>NZ_JALPRE010000009.1 GCF_023195925.1 Aquimarina acroporae | reverse complement strand
AATAACTTTTTGAGCATTATGCATTTATATAAATTACTATTTTACATTGCTTTTAGCTCTAGTATTTCTTGTGTAGCCGGAGCAATTATGAATAAAAAGAAAAAACTTTGATTATAAGCATTTTGCAATGAAAACCAATAAAACCTCAATCTATAAACATATACTTAAATACGGGGTTATCTATGGTTTTTTATGGGCTATTAAGTATTTAACAACATATTTAATTTTCAACTCTTTAAGCGCTCCAAAACAATGGAATACTGAATCTATAATAATAGAGTTATTTTTAAACATTGGCTGGATAACTTACACAATATACCAATTTAAAAAGAACAATGATGGCTATCTGAAATTTCTTGATGCCTTTAAAATTGGCTTTTTCCTTGGTATTTTTAGTTTCATCTATAATGAAATTTGGTATCTATTTTATGCAAACATTATAAACCCAGAGTATTTAAATAGCATCTTAGAGAAGAGAAAAGAAAATATCATGCTAAAAAACCCTGAATTATCTGCAAAAGAGATTGATCAGATAACATCAGCTGCCTATACTAAATTGAAATTTAAAACAAATGTACTTAGTGTCTTATTCTTGATTATATATAACTCTATTATTGCTTCTATAGCTGGAGCAATTATGCACAAAAAGAAAAAAATGTAACCCCTAATCTAATATGAGACCTAATAATAAAACTTCAATCAATAAACATATACTTAAATATGGTTTAATATATGGATGTATATGGCTCTCATATAGAGCCATAATTTATTTATTTTTCGACTCACTAACTACGCCAAAAAAATGGATTATAGAAGGGAGTATAATAGACCTATTTTTATACATTGGCGGGGTAACCTATGCAATATACCTATTTAAAAAGAAAAACAATAGCTATTTAAAATTTCTAGATGCTTTGAAAATCGGTATTGTAATGGGTATTTTTACATTTATTTTTAATAAAATTTGGGAGTTACTTTATATAAATATTATAAACCCTGAATATTTAAATAACATCTTGGAGAGAAGTAAAGAAACTAAGATGTTAAAAAACCCTGAATTACCTGCAAAAGAGATTGACCAGATAACATCAAGAACCAGGGATAAATTCGATTTCTATATGGATTTATTTGGACTCTTATTTTACGTTACACTTTGCTCTTTTATAGCCTCTTTAGCCGGAGCAATTATGCACAAAAAGAAAAAACTTTGATTATAAGCATTTTGCAATAAAAACCAATAAAACTTCAATCTACAAACATATACTTAAATACGGTTTAATATATCGAGGTATATGGGCGATAAAGTGTTTTATTTTCTATCTCATTCGAAATCAATATAACCCAGCAAACCTAAATTTATATGCAGAATATTATAAGCATCAATTTTTATTGGTATGATAAGCTATGGAATATATACTTTCAAAAAAAGTAGTAGTGGTTATCTAAAATTTGCAGATGCTGTAAAAATAGTTATCGATATTGGCATTATAACTTCGATTTCAGTGTATGCTTGGGATTTAATAGTTGCTTATATACTTGATCCCGATTTAATAGACAATCATACAAATAATCTATGAGAAGAAATGATATTAAGAACTCCTGAATTATCATAAGGAGAAATAAAAAAAGTGATATTGACAAACAAGAATCGTTCTTTACATCCTATTTTCTTACAAAAACTAATAGGTCATATCATTTCATGTTTTATCATTTCTTTAATAGCCGGAGCCTTTATGTATAAGAAAAAAGAGTTATAATTGCATATGAATTTATCCGTGGTCATACCGCTGCTCAATGAGCAGGAATCACTTAACGAACTTTATGATTGGATCGTGCAAGTCATGCAATCCAATTCTTTTTCCTACGAAATTATTTTTATCGACGATGGAAGCATCGATGGTTCATGGGACACCATAGCTTCGCTATCACAAAAAGATCCACAGGTAAAAGGGATACGTTTTCTCAAAAACTTTGGAAAATCCCAAGCGCTTCATGCTGGTTTTGGCGTAGCAAAAGGAGATGTCGTGATCACTATGGATGCCGATTTACAAGATAACCCCGAAGAAATACCGGAGATGTATGATCTAATTACTAAAGATAATTATGATTTAATCTCGGGTTGGAAAAAGAAACGGTATGACTCGGTAATTGCCAAAAACTTACCTTCAAAACTTTTTAATGCTGCTGCAAGAAGTACCTCTGGGGTAAAACTTCATGATTTTAATTGTGGGCTTAAAGCCTATAAAAATATTGTAGTTAAAAACATCGATGTACATGGTGAGATGCATAGATACATTCCTGTATTGGCCAAAAATGCAGGGTTCAACAAAATTGGAGAAAAAGTAGTGCTGCATCAAGCCCGAAAATATGGTAAAACCAAATTTGGAATGAGCCGTTTTATCAATGGTTTTCTAGATTTAATCACCATTTGGTTTATGTCTCGTTTCGGCAAACGCCCTATGCACTTTTTTGGTTTGGTGGGCACCCTACTCTTTATCGTTGGGTTTTGCTTTGCCTTATATCTGGGTATCGACAAACTATTTATAGAAACCAAAGGCAGACTTATCGCACAACGTCCAGAATTTTATGTGGCACTTACCGCCATGATTCTTGGAACACAGTTCTTTCTAGCAGGTTTTTTAGGTGAAATTATCTTAACCAGCAAGCGAAATAAAGAACGATATAAGATCTCTGAAAAAATACATCTGTCATAAATGCATTGTTTACTAGCATACAAGTGCTATTTTTATCCCACAAACATGAAATTTAATAGTATTTTTACAACTTAAAACCCTATAGACCCATGCAAATCACAGATTCTGAAATTTCTAAAAAAGTTCAAGAATGGTTAACTCCTGTTTTTGATGCCCAAACTCAAGAAGAAATAAAGCAGTTACAAACCAAAGGTTCAGACGAGCTAACCGAAAGTTTTTATAAAGATCTTGAGTTTGGTACCGGAGGTATGCGTGGTGTAATGGGTGTAGGAACCAACAGAATTAACAAATATACTTTAGGTAAAAGCACGCAGGGCTTAAGTAATTACCTCAACCAACAATTTGCGAGCCAACAACCTAAGGTGGTTATAGCATATGATTGTAGAAATAATAGTGATACCCTAGCACAAACAGTAGCCGATGTTTTTTCGGCGAATGGAATAAAAGTATATCTGTTTTCAAAATTAAGACCAACTCCTGAGTTGTCTTTTGCTGTGAAAGAACTGGGTTGTCAATGTGGTATCGTACTTACGGCTAGTCATAACCCTCCAGAGTATAATGGGTATAAGGTATACTGGCAAGATGGTGGACAATTGGTCCCACCACAAGATCATGAAATTATTGCAGAAATAAACAGCCTGCAATATGCAGATATTAAGTTTGAAGCAGATACGAACTTAATTGAAAAAATAGACGCTGCGATAGATACTGTTTTTATAGAACAAAGCGTAAAAAACGGAAGTTTTGCAGCTAGCCAAGAGGCCAAAGATGATATTACCATTGTTTTTACCTCTTTACACGGGACATCTATCACGGCCGTACCCGAAACACTAAAGCAGGCAGGATACAAAAATGTACATATTGTTAAAGAGCAGGAAGAGCCTAATGGTAATTTCCCAACCGTAAAATCTCCCAACCCAGAAGAGCCTGAAGCGTTAGAAATGGCGATGCAATTGGCTAACAAGGTAAATGCTGATATTGTAATTGGTACCGATCCCGACTGTGATCGATTGGGTATTGCGGTTCGAAACGCAAACGGAGAGTTACAATTACTAAACGGAAACCAAACCATGATTGTGATGACGTGGTTCTTACTAGATCACTATAAAAATAATAAAGGGTTTAAAGGAAACGAATTCATAGCTTCTACCATAGTATCGACCCCAATGATGAAAACATTGGCCGATGCATATGGAGTGTCTTATTATGAAGTGCTTACAGGGTTTAAATGGATTGCAAAACTTATTAAAGATTTCCCAGAACAACATTTTATTGGTGGTGGCGAAGAAAGTTTTGGGTATATGGTAGGTGATTTTGTTCGTGATAAAGACGCAGTAACCTCTACCCTATTGGCATGTGAAATTGTAGCCTTCACCAAAGCGAAAGGCAGCTCTTTTTACAACACCCTACTTTCTCTATATAAAGAATACGGGTTCTACAAAGAGAGTTTAGTATCATTGGTTAAAAAAGGAATGGATGGTGCTGCAGAGATCAAACAAACCATGATCGATTTAAGAAACAACCCTCCTACTCATATTAATGATGAAAAAGTTGTACTAATCGAAGATTACCAAACAAGTATTGCCAAAAATATTCAAGATCATACTGAAAGTACTATTGATATTCCAAAATCGAACGTACTTATATTCTATACCGAGTCTGGAAGCAAAGTGGCAGCACGACCAAGTGGTACAGAACCAAAAATTAAATTTTACATGAGTGTGCAGGAAAATCTTGACGATTTGTCAGATTTTAATACTGTGGAACAAAAACTGGATAGTAAAATTAACGCTATCAAAAAAGATTTACAATTAACTTAATAACAGCATATGTTGCTGTTCACATATTTGAATGAATTACTTTAAACAAATTCTTCGCTTTGCGAAACCCTACAGAATTTACGGAATTCTAAACATTATCAGTAACATATTTTATGCTTTATTCGGTACGCTCTCTTTTATTTCGCTAATCCCAATGCTTAGTGTACTACTAAAAGAGACAGAACCGGTTACACAAAAACCTATCTGGAGTGGGGCTATGGGAGACCTGAAGGATTATTTGATGGATTACTCCAACTTTTTTATCACCCAAAAGTCTGAGCAAGAAGGAGAAATTTATGTACTAACCGCTATGGTAGCCTTGGTTATCATTATGTTTTTACTAAAAAACCTGTCTAACTACCTAGCCATGTACTTCATCACCTTTTTAAGAAATGGTGTATTAAAAGATATCAGAAACGAGCTGTATCATAAAGTTATAGACTTGCCATTGCATTATTTCTCTGAAAAAAGAAAAGGAGATGTAATTGCCAGAGTTACCTCTGATGTTTTAGAAATTCAACATTCTTTTCTTTCTATACTAGAATTGATAGTACGAGAACCTCTTATGATTCTTTTTACTATTATCATGATGTTTGGTATAAGCGTAAAGCTCACAATTTTTGTATTTATATTCATTCCCGTTTCTGGATTTTTAATCTCTTTAATTGGGAAATCATTAAAACGGAAATCTGGAAAAGTACAGGAAGAACAGGGGCATTTTTTGTCTATTGTTGAAGAAACACTTGGTGGTTTAAAAGTGATTAAAGGCTTTAATGCAGAAAAAATATTTACATCTAAGTTTCAAGAATCTACTGGAAGGTTCTATAAATTTTCCAATTCTTTATTGAATCGACAAAATCTAGCTTCTCCTACCAGTGAGTTTCTAGGTATTTGCGTAATCGCTGTACTACTTTGGTTTGGAGGAAAAATGGTATTTATCGAAGGAACTCTAAAAGCAGCAGAGTTTTTTGCTTATATGGGGTTAGCCTATAATATTCTTACTCCCGCCAAGGCAATATCAAAAGCTAGTTATGGAGTAAAAAGAGGAAATGCAGCAGCAGAACGTGTACTGGAAGTACTGGGTACAGAATCTCCTCTTAAAGATAAGATCGATGCAAAAAGTAAAAAAGATTTCAGTTCTGAAATTGCTATAGATCACATTTCTTTTAAATATGAAGATGAGTATGTTTTAAATGACTTTAATCTCACGGTTCCCAAAGGTAGTTCTGTGGCTTTGGTGGGGCAGTCTGGAAGTGGAAAATCTACCATAGCCAATTTGGTCACCCGATTTTATGACGTTAATAAAGGAGCCATAAAAATAGATGGTATTGATATTAAAGGCCTGAAAAAAGAATCGTTACGTGGACTTATGGGCTTAGTAACTCAAGATTCTATTCTATTTAATGATACTGTACGCAATAACTTATTAATCGGTGATGAAAATGCATCTGATACCGAAATTATCGACGCTTTAAAAGTTGCTAATGCCTGGGAATTTGTAAAAGACCTACCCAATGGTATCGATACCAATATAGGTGATAGCGGTAACAAATTAAGTGGCGGGCAAAAACAACGTTTATCGATAGCTCGGGCAGTATTAAAGAACCCTCCTATCATGATTTTGGACGAAGCCACTTCTGCCTTAGATACAGAAAGTGAGCGTTTGGTGCAGTCTGCATTAGAGAATATGATGAAAAACAGAACCAGTATTGTTATCGCTCATCGATTATCTACAATACAAAATTCAGATTTAATCGTTGTAATGCAAAAAGGAAAAATCGTCGAAAAAGGAACTCACGACGAACTTACTTCTAAAAATGGTGTTTATCAGAAATTGGTTACCATGCAGTCCTTTGAGTAAAAACATTTGATTATCAAATATATAAAAAGAAAAAAGAGTGCTATTGCACTCTTTCTCTTCACACAAATCATCTTAATTTAGGGGCTTACTCTAAAATTAAAACTCACTCTTATTAAGGAACTTTCATCTTGGGGGAAATGAAAGTGTTAATTCATTATTACAGTGTAAAGATACTGCTTTTTTTTAATTCTCCAAATAAAAAATGCATTTTATCTAAAAAATATTGTTTTTTAACGTTTAAATAACTTAAAAAACACATTAATGTAGTCTTTTTCTTACTTTTTAAAATTCTACCAAAAAGTATATAAAAGAAAAAAGAGTGCTGTTGCACTCTTTCTCTTCACACAAATCATCTTAATTTAGGGGCTTACTCTAAAATTAAAACTCACTCTTATTAAAGAACTTTCATCTTGGGGGAAATGAAAGCGTTAATTCATTATTACAGTGTAAAGATACTGCTTTTTTCCAATTCTCCAAATAAAAAATGCATTTTATCTATAAAAAACGTAAATAAACATCATTTTTAACATTTATTCTTACATTTTTCCTACAAAATAATATCATTTCAACTTTTTCTTACAGCAGATTAAACCTTTTTTATGTACATTAGTCTAAAGAGTATAATCGAACTTCTATTACTAATCAAAAAAGAGTTTATCATTGAATATTACAGAAGAAGAAAGTTTACTCTCCTCTTTACAATCTAATGGAGATATTAATGCTGCCTTTAGCAAGTTGGTAAGTTTGTATAAACAACGACTCTACTGGCATATACGTAATATGGTCAAAAGTCATGACGATACCGATGATATTTTACAGAACGTATTTATTAAGGTATATAAGAACATTGGTAAATTTAAAGGCGATAGCAAATTGTATTCCTGGTTATACCGAATTGCAACAAACGAATCTATAACGTTCTTAAATCAAAAAGCTAAAAAATTTAACATAAGTACCGAAGAACTAAGTCAGCAGTTGGTACAAAATTTGGAAGCCGATATATATTATGAAGGAGATGAAATACAATTAAAATTGCAAAAGGCGGTAGCTACATTACCTCAAAAGCAACAACAAGTATTTAATATGAAGTATTTTCAAGAATTAAAATATAAAGAGATTTCAGAAATTCTGGAGACCAGTGAAGGGGCTTTAAAAGCGTCATATCACCTTGCTACCAAAAAAATTGAAGAATTTTTAAAAGAAGGTTAAACCATTTGATACTCAGATAGTCTTATATATAGTGAAAAAAGATAAGTTACATAAAAACAACAGAGGTTTTAAGGTTCCAGAAAACTACTTCGATTCTTTTGAAGATAGACTTGCAAAAGCAATATCTTCCGAAGAGAAAGAAAACCTAATACCCAATACCAAGACAGCTTCTGGCTTTAAAGTACCAGAAAATTACTTCGATAATTTCGATAAACGTCTTGAACAGCATATAGCCACAGAAAGAAATAAAGGAAAAGTCATAACGCTATTCTCTCGTAGAAACATGTTATACCTATCGGGTATAGCAGCTATGATCGCGATTATTATTTCCTTATCTATCGATAAGAAAACCCAACTTGATTTTAATGCTATCCAAATTGCCGATATACACGAGTATATCACTGAAGGAAACATAGAATTAAGCGATCAGGAAATTGCTTCTCTTTTTGAGGAAGACATTAACTATACAGCATCGTTTGAAGAAGAAATAGTAAATGAAGAAGAATTATTGGAGTATATCTCTGAAGAGGATTTAACCGATGAAATTATATTTGTAGAATAAATCACACGCCCTAATATTGAAATAATAGCATAATGAAAAAGATAATTACACTTATTTGTTTAGTTTTTTTTAGCATAAGTTCTTTTGCCCAAAAAGGCCCAAGAGAAAGAATGAAAGCTCATAAAATAGCGTACATAACAGAAAAATTAGATTTAACACCCAAAGAAGCTCAACAGTTTTGGCCTATCTACAATGCTCATGAGCAAACGATGGATGAATTAAAAGGTAATAATCGTAGGTTGATCAGGAACCTTAAAGAAACTAATGATGGATTTGAAGGCCTTAGCGATAAACAAGCGGGAGATTTTCTTGCAAATTATATGGACATTGAACAACAAAAGTCCCAAGCCAGAAAAAAATTAATTACCAATTTGCAAAAAGTAATACCTAATAAAAAGATTCTGCGATTAATAAAAGCGGAAGCAGATTTTAACAAAAGAATACTACAAAGAATTCGAGAACAACGGAAAAGAAAAAACTGAATATAGATACAAAGAGGCGAAAAGCCTCTTTTTTATTTAAATGTAAGCTTTGCTATTCTCCCTTTACCCGCAGTAATGGCTATACTATCATTTATAAATCTTAACGTATAAAATCCCTCTTTGCTTAGCTCTTTCCATGTATTTCCAGAATCATTAGATATCGTTATACCTGTAAAACCAACAGCTACCAACTCCTTCGCTCCTCCATTGGGAACATAACGCACACAACTTTTGTAGCCCGGTTCTTCTCCTTCTGCGATTAACTGCCAGGACTTACCTCCATCATTAGTCATAATCTTGTTCCCTTTATTTAATCTGGGTTTAGTATAATCTCCACCAATTATTGCTCCGTGATGTTCATCATAAAAAGCTACTGCATATGCTCCGGTCGTGTTACTCCCTTGAAGCATAGGGGTATCAACAACACTCCAAGTAATTCCTTTATCGGATGAGTAAAATACTCTTGATTGCATTCCTCCCGAAACGATCCAGGTATGATCTCCTTTTATCGCGATATTCCCATTACTTGCCGCAAAAGCTGTTTCTCCATCTACAGTTTGAGGTAAATTATCACATGACACCTTCTGCCATGATTTTCCTCCATCTCTGGTAATAATTATAGACAAACATGCATCGGTTGGGTCTCCCATGGCAATTCCTTCCTTAGTATTCCAAAAAGCGATAGCATCATAAAATGATTTTTCATGGTTTTCAACATACACTATTTCTTCCGCTTTACTATCTATATTCACTTTTCTTAACCTGGCAGGTGCACCGATACCTAAACTAAAAAAATAATCATCCTTAAATACCACAGCACGTTGTTGAGCGACCCAATTTTTCTTTTCGATAGTATCTTGATCCAATTCAAATTGATGAAGTTCTACGTTCTGGTTAGAAAGATCTAAAAAACCGTATCCTTTATCATAACCAAAGCCTACCAAAGAATCTTTATAGATATCTATTGCGCGAATACTCACAGAGTCTTTATATAGCACCTCAATATTTACACTAGAGAAATTATGATTCATCATTTTCTTTTCTGAAGTACAGGAAATTAAACACGAGACAACTAAAACAAATATTATAGATCGCATATAGAACAATTTTGACCAAATATAACGGTATTTGATTACAAAGGTCTACCTTTGCACACCTTTAAAAATAACACGATGCGTTTACATAGAAACTTGGTTTTTGCAGTAATTGATGGTTTGAATGAAATTTTCAATGAAGGTGAGTATGCAGATAAAGTTGTACAAAAACTATTAAAGAGGGATAAAAGATGGGGATCTCGAGATCGTAGTTTTGTTGCTGAAACCGTATACGAAATCGTACGATGGAAAAGATTATATGCTGAAATTGCAGAGGTAAAAGAACCTTTCTCCAGAGAAAAATTATGGCGACTTTTTGCAGTTTGGGCCACTTTAAGAGGTATCACATTACCCGATTGGAAACAGATTGGTCACACTCCTACCCGACGCATCAAGGGGAGATTTGACGAATTAAGTAAAATAAGAAAGTTTAAAGAATCGATTCCTGATTGGATGGACGAACTCGGGGAATCAGAATTAGGTAAAAAATGGGAAAAAGAGATACATGCACTTAATAAACAAGCGCCTGTAGTTCTTAGAACCAATACCCTAAAAACTACCAGAGACAAACTGAAACATGCCTTGCTAGATGAGAATATAGACTCAGAATCTATCAAAGGATATTCTGAAGCTCTTCAACTTACTGAAAGAAAAAACGTATTTACCACGCAAGCCTTTAAAAATGGATTGTTCGAAGTACAAGATGCATCATCGCAATTAGTAGCCAACTTCCTTGATGTGCAACCAGGGCAGCGTATTGTAGACACTTGTGCCGGAGCTGGAGGAAAAACTTTACACATAGCTGCTTTAATGCAAAACAAAGGGCAAATTATTGCGATGGATATTTATGCGAATAAGCTTAAAGAACTTAAAAGAAGAGCGCGAAGAGCAGGTGCCCATAACATAGAACCCAGAGT
Organism: Aquimarina acroporae; assembly: GCF_023195925.1. Taxonomy (GTDB): domain Bacteria; phylum Bacteroidota; class Bacteroidia; order Flavobacteriales; family Flavobacteriaceae; genus Aquimarina; species Aquimarina acroporae. Next base: position 429,468 of record NZ_JALPRE010000009.1, on the reverse strand, counting down.
AATAGAGAGCACTAAGGATATTAAAAAATTACACAACAAAGCCGATAGAGTTCTTATCGATGCACCCTGTAGTGGATTGGGTGTATTAAGCAGAAATCCTGATGCCAAATGGAAATTACAACCTGAGTTTCTTGATAAAATTAGAAAAACGCAAGCAGAAATTCTTGAGAACTACTCCAAAATGGTAAAACCAGGAGGTAAACTGGTTTATGCTACCTGCTCTATTTTACCATCAGAAAATCAAGAACAGGTGAATAAATTTCTTGCTTCAGAAAGTGGTAAAGATTTCACATTCAAAAAAGATAAGAAGGTACTTTCACATGAATCTGGATATGACGGGTTTTACATGGCTCTGCTAGAAAAAAAGTAAACACACTCCTCATAATCACAAATCAATTTCACTGAAAACAGGGTGTTTTTATACATACCCTATGTGCGATGTTTGTATGGTTCTTAATACTCAAATGCTATACTAGAAACCTTTACAATGAAATTGATCAATTCTCAACTAATAATTTGGTTAGTAATTCAGTTGCTACTTGTATTATTTACTATGTCTTCAGAAGGGCAAGAAAGCCTCATTATATTTTGGTTGACCCTTCCCTTCCTCATTTTAAATTGTATTGGGGTGATCATTATTGTATCTGGCAAACCTAAAACCGGAAGTATTTTATTCTTAATAGGCAGTGCCATTTTTGTTCCTATTGGTATTATTGGAGTATTTGGAGCTCGAAAAATTTTAAATCAAATCAAAGAAGAAAAATTTATTAACACACTTTAAATATGGAACTAATACAAGAATTCTCGTTGAGCAAAAAAGTCGCTAATCAATCCTTTATCATGGGTAGCATAATGTTGCTTGGTGGAGTTATGCTTTTTTTTCTCTTAGGAAACTTAACACTTATTGGTTTAGGCATTTTCTTATTGGTAATAGGTGGTCTAAATCAGAACCTAAAAATCGTAAAGGTGTATCCACAATATTTAGAGATTAAATTAGGTGTTATAGCTTCAAAAAAATTCGTAAAATATGATCAAATCACACAATTTAAAATCGCTAATAAACTCCTTTTAATACACTACAACAATGACGAAAAAAAACCAAAAAAAGTAAAAATTGCCACTAGAGCCTTAGCTCAAGAAGATATTATTACACTAAACGAGGTGTTATTGAAAAAAACCGATTTAGATGCTTCAAACAGTTTAATTACGACAGTAATAAAATAGGGAAAACTTCATCAAATATTTAGGCATAAAAAACAAAGTAAGGTGTAATGTGATAGGATTTACAATTTATGATGGTTTAAACCTTAATTAGACATTGTTTGCAGTTTTTACAGCACTTACATTTTACACATTATAAATACAGTGAATAACTAAATTATCCATTCTTAATTTTGTGCTTGATTTTACATTTAAAATAGTAAATTTGCAGCTTAATAAAAACAACACAAATAATAGAAGTATGATTCACTTCTTCGGAAACCAAAAAGAGAAGGTTTTTGCTGTTCAAACTCAGGCAGAAATTTCTTCTGAAAATGCAACAAAACTTACATGGTTATTTGGCAACCAACCTAAAATATCTTCGGCGTCTATTGACGCTTTTTTTGTTGGTCCACGTGCCGCAATGATAACGCCCTGGAGTACTAATGCCGTTGAGATTACTCAAAACATGGGTATCGAAGGGATTATTAGAATTGAAGAATTTCAGGCTGTTCCTGAAAACTTTGAAGATTTTGACCCTATGCTCTCCCAAAAGTATAAAGGTTTACATCAAGAAGTTTTTACAATTGATATCACTCCTGAAGCTATTCAGGAAATTGATGATATTGCTGCATATAATACCCAAGAAGGTTTAGCCTTAAGTGAAGAAGAAATCACATATTTGGAAGAAGTGAGTTCAAAAATTGGTAGAAAACTTACCGATTCCGAAGTTTTCGGGTTCTCGCAGGTAAATTCTGAACATTGCCGCCATAAAATATTTAATGGTACGTTTGTTATCGATGGAGAAGAACAGCCTACTTCATTATTTAAACTTATCAAAAAGACTTCGGAAACCAATCCGAATGATATTGTTTCTGCATATAAAGATAACGTAGCTTTTATAAAAGGTCCAAAAGTGACCCAATTTGCTCCTAAAACAGCAGATAAGCCAGATTTTTATGAAGAAAAAGAGTTTGAAAGTGTTATTTCATTAAAAGCCGAAACACATAACTTCCCTACTACTGTAGAACCTTTTAATGGTGCTGCTACGGGATCTGGAGGAGAAATAAGAGATAGATTAGCTGGTGGTAAAGGATCATTACCTTTGGCGGGAACAGCGGTATACATGACTTCCTACTCAAGGTTAGAAGAGAATAGACCTTGGGAACAAGGAATGGATGAAAGAAAGTGGTTATACCAAACTCCTATGGATATCCTTATTAAGGCATCTAATGGAGCTTCAGATTTTGGAAATAAGTTTGGCCAACCTTTAATCACTGGTTCTGTGCTTACTTTTGAACATGAAGAAGATGCCAGAAAACTAGGCTTTGACAAAGTGATCATGCTTGCTGGTGGTATTGGTTATGGTAAAAAGGATCAAGCGATCAAAGAAACTCCTGAATCTGGTGATAAAATCATCATCCTTGGAGGAGAAAACTATAGAATTGGAATGGGAGGTGCTGCAGTTTCTTCGGCAGATACAGGCGAGTTTAGCAGTGGTATAGAATTAAATGCTATTCAACGTTCTAATCCCGAAATGCAAAAACGTGCTGCCAATGCTATTCGAGGAATGGTAGAAAGTGAAGAAAATACTATTGTCTCTATACACGATCACGGTGCTGGAGGACATTTAAATTGTCTTTCTGAACTGGTTGAGGAAACCGGAGGAAAGATCGACTTGGATAAATTACCAGTTGGTGACCCAACACTTTCTGCAAAAGAAATTATAGGAAACGAATCTCAGGAACGCATGGGGTTGGTTATTGGTCAAAAAGATATAGACACATTAGAACGAATAGCAGAACGAGAGCGCTCTCCTTTGTATCAGGTTGGAGATGTTACAGGTGATCATAGATTCACTTTTACTTCAAAAACCAAAGGTGATACACCAATGGATCTTGCTTTGGAAGATATGTTTGGTAGCTCTCCAAAGACAATCATGAAAGATTCGATCGTAGAAAGAGATTACAATCAAGTTGCATATCATATTGATGATTTATCATCTTATCTTGAGCAAGTATTACAGTTGGAAGCTGTAGCTTGTAAAGACTGGTTAACAAATAAAGTAGATCGATGTGTTGGAGGTCGAGTAGCCAAGCAACAATGTACGGGTCCTCTACAACTTCCTCTTAATAATTGTGGAGTTATGGCTTTAGACTATAAATCTACAGAAGGTATTGCTACCTCTATTGGCCACTCTCCTATTTCGGGTCTAATAAACCCAGAAGCGGGAAGTAAAAATTCTATAGCAGAAGCATTAACAAATATTATCTGGGCTCCATTAAAAGATGGGTTACAATCTGTTTCGCTATCAGCAAACTGGATGTGGCCTTGTAAAAATGAAGGCGAAGATGCTAGACTATATGAAGCTGTTAAAGCAGTTTCAGACTTCTCTATAGCGCTAGGAATAAATGTTCCTACAGGGAAAGATTCATTATCTATGAAACAAAAGTACGCTAATGAAGAAGTTATAGCTCCTGGAACTGTAATTATTTCTGCTACTGCCAATTGTAACGATATTAATAAAGTAGTAGAACCAGTATTTAAAAAATACGGAGGAGATATCTATTATATCAATATGTCGCAAGATGAGCATAAACTTGGTGGATCTTCTTTTGCACAAATACAAAACAAAATTGGTTCAAACGCACCAAATGTACTAGATGCTGAAAATTTCAAAAATACTTTTAATGTAATTCAGGATTTAATTCGTGATCGCAAAATCATTGCAGGTCATGATATAGCTTCTGGTGGTTTAATTACCACATTATTAGAGATGTGTTTTGCTGATGTTGAGCTGGGTGCAGAAATTAACTTATCTGATATAGAAGAATCAGATACCGTAAAACTACTTTTTGCAGAAAATGCAGGGATTGTTTTTCAAAGTGCTCCCAATACAAACCTAGAAGCCGTTCTTTCAGAAAAGAATATTCAATTTTTTAATATTGGTAAGGTTACAGATAAATCGTCTGTTCAACTTACCAATGGAAATGACACCTTCAATTTTGATGTAGCCGAATTAAGGAATACCTGGTATAAAACTTCTTATTTACTAGACCAAAAACAAACGGCTAATGATCTGGCGAAAGCGAGATATGAAAATTATGCAAATCAGCCGTTACAGTATGCTTTCCCAATTCACTTTATGGGAAGAAAACCTATTATCGACAGTAGTAAACCAAGACCAAAGGCTGCTATTATTCGAGAAAAAGGAAGTAATTCTGAGCGCGAAATGGCAAATGCAATGTATTTGGCCGGTTTTGATGTAAAAGATGTACACATGACCGATTTAATTTCTGGCCGAGAAACATTGGAAGACATACAGTTTATTGGAGCTGTTGGTGGTTTTTCTAATAGCGATGTGTTAGGTTCTGCCAAAGGATGGGCTGGTGCATTTCTTTACAACGAAAAAGCAAATACAGCTTTAAAGAATTTCTTCAAAAGAGAAGACACCCTATCTGTAGGTATATGTAATGGTTGCCAACTGTTTATGGAACTAGAAGTTATAAACCCAGATCATAAAGTTCATGGAAAAATGCTTCATAATGAATCACATAAACACGAAAGCGCATTTACTTCTGTCAAAATTCAAGATAATGATTCTGTAATGCTATCTTCCCTAGCAGGAAGTACTTTAGGGGTGTGGATTTCTCATGGAGAAGGAAAATTTAACCTTCCATTACCAGAAGACCAATATCACATTGTAGCTAAATATGGCTATAATTCTTATCCTTCTAACCCCAATGGATCAGACTATAATGTGGCCATGATGGCAGATAGAACAGGTAGACATCTCGTAATGATGCCGCATATCGAGCGTTCTATCTTTCAATGGAACTGGGCCAATTATCCTGATGGAAGAAAAGATGAAGTTTCTCCATGGATAGAAGCTTTTGTAAATGCCAGAAAATGGATTGAAAACAGGTAATACTACTTGACATATATAAATGAGATGATAGTTAATTTGATGTAATACATTGAGCAACTATCATCTCAAATCTATAATATCGCATCAAAAGCGAGAAAATATTAAGGAGTTATTAAATAAAAGCTCCTTTTTTTATATATTAGGGTTGTGTATTATAAGATTTTTTATAATTTGCGAAACTATGCACGCATAGTAGTTTAAGAAAAACAAAAACTGCTAAGAATTTTTAAAACAACTTATGACAACAATTACTAGATTATTTGATTTTCCACACTATCAACTAGAGAAATTTAATTTAGATAAAGCTCTGGTTACAAAATATAATGGTGAATGGATTGCTACTTCAACTGCAGAGTATATTGAAAAAGCAAACCAAATAAGCCGAGGATTATTAAGACTTGGTGTAAAACCCAACGATAAAATCGCTATTATATCTTCAAACAATAGAACAGAGTGGAACATTACTGATATAGGTGTACTACAAATTGGTGCGCAAGATGTTCCTATCTATCCCACTATTTCGCAAGAAGACTATGAATATGTGTTAAATCATTCAGAATCTGTGTATTGTTTCGTTTCTGATGATGAAGTATTTGAAAAAGTAAACAATATAAAAGGAAATGTTCCTTCTCTTAAGGAAGTGTATTCTTTTAATGATATTGAAGGATGTAAAAGCTGGAATGAAGTTCTTGATCTTGGGAAAGATGCTAGTAACCAGGAAGAAGTAGAAAAAATTATGGCTTCGATTAAAGAAGACGATTTAGCGACCTTAATTTATACTTCTGGAACCACTGGTAGACCTAAAGGTGTAATGTTGAGTCACAAAAATGTGGTAAGCAATGCCATAAATGCAGCTACCCGTTTCCCAATTAACTCTGGAGAAGGAAAAGCGTTAAGTTTTTTACCAGTTTGTCATATATATGAGAGAATGTTGATGTATCTATATCAATATTTAGGGGTTACTATCTATTTTGCTGAATCGCTTGAAACTATAAGCGATAACCTTAAAGAAGTAAAACCAGATGTAATGACGGCAGTACCTAGACTTCTTGAAAAGGTATATGACAAGATTATTGCAAAAGGAGCAGATTTAACTGGTTTAAAGAAAAAATTATTCTTCTGGGCTGTAGAGCTCGGGTTAAAATATGAACCGTATGGTGCTAATGGTTGGTGGTATGAAAAAAGATTGGGACTTGCTCGCAAATTAATTTTTAGCAAATGGCAAGAAGCTCTGGGAGGTAATTTAAAAGTAATTGCTTCAGGAAGTGCTGCACTACAACCTAGACTAGCAAGAGTTTTTAATGCTGCAGGAATGGCCGTTATGGAAGGTTATGGTCTTACTGAAACTTCGCCGGTAATCTCTGTTAACGATTTACGAGACAATGGCTTTAAAATTGGTACAGTTGGAAGAATGATCCCAGACACCGAAGTAAAAATCGCAGATGATGGCGAGATTTTGGTAAAAGGACCTCAGGTAATGCAAGGTTACTATAAAGACCCAGAAAAAACTAACGAAGTACTAAAGGATGGATATTTCCATACAGGAGATATAGGAGAAATCGATAGCGAAGGCTTTTTACGCATTACAGATCGTAAAAAAGAAATGTTTAAAACTTCTGGAGGTAAATATGTAGCTCCTCAAATTATCGAAAACGCTATGAAACAGTCTCGTTTTATAGAACAAATCATGGTAATTGGAGAAGGTGAAAAAATGCCCGCTGCTTTTATTCAACCTAATTTCGAATTTTTACAGGATTGGGCAGAACGCAAAGGAATTAAAGTTGGCGATTCTTTTGACGACATTATCGCAAATCAAACAGTAATCGATCGTTATCAAGAAGAGATAGACGAACACAATGAAAAATTTGGTAAATGGGAACGTGTAAAGAAATTTGAACTTACACCAGACGAATGGAGTATCGATGCTGGTCATCTAACCCCGACCATGAAACTAAGAAGAAAAATAATCAAAGAAAAATATAGTGCGTTATACGCGAAGATTTATGGCTAATTCAATTTACTGATTACATTATTAATTATATACAAGCTTAACTGTAAATCAGTAAACTCCTCATTTTATGAGGAGTTTTTTTATTAATTCATCAGAAAAACGTAAATTACTTCATCATTTCTTAAATTTTTGTGTTATTTATTATGCGTGCATAATAAATTTTTCTTACCTTTACCACACAATTATATTTAAATGCGGGAAAAAACAATTGATTATGCTCTTCGAGCTACATGGATGGCGGTTGCCAAAATGTATAATGAAGAAGCTAGTAAAAAAGGAAGTACAATGGCTACTGGGTTTGCGCTACTAAGTATCGATCCCGAAAATGGTACTCCATCTACCTCTTTAGGGCCCAAAATGGGTATGGAAGCAACCAGCCTATCGCGTACTTTAAAGACCATGGAAGAAAAAGGGTTGATTTTTAGAAAGAAAAACCCTCAAGATGGTCGTGGCGTTCTCATCTATCTCACCCCTTTTGGTGTTGAAATGAGAAATTTTTCAAAAGAAGTAGTTTTCACCTTTGACAACGCGGTGAAAAAACATATTCCGAAGGAAAAACTAGATACCTTTTTGGAGGTATTTCAGATTATAAACGACTTAATAGCGTCGAAGAAAATTTATACGAAACAAGAATCTATAAAACCTTAACAACCAGAAGTTCAACAATGAAAAGAATCATTAAAAAAGTTGCAGTCGTCGGCTCAGGAATTATGGGCTCGGGAATTGCATGTCATTTCGCCAACATTGGTGCAGAAGTTCTATTATTAGATATCGTTCCCAGAGAACTAAACGATAAAGAAAAGGCAAAAGGCCTTACTCTTGAAGATAAAGTAGTAAGAAATCGATTAGTAAATGATTCGCTTACTGCCGCTCTTAAATCGAAACCCTCTCCTATCTATGATCAAAAATTTGCAAATCGAATCACTACAGGAAACCTTGAAGATGATATAGCAAAAATTGCCGATGTAGATTGGATCATCGAGGTGGTTGTAGAAAGGTTAGATATTAAAAAACAAGTTTTCGAAAACTTAGAAAAATACAGAACACCTGGTACTTTAATTACTTCAAACACTTCAGGTATTCCAATTAAATTTATGAGTGAAGGAAGAAGCGAAGATTTCCAGAAGCATTTCTGCGGAACACACTTCTTTAACCCTGCACGTTACTTAAAATTATTTGAAATTATTCCAGGACCTAATACCTCTCAGGAAGTATTAGATTTCTTAAATGGTTATGGAGAACAATTTTTAGGAAAAACTTCTGTAGTAGCCAAAGATACTCCAGCATTTATTGGTAACAGAATTGGTATCTTTAGTATTATGAGTTTATTTCATATGGTAAAAGATATGGGATTAACTATCGAAGAGGTAGATAAACTTACAGGACCAGTTATTGGTCGTCCTAAATCTGCAACATTCAGAACAGTGGATGTGGTTGGATTAGATACTTTGGTTCATGTAGCCAACGGTATTGCCGAAAACTGCCCAGATGATGAGCGCCATGAGCTATTCAAACTGCCAGATTTCATCAATACAATGATGGAAAACAAATGGTTAGGAAGTAAAACAAAACAAGGATTCTACAAAAAACATGTATCACCTGAAGGAAAAAAGGATATCCTTTCTTTAGACCTAGATACTTTAGAATATAGAGAAAAGAAAAGAGCTTCTTTTGCAACTCTTGAAATGACTAAAACTATTGATAAAGTTATTGATCGTTTTAAAGTATTAGTTTCCGGAAAAGATAAAGCAGGAGAATTTTATCGTAAAAATCTCGCGGCTTTATTTGCATACGTTTCAAACCGTATTCCAGAGATCACAGATGATCTATATAAGATCGACGATGCTATGAAGGCCGGTTTTGGATGGGAGCATGGTCCTTTCCAAATATGGGATGCTGTTGGGGTTGAAAAAGGAATCGAAATGATGAAAGCAGAAGGGTATGAACCAGCTGCTTGGGTAAACGAAATGATCGCTTCTGGAAGCACTTCTTTCTACACAGTGAAAGAAGGAGCTACATACTACTATGATATTCCACAAAAATCACAGGTTAAAGTTCCCGGTCAAGATGCATTCATCATTCTTGATAACATCAGAGAATCTGCTAAAGTATTCAAAAATAGCGGAGTTGTAGTTGAAGACCTTGGAGACGGAATTTTAAATGTAGAATTCCAAAGTAAGATGAATACTATCGGTGGAGACGTCCTTGCCGGACTTAATAAAGCCATAGATCTTGCTGAAAAAGATTTCCAAGGATTAGTAGTTGGTAACCAGGGAGCAAACTTCTCTGTAGGAGCAAATATCGGAATGATATTTATGATGGCCGTTGAGCAGGAATATGATGAGTTGAATATGGCTATTAAATATTTCCAGGATACTATGATGCGTATGCGTTATTCTGCAATACCAACTGTAGTTGCTCCGCATGGAATGTCTCTTGGTGGGGGATGTGAAATCTCACTTCATGCAGATAAAGTTGTAGCTGCTGCAGAAACTTATATGGGACTTGTAGAGTTTGGTGTTGGTGTGATCCCTGGTGGTGGTGGATCTAAAGAAATGGCATTAAGAGCTGCTGATCTATTTAAGAAAAATGATGTAGAGCTTAATATACTTCAAGAACATTTCTTAACCATCGGTATGGCTAAGGTGTCTACTTCGGCATATGAGGCTTTTGATACGAACTTACTACAAAAAGGTAAAGATATTGTTGTAGTTAATAAGGATCGTCAAATCGCTACTGCAAAAGCACATGCAAAATTAATGGCAGAGCAAGGATATACACAACCTCCTCGTCGTAAAGACATTAAAGTACTTGGTAAGCAAGCATTAGGAATGTTCTTGGTAGGAACAGATTCTATGGAAGCGAGTAGGTTTATCTCTGAACACGATCATAAAATAGCCAACAAACTTGGATATGTAATGGCTGGAGGAGATTTATCTGAACCTACTTTGGTGACTGAGCAATATTTACTTGACCTTGAAAGAGAAGCTTTCTTATCTCTTTGTACAGAACGTAAAACCCTTGAGCGTATCGAACATATGCTTAAGAAAGGAAAACCTCTTAGAAACTAGAATTTAGAAAAAGAAAAAAGATGAAAACAGCATATATAGTAAAAGCATATCGAACAGCTGTGGGAAAGGCTCCCCGTGGATTGTTCAGATTTAAAAGAACCGATGAGTTGGCTGCAGAAACTATCGAATACATGATGAAGGAGCTGCCACAACTAGATAAAGCAAGAATTGACGATGTCATCGTAGGAAATGCAATGCCAGAAGGCGCGCAAGGATTAAATATGGCACGTTTAATTTCTCTTATGGGATTAGACTCTATCGATGTACCTGGTGTAACAGTAAATAGATTCTGTTCTTCGGGACTAGAAACTATTGGTATTGCTACTGCAAAAATACAGGCAGGAATGGCAGACTGTATTATCGCAGGTGGTGCGGAAAGTATGAGCGCCGTACCAATGACAGGTTTTAAAACTGATCTAAACTATGACCTAGCCAAAGATAACGCAAGTTATTACTGGGGAATGGGTAATACCGCAGAAGCTGTAGCAGACCAGTATAAAGTTTCTAGAGCAGATCAGGATGAGTTTGCATACAACTCACATATGAAAGCGCTAAAAGCTCAAGCAGAAAACCGTTTCCAGGATCAAATCGTTCCTATCAATGTAGAGCAAACTTATATTGATGCTAGTGGTAAAAAAGCTACTAAATCATATACAGTAAATAAAGATGAAGGACCACGTGCAGGTACTAGCAAAGAAGTACTAGGGAAACTTAGACCAGTATTTGCTGCTGGAGGTAGTGTTACTGCAGGAAACTCTTCTCAAATGAGTGATGGCGCTGCTTTTGTAATGGTAATGAGTGAAGAAATGGTGAAGGAACTAAACCTTGAGCCAATTGCTCGAATGGTAAATTATGCTGCTGCAGGTGTAGAACCAAGAATTATGGGTATTGGCCCTGTAAAGGCAATCCCTAAAGCATTAAAGCAGGCTGGTCTTAATCAAGATGATGTAGAACTTATTGAACTTAATGAAGCATTTGCATCGCAATCCCTTGCTGTAATAAGAGAATTAGGACTAAACCCTGATATTATTAATGTTAATGGTGGAGCTATTGCCTTAGGTCACCCACTAGGTTGTACTGGAGCAAAACTATCTGTTCAACTATTTGACGAAATGCGCAAGCGTGAAATGAAAGGAAAATACGGTATGGTAACCATGTGTGTAGGAACAGGACAAGGAGCTGCCGGTATTTTTGAATTTTTGAATTAATATAAAGAGTAAAAGAAGAAATATAATACGAAGAAGATGAGTACAGAAACTGTAAATAAAGATATTCTACGAGGAGGGCAATTCCTTGTAAAGGAAACGAAATGTGAAGATGTATTTACTCCAGAAGATTTTTCTGAAGAGCAAAGAATGATGCGTGATAGCGCAAGAGAATTTGTAGACCGTGAATTATGGGCACATTGGGAAAGATTTGAATCTAAAGACTATGATTACACTGAGCAGTGTATGAAAAAAGCTGGTGAGCTTGGTCTTTTAGGAGTAGCTGTTCCTGAGGATTATGACGGATTAGGAATGGGATTTGTTTCTACAATGCTAGTATGTGATTATATTTCTGGAGCAACAGGATCATTCAGTACGGCTTTTGGAGCACACACTGGTATTGGTACTATGCCCATTTCTTTATACGGAAATGAAGAGCAAAAGAAAAAGTATGTTTCTAAACTAGCTACTGGTGAGTGGATGGGAGCATACTGTTTAACTGAGCCAGGTGCAGGATCTGATGCCAACTCAGGAAAAACCAAAGCTGTTCTTTCTGAAGATGGAAAACATTATTCGATCTCTGGTCAAAAAATGTGGATCTCAAACGCAGGGTTTTGTAACTTAATGATCGTTTTTGCTCGTATTGAAGATGACAAAAACATTACAGGTTTTATCGTAGAATATGATCCAGCAAATCCTAATGGAATCTCACTAGGTGATGAAGAGAAAAAATTAGGTATTCACTCCTCTTCTACTCGTCAGGTATTCTTTAACGAAACAAAAGTACCGGTAGAGAACATGTTATCTGAAAGAGGTAATGGTTTTAAAATCGCAATGAATGCTTTAAATGTTGGTCGTATCAAATTAGCTGCAGCTTGTCTTGATGCGCAACGTAGAGTAATTAACGAAGCAACAAAATATGCTAATGAGCGTATTCAGTTTAAAACTCCAATCGTTAATTTTGGAGCTATAAAATCTAAACTTGCAGAAATGGCAACCAATACCTATGCCGATGAATCTGCGAGTTATAGAGCTGCAAAAAATATCGAAGATAGAATTGCAATTCGTCAAGCCGAAGGTAACACCCACCAGGAAGCAGAACTTAAAGGTGTAGAAGAATATGCTATTGAGTGTTCTATTCTTAAAGTAGCTGTTTCTGAAGATGTACAAAATTGTACAGACGAAGGTATCCAGATCTTCGGAGGTATGGGATTCTCTGCTGACACGCCTATGGAATCTGCTTGGAGAGATGCTCGTATTTCTCGTATCTATGAAGGTACCAATGAGATTAACAGAATGTTGGCGGTAGGAATGTTAGTTAAAAAGGCAATGAAAGGTCATGTAGATCTTCTAGGGCCTGCAATGAAAGTTGCTGATGAACTAACTGGTATTCCTTCATTTGATACTCCAGATTATTCGGTTTTATTCTCAGAAGAAAAAGAAATTATTGCCAAATTAAAGAAAGTATTCTTGATGGTAGCAGGATCTGCGGTTCAAAAATTCGGACCAAAATTAGAAGAGCACCAACAATTATTAATGGCTGCTGCAGATATCTTAATTGAAATCTATATGGCTGAATCTGCAATTCTTCGTACAGAGAAAAACGCTAAGCGTTTTGGTGAAGAATCTCAGGAGACTCAGATCGCGATGAGCCAGTTGTACTTATACAATGCAGTAGACATCATTATCAAAAAAGGAAAAGAAGCAATCGTTTCTTTTGCTGAAGGTGATGAGCAAAGAATGATGTTAATGGGTCTTAAGCGTTTTACTAAATATGCAAATCAACCTAACGTTGTTGAGCTAAGAACAAAAATTGCTAATAAAGTTTCTGAAGAAAACGGATACTTTTTAGGTTAATTGAGGTATAGCCCACCCTACGGCGTTAAACTAGGGAGTTGTTTAATTTTGATTTAAGAAACCGCCTTTTTATATTGGGTAAAAGGCGGTTTTTTTATACAATATTGTTTACCCTCTACAACCTCGTATTACTCCAAAAAGGTAATCATCTGCCGCCTGAGCATATTCATCACCGCAATTACTATCAAAAGGATTGGTACTACCTCCTAATACTCTACCACATTGATCGTGATCCAAACAATCTTTGGTCCATGCACTTGCCAAAGTAAATATACCCGGACACCCAGAACCACAACGCCCGAGACAACGGTCTCCATTCACCAACTTTCGATCTCTGAATTCTCTCCCACCAGCATTGTCATATACTGCAGTTACATAGGTGTTTTTTCTTATACAAGTTACACCTTCATTCGAACCTTTAATACCATTCATTATATTCCCTTTTATACTTATTTTTTGATATTTGTAATAATTAGGTGACTTAGCCCAATATTCTAATAATCTCAATAAAGTAAACTCTACCATGGTAAAGTCATTCGTAGATCCATCTTTGAAAAGAAACGCCGATAACTCCTTTCCCAAATCTAAGAAGGCTTCTTTATGACCAATAGTCAAAATCGCCCCATTGCTATCTAGATCAATACTTTCTGTACCATAGTCAACAGTCGCAAATAATACGTGTTTATCAATACTAATTTTTGCCGTATACACTACATCGTTTTTTGACACGACATTGTACTGTATATCATGGCCATTAATTTGTTTGGTTCCTTTTATAGCATCTGTTTCCTGAATTTCAAGTCCCACAGAATCCGCTGTTTGTTCTTCTTCAGACTGATCACAAGCAACAGTTAAAAACAGACTCAATAAAGCAATGCTTAATAATCTAAATCGATTTTTCATTATGTAATATTTTAAGTTAGTCTCATAAAATTAAACAGCTCAAAAGAGACCTTTACAACCTAAATATTACCAAAACATTACTATTTAGATCAATTTTCTAAAAACATACACTAACTAACCAGTATCTAGCCTAAAAATCAATAATTTATCAACACGAAAACGTTGTAGTAGACTTGGTTACCCAAAAAATTAAATAATTCGCAATAACTTAGATAAAATTTAACACAAGAAACACTTTTACAAACAAAAATTTATTAATTATGAATTTCATTTACTTCAAAGCGAAAATTTTAAATTTATTTGCGCTACTCATTAATCATCGAACACAGTTATCTTTTATTGATTAATTCGAAACCAATTTAAATTCTAAAAACTATTGTAAGGATATTTTAAGTATCTGTATACTACCATCTTATTTCTACACTTCCTAACCTAACAAAGAAATAGCACCGTAGTTTAGAGCTTTATATGAATAAATATTGACACTTTATTACTTTAATTCTCCAGAGACTTATTTCAATACAACCACTCCTTTAGATCACATTAGAACTACATTAATGACAGCTTATCATTAATTACTTAAACACGAGACACGTTCGTATATTTTACTTGTAACCAAACTCAAAAAATCATGCAATGAAACGAAATTTTTTTACATCAATTTTAGTAATGCTGCTTTTGTTAATTCCTTTTATCGGAATTCAAGCACAAGATGAAGATGTTATGTTCCAGGCTTTTGACTGGAATGTACAAAACCAACCTGCTGGCCAAACTTGGTATAACGTTGTAACCCAAAACAGAAACGCCATTAAAGATGCTGGTATAGACTTAATTTGGATGCCGCCTCCAAGTAATTCTGCTGCTCCACAAGGATATCTCCCAAGAGAACTCTATAACTTTGATAGTGCTTACGGTTCTGAAACACAATTAAGAAATTTAATTAACCAATATCATGCACTCGACATCAGGGTAATAAGTGATATCGTTATCAATCACCGAGTTGGTACTAATGATGCAGTAACCTTCACCAATCCGGCATGGCCTACATTTTATATCACAGCCGACGATGAGGGTAGAAACTTTGTAAACTTTCCTGTTAATTTTAGTGTCAATAATGACTTTTTCCCAGGGACAGCGCTTAAAGCTGATGGATCTAATGGAGGATTTGCAGCAGCGAGAGATTTAGATCATGAAAACCCTGAAGTTCGCCAGGAAATTATAAGATGGATGAACTTTTTAAAGAATGATATAGGGTTTGATGGATGGAGATACGATTTTGTTCATGGATACAATCCTATTTACAACAAAGAATATAACGATGCTACAAGCCCGTATTTTGCCGTTGGAGAATTACTAGAAAGTAGCAGAGAGCAGACCAATAATTTTGTGAATTGGACCCAAGGCTCTTCTTCTGCCTTTGACTTCAACACCAAAGTAAGTTTACAAAACGCGCTAAGAGACAACAACTTATCGTATTTAAGAGATTTTGCTGGAAACCCATCTGGTATGATTGGTATTAACCCTACAAAATCTGTAACATTTTTAGATAACCATGATACAGGTGAAGCACAACAATGTTGCGGATCGAATTTTGTATTCCCTGGAGGAGAAACCAACCTAAGAAAAGGATATGCATATATTCTTACTCACCCAGGTAACCCAATGGTGTTTTGGACACATTTTTTTAATGCCGGAACAGGGGTACGCGATGCAATAAAAGATTTAATCGCTATTAGAAAAGATGTTCGAGTATTCTCAGGATCATCTATTAATATAGCTGAAGCTAGAAATGATCTATACGCAGCTTATATAGATGGAAGAAACGGAACTATTGCTATGAAATTAGGAAGCGGAAACTGGTCTCCTAATGGAAGCGGATGGACACTTAGAACTTCGGGTAATGATTATGCTGTTTGGACACAAGGAGGAAACAATACCGGTGGAGGTAACGATACCGTAGATCCTTTTACAGTCAATTTCCAAAAACCAAATGGATGGGGTAATTCTATTAATGTGTATTTCTTTGACGCTTCTGCCAATGCTACCCTACCTGGAACATCAGGATGGCCCGGACAATCTATGAGCAATATATCGGGAACTCAATGGTACTCTTATACACTTACTCCACAAGCAGGCACCTCAGCAGCTAATATTAGAGTTATTTTTAATGACGGAAGCGGCAACCAAACAGATGATTTAAGTAGAAGTACTACAGGTTGGTACACTAACGGTACATGGTCAGATACTTGCCCCAATGGTTGTAGTGGATCTTCAGGATCAAATGATGTAACACTTAATTTCCTAAGACCAGGAGGTTGGGGTAACACTACCAATATATACCTGTTTAACAGAGCCACAAATCAGACTTTATCAGGAACTTCGGGCTGGCCTGGACAATCTATGAGCAATCTTAGCGGTACATCGTGGTCTAGCAGTTCGTTTACTATTCCTAATGGAGTATCTACAAATGATATTGGCGTGGTATTTAACAATGGTAACGGTCAACAAACCGTGGATCTTACCAGAGGGACTGACGGATGGTTTAGGGTAACAGGAAATAGTAATGGAAAAAGTACCGGAACCTGGTCCAACAATTGCCCTACACAATGTCCGGCAAACAGAGCCAACCTAGCTAACGATTTTGATGATGAAAATGCAACCCTTGTAAGTAAAGGCATTAGTATATGGCCAAATCCAATAAAAGATAACGCTACCTTATCTGTAAACACCAGTTCTGATGGTATTTTGGAAGTAACAGTATCCAATATTCTTGGTCAAACAAGTACTATTTTTAGTCAAAAAACCTTAGCAGGACAGCAAAACATACCTCTACAAAGTGCCAAACTTGGTGAAGGTGGTATTTATTTCTATACCATTAAGTTAAATGGAGCAAGATTATCAACTCCAATAAAAGTGGTAAAACAATAATTCATAAGAATTATTAAATTTTAACATTTTTTTTGTTATACTAGTAAGCGATTGTTACTTATATATGTAATGATCGCTTACTAATTTTATATTATTATCAGGAATTCAATATGAATCGATTTACCATTCTACTAGGTGTTATTTGTGCTTTTACAGCATGTAAAAACGAAAAGAAAGTTACTCAAACAAATACAGAAGCCAATGTTTCTATAGCACAAACTGTAACAAAAAAAGAGAAAAAAGATCATCAAATATTACCGGTTAACAAAGCTGTTATTGTTCCTGAAATAGATGGGAAGATGGATGATCCTGTTTGGAAGGAGCAAAAATGGTTACCTATGGATCAGGCTTGGATTGGTGAGTATCCTACTGTAGATGATTTCTTTGGACGATATAAAATTGCTTGGACACCAGAAGCTTTGTATATTTTGGTCGAAGTGAAAGATAATATCCTTCTAGACCAATATAAAGATCCTTTAACACAATGGTGGGATGATGATTGTGTTGAAATTTTTATTGATGCTGACAATTCTGGAGGCGAACATCAATTTAATAATAATGCTTTTGCTTATCACATAGCATTAGATGGCAATGTTGTTGATCTAGACGCCAAAAAGGAACCTATTTTATATAATAGCCATGTCGTAACTAAAAGAACTACCAACGATAATGTTTCGGTATGGGAGTTTGTGGTTACAGTATACGATGACACCTATGAAGAAGGAAAAGCTAATGATGCCAAAATCTTACAAAAGGGTCAAAAAATTGGTT
Organism: Aquimarina acroporae; assembly: GCF_023195925.1. Lineage (GTDB taxonomy): Bacteria > Bacteroidota > Bacteroidia > Flavobacteriales > Flavobacteriaceae > Aquimarina > Aquimarina acroporae. The sequence continues at coordinate 411,594 of NZ_JALPRE010000009.1, read as the reverse complement.
TTGCTATAGCCTATAACGATAATGATTCGAGCCCAGAAAGAGAAAATTTCATGGGATCAGTTTTCGTACCTGGCGAAGACAAAAACCAAGGATGGATAAATGCCGATATTTTTGGGACTATTGTATTAGAAGAGTAATCATAAAAATTACATTTCATAGGTTATAGAATCGTCTCCATTATCTTCTCTTCTTTGGTTACTCCTCCTGAAAAATTTACTGCCGTCTCTATAAGTGCCAGATGAGAATACGCCTGAGGAAAATTCCCTAATAACCTTTTGGTTTTGAAATCTATATCTTCGCTGAAGAGACCAAGATGATTACTATAAGACAATAATTGATCGAACAATTTTTTCGCTTTTTCCTGCTCTCCTATTTTGTAAAGGCTATTAATGAACCAAAAACTACAAATTGTAAATGAAGATGAAGGCAGTCCAAAATCATCTTTGTTCTTGTAACGATACATAAGTCCATCATTACACAGTTCTTTTTCTGTAGCTCTAACAGTATTGATAAAACGAGGATCATTTGCTTCAATAAACCCATAAGATTCCATCAATAATGTAGAAGCATCGAGATCGGGAGAGCCATAAGATTGTGTATATGCTTGTACCTCTTCGTTCCAAGCATTTTCATAAATATCATTGTAAATCCTGTCTCTTAACTTAGTCCATTTATCAATATTATCCGTTTTATTGATCAACTCTGCTATCTTGATAGCTCGGTCAACAGCGACCCAACAAAGTAATTTCGAAAATGTAAAGTGACGTTCTTCGGTTCTAAATTCCCAAATCCCCTTATCTGGTTTTTCCCAATTTACATTAACAATATGCACAATACTTTTGGAGATTGTCCATAAACTTTCACTATTATCTAGATCACAATCAAATTTCACAAACTGCTGGTAGATCACGTTCATCAAAATTCCGTAAATATCATTTTGCTTTTGATGATATGCTGCATTTCCAATTCGTACTGGCGTAGATCCTTTGTATCCACTTAGGTGGTCTAGCGTTTTTTCGGTTAATTTTCGCTCGCCATTAATTCCGTACATGATTTGTATTTTTTCATCTTTATCCGGAATTATATCAATAATAAACTGTAAAAACCTCTGGGCAAGTCGTTTATGCCCTAAATCAGATATTACCTTAATGACCATTGACGCATCTCGAATCCAACAAAAACGATAATCCCAGTTACGAACCTCTCCTATAGTTTCGGGAAGAGAAGTTGTGGCCGCAGCCAATACCGCACCCGATTTCTCATAGCTCAATAACTTAAGTACTAATGCACTTCGTAATATTTCTTGATTATATAGTTTGTAAGAGGTAGTGTTTTCACTCCAGTTCATCCAGTATACTCTAGTTCTTTGAAGTTTTAGGTAACATCTTTCTAAAGATTGTTTGAGTATTTTCTCATGATAGCTAATAAGGAAGTAAGCATTATCTTCTAAAGTAATTTCACGACCATGTAATACCGCCTCTAAATCTAAATCGGAGTATAGGTATAGCGTATCATATTTCTCTTCATTGGTGATACTCTTAATAAAATCGGTTTTCAGCTCATTATCGGTTTTTCCCATAGCATACTCCAACTTTGGGTCATACTTTATTCTAAATTTGGGTTCCCCAGATAGAAGCTTTACATATCTAACAATATCAGAAGGAGCATAAAAGGTACCATCATCATTTTTATATCTGGGCATAAAATCAATAAATTCAAAGGCATCTGTACCGTTATTAAATTCGGTAACCAAAATATTTGTTTTATTGATGTACTTTTGAGAGACTTTATAATCATCACTTACCAGAATCTCAAAACTCCCTCCTTTCTCTTCATCTAGAATTTTGGCAAAAACAGAATACGAATCAAAATTTGGCAAACAACACCAATCTAATGATCCATACTTCGATATAAGCGCCGCACTTTGGCAATTTCCTATAATTCCATAATCCAGATTATTCATAAATTTCCTTTAAATAGCAGTTTTTTTAATCTTGTTTTCCGAAATTTAACAAAAAATCTAAAAGAGAGAACCAACTTTAACCCGTTTTATGAGTAAAACTATCATAATCTCAAATAGACTACCCTTACAATTAAAAATTCGTGATAATACCATTGAAACTACACCTAGTGTTGGAGGATTGGCAACAGGCATGAAATCTGTACATTCACAAAACAACAGTATTTGGATTGGATGGAGTGGTCTAACTGAGGAAGAATTTAATCTAGACCTCAAAAATCAAGTCAATACAGCATTAGCAAAACACCAATGTGTTGGTGTACCGCTAACTCAAGATGATATTGAAGGGTTTTATTATGGGTTTAGTAATAATACACTCTGGCCTTTGTTCCATTATTTCATGGAGTATACAGAATTTGAAAAAAGTACCTGGAATACCTATCAACAGGTAAATCAAAAGTTTGCAGATATTGTTTTAGAAAACTTGGATGATGGTGATACGGTTTGGGTTCATGATTACCAATTGCTATTACTTCCTGAAATGATCCGCAAAAAAAAGCCTAACGTATCTATAGGTTTCTTTTTACATATTCCTTTTCCTTCGTATGAAGTTTTTAGAACGATTCCATGCAGAGAAGAGTTACTGAAAGGAATGCTGGGAGCAGATTTGCTTGGATTTCATACCTATGACTATGAACGTCATTTTTTAAGTTCGGTTCAAAGAATTTTGGGATATGAAATAAGCTTTAATAATATTCATCTTGATAATCGTATCATTAAAGTTGATTCCTTCCCAATGGGAATTGATTATAATAAGTTTCATGATGCTGCCGAAGCTCACAATAATCAAGAGAAAAAGGATCAAACCGAGATACAACGTGAAATTGATAAGCACCTCAATAAAAGTAAAAATCAAGCTAAACTTATTCTTTCGATCGATAGATTAGATTATACCAAAGGAATAGCAAATAGACTACGTGCATTTGAATATTTTCTAGACAAATACCCTCAGTTTAAAGGTAAAGCTAGGTTAGTCATGTTAGCCGTTCCTTCTCGTTCTGATGTTCCACAATATCAACGATTAAAAAATGAAATTGATCAATTGGTAGGTAGAATTAATGGTAAGTTTGCAGAGGTGAGCTGGACTCCTATTTGGTATTTCTATCGCTCTATGCCTTTTGAAAATCTTATTGATTTATACACTTCTAGCGAAGTGGCTTTGCTCACTCCGATTCGTGATGGTATGAACTTGGTGGCCAAAGAGTACATTGCATCTAAGGTTGATAAGAAAGGGGTACTTATTTTAAGTGAAATGACCGGAGCTTCTAACGAAATGAGTGAAGCCCTTATTATCAATCCAAATAATTTTGAAGAAATCGCCGATACTCTAAAGTTTGCTCTTGAAATGCCTGAAGAAGAACAAATAAAAAGAAATAATGCTTTGCAAAAACGTTTACAACGATATAATGTTGAAAAGTGGGCCAATGATTTTATGGAGGCTCTGGAAGGAATAAAAAATGACACCAAAGAATACAGCTTAAAAAAAGTTTCAGACAGCATTCAGTCTGCAATGACTTCAGATTTTAACAAGGCCAAAAACAAGGTTTTATTCATAGATTATGACGGTACACTGGTTCAATTTGAAAAGTTGCCGGAAAATGCAAAACCTACACAACGAGTTTTTGATTTACTAGATGCTTTGCACGAACAACCAAATACCAAAGTAATTATTATTACTGGTCGTGATCGTGATACTATACAAAAATGGTTTGGGCACAAAGAATATACTCTTATTACCGAACATGGTGCTTGGTTAAAAGAAGGAAAAAAAGATTGGGAATTAATGGAAAGGGTCGATAATAAGTGGTTTGGCTCTATTCTCCCTATTCTGGAATCCTTCACCGATCGAACTCCGGGATCTCTGGTAGAAGAAAAAAGGTATTCCCTAGCATGGCATTTTAGAAATGTTGATCCCGACTTAGGAAAAAGAAGAGCAAACTCCTTAAAAACTACTATCCAACAACTTATTGCTAATCATAATCTTGAAATTCTTGAAGGAGACAAAGTATTAGAAATTAAAGTAAGTGGTGTGAGTAAAGGAAAATCGGCTTCAAAAATGTTATTAGGTACCTCGTATGATTTTATTTTTGCTATCGGTGATGACTGGACAGATGAACATTTATTTAGAGAACTACCAGAAAGCACATATACTATAAAAGTGGGGTTAAAAAAGACCGTAGCGAAATATTATGTGCAAGATATCGACCAAGTACATGAACTTTTAAACACATTTGTTTAACTTAACGCAATAATCGAATATTCTGAAACCAAAATTTTACATACTTCCCGTCATCATTTTATCTCAATTCTTCTGCACTTCGTTGTGGTTTGCAGGTAATGCAGTAATCGATGATCTTGCCAATCAATTCAATGTAGAATTTAATATTCTGGGGTATTTACTTTCTTTTGTGCAGTTTGGGTTTATCATTGGTACACTTACTTTTGCTTTGCTAACTCTAGCCGATCGATTTTCTCCTTCTCGTATATTCTTGATATGTGCACTATTGGGTAGTATCTGTAACCTCACATTACTAATTCCTAACATCACTGTATTTAATGTTTTAACAGCTCGATTTGGAACTGGTTTTTTCTTGGCTGGAATTTATCCGATAGGAATGAAAATAGCTTCAGATTACTATAAAGGTGGTTTAGGAAAAGCATTGGGCTACCTGGTAGGTGCTCTAGTATTGGGAACGGCATTCCCGCATTTTATCAACGAATTTTCTTGGAATAGCGATTATCAATCAGTAATAATAACAACATCTGTTTTAGCTACCTTGGGAGGTATAAGTATGTGGTTACTCGTACCCGATGGTCCCTTTAGAAAACCTGTATCTAAATTGCAATTAGGAGTAATTACACAACTCTTTGAAATTCAAAGTTTTCGAAAAGCAGCATTTGGTTATTTTGGCCATATGTGGGAATTATATGCCTTTTGGGGATTCGTACCTGTGATACTCAAAACATATGTTTCCCTATATAACACAACTCTTCAAATACCATTTTGGTCTTTTATTATTATTGCCGCAGGTACCATATCATGTATTCTGGGCGGTTTGATTTCGTTAAGAACCGGCAGTAGAAAAGTGGCTTATCGTTCGTTATTGGTTTCTGGACTTTTCTGTTTGGTATCTCCCTTACTTTTCTATTTACAACCTGCTTTTTTTATTGGTGCATTGTGTATTTGGGGAATGGTAGTCATATCAGACTCTCCTCAGTTTTCGACCATGGTTGCCGCGGCGGCTCCTCCAGAATTAAGAGGAACAGCTTTGACTATCACCAACTCTATTGGTTTTGCGATTACCATAGGAAGTATTCAACTACTATCATTTCTTCTTGGAAAAATTGACCCTACCCTTTTATATCTATTTCTAGGCATAGGGCCATTATTTGGTCTTTACGCCTTAAGACGATAATCAAAAACAAGAGTTACTCTTAACAAATCCTTAAGAAAAAAAATACTTTTTTGATCTATTTTCGAAATAAAAAATGAGAAGTACAAAGGTTCTTATCATATTGTTTATTTATAGTTACACTGCTTTTTCACAGTCTAATACAGAAGTTCATCTTTTTGATGTTTCTCAAAAAGGAGAACACTATGTACTAAGCAATCATAAAAACATCTCCAACAATGATGGGTATGATAATCAGCCATCGTTTTATGATGACAACTCCGTTCTTTTTTCATCTACTTTAAACAATCAAACCGATATTGCATTATACGATATTTCAACTAATAAGATAAAGTGGATCAACTCTACACCCGATGGAAGCGAATACTCCCCAACCAAAATCCCTAATCAAGAAGATGTATCTGCAATACGATTGGATAACGACGGAAAACAGCTATTATATCGATATGATTATAAAACAGGAACTGCAAAAGTCTTAATAGAAGACCTCAAGGTGGGATATCATACTTGGTTTAATAAAGAAACTCTTTTATCGTCTGTACTTGTTGATAGTGGGATGTCTCTCGTAGTTTCAAATTTAAATGACAATTCAAATACTACGTATCAGAATAAAGTGGGGAGATCATTACATAAAATTCCAAATTCTAACCTCATCAGTTATATCAGCAAAGAAGGGAAAATCTGGGAAATCAAATCTATCAATCCTACAACGGGTGCCACAAAAAAAATAATAAATACCATCCCTGGCGTAGAAGATATGTGTTGGTTGAATGATAACACCATACTTATGGGGCAAGGAAATACTATTTTTAAATTCAACACCAAAACAGACAAGAGCTGGAACGTTTTTCATACATTTACTAATAAAGAACTTGGTAACATTACACGCCTGACTGTTAATGCTAGCGCTACTAAACTTGCAGTTGTATCTGATGTATCTCCCGAACATATTGTTCAAAAACAACTAGACGCCTATAACGCTAGAGATATTGAAGGTTTTTTAGCTACATACACCAAAGATATCAAAGCCTATAAATTCCCAAATACCATAGAATTTGAAGGGCTAGAAGAAATGCGAAAAATATATGCAGACTTTTTCAACAGCACGCCTGACCTACATTGTGAAATTAAAAATCGTATTGTTATAGGAAACAAAGTTATAGACGAAGAATTTATAACTGCAAACGGTCAGAGTTTTGGAGCTGTAGCTATTTATGAAGTAAAAAACGGAAAAATTTCAAAGGTAACTTTTGTACAATAATTCAATGAAACACATTATCATCTTTCTCTCGCTTGTAATTTTAAGTCCATCTGCAATTTTTGGACAATCTAAATCTAAATCTACATTAATAGAAAACATCGGCCTTATTGATGTAACTAATGGTCAAATACAAACAAAACAAAACATTTTAATTGAAGAAGAAAGAATATCCATAATTTCTTCAGATAAAATACCGACTACTGAGGGTGTTACCATTATTGATGGTTCTGGTAAATTTGCAATGCCTGGAATGATCGATACTCATATCCATTTCTTTCAAACCGGTAGTATTTATACCAGACCAGACGCTCTTGACTTAAGACATATAGTTCCTTATGAAGATGAAATACAATTTGCAAAAGATATTATAGCAGATAATTTTAGTCGATATCTCAGATTGGGTATCACGACGGTTATGGATGTTGGAGGACCTTTTTTTAACTTCAAGGTTAGAGATAGTATTGCTAAAAAACATCTATCTCCAAATGTTTTTTTAACCGGGCCTTTATTTTCTCCATATCAACCTAAAGCATTTTCAAAATTAGATGATATCCCTATCGAGAAAATTAATTCAGAAGAAGAAGCAACCGCGTTATTTAATAAGATGATTGCTTATAAACCTGATTTTATAAAAGTATGGTATATTGTTTCAAAAGATCAACCTGCAGACAAAAATTTTGCTATCGTAAAGCATATTGCTGAATTAAGTCATAAACACAATTTAAAATTAAGCGTACATGCTACACAATTGGAGACTGCCAAACTTGCTATTAAAGCTGGGGCAGATATTTTAGTACATAGTGTAGATAACACAGAAGTAGATCAGGAATTTGTTGAACTCGTTAAGTCTAATGATGTTACCTACATTCCAACCCTAATCGTGAGTAAAAACTATGGTAGATCTTTTCTTGCAACACCTAGTAATCATTATCAAGATTTAGAATTTGGGCATCCTTCAGTTTATAGATCACTAACAGATCTTAAAAAATATACAGATAAAGAAGTTCCTGAAAGAATTAAAAACCTCAGAAAAGATGATTCAAGACTGCAAGCCTATTATAAAAAAAGTGATAGTATCATGCTTAAGAACTTAAAAACACTTACAGAAAGTGGTGTAAACATTGCTACTGGTACAGATGCTGGAAACATAGGTACTTTGCATGCTTCTTCTTATATGCAAGAAATTGAAACTATGAAACTAGCAGGTATAGATAACTGGAGTATTCTTAAAGCTTCTACGATTAATGCTGCTAAAGGTTTTGGTTTATCTGAAAACCTTGGATCTATTAGCGAGGATAAGCTGGCTGATATTTTAATTCTCGATAAAAATCCAATAGAAAATCTTCAAAATCTTAATTCCATAAACACCGTGATAAAAAGCGGACAAGTTCTAGTAGTTGACACTATATTTAAAGAGACTCCCGAACAATTGGTGCAAAGACAAGTTAATGCCTACAACGCCAGAAACATTGATGCTTTTGTGGATACTTATGCCGAGGACATTAAAATTTACAATTTCCCCAACGAACTGATCATGAACGGTAAAGAACAATTAAAGACTAGATTTAAAGACATGTTCGATCGTGTCCCTAATTTATACTGTGAAATTAAAAATCGAATCGTACTTGATAATAAGATTGTTGATCGGGAATATGTTAGATTTGGAGATAAGTATTCTAATGTTATTGCTATCTATGAAATCATAGAAGGGAAAATTTCAAAAGTTACCTTTGTGCGATAAAATTTAAATTGTGGTTTTATTTAACCGTAAAATACTTTCTTAAGGAAATAGGTTCTCCATCACTGGTAAAACCCTCAAGAGAGATTTCGAACTCTCCTGTCGCATCTGATGTGAAAAAATCTATCTGTTGTTCTTCTTTTGCTTCCAAAGTAATCTTAGGTTGCCATAATAATTGATATCTGTAATCAGGAATACGATCATAATCGTTTTCTATTAGATAGTTCTGTTTATAATAACTTTTTCTCTCCTTAGGCTGTTCTAGTGTTATCGGTTTAATATAACTTTTCTCATACCCCTCATGAAAATCATTATTTAAAGTTTCTACATATATAACACCATCATATCGCTTTGTTCCTAGATAATAAACATTGGTTATAAAACCAATACTTTTAACTTTCCTCGCATCGTAATTGATGATATCTTCATGCTCTTGAACAATTGTATTATCTACTAGTAGCAGTGGTAATAACTTATCATCTTTTTTCTCTGCATAATCTCCCTGGATTGCAAACACCTCTTTTTTATCCTTGGTTTTTCGGGTTCGAACTCGATCTATAATTTCTACTATAGTTTCCCTTATGGTACTAAATCTAGTGTAATCGTCTAAATCATATTTTTCGAAAAATTTACCATAAAACGGAAGTGTCTTTTTAATCTGTTTCAAGGTATCTGGTTTAAGATTATAAAAACTATGCTCTATTTGATTGTAAATACTTCTTTTTACAATCTCTTTTTTCACTTCCGGAGTTATCGCAAACTTATACATATCTAAGTTTTTGGTATTCACCTCAGGCATATCTTCTAACTGCAGCTGATATTGTTCCTTATTCTTATCTAAAATTTGAACTGTACCCTTTCTTTTTTCAAAGTTGTTATCCAAACTAAAAACAAAACTACCCTCATCATCTGTTGATACCACATAGATCCCGTGTGGACTTTCGGGTATAGAAAAGCCTACGTCAATATTTGAAACTGGTAGTGAAGAATTATTTGAAAGGATTTTACCATATACAAGTTCTCCTCTCATTTCTGGCAAAAAAACAGATTTTCGGGAAAACTTTTTAGAAGTTGTCGATTGTTGTCTATACGTATTTACAAAATTCGTTGTGTTTAGTAAAGGGGAAGATGTTATTTCATTTACCTTTCTTACCGATATTGAGTAGTCTCCCAAAGCTGATGTTTCATTTTTAACTTTGATACCTACCATTGATCTTTTATTAAATTCTTTTGTTGTTAAAGAAATTGAGACCAAATTATTAACGCTACTCTCTACGATTCTTGATTCTTCTGATTCTGTTTTGGTATTAAGTGAATCTGCTTCAATCGCATCTGGCAGTATCTTTTGTTGATTTCCCTGATAAGGATTGAGAATACTCACATCACCAGCAAAAAAGTAAGATTCACTTACATTAAGCATCCATTGCGTATACCCTATTATTTTATAACTTCCGGAAGGAATCGATACTGGGATAAATACGTCTCCCTCACCTGTACCATCCCGTAATACAATTTTGTGTTTAATAATAGACTCCCCTTTTTCATTTATTAAGCGTATATACGCTATTTTGCTAATACTACTTAACTTTCCATTTTCTTCATTAATACAATATATTTTATAATGTAAATACTCGCCAGCAAAGGCCAAAGTACTTGTATAATGTATAAAGATTTTTTCTTGAGGGATTCGATTAAAACCTTCAATTTCTTTTACTGTCGATAATGCGGTTTGACGATGTTGCGCCTGCGAGAAAAAAATCGAGAAAAAACTAAGTAGGGTAAAAACCTTGAGAACTTTATTACCACCTATATGTGATACAACATTTGTCATATATTATAATTTAATCTATCCAAAATTCTGGTACTACACTACTTCCAAAAACGGTACAATCTCCACAAGGTCTGGGAACAAAAACAAGCGTTCCATCTCCATCTGTTCCCCGTATTTCCTCCAAAAACTTAACGTTTCCTGAACGTATTAGGTCTTGTAATTGCCTGTCGAATTGGTCTGGGGTTATTCCTGGTCCAGGCAGCGGTATTATTCTATCGCAACCCGGAGAAAATCTTGGCAGATCATTTAGTATATCTTCTCTGTTAAAAAAAATACGTTCTTCTTTTACAGAGGCTACATTAAAATACCCTAACACTCTCTCATCTGGATTTTGTTGTGAAACGATGTTACCACTTATAAAGCCAGGCTGTACTTGTGAAAATAAACTTTCAGATTCAGAAAAATTAGCTAATGTTTGGTAAAACCCCTGGGCTTCTTGAGATTGAACAAACTGCCGTACGAGTATACTATAACGTTCGGCCACCTCAATATCTTCTGCTGGGATAAAACGCAACAAAAAACCACTAACCCGATCTTCACTTAGGGTATTAGTATCGGTTATAATTAAGTCTTCAGAAGAACTACTATTAAAACATATTCTTTGACTTTCAGGACGCTCAACAAACTCAAGAGATGGAGTTAAGTCTACAGGAACCCAAAATCTAGCAACAATTTTATAGGTTTCTTCAAATTGATATCTATAATACACAGATGCACCTGATGGATCGAAACTATCTACCAGTATCCCAACTCCTTCTACCCCTTCGCTGTTAGACATTTGAGCTGGATACACACGATCTATAGAAGCTGTCACAGCAGGTAATTGTGTAATATCAGAAAGGTACGCTCTACCATCTATGGTTTGCACTGAGAGTTGGTAATTTTTATTTTCTTCGGCTCTAAATGGTTCTTCAGATATATATATTCCGGGAAAAGCTTCTTCAAAAATATATCTCGTGCTCTCATCCTCTATAACGTGTACAATTGCTCCTTGTTCTGCTAAAGGACCATTTTCTTCAAACCTAAAAGTTCTCGACAGATTAATTTGTTGATTTTTGTGCTCATTAGTAATCGTAGTATTCACTACGAGTATACTTTCAAAATCTTCGGTTTGAAGATCAATCTCTTCAACACAACTATTGCATAGTAAACATCCCAAAATAAGACATATCATGATTTTGGTGCACTTATGGATATGGTAACTAAAGAAAATCATGAACTCAAAATTTAAAATTATACGTTATAGAAGGCACTGGAATAGAGAATACCGAACTTTGCAATGCTTTTACTTCACCATCTTCGGTAACAAAAAATACTGACAAAGGATTATTGCGTCCCAGCACATTATAGACTGATATCGTCCAAAAACCATGTGCTAACTTTTTCTTTTTATGGTTTCCTTCGATATTTAGCCCTAGATCTAACCTGAAAAAATCTGGAATTCTAAATTTATTACGATCACTGAATACGGTAAAATCTGCACCATCGAAACTAAAACTTCCTACAGGAAAAGTAACAGGCCTACCTGTTTGATAAACAAAATTGGTTGCCAAACTAAATCGTTCGGTAAACCGATAATTAGCAACTAAACTAAAGTCATGAGGTTTATCAAAATTTGAAGGAAAGAAATCTCCATTATTTACACGTTCTTCATTGAACGGACTATCTAGTTGTATGAATGAGCGCGAATAGGTATACCCTAACCATCCGTATAACTTCCCTTTTTGTTTTTTAAGTAAAAACTCTACTCCATATGCCTTCCCTTTTCCTTGTAAAACTTCGGTCTCTATATTTTCGTTGAGCAATACCTCGGCTCCTGTTTTAAAATCAAGGATATTGTCTGAAGTTTTATAAAAACCTTCAAGACTCATTTCATAAGTATTACTCATAAAGTTTTTATAGAGTCCAACTGCATATTGCTGCGAACTTTGGGGTTCTATATTAAGATCAGAAAGTTTCCAAGTATCAATTGGGGATACCGTGGTATTATTTGACAACGTATGAATGTACTGATAGGTTTTGTTATAAGATGCTTTTACAGAAAACTCTTCGTCTAATAAGTATCTCCCAGATAGTCTAACTTCGGGACCTGTATAGGTTTCTATAACTTCATTTTTCCCAAAACTTACCTGTTCTATTATCGTACTCTCATCTTTCGGAACATCTTCCTGAAACACATTTTGTGTACCGGGCCCTAAAGCATTATAAATCGAATATCTTATACCCGCATCGAGCGTAAAGTTTTTAAAAAGGTCGATTTTGGCGCCTATAAAAGCTGCAGACTCTAAGCCTTTTTCTTTTTCTATTTCGAGGGGTTCAACTATAGACTCAGAACCTTTTGGCGTAATACTCCCTGGCTGAACATTATATAATTTACTCGCAACTCCATAATCAAATTGTATACGATCATTATATAGATACTTGAATTGTAATTTTAATTCTGTTTCATTAATTCTATACCCCAATTCAAAATCATCGTCGTTATCTCCATCAAATTCTATATCAAATCTATATTCACTATTGGAAAGTACAAGATTTCCTGAATTTTTCTCATTAATTTTTTGATCCCATCTCAATGACAAGGCTCTATTACCATATACATAAAGCGAATCTGAAGTGATACTAAAATCATCTCTACTCCAATATGCCGTTGCTTCTATTTTAGCATTTTCGGTGATTTGATGATTATATTTTGCAATTGCATCATAGAATGAAGCTTCGCTGTTTTTTAAGGATTCTTCATCCAATGATTTTAAAATCCAATTGGCGTAGGCTCCTCTTCCTCCGATCAACAACCCTGATTTCTCTTTAATTATTGGGGTTTCGACTAATAAATTTCCTGTTACAGGACCAATAGCTCCTTCTACAGCAAGTTTATTGGTATTTGCATCTTTGGTTTTTAAATCAAACACCGAAGACAATCTGCCTCCATATTCTACCGGAATACTGCTTTTGTAAATATTTGCTTCACCCAATACAAAAGGATTCAATGCTGAGAAAATACCAAAGAAATGTTGTGGATTATAAATTACGGCATCATCCAATAAAATTAGATTTTGATCAGATTTACCTCCTCTTACATTATACCCTACTGCCCCTTCTCCTGCAGTTGTAATTCCGGGCAAGGTTGTTGCCACTTTAAGCACATCTCTCTCTCCCAGTGCCAGAGGTATATTTTTAGATTCCTTAATATCAATTTCTGTCTTTGTAACCACATCTTTTACGGTTCCTGAACTACCCGATTCTAATACTACCTCTTCTAGTTGTTCTACTTTTTCTCCAATGTTTAAATTCAAACTACCTGTGTTGTAAACAACTACCCTTTTTTGAATACGCTCCATGCCCAGCGCATCTATTTCTAAAAGATGTGCTCCTTGTCTGAGTGATACTTGGTAAAACCCATTATTATCTGTTCGCACCCCTATATTCCTATTGTCTACGATCAACAAAGCATCTGGCACTCCTTTACCTGTTCTACGATGTTTTATATAGCCTGATAAAGTAAAAGTTTGAGTACTACTTTCTTTTACTGCCTTACCAATTTTTATCAATTCAATATTTTGAGTTCGAGAATTTTTGAATGGTTTTTCGAAAATTGGTGAATGACTAGTATTGTTTTTAGAGTTTGATGGTTGTTTATTTTCAAGATTCCCAAAGAAACCACTAGGTAAATCTTCATAAATACGATTGTTTTTGGTCAAAATGATACTCTTATCTTCCAGAATAATATAATTTAAAGAAGTTTTGACAAAAATATCATTGAGCAAATCTTCGATAGTTACATTGGTATAACTTCCTGTTAGATTATCATATTCGGTTATCCAGGATTCCTGAAAGTAAAATTTATAATCCGCCAGGGCTTCTATTTGTAATACTACCGAACGTAAATCTGAATTTTCATAAGAAATAGATATCCCCTTGTTCTCATCTTGAGCCCAGGAACTATAGCTACATAAAACAATAACAACCAAAAGCCTTTTTATCATGTTACAAGTTTTTTTCTGAGTTGCTATCATGTATAATGCGGCTAAACAATTCCTTTAAGAAAGTGTCATAATCTGTCTTTCGTTGAGATTTATTCTCTTTGAAAAACAACTTTATCTCTTTTTGTTTTTTAGGAAAGATGTTTAAGATATCATTTCTTGAAGCTATATCTCTATATGTATTTTGATAAAACAACACATAGGAATTATCTGCTATGAACTCATAATAGATTTTGCTTCTACCCAGATCTTCAAACCGTTCTTTTCTATTCTTTCTATTCTTCTTGTACAAAGAGAACTCAGGTTGGGTAAGCATAACCTCATAAAATCCTTTTATTGTACTTTGATCTATATGTGTAGTATCTAATTTTTCAAATCGAAATCCTTTGATAGAAAAGCTCTTTATGTTATCATTTATGAGCTCTAGTAAAGAAGTAGTATTGTTAGATTTCAAAGAAACTATAACATGATCGGTTTCTAGATTATATTTCATGGGAATATCGAAATATGTTTGACCACTATATAGTATTGTCCCTATTTGAGCTTTTTCTGAAAGAAAAAAGGCATGTCTTTGCTCAAAAATTTTATTTACATCGGTATCTATGTATTGTCTTCCATTGAATAAATTGGTGTGCTTGATACCAATAAGATTATCAAACCAATTATAAAACTGCGCTTCAGCGTGATCAGCTTGACTATAAAAAGCAAATGGCCATAAAAGGAATAATAAAATTCCCTTTTTCATTTTAGTAAAAATCATAAATCCCCCAAATATTAATAAGACCAATCAAAGCATTGATGGATCAAAATGTGCTTCTTCTGTAAAACAGAAACTCCAATACCTAAGAAAGATAGAGGGAAATATTCAGATTTCGTTTCAAAGAAAAATACTAAAACGTTTTCGTGTTGATAAGTTTGTCTATTTTTCAACGATTCGAAGTCCTCTTTGTCAAATTCAAATTTTAAAAACAACTTTTTTGAGAACTTTTACAGATCGAATAAATTAATCCCCTGTAACTTAAAATGACCATAAAATCAGTTGGCATTATAGTACAACATCTCTTATAAATTTGTTAATAGGTAATCATTCATTGGTGCTTTTAATTAAATTAGGCGATCAAAATTGCGAAAATGAAAATATATATTACTTCTGTTTTACTTTTATTCACCTTATTTACAACTGCTCAAACCGACCAAAAAATATATGATATTATCAATAATGTTTCTGCTGAAAGAATAGAAACAGATATCAAAATACTTGCTGGTTTTGGAACTCGCCACACCCTAAGTGATACCGTTTCTGAAACTCGTGGTATTGGAGCAGCTAGAAGATGGATAAAATCTGAATTCGAAAAAATCTCTAAGAACTGTGGAAATTGTCTTGAGGTATTTTATCAGAAAGATTTGGTAAAAAAAGGAGCCAATCAAAGAATCACAAAAGATGTTTGGGTAGTAAATGTCGTGGCGATTCAGAGAGGTACAAAAAATCCCGATCGTTTTATCGTTATGAGTGGAGATATAGATTCTCGTATCTCTGACCCTAACGATTATACAAACGATGCCCCTGGAGCCAATGATAATGCTACAGGTATGGCTGGAGCTCTCGAAGCAGCAAGAGTACTATCTAACTATAAATTTGAGAATAGCATCATATATGTTGGACTTTCTGGTGAAGAGCAGGGATTATTTGGAGGGCAAGGTTTAGCCAAATATGCAAAAGATAATGAATGGAAAATCATGGGAGTTATGAATAATGATATGATAGGAAACATAAAAGGTGTTGATGGAGTAATTGACAACAGAACCTTTAGGATTTTCTCTGAACCTGTCCCTCCTACAGAAACAGAACAGCAGCGCAGATCGAAACGTTTTTATGGTGGCGAAGTAGATGGTATTTCAAGACAACTAGCGAGATATGTGCATAACACAGTAAAGACATATATGCCGGAAATGAACCCTATGTTGGTTTACCGACTTGATCGATTTGGACGCGGGGGGCATCATAGACCATTTAATGATGTTGGGTTTGCCGGAATTCGTATCATGGAAGCCCATGAAAACTACACACAACAACATCAAGATATTAGAGAAGAAAACGGGATTAAATATGGAGATGTTGTAGAACATGTAAACTTTGAATACGCAGCCAAGCTTACGGCCGTAAATGCCATAAATTTGGCAAGTATAGCTTGGGCCCCTTCTGCTGTTAACGAATTAGAAATTGGTGGAATTGTAGAACCATCGGTAAAATTTAAATGGAAAAAATTAAACGATCCCAATATAAAAGGATATAAAATTTATTGGCGCGATACAACATCTCCAACTTGGGACTATAGTCGTTTTGTTGGAGACGTAAATAATTTTGTACTTGAAGGTATTGTTATAGACAACTATTTATTTGGCATAAGCACAGTCGGAAAAAATGGTTTCGAAAGCCCGGTAGTTTTCCCATCTAAAACTTTTAGATAATTAATTAACTCTCATATCCCACCTTTTATAAGATATCTTATAAAAGGTGGGATATGAAGTTTGTCCTTGTTAGATTATAATAAACATCGGTAAGAAAGGAATCGTTAAAACCTTTTCTTACAATTTGGAATTCACTTGCAAATTATTTTGGCAAAAAATCTGAATAGCTTCATTGATAAAACTGGCAAGCCCTAAACTATATTTATCATAAGTTGCGGTAAATCTTTTGTCATCTACATACATCTTGCCTAGTGCAGAATACCTCTCTTTGGAAACTTCATAAAACAAGTTCATATAGGTAAAATGCAATTGAATTGCCTTTTGAACATTAATATGCTCAGGAGGTAAGTGCATTACATCTGCAAGTAGTTTATTGATTTCTTCTCCTTTTTGTTTGGTATTCTCCCAACCTTCTTTACCCATTTTACGTATCCTCTCTTCTGTAGCCAAAAGTTGTTCCTCTCCCCATCGGTCTGTTACCTCTTCTCGAATAGATTTCATTTCATCAGTCGTAAATCCCTCATAAATTTCATGATCTTTCATAATTTCATTGTTTTTAAGTTCATTTAATGTGTTATTTATAGTCTTGATTAGCCTTTTCAAATCTCCCAACTCTTTTTTAAGGTTCTTTTTATGAGATTCTAAAGCATTAATTAAATTGAAAGATGAATCATTAATAATTGCATCAATGTCTGCAAGTGTAAGCCCCAATTTTCTGTAAAAAAGAATTTGCTGAAGTAGTAATAACTCTTTTCGTTCATAAAACCGATATCCTTTTTCGCTTCGATAGGACGGTTTTAATAGATCGATTTGATCGTAATGATGTAAAGTTCGAACACTAACTCCTGCTAATTCTGCCAGTTCTTTAACCGAATATTTAGACATAACTCATTAATTTTTGTCAAAGGTAGGCTATGACGTTACGTTAGAAACAAGAAAAAAATCAAGTTTTTTTGAAAAACTACATCGTCTTTAGAAGATTAGACGATGACACATGAATTTAAAGGAAGTTTTTGTTTCAATTAGATAATAAGGTAAGCATTTTATTTGCATACCTTCTCCCCATTTCTCTATATCCTTCCGCATCAAAATGCGCATTGTCTTGTGCTGTACAATTTTTTGAAGAAATAATATGAGCATTTTGCACTGTATTAGGTAGCGTATTAATAATTGAATTCATAGAACTACAACAACTGTTTTTCACCGCAACTACTTCTCCCGCCAAAAGAGGCACAGCATTTTTATCAAGTGACAAATCGGCTAGCATATTTTCATAGATTTTTTTCACATACTGTGGCCATGCAGGATCACCTGTATTTGTTTCTCCTTGATGTAATAGGATTCCTTTGATCACCCCATCTTTCTGAGCTTCCTTGGCTAAATTTATAAGATACTGATACGGATTCCCCTGATATGCTGCTACTTTATTAACAAACCAATCTTCTTTGTAGGTTGTATCATAATCCTTAAATATATCCTTATCAAACAATCTAATATCACACCCCCCAATGGCTACATTTATAACACCTACTTTAATACTATCGGGAAGCTTGGCTACCATAGTTCTTCCAAAATAATCGGCAGGAGAAAGACCTGAAGTACATTGGCATAATGGCGGAATCGCTTTGTACCACTCTCCTTTTGTTTTATGTTGTTCTGGACAATCTAAAGTCTGTAGAGCTACAAAACGCTCAGAGACTTCTTTATCTTCTAGGGCTATAATTCCCTGACCTTCCATATTCGATTGTCCAAAACATAAGTATACATGAAAGTTTGAATCTTGAGAATATCCATTAATGTCAGGATAAAACACAAAAATTAGAAGTATTAAAATAAATGGTCTTAGCATCATCATATTGTTTTTGTGGTATTCAAAAGATCATCTTTCAGTATTAAAAACACCTATGTTAAAATGAGAAAATTTAATACCCTAACTATAACTAATCTTGCAGTTTTTTTATTTTTTGTGCTACTGTTCCTATTTCGAATAACCTTATTATTCCAAATATTATACGTGTCAACCATCCAGAATTAGATATTATTTCTGATTTCTTTGATACCTTATGATCTCTTATAGTTATAGCATTTTGGAATTCTTCTTCTGGAGTTTCACTAAGTTTAACAGCAAAATCCCAGGCACCATCCCTAGCTAATTCCATGCTAAAATCTATTAAAAAATCATCTACATCCTTTGCCCATTTCACGATTTTTTGAAAGGTAGGCCAGATAGAAGCAAGATCATTTTGGACTTCTTGCACCAAAGATGATAACACCCCGTTAATGCGATCAAAATCATTTTTTAATTCTTCAATTTCTTTTCCTTTGGATATCTCTGCAGCAGCCACACCAAGATCAAGATTGATATGTGCATTCATTCCAATTAGCAAATGCTGTAGAACGATAGGCCAATAGTTTTGTGCTAAATCAAACGCTCTAATCCAAGATATCGTTACAGGCTGATCGGCCTTGTAGGCTTCATATGCATCAATATAACGTTTTGCAAAAATCACATCTAGCTTTTCCATTCTTGGACCATCATCAAAAAACCCCTCTTGTATTCCTTCTTTAACACGAATAGTAACTTTTTGATACAAAGAGGCAAAATATCCTGCAGGATCATTGTTTACCATAGAGTTTTGTACAATATCTTCTAGTTTATCAATAACTTCATCTATAGTTTCTATTGTGCTCAAGCCATGTAATTTTGATAATCTTATTCTAAAATAGTTATTATTTTTTAAACTAAAGTCAAAGGTTCCCTATCAAAAATCACTTAAACCGAATTGCACTAAAATATACCCAAAGTATAAACAATACCTGTAATGGAATTCGAAACCATAAATAAGTAATTCCTTTTCCGTGGTACGTTGCTTTTTGATAATCTACTCGCTCTATGGCCGCATAAATATTGGAAGGCAACATTAATATAAAAAATGCTATCAACAGCCAAGCGGTTAATGTGCGAAATTGAGCGACGTGCAACCCTACCGCTGCAAAGACTTCAATAATCCCTGTAAAATATACCAATTCTTTCCTACCGGGTATACTTTCGGGGATCATAAGCATCATTCCCTCTGTATAAATGAAGTGCCCTAATGCTGTAAATAATAACATTACCGACATTCCTATTCTGGCAGCGAATGAAAAATCATAAACTCCTTTATTGAGTTTAATTATTGCAAGTGCAATTACTGTGGTTAAAACTAAAACAATTAATGGTTTCATCTTTTTTTAGAGCAAAATTGCACAAAGTTCGCCTACAAGTCAATGAACCCAAGTTAAGAAATTCGTTTTCTAATTCTACTCAAAGCTTGAGGGGTAACACCAATATAGGAAGCAATATATTTTAATGGAATTTCTCTAATCAGGTTAGGGCGCTTGGTAAACAACGATAAATATCGTTCCTCTGCAGTTTCGTTTAACAACGATTGCTCTCTCTCTGATTTTAGTAGATATAAATTTTCTGCAGCCAATCTTCCAATCGTATTTCCGATAGCAGTTTCACGATATACCTTTTGTAGACTTTGATGGCTAATCCTCCATAGCGTAGTTTCACTTAACGATTCTAGTTGATAGGTACAGGGAGTTTGGTTTAAAAAAGAATCATACGCGCTCACAAATTCATTTTCAAAACAAAAACTAAAAGTAAGATCTCTTTCAATTCCAGGTATATAAAAACGAACAGATCCTTTTTCTATAAATGATAGATAATTTTCTATTTGTCCTTTTTTAAGAAACACAGTTTTTTTAGGATAAACGGTTTTTTCTAATTGAGAAGAAAACACATCCCAATCGTGATCATCAATTTCTACCAGTTCCTGAAAATATGCTCTTATCCGTTCCATATCGTCTTTTTGAATTACTGAGGCACTTCAAAATAATAAGTTGAATATACATATTAATATGATATGAGTTTCATTTTACTACCTCCTATCGAAACTCAACTTGTAAGAAAACTGAGCTCATATTCCTAACATGGCCAGTCATTTTTTAAATATGCCAACGCTCCTTGTAATGCCTGCTTTGAAGATTTAGGATTAAAGTCTAACTCTTTTATAGCATCTGAAATGTCATAATCTTGTTTTAAGTGGTAAAACATATCTAAATATTGACGTTGCAACATTGGTTCTGTTCCTGTTATTTTACCAAATATTTCCATAAAACAAGCGATTGTATATAATACAAAACGAGGAAGCTTTATCGGAGTTCTTAATTTTAATTCTGGATATAATTCTGCGGCTATCTTCACACTTTCGGTAAGTGTCGTATGTTTTTCATTTGACAATATATACCTTTTCCTATTTTCACCCTTTATCATAGCTTGATATAACCCTACAGCCACATCTTTTACATCGACCCAATTTAAGGTAATTTGAGTATCGATTGGAATCTTTCCTTTCAGGATTTAAAGGGCCAGTTTATTAGAATAACTTAAGCTTTGTGCTTCACTGCCAATCATGGCAGAGGGTAATACCAAAACTGTTCTTATGTTATACAATTCACTTAGCTTAATCGCTAGTTGATCTGAGTCATTTTTGGAATTATAATACCAATTTCTTCTATCTTTATTATATCCATTGCGGGCATGAGCAGGTAAGGCGGTAAAATCTAGAGCAGCTACAGAACTCACGTATACTATATTTTGGATCTCACACTCCTTGGCAATATCAAATACATTTTGGGTACCAACAAGATTATTATCATAAATCTCTTCCTTTGGATTTTTGGCCCACATTTTAAAGTTGGCCGCTACCGCATAAAGGTGGCTCACACCTCTAAATGCTTTTCTTAACGACTCTTTGTCTGTGATATCGGCTTCAAAAACTTCGCAACCTAAATCTTCCAGCTTCTTCCTGCTCTTGATATTTCTAATTGTTGTTCGTACCCTTATATTCTTTGCGATAAGCAATTTAATAAGATTAAATCCTAAATGTCCCGTTCCTCCTGTTACCAATGAAATTTCGTTGCTTGTCATACTTACTATGTTTTGAGCAAATTTCCCAAGTTATAGCAGAGTAAAAAATAACATTTGTTAGAAAGTTAATTGTTTTCGTATTCTACTTAAGGATTGCGGTTCCATTCCTAGAAAAGAGGCCACACTTTCGACAGATACCTGCAATGCCAATTGAGGAGATTGTTCTATAAACTTTATATAACGTTCTTTTGCGGTTAAGGTTTGAAAATCATTTACCCTGGTTATTTTACATTGTAGATTTTCATTTAACATCAAAGCGATATATTCATACCACTTTTTATGTGAGTTTTTAAGTATTTCGAGATCATATTTAGCTACTTTATATAACTCACAAGGAGTTACAGTTTCAAAACTATTTTTTGCAGGAAGATCATTCATAAAACTCTCTAAAGGTGTAAAGAAATTATTCTCTTCAATAAGATGTTCTACGTTTAATTTTCCATCCTTATAAGTATATCCTCTTACAATACCTTCTGCCAAAAAAAACACATCTCCTACTATTTTATCCTCCTTAATAAAAATAGTTTTAGAAGGTATTTGTATGCTAGTGAACGTACTATCCAGAAAAAGT
This sequence comes from Aquimarina acroporae, assembly GCF_023195925.1. Lineage (GTDB taxonomy): Bacteria > Bacteroidota > Bacteroidia > Flavobacteriales > Flavobacteriaceae > Aquimarina > Aquimarina acroporae. The sequence goes on along the minus strand of NZ_JALPRE010000009.1, from coordinate 389,333 downwards.
AAATCCTTTGGAGATAATGCTAAATGTTGTTCCAAAAAGATCTTTAATTTTTCCATTTCATGCTTTTATATGTCTTTACACTTAAATGTTTTTCTAATTAAATGTTTTTCTAAATTCAAGAGGGGACATTTCGGTTTTATTTTTGAATAATTTTGAAAATGAAGCAGGACGTTCAAATCCTAAATTATAAGCAATTTCGCTAACAGAAAGAACAGTTGTCGACAACTGTTCTTTCGCTTTTTCTATGACCTTATCATGAATATGCTGCTGTGTACTTTGTCCTGTCAGTGATTTTAGCATACTGCTCAAATAATTTGGAGAAAGGTGTAGGTTGTTTGCCACCCATTGTACTGTTGGTAATCCACTTTCTGATGCATCACTATTCCTAAAAAAGTCTGCCAAAACTTGTTCTAGCTGTTCTAAAATTTGATGATTATGAATTTTCCGCGTAATAAACTGTCTTTCATAAAATCGTTCTGCATAATTAAATAGCAATTCTAATTGAGATATGATTATTTTCTGGCTGAACTTATCGATATTTGATTGATACTCTTGTTCTATATTTTTCAATAAATTAAGCATCATCTGTTCTTCCTTTTCTGATAGAAATAAGGCTTCATTTACAGAATATCCAAAAAAATCATATCGGGTCATTTGCTTAGCTAATTCAGAATTCCATAAAAAATCAGGATGTACTAGTAACAGATACCCCGAAGGTTTTACATCTTTCAAATTAGGGTTGCCTTCTAAGTTCATCACCTGATTTGGAGCTACAAATGTCATCACTCCTTCATCAAAGTCATATTCCTTCTGCCCATAAAAAAATTTATAAGCTACGTTCCTTTTTAAACCTATTGTGAAATAATCCTGTTTCCATTTTAACTCGCCACTATCTACAGGATATGATACTTCGCTATAATCTACTAAGCTTATTAAGGGATGTTCTGGTCCCGAAATACCTGCCAGCCTATGATAATCGGCAACTTTTTTAAAATGCTTAAATTCTTTCATCACATTAAATTTACAGAAAATATACTATACCAACATTCCTCCAGAAACCTCTATACGTTGGCCGTTGATCCATCCTGCTTTATCAGAACACAAAAATGCAACCACGCCTCCTATGTCTTCTGCTTCTCCTACTCGACCCAAGGCGGTGATACTAGAGATTAATGCTGCTTTTTGTTCATCTTTATTACTTCCGCCTGCGAACTCTGTTGCTATAGCACCTGGTGCTATGACATTTGCTGTTATTTTACGGCTTCCCAATTCTTTTGCCAAGTATCGTGTAAATACCTCTATACCACCTTTCATCATCGCGTATGCAGACATTCCTGGTAAACTAAAACGTGCTAACCCACTTGATATATTAAGAATACGACCTCCTTCATTAAGAAAAGGCAAAGCTTGCTGTGTTAAAAAATAGACACTTTTTAAATGTATATTCATCATTTCATTAAATTGAACTTCGGTAGTATTCTGGACCAAATTAAAAGTTCCGGTACCTGCATTATTGATCAAAAAGTCAAAGTTTGGCTGCCCTTTTTTTTCCTTTATATGATTTGTAGCATTAGTGATAAATTCTTGTCCGCTTTTAAAATCATTGGCATCAAAAGCAAAAGCTTCAGCGTGTCGACCTAAAGCTTCTATTTCAGAAATAACCTTAGCTGCTTTATCCTTATTTTTATGATAAGAGAAGATGATATCCACTCCGCTCTTTGCAAGATTAATAGCCATATCATAGCCTAAACCTCGACTTCCTCCCGTAATGATTGCTGTTTTTTGACTCATTTTTATACTGTTTTTTAATTACAATACAAAGTTGAGTCTACTTTACTGTTTATACTTTTCCAAATCTAAGGTTCTCTTTTCCGAATCTATTATTTACTTGAAAAACATATTGACATAGGAGTTTTTTACTGTACTTTAAAATTAGTAACGGTTTGCAAATAATTTTCTACCCAACATCTATTCGAACCATAGTAGTAAGGATCAACAGTAGGGTAATAACGCCAATAAAAGTGGTGAAAATTCCAATTTTTCTTGATTTCACCCATCCTGAAACAGATAATATAGTCAACAAGGAAATTAAACCTATAAAAAAAGTAAAAATACCTATGGCTCTAGGTATGATAAAATCATTCGCCGTTACATTGGTTAAATAACCTCCTGGGGTGGTCATCATTGAAATTTGTGTCATAGTAAATACCGTTACAAGAAAACACCCTGCAGAAATAGTAGCCAATTTCAGTATGCTATTCATAATTTTATCATTCTTATTGGATACCAATAAATTGGCTATTACTGTAATTGAAAAACCCGCTAAAAGCGAGCTGATTAATAAGGTTTGATTTGCCAACGTATTCCAATACTCTAACGATATTTCCATACAATAAAATTAAGATTTTAAAATCGAGTTTTTGCTACACGTGTACCACACATAATCTTCGCCTCCAGGTTCGTAGGGAGCGTATTTATCAAATTGCATCCCAACTTTTTGCATTACTTTAATAGAAGCAATATTCTCTTTCATGGCAATGGCGATAATTTCTTCAAGCTGCAACGTTTCGAAGCCATACTGTAGAATTTCCTTAGACACCTCTGTTGCTATTCCCTTTCCCCAAAATTCTGTCAAAAATCTATACCCTAAATCAATTTTATCAAATTCTGGCAAATATGATAATCCTGCCCAACCTACGAACTGCATGTCTTCTTTTAGAAATGTGATCCACCTACCGTACCCGTACTTCTTATATTCTTTTCTTTTTTCGTCTATCTTATCATAGATTCCCTCTAAAGTAGTAATCACAGATTCTCCCGTATACTTTTGTACTTCGGGCCTAGAGTACAGTCTTAGCATATCCTGAGCATCGCCCATATTCATTTCTCGTAACAGTAATCGTGAAGTCTCAATAACCATGGTAGTCTATAATTTAATCTGTTCATTTTTTTAATATCCCAAGATATGCTTGCCAAGGGCCTACTTCATTTTTATATTGTTTTGCCATCACCCGAGAGATTTGGGCAATATGTCCTAAATCATGTACTACCCAAGTAGAGAGTAATTGTTTTAAATTTGCTTCGCCCAATTCGGGGTGAATTCCTTTTTGCTGTAATGTTGAAGAATTGATTGGGAAGGACTTTAATATCTTAATATTCTCCATTCTTAGTTCTTTAAACTCTCGTAGTAACTCTTCTATTGACTTTTCCTGATCATCATTTAATTGTGCAAATCGATCAAAAGGTGTAAATGTTTTGTCTGCAGCATCAGAAAGGATAACTTTTGCTCTTGGAATCCAATCGGTTTTTTCTCCATGAATAAGATGTCCTACAATTTCATAAGGACTCCAACTTTGCCCACCTTCATTATTTCGTAACCATTCATTTGAAATTCCGTGAAGTAACGACGATAGTGTAGACGAAGTTCTTTCTAAAATTTCAATTGCCTTATTAACATCAAAAGTCATTCGTAACTATTTTTATATATCGTTTTTTCTCTTGTATTCTTGAAGAAGGCATTACTTCTTGTAAATAAACCGTAATCCGTTTGTAAAACCAACTCCAAAAATCGTTCGATGTGTTTCATTTTTCTTTACTTCTGATTTCATCTTTAGGTTTTTAAAATTTCGTTTATTCAAAATCTGTACAAACTCTTCTTGCAGATCATCTATCCTACCTTCTAGCTCCCCCGAAGCCATATATAAATACGTTTCTTTATCGAAGTTCATATTTTTGGTTTGCGCCTCATGAACCAAAAGGTTATCGTGGAACCACAAGGATGGACTTAGCAAAATATACCTATTAAACAGATTTGGCTTTTCTAATACGGCGTACGACCCGAATAACCCACCATACGAATGTCCATAAATTGCACGATCTTGATCATTGACTCTAAAATTCTCAGAAATAAACGGAAATAATTCAAATTCAAAAAAACCACTGAATTTAGGTGCTCCACCAGTTGGGTTCGCTGGTTTACCTCCCATTCTAAGATCTTTATCCTCTACGGGAGTTAAGTCTCTACTTCTAAGTCTATAAAAATTTTCATAATCAGTATTATAAGCTATCCCAACCACCAAAATTTCAGGTATTAGCTTATCCTTTATAAGTCGCTGAACAACATAGCTTATACCTCCAAAATTCGTTTCTGCATCAATAACATATAATACAGGATATTTTTTGTTTAGATTTTTATGATAACTCTTGGGAAAAGATATTTTAATTTGGTATTTCTGTCCATTATACTTTGAGGTAAGTTCTCTTATAGTAGTATTTGCCAAAGTAACAGAAGAACTGGTAATTTGACCTTCAAATACCTCTTTTTGAGTTTCTAATCTGTTCACCTTATCTCTTAATAGGGTGTTCTCCTTTGTTAACTTCTTGATTTCTGGATCTTGAGTATTGCAACTAAAACAAAATAGAGCAACAATAAAAATTAATAACTTCATTGATAAATACTACATTTTACATGTATAAAAATACATAAAAAATCTTTCAAGAAAATTAAGTACGGTCAATGTTATACTTTCTCTAAACACTCTATTTATTTAGTTGTTGTAACCTAAAAATAGCATTTTGATTTTGTGCATTTAATTCTAGTGATTTCTCAAAACTTTCCCTGGCTTTTTCTTTTTCTCCCATGAATAAATATCCTTCAGCAAGACTATCAAAAAGATTTGCAGAATTTGGATAAAGCTTAGTAGCTAATAAAAAGACATTTATTCCCTGCGTAGAGCGTTTTTTGTTAAATACAAATTGTAGTCCTAGAGTATTCAGCTCTCTTTCTGGTAATTCTAAATCAGGATTTTTCTGTTTGGTCTCTTGATATAACTCAAAAAGATTTTTATAGTCTTGTTTGTACGCCTTTTCATTAAAATCCTTAAAAGTGAACACCTTGGGTTCTGGATTCTTCTTAATTTGATCTACTAAACGTTCTGATAATCCATTATCCATTGGATTATTATCTACAAACTTTAAAGCTTTTTGATTATTTTTCAAATACGCATTTAAGAAATTTAATGTATAAACTGAAAGCCACTTATAAGATCCCATTATTTCTTTATCATTCTTATCTTGTCTTTTATCTCTTTTATGAAATAAAACACCTAATGCACTAAAATGAGGATGTGTTAAATTATGGAATCTTAACTTATATCCTGAACTTTTAGAGATACTATCAAAAAGTTCAAATTTTGTATTAAGCTCAGGATTAATTTTATTTTCTTTCAAAACTTGCTCTGGTATACGTTTTTGCGCCATATGCATATAAGGAACATTGAACTTATCTAGATTAAAAAATGGGGATTTTTGAAGTAATTGATATTGATATCTTTCGGTTCCATCAAGACTTACTACTGCTTTTATATTTTCGTTACGCATTGCGGCAATAGTATTAGAAAGTCCTCCAAAGCTAAAACCCATTGTTGCAATCTTATTCATGTTACATACTGGGTACTTTGATACTTCATTCATCACAAACTCTACATCTCTTGACTGAGTTTCCATTTCTTTTACATTATTCGCACTAAACTGACGGGTTTCAGTACCTCGACTAGGACTTGAGACCACCACATAACCATGACTGGCTAAATATTCACAAAGCGCAAAATTTTCTATAGACGATGCCTGATAACTAGGAGCATACACAATTACGGGGAATTTTTTACTTGCAAATGGTGTTTGTAAATAAGATGTTGTTCTTTCTTTAAGATGAGTTTGATTTTCAGGAGTATTTGGGTAATAAAACCAATTTAATATCTGTTCATTCGGGAGATGTTCCCATTCTTCTTCCTCTTTCAGAATTTCCAAATACTCCAAAATAGTCATAGCCTCAGACACATTCACATCGTTATCTGACGGATACCAAATACTTATCGGAATTGGGCGTGCTATCTTTTCATTATTGTAGTCGAATATTCGTGTATAAGTTCTGGTACTATCATGGGCAACGTAATGTCGAAAACCTACTTTATACTTTCCGTTTTCTAAATTGATATCTTTTAATGAAGTTTGTCCGAAAAAAATACTGTATTGACAAAACAGTAAGGTGAAGAGTACTCTTAGTTTCATTTTTTATAGGATTATCTACTATAAAGATAGAAATGCTCATCGATGTTACAAAATTCAACAAAATCTAATCAATTATCTTTCTATTTAGTAAAAACCAAAGCATCTAGGCGCCTATTACTCATCTCCAAACACATAACTTATTTTGCCTTTATCACTCAAAACAACTCAAAACATCCTCCTCGAAATAAGGTTCCTGATTGGTCCAAAACATATAATCAACCTTCAAAAAATCCTTGCCGAAAGCAGCTAACATAGGAACGATATTCTCTCTTAACATCCCTCTATCTTTGCTTTCATTATAGTCTGTATCTTCTCCTGTTTTTCCAATATAGTTACCATCTTGTACTGCAATACCTATAGGTACCGAAAATGTATTCTCATGCATTTGGGCCAATGCGTGGTTTAGCTGTCCCTTCCTTGTCACCATAAGGTCTGGAGCTCCCATACCGACTCCAATAGTTTCTCCATAGGTATATATCCCTTTTAAGTAGCCTTTGTCTTCCCAGGGTAACCATTCTCCTGGCATAAAATTAGCGTAAATCATAGTTACAGATGTTGGAAACGATTTTTTTAAGACAAACATGTTCGCTTTTAACCCTTCAACATATTTTCCTTCAGAAAAACCCGAATTGTTCATGCCTTTAACATTAATTGAAGTCTCTTGTAAATTAATCCCTTCTATTCTTCCATCAAAATGGGTTCCCAATTCTTTTAATAGTAGTGCAAAACGTTGTTGTACCCTTTTATTCCATCGTTTTGCAATCCAACCTATTGGTTTTTTGCTTTCAATATGTTGTACAGCTCCATTATTATATTCTTTAGTTCTTAAGTATTGTGGTACAGGATTATGTTTTACACCAAATGTAGCATCTTGTAACTGAATAAAAAGTTTTTTATCAAACTGCTGCAGGTATCGAATATCCTTTTCTATAACAGAAAAATCATATTCTCCTTTTGTGGGTTCCAACTCCTTCCAGGAATACATAATTTGTGCTCCTTGAAATGCATTATGAGATAGAAATGGGTGTTCTTTAATTTCTTTTCTATCTCTGGCAAAATAAACAAAATGTTTGATGTTGTTCTTTTTTACCGGACATGTAGCGTTTACATATTTTTTATAACTGCTTAAATACTTGTTTGATGGGTTTTCCCAATGTTGAGAATAAATAATGTAGGAAGTAAAAAATAAAATAACAGGTACAAATATTCTATGGATAAATTGGTTCATTTGGGTGAGACTTTAAGAGTGAAACAAGGAAACAGGCTTATATACTAGAATACTACTTAGAAGACGATTGAATAGTTGATTTGTTACTTCTTAATTTCCTGTACAAAAACTTTACTTATTCCTCTATGAACCTGCTAATCACTTCTATGTATCTCTCTTTTTGTTCCCACCAAATTTCATGTCCTGCTCCTTCTATTAAAACGTAAGTTCCATTAGCATATAGGTCTACATATTCATATGCAGCACCAAACGAATGATATTCACATTGCCCTTGCAAAACAAGAATTGGAGCAGTCACGTTTTGTATTTTATCTCTAATTTCGGGATAATCGTCACTATTTGTACCGATATAAGCATACAAACCGCCACCACCTTCTTCTGGAAGTACATTTTTGGGATCACACACCATTCCCTTGGTAAATTGGGAAGCCAAAGTATTGAGCATTCTATCCATTTGTTTATCAGAAATCAGCTTCTTATTTAAGAGTAAAGCACCCACACTAGCAACCATGGCTTTAGGTTTTAATGCCATATTATCTACATCTTTATTAAAATCATAGGGTTCTATAAACTGAAGAGAGTCTGGAGCAGGGTACACCGAATCTATATTTACATATTGACCATTTACTTGTCTATAAGGCTTAAAAGTACCAGGAGAACTAAATACGATTTTATGGATTCTATTAGGATGTCTAACCGAATAATGAGAAATAATATTGCTGCCAAAAGATTGACCAACCAAGATAACTTTTTCAGCTTTAATCTTTTCTGAAATTATTTCATGCAGATCAAGAAGGTGTTTTTCGAAACTAATATCAGAATATTTAGGTAATCTATCAGACAATCCAGATCCTCTTTGATCATAGAAATACACATCATTTCCATTTTTTGTTAACTCTGCTAAAGTTTCTATAATACTTGAATGCACATAACCCCCGGGACCGCCATGTAAAAAAATCACAGGAGGGTTGTTAAGACTATCAATACTTTTTACATGCGTATAGGCAATCTGAAAGCCTTCTTTCATCTTCCAATATTGAGTATTTTCACTTGGACTAATGGGCGCAACTATTTCCTTTTCAGGGACAATAAGGAGGATTAAGAATATAAAAAAAACTATACCTAAGACAATTCCTATCCATTTCAATATTTTCTTAATGATACTCATCGTTATTTTTATCGATGAGACTGATTTCTAAGGACTTTGGTTACAAATAGAATTATTTTAGAATATTTTACAGCATCCTAGAGATAAAGAGTTTATCTATGTTGATCTAGTAATATTAAATTCCCATCTGGGTCTTTTACAGTAAAACTAGCAGGTCCCGTAGCACTTTCATCGGCTTCACTTTCGAGAGTTACTCCTTTCGATTTTAGGTGTTGTTGAATATGTCTTACATCATCAAAAGAAGTCATCTCTTTTGCATTTTCATCCCACCCCGGATTAAAAGTCAAAATATTGCCTTCAAACATACCTTGAAACAACCCAACTAAAGCATTTTCATTTTTCATGATGAGATAATTCTGATCCATATTTCCGGCAAAAACTGTAAATCCTAAGTTTTCGTAAAACTCTTTTGACTTGTGAAGGTCCTTTACACTAAGGCTAACTGAGAAAGCTCCTAATTTCATAATCTTATAATTTTAGTTACACCCTTCTAGACTATATTTATATTGATTTATTTCTCGTCTAGAACCAATATCAGTAGTTATAAAAGTACATAAAACTTCTCTATGTAAGTTCCTGTAATTACTGCACTTTAACCAAGTCCAGCACAAATATCCCGTCAGACTCGAAAGTATAGTTGTATTTTAAACTTGGGTCTATTTCACTTTCAAATACCAATTTTAGTTTAAAAGGGTCTCCAACCTCTTCGTTGAACTTTACAGTTATCTCAAAATCATCACTAAAAGTTGTAATTTTCTGAGGCAACCTACCACTTGCTTCAACATCTCCCTCTAACACTTCTATTTTTGTTAATTGACAAGCAACCCCGTGACTTTCAAACTCTATTGTAATACGGTCTGCACTATTCTGATATCTATAATCAAAATGAATAACCGGTTCAAAAGAATTATCTATCGAATAAATTCTCATATTTTCTTCATCCTCAAAATATTTGAAACCACAATCCCCAAAGCCTCCAAACAAACCATATTCAGTACAAATACCTTGTCTAATATATTCTTTATCTACTTCTATAGTTTCAAAACCTTCTGGATTCGATTCATATAGAAAATCTATATCTTCAAGAGTTTTTTGCTTATATGTTTTTTCAATTTTGGCAAGTGTCACCGTTTCTCCTTCGACTTTTAAAACTTTAAGAAAGTGCGACGCATCGTAGTATGCTCCACCAGTTCGCTTTAAACTGATAATGTCTGTAGATTTTAAATTTTTTAGACCATATTCTATAGCCTTTACTTCTGCATTAAGGATTCCATTTTGTGTTTTTGCAATTACATAATCTTGTCTAAACTCATTAAATTGGTAATTCAAAAAGAAGAAAAGTGCAATTGCAGGAAACAATAAGAGATATTTATAATCACGTTTGTTCCTGTTTAACGATACAACTTTGGTATTTGAAATGGAATCATGCCAACCTGTAGTTCCTAAAAAGGAAAACGTGTTAAATGGTATTTTTCTAGACAATGACCTCCCCAAAATTAAATCCGAAGTAACTACTGCCTTTTCTGTTCCGGTTACAAATGTCTGTGTTAAATATTTGGCAGGTGTTCTTTTAAATATAGTTTCAAAAAACACATAGTACGCTATTGCACTAAAAATGAACAAAATAGTTAATGCATATCTATCCCCGAACAATGATAACATCCCGTTTAAGAAATCACGAGGTAATATTCTAAACGCATTAAATGTTAATCCCATGAGCAAAAAAGAATCTATGATCAAATGTAAAAAACGTTTGTATTTAGATGCATTTACATACGGAAGTTTACCTTCGCCTTCAAGCACATTCTCCTGTAATGAATCACTTAGTTTCTTATCTGTAAGTTTTAAGACTCCATAACTTAGTAGTAATATAATTATATCTCGAAGCACAAAAAGAACGGCCAATGGTTCTAACAAAGTAAATCTTCTAAATTGACTAAAAACAAAAATTACAATTGAAACCCAGGCAGAAAAATGAATGACTGCATAAATAAATTGTAATAGATGTTTTTCCTTTTTCTTGGAGTAGATGTAAATAATGCTAGCCAGTAAAAACACAAAGTTAAATGCCAGGTTAAGTCCATTACCACCAAAAGTATCTCCTCCTGTAAAAGTACCTCCTCGTATATCGAAAATATCGATTCTCATAAGATTAAGATCGACAAAACTAAAAAAGTGCGAAAGCCAGAGTGCAGTTTTAGAATATTCGGTATATATCGTTAAAAAGCTGGAAATTAAACCTAATAATGCCAATGCTAAAGAAATATTGCCAATTTTGCTAATTACCTTATTTTCAAAAAATTGTAAAAATGTTTTCATAGAAATAGCTTAAATCAATAAGAAAATCTTCCTCAATTATTGATGGTAAGCTACAAATTTAACTTCGTATTTAGTATATCTTTTTAAGAAATTTTTAACAAAAATATTCCTTATGAATCTGAATTTGAAGTTTTAATCAACTTTTTCAACAACAAGACTTGGCCCAAATGATAATAGGTATGTTCTATAATTACTTCGATATTTCTACAGTAATTTCCATATTTTTCATCAACGAATGTTTCTTGTAATTGTTCTTCGGGCATATCTGCTACCAGATCAATAAATTTTTCTGAGTCTGAACAAAATTTCGATACCATTTGCTCCCAATCTTTTGCAGAAGTTATTGCAGGATAATCAAAACTATATTTATCTCGAATTTCTAGTTCTCCTCCTTCAAGTACCTTGGCCACACCATCAATATAGTAATTCACATGAAATATCAAATCGGCTATAGAATTTAGATCATCCACTTTTTGGGTAGCAGTTCTCCAATTCAAATCAATAATTTGATCTTTAAAATTTGTTCCCGTTACCCATTCCCCTTCAGTTAACACCTCTTTTAAACGGCTTACCAATGTTTCAGTAAATTTCATATAATATCAATTTATAGCTCTATGGCATTTCAAAACAAAACTTTGGTGTCTTTTAGCATATTCTTAATTCTATCCTTTTCTGAATCAGAAAAATTATTTCCCCTTAAATCAAACAATTTGAGCTTAAAAAAGCCACTTAAATCTTCTGGTAAATGTTTAACTTCGTTATTTCTAAACACTACTACTTTTATATTCTGCAGTTTTTGAAGCCGGAATCCTAAATCTTTAATAGATAAATTGGGATTATTATCAAATACAATACCTTCAATTTGCTGTAGTATTCGTATACTGTCCGGAATGTAGCTTAGATCATTATTTGATAGTACTAGAATTCTCAAAGATGCTATTTGAGATAACACCGAAATAGACTGTTCAATGTCTAATTCTGGATTATGATCTATATGCAACTCTTTCAGTTTTTTACATTCGGCTAAGCCTCTTGGTAATTCTTTTAATTGATTTTTACTTAGGTACAAAAAATCGAGTTGCTTCACCTTCGATAAAACTTTGCCTGTTTCTTCAAAGTTTAAACTCTCATTCTCTGCCAAATCTATTTCTCTAAGCTGTGATAAGCCTGTAAGGAACTGAGGAAGTTTTACAAAGCTATTATTTCTTAGATTCAATACTGAAAGTTTTTCCAGCATTTTAAGGGATTCTGGTAATTTTGAAATACTATTACCCTGAATATTTAATAATCTCAGATCATGTAATGATTCTATACCTAGTGATATCGTTTTAAGATTGCAATCGGTTATATACAATGTTTTAATATTCCCGAATTTTGTTATAGCGTTCTTAAAATCCGAAATCTCTTCACAATCAATATCTAACCACGTTACTTTTTCGGGTTCTTCTAATGCAGTTACTAAAGATGTAACTTTTTTATGTTGACTAAAACATACTAAGGGAATAACTAAAATCAGGATAATGATCTGTTTGGATTTCATAATATTATAGCTATGTTCACTAGTAAAAGTAAACATATTTTACTTATAAGTGATTAGAAATCATCAGGCTATAGTGATGAAATCAGTATTCGCAAAAATGATTAGTACTCATACAAGATTCTTTGGTCAGAATTTGCAAAATTGAGTTGAACCCTGTTTCCTTCTAATTGTAAATTAGAAATATCAAAACTTAGCTCTCTATTGACAATTGCCAGGCACAATTCTTCATTTTTCAAGGATAATCTTAGGTTTCTCTGTGGTGGATCAGACTCTTGTACCTCTCCCGCATCTATTAATTTTAACTCCCAAGAGCTCCCATCACAACCACCAGAACTAAAACTAATTTTCAAACAATTATTCTCAATTTTTAGATCACTAATCAATAATTGATCTGAAGGGGCATTTTTAAACTGTTCGGCACTAATTAAGGTATCAAACTCACATTGAATTTGATTTTCGTTATCATCATCGCTTGAGCAACCTAAGAAAGTGAGCGCTAGAAAAGATAAAATCAGTTTTTTTTTCATCATGACTGTTGTTTTATCTTTTAGATGAGATTTGTTGATCAAGGTTGCGTTGTTATACCTTTTTTGAGACTCTATTTGCCACTTTAAGCTCTATCAAAACAAGCACAATTATGATGAAAACTTCAACAAAAATATATAGCCAACCAAAATAAGTGATACTATTAAAATGATAGACTCCGAAACCTAACGACAAACCACAGTACATTACATTTATAATGGCAATTGCCCTTAATAACAACGAGACTTTATCTCTAGTTTGAAAATAACTAAATACATCATATACCATAAAAAACAAAGGAAAAACTGCAAGGATATATAATGATACTTTAGGAATACCAAATACTTCTTCAAATTTCACAAGTACCACTCCCAATAAAATAGCAGATAGCAATGCACCCAAACCATCTATAACGAAAAGTTGTTTGGGATTTGTTTCTAGTTTTTTAAATATTAGTAGAGATCGCATGATAATTAAATATAGCTAATTATATACAAACCTTGTAAGAACTGGTTTGTAACGATTTTACATCATATACATAGTAACTACGTATACCAACAAAAAGGATCATCTTTTCAGATGATCCTTTTTGGTTTAAACCTTATAAAAACAGTATTTAATCAATAACTTCTACATTAACTGCATTTAATCCTTTTCTTCCTTGTTCGATATCGTACTTAACTTTATCGTCTTCTCTAATTTCATCAATCAAACCAGAATTATGAACAAAAATATCTTCTCCTGATTCTGATGAAGTGATAAATCCAAAACCTTTTGAATTGTTAAAAAATTTTACTTTGCCTTCCTGCATTTTTACTAAATTTTAAATTATTAATATTTTACCATGAAAAGAACAACCTTCTTTTTAAGAATAGACGTATCATTAAGTTTTCAAACAATAAAGTTTTTTGAACTAAAAAGATAAGAATAGATTTACTTTTAAAACCAATTATTTCTTAAAGCAAAAAAAGTGTGCCCTACTATGACGTTATGGAATATTATATATAATTAGATCCTCTTAGATCGAGCTGTTACACATAATAGGTTATAACTGTAAAATATATTTATATTTCGTCGCTGTGTTCTCTAAGGTACTTAGCCTTATGTTTTGCTTTTTTAATCTGTTCTCTCATTCTTACGGATTTTTTCACATATTCTTTACGTGATCTTATTTCCTGAACAAGTTTTACATTTTTGCATTTTCTCTTGTATCTCTTAAGAGCTCTATCAATATTTTCTCCAGCTTTGATCTGTACTATTAACATAGATTTTGTTTTAATCGTTAAACCTTAAAGTTTGTAATGATCTCGAATTTTTCGATCTAATGAAATATCAATTAAAACAAGCTATATTATTCTCTTAAAGATTTTGAAGTATTTATGGTCTTACACCACTAATTTGATGCATAGATAAGGTATTATTATGACATATAGGTCAACATTCATTTATATTTTTCGTAAACATGGTGATCAAAATAGAATTTAATTCCAAGAAGTTCTTTTAGTCATCAGAAAACCTATAATTATTTCCGAAGATAACAAGAATTGAATTCGATCATCTTAGGTATTGTAACGCCTCTTTGCTATATCCAAATTTTAGAATGTTCTATTGACACTCTGCCTGTGTTTTCTTGTTTTTCCATTGAATCCAATATTCTTGTAATCCCTCTGGGGTTGTCTTGATATCACTGATATTCAACTTATGGTTATTCATTAACACATTTGCCAATTCTTTTTTTCGTCTTTCTAAGGCAGGACTATGATTCCATCCTCCAACATGATCAAAAGAAGTAAATGCTTCACATTTTGAACTTACTTTTACAAAAGGAATATGTAATTCAAATGTTACACTTCCCGATCCCATCCCTTTGGTCGACATTACAATATTGGTAAAATCAACTTTTTTAAAATTTTTAAGGCGATATAATTCTTTTAGTTTATCTCCTACTGCTTTCGACATGGTATTTGAAAACTGATGCGCTACATCTGAACCATTTATAAATTCTGGCCCTTTATAAGCTCCAAAACATCCATTTTCTGAACATTTAATATCACTTTCTTGTACACCGTTGTTGGTGACCTTGACTTCTACTTCATTATTTAAATTATAAGAAAACAATGATATGGTAATAACAAAAAATAATTGTAAAACACTCATATTTCTATCGTATAGCACTCCACACCTTATTAGCATGTAACAGGAAATTTGGCGGAGCTTGCTCAAATGTAGGATCAATAGTTTTGTTGCCTCCAAAAGTCTCTTCTCCCATTTTTATAAGCGTGTTTCCTCTAATAATATACTTATTTCCATTTTCCAACATCAATAGTTTTAATTCTAGCGGAGAAACATCTGAAATGCAAGCTTTTTTATAGGCGAAGGTAATTTCTCCAAGGCCGTTTTTATCAAGGTCTGTTATACCAATAGACTGTTCTAGAAATTCTAATGTCTGATCAAACTCACAGTCTTTTTCAAAGTCATAAACTTTTCTCAATAATCTTGTCTGATTAAATTCACTTGCGTAATGGTAAACAAATAACTCTTCTCTTTCTTTTATTGCAAATAGAACTACATTTTCGCCATTATCATCTTGCCAAACTTTCTTATTTACAATTTCACCTTCAAATTCAAAATCAGACACATTGATATCCTGTGCATTTTTAATTCGAAATAGAGACATTTCTGTCTCCGTATCACCCCCCTCTTTATTTACTTTTGTATTAGAGGAATTCCCACAAGAAATCAACATTATAGTTATAAAAGAATAGTATATATATTTCATAATATTTTTACTTGGATGAACATTGCAATATGCCTTTGAAGTAAAATAGTAAAATATTTATAATTCCTTCAAACTGATTTTATATTTCTCAATATTCGAGTCCTTATTTTTTTCTGCAAATTCAATGGCTTTTTCATAGTATGACCTTGCCATTTCTTTGTTTTCCTTGTTCTTATACAAAGTACCCACAGCATTATGAATTGAAGCAGATTCTGGAAATTTCTTTAAACCAGATTCATAAATAGCTAATGCTTCTGTATACTTGCCATTCTCTGCTAAATATCCTCCGAACCGAACTGGCCAAATTTCTCTCGAAGGTGCCAACAAAAATTCTCTAAACTCTTGAGCATATATCACAAAACGTTCAAGTTTATTTTCATTCATCGCATTAAGCAATAAAAAATGCTTTGTAGTTCTGTGAACATCCGTAGCAATTTGATATCTATTCCCTCTATCACGATAATAATTCTTTATATCCTCTAAATTTCCAAAAGCATCAAATTCTTTCAAGCTATAGAACCGTAAAGTGTTATAATCTCCAAAGTGGTTTCGTAATCCATTATTTATGGTTTTAAGAGAAGTAGTATAATGATCTTCATTTAAGAGATTATCGACTTTCCAAGTGATCTTTTTTGAATGCTTGCTTTTTAGAATACTATCTGCTTTCTGAATAGACTTTTCTATATATGTTTCTTCTGGGGCTTTAGAAAAATATAGGTAGGATTTTCTATCATTCATACTACCCAAAGACTCATTAAAAGTCATAAGTCGTTCTTCTGTAAAATGTGTTGGGCTTGCCATAAAAAAAGCGTTGAATATACCTGGATGCTTAGAAAAAATCTCAAGCCCCATACCCCCAGCCATTTCCCAACCGAAATAAATACGTTCTTTCTCTTTTAATGTTCTATAGCTATCATCAACAAACGGTACAAGTTCATTTTTTAAAAAGTTGATAAACTGTAATGCTTCTTTATCATAAAGCACTCTTCTTTTTTGTCGATCAGAATTGATTCCTATTACAATAAATTCTGGTGTTTTATCTTTGAATCGTAACATCCTTTGATATGTAACGGGATGCAAAAAATACTCTTGTCCATCCATTACATACATAACAGGATACTTTTTTCTCTTATCATCATTATAACTAGGTGGAAGATATATTTCTAAGGTTCTTTTTTCCTTTAAATACTCAGACTCTAGCTCCAGGTTTTGAATAGAGCCTATTTTATCAGAAAACTCTTGACCAAAAGAAATAAAGAAGGACAAGAAGAAAGCAAAACATAGGATACGATTCTTAAACATTATGATCAATTAATTTTATTGTTTTTTTATTTTCTACAGTAATTTCTGAACCTTCAGCAAGCATAACCGAAAAAGGTATAGCTGTATTCAGGAAATCGAATTCTTTTCCATAAACAAGACCAAAATCCACATCAATTTCATAATTATTGACTTGGTATACTTCCCATTTAGGATGAGTTACTTCATATTCGTTAGATGTATAACCATTAACCTTGGCATATCCCCAATAATGTTCAGTAATAAACTCTGTTTCGCTATTCGGTTGAATTTTGAATTTTTGTTCACTTGCTTTAACCATAAAAGAATTCCATTTTGATTTCTTTTTCCAGGTATATTGCACTGTTCTTTGATCACTTTCTACCTTCCATACATGATTCATGGGCATCGTTTCATAGTTTTCGTTGTACACTGTATTGGCAACCCATGTAAGGGCAGGTTTTGGTACAATTTCCTTAATAAAAACTACTCCCCTCTTCGATTCCCCTTGCTCCTGGTGCTTCACATAAAACCTTAAATTAACCTCTTCAAAATCTGTATGAAACGGTATTTTTATTCCCAAAAGTTTAGTATTCAAAAACATAAAACCCACCAAACTCACATAGCAGTTCCCGTTCCATAAATCTAATTCGGTTCCCGCAGGAACATATTTTTGCAGTATACTTGGGTCTATACTATAATTGGCCAATGCCAGTTTTCTCCATTCTGCTTTCAGGAAGCTCATAATTTGGTATTTTCTTTGTCCAATAAGAAGGTACGACTAAAGTAAGTATATCTATCTGTTGGTAAAAGACAATAACAAAAGTTTACTATAATTTTAAGATAATAAGAGGAACCAATTATCATAGTTTTGATGTACTTACGGAATAAGGAAGAATTCTTAGCGTATTAAATGTTATATTACCTTTTCAATGGTATACATTTCCATCATTTTTTTTTGAACCATTCTTTGAGGAATATTCTTTAAAAAGAAGTTTCTGATACTTTTTCCATATTTCCAATGCGCCATTTTTCCGGTAGACCAAGATTGGTTCACTATATCATTAACCTTAGGTTGCCTTTTTTGTAGAAATTTTTCGAATATATTTTGATCAGGATTATTGGCTATCAATTCACTAAGGTAATAGGCATCTTCAATTGCCTGGGCACCACCTTGTCCCATATTGGGTGTAGTTGCATGCCCGGCATCTCCAATGAGACAAATATTCTCCTTATACCAAGTCTTCATAGGTTTTAAATCGATAATATCATTTCTAAGTATGAGTTCGGTAGGAGTAGCTCGAATTAACTCTTTAATTATAGGATGAAACCCATTAAACATATTTAGAAGTTTTTGTTGAATTGTCTCTGCATTGTCTTTCTGATTTGGCTGATCCAAAGCTACCGCAAACCAATACACCTTGTTATCTGCAATTTTAGAAACTCCGAATCGTACCTGATCTCCCCAAAGTTCTATACCTCGATGATGAAATTCTTGAGGCATATCTATAGTGGCAACTCCCCGCCAACAGGTTTGCCCGGTATATCTGGTAGTACTATTAGGAAAAAGTTGTTTCCTTACTTTTGAATGTATACCATCGGCACCAATAATATAGTCGGTTTCATATTCACTTTTGTCTTCAAACACAACTTTGATCTTTTCATCTTCTGTATGGGCATAACTACCGAAAGATTTGCCCAAATGAATTTTGTTACTCGGTATTTTATTAAAAAGTATATGTTGTAATGCGGCTCTATGAATGGCTACGGTGGTATACCCAAATTTTTCTTTTACAGTATTTTGATAGGTATCTGAGAGCGGAGAAAGATCAGCTTTTCCTAAGGTAATTCTATCTATTGTATTCCCTTTTGTTTTAACTTCCTCCAAAATCCCTAAGGATTCTAAAACCTGTAATGCGTTTGGCGCTAACCAAATGCCCGCACCTACTTCTCTAAATTGAGGTGTTGCTTCAAAAATCTGATAATCGATTCCTTTTTTTTCAAAAGCTAGCGCTGTTGCTAACCCTCCTATTCCAGCGCCTATGATCGCAAATTTCATTCGAATATTTTTTGTCACACCTTTATGGTATTTTATATTCACTAAAGATAAGCATATGGCTATTCATGAAGTTGTCAAGTAACAAAATAATAACATATCAATGAAGGATTTCGGAGATACTTTTGTGGTTGTTAATCACCCTTATTTGGTTACCGCTTGTTTATCTTTTTTCAAATTATAAATGCCCCAAAACATTACTAAAACCTCTAAGAACAAACCTATGGTGTATTGTACTGAAATTCCGTCTAAAGCGGTACTTACCAATCTACCAAAAACCAAACCTCCCATAAAAATCACATTACTTAATGTAGCGCCTTTCCAATATTCAGGTTTTTTAATCCCAACCACCCAATAAATAGCGAACCCCATATAAAGTCCCATAATGGCTCTAAATATATTTTTAAGTTCCAGATTATCTACCCTAAAATCAAAAAACAAGGGTAAAATCTTATTCGGATTGGCACCATATATTAGCGATACACTAAAAACAACAATTGCCGATAATGCCAAATGCGAATTTTTGTACTTGTTGTTCAACTGAGCAATTTTGAAAATCATATCATTCAAATATAGGGGTTTTGAACGTACTATATTTTCTATATATCTGATTTATATCACCATGAAAAACTAATCTTTCAAAGTATTCACTACTCGAAGAACTTCTTTACAAATAACATTTGCATTTTCCTTTTTAGAAAATATGGTAACATGATTTCCTACAATTCCGAAATGTTTACCATTTGTCGATAAATCTTCAAACTCTCTATATTTTTTGTCTTCCTCTGGGCTTTCATTTTCCGAATGTTCACGAATCGCTGTAAATGATCTAATAGGCAACGACCCAAAATCATCAGTTTGTGCAGAACGTTTTAATGTGGCGTAATAATGTTTCATTTCTTGTTTATATCCTCTAAAAGATTTCCCATTGTTTAAAAGCCCTTTTATACGACTATTAATTTCATCTGGTAATCCCTCCCCGTAATACGGTGTTCCTACAAGTCTATCAAATAACGACAAAATACCCATGTCTGCTACGGTTGCTTGTAATCCAGTAAACGCCATAAACCCTTTGAACCTGAACGAGGATGCTTTGGGAGCATTATATCGTTCTATATGATCATGATGGGTAGCATCAAGAAAAAACATTGCTACCACCTCATCGGGGTATAGTTCTGTAAACACTCTGATATATGGACCTCCTAAAGAATGACCCATCATTATATATGGAGGTGATTCTCCCGATTTTTCTAACAAAGTGTGTAATTCACGAGCTATAGTTTCGGGATCACGTGGAGTAACACATGCATCACTATACCCAAGTCCGGCACGATCATACCGTACAACACGTAAACTATCTTTAAGTCCCTGATTCAACCAATGATAAAATTCTGTAGATAACCCAGCCCCACCTTCAATAACTACTGTAGGTTTATTAGATTTTTCTCCCGAACTGTTAATGTGTAGTTTGAATTTTCCAATATTTATCAGTTCTCCTTCGGGCGCTTCAGTATGCATAAACAATCGAAAAATAAGCCCCGCTAAAATGATTAATACTATAACCATTCCAAGAAATTTTCCGATCCATTTTATAATCCTCCTAAATAATTTCATAGTTGTTTTTAGTTTGATGAATTCGATTCAAACATAATTGGTTCAGGTTCTCGGTTCTAATAATTATGACCAACCCTATAAAAAACAACACACATAGATATTACATAGATTTCAATTGCACTTGACCTAAAAAAGATAGCGTTCGACGCAAAAATGCTGGTGTTTATCAAAAAGGTTGTAAGTAGCTATATGGAAGCATACTTTTGTAGTATGAATCTTTTTTTAACTAAAAACTATAAGGCACTGCTTATTGGTGGAATTGTTACTATTTTGGTAATGCTTTTTTTAAGGTATAGTCAAATACATTTTTTTGTAGTTAATCCCGATTCAGTTTCACCTTTTCTGTATACTAGCATAAATCTAATTAGTTTACTCTTTTTTTGGCTACTCGTTTCTTTGGTAATTAGTAAGTTCCCTTTGTATAAGATTCTTGGTATTGTATCATTACTCGTTGTTGCAATACTTGCAGAGCTCTATCTCCCATTCACTGATAACTTAATTACAATCCCACTGGTGATACTTTTTTGGATTGGTGTGACTTTTCTTATACTTCCTCAATTTTTCAGAAAATATAAAATTGCTATTCTCATTGTTTACGGATTGGTCATCTCCTACTTTTTTTTCGATTTTATCACCACCATAAATTATACCCAAAACAATAGGGAGCATTTTGCTCATTTTATCTTAATCCCAATTCCTTTTTTTGCTGCGTTATGGCTGTATGAACAATGGCGATGGCTAAAGATGTTAAAGGCCGATAAGGCAAGTGCAGAATTAGCACTACTCAAGACACAAATTAATCCGCATTTTTTCTTTAATACCTTAAATAATCTCTACGGTTTAGTGGTAGAAAAATCTGATAACGCCCCCGAAATGGTTTTAAAACTGTCTGAAATGATGAGATATACCATCTATGAAGGTAAGGAGGAGTTGATTTTATTAAAAGACGAAATTAATTATCTCAAGAATTATATTGAACTTCATAAAATAAGATATCAGAAAACAGTAGATATTACCTTTATATATGATGTTGATGAAACCCTCAAAGTTCCTCCATTGTTATTTATTATTTTGCTGGAAAATGCCTTTAAGCATGGTGTCGAAAAAATAAGGCAAGGTGCGTATATTTTTCTTGATATGAAATCTGAAGGAAATGCACTTTTTTGTACTATCGAAAATAATTTTGATAGCTCAGAGGTGCATCATACGCAAGGAATTGGGCTGGAGAACTTGAAAAAAAGGCTAGCCTATTCATTCCCTAATAATCATGAATTAATTATTGAGAAAAAAGAATCTATATACAAAGTACAGCTTAATCTTAAACTCGTATGAAATATTGTATTATTGATGATGAACCTATAGCACATAGAATTATTGAAGGGTATTGCGAAAACCTACCTTACTTGCAAAAGGTGGGAAATTGCTATGACGCCTTTGAAGCTATTGCCTTATTACAAAAAAATAAGGTCGATATGCTATTCCTAGATATTAATATGCCTAAACTCTCTGGGTTTGATCTATTAAAAACCATGCAGAGCTCTCCCAAAGTAGTTGTAACATCAGCATATAAAGAATTTGCCCTAGAAGGATATGAGTTAAATGTTTCTGATTACCTACTCAAACCCTTTTCTTTTGAACGTTTTTTACAGGCAATTCAAAAAGTACAGGAAAGTCAAACTAAGATTTTACCGAACACTGGGAGACAAAAAAAAGATCGTTTTTTCTTAAAAGGAGATAAAAAAATGCATCAAGTACATACCGATGACATCTTATATATTGAAGCTTATGGAAACTATACTAAAGTCTTTTTAACTGATGAAATGATAGTAAGCCATGAAAAAATCTCTACCATGGAAATTTTGTTACCGACTTCAGATTTTTTTAGGGTGCATAAATCTTTTATTGTAGCAACTCACCATATAAAATCAATCGAGGGAAATAGAATTAATATTAAGGATCATATTATTCCCATTGGTCAAACCTATAAACATCATCTAAAACGACTTTTTGGAGATATGTAATTTTCTTTCAAATATTCTCTTATGACATTTATAGTATCGGTGACAAGGTATCACCAATTTACTGCAAACTAATCAAAATCAAAACCATAATCAAAATCATCATCACCTCCTCCCCAATCGACGCCATTGTCAAAGTCAAAGTAATCATCAATTGTATCAAACACATCAGATACCTCTGACATAAAATCTGAATCTAACCCATCTGAGTAATACAAATAATCCATCCAAAACCAATCACTATGCTCATTATCAACCCCACCCGTTATAGAGGTGTCTATTTTGAGCCTTTCTAAGCTTTCAAATTTTAAGTTTTTAAGTAAGAAAATGTTGCCCTTCAGGAATAATATGATTTCTAGAGCCTTTTGTGGTTCCCGCTTTATTAGGCCACCAATCGTAGCATCAACATCGGTTAAATATTCGGTGATATCTTTTCTAAGTTCTTCTCCTTTTTGATTCGTCTTTAGAAGGGATAGAATACTTAACATTACATTACTCTTAAATAAGTCTTCTAACTTTACCCCTTCTACAATTTCCTTTTTATATCTATATTCTGATGGTATTTCTTTATAAATAACTCTTAGGTACGATTTTAAAATAAAATAACTATCCTCATCTATTCTACTCAAAAAGTAATTTTCAAAAGTACAAGGCTCATACTTTGCGAAATTCTTACCGGTTTCAACAATTGTATATTCTCTAAAATGAGGATCCCTGGGATGCGATTTTTTGAGCTCTTTTTTTACAACTAAAACTTGTTTTAAAATCAAATCGAATAGAGTCAATTTGATAAGCTCTATCAAATCTGTATCAGGTTCTAAGATTAATTTTGTTCCTGCCGGTTTTAGCTCTGATAACCTATAAATGTTAGCTTCGTTAAATTTAGAGTTATTACCTAGCTTTAGTATATGTTTAGTATTTTCCAAGATGAGTAATAATGTGTTTCGTTTATGATCTCACTATATAAGTATCACAAAAAGCTAAAAGGTTACCTCTTAAATCAGTTTCTATATTCAAAAGGTTTAAAAAAAATTAGTGCTTTCCAGAATCATTAAACTGCCATAGTACATTTACCAATTGCCACTTACCATTTAGTTTTACTATGTGCATATAGTCGATCCATTCGTCGGCGATGAGTTTTACCGATGCAGTTTTATCATAAATATCCAATATGATTACTTCCTTTTTGGGGTTTTCTGGAAACTTATCTCCCTTTGTATTATAGGTTTCGGCAAGCAACACCATTGCATCTGTAAATGTTTCTCTCAAATATTCTTTACCAGTCTTTTTATTGGTCCAAAACGTACGCTTTACCATTCTGGGATGAGCCGCTCGTTCAAATTGTTCTGGTTTTACACTATGTTGCGACTCGATGTAATCAAGTGCAACTTGTTTAATCTCTAACGAATCTTTTGGGGTTTGTCCTTGTGCGGTTATAACTACAAGTAAAAAAATAAATGTCCCCAAAATCTTTATGTGTTTCGTGTTCATACTATGATTTAAATTTATCATGGTTCTCTTAATATTCTTTAAAAGTATATTTTTTGTTAATAGCATACGGTTTTGGTTTTGACCAAGAATTAGAAAAATCTGTCCTTTCAAATAAATGAAAATTATTGCTGTCTTTTAAGATTCCTTTCACTTCGGTTAAAAATCTATCGCCGAATGAAAATCTAAAATACTGAATTGTAATTGTATCGTTACGTATCTCATATTTCCCAAGAGTAGAGATATGAGTATTCATTGTATCTATTCCTTTTAGATTATAAGCATCTATTCTGTTTTCTAACTTTTCTTGTGCAACTTCCAAACTATTTTCCTTTTCAAATAACAATCCATCAAAATGGTTGGTGATGTAAACCTTTGCATTCTCATAAAAGATTATTCCATCAATTACTTTAATACGAGTACTATCTAAAGGTACTGCTCCCGTACCGTATGGCACATAGTTGTTATGTCTATAAACTCCTGTTTCATAGAAATAATACCCATTCTTTTTAAGAAGATGATTCTGAGATTGCACGGGTACAAACTTCTTAAACCTACCTTTATTAAAAGTAGTAGAAAAACAAGAGCTCAAAATAAGTGAGCCAATCAAAATGATAATTTTTCTGTCCATTATAACATCATCAACAATTTGCTAGTATTTTTTGATAAGCATTTAATATTTTAAAGTTAAGTTAAGAGTCTCGAAGGTCTTTTTTTTACCTTTATGATTGTGGTCAAACTCCAAGGTAAGATGTATACGATTACTCGATGTATACTTAATATGATCAAATTCGTCAAAGTTCTTTATAAAACTGTTTTTAATACTGTACTCAGGTATTTCAAACTCTGCCCGGGTTAAGGTTTTTATACCATTTTTATGTTTGATAGGTTCGTTATGATTATTTTTTCTTCCTCTATACGGAAGTCTAAATGTACAAGGCAATTGTGGGTTATTTTCATTTACAATCATATTTATAGACATCCCCCTGGGAAAATATGCTGGAGAATATGTTCTACTATCTTCAAAAAGTGAATCGGTTACAGCTGTATTTACCAAACATAACCCAAAACGAGAATATGTATTATTCTGAAATTGAGAACGTTCCCAAAGTTTGGTCACAGCTGTAGTTGTATTATTAATCTCTTCCTCATCAATTACCCACAAAATTTCAAGAAAGAAATTATCAAAATAGAACTTTCTATTGATGGTTCCTTGACCATGATGTCTTCGATTACTTCCTTCAGTAAAACCAAAATCAATGAGATCATTGGCCTCTACTCCACCTTGATTAGAAAATATAAAAATATGGTCTATTTCCATTATTACTTAATTATACATTTTAGGATCATAATCATTATACCTTAAGATATTGGCCCATTTAGTACTCTGTAAAAGTATTCCTTAACATTCCGCTAGACAATATACTCCCTGCAACAAACACATATATCAGTATTAAAAAACACAATCTCATTCCAGCTGCCTTCATAGGTTCGTTCACTTTTATACCATACAAATTATACGGAAGACTTTTGAACGTAGGTCTACTTGATGTAAATGCATAATCTGCCATAAAAACTAGCAATAAAAGTGGATATTTGAGATAATTAATTATCGCATTATCTATACCCAAAATAGTTGGATTATCATTGGATCGTTCAGAAATTGTAAATACAAAATAAACAACCAGCCCTATAATTAAAACAAAAACTAATCTTGCAATTACATCTCCATATTTATGCAACATATTGTTTTTTTGATCTAAAAAGACAAGAAAAATAATTCTTATAGTTTGAGCTATAAGTAGCACTACAATCATCATATAGCAATAAGAAAAATACTCTGAAGCATAAGGATCAATTCCCCATCGTATATTTACACATACTACAATAAGAATACCTACCAAAGTATAAAAAAGTAATAAAGGAATATAAAATAATTTAGGTTGTTTATTTAGCCACCTACCTAATACATGAATAAGTAGGAGGATAATAACAATCTTATATCGATCAAGATTCGCTAAAACAACTAACCAATTAACATCACTAAACCTAGTGGAAAAGTATGCGGACAAATGCGTTACCATACTCCATAACACTATTGTAATGATGTAGGTTGTGACAAGAAATCTAATTTTCTCTCTTAAAGAAGTTTGCATTGTAGTAGAACTCAACGAAAATAAAGGTACTATTTAATTATAACTTATGGAAGTCATAATATTTCGCTTATCTATAGTTCTATATAGACCTATTCCTCCTCTAATCGATTATATCTTTTAAGTATTGTTCTATTTTACTGATCTCTTTGGTTTGTTGAGGAGCGTTGTAATTAGTCCAAAAATCAGGATTGTAAGCTTCTTTTTGATTTTCGAGACTACTTCCCGAATCCATATTTTGCGAAAAAGGATATATCTCTACACCTTCGACAATAATATTATTAATAAACAACTCTTTTTTAGGTTCTTTTGTAAATAGTAATTTCTTAGGATTAGTAGTATCATATATGTTCCAAGTATCCTCTTCCTTTTGATATTTAAGATACATTTTATCGTTATACTCTTGATATTCAAAAATAACATTGTAATAAACCTGTTCCTGTCCGTTACTTAATCTTCTTTTCCAGGATTTACCTTTATGAGCGGTTCTTGTAAGTTCCATTCTAATAAAGGCAAAAGACTCGGTATCTATAAATAATGTTGCTTTTTGGAAAGGAACATCTTCTCCCTCGATTTTATAAACCAGCCTATTATTGAAAGGTATAATATCTATTAGCCTATAATTCCATCCTCCTTTTCCTTTAATTGGTCCATAATCAAATCTGATAAAATCATCTTCAATGAGATCCATAATAGCATTTTTTCTATCCCACTTTTTATTCCAGGGGTTCTTATCAGATATATAGCTACTCCTTATCCCTACCAATTCTACATTGGCTTCTTTCTCTACCGAGATTGGTTTATTATAAAACTTTGCGGCACATTCGAGATATTCTACATAATTACCGTCTTCTTTTTGTAGATCACGAACAAAACCTTCTAAGATAAAAGGTGTATCAGGGTAGTTACTTGCTATGGCATTATAAGCCTTTCTAACAATTTGTTTTGCAGTGAATTTTTTCTTTTTAGTAGCGGTAATTATAACTTCATCAAGTGGACTAACTTCTCTGCTAAGTAAGATATTCTCTTTTATAGTAAAATCATCAATTCTTCTCTCAATCGTTCCATACCCTATACTAGATATAACTACGATGCTAGTATTACTTACGTTTTTGATATAAAAACTAAAATCCCCTTCTTCATTAGAAGTAGTACCTATACCCTTATCTTTTAAGTAAATCGATGCAAAAGGAATAGGTTTTTTATCTTCTTCATCCAAAACTCTTCCTGTTATCGTTTTTACATCTTGTTGCCCAGTTATGAAAAAAGATATAAGTAAAAAAACTCCTAAAAGAATAAACTTAATAATTGTATGCATAGTATCATGACGAATTAGCATTCGTTTCGTTACTTATAAAGTAAAATAAAATTACTTTATCGATCTATTATTTTTTATAAACTTAGTCGGATCAATATATCCCTCGGTATTCGAAGAATAACCCGCTCCTATTGGCATTCCCACCTTACTCCTTATTTCAAAATGTAAATGTGCTAGATATTGACCGTCGTTATTTCCTATGGTTCCTATTTTTTGACCTTTTTTTACGAATGCACCTTTCTTGACTAAGATTTCATTGCAATGTGCATATAACGACTCCACCATACGCTCTTTACCTATATAATGAACGATTCTAATCACATTACCCCAGCCTCCGTGTATATTCTTAGCATGAGTAACATAACCATTCCCAATTGCATATATTGGATCTCCAAAATCAGTATTACCTCCTCTCACACCATTCCAATCATCACCTAAGTGATTATTTTCTCCAAACTTTTGAGCATTGTAATACTTAGTAGCATTTGGTTTTCCCACCGGAAAATCAAATCCATTGGTCAACTTAAGTGTATCTAACTGCAACTGGTTTTGTTCATCTAGGGAAGCTAGGTTATATTCTTTTCTAGAATTAGAAGAACAACTTGTGATAAGCATGCCTGTAATCAATATTAAAAAGCTTATTCTCATAAATATAAATTCTGTTAGATGTGTTTAGCCATAGAACTTACCCACTATTCTTCACAACTCCGAGTTCTCTTAAACATACTTAGCTTTTAAACCTCAATCGACAATTAATGATTTTATATATCTAACAAAATCTTTGTAAAACTTATTATCTTGTTCCAAAGAAGCATTCTTAGTTCCTGCAACCCTCTGAAATGTCGGATTATCTGCTTTTTGCACATCTAATGGTCCTTTGTAGCTAAAGTGTTTACATATCTCCTTAATTCCCAATGTGAAAGTATCGTAATCATAATATCCAAAATCGACCCTGACTTTGTTAGTTTCGGCAAATATTTCACCTCTACTACCATTAATCACCTCGTAAATCCCGTTGCCATTCTCCGTTAGAAAAAGTAACAACTTCTCGCCTTTCTTCATTTTTGAATAATCTCTAGGATCGCAAACCCAACCTTTAAAGGTCTTAACTTTAATAGTCTTTCTTGAAATCTTTCCTTTCAGAAAACCATCGACATCAAAAAGATATCCAATATTGTTGTGGATTTGCCACTTCTCCTGCATTTGTCCTTCTACAATTATATCAGCTGCTCCTATAATTGAATAATATGGAAAATCTCTCTTCCTCAGATCTCCAGTACTTGTAAATAGAATCGCTAAACAAATAAAAATAAACCTCATTTTAGAAACATTCGATTAGGTAGAAAAAGAGTTATAATAACAACACTATTCCTTCAAAAAATCCAAGACTAATTTATTGAAAAACTTTGGGTTTTCTGAAGGGAAATAATGAGTTTCATTAGGTAAAATTGCCAGTTGAGCATCATCTATTGCTTCATACATTTTAATCGTATGAATATTTTTAATCTCATCATGATCTCCGGCCATTATCAAAGTTTTAGATTTAATCGCTTTTAAATCCTCATACTGTAATTTAGGATAATTGGCCATAAGTTTATAAAGAGATATAAAAAGGTCATTATCATTTCCTCGGTTGTTTTTCTCAAGTTCTTCTATGGTATTTTTCATTTCTTCTAACCCAATTAATCCTTTCGGATTAATATTTGCACCTACAGCAATTAGTTTACTTATTTTTTCGGGGAAATTAATTGCCATTATTAATCCTATTATTCCTCCATCACTCCATCCCAGAATATGTGTTTTTTTTACTCCAATTTTATCTAAAAACAATTTAATATCCTTTGCTTCCAGCGTATAGGTAAGTTCGGTTTCGTAATCAAAGCTCGAATTTCCTCGTCCTCTACAATCTACAAGTATCACTTTGTATAATTTGGAAAACTCTTCTACCTGATTTATAAAAGCGCTAATCGATTGTCCATTACCATGTAGCAAAAGCAGAGGTTGTCCCTCTCCATAAGTCTCATAATATAACTTTACGTTATTAACCTCAACAAATTTTCCATGATCGTTATTTCCAATAATACCGCTACCTTTGATAAGTAATGACTGTTGCCCATGAAAAGGTTGATTTTTTGAATAAATAATCTCAAAATTTTTAACCTTAGACATTTTACTTTTACGAATTCCTTCCTGCCAAGAATCCTCAGATAAAGTTTCTTCAAAACTTTTATTTCCAATTTTTAAACTTTCCCATTCGCCAGTATTGGACTTAATTTCTATATTGAAATCGTCAAAATAAAAAGCTCCATTCCCTTGACAAAAAGCTCCAAAATATAACTTACCAGCGCCTTTATCGATTTTACCTGAGATAGTAAAAATCTTCCAATCATTAGATACCATTAAATTTTTATTATATACATCATTTTTGAAAAACCCTACAGTCCCATTTTTCTTATCAATTCTAGCCCATAAAGCTGATTTTCCTTTGTTAATATCTCCTTCTTTTCTCAGATAGGCTGAAACTCTAAACTCCTTATTTTCATATTTTGAAACATCAACAGATTGTGAATAGGCTGTCCAATCCTTAACGATTTCTGCTTCCTGAGAATGTCCGTTGGCACAGAAAAGGAATATCAGAACTATCAAGTTAAATCTCTCTTGCATTTGATATACTTATTTTAGATACAAATTTGATCTTTTTAATTTAACACTCGGTTTACCGTCACTTCTTGATTAGGGTAATTTCAATAATTTTTCCATTCTACTATTAAAAATCTTAATAAAGTTATAAGCTTCATTAGTAAAATCTGTACAACTAAAACAAAAGTTTAAAATAATAACTTTCTTTCCATTTTTTATTCTATTGTAAATCATTTTTTCCGGACATCCAGAGTATCCTCCGACTTTTTTAATAAGTACAGGTTTACCAATAGAAAATAATGCTATCGCAAGTTGGTCTATTCTATGTTCTATTAACTCGATTTCTTTCTGATTAAGTCGAAACCATTTTTGAAATTCATAGAATATTTTTAAGGTAATAATGGTATTTAATGGAGAGTCAAGTTTTTTAGAAAGATCCTTTAATGAGGAATCGATTTTAATTGATTTAGGAGCATAATTTAAAAGTAAATTATATTCATTTTTAATCTCTTTTCCATCCTGAGCAAAACAATGTACTCCAAAAATCAAGAATATTAGACAAACTAAACTTTTCATATGCTAAAAGGACTAATACTTTTTATAAACCGTGACAAAACAAACTACTTCTTTAAAGGAAAATCATTATTAGTAACATAAACATTTTTAAGATTTCCTCTTTCCTTTCGATCAAAATACCTGAAAAACAATTTATTAAAATCTTATAGCTTTCTTCTCTCTTTGTTAAAAATTAATCTTAGTCTGGTTAAGTATATATTAATACTAATTACCTTGTATTTTTAATTATAGAAAAGGAAAAAATGCTACCTTTTTTAAAAATCAAAATGCTTGTGCTTTTAAACTTTAAAACAAAATAGCGGTCGAACTTATTATCCAACCACTATTTATAAGTTATTCTAAAGTATACCTCTAGTGTTTATCGAAGTGATATGTTTTCTAACAAAGAAGTCGCTAAATCGCCAATTTTTCCTGCCAGTGGTCCCACCCCAGAAACATTAGATAATACGATCACAGCTTTCTTATTGTTCTTATCCATAGTTAAATAAGAAGAATAACCTCCTGTACCTCCTCCATGGCTTAATATTCTAAAACCTTCACTTTCGAGAATTTCCCACCCCAATCCTATTGATAAACCTTTTACCCTTTCGAATGTAGCTTGTTGTGGTAAATTATACTCTTCATCATCCTCAAAATTCTTTCTTACAAATTTTTCAAGATCAATTACTGAAGATTTGATGGATCCCGCTCCCGACATCGTATCCCTAAAATTCCAATTTAAAGTGGTGTTCCCTTCTGGGCCAAGTGCTGGTATTAGTTTAGAAATATCTACTTTTTCCAAGAGTGTCGTAGAACTTGTCATCTTCAGAGGTTCAAAAATTAGATCTCCTAATAACCCTTCAAATGAAGTACCTCTTTTTTGAGCTAAAATATACCCGAGAGTTCCGAATCCCAAATTTGAGTATTCATAGTTTGTACCGCTTTCAGAATTTAAAAACACATGATTCTGAAAATAGCTTTCAAAATTACTTACAGTAAAGCTAGCATAAGGGTCGTTGATATCTAAGTCTATAATTTCATGAGTATTGGTTGGTAAACGAGGTAAACCAGAAGTGTGATTGGCCAATTGTAATAAATTAATATCTTGACCATTTTGCATGGGAAAATCAAATTGACTCTGCAAAGTTTCAGTTGGCATAGCTTCATTAGTAGCTATTAATTTAGATAAACACACCCCTGTAAACACCTTGGTTATCGAGCCAATTTCAAAAATCTTATCTTCAATATTTGTTCTTCTTAACACCCTGTTATTATTCACAACACCAATGAACTCAGTAGATGCATTATCGATAATTGCAATAGCAATTTGAGTACTAACTGGAAAATCGGACGCATGACTCTCTATGATCTTTACAAATTCCTGATTAGAGATATCATCACTCAAGGTACTTTCTATAGCAACAGAATCATCGTTACTACAACCTGTCAAAAACAATACGGCAACGCAGATAATTACAGATAACAAACTCAAATCTTTTACTAAGTCGCTCTTTGTTTTTTTTAAAAAATACGCTTGTCTAAAAATTTTCATGTTTTTTGATTTAATGATATTCATACCTAATAATTTTACTTCAAACCTAAATGATTCAAAAGTTTAGGAAGTATCAATATCTTAAAATCGTACAAATCCGAACTTATTTATATTTTAATCGATACATATTGGGTGTCATTCCGGTAATTTTTTTAAAAGCATTATGAAAAGTCGTTTTTGAGGAAAATCCGCATTCAAGACCTATAGCCAAAAGGCTATAGTTTTCGAACTCAGAATTAACTATAATATCTTTAACTGCTTCTACACGATATTTGTTCATGTATGTTGAAAAATTATCTCCTGTAATGGTATTTATTATTTGCGAAACATAGCCCGTACTGATTCCTAATTTCTCAGCTACTTTATCTCTGTCTAAAGAGCTGTCTCTATAGATGTGCTCGTTAACAAAGAGTTCCTCCAATTGCCTGAAATACACATTTTCTTTCGTTAGCGTTTCCGCTTTCTCATGATCGTTAGCTTTTATATGCTGATTTTTTGATGAATCTCGATCGGTGGTCATTAACCTTTGCCTATCTATTAAGGCTTTTATCTCTTCTTTATCTTCGGCCAATTTATATTTAAAAATACCATAATACACAGTCCAATGAATCAAAAAGGTTGAAAGTACCGCTAGACCTTTCATTGTTGGATCAAATACATCATAATCCGAAAATATTCCAAAAATGATACTAAATACAATTACAAACACAAAGGACACAAAAAAGACAAAAACCTGCAACCAAAGATGGGTAAGCCATTTTTTTTCATTAGAATTTTTCGAAAATCCAATAAAGGTACGAGCATATAATAAAATACCTGGTATAAAAAATAGAGTTAATAGTACTTGCACAAAATTTAAGAACTCAAGTATTGGTTCATGAAAACTCCATGAGTACACGTTCAAAACAGTTTCAAAGTTTTCAAATGTATTCAATACCATCGTATATGCAAAAGGAACATAAAACCAACGAAGATGTTTAGAACTTTTAATAGGATGATCAACCTGATGAATTATAAATAAGAAAATGAAGACTGGGAAAAGTAATTCTAACCCGATATTATCAATATATAGCAACCATGGGAGGTATTCATAAATATTGGTAACTTCGAATACAAGATTTAATAACAAAACTGAAAGCAAAAAAATAGCATATGCCAAATATGTATTAGCATGACTTTTAAATATGGGAGACTTAAAAATTATTAACCCTAAAACAAGTCCTTGAAAAATTGCAATATTAAGAATGGTTACTAAAATCAATGATTAGTGTTTTATAAAAAAATATAATCTTTCAATGTTTCATTACTTAAATACAGATTATTTTGCCGTATGTTACAAAAATTCTCTGCACTGACTTAATCAAATTAAAATTTTGGTTATTACTATTTGGAGATACTAATTAATGTTGTTCTATTCATACTTCACAGCTCCCATTAAAATATCAGCAAATATTCTCCAAATAGGGACATCTGCATCCAAGTTCGATTTGACGTTCTTGTAATAATCATCAATACATTCCCTACATCGTTACTTTTAACTATAGAAATACTACTTATACTCTTTATTCTTCTATAATTTCTTCTTCAGATGATTGTGAATTTGCAAATCATCCGTTGGTAATTTCCAAGCCAATCTAATGATTGTTATAAAGGAAATAATCTCTATGAGAGCAAAAAAAGTATCATCTAAATCGCCATTGGGTAATGTACTTATTACTCCTAACATGATTATAATAGCAGCAATACTATTTACCCATTTGTTGGCTATATTAGGCAATACTCTGGAGAGTAAAACCATGAGAATTGGAATTTCCAAAATCACACCATATAAAAGCATATTAGTATCAGAAATAGTAAGAGCCATCATTTCTTCAATATATCCTATGGCAAGAAATTGATGTAAATCTCTAAAAATCATATTAAACAAAATAAATACCCAAAGAGTAGAAAGAAGTGTCGGTATTGTTATAGAATTGATCTTCATAATTTTTTTCTGATATTATTATTTTTCTGAAACATAGTCTGCAAGGGCAGTTTCTTTTTCACCGTAGGCTTGAAGTTCAGCAAGTTTATGCTGTATACTAACTCGTAACTGTTCTATTTCTCGAGTATACTTTCGTAATTGCACCTGATCCTTACTTGACAAGTTGGGAGCAGGACCACCTGTAAGACTGTGAATACTTCTTTGTAAACACGCTATACGTTTCTGCTTTGATTTAATTATTTTTAGTTTAGGGAAACACTCCAAAACTTCCTGAGCAGATGATAAGTTTTCTCGAGTTTTTAAAATTTCTAAAGTCTCATTGTATAAAGTATCATTCTCTTTTTTTGTAAGGATGGTTAAGAGCAATACTACCAATATAACGCAACAGCTTGTAACTGCTGTAATTTTCACAACGTTCATAACTAATTGATTTTAAGTTTAAAAAATGAAGTTGCAAAGATGAACAGAAGCTTTCTGTCATGCATTGACTTGGGTTAAGAAATGAAAAAAGTATATAAAAACTGTAACCTGCTTTATTTGGTAGACAATCTCTTACGAATTCTGCTCAAGGACTCAGGTTTGATTCCTAAGTAGCTTGCAATCATATACTGTGGCACTCTATGAATTAGATCGGGGCGTGTAGCTACAAGTTTTTGATAACGATCTTCTGGAGACAGATTTTTAAAATCATCGAAAGACATTTGTTTTTTTACAGAAAGACTATCTCCAATTTTAATGAACATAGGGACAAACTGAGGGAAATTTTGTATAAATCGTTGTGTACTTTCTTCATTCCCCGTAGAAATAATGCAAGGTTCAACACAAGAAAGGTAATATTTAGATGGTTCCTGATTTACATAACTCACCGGAGCGATAGGATCGTTTTCGGTATAGAATTCCATAATCCTTTCTTCACCATCTTCAAGATAATATCGCTTTACGCAACCTTTAAGTACCAAAAAGCAAACTTTTGCGATCTGCCCTTCTTCCAATAAAATATGGTCCTTCTTATATTCCCTTATAATATCTTCTTTTTTAATAAGCTTTATCTCTTCTTCAGTAAGAGACATGTATTGGGAAAAATATTCAACCAATAAGTTTTCAGTATTCATAAAAAAAAAGTTAACTCCTAAAGCATACAACACAAATGTACAGGTTTTAACTCAAACTACTGAATTACAAGCGTTTTACAAAAGTTATTGTGTATAGCTTTACAACTCAACCCTAAATGTTTTACAAAAACACACCTACAATTTTCGGGAAAACCCCAAAAAGAAAAATCCCGATAATAGTACCCCAATATTGATAGTTCTTCTTTTCTTTTTCTATACTACTGATAATAATAAAAATAACACTCAATATTAGTAGAGCACCAGACAAGGTATTTAAATAGAATAAAGTTATGGAAACGCTATAAGCGGTGCTACTAAAATCTATATAGTTTATCGTTAACAGAAATGTGATCACCTGAATAATAAAATCCCATACCACAAAACGAAACGCCCACTCCCGAAAGTTTATGTTATTCATCATAGCTCAAATGATATATCAATCTTCCATCTATATCTTATATAGGTGTCTTAAGGAGATAAGATGTTACCTTTTGTATTGATGAATATTTTTAAGCTAGAAAATTCTATTTTACAATACCAATATAGTTCCAAGTTTAATACATGGTATTAGGGTTGGCAGAGGATTTTGGAATTTGTTGAATCGCATCCCAATGTTCACAAATTTTACCGTACACATCAAACCTAAAGAAATCCATAGTAACATATTGATCATTCCCAGGCCAGGTTTGGTGAGTATGTAATGCCACAAGGTCTCCCTCGGCAATGCAGCGAACAAATTCTATAGACTTTTTAGGATACTCACGTTGCATACGCTCAAAATAATCAATAAATCCATGGGTACCGTCAGCCACATCTGGATTATGCTGTATATACTCTTCTCCGACATATCGCTTTATTGCCTCCTTAGGATTTCCTTCATAGGCCATTTTATAGAATGCGATTGCATGTCTTTTATTATTTTCCAAATTCATGTATCTATCTTTTGTTATCTATATAAAATTACAAAAGCTATATTGAAAACAACGCGATTCTCCTTATGATATCGAAGGTACATCTAGAATATTTCTCTATTCTGTCGACAAATCAAGCCTTATTACAATAAAATCAACATGGGCTGAGGCTCTCGAAGCCCACAACCCACGAATTTGAATAAAGTAACTTATTTTGCTTTCAACGCTCCATTATCAATAAGCACCTGAAAAGCGTCTTCCATCGTTTTTTTAAGAGGTAGGAAGTTCATCTGCAAATCATTCTTAATTTTTGAGTTATCTGCTCTCCAGGGAATGTTTACATTATTGCGAATAAACTTTCGGGTAAATAGTTTGTTTGTCATAGGGCCAATAATCATAAGTAACCATTTGGGTAATGCTTTTCTAGGTAAAGGAAATTTGTCACCATAAGTACCTAATAGGGTAGTACCCATTTCTAAAAAATCGGTCTCATGAGCAGCAGTGATGTATCTACCATCTGCATTTGGCATAAATCCAGCTCGATAATGTGCCTCTGCTACATCTCTTACATCTACTACTCCCATCCCTATTTTGGGTGCTCCCATTTTCATATCGCCTCCACCTAACATTTTAAGAATATTTACGCTTTCTGAAGTGCTATGTTGCGGATTTAAAGCAGGACCAAGAACCAAACAGGGATTAATAGTCACCAAATCCCATTGAGATTGAGAGTTTACAAGCTCCCATGCCTTTTGCTCAGCCAGGGTTTTAGAATACGAATAAGGTTGGTAATTTAATGATGCAGTGGTATTCCAAACCTGTTCGGTAAGTCTTCCTCCCGGAGCATTGATAGAATCAATAGCATCGGTATAAATTGCAGCACAACTACTAGTTACCACTACTCTTTTTACTGAAGATATTTCCTTTGCCGTCTCTAATACATTGGCAGTACCTTTTTCAGCAGGGTCGACTAAGTCTCTTTGGGGGTCTTTTACATCGGTCACAAATGGAGACGCCGTATGATATACCAATTCACACCCCTGCATCGCTTCTTTGTATGAACCCGCCTCTAACAAATCAGCTTTAAAAAATTTTATTTCTCCTTTGGCCAGCGCAGCAGCGGCTTTCAAATGCCCCACTTTTTTATTATTTTCTGGACTCCTTACAGCAGCATGCACTGTAATTCCTTCATCTACAAGTTTTTTAACCAACCAACTGGCTACATACCCATTGGCTCCAGTTACAAGTACTGGTTTTGTTTTATCTATTTGTGTCATTATTCTTTTGATATTTAATACACTACAAATATCGAAGTATTGCCCATGAATAAGGAGCATGAACTCCTGAAACACAAACACAAATCACTGATTACTGCAATTTATGTTATAATCAATTCAACTGTCTATATTCCTGAGGAGTCATTCCGGTTTTAGATTTGAATAACCGGCTAAAATAATGGGGATAATTAAACCCTAACGTATACGCGACACCACTAATAGAATCTGTAGTACTCCACAATAATGTTTTTGCTTTTTCTACTATGAAATTATGGATATGATCTTTGGCACTGTAACCTGTCTCCTTTTTTAAGAGATCGCTCAAGTAATTAGGAGAAAGATGTACTTTTTCGGCAAAATAATCTATTGAAGGCACCCCATCTGTACTCAACTTTCCTTCTTTGTAGTATGTTTTTAGGATAGCCGTAAACATTGATATGGTATCTGAATTTTGTGCAGATCGCGTATTGAATTGTCGTTCATAATATCTAGATGAATAATTGAGTAATAACTCTAAAGTAGAAGAAATCACAATTTGACTATGATTATCTATACGCTCTTTGATCTCGTTTTTTATAAGATTAATACATTCGGTAATTGTATTTTGTTCTGTATCTGACAAATGTAACGCCTCATGCACATCATAAGAAAAGAATTTATACCCATCAATCCGTTGTCCCAATGCAGTACTACGAATCAGATCAGGATGAAAAAAGAGCATCCAACCTTGTACCTCATTCAATTTTTGGGGTTTATCTAGTGATACCACTTGACTAGGAGCTGTAAAAATGAGTACTCCTTCATCAAAATCATAAGAATTTCTTCCGTATTGCAACCCGCACCCCCTATCTTTTAATGCAATAGAATATAAATCATGAGTAGTTTTTACTCCTATCCATTCCTCACCTATCTCCCATTGAGAAACATCAACAATACTAATAAGTGGGTGTGTAGGTTTATCAAAACCACATACTTCGTGTAATTGACTTATAGATCTTATTCTTAAAATTTCTTCGCTCATCTTCTCTTAGATTAATACATCTTAACACAAAGATATGTATCATCGCCAGTAAACTTAAACAGAAAATATACTATACCTAACACAAATCACAGATATTGCAGTAATAATGCAATCTATGTTTTTAACGGAAGTGTTTTTATAAGTTGGTTTCTTGTATCTGCTTCTGCATTATGGATAGCACTTATAAAGATGGCAAGTTCTACGGCTTTCATCTTTACCTGACCCAAATTAATATTGAGTTCTTGTGCTCCCAGCGCTTCGTTCCACTTTACAACATTTTTTCTAAAAGCATTTTTGGTACGCGAAGGTTTGAATTCTTCATCAATAACCAAACATACGAACTCTTGCCCACTAATACTTATCGGATATGCATCTTGAATAAGTTCCCAATTGATGAATTCGTTATGGGCAGTTCGATCAAAAATTCCAATTTTATTGATGATAATCTGGGGTCTTCGATCTAAAAGATTAAAAATACCTACAGGATATCCCAAACCGAAAAAACCAATACCTAACCAACTAATCCATTTAGGCGAGTCGGTAGTTAGCAACCAAATTCCTAAACCAACAAATATGGAGCACAAAAGTACTAGTTTGATGGCTTTCCAGGGAGATTTATAAATTTTGATTTCGTTCATTCAATCAGTGGTTGTATCCACTTATAAATGTAATAAATAAAACTTAGGCTATACCTGTTTTACTTTCTTTCGTTTCTCTTTATAAAAAGATTTATCGGCTACATATATAACCTTTCTAACTTCACAAAAGGTTTTGGAGGTCTCTTTATTGGTTAATAATGTAATTTTTTCAATTTCTATTTCCTTTTCTTGAGCTACTCTTGCTTTAATTTCTTCTAACTCCTCAGGTGTATATATAAACTCGGCATACAAATGCTCTTTGGCAGGTCTTTTAAAAAAAACCTGAGCAGATTTATCCCAAACTACATAATCATCGCCAATAAGGTTGATCAACTGTACCATCGGAATAGGGTCAACTGCAGAAAACATACTCCCTCCAAAAATAGAATTTACATAGTTACGGTTTTTATAACTTATCCTTAGTTTTATTTTTACCTTAAGGATATCTTTTGAAACTTCAATAATTCTACCAGTACTTCTTCGGTACATTGGCGATAAATTAAAACCGTACTTAAAGAGAATATCCTTTCCTAGGTACTTTGTACCTATTTCGGCTATTTTTTGATAAATAGACATATACTTAGTTTTCTTACTTCGTCAGGCTGCAAAGCTATAGATTATAAATGAAGAAAAGTAATACTATTATTTTGAACAAAGACATCTAGAACTTTTATATAGATTCTCTTATGATTTATATTATTGGTTATCTGAATGGTCTGTAAGGTTGTAAAAGAGAAAACCCCTGAACCGTCTACCAATTCAGGGATCTATAAAAAACATTGCTTATAGTTTACTTAACTAATGTAGTACCAAGTTGTTCCTCTCAATTCTACACGCCTCCAGCGGCTCTGACTACTATCGTAATACCACCATTGGTTATTCCAACGATATACGCGTACCCCATGGATAGTGTAATAATTCCCGTTTTCATATTCTTCACCACCACCATTGGCAGGATACATTTTATTAATCCCTTCTAGGTCGCTAGAGGATAACCCATTACGCTGAGTACTATATCCGCTTCCGTCTTTTCTGGTAATCGTACGTTGTCCGTTTTTAGAAAAAGCTTTCGAACTATACATCATTATAGATCCAAAATCGAGACTATTGGTATATTCGTCTCCGTCTCGTCCTCTTTGCACGTACGTTTGAAAATTATGCTCTTTGCCCGATTGTATATTTTGCCATTGTATAGTAATCCAGTTCTCGCGATCTGCTCGGCTTTGCTCATGCCACAATCCAACCGCATGGCCAATTTCATGAATAGTGCTTCCAGTTGAACACCCATCTGCTAGATTAATATTTTGACGCCCCCCTATCATACCTACACTAGAAGAACATCCAGATCCTTTTCTAAATCGAATGTAATTGTTTTGATTTGTTCGTTGTACAAATCTTAAAGCAGTATTAGCTTCCCAGTGGGCAATTGCATCGGTAACCCTATATTGTTTAGGCAGACCGCTATCTATGGTATAATATACCGTATTATTTGGCCAGCGACCTCCAGTTCTACCTACACTTTTGGTAGATGAGGCTTCTCCCGGTTCAAAAACAACCTTTTCAGCTGTTTTTAATAACATGTCTTTTGTGAAAATAATATCTCCTTCAAAGATATATTCTCCATTAATTTCTTCAATAGCAAGTTTTTCCCCAGCATGATACATTTCGGTGACTTTACCTGTTTCTTCAGGATACGCCATTTCTACTGTATCATTTTTTAATGTATCTGTAGCGATTACATCATCAAATTTTTCATTGGTACATGCGGCTATCATTAGCCCCATGAGTAATGACTGTGTGATTGTCTTTTTCATGACTGTAGTTACGTTTGAGTTTGTGTTTGGTTTATAGAATTAGGTTGGCACTTTATAAAAAGTACTTACTGTTTATAACTATAAAATAAATACCTGCAAACCTATGGTTGCGACATTATCTAGAATTTGCAGGCATTCTTTTAGTATTCGGTTTTTTTTGAACAACTAAGTCCAGATCATTTCTTATTTAATAATAATTTTCTGCGATGTAAAGCCTCCATTATAACCTTCCAAAACGCATATATAAATTCCTGAAGGTAAACTTTTCGAATCAAAGGAATGTTTATGTTTACCAGATAATTTAGGTTCATTCTCAAACACTGTCAACATTACTTGATTTGACAAATTACGAATGGTCATAGTCAATTTCCTTGTAACATCTACTTGGAAATGTATAGTAGAAATTCTTCCTCTTGAACCTAATATACTTGTGATTTTAAGTGATTCTTTTGAGCTAGTATTAATACAGTCACCAATGTTCTTCCAAACATCCCATTGACCAGAATTCTCTTCGGGATTGTCTCCTTTGGTCCACCATTTTGCTTGATATTCTACTCCATTATAGGTTACAGTGTCTCCACCCACATAGATATAGGAAGAAGACCAAGTTGGTATACCATTGCAACCATGATCACCTCCTGTACAATTCCCTGTTGAAGTATAGTTCGTCTGTTCACAAATCACTGTAAAATTATCAATTGTAGTTCCTGAGGTATCCTTGGCTTGCCACTCACTACCTACTATGGCTTCTGTAGTATAAGTGTCTCCCGCGCTTGCTGAACCTTGTACAATATCATTCTGAAAATACTGCAGATCACAATTTGTAGTGTTGGTAAAAGTAATTCCTACGGTATCCCCCGTATTACAACTACCCTGGCCATCAACCAGTATATCACTTACAGCGTAAAATGCTTCATGACTTTCGTTATAATCTCTCTGCCAAACACTAACCAGAGCAGCTCTTTTACCTACATATGAATCTGGAATAAAAGATCTAATGGTCGTGAAAGATGCAGCTGGGCTTTGACCAACATGACCAATCTCGAGCAGTTCATTCCAAAGTAAGGGTTTTGTGGGATCCCAATTTAGAGGAGTAATATACACCTTATAATATTGTGTTTTATGAGGGGCTGTGTTTTCCCATTTTACATCGATGTATCCATGATTAACTCTTGTAGCAGGCCAAGCAGTAGTTAAAGCATCAAGACAGCTAAAATCAATCCCACTACCATTACCTCCACTAGCAATTTGACCATCTGGAACATAATCTTGATGTCTCCCAAAATTGGTATCTGGTTGTAAAACACCCATCCAATTATAAATTGCATTGCCGCAAGGCTGACAAACATCTGTAGAGGGATTGGTATAACAATTATAAATTCGACTTGGAGGCCAAATTACAGTGCCATGTGAAAACACATATTGAGAAAGACTCATAAGGAACAATAGAAACAAGAAAAAACTGATTCTTTTCATGACTTCATAAATTTTAGATTAGACATAATGAGTAGGGGTTATTAAGGATAGGAAATCTTAAAAACGAAATCAAACCTAAGGTGTAATTCTATACACCCTAGGCATGTATTAATTCTGAAGTAAAGTCTACAGCAGTAATTTTTATTGCTTTACAAAACGTATGGTTTTATTTGTTTTGAAATCTTTTATTATATATAATCCAGGTTTTAGATGTTGCACATCTAATATTGTTCTACCGTCTCTTACTTTTGTTTCGGTTTCCTGAATAATATTTCCATTCATATTATAAATTCCGATATGAGATTGAGGTGATAAACCGATTACATTTAAAACCTTTGTTGTAGGTATAGGAAATGCTATAAAACCTTCATTACTAATACTTACATCGTTTTTACTAGCTTTTATACTATTTGAAGTAGCACTAATTTTTAACCAGTTGATATTCCAGCCACCAACAAGGGCTTTAATTGCTATTTGTTGTACTCCAGACTCCAGATTTACAGTATGTTGAATAGTACTCCAATTTTGCCATCCTCCGGTATTGGGTACAGTCATATTTCCATAAACCAGGGCTCCTCCTCCTTTTTCCAGTTGAAGCGTACCTCCTATATTTGGGCTGGCCACTCTATATTCTACCAAGTAACTTCCTCCTGTTGGAATATCTACATCCCAAACTAGCCAATCATCAGCATCTATATAACCTACATTTAGACCTCCTTCAGAACAAGGCTCAGTTTGTACACCTGACTCTGCTACAAAATCTTCTGCTTCAATCATAATAGACTGAGATGAGCTTACTTTAGAAATCCCTAAAGAACTTATTTCATCATTAAAATTGTCATCAACCAGACAAGTATCATCTGCGGTTTTAATCAAAGAACGTCCCGTAAAGTTGTCATCTTGATACAGCGTTACTTCGTATCCGTTTTGTACCCTTATTGAAGAAATATCATCGTTTGTAATTCCTTTTTCCTGAAGTTGACCAAGTGTATAACTCCCTTCGGAAAGCGAAACAGAAGATCCACTATAATTACAATGTTGAAAAAGTGTTACCACTCCTAAATCGGGTGATGTAGATCCAAAAAAACCACCAATCGTAATTTTTATATTTGTGGGGTTTGGAGTGTGAACTGTAGCCGACTGATCAAATACATCATCATATGCAAAAGTGTATGTCTGACTGTCTTGACTAATATCTGATCTATGAAAAAACTTGGAGTACCAATTATAAGGCCATGTCTGATAATATTTTGAAGTATCTCCAAAATCCTGATACACTCCCGAAGGCACATTAAGATCTATTGCATGTCTTGTGATGGCAGCCACAAATTGTGCTTGAACTACCAAATCCCATCTATCACCAGAGGCCAATACCCCACTTCCTTCCATAGCTTCAAGTGTTGTAGGTTTACCCGGTATTCTGGCTATTTGCCCATCACCATCTCTGGTAAACACAAATTCATTCCCGTTCACTCTTCCACGCCATACTCCAGCTTGACCCGAATTAAATACCAATTCATCGGTTCTGTACTTACTCCATATAGCATCTATATAAGACTGAAAAAAATTGGTAGGAAAGGTGGTAGTCTTAGTTGGAAAATGTATGATTCCTTCAGATACATCTACTAAACTTTGAAATTCTGAAGGTGCCGCAGATTGCCATTCCGATAAGATATCCTGATGTGTTTTCAGTTCTCCTACTCTTTTGTAAAAATTATTACCTCCCCAAACTTCAAGTCCCATAGGGTATTGATATGAATCTACTCGTGTTGTATTACACCAAAGTCCAAAATCATTAAAGGTTAACTCTATAAGTTCATATTTGATCCCTTGATTAGGATCAGTTGGATTAGACAAGTTAGGTGCTGCGTAACCACTTGGATCACCAGAGTGGCCAAAGAAGTACAAATACAATTGACTTCCGAAAGAAAGCATCATTCTACAACCTGCTATCTTAGGAATATTAATTGTCTTATTAGGAATATCACTAAGTTTTCTAAAACAGTTGGCATACAGTGCGTTATTACCAGGACCTTGATTTCCACCAATCACAGGACCTGGAACAGTATTATCTGAAACACTCATTTGATTTACCTGACCAGTTACCGGATCCACCCAAACATGTCCGTCTGTAATCCCTACAATAGCTATATACACTTGATCGTCGGGAAAATCTGAATTATTTTCTACTTCATAAGGTAATGTTTGTGAAACTAAGCCGTATTGGCACATCACCATGAATATGACAATAGAATATTTAATATACCTTTTATATATTGAGTTTGTGTTAGTCTTCATTTTTGCTTTTTATTTATTCTTTGGAAAAACGGGTAGTTTT
The DNA here is from genome assembly GCF_023195925.1 of Aquimarina acroporae. Classification (GTDB taxonomy): domain Bacteria; phylum Bacteroidota; class Bacteroidia; order Flavobacteriales; family Flavobacteriaceae; genus Aquimarina; species Aquimarina acroporae. The sequence goes on along the minus strand of NZ_JALPRE010000009.1, from coordinate 344,462 downwards.
ACCAGTCTTAAAATCTTTAATAACATATAATCCAGATTTTAGTTCTTGTACATCTAAAATCGTTGCTCCATCTTTCCCCTTTGTATCTGTCTCACGAATAAGTTTTCCATCGATAGAATATATTCCTAAAGAAGATTTGAGGCTGGTTCCTTGTATGGTTAAAACATCTTTGGCAGGAACTGGAAAAACAATAAGATCATCGCTCTTGGAAACCGTCTCCCTTATCATAGATTTTATCCCGTTTGAGGTACTGCTAATTTTTAGCCAGTTAATATTCCAGCCTCCGGCAGGTGCTTTGATTGCAATTTCTTGTGCCCCTCCATCTAAATTAACTGCATGTGATATCGAAGTCCAGTTTTGCCATCCTCCGGTATTGGGAATGGTTAATGAACCATAGACTGGGATGCCACCGGCTTTTTCAAGCTGAAGTACGCCTCCATTATTTGGACTTGCAACACGGTATTCGATTAAATAACTCCCTGCATTAGGTATGTTTACATTCCATACCAACCAATCGTTGGTATCTATCCAACCGACATTAAGTCCGCCTTCAGAGCAGGCTTCGGTTTGCGTTCCTGATTGAACAATATAGTCTTCTGCTTCAATCTGTGTTAACCATGAAGATTGTACCCCAGACACAATAGCAGAACTCATAATATCGTTAAACCCATCATTTACCAAACAAGTATCATCACTAGTTTTCACTATTGAAGCTCCAGTAAAATTATCATGCTCATATAACCTGATTTGAAAATCTTCTTGTACTTTTAAAGAAGAAATATCGTTATCTACAAGCCCTAAAGATTGTAATTGACTCATCGTATAACTCCCTTCCTGTAGCGCTACAGAATACCCGTCAAAATCGCAATGCTGAAATAAACTTACTGGTCCTGAAGAAGTTCCAGTTTTTTGATAAATGCGAACATAATCCACTAACATACGTGCAGGAAATGCGGTATTATCGATATTGAAACCGGGCCAGTTTCCTCCTATAGCCATATTGAGAAGAATGAAAAAGTTATTATGAAATTCAGAGGTGCCATTTACTCCGTTTTCAATGCTAGCTTCATGATACAGATTTCCATCTACAAACCATTTAATTGCCAATTCATCCCATTCTATGGTATATGTATGAAAATTGGTAACAGAGTTCACTGATGTTGATCCGGTATAACTTGCATATGCATTGTTATGATCCTGCCAATGAATGGTACCGTGCGTTTGTGCTTCAGTATTCACATGCTCCATAATATCTATTTCTCCACATGCAGGCCAACCAATAGTTGAAATGTTATCACCTAACATCCAAAATGCTGGCCATGATCCAAGAAATGCAGGAACCGAAATTCGAGCTTCTACCTTACCATATTTCCAGGATTTCTTTCCCTGGGTTTTCATTCTTGATGATGTGTAATTATACCCACCTATACTCTCTCTTCTAGCTGTAATAACCAAATGACCATTTTCTACCGTAGCATTCTCTCTTCGGTAATACTGCAGTTCGTTATTACCCCATCCTGAATTTCCGTTGCCAGTTTCGAACACCCAATCGGGACTAATTCCATTCGTAAATTCATCCTGCCAGACCAAAGTCCAGTTCTGAGCCATTGTTAAATGACTGCAAATACTAATTAGAAAAAATAGCAGAATTTGTATTTTAATTATTTTCATAATCGTTGGGTTTTAAAAGTTATTACCACTATTCCTTAATCAACTTTCCTTTGTATTCCTTGCCGTTTACCCTTGTAGTATAGAAATACATTCCTTGTTCTAACCGCTCCAAATCCAGAGTAATAGATTTGGTTGATTTTTCTGTTTTTAAACCCATTTCTTTGTACACCTGACTCCCATGGATATTATATATGATAACTTCAAAATCGGTTATAGGTGTTTTCTGAATGATATGTAGATATTTTGTAACCGGATTAGGAAACAAAGCAAGAGTAACCTCATCTATTATTTTTACTGAATTGGCTGGAGAACTTTTATCATCAAGCCCATCAAGATAGTCTCTTACCTCATTTGAAAAGTTTTTATTTTCAAATGCATCCCAATTAATCGACCAACTCATTACCCCCCTTAAACCCGGATAGGTTTGAGCAAGATTATATTGGCCACCAAATGATTCTCCTTTAATTAAATAATCTAATGCTGTAATCACTCCTTGTGCACCTGTATGCCCATTACCTGCGTTAACTGTAGCTGGTACGCCAATAAGGATTTGATCTGGTCGTAATGCTGGAAAAAACTTATTCTGATCTCTGGTAATAGGAAAACCTTTAAGTAACATATCTACCAAGGACACATAAAAATCTGAATTCCCCATACCATAAAATTGATCATCCAAAGCTGTAATTGACCCTGAGTTGTAATACTGCACTTGTAGAAAAGTAAGTTTATCTCGTAGTGCATGAATTAAAGGTAAATAGGCTCCTGCTCTTCTATCGGCTCCGGCAGAAATACCTCCATAAAAAGAATATCCCAACTGCACGAAAAACGTTTCTGGAGCCATAGTTAGAATAAAATCGTTCCCAAAATGATTACATACATCTCTTACGGCATCGATGGTATTTACAATTACAGGGGTAGTTGGATTTTCGAAATCGGTATCACCAAGATTAAAAGAAAGTGATTGACCTTCGAAATCGATATCCATACCATCGAATCCATATTCCTCAATAATCGAAATCATCGAAGAAATAAATTTATCTCTTGCAGATGTTGTATTCAATTGTACTTGTCCCTCTGCACCGCCAATAGAAATAATCACTTTCTTACCTTGACTTTGTAGAAACTTAATGTCAGACTTAAATTCACTCACATCATAATTAATAGTTCCAAATTCAGGGTCCAGCTTAAACTCAATTTCTCCATCGGTAGGTGATACTTTAGATACAGCAAAAGAAACATTAATCACATCCCAATTGGGAGACACATCTCGTAATTTTATTAATCCAGATCCATTTTGAAAATTATGCCAATACCCATTCAAAATTCTTGCAGGAAGATCTGTAGTTGGCGGTGGAGTAACTGATCCTACCGAAATTGTAATCGGGGAAGATGTGGTTGTTGCATTATCGTCATCTGTGGCCAGAGCTGATAAAGTATAGTTTCCGTTAGAAACATTACCCCAATTAAAACTATAAGGAGCAACGGTATCTTCCCCTATTTTTACACCATTACTCAAAAATTCTACTTTGGTAATAGTACCATCAGTATCTGAGGCAGAAGTCGTAATCGTAATTGTGCTTCCATTTGAAAACGATTGGCCATTAATGGGTTGTGTAATTACAACCGAAGGAGATTCATTTCCATCTGGAGGATTTCCTCCGTCGCACTCCCCTATTAACACCCAAGCATCTTGCCAATATGTCCCTTCTCCCGGAGCATAAGCCCAAGCAGCTCCATTACACCATCCTGAAAATGGATAAGGTTTACATTCATAAGTACTACCATTATTTTGAACAATACTACCTGCTTGGTAACCTCCATTTTCTTCATATTGCGGTTCACTGCAACCAGTGCCTCCTGAGTCACTATTTACAGAAATAGATATCGTTTCAGAAGTGGCGCTTATATTATTATTATCAATTGCCGTTGCAGAAATTGAATGATTTCCTGAAGTTGAAACCCATGTAATCTCATAAGGAGCAGAAGTATCTTCTCCAATTTTATTTCCATCAACAAAAAATGAAACAAGGTCTACACTACCATCGGTATCAGAGGCATTTGCCGAAATGGCTATCATCTGTCCTTCGGTGTAGCTAGCTCCTTGTTGTGGAGCCGTAAGGGTTACAGAAGGAGGAATATTGTCGGAAGTAGTTTCATTTTTAAAGGTCATACGATGTAAGTTAAAATCATTACTATCCATAACCACTCGAATTACTTGCTCCCCTGCATTAAGAGTAATATTTGCAGAAACCGTTTGCCAGATTTGCCATCCACCTGTATTTGGAACCACTAAAGCTCCACTAACATCTTGATTATTTACTTCAAGATGAAATTGTCTACCCTCGGTTATTGCTGCTACTCTAGCTTCAAACGTATAGTTTCTTGCCTCCTGAACATTGACTGTGTATTCTAACCATTCCCCATCACTAATCCAACCAACATTATAACCACCTTCTGAACACGGTTCGATATCTACCTCATCAGTACGATATGAATTTCCTTGATTTGCAGAAGTAAGATCATTATACGCTATTGTAGATCCTCCTAAATCATAGTTTTCTGCTTCAATTATTCCTGGAATGGTGGCTGGAGTTCCCAGATATGGAGACTGAGTATCTCCTGTACCTCCTCCCGGGAAATTATCTGCTGGAAATTTAATTTTATCTCTTATCCAACTTCCAGCCTCTTTTAATCTGTTTATATTCCACGGCCCTCCAGAACATGTACCAGGTTGCCAGGCAGCTCCAGATCTTGTATCATCAGAATAATTCCAACTGGTCCAGCTTATTTTTTTTTCCCTCATTAAATCAATAAAACGTTGGGTCATTACAAAATCATTTGGTCCATCTCCTGTAAATTCCTGACTACCAAATTCTGTGACAAAAACTGGTAATTGACTTGAAGCCTGATCCAAAGTAGTTAAATAAGCATCTTGGTGACTTTTAGCATAAAAGTGAAATGTGTACATTACATTCTCAAACTGCAACGGGTTGTTTATCACGTCTTGTAGATTTCCCTCTCCAGATACTCCAAAAGTTGCCCAACCTTGAGTTCCTACCAAAACTACAGCATCATTATCAATTCCTCTAATTACAGGAATAATTTGGTCTGCATAAGTTTTAATACGATTCCAGTTTACACCGGTTCCATTGGGTTCGTTACATACGTCATAAATAATATTGTTGTTGTTTTTATGAAGATTTGCAATATCTGTAAAGAATCGTTTTGCATTTTCAAGATTTGCATTAGGATCACCGGGAGTAAGCTGATGCCAGTCTACAAGCGCGTACATTCCCCTTTCTGTAGCTTCGTCAATTAATCGGGTTACTTGATTTGTAAATCCTGTCGGGTCTGTTTCGTAGCCGCCTTCTTGAACATATAGTGAAATACGAAGAATATCAGCTTCCCAATCATAGGCCAATGCGTCTAGAGAAGATTCTGTTAAACAATCTCCCCACCCATACCATTGTATGCCATGGGTACTCATTCCTCTTAGTTGTATGGGTTGGTTATACTGATTACAAAGTTGTGTCCCGCATACTTTTAGCTGACCATTTTGGGCTACAGGGGTATTCTGTGCTAAGGTAGTAGAACTAAAGAGTATGCTGAACACAAAAGGTATCAAAACAACATATTTGGCTAATGTATTTTGTATTTTCATGAGTTAGGTTTTAAGTTAGAATGATCCTCGAAAAAGAGGTAAAAAAATACCCGATAAGATATTAAGGTCTTATCGGGTAATTATTTGTAAATGCTTAACGTTTAATAAGCTTACCTGTAGTATTTCCTTTGGAAGTTGAAATCGTATAGAAATAAAGACCTTCTTCTAAGGTGCTCACATCAAAAGTGGTAAGATTACTTCCTTTCTGAAGTTTGGCATCCTTATATTGCAGCACCAGAATACCTGTGGCATTAAATATTTTTAGATCAAGTGTTGGGTTTAATCCTTTGTTTTTAACACTCACATTTATAACATCTCCGTTCACAGGATTTGGTGACAGCGTTACTTCTTCGATACTTTGGGTTTGCACAAGGCTAGCCCTAGTATCCAAACCATCAAGATATGCTCGATGAGGATTTGAAAATCCAAATCCAGATACAATATCCCAATTGATCGACCATGTCATTAATCCTCTAAAATTAGGATAACCCGATGGATTTCTAAGCGTATATCGCCCACCAAAAGATTGTCCTTTGATGATATAATCTAAGGCCTTATGTACCTCTGATGGTTCGGTATATCCACTACCCGCCGCCGATGGGTTTGCAGGCAATCCTATTGCCACCTGATCTTGGCGAAGTGCTGGGAACTGCTGTCCTCCGGCTACCGGAAATCCCTGTAGTAACATATCTGCCATCGCCACTTGGAAATCGGCGTTTCCAGAACCATAACACAATCCATCAAGCCCTAGCATACATCCAGTATTATAATGCTGTACATGAATATAATCCATCTCATTTCGAAGTGCATAAATAATAGGTAAATAAGCTCCACTAGGTCCTCCGTAGCCGCTAAATCCACCTTGCACAAATAAGGTTTCCGGAGCCATCGATAATACAAAATCTGAACTGTACTGTCCTAAAATCGCTCTACACGCATTAATCAAATTCACAATTTTAGGTGAAGTAGGATTCATAAAGTCTGTATCTCCTGCTGCCAAGGAAACAGAACTACCTTCAAAATCAATATCCATCCCATCGAAACCATACTCATTTATAATACTAGTCATAGAACTACTAAAAGCTTGAGCATCTGCAGGACTATCAACATCGACTGCACCAGTTGCGCCTCCCATAGAAATTAATACTTTCTTGCCTCGGCTCTGCAATAGCGCCACATCATTTTTAAATTCCTGAACACTACTGTATATCGCAGGATCTGGTGTAAAGGTCATTGTAGCACCATTTGGAACCGTGGGTATCGCAAATGAAACATTAATTACATCCCATTTATCTGATATATCTCTAAGTTTAGGAATAGATGAATTATTATCAAAATTGTGCCAGTACCCCACCAAAATTCTTTTTGGTAAATCTCCTCCAGGATTTGGTGGGTTTGTAGATCCTACAGAAATAGGTACTGCTGATGAAGTTCCTGTGGCATTATCATTATCGGTTGCAATTGTTGTTAAACTATAATTCCCTGTATTTACATTATTCCAGGTATAACTATACGGGCTACTATTATCTTCACCTATTTTGGTTCCATTACTAAAGAATTCAACTTTTGTTATAGTACCGTCACTATCTGTTGCCGAAGCATTAATGGTAATTGTACTACCAGCTGTAAACGTCTGTCCAGAACCAGGTTGAGTAATGGTAGTTGTAGGCACTTCATTTCCTGGAGGGTTACCACCACTACATTCTCCTACCAAAGTCCATGCATCTTCCCAATATGTTCCTTCGCCAGGGGCATATGCCCATGCTGCTCCATTACACCAACCGGAGAAAGGATGTGGTTTACATTCATAAAGGTTTCCATTATTTTGTACTACACTACCTGCAACATATCCTCCGTTTTCAACATATTGAGGGTCATTGCACGAACCTCCTGTGTCTGCTTGTACAGAAATAGTAATACCAGTTGAAGTAGTTGACGCTCCTTCATTATCTATAGCTTTAGCAGATATGGTGTGATTTCCTGCTATTGCTGTCCAACTTGCAGTATAGGGAGCTGATGTATCTTCGGCTATCATAGTACCATCTACAAAAAATTCTACTTTGTTTACTGTACCATCTGTATCTGTTGCCGAAGCCGTTATAGCAATACTGTTACCCACTTCGAAAGAATCTCCCCCTTGAGGCGAAGTAACCGAAACTTGAGGAGCACTATTATCTGGTGTGCATGGATTTCCGATAACAGAATTAATAGCCGCCAGAAGAGATGTATTAGGATCGGTAGTATCATGAGATAGTTCCCACATCATAACTCCACCTGCCCGATCCAGTGCCATTTGTGTCTTTGCTTTGATCGTAGGAACCCCGTTATAGTTGTTTCCTTGAAAAGAATCACTATTTGGGCTAGCTCCTTGTGCTAATAATGATGCATAACTTTGCGCTTGTGGACGACTATAAAATGGAACACCAAGTATAGCTTTTTCTTTAGGTAATCCTCTTCCTAGCCAATAATTTAATCCACCTTCGGCTTGAGCCATTGTAGAATGCTCAGGACCATCATAAGCCATGATATTTAAGAAATCTACATCATCAAACACTCCATTTGATACTCCATCGGCATTCCATCCCGAAACCACCACTGCTGCGGTTAGCAATTTACCTCTACTATGCAGGGCTTGTCCTAGTTCCTGCATTAGTAATTCAAAATTTTGGGGCTCATTACCTTCACGAGGGTATTCCCAATCCATATCTACCCCGTCTAAGTTATATTGATTAACAAAATTAACTAGATTATTCACGAATGCAGTTCTTGTAGAAGTATTTGCTGCCAATTGTGTAAATGGAGCATCATTACCATCCATCCATCCTCCCACAGCAATCAACACTTTTACGCCTTGAGCATGACCAAGTGAGACAATTTGTTGCATTTTGGAGGCATTTTCTAATGGCCTTAAGCTACCATCGCTATTTGGCAAAAGAAAAGAATAATTAATATGTGTCAATTTATCATATTGAATAGCATTTGCATCACCTTGCCAGCTCGGCATGTATCCAACAACTTTGAATCCGCTTGTGTCGCATCCTCCATCAGAATTTACAGTAATAGCTATTGATGCTGATGTTGTTGAGGCATTAGAATCATCCGTTGCTTTAACCGAAATCGTATGATTTCCTACAGTACTAGTCCAGTTAGCCAAATATGGAGCAGTAGTATCTTCTCCAATTTTACTTCCATCAACAAAGAATTCTACTTTAGTTATGTTTCCATCTGCATCTGAAGCATTTGCATTTATGATTACTACACTTCCAGCTACAAATGATTGCCCAGCTACTGGCGAAGTAATTGTTACTTCAGGAGCACTTTGTCCATCTCCGCACGGACCTATCAATTTCCATACATTTTCTTTATTGGTAACCGGGTCATTATTTTGTGTCCACCATTTGGCTTCATATTCATTTCCCTGATATGAAACTCGGTCTCCACCTGTGTATACCTGCCCATCTACATAAGCTGGCACCGAACACGAATTTCCCCCTGTAACCGAAACAGAAACATTGTCGACACCTGTACCGTTTCTATTATCTGTTGCCACTACCCTAACTGTATGAGTTCCGGCCGTAGCATTATTCCATGTATAATTATAAGGACTACTAGTATCTTCTCCTAAAAGAACGTTACCGTCATAGAATTCTACTTTACTTATTGTACCATCCTCATCTGTAGCGTTTGCAGAAATTGTAATTACTTCTCCTGTAGAGAAAGAAGCTCCCTCCTGAGGGGTTGTAATAGATACCTGTGGTAATTGATTTTCAACATCTATATCGCCAACAATTATTGCAACTGAAGATGTTGCGCTCGCACCTTCGTTATCATATACTTTAGCTACCAGAGTATATGGTCCTAAAGGTGCATCTTGCCAAGTATAAGAATATGGAGCTGTAGAATCTTCGCCCAGAAACGTTGTTCCTGCATAAAACTCCACTTTGGTGATCGTTCCATCACTATCATTTGCATTGGCTTCTATAGTTACATTATCACCAGCATTATACTCGGTATTGTTGGTAGGAGAGGTAATCGTTACTGTTGGTGTAATATTTCCTCCACCCGTTGCAAATATTTCATTTACCTTATTAACTAAAGGGGATTTTACATTTGACCATCTTTTCAATTTGTTTCCAAAAGATTGAGCAGTTCCTGATATCTCAAGATCTCCAAAAACAGTCCATACAATGGTTCCTCCTAGATTATTATCATTTATATATTGGGCTTTTAGACCAATAGATTCTTCATCATCATAACTTAAAAAGAAGTTTCCTTTAGTCATGTACGGTACTTTTGCTTGATCATCCCATTGACGTGTCCATCCACTTCCTGTGCCAGTTTTTTGTTTAATAAAAAAGTAATTAGGCGTACCATCATACACATCTAAAGGCCAGTTGGTATAATCTGCAGCTGTACTTACAGGACCATCGGGTTGGATGGTCACATTTCTTTTAGTAGTAGGTGCATTGAGTGCAGCATCACCATCAGTAACTACTCCTCTACCATAAAATGGAATTCCCATATTAATCTTGGTAGAAGGAACTCCCAATGACATGAGTTTATTAAATGTTGATTGCCAGTTAAAATCTGGAGCTTCTGCTCCATCATATGGATAAATAGGAGCATTATGCCCAGCAATATTTGACCATCCTCCATTAAAATCGTACGTCATCATATTGAAGTAGTCCATTGTACTAACTAGTTGAGGCCAGTTGAATCCATCTAATTTTGCAGGATCAGCAGACATTGCCGCTGTAATCAGTTTATCGGGACCAATTGCGTTTCTAATTTCTTGAACCAGTGTGGCAAAATTGGCAAAATCGGCATTTGTTCCTGTAAAATTCATTCCTGCATAAGGTCCGGGATATTCCCAATCAAGATCGATCCCATCAAACCCCATATTTATAAGTTTTTTACAATCTTCGATAAAACGAGTTCTTTTTACCGGATCTGCTGCCATTTCAGGAAAATGTTTACACATACTCCATCCACCAATAGACGCCATCACTTTTACCCCATTATCATGCGCAAGTTCTAGTAAACCTTTACCACCACTACCTTCTTTAGGTAAAGGAAGAGGTAGTACACCACTTAACCCCCACTCTGGGTGAGTCCAGGTATTCCCTCCTACTTCAACCTGAAAGCCTAAAGCTTCTGCTCTCTGTTTAACCTCTTCATTAATCCACTGTATTGGTTCTATTTCTCCAAAAAGGATATAAAAATCCCAGCTACTATAGACATCTCCGTACAACAAATCACCGGGTTGTTGCACCTGACCCTCTTGATAAATTTGTTTGTTTCGAAGATCTCCACTGTGCAAGGAACCATCTACAGCTACTCCAAAAAACGAAAAATTAAGAATAGTATATTTTGAATAATCAATATTAAGTTGTGTTAATGCTCCCGCAGAGGGAACACCAGCACTAGCTGCTTTCCAGGCATCCCAATTGGTAATATACCCAATGATTTGCTTATTGTGATTGGATGTTGTAGCACTACCTCCTGTATTTACCTGAGCTAGAGCTAAATTACACACAAAAAGAAATAATGTGATCGTTAAAAATCTGAAATTTCGGATTGGTTTTTTGGGTATCACACCCTCTAACCACCCCTTAAAGTTGATTGGTTTCATGAGTTAAAGATTTGTGTTTGTATTAAGTATTTATAAAAATATTAACAAGCCTGGCTAATGCGTAATTTTTTATACGGAAGGTGTAAATTGATAGCTAAACGACTTTATTTTTATTACTAATAGCATATACATCAAAAACTTAATCAAAGGGTAGAAAAAAGGTAATAAAGTATCAGATCTTAAAGTTCATTCTTTTTTAAATGATCAAATAGTTTAACAAACGTCTCAGATACTGCTATTTCTACATCGGCATGAGGTGCTTTTACATTATTTATCAGCCTATTGAATTCGTTAATATCAACTTTTGATACTCCCTCCTGATCTAAAATTCTAAGAAAGAACGCGGAAATATCGTTAAGTCCAGATGATAATTTTAATATTTCTGATACTAATGGTGTTTTACCTCTAAGTACTAATAATTCTTCATGATTTTCTTTCCACTCAAATAACATCGATTCTATTCCCTTTTGAGATGATTTGGGACTACTTATGAATTCATTTACCAAACTTTCAAATTGATATGCGTCAGGCGAGTCTGTAGTACAGGCATCTGCGAACAATGTAAATGGAGAATATGATTTATACTCTGTCCCTCCTTTGTTGCGACTATATTTTTGTAAAGGTTGGCAAACCTGAGTTAGTTTCATAAGTGCATCAGTATCATATCCATTTGCAATGTTGCGTAATATCACGTTTCGGTTTTTAAGATGTGTAAGCCCCAATTCTTCGAGTCGAAAACTCAAAACCGAAAGACGCTTTCGCATATGATCCAAATCTGTTACTGAAGCTTGGGACCAGAACCTTTCTGCAATTGCAGCCGTTCTTGGCCAAATTCTAGAATCTATGGTTAATGGTGTAACCAATTCACCCCACATTGTTACTTCGCCTCCCAAAATTTTCTTACGTTCATCTTTTGATAGATTAGAAGATTTTGGAAGTGGATCAACCAGATAATGATGAGTTATATCATGCATCCTATCAATATAATAGCCCGTCGACAAAATAGAGTAATGCCCTTTTTTTGCTGCTTTTATAAGGGACTCTCCGGGCTGCAACCCTTCTTCAACTCCTCTCCATGAATGTATCACTGCCGTTGTGGGCATATTCGGTGTCATAATTTCTTCCCATCCGACTAGTTTTTTATTCAGTTTTTGAAGAATTTTCTGTAATCGTAGATTAAAATGAGTTTGCAAATCGTGGTTCGAAGCAAGAGCATTTTTCTTTTTAAAATCCTGTATTTTAGGGTTTTCATCCCAATGTTTACCTTCATTTTCGTCACCACCAATATGCACATACGGATCTGGAAATAATTGTGCAACCTCAGTAAATATATCAGAAAGCAACTCATAGGTCTTTTCGTTAGTTGGGTCTAACGTTGGATCAAATACCCCAGCATATCTTTCTATTGTATAGACTTGATTTTCTTTACTCCCTAACTCCGGATAAGCCGTTAATAGTGCTGAAGCATGACCTGGAACATCTAATTCTGGAATAACTCTGATTCCCCTTTCTCCAGCATACCTAATTATATCTCTAATCTCTTCATGAGTATAATATTGCCCATCAGATCCTAACTCATGTAACTTAGGGTGTGACTTAGATTCCATTCGAAACCCTTGATCATCGGTTAAATGCCAATGAAACACATTCAACTTAACAGCAGCCATTGCATCAAGGTTTCTCTTTATCACATCCAAAGGTTGATAATGTCTGGCTACATCAATCATCAACCCCCTCCATGCAAAACGTGGTGTATCTTCAATGGTTACGGAAGGAAAATAAAAGAAAGAATTATCTGCCGTAGTTAATTGCAACAAAGTTTCTAACCCTCTTAGAGCTCCTATATCGGTTACAGAGTTTATCTGTACCCCTGTATTTGAAATCGTCATTTTGTAGGATTCATCTTCATTCAATTTCAATTCTCCTACGCGATCTATCTTTATCATCAAAGAAGGTGTGTTTTCTGTATTTTGAGGAAAGCCCTCTTCAAAAAACACACCTGTTCTTCCGCTAAGCCGCCTCAAAAAACGAGTAGCGGCATCATACAAGCGATTAGTGGAATTCTCTGATAGGGAGATCGTAAAATCTTCTTTAATAATATACATACCTTGACCAGAAGTAATTTCTTTTGGCCAAGGCATCAAATTATATGAATTATGATTGGTAGATTGTGCTATGATTGATTGTATAAATATTAATAGTAATAGAGTAATACGTATTTTTTTCATTCAGTATAATTAAAAATGATATCTCTTAAATGCTTCTATAGCTTCATATTCTGCAAAACCTAATTCGTGATATTTTAAGGCTGTTTGTTGGTTTCTTTCCTCGGCTCTTACCCAAAATTCTCTGGTATCGTCACCTTGAAACATCACCCCATCTTTTTGAGATTGATGAAAGAATATGGCTTTACGTTTTTTAATTACCTCATCTGGACTAAGAGGTACCGCCATTTCAATATCATGAATATCCCACTCTTGCCAAGCTCCTCTATACAACCAAACCCAACAATCGCTCATAAATTCCTCATGTTTAAGATCTTCTAAAACATCAAAAAGAATATCTAAACAAACCTTATGAGTACCATGAGGATCTGCTAAATCTCCGGCAGCATATATCTGGTGCGGTTTTATTTTCTTTATAAGTTTTTTAAGAATAGCCTTATCGTCTTCTCCATAAGGTTTCTTTCTTACGGTTCCCGTTTCATAGAAAGGTAGATCGAGAAAATTAACGTAAGCATCTGGAAGGCCAAAAAAACGAGTAGCACCATAAGACTCTCCTCGTCTTATCAAAGCTTTTAAACGCCTTAGTTCTAATGAGTCTATTGCTTTTTCTTGTTTTTTCCTCAATTCTAAGATGATAGCATCTATAGCCTCTTTATCACTTTCTGATGTCATTTTTTTTATCACTTCGGCGTACTTCGTGGCTTCTTCATCTGAAACCGCAATATTTCCCGAAGTTTGATAAGCTACGTGCACCAAATGATCTTGTTCTATTAATCGAAGAAATGTACCTCCCATAGAAATAACATCATCATCGGGATGAGGACTTAGTACTAATACTCTTTTTTTATGCGGTGTATTGCGTTCTGGACGATATGTATCATCTGCATTCGGTTTTCCTCCCGGCCAACCTGTTATGGTATGTTGCAGATGATTAAACATACGTATATTAAGTTCGTATGAAGAGCCCTCTTCAGCCAATAGACCAGACATACCGTGATCATTATAGTCTTTATCTGTAAGTTTCAGAATAGGCTTTTTCACCTCTTGACTCAACCAAACAATAGCTTTATTTCTGATTTTATCATTCCATCTGCAAGGCCCCACTAACCATGGAGTTTTAATTCTTGTTAATTCTTCGGCAGCCTCTTCATCGAGTACAAAAGTTGTATTGTGATGTTTTTGTAGATAGGAAGCTGGCACATCTGCAGTAATATCATCTTCGATAGTTTGTTTTACCACTTCAGCCTTTTTATGCCCCCAGGCCATGATCACTATACGTTTTGCTTTTTTAATAGTACCTATCCCCATGGTAATCGCTTTTTTAGGAACATTTTCGATACCAAAAAAAGCTGGAGCCGCATCTGAACGCGTGAGGTGATCTAAGGTTATACTCCTGGTTACAGAATTATAGTGAGATCCCGGTTCATTAAATCCAATATGCCCTGTTCGTCCTATTCCGAGAAGCTGAAAGTCTAAACCTCCAAATGAGTTAATTTTTAGTTCATAGTCGATGCAGTATTGATGAAGGTTTTCTTGTAACACCGTACCATCAGGAATATGAATGTTATCCGGCAAAATATCTACATGATCAAATAAATGCTCATGCATAAAGTAATAGTAGCTTTGTACATTACCCTTCTCCATAGGATAATACTCATCAAGATTGAAGGTAACCACATTTGCAAAACTTAAGCCTTCTTCCTTATGGAGCCGTACCAATTCTTCATATACTTTGATGGGCGAAGAACCGGTAGCCAGCCCCAAAACACAACATTCTTGTTTTGCTTGTTTTTCTTTTATTAGATTAGCAATCTCCTGAGCTACAATAATTGAGGCATAATCTGAACTTTTGAAAATAACATTATGAATTTTTTCATATCTCGTTTCTTCAAATTTACCAGCTTCACGATAGCTAATATCTTTATAATAAGGACCTGTATGGGTACTGCTTGCAGTATTATACTTTGCGTCTGTATTCATTTTTTAACGTAAGTTATGTTGTTTAATAGCTTATGAAGTAATGAAACTATAACCTAAATACTTCTTAAGAAAAGTTTTTCGACAGATGACATGAAAGCAATCATAAATGACAAGAAAAATCAACCATATGACTGTTAGCCTAATTTAACCTAAGGATGCAAATCTTTTCTTTCTAAAGACACTTCTAATTTGAATAACCAAATACCTAGCCGTAACCTCCATTTTGTTGTATGTCGATAGAAATATGTTGTCTGTAGCCTAAATGATTCTACCTGTATATAGTTCTTTATTTTATGCATTTAAAATCCTATACGACCATGATAAAAAAAGCATGCATAGTATTGCTTCTTGTGACTGTTCTCTCTTGCAACCGTCGAACTAAAACTGAAGACGTGTTTTCTGAAAAAAACAAAATGTTTGAGATGATCTCTCCAACAGTATCCAACATAAATTTTGAAAACACCATTTCTGAAACATTAGCTTTTAATTTTTTAAACTATTCATACATCTATAATGGTGGAGGGGTTGCAGTAGGAGACATTAACAACGACGGACTCGATGACATCTATTTCGGCTCAAATCAGGCTAGCAATAAATTATACCTCAACAAAGGTGATTTCATTTTTGAAGACATCACAGAAATTGCAATGGTCACAGATGAAATTGGATGGACTACCGGCGTTTCTATGATTGATATAAATGGTGACGGATGGCTAGATATCTATGTTTGCAAATCTGGTGAACTAAAAGAACCTAAAAAACGAAAAAACAAACTCTACATAAACCAAAAAGATGGGACTTTTCTAGAACAAGCTCGTCAGTTTGGGCTCGATTCTGAAGCTTTCTCTACACAAGCCTATTATTTAGATTTTGACAAGGATGGTGATGTAGATATTTATCTGGTAAATCATCGCACAGATTTTAATAACAATGTCATAATTGATCCAAAAATTCAAAATGACTTTAGTTTAGAAAGTAGTGATCAGCTTTTTGTAAATGACAATGGTACTTTTAAAGACATTACTCCAGAATCCGGGATATTAAACAAAGCATGGGGTTTAAGTGCATCGATTGGAGATTTTAATGAAGATGGCTGGCCAGATATATACGTAGCTAATGACTTTCTGGAGCCTGATTTTTTATATATCAACAACAAAAACAATACGTTTACGAACAAAATCCTCGAAACTTTTGATCATATCTCTGCTAACAGTATGGGCTCTGATTATGCCGATATTAACAACGATTTAAAGCCTGATCTTATCGTGTTAGACATGCTCTCAGAGGATCATCAAAGAAGCAAAGAAAATATGGCAACTATGAGTACTGATAACTTCAATTTTCTTGTTGAAAAGGGGTATCATCATCAATATATGTCGAACATGCTGCAAATAAATTTAGGGAAAGGTACCTATAGTGAAATAGCACAGTTATCTGGTATTGCCAAAACTGACTGGAGTTGGGCTCCTCTAATTGCTGATTTCAATAACGACGGATTTAATGACCTATTTGTTACCAATGGTATAAAACATGATCTGTCTAACCAAGATTTCAGAAATCGGATGAAGTCAAATATCATCAATCGTAAAAAAGTGACATTACAGCAAGCGATACAAATGATGCCCGCAACCAAACTACCCAATAAAATGTTTCTAAATAATCGTGATGCTACTTTTAAAACTGTTTCAGAAGAATGGGGATTTGATCAAAAAATAAATTCTAATGGCGCAGCCTATTCAGATCTTGATAATGATGGAGATTTAGACATAATTATTAATAATCAGGATGATATTGCAACTATTTATAAAAATAACCAGACCAATAATTTTCTAACGATTTCACTGAATAGTTCTAAAAAAGAAGGAACAACGATAGGAACTTCTGTATTTTTATATTACCAAAATCAAAAACAAATAAAAAAATTGTACTCCTGCAGAGGGTTTCAATCTTCTGTAACAAAAGCGCTTCACTTTGGTTTAGGAGATGCAAACCAAGTTGATAGTATAATGGTTTATTGGCCCGATGGAAAGTCGACACATCTTAGCAATATAAAGGCAAATAAAAAACTACACATTAATAAAGAGGATCATACCCATTCCAATTCTCCTATAACCAAATCTCCAGAAAATATTACCGTTTATAATAGTAATGAATTTGGGGTGCATTATAAACATGAAGAACAACTTTTTGACGATTATGCTTTACAACTATTACTCCCTCAAAAACAAAGTGAAAAAGGGATTCCTATTGCAGTGGCAGATGTAAACAATGATGGTAAAGATGATTTTTTTGTTGGCAATGCAAAAGGCGCAGTACCTGCTTTATATATTCAAAACGACAAAGGCACTTTTGATCTCTCTAATACTCAAGTTTTTAAAAATGATAGAGATTTTGAAGATCGAAAGTCCCTATTTTTTGATTATGATAATGATGGAGATCTAGATTTGTTTGTTGCCTCCGGAAGCTATGAAGATTCAGAAGCAAGTGATACTCTTCGAGACAGATTATATGAAAATGATGGTTTAGGAAACTTTATCCATAAAGAAAACGCTTTACCAATTAAAAGGTCTGTTACAAGTACTGTTGCCTTTGCAGATATCGACAACGATGGTGATCTAGATATATTCATTGGTAGTGGTGTTATACCCGGTAAATATCCATCTTCATATTCCTCATATATACTACAAAATGAAAATGGAAAATTTGTAGATCAAACCTCATCTTTAGCTAAAGACCTTAAGAGCACAAAAGTTGTTAACGATGCCATTTTTTCAGATTATGATAATGATGGAGATCAAGATCTATTTATAGTTGGAGAGTGGTCACCAATACTTATTTTTGACAATACCAATGGTAAATTTTCAATTAAAAAAAACACCTCTACAGATAAATTATCTGGTTGGTTTAATACCATAGCCCCTTCAGATATTGATCAAGATGGGGATATCGATTATGTAGTAGGAAACCTTGGGGATAATAATAAATTTAAACCCTCAATCACCAAACCTTTACACATTTATGCTGCCGATTTTGATAGTAACGGAAGTATGGACATTGTATTAAGTAAATCCTCTAAAGAAGGATTACTTTTACCAGTGAGAGGAAAAGAATGCTCTTCACAACAAGTCCCTCGGCTATCGCATAAATTTAAAACCTATAATTCATTTGCTTCTGCATCATTGAACGATATCTACGGAAAACAAAATCTAGAAAACGCACTGCACTACACTTCAACCTATTTTACAACTTCACTTTTAAAAAATAATGGAAATGGAAATTTTGATATCATAGCATTACCTATTGAAGCACAATTTGGTCCAACAACTGATTTTTTAATTGAAGATTTTAATTTAGATGGTCATTTAGACATTTTTGGTATCGGTTCATTGTATGAAGCTGAAGTAGAAACCATTCGGTATGATAGTAATAAGGGGTACTTCTCGTTTAGCGACAAAAAACAGAAAAACAACCTGTTCTCATCTACCTTTCTATGCAATAAACTAACATCGTTACAACCGAAAGCCATGGAATTTATAAATATACAAGGGGAAAAATATATTTTGCTTTTCAACAAAAACGGAGAACTTAAATTTTTAAAATGGGATTTTAAACAAAAACCTCTATAATAGCAGCCACACTATTACAGAGGTTCCACAATTAAAAACTAATTTAAACTACCTTAATTACATGTACCTATAGTCTTCCACCAGTGTTCTCCACTTCCTGGAGTCACCCATATTGGCCCTGTTTGAGCCTCATAAAGTGCTCCCTGGTATACTACTCTATCTCCTTGATTATATATTGTTGGGTATGCTTCCCAACTTGCAACTCCGCTACAAGAACCACTTCCTCCTCCATCAGATTGCACAGTAATACTTACCCCATTAGAGGTCTTAGTTCCTCCAGAATTATCGGTTGCCACTGCAACTATAGAGTAGCTACCTGTATTTGCATTTGACCATGAAAAGCTAAAAGGGCTAGTACTATCTTCACCTAATTTATTACTTCCTTCAAAGAATTCTACCTTAGCTATTGTACCATCGCTATCTGATGCATCTGCAGTAATCGTAATCGTTGTCCCTTGAGTAAAATTGTTATTGTTGGATGGAGAAGTTATCGTTACCGAAGGTAATTGATTATCTCCGGTTCCTCCGCCATCACCACAATCTTGAACTAATTCCCATGGCTTACCATTACCAGTATTCGAAGAGGGGGTGTCTCCTTGAGTCCACCATTTTGCGCGATACAATTGGTTTTGGTATACTACTTCTTGACCACCGGTATATGCTGTTGTAGCATTCCACGGTGCCGCATTACAGACAGTACCATCACCTCCACCATCTCCACCACCATCTCCTCCGGTATAAGGTGACTCTGGGTAGTTTTCGGCATTAGATATAGCCTGAGCTTGTGAAACACCACCTAAGACCTGACTTGCTACATATAAATATCCATAGGCAGAAGATGAACCATCTCCTAACAATAATTGCCAAATCATGATACCATCATTGTTCGCATTATTAGCACCAATATGCCCAGACAGTTCTGCCATATTCTGATAGGTATATGTATAATAAGGTCCCCATGGTTCGTTGGGATAATGTGTTCCTGCTGCAATAGAAAAACCATATTGATCTGCATAGTGCTTATACGCATCATACATTATTTTTCTATTACTAGCTGCGCCGGTGTTATACCCTTGATATGCGATTAAATCGATTTTATCCCCTACAGCTTTCATAACTGGGATCATATGACCTGTTGTTGCAAAACCATATAAACTAATTGCTTGATTTGGAGAGGTAGCATTATAAAGGTTAGCATCTGATTCTCCTGTGACACTATTTCTATTAGCATACGCAAATGGAGATGCTGGATCATCATTATTTAAACCACCTAATGCACCTACACCTGCTGGAGCACATGCCAATAAATATTGCCCTTTTGGCATTATGGCTCTCGAATTATTAAAAAAGTCTATAAATCTTTGCACATTAATTGGCTCTCCGATGGTCGCAAAGCTTCCGTTGGGCTCAAAATCCCAATCGATACCTTCGAACCCCATATCATCTACAAGATCTTTGATTTGTTGGTAGTTAATATCATAGGCTGCATCTGAACCCCAGTAAGTTTCTCCTCCTACAGATAAAATTACTTTGATTCCTTTTTCTTTTAAAATGGATACAGATTCCTTTAAGGTAGCTCCACCATATGGAGTTTGTATACCAGTATTAGTGATATCTAAAGATCCTTTTTGATATCGTAAATTTGGTCTTGCAAAAGCCAAAAAAACGTGAGTAACATGTTTAGGGATATCCCTTAGCTTTGATCCTTGGCCAGTTGTTGTCCAACTCTCTGACCATGAAGGAAAATATCCTAAAATAATTGGTTGTGTAAGCGTTGTCTTATTATTTATTTGAATAGAAATATCTTCTTCCTGAAGATCATTTACAAAATTTTCATTACTGCAAGAATACAATAATGCAAATAGCATGAATAACGAAACAATGTTTTTAAGTGGTTTCATAATATAATTAGAGATTTGTGTTAGGTAATTTTATATCATATAGATTTCTTTAGAGTAAATACGAATAATGAGCATTAAAGGACCAGAAGCGTACTTCCAGTCCCTTATATAAATCACATTAATCTTAAAAATTTCCGCCGGGAGTATCCCACCACAAACGGGTACCCGCATTATCTGGACCTCCTAATTTGGTTACTGCGTTTGCAACACCATCAGGATTAGTTTGCAATTCGCTATCGACAAATGGAATTCTTCTAATTTGTAAATCAGTATCTACAACTCCACCACTTTGATTGCTAACAACCGGGAATATTTTAGGATAGCCAGTACGGCGGTACTCGCTCCATGCTTCCTGACCTTCGGGAAACATTGCAATCCATTTTTGAGTGATGATTCTCTCTAATTTCTCCTCGTTGGTAGCTGCCTCATTCCAGGCAATAGTGATATCACTTAAAGCTGCAATGTTATTTGCAGGTGTTACCGGATCTACATAGTCGATAGGAGTGCGAGTAGTATTAGATATATAATCTGAAACACCAGGCAAACTATATTGTTGAAAAGAAGCCGTAATTCCTTGTTCATAGTTCGCTTGCACTCCTCCTGCTCCTGTCCATCCTCGTAAACCAGCTTCTGCTTTTAAGAAATATACTTCTGCTGCAGTCATTAACTGAATACTAGGGGTCAATACTTCATCAGACAATAGAGAGAAGGTAATATAATCTGCTTTCTGAGCTAGTTCATCATCATATCCTGTTAATAGAGGAAGACCATTGCGGATTCCTTTAAAGGCCCCTTCGACCACTTCTGACATATTAAAATAACTCTCTGCTCTAGGATCTTCATAGCCGACCAATATAGATTCCATAGAAGCGTTCATTCTAATATCTCCCCAGGAGTTATTAATTGTTTTGATAGGGTGATCTAGAGTTCCATTCACAAAAAAGCTATCGGCATTCGCTTCAATCACACCTACTGGGTGACTTAGTGATTTTTCTCCTTCAGATTTTGCTTTTGCAGGAGCTACTTTAGAAATTCGAATCGCCAATCGCAACCGAAGTGAATTGGCATACTTAATCCAGCTCTCATAGTTTCCTCCGTATGCCAAATCGAAAGCTGTAAATCTTGGACTATCGATATTGTCTGACAAAATCTGAATAGCTTCTTCTAGGTCAGTAAAAAATGCATTATATGCTTCTTCTTGTGAGTCATACTCACTTGTTGTCGCAGACTCTCCAAACTTTGTATAAACAATAGGACCAAATACATCGGCTACCCTATGCATTGCAGTTACCTTAAGAATTTGAGACACCGCGAATAACTCAGGAAATTCATCTTTAGTCTCATTTTCTATGGTTTTGGCGTTATTCATTACATTAGAATAAGGCACACTCCAAATGAAGTTATTCCAACCACTCACAAGATTGTAAGTAGTATTATTAGCTCCTGCTACAAATGGCCTTGGGTTAGTCATATATCCTGAAAACACATCTGCATTTAGGTTTTGCTGCAACTGGTATGACCACGGCGGAGTATATTGATAAATATTTTCAAACATGGGCTTATACAAAGACCCTACATTCTGAAAATCTACGGCTAATTGTTCGTCGGTAATATTTCTGGGATTTCCGTCAAGATCTTCAAGTCCTTCAGAACAAGAAAAGACAGAAAGCAGCATGAATCCCAAACAGATAATATTTATATTTTTCATGTCGTGCTTATTAAAAAGTTAAATTAAAGTTTAATCCCCAACTTCTAGTTGAAGGCAGTCCTAGTACATCTACTCCTTGCAATGCATTTCCAGTACTTAAGGATACATTAGGATCATGAGGAGCATCTTTATAGAAAAAGAACAAATTATTCCCGATAAGTGATGCTTTAATAGTTCTAAAGAAAGAATTCTCAGACAGCTTAAAATTGTATCCCAAAGCAAATTCTGCCAATCTTACATTGGTTGCACTATAAACATATTCCCCCGTAAATCCGTTTCTACCACCAACTAACCCGTAATACTCCTGCGCAGTTAATGTTGAAACGGTTCCTGTAGGACTTACTACCTCAACTGGAGCATTTGTAGTTTCCCTTTGAGTATTGTTACTCAACCCTTCAACTATAGCTTCAGTCATACTAATAGTTTCTCCACCAAACTTCCCATCAATTAAAAAGTCAAGACTTATATTCTTATAGCTAAATGAGTTATTCCATCCTAGTGTAAAATCTGGATTCGCATTTCCTATTTTCTCAAGGCCTGCAATAGTGTTATCAGGGTTTTCATCATTAATAACAATAGCTCCAGCATCTACTACCGGTCTACCATTGGCATCTCGTTTTACCACCTGCGCATAGATGTCTCCATAGGATCCTCCTTCGACCAAATAAGAAGCAAAAGTATTTACTCCCGGAGGAGAGATCACTTGATTATCTATTTGAACATCATCTGAAGGATTACTTATTTCTTCTACCACATTGTCATTGGCTGCGAAGTTGATATTTGATGTCCATTTAAAATTATCTGTCTGTATTGGAGTGATAAAAATTGAAGCTTCAAATCCTTCATTAATAATATCTCCAGAATTTACTCCCACGGTTACAGATCCTGTTCCTGTAGAAACCGGAACCTGAAAATATTGATCGATAGTGCTGGTTTGATAGTAGCCAAAATCGAATCCAAAACGATTATCAAAAAACCTCCATTCTGTTCCAATCTCAAAAGAACGCTGTTGTTCTGGTCGAACTTCTCCCAATGGTCTTACTGGGTCTAGTGGGCTCAATCCTCCTCCAAAAAGAATTTGTCTTTCAGGAAATACAGTATTTGCAGGAAGATCATTTCCTACCTCGGCATAAGACCCCCTAATTTTTGCAAAGGATATACGGTCTCCCATATCAAACATTTCAGTCAAAATACCAGTTACCCCTACCGATGGATAGAAATAAGAATTATTACCTGATGGTAATGATGAAGACCAATCGTTACGTGCAGTAAGATCAACAAATACTTTTTCGTTAAAACCAACAGTTGCACTGGCAAAAACAGAGTTCACCTGCTTATCTAAAGAATTCTGAAATATAGATACTTGTGGGTTCGCATTAAAATTCTGGACAGAAAATACATTTGCAAACTGTAAACCTCCATTTGTTCCAGAATCTGCATTTAGCACTTCTAAGGTAGTTCTGGTTGTACTTGTTCCAATATTAGCAGATAAAGTGATGTTATTAAATTGTTTATTTATAGTGGCTATAATATCGCCATATAACTGTCTAATATCTTGTTCATTAAAAATATATCTACCGTTGGGAGGTGCAAGCGTAGCTTCGGTAGTAGCGTGCACTTTTTTTTCGAAACCTAAAAAAGTTTGATCGTAGGTTCCTCGTGTTTGAACAGAAAACCAATTATTAACTTTAAATTTCAAACTCATAGATGCTAAAAACTTTCTACTTACATCTTCACTTGCATTTCTATTCAATATCCAATACGGATTTTGTTCGATATCTGAAGTTGCTCTAAACCATCTTTGACTCTGAATGTTTCTGTTAGGGTCTAATTCTTCAAAATTTTCGTAATTAGATAGTCGCTCTCCGGGAGAATCAAAATTATAAGCTCCTACCAATGGATTAAAATACAAACCAGAAACAGGTCGGTTATCAATACTTTGAGTGGTTGCTAACACGCTAGCGTTTGCGGTTAAGACACCATCGAAAAAGGTTGCATTTTCCCTCAGGTTAATAGTATGCTGGCTTAAGTTATTGGT
This sequence comes from Aquimarina acroporae, assembly GCF_023195925.1. GTDB lineage: Bacteria > Bacteroidota > Bacteroidia > Flavobacteriales > Flavobacteriaceae > Aquimarina > Aquimarina acroporae. Next base: position 320,020 of record NZ_JALPRE010000009.1, on the reverse strand, counting down.
TGGTAAAATTCCCGAAGCGAAAGTATTGGAGTATGAAAAATATGTTTGAGCATTTTCACTACCTCCAGATAAGGATACAGAATTTATATTGGTGACCCCTGTATTAAAGAAATCCTCAATATCTTTCTCTGCTCTATCATTTAAATCAATATAATAGGCAGCAGATTCAACTAATATATTTGAAGAAGCATCTACCTTAAAGCTTCCTGTTCTTCCCTTCTTAGTTGTTATTAATATAACCCCATTTAAACCGGCACTACCATAAAGTGCAGAAGCCGATGCTCCTTTTAATACGGTTAAGGATTCTATATCATCGGGATTAATAAGAGACAAAACATCTCCACCATCCCTGTTACCTCCGTTAATATCTCCAAAAGTATTTTGCGGTTGTCCTCCGGTTGGATTTGATAACGGTACTCCGTCTACCACATATAACGGTTGGTTGTTCCCTAATGAGGAGTTTCCTCTTAGCGTTACTTTTACAGATCCTCCTGCCCCAGATGAGCTTCGATTGATTACAACACCCGATACTTTACCAGAAAGGCTATTTACCGGATTGGTTTGCTTTACTCTATTAAGCTCATCGGCATTAATATCTTGAGCCGCATAAGTAAGAGATTTTCGGCTCTTTGCAATTCCCAAGGCTGTTACGACCACATCGTCAAGTTGTTCTAAATTTTCCTCCATAGAAACATCGATAGTATTTGATGTTCCTACCGTTACTGTAACTGATAAAAGACCGACATAACTAAACTCTAAAACATCTCCCACAGATGCATTAATTGTATAACGGCCATCAAAATCTGTTTGTGCTCCTGTTGTTGTTCCCTTTACAATAACATTAACCCCTGGCAGCGGCATTGAATTGTCGCCTGCAGAAGTTACTGTTCCCGAAATCGTCTTTTCCTGTGCCTTTATCTGTTGTATCATTAAAAGAGATAAAAACACAGAAAAAACTAGAATAGTTCTTTTCATGAAATTAAATTGATTTGTTTGATTATTTCAGTTTTAAAGGTTTTATGAATAAACTGGAAAAAGAAATTAAATATCTAAACAACACCAAAAAAACAATAAACGACACGTTTCTTAAGATCAGTGTTTTTTGAATTGAGTACTTTTTGAAATATTCTCTAAAGTATTTTGTTTTTCAGTAAAAAAACACATAATTTTTTCACGTTTTTTAACAATTTATCATAAAAAACAGCGTAACGCTATGCTTGGATGGAACGTAAAAAATGAAGATAACAGTATGCCAATAAAGTATCATTTTATATTTTGGGCTGGGTACTTTTTGATCAATTTTGTTCGATGGGGAAGTTATTTTAATGATTATATATATTCTCTAAAATCAAATTTGGTAGAGTTTTTTATTCATATACCTATTACCTATTTTCACATATACTATCTAATTCCTAAACTAATCGTAAAAAGGAAAATATCGGTCTATTTTGTGGCTTCTGTATTAACGCTTGCTGTGGCCTATATTGTTAGAACTGAATTAAACCTTTTACTGGTTACCAGCAATATTTGGCCAGAAGCTATTGGAACTCAAAAAGCATATAGTTTCAATCATGTTGTTGCGGTAACTATCGGTGAAGTCTATGTAGTCGCTCTTGCCACTGCTATAAAACTTACTATGGATTGGATTGCCGAAAGAAAAAAGAATGCTCAATTAAAACAACTTCAACTCAAAACAGAATTAAAATATTTAAAATCTCAAATTCAACCTCATTTCTTTTTTAACACCTTAAACAACCTTTACTATCTAACTATAGAGAAATCTGAGAAGGCCTCTGATGTGGTTTTAAAACTATCAGAAATTATGCAATACGTCCTATATGACGTTAAAGAACCTAAAATAGGATTGTTAAATGAAATTAACTATATACAAAGTTATCTAGAACTAGAACGACTTAGGCATGGGGAAAAGGTTAATTCAGAAATTCAAATAAAAGGAAATATAGATGATATTACCATCCCTCCCCTTTTACTACTTCCTTTTATTGAAAATTGTTTCAAACATGGCAGCAGAAACAATGAAAACGTAAAACTAGATATTCACTTTGAGAATAGTAAAAATGAACAACTTATTTTTACTGCAAAAAACAATTTCAACTCTAATCAAATAAATGATAAAAAACGAGGTATTGGTATTGAGAATGTTAGAAGAAGATTAGAGTTATTATATAAAAACAAATACTCTTTAGAGACCAAAATAATAGATGATACGTTTAACGTATTACTAAAAATCCCCATAGTATGATTGTCAAATGCATTATAATCGATGATGAACCTTTTGCGATAAAAGTAATTGAATCGCATTTAGCTTCATTTAAAAACATAGAACTAATCGGGTCCTTTAATAATCCGTTGGAAGCTTTAGAAATTATTGAACAAGGGGAAGTAGATGCAATTTTCCTTGACATCAATATGCCCGGTATGAACGGATTAGACTTCATAAAAAACAGTAGAAACAACTATCAAATTATTATCACAACAGCCTACAGGGAATACGCAGTAGAAAGTTTTGAATTAGATGTTCTAGATTATTTGGTTAAACCCATTCCTTTTAATCGCTTTTTGAAAACGATCAATAAACTAAATCAGGTTATAAATAAAAATCAATCTAAAAATGAAGAATATCAGGGCAACAAAGAACCTTTTATTTTTCTTAAGGTTGACAAAAAACTGGTAAAAATACTTTTAAAAGATATTCTATTCATAGAAAGTCTTAAAGATTACATCAAGGTAATCACGACTCATGGTAATTATCTTGTCCATAAATCTCTTACCGGTATTACTGAAGAATTACCTAATTCTAATTTTATACGCGTTCATAGATCTTACACCATTGCTATAGATAAAATAAAATCTATTGAAGGAAATTTGGTAGAAATAGATGCTAAAAGAATTCCTATTGGACGTAATTATGCTAAACATGTAAAAGAAACCATTTTTAGCAACAACAAAGATTTACATATTTAAATATCATTTTTATGATCACACTATCAACTTTAGACCTAGTTCTAATATTTTCTTTTTTTACCCTTACTTTAATTATCGGAATTGTCGTTTCTAAAAAATCGGGAAAAAATACAAGCGAATTTTTCTTATCAGGTAGAAATATGCCTTGGTGGCTATTAGGTTTATCTATGGTAGCAACAACGTTTTCTACAGATACTCCTAACTTGGTTACAGATATTGTTAGAAAAGGTGGTGTTTCTGGTAACTGGGCCTGGTGGGCTTTTTTAATTACAGGATTACTAACAGTTTTTGTATATGCTAAGTTATGGAGGAAATCTAATGTAAATACTGATATTGAATTTTATGATCTTAGATATGGCGGAAAACCTGCTCACTTTCTTCGAGGATTCCGTGCTGTATATTTAGGGGTGGTGTTTAATGTTCTTGCTATGTCTGGAGTTACGTTGGCAGCTATAAAAATTGGGCAAGTGATGCTAGGACTTACTGCTCTGGAAACCGTGGGAATCGCTTCTGTGGTAACTGTTGTTTTTAGTGCTATAGGAGGTTTCAAAGGTGTTGTATATACGGATTTCATCTTATTTTTTACAGCAATGATTGGTGCAATAGGCGCGGCTTATTATATCGTTAATTTACCAGAAGTAGATGGTGTTACAAATCTTATTACACATCCTCAAGTAGCGGATAAAATTTCACTATTACCAGATTTCAATGATACGGAATTACTTATTTCTCTTCTTATCATACCCTTAGCAGTACAATGGTGGAGTGCCTGGTATCCCGGTGCAGAGCCAGGAGGTGGTGGATACATCGCGCAAAGAATGCTTGCTGCCAAAAATGAAAATCATGCCATAGGTGCAACATTTTTCTTTAACATAATGCATTATGCCATTCGACCATGGCCGTGGATTTTGGTAGCACTAGCCTCTCTGGTATTGTATCCAAAAGATGACCAAAATACGATGGAAGCTGCCAAACACAATTATATTGAAATGCAAAAATTGGCCGAAACAAGATCGCTTACAGACGAAGAACAAAAACGGATGGATACATATTACTTTGCTTCTGAGGGGTTAACTGCCATTCGAGAAGCTTTTCCCGAAGACAAAGTTCAAAAAGATAAAATCGGGCATGACATTGCCTATTCTGCAATGCTTACCAGATTACCATCTGGGCTACTAGGTATTGTATTAGCCTCCCTTATCGCAGCTTTTATGTCGACCATCTCTACGCATCTTAACTGGGGATCTTCCTATATTGTAAATGATTTTTACACCCAACAAATCAACAAAAAAGCATCAGAAAAAGAATTGGTACTTGTTGGTAGAATTTCGACAGCCATATTAATGGTTCTTAGTGCCGCTTTAGCATTATTACTTACCAACGCCAAACAATTATTTGACTATATCATCATGTTTGGTGCAGGAACGGGACTAATCTTTATATTACGTTGGTTTTGGTGGAGAATTAATGCCTGGAGTGAAATATCAGCAATGTTTGCTTCTGGAATCGTTTCCATTGTTTTTAGTTTAGAAACTGTTAATCTTGCCTTATTTGGAGAAGGAATGCTTCCTGGCTGGTCCAAATACCCTATGGTAGTAGGGATCACTTCGATCATTTGGTTACTTGTTACTTTTTTAACGAAACCTGAAGACGACAAAGTACTATTTGACTTTTATAAGAAAATTCAACCAGGTGGCCCAGGTTGGAAAAATACCCTACAAAAAGCTCAAAAACAACAAGAAAATATTCAAAACGGTAACAGCACATGGAGTGTTCCTTCAGGTATTCTGGCAATGATCGTTGGTTGTATTTTAATCTATGGTGTGCTTTTTGCGATGGGATATTGGATTTATGGGCAGTACACTTTTGCAATTATTTTAACAATAGTTGTTATAGTTGCTACCTACATTTTAACTAAGTTGTGGAAGAAAATTAAAGCGACTATTTTATAACTTTCATTACATAACAAATGAATAAACTATATCTGTATCTAATAACTACATGTATAGTATCGACAATGTTTGCTCAAGAAACAAAATTTAGCAAACAAGATACCCTTCGAGGTTCCATTACTCCCGAAAGAATTTGGTGGGACCTCACATATTACCATTTGGATATAAAAGTGGATCCTGATCAAAAAACTATAAGCGGAAAAAACACTATTCAATATAGGGTTCTCAAGCCACATCAAAAAATACAAATCGATCTTCAACCGCCATTGAAGATTGAAAAAGTACTTCAAGATAATAAAGAACTAGTGGTCACTTCTGATGGAAATGCGCATTTCATTACTCTGGTCAAAGATCAGGAGAAAAACAAGGTAAATGCGATTGAAGTTTATTACAGCGGAAAGCCTAGAGAAGCTGTAAATGCCCCGTGGGACGGAGGAATTTCATGGAAAAAAGACACAAATGGAAAACACTTTATAGCCTCTTCTTGTCAAGGTCTTGGAGCCAGTGTTTGGTGGCCTAATAAAGATCATATGTACGATGAAGTAGATAGTTTACTTATTAGTGTTAATGTTCCCAAAGAGTTAATGAATATTTCTAATGGTCGTCTTCGTAAAATTGAAGAACTCGATGATGATACCAAAACTTTCCATTGGTTTGTAAATAACCCTATCAACAACTACGGAGTAAATATCAATATTGGTGATTATGTTCATTTTGGAGAAAAATATGAAGGAGAAAAAGGAACTCTGGATATGGATTATTATGTTCTAAAAGACAATTTAGAAAAAGCTAAAAAACAATTTAAGGACGCACCAAAAATGATGAAAGCCTTCGAACATTGGTTTGGACCTTATCCCTTTTATGAGGATAGTTTTAAGTTGGTAGAAGTGCCTTATTTAGGTATGGAACATCAAAGTTCTGTCACCTATGGAAATAAATATAAGAATGGATATCTTGGCCGAGATCTTTCTGGTAGTGGATGGGGATTGAAATTTGATTTTATCATCATTCATGAAGCTGGCCATGAATGGTTTGCTAATAACATCACCCATAAAGATGCCGCAGACATGTGGATTCATGAAGGATTTACAGCATACTCAGAGAACCTCTTCCTCGATTATTATCACGGAAAAAAAGCTTCTGCAGAATATGTTATAGGTACAAGAAGAAATATCCAAAATGACCGCCCTATTATTGGCACCTATAATGTGAACCAAGAAGGATCTAGTGATATGTATTATAAAGGTGCCAATATGTTGCATACCTTAAGACAACTTATCGAGGATGATGAAAAATGGAGATCTATTCTAAGAGGCCTTAATAAAGATTTTTATCACCAGACGGTTACTACCAAGCAGATTGAAGATTACATCAGTAAAGCTACTAATATTGATTTAACCGAGTTCTTTAATCAATACCTTAGAACTACGAAAATCCCTGTACTTGAATATACCTTTAAGAACGGAGAACTGAATTATCGATATACTAATATTGTTGAAAAATTTAATATGCCTGTACGCATTTTTGTAGATGAAAATCCATATTGGATACACCCAAATGCTAAATGGCAAACCAAAAGTTTTAAAGGAAATACAATCCAAATTGATACTAATTTTTATGTCAATATAAAATCATAAAGATGAAGGTTTTTAAAACCACCTTGCCTGAGAATTCTATATTGTTTGGAACAGCTTTTGACTATGCCGATAGCTATAAGAGTAATTTTTCTTCTTCTGAAGTTATTACCCAGAAGGAGTTGGGAAAAGCTTTTTTTCTATCAGCCCCCAAATGGGTAGGTGCGCTTATGACATTACGCAATACTATCGTATCAGTTTTCGGACTTAAAACAGGAGGCTCCATTACTAAAAGAAACCTGCAAAATGAGGATTTTGATTTTAAAAAAGGGCAATCGGTTGGTATTTTCAAAATATATGATAAAAACGAAAATGAAATCATAATGGGAGAAGATGATAGCCATCTTGATTTTAGAGTATCTCTATTACTTCAACCACAGAACGATCAAAAAGCGCTAACTATTTCTACATTAGTTACATTTAATAACTGGTTAGGTAAATTGTATTTTTTACCCGTAAAGCCTTTCCATAAAATAATCGTAAGAAATATGCTAAAAAGAACATTAAAAGAATTAGAACGTTAGATCAATAGTTTATGAAAATTTATTTCCCGCAATGGCAAGGTTCAGGTACAGGAGAGCATATCGAATCTGGTGCATATACGATATTGCAATATGTAAATGATCCTGATTTTATCAATATTTCATTATCAGATATTACTGCCGGCTCAACGGGTATTCAAAAACATTACATCAATAATTATGATGCTATTGTGGAACAATTGGGAAGGCTAAAGCAAGAAATATATTTAAATCAACCCGATTGGATAAAAACTATTGGTGGTGATTGTGGATTAGAGATTGTTCCTGTTTCTTATTTAAATTATAAGTATCCTAATTTAGGAGTTATTTGGTTTGATGCCCATGCAGATATTAATCGCCCTTGCGATTCTCCCAGCTGTAATTTTCATGGTATGCCACTTAGAACCCTTTTGGGTGAAGGTGAACCTAGCATGAATAACTTGCTTTTTTCAGCCATAGATGCATCACAAATTCATTATGTAGGACTCAGAGATATCGATAATACCGAATTAAACCGAATACAAAAAGATGGTATATACGCTCCTAAAAAAACTAACATTCAAGAACTAATAGCTCTGTTATCTTCTAAAAACATTACTCAATTATATCTTCATTTTGATTTTGATTGTTTAGAGCCTCAGGACTATGACAAAACCTATTATCAGGTACCCAAAGGCATTTCTATTGCTGAGGCAGAAGCTTGTATTACAGCACTTACTGACACCTTTGAAATCGTAGGAAGCAGTGTTTTGGAGTCTATAACTACCAAATCGAACGAATTAAAACCTATCGAAGGTATTATTCAACTATTAATAAAAGACTAATGATTTTTATTTAAAGATATCTTAGATTATGAAAGTTAAAGTAGGTTTAGTTCAAGATAGTCCTGTTTTTTTTGATAAAGAAAAAACATTACAAAAAATCGAAGCCATTACTAAGGAACAGGCTGCAACAGGATGTGAACTATTGGTATTTCCAGAATCATTTATCCCAGGATATCCTAGAGGTTTTTCGTTTGGAGCTATTATTGGAAGTAGAACCAAGGAAGGAAGAGCTCTATATTCAAAATATTACCAAAATAGTTTTGATATTAATAGTAATGACCTTATCAGATTAGAAAAATTATCAAAATCGCAGAACATATACCTGGTAGTAGGAGTTACCGAAAAAATAGACAGCAACGGCAGTTTGTATTGTTCTATGCTTTATATTTCTCCTAAAGAAGGTCTACTAGGTGTACACAGAAAAATTAAACCTACCGGCACCGAAAGAGTAATCTGGGGTGAAGCTGCTGGTGATTCTTTGGTCACATTCAAAACTAACATTGGAAAATTAGGTGGACTTATTTGTTGGGAGAATTATATGCCATTGGCCAGAATGTCGATGTATAAACAAGGAGTAGAAATTTATATTGCTCCTACCGCAGATTCACGAGAGGAATGGACATCTACCATGAAACACATCGCATTAGAAGGAAGGTGTTTTGTACTTGGTTGTAATCAATACTTCACAAAATCTATGTACCCTAAAGAATATCAGCATTTAGTACATGAGGAACCTGAAAATATGTGTCCCGGAGGGAGCATAATCGTTTCTCCCTTGGGAAAAGTCATTAAAGGCCCATTATTTAATAGCACAGGTGTACTCGTAGCCGAATTGAATCTGGAAGAAATACAACAGAGTAAATTAGATTTTGATGTTATCGGACATTATTCAAGGGATGATATATTTCATTTAGAAATAAAAGGTCAGCCTGATATAAAACATGAAAAATAAAAGGGCAAGGATTTTTCTTTTATAGTAGTTTCACACTTCTACAGAGAAAATTTTATATAATCTACTGTTTGTCTATAAATATCTACAATTCGGTAATTAAAATATTGAAATTCAAAACTAAAACCCAATCTTTGGTTCCATAAGTAAACAACCGTCAAAAATATCTATGGAACAAACAATAACAATTTTAATTTACATTCATGCTTTTCTAGGGGGACTTGGTTTAATATCTGGATTATTCAGTGTCATCACCAAAAAAGGTAGTTCTTTTCATAAAAAATTTGGAAAACTATTTTCAATAGGAATGATTGGTAGCTCACTCATATCGTTGCCTATTTGCTGGTTACCAAATCATAAAAATCTATTTCTTTTTTTAATAGGATTATTTACTATTTATCTGGTTTTAGCCGGCAACAGAGCACTTTCATTCAAAAACAAACATAAAAAAGGAGCTAACCTTTTAGATAAACTTATTTCAGGTGCCATGCTATTCTTTTCAATAGTTATGATTATTATAGGTATTTACGGTATTACAAATGCCATAGATAATAGTGTATTGTTTTTATTTTTTGGAGTTTTCGGAGCTTTCATGACGATAAAAGATTTTAAGTTTTATACTACTTTCTCAACATCGAAAAATGCATGGCTCAAAAATCATATAGGAAAAATGATAGGAGCATTTATAGCTTCTATAACCGCATTTATAGTTGCTGGAATCGGAATCGGAAGTCTTATAGCATGGATTACACCTTCAATTCTCGGAACGTTCTATATTATCTATTGGAATAGGAAAGTAAAACAATAAGACAGAGCATTTTTAGACCGTATTTTATATTTTTTTTGATCACCTGTAACAATTTCGAGCTTTTTGTATCAAAGGGAAAAACAAAACATAAAATATCATGAAAGCACTAAAAATTACATTCCTTTTATTCGCAATTGTAAGTTTAGGATATAGTCAATCATCCTCAATTAAAGTAGAAGTTATAGGAAAAGGAAATCCTGTAATATATCTACCAGGTTTTACTACTCCTGGAGCTATCTGGAAAGAAACTGTTGCTCATGTATCTACGGCTCACGAAGCTCATTTGGTTTCGTACGCAGGTTTTAATGGGATAGCTCCTATTGAGATGCCATGGTATAACACTATAAAGAATGAATTAATTCAATATATAAAAAATCAAAAACTAACCAATATAACGGTAATTGGTCACAGTATGGGTGGAAACCTTGCTACCCACTTAGCTGCCGAAATTCCAAATACGGTCTCAAACCTAATTATAGTAGATGCCTTGGCATGCATGCGAGAAGTAATGATGCCGGGGGTACCTGCTGATAACCTTCAGTATGAAAGCCCATATAACAATCAAGTAATAAACATGAATGAAGAGCAGTTTAAACAAACAGCTACCTTGATGGCAACCAATATGACAAATAAAAAAGATAAAATAGACGACATCATCAAATGGATCATGGAGGCAGATCGTAAAACATATGCTTATGGGTATACCGATTTATTAAAGCTTGATTTAAGAAACGCCCTTAGTAATATAAAAGCCAAAACTTTAATTTTAGGAGCATCTTTCCCTACTTCAGAAATAGCTAAAACAAACTTTGAAAAACAATACATAAACTTGCCAAATAAAACCCTTACGATGGCTTCAAATAGCAAGCACTTTATTATGTTTGATCAACCAGAATGGTTTTACAAACAAGTAAACGATTTCCTAACTCATGAGTAAAAAACAGCGACTACTCTTTAACCAAATATACGAGCAATGCTATGCCATGGTATTACAAATGTGTCTTGGTTTTGTGAAAGGAGATAAAGATATCGCCAATGATATCTCGCAAGAAGTATTCATAAATATCTGGAACGCGGTTGACAAATTTAAAGGAAAATCTTCTTATAAAACCTGGGTATATCGAATTACTATCAATACCTGTCTACAGTATTTGAGAAAAGAAAAAAACAAGAAACAATTATCTCTCGAAAAAGTAGAACACACACTTGTTTCAGATATAAAAACCAGTGATAATGATCCAAATAGTAAGCTGTATAGAGCCATAGGTAAACTTGAAGAACTAGATAGATTATTAATAATGATGGTGCTTGAGGGGCAAGATTATGATACCATTTCAGAGGTATTAGGAATTAAACCCACCAATGTTAGAGTAAAAATTCATAGAATAAAAAAAAGACTTAAAAAAATATTAGACCATGAGTAATGATTTTGATGCATTGCAAAGACAATGGCAAAAAGATAAGGAACAAGTAGAAAACAATTTAGAGAGTAAAGATGAAATGCTTGCTACTATAACTTCAAAAGGCAACTGGAGTCAACGATTTCATTATGGCAACATTATCGTACTCATTCTGGTACTGGTAGGGATCGGCTCTTTTTTCTATTTTGTTGCTCCCGTTCAAAAAACATTGAGTCATATTGGTATAGGTTTGATGACAGGAGGTTTAGCACTTAGAATATGTATTGAATTTATTAGTATATCAAAGCTTAAAAAGATTAATAGTTATGATACTGTGTTAAAAAGTACTAGTAGCGCACTTTCTTTTTATCAATTCAGAAAAAAAATTCATGGCCCGATAACCATTAGCATTATTGTCTTATATACTATTGGTTTTTTTCTGATTACATTTGAATTTGCATTGTACTTCTCATCGACCTCAATGGTACTTATTTATATTTCTTATGTGATCGGAGCCATAATACCGATTGTATTAGTTAGAAAAAACATCATCAAAGAAATCAAAATCTTGCACGATATCGTGCTTCTGAAAAACAAAATTATAGAAGAGCCTTCTACCTAAATAATGGTTTCAATTTATCAAAAGTGAAAATAATTTTTGGATAAACTGTAACAAACAAATTAAAACTACATCCTTAGAGCATAGCATGTTATAACATGCTATGCTCTAAGGTTTTTTATTCTAAATCCTAAAACTCATCAACATGAAGTCTTCTAACTCTTTTCATCATCACATCAATCTATTAAGCGAACGTCATTATATTTTAACATTCGTACTCATCTTTTTCTCTGCTCTGGCTTTTAACAATACGATCTGGGGAAATTCAAAATCGCTAAAACCCACTTTAAGCGCAGTCAGCATGTATTCAAATGGTACTGTGGCCCAAGCTTACCCTATTTCCAACATTGTTATAGACGGCAATACTTCAGATTGGCCCAAAGATCTCACTCGTTACCCTATAAATAAATTTCCATATGGAAACGAAATAAAAAACAAAGAGGATTTTGATGCCTATTTTCAGGTGGGATATAACCTTGAAGATCAATCTATATATTTTGTAGTTGTTGTTACCGACGATTCTTACATAGTAGACACCAGTAATAATTCAGACTGGAATACACAAGATACGTTTAATTTTTATATTGATGCCAAACATTCGCCAAACGGTTCTGGGGTAAATTTATACCAGTATGGAGAAAACTTTAAAGACACCAACAATCAATCTATTAGTTGGGATCCTACGATGAAACCTACCAGCTGGGACAACGTTAAAATAACATCTAAGCGCGAAGGAACCACCACCATTTATGAGTGTAAGATCATATTAAAAAATGAATTAGTAGCAGGAAAAACTATTGGAATGGATTATGTATTTATCGATAAGGACAGTGATGACGATAAAGGGAGTAATTCATTTATTGCATGGGGTGATGGAGGAGGAAAAAGTACTGGACCAGGTAGGCTCGGAGATTTAATTTTAATGAATAAAAAACAACCAAAAAACGCAATTACCGGGCAACTGCTATGGAAAAACAAAAAATTGAAAGGTTTTCCGAGCACCCTGCAGATTACTTCCAAAAATAACCCCAATTTATGGTTACAAACCAAAGTCGACTCTTTGGGTCAATATACGGTTGAACTTCCTACTGGGGAATATAGTATTAAACCTTCGCAAACTTTATTTTACCAAAATGAAGATGAATCTAGCGACGAAGATCTCTTCAGAATAGATGTACAAAATAGTAGTATCGATATTAGCATTACCGAAAATTCTTCGGTAAAAGTTCCAGACCTAGAATTATCGGTTATTGAGAGTCCTCAAATGATACCAAACAAAGGAATTCTACATGATTTTGATCCTAACCAACCATCATCTATAGATAATTTTATTACCAAATACCAGGAGCATTTTCAAATTCCTGGAGTATCCCTAGCCTTAATTAAGGAAGGGAAAGTGATCTATCATAAAACCTATGGGGTAAAAAATACCTTAACAAAATCTAAAGTAGATCATACTACATTATTTGAAGCTGCTTCTATAACCAAACCTGTTTTCGGATTTGCAGTAATGAGACTGGTAGAAAAAGGAATCATAGATTTAGACAAACCACTTTATGAATACCTCCCCTTTGAAGATATTGCTCATGACGACAGGTATAAACTCATTACAGCAAGACATGTACTTTGCCATCAAACCGGTTTCCCAAATTGGGCTTGGGCAAATAAAGATGGGAAAATCGATATTAAATTTACCCCTGGCTCCAAATATGGATATTCAGGTGAAGGGTTCGAATATCTAAAAAGAGTTGTAGTTCACATTACCGGTAAACATATAAATGAGATATTAAAGGACGAAGTATTAATCCCGTTGCAACTTAAGAACACCTATTTCTCAACAAACGATGTTTTGAAAAAAGTTGTTGCCAACGGACACTTTGACAATATGCCAACACAGGTAAACTTACCAGGAGAACCAGGAATGGCCTGGAGTATGCACACAGAGGCTAAAATATTTACAAACTTCTTGTTAGGAATATCTAATCGTAAAGTGCTACAACCAAAAACATATGAAGATATGTTTACCCTTCATACCGAAGTTCCTAAAGACGAAAATGATTCTACTCCTAAAGATTATAAAGACTATTTTGGTCTTGGAATATCTATACAAAAATCTCCATATGGATTAGCATTCGGTCATGGTGGTAATAATGGTGATTTCAAATGTTTAGCATTGATGTATCAAGACTTAAATATGGGGTTTGTGATATTTACTAATAGTAATACCGGTGATCGACTACATGAGGACCTTGCAGAATATCTTATTACCGGTAAACGCGAAAAAAGTAAATAAAATTAGTACTTTCATACGATCGTAAAAACCGATACTTGTATGTCCGACAAACCCGAATTGTATTTTAAAAATGATATAGAGTGGCGAGAATGGCTTCACCAAAACTATGATAAATCTAATGGAGTATATCTTATTTTTTATAAAGTAGAAGTCAAAAAACCAAGCATGCGTTGGGAAGAAGCTGTAAGGGTAGCTTTGTGTTATGGTTGGATCGACTCTACTGTTAAGAGACTAGATGAAGAGCGTCGTAGACAATACTTCTGTCCAAGAAAACCAAAAAGCGTCTGGAGTAAGGTCAATAAAAATCACATTAAAGAGCTTATCAAAAATAAACTCATGCATCAAAGTGGTTTGCATAGTATCAAAATTGCCAAACAAAATGGTTCCTGGATTGCTCTCGATGATGTCGAAAACGGTATTATTCCCGAAGATCTGCAAATAGCGTTTGATCAAAATATAAAGGCATTTAATAACTATCAAAAATTTGCCAGAGGATATCGCAAAAGTTATTTGTATTGGTTACAACAGGCAAAACGTAAAGAAACAAGAGACAAAAGAATTAATGAAATCATTAGGCTTTGCGAAGCAAATCAAAAATCGAGAGGTAATCGAGGGTAATCTATTGAATTGCTTACCAGCGCAATAGTTCGATTAACAACTCTTTAAGATATTTTTTTCTATAATTCCTTATTTTCGATTTATAGAACTCTCACATCATGCACAAACACATCATTTCTGGTCTCTTTTTTGACATAATTTACGCCAAAAGAAGCTTACTTTGTCTAATTTTCACAATGTGCTTATTCCTTCAGGGATGTACAGACACAAAAACTAAACAAGAGGTTATAGAACAACAACCAACAGAATCCAAAATAGATTATTTTGATCAAACTGGCAGATCAGATCAGTTTATGGGAGGTATTAAGATGATACCCATTACTACTCCAAAAGGAGAATTTAAAGTATGGACAAAACGTATAGGAAACAATCCTAAAATGAAAGTGCTTCTACTCCACGGAGGGCCAGGTATGACTCATGAAATATATGAGTGTTTTGATGGATATTTTCCTCAAGAGGGTATCGAGTACTACTACTATGATCAATTGGGATCATATTATAGTGATCAACCCAAAGATAAAAGTCTATGGGATTTACCAAGATTTGTAGAAGAAGTTGAACAGGTAAGAATTGCCTTGGGACTAAACAAAGATAATTTTTATCTGTATGGGCAATCTTGGGGAGGAATACTCGCTATGGAATATGCCTTAAAATACCAGCAAAACTTAAAAGGTCTAGTGATTTCCAACATGGTAGCTTCTGTTCCAGAATATCAAAAATACTCTGATGAAGTACTTGCCCCTAAACTTGATCCAGAAGTATTAAAAGAGATTATGACCTATGAAGAAAAAGAAGACTATGCCAATGAGAGATATTTAGACCTCATCGTTCAGCACTACTATACAAAACATGTAATTCGAATGCCTGTTGATCAATGGCCTGAGCCTATAAACAGAGCGTTCAAACATCTTAATCCGGATGTTTACGTTACCATGCAAGGACCCAGTGAATTTGGAATTAAAGGAGATGCAACACTTAAAAATTGGGATGTAAAGGATCAATTATCTACGATAACGGTTCCTACACTAAGTATTGGGGCTACGCATGATACTATGGATCCCAAAGAAATGGAATGGATTGCTAATGAAGTACAAAATGGTCGTTATTTGCATTGTCCAAACGGAAGTCATCTTTCTCAATTTGATGATCAAAAAGTATTTTTTGAAGGTCTAATTACATTTATTAAAGATGTAAACAACAATACTTTTAACACAAAATAAATTCTAAATTTTCATTTTAGAGGCATGAAAAAAATACAACTTCTAGCGCTTTTTATGTTTATGGTTATCTCAGAATCATATGCACAACAAGTTAAACCCCCCATAGATACAACTATTGTTACCAATCATTCTACAACCATTAAAGGAAAAACCATTCCTTATAAAGCTACAGTTGGATTTCAACCGGTTTGGGATGATAAAGGAATGCCTATAGCGTCTCTTTGTTATACATATTACAAAAGATCAGATATCAAAAATGATCAAAATCGCCCTTTAGTCATATCTTTTAATGGTGGACCTGGATCAGCTTCGGTATGGATGCATATCGCATATACCGGCCCAAGAATACTTAAGATTGATAGTGAAGGGTTTCCTATACAACCCTACGGAATTAAAGCAAACCCAAATTCTATTTTGGATGTAGCAGATATTGTTTTTATTAATCCTGTAAATACCGGATATTCTAGAATGTTACCCGGTAAAGATGGTAAAATGCCTGACAAGAAATTGTTTTTTGGAGTTAATGCTGATGTTGAATATCTAGCGCGTTGGATAAATACTTTTGTTACTCGGAATAATCGTTGGAGATCACCAAAATACTTGATTGGAGAAAGTTACGGAACCACTAGAGTATCTGGTTTAGCTCTAGAGTTGCAAAACAGCCAATGGATGTATATTAATGGGGTGATCTTAGTATCCCCAACTCAAATCGGGTTCAAATTCGATGGCCCGGTTGAAATTGCTAATCGCCTCCCCTATTATACGGCAGCTGCATGGTATCATAAAATGCTACCTTCAGAGCTACAAAATAAAGATTTACTAGAAGTTTTACCAGAAGTTGAAGAATATACAATTAATGAATTACTTCCTGCAATAGTCAAAAGCGGATACCTAGACGCTGCTAAAAAGGAAGAAGTCATAGAAAAAATGGCGTATTATTCAGGATTATCGAAAACAACTATTCGACAACATCACTTAGAAGTGCCTAAAAGTTATTTTTGGAAAGATCTGCTTAGAGAAAAGGAAGGATACACCATTGGAAGATTAGACTCTAGATACAAAGGTATGGATGTAAAAGAAGCTGGGGATAGCCCAGACTACAATAGCGAACTTACCGCTTGGCTTCATGCATTTACTCCTGCCATAAATTATTATTATAGTCAGGAACTTAATTTCAAAACCGATGTGAAGTATAACATGTTTGGTCCGGTTAGACCTTGGGACAGAACTCAGGATAATACAGGAGAAAATTTGAAAAAAGCTATGGCAATGAATGCCAACTTACACACCATGATTCAATCTGGATACTATGATGGTGCTACTACCTATTTTAATGCTAAGTACGTAATGTGGCAATTGAATTCTAATGGTAAATTGGGAAATCGTTTAAGTTTCAAAGGATACAAAAGCGGGCATATGATGTATCTTCGTAATGAAGACCTAATACAAGCAAATGACGATATTAGAAACTTTATCACAACATCTTCGGCAAACATTAGTAAAGGATCAAAATATTAACCAAACCATTACATATGAACTTAGCACAAGTAAATATTGCAGAAATGATAGCCCCTGTTAACGATCCGGTTATGGCAGATTTTGTAAACAATCTGGATCGTATTAATGCTTTGGCCGAATCTAGTAAAGGTTTTGTATGGAGACTAAAGGGAGAAGAAGGAAATGCTACCGCCATACGCGTGTTTGAGTATGATTTTTTGATCATAAATATGTCGGTATGGGAAAATATGGATACGTTATTTGATTTTACGTATAACACCTCCCACGTAGAAATTTTAAAACGAAAAAAGGAGTGGTTTCATAATATGAAACAAATGCATATGGCGTTTTGGTACGTTGAAAAAGGTCATATTCCATCGCCAAAAGAAGCCAAAATGCGGTTAGAATACATCAGAAAACATGGAGAGACACCATACGCTTTTACTTTTAAAAGTAAGTTTACTTTGGATGATTTAAAGGCTTATAAAATCCAACTTTAGAATTATGACACAGTCAAATGCCTTGATATCGATATTTATACTCTATATACTTACAACTGCTTCCATAACGGCACAAACAAAATTTGAAAAGGAATATCGAATACACGAAAAAGATGCACCGACAAAAGCCTTAAATTTCGTTTCAGATTCTTTTATCGATTCAAAAATAAAATGGTATCAGGAAGAAAGCCACGAAGGAAAAACTATAGAGGCCAAAACATTATTCAATAAAGTTAGACATAGTATTGAATTTGATACATTGGGTAATCTTATTGATGTAGAAAGAACTATCAAATTTTCTGATTTAGCCTCATTGCTTCAAGAAAAGATTAGTACTTCTTTGAAAAAAGAATTTTCTAATTTCAAAATTTCTAAAACTCAAATTCAGTGGAAAGCTTCATCAAGGCAAACTCTTATTTCCTTAATAAATAATCAATACACTAATGAAGTATACACTCAAAATTATGAGATCGTTCTAAAAGGTAAAAAGAACAAAACATATGCTAACTATGAAGTTTTGCTTGATCAAGAAGGTGTTATAGTAAAAGTATTAGAGATTCTACCCAGAAATACTGACAATTTAGAATTCTAAGACCATTGGTATCATTTTCTATGAGAATATTAATTTCATTGATAGTTCTAATCGTAATTTCTCAAGGCACCTGGGCTCAATCCTCTTTTTCGTCTGGTCTGTTACCCAAGATCAGAGTATCGATTAAGTTAGGGGATCATCTTAAATGGGTAAATGGTATAGAATCCCGACAGTTAATCATCGATAACACAAAAGAAAACTCCATTGATTATGAATATGTACTTACAGATTTCTCAACCCTATTGTCTCATAAAATAGGTTCCAATCTTTCTTTAAATGGAGGATATTTATTGCGTATAGAAGAAAATGACATTTCTCATCGTACAATTCAACAATTTAACATCATACATGCTGTACAATCCCTCAGACTAGGGCACAGATTTGTTACCGACCAAACGTTTAATAACTCAACTTCCCCTAAATTTAGATTGAGATATAGAATTACCATGGAAAAAGCACTCTCAGGACAAAAAATAGATCCTGGAGAATTATATCTAAAAATAGGCAATGAATATCTGGGAAGTTTACAAAGTAATGAATCTGATCTTGAAATTAGGGTCATTCCTTTTGTTGGATATGAAATTGACAACAAAAATAAAATAGAAATGGGTGTAGATTACAGGGTTGGTAATTTTATAAATGCTACTTCAGAAAATGATCTTTGGTTAAGTTTTAATTGGTATTACTCCTTAGATTGGCGAAAGTAGAAAACCAAAACACCTATTTCACAGACAGTATCAATATTTCATCATAATTGCATACCTTATCAAACAAAAAACAATGTCTGCTATCTTAAAGATTAAACCTCTAGGCTTTCCTTGGGAAACAAGTGACCCTTTTTTATTTTGTGCTTATCATGAAGATCAATACCCCAAAGGAAATAAGGTATTGGGCCCTAACGCTTCATTAACCGGACGTAGTCTTGGTCAAGATTTTGTTTTAAAAGATGGTTGGAGAATGTATCATGGAACCAAAGTACCTGGATTCCCCGCACACCCCCATCGTGGTTTTGAAACGGTAACCGTGGTTCAAAAAGGATTGGTAGATCATTCTGATTCTTTGGGAGCGGCCGGTAGGTTTGGACATGGAGATGTACAATGGATGACCGCCGGAAAAGGGGTAATGCATTCTGAAATGTTCCCCTTATTACATTCAGACAAGGAAAACCCTTTCCTATTATTTCAGATATGGCTAAATCTGCCAAAAGATAAAAAAATGGTTGAGCCCCATTTCAAAATGTTGTGGAGTGAAGAAATACCTCAAGTTATAACTCAGGATAAATCTGAAAATAAAATTGAAATACATGTAATTGCTGGAAACTATTTGGGATATACCTCCCCTACTCCAGCTCCAAATTCATGGGCCGCTGACCCAAACAATGAAGTAATGATTTGGACTATAAAAATGGAACCAAATGCAACGTTCTCTTTTCCGAAGAGCTCTTCAGGAATAAATAGATCTTTATTCTTTTTCAAAGGAAGTCAGATAACAAGTGAAGGCCATACTATACCTGTAAATCACAAAATGATTCTTAATTCTAATGAAGAGTTCACATTAACTAACGGAAATACCGAGGCACATTTTTTATACCTCCAAGGAAGACCAATTAACGAACCTGTAGTAAAACATGGCCCTTTTGTAATGAATAGCCAAAAAGAAATTATAGAAGCCATAGAAGAATATCAAAAAAACCAATTTGGAGGCTGGCCTTGGCCTACTAACGATCATGTACATGCGCCTTCAAAAGGTAGATTTGCTCTATTTCCTGATGGTACAGAAATAAAAAAATAAAAAAATCGACTTTTAACGGTTCAATTTAATTCTTTATCTTTAAAAGCAGATAAACTATAACCGCCTATTCCCCCCAATTTAAGAAGGTATCTTTTTTTACAATTTAATGAGAAAATTACTTCTTTTATTACCCCTAATCGTTTTTTCATTGCAACTCAATTCCTGCGCTGAAAAAAAGGGATTAACTCTTACTGAAATAAACTGGCTACAAGAAAACGAAATTACCATTGCCTTATTCCCGTATTATCCTCCCTATGTATTCGTTGGTGAAGACAATAGGATAAATGGGATTTTTGTAGAATACCTTGATGCTATTGAAGAAGAACTCAATTTTAAGTTTAACCGGAAATACTATTCGAAATGGCCAGAAGTAATAGCAGATATAGAAGACAAAAAAATAGACATTATTGTTGAAATACAAAAAACTAAAGACAGGAAACAATATCTAAACTTTTATTCTGAGTTGTTCAAATCAAAACATGTTTTGGTTACTAGAAAAAAATCTGAAATTCATGATTCCCTAAAGGATTTTAGTAATATGGAAATTGTTGTACCCAAAGAGTATGCAATTTCTGAAAATCTTTTGCGAAAATACCCAGATATTAAAGTTGTAGAAAAAGGAGATGATTTACAGTGTTTGCAATTATTAAACTCGGGAAAGTATGATGCCTATATTGGCCCGAAACCAGTGGTTAATTACCTCATCAAAAACAAAAACTTAAACAGTCTGAAAATCAATTTTGAGACAGAATTAATGTACAAACCAGGTATAGCTATAAGGAAAGATAACCCTATACTCAATCATATCTTTTCTAAAGCTGTAGCTAATATTTCTGATAAACAAAACCAAAACATCCTTGAAAATTGGCTTTACCGAGAGAATCTTCCTTTATACAAAAGAATTGACTTCTTAGTACCCGTCGTTGCATCTATCTTTTCGCTATTGATCATCTTAGTTATCGTAAATTTTTACTTGGGCTTCATCGTAAAAAAAAGGACCAAAGAATTAAGATTAGCCAAAGAAAGTGCAGAAAAAGATAACGCTCTCAAAACGGCATTTTTACACAATGTTTCTCATGAAATTCGTAGCCCAGTTAATGGAATTGTTGGTTTTTCAAGGCTTTTAAGAGAACCCAAGACCTCATTACCAGAAAAAAGAAAATATGTAGCCAATGTAGTTCATAGTTGTCAGCAACTTATTAAAAATATGGACAATATTCTAGAGATATCTAAACTACAAACCAATCAGGTAACACTTAACTCAGAAAAAACTGATCTTATTCATGTATTTGATACCGTCACATTATCTTTTGAAAAAAAGGCGAATGAAAAAGGAATTCAATTAATATCTAATAACAATATTCCGCCTCGTGATCGCATTGCGAATATCGACAAAGGTAAACTTACTAAAACCATAGAATGTCTCATTGAGAATTCAATTAAATTCACACAACGAGGCGCAATTTTAATTTCAGGGTCAACTCAAAATTCTTCATTAATCATTTCGGTTAGAGATTCTGGAATGGGTATGAATGGCACAGGCAAACAGAGTCTTTTTGAAAACCTTGATAAGTCTGAACCTCAAATTTCTAAAAAGTATGGTGGTCTAGGTCTTGGATTAGCAATAGCAAAGAAAAACACCGAACTCATGAACGGTGAATTATTGTTTTCTTCTATTAAAAATCAAGGCACAACTTTTAGACTCGTTATTCCATATATACCTTTACTCGAGAAAGGCAGAAAAATTGAAAATGACTTAAATGAAAAAAATGGTACAGATCATTACACCATTTTAATTGCTGAAGACGGTGAAGTAAATTTTCTATTCCTAAAAACTATTCTAACAAAGATAGAAGACTATAACTTTAATATTCATAGAGCTCATAATGGAAAAGAGGCGGTTATATTTTGCGAAAAAAATGTTCATATTGATCTTGTACTAATGGATATTAAAATGCCAGAAATGAACGGTTATGAAGCTACACAGATTATTAAACAACTTAGACCCGAAATTCCCGTAGTAGCTCAAACCGCATATTCTACTAAAGAAGACATTCAAAAAGCTCTTTCTGCTGGATGTGATGACTTTATATCTAAACCCGTAGACCCAAAAATATTGAAAACTGTCTTAAACAAATACCTAAAAAAAGAAGATTAACCCTGCAATAATCAAAAAAACTACCTTTAAATCAATTGGTTACCCAAATATTTTTTCAATAAGAATACTCCTTTTTTTGAAAGTGTAACTATTAAATAGTATCTTTAAGAGAAAGATTAAAGAAGTTTGGGAGAATTATTTAATCTAAAAATTATGCTGAAAAAGCTACTTTTTCCTATACTATTGGTGCTTGTACTGATCGTATATTTTTCCTGTTCTCGCCCTTCTTCAACCCTAACAGAAGAAGAACACAGTTGGTTGCAAAACAACAATGTTACGGTTGCTCTCTTTCCTTATTACGCTCCTTATCAATTCATTAATGAGAACGAAAAAATAGATGGAATCCTAATTGATTATCTGGATCTTATTGAGCAAAAAGCTGGTCATAAATTTGAACGAAAACTCTACTCTAACTGGGAACAGTTATTAGATGACACAAAAAACAACAAGGTCGATATTGTTCTTGAGATACAAGAAACCTTAGAAAGAGATGCTTATCTTAATTTTTATGCTCAACTTTTTAAGTCAAACTTTGTAATTGTAACCCGTAAGGACAATAATTCAGGTGTCAATCTAAAAGATTACTACAATAAAACAATTACAGTACCCAAAGATTATGGTATTCATGAAATACTCAAAGAAAATGAAAAAGGATTACCAGTAGCTACTGAAATCGATGATAAAAGTTGCCTTGTAAAACTCAATGACGGAAAATATGATGCATATATTGGTCCCAAAGCGGTTGCCAATTTTATAATAAAAACTGAAAACTTAAACAATTTAGAAATTGTTGGTGAAACTGGATATGTTTACATGCCTAGCCTTGCGGTACAAAATAACAATTCCTTACTTAACGGAATCATTGAAAAAATTCAAAACGATATTGACGAAAAGGATAAAAACCTAATTTTTGATAATTGGTTGTATCTCGAAATTGTTCCCTTTTACAAGAAAGCTAATTTTTGGATTATGCTTTCTCTGGTAATTTTACTCTTCTCGGTAGTCGTTCTTTTGTTAAATAAATATCTTAAATATTTAATTGGTAAAAAGACCGAAGAGCTGCATATTGCCAAAGAACGTGCTGAGGAAAGCAACAAATTAAAAACAGCTTTTATTCACAATATATCGCATGAAGTACGTACGCCAATGAACGGTATCATTGGCTTTTCTGAACTTCTAAATGATCCTGAAATTACATCAGAAAAACAAAAAGAATATTCGAAAATTATTATTGACAGCAGTAACCAGCTAATTACGATAATTGATGATATCATTGAGATATCAAGGCTACAAACCAATCAAGTAGAACTACAACTAGAAGAGACCAATTTTAATAGCGTATTACAAATTCTTTTTACCGAATTTCAAAGCAAAGCTATCAGTAAAAATATAGCAATTCATTTAGATAATAAGCTCACCGATGAACAGGGAACTATACTCATGGACAGAGCAAAAATCAATAAAATACTTTCTAACTTAATAGATAACGCAATTAAGTTTACAAAAAAGGGAATCGTTGAAATCTCAAGTTATATCGAAAAAGATAATTTGATCATTTCCATTCAAGATACCGGGATTGGGATCAAATCTGAAGATCAGGAAATTATATTTAGAAATTTTTCGCAATCTGAAAAAGATGTTACGAAAAGTTACGATGGGCTTGGGCTTGGGCTTTCGATAGCACAAAAAAATGCCGAATTAATTAAAGGTAAAATTACTTTTACTTCAATTCCCACCAAAGGGTCTACTTTTACAGTATCCGTCCCTTACCTTCCAATTTTTGACCCTAATAAAGCAAATAAGCCTGAAATTGAACATCTTCCTTCCGAAAATATACCTATAAAACAAGTTATTCTAATTGTTGAAGACGGTGATGTTAATTTTCTGTTTCTTAAAACCATTTTGCAAAAAATGAAAGGTTACAAATTTGTAATTCATAGAGCAGAAAACGGTAAAAAGGCGGTAGATATTTGTGAAAACAATGAAAATATTGATCTCATTCTTATGGATATAAGAATGCCGGTAATGGATGGTTATACAGCAACGAAGAAAATAAAAAAAATACGGCCTAAACTCCCCATTATTGCGCAAACGGCATACTCTACAGAAGAAGACGTTCAAAGAGCTTTAGAAGCAGGCTGCGATGATTTTGTTGCTAAACCTGTAGATCGCAAAATTTTAAAACCCATCATTAATAAGTACTTTGCGATCTTTTCGAAATAAAAGCTATTCATCATGTCACTTAAAGAACAATACGAAGGTTTCTTAGAAAGTTCACCTATTTGGCTTGAGGATTCACTATTTGGATTGTCCCAATTTACTAAATTACCTAGCAAACATTTAACAATACCGAATGAGTTAGCAATTGAAATCCCAAAAAATGAAGTACTTGGAAAACGCATTGAACGTCTTTTTGAATATTATATAGATACAAGTGATCGATATACTTTAATCGCTAAAAATATTCAAATATTTAAGAACAAAGTTACTCTTGGAGAGCTAGATTTTTTGCTTAGGGACACAAAGATTAACAAAGATATTCATATCGAACTGGTCTATAAATTTTATGTTTACGATCCTAAACTTCCGGAAGAATATGATAGATGGATAGGGCCAAATCGAAAAGATAGTTTTATTTATAAGATTGAAAAACTTAAAAACAAACAACTCCCTTTACTCCATAGAGAGGAAACCAATCAGGTCTTACGGGATCTCAATCTAAAACAAACCGAGATCGAACAAAAAGTTTGTTTTCTAGGACACCTTTATGTGCCTTTACATATGAAACATCATAATTTCTCATATGTAAATCCTGAATGTATTAAAGGGTATTGGTTACATTTCGAAGATATTAAACAACAACAAAATAAGAACAACCTATTTTTTATTCCCAAAAAACAAGATTGGGTAACACATCCAAGACACAATATTGTTTGGCATAGTTTTGATAAAATAGAAGCAGAATTAACTCATAGTATTGCTCAAAAAAAATCTCCACTTCTTTGGATAAAAAGTGGAGAAAATTCTTTTGAACGACTTTTTATAGTATGGTGGTAAACGTCTAGATATCAAATCCAAATCACCATTTATAAATCGCTGATATAACTTCCATAAAGGTCTTTGAATCTAAAACCTTCAGATAATCTATATTTACTTAGTTTTTTAAATTCAACTAATCCCCATAACAAAAATTCTTTCATAAAGTATTGATCATTTTCGTTGAGATCAGATTGATATTCTTTTATCAATTCATTAAGTGGTGGTATTCCATCTAATTTTGCTTTGTATTCTTTTTCCGATACATCATCTAACAATTCAAACGCACTTTCTTCAAAGAACCAATTCACTAATTCTTGATATGGGCTTTTATAATCTTCTTTTTCTAGTCTTTCAATTTTCGGAAAATACTCTGGAAACAAAGTCTTAATAGCGTCTGTGATTAATGTTTGAGCTACAGAAGCGGCTCCTTCCTGCTCCCCTTCGTATACAAGTTCTACTTTACCGGTAATTGATGGAATTACTCCAATAAAGTCACTCAATCGTAACAGAGTTTCTTTATCTCCCGAACGAAGTGCTCTATGTTCTGCTGTGCTCAACAGATTTTCAAAAGCAGTAATACTCATTCGGGCACTTACTCCACTTTTGTGATCTATATATTCGCTTTCACGAGCTTGAAAACTTAATTGCTCTAAAAGATCTTTTGCCATCTCAGGAACATATACCAAATCACTTTGTCTTGTATCTAGTTTTGCTTCTTGTTGAGTAATAGTTTTTGCTATTTCTACACTCTCTGGGTAATGTGTTAGAATTTGAGACCCAATTCTATCTTTTAGAGGAGTTACAATACTTCCACGATTTGTATAATCCTCGGGGTTTGCTGTAAACACGAATTGAATATCCAACGGTAATCGAAGATTAAAACCTCGAATTTGAATATCCCCTTCTTGTAAAATATTAAATAGCGCTACCTGAATACGAGCTTGTAAATCTGGTAATTCATTGATCACAAAAATACTTCTATTGGCTCTAGGTATCATCCCGAAGTGAATTACCCGGTCATCTGCATAACTCAATTTTAAGTTTGCTGCTTTAATAGGATCTACATCTCCAATGATATCTGCAACAGTAACATCGGGAGTAGCCAATTTTTCGGCAAATCGAGCAGATCGATGCACCCAAGCGATAGGAGTATCATCTCCTTTTTCCTCAATTAAATTAAGGGCATATCTTGATAACGGATTGTAGGGATCGTCATTGATTTCTGAACCTTCTACTACAGGAATCCACTCATCAAGTAAATTAACCATCTGCCTGGCTAATCTTGTTTTTGCCTGTCCTCTCAAACCTAAAAGGTTAATATTATGTCTTGAAAGTATCGCTCTTTCTAGCTCAGGTATTACTGTATTTTCGTATCCGTGAATTCCTGTAAATGTATCTTCTCCTTTACTAATTTTGGTTCTTAGATTATCTCTAAGTTCATCTTTAATAGATTTACTCTTAAAACCAGATTCTTTTAATTGACCAAGTGTTTTTATATTCTCTATTTTCATAAATTTTTTTTCTGTAAACAATAATTTTGAACAAAAAATTGGGTTATCCTTTTATTCTCTTTTTTCGGTTGGTTTCGTAATCTTCAAAAATCATTTCTCCTAATCCCTTTAACCCTGTGTAAAAAGCTTTGCCTTGATTGGCATGGGTAAACTCTCTCACAAATTGCATAAGATATGGATCTTGAGCAATCATAAAGGTGGTAACCGGAATATGAAGTTTTCTGGCCTGTTGCGCCATCATGTAACATTTATTTACAATATGACGATCTAAACCATTACTATTTTTATAATACTGACCATCTGGCAAAATTAGGCAACTAGGTTTCCCGTCGGTAATCATAAAAATTTGTTTGTTGGTATTACGCTTTCTCCTTAGCATATCCATTGCCAATTGCAGTCCTGCAACGGTATTGGTATGATATGGTCCTACCTGCAGATATGGTAAATCTTTTATAGCAATGGGCCAGGCATCATTGCCAAAAACCAATATATCTAAGGTATCTTTTGGATATCTTGTGGTAATAAGTTCTGCAAGTGCCATAGCTACTTTTTTGGCAGGAGTAATTCTGTCCTCTCCATATAAAATCATACTGTGACTTATATCGATCATTAGTACAGTACTCATTTGCGCCTTAAATTGAGTTTCTTCTACAATTAGATCATCTTCGGTAAGATTCAGATCTCCTATACCGTGATTGATCTGAGCATTTTTAAGACTTTCGGTCATCGAAATTCTATCGAGAGCATCTCCATATTGATAATTTCGAAATTCTCCAGCATGCTCATCTCCTCTTCCGGTATAGTTTGTTCTATGATTTCCTGCTCCACTTCTTTTCAATTTTCCAAAAATCTGCTCCAACGCCCTTTTACGAATAGCCTGTTCTGTTTTTGCCGTAATTGATAACTTACCATTACCATCTGGTTTAATTTCTTCTTTTATATATCCTTTCTTTTTTAGGTCTTCAACAAAATCATCAAGCGTATAATCTTCATCTGTTAATTGGTACTCTTTATCCAACTCTTTCATCCAATCAAGCGCTTCATCAAGATCCCCGGAGGTATGAGTAATTATCTCTTGAAAAATATCAAAAAGCTTTTCAAATGGAGACTGCTCAGGAGCTTCATACTTTTTAAAGGTGAAACCTTTTTTAAATAGTTTTCTTTTCTCTTCCATAAGATAAAGTTAGTACATTTTACAGAAGATTAGAACACCTTGGTTATCGAAGCATATAGAATTAACATTTGTTTTGGAGAATTTTTATAAGGAAGCAGTCGTTCCAAAAATTTACTAGTATAAATCACAATACGAAACGATATCTCCTTAAAACCCCATACGATTATCTTATAGGTCTGAGAAGTCATTTTTAACTTTTACATCTTATTCTTACCTTATGAAAAACTTCACAAAACATTTTTACACATGAGGTATATTTTCATTATTACTCTATTATTAGCTACTATAGCTTGTTCAAAGAAGTCCCCTTTGCAGAATGCTTTATCTTCAGATAAAAAGATCATAAAAAAGGTAATGTCTGATCCTGAAGGTTTTGAAGTACAAGTATTGTTTACCCAAATCGATAGAGATAAAAATAATCTTCCTAGTTTTACAAATTATGAGTACCTGGTTAATGATAGCATTTATTTCTACCCAGCCAGTACCGTGAAGTTTCCCATTGCAATATTAGCACTAGAAAAATTAAAAGAACTAAAAGATCGAGGAACACCAATCGATAAAGAAACATTTTTCATTACCCAGAATGATACACTCTATTCAACGATAGCTAAAGAAATTACCAAAATTTTTGCAGTTAGCGATAATGGGGCTTATAACCGCTTGTTCGAGTTTTTAGGGCAAGATTACATCAATAAAAAATTGAAATCTAAAAAAATTACAGGAAGCATATCCCATCGGTTATCAGCTTTTCATTCTCATAATCCTCAAACACAATCTTTGATTTTTAAAAGTGAGCCACAAGATTCCACAGTACTTTATAGGCAAGAGGGCATAAAAAACAAAATACTCCCAAAATTAAATCTAAAAAAGGTATTAAAAGGTGACGGGTATATTTACAGAGATACGTTACTACAGAAACCTAAAGATTTTTCAGAAAAAAACTACCTCCCCATTACATCGTTACATGAAATGATGAAACGGCTACATTTCCCAGAGAATTTTGAATTTTCAGAACGTTTCAATCTCCAAGATAAAGATCATCAGTTTATCATAAAAACAATGAATATACTCCCTTATGAAGCTGGTTATGATCAAGAAAAATACTACGACAGCTACGGTAAATTTTTCATGTTTGGAGATCAAAAAGAAAAGATTCCTAGTCATTTCAAAATATATAATAAAGTGGGCTATGCCTATGGATATCTAACTGATTGTGCTTACATAAAAGATATCCAAAATGATATAGAATTCATCCTCACTGCTACCATTCACGTTAACCAAAACAGGATCTACAATGATAATAACTATGAATACGATGAGATTGGAATTCCTTTTTTAGCAGAGCTTGGAAGACAATTATATGAGCAGGAAAAACATAGAAAAAAGTAATTCTTATCGAAATATCCTTGTAGTTATTTACAATCAATTTTTAGTTTACTAATAAAAAATCAGCCTTAAAATGTTGCAAAACAATGAATTTTAAGAAAAATTGCATTTTTTTTAACAAAACAATACAATAAAAAGGCCAATTAAGCTTTAAATTTATAGTACCCCTTTATTAGATTTTTGTTAGAGCACTATCCAAATACAATTATGAACGCAAACACAAACCCGATGTAGTTGCATAGTATGTAGATCATAGTATGCGATTCAATTTTTTTTAGCATATGAAAAAACGCGTACTTTATTTAATTTTCTTTTCATCTTTTTTTATGTATCCCTCTATACCTTATGAGATACATTTTGAAACGGAATACCAAAACCAAAACCCTCGGGATAGAAAGCTTTCTCCCGAAGAAGTAAAACAAAGAGGTATAGATTTACTCGCCAATGAAATTGTTGAAAATATTGATCAAATAGATCTTAGACAAACAGCTAGATCTTCAATTTTTGAAACTTCCTATGGTTTTCGATGGAAAATGGTAAACCTACATACAGGAATGGTTATTATTATAAAAGTAGACAAAGATTTTAAACTTATTTCTGCACGAAACAAATACAATAAAAAGATAATGTCTCCTTAAGAATATTAAGATAGTAACGCTTTTACTTCATCATAACTTTCTTCATATTCCCAATAGATCACTCTATCGTAGGCATATTGTATCAAAATGTATTTTTCACTAACCGATAGAATTCTTTCTACCGCCACTAGTTTCTTTGCTGCCTTTTCTACCTGTACTTCTTCTTCAATTTCTGTATTTCTAGCATCGAACCCATGAACGATGATATGACTTTTTAAAGTAAGCTCTATAAATTTCATAATTCATATTTTATATCAAATGTACAGCTTTCACCTTAACACCCCTTTAAGATAATAGCATTTTCAATTTATTAACTTAGAGCCCAATAATTCAATCGATCAAAAAGTGTATAAAACTGTTCTTTTTTTTATTACTTTTTTTTATTGTACCGTAGGTATCCCTCAACATAACATCAAAGTTATACATACTGGAAATATGGGGGTCTATATTACCGATGGAGAATCTTCTGTGCTTATTGATGGATTACATGAAGAATATGGGCCAGATTATTTATTTCCTACTCCTGAAATTGTTACTAAAATTTCTTCGACGTATCGCCCTAACGCAATTTTATTTACACACAAACATGGAGATCATTTTAGCGAAAAACTTTCTAAAAATTATTTAAAATCGAATACAAAAGCTTTGATTTTTGGAGCTAACCAGATTACACAAAACTTCCAGGAGTTTAAAGAAAGAGTATATACGATTACTACCAAGAATTATCAAAAACAACCTCATAGTTTTGAATCGATTAAAATAACCGGTGTAAAAATTGATCATGCCGGAAAAAGACATCGTACTATTGAAAACGTAGGATACCTTATTGATTTTGATAACACAAAAATTCTACATGTGGGAGATACAGATTGGTTAGAAGAAATTAATTTGTTTCCACGATTACATCTAACAAAAGAATCTATAGATATTGCCATAGTACCCTATTGGATGTTGCTGCGAAAAGATGCTACCGAATTACTCAAAAAACATATCAACCCAAAATATTGCATTGCAACACACATTTCGCCAAGAATATCTCAAAATGATTTACAAGAATTAAAAAGAAAACACCCTAACATATATTTTCTTACAGCACTCGAACAACAAATACAACTATAATTAACTCTATTTACAAAATGAAAAAATTGCTCTTTCTTCTTCTCATTTATTCGATCTCTATAGTATCGGCCCAAGAATTCTCTATGGACCTCATAAAAGATGTCACTCCTAGAAATATAGGTCCGGGAGGTATGAGTGGTCGGGTTACCTCTATAGATGTGGTACATGAGAACCCCGATATCATTTATGCCGGAACAGCATCTGGTGGGCTGTGGAAATCTACATCGGGAGGTATCAAATGGGAACCCATTTTTGATAACGAAGCAACAGGATCTATAGGTGCTGTCGCCATACAACAATCTAATCCTTCTGTAATCTGGGTGGGAACCGGAGAAGGCAACCCAAGAAATAGTCTTAACGGAGGATATGGTATTTATCGTTCGTTAGACGGCGGAAAGAACTGGAAACTTATGGGACTTGAAAAAACTCGTCATATTCATCGAGTTATTATAGATCCTACAGATCCTAATACTGTATACGTTGCTGCTATTGGTTCTCCTTGGGGTGAGCACCCAGAAAGAGGAGTTTTTAAAACTACCGACGGTGGTGAAACCTGGAAGAAAATTTTATTTACCAATACTAAAACCGGAGCTGCAGACCTTGTTATGGACCCTAAAAACCCTAACAAATTAATTGCAGCACTTTGGGAACACAAACGTGACCCTTGGTTTTTTAAATCAGGAGGAAAAGGATCTGGACTCTACATTACCCATGACGGTGGAAAAACCTGGAAACAAAAAACCGATAAAGACGGTCTTCCCAAGGGAGATCTTGGTCGTATTGGTCTAGCCATTGCTCCTAACAAACCAGATATCATCTATGCCCTGGTTGAAGCCAAGAAAAATGCATTATACAAATCTGAAGATGGAGGATTTAATTGGAAAAAAGTTAATGATAAAAACGACATTGGTAACCGACCTTTTTATTATTCTGATATTTTTGTGGATCCCCAAAATGAAAACCGCGTATATTCTGTTTTTACTTATGTAAATGTTTCTGAAGACGGAGGTAAAAACTTTACTCAATTAATGCCTGCATACGGTGTAGATAATGGCGTACACCCTGATCACCATGCGTGGTGGATTCATCCTACAGATGGTAGTTTTATGATCGACGGAAACGATGGTGGATTAAATATTACCCGAGATGGCGGAAAATCATGGCGCTTTATTGGCAACCTTCCTGTAGCACAATTCTACCATATTAATGTAGATAATGAATTCCCATATAATGTATATGGAGGAATGCAGGATAACGGAAGTTGGAGAGGTCCGGCTTATGTTTGGAAATCGCAGGGAATTAGAAACTCATATTGGCAAGAAATCTCATTTGGAGATGGTTTTGATGTGGTACCCGATAAAGATGATTCGCAATATGGGTGGTCTATGAGTCAGCAGGGATTTGTAGTACGATACGATTGGAAAACTGGAAACAATTATATCGTAAGACCGATTCATCCCGATCCAAAAGTAAAACTCCGTTTTAACTGGAACTCTGGAATTAATATAGATCCTTTTAACAACAGTACTATCTACTTTGGAAGCCAGTTTGTACATAAAAGTACAGACAAAGGTCTTACTTGGGAGGTCATTTCTGATGATTTAACCACCAACGACCCAGAAAAACAAAAGCAATCAGAGAGTGGTGGCTTAACAATGGATGCTACCGGTGCCGAAAATCACTGTACTATCCTTGTGATAGAACCTTCTCCCCTAGAACAAAATATGCTATGGGCAGGAACCGACGACGGAAGAGTACATATCACTCAAAATGGAGGTAGTAGCTGGACCGATGTTTCTAAAAATATAAAAGGATTACCTAAAGGAAGTTGGATAGTACAGATCAAAGCTTCAAACAAACAAAAGGGTGAAGCTTTACTGGTTGCCAATGATTATAGACGATACAATTATACACCCTATGCTTTTAGAACCACAGATTATGGTAAAACCTGGAATCGAATTGTAGACCAAAACGATGTCACCAGCTATGCATTAAGCATTGTTGAAGATCCTATCGAGAAAAACTTATTGTTTTTGGGTACAGATGATGGATTGTACATCTCACTAGATGCTGGTGTGAAATGGACAAAATGGACTGAGGGGTTCCCAACCGTTTCTGTAAAGGATTTGGTAATTCAACCCCGAGAGCATGATTTGGTTATTGGCACTTTTGGTAGAGCAGCGTGGGTGTTAGACGATATTCGACCTTTACGAGCTCTTGCAAAAAACAAAGGTATCTTAAGTAAGAAATTACATGTTTTTGATCCTCCGGTAGCATATCAAGCTGCTTACCAACAGCCTACGGGCACTAGATTTGGTGGTGATGCACTCTACCAGGGAGAAAACAGAGATTATGGAGCGCTAATTTCTTATTATCTGAAAGTTGACAAAAAGGCTAAAGAAGAAGAAACTCCAAAAGATAAAGAAGAAAAGGCAGAGCCTAATGATGAAAATGAAGAGACTAAGGTAAAGTGGGATTCTATCTACCTAAAGGTATATGATGGTGATCGTTTGATTCGTACCTTAAAGCAAAAGACACCAGATTCTACTGGTCTTTACAAAATGCGATGGTTTATGGATGAAAAAGGAGTTGCGAATCCTTCTAGAAAAATCCAAAAGCAAAAAAGAGAACCAGGTGGTGTACAAGTAAAACCGGGTACGTACAAGTTAATGATTGAATATGGAGATCAAAAATCTGAAACCACAGTGCAAGTGCAATCAGACCCTAGATTAAAAGTTTCTCAAAAAAATATAGAAGAAACCTATGCTGCTGGTAAAGACCTGGAGAAAATGCGAAAAACGGCTTCAGACGCTGTAAAACAGCTTGTAGAAAGTAAAGATATTGCTGCTAAATTTCAAAAAGAGCTACAAAAACTGGATAAAAAGAAATACAAAGATCAAATTAAACTATCTAAAGAAGTTTCTAAAAAGATCGATAGTGTTATTGCTTATTACATAGGCAAAGAAGACAAGCGACAAGGAATTACCAGAAATCCAGAGGTAACAGTAATGCAACGTTTGGGCAATGCAGGTTTTTATGTAGGTTCTAGACAAAATGGACTTACCTCAACTGAGAATACCTTAATGAAGCAAGCTAAAGATGCATTAAAAGCAGCTTTAGAAAAGACAAATACGTTTTTTAACAAAGAATGGAAACCTTATAGAGAAGCTATCGAAAAACTTGATATTTCTCCATTCAAAGAAACCGAACAATTTAACATGGAATAACTAAAATGTAAATTATGAATAAATTAATTGTGCTTAGTTTATGCGCGCTTCTTTTGTTCTCCTGTAAAGAAGAAAAGAAAGAAGATGTCGCGCAACAACCTATCAAAATTGAACAATATTCTATTGAACAATTTATGGATAATGAAAATGCATTCTCCAATGGATTTTCGGCCGACAAATCTAAAGTTCTCATGACCAGCAATAGGTCCGGAATTTACAACATGTATACGGTACCTGTTGGAGGTGGTGAATTTACACCAGTAACTGCTTCAGATAGTTCGTCGGTATTTGGAATATCTTATTTCCCCGAAGATGATCGCATTCTTTTTAGAATGGACGGAAATGGAGATGAAATCTTTAAATTATTTGTGAAAGATGATTCAGGAATAAAAATACTAACTCCTGAAAAAAATGTAAGAGCGCTATTTAGAGGATGGGCAAAAGATGGGAAAAGTTTCTTTTATGGAAGCAATGAAAGAGACCCGAAGTTTATGGATCATTATGAAATGGATATCACCAATTTTGAGTCCAAAATGATCTACAAAAATGAAGACGGAATGGGTTTTGGTGGAATGTCTGCTGACCGTAATTATATTGCCTTAACCAAACCCATAAATACCAATGACAATGACTTGTATTTACTAAATACAAAAACGAATGAAAAAATTAAGGTGAATGATAGCATAAGTGGTAATTCTCCTCAAGATTTCTCTCCAGACGATAAAGTATTTTATTATACTACCGATGATAGTTCAGAATTTAGTTACCTAATGAAGTACAATCTGGAAGATGGTAGTAAAGAAAAAGTAGTAGAGAAAAAATGGGATATTAGTAGTTTCTATTTTACTAGAAATGGAAAGTATCAAGTAATGTTTACCAATGAAGATGCTAAAACCATTATGGCAGTTCATGATGTGGCTACCGGTAATCCTGTAGAATTTCCACAAATTAACAATCAACAAATTAATAGTGCAAGTTTCTCACGAGATGAATCTATGGCATTATTGCGTGTTGGTGGGTCTAATACCCCAGTTAATTCTTACTCATACGACTTAAGTACTAAAAAGTACAACCAGTTAACAGATGTTCTCAATAAAGACATCGATGCAGAACATCTTGTATCTGCAGAAGTTGTGCGTTACAAGTCTTTCGACGGATTAGAAATACCGGCTATTTACTATAAGCCAAAACAAGCCACAGCAGACAATAAAGTTCCTGCGTTGGTATGGGTACATGGTGGACCGGGAGGTCAATCAAGACAAGGTTTTAGCTCAACTATTCAATATTTAGTAAATCATGGTTATGCGATACTGGCAGTAAATAATCGCGGTAGTAGTGGTTATGGTAAAACATTTTATAAAATGGATGATCAAAACCATGGAGATAAAGATTTGAAAGATTGTATTGCAGGAAAAGATTGGTTAAAAACACAAGAAATTATTGATCCTACTAAAATTGGAATTATAGGAGGATCTTATGGAGGGTATATGACCATGGCAGCATTAACTTATGCGCCTGATGATTTTGAAGTTGGTGTAAATATTTTTGGAGTTACAAACTGGTTAAGAACCTTAAAAAGTATTCCGCCATGGTGGGAGTCTTTTAAAGATGCTTTATACACCGAAATGGGAGATCCAAATACTGCAGACTCTGTAAGGCTTAGAAAAATATCTCCATTATTCCATACAGAAAAAGTTAAGAAACCTCTTATAGTACTTCAGGGTGCGCAAGACCCAAGAGTATTAAAAGTAGAGTCTGATGAGATTGTTGAAGGTGTGAGAAAAAATGGAATTCCGGTAGAGTATGTTTTGTTTGAAGATGAAGGACATGGTTTTGTTAAGAAAGAAAATCAAATAGAAGCCTACGGAAGAGTCTTAAAGTTTTTAGACACTTATTTAAAAGGTAAAGATTCTGAAGTTATAAATGACGGTGCAACAAAATCTACCGAAATAGAAAAGGAATCTTAAAAATATTTTATTTTTGATATTTAAAGAGCGAGTATAACCCCGTTATGCCCGCTCTTAATTTTACACACAAACTATGACGATACACTCCTTAAAACGCACAACATTGAAACACTACTTTTTATTTTTCGCTTTAGTATTTACAGTTCTAGCTAGCTCTGCCCAAGAAACAGGCGAAGACGAGTGGGGAGCTTGGTATATGTATTTTGGAACCAATCAAGTAACCGATAAATTAAGTATTCACTCTGAAGCACAGTTTCGTTTTTATGAGGTTGGGTCTACCTTTAATCAACTATTATTACGTACCGGTTTAAATTATCATATCAATGATAATGCTATTGCCACTCTAGGATATGGGTATATAAATACCGATGGTACCTTTGAAGATATTCCTGGTGAAGAAAATAGTAATGAACATCGTATTTTTCAGCAGTTTATTCTTAAAAACAAAGTAGGTAAGTTCAAATTTGAGCATCGTTATCGTTTAGAACAACGATTTATAAGCACTCAAGCCGATGATTTCACAGAACATCGCGCACGATACAGATTACAACTCACCTACCCGCTTAACGAAAAATGGTTTTTAAATGTATATGACGAAGTTTTTATCAACTTGCAGGAACCTATTTTTGGGCAAAATCGTTTGTATGGTGCTGTTGGATACAATGTAAAAAACAACCTAAGCATACAATTCGGGTATCTAAAAAACCATTTTACCGGAATTAATTTTGACCGATTACAGTTAGGAGTATTCTTTAATACCGACTTTAGAAAAAAAGAACAACAGTAATGAGTTTTAAAGAAAAACGACCCGCTCTTCTACTTGTAGATATACAAAAGGGATTTGAAGATATCGCATATTGGGGAGGAGAACGCAATAACCTTGATGCCGAAAAACAAATGGAAACGCTTCTTACCTTATGGAGGGCACAAGAATTACCTGTTTTTCATATCAAACATTGTTCTACAACTGCTGAGTCTCCTTTACGAAAAGGTAATACGGGTAATGATTTTATGGATTTTAATACTCCACGAAGCGGTGAGCCCATTGTAGAAAAAGAAGTGAATAGTGCATTTATAGGTACCGATCTTAAATCGCAACTAGAAGCACAGGATATAGATATATTGGTCATTGTTGGATTAACCACAGATCATTGCGTATCTACAACTACTAGAATGGCTGGCAATTTTGGGTTTAAGACCTATTTGGTAGAGGATGCGGTAGCTACTTTTAATAAAACGGGTGCAAATGGTGAACACTATAGCGCACAGCTAATTCATGATACGGCAATTGCAAGTTTGAAAGATGAATTTGCAGAAATAGTCTCCACAGAGAAGATGAAACATATGATTTTAGATTGAACTTAAAATAAGTTCGTCAAAAAAGAACGATATAGAAGATCACAAAAACAATAAGAAAGGTTATTCCTAAAATCAGTTTGTTTTGTTGATCTTCTTTTTGTTTCTTTCTTCTAAACTCTTCTTTGAATTTGTCTAATTCTTCTTCAGAAACTTTCTTGAATTCGGGTTTGTCAGTATCAAGAACATCTTTAAACCGCTCATGGTTTTCTTTAAGAGATCTGCTTTTTCCTAATTGTTTTCTGTTAGATTGTACAGATTTCATCATTTCTCTTCCAGGTCCAAATCCAAATGCCATAGTTAGTAGTTTTAAAATCAAGCAAATATACAGTTTACATTAAAACCATTAAGATATTTTTTCTATATACTGTGTAGGAGTCATTTGGGTTATTTTTTTAAAAGCACGGTAAAAACTTGTCTTACTGGTGTACCCACATTCTTCACCTATTGCTTGTACAGATATTTTTTCTAACGCTCCAGATCTCAACATTTCCTTAGCTTTTTCAATACGATGCTTATTTACAATTTCATAAAAACTAGAGTTCATATTTTCATTAAGCACCTGTGAGATATGATGAGATGGCACCTGAATAGTCTTAGCCAGATCTGCAATTTTAAGATTAGGATTTAAATATTGTCCCTCTTCAGCAAAAAAAGCTTTTATCTGGTTTTCGATGCTAGCAGACTCTTGTAAAGACAAAGGTGAAGTTTTATATTTTTTCGCATCCAGTACAGGCAATATTTGTTTGATATCTACAATCCAATATCCCAATAATAAAACGGTTATAGACATGAGTCCCGCCAAAACAATTTCTGTAGTAATTGCAGATGCCCCTGTTAGCAAAAAACCGGTTTGCAATACAATTTCAGAAAATGCTAAAGCTGCCAATAGCATACTAAACCGTTTTAATAATATACTATTCTTTTTATCTCTTTTATAAATATACATAAATGCAAATACCGCATATGCAAATAGCACTACCAGATGCAAACTTGCTTGCAACCAATCTAAAAATGCAACTGGACCATTAGGCAAAATATCATAATAATAGGCTATAATTTCTTGTTTTTGAGCGGTATTTTGAAAATATCTGGGCAAAAAAAGAATAAACATCAACAAAAACGGTAAAAAATGAAAGTAGTCTTTGCGTTTAAGCTGAAATGAAGATACTCCATACCCTTTTACAAACAGATAAAAACATGGTCCTACCAAATATAGTAACGGAAACCCAATACCGAAAAGATGAGGCCATTGCTTTATTAATTGAGTAGTAAACAGCAGATACGTAAACAAATGCTGAATTAACCCCAAGAGTGCCATGGCTAGAAAATATCTAGAAACTTGTAACGAAGTACTTTTTAGCACTACCAAAATGATAAAGCACCCTATCAAAATCACACCTCCTAACAAAAAGGTAATTACAAAAGCAAAAGACTCAATACTGTTCATACTTTAAAAATAGTACTCCTTAATTAAATGAGAAAACCCACGGCCAAGTAATCACACAAAAAAGAGTTTCAATTAATTGAGAGGTCCCTATTCATGAGATATTGCTTCAATTTAGGGAGTACTTTTATATTCATAAAAACGAATAATTATGATACGCAAAATTTTAAAAGGACTCGCACTTTTCTTAGTAGTAGATATTGTGCTTTTATTGACCTATGGATTTATTCAATACCCAAAAGCAAAAGGTGAACAACACTTTACTGCTCAACGTATAATTTATGCTCCAAAAGCGCAAGTTTGGGATATAATCTCAGACGTAGGTAACTATCATGAAGTAACAGCTCCCAATATTGATCATGTAGAAATAGTCAAAGGGCAAGGTTTAGGAATGAAAAGAGTGTGTAGCGCTCCAGATGGATCGAGCTGGGAAGAAACCTGTACCTTATGGAACCCTGGTAAAGAGTTTCAATTTAAAGTAAATACAGAGCGTAACGACTATCCTTTTCCGTTAAAATCTCTATCTGGCTCTTGGAAAGTTGAGACTGTAAGCCCTTTTCAGACAAGGTTAATCTTAGATTTCACTTATGAATTCACAAATCCTTTCCTAAGTGGTTATTTCCTTTCTATGGGTACAAAACAAGCAGAAAAAGACACCGAGTTTTTATTAGATAACTGGCAAAAACTTGCCGAAAATTCAAACCAATCTACTTCATCCTTATGAAATGAGTTACAACAATTAAGTTGATATCACACACATCATTATTCATAAATCATATGCGATTAATGAAAGCCAAACTTATGTGATCACGATATTAATGTGTCACATAAGTTTGTTTTATCAACCTGTTTTTAATTATACTTTTTTAGCCAGGAAAGAATATTCTCGGTTTCATAGTGCACTGTATGACCTTCATTAACGATATGATACTGAAAGCTCTTTTTATTCTTAAGTTTATCAATTACATCATAGGCATGAGAAACGGGAACTATCTTATCGTTTTTTCCATGAATTAACAACATATGATTCTGATATCGTTCTACAAAATGTATAGGAGAACTTTTAATCATCTTCTCTCTTATAGACGAGAGAGGAAGCTTCTTACTTAAAAACTGATATTTATATTGCTTCGGGAATCTATAGTACATTTCTTTAGAAAAGAAATTTGTAGGCCCAGCTATGGATATCACTGCATTAATGTTGGGGTTTCTTATTCCCATAAGTAGTGCAACTGTTCCTCCACGACTTACTCCTCCTACCACTACTCTTTCTAAATCAACGCCTTTGCATTCGGTTTTAGCTACTTCGAGCAATCGTAACGCATCATCGGTAGCACCATCAAAAGCATCTCCAAAAAAGCCATCAGAACAATATCGGTGTCCATTGGCAACAAGAGACTGACCTCTAAAAGAGGGAATGACAATAAAATAACTCTTCATTCGCATATATATCGAACCCAAATTTCTAATATCTACTGATGGATTTGATTGATCAAGACCGTTGGCCCAAAGTAGCAGAGGATATGATTTTGTTTCATCAAAGTCTTCCGGAAACAAGATCGCACCATAATGTTTTTGTTCGTTTATCTGATGTCGAACGATGAGTAACATTCTACCCTGATAATACGCACTTTTATTTACAATTACATAATCATCACTCTTGATGGAAAAATTATCCCAATATCTATAAATTCTGTTGATTTCGATGCTATCTGCAGGCTTATATAGGGTATCAAGATCAATATCATCATTAATATGAATCTGATCATAGTTAATTCGAGCTTTACACTTACAATAATCGCTTCGAGAATACAAAATAAAAGCAAGTAATAAAGCACCACAAATAAATACTGCTATTTTAATTCTAGGCCCCAAAAAAGTTGTTCTTTACAACCATAAGTTACTTATTTACAAGGATTAAAATATAAATATCAAAAAAACTTATCATAAATATGTAAACAATCTTATCATATTTCTTTAACATATTTTTAATACCCCTGTTCTGTATTTTCGACCAAAAAAATTCGACATTACTAAAAAATAAATAACATGAGCCTATCCAAAATCACTTTTACCAATGCAGAGGGTCAAAAACTTTCTGGTCGTTTAGAGTTACCTGTAGATCAACACCCACATAACTTTGCACTTTTTGCACACTGTTTTACCTGTAACAAAAATTTAGGAGCAGTTAGAAATATAAGTCGAGGACTTACATCACAAGGGTTTGGTGTGTTACGATTTGATTTTACTGGTTTAGGAGAAAGTGAAGGTGATTTTGCAGATACGAATTTCTCGGGTAATGTAGAAGATTTAATCGCAGCTGCCAACTTTTTGAAAGAAGAGTACCAAGCCCCTACTCTTATTATTGGGCACTCACTTGGAGGTGCTGCTGCAATTTTTGCTGCCTCTCAAATCGAATCGATCAAAGCGGTGGCTACTGTGGGAGCTCCTTCTAATCCCAAACATGTTACACATTTATTAAAAAGCGGTTTGGACGAAATTGAAGCTACCGGAAAAGCAGTGGTTAACTTAAGTGGACGAGATTTTACCATCAAAAAACAATTTATAGAAGATCTAGAAACTAAATCTCTACCTGAAGTTGCCAAAAATTTAAACAAAGCGCTTCTGGTAATGCATTCACCGCAAGACACAACGGTTGGTATTATTAACGCTGAAGAGATTTACCATGCTGCAAAACATCCAAAAAGTTTTGTAACCTTAGACGGGGCCGATCATTTATTAATGAATAAAAAAGATTCTGTATATGTTGGGAAAGTTATTGCCGGATGGTCATCTAGATATGTTGAAATACCTGAAACTCCTAAAATTAACAGTCAACATCATGTTGTAGCGAGTCTAGACGATGCAGAAGGATATACAACACAAATGAAAGTTGGGAATCATTATATGGTAGCCGATGAACCGGAAAGTGTTGGAGGTAATGATTTTGGACCTTCTCCTTATGAATTAGTGTCGGCTGGGTTATCTGCCTGTACGGCAATGACCATAAAAATGTATGTTTCTCGCAAAGGATGGGATTTACAAAATGTCGAAGTACATACAAGCTATGGTAAAGCACATGCTGTAGATTGTGAAAATTGTGAAGATCCAACAGCGAAGATCGATACTTTTGACAGAGAAATTAAACTAGAGGGTAATCTGGATGAAAAACAAATTCAGAGAATTTTACAGATCGCAGATAAATGCCCTGTTCACAAGACCTTGCATAGTGAGACTCAGGTAATCACTAAACTAATCCAATAACAACATAAAAATTAAATCGTTGTACCCTTTTTGTAACACTATCCCATTTTTCACATCTTTACGGTATGTATAAATTTCTATTGCTCTGCATACTATCGATAAATCATGGGAATAGCATGAATTTTAAATCTGACTTCTTTGAATCTCAAAAAGATTCTTCAAAGGTAGATTTAAGGTTAAAAATAATTGCTGTAGCAGAGAGTACGAATTTATATGCTATCAACTATACATATGCTCCTCTTTTATTGTCTTTATCCTTAAAGACAAATGACTCCATAATCAAAGAATCTGTGATTTCTCCAAAAGATAGTGTATTGATTATGTCTTGGACAGATACAAATAAAGAGCTTATACGACAACAGTTTAATACATCGTATAAGGCCAAATATTTTATTGGTGATCCCTACAATATTCATCCGGATAAAAAGTACCTCTATAGGTTACCTTTTAAAAAAAATAAGAAATATAGGGTCTCTCAGGGGTACCATGGTAAACACTCTCATCACAAAGAAACTTCGAGATATGCTATAGATTTTCAACTGGAAATTGGAGAACCGGTATATGCCGCTCGAGAAGGATTGGTCGTAAAAGTAGTAGATAAATTTAAAGAATCTGGAGGCATAGAATTCTTGCATCACGCAAATCGAATTATAATCCTACACAACGATGGTACAACTGCCTATTATGTACATTTAGATTATAAAGGTGTATTAGTAAACGAAGGTGATCAGGTAATTAAGGGGCAACACCTTGGGTATTCAGGTTTAACAGGATATACCAAAGGCCCACACCTTCATTTTGTAGTGCGAAAAGAGAGAGATATTGCTATTCCCATATATTTTGAAGGATATGAAGGTCAGGAATTAAAACAAGGAAAAAAATATAAAGTTTTAGAAAAATAAAAAACCGTTACTCTGGATACAGAAGTAACGGTTTTTAAGGATACACGCCTAGAAACTATTTATTTCTTAATTAGTCTTTGAGTTTGTAATATGTTACCATTTTCATCCTGTACAGATAATATATATATTCCAGCTTGACGAATTCCTGGTTGAATCGAAGTCATATTATATTTTGATGTTGTAGAAATAGATTTTGTAAATATGGTATTCCCAGCCATATTATAAATAGTTACTTCATACGATTTTCCGGGAATTAAATGTGAATTCAGAATGTGAATTTCGTTAGTAAATGGATTAGGGTGAAATGCAATACTATCTGTATTTTCATATACGGGAGGTGCAACTATCTTAGAAGTAAAAGTATTGCTTCTAGAAGTACCACATGCTGCTATAAATTCCCAACCTGTTGAAGTTCTTTCAAATAAATTGCCTTGATATGTCACTTTATCTCCCACTGCATAACTCACTCCGCTTTGCCATGAAGATATACCATCACAAACATCTACAGGATCTGTTCCCGAAGTATAATTTACAATAAACCTGGCTGCTTTACTTGATCCTCCTTCATAAGAGTCTGCAACTCTTTTGGCCGATGTACTGGTTAAACTTACTCCCTTACCACGTATTATAAAACTTACATTATTACCCGATGACCAATTACTTTTATTAACAAGGCTTTGCACCATTGTTTTTAGATTTGGTGTACGTTGCGCACTTCCGTTTTGATTACTAGACCAGGACTGTGGTTCCCAGGTTACTTTACTTGAAAATGTATTTCTATTTGATACCTTATTTGAATTTGAAAACGCTGGTGAATTACTACTATCATGCAAAGAAATCTCTAATTCGGTAGCGGCACTATTGCTCTCATCTGCTGTAAATTGTAAATAAGCACTGGTGATGGTAGCATTTTTAGGCACTCCTACCGATCTGAAACGAAGTCCAATCACCTGATATCCTGCACTACTATAACTATCATAAACCAGTTCTAAGTCACTACTATTGGTATATAAATCACCATTTTCACGCTCTTCTACGTCGTCACTTCCTGAAGAAATAGCAACATCTACCGTTCCATTATCAGGATCGGGGTCTACCACAGTTCCTTTATTGATAGTTACTACACTACCGTTTGAAGGGTTCCAAATATCTAAATTATTAGGTATAGTAAATACGTTATTATTGGATAAAGAACCTACTTGAGAAGCATTATCTACCCTAATCGTTCTTGTTTCAATTTTGTCTTCATCGACAAAAATCCAT
The DNA here is from genome assembly GCF_023195925.1 of Aquimarina acroporae. Taxonomy (GTDB): domain Bacteria; phylum Bacteroidota; class Bacteroidia; order Flavobacteriales; family Flavobacteriaceae; genus Aquimarina; species Aquimarina acroporae. Next base: position 275,366 of record NZ_JALPRE010000009.1, on the reverse strand, counting down.
TTAAATTGATTGAATCTGGAAGAGTTTCTGGTCCAATCTTTATTATCATTATTCGTACGTAATGGGGCACCCCAGCATCCTTCCCCTACATATACGGTTCCATTTTGATCATCTCTTCTAAAACCTTCATCACTTCCTGATCCTGTTGTAGGTCTTACTGGCCATGTAGTTTTTACAGTATGTGAATCACATTCTACTACCAACTTCACTCCCTTTTCATAAAATAATTGTGCCCAATTGTTATACTGGCTATTCCCTTCAGATTTTGAAGAAACATGAGGTCTCATTGGTTTATGGTACTGGGCGACTTTCCAAATTGTATTGGCATTGGCATTTAAATCATTTTGTAACCAAGTAGTTTGACTTCCAGAGATAGAAATTTCTGTATTCAAGGTATATGCACGTATTAGATTATTACCAAACGTAATTGCATAATAAACACTTGATGAGGGTACATCAAACAGATTATAAATACTATTATTACTATCCTCATGATTACCTCTAGCTGCAACAATTGGGAACATTCTATTATCGTTTGCAATAGTAAGTTGCCAATCATCAAACCATTCTCTCCATTCTGAACTACTATCACCATTGGTCATATCTCCTCCAAAAAGTATTGCATTAGGTTTTAGTTTTGAGACCAAAAGATTAGCATTTCTTCTAGGAGTTCTATTGTTTCTGGAGTCACCTCCTGCTATGAATGATAATCTGCTATTATTTGATGGGGCAGTCTTAAACCAAAAACGTTCGCTAGTTCCTTGACTATCTCTTATTACGAAGTAATATGCGGTATTAGGTTGCAAACCTGTTAATCGAGCAAAATGGTTATTCATACTTTTATAAGAAACTACTCTATCTGGAGTTTTAGAGTTGGGATAGCTGTTGTAATTGGTTCCATAATCTGTAGTACCATAATATACAATTGGGTTACTTCCTGAAGTTTGATCCCATCCTATTACGATGGATGTGGCGGGATTTCCTCTTAAAGTCAGACGATATTTACCATTTGAGGCCTGAAGTTGTAATCCTAATAGAAAAAGAGCTAAAAGAATGTAATATTTTTTCATGATTAGTGTGTTTGTTAGGTTGCCTAAATTTACAATTTGATACTGTGTTACATAAACTTCTAAAGAATGTTAACTAAGAGTTAACTACCATAACGTAAGTTTTTACAAAACATAACAATGATTTCAATTACCTTTAACATGATTAGAATTTACTTTGCACTATGAAAAACTCAAAAGTTCTAACACTTATTCAAATTTCAGTATTCTTAATTTTTATAGGTAGAGCATGGCAACATCTATTTTGGGATGCTCCGTATCGATCCTTTTTTTGGGATGAATCTTTACTCAAACCCTTAGTAGAGAACCTTTTTAATATTTCCTGGCAAGATTATGTCACCAGTAGTACTACAGACCATACTATTCAAAATATTATTAGAGGAAACGGAATTATATACTTAATTGCTGCAATTGTAACCTTAACCATCAGAAAAAAGAGTACTATCTGGCAAAAGTTACCCATTTATCTAGGAGGTGTTAGTCTTGTTCTATTGTCTATTTTAATGACCAAAGAAAAGTTTTATCATCTTGCTCAGTTTTTTGAGCATAGTATCCAGTTTGGATTACCATTTGTTTACCTCTTTTGTTTTAATAATACTATTACTGAAAATCGAATCACTCTTATACTAAAAATATTAATTGCTGTTACTTTCTTTTCTCATGGTCTTTATGCATTTGGTTTTTATCCTGTCCCTGGAAAATTTATAGATATGGTTATTCAAATTTTTGGATGTTCTGAACCGACAGCGGTTACATTCTTGTATGTAGCAGGAATAATCGATTTTATGTTAGCTATTCTCATTTTCATTCCTGTAACAGAGAAATATGCATTATGGTATGCAGTGATATGGGGGTTGCTTACAGCATTGGCCAGAATTGTAGCCAATTTTTACATTGATTTCCCTCTAGCATCTATTCATCAAAATTTACATCAAGTAATTTATAGACTTCCTCACGGTTTGGTTCCGTTGGCTGTACTTTATCTTACTTCGCATTATGATACTATGATAATATTTCATAAAAGAAAAAAGGCCGCTGCTTAGACGGCCTTTTCCCATTTTCTCAACAAATCAATTAGTTAATAATAAAACGCTCAACAGTCTTCATCTGTGAATTCTCAAGTTTAAGCATATACATACCGGCTTTGAGAGATTCTACATTGATAGAACCATTATCATTAAGCTTTCCACTTCCAACTTTCTGTCCTACTAAATTAATTATAGAGTAGAAAGTGTCTTTGGATTGCCCATTATTAGGTATAAATACCTGTAATAAATTTCCTTTTTTAATTGGGTTAGGTGCAATTCTAATAGAAGAGAAAGCACCTTCATCTTCTGTACCTAGAAGTGCTGTAGTTGGTCCGAAATCTGCAACTCTAACAGAAGATCCGCAAGAACCTTCGTAAATTTTCACGTTAGAGAACGTAGAATTGTTTCCTGAGCCAGCATCGTTATCGTTTATGAACACGAGTCTATCCATGCTTCCAGTGTAGAAATTACCAACCGGAATTACATATGTAGTAGTCCCACTAGAATAATTATCAAAATTGGTTACACCATAGTTTTGTGTTCCATGAACTTTAAAATATCGTGTAGAGGTTAAGGTATTATCATTTTCAAAACCAACACCATGTATTTCTCCTTGAGATGAACTACTGAAGTCAAACTCTATAACTGTATTTGCTGTAACCGTATAATTAAGAGCAATATACTTCCAGGTATTGTTAGTAAGCACTAATGAAGCACCTCCACTACCTACAGAGAAGTTTCCAGCAGCATCCTGATTAGAGAATGATGTAATTGTAAAATCATTAAAGTTTAATGCATCACACGTAGGACCAGGATTTCCGGTACCCTCTTGAATACTAATTGCGTCTAGGGCTATATCACTTTGCCATCCCTGAGAACCACTACCAGTTACTACATTAAATCGCAATTGCACGCTAGCCTCTCCTGCATAAGCAGCAAGATCAACATCTGCAGCATTCCAGTTACTACCTTGAGCTCCGTTTCTACTAAATACACTTGACCATACTCCATCATTGTTGGTTCTTGCTTCAACAGTTAAACTATTGATAGCGCTACCTAGCATATGGTATTGGAATGAAAGCGTAGGTTGTGTTAAACCGCTAAAGTTTAAACAAGGTGAGTTTAAAATTGCTCTTTTATTTGGATATCCAGTACCATTTCCTGATGCTTCTACATAGATATACGTATTCCCATCTGCTGCACTGCTTGGTCCTGTACCGTTAGATGGTGTACCTCCAGAATTTCTGGTAAAATCTAAATCATCACCAGTTGTAGCTTGTGCCCAATCTCCAAAATTTGTTTCAAAACTTTCGCTGAATGGGAATGAAGCCACATCACCAGAACAATCTCCTGTTCCCGGACCAGGTCCTCCTCCATCACAAGGGTTTGTGAACGAAACTGTTTGGTCGGTCTGTCCATTAGATCCTCCATTATTGTTTTCATTTGCTCCTTCTCCTACACCTCTTTCAGCAAACGCTTTCCAGATTAAACAGCTATATTGTCCACCATATAGATCTTGATCTGCTTGAAGTATTCCATCACGACCAGAAACGAAACCAGGATTATTTGCTGTATTTTTAAGACCTTCTGTTACTAAAGCCATCGCGATATTGTTTCCTCCTGTACCATTATAAAAATCTGGATCAAAGCCTTCTTGATCTACTAATAACCAAGTCATATCCCAAAGAATAGTTGCAAAAGCGTATCCTACTCCATGAGGTCGTGCCAATCCACCAATGTCAGCATAATCTGTATCATTAATCGATCTATTTGTAGAATAACGTGTTGGTCTAATCCCTACTCCATTCACTCCTTGACCTAATACATAAGTACCTACACCTCTACCATCTGTTCCTTGATCACCAGCTTTCATGGTAAGCATCAGTCCAAACCAGTCTGACCATCCTTCACCCATTTGCTCAGATCCACCAAGCGTATTTGAAGATGGTCCACCTACCAAACGAATAGAAATACCATGACCATACTCATGAGCGATAATCACATTATCAAATGAACCATCACGTCCTGGGTTAGTACGATTCCAAAGGAACATTTGCATTCTAGGATTACCTCCATCTCCAGGAGTTGCAAAGTTTGCATTATTTGTTCCACTTCCATCCTGAGCATCTGCATTTACAGAATCACTCCCTGCACCACCATTTCCGTAGTTGTTTTCTTGGAAATTTCCACTGGCCTCATCAAAACCATATTGATAGAATACATCATGCATAATGTTATTCCAATAAAATAAGTTTACGATTGATGCATCTCTATAATTGCTAGGCGCTTGATTTAGATTCACAGGGAAATCAAAATCTAAACTTGCTCCTCCATTAGGAGAAAAACCTGTTCCGTTGTTTCCGTTACTGTCATCCTGAGCCCAAACGTTATTACCTCTAGTTATCGTAAATTCTGCCCCTGGTGATCCATTGGTGTCATGCCATCCGAATGGTGAAGCTGTTAAATTTGCAGGGTCTGTAGCGATACTACGATTTCCTTCATCAGGATTTCCAATTGGCATCGCGTAAACATTATAAGAATCTGGTGCCAACGCCGCCGTAGCCTCAGCTTTGGTCATTGGTCCTTCTACTTTTTTATCTAGAAGTACAGATCCATGATTATGATTTTCGTGTCCAGGACCATCAAAATTACAGGTGATTACCCAATCCTGCTCTTTTAGAATTGTGTTTGATACTGCATCTACATCGGCATTCCACCAATGTTGTGCATCTTTCTGATAAATACTTACATTCCAGCAAAGTCTAAGCTCATCTTTATGTAAGCGATATACCTGTTTTACTTTGATTGGCTCATCAAAAGCGGTAATACCGGAGTTTCTGTAAACAAAAACATTTTCTCCTTTACTCTTTTCAAGAGTTGGAGACAAACTTTTGGCAGAGGCCAATTTATGTCTACTTATAACCGCATTAATCGCATTTTCTGGAGAAGTAGATGCTTTTGTAGAAGTTACCTTTGCTTTAACTTCATTAACGAATTGATTAATTTCAAAAACAACCTTTCCATTATTCACATTTAACTTATATGTCCCATCAGTAATAGGAATATTGTTAAACATCTGATTAACATAAACGTGCTTCACGTTTTTGTTTAAAGAAGGAACTATATCGGTAATTCTCCAATTAGAATAGTCATTCAGTGTTTTTTCTGATTTTGAAGTACTTATTACCGCGTCACTAAAATGATTTTGGACAATAGATCTCATGTCCTGTTGTGCAAAAGTTGTCTGCCCAATGAAGAATACAAATAGGACAAACGAGTAGACTTTTTTCATAAAAAAATGTTTTGAGTTTGTGTATTACAAAATTAAAGAAAATTAAAGCCTAAGCGACAAAACATGATAAATACACATTTAATTACCACAAATTAACATTTCCATTAAAATATTTTCAACATTTTTGTTAAAAACTAATTTCACATAGTCCTGTCGTCCTTAACTATTATAAACACTAGCATTAACAAAATGTTAGGTTTTTTTTAACCTATAAACCCGATAGGATAAAAAATAACTATACCTTTAAGTGATTACGGGAAAAGTGTCGAATTTTTTTTTATTTTTTCACCTGAAAAACAAACATTTAGCATAAAAAACCCAAAATTTGATTAACAAAAACTTTTAAAGTCTAAACAAAATATTCTTGAAGTAAATATGAGATATCTCTCATAAATTTTAAATCGAATTAAGATGAAAAACGCAACCTTTGAAACTCAGTTACAGTCTTCTCATACTTTTTTGGTTCCTGAATTCATCGCTACAGGTTTTATAAATAATGGACAAAAAAGAGTAAAAGTAAAAGTTAGTTTTCAGAAAAAAATAATTGAATACCATGCAGCGATACAAAAATATCATGGACTTTATCATATTACATTAAATGCGGCAAACCAGAAAAAGTTAACTGTTTCTCCTATTGATCATTTTACCGTTGAACTTCTCGAAGACACCTCAAAATATGGTGTAGAAATGCCTGAAGAACTTGAGGCGGTTTTACAAAGTGATTTTCACGCTTCTGAAATTTTCGAATCATTAACAGACGGAAAAAAAAGAAGTATCATCTATTATATTCTAAAAATTAAAAATTCTCAAACAAGAATTGACCGTTCTATACGCATAACCGAAAACTTAAAAAGAGGAATTCGAGATCATAGAGAATTAATAAAGCCTATATAATAGTATACTTATTTCTCCTTTAAATACTTTGACAAGTACGAAAACAGCCTTATCTTACGTTTACAAACGGAATATCAAATTTAGAATTATGAAAAGTTTACAATTGATAGTCATAGTCCTTTTATCTTTTATGGTTTACAGCTGTAAAGGAGAAAAGAAAGAAAGTACAGATCAGGACGATATAACGAAAACAGTACACTCCACTAAAAAAAAGGAAGACGACACTACCAAAACTATAAGTTTTAATCTTGATCCAAAAAGTGAAAGTAACGTAACTGGTAAAGTTACCTTTATGGAAGCTGAGGGTATTGTTAATATGACTGCAGAACTTACTGGACTTAGCAAGGGGGAACATGCCATACACATTCATGAAAAAGCAGATTGCTCTTCGTCTGACGGAAAATCGACTGGTGGACATTGGAATCCCACCTTGGAACCTCATGGAAAATGGGGTGCCAAAGAAGGTTTTCACAGAGGAGATATTGGTAATTTTAAAGCAGACGATGAAGGAAATGGGGTGATTAACTTTGCAACCAACGAATGGTGTATAGGATGTGATGATAAGAAAAAGAATATTCTAGGTAAAGCGATTATTGTACATCAAGGAGTAGACGATTTTACATCACAACCTTCTGGTGCAGCAGGAAGTAGAATAAGTTGCGGAGGAATCATACAATAGTTATATACCTAAAAACCAAAAAGAGGTACATACCTCCTTTTTTACTCTTCAGAATTGTTGATTTGGGACTAATCGTAAACAATATTGATGCAACCCACCGAATTAATTAAAGGCTTACAAAAAAAGAATCAAGATGCTTTTAGACGTATCTATGATATGTATGCTGATAATATTTTTGGTGTCATATATACTATTCTACGAGATGAGACATTGGCCGAAGAAGTTTTACAAGACGTATTTATCAAAATATGGAATAATGCCCATACATACTCTGAAAAAAAGGGCCGTTTCTTTACCTGGATTCTTAACATAGCCCGTAACGCAGCTATCGATAAAACTAGGTCTAAAAGTTTCAGGAATTCTTCGCAAAACCTAAATGCCGATTTTTTCGTAGATATATTGGAAGACAAAACTAATTTCTCTAGTAAAATTGATAGCATAGGTATAAAAAAGTATATTAAAGTTTTAGAACCCATGTGTAAGAAAATAATTGACCTTCTATTTTTTAAAGGATTTACACAAAAAGAGGCTGCCGAAAATTTAGAGATTCCATTGGGAACAATAAAAACAAGGAATAGAATTTGTATTCAAAAACTAAAAGAAGTCTTAGAAATTAAATAATGGATATTAAAGCATACATAGCATCAGGAATTTTAGAACTTTATGTTTCGGGTTCTCTTTCAGAAAAAGAGAATGCCGAAGTATACGAGGTTTTGAAAAAACATCCCGAAGCTATGGCCGAAGTTGAACGTATCGAAAAATCACTTCAACAATTATCGGGTGCTTTGGCCCCTAATCGCAGTGATACTATTTTCTCACAAATTCAAAGTAATATACAAGAAGATCAAAAACAAGTTATTCCTGTTACCCGCAAACGTAGTAGCTTACCTACTTATATCGCATGGGCAGCTTCTATTGCGTTACTCCTTGGCTTATTTACTCAATTGAACAAAAACAAAACACTAAAACAACAACTGGTTAAAAATCAAATTGAACAACAACTACTAGAAGGAAAGCTTAAGGTTGCTGAAGAAGATTTAACTACTACCAAAAACATATTGAGCGTTCTCAGAAATAAAGATATTCTTCAGGTACCTTTACCTGGCCAAAAAATAGATCCCACTGCTTATGCTGCGGTTTATTGGGATAAGGATTCAGAAAAAGTATATATAGACGTAGCTGGATTACCTACCCCTCCTCCAGGGAAAGTATACCAAGTATGGTCTTTAAAATTAAACCCCCTTACTCCTACCAGCTTAGGGATATTGGATCAATTTGATGATAATAAAAACAAAATTTTCTTATTAAAAAATCAAAATGAATCTGAGGCTTTTGGAATTACTTTAGAACCAGAAGGTGGAAGTACATTTCCCACTCTGGAAATGTTGTATACACTAGGTACAATCGAATCATAAAAAAACAGGATTAAGATTTTCATCCTAATCCTGTTCCTATATGTTTAACATAAATGAATTCTCAATTAATTGCTTTCTGCAATCTGAGCTCCACTATTGATATAAATATTTGCTCCTGCAGGTAATCTGTCTATTTCGAAACTGTAAGAAGTTGTTGGAGTATCGAATTGCTCTGACACTGTGTTTGGAGTATCAAATCTTGAAGAACCATAGCTAAAATTAAGTTCACACATTTCATACCCGGCATTCACCTCATAAGAAATTTGATATCTACTTCCTTCTAAAGCTTTGATATTGATATGACCTACTTCTGTGCTAGTACTAATATCACAACCATTGGTATTAGTAATCAATTCAATATTAAACCCATCTGGTCCTCTACTATCTAAGAACGTATACGCAAAGAATGTATTTAATACATCATTTTCACAAATTCCACATTGCTCATGGTAACCATATGCTTGCACACACTCTGCTTGACATTTTTCTACACAATATTCGAATGATCTTACCCACTCTCCATAATAGTAACATCCAGAATAGTAAGAGTATGTATACTCTTGAGTAAGGTTTTTGTTATAAGCAAAAGCAGAATAGAAACAGCTACTGTTCTTGTCATAAACTTTAGAATATGCTACGATCTCAAAACAATCTAGATTGATTGAAGAAAGTGGAATTACGTAAGTTGCTTTTTTCATTCCTCCGAAGTAATAAGGAAAAGCCTTGAAGTTAAACTTACGAAGATTAGGAAACCCATTAGAATAAAAAGGAATTTGTCCTTTTTCTCCAATATATAGATACACTTTCTTCATGTACCTAGATTTATTTGCTCTAAAAGTTAAGTAAAGGTTCTCTTCATCGTTTGAAACTACAACCTTTCCTACTTTCAACTTTCTAGAACCTACTAATAGAGGCATAGTTGTAGACTCTCCACAAGCCTTAGCTTTTACCTGATCTGGAGTAAGATCTGATGGTTTTAATAATGTGTAATCATAATTCCAATACGATTTTGCTCCTTCTTCAAGAATTGGTGCTTCTTCATCTGCTTCAAAAGCTTCTTCTTTCGGCAGGCCTTCTGTTCCATCATTTTTTACAAAATCAAGCTCAGCAACCGCTTCAGCCGATTCATTCATTTGTTCGTTTTCCTCATCTTTACTACAAGATGCAAAAATTAATAGTAACGCAATAAACGCATACTTCAATACAAAGTAATTTTTTTTCATAATAAAAGGTTTTGGTTGATAATGTTTTTTCCCCGAGAGCAGCAAAACTATAAAAAACAAATTTTAAAAGTTAGTTGGAATTCATAAAAACGATGTAAGTAAAAATAACATCGACCATCTTCATACTTGTGCACTAAATTTGGATCATTAAAAACCATTTTGTAGGAGAAAAAAACTTACCTACCTCCCTGTAGGTAAGCTTTTTACAAACATCAAAAAAAAACAAAAGCTACTACTCAAAAATTATAGGCAATTGTCATTCCCACAAAGAAAGAGTCATCATTCAGGAAATAAAATCCTTCATCAAATGCATACCCTTCAGATAGGTTTGCGATGGTTGCAAATTCGGGTTCAAACCAGTTATTATTAAGAATATTCTGTACACCTATTCCTAATTCCCAATTAGTTTTGGTATAAACCAATTCTGCATCTGTAGCCAACGAAGAAATGTCATAATTTTGCTGATTTACATACCTATAACTTAACCCTCCTACTACATTGTTTGAAAGTGCAATTCCAAAACCTCCTTCTACGCTTAATTCTTTTTGAGTAATTCCCGAAATGTAATTTGTGGCATAGATAATTTCTGTATTAAAACTTAACCAGTCATTTACCCCATACTTCAACCCTAAGTTTACCGCTTTAATTTTTGAATCTGTTTCTACTTCGGCTAGCCCTTCATCATCAAAATAGTTAAAGTTTTCATCTAAGTTAAATTCTCTATATCCGGTATTTAAGGTTAAATCTGGAATGGGATTCCATTCTATACCAAAATTCATTTCGAGTCCTTGAGACAATTCTTCGTGATCTAAACCCACTCTAAAATCTAACGCAATTTTCCAATTTTCAGCTATAATCGTTTGTAGATTCAACATTGCCATAGAAAGGTTTTTGTGTCCTATATTAGAAGTTTCGGCTTCCTGAGTAAACTGATTTAAAAAAACACCAGCGTTAATCGATACCTCTCCAACTTCGAATTCTTGTTTTAACATTGCCCAAATATTATTTACAGAAAAAATATTGGGAAAGATCGCATCATCTTCATCGATTACAATAACATCCTTACCATAGTTTGAGCTGTGAATACTGCGATTTACAACTATTTGCCCTAATTGAATTTCAGGAAGCTTTGTTACCTTCAATTCATCCGATGTTCTTTCTAGAACCTGACCATTAAGCCCTAGTCTGCAACCAACAAAAAAAATGATATACAATAGTAAACGACTCATCTTCTATTGTTCTTAAGAAAAACTATAGGTTATGAATTTCATTTACCACCAATGGCCCTAGTTCGTAACTGCTTTCAAGTAGCTCTTTCTTAAATCTTTTTACTTTTTCTTCATAACCATTGGCCTTATATATTTGAGCAAGATGCAAGCTAGCCGTTGGCTCAAAAGTTTTACCCTGTACAAACTCTTTGGCTATTTCTAGTGCTTTTTGATATTCTCCTTTTAAGAAGAAAATGTAGGCTAAATGATCATAGGTTTCTGGAGTCTCCCTATTTGCCACTTCTTTTTTCATAATCCTCAAAGCGGTGTCAAAATCTTCTTCCTCCTCTGCTAGCACCAATGCATTTATTGTATTATACATTTCTCCATAGCGGTCATCTTTAACCATATCTGTATACTTTTGAATGTTGATTTCCTTTGTAGATAGATCATTTTGGTATGCCGCGATTTCAGCTTTAAATAAAAAATAATCTGGAGCTTGATACGAGGTTAAAATAGCATCAATAATTCGCAATGCTTCTTGTGGATCTTTTTCATAGGAATATGCTATCCAAGCAATTCCTTTTTTAGCATATGCATTGGAAGGATCTAATTGCAATGCCATGAGGTAATGCTCATAGGAAGCTTTAATTTTTCCTGCATGCCCATAATAATCTGCCAAATTGGTATAGGACCATAGCATTAATCCTTTATTATTACTACTTTCTGCAATAGTCTTTGCTTTTTCCATATTACGTATGGTAGCATCTAGTTTTCCTTTGTAGTCATTCCATTTTGCTAATCGAATCAAAAAATTATAATTGTTTTGATCTGCTAGACTCTTAAGATATTCCTCGGCTTGCGCATACTCACCTAATTCCATAGTAGCATCAAACAATACCATTTGAGTAGAAGAATTTGCGACCAATTTGTGGGCTCGTAATGCTGCTTGCTTAGCTTCCCTAAATCTATGTTGAGAAATATAGTTTTGAGCCAAAGCCAATAGGTATGTTTCTTTTTTAATTGCAGCTTTCTTCACAGATTGCACCAACAATGCCTCTGCAGATTTTAAATATTCTATTTTTCCGGTAGCTTGAAACAACTTAGAGTATTCTCCCGCAGCAGAAGCCATTGCCAATATCTGGATACTATCGTTTTGTATTTTATGATTCCAAAAATTTAATCTTAATGTGGAATCTCCGGTAATTTTACTTTCGGTAACTTTTAGGAACTTATCATATTCATTTGAGTTAAGCACCTTATCTTCATTAATCTGGCAAGAAAAAATACTGCCAGAAAATATAATTAGGTATAATATATATGGTAGTTTCATTTTATTTCTTTTGTAGTTTGTTGACAAGGCTTGCGAATCATTAATTGTGATTATTTTCTGCAAGCCTTGTCCTAAAAATTTAAATTAGTTTTACATTTATAGACTATGCGGAGGTTCTAAATAAGGAAAAGAATTTAAAGGCGTTTCTCCTGAATTATTTACTCCATCTGTTACTAAAATTGGTAAGTCTGGGGTTCCGTCTCCGTTGGTATCTTGACCATTAAACCTATCTCCATTTTCTCCCCCGAATACTAGCACCAAAGAAATATCTATGATATCATCTGTAAGTGTTCTCCCTGTTAGCACATTGGTCCCATCAAAATATGTGGTCGGTGCATCTGGTGCTACCTGTAAAACATCTGCAGCCAATATTGTCGTTAATGTCGCGGCATCAAGACCTAAAATATTTGTTTCATATTCTGCACCAAACGCAGCATGCAATGCCACTGCCCGATCTAAAAACAAAGGTTGAAAAGTCGCTACCTGTTCTGAAGGAATAGTAACATTAAAGTCATCTTTGATTTCTGAAGTACCGCTAAGAACTGTATTTATACCTGGTCTTCCCATTTGATCTTCCTGAACGAAAGTTCCTGTAAAATCTAATTCTTGAGGAAGATCTGTTATATCATCATCATTGTTACAACTTGTTAATCCTGCTACCAATAGTATGGATAACAACGTATATTTTATATTGAAAGTTTTCATAATGTTTTCTATTTTATATTGAATTGATTACTGTCTCCTTTTTGCTTCTACCCATGTATTGAATACCTCTACTCCTGTTCCTGCTGGATGGCTAAATGTTCCTCCTAACAATGAATTAGGCACTTCAACTACAATTGATAATACATTGGTTCCATCGAAATCATCATTCCCTGGGTTGTTGAAACCATTGGGAGCCATTCCTCCTATTACGGCATTAAATTGTGTGAAATCAAAAAAGAATGGATCTTCACGGAGTCCGGCGAAATAGGATATCCCATTTTCAGTAGCTGTAGCCGCAGATGCTCCTGTGCTTATTTCTACTTTACCCATATAGGTAGCATTTTCATCTATTGTACTATTTAGTCCGGTTGAAGAAGGTGCAAATGGGCCAAAGAAATACATAAAATCATCTCTGGAAATTGCTTGAATTACCAAATCTTCAATTAAGTCACCATTATTGTCAATATTAATCTCTACCAATACATTCTCATCAAATGTGGCCGAATTACCCGCTGGCGCCAGAGAACTCTGTACATTCGCCACAAATACAGTATTATCTGTATTTGCCCCCTCAAAAGCATAGAAATCTGTTATATCGGCGGTTGTACCCATTACAGCAGGTGCATCTAAGTGATCTGCAGCCATAAGTACTACTCCAATAAAAAGAAGACTCGCAATAACCCATAATTTTGTTTTTTTAATAAGGTTCATTTTTTATAATTTTAAAAGTTTACGGTCATACTTACGAGTGAGTACAGATCACGGTTTTTATATAAATGTTAAATTTTTACTAAAGAATTTAATACGCTTCTTAAACTGAGAATTGCTATTAAGACAAAAAATAAAGCTAACTTTGTAATGAATTATTCATTGATCTATGAACCCATCTACTTCAGGTTGGATAGAGAAATTCTTAAGGGATTTAGACGATGACCCTTCTCTATTACAATGTTCTCTTGATGAACTATACTCAAACCTTCGTGAGGTAGGATTTATCTATGGCACTTCAATAGATACGGTTATTGCCAACACTACAGATATTGCATATTCTGAAGAAGAGCGCACCAAAATAAACTTGTTTGCATCCTTAGTAGTTATCTACTACGATAGCATAGAGAATGCCAATAAAAAAGATTGTATAAAAGCATTGTTACAATTTTATGATTATCTGGATATCAAAAAATCTTTCTTTTCTTTTGCCAACGTTTTGACTGTAAGTAAAATGGAAAAGCTGGAGAAAGTAATTCATACTAGAATTCAAACCAACGAATCCATCTTTAGAAAAAACTTTAGTCATTTACTAACCAACGCTTTGTTATTTATTGATGTGTTAGCGTTTGAGTATTTCTTGATTCATGATAAAAATCCGTTTGAATATGCTGCCAAACTAGAAGAGACATTGACCAATACTGCTTTTCTAGCATTGAACTCTAAGGAAAAACAAGACGATTACGACAAATTATTGATTAAGCTTTTTGCTTCGTCTGTTCGATACACCAACATTTCTACCGATGAAGAAGCAAGTTTTGACTATATAGAATTAGATCCTTATCAAGATGAAATTGAAAAGAGATACATCATCGATCTTACAAGTTTAGCAGTATGGAATGATGAGGAGTTGGACCAAAGCGAACTCACTTTTATGTCTGCTTTGGGAGCAGAACTAGAACTACCCGATCATATAGTAAAAGAGTCGGTGAATCTTGTAAAAACTTTTATTAATACTCATAAAGAGGACATTGCTTTTTTTAAATATTCAAATCCTGCACTACACTTTTATCAACAGACCTCTAGAACGGTAAGTATTTTGGTACTCCGCAATAAAAAAAGACTTATCAAAGAAATTACAGAGAGCAAAGATTTAATGTTACTTTTGGGGCAATCTGCAGTTAGAGACTTGTCTCAAGAAGAAAAAAAACAGGTAAAACAACAACTACTCGATATCTGTAAAACTATACCATCTCTGGCCATCTTTATTCTTCCAGGGGGTAGTCTTTTATTACCTTTATTAGTGAAATTTATACCTCAGCTATTGCCTTCGGCTTTTAATGAGAACAAGTAACTACAACTCAAGTTTTTTAAGTTCTTCATAGTTTCTCTTCAATCTTCTGGTGAGTATACCATAGATTACTCTATAAAATAATGCCACAAGACCTACAAAAATAGATAATACAATTATAGCACTAATAATAATGATAAAAATTGGTACTTTTTCTTGGTCAGCTTCTACTACGTAAGCATCGGTAAAGGTTGCAAGATAACCAACTACAGCTAGTGCTGTTAGGGTAAGAAAACTTAGATTTATCCAGACGTAATATTTAACTGTTTTTCTTGTTTTCAAAATATTCTGCATTAATACCTTGGCAGAATCTGTGGTTTGAATTCTTTTGTAGTTACGGTAAAACCTAAGAATGAAATATAGTAGAATTCCATAAGAAAAGATCGTTGAAACAAACATAAATCCTTTTAAGTTATACTCTTCAAATTCATTAAAGTCCCCTGTAAACCTTACAATCACATCAATGCTCATCCACAAAATAAATTCCAGTACGCATATGATAAAAAGCCATTTCACCATAGAAGATGATTTCTTTAATATCATCCTATAGATTTGATCGTAGGAAAGCTTTGGCAACTCACCTTCTTGCTTTTTCCATTCTTTTTTTAATAATTCTAATTCATCCATAAGGGACTAAGGATTTAATATTTTTTTCAATTTCGTTTTAACACGGTTCATTTTAACTCTGGCATTAACCTCACTAATACCCATTGTATCAGCAATTTCCCTATATGATTTATCTTCCAGGTATAAGAAAACCAATGCTTTTTCTATATCGTTTAGCTGCTTAACCGCTGCATACATTAATTTCAATTGCTGCTCCACCTCATCATCATACTCTTCTGCCTTTATCTTGAAATTCATGGTATCAAGATCTGTTGTACTTATACTTCTCTTAGATTTTCGATAAAGCGTAATAGCAGTATTTAATGCAACCCTATACATCCAAGTGCTAAATTTTGCTTCTCCTCTAAATTTTGGATAAGCTTTCCATAGCTGAATCGTAATCTCTTGAAACAGGTCATTATGTGAGTCGGGATCACTTGTATATATCCTACAAACCTTGTGCACAATATTTTGATTTTGCTCAAGATGGGTTACAAAACTATGTTCTAATTCTTTATTCACTTTGGTCGGTTACATCTTATAAGTAGTAAAGAAATCATTTACGTTACACAGAAATTATAAATTCTCTCATTTTTTAAACAAAAAGCCTGATTTTCTAGGGTATTTAAGGTTATCATTTTACCTTTGTACCACAACGCAACACATATGAATATTCCTTATACTAATTTACCAAGATTAGTTGTTATTGGTGGTGGTTTCGCCGGGATTGCATTGGCAAGAAAAATGGTGAAAGAAAATGTACAATTGGTTCTACTTGACCGACATAATTACCACACTTTTCAACCCTTACTTTATCAAGTTTCCACTTCATCTTTAGAACCCGATTCTATTGCATATCCATTACGAAAAGTAGTTAAAAGAGGTAAAAATACCTTTTTTAGAATGGCAGAAGTTGAAACTATTGATCCCACTACTCAAAAAGTATTTACCAATATTGGTAGCATTTCATATGACTATCTAGTCATTGCTACCGGAGCTAAGACCAATTTTTTTGGAAATACTACTATTCAGGATAATGCGATGCGTATGAAAAACCTTCCGCAGGCGTTAAATCTAAGAAGTCTGATGCTTGAAAATTTGGAACAGGCTGTTATCACTGAGGACCCTGAAAAGAGAAAGGAACTTTTAAACTTTGTGCTTGCTGGTGCTGGGCCTACAGGAGTAGAACTCGCCGGGGGGATTGCCGAATTAAAACTTAACGTGCTTCCTAGGGATTATCCAGATATGGATTTTAGCGAAATGGAAATTCATCTTATCGAAGGCGCTCCCAGGGTGTTACCACCAATGAGCGAAAATGCTTCAGAAAAGGCCTCGAAATTCTTAAAAAAGCTAGGTGTTCATATTCATCTCAATACTCAAGTAAGAAATTATGAGAATAACTTGGTAACTACAAACACTGATCTTTCTATTAAGACAGCCACCTTTATATGGTCGGCTGGTGTTACTGGTGCACCGGTCTCTGGGATTAACGCAGAAGCATTGATTCCAAGAGCAAATAGATATAAAGTAAATGAATATAATCTAGTAGAAGGGTACGAAAACATTTTTGCAATAGGAGACATTTCACTAATGGAGACTAAAAAGTATCCTAAAGGTCATCCAATGGTTGCACAGCCTGCAATACAACAGGGTAAACACTTAGCGAAAAACTTTAAAAAACTTCTTCAAGGGAAAGAAATGGTTCCTTTCACCTATTTTGACAAAGGCTCGATGGCAACTATTGGCCGTAATAAAGCAGTGGTAGACATAGGGAAATTTAAATTTGGAGGATTTTTTGCTTGGTTCATCTGGATGTTCATTCACCTTTGGTTTCTGGTAGGCTTTAGAAACAGGTTTATCACCTTCTTTAACTGGACCTATAACTATATCAATTATGACAAGGCAGCAAGACTTATCGTGCGTCCATATAAAAATAAAGAAAGTGCTCTAGAGGAGAAAGTCTAACTCACATATCCAGAGACATTCTCATATTTGATAAAGATGCAAGTATTTCTTTTCAATCTAGTGGGAAGAGAGAATTTCATTTTTTTCAATTGATCATTCTTTTTCTACAATTCGGTAAGTGTTTATTTCATAAAGCTATAAGAAAATTCATTTTTGACCCATCAATCAAAAATGATCACCATGAAATTTACACTAACCTTAGTTTTTATTCTCTTTTTATTTTCTGTTAAAGCGCAAACCACTATTTCAGGAAATGTTTCCGATTCTTCGGGTAACCCTATTCCAGGTGCCAACATCTATCTTGAAGGCACCTATGACGGGGCTTCATCTGATGAGAATGGTAATTTTACCTTTACTTCTTCTGAAACCGGACAACAAATACTTACCATATCATTTCTGTCTTTCGAAACCTTCACTTTGGTTGAAGATGTGAGCAAAATGATCAATTTAAAAATCAAACTCAAAGAAGACGTAAATTCTCTGGATAGTGTTATTTTGAATGCAGGAACATTTGCCGCTGGAGATAATAGTAAAGCTGCGGTTCTCACACCACTTGACATTGTGACCACCGCTGGTGCTGCAGGAGATTTTATTGGCGCATTACAAACACTTCCCGGAACTTCTAATAATGAAGAAGACGGAAGGTTATTCGTGAGAGGTGGAGATGCCAATGAAACCAATATATATATTGATGGTTTAAGAGTTTTTCAACCATTTGCAGCTACCACCAATAATATTCCTACAAGAGGACGCTTTTCTTCGTTCCTATTTCAAGGTACTAACTTTTCTACAGGAGGATATTCTTCAGAATATGGGGATGCATTATCAAGTGTTTTACTTCTAAACACCATCGATGAACCAGACCAGGAAAAAACCGAATTACAATTTATTAATGTAGGGTTAGGTGGAGGAAACACCCAAAAATGGGGAAAGAACTCACTTAGCATTAATGGTTTTTACTTGAACCTAGCCCCTTATCAGGAAATTATATCACAACGTATCGAATGGATCAAACCGTATGAATCTCTATCGGGTGAAGCCGTATACCGCCACAAGTTTAACAACGGACTCCTAAAAGTCTATGGAGGGTTGAGCTATGCCAGTTTCGACCTGATCCAAGATGATATCAATACACCTAACGGATTTAATTTTGGTCTCAAAAACAGAAACCTTTATATGAATTCAACCTATAATGGGACTTTAGGAAATGACTGGAAAATAGCAACAGGTTTAAGTTTTGCAAATGATTATAATGATATTGGATTTGAAGATACTGATGTTAAAGATGTCGAAAACAGCTTTCATCTTAAACTTAAGTTGAGAAAAAGGTTCAGCAATAGGTTTAAACTTAGTTTTGGGATGGAGCAATTTCTCAATTCATTTTCTGAAGACGCAACCAGTCCAGATTTTGGAGAATTCAATTCAAAATTTGAAAATAATAGTACTGCTGTATTTACTGAAGCCAATATATTCTTCAGTAAAAAACTAGCAATGCAGTTGGGTGTAAGAGGCGTACATAATACACTACTCAATAACACAAAAGTTTCTCCGAGAGCCTCATTGGCCTATAAAACCTCATCAAAATCCCAAATATCATTGGCTTATGGTGATTTTTATCAGGCTCCTCAACAAAACATCTTGAAATTTGATACCGATCTGGAGCCAGAGAAATCATCTCATTATATTTTCAATTATCTATATCAAAATAATGGACGACAATTAAGAGCAGAAGGATATTATAAAACCTATAAAAGTTTAGTAAAGTTTGATACAGAAATTCCAGAATTTGATAGCAACTTTACCAACCTAGGCGACGGTTATGCGGCAGGGGTTGATATATTCTGGAGAGACAATAAATCAATTAAAAATCTAGAATATTGGGCAAGTTATTCATATCTAAACACAGAAAGAGACTATAGAAACTACCCTAATAGAGCTACACCCAACTTTGCTACAGAACACAGTTTATCTCTAGTTACAAAATACTGGATAAGTGACTGGAAATCTCTATTGAGTACAACTTACAATTTTGGATCTGGAAGACCTTATAATGACCCAAATGAAAGTGTTTTTCAAAATAAGAAAACTAAGACTTTTAACTCTGTGAATTTTAGTTGGGCCTATCTTATTAGTCAGCAAAAAATATTGTATTTCTCGGTATCAAACGTACTTGGCTTTGATAATGTCTTTAATTATCAGTATTCGAATACTCCAGAAATGAATGGCAACTTCGCCCGGCAGCCGGTAAGACCCAACGCAGACAGATTCTTTATTCTAGGCTTTTTCTGGACAATAAGTGATGACAAAAACGATAATCAGTTAGATAATTTATAAACCTAAAAATTAGTATACGATGAAAACTATTTTAACCACTTGCCTAATGCTTATTATAAGCTCCGCATCTATTTTTTCTCAAGACGTAACTCAATCTATTCAAGTTAACATTAATGGAATAAAATCTAACGAAGGTACCATTAGAGTAGGGTTATACACTACCAAAAACAGTTTCTTGAACAAAATATATAAGGGAATTGATATAGAAGCAAAAATAGATGGTGTTCAAGTTACTTTTAAGAATATTGAACCCGGAGAATATGCTATTTCACTTTATCACGATGAAGATAATAACCAAACACTGAACACCTTTCTCAAAATCCCTACAGAGCCTTATGGAACCAGTAATAATGCAAAGGGCAAATTTGGACCTCCAAAATGGGAAGATGCCAGGTTCATAGTTTCAGATCAAACAGTTGTTCAAAATATCAAACTATAACATTGGTGACATTTCATCCCTAAAAAGCTACAACTCGGTAAGAAAAACTATAAAAAAACACCCAACCGAAGCATCTTTACACTATAATTATTTAAAAACACAACTATGAGAACTTTTATAATAGTATTTACAATAATAGTTAGCACTACGCTGCAAGCTCAGTCTCCATATGAAAAAGGCATGAATAAAGCCTTTGAATTATGGGGTAGTCAAAAACCAGATGAAGCAATTAATCTTTTCGAGCGTATTGGTAGAGCCGAAAAAGATAACTGGTTACCTTTTTACTATGCTGCACAAGTACATATTATTACAACGTTTAACATTAAAGATGCAAATGAGATAGAATCGAGACTTAAAAAGGCACAGGGTTTTCTTAATGAATCGAGAACATTCTCTAAGGAAAATGCAGAAATCTTGATTATGGAAGCCATGTTGAATACGGCTTACGTGGTATATAACCCATCGGTAAATGGGCCGTTATTATCTGCAAAAGTAGAGGAGCTTTATAGAAAAGCTAAAGTTTTAGAGCCTGAAAATCCAAGAGCAACCTTGTACCATGCAGAATGGAAAATGGGAGGAGCCAAATTCTGGGGTAAGGACCCTAAAGACTTTTGTCCTGAGGTAGAAAAAGCTATCTTGTACTTTGAAAAGGCGAAGAGCAACGACATTCCATTTTATCCATCTTGGGGTAAAGATCAGGTAGCACGAATTCAGCAAAATTGCAAGTAGTCTGCCATGGATGTTAAAAAACCAAAGGACATGAAAACCAATATTGTAAAAATATTACGAATAAGTATCGTCATTGCGGTAATTATAGAGGCTGTAGAACTCTTATTTACCTTAGGCCAACCAATCTCTTTTGGAGAAATTCTAGAAGATACTTTAATACAGTTTATGTTTGCATTTCCTTTGGCGCTATCAAATATATATTTCTTTAATAGTCTGGACAGATGGTATACCTGGGATAAACAACCTCAAAAAAGATTATGGGTAGGAGCTCTTGGATCAATTACTGTTACCATGATTGTATATGGAATAGTGAGACTAATTATGTCGGTTGGTTTCTACGGAAATTCCTTCAAGAGGTTTATAGAAAACGAAAAATTAAGCTATTACATAGTTGCATTTTTAATCACCTTATTGATTTCTCTGTTTTTTCACGCTTTTTACTTTTATAAAGAGCTACAAAAGCAAAAAATTACCGAACAAAAAATAATTGCGGGTACGGCATCTGCAAAGTTTGCAGCACTGAAAAACCAATTAGATCCGCATTTTTTGTTCAACAGTTTAAATGTGCTGACCTCGCTTATTGAAGAAAACCCAAGATTGGCACAGAAGTTCACAACTTCTTTATCTAAAGTATACCGTTATGTACTTGAGCAAAAAGATAAAGAACTAGTTACTGTCGATGAAGAATTAAAATTTGCAAAAACCTATATGACTCTAGTACAGTTAAGGTTTGAAGATAGTATCATTTTTGAAATGCCTGAGCGCGCATCAAACCCAGAGGCGAGAGTGGTACCATTATCATTACAAATTTTACTTGAAAACACAATAAAACACAATGTTGTAATGCCAGAAAAACCGCTTCATATAAAAATATATGAGAAAGATGGTTTTCTAGTAGTCGAGAATAATTTACAACCCAAGGAAGTGGTTAAACAAAGTAGTGGTGTAGGACTAGGAAATGTTCAGCAACGGTATGCACTTCTTACCAAAAGAAAATTCTCGGTGTATAAAACGGAAGACGCTTTTATAGCAGAGCTTCCGGTATTAACAAAAAAGATAAAAATAATAGACATGGAAATTTCACAAAATATAGACAATATAGATACAATAAATAACCTCAAGTATGAAAGAGCTAGAGAGCAAGTAAAAAAGATCAAAGAGTTTTATGGGAACTTTATCTCCTACTGCATTGTTATTCCCTTTTTGGCATTCATAAATTACAAAACGACCGGTTTTGGTTTTCCTTGGGTTATTTTCCCAATTTTAGGATGGGGATTAGGAGTATTATTTCACTATATGGAAGCATTTGACCGTCACCCTGTTTTAGGTAAAAACTGGGAAAAAAGAAAGATTCAAAAGTATATGGAGGAATCTAAAAGAAAAAATTATGACTAATCAGATAGATCAAAAATTATATAAAAAAGCCAAAAGAAGACTTAATGAAGAAAAAGGATTCTATGTTCACCTTGCAGTATACATAGGTATGAACATAATCATGGCAGTAATACTGTTTCAACTAAAAGCAAATCTGAATGTAGATGACGAAGAGTTTAAAAGATGGCTTATGATTAATTTGGTGCTTATTCCCACATTATGGGGAATCGTACTGCTGGGGCATGGACTTTGGACCTTCAAACAAAAACAAATTAAAAAGAAACTAAAGAATTGGTCTTTGTTTTCTAAATCATGGGAAGAACGAAAGATTAATGAGTATATGGATAAAGATCAATTCTAAAAACAATACATCATCATGAAAAACGAACAACAACGATACCAAAGAGCCAAAATGAGGGTTGAGAAAGAAAAGGGATTTTACAATCACTTGACAGTTTATATTATCATAAACATAGCACTCCTTTTTATCAACTCTCAGGTTATTGACAATGGCATTGACTCTTTATTAGATTGGAAATTATATATCACACCCATTTTATGGGGAATCGGATTATTAATTCACGGAATAACAGTTTTTAACACGAATAAAATATTTAGTAAAGACTGGGAAGAACGTAAAATCAAAGAACTTATGGACAAAGAGGATTTTTAAAATGGTCCTTCTAACCTTAAAGAAACTTATACCATCATGAAAACTCTTGAAGAACAAAAAAGATATGAACGCGCAAAAACTCGTGTAAATGAACTCAAAAAGTTCTACAATAACTTAATATCATATATTGTTATCATAGGATTTTTGGCCGGATTAAATTATTATCAAAACGAATGGAGCTATGCCTGGTTCTTATGGGCTGCTTTGGGTTGGGGAATCGGTCTTGCGTTTCATGCAGCAAGAGCTTATAGACTTAACCCTATGTTTGACAAAGATTGGGAAGAGCGAAAGATACGCAAGTATATGGAGGAAGAACAAGACGACCAAAAACAACTTTG
This sequence comes from Aquimarina acroporae, assembly GCF_023195925.1. Taxonomy (GTDB): domain Bacteria; phylum Bacteroidota; class Bacteroidia; order Flavobacteriales; family Flavobacteriaceae; genus Aquimarina; species Aquimarina acroporae. The sequence continues at coordinate 252,005 of NZ_JALPRE010000009.1, read as the reverse complement.
GGAATAATCGTCTTCCAAAAATCGTATACTTATGGTTCATAGCACAATAGGACTTATACACCTTATCTTTGCCATTATTTCTTTGATAACAGGAACCTACGTTATTCTAACTACCAAAGGCACGAAGCTTCATGTCATTATTGGATACATTTATGTGGTATCTATGCTATTAATGAATCTAACCGGATTTGGAATTTATCATCTTTTTGGTGGCTTCGGTATTTTTCATGTCATGATTATTATTAGCTTAATAGCATTATTTGGTGGTATGTATCCTGTTTTAAATAGAAAAAAAGTAAAAGATTGGTATATACAGCATTTAAGAGTGATGAGCTGGAGTATTGTAGGACTCTATGCAGCATTTGTTTCAGAAATGTCGGCAAGAATTATTCCGCATCCCTACGGCATTTGGTGTTTGGGTATTGGTACAGGGCTTGTCTGTTTTGTAGGGTCATTACTTATTAAAAGAAAAATCAAAAAAACACAAAATTTAAGATATAGTTAAAATTATGAATGTTATCATTATAGAAGACGAAAAACCAGCTGCAAGAAGATTAAACAGAATGCTAAATGACCTTGAGATCGATGTGCATACAATGTTGCACTCTGTACAGGAATCAATAGAATGGTTTAGCAATAATGAACATCCAGATCTTATTTTTTTAGATATTCAACTAAGTGATGGGTTGTCTTTTGAGATTTTTGATGCCATCAATATCAAAAGCTCTATTATTTTCACCACGGCTTATGATGAATACGCTCTAAAAGCCTTTAAACTAAACAGTATAGATTACCTATTAAAACCAATAGATGATGAAGAATTGGAAGCAGCAGTATTAAAATATAAAGAACAAACTCCCAAAAGTAAATCGATTCAAGTAGACTTTGAGGATATCAAAAAACTACTTATAAATCCAATGGATAGACAGTACAAAAAACGATTTACAGCCAAAGTAGGACAACATCTCAAAATTTTCTCTGTAGAAGATATCGAATGCTTCTATTCTGAAAACAAAGGAACCTATCTACATACCGCGGAAAACAGAAATTATTTAATAGACACTACACTTGAATCTTTGGAAGAGGAATTGAACCCCCAACAGTTTTTTAGGGTAAGCAGAAAGTTCTACATAAACATTAATTCGATCAAAGATATTATCTCTTATACAAATTCAAGGTTACAAGTAAAACTAAACCATTTTTCTGAACAAGAAATTATAGTTTCCAGAGAGCGGGTAAAAGATTTTAAAACATGGTTAGAATAAAAAAAGATAACTGTGTAGATACAATTAGTACTCCCACTGTCGTTTTTTATTCAATTCTTCCTCGGCATCTAACTCTTCTTGTGGGATCACCTTAAGAAATGAAGGATGTTGCTCTATTGCAAATTCTAGTTTACTTACGATATCATCTATCGAATCATTTTCATAGTCAATATCCAGTGGTTCTTTAATAACCATAGATTGCAATATCCCACGTTTTTTAATACGGATTCCTTTTTTATCAAAAGATCTTCTAAATCCATCAATAACAATAGGGATAACAATGGGTTTATATTGTCTAATGATATGAGCAGTACCTTTACGAATTGGTTTAAAAGGCTTTGTTGTTCCTTGAGGAAAGGTAATCACCCAACCGTCTTCTAAAGCTCTTTTAATATTAGTGATATCACTCATTTTAACCTGACGATTTATATCTTTACCTGCTTGACGCCAAGTTCGCTCTACCGTAATAGCTCCTGCATATGCCAGGATTCGAGCCAACAAACCAGCTCTCATGGTTTCTTTTGCAGCTACATAATATAAATTTAATTTAGGTTTCCATAAGTAACCTATATTTTTGATAGAATCTACTCTTCCACTTAAACTTGCGTTAAATACGTGAAACATAGCTACAACATCAGCAAAATACGTCTGATGATTTGAGACAAATAACACATTATTATCAGGAAGATCTTTTATGATTTCACTACCTTCTATTTGAAGTTCATTAAAACCTCGGTAACGCCTGTGAGTCATAGACCCCATAATTCGAATGAGCCAAGTTTTTAAAAACAATATATGACCAAATGGATTTCTTTTAAATAATCCCATATGTAGAATATCGGTTGTATTTAGATTGCCAAAGATACAAAATCATATTTCCATAGAACCCTTTAAAAAGGTTTTAAGTTCGCTCAACATCATTGCTGTGGCTCCCCAAACCGTGTAACCATTTAATTTAAAAGAAGGTACTTCAATATTTTTTGCGTAGGAAGTTGTTAATATCTCAGGAATAATATTGTTATCATTCATTAATTCTGATAACGGAACTTCAATAACCTTAGCAACTTCTTCTTCTTGCGGCACAAAATTGGGTCTTGTTTCCGTATATCCTAAAAACGGATGCACCCAAAAATTAGAAGGTGGTATATACACTTTGGTAAGGGTTTTTACCACATTTACCGTTTTTGAATATACCCCTACTTCTTCTTCGGTTTCGCGAAGCGCAGTTTCTGTATAGTTTAAATCGTATGTTTCTGCTTTTCCTCCAGGCAAAGCGATTTGACCAGAGTGCACCCCTTCATAATCGGGTCTTAAAATAAGAACAATATGCGTCTGAGCTTCTTTAGGATAAAAAAGCATCATAACCGCTGCATTTCTCGGGTTTCTTTCCTCTATCTTTATATGATTTAACTCTCTTACTCGCATTTCAGGAGCCATAATAAAGTGGGAAGATTCTCCCGGTACCGACATTTTCTGTATTTTTGGAATTAAATTTTTAAATGTTTCAAATGTCATTTACCAGATCTATTTTAGTCTTTTTTATTAGCTTTTTTTTATTCTCCAGTTGTGAAGATACACAATCTAAAAAGAAACATAAGAATACGGTAAATTCTACAAAAGAGCAAAAAGAAGATATTTCAGATGTAAATTCTGAAACAACGAACGCTACAAAAAATGAAGAAGAACCTTTTAGACTTACCAATGAAAACCTTTTGGAGTTCATGACTACGTATGGAGAGGAAAATCCAGAAACTTTGGTTAGGGTAAAGACACAATATGGAGACATCGACATACAATTATTTAAGGAAACCCCAATACACCGGGCAAACTTTATATACTTGGTAAAGCAGAAGTATTTTGACGAAACATTTTTTTACCGTGTAGCCAAAGGTTTTGTAATACAAGGAGGAAATAGCGATAGACAAGAAATGGCTAATCTACGTTTTGAGATTGGCGAGTACACTATTCCTCAAGAACAAATTGAAGGATTAAAGCACACTAGAGGAGTTGTTGCTTTGTCTAAGCAATGGGTCAATAACCCATCTAACAGATCTACTCCTTACGAATTCTTTATTGTTTTGGCCAAGAATGGAGCGCATCATTTAGATGGTGAACATACTATTTTTGGCAAAGTTGTCAAGGGACTAACAGTTGCCGATAAAATATCTAATGTTGCTGTAGATGGTAGCGAATGGCCAATTGAAAACATATTTATCAAAGCCGAAGTCATAAAATAATTCAAAACAAAACAGCATATATTCAACAACTAATTTGCTATAAAAAAGCTTATCTCATACTTCTATTTTTAAAAGGAAAAGCGGACCTAAGTCCGCTTAAAGAATTTAACATGTGATCCCAATAGTTTTAGAATTCACAAAAACAAGTATTTCGGCCCCTGGTACCAACATACCAATGCACACGCTCTTTGTACTCACCCATGGGATGAGCAATACCTCCTTTAAGTTTTGCAACCATTTCTCTACTTAGTTGTAGTTTTTTTAAATTCTTTTTTTTCATGATATAAAGATTTAATGATTTATATCTTCATATCAACAAAGGGTTATTTTTGTTACCCTATTAGCAAAAAATTCCAATAGCTTAGTAAGAAATTATAGGAAACTTAATCTACTACAGTTTTTGAGTATAGTAATTATAGTCTTTGAGGATGGTGTCTATAAACTGACGATCATATAAGTCTGATTTTATTTCTAACACATCCTCTACTTTATTTCTTAGTGCAGTAAGTGTTTTAAAATCGTTAGATTTTTTTGCAATCAAATAAGTTTCTTTTATTAATCTCACATCTTTATCGGTCAATTTATGAACATTGGTAAACTTTGGTTCATAATCTTCTTGTAGTTCTTCTAGAATAGTATGCGAAATCTTAACTTTTTGTTTTGTAGAAATCACCACAGTTCCAGCAGCAGCATCTCCCAAGCGTTGGCGTTTGTCTGAGAAAAGTATGGTTAAAATACCAACCGAAGCCAAAAAAATCCAGATATCTACCAACCTGAGCATCCAACGCACAAGATAATTACTCCAATGCACTGGTAAACCATCTACTCGTACTACTCTTATTTTCATAATCATTTTACCAACGGTTCGTCCATTAAAAATAATATGCATATATAAAGAGTAGAACATTACTGGTAGTAGTAATAGCGACTGAATTCCAAAAACGGTCCAATTATCCTGAAAAGCCGTTCCAACGAGAGAGGTTATAAAGTTTACAATAAAAAGATAAAGCCAGAAAATAGCAAAATCGATTAATGCTGCTAGCATTCGTTCACCGATACTAACGGTTTTATAATCAAGGTTTACATTCTGTGTTGTATTGATTGCTAAATTTGCCATTTACAAGTAAGTCATTATCTTTAACCAAAAATTGATAGATGCGGGAAGCAGCTTTCGTGAAGCAAAATAAAGAAAAATGGATCGCTTTTGAAAAAGCTATTGGGGAAAACTTACAGATAAACCCCGATCAACTAGCGGATTATTATATTCATTTAACCAATGATTTATCATATGCGCAAACCTATTATCCCGATAGTAAAACACTACTTTATCTGAATTCACTAGCATCTCAGGCGCATCAAAAAATTTATATTAATAAAAAAGAAAATAAAAACAGAATACTCGAATTCTGGAAAACAGAATTCCCTTTATTTTTTTATCAACACCATAAAACACTACTATATACCTTTTTAATTTTTGGTGCTGCCTGTTGTATAGGAATGATTTCTGCGTTAAATGATGCTTCTTTCTTAAGATTGATTTTGGGGGATTCTTATGTAAACGAGACCTTAAGCAATATTGAAAAAGGAGACCCAACAGGAATTTACAAAAGTGGTAGCATGATAGGCTCTTTTTTGGGAATAACTATCAATAATATTAAAGTTGCTCTATTTGCATATGCATTAGGTGTTATTACGTCTATTGGAACAGGATATGTACTATTTTCAAATGGAGTAATGTTGGGAGCTTTTATGACTTTCTTTTATACTAAAGGTGTATTATTTGAAGCTTCAAAATCTGTATGGTTACATGGTACTATAGAGATTTCGGTAATTATTATCGCCGGGTGTGCCGGCCTGGTAATGGGAAATAGTATTCTTTTCCCGAAGACCTATTCTCGCCGGGTATCTTTTATGAAAGGTGCCAAAGATGGATTAAAAATTGTGGTTAGTACTATACCCTTTTTTATCATTGCTGGTTTTATAGAAGGGTTTATAACACGTTACTCTAATATGCCCGTGTGGTTGGCAATGATAATCATATTTGGTTCCCTAAGTTTGATTATATTTTATTATATCATATACCCTATTATTTTAAACAAGGCTAATGAACGAAAATTACATAGAACTTAGACAACGAAGAGATTTAGGGGATATTATTACGGTATACTTCGATTTCTTCAAACAAAACTTGAAAAGCTTTACCAATATATTTATAAGCTATAATGGTATTTTCATATTACTTATATTATTGAGTAGCTACCTTTTGGTAACTGGTTTTATAGGTGCATTTAATAGTTCTGGGCCAGATTCTGATGCAAATCTATACATAGGCCTGGGAGCAATATTGTTCTTTTTGGTTTTTATTGTCATAGCTGCATTAAACTATAGTTTGGCTTCTTCGTATATGATAAAGTATACAGAACATCAAAAGGTAATTACAGATAGAAAAATTGTCTGGAATTTTATTAAAGACAACCTTGGTAGCATCTTTTTGTTTATCCTGCTCATCGTGTTCATATATTTTGCCTTTATGATAGTTTCAGTGATTTTGGCATTTATACCACTTCTAGGAACCTTAACGCAGTACGTCATTCAGTTTTGGATCACATCATGGATAGGAGTATCTTTTATGGTAATGCTGAATGAAAACAAAGGGGTAACCGATAGTCTTGGTGAAGGTTGGGATTTGGTAAAAAGTAATTTTTGGAAATGTGTTGGCGTTAATTTTATTCTTGGTTTATTAATTGGAATACTTTTACTCCTTTTATTAACCATACCAGGTGTTCTGGTTGGTTTTTACTCTTTCCATATCGTAGAAAATGGTACCGTCATCGCAGAATCGGCAGTGGCAAAAATTATTTATACTTTTTCCCTTTGTATCTTTTTAGTGATCCTTGCTTATTCGCAATCTATTTCTCAATTTGTAAATGGGATTTTATACTTCTCCCTTCATGAGCAAAAATATAATGTTAAAACAAGAGAACGAATAGATCAAATTGGTACAGGTGAATAAAAAGGTAGTTCATATTATATTGGTGTTTGCTGCACTTTTAAATTTCTCTCTGGTTTTGGGTCAGAAGGATTCTCTAGAGGTTAATATTGATAATAGTAAAGTTTTACCTTTGCATTTTTCTGATGATCTATCTGAAAAATATAATGGATCGGAGTTCTACTATGATACCACTGAAGCTGAAACACAAAATTATTTGGCGCGATTTTTAAATTGGATATTTAGAGGAATACAAGATATGTTTGGTGTTCAAATTAGTCCTGAAATGGCCAAACTGATCGAAACTCTAATATATATATTATTAATATGTATTGCCATCTACATTATTGTGAAGGCTTTGGCAGGTAAAGATGCAGTTTCATTTTTCAGAAAAAAGAATACTCTTGTGGCTCCTATACCTATAAGTGAGGAACATATTGAAAAAATAAATCTGGACGAACTTATAAAAAATGCACTGAAAGAAAAGAATTATCGCTTAGCTATACGATATATGTATTTAAAAGCACTACAGGACTTATCTATCAAAAATTTCATCGATTATCATTTCGAAAAAACCAATACCGATTATTACAGAGAAATATCAGACATTACATTAAAACAAAATTTCAACCGTGTGTCATACTTATATGATTACATATGGTATGGGAAATTTGACCTTGATGAAGCTTCATTTATCAATGCAAAACAATCTTTTGATCAACTAAATCAAAATATCAACACTCTTGGATAAAAGATCGAGAAACATATTAATACTATTGGGTATAGCCTTACTTACCATCATTATTACTGAGATTGTAAGACCAAAACCCATTAACTGGAGATCTAGTTACACCTCGACCGATAAAATTCCTTTTGGTAGTTATGTTTTGTTCGAAGAATTAAAATCACTCAACGAAAACAAAGATGTCGTATTGATCCCCAACAACCCTTATGATTTTTTGAGCAACACCGAGCTAAAGGATAACTCTACGTATATATTTATTAATTCATATATCAATCTTGATAAAAGGTCATATGAAAAACTCATTACCTATGTAAGAGAAGGAAATTCAGTTTTTATGGCTGGACAAAGTTTTGGATCTATTTTGCAGGATTCTTTGGCTATTGAAACCGATATTGAATATCAACTTACAGAAGAAGAGATTACTCCAACTTTCTTTTCGAAGTCTTTAAAAGAGAAACCACTACCTAAGTTTAAGAAAAATGTATACCGAACGGTGTTCAAGAGTTTTGATACCACCAAAACAACAGCCTTAGGGTTTTTAAAAAGTGATGAATTAGAAGACATTGATCAAGTCAACTTCATTAAGGTTGAAGAAGGTGAAGGAAATTTTTACTTCAATACCTTACCAGAAGCTTTTTCTAATTATTATATGCTGAAGGGTAACGAAGAATATGCCGCGAAATGTTTGTCATTTATTAACGATTCAAATACCGTATACTGGGATGATTATTTGAAAGATGGACGGAAGGTCATCGACTCTCCTATGCGATTTGTTCTAAATCAAACGTCGTTAAAGTGGGCATATTATTTAGTGATGATTGGCTTAATTGTATTTGTAATCTTTACCGGAAAACGAGAACAGCGAATCATCCCCGTAGTCAAGCCTCTTGAAAACACCTCTATAGAATTTACAAAAACTATTGGTGATCTTTATTTTCAGCATAAAGATTACAGCAATATTATTGTTAAAAAAATTACCTATTTCTTAGAGAGAATTAGAAGTAATTATTATCTCAAAACAAATACATTAGATAAGAAGTTTATCAATAGACTAGCCGTTAAAACCGGCCATTCTATTGAAGAAACTACTACACTTATTGAATATATAAACACATTAAGGAGTAGATCATTTCATACAGAAGTAGATCTTATAGAACTCAATAAAAAAATAGAAGAATTTACGATATAGATATGGAAAACACCAACGAAAACCCACTAGAATTTAATAGTAGAATCGATCTAAAGAACCTACAGCAATCGGTACAAACTATAAAAGATGAGTTGGCAAAAGTAATTGTAGGTCAACAGGATATGATCGAACTACTCATTATTTCTATTTTGGCCAATGGACATTCTTTAATAGAAGGTGTCCCTGGAGTAGCAAAAACTGTTACTGCTAAATTATTGGCAAAAACCATGAATGTAGATTTTAGCCGAATACAATTTACTCCCGATTTGATGCCCAGTGATATTTTGGGTACTTCTATTTTTAATGTAAAGACCTCAGAATTTGAATTCAAAAAAGGGCCAATATTTTCAAATATCATACTTATTGATGAGATCAATAGGGCGCCCGCCAAAACCCAAGCAGCATTGTTTGAAGTGATGGCAGAGCGACAAATTACTATCGACGGTATTGAAAATAAAATGGAATTACCTTTTCTGGTGTTTGCTACGCAAAACCCAATTGAACAAGAAGGAACCTACGCTTTACCAGAAGCTCAATTAGACCGATTTTTGTTTAAAATTAATGTAGGCTACCCTTCGGTTGAAGAAGAAGTTACAATATTAGAAGGGCATCATCAAAGAAAAAATGCTGTTCCTTCAGAATTGATTACCGCTATTCTTGATGCTAAACAAATTGCCGAATATCAAGAAATTATCAAAGAAATTGTTATTGAAAATAACTTACTAAAATATATCGCTTCGATTGTAAATAATACAAGAAACAATGGTAACCTATATCTGGGAGCATCGCCAAGAGCATCTATTGCCATTATGAATGCGTCTAAGGCTATGGCAGCCATAAATGGAAGAGATTTTGTCACACCCGATGACATTAAAAAAGTAGCTACGGCGGTTTTACGACATAGAATAATACTAACTCCTGAAAGAGAAATGGAAGGATTTACCACAGAAAAAGCTGTATTACAAATTATAGAAACTATAGAAATCCCTAGATAAGTGAAATCATTTTTGAAGAGTTTATATTTTAAAAAACTATTTTTTACTGTCTTCTTCTCGATCGCAGTACTTTTTATAGTATCGTATTTCTTCGAAAATATTTTCGGAGTAGCGAAACTCTTATTATATACTCTTCTTGTGGCTCTAGTTTTTGATATTTTACTGCTATACAGAAATAAACTAGGTACCCAAGCACATAGGTTATTACCCGATAAATTATCAAACGGAGACGAAAATCCAATTAAGTTAACCGTTGTAAATCGTTATCAGTTTACCAGTAGTATAAAAATAATTGACGAACTACCTATACAATTTCAAAGCAGAGATTTTGAGATTCGGTCAAAACTTAAACCCTCAGAAGAAAAAGAATTCACCTATCATTTACGTCCCACAGAGCGGGGCGAATATCAGTTCGGGAATCTTAATATCTATACCTCATCACCATTAGGATTAGTTTGCAGGCGACAGCAATCGTCAAAAGAGGCTATGGTACCCACCTACCCTTCTTTTTTACAGCTGAAAAAATACGAGTTTGTTGCCTTTACTAATAAATTAAAACTTTATGGCTTAAAAAAGATCAGGAGAATAGGACATACTCTAGAATTCGAACAAATTAAGGATTATGTTACGGGAGATGATATTAGAAATATCAATTGGAAAGCTACGGCAAAAAGAAACCATCTGATGGTAAACCAATATCAGGATGAAAAATCACAACCCATTTATTCAGTTATCGATACAGGTCGAGTGATGAAAATGCCTTTTAACGAATTGAGTTTGCTCGATTATGCTATCAATGCGACATTGGTCATTTCTAATATCGCTATGAAAAAGCAAGATAAAGCTGGGATGTTCACTTTTTCTAAAAAGGTTGAAAATATGGCTATAGCCCAAAGACGAAAAGGGCAAATGAATCTTATTTTAGAGACATTATACAATATAAACACAGATTTTGTAGAATCAGATTTTGCACGGTTATACATAGATATCAAAAGAAATATTACCCATCGTAGTTTACTTTTACTATATACCAATTTTGAAACCCTAGATGGTTTACATAGACAATTACCATATTTACAAACTCTGGCGAAAAATCATTTATTAGTTGTTATCTTTTTTGAAAACACAGAACTTACTTCTTTATTAGATCAAAAGGCCATATCTACCAAACAAATTTTTGAAAAAACCATTGCCGAAAAATTTGTTTATGAAAAGAAAATGATTGTAAATGAATTAAATAAACACGGTATTCATTGTATTCTTACTGCACCAGAAAATCTCACGGTAAATACCATAAATAAATATTTAGAAATCAAGGCTCGAGGATTGTTATAACACTTTGAACCTCTTTTTAATTTAAAATAAAACACATTACTGCGCTTTATTTACAATTCATCCTATAATATTTACAATTGGGTAGAATAGTTTATTTAAGCATATCTGATTTTTAGACATTTGAACTGTTCAAACATATCAAATAACTATAAAATCTTAGTATATGAAAACTCTAGCCTTTTTAATCGCCTTATTAATTTCAAATTTCATTGTTCAAGCACAAACCCCGGATTCAGGAATAACTATCACCGTTACTGTTCCAAATGTTACCGGTTCTGAAGGAGATGTCTTATTTGCCTTATATAATGAAGCAACATTTATGAAAGCAGCTCCAGTACAATCGGCAAAAAGTGAAATCGAAAACGGAACAGCAAAGGTGACATTTACTAATGTTCCTGTAGGAGAATACGGTATTACTTGTTTACATGACACCAATGGTAATGGTAGAATGGACTTCGAAGCCAACGGAATGCCCAAAGAAAATTATGGAGTATCGAATAACAATATGAGCTATGGGCCGCCAATGTGGGGAGATGCAAAATTTGAAGTTGGGAGTGAAGATTTAACTCTTGAGATAAGATTATAATACAAAACCACATTCATCAATCATAAAAATACACCTATGAAAGGTGTATTTTTATTTTCATTATAGATAAAACAAATTTTTTACACTTTTTTAATAAGTAATATCAATAGCTTTGTTATTTTTGTTCTCCAAACAATAACCTATGACCATTACACAATTAAAATATGTTCTTGCAGTAGCAGAGCACAAGAATTTTACCAAGGCAGCAGAAAAAACTTTCGTAACGCAGCCTACGCTTAGTATGCAAATTCAAAAGCTTGAAGAAGAATTAGATATATTAATATTTGATAGGAGTAAAAAACCAATTGAACTAACAGATGTTGGGGCAAAGTTGGTGCAACAAGCAAGAAATATCGTAAATGAGAGTGAGCGTATACAAGACATTGTTGATCAACAAAAAGGCTTTATTGGTGGAGAATTCAAATTAGGCGTTATTCCTACAATTATGCCAACACTTTTACCAATGTTTCTCAATAATTTCATTAAAAAGTACCCTAAAGTAAAACTTAAAATAGAGGAACTAAATACTGAGGCTATTATGGAACGCCTTCAAGACGGCCATCTAGACGCCGCGATTGCTGCTACACCACTGGAAAATGAAGGGATTAAAGAAAGAGTATTGTACTATGAACCTTTTGTAGGGTATATACCTCCGTCGCATAGACTTAATCAACATAAAAAAATCAACATTAGTGATCTTGATATAGATGATATGCTCCTATTAGAAGACGGACACTGTTTTAGAGATGGAATAATTAATTTATGTAAAACTCAAAAAAGTTATGATGAAGATCATTTCCAGCTGGAAAGTGGAAGTTTTGAAACTTTGGTCAAACTTGCAAACGAGGGATTAGGAATGACATTACTTCCTTATTTACATACATTAGACATTAAAGAAAGTGAAAAAGTTAACCTCCATTACTTTAACGATCCTTCACCCGCAAGAGAAGTAAGTCTTATTTTTAACAAGAGTGAACTCAAAATGCAAATAATTGAGGCCCTACATTCTACCATAGCGGGGGTAGTAAAAGGAGCAATAACCTTTCAAAACGTAGAAATCATAAGCCCCGTAGCAAAAATAAAAAGCGACTAAAAAGTCGCTTTCTTTATTATGTTTTTAAATAAATTAAACAAGATTGTAATTCTGGTTGTTTAACTGCTAAAGATTGAATCCAGATTTTTAATTCTTCAATCTCGTGCGGAAGTAGTCTGTTTAGTGCTTTAAGAACTTCCTTTGTAAAAAGATTAACATCGAAACTCACTTTTTTTAGTACAGTTTTGGTGTAATCAAACATTGCTCTTGCCATAAATTAATAGGGGTTAAAATATTAGGTTTACACAAGTAATTGTACGAATAAACTTACATTTTTAACATTCAATACTACTAATATATGCAAATTAAACTTAAAAAACAGCTTTTTAGCGCTTATTTAACAATATTAAAAATTATTATCGCCATCTAAAAGATCTCCTAGACCTCCTAGAATACTACCTTCTCCTCTACTTTTACCTCCTGCCCTAGGAGCAAGTGCAAGAACTCTATTTGCTAATCTACTAAAAGGTAAAGATTGAACGTAAACTACTCCTGGCCCTGTAAGAGTTGCAAAAAACAACCCTTCACCACCAAAAATTGTATTTTTAATCCCACCAACAAATTCAATATCATAATTTACTCCACTAGAAAAACCAATAATACATCCTGTATCTACTTTCAATTTTTCTCCTGGCTGAAGTTCTTTCCTGGCTGTAGTACCACCTGCATGAACAAATGCCATACCATCACCTTCTAACTTTTGCATAATAAACCCTTCACCTCCAAATAATCCTCTTCCCAATTTCCGAGAAAATTCTATCCCTACAGACACCCCTTTTGCTGCACACAGAAAAGCATCCTTCTGACAAATGAACTTACCACCATAATTGGTAAGATCTATTGGAATAATTTTACCAGGATATGGTGATGCAAAACTCACCCTTTTTTTACCTCCAACCTCATTATAGAAAGCAGTCATAAAAAGACTTTCGCCAGTTAACAATCGTTTTCCGGCTCCAAAAATTTTCCCCATTATTCCTTTGTCCTTTTCTGATCCATCCCCAAAAATAGTATCCATTTTGATTCCTTCATCCATCATCATGAAACTTCCGGCTTCTGCAATTACACCTTCCTGTGGATCTAGTTCAATTTCCACATACTGCATTTCTTCACCAATGATTTCGTAATCTATTTCGTGTGCTGTCATCTTTATTTTTTATTGATTAATGAATTGTTACTTTACTTATAGGTAAACTTTTCTCTAAAAGTGTTACAGAACAAATCATATTATCATAGTTATTTCTTCACTTTAACAGTCCACTCAAAATTAAAAGACGATACCTCTACCCCATCCTTATTAGTTCCTACAGATTTCATCCATACAGTTTGTCCTTCACCAGTTTCAACAGCTTTTTCTATTGCACTTTTAACAAGGTCACCATCATTACAAACAAAAGTAATCCTACCTGTTGCCTTTTTGGTAAATGTAGCATTATTGTTGGCTACCAACATAGATATTTTTTTACCACTGTTTTGTATATACCCTGTAACCAGTGCTCCTGTAGTTAACTCTGCCGCCATCCCCTGCACTGCCCAAAACATCGAATTAAAAGGGTTTTGATTGATCCACCTATGTTTTACAGAAACCGTACACGAGGTTCTATCAATATTTTTTACACGCACACCACACAGCCAGGCAGATGGTAATTTAAACAATAAGAATGTATTAAGTTTTCCAGGAGTTATATTCATTGTAGTAACTTTTAGTTGTCACAATATAGTTAAAAGTAGAATGGTTAAAAAATTCATTAAATCTTAAATTTATGTTAAATTATGGTACTATGTTTTGCATAATACCTTTTTTTAAACATATATTTGCATAAGAAACTATTATATACTTTTAAAAATGTCAGTCAACAACCACAAAAATATCGCAACGTTTATGCACTTAGGGGTATTCTCAAAGTACTTTATCCCTTTCGGAAATTATATAGTTCCCATTTTGTTATGGACTACCAATAAGGACAAGTCTGAATTTATAGACCAGAACGGTAAAGAAGCTATAAACTTTCAGCTTAGCATTCTATTATATTCTGTAATATTAGGTATGTTTTCTTTTCCTTTTTTTCTTTTCAAGATTTTAGGAAATGCATCAATCACCGATATTTTTCATCATGATGGTATATCGATCAGTTTTTCTGATCCTGTTGGTTTCAGTACACTAATAGGAGCATCATTTATAGGTGTAGTAGCCTTAATTGGTTTCTTTCTTGAAATTATTTTTGTGATAACCGCAGCACTAAAAGCCAACAAGGGAGAATCGTATCGATATCCTCTTAGTATTCGTTTTATAAAGTAATAATAAGATGAAGTCATTAATCAACATAAAGTACATTTTGATAACCGCTGTGGCTGTGTTCCTTTCGTTTATTTTTCATGAATTGGCACACTACATTACAGGAGAAACACTTGGATACTCTATGAAAATGACTCTTAATTCTGTTTCTTTAGTAGAAGGAGAATATCTACCAAAATGGCATAGTTATTTGGTAAGTTCAGCAGGTCCCCTATTCACAATAGCATCTGCATTTGCGTTCTTTTACATTCTTAGAAAAACCGGAAATATGTATTGGTATCCGTTTCTATTCTTTGCATTTTGTTTTCGCTTAATGGCAATGATAGTATCGGTCTTTAATCCAAACGATGAAGCTAGAATTAGCTACTGGCTTGGATTGGGATATTGGATACTTCCACTCATGGTATGTTTTACCCTTCTTATTCTATTGATAAAAGCTTCGAAAGAACAAGGGTATAGTCTAAAATTTAACCTCATCAATTATCTTTTAGCTACCATATTCACGAGTGCGATAATAGCAACCGATCAATACCTATTAAAATAATCATCATCAATCAAAAATCATCAATCAAAAAATGAACAGTTTAACTTTTAAAAATTAGTTTTATGAAGATCGAAAACACAAAAGCGCAGATGCGCAAAGGTGTTCTGGAATATTGCATTCTTTCTATCCTTAAGGACGACGATGCTTATGTAGCTGAAATTTTGGAGACTCTTAAAGATGCTAAGATGCTTGTGGTAGAAGGTACCATTTATCCCTTACTAACCAGATTAAAAAATGCAGGATTACTCAGCTATCGCTGGGAAGAATCTACATCTGGGCCGCCACGTAAATATTATGGACTCACAGAAACCGGCCAATTGTTTCTAAAAGAATTAAACACCACTTGGAACGAATTACAAAATGCTGTAAATCTGGTAACCAAACAAAAAAAGAAGTAAAATGAATAAAACAGTCAATATAAATTTAGCAGGTATATTTTTTCATATCGATGAAGATGCTTATCTGAAATTGCAACGTTATCTCGATGCCATACGTCGCTCCTTTACCGATTCTCAAGGGAGAGATGAAATTATTGCCGATATCGAAGCAAGAATTGCAGAGTTGTTCAGTGAAAAAATAAAAGATGAACGTCAAGTAATCGGGAATAAGGAAGTTGAAGAGGTAATAGCGGTTATGGGACAACCAGAAGATTACAGGCTTGATGAAGAAATATTTGAAGATGAACCTAAAGCAGCTTATAGTCGTCCAAAAAGTGCAAAGCAGCTATTTCGAGATACAACCAACTCTTATGTAGGAGGTGTAAGCTCCGGACTTGGTCATTATTTAGCCGTAGACCCTATTTGGATTCGATTAGCATGGATATTATTTACTATTTTCTCTAGTGGAGCATTTATCCTAATATATGTTGCTTTCTGGATTTTTGTTCCCGAGGCTAAGACGACATCAGACTTTCTAGCCATGAAAGGAGAAGCCGTGAATATTAGTAACATCGAAAAAAAAATTAAAGAAGGATTCGACAATGTTACCGATACGGTAAAGAATGTAGATTATCAAAAATATAGTAGTAAAGTAAAAAGTAGTTCTACCACTTTTTTTGATGCCCTCGGAGATGTTTTTCTCTTTTTACTAAAGATCTTTGTAAAGTTTGTAGGTGTTATTCTTGTTATCACAGCTGGAGTTACTTTAATAAGTTTATTCATTGGTCTATTTACCTTAGGAACCTTTGGTTTTATGGATACTCCCTGGATCGAATATCTAGAAGTTGGAAACCATCCTGAAGCTCCATTATGGTTAGTATCTTTACTTACGTTCTTTGCAGCAGGTATACCGTTTTTCTTCTTATTCATTTTAGGATTAAAAATCTTGATAAACAACTTAAAATCAATTGGAACACCTGCAAAACTTGGTTTAACCGGTGTTTGGATTATATCACTAATAGGATTAGGAATAATTGGAATTCGCCAAGCTACTTTGGAAGCATATGATGCAGAAGTAATCACTCAAGAAGAAACATTACCGTTTACAAAAAGTGATACACTTACAATCAAAATGCAAGGAAACAGTCGATATGTGAACTATTTACGTCATAGAAATAACTATCAGATAAAAAGAGATGATCAAGGTAATAAGGTAATTGTTATTCAAGACATCGAACTATATCTGAAACCATCAAAAACAGATAGTGTTGCTAGTATTGTTATTGAAAAGAAAGCCGAAGGAAGGTCTTACGAAGAAGCTTCTCAAAGAGCCGAAGATTTAAAATATGCATATGAGATAGAGGGCAATACCCTTTTACTAAATGGATATGCCATAACAGATTATGCTAGCAAGTATAGAGATCAGGAAGTTCAAGTAATTTTAACATTGCCCGAAGGAATCACCTTATATGCCGATGACAATACTTCCGGATTCAACAACTCTTGGAAATATGATGATTATGTTACCATAGATGGAAAAGAAGAGCATTATCTTCAACTTGTTAATGGAGAGTTTGTATGTGAAGACTGTCCAGAAGATGAAAATGACTGGGAGTATGAGGATTCTGACGATGAGGATAAGGTGAATATCAACATCAATTCTGATGATCAAAATTTCAATCTCAAAATTGACGAAGATGGAGTACAATTAAACAACGAACCAGTAAAAGTAAAAATAGACGAGGACGGAATAGAAATTAAAACCGATGATCAATTCTAATATCAATCAAAAAACAAACAATTCAATTCATTAAAACGTATAGTTATGACCACACTAGCCAAAATTTTAGTCACTTTTTGTTTATCTCTTGCATGTTGTTCCTGCAATATGGTCTTTAACGGTATTAAAGGACAAGGAGATGTAGTTAAGAAAGAACGCACTATTACAGATAACTTTGATGCGGTTAAAGCAAGTAGAGGATTAGATGTAATACTTATAGAAAGTCAAGACAAAAAAGTTGTCGTTGAAGCTAATGAAAATCTCCATGAACACATCGAAGTATATGTAAAAAACAATGCACTACACATTACTTCAGATCAAAACATATATTCTGCAGATCAAAAGAATGTATATGTATCTTACAGCAAGATCAATACAATTCAAGTCACTAGTGGAGCAAGTATTTCTTCTAATGACGAAATAGTGCAAAAAGACATAGCCTTAAGTGCGACTAGCGGCGCAGATATATCGCTTAAGATAAAAGCACAAACGCTTAATTCTTCTGTCTCAAGTGGCGCTTTTATAAATCTTGAAGGAAAAGTAAATAATCATACTGCTAGTGCTTCTAGTGGAGCAAATATTCGTGCCGAAGATCTATTGAGTTTGGTTACTGAAGCAAAAGCAAGTAGTGGAGCCAATATAAGAATACATGCAGAAAATGAGTTTACTGGTAGAGCAACTAGCGGTGCCAATGTAGTATACTACGGTAAACCAGAAAAAGTTTCAGAAGTGGATAATTCTGGAGGTAATATAAGAAGGCACTAAAAACGTAACAACCTAACCAATCATTTAACCAACCAAAATCACAACTGCCCGAAAATACCCATTGTTGAAAATAAGTAGTTCATGTTAGATACTTTTTTTCGGGCAGTTTTTTTCATCATCGATCCACTCCTATTTTAAATCAAAATTTCTTCTGTGCAATTAGGAGTATCTCTCATCAATCAAAAAACATCATCATGAATTTACAATTCACCTCACGCACAACTATTGCGGCCATTATTATAATGGTTCTATCTATTAACCAAATTAGCTCGCAAACTACTACGAACAATAATAAAAATAACGACCTCAATACCGTAATTTTAACCCTAGATCAACAGTTTTGGGATGCTTATAATAGTTGTAATCTACAAGCTTTTAGTTCCTTTTTTGTTCAGGATTTCGAATTTTATCATGATAAAGGAGGATTGACCTCTGGCCTCACGAAGATGATGGAACTTGTATCAAACGGATTGTGTGGAAATAAAAATATAAGGATACGGCGAGAAGCCGTAAAAGGCAGTATAAATGTATACCCTTTAAATAACTATGGAGCAATTATTACTGGTGAACACATGTTTTACATCACGGAAAATGAAGCAAAAGAAGTTCCTACTGAAATTGCCAAATTTACTCATGTATGGCAACAACAAAATAATGAATGGAAAATGACTCGTGTCTTAAGTTATGATCATCAACCTGCTCCACAAAACACCGATAAAACAACAATTTCGTTATCTCTGGAGATTCTAAAAAACTATGTCGGAAAATATCAAGCTCCACAAACGGGTCTTGTGCAAATTTCCATTGCAAATAATGCACTTAAAGTTAATGCCGGAAAAATGGAAGCTATAATCTTTCCCGAAACCGAAAACATGTTTTTTAATAAAGAAAACCCACTTACTTTCGAGTTTATAAAAGGTTCAAATAATAAGATTCTTAAGCTTATAGTGCGCGAAAAAGGCAAAGTAGTAGAGGAAGCTACAAAATTATAAAACCTTAATTATATTGATTTATCTCTTCATTCAATAAACTTATTCTTGGTACAGACTTTGTTTATTACTTATGTGATGCAACACAACATTTAATATATAGTCTAGTTATATTTGTACTTTCGATGTATTTTATATCGCTGAGAACACTATAACCTATTTGTAAATTATAAATTCACATAAATATGAAAAGGTCGCTACTCGTAATCGCATCCTTGTTACTACTAGGAAATGCTTATGGACAAAAAGAAAAAATAAAAGGGAACAAGATTGTAAGTACCGAAGAACATAATGTTGATGGTTTTCATACTATTGAAATCTATGAAAGTTTTGAAGTTACCTTTGAGGAGAGTAGTGATAGCCAGGTAAAAATAGAAGCAGACAGTAATCTACAGGAAGTTATCAAGATAGAAGTAGTAGACAGTGTTTTAAAAATTTACTCTGACAAAGATCTGCGCCGTGCAAAAGCTTTAAATCTTGATATATCCTACGGATCTGAATTAAAAAGAATTATGCTTTACGACAAGGTAAACGCAAAGTCTCTATCGCCTATTACCGGTTCTGAGCTTACTGTTGAAGTCAATGATAACGCTGAAGTATTTCTCACCACCGAAACAAATAAAGTGAGTTGTACAACCAATGGGAAGGCAAGTGCAGAATTGCATGTAAATGCAACAGAAGTAACATATCAGATCAATGAAAACTCTGAAATGAAAGGAATTATTACTACAGAAAACTTAAATGTAGATTTATATCAAAAAGCTTCAGTAGAAATTGAAGGAGAAGCACAGTCTATGCGGGTTAGAGCCGATAATGATTCCGACTTTTATGGTCAAAAATTAAATGCCGCAAAAACAATATTGATTGCTGAAAACTCAAGTGATTGCTACATACTCACAAATGAGGAAATTACTATGGAGGTGAGAGATAAATCTGAAGTCTTTTTACTGGGAGAACCTAAAATCAATGTAGAGGTCTTTACCAATGAAGCTTCACTTTATAAGAAAGAGATCGATTATGTTCCTAGCAAACTGCGATTAAATTAAATAAAAAAGCCTCTTAATCTATTAAGAGGCTTTTTTATTTATAAGTATGTTAGCTACTAGTTAAGCAGAAACTTCTTCATTGGTTTCGACTGCTGCCAAATAGCGTTCTGCATCCAGAGCCGCCATACAACCAGTTCCCGCTGCAGTAACAGCTTGTCTATATTCTTTATCTTGTACATCTCCAGAAGCAAATACACCTGGAATGTTCGTTTCTGTAGATTTTCCTTCAGTGATGATATAACCTGTCTCGTCCATATCAATTTGCCCTTTGAAAATCTGAGTATTTGGGGTGTGCCCAATAGCGATAAACAAACCAGTAATATCGATCTCTGTTTTTTCTCCAGTTTGATTATTAACCATTCGAAGTCCATCAACCACTTGATCTCCTAATACCTCATCTACTTCGGTATTATACATTACTTTCAAATTTGGTGTATTATTTACTCTATGTTGCATGGCCTTTGAAGCTCTCATTTGATCCTTACGCACTAACATGGTAACACTAGAACAAATATTTGCAAGATATGTAGCTTCTTCTGCAGCAGTATCTCCTCCTCCAACAATAGCAACATCTTGTCCTTTATAGAAGAAACCATCACAAACCGCACAAGCAGAAACCCCACCACCTCTTAATTTTTGTTCACTAGGTAATCCAAGGTATTTTGCAGTTGCTCCAGTAGAAATAATTACAGTCTCTGCCTCAATTTCTTTCGAATTATCAACAGTTACTTTATGGATTCCTCCTACTGCTTTACTAAACTCTACAGCAGTTACCATTCCTATTCGCACTTCGGTTCCGAAACGCTCGGCTTGCTGCTGCAATTGCACCATCATCGTTGGTCCGTCTATCCCTTCTGGATATCCAGGAAAATTATCAACCTCGGTAGTAGTAGTTAATTGCCCACCTGGTTCCATACCTGTATACATTACAGGTTTAAGATCTGCTCTTGAAGCATATATCGCTGCAGTATATCCTGCAGGCCCCGAGCCTATGATAAGGCATTTGATTCTTTCTATTGTATCAGACATATTCATTTCGTTTTATCTGATGTAAAAGTAGCAATTTGATTATAAACCTTACATTAAAGTTATTAAGAATTGTTATCAACATATAGACATCTTAAATAATTACTAAATCTCGATTAATTAACCTATTACAACCATATATTTGTGAGACAATAGATTAAAAATGAGAGTACCGCATATTATTTTTGTATTTACCATCACCTTATTCGTTGGTACTATTTATTCACAAAATAAAAAAGCAGATAGCCTCAAAAATATACTCAGGCAACACAAACTTAAAGACACCACTCATGTAAAACTGCTAAATTCTATTGGTTTTGAATACTGGATCACCGATGCAAACCAATCGATATCATTTGGCCAAAAAGCACTTAATTTGTCAGAAGAACTAAAATATCCTCTGGGTATAGCCAATTCAAATCGAGTTATTGGTGTGGCCTACTGGGCTCAAGGTAATACGAATAATGCGCTCAAATATCTTATAAAATCAAATCAAGAATTTACAAGAATTAATAATAAAGAGGGTATTGGGAATACCGTTCTAAATATAGGCATGGTCTATGCAGATCTTCGAGAATATGATGAAGCTCTCCAAAATTATAATCTTGCTATAGATTATTTTACCGCTTTGAACCTTACCAGTCGTATTGCTACTACTTTTACCAAAATAGGAACAGTTTATATAGAAAAAGGCCTTTGGGATGATGCCCATATCTATATCAATGACGCAATTGAACTACACAATCAGAACAATTTCATCTATGGTATTGCCGAAGCACATAACCGCCTAGGTATTCTTTACACTGAAAAAAAAGAATTTGCCCAGGCCAAATATCATATAGAACGGTCCATAGCAACAGGAAGACAAGTAGATGATAAAGATGGAATGACCGCAAATCTCATACAATACGGTAAATTATTACGCTTAGAAAATAACGTAGAAGCTGCCAGTATTCATTTAGAACTTGGTCTCAAAAGAGCCAAAGTAAGCAACCTAAAAAAATATGAATTATTGGCCTATGAGGAATTAAAAGAGTTAAGAAAACAACAAAATGATTATGTAGGAGCGCTTTCTTTTTATGATCAATACATTGCTTTGAAGGACTCAGTATTTAATACTGAAAAATCGAAACAAATTGCCTATTTAGAATTTGAAAATGAACTCGAAAAACAAAATCAAGAGTTACTATTCTTAAAGGAAAAAGAAAAATCAGATGCACTGATTAAATGGAGCTTACTGTTGGGGATATGCATTCTTATCACCAGTGGATTCTTTTTACTCAAAACGTTTCGACAACGATCAACTAAAAATCGAGAGTTATTAGAAAAAAGTAACGAATTATTACAAGCCAAAGCAGATCAAGCAAAACAAACTGCTGAAAATGCCTCATTAAAACAACAAGAATTAAAACAACAACTTACGTACAAAAACAAAGAACTTACCTCCTATGCCATAAATTTTGTGCAAAAAAACGAATTGTTGCAACAGCTTCATCACTTGGTTGCTAAAGCAAAAAAAGCTACTCCAAAAGAGAAAGAAAAGCTTATTAACGAGCTTCAAAAAACCATTAAATTAAATCTAAATATTAATAAAGATTGGGAAGATTTTAAAAGATTTTTCGAAGAAGTTCATGTTGGATTTTATTCAAAACTGAAGGAAAAACACCCCGATCTAAGTGCCAATGATTTAAAAGTTTGCTCATTAACACGCCTCAATTTAAACATTAAAGAAACCGCTAGTATTTTAGGTATATCACCAGAAAGTGCAAAAACTGCTCGATATAGGCTTCGTAAAAAATTAGAATTGTCTCCAGATCAAGAAATTTTCTCATATTTACTAGAATTGGAATCTAAACAATCATTTTTTTAAGTCTTCTATGAGTTACTCATCTTAAAAACCCAAAACTCGTAAAACACTTGCTTGCAACACCTTAAAAAGCATTGTCTACCTTAAATCTACTTTCAATTAACACTTAACTTTCTCTGGTCTACTTTAAATAAAATACTGCTCACCATAGGTATACCCAGTTTCTTTTCAAAAAGATCTCTCTCAAAATACTTTTGTCTCTGAAAACAAATAAAGTATAACATTTTAAACCAAGAGTGAAAATGAAAGAGATTTTAAACACATTACCAACTCCCTTAGAACTAGTACTAGACCCTATATCTTTAATAGTTCTGGGTATGTATGGGACACTAATGATATGGGAAGCACTTGCTCCCGCTCGTAAATTACCAAGCATAAAGTATTGGAAATTAAAAGGAATAATAGCATTTATTATTTTCTTCTATCTATCCTCTTACTTTCCCCTACTATGGGATGGATATTTAGCCAAATATCAGATTTTCGATCTTACAGGACTAGGCACTTTTTGGGGAGTAGTTGTTGGTGTATTAATTTATGAGACAGGATTATATTTATGGCACAGAACGATCCATAAAAGTGATACCTTATGGAAAGTCTTTCATCAAATGCATCATAGTGCAGAAAGAATTGACAGTTTCGGCGCCTTTTATTTCAGTCCGATGGATATGATTGGTTTTACTTTTCTAGGCAGTTTTTGTTTAGTACTTATCGCAGGATTTACCCCACAGGCAACTACGCTTATTATACTGGGGACTACTTTCTTAGCCATATTCCAACACAGCAACATTAAAACACCTAGTTGGTTAGGATATGTTATACAAAGGCCAGAAGCTCACGCTTATCATCACGCCAAGGGAATACATTCTAACAATTATTCTGATCTTCCTTTAATCGATATCATTTTTGGCACTTTTCATAATCCCAAAAAATACAGTCATGAAACTGGATTCTATATAGGAGGATCTAGTAAAATTAAAGATATGCTGCTATTTAAAGACATAAGTAAAGAAAAACATTAGAAGTTGATTTTGTAAATGTTGTCTCAGCTATTGATATTATTAAGAGCTGAGGCAGCTTTTAATAAAAACCTCAAAAATGAAAAAAAGTGTATTACATACCATTCACCAAAAGTTCCTAGTATCACGATCACTAATAAGTGCAATTGCTTACAGCGCACTATTATATTCTGTAACTCTGGGAAAAGAATCTGCCCTTACACCATTATTGTATTTGGAAATATACAATATGACGTTGCTTTATATCATTATAAACATGCTTTTGTTTGCCAAAGACATTATGCAGCCAGACCTCAACAGCCTATTATCAAAAGATCTGATCAATATCTTATTGAACATACTTTCATCTGCTATTTTAATCATCTCATTATTCGCTATAAGAAGTAATCTATCCACCCAAAGTACAGGTATTATACTCATAAAAGTTAACGCGCTTTTTATTACATGTATTTCTACCTATATATCGGTAAAAATTTCTTCAAAACCACAAATCTGCAAAAAATAAACCCATAATCAAAAGCCCTTAACACCTTCATGTCGTCAGAAACAGTCATTGTCAATGTGCAATTTAAATCTTCATTATCATTTGAATCGTTACAGGAGATTTCGCAAAAAAACATAAATGAATTAACAGATGTAAACGGCTTAATCATAAAGTACTATTACTTCAATCCTGAAACCAAAATTGTTGGAGGTACATATTTGTTCAAGAATCTAAAATTGGCCAGAAGTTACCTTAGGTATTTTTTCCTTAATGGAATCGGATTAAAATATGGTATTATTCCCGACACCCTCAAAATGGAAACGGGTATGATCCATCTCGAAATTAAAGGAAAACATATAAAAATTTCGAAGTAAAGATCATAATCCCAATTAGATATTCTACTTTTAATACCAAAATATATGGGATGACATTTTTTGACACATTAGATATTTTGGGTACGGCAGCTTTTGCCATATCTGGTGCCTTAAGTGCGATGAATCGAAAGCTTGATCTCTTCGGTATTTTTATTATCGCTTTTGTTACCTCTATCGGAGGAGGAACAGTAAGAGATATTCTTATTGGTAACACACCTGTTTCCTGGATGCAAAACACTTTAAATATTTATCTTATAGGTGGTATTACTATCTTATCTATCATCTTCAGAAATAAATTAGATTACCTAAAAAAATCTCTTTTCCTTTTCGATACTATTGGTTTGGGAATATTTACCATTATTGGTGTAGAAACAGGAATCAATGCCGGATTAGCACCAATAGTATCTATAGCTTTAGGCGCCATGACAGGTTGTTTTGGAGGCGTTATTAGAGACATTCTATGCAATGAAATTCCGGTAATTTTCAGAAAAGAAATTTATGCTACAGCCTCCATTGCAGGGGGAATATGTTTTATGATATTATATAGCTTAGATGTGAATCAAAACATCATATATACTTCTACTACTTTATTTATCATCACCATAAGATTATTAGTAGTATGGTACAAAGTTTCATTGCCTCTATTTACGGTTACTAATAATACTGATAAATAATTATGTTAGTTCACAAAATTTATGAGAAGGTTTTGGTACAGAAAAAGCGCCACAAATAATATGAGACGCTTTCTTCATTCACCAATAAGCTATATTTAAGGCATTACCACATCACTAATGATATGAATAACACCATTTTTAGCCATCACATCAGTTTTTACTATCTGACTATAATTTCCTTTCTGATCTTTTAACCAAATTTTACCATCTTTCTTTATCACTTTAAATTTAGCTCCATTAAGGGTAGTAAGTTCGGTCTTACCGTTTCCTTTTTTCAATGCATTAACCACATCTGTAGCTGCAATTTTTCCTGATACAACGTGATACGTTAGGATAGCGGTTAATTTTTCTTTATTTGCCGGTTCTAAAAGAGAATTAAGAGTTTTAGAATCGATCTTCCCAAAAGCATCATTGGTAGGTGCAAATACCGTAAATGGTCCTTCTCCTTTTAATGCTCCCACCAAATCAGCAGCTTTTAAAGCAGTAACCAATGTAGAAAAATCATCTACCGAAACTGCTACATCAACAATATCTTTTTTGGTTTTTTGTGCAGATACGGTTTGAACAATAAAAAATAAAACAAGAGTTGAGATAACGAAAATTGACTTTTTCATGATATTTATTTTAATAATTAAACTTTTTTTGCGCGCTTTTCATTATCATATACACAAGTTTGATAGGTTTGGATGAGGTTGGTTCATTTTTTTTTAAATTTGAATAATCACAAGTCATAAAATGCAAGACGATTTAGAACTCATTAAAAGATTACAGAACAAAGACAGCCATGCGCTTTCAAAGATTTATGATCTTTATTCTGGCGCTCTGTATGGAGTAATTCTTCGTATTTGCAAAAATGAAATTAAGGCTCAAGATATCTTACAAGAAGTATTTATGAAGATCTGGGAAAAAGCAGATACATATGATCCTTCGAAAGCTAAATTTTTTACCTGGGCCTATAGAATTGCCAAAAACCAAACGTTAAATTCGTTACGCAATTCAACAAAACTCATCCAAAATGAAGATTTAAGTGTATATGAAAGTAAAAGCGAGACAGAACCGCAAATAGACGTATTTGAAATTAATGGTTCTTTGAAGCAACTTGAACCTCATCATCAAAAAGCACTTGAGCTAGTTTATTTTAATGGCCTTACTCATCGGGAAGCACATCAGGAAATGGATGTACCTCTTGGAACATTTAAATCTTATATTAAGCAGGCTTTAAAAAAACTTAGAGAAGTATATCACAAAGAACTTCTGATTTTATGGTTAATTTTAGAAATGATGATATGATGGATAGGAATACGATAAAAGAAACGGGAATATTAGAGCAATATCTGCTTGGTGAACTCTCTGATGATCAACGTATCGAAGTTGAAAATCTGCTTAAAGAGGATCATGAATTGAGAGAATATTTTGGCACCATAGAAGATGATTTTGAAAAAATGGCTTTTGAAAATGCCGTTACCCCTCCTACTTTTATTAAAGAGAACATTATACAATCCATCTCTGGCTCGTCTAATGAGGCAAAAGATAATGTAATCCCTATTAAAAAAAGCACCAAATTACCCACATATTTAGCTGTAGCGGCAGGACTTTCTATTTTATTTATGGTAAGTTCGTTATGGTTTTATTTACAGTGGCAAAATTCGCAACAACAGCTTAAACTGGTACAAGACCAAACCGATGATCTTAAAGATCGAATAGATTTGTTGGAAAACAATTTCAATGAAACCAATAAATGGTATACTGCTATAAACAACTCAAATACCATTCAACTTGTTTTAAAAGGGAATGAAATCTCGCCAAACTCTTCGGCAATTACTTATGTTAATCATGAAGAAAAAAAGGTGATTCTTAATTCGCAAGGCCTGGCCAAATTAAATGATGATGAATCCTATCAAATGTGGGCAGATGTAAATGGAGAAATGATTGATATGGGGGTTATTCCTGCAGATCAAAATATGATCGTCATGAAATATATAGATGATGCAGAATCTATAAACATAACCATAGAACCTAAAGGTGGGAACGATCACCCTACCGTAGAACGATTAATTTCTAATGTCCTTCTTTGATAGTAATTCTCGTATATGAAGCCTGCTGTTATCATACCTGTTCTTCCTTCTTTAGATATTAAAAGAGATATTGCATGGTATGAAGAGAAAACAGGATTTACATTTTTGTTTGGAGATCATATGTATGCAGGAATTAGAAAAGATAATCTTACGATTCATCTTCAATGGCATGCCGACACCGAAGATGATCCATTATTAGGCGGTTCTGTAATCAAAATATTTGTAGAAGATATTCAACCAATTTTTGAGGATTTTGTAAATCGAGGTACCGTACCCAAAGACAAACTGAGACGACACACACCTTGGAACACCCATGAATTTGGATTTTATGATTTAAACAATAACGCCATCTTTTTTGTTCAAGATGTTGTTTAACTAAAACAAAATAACCATGAAAAAAATAGAATTAATCATAGTCTTGATGTTTCTGAATGTTACATTGTTAGCACAAGAAAACTCAGAAAAATATTTAGCGAAAGTACAATCGTTAGACAGTACTCTCGAAACGCTATATGGAGTTATTTCTGGTGAAAAAGGAGAAGAACGTGACTGGGAACTGTTTAGGTATTTATTTAAACCAGAAGCTAAATTAATTCCTTCGGTCAAAAACAAAAAAGGGAACTTTGAAGTAAAATACATGTCTCCCGAAGATTATATTGCTACCTCGGGAAAATGGTTATTCGAGAATGGTTTTTATGAAAAAGAAATTCACAGGGAAACAAATACTTTTGGTAATATCACGCAGGTTTTTAGTACCTATGAATCTTTTAAAAGCAAGACCGACACCAAACCTTTTATGAGAGGTATTAACAGCATTCAACTATTAAACGATGGAAAAAGATGGTGGGTCATTAATATCTATTGGACTCCTGAAACCGAAACGAATCCAATTCCTGAGCAGTACTTACCAAAACAATAACTTCAAAAAATTATGCACTTCAGGAAGGCCACAAAAAAGGATATATCGGATGTTGTAAAAATGTTGGCCGATGATGATTTGGGAGCAAAAAGGGAGAAATATTCTAACCCATTACCCCAGACCTATTTAGATGCTTTTGATGCAATCGATTCTGATCCTAATCAAGAGTTAATTGTAGTTGAGAATGATGACCAAGAAATTTTGGGTACGTTTCAGCTGTCATTCTTGCAATACCTCACCTACCAGGGTGGTGTGAGAGCTCAAATTGAAGCAGTTCGTATCAGAAAAGACCAACGTGGTAAAGGAATTGGTAAACAAATGTTTGAATGGGCTATAAACCGAGCGCAACAAAAAGGAGCGCATGTGCTTCAGCTCACTTCAAATAAAGAACGTCTAAAAGCAATCCTATTTTACAAAAATCTGGGTTTTGTAGACTCACATGAAGGAATGAAACTACACCTCTAGTCTTAATTTTATAATAACCTTAATAATCGATTAAGCGAATTATATCTATATTTCTTTACAATCAATCAAAAAAGCAAGCATGCTTAGAATTATAGTATTATTATTCGTTTTAACGTTTCAGGTATTTTACAGCCAACAAAATACTACTGTTACTCCTGTTATTCCCGAAATTATTTCTCAAATTCCAACAGTAAGAGATTTTACTTTATCCCCTTCTCAAGATGAGATTTATTTTACTGCACAAGGGTATTCTGGGGAGTTGTCGACCATAGTGAAAGTAGCAAAAAAAGATGGCCAGTGGTCTTCTCCTCAAGTAGCTTCATTTTCTGGTCAATACAGGGATTTAGAAGCTATGTTCTCTCCAGACGGGTTACGTCTATTTTTTGTTTCTGACAGACCCAATACATTTTCGTCTTCAGAAAAGAAAAATCATGATATCTGGTATGTCGAACGAAGCTCGTTAACTTCAAATTGGTCTGAGCCTAAAAACCTGGGAGCTCCAATTAATACCGAAGGTGATGAATTTTATCCTTCCATAGCAAAAAATGGAAATTTATACTTCACCAGTACCGCCGCTACCTCCAAAGGAAAGGATGACATATTCATGAGTGAATGGAAAAATGGAAAATATAACCAACCAAAATCACTTAGCGAAGCGATTAACTCTGTAGGTTATGAATATAATTCTTATATCGCTCCAGACGAATCTTTTCTCCTTTTTGGCGGTTATAAACGGAAAGATGGTTTAGGGAGTGGTGATCTTTATGTTTCATACAAAAACGAAGGAGGTAATTGGTCTACTGCCAAAAATTTGTCAAATGAAATTAATTCTGATAAAATGGATTATTGCCCATTTTATGATATAAAAACAAATACCTTGTATTTTACAAGTAGACGAACTGCTATTCAACCAGATACGACAAAATCAAAAAGCCTAAAAGAGATTTTAAATATTATGAATTCTTACCAGAACGGACTTAGTAGAATTTACAGTACGTCGATAAAATTGCAATAACGTACTATTTTAACAGTAAGTTATCTACTTTTTATGAATAAAGGATGATTCTAATTCGTATTTTTGCGCGAAATTTAGAATCCCTAAATGAGAGTTGTTTTCTCCATAGTACTTTTTTTAACTTTTGCGATACGACCTGCGATGGAAATTAGTACAATAATGTATTATCAATTAAATATCGATTACATTGTTGAAAAGTACTGTGTGAATAAAGAGCGCCCCAGTCTAAACTGTAATGGTAAATGCTATTTAATGAGTCAAATGAAGGCTAAAAAGCAACCTTCAAAAGAGAAAACAGACACCATTATTATTACAGAAGCATTTATACCACTTTTCTTTCAAGATCAAAGTATACAAATAAAAAGTACCAACTCTTATGCTGTAGAACAGGATAAAAATTGGACAACAATACCGCTTTATTTAGAAAATTTCCCAAAAGATATAGATCATCCTCCCGAGGACTTCCTTTCCTGATATCGAATAATTTAATTCAGCATTGAATAGGTGTTTTTATGCTTGTCACCTTTGCTGTTTAAAAACATCAAATCTTTTAACGTAAAAAGATGATTATGTCCTCTGCAATTTTTAACGCAACAGGATAATCTCACAATTAATAATATATCATGAAAAAATATATTTATATCCTATGTATTGGGATAACTCAACTTGTATCTGCACAAGAAGATAAATGGTCTGGATCAAGACCAGATGGTCATGCTCCTATTTCTGTAATGGGAGATCACACACATGGAAAAGGAGAAGTTATGTTTTCCTATCGATATATGTTTATGAACATGGAAGACCTAAATCGAGGTAGTGAAAATGTCGAATTTTCTAATGCACTAATACCCAACGATATCTATATGGTTACTCCTACTCAAATGCCCATGAATATGCATATGCTAGGGGCAATGT
This sequence comes from Aquimarina acroporae, assembly GCF_023195925.1. GTDB lineage: Bacteria > Bacteroidota > Bacteroidia > Flavobacteriales > Flavobacteriaceae > Aquimarina > Aquimarina acroporae. The sequence goes on along the minus strand of NZ_JALPRE010000009.1, from coordinate 220,944 downwards.
ACGCACCAAGTGATAAAGTTACCCTTATGGTAATGGTGAACTACTTAAGTTCAGAAATGGATCATATTACCGCTATGGGAGGTCAGTTTACCACAGAATCTTCGGGGTTTGGTGATACCAAAGTATCTGCAATGTATAAGTTCTTCAATAAAAACAAACAACAACTACATGGGCAGATAGGTATTTCAATTCCTACCGGAAGTATAGATGAAATGGATGTCACACCAGCATCTTCACCTAACGAAGTAATTCTTCCCTACCCAATGCAAATCGGAAGTGGAACCTGGGATCCAGAATTGGCACTCACTTATTTAAAACAATGGAACACTTTTTCTTTTGGTACTCAAGCAAGAACAACATTGCGAATTGGAGAGAATGATAATGAATATCGTCTAGGGAACAAATACAGCCTTAACAATTGGCTTGCTATTAAAGCAACAGATTGGTTGAGTGTATCTGGACGATTCGAGTTGGGTGCTATTGATAAAATAGAGGGAGTTAACCCAGCCTTGAATCCAATGATGGTAATTACAGCAGACACTTCAAATTCAGGAATGACCTATGCCAATGCGGGTATCGGTTTCAACTTGTATGTCTTTAAGGGAAGTTTTAAAAACTTACGATTGGGAGCAGAAGCTGCTCTGCCTGTTTTTCAGAATATGAATGGTGTACAACTTCGTAATAAAGAAACCATCACACTAGGGCTGCAATATGCGCTTTAATAGAAAAAAATAACTTAAAAACATTGAATAGCCTAGTATAGAGGTCTATCAACATATACCAAAATGAAAAATATATTAATTTATATTACATTCCTGGCATTAGGAACTTATGCTTATGCTCAGGAATCTAATCCTAAAAAAGTAACCGATACAATTGTTTCTGAAGAAATGCTTGATGAAGTAATTGTTACCTCTGCAAGTCGAGAGATACAAAAACGAAGTGAAGTGCCAGGTTCGATTTCTTCACTAAACGCTCAAACCATCAAAGAAACAAAAGCTTTTGGTATTGATCAGTTGGTCAATCAAGTAGCTGGAGTTTACATGTCTACTTCAAGAGCTGCTAGTAATGAACAACATTTTATGGCTGTGCGATCACCAATATCGACCAAAGCCTTATTCCTTTACCTTGAAGATGGTTTACAAATTAGACCTACTTCGGTATTTAATCACAATGCACTTTTAGAAATGAATGATATCTCATACAAACGTGTTGAGGTATTAAAAGGTCCGGCTTCAAGTATCTATGGAAGTGAATCTATTGGAGGAAGTTTTAATTTTATCACCAAAAATCCGACCAAAGAATTAAGTGGAAGCGTAGGTTTTCAAACCAACGATATTGGCTTAATGCGCTATGAATTTGAAGTTTCTGATCATACTAGTGATAAACTAGGATTCTATCTCGGTGGACAACATGTATTGAGGCAAGATGGTCCTATAGAACATAGTGATTATGAAAAAACAGCGATCACCTTTAAAACGGTATATGACATTACCGATAAAACCATTTGGACAACGGTTTTAGATCTTGTTGATTATCGATCAGACATGACGGGATCGCTTAGTACAGAAGACTATAGCAACGGTAATTTTGAGAGTGATCAAACCTTTACCGAAAGAGACGCAGTAGCGTTTCGAGTACGAAGTACATTCAACACACAATGGAATGACAATCACAAAACCACATTCAATGCGATTTTTAGAGATAATCGCATGGATCAAAACCCATCTTATAGAATTCGACAATTTAGAAATCAAGGACAACTTACTGGTTTCGGATCAGGAGAAATAAACTCTAATCAATTTAGGAGTTATGTTGGATTAATTCAGCACAAGATGAATATAAACTTTGCGAATTCGTCATTGATTGTAGGTACTACTGCAGACTACTCTCCACAGAAATATGTGGCAGAAACTATAGATGTCATTGTCGATCCCGAAACGGGAAGAAATACCGATTTTAATATCAATTCTGGAGATTTTATTCTTTATTACGACGCCAATATTTTTAATTATGCAGGGTTTTTCCAATATGAGATATCCCCATTAGATGCACTTAAAGTAACTGCTGCACTTCGTTATGATGGGTTCGAGTATGATTATGATAACCTTATTGAAAGTGGTGCAGGCGTAGACGATGCTGTCGATAATTTTAATAATCTTACTCCAAAATTAGGTATCAATTATAACTTCAATTCAAGATCTGGTATTTATGCCAATTATTCTCAAGGGTTTACCCCTCCCCAGGTTTCTACACTATATCGTAACCGAAACGAACTAAGAGGTATTAAGCCTAGCCGATACCATAATTATGAAATCGGAGGATACTTAGCGTCTTCTTCCAAAATAAAAGTTGATGCGGCCATTTACCTTTTAGAAGGTGAAAATACTTTAATTACCTTAAGAGATGAGAATGACATTTTTTTCAACACCAACGCTGGTAAGACCCAGTCTTATGGAGTAGAATACGGTATAACTTGGTCCCCGATTAAAGAAATATCTGTTACTCATAATGGTAGTTATGCCATGCACCGGTATGTAGAATTTTTTGATGGCGGGGTAGATTATTCCGATACAGATCGAGAAACTGCTCCTAACTTAATAGGTACATCTCTAATCACGTATCGTAAAGATGTAAATGCAGATCTTGGATTTAGCTTCACTGCAGAACATGAAATGGTGGGAGAATATAATACTAGTTTTGAAGGACAGGTAGACAATGAAGATGGAACTTTTGACACCGCAACCTATGATGGTCATAACATTTTTAACCTAAGAGCGACAATTGCATATAAAGGTTTCGAATTATGGGGGCATGCCCTTAATGTTTTTGACGAGTTGTATGCCGCGCGAGCTTCCTTTAATAGGTTTAGAGGAGAGAATAGTTTTACTATTGGTAACCCCAGGGCTTTTCATATGGGGATGAGGTATAATTTTTAATCTTTTATGATCTCACAGGTCGAAACGTACCTGTGAGATCAAATCTCATTTGAGTTATGAAAAAAAACGAAAAACTTAATAAATGGCTATGGAAATGGCATTTTATTGCCGGAATAATTTCTCTTCCCTTTATGATCATCCTCTCCATCACCGGAGGAATTTATCTATTTAAAGGAGATTATGAAGTCAATAAATATAAATCTATAAAAGAAGTAGTAGCCGAAGGAACCCCTATTTCTCTTCAGGAGCAATGGGAAATAGCTAATAAAAACGCAATGAAAAAACCAAACTCATTGGTACTTAGCACGAATGCAAATGAAGCTTCAGAATTTGTTTCGGGAAGATTTAGTGGTAAAAGTAGTTTGTATGTAAATCCGTATACCGGTACTGTATCGGGAGAAGTCATTACCCGTAAAACAGATATGTATAAGGTTAGAAAACTGCATGGCGAACTGCTCATGGGCGCATTTGGAACCAAAATTGTGGAGCTTATAGCAAGCTGGATGGTAGTTCTTATTCTTACAGGAATTTATATCTGGTGGCCCGCCCGTAAATGGAATCTGGCAGGTTTTTTTATCCCCCGAATTCGACAGGGAAAACGAACTTTTTATCGAGACCTTCATGCTATAACAGGGTTTTGGATTTCGGGATTGCTTTTTCTGATATTGGCCGGAGGATTTCCTTGGACCGATGTTGTGGGTGAAAACTTTAAACGCTTACAAAAAGTAACCAATACAGGTTTTCCCGCCTCCTGGGAAGGAAGACAGTTACAATCGATTCCAAACGGAAACCCTATGACCCTAGATCAAATAGCTATCAAGGCCGAAGCATTCAATCTACCTGGAACGGTTTCTATTCATTTCCCAAAGGGACCAAAAGGAGTTTTTAGTGTTTCTAATCAATACCCTAAGGATCTACATGCTCAAAAAAAAATACATCTAGATCAATACTCTGGAGAAGTAATACTATCAAACCATTGGAAAGATGTGGGTGTATTAATGCGTGGTAGAATGTGGGTAATGGCATTTCATCAAGGTGAATTTGGAAAATGGAACTGGTGGCTTATGCTATCTATAGCTATTTTATTGACTATAATGAGTGTATCTGCTTTGGTCTCATATGTCCTTAGAAAAAGAAAAGGATCATTGGGAATACCAAAAGTCCCCATGCACTTTAAAGTTGGATATGGAGTCTTACTACTCATTGCTATTCTGGGTATCCTATTTCCGTTATTTGGAATAAGCATAGTACTTTTACTCCTTGTAGAATATGTTAGGAAACTATTACGTAAAAAAGCTCGTCCTGTTTCATCTTTAAGTTAAAAAGCTACCACCAATGAAAAAACGAATACTACTAAGAATTACAAGAAAATGGCATAGATATTTAGGTTTTTTTCTAGGCATACAATTTTTGATGTGGACACTGGGAGGGCTTTATTTTAGTTGGACCAACATTGACAATATAAGAGGAGACAATTTAAAAAACAGCACTCCAAAAATACCTAGCAATCTATCCTTTGTAACACCAAACGTGTTTCTTAAGAACCATATTTCTAATAATGACAGTATACTTTCGTTAGAGCTTTCTACCATTTTAAAACAACCTATTTACAGAGTAGAATACGAGCATAAAGACCAAAAAAACGTTCTTCTTTTTGATGCGATTACTGGAGAAATCAGGAATCCTTTAAGTAAAGAAGAAGCTATTCTGGTAGCTCAAAAAAAGCTGAATGTAACAGCCAGTATAATCAACAAGGAATATATTACCACTGTTGGAAATCATCATGAATATCGAGGAAGACCGCTTCCCGCATATGCTATTACCTTTGATGCACCGGCAAACACAACCGTGTATGTGTCGACCGAATACGGAAATGTGCAAACGTTCAGAAATAATCAATGGCGAATCTTTGATTTCTTTTGGATGCTGCATACTATGGATTATCAAGAGCGTGATAATTTCAATAATATACTTTTAAGGGCATTTTCGTTATTCGGGCTTTTCACAATTTTCTCGGGCTTTTTACTATATGGGCTAACTTCAAAAACATTAAACAAAAGAAGAAAAAAACGTAGTACTGTTTTAAACAAATAAACTACATATAAAAACAAAACCAAATCAATTAATAATATCTTTGAAACATTTAAATCGAATCATTATGAAACTACATATTTTTTATACGCTTATCCTTTCAATATTAATTATATCCTGTAATCAATTATCTAAAGAAGAGCAGGAATTTGATGTATTAATGCAAGAAGTAATCGACGTGCATGATGAGGTTATGCCTAAAATGGGTGAAATGGGAACCTTAATTAACGAGCTAGGAGCCAAAATCGATACCACCGCCCAGGGCAAAACATATGCAAATGCACAACAAGATGTAAAAGATGCATACGACTACATGATGACCTGGATGAGTGATTTCAGTAGCACCTTCCCTCATTCTGAAAAGGATAAGAAACTAAGTAAAGAAGAGGTGTTATCCCAAATGAAATTACTTGAAAAAGAAGAGGTTAAAGTAAAAAAACTAAGAGACCAAATTAATACTAGCATCAAAAATGCTAAAGAGTTATTAGAAAAGTCCTGATAGCTTGGTATACTGTAATTTGTAAAAAAGTTTTACTTTAGCAGCTGCAACAAATCATTAATACCAATGAAATGATCCATAGCATTACCGTTGTAAGAACGATAATGCGATTTGGTGAATTCCATCTGACTATTAAGAATAATTAAAATAACAGATGAAAAAACAAATTTTATTTGCCACTGTCTTACTTATTTCCACTTTATCGGTAACCGCTCAAAAGAAAAAAGACCTTCTTGATGAAATTAATAAGCTAAGACAAGAACTAAAAACGACCAAGGCTGAACTAAACGATTCTCGCAAGAAGGAAAAAGCTACACTTACACAAGTGGCTACTATGGAAACACAGGTAAAAGACCTAAAAGAAACCAACGCTTCATTGTTGTCTAACATGAGTAATTTTACTGAGTTATCGAATCAAAAAGCTGAAAACCTTAAAAAGTCGCAAGACATTATCAAAGAAAAAGACAAACAACTTTTAACGATCGACAAAGCTCTTACCGGGAAAGATTCGACAAATCTGGCTGTTTTTAGCGCTTTTAAAAACGCACTAGGTGGTGACAACATAAAAATCAAAGGAGGGACAATATATATAATATTACCCAACACTACTCTTTTTGGAGATAATGACAAAAGTTTTAAAGTAAGTGATAAAGCAAAGCCAATGCTTTCAAAAATTGCTACAACACTTAATGCTAATTCTAAATTACATATTAAAGTTGAAGGAAATAGTAATGCCCTAAAACTTGATGGTAAAACTTTATTAGACAATTGGGATCTTAGTGCAAGACAGGCAGCTTCTGTAGTACGTATATTACAAAATGACTACAAAGTAGATCCTAAGAGAATGGAAGCTCTTGGAAAAAGTGAATATGCTACAGAAGGTATAGAAACTGCTACCCGTATTATTATTGATCCAAAATTTGATGAATTTTATGGGTTAATTAAAGATAGCATGAAAAGTGATTCTAAAGGCTAATTAGCCGGATCATTCTAGAATATAAAAAAATCCGATCATAAGTTGATCGGATTTTTTATTTAACCTCTTCGTTCTTTTTTATTTATTTTGTATATTTACGTAACTAGTTACGTAATTTATTTTATTATGAGTTTTTTTGATCAAGCGGGTATCATGGCAATAGGTACCAGATTACGAATGTTGAGTGAAAAAATGGCCGAAGATGCTTCAAAAATTTACGAAATGTATCATGTCGACATCAAACCAAAGTGGTTTCCAGTGTTTTATGTGTTATCTCAGTCTCAAGAAAAGTCGATCACCCAGATAGCTATAGAAATTGGTCACTCCCACCCTTCAGTGAGTAAGATATCAAAAGAGATGATAAAAGCAGGGATCGCTATTGAACAAAAAGACCCTAACGATGCCCGCAAAAACAACTTACAACTTTCTGAAAAAGGAAAACACATTGCTACGCTCATCGAAGAACAATACACTGATGTTCAAGAGGCCGTAGATCATATACTAAGAGAAAGCTCTAATAACATGTGGAAAGCCATTGAAGAGTTTGAATTCTTATTGAATCAAAAATCGATGTTACAACGGGTAAAAGAACAGAAAAAGCAACGTGAACTTAAAAAAGTACAGATTATACCTTATAGACCAGAACATCGTGACTTTTTTAAAAATGTAAATATCGCCTGGATTACTCAACATTTCAAGATGGAAAAATCTGATTATCTCGCTTTGGAAAACCCCGAAGAATATATACTCGATAAAGGAGGTAGCATTCTGGTTGCTTTATATGATCAAAAACCTGTCGGGGTATGTGCGCTAATAAAAATGGATCACCCTAAGTATGAATATGAACTGGCAAAAATGGCAGTTTCTTCAGAAGCTAAAGGAAAAGGTATTGGTTGGTATCTAGGCAAGGCTATTTTGGAAAAAGCGGCTGCAATGGGTGCCCGACATGTATATTTAGAAAGTAACACTGTTTTAAAACCGGCGATAAATTTATACCACAAACTAGGTTTCAAAAAGGTTATAGATTACCCTTCGCCCTATGAGCGGTGCAATATCCAGATGGGAATAGAATTAAATAGTAATTCATGAATTAAACTTAATAAAAGATTTAAATTTTCGGCGTAGATGATCATCGAATAAACCTCATAATGATTTGTTTAAATGTTTTCGATAACCGATTCTACGCCGATTAATTTAAGGTTGGAAGAGATACAAAACCAACTCCCAAATATTTTTCTTCTGACTTTAGTTCGCTTTCATAAAAGCCTATTAAAATTAAAAAAGTCTCACGAAATTTTCGTAACTTAATGAGGTTCAGTTTTTAAAACCTCTTCACCATGAAAACCATAGTATTAATTTTAATCGGAATGTGTTCTTTATTGACGATCAGTCAAAATAACAAAAAAACCGCAATTGAGCCGCATAACCTAGAAGGTGTTTGGGAATTACAAAATCAATACATGTATCAGGACAATCATATATCAGATACGCTTTCAAATCAAAATGGATATCGACAAGTTAAAATGTATAGCCAGGGTAAAGTCATGTGGACCAGATTTGATCCAAAAGACAATAACGAATGGTTTGGATATGGCACCTACACTATAAAAGACGGTGTTCTAGAAGAAAGACTTGAATATGCTTCTGGACCAATGATGAAAATATTAGACACCACCAAAGTTTTTAGATTTGAGATCTTGGTAGAAAAAGATTCATACCAACAAATAGATGTTGATGAAAATGGTCATTATTATCATTCTGAAAACTACAAACGTGTTCAAAAATAACTGGTACTTTTAGAATATAAAAATATATAATCTAATAGACCCCTCAGATCATTTTAGTATTGAAAGTGATCTTTGAGGGGTATCTCATAGTTTAAATTTGTAGATTCGCTACTTATAACATTTAAAAAAAATGTTTTTGATCAAATCGAGATTGACCTATCTCCTGCTATGAAAAAAAAGAAACAACCGTGGCCTACCAAAGATGCCATGGAGCAGATTTATGAAATGAAACTTTGGGGTGATTACCACTCTTCGTTTTATTCTGGATCAGGATCACACGATCCAAATATCGTTGATCCTTATATAGCGGCGGTAACTCAATTTCTAACTTCTTTTAAAACTCCCATAACCTTATGCGATCTAGGATGTGGAGATTTTAATATAGGACGGCAACTCCTATCACATACCCAAAAGTATATTGCTGTAGATATTGTGAATAGTCTTATCGCCCATAATCGAACACAATTTGAAGCAGACCATTTAGAGTTTTATTGTCTCGATATCGCTAAAGATAAATTACCCGATGGAGACTGCGCTTTGGTAAGGCAGGTTCTGCAGCATTTATCTAATCAGGAAGTAGCAGCTATACTAGAGAAACTAAACAAATACCGGTATATTGTTCTAACAGAACATCTACCAAATGGCAGTTTTATACCCAATAAAGATATTATTTCTGGACAAGGTATTCGATTAAAAAAACAAAGTGGTTTAGATATCCTAGCGCCTCCTTTCAATTTTAAAGTATTTGCAGAAAAACAACTACTTGCAACAATCCCCCAGGACCATAAAGGAGTCATTACCACCACACTCTATCAAGTTTGGTAAAATCCTAAAAAACATTAAACTACAGAAACTTATATATGTCTAATAGATTAATTCCTTTGGCATAATATGAACAAGTAACTTTTATTTTTATCTTGGGATTATATAGTTACTGGTAACTACATATTGAAGCCGAAAGTCATATAATATTAAAACCTCAAAATGAAAATTATACTTCTAACATTATTGACAATTTTATCAGCTTCTTGCAATTCCCAAGGAAAGAAGGCAAAAACTACCGAAATCGAAGATCAAACTAATCAAAATAACATTTCTCAAATTGGAGAATATGTTGTAGATACATTTCAAGATTCTAAAGGGAATCTTTGGTTTGGAACACTAGAAAAAGGAGTTGCTAAATATGACGGAAACAAGTTAACATATTTGACTATAAAAAACGGATTACCAAGTAACCGGATAACAAACATTATTGAAGATGATTTGGGAAACTTGTGGTTCGGAACAGGTTCCGGGGTATCGAAATTTGACGGAAAAGTATTTACCAACTATACAAAAAAAGATGGTCTTTGTAACAATGTAATTAGCTATTTATTTATTGACAGCAAAGGAGTTTTTTGGATTGGAACTTGGGGTGGAGTTTGCACGTTTGATGGAACGCATTTTAATAATTTTCCAATTCCTTACCCTAAAATAGAAACCAAAATTAATAAAGATACCAAAGATTGGATAACCTCAATTACAGAAGATTCAAAAGGAAATATTTGGTTTGGGAGAGATGGCTACGGAGCGAGTAAGTTTGATGGTAAATCATTTGTTCATTTCACTACAAAAGAGGGTTTGAGCTCAAATAATGTTCAGTCAATTGCGGATGACCAAGAAGGAAATATTTGGATTGGAACGAGAGTAGCAGAAAAAGACAATCTCGACACAAGTAAACGAATTGGCGAAGGTGGACTAAATAAGTACGATGGCAAACAATTTACTCATTTCCCAAATATTGATGGATTAAACAAAAGTGACGTTTTTGCGATTTACAAAGACAACTCAAACGATTTGTGGATTAGTTCAACAAATAACGGTGTATATAATTATACAAACGATGAATTCGTGAATTATAAAGTTCCTACATCAACTATGAGTTTTTTAAAAGACAACTCAGAAAATGTTTGGTTGGGCTGTGCAGGGGGACTTTACAAAATTGACAAAAATGGAGATGTAAAAAATGTAGGCACAAATGGACCTTGGAGATAAAAAAGACAAAAAATATCCCACGAGATACTTTTTGTCTTTTACTAATTCTTTGCAACAACTATATAGTTACTACAATTTTTCCTTTCTGAAGATTGGATTCCATGTACTTATGAGCCTCTACAATTTTATCAAAAGAAAACGTACTATCTATAATTGGCTTTAAAGAACCTGCGCTAAACTTTTTGAACAGATAGTCTTTTCCTCGAGAAAGTTTTTCTGAATCTTTAGTGATTTCAAAAAGGGTATATCCTCTAATATTAAGACCTTTTTGTAACGCTATAAATAATGGGTATGGAGTTGGTTCTAGAGCTAATGCCCCGTATTCTATTATAATTCCGTTTGTAGCTGTAATATTTGCAAGAGTTTCGATATAACTACCTCCAACAGGATCAAATACCATGTTTACTCCTTTCATTTCGGTAATTTCATTTACTCTATCCTCTAAATTTTCATCATTAGTTACTATTACATGGTCTGCTCCCGAATCGAGAAGAAATTGTTTCTTTTCTAAAGTTCTGGTAGTAGCAATGACTACTGCTCCTTCGGTCTTTGCAATTTGAATAGACGCCAAACCTACACTACTACTAGAAGCAGTAACTAATACAAAATCCTTTGACTTAGTTTTTGCCAGTTCAACAATTGCTCCATATGCCGTTAAATACGCCATCCATATAGATGTTCCTTCTTCTGGAGTTAAATTGTTCGGATATGTAGTAACAGCATGTTCAGGAACAGTAGCAAATTCGCCATAGACCCCATATTTTCCAATTGAAAAAGCAGGAATAGTACTTACTGTTTCTCCAACTTTAAATGAGGTGACATTTTCCCCAACGGCTTCAATAACTCCGCTTACCTCGTAGCCAATACGAGAAGGAAATACCGGAGATTCTAAATACTGACCTTCCCTAAACATAACCTCTGCGCGATTAAGTCCAATCGCATTTACTTTTATTGTGATTTCATCCTTTGTAGGACTGGGAATAGATACTTGTTCAATTTTTAACACATCTGCATTTCCAGTCGTATGAAAACGGACTATTTTGGCACTATTTGTAATCATAATTTCACCATTTTTTAAATTATTTCGTTACAAATTTATTTCAATAGTTTACTTTTGTCAAGTAGTCATATTTTTGTAATCTAGTCACTAAAAAGTTACTATTTCTGTAAAACAGCTAATTAAATCATGAAAAAAATAGAAGAAAATAAAAATCTTATCGATGAACTGCCTTGTGGAGTTAAAACAACGATGTCGGTTATCGGCGGAAAATGGAAAATCAGAATTATTTATGCACTCTATTTAAACATTAATCGCTTTGGGGTGATGCATCGACATATCAATAATATTAGTAAAAAAATGCTAACCGATAGCCTTAGAGAATTAGAAGCCGATGGGATTATTCATAGAAAAGTATATGCCGAAGTACCCCCTAGAGTTGAATACAGTTTAACAGAACTGGGAAAAAGCTTAAATAAAATAATAAATGAATTGAATGATTGGGGGTTAAAAAACAGACATGAACTTATAGATCAGGATAATATCAAAGAATAACACAATTCTCATACAACTACATTACATTTACACGAAACACTAGCCCGAAATTGATCAAAATGAGCTTTAATACAGAAAAATACCTTCAACGAATTAATTATTCTGGGAGTCTTGAACTAAATTTGAATACCTTAAAAGAACTTCAACGGCATCATCTTTTAAATGTACCATTTGAGAATTTAGACATTCACAATACTATCCCAATCGAACTATCTATTGATAGGATTTTTAATAAAGTGGTGAATCACAATCGAGGTGGATTTTGCTATGAATTGAATGGGTTATTTTATGAATTACTACATACAATTGGGTTTGATGCAAAAATAATTTCAGCACGAGTTTTTGACCAGGACAACGGCTACGGAAAAGAATATGACCACTTAGCAATACTTGTAAAAATTGATGGTTCCGAATACTTAACAGACGTTGGGTTTGGGGAATTTACATTTGAACCGTTAAGATTGCAATTTGAAACTATCCAAAAAGACAAAAGAGGGAATTACAAAATTGACAAATACGAAAATGGATATTTGCAGGTGAACAAAATTGAAAACGACAAGGAAACACCAGAATACATTTTTAAAACCCAAAAAAGAGAATTTAAGGAGTTTAAAGAGATGTGTAAGTATCATCAAACCAGTCCGAATTCTCATTTCACAAGGAAACGTCTAATTTCACTACCTACTGAAAATGGTCGAATAACAATTACGGGAAATACATTGAAAGTAAAAGAACTTGACTTGACAACAGAATTATTGTTGAAAAATGAAACGGAATTTAAACAGGAACTTTGGGCTAAATTCAAAGTAAAAATATAAAACCAGTGCTTAACAACACGCATAGCTTATTACGACTTAATTTCTTAGGTCGACAAGCTCAGTAAGGGTAACAGAATTCATTGTAATGTTTCCAACGGAGTATTACTCCTTACCCACTATTATTGTAGCGTTTTCAAATATATTAAACATCTAATGTTGCAGACGTTGTGGGAATAAGCATTTTTGACAACCTAATCGATTTCATAACAAAAGAATTCTTCACTACGCTATCGAATCTTCAAAAAGGATAGAACTTTTCATTAATAAGAAAAATACTAACTTTAATTAACAAATAATTACAAGGAGAAGACTGTACGTTTTTTAAAAAATTTCACTTAATTCGACCATAGTTTTAGCAATAAATTTTAGTAGAAATTCACAAATCCCTAATAGGATTAAGCAAATAAAAAAAGTAATATTAGAATATTGAAAGATCTTATATATGACTACAAATGAATTAATAACATTTTTTGAAAATGAACTAAATACTCTAATTACAGAATTAGAGCTCTACAAGAATGAAGAAAACATTTGGCGAATAGACAAAAACGTCTCCAATTCTGCAGGAAATTTGAGCCTGCATCTCATTGGCAACTTACATACCTATATTGGTAAGGAAATTGGAAAAACAGGCTATATAAGAAATAGAGAACTCGAATTTTCTCAAAAAAATGTTTCTAGAACTACCTTGATAGACGGTATACATGAAACTAAAGAAATGATAAAAAAATCGCTCCTTTCTATTTCTGATGATGAGTTGAGAAACAATTACCCAATATTAAAGTTTTCTAAAGCTGAAGCGAATGAATATTTACTGGTACATTTACTAAAACATTTGACTTACCACTTAGGCCAAATTAATTATCATAGACGACTATTGGATGAGTAAAAAAGTAGTACTAATAATATAGGATCAATAATTCATCATAAAACTGAATGTTCCTTAGAACAAGGGAAAACAATTAATGTATAGAATTGAGTTTGAATGAAAAATTATAAAATCATCAAGACAGAAAAACAGATTTCTCATCTTTTTCAAATTTTCTTTGATTATGTAAGGCATCTCGTTGAAATTCCAGAAAGTGATCAAGAACATTGCAAAGAAATATTTGAACCTGTTTTTGTAAAAAAAGGAACCATTCTTGAAAGTGAAGGAACCATTCATAAATATCATAATTTTATTGTTTCCGGGCATATGCGAAATTTTCATCACGACGAAAATGGAAACGAAGTAACTACAGATATCAATAGCGGCCCTCGTTTTTTTACTTCTTACTATCATTTTATAAATCAAAGCGTCTCAAATGAGAATTTACATTGTATAACAGATTGTGAGTTGCTTCGCATAAGTAAAAAAAATGTTGAAAAAGCTTCTCATATTGGTTTGACTTCTCAAGAATATACAGAAAAAGTACTTCATTTCTATCTACAATCAAGCAAACAAAGAATAATAGATTTAACCACATTAACAGGAAAAGAACGATATATTAAACTTATGAAAGCGCATCCTGCTATTGTAAAAAATGTCCCTTTGATTTATATAGCTTCTTACTTGGGATTAAACCCTGGAAGTTTAAGCAGAATTAGACAGGAGTTGTCATAATTCGATTTCTTCACAAATGTGAAGTGTAACGGTTTGGTAAAAATAGATATTTGTTCCAATACAATTAATCCTTATGAAATTACCTTATCTTATCAAATTTCTATTTCGGCCATCAGATAAATACAAAAGCATTTGGCCCTTAAAACTTTATGTTCTTAAGCTATTCTTTTTACTGATGTTCCTATTTGCAGCCAAAGATGCTTGGACAGAATTAATTACTCATGAAGGCGAATGGAATCCAGAAATTGCAGTTACATGGTGTGCAATCGCAGCATATACTACACTCTCTGGTTTAGGAATTGTTCATACACTTAGAATGTTACCGATAATGCTTTTTATGATTTTTTATAAGGGATTATGGCTAGTATTTGTAGCATATCCGTTATGGAAAAACGGAACTTTGGCTAGCAGCGAAGCCGAAGATTGGTCACAAATATTTATCTTAATTTTTATTCCAATTATTTTCATGCCATGGAAATATGTTTTCAAAACCTATGTATTGGGTAAAGATTGAATAATTGAATTAAAAATTGCGATTTATCATCAATAAAATTTGAAAAAAATGAAGTTTCAAATAGTAATACTTTTACTTCTTATATCTTATCGTTTTATAGCGCAAACAAAGGTTGAACATTTGACTATAGATTCAAAGCACATTAACGAAACCAGAACCCTCAATATAACTTTACCAAACCAATACGAAAAATCAACAAAGAAATACCCAATAATCTTGGTTTTAGATGATGGTTTATTGTTTAATACAACGAGCGCAGTTGTAAACCAATTAAGTAATACTTCACGCATGCCAGAGTCTATAGTGATATCTATAAGTCCTGGAGAAAAACATAGAAATTACTTTGCTCCTAATCTGTATAGTAACCATCGAAAAAGAAGGTATAATTATGGAGATCATCAAGAAGAATTTGTAAAATTCTTAGAGTTCGAACTATTACCCTTGATAGAAAAAAGGTATCGGATACATAGCTTCAAGACTTTCGTTGGTTTTTCCCCTTCATCAATAATTGGTTTACATACGTTATTACATAAGCCTAATTTATTTCAAGCCTACATCTGTTTTGCAGCTGGGAACATTATTGGAGATGGATATAAAAAAGATGAACGATTAATTGAAAATCTCGAAACGCTTTATAATAAACTCGAAACAAAACAAAGTTATTTATATATCGTATCTGGAGGTAAAGATGCAGAATCACAGTCTTTCATAAATACAAACGTTAAAGATTTCAATGAAAAACTAGCTAAGCTCAACAATGGTAGCATTTATACAAAAGCGGAAATAATAGAAGGTGAAGGGCATACTGACGTAATTTTACCAGGGTTAATTACTGCTTTTGATTTTATTTTCCCAAAAGAAAAATGGATAGTCGATTACATTGACTTAATTGAAAAAGAAGGACCCGCCAAAGACAATATTTTATCTTTTCATCAAAATCTATCTGATACTTACGGATTTGAAGTTTATCCAAACGCAGATAGGCTTTACAGTATGAGTTGTCTAAAAAATGTAGGTAGAAGGTTAATGCAAAGAAATAAAAGTAAGGAAGCCATAGAAATATTTAAATATTGGGTTGAGCTTTATCCCGCATCTCATTTGGCAAATTATTATTTAGGGTTAGCGTACGGAGAAAATAAAGAAAAAAATATGGCAAAGACGTATTTAGAAAAGGCCTACAAAATTGCACTATCCGAAAAAAGCAATACTACTAAGGTTTATAAAGAAACCATAGAAAAATTACAGGATTAAAAATCAATAAGTTATCACAAAAATCTCAACTCAAACATGGTTAGCTTCAATCATATCATTTTGTCAAACAAATCTACTATTATATGTCCAATAACGGCTTAGAACAGAAAATTTACATTAAAAAATTGTTGATTGTTTTTGCTATAAAAATGTAAAAACCCCTGTATAAAAGGGGTTTAAAAGATGTCGGGTAGAGAGGATTCGAACCTCCGATCTCTGGTCCCCCAGACCAGCACTTTAACCGGACTAAGCTACTACCCGAAAATTGGATAGCAAATATAGCCTTTTATTCCAATTTCCGTATATGAATTATTAATATTTAAGAACACTAAAGGCGTACGCCGCAATCGTAAAAAAAACACGCTTTACCCGTTCGAAATTTATTTAAATTAAAAAGGCTATCAATATGCTGATAGCCTTTTTATAATATTATCTTAGTTCTATAAGATCTAAGCATATAAGTCTTGCTGTACATGCCTCCATATCTAGATGCCAGTTACATCCCGGAGGTGGTGGTGCCAATGGGAACATACATTCGTCATCTATTCCGATTCCGATAGGAATTCTTTTTGCTCCCCCTTTTATATCCTTTTGTTGCTCCCTGCTTATTGGAGTTCCTAGTTTTTTAAGATCTTTCATAATTATATGATATATTAATTATGGTAATCATCACTAGTCCCTGTCATGTTTCCTAACTTATCGATAGCATCCAATTGTCTTTGGATTTCAGCTAAAGCATTTGCCAAAGCTACACCGTCGATTCCACCATTAATTTCTCTTACTTCTGTACTCGTTAAATTTTTCATTTTTGATTGAATTAAATTAATTATTTATGTTCGATTTGTTTCGTATTGAAATCTGAGGTAAAACTAATCTTAGGATATCTCAAATTCTGAGATTTCAAAAAAAAGTATTTAAAAGCATACACCTTTTCAAAAAATAAAAGTCTTAAGCATAATAATCTTAAGACTTTTATTTTGGTGGTAAATATTTACTGTTATTGATTGATAACACTTGTCCCCTCTTCTATGGCAGCTATCGCACTTTTTACCTTGTGCTTAAGAATTACAAATCCCACCTCTACTGTGGTGATAAGCCCTGGAAAAATAATTCCTCCGTTTAATTGTTTTGTCTCTTCGGCACTAAGTTCCTGAAGATGAAAATTCTCGTTTGTTTTCATAAGATTTCTTTTTATAATTAATACTGATTTTTAGATTACCTAAAAGTAAAATCAAGAAATCTCATATTTAGAGATTGGTCTTAAAAACGATATATTGCTTTGTCAAAATTCTACCCTATAAAACATATAAAAGCCTTGAGAAGTAGATTATTTCTCAAGGCTTTTATACCATACATATTTTCATTTGACCAAACACATTATTCATTGCTTTGGTAAATCGTTGTACTGATCTATCGATCTGTCTCTTGCATCATTTCTATGGTAGTTTCAATATTGTGCTTAATAATAGCTACTTCAGTAATAATAGTAGCGATTAAACTTGGGAAAATAAATCCTCCATTTAATTGTTTAGTTTCTTCTGCACTTAATGTTTGCACGCCAAATTTTTGATTTGTTTTCATTTGATTTACTTTTTAAAATTAATATTAGTTTTTTAATACTATAAAAGTAAATTCAAGCAATCTCATATTAGGAGATTGCCTTTAAAAACCAAATTCAATACAGTATTTGGTAGCATAAAAAAAGAAATTAATCTCTTTCCAAAATCTTGATCATTTTAAACGATTTTAAAAGATGAAAAAGCCCTGGAAGAATAATTAACCCTCCTACAAGTAATGCTACTCCCAAAGATTGAATTACACTTTGTGGTGCTACACCTTCTAAGAGACTAACACTAGAGGTTTTGGTGATTAATATATTCGGAAAATGCGAGATAAGTGCTGCCAAAAGAATCAAAAACACCTGCAACCCAGCAAAAAAACGGCTCCATACTTTATTCCCTCTCTTTATGGTAATCCAAAGTGGAGCTAACAATAATGCTGATAGTATCACGGCGATTACCGAAAATGGATCCTGAATAAAACTCATTACAAATTCTTTACCGGTTGCATATCCATAAATAAATGTTACCAACCCAGTAATGAAAACCACAATTGTTGCTATAGCAGACTTTCTAATATAAATCTGTTCTTTTCCTGAGTCTGCCTCACCAATGAGTAACACTGAAGATAAAAATGCACATAGCGCTGCAAAAAAAAGACCTATTAGTAGACTAAAAACGTTTAACCACGGCTTAAGAAACGCTTCGTAAAAAGATAAATTGGTAACATCGTCTTCTATAATGATGTTTCCGCTAATTAGCCCTCCAAAAACCATCCCTAGAAATATCGGAGTTATAAAACTTGAAACCTTAAACATGGCATCATACAATTTTTGAGAATTGTCTATAATCGCATCATAATGTCTAAAAACAAAAGCCACACCACGAAGGGTAACTCCCAACAAGACAATGGTTATAGGAATATGAAGGTACACCACTAAAATATTATAATACCCAGGAAAAGCGATCCAAAGTATCACAATAAGGATAATAATCCAGATATGGTTAGCCTCCCAAACAGGCCCCATAACCCGGTATATTGTTTTTTTTGTGATTTTTTGATTCTCTTCAGATGAAAAAAGTTCTACAATACCTGCTCCATAATCGGCTCCTCCTAACAACACATAGAGGTACAAAGAAAAAATTAAGAAAAATAAAACAACGTATAACATAGATCGTTTACTTAGATTGGTTAAGTACTTTAATTTGTCGCAACATCAACCAGGTGACAGCTACTGATAGTGTGAGATACACTACAACATAGGTATAAAAACTAAAAACAATTCCCGGCATAGGCGTTACGGCATCTTTGGTTCTCATTATTTTATGTATGATCCAGGGTTGTCTTCCTACTTCGGTAACAATCCAACCGGCCTCTAATGCAATAAATCCCATAGGTGCCAGGATAGCAAACAATAACCAGTATTTATTATTCTCGAACCATTTTTTCTTTTTAAGCGACACAAAATACAACACCCCAGCAAGCAACAATACACTACCAATACCCACCATGATCTGAAACGCATAATGCACCATTGGTACGTTGGGTATTTCATCCTCAGGAAAATCATTTAATCCCTTAACTTCAGCATCTATATCTCCAAAAGCTAAAAAGGATAACATGCCCGGAAGTGCTATTTTATAGTTTACCTCTTGCGTATCTGGATTTACTATTCCTCCTATATATAAATCGGCTCCCTTTTCGGTATGATAATGAGCTTCCATAGCAGCCAATTTAACCGGTTGACGTTTCGCAATATCTTTTGCAGAAATATCACCACTTATAGGTTGTAAAATAGCTGCAACAGCTCCAAATGTTATAGCTATTTTAAACGCTTTAGTATGCAACGCTACTTTACGTTTTTTATACACCTGATATGCATGAATTCCTGCCACCGCAAATCCCGTAGCTGTAAAGGCGGCTAATGTCATGTGCAATGCTTGAGTAAACCATGCAGGATTTAACATTGCCTTAATAGGATCTATATTCAAAAATTCTCCATCGATATAATCGAAACCAGTTGGAGAGTTCATCCAGCCGTTTGCAGCCACGACCAAAATTCCTGAAGCTACTCCAGATAAACCAATAATGACTCCTGTAAACCAATGAAATCTCTCTGGCAATTTTCCCCATCCATATAAGTAAAAGCCTAAGGCTATCGCTTCAACAAAAAACGCCGCTCCTTCTAGGGAAAACGGCATTCCAATTATGGGACCTGCATGTTTCATAAATTCTGGCCATAACAGCCCCAATTCAAAAGACAGGGCAGTACCTGAGACCGCACCGGTGACAAAAAAAATCGCAACACCCTTCTGCCACGATTTCGTAAGTGTTAAATATATCTGATCACGGGTCTTTAACCATTTATAATGAGAGACCACCATAAAAAAGGGCATGACCATTCCAATACAAGCAAAAACAATGTGAAAAATAAGTGTAAATGCCATTTGGAGTCTTGCTGCATCAAGGTTTTCCATAGATAAAATTTAGAGAAGAAATTGTTTTCCAATTATGGACTATAAAGATACGACCTAAGCATCATTTTATGAACGAAGATGACATTTATTTTTCTTAAAAAACTATAATATTTTAATAAAAAAACCGGCTATGACTTTAAGCCATAACCGATTTTTATTTAACCAATTCTACAATATACTACTTAACAACTTTGATAACTTCTGTTAGTGCGCCAGAAGTAACTTTTATCATATAAATTCCTTTCGGAAGTGCATTTGTATTTAGGCTTACTGCATTACTCTTTAATCTACCTCCCGGAAGAAGGTTTATTCTTTTTCCGTGTAAATCATATATCTCAACAAAAATCTGATCATCGCTCTTATTTAACTTTCTGTTGAAAGATAAGATAAGTTGATCCTTAAAAGGATTTGGCTGAATATTGATAAGATGTTCTTTTTTCTTTAAAAAGGGTGTTCCTGGAGTAGGTTGTAATGTATCATCTGGACATTCGCTTGGGCAAGTATCAAACCATTGATTGTCGTACCACCCTTCTGTTGCTCTAAACAGATCATCACTTTGAGCTCCACCATTATCGTTAAAAACTATTCCTACCTCTACAGTTTCATCTATTGTAATAGAATACCATGGAGAACCTAATAATGATTTCATAGCTACTCCTGGCCAAGCTGGTGCTCCAGGAATGGGTGCATTCGCATTTTTATCATAGATATAAATAAAAGCAGAACTCCAAGCACCTGGTTTTTTGAAATATACTTCGAATCCTTGCTCTATAATATCTCCAGGACAATCACTTGGGCAAGTATCAAACCATTGATTGTCATACCATCCTTCTGTTGTTCTAAACAAATCATCACTTTGTGCACCTCCATTATCGTTAAACACTATACCCACTTCTACAGTTTCATCTACTGTATAGGTAAACCACGGTGTATCTTTAATCACACTCATTTGTACTCCTGGCCATGCCGGGAATCCCGGAATTGAGGCATTAGCATTTTTATCATACAAATACACAAATATGGTATTCCAATCGGCAGGTTTCTTAAAGTTAATATCGAATGCTGTAGTGGTGCCTCCTGGGCAATCTGAAGGACAATCATCAAACCATTGGTTATCATACCAACCTTCTACAGTTCTTGAGAGATCATCGGTTTGCGTTCCACCATTATCATTAAATACAATCCCAACAGGCACACTTTGATCAACATTGTACACAAACCAAGGAGAATTTCCTTCTTGACTCATCGCTACTCCTGGCCATGCAGGGAATCCTGGAAGAGCTTCGCCTGTATTTTGATCAAAAAGATATACAAAGGACGTTGACCAATCTGAAGGTTTTTTGAAATGTATATCGAAAGCGCTAATATCTCCAATACTATAATCTCTGGTCACTACAGAAGATTCATTCCCGTCTGAATCTATAGCAATTGCCTTAACAGTAGTCGTATCTTCTATCGTAAAAGAAGTACTATAAGGCATACTGGTTGAAGAAGGTGTAGTACCATCTGTAGTATAGAAAATAGTTACGGTGGCATCTGCAGTGGTTGAAGCTGTCATTTCCACATTTATCGCACCAGCATATGTCCCTGAAGCTGGAGTAATATTTAAACTTACAGCATCTGAAGTGTCGATCGGTTCACCTACTAATACTAGTCCAAAAGTAGTCCCAAAGGTTATGGTTCCATTGGTTACGGTAGCGGTAGTATCTGAAAAATAATCTTTCAATACAGTACCATCTTGCCATAATCCAAAAACATTAAGAGCTCCTGTAAAATCTCCATCGACTCCCTGAAAAACTAAAGTTTTATCACTATCGCCATTACGATTATATTCTCTTTTGAAAATATATGGTGAATCGCTTAATTTCTGGTGACTTCCGGCCCCTACAGAAGTATGATGCCTTCTGAAAGTTCCTAGTTTTTGCCAGTGAAATAACATAGCTTCATCTATAGAATCCCAATTCATATCGCCACGATACCCTGCATCAACATAGGTTTGCGAATCAAAAAATTGTCTTCCAGATTCATCGCCATAATAAATCTGAACACCCCCTGGGGACAATAGTAAAGTAGTACCTCCGTAGAACATATTCCCAGTATAGAACTCACTAAAATCATGAGATCTTAAATAACTGATCATGTTATACTCCCCTGGAGTATTAAATCCACCATCATTATCATTCAGTTTTGCAGCGAAAGAACTAAATATCTGTTCTTGACCTAAATCTGTATATGCTTCTTTTGGTGATCTAAAATTGATCATACTATTAAACTTACCTACGGTAAAATCGTCTGGTAATTGATCCCCAACGTTACCAATAATATTTACACCAGAATGTTCCCCCGTCATGTAAAAATCAAGATCATCTAGTTTCTTATTCGTATTATTTTGTTTCCACTCCTTTAAAGCTAATACAGCTTCATCCTTGAGTTCTGCCCAAGCGTCTACTCCTACATGTCTTTCGGTATCTACTCTAAACCCATCGATACCATACTCTCGAACCCAATCGGTTAACCATTTAATAAGATAATATCTTGGTGCTCTGGGTTTTCCTGTTCTGGTAAAATAAGCATCTAGCTCATCTAATTCCTGTTGTCTTCTACCTTCGGCATCCCACTTATCCAAAAGCCATTGTGGAAGATTAACAGCACTGAAGGATTCTGTACGAATATCTGGCAGCCCAAAAAGTGGCGTGGTTAAATCGTCACATGGTAATTCTCCATTATCTGCACCACATTGTAATCGTACCCAATCGCTCGGGTAATCTTCATCTACAAATTCTAATTGCCCATTTACCTCTTTATAAGTTCTATATCCCGAGTGATTCATCACAATATCGAGAAGTACTCTTATCCCATGATTATGGGCCTCATCTATAAATTCTTCAAATTGCTCGGCTGTTGTAAAGTTAGGATCAAAAGCAGTCCAATCATTGGTGTGATACCCATGATACGGATAATCTCTAAACGTAGGATCGTTGGCTGGTGGATTATTAAACCCATGTCTGTTTTCTACTACTGGGGTTACCCAGATTGCACTCACCCCCAGTTTATCAAAATAACCTTCACGAAGTTTTTGTGTTACACCTGGAATATCTCCCCCATGAAAATCTAATTCATTATTTCTACTATTTTGTTGACGGTCAAAATTAATGTCATTAGTAGTGTCTCCATTATTAAAACGGTCTGTAATTAGGAAATAGACGGTTACATTATCCCATGAAAAGGGTAAATTTCTTAAAGACTGTGCAGTACCAAAATTCGGGAACAATAAACATAAAAGTAACCCAAAATAGAGTAAGCGTTTTTTCATCATTTAGTTTTTAGTTTGTGTGATTGTTAATAAAAGCGTCTGGAAATCAATTATTAGTAAATTTCTCAAACGTTGTAATAAATATTTCTAAAAAAAAATCGCTTTTGGTAACATTGAAGGTTTCATTTTTTCGCGCAAACGATTGAGTGTTGATATTTTGTTTTACTTTATGTTAAAACCGTAATTTTTTACTAAAAAAAAGAGAAGTTTTTACAAAATTCCTCAATAAAAAATTCCACCGTTATTTTTGAAATTTTATAGAACATAAAATTTAGAGTTTGCTAATAAATATGGACAAAAATTTGAAATTCTTAAGTAGTAAAGAGTTCTTAGAAAATAAAATATAGCCAATATATCCTTAAAAAGTGGTGTATTTGTACAACCTAAATATTATTGTGAAGTATATACGGTTTTTATCTAACCAAATGAAGAAACCCGATGGCCAGAAACCATCGGGTTATTTATAAACTTAAAGATGTTTATATTAGAATCCTGGAGTAATAATATCGATATTATCAATAAACACCTCATTACTATTATCTATAGCTAGTGGTGCTCTTACATAAATGACAACCTCTGTTGTAGTTGGAATAAATGTAAATGTTGAAGTTGTAAATGTATTTGTTGTAGGATCTCCTTTGGAAGTGTTAAAATCCTCATCTCCAATAGTAAGAGAAGCATCTGCATTTCCTGCTAAATCTGTTTCGTCAACAACTTGAGAATTTAGAATATAAACTTCTGTATTGACACCTAATACTTCTGAACGAGTATCAATTGTCAAGGTATATTCTACCCCTACCTCTACCGTAACAACCTGATATAGACGACGACAAGCTTCATTCAATTTAAGACCTCTTGTTTTTACACCACTTTGGTATGTTCCATCGCTGGTAGAAGAAGGTTGTTCGCTATCATCACCACAATTTGTTTGCAGCCAGCTATCTAAATCCGAATTGTTCCAAATAGCGTTATATGGACTTGGAATTTCTGTCCCAGTATTGTCTATTACCGTACTATTTGGAGACATATCCCATGCATCTGCATTATCTCCTGTATTATTGGTAAATTCATCCATAGTGCCATTTAATACCACGGCTTTAAAAGTAGCTGTAACAACACCTGCTTCGACACTCACCGTTTGTGTAGCCACAGAGGTTGTTTCTCCCGAGATTTCATCGAAAGTTATGGTTAAAGTAACGGTATAATCTCCGTCTGCAGTATAGGTATATGTTGGACTCGCTTCTGTAGAAGTGCCGGATCCATCACCAAAATCCCATGAATATGCCGTAATATTACCATCATTCACTTCTGATGCATCAGTAAAAACTACCTCTAAATTTGTTTGAGCAAATGTAAAGCTTGCAGTTGGTGGAACGGGAACTGCAGCTACGGTTATATCTGAAGTAGTTACATTAGTGTCTCCTGTTGAACTGGTTACGGTTAGTGAAACGGTATAAGTCCCCGCAGCACTATACGTATATGTGGGGCTTGCCTCTGTAGAAGTACCACTACCATCACCAAAATCCCAAGCATAAGACGTTGCATTCACAGACTCATCCTTAAAAGTGACCATCAAGAAATCTTCTTCGCTTGTAAAAGATGCCGATGGGTTAATCATTTCTCTAGACACTACAATTTCGGATGTAATAGTTTCTTCTTGCCCACCATCTCCCTTAGATGTTAATGTAACGGTATAGGTTCCTTCAACTTCATAGGTGTAGGTTGGAGCAAACTCTGCAGATGTATCATCATCTGTACCCTCAACACCAAAATCCCATAAATAGGTTCTTGCATTTTTAGATGTGTTCGTGGTCGTAACTTCTAAAAACATAGAAGATGTGGTAAAATTAACCGAAAGTGGTGCGGCATCCCTCATATTTTGATCTGCGCTGAGTCCTTCTTCTTCATTATCACAAGAAGCAAAAAGAATACCCAACAGAATTATACAAAAAGACCATTGACCTAATTGTAAGAATTTGTGTTTCATGATTTGTTTTTTTAAAATTTTATTTCCTGGCTAACCAAATTGGTTAACTAGATTGGTCAACCAATTATACTGAGGTAAATATATATTTTTTTTGCCAAAAAACTGTTAATTCTCAAAAAAATCTCTAATTATTTTAACTAAATCTTAAAAAACAACAACATTCTTATCAAGGAACATAGGCCTTTGTGCACTGTTTAAAGTATGGAGATGATGTTAAACTAAGATATCCTGATGCCTAACTTGCACTTGAGGGAAACATACAAAACTAGTGCTAAACCTATATAAAAATGGGATGTGGGATGTAGATATGAAATTCAAGAATAATAACAATTTCTTATTTTGTGAAAAGAAAAACCACCTGTTCCTGGATCAAGGATAAAGTAATGATGTGCAAAAAAGTATGTTCTTCATACCATATACACTTTCATTTTCTTATTTATATTTTCAATTAATTTCAAACTCTAAAATTTTGTTTTAAAGTGGTACCAAATAAAAAATCCAACCACTTTCGTGATTGGATTTTGTTGGTCGGGGTGGCAGGATTCGAACCTGCGACCTCCTGCTCCCAAAGCAGGCGCGATGACCGGGCTACGCTACACCCCGAAAAAAAGAAAAATTACTTCCTTTTTGCGGGCGCAAATATACATAATACAATTTGTTTTATCCTAAAAAAACTATCTAAAAATGTTTCATCTCTATAAAACCTAAGAATTTCACAAAAAACGTTAACAGAATCATGATTTTTAAACCCGTTTGTATTGGGTTTACGATATTTGAGTAAAAATCAAATTTTGAGAAAAACACTTTTATTATTAAGCTTTATCCTAAGTTTTCAATTGTATTCACAACATTCTGTAAAAGGAATTATCATTAACACCACTACTAACCTTCCTATTGAAAATGTTACAATATCTGACACAAAAAATAACACAACCACTTACAGTGATGCAGACGGTAAGTTTACTATTGAATCCTCTGGGCAATTAAACTTTTCGAAAGACGGGTATGCCGAAATAGATATGATTATCGATAAAAAAAACTATAATACAGATAATCTTTTAACCATTACATTGACTCCCATTACCGATTTGGTAGAAGTGCTGATAGAAGATTATTCAAGACCTCATAGATATCTGGAGGAAACTAAATCTGTATCCTATATCTCAACAAATGACATTAACAAAGCAAATGCTGTAGAATTACATCCTATTTTAAACCGGATACCCGGCGTATTTATGCAAAATGGAACGTTAAATACTAATAGAATCACGATACGTGGAATTGGAGCCAGAAATCTTTTTGGCACCGCAAATATAAAAGCGTATTTCGGAGAAATTCCGTTAACTGATGGTAATGGAGAATCATCTATTGAAGATTTAGAACTAGCTTCTCTATCCCATATCGAAATTGAAAAAGGTCCCCTATCCAGTAGTTTTGGTGTAAGCCTCGGTGGAACTATTATATTGCAACCCGAGTATAATTTTAGTAAAAGTACTACCGCTCACCTATCTTCTACTTTTGGCAGTTACGGATTGAGAAGACTTCTGGCAAAGACTTCAGTAGGGAAAGAAAACGCGTCACTAAACATTATTTTTAGTAATACATCTTCTGATGGGTATAGGGACAACAATGAATACAACAGAAATACAGTTACTTTAACCTCAAGTATAGATTTTGGAGACAAAGACAATATTTCAATTTTTGGAAGTTATATTGATTTAGAGGCTGGAATCCCTAGCTCTTTAGATCTGGAAGACTTTAATAACTCCCCAAGACAAGCTGCATTTACCTGGGGACGATCTCAAGCTTTTGAAGATGTAAATTATGCTATTGCAGGGATTACCTGGAAACACAAGTTCAATACAAATACCTCGTTACATAATAGTGTTTTTGGTTCTCTTAGAAATAATGATGAACCAAGACCCTTTAATATCTTAAATGAAGAATCATCTACCATTGGTATCCGTTCCAAAATTTTAGGTACGACCAAGTTAGTCAAAATGCCACTTTCATGGCTAGTCGGGGCAGAATTATATTATGACAACTACAATGGAGAAACCTTTGAAAACCTCTATGAGGATTTTCCCGTTGGCACAGGAAGCGTACAAGGGGATCAATTGTCAGATTTAAATGAAAAGAGATACTATTACAATCTTTTTGCTGAAGGAAATTATAAGATCAACGAAAAACTATATGTAGATCTTGGTTTTAATCTTAATCAAACATTTTTTGATATCGAGGATAAATTTCTTTCTGATGGCGAAGACAGTTCTGGTGATTTTGAATTCGATCCTATTTTTTCTCCCAAAATTGGTGCAAATTATAGCATTAACCCCTCTGTTACAGTTTATGGAAATATAGCTCATGGTTTCTCTACACCAACAACTTCGGAAACCCTACTCCCAGACGGTCTATTTAACCCAGATATTAAACCTGAAATAGGCTGGAATTATGAATTAGGGACCAGATTTAGCACGTTTAATGATTTATTATATGGCTCGGTTTCTGTCTATACCTTAAGAGTAAAAGATCTCTTGGTTTCGAGACGAACTATAGATGATAACTTTTTTGCTATTAATGCAGGGAAAACAACACATAATGGTCTTGAATTCGACCTCAACTTTGATATCATCAAAAAGAAAACAAGAGTAGTAAAAGCATTTTTTAACACCTCGATATATGATCATGAATTTGATGAATTTATAGATCTTGACAACGACTTTTCTGGTAATGATCTCACCGGTGTTCCTTCTCATGTAATTAATCTAGGTGTAGATGTATCAGTAAATAAAGGTTTTTTTGGTAACCTTAACTTTCAACACGTTGGAGAAATTCCCGCTAATGATGCCAACACTGCATTTGGAGAAGCTTACGAATTATTACACGCTAAAATTGGATACAAAAATCAAATTGGTAATCATTTAGTTTTCGATATAACCTTTGGTGCCAATAACATTTTAGACATCGATTATGCTTCTCAATTACAAATAAATGCCCGCGGTTTTGGAGGAAATGCACCTAGGTATTTTTATCCTGGTTTACCATTTAATGTATACGGTGGGATTAACATAAATTATAGATTATAAAGTAATTTTCTTTGTATTTTTCCGAGGTAGAATAAAAATTTACACATGAAATTATCTTCCTTTATAATTCTCTTGGGTATAGTTTTTTCGGCTTGTGCACAAGAGACCAAAGAAAATGACATCCAGATTCAACCCGATCCTAAAAATTATGATACAGAAATCGTAGTCCCCGATTTACAAATTCCCTGGGGAATGACATGGCTTCCTGATCAAAGTATGCTCATTACAGAAAAAAGTGGTCAGCTCATTCATTTCAAGGACGGAAAAAAGAATTTAATTGGTAATGTCCCCGAAGTTTATAATCGAAACCAAGGAGGATTGCTTGATATAGAATTACACCCAGAGTACACAAAAAATGGTTGGATTTATATTACATATTCTTCAAAAGAAGGTTCTGAAAAGGGAGGAAATACAGCACTCATAAGAGCCAAATTAAAAGATAATCAACTGGTCGATATTCAAAAATTATATAAAGGAACTCCTAATACAACCCGAGGGCATCATTTTGGGTCTCGAATAGAATTTGACAACCAAGGGTATCTATATTTCTGTATTGGAGATCGAGGTAATCGAGATGTTAACCCTCAAGACATTACAAAAGATGGAGGGAAAATCTATCGTTTAAATGATGACGGTAGTATTCCTGATGATAACCCTTTTGTATCTCAAAAAGGCGCAAAAAAAGCTATTTATTCCTATGGACATAGAAACCCTCAAGGCATGGCAATTCATCCTGATGGTACGATCTGGGTTCATGAACACGGTCCAAGAGGTGGTGATGAGATCAATCCCATCAAAAAAGGAGTGAATTATGGCTGGCCAGTGATCACATATGGGATAAATTATAGCGGTACATCAATTACCGATATCACCCAAAAAGAGGGAATGGAACAACCACTATATTATTGGGTCCCATCAATAGCACCGAGCGGAATGGATTTTGTCACCAGTAGTAAATATCCCGATTGGAAAAATGACCTGCTTGTAGGATCTCTCAAATTTCAATATCTGGAACTATTAGAACTCACTAATAATGAGGTAACAGGTCGAAAAAAATTACTCGATGGCTTTGGACGAGTAAGAAACGTAAGACAAGGGCCAGATGGTTTTATCTATGTTGCTGTTGAAAATAAAGGAATTGTAAAAATAATTCCGAAAAATTAAATAACTTCTAATCCTATCTTCAATGAAAAAAAACAAAAAGAATCTTTTACTACTAGAAGTTATTGTATTCATTATTACCGTTTCTATAGTGGCGCAACCCAGTGTTTCTAATAACGACTATGTCATCTTACAAGATGATGATATACAGGAAAAAGAGTTAACCGAAAGTATCGCCCGTGGAAAAGAAGTTTACTCAGATTTTTGCATGCAATGTCATCTCCCTGACGGAAAAGGAACCGCAAAAGTATTTCCGCCTCTCGCAGGTTCAGATTGGCTGGTTAATAAACGTAAAGAAAGCATACACTCTATAAAATATGGATTGAATGGCCCCATAGAAGTAAATGGAGAAAGCTACAATAGTGCTATGACTTCTTTAGGACTAGAAGATGAAGAAATAATGGACGTAATGAATTATATCATGAATAGTTGGGGGAATACACAGAAAAAAATGGTTACTCTAGAAGAAGTACAATCGATTAAACAATAGTCATTTATATTTTTTGTATTTTTGATATAACAATTTTAACATTTATTACGTTATCATTTAAGCGATTACACATTCCCAAAGGTGTAATAAAGAACTTAACCCTAA
Source organism: Aquimarina acroporae (assembly GCF_023195925.1). Taxonomy (GTDB): domain Bacteria; phylum Bacteroidota; class Bacteroidia; order Flavobacteriales; family Flavobacteriaceae; genus Aquimarina; species Aquimarina acroporae. Next base: position 190,701 of record NZ_JALPRE010000009.1, on the reverse strand, counting down.
ACTAGTATCGACCAATATTACTATTTATGAAGTTCTTAACGCTTCTTTCTATTTTCTTATCCGTGGGAATGGTATATGCTCAAGGCGCACGTCCAGATTCTCCCAACAGATATCGATTTAAATATAAATCTGAAGTCTATAAAGGCACTAGACTCCAAATTACCTCTCAGTTAAGAACATTAAAGAATGATTCAAAATTTGTAGATATTCCCGATGAGATAGAACAAGAACTACATTCTCTTTTTATCTCTGCCAAAAAACAGCCGATTCCGAAAAATTACAAGAAGCACGCTATTGTATTTCTCAATGCATTATATAGTTATGAAGACTTTGCTATAGTCTATGAAAATGCACTCTACGAAGTAGTAAAAAAAGTAAAAAAAGACATGTATGTTGTTGATTTCAAATTCGAAAGACAATTTACAAAAGCAAAGATCAATCTAGATCGCGCACTTAACGAAGACGTTTCGAACATCGAAAAATTTGATCGACTTAAAAAAGAGCTTATCGATAGTCAAACCAAATTATCTAGCCATAGATGGATGAAAGGGAAATTTGAGCACTATAAAACGTTTGATATTGTAAAAAATCCAGATGAACTTATGAGGGCTTTTAAAAAACTGGAAGCTGTGCATGTTTATCGCCTTTATAATGAAGATAAGATCGGAAAAATAAGATCATATCTTGAAAATCAAATCATTGATTTTTACTACAAGAAATCTTTACCAGAAATCAATCCAGAGGAGTTTGACCTCCAATACATCACCAAAATATAATTGAGGGCTCTTCATTGTTCAAATTATTTTACTAGTTTGGTCAAGTAAAATGAATTCCCAAAAACACATATACAAAGTAATAGGGTTAATGTCTGGAACCTCTCTAGATGGTTTAGATATAGCCTATTGTTATTTTGAAGAAAAAAATGGTGCTTGGAGTTTTTCTATAGAAACTACCCATAGTATCGACTACTCTGCAAAGTTCAAAGAAAGACTAAAAAATTCAATACATCTCGAAGCTTCAAAATTACTGGCGTTTCATAACGAATATGGTGAATGGCTAGGCAGTGAAGTTAAAAAATTTATAGACAAAAATAACCTTGTGGTTGATTTTATTGCCAGCCACGGTCACACTGTTTTTCATCAACCAGAAATTGGGTTGACCTATCAAATGGGGTCTGGTCAACACCTAGCTAATGCATCTGGTCACAAAATAATTTGTGATTTTAGAACCAACGATGTCGCTTTAGGAGGACAAGGGGCTCCTTTGGTACCCATTGGTGACCAATTGCTTTTTGGTAACTATGATTTTTGTCTCAATTTAGGAGGAATAAGTAATATCTCTTTTCAGCAAGATGGGCAAAGAAAGGCCTATGATATTTCACCAGTGAATATGTTATTGAACTTTATATGCAAACCAATGAACCTTGAATTTGATGAAGGAGGGAAACTAGCATCAACTGGAGTTATAAATGAAGATCTACTGCGGCAATTGAACAACTTAGGATATTACCAACTTCCCTACCCCAAATCTTTAGGATTTGAATGGTTTGAAAAAAATGTCATTCCTATTCTCTCAAATACCAAGGAAACCCCGGTTAACATTTTGCACACTGCCGTAGATCATATTGCTGTTCAAATAGCTGATGCCGTAAAAAAAGTAAATAAGCCAAAACCTAAAATTTTGATTACCGGTGGGGGCGCTAAAAATGATTTTCTTATCGAGACGCTGGGTAAAAAACTAAAGAATCAGGCCGAAATTATTATTCCAAGGGTTGAGATTATTGATTTTAAAGAAGCGCTAATTTTTGCTTTCATGGGAGTATTAAAGGATCGTAATGAGGTAAATTGCTTGAAATCAGTGACCGGAGCGCGAAAAGATTCTTCTTCTGGAGTGGTTTATTACTCTAGTGAATAAATTTTATGAGAAGATTAAGTTGCATTCAGTAAATTTGCCAAAAATTAAATAAAATGCTAATTATTGGTATAGCCGGAGGAACTGGTTGTGGTAAAACTACAGTAGTAAATCAAATTGTAAACGAATTACCCGAGAATGAGGTATGCGTAATTTCTCAAGATTCCTATTACAAAGATACCAGTCACCTGACCTATGAAGAGCGAGTTAAAATTAACTTTGACCATCCGCAATCTATAGATTTTGAATTATTAGGAAAACACCTTTTAGCATTACGCAAAGGAGAAACTATAGAACAACCTGTCTATTCATTTGTAGAACATAACAGAACCAAAGAAACTATTATCACTAAACCAAGTAAGGTAATGATAGTCGAAGGTATTCTCATTCTTACCAATCCAGAAATAAGAGACATGTTCGATATAAAAATCTATGTACATACAGACAGTGATGAACGATTGATTAGACGATTAAAACGTGATATCGCAGAACGTGGCAGAGATATGGATGAAGTATTGGATCGTTACCAAAACACTTTAAAGCCAATGCACCAGCAATTTATTGATCCCACCAAAGAATTTGCCGATCTTATTATACCCAATAACAACTATAATAATGTTGCTGTTGATATCGTTCGCACTATAATTAAAGAACGCTTGAATTAACTTTTGTACCTTTACACCAACATTATTCTTACATCGATTGAAGCTTAAAAGTTATATTCAGAAATTAAAAAACAAACCGGCACTAATTCCGATATTTGCCATATTTTTAAACAAATATGTACTTATTGTATTGCTTTTTGTTATTTGGATGTTATTTCTGGATACCAACTCATGGTTGATTCATAAAGAATTGGATCAAGAGATAAAAGAATTAGAAAATAATAAAGAGTACTACATAAAGGAGATTGTTAAAGATCAAAAAAACATTAAAGTTCTTAAAGATAGTAGTGAACTAGAAAAATTTGCTCGAGAAGAGTATTTCATGAAACGAGATAATGAAGAAATCTACATTATCGAATATGAGGACAGTGTACCAAAAAACAAAGAAAATGACTAAATCATTATTTGATAGTTTTGATAAAGTTTCTGCAAAAGAATGGAAACAAAAAATTCAATTTGATCTTAAAGGAGCAGATTATAATGAAGCTCTTATCTATAAGTCTCTAGAAGGTATTGATATTAAACCATTTTATCATGCCGAAGACATTTCTGAAACTGACCTGAACACTACCCATCCTCAGTCCTGGAAAAATGCTCAGAAAATTTTAGTTAGCGATGCCTCTAAAGGAAATCAAGATGCTCTAAAAGCCATACACAAAGGAGCAGAAAGCATTTTTTTTGATATTCGAAATGAAGAAATAGATATAAACTCACTTTTCAAAAGTATCGATAAAGAAATATCTATTTTTGTTCAAACTGCTTTCCTTTCTCCATCTTTTATAGCAAAACTGAACACTTTTGCTACAAGTACCGACTTAAAAATTCATGTCTTTACAGATATCATAAATAACCTCGCAGAAACTGGTAATTGGTTTACGAGCTTAAAAGAAGACCACCAATCATTAGAAGAAATTGTAAAAAACGATGCGCTTTCAAGTACAATTAGCGTTGATCTTAGCTTATACCAAAATGCCGGTGCTACAATGGTTCAGCAACTGGCTTATGGATTGGCACAAGCCTATGAATATTTAAATCATTTTGCTAACCAAAAACATAATCCCCTTAAGAATACTAAGGTTATGTTTAAAGTAGCTGTAGGTAGCAACTATTTTTTCGAAATTGCCAAACTAAGGACACTTCGTTTACTCTGGGCTTCTTTGGCTGCTGAATTTGATGCTGATGATGAATGTTATATTTTCGCCTACCCTTCTTTACGTAATAAAACCATATTAGATTATAATGTAAATATGTTGCGTACTACAACCGAATGCATGAGTGCTATTCTCGGTGGTGCTGACTTTGTACAAAATTTGCCATATGATGAAATTTATAATCTTGAAAACGACTTTGGTACCAGAATTTCTATAAATCAACTATTAATTTTGAAAAATGAAAGTTACTTCGATTTGGTTACCAATCCTGCTTCAGGCTCATATTATATTGAAACGTTAACCTCTCAACTTGCAGAAAAGGCTTTATCCCTATTCAAAAACATTGAAGAAGGAGGTGGTTTCCTTGCCCAATTAAAAGAAGGAACTATTCAGAGAAAAATCAAAGAGTCACAACAGAAAGAACAAGAACTTTTTGACAATGAAAAAATCATTCTTACCGGATCAAACAAATATCAAAATTCAGAAGAAATTTTGCCTACACTTCAAAAGCCCGTTTTTGAACCCAAAAATGTAAGAAAAACCCTTCTCGAACCTGTTATAAAAAGGCGATTAAGTGAGGTTATAGAGAAAAACATGCAATAAATCGTTAATATTTCCCGATTTTTTGTTAACTTGCACGCACTGTAATAATAAATTTTAGCCTATACATTAACATTACTAAATCTAAATCAATGCCCCTTAAGATTAGATGTAGGATCATCATCGCTATATTGATCATATCTACCAATTCAACTTATGCGCAGTCTTCGTATTACTGTCATAATGTAGATGAATCAGGTATCGTCAAAAAAGCATATGACTCCTTCCAGAATGATTTATTTAGTTATTACAAGTTTGGTAATGACTCTATTAAAACCTACCGCACATTTTTGGCTGAAGTTGCAAGTTTATCAATTGATTTGAGAAAACTTCCTTCTAGCAATTCAATTCAACTCGCTCGCGAATTCAAAAAGATTGCAAATAACAAAACCTCACTTTGGATTAAGTTAAGTGAATATGAGAATCATGAAGCTTACAAAAAATCTTACCCTTCATCAACCCCTAAAAAAAATGAAGAAGAAATCCTTATTTTTAATTATCGAGGTGGGTTCATACAGTGCTTAAAAAATTCTAGTGATAGTGATGATTTTCAAGAAATTGTAGATGCACTTGAATTAGACGGGAATGTAAGCACTTCCCTAATAGCGCAAAAAATTTACTACATACCAGATAAAGAATTCTGCTCTGTTGAAGTTAAAAACTTCATTGCCTTTGACATTTATTATTCAATACTAATGGTAATTGAAAAAGCTTTTGGATAATTTAATGAACGACATATCTTTATTTCATAGATCATTATCAAAATATTATTAATAAAACCGTAATTTTACATTTTTAATAATGATTTCTCTCTTACATGAAAATAATTTGTGGTTTTCTTATTTCTTTATCTTTTTTACTAACCTCATGTAATACTTTTATAACTGAAACCCAAAATTGGATTGAAAATTCAAATATTAAGAGTTCAGAAAAATTACAAGGGCATTACTTCCCTGTTGAAAATGGGGCTGTCAAAACTTTCTTACCTGTTGGTTTTGAACTATATTCTATTGAAAAATATCGAGTTACTTTAGATTCAATTATGACTAAAAACGAAGTCAGAAATGAAATAAAAAGACTTGAAAATATGAGAGATATGAAAGGTTCTTTTAATCTTTTCTTTGATCCCTATACCGGTTCTACCTATACCATTAACACTTTACCATATATGAATTTTAATAGAAATGATGCTAAAATGTTACTTTCTATTATAAAACATAATAATAACAAAACCAGCTTAACAGCTAATTTTAACTTTAAAAAGATAACTGCAGCTTTTGCCAAAAACAAAGATTTTACAATGTTTAAGTCTATTTTTCAAATCGATAATCTTAAAAAAGACACAAAAGCATTTAGTTCATCATATATTATTTCTGCAAACAAGCGAACCTTTATGATTAATCTAACAACACCAATACAAGTTAATTTTGATGGGTTTATTGAAAAAATGAAGTTTTAAATAATGAATAGAAAAGACATACAACATATACAATTACCAAAACAGAAATTTCCTACTCACAAACCTAATGTAAAAACATTTAACACCTCTGAAGGTATAAATATTAAATCTTCTTATGACGATTCTGATATTAAAGATTTGGAGCATTTAAATTTTTCTGCAGGTATTCCTCCATATTTAAGAGGTCCATATTCTACTATGTATGTTCGTAGACCATGGACCATACGACAATATGCAGGATTTTCAACTGCCGAAGAAAGTAATGCATTTTACAGGAGGAATCTTGCTGCTGGTCAAAAAGGGTTATCTGTAGCTTTCGATCTGGCTACACACAGAGGATACGACAGTGATCATGAGCGAGTTTTTGGTGATGTTGGTATGGCAGGCGTTGCAATCGACACCGTTGAGGACATGAAAGTGTTATTTGATCAAATTCCACTCGACAAAATGTCGGTTTCTATGACTATGAATGGAGCTGTTCTTCCTATCATGGCTTTTTATATTGTTGCTGCAGAAGAGCAAGGAGTAGATAAAAATCTTTTATCAGGAACAATACAAAATGATATTCTTAAGGAGTTTATGGTACGAAATACATATATCTATCCTCCTACTCCTTCAATGCGAATTATAAGTGATATTTTTAAATATTGCTCCAAAAATATGCCCAAATTTAATCCTATAAGTATCTCGGGATATCATATGCAGGAAGCAGGCGCAACTTGCGATATAGAATTGGCATATACATTAGCCGATGGGCTAGAATATATACGAAAAGGAATTGAAGCCGGTTTAAGTGTAGACGCTTTTGCCCCAAGATTATCATTCTTTTGGGCTATAGGAATGAATCATTTTATGGAGATTGCCAAAATGCGGGCCGCTAGAATGTTATGGGCCAAACTGATTAAGCAATTTAATCCGCAGAATCCAAAATCCCTGATGCTCAGAACCCATTGTCAAACCAGTGGTTGGAGCTTAACCGCGCAAGACCCTTTCAACAATGTAGCTAGAACTTGTATTGAGGCAAGTGCTGCAGCATTTGGAGGAACACAAAGCTTACACACCAATGCTCTAGATGAAGCTATTGCTTTACCTACAGACTTTTCTGCTAGAATTGCCAGAAACACCCAAATATATTTACAGGAAGAAACCAATATCACAAAAACTGTAGATCCGTGGGCTGGTAGTTATTATGTAGAATCACTCACCAATGATATTGCAGAAAAAGCATGGAAATTGATTGAAGAAGTAGAAGAATTGGGAGGTATGACCAAAGCTATAGAAGCCGGAATACCTAAAATGAGAATAGAAGAAGCCGCAGCCCGAAAACAAGCAAGAATTGATAGTGAACAGGATGTAATTATTGGTGTAAACAAATTTAAGCTTGAAGAAGAAGAGGCTATTAGCACTTTAAAAGTAGATAACAATGCTGTAAGAAATCAGCAAATAGAAGGACTTAAAAAAGTTAAGGCTTCTCGAAACGAAGAACAAGTTCAGCAAGCGTTAGTTGCTTTAAGCGAAGCTGCTGAGGATGAACATCAAAATTTATTAGCTTTGGCTGTAGATGCTGCCAGACTAAGGGCAACACTTGGAGAGATTAGTGATGCACTAGAGAAAAAATTTGGAAGATATAAAGCTGAAATTAAATCATTTACAGGAGTGTATGCAAAAGAAATAAAAAATGACGAATCCTTTGATAAAGCCAGAGAGCTCGCCAATAAATATGCAGAATTAGAAGGTCGTAGACCAAGAATAATGATTGCAAAAATGGGACAAGACGGACATGATCGAGGAGCAAAAGTGGTTGCAACAAGTTATGCAGATGTCGGTTTTGATGTTGATATTGGTCCACTTTTCCAAACCCCTAATGAAGCTGCCAAGCAAGCCGTAGAAAATGATGTACATATCATAGGTGTATCTTCATTGGCCGGAGGTCATTTAACCTTGGTTCCTCAAGTGATTGCAGCTTTAAAAGAATATGGTAGAGAAGATATTATGGTAATTGTAGGAGGAGTTATCCCTCCCGATGATTATGATTTTCTTTTTGAAGCTGGAGCGGTGGCCATATTTGGTCCTGGAACAAAAATTAGTGATGCAGCAATCACAATTTTGGAGATTTTGATTTCAACATTTGAATAATCATAAAAAATACTATGCATGCATAGTATTTTTGAAGTTTTAGTTGTAACTTTCCAAAAATATAGACAATTATACACATATGGCATATACAGATAAAATGCTTCGCGATGGAGCACTAGAAGGAAAAAATATAGTAGTTACTGGTGGTGGTAGCGGTTTGGGTCGATCTATGACCAAATACTTTCTCGAACTGGGCGCAAAAGTAGCTATTACTTCGCGTAATCTGGAAAAATTACAAAACACAGCAAAAGAACTAGAAGAAGAAACTGGAGGAACTTGTTTACCGCTTCAATGTGATGTAAGGCATTACGATCAAGTTGAAGCTATGAAAGAGCAAGTAATTTCAGAATTTGGCAGTGTAGATGTTTTATTGAATAACGCTGCTGGAAATTTCATTTCTCCTACAGAAAGACTTTCTGCAAATGCTTTTGATACGATTATCGATATCGTTCTTAAAGGAACCAAAAACTGCACATTGTCTTTTGGAAAACACTGGATTGATACTAACTACAAAAAGACCACTGTACTTAATATTGTTACTACCTATGCCTGGACAGGCTCTGCATATGTTGTTCCGAGTGCTACCGCAAAAGCAGGAGTTTTGGCAATGACTAGATCTCTAGCTGTAGAATGGGCAAAATACGGTATGCGTTTTAATGCTATTGCTCCAGGACCATTCCCTACCAAAGGAGCTTGGGATAGATTATTACCTGGGGATCTAAAAGAAAAATTAGATATTACAAAACAAGTACCCCTGGCAAGAGTTGGTGATCATCAGGAGCTTGCAAACTTAGCAGCATATCTGGTTTCAGATTTCTCAGCTTATATGAATGGAGAAGTTGTGACCATAGATGGGGGAGAATGGTTAAAAGGAGCTGGTGAGTTTAACATGCTTGAACAAATTCCTGAAAAAATGTGGGATATGCTTGAAGCTTCTATTAGGTCTAAAAACAAGAAATAACTTAGTTATCAACAATTATAGTTTTATATCAGACCATTCGTAAAGGCGGATGGTCTTTTTCGTAAAACACTGTTAACATTTTTCATTTTTATAATATATAATAAATTGTATTTTTACCTCTTAAATCCAAATCTCCCCATATGGGTAAAATAATAGCAATCGCCAATCAAAAAGGAGGAGTAGGAAAAACTACTACTTCTGTAAATTTAGCAGCATCTCTAGGTGTTTTAGAGAAAAAGGTATTACTAATCGACGCCGATCCACAGGCCAATGCAACATCTGGTTTAGGTCTCGATGTCGAAAGTATTGAAAAAGGAACGTATCAAATCCTTGAGCATACGGTGAGTCCTGCTGAAGCCATTTTGGAGACCACCTCTCCCAATGTGCATATTATTCCAGCGCATATCGACTTGGTAGCGATTGAAATTGAACTCGTTGACAAGGATCAAAGAGAATATATGATGAAAAAGGCTATTGAAGGCCTACGTGAAGAATATGATTATATTCTTATCGACTGTGCTCCTTCTCTTGGTCTGCTTACTCTTAATGCTTTAACGGCTGCAGATTCTGTGATGATCCCGATACAGTGTGAATATTTTGCATTAGAAGGTCTTGGCAAACTTCTAAATACCATAAAAAGTGTACAAAAAGTTCACAATACTAATCTAGATATAGAAGGATTATTATTGACCATGTACGATTCTAGATTACGTCTTTCGAATCAAGTGGTAGAAGAAGTGCAAAAACACTTCAATGAAATGGTATTTAAAACCATTATTCAAAGAAATATACGTTTAAGCGAAGCTCCCAGTTACGGAGAGAGTATAATTAATTATGATGCTGCTAGTAAAGGAGCAAGTAATTATTTAAGTTTGGCTCACGAAATTATTAAGAAAAACAGTTAAGGATTCATGGCGAAGGCAACAAAAAAACAAGCTTTAGGAAGAGGATTATCGGCCTTGTTAAAGGACCCCGAAAATGATATTAAATCGGTAGAAGACAAAAATGCCGATAAGGTGGTTGGAAATATTATCGAACTGGAATTGGAGAGTATTGATGTAAATCCATTTCAACCACGTACCAGTTTTAATGACGAAACACTACGCGAACTTGCTACTTCTATAAAGGAAGTGGGTGTCATACAACCTATTACCGTTCGTAAATTAGGTTTTAACGACTTTCAACTAGTCAGTGGAGAACGTCGTTACCGAGCTTCAAAACTAGCTGGCTTAAAAACTATTCCTGCTTATATAAGAATTGCCGATGATCAAGAGTCATTAACTATGGCCTTGGTTGAAAATATTCAACGTCAGGATTTAGATCCAATAGAAATAGCCCTTTCATATCAACGACTTATCGATGAAATTAATCTTACTCAAGAGCAATTGAGTGATAGAGTTGGTAAAAAAAGATCAACGATTGCTAATTATTTACGACTTTTAAAACTAGACCCAATAGTGCAAACCGGCATGAGAGATGGTTTTATTTCTATGGGACATGGTCGTGCATTAATTAATGTCGAAAACCAACAGCAACAACTTGATATTTACGAAAAAATAATAGGCAAATCTTTGTCGGTAAGAGATACAGAAAAATTAGTACGCTCTTTAAATGACACATCTGAAAATATTGATAGTCTTTCTAAAAAAGTTGCTGGTGGACAATTACCTAAACACATTGCCAAAGGAGTGAAAGATTTTTCTGAGTATTTTGGTGCAAAAATAGACGTAAAAGTTTCCAGCAAAGGAAGTGGTAAATTAATCATACCATTTTCTTCTGAAGAAGATTTTAACCGTTTAAAGAAACTTATTAATAGTGAAGATTAAATGCTGCTATATTATCTTTTTAGTATTTTTTTCAATTCAAAATACGTTTTCGCAGGAAAATGAAGAGTTGAAAGTAACCACTGAAGAGGTAGCTGTAAAAAAGAAGAAAAAAAGAAAGAAAAAAGTCCGTCCATATGAGCCTTTAGCTCCAGCAAGGGCGGCTTTTTATTCCGCTGTTGTACCTGGATTAGGGCAAGTTTACACAAAAAAGTATTGGAAAGTCCCAATTGTTTATGCTGCCATTGGAACGGGTATTTATTTTTATATCGATAATAATAATAACTATAATCGATTTAGAGATATTTTTAAAAGAAGATTAGCTGGTTTTACAGATGATGAATTTCCAAATGTGACCGATGATCAATTAATCTCTTTGCAGGAACGCTTTCGTAGAGATCAGGAGTTATCTTTATTACTTACTGTTGCGGCATATCTACTAAATATTGTTGATGCCAATGTTACCGCCCACTTACAACAATATAATGTTACTGATGACCTTTCATTTAAACCAAAAATAAATTTCAACGAATTTGATGTTAGTCCAAATTTTGGCGTATCATTAAATTATAGCTTTTGAGATACATAGGGTATCTAAATCTTAAATAACCAATCAAAATATGAAAATTGCACTGCTAGGGTATGGTAAAATGGGAAAAACCATTGAAAAAATAGCAACAGAACGTGGACATACCATTGTTTTAAAAGTAGATAAAGATGATACAAATTATGATCTTTCTGACGCCGACGTTGCCATTGATTTTAGTATTCCCTCAGCGGCTGTAAATAACATAACTAACTGCTTTAACGCTGGAGTCCCAGTAGTTTCAGGAACAACGGGCTGGTTAGAATATTACAACATGATTGTAGGATTGTGTGAAGAAAAAAAAGGAAGTTTTATTTATGCATCAAACTACAGCTTGGGAGTTAATCTTTTCTTTGAGCTCAACAAAAAGCTTGCGAAAATGATGAGCCCTCTAGAAGGTTATAATGTGAAGATGGAAGAAATACATCATACCGAAAAACTGGACGCCCCAAGCGGAACTGCGATTACCCTTGCCGAAGGAATTATTGAAAATTCGGATAATACCAAATGGCAATTGGACGAAGCTGATGAAAACTCCATTCCGATAATAGCGAAAAGAATAGAAAAAGTTCCAGGCACTCATACTGTTACTTACTCGTCTCAGGTTGATGATATTGAAATAAAACATACCGCTCATAATCGAAACGGATTTGCTCTAGGAGCTGTAGTCGCAGCAGAATGGCTCAAAGACAAAGTAGGTGTATTCGGAATGAAAGATGTTTTAGGCTTATAAAAGTGTAACGTTTTAAGAATTAAAACTACAAATACTAAAAAAATATAGGACAGATGACACTAACACAATGGTTTATTTTTTTTCTGGTAGTACAGGTGATTCATTTTTTAGGAACCTGGAAACTTTATGTAAAAGCGGGAAGAAAAGCATGGGAAGCACTAGTGCCAGTATATAATGCTGTTGTTTTAATGAAAATCATAAACAGACCATGGTGGTGGGTTGTTCTACTATTCATACCCGTTATCAATGTCATTATGCTTCCTGTAATTTGGGTTGAAACCATACGAAGTTTTGGAAAGAACTCTACCGTAGATACTATTCTAGTCGTTGTGACCTTAGGTTTTTACATTTTTTATGTGAATTACATGTTAGATGTTACCTACATAGAGGATCGCAGTTTAAAACCTAGAACAGCAGCGGGAGAATGGATAAGTTCTATATTATTTGCAGTTGTAGCAGCTACTATTGTTCACACTTATTTTATGCAACCTTATACCATACCTACAGGATCTTTAGAGAGAACTCTATTGATAGGTGATTTCTTATTTGTAAGTAAATTTCATTATGGAGCCCGTACCCCTATGACAGCAGTATCATTTCCAATGGTGCATGATACCATTCCGTTGGCAAGAGTGAAATCATATACTAGTAGTCCACAATATCCATATTTTAGACTTCCCGGTTTCCAAAAGATAAAAAATAATGATATTGTAGTTTTTAGTTGGCCAGTAGATACAGTAGATGCTTTTCAACAATATGGAGATGGAAAATATCATTATAAACCAATTGATAAAAAATCAAATTACGTAAAACGTTGTGTCGGTATTCCTGGAGACTCTATATCGGTAGTAGATGGTTATGTACATATTAATGGAAAGAAAAATGTGTTACCTGATAGAGCTCAATTACAATTTTCATATATCGGGACTGCAAAAAACAGAAATTTTAATCCAGACAATTTATACAAAAGGTATAAAATAAAAGCGGGAGATTTTGCTTTTATCAGCCCTACGGAATTTTATGTAAGAGGGATAACCGAAGATGCCGCTGCTAAATTTAAAAGTCACCCAAGTGTTTCTACTCTTCAAAGAGATATAAAAATAGATGGAGAAATTGAATTAGGTATATTTCCCAATAACCGTAAAGTAAACTGGAACAGAGATTATTTTGGATCTATTTACATTCCGGAAGCTGGTAAATCTGTAAAAATGGATCTTAAAAGTTTTGCATTATACAGACGAATCATTGAGGTATATGAAGGATCCGAAATGGGTATAGATAACAAATTATCGGTTAATGGAACACAGGTTTTACTTAATGGAAAACCTATTGATTCTTACACCTTCAAACAGGATTACTATTGGATGATGGGAGATAACCGACATAATAGCGAAGATAGCCGCGCATGGGGTTATGTTCCTGCCAATCATATTGTTGGAAAACCTGTTTTTATTTGGTTTAGTTGGGATTCGAATGTAAAAGGTCTATTTAATAAAATTAGATGGGAACGTATGTTTACTACCGTTGGAGGTAGTGGTGAACCAGTATCCTACTTTAAGTATTTTTTAATTTTATTAGTAGGTTGGTTCGTCTTTGACTGGTACCGAAAAAGAAAGAAAGCTTAAAAAAATGACAAAAAATCATAAGATTTTATTAGGTATAATACCTTTAGTTATTTTTTATATCTATATAGCTTATGGAACTCATATCCTTAGATACTATCAAAACAGTAGCTTAGCAAATGAACCTACGTTACCTATTGGTAGTGGCATGCTCGTTTCAAGTTTAATTAAACCTAATAGATTAGATTTTATAGTGTATAAGCATGGAGACTCATTATTCGGTAATGATAAAAGAGTTCATCGACTAGTAGGTATTCCAGGTGATATTATACAGATTAAAAAAGGAGATTTATTTGTAAACAATAACAGTATTGATTCATTAATCAACCCAGCACATTTGTACTTTATACCTCTAGAAATTACTAAAAACATTGAAGATGATATTATTCCCACTCCTACTTATAATGGGAAGCCTTACTATCTTAAGGGCAATAGTGATACTACTATGGTTTATATTTCTAATTCCAATGCAAAAAAAAATAAAATCCTGAATTTTAAAAACACTCTAGTGCCTGGCATCACCGATCAAAAGATCTATTCTATATATAAAAAACCGTGGAATGTATATAACTTCGGACCTGTGGTTCTAAAAGTCAATGAATACTTTGTCTTAGGAGATAATAGAGAAAATTCCGAAGATTCTAGACATATAGGAATTATAAAAGAGTCTCAAATAATAGGAAAAGTTATAAGGTTTTAATAGCATGAAACAGGTTTTAGTACATCCTATGTATTTTGGTTCTATAGTACAATATGTAGCTATATCTCAATCATCAGGTGTTTTGTTTGAAAACGAAGATAACTACCAAAAACAGACCTATCGTAACCGTACATATATTTACGGTGCGAACGGAAAACTACTACTTACCATTCCGATCAAACACACTGGAAAAGAAGGAAGACAACTTTATAAAGATGTTCGCATAGAAAACGATTTTGAATGGCAAACATTACATTGGAAATCTTTGGAAACAGCTTATAGAACCTCTCCATTTTTTGAATTCTATGAAGATGAGTTTGCACATCTATTTGAAAAAAAGAGAAATTTTTTACTTGATTTCAACTATGAGTGCATGCAAACTGTAATAGATTGCTTACAACTCGATATCACTTACAACAAAACAGAAAAGTATCAAACCGACCCCAACAAGGATGTAACTGACTATAGGTTTTTGGTACAAGCCAAAAAAGAAAAACCGCACAACCTAGAATCTTATATTCAGGTCTTTTCTGAAAAGCATGGTTTTATAGCCAATCTTTCTGTTTTAGATTTATTATTTAATGAGGGCACCAATGCCATGAGTTATTTAGAAAATCAGGCTATTTTTTAATGCTACAATCTGTAATACACTATAGTTTTCATCTTCTATTACCTTTGGTCTTTGCCTATTTCTCATTTCCCAAAAGATGGAAAAGTGTCTATTTCATATTTTTATGTAGTATGCTTATCGATTTAGATCACCTTACTGCTGATCCTATTTTTGATCCTAATCGATGTAGTGTTGGGTTTCACTTCTTACATAGTTATTTAGCGATTGCAGCATATCTGATTCTTCTATTTTTCTCAAAAACCAGAATTATTGGGGTGGCACTACTATGGCATATCATTACCGATATTGTAGATTGTTCTATGATGTAACCATCCCTAATACACTCATTTGCAAAATATTGTTTACATTTAAGAAAAAATTTCTATTTATTTTTTTCATAAAACCCCTTATCTATGAATAAATTATTACTTATTGGTATACCATTACTATTTCTAAATTCTTGTAAAAAACAAGTTAAAGAAACTACAACTATCTCTGAAAAAGAACCAGAAAAACAGGAAGCTGTTATTGCTAAACCCATACAAAGAAATACTTCGATTTCTTTAGACACAACATTTGCTCGCCAGCTATCAGAAAAAGAAATTTCTTCCATCTTTACCCGTAGAAGAGAATTTAAACTAGGGATTTCAAACGATATCTTTCAAGCTTATTCTTACAAGGACAAAACTGGAGAATATTACTTAGCATTAACAGATCACAGAAAAACGATAACTGAAGAAAAAGATACTCTATACGATAACATTTACCTGGTAAGTGTCAATAATACCAAAAATCAATTCAAAAAGAGATCTTCTGCCACAGATGAAATAGATGGTGATTGGGAAACATCTATTGGTTATTGGAATATGTACTCTGAGATATCAGATATCGACAACGATAGCATTGTAGATCTTATCCTTGTTTATGGAACCACAGGACAAGATATGTACAACGACGGAAAGGCAAAAATTATGATCTACCACAATAACAAAAGAGTATCTATTAAACATCAGAACAGTGATTATGATGGCCGCCTTACCAAAATAAATTCAAAGTTTTACTCTTTGCCAGAATCTATACAAAATGCGGTAAAAGATAAAATGAAACTCATGGTAAAAAACGGTCATGCAGTTTTTACAGAAGACTGGGAAAAGAAAATGGCAAATGATAATGCCACCCGTTTAGAGGATTTATAAGACTACACTCTAATTGAATAGTATCAATATATGACTATTATAAGTTTTTAAACTTGTAATAGCTGGAGTTTTTTTGGTTAATTTTTTAAGAAATTACCTATCCAGGTGTAGGCCACTAATCCTAAAAGAGATACAGTACCTAAAAACATAAGATCTGTTGTAAAAAAAGGGCCAATTAACCCTGCACATATAATTATAGCACCAATTGCAAAGCTTATAATTTTAGAATATTTATCTTCTTTTAATGCTCCTTTAGCCAGTGGTATAATTGCACACAACGCAGATACAGAAATTAATAGAAAAACATCTTGTCCTAACCCAAAAAACAAACCAAAACTTAAAATTGATACTAAAAGACAAGAGAAAAAAATCATTCCCGATAACTTATCATTTTTATCCAGCAGATATTTACCATAAGAATGGAATAATAAAATCATATTTGACAAAGGACCTATTATCCAACCTCCCAAAGCAAATAGTAAATATGGAACAATAATTAAAAAAACCAAATATGGATACTGAGAAAACTGAACACTCTTGACCAGGAATCTATATACAATATAGATACCAATAATAAAAAACCACTGGTTCTGGGTTTTCATGTTAGATATCCAAAACGCATACTTTAAATACGCCCTATACACAAAATTTTTCGCCTTTATTGCTTCCAACATACCTTCCTGGGCATAACGAGAATTAGGGTCATTTTTTAGAGATTCTTTAAAATGATGCATTGCATCTACATGATTTCCTTGTTCCAATTGCACCCATCCCACATTTGCATGCGAAAAACTTCCTTCGGGATCTTGATGCAACGTATTATTGATTGTTTCCTGCGCCTCTTCGTTTCTTTTAAGTTTTGTTAAAGTTTGAGCTCTAACATTAAGACATAGCACGTTATTGGGATCTAGTTCCAAACCGTCATTAGCTGTCGCAAGTCCTTCCTGATAATCTTTTGATTCGAGTAAGATCATACCTTTATAACCAAAATAATCGGCACGATATGGATCAAGACGTATGGCTTCATCTATAGCTTCTATAGCTTTAGCTAAATCTTTATTATGCCATTTAATCGCCGATCGATTATAAAATAACTCATCTTCATTTGGGAATTGTGACAATAATGATTCATTCAGCTTTTCTGCAACCTCAAAATTATCTAATTCAATATAACATCTAACCAATAAACTTTTTGCAAAGTAATTTTCAGGCTCTCTTTGCAGCCCTTCTTTTAAAGAGTTAATAGCATCTTGATATCTTTTAAGTTGAAAGAGCTGAAATCCCCTTTCGAAAATTGCGTCTTCCATTTACTTTTTAATTTTAAGATAAGACAAAATTTCATCATAGAGTCCCGAATCATTAGCATACAAAGCGTAATTTTTTGATGTAACAAACCATTCTTTTGTGCTTGGTTTTACATTTTTGATTGCTTTCAAAACATCTTTGGTACTCAATGGTTTTGGAACACCATCACTAAAAGACTGCATAAGTTTATGCTCTATAGCTATATCTACAGCTGCTTGAATATCTGCCCCTGAAAACTCCTTAGAATTCTTAGCTAGAGCATTATAATCAATATTCTCTATCGGTTTACCCTCTAACATAATTCTATAAATTGCCTCTTTTGCTTTTAGGTCAGGAGGAGATACAAAAACAATCCTGTCAAATCTACCAGGTCTCCTAAAAGCAGGATCTAAATGCCAAGGGGTATTTGTAGCACCAAGGATTAAAATGCCATCGTTATCACTATCTATACCATCTAATTCTGCTAGAAATTGATTAATCACATTTCTTCCCGCAGATTTATTCATATCATTACGATTGGCACCCAACGCATCAATCTCATCAATAAAAATGACACAAGGGGTATTGTTTCTTGCTACTTCAAAAATTTCATGTAAATTTTGCTCACTACTACCAATCCACATATCCAAAATATCATTAATCCCAATACTAATAAAGTTGGCATTTATTTCACCCGCTGTGGCTCGGGCTAAGTGTGTTTTTCCACATCCTGGAGGCCCATATAACAAAATCCCTCCACCTATTTTTTTGCCGTAGGCCTCATATAGTTCTTTATGTTCTAAAGGCTTGATTATTTTTAAAGAAATCTGATTTTTAACCTCATCCATTCCTCCAACATTGGTAAAATTTATGCTTGGTTTCTTCAAAAATTTTATACCATCTTCATCTATCAGATTTTTTTCACTACCTGGACCACTTGCAAGTCTTAACTTATCATCGAAATCTTCATTGCTATAAGACGGATCAAGATTTAAAATAGATTGATATGTATCCATTGCTTCCTCGATATTATCATTTAATTGACAATAACATAGCAGCTCTAAATAATTAAGATTCCTACTATCCTCTTTCAATAATTCTTCAAGAATAATTTCAGCTGGAGCAATTTTATGCAACTTATAATAACAATTGGCCAATCCATACTTAGCCTCTTGATTATCTGCTTGTAAACTTATTATCTCCAAATAATGTTTCTCTGAATTCGAATAGTCACTCATATCAAAGTATGATTTTGCAATTCTCATTCGTAATGGAATATTATTTGGCGAAAAAGAAAGTGCCTCTAAAAGATCTTCTATAAAATTATTACTCATTTTACTTTTTTTTGATAAAGCCTACGGATTGCAATACAACAACACTAGCAAAACTAAAATTTTATTCTTGAAAGTATTGGATAATGATCTGAAAGATGCAAATCATAAGTATTAAAACCCAAAACTTCTATTTGTTTATCGACAAGAATATAATCTATTCGGACAGGAAATAAATCGAATTCCAGAGTCTTTCCAAAACCTCTACCAGCTTCTTTAAAAGCATCATGAAGGTCTTGAGAAATAACTTTGTCATATACATAAGAATATGCAGAATTATTAAAATCACCCATCACAATATTTTTATATGGTGATGTCTTCATATGTGCAATAAGTTTTTCTACTTGCTCTTGTTGGCGCTCAAAAGAAAATTGAATTCGTTTTAACAGCTTTTGAGAATCCTCTTGAGCCAATTTCTCAGTATTGGAACTAATTTTATGAGATTGCAAGTGAACATTGTATATCCGCAAGGTATCCTCTTTAACAACCACATCACAAAAGACAATGTTGTTTGCGGTTTTTTTAAAATGCAAGGATCCTTTATTAACGATAGGAAATTTAGAAAATACTACCAATGCCAATTCTCCATTATCGTTATTAAAGTTCTCATATTTATAAGGGTATTGTGTAAAATCAGTATCAGGATTGTTATAATATTCCTGAGCACAGAAAATGTCGGGGTCCTCTTCTCTCACCAGCTTAGAAATATCTTGAGGGACAGAATCTGAATCTATCCAACTAAATCGATTAAAACTTCTAACATTGAAACTCAATATTGAAATTCCTTCGTTGGTATCTTCAATAGATTTCCCTCGTAACTTATACAAAGAAGACACATGTGAAATCCCTAAAATCAAAACTAATAAAGAAAGTATTCCTTTTTTATTAAGCAAGACTACCCAGTACAAAAGAAATAATACATTTACCACAATAAGAATGGGTACTGCGAGACTTAAAACTGATAATAGCGGGAATGTTTTAGGAGAAACATAAGGCAATAAATAAGACATCAACAGTGCAAACGCAGCTATAGAATTCATCAAAAAGATAAACTTATTTATTAATTTCCTCATAGAACTTCTATTCTTCCTTACCCGCTTTAAATAAAAAGTCTTTTTCTTCTTTAGTTAAACTATCGTATCCACTTTTACTAATCTTATCTAGAATAGCATCTATTTGTTCCTGACTTGGAGTTTTGGTATATTTTTTTGAGGTAGTTTTTTTTGTAGTTGTTTTGGTATATGTTTTAGATTTATGTACCGTGCGTAAAGGACTTTTCTTTTTGGGTTTAAACAAATTCGACAACCCATCCATCATTTTCTCAAACCATGCCCCAATATCGTTTCCTTTTTTAAGTTGTACTGCATACAAATACCCAAATGCTGCACCACCAAGATGCGCTATCATTCCTCCTGCATTTCCTGTAATCGGGGATTGATTTGGCAATTGCACCAAATCCATAAGTACCATAAACAATCCAACCTGCCATAGTTTCACATTAAAAAAGATAATTCTTACTTCTGCATTAGGTGTATATGTAGCAATAAAAATTACTATCGCCAAGACTGCCGCCGATGCTCCTATTAAATATCCAGCTCCTTGATTAAGCACCGGAAAAGTATTATAAGCAATAACAAAGAGCGTTCCTCCTGCAATAGCTCCAAGTAAATATATGGTCAAAAACCTTTTCTCAGTAAACAAGTTAAGCACAAAAGAACCAAACCAATACAGTATTAGCATATTCCAGAATATATGCCAAAAACCAAAATGTAAAAAGCTGTACGTTAAAATCCCCCACACCTGCAAAACAAGAGCGCCCAGATCCGAAGGAAGCACAAACCATTGCATTATGTCGCCTGCAGTAGTTTCAAAAATCCACGAACCTAGGGTTGCTATCAAAAAAAGTATTGCATTGATAACAATAAGCTTAATAATAACATTAGCTGTTCTAAACTGATATGAAAGATTATTTGTTGTCATGTTTAATACCAACGATTCTGATTAAACGAATTCTTTTTCCAATACCACATAGTGATAAAACCAATTATCGCCCCTCCAATATGTGCCCAGTGTGCAATATTACTTGTACCATATAAGCTTTGCCCCGTGATGCCTCCTATTAAATCTGGAATAAAATAAAACGCCATCAAATATTTTCCTTTAACCGATATGGGCAAAAACATCAAGTTAAGAGGTCTATTCCAGAACATTGTACCAAAACCTGCTATCACTCCAGAAACTGCCCCAGATGCTCCAACCATATGACTTAAATAAGCTTTATACGTTTGAGCAACCCCCTCCTCATCTATATACTTTAGTACAGAAGTGTTATATCGTTCATTCCTTAAAAAATCTAAAATTTCAGCTTTTGCAAAACCTGCGTCGATAAAAGCTTGATATCCAGGAATAAAATTAATGTAATAAAATAACAGTTGAAGTCCTAAAGCCCCAAATCCTGCCGAAAAATACAAAAACAGGAATTTTTTCTGTCCAACAAAATATTCTAATGGGCTTCCCATCATTATCAGCAATAACATATTAAACATTATATGCGTTAACCCCTGGTGACTATGCATAAACATATAGGTCAAAATCTGCCAAAAATGAAAATTATCGTTATAAGGAAACCAAAAAGCAAATAACTTGAAGGAGGTTCCCTCAAGCGTTAGTGATCCTATGAAAAAAATGATATTGATTATCAATAAGACCTTAACTGTTTCTGTAATTCTCCCCATGTATACTAAAATTTCTTATCGATCTCATCTATCGTTAACGTGATGAAAGTCGGCTTATTATTAGGTGTTATCGTTGGCTCTGTACACGCAAATAGGCTATTTGCCATATATTGTATTTGTTCTGGTGCCAGCTCTACCCCAGTTTTTACTGCTAACGTTTTAGCTAAAGATTTTGCTAAAGCATCTGTTTGAGAAAACCCAGTTTCGGGCACATCATTTTCCAGATCACTAAGTAACCGCTCAAAAAGTTCAGACACTTCTTTTTCGGTTACTACTGATGGAATAGCAGTAATTTGAACTTCTCCAACAGACATCTCTCCAAACACAAACCCTGTATTTTCTAATTGCTCTCTGATACTTTCAAGTAAAGCAAATTCCTTTTTGGAAAATGATATTTTAAGCGGAAACAATAGTTGCTGACTTACTGCACTTGCCATAGTAATATTGCGCAACAACTCTTCATATAAAATTCTTTGGTGAGCTCTATTTTGATGTATAATCACCATTCCACTTTTAATTGTGGTGACTATATATTTTCTTTTAAGCTGATAAGCTGTATATTGAGATAACTCCTTATTTTCCTCTTCGGTAAACAAGGAACCTGTTACTTCGGTACTCTCAAATTCTACAGTCGAAAATTGCGTTTCTTCACTATCACTATTAGGACTATTGGTTGCTAGATCAGACTCTAAACCTACATATAAATTTTCCCAACTCCCTGCTGGTTCTTTTTTAAATGAAGTAAATGACCTTTGGGAAGACGAAGAGCTCCCTGAACCTGATATTTTTTCTTCTTTAAATGGATTAAAATCTCTATCAACTTCTATGGTTGGTGATTGTGCCTGCTTATTCTTATATTCATAGGGAGTATCCATTGAAGAATCCCGATCAAAATCCAAAACCGGAGCTACATTAAATTGTCCTAAACTATGTTTTATTGTTGAGCGCAACATAGCATATAAAGCATGCTCATCTTCAAATTTAATCTCTGTTTTTGTAGGGTGAATATTAATATCTATCGTAGTTGGATCTACTTCGAGATAAATAAAATAACTAGGATGGTTCTTATCTTTTAATAATCCCTCAAACGCTGCATTAACCGCATGGTTAAGGTAAGCACTTTTTATAAACCTATGATTTACGAAAAAAAACTGTTCGCCTCGAGACCGTTTAGCATACTCAGGTTTACCGACAAAACCACTAATAGTAACAATATCTGTCTCCTCATTAATAGGAACAAGTTTCTCGTTGGTCTTTCCGCCAAATATATTTACAATACGTTGTCTCCTATTGGAAATTGGTAAATTAAATATCTCTGAACCGTTATGGAACATATCGAATTTAATATCGGG
Organism: Aquimarina acroporae; assembly: GCF_023195925.1. Classification (GTDB taxonomy): domain Bacteria; phylum Bacteroidota; class Bacteroidia; order Flavobacteriales; family Flavobacteriaceae; genus Aquimarina; species Aquimarina acroporae. The sequence continues at coordinate 167,846 of NZ_JALPRE010000009.1, read as the reverse complement.
ATGTGCCATAGTAACTCTATGAAACTCATCAATAATATGTCTTAATTCAACAGCATTAGACTTTAGAAAATTCCGTCGTGCTGGTATATTATAAAACAGGTTTTTAACAGACAATGAAGTTCCTTTTGGAGTCACACATGCCTCTTGAGAAACTACTTCACTACCTTCTATTTTAATTTCTGTACCTACTTCATCGTTTTCTTGTTTTGTCTTCAACTCGACATGTGCAATAGCGGCAATAGAAGCCAGTGCCTCACCTCTAAACCCTTTGGTATCTAGTTGAAATAAATCTTCGGCAGATTGAATTTTGGAAGTAGCATGACGTTCAAAACACAATCTAGCGTCGGTCACACTCATTCCCACTCCATCATCTATTACCTGAATAAGTGTTTTACCCGCCTCTTTTATAATCAATTTAATAAAGGTTGCTTTGGCATCAATAGCATTTTCTAGCAACTCTTTAACCACAGAGGCTGGTCGTTGCACGACTTCTCCTGCAGCAATTTGGTTAGCAACATGATCGGGTAATAGTTGAATGATATCTGACATCAAGAACGGGTAAAGAAAATGGATAAATCAAAATCTATGAGATACAAAAAAATAAAAACAAGCACCGCTACAATCCAAATAATTCTCCTATTAACATTTCTATCTGAACGGTTTTTCAAGTCGTCTATAGCGTCATTAAAAGTGCTTTTTAGTCCTTTATTTTTACCAACAGTAGTACGATATTTATCAAACTTGTGTTCCATTTGATAAGGATTTCCTTCTCCTTTGTCATCCCAGTACCTAGGTGAGTAACTAAACTTTTTATTTTTCTTTGTCTTGAAAATTCCCATAATAAACCCAAATTTAGTTAAAATTGTATTGTAATGTAAAGCTTTTAGCATTACAATAACACAAGATATCAACAATTGGGCCAGCGCATAAAGAAGGGAGTGCTATTTATAAAACTTGGCGTCTTTTCGTAACTGCGCCATTTTTATTGCGGCTATCGCAGCTTCAGTTCCTTTATTGCCATGTTTACCTCCTGAACGGTCTATAGACTGTTGTAGATTATTATCGGTTAGCACACAAAAAATGACAGGTATATCGTTTTGAATATTCAAATCCTTGATTCCTTGAGTGACCCCATCGCATACAAAATCAAAATGTTTGGTTTCTCCTTGTATTACAGAACCTACGGCTATTATTGCGTCTAGCATATCAAAAGATTCCTGCATTTTCTTGCAGCCGTAAATAAGTTCAAAACTACCGGGAACATTCCAACGTACGATATTCTCTTTTATAGCACCACAATCAATGAAGGCATCAAACGCTCCCTGAAAAAGTCCTTGAGTAATCTCTGAATTCCATTCTGAAACAACAATCCCAAATCGAAAGTCTTTCGCATTTGGGATTGTCGCTTTATCGTATTGTGATAAATTTTTATTTTCTGTAGCCATGTAATGTTAATGTCTTGTATTTGAAATTCTAAGTTTACAAAGTTAAAACTTAAAATATCAAACCACAATCTAATTATTGCATTGCTGAAGCTTTTCCTAGGTGTACATCTACTTGGTTAGCTTCTACACTTTTTGGAAACTCTTCTTTAACTCTTTCTAAATATTGTATAGCAATTGCAGGTTTATTAAGAGAAATTGCTGTTATTCCAGCTTTTAATAAAAACTTTGGTGTAGTAAAGTTATTATCTTTTGCTTTAGCAGCTTTCTCATAATATCCCAAAGCCTCGTCTAACTGACCTAACTGAGAGAATGCATCACCAATACCACCTAGTGCAAGTGGTCCAAGCATTTCATCATCACTTTTAAACTCATCTAAATAGTTTATTGCCTCTTGGTACTTATTTGTATTCAAGTAAGCAAAACCTGCATAGTAGTTTGCAAGGTTAGCTGCTTTAGTACCTCCATAATTCTCAATAATTTCTAAGAACCCATATTTCCCTTCACCTCCGTTAAGAGCAAGATTATATATAGAATCTTTTACTGTTGAATTACCGTTTACTGCCAAGTCAAAATATTGTTGGGCTTTAAACATTTCATTTGCTGCCTCTTGTTCTTTAGGCTCCTGAATAAATTTCTGAAATCCAAGATATCCTAATATCACTATTGCTATAAGGGCTACCCCACCAAGAATATATTTTTGGTTAGCTGCCACCCATTCTTCAGTTCTAGAAGCACCTTCATCCAAAGTATTAAATACCTCTGCGGTTGTTGAGTTTTCTTCAACCTGCTCTACTTCTTCAGCTTTATTTTTTGGTTTGTATCCTCGTTTCTTGTAAGTTGCCATAAATTTTCTTTAATGAACGGCAAAAATAAAATTTTTATTCATAATTAAAAGCACAAGTATTTATTATTTTTCAATAATTTGCGCAGATTAATTGCGAATTTTATTAACGTCTCGATTACTTGATCATCAACGTTTTATGATTTTAAAATCTCTCTCCTTAATTAATTATAAGAATTTTGAATCTGTCAATTTTGAATTTGACCATAAGATAAACTGTATAGTTGGAAACAATGGAGTTGGTAAAACCAACATTTTGGATGCTATTTATCATTTATCTTTTGGAAAAAGCTATTTTAATCCGATAACAAGTCAAAATATAAAGCATGGGAAAGATTTTTTTGTAATAGATGGGCTTTATGAAAAGGAAGAAAGAGATGAAAAAGTTATCGTAAGTGCAAAAAGAGGTCAAAAAAAAGTTATAAAACGAAATGCCAAAGTATATGAAACCTTTAGTGAGCATATTGGTTTTTTACCCTTGGTAATTATCTCCCCTGCCGACAGAGACCTGATTACCGAAGGAAGTGATACACGGCGTAAATTTATAGATGGGGTAATTTCTCAAAGTGATCCAGTATATTTATCTACGTTACTTAAATATTCGAAAATTGTCTCGCAACGCAATTCTTTATTAAAATACTTTAATGCAAATGCCACTTTCGACCCTACTCAATTAGACATTTACAACCAACAAATGAATGAATTGGGAAGTGTGATCTATACAAAAAGAGCATCCTTTCTTGAAACCTTTGTTCCTATTTTTATTGATAGATATAAAGCAATAAGCTCAGGAGATGAAGAAGTGGCTCTGCAATATCAAAGTAAATTAGCCACCACCGATTTACTTACGTTATTAGAACAGCATATTGCCAAGGATAGGATGCTGCAATATACCAGTGTTGGAGTCCATAAAGATGATTTGTCATTTGAAATTAATGGATATCCTATAAAAAAATTTGGTAGTCAGGGACAGCAAAAGTCCTTTCTAATAGCTCTAAAATTAGCTCAATTTGATTTTATAAAAGAACAAAGTAAAGTGAACCCTATTCTATTGCTAGACGACATTTTTGACAAACTTGATGAACAAAGAGTTGAACATATTATTAAACTAGTAGATGATCAAAATTTTGGTCAACTTTTTATCAGTGATACGCATCCCGAAAGAACCGAAGAAGTTATCAAAAAAATCTCTCAATCTTATAAAATCATTAAACTTGAACGTGAAATCGAATCATAAAATAGCAGTTACACTCGTATTCTTTTTAACCTTTTTAGCATCATGTTCTTCTCCAGATGTAACTAGTTTCAAACCTTATATTTCTGGATATTGGGAAATAGAGCGAGTTGTATTAAGTAATGGTGCTGAAAAGAACTATAATTTCAATGAAAATATCGATTTCTTTGAAATCAAGGATTCTACAGGTATTCGTAAAAAGGTAAGACCAAAACTTGATGGAGGATTTACGATTACCAAAAATAGCGAAAGTTTCATTTTGAAAATGGAAAATGATAGTTTAAGAATGTATTATTCTACTCCTTTTGCTTCATGGAAAGAAACTGTAATTCTTGCAAAAGAAAGTCAAATCATTATCAAAAATGAGGATGGAAATATGTACTTTTATAAACCGTATCAAAAGTTAGATTTATAATGACCAAAAGACAACAAGAACATCAAAGCTTAGCCGACGTTTTAAAAGATTTTGTTACAGACAATAATCTTCAAAAAGGGCTGGATAAAGTTGCTGCCAAAGATGTTTGGGAAAGTGTTATGGGACCGGCCATTCATAAATACACTCAAAACATACGGCTGGAACGTGAGACCCTGTATGTTCAACTCTCCTCTTCGGTATTAAGAGAAGAGCTGAGTTATGGTAAACAAAAAATTATCGACAATCTAAACCATGAACTAGGTAAAGATCTTATCAAGAAGCTAGTTTTGAGATAATTCTAATCTATCCTTCACATATTCTATTTTGGTTTTCCCATGGGGTGTAGGTCTACCTTCTTCATTGAGATTAACCATAGTAATATTTTCTACTTTTATGATGGTTTTTCTGGTAAGTTTATTTCTTACTTCACATTTCAGAATTAAAGAAGATTTCCCAAATTTCACCACATCGATACCTATTTCTACAATATCTCCCTGTACCGCAGAACTCACAAAATTAATTTCAGACATATACTTGGTGACTATTCTTCTATTTTCGAGCTGTATTCCTGCATACAAAGCTGCTTCTTCATCAATCCACTCCAGTAACCTTCCGCCAAATAAAGTATTGTTTGGATTTAAGTCTCCTGGTTTTACAATTTTTCTAGTGTGATACCTCATAATTTTACCTTTTTGTTTCACACAAAATTACCCAAAACAAGGTTTCCAAAAGACTGTTTAGACACATTCTATGAAGAATTATGAAGATCAAAATTTTACATAAAAAAACTTACCAGATCCAAAATTATAGACAAGTTATTTTATCAGCTTCACAAAAGAAAATTAAGGTATTTGAATCTCTTGACAAAACTGAGGTGAGGGATCACAGCCTTCAATAACGGTTGAGATACATACTTGATATGTTGCTCCCGGTTCAAATTGAAAGGTAAATGTATTATCTCCATCTACACCACCATCGGTTTCCTGAACCTGATTATCTATTTTCCAATCGTATTGTACATCTCCAATACCAGGGAAATCTGCAATAAACTCATAAGTTGTGGTATTACCTTGCTGCTCTGCTATAAAAGCAAGTTCAGGGCATACTACTATATCTTCACAAAACTCTGTACCATTTGGACAATCTGGAGTTTCTGTTCTGATACATACCCTATGCATACCTGGTGTAAGTTGAAAGAGCAACTGATTATCTCCATTCCCTCCTCCATCTGCTTCTTCGGCAATTTGATCATCTACCACCCAATCATATACAATATCATTAATCCCCACGAAATCTGCAGTAAAGATATATTGTAAAGTACCTTGTTCTTGTTCAAACTGGAAACTTAACTCTGGACATACGGGTTCTACTGTTAGTGGTTGACATACCTTTTTGCCCTCTGGGCAGTCTGGAGAAATCACCCTTATGCAAACCTCATAGGTACCTGGTCTAAATTCTCTTCGGAAAACGTTACCATCTAGGGTAGTATTCGCATCAGTTTCGCCATTGACAATTAGTGATACATCAAAACTATCTCTAATTTCAAAATTGACGGTAATATTATATTGAAAATCTGAATCTGAAGTAATATCAAATCTTATTTCGGGACATCCTACACATGCATTTGCTACCTGATAAAAATCAAAATATGTACTAATCTGAGTAGATGTTGTAAATCCAGGCGCCACAAAAACACTAACAGGAAATTTGAAATTAGGTTGATAACTAGTTCCTTCTTCATCTATAAACCTAAGTAAGCTTTGCTCATCTTCAATTTCTACTTCGATATTATTTGAATTTATAAGAGTTACAGGATAATCAAACTTAAAACATTGTCTAAAAAGTGAATTAAAAACATCCCGAAAAGTATCTATCTGGCATTCTCTTAGAATTCCCAAAAAAGCCGACTCGTTTTGCACTGTAGTGGTGGTATTGGTACCATTGAACGTAATCTGAAAAGGAAACTGAATTCCGTTTACGTTAAAATTACCGCTCTGACCCGTGAGCACATTTACCAATCCTTGAAAATCACTAATTCGTATACTAGAGTCGTTGTTGTACCCTAATACAATTGGATATACAAATGAAAAACATAAGTTTTCTTCTGAAATCTGTGCAGCATCTGTACCAAACTCATTGAGAGCTGTAACTAATGCAATAGTTGAAGTTATCTCACCATTCTCTTCGGGAAAAAAAGAGTCGTCGCTTACGCATGAAAATGCAAGCATTAGAACTGCAACTAATGAAAATACATTGAAATATGTCTTTAAATTCCTCAAAATAAACTTGTTCTATTATAAGTATAACGTTTACAAAAATAAATACCCCACCCCTCTACCTATAATTTATGTTTGATGAATGTATAAAATTTTGATTAAAATCAAAAAAACTAAGCTCCAGATGGCTTGTCTAGTTAATAAATAAGACTGAAAATAATAAAATAAAATCCCCGGAAGTATGACATTGCTTCCGGGGAAAACCTAATTAATCTAACCTAAACTAAACCTAAGTTTTATATGCGTTTAACTATTTTGTTTTATTCGATAACCAACGTTTTACAATATGTAATTCCTTGTGGACAATCAGGCGTTTCGGCAATGATACAAATCTCATAAGTTCCTGGTCCAAATTGATAATACATATAGTCGTCTTTTTCCTCATTCCCATTAACAATTTCTCGATCTACTACGTCACCATTAATAATCCATTCGTAAGAAGTATTTTCTTTATGATCGAAATTTGCATAAAAATTATACCCTGGTGTGTCCCCTTCTTGTTCATGTTCAAATGATAAACTAGGGCAGCCTCCATCTATTTCAATCACTTTACAAAATGACGTACCATTTGGACATTCTGGTGTTTCAATCATCAAACAAACTTCATAACTTCCTGGTCCATCAAATTGGAAATAAAACGGATTATTATGCGGGAATTCTGGTGAGCTACCTGCGTATTCACCATTTACAAACCACTCTAATTTTACATCATCGATACCGTCGAAAGCTCCAGGATAGAAATAATACGCTGCATTATCACCATCTTGTTCAGCTTCAAAAGATAATTCTGGACAACCACCGTCTACTCTTATTTCTTTGCAATATGTTACGCCATCTGGACAGTTTTCTGTTACCACTTTTAAACATACCTCATAAACTCCAGGAGCAAATTCTTGCACAAGTACTCTTTCTCCTCCTTGTTGATCTGTAGGATTCTCTACATGTTCTCCATTTACAAACCAAAGAATCTCACTTACCTCATCATTTCCTTCAATTACAGCTTCAAAAACATATGTCCCATCGGTTCCTGGTTCCATTTCCTTTTCAAAAGCAACTTGAGGACAAGATAAATCTGATTCTTCAATTCTAATTTCTTTACAATAAGAAGTTCCTTCTGGACAATCTGGCGTTTCGGCTTTGATACATACCTCATATACTCCAGGCTCTTCAAAATTCCAAATAAGGTAATTTGGATCATTTGCGTTTGAATCTTCTACCAACTCTCCATCAATAAACCACTCATAGTGCACTCTTTCAATTCCTTCAAAATCTGCGATAAATTTGTAAGTAGATGGTCTTTCATAGGTTCTGCTCTCAAAGAATAAATCGGGACATGGATCATTCTCATCACGTTCTACTTCGATTTCCTTACAGACCTGAATCGGACAATCATCACTCGCTACTTTTACACAAACCGTGTGTTTTCCTGGCTCAAATCTATAGTCTAAGATTTCACCGATTATATTTTCTATATTTCCAGTAGTTACTTCTTGATCATCTATGGTCCAGGTAAATCGAACATCTTCTAATTCTTCTAACTGCGCAATAAATCTATACACTGCACTTCCTGGTTCGTTTTCTATAGTGATATCTATTTCTGGACAACCTTCAAATTCTTCATTCACTTCACAAGAAGTAAATCCTAATATCATAGCAAATGCTGTTATCAACCAAATACTAATTTTTTTCATTGTAAATAATTTTAGGGTTAATTGTTTCTAGGGGTTTTATGCTCCACATTAATGAAACGCACCTAAAAAAAAACACCCTACCCCTCCTACTAAAAAAAACTTAAAAAAACGATATAATCACTTAATTATAAAACTAATGAGGCTACATATACAATGCAGCCTCAGAAGGTAAAACAACTCTGTTTGCAACAGAGAAACAAATCGTTAAAAAGCTAAACCAATAGCGTTATAATGCCTGAAAATCTATTTCTATACATTTTTCAATAGTACCGCAGTCTTGAGATTCTGCTTTGTAACAAACCTCATATTTACCTGCCTGTGTGAGATGATTTTTTAGTATCAAAATATTACCCGTGAAAGAATTATGCGTAACTTGATTTCCATCAATAGTCCAAACTACAGTATTGCGATCTACCAAAATATTAAGCCCTTGACGACCAACATATTCATTTGATCCCACTGTGGCATAAATAATATCAAAAGCCGAGCAATCTACAGGTTGAGGCTGCGGTATAGTGACCTCAACACAATATTCTGTACCATTTGGACAATCGGCTGTTTCTGCTTTTAAACATACTTTGTAGGTACCTGGGTTATATGAACTTAAATCTAGTACATCATCCCGATCTTGACTTTGAAGATCTTCAGTCTCTACTAATTGCCCGTCGACATGCCATTCATATACTTGTAATTGATCGATTCCTGAAAAGTTCGCGAAAAGAGTCGTTCCCTCCTCTATAAAAGAAAGTTTAGGACAATCTCCTTCTCCAGTATTATTATCATCAATAACAACCACCTTACAGAACTCTACACCTTGTGGACAATCTGGAGATTCATATTTAATACATACGTTATATTCACCAGGATTATACGTTGTTAAATCAAGTTTATTATCTCTATCTTGATTTTGTATGTTTTCGGTTTCTACAAGTTGCCCATCTACGAACCACTCATATACATCTAATTGATCTACACCTTCAAAATTTGTAAAAGCTATATCGCCCTCGATACCAAATGATAATTCTGGGCATTTTTCATCTGTACTTCCTTCTTCAATAGTGATTTCCTTACAGAATTCTACACCTTGAGGACAATCTTCAGTCTCAGCCATAATACATACTGTATAAGTTCCTGGATTATAATCACTCAAATCTAACTTATTATCTCGATCTGAATTTTGTGCATCCTCGGTTTCTATGGACTGATCATCGACAAACCATTCGTAGGTTGTATCATCAATCCCCTCAAAATTCGCAAAAAGTTCCTTTCCATCCTGTGTAAAAGAAAGTTGTAGTAAGCAGTCAGTTTCTTCGTTTTCATCACAAGAAAACATTAATAATCCTAACCCTAGCATAAGCCATGTATAGACTCTAAGTTTTTTCATTTTAATTTTAAATTAAGTTCAAAGATTCATGTAAAGACTCAATTGAGTTTGTTGACGTGTTATAACGTTTATAAAACGATGCAAAAATGATATACCCTACCACCCATCTTTATTTTATTTTTTTGATAGCTTCAAAAAAACATATAGATTTGAACCCATATATCACCCCCATGTCTGACAAAAATTCTACATGTAACGAAAAAGTATTTGATGAGTTTTTTAAAAGTCACTCCAAACTTTTAAGAAATTACATCTACTATAAATTTGGTGATTTAGATCAGGCTGAAGACATTGTTCAAGATGCTTTTATAAAACTATGGAACAACTGCTCCAAAGTGACTGTAGACAAGGCGAAAAGCTATTTATACACGGTGGCTACTAACCTAGGTATTAGCATTACAAGACATCAAAAAGTAAAATTTAAATATCAGGATTACGTTACACAGCGAAATACCGATGTGAATATCGAATCCCCAGAATTTATAGCTCTTGAAAAAGAGTATATGGAAAAACTTAAAAATGCAATTGCTGCGTTACCTGAAAGACAAAGAGAGGTATTTTTATTAAGTAGAATTGACAAAAAAACATATCGTGAAATCGCAGAACTTTCTGGAGTATCGGTTAAAGCTATTGAAAAACTCATGCATAAAGCATTATTAACGTTGAGAAAAACAATTGGTAATATTTAAGTTCTGGAAACAATAATATCTTGTAAAAAAGTTATAGTAATAAGACAATCACTGTTTTAGATTTTTATTTTTTTTACAAAGATGGGTAGGGTATTTTAAAATTAAAGCGTTTACATAATATAGATCGCAGTTATGTTAGGAGATAAAAAAGATGACATATTCTTATCAAGATGGATTAACGGAGAGCTTTCTGAGCAAGAACTCGAAGAATTTCGTACGCATCCTGAATATGATCATTATGTAAAGATAATGACCGGTGCAGATGCTCTTGATTTGAGAGACTACGATATAGAAAAGGAGTTACAATCCTTGAAGTCTAAAAAAAGTAGTCAAGCGCCTAAGAAAATAGGAAAAACCATTAAGTTATGGCCTGTTATTGGCATAGCCGCGTCTATTGCTATTATAATTGGGGTATTTTTATACAATCCAAATTCATCATTCGTTACCGAATACGGAGAAACATTAAGTGTACAACTCCCTGATGGGTCTGAAATGATTTTAAATGCAAAATCTAAAGCGAGCTTTAATCAAGAAAATTGGAAAAATACAAGGTTAGTTTCTTTGGAAGGAGAGGCATTTTTTAAAGTAAAAAAAGGAAGTAAATTTACAGTAGAAACAACTAACGGCGAAGTTTCTGTACTAGGAACTCAATTTAATGTGCAATCGCAAAATTCTTTTTTTGAGGTAAATTGCTATGAAGGGAAAGTTAGCGTTGTGAATAGAGCTAATACCGCCATTCTTACCGCTGGGAAAGCGTATAGAAATATAGGATCTTCAGCAGAAAAATGGACCTTTACAGGTGAGCAACCGACATGGTTAACATATACAAGTTCATTTAAAAGTATTCCTATAGAATACGTGTTTAAAGAACTAGAAAAACAATATAACATACAAATCAAAACATCCAATACTGATCTAAAAACAATATACACGGGTACTTTTCCGAATAATGATTTGGAAGTGGCTCTTAGAACAGTTTTTAGTACCTTAGGCATGGACTATAATCTATCTAAAGACAGAAAGACTGTAGTGCTAGAAAAATAATAGGATGATAAGATTTTTGTGCGTTTGTATTTTTTTATGCAATGTATTTGTCTTTTCTCAAGAAAAGGCAAAAATTATTGTTTTAGAAGATATACCTCTTGCCAACGCTATTTCTATTATCGAACAGCAATATGCTGTAAAATTCTCTTATATAGATAAGCTAATACGCTCAAAAACGATATCTACAGAGGTAAACTCTGAAATCCCGATCAAAGATTTTCTTGCAGAACTACAAAAAAAAGTTCACCTCAAATTCGAAATTACAGGAGATAATTTTGTTACAATAAGTAGTTTCAATAAGAAAGATAAAGTACCCGTTTGCGCATATGTTTACAACGAAGAATCTAAACCTTTGGATGATATAAGGATATTCTTTAAAGCTTATAGAGAAAATATCTCTTCTGATGCCAAAGGATATTTTGAGCATAAAGGAATTCCCTACAACTCGGTAGTACTTATTAGTGCTCCGGGATTTAGGCAAACTGTAGTAGAAGCCAAATCTTTTGCCAATGACGAATGTTTAGAAATATATCTCATTGAGGAAAAAGAAGAAGAACTTGATGAAGTGCTGATACGAGAATATATCGCCAAAGGAATAACACAAAACAAAAAAATAATCAACATTAATCTTGATGAAGTCGAAGTACTCCCAGGTCGTACCGAGCCCGATATATTGCAAAGTGTACAATTAACCCCAGGTGTAAACAACCCCAATGAAACAGCATCGGGTTTATTTGTTAGAGGTAGTACACCGCATCAAAATCTTATTCTTTGGAATGGAATAAAAACCTATCATCAAGGTCATTTCTTCGGGATGCTATCGGCGTTCAATCCTTATGTTGCGAAAGAAGTAAATTTTTCAAAAAGTGGGGTTAGTGCCAAATATGGGGACAGAATTGCAGGGGTAATTGATATCAAATCTGAAGATCAGGTTACAAACAATTTCTCTGGAGGTGCCGGTTTTAATATGATTAATGGAGATGCAATACTCAAAATCCCCATTATAAAAGATAAAGTATCTTTTCAAGTTTCTGGAAGAAGATCGTATACCGATGTTTTTGAAACTTTTACATACAAACAGCTATCAGATCGTGTATTTCAAAACACAAAAATCGCTGAGACAGTTGAACTCAACGATGAAAAAAATGATTTTTTCTATGCAGATTATAATGCTAACCTAATTATACAACCTTCGGACAGTCAAAAAATAGAAATAAATAGTATCTATAGTAAAAATGACCTTGATTTTAGACGAAGTAATAGCTCAGAATCGTTGAATGATGATTTAATTACTGAAAACGAAGGGTATAATGTAAAATGGAAAAGTTCATATGGAGATAAGCTCTATCTTGATATTAATGGATATTATGCCAAATACCTACTTAACTACCAGTTTATTACCAGAAACCTAGGAAGTATTATAGAAATAGAAAGTAAAAAAAACAGTGTTCAGGATTTTGGTGCTCAATTACATATCGACTACAAATTTACTGAATACCAAAGTCTATCTGGTGGTTATCAATACTCTAATAACAATACAAGGTTTGCTTTTGTTACGACTACCCCGAGTTATGAGCTAATATTGGATGAAGATGATCGTTTTTTGAATACGCATTCGTTCTATTCTGAATATAAATTTGAAAACCCTAAAAACATTTACATTTCTGCGGGCCTTCGTTTTAACCATTACAGCGAACTTAACCGTTCATTTATAGAGCCCAGAGTATTTCTCCAAAAATACATTTCAAAAAACTGGAGTATCAATACCAGTGCCGAATACCGAAGTCAGGCGACAAGCCAAATTCAAGAATCTGTAGTAAGTAACTTATCTTTAGAAAATCAGGTTTGGTCTTTATCCGATGAAGATGAATTCCCAATTGTATCGAGTTATCAATTTACATTAGGAAGCAGTTTTAGAAAAAAAAGATGGTATATCGACATTGATGGTTATTATAAACAAATAAACGATATCACCTCGCTAACCTCTGGGTTTATCAACCCTATAGATAACAGCTATCACAATGGAGAAAGTAGAGTGTTTGGTGCAGATGTTTTCATAAAAAAAACATTCGAAAACTATAAATCCTGGATCAGCTACTCTTATATAAATACACGAAATAGGTTTGATGAAGTAAATAATGAAGAGTTCTTTCCTGGAAACTGGAATATTGAACATACCATAAAGTGGTCACATTTCTATACTATAAACAACTTCCAGTTCTCATTAGGCTGGTTGTGGCATACAGGAAAAGCATTTACCAATATCGAGGGGGTTGATGACTCTGGGGATATTGTAGTTTTAGATTTTGGAGAAATTAACAGTAATAATCTACCTGTCTACCATAGACTTGATTTTTCTGCCATTTATGATTTTCAATTCAAAAAAAATTCCAAAATCAAATACCGCCTAGGTGCTTCTGTTCTTAATATTTACGATAGAAAAAACCTACTCAATAGAGAATTTAGAACTACCAACTCCTTAAATAATCAATTTATAAGTGCTGACATATTTTCTCTGGGTATTACCCCTAACCTTAGCTTCAGAATATTCTGGTAATTAACACGTTTATATTTTATTATTAAACAATATCTTGTACCTTATCGGCGCACAAATTATAGTACAATGAAACGATTTTTATTTTGCCTTAGCTTAGTACAGGCAACTTTTCTGGGCTGGGCCCAGGAAATACATCCAGATTATACCATTACAGAAAAAATTACTTACGAATGCACTCCTGTTATAAGTCAAGGTAAAACAGGAACTTGCTGGAGTTTTTCTACAACCTCTTTTATTGAATCTGAAATTGCTAGGTTAGGAAAAGGAACCCACAACCTCTCTGAGTTATATCAGGTTAGAAACACCTACTCAGACAAGGCTAGAAATTACATTCTACGACAAGGTAAGGCTCAATTTAGTGAAGGTGCATTATCGCATGATGTTATAAACTCTATTCAAAAACATGGTATTATTCCTAATGAGGTCTATACTGGTTTTACGAACAGTCAAAGTACCACACATGATCATAGTGAACTTATTAAGTTACTCAAAAACATGGTCGATAATGCCGTTAAACACAAAATACTTTCTGAAAACTGGTGGAAAAGCTATGAAGCCATGTTAGATATTTATATTGGAGAAAGGCCTACCAATTTTACGTACAACAATAAAACATATACACCCAAAGAATTTGCTAAAGAGCTAGGTGTAGATGCCAACAACTATGTAACCCTTACTTCTTTTACGCATCACCCAATGTATAGCAATTTTATATTAGAAATACCAGACAACTTTTCTAATGGCTCCTATTATAACATTTCTCTCGATGAACTACAAAATGTCGTTGATCACGCATTAGAAAAAGGATTTACCATAGCATGGGATGGAGATGTGAGCGAAGTTGGGTTTTCTCAAAAAAACGGACTCGCTATTTTAACAAATAAAAAAGATAGAAAAAGTGCTTTTAAAGAGTATGCGCAGGAAGATGCTGTCACTTCAGAAACCAGACAACGAGAATTTGAAAATTATAATACAACCGATGATCATTTAATGCATATCGTAGGAAAAGGGGTTGATCAAAAAGGAAAATCGTATTATAAGATAAAAAACTCCTGGGGCACCAAAGGAGTTCAAAAAGGGTATCTTTATATGTCTGAAGCTTATTTCAGAATGAAAACCGTTGGTATTTTATTGCATAAAGATGCGATTCCTGGAAAAATTAAGGAAAAAGTATAAAAAAAAGCTGTCAATAATGACAGCTTTTTTTAATTCTATGTTTTGTTAGCTTAGAATTGGTCTCTTCCTGAGAAATGGAAAGCGCCTTCAATAGCAGCGTTTTCATCACTATCACTACCGTGAACAGCATTTTCGCTAATAGAAGTAGCATACTTATTTCTAATAGTTCCTTCTGCTGCTTCTTCTGGATTTGTAGCACCAATTAACGTTCTAAAATCTTCTACTGCATTTTCTTTTTCTAATATTGCAGCTACAATAGGACCACTGGTCATATACTCTACTAATTCCCCATAAAAAGGACGTTCTTTATGCACAGCATAAAACTCTTTAGCGTCGTTTGTAGTAAGTTGAGTTAACTTCATAGCTACAATTCTAAAACCTGAAGCCGTAATTTGCTCAAGTATTGCTCCAATATATCCTTTTCTAACCGCATCCGGTTTTAGCATCGTAAAAGTTCTGTTTGTTGCCATCGTATTTTTTTTTGTTGTTTACTTCTTTTTAACGAAGTATGATTTTAATTTATAATCCCAGAAATGGGTTTTTAAAATTTTTGTGCAAAAGTAGCTATAAAAGCTTCAAAAACAAGAATTATTATAAGAAACTATAACTACCTTTATCTATATATTAAGAAACCTTTTAGTTTTTAGGATATTCACGTTTATAATCTTGCAGGACGGTATTACTCTCTCCTATCATCTTCATAGTAACCTTATAGCTATCAAAATTAAATTGAATTACACCGAAACTTGGAACAGAAATAACTCTTCCCAATCTATATCTATTCGATTCTCCCGTATATTTTGAATATGAATGCGTAAGACCACTAGAGGTGAAATCTATTAACGGGTATTTAAGTCCTTTTACCTTGGCACTTGAAAACTCTGAAATATGCCTATCGCCGCTTATTATAATAGCGTTACGAACAGCATTTTTGACCAATAAATCTTGAAGTTTTTTTACTTCATGAGGAAAATTCCCCCAAGTCTCAAATCCATGCTCGGCAGATAAAAACTGTATACTACTTACGATAACTAAAAAATCTGAATAGTTACTTGCCAATTCTTTTTCTAACCAAAGCCATTGTTTTTCTCCTAAAATAGTACCTTCACCACTCTGATAAGGTTCATACCTATTTTCCTCTGTAGTACTTCTTTTAAGAGCTGTTCTAAAATAACGAGTATCCAATACAATGATTTTCACACTTCCTTTATCAATTTCAAATACCTGGGATGTGTATACTCCTTCTTGATTTCTTCTTTTATCATTTTTGGAAACTCCCATAAAATCTAAGAACAATTGCTGACTCTCTTTCTTCATAATCCATTCTTTTCCTGCATCGTTTTGGCCATAATCATGATCATCCCAAGTTCCCATAATAGGCACATTAATCTTTAGTTTCTTATATCCTTCAATAGCATTTTGCGCCTTGTAATCATTGGCTACTTTTTCCATGTTTTCAGAATCTGCATAAACGTTATCTCCTCCCCAAATAAAAACGTTTGGTTTCTGTGAAATAATATCCTCCCAAAAAGGTTGTGGCAACGTTGGTTTACTACAACTTCCAAATACAATAGTGAAGTCCGAAACGTTATTTTGAGAAAAAATCGAGGAAGTCATTAGCATAAACAAAATAGGCAAAATAGCTTTCTTTTTCATATGAAGTTTTATTGAAGTAAAACAAAATTAATGCTTCTAATATTACCAAAATATTATTTGTCGTATATTCGCTGACTTATGGACATGAAAGAGATCAAAGAGCTTTTAGGCTCACCGAAAAACATCGTTATTACTGCTCACAAAAATCCAGATGGGGATGCTATCGGATCCTCATTGGCGTTATATCATTATCTACATTCGTTAGGACATAAAACTACTGTGATCGTTCCAAACGAGTACCCTGATTTTTTAAACTGGGTTCCTGGAGAAAATACAGTACTTAAATATAGTACAGATACCGAGATCGCGACATCCAAAATAAACGAGGCCGATCTTATTTTTACTTTAGACTTCAACCACTTGTCCCGAAGTGGTGATATGGAAACTATTCTGAGCGAAGTAAGTGCCACTTTTATCATGATTGATCATCATCAACAACCCGACTCTTATGCCAAATATACGTTTAGCGATACCGGCATGAGTTCTACTTGCCAAATGATCTATCATTTTATCGAAAATCTAAAGGATCTGGACAAGATAGATTCAAAAATTGCAACCTGCATTTATTTGGGAATCATGACAGACACGGGATCTTTTCGATTTAGATCTACAACCAGCACTACTCATCGAGTTATTGCAGACCTTATCGATAAAGGCGCTGACAACACTAGTATTCATGAAAACATATATGACACCAATACGCTTTCTCGCTTACAATTAAGAGGAGTTGCTTTAAATAATCTTGAGGTTTTACCAGAGTATAAAACTGCATATATATCCCTTTCACAAAAAGAATTAGACCAAAACAATTTCAAAAAAGGAGATACCGAAGGTTTTGTAAATATGGGGTTATCGATTGATGGGATAAAATTTGCCGCAATTTTTATTGAAAACAAAAAAGAAGGCATTATAAAAATCTCATTACGCTCCAAGGGGGATTTTTCAGTGAATGAATTTTCTAGGGACCATTTTGAAGGAGGAGGGCATCACAATGCCGCTGGTGGCAAAAGTATTCTTACTTTATCTGATACTGTTGAAAAATTTATTAGTATCTTACCATCTTATAAAAATGTCCTAAATACATGAGAACAATTCTTTATTTGATTGGTCTTTCTTTACTACTTTTTTCTTGTAAAACTCCAGAAGCCAGAAGGCCCGTTAGCATAAAATCGGGATCATTTATAACTGAATCTATTAATAGAAACAAACAGTTGGCTGCTAAGGAAGAAGCTAGAATAAAAAAAATCATGGACAATGATACCCTACATGACTATATAACCTCCGAAGGTGGCTTTTGGTATTATTATAATAAAAAAGATACCACTTCCAAAATAACCCCGAAGTTTGGTGATATTGTGAACTTCAACTACAATGTAAAAGACCTTAACGGTAATACTATCTACTCCAAAGAAGAATTAG
Organism: Aquimarina acroporae; assembly: GCF_023195925.1. Lineage (GTDB taxonomy): Bacteria > Bacteroidota > Bacteroidia > Flavobacteriales > Flavobacteriaceae > Aquimarina > Aquimarina acroporae. Next base: position 150,019 of record NZ_JALPRE010000009.1, on the reverse strand, counting down.
ATACGATTACCTATTATATTGATAAAGAAGAACTTTTCTTGGGACTTCGAGAAGGTCTTAAATTAATGAAAGAAGGAGAAGTAGTTACTTTTCTATTTCCATCCTACCAAGCATATGGTTATTATGGCGACGATCATAAGATTGGAACAAATATTCCGTTAATGAGTGAAGTGACACTCAATAAAATCACAAAAGAATCAACAACAGAAAATTAATCAGTTTAAAAAAATGAAAACATTAAACCTTTTATTCTTGGCTATCGTTTTGGTAGCTTTTGGCAGTTGTAACGAAAAGTATCCAGATTTAAATGATGGGCTTTATGCTGAAATAGTGACAAATCAAGGTACTGTAGTAGCAAAGTTACATCATACTCTTACTCCTATGACGGTTGCCAATTTCGTTTCTCTTGCTGAAGGTACAAACACCATGGTTGACAGCTCTTATGTAGGGAAAAAATATTATAACGGAATCATTTTTCATAGAGTTATCGAAGATTTCATGATACAAACGGGAGATCCTTTAGGAACCGGAACAGGGGATCCTGGATATAAATTCCCTGATGAATTTGTAGACTCCTTAAAGCACAAATCAAAAGGTATTCTTTCTATGGCGAATTCTGGCCCTAATACAAATGGAAGTCAGTTTTTCATTACCTTAAAAGAAACACCTTGGCTAGATGGTAAACATACTGTTTTTGGTGAGGTTATCTTAGGACAAGATGTAGTAGACAGTATTGGTACTACGAAAACAGGAGCAAGAAATAAGCCTGTAGAAGATATCAAAATGCTTGAGGTAAATATCATAAGAAAAGGTAAAGACGCAAAATCTTTTGATACCGAGACTGCTTTTACGCAAAGAATTAAAGAAATAGAAGAGGAAAAAGCTGAAAAAGAAAAATTAATTAAAGAACGTGACGACAAAATAGCTGCAGACTATGCTAAGTTAAAAGAAACAGCTACCAAATACGATAGTGGATTAGAAATGGTATTCTTGAATAAGGGAACCGGTGAACAGCCTAAAACCGGGGACAATATATTGGTAAATTATGAAGGTTACCTGGCCAATGGTAAAATGTTTGATACCAGCTATGAAGAAAAAGCCAAAGAATTTGGTGTATTTAATCCTAGAAGAGGACCTTACGGACCAATACCAATGCCTTATTCTCCAGATGCCAGAATGATTCCTGGTTTTAAGGAAGGAGCGTTACAAATGAAAAATGTAGGAGATAAAGCTATACTTTTTATTCCATCGCACTTAGCTTATGGTGAAAGAGGAAGCGGACCTATACCTCCTAATTCTGATTTAATATTTGAATTAGAAATTATGGATATCGCAGATCCAAATACTCCTCCTCCTGGGCACTCAAAAAATGATGGACATAATCATTAATACGATTTAATAAGTACCATAAAAAACGGCTTAAGATTAAAATCTTAAGCCGTTTTTTATATCAGTATATTCAATATTATCTCTTCGGAATTTCCTTAAGAATCTCAAGCACAAACTTCCAATATTTTTGAGCCGAAGAAATACTTGCCCTTTCATCTGGAGAATGAGCACCAAGAATAGTAGGCCCAAAAGATATCATATCCATATTAGGATAATGTTGCCCTAGAATACCACATTCTAAACCAGCATGACAAGCAGCCACATGGGCTTTTTCTCCATTCAGTTTTTCATATAAATCATCCATCACCTTTAATATGGGAGATTCCATATTAGGAGCCCACCCAGGATAATCACCACTAGTATTTACTTCGCAACCTATAAGCTCGAAAGTAGCTCTAAGCTTATTTACCAGATCTCCCTTTGAAGATTCTACACTACTCCTGGTTAAACATTCTATAATAATTTCACCCTCTGCCACCGTTACTTTAGCAATATTATTAGAAGTTTCTACTAAATCAGAAATAGAGGCACTCATTGTGTACACCCCATTATGGGCTGCATACAGAGCTTTAATAACACCTTCCTGCACCCCCAACTCCATTACTTTAGAAGGTAATTCAGTTTTCTTTATATCTATAGTTAGATCAGGATCGGCAATGTTAAATTCTTTTTTAATAACAAGAGTAAGTTCATTCATTTCATACTCAAAGGCACTCTCATGAATAGTATCTACCACTACGGTTGCAAAACTCTCTCTTGGAATAGCATTTCTTAAACTCCCTCCTTTAATTTGATTCACCTGTAAACCAAAATTTTCAAACCCATCAAATAGCATTCTATTCATAATCTTGTTTGCGTTTCCAAGCCCTTTATGAATATCCATTCCAGAGTGTCCTCCGTTAAGCCCTGTTACCGAAATAGTGTAAGCCGTCTTCCCTTCAGGAAGTACTTCTTCAGTATATTTTCTTTTTGCAGTTACATCGATTCCCCCAGCACATCCTACACCAATTTCATCATCTTCTTCGGTATCCAGATTCAATAAGATATCCCCTTGCAACCAACCTCCTTCAAGTCCCATAGCTCCAGTCATTCCAGTTTCTTCATCTATCGTAAACAAAGCTTCGATAGCCGGGTGTTCTATTTCTTCAGATGCTAGTATAGCCATTATTGTAGCCACTCCTAGCCCATTATCTGCACCAAGAGTTGTTCCTTTTGCTCTTACCCAATCTCCATCAACATACATTTCTATGCCTTGCTGGTCAAAATCAAAAACAGTATCTGCGTTTTTCTGATGCACCATATCTAAATGGGATTGCATTACTACTGTTTTACGATCTTCCATACCCAAGGTGGCAGGCTTTTTAATAAGTACATTTCCTACTTTATCAATTTCGGTAATCAATCCCAAGGATTCACCAAAGTTTCTCATAAAAGCAATTACTCGTTCTTCCTTTTTAGAAGGTCTTGGAACTGCATTTAAATCGGCAAATTTGTTCCATAGTTCTTTTGGCTCTAGATTTCTTATTTCTGAATTCATATGATATCGCAATATTGTATTTTGGCAAATGTACTATATTAAGATAATCTTAAACTAAATGATATATTAAATGTTGTAGATTTACCATCACATTTGATCAAAATTCGTATGCAATCCAAGACCAAACTTTACCTCACAATACTACTTCCGGTTCAAATTATTTTAATAAAGATATTTTCTTTTTTTCCTGAGGTTGTTGAAAGCGTTTATAGCAATGGTATTTTTGTGTATACCTCTAAAGCACTTCGTTATGTTTTTGGATGGATACCTTTTTCTTTTGGTGATATTTTGTACAGCATACTTATTATTCTTCTTTTCCGCTTTTTAATTAAAAAAGTATTGCACAGAAGAATTAGGTGGAAAGAGGTTTTATTAGATATAGGTGCTACATTATCTATTGTATACCTTTGCTTTCATATGCTTTGGGGAATGAATTACTACCGATTACCCCTGCATGAAATCTTAAACATCGAAGACCAATACAGCGAACAAGAACTTATAGAGGTTACCGAAAAACTTATTGTTCATGCCAATAACATACACTCGAAAATAGAAGCAAATGATTCCTTATCTGTAAAAATTCCATACACCAAAGATGAGATTTTTCAAAAGACTGTACCAGCCTACCAACAACTTAAAAATGTATTTCCTGAATTAAATTATAGTCCAAAGAGCATAAAAACCTCACTATTAACTATTCCATTAACCTATATGGGATTTAGTGGATATTTAAACCCCATAACCAATGAGGCCCAGGTGAATGGATTAATATTGAACTATAAGGCACCTACCACGAGCTGTCATGAAGAGGCACATCAATTGGGGTTTGCCAAAGAAAATGAAGCTAATTTTATTGCTGCACTTACTACTATGAACTATGATGATATTTATTTTAAATACAGCGGTACGACGTTTGCTCTTAAATTTTGTCTAAATGATTTATATCTTCGAGATGAACAAAAAGCTATTTGTCTCATAGAAGAAGAGCTTAGACCTGGTATTAGAAAAAACTATATCGAGGTAAATGAGTTTTGGGACTCTTACCAAAACCCATTAGAGCCTATCTTCAAGAGCACTTATGACAGTTATTTAAAGGCAAACAATCAACCAGAAGGTATAGAAACCTACAGTTATGTAGTTGCACTACTTGTAAATTATTTGAAAAATAAAGAAACTTATAACGTGTTGTAATAATCTACTATTGCCACTAAATCATTTTCCTTCTTATAACTTAGTTTTCTGGATGAAACAAATTTTTCTATTTCACTTTTCTTATTTCCTAATACTCTAAGAATGTCTTTCTTTTTCAACTTAACATCAATTAAGTTTCCTGCAAGGTTTCTTATGTAATATCTATCATCATCTGTAAAAGTAGCCGGCATTGTACCTCCTAATCCCGAAGAAGGTTTTACAGGTTTACTTATAATCTTTTTTGCTCTTAATACTAGAGATGTTTTTTGGTTTCCATTAAAAACCACAAAATATCTACTCTCTCCATTATGACTTAGAACCTTGTACATATAATTTTTAAACACAACAGCCATATCGTCTTCTTTTAAAAGAGCAGATTTTTTACCGTTATCCATAATTTCCATCTCATCATTATAGGCATTGTATCGTACCGAAAAATTTCCTAATAGTTTATCAGCACCTAAATAAACATCTGCACTTTTGTAATTTTCTTCTCTATATTTACTTCCAGCTATGGCACTTTCTTCGATAGTTTCTTTGGTCGCTGGTTTTGTAATATTATTCAATCGAACTGCATTAACACCTCTGTACTCTATAGCAGTATTTGTTTGGGCTTGCTGAGCCCAACTAAAATTCATAATAAATAAGGCAATAACAAAAAATAATTTTCTCATGATCGGTATAATTTTAGTATAAGTTAATTAAATCTCACAAGTTTTATTCCTAAAATACGGTTTCTACTGTTAAAAAAATATTAATTAACAAACTCGTGCCCTTTCAACTTCTATATTTAAATCTGATATAAACACGTTACTCAATTATGAAAAAACTTCTATTATCAATTGCGGTGATAATTGGAGGGATTAATTCTTACTCACAAGAATATTTCCCAAAAAATGATGGAGTTAAAACCTCCGATTCTAACTACACCGTATTCAAAAATGCTATAATTCATACTACTCCAGATTCTGAAATAAAAAACGGGATACTGGTCATCCAAAAAGGGAAAATTATTGACGTTGGAAGCTCGGTGTCTATTCCAAAAAACAGTGTGATTATAGATTTGAAAGGAAAACATATCTATGCATCGTTTATAGATCCTTTTACCAATTTTGGAATAAAAAAACCCAAAAGCCAGGGAGGAAGTATCTTTAGTTCTGGAGGACAACCACAATGGGATGCTTCTAGAGAAGGGTATTACTGGAATGATCACATACGCCCAGAAACCAGTGCTTTAACAGCATTTAAATACGACAATAAAAAAGCAACAGAATACATCAAAGAAGGCTACGGAGCATTACAAACTCATATGCCAGATGGCATTGTAAGAGGTACCGGAATTATTGTTGCCCTAAATAACAAAGGCACCAAAGGTGATCGATTATTGAGTGAACGATCTTCTCAATTTCTTTCGTTTGAAAAAAGCAACCAAAGTAAACAGGTTTATCCTACCTCACTTATGGGAGCAATGGCTTTGTTACGACAAGCGTACTACGATGCAAACTGGTATGCCATGGGTAAAGCAAATAATAAAGATTTGTCTTTAGAAGCACTAAATAAAAACAAAAGTTTACCTCAAATATTTGAAGCCGGGAGCCGCATCAATGGCTTTAGAGCCGATAAGATTGGGGATCAATTTAATACCCAATACATTATTGTAGGAGGCGGTGACGAGTATGCCCGAATCGATAAAGTAAAAGCTACAAATGCTTCGTATATCATTCCTTTAGATTTTCCTAATGCCTATGATGTTTCAGACCCATACATGAATAGCATAGTGAGTCTGGGAGATATGCGACACTGGAATCAAGCTCCAACTAACCCCACTGCCTTAGCAAAAAACGGGATAACATTTGCAATTACTACTCACAAATTAAAAAAAGTAAGTGATTTATCCGCTAATCTAAAAAAGGCAGTAGATTATGGATTAGATAAAAAGACTGCATTAGCATCTTTAACCACTATACCGGCCGCTTTATTAGGAAAAAGTGATCTTTTAGGAACTATTAAAAAAGGGGCATATGCTAATTTTTTAATTACAAAAGGAGAGTTCTTGTCGAGTGATTACATGGTCTATGAAAATTGGGTACAGGGAGAAAAAAATATCATTAATGATATGACGGTTAAAGATCTTAATGGAACATACGAATTAAGTTTAGCAGGAAAATCATACGACCTTAACATTTCAGGGAAACCTGCTTCTCCAAAAGCTGAAATTAAGTTAGGTGATACCAAATTAGGATCTAAAATAAACTATAAAGACAATTGGATCACTATTACCTTTACAGATGCCGATACTACGAAGACACAATATATGAGAGTGGTTAGCGCTATTGGAGAAAATACCAATTTTTGGACTGGAAAGGCCATCTTGCCTAATGGGTCAGAAACTTCTTTTTCAGTAAAGAAAAAACCGGAAGATAACCCATCAAAAAAAGAGGAAAAATCTCCTGAAAAAGCTAAAATACCAGAAGTTTTACCTGTTAAATACCCAAACATCGCTTATGGAAACGAGCAACTGCCTAAAGCAGAAAATATACTTTTCAAAAATGCCACAGTTTGGACCAATGAAACGGAGGGTATTTTAGCAGAAACCGATGTCCTTATTAAAAATGGTAAAATATCTCAGATTGGTAAAAATCTTAATGCAGGAAATGCAAAAGTCATAGATGCTACCGGAAAACATCTTACTGCGGGAATTATTGATGAGCATTCGCATATTGCTGCTGCTGCTATCAATGAAGCCGGCCATAACTCTTCTGCCGAAGTTACTATTGAAGATGTAGTATCACCAGATGATATTGACATTTACCGAAATTTAGCTGGTGGAGTAACATCTATACAAATTCTTCATGGTTCTGCTAACCCTATAGGTGGACGTTCTGCAATTTTGAAATTGAAATGGGGAGAAAGTGCAGAAAACCTCATTTATAAGAATTCTCCAAAATTTATCAAATTCGCTCTTGGTGAAAACGTAAAACAAAGTAATTGGGGAAGTACTACAAGATTTCCACAGTCAAGAATGGGAGTAGAACAACTTTATATCGACTATTTCACTCGTGCCAAAACTTATGAAGCTCTTAAAAACAGCGGAAAACCATTCCGTAAGGATATTGAAATGGAAACACTTGTCGAAATACTCAATGGCGAAAGATTTATTAGTTGTCACTCCTATGTACAGAGTGAAATTAACATGCTTATGAAAGTAGCTGAGAAATTTAATTTCACAGTAAATACTTTTACTCACATATTAGAAGGTTATAAGGTTGCAGACAAAATGGCTGCTCATGGTGTTGGAGGATCAACTTTCTCTGACTGGTGGGCCTACAAGTTTGAAGTTAATGATGCAATACCTTATAATGCAGCTATAATGCATGAACAAGGTGTTGTAACTGCTATTAATAGCGATGATGCTGAAATGTCTCGTCGATTAAATCAGGAAGCTGCAAAATCAGTTAAATATGGAGGTGTTAGTGAAGAAGACGCATTAAAGTTCGTAACATTAAATCCTGCTAAACTCTTACACATTGATGATAGAGTTGGAAGTATCAAAATTGGGAAGGATGCAGACATTGTGCTATGGACAGACCACCCATTGTCGATTTACGCCAAAGCTGAAAAAACAATTATTGATGGAACAGTATATTTTGATTTAGATAAAGATCGTTCTATGAGAAAATCTATTGCAAGTGAGCGCAATCAACTTTCTAAAATGATGCTTAAATCTAAGAATAAAGGTCTCAAAACACAACCTCCAAAGAAAAAGGAAAAGCAACGTTTCGAATGTGAAACTATAGAAAGTATTCATTAATACAAGAAGAACAGAAATGAAAAATATCATATTTATATATACAGTTTTGTGCATCTTTTCTTTGGGAAGAATTGTGGCACAACAGACTCCCGCAGCATCGCAAAAAACTCCTATTACTATTACTGGAGCAACTGCCCATATTGGTAATGGAGAAACTATTGAGAACAGTATTATCATCTTTGAAAACGGCAAAATAACAGACATAGGAGCTAGTGGTAGCGTGGCTACAAAAGGAGAAGTTATTGATGCTTCAGGAAAACATGTATATCCAGGCTTCATTGCTCCTAATTCTACATTAGGGTTGGTAGAAATTGGAGCTGTAAGAGCGTCTAACGATCAAAATGAAATTGGAAACTTTAATCCTCATATAAGAAGTATTATTGCCTATAATTCTGAAAGTAAAATTGTTGAAAGTATGCGACCTAATGGTGTTTTAATCGCTCAAATCACACCAAGAGGAGGTACAATATCTGGTACTTCTTCGATTGTTCAGCTTGATGCTTGGAACTGGGAAGATGCAATCATCAAATTAGACGATGGAATACATCTAAACTGGCCAAGTCCTTTTAAAAGAGGAAGATGGTGGCTTGGAGAAGAACCTGGTTTTAAACCTAATAAAGAGTATCAAAAAAATGTAACCAAACTAGACGATTATATTTTAGATGCCAAAGCCTCATTACAAAATACTTCTTTTGAAAAAAATCTACCTCATTTGGCTATGGAAGGGATTTTTGATGGTTCTAAAACACTATTTGTTCATACAACTTCAGAAAAAACGATATTAGATGTTATTACCTTCAAAGTAAAACACAATATTGCTAAAATAGTTATTGTTGGTGGAGATGAAGCCTACAAAGTTAGTAGTGAATTAAAAAACAATAATATTGCTGTACTAATTACTAGGACGCACTCTACTCCTGATTTTGAAGATGATGATTATGATTTGCCTTATAAAAATGCTAAACTACTTATGGATGCTGGGGTACTAGTAGCTTTACAAAACTCTGGGCAAATGGAACGCGCAAATGCCAGAAATCTTCCGTTTCAAGCAGGGACTGTTGCCGCCCATGGGTTAGACAAAGAAAAGGCATTACAACTCATAACAGGTAACAGCGCAAAAATTCTAGGAATTGATGAGTTCGCAGGCACACTTGCTGTTGGTAAAGATGCAACCTTATTTATTAGTAAAGGTGATGCTTTAGACATGAGAACAAATCAACTGGAAAAAGCTTTTATTCAAGGCAGAGATATTAGTCTTGAAAGTCACCAAACCAAACTCTGGAAACGATACAGTAATAAATACAGTAAGTAACTTTAAACAAAAAAAACCATCAATTTCATTGATGGTTTTTTTTGTTTATTCATATTGAGATAAAATCTCTTGTACTTCTTCTAGTGCCATTGCCCCAGTTCCTCTTACCAAAATGTTAAGTTCTTTATCTAAAAGTATAAAAGTGGGAAAAGTATCTATTCGTAAATCATCCAAAATCTTTGGGTACTTTTCCATACCTGCCTTTAAATCCCTTTGCAAAAAGACATGATTCCATTTCATCTCATGAGTTGTAATGTGCTCAAAAACTTTATTTCTATCATCATCAAAAGCTAAACTAACAATAGAAAGGTGTTTAGAAAACTCTTCGTTAAGTTTTTTAACTTCAGGGTTGAGTTTTATACATGGAGCACACCAAGTTCCCCAAAAATCTATGAGTAAATACTCTTTATCGACCGTAAGTTTTGAAAAACTGGTGGTAGTAAACTGAATATCATTAAACTTTAAATCTTTTAGCTTATCTCCTACAGCTATGCCATGCGCTTTTTCCTTTAATTTTAGATCTGTAAAGAACACTTCAGAAAAATCAGGAGTAATACTATCGATTCGAAAATAAGACGTTTCTATTTGTACAGTATCTTTAAGTTTGGTTTCTACAAAATCATAATCCATTCTGCTAGGAAAATCTTCTTCTTTTTTAGCAAATGTATACGATGTCCCATTCCAACTTGGGCTCACGGCAACATTATATTCTTCATCACTCAAAGACATTGTGCCATACCATTTATGAAGATAGGCTGGCATGCGAATAATGAGCTCGGTAAACATAAAGTCTCCAGGTTTAACAACCATGCTATCATTAGGAACAACTTTAAAAACATGGGTGTTTTTAATCGTCTTACCTAACTTATATTCTGAATATTCTATCGTGTCGTACGCTATTTGTTGATCATAATTGGCTCCCATTCTCCATTTCCCAAATTGACGATCAAAATAATGTCTTTTATCATCACTTAGATCTTTATTAAAATTACGGTCATATGCAATAACATATTTTCCATTCTCGTAACCTGAATACGCGTATATTTTATCAGGGGATATAGAATCAGGAGTAATACCACTTTTAAATTTAAAATACTGTAATCTCATAGTGTCCAGCTTTGGAAGACCTTTTACTTCTTCGGGAAAAGAGTCTAAAATTCTAAAAGAGAATTTAACCTGACTCCCCAAATCTATTTTTTTGGTTAAGCTTACTGAAAAATCCCCGATCTCTTTTTTATTTTGAATCTTGTCAGATTTACAAGAAAAAAGAGATACGGTCACACACAGAGTAAGTAGTTTTTTCATAAAAACAGAATATTTGAGTTACTATACAATATATTTCATAACACATAAAAATGTTACTTAAAAAGTAATATTTTTTTAAAAAACTTATCACTTCTAAATCCCATTATAAATATTCAGGCTGGTTATCCTCTTTTAAATTCCTTTATATCTTCAAGTGCACTAACAAGCATATTAACATGATTAAGCGTACAACTCTCTCCCATAATTCCTACTCTCCATATTTTACCTGCAAAAGCTCCGAGACCTCCTCCAACTTCAATATTATATTCATTTAATAATTTAGAACGTAAAAGAGCTTCGTCATTACCTTCTGGTAGAAACACAGAGTTTAGATTTGGAAGCCTATATTGTTCATCTACTAAGTATTTAAACCCTAGTTCTTCCAACTTTGTTTTTAATACTTCATGTACTGCTTGGTGACGTTCCCAACGTTTTTCAAGACCTTCTTCTAATACTATTCTTAGAGATTCTCTAAGTGCATACACAGAAGATACGGGAGCAGTATGATGATAAGCTCTTTTGGCTCCTCCCCAGTAATTTTTCACTAAGCTAAGATCTAAAAACCAACTTTGTACTTTCGTTTTCCTATTTTCAAGTGCTTTAAGAGCTCTATCAGAAAAACTAACTGGAGAAAGCCCAGGAGGAGCACTCAAACATTTCTGGGTTCCTGTATAGATCGCATCAATATCCCAGTCATCCACTCTTAGCTCTACTCCGCAGTACGAGGTCACCGCATCAACCATTAGTAATCCTCCAGCGTTATGTATTAAGTCACTTATTTCTTTTAAAGGCTGCAGTGCTCCAGTTGAAGTTTCTGCATGCACCAGCGCTAACATTTTGGGTTTGGGACAAGTCTCCAGCGCATTCTTTACATCTTCTGTAGTGATTATGCCTCCCCATTCTTTTTCAATTTTATGCACAACAGCTCCACACCTTTCTGCAATATCTGCCATTCTACCTCCAAAGACCCCATTTACACCAATAATAATCTCATCTCCAGGCTCTAGTAAATTCACCAAACAGGTTTCCATACCTGCACTACCTGGCGCAGAAACCACAAAGGTTAAGTGGTTTTTAGTAATAAACGTTTCCTGAACCATCGTTTTAACCTCATCCATAATTGCCACAAATTCTGGATCTAGATGGCCAATAAGTGGTGTGGACATGGCTTTTAAAACTCTTGGATGCGCATCAGAAGGTCCTGGCCCCATCAATACTCTTGTGCTTGTATTTAACTCCTTATACATATGTTTTCTTTTTATGAACTATATCGTTTTCGTAAATCAAATAAATAAAAGCTATAAAATTAGCGATTTTAAAAAGTAACCCTTTTTCTGATAAAGATGATTTTTTAATCAAAACGACAAACTCTTAAAAAATTTTCAATATTTATATTCCTAGAACAACTCAAATTAGCACATTCTTAAAATCAACCATAAATTTTTATCAAAAAAAATCCGCCAATGCTAACATTGACGGATCTCTTTCCAATTATGATTTAAAAACAAGACTTTTCTTTATGTTTTATTCTTCTGCCGGTTTTTCGAACAATTTGAGAGCAGGTTTTTCTTTACTCACGCTAGCATTTACAAAATTCCTCTCGCTTTTAACCTCTCCTACAACTCCATCTTCATAAGTTCTCCATTGAAGAGTTTTTGGCAGTAATAATCCATTTACATCATTCCATGAAGAATATTCTATCAAACTAATTTTTTCACTGGTTTCTTTACTAAAAAAGGTAACAGTATAGCCCAAAAACTTCATTTGTTTTGTGGTGGCGTCATAATAAATAAAGTAATTGTCCTTGGGCGAATCTCCTACTCCATCACCATAGGATATTTTGTACCCAGGATAAGACTGATCGTCTACCTTTAAGTCCTCTACCTTTTCATAAGAAATTCCATCATCTCCCAATACAAAAGGCATAGCATAAAAATAGAACATAAGATTATGATAAAATCTAGGATTACCTTTAAAATAAGTTGAATCTTGAACCAACCAAGCATCTTTACCATCGAATCCAAGGGCAAATTTATCGGTCTCAATGCGGGCGTGACGCGTTTTGAGATCTGTTGTGTGTTTTTCATTTCCTTCTGGATTAGCCATTTCAAAGATCAAAGTTTGCATTTGGTCAAACTGTTGAATCCCACCATGAGCTTTAAAAACAGCGGCTATATCTTCGGGAAAATCTGATGATCGATCTGGAACTATTTCTTCTTTGGGAGTTTCAGCAACATCAGCTTTAGGGTTAGGTTTCGTTTCCTGTTTACAGGAAATAAATACTACTGTAGCCAATACTAAGGTAAGTAACTTTTTCATGGTTAGGTTATATTTTGTTTTATGTTTAAAAACCTAATAGTCGTAATAATAACATAACCTTACAAAAACATGGTGGTCTATCTTTTTTTAACAACTTTACCTCCTTCATAGACATTATTTTTATCATAAAAGATATAGTCTATTTCATCATATTTAAAAGTTCGAGGATCTGCTCCATCAATTATTTTACCAAGAAAGTAAACATGATTCATATCTTTTGCATAACCAAAAGCTACCTCTTCAAAAGAAGACGCGTCTGCTTGACTAAGAAAATTCCCATCAAAGTATATCTTATCATCAATTTTGATCAAGGCTTTTTCATCAAAAAACTTTATCTCGTCAGGGTTATCAAAAGGTATACGCATGATTTGATTTATACTCTCCTGCCCCATTCTTTCTGTGCGAAAAAATACATTTTCATTATCTCTAATACAATATGAAGTGAGTGATAGTGTTTCAGAAATAGTAATGCTATCAATCTTTTGTAGAGGTTTATGGTACCAATAATGATAGATTCCATTTCGATCCTTACAAAACTCATCATTTATGATTTCAAAAGATTCATAATCTACTTCTGTTAATTTTTTATTATTTCTAAACACGTAGTTTTTATCTTTTGCAAAATCATAGCTCAGTTGTAGATAAGTATTTGGGTCAGCATCTTCAAGTATTCTAAAACCTTTGCTATTATTACTTAAATAATAATAGGAATCTACCAATACATAGACATGATTTTTATCCATTGGTACATATCCCTCTATTACTTTGAAAGAAGGAACATCTATATTATAATCAATTTCTCTGGATTTAAAATAGGCATGTTCACCATCCTTAGCATAATCATTTCCCAACACTTGAAAAGAACCTAAATCTACATTCATTTCGGTTTTACCCAGTTCAAACCAGTTGCCCATTGGGCTATACACAATATGCTCTTTATCTCTAGAATAAAAGTAGGAGTTTGAAATCTGTTCATTTACCAGTCCTCCAAAAGGATTGAAAAATCGGTATATCCCATATACCAATAATGAGACTACTATTAGAAAAATGATTGCTAAAGTCATGAGTACTTTTTTTATCATCACTTGTTTTCTTAAAATACAAAACAAAATTATAAAAAGTGCTACTCACATTTCCCCCAATAAACCGTGAAAATTAACTATGAAGAAAATTATGTTTTTTGCTTTTTCTTTTTTGCAGCGGGAAAGAGAACATTGTTTAAAATAAGGCGATATCCCGGTGAATTAGGATGTAACTCTAACTCTGTTTTTGGATCTCCTACTCTATGGGTATAATCTTCTGGGTCATGCCCTCCGTAGAATGTAAAAAAGCCTTTCCCTTTTATTCCATGAATATACCGAGCCTCTCCATTAGTTTTATTTTCACCTAGAATTAATACATTAGATTTTATTTCCAATGGGTTATATGCAGTTGTTTGCCCCATAAATCCTTTAACCAGGGCCGTATGATTCTGACACAACATTGTAGGAATAGGATCCCATTTTGCCGAAAAATCCATCAAAGTAAAGTAATCTGTAGTTTTAGAAATACGACGTTTCCTAGTCATATCTATAGAAGAAAATTCATAAACATTTGGACTTCTTTCTAAGGTAAAATTCTTAAAAGCAAAAGTTTTACTATAATTAATTTTCGATTGGTAACCTGGTTCACTAGGATCACCATCGAACATCGGTTCACATATATCAACGCCTTCCGCTGCTAGAGCAATCTCAAAACTATCGGTAGCACTGCACATGGCAAACATGAATCCTCCGCCCACAACATAATCTCTTATTTTTAGAGAAACTGCCAACTTTTCTTGAGAAACTTTTTCAAATCCCAGAGATTTTGCCAATTTTTCGGCCTCAGCTTTTTCCTTTATATACCAAGGAAAAGCACGATAAGTAGCATAAAACTTACCATATTGCCCAGTAAAATCTTCGTGATGTAGATGTAACCAATCATACAGAATAAGATTATCTTCTAATACTTCCTTGTCATATACAGTTTCATAGGGGATTTCTGCAAAAGTCAATACCATCGTCACGGCATCATCCCATGGTTGATTACCTTTAGGAGAATACACCGCTATTTTAGGAGCCTTTTCTAAAACTACTGCTTCCATATTTTGAGAAGGGCTAGAAATTTCTTCCAAAATTTCTTCAGTTTCGGCATCACTAACTATTTCATAGGTAACGCCTCGAATGGTGCACTCTTTTTTTATGTCTTCGGTATCTGGCAAGAGAAATGAACCACCTCTGTAGTTAAGTAACCACTTCACTTTTAAATCTTTGCTTAACGTCCAATATGTGATTCCATACGCCTTAAGATGGTTTTGTTGCCCATCAGCATCCATTGGAATAAGCACATAAGAAGCAAACGACTGAAAGGAAAAAGCAATCGCAAAAATACTGACAAATAGTGTTTTTATCTTTTTACTAAATGGTTTCGATATTTTAGAATGGTACCTCATCATCATTATCAGAATCATTTATACTGCTTCCGAAAGCTTCATCGGCACTAGGAAGATGACTTGTATTAAATGGTTCTTCTTCGCTACCATCGTTCATCTTCGAATGAAACTCAAAAGGAGTACTAAAGTCATCTAAGTTATCAAATTTACCTAAGTGTCCAATAAATTTTAACCTAATATTTTCAAGTCCCCCATTACGGTGCTTAGCTACAATAAATTCACCTTGACCTTGAGTTGGTGATCTTTCTTCATCATCCCACTCATCTATTTTATAGTATTCTGGTCTGTATATGAAAGCTACGATATCGGCATCCTGCTCAATTGCTCCAGATTCACGAAGGTCACTAAGCAATGGACGCTTACTACCTCCACGAGTTTCTACCGCTCTCGATAGCTGTGATAATGCGATAACGGGAACATTTAATTCTTTTGCTAAAGCTTTTAGGTTACGAGAAATAGTAGAAATTTCCTGTTCACGATTTCCGTTCTTACCGCTACCTCCGGCTGTCATTAATTGCAAATAATCTATAACAATCATTCTGATACCGTGCTGAGAAGATAGTCGTCGTGCTTTTGCCCTAAGGTCAAAAATTGATAACGAAGGGGTATCATCGATAAACAAAGGGGCTTTTTCAAGATCCTTTACCTTCACGTTCAATTGTTCCCACTCATGTTTTTCTAGTTTTCCGGTACGTAACTTTTCCGAAGACAATCCTGTTTCTGAAGATATCAAACGTGTGATAAGCTGGACAGATGACATCTCTAACGAAAAGAAAGCTACTGGAATATTTTGTCCAACCGCCATATTTCGGGCCATAGACAGCGTCAAGGCAGTTTTACCCATACCCGGGCGGGCAGCCACGATAATTAAATCACTTGGCTGCCATCCCGAAGTAAGTTTGTCTAGCTTATCGAAACCAGACGGGATTCCACTTAAACCTTCTTTGTTAGATATCTCCTGTATCTTCTTTTTAGCCTGAATAACTAAACTTTGTGCTGTCTCTGTAGATCTTTTTATATTTCCTTGGGTAACCTCATACAAGCGAGATTCTGCCATATCAAGTAAATCAAAAACATCTGTGGTTTCATCATAAGACTCTTCAATAATTTCGTTTGATATTTTAATCAAACTCCGTTGAATATATTTCTGAAGAATAATACGCGCATGAAACTCGATATGCGCTGATGACGCTACTTTTTGGGTTAATTGTATTAAATAATAATCTCCTCCCGCAAGTTCTAACTTCGAATCTTTTTTTAATTGACTAGAAACCGTTAATAAGTCTATTGGCTCGGAGTTCTCAAAGAGTTTATATATTGCTTCAAAAATGTATTGATGCGCTTCTCGATAAAAAACGTCTGGGTTAAGAATATCGATAATTTCGTCTACCCCTTTTTTATCTATCATCATTGCCCCAAGCACAACTTCCTCTAAATCAACGGCTTGAGGAGGTATTTTTCCTTTCTCAAGTGGTATTACGTTCCCCCGACCGTAATTTACCTGTTGAGCTTGTTGTACTTTTTCCATAACTACGAATGTAAAAAAATTGTAAAGAGATGTACCCTATTACAAAGATACGAATGTCCACTGGTCATTAACAAATGAACTGTTGATAACTCTTTTTTATTGTTGATAAGCATAAAAAAATCTGAAGTCAAAAACTTCAGATTTATGTAATAAGTGATTTATTAAGGGTTAGCCTTTAAAGACTCCCATGTTTGCATATTTATCCATACGTTTTTCTACCAGATCTTCTGGTGATAAGTTTTTGAATTCTTCATACGTGGACAAAATTTTATCTCTTACTGTTTTAAATATTTTCTCACGATCACTATGAGCACCACCTAAAGGTTCTTTCACAATTTCATCGATAAGCTTTTGTTTTTTCATATCAGTTGCAGTAAGCTTTAATGCTTCGGCCGCTTGCTCTTTATACTCCCAGCTACGCCATAGAATAGAAGAACAAGATTCAGGAGATATAACAGAGTACCAAGTATTCTCCAGCATAAGGACTTTATCTCCTACTCCTATACCCAAAGCACCTCCACTGGCTCCTTCACCAATGATAACCACAATAATTGGTACTTTAAGCCTAGTCATCTCAAGAATATTTCTAGCTATCGCCTCTCCTTGACCTCTTTCTTCGGCTTCTAAACCAGGGTAAGCTCCTGGGGTATCAACAAAACAAACTACAGGAAGGTTAAATTTCTCTGCACTTTTCATTAATCGTAGTGCTTTACGGTATCCTTCGGGATTAGCCATACCAAAATTACGATACTGTCTGGTTTTGGTATTGTATCCTTTTTGTTGCCCGACAAACATGAAACTTTGATCACCGATTTTCCCAAGACCTCCAATCATAGCCTTATCATCCTTAACGGTACGATCGCCATGTAGTTCTAAAAATGATTCGCCACAAATAGCGTCTATATAATCTAACGTATATGGTCTTGACGGGTGCCTTGAAATTTGGACGCGCTGCCAAGGAGTTAGATTTTTATATATATCTTTTTTAGTTTCTTGTAGTTTTTTTTCTATTTGCTTGCAAGTGTCTGTAACATCTACTTCACTTTCTTCACCTATCGCGCAAGCTTTCTCGAATTGTTCTTCAAGTTCTTTTATGGGGAGTTCAAATTCTAAATATTCCATAATCAAGAATACAATTTATATTAACTAAGGTTAGCTGACAAATATAAAAACTTTACTTCGTAAAGTCGTGTAAAGTTGTAGGACTTTTTCTTTTTTTAGCATTTTTAAGAATTCCATTGGCTACAACAGTACCTAAAATAATCAATGCTCCATAATAAAACTGTGGACTCATTTTTTCTGATTCTCCGAAAAATACGAAAGCCAAAAGGATACCATATACTGGCTCTAAGTTAATGGTTAGCATAACCGTATACGGACTTAAATATTTCATTACCTGTACAGAACCTATAAAAGCATAAGCCGTACAAACAGAGGCAAGGAGCAATAGATACATCCAATCTTCAAAAGAAAGCTGAAAGAATGAAAGACTAAATCCATTTGCACTATCACCAAGAAAAGTAACTCCAAAAAGATATATAGTAATTACCCCAACACCACTTAACAATTCATAAAAAGAAATCATTGACGGATTATACTGCTGCGCAATCTTACCATTTATTAATGAGAATACCGATGATAAAAAAGCCGAAATCAAGGCATATAGTATACCTAAAAAGTAATCGCCTTCAACTTGAAAAATCACGTACAACCCAACAATTACCAATAATCCGAATAAAACTTCATATCCAACCACTTTTCTTCGATAAAATATAGGCTCTAAAATTGAAGTAAAAAAGGCCCCGGTTGACATCATTGCCAGAGTAATAGAAACATTAGATGCTTTTATCGCCGCAAAAAAGGTAATCCAATGCAACGCAATAACAACACCTGCTACAAACAATGTAAAAAATAGACGCCTCGAAATATTTAAGGATATTTTTTTAAAACTAATGTACATCAATATAAAAACCGATGCCATTAACATTCTATACCATACTAAGGGAAGTGCATCTATAGATATTAATTCTCCCAGTATTGCAGTAAACCCCCAAACAAATACAATAAAATGTAAATGCAGGTAATTTTGAAGTTTAACGTTTGGCATTATATAAGAGGTAAATTGCTAATATACCAAAAGATATATTTGGGAACCATACTGCCACAACAGGCGGAAAATCAGACTGATTTGCCAATGTTCCCAGTACTTTATCAAAAAATATAAATATAAAGGCGAGCGATATACCAACTGCCAGATTTACTCCCATCCCCCCCCGTCTTTTCATTGAAGAAACCGCTACTCCAATTATGGTTAAAATAAATGCTGATACAGGGATACTCCATCTTTTGTAAGCAACCACTTTATAGCGGTTAATATCAGACGAACCTCGTTTACTTTCTTTTTCAATAAACTCACTAAGTTCGGTATAATTAAGTGTTTCGGCAACATAGGTTACTGGTGTAAATTCATCAATATTAAATGGAAGAATAGTATCTTTTGTTTTGCCTTTTTCAATAATATCTTTGTCTTCTAAGATTTTTCTCTTCACATAATTTGTCAATTCATAGATACTATCCTTAAACTTAATCTTAGAAGCCGATATTTTAATTTTCAACACATTGCCATCAAAATATTCTAAAGTAAAATCTGTTGCAGATTTATCAAGAGGTTTAAAGTTATTGGCATATAAAAATATACTATCATTAAGTTGTCGGTATACATTTTTGGTTTCCTGAACCTTTCTTCCCTTTTTTAAATATGAATATTTAAATTCATTAAACCCCTGACTTGCCTTAGGAGCTAAAAACAAACCCATAGCCAAAGCCGCAATACAAATAATAATTGCACCTATCATATAAGGTCTTAAAAATCTCCAAAACGAAACACCAGAACTAAGAAAAGCGATAATCTCGGTTTTATTTGCAAGTTTTGATGTAAACCAGATTACCGATAAAAAAACGAACAACGGAAACAAGAGATTTGCAAAATATACTGTAAAATCTAGATAGTACCCTATAACCGCTTCAAAAGGCACCTTGTGCTCCAGCATATTATCTATTTTTTCAGACAAGTCAACTATAATCCCGATTGGGATAAAAAGTAAAATCATCGTAAAAAAAGTACCCAAATATCGTTTAAGAATATACCAATCTAGAATTTTCACACTATAATCTTTTATCCATTTGTTTAACCATTTTGTTTTTCCAGGAGTCAAAATCTCCTGCTAAAATATGTTTTCTCGCCTCTCTAACCAACCATAGGTAAAATCCTAAATTATGTATTGTAGCTATTTGTCTTCCTAACATTTCATTTACAGAGAATAAATGTCTCAAATATGCTTTGGAATACTCTGTATCTACATAGGTAATGCCCATTTCATCGATTGGTGAGAAATCATCTTCCCACTTTTTATTTTTAATATTTATCGTACCATGTGCTGTAAAAAGCATTCCATTTCGTCCATTACGTGTTGGCATCACGCAATCGAACATATCAACACCTAGCGCTATATTTTCTAAAATATTGATGGGTGTTCCTACTCCCATTAAATATCTAGGTTTATCTTCTGGCAGAATATTCGTTACAACCTCTGTCATTTCATACATTTCTTCTGCCGGTTCTCCTACAGATAATCCACCAATTGCATTACCCAATGCACCTGCATTTGCTATATACTCTGCAGATTGCTTCCTTAAATCTTTATAGGTGCTCCCTTGTACTATTGGAAAAAAAGTTTGTTCATATCCATATTTAACCGGAATTTTTTCAAGATGTTGCATACACCTATCTAACCACCTGTGTGTCATATGCATACTTCTTTTTGCATATCCATAATCACAAGGGTATGGTGTGCATTCATCAAAGGCCATAATGATATCTGCTCCTATTGTGCGTTGAATTTCCATGACATTTTCTGGTGTAAATACATGATATGACCCGTCTATATGAGATTTAAACTTAACACCTTCTTCCTTAATTTTCCGATTTGCAGAGAGTGAATACACTTGATATCCCCCACTATCGGTTAATATATTGCGATCCCAATTCATGAATTTATGAAGTCCTCCGGCTTTTTCTAAAATCGTCGTTTGCGGTCGTAAGTATAAGTGGTACGTATTCCCAAGAATAATATCTGGGTTTATATCATTTTTCAATTCACGTTGATGAACTCCCTTTACTGATGCTACCGTTCCAACTGGCATAAAAATAGGAGTTTCTATAACTCCATGATCTGTTGTGATTTTTCCTGCCCTGGCTTTACTTAAAGGGTCCTTAGATAAAAGGTCAAATTGCATAAATTCTATTTGCTAGAGCGCAAAGATAACTAACTAAAATTACTTTGATAACCTTAGGTTTTCGAAAACTTTTCGTTATTAACAGTAGTTTCTTAATTAAAAGCTTCTCTTTGATTTTGTCACAGCATTCAAAACCTTTATTTTTGGGGCTTTATTATCAAGAAATCAGCATTATAATGCCTAAAACAAAACAACTAGAAGATTTTGCAACCCAAGTTCGTAGAGATATTCTACGCCAGGTGCATAAAGTAAACTCAGGACATCCAGGTGGCTCATTAGGGTGTACAGAATTTTTTGTCGCTCTTTACCAGGAAATCATGGAAAGAAAAGATGATTTTGACATGGATGGAATAGGCGAAGACCTTTTCTTCCTTTCGAACGGACATATCTCACCTGTTTATTACAGTGTCTTGGCGAGAAGTGGCTACTTCCCAGTAGAAGAATTAAACACTTTCAGACTAATCAACAGTAGATTACAGGGACACCCAACAACACATGAAGGACTTCCGGGAGTGCGAATTGCTTCTGGATCTTTAGGACAAGGAATGTCTGTAGCCATTGGAGCTGCCCAAGCGAAAAAACTAAACAATGACGATCATTTGGTTTTTAGTCTTCATGGTGATGGTGAACTACAGGAGGGTCAAAATTGGGAGGCCATCATGTATGCTGCTGGAAAAAATGTTGACAACCTTATTGCAACCATAGATTATAATGGTCAACAAATTGACGGTTCTACAGATGATGTGCTTCCTTTGGGTAATCTTAAAGGGAAATTTGAAGCTTTTGGCTGGGATGTAATGGAAATTAAAGAAGGTAATAACATCACTGCTGTTATTGAAGGGTTAGAAGAAGCGAAAACACGAACCGGAAAAGGAAAGCCTGTATGTGTACTTCTTCATACTGTAATGGGGAATGGTGTAGATTTCATGATGCATACACATGCTTGGCACGGAAAAGCTCCAAATGATGAACAATTAGAAATAGGATTAGCTCAAAATCCTGAAACACTTGGGGATTACTAATTTCCAAACTATAAAATAAAACAATGAAAAAATATATAGATACAGGAAAAAAAGATACTCGATCTGGTTTTGGAGCTGGTTTGGAAGAATTAGGAAAAACCAATGAGAATGTAGTAGCATTATGTGCAGACTTGATAGGATCGCTAAAAATGGATGCATTTATCGCAAACAACCCTGAGCGCTTTTTTCAAATTGGAATTGCTGAAGCCAATATGATGGGTATTGCAGCAGGTCTAACTGTTGGAGGGAAAATACCATTTACAGGAACTTTTGCTAATTTTTCTACCGGTCGTGTATATGATCAAATTCGTCAGTCTATTGCTTATAGTGGTAAAAATGTTAAAATTTGTGCTTCTCATGCTGGATTAACTCTTGGTGAAGATGGTGCTACTCACCAGATATTAGAAGACATTGGTTTGATGAAAATGTTACCAGGAATGACAGTAATCAACACTTGTGATTATAATCAAACCAAAGCAGCGACTATTGCTATAGCAGATCATGTAGGCCCAGTATATTTAAGGTTTGGAAGACCAAAGGTCGCTAATTTCACTGCAGAGGATCAAAAATTTGAAATCGGAAAAGCAGTAATGCTACAAGAAGGTACAGACGTGACCATAGTTGCTACTGGCCACTTAGTTTGGGAAGCCCTTCAAGCTGCAGAGACTTTACATAAGGAAGGGATTAGTGCTGAAGTGATTAATATTCATACTATTAAACCTTTGGACGATGAAGCAATTTTAAACTCTGTTAAGAAAACGGGTTGTGTGGTTACCGCCGAAGAACATAATTTCTTAGGAGGACTTGGAGAAAGCGTTTCTAGAGTTCTTGCTACAAATCAACCTACACCTCAAGAATTTATTGCTACAAATGATACTTTTGGCGAAAGTGGAACTCCAGACCAACTTATGGAAAAATATGGCTTAAATGCAGATGCTATTTATAAAGCCGTACATAAAGTAATGAAGAGAAAATAAGATTTTGATATCATTATAGATAGAAGTCTTCTAATTAACTTAGAAGACTTTTTTTACATCCAATTCCTAAGAGATTCTTAGCAAATATTAAAGTATTCCCAATATTATGGCAGGCTTTTTGCTACTAGAATAAATCAATTATAAAATCGTTTCTATAAATACCAACCAATTCACAAATCATTCAATTATTTATTAATCAAAAAATTATTTACAATGAAAAATGTATTGATCTTTGTTATGTTATTATCTGCCTATGGCGTATTCGCTCAGGAAAAAGGAATAACTTTTGGGGTTAAAGCCGGATTAAACTATGGTGATAATGGAAAAATTGAAATTTCTGACCTTTCTAATGCTGGAAGCAATGTTTTATCTGAAAGTGCAGATGATAGAATCGGGTATCATCTGGGAGTTTTTTTAAGAGGTAACTTAACAGATAAAATTTATCTAAAACCAGAACTTCAGTATACCGTAAACAACAGTAAATATGATGTTGCCGGAACCAGTGTAGATTATAATATTCAAAAATTAGATATGCCCATTTTACTTGGAGCGTATGTGCTTGGACCTATTCATGTTTTTGGAGGCCCTGCCCTTCAATATATGGTTGAGAATGACCTTGAAGACGTGCGCTTGGGAGATGTAAAAAATGAATTTACAGTAGGACTACAATTTGGAGCGGGTATTAAACTAGGAAAGTTAAATGCCGACATTAGATATGAGCGTGGACTAAGCAAAAACAGAGCACAAACTATAGATGAAAGTATTAGAGTTGATTCTAGACCAAACCAATTTATTTTAGGCCTAGCTTTGGATCTTTAATATCAAAATAAATAGATCAAAAAAAAACTCCGGTTCGTACCGGAGTTTTTTTTTTAATCATTTTTAACCTCTCTATCATCTTCATCAAGATGATTACTTATACCATCTCCATCATCATCATAGAAGGTAATCTCATCTAGACTAATAAAACCGTCATTATTGGCATCATTTACAGTTATTTCATCACTCGTTAATGTTCCGTCTCCATCATCATCTACATCAAGATAGTTAAACGTAGCATCTTCATCTGTATTATCATCACTATCTAACACCAATCTATCATTATCTAAATCTTCAAGATAAGATGGTATGCCATCATTATCATGATCGGATTCATTAATTGCATATAATTGTATGTTAAATATAAGAGATTTATAAGTTCCTATTCCACTACCAATGGGTGGCAAATTAAAGTAAGCCAATCCAGAAGGGATAAATACAGTAAAGTTTCCAAAGTCATCTACAAAGTCTACTGTACCATCTGCTCCAATCATACTTCCTGAAGCTCCTTTATAACCCGTTAACGCCTCTCTGAAGCCTTCAATATTAGATACTAAATCAAACCAAATTGGAGTAATCGAACTGTCAAACACTCTTCTATTTGGATCATTATTATCTACTTGATCAATCTCATCTATAATTCCATCTCCATCGGTGTCAGGCTCATCTGGATTAGAGTCTACATCGGCATTATCTGCAATACCATCTCCATCAGAATCTACTCGAGTAACACCATCATCTACATCTGCTGCTCCATCGCCATCTGCATCTACATCTGCATTATCTGGAATACCATCACCATCCTGATCAACATTTTCATATAACAGTTCACCTCTATAAGTCACCAATGTAGAATCTGCAAAAGAAGGTGCTCTCTCACCATTTGCTCCTTTTTGAAAATTTAAAATGTATAATGTATAATCGACATCATCTCTAGTAATTGTTCTTGTCTCTAATGAATCTGAATCTATTAAAGCTTGTTTACCACTGTTTTCTCCGGCAATAGTATCAAACAAAACTAGTTTATAGTCGGGATTTGATGGATTATCTTCTAATCTATAAAAATGTGTTTCTAAATATCTTCTTAAGAGCGGGTCTTCATTCGCTTGTTGCTCAGCTCTATCTCTTTCTGGCTCTACATTGTTATCATCGTCATCATCATCGTTGCTACATCCATATAAGGCTGCTAATGCCAATACACTAGCAAAAATATACTTTCTAAAATTCATCGAATTACTTTTTTGAAGGCGCAAGATACGATTTTCTCGTACTTTTGTTTTATTATTATTAAATATAAAACGCATTTTAAACAATTTTTATGCGAGTTGACAAATATTTATGGTGTATTCGATACTTCAAAACCAGAAGTATAGCCACCAAAGCCTGTAAAGAAGGAAAAGTAAGGGTTAATGGAGACCTTATTAAACCTTCGCGTGAAATCTACCCAACAGATAAGATAACAGTGCGCAAAAACCAGATCAATTATGAGCTTATGGTTTTGGACACACCTGATAACAGAGTTGGTGCCAAACTCGTCGACATATATTGTAAAGACATAACTCCGCAAGAAGCGTTGCAAAAATTAGATCTTTTAAAATATTCTAAAGATTATTACAGAAAAAAAGGAGCCGGAAGACCAACCAAAAAGGATCGTAGAGACATTGATGATTGGTTCATTGAAAAAAACGACGAAAATGAAAGCGAATCGTGAGCATGTAACAGTTAGATCACCAAAGTTTTTAAAAACTATTTAATGATTTCCTTTTAAAGTTTATCAAACTGTTTTTTACAAATTTCTATCTTTATCCCATCGAATAGTAATCAATAAAATTATCCATGCAAAGCGATAACATTATTCTAACTCATGAGCAGATACAACATAAAATAAAACGTATCGCTTATCAGATCTATGAAACAAACGTAAATGAAAAAGAAATCGTTATTGCCGGTATTGCCGATAATGGATACATTTTTGCCGAAAGATTAAAAACAATCCTCGAAAACATCTCAGATATCAAAGTTCTTTTGTGTAAAGTTACCATGAATAAAAAATCACCTCAAAACACTGTAACAACCTCTTTGCGACCTGAAGAATACCAAAACAAATCTTTGGTTCTTATCGATGATGTTCTCAATTCAGGTACTGCTTTAATCTATGGCGTAAATCATTTTTTACAGGTTCCTTTACATATGTTTAAAACCGCTGTTTTAGTCAATAGAAATCACAAAAAATATCCTATCAAGGCCGATTTTAAAGGAATTTCATTATCGACTTCGCTTCACGAACATGTAGAAGTAAAATTTGGAAGTGAGGATGTAGCTATCTTAAAATAAGTTTTCACAAATCTCTACACTAATTTCGGAAGCTCCTTTATTATCTGTAGTTACCCTTACATCTGCCTGGTTATAGTAGTAAGATCTTTCAAAAAGATGTTTTCTAATAAAATCTTTTAAATCTTCCTCTTCTTTGATGTGGGCAATTAACGGACGTTTATCTTTTTCTACAAATAACCTTTCAGTAAGCACATCTAATGAAGTATTCAAATAGATACTTTTTAGATCAGAATATGTTTTTAGAAGATCCATATTACCAGCGAAACATGGTGTCCCTCCACCCAATGAAATTACAACATCTATTTTACTTTCTAAAACCTCCTTTAGATACTCAGACTCCTTTTTTCTAAAATATATCTCTCCTTTATCATTAAAAATTTGAGAAATAGTTTTCTTTTCCTGAATCTCAACATAATTGTCTAAATCTAGATATTCAAACTTTTTATCTTCTGCCAACTTCCTGCCTACCAAAGACTTTCCACTACCCATATAGCCTAATAACACAAGTATCATTAATTATTTTTTAAGGTTTAAAATGTGTAAAAAAAACGTTATTAAAAATAAAACACAAATTTATATCAAATTCTTCTTGAAAAATAAATTAATGATAGTATATTTGCACCCGCATTCAGGAAATAGATGATGCATTAGACTTGGTAGCTCAGTTGGTAGAGCATCTCCCTTTTAAGGAGAGGGTCCTGGGTTCGAGCCCCAGCCAAGTCACAAGAAATAACGAAAGTTATTTTGAGTTCTTTTAAAATCTTAAAAGATGTTTAATGACCAGGTAGCTCAGTTGGTAGAGCATCTCCCTTTTAAGGAGAGGGTCCTGGGTTCGAGCCCCAGCCAAGTCACAAGAAATAACGAAAGTTATTTTGAGTTCTTTTAAAATCTTAAAAGATGTTTAATGACCAGGTAGCTCAGTTGGTAGAGCATCTCCCTTTTAAGGAGAGGGTCCTGGGTTCGAGCCCCAGCCAAGTCACAAGAAATAACGAAAGTTATTTTGAGTTCTTTTAAAATCTTAAAAGATGTTTAATGACCAGGTAGCTCAGTTGGTAGAGCATCTCCCTTTTAAGGAGAGGGTCCTGGGTTCGAGCCCCAGCCTGGTCACTAAAAAGTATCGTATATTGCGATACTTTTTTAGTTTAGCACTATATTATAATTGCTCTTTTGAGATTTGCCCAGGTGCTGGAATTGGTAGACAGGCATGGTTGAGGGCCATGTGTCCATTAGGGCGTGCGGGTTCGACTCCCGCTCTGGGCACTCTTTTACTTTAGAGGCCATTTTTAACTCTTTTGAAATTACTTAGAACAGCTTTTTATAGCTTCATAAAAGACATTATACTCTGCTACTGGTATTACGTTTCCTTTTGTACTCATTACAATCGAACCGCCATTTTCAAAATTACGTAATGACAACATATTTTTAGCAAAACCTGTATACACTACTTCAAAATGTGTTTGATCCTTTATTCTTAACTCCTCAACTTCGAATTCAAAAGAACCATCTTCTCCCGTGTAGGCATACATACAATCATTGTCATCCAGATACAATTTTACAGCAGCGTAAGGAACTTTCTTTTTCTTTCGATCCACAACCTTTCCTTTAATAACTCTTAGCTCTTTTGGTAACTCAATACCATCGGTCGATTTCCCATCAGAATTCCCATTAGATTTACAAGAAACCAGAAAAACAAAGCTCAAACAAAAAACAATAATTTTTTTCATAGATAAAGTTTTAATTTTTGAAAATAGCTAATAACTGCACTTTATGAATTCACACTTCACTGTCTTAAGAGTATGTTAAATATACAAAATTGTATTTTTTTTCTCCTAAAAAAAAGCCCAGAATATGGTTTGAAAAGGGCTCAAGAGTAAAACAACGTTCCAATTATTTATTAACAAAAGACCTTTTTTTAACAAAAAAAGATGTTATTTTAACATATAATGAAATAATAAATGAATTCTTTTAACTAAGTTTGTTTAAGAATTTTTAGAAAAAGGTGAACAACATTAAACAAACATTCAGTATTAAAGACCTCGAAAATCTTTGCGGAGTCAAAGCCCATACCATAAGGATTTGGGAGAAAAGATACAACCTATTATCACCAGATCGAACCCAAACCAATATTAGAACCTATAACTTAAAAAGTTTACAAAAACTACTTAATGTTACTTATTTGGTGAATAGCGGTTATAAGATTTCTAGAATTTCAAAATTAGACGAGCAAGAAATAAATGAGTACGTTAGAAGTATTGTTTCTGATAATAGCACAAAAAATCAAGCAATTAATTCTTTTAAAATTGCTATGCTTAATTATGATCTGGAACTTTTTCTGGGCACTTATGAACAATTAGAGCAGCGAAGAAATTTTAGACAAATTTTCATTGATATTTTTATTCCATTACTAAAGGAGATAGGACTATTATGGCAAACAGATACGATAAGTCCTGCTCATGAGCATTTTGTTACGAATCTAATAAAGCAAAAATTACTTCTGAATATTGAGAAGCTTCAGTACGCCACGCCAACAAAAAAGGAAAAGGCTTTTATTCTTTTCCTACCAGAAAATGAAATACACGAATTAGGTCTACTTTATATAAATTATGAAATTTTATTACATGGATACAAAGCAATTTATTTGGGACCCAGTATTCCTCTAGATAGTTTACCCAACATGCTTGCCTTTCATGAAAACACGGTATTCGTTTCTTATTTCACCATTAAACCAGAAAAAGATAATATCAGCCGATACGTAGAAGACTTCAATAAAATAATTTGCGAGGAACGCGTGAGCGAGTTTTGGATGCTCGGAAAACAAATTATGCACGTTTCTCATAGCAGTGCCCCTAATCATCGTTATTTTGAATCTATAAGTTCTTTAATCACAGAACTTTAATCTGCTTTTCATTATGTCTAAAAAAATAGTAATCATTGGATCTGGTTTCTCTTCTCTTTCTGCGTCTTGTTATTTGGCCCAAATTGGGTATAATGTTGAGATTTATGAAAAAAACAGCACTATAGGCGGAAGAGCAAGACAGTTGAAGAAAGAGGGCTTTACTTTCGATATTGGCCCTTCGTGGTATTGGATGCCTGATGTTTTTGAGAGTTTTTTCAAAGATTTTGACACATTGGTATCCGATTATTACACACTAGATAAGCTAAATCCGGCATATAAAGTATTTTTCAAAGAAAAAGAAAGCATTATTATAGAAGATACTCTTGAAAAAATATACAGAGCTTTTGAAGCCGAAGAAAAAGGTAGTTCGATAAAGTTGCAAAAATTCATTGCCACTGCTCGTAACAATTATGATATTGCTATAAAAAACTTGGTCTACAGACCTGGAGTCTCTCCTCTTGAACTAGTAACCAAAGAAACCATACAAAGAGTTGGACAATTTTTCAGTACTATTTCTAAGGAGGTAAGAAAAGAGTTTACCAATGAAAAATTAATACAAATTCTTGAGTTTCCTGTTTTATTTTTAGGTGCCAAACCAAGTGATACCCCAGCATTTTATAGCTTTATGAATTATGCTGATTTCGGACTTGGAACTTGGCATCCCAGAGGTGGAATGTATCAAGTAATACTCGGAATGGAGAAATTGGCTAAATCTTTAGGTGTTAAAATTCATACCAATGCCAATGTAGATAAGATTATAGTGGAAGACGGTATAGCAACGGGTATTATGGTTAATGCTAATGAAATAGATGCCGATATTGTCGTTTGTGGAGCCGATTATCATCATGGAGAATCTTTATTAGATAATAAATACAGGCAATACTCTGAAAAATATTGGGAACAAAAGACATTTGCACCT
Organism: Aquimarina acroporae; assembly: GCF_023195925.1. GTDB lineage: Bacteria > Bacteroidota > Bacteroidia > Flavobacteriales > Flavobacteriaceae > Aquimarina > Aquimarina acroporae. The sequence continues at coordinate 119,891 of NZ_JALPRE010000009.1, read as the reverse complement.
TCTTCTCTACTCTTCTATGTAGGGTTTGATAAAAAATTAAAAAACATACATCACCATAACTTGTTTTTTGATACGGATTTTGACAAACATGCCAAGGATATATATGACGAACCTAGATGGCCTGAAGAACCTCTATTCTACGCCAATTTCACCTCATTAACAGATCCTGGCACTGCTCCGGAAGGTAATGAAAATGGTTTTTTCCTGATTCCATTAGCTCCAGGAATTGAAGACACAGAAAAATTACGTGAGCAATATTTTGACAAAATAATTACACGCTTCGAGGCATTAACAGAACAAAATGTTAAAAATAATATTATCTTTAAAGAAAGCTTTTGTGTTAAAGATTTCATTAAAGAATATAATTCATACAAAGGAAATGCTTACGGAATGGCCAATACACTATTGCAGACCGCATTTCTTAGACCTAAGCTGAAGAGTAAAAAAGTTGAACATTTATTTTTTACTGGTCAGCTCACTGTACCAGGACCCGGTGTCCCCCCTTCTTTAATCTCAGGTAAGCTGGTAGCAGGATTGATTGACAACCAATACAGTAAACAAATAAAAGAACTCGAAAAAGTTCTTACCTAACTTAAATACACAAATATCTTAAACCCTCATTCCTATGAAAGCTATCTTTGACACAGTATCGTTTGATTGTAGTAAAATTGTTACCAATTCTTATAGCACTTCTTTCTCTTTGGCTTCAAAAATGCTATCGGATTCCATAAGACAAGATATTTACAATATTTATGGTTTTGTAAGATTTGCCGACGAAATTGTGGACACTTTTCACGATTATAATAAAGAGCATCTTTTTAATGACTTCGAAGAAGAAATGTATAAGGCTATAGAACATAAGATTAGTCTAAATCCTATTCTAAATGCCTTTCAAAAAACAGTTCATCAATACAATATACAACCTGAGCTTTATGAAGCATTCATGAAAAGCATGCGATTAGATTTACATAAAACCGACTATCTTACGAACGAAGAATATAAAGAGTATATCTATGGCTCTGCAGATGTGGTAGGACTGATGTGCCTTAAGGTTTTTGTAAAAGGAGACGAACAAAAATATAATGACCTTAAAGATAGCGCAATGCATCTGGGATCGGCTTTCCAGAAAGTGAATTTCCTGAGAGATTTAAAAGCAGATTATGAAGATTTAAACAGAACGTATTTCCCTAATACCGATTTAAGACAATTAGACGAAGAGGCTAAACTTAGAATCATTAACGAAATTGAAGATGATTTTGAAAGAGGGTTAACCGGTATCTTAAAACTACCCGTAGAAGCTAAATTTGGAGTATACACAGCTTTTATTTACTATAAAAAGCTTCTAAATAAATTGAAAAGAACCCCTTCTTTAGAAATAAAAAATACTAGAATCAGGGTTCCTAATTATCAAAAATTTGGATTACTTGCTAAATCCTATTTTGATTACAGATTAAACTTAATTTAAACGTATTTTTGTATAAAATATCATACCGTGAAATTACTCATCCAAATACTCGTTTTTCTTGCAGCTTTTTCTATTATGGAATTTATGGCCTGGTTTACTCATAAATATGTGATGCATGGTTTTTTATGGTCTTTGCACAAAGATCATCATCATAAGGACCACAACAGTTGGTGGGAACGAAATGACTTTTTCTTTGTTTTTTATGCCATTGTAAGTATGTCTTGTATATTATTTCATAATTCTGAAACCTTTTGGATAGGAATTCCTATTGGTTTAGGGATTTTAGCTTATGGAATTGCTTATTTTGTGGTTCATGATATATTTATTCACCAGCGTTTCAAAATGTTTCGAAATGCCAATAATTGGTACGCCAAAGGAGTGAGGAGAGCTCATAAAATACATCACAAAAACATTGGAAAAGAAAAGGGTGAATGCTTTGGAATGTTGGTAGTGCCTTTTAAATATTTTAAAAAATAGCAGCGCTTAAATATTTTATTCTGCTATTAATTTATCCAGTGTTTCTCGAACACTATCGCTGTTCCAGTTAGCAGCTCCTACTTTATGAATGATTACATTCCCAGACTTATCTATAACATAAGTTCCCGGAATAGGTTTGTGAACAAATGGTTCTGGATGCGATGATAAAGATCTATAAATAGGATAGTAGTAATCTTTATCACTCATAAATTTATTCAGCTCTGGATCATCATCTTCGGTTAAAAACACAAAAACTACTTTATCCTTATAGTCATTATATAGCTTTTGCAAAGAAGGCATCTCTGCAATACAAGGAGGACACCAGGTTGCCCAATAATTAAGCAGTACAACTTTACCTTGAGCGGTATCAAAATTCATAGATTCGGTATTCACACCATGTAGTTTCCAATCATAGGACTCAACTTTCACCCTTTCTTCTACCGCTACTAGCCCGGGACTAAAAGAAAAAATTCTGGTCAAAAATATCTGCATCATTCCTCGGGTATTAGGAATAAAAAATAATACTAATATTATTACAAAAATTAGGTTAGATATCTTTTTCTTATTCAATTTCATTAAGCGTTTTATTAAATGTTCTATATCCTTTACAAATCTATAAATTAATAAAGCGCAATCGTAGATTGCGCTTTAAAACTAACAAAAAAACAACGAACTATTTTGATACTCTTCTTAAAAGAAATGAATCGCCATTCAGTTCGAATGAAAATCATTATGACATTGTGTTTTATTTAGTTTAGTTTCGGGTCACCTGTATAGAGTTAGAAAGTGCAAAATCTCCCATAACGTCATTTGCATTCATTCCCGCTTCTAAACCTGTAACTGTTCCATTATATCGTGCATACCAGATCAAGCATACTCCTGCTCCTGCTCCATCAAAATTATTAGCTTCTACCATTGCCAAAGTAGCAGGTAATCCTAAAATCACACCTTGATCATCTGTTATAATCCATGTACTATTTTCTCCAAACGCGTTAGAGCTGTCTATAGTAATTCCAGAAACCATATCTGGTGTTCCATCTCCAGCAGTAAAAGTAAACGGCCCTCCTGAAATCGTTCCTGCCTTTGCAACCTGATTGCGAATCACTTCAATAGAATTAGAAAGATCAAAATCTCCTGTAACGTCATTGGCATTCATCCCAGCTTGTAAACCTGTTACCATTCCATTATATCTAGCATACCATATTAAACATGTTCCATCTCCTGCCCCATCAAAATCATTAGCTTCTACCATTGCTAAAGTTCCTGGTAACCCTAAAATTACTCCCTGATCATCTGTAATAACCCAAGTACTGTTATCTCCAAATGCATTAGTATCATCCAGTGTAATTCCAGAAACCATATCTGGTGTACCATCTCCTACACTAAAAGTAAAAGGACCTCCAGAAATTTTACCAGCATTTACTACTTGATTACGAACTACTTCTATCGAATTCGAAAGTGCAAAATCTCCTTCTACATTGTTGGCATTCATTCCCATTTCCAAACCTGTAACAGTTCCGTTATATCTAGCATACCAAATCAAACACGTACCAGCACCTGCATCGTCAAAATTCACACCCTCTACCATTTCCAGAGTACCTGGTAATCCCAAAATAACCCCCTGGTCATCAGTAATAATCCATGTACTATTTTCTCCAAACGCTTCGCTAGAATCTAAGGTAATTCCAGAAACCATATCAGCATCTCCATCAACATCGAAACTAAAAGGGCCACCGGCAATACTACCAGCATTTGCTACTCGATTACGAACCACTTCTATAGCGTTTGAAAGATCAAATTCACCGGTAACATCATTTGCATTCATTCCCATTTCTAAACCGGTAACAGTACCATTATATCTAGCATACCAAATTAAACACAAACCATCGCCAGCACCATCAAAATCAACACCTTCAACCATTTCTAATGTCCCTGGAAGGCCTAAAATCATTCCATCTCCATCGGTAATCACCCAAGTACTGTTATCTCCAAAAGCATTGGTATCATCTAGCGTTATTCCAGAAACCATATCTGGTGTTCCGTCTGCAACACTAAACTCAAAAGGACCTCCCGCTATTTTACCTGCATTTACTACTTGATTACGAACCACTTCAATAGAATTTGAAAGATCAAAATCTCCTTCTACATCATTTGCATTCATTCCCATTTCTAGACCTGTAACGCTTCCATTATATCTAGCATACCAAATCAAACATGTACCCGCTCCTGCATCATCAAAATTTACACCTTCAACCGCCTCAATTGTTGGTGGCATACCTAAAATCAAACCTTGATCATCTGTAATGATCCATACACTACTGTCACCTATAGCATTGGTAGCATCCAAGGTAACCCCAGAAACCATATCAGGCTCTCCATCTACATCAAATTCGAATGGACCTCCGGCAATTGTCCCGGCCTCTGCAGCTGGAATGCTATCGTCGTCGTCATTACAAGAGGTTGCAATTACACCAATTGCTAAAACCCCCAAAACTAATTTTTTAAACATTGCTTTTGTTTTTATGATTATTAGATCATAAAATTATCTACATCTAACTTTTTAAAATGTTAGGTAGCTTACATTAGGCAACATTTTTCAATCTAATTTCTTTTCGACTGAAGTCAATAATATTGGATTCTTTGAGCTCGTTGAGAATAATATTTAATGTAGGTCTTGAAGTTCCTATCAAATTGGCAATATCTTTTTGAGTATAAGGATGTTCGATTACCATATCACCGGTATCTGGACAACAATGTCCATAATCTTCTTTAAGTTCATTTAAAAACTCCAAGAGTCTTGTTTTTGTGTCTTTAAAAAGAAGCAATTGCAATCTTCTTTCCAGTCTTCTGAAACGTAGACCAATAAACTTATATATCCGTAAACTGAAAGATTGATTATCTCTCATTAAACCATGCATGGTATCTACACCTATTGGGCAAATTGATGTTTTATTATCTACCGATTGTGCAAATTCAGTTCTTTTATTAACTCCAAGGATTGCTTTTTCTCCAAAAATTTCTCCTCTAGTTAAAATAGCCTTAACCACCTCATGACCATCTTCTGCATAATAACCGATTTTTACTTTTCCATTCTCTATTAGGTAAACTTTGTTAGCGGAGTCTTCTTCAAAATAGATGTAGTCGTTTTTTCTGTAAGCGTCGAAATCGTGATCTTTCTTGTATTTTTTGAACTTATGAGGGCACAATACCTTAAAGAGATTTGCATCCTCGAAGAACCAGATAGCACTCATGATGATTGTGTTTAGATGTTAGTTAAAATTTACGTCGTAAAACACTAGTATTCCTTACACTAAAAAACAAAAAACTCCTGATTTTATTTCAGGAGTTTAAAAAAATAAATACTGATTATATGTTAAGCATTCTGCTTCTTAATCAAATTTAACGCAGAACCTTCTTTGAACCATTCTATTTGAGAATCATTATACGTATGATTTAATTTAATAGTGTCTTTGGAACCATCTGCATGTACCATCTCCAAAGTGAGCTGTTTATTAGGTGCAAATTGATCTAAATCTAAGAAATTGAACGTATCATCTTCCTGAATTAAATCATAATCATTTTCATTGTCAAATGTTAATCCTAACATTCCTTGTTTTTTAAGGTTTGTTTCATGGATACGGGCAAATGACTTCACAATTACAGCTACTACTCCCAAATGTCTAGGTTCCATTGCTGCATGCTCGCGAGAAGAACCTTCACCATAATTATGATCTCCTACCACAATAGTAGGAACTCCTGCAGCTTTATATGCTCGTTGTACTGTAGGCACACCATCATAATCTCCATCTAACTGACTCTTAACAAAGTTTGTTTTCTTGTTATACGCATTTACAGCCCCTATCAAGCAGTTATTAGATATATTATCTAAATGTCCTCTATATCGTAACCATGGTCCTGCCATTGATATATGGTCTGTGGTACACTTACCAAATGCTTTGATTAATAATTTAGCGCCTTTAATCTCATTTCCAATAGGTTCAAAGGGAGTTAATAGCTCTAACCGTTCAGAATTTGGATCAACTACCACTTCTACTCCACTTCCATCTTCAACAGGTTCCAGATAACCATTCTCTTTCACTTCAAAACCTTTTGGAGGTAATTCCCATCCTGTTGGTTCATCTAACATCACTTCTTGTCCATCTTCATTAAGTAACTTATCAGTAATAGGATTAAAATCCAGACGCCCTGCTATTGCAATTGCAGCTGTTAGCTCTGGAGAGGCTACAAACGCATGTGTATTTGGATTACCGTCGGCACGTTTGGCAAAATTTCTATTAAATGAATGAACAATACTGTTTTTAGGGGCATTTTTAGGATCTTCATAACGCCCCCATTGTCCTATACAAGGACCGCACGCATTTGTAAAGATTTTGGCATCCAGTTTTTCAAAAACACTTAAAATTCCATCTCTTTCTGCAGTATAACGCACTTGCTCAGAACCAGGGTTGATTCCAAACTCTGCTTTTGTTTTTAACCCTTTATCCAATGCCTGCTGTGCTATTGAAGAAGCTCGGGATAAATCTTCATAGGAAGAGTTTGTACACGAACCTATGAGTCCCCATTCCACTTTTAGTGGCCAATCATTGGCTGTTGCCTTTTCTGTCATAGCTTTACCTACCTGAGTAGATAAATCTGGGGTAAACGGTCCGTTCAACAATGGACCAAGCTCTGAAAGATTAATATCTATTACCTGATCAAAATATTGCTCTGGATTTTCATATACCTCTGGATCGGCAGTAAGATATTCTTTTACAGCATTTGCAGCATCTGCTACATCTGCTCTATCTGTAGCTCGTAAATAACGTTCCATCGACTCATCATATCCAAATGTAGATGTAGTAGCTCCTATTTCTGCTCCCATATTACATATGGTACCTTTACCTGTACACGACATAGATGTAGCACCGGGACCAAAATATTCTACAATAGCACCTGTTCCTCCTTTTACGGTAAGGATTTCTGCTACTTTTAGAATTACATCTTTAGGAGCTGTCCAACCCGATAGTTTACCCGTTAGTCTTACTCCTATTAATTTAGGAAACTTCAATTCCCAAGGCATTCCCGCCATTACATCTACAGCATCAGCTCCACCAACACCGATAGCCACCATTCCCAATCCTCCAGCATTTACAGTGTGAGAATCGGTACCAATCATCATTCCTCCAGGAAATGCATAATTTTCTAAAACTACCTGGTGAATAATTCCAGCTCCAGGTTTCCAGAAACCAATACCATATTTATTGGATACAGATTCCAAAAAATTAAATACCTCGTTACTATTATTTAGAGCAGTTTGCAAATCTACCGTTGCTCCTACTTTTGCCTGTATCAAGTGATCACAGTGCACTGTGGTAGGTACTGCAACCTTTTTCTTTCCCGCTTGCATAAACTGTAACAACGCCATCTGTGCAGTAGCATCTTGACAAGCAATACGGTCTGGTGCAAAATCTACATAATCTTTCCCTCGCGTAAAAGCATTTTTTGCTTTACCATCCCAAAGATGTGAATACAAAATTTTCTCTGCCAAAGTTAAAGGTTTGCCGGTTACCTCACGCGCTGCATCCACTCTTTCTGCAACCTGGGCATATACCTTTTTAATCATATTAATATCAAATGCCATAAGACTTTTATATATTTCCGTTAGTATCTATTAAGTATTGTAAGATACGAAATATAGTATGACTACGAAACGGTAGTTTGAATATAGAATGATTATAAAAAAAAGGAGATTTCTCCAAAACAACCACCTAACAAGGTTTAATTATTTATTCCAAACAAACTTATTACTACCCAAAAACTAAAAAGCCTTAGTTTTTACTAAGGCTTTTTAATTATGCAAATAGACAACTGGTTATATAACCAATTCCTTTTGTGATGGTTTAAACTTTGTCAATACAATACCATCTACAGCTGCCTCATATTCTTCCATAGTAGGAGTTCTGCCTAAAATTGTAGAAAGTACTACTACTGGAGTTGATGATAACAGTGATTCTCCTTTTTTCTCGTTAGAATCTTTAACCACTCTTCCCTGGAATAAACGAGTTGAAGTAGCCATTACTGTATCACCGGGCTCTGCTTTTTCTTGATTACCCATACAAAGGTTACATCCTGGACGCTCCAGATATAACATGTTTTCATATTTAGTACGAGCCAATCCTTTTGGAGCATTATCGTCAAATACAAATCCAGAGTATTTTTCTAGCACTTCCCAATCTCCCTCTTCTTTCAACTCATCAACAATATTATATGTTGGAGGAGCAACAACTAAAGGAGCATTAAATTCTACTTTACCTTCCTTAGACTCGATATTTTTTAACATCTGTGCCAAGATCTTCATATCTCCCTTATGCACCATACAAGACCCTACAAAACCTAAATCTACTTGCTTAGTTCCTCCGTAGTAAGATAATGGACGAATTGTATCATGAGTATAACGCTTAGAAGGATCATCATTATTAACATCTGGATCGGCGATCATAGGCTCTGCAATTTCATCTAGATCGATAACAACTTCTGCATAGTATTTTGCATTGGCATCAGGCCTTAAGGTAGGTCTCGTTCCAGTCTTAATCTCCTCGATTCTTTTATTAGCTTTATCAACCAGACCCTTAAGAACTTGTTTCTCGTTATCCATTCCTTTCTTTATCATGATCTGGATACGGTCTCTTGCTATCTCTAGTGACTCGATTAAGGTTTCATCTTCTGAAATACAAATCGAAGCTTTTGCTTTCATCTCTGCTGTCCAATCTGTAAATGTAAAAGCCTGGTCAGAGGTTAAGGTACCTATGTGTACTTCAATAATTCTTCCTTGGAATACATTTTCACCACCAAATTGCTTTAACATCTGTTGCTGGGTAGCGTGAACTACATCACGGAAGTCCATAAAACTTCTCATATCCCCTTTAAAAGTAACTTTTACAGAATCTGGGATTGGCATTGTTGCTTCTCCTGTTGCTAGTGCTAATGCTACTGTTCCTGAATCAGCTCCAAATGCAACACCTTTAGACATCCTGGTATGTGAATCTCCTCCAATAATAACATCCCAATCATCTACTGCAATATCATTAAGCACTTTATGAATTACGTCTGTCATTGAATGATAAACACCTTGAGGATCACGTGCTGTAATTAATCCAAAGTCGTTCATAAATTTCATTAACCTTGGAATATTGGCTTTTGACTTATCATCCCATACTGAAGCTGTATGACAACCTGATTGATACCCAGCATCTACAATTGGAGAAATTACTGTTGCGGCCATCATCTCTAGTTCCTGAGAAGTCATTAATCCCGTAGTATCTTGAGAACCTACAATATTCACTTCAACACGAACATTAGAACCTGTATGCAATGTTTTACCCGGTGTAGTTCCAACAGCATTCTTATTAAAGATTTTTTCTACAGCTGTTAATCCTTGTCCTTCTATAGAAATTTCTTTTGAAGGTGCATATACCTGAGGAACTTCTACACCCAAAACCTTACAAGCAAACGTTTGTAATTTTTTCCCAAAAACTACTGCATAAGATCCACCAGCTTTTATGAATTCTAGTTTTTGAGGTGTTAAAGCCGTTGAAATATCTTTTAATTCTTGATTCCCGCTATACAGCTTCTTTTCTTTTGTATTTATGGTAAGAACAGTACCTGTTTCAACAGAATATACTTGTTTTAACACTGGTTCCCCATCTTCATCAACTATAGTATTTCCATTTTCATCTTTCTGCTTTACCCAGTTTTTTAAATCAATACCGATTCCTCCGGTTACTCCAACTGTAGTTAAGAAAATTGGAGCAATTCCATTGGTACCTGCTATTACCGGAGCAATATTGATAAACGGCACATAAGGGCTAGAACTTACACCGGTCCATAATGCTACATTGTTTACCCCAGACATTCTTGAAGAACCAACTCCCATTGTTCCTTTTTCTGCGATCAACATAATACGTTTATCAGGATGTTGCTCCTTAAGAGCCAACACTTCCTTTTGCATTTCTTTATTATGTTCAAAAATCGATTGACCGTGTAACTCGCGATCTGATCTTGAGTGCGCATCTGCTCCTGGAGAAAGTAAATCGGTAGAAATATCACCTATTCCAGCAATATATGTTACTACTTCTATTTCTTCATCAACTTCGGGTAGTTTGGTAAAAAACTCTGCTTGGGCATAACTTTCTATAATGTCCTTCGCAATCTCACTTCCTGCTTTATACGCTCCTTCTAAACGTTCGGTATCTGCTTCATAAAGAAATACCTGAGTTTTTAGCACCTTAGCCGCTTCCATAGCTATTTCTGTGTCCTCTCCTAATGCTAAATCTAATAGCACTTCAATAGAAGGACCTCCTTTCATATGAGATAATTGCTCAAAAGCAAAAGCCCTTGAAATCTCTTCAATAACAGATTCACCAAGAATAATTTCTTTTAAAAACTTAGCCTTTACCCCAGCAGCACTAGTTGTACCGGGTAATGTATTGTAAATAAAAAAGTGAAGAGAATCCTCTCGATGCGGGTTATTTTTATCTTTAATCTGCGAAATTATTTCGCTTAATAACTCTGCTCCATCAATTGGTTTAGGGTGCAAACCAAGGGATTTTCTTTCTTCAATTTCCTTGATGTAATCGTTATAAGTGTTCATATAATAAATAATAGAATTCTAAATATTAATCTTCTATATGTAACTAGCACATATACATTCTTTTCTCTTTTGCATAAGGTTATCAAATTTAAACCTATATATAATCGCTACAGTTTATAACCTCTGTTGCGAAATCAACAAAATCCTTACATTTTGTTCGCGTTTTAAAAATCTTAAGCCTGTGTTATTTCGTTGTGTGTTATGCATCAAAAAAGTCTGACGAAAATACGAATTTTAAAGGATTTTTATTAAATGAATAGTCCTAATGCCTTGTTTTTTCATTTTTCAAAAAAATAAGCAATTCATTTCTTCAAATTCGCAAAATCAGTTAATCAAAAATGTTAATTCACTAAAAAAAATACTAATAAATAATGGCTCTAATTTTCATTTTACGAAAACGTTGTAGTGAAGTAGTAAAAAAAAGTCTAATTCATTGCTAAAAAAGAAAAAGTGGAGCCCCAAAAGACTCCACTTTCTACATTTTTACTTTTTACTCTTTAGTGTCTGCCACCTCGTTTTTTGCCTTTCTTTCTTTTTCTTAAATTTTCATAGGCCAACAATTGCTCTTCAGACAATGAAGCTTTAAACGATTCATTGTTCGAACGCATTGTTTCACGATGAGATTTAACCATTTTACGTTGATCCTCTGTCATTGTAGGCATCAACGCCTTTCTTCTTTCTCTTTTTGAAAGATCATCATTGTTTACAATCTCAAGTTGTTCCTCACTAAAAGTAGCTTCTATGTCTGCTTTATGCTGTTCTCTTAACTCTTTCTGATTATCAAAAAGGCTTTTTTGATCTTCTGAAAGGCTCTCATAAAACTCTGTCATTTTTTTACCTCTTTTACCAAGTGCCTCTTCAGATTGAGCATTGGATATAAAAACCGAACACATCAACGCGAATACAACTACTAAAATACTTCTCATTATTATATTATTTAAGGTTTAGTAGAGGTAAGACCTTAAAAACAAATGAAGGTTTAATTTATTAGGAAACATTTAAGAAAGAGTAACATCAAAAATTCTAGAACAAACTTTTGATCACATCTTCTACGCTTACACCCTCGGCCTCGGCTTTGTAGTTTTTTATAATACGGTGTCTTAAAATCCCCATTGCAACAGCTTGCACATCTTCTATGTCTGGAGAGAATTTTCCTCTTACTGCAGCATTTGCTTTGGCAGCAAGAATCAAATTTTGCGAAGCACGAGGACCAGCTCCCCAATCGATGTAATTTTTCACCAATTCGGTAGCCTTATCGGAATTAGGTCTAGTTTTTCCAACCATTCCAACGGCATATTCTATAACATTGTCGGCTACAGGTATGCGCCGAATTAAATGTTGAAAATCTATTATTTCCTGAGCCGTAAATAGAGGATTAATCGTTTTGTTGGAATCTCCTGTGGTACTTTTTACAACCTCAACCTCTTCTTCAAAACTAGGATATTTTAATTCTATCGCAAACATGAATCTATCCAACTGAGCCTCTGGTAAAGGGTATGTTCCTTCTTGCTCTATCGGGTTTTGAGTAGCAAGCACAAAATAAGGAAGATCCAAGTTGTAATGGTGACCAGCAACAGTAACGGCTCTTTCTTGCATAGCTTCTAATAAAGCGGACTGCGTCTTGGGAGGTGTACGATTTATCTCATCAGCCAAAATGATATTAGAAAATACTGGCCCTTTAATAAACTTAAAATGACGAGTTTCATCCAGAATTTCACTACCTAGAATATCACTGGGCATAAGATCGGGAGTAAATTGTATACGTTTAAAATCAAGACCTAGAGCCTTCGAAATGGTGTTTACCATAAGTGTTTTTGCCAAACCAGGCACACCAATAAGCAATGCATGTCCTCCAGAAAAAACAGAAATAAGTATTTGATCTATTACCTTTTCCTGCCCAATAATGACTTTGGAGATTTCTTTTTTGAGCTCAGCATGTTTTTTAACCAGTTTTTCGATAGCTGCTACGTCGTCTGACATATTATTTTTCTTTTTTTAACCAGTTACCGCTATATGCACAGTCTCTGTATTCACCATTGATTTTTACGTAAGTATCTAATATTTTTTCATTTTGCCATTTTCTAATTGCATCAATTTGTTTTTTTCTTAATGCAAGCTCCTGTATTTTAAGATAATCTTTGGAATAATCTGCGATATGTTCATCATATCGGTTTAGCACAGTTATCAACTTATACTTTTTTCTTCCTTGACGGTCTTGATCAGGAATGACTAAAGAAACTTCATTTGTTTTTAATTTAGATACTTGATCATACAATATAGGGTCAATTTTGGTAAGTTCAAAATGGGTATCACCAGTTGTTGGGTTAATTAACTGACCTCCATCTTCTTTGGTTTCTTTCTCGTCACTAAATTTTCTAGCAGCCTCTTTAAATTCGATACTTCCTGAAACAATACTCCCTCGTATAGAATCAATTTGTGTTTTTGCTTTTTCTACACTAGCTCTTGTAACTTCTGGTATCAGTAAGATATGGCGAACATCAATTTCTTCACCCCTAATTTTATCTACCTTTACGATATGCCATCCAAAATCTGTTTGAAAAGGTTCACTTACTTCTCCTTCTTGCAAACTAAAAGCCACATCTTTAAATTCCTTAGCAAAATTAGTTTGGCGATCTAAGGTATATTTTCCTCCAGTTGATTTAGATCCTGGATCTTGAGAATACAAAACAGCTTTGGTAGCAAAGCTACTTCCTCTCTCAACAATATCCTCTCTAAACTGATTTAATCTATCAACTACTTTTTGTTCTTCTTCCTCAGGTATTTCTGGCTCTATAACAATCTGTGCCAACTCTACCTCAGTTCCAAATTGAGGTCTTTCACCTTCAGGAATATCGTCAAAAAACTCTCTTACTTCTTCAGGAGTGATTTCTATATTCTCAATAATTTTTGTTCTCATCCTTTCAGATAATCTATTCGATTTATTGATTTCGAAGAGCTCCTTTTTAAAATCGGTGAGATTGTCTTTTTTATACAGCTTTAATACTTTCTCTACAGTTCCCAACTCATTGGTCATATATGCCAATTGTTGATCTACCATAGAATTTATCTCAGCATCTCTTACGACTATACTATCAACCACAGCATGGTGGGCATACAACTTATTTTCAAACAAGCTTCCTGCCAACTCACAACGACTCACATCGCCACTCGAGACTCCCTCATTGATTAACTGCTGATATGCTATATCAATATCACTATCTAAAATAACACTCTCGCCAATTACTGCCGCTACACCATCAATTTTCGTTCTTTTAAAAGGTTCTTTCACCACTGGCTCCTGAACTTTCAAAGAATCATTAGCAGCCGCAAGAGTATCGCTTTTGATAATTGAATCGGTTTCTTCTGGTATTATTTCTTGAGCACTAAGTTGCCCGAGGCATGCAGAGAAAAGTACTCCACAAAATATAGATGTTTTAGTTATAGACTTCAAATTGTTTATTCTCGACTGCATCTTTTGTAATATCTTTTTCTATTTTTTTTATCAGCTCCAGCTTCCGCTTATTCAAAATTATTTGCCTTATCGTAGGTTTAATATACGTTAAAGGCGCTTTTTCATTTGGTTTCAAGACATTTTTAACTTTTACCATATACACACCGGTCGAATCTCTTAATTGCGTGTATTTGCCTTTTCTTAAAAATCGACTTTTATCTTGTTTTTTAAGAATTGGGATTTTATTGACAACTTCATCTAACCTAAACCAAGTAGAATCGTCTAAAGAAAAAGCATTATACTCGACTTTCTTTGCTGCTAATTCTTCGGCATCTTCTTCATTAAAACGATTTAATTGTCTCTGCGTTGCAACAATATCACCATAATCAGGTGGCAAATGTAAGTAACGTAATTGTACTAACTCCTCATTAAGATTAAAATTTTCCAAATTTTTATCATAATACGCTTCTAAATCCTCATCGGTGATATTGAGATCAATAGATTTACTGATAACCGCGTTTTTATATGCATTAATATAAAGTGTACTTCTATATTTTGCCACTAAATCGTCAAACTCTTTAAGTTCTTTTTCGGTAAGATTTCTCTTAGCCTGGTCTATAAACAATTGACGAGTTGCCCAATTATTGATATAATTATTAACAATATTGGTACTATCTTCTTTTGATGCATTTTTAGGAACAAGTTCTAAAATATCCTCCTTATAAAGATAAGTTTCGTTTACTCTTGCAATTGGTTCTTTTTTGGTTGTTCTTACATCCTGACAAGAAGCCATTGTCAAAATCATTAGTATGAATGCGAGATACTTCATTTATATAGACAAATCCTTTTTAACTTTTTTCAGCACCTTCTTATTTACCTCAACAGGATATTTTGTTTTGAGTTGAGATATCCAATTATCTTCCATACTGGTCTGAAAATCGTTAATTACCTCCCCTTTTATTTCATCAAATGCTTTTACTCTTGCTGGCAAAATCTCTTCAACCTTTATTAAGGTAACAAAATTATCTTCAGTGACGATGGTTACATCACCTTCTTTAGAAGAAAAACCATTGGGGAGTTTATTCCCTCCAGCTATTAATTCTTCTTCGGTAAAGAGTACTCTTATTGCATCCCCTTTATTTACATTTTCCTTGATCTCCTTAATTCCTTTTCCTTGTTCAAACAACTTTTGTACTTCTTTGATTGCAGCATCTGAAGAAGACGAAGCTTTAATGACTTTATAGGTTTCTTCTTGTGTGTATTTCTCTTTTTTTCTTGACTCGTAAAATTCAAGTAGTCCTGTTGAATCTAATTTTGAAGCGTTCCATATTTTTGATTCCATAAGATCAAAAAGTAATAACCCCTCTCTGTATTCTTTAATAACTCTAGCGTAGTCCTCGTTATCCTCTTCTAAGTGATTTTCATAATATTTTAGAAGTGTCTTAGATTCGAACTGCTTATATGTTTGATTTACAAACACAGAAGCGTTGACTGTACTTCCAACACGAAGTAGTCTATTATATAAATACTCTGCAAAATCCTTATAGATATATTTTTCTTTTTTGATACTAAAAAGCTCCTTGTTCTTATAATTGTCTTCTAAATCACTCCAATTCTCTTCAGAAATTGAGTCTGGGACTTTTGCTATAAAATATGCAATAGCCTCTTCATTTTCCTTAAGAGCATATTTCTCTTTAAGCTTGTTCATAAAAGACTCTGTTACCAACTTAGATCTATTATCCCTTTTCACTCTATTTGTAAGCGCATTCTTTTGCTCTTCAAACGTTTGTAACGGATGTTTTTCAATAAGTTTTATAATATGCCAGCCATATTTTGTTTCTATCGGATCCGAAAGTTGTCCCTCTTTTTTTAGTCCAAACGCCGCATCCTCAAATTTTTCAGAATTCAAAGCTCCTTGCCCAAATCTCCTTATCCTACCGCCATCTACCGCAGTACTGGGATCATCGCTATATTGTTTTGCCAAAGAAGAGAAAGATGCTCCCAGATTGAGTTGTTGTTTTATTTCTAGAATTCTTTCTTTAGCATCTTCTTTAGATCTATTTTCTTTTACCGCTATCATAATATGGGCTACGGTTACTTCTCCTAACCTTTGCTCTCTTTCCTGTACTTTAATAATATGATATCCAAATTGAGTTTTGAAAGGTTGCGAAACCTCTCCAACTTTGGTGTTATAGGCAGCATTTTCGAATGGATATACCATTCTAAATACAGAAAACCATCCCAAATTGCCTCCATTTTGCGCTACCGAAGGATCTTGACTATACAATTTGGCCACATCTTCAAATTTTTCTCCACCCATTATTTTTTCTCGAGCTTCAACAATTTTCTCGTAGGCCGCAATAGTATCCTTTGGAGAACTATTGGGTCTCAACATCACCAAAATATGACTTGCATTCACTCGCTTTAGTGATCTTTCATAAGCCTCTTTTAACAAGGCTTCTGATGCCTGAGTATCGGTAAGATAACCGGAAACCAACTGTTTTTTATAACCTTTCAATTCTTGCAGGTAAGAATCTTTCTTATCTAAACCTAAAAACTTTGCTTCTTTTAATTTTAGTTTATAGTTGATAAATAAGTTTAAATACTCATCTATGTCTTTCTGAGAATTGTCTTGAACAAGATCTATATTCTTTAAATAAACCGTTTTAAATTCTGAAGTATATACTGGGGTATCATCAATAGTTAATAACACTTCGTTTGTATGTTGTGCATTGATAAACCCGAATAAAATAAGCCCTAAAAAAAATAAAAATGACTTTTTGCGCATAATTTTTATGATAAAGTCCGTAAACTGAACAAAAATAATAATATTAAGATGTTTTACAAGTTACTTTCCTAACGAAGGTATTTCTGAAATTAGTATTCCCTTTTAATTTTTTTCTGATCTATGTATATTGTAAGCACCTAACAAACTAATAAACGAAAACACATTATGGAGTATACCCTAGAGATAGAAATTGCTCTGCCCCGAAATGAAGTCATCGCCAAATTCGACAATGAAAAAAACATGAAACATTGGCAAAAAGGGCTAATAAGCATAGAACATTTAAGCGGTGAAAAAGGAAAAACCGGCGCCACTTCGAAGCTCGTTTACAAAATGGGTAAGCGGGAAATAGAAATGATTGAGACCATAACCTTATTAGACTTACCCGAAGCTTTTCATCTTACTTTTGACGCCAAAAACGTATACAATATTCAAGAGAACTATTTTGAAGAAGAACCTAATGGAAATACCAAATGGATATCTAAAAATGAGTTTAAATTTAGTGGTTTTATGAAAGTTATAGGCTTTCTCATGTCCAGTGCTTTCAAAAAACAATCCTATGTTTACATGCAAGATTTTAAGAGCTTTGTCGAAAATGGAAAAAGTGTACTCGATTCTAATTAATTTAATATATAACGCACAAATAAAGAAATTGGAAAAAAAATTAAAATTAATATGGGATTTTAGAGGTCCTACCGCAAGTAAAACTGCGCAACATCATGAGATTCATTTAAAGGAATATATAAATATCGAAGGGCTATCTTTACAAATCACCGGATATACTGAACTAACAGAAATGCACAGTATAGCATTTTTGGTAGTAACAGAATCTGAAATGAAAAAAGTTAGAGATGCTCTAAAACCTCATCGCGGACAGATATATCAAGAATAAATCTTCAAAAAAAATGGTATTGGTACAGATATTGCCTTAGACCTTATATATTTGCAGAAATTTTAAAAATCAGAAAACAAAACAAGATGAAAAAATTTATCCTATCGATAATAGTATTAGCAGTAAGTTTTCAACTAAGTGCACAATCGAAAACAGGAACAATAGATAGTGAATTTATACTTTCAAAAATGCCCGAATTAACCAAGGTCAAAACTGACTTAGAAGCTTACAACAAAAAGCTAGAGGAGCAATTAAAAGTAAAAGTTGATGACTATCAGGCTAAAGTCAAAGATTACCAAGATAATGTGACTTCCTTTACTGAACCAATGAAAAAAACAAAGCAGGAAGAAATTATCAACCTGGAGAATGAAATAGCAAAATTTCGCCAGAATGGTTCGCAATTAGTACAAATAGAGCAAAACAAATTATTGCAACCGCTATATCAAAAAATAGGTAAAGCTTTAGAAGAAGTAGCAAAAGCAGAATCTTACACTCAAGTATTTACCATTACCACAAGTGGTTTAGCTTATGTAGATCCTAATTTTGATCTTACTAAAAAAGTAATGACTAAACTAGGTATAAAAATCGAAGAAGGTAAGTAAGATTCTAAAACCATAAAAAATAGCGCTTCAATATTTTGAAGCGCTATTTTTTTATAAATTTTTATGACTAATTATCTTCTACTATAATTAGGTGCTTCCTTGGTAATAGTAACATCGTGTGGATGACTTTCATGAATTCCACTTGCTGTTATTTTTACAAAGCGTCCATTTTTCTGAAGTGTAGCAATATCTTTTGCTCCACAATATCCCATTCCAGCTCTTAGTCCTCCAACAAATTGGTGAATACTTTCTATTAAGTCTCCTTTATATGCTACTCTACCTACAATACCTTCTGGAACTAGTTTTTTGATATCATCCTCAACATCTTGAAAATAGCGATCTTTTGATCCTTTCTTCATTGCTTCTACAGACCCCATTCCTCTGTAGGTTTTATATTTTCTTCCCTCATAGATTACTGTTTCTCCTGGAGACTCTTTGGTACCAGCTAATAAGGAACCTAACATCACTGTATCTGCACCAGCAGCAATAGCCTTTGGAATATCGCCGGTATATCTTATTCCTCCATCTGCGATTACAGGAACACCAGATCCTTTAATAGCATTTGCAACTTCTAATACAGCAGAAAATTGAGGAAACCCAACTCCTGCTACCACACGAGTTGTACAAATAGAACCAGGGCCTATGCCTACCTTAACAGCATCTGCACCTGCTTCTACCAAATATTTTGCTGCTTCTCCCGTAGCAATATTTCCTACTACTATATCTAACCCTGGAAATCTAGCCTTTACCTCTTTTAACACTGTTACCACACCTTTGGTATGACCATGGGCCGTATCGATAACAACGGCATCTACCCCTGATTCTACCAAAGCAGCAGCTCTATCAACCGCATCACCAGTAACACCAATAGCAGCGGCCACTCTTAAACGACCTAATTTATCTTTATTTGCCATTGGCTTCAATGTCAATTTGGTAATATCTCTAAAAGTGATTAACCCTACCAGTGTATTATCTTTATTTACCACTGGTAATTTTTCTATCTTATTGTTTTGAAGAATAACCTCTGCTTCCTGTAAAGATGTACCTTCACCTACAGTAACCAAATTCTCACTTGTCATTACCTCAGAGATCGGGCGTTCATCATTTTTTTCAAATCGTAAATCTCTATTCGTAACAATACCTATAAGTTTATGTTGTTCATCTACTATAGGAATTCCTCCAATACTATGCTCTCGCATGCTATTCTTGGCATCAATTACCTTTGCATCTCTCGGTAAAGTCACTGGGTCGATAATCATTCCACTTTCGGCACGTTTAACCTTACGAACTTTAATAGCCTGCTCCTCAATAGTCATATTCTTGTGTAGCACTCCAATACCACCTTCCTGAGCCATAGCAATTGCCATACGACTTTCGGTTACGGTATCCATTGCTGCGGAAACAATAGGAACGTTAAGCGTTATATTTTTAGTAAATTTTGCCTGAATACTTACCTCTCTTGGGAGCACTTCTGAAAATGCTGGGACTAGAAGAACATCGTCATAAGTAAGACCTTCTCCAATAATTTTGGAATCGTGTGCTGTCATTGCAATTAAAATTTAATTGCGTGCAAATATACGCCTTTTTTAAAGAATACTGAATTATATAACTTTATTTTAATCTTAAAAAAAATATTATAAAACACTTCATGAGTACGAAATCATAAGTCAGTCTTGAATTTGCTAAAGCAGTTAAAAAACATCGTTAAAAAGCCATTTACATCGATTAAATACATTTTTAACATTAAAAAGTTAATTTTTTAACATTTTTTTGATTCAAAATACTTTATCTTGGACACATGTTTCCCTTATTTGCCCCAAAATAAAACCTATGAAAACTACCCTATGCTTAATCCTACTATGCTTATCGTTATCGATAGGTCGTGCTCAATATACAGAGCTCCCACAAACTCAAAAAAAGTCTATCAATTTTAAAAGTTCTCAATTTAAAGATCGCGAATTTAAACCTAGGAAAAACTTTTTTAAAGAAAGAATAATTCCTGTAGCCCTAATTACAACCGGAATTTTATTATCAAACAGCGATTTTGAAAAATCTTTACAGAATGATATAAGGAGTTCTGTTGGGAAAAATTTCTACACCAAAGTAGATGATTTCACCAGATACGCTCCTGTTGTTCAAATGTATGCTGCTGATATTTTGGGCGCTCAATCAAAAAACCATTGGTTTGATCAAACCAAAAACCTAGTTTTAGCTTCTATAATAAGTAATGGAACATCTACTATATTAAAAAAGGAAATCTATAAAAAAAGACCTGGAGATGAAGATATTTATTCTACTCATGCAAATTCATTTCCATCAGGTCACACCACAACTGCTTTTACTACTGCCACCGTATTATTCGAAGAATTCAAAGACTCGAATACCCTTTTAGCCTATAGCGGATATGCGTTTGCCATTGCTACAGGTGGATTAAGAATGATGAATAATGCACATTATCTATCAGATGTGTTAGTAGGAGCTGGTATCGGTATATTAGCAACTAAACTTGTATATCATTTTGACTATTTGTTAGATTGGAATCCCTTTAAAAAAATGAAAGGTGTAGCTTTTGCTCCACAATTTGGAGAGAACTTTGGTTTGGGCTTTTATGTTTCTAAAACATTTTGACCCTCTCTTCATATACCAATAATAACCTAGAAATTAAAACTAAATAATACATACTCCCATAGAATCATCTGGGGAAATACCCCTATCCAAAAATCGGTGTTTTACCTCTACCCGGGCATATATCTAAAAATTAACTTTGGAACGAATATTGATTGATAATTATTTAATTAATTAAAAGGGGGAATTAAATAACAGTTAAAAACCAAATTCTACATGGTTATTACAAAGAAAATACAGGGATACAACCTTGTAATTATAAGCAATTATGCAATTGGTGGGGGGCACCAAAAAGGGTATGTTCATTTATTCGGAGAAAATTCTAAATACTTAGGGTATTTTGGAATTATCAAAAATGGAAAATCGTTACCGAGAAATAAACAGCATCCCGATGGGACGCTTTGTATTCATATTCACGAATCTGAATTAGAAGCTATTATCACAACATTTAAAACACAAAGTCCTATATTCATAACATTTGACACCAGTACAAAATGGGGATCTCTGGTGATAGGCAAATATGCAACAAGTACTAATGAACTTGCTGCATAACAACAATCAAAAGACCTGAAAACAAGTAAACGTACAACTCTCAATTAGTTCATGGGCCAGCCAAGCAGAGGGAAACAAATTACAAATTGTAACATGTAATTGGACATATTTGGCAATAGTGGAAGTGAACTAAGTACCAGTATTCTTTTCAGGTCTTTTGGCTATTTACTTATTCTTTCTCAGTTCTTTTTAACTGTAGATAAATTTAGGATCAAAAATTCTTTTCTTACCATAATACATAATTAAATTCAGTATCTTATACTGGAAATGTCTATATGTAGAACTATACGATTTTTGGTTTTATTTGGGGTTTTGGTTGTCCAAGCCCAAGATAAACATCGGTTTTACGGTATTAAATCCCACTATGGTTTCATCATTGCTCATACTCCAGACTTAAAACCAATTTCCCAAACCAATCCTTTTGGGTTTCAAATTGAGACCAGCACATTAAAAACAAGTGACAAAGCCTGGAAAACATGCTTTTGCTATGGAAGAACAGGGTTTTCTTTTGCATATTTTAATTATTCAAACCCGAGTGTTTTGGGTAGTTCTTATAATCTAAATTATTTTGTGGAGCCCTATTTCACCTACAAAGGTCCGTTAAAACTTTCTTTACGAGGATCTATTGGTGTCTCCTACTTAGACACCGTTTTTGATGCTGAAACAAATCCCGAAAATGTGCTTTTTAGTACAAACCTCAGTTTTTACCTAGCACTTTCTTTAGGATTAAATTATCACTTGAATGATAAGTATGCCGTTAACCTATTTGCGAACTATAGTCATATTTCGAACGGAGGGCAAAAACAACCCAATAAGGGAATGAATTTCCCAACTATTTCTATAGGCATAGATAGAGCATTGGGGAATCTAAATTTAGAACCCAAACCAGATCATATTAAACAATATAACAAATCTTGGAGCTATTATTTTAATTCTTTTGCCAGTCTTAGATCTGCCGATAGAGAAGCCGAATCCACCAATCACCCTTTAATAGGGATATCTGGTGGTGCTTTGAAGCCTTTATCTAGAATTAACGGATTTAATGTAGGCAGTGAACTTTGGTACGATTGGTCTGACCGAAAACGGGCACAAATTGAAACTCTAGACGAATCTGCTTTTTACTCAGCCATAACCGCCGGGCATCACTTCTCTGTAGGAAATTTTTATTTCTTACAGCAATTCGGGTTATATGTTACAAGACCCAAAACTTTACAAAGTAAACCATTATACCAAAGGTATTCTCTTTGGTATCGTATTGCCAATAAATGGACTATTGGAGCTTCACTAATTGCATATGGTAGAGTAGCCGATCATATGGACGGAAGACTCATATATATCATCCAATGATTAAAAAAAGAACGGAGTAAGCAAAACTTAACTCCGTTCTTCATATGGTTTACGTTTCGTTATTAAATTACAATTATAACGAGTTGCTAATATAACTTTTTAATATAAAAATTATACTAAAAACTAATTCTTGATTTTAGAAAGAGGTCGGATAAGACGAAATAAAATACTGATTATCAATTATTTAAAATTTTGGCACGAGGATTGATTTATAGTATACAAGAAACAAAACAACAATTTTAAATTTAATGCTTATGAGAACTATATACTTTAAATTCGGATTACATCTTAAACCATTTATTAACTTTTTAAAAACGCTACCAGCATCATCAAGTTATGCGATTCATAGATAATATAGATGTACTAACAGGAAATTGAAACGGTTACATATCAAGGATATGTAACCGTTTACTTTATATAAAAAAGCAGATTTCCAAAATCAACATACTAGGAAGAGCATTATTCCTCTAATGGCTTTCCATATTTACAAGCCTTTAAAAGCCCTTTGGAATATCCCACCTTTGCAGCAAGATCCAAAATCATAAAGACTTTATCCTTTATAAGAATAGAAACATAATCTCTCTGCCAATGAATAGTGAGGTCTTTCTTCTTTAAATTCATTATAAACCCGAATGAACTAATATAATCGCGTGGTAATAAAGAAGCATCTGCATCTAACTCGGAAGAATCGGCGTTATAAGATTTAGGATAGATTACTGTACAAAGGAAGCTAATAAAATCTATTCCTGCATTATCAGGCTCAAGCACATAAACTAAAACATTATATTCATCTTCTTCTATCATTAGAGTTCTTCCAGATACTGAATCTGAAGATGAAAGAAATATTTTATCCGTTCTTTTTGTCCGATTTTCTTTAGCTTTTAGTAATCCATTTATCATTGCCAACAACAGAGTTTTCATTCTGGGTAATCACTTTAGGTAAAGTAAGTTGGTAGCTGAATATATCTATTAGCTAGTAGTACTCTTAACTTTCAAATTAAAAGGGGATATAATTCCTAACTTACAAACCTTATTTTTTTGTCAAACTGTATTCAAGTGCTAACATAAGTATTTATTACCTCAAATCTATACGGTTTTCCTCACATATTGTAGGGGTTTTTACCCCTATTTTCATGAAATAGAACTTCTATGAGAATTTATAGACAAATTTGATCTATTTTGGATTGTAAAAACCTTTTTTCATGTTTAGATTGAGTAAGTTTTATCGCTTTTTGAAAACAAATTATTGCAGTATCTAATTTCTCGATTTGCATATAAATTTCCCCAATAATTGAATGATACAGGTAATACTTTTGTAATTGCTTATCATCTTTAATTTCCTCAATGGCTTGTAAAGCTTTTTTTGGTCCCTCTAACTTTAAAACGACTAAACAACGATTCAAAACAATAATGGGATCATGATTGATTTTTAGTAACAAATTGTAATATTCCAATATTTTACCCCAATTGGTGCCCTCATATTGTTTAGCTTTACAATGCTCATAGGCGATTGCGGCTTCTAGATGATATGAAGTTAGTCTATCTCCAAAGGAAGATTTGTTCAGGTTTATCCTACCAGAGTGTATTAATGCAAGATTCCATTGAGATCGATCTTGTCTATCTAATAGTATTAAATCTCCTGTTTTAGAAATACGACTTTCAATTCTAGCTGCATGAAAACACATTAGGGCCATCAACGCGTAAACTTCGGGCAACTCTGTTTTTTTTGTTGATAATAGGGATTTACAAAGAAATATAGCTTGAGATATTAAATCTTTACGTATTAAATCATCATCATGAGTAGAATTATACCCTTCATTAAACATCAGGTAAATCGTGCTCAAAACTGTATGAATTCTCTCTTCTATCTTATTCGAATCTGGAATAACTGGACGTATTTTGTTTTTACGAAAATATTCTTTGGTTCTATATAAACGTTTAGAAATAGTATCTTCACTAGTAAGGAAAGACTTGGCAACTTCTTTTGTACTAAATCCGCATAAGGATTTTAGAATAAAGGTTATTTGATTTTCCTGAGATATTTTAGGATGACAACAAGCGAACATCATACCTAAAAAGTCATCTTTTATATTATCTTCTTTCCAAAACTTATCCATTGTAGCAGAAAGAGTATAACTAGAAGTTAAAAGCTGTTTTTCTGGATCTGAGAAATCGATAAGTTTACTATATTTATTACGTCTTATAACATCTATGGCTCGGTTGCGCGCGGTTTTGTACAACCAAGCTTTGGGGTTATCGGGTATACCTCTATACTTCCAGGTTTCTAATGCCTTTATCAAAGCATCTTGTACTACGTCTTCGGCTAACTCAATATTTTCGGTTCCAAATATCTTAATTAATACGGCAACCATTTTTCCTGACTCTTGTCTGAAAATATGATTTACCGTATTATTTATGTGTCTGTTTTCTTCCAAAAATACAGGTATTACATAGGGCTAATCTCTCTTATTTCTATGCTACAATCATATATGGTACTAGGACAATCTTTAGCTATCTCTGCAGCTTCACTTAAAGATGTCGCTTTCACCAACAAATACCCTCCAACCAATTCTTTTCCTTCTGCCAAAGGACGATCTATAGTTTTTTTTCCAAAATCTATAAGTGTTTTTCCTTCATTCATTAAAGGTTGCCCTCCAACCAATTTACCATTTTTAGCTAAAGTATTCATCCATTGTTGCCAATCTTCCATATGATCTTGCATTTCTTGAGGGGAATTATTCATATAAAGCTCTTGTCCTCCCCGAATTATGTATAAAAATTCTTTCATGTTTTATTTATTTAAATTCAACTTCAAATCATTAAAAATGTAACCTATTGATACATTTCTAATCTTCGGGCCATATTTCACGAACCTCAACAACCACAACATCCCATTCAAAACCTGGGCAGCCTTTGGCCATTTCGGTAGCTTCTTTAAGAGAATCTGCTTTTACTCTTAAATATCCTCCAACTAGTTCTTTTCCTTCTGTAAGAGGCCTATCGATTACACTTTTACCTCTATCAGTAACACTACTTCCTTCCGATTTTAAACGCTCTCCTCCTACAAATTTATCCTGTTCTGCAATTTTACCAATCCACTCTTGCCATTTTTGCATGTGTTCTTGTTGTTCTTCTGGAGACTTTGTATCCCATACTTCGTCTCCTCCCTTAAAGAGAAACATAAATTCTTTCATGTTGTTTATTTTTAATTAGATTATTTTTTACACATGCATGACGAACATGTTTTCCATATTTGGACAGCACTGTGAAAAAATATTAATTTTTTATGAAATAAATATTCTATCGATACCGCTATACACCCAGAAAAAAAGAAGACAAACAGTTTTTGCTAAATCAAACACACCTTAAATATTATAGATGTATTAGCCCATTTTTGTTATTTTACGTTAGGATTTCGTTTCAAAGCACCAATAAAGTAGATGGATGCTTGCAGATGTTTTTATATGAAGTAAATCCAGAAAATATATTAGCCTTTAAATCTAGTATATGGCAGCTTCATATCATCCATCACTAAAGTAAGAGCGTCCTCTTTGAGCACAAAATCAAGGCACATTTCTGTTCCTCCATTTTCTAAGGTTGCTTTTAGACAGAGTTTATCATCTTTAACAGACCAAAAACGTTCTAAGGGCTCCCCGATAGATTTTTCAACAACAGTACCATCAGACTTAAGTTCTATATATGTTTCCTCATCTCCATCCATAATCCACTTACCCACTAATTTTTTGGGATTATCTTGATGAAAAGCTAGACTAAAATTAGAAGTGATTTTGGTTGTACCCTCAATCCCGTATACCGAACAAAATGAAAACAACAGAGCAGTAAATATTAATTTCGAGTACATAAGCGATGGTATTTAAAACAAATCTAAATTAACACTTTTTATGATATTTCCCTATTCTAAAGGCTGTAAATATTTAGTAATTACCTCTTACAAACATGAAAACAGCTTTTTCAAAATCTTTGTAACATCTTAGATCTACAATGGACAAAAAAATATTTCAATTTTTTCACTTTATGGGTAGGGTATTCCTCTTTTAATGCGTTTTTATTATAAACACCCATAACTTATCTATAACGTAAATGGCGAAAAGGGGATACATTTTACTGTATCTCCTTTTTCAATATAGAATGGCTACTCTACTAATTAACTCTTTCAATCTTGCATATAAAACAACACGCTTCAGAATTTCTAGCATGTAAATATGCTACCATAGGATTTTCTTCAAAGATTTCAGAAATTAATTGATCTACATCCCGTTCTCCTACCAACTCAGTAATCATCATTTTTTGATCATTACTATACCCTATAAGTGATAAAGGAAAGTTTTTCTTATCTGCTTTTATTTCTTTAGGAAATCTATGAATATCCTGGTATGGTCTAACTTCTTTTTTATGAATAAAAACAGGCCCTGGTTGATTAAACGAATTATTGATATCGAAAGGACTATGACTTAATAACAGTCGAATATCTTTACCGGGCACAAACGGTTGCAGAGAAACTCTACAAGGTCCATATCCTGTAGCAACCTCTTCTATTACTTCATTGTTGAAATTATCTCTTTTGGTATTTCTGATTTTTGATGCAAACTTTTCTGTTATTGGTACTATCTTAAACGTATTCATCTTTACAGTTTTAAATATTTACACAAAGATGCATTCGACATATGGGTTATACCACCCAAAACTTGCTCAACCAACTTTATTGTTGCAAGCCTCCCAACCAATCATGGCGGTTTTACGTACTTCTCCCCAATGATATTGCCCAAAATCACCATTAGATTTTATTACTCGATGACAAGGAATCAAAAAGGCTACGGGATTATTCCCAACGGCAGTTCCAACCGCTCTTAACGCTTTGGGATTATGAATATGTTCTGCAATAGTGCTATAAGTAGTTAAAGCTCCCTTTGGAATTTTTAATAAAGCATTCCATACTTTTAACTGAAAATCTGTACCTCGAAGATGTAATTTAATTTCATCAAGGTTTTTCCAATCTTTTGTAAAAATCTGTAATGCACTTTGTTGAACCTTATCAACCAACTGAATGAATTCTGCTTTTGGAAATTGACCTTGTAAATTTAAAAATGCCTCTGCTTCGATTTTTACAAATGCCATATGACAAATTCCCTTTTTTGTTGATGCTACAATTACTTTCCCGAAAGGAGTCTCGGCAAAACTATAATTGATACATAGACTTTTGCCTTCATTTTTATACTCACCGGGGGTCATTCCTTCTATTTTAACAAATAAATCATGGAGTCTCCCTGTTCCTGATAGACCTGTTTCATAGGCAGCATCAAACAAAGTAGTTTCTTGATTCTTAAGAATTTCCTTTGCATATTCAACGCTGGTATATTGTAAAAACTTTTTAGGACTTACTCCTGCCCAATTCGTAAACAATCGTTGAAAATGAAATGAACTTATATGAACCTTTTCTGCTACCTCTTCGAGTGCAGGCTGATCTTTAAAATTTTCTTTGATATAAGTAATCGCTTCGGCAATACGATTGTAATTAACTTCTTCTTGCGATGTCATCTTTATATTACTTTAAAAACAATATAAATGTATAGGTAAGTCTCATCTTGTAAAACCCAAAACTTGCTTACTATTGCATAACAAAACTTAAACCTCCAGAAAACAAACTTGCACTTAGTCCAGAATTACGTTCATACTGGCGAAATCTGAGGTCTATACTTTTTAAACCAAATTTCCAAAGATTCATTTTTGTAAAGATATCGGTATAACTAACTCCAAAGCCATATTGATTCGCATTAAAATCTGACAAATCAAAGTCTGAAGTATAAAACTCCTCTGTAGATAAATGCTCATTAAAAGGTTCAAAATAATCGGCTGCAGTTTGCATATAGAAACGGTAACTAGGGTATATTGTAAACTTATCAGATATTTTAATTGGTATTTCTACACTGGCTGTATGCGAATTTATACCCCAATCATCAACATACCATCTGTAAAAGGTACGTATCGCAAGTATTTCATTCACATAATAATGTAACCTACCTCCAATCGCGATTTTTGACCGTGAATCTGGCAAACGCTCAACATCATCACCTAGTGTAAATTCTTGCACAACCACATCGGCAATATCAGAAAATAGTACTCGTTGAAAAGGTGTTGATAATAGTCCTTCTTGTTGAATGATATCTACCGCTATTGATCCTTGCATTTTTTTTGATAAAATTTGAGAAAACCCTAACCCTAAAGAATATGAATTTCTAGTTTCATCGGTAAAAGGTGTAAACGCCGGATTATCTCTTAATTCTGAAGGATAAATAGCATTCCAGTTATCTAAAAAAACATTTCCTTTGATACTAACTTCGGTGTTTTTCTCATTGAAAAGCATCGTATAACTTCCTCCAAAACCTATAGAGAAATAATCATACTCGTTAGCCACAGATGCATTTGCAGACCATATCTTGTTACGATCATCACTACTATGGCTGTAGGTTCCGGTAATTGTGGTTAAGATGTCATCTCCTGAAGCTCCCGAGGATTCTACAAATGGATTTGCCAATCCATTTCCATCAAAAGGATTAACATTGCTAGAAGAGGCCGAGGTATATGCGGATACACTGGCGTCTATGGTTAATACATCATCATCATTTAATGGAATAGAAACTACAATTGTTGGTGTGATATCATTGAGTTCTTCTGTTCCTAATCCTCCTGTAACGGCTGCATTATCTCCGTCCTGAGTATAGTAACTCATAAGATAGTCTACTTCGGTAGCTTCTAGAACCCTTTTTTTATAAGGCTCGGTTTCTTTTTGATTATCACCCTGAGCAGAAATCAAAACAGTTGAGAAAAGCGTAATAAGAAGGAAAAATAGTTTCAATAGATAAAATTTTATAGGTTTATATTTAGCCGTAGCAATTGATATCGATTTGTATTAGTTACAACCGCAACCTCCTCCGGTTCTTCCTCCGTTACCCCCTGCAGCCGATTCTCTGTATGCTTGAAAATTAGTTTCAAATCGGTCACATTTTTTTGAGGCCAACTCCATATCAGGATCATTAATTTGTACTTTTTCATACTCCTTCACTACTACACAAGAGCTAAGTAAAGAAAACAATACTACAGCAGATAAAACCAATTTATATTTCATGACAATATTCTTTTCTATTCAAAAGATTAGTTTTCTATTTTTATATTTTCCGAGGTAAACACATCTCCATTTTCATCTATAATAATACATTCAATACCTTGCAATTGATTTACCCTATCGACCCCAACTTCTTTTCCCATAACAAATAACGATGTAGCCAACGCATCGGCTAATTCTGCTTTAGGAGCAAAAACAGTAGCACTTACAATACCTTGAGCAGGGTATCCTGTTCTGGGATCAATAATATGCGAGTATCTTTTCCCGTTAAAAGTTACATATTTTTCGTAATTGCCAGAAGTAACTACAGCTTTATTTACCACAGGTAATAATGCGAATGCATTTTCTTTATTCAAAGGATTAGTAATGGCAACTTTCCAATCTGTTCCATCTGGCTGTTTGCCCCAAGTATTCATATCTCCAGAAGCATTTATAATTCCTGACTGAACTCCCTTGTTTATTAAAAGTTCTTTTGCCTGGTCTGCTGCATACCCTTTTCCTAATGCTCCAAAGCCTATTTTCATACCTTTATTTAATAAATATACTGTTGATTTTTCTTTATCGATAATAATATTTTGGAAACCAACTTTTGAAACCGATGCTTTAATCACATCTGCTTCGGGGATATTTTTCATACTTCCATCAAATTTCCATATTTTATCCATAGATGCATAACTAATATCAAATGCCCCATCGGTTAGTTTAGAAATACCTATAGCTCTTTGTATCAGGCTCAAAAGTTCAGGATCTACTTGCACAGGTTTAATTCCTGCACTTCTATTAATCATAGATGTTTGAGAAGAAGGATCCCAAGAGGAAATTAACCGTTCAATGCGTTGAATCTCAACTATGGCATCGTTAATAAAACCTTCTGCTACTACCTTTTCTTCTGCTACTACGGTAATATCGAACCGACTCCCCATTAACTTAAGTGTACGTTTATAAATAGACTGTGAGAAAGTTTGGTGACCAAATACAAAACAAATTAAAACCACAAAAGTCTTTTTCATTTGTACTATATTATAATTTAATGAAGATGAGGAGTTGTTTTTGCGCATCCCACAAGATATCTAATCAATATAAAGGTATTTACTATATTATTTTATCAAAGTGTTTAGCGATTCTATGTAGGCTGAGGGGGTAACTTTTTCATATCCTATCTCACCCAGTTTTTGTCCTGTTTTGTCCAACACTACAACCATAGGGAATCCTCCACTTCTATTATATTCCTCTGCCAAGCTAGCATTTTGTCGTTGTATATCTTGCGGTAACTGATTTTTTCTTTTCCTTGGAAAATCCGCTTTTAGAAGAACATAATGATCTTTTGCATAAGTTTTAAATTCTTCGGTGTGCAAGATTTGTCGTTCCAGTTTAATACAAGGTATACACCAATCTGATCCTGCAAAAACAAGAACTATAGGTCTATCGTTCTCTACAGCAATTTTTTTAGCTATTTCGAAGTCATTTAACCATTCCTGGGCACTTATCAATTGAAATCCCATTAGGATAAATAATAATGTAGGTATTATCTTTTTCATAGCGCTACTAAATATACTATAAATATTATGAATTATCCCATTACTTATTGCCCTGGTATATTATCCACATATTAAAACTAAACCATAAAAAACGGAGGTAAAAATACCTCCGTGCCAAAAATGGAACTGCTTCCATGATATGTTATGTTAGTTACTACTACAGTTTAGGACATCTTTTACAATTTGTTTTCCCCTTTTTCTTGTACTTCTTACAACATTTTTTCTTTTTTCCTCCACAAGCCACACTGCAATCGGCAACAACACAAGGAGAATACAATGATGGAATATCTGAACTATGCACTTTATTATTTTTAATAAATCTAAATAAAGCACAAAAATATAAAAAAAAGATTCTCATAAAAAGAATCTTCATTTTTTCTTTATTAACTTATTAACAACTATTTAGGCTCTTCCTCTATTTGAAAACCATTGATATCCCGATCAAACAAATAATGTCCAGATTTATCGTCTCCAATAATTTTCATTTTATCTAGTAATGTTCTGGCAACTGCCTCTTCTTCTAACTGTTCTGCAACATACCATTGCATAAAATTATGGACATTATAGTCTTTAAGCTGAAGGCATTGATAAATGATATTATTAATCTTTGAAGTGACAAACTCTTCACTTTCAAGAAAGGTTTCAAAAAGCTCCATTAATGATTTAAAATCATCTCTAGGTTTTTCTACAGCTGGAATTATTGCATGTCCGTTGCGTTCGTTAATAAACTTTACCAACTTTGTCATATGTACCCGCTCTTCTTCAGACTGTGTATAAAAAAAGTCTGCAACCCCATTATATCCATTAGTATCTGCCCAGCAAGCCATTGAAAGGTATTGTGCAGAAGCTTTCGCCTCATATTTTATTTGTTCGTTTAACAACGTTTCTATCTCTGCTATCATACTTGAAATTTTAATTACAACTAATGTAAGTAAATTATTAAGCATAATGTGCTATGAACTATAATTTATCAAAATCTATAGATCATAAAATGTTATAAAAACTTGAAGAATTACTTATGCTGCCTTTTCAAAAGCGATATAGTTTATTAATTTCCCTTTCTTATTGAGAATTGGGAATCCTTTGATAAGACAAACATAGGGTGTTTTA
Organism: Aquimarina acroporae; assembly: GCF_023195925.1. Taxonomy (GTDB): domain Bacteria; phylum Bacteroidota; class Bacteroidia; order Flavobacteriales; family Flavobacteriaceae; genus Aquimarina; species Aquimarina acroporae. The sequence goes on along the minus strand of NZ_JALPRE010000009.1, from coordinate 87,256 downwards.
TCTTTTCTGTAGTTTAAGATAGAGACTTCAAAAGGCGCTGCATTATCTACCGCTGCTCGCACGGTCTTTGTGGTTTCTGCACAGGTATCTGCTCCCTGAAACATTTTAGGAGAATTACCTATAACTTCTTCTGGAGAATACCCGTTGAGCTTTTCTATATTTTTAGAAGCATAAACAATTTTCAAATCTGTATTGGTAATTACAATTACTGACTCTTTATCTACAAGTTCTTCTATGTAATTCTTTTCAAAGTCCCAATTTTTAGTGATTTGATTCAGCGTTACTAAATCATCTTTGTATGCTTGTAAAGCAATATGATTTTCTCCATAGAACTCCCAAGACAATAAAGGCAAAACATAGTTAGACATCTTTGCATAATAGCTAGTCATTACCTCGTCGTATTCTTTAAAATCTCTCATAACTCATGGATTTTGACCAAATGTATAGAATTTAACTTGTATATATGATTGAACAAAAGTTAATTCTTTGGGTAAACAAAGGTTAAATTATTTACTAATTAGAACTTAAATTGAAGAGTTGTGTACCAAGATAAAGGTGCAGCTGGTATAATTCCAGGACCAGGATATCCAGTAGCTCTTTGCGTAAAATAGCTTTCATCTAAAAGATTATTAATCCCTGTTTCTAACTTAAATTTCTTGTATGTGTATGAAAATGATATATCAACTATAGAATATGCAGGAATCTTACCTAGAGTACCTTCTTCTCTACTCCCGGTAATACCTCTATCAGCATTGGTTACCTCTGTAAATTGTTCAGATAAATGCGTAAATTGAATGCTTCCTAAAAAGTTCTTGTACCCAAAACCAATTCCTGTTTTAAAGTTGACCAAAGGTATAAATTCGACCTTATTACCCTCTATGGGCTGTTCAGATTTGGTGTATTCTGAGTCTGTTATAGCCAGGTTGGTAAAAGCATTGAAAACGTAGTTGGTATTATCAGAGAGAAACGTATTCGCAATATTCCAATTCACATAACTCTCAATACCATATATAAACGCATCACCTATATTACCTCGAACTCTCTGTGCTCTATCATTAAATATCTCACCTATTCTATCTTGATACCACAATCCAAAAACACTAGCATCATAACTTAGTAGATTATTCAATTTTCCTCGAAGGCCTATATCTGCTGTAAAACCTTCTTCATCACTAATATCTGGTCGAATCACAAAGGTTGGATTTACTATTCGAATATCATTAAAAGTTACCGATCTATAGTTTTGAGATATATTGGCATATGCCTCAAGACTAGTATTAAATTTATAGCTAGATCCTAAACCCAGAAGCACAAATGACCTCTCTAACGTTTCGTCATCGGTCTCTAATGTATTACTAATTGGGTTCCCAGCATTATCAAAAATCACATTATTATAAGTACCATCGGCCTGAGTCTTAATGTATTCAAATCTTGCCCCTGGTGTTATCGACAGTTTATCGGTAATATTAAATATATGTTCACCAAAGACAGCAATATTTTGATTTGGGAAATCGAATGTAGACTGATTTGGATAATCTGGGAATGTTACATTTTGAAAATCAAAGTTCGCATCTGTTCCCAAACTACCTGGACCTTGTCTTGAGCTATTATCAGACTGGTAATATTTTGCACCTATCAAAAATACAGATTCTCTCCCGAGAAGATCGTATCTATGCAGTAGTCGTGTTTCTGCTCCCCAATTTCTAAAATTACCTACAATTAGGTCTCTAGGTGTCACAAAAACTCCGTTTACATCAGTTTCATCAGGTGCGGTAATCGGGTTAGAATTTAGATCTGTAGGTATTCCTCTAAAACCCAATGCTTTTCTTGAAGCATCTAATGCAAAAAGGTTAACACTGAAATCTGTTTTCTCTGAGAATTTATGTTCAAGTTTTAACGAAAATAATTTCCAATCTACCTCAAACCAGTTACGCGTGCGATTACTCACATCTGGATCCAATTCAAATTGGGTATCTGTTAAACCTCCAGGTTGCTGTGCCAAGTAATCTAAATAGGTAAACTCCCCGGTCAATTTTGTTTTATCTGAAATTTGATATCCTATGTTTGCATAAATATTTTTAGAATCAAATTCTGAGTTGGGTCTAAATCCATCTCCAGTTTTATAATTAAAATAGGTATAGTAACTCAATTTACCTACTGTACCACCTAAGCTATTAAAACTACTGAATGCATTAAACGCTCCAAAGGATTGTCTTGAAACTAATTCTATTTTTTTATTGGGATTTGGCTGTTTCATTTTAAAGTTGATTAGCCCCCCAAATTGCGTTCCATATTGTAAAGACGCTGCACCACGAACCACTTGAATTTCACTAAGAGCCTCGGCTGGCGGAGTATAATAACTTTCTGGGTATCCTAAAACATCTGCACTGATATCGTATCCGTTTTGTCTTGTATTAAAATTTGCAGTACGATTAGGGTCCAAACCTCTTCCTCCAATATTTAGTTGCAACCCACCAACACTGTTTTCATAAATATTTAACCCAACCACCTGAGAATAAATTTCTCTGGCATTGTTTGAAGCTAAGTTCCCTAATGCATTCTCCAATAGAACCACTTCACTTTTCTTACCGGCATATATAGCTGTTCCTTCGATTGGTTTTAATTGTTTTAGGCCGAAAATTTTTGCCCTTCTCTGAGTGATTAACACTTCTGAAAGCTTTTCGTCTAAAGGAGCAAGAGTAAATGAAATCGTAGTATCTTGTTCGACCTTAATTTGTTTTTCCAAGATTTCAAAATCATAGCTAAAAACAGTGATCACATAATCTCCCGGTTCTATATCATTAAACACAAAATTACCATCATTATCTGTTACCACTTGTGCCCCGGTATTCTGGTTATATACTTCTGCATTCTCTATGGCTTTATTAGCTTCATCTACAACCTTACCTGTTATTTTGTATTGTGAAAATGTGTAGCCGCTAATAAAAACTACTAAAAAAAATACTTTATAATCCCTTAATTTCATCTTTAAATGGAATAATCCATGTTTTATGTTTAAATGACTCTTTTTGTTTTGTTAAATCCACTTCCGGATCTATGTAGGGACTGCTCAACCTTCCATTGAGAGCCACATAACTTTCTACATATACCTCGATATTTTGATGTCCCTGACTTTCGAAATGCTCTTTAAGATAGTGGGCATATTGCAGTATAAAATCTGGTTGCGTTGCCATTTGCTTTTGTTGAAATGAGGTAAGAAAATCATCATTATCAACATAAAATCTCTTACCTGTTTTACCATCTACAATTTTAAAATTTGCATATCCTGCCTTCTCAATAAGCATTACCCTCCACGAAAATCTAAATCCTTCTTCTGTCCAAAACAATTCCCCTGGATAGAGTAAATATCGAAACGGCAAAAGTAATTGAATTACAAAAAAAATCGACACAAATAAGAGCAAAAGTTTGTGCCGGAATGTATTAAAAACCAGTGTTTTCTGTGAATCAAATTTTTCCTTACTTATTTTAAACCATTTTGAAATAAAATATAGTATTCCATGATGTAATTTAGCATCAAAAAATATCAAAGTACTAATGATCATGATATATGGAAACATACCTATTGGGAAGAGTACTCTGGTAAGCACATGAAATATCACCACAAAAATAAATGCCACTATTCTGGTTCTTCGATATAAGAGTAAAAAAGGTATGGTAAGATCATAAATAGCCCCAAAATAACTAAACACATAATGCATCCATTCTTGCTGCAGCAAATCACCTAGTAACGGGATACTGTATTTTGAAGGTAACCAAATCTTAAGAGGCATTGCTTTTACCAACCAATCTGAATTAAGTTTGGCAAGGCCCGCATAAAAATAAACAATCCCCAGTATTAATTTAATCGTATCGATTGTCCATTTTGGAATTTGCTGATAAGAAACTCCTTTTTGTTTGGCATCTAAAGAATAATACGCATTTGCTGGTAAGAATATGAGAAGAAAACTAAGAATACTAATAAAATAATAGTGATTCAGATAGGTAGTTTTATCCATCAATTCTATATAGGTAAAACTTAAAAAGAATGCGGTAATAGCTATTCTATACTTATAACCTAGTGCCACAAAAACAGAGGAGATTCCACAAATAGCAAAAACAAAATAGGTATATACTCCTAAGGGTTTAATAAAATCGAATCCAAAATAAGAAAAGAAAAAATTAGGTTGAATATATAATTTATCGATCCAGCCGTAGCTCCAAAAACGAATGATACTCACTAGCATCATTAACCCAAAAAAAATACGAAAGACTGCAAGTGGTGCAGCCTCTGTATTTTTTTGAATATATTTTTTAAAACTATTAATTATATATAATTTAAATACGATTAATCTCCATCTGCATCAACGAAATCGACTTTAATTGAAAGTGCTTGAAGCATATCTACTTTCATATGAACCACGTTTTTCTGAAGCTCATCATAAGTATTGAGCATTAAAGTATTATTGGTACGCACCTGATTGGCAAAATCATTTCCTAAACCTGCTGCAGTGGTCCTAGTTATATTAAATTGGTCATCTATAATTTTTGCTAGATCCTCTCCATCCTTAATAGTATTCAAGAAATCTAAATACGATCTAAAACTTGCTCCTGTAGCACTACCTCCAAAATGTTTTCCATTAAAGAAATCTTGCATCGCATCAAGATTAGCATTGAAAAGAGCTTTGGAAAAATCACCTTTATAAAATGCCTCTACTTTATCATCAAAGGTTTCTGTAGCAAATACTCCGGCAGGAATTCCTATTTTCCCAGCTCTAAGATGCTTTTCATAATGGAAAATAAAATCGTTAGCAATTTTATCTACAGAACTAGTTGCCGAAGAACCATTATTATTAACAAAAGTTGTTCTGAAATTACCTGTCCAATCGGTTACTACTTCATTGGTTAAGGTATCCATTCTATTTACTAAATCTGTTAAGTAGTTCTTATACTTGTCTCCATTAGTAGCATCTGTATAAAAAGCAACAATGCCAGCATCTGTAGTCGCAAGACCGTTTATAAGGTAGTCTAAACTACCAAAACCTTGTTCATCCTGAGCCGCAACAGTAGCTAAATCATAAGATTCTGAAGAAATATTTGTTTCAATATTTGTTGAATTAACAGGATATACGTTCATGAAGTTTCTAAACGAAACTTCTTCAGCTTTTCCTATTTCGAATAAGCTTACCGATTGCCAGGAAATGAATGCATCTGACCAAGCAGACCTAAGTGCTACTAAATTTGTCTCATCTGAAGTTGCAGTAAATGTAGTCGTAGCATTTTTTAAAGCTGTCATATCCAAAGAAAAACTCTGATATGCAGGAATAATAATATTATCAGCCAAATTAACCAGCATTGCTTCTCTATCAAAACTATCCCCCGTGGTTTCATCTGCATCATCACCCGACGAACAACTCCAGGATAACACCAATATTGCGAATGCGGAGAACAAATACTTTTTCATATTTATTTTTATTTATTCTTAATAAGTTTTGCAAATGTAAAAAAAGAGGTTGAAACATGTTGTTTTCCCACCTCTTTTTTTATCATTTTATGTTTTGTTTAATTAGTTGGTGCTACCAGCCTGCGCAACTGTAAAGTCAAATTTAGCAGCTATTGCGTCTGACACTGCGTCAAGTGTAGCAGGAGTCACATCCCATAATCCATTAGTACCATTCATCAACTGAGAGATAAACCCTTGCACTTCAGCTCTAGTAAAGTAAGGTGCGTCGGTATCAGGATTTCTAGTAAACTGTAAACTATAGATGAACCCGTATCCTTCAGAAAGGTCGTGAAAAACACTACCATAATCTATGGTAGATTCTTCCAAACCATTTTTTCCTTGTTGTAAATAGTAAACAGCTCTTATTCCAATTACTTCTGAAATTTTCGTTCTAAGAATCGCAGACTGTTGATCGCGAACATCATATTGCTTAGCTACGATTGCTGCTCTACCTAATTTGAAAGCATTGAAAATATCTGCTGCAATTCCTTCAAAATCTGGATCTTCCTCTACTCTACCAATATATTTATTTAAGAAACTATCATCATCTCCAATTGTAGGATTAGGATTAGTCAAATTTGCTGAAGTTCCATAAGCATAACCATAGGCTTCATCCCATTTATGCTCCATAGTAGTATAAACTTTTCCTTCGGCAACCACCTCGTTATCGTTATTTTGTCTGTTTTCTGCTTCATCAAGAATAGCCGTTCCCAAATAGTTATTCAAGGCTTGGTCTACCATCAAAGCTCCTATCAAACCTTTATTAAATGCTTGATTTAACTCTAATCCTTTTGCATTTACATATCTATTAGATCCTCCTCCTGCTTCTTGAAGTACTCCAGCGGTACCAGCTACAGCAGTAGTTCCCCAGTTTGGAAATACCTCATCTACCTGACTCTGGATCCAACCATCAAAATCTGATTTAATTGCAGCGGCATCGGTAGCATTATCAAAAAAGAAATCTCTTGAAGCAGCCGTTTTACTTCTTACACTTTTATCTGATGCATTAAGATCTGCTTCAGAAAAATCGTTTGCCCCTTCAACATGTGCGAACATTGCATCTATGGTAGCTTCTGCATCTGCAAGAGTATTATTCTTAAGAGCATCTATAATCTCTTGAGACATTTTAATTCTTGTCGTTTGCCCTCCAAAACTTACTGTACTTTCCCCATTACGTTCAAAAACGTATGTTGCAGGTTCACTAATTTCTATGGTAGAATCATCATCAGAATTACAAGCTACTAGTGAGAGTATTGCTAGTATGTAAAGTAACCCCTGTAAGCTATTGATTTTCATTATATTTAATTTAGACTTAATTTAAATAGTTAATTATTTGAGCGCAAATATATAGATATAAACACTACAAACAAACTTTATTTATACTAAATCTAAATAAATTTAAAGTTAATTTAACCTTGAAGTACGTTTAAAAAGAAAGGTTAAACCATTAACACCCAACACAACTTACTGACTTACAGAATATTGTTTTCTAACCCTGTTTACCCAATCTATCAGTACATTTTTTTCATCTTCAGTTAAGTTACCATGAAGCCAAGTATAAGAATCTAGTGGCATCTCTCCTTCCTCAACCTCTTCAACCAATTCTTCAAGTTTATGATCTTTCTTTTTTACAGAATAAGAATCCCAATCTGAAACATTAAAATGTTCTTTCCCTTCTTCTACATGATGAGAGATCCAATAAGACACTGGAGCAATATTTGAATACCAAGGATACACCGTTTGGTTACTATGACAATCGTAGCATTTATCTTTTAAGATAGTTTGTAATTCTGCAGTAGGTTGTGTCTCTTTTTCGAAAAAAGCTACCGATTCATATCCAGATTCATTTTTATCAGGTCTAATAAACTGCATAACGACCAATGCAATTACCAATACTAATCCTACTTTCTTTATAATGCCCTTCATATATGGTTGTTTAATGATATGTACTAAATATTTTCGTGGCTTCGTTATGCGAAGACTCAAAACTTAATGTTCTAATATTGGTATCTGCTTTTACCGAAGTAAAGTAAGAAATCATACGCTCTGTTGGCATGTTTCCAGTAAGTTCATCCTTCGCCATTGGGCAGCCTCCAAAACCTTGTATCGCACCATCGAATCTCCTGCACCCTGCCTTATAAGCAGCATCAACCTTTTCGAACCAAGTCGTAGGTGTTGTATGTAAATGTGCTCCAAATTCTATATTTGGATATTTAGGAATTAGATTTGAATACAAATAGTCTATAATTTCTGGAGTAGATGTTCCTACGGTATCAGAGAGCGATAAAATTTGCACCCCCATTGCACTAAGCTTTTCTGTCCACTCCCCTACGATCTCAACATTCCATGGGTCTCCATACGGATTACCAAAACCCATCGACAAATACGCTACTACTTTTTTGTTTGCAGCATTGGCTATATCTAAGATTTCTTTGAGTGTTTCTACAGATTGTACAATTGTTTTATGCGTATTACGCATTTGAAAATTTTCTGAAATCGAAAAAGGGTAGCCTAAATAATCTATCGGCTCATGTTTAGCCGCATCATTTGCTCCTCTCACATTGGCGATAATAGCAAGTAGTTTACTTTGGGTAGTCGACAAATCTAATCGAGACAATACCTCGGCCGTATCTACCATTTGCGGTATTGCTTTTGGAGATACAAAACTACCAAAATCGATAGTATCGAATCCACACCGTAATAACGATTGGATATACTGTACCTTTTTATCGGTAGGAATAAAATCTTTAATGCCCTGCATGGCATCTCTCGGGCATTCAATAATTTTTACTTTTTCGACCATTTTAGCGAATCAAAATAGAAGATTTTCAATTTTGACTATAAAAGTATAATTATTTTTCAGAATTAGAAGAATTCCTAAACTTCTTGACAAAATTTTATAACCCATAGAGATAATTCGCGAAGAGTAACTCATGATGTTCATACAATTGAAATCTTTTGAAAATTCTTTTCCTATCTTAATAATAGTTTAGAATTAAAAAAGTGCCAAAAACTTATTTTCAGCACTTTTGGTACATCATAGTGATTCACCGACTGTAAACAAAGAACATAAATTGCCGATTTATTAAGGGCAAGTACAGGTCGGTCTAAAACTTCTTGTAAGATCCTGAACCAAAGTAACAATACCTCCTCCTTTTATGGCATGAAGATCATTAATTTTGGCAATTTGATGTTTTTCTAGAATTAATTTTCTTTTTTTTCTATTCGTTTTCATGTGATTGAGTTTTAGAATTGTTACTCTAAAAGTATGACATTCCTTAGAGTTAAAGTAGTAATCTTAGCCTTTAAATGTCTGGTTTCCGGAAATCAGACCACCAAAAAAACAAATCAATTCACATTAGACGTTTACCTCGGGTTCATCCTGATATTCCGACATTTTTTTGATGAAATAAGAAGGGTATAATCCCGTTTTTTTATGAAAATATTTAGAAAACGCTTCAGTAGTATTAAATCCTATTTCACTAGAAATAGCCTTTATAGTATAGTTTCTAAACTTTTTATTGGTTTTTAATTCTTGTATCAGATAGTCTATTCTTAAATCATTAACGTAATTTTTAAAATTTTTCTCTTTATAAATATTAACTATTCTTGAAACATACTTGCTGTTGGTCTTAAAACGTTCAGCCAGACTATTTGTAGTAATATTTGGTTCTAGGTATTCTTTATTCTCTTCGAATCTTTCAATTTTACGTAAAATATCTTCCTTGATTTCTTCAGCGATCTTTAACTTTTTAACTTCTAAAACTTTAGTATCTAACTTAGACTCATTGGCCGTTTTTTCAATTTTCGAGCTTTCAGATTCCATAAATACACTAAACCGTTGCGCATATAATTTTCTTTTTTGAAACTGATAATAAAAGAGGATCATCAAACTTAAAACTATAACTACAAGTACCCAGATATAAAGTTTAAAATTTGAATTTTTATCATAAATAGCAGCTATTAGTTTTTCTTTTTCGGCAAGAAGTTTAGCTGTATCATATTGTTTGATCAATTTTTCATTTACCTGAGTATTATTCTTGAGCATAATACTATCAAATGCGAGTAATCTATCTACATAAAACAGCTGATTTTTAAAATCTCGCTTAGCCTTGTAACTATCTATTAGGAACAAATACCCTTCTCTTACCTCGGGTGTTATAAACTCAGTTTTTTGTAATATTGAATCTACCTTTTTATAGTAAGTAACCGAAGTAGTATTATTTGATAAAGTTTCATTAATTTTTCCAAGATAAAAATATGTGTTTACCATTTCTCTTTTATCTGCTAACTGAGATAAATACGGTAAAGCTTCCTTAAAACTTTCCTTTGCCTCTTCATTTTTTTGTTGATAATAAAAATTCAACCCTTTTATGAAGGTAAATTTCGAATATAAACCTGTATCATATCTTTTTGAAATCGGCAATACTTTTTTTAGATAATAGTTTGAGGAATCTACTAAGTTATTCTTACTATACGATTCGGTTAAATCAACCATGATATCAAGGTAATCAAGGGTGTCTGTAATCCCCTTTTTTAATTCATATTTCAGACAATCCCTAAAAATGCCCAATGCTTCCTTATGCTTCCCTAACTTGCTCTTTATAATACCTATATTGTGCTGGGTTAGATATTGAAAATCCTCATTTTTATTTTTCTTAGAAAATGCTAAGGCCTCGAGATAATTATCCAAAGCTTTCTCGAAATCCCATTTACCCAAATAAAACCCTCCCTTATTTGAGTACGAATACGCTGGAAATAACTTGTGATTTATTGTTTCACTAAGTTTAATCGATTTGTCTAGAAAATCAAGTTTTAATGAATCATTATTTACATAGTAAAAAAGCTGATTATAGACTCTGGCCATTTTAATACTATCAACATTTGCTTTGGCCTTTTCTAAACATGACCTTAGGAGCACTTTAGATTTGAGAGTATCTTCATAATACAACTCATAAATTTTGTACGTTTCGTTATAAGAATACTTTTTAAGAGAATCGGGCATAACGAAATGCTCTTCGAAAGATTGAGAAAATGCAGGATTCAAACAACTTAAAAGAACGATAAGCCGTATTATGCGCACAGTTGTATTCATTAGGTTTTAAGAATATGTAACACCTCCAAATGTTGAAATATTTCTAGATGTTCACCCTATAAAAAAGCAGGCAAAACGAAAGTACGGTTACCAAAACATTTGGCAGATTATATTATTGATTGATGAGTAGTAAATATACCATTTTATCACTTAGCATTTCTAAAACATATCACATTTCTAGGGGTCTTACATACAATTCTCAAGGAAAAAACTACAAGGTCTGCTTTCCGGAAACCCTACTCTTCATTCCGGAAACCAGACTCTAAACTCTTGTTTTTAAGACCTATAACAATCTAACTTTGATAACAGAGTCTTTTACAATGCACAAATTATTATCAAACAAGGAGGAATCTGAAAATCCTAAAAAAGAGTAAGGCTATCACTAAATTATATAACATGAAAAGAAGTCAATTTTTTAACATCGAAGGAATAAAAGTGTTACGCAAAGAACAAACAAAAACAATTAAAGGAGGTGCGGAAGATAATATGGTATGTGATTGGGTTGGCGGTGTCTACATCTGTTTTGATGTTATTGATGTTGATGGTTAATCCAAATGGACGCTGTTTTGGGAATTTTCCCAAAGCAGTGTTCCTTATACCTAATCATAAATTTTAAACCATTTCACATATAAAATCACAAAAACAACAGTATTATGAACACACCAATTTCTAGATTACGTAACCTTATATTAATTCCTTTATTTTTAGGACTATTTATTGTAGTTTCCTGTGAAAAAGAGGAAGATCTTAATGACTCCATTGAAGCAGTAGATACTATTGATTCTCCAGAGAAACGTTTCCCTTTACCAGATTATCCTGATTTTACACCTCCAAACATTCCGCAACCTCCCACATTTGATGCACACTGTGTAGTTAGACTAGCATACTTATCTTACCTAAGAAGGTGTCCAGAAAATGCACAAGTGGTTAATGGTTGGATTCAAGTTCTTCTTACTCAAGGGTTCGATGACCTTGCTAAAGGGTTTATCACATCAAACGAAGCCAATGTAAAATGGAATTCTCAGTACCACAGTTTTCTATCGAGAAATAACCTAAACAGTGTAGAAGTACATAAGTTTATTTATATCGCCTATCGAGGCTTACTTCTTAGAGAACCCGATGTAAATGGCGGAAAATATTGGACTACCGTTTTTTATGATCGAGGAATTAGAGCCGTTGCAAATGGCATTGGTAATTCTGCAGAGTTTAGAAACAGACTAGCAAGCATTCAAACCGAATGCAATAACGCAGCAAACCAATGTACTTTTTAGAAGTATATAAAATATGACTCTATCAAAAAGCCTTCTATCACTGAGGGCTTTTTGTATATCCTTATTTTTCAGAAAAAAGAACAAAAACACCAATCGCTACAAACACTAGGATTTGTAACCATTTTAAAACCAACCCAATTTTTGTATTCTTTTTCAGGTATTCAGCAATAGTACCAGCCAAAATAGCGATCGATCCAAAAATTACAAAAGAAACCAGAATAAAGATCATACCCAAAACATAAAATTGCGCGACTTTATTCATCGATTCGCTAAACAAAAACAATGGAAAATACGCCAGGAAGAATATAGATACTTTAGGATTTAAAACATTCATCATAAATCCTTGTCTAAACAACTGCCCTAAGCTTTTATCTGGCAAACTATTTTCTGATAATTGAATAGCTGCATCGCTTTTATATACTTTGTAAGCTAAAAAAAACAAATACAGCGCACCAAATAATTTAATGATAAAGAAAAGTGTAGGACTTTTTTCGATAATGGCAGAAACCCCAAAGGCAACCAGTGAAGTATGAATCAAACAACCAGTCATTAACCCCAGCACTACAGCCAGTCCGTTTTTTTTCCCGTTGACCATACTTTGCATCAACACAAAAATATTGTCTGGTCCGGGAGACAATGATAATATCAAAGTACTCAAAGCAAACGTATAAAGGATTTCGTAGTTAATAATATCCATAGAATATTATTTACGAAGTAAGGCTTTATTTATATCCTTTACCAACTTTGGTCCTTCATATATAAATCCTGTATAGAGCTGCACCAAACTTGCACCTGCATCCAATTTTTCTAAAGCATCTTTGGCTGAATGTATTCCTCCAACTCCTATAATAGGAAATGCTTTATTACTTTTTTCAGACAAATGGCGTATTACCTCGGTGCTTTTATCTTTTATTGGCTGTCCACTTAATCCTCCATTACCTATTTCTTTTAAGCGTTCTTCTGAAGCTTTCAATCCATCTCTGCTTACCGAAGTATTACTGGCTATTACTCCATCAAGCTTAGTTTCTAAAACCAACTCCACAATTTCGTCCAACTGTGTTGGATTAAGATCTGGAGCAATTTTAAGGACTATCGGTTTTTGTGTATCAAAGACATGATTTGCTTTTTGCACCTCTTGTATCAATTCTGTAAGATATTCTTTATCATTTAATTTTGCATGACTACTTACATTGGGACAACTCACATTAAGTACAAAATAGTCTACATAAGGATGCAAGGCATTAAAACATTCCAAATAGTCTTCTGTATAATTTTCGGGAAGTGTTTGCGTGTTCTTACCAATATTACCTCCTATAATTACTTTATGCTTATTTTTTTGAAGTTGTTGAATAGCGGCTTCTAACCCTTTATTATTAAACCCCATTCTATTGATAATACCTTTATCATCCTTCAAACGAAATAACCTTTTCTTTGGGTTACCTTCCTGAGCTTTTGGCGTTACAGTTCCTATTTCTATGAAACCAAAACCAAAATCCGCTAATTCATTATACAGTACGGCGTTTTTATCAAATCCTGCCGCGAGACCCACAGGGTTCTTAAATTTTAAACCAAATACCTCTCTTTGTAAACCAATACCTTTTACTTGATATCTTGATCGAATCAAAGCAGTTACAAATGGGATTTTGGATATAAATTTGATTAGATCGAATGTGAAATAATGAACTTTTTCTGGATCAAATTTGAATAGCAGCGGACGAATTAATGACTTATACATTAAATAGTATTTTGGTATGCAAAAATAAGTTTTCTATACTTCTAATAAAAATGGATTAAAATGTATTTTTGATAGCAAATTTTGATTAAACAATTCATCATCATGATAGATAAAAAACACATCACAGACCGTTTTATAAGTTATGTTACTATCGATACCGAAAGTGACCCTTCTAGTAACACCACTCCCAGCACCGAAAAACAATGGGATTTGGCTAACAAATTAGCCCAAGAACTCAAAGATATTGGTTTAAGTGATGTTACCATAGATGAGAATGCATATATCATGGCTACTTTACCTTCTAATATAGATAAAACTGTTCCTACTATAGGTTTTATTTCTCATTTTGATACAAGCCCAGACTTTACAGGAGCAAATGTTAAGCCTCAAATTGTAGAAAACTATGACGGAAAAGATATTGTATTGAACGCAGACAACAATATTATTCTATCTCCTAATTATTTTGAGGATCTAAAATTATACGTTGGACAGACGCTTATCACCACAGACGGAACAACCTTATTGGGAGCAGATGACAAGGCAGGTATTACCGAGATCGTAACTGCAATGGAGTATTTAGTACAACACCCTGAGATTAAACATGGAACAATAAGGGTTGGATTTACTCCAGACGAAGAAATTGGGAGAGGCGCCCATAAATTTGATGTAAAGAAATTTGGCGCAGATTGGGCCTATACCATGGATGGAAGTCAAATAGGAGAATTAGAATATGAGAATTTTAATGCAGCAGGCGCTTTGATTACCGTAAAAGGTAAAATTGTTCATCCTGGTTATGCCAAGGGTAAAATGATAAACAGTATGTATATCGCACAAGAATTTATTAATTCTTTACCACCCATGGAAACCCCAGAACATACCACAGGACGAGAAGGTTTCTTTCACTTACATCATATAGAAGGAGATGTAGAACAAACTCAACTTCAATATATCATAAGAGATCATGATAAGAAACACTTTGAAGAAAGAAAAGAAGTCATAAAAAAATTAGCTTCAGACATTAATATTAAGCATGGAAAAGAAGTAATCTCTGTTGCAATTAATGATCAGTATTACAATATGCGAGAAAAAGTAGAACCCGTAATGCATATAGTTCATATTGCAGAAGAAGCCATGAAATCATTGAACATTACCCCTATCATTAAACCAATTAGAGGCGGAACCGATGGCTCTCAACTAAGCTATATGGGGCTTCCTTGTCCTAATATTTTTGCCGGAGGTCATAATTTTCATGGGCGTTACGAGTATGTCCCAGTAGAAAGTATGATTAAGGCAGTCGAGGTCATTGTAAAAATTGCAGAATTGACAACAAAATTTCAACCGAAATAAAAAAAACGAAAATTTAGTTACGTGCATATATTTTTTTGTTCGTCTTATCTACAGAAAGAACAAAAAAGAATATAACATGAAAAAAATTTTAGCAGTAGTATTACTAATTATTTGTTTCCAGGCAAAAGCACAAGAGGAAAGTTTTGTAAAGAACCAAAATAGACATGAGTTTAGAATTGACGCTCTTGAAGCATTGGCCATTCCTAATTTAGAAATCAATTATGAATATGTAATTAGCAGATACTCTGGAGCTGGTATCGCCACAAGTTTTAGCTTTGATGATGATCACAAGGAATATCAATCTTTTGCTATTGAGCCATATTACAGACAATATTTCTTTAACAATAAGGATTTTGGTGCCAGAGGATTTTTTGTAGAAGGGTTGTTACGATTTGCAGGCGGAGAAGAAGAAATAATCAACATAGCCAATAATTCTAGAACTACCGAAGATTGGACCAATGTGGGTATTGGAGTTGTACTAGGACAAAAGTGGGTAAGCGACAACGGTTTTGTATTTGAAATTAGTTTAGGTGGTGGTCGTTATTTATCTGATGACACTTTCTCTCCCGAAGGTTTTGTAAGAGGAGGAATTTTGGTAGGATATAGATTCTTCTAAAAATATTATAATAAAAAAGCCCGGTACAGCTATAACGTTGTATCGGGCTTTTAAACAAGTAGGCTAGTTATTACTTCTTATCTGTAGCCGGTGTGTTTAACTTCGCACTCATTTCCAGAGAAATGGCAGATTTATCAAAAGTTAATTTACCTGCTCCTGTTTCAATAATAACAGCATTGTTTTTTTCACTGAAGTCAAAAACTTTACCGTGAAGACCACTTTTGGTTACTACTCGATCTCCTTTTTTAAGATCTTCAGTAAACTTTCTTTCCTTTTTAGCTTTTTGCATTTGTGGACGTATCATAAAAAAATACATCACTACAAAAATCAATATAAAAGGAAGAAATGATTGAATTTGTTCCATAAAATATTATTCACCTGCTGGTGCACCTCCTGCTGGCTTAGCCTTTGGAGTTACCATCGCTTTGATTTTAAGAATTTCTTTACCAGCTTCAGTATTAGCAGTAATAGTTACTTGCTTAGTTTGCTGATTTGGCTTACCATTAGAGTTAAACTTAACAAGCATTTCTCCTTCTGCTCCCGGAGCAATTGGTTCTTTTGGCCATTGTGGTACTGTACATCCACAGCTTCCTTTTGCACTTACGATTACCAAAGGAGCTTTACCAGTGTTTGTAAACTTAAATGTATGCTCTACTACATCTCCTTCATTTATTGTTCCGAAATCATGCTCAGTCTCACTGAAAGTCATTACCGGAAAATCAGCATTCTTAGCATCACGCTCAGCTGCTATTTCAACATTTTCTTCTTTAACTTTTTTGGTAGCATCATCTTTACAAGACACAACCGTCATAGCAAAGATTCCGGCTAAAATTAAGATTCCTTTTTTCATTACTTGGGTTTTTAATTATTTGAGGGTTAAAAATACATTTTTTTTTGAACTACATAAGTCCTCGGCCAACTTTATTTAGTTTACCACTTTCCTGATACTCTTTAGAAATTTTATCAAGAATACCATTTATAAAAATACTACTTTTAGGAGTACTATATTCTTTTGCAATCTCTAAATATTCGTTAATTGTTACTTTTACAGGTATTGAAGGGAATTTTATAAACTCGCAAATTGCCATTTTTATAATGGCTTTATCCAGGTCTGCAATACGATCCTGATCCCAATTTGGTGTTTTTCCATCGATCTCTTTGGTATATTCTGCTCCATTGAGAACTGTTTTTCTAAAAATATCTACTGCAAACTTTTTGTCTTCCAAATCTTTATACAACTTAGGTAAAGATTTTTGCTCATCATGAGATGCTTTTATTTTTCTTAGCATTTTCATAATTGCAGTATTCACCAATGGTAAATCATCTAACCATGTTAGATTCTTATCTTCAATATATTCGTAAAGCTTATTGTTTGGAGCAATAATCTCTTTGAAGACATCAATTACAAAGTCCTTATCTTCCCTAAAAGAACTCAATTTGGTACTCATATAATCTTCATATAACTCGCTTTCCTGAATGGCTTTCCAAAGTATGGAAACATATTCACTATCGAGCTCCCAGCAGTTTAGTTTCTTACGATCGATCTCTTCTTTTAATTGAAGGTTTTTTTCCAAAAACAACAACACTTCATTATTAATAAATTTAGTGTTCGGGTTTTTTTCTTCGGAAGTAGCAAGGTACTTTTTTTGACTTTTTGTCAAAAAATCGGCAGCATGTTTTCTAATTTCTACCAGAAGCTGAAGATTTATCAGAAATAAATCATACATCTGTTCAATACTAAAAAGCAGGAATTTTTCTTCTTTATCAAGGTTGTCACTTTGCGTCTGCCCTATCGAATAGAGCGACTGCATTACTTTTACTCTAATATGTCTTCTGGTTAACATAGAATAATTACAAAGAACTTTATACAAAAAAAACGGGCAAAAGTCTCTCTGACTTTTGCCCTGCAAAAATACTATTATTTTTAATCTAGCTACCCTAAAAGTTCTTTTTTTCTAGTAGCTATTCTATCTTCTGCAATACTCATAGCAGAAGCATTTGCTGTTATGTTTGTAGCCTTAGCTTTATTTAAAATATCTAAGGTCGTATCATAAATATTTTCAGTCTTGGTAATGATTTGATCTCTACCATATCCTTCTATCTCTGCATATACGTTAATAATACCTCCTGCATTAATTAAAAAATCTGGTGCATATACAATTCCCTTTTTCTGTAATAAAGGTCCGTGAATTTGTTCATTTGCTAACTGGTTATTAGCAGCTCCAGCAATAACTTTTACTTTTAGTTTATCAATAGTATCGTCATTTACAGTTGCTCCCAAAGCACATGGCGCATAAATATCGGCTTCTTCAGCATATAAATCGTTACCCCTGTAAATTTCAACCCCATATTTTGTACTTACTTCCGACAATCTCTCTTCATTAATATCACTAATAATAACATTAGCACCTTCTTCGGCAGCTAAACGAACCAGTTCTTCTCCAACATGTCCAATTCCTTGCACCAAAATCTTCTTTCCTTGCAAAGCATCGTTACCATAAGCAAACTTAGTCGCTGCTTTCATTCCCATATAAACTCCATAGGCAGTAACAGGCGAAGGGTTTCCTGCCCCTCCTTTTGACTCTGATATACCAGTCACATAAGGAGTAACCTCTCTTACAGTATCCATATCTGAGGTTTCCATACCAACATCTTCTGCGGTATAGTATTTCCCTCCAAGTGTATGAACAAACTTACCAAAACGAGTCATTAACTCTGGTGTTTTCATTTTCTTTGGATCTCCAATTATAACAGCTTTACCACCTCCAAGGTTCAATCCAGTAATAGCTGCTTTATAGGTCATTCCTCTCGACAACCTCAATACATCATTTAAGGCATCCCATTCTGTTTTGTAATCATACATTCTTGTACCCCCTAATGCTGGTCCTAAAATTGTGTTATGCACACCAATTATTGCCTTCAATCCTGTATCTTTGTCCTGACAAAAAACAACTTGTTCGTGATCATTAAAAGATAATTGTCCAAATACAGGAGCCTCCTTTTTTAATTGATTTGCAGTAAGCACTTCGGTTATCATGTATTAAAAAATTTAAATGGTTATAAATTATATAATATTCAAAATCAGAGTGCTAAAATAATGTATTTTTATGAAATTAAAATTTTATCCTGTTAAATTTTACGAATTCTTTAATATCTAGACATTTAAACAAAGACCTATATGCGCGCATTACGCCATTTAAACAAGTACTTTCTAAAATATAAATATCGACTTCTAATTGGCCTTGTTATTACTGTTATAGCAAGGATTTTTGCAACATTGGTTCCTACTATTGTAGGAAATTCTGTAGATATTGTCGAAAAATACATCAACAATGAAGTAACCGACTTGTCAGAAGTGAAAAACGGCCTCATTATTAACATCTTACTTATTTTAGGCGCTGTTTTAATTTCGGCTTTCTTCACGTTTTTAATGCGACAAACATTTATTGTGGTTTCTCGCTTTATAGAGTTTGATTTAAAAAATGAGGTTTTTCAACATTATGAAAAGCTTTCTCTCAATTTTTACAAAAAAAATAGAACTGGTGATCTAATGAATCGTATTAGTGAAGATGTTTCTAAAGTAAGGATGTACGTTGGGCCAGCTATTATGTATAGTGTAAATACGATTACATTATTTGTAGTAGTTATAGGATATATGATAAGCATAGCTCCTGAGTTAACACTATATACTGTCACACCTCTACCCATCTTATCGATATCTATCTATAAATTGAGCGTCGCCATACATAAGCGTAGCACTGTAGTACAGGAATTCTTATCGAAACTCACAACTTTTACTCAGGAATCCTTTAGCGGTATTACAGTTATCAAAGCCTACGGTATTGAACCTCAAACCCATGATAACTTTAGTAATTTATCTGGCATTAGTAAGGACAAAAACCTAGATTTAGCAAAAGTACAAGCCTTATTCTTTCCTTTAATGGTTCTGCTTATAGGATGCAGTAACATCTTGGTAATCTACATTGGTGGCAAACAATTTTTGGATGGTACAATTCAAGAATTAGGAGTCATTGTCCAATTTATACTGTATGTAAATATGCTTACCTGGCCAGTAGCTACAGTTGGATGGGTAAGTTCTATAATACAACAGGCAGAGGCTTCTCAGGTTCGTATCAATGAATTTTTAAGTCAGGAACCCGAAATTACCAATACTATTCCTCAACACACGCCTATCACAGGAGATGTAAGCTTTAAAAACGTAACATTTACTTACGATGACACCAATATTACCGCTTTGAAAAATATAAGTTTTGAAGTGAAAAACGGAGAAACTATAGGGATAATTGGCAAAACTGGATCTGGAAAATCTACTATTCTTGATCTTATAGGGCGCCTATATGATGTTTCTTCAGGAGAAATTGCCGTAGATGATAAACCCATAAAAAAACTTAATCTTTTTGATTTAAGAGAAAGTATCGGTTATGTACCACAAGATGCTTTCCTATTTAGTGATAGCATCAAAAACAATATTAAATTCGGAAAAGAAAGTGCGACAGATGATGAAGTGTATGAAGCTTCCAAAAATGCCGTTGTGCATAATAACATTATAGATTTCAAAAGAGGATATGAGACTATTCTTGGAGAAAGGGGTATTACTCTCTCTGGCGGTCAAAAACAACGAGTTTCTATTGCCAGAGCAATAATTAAGAATCCTGCAATACTACTTTTTGACGATTGTTTATCGGCTGTAGATACCGAAACGGAAGAAGAAATTTTAAATAATCTTAATAAAATTTCCAAAAACAAGACCACTTTTATAGTTAGCCATAGAGTATCTACGGCTAAAAATGCCGATAAAATTATCGTACTCGACGAAGGTCAAATCATCCAGCAAGGCACTCATAATCAACTAATCAACACTGATGGATACTACAAAGAACTGTATTTAAAACAGCTTAGCGAAAAAGAAATATGAGTTTTTTTTGTCCGATTAACATTTTTTTTGGATTTTTGAAACCATCATAACATATTAATTAATTAAGAAATACGGATTATGAATGACAATGAAATGATGGAGAAAGAAGAAATTTTCTCAAAAGTTTTACGAGCAGGAAGAAGAACATATTTCTTTGATGTAAGGGCTACCAAAGCAGGAGATTATTACTTGACTATAACAGAAAGTAAGAAGTTTACTAATGATGACGGATCTTTTCACTACAAGAAACACAAGATTTATCTTTACAAAGAAGATTTTGCAGGCTTTACAGAAATCCTGAATGAAATGACGCATTTCATCGTTGATGAAAAAGGTGAAGAAGTTATTAGCGAAAGGCACCAAAAAGACTATCAAAAATCTTATGACAAGGATATCGTTGATACCAAAGAAGAAGTGACTGCTTCAACTGAAAGTTTCACCGACGTAAGTTTTGACGATATATAAGACACACTACTAACTAACTCTTTGTTAAGTTAAAATTATGCAAACCGCTTCATTCTCTGAAGCGGTTTTTTTTATATTCACACCTTTATTAAAAATAACTCAACTGTAATGAAATACTTCTTCATTGTTCTTTTTTCATTTTTTTCTTTTACACTACAAGCACAACAAGATCTTTCTTTAGATTATTACCTTCCAAAAAACACGACTTATAATGCAGAGATCCCAACACCGCAAAGCGTACTAGGTTTTGTTCCAGGAAAATGGCATGTTTCTCATGACAAACTAGCCAATTACATGCAAGTTCTTGCGGCAGCTTCACCAAGAATTACAATAGAGAATAGAGGGAAGACCTTTGAAGATCGACCTATATTATTATTAACGATTACTTCAGAAGAAAACCATAAGAACATAGAGGAGATTAGAAAACAACATCTTCAACTTACAGAAAGCACATCTGCAGCTGTAAATTTAGAAACACTACCTTCTGTAGTGTATCAAGGATTTTCGATACATGGTAATGAACCTAGTGGTTCTAACGCCAGTTTGCTCGCAGCATATTATCTAGCCGCTGCCCAAGGCCCTGAAATAGATGAATTATTGAACAAGGTTGTAATTTTGCTGGATCCCTCGATGAATCCTGATGGCTTGCAACGATTTGCATATTGGGCAAACACCAACAAAAGTAAAAACATAAGTTCTGATCCTCAGGATAGAGAATACAGTGAAATTTGGCCAGGAGGCAGAACTAATCATTACTGGTTCGACATGAATCGAGATTGGCTACCTGTGCAATTACCAGAATCGAGAGCAAGGATCAACACCTTTCACAAGTGGTATCCTAATATAGTTACAGATCACCATGAAATGGGCACCAATAGTACCTTCTTTTTTCAACCAGGTATCCAATCAAGAACACATCCGTTAACTCCCAAATCAAATCAGCAACTCACCAAAAAAATTGCAAATTATCATGCAAAAGCGCTTGATAAAATAGGCTCTCTTTATTATACAGAAGAAAATTTTGATGATTTTTACTATGGTAAAGGTTCAACTTTTCCCGATATAAACGGTGGTATTGGTATTTTGTTTGAACAAGGAAGTTCCAGAGGGCATGCGCAACAATCTGATAATGGATTATTAACTTTCCCATTCACTATTAGAAATCAATTTACCACTGCATTATCTACTCTAGAAGCAGCAAAATCTATGCGAAAAGAGCTTCTTAATTATAAAAAAGATTTTTATGCTAATGCAGCAAAAGAAGTTGCAAAAGATGCATATATTTTTGGCAGTCAAAATGACGCCGCCTCTGTTTACCACTTTGCAGAGATTCTTAAGAGACACAAAATAAAACTACATGAAGTAAAACAGGATTTCAATCTAAAGGGAAAAACTTTTAAAAAGGGTTACAGTTACATTGTTCCCAAAAATCAAAGACAAAAAAGATTATTAAAGGCCATTTTTGAAAAAAGAACAAAGTTTCAAGATAGTTTGTTTTATGACGTTTCAGCTTGGACCTTCCCTTTGGCTTTTAATTTAGACTATTCAGAAAACGCATCCATTACTAATCTTGGACCAGAAGTGTCCGAAGTTAAATATCGTAAAAATGCAACAGTTACTAAGAGTTCTTATGGGTATCTTATGCAATGGCATGAATACTACAGCCCAAGAGCCTTGTACCAAATTTTAAAACAAGGTCTAAGAGCAAAAGTAGGACTTACTCCTTTTTCTTTAGAAAATAACAACTATGATTATGGTACTATATTAATTCCTGTTCAAAACCAACGATTAAATAGTGATGAGTTATTTAGTTTTTTACAAGAGGTAGCTTCAAATAACCATATCGATATTACTGGTGTATCTACTGGTCTTACTAAAGGAATTGATCTCGGAAGTAACAAATTTAGACCTTTATCATTACCACGAATAGCATTAATTACTGGTACAGGTATTACTTCATATGATGCTGGGGAAATTTGGCATCTTATGGACCAACGTTATGATATCCCGATAACCAAATTAACCACAGATAATTTTTCCCGAGTTAATATCTCCAAATACACTCATATTATACTACCTAATAGCAGAAGACAAAACATCTCTAAAGAACAAGTAGAAAGACTGAAAATATGGGTAAGAAATGGAGGCACATTGATTGGATATAGAAATGCAGCTCAATTATTTAAAAATAATGAGCTTATGAACATAGAATTTGTTAGACCAGAGAATAACGCCGAGAATATTTCTTTTGAGCAGAAACAAGATTTTTTTGGTGCTCAAGTAATTGGAGGAGCTATTTTTGAAGCTAAAATAGATCGCTCGCATCCTATTAATTTTGGATACCAAAACACCAAAATACCTTTATTTAGAAACACAAGGTTTTTCATAAAACCAGATAAACAGAGCTACAATAACCCTATTCAATATTCTGAAAATCCTCTATTAAGCGGTTATATAAGTAAAAAGAATCTTGATTCTCTATCAAGCACAGTACCATTTAAACACAACAATCTTGGAAAAGGAGATTTGATCTTATTTACAGATAATACAAATTTTAGGGCATTCTGGTATGGTACAAATAAACTTTTAATGAACGCAATTTACTTTGGTAAAGCCATGTAATATCTGTTATTTTATCTTATTTCTGAAATTAAAATAATGTTCTAGCACTTCGTGAGGTGCTTCTACCTGCGGATAGTGGCCAATTTCTGGGAGCACAATAACATCTGCATCAGGCACTATTTTTTGGTAAAAATCTGCCATATGTTTCCCAGAGATAGGATCACAACCCCCGTCTATTAATCGTTTTGGTATATCGGTATACTGAATAGCCTCGCGCCATCGAATCTTATGAGTATCTCGCTCTGTAAGATATTTTATAAGTTTTGGGATCACGTTTTTACCAGAATTATAATCTACCACCTCCCAGAACTCGTCTATCTCTTTCTCTGTTGGCTGAGTATCTTTACCAAAAATCTTTTTGAAGTTCTTTGCTAAGGTATTTCTTCCCATAAAATTTTTGAGAAGCCTTCCAAAAGGAGTAAGTAATAATTTTTGTGTAATGGTAGGAAAATTTGTTTCCGGAAACATTCCCCCATTGAGAAAAGTCACAGATTGTATTCTAAATTTGTAGGTATCATCCTCCTTATATCTTGCCAGCATTTCCTGAACCACAGTGTCTCCATAGTCATGTGCCAAAATATGAAACTTGAAGATTTGCTGTTGTTCAAGGAAATACTCCCATAAATCTGCCTGTGCTGCAATCGTATAGGTAAAGTTCTTAGGCTTAGCCGAAAACCCATACCCTAACATATCTAAAGCATATACTTTATAATGCAGAGAAAGTGTATCCCATATTTTACACCAATCCCAAGAAGAAGTAGGAAATCCATGTATTAGTACTAGAGGGTCTCCTTGCCCAGACTTGATATAAAAAATTTGATATTTCTTTTGATACTCGAAATAAGCACCAGAGTTTTTCCAATCTGATAAATCCATCCTATTTTTTTCCAAACATTTTTTGAATTACCCAGGCAGGACCAATCAACAAATATTGGAGATCTTCTAAGAAAGAAGGCTTTTGTCCTTCTACTTTATGTCCATAAAACTGACCTACCCATGCCGCAACAAAAATACCGACAGACACTATCCATAAAGGAGCATATTGACCGATGTAATAATTAGCGATAATACAAAACGTCGAAAAAAGTAAAATCTGAAAAGCCATCTTTATCGATAACCTTATATAAAAAAACAGCACTAATAATAATGCCAAAAATGCCCAATTCTCGATAAATGGGTTATTACCAGGAATTATTGAGGCTAAAATCCCACTTGGGATACTCATTAAAAGCCCTACTATAGAAAAAAATATCGCCGGAACACAAATAAAATGTATTGCAATATTGGTTTTGTTTTGATGGCTTACTGCATATTCTTCAAACCAAGTTTCTAGTGATTTCATATAATTATTTTTAATACAATGAATAGATTCAAGACAGCCAATTTATTAAATACCTCCCATCTATAAAAAAACTATTTCATAAAGTTTAGTTTGATTGTAACTAAGGTAAGAATTTTTAGACTTATACTATATAAAATTGTAATTTGGACCACTTCAAAGACTAAAATTATGGCACGCACACCTTCTAACATGTTACCTTTAGGAACAATCGCTCCAGATTTCACCCTAACCGATACGGTTACCAAAGAAAACTTTTCACTTCAACAACTCAAAGGAGAAAAGGGAACAGTTATAATGTTCATTTGTAACCATTGCCCTTTTGTAATACATGTTAATGAAGAAATTGTAAGAGCAGCCAATGATTACCGTGCTCAGGGCTTTAATTTTATAGCCATTAGTAGCAATGATGTTGAAAAATATCCTCAGGATGGACCGGAAGAAATGTGGAAAAATGCACAAAAAAACAATTACACCTTTCCTTATCTGTATGATGAAACACAAGATGTAGCCAAAGCATATGATGCCGCCTGTACACCTGACTTTTATTTATTTGATACAGAATTAAGGCTTATCTATCGCGGTCAACTAGATGATTCAAGACCTGGAAATGGGATTCCTGTTAACGGAAGAGATTTAAGACAGGCATTAGACGCTGTTCTTCGTAATGCAAGCGTATCTGCAGATCAAAAACCTAGTATTGGTTGCAATATTAAATGGAAGTAATACCATTACAAATGCGTTGAAATATTTGTATTGTTTAAGAATTTTGTGCGATAATTTTTAAATGTTCCAAATGATGATTACCATGCCATGCGTAGATACCGATATCTTCTGCAAGTGAAATGGTAATATTTCCTTCTGGATGAATAAAAGCTCTATCGAGATCCTGTTGCGAAAGACCTTTTAGAAAATATACCCATTTGGCATGTAATGCCTTTATCATATCTAAAGAGAGCCCAATTGGTGCCAATTTTGTATCGAATAGCTCTGCCCACAACTGTTCATTATAAGCTTTAATTTTTGGAGTATCTTCGGTCATCGCCCATTTAAAGCGAATATAACCGTGATGATGACTATCGTGTATATGATGTATAACTTGTCTGGCAGTCCAACCTCCATCTCGATAAGAAGTTTCTAACTGTTCATTAGAAAAGTTCCTTACCAACTCGGAAATTTTTTGTGGTAAATTTTCAATATCCGATATCCATATTTTTATGTGATTAGCAGTAATTTCTTCTGGACAATCAAACTTCCCTATCGGATATTGTAGATTCTTCATTATTGCTCTACTTTGGCGTACATAAACTCTTCGTTTGAAAAAAGATCTACCAATGTTAATACATTGGCATCAAGATTCTCTATTTTGTATCTGTACATTCTATCGTCCATTGGAAAAAAGCATACCAAAACACCTTCATCTATCTTTGTTTTTAATCTATTAGCAAATTTTCCATTGTAAAAATTAAACCTAATAGTACCTTCAAAAATGATGTAGTCATCAGTATTTTGCACAAATAACCATTTACCTTGCAGCGCTTCGTAGGTATCTTTGTTATAGAATTTATTATCTAACAACGCTTTCATTTTGTTAGCATATTCTACAAAATCTGTTTCAGGGCTTACATCTGACAAAGGAGAACCTATGGTTTCTTTATCGATTTCATCTCCATTATTAAAATAGTGCTTTGATTCGTATTTGGTAAATGATCGCGAGTAATCTAATACTTTTTGCCCACTTTCATTGGTAGTATTTAAATACGGACGTTGTTTATAATTTACATAGATAAGTTGATCATTCCAGAAATAAAAGTCTGTCATAATACTCGCACTGCGTGTACTTACCTTTCTTTTAATTTTTTTCAGGCGTTCGTGTTCATAATAACCTTCTAATTCGGCACCATGATCAGCCATCTTATCCAGAAACTCTTCGGGGTCTAGGTAAAAAGTTTCAAATTCAATGTAGCCATCAATAATTTCCATTTGATCTTTGATATTGGTCAGAACGTCTTCTTTGCTCTGTCCAAACGAAAAATAAAAACTACAGATAGCCAGTGAATATATTAATATTCTCTTCATATCTAGGGGTATTATAGCAGTTTTGTTTACAACTAATAGCTTTGCTAAAAATTTTTTAACAAAATGA
The DNA here is from genome assembly GCF_023195925.1 of Aquimarina acroporae. Classification (GTDB taxonomy): domain Bacteria; phylum Bacteroidota; class Bacteroidia; order Flavobacteriales; family Flavobacteriaceae; genus Aquimarina; species Aquimarina acroporae. Next base: position 60,184 of record NZ_JALPRE010000009.1, on the reverse strand, counting down.
TTTCTACCAAAATATAAAAATCTTATGTTAAAAGAAATTTAATGCATAAAAAATAACATTAATCACGTAAAAATTACAAGTCAATACAACAAATGATTCATTCACTATCAATCATTTAAAACAACCTTAATTTTATTACAATTATTTCAAAAAAAATCCCTAAACAATTTAGGGATTTTCTATTGATAAGTAATCGAATTACTATTATTATTTCACATTCACCAATTCAACATCGAAAATAAGTGTCGCATTTGGTGGAATTACTCCTCCAGCTCCTCTTTCTCCATATCCCAAATAAGATGGAATAACTAGACGAGCTTTATCTCCTACTTGTAACAATGCAATTCCTTCATCCCATCCTGGAATTACTTGTCCCATCCCTAAAGGGAAGTCAATAGGCTGATTTCTTTTATATGAAGAGTCAAATACCGTGCCATCAGGCAAACTTCCTTTGTAATGCACTGATACTGTTGCTCCTTTCTCTGCTTTAACCCCGTCTCCTTTTTGAATTATTTTATAACGGAGACCACTATCTGTTTTATCAAAACCTGCAGCCAGCTCTTCCAATAGCTCTTCTGCTTTCTTTTTTGCAGCAGCTTCACGTTCTGCTTTAGCACCATTAAATTGTCTAAAAGTTTCTACAGCATTAAACTTTTCTGCTTCTTCTCCTACTCTAACAATTTCCAACTCTTTGATTTCGTCTCCTTGAGCCACGGCATCTACGATATCTTGTCCTTCTACTACTTTACCAAAAACAGTATGCTTACCATCTAGCCAAGGAGTTTCAACATGTGTAATAAAAAACTGGCTACCGTTGGTACCTGGACCTGCATTTGCCATAGACAAAACACCGGGTCCATCATGTTTAAGGTCTGGATGAATTTCATCGTCAAATTGGTATCCTGGGCCTCCAGCACCAGTTCCTTGTGGATCTCCTCCTTGAATCATAAAATCTGCAATTACTCTATGAAATTTCAACCCATTATAATAAGGTTTTCCTTGAGGAATTGCTTGGTTGTCCAGATTCCCTTCGGCAAGTCCAACAAAATTACCTACTGTCCCTGGTGTTTTTTTATATTCGAGATTTACAACAATATCCCCTTTATTAGTTTTAAATTTTGCGTATAATCCGTCTTGCATAATGTTTTGTCTTTAAGCATTATATTTATTGAGGTGCAAAGATAGGTAATTACTTAATGTTTAAGCTACAAAAACAGTTGATTGTTCAGTATTAATATTGACATGTAAGCAAGATAAAAAAGCTTTGAGAAATAAAGAATTCCTAAAGTTAATCTATAACTTCTAATATTTCTTTAGCTTCTGTATATTTATAATTACTATTGTCGGATATAATAGTCTGCAAAATACTTTTAAGAGCTACTTTATTCTTTTGTTTTAAAAACACTAAAGCTTTATACCAATTTGCTTTTTTAGCTTGTAATGTCTTTGATTGTTCAAGAAGCTCAAACTGCTCTAGTGCATTATCAAATTTTCCAAGTTCGATATATGCAATTCCATTATAAATGTAACTAAGAGGGTTAATTGTAGTTTCTTTTTGGTGATATTCTGAAAAAAACTGTACCGCCCTATCATATTCTTTTTCTTCAAACAATAACTGCGCCTTTTCCAATAAGCTATGAGTACGATTTCCTCTAGTTACTAAAGAAGGGATTTCATCTAAATGGATATAAGTCCCATATAAATCATCATAGCTATTATCTTTAAAAACAAATAAACTAACCATAAACAGTATGACAACAGTTGCTGCAATGCCAATACTCCAAAGCTTTTTATGATTTACATTCTTTCGATTGCCAGTAACTACGGCTTGTATAGTAACTTTTAAATCTGAAGCTTCTTCACTTTGAAAAAACGACCGTAGTTGTTTTGCCCGATCTGTCTTTAATATATTTTTATCTCCTTCTACCCAATCTTTACCTCCATAAACAGCCAGCATCTCTTTTTGTAATTTAAATTCCTTTGCGAGTATAGCATCTGTACGAAGTTTCTCCTCGAACATTTGCTGTTCTAATATTGACATCTTACCATTCAGGTAATCATCAATTTCTATAGGATAATCCTTCATAATCCTTTCATGTTTTTATATCTGTTATCTTTTTTAATCAATTTTGTTAACTGTGATTTACAATTAAAAATACGCTGCCGTACTACATTATCACTATTATATCCTAGTTCTTCTGTGATCTTTTTATAAGGTACTTTCTTAAAAAACAATTGTAATAATTGTTTACAATTATCCGATAATTCGGCTAGTTTTTCCTGAAACAATTCCCATTTTTCTTGTTCCAAAGTTGCCATGATCATGTCCTCGGTCGCTTTATTACGTTCTATGACCTTATCGTTTGTTACTATTAATTTTTGTTTATTTAGTTCTCTACGCCATAAATTTCTACAAGCGGAATAGAAATATGCCCTAAACGAACCTTCAACAACAAAGGTTTTTACCCGATATCTGGCGATTAATTGTAATAACGCTTTCTGAAAGATATCTTCTGCATCACTCAAAGTACCATTATTATTTAGAACAAAACTTTTTATTTTAGGAAACTCCTTAAGATACAAATCTTGTATGACATTTCTATCTCCAGAAACAAGCAGTTTTAGCTGATCATTTTCGTTTATCGACATTAAAATATCTTTAACTTTTTATTTTTTTATTTTTACATGGTAACATTTGTCAGGTTTGGGGAATATACTAATGAATAATGAAAACAAAAAAAATTAAAAATGAAAAAAATCACGTTACTATTGGTAGTGGCAGTCTTTACAATTGGAATACAAAGCTGCTCAACAAAAGAAGAAGTGTATAACGAAAAATCAGAAAATATTATACCCGATGACTTTCTTAATGCAGACGATTTGATCGACAATCAAAGTTTACTTAAAGCATCTCCTGAATCATCGAATACATCCTCATGCTTTACCAAAATCTATGTAGTATTTCCAAAATATTCAACAATAGAAGATCATATAGACTATACTATATTCGCTAGAAAATTTAAATTCAGCTCTATTATGTATAGTACATTCCCATATTGTAACGATGTTTATGAATGGTACGTCCCTTGCAATGAAATCCCCACTGATAATTGTATTTTTGCCTGTTCTCCTATCGACAATCTTAAATCTGAAGGTTCAAAAACTCATGCTGCAGAAACTTCTAATTTATCTGATAATGAAGATGAAGATCCTGCTTGCGGAAGAATATGCAATGGGGCCAAAGGATGGGGTTTAGCCTCTGACCTTTCTTGTAGCGAAATTAAAAAATCTGTTGGGCTTCTACTTAACGAAAACTAAAGTTTGAACAAAAACCATAATATCATATTAATTTTGTCTTTCTTATTCCTGATCTCTTGCATTAGAGGTCAGGAAATTTCGTTTAAACTTGATTCCATTCATCAGCTTAATGGTTCTGATTATGAGAAACTTTATTTATATCTTGAACTTTTTAGTTTATATGAAAAAAATGAGGATTTTACCCAGTTAGGACATGATGCACATCAATTAGGAAAATGGATTCATAAAGAGCAAAAATGGAATAAAGCTATAGATATTATTAAAATAGCTTATGAAGCTAGAGAAAAAGCCGAACCCTACAATATTGAACTCTTAAAAAGAAGTTATTTTAACTATGCTATTTATAACAAAAGACTTAAAAACTATAGTGTAGCTATATTTTATTTCAAAAAAATGCTAGGTCTGGGTGGCACTGATTTCTTAAGAGGTCGTGCGTACGCAATTATAGGTGAATGCTACAGTATTTTGGGAGATTATCATACTTCAATTGACTATCAACAAAAATCATTACAAAATTATAGTAAAAGTGATATTCAAAAGGGAAGACTTATAGACGGTAATATATATATTGCTTCAACCTATGGTTACATTAGATCTGAAGAAAGTTCAAAAAAAGCTATCCTTCATTTAAAAAAGGCTGAAAGCTTACTAAAAAAACAACCTAAATCTAACCTCTACAATTCATATTTAATTTATAATAATCTTGGAAACCTCTATTGTGAAGGGGTTAAAACCAAAGATTTAAACAAATGTATTGAATGTTATTCCAAAGCACTAAAAATACTCCATGATTTAAACATTAAAGAAAAACTTCCAAGAATATATTATAATTTAGGGCTTACACATATTGAAACCGACACCACTTTGTCAGGATATTACTTTCAACAAGCACTAAAATACTCTAATCATAATCCTTCATTTAAACATAATATATTTTTCGGACTAGGCATAAAAGACTTATATTCAAAAAATTACATTAAGGCACATGAAAAATTCTCGAATTCATTTTCCTTATTATTCAATAAAAAAATAAGCAATATTTATTGGCTGCCTGAAAAGGATGAATTAAAAATAATATCAGATAAAGTGAGTTTTTTAGAACTCATTAAACGAAAACTAAGAACATGGATTGAACTTGGAAAATCGAAAAAAGAATCTATCTATTTTAATGAAGCCATTCGAACAACATATAAAGGGGATGAACTTATAGATCTATTATTACAAAATGACATTTCAAATCAGACAAAGTTATTATGGAGAAGTTTGGCATCGCAAATTTATATTATGGGCATCGAAACATGTATTCATTTGAAAAACCATAAAGATGCTTTCTATTTTATGGAAAAAAGCAAAGCATTACTATTAACTCAAGAAGTTACTAAGAACAAAATTGATATTCCCATTAATATTCTTGAACAAGAAACTAAAATAGAAACCGAAATTGTTAGGCTTCGAAAATTACTTTATGAAACAAATGAGACTCTAAAAGATTCTATTTCTGAAATTTTATTGGGACAAAAAAATAACCTACAGCTTTTTAAAGATTCACTTTCATCACAATACCCAACTTATTTTTCTTCGATCTCCAATCCCAAAATAATTCCTTTATCGGAAATAAAGCTTAAAAGTGATGAAGTAATTATCGAATATATTATGGTTGAAAAAGTTGCTCAAGTTCTTCCCGAAGCATATGGAATGTATATATCCAATGACAAAAAAATGCTTTTTAACCTCAAAAATAATGAACAATTATTGGACAAAATTGAATCTCTAAGAGAAAAATTAAAAGCTCCATTTACAACAGCCGAAGATATTTATTCATATCAAAAAGTAGCAAATCAGTTATACAAAATACTTTTCCCCCCGGAGATACGTGATCCTATAAAAAATAAAAAAGTGACTATTGTTACAGATCACTTTCTTGGTTTTATTCCCTTCGAAGCGTTAGTTACCAATTTGGATACCGGAAGGTACCTTATAGAAGATTCTGAGGTTAACCATACTTATTCTTTATCTTTTCAACAAGAAAATTCAACCATTCCTCGACAAGCGGAAAAAGAGTTTCTAGGTGTGGCTCCAGTAAATTTTTCTAATGAACTTTCCGATTTATATGAAAGTGAAGTAGAAATTAATAATGCCAATACATTTTATGATGGATCCTTATTGATTAAAAAAAATGCCACCAAAAAGAATTTTATGCGACAAGCCAGTGAGTACAAAATTTTACACTTGGCAACGCATGCATATGCATCTGATTCGATTGCTCCTTGGATTGCATTTCATGAATCCAAACTAACTATGGATGAACTCAATATAATTAAAAATAACGCAGAATTAGTAGTACTTAGCGCTTGTAATACATCATTAGGAAAGTTAAAACGAGGTGAAGGTGTAATGAGTTTAGCCAGAGGTTTTTTTAAATCTGGTGCCAACACAGTGATTCCATCCTTATGGAGTACAAATGACAAAGCAACCGCTACAATCACTACTAATTTTTATAAACATCTAAGCCAAGGACAAACCAAATCTGAAGCCTTACGAACTGCAAAACTCGATTACTTGCACAACAATACTGATGCGGAAGCATCACCGCATTATTGGGCATCATTGGTATTAATTGGAGATACTGGAGTATTAGTCCCTAAATCTAATAATTTATGGATATTCTTCTTAGGATTTGGAGTTGTTTTACTTATCCTTATGATATATCGATTCTTCTTCTAAAAAAAGAACTATAAAACGGAATCTTTGCAGTTCCTTTAATACCTTTTCTGATAAAACATTTGTTAATTTTTTCAAAAAAAAGAAAAGCCATAGTAACAATAAGCTTTTTGATGAACGTATTTTTAGACATAGTATCTGAGTGTCTATAAATGATCAGAAATGTATTATTCTAAAATTATCATTATGAAGAAAAAAAAATTAGACAATTTATCTTTAAAGAAAAATGTAATCTCTAGACTTGGAGGCTTATCGGTTAAAGGAGGTGTTTTTAACTCCTTAGTAAAGTGCGTTTCTCAGGACGTAAAGTGTGATACCGCTTCTGCAGCTTTACCTTGTTTTTCAAAAGATTGTATAGTACAGACCAATGAGTGTGGACAAACAGAGGTGAATTGCTTATCTCTTGATGTCGCTTGCCAATAAGATTTATGCTAGAAGAAAGAATAGTGATTCACTATTCTTTCTTCTTGTAAGCTAAAGAGAATAAGTACAAAGTGCTTTTTGAACTTATTAATAAAAAAGTAATTAATTACCAAAAATTAACATTCTAGAAGAATACATAACCATTTAAGAAGTTTAACTTTAGGTATTACTAACTCATAAAACCTATATCATGTTAAAAAACGTTTTAAATCTCAAAGGAACTCAAAAATTAGACAAGAACCGGCAACAGTCAATTAATGGTGGTTCCGGTAATGGTTGTGCCCAAGCAATCTCCATAGATGGCACATTATGCTTATGTCTAGGTTGGTTCCCTAGAAATGGTATTTGCGTAAACGGAAACCCTTGATTGTAATAATTTATAATAACCTCTTAAAAAGAAATTATGTTAAGAAATTTTAAGTGTTACAAAATCCAAAACATACAAACCATTTATGGCGGTTCTAATCGTGGTGACGACAATGGGCCTGTAGAGACCATGGGTCTTAGCTTTGGAGATATTCCTATAACCACAGAAAAACCAAAAAAATAAATAGAAGTAAAAAATAAAAGGCTTTGAAAATTTTCAAAGCCTTTTTTAATAATTATCTATTAACTTCTAATTAGCTACTTCACTGATAAACTTAATTCGATATAGTCTCAGCTCTTCATCATCATAATCTCCATCAAACTCTTCAATGGCTATGTCTATTTTATCGTTTTCTGCCTCCAGAAAATATTCATGAATTTCTTCTTGTTGATCTTCGTCCAAAATTTCATCAATCCAATAAGTAATATTCAGCTTTGTACCGCTATAGACAATAGCTTCCATTTCCTTAATAAACTCAGGCATCTCCATCCCTTTTGCAGAAGCAATATCATCAAGAGGAAGTTTACGATCTACATTTTGAATAATATATAGTTTCAACCCACTATTTGCTCCAGTACTTTTAACCACAAAATCATCTGGACGCATTATATCATTTTCATCAACATATTTTGAGATAAGTTCTACAAACTCTTTCCCATATTTTTTTGCCTTTCCTTCTCCTACGCCATGAATATTACCTCCTAATTCCTCAATAGAGACAGGGTATTTTAAAGCCATATCTTCAATAGATGGATCTTGAAAAACAACAAACGGAGGCACCCCTAGTTTTTTAGCTACAGCTTTTCTAAGATCTTTTAACATCCCCACTAGTTTTTCATCGCTAGCGCCTTTACTCCCTGCTTTGGCTGCAGTCACTATAGTATCATCACTTGTCTCATCATAGATATGATCTTCTGTCATCATAAAACTTACCGGAGAATCGATAAACTTCCTACCCTCCTCAGTTATTCTAATGACACCATAGGTTTCAATATCTTTACGTAAATACCCTGCAACCAACACCTGTCGCACTAGAGCCATCCAATATTTATCGTCTTTTACTTTTCCATTTCCGAAGAAATCCTGCTCATGGGTTTTATGTGAAATAATTAATGCATTGCTTTTACCAATAAGAGTACTTACAAGATCTCTAGACTTATAAATTTCTCCGGTTTTACTAACTATCTCTAATAAAAGTTTTACTTCTTCTTTGGCTTCGTGTTTTTTCTTAGGATTTCGAACATTATCATCCATGTCTGCTCCTTCGCCATTTACCTCATCAAACTCTTCTCCAAAATAATGTAAAATGAATTTACGTCTTGATATTGATGTTTCTGCAAAAGCCACTACTTCCTGAAGTAAAGCGTGACCAATTTCTTGTTCGGCCACAGGTTTACCACTCATAAATTTTTCAAGCTTTTCAATATCTTTATAAGAGTAATATGCCAAACAATGCCCTTCTCCTCCGTCGCGGCCAGCACGACCAGTTTCCTGATAGTAGCTCTCTATACTTTTGGGCATATCATGATGTATCACAAAACGCACATCTGGTTTGTCTATTCCCATTCCAAAGGCTATTGTCGCTACCACAACATCAACATCTTCCATCAAGAACATATCCTGGTGTTTGGCTCTGGTTTTGGCATCTAAACCTGCATGGTACGGAACAGCTTTTATCCCATTCACTTCTAGGGTCTGGGCTAATTCTTCAACACGTTTACGACTAAGACAATATACAATACCACTTTTACCTCCATTTTGTTTTACAAAACGGGTAATATCTGCGTCTACATTTTTTGTCTTTGGTCTAATTTCGTAAAACAAATTAGGGCGATTAAATGACGCTTTAAACGTTTGTGCATTGCTCATCCCTAAATTTTTAAGGATATCTTCTTGCACCTTAGGAGTAGCAGTAGCGGTTAGGCCAATAATAGGAATATCTTCTCCTATTCGTTTTATGATATTCCGAAGATTTCTATATTCTGGTCTAAAATCATGACCCCATTCACTTATACAGTGTGCTTCATCTACGGCCAAGAAAGAAATTTTTTGAGATTTAAGAAAGTCTACATATTCTTCTTTTGTAAGTGATTCTGGAGCCACATATAATAGCTTTGTAACTCCGTTGGTAATATCACCTTTCACTTTTTTCACCTCCGATTTATTAAGAGACGAATTAAGAACATGTGCTATTCCTTCTTCGGAAGAGATGCTTCGTATGGCATCTACTTGATTTTTCATTAGTGCGATAAGTGGAGAAACTACAATAGCTGTCCCTTCACACATTAAAGCTGGTAGTTGGTAACATAGGGATTTTCCACCACCAGTAGGCATGATCACAAAAGTATTTTGTGCTTCTAAAATACTTTGTATTACCTTTTCCTGTAATCCTCTAAATTGACTAAACCCAAAATACTTCTTCAGAGCATCTTGCAAGTCAGTTTCATTCAAGCTCATTAAATCTTCTAACTTTTATATACCAATTAAATAAAGATTTCAACAACACTAAAACCTGTCTCCCCAATTACAGATTTAGTGGACATTATCAGTTATGATTTTTGAATGTCAAATATAAGGAAACCATAAAAAATAATCCTTTTTTTTGACACTATTTAAAATTAATAAGGTATTGTATACCTTTGCGTAAATTAAAGATAATAAAATCTTTATTTATAACGAGCAAATTTTTTAAATTTTGAACACCCAAGACACTATAATCTCTTATGCCAAAAAGACCATCGCCGAGGAAGCTCAGGCGATTGCTTATTTAGAAGAACTTGTAGATGAAGAATTCTCTAAGGCCGTTGAAACCATACAAAACTCTAAAGGTAGAGTGATCATAACGGGAATAGGTAAGAGTGCAATTATTGCTACAAAAATAGTTGCCACAATGAATTCTACAGGAACACCTGCTGTATTTATGCATGCTGCCGATGCTATTCATGGAGACTTAGGAAATATTTTAAAGGATGACGTTGTGATTTGTATTTCTAAAAGTGGAAATACCCCTGAAATAAAAGTACTAGTTCCTTTAATTAAAAATTTTGAAAATCCGCTTATCGGTATTACAGCAAACAAAGAATCTTTTTTAGGAAAAGAAGCAGATTATGTATTACATGCATATGTAGATAAGGAGGCTTGCCCTAACAACTTAGCTCCTACCACAAGCACTACTGCGCAATTAGTTATGGGCGACGCTCTGGCAGTTTGTTTACTTCATTTGAAAGGTTTTTCGAGTAGAGATTTTGCAAAATACCATCCGGGCGGTGCTTTAGGTAAAAAGCTATATTTAAGAGTGGGAGATATTACTTCTCGCAATGAAAAACCAAGCGTATCCCCAAGTTCTAACATCAATGAAGTGATTGTAGAAATGACCGAAAAAAGGCTTGGTGTAACTGCTGTAACCGAAAATGGAAAAATTATAGGAATTATTACCGATGGTGATTTACGTAGAATGCTAACCACAAATACTTCTTATGAAGGTCTTACCGCAAAAGATATTATGTCTCCTAATCCAAAGGCTATAGAAAATACAGCCATGGCTGTAGATGCTCTGGAAATTTTGGAAGAAAACTCCATATCGCAGTTACTTGCTGCAGAAAACGGAAAATATGCCGGCGTGGTACATATTCATGATTTAATGCGAGAAGGTATTTTATAATGGCAGACAACAGAAATAAAGATCCGCAATCAATGTCTTTTCTTGATCACCTTGAAGAGTTACGTTGGCACTTAATACGAGCGACAGTAGCAGTACTCATTGCTGGTATAATTGCATTTATCGCCAAAGAATTTATCTTTGACGTATTGATTTTTGGACCAAAAAAGGCCGATTTCCCAACATACAAAGGACTTTGCAATCTATCTAAACTATTAGGATTAGATGAAAGTTTATGTTTTAAAGAACTACCTTTTAGTGTTCAGAGCCGGAAAGTCGCAGGACAATTTTCTGTTCATATCTGGACTTCAATAACAGCTGGTTTTATTATAGCATTTCCCTATGTTTTGTATGAGTTTTGGAAATTTATTGCACCTGCCCTATATGATAACGAAAAAAAATATTCAAAAGGGTTTATTATTATTTGCTCTTGTTTATTTTTCTTAGGAGTTCTTTTCGGATATTATGTGATTACACCATTATCCATAAATTTCTTAGGAGGATATCAAGTCAGTAAGGAAGTACTTAATGAGTTCGATATTGATAGCTATATCGCATTAGTAAGAGCATCGGTTATTGCCTGTGGTTTAATTTTTGAATTACCCGTAATTATGTTCTTTCTTACCAAAGTGGGATTAGTTACCCCTGAGTTTTTAAAAAAATACAGAAAATTTGCATTAGTAATAGTACTTATCCTTTCTGCTATCATTACCCCTCCAGATATTGCAAGTCAGGTTATCGTTGCTATACCAATTTTAATATTATATGAGGTAAGTATTTTTATTTCGAAAATTGTGATTAAAAAAGAAAAGAAAAAATTACAAAACCAATCTTCATGAGCACCATAGTAGATGAATTTAACGAATACCGAGAAAAAATGAATTCTCGTATTCTTGAGGATAACAATAAAATCATTAAAAGAATTTTCAATTTAGACACTAACGCCTATATGGAAGGTGCTCTAGATGTAAAAACCAAGGAATTATTAGGACTGGTAGCCTCTGCTGTTTTAAGATGTGACGATTGCGTACGTTATCATCTTGAAACATGCCATAAAGAAGGTCTTACCAAAGAACAGGTGGTAGAAGCGCTGAGTATTGCTACTCTGGTAGGAGGAACAATTGTTATTCCTCACTTGCGCAGAGCCTATGAATTTTGGGATGCTTTGGAGGAAAAAGCTTCTTAATTGGGGTTGAAAATAATAATGTACATTTACTAACCATTTTTAGCAACATCTACGATATAAAGAAGTCATTCTAATTATGAAATTAAAAGCAGAAAATCTAATTAAGTCATATAAAGGCCGAAAAGTAGTAAAAGGTATTTCTCTAGAGGTAAATCAAGGCGAAATTGTAGGTCTTTTAGGCCCAAATGGAGCGGGTAAAACTACTTCATTTTATATGATTGTAGGACTTGTAAAACCCAACGGAGGAAAAATTTCATTAGACAGCACTGATATTACCAAGTATCCGATGTATAAAAGAGCTCAAAATGGTATCGGTTATTTAGCTCAAGAAGCTTCTGTTTTTAGAAAATTAAGCATAGAAGATAATATTCTCAGTGTATTACAGCTTACCAAGCTTTCTAAAAAAGAACAATTGAATAAAATGGAGGCTTTAATCGACGAATTTGGTCTAGGACATATTCGCAAAAACCGTGGAGACCTATTAAGCGGTGGCGAACGAAGACGTACCGAAATCGCTAGAGCCCTAGCTACTGACCCAAATTTCATTTTGTTGGACGAACCTTTTGCAGGAGTTGATCCGGTGGCGGTAGAAGATATTCAAAGAATTGTTGCTCAATTAAAGAACAAAAATATTGGGATCTTAATTACAGATCACAACGTACAAGAAACCTTAGCCATTACTGATAGAACATATTTGATGTTTGAAGGAAGTATTCTAAAAGCAGGAATCCCTGAAGAACTAGCAGAAGATGAAATGGTTAGAAAAGTTTACCTCGGTCAAAACTTCGAACTTCGAAAAAAGAAAATAGACTTTAATTAATTTTTGCTTCTCCTGTTTTAAAGATCATTGACACCAGTATATAAAGCAATATAATTAATGGTATTGCGATAAATTTTAATACCGCAATTAAAACTACCGAAAACAATAAAAAGAGATACCTTACCTTGTTCTCCTTAAACCCCCATGTCTTGAACTTTAATGCAAAAAGTGGGATTTCGGCATTCAAAAGGTAACAACTTAGCAACGTTAATAGAATCAAAAACCATTTCCCCAAGATAATTTCGGTCACCCAAGATTCGGGTTGAAATTGTAAAATTAAGGGCAAGCTGATAATGAGTAAGGTATTTGCTGGTGTAGGTAAACCTATAAAAGAGCTCGTTTGCCTGGTATCAATATTAAACTTCGCTAGTCTATAGGCCGAAGCTAAAGTAATGAGTAATCCTAAAAGTGAAATATACGACCAATCAAAACTTGCTATGATCTGGTTCATGTCCCACGAACCTGGGGTTACATAAAATGGTTTCCCGAAAACCTGCGACAAGAGTTGATACATAACTATTCCAGGAGCAACTCCGCTAGTCACCATATCTGCCAATGAATCCAATTGCAATCCTAAATCGCTTTGGGCGTTTAAAACTCGTGCTGCCAAGCCATCAAAAAAATCAAACCCTATACCTATCATAACAAAAAGCGCTGCTAATTTCAAATTACCTTGAACCGCAAAAATTACTGCAATACAACCGCATAAAAGATTGAGAAGCGTTATGAAATTAGGAATTTGTTTTTTCAACCACATGAATTTAGATTTTGTGTAAAAATAACAAACTATTTGAGTCAAATACATCTTCTAATAATGAAGATTTAATTTCACCTACCATAAGCTTAACAAAAAAGAAGTATTCTATTTTATTAATTGTAACTAAATAAGTTTATTTTCGTTCCTATATATAGTGGTCATATAACTATGAAAAATATTCTATTAGCTATTCTCTCTGGGTTACTACTTGCTGCTGGTTGGCCTACCTATGGTTTTCCTTTATTCTTATTTTTTGGCTTTGTTCCTTTATTAATGGCAACCTATAAAGTACGAGAACATAGAAGAAGTGGCTTGAAGGTTTTTGGACTCACCTATTTAGCATTTTTTATTTGGAACATAATTACTACCTGGTGGATTTACAATTCTTCGGTTACAGGAATGTGGATAGCCGAAATTGTAAATACGCTAATGATGACCATAGTTTTTTTACTCTTCCATGTGGTGGCAAAAAAAACAAATTTTAGCCTAAGCACTATTTTTTTGGTTTGTTTTTGGATGAGTTTTGAGTATTTCCATCTACAATGGCAAATATCATGGCCCTGGCTTAATTTAGGCAACGGTTTTGCAAGTTTTACTTCCTGGATTCAATGGTATGAATATACAGGAACCTTTGGAGGAACACTTTGGATATGGATTGTGAACATTCTTATTTTTAAAAGCATTCTGTTATACCAAGAATACAAGGACAAAAAAATAATATATCGCGCTGCCGTTCAAAATTTACTTATCATTTTAGTTCCTATTCTTATTTCCATTATCATTTTAAAAACATATGAAGAAGAAGGACAAAATATCGAAGTAGTACTTCTACAACCTAACATCAACCCCTACACTGAGAAATACAATACATCAGACCAGAAAGTAAGTGAATTATTAATTTCGCTTACTGAAACTGAAATATCGGAAAACACCAATTTCGTAATTGCCCCAGAAACTGTTTTTGCAGATAGCAACAGGCTTAATCGTTTTTCTAGTTCTATTGCAAAAAAAACTGGAGAAACAATAGTTAGCAATCATCCAAATGCTCATTTTTTATCGGGGATATCCCTTATTGATGTTTTTAATGATCCTTCAAGAATTAGAAAACAAACCAATATCTACAAAGAGAATGTGTTTTACGACGACTATAATTCTGCTTTTTTTGTTCGTCCTAATGGATCAGATGAATTATACCATAAAAGTAAATTAGTAGTTGGAGTAGAGAATTTCCCTTACCAATATGTTTTAAAGCCAATTCTTGGTGATGTTATGATAGATCTTGGAGGTACTGTTGCAAAAAAAACTATCCAAGAAGACAGAGAAGTATTTTTCACCAAAGATAGTATTGGTGTGGGCCCTATGATTTGTTATGAAAGTATCTACGGCGAGTTTTCTACAGGATATATTAGAAACCACGCAGATTTTTTAGCTATTATAACTAACGATGCATGGTGGGACAACACTCAAGGACATCAACAACATTTACACTATGCAAGACTAAGAGCTATTGAAACTAGAAGAAGTATTGCTAGAAGTGCAAATACAGGAATTTCGGCAATCATTAACCAAACTGGAGAAATAGTAACTTCATTAGGATATGAAAAGCAAGGAGCCCTTAAAGGGACATTAAAAACGAATGACAAGCTTACTTTTTATGTTAGATTCGGAAATTATATTGCGCGAATTTCAGTTTTTATGGCTGTCCTTATTTTTTTATATTCTTTTACAAAACGTAGGGGCAAATTATAATCTATAGCGTTCAGGTTTAATTTTTGCTTAAAAGAAAACTACAAAGTCCTGCTCCTACTTCTTTCTAATCTTGAAACCTTGTACCTTTACGGCTTTATAAAAATGAACTGTGAATTACGTATCTGTAGAAAATATTGCTAAGGCATTTGGGGAACGAATACTTTTTGAAAACATTTCCTTTGGAATAAATGAAGGACAAAAAATAGGTTTTGTCGCCAAAAACGGAACCGGTAAGACTTCTTTACTAAATATTATTGCTGGTGATGAAGAACCCGATAGCGGTCAAGTAGTGTATAGGAAAAATTTGAAAGTAGCATTTTTATCGCAGGAACCAGATCTTGATCCCCATCTAACTATAGAACAAACAATTTTTGCATCAGATAATGAAACCTTACAGGTAATAAATGCTTATGAAAAAGCATTACAAAACCCAGATGATAGCGAAGCGTACCAAAAGGCTTTTGAAAACATGGAAGCTATGAATGCCTGGGATTTTGAAACACAATATAAACAAGTACTTTTTAAATTAAAGTTAGAAGATTTAAGTAAAAAGGTGGATGATCTTTCTGGAGGGCAAAAAAAGAGGCTAGCTTTGGCCAATATATTACTAAGTAAACCTAACCTACTGTATCTCGATGAGCCCACCAACCATTTGGATTTAGAAATGATCGAATGGCTAGAGGAATATTTTGCCAAAGAAAATTTCACCTTATTCATGGTTACTCATGATCGTTATTTTCTTGAAAATGTTTGCAATGAAATTGTAGAACTCGAAAACGGAAAACTTTATAATTACAAAGGAAATTATGCCTACTACCTAAGTAATAAAGAAGCTAGAATTGCCAATGAACAAATAGCCACTGATAAAGCCAAACAACTTTATAAAAAGGAGTTAGATTGGATGCGCCGTCAACCCAAAGCACGAACGACAAAATCAAAATCTAGGATAGATGACTTTTTTGAGATTAAAGAACGTGCACATAAAAGGCGTCATGATCACCAGATACAACTCGAAATTAATATGGAACGTTTAGGGAGTAAAATTCTTGAACTACATAAAGTTTCTAAAAAATTTGATAACCTTACTCTGCTAGATCAATTTGAGTATGTTTTCAAAAAAGGAGAACGAATAGGTATTATTGGTAAAAATGGCACAGGAAAATCTACATTCCTAAATATGATTACTGGTGCTCTGGCCCCAGATCAAGGAAAGATAGTTATTGGGGACACCGTAAAATTTGGATACTATACCCAAAGAGGGATTACCATAAAAGAAGGCCAGAAAGTAATCGAAGTAATTCGTGAATTTGGTGACTATATCCCCCTCAAGAAAGGAAGGCAAATTTCTGCCCAACAACTACTCGAACGATTTTTGTTTGATCGTAAAAAACAATATGACTTTGTAGAAAAATTAAGTGGGGGTGAACGCAAAAGGCTTTACCTGTGTACTGTACTTATTCAAAATCCGAATTTCTTAATTCTAGATGAGCCCACAAATGATCTTGATATAGTTACTTTAAATGTTCTTGAAAACTTCTTATTAGATTTTCCGGGTTGTCTTTTGGTAGTATCTCACGATCGTTACTTCATGGATAAAATAGTAGATCACCTATTTGTATTTAAAGGAAATGGTATTATTCAGGATTTTCCTGGAAACTATACAGATTACAGAGTCTATGAAAATAGTGCTGCTCCAGAAAAAACAAATACCGAAAACACCGAACCTAAGGCCAAAAAAACCTGGAAAAAAGACAATAAAGCAGCGTTGTCATATAACGAACAAAAAGAATTCAATAGAATTGAACGAGACCTCAAAAAGCTTGAAATTCAAAAAAAGGAAATCGAAGCCTTGTTTGCTGAAGGGAAATTAGAAGGCGATCAAATCAATGAAGAATCACAAAAACTTCAAGGTATTATCAATCAAATTGAGGAACATGAAATGAGATGGTTCGAACTTTCTGAAAAAATGGAAGAATGAAATTAAGAATGCCTAATCTCTTTTTTTATTATTATGCTTTTCAAAATAAGGTCATTTTTTAAATTCATTTTTAGTTCTACAAATCAACATGGTGTCCATTCTCCATTTGTATATAATCTAGTTACTCGTTGCTTTTATGTTAATACTAATAAAGATTTGTTTCCAGAAATCTCGGAACTACTAAAAAGTGGCAATAATAAACCTTTTTCTTTCAAAGTTGCCAAATTACTGAATCGTTTACCCAATTATTTGGGATATTCAAAAGCATTCCTTCCAGAAAATATAGATACAAGTATTAATAAAATAATATCCCTAAAAAACACCACTAGCATTGATAATACATTACAAAGCGATACCAACTACGATTTATTTTTTTTGGACTCTAAAAACATTGTAGATGCATCTGAGATAACTACCCTCTTCTCCCACTGCCATAATGATAGCGCAATTATTTTGAATGGACCATATAGATCTATAGGCAGTCAAAATATATGGAACAAGATAAAAGACCACCCTCAAGTCATGGTAACCATTGACTGCTTTTCTTTAGGATTTATTTTTTTAAGAAAAGAACAAGCAAAAGAACATTTTACAATTAGATTGTAACAAGTTTAGCGTTGAAGCGTCAAATAAGCTAATATTGTATCTTAGACAAAATTATTAGGTCATTATATGGAAAATGTCATAGAGATTAGAAGTATCGTTAGAAACTTTCAATTGGGTCAAGAAACTGTTTACGTATTAAAAGGTATCGATCTTGATATCGCCAGAGGAGAATATGTAGCAATTATGGGCCCTTCTGGTTCTGGTAAATCTACGTTAATGAATCTTTTAGGGTGTTTAGACACTCCTACCTCGGGCACATATAACCTTAACGGAAACGATGTGAGCCAAATGACCGATAATGAACTTGCCGAAATTAGAAATCGCGAAATTGGTTTTGTTTTCCAGACCTTTAATCTGCTACCAAGAACTACAGCATTAGATAACGTCGCTTTACCCATGATTTATGCTGGCGCCTCAAAAAAAGAAAGAACAATAAGAGCAGAAGAAGTACTTAGCAATGTTGGATTACAAGATAGGATGGATCATAAACCTAATCAACTTTCTGGAGGGCAGAGACAACGTGTCGCAGTGGGAAGAGCCTTAGTAAATAAACCATCTATTATTTTAGCAGATGAGCCCACAGGAAACTTAGATTCCAAAACTTCCATAGAAATCATGAATCTTTTTGATGAGATTCATGCCGCCGGAAATACCGTTATCATCGTGACACACGAGGAAGAAGTAGCCGAACATGCGCATCGCGTCATTCGTCTAAGAGACGGCATGATAGAAAGTGATGTAAGAAACAGATAAATTCCTTTTTCTTATCTGGTACAAATAAAATAAGGTTCTGGAAACTTTTTAACTTCTAGACGATTACACAGACAAAATAATATATTGGAAACCAATCCTGCTGCAAGGTGTGATCCCACGACTAATTGAGGAGGAGTTATTTCTGTAGATTTTTCTTTGTATAATTCATAAAAATCGTACAACCAATTTAGCTGAAGATCTTCTCTATCCTTTATGTACGCCAAAATATTTTCTACCAACACCAACTCAAACCTTCCCTCTCTCCTTGCAATATCATAAATCTGTTCGCTATCTGGAGTTACTAAATAGGCTGCAGCTGCCCATCCAAAATTTAAAGGATGAATAACTGGTATCCCTAACTCTTTACATACCTCATCAAAAACAAAAGGAGTATGAGCAGTGTCAAAATCTATCGCATTAATAGCTATATCACATCCAGAAACATATTGTGAGATGATATCTGGTTCAAGAAACAAATGATGATACTCAATTTGAGCATTAGGGTTAATTGCTTTTAATCTTTTGGTAATAGATTTAACCTTTGATTCTCCTACATCATCACCCTCATAATTTTGACGATTTAAGTTAGACATCTCTACTTCATCTCCATCAATAAACACAAAATTCTCAAAACCTAGACGAAGCGCTGCTTCTGCAATTACACTACCCAGACCAACACCACCAAATACAATTTTTACATTTTTTATAGCATCTTGCTGTTCGGGTGTAATATATAAGACGTTTTTATGATATCTTTCTTCATCATGCATTTCGGCGATTTGCTTTACTGGATTCATTGTGTAATTATTGTTATTGGTTAATGATTATTGTTTCAATACGACTATGAACTTCAAATTTATATTATTTTTTATTTAATCATATATAATGTATCAGAGTTTATGTCATCAATATTTCTCAACCAACTCTTCACATCTTCACCCGTTATTATAACTGGGTATGTAGGACTTCCTAAACAATCCTGAACAGGACCAATTTTTTGCATATTTATACCCAACTCCCTAAATATTGTATAGATAAGAGCATCAGACTCTGCGACAATCAAACCATTTTTATTACGATTTACAATCATAAAAGTTTGTCGAATCAATTCTCTAATAAGTAACGTAGAAGGTATAATATCTTTTTCTTTTTTTAATAAAGCAGAATCAATAGCTAATCTCCCTAAGTGCCAAATATGATTAACCTTTAAGCCTCTTTCGTTTATAATTGTATCCAAATCAATCCCAAATTCATCTTCAATAGGAAACACATCTGCGGGCAACTTATAGGTAACCTTAATTGTACCTACTATTTGGTTAAGGTTATTTTTGAAAGCAAAGCATGTAGACTGGAAAAATCTTTTTATATCTTCTTCCTTCATCCCATAGTATTCTTCTTCTGAAGGTTCCCAACCATACTTTTTTCTATAATGTCTTCGGTATAATCGAAATACAAAATCAGAGAATTCTCCAACATCTTTTTCTCTGATATAACTTAAAACCAAGTTCTTAAATTCTAAAATCTGGTTATTTTTTGAGGCGCTCATAACGTAGTTTTTAAATTCGCTGCAAAAAAAGTTAATTATATCGAATCCCAAGTCTGGCTTGCCTTATTTTTCTGTTAATTACAGATTAACTTATTTCTCAGTTTTAAGAACTAAAAATCTTTAGTGAGAAATTCGTATTTTGCTTTTCTTTTGAACCAAAATTTATGCAACCCACACAAATTCTATTGCTCATAGCGGGCTATTTTGCCGTTCTTTTGCTTATCTCTTATCTCACAGGAAAGAATTCTGGAAATGAAGCTTTTTTTAAAGCTAATAGACAATCTCCTTGGTATGTAGTTGCTTTTGGAATGATAGGAGCTTCCTTAAGTGGAGTAACTTTTATATCTGTACCAGGATGGGTTGAAGCTTCACAATTTAGCTATATGCAAGTAGTTTTGGGTTATATTTTAGGATACGCTGTCATTGGTACCGTACTTCTCCCTCTTTACTACAAACTTAATCTCACTTCTATTTACACATATCTAGATGATCGTTTTGGAAATTATTCATACAAAACAGGCGCTTCATTTTTCTTGCTCTCTAGAGTAGTTGGTGCTAGCTTTAGATTATTTCTGGTAGCAAATGTATTACAGGCCATACTTTTTGATGCATTGTTAATTCCATTTTGGGTAACTGTGATTATCACTATTTTACTTATTTGGTTATACACTTTCAAATCTGGAATAAAAACTATCGTTTGGACAGATACATTACAAACACTATTTATGTTAATCGCTGTTGGCGTAGCCATATATTATGTTTCAGAAGGTCTTAATATCGAAGGTGGTAATTTTCTAAGCCACATCATAGATAGTAATCTTTCTAAAATGTTCTTTTTTGATGATTTTAAAAGCGCCAATTACTTTTGGAAACAATTTCTCTCTGGTGCATTTATTGCAATTGTTATGACAGGTCTTGATCAAGATATGATGCAAAAAAACCTCACTTGTCGTAATTTAAAAGATGCACAAAAAAACATGTTTTGGTTTACCATTGTACTAACATTTGTAAATTTTATATTTCTGGGACTAGGGCTTTTACTAACGCAATATGCAGCTCAAAACGGCATAGATGCTCATAAAGATCAATTGTTCCCTACCATTGCTACCCAAAGCGGATTAGGTTTTGGCATCGCTATATTTTTTGTACTAGGACTCATTGCGGCTGCTTATAGTAGTGCAGATAGTGCGCTAACCTCGTTAACAACTTCTTTTAGTATTGATATTTTGGATCTTGAAAAAAAGTATAAGGTAGAAGATCAAGTTAAAATCAGAAAGAGAATTCATATACTATTCTCGATACTTCTAGTTCTTGTTATTATCTCTTTTAAATATATCATCAAAGATGAAAGTGTCATTGCCAAATTGTTTGTTTTTGCAGGATACACCTACGGACCATTGTTAGGATTATACAGCTTTGGGTTATTTACTAAGCTTAAAGTACAAGATAAATTAGTCCCCATTGTAGCAATAGCATCTCCTATTTTATCGTATATAATTAGTGATAATAGCTCAACTTGGTTTGGTTTTGAATTTGGCTTTTTTATTCTAATACTTAATGGTCTTTTAACCTTCTTAGGATTAATATTGATTCGTAGAGAGTAACACCAACGTACAGGCAATTTCTACATGAATACCTGCTTCTTTTAAAAGCTCATAAAACTCAGGGTTTTCTGTTCCAGGATTAAATATTACTCTATTAGGTTTAAGATCTTTTATATAATCATAATAGGGTTTTTGGCGCTTGGGATTAAGATATAATGTCACCGTATCTACATCTTCAAAAGGAAGTAATTCAGTTTCTATGGTAACACCACCAATATCTCCTTCTTTCAAGCCTATCGCAATGACTTCATGATTATGATTAATCAATTTATGAATCACAAAATTCGAATACCTATCGACTTTTAATGATGCCCCAATCACTAATGTTTTTTTACTCATATGCTATGCCAGTTCCTAATAAAAGATTGTGTATTTAATCTTAAAATAGTAAAACGTTAAAAAAACAAGTTAGAATGTTAAAAACAATCATAGAGTGTAACACAAACCTAGCCGACACGTCTTACTTATATAAAGATATGATTTTTCATAGATTTAGTTAGTTAGTTACTTTATAATAATCAAATTTTATTCATAGTTGATGGTTAGTGTTACTATTTGGTTATTATGGAAAACCGCCCTTCGACAAGGCGGTTTTCGTTTTTTATAACATAATGTTAAAACGAAAATAGATTGTAACAGAAAACCACTCTAGTCGTCTAGTCATTATATACGCTTAATCACCGTATGCTTAAAAGTAAAGTACCTTATTAAGGTACTTTATCATTCAACAATCAATCAAATAAACGTTCAGATGAAAACAATTAATCAAAAGACAATTGTACTGTTTTTTCTATCATTTTGGTGTCTAATTCTCACCGCTCAACCCAATAACGAAGCTATCGTTGGAACCATAAAAGGGAAGGTTATAGACAAAAATCTAAAACAACCCATTCCCTATGCAACTGTAGTTCTAAATGATGGAACAAATAAAATTATAAGTGGAGGAATTAGTACAGAAAATGGAGATTTTCTTATTGCCGATGTACCCAAAGGAAATTATACTTTAAAAATTCAATTTATAGGGTACTCCACCTATTCTCAACCTATAGAGATTTCGAAAAAAAGTAAGGATATTGATGTTGGCACCATTGCTCTTGAAGAAACTGCCGAATCACTAGATGATGTTACAGTAGTAGCAGAAAGAACCACTGTAGAGCAAAAAATAGATCGCAAAGTGATAAATGTAGGAAAAGACCTTACCACAACTGGGGGTACTGCAGCAGAAATCATGAACAATATCCCATCAGTTAATGTAGATCAAGACGGAAATATTGCTTTACGCGGGAATCAAAACGTACGTATTTTAATAGATGGCAAGCCCACCAATATGACCGCCAGTCAGTTGTTGCGACAAATCCCTTCTACCTCGATCAAAAAAATCGAGTTAATCACCAATCCATCAGCAAAATACAATCCAGAAGGAATGAGTGGTATCATAAATATTGTATTGCATAAAAATAGTAATATAGGGTTTAATGGTAACATCAACCTTGGAGTAAATTGGGATAAAAATGCACGTTTCAATAGCTCAATCGACTTAAATTATAGAGCAGGAAAAGTCAATCTATATGGTAATTACGGAGCAAACATTACCAAAAATAGAAATGCTGGGTTTGTACTTAGAGAAGATGAAAATTATCTCACCGATTTTACATTTCTCGATAACAATAAGTCGCACCTATTCAAGGCTGGTTTAGATTATTTTATCAATGACCGCAATACGATATCGGTATACACAAACCAAAATCTTTTCGACGGACTTACTTCGGGGACCACAGATATTGTTTTCCTAAATGGAAATGAAAATGATCTCACCCAGGACCTTCTAAGCGATAGTGATAATCTAGGTTCTACGTATAATTTCGATTATAAACATGACTTCAAGAAAGAAGGGCACAACATAGAATTAGAAATAGATTACAATGTCTTTGAAAGTGATAGTGACGATGATTTTAACTTTATAGGAGGAAATGGTTCTTTTACAAATTATAATGACCTTATTGATAATGAAAGAACCAATACGACCATTAATTTAGATTATGTAAATCCCCTATCTGAAAGCACGAAGCTCGAATTAGGATATGAAACCAGGTTACGAAGAACAGATAATGATTACAGATCTACTTTATTCCCTAATTCGGTCTATAGTTATGATAGAGATATTCATTCGTTTTATGCAACCTACGGAAAGAACTTAGAAAAATGGTCATACCAACTTGGTGCAAGATTTGAAAGCTATCAAGTAGAAGCCGTTTTTAATGGTGAAAAAGTATTTGAAGATGAAATTTTCACCGTTTATCCATCTGCATACTTAACCTATAAACCAGGTGAAAAAGATTCCTACCAGTTGAGTTATAGTAGACGAGTTGATCGCCCAGGGCTTAATCAAGTGAATCCTATTCGAGAATGGAGTACCCCAAGAATTATATCTATAGGAAATCCTGAATTGGATCCTCAATTCACCAACTCTATAGAAGTAAACTATACCAAAAGAGTAAAAGGTGGATCTATAACGGGCGGTGTATTTTATCGTTTAATTGATGATGAAATTAATCAAACACTTGTAGAAAATCCAGATGTAGAAGAAGGACAAATTTTGACCTTCGATAATTTCGATAACAACTCAGCATACGGAGTGGAACTCTCTAGTAATTATAAGCCTACAACATGGTGGAATTTTAATGCCAGTTTTGATTTATATGGACAAACACAAAAAGGAATCGTTGAAGGTGTTTCTAGAGAAGTTGATGCCGTTATTTACAATTTCAGAATCAATAATAATTTCAAAGCTACCAAAAATCTTACTTTTCAAATATTCGGTTTTTATCGCGGCGAGCAGGAAGGAGTACAATTTAAAACAAAACCATTTTATTTTATCAATACTGGGGCACGATACAACTTCATGAAGGGAAAAGGAACGGCAAGTGTTAATTTTAATGATATTTTTAATACGATGAGATTCAGATTTTCTGGCGACACTCCTTTTCCGCAAAGTGGTAGATTTCAAGGAGAAACACAAACAATTTATCTAGGACTATCCTATCGCTTTGGGAGTGGAAAAAATCGAAAAGTTTCCAGAAAACGTAGAGATAATAACGAAAAATCTGGAGGAGGCATCTTGTAAATGCATTTTTTTCAAAAAAAATGTTAATTTAATAAACAAAATCAAGCTAATTAGTTAATTTTAATAATGATAACTCAAAAAAACCTATAAAGTTAAATAATTGTAAAAATTTAAGTGTTTTTGTAACACTTTACAATTTATACCGTTTAATATAGTACAGTTGGTTATAATTTATTTGAATTAGCCTTTAAAAAATAATAACCTTATTTATTTATATAAAACGCGAATCTAGTTAGATTCGCGTTTTTCTTTATACTATTTTAAAGAGTTATCATTTTGATTACCATTTTATTATCGCACTACCCCAAGTGAATCCACTTCCAAATGCTGCCAACACTACTAGATCTCCGTCATTTACTTTTCCTTGCTCCCAAGCTTCAGTTAAGGCAATTGGAATAGATGCTGCAGTAGTATTACCATATTTCTGAATATTGTTATATACCTGATCGTCACTCAATCTAAATTGTTTTTGTACAAACTGAGAAATTCTTAGATTCGCTTGATGTGGTATAAGCATATTGATATCGGTGGCAGATAATCCATTTGCCTGTAATCCTTCATTTATTACTTCAGAGAAACGAACAACCGCATTCTTAAAAACAAATTGTCCATTCATATAAGGATAATATGGAATGTTCTCTTGAGGGTTCTCAGCAATGATTTCTGGCACCCAGTGATCTGTACTTGGTCCTTCTAGCGACAATTCTTTAGCGTGTGCTCCTTCACTGTGCAAATGCGTAGACAAAATTCCTTTTCCGTCTTCTTCGCTACGTGTTACAACAGCAGCTCCTGCCCCGTCACCAAAGATCACAGAAACAGCTCTTCCCCGAGTAGACATATCTAATCCCCCACTGTGGTTTTCACTACCAATAACAAGAACATTTTTGTACATCCCTGTTTTGATATATTGATCGGCCACAGATAAGGCATATACAAAACCACTACATTGATTTCTAACATCAAGGGCAGGAATGGTTCTCATGTTCATCATTTCCTGAACTCTTACACCCCCTCCAGGAAAATACATATCTGGACTTAGCGTAGCAAAAATAATCAGATCAATATCATCGGTAGATACATTTGCTCTTTCTAAAGCAATTTTAGCGGCTTTAACTCCCATAGTAGAAGTACTGTTGCCATCTCCCTTTTTAATATGCCTTCTTTCCTTGATTCCTGTTCTTTCCTGGATCCAGGCATCATTGGTATCCATTATTTTTGAAAGATCATCATTTGTAACCACATTTTCAGGAACATATGATCCCAACCCTGATATTCTTGAAGTATACATATAGTTAATTATTGTGTATTGTGCTTATTTTATACTTAATTAAAACTGCCGCACAATATATGTATTCTTAACATTTTGATAAAACAAACCTTAATTATATTATATGCATGCATAGCAAAATGAATCCTTCTGTATGAAACACAATATTTTACAATTGAAAATTTTGAGTTATTTGCGCTAATCAATACTATTTAACTCTATTATCGGTCAAAAAAGAGCATAAAAAAACAAAAAGCCACAATTCCTAGAACCCGTGGCTTTTATCCCCCAATCTTCCTAAAACTTAGAATTTTAGAAATTTTTTAGTTGTTACCTTATTTTTAGTTTTAACCTCAATGGTGTACACTCCTTCTGGTAACATGGAAAACAAAATTGTATTCCTATATCTTAGCTTATTGCGTTTTTTAACAATTTGACCATTTGCATTCACAACCTTATAAGATGTTGAAGAAGAATTATCTTCAAGATCGATATAGACTTTACCTTCTAATGGGTTTTGATATATCGAAAACATAGTGTCTTACTATTTAAAATTGTTCATTGTTCAAATGATGAGTACAAATATAACCCCGAAGAAGATACCAGAACATACGTAGGGCTACGTAAATACTAAAAACTACTATTCATTCTAAAACAAAGAATCTTTGTTCTTTTGTGACCAAATAAGAAGCGAATTAGGTTTTTGATCAATATTGAGCTTTTTAATCATATTCGCTCGATGCTTTTCTACCGTTCTTACAGAAATACTCAAGAAATCGGCGATTTCGCTACTAGTCATTTCATCGGCTATTAATTTTAGGATCTTCACTTCTGAACGAGTAAGCACATCTGTATTTGTGCCATCTGTAGTCTTATGGGAGAATCTCTTATAAATTTTCTCACTAAAATAAGGTTTACCCTGACAAACACTTGCGATACAAGCTTCAATTTCAGAAAGAGCAAACTCCTTCAACAAATACCCATGTATATTATATTTTACCGCATCATCGAATAGTTTTTTTTCTTTGTGAAGTGTATTTAATACAATGCGGGTCTCAATATTATGCCTACTACAGTTTTTTGCGATATCTATTCCTGTCATATTTGGCATTTCGATATCTAGAATGGCAATATCAGGTTTTTCTTTAATTATCGTATTATATGCTGAAAGTCCATCACTGCATGTTGCGATAATACTATAATTCTTTTCTTTTAAAAACTCTTCTAATCCCTTTAACAAAAGGGGATGATCATCAGCAATAAGTATATCTGGTTTAAACATACTTCGGAATTTTAAATATCAACGTAGTTCCATTATCTATCTCGGAAAGTATTTTAAAACTAGCTTTTAAAAACTTAGACCTTTCACTCAATGTTTTTAATCCTATTTTGGAAGCAGAGGTCTTCTCTTTAGAGACATCGAATCCTTTTCCATTATCTTTAATCACAATCTCTACGTCATTTTTCTTATTCACCACCTTTATCTCTGCAGATCTAGCATTTGAATGTTTTATGATATTGTTAAAACTTTCTTGAACCAATCGATATATATTAATTTCTCTTTCTTGATCAAACACCTGATCTATATTATCTATTTCTGCCGAAATAAAAATATCATAGGTCTCGTCGATCGTCTCGACACTACTTTCAAGAGTAACCGTAAGGCCTGACTCTTCTAACTTAAAAGGGTGCAATGTTCTAGAAATAGATCGTACCTCATCTATGACACCATCAACCACCTGGGCCGTTTTTTTATCGTCATTCTGCAGCACTTTATTTTTGATAATTAATAAACTTTGACCTACGCTATCGTGTAAATCTTTTGAAATACGTTTACTCACCCGTTCTTGCATTTGCAATAATTCTTGTAAGAACGATTGCTGTAGTTTTTTATTACGTAACAAATACACTCTATTTCTATATAAGAACGCAGATAGGAATAACAAACTAAGACCAATCCCACCAAAGATTAACAAATTTCTTTTTGCTTTATCCTTTTGTTCTAACAATTGAATATTTGCTTTTTGCGCAGCTATTTGATTTTCTCTCTTTTCTTTTTCATATAGATTTTGATAGTAGATAAGGCTATTTGATCGAGTCAAATCGTACATAGAGTCTTTTAAAAGAATATGTCTTTCTAAATGTTTAGAAGCTTCAGAAAACTGCCCCAATTTGCTATAAGCATTATGCAATTCTTTTTCGAGGTGTACTTGCCCTCTAACATCTTTAGATTTCTCAAAAATTTCTATTTCTTCCTTAAAAATAGGAATAGCTTCTTTATATTGTTGACTTGCAATTTTATAACGACCTAAGGCCTTCAGATAAAAAATTCTATCATAAGAGTTGTTAACCAAATCTGGAAATTGTTCCAAAGTATCCAAATACTTTTTTGCTAATTCAGGTTGATTTTGTTTAGAATAGTATTCAGAAATATAAGACCTAACCCGAAAACGTTGTGCTTCATAGTTTTCATTATCTTTTATAAGATTAAATGCCCTTAAAAGTGCTTGCCCTTCTTTCCCAAATTCTTTTCTTTTCACATAATCGCGTGCATCATTGATGGCCAACTCTGATAAAGCTTGATAATCCTTATTTTTTTGTTTTTCTAATAAATTTCTAATTCGCTGTCGCTCTTCAAAAGATTTATCTAACACATATAATTGACTAAAAATTCCCGACACACCAAGCCCTGTGTAGGCTACATACGCCGTATCTTTCATTTTGGCGTACAATTCACCAGCTTTTTGATACTTTAAAAGTGCTGTAGTTAACTCTCCTAATCGTTCACGAGCCTGGCCTTCAAAATATATTGCATCTGCCTCAAAAATGGTATCCTTAGTTTGATGATAAATTCTTTCGGCATTTTGATAGTCTACTACCGCCCTACCTAACTCTTCGGTCAAATAGAATGTTCCTGCTCTTTTTAAATACAAATGACCAAGGTTAATTCTTTTTTTAAATTTAGCACTGTCATTTATGATGTTTGCTATAATTACAGCAGCAGAATCTGGTTTCCCAACTATTTGTAGATAATGATTGGTGAGTCTTGCTGTTCTAGAAGCAGCCAAATCTATGCTATCTATTCCTTTTGCAATATCTATGTACAAAAGAGTATACTTTGGATAGTTTTGTTTGTAATACTCAAAATCATTCCATTTTGAAGTATTGAGTTGATGAGTAAGAGAATCTAATAATTTAAGCTTTGAATAATTATCTGAGGTATTTTCAATCTCACTTATCAAATCTTGAATTCCTTCTTTACTTAGCTGCGCGAATGAAAGAAAACAAGAAAGTGCAGCAATAATATTTATGCATATTTTGCCTTTATTCATAATCAGGGGAAATTTAATACCGTGAAGATAAGGATATTTGTATTTTTTGAAAGAATAAAATAGTTTCAATTTTTATTTGAGCCATTTTTTCCTACAGTATAGATATGATTTCGACATAAAAGGGAAGGTGCGCCAACCACAGCGCACCTTCCTAACAACCTAACCAATAAATAAACAAACCAAGTTAGTCGAAAGACTAACTAAAGGTATTTTTCATAATTTGTTACCTGCACCTTAGCCTTTAGATCGTGCAGCAAATTATATAAGCCAAAAAAAGTTCTGTTCATATAAAGGAAGTGTTTACTTCCTCTATTACCATTCATTTTTCTTAACTCTGTATCTTTTGAATATTTTTCACTTAATTCTGTTATTTTACCCCAAAAACCTTCATCTGCAAAATCAAATGTAGTTTGCTGAAAAGGCAATGTGAACAAACTTAGCATTTCATGAAATAGCTCCGAGAAGAATCTTTTTTCGTTGGGAGAATCCTCTTCTCGGAGTATTTCTAATTGAAACATCTTTTGAGTAAAAATATCGGGGTTATTTATATTTTCTTTTTGAGCTAATTCGAAATATGGAGTATAAAACTCTAACGGGATTTGTTTTATGCACCCAAAATCGATCGCTATAAGTTGGGCATTTTGATCTACCAGAAAATTCCCTGGATGAGGATCTGCATGAACCATTTTTAGAGCGTGTATCTGAAACATATAAAAATCCCACAAGGCTTGTCCTATGTTATCTGCCTTTTTTTGATCTTTGTTCTCTTTGGTAAATTCGCTTAAATGAATGCCGTCCATCCAATCCATTGTGATGATACGTTTACTTGAAAGCTCATCATAATATTTAGGAAATTTTAGATTTGGAATTACCGAGCATGCCTCTGTAATTTCTTTACTCTGTTTAACCTCTAAAATATAGTCTGTTTCTTCGAGTAGTTTCCCTTCTACTTCTTTGAAGTATTTTTCAGAATCTTTACCTTTTAAATTAAACATTCTGATGGCGATGGGTTTTACCATCGCCAAATCAGAACTTATACTGTTTGCAACTCCAGGATATTGAATTTTCACAGCAAGATTTTTCCCATCTTTAATAGCCTTATGTACTTGTCCAATACTAGCGGCGTTAACAGATTGAGTTGCAAACGTATCATATAATTCTTCGGGATATTGCCCGTGATACTTTTTAAATGTCTTTCTTACCAAAGGAGCAGACAAAGGAGGAACACTAAATTGAGCTAGAGAAAATTTTTCTACATAGGCATTAGGAAGTAAACTCTTTTCCATAGAAAGCATCTGTGCTACCTTTAATGCACTTCCCTTTAAATTCTTTAAGCCATCATATATATCGGCAGCATTTTCTTCATTCAGTTGCTCTTTGGTAGTATTGGGGTTTATAGCTTTTTTACTATAATACTTCAGATAATTACCACCTACCCGCACCCCGGTTTTTACAAGCTCGGTTGTACGTCCTAATTTTGAAGTTGGTATTTTATCTATTGTCTTCATATATTTTCTATGCTTTTATGTCTACGATTTTTTTAATTCCTTACAACAAATGCTACATTACTTTTTCCTTCCACAGAAATTTCCCAAAATCTAATACATTATTTAAAGGGGTATTATCAAAAAGGTCGAAAATGGTATTTACAGATTTCTCTATAGCCATGTCAGTTTTTTCGAACCCTGGAGATTCATCTCCTGTCCAAAAATTCAATAAGAACAAAAATTGCAACCACGCACCCTCAGAAAATATTCCCACTGGATTTTTAGTTACTTTATACAACTTATGATCATTATCTTCTTCGATAAGTTCTTTGGCAAAATCTTTTATATGACCTCTCAAACTTTTAAGTTGTACCATGTTTTTAAAGGGGCCATCATGCCCATCGAGAGCAAATAACACATAACTCCGATTTAGGGTAAGCATCTCAAAAAAAGTATAAAAGAAGGTTAACATTTTATCTCTACTAGTAAAGCCTTCATAATCCTTATTTTTCTGCATCACGGACATTGTTGTAGTAAAAAAAGTATTCCAAATACCCTTATTAATACTTTCTACACTTCCAAAAAATTGATAAAATTCTTCTTCCTTTATTTTAATCGCTTTACAAAATTTATAAACCGATTTGGGAAACATATCGTTTTCTAACACATATTCCATATACTTCGATATGATATACTGACTATCAATGTTTTGTTTACTTTTTGTAGCGGCCATATTGTTTATATTTATATGTAAAGATAGGAATTGTTTAATTTTAACGATAAAAAGTTAAACAAAAAATATGTTAAAGTTGTTTCATAAATTTTGAAACTTAATTTTGAATACTTTTAGTCATAAAATCACTGAAATAATTACAAAATTTCGCTTGAAAAGAATACTTCAATGCCAGTTTGTCAGCAAACTACAATTGGTACTTTTTTTGAAACTGTAGCTTTCAAAAACAGACAACAAATTAAAACCGAATAAAAATGACAACGGGAAATATTAATGTTTCAGTAGAAAATATTTTTCCTCTGATTAAGAAGTTCTTATATTCTGATCACGAAATTTTTCTAAGAGAGTTAATTTCTAATGCCACTGACGCGACTTTAAAGTTAAAGCACCTAACCAGTATTGGTGAAGCCAAAGTAGAGTATGGAAATCCGATTATCGAAATAAAAGTAGATAAAGAAAATAAGCTTTTGCATATCATTGATCAAGGAATTGGTATGACGGCTGAAGAAGTCGAAAAATATATTAATGAAGTAGCATTTTCTGGAGCCGAAGAATTTCTTGAAAAATATAAAGATAGTGCCAAGGAATCTGGAATTATTGGGCACTTTGGTCTTGGGTTCTACTCTGCCTTTATGGTAGCTAGTAAAGTAGAAATCATTACCAAATCTTACAAAGATGAACCTGCTGCACACTGGACTTGTGATGGATCACCAACCTATAGTTTAGAAGCACATGATAAAACCGAGAGAGGTACCGAAATCATCCTTCACATAGGAGAAGATGATACAGAGTTTCTTGAAGATTTTAGAATCAATGAGTTATTGGTTAAGTATAATAAATTCATGCCGGTTCCAATTAAATTTGGAACAAAGACAGAAACTTTACCAAAACCCGAAGATGCCAAAGAAGAAGATCCTGCTCCAACGCAAGAGATAGACAATATTATAAACAACCCTAACCCGGCCTGGACAAAACAACCTGCCGATTTACAGGATGAAGATTATAAGAGTTTCTACCGGGAATTGTACCCAATGCAGTTTGAGGAACCTCTATTTAACATTCACCTTAATGTAGACTATCCGTTTAACCTAACAGGAATATTATACTTCCCTAAGTTAGGTCAGGATATGAACTTACAAAAAGATAGAATTCAACTGTATCAAAATCAAGTTTTTGTAACTGATAATGTTGAGGGTATTGTTCCCGAATTCTTGACTATGCTACGTGGAGTTATAGATTCGCCAGATATTCCTTTGAATGTATCCAGATCTTATTTACAAGCCGATGGTAATGTGAAAAAGATATCTAGTTATATCTCTAGAAAAGTAGCAGATAAATTGAATTCTATGTTCAAAAACAACAGAGAAGATTTTGAACAAAAATGGAATGATATCAAGATCGTTATTGAATACGGGATGCTTTCTGAAGAGAAATTCTTTGATAAAGCCGATAAATTTGCATTATACCCAACTGTAGATAACGCCTACCTAACTTTTGAAGAGTTACAAGAAAAGATTAAAGAAAATCAAACCGACAAAGATGATAAGCTTGTTATTCTTTATGCTTCTAATAAAGATGAGCAACATGCATACATTGCAGCAGCAAAAGACAAAGGGTATGAAGTTTTACTATTAGACTCTCCTATTGTATCGCATCTTATTCAAAAATTAGAAACCAGCAAAGAGAAAATAACATTTGCCAGAGTAGATGCAGATCATATCGATAATTTGATCAAAAAAGATGAAGAAACGATTTCTAAATTATCTGATGAGGAAAAAGACGCTTTAAAAGTAGATCTTGAAAAGGTAATTCCAGCAGATAAATATACGGTACAATTAGAGGCTATGGATAGCAATGCGGCTCCCTTTATGATTACGCAACCAGAGTTTATGCGTCGTATGAAAGAGATGCAACAAACTGGTGGAGGCGGTATGTTTGGTATGGGTAATATGCCAGAAATGTACAACCTAATTGTAAATACTAATCATGAATTGGTAGGACAAATAGCAGGAACCAAAACCGACAAGAAAAAAGAACGACTAATCAAACAATCATTAGATTTGGCAAGATTATCACAAAACTTGTTGAAAGGTGAAGAATTAACTGCTTTTATTAATCGCAGCTTTGATATGATTAAATAATTAGCACCATATAATTATTTAAACCGCTTCATTTTTGTTAAATGAAGCGGTTTTTGTTTTTCACTTTTGATATGAATAGTAAATCTTTTACATTCGTATGAAACTGATTTTCTCAAAAACATGAGGTCTTTGTATTACATATCAATATGTTTTTTCTTCTGTAGTTCCCTGATTTTTGGTCAAACTCCGGTATCTGGCTATGTTACTTTAGAGGACCAAGATGTTTGGAAAAATAAAGTCTACTTAAGTAAAATCGAACAAAATGAAAACAATAGTGTTTACAGTAGTATCACTATTGCCTCTGCTACTATAGATAAAGACGGTTTTTTTGCATTTGATCAAAAGCTTTTCGATCAAGAAGATCAAATGTATAAAGTACAGCTTCAGCCCATTTCTTTAAAAGAAAAAAAGAAACTCTCGGACAAAATAAAGACTTATAGATTGTTTATAGCATCAAAAAAGGATACTATATTTTTTAATAAAAGTATTATCCCTTTTGGAAGCTACACTACTAATAATAAAGCTGATCTAGAATGGCAAAGGCTCAAAAAGTTTAAAAGTAGATTTGAAAATTTGACCACCGATTTTGACCCCGAGCAATACCTTATAGAAACAAAAGGGTATGTCAAGGATTCTCTTCAAATCCTTTTGGTAAAGCTCATTGGAATAAAAACCCTTGATGACGAAAATTTATTAGATAAAGACATCAAAGAAAATCCTGATTATTATTTTGATCTTATACAAGAGCTAAAATCAAGTGAGCTTGATCCTGCCACCTACTTATACTTAGAGAATAAACTCACGTACTTGATACAGGAACAAACCAATAAAAAGTACCATACAAGTCTTTGGATAAACGGCATTGCTATTTTGATCATTCTTGCTTTAGTAAGTTTTATTATAATTTCCCGAAAAAAACGCTCCTCCAATCAAGTTCCGTTAAGCAAACAGGAAAAAATTGTAAAAGACCTTATCATTTCTGGTAAAAGCAATAAAGAAATAGCCAATGAATTGTTTGTAAGTATAAGCACTGTAAAAACGCATATCACAAATATTTACGGCAAACTAAATATCTCGAACCGCCAGGAATTACTTTCCAAAAAGTAAAATCATACCGGTACTAGTACCTTATTCAGATCATAAAAACCAACAGATCGGGTAATTTCTATAGTTCTTTGTTTCACAAAATTAAAGTTGATGAAACAGATCTCTATTGCCATATGTTTATTGCTATCGCTACAACTATATGCACAAAATAAATATAATTTGACCGGTATTATTTTGGTGCAAGATCAAAATATTGTAGAAAATGGAGATGTACTACTAACCGATAGCCAAAATGGAACAATTATAAAATACACCTTTATCAAAGATGGTAAATTCACTTTTCTCGAACTAACCGAAGGTAAATATATAATTACCGTTACCTGTCTCGGATATAAAAAAGCCTCAAAAGAAGTTGTTTTAGATACCCATAAAAAAATAGAAATTGAACTTTCCAAAGAGACTATCCATCTAGATGAAGTTACCATTAAAGGAACCAAGAATAACATTAGTTTCAAAGATGGAAACATATCGGTACAGATCGAAAATTCTATTTTTGAGTCTTTACCTTCTACTACCGATGTTTTGTCTAAACTACCAGGGATACAAATTAGCCCAGATCAAGAATCTCTATCTATTATTGGGAGAGGAACTCCACTCCTCTATTTGGATAATCAACGTATTGATTTTGACCAACTACAATCAATTTCGGTAAGTGATATAAAGGACATTCAAATTATAGATAACCCTCCTGCCAAATATGAGGCAGAAGGTAGAACACTAATTTTAATTACCCGAAAAAGAAATAAAAATGATGGCTATAAAATACATATTTCTGAAGTTGCCTCATTCAAAAGAAGATTTAGTAACTACTCCGAATTAAAAGGTGATTTTAAAAGAAAAAGACTTGAACTACAAGGTAATTTCAATTATAATCAGATAGGTTTTTGGGAAAGTTCAGGATCCCAACTCAACATACCTCAAGAAAATATTAGATCTGAATATGATGCCAAAGCAATTGGACCACGACCACAATTTATAATAGGTTCCGGTTTTTTCTATGAGGTTAATGATACCGATTATATCTCAGGTAGAATAAACTACAGAACACAAAGGGATAAATTTCCGATACGTACCAATACCACTCAACAAATAGGTGAAGTGGAAGATTTTATTGTTTCAGAAAGTGCCAATGACGCTCCAAGAAGCTTCTTAACTTCGAATCTTAATCTTTCTAAAAAATTAAACAATACGGATAACCTATTTTTTGGCCTACAATATTCAAACTATAAAAGAGACTTGAAGAGTACTATTTTTAACAATATTAATGAGGGCGGATTTCAATTATCTCAAAACCGTGATCAAACCTACGAAATTGGATCTTTTGCCGCAAGAATAGATTTTGAGAAACAACTAAAAAAGCACCTTAAGATGGAAGTTGGAGGTACCGTTTCAATTGGAAATGCAATTGCCTTTTCAGATTTTGAATTCCTGAACACCGATGATCGTATCATCTCAACATATGATTATGATGAAGATATTTATGCAACCTATGCGCAATTGTCGGGCTCTATAAAAAAAATCACTTATAACATAGGAACCAGAGTAGAAACTAATCTTGTAAAAGGAGCGTTCAGAAATTCTTCTTCTTTGCTGGTAAATCGAGAACAAACTCGTGTATTTCCAAATTTGAGAATAAATATTCCTGTAGACAGCACCAAAACCATTACTATTAATTACAACAAAACCATTAATAGACCTGGGTATCTTAACGCCAGTTCGATAAGTACATTTATAAACCCATTGGTAGAATTTGAAAGAAATGTCAATCTTAGATCGACACTCACTGAAGAAATTGTCGCTAGTATACAACACAAAAAATCGAATCTTAGACTAAACTATTTTACTATTAGAAACCCAATATTCTTTAGTTCTGTATATAATCCTCAAGAAAATCGAATTACTACATCTCCAGAAAATTTTAATGAAGAAACGGGTTACTCCTTACAATTCAGAAATACTTTGAGTTACAAAATCTTCAGTACCTCTAACCTTTTTAATTTGACGTATAGCAAGATTAATGACCTCAACGCTTTGAACATAAAAACCAGGCCTTATTTTTATTATTATTCTAATAGTGAGTTAAAAATTAAACCTAAAATTACCATAGGGGTTAACTTTTGGGGATTATCTAAAAGGTATCAAGGAATTTTTGAGAGAAATGCTATGTTTATTCTAGGAGCATCCTATAACCAAACTGTATTAAAAAATCTGCGATTTTCTATAAATGTAAATGATATTTTTAGAAATATGAACTTCAATGATAGGTATACTGTAAATGGTATAATCACCAACGATACTTTTTACGCAAATGCTCAAGAGCTTTCGTTTTCTTTAAAATACTCCTTTGGCAAGGAGCGTAAATCTTCTTTCAAGAACAAAAATGTAGATGACAATCTCAATCGAATGAATTAGATCAAGATTTTGATCAAAGTGTTAAAAAAATTAAAATTATTTTTATAGTTAGGATTCCTTACTATATTTGTATCAGAATTTTAATCAAAACCAAAATAATGAGTAAATCAATTTTTTATCATGCAGGATGTCCTGTTTGCATAAGTGCAGAGCAAGACATAGTGAATCTTATAGGAAACTCGAACGTAGAAATCGTTCACCTTGGCGAAGATCAATCTGAAATCGAAAACGCCGAAAAAGCGGGTGTACAATCTGTTCCTGCTCTTTTAACTCCTAATGGAAATGTTCTTCATATTAACTATGGAGCATCAATTGCCGATGTAAAAGGCTAATTTTTTTCAAACTAATAGTTAGGATTCCTAATTAAAAAAATCCTAGCTATTAAAATTTCAAAACTATGAAACATTTAATTTTAACCATCGCTCTACTGGTATATTCATATGCCTCGTATGCTTATCAAAAGCATACTGATTACAATACTAAAGATTTCAAAATCTCTAAAGCTACTGTAATACATGACACCTCTATTGCTAGTACCATTTGGAAAATAACCGTAGAAGGAAATGCAGGTCTTACAACCCCAACACCAGCTGGACAGCTACACGGAGCTCCAGTTTTGGGATATGTTTTTCCTACAACATTACAACCAGAAGATGTTGGTTTCAATCCAACATCTGGTATTGTTGCATTAGCATTAACTTCTCATCCTGACTTTGATGACACTCCACTCTGGGATGAAAATTCAGATAAGAAGTTTGATAACGATGGGGTTATTTGGCACCCACATTGGGTTATACTACACGAAGATAAAAGAGTAGATGGTGGTCTTTCGGTCAAACAATTTAAGAAAGATGATAAAACTGTAGTGTTACCTCCCACAAATCCTGGCATGCCCATGTACATGGACTCTCCAGGTTATCAGGTTACTACCCAAAGAAATGAAATACTTGTAGTAATTCCAGATTATCGTATACATCATAAAGTCGATTTCAAATTCGATGCAGTCTCTGCCTATATGGAGGTAAATACCAATGATAAAGACCGCCCTATGCTTGGAGTTTATAAGGTATATAGTATACTAAGTAAAGAATTATCATTACCATTTATCGTTCAATCTAAATAATACACAAATGAGAATAGCAGTCTGGGATACTTATGTTCAACGAAATAACGGAACCGTAATGCATTTTGATATTTTAGTTCCTGATACACTAAAAGATGAACAACGTGTTTTTGAATTCGGAAAATCTTACCTAAAAACAAAATCATTTGACACCCAAAATTTAACGTCGAAAGAGTGTAAATTCTGTCATATTGCAGTAGCCTCTAAAGTAATGATTGAAAACATCGAAACCAAAGGTTATGATATTATTGAAATGGAAAACTGTGAATAATTGACCTTAAAATAATTAGGATTACTAACTTTGCTAATGAGAAAGAGTCCCTTTCTCATTAGTTTTAAGATTATGAACAAGAGTATTTTTGATTTACCATATCAACACAAAGACAATATTGCAAAAATTGTAATTGGTCTTGAACGTATTTCTGAAGCGTTCAGAACTCTTCTTTGGGATCACGCTAAGACTATAGGGCTAAGCCCAATTCAAATACAAATATTAATCTTTATTGCTTATCATAAAGAAAGTTTATGTACTGTAAGTCATCTTGCAAAGGAGTTTAATCTTACTAAGCCTACTATAAGTGATGCTATAAAAGCACTTGACAAAAAAGAAATGATTATAAAACACAAAACAGCTTCTGATAGTAGAAGTTACTTTATTTCTTTATCACCTAAGGGCAAAAAAAGTGTATCTGAAACAGAGAATTTTGCAGATCCAATTCGAAAACAAGTTTTAAACTTAACTCAAAACGAACAAGAGTCTATGGTAAAGACTATAAGTTCATTAATATTTAAATTAAATACTGCTGGAGTTTTGTCTGTACAACGTACCTGTTATGGTTGTAGGTTTTATGACAAAACCAATACAGGTCACTATTGTAACCTTATACAAACTACATTAAAAGATCAAGATATAAGACTTGATTGTCCTGAGTATGAAGAAAAAGCATAAAAAAACCTCCTGACCCAAGTTTCAGGAGGTTTTTATTTGAAACAAAGATCAAATTATCCCTTTACAGGCGTCTTTTTCTCTTTAGAATTCAAATATTTTGCATAAAATCCCATCATCGCTTTATACATCGCGATAGAGTTTTCTTCTTTACCAAAACCATGTCCCTCATCATATCGAACCATATATGGTACGTCGAATCCTTTTTGGCGTAATGCTTTTACAATTTGGTCAGATTCATCGATGTTAACTCTTGGATCGTTTGCTCCCTGTACAACAAATAAAGGTTTTTTAATTTTATCAATTTGGTATACTGGCGACACTTCTTCCATTATTGCTTTCTCTTCAGCTACATCTTCATCATACCAAATCTCTTTAATAATCTTTAAGTATGGTTTCCAATATGGAGGAATTGTTTTCATGAATGTAAATAAGTTTGAAACACCTACATAATCTACCCCACAAGTATATAGATCTGGAGTTTTGGTCAATCCTCTAAGAACAGCATAACCACCATGACTTCCTCCATAAATTGCTACTTTATCTTTATCTACCCAACCTTGATCGATTACATATTTTAATCCATCTTCAACATCATCCATCGCTTTTCTTCCAATTTGTTTAAATCCAGATTCTAAGAATTTTCTTCCGTAGCCACCAGATATTCTGAAATTAACTTGTAAAGTGGCATACCCTCTACTTGCAAATAACTGAGATTCTGGATTAAAGCCCCAAGAATCACGGATACCTTGTGGTCCTCCGTGTGGATTTACAATTAGAGGCACTTTTTTACCTTGTAAAGCCTCTTTTGGCAAAGTGATATATCCATGAATGGTAAGTCCATCTCTACTTTTAAAAGTAATAGGACGCATTTCTGCCATATCATTCTCTTTCAACTGAGGCATCAAATTATATAGCAATTTAAATTCATCAGCTTTCACATCATAAGAATAATAAACTCCATATAGTTTATCACTCTGCAGGAAAATCAAATACTTGTCTTCTTCATCTGTTTTATCTGCTATAGAATATTGGTGATCAGGAAATTTTGCAGTAATCTTTTTATGCAGCTTTTTGTAATAATCACTTACTGGTACCACAACATTTTTTTCTCCCTCATATGACCAATAATCTAATTCGTATCCTCTTTTTCTTGAAATAGATAAATTGGAAACATCATATTTATCATTTGAGAATAATTTTTTGATGATTTTATCTGCTTTCAAATCATATAAATAGATTTCAGATTTATCTGAATCTAAATTAGAAACAACATAAGCATCATGAGGGTTATCTGTTGCGTAATCATATCTCAAAATAGAGAATGTATCTTTCCAATTTAATTTTTTAATTACTTCATACTTTCCTTCTTCTTTGGCATAGTACAAATCAAAGTTTACTCCATCTCGAATTTTTGAATATCCCTTAAGGTTTCCATCTTTATCGAAACTATATCCTGCAATCGGATTTGCGGCATCTTCATTTTTGAACAGTTGTTTAAGTTCTCCGGTGATGATATTAATTTTATATGGCTCAAAAATTTGTTTGTTATTCTTGTTCATCGAGATAATCATATGATCTTCATCTTCTTTTAAGCCTTCAAGAATATTCACTTGTACACCTTCAAATGGAGTTAATTCTTTTTGGTCAGAACCGTCAATATTTGCTGCAAACAAATGGTAATCTTCATTACCTCCTTTATCCATTACATATACTAAACGATTGTTATTTGCCCAACCATATCCTCTAATTAACTCTTCTTTTTCCTCGATAACACGCGTTACCTTGCCTGTAGCGATTTCTTTTACGTAAACATGATTCTTTTTATTGTCATCTTTTTCTCGGTAGGAAAGGTATTTTCCATTAGGCGAAAAACGAAAAGTTCTTGCCTTGGGCCTTGCAAAATAATCTTCTACTGCATACTTATAATCACCTTTATCTAAACTAGCCAACTCAATTAATTCTGTATCTGATGTAACCAATTCTGGGTTACCCGGTATAGTTTTTTCTGATTTTTCCATTTCTAGTGGTAGTTCCATTCCTCCCTGATAAAAAGTTCCTTTAAGTTTTGTTGCTTCTAAAGCGGCCACATATTTGATTCCAGCCTGTTTAAATGCCAAAGTTAATTGATTGTTTTCAAATAATACTGTATCCATTGGAAGTCCCGTAGCACCCTGAGAAGGACTATCCATAGTAGCTGCTAAGGCTCCATCTTTTTTTTCTACATTAAACACTAAAGGGATTTCGTTTCCTTGAACCGACAATTTCCCTTTCCAGGTTCCGATCACGTCTTGTCCATAAGTAGGAGCAAAAGACATACATAACAGCACTATAAAAGTGCCCCATAACATTGATAATCTCGTTTTCATTGATTGTTTATATTTAATTTATAAAGAAATAAGAGTGTACATAGTAAGTAACCCCGTTTGGGTTTTTGTTACATTTTATTGAGTGTTTTTATCATGAACGAAGGAAAACCCTTCTTCAAATCTTTAAATTGCAGACACTAAAAAACATAACAGCTTCACTAATACAACTGTTATTTCGTCTTATCGTTACATTTTTGCACAAATATTATTTTCCAACTTTAGGTTTTAGTAATTTTACTTGTGATAACACAAATCGACATTCATGAAACAAATATTTACTTTAGGACTACTATCATTACTTATTTCTTGTGGTCAAACGAAAAAAGAGACTCCATCTACAGACAATACCCAAACCAAAGAGGAAGCCATACCTGTAGAACCAAATGGAGGAATTGGTGATGGTGCAACTTCTATTGTTGATGCCTACATTAAAAATATAGAAACCGCACATAAAAAAGATGCTTTTTTAAATCATAAAGTGGTCAGTTTTTATGCAAATATTTATTTTGGAGGTAAACAACACTTGGAAGGTAAAATCACTATGCTGACCAATTCGACTAAAATTAGAATTGACAAAAAAGACAATAGTAAACTTATCTATACCGGTGAAAAGGTATTCTTATGTCCTGAAGATGCTAAGGAGGCTGGTGCACGCTTCGATATGTTTACATGGACTTACTTTTTTGGATTTCCTTATAAATTGAGTGACCCTGGAACCAAATGGGAATTGGGGAATATGAGACCTCTTGATGAAAAAGATCATCAAACCGCAAAACTCACCTTTGAAAAAGGTATTGGTGATGCTCCAGATGATTGGTATGTAGTTTATACAGACCCTGAGAATAATACTATGCAAGCAGCTGCCTATATTGTCACTTTTGGAAGCGGAGGTGATACTTCAAAGGCAGAAGCCGACCCACACGCTATACATTATAAAGATTTTATCATGGTAGACGGTATTCCTTTTGCTACAAAATGGGATTTTTATGGTTGGACCGAAGAAAAAGGAATGACAGATAAATTGGGAGAAGCTACTATTTCTGATATTACATTTTTGGATGAAGAAGGGGTTATATTTAATACTCCTGAAAATGCAAAAGAAATAAGTCTACAATAAATAGACTTGTTGTTTTATACCAAAAAAACCCTCCTAAACAAAAGGAGGGTTTTCTTATTCTTAATAAAATGAATTAGTCTTTGGTGATATCATTAAGATCTGATAAAGACTCCGAAGATTTACCACTACTTCTTGACGATCCACAAGCGCCAAGTCTATCCCATCCTCTACCCGA
This sequence comes from Aquimarina acroporae, assembly GCF_023195925.1. Classification (GTDB taxonomy): domain Bacteria; phylum Bacteroidota; class Bacteroidia; order Flavobacteriales; family Flavobacteriaceae; genus Aquimarina; species Aquimarina acroporae. The sequence continues at coordinate 17,365 of NZ_JALPRE010000009.1, read as the reverse complement.
TCTTTTTCTATACAAGAAACCTTGGTAGGTAACCAAGTCACCAGCCTGATATACTTGCGAACTTGACCATGGAGCTACACCATCGCAGATATCATTTCCACCTCCATTTCCTGGGTACATAACACCTATTCCTGCAATATCGCCCGAAGAGAGACCATTTCGTTGTGCATTATATGTTGACCCATCTTTCCTTACAATTGTAGGCTGTCCGTTCGCAGAAAATGCAAATGAGCTGTATAACATAATAGATCCAAAATCTAAGGAATTGGTATACTCATCACCATCTATTCCTTGTTGAACATATGTTTGAAAGTTAAATGCTCTACCCGATTGAATATTTTGAAAATTTATGGTAATAAATTGATCTCGGTCTTTTCTACTTTGCTCGTGCCATAACCCAACCGCATGACCAATTTCATGAATGGTATTTCCTGTAGAGCAACCATTGGCTAGATTAATATTTTGTCTACTACCCGTTCTACCTACAGATGAAGAACAACCACTACCTCTTCTAAAATAGATATAGGCAGATTGATTGGTTCGACGAATAAACGTTAAATCTGTATTGGCTTCCCAATGAGCAATAGCATCTGTTACCCTACTTTGGTTTGGCAAACTACTTTCTATGTCATAATACACCGTATTATTTGGCCATCTCCTAGTAGTACGACCGGTACTTTTAGAATTCATCATGGCAAGGTCTTCTTCAGTAAAAATCATATCGCCTTCTACGATATACTCACCATTAATTTTTTCGGCTTTTACAGATTGCCCATTGAGCTGAATAGTTTTAATTTCACCTTCCGTCTCAGGATACGCTTCTTCCTGATAAAAACCATCTTTCAAGTTTTGGTCATTGATTTGGTCAATCGAAGTTTCAGTTTTGTCATTCTCACATGAAATGAAGATTGCGCATGCGAAAATAGCCAAGGCTTTTAGCCCATGGCTTTTGAGAGTTTGTGTCATAATATAATTTATTTAAGTTGATATGTTTAAAACTACAATCTAAACCTATTATTGTATCATAAATTGTTAAATACAGGCAAACGTTGTTTTTACATTATTCAAAGCAGAATTATTAGATACACAGTTTTTTTCGTATCTTTAAGAAGCACATTTACTTGATTTAAATCTCACAGCATGACTCCTCTATTTAAAAAATTGCAACTCCCAAAGGATCTAGATGAAGTTCTAATTTTAAACGAACCTGAAGGTTTTTGCAAAGAGCTAGACTGCTTAAAAGATGTTGTTGTTAAAGAATCATTGATTCAGGTTTCAGAGGTTGATTTTGCAATTGTTTTTGTCATCGAAAAAAAGCAAATTGAAAATCGAATCGAAACGGTGTATCCAAAATTAGTAGGTGACGCTATATTATGGTTTGCTTACCCAAAAAAGACTTCAAAAAAATACAAAAGCGAGATTAACCGTGATAATGGTTGGGGAGTTTTGGGAGATTACAACCTAGAACCTGTAAGACAAGTTTCTATAGATGATGATTGGTCTGCAATTCGATTTAGAAAAGTAAGTTTTATCAAAAAAATGACCAGAAGAAAAGATTTTGCAATAAGTAGTGCAGGTAAAGAAAAAACAACAGGAGTTTAATGAGTTGGCATTTATACGTATTATCTTTCGTTTTCATTATAGCAGGTATTTTTCATTTTATACGCCCCAAGGCATTTATGCGCATAATGCCTCTCTACATTCCGTATCATAAGTTTTGGGTATACCTAAGTGGTGCTACAGAAATTTTAGCTGGTTTGGGACTATTCTTTAGCAAAACTCGAAGTATAGCGTTATGGGGAATAATTGCAATGCTTATAGTTTTTTTCCCAGTTCATATACATATGATTTTAAATAAGAAAGCCGGGCTTAATCTTCCTAAACCCGTTTTGTATTTTAGGTTATTTCTTCAGTTTGGTTTAATATATTGGGCCTATACTTATATTTGATCAAAACTATTTTTTGATATGAAGCTGGATTTTTTTGAATCTGATAGAGAGCCAATACACTTAGACATGATTGATGCCGATGTTCTTTATTATCCCATTTTTTTTGAATCCAAAAAAGCAGATGATCTTTATAAGAAATTACTAAACACAATCAATTGGCAACAAGACACCATTAAAGTGTTTGGAAAAACATACTTGCAACCTAGACTCACGGCACTCTATGCCAACAACTCTAATACATATACATATTCGAATGTTACGATGCACCCTAACCTGTTTACTGAAGAATTATTATGGATCAAAAACGAGATCGAAAAAGTATGTCTTACTCAATTTACAACTTGCCTTTTGAACTTATATAGAAATGGGCAAGACAGTAACGGCTGGCATTCTGATAATGAAAAAGAACTAGGAAAAAACCCAGTCATCGCATCTGTAAGTTTTGGTGAAGAGCGTAGGTTTCATTTGAAACATAAAGCTCATAAAGACCATAGAAAAACGATCCAACTGCAACATGGCAGTCTTCTAATTATGCAAGGGACTACGCAAGAACATTGGCTACACCAAATCCCTAAGACTTCTAAAGTAATACAACCCCGAATAAACCTTACGTACAGAGTTATACAATAAAAAAACCCTTATGAACTAAGGGTTTTTCTAATCAAACGAAAATCAACTCTATGAAAAAAATTCATAAAAAGGGGGAAATCTTACTAATCTTTTAGATCGTTTTATAGGTATTATCGTAGTGAAATGAATTTATATTGTAATTATCTTTTTTCAATAAAATAATTGACACTGTACATAAAACAAGATGAATCAAAGCACAGTTGGTATATCCCGCATCAAATAAAAAGAGTGTAAAAAATGCCAATAGAAATGTGGATACAACCAATACTTTTCTCGTGAACATTCCCAAAACCAGAAAAAATCCAATAATAAACTCCTCAAAAGGTACCAAAGGAGCTAATGCCTCAATAATCCATACATCAAAAACGGAAGCTGAATTAAAATACTGGTCAAGTCGGCTTAAAAAGCCTGAATATTTAATTACATTATAAACACTATATAAAACCAGAAGCATTCCAAAGGAAATGCGTATAAAATGGTATAAATAAATTTTAAATTTCATGTGAAGAGTAGAAAAAAATTTAGTGGCACAAAATTAAAAGTTTATTACCTTAAATTCTGGTATAAATCTTTATATAACTTGTATAAAAATTACACAACTACCTAACTATCAAAACCTTCAAACGTTTTCGTTTTAATATACTTGTAAAAATCAAATTTTAACATTTATTGATTTAAATTTTGTAACTTTAGAATATAAAAAATTGTTTATGAACCGCTATACATTACACGAAACCTTCGTTGTACACCAATATGCCACAGATGAATGGGAAGCGGAACCACATAATCACAACTACTTTGAGATTATTTTTGTTGAAAGAGGAAGTGGCCATCACACAATAAATGGAGTACGATTTCCTTATGATGAAAATAATATATTTTTACTTGCACCAGAGGACACTCATCATTTTGAGATCGAAACGCATTCTAAATTCACTTATTTCAAATTTACTGAGCTCTTATTTTCTAGTAAAGTGAACCTACCGGATCGTAAATTCTGGTTACAGCGTATAGAACAATTGCTGCACCACCCTAATATTATACCTGGGGATGTAATTTCGCATGAAGAAGATAGAGGTATTATTTGGGATATACACAATGTAGTCTTAGAAGAATTTAAGAATGAAAAAATATACTACCAGGAAATTATTTCCAATGCCATTAGTACTATTTTGAGTATTATTGTTCGAAATATCTCCGAAAAATATAATTCAAGTCAGAGGGAAATTCCGATAAGTCATACCAAAATCGATCAAATTCTTAGTCACATTAGACAACATGTTTATGATAATGATTTAACTAAAATTAGTTTCTTAGCTAATAAGTTTAATATGTCTCAAAGTTCAATAAGTACTTATTTTAAAAGAAAAACCGGAGAATCTATACATCAATACGTGACCAAATACAAGATGAAACTGGTAGAATATAGATTGCAGCATACCGAATTTACCATTGCTGAAATTGCGTATCAACTTGGATATACAGATGAGAGTCATTTAACAAAAACATTTAAAAAACACTTCTCGATGTCTCCCAAACAATACCGTAAAGAGTTAGCATTAAGCAACTAGCAAAAACTATCCAAAAATCTCATTCAATATAGCCGCCAAGCGAATACCTCCTTTATGCAATTGTTTACGTACGGTTGGAAAGTAATCGTACATATATTTATATCCTAATTTTTCACCTACATTTGCCGAAGCATAAACTTGTTTAGCAAGGTTTTGAGATTCATGAACCCAGTCTAAAACAGTACCTTTTTTTATTTCTTCAATTTGAAATTTCGATAATTGATCGATATTCGAAGCCAATTCTGTATAGCTCATCCCATAGTGATCCAACATATTACTATCCCAAAGTCGATGCAAATTTGTACCATCTTTAAACCATCGTACTTGTATATCATTACCACCCTTATCTTCTCCTCGCCCTACATGCAATGGTTGATGTAAATCCCCTACAAAATGAATTAACATTTTTAAATAAAACTCTTTATCTTCTGGGCTTGAAGTTTCATCTTTAAGCATCTGTACACATTTCTCTATGCCTTTCACCAAATCACCATATTCGCTTGGAGTTTCCTCTCCATACTTTTTATCAAATGAAAAATTCACATAATGCCAAGGGCTATATCCTCTATATTTCTTATCACTCTTAATGTCATCTGCAAAGGTTGAGACTATAGCTAAACTTTGACCTTTAAGAATTTTTGAAATTTGCTTTTTAGCTTTATTAGTCAAATACGTATTTGCAATTTCTCCAGTAACTCTATGTCCAGTTTTTCCCCAATCATCAGCCGAAAACATTATAGATGATATAAAAACCAAGAGTAAAGTGATCCTATTTTGAAGATTCATTATTTTAAATTTTGCCGCAAAGATAAAAAAGGGTATGTTAGTACGAAGTTAAATCAGAGAGAAAATCTTGGGATAGGCCATAATTTACTTAGATCAAAATATGATTAGGTATTTATCGTTTGGTATATAACTTTCAAAACTTAATCTGCCCTATTATGAAGTTGAAACTTTCTTTACTTTTTGTAGCTCTTACCATTATTTGTCGAGGTCAGGAAATACTAAAAACTCCAGATAATGAAACAGAAAACACCCAAGAAAAAGAATTTAATTCGGCCTTTGTAAAAGTCAATAAATATATAGAAGGTTCCCTAGTTACTCCATATTCTGATGAAAAAGTTCCCTTAGTCATCTTCATTATGGATGCGGGTGCCATTAACAGAGATGGGAACGATCACATGTCTAAAAATGATACATTTAAAAGACTTGCATACGAGCTGGCTAAATCTGGAATAGCAACATACCGTTATGACAAAAGACTATTCAAAATGGATGGTTTAGGGCTAAAAGAAAATGAAATGCTCTTTGACCATTTTATTGAAGATGCTATATCTGTTATTAATTATTTTAAAAACAATAGTAACTACACCAAAATAATAGTAGCAGGTCATGGGCAAGGTTCGTTAGTAGGCATGATTGCTGCCAAAGAAAATATTGATGGTTTTATTTCAATTGCTGGAAATGCAGAATCTCTAGACGATGTAATTATAGAACAAATCTCTAAGCAAGCTCCTGGTTTAGACAAAAGTGCGGCTGTAGCTTTTAAACAACTTAAAGAAAGTGGCAGAGCCACCGGTTACGATCCGGCATTAGAATCTATTTTTAGATATAATTTACAACCTTTTATAAGATCTTGGTTAAAATATACTCCCTCTGAGGAAATAGCACAATTAGAAATACCAATACTTATATTACATGGCGATAAAGATATTCAGGTAGAACTTACTCAAGCAGAAAAACTTAAAGAAGCTGCTCCTCAAGCTGAATATGTAATTGTACCTAATATGAACCACATTTTAAAGGAAATAAAAGGGAATAGATTAGAAAACCATAAATCATATAATGAAGCCTGGAGAAAAATAATCCCGGAAGTTATTTCCAGTATTGCTAACTTTGTTAAGCAATAATTTTTTGCACCCCCTTTATTTTGATTCAAACTATAACTGCTAATATGCCAAATCGCATTGTTTTTTCTGACATCGACGGAACTTTATTAAACCCCGAAAGAGAACTTTCTGAATTTACCATTTCTGAAATCAAAAGAATTAAAAAAGAAATCCCTGTTGTTCTTATCTCTTCGAGAATGCCAAGTGCGATGACACATTTACAAGAAGAGTTAGAAATTGGTAATCAACCCTTAATCTGTTATAATGGCGGATTAATTTTGGTAGATCAAAAAGCAGTACATTCTACGTTTATCCCAGTTGATATCATTGAGGCATTACACGTCTTCAACAAAGAGCAAAAAGTACATATAAGTCTTTATCATAACGACGATTGGTATGTCCCGAAGATGGATTTTTGGGCAAATCGAGAAGCGAATAACACCAAAGTATCACCACAGGTGAAACCCACTAATGAAGTTATTGAAAGTTGGAAAACATCAAATATCGGAGCTCATAAAATCATGTGCATGGGTGAAGAAAACCATATTGATACTGTTTTTAATTTTTTAAAGCGCAATTTTGATGATATATTGCATCTATATCGTTCAAAATCTACTTATATTGAGATTGCCCATAAGAACATTTCTAAATTAACAGCTATAGAAATTCTATTAGACACACATTTTAATATCCCTATTTCAGAAGCGATTGCATTTGGAGATAATTATAATGATGTAGACATGATTAAAGCCGTTGGTGTTGGTGTTGCCGTGGCAAATGCAAAGAAAGAGGTTCTTGAAGTTGCAAATGCTGTTACCTTAGCCGGAAAAGAAGATGGTGTTGCAGATTATATCAAAAATAATATTTTGTAATAGTGCTAAAAATTTTTAAACCTATCCTATACCCCACTATAACTGTATTCTTAATACTAGAATTAATTAGTTGTAAACCCGTAGAGACTACATCCGTAATTTCACGAAATTATTCTGCTATTACCGCATATATAGATCTTTTTGATGTAAAAGACGATAAAGTTAAGGTAGAAATAAAGGTTGAAAGTTTTGATGTAGACACTATAAGCTATTTTATCCCTAAAATAGTACCTGGTACATATCAAAATAACAATTACGGCAAATACATTGAAGATTTTAAAGCTCTTGATAAAGAAGGAAATCCTTTGTATGTTCAAAAGTATGGAGACAATAGATGGAAAATAAATAATGTAAAAGAACTAGGAAGTATTACCTATTGGGTTAATGATACCTTTGACACTGAAGACAAACATGATATCTTCTCACCTACAGGTACGAATATAAGTCGTAATCAGAATTTCATTTTAAATTTATATGCCTTTGTAGGTTATTTTTCTGAAATGAAAGAGAATAAATATAGATTGTTTATTAAACATCCTAAAAATCTTGAAGCCTCAGGTTCTTTGGAAGAAATTACTCCGGAAACCCTGGTAGAAAAACTCCATTACGATACCGATTTTTTTATTTTCAAAAGATACGCAGATGTGGCAGATTCACCAATTATGTATTCTGATCCCGATCGCATAACTTTTACCATAAATGGTATTGAGATACTGCTTAGCGTGTACTCACCAAACAAAATTCATAGAGCCTCAAGATTAATGCAACAGATGGAACGAGTAATTCGGGCACAACGTAATTTCTTGGGAAATATTAATTCTACCAAAAAATACAGTATCCTACTATATCTATCTACCTCCAAAAAGGATGATGCTCAAGGATTTGGTGCCTTAGAACATAATACTTCTACAGTGGTAGTATTACCTGAATCAATTTCAGTTAAAAAACTAAATGAAACACTAACAGATGTTGTCTCACACGAATTTTTTCATATAGTAACCCCTCTTACTATTCATTCAAAAGAGATTCATGATTTCGATTACAATATGCCTAACATGTCTAAACATTTATGGCTATATGAAGGAACAACAGAGTATTTTTCCATCCTTTTTCAAATTACACAAGGACTTATTAGCAAAGAACAGTTCTTTGAACGTATTTTGGAAAAAATAGAAATTTCAAAGCAATTTGATGACACTATGTCTTTTACTACAATGAGTAAAAACATTCTTGAAGAGCCTTATCGAAAAAATTATAGAAATGTTTATGAAAAAGGGGCCTTAATCTCAATGTGCTTAGATATTATAATGCGGGAAGAAAGTGATGGGGTTTTGGGTGTGCTCGATCTTATAAAAGAATTATCTGGGGAATTCGGAAGTGAAACTCCTTTTGATGATGATGAGCTAATCGATGTCGTTACAGAACTTTCTTATCCTGAAATTGGAGAGTTCTTAAAAACTCACGTTGTTAATAATACCCCTATAGATTATAGTTTTTATCTTAATAAAGTAGGACTTGAGTTTGGGACAAAAGATGTGCTATCTTCCTATTTTATAGATGAACAACAACCTTTGGTTAAAGCTTCAGAAACTACCCAAGAAGTTGTTTTTGAATCAGACACACAACACAATAGTTTTCTAAAAAGTCTAGGAATTATGGGAGGTGATGTTCTACTAAGTATTAATAGTAAAGAGTATTCTGTTAAAAACATCTACGATCTATTTGCAGATTCAAACCAATGGGAAATGGGTGCTCCAATCGTTTTTAAAATTAAACGCAACGGAGAAGAAAAAGTGTTTAATTCTACGGTTCAATCACCAATGATTGAAAAAATAATCCTACAACCAAAACCAAATAGTACGGATAATCAAAAGAGTTTGCTTAAATACTGGATCAACGATTAGCGTTTTTTCATCCTACAGTTTTTCAGTCTTTTCTAAAATAGTGTATTTTGCAACTCGCTAAATACACTAAAAATGGAAAACACCACTCCAATATTTACCAATGACACCGTAGTTTTTGGTATCTTAATGCTCTGTCTTGGTTTTGTTTTTTATACATCTTCGATAAAAACCGGACCTTGGAAATCTTTTTATAAATATGTTCCAGGTATTCTATTATGTTATTTGCTACCAGCAATTTTTAACTCTTTAGGCCTAATAGCACCAGAATGGAAAGAAGTAACCGCCGATGGTGAAGTGATAGAACGATCATCCAATGTTTACTATGTTGCCAGTAGATATTTTTTACCAGCATCATTAGTACTTATGACTTTGAGTATTGATTTGAAAGGAATTTTTAACCTAGGACCAAAAGCAGTTATTATGTTTTTAACAGGAACGGTGGGAATTGTCATTGGAGGCCCCCTAGCAGTTCTTTTAATTTCTATGTTTTCACCCGAAACAGTTGGTGGAGCAGATTTTGATGCAGTATGGAGAGGGTTATCTACCATTGCGGGAAGTTGGATTGGTGGTGGTGCCAATCAAGCGGCTATGCTTGAAATTTATCAATATAATCCAGATAAATATGGAGCAATGGTACTAGTAGATATTGTTGTAGCCAACGTATGGATGGCGGTCTTATTAATTGGTATTGGAAAAAGCAATAAAATAGATCGCTGGTTAAAGGCTGATAATTCGGCTATAGAAGCGCTTAAACAAAAAGTATCAGACTATGCTGAAAGTGTAAGTAGAAATCCTACATTAACAGATTATATGATCATGTTATCATTGGCTTTTGTTGCTGTTGGACTCTCTCATTGGGGAGCTTCAGGAATGTCAAAATTTTTATCATCCAATTTTGAAGTTTTTAACGACAAGAGTTCTGCTTTGTCTTCTTTTACTTCCCAATTCTTTTGGATGATAACTATTGCAACAGCTATTGGTATTTTGCTATCCTATACCAAAGCCAAAACATATGAAGGTGCAGGCGCCAGTAAAATTGGTAGTATTTTTATTTACATATTAGTAGCTACTATAGGTATGAAAATGGACTTAAGAACAGTAGCCGACAAGCCAGGACTTATAGCTATTGGTTTGGTTTGGATGTCTATACATGCATTTCTGCTAATAGTCGTTGCCAAATTAATTAAAGCTCCCTATTTCTTTCTTGCAGTCGGTAGTCAAGCAAATGTTGGTGGTGCTGCTTCAGCACCAGTAGTTGCAGCTACTTTTCACCCATCGCTAGCAACAGTGGGGGTTCTATTAGCTGTTTTTGGGTATGTAGTGGGAACCTACGGCGCTCTTCTATGTACAATTTTAATGCAAATGGCTTCTGGAGGCTAGTATTTCAGTTTTATTTATAGCATCTTTGTAGTCTATTTTAAAAACATCAAAAAAATAAATGAAACAATTTTCTTTCATAGTGCTGATCGCATTTTTTTTAACCAATTGTAGCACTCCGGAAAAAAAAGGAAACGTTACTGTATCAGGAAACATTAAAGGCTTAAAGAAAGGGATTTTATATCTGCAAAAAGTTGAAGATACCCTACTGGTGAATGTAGATTCTGTAATCGTAGAAGGAATTTCAGAATTTGTAATGACATCAAATGTCGACGAACCTGAAATTCACTATTTATATCTGGATAAGGACGATGGTGCGCAATACAATGATCGTATAGATTTTTTTGCTGAACCTGGCGAGATCACTATAAACACTACCTTAAGTGATTTTGAGAAAGATGTAAAAATAACTGGAGGAAAAAATCAGGCAAAGTATCAGGAATACAAGAAAATGCTAGAACGTTTTAACCAACGTAACTTAAGATTGATGCGTGAAGATTATGAGGCCACTAAACAAAAGGACGATGAAAAATTAATGGAAAATGACAAGGCGTACAAACAGCTATTACGTCAAAAATATTTGTACACTATCAATTTTGCTATTTTCAATAAAAAACTGGAAGTTGCTCCTTATGTAACATTAAGTGAAGTATATGATGCGAATGTAAAGTACCTTGATACTGTTGCTAAATCTCTTAGCCCGAAGGTAAGAAAGTCTTTATATGGGAAGCAACTTATCGATTACATAGAAAAACGTAAAACAAAACAGGAAGAAGCATCTAGGACGATCGATTCTATACAGGCAGAAGAGCAATAAGAATTAATCATAAAGAATAAAAAAAGCTCCGAATAATATTCGGAGCTTTTTGTTTTAAGAGCCGATAGAGGGACTCGAACCCACGACCTGCTGATTACAAATCAGCTGCTCTAGCCAGCTGAGCTATATCGGCAAAAGCGGTGCAAATATAATCGCAATAACGATATTTGCAAATACTTTTTTAAAAAAATTATAAAGCGTTTACTTTTTCTACCAAAGACTTTGCGGTTTTCTCTAGGTCTTCTTTGATAGCTTTAAAATGTTTAGACGGATTTTCAGTCTTGCGATCGTTAACCCTGGCAATGAGACTATCGAATGTAGAAATAGCTTCATCAATAATTGCTTCTCCCGCTTTATTATCTTTTCCAGGATTATCTAACTCCCATACATATACTTCTTCGATAATATCACCTAATACATAATTTATGTCTTTCTTAAGATCTCTTTTATTTGCCATATTGTTTTGTTTTATGCAAAATTACTATTTTCAATTAAACTTTAGCCAGTTCTTTAACTTTAGACAATGCCTTATTCAAATGTCTTGAAGCGTTCATGCTATTAAATTTCAAACGAACAATTCCATCGCGATCAATTACATAAGTTTCTCGTCCAGGTAACAACCCCAATAATTCTGATTTAACCCCAAAAAGCTTCCTTAGCTCTCCTTCAGGATCAGAAAGAAACGTATACGGAAGTTTGTATCTGTTTTTAAACCGAGTATGGGAAGCGACACTATCTGAGCTAATACCGATTACTTCAGCTCCCAATGTTTTAAAATCTTCATAACTATCTCTAAAAGCACATGCTTCCTTAGTACATCCTGGTGTGAAATTTTTTGGATAGAAAAAAATCACCAGAGGCTTATTTTTTATGATTTCATAGCTATTAAATTCTTCTCCAGTGTCCTTTTTTGCTACAAATTCGGGAACCTTATCTCCTACCTCCAGAGCCATAATTATTCTCCTTTATAAATTACAAAATTGCGAGGAGTTTCATAAAGAGTTATTTCTAGATCAAATTTTGGGTCTAACTTATTACGAAGCCTATTCCAAATAACCACTGCAATGTTCTCGGCAGTTGGGTTTAAATTTTTAAACTCTTCTACTTCTTCATTAAGATTTTTATGATCCATATAATCTTCTACCTCTGTTTTGATATAATCTTTCAAAATTTTTAGATCTATCAAATAACCAGTATCCGGATCTATCTCTCCTATTACACCAACTTCAAGCTCATAATTATGCCCATGATATCTAGGATTATTGCATTTTCCAAAAACCTCGAAGTTTTTCTCTTCACTCCAATCTTTACGATATAATCTATGAGCTGCATTAAAATGGGCTTTTCTACATGCTTTTATCCTCATAATGTGATGTATGAATAGAATTTATCAAAAATGATTTTAAACCATTCTGTATACATTTCTGGGTGTTTTGCAATATCATCTCTAACGTCTTCAACACCCATCCATTTCCAATCTGCGACTTCATCTGGGTTGATTACAGGTTCACTTTCATAGTTCCCTATTAGAACATGATCATATTCATGTTCGGTAAGACCATTATCAAAAGGCGCTTTATATATAAACGAGACTGAATTTTTAAGAGGAGTAATGAATCCCATTTCTTCTTGCAATCTTCTTGTTCCTGCTTCGATATTGGTTTCTCCATCTCTTTGATGACTACAACACGTATTGGTCCATAATCCTGGAGAGTGATATTTATGATGTGCTCTTTGCTGAAGCATTAATTCGTTCTTACTATTGAGAACAAATACGGAGAAAGCCCTATGTAATAGTGCTTTTTGATGTGCCTCAAGCTTAGGCATTAATCCAATTTGCTCATCATTTTCATTTACCAAAATGACTTTTTCTTCTTCCATTAGCATTTTTATGTGATATCAAAATTACGAAATCCTACTAGTAATCTAATTATAAGTTCGTTTGTTTTCAAAATGATAACTCTCTATTACTTAATAATGAGTATTTTATCAAATAACCTAGTCTACTATGAGTTTTAAATCAATATACTACAATTCGTCCAAAAACAAAAAACACCCCTACAAAGAGGTGTTTTTTGTTTTTAATTACATAGTAAACTCAAATATTCAAAGTTTATTTAATAATTATAAACTCACTACGTCTGTTTAACTGATAATCAGATTTCTTACAATTTGAACCATTACTGCAGTCATTCACTGGCTGTTCTTCTCCAAAGCCTTTTCCTGTTAATCTTTCTTTAGAGATTCCCTGGTCTATCATATACTTTACTGTAGCCTTAGCTCTTCTATCTGATAATAACAGGTTATAGTTATCATCTCCATGACTATCGGTATGAGATCGCACTTCGATATTCATTTGAGGGTATTGATTCATCACCTCAATAATTTTAGCTAATTCGATAGTAGCATCATCTCTTATATAAGATTGATCAAAATCAAAATAAATTGGTTTAAGCGATAGAATTTTTGCTAAATCATCACCAACATCAGCCGACTTAATTTTACTTTCTATAACCAGCGACACCTCTAAATCCTCAGTCTTATCTGGAGTAGACACCAATTTTTCTGCAGTTTGATATTCTTCTTTTTCTGCTCTCACAAAATATTTTGAAGTACACTTAAGTTCTTCAAACTTATAACTACCACTACTATCGGTTTGAGCACTTTGTAAGACATTGTTGTTATTATCGTAGACTGAGACTTTAGCTCCTGGTACAGGGTTATTTGTATCCTTATCTGTGACAACACCAGCAATTGAAATTTCGCAAAAACTTCGAAGATCTTCTAGTTGAAGGAAACTATAAATATCATCTCCTCCAACTCCTCCTTCTCTATTAGAAGAAAAATATCCTCTTTTAGACACTAAATCTACTATAAAAGCAAAGTCATCCTTGGGACTATTTACTGGCTTTCCAATATTGACTACTAATTCTTCTTCTTCAGTTTTTGGATCTAACGCAGTGACATAAACATCTAGTCCTCCTAAACCTATATGCCCGTTTGAAGAGAAGTAAAGGTCATTACTAGCACTTATAAAAGGAAATGTTTCTTTTCCTTCGGTATTAATTCTGTCTCCAAGGTTTTGAGGTTCTCCAAAACTTCCATCTCCGTTAATAGCAACTTTGTAGATATCGGACTGTCCTTTCCCTCCTGGCATATCAGAAGAAAAATATAGCGTACTTTCATCGGTGCTAAGTGCCGGGTGTGCTGCAGAGTATTCATCACTATTAAACGAAAGACTCTGTGGAGTAGTCCAACCTCCTTGAGCATTTTTGTAGGAACGATATATTTTAAGCTTATTTGTACCTTTTTTATCTCTACCTGTCTTACGTTCGCTAAAATTATTTCGCGTAAAATATACCGTACTACCATCTTTGGTAAATACAGGCGTAGATTCATGAAACTTAGAGTTTAGATTCCCTCCAAATTTTTCAATTTCTGACAACTCTCCATTGGTTGGATTGAACTCTGCCTGAAAAAGGTCTAAGAAAGCTTCATTATTCCATTGATGTACACTCTTTTTAAAGATTAGTGTATCTCGTGATGAAGCAAAAACTACAAACCTACCAAAGAATGCCGTTCCAAAATCGGTAAACGAAGAGTTAATAGAAGAATTTTCTATTTCAAATCTTCCAGATTGAAAATCTATTCGTTCTAGGTAATTCGGTTTATCCTTATATAACTTTACTCTTTGATCGTTATCTGCCAGTTCGATGAATTTATTCATATACTCATCGGCTTCTTCATATTTCTCTATTGCTTTTAGCGTTTGGGAATATCTAAAATAATATTCTGGCTCTACATCATTAGGATAGGTTTCGAGTAATTCTTTATACCATTTTTGAGCTTCGTTATATTGGCTATTGAAGTAATAGCTATTAGCCAAATTTTTAAATAAATCGGCATCTTTATATCCTTTTTTGATAATTTTCAGGTAAGTCTCCTGAGCATCAATATATTGATAACGATCATATTGATTTTTTGCTTTTTCAAGTTTTTTACCTTGTGCAAAGGTATATTCTCCTGAAAAAAGAATCGTAATTATCAAAAACAACTTAAGTAAATATTGCCCCATATACATAATAAATAATATGAATTAAAAAAAGCGTGGTGTAAGCATACGATTGTATTTCTTGAAAAGTTCAAATCGTAACATTACCTCATAACTTCCATCATTAAATTGTGACTGTCCTAGTTCTGTAGTTTCACGATCATATGCAAAACCAATCATCATAGAATCTGATATCTGGAAACCTACCTGCCCTGTAACAGCCGCACTCCATCTATACGCCACACCCAGAGTAAGTCGTTCATACAACAAAAAGTTAGCAGAAACATCTACTTGCAAAGGTGCTCCAAAAACTAATTTGGTTAGTAATGCTGGTTTAAATTTCAAATCATCAGAAAGATCAAAAACATGTCCTGCTATTAGGTAATAATTAATTCTTTCCTCTGCCAAAAAACTTATTGCATCACTATCACTACTTGTGGTGCTTTCGTCAAAATGATCAGTTTCTAATAAATTAGGTGCACTCAACCCCATGTAAAACTTATCGGTGTGATAGTATACTCCAACTCCTACTTGTGGACTAAATTTATTATCGATATTATTCTCAAACAAGGCATCATTTTGATTAAACCGAGTGAGTTGCTGGAAATCAACATTCAACAAATGAGCTCCCGCCTTTATACCAAAACTAAGTTTCCCATATTCTGATGTAGGAATGGTATATGAGAAATCAACATCGATATACGTTTCATCTGTGGGACCTATTTCGTCATTGACTATCGACAATCCCAGACCCACTCTTTCGTTGTCTCCAAGAGGTGTGTTTAAAGTAAGAGTTTGTGTTCGTGGAGCTCCTTCTAGACCAACCCATTGACTTCGATGAAGTCCCATTACACTTAGAACACCACGACTTCCTGCATAGGCTGGATTGACACTTATCGTATTATACATATACTGAGTGTATTGAGCATCTTGTTGCGCTTGAGCGTCATCAAAAACGAGAACCAAAAAGGTCAGCACAATTGTTAATAATAGTCTATTCATCGATATTTAATTAGATTTAGGGTATAACAAATATATGTTATTCTAAATAATTTATTTATTTATGTATAAGTATCCCGCTTTAGACTTTCTAATTCCATCAGCATTTTCATATTCTAAAACATAGTAATAAGTACCTACCGGTAACTCTTTTTCTTTATTAATTGTAACTCTACCGTTACTAATACCTCTAAAGAATTCTGATCCAGGTTGTTCGTATCCGTCCTGCTCAAACACCTTAACACCCCACCTATTAAATATCTGAAGGGTATTATTAGGAAAATTCTCTAATCCAACGATTCTAAATTCATCATTAACGCCATCACCATTCGGAGTTACCCCAGTATATACGACAATCTCTTCGTCGATATCACCAATTAAGGTAAATCCATTATTCTCTTCAAAAGTATTGGTTCCAGCAATCACGGTAACGGTTGTTGGGTCTGTACCTTGAGTTTGTAATCTTCCTATTTCTAAGGTAGCATTATCTATATCTACTTGAGTTTCACCAGCTGGTACCGTAGCTGTAAATAAACCATTTGCATCGGTTGATACAACTTGCTCTCCGCCATTCACATCTGTAATAATTACCTCTACATTAGAAATACCTGGCTCGTCAGTATCTTGATTCCCATTTCCATTTATATCATCATATACGGTTCCCTCGACAGTCCCTGTAAGAGATAATTGAATAGTTACTATTCCCACTCCTTCAGCTCCAGAAGAATTAATAGCAGTCACTTCGATCATGTCTCCGTCATTAAGCACTGGTAAATTTCCACTATCAGGTGTAGCTGTTGTTGTATCTATACTCCAGTTTCCTGAACCATCTACTACAACTGTATATATAACTTCTGGTGTCCCATCTCCGTCAACGTCTACCTCGATAGTTAGAGTTTCTCCTGGAACTCCGGTTCCTGTAAGTGTTGGTGTTGTATCTGCAGTGGTAAAAGTATCTACTGTAGGAGCATTAATATCAATCGTTACTATTCCTACTCCTTCTACTCCAGAAGAATTAATAGCAGTCACTTCGATCATGTCTCCGTCATTAAGCACTGGTAAACTTCCACTATCAGGTGTAGCTGTTGTTGTATCTACACTCCAGTTTCCTGAACCATCTACTACAACTGTATATGTAACTTCTGGTGTCCCATCTCCGTCAACGTCTACCTCGATAGTTAGAGTTTCTCCTGGAACTCCAGTTCCTGTAAGTGTTGGTGTTGTATCTGTAGTGGTAAAAGTATCTGCGGTTGGAGCAATATCTACAACATCGGTAATCGTAATGCTTACTAAGGCCGTGTCTGTA
>NZ_JALPRE010000008.1 GCF_023195925.1 Aquimarina acroporae | reverse complement strand
AAGTCTCCTACAACCATGCATATGT
Source organism: Aquimarina acroporae (assembly GCF_023195925.1). Taxonomy (GTDB): domain Bacteria; phylum Bacteroidota; class Bacteroidia; order Flavobacteriales; family Flavobacteriaceae; genus Aquimarina; species Aquimarina acroporae. Next base: position 250 of record NZ_JALPRE010000008.1, on the reverse strand, counting down.
TTTAGGTACTGGAGGCCCTAATCTAGATAATTTTAGAGAATTTTCGATCAACTGGGATCCTGCATATAATGGACTGTATCAGTTTGCTTTAAATACCGATGATGGGACTCCAAGCTGGTACGTAGATTTTTCTGAAACCATGACTTATCAATTGCAAAATGCCAATCCTGAAGTAACCTTATCGAATACAGGATTTGTAGGCCTTGATGGAAGTTATTGGGTAGCTATCGATGGAAACAATCTGGCATTG
>NZ_JALPRE010000007.1 GCF_023195925.1 Aquimarina acroporae | reverse complement strand
TTTCTGAAACCATGACTTATCAATTGCAAAATGCCAATCCTGAAGTAACCTTATCGAATACAGGATTTGTAGGCCTTGATGGAAGTTATTGGGTAGCTATCGATGGAAACAATCTGGCATTGGTTTCGAAAGACCGGGACTTTACTATTTATTTTAGTAATTCTACTCAAGCCCCATCGTGTGCCAATAGGTTGAGTAAAATTGCTGTAGCAAAAGATGATTTAAGTACTATTACTATTTATCCTAACCCAGTCAAGAGTAATGAAATATCAATTAGTGGGCTAAAAAATCAGGAGGTATCTATTCAAATATTTAATATCATAGGTCGAAGAGTTTTAATCAAGAAAACCAAAGGAAGACATGTTCACAAAATATCTCTTGAGGCTTTAGAAACTGGTAGTTATATGTTAAATATAAGGGCTAATGGTATTAATAAAACCATGCATTTTATAAAGCAATAATTAGATATGCTAACCTAACCTCTTACATAGTGTTGTGAGAGGTTGAGTTTGTTATAACTACTAATTATAATATTGGTTTATTATGAGAAATTACACAATATTTTTTTTGAAAGTACCTTCTACGGTATGCTATAATTTGGTTGGGGTTTTAGTATTCTTTATTGCTCCCATTGTATGTTCACAAACTACTTCTTCGGCTACGTCAGGATCAGGAAGTGGATATTCGGTAATAAAAAATGATGGTTTTGGTATTGAAGACCCTGATTGTAAACACGGTAGTTTTGGTCCACATATTACTCAAAAATATGATAGTGACTTGAAGAAGAATGTGTTTGTTTTTCACAGTCATATTGATGAAGATAATGACAGGTGCAAAAATGACGATCGAGTGCGAATAGAAATTAAAGGAGGTCCTGGAGCGAGTTCAAATACCTTACGTCATCCTAAAAACTCTACAAGTTACTATCGATGGAAATTCTGTTTGGCAAGTAATTTTAAAGCTAGTAATAGGTTTTGTCATTTTTTTCAGCTGAAGGCTAAAGGAGGTAGTAACGACAAACCCCCTATACTTACCTTGTCTGCCCAGAAAGATAATTTTGAGTTAGTTCATAATAGAAAAAACCCTAATTCTGTTTATGTCGACCTAAAACAGGAACCATTATCCAAATTTAAAGGAGTATGGGTCGAAGGATATATAAAAATAAAACATGGAGATAATGGCTCTCTTAATGTGGTGTTAAAAAAAGTTTCTAACGGTCAAACCCTTTTTTCTTATTCTGATTCTAATATTGATTTATGGAGAAGCGGAGCAGATTATAACAGACCCAAATGGGGTATTTATAGAGGGAAAACTAGTGGACTAAAAGATGAACAAGTTCGATTTGCAGATTGGTGTGTTTCAGAATCTTCAGAAGAGCAATGTCCGTCTTCGATCAATACAGCACCAAATCAACCCCCATCGGTTTCTTTTGCTGCTCCATCCGGAAACACTGTTGTAGAAGAAGGATATTCAGCTTTTGAAGTTACCGTAAACGCTTCGGATAGTGATGGATCGGTTAACAATGTAAAATTATACGTTGATGACGATTTTATACGCCAAGAAGTAAATGCGCCATATACCTGGGGAACTGGCAATAATGCCGATGAACTTCTTGGGTTTTCAGTAGGCGAGCATACCATCAAGGCAGAAGCTACAGATAATGATGGGGCTACTACAAGTAAGACATTTAAAGTAACAATAACCGGTGTGAATACAAATACACCCCCGATGGTGTCATTTACTTCCCCATCAGGAAATTTAACGGTAAATCAAGGATATGATCTTGCCGTAATGGCAGAAGCATCAGATTCTGATGGAAGTATTGCCAATGTAAAACTCTATATCAATAATGTCTTGGTAAGGCAGGAAAACAAAGTGCCTTATGAATGGGGGCATGATAATTCGCCAAATCCAGAAGAAGTGAATGGTTTAAATGTAGGGACACATACTTTTAGAGCTGTGGCAACAGATAATGAAGGTAATACATCAGAGGACACTTTTGTATTAACAGTACAAGATATTGGAGGCGATACAAACAACTGTTCTTTTGGGACTCCAATTGCCAACGGAATTCCTGCAATGGATAAAGTCTCCTACAACCATGCATATGTTTTAGGTACTGGAGGCCCTAGCCTAGATAACTTTAGGGAATTTTCGATCAACTGGGATCCTTCATATAATGGACTGTATCAGTTTGCTTTAAATACCAATGATGGGATTCCAAGCTGGTATGTAGATTTTTCTGAAACGATGACCTATCAATTGCAAAATGCTAATCCTGAAGTAACCCTATCAAATACAGGATTTGTAGGCCTTGATGGAAGTTATTGGGTAGCTATAGATGGAAACAATCTGGCATTAGTTTCGAAAGACCGGGACTTTACTATTTATTTTAGTAATTCTACTCAAGCCCCATCATGTGCCAATAGGCTCAGTAAAATAGCTGTAGCAAAAGATGATTTAAGTACTATTTCTGTTTATCCTAACCCAGTCAAGAGTAATGAAATATCAATTAGTGGGCTAAAAAATCAGGAGGTATCTATCCAAATATTTAATATCATAGGCCGAAGAGTTTTAATCAAGAAAACCAAAGGAACACATGTTTACAAAATATCCCTTGAGGCTTTAGAAACTGGTAGTTATATGTTAAATATAAGGGCTAATGGTATTAATAAAACCATGCATTTTATAAAGCAATAATTTGATAGGCTAATCTAACCTCTTACATAGTGTTGTGAGAGGTTGGGTTTGTTATAACTACTAATCATAATGTTGGTTTGTCAATTGATGGGCTAGATCAAAAGGAATTTTCGATTGAGATATTTGCCTTGAATGGTCGTAGGGTGATGACCCAAAAAATCAAAGGAGTGCATCTTTATTAATTACCTATTAAAAGGTTATCCTTAGGAAATTATATTCTTAGTATACAAGGAGAAAGAGTGAATAAGTCTGTGCATTTTATAAAAGAATAGAAGTCAATTACCACCTTTAAGAAAACGATCCTATAGATTAGATGTTTTTCTGTTGTATTAAAAATCAATTAGAGCAAATTAAAACCGATAATAGTAAAGTGATTCGTGTCATTTTGTAATGTTTTTGCTGTGTAGTGATAGTAAAGTAACATCATTTGTTTTCAGGTTTAAAAGCTAAGTGACAAACCGTACAATTGTGTTTACGAAGGTTGTAAAATTAGATAAATGAAGTATAAGAAATGAGTAAAACAAGATAATTGCTGTTTGTTTATAAAATCATACAGTTGATCAATATTTTGATAACATTTCTAATTATCAATTCGATAAAACACTATGAATTCCTAGTTTTAATAAATTCTGAATTGTTTAGAGTGCAATAAATGAATTATAAGAGGTTGTTTCACTATTTATCATAGGTCTGTTTTTTAATACCAAAGAGCAGAGTTCTATAAAAATCTATGGCATCTAGAAATTTAGAATCCAATATTTTAAAAGACAATAAAATTGGGAGTCTACTATAAATTACATAAATTCAATGCAACGAGTAAATCTGTTTTTATATAGCAAGTATGCTTCAGTGGTTTTATAAATATAAAATTTATCATTTATTATTTTGGGCGGTATACCATTTTGCTTGGTGGTCGATATCAATAGGAGATCCTGTGCAAGCAATTGATAATATTTTATTTTCGCCCTATACTACTAAGTTTATTTTTTATGTAGTGTTTCAAGCATTGGCAGTTTATTTTAACCTCTACTACCTGATCCCAAAATACTTGATTACCGGGAGATACAGAATTTATCTTTTTGCTTTGTTTCTTACAATCATGATTACGGCTTCTTTTATTGTGAGTGGTTATTATCTAACACCTCTTGTCACCGGGCTACCTTTTGAAGAATTATTTAAGAAACCCACTACTGCATATTGGGAACTTTTTAAATCTAATGCCTTGTCGTCTACAATTGCGAGTATGACATTAGCAATGAGTATTAAGTTAGGCAAAAATTGGATCGAAACCCGGAAAAGAGAACAAGAATTGGAAAAAGAGAAAATAGAAACAGAACTCAAATTCTTGAAATCTCAGTTTAATCCACATTTTTTATTCAATACAATTAATTCAATTTTTGTATTAATTCATAAGAATCCAGATATGGCTTCAGATTCTCTGGCGAAGTTTTCAGATCTTTTGAGATACCAACTTTATGAATGCAATTCAGCCAAAATACCCTTGGAACATGAGCTCAACTACTTAAATAATTTTATAGAATTAGGCAGTCTTCGATTAGATGCTAGTGTACATTGTGAGTTCAATATTACTCCAACTACATCTTCAAATATTAATATAGCTCCTTTCATATTAATGCCTTTTATAGAAAATGCATTTAAGCATGTTTCTCAAACCCAGGCGCAAAAGAACTGGATTACAATAGACCTTGCCTTTGAGAACGCCAATCTTACCATGAAAGTTGGAAATAGTACGGCACCCAGACAAGCAAATTCTAGTGATATTATCGGATGTAATGGAATTGGTTTGGCCAATGTTAAACGTAGATTAGAATTGATGTATCCACATCAACATATCTTAGAAATTATCGAAGAATCCAATGCCTTTAATCTTACCTTACAAATTCGTTTAGAAGGAAAAGGGAAGTTTGAGGAGCGTTATGCTGAAGAACTATCTTTTTAAATATAGATTCAAAAAACAACAATGATACAGTGTGCAATTATAGATGACGAACCTTTGGCTAGAGAATGTATAGCAAATTATATTCGTGAAATCGATTTTCTAAAAGTGGTAGGCGAAGGCAATAATCCATTGAAACTGACCGAGATTTTGGAACAACATCATGTGGATCTTATTTTTCTGGATATTCAAATGCCTGTTATGAATGGAATTGAGTTTTTGAAAATCACCAATCATAGACCATCAGTTATTGTAACCACAGCTTACCCTAATTATGCACTTGAGGGATTTGAACTCGATGTGGTTGATTATTTATTAAAACCAATAACTTTCAATCGTTTTTTTAAGGCTGTAAAAAAAGTATGGGAGCTTCAGCAAATTAAGAATAATCCACCTTCAAATATATCTGCTACTACTGGCATCGATTATTTTTTTATAAAAAATGACAGAACCTACGAGAAAATCTATGCAAAAGACATTTTATACGTAGAGGCGATGCAAAATTATGTGGCTTTTCACACCTTAGATCATAAAAAGCATCTGGCATTAATTACCATGAAGCAGGCCGAAGAAAACTTAAATAATCATAACTTCATCAGAGTGCATAAATCTTTTATTGTTTCTATAGAAAAAATACAGTCTATTGTTGACAATAAAATAAGCATAGATTCTTCACAAATTCCTATTGGAAGAAATTATAAAAACCGACTTATGGAAATCGTTCAAAAGAACAGATTTTAACATTTCTAAAAACACTTTTTTTAGTGATATTTGTTTTTTTAATTAATTGAAAACCAGAATAGTGTTGTGGTTTAATTGTCGATTTTTTGTTTTGGAATATATTTTTATTTAACATTTTTTATAAAAAACGAGGGTTTTACAGTAAAAAAATTACAATTTAATATTTAAAAACGGATAAATACATGAAATTATAATGAATGTTAGTTATATAACATGATATTAATTGTAATTTTTTATAAATTAGCTTTTATGTGTTAGTTAATTTTTTAAATAACACTAACAAGTTTAACCCCCAAAATAACTAATCAAATGAAATCTCTTAGAACCCTCCTTTTTGTTGTATTCTTATTTTTATTTAGCGCTATTAAAAGTCAGGAAATTGTAGATCATTCGGCTTGGGACCAAATTCTTATTCTCAATGTTACCGATGAAGGTATGGTCGACTACGATGGAGTGACTACAGATGTAGCTATTTTTTATAAATATTTTAGGTACCTACAAACTATTGCTCCTCAAGAACAGTGGAGTAAAGATGAAAAACTGGCATATTGGCTTAATGTATATAATGCCACAGCCATGAAGATGATTATTGATGAATATCCTATCAATTCGATAAACGATGTAGAAAATCCTTGGAAGAAAAAAGCTTTTAAATCACAAAATGTTCGTTATAGTCTTGATGATATAGAACATAGTATTTTAAGAAAATTTGGAGATCCTAGAATTCACTTTTTATTGAACTGTGGTTCAGTATCTTCCCCAAGACTTTGGAATCGGGCCTATACAAGTGCAAATATTAGAGAAGCCCTAGAAGATAGAACCAGGGAGTTTATAAATGACCCGCAGAGAAATCAAATCAATTCGAGTACTGTAAGGGTTTCTGAAATTTTTAAGTGGTATGCAGATGATTTTACTTCGTATAATATCGATGTCATCGATTTTATAAATCAATATGCTAATGTTAAGATCAATCCAAATATTAAATTAACAGATAGGCATTTTATTACCTATGATTGGAATCTTAATAAAAACAACGAAAAGACACCAATTACAAGCAAGTAAATAGAACCACTGTTCTATACTTTTACCCCTAGATAGTCTTCAAGAAATATTTACCCCTTTGGTAATTGTCAAAATGTAATTTTTTTCATGAATAAACCCGGTTTACTCATGATGTATGCATATGATTCCTCCCTTTGTTCAGGGTAGAATGGTATACATGAGCTTTTATCAAAGTTTGATACATCTTTTAAAACCTAAATTTTACAATTATGTTCGACGTAATCCAACCAAAAAAAGCGATCTTGATACTATGCTTTTTAACTATTTCTACAGTATCGGCACAAACATTAATCAATGGTTTTTTTCCTAAAAAAAATGATCTCACAGTAGCGACTTCCTACTCGTATAAAAGTTTTGATAATTTTTACAGAGGCGAAACTTTAGCAAAAAACAACCCCATGAACATGGGAGAGATTTCGTCTTCTATTGTAAGTGTTTATGGAGAATACGGAGTATTAGATTGGTTGTCAACTACTATAAATGTACCCTATATTTCAGTTGAAAATGAAGGTGATGTACCTGATCCTGTAATTCAGGAAAGTCAGGTGTCTGGAGTACAGGATTTAAGTGTTTTTATGAAGGCCAAAATCATCGATAAGAAATTAAATAATGCCACTAAAATAGCGGTTGGCGGTGCTACTGGTGTAACGCTACCTATTGGAGGGTATGAAGAGGCAGGGATATTATCTCTTGGTAATGGAGCTACAGCTTTTGATGGTTGTGGTTTTATTCAATTGGCAACCCCATCCAATATTTTTGTTGAGTTACAGGCAGCTTATAGTCTTAGAAACAACTCAGATTTTGAAGTTCCTAATGCTACCATCTACAGTGCAAAATTGGGATATTACAATAAATGGTTCTATGCCCATGCAAAAGTTGGAATTCAAAACTCATTAAGTGGGTTTGATATTGGTTCTCCAGAGTTTGTGGCTGCTGGAGGAGCTGCGGCACTTCCTGAAACAGAGGTAGACTATACCAATTTTTATTTTGATTTATATGTTCCGGTTTATAAAAATAGTTTTGGGATTTCTTCTGGGTACACAGTAAATATGAATGGTAGAAATTATGATAGAGCTTCGGCAATTTCATTAGGTCTGGTATATAAAGCAAACTAATCATAAAAACTTACAAATGAGAAAAGTATACTTTTTGATATTCATGGTTATTTTTATTTCTTGTGACGACGAGAACTACATAGATTTACCTTTAGAAGAGCAACAGTATTCGCAAAGTTTTTTCAAAAGCTTTGTCAATGACCCAAATGCCACACAATTAGATATTGATCTTGAAGATGTTCTAGATAGTTTGTCTGATGGTGTAGGGCGTTCCTTCTTCACCTTCCCAGATAGTGATGATTATAGTAATATTCCGCAAGATCCTTTGAACCCAATAACTGCAGAAAAGGTAGTTTTGGGAAAACTCCTTTTTCATGAAACAGCAATGGGAGGAAACCCCAGAACTAATTCTAATCTTTTTACTTATTCTTGTGCTTCTTGCCACCATGCAGCTGCAGGTTTTGCTGCAGGGATTCGACAAGGAATTGGAGAAGGAGGAATTGGCTTTGGTATTAATGGAGAGGCTAGGATTATGGATGCTAATATATCTGTTGATTTAATTGATATTCAGCCTGTTCGATCCCCAACAGTACTCAATGGGGCTTATCAAAGAATAATGCTTTGGAACGGTCAATTTGGAGCAACAGGACCCAATGCAGAAAATGATGGAAGCTGGGAAAGTATTCCTGAAAATAGTCTTGGATTTGAAGGGTTAGAAGTACAAGCTCTTAAAGGACAGGATGTACATAGATTATTGGTGAATGAAAGTTTTGTAGACAACTTTGGATACCGTTCTCTATTTGATGCGGCTTTTCCTGAACTACCAGAAGCAGAAAGGTATACTAGAGAAACAGCTGGTTTGGCAATTGCAACTTTTGAACGTACCGTATTAGCAAATGAGTCTCCATGGCAACATTGGCTCAAAGGAAATGTTAATGCGCTTACAGAAAATGAAAAGAAAGGAGCGGGATTGTTTTTTGGAAAAGCAAAATGTTATGAATGTCACACAGGGCCAGCTTTAAACGACGAAAATTTCTATGCATTGGGTATGGACGACTTTTTCAATTCAGCAGGAGTCGTAGTGACCAATACTTCTAATTTTCAGCGTGAAGTACGATACGGTAGAGGTGGTTTTACAAATAATGTGAGTGATCGCTATAAGTTCAAAACCCCAACACTCTATAATTTAATCGATCAAGGTATTTTTGGTCATGGAGCGTCTTTCACATCTGTAAAAGATGTTGTAGAATACAAGCTTAATGGTGACCCTCAAAAGAATGTACCAATGCCACTTCTAGCTGAAACTTTTAAAGAAATACAGGTGCTTACCGAAGAGGAAATTAATGATCTGGTAGCATTTATAGAAAATAGTTTGAGAGACCCTAACTTGATAAGATATGTCCCCGATACAGTAAATTCTGGTAACTGTATCCCCAATAGTGATAATCAATCGAATTTAGATTTAGGTTGCGAAGCAGATGGAGGAGGGGGAGATAATGGTGATAACGGTGGTGGAAATGGAAACGGAAATGGAAACGGAAATGGGAATGGAAACGGAAATGGAAACGGGAATGGAAACGGAAATGGAAATGGAAATGGGAATGGAAACGGAAATGGGAATGGAAACGGGAATGGAAACGGAAACGGAAACGGAAATGGAAATGGAAATGGAAACTGAAATAGTAATGAAATTGTAATTAGAAAAATAAGAAGATGAAGTTGTTATCTACTATATATAAAGGCTTACTTACTAGAAAAGCATTCTTATTGATATTTATTATTGTCTTTTTTTCTTGTGAAAAGGAAGATTATATAGTTCTTGAAAAAGAAAGCTCGCAGGGGATCGATAAAATGAATGCTAATTTAGATAGTCAGCTTCTTTCGGCTTTGGGCAATGCTTCTGGTGGGGTAGGTGTTTCATTTTTTATTCTTCCTGAAAGTAATGATTATGCAAATATTCCGCAGGATCCATTAAACCCTATCACGGCAGAAAAAGTAAAGTTAGGAAAGTTACTTTTTCACGATACGGCTACAGGAGGAAATCCAAAATCTGCAGCAAACTTACATACCTATTCTTGTGCTTCATGCCATCATGCAGCAGCAGGTTTTAGTGCAGGGGTAAGACAGGGAATTGGAGAAGGGGGAATAGGTTTTGGGGTCAATGGTGAAGGTAGAATTATAGATCCTAACATTTCAGTCGACTTGGTGGATATACAGCCCATTAGGTCTCCTACAATTCTTAATGCAGCTTTTCAGAGGATCATGTTATGGAATGGGCAATTTGGAGCAATGGGTCCCAATATTGGAACTGAAGCTAACTGGGCCAATATACCCGAAAATTTTTTAGGATTTGAAGGTGTAGAAGTGCAGGCACTAAAAGGACAAGATGTTCATGGATTATTGATAAATGAAGATTTTGCAACCAACTTTAATTATAAAGGTTTGTTTAACAAAGCTTTTCCAGATATTCCAAAGGCAGAACGTTATACAAGAGAAACCGGAGGACTTGCTATAGCGGCCTATGAAAGAACAGTGCTTGCAAATGAATCGCCCTGGCAGCAATGGCTTAAAGGAGATTCGAATGCACTAAGCAATAAAGAAAAAAGAGGGGCGAAGTTATTCTTTGGTAAAGCAAAATGCTACGAGTGTCATACTGGACCAGCCTTAAATGATGAAAATTTCTATGCGCTTGGGATGTTCGATTTTTCCAATTCTCCGGGTAATCCAGTGGTGGTTAAAGATACCTTAAGTTTTAAACGTAATGTTAGGTTAGGGAGAAAAGGGTTTAGCAATCTGGGAAGAGATCGATTTAAATTTAAGACCCCTACGTTATACAATCTAACAGATAATGGCTTTTATGGTCACGGCGGGTCTTTTACTTCAATAAGAGATATTGTGGTGTATAAATTAAATGGGATTCCTCAAAAAGATGGAACTAACGGGCAAGCTCCAGTTCCTACCCATCTTTTGGATCCAATTTTTAAAGAACAACAAAACCTTACGCAAAACCAGATAAACAATTTGGTATTGTTTATAGAAAATGGTCTTAGAGATCCAAACTTAGATAGATATGTGCCTAACAAGGTAAGATCTGGAAATTGTATTCCAAATAGTGATGATGCTTCTAAAATTGATTTGGGATGTAACTAGTGTTGCATGATCACGAATACTAGACCTAGAAAAAGGTATGCCATTTTGTGAGTTATAAGGTATACCTTTTTCTTTTCATAGGTTGTGTTTACAAAGAAACCCCTACCAATACACCAATTCCAACACCACCCAGAGCAAAGAGGAATTTTTCAAAAGCACTTTTTCTACGTTGTCGTTTAGCGTTCTTTTCAACAATCTCTAAACTGTTTGATGCTTTCTCAAGACTATTTATCGTGTAATCAAGAGCTCGCTGCGTATTGGCCAATGTGGTTTGCGTTCTTTTATAGACTTCCAAATCTAAACTGTCTGAAGCTTGAAAGTTGATTTTTAATTTTTTCTCCAGATCAATATTCTTTCTTAATGTTTGGGTGTATTTCTCGATTAAGTCTTTGGTCATTTTATCTTGATCCAATGTGCTTAAGTATACTTTTTTAAGCGCGGTAAAAGACTTCACATTAACCAAATAAATGTCAGAAGTGCGAAACATATATAAACTATCTTCTTTTACTTGAAACGGCTCTCCAATGCGATCGGCGTATGATCTGGGTATTTCAATAACTTTCAGCGAATCTAGATCCTGACCAAAGGAAATCGAAACTGTAAAGAGTAAAAAAATAATTGCAATTTTTTTCATGATGTGTGAATTATATACTATAAAATAAAGTAAAGAGTATCGTGTGATTTTCGATATATTATTGATCTAATCCTAACAAACTACCAACAATAACTCTGTCTTTAGCCAATTGATCATTAACAAGCTTTATCGAATCCTTAATTCGTTGTAATTCTTCCCAATCTTTGGCATTTCTCCTCTTAAAATCTAAAATCAAAGAATCTCTTTTATGAATAATAAGATCTTTTTGTGCTTTCATTTTTTCAAACTCTTTTTTAGAGCTTTCCAGTTCAGATTTTGTATTCACTAGGGTTTCTTGAGAGGTCTTTAACTCATTTCTGGCATTGTCTAATTCAGACTTGATAATTTTCCAGTTAGATCCAGAACTAAAAGTCATATACCCAATAATAATTAGAAATAATAGTGCTACAATTTGAAGAATGGTATTAGTATTAATACTTTTCATTTGTTGTTTTTATTAAGAGTTTTTGTGATATATTCCAATTACACTCTTCGGGCTTACGTAAGTCGAGTAAAAGTAAGTAATTTATTTTTGTATGAAGAAGGAAAATAACCCTATTTTTAGGTAGGAAAGGGTTAAACTTTTAATAAGAAATTTCAGTCATTTCTTTCTTCACGTTTTAAATTGTACATTAGCCCAACCTCAAAAATATGAAGTATGTCAGAATTTTGGTTATATGTAAAACTTGGTTTCAATCACGTATTAGATTGGACGGCTTATGATCATATCTTATTTTTAGTTGTACTTGTCATAGGGTATACCTTCGATCACTGGAAACGCATTCTATTATTAGTTACTCTTTTTACACTTGGGCATACAGTCTCATTGTTTTTGGCAGCCTACAATGTAGTGTCTGTGAATGCGAGTTTGGTAGAATTCTTAATCCCCATAACTATTTTGGCTACAGCAATTTTTAATATTCTTACATCCAAAAATGGTTCAAATACTAGTAAAATTGGGGTTTTATATGGTACAACCATATTCTTTGGGCTTATTCATGGGTTAGGATTTTCTAACTATTTTAAGGCGATTAGTAGTAATGTTAGTTCCAAAATTCTCCCTTTAATAGAATTTGCACTGGGAGTCGAAGCAGCACAATTGGTAGTGGTCTTATTTGTTCTTATTGTGAGCTTTATATTTCAATCATTTTTAAGGTTTTCTAAGCGAGAATGGATTCTGGTAGTCTCTTCGATTGTTATAGGAATGGTAATCCCGATGATCATTGCCAATAAAATTTGGTAATTAAGTCCTCTTTTCAGTTGTATTTGCCACATTGTAATAATATATTCGTACTTTGATTGTTATGTTAATACGAGTCATTCTACCCTATGTCTAAAAAGAAACAACTAAAGTATGACAAAGCCTACTTACGAATAGCTAGAGAATGGGGGAAATTATCCCATTGTGAAAGGAAAAAAGTTGGTGCGGTTATTGTTAAGGATAGAATGATCATCTCCGATGGATTTAACGGAACACCAACGGGTTTCGAGAATCCATGCGAAGATGAAGAAGGATATACAAAGTGGTATGTATTGCATGCAGAAGCCAATGCAATTTTAAAAGTAGCATCTTCTACCCAATCTTGTAGAGGAGCTACGTTATACATTACATTATCACCATGTAAGGAATGTAGTAAGTTGATTCACCAGGCCGGTATAAAGCGGATCGTGTATCAAGTAGGGTATAAAGATAATTCCGGGCTTAAATTTTTGGAAAAAGCCGGAGTAGAAATAGAACAGATTACCGATTTAGAAGATTAATGGGATATTCAAAAAAATACTTGCCCTTGTTTTTGGGATTAGCAGTAGGAGCGGGAGTGTTTTTAGGTAGTAAATTAGATTTTAGCAACCCTTCTGCCAAGTTGTTCTCTTCTAATGCAAAAAAAGAGAAGCTTAACCGCCTGATAGATTACATCGATTATGAATATGTCGATGAGATCAATACCGATAGTATCGTAGAAGTAACTGTAAATAGCATTTTAGAAAATCTAGATCCTCATTCTGTATATATTCCGCCAGAAGAGTTGGAAGGTATTACCGAGAGTATGCAGGGAGATTTTATTGGAATTGGAGTGACCTATTATTCTTTCCGAGACACAATTTCGGTAATCAACACCATTAAAGGGGGACCTAGTGAAAAATCGGGAATTAAAGCAGGTGACAGAATTCTAATGGCAGATAATGATACGCTGTATGGAGAAAGCCTGCTTAGAGATAGGCTTGCAGATAAATTGAAAGGCGAACTTAATAGTCAGGTACAATTGAAAGTATTTCGTAAAGGTACCGGAGTATTTGATGTCATGGTAAAAAGAGGAAGAGTGCCACTACAAAGTGTTGATGCAGCTTATATGTTAACCGATGAGTTGGGTTATATTAAAATTAATCGATTTGCAGAAACTACCTTTAAAGAATTTAAGAGAGCCCTAGACTCTTTAAAGATAGAAGGTGCAGAAAACATGGTGGTTGATCTTAGAGATAATGGAGGGGGATTTATTGCTCCAGCTTTAAAAATGGCGGATGAGTTCCTTAAAGATGACGTGCTTATCATGTTTACCAAAAATAAAAAAGGAGCCATAGAAAATAATTTTGCAACCCATAGAGGAGATTTCGAAGAAGGAGGGATATATGTATTGTTGAATGAAAATTCTGCTTCTGCCAGCGAAATTTTTGCCGGAGCAATTCAAGATAATGACAGAGGAACAATAGTTGGACGACGTTCTTACGGAAAGGGACTTGTACAGAGAGAAATGGCTTTGGGAGATGGTAGCGCGGTTCGATTAACAATATCTCGATATTATACGCCAACGGGGAGATCGATTCAAAGACCATATGAAAATGGGAATAAAGAATATTTTAATGAATATTTGGAGCGATATAAGAATGGTGAAATGCTTAGTGCAGATAGTATTCAGGTGGCAGATTCCTTAAAATTTAAGACACCAGGGGGCAAAATAGTATATGGCGGTGGAGGTATTATCCCAGATATTTTTGTGGGTAAAGATACGACACGAGTGGGAGAGACGCTAAGTTATCTTTTGCGATCTGGCCGAATGGGGCGCTATGTTTTTGAAGAACTCGATAAAAAGCGCGAGTTCTACAATAATTTGTCTGAAGAAAAGTTTAAAGATGAGGTAGTCATTACAGATGATTTTGCAGAGGGCTTTATGAGATATGCAAGACGAATTGGGGTTGATATCGAATTGAAAAATTATCAAGAGCAGCTTAAAAAATATTTGAAGGCTACCATGGCACAACAGCTATTTGGTACTGATGTGTTTGAGAAAATAATAAATAAAGATGATGCAATGATTAACAAAGTATTATCGCTCTCTCAAAGCGAGGGTAATTAGTCCCATTATATGTCTATACTTGAAGAATATCTCATAGCAATAGGAATTTGCTCCCCACTCTTTTTCTTTATCATAGCAGTAGCATTTAGGTTGCTTGATAATAGTGCGTCTATTTTTTTAAAACACGATATTTTGGTAGATACCTCCTACGTGTCTGCCGATGTGATTAGAGAGCATATAGGAAGCTCTACAGACTTAAAGCTTAAAAAATCGCTTAAAAAAGCACTTATCTATAGGAAATTACACAATTTCTTTATGATTATGATGGTGATATCGGTGCCACCGGTTATTATTGCTTGTTTCTTTCTTTTCTAAAAAGCTTTAGTGCTATTACTTTCCTTTCTTTTTTTCTTGAATACGTCTAGAAATGAGTAAAATGAGCATAAGCACAATAGTACATGCGGAGGCAAAAACACCTACAAGAGCTGCCTTACTATCTTTACCGAATAAATCTTTAAAATCTAGGTGAATAGTATTGTAGGCCAATAATACCGAGGCAATTGCAATAAGAATGTATATAAAGTATTTCAAAGTATTTTAATTTAAATTTTTATAAAATTGTATTTAGAACAGGCCTTTTATATTGGTGGCAAATAATTTTACCGCAATAGCCAATAAAATAACCCCAAAAATCTTTCGAATCACATTAATACCTTGTTTTCCTAAAAATCTTTCGATTTTGCCAGAAGATTTAAGAACGATGTATACAAATATGATATTTACTATAATTGCGACAACTATGTTTTCGGGGTGGTATTCTGCTCTTAGCGAGAGAATAGAAGTCATGGTTCCTGCTCCAGCTATTAATGGAAATGCCAAAGGAACCACAGCAGCAGTTTCAGGTTCATCATCTCTATATAGTTGAATGCCCAGGATCATTTCTAGAGCCAAAAAGAAAATAATAAAGGCACCAGCCACGGCAAATGAATTTACATCAATACCAATAAGGTTTAATATGTTTTTACCAACAAATAGAAAAACGATCATTAAAATACCCGCTACAATAGAAGCTTTCTCACTTTGTATGTGACCAACTTTTTTACGAAGATCTATGATAATAGGTATACTGCCAATAATGTCTATTACAGCAAAAAGGATCATGCTAGCTGTTAAGATTTGTGTAAAATCAAAATTCATAGGTAGTTAGTGTTGCTAGTTATACAATAATGTCAATTTGTTGTGTGTTACTTTTTGTTAGCAAAAGTATGGCTATTTTTAGTAATAAAAGTAGCATAAAAAGATAAATAAACTTAAAAAAAATGCGCCAAACAATTATCTTAGCGCCATGTTTCAGTTAGGAAAAACCATCATTTCAGAAGATATTATAGAAAAAGATTTTGTGTGTAATCTTTCTGCTTGTAAAGGCGCATGTTGTATAGATGGGGAGGCTGGAGCTCCTTTAGAAGAGTCTGAAATTCAAAAGCTTGAAGAAGTTTATCCTATAGTCAAAGCTTTTTTACGTGAAGAAGGGGTTAAGGCAATAGAAAGACAAGGTCTATATATTAAAACTGAAAACGGAGAATTAGAAACTCCGCTTATTGATAAAGGAGCGGCTTGTGCTTACGTAATTTTTAATGAAAAAGGCACAGCTATGTGTGCAATTGAAGAGGCTTATAATCAAGGTCAAATAGATTGGAAAAAGCCAATTTCCTGCCACTTATATCCAATACGAATTCAGGAATATACCGAGTTTTCTGCAGTAAACTATCACAAATGGGAAATATGTGATGATGCCTGTACGCTAGGTAAAGAATTACAGGTTCCGGTCTACAAATTTGTAAAAGAAGCTCTCATACGCAAGTTTGGAGAAGATTGGTATATAGCCTTGGAAAAGGTAGCTGCTAACCTTAAGAAATAACTTTTCGATCAATTTTGTTATAAAGTAAAAAAGGGGTTTTGACCCCTTTATTTTGTTGTGGTATTGGCTGTATATTCGCCTGTCTTAGTTACAAATAAAAAAATAAGAGGGGATGTTTACTTTTTTGTAACCAAGGTACTAAAGGGAAAAGGGAATATTAATTAAAACAAATCACACAAATGAAAAATTATTTTTTTGCGGTTACTATTATTGTTACAATATTTTGGTCCTGTGATGAACCAGAAAACAAACTAGAAGAAGAATTCACCAAAACCAGTCAGCAAGAAAATTCGGGAGATTTCTTACTTGAGAATCTGTCATTAGAATGTCTTAAAAAGAGATTGAAAGAATGTGAAACAGCAGTGGCATATTTTGAAAACCATTCTGATGATAAGGACTATCCTGAAATGAGTGAAGATGAAGCCAAATTATGTGTAGAGACCGTAAGTGCTCTAATTGAGCGAGAGATGATTGATTTGGATAAACTAACAGGATATTCTAGAGTGTTAATTGATGCTCCACTTCCGGAAAGATGTCCAGAAGATGATAATCAAGGAAACTGTCCAAGAGATTTAAGTGACTTAAAAAGGTTATTTATTGCACAAGAAATAGAAGGAGATCATCTGGATATTGAGCTGGTTAATAGATATGGAGAGCCAGTGGGTGAATTTGGATCACCTGAAAGATTAGAAGATGGTTCCTTGTTCGTTCCGTTTTATAAATATGAGGAAATGGATTATTCAGGGCCTGTAAGTTTTGTAATTGAATCATTAGAAGAAGCTAATCAAGATAATTGTCCTCAATACTTTCAAAATAAGAGAAAATAGCCGTAGAATATTAACCAAATAAACGATAATAATTTGGTTAATGCCTTTAGGTTTAGATACAATAATATGGTGATTCGATAAGATTGTTAAAACACAACAACTATAACAAATGAAATACCTTGTTTGGGGTTTATTATTTTTTGGTTCTGTTCAATTGATTAGCGGTCAAGAACAAGAACATAATACGAGAAAAGAACTCGATGCCTTAGTAAAAAAAGGCATCGGGTTTTTGTATACAGAAAAAGATAGTTTAATCTATTATTTTGAAGCGGCTTTCCAAATAGCCCATAGGAACGATTACCTTACCGATAAATTAGATATTTTAACCTATTTGTCTTTTTGTAGTGATTATCACTATGACCTCAATAAGGTTTCCTGCTATTTAAAAAAAACAGATTCGATTTTAAAAAATGATCCAGCAGTATACACACTCCATACTAAGGGTAAATATAAGAATAGACTACTTTTTGATTATGCGTCATATCATTACAAAATAAAGGATACACAAACTTCTCTACGACAGTTTGAAGAACTTTTAAATAGGCTTGAGAATACAGAAGATACCATCGGGCATGATGATCGGTCAAAAATGATATATCTTATTCATGATTATATAGCTGGTAATTATGAATATGAAGAAAAGTATGAGCAAGCCAAATTGTATTACAATAAAAATCTGGAGATAGGCAATAAGAACAGACAAATAGCGACCGAAGTATCATTGTCCTCGTTGTATTTTAAAGAAAAAAAGTATGAGGAGTCGATTAAACTGGCGAAGAAAACCCTACAATATTATACTAATAGATATGAAAAAGAAAATCAAAAAAGATTTAAAAATACGATCATTTCTATTCAAAAAATTATAACTAAAAGTTATATAGCTCAAAAAAAACTAGACAGTGCATTGGGTGTATTAGAGCAAAGTAAAAAGTATTATCTTCAAAACGATCCTTTTCAAAGGACTTCGCATCAGTTTTATGGAGATATTTTCCTGCAAAAAAAAGAATATGCGAAAGCCGAAAAATTTTATAGGGAATATCTTACCCAAACACATCAATATTTTTACGGAGAGAAACATCAAGATCTAGCGCAAGCCTATGCAAACTTAGGAAACGTTTATGCGTCTAAAAAAGAGCCATTAGAAGCACTTAAAAGGTATCAAAAAGCACTCACCCAATTATCTTTAGAATTTAGCAACCAAGAAGATTTTAATAGTTTTCCCGAAGTAGATAAGGTTTTTTCAAAGCAAATGTTTGTAAAAGTATTGTCTTTGAAATTAAAAGCCCTAAATCTAGCTTACGTTAAGTATGATACTAAAGAATACTTAGAAATTGCCAACCGAACTTCATATCAGATAATAAAGGCAGTAGATGCAATGAAACCCGAATTTCAGAATCAGTTAGACAAAGAGTTCTTGGTTAATAACGTATTTCCCTCGTTCAATTTAATGATTAAAATTGCTTATGCATTATACGAAGAAGATCGGCAAGAATCCTATCTTAAAGATGCCTTTTATTTTTTTGAGAAAAGCAAGGGGATATATTTGCTTGAAGCAGTAAGAAAAACTCAAGCGCAAAAATTTGGATTGGTTCCCAATGAGATTGTTGTAAAGGAAAAAATTTATCAATCAACTCTTCATAACTTGGAAAAGGAGATATTTAGATCTCGAGATAGTTTATCTAAAAATACAAAGATAAAGGAGTTGTATGAAGAGCGAGATCGATATTACGATTTTATAGAAAAAATAGAAAAAAAGTATCCAAGTTATTATGATCTTAAATATAATTCTGAAGTAATATCGCTGGATAAAGCAAAAAAAGAGGTGATTACCAAGGATCAAGGCGCAATTAGTTATTTTGTTACTCCGGAAAATGTTTATACGATATCTATTACAAAAAAAGGTGCCTCTTTCGAGAAGTTTCCGATTGATAAAAGAAGAGAAGCCGTTATTAAACAGTGGTATAAAAATGTAACTTCTTTTAATTATCAAGATGTTGGTAGTAGTGCACAACTAGCAAAGATTATTTACGAGAGCTATGTAAAGGAGGCGATCCCTGCAGAAGTTTCATCGCTGCTTATTATTCCTGATAGATTTTTTCATTATATACCTTTTGGCGGGTTGTCAAAATCTAATCTTCCCGAAGATTATCTTATCAATGATTATGCTTTTTCATATGCCAATTCACTTACACTATATAGTGAGCAGCAGTTGAAGTATTCAAAAACTACGAAGATGGCAGTTTTTGCTCCTGTTTTTAAAGCAGGTAGTGCTAATGGACAATTACTTCATAATACTGATGAAGCTCAAAAAATCGTCGAATATTTTGATGGAAGGTTGTTTGTTGATAATCAGGCTTCTATTGAAAATTTTAAAGAAATTTCTGATCAATATAAAATTATTCATCTTGCCACTCACGGTTTTTTTAATGATACCAATCCAGACTATTCTTACCTTTCTTTTTCAAAAGGAGAAACCAGTGTAACACCAAGTGATAAGCTTTTTGTAAAGGATTTATATAGCTATCAAATTGATGCCGATATGGTAACATTAAGCGCATGTCAAACGGGTTTTGGTTCTTTAAAACAAGGAGAAGGCATGTTAAGTATGGAGAGAGGCTTCTTTTATGCTGGTGTTTCTTCATTAACTACAACCTTTTGGAAGGTTGATGATAAAACCACTGCAGTATTAATGAGGTATTATTATGACTCCCTTAAAAATGGGCTTTCAAAAGATCGAGCTATTGCGCAAGCTAAGCGCAAATACCTTCAAAATACCGAAGACCCTATTCTTAAAGATCCGTATTATTGGGCTGGATTTAAAGTGAGCGGATCGATAAAACCGATTAGTAGTTCAAACAAATCTTTACTGTATGGCTTCGTATTTTTTTTGGTTCTTGGAACAGCTACAGGAGTTTGGTTCTTTGCTAAGAAAAGAAAAACCAGAATTTATCTCTAATGTTTACAATGAGTCTAATAGTTCTTTTGCTTTCTTGTGATTGTATTTTTTTTCGGTGATAATTAGATTTAGATATGTTTTGGCTTCTTTTATATTATTCTTTCGCAAATAAGCTAGAGCAAGATACCAAACAGATTTTTCATTAAGTGTATCCTGAGTGGTTAAATGTTTTTCTAATAGAGGAATGGCGTCATCCATTTTATTGAGTTGCATTAAAGAATTGGCGGCATAAAACAAATAATAAGGTTCTTTGCTTGAACTAAAAAGTTGATTGAATAAGTGAGCTGCTGTATCATAATCTCCATTTTCATAGGCCTCAAAAGCAATGGTTTTCTGATCTTTTTCTTGTACACTTCTGGTTAATGGATGCACAACGTTTTTATAGGGTTGAAAATAATTGGCATACAATTCTTCTGAAGAAACAGCAGATGTTTGTAAAGAAAACCAAACAGCACTACCAATCAAAATTGCCAAAGAAGCGGCAACAAGCCAGAATTTACTTTTGTTTTTTGCTTTTGAAGAAGAGTTATTGGTTATTTCTTCTTCATATTGATTAAAAAGAGATTTTATATTGGCTTTTTCTTCCGCTTTTAGTACTTTTTGTGCATCTTCTTGAAAAAGAACTTCTTGTTCAAAACTAGTGTCTTCTTTTCGGTATTGTTCAAAAAGTTTCAGTTCTTCCTGGGTTAAAGAACCTTCAAAATATTTTATGATCAGCGTCTCTTTTTCCATATTAATTCTGGGAAATTAATTGTTTTAGGGATTTTAAACATCTGGATTTTTGACTTTTAACAACGTTTTTATTCTCATATTGTTCGGCAATCATGATTTCCTCAATGGTATATCCTTGGCTATAAAACATGGTTAGCACTTTCTTGCATTGGGCGCTTATTTTTGCCAAGGCACTTCGCAATAATTGTTGTCTGTGATTTAGTGTGTCTTCACTATCAAAAGTAAACTCCTCAAAATTAATATTTTCAAAAGTTTGTTGATCTTCAACAACTATCATCTTTTGCGAAGCTTTTAGCTTTTTGTAAATCATAAACTTCCCTATACCAAATAGATATGTTTTGATACTACTGGTTTCTCCTTTTATTTTTCCTTCGATCGCATTTTCTCTTAACGCAATGATTACATCTTGATATACATCTACAATATCTTCTGCAGGAAGATCGTAGCGTTTTGCAAAATTCATAAAAACATCTCGATGCTCTTGATAAATCTCTTTCAACATTTTGGGATCTCCCTTTTTTAAAAGGGTTAATGTTTGCGCTTTAATCATTAATACAAATGGAAATGATAAGGGTTAACAAAAAACTAAGATAAGAATTTTACTTCCATTGTTAACCTTTTCATTCTAGATGATACTAAAGTCCAAAACAACTAAAAATGGTTATTGGAGTAACAGGTACCAACGGAAAAACATCTACACTATTTTTTTTAGAACAGTTCTATCAAAATAGTAGTCGAGATATCTATACTTATGGCACCAGAGGGTTTTATAAAAATCAGAATCTTTTGCGTTCACTTGTTGAGAATGATCCTTTAGAGGTATTAATTGAAGATGCAATTATAGAATCTCCAAACTCAGATTTTTATTTTGAGGCTCATAGTCCGTTGCTCAAAAATGGTGTATATGATGAAATAGGTTTAGATGTTGCAGTTCTTACACAAATATCGAAATATGAACACTGTGATTATCATGACAGCTATCAGGACTATAAAGAAACCAAGTTAAAAATGTTTGGTGAGCACCTTATTCCAAAAGGTGTAGCTATTGTTCCTTATAAGTACTTGACTGAAGTCAAAAAATATACAAATAATACAATACTGACTTTTGGAGTAGAACCTGATGCCGATTGCACCTATATAATCGAGGAGAATAACAAAGGAGGTGTTTGTTTTACGCTGCAATTTCAAAATCAGGTGTTTTCAGGAATTCAATTAAGTTCTTCGGTATTTATTCCCAGTTTTTGCGCTGCATTTCTATGTGCAATAGTTTCAAACTGCCCTGTTGAGTTTATGTTAGAAAATGAAAAGAGGTTTTTACTTCCAGAAGGGAGATACCAACTTATAAAGAAATGGGATAAGGAAGTTGTAGTTGATTTTGCCCATAATCCTGGTGGGATGCTACAGTTACTTCGTGATATTCAAAACAAATCGTATACCGAGGTTTGGACGATTTTTGGTTGTGGAGGAGATCGGTCAAAAACCAAGCGCCCGATTATGGGTAAAATAGCTAAGCGCTACAGTGATAAAGTGATCCTCACTCAAGATAATTCACGTAATGAGATTACTGCTAATATTCTTTCCGAAATAGCAGGTGACGAGACACAAATAATCAAAGTACCACAGCGAGGAAAAGCCATACAGTATGCAGTTCAAAAAGCTCCCAAAGGAGCGATTATAGCAGTACTGGGTATGGGAGATACTCCATATCTCTACAAAGAAGAACTGGTAAGTGATATTCAACTAATTAAAAATATGCAACATGAAAACGCATAAGTCTTTAAGAGGTCTATTTTCTGATTTTTATGGTCAAACTTCTTTGGCTTTAAAAGAGAAATTAAATCCTTTTTACCAAAATAGAGGCGATATCTCGCTACAAAGATGGCTTACAGCTTGTCAAGCACCACGTAAACTAACTAAAAGCGCAGAGTTTCCCGCCAAAATTGAACCCGAATGGGGTGATAATAGTCAAGGCGTGGCACAAGATGGTTCGTACTGGTTTTTTACAAATCGTCACAACCTTTTTAAAATACCAATGAAAACCAGAATCACTACCGAAACCAAAAAAACTAAGAATGCCGGAATTCCATCTTCGCTTTTTCGAGAAGGAAACGGGTATGATCATATGGGTGATATCGATATCTATCTAAATAAAGTTTTTGTTCCTCTTGAAGGAGAACGCCCTCCAAAAGTAGGAGTATATGATAGTCAAACTCTTCAATGGCTGTATGGTCATGATATCATAAATAAAGATCAAAATGGATTCCCCTGGTGTGCGATTGATCCAAAAACGAAGAGATTGTTTACCAGCAATTTTGATTTTGATTCAACACAGGGATTGTTTGTATATCAATTAGAAGTAAAAGGAAATGATATTACAGGAGCAGTTTTGCTAGAGACCTTTCCTCTTTACAACACAGCATTTCAAAACTTCAAATTAAAACGAATTCAGGGAGGGTGTTTTAGTCCTAATGGTCAGCTCTATTTGTTAAGTGACAGTAGAGATGAAGATGCGGGGATCTATGGTTTTGATATGTATACTGGTAGGCAGTTTGTTTACAAGAAAATTCAAAAAAGGACAAACTATATCCCTTGGTTGGGAGATCCCATTTTTGAAGGTGATGAACTCGAAGGGATCACCTATTGTAATCTTTCCTCAGGGCAGAACCCAATTGCTCAAACCCCCGGAATAAATGGAAAAATACATGTCACTATGGTCGATAAGGATCTGGGTACAGATAATTTTTATTTCAAGCATTTTGATGCTTCAGACAGTACAAAATCAAATTTTATATAAATCTTAAATACAAGCGAAAATGAAAAAAGCAGACGTAATTTTAACAGACAAAGAAGTACACATCGAAGGAGATCTTCGTATCAAAAATGGCGAGGATATCTTTATTGAGGATACCAAAGGACAAATTGTAACACGATTGTCGAGAGGTACTTTTCATTTAGGTAATTCTAGTACTTCAAGTCACATAAGTGTTAAGGGTAAAAATGGTAGTACAACTGTTACCGATAGTTATGTGAGAGCCAAAAGATTAAATGCTAGTAATGTGACTAGTGTAGAAGGGCAAATCAAAGATCTCAAAATTTTTGGTTGGCAAAATGAAGAAATCATTCCGGGTAAAATTGTTTTTAAAGGAAAATCAAATAAAGACCTTCTTATTATCGACCCGGTAAATCAAGATATAGTTTTTCAAGACGGTTCTACATTAAAAGGGTTGCTTGGTCAGGCTGGGAACTCTTCGAATAGTGGAGCTTCTAGTGGGCAAAACACTTCGCAAAATGGCCAGTTGAAAGTAGAAAGTATCCAATATGAAAATGGGAATTCTCCTGCTCAGTATTTGTTTGAAGGAGGTACATCAAATGCTGATAAAATGGTGCTAGCACATTCTAAACGATTTAAAAATTGGGGATTACGCTACAAGGATAGTAACGATAGTTTTCATTTTGATAACGGTGGAAAAGCAGTAATGAGTGTTTTGTTAGCAGGCAAAAGGGTGGGTATAGGAGTAGAAAATCCAACTCACGATTTGCAGGTGAATGGCTCGGTCGCAGGAACACAGGCATATAAGACATTGTCAGATGGAACTTTTAAACAAAACGTGGAAACCATCAGAAATCCTTTGGCAGCTATTGAGGCACTAAACGGAGTTACCTATGATTGGAATGCAAAGGCAAAACAAACCAAAAATGTAGAAGACAAAAAGCAATATGGTTTTGTGGCTCAAGAGGTAGAAAAGGTAATACCAGAACTCGCTTTTACAGATGCAAAAGGAGAAAAAAGCCTCAATTATCAGGGGCTATTGCCCATCCTGGTTGAGGCGATCAAAGAACAACAGCAAATGATCAGTCGTCTAGAATCTAAAATAGCGAAAGCATAAAATTGTAATATATGGAATTTATTAAAGCATTAGGCGGCAAGCTCGTGGAGGGAGCAATTGGGTTGTATACCACCGGACATGAAATTGTAGGTAAATTAGGAACTTATGTAGATAATTCTGTTCGTTTTTTTGGAAACTTAATAGGACCAAAAACCAATGTGGTAATCTATCCTACAAATTCGAAATTTAATTTTCCTGAACTTACCGAGGCAGGAGTTTATAATCGTCCAAATATTGGACTTGCTTTTAGTGGAGGTGGGACCAGGTCAGCCTCCTTGTCCTTGGGGTATTTGCAAGCAATTCATAAAATGAACTTGCAATCAAAAATACGATATACGGGATCTATTTCTGGAGGAAGTTGGGCCATGGTACCTTACACTTATTTACCAAAAAGAATAAAAGATACAGATTTTTTAGGTACATATACTCCACCCGAAAATATAACCGCTAGAAGTATAGATACAATTCATGCCAGATCACAAATTTTTGCACATTCTATCGCAAATTCTAGACTGAACCATAGATTGTTAGAGCAATATTCTAAGTTTTTTTCTGGCGCAGATATCGATGAAACCTTCGGTAATATTATTGGAGATGTATTTTTAAAGAAATTGGGATTAGATAAGAACAGACACACTACCTGGAAAGCGTTAGATATTACACGCATGACAAGAAGGAATAATCATTTGAATCAACATGATTTTTATACTGTAGAAAAGGAAAGGCCTTATATGTGTGTGAATGGAGCCTTAAATCAGGATTATGTCAAAATAACCAATGAAGGAATATTGCCAGTTATAAAAGACAATCATTCTGCTTGGGAGCATGTTGACTTTACACCAAAATACAGTGGAATTCACCGTCGACATAGAGGGAGCTTTAATTTTACCATTGGTGGAGGGTACCTTCAAAATATTGGCTGGGATACTTATAGAAATCCTGTAGATTTTAAACCTAATGATGCATTGGTAGAGACAAATATTGAAAATGATCATCGGCGTTTGAGTTTAAAGGATATTATGGGAGTTTCTGGAGCCGCACCTGGTTATATTTCTCATCTGGTACATCAATATTCTATGAATATACTAGGAGGTTTACAGATATTTCCAAAATTCAAAACCTGGCCTGTAACTCCTTTTGATCCGGCACTGACCGTTGATAGAGCTTTTGGTGATGGTGGGTATACAGATAATTATGGAATCATACCGCTTTTAAAAAGAAGAGTACGATCTATGGTGATTTTTATCAATACCGATACACCTATGAAAAAGGATTCAAGATTTCCTTTTGGCTTAAGCGCAGATAGTTTTTTATTACAACTGTTTGGGCATGACGTATCAAAAATCACTAACGGAGAAGGAGATATAACATCACCATCTAATTTTTTGGGCAAAAGAGGAATTGGAAAAGTTTTTGACCAAAGAACTTATAAAGCTACCATACAGGGATTACATAAAACGCATCTTTTGTCGAATAGAGAATACAAAGGATCCCAAATTCCTGATGAAGTTTCTACAGAAAATATTAAAGATTTCGATTTAGAAGGAATTACATATGCAGATAAAGAGTTTTTGGGTCTTATTCCGGGGGTAACGTATCACGAACAGGAGTATCAGGTATTGAACAATGCTTTTTATGGAATAAGAGGAGGGTTTAAAACCAGGATCTTGTGGGTATATAATGACCGTTCTAAAGTTTATGAAAATGCATTGAAAACTGAAGTTAAAAGGAAGCTGGCGCATAATTTTCCATTTATATCAACATTTCTGCAAAATTTCCATTCACCCAATTTTGATAAACGACCATGGGATGAAAAGGTAGAGACACCACAACAATTTTTTGATAGAATCTTCAAAGAGATATTCAAAACTTTAGATAGTGTTGAGGCAATAGATCTAAAAAATAGCGAAGTTAACTCTCTTTCAAACATTGCTGCCTGGCGATTATTAAGGTTGCAAAAAAAAGTAAAAGAGGTTGTAGATACCGCTACAAATGTAAGTTTACAAGAGGTGACCTCGGTTATAAAACCTAGGCGTGAATCATTGAGAATACTAAAATCAGATGTTGTAGGTCAAGCGCGAGGAAAGAGAGTGAGGTTACACAATAATATGTCTAAACTTCGCTCGATTGGAGAAGTGACAAAGCAAATAGCTGTTAGGTATTAGTGAGTGACCCAAAACGAGATATAGTACTTTAATTTTTATAAAAAGCAAGCTGTTAAGCTTGCTTTTTTTGTTAAATTTTTCGGTTAAATGCCGCTACGGTTATCCCGTAATTTGATCATTTTTAAATGTTAATTTTTTTAGAGCTAAAACCTGTGAATAAGTGTGAAATCAGTACTTCCCGAGGTTGCTAACAGTGTTGTTGATATCTTTTGAGTTTAATATTAACTATTTGATAAACAGGTTATTACGAATTGTTTTTGTTTTAAGCTTAGACGAATGTGAAATTTACTCGTGTTGAAAACTTTGTTGAAAACGTTTGTTAACTTTTAGTAGAACTTTTACCCTATTTTTTGATCTTTGTAAGACCCTTTAAAAACAAAAAAAGTCGTCAAGAACAGCTAAAAAAAATTGAGATGAGTGTAGTAGAACCAATTTTGCAAGAAAATAAAGATCGATTCGTAATTTTTCCTATTCAACACCATGATATATGGGAGTGGTATAAAAAATCGGAGGCTAGTTTTTGGACTGCTGAAGAGATAGATTTACATCAGGATATTACAGATTGGAATTCAAAGCTTACTGACGACGAGCGTTATTTTATCAAACATATATTAGCATTTTTTGCTGCATCTGATGGTATCGTAAATGAAAATCTGGCTGAAAACTTTGTGAATGAAGTACAATATAGTGAAGCTAAGTTTTTCTATGGATTTCAAATCATGATGGAGAATATCCATTCTGAAACGTATTCATTACTTATAGATACTTATGTGAAAGATGAAAAAGAAAAAGATGTATTATTTAATGCAATAGAAAACTTTCCAGCGATAAAGAAAAAAGCCGATTGGGCATTAAAATGGATAGAATCTGATTCTTTTGCAGAGCGATTAATTGCTTTTGCTGCTGTTGAAGGAATATTCTTTTCAGGAGCATTTTGTTCTATATTCTGGTTAAAGAAACGAGGATTAATGCCAGGTCTTACATTCTCTAATGAGCTTATTTCTAGAGATGAAGGGGTACACTGTGATTTTGCTGTACATCTACATAATAAACATTTGGTAAATAAAGTGCCAAAAGATAGAATTCGTGAAATCATCGTTGATGCGCTAAACATTGAAAGAGAATTTATCACAGAATCTCTTCCTGTAAGTTTAATAGGAATGAATTCAAAACTGATGACTCAGTATTTAGAATTCGTAACCGATAGATTATTGGTAGAATTAGAATGTGAAAAAGAATATGGTACAGCCAATCCTTTTGATTTTATGGATATGATTTCGTTGCAAGGAAAAACAAACTTCTTCGAAAAACGAGTTTCAGAATATCAAAAAGCAGGAGTGCTTAATAAAGATACCGAAGACAATAAAATAAGTTTTGATGCCGATTTTTAATCTTTAAAAATCCTTCAGAATTATAATATATTCATTCTGAGCTAGTCAAAAACGTTTCTTCTGTTTAATTCAGATTAGCTCAGTTTGATAATGTTCTGTAAAAGAACTATTACAAATAGAATAAGGGACGAAAGTCAATTTTAGAGATCAGTTAATAAGCTCTAATCATTGTTGAGAAGAGCAGGTGGGTTTAACACCTTGATTTGGGGGAATTAAGGTGCTAAAGTTTTGATTTTCAACTCGGAATATAATAACACAAATTAACATCAATTTCTTCTGCGGAAGGAAGTTTTAAAAAACCAAAAGATAGTATGTATGTAGTAAAAAGAGATGGGCGTAAGGAACCAATCATGTTTGATAAAATTACCGCGAGGGTAAGAAAATTATGTTATGGACTCAACTCACTGGTTGACCCTGTAAAAGTGGCAATGAGGGTGATAGAAGGATTATATGATGGGGTAACTACTAGTGAATTAGATAATCTGGCAGCCGAAATAGCAGCTACCATGACGATAACTCACCCCGATTATGCCAAACTTGCTGCACGTATTTCTGTCTCTAACTTACACAAAAACACCAAAAAGACATTCTCTGAGGTGGTAACAGATCTGTACGAGTATGTGAATCCAAGAACAGGAAAAGAAGCGCCATTAATCTCTGATGAGGTATATGATGTGATTATGGCAAATAAAGAAAAGTTAGATTCTACAATTATTTATAATCGTGACTTTGGCTATGATTATTTTGGTTTTAAAACACTAGAACGTTCTTACTTACTTAAAATTAACGGTAAAATAGCAGAGCGTCCTCAGCATATGTTGATGAGAGTTTCTATTGGTATTCATATCAATGATTTAGATGCGGCCATAGAGACTTATGAATTGATGTCTAAAAAATACTTCACGCACGCTACACCAACACTATTTAATTCGGGAACACCAAAACCACAGATGTCTTCTTGTTTCTTGTTAACCATGAAAGAAGATAGTATCGATGGTATTTATGATACGTTAAAACAAACGGCAAAGATTTCGCAATCTGCGGGAGGAATAGGATTGTCTATTCATAATGTTCGAGCAACGGGATCATATATAGCTGGAACGAATGGTACTTCAAACGGAATTGTTCCTATGCTAAGAGTGTATAATGATACTGCGCGTTATGTAGATCAAGGAGGAGGAAAACGAAAAGGATCGTTTGCAATTTATGTAGAGCCATGGCATGCCGATATTTTCGATTTCTTAGATCTGAAAAAGAATCATGGTAAAGAAGAAATGCGTGCTCGTGATTTGTTCTATGCAATGTGGATTCCAGATTTGTTTATGAAGCGTGTGCAGGATGATGCTGAATGGACATTAATGTGTCCGAATGAGTGTCCTGGATTATTCGATATGCATAGTGATGAGTTTGAAGAGACATATATCCGTTATGAGCAGGAAGGAAAAGGTAGGAGAAAAATAAAGGCTCGTGAACTTTGGGAGAAAATTTTAGAATCTCAAATCGAAACCGGTACGCCGTATATGTTATATAAAGATGCTGCTAACCGTAAGTCGAATCAGCAAAACTTGGGAACAATTCGTTCTTCTAACCTTTGTACAGAGATTTTAGAGTATACAAGTGAAGATGAGGTAGCGGTATGTAATCTTGCTTCTATTGCATTGCCAATGTTTGTGAAAAATGGAGCTTTTGATCATAAAGAACTGTTTAGAATTACAAAACGAGTAACCAAAAACTTAAACAGAGTAATAGATCGTAATTACTACCCCGTAAAAGAGGCAGAAAATTCTAATATGCGTCACCGTCCTGTTGGTTTAGGAGTGCAAGGTTTGGCAGATACATTCATACAGTTACGTTTACCATTTACTAGCGATGAAGCAAAAAAATTAAATCAGGAGATTTTTGAAACCTTGTACTATGCTGCTGTAACAGCTTCTATGGAAGAAGCAAAAGCAGACGGGCCATACCAAACATATGAAGGATCTCCAATTTCTAAAGGAGAGTTCCAGCATAACCTTTGGGGAATCAAAGATGAAGAACTAAGTGGTCGTTGGGACTGGGGAAAACTACGTAAGCAAGTATTAAAAAATGGTGTGCGTAATTCGTTATTGGTAGCGCCAATGCCAACAGCATCGACTTCTCAAATTTTAGGAAATAATGAGGCGTTTGAACCATATACTAGTAACATCTATACCAGACGAGTATTGTCAGGAGAGTTTATCGTAGTAAATAAGCATCTGTTAGAGGATTTGGTGAAGTTGGGATTATGGAATGACGATCTTAAAGATGCGATTATGAGAGCGAATGGATCTATTCAAAATATAGATATTATTCCTCAAGATCTTAAAGAGTTATATAAAACAGTTTGGGAAATGAGTATGAAAGATATTATCGATATGTCTCGTCACAGAGGATACTTTATCGATCAGTCTCAATCTCTTAACTTGTTTATGGAAGGAGCTACTATGGCGAAACTTACCTCAATGCATTTCTATGCTTGGAAGAGTGGTTTAAAAACAGGAATGTACTACTTAAGAACGAAGTCTGCGGTAGATGCGATTAAGTTTACGCTTAAAAATGATAAGAAAGAGGCGCCACAGGCAGAAAAAGTGGCTGTTGCTGCGGCTCAAGTAATGGAAGCGCAAGCAACAAAAGAGCAACCAGAGCAACAACCGGTTTCTCCAGAAGGAACTTCACTGTCGCCAGACGAGCTTAGGGCACTTATTGCTCAAGCAAAGGAAGGTGAAGGAGATGATTGTTTAATGTGTGGGTCTTAGGACCTAGATTTATATAGGGCAAAAGGGAAGTATTCGAAAGATGCTTCCCTTTTTTGTTAAATCGTTTTTAACATTTTATTTGTAAGAGTTTTTTTCTACTTTTGTCGTCCTACCCTACATTTTGTAAATCTATTTTTATTTATGGAAGACCTTATCCAAAGGGAAACATTGTGTTCACAATGTAATACACCTATTAATGGAAAAACCAAGTTTTGTGCAAATTGTGGATATCCTGAAAATGGGACAGAAAAAGAACAATCTGTATATCACGCCAATAAGGTGATGAAAAAAAATCAAGTAAAAGAAGATCAAAATAGGATTAAATCGGGAAGAAATACACTTTATTGGATAGCCGGAATTTCCTTCTTTTTTGGTTTGATAACATTTTTGTTGAATGATGATTCTACGACATTCATTGTTCAAATTATCTTAGCGATAATATATTTGATCTTAGCGTATTGGTCCCAGAAAAAGCCATTTGCGGCTTTATTATCTGCATTACTATTATATGTTTTGTTAATAGCAGCAGATGTCGTAGTTGAGCCAGCATCTATTTTTAGAGGGATTATAGTTAAGATTATCATTATTAGTTTTTTAATTAAAGGTGTGAATTCAGCTTTACAAAACTCTAAGAAAGAATAATAAAATTGTATGTTGTGTTCGTCTTGTAAACTGGAAATTGAAGAAAGGGCAAATTTTTGCCCTCATTGTGGGGTTTCGGTGGGAAAAAAGGAAGGATCTGTAGCAAAACAAGATATGAATCTTATTATTACTTTCTATTTGGTAGAAATTGTTTTTCTAGTCATTGCATACTTAGTTTATCGACAAGAAGTCTCTTTAACAATAGATATCATTATTGAAAGTATATCTGCAATCATAGTTTTGGGTTTTGTTTCGTTAGACTTTAAAAATGTAATAAGGTTATATCGCTTCCCTAAAATAAACCCTTTACTTTATTTGGGTGCTATAATTATTCCAATTTTCACAGGTGTGATAGTGTATTATGGAATTGAACTTGTGAATTCAGAATTGTTTTTTGAAAACTATAATATGTATGCAGATTATGCATTATATCCCAATTCTCTATTTTGGGCATTTTTATTCGTAACTATTACACCTCCTATTTTTGAGGAGTTAGCGTATAGAGGCTTTTTATTTAACCAGTTACAAAAGGTAACTAGTACTAAAATAACTATTATTCTTACTGCCTTTATTTTTGCGTTGGTTCATTTTTCGATAATTTCACTCTTGTGGATATTTCCTTTTGGATTGTTATTGGGGTATTTACGTCATAAATATGATACGCTTTGGTTAGGTATTATAATTCATTTCATACATAATTTGATAGTGTTATCTTTGGACTATTATTACTTTGATACTACATTGTTAGAATTATAATTTTATGATGAATTGGGAACAGCTTCTATCACTAAAACGATACGGAGATAAAACAAAAAGATTACGCAAGGAACAGGATGAAACCCGCCTTGGTTTTGAGGTAGATTATGATCGCATTATTTTCTCTTCGGCTTTTAGAAGTCTACAGGATAAGACTCAGGTTATTCCATTATCTAAAACTAGTTTTGTGCATACTCGGCTAACTCATAGTTTAGAAGTGTCTGTAGTTGGAAGATCACTAGGGCGTGTGGTAGGTAAAAAAGTATTAGAAAAGCATCCTCATCTGGCTACAATTCATGGGTATCGGTTTAATGATTTTGGTGCGATAGTGGCAGCAGCAGCTTTAGCGCACGATATCGGGAATCCTCCTTTTGGGCATTCTGGAGAAAAAGCGATAGGAGAATACTTCAAAACAGGAAGTGGTATTCGTTACAAAAGCCTGTTGACTCCTAAGCAGTATCAGGATTTGATCGATTTTGAAGGAAATGCAAACGGATTTAAAATCTTAACCGAATCGAGAGAAGGGGTAGAAGGAGGTTTAAGATTATCATATGCTACTCTTGGGGCTTTTATGAAGTACCCCAAAGAATCATTACCCAAAAAGCCTACATCGCATATCGCACACAAAAAATATGGGTTTTTTCAGAATGAAAAAGCATTTTTTAAAGATGTGGCAGAGGAAATGGGATTGTTGCCGCATACAATTGGAGGAGAGGTTACGTATAGTCGCCACCCACTTACATTTTTAGTAGAAGCAGCAGATGATATTTGTTATACCATCATCGATTTTGAAGATGGTATCAATTTAGGCTTGATAGATGAAGAATATGCACTAGAATATTTAATAAAATTAGTAAAAGATACGATCAATATTTCTAAATATAATCAGCTTACGACTACAGCAGATCGATTGAGTTATCTAAGATCATTAGCTATAAATACCTTAATACAAGAAGCAGCAAGTATTTTTATTGATAATGAAGAAGGTATTCTTTCAGGAACTTTTGAAGCAGCTTTAATCGATAAGAGTAAGTATGATGCGCAGGTAAGTGATATTATTAAAATTAGTATCGATAAAATTTACCAAAGTCAGGAAGTAACGGAAAAAGAAATTGCCGGTTATGAGATTCTTGCAACTCTTTTAGATCGATATTGTGTGGCTGCAGATAATTTTAATGCAGGTACTGCGTCTAATTATGATAAACTTATTCTACGAGCCGAAGGCACATATTTTGATTATGAGAGTGATGACCTATACACTAGATTGATCGGTATTTGTAAATATGTGGCCAGTTTAACCGATGGAAACGCACTCTTAAAGTTCCAAAAAATAAGAGGTTTACAGGTATAATTATAGGTGATCAAGGATTGTTTTTTTGATTTTGTCAGAAGAAATTCCGCAGAGGTCATGTAGTTCTTCGGTAGTACCATGGTGTATAAACTCATCGGGGACACCTAGTGTAATTATTTTTGTGTTGAAAGAGTATTGGTTGGCAAATGAAGTAACAACATTTCCAAAACCACCAGTAATCACACCATCTTCTACTGTTATAACGGTATGGTGTTTTTTTAAAACTTCAGATAGCATCTTTGTGTCCAGTGGTTTTATAAAACCGAAATGGTAGTGGCTTATTTTTTGTGTTGTGTCTTGTATAGCACGAGATACATTGTGTGCGATTGTTCCTGTTGAGATTACGGCGATATCATTCCCTTGGTTGAGTGTTTTTCCTTTACCGATTTCAAGTTTTTGAAAAGGTTGTTTCCAATCTAGAATATGACCTCTTCCTCTTGGGTAGCGAATAGCAATCGGGTTTTCTATTCCCAATGAAATGGTATATAGTAGATTACGAAGTTCAATTTCATCACCAGGAGCAGCAACAGTCATATTGGGAATACAATTAAGGTAGGCAATGTCAAATACACCGTGATGGGTTGCTCCATCTGCTCCAACAATACCCGCTCTATCGATGCAAAATACTACTGGTAAATTTTGTAAAGCTACATCATGAATTACCTGATCATAAGCCCGTTGTAAAAAGGTGGAATAAATTGCACAAAAAGGGATCATGCCTTGTGTAGCCATTCCTGCTGCAAGAGTTACGGCATGTTGCTCTGCTATACCTACATCAAAAGCTCGATCGGGAAATTCCTTCATCATGTATTTTAATGAACTTCCTGTCGGCATTGCAGGTGTGATACCAACAATTTTTTCGTTTTGATGTGCTAACTCCAAAATCGTATAGCCAAACACATCTTGAAACTTTGGAGGTAAATTTGTTTGATCTTTAGGAATAAGGTTGCCGGTGGCAGCATCAAATTTTCCCGGGGCATGATACTTGACCTGGTTCTCTTCGGCTTGCTTTAATCCTTTTCCTTTTGTGGTTATAATATGTAAAAGCTTTGGGCCATCTATATGTTTTAATTGCTCTAGAGTTTCAATCAATTTTGGTAAATCATGCCCATCTAAAGGACCGAAATACTCAAAATTCAAAGATTCTATGATATTATTTTTTCTGGGTTTAACGCCAATTTGAGCTTTGGTAAGATATTCTTTTAGCGCTCCAACACTGGGGTCTATTCCTATGGCATTATCATTCAAAATTACTAGCATGTTGGTGTCTGAAACACCAGCATGATTTAATCCTTCAAACGCCATTCCACTAGCTATAGAAGCGTCTCCGATAACCGCAATATGTTGTTTTGTTTTGTTTCCTTTCAGTTTTGACGCTATTGCCATTCCTAGAACCGCAGAAATCGAAGTAGATGAATGGCCAACACCAAAAGTATCATATTCACTTTCACTTCGTTTGGGAAAGCCACTTATTCCCCCGAGCTGCCTATTTGTATGAAAAATCTCTCTTCTTCCGGTCAGAATTTTATGAGGATAGGCTTGGTGTCCAACATCCCAAACCAATAAATCATCTGGAGTATTAAAAACATAATGAAGTGCAATAGTTAGCTCGATTACGCCTAAACTTGCTCCAAGGTGTCCTTCTTTGGTAGCTACAATATTGATGACAAAATCACGAAGTTGTTTGGCTATTGTGGGCAAATCATGTTCAGATAATTTTCGTAAATCTGATGGGTAATGAATATTGGAAAGCAATGATTTTGTCATGTAGCAAAAGTAATGTTTTGTCTACAATACGAATAATTTTGGTTAGTTTTACTACTAAAATATTTGCGATGCTTGACCCGTTTGATGATACCTATTTTATGAAGAAAGCCCTTCAGGAGGCAGAAACAGCTTTTGAGAAAGATGAAGTTCCTGTTGGTGCTGTGATAGTAGTGGCTAATAGAATCATTGCTAGAGCTCATAATTTGACAGAGTTACTAAACGACGTAACTGCTCACGCTGAAATGCAAGCCATTACTGCGGCTTCAAATTATTTAGGAGGGAAATATTTAAATGAATGTACGTTGTACGTTACCTTAGAGCCTTGCCAGATGTGTGCGGGAGCTTTGTATTGGAGTCAAATAGGGCGTATCGTTTATGGAGCTACCGATGAAAAACGTGGTTGCACTGCTATGGGGACAAAATTGCACCCTAAAACTAAAATCGAAGGCGGTATTTTGCAAGAGGAATGTGGGCAATTGCTAAAACGCTTTTTTATTGAAAAAAGAAACTTAAACTAGCTGCTTTCAAACTTTCTTCGAGACGTATCTTATTAATTTTTGCAACTAAAAAAGTATAGTTAAGTCCTTTAAGTACCAAAACCATAGGATGCAAAAAATTACTTTCATTTTTGTTTTATGTCTTGCTGTTTTAGGACATGCTCAAGAGATCGAAATGCTTAATGGAGAGATAATTGCCAGTGCTAGTAAGGTTGATGCTGTTCATGTTATTAATCAAACTCAAGGAATTGGTGCTGTGAGCAATAACTTAGGTTATTTTGCAATACGAGCGAAACCAGGTGATACCATTGCGTTTTCTTCTATACAATATGAGTTGAAACAACATATTGTTTCTGGAGAAGATTTGGTGAATGAAAGTTTTAAGATAGAATTGGAGCAATTGGTCAATAGTCTTGATGAGATTCGTGTAACTCAATATACCCTTACCGGAAAGATAGAAGAGGATGTTCATAAAATACCTACGTATACAGAGAATTTACCATTTTGGAGTGCGGCTGAATTAAAACAAATGGGAGTTTCTGGATTTAATGATGCGCAATCACCTGTAAAAAATTTGGCCTTAGAAGAAAATAGTAATGTGCTTAAAACTAGTATCGATTTAAACCTGGTAGCAGATTTGATTTCAAGAACGTTTAGAGGGAAAAGTAGAGGAGGGGCAGGTGTGGTTAGTAAAAAAATGAAAGAACATTATAACGAAAAGTTTATTGTAGAGATTCTTGAAGTTCCAGAAACGAAGTATTATGATTTTATAGATTTTATAAATGAACAGCCACAAACCATTGCGATGACTGATACAAAAGATCAATTAAAAATCCTTGAATATTTAATTACTCAGAGAGATATTTTCTTTGAGAAATATAATATCACAAAATAAAAATAGCGCTACTCCTGCAGCGCTATTGAAACTAAGTACTTTATATCTTAACCGTGAATTACGCGTACATTTGCCGCGATAACTCCCTTTCTTCCTTCTTCTTCTTGATACTCTACTTTGTCACCCTCATTTAAAGCATCACCATCAATTCCTGTGGCGTGAACAAAGATGTCTTTTCCTGTTTCGTCGTTGGTAATAAATCCGTAACCTTTTGATTCATTAAAAAATTTAACTGTTCCTTCCATTGTAATAAAAAATAAAATAAATATTGAGTTCTAAAGTTAGGTCTAAATATTTTATGAATCGTTATTTAAATGTGAATATTTTAATAATTAAATTTCTTTTCGATCTTTTTTTCTTTCGTAATCCCTCATTTTGTTAAGATTTTCCTCGGTTAACATATAGTCTTTTACCTTTTTGTTTTTCCATCTATGATAAATAAATATAGGCATTAAAATAAATGAAGCTACCAATATACCCACACCAACTATTTTATCTCCAGTTGGATGATCACCAGTGTTTTTGAAGTAATATCCAATACAAATTAGAGCGACTACAGCAATAAAAAGGATTCTAATGACATATTTCATAAGCAAATGTATTATCGGGTAAAATTAATCAACTTTCTTCTATATGAGGTAAGTAATTTTGATTTGGAAATAAAACCGAAGTATTTTCCATTCCTGATCACTGGGAGATTCCAAGCTCCGGTATCTTGAAACTTTTGCATTACACTTTTGGCATTATCTTCTTCATAAATAATTATGGTTTTGTTTTGTGACATAAGTGTTTCAACTTTTATTTTGTGATATAAAGTAATGTCAAACATAATATCTCTTATATCATCTAAAGCCACCATACCAATGAGTTTATTAAATTCGTCAGTTACCGGAAATAGGTTTCTGTTGGATTTGGCGACAGCTTCGCTAAGCAATTGTTTAAGGGTATAGTGGGGGTGCACAGTGATAAAATTGGTTTCTATGCAATCTTCCAAATTCATTAAGGTGAGTACGGTTTGATCTTTGTCATGTGTTAAAAGATCACCTTTTTCAGCAAGTTCCCTATTATAAATATTATGTTCTATTCGGTTTTTAGATATAAAAAAGGATATGGCCGTAGTGATCATTAAAGGAACAAATAACTCATAACTTGATGTAATTTCAGCAATTAAGAAAATTGATGTAAGAGGTGCGTGTAGTACTCCTGCGATAAGTCCTGCCATGCCCAAAAGGGTAAAGTTAGCTTCAGAAACTGAAAACCCTAACCCTAAGTTGTTAATTACTTTAGATACAACATTTCCCAAGGCGCTACCCATAACCATGGTTGGAATAAATATCCCTCCAGAACCTCCTGCTGCAAAAGTTGCTGTCATTGCAACTGCTTTAAAAATCGTGATTCCGGTTAATAGGGCAATTACGACCCAAATGTTGCCAGTAATGCTATCAAATGGGGTTTTGCCTATAGCGGTATAATGATCGCCGCTTAAAAGATCATTAATAAAGCCTAACCCTTCCCCATATAAAGGTGGTATAAAATAAAGCATAATCCCTATCGCTAATCCTCCTACAAGAAGTTTGTGAATTTTCTTTGTAAATCGATTAAAAAAATGGGAAATGCCAAAATACATTTTGGTAAAGTAAATAGAAGCGACAGCAGTTCCAATTCCCAGGATAATGTAAAAAGGAGTATCGTAAATATCGAATTTTTCGGTAACATCAAATCTGAATAGAACTTCATCTCCAAGAAAAAAATAGGAGGTTATAATTGATGATACTGAAGCAAAAAGTAGCGGTAAAAGGGAGGTCAGAGTAAGATCCAGACTAAATACTTCTACGGCAAAAACTAATCCGGCCAATGGAGATTTAAAAACTGCAGAAATTGCTCCAGCCGCTGCGCAGCCAATTAATAAAAATCGAGTTTTGCCACTAACTTTAAATAATGTGCAAATATCTGAGCTTAAAGTGGATCCTGATCCAATAGCAGGTCCCAAAAGACCTACTGAACCCCCAAAGCCTACAGTAATGGGAGCTAGAATAAGAGGTAAATACCCATGAATAGGCTTGATAACACCATTTTTTTTTGATAGTGCATGTAGTATGAGTGGTATAGCAGGACGTATGTCCTTTTTAAATATATGCTTGGTTAAAACGTATACAATTAAAAGTCCGATAAAAGGAATAATAAAATAAAATGAGGTTTGCCAAGATATAATGTCGCTTTGTAACACCACTTGAATAAGGTGGGTGATGTTTTTTAACAGTAGAGATATAAGTCCCGCGGCGAAGCCAATTAAAACACTTAGCAATAGAATAAAATTCTTATTCGAAATGTTTCTGTAACGCCATTTCAGAATTTTATAAAGCCAGTTATTTTTACTTGAAGACATATAAGTTAGTTAATTACCTTAAAGTTAACTATTTTCTAATTCCTTTTTTAATGCTTCTATGTCTTGACTGTAAATTTGGTAAAGTACTTCTACATAATTACGACGGTGAGAATATCCTAGGTTAAAATCATTTTGGGCTTTTTTAATATAGATTAAGGCATTTGAGAAGTCCTGCTCTTTATAAAAACATTTGGCTAAATAGTAGTGAGCATCTGCGTAATGGTCATTTGAATATTTAAGTGCTTTATAAAGATTTTGCTTCGCATTTTCATAATCCTTTTCAAGATAATAACCAATGCCAAGATATAAGAACGCAGTAACGTCTGCATATTCTTCTCCAGAGGTATTCGCCTGATCTTTGATGTATGTTTCGAAATAGAGTTTCGATTTATTATAGTTTTTTAACCCTAGGTAGGCTAAACCTCTCATATAGTTTACACTCTGGCCCTGAGGGGTGTCATCAAAGTTAGGAGTAAGTTCATCTGTTGCATCAAAATCTGCTATGGCTTTTTTGTAATTTCTATAGAAATATAGGTGTAAATATCCTCTCCATCCTTGCCATTCAACCGGGTCGAGTTCTACCGCTTTATCAAATAGGGGTTTCCACTTTGTCGGCATGCCTCGTTTGAGATAGGCGACAGATAACTCTCTCCAAGCTTCAGCGTTTTTGGGATCAAGTTCTATAGCCTTTTCTATGACAGACATGGTTTTAGAAGAACCTTGTCTAAAATGTACAGCGGGTCCATTCATAATTTCTTTGGATGCTGTTATTTTTTCTTCCTTGCTCATGGGAGAACATGAAATAACCATGTGTAAGACAAAGTAGCTAAGGAAGTATTTCGGTAATTTCTCCATTTTGTATTTTGTAAGCTATATATACGTAATAATCTATGGGTTTATTGTTTGTTTCAAGGATATTCCAATGCTTTGTATTAGAAGTTAATTGGTAAAGTTGATCGATTATGTCGTGTGACATTGAACCTTGATTCAACTCGAGATCTGTAGTGGTAATTTCAAATCGTCCCGTTTCTCCTTTGCAGTTTACAATAAATCTAAAAAAGATATATCCAGCATCCTTGTTGCTGCTGTTCTCATAGTTTTCTAAAATCTTTTTTCTAAAAATACCTTTGTTAAATTTAAAGGCTTCGGGAGCAGCTCCGTGATGAGTTTTGAAGATGTTAGGATCATCACAAACTTCAAAAGATTCGTTAGAAAGTGTCGTGTTTGGGTCTAAATGTCCAATATAGTGAGGGTATTTCTCAGTATCAGTAGTATATTTTCCGATATGCTTATAATATATATATCCGAAAAATAGTGCAATTACTGCTACAATTCCAGCTAGAATAAGAAGTGTGATCTTAAAAACCTTCATGACGTAAAGGTATAAAGAAACCCCACTTAAAAGTGGGGTTATTTCTATAAATCTAATTTAATGTTCAATTCTTTAAGCTGATCTGTGTCTATGGTTGCTGGTGCATCGATCATAACATCTCGACCACTGTTGTTTTTCGGGAAGGCAATAAAGTCCCTTATGGTCTCTTGGCCGCCAAGAATAGAAACTAATCTATCAAAACCAAAGGCGATCCCTCCATGTGGCGGGGCACCATATTGAAATGCATCCATCAAAAATCCAAATTGTTCTTTAGCTTCTTCGGGAGTGAAACCAAGGTGGTCAAACATTAATGCTTGAGTTTCTTTATCGTGAATACGAATTGATCCTCCACCAATTTCATTTCCGTTTAATACTAGGTCATAGGCATTTGCTCTAACCTCGCCTGGTTTAGAGTCTAACAGGGAAATATCTTCTGGCTTAGGTGAAGTAAATGGGTGGTGCATAGCATGATAACGCTCTGTTTCTTCATCCCATTCTAGTAATGGAAAATCGACTACCCATAATGGCGCAAATTCTTCTGGGTTTCTAAGTCCTAAACGTTCTGCCATTTCCATTCGTAGCGCACTTAATTGTGCTCTTACTTTATTTGTTTGCCCAGAAAGTACACAAATTAAATCTCCAGCCTGTGCTCCTGTTACTTGTGCCCATTTGGCGAGGTCTTCCTGGTCGTAGAATTTATCTACTGAAGATTTGTAAGTACTGTCATCATTACATTTTACATATACCATTCCTAAAGCACCAACTTGAGGACGTTTCACCCAATCGATTAGCTTGTCGATTTCTTTTCTGGTGTATGACGCTCCTCCGGGAACAGCGATCCCAACCACTAATTCAGCTTCATTAAATACTTTGAAATCCTTATGTTGTGTGACTTCGTTAAGTTCCCCAAACTTCATTCCGAAACGAATATCAGGCTTATCATTACCATATGTTTTCATGGCTTGGTTATAGGTCATTCTTGGGAAATCACTGATTTCAATGCCTTTAATTTCCTTAATAAGATGACGTGTAAGCCCTTCAAAAATGGTAAGAATATCTTCTTGCTCTACAAAAGCCATTTCACAGTCTATTTGAGTAAACTCGGGCTGTCTGTCAGCTCTTAAGTCTTCGTCTCTGAAACACTTTACAATCTGAAAATACTTATCCATTCCCCCCACCATAAGCAATTGCTTGAAGGTTTGAGGAGATTGCGGTAATGCATAAAATTGACCTTCATTCATTCTCGAAGGAACCACAAAATCACGTGCTCCTTCGGGAGTAGATTTTATTAAATAAGGCGTTTCTACTTCTATAAAACCTTCTTCAGATAAATAGTTACGAACTTTCATCCCAACTTGATGACGAAACATCAAGTTATTTTTTACAGG
Source organism: Aquimarina acroporae (assembly GCF_023195925.1). Lineage (GTDB taxonomy): Bacteria > Bacteroidota > Bacteroidia > Flavobacteriales > Flavobacteriaceae > Aquimarina > Aquimarina acroporae. The sequence goes on along the minus strand of NZ_JALPRE010000007.1, from coordinate 527,666 downwards.
ATTACGTCGAATGTCTAAGTACCGATATTTCATTCTTATATCTTCACCGCCATCGGTTTCGTCTTCAATAGTGAAAGGAGGAACAATAGCTTCGTTAAGAATAGCGAACTCCTGTACTAAAATTTCAATATCTCCAGTAGGAATGTTAGGGTTTTTAGATTCTCGTTCTATAACAGTACCCTTAACCTGAATAACAAACTCTCTACCTAGTGTTTTGGCTTTGGAAACTATTTCTTTTGGTGTACGTTGCTCATCAAAAATAAGTTGGGTAATGCCATAACGATCTCGTAGATCTACCCAGATCATAAAACCTTTGTCACGTATTTTTTGAACCCAACCAGAGAGGGTAACTTCTTGATTAATGTTTGAAGCGTTAAGCTCACCGCAAGAATGACTTCTATACATAGTGTTTGTCGTATCAAATTAAGGGTGCAAAAATAAGAAAGTTTTAGGGTATATAAATGAGGTTTGTTAGAAAATACATTGACTAAACAATTGTTAACTATTATACAATAGAATTGAAATTGTTAATAATGTATGTTTTTAGTAATTAGTTTGTCTATTTTGTGGGTGATCGAGGGGTTTTGTACGAACAATTGTTAGTTTTAACATTTTTTTATAAATATCTTTTAATAGATTTAACCAAACATTTAAACAAATCATTATGAAAAAACAAACTCATTTTAGCAAAATGAGAATTTTGCTATTATTACTATTTTTTCCTGTGATCCTCTTAGCACAGGAAACGATCACCGGTAAGGTGGTCATTCAGGGTTCGGGGGAGCCCGGTCCTTTTGTAAATATTATTGAAGAAGGAACAAATAACGGAACAGCTACGGATATAGATGGTAACTTCTCTATTACCGTTAGTTCCTTACCAGTAACACTTAGGGCTACAGCTCTTGGTTTTGCAGACACGACTATTAGGGTTGAAACAGCCGGCGATGTAACCATACAAATTTCAGAATCTTCGCAAGCACTGGAAGAGGTGGTTGTTACCGGTTTAGGTACTTCTATCAAGAGAGCCAACCTTGCAAATGCTGTGGCTACGGTTTCTTCAGAAGAGCTTGTAGGAAATACAGGGCAACCAACGGTTGATGGTGCACTTTATGGTAAAGTGCCAGGTGTAAACATTGTTTCTTCATCGGGTGCTCCTGGTGGAGGTTTTGCACTTCGTTTACGTGGGGTTTCTTCTATTAATGGGCAAAACCAACCACTTTTTATTGTAGATGGAGTTTACTATAACAATGATGAAATTCCTTCAGGATTAAGAAATGCTTCTGGAGCAAATAGAGGAAATGAGGAAAACTCGGCTAACAGGCTAGCAGACTTAGATCCTAATGATATTGAAAATATTGAAGTGCTTAAAGGAGCATCAGCTGCTGCAATATATGGACAGCGTGCAAGTGCCGGGGTAGTAATTATAACTACCAAAAGAGGTAAAGGTGGAAAAACCAAAATCAACTTCAGTCAGGATGTAGGTTTTACCAAAATTGCTAACCCTCTTGGATTAAGACCTTGGACAGCCGCTTCTGTAGAAAGTACTTTTGATGCTGCAGAACGAGTATTATTTGAACAAGCCGTAGCAAATGGTGGACTTATAGATTATGAAGATGTGATCTATGGAGAAACCGGTTTTATAACCGAAACAAGAATAAGTGCTTCAGGAGGTGGAGAAAAAACAAAGTTCTATGTGGGTGGATCTTTTAGAGATGAAGAAGGTATTATTAAAAATACCGGTTTCGACAGACTTTCGATAAGAGCAAATATCGACCATAAGATTTCAGATGTTTTTGATTTCTCGATCAACTCAAACTATGTAAAGAGTAACAATAGCCGAAGTTTTACTGGTAATGAAAATGAAGGTGGTTTAAGTTATGGATATACATTAGCATTTACACGTCCTTGGATTAATTTATTTCCAGATGCAAATGGAAACTATCCTAATAACCCAAATTACCCTGGTAACCCGGTTTTTGTAAGAGATAGAGCTAGAAATGAGGATGCTACGAACAGATTCTTACAAGGATATAAGTTAAACACAAAGTTATTTACCAACGACAATAACAGATTACGATTCTTAATAAGCGGTGGTCTTGATTATGTAGCTAACGAAACTTTCGTATATGTACCAGAAACCCACCAGGCACAAATTGGTGGTCAGGAAGGATTTATTGCTGTAGGTAAGAATAATATCATTCAGTTTAATAATCAAGCTATCTTAATTTGGGATAATACAGCCCTAAATGGAGATTTAAACTTAACCACTCAGTTGGGTACGGCTTATATTGATATCGAAAGAAATTTTGTAAACAGCCAGGGAGCAGATTTAACTCCTGGTCAGACCAACGTAGATCAATCGGTAAACCAAACTATTGATCAGCGTTTAGAAAAGGAGAGGGATTTTGGATATTTTGCTCAAATTGAAGGTAATTATAAAAACCAATTAATCGCTACCTTAGGATATCGTTTAGATAAGTCTACTAGAAATGGAGATCCAAATGAATTCTTCGGATTTCCTAAAGCATCGTTAGCTGTTAATATCAATAATTTTGATTTCTGGAATATTGAAGCAATCAATCAGTTAAAAATAAGAGCTGCTTATGGTGAAGCTGGTAACCCTGCCACTTTTGGAAACACATTTACCAGTTTTGTATCTTCTAACACGGGAGGAAACGGAGGTTCTTCGGTGCAAGGATTAAGAGGAGACCCTAACATTGAGCCAGAAACTTCTAAAGAATTTGAAACAGGTTTCGATATTAGCTTTTTTGATAGCAGAGTATCTTTAGAAGCTACTTATTATAATCGTAGTGTTGATGATCTTATCTTAACAAGACAGTTACCAGCTTCATCTGGATTCACAACTGAAACTACAAACCTTGCAGATTTGACAAACCAAGGGGTTGAATTAGCAGTACGAGCAGATGTTTTTAATAATGATAATTTCTATTGGAATACTGGAGTTCAATTTTATAAAAACACTTCTGAAATTACAAGACTAGATGTTCCTGCATTTGCTCAGCCAGGAGCTGGTTTTGGTACAGGTTTAGGTACATTCTTTATTGAAGAAGGAGAGCCTGTGACACAATTGGTGGGTAATATTAATGGAACATTAACTCAGGTAGGTAATGTTGAGCCAGATTTTCAAATGGCTTTTTCTAACCAATTTACAATACTTAAGCAGTTAGATGTTTCTTTCTTGTTACAATGGAAACAAGGAGGAGAGAACTTAAACTTATCAAGATTCCTTACCGATTTAGGAGGAACTTCAGACGATTTAGAAACGGCCGAAGGTCAGGCTCGATTGGCGTCACCGGCCAATGCAGAGCGATTTGTTGAACCTGCAGGATATGTAAGATTGAGGGAAGCAGCGATCTATTATAGGTTCCCTACAAAAGTGATCTCTGGATTCTTAGGAGAGACCGTAGAAGGAATTAAGTTAGGAATCTCAGGTAGAAATATCTTTACGATTACAGATTATAGTAGTTATGATCCTGAAGTATCGGTAAACGGTGGAGCTGGATTATCTAGTGGTATTGAGGTAACACCATTCCCTAGTTCTAGGCAATTTTATTTTCACCTAAACGTTAATTTTTAAGAGCAAGAAATCATGAAGAGTATATCAAAAATAACTTTAAAATTAGCCGTTACGTCATTTTTTGCTTTACTAGCATTTACTTCTTGTGACTTTGAAGAAGTAGTTGACCCAAATGGCCCTAGTGTAGGAGGTGTCGAAACTGGAGCCTCTGTAGATCAATTAAACGGATTGGTAGTAGCAGTAGAGTCTACTTCAAGAAATGGATTAGGAACAGAAGTAACCGCCAGTGGTACTATGGCAAGAGAGTTATATTTATTCGATGCAGATCCTCGAAATACTGGAGATTTGTTAGGTAAAAATGGAATAGGTTTAGATAATAATTCATTTTATAGTACACAGCAATGGAATGGAAGCTACCGTTGTATAAAAAATGCGAATTTACTAATTGGTTCTGCAACAAATACAGAAAGTATTACGGAGGCAGAGCGTCAAGGATATTTGGGTTTTGCAAAAACATTTATAGCTTATGAACTAATTCAGGTTCTTAAATCTTATAATGTTGCTAGAGTAGATGTTGCTGATCCTGATAATCTAGGTCCTATACTAGAATTTGGACCAGCCTTAACCGCTGTAAGAAGTATGTTGAATGAGGCAAGAGATAATATTAATGCTGCAGGTGCAGAGTTTAAATTTCCTTTGAGTAGTGGTTTTGACGATTTCAATACACCATCAACATTTTTAGAATTCAATAGAGCAGTAGCTGCAATTGCAGCTTTGTATGATGGCGATGGAGCTGGAGCGTTAGCCGAATTAGGAAATTCATATTTTGACCTTGCAGGGGACCTAACCGTTGGGCCAAAGCATATATTTGGTCTTGGTGGGGGTGATCAGGCAAATCCAGTATTTAGAATTGCTTCAGTTTCTGCTACAGAACCTAATAATGGAGATCAAATTATCGTACACGATAGTTGGGTAAATGATGCAGAAGCTGGTGATACTCGAGTAACAACAAAAACTGCAGTACGACCTTTACCTACTTCTCAAGATGATCTTAATGGTACTAATGAGACCAGATTATATGCTACCAATGTAACTCCTGTTGATATTATTCGTAATGAGGAATTAGTGTTGGTATATGCAGAAGCTAGTATTTTGGCAAGTAATCTTCCTGATGCAGAAAATGCACTAAATGTAATTAGAAACGCTGCTGGTTTGGCAGATTATTCTGGAGCGCAAACTGCACCAGATTTAACTACTGAAATGTTAAACCAAAGAAGATATTCTTTATGGGCTGAAAACCATAGAATGTTTGATTTGAGAAGATATGATTTATCTAGTGGTTTGCCTATAGATAGAGCGGGTGATCAGATATTTGACACATTCCCGGTTCCATTATCTGAGAATAACTAGAAAAAAAAGCTTTTATTACATAAAAAACGCCGCAAATCGCGGCGTTTTTCTTTTTTCAATTTTACATATCACTACGCAGTAGCTGTTGTTGCTACCGGCACTTCTACGTTTTTCTTTCGTCTTAACCACACTTTAAATCTGTTGACAATAAAGAACAGACAAGGAACGATAATTAGGGTTAAGAAGGTGGCGATGATTAATCCGTAAATTACAGCCCATGCTAATGGACCCCAGAAAATTACGTTGTCACCCCCAATGTATATTTTAGGATCAAAATCTGTAAATAAGGAGAAGAAATCCACATTAAATCCTATAGCCAATGGAATCAAACCTAGAACCGTTGTAATCGCAGTTAATAATACTGGTCTTAAACGAGCTCTACCTCCTTTTATGATAATGTTCATTACCTCTTCGTTTGGTAATAATTCATTCTCTGGCACATTAAGTTCTACCTTTTTTCGATCTATTAGTAGTTGGGTGTAATCTAGTAATACCACACCGTTATTTACCACAATACCTGCGAGAGAAATGATACCCATCATGGTCATCATAATTACAAAAGATGCTCCAGTTACCAGAATACCTCCAAATACCCCTATAAAACTTAAGAATATCGCGATCATGATGATGGTTGGTTTGGAAATAGAGCTAAACTGAAATACTAAAATCAACATAATTAGTCCCAATCCGGCAAAGAATGCTCCCATCAAGAAAGCCATTTGTTTACCTTGCTCTTCTATTTGACCGGTATAATCTATTTTAATTCCTCTTGGTAATTCAGGGAAACTAGCCATTTCAGTTTGTATCTGTGATACAATAGCTCCGGCATCTGTATATCCCGGTTGTAGGCCTGAGTAAACAGTAACAACTCTTCTAGTGTCTCTGTGTTTAATGGCACTAAATGATGAAGTGTTCTTCTGAGTAGCTACCGCAGAAACAGGAACTTCTCTAGTTTGACCTGTGCTCTGATCTTTATAAGTGATGTTCTGATTAAAAAGTGCACTGGTATTGTATCTGTTTTCAGAATTGAATCTTACATAGATGTCGTAATCTTCTCCTTCTTTCTTATAAACTCCTGCTTTTTCTCCAAAAATAGAACGACGTAGTTGATTACCTACTTGTCCAGCTGCTATACCAAGCTCTCCAGCTTTTTCACGATCTACCTCAACTTGCATAGCAGGTTTTCCTTTGTTTACATCGATCTTTAACTCTTCAATACCAGGAATATTTTTTTCATTGATGAAATTTCGCATTTGCTCCGCGATATTGATAAGATCATCGTAGTCAGGTCCTTCAATTTCTATATTGATAGGGTATCCAGCTGGTGGCCCAACCGCATCCTTTTCTACAGAAATAGCTACCCCAGGGTAAATACCTTTGAGATCTTCTTGTACTTTTTGACGCAAAATTTCAGAGTCCTTTCCTTTTCTAAACTTAAACTCACGCATGGTAGCGGTAATCTTAGCTCGGTGTGGCATTTCGGCATTACTACCTCCATCGGTTTGAGGATTTCCAGCTCCTTCACCAACCTGTGACACCGCAGATTCTACCAAAAAGTTATGGTTTTCTCCCTCTACATATTCTTTATCGTTAACCACAGCATATACACGCTGCTCTATTTCTTTGGTTATAGCATTCGTTTTATCAATATCAGTACCTTGAGGATACTCGATATATACTATAATCTGATTGGGTTTATTATCTGGGAAGAATTCTACCTTAGTTCGTTGACTACCAATAGACCCTCCAAACATAGCAAATACCACAAACAATAAGATAAAGGTTCCTATTGTAAATGCATAGGCTCTCCAACCTTTTAGCGCAAATGCTAAGAAACGTTGGTATCTATTTTCTAACCATGCTAATATTCTTCTTTGGAAAAAGTTAGCAGCTCCTTTTAGAACATATTTATAAACCCAAAACATGATAGCGGTTACGATCATTAATGTACCCAATCCTCGTACCGGTCCTCCAACAATAAGGATAAAAATACCCATACCTCCAAGAATAATACTTAAACGTATAAGTTGTTTACGTGAAAGTACTTTTTCTCCTACTTCCATAAATTGAGAAACCAGCATAGAGTTGATGAAAATTGCCACGAAAAGGGAAGATCCTAAAACTACCGACAAGGTGATCGGGAAATAAATCATAAACTGTCCCATTACCCCAGGCCACATTCCTAAGGGGACAAAAGCTGCTACCGTGGTAGCGGTAGAAATAATAATAGGGAAGGCGATTTCACCAATTCCTTTTTTGGCGGCTTGTATACGAGACATGCCTTCTTCTTCCATTAATCGATATACATTTTCTACAACTACAATACCATTATCTACCAACATTCCTAGTCCCATAATTAAGGCGAACAAAATCATTGTGTTCATAGTGTAGCCTAGAGCCGAAAGGATCATAAAAGACATAAACATAGACATTGGTATTGCAAATCCCACGAACAGTGCATTTCTAAACCCTAAGAAGAACATTAATACACCTACCACCAGTATGATCCCAAAAATAATGTTGTTTACAAGATCACTTACTTGATTTTCGGTTTTTTCAGATTGGTCATTGGCAACACTTATAGTAAGGTCATTAGGGAAAATATTTTCTTTAGCATCATCTAGAATTACATTAATCTTTTCTACAGCTTCGATCATGTTTTTTCCAGATCGTTTTTTAACGTCGAGCATCACAACATTTTTACCGTATTCTCTAGCATAGGTAGTTTTGTCTTCTTCTTTGAAAGTAACATCAGCAATATCTCTTAGATATACAGCTTTGTTGCCTTCAAATTTAACTACAAAGTTATCTAGCTCTGATGGTCGATCGATTTCACCCAAAATACGAATCGTACGACGTTGTCCACTAGTGATCATATTTCCTGCAGACATGGTCATGTTTCCGTTTTTTATGGAGTTAATGACATCGTCGAAACTTACTTGTGCAGCCATCATTTTGTAGATGTCTACAGCTACTTCTACTTCTTTTTCCTGTGCTCCTCTTATGTCTGCTTTTTTGATTTCTGGTAGATCTCCTATTTCATCTTCAAGATATTCTGCATATTCTTTCAGTTTATCTACAGGATAGTCTCCGGTAATGTTAATATTCATTATCGGGGTTTCTTCAGAAATACTTAGATCGAAAACATTTGGTTCTACTTTAGCACCATTGAATGTTGGCCAATCTTCATTTGCTTTCTCAGAATCTACCTCGTCTTTTACCTTTTGCTTAGCTTCGGGAACAGATAATTCTTCGTCAAATTCAACAGTAATAATTCCGTAGTCTTCTTGTGAGGTAGATAATATCTCTACCACGTTGCTAACGTTTTTCAATTTATCCTCAAGAGGATCGATAATCAAACGTTCGATATCTTCGGAAGTGTTACCAGGGTAAGGAACACTTATATAGATCTTGGTTTCGTTGATTTCAGGAAAATTCTCCCTTGGCATTGAAAAATATGCCGACAACCCTAATACCAGAAATATACCGATCATGACATAGATCGTAGTAGGGTTATCTATCGCCCAAGATGATAGTTTAAATTCCTTATCTACTTTTTTATTATTCACTTGCATAGAGTCTTAGTTTAAGATTTTAACTTTTTGTCCATCTTTTACACTTCTGGCACCTTCACTTATAATAGCGTCTCCATTGTTTAGACCATCTAGAATTTCAATATAGTCACCTTGAGTTTTTCCGGTTTTAACGATTACTCTTTTGGCTTCTGCTATATTTTGAGCATCTTTTGACGAAGTAACATAAGTGTATTGATCACCTTCGGCGTTTTCTGATAAAATACTTTGCGGAATTAGGATTGCTTTTTCATTTGTGTAATCGTTAATCTTTACTTTGGCAGTAAGGTTTGGTTTTACTGTTCCTCCGTTAGAAGGTACACCTACTTCTACCAAAAAAGATCTATTGTTAGGGTTGATGTAGTTACCTACCTGACGAATTTTGGTATTGATTGTTTTCCCTAAAACAGGGAAATATACTTCTACATCTTTACCTACAGTCACACTGGGAATATAACGCTCTGGCACTTCAGTTTCAATATACATATTGTTTAAGTTAACAATGCGTATTACAGCATTTAAGCCTGGAGATACTACACTACCTTGTTCTGTAATAACATCATCAATTACCCCGGAAAAAGGTGCATTAATTGTAGTTTTTGCCAACTGACGCTTAATTTGGTTCACCGCATTTTCTTGAGCTTCAAAATTTGTTTTAGCTTCTAAATATTGAATTTCTGAACCAATTTTCTGTTCCCACAGTCGTTTTTGACGATCAAAAGTTGTTTTAGCTAGTTGAGCTCTTACTTCTGCTTGAGATAATTGTTGACTTAGTCCTCCATCATCTATTCTGGCTAGTAATTGTCCTTTGCTAACTTTTTGTCCTTCTTTAACATAAATCTTAGTAAGAATTCCTCCCATTTCAGGATAAAGAATAATGTTTTGTTTGGTTTCTACATTACCTTGTAATTCTACGTAGTGATTAAACAAGGTGTCTTTTGCAATAAGTGTAGTAACCAAAGGAAGTTTTTTAACCGTGTCTAGAGAAGCAATAGCTTCATCAAGTTGCTTTAGTTTATCGGCTACGGTTTGCTGCTCTGCAACAACTTCTGTTCTTTTGGCACGTAAAGCCTTAAGGTCACCATCTTCTATAATCTTGTCAATAGACTTCGCGTCGTTTTGTCCACACGAAGCAAAAAGAATTGTTATACTTAATACGGTAAGAATCTTTTTCATAATTGGTTACTTATTATTTTGTGGTGTATTTAAAATCGTTTCTAATTCGGCCTTTTTATTGATAATATCCAGCATGGCCTGTAATACTTCTTGTTGTGAGCTGTATAATTGTATTTGAGCTTGTCGTAAATCGAAACTCGATGCTAAACCTTCAGAATATTTAATCTGATTTTTTTTCTCAATGCGTTCTGCCAAAGACAGATTTTGCTTTGAGGTGTCAAAATTTTCTATAGAAAGTTTGTAGTCACTGATTGCAGAATTGTATTGTAGCTGAATTTGTTGCTGCGCTTGAATAAACTCTGTATTCGACTGCTCAAAAGCAATTTTAGCCTGTTGTGTCCTAGCGCTGCGTCTTAATGAGCTAAAAATAGGAATGTTAAGGCTCGCACCCAGTACAGAAGATTGAAACCAAGGGGTTTCGCTATCAAGAAATACAAAATCGTTGTCAAACGCAGATGTTCCGTAATTAATAAATGCAGAAAGCCTAGGTAATGCTCTACTTTTTTCAAGCTTGAGCTCAAGTCTCCTTTGTTCGGTTAATAAATAGGCCAATCTATAATCTACATTATTTTCAAGAATGAATGGTGTGGCTGTAATCGATTCATCCATATTCTTCATGGTTAAGCTGTCTAAGTCATCAGCAAGCGTAGTATTCGAATCTACATCTACACCAATAGCAAGATTAAACATTTGAAGCGCAATTTTTTGTAAACGTTCTGCATTGCTCAATTGGTTTTTGATCTGTAACAATGTGATTTGAAGTTGCTCTGCATCTTCTTCTTCGGCTAAACCATTTTCAAAAATCTTTAAGGTTTCCTGATAGTTTTTCTCTAGAGTTTTTACATTGTTTTCGAGAATTTTTACACTTTCCTGTGCTACCAAAACACTTCCGTAAGCATTAATCACGCCTTTACGTACCTCTAGTTGTACTTTTTCTTCAGAATCATTGTTGAACTGCAGGAAACTCTTAGCGGCTTCAAGACCAACAAGGTAAGAACCGTCAAAAATAAGCTGATTCAAGGTGGCAGTAGCAGAAACTTGTTGTTTTACTCCAAAAACCACCGGAACGAAAGTTCCAGGTTCTCCACCAACAATTTCTCCGGGCAAAGGAGTAACAGGTTGTTTTAATTGGTTTTGATAGTCTATAACTCCGCTTATTTGAGGTAATCCATCTGCAGTGGTCTCCCATTTTCTTTTTAATGCCTTGGCAACATCTCTCCTGGCATTAATAGATTGGTAACTATTCTCCAAAGCAAACTCAATGGCCTCATCAAGTGTAAATGAGTAAATAGAATCGGTTGGCAATTGTTGAGCCTGTAATGAGGCTGTAAATAACCAACCCAGACAAAATAACCATAGGTTGTTTCTCATATTTGTTGTTCTTTTATTAGGTTGTTTAAAATTGTACGTCCTTTTTCTGTGGTGATACCTAAAATGTGATATTCTAAGTAGTCATCCATAAGTTTTGAAACCGGGAATCGATCATCGGGGAACATATTTTTGTCCTTTATTCCTGTGGTTCCAATAAAATAGATTCTCGATATAAATGCGATATCTATATTTTTCCTAAAAACCCCTTTTTCTATTCCTCTGGCCAAATTGTCTACCACACATTCTTGAAAAACTTCGAATTGCTTCTCCTTTAAACCCGAATGGATTTTTGGATAATACTTTTGCAGTTGGTGCAAGGGAGCAGTCTTCTCATTTTTCAAATGTTGCATTACAAATGCCTTGATGGTATACAGTTCTTCAATAGGGTCTAAATTTTCTTGTAGAATCGCATTAATACCATCACTAATTTTACAGAACAAGTGATGGGTAGTAGCTTCTACAAGTTTGGTTTTATTTTGAAAATAGGTGTAAATCGTTTTTTTCGACATTCCCATTTCAGATGCGAGATCATCCATAGTAACACTCTTGAACCCTAAGTTCAAAAACATATCATTGGCTTTCTCAACTATTTTCTTTTCCATTACTGAGTTTGCTGATTCGAAGGGCAAATGTAACCAAGGAAACTTTAAAAACAATTAAAGTTTCCTTGGTTTTACATTTATTTAACACATAAATAACTTGAACCAGCATTTTTTAAGGTTGAACCGTTGCATATGAGCAAGTTTTCATGTAAAACGAAAAAGGATAGATCGTTTTGGACATTTTTTTTAACTAATGTTTAAGTTTTTAGATTTCAGTAGATATGACTTCATGTTTCTTAATCCTAACGCTCTTTATGATATTTGTGAAATTTATTTTTGGTACCAAAGGATATAGTATTGAGTTAGGGAAAAGCTTCACTTTCATTTGTTTCTCAAATTTTGTTTTACCTTAGCGCAAAAAATAAAAGTGCACACAATTTCTGATTACCAAGGTTACTTCATTACTTATTTAAATCAAAAAAACATAACTAAAGAGCCTAAAAACTTGTATGAACCTATTTCTTACATTTTGGGTCTTGGTGGAAAACGTTTGCGTCCGACACTGGTGCTAATGGCTTCTGAAATTTTTGGAACATCCTACGATAAAGCTTTGGATGCTGCTTTGGCGGTTGAGGTGTTTCATAATTTTTCATTAATTCATGATGATATTATGGATGATGCTCCGCTGAGAAGAGGAAAAGAGACGGTTCACGAAAAATGGGATATAAACACAGGTATTCTTTCTGGAGATGCAATGCTCATTAATGCATATCAGTTATTCGAAAATTATAATGGAGAGACATTTAGAGAGCTTGCAATGCTTTTTACTCAAACTGCTATTGAGGTATGTGAAGGGCAGCAGTATGATATCGATTTTGAAACCAGGGATGATGTTACGATTCCTGAGTATATTAAGATGATAGAATATAAAACTGCGGTATTGGTTGGAGCCGCTCTTAAAATGGGAGCCATTGTAGCTGGTGCATCAGAGAGTTGTAAAACTTCGATTTATGATTTTGGTAGATTATTAGGGTTAGCTTTTCAATTACAAGATGATTATTTAGATGCTTTTGGAGACCCTGAGACCTTCGGAAAGCAAGTAGGAGGTGATATTATTGAAAATAAAAAGACTTTTTTATATCTAAAGGCTTTAGAACATGCTTCGGCAGATGAACAGAAACAATTAAGAGGTCTATTTTCCTTAAATCCTGATGACCCTTCCGAAAAGATAACTACGGTAAAGCATCTTTTTGAAACTACAGGAGCTCGAAATCTTATTCGGGAAGAAATAAAACTATATACGCAAAAAGCGTTTTTAGCCTTAGATGAGTTGTCGATTTCTGAAGATAAAAAGAAATTATTGCGATTGTTTGGAGAGAATTTAATGAATAGAAGTGTCTGATAAACCTCAAAGCTTACCTGTACAGCAGCTTTTACAAGAAATTACTACCGCTAATTTGTATTCAAAATTGGTCGCGCAACTGCAAAAAGATATGTTAAGAGCAGGGGTAGATCATATTTTGAAAGATAATATAACCCCAACCAATCTTGTAGCCGAGCTGCAGAATCTGATATTGGAGATGGTGCAGGGTGATTTTAATCAGTATCTTAATTTACTCTATATGGTTGATGTGTCAGAAACCGAAATGAAGAAGGAAGGAACCAAAGATATATATGAAATAGTTGAGCAGGCTACTTATCTTATTCTTAAAAGGGAATGGAAAAAGGTGTATTACAGAAATATGTTATAAAATTTTTAGGAAATGAGATTATGTAACTTTGTTTTGCTGGTATTTTTTGTGACTCTTTCTCAGGCTCAGGAAGGGTTTAAAGAAACAAATTTGTCTTTTAGGGCTTTTCAGGAGGCTATAGCAGAAAAGGATACTCTCATATCTCACATTTCTAAAAATTATAAATGTTCAGAAAATCTATCTGGAAGAATTGAGTTTTATCATAAAGGTGACAAATTGAAATTGATAAAACACACCTATCAACAAGGTTTTGCTAGAGACGTGTATTTGGAGTATTTTTTTATTGAAAATGATATGATAAGGTTAAAGACTTCGATTTCAGAAATTATTCGCATGAATACCCTTTATAAGAAAAGTTCTCAAGGGTCTTCTTCGTTGAGTGCAGAAAAAGTAGTTGAAGTTATCGAACATGCAATGTTTTTCAAAGAAAACGGGGAGAGCAGTTGCTACGAAAGAAGGCACGGAGAAATATTAAGTAAATGGGATGTAGATTATTTTGAAACTGTCCCTTTCGAAAAAAGCAATTGTCAAGAAGATATTGAAGATATTCGTTATAAGTATCGACTATTGAGAAAAGCTGAAAAAAAATTAGAAAGTTATTCAAATAGGAAGCCTAGTTGTATTTTTCATCTCTGGTAATTTTACTGATGTTTTAAAAGAATACTCTTACAAAAGGAGCATAGGCTGATCCGTAAATACTCTTATCCTCATCATATAAAAGATCATATCGCATACCAAAGCTTACAAATCCGGTTCTATATCCTGCTCCTACAAAAAGTGCAGGATACCAATAGTCGTCTTTAAATTCTTGATTGCCTACTTCTATTTTTTGACTCACTCCAGTTTGCTCAAATTCTGCTGATAGTTGCAGTTCAGGAATCGGATTAAATAATCCGATAATACTGGCTCCATAATTAACGCTGGTGATATCTTCGTTGAAGGCATCATTGTCAAATGTATTGTATCCAAAGTTAAGACCCAGACCTGCACTGAAGAAAGGGTTGAATTCGTAAATGGCTGCTGGAGCAACCACTACACTAAATCGGTCATTAGAAACTCCAACTCCTAGATTTCCTCCAAATCGTACATTGGACCAAAAGTTTTCATCTTGCGAATATGTATTTTGTAAGGAAAACAGAATAATGGAAACTAATGCAAAAACTTTAATTTTTTGAGAGGTATCTACTTTCATTGCTAAATTTCTAAAAAAATGTTATATAAATATAGATATTTCAATGGTCAATAAATTGTAATTGTTGTATTTTTGTAACGTTTTGTCGTAAAAAAGACAATTGAATGCTAACATATGGATAAATATTCATTTTTGAATGCGGCTCATACCGCATTTTTTGCAGATTTATATGACCAATATTTACAAAGCCCCGATAGCGTAGAGCCAAGTTGGAGGGCTTTTTTTCAAGGATTTGATTTTGGTTTAGAAAATGCTGATGGTTCAGGAGAAACCATTTACATCGAAAAAGAAACCGAAGGTACAGTAGCTGTTCCTGAAAGTGTTCAGAAAGAGTTTCAGGTAGTGCGGTTAATCGATGCCTACAGAACCAGAGGACACCTCTTTACAAAAACCAATCCGGTACGAGAAAGACGAAAGTATACGCCTACACTTGCTTTAGAAAATTTCGGGTTAAGTCAATCAGACCTTAACACTGTATTTAATGCTGGAGAAATTATTGGGATTGGTCCAAATACCTTAAGTAATATTGTAGTTCACCTAGAGAAAATTTATTGCGATGCTATTGGGATAGAGTATATGTATATACGAAATCCTGAAGAGCGCGAATGGATTCAGGCGCGAGTGAACTTTAACACCAATAGAACCAAATTTTCTGCAGATCAGAAAAAACACATTCTAAAAAAGTTAAATCAAGCCGTTTCGTTCGAAAACTTTTTACATACCAAATATGTAGGACAAAAGCGTTTCTCCTTAGAAGGAGGAGAGTCTTTGATCCCTGCTTTGGATGCATTGGTTGAAAAAGCAGCAGATTTTGGAGTAAAAGAATTCGTTATGGGAATGGCTCATAGAGGGCGTCTAAGTACCTTAACGAATATTTTTGGCAAAAGTCCGAGAGATATTTTTAGCGAGTTTGATGGAAAGGACTATGAAGAGGCTGTTTTCGATGGAGATGTAAAGTACCATTTAGGGTGGACCTCAAAAAGGAAAACCGACAATGGTAAAGATATTAATATGAATATTGCTCCCAACCCATCTCACTTAGAGACAGTAGGAGCGGTGGTAGAAGGTATTACCAGAGCAAAACAAGATAGACATTATCAAGAAAACACTTCAGCAGTACTGCCAATTGTAGTGCATGGTGATGCGGCTATTGCAGGACAAGGACTTGTGTATGAAATTGTTCAAATGGCAAAGCTCGATGGTTATAAAACTGGAGGAACTATACATATTGTTGTTAATAACCAGATTGGGTTTACCACCAATTATCTTGATGCAAGATCATCTACATATTGTACCGATGTTGGAAAGGTAACGCTTTCTCCGGTACTACATGTAAATTCTGATGATGCAGAAGCAGTAGTGCATGCAGCAAATTTTGCTTTAGATTTTAGAATGACGTTTAAACGCGATGTCTTTATTGATTTACTTGGATATCGTAAATATGGACATAACGAAGGTGATGAGCCTCGTTTTACGCAACCAAAATTATATAAAGCTATTGCAAAACATAAAAACCCAAGAGATATCTATGCTGAAAAACTAATTGCAGAAGGTATTATCGATAAGGATTATGTGACAAAGCTTGAAAAAGAATATAAAGCATCTCTTGAAGAAGAATTAGAGGATTCAAGAAAGCAAGAAAAAACAGTGATTACGCCATTTATGCAAGATGAATGGGCTGGTTTTGAACGTGTGCAAGAGGACGAAATGATGGATGTAGTTAAAACCGCATATCCTAAAACCAAGCTTACAGAAATTGCAGAGGTGATTACGAAACTTCCTTCAGATAAAAAGTTCTTACGTAAAATAGAGCGTTTAATTGAACAACGGCACAAGATGTTCTTCGAGACCAATCAATTAGATTGGGCAATGGGAGAATTGTTGGCTTATGGATCTTTACTTAAAGAAGGATATGACGTAAGAATGAGTGGGCAAGATGTAGAAAGAGGGACTTTTTCTCATAGACATGGAGTGATTAAAGTAGAAGATAGTGAAGAAGAGGTAACTCTTTTAAATACATTAAAAGGTGATCAGGGTGATTTCTACATTTACAACTCTTTGTTATCAGAATATGGGGTTTTAGGTTTCGATTACGGATATGCTATGGCAAGTCCAGATACACTTACTATTTGGGAAGCTCAATTTGGTGACTTCAGTAATGGAGCACAAATTATGATTGACCAATACATTTCCTCTGCAGAGGATAAATGGAAATTACAAAATGGTATAGTAATGCTATTACCTCATGGATATGAGGGTCAAGGAGCAGAACACTCCTCGGCAAGAATGGAAAGATATCTTCAGCTCTGTGCAAAAGATAATATGTTCATTGCCGATGTTACAACACCAGCTAATATGTTCCACTTGTTGCGTAGACAAATGAAGGCTAAGTATCGTAAACCGTTAGTGGTGTTTACTCCTAAAAGTTTATTGCGTCATCCAAAGGCTGTGTCTTCGGTAGAAGAGTTTACCAAAGGAAGCTTTCA
The DNA here is from genome assembly GCF_023195925.1 of Aquimarina acroporae. Taxonomy (GTDB): domain Bacteria; phylum Bacteroidota; class Bacteroidia; order Flavobacteriales; family Flavobacteriaceae; genus Aquimarina; species Aquimarina acroporae. Next base: position 510,628 of record NZ_JALPRE010000007.1, on the reverse strand, counting down.
AACTGTTATAGATGATCCAGATGCAACTGCAAAAGATGTAAAATCTTTAGTGTTCTGTACAGGTAAATTCTATTATGATCTACTAGATGAAAAAGAAAAGAATAACAGAAAAGATGTGGCTTTGGTAAGAATAGAACAACTATTCCCTTTACCTGCTGCTGAAATGGATAAGCTTATTAAGAAATATAAGGCCGATGAGGTAGTTTGGGCACAAGAAGAGCCAAGAAATATGGGTGCTCTTAGTCATATGTTGATGCACTATGATGCTGCAAAAAGCTTTAGATTTGCTAGTAGAAGACCATACGGTGCTCCTGCTGCAGGAAGTGCAACCCGTTCTAAACGTAGACATCAGCAGGTGATCGATTATGTTTTTGATAAAACCAAAGACAATCAAAAAAGATAAAATATAATTAAGTAACTATAGATTAAGAATTTCCGAAGGAAATTATACAAAGGATAAATTCAAAATTATGGCTTTAGAAATGAAAGTCCCATCACCGGGAGAATCTATTACAGAAGTAGAAATTGCTCAATGGCTTGTTGAGACTGGTGATTATGTTGAAAAAGATCAGGCAATTGCAGAAGTAGATAGTGATAAAGCAACCTTAGAATTGCCGGCAGAGGCAAGTGGTGTTATTACCCTTATGGCTGAAGAAGGAGATGCTGTAGCAGTAGGGCAAGTAGTATGTCTTATCGATACTGATGCTGCAAAACCAGAAGGCGGAGATGATGCAAAACCTGCTCCGGCGGCTGAAACTCCTAAGGTAGAAGAGAAAAAAGAAGAAGCTCCTGCCCCAGCTGCACCAGCAAAAACTGAAACATATGCTACAGGAACTGCATCTCCAGCGGCAAAGAAGGTTTTGGCCGAAAAAGGAATTGATGCTTCTCAGGTACAAGGTACGGGTAGAGATGGTCGTATTACTAAAGCAGATGCATTAGATGCTAAACCGTCTATGGGAACTCCTGGACCAGGAAGTAGAGGAGAAAGCCGCAAGAAATTATCGATGCTTCGTAGAAAAGTAGCAGAGCGTTTGGTTTCTGTAAAAAATGAAACAGCAATGCTTACTACTTTTAATGAGGTAGATATGCAACCAATTTTTGATTTGCGAAGTAAACACAAAGAAACTTTCAAAAGTAAACATGGGGTAAGTCTTGGATTTATGTCATTCTTTACTTTGGCTTGTGTACGTGCATTGAAAATGTTCCCCGCGGTAAATTCTATGATCGATGGTAAGGAAATGATTTCGTTCGATTTTCAGGATATCAGTATTGCAGTTTCTGGACCAAAAGGACTAATGGTTCCTGTAATCAGAAATGCAGAAAATTTGAGTTTCAGAGGAGTAGAGTCTGAGGTGAAACGTTTAGCAATAAGAGCAAGAGAAGGTCAGATTACTGTTGATGAGATGACTGGAGGTACATTTACCATTACCAATGGTGGGGTGTTTGGAAGTATGTTATCTACGCCAATTATTAATCCTCCTCAAAGTGCTATTTTAGGAATGCATAATATTGTTGAACGTCCAATAGTAAGAGATGGTCAAATTGTTATTGCTCCGGTAATGTATGTTGCTTTGTCGTATGATCACAGAATCATAGACGGGAAAGAATCTGTAGGGTTCTTAGTGGCAGTAAAAGAAGCTCTTGAAAATCCTGAAGAGTTATTGATGGATAATAACGTAATGAAAGCTTTAGAGCTATAAGTTGCTAGAAATATATGTAAAAATAAAACCTCAATTGTCTCAATTGAGGTTTTATTTTTATAATAACATTTCTGAATAAGGGATAATGGTAGTGTATCCTTTTTCTTTGAAATAATTCATGTCATTTTTATTCCCCGTTGCAAGAATAAAATCTCCACCCCAACCTCCTAGGCTTTTAATGCTTCTAGGGTAATCTGAAAATAATCGTGATTTTACAGTTTCAGTTTTAATTATAGCTGAGATGATTTCTTCGTGCTTGTCGATTAAAGCTTCGAAATCGGTTATGTTAGAGCAGTGAATTACATTCTCTGTAATTGTATTAATAACGGTTTCGGCTTTATCAAAATCTTTTAGAGGTAAAGACTGGTAATGCTTAATGGCTGCCTTACTGTCTTGCTTCTGGTTCAGGTAAATGAAGAATAATTCGTTTTGGAACGAAGGGTTGAACTGCACTTCTTCTACTTTAGGAGCATTTTCAATTCTTTTATATATAATGGGAGTGTCATGTTGAGCACAGGCAATGTCATACCCACTACCTCCAAAACTCCTTTGTAGTAGTTCAAAGGCATTTACTTTGGCCCATTGCGCGATATTATTGATAAGCGTAGAGGAGGAGCCAAGTCCCCAGTTTCTATGAAATTCTAAACGGCTTTCTGCTGTATACCCTTTTCCAGATGATAAAAAATTTGGGTTTAGTTCTTTGGCTGCATTGAGAATAGAAATCAAAGTATCAGTTATAGGGTTTTCTTCTGTTTCGTTTGTAGCGCTGGTGATTGTATTATTTTCAGCTTTCAAGTGGGTTTTGAACCAACAATTGCCGTCTTCATCGAAACTTTTCCATAGAATACTGGAATTTTCATTGTTTTCTTCTATAAACAGCCATTGTCCCTTTTTTGTGGGTATGGCTAGAGCCTCAGCACCATCGAGTACTAGGTATTCTCCTGTAATCAGTAACTTCCCGTGACTGTAGAAGGATTTTTTCATTATGCTCTTAACTTCTCTATTTGTGTTACTACTTCGCTATGAGTAACGGTATTTGTTTTAAAATATTCGATCAATTGTTCTTTTTCAGATGTTGTGGCTTCAAACTGATTGAGGATGTTCATCAAATGCATTTTCATGTGCCCTTGCTGTATTCCTGTTGTAATTAGAGAGTTAATGGCTGCAAAGTTTTGGGCTAAACCTGCTACAGCAGTAATCTCCATCAGTTTTTTTGCATTTGGTTTTTCCAGCAGTTGCAAGGCTAGTTTTACCAAGGGGTGAAGAGAAGTGAGTCCACCAACTGTTCCTAAAGCCAATGGTATTTCAATTGAAAATATAAACTGATCATCGCGAATTTCGGCATGAGTGAGACTTTTATATCGCCCATCTTTTGCCGCATATGCATGTGCTCCGGCTTCAATAGCTCTAAAATCATTTCCGGTAGCAAGAACAACAGCATCAATACCATTCATGATTCCTTTATTGTGGGTTACTGCACGGTAGGGTTCTATTTCAGCGATATGTACAGCTCTAACAAATTTTTGTGCATATTGTGTTGCAGACAAATCTTCGGTATTAGGCAAATCCTTAACCGAACAGGAAACAGAGGCTCTTACCAGGCATTCTGGTACATAATTAGAGAGTATGCTCATGATAATTTCAATACGAGATTCATCCGTAGAGAAATCTGCATAATCTTGAGCTTCAGATACCAAAGTTTTGGCGAACTGTTCCAAACAGGAGTTAATAAAGTTTGCTCCCATTGCATCTACTGTCTCAAAAGTGCAATGCAATTGGTAATAATTCTCGATTTCAGAGGTTTTGTCTATTAACTCAATATTTTTAATACCCCCACCACGTTTTTCCATGTTTTTGGTAATAGGAGAAACATTTTTGATCAAATTTGGTTTGATCTCTTCAAAAAAATGATGTAATTTTTTTAGATCTCCGGTATACGTAAAGTGCACTTGACCCACTTTAGTAGTAGATAAAACTTCGGCTTTGAACCCTCCTCGTGTTTGCCAAAATTTTGCGGCTTTACTGGCAGCAGCAACCACAGAACTTTCTTCAATAGTCATAGGTAACGTATACCTGTGATTGTTAATTAAGAAATTAGGAGCTACCGAAAAAGGTAAATAATAGTTGGAAATAGTATTTTCGGTAAACTCGTCATGAAGTTTTTGAAGTTTATCGTTAGAATTCCAATAGGTTATAAGTGTTTCGGTGGCTTTTTTATCATTATTAAAATGATGCTCTGCCAACCATTTGATTTTGTCTTCTTTAGAGAGTTTGGAAAACCCAGAAACTACCGGTGCCATTATATCTTTTAGTATTAGTGCCTTCAAAGATACTATTCTGTTTTATTATAAGCATCATTTGTAGTGCTTTGATAGGCGGTAAAAACCTGATGATCACTCATGTTTATCCCGTTTTATTTGTCGATATGCTAAAAAAAACCGCTTTAGCCCCAGTGATTTTATTGTATTTAGCATCAATTGTTGTATTTTTCACGGATTTTTTAGCATTCATGGCGTTAACAATTTATACATATATGATATGAAGTTTACAAGATTGTTCTTTGGAATTACCTTATTTGTGGGTGTAGTTACCTATGCTCAGGATAAAGCCTTTTCTCTTGAAGAAATATGGGGAGGTGCATTTAGAACACAAGGTTTTCAATCCTTACATTCTATGAAAAACGGAACCCAATATTCAGTTTTAGAAAGAGATCCGGCTTCTGGTGCAACCAATATTGAGATATATGATTATGCAACTGGGGAGAAGACAAAAACGCTAGTGACTTCTGCATCTATTGATGGGTTAAATTCTTTTCAGGGGTATACCTTTAGTAAAGATGAGAATAGAATTCTTTTGGCCAGTGAACAAGAACAAATTTACAGACGTTCGTCCAGAGGGATTTTCCATATTTTTGACGTTCCTTCCAACGGTGTTTTTAAGGTTAGTGATAAAAAGATACAATCTCCTATGCTATCACCAGATGGTAACAAAGTGGCATATGTGTTAGACAACAATATTTATGTGCTCAATTTTGCCACAGGGCAAGAAATTCAACTTACAGATGATGGCAAGAAAAATGAAATTATCAACGGGATTACCGATTGGGTGTATGAAGAAGAATTTTCTTTTGTAAGAGCTTTCGACTGGAGTGCAGATAGTAATAAGATCGCATTTTTGAGATTTGATGAAAGAGAAGTGCCTGAGTTCTCTATGGATGTATATAGAAAGACACTATATCCAAACCAAGATGTGTTCAAATATCCTAAGGCTGGTGAAAAGAACTCTGAAGTTTCTTTGTTTATTGCTGATATAAGTGCCATGGCTTCAGATCAAATTAAACTGGGAGAATATAAAGATTTTTATATCCCAAGAATAAAATGGACAAAAAATCCAGATATTTTGAGTGTACAAGTAATGAACAGACATCAAAACAATCTGGATTTAATTTTTGTAGACGCCAAGACGAAAACTCCAAAAGTGGTACTTAACGAAAAAGATGAGGCATATATTGACGTTACAGATAACCTTACTTTTTTAGAAGATAACAGTTTTATATGGACCAGTGAGAAAGATGGTTATAACCATATTTATCATTATTCGCAAGCTGGAGAATTAATCAATCAGGTAACTAAGGGGCCTTGGGAAATAACAGATTATTATGGGTACGATACAAAGAATAAAAAGATATTTTATCAGAGTGTAGAAAACGGAAATATCAATAGAGATATTTATTCGATTACACTAGATGGAAAAGACAAGAAGAGATTAAGTACCAAAGAGGGGACGAATGATGCTGAGTTTAGTGCAGATTTTAGTTTGTATATCAATTACTTCTCCAATGCTACTACCCCTTATGAATATACATTAAATGAGGGAGCGACAGGTAAAATGGTTAGGGAGCTCAAAAATAATAGTGCGCTACTCGAAAAACTTAAAAGATACGATGTTAGACCTAAAGAGTTTTCTACCATAGACATAAATGGAGAAACTTTAAATATGTGGATGATCAAGCCCAAGGACTTTGATCCTAAAAAGAAATATCCTTTGTTTATGTACCAATATTCTGGTCCGGGATCACAGTCGGTTAAAAATTCTTGGCATCGTGCCAATGATTACTGGTATATGATGTTAGCACAACAAGGGTACATTGTTGTTTGTGTAGATGGAAGAGGTACAGGTTTTAAGGGAGCCAAATTTAAGAAAGTAACCCAGAATGATTTAGGAAACCTTGAAGTTCAAGATCAGATCGCAGCCGCAAAACAACTAGGAGCATTAGAATATATTGATGCATCTAGAATAGGAATTTGGGGATGGAGCTATGGTGGATTTATGTCAAGTAATTGTTTGTTTAAGGCACCAGATACATTTAAAATGGCAATGGCCGTTGCTCCAGTGACAAGTTGGAGGTTCTATGATACTATATATACGGAACGATATTTGATGACACCTCAGGAAAATGCCAAAGGGTATGACGATAATTCACCCATTAATTTTGTAAATGGTTTAAAAGGTAAGTTCCTGCTTGTACACGGTAGTGCAGATGATAATGTACATGTGCAAAATACGATGCAGTTAATAGAAGCATTGGTACAAGCCAATAAAGATTTTGATTGGGCAATTTATCCTGATAAAAATCATGGTATCTATGGAGGAAACACAAGATTGCATCTATACAATAAGATGACAAACTTCGTAAAAAACAACTTATAAATCATTCAAACTAATAAACTAAAATTAAACTAACATATAATGGCAAATACAGTTAAAGCGGCTCATCAAAAAGAGCTTTTTGGACATCCGGTGGGGTTATACATATTATTTTTTACAGAAATGTGGGAGCGTTTCTCTTATTACGGAATGAGAGCTCTTTTTGTATTATATCTTACAACAAAAACTGTAGATGAGAATCCAGGGTTAGGTTGGTCATCGGGTGAGGCTTTAGCATTATATGGTTGGTATACCATGTTAGTGTATGTAGCATCTATTCCTGGTGGATGGATTGCAGATAAACTTCTGGGTCAAAAGAAATCTGTTCTTGTAGGAGGTCTTCTACTAGTTGCTGGGCACAGTATTTTGGCAGTTGAAGAAATGTGGGCCTGGTATTCTGGTCTTGGTCTAATCATTGCCGGAGTGGGTATGCTTAAACCTAATATCTCTACTATGGTAGGAGGGCTTTATAAGCAAGGTGATATACGAAGAGATAAAGGATTTACAATTTTTTATATTGGGATAAATTTAGGAGCATTCCTTTCAAGTTTAATAGTTGGTTATGTAGGAGAAGTTCACGGATGGCACTATGGATTCGGATTAGCAGGGATAGGAATGGCTTTAGGATTATTGCAATATCTTTTGGGACAGAAATACTTAAAAGAAGTAGGGAATTTCTTAGGTGCTTCAGAAAAGGAAGAAGATAAAGAAGCAATGAAAAAACCATTGACCAAAATTGAGAAAGATAGAATTATCGTTCTATTAATTTCGTTTTTATTAGTGATTGTTTTTTGGGGAGCTTTTGAACAAGCAGGAGGATTGATGAATATTTATGCAAAAGAAAAAACGAATAGAATGCTAATGGGATGGGAAGTTCCTGCCTCTTGGTTCCAGTCTCTAAATGCTATGTTTATAATCTTTTTAGGTACTTCTGTTGCTTTGTATTGGGCCAACAGAAAACTAAAAGGAAAAGTATCCAGTTCTTTATTTAAGATGATCATCGGATTAATAGTTATGGGTACCGGATTCTTTTTCATGACGGCTGCTTCAATGGAGTTTGAAGCCGAAGGATCGTCTGCAATGTACTGGTTAGTATTGGCATATTTATTTCATACTATCGGAGAACTTTGTATCTCTCCGGTTGCACTTTCATTTATTACAAAATTAGCTCCAGTTAAATACGCAGCATTGATGATGGGTGTATATTTTGCTATGACAGGATTTGGAAACAAATTGGCTGGATTACTAGGAGAGTGGGCTGAAAGTCAAGGAGAATTTAAAATTTTTACCGGTATAGCAGTGTTCTGTGTTGTGTTTGGTTTACTTGTAATGATTTTTAGAAAGAAATTAGAATTACTCACTCATGGAGTAGAAGATAAAGAAGGAACAATTCACGAAGAGGCAGAAGGTTTCGAATTGGCAGATACTGCAGAATAATCGGTAAATAGTTTATGAGCATGACAACATCCGAAACGAATTCATTCAGTCTTCTGGGGCATAAACCCGCACTGTTCGTGTTATTTTTTACAGAAATGTGGGAGCGCTTTTCGTACTACGGAATGCGTGCAATTTTTGTTTTGTTTCTAACTTCTTCATTTGCCGATGGAGGTTGGGAATGGTCTAATGAAAAAGCGTTGGGTCTTCTCGGGACCTATACCTCTTTGGTATATGTTACTCCTGTTATTGGTGGGTGGATCGCCGATAAGTTTATGGGGTATCAGAAAGCGATTGCTTTGGGAGCATTGGTTATGACATTGGGTCATGCCTCAATGGCTCTCGATACAGAAACAACACTTTATATAGGCGTAGGTCTTCTAATCATAGGAAATGGGTTGTTTAAACCTAATATTACTTCAATTATTAGTGGTCTTTATGATAAGTTTCCAGAACGAAAAGATGGTGCATTTACCATTTTCTATATGGGAGTGAATTCTGGTGGTTTTATTGGAGTATTACTTTGTGGTTTCCTTGGAGAGAATTTGAGTTGGGCCTGGGGATTTGGTCTGGCCGGTATTTTTATGATGTTGGGAATGTTACAGTTCTGGTTTGCCAGAAGTATTTTTGGGAAAATCGGACTGCAACCCTCTAAAAAAATAGATGTATCAGATGCTATAGTATCTACCGAAGAAGAACAGGAAGAAGAAAAAGTGCCTGCTCATGTACAAAGAGATCGATACATTGTAGTAGGAGTTTTAGCATTTTTTGTAGTTTTCTTTTGGGCAGCGTTCGAGCAAGCTAGTGGTTCGATGACCATTTTTGCAAATAAATTCACGCAACGAGTGCTTAGTGGGAACTCTGCATTCATTTTTAAAGTAGTAGATACTTTAATAACAGTCGTGCCTCTGGGTATTATTACCTGGGTACTATTTAAACTATTTCAGCAAACATTTAAAAAGATTTCAGTATCGAATATTGTACTAGGAATAAGCTTTTTGAGTATTTGGGGTATTGCTATATGGAAATTATACATTTATCTACCGCAAGACACGCCAGAAATACCAGCTTCTTGGTTTTTGATATTAAATTCTTTATTCATTATCACCCTGGCTCCGTTATTTTCTAAAATTTGGGAGAGTAAATACAATCCTTCTGCAACGGTTAAGTTCGGATTGGGGCTGATTTTGTTAGGTATTGGATTCGGAATGTTAGCATGGGGCTCGGCAACGATTCCTCAAGGTGCCAAAACAGCCTCAGTAAGTCTTATATGGTTAGTCGTAGCATATTTGTTACATACCATGGGAGAACTTTGTTTATCTCCAGTAGGATTGTCTTATGTTTCCAAATTGGTTCCAGCCAAAAAAATTGGTCTAATGTTTGGAGTATGGTATTTGGCTATTGCAATAGGAAATAAATTGGCAGGATTTGCCGGGAGTTATATCGACGTAATTGTAGAGAAGTACTCTATGTCGGTATTCTTTCTTATTTTTACGATAATTCCAGCTGCTGTGGGAGTAATTTTAATTTTACTTACTCCTAAGATGAAGAAAATGATGCATGGAGTGCATTAATTAAAATAATATATAACTTCTCGCGTTTCCCAAAGACGCGTGAAGTTTTTACATAAGGAACATTTTTTGTTTCCGACAAATTGAAAAAACGATAACAATGAAGAACCTGCTTTTAGTTTTTACTGTATTGCTATGCCTTACTACACAAGCGCAAGAGATCAATTGGATGTCTTTTAATGAAGCTTTAGAAGCGCAAAAAGAAGAACCCAAAAAAATATTTATGGATGTGTACACCGATTGGTGTGGGCCTTGTAAATTACTCGACAAAAGAACATTTCATAATAAAGATGTTGTAGAATATGTAAATAAAAACTTCTATGCTGTGAAATTCAATGCAGAAGGAACAGAAGAAGTGCGTTACAATAATTTTACCTATACCAACCCTAACCATAATCCTAGCCGTAAAGGGAGAAATAGTCAGCACTTCTTTGCAAATGCCCTAAAGATTTCTGGTTATCCCAGCATAGTGTTCTTTGATGAAAACGGAGGTCTTATTGCTCCGGTTATGGGATTTAAAACTCCGCAACAATTAGAAATATATCTAAAAATGATCCACCAAAACGATTATAAAAAGCTTACAAGTGCAGACGCTTGGAAAAAGTATGAAAAATCTTTTGTTGGAACTTTTACAAACTAGCAGGGCTTCTCGTATTCACACAAATTTGTTTAAGTTTATTAGAAATTTTATCTTTTAAGATAAAATTAGCAACCTAATTTTAGTGATATGAAGAAAATAATACCCTTGATTTTGGTAATAATTATACCTGTAATAGCTAATGGCCAAAAGGCTTGTTTGCCAACCAAAATAGAAAGTAAAAACTATACTTGTACTCTTGAATATAATACTTCAAACCAGCTGGTTAAGGTTAGTGATAACAATGATTATGTTGTAAAACTTGAGTATAACCAAAACGGGAAAGTAGCAAAGTATGAGGTTTATGATGCCGGAGAGCTTGAAGAATGGTATACCGTTAAGAAAGGGGTAATCGAAGAATATGATGAAGATGGTCTTTCGAGAACTTTTCGATATAAATACAATGAGCAAGGTAAACTTTCTGCAATAGTGATTAGAGATAAAGATGGAAATGAGTTAAACCGAAAGAGGTTTACCTGGCAAAAAGGGAATATTGTTGAAACAATATACAAAGGCAAGCGAGGTACTAAGAAAAGACAATATAAGTATGATAACAAACCTAATCCTCTAAGAGTTTTAAGACCCATCGCAAATTTTGTTAAGTTCAAACCCGCTGCTGTTTTCTCTAAAAACAATATCGTAGAGCGCACTCATACCAAATCTAAGTCCTTTTCGGGTTCATATTCTAAAACAAATTGCCCTTTGGTTTTTGCAAAGAATAACAATCAAAACTATTTAGAATTTACTTATTAGTTTTCGATTCATGTAGGTTAATAGTTTGCTGTCTGTTTTTGTATTGATTGTAATAAGTATGTAACAAGTTTTAATTTTGTAGGAATTTTCCATTTTCTTTCCTGAAATACAATTATTTAGTGATGTTTTCGTTACCCAATACGTGAACCTAAATACCTCGTAGTGCGAAAAAAAGTGTTAAAAAATGCATTTCAAAGGATTTTTTGTTACTTTTGTCGATATTTTTAAAACTTTACGAGCACAAACCTACTTATGAAAAAACTCATAGCAATTGCTACCCCCACTTTGCTTTTAGTTGTTTTGTTTCTGATTTGTATTTCAGCGAAACAACCAGAATTGCCCGAACAACCTCAAGCGGTTTTATTACCCCAGCCTTCACCTATAGAAGATTTCTATGTTCCAGATTCGTTTAAAGAACGTTTAATGGATTCTATTCAAGCGTATTTTAATAATGCTGTACGAAAGAATCAAATCGTAGGAGCTTCTGTAGCCATCGTAAAATGTGATTCTATTATTTATGCAGATGGTTTTGGAAGTAAAAATAGCAGACTTAAAAATAAGGTTGATAAAGAAACTGTATTTCGTATAGGTTCTGTATCCAAAGGATTTGCAGGTATATTAGCAGGAATCCATGTGCAGCAAGGACTGATTAGTTGGAAAGATAGAGTTATAGATCATATTCCAAATTTTAGACTTGCTAGTAAAAAACAAACAAACGAAGTAACGTTATCTCACATACTATCTCATACTTCAGGACTGCCATATCACAGTTTTACCAATTTGGTTGAAAGTGGTATGCCTCTTGAAACAATTGCAGGCCGTTTTAACCAAGTGCTACCTCTTCAAAAGCCTGGTAGTATTTACAATTACCAAAATGCCGTTTTTGCATTAAGTGGAGAAATTATGGAGCGTATTCATGGAAAACCGCTTAAAGACATAATTCAGGATAAAATCTTTGATCCGCTAAATATGGAAACTGCTTCTGCGAGTTATGAAGAGCTAGAAAAATCTGGTAATGTTGCTCAACCGCACCGTCCTATTCGAAGAGGTTGGAGACCGGTGAAATACAATAAAAAATATTATAGTGCTGTTGCAGCTGGAGGAATTAATGCTAGCGTGGTAGATATGGGTAAGTGGATGAAGTTTTTACTTGGGAATAACCCAGAAGTCTTAATGCCAAAGTTTATGCAGGAAGTATTTAGTCCTAAAATTCAAGTTGGTGGTAGAAGAAATTATTATCAGAGATGGAAGGGATATGAAAGTTCTCATTATGCTTTAGGATGGCGAGTGCATAATTTTGTAGATAATAAAACACAAGTGCCTTACAAAGTGATACATCACGGAGGTACAGTGAATAATTTCAGAAGTGAGATCGCTTTGTTTCCTCATGATGATCTCGGTATTTGTGTACTCTTTAATAGTCCAAATAAAATGGCTAGAAATTGTATTCCTGAGATTTATAAAATGATTCAGGATATCTTAGAAAATCCACTTCCAGAAAAGGAAAATTCCTTTATACAGGAATCTTTGGTGATGTTATAAAGATAATTATCTTAATATAAATGCTCCCTTTTTGTCTGTGCGATGAAAAGGGATTTTTTGTTTCTTACAACTTATTTCCCATCTATTTAAGAAAGTCTTGTAATTACTACCGTCAGCTATAATTTGATTTGGTTTTAAATCCTTAATGACTCTTTCCAAATGCACTTTAGGAGAGTTTGATAATAACAAGATGTCTACACCAGTTGAATCTACTTTATATGTAGTACTGTCTAAAATAAGTATTGTCTTTCCTTTATAGTTATAAATTGTGCCCAATCGCTCTATGCCAATTAACTTTGCATGATGTTGCATTTTATAATTACTAAATAGAAAAGATTGCGTTTTTTTAGCTAAATCGGTGGTGCTATACACTTTTAATTTTTGATGCTTCAGTATGCTTAAGGTCGTGTTTCTATGGTTGTGATAGATTACAAATTCTTCATTGTTATAAGTGCTTTGTTGTTCATATATCATGACACTTATAATAGTGATGATACTAGCGATTAAGGCGTAGAGTCTTTTTCGTGTGAACTTTTGAAATGTAATTACTAGTATAATAAGCAAAACGTAAGAGAGGATTAGCATATTCAAAGAAAATGGAATTTCGGTAATAAAAAATTTATCTTTTGCAGCTACCCAAGCCACCACAGTATTTATAAAGTCTATTGCATAGCCAAAAATAATCGCAATAAAACCTGGTAACATATCTATACCGACAAGGGTAATTACAAGTATTCCAAACCCTAATATTACTCCTAAAAAAGGAATGATGATAAGGTTAGAAATAAAAAAGAGTAAAGGAAATTGATGAAAATAAAACAAAGTAAGAGGTAGTAATCCCAGTTGAGCAGTTAAAGTCACAGTAAATGTTTCCCAAATTTTATGGGCTATATAATATTTGGGAGAATACATGGTAACTAGAATAGGTTGCATCCAAACAATAGCAAAAACAGCAAGGTAGCTAAGCTGAAATCCAACAGAAAAGACTAGTAAAGGTTGAAAGCAGAGCAAAATGAACATAGAAGTAAATAATGAGTTATAGATGCTACTTCGAGTTCCAATTTGTAAGCCTATGGCAAGAAAAGAAAACATAGTCACTGCTCTTAGAACCGATGGTGATAATCCCGCAACTATAGCGAACCCCCACAGTAGTGTAATAGATAGAGTCAACTTTATCGTTTTTCCTAATTTTCCAAGGTTTGTGAGTGGTTTTAGAATAAGATTGATGATGTGTAAGATAATACCCACATGTAACCCCGAAACTGCCAAAATGTGTATTGCTCCAGCATCTCTATATTGAGCAAAGGTATCTGAATCTATATCCTGTTTTTGACCCAGAAGCAATGCATTCATAACTGCAAGCTGTTTTTGAGTAAAAGTATATCGAGAGAGTTTTGAGTTTATTAGCTGCCTGAATTGATCGGAAATGCGATAGATAGATGGTATTGATTTCTGATAATGAATGAGTGTAGAGGCAGGAGTAGTAATTTTGTGATAGACATATTCCCGTTTTAGGTGGAGCGCATAATCAAATTGATCAAGGTTCATAGGTTTGGGAATTGGTTTTATCACTGCTTTGGAGGTGTATACATCACCTATGGTAAATATCTTTTGAACACTATCTTTTGGAATTTGTAGTAACAACTTTCCAAAAACACTATTTTCTTCAACATGATGTATTGAAACGATATATTTTTGATAGTATGATGTTGGTTTTAATCTTTTTTGAATACTAAAATGCAGGAGAACAGGTTTTTGATCTAGTTTTTCTATCGTGATGATATTCGAATAATGAGATGGTCTTAAGGTAGGATCATGTACCTTAGTAAGAGTAACTCCAAATAATAGGAATACTATAATCATACTTATCGTAAACCCAATGCTTTTATTAAATATTTGGTTTGCACGCCTTAGAAAAAAACCAAGAACACAAATTGAACACAGTAAACCTCCTAAAAGCGCATATCGATCTACCAGAAAATAGTCGCTAATGCAAATACCTATAACCGTGCAAAGGGTAATAATGATAAAAGGTACGTTGATAAACTTTGTTTGAGCCACTATTTAAGTTTTACATAGGTGAACTATGCAATTATAGTAGATCACAGTTTCATTTTTTAAAACTCAGTTTTTCGTAAAAGCTTGATGTAATAAATTGTGACGCTTAATGTGTGTTTTTAAAGAACCCTTCTTGCGCTAGTAAAGGCCTTGTTCCAGTAGGTTTCATTTAAACTCGATACAATTACTCCACGAGAAGTAGATGCATGAATAAATTTTATAGCTCCTTTTGTTTCAACGACTAGGCCTACATGAGAAATTACATTTTTTCGTTTATTGGTTTTAAAAAATAGTAAATCCCCAACAGCAACTTTTTTTAAAGAAACTGGTTTCCCTTGTGTTGCCATAGTTTTTGATGTACGAGGTAGAATCACATTTTCCCTTTTGAAAGAAGTATAAATAAGTCCAGAGCAATCCATCCCCTTTTTGGTGGTACCACCATATTTGTATTTTGTACCGCTAAAAGTTTTTGCGTGTGCAATAATGCTCTTAATCTTTTTATTAGTAGGGTTGCTATATGATTTAGTTTTTTTAGTAGGACTAGAAATTACAGCTCTTTTTTTTGAAGAACCTCCACAAGAAGTGATTAAAAAACTTAAAAGAATTGGTAGAATATAGGGAGTAATTTTTTTCATTTGGGGCTTAGGTTAACGATTCTACAATAAGTCGGGCTGCTTTTTGATTAGCTCCTTTTCCTCCCAATTCTTTTTCGAGATCATAATAATCAAGAAACATCACTGCCCTTTTATATTTATCGATAATTTGAGAGAGCTCTTCTTTTAATCTTTCGGTATTAAAATCTCCTTGAATTAACTCTGTAACAACGGGTTTATCCATTATGAGATTAACTAGAGAGATATACTCAAGATTAATAATTCTTTTGGCAATATGGTAAGAGATGGTACTTCCTTTATAACAAACCACTTGAGGCACTTTAAACAACGCGGTTTCAAGAGTTGCAGTTCCAGAGGTAACCAATGCAGCACTGCTTAAGCTTAACAAATCGTAGGTTTGATTCATTACTAAACGCACGCCTTCTTTTTTGATAAATGGGGTGTAAAAGGCGGCTTCTTGACTTGGAGCTCCTGCAATGATAAATTGATATTCTGGGAAATCATCTACCACGGTAAGCATTACCTCCAACATTTTTCGAATTTCTTGTTTTCTGCTGCCTGGTAGAATAGCAATTATAGGTCTGTCATCCAAGTTATGTTGTTTTTTAAATAGCTCAGGAGCAATTTGCTCGTGATCTGCTATGGCATCAATTAGAGGATGACCCACAAAATGAACAGGAAAATCATGTTTGTTTTCATAAAACTCTTTTACAAACGGAAGAACCACATACATATAATCAACATAAGCTTTAATGGTTTTGATTCGACCTTCACGAGATGCCCAAATTTGCGGACTTATGTAATAATGTGTGGTGTATCCATTAATTTTTGCCCATTTAGCTATTGGTAGATTAAATCCCGAATTATCGATTAGAATTACAAGGTCTGGATCAAATTTTTTTATATCCTTTTTACAGAATCTGATGAAACCAAGTATTTTGGGTAGATTTAAAAGAATTTCGATAAACCCCATAAAAGAACGTTCTTTGTAGTGCTTCACCAGTGTTCCACCAACGCTTTGCATAAGATCTCCTCCCCAAAATCTAAATTCGGCTTCGGGATCTTCAATTCGAATTGCTTTCATTAAGTTTGCACCATGTAAATCACCAGATGCCTCTCCTGCTATTAGATAATATTTCATCTGCTTATTTCGTCAAAGGGGTAAAGATTATAATCATAGGTTAACCAAATTTACTAATTGCTATACAAATTGCTGCAATAAGCGTTGCAAGAAGTACGCCACGAGCTTTATAAATGTTATTTTTCTTGATAAATGAAAAGAAAACAAACAAGTTCGGAATTGCTCCAAGAACAATGAGGCTTCCAAAAGAGTCGTTTTTTATAGAAGCTTCTATGGTTTCAGAAAAACTTAAATTCTGAGAAGCAATTGCAGAAAAAATAAAAACGCAAATTATGAATCCAATGCAATTTACTATAAGACCTATAAGTAGGCCTATGGCTATTTCTTTTTTAATCATGAAGAGACCAATTGTTTAATTCTTGTATATAGTGATGTGCGGTAAGATCAAACTGTGTGGGAACTACAGAAACATATCCGTTACGTAATGCCCATTCATCTGTATCCTCGCCCTTATCTTCGTTTATAAATTTTCCTGAGAGCCAGTAATATTGTCTTCCCATAGGGTTTGTTCTTTTGTCAAATTCTTCTACCCAATGAGCGTTAGCTTGACGACAAATTTTGATGCCTTTGATTTCATCTTCAGGCAATCTTGGAACGTTCACATTAAGCACAATTCCTTTTGGGAGTCCGTTTTTAAGTACATTTTTTACTATAGTTCTTACGTACTTTTTGGAAGGTTCAAAATTGGCATCCATTCCATAATCACATAATGAAAATCCAATGGCAGGAATACCTTCTATACCGGCCTCTACAGCAGCACTCATCGTACCAGAATAAATAACATTTATCGCAGAGTTTGATCCATGATTAATACCACTAACACATAGATCGGGCATTCTGTCAAGTATCTGGCGTGATGCCATTTTAACACAATCTGCAGGAGTTCCCGAGCAGCTATATTCTTTTTGCGGTGCGTTTTTGTCAACGACTATAGGGTCGCAATACAAAGTACTGTTAACTGTGATGGCATGACCCATTCCACTCTGTGGGCTGTCAGGGGCAACAACAAAAACATCTCCAATCTCATTCATCACACTTATCAAAGCGCGAATGCCAGGGGCCGTAATTCCGTCGTCATTGGTTACCAGAATAAGAGGTTTTTTTTGGGTCATAGTGCTGTATTTTTGTGATCGTAAAAATACACTTTTTTTGTACGAAAAATCAGATATGAAAAGAGTAACAGATAATATTAGTTCATTTAAGAAAAATTTAGTATTATTACCTGTTATTGGCACGATTTTTAATGTATTTTGCCTAGAAAACCCCTAAATTTTATTTTAAGCGTATGAAAAAGAGTTTTTTGATTTTGATGCTTACCGTGATCGTTTCTGCGGCTTCTTGCAGTTTTACTACCAAAGTTGAGAATGACCCCGATAAGGATAAGTTACTAATTGATTTAATTAGTTATGTGTTAGGAAAAGGGCATTATGATGCAAAAGATATCAATGATGATTTCTCCAGGGAGGTTTTTTCAGATTATGTAGATGCTTTAGATCCTTTGAAACGTTATTTCTACCAAAGTGATATCGAAGAGTTTAAAAAGTATGAAGAACTTATCGATGATGAAATTAGAAATAAGGAAATCACCTTTTTTAATTTAACTTATAGACGTTTGCAACAGAGAATGACTGAAGCTAGAACGCTATATCAGGATATTCTAAGTACACCTTTCAATTTTGATAAGGATGAAAAGATTAATACTGAATATGAAAAGCTACCTTATGCCAAGGATAAAAAAGAGATGAGAGATCGTTGGAGATTGCAGCTTAAATTTAATGCGCTTTCAAGTTATTACGATAAGGTAGAAGAACAAATAGACTCTTTAACAGAGAATAAAAGCTATGAGAGAAAAACTTCTATGGCTTTAGAAGAAGAAGCAAGAGATATTACAAAGTCATCTCTACAAGAATATTTTGAATTTGCAGATGATCTAGAGAGAAAAGATTGGTTTTCTATATATATCAATTCAATCGTTGAAGAATTTGATCCGCACACATATTACTTTGCACCTCAGGATAAGGATAGATTCGATATCGCGATGTCTGGTAAATTAGAAGGAATAGGAGCAAGACTTCAAAAGAAAAATGACAATGTAAAGATTATAGAAATTATTTCTGGTGGCCCAGCTTGGAGAGGTAATAAAGTCGAAGTTGGGGACTTTATCATGAAAGTGAAGCAGGAAGAAGAAGAGGAGCCTGTAAGCATTGTAGGAATGCGATTGGATGACGCGGTTGGCTTAATTAAAGGACCTAAAGGAACTAAGGTTATACTTACCGTTAAAAAGGTAGATGGAAGAACAGAGATCGTTGAAATTGTAAGAGATGTAGTTGAGCTAGAAGAAACCTATGCAAAATCTTCAGTAATTAAGAAGAATGACAAAACATTTGGAGTAATTAATCTTCCAAAATTTTATTTCAACATGCAGGATTACAATCAAAGAAATGCTGCAAAAGATGTGAAACAGGAAATCGTTCGTTTGAAAGAACAAGATATGGATGGTTTAGTTGTTGATCTTAGAGATAATGGAGGAGGATCATTACAAACTGTAGTTGATATTGCTGGATTGTTTATAGAAAAAGGACCTATCGTTCAAGTAAGAACGAAGGGAGAGACCCCAGAAGTACTTAGTGATAAGGATAGAAATATTTTATGGGATGGTCCTTTAGTAATATTGGTTAATGAATTATCTGCTTCGGCTTCTGAGATTTTGGCGGCTGCTATGCAAGACTATAAAAGAGCAATTATCATAGGAAGTAAACAGACCTATGGTAAAGGTACGGTGCAAAACGTAATGGATCTTAATCGCTGGATGAGAAGTAATGATTTTGGTGACCTAGGAGCTCTAAAACTTACAACGCAAAAGTTTTATAGAGTAAATGGAGGTTCTACTCAATTAGAAGGAGTAAAGAGTGATGTTGTCGTACCAGACCGTTATAGCTATATTGATATAGGAGAAAAAGATCAGGAAAATCCTCTTCCTTGGGATAAAATTGCAGCAGCAGATTACAAACTTTGGGATGGATATATAGATTTCGATCAAACCATTGCCAATAGTAAAGATAGAATGTCTAAAAACGATCAATTAAAATTAATTGATGAAAACGCAAAATGGGTAAGGCAAAAAAGAGATGTAAACGTGTATTCTCTTAAATACGATAAGTATAAAGCAAATATTGAGCAAAATGAGCAGCAAGCAAAACGTTTTGATGCTATAAATGATTATACTACGAATCTTACTTTTGAATCGCTTCCCTATGAGAAGGAATTAATTAAAAAGGATACAATTTTAGCTGAGAAAAGAAAAAGATGGCATCAAAGTCTTAGCAAAGATGTATATGTTGAAGAAGCGATTAGTGTGCTAGAGGATATGAAAATAAATAATATTAGAAGATCTAAAAATCCTCTCTCGCTGAAGAATTAAGCATTAATGCCAGATATAAAATCAAACTCTTTAAGTAAAATAGCGCTCCGAAAATTCAAGAAGAATTTTTGGGGCGTTTTGAGTTTTTATTTTATTGTTTTGTGTGCTTTTATAGCTGTTTTTGCATATTTACTAGCTCCAGATAACTCTCAAAATGCAAACCAGATGCATTTGTCTATTCACTCTAAACCTCCAGGGTTCAAGGTGAAAATGCTTATTATCCCTTCTCAGGATACTTCAGATCGATCTGGGTTGGCCAAGTTCTTTTTTGGAGTAAAAAACACCGATAGTGAAATTCCAATAGATAACTATGACCTAGTAGAAAATGGCGTAAAAATTTATCCATATAGTGAAGGAGAGGTTGTTGGTATTTCTAAACAAATATCTTTAGAGAATTTTCCCAAAGGTTTAAATATAAAACAAGTAGAAAAGGAATTTATACAGACCAAAACTTTCATTTTAGGAACCGATAAATATGGAAGAGATTTGTTAAGTAGAATGCTAGTTGGGATTCGAATTTCTTTTTCTATTGGGTTTGTGGCGGTATTAATTTCTTTGCTTTTGGGAATCACTTTGGGAGCTATTGCAGGTTATTTTGGAGGGAAGGTAGATGCGCTCATCATGTGGTTAATAAACGTTACTTGGTCCATTCCTACCTTGTTATTGGTGATAGCAATTACTTTGGCGCTAGGGAAAGGATTTTGGCAAGTGTTTATTGCAGTGGGACTAACGATGTGGGTAGAAGTAGCCAGAGTGGTTAGAGGGCAAGTTTTGAGTGTGAAACAAATGCAATATGTTACCGCGGCCAAAGCATTAGGATATACTCATTTTAGAATTATCACCAAGCATGTGTTGCCAAATAGTTTAGCGCCAGTTATTGTAATTGCAGCGGCAAATTTTGCATCCGCGATTTTGATAGAAAGTGGACTTAGTTTTTTAGGAATTGGAGCGCAACCACCCATACCCAGTTGGGGAGCAATGATTAAAGACCACTATTCTTATATTATACTTGGTAAGGCGTACCTGGCAATTATTCCTGGGCTTGGCATCATGAGTTTGGTAATGGCTTTTATGCTTATAGGGAATGCTTTGAGAGATGCATTGGATGTAAAAGGGTAGTTAGCTGTAAAAATCAAAAGCTCCTTTAAGTGATCACTTAAAGGAACTTTATGAGTTTTAATTTTTTAGCAAGAAACCGTACTACAGTTGTAGAACGGATCTCCGGCAATTTCAGGATATCGTTCAATCCACCAGCCTTGAGAGCGAGGTCCGCAACAAAACTCAAATACGGTAGGCATACGGCCTCCTGTGATAAAACGTTGTTGGTTCTTTTTGAGTTCTTGGGCGCCGTTTACATTTAGAATTTTTGTTAACATAATACTTATTTTTAGGTTAGAGTATACATTATTATCTATGGCATTGCGACGGCTTGTGTTTGCTCAGAAATTTCATCAGTATAATTTTCAAGTAAGATACTTATGAAATAGAAAAATTCATGATAACTATATTTTTTGGGGTATAAAGATTGATTAACTAGTGATGCGGGGGTATACATCAGATTATTGGTTTTTGCCCAACTAGATTGTTCGTTTAGTATTTGGATATATTTAGGATTAGTAGAAGATTGTCCGAATTTTTTTATCCAGTTGGTATAGGTTCTATCTTCAAACCAGGTGCTGTAGGCATTTATAAATTCTTCTTGTCCTTGATCATGATAAATCTCAAAAAGACGTAAGCCTATTTGGTTAACTTCGGTAGAAGGGTCTTCCAGATTAAGATTTAACCTAATTACAATTTGTAGATTGCTTCCCATTGCCTTTATGACTTTTGCATATGCATTAAAAGCATCCTTACAATATCCACACATAGGATTGGTAAGGCTTATAATTTTAAAGGTCGAATTGGGATTTCCTAATACAATTTCATTGTCAATGGTTCTATTATCTAGTATTTTTTCAGAAATACTTAATAAATAACTAAATATTTCACTGTCTCTTTTGAATTGATTCAATCTAAGATTCTCTGTTCTGTAGGTTTTATTTTCTTTTATTCTTTCTTTAATAAATAGATACGACAGAGCAAATACAGTGGTAATTAATAAAAAACCAGGAATCAGTGACGCCTCAAAAGTAAACGAAAAACTCCTTATTGCGATTATGGTGGTAGCAATTGATACCACACTAATGGCAAGGCAAATAGCGCACCACTTTTTAATAATAAAAGCCTGAGAGTATAATGAATAAATCACAAAAGGAACACCAATAAGAGACGGTATCAAAAGTACACTTTGAAACCCATAAAATATTTGATACAAGAGAAGAGATCCAAAAAATAAAACTCCTGCATCAGCTAGAGATAAGTTCTTAAATAGTTTACCACTTGCGTTGTTTATCACATCACCACAATTCGAATTTCCTACAGAAGTACAAAATTGATGGATGGCTTGCGATTGAAATCCTAAACTTTCTCGTAAAGCAAAAAAACTAAATATAGCACCAGCTAAAGAAGTTGTTAAAAATAAAACTTGAGCAACACTCCAAGATCTATCTATAAATATAAATACGAGGCTTATTCCTAAAGCAAATAGTAATAAGTTTTGAAGAAAAGATTGGTTTGAGGTTAGTTTTTGTGTCTCATTATATTCTACAGCAATTACTTTTGGTTCCCAAATAGTTTTAAATTCATCAAGGGTATATTTATGCTGTTTTAGACTAGACTGTTTAATACGTATAACATCATTCTTTTTCTTTACCGAGACGATCTCTTCACCTTTTTCAGTTTTTACTAATGATATGAAACTATTGGGGAGTTGGTCAAGTGCTTCCAGAGGGACTTCAACAGCAATATTATCTATGTCAAAATAATCTAGAGTATCTGTTATCGATTGAAAACTTGGGTAGTTTGGGTGTATCTGAAGCTGAAGTTCTAAATCCTTTTTATTATAGTCCCGTATTTTATTCTGGATTAAAACGTGCTCAACAATTTTTACGATTTTATGTTCCATTGGGTCTTAAGATGAATTGTGGTGAGTATTGAGTGTAAATAGTACATTAAAAATAGGAAAGTTTTTATGATTATTACAATTTTTACTGGGGTTCCTGTTATGAGTTAACATT
The DNA here is from genome assembly GCF_023195925.1 of Aquimarina acroporae. Taxonomy (GTDB): domain Bacteria; phylum Bacteroidota; class Bacteroidia; order Flavobacteriales; family Flavobacteriaceae; genus Aquimarina; species Aquimarina acroporae. The sequence goes on along the minus strand of NZ_JALPRE010000007.1, from coordinate 487,934 downwards.
ATAATGTGTAGAAAATAAAGAATAGTTACCCATAATATTTCATTATTTTTGCGATTCATTTTACGAAACTTAGAATTTTGAATAGAAAATATATTTATCCGGCATTAATTATTCTAGTCACCATTGGCTTTTATTACTTCGAGGAAAATTTTGATGGAAGCAATACTACTTCTGAAGAAGTGCATGATGATACGAAGATGAACTTTTATTACTTGCCAACCTCCACAACGGGTTCAGTGATTACACATAATCACTATACTTTGTCTTATGCTGAAAAACATGAGCAGGCAGAATGGGTAGCTTATCATCTAAAAAGAGAACATTTATCCGATAATGAGTTTAAGCGTCCGTATTTTCAGAAAGATCGAAAAGTAGGATCAACATCTGCCGATTGGCGTAATTATAGAAAATCTGGTTATGATCGTGGTCACCTTTGCCCTGCAGGAGATCGCAGGTTTGATTACGACGCGTTTGAAGAAACATTTAAAACGTCTAATATAAGTCCGCAGAACCATAAGTTTAATAGTGGTATTTGGAATGAGCTTGAAAAAAAAGTAAGGTATTGGGCAAAAAAGTATAATGGTGTTTATGTAGTAACAGGAGGTGTATTATCTGATGATTTGAAATCTATTGGCTACGAAGCGGTTTCGGTTCCCAAGTACTTCTATAAAATAGTGTATGATCATTCTTCAGACGACCCAAAAATGATTGCTTTTCTAATGCCTCACGAGGATTCAGATAAATCTTTGAAAGAATTTGTCGTTTCGACTGATGAGATTGAAAAATTAACAGGGATTGATTTTTTTCCAAAATTAGACGACGCTATAGAAGATAGGTTAGAAGCATCTTCTAGTACAAGTGGTTGGAGATTTTGGTAAGAATTACCATTCATTCACTCGATTGGCATCAAGCTTTATAAAAATAAATAATAGAATAGTAAAGCCCCATAATCCTGAACCTCCATAACTAAAAAATGGAAGAGGGATACCAATGGTTGGTATTAATCCTGTTACCATTCCAATGTTGATAGCAAAATGAATAAAGAGAATACCCACAACGCTGTATCCATATACCCTGCTAAACTGGTTTTTTTGTCGCTCTGCTAGATGAATGAGTCGCAACAGGAGTAAAACAAAAAGAGTAATAATTAAAGCAGCTCCTAGAAATCCCCATTCTTCGCCAACTGTACTAAAAATATAATCTGTAGATTGCTCAGGAACAAACCCTCCTTTGGTTTGGGTTCCTTCTTTCCAGCCTTTCCCGGTCCAACTACCACTACCGATAGCTATTTGACTTTGATTCGTGTTATATCCAATTCCTTTAGAGTCGACTTCTTTTCCTAATACAATGTTGAACCTGTCTCTGTGACGTTGCTCAAAAACATTGTTAAAAATGTAATTTACCGAGAAGCAAAAGGCAGTTATTACCACGAGGGTAAGCAAATATCTGGAGTATTTGGGTTTTTGTTTCCTTTTGCGAATTAGAATAAATATCATAACTGTAGCAATTGCTAGTACCACCCATAAAGGATTAAAAAGCAACGTCAATACAAATAAAACTGCTGCAGAAACCCCAACTATTAAATAAATTGCAGCTAGCCCTTCTCTGTATAAAGGGAAAAAGAAAGCAGCATATACCAACGCACTACCTGGATCTGGTTGAGGGACTATTAGTAATGCAGGAATGGCAATAATTAAGAATGCTCTTACCTGGTACTTCAGATGCTTGATATTGGTCTGCATATCGCTCAAAAACTTAGCTAGTGCCAATGCAGTAGCAGCTTTGGCAAATTCTGATGGTTGTAATCCTACAGGCCCAAAAGCGTACCATGAGGTTGCTCCATTCACGTTTTTTCCTAAAACAAAAAGCCCTAAAAGCGATACAAGTGAGATTATGTAAATAAGGCCCGCAAACCGTTCATAAAATTTGGCTTCTATGGCTTGTATAATTATAATAATGACAATGCTGAAAAGAATCCAGTATCCTTGTTTTATGTATACTTGCGAGAAATCGGTAAGTGAAAAAGCTTCATTTTCATAAGATGCTGAGTAGATGTTACCCCATCCAAATCCGACGAGTAGAACAAATAATAAAACGGTGATCCAATCTATAGCAGCGACACTGGATTTTGCCATTATTGATTTATTTTAAAAGGTTCACCACTATAAGGTTTTGCATATTCTTCTTCAAGACTATGGGTTAGAATCCACTGTTCCAGATCCTTTCTAGAAATATCGTCTCTTAAGTGTTTTTCTATCATTAAAGATGCAATTCTTCCTGCGTATCTTGCTCCCCAATACCCATTTTCTACAAATACTGCCAGTACAATTTTAGGGTTTTCTTTTGGGGCAAAAGCTACAAAAACAGAGTGATCGGTAAGTTGGGTCTTTACACCATCAATTTTGGTATAGTTTTCTGCTGTTCCTGTTTTTCCACAAATATCAATACCTTCTACTTGCAAAAAATTAGCAGTTCCTTTGGTGTATACCTCATGCATTCCTTCAATTACGGGTTCAAAATGTTCTTTATCTATAGTAGTATATTTAGGCTTAGTATAGTTTTCGATTTCTATTGGTTGTCCATCTACAGCTTTGATAATATGTGGCGTAAAATAAAACCCTCTATTGGCAATAGCGGCAGTCATATTGGCTAACTGTATGGGGGTTGCCAATACTTCACCTTGTCCTATAGAATTTGAAATGGTTCCTGTGGCATACCATTTGTATTTCGGGTATTGGTAAACTTTGTTATAGTATTCAGAGTTCGGTACTTTTCCTGGTCTACCTGCAGATAAATCGTTACCCAGATAGTTCCCCAACCCAAAACTTTGAACATGCTTTCTCCATTTGTCTATTCCTTCTTGTGGAGAATCATATTTTTCAATAATTCTTTTGTATACCGTAGCGAAGTATGCATTACAAGAGTTGGCAATACCAGGGATCATACTCAGTGGACTTCGATGATAATGACAACCTAATTTTTGTCCTCTTCTTCCGTAGTAATATCCCATTCTACAAGGTACTGTTTCTTTGGTGTCGATCACATTTTCTTGTAAACCTATAAGGGCATTGATAGTTTTAAAGGGAGATCCAGGAGGGTACTCTCCTTGTAAACCTCTATCGAATAAAGGTTTTGCAATGGTATCATAATATAGCTTTGTAAAATTAGGAGATCTTTTTCTGCCTACTAATAATTCTGGTTTGTAACTCGGTGCAGTAATGAGTGCCAGTATTTCTCCTGTCGATGGTTCTAGAGCAACGATACCGCCGCGTTTATTTTCCATTAGTTTTTGACCATAAGCCTGAAGCTTAGCGTCAAGAGTTATAGTAAGATCTTTCCCGTTAACAGGTAAGGTGTCGAATTTACCATTTTTATACGGACCGATATCTCTGTTAAATCGATCTTTTTGTATTCTCTTTACCCCTTTTATGCCTCGTAACTCTTTTTCATATTGTTTTTCGACACCATCAATACCAATAAGGTCTCCAGAAAGATAGTAGGGGTCTTTTTTTATTAAGGCCTCGTTTACCTCTCCAATATATCCTAAAACATTAGCAGCGTGAATAGTTTGGTAATCTCTAAGAGAACGTTTTTGAATATAAAATCCTTCAAACTTTCTCATTTTTTCCTGAAGATAGGCATATTCGTCTTTGGTGAGCTGTGGGATCACAATCGATGGTACTCTTGGAGAGTATATTCTTGCTCTATCTAATCGTTTAACGAGTTTGTCTTTGGTTATATTAAGTATTGAGCAAAACTCTAAAGTGTCAAATGGTTTTAGTTCCCGAGGAATTACCATAACATCATATGATGGTTGGTTGGTGACTAGCAATCTCCCATTTCGATCATAAATGGCTCCTCTTTGTGGATAATCATAAATTACCTTGATCGCATTGTCTTCAGAAAGTGAAGCAAAAGAGGTGTTGTAAATTTGCAAGTAAAAAAGCCTAGCAATAAAAACAAAACCAGTTGTTACAATGATTAAATATAGGAGTAATTTTCTCATGAATCGTTTCTTCTAAACAATACCAAAACTAGCATAGTGATCACTATAGTGAACAAACTAGAAAATAACGTTTTTTTTGCTATTAATAGTATGTGTGAGAAGTTAAAAATTTCTAGGGAAAAAAGCACAATATGATGCGTTAAAACCATAAGAATTACATATCCTAATTTTTCTCCAAAACTGATGTTGCTCAATTTTACTGTTTGAAACTCATAACTTAATCCAAATACCGATCGTAGTGCTATCGGTCTGAAAAAAGCAATTACCAAACTTGCTGCCGCATGTACTCCTCCGGAGTCTCCAAACATGTCTATGGTGAGTCCTAAAATAAAACTGATAAGAAGAAACAAACTCTTATTAATGTTTATTGGAGCAAGCAGAATAAAAATAATATAGATATAAGGATTAAGATACCCCATAAAATTCACATGATTTAGTACTAAAACCTGCACCAAAATGAGAATAACAAACCGTCCGATATTTGCAACTACTTCTTTATTCATTAGTTGGGGCTTCTATACTTTTAATCTCTTCGAGATCTCTGTTTTTTATGGTATATACGAATCCAATATTGGTCATATCATTAAATAGTTTCACGTCAATTTCGTAGTAGCTTTTGCTTTCATCAAGATTGTAGTTAAGAATAGTGCCTATACCTATACCTCTGGGGAAAATTGTTGATCTACCATGGGTGATAATGGTATCTCCTTCTGTTAATTCGGCTTGTCGAGGTACAGTTTCAAGCTGCACAATATTGGGATCTTTTCCGTTCCAGACTAATGATCCGTATTGATTTGACTTTTTAAGCCCAGCATTAATTCGGGAATTGCTATTTAATATCGAAATCACTCTGCTGTAATTTTTAGATGTGTTTTCTATGATACCTACGATACCTTTGTCTGTAATAACTCCCATGTCAGGTTGTATACTATCGTTCTCTCCTTTATTGATAAGAATATAATTGTCAATCTTACTGTAATCATTTTTGATTACTCTGGCTTTAGTAAAGGTATATGGAGCATTAAAAGATGAGGTATCTATTTTTTGAACAGTTACCGAATCGACTCCCAAAGCGCTAAGTTGATTATACAGTCTTTCGTTTTCTTCTAAAAGTCTTTTGTTTTCAGATTTCAGATTAAAATAGTCACTTATGGAGTTTTGCCAGGTATACATCCCACCGCTAAGAAAGTTAGTAGAACTCACAAACTTGCTTTTGTGATACGAATGTGATTGTATCGTAAAAACAAATGATAATAAAAGCAACAGAAGGAAAAGCAGCGAATGCTTATTTCGTATTAAAAAATTAATAATCTGCTGCATGCTTAGGTGTCGTTATTTGTTTTGTTCAACGTTTATTATGTACCTTAATGAATACTCATAATAAGGTGCCAAAGCAGGATAACGTAAAATCGAAAATTTAGGTATACTAGGAATATGTTTTTTTACACTATTTTATCAATACGCTTTTGTATCTATTCAGATTTTTTAGTGTAATTCCTGTACCTCGTACCACAGCTCTCAAAGGGTCTTCTGCAATATATACTGGTAGATCTGTTTTTTGAGATAATCTTTTGTCTAATCCTCTAAGCATCGATCCTCCTCCAGCAAGATATATACCCGTATTATAAATATCTGCAGCGAGTTCTGGAGGTGTTTGCGATAGTGTTTCCATTACGGCATCTTCAATTCGTAAAATAGATTTATCCAGTGCTTTCGCCATTTCCCTAAAAGAAATCTGTACTTGTTTTGGTTTTCCTGTTAATAAATCCCGTCCTTGTACATTCATTTCTTCTGGTGGAAGTTCAAGGTCTTCGGTAGCAGCACCAATCTGAATTTTTATTTTTTCTGCAGTACGCTCTCCAACATAAAGATTGTGTTGGGTTCGCATATAATAGATGATATCGTTGGTAAATACATCACCTGCAATTTTTACAGATTTGTCGCATACAATACCACCCAAAGCAATTACTGCAATTTCGGTAGTACCTCCACCTATATCTACGATCATGTTTCCTTTGGGCTGCATGATATCTACACCAATACCAATTGCTGCAGCCATTGGTTCATGAATAAGGTATACCTCTTTTCCATTTACACGCTCAGCACTTTCTTTTACCGCGCGCATCTCTACTTCGGTAATTCCAGATGGAATACAGATCACCATACGTAAAGCGGGAGCAAATAGCTTTTTCTTTAATGCAGGGATATCTTTGATAAACATGCTTATCATTTTTTCACTAGCATCAAAATCTGCAATTACTCCATCCTTAAGAGGTCTGATGGTCTTGATGTTTTCGTGGGTTTTTCCTTGCATCATGGCAGCTTCTTTTCCCGCTGCGATAATTTTACCAGACATAATATCTCTAGCTACAATAGATGGGCTATCTACCACTACTTTGTCATTGTGAATTACTAAGGTATTAGCGGTACCTAAGTCTATTGCGATCTCTTCGGTAAAGAAGTCAAAAAATCCCATAAAAATTCGAAAAAGGGGTTAAAATTTCGTAAATGTAATAAAATTAATGTTTAAAATGGCGAGTTCCGGTCATAACCATTGCAATTCCATTTTCGTCACAGTAATCTATACTTAATTGATCTTTGATTGAACCACCAGGTTGAATCACTGCTTTTATTCCTACTTTATCTGCCAATTCTACACAGTCTGGAAACGGGAAAAAAGCATCACTTGCCATTACCGCTCCATTCAAATCAAAGTTAAATGATTTTGCTTTTTCTACAGATTGTTTCAACGCATCTACTCTAGAGGTTTGTCCTGTTCCGCTAGCGAATAATTGTTTATCTTTTGCAAATACTATGGTATTTGATTTGGTATGCTTACAGATTTTCGACGCAAATAAAAGGTCTTCAATTTGTGCAGTTGTTGGTGCTGCCTTGGTTACAGTTGTTAAATCTTCAGTTGCATCAGTCTTTAAATCTTTATCTTGTACCAAAGCACCATTTAAGCATGTACGCACTTGGGTTTGCGGTAGTTCAATGTCTTTCTGTATGAGTAGAATTCTATTTTTCTTTCCTTTCAGGATCTCTAGTGCATCCTCGGTAAAAGAAGGTGCAATTACTACTTCACAAAATAATTTATGTATTTCTTCTGCCGTCGCTTTATCAATTTCAGAGTTACTAATTAAAATGCCTCCAAAAGCAGAAATTGGATCTCCAGCCAATGCGTCTACATATGATTGTAAAACGGTATCTCGTTGAGCAAGACCACAAGCGTTATTGTGTTTTAAAATAGCAAAGGTTGGCGCTTCTCCTTTAAATTCACTCATTAAGTTTACAGCAGCATCTACATCGAGTAGGTTATTATAAGAAAGCTCTTTACCATGTAGTTTGTCAAACATAGCATCAAAATCACCAAAAAAGAATCCTTTTTGATGAGGGTTCTCGCCATAACGTAACGTTTTTCCTTTTGTTTCGCTCACCTTAAGTGCTGCAATTTCCTGATCTCCATTAAAGTAGTTGAAAATAGCTGTGTCATAGTGAGAAGATACATTAAAAGCTTTAGCGGCAAAACGTTTACGATCTGCAAGTGAAATACTTCCGTTTCCTTCAGAAATGATATCCAAAAACTCAGCATAATCATCTACAGAGGCTACACAAGTAACATCGGCAAAGTTTTTGGCAGCTGCTCTAATGAGAGAAATACCGCCAATATCGATTTTTTCAATAATATCTTGTTCTGAAGCTCCCGAAGCTACAGTTTTTTCGAATGGATATAAATCTACGATTACAATATCGATCTGCGGGATTTCATACTGCTCTAATTCGGCAACATCGCTATCATTGTTTTGACGATTTAGAATTCCACCAAATACTTTAGGGTGTAATGTTTTTACACGACCACCCAAAATAGAAGGGTAAGAGGTAATATCTTCTACAGGAACTACATCGATTCCTAAATCTCTTATAAATTTTTCGGTCCCTCCGGTTGAATAAATTGTTACGTTAAGTTCGTCTAATTTTTTTACGATAGGTGCTAATCCGTCTTTACTAAATACAGAAATTAATGCAGATTTCGCCGTTTTTGTGTTGCTCATGGGTAATTTTAGTTAGTAAAACGCAAAAGTAGCAATTTACTTACCAATTAGACAATCAATTATGTATAATTGTTTGCAAGAATTTGTAACAAAATTCTAAGGAAAACGTCCTATCTTTAGATGATTCAAAATTTGACGCAATACATCGCATATGCTAATCTATCTTCGAGTACTTAAAGAGAGTTTTTACTTTGCTGTAAATGCCTTGATCAATAATAAACTTAGAACCTTCTTGTCGTTACTTGGGGTAACAATAGGGATCTTTTCTATTATAGGTGTTTTGGCTGCTGTCGATTCATTAAAACAGGAAATAAAAGGAAGTATAAGTTCACTAGATAATAGTACTATATATTTAATGCGTTTTTCGTTTGGCCCTACCGATGTACCACAATGGAAGAGGGAACAGTTTCCTGATGTAACTTTTGAAGAGTATCAATATATTAAGCGTACGTTGCCCGATGTAAAAGCGGCGGCATTTGCATTAAACGTAGGGCCTGAAACCATAAAATATCAAGACGAAACTGTGAGTAACGTGCAAGTGGCTCCTGTGACCAATGATTATTATGATATTGAAGAATTACAAGTGGTTAATGGTAGGTTTTATAATGAGCAAGAATCACTCTCTGGAGCTCCAGTAATTGTAATGGGTGATGAAATTGCCAATAGTTTATTTGGTAGTGCAGATCCTATAGGTAAAAGAGTACGATTGTATGGGAGAAAATTTACTGTAATTGGGGTGCTGAAAAAGGAAGGTTCTGGATTGTTTGGTGGGTCTAAAGACACTATGGTAATGGTACCTGCAAATTTGGTGCGCCGTATTTATGGGAATAATAACAAAGCTTCTTTCCCAGGTATCGTAATAAAACCAGAATCAGGTATCGATGTACCCGAATTTGTAGCTGCTCTCAAACAAAAACTAAGAGCTTATCGAGGTTTAAAACCAGATGAGATCGATAACTTTTTTATCAATCAATTGCAGGGATTTACAGATTTTATTGATAACATCACCGGGCAAATGAGCGTTATTGGTCTTATTATAAGCGGTTTTTCACTATTAGTTGGGGGATTTGGTATAGCCAATATTATGTTTGTAAGTGTAAAAGAACGAACAAACTTGATAGGAATACAAAAGTCTTTGGGGGCTAAAAACAAATTTATCTTATTTCAATTTCTGTTTGAAGCCGTGATCTTGTCTTTAATAGGAGGGCTTATTGGTCTTATTCTTGTATGGTTGGTCTCGCTATTGGCTTCGCAATTTACCGGTGATTTTGAGTTTATACTCTCACCAATAAATATTTTATTAGGAACTATAGTTTCGTCATTTATAGGTTTGATCTCGGGAATTCTGCCGGCAATTTCAGCTTCTAAACTTGATCCGGTAGAAGCTATCAGAACAGGGATGTAAAACTTGTTTTAGTAACTTACCAAGATTTATAAGCGACTACAAAACCAAGAATGAAGCAACATTTTGTTTTATTGAGACATTAATTATTAAACATTGCAATAATTATGGCAAATGGAATCATTTTTCATAATAAGGAGTTTGTTACAATTTTGTTACATTAGTAGTCAAGGGATATTAATATGATATATTCTTTATCTTCTATCAAAAGTTGTAGTTAATTAAATAATTCATTAGACATGGACAAGGCTTTGCAAACGATGATTGCCAATATGCCCGAAAAAACTGGTAAATCACTAGATGAATGGAAATCTATTCTTAAAGACAAAGCTTTTGCTAAACATTCTGAAGGTGTTAAATACTTGAAGACTGAATTTAATGTATCTCACGGGTTTGCCAATACTATTGTCACGTTGTCTAAAGAGGAAAGTCATGCCCCAGATGATTTAGTAACATTGCAGTATAAGGGCAAAGAAAACTTAATTCCTATCTATAAAGAACTAATTGATTATGTATCGTCTTTGGGTCAGGATGTAACCATTACCCCCAAAAAGGGAAGTGTGAGTGTTATTCGGAAAAGGCAATTTGTTTTAATTAAACCAGCAACCAAAACAAGAATTGATTTAGGATTTAAACTAAAAGATAAACCCACCACAGATAGACTTGAAAATTCGGGGCCATTTGGAACTATGTGTACTCATAGAGTTCGAATTTCTGCAATAGATGAAGTAGACGAAGAATTGAAACGTTGGATTTTTGAAGCTTACCAAAAATCAGTTTAAAAGAGATTTATATAATGTTCATAAAAAACCTCTTCATTATGAAGAGGTTTTTTTTAAGTGTTTTAAATTCAGGGTAATTCTAGGGCTAATTAAATTTTGACAGACTATTTGATTAAAAATAGACGTTGTTTTTTACTCACAATTCAAATATACATTCAAACAGAGTTTTTATTAACTTTAGTACTTTGATTCATTATAAAAACACGATAAAACACGTTTTTTATCGATTAAGTGTAAAAATAAAGAATTTTTGCCATTAATTTAGAAGTTCTTCTTCCTCGTAATTAACCGACTTCTTTAAATCTTGAATGAATATGTATCGGTATGAGTTGTCGTAGGAGATAAAATACTCAATGTTATAAATAGGTTCGTTTTTTGAATTAAGAAACTCATCATGAATGAGGGTGCCGTATTTACTTCTACCACGAACTCGATACGTTTTCTTGGAGTTGTTTAATAAATTATTCTTTTTTAAGATTCCCATGTCTCCTTTAAAGAGAATTTCTTTGTACTTGATGAATAAGTTTTCCATAACATAAAATTTTTTCCTTAGTTGAATTTCTGAAACTTTTTTTAAGCAATGTTATGGGAATCCGTAGGATTTGTAACTTCTATAAAATAAATTAAAATTTACTAGTATTTATCTTTTTAAAAGATGCTATAAACAACAAAAGCTATATTGGGGTGATATAGCTTTTTGTTTATGACGATATGCAAGTTTTGGGGTACTTTATTTTTTTAACGATGTTCTTTTATGTTTCTTTTTAGAGGCAGCCTTTGCTACTTACTTTATGTTTCATAAAATCGATTACTTTATTAACAACTACAGTGTAAAAGTAGCATGCAGAAAATAGAATAAGGGAGTACTGCTGTCGAGACACCATTCGTCTACGACCAAACCTATGTTTTCTTTCGGTGAATGGGAATAGTTACTGATAGTAGAACAATTTGAATTATGATATTTGTTACTTATTAGTTCGATGCTTTAAAAAATAAGTAAGGAAAATATAGATTTCTGTATGCGAAAAGAATTATCACATTATAGTTTTGTTCCGGATTTCGACCAAGTTTAAAATCTATAAAATTTAACAATTATTGATGTTTCAGTTTCAAAAAATGAAACTGGTATTAATTAGTATTGCACGGTCTTTCATAAACAAAACTATTTATGCGTTTGAAAATATATAAGCTCAAAGCTTTTAATCTTCAGGAAATGCTATTGGTACTGGCTATCATAGGGATTTTACTGTTAATTGCATTGCCTAATTTCTTACCTCTTATTGCTCAAACAAAGGCGCAAGAGGCAAAAATACAGTTGAAGACTATAAGCAATATGCAAACACAGTATAGATTTTTAAATTCTAAATATTCTTTAGACTTTACCGAAATTAATTATGAGGCACCGGTTACAGTAAAAGGTGGTGGTGTTGCAAACTACAGCTATGAAATTATAGAAGCTTCTATCTCTAATTTTAAGGCGAGAGCTACTGCAGTTGTCGATTTTGATGGTGACGGGGTATTTAATGTTTGGGAAATTGACGAAAAAGGAAGCCCAAAACAGATCGTACAAGATTAATATGCTTTTGGTAAAAGGACTTATAGTTTTGAATTTGGGATATATAACATATCAAGACCTTAGAAGCAGAGAAGTGTATTGGTTTTTGCTGCCTGCACTTATCTTTCTATTAGGGTATTTGCATTTTACCAATGTATTAAGACTTCATTTTTTTAATGCAATAGCAATAAATGTAAGTTTAGTAGGGTTGATCCTCGGGATATTATACCTATATGCTTGGCTCATTATTAAGAGGCCGTTTTTTAAAGAAGTATTTGGATTTGCTGATGGTCTGTATTTTTTGGCATTAGCTGTAGCTTTCCCATCGGTAACTTTTGTGATCATCTTTGTGTTTTCTTTGATCTTTTCATTATTGGTTTGGTTACTGATGAAACATAAAAGTCATCATGAGGGTACACCTTTGGCAGGGTATATGGCCGCTTTTTTACTTCTGATATTTATTGCAAACTGGATGTCGAATACAATAAACTTATATCTAATATAATGAGTGCAGATACTTTTGAAATACCAGTTCAGTTAAAACAGTTAATTACCTCTAACCAGGCATTTCATTATAGAATTATACCGGTTGAAAAAGAAGATAATACTGTTCATTTTAAAACGGATACTCTTGATCAGGAAAGTTTGCAAAAAGAACTTTCTATTATATTAAACCAAGATATCGTATTGGTTTCTGAGACATCAGACAATATACAATCTTATCTTACTCTCAATTATCGAAAATCAAGTACTTCTAATGAAAAACTTCATTACGAAGACAATTTTTTGCAAAAACTCATTACTACAGCAAAAGATTTTGGTAGTAGTGATATTCATATGGAGTCTTATGAGAAGTTTTGCAGGGTACGTTTTAGGTTAGATGGAAAGCTAAAGGAGATGTATACGATTACCAAGAAAGAATTCCCCCAGTTGGTAAATCAAATCAAAATTCAATCAGGCTTAGATATTTCTCAAAAACGTTTGGCTCAGGATGGTCGAATTACATTTAAAAGTGGAGGAGAAGAATTTGATATTCGTGTATCTACAATGCCAACACTGTATGGTGAAAAAATTGTATTGAGACTTTTAAATCGGGATACACAACAGGTGCAGCTTGATGATCTGGGGTTTACAGAACAGGAACTAGAATTATATCGTGAAGCCATTAAAAAGCCACAAGGTATTATTTTGATTTCTGGTCCTACGGGTTCGGGAAAAACCACCACCTTATATGCAACACTAAAAGAGCTAAATAAAGAGGTTTCTAATATTTTAACCATAGAAGATCCTATAGAATATACCCTAGAAGGAGTAAATCAAGTGCAGTTGCGAGAAGATATCGAGTTCGATTTTCCTGCAGCGTTAAGAGCTTTTTTGCGACAGGACCCAGATGTAATCATGGTTGGTGAGATACGAGATGACAAAACTGCGAATATGGCAATTAAAGCGGCGCTAACAGGCCACTTGGTATTATCTACAATACATACTAATTCTGCCTGGGCAACCATATCAAGACTTATTGATATGAAAGTGCCTTCATTTTTGTTGGCTAGTACATTAACCATGAGTATCGCTCAACGATTGGTGCGTAAACTTTGTCATCATTGTAAAAAGGAAAAAAAATCGGAAATCAAAGACTTTCCTTTAGGTTTTGAGATTCCTGAAGAATTAAACAAGCACTATGTAGCAAAAGGATGCAATCACTGCTATCAAACTGGATATTTAGGACGAAAAGCAATCTATGAAATATTACCGATCACGAAAGAATTAGAAACAACTATACGGCATAATGAATTGCAAATAGATGACTATATCACCCAAAATAATATTAAAACATTAAAAACAAACGCAATACGACTGGTCGTTGAGGGGCTTACTTCGGTAGAAGAAGTCTATGCACTTTTGGCTACCCATTAAGGTCTGGGGCCTGTAAAATAATATAATAATTAGATGAAAAAATATATAATAATACTTGGTTTCTTTTTTGGTTTTGCATGGGTATCCCTCGCCCAGGGTTCCTTGCAAGACATGGCCAATGAAAAAAACAGGATTGCTACAATCGAAAATAAGCTGCAGTTGTTAAGTGTAGATGTTCCTGCATTAACTCAAAAGGTAAATATCAACCTATCCAATACTAGTTTACTTAATTTTTTGAGAGCGGTAGCCCAAGTTCACAAAATTAATATTAATGTTTCCGAAGAGTTGAATAGTATTACAATTATAAATGGATTTAACAATGTTAGTGTTCAGGAATTATTACTTTTTTTAACGAAGGAATATAAATTAGATATCGATTTTATTGGAAATATTTTATCAATACGAAAATATGTTCCTCCAGTTCAGACCCCGGTTGAAAAAGAAATGATAGCATCTTACGATGTGAGCAGGGAGACGTTATCTACAGATTTTAGCAATGATCCGTTGCCAAAAGTATTTAGAAAAATTACCGAGATCTCGGGAAAGAACTTATTGTTTTCTCCAAGTTTGAATAACAAAATGGTTACTCTTTTTATTAGCGATGTTCCTGTTGATATCGCTTTAAGAAAATTGGCAGAAGCGAATAATCTCGATTTTAATAAAACGAGAGATGGGTTTTATGAGTTCGATAGTTTAGAAGGGGGTGATACTTCAGGTGGCACCGGGAGGCCATTTAGAAACCGCAGAAACTTTTACTACAAAGTAGTAGATTCTATCAATAAAGTAATTTCAGTAGATCTCAAAAATACACCTATTTCAGATGTGGTATATAATATTACCGAGGATTTGGATCTAGATGTCTTTACAGCTTCTCCTTTAGAAAATGCTGGTTCTGTTACTGTAAAGGCAGAAGCTATAAGTTTCGACGATTTATTAATTAAGATTTTTGAGAGTAAAAGTTCTTCGACTGCTTCCAATAATAGTTCAAATTTGAGTACGCCCAATAATACTACTTCTCAAAATTTTCAAACTGGCACTTCAAATAATTCTGGAAATTTCACCTTTAAAAAAGAAGGAAATATCTATTATTTTGGAACGGAAGATCAGCTTTCTATTAAAAAAATTGAATTGGTGCAGATGATGCATAGATCTATAGCTATGTTAGGAGATGCCAATCCATCTACTTCTTACGGAAATAGCTTCAATAATAACAATTTTGTTACAGGAGGAACTAGTTATTTTGGTAGTAACCAAAATAACGGTTTAAACCAAGGAGGGCTCAATTCAAGAAATCGAATTAATTCAGGAAATAATTTCTCAAGAACAGGTTCCTCACAAAGTAATGAAGCAGGATCTATTTCAGATATATTTCCACTTAGTGTTACTCAGGGTTTAGATATTAAGATAGATACAGAACTTAATAGTTTTGTTGTTAGTGGTTCGGGGGCAAAGGTCGAAAAATTCAAAAACTTCGTAAAATATGTGGATAAGCCAGTTCCTCTTATTCTTATCGAAGTTATGATTTTGGAAGTCAATCGATCTGCTACCGTAGAAACAGGAGTAGAGTTTGGGTTAGGTAAAGAACCTGTAAACGATGAAGGAGTAGCTTTTCCAAATGCCAATATAACCCTAGGTGCACAAACCATTAATCGAATTATTGGTGGTTTTGATGGTTTTGGATCTTTAAACCTTGGGAATGTGGTTCCTAACTTTTACATGGATATCAAGGCAATGGAGACCAACGGTAATGTAAAGATTCTTTCTACACCTAAGTTAAGTACATTAAATGGCCATAAAGCCTATTTGTCTAGTGGACAAACTACCTATTATGCAGTTACTAGTCAGAATATTTTCGGGTCTCAGAATCCACAAACCTCTGAGATCGTAAATTATCAGCCTATAGATGCTGAACTAGCATTAGAGTTTAAGCCTTTTGTTTCTGGAGATGGGCAAATAACACTCGATATCCAGGTAATTCAATCTAATTTTAGTGGCGAACGTATTGCTGAAAATGCACCACCAGATATCAATAGTAGAAGGTTTTCGTCTATCATGCGCATGCAGGCGAATGATGTAGCAATATTAGGAGGCATTGAACAAAAAGTGAAAAACGATTCTGGTTCGGGAGTGCCTTTACTATCTCGTATTCCGATCATAAAATGGTTGTTCAGTAAAAGAGTAAGAGAAGATTCAAAACGAAGACTTAATGTAATTATAAAACCTACTGTATTTTATTAATGGGTACAAAGTTCTCTTCATATAACCCTATGGGTAAAACCTATGTCACACTCGAACATTCTGGGAATGATAACGAGCAGATCATCTTAGGCCTTCAAATCCAGTTGAAAAAAGAAGAACTCGATATCTCTCATACTTTTACGGTGCATCAAATTCAGGATGTGGCAGATGAAGTGAAAACTATTCCAAGAGTTGGTATTGCTATTACTAATGGTAGTTTACTTACCAAAGAAGTAGATACAATTGGTGCAGATCATGAGGTTTTATCAAAAGCGTATCCAAATTTAAATCTCGATGATTTTTACTATGAGATTCTCAAAACAGATGCTAAATCCTTTATAGCTATTTGCCGAAAGTCTAAGGTAGATGAAATCATAAATGCATATAGAAAGGAAAAAATTATAATTACCGAAGTGGCTTTAGGGAATCTTAAAGCAGCTAGCTTAACCTCTTTTATTGATACTGATGAATTGTTAACGCATACTTCGAGTATTACATTGCACAATACTCAAGTGACTGCAATTAATCGGAGCACCGAATTATCTAAGCATTATGAAATACAAGGTTTAGGTGTAGGGAGTTCGCATGTACTTCCATTAGCAATGACATTAGATTCTTTTTCTCACCAAGCTAAAATTAGTGGAAATGTAGCAGATCTCAATCAGCATCTACGGGAGCAATACAAAGAGGTTACTTTTTTTAAAAAAGCATTGCAATATGGTGTCGGGTTTTTATTGATTACACTTCTTATTAATTTCTTTGTGTTTAATTCGAAGTATAAGAAGTGGCAAGGGTTACAAGAAGAGATTCAAGTATACACCAGTCAAAATGAAAGTATCAAAAGACAACAAACCATTGTTGCGGGTAAAGAAGCTATCGTCAATAGTATTTTAACTACTGGGTTTTCTAAAAGCTCCTTATATGCAGATAGAATTATTGCCTTGCAGCCAACCACAATATTGCTTTCTTCTTTTGTATATCAGCCTTTGGCAAAAACTATTCGCAATGATAAACCCATTCAAATTAAAAACCATGTGATATCTGTTACGGGAAATTCTATCGATAAAAAAGATTTTACTTCGTGGTTAAATGCTATCGAAAATTTAGATTTTGTAACCAGAGTTACCATTGCTAGTTATGGCGTAGATAAAAAAAATACGTCAAGTTTTGAACTTATAATACAATTAGCCCATGACACAAAGAAATAAAAATATTATTCTGATCATAGGGTTGTTATTGGTGTTCCTTTTCGCCTATCGTTTTGGATTTGCCAAAACTTTTGCGGTGAGCAATGAAGTTACCAAACTTGAGCAACAGAAGGAGGCGTATCAATCTGCTCCGGTACAGTTAGCTGCTTTGGCAAATAAAGAAAAACAACTAAACGAAATTCTCCAGAAAAACAATGTTGAAGGGAGTTCTTTGCAGAACAATATTTTAAGAACCCTGAATACATTGTCTAGCGATTCTGGGTTTACTTTGGTAGGCTTTGAAGAACCACATGTTTTTACCGATGAAGGAAGTGAAAAAACTACAACAACCTATAATTTTACAATACAAGGTGACTACCAATCACTAATTAATGTGGTGTATGCACTTGAACAAAAATATAGTTTTGGGAATGTCATACAAATGAGTTTTGAAAAGAAAAAAAACTTTAGAACTAGGAAAACGTATTTACAGTGTAACATTTTGTTGCAACGTTTGAATTAAAAAAACAACTATGAAAAACATGTATATATATAGAAAACATTTTATGTTGATATTCATCAGCTTTACATTGGTATGCTGTAAGAGTATTAATGTAAAGAATTCTAAAATGCAAACGGCAGTTACTCCTCCCATTGCATTAGGGGTAATAGGTGTTCAAAATACTGATATTCTTTCATCCGATTTTAAGGAAACTGCATTGCCAACCTATAATAATGCTATTCGCGTAGGAGTCACTTCAACCGATTTTAATGAAAGTACCTATAAAGCCTATCTAAAAGTATCTCAAAATAATAAGCAGCATGTAAAATATGTCGATTCAGTGAAAGCAAAACCAGGCTTTTTAAAATTAGAAATCCTTGACCAAATCACGTTGCTTTCTGAAATGAAAAATGAAGAAAATGATCATGTCATACAATATCTCAAAAACCAAAAAAATGCTGGTGTAGTAACAGCGGTTTCGCTGGCATTACCACAACAAATAATACGGGAAATTCTAATAGCTGAAGCTGTTTTTTTAGAAAATCAAAAATATAAACAGTATCAAATTGCTTTGGTGAGAGGTGGTAAAACCTATAAAACAATCGATTTTGCTGCTACCTCCATTTTTGGGTATCAACAATCTTATTTTTGCTGGAAAATAAATGGGAAAAGAAAAGTAGTGCTATCAGGTATTGTAGACAAAACAGGAACTTGTGGGAATGATGCTTATCGAGACGCCAGTAAGGCTCAGGAAAAAATGGATTATTTTAAGTTGTAATAAAAAGAAAACCAAAAAAATAGTGTAAGGAATTGAACAAAGAGCTCAATGAAGAGAAGAAATAAAGATCACTGAGTGTTGCGTAATTCTAGCTTACAATTAAAAAATAATAGTATCGATATATGAATCGAACATCAAGAAATTTAAAAATTATTTCACCAACGAGAATGTTTTAAAATTCTTAATAGGAGAACGAAGTGGTAACATACGTTCTCAATTTTATCATTAATTTATTTAGACAATTACTAAAATTTAAACGTGTGAAAAAATATATGTTATATTGTCTTTCTTTAACTCTGGTTTTTATAGGGTGTGAGGAAGCGTTCATAGAAGAAGATTTAACCGAGGCAGTTATCTCTATTATTGCACCTCTTGATGGGAGTCAGATCGATGAAACTTCGATAAATTTTAGTTGGGAAGGTGTGGATCAGGCTACTTCATATCGTTTACAAATTGCTAGACCCGACTTTGAAAATGCGGCCCAGATTGTAGAGGATACCACAGTATCATCAACAAGTTTTAGAACCACCTTAACTAAGAATTCTTATGAATGGAGGGTTAGAGCACAGAACTCGGGATCTTCTACGGCTTATGCTTCAGCCAAGTTATCGGTAATAGAACCGGTTGATTTTGCTTCCAGAGAGGTATTGTTAACGTCGCCTGCAAATGATTTGATTACTAGTGAACCTACTGTGACTTTAGAATGGCAAGTGGTTCCCAATGCAAATACCTATAGATTACAAATTTTAAATAGTAGTGATGAGGTAGTACAGGAAGAAACAACAAATACAACCACTTTTGAAATTACTTTTCCCGAAGGAGGTAGTAAATGGCAGGTACGGGCAGAAAATGCAACTCAAAACACCTTATATACTATGAGGACACTCACTGTGGATACTATGAAACCGAATACGCCTTCGGCAGTTACACCTGCAAATGAAGCTACTTTAACCGATACGACTGTTTCTTTTAGTTGGACCCGGGAAGCAATAGAAGGTACTGCAGAGTTTGATAGTGTTTATGTCTATGAAGACGAGGTACTTACCCGGCTGGTAACCAAAGATAGAGTTACTTCGCCTTCAGAAATTACTTTAGAAGCCAGTAAAACATATTATTGGTTTTTAAAAGCATTTGATGCCGCAAATAATGAAAGTGATGCAAGTACCACGCAAAGTTTTGACATAAATTAAACATCGATGTTAAAAGGTAAAAAAGCATTATATGTATTGTTACCACTTGTATTAGGTATATGGGGGGCGATTATCTATCAGGTAACCGACGCCTTTTCTGATGATGATCCTGTACTTGTGAATACCTCTGCGGTCACATTTTCTAAAATAGAAGGAAAAGAAAGAGAGGTGTTTACCATTTCTGCTGCAGAAAGAGATCCTTTTTTAGGTACGATGTATATCCCTAAAAAAGAACTGGTACAACCAAAAGTTACTAGACCAAAACCACCAGAAATAAATTGGCCAACTATTCGATATAAAGGTTTGGTGACAGGTGGACAAGGAGCTACGGCTATTTATTTGATCGAGATTAATGGTGTCGACCAGTTAATGAAGAGAAATGATGAAGTTTCAGAAGTAAGATTGACCAAAGGAACCAATTCATGGGTGCAACTAAGATATAAAGGAAAAACGAAGCGATTTGATATTTTGAATTGAAACCTTTTACCAAAATAAAAGCACAGGCTATGCAATTTGCATTGCTAATTTCGGTAATTGTTGCCTTAATTTTGAGCGCATTTTTGTTACTCACACATGTACAGTCTTTTTTCAATATAAAATCTAATGAATTACTGGAGGCAAGTACTTTGTCTAATCAGCAAATTCTTGAACCGTTTCAAAAGATTGTAGTCACAAAAGATACGGTGCGGCAAGAAAAAGAAGGAAGAATAAAGAAGTTGCATGCTACCTTTCATGGAGCCTGGATGAAAGTGTTTTCTGAAATCACTATTCATAACAGAGCAATTTCAAAAACGGCTTTGGTGGGATCATTAGGAGATAATGTCTCACCGAATCTATATCTGGTAGACACAAATTCTCCTTTAGTGGTGGTTGGTAACACACGAATAGAAGGAAATAGTTATGTGCCAAAACAAGGAATGAAAGCAGGAAATATTTCTGGGAATTATTATCAAGGATCCAGTTTGTATTATGGTAGGGTGTTGGAAAGTAAGAAAACACTCCCGCCTCTGTCTCCAGATTGGATATCGTACCTTGAATCTCTAGGAAGAGGGATATTGGTTGATGAGTCTAATAGTATTGTTGCATCAAAGGATATTAAAAATAGCTTTTATGATCACTATCAGATCATTTACGATCCTGCCACGATCATTTTGGGTGATGAAAAAATAGCGGGAAATGTAATAGTGCAATCAGGTTCCAGAATTATTGTCGAAAATGCTTCTCAATTGCAAAATGTAATGCTCGTTGCTCCAGAGGTGACAATAAAAGACAATGTAAAAGGTAGTATGCAAATCGTTGCCAGTAAAAAAATAAGTATTGGAAAAAACTGCTATCTGTCATATCCATCATCTATAGTGTTATATGATCAAACAAAACCAGCTAATGCTGCAGCAGGGAATCTCCAGAATAATGTTGTTGATTTTGTAATCGGTAACAATACCAAGATAGAGGGGGGAGTTGTGTTTTTAGAAAAATATCCTGAACAGCAAAACCGAATACAAACACACCTTAAAATGGCAT
Organism: Aquimarina acroporae; assembly: GCF_023195925.1. Lineage (GTDB taxonomy): Bacteria > Bacteroidota > Bacteroidia > Flavobacteriales > Flavobacteriaceae > Aquimarina > Aquimarina acroporae. The sequence goes on along the minus strand of NZ_JALPRE010000007.1, from coordinate 466,804 downwards.
CGGGATCAGAAGTGATTGGCGAGGTATATTGCCAAGGGAATATGGACTTTCAGGGAATAATACGAGGTTCTGTATATGCAAAACGTTTTGTTGCCAATCAATCTGGCTCTATATATCTTAACCATATTTATAATGGTAAAGTGTTAACGAATCCCATACCTAATTATGCAGGTTTGCTTTTTCAGGATTCAGAAAATACAGTGGCACAATGGTTATATTAAAAAAAATAAAAGGAGCCACACTTATCGAAACGCTAACAGCGTCGGTATTGATTATTATTGTATTTATGATCGCTAGTTTGAGTTTCAACAATATTTTTAATACCCATGTAAAACGAGATCAGAAAGCGATTGAAAATCGTGTCAAAGAGCTAGAATACAGGGTTATTCACCAAAAGATAGTGTTGCCCTATAGTGAAGATTTTGCAGGATGGGATGTTTTTATAACTGCACAGAAAGAAGGGGCACGCATAACGTATAGTAAAGACGAAAAAGAACACCAAAAAATAGTATACTAGCACATGAGATTAAATACAAAAATAAAAGCATTTACACTTACCGAAGTTATGGTGGTTATTGTTCTTTCGGCAATAGTCGCGGGCCTTGCATTTTCTATTTTGGGAATAGTACAAAAAAATATGCAAGGCATAGCGGGTAATTACGAATACAGATCACAATTGCAATCTCTTGAAGTGGCACTTACTATAGATATCAATAAACACACAACGGCGCAATGGAGCGAAGTAGACAACCAGCTTATTTTGTCATCGCCTATAGCAGAAAAAAAGTATACGTTTTCTACAGATAGTATATTTTCTGGAGATGATAAGTTTTTAGTCACTACAAAAACAAAGGCCTTTTATTTTGAAGGTAATGAGGTGCAAACAGGGCAAATTGATGCCGTAAAATTAACCTTCGATAAAACAACAGAATTACATCGCATTTTTGTGTTTAAGCACAACGATCCTACGATACATTTTTAAGTATGGGTATTAAAATTGCAAATACAAACAAGCCAAAGAAGAAAAATAATTCTTTTGATGTTTCTGAAATTCTAACTCGGGAAATATCCTTGTTTGGATACGCATTTAGCGCAAAGAAAAAAGAACAATGGTATGCAGAGCTTAGTGTATTACTGAAATCGGGGATCGATCTTAAAAACGGATTAGAACTATTAGCAGAAACTCAGAAAAAGGAAAAAGATCAAAAATTGATGAATTTCATGGTAGATGATCTGGTAGATGGAAGTTCGTTTTCAGAAATAATACACCACAACAATAATTTTAGTGATTATGAATATTATGCCATTAAAATTGGAGAACAAACAGGGCAACTTCCACAAATCACCTTAGAGTTGAGTGAATTTTATAAAAGGAAAAATGACCTTAAACGTGAAATTATTTCGGCGCTTACCTATCCTATCATTGTATTATGTACCGCTTTAATCGTGATTTTCTTCATGTTGAGGTATGTGGTGCCTATGTTTGTAGATATTTTTAAACAAAACAAAGTTGATCTCCCAGATATTACAGAGGCGATCATTAACTTCTCGAATTTTGTAAGTGATCATGGACTTTTCATCCTTTTGGGGATTGGTTTGGGAATAACAACATTGGTATTCGTTTCCAAAAAATTATGGTATCGAAAAATTTGGGGTAAAATTCAGTTGCGATTACCCATTTTAGGAAATTATTTCCGAAGAATCTACATGGCCCAGTTTACGCAGGCACTTTCACTCTTAACTTCTGCCAAAATACCCATGGTAGACAGTATCGACCTGGTAAAGAATATGATTAATTTTTATCCTTTGCAAGAAGGATTGCATAAAACAAATGAGGCAGTAATTGCAGGAGATAAATTGAGTACTTCGTTTGCTAGAAGTAAGATTTTTGATAAAAAAATGATTGCTATGATTCGTGTTGCCGAAGAAACCAACCAAACCGAATTTATTTTTCAAAAACTGAACGAGCAATATAACCAACAAGTAAAATACCAGTCGCAACTTATTTCAAATGTCCTTAACCCGGCACTTACCATTTTTGTAGGCCTTATCGTGGGCGTTATCCTTATCGCGATGTATCTACCAATGTTTAGATTGAGCAGTGTTATTGGGTGATTTTATAGATGTTTTTAGTGTTGTTTGATCATTTCTTAGGTGCAATTATGCGTGCTCTCGGATAGACTTCTAATGTGAAATCAAGATTTTCCAAAACCATTTAAAAATAGTGTTTGTAAGTACAGATTTCTGTATGCATAACACCTTTTCAACCTATAGTTTTGCTTCGATTTTTTTTGGCATCACACAGCAACAAAATTTTAACATTTGGGAATGTTTGAGTTTCATTTTTTGAAACTGGCATACCTTAATATTGCATCGAGTTAGTCAAGCTCGTTTTTATAAAATAGTTGTGTTTAGGTTGTGAATCGAAGGGGTTAAGTTTTTATAGGAGTAGGCACAAAAAGAGAAGAATTCTCTTCTTACCCCTTAAGATTCACAAGCACAAATGCCAAATGAGGTTGGATTACAAAAAAAGGAAAAATCACAAATAATCAATTAAAGACAGTTTTATGAGAAAACAATTGTTTTTTGTTTTGGTATGTTTAGTTGGCTATGGGTATAGCCAGGAGGTACCAGATTTGGCACCACCCACACCAGAGGTGGCAGCCATGGGAAAATATTTAGATGTACCTATGAGTTTAAACACGGGTACCCCAAACATTTCTGTTCCACTTACCAGTATTTCTGAAGGAGGGTTAAACGCCTCGGTAAGTTTGAGCTACCATGCTTCAGGAATACGAGTAAGCGAAATGGCTTCGCGAGTGGGCCTGGGTTGGGCCTTAAATGCAGGAGGGATGATCTCCCGACAGGTACGAGGTATTGCCGATGATCATCAAGAAGGATTCATCAATACTAGTAATACTATCGATCACTATTTTGCTCAAAATGCTAATAATAGAAGTACTCTTTTTGATTTAGCAATGCAACGACAGCAAGACTATGAATCCGATATGTATCATATTAATGTAGCAGGTCTGGCTGGTAAGTTCTTTTTTAATCAGGATGGCACCATTGTGGTGCACCAAAAAAGTGATTTAAAAATTGTTGCCCTTCGTGATGGGATTACCATTTCAGGGTGGCAGGTCACCACCCCGATGGGTATACAATATATTTTTGGAGTAGTACCAGGTACCAATCAAAAGGTACATGAAATTAAAGAAACCCGGTTTCATACATCTACTACGAATCTGCCAGATGGATATATAAATACTACAGGCTGGTATTTGACACAAATTTCAGATTATAATGGCAATCATATCAATTTCAACTATTCTCAAGGTGCAACCGCAGTTAATTATTGGAACATTACCGGGCAGAGTAAAAATTTGTTGGGCAATGGTTCTGGTTGTAGTTTAAATAATGTTGAGCCTATTTCCATGAGTGAAGATATTTACAAGCCTATTTATTTAAACTCAATTACCACTACTGGGGGGAGTATTGTATTAGAATACAACCATAACCGAACCGATCTTCAGCATGATAAGGCACTTACCGCTGTAAAGTTGTTAGATTATAACAATGCCCTTATTGATCGTTATGAGTTGGATCATGGTTATTTTGTAGCTCCTAATGGCTTAGAGCGATTGCTAGAAGATGGTACAGCCAATCAACGTACACATAGACTATATCTAAAAAGTGTGACACAGCAAAAAGGGAGTAAATCTAACAAAGTACATCGTTTTACCTATAACCAAACACATCAATTACCAGAACGTTTTTCGTTTTCACAAGATTTTTGGGGGTATTATAATGGTGCTAATAATTCTAAGTTATATCCCAAGATCGTATATGTACCATATACAACTCCTATACAAGTAAATGGAGCCAATAGAACTGTTAGTGAAGCGCATACCAAAGCATTATTGTTAGAGGAGATCACCTACCCTACAGGAGGTAAAACCAAATTTATATTTGAATCGAATACCTTATCGGGAAATCAAGACTTTTTTGTTGGAACCAAGATGAAGGATGAGTTAATTCCTGGAGGGCAACTACAAAATGAACCAGAGGCTCCGGGTACAACTTTTGAGACAACTTTTACACTTAATGAACTGACAGATGTTTATTATAAGGTTGATGTAGAAGTTTCTTGTACAGGTACGGATCTTGACTGTCCTAAAATAGAGTTGTATAAAGGAAGTACTTTGGTTACTCCATGGGAAACTAAGGATTATTCAGGCATTCAACGTTTAAGTGCTGGTACCTATACCATCAAAATAGAAAATGGTCCTTTTCAAGGAAGGAATTACGTTGATATTATGACCACCAGAAAAGTAGCTTTTAATACAAATACTGCCAATGAAGCCATTGTTGGAGGATTGCGAGTAAAAGAAATCCAGTACTTGGATCAAGATAATTCTATGATTAATAGCAAAAAATATGATTATCAGCAATTTGATAATGCGTTGGTATCTAGTGGAAGAGCATTAAATCCACCTATTTTTATCTCTAAAAAAATCCCTTTTACCAATTGCAGTCAGGATGTTTTACGATCAAATGCAATCTTTCCATTAAATGGACAAGGAGGCTCACATGTAAATTACCTTAATGTTACCGAATATAATATAGGAGAAGAAAACGGAAAGACAGAATATACGTATAGCTATGCCTCTGATGGAGCGATTAGCGCATCCAATGAGTTTGATGGTATCGGTCAATTGATGATTCCTGCAACCGATTATTCCCATCGTAGAGGCCAATTGGTAGAACAAAAGCATTATGCCTATGAAACATCATCAGGTAGTTTCACCCTAATTGAAAAAACCAAGAATAATTTTATACCAGCCAATGACCTTAGAACCGAAAGCTTAATGATGGGTAAGGTTGGAGATTTGAATGAAGCCCAGCGTTATGACAATATAAGTGAACGCTACTTACCATCAAGTACCGAAAAAACCACATATTATCCATCGGGGAATGTAAAAACAACTAGTCAATATACCTATGATACAGGATATAATGGTAGAACCATGCCTACCCAAACTACAACAACCAATAGTTTGGGAGAGACGGTGATTACCAAAACATTTTATCCTGGAGATATTACCTCTACAACTTCTTTAGGGAAAGCGCTTTCTACAGAAGCTTATACTGCTATTGGGAATCTAAAAACCGCCCATCGTATTGGAGAAGTAATCGAACAGGAGAGCTGGGTTGATGGCCAGCAAATGAACACCCAACGTACCAATTATAAAATTTGGAATGGTGTGGCGCTACCTGGCGATATACAAACTGCAAAAGCCGGAGCCAATCTCGATAATCGAGTAGAGTATCTAGCCTACGACAGTAAAGGAAACCCACTAGAAGTAAAACAGGCAAAAGGCACATCAATAATTTATATCTGGGGGTATAATAACAATTACCCAATTGCCAAAATTAGCAATGCCAGTTATACCGGTATGCCTACAGCGGTAACCAACATTATCAATAGTCTAAAAGCAGCTTCAAATAACGAAAACACCGCTGCCGAAGAGCAAACCATGCGAGATTTGGCCGATGACTTACGAGCGCAAAGTTATTTTGAAAATGCTCAGATTACCTCGTACACCTTCGATCCACTAGTGGGAGTTACCTCGATGACCGATCCAAGAGGGTATACGACATTCTATACCTACGATGAATTTAATCGATTAGCCTATGCTTTAGATGATGATGCGCATGTTGTACAACAAAATAGATACAACTATGAGGGGCAACAAGCAGGAAGCGGTGGTATTACCGATGTTACTATAACTAACCCAGGTGATACTGCAGTGGTTCCTGGGCAAGCAGTGACCTTTACTGCCAACGCGACAGGAGGTAATGCAGGTCAGATATTATATTCATGGAAGGTAAATGGTGCCACAGAACAGTGTGCTACAAGTACAACGTTTACCAAAACCTTTAATAGTGAAGATTCATATACTATCTCTTTATTAGCTCATGATACGCAAGCCAAACTTAGCGCAAGTAGTTCAAAAACGATTACGGCGACATATCCGGCATTGCAAACTCCATCAATTAGCGGTGCTGCCAATACCTATATTGTAAAAGGAGCATCGGTAAGCTATACCGCTTCAGGAATAGGAGGCGGGTCTGGAAACCTAAGCTATGAATGGTATGTAAATAATGTAAAACAGAGTACAACCAGCAGTACGTTTAGCGCAAATACTAGTGCTACAGGAACGTATACGATCTATTTTAAAATTGTTGATACTACTACGGGAGCTACAAGAAGTACTGCAAACAGGGTGTTACGTATCTATAACCCTTTAAGTACACCTGCTATAAGTGCTTCCAAAAGTCATATTGTAAAAGGAACTAGCGTAAGTTTTAGTGCCTCTGGTATTGGTGGAGGATCTGGAAACAGAAGATATGAATGGTATGTCAATAACGTAAAGCAAAGTGCTACAGGAACTACCTTCTCATACAATTTCCCTTCGGCGACCACATATTCTGTAAGGTTTAAAGTAGTCGATACTACCATTCCATCACATGCCGTATGGAGTAATACCCGAACAGTACGCTCTTATAATACGTTGAATACACCAAATGTATCCCCAAGTTTAGGTAGCGATTTCCTAAAAGGATCACAGATTACTTTTAATACTTCTGGAATATCTGGAGGATCGGGTAGCCGTAGATATGAGTGGTATATCAACAATACAAAACAATCATATACCGGGACCAGGTTTGTAAAAACCTTCTCTAGTGCGGGTACCTATACTATCAAATTTAGAGTGATCGATAATAACATTTCAGGATTGGTTCGTGAGCGTAGTGTAACGGTATATTCTCGTAACCCATTGAGCACTCCATCGATTAGTGCTTCCAAAAGTTATATTGTAAAAGGTACTAGTGTGAGTTTTAGTGCCTCGGGTATTGGTGGAGGATCAGGTAGCCGTCGATACGAATGGTATATTAACAATGTAAAGCAGAGCGGTACGGGGACCAGTTTCTCCTACAATTTCCCTTCTGCGGGTACCTATACTGTCAAATTTAGAGTAATCGACAATAATATACAGCCTACACATACAAAATGGAGTTCAAATACACGTACTGTATATTCTTATAACCCATTATCGATAAGTACCACTCCGGCCAATGCAGTGATTACCGACACCGAACCAAGTGTAACCTTTAGTTTAAATAGAAGTGGAGGATCGGGAAGTTTTACGCAAAGATGGACCATACGCAGAATCTCCAGCCCTGCCACACAATATAGTGGTGGTTCGGGAACCAGTTTGACCTTTGCCGAAAATGTAAGTGGAGAGTATGAAATAGATGTCGAGGTGACCGATACCAGAACCGGGCAAAAGAAAACTAAAACTTCTGCAATAATTGTCATCAAAGGATTTGGTGGTGGATTTTAATCTTACAATACAAAAACAATCATGAATAAAAACATCATATATATCATTATTGTAATGTGTTTGGGAATGCAGTTGCAGGCCCAAACCACATTATCAGACAAGAATTATGTGTATTCTAATATTCCCCAGCAACCTATAACGGTAGGTGAGTTAGAAAGTCCTAACTGTACCACACTCGATGGGGAGTATATAGAATCAGTCACCTATTTTGATGGACTGGGAAGACCCATACAACAAAGAGCCATAAAAGCATCGCCTAATGAAAAGGATATTGTTACCCATATTACCTATGATGATCTGGGTAGACAAACCAAAGAATATTTACCCTTTGAGTCGAATGCAGCAGTGGGAGGATATACTACAGTAAATATCACCAATGATATTAATACCTATTATAAAAACACCTATGCCGATGATTTTACAGGCGTAGCTACTGCTAATATCAATGCGTATTCTGAAAGTATCTATGAAGACTCTCCACTGGGTAGGGTACTAAAACAAGGTGCACCAGGAACAGCCTGGAAAGCTAATCCTACTAGCGATAGCGATCACACCATTAAATTTGGTTGGGAGGCCAATACAGCCAATGAGGTAGTACGTTTTGAGGTAGCTTTTGCCAATCCTGCCGATACCGAAGCCCCAAGTCTGGCAAAAAACAATCATTATGGAGCAGGAGAGCTTATGGTCACCACTACCAAAGATGAAAACTGGACTGTGGCAGATGGGAATAACCATACCACCAAAGAATACACCAACAAACAAGGGCAGGTTATTCTTAAACGCACATACAATGAGAGTATAGCACATGACACCTATTATGTCTATGATGACTTTGGGAATCTCACCTATGTCATTCCTCCCAAGGTAACTGTTAATGATGGGGTTTCTGCTACCGAGCTAGCCGAACTCTGTTACCAATATATCTATGATGGACGTAACCGCCTTGTTGAAAAGAAAATACCAGGAAAAGGATGGGAATATATTGTTTATAACAAATTAGATCAGCCCATTATGACTCAGGATACAAATCAAAAAAACAAAAGTGAATGGTTATTTACACTTTATGATGCTTTTGGTCGTGTAACCTATACGGGTAAAGATACAGGTAATAGCAAAACAAGAATAGAAATACAAGCCGAAGCTGATGCAGCTTATCGTCAATTTGTGAGTAAAACCAGTTCGGCAAATATGTATGTAGGTACTCCTGTGTATTACAGTAAAAATGCATATCCTACAAGGTTTGATGCAGTATACACTATCAACTATTATGATGATTATGAATTTGACAAAGGTTCGTTAGCTACTCCAACCACAGTATTCGGGCAAGCCGTAACGACCAACGCCAAATCACTCCCTACAGGAACCAAAGTACGGGTATTGGGTACTGATGATTGGATTACTACCGTCACCTATTACGATGCCAAAGGAAGGCCGATCTATATAGCCAGTGAAAATGAATACCTACACACCACTGATATTATAGAAACCGAACTTGATTTTACAGGTAGAGTATTACAAACCAAAACGAGCCATACCAAAGGCAGTAATGCCGCTATCGTTACGATAGATACATTTAAGTATGATCATATGGGTAGAGTGACTCAGCAAACCCAAAAGATTAATAGCCAAGATGAGGAGCTTATTGCTAGCAATAGTTATGACGCTTTAGGGCAATTAAAATCTAAGAATGTTGGTGGTGGATTGCAGGAGGTAGACTACACCTACAATGTTCATGGTTGGCTTAAAGGGATTAATGATGTTGATAATCTGGGGGATGATTTATTCTCATTTATAATTGCATATAATAATCCAACTCATAACGCTACGCCACAGTATAAGTACAATTTAGGAGAAGTAGAATGGAAAACAGCAAATGACAACGTTAAGAGATGGTATGCTTATGAGTATGATGGGTTTGAGCGTATTTTAAGTGCTACAAGTCATGATGGTAACTATGATGTAAGCAATATTGTTTATGACAAGATGGGGAATCTGGAGAGTTTAACTCGAAATGGTTGGCAAAACTCATCCAACTATACCAATCTTGATGTATTAGCATACCAATATGATAGTGGAAATAAACTATTAAGTGTTACTGACTCTGGAAATACCTCTTATGGTTTTAAAGACAGAAATACAACGGGTAATGATTATTCTTATGATGCAAATGGAAATCTTTTAATCGATAAGAATAAAGGAATTACTAATGTAAGTTATAACCACCATAACTTCCCTACCCGGGTTGATGTTACCAATCCAGAACATAGTGGAAACATACAATATGTCTATGATGCTAACGGTATCAAGTTAAAAAAGACGGCTACTGATAACGGAAATGTGACTAATGTCGAATATAATGGTAATTTTGTATACGAGAATGGTTCTTTGAAATCTATTACACATCCTGAAGGCTATATTGAAAAGGAGAGTGATGGCTCATTTACTTATGTATATCAGCATAAAGATATCTGGAAAAACACCAGAATTACCTATGCAGATGATAACAACAATGGTAGTATAGAAGCTTCTGAAATACGTAGGGAGCAAAACCATTATCCTTTTGGGATGCAATGGGAAGGTATTAATGCTACTATTAGGCATGCTAAGAATAACTTAAAAACATATCAAGGTCAAGAGCTAACAGAAGAGTTAGGGTTAAACATTCATGAATGGCGATACAGAATGAGTGATCGTAGTATTGGTAGGTTTTGGCAGATAGATCCTTTGGCAGAAGATTATATATATAATTCTACTTATGCTTTTCAGGAGAATAAGATGGGAATGGGTGTTGAACTGGAAGGGCTTGAAAAAGTTGATTTTGGAGATGTTGTTTCTGATGAACAAGCGGTATATGCTGAGATGAGTAGAGAAGCGTTGGCTGGATTGGCTAAAATTGGAGCGTTTTTTGACCAATTATTTATAAGCGCTTCGGGAATAGCTTCCCAAGAAGTTCAAAAAACTGGTGATGATACTCAATCACAATCTTCCGCAGTGAAAACTAAAATTACTGCAGAAGGGGGATTAAATTTGGAGAAAGTTTTTACCAACTATAGTGTAAACAATGAAGGGTATGTTAGCTTTAATGATCCCGTGTTTAAGGGGAAAGTAAAAAAAGAAGTTTATACTGAAAATTCACTTAAAGTATCTGTGCCAATTTCACCTGTTGGGGGAGTAACTTTATCTGGAGCTCAAAAAACAGACGTATTTACAAAGGAAAAATCAGTTAATGCCTCTGGGACCTTAGGAGTAAAAGGTAATGGAGTATATGTTTCTGGTTCGACCTCTGAAAACGGGTCAGACAATGCAGAAGTTGGAGTAAAAGCCAATGCTTCTACTCCAAATGTTAATGGTAATTCAATATCTGGGGAATTAAAACTAGGATTAAGAATTATTTTTAATCAGGAACAATAATATAGATGTTTTAGAAAAAAATAACATATTAATATTTAGAGATATATTATTTTTGAACAAAATTTTGTTGAATGGCTAATTATATTAAATATTCAAATACAGAGCTATTACAGGTTCTTTACAATTACAATTCATTGACCTTTATAGCAAAAATTGAATTAAAAAAAGAGCTTCTTAAAAGAAATCTTGGTTTGAATACTCCATATTTTATAGGTTTGAATGATCAGATTATAAAGGAAATGGAAGAAGTTAAGGAACTTAAATTCTTAACCGATATTGGCTTTAATGTTAGTTGGTTTAACGAGAATAAATCTTTCGAAATAACAAGGTCAATAAAAGCTACTATCGGGGATTTTATAGCGATTTTTGTTGGGTTGATTTTTTTTATTATCGGTGTTTATGGTCTATCAGGTACGTTTAATTATTTTTATTCCGATATCCAAAAAAACCTTTTAATACTGATCTTGAATGGTTTGCTTTTAGTTATCGGTTTTTTTGGATTTAAAGTTTTGTTTAATGGTCTTAATAGGTTTATTGAATATAAAGACTTTAAATTTGTACTTAATAAAAATCAGGTTATAATAAGAAAAAGATTAGATTTTAAATTACAGCAATTTGAAAGAGATGCTAATTCTTTAAATATTAATATTAACGAGGATCAAATATCTTTGATGAGCGGAGATATAGGTATAATCAGAACTTTTTCTCCAAGCTATAGAGCAAAATTATCACTTGAGGAAATAGCTAGTTATGCTCAATAGCCCCGCACCCGCTATTCTGTGATTATAAGAGGCAGAACCTGATCGCTCGGATATGATATAGCGGATTTGTAATCCATGCGAAAACAAATTCTCCCCCGCTCCCGCTAGTCTGTGACTAGTGGCGGTTTGAGTAAGCAATATAAGAACAAGCCGGTTTCAAAAAACGAAACTGGCTTGTTGTATTTTTAGATTGTTGGTTTAGTTTTGTGTGGCACACTAGTTGCAAACTAGCGGCAGCAGGGGATATTGCAAATGTCTATGAATTTTCTAATATCAACCCTATCGCCTTAGGATGATAAATTAGATTTTCAATAACAAATTTAATAAACCCGATCACTAGGACATAATAGCGTGTAAATGTTTTCCGTGCTATCAAAAAACATCATAAAAAAACAAAAGCTATATTGGGGTGATATAGCTTTTTGTTTATGACGATATGCAAGTTTTGGGGTACTTTATTTTTTTATCGATGTTCTTTTATGTTTCTTTTTAGAGGCAGCCTTTGCTACTTACTTTATGTTTCATAAATCGATTACTTTATTAACAACTACAGTGTAAAAGTAGCACGCAGAAAATAGAATAAGGGAGTACTGCTGCCGAGATACCATTCGTCTTCGACCAAACCTATGTTTTCTTTCGGTGAATGGGAATGTTAGTGTTTTCAGGGTTTTAAAATCAAAACATAACTTTTATGTAAGTGCTCGTTTTAAGGTTCATTTTAAATAAAGATCGACAAGAATTATTTCTTCTTACGTCTTTTGGTTACTAAATAAATTGCGATACCTATAATACCAAATATTGTAAACTTAGCTAACCATGCTCCCATCGCTTCACCTAATTTGTATGCTGTTGAGTTTTCTTCTGCAATGTCAGAGAATTGGTTTTTAAGGGTATGTGAATCACTAAATGATAAAGAGTTAAACAAATACTCTTTTGCTTCTAACACTTCTTCTTCTGGGTCTTCGGGATATTGAAAAGAAATGAGGTAGGTTTTATCATTAAGAAATAGGAGGTGAAGGTCAAGGTAATTTATAAATCCATCATCATAGATAACCTTTAATCTACTTTTCTGAAAAGTTAATTTTTTGTTTTGAAAATTTTCTGAATCTAATATCTCATAATTCATTTTTGAAGCATACCCCTTAATAAAACCTTTATAATGTTTTAAAAGATCACTTTTACTTTCCAGTTCTATATCAGAGTGAATCCCATCTTCCGAAATATTGACAGATACGATTTTTGAATCATCGACATAAGAATATATCTTTAGTCCAAACGTGTCTACAACTTTATATCCTTTAGGTATTTTAAACTTAAGATCGTAATCTATTATGTTTTGCCAATCTTTTTGTTGAGATTGAGCTAAGAGACTTATAAGCAATAATAGTAGAGGTAATTTATTTTTCATTGAGAAAAGTTTTTTTCAGCTTAAAAAATGGATTTATTTCAAATACATACACTTTTTATCATAGTCGATAATAGCCTTTCCTTTTTTTAAGATATCGGCGCCAATAATACCATCTACCGGTTCGGCGTCGTGAGCGATCAAAGCCGTATTCACATGCTGCAAATCAAAAAGAATTAAAGAGATACTTTTTTTTGACCAACTACCTATTTGTATTTCGTTGCGTTTAGAGAGTTGCGTAGTCATGTCGGAGGCACCGGCACCTGCGGCTTTTACATCGCTATCTTGTGTAAGAAGTCTAAATTTTTCTACCGCTTCAAAACCCACGCAAGAATTAGATGCTCCGGTATCGACAATAAAATTACCCTCAATACCATTTAAAACGGCTTGTATCTCAAAGTGCTGGGTCTTGGTAAAGGTTAAGGGGATTCTATGAAAATCTTTTTGTTTTAAAAACTGTCTTAAGGTACTCATGTTTGTGATCGCATATACTGGCGTAAAAGTAGCACAATTATAATGAAAACAAGCACCAAAAGTGCATACCAACTATAATTGGTGGTCGTGCTATGGTTTACACCACCATAATAGACAAACGCGGCCCAGTAATAGGGTGATTTTTGAGTGTTCGATATGTTCTCCTGAGCCAGATACTCTAGCTTTGCGATATGCAAGGCTTCACTTTTTGAGCGGCCAAGATGCTTATAAAAATCTTGCATGAGGGTCGCAGTGGTTTTGTCATTCACTTTCCATAGGGAAAAGAGCACATTTTCTACTCCGGCATATTGAAATCCACGACCAATACTCAAAGGGCCTTCTCCTTTGGCTAGTTTACCTACTCCGGTTTCACAGGCGCTCAACACCACCAAATCGGCATCGAGTTGCATGCCATATAGTTCATTCACTAACATGTCTCTATCATAAAACCGTATGGCAGGCGGGCGTGAAAAGCTACCCGAAACAGCATGCGTAGATAAATGTAGTATATCATGGTTGACAGCATCCTGCATAAATCGATCATAAGTTGCAGTTTTCTTTTCAAGAAACGCTCCGTCAAAATAGCGTTGTATCGATGTACTTTCTTCTAATGAAAAAGGTAGTGCCAAATCTGTGTTTTCAAAAACAGGAAACATACCCAAAACGGATGTTGGCGATTTGGGTGAAGCGTTTCTAAGGTATTTACTGGCAGAAAGATCATAAGTGATCTGAGTAGATGCAAGCAAAAAAGGCATGTTTTGGAAACGTAGCATATTGGTTTTTTGAGTTAACAGGGTTTCGAAAGGAACAAAATTTAATAAACCATCGGGCACAATAAGCAAATGCGATTGTTCTGGAATTTCTAAAAGTTGGTATAGCTCATAAGCATCTTTCGTAAATTGAGCCACATTATTTAAAATAGCAGAAGAAGAGTTGTAATATGCAATATAATTGATCACTTTTTGATGCATAGCAGCTGTAGTGCCTAGCTTTTTAACAGTGATGTCATTTGCTTGTACGTTAAAGACATATATGTGTTTATTTCCGTAAAAATATTCTAACAAGGTTAGGTTATCTTTTTTTAATTTTTGCTGAAGTTCCTCTAGGGCATGTTCTTTTTGTGTTTGGTTCAGTTCGGGATAGGTGTCTTGAAGAGTAGTAGTAAGTTCTTTGAATAGGATTGATTTGCTGTCATACTCTTTTGTCCATTCTTGAATAGTATTGATATTTGCCTGATCTCCTTTCAGTTTTTCTTTTAGAATCAGCGTTTCATAATGGGCAAGTTCCTGATTTAGTTTGTTTTTTTGTTGTACAAGAGTATCATTTTCGTATTTCGTGAGTACTTGTTTAGACCATAACGCCTGTAAAATAAAAGGTGACTTAGAGCGTTCTGCTGCCCAAAAGGCTTTTTCGAGATAAGATTTTTGTTGGGTGTCTTTGTATAGTGAAACAAGTACAGCGATATACCTTTCAGTGCGATTGCGATTTGCCCCGTGTTGTATGATTCTGGTATCCTGCATGGGGTATAGCGTGTTTAACTTCGAGTTTACGGTAAAAGCTAAATCAAATACCTTTATAGCCTGCAAAGGCATATCTAGTTGTCGCAAAATATAGGCATGAGTATCTAGTGTTTGCAATAGCACTCTGTCTGCAATAAGCTGTTCTTTTTTTGGTAATTCCTGGTCGATAGAATACGAGGGGAGTAGGTGTGTGTATATTTCTGTAATGTGTTTGCGGGCTTCTGCAAAAGCAGATTTTTTGAGCAGTACATCGATATATGCTAACTGCACTTTGGCCAAAGATCGTGTAGTCGATTTTGGGCGATCTAGAAGCTGTTGTTTTGCCTGATCAATGTACTTTTTTGCAGCAGCAAAATCTTTCTTTTCTAAATATACTGCTGCCAAAATTTGGTATGCATTGGTTTGGTTTTTATCGATAGCTATGACTTTTCTGGCCGTAGTTTCAGTACTTTCAATATCGCCTAACCCTAGATAGTTGGTAGCGATGTTAATCAATAGGTTAGGGTTGTTGGGTGCTATGGCAATACCCTGCTCCAGAAGCTGTACTGCTTTTTTGAAATTCCCGAGATTGTTGTAGGCAATAGAGAGATTAGTAATAGCCGACACTGTTTTTTTGGTGTCTTGAGACTGCTCAGCCAGGTATAAATACTGTTTTATGGTGTTTTCGGCTTTGGGAAGATCTCCTATTTTGATGTATAGATTACCGAGAGGTTGCAAACAGTTTTCAATAATATCATAATCTGATAATCGATGTTGATAATAGCTTTTCCAGGCAGTTTCATAATTTGAAATAGCTGTGGCTGTGGCTTCAAACTGATTGTTGTAGTACCCCAGGTTACAATGTACAATAACCCATGCCAATTGATCATCACGGGAGTGGAGTAAATTCTTTTTTGAATAGGCAAGTTTATGTAATCGCAATGCTCCCGATGAGGTGGGGTTTTGTAAAAAATAATCTAATTGTTTGTATAAAAATGATGAGGTTGTTGTAGGCTGCTGTGTCCCAAAACCTAATGTGCAGATCATAAAAAGAGATACTGCACATAGAAATGTTCTAAAACTTCCAGATGCCATACAATTGAATTTGAGAGTTGGGTGCATCAAAATTATAAACATATCGTACCCCTAAACTGGGTCCTATTCGTACTGTACCTAGATTAAAGCCTACAAATATTCCTGCTTGGGCATTTACAAAGCTATCTTTTATATCTTCTGTAGTAAAAGAATTAAGATCTGGGTTAGGGGTTAAAATACCGTTATTATCTCTAATAAAAGCCTCACCCGTGGTTTCCTGATCATTGGCATTGCTCATATCTAACTTTAGTTGTGCTCCAGCTCCCATGGCAAAAAAGTTATTAAAGTTATATCGCACCGAACCAGGAACAGCGTATACGGTAATATTGTTAAACTGATTCAATTCTGAAAACTGAATTACCGTTTGTGATCCGTCTGGATTGGTCGTGACTCCCTCAAAATTACGTATTTCGTCATGAGATGATGATGAAAACATAAGCTCTGCTTGGTAGTAGGCACGATACGATTTAAACGGCGATAATGTCGCGCCTACAAAGTATTCACGTTGGTTGTCGAGTTCGGGAACGATAATATATCCCGCTTTGGCACCAATAGAAATGCCGGGAATAAATCGGGTAGCAGCATAATTGGTAATAATGGGTTCGTTTTTATCGAAATAGATTGCGGTTTTGCTTCTGGTTTTTTTCTTATGAAAATCCTTTCCGAATTTCATAGAATACTTTACAAACCCCTTGGTAGAATCAATTTCAGCCACATTTTTTTGCTGGCTGCCAGGAAGGTAGATTCTATTAAACTGAAAAATGATTTTATCTTTCTTCAAAATGGTATCTAGACAACTATAATTTACTTCCCGTTCTTTTGGGCAAATAGGGCATTCTGGGTACATGCCTTCGATGCGTAATGTAGATTTATCAAACATTTCAGGGGTATCAGACTCTAACCTAATGGTATTTGCCGGGCCTTCGCCGTTATTCTGAAATCGTACTTTAAATTTAAGACGTTTAAAACGTACCAATCGATAATTCATTAACCAACCATTAGACGACATTTTATTGGGATCATGAGAGGTAACGATCTCCATTTCGGTGTCTTTTACGGTATGGTTGTCAAAGTTGTCATCAGGAACATAAACACTTCGTAATGTGACGATAGCGCTTGTGTCTTTTATCATCTCGGGAGTGGTTCGAAGTGTTCTAAAAATATTACGTTCTTCACCCGGTTGCATATCATTAAATTCGATAACCTGATAATCTCGGTACAACGCTTTAGATTCTTCTAAAGTGAGCGGAAGGTTTCGTCTTTTGGTGGTGTCCTGTACAAAAAGAGTGTTTCGATGCAATGTAGAGGAAGAAGATGCCAATAAGGTATGATCATCATTTTCTGGAAGTACTTCTGAAATCGCATTAAGTGGCACTATACGTTCCCCATGATGAAGTCTGGTATCGGACAGTACAAAATTGTTATTTTTAAATTGGTAGTCATTGTAAAACAAGTAAAGTTTACCGCTCGACACATAATTGTTGTTGTTTTTATAGCTGGTTACCAATACCATTTCCTGATCGGGGATCGGTTCTCGATTTCGACGAATTAATAAATCTTCGTCTTCGGTAAATAAAGAGGTAGATGATGTTGAAGCTTCATCTAGGCTATTGTCAATGGTTACTGATCTGGGACGGCTTTCAGGAGGTTTGCCGTTGTCATAGTTGTTTGTGGACCAGAGTTTGGCGTTGTAGGTTCCTGATTTGGTATAGGTGTGTTTTGGGTTTTGCTGAAAGCTATAATTACCATCTCCAAACTCCCAATAGTAGGTGTAAAAGGCTTTAGGAGCACCCGCTATTTGGTTGAGCGGAGGCATTTCGGCACCAAAAGTAACCTGGTTTCCATCAATGTCATACGATATAGGTGCGATTCTGGGAATGGTATCGTTGGTTCGAATCTGTGAAAAACTTAGGAATGGAAAAATTAGAATTCCTATGTAAAGCATTAAAAGACCCCTCATGATTTTTGTTTGTAGTTACTAAAGATAAGTAAAAAGTTAAACTGTTAGAATCCAGGAGAAAGCGCTCCTGGATTTTAATTGGTGTTAATCTGTTAATTATTGCCACGCATCATTATAAGCATCATAAATCATTTGGCGTAAGCTTGTTGTATTTTGTAAGGTTACTCCTTGGGAGTTCATGACGATCACACAATCTACTCCATTTACCGGGAACATTACCATTTGTGTGCGCACGCCTTGTGAGATTGAAGGATCACTACTGGAACCAATAGATCCAGCTTTTCCGTAGTAATTTCCATGAATTTCATCTCCAGCATCAGCGCGGTCCATTCCTAAACGGTGCAGTTTCATAATATCTCGCTGTTCTTTGTTAACCAATATTTCTGTATGTTCAAAAAACGCATTTACCTTAGCCATTTCAAGAATACTCATAAAATAACCGCCACCACCAGCTTTGTTGTTCCAACTTCCGTAATATTGCCCTGCGGTATTATTGTCTGGGTCGTTTACATTATAGTATAGCGTAGATGTTTCTCGGTCCTCTGGGAAACAACCTACCAGAGGTAAAGAAAGACGGTCAAAAATATGTTCTTGCATATATAACAAGTACATAAATTGAGTGTTATTGTCATTTTCAATATCTATGGCATTATTACTTATCGCACTCCATAGAGAAGGAATCAATACTCGGAAAAGTGCAAAATTCACATTTAAATAGTTACGAGTTTTAGAATTTACTACCCCGGTTTCGATACAATCTTTAAGCCCTTCGTATCCAAGAGTAGTGTCAAAATTATTATTGGTACTTTGTAATCCCGATTCATGTTTTAGTAAATCTTTAAAAGTAAGTTGGTCTACACCTGGTCCTTGAGTCCAGGAATCTGGTAGCCAATTTGCAATATTGTCTTCTATGGTTAAATCATTGGCTTCTAATAATTGCATTACTCCAATAGCGGTATAGAATTTGGAAACACTGGCGATATTAATCTCCTTGTTTAACGAAAAATTCATAGCGCCATCTGTTGAGGTTCTTGCTTGCCCATAGGTATTAGATTTTGCCAGGTTTCCATTAACGCTTATAGTGTATGCCCATCCTACGGGGCTATTACCTCCTGCTTCAACATAATTAATGATGTTTTGTTCAAATTGATCCAGATCAAATACTGGAGTATTGGTTTGAATATCGGTAATGCCGTCGTCTGTCTCGCAACTGGTTAGTGCAAGAATTGAAATCGTTAAAAAAAATAAGTGAATCAGTAATCGTTGTTTTACATTCCTACTGTTGTTTGGTAATGTAATGGTTGTATTCTTTGTTCTCATGATTTTTGTTTTTCTATACTCAAATCAATTCGCTTAGTATTTTGTTACCCTTTTTTTGAAATTTTCTCAAAAAAAATTCCGGAAGACGATGCTTCCGGAATGTACACTCGAATATGTCGTAACCCCCGTTAACCTATAAACATATTCCAGTATTTTTTAAGGTAGATTATTGATAAGTGCAACCAGTTCCGCTTCGGTAGCTACAGAAGTGGTTCCAATAACTTCGATATGATCTTCTTCTACTGTAGCGGGTTGAATGGCATAGAGATAATCTCCATTTTGTACCGTTACAAAAATGATATGTATTTCTAACCCGATAGGGATTAATCCATAATGTTCAGAAAACAAACCAGTATCAGGATCATAGATGTCTAATAATGCCAATGCAGTTGGCTCTCCATCATAAGAGATATACACATTGGAGTTGGTGTTGTCGTATCCTTCTGGCGGATCTACAGAAAGTACAGTTTTAGGTCTCGGGTCACTATACCAACGATCGATATTGGTCCATCCAAAATTACTGGCTAGCCCCATATAGAAGGTAACTCCCATGCCGTTAGGACCTTCTCTTTGAATAGCTTCCAGGTCGCCATCTTCTTCTTCTTCTTCCCAAACCACATCGCAGTCAAGATCAGTCTCATCACAGTCGTTATCTGCTCCTGTAAAAAGCGCCATTTGATCATTAAACTCATCGGTAGGAGCAAATAGTTGAAAAGGATTGTTAAGCTCAAGTTGTTCCCCATCTTGTTGAGCGTTTACAAAAAATTCACCACCAGAAACCAAGGTTTCTACATCACCATTGGGGCGTTTACCATTGGTCGGCATTTTGGTAAGTGCCATTTTAGCCTTGTCATAGATTTCAATAAGTTCTATGGTCACAGCACCGGTAACTAGATTTCCATCTTGATCTGTAAAACTATTAGGAGGGAAATACAGTATAGTACCCTCAGTACCGTATACTTCTCCACCAGAGGCTGCACTTATGGTTGTGGTTTGTTTTGCGTTTTCCCGTTGGTCTTTTATCGATTGGGCTAATTCTTCACCATTAATAATTTCTTGAAACGGAATTTCATTATCGTCATTTTTACAACTTATTAGTAGTAAGGTAGTAAGTGTTAAAAAAAGGAAATTGGTCAAAAATTTTATTGCATCCTTACTGTTTTTTAGCGATGCAAGGCTAATGTTCATTGCTTTCATAATTTTTTGAATTTTTGTTCTTTATGATATCATATCAATAGCTTTATTTTTTTGTTACCCTAGTTCTTGAAACTTTTTTTAAATTAGATGCGCTAACCAAGTATTTATGGGGAATACCAAACCACATGCCGATCAAAAGTATATTGATGCATTACTGCAAAATGATACGGCTATACTCACCGAGATTTATCAGAAGTTTGCGCCCAAGGTAATTGGGTATATCAAAAAGAATAGTGGAAATGAGACCCAAGCCAAAGATATTATTCAGGAGACGCTAATAGTGTTGTACAAGCAAGCCAAAGAAAAAGGATTAAAGCTTACTTGTCCTTTTGATGCATATTTCTTTTTGTTGTGTAAACGTAAGTGGATCAATGAGTTGAAAAAAAAATCGAATAATGAGGTAACAATTAACGAGGGCGTTGTATCTATAGATGACGAGAGCGCACGTTTTGCTGAAGAAACAGCGTTGTTTGAAGCGAAACATGAATTATTTACCGAAATGTTTGATCAATTAGGAAAGGCTTGTAAAGAATTGCTGAAAGCTACTTTTACGATAAAATCAATGGAGGAAGTAGCACAAAAATTAGGACAATCCTATGGGTATGTTCGTAAAAAGAAGTCTTTATGTATTGGTCAGTTAACACAGTTGGTACAAGAAGCTCCTAAGTTTAATCAACTAAAGCATTTGTTATGACCCCAGAAGAAAAATATGAATTATTTGAAAAATATTGCAGTGAAGAACTTTCTGCAGAAGAAAAGACTGAATTCGATAAAATGTTGAATGAAGATGCAACGCTTCAGGAAGAGCTTAGGCTGTATCAAGAATTGCATTCACATTTAGATACGACCCTTAATGCCGAGCAGGAACTATCAAATTTAAAAAAGAACCTTAAACAAATTGGAGATACGTATACTGAAAACACTACACCTGTAAAAAAATCAAAAGTGATTAAGCTACCTGTTTGGTCCTATGCCGCAGCAGCTAGTGTAGCTATTCTTTTTGGAATATATTTTCTAAATCCTGGTAATCCTTCATATACCGATTTTGCAAATATCCCAGAATTGTCAATTGTTGAGAGAGCAACAGCCGAAGAAGATATTAAAGGAGCCGAAAATGCTTTCAATGCTAAAGATTTTGCTACAGCGGAGACATATTTGGACCGTTTATTGAAGAAAGATGCTAATAATACAGAGTTTCAGTATTATTATGGGATAGCACTTTTGGAGCAAGATAAATTCGATATGGCAACCCAGGTCTTTGGAGCATTGCTTAATGGAAACTCTGCATACAAATACAAAGCGCAATGGTTTGAAGCTTTAAACCAGTTGAAACAAGAAAAATATGAAGAGTGTATGTTATTGCTAAAAGGTATTCCAGAACAGTCTGAAGACTACGATACTGCTCAAAAACTCTTGAAAAAATTAGAATGATATGCCATCGTTTTTTGAACCGTTAATTGTTATTTAACAATATTTTAGCGCAACAGTATTTTAAAATACTGTATTTTAAGTAGTTACATCACAATAGTGTTTTAACAACCAACTTAAAATAAATATATGGAAGCGATTAACCCTGTAGAACGTATCGAAAAAGAGGAAATCAAATTTCTGCACTTTCCACAAAAAGAGGTGCTAAGAAGTGAAAAAGCAAAGCGAGATCGGTATAGAAAATTGTCGAGGGGATTGCAATTGGGTAATCTGGAACAGCAGAAAGTGAAAATTGTTTTTGCTGATGATGAAGGGGTTAAAGAGGTAGAAAGCACAATTTGGGGAATAACCGACAAATCAGTCATATTAAAACAGTCTACCATAATTCCTTTAGGTCGTATTATTAGTATCGTATAAGTAATACTTCAAATTTGACATTGTCACTGTTTGGTAAAGGTGAAATTTAGTTACTTTTGCCGCATGAAAATAACCGATACTCACACCCATATTTATAGTGAATCTTTTGATGAAGATCAAGATGAAATGATGCAACGTGCCATTGAAAATGGGGTAACCCGTTTTTTTGTACCTGCAATAGACTCTTCATATACTCAGGCGATGTATGCTATTGAATCAAAATACCCCGAAAATGTGTTTTTGATGATGGGGTTGCATCCTACACATGTAAAAGAGAATTATAAGGAAGAATTAGATCATGTTGAGGAAGAATTAGAAAAACGATTGCAGCAGGAATCAGGTAAAACATTCTATGCTGTAGGTGAGATAGGAATCGATTTGTATTGGGATAAAACCTTTTTGGAGCAACAAAAAGAAGCCTTTAGATATCAGATTAGACTTGCCAAAAAATATCAGTTACCTATTGTTATACATTGTAGAGAATCTTTTGAAGAAATTTTTGAGGTTTTAGAATCTGAAAAAGGAGAGGGCCTTTTTGGGATTTTTCATTGTTTTACCGGTACTATCGAAGATGCGCATCGCGCCATTGGATATAATATGAAACTAGGTATTGGCGGAGTGGTTACTTTCAAAAATGGTAAAATAGATAAGTTTTTAGACCAAATTCCGCTAGAGCATATTGTTGTAGAGACCGATGCACCTTATTTGGCTCCAACCCCATTTAGAGGAAAAAGAAATGAGAGCTCATATATTATCAATGTATTAGAAAAGTTAGCCACTATCTATCAAAAACCATTAGACGAAATTGCGGCGGTTACTACCCAAAATTCAAAAGATATATTTGGGATTTAAAATAAATCGAATTTGACTTAAATTTTGTTCATTTGTCGTATGAGCAGTAATCCAAACATATTACTTATTTATACCGGAGGAACTATTGGTATGATTAAGAATTTCGAAACAGGAGCATTAGTGGCTTTTGATTTTGATCAATTGTTATTGAAAATTCCTGAGTTAAAGCTTCTAGACTGTACCATAAGTACTGTGAGCTTTGACGAGCCAATCGATTCTTCAGATATGAACGTAGAACGATGGAAGGAGTTGGGAGATATCATCAACGAAAATTACAATATCTATGATGGCTTTGTGGTATTACATGGCAGTGATACTATGTCTTATACTGCTTCGGCTATAAGTTTTATGTTTGAAAACCTAAGTAAACCTATCATTTTTACTGGTTCGCAATTGCCTATTGGTGATCTTAGAACCGATGCCAAAGAAAATCTTATTACCGCAGTACAAATTGCTGCTCTTCAGAAAAAGGGAAAACCCGAGATTACCGAAGTAGGTTTGTATTTTGAATATAAGCTCTTACGGGCCAATAGAACAACCAAGATCAATGCTGAGCATTTTGAAGCATTTCAATCACTTAATTACCCTCCTTTAGTAGAGTCTGGGGTGCATCTAAAGATTAATACTGCTTTTTTAAGGAAGGTAAACCGAAGAAAGAAAATGGTTTATCATACTCATTTTGATAATAATATAGTAGTAGTTAAAATGTTTCCTGGAATTAATGAGAGTATTTTAAAAGGTATATTTTCTATGGAGCAGGTTAAAGGAGTAATCTTAGAAACTTATGGCGCCGGGAATACTACTACAAAAAAATGGTTTGTCGATATGCTGTCTGGAGTGATAAAAAAAGGAATTCCTATTGTAAACGTTACTCAGTGTTCTGGTGGGAGTGTAGAAATGGGGAAATATGATACTAGTGTTGCCCTAAAAAAGATAGGGGTAATATCTGGAAAAGACATTACTACAGAGGCTGCGGTGGCAAAACTAATGTATTTGCTGGGAGAAAACTTACCGCTTAAAGTGCTTAAAACCATATATGAAACCTCTTTGCGGGGTGAAATGTTAGAAAATTAACGCCTCAAATTTTATTGGTTAACATTTTTTTTGTTATTTGCCCATCCCATTTTTGGGAAAATCCTAGAGAGGTGGCCGAGTGGTCGAAGGCGCACGCCTGGAAAGTGTGTATACGTCAAAAGCGTATCGAGGGTTCGAATCCCTTCCTCTCTGCAATATATTGAAATATTTGATGGATTTTATAATATTTTTATATCTTTAACCCTTTAACTAATTAAAATTAAGAATCAGCGCAATGAAAAGATTATTTTCTATTCTGGCAATCACAGCGGTAATGGCTTTTGGAAACTTACAAGCAGCCACTGCACCTGCCCAGTTATTAACGACTAATGTGCAATTATTAATTGCTCCTATAACAACGACAACAGTTCAAGATGATGTAGCTTCTGATAGCACAGACGACCTTACATTTCATCAAAATCTTAAAAAACGTTTTATTGAAGGTGGACCTGAATTTATGGGGATCGTACTTTTATGTTTGATCTTAGGTCTTGCGATTGCAATCGAAAGAATTATCTTTTTAAATCTTTCTACTACCAACACTAAAAAATTACAACAAAATGTTGAAGATGCTTTAAACAGTGGTGGAGTAGAAGCTGCTAAAGAAGTTTGTAGAAACACAAAAGGGCCTGTTGCTTCTATTTACTATCAAGGACTTGATAGAGCTGAAGAAGGAATAGATGCTGCTGAAAAAGCTGTTGTAGCTTATGGTGGTGTTCAAATGGGTCAATTAGAGAAAAACGTATCTTGGGTATCATTATTTATCGCTCTTGCACCGATGCTTGGGTTCATGGGTACGGTAATTGGTATGATCCAGGCATTCGATAAAATTGAAGCAGCTGGAGATATGCAGCCTTCTCTTGTAGCGGGTGGTATTAAAGTAGCACTTTTAACTACGGTATTTGGACTTATTGTTGCGATTATCCTTCAGATATTCTACAACTACATTGTAGCTAAGATCGATAGAATCGTAAATGATATGGAAGACGCATCGATTACTTTAATCGATATGTTAGTTGCTTACAAGAAGAAGTAATTACGGCGAAAGGTTTTCCTTTCAAGCAGTAAGAACTTATTCTTAAATGAGTATAACTCTTGTTAAATCAGAGTGCATGTGAGCATTCCAAATAAAATATAGACAAATGAAAATTTCTAAAATATTATCATACGTTGTGCTAGGTGTAGGTATCCTTGGAGCAATCCTTTGGTATGTTATGAGTAGTTCAATAAGTGATTTGATGGTTCAGAATGGTGTTTCTGAAGCTAGAGAACTTGCGCTAGGCGAAGCTGAGCCTGCGGTGACTCCATTATATGCGCTTACGTTGGTCATCTTTGTAGTAACGTTAATTGCAACGTTAATTACAGTGTTTTCAACATTAGCAAAAAACCCATCAGGTCTTAAAAATACTGCAATCGGTATTGTAGCGTTTTTAGTAATTGTAGGAATTGGTTTTGCCATGGCAAATGGAGTAGAAACTCCAATGAAAGATGGTGAAGTACTTTCTGCAAGCGGATCTAAATGGGTAGGAGCTGGATTATATACATTTTACTTCTTAGCGGCAGTAGCTGTTGGTTTAATGTTCTTATCTGGTATTAAAAAATTAATAGGTAAATAATATGGCAAGAAGAGCAGCACCAGAAGTAAATGCTGGATCTATGGCAGATATAGCATTCTTACTTCTTATATTCTTCCTGGTGACTACTACGATTGAAACCGATAACGGTATTAGTCGAAAGCTTCCTCCACCACAAGAGGATAATGTAGAGCCACCAATTCTGAAGGAGAAAAATATTTTTGTTGTTGAATTGAACAAAAATAATGACTTGTTGGTAGAAGAAAGTCCAATGGAGTTGAAAGACCTACGTGAAGCTGCTATCAAGTTTTTGGATAACGGAGGTGGATCTGGAGCAGATGCATGTAACTATTGTCAAGGTGCAAGAAGTCCTTCTTCCTCAGATAATCCAACAAAAGCAGTTATCTCTTTACGTAATAATAGAGAAACAAATTATGCATCTTACATCGCGGTTCAAAATGAACTTGTGGCAGCATATACTACACTACGTAACAGAGAAGCAGAACGTCTTTTTGGAAAATCCTTCGTGCAAATGGAGAAAGATTTAAAAGATGTGAATTATTCTGGTAATAAGGAAAAGCTTAAAGAGGATATCAAGAAGATACAATTTTTCTTCCCTGAGAAGCTTTCTGAAGCAGAACCAAAGAAATAAGTAATAACATAAAACAGAATTCTTATGTCTAAGTTTAAAAAGAAAAAAAGTGGTGATTTGCCTGCTATTTCTACAGCTTCGTTACCGGATATCGTGTTTATGTTATTGTTCTTCTTTATGGTTGCTACGGTAATGCGTCAAAATACGCTAATGATAGAAAACAGACTTCCTGTAGCAGACCAAGTGGAGAAACTTGACAAGAAAGGACTTATCATGTATATATATGCAGGTAAACCAAGTTCTAGATATAGATCAAGCGCTGGTAATCAAGCTAGAATTCAGTTGAATGATAAGTTCGCAGATTTAAGCGATGTTAAGCCTTTCGTTTTAGCGGAAAGAGCTGAAGCTAGAGAAGAACTTGTAAACTCTTTAATCACTGCCCTGAAAGTAGATGGTGAAACCAATATGGGATTGGTAGGTGATATCAAAAAGGAGCTAAGAGAAGTTCAAGCTTTAAAAATAAATTACACAACTAGAGTAGGTAATGCTTTAGATAATTAGAAGTAATTTCCTGCTATTTTTATAGCAAGATTATAGATATAAATCCCGCTTTTGAGCGGGATTTTTCTTTTTATAGGTAATAGATCGGGTGTCTTCTGATAGCACATATTAAAATTACATTATACAGATCTCTTAGATTGGCATAACAATTGTGCGCTTTAATGGTATAACTGTGATGTTCCAATCTTAAAAATATCAATATCTAACCCGCCAAACTTGATATTGAATACTACATAAGATCGTCATGCTCATGATGGAACTCTTATACATAATTCATATCGCCTAATCACACACAGTTAGTCGATTTTGTAACTAATTATTAATTAAATATATGAATTATGGCAAGACGATCAGCACCAACGGTGAATGCAGGCTCAATGGCAGATATTGCATTCTTATTACTCATCTTTTTTTTAGTTTCAACAACTATAGAAACCGATTATGGTATTAGTAGGAAATTACCACCTCCAAATCAAGAACCAACAGATGCAGTGGTCAGGGATAGGAATCTTTTTCAGGTAGAGTTAAACCAGTTTGATGAATTACTGGTTGAGGGTGAAATTATGAAGGTAGATGGGCTTAAAAAAGCGGCAATAGCATTTTTGGATAATGGAGGGGGTACAGGTAAACTTTTGTGTGAGTATTGTAAAGGGAGTCATGATGCAACTTCTTCAGATAATCCTAATGCGGCAATTATCTCTCTTAACAATAGTCGAGAAACAAGTTATGAGGCTTATATAGCAGTTCAAAATGAATTGATAGGTGCATACACCACATTAAGAAATCGTGAGGCCAGGCGGTTGTATGGGGTTTCATTTGTAGAAATGGAAGAACTCTTAAAAGAAACCAAAGGGGAAAAAGAAAGAGAAGTACTGAAAAAAAGAATTGTAAACATCAGAGAAATGTTTCCTCAAAAACTTTCCGAAGCTAATCCTGTAAACTAATTAATACTTAAAAACTAAAATTTATGTCTAAGTTCAAAAAGAAAAAAAGTGGAGAATTACCTGCAATATCAACAGCATCTCTTCCTGATATTGTATTTATGTTATTATTCTTTTTTATGGTTGCAACGGTTATGCGGCAAAATACGTTGATGATAGAAAACAGGCTTCCGGTAGCAGATCAAGTTGAGAAATTGGATAAAAAGGGTTTAATTATGTATATCTATGCTGGTAAACCTAGCTCTCGATACAGGGCAAGTGCCGGAAATCAAGCCAGAATTCAGTTAAATGATAAGTTTGCAGAGTTAAGCGATATCAAACCTTTTATTTTGGCTGAAAGAGCAGATACTAGAGAAGAATTGGTGAATTCTCTAATCACAGCTTTAAAAGTAGACGGGAAGACCAATATGGGGCTCGTAGGGGATATAAAGAAAGAACTAAGAGAAGTACAGGCGCTTAAAATTAACTATTCTACTAGAGTAGGGAACGCCTTAGAAAACATAAGTAATTAACTGATGGTGTATATCTGAAGAGGTGTACACGAAAAACCCCGTTATTAAACGGGGTTTTTTATGATTTATGGTTTTGTTTGCATAAAGTATATATGTTATCTGGAGAAATAAATCTATTTTAGTATTTCATATGAAAAACATCGTCCTATCCATTTTTTGTTTTTTTAATCTGTATTTGGTTTTTGGGCAGGAAACTGCGACCGAGACTAAAGAAGATATAGTTGTAGATTCTTTGTATAGAGAAGACCAGTTTTATGTTGGACTCACCTACAACATTATCTTAAATAGGCCCAACGATGTTAGTCAGTCGGGATTTGCGGGAGGATTGCATTTTGGTTTTACACGTGATATGCCTATTAATAAAAGGCGTAATGTTGCTGTTGCTTTGGGAATCGGATATTCACTTAATGTGTATAACCATAATTTGCGTGTAGGGGAGGAGGATCAAAGTACAGGTATAAGTGAGTTTTCTAGCCTAAAAGGAGTAGATTTTAACACCAATAGGTTTACAACACATTTGGTGGAAGCTCCTTTGGAGTTTAGATGGCGTACATCTGTGCCAGAATCTCATAAGTTTTATAGAATATATACGGGGCTTCGCATGGGGTATATGCATTACTTTAGGTCTAGTTTTAGAGGTGTAGATTCTGTCAAAAGAACCAATATTGGAGAGCTGGAAAGATGGCGGTTTGGCGCAACATTTACCTTTGGATGGAATACGTTTAATTTTCACTTTTACTATAGTCTGAATTCTCTTTTCACCAATGATGCTGTTATCGATGGTGAACAAGTGGGTATAAACCCTGCAAAAGTGGGGCTAATCTTTTATATTTTATAACCAGAAATTTACCAGGGTGAGTTGGGGGATAACGCCAATTAAAAAACCTAGAACCAGTTCAAGATTACTATGGGCATTGCAATGTAATCGGGAAGTAGCTACCAGTCCATTGGCTACCATTAAGGCGGCAATAAGTAATGTGAGATTCATTCCAAAATGTATGCTTAGCGCAATAGTAAACATAGTAATACCGCTAATACCTATCATATGAAGGCTGGCTTTAATGTTGAAAAAAATCATAAAAACAGCACTAAGCATAGAGAACAATATCCCCAGAAAGAAAAAATACAACTCCGGATATCGATAAACATCGATAACCATTTTTATGACCACAATTAAAATGAGCGTCTGTAATAATAGCGGTATTTTACGTTGTTTAGCATTTTCTAGATGAATAGAATTTATGATTCCCAGACTTTTTAAAAAGAAAAATAAAACTATAGGTATACATACGGTTAGTATTAATACTCCAAATAGTTTTGATTTTATAATTTCTTCAGGGATAAACCTTGGTGCAGCTACAAAATAGATGATTGCTCCTGCCAAGGGCATGAGCAAAGGGTGTAAAATGTAAGAAATGCTTTTTAAAAAAAAGTTCATCAAATTTTCTTTCGCAACCTTGCGACAGGAATATCTAATTGCTCTCTGTACTTAGCGACAGTTCTTCTAGCAATTGGGTATCCTTTTTCCTTTAGGATTTTGGCAAGTTTTTCGTCGGTTAACGGTTTTTTCTTGTCCTCTTCGCCTATGGTTATTTCCAATATCTTTTTAATCTCACGAGTAGAAACCTCTTCACCTTGATCGTTGGTCATAGATTCAGAGAAAAACTCTTTTATGAGTTTGGTCCCATAAGGTGTGTCAACATACTTGCTGTTGGCTACCCGTGATACTGTACTAACGTCCATTTCAATCTCATCGGCAATATCTTTTAAGATCATTGGTTTAAGATTTCGTTCGTCACCACTAAGGAAATAACTTTTTTGATAGTGCATTATTGCACTCATGGTAATAAAAAGTGTCTGTTGTCTTTGTTTTACGGCTTCGATAAACCATTTTGCAGCATCTAATTTCTGTTTGATAAACATCACTGCATCTTTTTGGGACTTCGATTTTTCTTTGCTGGCCTTATATCCCTGTAGCATATTATTGTATTCTCGGGATACATGTAGCTCAGGGGCATTTCTACCATTCAATGTAAGTTCTAGTTCACCATCTACAATTCGAATGGTAAAATCGGGCACTACATGCTCAATAATTCTATTGTTGCCCGCATAAGCACCCCCTGGTTTAGGGTTTAAGTGCTCTATCTCTTCTATTGCTTCTTTAAGTTGGTCTTCGGTAATATCAAATTTTACCAAAAGCTTGTCATAATGTTTCTTGCTGAAATGATCAAAAGTCTTTTTTAGTATTTCTGAAGCTAATTTTATAGGGATAGTGGTTTCTTTTCTGTCTAATTGAAGCCACAAGCACTCTTGTAAATTTCGAGCACCTACCCCCGCAGGGTCTAGTTGGTGTACAATTTTAAGTACACTTTCTATTTTTTCTTCGGTAGTATATACATTTTGTGTAAAAGCCAGGTCGTCGAGTATGTCAGACAAAGATCTTCTTATGTATCCGCTTTCATCAACGCTTCCTACCAGAAATTCAGCGATTTGTCGCTCTTCTTCGTTAAGTCTGTAGGTGTTTAGCTGATTTACCAAATGTTGGTGAAATGAAGTTCCAGAAGCGTAGGGTACGCTTTTTTCCTCATCGTCTGAGCTATAGTTATTTGAGCTTAGTCTGTAGCTAGGAATTTCATCATCACTTAGGTATTCATCTACATTGATTTCGGTTTCAATTTTTTCAGTCCCGTAGTCGTCATCTGCTGTGTTTTCATTGCCAAACGCATCATCAAAGTCATCAGCTTTTTCTTTGCCACTATCCAAAGCAGGATTTTCCTCCATTTCCTGTTTTAGTCGTTGTTCAAAAGCCTGCGTAGGTAATTGAATCAACTTCATTAATTGAATCTGTTGGGGAGAAAGTTTTTGTGAAAGCTTAAAGTTTAATTGTTGTTTTAGCATAAAAAAAATCAATGTTCTTCTACTCACAAAAATAAACAAAAACACTGTTTTTATGGAAGTATAAGATGGTTAGTTTATTGAAAAATGCTGTAAAATTACACCTAAAAACTAGTTTAGCTATAATTTTCTTTCATGGCTTTGATCAATAAACGGGCCAAAAACAGTTTTAATGTGTAGAAATTGATTTTTTTTTGAATCGTTAAATTGTTGAACTAAGGCACAAATATTTTGTTTTTGATAGCATAAATTACCAATCCTGTTCTGTTTTTAAGACTCAATTTTTCGAAAATAGAATCTCTGTATCCTTCTATTGTTTTTGGACTTAGACACATGTCATTGGCAATCTCCTTATACGTTTTTTCTGTGCAGGCATGCTTAATGAATTCTAGCTCTCTATCTTTTAACATAACACTTTTCTCCTGTTTAGGATTGAGCGAACCCAGCAAAAGATTGGTTACATCTTTGGTGTGGTAGAAACCAGTTTCCTGAACTTGTACAAGAGCATTTTCTAAAATGCTTTTTTCGGTATCTTTAAGCAGATATCCTTTGGCACCGGCTCTCAACATTTTGAGGATGGTATTTTCGTCTTCCTCAACAGAAAGTGCGAGCACCTTTACATGTGGGTATTGTTCTTTGAGTGCAGCGGTAGTTTCTATGCCATTCATGATAGGCATATTGATATCCATAAGCACTACATCGGGAATATTTTTTGGATCCTTAAAACGGGTTAGTAGTTCTTTTCCATTTTTACAGATATATAATATCTTAAATTTATCAAATCCATTTACAAGACCAGATAATGCTTGTGATAATAAGATATGATCTTCTACAATGACTACTGAATATTTCATCTGTATGTATTTTTTAAAAAGGGATACACTGTTTTAGTTGGGATGTGTATTAGGATTTGCATATATACTCATTTTTATGCGTCCCTTTGCTATTATTTGTGTGATTTTTACACCTGCATCCTTAATCGATGATATCATCTAATGCAGTTAAATTTTTCTTGTCATAGTAATAGGTAAGCATAATAGCTGTTCCTTTTCCTTCCTCAGAGTTTAAAGTGACCTCGGCATCGATCAACTTGCCTCTACTTTGTATGTTTCCAAGCCCAATACCTTGTTTAGAATTGTTGATATTCATATTAAAGCCTACACCATCGTCTTTTGCATTAATGACTAATTTGTTTTCGTCGTAGTGTACATTAACTTCAAGGTTTGAGGCTTTAGAATGTTTTATGGTGTTGGTGAAAAACTCCTGTAATATTCTAAATATAATGATTTCCACTTTATCATCCATATCTCGTACCTCCTGGTTGTTGGTTAAGGTAGCTTTAATGAATTGAAGACGATTAAATCGTTCTATTTCCAGAGTAATTGCCTCGGTAAGACTTAGACTTTTTATCGCATCGGGGTTAATGAGTTTTGATAGTGATCTAAGCTCGGTAAGACTTTTGGTAATAGTATCTGTTACTTCTTGCAGCTTCTCGGGGTCATCTTGTGCTACATTCACTTGAATTTTGGCCAGCGTGAGTAGCTGGCCAATATTATCATGTAACTCCCAACTTATATTGCGTAGGGTTTCTTCCCGTATCTCAATTTGTGTTTCGGCAATAGCCTTTTCAAACTTTTTCTCGGCTTCTTTTTGATGCAATAACAAGCTGTTTTTCCTTTTCTGGAAAATGGTGAAAAGAAAAATCATTATTATGATAATTACTATTAATACAATACTTGCTATTAATATAGCTGTTTCCTGTCGCTCCATATAAAGCCTATAATAAAACAGATGTTCATAATTACCGCTAGAATAATGTTTAAAAGAACCAGAATTGTAGCATCTGTAAGATATTCATAATAATTTCTTAGAATTCTAAAAGGGATATTACCAATATAGTATAATAAAAGACCTACACTAATCCAGAATAAAAGATTTTTTTTAACGTATAAAACTTTTTCAGTATTCAAAATCTCTACAAAATAAATACTTATGCTAATTACAATAAATGTTGCAGCAGCTATATAGGGTAGACTTTGAAATTCTATCATATAGTTTTCAAAGAAACCATTTATAATCAAAATTATATAATAAAAGAACATAAATAAAAGAAGAAGTTTCTTGTGTTTAATGTTCTTAATATAATGCCTATATAATAAAAATAAATACGTAAAAATAATACAGTAATATATATTATAAATTATTGCATTGTGTCTTGAAACATATTCTCTTATTAAAACACCAGAGATATCGTTAATTACTGTATACCAAAGCAGAAAGCAAAAGAATTTTAAAAAAGTTTTTTTGTATTTATAAAAATAAATAGAAGCAATAACTGCTGCGACTAACTCTATGAAAATTCCAAAGTTTCCTATTCCTATTAACAATTCTCTTTTCACTATCTAAGATATATTAATATGATTAATATGGTGGAGATCCTCCAATTTCGTTAGCAAGTGTACTGTTTTCACCACCTTGTAAAGCGGAGGAGAATGAAAAGAAACTTGCAGTATTAATTTTTGATTGTTGTACTTGATTAAGATTTCCAAGACCATCTGGGCGTAATTCATCGATGATGTCTTCAAGGAATATTAGCTCTGGCTTTCCGTCGTTATTTCGATCTAGAAATGTATATCCTTTGTGAATACCATCTCTTTCAGAACGAGTGGTGGGTGCAATAAAGAAGGTATTTCTCCTAGGGTCTGGAATTGGTTTACCATCAACAAATTTATCAGCATCTGGGTAATTTCCTAAATACAATCGATATCCCGTGATTTTTACCGAATCCGGTGTTATTGACTTTACATATGCAATGTATTCTTCCAAAAAAGTATCCTTTAAAAGAAAAGATCTGGATGGCATGAATTCTGGATTTGCTTTTCTATCTGTTGGACATAGCTTAGTGATCAAGCTATCCCTTCCCTCAAAAGCTTTTATAATACAAGCGCGATTTTTTGAATAACTGCGGTACAATTGCACTGCATCTTTAAAAGAAATGATTTCTTCTGGTGTTGTAGGATCCGGATCG
This sequence comes from Aquimarina acroporae, assembly GCF_023195925.1. Classification (GTDB taxonomy): domain Bacteria; phylum Bacteroidota; class Bacteroidia; order Flavobacteriales; family Flavobacteriaceae; genus Aquimarina; species Aquimarina acroporae. The sequence continues at coordinate 432,399 of NZ_JALPRE010000007.1, read as the reverse complement.
GGTTGGGTAACAGGATCGTTTTTGGTGTAAAAATAAGTTATCAGTGCAGCTAGAATAGCTACAATAGGATAACCTATAAGGTTGTTAACTCGGTTTTTCATTTTTTGGTTTATTAAAATGTTTGTGATTCCTAAAAATACTATTATTCCAAAGGATTCAAAAAGTATTTCAAGGTTTTGTTAAAATGCAAAAGATGCAATCTTTTGATAACAAAAAGGTTTTGAGAGTTTCGAGGCGAAATTTACGGGAATTCACTCTCTTTATAAAGGGGTAAATACCCCTAATCAAAAAAGTGATTTGACTCTTTTGAATATTGTCGATAAGTCCTTCTAAAAGTTGTTTCTATTTCTTTTTAAAAACAGGTGATTTTCTAATGAAATGAAATAGAATCAGTTATGATAAATGATCTGAAGAAGTTTATTTGCTTTTTCTAATCTATGAACCAAGTTCTAGCTGGTTTTTTACTAGATTGTAATACTTTCCTTTTTTCTTACTCAATTCATGATGATTTCCTGTCTCAACAATTTGTCCTTCCTCTAATACTATGATTTGATCAGCATTCTTTACTGTACTTAATCTATGAGCAATAATAACTACCGTTTTGTTTTTAAAAAAATGATTAAGGTTTTCGGTTATTTTCTTTTCATTATTGGCATCCAGAGCACTCGTCGCCTCGTCGAAAAACATTAAAGAGGGATTTTTGTAAACAGATCTTGCAATGAGTATTCTTTGCTTTTCGCCACCACTAATTCCTATACCATCATTGCCAATTTTTGTGTTGTATGTTTGAGGAAGCCTTTCAATAAACTCTTTTATGTTTGCAATTTCTACAGCTTGTAAAAGTCTCTTTTTGTCAATTTTTCCTTGACCCAAAGTAATGTTTCGAGCAATGGTGTCATTAAATATGTAACCCTCTTGCATAACAACACTTAGATTACTTCGCCATTTTTTTTGTGATATATTCTTTAGATTTAATTTGTTTAAACTAATATAACCTTCCTTAGGTGAGTAAAATTTTAGTAGTAATTTTATTAATGTGGTTTTACCACTGCCACTTGCTCCAACAATAGCTGTAGTTTTGTTTGCAGGAATTGTTAGGTTTATATTACTGAGAACATTGTTTTTTCTTCCTGGATAATTAAAGGATAAATTGTGAATGTTGATGTTTTCATTGATATTAAACAATTCCCGGGTATCATCATCTGAACTATACTCGCTATTTAACTTGTGAACCTCATTTAGTCTTTCAATACTTATTTTGGCATCTTGTATAGAATAACTAATTTTAAGAATCTCTTTGAGAGGCCCGTTAAGCTGACCAATAATATACATGATTGATAGCATCATCCCCAAGGTAATATCTCCTTGAATAACCAATCTGGATGCTACATAGATGATAATAATGTTCTTTAACTCGTTAATAACTAGGGAGCCTATATTTAAAAGTTGTTCAAGAGAAAGTTTTTTTATTTCTAGTCTAAACAACCTGGCTTTTATAAATTCCCAGCCCCATCTTTTTTCTTTTTCAGCATTCAATAGTTTAATTTCCTGCATCCCATTTATAAGTTCAATAATTTTGGTTTTTTCTTCTCCAATTAGTTGAAACTGATGCATGTCAATTATCCTTCTTTTTCTAATAAAAATTGATATCCACAAAAAATAAAATAAACTTCCAAAGGCATATATAAAAAATATATTAAAGCTATAAAGGGCTAAAACAATCCCAAAAACGATAATGTTTACAAATGCAAGAAATATGGACAAGGGTGAATTAGTGAGTAAATTTTCTATCCTTTTATGATCACCAACACGTTCTAATATATCTCCCGTAACCTTAGTATCAAAATATGAAATAGGTAGATTCATTAATTTTATAAAAAAATCCGAAACCAGGGAAATATTTATTCTGGTACTTAGATGGAGTAAAATCCAACCTCTTAAAATATCTATACTTACTTTACCAAGAAATAGAAATATTTGAGCGAGTAGAATTAGATAAATATAATTGAGATCATTGTTTCTTATTCCAACATCTACAATACTTTGTGTTAGAAAAGGAAAAAGTAAATTTAACACACTGCCTGCTATTACACCGATTACCAATTGCAGTAAGAATTTTTTGTGTATCGTAAGATATTTAAATATATGTTTAAAATCTTGCTTTACGGGTTGGTCATAGTTAGAATTATGTAGTTTTGGAGTAGGCTCAAAGAGCATTACTAAGCCATCTTTTGTATTTTCAGTGGCTGTATTTCCGATCCAGTTTTGTATAAATTCTTTCTTAGTATATGTGAGTAAATCCAAAGCAGGATCGGCGATATAAATCTTATCTTTTTTAATCTTATATACAATTACAAAATGGTTATGATTCCAAGTAACTACACATGGTAGAGGAGCATCATTAAATAATGTAATAGCGTCAATTTGAAGCCCAATTGTTCTAAAGCCTATAGTATCTGCGGCATGACTTAGCATTTCGAAATTTATACCTTCTCTAGTTGTTTCTACAAGCTTGTTTAACTGTTCAAGAGATATATGAACACCATAATGTTTTGCTATCATTCTTAGGCAAGTAGCGCCACAGTCCATTGTATTTGGCTGCTTGTAGTGTTTGAATTTTTTTCGCATACATGAATTTAGTTCCAACTATTGGTATAAGGGTCAAAATTGCAAGATTGTATCTTATGATGGCTATTATTGGAGAATTTGACATCTGAATTGCTCAAACACATATATCTAAATTGACAATCTTTACATTTTTCAATCATATCATTATGAATATGATATTTTTTTTGAAAATCATTTTGGTTAATTACATCTTCAATCCTGTCTTGAATTGTATTTCCGTAAGATTTTTTATGTGATAGATAGTTTTTAATATTTCCTTCGGTATCTATACATACTTTTCTATGTAATCCCGTATTATACTGTAGTGCTTCATAATACATTTGATGGTTTATAGTAAAAGATTTAATGGAGTAAATTTCCTTAGAACCCTTATTTAGATTATGCTCACTATAAACTATTTCTCGTTTTGGGTTTTCAGAAATTACTACTCGTTTTTTTGATTGACTGTTGTAGATAATTAGTCTTACTCTTGGGTAATTTATCATAAATAGCTTTAGCTCTTCAAGAACTAATTGCTCATTCATCGGAATCATAATTTCTATAATCCTTATATCACTCTCTTTAATATTGTCAAGTAATTTTGATAATTGAGATATTGCTATGAAATCATATAATCTTATTTGTATAATTTGACAAGAAAGGGTTTCAAGTTGCGATAGAACGTCTGCGATATCATATGCGCTTGATTGATCATATTCCAAAATCGACGAAATTACTTTGAAAGGAGAATAAAAAATTTGTTCGGGTTTTTGAAAAGGAGCAGGATTTTGTGTGAAAAATCCATATTCATTATTTGCTAAGTATTGAAAATAGTTATCAATACCTTCGTCATATTTGTTTTTGAATATAGATTTTATTTGCTGTATTGTGTTATTTTTTAAATCACTTGATAATATCTCTTGTAGTAAATTAGGAATTTCAATAAATGCTCCATTGTCCAAATCCATGATTAAACTATTGGCGTGTCCTCGAACTGGGATACATGTAGGAAATAATAAAAAATAGGTTTCTTTTAATGCGGTACTCATGAGTCTATATCTATGATATTAGAATTTTTTTTGTAAAAATCTGTTATACTTCCAAGAGCCCTGTATTTTTTCATATACACAAATTTCTCTTCGAGATTACTCGTTTTCTTTTCTGAAACACAGATGTAATGCATGTCAAAAGGAATAGATTCATCTTCTGGTATTTGAATTAAATCTTTGTATTTATTTGATTGATCAATCATTAGAATTATTAATTAAATATTCGGCGATTTTTTTATTAAGGTAGTAGTTACATTGCAACGATACATCTCCGTATTGTCCAACGGGGTTAATTTCAAGAAAATAATATTGGCCGTCTATGCCTTTAATAATATCTATAGCCCCATAATCTAAAGTAAGTTCTTGCATTAAGGAAGTTATACTGCTTTCAATAGCTTGATTTAATTGATACGGAATATAACGTGTAGGATGATTAGCTGGGCGATTTCTCATGTCAACTTTAGTTTGTTCATTGAGTTGACTAAATATACAGGCAGAATATAATTCGCCATTTAAATAAATACTTCTTATTTCGTATTCTTTATCAATACATTCTTGAAATAAGGATGGTGCGAATTTTTTTGGCGCAGTATCTATATTGTCGATTAATTTGGTTAATTGATAAAACGATAAGTAATGATCCTTTGGGTGATTAACCTGATGTTTATATTCGGGAATTACCGAACCTAGCGATTTAGTTATGATTTTTTGATTGCATAGGTTAAAAAAGTTTCGCAATTCGTCAATGGAGTTTGTTATTAAAGTTTTAGGGATGGTTAAATTATGTTCTTGTGCTTTTTTTAGAATTATGGGTTTGTTAAGGTCTACGATCTCGTAGGACCCAAGTTTTTTTGTTTTTTGTAAGTTATAGCATAAAAAGTCCCAAAAGGTCCTCATTCTCTTTTGGTTAGAGTATTCAAGATATTCTTTGGGGTAAACCCCGAAATTTTGCTTTTCTGGCGATAACGTTTTAGAGTTTATGGTGGGTCTTCTAAACCATGTAGAATTTATATCTACAGGATCCTTGATATCGTTTACTTTAAATATTGGATCTGTAATGTTTCCTCCAAAAGAAACAGCGATAGTTTTATCTTCAAAATTGAAATGATCTTTTTGTGCTTTGTTATGGTCTATGTGTTTTTCATACTTCTCGTCATTATAGTATAACCAGTCTATTACTCTATTGGTAGAAAAATCAACCTCTTCAGAAAAAAGTAAATGCATTTGGTAAGGTTTGAATTAGAAAAGAGCCACTATAGTTAGGCCATAGTAGCTCTTTCATATTAGGTTTAAAGAAATAAATCACGGGTAACTACCAATGTCGTCACTAGAGTTACTTCCTGTACCACACCAGTATTGAGTGGTTTTTCCGTCTTCACTAATTTTTACCGCGTCTTTTTGGGTTTCGAGGTTTTTTAGTAAAGCATCGATAGATTTTTGTTCTTTTTTCATATTACAGAGTATTAAGATTAAACAATTTGTTTTTGGTAAAGTAAATCTTAGGTAGGGAGATTAATCACGGGTAACTACCAAGTTCATCACTAGAGTTACTTCCTGTGCCACACCAGTATTGGGTAGTTTTTCCATTTTCATCTACTTTTACGGCTCCTTTTTGGTTGTCGAGGTTTTTTAGTAGAACATCGATAGATTTTTGTTCTTTTTTCATGGATATGAATTTTAGAGTTAATATGTTATTATTTAATTCACTATGATCCTTGAGGTGGGTGACCTCCAATTTCATCACTAGAATTACTTCCTGTACCACACCAGTATTGAGTGGTTTTTCCGTCTTCACTAATTTTTACCGCGTCTTTTTGAGTTTCGAGGTTTTTTAGTAAAGCATCGATCGATTTTTGTTCTTTTTTCATGTTACAGAGTATTTAGATTAAACAATTTGTTTTTAGTGAAATAAATGATAAGTAAGAGAGTATTTATGGGTGACTTCCTAATTCATCTGAAGATTGTGAACCCGTGCCGCACCAGTATTGAGTGGTTTTTCCGTCTTCACTGATTTTTATAGCTTCTCTTTGGTTTTCTAAGTTTTTTAGTAAAACATCGATCGATTTTTGCTCTTTTTTCATGTATACATAATTTTAGAGGATAATTTTTTTAAGATTTTGGAGGATGTCCAGCAAGTTCATCGGCAGCGTTTGCACCAGTACCGCACCAGTATTGTGTGGTTTTTCCGTCTTCACTAATTTTTACGGCTTCTTTCTGGTTTTCGAGGTTTTTTAGTAAAGCATCGATAGATTTTTGCTCTTTTTTCATTTTAAAAAGATTTAAATTAGACTTATTTCCTTTAAAGAAAATCATAAAAAATGATAGTTACTTGTATAATCTTGGTGTTTGCAAAATTCCTCTTTGGTATTTTCTGGGAGATATACCTATAAACCTTTTGAAATGTTTGGAGAAATGAGCGATATCTGTAAAATTATAATCATAAGCCAATTCAGAAAGATGTGTCGAAGCAGAAATCTTTCTCTTAGCTTCAAAAATTTTTCTCATAATAATGTAGTGCATTGGTGACATTCCAGACTTACCTTTGAACTGCTTAGCGAAGTTGTATTTGTTAATACCTGCAATAGCTGCAAGGTCAGTGATATTAATATGGTTTTTTAGATTTTGGTTGATGTAGTGTTGAACATTTTTCCATGGGGAGGTAAATATGTTACTGCTATCTGTAGAATGATATTTTTTAAGGCTAACTAAAATATCTAAAAAATGGTTTGTTATTTTATGGAATGCAATATTGTTTTTGCTCTGTGCAGTTTTAATAATCGCTAAAAAAACATTGTTTAAATGAGAATCGTAGATAGGATCATTATGAAAAAATGGTTGTAATTTAGAGTGGTGCGCTATTCTTTTTGTATCTACATATAAGGTGTGAAAATCTATAGCAGAGGGATAAAAAAAACTGGAATGTACTTCGTAAGGATTAATTATTGAGATGTGATTTGAAGGGATTAGAATTTCCCGATTTTTCATTTTTATTAATCTTGTTCCAGATACTATTAATGAGATGCAAAATGTATTGCGAAAATGTAAAGGAAATGAATGTGATTGTCCCTTAATAGATAATATTTCTAAACCTTCGGCGGTTCTTTTTTGTATAAAAGAACTTTCTATTTTTTTTAGTTGCATACTTAAGTATGTAAACCTGAAAAGATTTGTTACCTCTACAATAAACTTTTAACAAGACATTAAAATTAGAAAGCTTTTTTAGTTTTGTTTTAGTGTTTTTTTTAACGCAACAAACTATTAATACACGTTTTAGAATATTTTTTTGCAAAATTTGACATACTAAATATTAGATTTCGATTACGAAAAACGCTTATACAACTTTTCATAAAACTTCTAAGCAAAGGTTTTCGTAAGAGGTTACCTACCAAATTTGATGCTAAAATTTTCGATGAAAAATCCCTATAATTTTCGTATAAAATTATGTGTCGGCAAAAATGAAGTGCAGCATTCTAAGAATTCGATAATCGCAATTTTGCAGATTTAATTTTAAGTTAAAATCGCGTGATTTCGAAAACGTTATTGGTAAAATAATTGTTAAAAAAACTATTACGGATTTCCTTACTCTCCCCAGTGCTATACCTTGAAGATAACATTGAATTGACCGCTAAACTTTTTCGAAAGGTTAACAACAAAAACCACAATTATCTAATCAACTTAATTATGAAAAAAATTTATTTAGTACTAGTCGTAGTGTTAGGGTTGTATTCTTGTAAACAGGATACCGAAATAACAGATGCTACCAACACATCTATTGAGTTAGCAGCAAAAAACAGTTCAGAAAATGTAACATTGCTTAGGGCTTGGACCTCGAATGGTAGCAGTCCGGTAAGGCGTAAATATGTAAGACGATTTGAAGTAAAAGTAAAAAACCTTGCTTTTCAAAAAGAGGTGGCTATACACCATGCTACTTACGCCGGTAATTGGGTAGATATTCCTTTGCGATATGAACAGAGCATTGATAATGATGAAGAAATCTGGGTAGGAGAGGTAGAACCCGATACCGAAATTTATAGCGATGAGTTTGTAATAAAATATACGGTAGATGGGCAGACGTATTGGGATAATAACAATGGGGACAATTACAGCATGCTTGTCAATATAGGGGCATACTTAGCACCAGAAATCGAAATTTCGGTAGATAAGTACTACACTCGTTTTGCCGGTACTTATTTCAATATTAATGTAGACGCCAGAAGGAATTATGGTGCTGTGGGTGCTGTTGAAATCGTTTACTCTACAGACGGTTGGGCAACTACCAATAGAGCATCATTGAGTTACCAGCGATATTTTAGAGTGGGATATGCGCATTATATACAAAGTCCAAATCAATTTGATATCGATAAATGGGAAACCTCGGTTCGATTTGACCCTGATATTAGTAGTGTAGAGTATGCTGTAGTATATAAAGTCAATGGTCAGGAGTATTGGGACAATAACTATGGAAAGAACTATATCATAAACAATTCAACATATTAAATATTAACTTTTTAAAACCAACCCATGAGAAAATTTGTTTATTTATTACTAAGTCTGGTTATCTTTTCGTGTGCTACCGAAGATGACTTTATTGAAAACCAGAATACCTTTGAAAAGGAAGAGGTGATCGTTAAAAATTCCTCTCCCGTACATTTGGTAAAATCCTGGACTTCATCAGGAACCTATAGAGGCTATACTGGTTATTTAGGAAAGTTTACCGTGCAAGTTGCCGATCTTGATTTTGATAAAAGTGTAAGTATCTTTCATGAAAAAGTAGATGGCAGTTGGGAAGAAATCCCGTTAGCGTATAGTTTTGATATCGATGATCAAAATGAAATCTGGACCGGGCAATATAATGTTGGAGGCTTTGGCCTTGCTCCTGTGTATGCCGATGAATTTGTAGTAAAATATGAAGTGAACGGACAGACCTATTGGGATAATAACGAAGGAGCAAACTATACAATGACTACCAATGATGGATTCTTCTTTGCAGATCCAACAAGTAATGTGAGTGTAGATACCGATTTTGATAGCATTTTCTACGCTTCTTTCTACGATCAAAACCAAATGAATGTAGTGGTAGATGTTAGAAATTTAGGCCCTACCAAAGAAGTAGGAGTGGTATATACTACAGATGGATGGCAGACGCAAAGCTATTTTCCGCTTAGTTATCGTTCATTTTGGAATAGTGGACCTTTTGTTTTTGTGTCAAGTCCAAATCAATTTGATATAGAGCGCTGGTCGGGTTCTGTTCGGTTCGATAAATCTGTGAGTACCGTTGAGTATGCTGTGGTGTATAGAGTAAACGGTCAAGAGTATTGGGATAATAACTATGGAAAGAACCATACCGTTTCTCAACAATTTTATTAATTAGTTAAAAGGGGTATTAACTAGATAAGTCCGTTCTGTGTTTTATTCAGAACGGACTTTTTTTATAGCTCCAGTTTCATTTTTATATTACTTCGTTTATAGATAGGATCTGCTTCAATAGGTATTTCTACGAACCCGAATTTTTTATAAATGTAAATGGCACTTTCCAGAATAGTGTTAGAATATAAAATTACTTCTGTCCAACCTTCGTTTTTTGCAAATGCTATACAATGTTCTAATAGTTGCTGACCTATTTTTTGTCCTTGAAACTTTGGTGATACGGCCATTTTGCCGAGTTCATACTTCTTTTCGTTAAGTTTAATTAAAGAAAATGTACCTGCAATAGTATCGCCCACTTTGGCAAAGAAAATATAACCTCCTTTAGCTATTATGGTTTCTTCACACTGTTCTAGTAATTGTTGGTCCAAAGGTTCTACAACAAAGTATTTTTCTAACCATTCTACATTAAGACGAGCAAAGTCTTTGGCATATTGCGGGTCAAACGGAATTATGGTTGTTGTGTTTGTGGTATTCATCATAGTTTTTCTAGTATACGGTTGCTCAATGATTTTTCTTTAAATTGATTTTCTAAATGAGTGAGATGTCTGGTTAAACCGGTAGAACTCCCTTCGGTTAACCATTTTACCTGCTCATCGATCACGATCCAAATAGGTAGTATGTTCTTATGTAAATCTTTCCCTTTTTTGGTCAGGGTAAAGAGCTTTTTTCTTTTATCAGTTTTATCAGTCTTATAGGTTACCAGTTTTTTATCGGTTAATTTTTTTAGAGACTGTGTAATAGCAGGCTGAGTAAATTGTAATGCTTCCTGAATTTTTGTGGTTGTAGCTACCTCATGCTCAATTATAAACTTAAAAACAGGGAAGAGGTATGGGTCAAAATCAATATTACAGGCGTTGTAAATTAATTGAGTTTCTCTCATTAAGTATTCGCTTAATCGCTTTAATCGAGACCCTAAGCCCAACTCTCCATATTCTTGTAATTTGTCTTGCATAAGTATTTATATAAATGCTTATGTAAATATACGAAATTTAAATGTAAAATCAACGGGGCAAGATAATCAGGTTGTACTTTTACGATACTATATGCTTAACGGTAATACTTTCTTTAACTTCGAAATGAGTGTTGTTATTGAATTCTATGGCCAAATGTAATTGCCAATTTATTTTTTCGGTTGCAAACTCAAAACTACCTGGGAAATAAGATTTGGGAAATTGTAAAGTGATTTCCAAGTGTTTTGAAATAGGTTTTTTTAGTTTTTCCTTTTCAGAAGTATAGATGGTTTTGGTTAAGGTATATGTATCGGTACCTCTACGATCCTCTACTTCTTCGACGATAGTGTAAAAGACTTGAATGTATTCTATGCTTTTTGTGTTTTTTTCAAAATTAATATCTAGGTTAAAAAGGCTTTCATCATAAGGTGTCAGCCCTATTAATACATTTCCCAATTGTCCAATACTTGAATAGGCATATATACCATATCCTATAAAGAAACAAGCGGCAATACCAAAAATATAAGAAAAAACCCCGTGCCAGCCCATGAAATAGCATGCTATTACAATAGCCAAAATTGCCAATCCTATTATTATAGGACCTGTAGAATAATTTCTAACCGTTTTAGTTTCCTGATGCAAGTCATAGATATAATTTTCTGAATATACCTGTATTTTATGCTTAGATGTAATCTTTCCGTTGTAGGTATTGAATAGCATTTTAAGCTTAATATCTTTCAAATAGTCTAATCGTATTCTAGAAATTGTTTCATCTGTAGGAATACATTCTATGGTTAGAAACCATACAATTTCTAAATTAGTTCCAGAATAGGATTTTGGTTCTTTCGGGATTTTAAATTGAACATCAAATTCATATATATTACCCTTTGACCAAACTCTATCTGTAGATACTATTTGAGTAGCTACAATTTTGTTTTTGGAATGAATTTTACCGGTTACTACATAATTTAAGTGACAATTAATTTCAGAAAAACCAATAGTATCTTTAGGTTGAAAAATTATTTTTCCTTGTAATAAATCACCGGGAAGAACAAATCCATTTGCAGTTTCCAGTGAATAATTGATATCTAGAAAGTCGTTTAGAGCATTCATTTTGATGTTTTTTTGAAACTATCATATAAATAGTTTAAGATTGCCCGAAAATCATCGTCAAAGTGTAAGACCAATTTTTCTAATGAAGCCATATTTACTTCGATTTTTTCTTTTGGAAAATTAGAAACAAGATGAACCCTACTAGAGATTATATCCTTTAAAGAAGATATTTGTATCCCTTCAAAAGAAAATGAACAATAATTCCTTTTAGATCTCTGAAATTCTATTGTTTTTGTTTGATGAGTTGTAATGACATAAGAGGTTTTTTTTCTGAACCACAGCACGTATCTCTTTATTGCTGGAATTCTTTCTATACTATCTATAAAAACGATTTCAGAGTTTTTTTTAGCTATTTTTCTATCTATACGGTCAAGAAAGTAAATGTCTTGTTCTTGAAAATATTGATGAAGCGCTCTAAGATGTGTAGTTTTTCCTCTTCCTTTTTTTCCGACAAATTGAAGTATGATTGGCTGATCATTATTTAATAGCTTAATCCATTCTTCCAGAGGATATTTTGGGACTATACAGTCCAGAATATCTTCTTCGGTTATACCTCCAAAGGGATTGAAGTCATATACAATATCTCTATTAAGGATGATGTTATTATATTCTGGGAGCATCAGTTCTATTTCTCCAACCCTTTTTTCAATACCTCTTGTATGCCTGCTAAATGATCACTAAACTGCATCATTTGAGCCAGTACTTGAGCCATTTCGTTTTTATCACCAAAACCTTTGAGTTTGTTGTTTTTTACAAAAGTTTCTTTTATGGTTTCCCAACGAGTAATCTCATCTTTAGAAATGGTAGTTGTCATTTCTTTATACTTCAATAAATTGGCTTCTGCAGCACTGGTCAAGGTTTGCGACTCGTTTTCATAATGGGATAGAAGCAAGGTTTGCAATTCTGTATCATTCATAATAGGTACCACTTTGGCAACCAGCTTACTCATATCACGATAAGATCCTTGCAATTTGAATGAAGGTTCTGTGCGATAAGCATCTTCCATAGCCGCCGATCGAATATAGGTCTCGTTTACTTTTAAAACAGTATTACGAATAACCACAACCTTTTCTAGTACAGCCAAATAATCTTGTACCTCTTGCTTGGTATGATTTCCTTGTAACTCTATTCCTTCTTCAGAACCGGTTTCAACTATCTCAATTAGCTTATAAATATCTTCAAAATGTTTACTACTCAATTGGTGTAAGACGGGATTCGAAGTCATAGCATTTTCGATAAGGCTTAATTTAAATAAGTCTGCAGTATCCCCAATAATATCGCCAAGATTATATATATCTGCACGATTGGCAAGCATATCTGGAATCTGGAACTTTTCTCCACTTTCGGTATATGGGTTTCCGGCCATAATCACACAAAAACGTTTGCTCCTTAAATCGTATGTTTTTGGATTTCCATTATGTACTCCTTCTATTTTTCGGGTACCGTCGGCCAACGATATAAATTTCTGTAAAAACTCAGGGTTACAATGTTGTATGTCGTCAAGGTACAGCATCACATTGTTTCCCATTTCAAAAGCCAGGTTTAATTTTTTCAACTCTTCTCTGGCTGCCGCATTATTCGCGGCCATAGGATCTACAGATGTTACCTCATGGCCAATGGCAGGGCCATTAATTTTCATAAAGACCAATCCCAATCTATTGGCCATATATTCCATTAAGGTCGTTTTACCATATCCCGGAGGAGAAATTAATAACAGCATACCCATACGGTCGGTGCGTTTGTTTTCTCCAACACTACCTAATTGCTTCGATAAGTTGTCTCCAAACAATGGTAGGTATACCTGATCGATTAATTTGTTTCGTACAAAAGAAGAAAGCACTTTAGGCTCAAATTCGCTTAGCTTTAAATCTTCTTTAAGCTGCTCGGTAACTTCATGTTTGGCTTCACGGTAGGCTTCAAAAGCAGGTACTTCGATTTCGGCAAATTGAGTTAATGTATTTATGAAGCGGTGATAATTAAATTCAAAATTACCTTCGATGATTGAAGCATGACTTCCTTTTAGATCTTTTATCGTTTGCGATGGGTTAACATGAATAACCTCAGATGTAGCTTCATCTTTGAACAATAAAATACAAACCACTTCATGAGCATAATCAGTATGCTCAGCAGCATGTGTTTTTATATATGAAGTGACCCATTGCAAGGCCAAATTGATTTTGTATTGCCAATTTACACTACCATTGGAACGCGGTTTCATATCCAATTCAAGAGATTTCTTGAGTTTGGTAAAGGCCTTTTTCTTTTTTAACGCAGCTATAAAAGCATCGAATATTTCATTAGCTGTCTGACTGATGCAAAAGTTAGAATCACTTTGCAGTTCGGCAAATAGATACTCTGCAATATTCTTAGATGTAGTAGTTGGTAATTGCTTTTCTTCTATAAACCCAGAAATTTCCTGTTGTAGACTACTTATGATCTTATGATGTTCGTTACTATTTGGAAAAACTTCTAGCACTTCTCCTGATGCCTTAATTGATGTGTTCCAATAAGTCTGCTTTTCCTCGCTCAAACTAAACCAGAAATATTGTGCAAAAGCTCTAGTATTTGGAGTGTATCGTAATAATCCTAAACCGTGATCCAGATCTGTAAGAACCTTAAGAATTTTAGAGGCGTCAACATCATGAACTCCTTTTACATATCCTTCAGCGTAGTTTTTACTGCTTTCAGCTTTTATAATCTGTAAGAGTTGTTCTTCGGTAAGGCCAGTTAATTTTTCTTTATGTTCTGTATTGAAAATTTTATAGGCAAGATAAGACGAACGATAAACTTCTGAGTTTTCAGAAATTAACTCCTGGTCCCAGTATTTTTTAGATTTTAGGAGTATATCATTTTCGATATCCTGGTAAAAATCGGTTCCGGTAAGGTGATATGCCAATGTACCATCTTTATAGACAATAGTAAGGTCTAAAGGCTGCTTATTGACTCCAAATTTATGTTTCCCTAGTTTGATGATATTCTCACCATCTTCATAAAGATCCTGCTTATCCTTTAATTTTCGTGTAGCGTCTTCTTTTGCAACTTTTAAAGCAGTTTCTATGGCTTCAGCTTTTCCTGCATCATCTAGTTCTTTGAGTTGATCTACAATATCCCTAAGTTTATTGATCATCAAATCTGAAGCAAAATATCCATTAATATCGACCACCTCGTCAAAACTCAAAGCCTTTTTAGTTACCCCTTTTAAAATACGATTAGCAGCATTTTCAAGAGCTACAGCTTTTTTGTTACGAGCCTCGATAAGACCATTTTTCCTAGCTTCGAAAGCGTTGTATACTTCTTCCCGTTTTTCGATGATCTGCGCTATGAATTCTTCAAAATCGGCAAACCTTCCTTCTAGGTCTTCTAGTTGTACAGATACTTTGTTGAGAAGCTCATCTGTTTTTTCAGGAGTATTAGCAATATCAAGGTAATTGATGATACTTTGATCGACCAGCTTAAGTTGTGCCGCAAATTCTGCTGTGGCCTCCTTGCTACCTAGGGATTTTATTTTGTTCTTGATTCCTGCTTTAAGTTGATTGATAGTAGCAAAAATCAAGGAAATATTGTCAATGATTTTGGTTGAATGCGAGGTATCTTCAATTTGTAAATTCGATACGATATCGATAAGCATTTCCAGATCGGTTGCGATTTGATTTACTTCCTCTTCTAGTTTTTTTGCATCGATTACCTTTTTGATCTTTTCAAGATCGGTTTGTTTTTCTTCTACTCGAGTATGATAGGGGAGTAGTGCTTTGTCATCTAGAAGAAATTGCACACAACGCTGGGAAATTTTTTCAGTTTGCTCGGCGATTTCTGTTTCTAAAGACGTGATAAAGTTCTTGTCTACATATCGAATATCGTTTAGGCTAATTACCTCACCTCGTAATGTTCGAAGTTGTGATAGTACTTGCACAAAATCGTCGATAGATCTAAAGGAGCTACTTTTTATTTTTCCGAAAAGGAGTTCTGCCTTATCCTGCGTTTCTTTGGTGAGGTTTGATGCGGTTCTACGAAGTTGTACTACTTTTTCAAACTCATCTATGGCAGCATTGGCTGCGCCATTAATTTCTTCGAGAGGAACGTCTAGTCTAAAGGTATCTTCTTCGCGAATCCAATAATAACTATCAATAACATCATTAGAAAATTTAGAAATATCATCATATAGGCCGTCGTAGCTATCTTCTTTGTTCAATAAAGTGATCAAAGCATGGCATTCGGCCATAGCTTTTACGATATCTTTATTTCCGATTTTATAGAGCAAAGTATCGGTGTGTTGCGAAGGGATTGTATCGCCCTTCATAAAAGGAGTTTGCCAAATCTGAATGACATGGTGTTTGGTTTGCTCGTCTTCGGTTTTAAAATAACAAAGTTCTCCGTTTTGAAGAATTGTAAATCCGTTACAAACAATAGGTGTTTTTACCTCTTGTTCTATAACATTGTATGACATTAAGGTGTATAACCCTTTTTCACTTGCATAGAAGACATATAAAAAATCTTCGCCATTGGGAGATATTATTTTTTCCTGAAACTTTACATCATTCACCTCATTGGTAAATAGCTTATACTCTCCAGATTGCAGGTAATATCCGTTAGGGTAAATAATTCCTTGATCATCGGGTAACAATACACATGCATCTTTAATGCATTCGATCTTTTTTACCTCTTGCATTTTGTGATTGTACACAAAATAACGAGGTTTTTCTTGAAAAGGTTTTATTTCTAAGGTGATAAGGTTCCCTAAATCGGCAAAACGGTATTGCCCATCGTCTAAGGTTTGATCTATGTGTTCTACAGGTTCGTCTAAAATACCTTTACCTTCGTCGGTATTGTCTTCAATTTTGATGGTTAGGTCACCACCAATAGTTTCTACAAATACCTTGTCGAGAATTGAAATATGAGGATGTGCCCCATAGCGGTGCATATCTCGCGTTACCTCGGTCCAATTAAATTCATGTTGTTTTGGGAACTTAAACTCATGTTCACTGCGGTTGTCAACATAGGTCAATGTTCCTTCATTAATAAGCCATTTGAAGGTTTTGATATCAGATACACTTTCGCTCAACTGAAAAACCATATGTAGATAGTTCCCAACAATAGCGAATTTTGAAAAGATTGTATTACGATAATATTTATAAAGATTGGTGAAATCATTTATAAATATTGGGTCATTAATTAGATCTAGAGGCTTTGCCGAAAAATGCTCATTAGTATAAGTGTAAATACTAAACACATCTGCCAATGTAATTTCGGTACGCAATCCAAAATGAACATTATACCCAAACAAACAATATTCACCTATGGTAACAATATCTCTGGCGATACAGTTGTTTTCAGTATTTATTCGATTGTTGGCAATAAGTTTGGTCTCTACGCTACCAAAAACTTCTTTTCGGGCATCGTTAAGTTGGGTTAGACGGCTTTGGAGATCACCTTTGTGTTTTTGTAAACGATTTTGGATGATCTCATAAGTGCCTCCGTCTAGTTGAATATGTTGATTGTTGTTTTCTTCTTGCATGTGTTAAATCGAATTTCGATTTGATTTTCTATAATTTCAGACAAACTTATTTTGCAGATTGCACCATTTTTTCGATTCTGGAATGTTTAGGATTGTTCTCTAAATATTTGATATATATAGAGTCTCCTACATTTTTTGTAGTATCGAAATACAAATCATGTTCTTGTCGCAAAACTTCTTGAGTTCTTATAAATTCCCGACCTTCAACCTCGTATTTATATTTTACATGAATATTGTCTACTGAGTTTCCAGCGTCGTTTGAATACTTGTTCCATATAATTTCCTCAATTACTGCTGTAGTTATAACACCGTTTTCATTCAGTTTTTCTTTCTGAAGGTAAGTGTTAGCACCGAGAATAGTAACCGCAACCAATAACACAACTAATATTTTTATAAAATTTTTATTCATTCGTTTTGTGATTTTAATTTTTATTGGTCATACTTCAAGAATTTTTAATGTCATTGAAGTGAATTTGTATATCATCTATATAAAAACTCATCTGATATTCCCGTCGAGTTATAGAAATAATAAAACAAGAATAGAAAAAAGAGAAATGTGGCAATTACACTAAGTATTAAGATTATAATGTTTCTGATTTTCTCTTTTTTTCGTTGCGCTTTAAGTTTATTTCTTATCTCTACCAATACCTCTTCGGCGATAGGTTCTATTTCGATACCTTGACTTTCTTTATTCGATGTTGTCCATCCTTCGAAAGCTTCTCTTTTTGATCGTCTGTTGTTGTTTTTCAACGATGCAAGCATCGCCGCACTTGATCCTCAAAATCCCATAATAAACCTTTTAAAAGTTAAACAATTCCCATCCTGGTCTTCCCAGAATGGGAAGACTTTTATGGGTTTAAAAATGTAGTTGTGATCGTATTCATGGTTGTATATAGTAGAGGAGATTATATTCCTTTACTCTTAAGAATTACTTCAACTTTTGGTCAGAAAGTCCTAATCCTTTAGCCAGATTAAATAAGTTGGTAAACAAATTATTTTCTTCAGGATCTGTAGTTTTCTGTTTTAGTTCCATTAATAGATTGGCAATCGTTAAGTTCTTAATATCTTCAGAAGAGATTCCGTATTTGGTTGCAAAGTCTTTTATTTTTTCTAAAAGGTTTCCTTTTACATCTTCACTTCCTAAAATGGCATCTTTTACTTCTTGAATATTATCTGAGTGCTGCACCAATCTATCAATTCCTTTGGCTCTGGTGATTTGTCCCATAATTTGCTCGAAGAACATGGTTTCACCACCAACGATATCGATGTTTGCTGCTTTAAGCGCTTCTCCAATTACCGAAGCCTGAGCATCGGCAATTTCTTTCTGGATATTGATCTCTGCAAGGTCAACTTGTAACTCTTTCTCCAAACGTAGCTTAAATTCTTCGTGTTCTTTACCAACACCATCAAGTTTCTTCATTGCTTCGGCTTTTTCTTCTATACCTGCAGCATCAGCAAGAGCTTTCTCTTTTATTACTTCGGCTTCTGCCAATCCTTCTTCACGTATAGCTTCGGCTTTGGCTTGAATACCAGCAGCTTCGGCTTTTGCGGTTTTCTCAATAACGTTTGCTTCGACCAGTCCTTCACGCTCTCTTGCATCTGCTTTAGCGTGCATTACTTGTGCTTCAGACATACCTAGAGTAGCTTCCTCTTTGGCTTGAGCCTCAGCAAGTGTTTTACGAGCTTCAGCTTCTTTTTCACTAGCTTCTTTCTTCGCCTGTGCTTCGATATTAATCTCTTCAGCTTTTTGCTTAGCCGCTTCTTTTTGTGCCTCAGCAGCTTTAATGGTCTTAATAAGATCTTCTTGAGCTGTAGCCTCTGCAATCGTTATTTTTACTTGCTTATCACGATCTGCAGTTTTGAATGCTTCGATATCTTTCATATTCTCCTGCTCTTCTACCACACCTTTTTCTAGCATTACTCGATCACGAATCACATCTTGAATATTCTTTTTCTCAACTTCTACTACTTTTTCTTTTTCAATTTGGGCAAGCGTAACAATTCTCTCACGCTCTGTGGCTTCAAGCATTCTGTCTTTTTCTACTCTTTCTGTTTCTACAGCTTCAGTACGTTGTTTGTTTTTGGCTGCTACTATAATCTGGCGCTGCATATTTTCTTCGGCTACTTGTACTTTTTCTTCGGTAGAAATTCTAGCTGTTTCAGATTTTAGACGTTCTTCCTCAGAAACTTTTAGGGTTTCTGCTTCTTCACGAGCCTTAATGTTGGCAATTTCGCGCTTTTGTTGCTCCTCTTTCTCTGCAAGTTGCTTATCTAGCTCGAGAATAGCTTCGCGAGCTTCTACATCTTGTTTGCGAATTACCTTTTCTTCATCACGCTTGATGAGGTTAGATTTTATGTTTTGAGCTGCTGTTAACTCAGTGATTTTTTTAATACCTTCTGCATCAAGAATATTATCAGCCTTCATAACGCTTAACGAGGTTTGTTCAAGATCATCAATAGCACAGTCGTCAAGAATATATCCGTTTAGATCGGTACCAATAATATTTACAATCTCATCGCGAAACTCTCTTCTTGCTTCATATAGCTCTACGAATTCGAATTTTTTACCTACCGTTTTTAAAGCTTCAGAGAATTTAGCATCAAATAAACTACGCAAAGTGTCTATTTCTGAAGCTCGATTACAACCAATAGTTTGTGCCACATTGATAATATCTTCTACAGATTTATTTACTCTAACAAAGAAAGCTACTTTAATATCTGCACGGATGTTATCTTTACAAATTAATCCGTTTACTCCGGTACGTTCTATTTCAATTTTCTTGATCGAAATATCCATAATTTCTACTTTATGCAGTACAGGAATCACATAGAGTCCTTTGTCAAAGGCCACAGCGGTTCCTCCAAAACCGGTACGTACTAACGCTTCTCCCTGTGGGATTTTGCGATAGAAAATAGCGATAATGATAAAGTACAGTACGATAAGGAGTACCAATCCCACCACCACAATGATGGCTATGTTTGCTAAATTGCTCATAATTGCTTTAATAGTTTAATTGTTGTATGATATAAAGTTGTTTGTTTTTTACCTGGTTTACGATTTCTACTTTCGTATTCGCCGGGATCTCAATTCCATCTTTTGATGTGACCATCACCTTAATAGGGTCAGATTGTATTTTAATCTCTAAAGTGGTTATTTTATCACCAGAAATTGTGCTTTGTAATACTCCTTGTCTTCCTAATAGTTCAAGAGCACTTTCTCCTTTGTTGTTAAAATTGGTAAAGAACTTTTTAAACGGAGTTGTAAATATTTTGGTTAGAAATAAAGCGGGTGCTATACCTCCAAAAAAGAATACAAATCCAAAGTCATTGTCATAGCTATGAGTTATCGATGTTCCCGCCATGGTTATGGCCCACCAGAACAATACAAAAAAGGAAAATGTAAACATGAAAGGAAGTCCGACAAAATTGAAATAGATTAAAAAAATCTGAAAGAAGTTTAACTTTCCTCTTCTTCGTATAACATCTTCTTTTTTAACTTCGGTATTTGATATTTCGGGAATATCTAAGTTTGCTCTAGCATCAAAATCGGCATCTAGATCTGCATCTACATCGGCATCAATATCAACGTCTATATCGGCATCGAAAAAATCTAAATCTAATCCTGTCAATGTGGTTAGTAACCAATATAGGATCAATAGTCCGAATAAGATAGTTAATGGTAGGTTAACTATCGAAATTGCTATGTCAAATAATTCTTTCAAATGGTTAGTGTTTAAAGTTTATGATCTATTCGTAATCGTTCCTTTTCATAGTATTATTTTGGAATATTCTTACCCTTCAATTGACGCTTACATAACCATTGATGTCTTAAGTAATATAATCATTACCCTTAGACACCATCTTTTTTTCTACAATACATATTTTATTCTGGTGTATCCTTCAAAAAAGGAGGTGGAACCCTGTGTATTTTTAATAGCAATGGTTATGATGTCTGTTGTGACCAGGAGGTAGATAATTAAGCATCGTCACCCTTCATGCCCAATTGCTCTTTTAACTTTGCCAGGTCATCTTCGGCATTGGTTTCAGTAATATCTACGGCCTTGTCAATTTCATCATCAATAGACTTTGAGGTATTTGCAATATCTCCATAAGCTTCGGCTAGGGCTTCTTCCTGATTTACCTTATCTTTCATGCGTTCTAGCATTGAAACCGTACTCGAGCTATCGATTTCGGCCATTTGTTTGTTTAAATTTTTTGTCGCCTTAGAAACTTTTACACGAGCTTTAAGGGTCTTTAATTCATTTTCCCATTTGCTAATACTTTGCTTAATTTCTTTGACATTTTTTTCTAATTGAGCTACAGATTTATTGAACTTTTCAGACTCTGTTTTTGTTCTGCTTACCTGCTGAATAGACTCTTCCTTTTTGATTAATGCTTCTTTGGCTAATCTATCGGCTTCGGCAGTATCCATATCTCCACTCTGTGCTTTCTTAAGAATAAGCATAGCTTTTTGTTGATAATCTTCAGCTTTTGCTGCAAACTCTTCGGTTTCATTTTTTGCTCGTATAGCCAAAGCTTTAACCTGAGCAAGAGCCTCAAGACTTTTCTCAAGATCGGTTTTCATGTCTCGTATTCCTTGTTCTGTCATTTTAATAGGATCCTCCATTTTATCAATAGCAGAATTTGCTTCTGCCTCACCTATTTTGAATAATCTCTTAAAAAAGTTCATCGTCTTAATATTTTGAAAAGTTTATAATTTGTTCTGAATATTCGCTCAACAATAGGCCTAAGGAATTCAGGGAACCTTCAAGCTCATTTAAATCTAGGTTTTCTACCTGTAGAGTATCTCTAAAAATTACCTTGTCTCCGGTTTCATCGAGTACAAATGCCCCGTGTACAATGTCCCGGTTTTTTTGAAGTAAACTTTTGTATACCAATTCACTTTTGTTTCTTATGTTGAATATATGTTGCTCCATTATTAAAATGGGTGGAGCCACCCCAATAATCATATTCTTGATTCCTTCATTTTCCTTGCTAATCATGATAATTCCCTCCCCCTTGTTTTCGTGGGTAATTACATAATTCAATTTTAGCAGGTAGTCCTTCACGTTTTGAAAATGATCTTCCATGCGATGGTTTATTTTTGATTGATAATTAGTAATTGATTTCGTATTGTTTGACTGTGAATCAATATTACAAAAAGTCACATAACTTTTGTGCAATATCTCCGGCTAAATTTGCCAGATATATTATAAATGCGATCATGGGTATGTTGATTAAGATTAATAAATTAGTTGTTTGCTAAAAATTTTAGTAGAGATTCCCATGTTTCTTTGTAAAAGAAGAAAACGCGAAAAAGTATTTCTACTAAAATTAGCATAATTCAAAAGTATTAGCTAATATTGTTAGTGTAAATGTACAATAAATTTTTATAATTGCAAATAAAATTAGCAAAAATGTCATTTTTTGGAAAAAACATAAAAAAAATTCGCGGAGTAAAAGGACTGAGCCAACAGGCATTTGCAGAGCTTTTTGACCTGAAAAGAGGTACGTTGGGGGCATATGAAGAGGGTAGAAGTGAGCCTAAAATAGAAACAATAATAAAAATTGCTAACTATTTTAGCATACAGATTGACGATTTACTTACCAATGAATTAACCGTTAATCAGCTTTTAAAGTTCAAAGGAGATCTTACTACCTATGCAGAAGATATAAAAAGAGAACAGTTTGCTACCATACCTTGTATAACAGAAAGTACTGTCAACGATTATATTTCATTATATGATAAAGAAAGTTTTGTTAATGATCTTCCTGTAGTACAACTTCCGGTAAATCCTACTAAAGAATTTAGAGGGTTTGCTGTAAATAATCTCGAGATGACTTCTCACGATAGAGGTTTTTATCCTAAGGATATAGTAATAGGGGAAAAAGTGCCGACTAATGTAATGAAGAAATTGAATAACGGTACTTTGGTTTTTGTATTAGCTGGCGATCAGCTAATTTTTAGACGCCTTTATATTACCAAAGGTAATGCTGTGCTTAGAGCAGATCATAAGAACATAGAAGATGAAGAATTTTCATTGTCTGATATTAAAGAAATGTGGAGAGTACGGTATGTATTTTGTAAACGAATTCCAGAGTTTGGAGATCATGTAGAGGATAAACTACTACTGATAGAGCAAGAGTTAATGAAAATGAAAGATAAATTGTCCTCTTAATGTTTTTTTGAATATAATTCCAAGGAAATTAACACCCTTTTCAACCTAATTTTATCCCACTTCGGCAGAATCTCCTTTAAATAATAGGGGTGTCCACCTAGTTTTGATTCCATAATTAATGAAACAAACTAAGTATGGACTCTTTAAAATTAATTCTTATTATTTTTTGCCTAAGTATTTTTAAAACAAGTGCTCAAGATGCTATCACGGGTAAGGTAAGTGATAGTGATAATGCGCCTTTGGTATTTGCTAATGTTATTTTATACCAAGGTGATACGGGTACAGCTGTTTCTGCAGTTGCTACCAATGAAGAAGGTGTTTATCTTTTTGAAAGAATAGAAACAGGAAAGTATAGACTTGAGGTTTCGATGCTAGGATATGATACCAAAAAAACCGAAGTGTTCTCATATGAGAAAGGGCAAAGCTTATCGTTCAATTTCTCCCTTGCTTCAGAACAGTTAGATGAAGTTGTAGTTACCTATAAGAAACCAATAATTCGACAAACTGCAGAAAAACTTGTAGTAGATATAGAAAAGTCTGAGATGATCAATACCAATCTTCAAGATGTGGTTAAGAAGATACCCGGAGTAATTGTTTCTAATGGGAATCTAAATTATGGAGGACAGGGTAATATTCGTATTTTAATTAATGGAAAAACTACAGATTATATAGATGTAGACGCGTTGTTACGTGAAATGCCAGCAGATAATATTGCTAGGGTTGAGCTTATACAACAACCCGGAGCTGAGTATGACGCGGAAGGATCGGGACCTATTATCAATATCATCTTAAAGAAAAATGTAAAATTAGGAACTCATGGTAATATAAAAACCACGGTGGGTTATGTCGATGATTATATGTACGGTACAAGTGCATCTATAGCAAGTTATAAAAACAAACTAAATTGGCAGGCAAGTGCAGGATACACAAGATCGTCATGGAGAGAAGATTTAATTATTAGCAGAGAAGTATTAGATGAAACTTATAATCAAACTTCTATTTCGCCATTTGATCCTGAGACACTTAGAGCAAGTGGACGTATAGATTATTATTTGAATGATCAACATACTCTAGGAGCCAGTGCGAATAGAATTCAATCAATGTCTACTCGTGTTACCAAAAATAGCACACAGGTTATAGGTTCTGGGAGTGAAGCAACATTACTTACAGATAATAGTTTTGATAGAGATAGGGTAACATTTACATTAAACCCATACTATGAGTTTGATGATCAAAAAAACAAAGTGACTCTGGATTTCAACTATATAGACTATGATTACTCTAATGAAAACAATTTGTTCCAAACTAATGAAAGTACTATAGATTATGATAACCAGAGATACTTTCAGGAAGCGAAATATGAGATTTTCACATATCAAGCAGATTATAAACGCACAAGCAGTGATAATTTTAGCTGGGGAGCAGGGGCTAAATATTCATATGTAGATTCTGATAGTGATTTACAATCGCTAACTCAAAATGAAGATGGTGTTTTTGTGAATAATGAAAACCAAACGAACAGATTTTTGATTGATGAATCTATCCTGGCAGTATATTCAAAGTTTAGTGCAAAGTTAGATAAATGGAGTTTTTCTGGAGGATTGCGTTGGGAAGAAAGTAGTACCGAGGGTACATCATT
Organism: Aquimarina acroporae; assembly: GCF_023195925.1. Lineage (GTDB taxonomy): Bacteria > Bacteroidota > Bacteroidia > Flavobacteriales > Flavobacteriaceae > Aquimarina > Aquimarina acroporae. The sequence continues at coordinate 407,923 of NZ_JALPRE010000007.1, read as the reverse complement.
AACTCAAAATGAAACCAGAACCCGAAACATCTCTAAGTTTTTTCCTAGTGCTGCAGTAACCAGAAAACTAACCGATGAGCTTAGTGCAAATGTAGCATATAGTTATCGCATACAACGGCCTTCATATAGCTCGTTAAACTCATTTGTTTATTATTATGATCCTTTTACTTTTGAAGAAGGTAATCCTAATCTAAAACCAGCTTTTACCAATAGTTTTCAATTTAATCTTACTTATGAAGACCAACCTTTTTTCAGTGTAGGATACAAGGAAACTACCGATGCATTATTCGAGATTATTACTCAAAATGACACTTCTGCAGAAACGTCAAGGTCGGTAATAAATCTGGCAAAGAATAATAACTTTAGTGCTAGTTTGTTTGGGCCATTAAACTTTGTAAAAGGTTTAGACGGGTTTACTGGTGTAATCGTGAATTATAATGAGTACCAATCGGAAAGGTTAACCCCTGCATTAGACCTTTCCAATTGGAGTATGACTTGGTATACCAGTGCAGAATATCAACTTCCTTGGGGAATAAATTCAGAAATTTCCGGATATTACACTACCGGAGGACTTGAAGGTCAAATAGAATATAAGTGGATTGCCGGTATCGATGTCGCATTGAGCAAAAAGTTTTTGAACGATCAACTAAAGGTAAGTGTAGAGTTCGAAGAGATTTTGAATAGAAAATTCTTTGGTGAAATAACCTATGATAATGTAAATGCCAATATTATAAATGACTGGGCAAGACAAAATATTTATGTGCAGTTGAATTATAGTTTTGGTTCTAAACTTAGTAAGACAAAGAAAAGGAAAAATGTTTCTGAAGAGGAACAAGATAGAATTGATGACGAAAATTAAAATAGAATCATGAATCGATACGTATTATATATCATAATAGCTGTAGTAACACTAGGTTGTTCTAAAAAGGATACTTCTTTTAATAGCTATTTAGGGTTTGATATTCCCGAAGAAACTTTTGAAACTTTCCTCAATTCAAAAATGAGCGAGTATGATATTCCCGGTCTTGCAATCGCTGTGATTAATGATGGAAAGGTAGTGTATCATCAAACAAAGGGTTTAGCCAATATAGAAAAACAGTTGCCGGTTACAGAGCATACGATTTTTGAAGGAGCTTCAATATCAAAATCGGTGTTTGGTTTTTTTGTAATGACTTTTGTAGAAGAGGGTGTGCTGGATCTTGATAAGCCATTATATCAATATATGGAATATCCGGACATAGCTCATGACGAACGCTACAAAAAAATAACAGCAAGAATGGTGCTGTGCCATCGTTCTGGGTTTCCAAACTGGAGAGAAGATAATGATGATAAACAACTAAATATCAAATTTGATCCTGGGACCGATTATTTTTATTCTGGAGAAGGGTACCAATATCTGACCAAAGTACTCATACATTTATTAGATACAAATGATGAAGGATTAGAGGCAGAATTTCAAAAAAGAATTGCTATTCCTTCAGGTATGGAGCATACCGTTTTTATACAAAATAAATATACACGCTATCATAAAGCTGAACCCTACGATAAAAATGGGGATTGGATTGATTGGAGAAATGATTATTGGAATATCAAGGAAGATGGTAAGTTTTATGCACCTTCATCAATTCATTCTGAACCTCTAGATTTTTCGAAGTGGATGATAACTATGATGAATAAAGAAATTCTTTCATCGGAAAGTTATAAAGAACTGTTGCAACCTCAGTCACCAGTACCTTACGATGGTATTGATGTGTCTTATACTCTTGGTTTCTTAACTATCCATGTACCTTTTACCGATCTATATTTGCATAGTGGAAACAATGAAGGGTTCACATCTTGGTATACCATGGATGTTGAAAAAGATTGGGGGTTTATACTTTTTACCAATTCTGAATATGGGGAGCAACTCGGACAAGAATTATTTTTTTATATGCTTGCAGATCCAGGAAGGACAAAACTTTATATTATTTTAGGAGTTATTGTAGTTTTTAGTATTCTTGTAATTATAGTTTTCCTAAGGTTTGTTATAAGAAAGGTTAAGAATATTAAAAAGAAATAAACCAAGATGAATACCAAACTCAATACGTCTGACTATACCATACTCGCCATAATTTATGCGGTTAATATTTTTTTTAACTGTATAGATTATTATCAAGAAGGGAATATGCTCATAGAGTATTTGGTAGATCTTCCTGTTGCCGCATTATTGTCTTTTGTAATCATTTTGCTATTTATTCATTGGTTGATCCCTAGTTATATTGTAAAAGAAAAAAAATATGGTCACTTTGTTTTTTTTGGCCTTCTTACCTTAATCATTCCTGGTATGATAGATTATACAGCCGGTTTTTGGACCGGTGGAGCAGATTGGAGTAAGTTTCCGAAGTGGTATGATTTTTTAATAAGGAGCGTGTTTAGGTTGTCTGACGATGCGGGCTTTCCTTTTGCTATTTTATTAGCAAAGAAGTTTTATGAAGGTCAAGCACAGTTGTTTAACGTGCAAAAACAACAAAAAGAGAATGAACTTAAACTGTTACGTTCGCAAATTGATCCTCATTTTCTATTTAATAACTTGAATACTTTAGACGCCTTAATCGATAGTAATACCAACAAAGCGAAGGAATATATCAATAGACTTTCACTTATTTATAGATATCTAATTCGTACCAAAGACGCTGAGGTTATGGAATTAGTCGAGGAAATGGAACTAGCAGAAAATTATATTTTTTTAATAGAAACACGATTCGGGAGTGATTATAATTTTGAGATAAGAAAAGACACTTCTTTTGAAGATAAATTCATCCCTACTGGAGCTATACAAACCCTACTTGAAAATGTTGTAAAACACAATAAGGTTGGAGTACAAGGGGCGATAAGAGTATGTATTGAAGTTACAGATGATCAATTAACTGTTGTAAACGATAAGTCGAAAACACAGCAAGCTCAAGAATCTTTTGGGACAGGGTTAGAAAATTTGAAAGCCAGATATAAATTGCTTTCAGATCAGGAAGTACAAATCATTAATACCGACTTAAAATTTAAAATATCGATACCCATTATCAAATTAAGTACAGAATCATAAGCCTATGCGTATTTTAGTTTTGGAAGACGAAATTCCAGCATATCAAAAACTATTGCAACATCTCAATGAATACTTTGGAGAGGATGTCGAAAACGATTGGTCTCGTTCGGTTAGTGACGGGCGAGATTTTTTGAAAACTGAGACTTATGATCTGGTGTTATCAGATATACAATTACTTGATGGGCTTTCTTTTGATTTATTTAATGAAGTATCTGTCGATTGTCCTATTATTTTTTGTTCTGCATATGATGAGTATTTGTTTCAGGCATTTAAGACTAATGGTATAGCTTATATTTTAAAACCCTATTCGAGAGACGATTTTAAAAAAGCTTTAGATAAATACGAGTCCCTATTTAAAAAAGAGAAAAAGAATCAATTAGATTCTAGTATGTTAGATTTTCTCAAGTTAGCCCTTCAGGAAAATCAGATGAATTACAAGAAAAGATTTGTGATTAAAAGGACTAAAGGAATTCAGTTATTAAATGCATCGGATATTAGTATAATTGAAGCGTCTGGAGATTTTTGTGTAGCTATAGATTATAATGGGAAGAAACACCCTATCTCAGAAAAGATAAGCATATTGAATGAGCAACTTAATCCTAAAAAATTCTTTAAAATTAATAGGAGTCAGATTATACATGTCGAATATATAGAAACCATAGAAAATCATTTCAAAAACAGATTACTTATTCAAATGAAAGGCAGTTCAGAAAAAGTAATGACCAGTTCTGCGATTACTTCAGATTTCAGGAAATGGATTGAACAATAGGCTTAGGGATTGGGATTCAAACACTTGAATAGATTTTTCTGATCCTAATTATTTGTTAAATAAGCTTTGATTATTTTTAGATTTATACAATCAATTTAAGTTGTTGATTTTGTGTTAAATATCGTGTATCTTTAAAATTGTTATTCACATCATACGCAATATATATCACAATAATAATGGAGGACATTTTTAATGCAATACGATCGGAAAATTTAGATCTGGTAAAATCAATTTTAAGTCAGAACCCAGAGACGGTTAATTCAAAAGACGGTAGAGGTTCTACACCATTGCTTTTGGCCTCCTATTATGGTTTTGAAGAGATTACAAAAGCTATTCTTTCATATAGTCCAGATGTGAATGCAAAAGATGGTTCTGGAAATACAGCATTAATGGGGGTTTGTTTCAAAGGGTACCATGATATTGCTAAATTACTTATTGAGTCTGGGGCAAATGTAAATGAGAAAAGCTATAATGAAGCGACCGCACTTATATATGCAGCTACCTTTGGTCAAAAAGAAATTATAAGGTTGCTGATAGAACACGGAGCCGATATGAATGCAAAAGACAATAAAGGGTTTACGGCCGAAATGCATGCTAAAAATCAAGGCTTAGAAATTTCTGAATTAATTAAGTAAGCTCATGAACAGCGCTGTTGGAAAATATAGTATTAAATCGGTTAATATAAGATCAACTCATATTAAGCGTAGATTACTAATGTCTTTTTCTACAGTTGCTATATTCGAGTCGTTTTTAAAAGAAAATATCGGAACTGAAGTATTGGTGATAAATACCAATATAGGAATGGAGGTGTATTATTATGCTAAAAATGACTATAGTACTTTTATTAAAGAAAGCGTATTGCTGTATACAATAAAAAACATAGATCAATCAAAACTTAAATTTAAGTACCACCTTACTCGAGATGAGGTGTATTTAAGTTTTTGTGAGGCACTAATGACCTTTGCCCAATATCCTCAAATTTTCCTGGCCTACTCCAAAAAATTTATTCATCTAAAAAGGAAACATGTGTCCAGTATCCATGTAATTCCGATTTTAAATGGTTTTTTTGAGGAAGTATTACAATCCTTATCCAAAACCGGCTACATCCCTCACTATGAAAAAATAGAAAGAGTAAAAAATAGGCCGCAAAAAACTGATCCAGATAAGGTAATTATCAAGAACTTGATTTCTGAAATTTTAATGAAAAAGCATCTTAATTAGTTTGCTTTTAATGTGTTATTCTAGGTAGGGGCAAATTATGTATGTAAAATCGGTTTTCTGATGGTTGAAATGTAAGTTTAAATTGCACAAATACTTGATCAAAATTCAATTGTTCTTTTATGTTTTTTTTGATCATTTTCTAGAGGACATAGTAATGAATTGACGTTTTTATTATGTAATTAGTTGATTTTTAACAAATTTGATGAAAGGCTAAATTGATAATCTTAGGGGAAAATCCCCCTTTTTTCTTACCATATTCTTATAAAAAAGTAAGGATTTCCGTAATAAAGGTAGTATTTTTCTGTCAAACAAAACTTTAACATTTCCTTGAAATACCACTGTTTATCGACGAAATGAGAGTTTTGAAAATATTTACGTATTTATATTACGGTTTAACCGTATCCAACCTAGCTCAGTATTTTCTAATTTTATTTCAAATCGATTTACAACACGTCAAGTGACTCAAAAGTAAACAGTTATATCTTCGTTAAAGTGTTAATAATCTTCGTGCCCCCGAAGAATGTTTAACAACTATACTTCTACTACCCCTAGGAGTGTCCCAAATCAAAATGAAATGATAACAACTACAAGAACTGCCGTGTGTGCCAATGCGAATGGTGCCGAATTGATTAAAAAAACTTCTAATAAATTTAAATTAGCTTTCATCTTTACTGCTATTTTCTTTCTTTTTTCTTGTTCTGCCGAGGAGGCAGAAAACGAGCCTACGGAAGAAATATTTGTAGAAAACCCTGGAAGAAAGGTGAAAGTAAATATTTTTTACGTTGAGAATGATGGAGGATCTAATGAAATGTCTGGAAAAATTAACGAACAAGAATTCATACGTTTTTTAAACGGTTACTATTTTCATAGAATTGATATAGGTTTGGAACTGGGAAAAACTGTGAATTTGGTAAATGAAGAGCTATATGATCTAAGAGATAACCAAGGGTCGGAGCCTAGTACATTTCTTATGCAAACTAAAGAAAGCTATGATAAAAATTGCCTAAATATATATATCATAAAACGATCTAACATAATTGGAATAGCCGGTATGGGAAGAAACCAAAGGGTGCTTTTAACAGATGAGTTTTTATATTCTTCGACTAGTCCCCACGAAATAGGTCACGCTTTGGGTCTTTTCCATATCGAAGAAGCTGGAAATATTATGAGTATACGGGATAAACATTCAAGAAAGAATTTCAATATTGAGCAAGAAGAAAAAATGAAAAAGAAAATAGATAGAATTTCTACCATTAGTATTGCAGCTAACTAATGGTAGAAATTGCTCAATATTTAATTTTGATTTAGAACTCTGCGCTAAGCGGAGTTCTTGGGTAAGGAATAACGTCCCGAATGTTACCCATTCCAGTAACAAATAGTACTAAACGCTCAAACCCTAATCCGAAACCACTATGTGTACATGTTCCAAATCGGCGAGTGTCTAAGTACCACCAAAGATCTTCTTCTGGGATATCTAAGGCAGCCATTTTTTCTTTCAATACATCTAGTCGTTCTTCACGTTGCGATCCTCCCACGATTTCTCCAATACCAGGAAAAAGAATGTCCATGGCTCTAACTGTTTTGCCATCTTCATTCAATCTCATATAAAAAGCCTTAATATTGGCTGGGTAATCAAATAAGATTACAGGGCATTTAAAGTGTTTTTCAACAAGAAACCTTTCATGCTCACTTTGTAAATCTGCTCCCCAACCTTCTATCGGAAATTTGAACTTTTTCTTTTTATTAGGTTTAGAGTTCATTAAGATTTCGATTGCCTCGGTGTAGCTTACGCGTTTGAAATTGTTTTCTAGCACAAACTTCAGTTTGTCTCTAAGTAACATTTCTGCACGTTCTGCCTGTGGTTTTTGTTTGTCTTCCTGTACAAGACGATTTTCAAGAAACTCTAAATCATCTTGGCAGTTATCTAGAACAAACTGTATAACGTACTTAATAAAATCCTCTGCCAGATCCATGTTTCCATCTAAATCACAAAAAGCAATCTCTGGTTCAACCATCCAAAATTCTGCAAGGTGACGAGAGGTATTTGAATTCTCAGCTCTAAAAGTGGGGCCGAAAGTATATACCTGACCCAATCCCATGGCATATGTTTCTGCTTCCAGTTGACCAGAAACCGTTAAGTTGGTTTCTCTTCCGAAAAAATCTTGTTTGTAATCTACTTCTCCTTCTTCGTTTTTAGGGATATTGTTTAAATCTAAATTAGTCACCTTAAAAGCTTCTCCGGCACCTTCGGCATCACTTCCTGTAATTACGGGAGTGTGTACATAGTAAAAGTCGTTTTTCTGAAAATACTCATGTATGGCAAAAGAAAGTTTTGATCGCATTCTCATGATAGCTCCAAACGTATTGGTACGCACTCTTAAATGAGCTTGTTCACGCAATTTCTCAAGAGTATGTCTTTTAGGAGAGAGGATGGTAAGCTTTAATTCTTCAGGGTCTGCATCACCTTCAATTGTAATTTCAGAAACCTTAATTTCTACACGTTGTCCCTTACCTTGACTTTCGGCAAGAACACCTGTAATAGCCACTGCAGCTCCTATATTAATCCTGTTTTGAGTTTCAGGATCGATGGTATTATCTTCTAAAACACACTGAATATTCTTTATTGTAGATCCATCATTTACGGCTATAAAACGATCATTACGAAAAGAACGCACCCAGCCTTTTACGGCAACTGGCTGCAAAAGCTTATCACTTTGTAGTACTTCGATTACCTTAGTATGTTTCATTTGTGTTTATTTATAATTTTATTTTGTTCTCTTTTTGTAAGAATGGTTGCATATTATTTGCAACCACAGATACTAAAAATTAGACCTACCTACAAAATTTAAGGTAGCAAAGATAATTTTTTAATCCGATTGGAGCATAATACATTGAATTCAAAAAGCAGTTTCGGTAAGAAATATTTTGGTATTCTTTTTGATATTTGAAAACTTAACAAGTGAAGTTTTCAAAATCTGACGTTTTTTAAAGGAGCATGTGCTTGTAAAAAACTGTAAAATTCTGGTTTTTGAAGTTAAGAAGGTTGCTTTTGAAGATTTTTTCTTTAATAATTATCATTTTGTAAAACGATTAATGCTTTTGTAACCTGCTTTGAATTAAAGGTTTTGGGATTGTTAATGGATTTTACAAGTTTAAATAATGTTAAAATTTAGTTTAATTTGCAAAAAAGGGGATTTTTCCCCCCTTGATACTATTTCAAAATACAAAAAGGGGCAGTATCTTGCATATGCAATTATGACGATTGTGTTTACGTTAAGTTTAGTTCGATAGGTTTTGGGGTAATCTATCTTACAGAAGTCCCGTTAGTTCACTAACGGGGCTTTTTTGTTTAGAATGAAAATAGCTTATTCTTCTTCTGAGGCCTCTATTTCGTCCTCGTTAGGAATTATTTTTAAGGTAGGTTCCTTCATTGTCTTTTTGTTCGCTATACTGCGTTCAAGAGACAATAGTAATGAAGGTAGAAGTAATAAGTTTGCCAACATGGCAAAAAGCAAAGTTGTAGATACAAGCCCACCCAAAGCTTTGGTGCCTCCGAAACTAGATATCATAAATACCGAGAAACCAAAAAACAGCACAGTAGATGTGTAAAACATACTTACTCCGGTTTCTCGTAAAGAAGCAAAAACAGATTTTCTAATTCTCCAGTGGTTAGATTTTAGTTCTTGTCTATACTTGGCCAGAAAGTGGATAGTATCATCTACCGAAATTCCAAAAGCAATACTAAATACCAAAATGGTTGAAGGTTTTATGGGTACGCCCAAAAACCCCATGAGGCCAGCGGTCATAAGTAAGGGTAGAAGATTAGGGATCAATGATATAATAATCATTTTAAATGATCTAAACATCCAGGCCATAAAAATGGCGATAAGAATAATGGCAAGTCCCAAAGAGAACACAAGATTCCATACCAAGTATTTTGTTCCTTTTTGGAAAACAAGAGCCTTACCGGTAAATGAAATGTTATATCGATCTTTTGGAAAAATCTTTTCTAATTTAGGATATAAGTTCGTTTCAATTCTTTCCATCTCTTCTGTTCCTACATCTTTCATAAATGTAGTGATACGAGCATATTGACCAGTAGAGTCTATATAGCTATTCATTACATTAGCTTCAGATTCAAAGCTTTTGGCATATGGTAGAATAAAATTTCTTTCCTGACTGGTTGGTATTTGATAGTATTTTGGATTTCCATTGTAAAATGCCTGTTTAGAATATTTAACCAGACTTACAATTGAAATGGGCTTAGATAGCTCGGGAGTCTCTTCTAATAGTTCTTGAAGTTTTTCCATGCGCTTTAAGGTAGGAAGCTTCATCACCCCTTGTTTGCGTTTGGTATCAATCAAAATTTCAAGAGGCATGATACCATCAAACTCCTGTTCGAAAAATACAATATCTTTAAAAAAACCAGATGATTTGGGCATGTCTTCCAAAAGGCTTCCAGATACCTTAATTGTATAAATACCAATAATACTAGCAATTAATATGATAACTGAAGAAAAGTAAATAGTTACCCTACGGTTTTTTACCATATCTTCCATCCAGTTTACCAGGCTTTCCATCCATCGTTTCCCCAAATGTTTAAGATGCCTTTCTTTGGGCTGCGGCATGTAGCTATAGATAATGGTGATTACTAGCAGGCATAGAATGAATAATGCGATGATATTCAGTGAGGCTACGATACCAAATTCTTTTAGCAGTTTACTTTCGGTTAAGGCAAATGTTGCAAAACCTGCAGCTGTTGTAACATTGGTCATTAATGTTGCATTTCCTACTTTGGTAATTACTCGTTGAAGAGACTTAGCTTTGTTACCATGCTTTTTTATCTCTTGCTGGTACTTGTTGATTAAGAAAATACAATTGGGTATACCTATAACAATAACCAAAGGAGGAATGATGGCTGTGAGTACGGTTATTTCATATTCTAGTAACCCTAAAAGTCCAAAAGCCCACATTACCCCAATAATAACAGCAGTCATTGAAATAAAAGTAGCTCTGAAAGATCTAAAGAAAAAGAAAAATATAAGCGAAGTAACAGATAACGCAGCTACGATGAAAATCAGGATTTCATCCATTATATTTTGCGAGTTCAACGTTCTGATGTACGGCATTCCAGATACACGAACATCCATATTATATTTTGCTTCGAACTCGGCTACCTTAGGTTGTAACACCGATGTGATAAACTTTTTTCTTATAGGAGTATTAACAATATCTTTTTTTACATACAAGGCACTTTGTATCGTTTTAGATTTATTGCTATATACTAACCCCTCATAGAACGGAAGTTTGTTGAAAAGTTCATATTCATATTGGGATACCTGTTTTTGGGTGTATACAGAATCCTGAATAAAAGGGATCAATTCAAATCTAGGAGGGTTGTCTAGTTTTTTTAATTTTTTGAGATCATTTAGCGAAACTACAAGTTCTATTTCGTCATACTGCTTGAAAGAATTATTAAAATCATTCCAGGCCTTTAATTTTTCAGGTGTAAAAAGTGTACTGTCCTTTACAGCCATGACAATCAAATTGCCTTCTTCACCAAATTTATCTAGAAATTCTTGATACTGTATGTTTACTTCGTGATCATCTGGTAAAAGGTTAGCTTCGGTATAAGAAAACCTCATGTTCTGCCATTGGAAACCAAGAAAAACTGTAATTCCCACAATGATTATAAATATTACAGCTCTATTCCTAAGAATAATCCCCGCTAATGCATTCCAAAACCCGAAACTGAATAATTTTGCCATTCCTTTATTTTCCAGATGCAAATGTAAGGATTTGAAGATTTATTCTTTATCAATTGATGTAAAGAAAATGGGTTTACAATAAAAAAAACTAGAGTTTCAAATAGAATGTAAATTTGAAGGATAAATTATCATCAAACTTAGGTAAATGATAAGCACCATAGCGGTAGGCAAAACTTAATCCGAAGCCTGCAAATAATTTATTGATTTCTAATCCAGATTCTTGATATAAGTCTTCTAGGGAAGTGAAATTTACACCTTGGTGATTCTCGATATTGCTAACGCCACCAATAGCATATCTTGTAATAAAAACTACTTCGGGTTTAAACCAACTTGTAATTTTTACGGGTTCTATTCTGTGTTTTATTTGTAGGGTTGCTAATCGATCACTAAAGAATTCTCCAAAAAACATAGTTTCGAAAGTTCTTCGTCCCGCTACAGAAAATCTTTGAAATACGGTTTCTTTGGTTGGTGCATTAGGGTACGCATGGTATAAATGGGTAAGAGGTACATCTCCAGAAGCTAAATCGGCCTCCAACAAAAAACTTGTGCTTGATTGATTAATTCTGTTAATCATATACTCTGCTTTAATACCAATTTTGCTATAGTTGAAGTTGCTATCGAAGATACCTTTGAAACCCTGCGTATATTGAGCCGTAATTTTGGGGTACCCATCTCGGATTTCTTTTAATCCGTTTGGGGTCTTTAGAAATTTGCTAAATGGGCTCCATCTCAACGCTATTGTAGACTCTGCGGTTTTATAGGATGAAAAAGATTCGTTGCCCTTTATATATCTATAGCCTCCGGTTTGATTGATGTTGCTAACAGTCAATTGCGTTTCTGAGAGAAGTTTGGGAGAAATTTGGTGTTGTAAACTGGTGCCCCAGGTCCTGTGTTTATAATAGAAATCAATATTTACCAATCTGGGTTCGAATAGAGAATATACTCTTCTGTCTGTTAGATAGAAAAAGCTTCCTACTTCTTTAATGTCGTCTGTATAATTTACATTGAGCCATGAACTGGAGTTTTTATTTAGCAATACACCTCCTCCAACTCCAAATTTGGCTTTGTCATCTCTAAATCCGTAAACCCAATATCCTTCAAGCCTGAAACGTTTAGAAAACTTTGCATTGGTAAGTCCTCCCAGGCCCAGTCGCATACCTTCGAAATTGTTGTATTTTACGGGATAGGTAAGGTCAAAATCGAAAAATCCCACAGGGTAATATCCTACATTGAAGCTTTGAATAACATTTATACGTCGTTTAATATTCTGGGCTTTTACTATGCTGTCGACTATTGGAAACGAGTTTAAATCTTTTTCTGTGATTGCACTGGTTCTATATTGCTTCCAGTACGATTCTGGTCTTGATTTTGCGTCGGGATCAATTTTTATAGTAGGTTGAGTGGCCTTTATTTCTTTGGTGTCGTTAAGTGTAATATCGAAGATGTCAGTTTTTGAAATAAGAAAATCGTTGTTTCCGGTAAAACTCTTTTGATCAACACCTAACCGACCTACAGATATTTGTCCACCAAACAGATTTACTTTTTGCTTGCCGTTACCGGGTCTTATTGTTATTTCCTGACTTTTTGGGAACCAGTTTTCATGTTCAGGAAAATATTCAAAATCGTGTCTGGCCATTACATTAAGCTCTCCTCTAAGCTCAATAATCGCTTTTTGAATCGCTAATGTTTTTATGTCTATATATAAAACTCCTTCTAAGCTTGCGTATTTTTTTGACTTTCTTGGTTGAAAAAGTATAACAAAAGCAGGTTTTTCATCTTGAGTAGTATTTAAAACTTTGTAATAATAGTTCTTTAAAGCTCTACTGGATAAGGGACCAACAAATTTATCGTTGAAGATGGTGTAGTCTTCATTGTACAAAGAGTTCGATTGTACCTTTATGCCCAAAACATTATATACTGGATCTTCAAACCCTGTCATTCTTGTGGCTAAGACCGTTTCCTTTTCTTCTAGTCCCTTTTTGAATTGATAATAACTTACTTTTTCAGATAGGAAAGAGTGTGCTTTATTAAAAATTTGCTCAATATCGGTGCTGGTAGTATCAAGGGTTTTTAGTCTAGCTTGGTTATCTTCGGTAATTTTAAATTTGGTATAACTCTTATAAGAGTAACTTTTAAATGACTTTTTGGGGTCATTTTGTCTTTTTTTGCGAATAGCTTCTTGAATAATTTTGGAAGCTACATTTTCTTTGGCATCTAAGTTCAAGGCGCCCAGATTTCCCTCTTCTGGAGATAGTTCTATTTTGACTTTATCTTGTTTAGACTCTACGGTAAGAGTTTTAGTTTGATAGCCTTGATAACTTATCGTTAAACTAACTGGAGATGTTTTGCAACGAATAATAAATTCTCCATCTACAGAGGTAAGTGCAAAAGACGAAGTGTTGGTTTTTATCGTGGCAAATGGTAGGGGCTGATTAGATGCCTTGTCAATAACAATTCCTCTAATACTTACTTGGGATAGGGTAATAAAGGGTATAAAAAATAATAAACAAAAAAATTTGTTCTGCATTATTAGGAAGAGGTTCAAAAAAGGCGAAGATACAAAAAAGCGTTTCCATATAGAAAACGCTTTGAGATATTATTAACTAAACCTAAGCGGTTTAAACTGTCATGATCTCTTTTTCCTTTAGATTTAGCATTTCATCAATCTTTTTGATAAATGAATTAGTAAGCTCTTGTATGTCTACTTCTGCATTTTTGGCCATATCCTCAGATAGTCCATCTTTTTCCAGCTTTTTGATGTCATTATTAGCCGTCTTTCGATCGTTACGAACTCCTACTTTAGAATCTTCGGCTTCTGCCTTGGCTTGCTTCACAAGTTCTTTACGTCGCTCTTCGGTTAAAGGAGGAACATTGATAATCACACTTTCTCCATTATTCATAGGGTTAAAGCCGAGGTTAGCCATCATTATTCCTTTTTCGATCTCTGGAATTAAAGATTTTTCAAAAGGCTGTATGCTTATCGTTCTGGCGTCGGGAGTGGTAACATTTCCTACCTGATTTAATGGAGTAGGTGAACCGTAATATTCAACCAAAACACTTCCTAGCATAGCTGGAGAAGCTTTTCCAGCTCTAATATTAAGTAATTTTTTTTCTAAATGCACGATTGCAGCTTGCATTGATTCTTTGGTAGAATCCAGAATAAAATCTATTTCTTCGTTCATTGTTTTAATCTTTTCTTTTGACTGATCAAAAAATAAGCCAATTTAATTAAAGGTTAACTTGTGTGCCTACAGATTCACCGGCAACTACTTTTAGTAAATTTCCAGCTTTATTCATATCGAATACTATTATAGGTAACTCATTTTCCTGACTAAGTGTGAATGCTGTAGTATCCATTACTTTAAGACCTTTCTGAAGTACATCATCGAATGATATAAAATCAAATTTTGTTGCGTCTGCATCTTTTTCTGGGTCTGCAGTATAAATACCGTCAACTCTTGTTCCTTTGAGGATAACATCTGCTTGTATTTCAATAGCTCGAAGTACAGCTGCAGAGTCGGTTGTAAAATAAGGATTCCCGGTTCCTCCTCCAAAAATAACAACTCTTCCTTTTTCCAAATGGCGTAATGCTCTTCTTCGAATAAAAGGCTCTGCTACTTCGTTAATTTTTACAGCAGACTGCAAGCGTGTTGGGATTCCTGCATCTTCCAAAGCACTTTGTAATGCTAATCCATTAATAACCGTGGCTAACATTCCCATATGATCCCCCTGCACACGATCCATCCCTTTACTGGCTCCGGCAACACCTCTGAAAATATTACCTCCACCAATTACGATGGCTACTTCTACACCTTTATCAGTGATTTGTTTGATTTCATAAGCATATTCTGCCAATCTTTTTGGGTCGATACCATACTGACGTTCACCCATTAAGGCTTCGCCAGATAACTTAAGTAATATTCTGTTGTATTTCATTGCGATTTTTGAACTGTGGTGCAAATATAATGATATTCTTAATTTAGAAAATTACTTTACGGTATAAAGGTAAACTTTTGTTTTAAATGTTAAAGTTAGGCTTTTCCGTAAAAAAAGGGTGTTTTTCCCCTGCACTGGGTATTGATTGGCTTTTAATTATGTTATACGTTTGCTCCAAGGAAAACAAAAAGTGAAGGGGATGAGAAATATTACCATAGATGCTCTGACTTTTTAGGATCAATTGGGGAACTGATCTTATTATGGGGGATAAAACCTTTAAGAGTTTAAGGTTTTGTAGAGTTTGAGGTCTTAATGATATATTTCGAAAAATGAAGACGAAAAAAAACCGCTTCTGAAAAGAAGCGGTTTTTTGTTTTTGTCAATTAAAATGACATTTTTTTAATTATCCTAAAGCTACTCTTTCAAAAGCAACTACAGATACATCTCCAAGAGTCTTTACGTAATCAGAAACACTCTTCTTATTATCTTTGATAAATGCTTGGTTAACTAAAGTGTTGTCTTTAAAGAAACGTTTGATTTTTCCTTTAGCGATATTGTCAAGCATTTCTTCTGGTTTGCCTTCTTGACGTAATTGATCTTTTGCAATCTCGATTTCTTTATCGATTACAGACTGATCAACACCATCTTCATTTAAAGCAACTGGATTCATCGCAGCAGCTTGCATAGCAACATCTTTGGCAACAACCTCTGCGCCATCAGCACTTTGAGAAAGTCCTGTTAATACTCCTATTTTGTTTCCAGCGTGGATATAAGAACCTACAAAAGGAGCTTCTAATACTCTAAAATCTCCTATTTCGATTTTTTCTCCAATTACACCAGTTTGCTCAGTAAGTTTTTCTTGAACAGTGATACCATTAAAATCTTTAGCAAGTAAATCTTCTTTTGAAGAAGCAGATAATGCTAATTCTGCAAGTTCATGAGCCAAAGAAACAAAAGTTTCGTTTTTACCTACGAAATCAGTTTCGCAGTTAAGTGAAACGATAACTCCTTTGTTTTTTGCATCATTTACTTTTGCAATTACAGCACCTTCGGTAGAATCTCTGTCGGCTCTGTTTGCAGCAACTTTCTGACCTTTTTTTCTAAGGATTTCGATAGCTTTATCAAAATCACCTTCAGCTTCTACAAGTGCTTTTTTACAATCCATCATTCCAGCACCTGTTGTTTTTCTTAATTTATTTACTTCTGCGGCCGTAATCTTTGCCATAACTTTAAAATTTAATGTGTAATGTGTTGTTTGTATAAAAAACAAGTCGTTTAGTTTGTACTGCAAAAGTAAAGAACTAAACGACTCATCAATTTTATGTTAAAGTTAAGTTTGCTAAAAGCATGCTTAACCTGTAACTTTTAAAGACTGTTAAACGATATATTCGTTTATTCTTCTTCTTGCTTTGCAGTTTCTGCTACTACTTCAACTTCAGGTGCAGCTGCCTTTGGCTTAGCTGCTTCAGCTTTTGCAGGAGCATCTTTTTTAGGAGCGTCCTTAGAAGCTTTTCTTTCATTTAAACCTTCAATAATTGCGTCGCTTACAAAATTCATCACTTTGTCAATAGACTTAGAAGCATCATCATTCGCTGGGATAACATAATCTACCTGACGAGGGTCAGAGTTTGTGTCAACCATTGCGAAAATAGGAATGTTTAATTTCTGAGCTTCTTTTACTGCGATGTGTTCACGAGTAATATCAACTACAAATAACGCTCCTGGTAAACGAGTCATATCAGAAATAGAACCTAAGTTCTTTTCTAATTTTGCTCTCAAACGATCTACCTGTAAACGTTCTTTTTTAGATAATGTGTTGAAGGTACCATCTTTCTTCATTCTATCGATAGCAGCCATTTTTTTAACAGCTTTACGAATAGTAACAAAGTTGGTTAACATACCACCAGGCCATCTTTCAGTAATGTATGGTTGGTTCGCTTTGCTAGCTTTTTCGGCTACGATTTCTTTAGCTTGTTTTTTGGTCGCAACAAAAAGGATTTTTCTGCCGGACGCTGCAATCTTTTTTAAA
This sequence comes from Aquimarina acroporae, assembly GCF_023195925.1. Lineage (GTDB taxonomy): Bacteria > Bacteroidota > Bacteroidia > Flavobacteriales > Flavobacteriaceae > Aquimarina > Aquimarina acroporae. The sequence goes on along the minus strand of NZ_JALPRE010000007.1, from coordinate 391,121 downwards.
GCTTCACTAGCTTCGTCGATTTTTGCAGCAGTTTTATATAGATTGATAATGTGAATCCCATTACGTTCCATATAGATATATGGTGCCATGTTTGGATCCCATCTTCTTGTCAGGTGACCAAAGTGTACACCTGCATCAAGTAATTCTTTTACTTCGATATTGTTTGCCATTTTTGTAATAGTTTACGTTCTGTTGAATTAGCAATGCTCAAGTGGCAATCGGTTTTTGATATGGCCTTGTGCATTTAGATGCTAAACTAACCCTCGAAATCGACGAGGTAACAACAAATACATGTTTAATAAATTAACGTTTAGAGAACTGGAATTTCTTACGAGCTTTCTTCTGACCGAATTTCTTACGCTCTACCATTCTTGGATCTCTGGTTAACAAACCTTCTGGTTTAAGGATAGATCTGTTTTCTTCGTCTAGTTCACATACCGCTCTTGATATAGCTAAACGTACAGCTTCTGCCTGACCAGTAACTCCACCTCCGTATACATTTACATTTACATCGTATTTACCTTCGTTTTCTGTTAAAGCTAAAGGTTGATTTACTTTATATTGTAAAGTAGCAGTAGTGAAGTAGTCATTAAGGTCTTTTTTATTAACCGTAATTTTTCCAGAACCATCTTTAAGATATACTCTGGCTACAGCCGTTTTTCTACGACCAATTTTGTGAATAACTTCCATTACTTAAATTCGTTTAAGTTAACAGTTTTAGGCTGCTGAGCATCTTGATTATGTTCTGCTCCAGCATATACCTTTAAATTACGGAATAAAGCTGCACCTAATTTGTTTTTAGGTAACATTCCTTTTACCGCTTTTTCGATTAAACGCTCTGGGTTTTTGTCATACAATTCCTGAGCAGTAAGACTTCTTTGCCCTCCAGGGTATCCAGTGTGACGGATATAAGATTTATCTGTCCACTTTTTTCCTGTTAAGTTGATTTTAGCAGCATTTGTAATAACTACATTGTCACCGCAATCAACGTGTGGGGTAAAGCTAGGTTTGTGCTTTCCTCTTAGTAACACTGCTACTACAGAAGATAGACGACCCAAAGTCTGTCCTTCAGCATCTACATGTAACCATTCTTTGGTAACGGTTCCTTTGTTGGCAGATACTGTTTTGTAACTTAATGTGTCCACACTAATAAATTTTACTAATTAAACATTCCTTTTCCTATATAAAATAGGGGTGCAAATGTACAATTATATATTTATATAGCAAACAGCAAGTTGATATTATTTTTTTTAGATGACTGGTTGGTTATCAGATAGATTGCGATTGGTGATATTAAATTGTTGATTTCACAGAGTTAAAGTTATAATTCGTGTTAATTTTTTACTAAAAAAAGAAATAAAGTGTGACAATGTAGGATTATTTCTGTCATCTTAGAGAAATCAATCATTAAACGACTAATCATCATGAAGTATTTATGCCATCTCTGGGTGTTTTTTTTGTTTCCTACAATTCTCTTGGCTCAAGACTCTACAAGTACAGTGAAAAAGAGAATTTATACGACCAAACCTCTTAAAAATGCGGAACCCCCAAAGATTGATGGGATTATAGATGAAGCTAGTTGGGATATCGTTGAATGGACCGGTGATTTTACCGAGAATGAACCTGATGAGAATACCCCACCTTCACAACAAACCAAATTTAAAATAGTATATGATCAAAAATATCTCTATGTAGCTTACCGATGTTATGATACCGAACCTGAAAAGATTGAAAAAAGATTGTCTCGCCGAGATGGTTTTGCTGGTGACTGGGTTGAGATTAACTTAGATACCTATCATGATAAAAGAACAGGGTTTTCATTTACAATAACTGCTGCAGGAGTTAAGGGAGATGAATTTATCTCTCGGAATGGAGATAATTGGGATGGTAGTTGGAATCCTATCTGGTATACCGCTACCAATATTGATGACGAGGGGTGGACGGCTGAAGTGAAAATTCCATTAAGCCAAGTGAAATTTGGGAAAAGTAAGGAGCAAATATGGGGGCTTCAGGTGAATCGACGTTTTTTTAGAAACGAAGAACGTTCGGTTTGGCAGCGTATTCCGCAAGATGCACCAGGATGGGTAAGTGAGTTTGGAGAGCTTCATGGTTTAATAGATATTGAACCTCAAAAACAATTAGAAATACAACCTTTTGCTGTTACACAATATGATACGTTTCCTGCCGAAGAAGGAAATCCTTTTCGAGATGGGGATGAATTCAAACTTAATGGAGGGTTAGATGCTAAAATTGGTATAACCAATGATCTTACCTTAGATTTAACTGTGAATCCAGATTTTGGCCAAGTAGAGGCAGACCCGGCAGCAATAGCTTTAGATGGTTTTCAAATATTTTTTAGAGAGCAGAGACCATTTTTTGTAGAAAACAAAAATATTTTCGATTACAGATTTGCAAACGGGTTTGATAATGTATTTTATTCTCGGAGAATTGGGAGAAACCCTCAAGGTTCTATCAATACTTTAGATGGAGAATTTGTAGATACACCAACAAATACCACTATTCTTGGTGCTGCAAAATTTAGTGGAAAAACCAAAGATGGGTGGTCAATTGGGGTTTTGGAAAGCATAACAGAAAGAGAAATTGCTACTATACAGGATGAAAACGGCAACGAGCGTGAGGCCGTAGTGGAACCATTTACCAATTATTTTGTCGGAAGAATCCAAAAGGATTTTAATGAGCGTAATACCTATATTGGAGGTATTTTTACCGCCACCAATCGCGATTTGGGAGATCAATTCGAAATCGATAGTGATAATCCTAACACCGATGAAACGTCAGAGTTAATAGGTACCCGTGAAAATAATTTGAACAGCCTAAGGAAATCTGCTTACTCAGGGGGACTAGATTTTAGACATAACTGGAAGGATAGGAAATACTATCTCGAAGGGAACATGGTTCTAAGTCATGTAGAAGGGTCAAAAGAAGCTATAGAAAATACCCAAAGAGAGCTTACGCACAATTTTCAAAGACCTGACGCAGGTCATGTAGAGGTCGATCCTAATCGAACATCTTTAACGGGTACTGGAGGTAAGCTTGTTGGAGGAAAATCTGGAGGAGGACGCTGGCGGTATAATGCTGGAATCTTTTGGAGATCACCAGAACTAGAACTTAATGATATAGGTTTCTTGCGGCAAGCAGATGAAATAAGGCAATTTGCAAATGTTCGTTACTTGTTTCTGAAACCTACAAAGTTATACCGTAGAGCAAATATCTTTGCAGAACAATTTGCAACTTTTGATTTTGATGGAAATTATAACCGAATTCAATATTTCCTTAGAGGAGAGATGAATTACATCAACAATTGGTGGACCGAGGTAGGTTTTGGACATAAACCCAGAATTTTTTCTAATACTATTTTGCAAGGAGGCCCAAGATGGCGTTTCTCTGATGAGAATTTTGCTTTTCTGTTTTTTGGATCAGATAGAAGGAAAAAATTCAGTTTCACCTTGGGGTATAATGGATCTAGAGCGAAACAAAACAACTTCTCCTTTAATAGATATGTGGTTCGATTGAACTATCAACCTTTTAATGCATTGAGTGTGTCTTTGAATCCGCAATTCAGACAAAACCCTAACAAGACACAGTATGTAACCGATGTTGATTTTAATGGAACCTCTAGATATATAACTGCAAATATTGATCAGCAAACTTTGAGCGCCAGTATTCGTGTAAATTATAATATCAATCCTAACCTGACAATACAGTATTATGGAGAGCCTTTTATCTCCAGGGGTAGATATAAAGAATTTAACTTCGTTAATAATCCTGTTGCAGAAGATTTAAATGAAAGAGTAACACTGTTCGACCAGAACCAGATCTCTTTTGCAGACGATGCATACTCTGTTGATGAAGATAGAGACGGAATAACAGATTACACTTTTGATAATCCAGATTTTGCTTTTGTGCAGTTTAGATCTAATTTGGTACTACGATGGGAATATATTCCTGGTTCAGAAATATTTTTGGTTTGGTCACAAGGGGTAAATGGTTCTGGTGATCCAGGAGATCATCTGTTTAGGAGTTTAAATAATCAAATTCTTGATCAACAACCTAATAATACTTTTTTAATAAAAGCGACATACAGGTTTGTGCTATAAGTTTTTAAGTATATATTGCGGCTCTCTAGATTTGTTGCAATATGATTAGATATTTTTATGTAGCGTTGTTGGCCTGTTTGTTATCCTGTAATACTTCGAAAAATACGGAAGAAAAGGTGACGAAGTTAGACTCAAAACCTGTGGAAACAAAAAAGGATTCGTTGGCATTTTTTCTGAATCATTATGAGAAGTTTTTTGCTACCAATTTTAATGTATCAGAATGTCCAGGAGCAGCAGTGGTCATTGTTAAAGATTCTACGGTAATCTATAAAAAAGGATTTGGAGTAAAAGAAATACATACCCAGGACTCTGTAGATGTAAATAGTGTATTTAGAATTGCGAGTTTGTCTAAAGGAGTTACTGCAGTTCTTGCAGGTAATTTAGTTGATCACAATGAACTAGAGTGGGAGTTAGGGGTTAAAGAAATTGTTAAGGACTTTGATTTACGAGATCGTGAACAGGCCAATCGTCTTAAAGTGAGTCACGTGTTATCTCATACTACCGGTTTATATCCTTATACGTATACCAGACTTATTCAAAGTGGAATGTCTTTGGAACAAATTATCAAGAATTTCAAAAGAAAAGGTGTTGTAAAGAAGGAAGGAGTCGAATACGAATATCAAAATGCAATGTTTTCTGTTATTGAAAAGGTTATGGAAAATCAAACAGAAAAAAGTTTTGAGACCTTGCTTCGTGAACGAATATTTTATCCAGCAAATATGAGCACAGCGTCGAGCTCTTTTACTGAGATTAAGAGTAATTCTAACGTCGCTTTGCCTCATTCGTATAATCATTATTCTAAAAAATATAGAAAAGATGATTTGCATAAAAATTATTACAATGTAGCCGCAGCAGGAGGTATTAATGCTTCAATTTCTGACATGGGGGAGTATCTAAAAGTACTGTTAGGACATCGCCCAGATATTATTTCTAAAGAAAGACTTAGTGAAATCTTTAATCCTCGAATTTGTACTAGTGACAAAGACACCTATGTGAATCTCTGGGATGGAGTGTCAGATTCCTATTACGCTCTGGGCTGGAGAGTATTAGATTACAGAGGTAGAAGAGTTGTGTATCATGGGGGTAACGTAAATCAATACAAAACCCAAATCATGCTCGATCCTGAAAACGGAATCGGAGTTTGTGTTTTATTCAATGGTCCAAATCCGTTTAATGGCCCTGTAATTCCTACGTTTCTTAACTACTATGACTTTTATAAAGACATAAATAACCTTTAGGATTTTCTTCATATTGGTTTAGAAAGCTCTACTAGTTATTGTTCTATAAGGAGTGTTTTTTTGTAAAGCTTTGTAGTGTGTTCTTAAAAGATATTTTTTCTTATTTAGTTAAAGTTTTGAAATATAAATATTCTAAAAAACTGTGAGTCAGGTATTAATTGATTAATAAGTAATTGAGTTGTATCTGTTTGAAAGTATTGGTATGGTAATTGGTATTGTTGGAGGGTAAACAAACAAATCAATTCAATAAACTATGAAAAACTTATTTTTTTACGTATTGTGTTTAGGGGTGGTATTAACATCATGTTCAAGTGACGATGATTCTAGCGGTTTTGCTGAGGTTACCTACAAGCTTATCGAGGTGAATACCGATAATCCTATGGATCTTAATGGTGATAATATTGCTAATAGAAACGAAACATTAGAAACCGATTGTTATGGGAGTTCTAGAATCGTATTAGAAAGTATTACTGGAGGCTATAATTTCACCAGCGAATTTGGGTATTTAGATACTGGTTCGGAGGTGCAGAGTACCTGCGGAGGTGAGACCAAAAATGCATCGTACCAACTTTCTGACTCATCATTGGTGTTCACATATGAGGATGGAAGTACGCAAACTTTTGAAGTCGATGGGGATCAACTAAAAGTCTCTGATGAGTGGACTTTTTTTGAAGGCGAGTTAACTAAAAAAGTAGAGCTCGTATATCAAAAACAATAAGCTTAGATATTATTAAAAATGATATAAAATAAAAGACCTTCTATGATATCATAGAAGGTCTTTTATTTTACTTTAGAAACTGTTAGTTTGTAAACTTGAAAGTTCTTTTGCTTGAAGAGGTATTTCCATTTTTATCTTTTGTAATGATTTCCAGGTCATATACGACATCATAAGTGATGGTAAAATTGAGAATACTAGTTTCGCTAGTGCTTTGTATTAGTTCTGGATTTCCACTATTCAAACTATTTTGCATATAGATATCATAACCATCAATATCATTGTCGAGATCTAATCCTTCCCATAAGATGTTTATAGTACTGTTTTTATTGTCTTGCAAGGTGATTTTGGCTGGAAAAGGAATATGATTAGATGTTGTAATACCTTCGGAATAAAAATTCCAGATATCATTACTGTCTTTGCTCTCACCATTAAGATAAGCCGTTACTTTCCAGGTGAACTGTATTCCTTTTGGTACTATGACATCTCCCGAGTTAGTGCTCGTATTTTCTTCATATTTCTCCCCAGTTTTGGTATTTGTAACTTCAATCACGTAAGAAGTTGCATTATCTGCTATCCCCCAATTGAAAGGGATGGAGACCATGTCATTAGTAATTTCTGCTCCCTCTGTACATATTTCATTATTAATTGGGAAAAGAAGGCTAAAAGAACCTAGTTCAAGAGGAGCCGGGCTGTCATCGCTCCCTCCACAAGATTGAAGGGTAATTACGACTATGAAAAATATATATTTTAAGATTTTCATTTCTTGAATATTTTAGTATTTATAGTTTGTGATGGTGTAGTTATGGAGAGTAAATACATCCCAGTTGATAGATTGTGTAAAGGGATCTGATACTCATTATTTATATTGTTTACAGAAGACATAAATACTGTTCTTCCGTTAATGTTACGTACGTTGACAGATATTTTACCTTCGGTAACTCCAGCTATATTAATGTAATCACCTGCTGGTAATGGGTAGACGATTATTCCATTTCCTATCACATTCTTTTTGAATGTTCCCTGACACTCTTTATCAGTTTTGATTTCGATAAGGTTGCTTCCTTTTTCAAGCTCAAGAGTCACTTCTTTTTCCAAGGTATCTTCAAAGTTAAACTCATAGTTTTTTGAGTTAACAGTAACAGTGTAGTGTTTACTTCCAGATAGTTTATAAGTAGCTACTTTGCTGTCTGTGTTAATTTCAGATACCTTTAAGCTTTCTGTTCTTTCAATGATAGCAGTATAGCATTGAGAAAAACGAGGAATATCAGAAGCGGTTACACATACTTCATAGGTTCCGGGAGCCAGATTTGGAATTATAAAACCATCATTAAAATTGAAGTTGTTATAGGTTCTGTTTTCTGTATCACTCGATATACGAATTTCATACAAATGATTTTTCTTAAACGCTAAACTTACTTCTCCATTATCTACATCGGGACAAGAGGTGCTGATTGCTACTAGTGTGATATCACCAGATTCTATATCTGATAATTCTGAAGTTGCACACCCATTTTGATCTGCGATTTCTCCTACAGGAGTATTAGGGCATTGGTCTTTGTCATTGGTTATTCCATCATTGTCATCATCAAGAAACTGAACGTTTACAGTTATTGTCTTTCTGAATATAGTCATATCGGTAACAATGCTATTGGTAACCGAACAGGTGTATTCTCCTATGTCATCTGCAGAAACATTTGAAATGGTTAAAATGCGGCTATTAGCATTCGGGATATTGTTACCATCTTTTTTCCATTGATAGATGTTGTTAACACTTTGAGTGCCTTCTACCGAAAGTTCGACGCTTGATCTTTCTGTGGGTGTAAGAGTTATTTCATTATCAAAAGGATTTTGGTAATCATAACTATAAGTTTCAAGATTGCTAGTGTAATAACTAAAGTTCGCTTCAAGATCTTCAAACACAAATGAATTGTAGCTTATATAAAGTACTTCCAAAGGAAGACCAGTTAAGTCTGGAATTTGCCCTTCAAGATTATTGCTACTTACAGAAAGCCTATTTAGGTTGGTTAGGTTTGTAATACTAAGAGGTATACTTCCAGTAAGTTCATTGCCATCTAAGTAAATATCTACAAGAGCTGCCATATCACCTATATTGTTAGGAATAGTTCCTGAAAGTTTATTGTCCCCTAACAATAGATTTTGAAGGTTCGAAAGATTTGTAATTTCATCAGGTATTGGTCCTTCTAGCTTATTTCCATCTAACCTTAATTGATTTAAATTTATCAAATTCCCTATACTCGAAGGGATATTTCCTGAAACACCCGTACGTAACATGTCTAAATAGGAAAGTTGTGTAAGATTTCCAATTTCGGTAGGAATGCTTCCCGTAAAAGTATTAAAGCTAAGAGTTAAACTGAGGAGGTTGGATAAATTCCCAATTTCTGCTGGGATCTCTCCTGTGAATTCATTATTACGGAGATTTAGATAAAGTAAATTAGTTAAGTTGCCTATACTAGTTGGGATTTCACCAGTTATTTGATTGTTAGATAGTAGAAGAAATTGTAAGTCAATCAGATTTCCTATTTCTACTGGTAATGTACCAAATAATCGATTTTCGCTTAGGTTTAAGGAGTATACATTGTTAAGATTTCCAATTTCTGCTGGAATTTCACCAAATAGTTGATTGTCATTTAACCAAAGGACTTCCAAGGCTGATAAACTGTATAGTTCCAAAGGGATTGATCCAGATAATTGATTAGATGCAAATGTTAAATAGGTCAAAGAGGTTAAATTTCCGATTTCTGAAGGGATGTTTCCTGTAAACTCATTGTCATCTAGATCCAGACTTGTAAGCTTTGTAAGATTTCCTATATCTGAACTAATTTCCCCATCAAACTGGTTTCCTTTAAGCGATAATGTTTGGAGGTTAGTTAAGCTATATAGTTCTATAGGAATTAAACCGGTAAATTTATTATTGGACAGGGCTAAACCATTAAGTTTTGTAAGGTTTCCGATGTCTGCAGGGATTTCACCTTCTAATTGACTATTGTCTAAACCAACATATTCTAATTCTGTCAAGCCATATAATTCAATAGGTACAACTCCAGATAGCGCATTGTTATTTAGATTTAAGCTTTTTAATGCCGTTAAATCTTCAATGTTTGTAGGAATACTACCATTTAATCCATTATCAAATAAATAAAGAGATTCGACATTTCCAGAAACATCAAGAGTTACACCATACCATGTACTCATATCGGCATTCAAATCCCAGGTATTTGTCCAATTAGGTCCATCGGTAGCATTATAAAGTGCTATTAATGCATCTTTTTGCGCAGTGGTACCGGTCTCAATTACCTGAACGTTGTCGATATATACCTCAAATGCATCAGCAATAAATGAAAAGAGGCTTATCTCGAGATACCAGCTTTCAGTATTAGTGGGTATAAGTTCTGTAGTAACTGTGTTCCAATTAAAGTTTTGTGGGATTCTACTTCGATTGCTGTTTGGGGTGAAATCTGCACCTCCATAAGCATACCCAATGACTTGTTGCCCAAAAGAAGGATTTGCTGTTTTTACTTTGTAATCGAAACTTAATTGATAGGTTTTTCCTACTTCTAGGTTGTAATTAGTTGCTGTTAATTTAGGGCCAGTTGTGCCGTTAATTAAAAGAGCGCTAGAACCACCATTTGTGAATTCTGTGTTGTCTTCTGAAACGTTGCCTTCTATAGACCAGTCTAGTGGTGTGAGAAGCATATCGTCCCAGAACTCGAGACTACCGTTTTCAATAAAATTTTGAGAAAATGCAATAGCAGGCCATACTATTACAAGGAATAATAGTTTTTTCATTCTATAAGTAATGTAAGTTATGAATAAATTTAGGCAGTGTGCGAATATAACTAAAAATGAATAATTAACAAAAAATTAAGATATTCTTAGGTTTTAGTAATTCGGGTTCAATAGTAAAAGATTAATTTTTTTTCATAGATCAAGTTTTAGGTTAATAATGATTATAGTTTATAATTATTTAGAACCTTGAATAAATTGGTTCTGTAGGTATCTCCAACGGGTAATTCTTTGTTATTGATTAGTATGGTTGTAGATGTGGTCTTTTCTATATGATGTAGCGAAACGACATATGATTTATGGATTTGAACAAAATCAGTATCGGGTAAATTTTCTTTAATACTTTTTAAGGTATTATAGGTAATTATTTGTGAGCCTATACAGTGTAAGGCAACGTAATTCTTCAACCCCTCTATGTATAAGATTTCTTCAATTTTGACTCTTTCAAAATTGTTTTTACCATCAGTTTTGACAAAAACAAAATCGTTTGCAATACTTGCTGTTTCTTTGGTATTGGTATTATTTACCACTTTTTTTACAGCTTTATAAAATCTTTCAAATTCAAAGGGCTTGAGCAAGTAATCTGTTGCATTAAGATCATAGCTTTCTAATGCAAACTGGGGATATGCGGTGGTAAAGATAACCTGAATATGATCTTTGATTATTTTAGAGAGTTGAATTCCAGTTAAATTTGGCATTTGAATATCTAAAAAAACCAAGTCAATATCTTCTTTCTCAAGAATTTGTAAAGCTTCAAGAGGATTAGTAATAGTTGCTACCAATTCCAGAAATGATACTTTTTCAATATATTTTTTTAACAGTCGTATTGCGGGCGGTTCATCGTCTACAATAACACATCTAATTAATTTATTCATGTTGGAATTTTTAGATAAGTATAAAAGCTATTTCCTTCAGTTTTATATTCCAAATTATAGTTGGTGTTGAAAATAGCAGTTAATCTTCTTTTTACATTTTCAGTTCCTATACCCGAGTCCATGTACTTTTCAGACGATAAAATCCTATTGCTGGTTTCTAATATCAATTTGTCTGTGGTTATAGTAATGCTGATTTTGGCAGGGTTTTTCTTGTCATTTACAACCCCGTGTTTAAATAAATTTTCTACAAAGTGTATTAGAATCAATGAAGGAACTTGTTGATGCTCAATGTTCCCTTTTGTCGAAAAATCCAATGCCAATTCTTCTTCGAATCGCTTGTTAAAGAAATGAATATAATCGTTTAAAAAACCTATTTCATTTTGCAATGGAACGAAATCCTGTTTTGAATCATAGGTCACATAACGTAACAATTCTGATAGCTTGTGTAGGTCTTTGGCGGTTTTTGGTTTATCATCGATAAGTTCTACATAAAAAGCATTCAAAGTATTAAATAAAAAATGGGGACTTATTTGTGATTTTAATAAATCGAGTTCTGCTTTATTTAGGTCTTTATCCTCTATAAGTTTTAAAACCAGATATACCATGGTGCTATACAAAATAGGAGGTAAGGCAAAGTAAGAATTGTCAATAATGTAATACCAAAACCTTCTCGTTTCATCATAATAGTTGTGCACACCAGTAATTTCAAAGACAATTATTTCTTCAAGGATAAACCGAATAGCAGCAAAAAGGAAGATTAGGCCTAGTGAAGAAATAAAAAACCATAACAAATTGTTTTTTTTAAGAAATCTGGGACATACAACTTTAAAATTAATAAAGTATATCGTTATGCATGATAAATTAAAGGTAGACTTAAGCCATAGGTATATTGAATCCAGATTTTTTAGGTGGTCAAGCTCTCTTTTGTTGCCCAATATTTCAAAAAAATCTAATCCTACCAGGATAACGGCAAGAATTAAATGATATTTCCATTCTTTCTTTATATGCATACTACAAAGTTATCTTTTTAACAAAATCTTTAGACGCTTTTAAATGAACAAGGTTTTTTCTAGGACCAACCTTAGAATTCACACAACAAAAATATTCATTAGTTATAATTGATGGTTTGTGTAGTTGTTATTTAGGTTGCTGTAATATATTGATTTAAGCTTATGATACGAGGTATATTTGGACTCAGGAAAACTTAAACAATTACAATGAAAAATCTATTATTACTTCTGGTCTTTATAATCATGTCATGTAACGCTCAAATTTCAAAAGAAACCAAAGAACAACATGCAAAAAGTAACAATAGCTCTCTTGGAGCAAAGGTGTTATTGGTGGGTACATCGCACTGGAATAATTATCAAACAGGAGGTCTAGATGTTGCTCAGACCAATGAGATCGATATATTGTCTAAAAAGTACCAAGCAGAGCTTGATGAGATAGTTGAGAAGATCAAAAAATTTAATCCAACTAAAGTATTTGTAGAAAGACCTGTGTCTTATCAGCCAAAATTAGATTCGGTTTATCATTTATATAAAACTTCAGATTGGGGTAAGAAAAGCAGAAATGAGATTGTTCAATTAGGATTTAAGGTTGCCAAAAACTTAAATCACGATAGGGTTTATGGTATAGACTATAGAGAAACATCATTTCCTTATGATAGTTTAATGAGGGTTATGAAAGCAGCTCATCAGGAATCTTTAATTACCGAATTTGAAAATGAAATTAAAGCATATGAAAAGGAGTATAACGAAATGGTACATAGTAAGACATCGCTCAAGGATATTTTACTTTTTTTAAATGATGAAGAACGTAGAAAAGATGATTTGGGATGGTATATAAATCAGGCTACCCAAGCCGGAGACATTAATAATCACGTAGGTGCTTTTTTAGGTTCAGAATGGGTAAAACGTAATATTTATTGCTATAGCATTATGCAAAAATATACAACACCAGAAGATGAGCGAATAATGGTCATAATGGGGGCAAGCCATATTGCTGTTTTCGAAAATTTAATTGCTTATAATCCTCTATGGGAAGCGGTTGAATTAAAGGATGTTCTGAATTAAAATTTGAAAATCACGTGAATTTGAAATTGTTATAATTTTGTTAAATTCGCGAAAAATTAAAATTAGGGAAAAATGAAAAAAGTAATTGGATTATTGTTTTTTGTGGTTTTATTAAGTGGGTGTGATTCAGATTCTGCGCCATCTCCACGATTATGGATTCAGGTGCCTGAAATTCCAGTAGCGGTAACTGCAAATTATTCCTTGAGCGATATAAATATTGATATCTACAGTTCAAAAGATAACTATGTAAATGAAGTAAATCCTGTTTACGAAGGAAAACTTAATTCTGAAGGAACGATTGAGTTAAATGAAGGGATCGAAAGTGGCGTATTATACTATGTAGATATTTACACCGATGATAATGTAATAAGTAATTGGTCTCCTTCTTCTGGCGCTTTTTCGAGTGACCCACTAGAATCGGTTAGTTATGAAAGTAACGAATTTTCGGGAATACCTATCACAGTATTTCTGGTCACGAATACCAAGGCATTTTTAGGAGAATGGAGTTTTGTTGGTTATAATGAACAACTTAATAGTTATGGTCCTCACGATAGAACAGAAAGAACCAAATTGGTTATACGTAAAGATTTTTCAGCAGAATCTTTCGAGACATTTAACGGAGTTTCATACAGTATAAACTACATGATCACTGGAGTGTCTGGTGACGCATCTATATCCGATGGAGCCCAGTGTTCATTAAAATATGTAGAAACATTACCAAGCGAAAATGGTTACCCTTATATTCAGTTGGCTGAAAGTACAATTGCACTTAACATAGAGCCGCGTATGGTGATTCGACCAGAGACCAACGGAAGACTCATGGATTTTAATGATTATCCAGATGAGAATGTCTTCTATGGTAAATAAAGGAGGTGCGTTTTTTATTTAGACATTCTTTAATGCGCTTCAAGCCAATTGTCACCTAGTCCAAGTTCAACATCTAAGGGGACCTCTAGTTTGTAAGCATTTTCCATTTCAGTTTTAATTAGGTTTTTGATGTCTTCGAGTTCAGGTTTAAAGACATCAAAAACCAATTCATCATGTACTTGAAGTAACATCTTGGTTTTGTAATTGCCTTCTTTTAATTTTTTATGAATATTGATCATGGCAATTTTAATAATATCTGCTGCACTTCCTTGAATAGGTGCATTCACGGCATTTCGTTCTGCAGCACCTCGAACCACAGCGTTTCCTGAATTAATATCTTTTAAGTATCTTCTTCTACCTAAAACCGTTTGTACATATCCATTTTCTCGGGCAAAATCTACTTGATCACTCATGTAGTTTCTTAGTTTAGGATAGGTCTTATAATAGGTGTCTATGAGCTCTTTGGCTTCTCCTCGCGACAAACTGGTTTGGTTGCTAAGTCCAAAAGCCGATACGCCATAGATAATACCAAAGTTTACCGTTTTTGCATTGCTTCGCTGTTCTCTACTTACATCGTCAATTGAAACATTAAAAACCCTAGCAGCGGTAGAGGCATGAATGTCTTCTCCGTTTTTAAAAGCTTCGATCATGGTTTCCTCTTTACTTAGTGCTGCTATAATTCTAAGTTCTATTTGAGAGTAATCTGCTGCAAGTAATGTGTACTCATCGTTTCTTGGGATAAAAGCTTTTCTCACCTGTCTTCCTCTTTCGGTTCGAATCGGGATATTTTGCAAGTTAGGGTTGTTCGAGCTCAGTCTTCCGGTCGCTGCAACTGTTTGCATGTAATCGGTATGAACACGGCCAGTAGTGATGTTTACCTGATTTGGTAAAGCATCTACATAAGTGCTTTTAAGCTTAGAAAGCCCTCTGAAATCTAAAATATTCTGAATAATTTCGTGATCCTTGGCTAAATAGGAAAGTACATCTTCAGCAGTGGAGTATTGACCCGTTTTTGTCTTTTTAGGTTTGTCTACCAATTTCATTTTCTCAAAGAGTATCACTCCCAATTGCTTTGGTGAGGCAATATTAAACTCTTCTCCAGCTTCAGTATAAATTTTGTTTTCTAGGTTTTTGATATCCTGATCTAATTCATCTGAAAGTGATTTTAAGAAGTCCTGATCCAGATTGATACCTTCGATTTCCATATCTGCCAATACTCTCAATAAAGGAATCTCAATATCTTCAAATAGAGAAACTGTTTTTGCCTCGCTTAGTTCTGGTTCAAAATGTTCTTTAAGCTGCAACGTAATATCAGCATCTTCAACGGCATATTCGGTTTGTTGGTCTACTGGAACCTGTCTAAATGACAATTGATTTTTTCCTTTCTTACCAATGAGTTCTGTTATAGAAACAGGTGTATAATTAAGATATGTTTCTGAAAGCACATCCATATTATGACGCATATCTGGATTGATGAGATAATGCGCAAGCATGGTGTCAAATAGTTTACCTTTTACATCAATATTGTACTTGGCGAGAACTTTTATGTCGTATTTTAAATTTTGACCAATCTTTGTGATATGTTCTGCTTCAAAAAATGGGCGTAACCCTTCTATAAGGCTTTGGGCCTCATTTCGATCTTCGGGAAAAGGGATGTAAAACCCTTTGGTGGCTTCCCAGGAAAATGCAATACCCACAAGCTCTGCTGTAAGAGAGTCTAATCCCGTAGTTTCAGTATCGAAGCAAACATTTTCTTGTTTCAATAAGTTCTGAAGAAAGAGCTTCATTGCCATACCAGGTTGTATGTTTTGATAGAAATGTTCGGTATTGGCAATTGTTTTTCTATTTGAGTAAGAAGTTATTTCTCCCGACTCTCCACTATCTCCGAATAATGAAAATTGACCTGCTCCAGCTTGTTTGCTGGCTTTTTTCGTAGTGAGTTTAGTAGCTTGCTGAGAAGCAGTTTCTTCTCCAGAAAATATTTTTATAAATTGATCTTTAAGTCTTCTAAATTCTAATTCTTCAAATATCTCCTGTACTTTTTGAGCATCGGGCTCGGAAAGTTCATAATCATCAGCACTAAATTGAACATCACAATCGAGAATAATGGTCGCCAATTTTTTAGAAAGAAGCCCAAGCTCTGCATTGGCTTCTACCTTTTCTTTCATTTTACCTTTTAATTGATCGGTATTTGCAAGGAGTCCTTCCATAGATCCGTAGGCGGCAATAAATTTTTTGGCAGTTTTATCACCAACACCAGGCAGACCAGGGATATTATCGACAGCATCTCCCATCATTCCCAGATAGTCTATTACCTGCTCTGGCCGTTCTACTTCGAACTTTTTCTGTACTTCTGGTATTCCCCAAATTTCAATCCCATTTCCCATTCTGGCAGGACGATACATAAATATGTTTTCAGAAACCAATTGTGCATAATCTTTATCGGGAGTTACCATGTAGGTTTGAAATCCTTCTTTTTCGGCTTGCTTTGCAATAGTACCAATCAAATCATCAGCTTCTACTCCAGCTTGTTCTATGATTGGGATGTGCATTGCTTTCAGGATATTTTGAATATAAGGAACCGCTATTCGAATTGCTTCGGGTGTTTCATCACGATTGGCTTTGTATTCTGGAAATATCTCTAAACGGTCTTTGCTTCCTTCTTTGTCAAATGCCACCGCCAAATGATCGGGCTTTTCTCTTTTTATAACATCAAATAATGAGTTTACAAAACCCATAATAGCTGACGTATCCTGCCCTTTTGAATTAATTCTAGGGTTTTTTATGAGTGCATAATAACCTCTAAAGATAAGGGCATAAGCATCGAGAAGGAAAAGACGTTTTTGTGACATGATTATGAGTTAAATTTTAGAAACGCAATATAAAAAGAAGATTAATCAAAATCGAAATAAATACAAATAAGAAATGCCGTCAAAATCTGACGGCATTTCGCCCCAAAATAAAATTGATAACAATGTATCAACTGCTATAAATACGATAGTAATTTTTTTCTATATAGAATATACTTTTAGTTAATTAGCCCCAGTAGGAAATATTTTTTCGAAGTTACAAATAAAAATTTTACTTCCGAAAGAAAATATTAAGATTTATGAATTTATCTTCCAAATCTATTAACGGTTTTATAAGAATAAAATTGTATTGCGTTAATTTTTACTTAAAAATGATAGCAAATAAAAAAGTAGAGATAGCTTTGCTTAGTTATTGAAATTGAAAATTATGCGCTGGTTAATTCCTGTTTTTTTATACCTCTTATTAGAGGTTTATGCCTTTCAGGCTATACGTACCATTACAAAAAATCAAATTTTACAGATAGGGTATATCGTACTCTCTGTATTAATTTTAAGTTATATTATCTACACCTTTGCAAATTACGATCGTAGTGTTGGACCTACTAAGTATACTTTACGTGCTAGTGCTTTTTTGATGATCACTTTGGCTACAAAAACGGTTTTGGTGGTTTTTATGTTTGGGGAAGATATCATTCGACTTTGTATTGCAGGGTATAATTATCTTACTAATACTTTTTTTGAAGGCAATGCTACTCAATATTTGCCTGGAAGAAGAAAGTTTGTAAGTCAAATCGCTTTGGGAGTTGCTGCAATTCCTTTTGTAGGTTTGTTGCATGGTATTTTTAGAGGGAAATACAATTTCAAGGTTCTTCATCATGTATTGCATTTTGAAGATCTTCCTGGAGCTTTTGATGGCCTTAGGGTTACCCAAATTTCAGATATTCATTCTGGAAGCTTTGATGATCGTGAAAAGATCGAATATGCCGTAGATTTAATAAATGATCAGAAAACTGATCTTTTGCTTTTTACGGGAGATATTGTGAATACTATGGCTAAGGAGATGGATGATTGGATAGATGTCTTTAAAAAGATAAAAACACCAAAGTATGGTAAATATTCGGTCTTAGGGAATCATGATTATGGTGAATATGTAACTTGGGATACCGAAGAAGAAAAAGAAGCCAATTTTGAGGCTATAAAGGATATTCACCATAAAATTGATTTCAATTTATTACTCAACGATAGTGCCTTTATAGAAAAAGAAGGGGAACGAATTGCAGTGGTGGGAGTCGAGAACTGGGGGCATAATTTTAAAAAAGCAGGAGATCTGTCTAAAGCTTCAGAAAAAGTATCAAAAGACGATTTTAAAATATTGCTAAGTCATGACCCGTCGCATTGGGAACACGAGGTAAAAAAACATGAGGATCATTTTCACTTAACACTTAGTGGGCACACGCATGGGTTTCAGTTTGGAATAGAAATCCCGGGGTTTATACGATGGAGTCCTGTGCAGTATGTCTATAAGCAATGGGCAGGAATGTATCAGGAAATGGGACGTTACCTGAATGTAAATAGAGGGTTTGGTTTTCATGCTTTTCCAGGAAGAGTTGGGATTTGGCCAGAAATTACCGTTATTGAATTGAGAAAAGGAAAACGACCAGCTTAATTCTAAGAAAGTAGTATATTTACAATTGTTTAAACGTTGTTGCGTTATAAAGACAACCAGAACAATAAAAGTTTTTAAACATGTCAAAGTTTGGAGATATAATTGGTATTGAAGTTCCAGTGTTATTGGACTTCTATACAGAATGGAATGAACCATCTGTAGCAATGCATCCTGTTCTTAAAGATGTTGCCGCTGCTCTTGGAGATAAGGGTAAAGTGATTAAGATCGATGTTGATAAAAACGAAGAATTGGCTACTGCTTTGAGAATTAAAGGATTGCCTACTTTGATGATCTACAAAGGAGGTGAGATGGTTTGGCGACAAAGTGGTGAGCAAGATGCGAATACGCTTATAGGGCTTATGAAAGAATATGTTTAGAAGTTAATTTTCTCAAAAGTATATCCTCTTTCTGTATAATATTCTAAGACCTTTGGTAATGCGTATTTAAGGTTAATGGCTGCTTTAATACTGTCATGAAAAACTATAATGCTTCCCTGCTTCGCATTTTGAATTAC
Source organism: Aquimarina acroporae (assembly GCF_023195925.1). Classification (GTDB taxonomy): domain Bacteria; phylum Bacteroidota; class Bacteroidia; order Flavobacteriales; family Flavobacteriaceae; genus Aquimarina; species Aquimarina acroporae. The sequence continues at coordinate 372,436 of NZ_JALPRE010000007.1, read as the reverse complement.
ATTTTGAAAACATTCTTCTGGACTTGTTTTTTGATCCCAATCCTTAGATAAAATATCCCACATTATAATTTTATATCCCAGGCTTTGTAACGTCTTAAATTTAGGGTAGCTTATTTGTCCATAAGGAGGTCTAAAAAGTTTTTCTTTTTTCTTTGGGTCTATAAAGTGTTTTATCTCATTACTACAGGCTAGTACATTATCAATATAGGTTTTAGAATCATTTTTCCATGCTTTAAGATGATTCATGGTATGGTTTCCTATTGCATGTTCATACGATAGAATTTTATTAAAGATTGCAGGGTGCCTTTTGATATTATCTCCAATGCAAAAGAATGTAGCTTTGGCGTTGTATTTGGAAAGTTCTTTCAAGACAAATTCTGTTACATCAGGTATTGGCCCATCATCAAAAGTAAGATATATTTTTTTGCTGTTTTTTGAAGAAAAATCCCAGTTATAACCCGAGAAAATGTACTTGAGTATATTTGGCGTTTTGATCGGTATCACTAGGTGTTTCTATAAATAAAAAAGTGAGCTATTAAGCTCACTTTATTTATGATTTTAATTTGCAGGAATTGTGTCTAAAGAATCCAAAGTTTGTTCTTGATTCTGAAACTCTTTTTCTAGGTCTTCTTCCTGTTTTTGTAATAGTTCATCATCATCATAAGCTTCGTCTTCAGAATACAGGCGTCTAAATAATCCTAAATACCTATTAAACTCATCTGCTTTTTCCTCGATCATTTCTCTATCTTGATTAATTAAAAGCAAATCGACAACGCTTCTATAGCGTTCTACATTGGTTACAATTTCTTCAGCATATTGGTATTGCTTGTCAAGAGTCAGGTTTCCAAAATAAGTAAGTTGATCCTGATATTTCTTAGCAACTTTACCCCATAAATCTCTGGCCTTTTGTTTTTCTCCTACTTGATAATATCCTGTAATATAAGGTTCAAGTAGTGTGTAATATTCATAATATTCTATAGGCATTTTATCCATAGCCAAATCCAAAATCTCTTTGGCTTTGCCTTTTTGGTCTTCTTCTATTAGTGCTTCAACCAGTCTTGCAAGATTACTACGATACGTGATAGCGTTTTTTCTGGTCTCAGGATCATGATAAATATTAGGGTCATTACTATTTCCCCAATCCCAGCTAGTCACATTTTTGTACATAAGATCGGTGTCTATACGTCCCATCTCAAATGGGTTACGACGATCTACTTTTGTACGAATAGGAACCAGTTTATAGGTTACACCGTCTAGTTGTAAATAGTCTTTCATCCATAAGAAATCATCATCGCCATAACTTCCTCCTGTAAAATAAATAGGTCTTTCCCAGTTGTTATTGGCTATTATATCTAGCATTAAAAGACGATTTTTAAATAGCAGGTCCCCTTTTAAATGTATATCTATATAAGGAACAATAAGATCAGCGTCTTCTGGTGCAACAATACCATTTTTTAGCACTGCTTCCTTATTTACTGGAATTCTTATATGTTTCGTAGGGAAAGTATTTACCTTTTTTCCGCTTTGAAGATCTCCTTTGGTTCTCGGATCATCGGTTTCAATCCATCGCATCCAGTTTTTAATAAGCATAGTATCATTTGTAACTGGTTTGTAATATATGGCATCGTTATTTCCGAATCTATAAAAATCATGGGTGAGTTGCGAGGGAATAGGTTTCCCATTATAGGCTGCTCTTTTCATTTGGTCTATATACCAATCTGTGGCAAAAAGACTGGTGTTAACCGTTCTTACGTCTGTTCTATAGCCTTCAATATCCTGAGCATACCAAAGTGCAAAAGTGTCATTGTCTCCAATGGTAAATAAGATAGCGTCATCCTGACAAGATTGTAGATACATTTTAGCCATTGCCTGAGCTGTGTACCTGTCTGATCTATCATGATCATCCCAGTTTTGAGATGCCATAAGTACAGGAACTGCTAATAAACATATTGTGGTAACTACAGGAGCAAGTATTTTGGGTTGTATATATTTTTTGAAAGCATCAAAAAGCGCATATACTCCAAAACCTATCCAAATGGCAAATACATAAAATGATCCAACAAGTGCATAATCTCTTTCACGTGGTTCAAAAGGTCTTTCGTTGAGGTATACCTTTAATGCAAGTCCAGTGAAGAGGAAAAACACGAGTAGTATCCAAAAGTTTTTCTTGTCGTACTGTACCATAAAAACAAACCCAATAAGTCCAAGTAATAATGGTAGAAAGTAATATGTATTTCTAGCCTTATTTTTAAGCGCATCGGTTGGTAAATTGTCTTGTGACCCTAGATGCATTTGATCAATGAATTTTATTCCACTAAGCCAATTACCTTCTAAGTTGGTCATATTACCTTGGTTATCATCCTGTCTGCCAACAAAATTCCACATAAAATAACGCCAATACATATATCCCATTTGGTAATCGAATAGGTAGGCAATGTTATCGCCAAACGAAGGTTTTTCTACTTCAATATAATTTCCGAATGATTGTAGGAATTTGTGGTAATCTTCGTTGTCTAATTTACCTTCGGCATATTCTCTTCTAAATTGTGTTACTGCCTCTAGTAATTCATCCTCACTTTGGTATTCTGGCTTAATGGTAAATTTTAATGGACCTGTCCATTCCATATAGTTAGCGATGTGTTCCGTGCTCCACATACGTGGTAAGAATGCTTTGTGCGCATCGTCTAAGTTTTGTTTCGCATTTTTCCAGTCATTTACGATGATGTACTTACCTGTTTTTTCATCTTTTTCATATTTTGGTTTATCATCTTCATAAGGGTTTTGAGTGTCTAAACCAGCATAGATTTCAGAGAATTGTGGCCCATAAAAAAGATGTGTTTCAGGATATTGTTCTAAGTTATAATAGGCGAGTAGCTCCCTTGCATTGTTTGGGTTGTTCTCATTGATGACGGTTCCGGCGTTTGCACGTATAGGTAGCATGATCCAACTCGAAAACCCTATCAAGATAAATAGAACACATAAAAGCAAGGTGTTGAGTACAGCAAAATTCTTTTTGCGGGTATATTTCAGTCCAAAATAAAACGCAGTACCAATTACTAATCCGGCAATTATAGTCCCCGAATTAAATGGCAGTCCAATAGAGTTTACAAAAAACACTTCTGCTGCTCCAAAAAACTTCAAGGTAGAAGGAAGTAATAATTTGAATATAAATAATAGAATAGCAACTACTGCAACATTGGCAATTACAAAATTCTTAATCGTGATTTTTTCATAATTTTTGAAATAGTATAAAAGTCCAATGGCCGGAATGGATAATAATCCCATGAAATGCACTCCAAAAGATAATCCTACAATAAACGAAATAAGTAGTAACCATTTGTTTCCTCGCGGAGAGTGCATGTCTCTTTCCCATAGCAGACCTAGGTAAAACATAGCCGAAAGGATACAGGTGGCCATGGCATATACTTCGGCTTCTACAGCGTTAAACCAAAAGCTATCGGTAAAAGTAAAGGCAAGTGACCCTACAAAGGCACTTCCAAGAACTGCCAAGGCTTTGCCTGATGTGAATTCTTCATTTTTAACAATGAGTTTTCTAACCAATATGGTAATTGACCAAAACATAAATAATATAGTAAACGCACTAGCGACAGCAGATGTGAGATTTACCATATACGCTATTTGCGATGCATCTGAGGCAAAGGTGCTAGCAAATGCTCCAATCATCTGAAATAATGGTGCGCCGGGGGGGTGTCCTACCTGAAGTTTTGAGGAGGTAGCAATATATTCTCCGGCATCCCAGAAACTAGCTGTAGGTTCGACGGTCATAGCATAAACACAAAGTGCGATTGCAAATACGAACCATCCGGTTATTTTATTCCACTTGGCAAAGTTGAATGTACTCATAAAATATATTCGTTTATATAACGTGTGGCGAATTTAGTGATAAAAATACTTTTACCTTTATTTTTTTAGCAAACGCTTAACAGAAGTTTATATTTTGAATAGTTGATAATCATTTTGAAAGGAGGATAATAGAAATTTTAAGTAATAATTTTTTAAAAAATGTTTGCATACCCAAAAGAATGTTTTAAATTTGCACCCGCAATGACGCATTGGTCTATGGTGTAACTGGCAACACGTCTGGTTTTGGTCCAGAAGAGTCTAGGTTCGAGCCCTAGTAGACCAACAAAAAGGAGTAACATTTGTTACTCCTTTTTTATTTTAGAACGAATCGGGGTTGGTTAAGGGTAAATAGGGGTATTTAACTTTGAATTTTAAAAGTAAGTACAGGTCGTTTGGCATGATTAACAACATCTTCTCCGAGGCTCCCATTTATAAAATGTGATATCCCTCTTCGCCCATGGGTGCTAATTCCTATCATACCTGCATTAACAGAGCCAGCAAAATTCAATATTCCTTTTTCTACAGTAATGTCGTTGTAAATGTTGAGGGTGTAATTTTCTATGCCTAAGCCTGCAATCATCTTATTCATTTTTTCTTCTGTTTCATAAGTAGTTTTAAAACCGTTTGCGGTGTTTATCCATACCAAATGAAGTTTGGCTGAGATTGTTTTTGAAAAATCATTGGCAGCAAGCAAGCAAGGTTTGTCTTCATCATCAAAATTTGTGGCATAAACAAAATCTTCAATATCGAATAGCTCGCAGTCTTCCTTGATCACCAAAACAGGTTTTTTCGATGTGCGAACTACTTTTTCTGCATTAGAACCGATAAACAATTCTTCGAAACCGGTAGAGCCATGAGAGCCCATAACAATAATGTCTACATTATTCTTTTCGCTTGCTTCATTGATTCCGGTATGAATATCTTCAAAACTTACAGTTTCAATAATTTCTAAATCAATAAGATAATCTTTTTTCATCATCTCTTCAAACTTGCTATGTGCCTGTTTCATAAAGAAAATAGCTTCAGGAGCTGCTGCCGGAGCGCCAGAAGCCATAAGGTCTGTAAGGTGCATCGGGAGTTCAAGAATGTGTAACAAATAAATAGATGCATTGTTTTTTCTGGCAATTTGTGCCGCCACCTTTAGAGCGCTTTCCGCTTGTTCCGAAAAATCTGTGGGTACGAGTATATTTTTGATCATAATTATGGCGTTTTTGAAATGTGTTATTTCTTCATAAGATTATTTGTCAAAATGTGAATCCTTATAGCGATAGTGTTTGTGATGGGGTAGGTGGTATTTAAATTCTTAAACCTCAGAGAACTATCGTGTGTATTAGATATCTTAAATTTACGAATAAATTCATTCTTTAACATATTTTGTATCTAAGATATTATTGCTATCTTTGCACCGTTGAAATTAAAAAACCAGGTTGAGGGGACGAAAAGTCCCCTCTTTTTATCTACTTATGTCATTAAAAGACGACGTTCAAAATTTACTAGATGGGGCGCTTGAAGAAAAACCGTCCTTATTTTTAATTGATTATAAAATTCAACCAGATAATAGTATCGAAATTATTATCGATGGAGACGACGGGGTAAGGGTTGAAGATTGTATTGCAATTAGCCGTGCAATAGAGCATAATTTGGATCGTGAAAAAGAAGATTTTTCACTTCAGGTAATGTCTGCAGGAGTTTCTGAAGGATTAAAGCATCTGCGCCAGTACAAAAAGAATGTTGGGAGAAAACTAAAGGTAAAAACAACAACCGAAACAATAGAGGGGGAATTGATTTCTGCTACGGAAAGTTCAATTACTTTATCCTGGAAAACCAGAGAGCCAAAGCCTGTTGGTAAAGGAAAGGTTACCGTTACTAAAGAAGCTGATATAGCTTATGAAAATATTGTTGAAGCAAAAGTTATGATAACATTTTAATTATAATATTGATATGGAAAATATCGCATTAATAGAGTCATTTTCAGAATTTAAAGATGATAAGCTTATAGATCGTGTTACGTTAATGGCGATCTTAGAAGATGTGTTTAGAAATGCCCTAAAGAAGAAGTTTGGTAGTGATGATAATTTCGATATCATTATTAATCCTGATAAAGGAGATTTAGAAATTTGGAGAAATCGTATTGTAGTTGCAGATGGTGAGGTAGAAGATGGTAATCAGGAAATATCATTAACTGAAGCACAAAAAATTGAGCCAGATTTTGAAGTAGGGGAAGATGTGTCTGAGGAAGTTAAGCTTATCGATTTAGGAAGACGTTCTATTCTTGCGTTACGCCAAAATCTAATTTCAAAAATTCACGAGCATGATAATACCAATATCTATAAACAATTTAAGGAATTAGAAGGTGAAATTTATACGGCCGAAGTACATCACATTAGACATAGAGCAATTATCATGCTTGATGATGAAGGAAATGAGATTATTTTGCCAAAGGATAGACAAATCCCTTCAGACTTTTTCCGTAAAGGAGAAAATGTTAGAGGAGTTATAGAATCGGTAGAGTTAAAAGGTAATAAGCCGGCTATTATCATGTCAAGAACTTCTCCGTTATTTTTAGAAAAATTATTTGAATCTGAGATTCCTGAGGTTTTCGATGGATTGATAACAGTTAAAAAAGTCGTTAGAATTCCTGGTGAAAAGGCTAAAGTTGCAGTAGATTCTTATGATGATAGAATTGACCCTGTTGGAGCGTGTGTGGGTATGAAAGGTTCTCGTATTCATGGAATTGTAAGGGAGTTAGGTAATGAAAACATTGACGTAATTAATTATACGAATAACCTACAATTGTATATAACAAGAGCGTTGAGTCCAGCAAAAGTTACTTCTATTAAGATTAATGAGGAGAACTCTCGTGCCGAAGTAATGTTGAGGCCAGAAGAAGTTTCTAAGGCGATTGGACGAGGAGGTCATAATATTAGACTAGCGGGTCAATTAACTGGTTTTGAAATAGATGTATTTAGAGAAGGTGTTGAAGAAGATGTGGAGTTAACAGAATTTTCAGACGAAATTGATTCTTGGATTATAGAAGAATTCTCAAAGATAGGGTTGGATACTGCGAAGAGTATTTTGGAGCAAGATATGTCTGACCTAGTGAAGCGAACAGATCTTGAAGAAGAGACTGTGAGTGAGGTGATAAAAATATTAAAATCAGAATTTGAGGATTAATAAACACAATTAATTTATATTTGAGCATAAAATAAAAGGCATTTATGGCTGAAGCAAAAACAATGAGATTAAATAAGGTACTACGCGAATTCAATATCTCGCTAGATCGGGCTGTTGACTTTTTGAATTCAAAAGGTCACGAGATCGATGCGCGTCCTACCACAAAAATTTCTCCAGACATTTATCAACTCTTGTTTGATGAATTTCAGACCGATAAGAGTAAAAAGGTGGCTTCTAAAGAGGTTGGAGAAGAAAAACGAAAAGAGAAAGAGGCATTACGTGTGCAGATTGAGAATGAGCAGGAAGAAAAACGTAAGCTTGCAGAGGCACGTGAAGTTGTAAAAGCCAAAGCTCAATTAAGTGGCCCTAAACAAGTAGGGAAAATTGATTTAGAGAAGAAAAAGGAGCAAGAAGCGCAAAAGCCCGAAGTAAAAGCGGAAGAAGCTCCTAAAAAAGAAGAAGTTAAAGCTAAAGAGCCGGAAATGATTTCTAACAGACCGGCTAAGAAAAGCATTAAAATAACAAAACAGGCTCCTAAACCAGTAGAAGAGGTGAAGGAGAAAAAACAGGAGACACCACCTCCCGCAAAACCTGTTGCTGAAAAGAAAGAAGAACCTGCTCCAGAGGCGAATGTCTCAACTGGACCAGAAAAAGTAAAGACGCAGTATAAAAAACTAGACGGTCCTAACTTTACAGGTCAAAAAATTGATCTTACTCAGTTTAAAAAACCTGCCAAGAAAAAAGATGATAAATCTGACAAAGGTGGTGCTGGTGATCCTAAAAAGCGTCGTAGAAGAATAAGTAAAGAAAGCGGAGCTTCTGGTAATGGTGGAGGAAGACCTGGAGGTAATCAATCTGGAGGAAACCGTGGACAAGGTAACCGAGGTCCTGGTGGAAATAGAGGTCCTGGAGGAAATCGAGGAAGAGGTCAAGGAAAAGGAAAAAGACCACCTATAGTTAAGGAGGAGCCTAGCGAAGAAGAAGTGCAAAAACAAGTTAGAGAGACTCTTGAAAAATTACAAGGGAAATCTAATAAGTCGAAAGCGGCAAAATATAGAAGAGATAAAAGAGATCAGCACCGTCAAAAAGCGGAAGATGATGTAGCGCAGCAAGAACAAGAAAGTAAGATTCTTAAGGTTACAGAGTTTGTTACCGTTTCTGAGGTTGCTACGATGATGAGTGTGTCTACAACCGAAGTAATATCGGCTTGTATGTCTCTAGGTATCATGGTAACGATGAATCAGCGTCTCGATGCAGAGACTTTGTCTATTGTTGCAGACGAGTTTGGTTACGAAGTGAATTTTGTAACGGCAGATATTGAGGAATCTATCGAAGAGATTGTTGATGCTCCCGAAGACCTGTCTCCTAGAGCACCTATAGTTACAGTTATGGGACATGTTGATCATGGTAAAACGTCATTACTGGATTATATTCGTGAAGAGAACGTAATCGCTGGTGAGAGTGGAGGGATTACCCAACACATTGGAGCGTATGGTGTACAATTGGAGAGTGGGCAAAAGATAGCGTTTTTAGATACACCGGGTCACGAAGCGTTTACAGCGATGCGTGCACGTGGAGCACAGGTGACCGATTTGGCTATTATTGTGATCGCAGCCGATGATGATGTGATGCCGCAAACAAAGGAAGCTATTAGCCATGCTCAAGCAGCTGGGGTTCCTATTGTTTTTGCAATAAACAAGGTTGATAAGCCTACTGCAAACCCTGATAAGATTAAAGAAAAATTAGCTTCAATGAATTTATTGGTTGAAGACTGGGGTGGTAAAATTCAATCACATGATATTTCGGCAAAGACCGGACTTGGTGTAAAAGAATTGCTTGAGAAAGTACTTCTTGAAGCTGAGATATTAGAATTAAAGGCGAATCCAAATCGTTTGGCATCTGGTACGGTGGTTGAGGCCTTCCTTGATAAAGGTAGAGGATACGTTTCAACGGTATTGGTTCAAACAGGAACGCTTAAAATAGGTGATTATGTGCTTGCAGGAAAGAATAGCGGTAAAGTTAAAGCGATGCAAGATGAGCGAGGAAACAATATTAAAGAAGCTGGGCCATCAACTCCGGTTTCAATCCTTGGTCTAGATGGAGCGCCTCAGGCGGGTGATAAATTTAATGTGCTGGAAGATGAGCGTGAAGCAAAAGATATTGCATCAAAACGTGCTCAGTTACACAGAGAGCAGTCTGTGCGTACACAACGACATATAACACTTGACGAAATTGGACGAAGAATTGCACTTGGAGATTTCAAGGAGTTGAATATTATATTAAAAGGAGATGTAGATGGTTCGGTTGAAGCATTAACAGATTCGTTCCAGAAATTATCTACCGAAGAGATTCATGTAAATATTATTCACAAGGCAGTAGGTGCTATTACTGAAAGTGATGTGTTGCTTGCTTCTGCATCTGATGCGATTATCATTGGGTTTAATGTAAGACCAGCGGGTAATGCAAGATCTGTAGCAGATAAAGAAGAAATCGATATCAGGACATATTCTATCATCTACGATGCTATTAATGACCTGAAGGATGCGATGGAAGGTATGCTTTCTCCAGTAATGAAGGAAGAAATTACTGGTACGGCAGAAATCAGAGAAACCTTCAAGATTTCTAAAGTGGGTACCATTGCAGGATGTATGGTTCAGAATGGTAAGATATACAGAAACTCTGGTATTAGATTGATTAGAGAAGGTGTGGTTGTATATACTGGAGAGTTAGCTTCTTTAAAGCGATTTAAAGATGATGTGAAAGAGGTAGGAAAAGGATATGATTGTGGTCTTCAGATCAAGAATTACAATGATATCAGGATAGGAGATGTTGTTGAAGCTTACCAAGAAGTAGCAGTGAAGAAAAAGCTGTAAAGTTTATTTATAAACAAAAAAAAGCCTCTACATGTAGAGGCTTTTTTTTGTTTACTTATCGTGTTGTTATTTTTTTTCTGGCCTAAAGATAAAAGCGCTAGGGAATTTAGTGTAAACTTCTTTAAGAGCTTTATCGGCTTCAAGTCTGGTTCTGTAATTTCCCATCCAAACTTTGTAGTTGGGAGTTTCAAATTGTATTGAGACGTCTAATTTTGGAAATTCTTCTCTTGCAGACCTCATAATTTCATTAGCTTTATTGAGGTTTCCATAGTATAACTGTATTTTGTATCGATCACTAAAATCTCCATCTTTTTCCATCTTAGATTTGATGTTAAGCAAGGTCTGAATTCTGGGATCTTGATTAATAGTAACGGTAGCCTCAGGAACAGGGTCTATGTTAGCGGTTATAAAATTACCATTATTTGGTGTGTCTGTGGTTGTATTTGTTGAATCTTGAGCTGTTAGATATGAAATACTCAAAAGGTTAAAACAAATTAAAAAACTACAACGTTTTAGGTTTAACATTCTCATTACAAATTAATTTAGAGCAAAGGTAAAGTTTAATAACTCAAAATTGCCAAAAAATATTATTTAGAATTATTATAAATTAGTAGTTAACGCTTCTCTAACATTTCCAAAATCGACTTATTGTAGTACTTTTGTCGTCGAATTAAAAATGGCCGTTTTTATATTTTTTTAACAAAGTATAGAAAAAACCATACCAAAGTTAAGACGATAATTCTACTTGATAATATGAAACAGGTGAAACACCGAAATTCAGCCTCTAAAATCCTAATCCTAGGAACTGTTTTTTTATTTACTTTTTTGAGTCCTGTTTTTGGACAGGAAGAAGCTGCCCCTGAAGCTGCAGCGACCGAAACTACATCTGGAGGAGATGTAGCCAAAGGAGAAGAGTTGTTCAAATCTTTATGTGCTGCTTGTCATAAACGTTATAAGAAAATGACAGGTCCTGCTCTTTTTGGAGTTGCAGATAAGTATGATAGAGAGTGGATATATTCTTGGGTAAAAAATAGTGCGGCTATGATTGCGGCTGGAGATGCTCAGGCTATCGCGATCTACGAAGAGTACAATAAGACTGCGATGAATGCTTTTCCGCAGTTAACAAATACAGATATTGATAATATCTTGGCCTATGTGATGGTGCCAAAGGCAGATCCGCCTCCACCACCTCCAGGACAAACAACGGCAACTGCTACAGGTGGTTCTGGGGTTTCTACCAATGTTATTTTAGCAATATTAGCATTAGTATTCTTAATGCTTATGGTGGTGCTGTATTTGGTGAACAAAACATTAAGAAGTTTTGCCGAGGCAAATAATGTTGAATTGCCAGTAAGCGAAGAAAGAACTCCACTCTGGAAAGCGTTTGTTCAGAATCAGTTCTTAGTATTGGTGTCTGCAGTGTTCTTGTTACTTGCAAGTGGGTACTTTGTATATGGGTATTTCATGCAGGTAGGTATAGATCAAGGATATGCTCCAATTCAGCCAATCCACTATTCTCATAGAATACATGCTGGCGAAAACCAGATAGAGTGTAAATATTGTCACTCTTCTGCAAGAGTGTCTAAACATTCAGGAATTCCTTCTTTGAATGTTTGTATGAACTGTCATAAGTCTATCAGTGAGGTTGCAGAGACTACGGCTACCGAAGATTACTCAAAAGAGTTTTATGATGGCGAAATTAAGAAGTTGTATAAAGCTGTAGGTTGGGATGAAGCTTCTCAGTCGTATACTGGGAAAACTGAGCCGGTAAAATGGGTTCGTATTCATAATCTTCCAGACTTTGCATACTTTAACCACTCTCAGCACGTAAGTGTTGCTGGAGTAGAATGTCAAAAATGTCACGGTCCAGTAGAAGAGATGGAAATTATGTATCAGCATGCTCCACTTACTATGGGATGGTGTATCAACTGTCACAGAGAGACCAATGTTAAGGTTGCAGATAATGAGTACTATGAAAAAATTCATAAAGAACTCTCTAAAAAATATGGTGTAGATCAGCTTACGGCTGCTCAGATGGGTGGTTTAGAGTGTGGTAAGTGTCACTATTAATAAAATAGTCCGTTAACGGAATTTAAGTAAGAAGCTAATATCAATTATATATGTCATCAAACAAGAAATACTGGAAAAGTGTTGAAGAGCTAAACGAAAATAGCTCTATTGTTGAGACGCTACAACAAAATGAGTTCGTTCAGGAAATACCAACGGATGAGTTTTTAGGAGATAAATCATCTTTAGAGAGTTCTTCGACTTCTCGTCGTGACTTTCTTAAATATGTAGGTTTCAGTACAGCTGCAGCAACTTTAGCTGCATGTGAAGGGCCTGTGAAAAAATCAATACCTTATGTGGTGCAGCCGGATCGTATAGTTCCAGGTGTTGCAAATTACTATGCTACAACAATTGCAGATGGGTATGATTTTGCTAGTGTTTTAATCAAAACAAGAGAAGGTAGACCAATCAAAGTAGAGAATAATAACCTTGCGACTTCAAATGGAGATGCAAACGCAAGAGTTCATGCTTCGGTTCTGTCTTTATATGATAATTCACGTCTTCAAGGACCTAAGAAAAAAGGTGGAGAAGATATTAGCTGGGAAACTTTAGATAAAGAAGTTGGTGCTAAGTTGAATGCTTTAGGCGGAAAACCAATAGTATTGCTTACGCAGACTTTTGCGAGTCCTTCGACTTCTAAATTGGTTTCTGAATTCAAAGCAAAATATCAAAACGTAAAGCATGTGGTGTATGATGCTGTATCTCAAAGCGAAGCTTTAGATGCGTATCAAGCGATGTATGGAGAAAGAGCCCTTGCAGATTACGATTTTTCAAAAGTAAATACTATTGTAAGTGTAGCAGCAGATTTCTTAGGAGATTGGCAAGGAGGAGGATACGATAGTGGCTATGCGCAAGGGCGAGTTCCTAAAAATGGAAAAATGTCTAAGCACATCCATTTTGAATCTAACATGTCATTAACAGGAGCAAATGCTGATAAAAGAGTAGCTATTACTCCTGCGCAACAAAAGCAAGTATTAGCTGCATTGTACGCATATGTTACGGGTTCTGGCTCTAAGAGTTCTTTAGGAGCAGATTTAGATGCTCATGTGGTTAAAGCTGCAAAGGAAATTCAGAAGGCTGGTAGAAATGCCGTAGTGGTTAGTGGTGTTCAGGATGTAGATGCTCAGTTAGTGGTGTTGGCAATCAACAAAGCTATCTCGAGTAAAGCATTTAATGAAGCTACGCCAAGAAAGATACGTCAGGGAGATGCTAAAGCAGTTGCACAACTAGTAAAGGATATGAATGCTGGTCGTGTTGGTGCTTTGTTAATAGCTGGTGTAAACCCTGCATACTCGTTGCCTAATGCAGATGAGTTTAAGGCTGGACTTGATAAAGTTGAGCTTTCGGTAGCATTTAGTATGCATAATGATGCTACTGCAGAATTATGTAGTTATGTGGCAACTACACCTCATTATTTAGAATCTTGGGGAGATGTTGAGTTAAAGAAAGGAAGCTATAGCTTAACACAGCCAACAATTAGACCATTATTTGATACTAGACAATTTCAAGATACTTTATTAAAGTGGACAGGAAATACGTCTACATATCACGATTATATTAAAAGTGCATGGACAGGTATTCTAGGAGGTAGTTCTTGGAACCAAGCATTGCACGATGGTGTTTTAGTAACACCTGCACTTCCAAAACAGGAGTTAGTAGACGCTATCTCAACGCCAGAAGGTGATGTTGTCGATGCCGAAGCAGCTACTCCGGTTTCTAGCGGTCCAGATGTTGCTGCGGCGGCAAGAAGATTGTCAAATGCTAAAGCTGCAAACGGTTTAGAGCTTACTTTGTATGCCAAAACAGCAATGGGTGATGGGCAACAAGCTAATAACCCTTGGTTACAAGAAATGCCAGACCCGATTACCAGAGCTTCTTGGGATAACTACTTAACGGTTTCAAGAGCTGATGCTGAAGCTTTAGGGCTTACTAATGAAAACGTAGCAAATGGAGCCTTAAACGGTAGTTATGCAAAAGTTACTGTTGGAGATACTGAAGTTGTTGCTCCAGTTATTATTCAGCCAGGTCAAGCTAAAGGTTCTGTAGGACTTGCATTAGGATATGGTAAGTCAAAAGGGCTTAAAGAAGAAATGATAGTAGGTGTAAATGCCTATTCATTATATAAGAACTTTAATAATGTTCAAAATGTAACTATAACCGCTGTAGAAGGGGTTCATGAGTTCGCTTGTGTACAGTTACATAACACCTTAATGGGTAGAGGAGACATTGTTAAGGAAACAACATTGGAGATTTTTAATACTAAGGACAAGCATGTATGGAATGCTATACCAGAAGTAAGTAAAAATCATATCGAATACGAAGTAACTTCTCCAGAGGTAGATCTTTGGGATGAATTTGATCGTTCTATTGGTCATCACTTCAATCTTTCTATCGATTTAAATGCATGTACCGGTTGTGGTGCTTGTGTGATAGCTTGTCATGCAGAGAACAATGTTCCTGTAGTTGGTAAGTCTGAGGTACGTAGATCTCGTGATATGCACTGGTTGCGTATTGACCGTTACTACTCTTCTCAGGATAGCTTTGAGAAAGATGATCAGAAGAAAGATAATATCGCTGGTTTAGGAAGCTCTCTTTCTGAATTTGGTGAGATGGAAAGTGCATCAGACAATCCGCAGGTAGTATTCCAACCTGTAATGTGTCAGCACTGTAACCATGCTCCTTGTGAAACCGTATGTCCGGTAGCGGCAACTTCTCACGGTAGACAAGGGCAAAACCATATGGCATATAACCGTTGTGTAGGTACAAGATATTGTGCAAACAACTGTCCTTATAAAGTACGTAGATTTAACTGGTTCTTATATAGTAATAACGACGAGTTTGATTATCATATGAATAATGACCTTGGTAGAATGGTTATTAACCCAGATGTTACTGTACGTTCTAGAGGGGTTATGGAAAAATGTTCTATGTGTATTCAAATGACACAAAAAACAATACTAGATGCAAAACGAGATGGAAGAATGGTTAAGGATGGAGAATTCCAGACTGCATGTTCGGCTGCTTGTTCATCTGGGGCTATGATTTTTGGAGATATCAATGATAAGGAAAGTAAAGTAGCCAAACTTAAAGAAGATAATCGTATGTATCACTTACTTGAGCACGTAGGTACAAAACCAAATGTGATGTACCAAACTAAAGTAAGAAATACTACAGAAGCCTAATTAACTAAATAAAGAATAAATTCAATTATAAAGGATTATGTCTCATTACGAAGCACCTATAAGAAAGCCTTTAGTAACTGGTGATAAAACATACCACGATGTAACAGTCGATGTTGCTGCACCGGTTGAAGGAAAAGCAAATAAATCTTGGTGGATTGTATTCTCTATCGCACTTGTTGCTTTTCTTTGGGGGATAGGTTGTATTATATATACAGTTTCTACAGGTATTGGAACCTGGGGATTAAATAAAACAGTAGGATGGGCCTGGGATATCACCAACTTTGTATGGTGGGTAGGTATCGGTCACGCAGGTACACTTATTTCTGCTGTATTATTGTTATTCCGTCAAAAATGGAGAATGGCAATTAACAGATCTGCAGAGGCGATGACAATCTTCTCGGTAATTCAAGCAGGTCTTTTCCCAATTATTCACATGGGACGTCCATGGTTGGCATATTGGGTACTGCCAATTCCTAACCAATTTGGATCACTGTGGGTGAACTTTAACTCACCATTACTTTGGGATGTATTTGCGATTTCTACGTATCTATCGGTATCTTTAGTATTCTGGTGGACTGGTTTATTGCCTGACTTTGCAATGATCAGAGATAGAGCAATTACACCATTTAATAAGAAAATATACGGTTTACTTTCTTTTGGATGGAGCGGTAGAGCAAAAGACTGGCAACGTTTTGAAGAGGTATCTTTGGTTCTTGCAGGTTTGGCAACGCCACTTGTACTTTCTGTACATACTATTGTATCTTTTGACTTTGCTACATCTGTAATCCCAGGATGGCATACCACAATCTTCCCTCCATATTTCGTTGCAGGGGCAATATTCTCAGGATTTGCAATGGTGAACACACTTCTTATCATTATGAGAAAGGTGTCTAACTTAGAAAATTACATTACCATACAACATATAGAACTAATGAACATTGTAATTATGATTACTGGTTCTATAGTGGGTGTAGCATATATAACTGAGTTATTTATTGCTTGGTATTCTGGAGTAGAGTACGAACAATATGCTTTCTTGAATAGAGCAACTGGACCTTACTGGTGGGCATATTGGGCAATGATGACATGTAACGTATTCTCTCCACAGTTTATGTGGTTCCCAAAATTGAGAAGAAGTATCATGTTCTCCTTTATAATTTCGATAGTAGTAAATATAGGTATGTGGTTTGAGCGTTTCGTAATTATCGTAACATCATTACACAGAGATTATCTTCCGTCTTCATGGACAATGTTCTCTCCTACGTTTGTAGATATTGGTATCTTCATCGGTACGATAGGGTTCTTCTTTGTGTTGTTCTTACTATATGCACGTACATTCCCTGTAATTGCACAAGCGGAGGTTAAGACGATCTTAAAATCTTCTGGAGAAAAATATAAGAAATTAAGAGAAGCAGGAATAGACCATAGAGACGAACTTCCAAAAACTGCAACTAAGGTAACTGAAGAAAAAGTCGAGAAAGTTGTAGAAGCTAAAATAGAAGCTACAGAAGAAGATATAAATAATTTATTGGGTAATCTAGGTACTTTTGATCCTGAAACCCAACAAGCAGACGATCTTAAAAAGGTGAATGGTATTGGACCAGTGATGGAAAAGAAACTAAATGAGATCGGAATATATACTTTTGATCAGGTAAGTAAAATGACTGCGAAAGAGTATGATTTGTTAGATAGTATCACAGGTTCGTTCCCTGGTAGAGCACAACGTGATGATTGGGCTGGTCAAGCCGCTAAACTTAAAAATAATTAAAAGTATGGCATCGAAAGTTATACATGCATTATATAATGATGATGATGTCCTAATGGACGCTGTAAAGAAGGTTCGTGCAGAACATTATCACATCGAAGAAGTATTTTGTCCGTTTCCGGTACACGGGTTAGACAAAGCTATGGGATTACCACATACACGTTTGGCTATTACAGCATTCATGTATGGATGTGTAGGACTCACGGTGGCGATCACTATGATGAACTATATCATGATCGAAGATTGGCCTCAAAACATTGGTGGTAAACCAAGTTTTAGCTATATCGAAAATATGCCTGCTTTTGTTCCTATTATGTTTGAGCTTACAGTATTTTTTGCTGCTCACTTAATGGTTATCACTTTTTACATGAGAAGTAGATTATGGCCGTTTAAAGAAGCTGAAAATCCTGATGTAAGAACAACCGATGACCACTTTTTGATGGAGGTAGATGCTGGTCACCACGACGTAAATGCACTTACCAGTTTATTAAGTGATACTGGAGCAGTAGAGGTAAAAGTAATAGAAAAGGAAGAAGATAACCATTAGTAATAATGAAGAATAGTATAAAAATAATAGCAGCGGTAGTAATGATCTTAGGGATTGTTTCTTGTCAAAAAGATTCTAAGCCTAATTATCAATATATGCCAAATATGTATGAATCTGTTGGTTATGAAACTTACGGAGAATACAGGGTGTTTCCTGGGGAACAGGAAGCTATGCAACCTGCAGAAGGTTCTATACCAAGAGGGTGGATGCCTTACGATTTTGAAAATTCTAACGAAGGTTATCAGTTAGCAAAAGATACACTAAAGAATCCTATACGATATACTTTAGAAAACCAAGAAAAAGGTAAAGGGCTTTACGATATATATTGTGCCGTTTGTCATGGTACAAAAGGAGACGGAAAAGGAATCTTAGTACAAAGAGAAAAAATTCTTGGGGTTCCTAGTTATGATGACGCTGGTAGAGCAATCACAGAAGGTAGTATTTATCATGTGATGTACTACGGTATAAATTCTATGGGATCTTATGCTTCTCAAACTAGTGAGCATGAGCGTTGGCAGATTGTACAGTATGTGCAAAAGCTAAAAGCTGATCTCGAGGGAACAACTGCTCGTATAGACGCAGATGTTGCAGAAGTAGCACCAAAAGTTGAGGAAGACCATTCTGGTGCAGAACACTAAAATTAAAAGAGTAAAGAATAACGATATTATAAAGATATGTACAAGCTATCAAATAGATTAAGATTATTTTCTATCATCCTTATGGTTGTAGGTCTTGTAGGTCTGGTTTTAGGATTTGCACAGAGACCTAGTTCTATAGAAGAGGTAAAAGAAATGATGGCATCTCATGATTCTCATGGTGGAGGTCATGGAGAAACGGCAACTCAAGATCATGGTGAAGGACATGGAGAAGATGCTCACGGAGGTGACGCACATTACGAACATGTATTGCATCAATTGCAAAATAAGCCTTGGGCAGCATTATATGTTGCAGCCTTTTTCTTCTTTATGATCGCTTTAGGTGTTCTTGCATTCTATGCGATTCAATTTGCAGCGCAGGCGGGATGGTCACCGGTATTGTTTAGGGTTATGGAGGCAATTACTGCATACCTTGTACCAGGGGGAATCATTCTATTTGTGATATTAGCATTATCGGGATTCCATGTAAATCATTTATTTGTATGGGCAGACCCAGAAGTTGTTGCACACGATAAATTAATTCAAGGTAAATCAGGCTGGTTAAATGGTACAGGATTTATAATCAGAGCTGCAATATTCTTAGGAGGATGGTTATTATATCGTCACTTCGCAGTTAAGTTTTCAAGAAAACAAGATGAAGATTCAGAAGGAAACAGATGGTACAAGAAGAGTTTTAAGATATCTGCTGGATTCTTGGTGTTCTTTATTTACACAGAGTCTATGATGTCTTGGGATTGGATTATGAGTTTTGATCCACATTGGTTTAGTACATTGTTCGGATGGTATGTTTTCGCTAGTTTATTTGTTTCGGGAATTACTACCATTGCTTTAATGACAATTTACCTTAAATCTAAAGGATACTTAGAATTTGTAAATGACAGTCATATTCATGATTTAGCAAAGTTTATGTTCGGTATTAGTATTTTCTGGACATACCTTTGGTTCTCTCAGTTCATGTTGATCTGGTATTCTAACATTCCTGAAGAGGTTACTTACTTCATCACAAGAATTGAAGATTATAAACTACCTTTCTTTGGTATGTTAGTAATGAACTTTATTTTCCCATTATTGGTGTTGATGAATAGTGATTTCAAGAGGGTAAATTGGTTTGTTGTAATGGCTGGAATAGTTATTCTATGTGGTCACTATATAGATGTATTTAATATGGTTATGCCGGCAACGGTTGGAGAATCTTGGTTCATAGGTATAAGCGAAATAAGTGCTGTATTGTTGTTCTTAGGATTGTTCTTGTTCGTTGTTTTCAGAGCACTTACAAAAGCGCCTTTATTGGCAAAAGGAAACCCATATTTAGAGGAAAGTAAACATTTCCATTATTAAAATTTGAATTGTAAAAAAGAAGATAGATAAAAATGACTGTATTCTTAACCATAGTAGTTATAGCACTTTTCGGAATCACATTGTGGCAAATGTCGAAAATCTTGAAGTTGTCTCAATTAAAAAATGTTGATGATTCCCAAGTTGCAAATGATAAGGATAATAATATGCAGGGTAAGCTTATGTTGGCCTTCGTGGTTTTCATTTACCTTTTAACAATATATTGTTTTACAGAGTATCATACGTTTTTCTTGCCAGAGTCAGCATCAGAGCATGGTGTAGATTACGATAGATTAATGCTTATCTCGATGGTATTGATTATGTTCGTACAAATTCTTACGCAAGGATTACTTCATTACTTCGCATATAAGTATAGAGGTAAAAAGGAAAACAAAGCATTGTTTTTCGCAGATAATGATAAATTAGAATTTATCTGGACCATTATCCCTGTTATTGTTTTGGCTGGTCTTATTATCTACGGATTATTTACATGGACAGATATCATGAATATCGATGAAGAAGAGGGTGATCCTTTAATCGTTGAATTATATGCTTACCAGTTTGACTGGAGAGCTAGATATTCTGGTGAAGATAATGTATTAGGAAAAGCTAATGTACGTTTTATCGAAGGAGTTAATACCTTAGGTATAGATGCTTCTGATAATTACGGTAAAGATGATAAAGTTACAACAGAGTTGCACTTGCCAGTAAATAGAAAAGTGATCTTTAAAATGAGATCCCAAGATATCTTACACTCTGCTTATATGCCATTCTTTAGAGCACAGATGAATGTAGTGCCAGGTATGATTACTGAATTTTCATACACTCCTACGATGACCTCTGAAGAAATGAGAAGTAGCGATTTTATGATAGAGAAAGTAGCTACTATCAATAAAATTAGAAAAGAGAAGAGTAAGAAATTAGTTGCAGCTGGAGATGAAGCATTAGAAGAATACACATTCGATTACTATTTGTTATGTAATAAGATTTGTGGAGCTTCACATTATAATATGCAAATGAAGATTGTTGTGGAGTCAGAAGAAGACTATGAAGCATGGTTAAAAACGCAGCAAACATTTGGTGAGCAAATGTCAGCTCAAGCAAGTAACTAGAAGAAAAAGAAGAATTTAGTATATTTTATTAAAAAAGAAATAGCATATGTCAGCAATAGCACATGCAGGTGAGCATGCCCACGATGACCACGGCCACCACCACAAAGAGACATTTATTACCAAATATATCTTTAGTCAAGATCATAAAATGATCTCAAAGCAGTATTTAGTTACTGGTTTGATTATGGGTATTATTGGTATAGCTATGTCCCTGTTATTTAGAATGCAGTTGGCTTGGCCAGATCATAAATTCACTATTTATGAAGTACTTTTAGGTAAGTTCGGAACCGACGGTGTAATGGATCCTAGTATTTACTTGGCTCTTGTAACTATTCATGGTACAATAATGGTATTCTTTGTGCTTACAGCTGGTCTAAGTGGTACATTTAGTAACTTATTGATTCCATTACAAATTGGAGCCCGAGATATGGCTTCTGGGTTCTTGAATATGATTTCTTATTGGTTATTCTTCTTAAGTAGTGTAATCATGGTATTATCATTATTTGCTGAGGCTGGACCTGCATCTGCAGGATGGACTATCTACCCACCATTAAGTGCATTGCCACAGGCTATCGGAGGTTCTGGAACTGGGATGACATTATGGTTGGTGTCTATGGCAATATTTATCGCATCTTCGTTATTAGGTTCATTGAACTATGTAGTAACAGTAATTAACTTAAGAACAAAAGGAATGTCAATGACAAGAATGCCTTTAACGATATGGGCTTTCTTTGTAACTGCGATTATCGGTATTGTATCTTTCCCAGTATTACTTTCAGCAGCATTATTACTTATTATGGATAGAAGTTTTGGTACTTCGTTCTATTTAAGTGATATCTATATTGCTGGAGAAGTTTTACATAATCAAGGAGGTTCGCCAGTATTGTTTGAACACTTATTTTGGTTCTTAGGACACCCAGAGGTATACATTGTATTACTTCCGGCTTTAGGTATAACATCAGAAATTATTGCAACAAACGCACGTAAACCTATATTTGGATATAGAGCGATGGTAGCATCTATTTTAGCTATTGCTTTCTTATCTACGATTGTATGGGGGCACCATATGTTTATTTCAGGAATGAATCCGTTTTTAGGATCTGTATTTACATTTACGACGTTATTAATCGCGATTCCTTCTGCGGTAAAAGCATTTAACTATATCACCACACTATGGAAAGGTAACTTGCAGCTTAATCCGGCTATGTTATTTTCAATCGGATTAGTTTCAACATTCATTACAGGTGGTCTTACAGGTATTATTCTTGGAGATAGTACATTAGATATTAACGTGCATGATACATATTTCGTAGTAGCACACTTCCACTTGGTAATGGGAATATCTGCCCTTTATGGATTATTTGCCGGGGTATATCACTGGTTCCCTAAAATGTATGGTAGAATGATGAACAAAAACCTTGGATATGTTCATTTCTGGGTAACCGCAATTGGTGCCTATGGGGTATTCTTCCCAATGCACTTTATTGGTATGGCGGGATTACCACGTCGTTATTACACCAATTCGAATTTCCCATATTTTGATGATTTAGCAGATACCAATGTGTTGATTACTGTTTTCGCATTAATAACAGCAGCCGCACAGTTGGTATTTTTATATAATTTTATCGTTTCAATGTTCTACGGTAAAAAAGCAACGCAAAACCCATGGAAATCTAATACATTAGAGTGGACCACGCCAGTAGAGCACATGCATGGTAACTGGCCTGGTGATATTCCTCATGTATACAGATGGCCTTATGACTATAGTAAGACCAATGAAAATGGTGAATATGTAATTGCGGGACAGGATTGGGTCTCTCAAATTACGCCTTTACAAGATGGTGAAGAAGAAATGCATCACTAAAGAGATGTAGTTAAGATAAATTAACCCTTTTAAACTTGTTTAAAAGGGTTTTTTCTTTTTTATCACTTTCCATTGTTGGTTAAGACTGGTGAGATTTAATGGGTAAATCGAAATTATATCCTATTTTTAGGTATAAATACGTTAATCTGGTTTGAATTTTTACTCGGCAGCACATATTTTCTGCTATGTATCCATAGCGCTTATTTTTTACGTTGGTCTTTTTTTTGGGAATGAAGAATTGATCATCTTAAAACCAGTATCCTCTTTAGGTCTTATTTGGGTTTATCTAGAAAACCGGAAAAAAGTTAATGCACTCTACCCTCTAATTATCATAATAATTATGGTGAATGATATACTTATTCTAAAAGATTTTGAGCAATATTTTAAGTATGTAGGCATATTACTTACGTTATACTATTTAATGTGCTCTTATTTATTGTTACCATTTATTTCTTTTAGTGCTATTAGATCTAAAGAATTTTTGACCCCATCGGTTTTAATAAGTATAGTGTTAATTTTATATCTTACTTTTTCTATTTTCACCTTATCAATGCCAAATTTTGAAGATTCTATTGGTTTTGCTGTTGCAATTATAGTGTCTCTCTTTATTTATCTTGCTTGTTGCTTTATTATATATCTAAGAAATCTCCATACATATACACACTATTTAGCAATAGCAGGAAGTAGTTGTATTTTGGTCAACGCTATGCTTCCTATACAAGAATTTTATTATAACAATTCGGTTTTTCAGGCAGTAATATATTCTGCCGATATAGTGGCTATGCTTTTCTTCTTAAAATTTTTGATCAGCGGGGAGGTTATAAAAGAAAAGAATGGAAATAGTTATTTTTAGTTTTTATAGCATTGGGAAACCTAGAAAATAA
This sequence comes from Aquimarina acroporae, assembly GCF_023195925.1. Lineage (GTDB taxonomy): Bacteria > Bacteroidota > Bacteroidia > Flavobacteriales > Flavobacteriaceae > Aquimarina > Aquimarina acroporae. The sequence continues at coordinate 349,113 of NZ_JALPRE010000007.1, read as the reverse complement.
AAATTGAATATGTAAGACTTTTGAAGATGTTCCTCCCAATAAACTTTGTTTATTTACTTAGGAATAGAAATCATTTTCACAATCAGTATACTATCTTTGTCTTGGGATTACCCATGTTATACAGAAAATTATTAATCTATGAATCAAAACCTTGACCCCTCTGCAGATAATTATTCAAAAGAGGACTTAGATATTGAAAGAGCATTAAGGCCTCTTGCCTTTGAAGATTTTACTGGTCAGGATCAGGTTTTAGAGAATCTTCAGATTTTTGTACAGGCTGCAAATATGAGAGATGATGCTTTGGATCATACACTATTTCATGGGCCTCCTGGTTTAGGGAAGACTACTTTAGCGCATATTTTGGCAAATGAATTGGGAGTGGGAATCAAAGTAACTTCAGGTCCGGTTTTGGATAAGCCTGGGGATTTAGCAGGGTTACTCACCAATCTCGACGATAGAGATGTCCTATTTATAGATGAGATTCATAGACTAAGCCCTATTGTAGAGGAGTATTTGTATTCAGCAATGGAAGATTATAAAATTGATATTATGATCGAGAGTGGCCCCAATGCGCGTACGGTACAAATAAATTTAAATCCTTTTACTCTTGTAGGAGCTACTACCAGATCAGGGCTGCTAACCGCGCCTATGCGTGCCCGTTTTGGAATTCAATCGAGGTTGCAGTATTATTCTACAGAATTATTGGCCACTATTGTACAAAGGAGTGCGCAAATCCTTAAAGTTCCAATATCTATGGAAGCAGCCATAGAAATAGCAGGAAGGAGTAGAGGAACACCTCGTATTGCCAATGCATTACTACGTAGGGTGCGTGATTTTGCTCAAATTAAGGGCAATGGCACTATTGATATAGAAATCTCAAAATTCGCTCTTAAAGCGCTTAATGTAGATGCACACGGGTTAGATGAGATGGATAATAAAATATTATCTACTCTTATAGATAAATTTAAAGGAGGACCTGTGGGAATAACCACATTGGCTACCGCAGTTAGTGAAAGTGCAGAAACCATCGAAGAAGTTTATGAACCGTTTCTGATTCAACAGGGGTTTATAGTACGCACGCCAAGAGGAAGAGAAGTTACCGAGGCAGCGTATAAGCATCTGGGACGAATAAAAGGAGGAATTCAAGGAGGGCTTTTTAGTTAATAGTATATGTCATACAAAACTCTTCCTGTCGTTCCGTTTATCAAAGTTCTTAGAAATGCTAGTCGTATTTTAAAAAACCCCTTGCCATTTCACAACGAAAATTTCGAGAGACATGGTGACGTTTTTAAGGTGCAACTTGGTATGGGCAAATCGGTAATATTTACTAGAGATGCTGGGTTTGCTAAACATATGCTACAAAAGAATCACAAAAATTATTATAAGTCTGAGTTGCAAACCAAAGATTTGGCTCGATATATAGGTGAAGGGCTTTTAACGGCCAATGGTGAAAAATGGCTAAAACAAAGACGATTGATTCAGCCGGCTTTTCATAAAAAAAAGTTGGAGTCTTTAATTGACACTATGAAGAGTGTAATTAAAGAAGAGTTTTCAAAAATACAACCCGAACAAGATATCGATGTTTTCCCTATAATGAATGATTTGGCCTTTAAGGTAGTAGCAAAATCATTGTTTAGTTATACAGATAGTGGAGAGACTGTTTCACGATTACAATACATTACCGAGGCTGCTCAAAAGACTTTAATTAAAGAAATACGCCAACCTTATAAGCGATGGTGGTTCAATATAAGTGGGCAAACCAAAGCAACACTCAAGCTTACTAAAGAAGCAAGGGATATTTTGAATGATCTTATCGAAGAAAGAAAAAGGTCAGATCAACGTTTCGATGATTTACTGGATATGTTGCTAGAGGCAAGATATGATGATGGTAGCGCGATGGATAACGAACAGTTAATAGATGAAATTCTTATTCTTTTTACTGCCGGACATGAAACTACATCAAATGCGCTTACTTTTACCTTGTTGCTGCTTGGGCATAACCCCAAAATTCAACAAAAAGCCTATCAGGAAATAGTAAATACCTCCTCAAGCATATCGGCATTAGAAGAGGTTTCAGCATATCCATTTACAAAGCAGTGTGTAGAAGAGGCAATGAGAATGTATCCGCCGGCTTATTTTTCAGATCGATTAGCAGTGGCGCGTGATTCTTTTAACGACCTCGAAATTGTAAAAGGTACAACCGTACTTATTTCCTTTTTTGAAATACATCGACATAAAGCATTCTGGAAAGATCCCGAAGTATTTAATCCAGATCGTTTTCATCCCGAAATCGCTAAAAAAGAATATTCAGATTGGTATTTCCCGTTTGGAGCAGGGCCAAGAATGTGTATTGGTAATAATTTTGCGATGTATGAAATGGTTTTGGCTATAAGTGAGCTACTACGAGCCTATAAAATTGTTCCTAAACATGATGAGATTTATATTAAACCTTTGATCACACTAAAGCCTGAAAATGCGATCATAAAATTCTTACCTCGATAGCACTGTCAAAAGAGTTTAAAAGATAAAAAGAATATGGATATCATCTTCAGAAGAATTACTTTTGAATTAATTTTCATAAGAAATATCTAAGGTTTGAATTCTGGTGAGACATATGCAAAACTTATAAAAGCCGAAGCAAAACGTTTGGGTTTTATCTCCTGCGGTATTTCTAAAGCTGAATTTCTTGAACAGGAAGCTCCTCGTTTAGAAGCATGGCTGAAAAAAGAGATGCATGGAGAAATGAAGTTTATGGAAAATCATTTCGACAAGCGATTGGATCCTACAAAACTGGTTGAAGGCTCAAAAAGTGTAATCTCATTATTACTTAATTATTTTCCCTCTTCTTTTCAAAAAGATGAAGAAGCGCCAAAAATCTCAAAATACGCTTACGGTACTGACTATCATTTTGTGATCAAAGATAAATTGAAACAACTTCTTAATTTTATTTCAGAAGAAATAGGAGAGGTGCACGGTAGGGCTTTTGTAGATTCTGCACCCGTTCTCGATAAAGCCTGGGCAGCAAAAAGCGGATTGGGTTGGATTGGTAAGAATAGTAACTTACTTACACAACAGGTGGGTTCCTTTTATTTTATCGCAGAGCTTATTGTAGATTTAGATTTAGAATATGATACTCCTGTGACTGATCATTGTGGTACATGTACAGCATGTATCGATGCATGTCCTACACAAGCTATTGTTGAGCCTTATGTGGTAGATGGGAGTAAATGTATCTCATATTTTACTATAGAACTTAAAGAAGAAATACCAAGTTCCTTTAAAAACACATTCGATAATTGGATGTTCGGTTGCGATGTTTGTCAGGATGTTTGTCCATGGAACCGATTTTCAAAACCTCATAATGAACCCCTGTTTAATCCAAAACCAGAGTTGTTAGAGATGACAAAAAAGGATTGGGAAGAAATCACACAAGAAGTATTCTCAAAGGTATTTCAAAAATCTGCAGTTAAGCGAACTAAGTTTTCAGGATTACAACGTAATATTGACTTTTTAAAAGGTTAACCCATTCTTTTTTTTGAAAATTTCATAATACAAACGTTTGTATAGATTTTTTTACGGTATTTCATTAATAATATCACATTCTTTTTGTTATAAACTTGTATATTCAGCAAGCTTTTTCACAAAAAAGTAATTAATTTTAGCTTTAAGACTCTCCCAAATCTTATACTTAAAGAACTAGCATTTAATCCAGAATCAAACACTTCACACATGAATGAATTATCATATATCGACATTGGAGTTATAGTTATTTATTTAATAGGAATCATTATCTACGGAATATCAAAATCGAAAAGAGGGAATTCTGAGGATTATTTTTTGGGTGGTCGAACTATGACCTGGCCGATCGTGGGTATAGCCTTGTTTTCTGCTAATATTTCAAGTTCTACTTTGGTAGGTTTGGCCTCAGATGCTTACCAAACCAATATTAATGTATACAACTATGAATGGTTTGCGGTGGTCGTATTGATTTTCTTCTCCATCTTCTTTTTGCCATTCTATTTGAGATCTGGGGTATACACGATGCCAGAATTTTTGGAGCGAAGGTATGATAGTAGATCTAGGTATTACTTTTCTTTCATTACTGTGATAGGTAATATTTTGGTTGATACTGCTGCGGGATTGTATGTAGGAAAGATTGTGTTAACCTTATTGTTTCCGTCTTTAGATTCTACTCTAATCTTGATTATTCTGGCGGTAGCGGCAGCTGCATATACTATCCCCGGTGGGTTAAACTCTGTAATCCAAACGGAAGTAATTCAGGCGATACTTCTAATTTTAGGCTCTTGCTTACTTACCTATTTTGCGTTTGATCAATTAGGTGGAGGGTGGTCTGCTATGATGGCAAAGTTAGATGCCATGTTATCATCTGGAGATGTGAACTTTGGAGATCGGGCTGCAGAAGGTAAGTTTATTCCGGCAAATTCTGGAGAGGTATTTAGTTTGGTGAGACCAAGCAACGATGAGTTCATGCCCTGGTGGGGGTTATTAACAGGAGTGCCGCTGCTAGGATTCTATTTTTGGGCCAATAATCAGTTTATGGTACAGCGTGTGCTTGGTGCCAAGAATTTAAATCATGGTAGATGGGGAGCCTTATTTGCAGGGTTACTAAAACTTCCTGTAATATTTATTATGGTGGTGCCAGGAGTATTGGCGTTGCTGTTATTTAGTGAGCTTGATATTTCTTCTCTCAATTATGGTTTGACGAATGGTGAGATTTGTAAAGATTTATCAGATTGCCCAAATTTAACATACCCGGTGTTACTATTTCAATTGTTACCGGTTGGAGTTCTGGGACTTGTGGTAGCAGGACTTATGGCGGCCATGATGTCATCGGTATCGGCAACATTTAATTCGGCATCTACTCTGGTGACAATGGATTTTGTAAGACAAATTAGACCAGAAATGACTAGTAAACAATTGGTAAGAGTAGGGCAGATAACAACTGTTATACTTGTTGTACTGGCAATCTCTTGGGTGCCATTTATAGAAAGCGTGAGTGATTCGTTATGGACATATTTGCAATTAGTTATAGCATACACGTGTCCTCCTGCGGTTTCTACATTTATTCTTGGGTTATTTTGGAAGCGTGCCAATGGAACAGGTTCTATTGTGAGTTTATTAACTGGGTTTTCACTAGCGATTTTTATGATTCTATCACAAACGTTTAATTGGATTCCTGAAGTAAATGAGTTGCATTTTCTAGCGAAAGCCACATGGTTATTTGTGATATGTGTGGTGATTCATATAACAGTTAGTTTGTTAACCAAGCCGCAATCTGAACAACAAATTTTGGAGTATACTTATAAAAGAGAAATGTTTGCAGAAGAGTCTAAAGAATTGAAGATGTTACCATGGTACAGGAATTATAGAATATTATCTGTAATTTTATTATTTATTACAGCGCTAGTTGTTGGATTTTTTTGGTAACTGAAAATAAAGACTAATAATCAAATGAAAATATCATATCTTTTTTTGGGTTTAGGTACGATTGCCCTTTTTACAAGTAGTTGTAAGAATGATACTACGAAACCTAAGTCAACTACTTCGGTCCTTCAAAAGTTAATCGAACAAGAGGATACCGATGGAGATAAAAAAATAACCATTGAAGACCATGGTCCCAAAAAGTTTGTATACACCGATGCAGACCAAAATTCACATACCATAGAAGGGACCTATTATTTGTCAAACCTGCTTCAGGAATTGGCAATAGTAGAAAACTCCAAAATGGTTTCCATAGAAAAAGTAAAAGAAAGACCCTCTAGCAGAATTTCAAGATTAATAAAAACTCGGTTTTGGAATAATCTAACTAGATCTATAGATAAGAAAGGATTAGAAAAAGTTTTAGAAGACACAAAATCTAATGTTGATACTCTTAGATTGTACATACCTCATGAAGATGGAGAAGCTCTGCAATATTTTCAGACTATAGCACAGGAGAATTCAAAAGTTAAGGTGGTACAACTTGCAAAAGATTTAACTCCAGAATATGTAAAAACTTTAAATGATAAACCTGGGATTTTAAATCTTGCGTATACCATAAATGAAGGAGTATATACTGGGAAACCTTTTGTGGTACCTGGAGGTAGATTTAATGAAATGTATGGTTGGGATAGCTATTTTGAATCCATTGGGTTACTTATAGACGGTCGAGCAGACCTAGCTATGGCAATGGCCGATAACTTTGCATACCAAATTAAATACTATGGTAAAATTTTAAATGCCAATAGATCCTATTATCTCACTCGAACACAACCTCCATTTTTTACGTCTTTGTTAAAAGAAATATATCTCAATAACCCCAATGTTTCTAAAGATTGGTTGATAAAGAATTTGTCAATGGCAATCAAAGAATATGAAACTGTTTGGATGAAAAAAGGAGTACGTTTAACCGATACTGGATTAAATAGGTTTTATGGAGAAGGTATAGGAATACCTCCAGAAACCGAAGAAGGTCATTTTGATTTTGTGTTGAAGAAATTTGCGCAAAAACATAAGCTTTCACCAGAAGAATTTGCATCAAAATATAAGAGTGGCGAATTGATTGATGAAGACTTAGATCTATATTTTACACATGATAGATCAATGAGAGAAAGTGGTCATGATACTTCTAACCGTCTCGATGATATTTGTGCAAACCTAAATACAGTTGGAATTAATAGTTTATTGTATAAGTATGAGGTAGATATCGCATTTTTAATAAAAGAAGTTTATGGTGATGAATTTGAATATTTAGGAAAAAAATATACTTCCAAAGATTGGGTGTTAAAAAGTGAAAAAAGAAAAGATTTAATGAACAAATTCATGTGGAATGAAGAGGAAGGGGCTTATTATGATTATGACTTTGTTTCCAAAACCCAACAAAAAATTGAATCGGCAACCAATTATTATCCTTTGTGGGTGGGGTTATGTTCAGAAAATCAGCAAGTAAAAGTGGTAAAACATTTGACTTCTGGTAAATTATTGCAAAAGGGAGGTGTAGCAGGTACTGTAGATATTGCAGACAAAACAGATCCTAATGCACCACAACGACAATGGGATTACCCTAATGGTTGGGCTCCGCATCAAATGATTATATGGCGAGGTTTAATGGCTTCAGGAAATAATGATAAAGCTAAAGAACTTGCATATCGATGGCTTTGGATGATCACAAAAAATGCGGTGAACTATAATGGTACCATCCCCGAAAAATATGATGTAGTAAAATGCACACATAAGGTATATGCAGAATATGGGAATGTGGGTACCGAGTTCGACTATATTACCCCTAGTGGTTTTGGTTGGATGAATGCTTCCTATCAACTTGGTTTAACATTCTTAGATAAAGAGCTCAGAGCGCAATTAGATAATTTGGTTGATCCTGATGAAATATTCAATAAATAAATTTAAATGTTATTGAATTCTTAATTTAAATGTTAAAATACCGATCCATTTTTGCTATTCTTAATTTTTTTGAAGATTACTAGGTTTAAATTTCCGCATGTCAAACAGACTTGTACCTTTGTATACTTAGTATTCTCACATTTATCTTGATTTAGTATGAGTATCGAAAGTAAAAGAAGAGAGGCGTTAGTATATCATGCAAAGCCTACACCCGGTAAAATCAAAGTTGTTCCCACCAAAAAATATGCTACTCAAAGAGACTTATCTTTGGCATATTCTCCAGGAGTGGCAGAACCTTGTTTAGAGATAGAAAAAGAAAAATCGAATGTATATCGATATACAGCAAAAGGTAATCTGGTAGCGGTAATATCAAACGGTACCGCAGTATTAGGATTAGGAGATATTGGGCCAGAGGCATCAAAGCCGGTAATGGAAGGAAAGGGTCTGTTATTCAAAATTTTTGCAGGAATTGATGTTTTTGATATTGAAGTAGATACCAAAGATGTAGATGCGTTTATTGAAACAGTAAAAAATATAGCTCCAACTTTTGGGGGGATTAATCTGGAAGATATCAAGGCTCCTGAGGCTTTTGAAATAGAAAGACGGCTTAAGGAAGAATTGGATATTCCTGTTATGCACGATGACCAACATGGTACCGCAATTATTTCTGCAGCAGCATTATTAAATGCTCTTGAAATTGCCAACAAAAACATAGAAGAAGTTAAAATTGTAGTAAGTGGTGCGGGAGCCGCCGCAGTTTCCTGTACAAGGCTTTACAAGGCTTTTGGGGCTAAGGCAGAAAATATAGTGATGACTGATAGTAAGGGTGTTATTCGAAAAGATCGTGATAATCTTACTAAAGAAAAAGCTGAATTTGCCACAGATCGAGATGTACATGAATTGGCAGATGCTATGAAAGATGCCGATGTATTTATAGGTTTGTCAATGGCAAATTTGGTGACACCAGAGATGTTGTTGACCATGGCTGATGATCCTATTGTATTTGCTATGGCAAATCCTGATCCTGAGATAAGCTATGATCTGGCAATTAAAACCAGAGAAGATGCGATCATGGCTACCGGAAGAAGCGACCATCCTAACCAGGTGAATAATGTACTTGGGTTTCCATTTATCTTTAGAGGAGCATTAGATGTAAAAGCTACAGGGATTAACGAGGAAATGAAAATGGCTGCTGTAAAAGCGCTGGCAGATTTGGCAAAAGAACCGGTGCCAGAACAGGTAAATATAGCCTACGGTGAGACTCGTCTTAATTTTGGTAAGGATTATATTATTCCAAAACCTTTTGATCCTAGACTTATCGCAAAAGTACCACCAGCTGTAGCAAAAGCAGCAATAGAAAGCGGAATTGCAACAGAACCTATTACCGATTGGCAAAAATATGAAGATGAATTGCTGGAAAGAATGGGTAATGATAATAAGCTAGTAAGATTGCTCTTAGAAAGAGCGCGCACCAATCCTAAGCGAGTAGTGTTTGCAGAAGCAGATCATTTAGATGTTTTGAAAGCAGCACAAACTGTAAAAGAAGATGGTATCGCATTCCCAATCTTACTTGGTCGAAAAGATGTTATTCTTGAATTGATGAATGAAATAGATTTCGATCCTTCAGGAATAGATATTATAGATCCTAAGGCCGATTCAGAAATAGATAGAAAGAATCACTATGCAAAAAAATACTGGGAGGCCAATAAAAGAAAAGGAATTACTTTGTATGATGCACAACGATTGTTGAGAGAGCGTAACTATTTTGCAGCAATGATGGTTAACGAAGGAGATGCAGATGCGTTACTTTCTGGTTATTCACGCAGTTATCCTACCGTTGTAAAACCTATGATGGATCTTATTGGATTAGCAAAAGGAGCGACCAGAATTGCCACAGTAAATGTTATGATGACCGATAAAGGACCATTATTTATTAGTGATACTTCTATAAATATTGAGCCATCATCAAAAGACCTAGCTAAAATTGCTCAAATGACAGCAAGAACTGTCGAAATGTTTGGGGTTAAGCCAGTTATTGCAATGGTTTCTTATTCGAATTTTGGATCTTCCAACCATCCAAACGCAGAGAAAGTACAGGACGCAGTGGCATATCTTCATAGATATTACCCAAATCTAATTGTTGATGGTGGATTGCAAATGAATTTTGCCTTAAATAGGAAAATGAGAAAAGATAAATTTCCATTCTCAAAACTTAACGGGCAAAAAGTGAATACCCTGGTGTTTCCAAACTTAGATTCTGCGAATAGTAATTACAAGTTGTTAAGTGAATTGAATAATGTAGAGTCTATTGGTCCTATAATGATGGGTATGAACAAACCGGTACATATTCTTCAGTTAGGATCCAGTGTAGAAGAGATTGTGAATATGGCTGCAGTTGCCGTTATTGATGCGCAGGAAAAGGAAAAACGGGGAAGAGATTTGTCGACAATTGCAAAACAGGCAGTTTTGGAAGATATTAAATAAGACATTTACCAAATAATTATCAATTTTAACAAGCTTTAAAAATCATTTTTTAAAGCTTGTTTTTTTAACCTTTTTATCTAGTATAATTTTATTACATTTGGTTGCTTAACATCAACTTAACATATGATCACACATATCAAGGGGAGGCTTGTAGAAAAAAATCCTACTGATGTAGTTATAGACTGTGGTGGAGTAGGGTACTTTATTCATATTTCATTACATACTTTTTCTTTATTGCCAGAAGGAGAACTACTTCAGTTATATACGCATTTACAGGTCAAGGAAGATTCTCATACCCTTTTTGGCTTCGTCGAAAAATCTGAAAGAGAAATTTTTAGACTACTAATTTCTGTTTCTGGTATAGGTTCTAGCACAGCAAGAACTATGTTGTCATCTTTGCACCCAGATCAAATTAAGGAGGCAATTGCTTCCAATGATGTTGCAACTATTCAATCTATCAAAGGTATTGGAGCAAAAACTGCTCAAAGAGTGATTATCGATCTTAAAGATAAAATACTTAAAGTTTACAATATTGATGAAGTTTCAGTGTCCCAAAGCAATACGAATAAAGATGAAGCGTTATCAGCATTAGAAACCCTTGGATTTAATCGAAAACTTGCAGAAAAAGTTATTGATAAGGTTCTTAAAAATACCCCAAACGAAACAGTAGAAAATATTATTAAACAAGCACTAAAAAATTTATAAAAACATTGAGCTCTTCACATTATTTACGCTTTAATTTTTTTAAAATACTAGTATGTTTGATAACACTTTATAGTGGGGTGTTGTATGGTCAGGAAAACGAAACAGTTCGTGATTCTACCAGTACTACATATTCATTAGGTGAAATCGCACTACCCGATCCTAATAGTATAGTTACCAAATATGAGTATGACCCTATCACCAATAGATACATTTATCGTGAAATGTTGGGTGATTTTAATGTGAGATACCCTTTGTTTTTAACACCAAAGGAATATGAGGATTTGGTAGCAGAAGAGCAACGAAGAGCATATTTTAAGGAAAAAATAGAGGCTTTTAGTGGTAAAAAAGATGGTAGCGAGGAAAAGAGAAAAAACTTGTTGCCTATTTTTTATGTAAAGTCTGGTTTTTTTGAATCGGTTTTTGGAGGTAATGAAATAGAAATTATTCCTCAAGGATCTGTGGAAATGGATTTAGGGTTGTTGTATACTAAACAGGATAATCCGGCCTTTTCACCAAGGAACCGAAGTAATTTTACTTTCGATTTCGATCAAAGAATTAGTCTTAGTTTATTGGGTAAGATAGGAACTAGACTTCAGATTACTGCCAATTACGATACAGAGTCTACCTTTGATTTTCAGAATCAATTAAAGCTGGAATATACTCCCAACGAAGACGATATTATTCAGAGTATAGAAGTGGGTAATGTGAGTATGCCTCTAAATAGCTCTCTAATACAAGGTGCGCAAAGTCTTTTTGGTGTTAAAATGGGACTGCAGTTTGGAAGAACAACAATAACCGGTGTGTTCTCTGAACAAAGATCAGAAACCAGATCGGTGAACGTTCAAGGTGGAGGAACAGTAGAAGACTTTGAGTTATTTGCCTTAGATTATGATGAAAATCGACACTTTTTCCTAGCGCATTATTTCAGGGATAATTATGATACGGCGTTGGCTAGTTACCCTTTTATTAATAACAATATTCAAATTACCAGAATTGAAGTGTGGGTTACAAACCGTGCTACTAGCGCGCAAACACTTACCAATGCTCGTAATATTGTTGCGCTTCAGGATTTAGGAGAAGGGCCAGATGCAGGTAATTCTACAATACCTGGAGGTTTGTTTAATACAGGGCCAGGTGCGTTTCCTGATAATGAAAATAATGACTTAGATCCTGCTGCAATCGGTCCAGGAGGACCTATAACAGATGCGGTTCGTCAAATTCCTACTATCCAGCAAGGATTTATAGGTCCTATTGCTAATTTCAATGAAGGTTTTGATTACGCAATATTGGAAAACGCGAGAAAACTAAATACTACAGAGTATACCCTAAATACACAGCTAGGGTATATTTCTTTAAATCAACGTTTAAATAACGATGAGGTTTTGGCTGTTGCATTTCAGTACACCGTTGGCGGACAAGTATTTCAGGTGGGTGAATTCGCAAATGACGGTGTTGATGCAACCGTAGGAGATACGGGAGATACGACTGGGGGAACAGAGATTGGGTCCAGTCAAAGTTTGATAGTAAAAATGCTTAAAAGTCCGATTACCAATGTAAATCTGCCGATTTGGGATCTGATGATGAAGAACATCTATAGTACTGGTGCATTTAGACTTGAGCAAAATGATTTTAGGCTGAATATTTTATATACAAATCCGTCTCCGTTAAACTATATTACAGCTGCAGAAGGATCAACAGTGCCATTGCCGGATGATGTTGAGCAAACTACACTTTTAAAAGTATTTAATCTCGATCGACTTAATCCTAACAATGACCCTGTTTCTGGAGGTGATGGTTTTTTTGATTACGTGCCAGGGATTACAGTAGATACCGAAAATGGTCGAATCATATTTACAACGATCGAGCCATTTGGGGAACACTTATTTGACAAGTTAGATAATGGTCCGGCAGGAGCAAATTATAATGATCCCAATACATATAACCCTAACCAGGCAGAATATGTATTTAGAGATTTATATACCCAAACAAAGGTAGTGGCAGAGCAGCAATCTGCAAACAAAAACTATTTTCAATTAAAGGGTAGGTATAAATCATCTGGTCAGGACGGGATTCCTCTCGGGGCGTTTAATGTGCCTCAAGGATCAGTAACTGTTACAGCTGGAGGAAGAGTATTGCAAGAAGGGGTTGATTATACCGTAAATTACCAATTAGGAAGAGTTAATATTCTTGATGAATCTCTGTTGGCTTCTAATACTCCAATTCAGGTTTCAACAGAAAATAATGCAGTATTTGGACAGCAAACCAAACGATTTACCGGTTTAAATGTTGAGCATAAATTCAGTGATGATTTTGTTATTGGAGGTACTTTCTTGAATTTAAATGAAAGGCCAATCACACAAAAATCAAGCTATGATTTTGAGCCAATTAACAACACTATTTTAGGATTTAATTTAAACTATGCTACCGAAGTACCTTTCTTAACAAGAATGGTAAATAAATTACCCAATATCGATACCGACGTACCTTCTAATGTTTCTGTAAGGGCGGAAGGAGCTTATCTTATCGCTGGTGCTCCCAAAGGAGCTGATTTTGATGGTAAGGTTACTACATATATAGATGATTTTGAGGGAGCGCAAACCAGAATTGATGTGTCTTCTCCTTTATCATGGGAGCTGTCTAGTATCCCTATTGGTTTTGGTGATCCAAGTAATATAAATAGTCAGACTATTGTAGATGGTTTAGAATCTGGATATCGAAGAGCTAAAATGTCATGGTACTCTATCGATCCTATTTTTTATAGTGGAAATAGACCTAGCGGTATAAGTGAAGAAAGTTTAGCTTCTAACAGAACACGTAGGGTGTTTATAGATGAAATATTTCCTGAAACCGATATTGCTCAAGGGCAGTCATTGGCATTGTTTACGCTGGATTTAAATTATGAACCAGGTACTAGAGGACAGTATAATTTTAATCCTGCTTATGCCCCAGGAAGTACATTACCCACTCCCGATCCCGAACAAAACTTTGCGGGAGTTACTCGACAGTTGACATCAACAAATTTTGAACAGGCCAATGTAGAGTTTATTGAGTTTTGGGTGATGGATCCGTTTTTTAGAGGAACTAATGGAAATCAAGAGCCACTTACCGAAGCTACTAGTGGTACTATTGTATTCAACTTGGGTAATATTAGTGAAGATGTTTTAAAGGATGGAAGAAAGCAATACGAGAACGGATTGCCAACTCAAGGAAATACTGGTGGGACGGTTGATACTGAATATGCTAGAGTGCCAGTAAACCAGTCCTTGATTTATGCATTCGATTCAGAAGGGCAGGCAAGAACAGATCAGGATGCTGGTTTCGACGGACTTAGTGATGCAGAAGAAAAGTCAAAGCCAGAGTTTGCTGCTTTCCAATCTTTAGATGACCCTTCTGGTGATAATTATACTTACTTCCTGCAAGCACCTGGGAGTGATATTGTAGAGCGATATAGAAATTATAACGGAACACAAGGTAACTCTCCTACAGATGTGACCAATGATGATAGAGGTAATACCACTTTTCCTACAGCAGAAGATGTAAATAGAGATAATACCATGAATACTATTAATAGTTACTTCGAATATGAGGTGCCTATTTTTGCAGGTATGGATATTGGTAATGATGGAGGTACAGGTTTTATTTCTGATGCTCCGCCTCCGCAGGAAACTAATGTAGGTGGTCGATTAATCGAAACAAGATGGGTGCGTTTTAAGGTGCCTATTTATGAGCCTACTGCCTCATTTAACATTAGTGATTTTAGATCGATACGTTTCATGAGAATGTATCTAACAGATTTTGATGTGCCTGTTTTACTACGTTTTGGTACAATGGATTTGGTTAGAGGAGATTATAGGAGATATATATTATTAGGAAACCAAACTAATGATCCAACAAGTGGTTTAAACGTGTTTGGAGATAACGAAGTAGTAGTTACTTCGGTAAGTACAGAGGAGACCGATAATTATACAACTCCTCCAGGAGTTGTTCGAGAACAACTTAATAACAACAATAATATCATACGAGAAGATGAACGATCTTTAGCACTTTCTGTAAGTAATCTTCAGTCTGAAGATTCAAGAGGGGTGTATAAGAACTTCAATGTAGATATGAGGCAGTATGAGAATCTTGAGTTGTTTTTACATGCCGAAGAGTTGCCGACAGGAGTGCCTTTGGCAGATGGAGATCTTACCGCCTTTGTGAGAATGGGTAATGATTTCACCAATAACTTTTACCAAATAGAACTTCCATTAGAGGTTACCGATAGATTAATTCTAAATCCAACTCCAGAGCAAGCTTGGCCTGCTGCAAATAGGTTGAGTTTACCTCTTGAATTTCTTCAGGAAATCAAATCGAATGTCTTGGGAAATCAAGCTCTTAGTGCAACCGATCTTAATTTCTTTGATGGACCCAATAATTTAAGAGTAGGGATTAAAGGAAATCCTAATTTTGGTGATGTACGTGTTATGATGGTAGGTATCAAAAATAATAGTGGAGCCGACCAATCGGGTACTGTGTGGTTTAATGAAATGCGCCTTACCGACCTTAAAAATAGAGGGGGTTGGGCTGCTGTGGCTAATATGGATGCCAACGTTGCAGACTTTGCTAATGTAAGTGCTTCTGGTAGAATAAGTACTATTGGGTTTGGAGGAATAGAACAAGGGCCAAATGAAAGAAGTCGTGAAGATTTTAGGCAGTATGATCTTACCACCAATGTCAATCTAGGGCAATTATTACCTAAAAAATGGGGCGTACAGATTCCGTTTAATTATAGTAGAGGAGAAGAATTAATAACTCCACAATTTGATCCAGAGTTTCAGGATTTAGAGCTTCAGGATAGGTTAGATAATATTACAGATCCAGAAGAAAAAGAAAGAATAGAAAGACAATCTACAGATTATACAAAAAGACAAAGTTTTAATGTTATAGGATTACGTAAGGAAAGGACGGGTGATAGTAAGCCTATGCCTTATGATGTAGAAAACTTTACGTTTTCAGGAACATATAATCAAACAGATCACCGTGATTTTGAAATCGAGAAATCTTTAGATCAAAATGTACGAGTTGGAGCAACATATGACTTTAGCTTTCAGCCTAAAGAAGTTAATCCTTTTAAGAAAGTTAAATTCCTTGGGAAGAGCAAATATTTTGATCTTATCAAAGATTTTAATTTCAATTTATTGCCTACCAGTATTTCTGTAAACTCAAACATAAATAGGCAATACAACGAACAAATTTTTAGGGATATTACTTTGGGGCCAGATGATATTAGGTTGCCAACATTATACCAACGAAATTTCCTTTTCGATTGGCAATTCGGAATTAATTATAACCTAACAAAATCTCTTAACTTTAATTTTACTTCTGCAAATAATCGCATCGTTAAGAACTTCATAGATGAAAATAATGAAGTTGATAATACAATAGATGTATGGAGTGGTTTCTTTGATATTGGAGATCCGAATACCCATAGTCAACAACTTCAGGTGAATTATGAAGTGCCTTTAAACAAAATACCTTTGTTTAAGTTCATGAGAGCTACCTACTCTTATAATGCAGATTTTCAGTGGGTAAAAGGAAGTGAAGCGTTGAAGACTTTAGAAGGGATTCCTGACTTAGGAAATACCGTTCAAAACGCAAATGTGCATACGGTAAATGGTTCTTTAGATATGAATACTTTATATAAGTATGTAGGACTTACCAAGAAAAAGCCTGGAAGAAAGAAACCAAAACCAAAAGTTGGAGCAAAAGGTACTGCTGAAGATGGGAAAGAAGCTGCAAAAGGTAAAAAGAAACCTAAGCGAGTAAAGAGTAAATTGAGTGTTGGTGATAAAGCATATAATACCCTTATAGGGCTGGTAACAGCGGTAAAAAAGGTAAATGTAAATTATCAACAGGATAATGGAATATTCTTGCCTGGTTATGTTAGAGAGCCTGGGTTTGTAGGAACCTTAAAACCTACAGTAGGATTTACATTTGGTAGTCAATCAGAGATACGAGATATAGCTGCACGTAATGGTTGGCTTACCTTATATCAAGATTTTAATCAGCAGTATCAGGAAGTAGAAGGAAGACAGCTTAATGTTCAGGCTTCTATCGGATTGCTAAAAGATCTTAAGATTGATATTAGTGCTAATCGAAATTATTCAGAAACGTTTACCGAAAACTTCAGGGTGAATTTAGAAGGTGATGGTGTTTCTATAGATCAGGATGATCCATATACTTCTCTTACTCCAAATGTATTCGGAAACTTTACAATTTCTACGTTATTAATCAAAACGGCTTTCCAGAAGAGTGATGCGTTTTCTTCAGAAGCTTTTGAAAAATTCAAAGAAAACAGATTAATTATTGCAAGACGTTTGGCTCTTGATCGAGGTAATGATCCTAATGATGTTGGGGAAGATGGTTTTCCTAGAGGATTTGGTAGGACTAATCAGGCGGTATTATTACCAGCGTTTTTAGCGGCCTATACAGGAGGTAGTGCAGAGAGTGTGCAAAAAGGAGCTTTCAGAGATGTTCCGCTACCAAACTGGGATATTAAGTATACTGGTTTAATGAATTTGAAGTGGTTCAAGAAACGTTTTAAACGTTTTTCAGTAGCACATGGTTATAGAGCAAATTATACCATTAATCAGTTTAGAACAAACCTCGAATTCAATAATAGTGAATTAGATGAAGCTGATAATTTTCGAAATCCAATATTGTATTCAAATATTAACTTAACAGAGCAGTTTAGTCCCTTGGTGCGATTGGATATGGAAATGAAAAATTCTATCAAAATTCTTGCAGAATGGAAGAAAGACCGTGCATTGTCTTTGAGTTTTGATAATAATCTGCTCACCGAGATTCAAGGTAATGAATATATTCTTGGGTTAGGGTATCGTTTACAAGATCTTACTTTTGCTACCCGAATTTCAGGTAGAAAAAAAGTGATTAAGAGCGATCTTAACCTAAGGGCAGATGTATCGTTACGCCAAAATGAAACATTAATACGATATTTAGATCTTGACAATACTCAGGTTACGGCAGGGCAAGACATTTATGGGCTTAAGCTTACTGCAGATTATGCATTAAGTAAAAATCTAACGGCTTTGTTCTTCTATGATCACACGTTTTCAGAATATTCGATATCAACAGCGTTTCCTCAAACAACTATTCGAGGAGGATTTACATTGAGATATAACTTCGGTAATTAAGAAATTTTAATTCTTATGAGATAAATGTTATCGACAATCATTTTTTGATAATTTTTAGATGGGTTTTTCAAAAATCTAATAAATAAGAGCTATTTTCGTCGCAAATAGTAACAACGTATAAATATTTTTTTCGGATGAATATTCCTTCAGAATTAAAGTACACCAAGGATCACGAGTGGGTAAAAATTGATGGCGACATTGCTACTGTAGGTATTACAGATTTTGCACAAGGCGAACTTGGAGACATAGTATATGTCGAAGTTGAAACAGTAGGAGAAGAATTAGACCAGGAAGAGGTTTTTGGTACTGTTGAAGCAGTAAAAACAGTTTCAGATTTGTTTATTCCTGTATCAGGAGAGATTATCGAGTTTAATGAAACTCTAGAAAGTGACCCAGAACTTGTAAATTCTGATCCGTATGGAGAAGGGTGGATGGTAAAGATCAAAATATCTGATACCTCTCAAATCGATAGTTTATTATCTGCAGATGGGTATAAAGAAGTTATTGGGGCATAACTATCTTTTTGCACAAGCAATTTTATATACCTGTGTGATCACTTGGGCTTCTCTGGCAAAATTTATTCTACCAGTTAATATCAGGGTTGATGGAAGTGATAAAATAGCACATTGTATTGCATATTTTGTCTTTGCTATTGTATGGTTTTTATTCTTGTTTTTTTCGGAAAAAAGAAAAGAAAACTTTACACAGAGTATGGTAAAAGCATCAATTTTTGGTTTTTTTTACGGTGGTTTGATGGAAATATTACAAATGCTCCTAACCACTTACCGAAGTTCAGATTGGTACGATGTGATCGCTAATACTAGTGGTATAATTTTTGCAGTTATTTTATTGAAAGTATTTGAAAATAAAATAATTAAGTTAAGCAAAAGAAAAAGCTCTGCAGAGTAAACACTTGATTGATTTCATGTGTTTGATATAATTTCCTCGACAAGATAAAAGTTAAAAAACCTATTTTTTGTTTTACATTTTTGTCTTTACTTGGAATTTACAAAAGAATTTAGCTATTTTAGCAATCCTATAACGTAATATAATTATGGAACCGAAGAAAAATCCTAAAGCAGATTTAAGCAAAAGAAGTACCTTGTTCCTTCAATTGGGACTTATTTTAGTACTTTTTATCACATGGCGAGGAATTGAATGGAAGACTTATGATAGAAGTAATATTGATATTGGTCAGGTAAATCTTGATGAACTAGAAGAAGAAGATGTGCCAATTACTCAAAACTTAAACACTCCACCACCGCCACCACCGCCACCGCCTGCTCCAGAGGTTATCGATGTCGTTGAAGATGAAGAAGAGGTAGAAGAAACAATTATTGAGTCTACAGAAACTAACCAAGAAGAAGAAATAGTAGAAGTAGAAGAGGTAGAAGATGTTGAAGAAGAAGAAGAGATTGCAGATGTACCTTTCGCAGTGATCGAGAATGTGCCAATCTTCCCTGGTTGTGAAAATGCTGGAGGAAATGCTGCTAAAAAGAAATGTATGAGTGATAAGGTTAAGAAATTTGTTAACCGTAAATTTAATACAGAACTTGGTAGTGAATTAGGATTATCAGGAGTAAATAGAATCTATGTGAGATTTAAAATTGATAGAGCTGGTAATATCGTTGGTGTTCAGGCTAGAGGGCCGCACCCAAGATTAGAAAAAGAAGCACAAAGAGTTGTAAAGTTATTACCTAAAATGACTCCAGGAAAACAAAGAGGAAAAGCAGTTGGTGTACTGTATTCTTTACCAATCGTTTTCCAAGTGCAGGACTAAGAAAACATAACATTTAGTTAATATACAAACCCCGTTACAGCTGTAACGGGGTTCTTTTTTGGTATGCTTGTTGATTTAGTAATTAATTGTAACGTTAAAACTAAATAATATGAGTAACAAGCATGACGCTAATGTACGAAAAAGTCCATTGGTGAACTTTCAGATTGGACTTATTGCAAGTCTTTTATTTACTTATGTAATGTTCGAGGTGTATACCGCTGCACCCATTGTTAAACCACCACAACAAACTGTTTTTGAACCCGAACAAAATGTTTGGGATGGAGTGTATAAAATGTACGAGCCTCCAAAAGAAAAAGTGGTTGCAGTAAAACAATCGAAACCGATTGTTGAACCCAATAAGTTTAAGGTGATAGATGATGATACTGAACTTACAAATGCAAAAGAAGAATTTAAAAATGATCCTTCTACAAAAAAAGCACCTATTTCTCCAGGGGACATTGACGATGTGGAGCCAATCGATAAACCGGTAGAAAAGGTTCCTTTTATTGCTGTTGAAGACGTTCCGGTTTTTCCTGGTTGTGAAACTTTGGCTACAAACAAAGAAAAAGCAAAATGTTTTTCTGAGAAAATAGCCAGAATTATCTCAAAGAAGTTTAATACCGACCTGGGAGAGCGGTATGGTTTAACAGGAGTACAAAGGATTTATGCTCTGTTTGAGGTAGGTACAGATGGACTTATTAGTAACATTCAGGTAAGAGCGCCACATCCAAAGTTGGAGAAAGAAGCAAAGCGAGTAATAGGTTTGTTCCCGCAAATGACACCAGGGAAACAAAGGGGAACTCCCGTAATTGTAAAATATCAATTACCTATTGTGTTTAAAATACAAAGTTAGAAAATAAAAGGCCTGCTATAAGCGGGCCTTTTTAAATAAAATAATGTCCTATTTGGTTAAGCTTAGATATATTGTTTTACGCATTCTTTCGGGATTAATAAACCCACTTCCGAAACCTTTGCTGTCATAGCTTGAAGTTAAGGATTCGTTGTTGGTAACCTCTTCTTCAGATTTACCAGCATCAATTTCCTTTTGAATTTTAGATGTAATTTCTTTTAGCATACTCAGAAAAATCTCTAAGTCTTTCTTGGTTGCTAAAGGGCCATGGCCAGGAATAATTTTGGTGTCTTTATTAATGAGTAAGAGCGCTTTTTCTGAAGCTTTAATATACCCTTGAATACTTCCTCCAGAATTTAAGTCTATGTATGGGTATCTGCCATTAAAAAAAGTGTCTCCCATATGGAGTACATTTCCTGTGGCAAAATAGATTAAAGCATCTCCGTCTGTATGGGCATTATGCACATGAAAGGCTTGAATGTTTTCGTTGTCAAAATATAGTTGTAAGCCTTCGTCGAATGTAATAACCGGTAATGATGCTGTACTAATGTTGCCCTTTTCTCTTTGACGATTTTGCATGCGGGTTCTCACATTTTTTTGCGCAAAGATAGTGGCTCCTTGGTTAGACATATTTTCATTGCCTCCAGTATGATCTCCATGAAAATGTGTGTTAATTACCATGGTTACAGGTTGGTCGCTTATTGTTTTTAAGTTGGTAAGAATTTTTTCTGATAATCTTGCAAATTGATCATCTATAATAAACAATCCCTTTTCATTTTTGAAAATACCGATGTTTCCTCCTTGTCCGGTTAACATGTAAATATTTTCAGCAATTGGATCGATGGTGATAGTGACCTCTTTTTGTTGGGCAAAAGAAAGTAGATGAATGAATAGTGTGCCTAAAAAGAACAATTGTTTCATAGTAAGAATGATGATTTTAGCCGTTTTCGTCGAGAGTAAAGTACAAAAATTACAGGGAGTTTAGTTTTTTGAAGATTAGAATGTTGTATGGTTAAAGGTGTAACACTTGTTAAAAGGTGAATTATAACGTATTATAAGTTGTCTAAAAGGCTTTTAAGATATATCTTTGCACCACTTTTAAAAAAGCTTTTAAAAAACGTGCAAAATTTGAGCGTAACCCAAGTTGATACTGCAAAAATCTCTGTTGTACAGGATTTCAAAGAAATTACCAAAATGCGTTTGGCGCTTAGTGTAGTTTTTTCTTCGGTTGCAGGATACCTACTTGGTGTAGAAACTATTTCTTGGACAACCCTTTTTCTTTTAGCTGTGGGTGGATATTTTATGGTTGGAGCTTCAAATGCTTTTAACCAAGTTATAGAGCGAGATCTTGATAAGCTAATGGATCGTACAAAAAACCGTCCAGTTCCTTCTGGGCGAATGTCGGTAAATACAGCATTGGCTATAGCAACACTATTTACGATAGCAGGAATTACCGTGTTGTATGTTATCAATCCGCAAACAGCCATGTTCGGTGCAATATCCATTTTTATATATGTGAGTTTATATACTCCATTAAAAACTAAAACACCACTATCGGTATTTGTAGGAGCTATACCGGGAGCGATTCCTTTTATGCTCGGTTGGGTAGCAGCAACCAATGATTTTGGAATTGAACCAGGAACATTATTTATGGTTCAGTTTTTTTGGCAATTTCCCCATTTTTGGGCAATCGGCTGGTTTTTGTTCGACGACTATAAAAAGGGAGGATTTTTTATGTTGCCAACAGGAAAAAGAGACCAAGGAACCGCAACACAGGTGATTATATATACCATTTGGACAGTAGTAACATCATTAATACCAGTATTTGGTGTAACCGGAAACCTATATCTTACTCCGGTTTCAGGTGTTATAATTTTAATTCTGGGATTGGTATTACTAAAGTCAGCAATTCAATTATATCGTAAAAGAGATAGTAAAACGGCAAAACAATTAATGCTCATGAGTGTTTTGTATATTACACTTTTACAAATTATCTATGTAGCAGATAAAT
Organism: Aquimarina acroporae; assembly: GCF_023195925.1. Lineage (GTDB taxonomy): Bacteria > Bacteroidota > Bacteroidia > Flavobacteriales > Flavobacteriaceae > Aquimarina > Aquimarina acroporae. Next base: position 326,689 of record NZ_JALPRE010000007.1, on the reverse strand, counting down.
TTATTAGAATATGGATTTAACGCAAGGAACGACGCAAGAAAAGATTAATAGATCCAAAAAAACCATGATGTGGTTTGCTATGGTGAGTATGGCAATGGTATTTGCAGGTCTTACCAGTGCATATGTAGTAAGTAAATCAAGAAAAGACTGGGCAACAGATTTAGAGTTTCCTCAGGCTTTTATTTATAGCATACTTGTTATGTTGTTGAGTAGTGTAACCTTCTTCTTTGTAAAAAAGGCTATAGAGAAAGGGAGTAGAAGTTTAGCAACTGGGTTGTTGTTATTAACTTTGGCCTTAGGTGCGCTATTTGTTTTTCTTCAATTTGAAGGTTTCAATGATATCATGAATCAGGGGTATCATTTTACAGGACCAACGTCAAATATTGTTTCTACTTTTATGTTTATTATCGTAGTAACCCACTTGGCGCATATTGTAGGAGGACTTCTTGTTCTTTTAGTAGTAATTTATAATCATTTTAAACAAAAATATAAACCAGGACAAACCTTAGGTCTTGAATTAGGTGCAATGTATTGGCACTTTGTTGATTTTCTGTGGGTTTATCTGTTCTTGTTTTTATATTTTGTAAAATAAGCTGTAATCAACGAATCTTTGTTCAAAAAATAGATCGAAGGATTCATTATAATTCAACCGAATTAAAAAATAAATTTAAGGAGGTGAAATGATAAAATTGATTATTTTTGTGGAAAATTTAACAATACCAAATTCTATATATGGAAACAACTGTTACTAAAACAGGTACAGAGGACAAAATCTGGGGAGGTGGTAACCAACCGTTAAAGGTGAGTTACGGTAAGATGATGATGTGGTTTTTTATCCTTTCTGATGCACTTACATTTTCAGGTTTTCTTGCTGCTTACGGTTTTTCAAGATTTAAGTTTATTGATTCATGGCCTATAGCCGATGAAGTATTTAATCACTTTCCATTTTTACATGGAGTAGATGCTCCTATGTACTATGTGGCACTGATGACCTTTATACTTATATTTTCTTCTGTAACTATGGTGCTTGCGGTGGATGCAGGGCATCATATGAAACAGAAAAAAGTAATCCTTTACATGTTCCTAACTATTATAGGAGGTTTGATTTTTGTTGGTTCTCAGGCTTGGGAATGGAAGAATTTCATTAAAGGAGAATATGGTGCAGTAGAAACCAAGGGAGGACAAATTTTACAATTTGTAGATGCCGAAGGGCATAGGGTAGCGCTGCATGATATAGCAATCGTTGATACCCACAAAGAAAGGGCTCAACATGAGAGTAAAGTAGGGGTTTGGTATGACAAAGAACCTACGCTTCCTACATATACTATTGATGAAATAAGAGCTGGTTTTTCTAGTAAAAAAGATCTTCTTATAAGAACACAAATTCTGAATGAGAAGGGTGAAAAAACTATTTTGTCTAGAGAGGAGTCTTTAAAGAGATTAAATACAGATGCTATTGGTATTGTAGAAGGAGCTAATCTTGTTCACAACGAATATGGAACACCATTGTTTGCAAACTTCTTTTTCTTTATTACCGGTTTCCATGGTTTTCACGTATTCTCAGGAGTAATTATCAATATAATTATTTTCATAAATGTGATTCTTGGGACCTATGAGAGAAGAAAGAACTATGAGATGGTAGAAAAAGTAGGTCTGTACTGGCACTTTGTAGATTTAGTATGGGTATTTGTATTTACATTCTTTTACCTGGTTTAATAAAAAAATAGAAGATAGATAACATGGCACACGATACAGCGCACCACGAATCAAATACAGGGAGAATCTGGAAAGTATTTTTCCTCCTTTCTGTAATTACTATAGTCGAAGTAATTTTAGGTATTATTAAACCAGCATTTTTGGTAGAAACTACCGTAATAAGTATGAAATTACTGAACTGGATCTTTATCATTCTTACCATCTGGAAAGCATATTACATTACTTGGGCTTTTATGCACATGGAAGGAGAAACAAAAGGATTAAGAAGATCTGTGGTTTGGACAGGGATATTCCTAATTTGTTACCTAATATTTATATTGTTAACCGAAGGAGATTATGTGTTTGAGGTTTTCAAAGCAGGGTACAAAAGCTGGGATTTTTAATCCAACACTTTTATAGTTAAAAGCATTGTAAAAAGACGGTTTTTAGACCGTCTTTTTTTATTTTTGCAAAGTTAATTACATGTAGAAATAAAAGTTATACATGAAAAAATTTCTTGTTTTAGGAATACTGTTTGTGCTACCACTTGTAGCCTATCTATTCTTTGCTTCTGGGGTGCATAATTTTGCTAAACTCCCTGTACTACATTCTGGTGTTGGTACCATTGAAAATTTTGAATCCCTTACTTCTGAACAAATTACGCTTAAAGATAAAATCACAGTTTTAGGTTTTCTGGGTAAGGATATTCATAATAAGCAAGGGAACGCTTTTAATCTGAACCAGAAAATTTATAAAAAAAATCATGGTTTTAGAGACTTCCAGTTTGTAATGATTTTACCTTTTGGTAGTGAAGAAGCTTCAGAAAAAATACTTGAAGAATTAAGTGTGATTACTGATGTATCTCAATGGAAGTTCGTTTTTTCTACTCCAGAAAGTATAAAGACCTTTTATAAGACGCTAAAAGCGCCTCATCAGCTAGATGATTATTATGGAACTAATTTCGTATATATTATCGATAAAGATGGTAATCTTAGAGGCAGAGATGGGAGTGTAAAGAAGGATGAGAAGGAAAAAGTATATGGGTATGATGCTAGTTCGGTTGCAGATCTCTCTAATGTAATGGTAGATGATGTAAAGGTAATCTTAGCAGAGTATCGTTTGGCATTGAAAAAATATAAGGCAGATCGTAAAAGTAAATAATTGGCGATGAAAAAATATTCATACGTTGGAATATCGTTTATAGTATTGGTTTTTGGGATATTATTTATTCCAAAAATTGTAAACCGAATCAAGAACACTTCTGTGGTTAAAAACGATCGCATGAGTGCTAATAATCCAGTGGCTAATGAGAAGCTTGCATATATTAAGATAAACGGTGAGCCAAGAAAAGTTCCAGAATTTGCTTTTTTAAATCAGGATAGTATAGTAATTACTAATCATGATTATATAGGAAAGGTATATTTGGCAGAATTTTTCTTTACTAGTTGTCCTACTATCTGTCCTAAGATGAGTCAAAATCTAGTGTATCTCCAGAACAAATTGAAGGATTATCCTGATTTTGGTGTCGCTTCCTTTACGATTAACCCTAGATTTGATACACCAGGTAGGCTCAAAAAGTATGCAGAGAATTATAAGGTAACCGATCCAGATTGGCATTTTTTAACAGGAGATCGAGAAAATATTTATGAACTTGCCAATGCTGGGTTTAATATATATGCTGCAGAAAACCCTGATGTTCCTGGTGGTTTTGAGCACAATGGATACTTTGCTCTTATTGATCAGGAAGGATACATAAGGTCACGATATGACGCCTCTGGAAATCCAATAATTTACTATAGAGGAACTATTGGGGTGGAAGAAAAAATGGATGAAAATGGCGAAGAGGAGCAAATCACAGTTTTACTTGAAGATATCAAAAAATTATTGAAGAAGGATGAGTAATAGCGCAACACAGGTAGAGAAAAAATATAATAAATGGATTGTGGTTTTGTCTATTGTAATTCCTGTTGCGGTAGCAATGCTGTTTAGGGTTAATTTAAGGAAGATGGGTTTCGATGTAGAACCCTTAACCTTTTTGCCCCCCATTTACGCAACTATAAATGGAATAACGGCAATACTATTGGTTACTGCTTTTTGGGCTGTGAAAAATAAGAAAATCACACTTCATGAACGGTTAATGAAAATGGCAATTGGGTGTTCTGTATTATTTTTGTTAATGTATATTGCATATCACATGACAAGTGATTCTACTGCCTTTGGAGGAGAAGGGGTAATTAGATATGTGTACTATTTTATTTTAGTTACTCATATTATATTGTCTATAGTGATCATACCATTTGTGTTGGTAACCTATGTTCGTGCACTGGCAAAACGTTTCGATAAGCATAAGAAAATAGCTAGAATTACATTTCCAATATGGTTATATGTTGCTGTAACCGGAGTAATTGTTTATATTATGATTTCACCTTATTATGCTTAACATCAACCTTGCAAAGCCTTATCTATGCAAATAAAGACCATATATATAATACTTTTGCTTTTGTTTTTTGCACTACCGGTAGATGCACAATGCTCGATGTGCCGTGCAGTTTTGGAGAGTGAAGAAGGTCAGGAAACTGCAAAAGGCATTAATAATGGGATTGTATACCTGATGATTATTCCTTATGTGTTAATTGGTACGGTGGGATATTTCATCTATAAAAACAAAAAGAAATCTACTGCTCTGAAACAGTAGGAATTACATTACTTAAATTTTTAACATTTTCATAACAGGTTAGTGTGTAACAAAACTTGCATCTTGTTAGTCTTATGTTACAAGGCGCACTAACCAATCAACCAATCTCTAGGTGGGAAAACTAGACGATTGTTTACAACTAGGTATTTTATATCGATGTAGTGAGTCTTAAATAGATAAGGGTATACCTTATTCATTCATCTTAATCAAACGAATAGTAATGATTGAAATCAAAGACTTGCATAAATCCTACCAAATGGGAAGCAATTCGCTTCACGTTCTTAAAGGTATAGATTTCAGTGTAAAAGAAGGCGAGTTAGTAGCCATAATGGGATCTTCAGGATCCGGAAAATCAACACTTCTAAATATTTTAGGAATGCTCGATGAGGCCGATAATGGAAGTTATTTTTTAGATAATGTACCCATTAAAGGTTTAAATGAAACCAAAGCGGCACATTATCGGAACCAGTTTCTTGGTTTTATCTTTCAGTCGTTTAATCTTATTAATTATAAGACCGCACTAGAAAACGTAGCATTACCGCTATACTATCAGAGGAAAAAAAGAAAAGAAAGAACAGAAAAAGCACTTGACTATCTTGGCAAAGTAGGACTATCTAAATGGGCGACGCATCTACCCAGTGAATTGTCTGGAGGACAAAAACAAAGGGTGGCAATAGCAAGAGCCCTAGCGGCAGATCCTAAGGTGTTGTTAGCCGATGAGCCTACAGGAGCACTAGATAGTACCACTTCTTATGAAGTAATGGATATCATTCAAAAAATTAATGATGAAGGTAAAACCATTTTGGTAGTAACTCACGAAGAGGATATTGCTAATATGTGTAAACGTATCGTTCACCTTAAAGATGGTGTAATTGTAGAGGATAAGAAAGTAGAACAAGTAAGAGCTTCGCAATATGTTTGATAGAGATCGGTGGAGAGAAATATTCGAGGCTATAAGTAAGAATAAACTTCGAACATTTCTTTCTGGATTTACAGTTGCATTGGGAATTCTCATTTTTACAATTCTTTTGGGAATGGGGAATGGTTTACTCAATAGTTTTTTGAGCAGTTTTGTAGATGATGCCCAAAATGTAATCTTCATAAGAAGTGGTAATACTTCAAAAGCCTATAAAGGTTTTCAGGAAAACAGAAGAATCCAATTTAAGAATGAGGATTTCGAATTCATTAAAACAAATTACTTAGGCAAGGTCGAGTTTGCTACTCCCAGAATTTATCGCAATGGACTCGCAAAATACGATAAAGAATCAGGTAGTTATAGTATAAGAGCGGTTCATCCCGATCACCAGTATTTGGAGAAAACGATCATGATGAAAGGACGATATCTTAATGAAGAGGATATTAATGATAGAACCAAAAATATCGTAATAGGTAGATTGGTAGAAAAAGATTTGTTTAAAAATGAAAGTGCTCTGGGGAAAATACTTAATGTAGATGGTATTGCATATAAAGTAGTGGGTGTATTTCAGGATAGTGGAGGAGATAATGAGGAACGCATTATATATATGTCTTACAAAACTGTACAGCTCCTTTTTGGAAATAATGATCACCTCGATCAAATCAATATATCCTACAACATAGGAATGGGAACAGAACAGGCTATAAGTTTTTCGAAACAAATAGAGAAAGATTTAAAGGAAAAATTTAAGGTAGCTCCAGACGATCAGAGTGCTATTAGGGTAAGTAGTTTTGCCGAAGATATTAAAGAAACTATGGTAATCCTGGGAGGTATCTACTTGGTTATCTTTATTGTTGGTATAGGTACTCTTATTTCTGGTATTATTGGTATTGGAAATATAATGACTTTTAGCATTAAAGAAAGAACCAAAGAATTAGGAATTAGAAAAGCATTGGGCGCTACACCCAGATCTATTATTGGGATGGTACTTCAAGAATCTATATTAATTACCTCTGTGGCGGGGTATTTAGGATTGGTACTGGGTATTTTGGCGTTAAAATTGATTGGCAACAACCTTGAGGAGTTTTTTATACTCAACCCAAGAGTTGATACAACAGTAATTGTTATTGCTACAATTACTTTGATACTTGCCGGACTTCTAGCGGGATATATACCAGCCAGAAGAGCGGCCAAAATAAAACCTATTGTCGCTTTAAGAGACGAATAGCAAAAAATAAGAATTATGAAATTCATATTTGAAAGAGATACATGGCAAGAAATTTACGGAGCCATTCGTAAAAATAAAATAAGAACCATTATTACGGTAATTGGTGTAACCTGGGGAGTTTTTCTATTCGTTTTCCTCTTAGGTATGGCAAAAGGATTAGATAATAGCTTTAGAAGTCAGTTTAACGATTTTGCAACCAATACCATGTTTGTATGGGGACAGCAAACAAGTATTCCTCATGACGGTTTTAAGCGTGGGAGAAGGATGCAGCTTACGTTAGACGATGTTGATGCTTTACGATCTCAGGTAGATGATATAGAGTATATCACCCCGCGTAATGTAACGGGGCAATGGGGTACGCCTCCTGGCCAATTTGTTAGAGGTTCTAAATCTGGAGCGTTTAAAGTGTTTGGGGATTATTCTACCATAGATAAAGTAGCGAAGAAGAAAATTTTTGATGGCGGAAGGTTTATCAATGATGAAGACACCAAATACGAAAGAAAAGTATGTGTCATAGGAGAAGATATCTACAAACAGTTTTATGAAAAGGACGAAGATCCTATAGGAGATTTTGTAAGGATTAATGGAATTTACTTCAAAGTAGTAGGAGTATACAAGCCTACAAACAATGGGTTTGAAGGAGATGATTCTATTTATTTACCTTTTACCACATTTCAAACCATCTTTAATCAAGGAAAGAATATATCCTGGATGGTGATTACTGCAAAACAAGATAAGAATATTGTAAATACCGAAACAAACATTAAAGAAATGCTGAAGAGGATGCATAATGTACATCCTGACGACACGCAAGCTTTTGGTAGTTTTAATTTGGGAGAAGAAGTAGCAAAGGTAAATGGCTTTTTAACAGGGATGCGTTTAATTACCTATATCGTAGGAATAGCAACTCTTATCGCGGGTGTTATTGCTATTGGTAATGTGCTTCTAATTACCGTGAAAGAGCGTACTCGAGAAATTGGAGTAAGAAGAGCTCTAGGGGCAACCCCTTCAGAAGTAAGAGGGCAAATAATGTTGGAGTCTATTATACTTACTTTTGTAGCAGGATTATTAGGATTTATTTTTGGAACACTCCTGCTATGGGGAATTAATACCGCAATTGGAAATAATGACGACATTCCTATTTTAAACCCAACCGTCGACTTTTTTGCTGTCATAGGAGCAATGATGTCTATAGTGCTGTTGGGAACCTTAATTGGTCTTATTCCTGCTCAAAAAGCAGTAAGTATTCGACCTATTGAAGCATTAAGAGAAGAATAATAAATAATCAGAATAACATACAGTAAAATAATCAATCAGAAATCACATGAAAAAGTTTATCAAAATTCTATTGGTAGTCATTTTAATAGTTACTCTCTTTTTTTCGGGTAAATATATAATTGATTCTAATAGTAAATCACCTATAGTTTTCACCACCGAGAAGCCTTTCAGAACTTCTATTGAAGAAAAAACGGTTGCTACAGGTAAGGTGATCCCAGAAGATGAGGTAGAAATTAAACCTCAGGTATCAGGTATTATAGAAAAAATATATGTCGAAGAGGGAGCTGTTGTTAAAACAGATGACCTTATTGCCAAAGTAAAGGTAGTGCCTAATGAGCAATCATTAAATAGTGCCAGAGGTAGGGTTAAAAATGCTGAGATTAGTCTTTCAAATGCAAAACAAGACTTTGATCGTAACAAGGCTCTTTTTGATAAAGGAGTAATAGCAACACAAGATTTTCAGAATGTACAATTACGTTATGATCAGGCGAAGCAAGAAGTTCAAAATGCTAGAAACGACCTTCAAATTATTCGTCAAGGATCAACTGGTGGTGCACAGGCAATTACTAATATAAGGGCTTCAGTTTCTGGAACTGTTTTAGAGATTCCTGTAGAAAAAGGAGATCAGGTAATTCAAAGTAATAATTTTAATGACGGAACCACAATAGCCACTATTGCCGATTTGAATAAAATGATTTTTGAAGGTAAGGTAGATGAAGCTGAAGTGAACAAACTAAAAATTGATATGCCTCTAAAAGTAAGCCTTGGTGCTATTAGAGATAAAGAATTTGATGCAAAACTAAAGTTTATTGCTCCAAAAGGAAGTGAAGAGCAGGGGGCGGTTCAGTTTAAAATTGAAGGGGAAGTATTTTTAGATAAATCTTATTTTATTCGAGCGGGTTACAGTGCAAATGCATCAATAGTTTTAGATACCAAGGATGATGTTTTGGTGATCAAAGAAGCATTGTTGCAATTTGATAGAGAAACAGAAGATCCATATGTAGAGGTAAAAACAGGGGAGCAAGAGTTTGAAAGACGTGATATCGAAATAGGGCTATCAGACGGGATAAATGTCGAGATATTATCTGGGGTTACCGAAAGTGATGAGATAAAGGTGTGGAGTAAAACCGAACCGATGAAGAAAGAAGGTGAAGAAAATCAAAACTAAAAAACAAAAAAATAATAGTGTAACTTGTTGTTGCTGAGTTATAAAGAGTGGGAATGAAAATGTTTTTGGATTTTTTTTGTAACAACAGGAGTCAATTATATACATATAGACATTATGAGAATTAAAATTTCACTTTTATTACTATTACTTTTAGGAGTCTTCACGACTCAGGGGCAAGCAAAGAAATGGAGCTTACAAGAATGTGTAGAGTACGCTTTAGAAAATAATATATCTATAAAACAATCTGCATTAGATTTAGAAAATGCAGAAATAGATAAATTAGGAGCTTTGGGTAATTTTGTTCCAACAGTAAGTGGATCAGGTACCTTGTCTTCTAACACTGGTGCCAATATTAACCCGGTTACAAATGCTTTTGAAACCAATACCTTTTCATCTTTTACCACACAGGTTAATGTGGGATTAACTTTGTTCGATGGATTGCGTAACCTTCGTCAATTACAAAGAGCAAAAATGAATAGGCTTCTAAGTCAATATAACTTAGGTAAGTCTAAGGATGATATTGCGTTATTTGTGGCCAATAGTTATTTACAGGTATTATTAAATAAAGAATCCCTTAAGGTAATCCAAAAACAACATGAGATTACTTTAGAGCAATTACAAAGAACCAAAGACCTTGTAGAGGCAGGTGTACTTCCGCAGGGAGATCTTTTAGAAATAGAAGCAACATCTGCAGATGAGTTAACCCGTATCGTGCAGGCAGAGAATTCAGTTCAAATTTCACTTATTAGTTTAGCACAAACGTTGTTGATTAAAGACTATGAAAGTTTCGATATTGTAGAGCGAGAGTATTTAGTACCTGGTTCAGAAATGGTTAATAAACCAATAGACCAAATTATAGGTAGAGCAAGAGAAGCTAGATATGAAGTGCAAATTGCAGAACAAAATAAATTGTTAGCAGAAAAAGATGTTCAATTAGCTAGAGGAGGTTATTATCCTACGCTAAGTGCATTTTTTGGATACAATACCAGATGGGCAGATAATGATTTTTTAGATAGAGATTTTACCACTCAATTATATGAGAATGATGGGTTTTCTTATGGGTTACAACTCAATGTTCCAATCTTAAATAGATTTACTGCCAGAACAAATGTAAAGAGAAACCTTATTAATGTTAAGCGTACAGAATTTCAATTAGAGCAGGCAGAATTAGATTTAGATAGTAATGTATATCAAGCCTATCTTGACGCGAAAGGTGCGGCCGAGGCTTTTGAAGCAGCTCAGGTTGCCGTAAAAGCGCAAGAAAGAGCTTATGCATATGCTAAAGATAGATATGATGTTGGATTAACTAATGCTTTTGATTTTAGTCAATCTAAGTTTAGATTAGAAAATGCTCAAAGCCAGGAAGTACAAAACAAATTTGATTATATATTCAAGCTTAAAGTTTTAGAACTTTACTTCGGGATTAAAATAGCAGATATCAAATTATAATATGCAGGCCTCTATTTTTGACTGCTTCATAAAAATATTATAATTTCATATATTGAATTAACTTTAAAGTGAGTCATGAGTAGAAAAACATTACTTTTTATTTTAGTAGCATTATTGATCTTAATCGGCCTTTTGATTTTTGGAAAAAAAGCAGGATGGTTTGGTAAAGAGGGTAACTTTAAAGAAGTAGCCATCTCCAAAATAGAAAAGATCAATATCATAGAAACTGTTTCTGCTACTGGTAAAATCCAGCCAGAAGTAGAGGTTAAGCTCTCTTCGGAAGTTTCTGGTGAGATAATTGACTTACCTATAAAAGAAGGACAGCAAGTAGAAAAAGGAGATCTGTTGGTTCGCATAAATCCAGATATTATTCAGGCAGGATTAAATCGTTCTCAGGCTTCTTTAGAAAATGTTAGAGCTGGTCTACAGCAAGCCGAAGCTAGCCTTAAAGAAGCGAAGCTTAATTATGATAGAAATAAAGAATTATTCGAGAAAGGAGTAATTTCAAAGTCTGAGTGGGATAGAGTAGTTTCGGCATTTGAAGTAGCCGAAGCTTCTAAACAATCTGCTTTTTATAGTGTTCGAAGTGCTCAGGCAACTGTAAATGAAGCAAAGGATAATTTAAGTAGAACAACGATATACGCTCCAATGAGTGGAACAATATCTAAATTGTCTGTAGAGTTGGGAGAAAGAGTTGTAGGAACACAACAAATGGCCGGAACAGAAATTGTAAGAGTGGCTAATCTCAACAATATGGAGGTCGAAGTAGATGTGAATGAAAATGATATTGTAAAAGTTTCTATTGGAGATTCTACTATTGTTGAGGTTGATGCATATCTTAAAAAAGAATTCAAAGGTTTGGTTACCGAAATTGCCAATTCTGCAGAAAGTTCAATAAGTGCAGATCAGGTAACCAATTTCAAGGTTAAGGTTAGAATTCTTGAAGAATCCTACAAGGATTTGATTGAAGGTAAACCAGAAAGTTATTCTCCTTTTAGACCTGGTATGACGGCTACGGTCGATGTTATTACCGATACCCGAAATGATGTAATAGGAGTGCCTATAAGCTCTATCGTGATAAAGAATGATACCACGGCTGTAAAGAAAAAAAAGAGCTCTAAAATTGATACCGATACAAAATCTGAAGAGAAGTTTGAATGTGTTTTTCTTAGAAAGGGAGAAACTGCCAAACTCAAAGTGATCAAAACAGGGATTCAGGACGATACTAACATCGAAATTTTAGAAGGACTTTCTGAAGGCGACGAAGTAATCACCGGACCTTATAATGTGGTAACTAAGACACTAAAAACAGGTGATAAAGTAGTTTCTAAAGAAGAAAAAGAAAAGGAAAATGCTTCAGAATAAATACAGAAGTTTGTTTTTTCAAATTAAGAAATCTTCAAAATCAAAGAATTTTAGTTTACCTATTTAGATTGATTATCTTTGCCTAAATTTTTATAAATGGCATACATTCTCTGTATAGAAACGTCGACTACAAATTGTTCAGTAGCCTTAGCTCTTCATGGAAAAGTAATTGCATCTCTAGAAGATTATGATACCAAATATTCTCATGCAGAGCGATTACATGTGTACATTGATAGGGTTATAAAAGAAGGCGGAATAAGAATAGATCAACTTTCTGCTGTTGCCGTGAGTAAAGGTCCTGGATCCTATACGGGACTTAGAATTGGTGTTTCTACTGCAAAAGGACTATGTTATGCACTTGATATTCCTTTAATCTCGGTTTCTACCTTAAAATCCCTTGCATTGCAAGTAGACGCAGAAGAAAAAGAATTTATTGTGCCAATGCTTGATGCCAGAAGAATGGAGGTATATGCTGCAGTATTTTCAAGCACTAATCAGGAAGTAAGAGAAATTAAAGCAGAAATTCTTGATGAGCTTTCTTTTTCTGAATACCTCGAAAAAGCAAAGGTGTATTTTGTTGGTAATGGAGTAGATAAATTTTCTGCTATTTGTGATGTAAAGAATGCAGTTTTTGTTAAAAATAAACTGCCATCTTCGTTAGAGATGGCAGAATTAAGTTATGCGAAATTCGTTAAAAAAGAATTTGAGGATACTAGTTATTTCGAACCGTACTACTTAAAAGACTTCGTGACGGGTTAGTTTCCATGTTTTTTAAGGCATTATACTTGGCAACTAATCGTAAAAGATCTTCTTCTTTTCTTAGCTTGATTTTTTCCTTTTTCATATAATCTTTCAATTCTTCTCCTTTGTCTTCAAAGGTTAGTAGTAACTCTTTTTTACTAGTTGGAATTTCTACTATTACCTGGTTCTCTTCTAAATAGAATTTGGTAATCATCTTAATCTTACCCATAGTAAGACTACCTGGCATATTTTCTTTTTCTTCAGGATCTGTAATTTCTACTTTAAACCTTTTGTATATTCTATATGTGTCGTTAAGTTCCATTAAGACATAATACCCGTTTCTCTTTGCTCCTCTTCGGGTTTTGAAATTACAGTAATAATAGTAATCGTTATTTATTCTTGCATAGGTTGTAGGGTTTTTACTTAACTCGAATAAATCGGTTCTTGTTTCATATTCTATCGCGTCGGTAAAAATATTGTAGTTTAGTTTGGCCTCGTAAGTTTTTGAGCTTTCATCGATAATAGTAGACTGTTCAAATTTGTTGTTTATATAAATCGAACCTGCGTACTTATCATATTTGGTAATTTTTTCTGAAGACTTAAGAATGTGTTGTGGGATTTGAGCAAAACCTATTTGGGTAATTAAAAGCAAAAGTATTTGTAGTATTTTTCTCATGGTATAGATATTTTGGGAAGACTAATATAGGAATTAAATCGACAAAATGCAAAAAAAACAGGATAAAATGTATGGTTTAAATGTAGTACAGTTCTGTGTTATTGTAAATAAAGCTTCCATTTTATGCCATAGTCCCACTATAGTGGGGTGTTTGTGTAATTTGTTGAAAAAGAAGTTTTTATAATTTGGCAAACAAAAAAACATCTGCCAAGCAGATGTTTTTTTGTTTGTTTAGTCCTAAATTAAGAAAAATATACTTTTAATCTCTTCCACCTCTATTACTTAATAAACTTTGCGAGGGATCAGTATGACTTTTAAGAGCATTATATCGTGCAACGAATCGAATTAAATCTTCCTCTTTCTTAAGTCGAATCTTTTCTTTTTTAAGGTATTCAGATAATTCGGTCTTTTTATCACTAAAAACGGCTAACATTTCCTTTTTATTCATAGGTAATTCTACAATGATACCTTCCTCTTCTACATAGTAGGTAGTAATCATTCTAAGTTCTCCTGGCTCAGGCAATCCAGAGTTTACTTGGGCAGTTCTTTCAGGATCTTTAATCTTCAGTGTTAACCTTTTATAAATTCGATATTTGTCGTTGAGTTCTACCAAAATGTAGTACCCTTCTCTTCCTAGTCCTCTTGGGGTTTTGAAATCGCAATAATAAAAGTAATCTCCATCAATTCTTGCATGTATTGTGGGGCTTTTAACTACTTCAAATAAATTCGAACCCTGAGTATATTCCAAAGCATCGGTGTAGATATTATATTTCAGCTTAGCATCATAGGTGCCTGCTTTTTCATTAATCACGCTCGACTCTTTATATCTAGCTTTCATATACATAGATCCATCATATTCATCGAAGGTAGTAACTTTTTCGGCTGAGGTCAATAAGCTTCTTGGTAATTGAGCAAATAATGATGAAGAAATCATCAAAAGGATTAGGAGTATAGATTGTTTCATATTTTATCGATTTAGGTGTAATAAATGTAAAAAAAGGAGTAATTAAATGCAATTAGAAGGGTTTTTTAGTGAAATTTTTGAGAATTTCTCAATGAATTATTGGAAAACATTTCATTATTCCAAACAAAATCAGCGTTTTACAATAAAATCCACATACTTTTTGTAGGGTAAAACCGTAAAATATGTAAGATTTTAACTACGAAAACGTTGTAATTAACTCGATGTATGTCAATTTTAAACTTTTAAAAGACAAAAAATGAGCGCTTACTTCACAATTCATAAGGTAAAATTCTGAAGTTTCTTAGGGGAAAATTAATGCAGTAATTGATGTGCTTTTTCTGCCTCGTTTACAGGAAATTTACAGGCATTATTGACACAAACATAAAATAGAGTGTCATCTTCAACAAATCTGTTTTTCAATAGTGAACTTTGAGAATCAAAGGTGCTACCTGCTAGTAGTTTATTAGGGACATAGAGGTTGTTGAATTCATGTAGTTTTTCTTTTGCGTCTTTACCTACAATAACTACCTCATAAAAGTCGAAGGTATAGTTCAGCATAAGATCTAGCCAATTTGAATATCCGGAAGGATATGATGCTATTTGGGGTTTTAAATTGTGTAGCATGCTTATACTTATGTCTCTAAAGTTGGTGTTGTCAAAATAATGGGATAGTAAGAATAAGTTTTTGGCCATAACTGAATTTGATGCTGGGATTACATTATCTGCATATTCTATTGTTCTTGCTATGAGTTTAGGATCTTTATCTGAAGTAAAATAAAATATATTCTTGTCCTTATCTAAAAAGTGAGCTGTAGAATAATCGGCTAGTTTTTTAGAGGTATTTAACCATTTTTCATCGAATGTGGTTTGATATAATTCTAGAAAAGCATTAATTACGAGTGCGTAATCTTCTAAATAGCCATTTATAGTGCTTTTGCCATTTTTATAATTATGTAATAAAGAATAATCTTTCTTTAATTGTTTAGATGCAATAAACTCAGCATTCTTTTCGGCTGCAGTTAAAAACTTTTTTTCACCAAATACTCTGTACGCGTCTAAATACCCTTTCAACATCAACGCATTCCATGAAGTTAGTGTTTTGTCATCTAACCTCGGTCTTGATCTTTTCTGTCGAGCATCTAACAAAATTTGTTTCCATTTTTTAACCTTATTAGAGAGCTTGGTCTGATCAATATTTTGGTTTTCTACAAACTCTTTATCGTTATCTTTTCGAATAAGAACATAGTTTCCTTTTTCCCATAGACCATACGCGTTTATATTATAGTATGCTGAAAAAAGATCGTAATCATTGCCAATAAGGTTCTTGATTTCTTCCTTGGTCCAAACATAAAATGCTCCTTCTTCGAGCTCATCACTTTCTGTTGTGCTATCTGCGTCTAAAGAAGAATAAAAAGCACCTTCTTCATTGGTTAGTTCGCGATCTACAAATTCTAAGGTCTCGTAAACGACATCTTTGAACCAAGGGTCTTTGGTCACCAAATAAGCATCAGCATATAAACTTACCAATTGAGCATTATCGTAGAGCATTTTTTCGAAATGGGGGACATGCCATTTCCCATCTGTCGAGTATCTCGCAAATCCTCCACCCACATGATCATAAACACCTCCGAAAGAAATTTTAGTCAAAGTGCCTTTTACAAAATCTAATAATTCTTTGTTTTGAGTCTGGTGAGCATATCGAAGTAAAAATTGGTAATTATTGGGCATCATAAATTTTGGAACTCGCTTGGTTCCTCCTTTTTGATGATCAAAGTTTTTGCTCCATTGGTCTACGGCCGAAGAAATAAACTCCTCTTCAAATACTACCTCATCGGTATTAATCTCAATAAGATCTACTTCTTTAATCCCTTGTTCTAATTTTTCGGCATACTCCAGGAGTTTGTCGGGTTGTTTTTCATACAAGCCTGATATTTGGTTTAACGCATCTACCCAATTCCCTTTAGGAAAATAAGTTCCACCCCATACTGGTCTTCCATCGGGTAAAGTGATAACATTCAATGGCCAACCACCACTCCCAGTCATAAGTTGTACTGCGCTCATGTATACTTGATCTACATCTGGTCTTTCTTCACGATCTACTTTTATGTTAATATACTTATCATTCATTAATTTTGCCACCTCGGGATCTTCAAAACTCTCGTGTTCCATAACATGGCACCAGTGACAGGCTGCATACCCAATACTAATTACGACAAGCTTATTTTCCTTTTTGGCTAAATTAAGTGCTTCTTCTCCCCAAGGTTTCCAATTTACAGGGTTATGAGCATGCTGTAGTAGGTAGGGGCTGCTTTCATTAATAAGGTCATTGGTGAAGGCATGTTGCATAGAGGTGGTTTTATTTTGGCTTGTGCAGGAGAAGGTTATGATGAATATGCTAATTATCCAATATTTCATAGGTGCTAATATTTTTAAAGTATCAGAAAACGCGAACATATCCTTACAGGATGTAATACATTTGAACTGACACCTTTTGCAAAGTTCTAAAAATATAAAAAGCATCTTAATTAGTGTAATTAAGATGCTTTTAAAAAGAAGTTTTATGCTTTTTTTAGTCTATTTCAAAAGAAATTTTAAGATTTACTCTAAATTCAGCAACCTCATTATCTTTTACGATAACCTTTTGATCAGATACCCAAGCAGACTTAATATTTTTTACTGTTTTACCAGCTTGTTTTATTGCGCTTCTTGTCGCGTCGTCCCAACCTTTTTCAGAACTAGCTATTACTTCGATAGTTTTAACAATTGCCATTTAAATAATTTTTTAATTAATATTTTGTGAAATCTTCTCTAAGATACGCGATCCTTTGGGTTTTTTGAAATAAAACTCACTAATATTAAGGCAATGTTTTCGATATAATGAAACAATATTCGTTAAACTACCCATTCAGGGCTTCTACAGAAGCAACTTTGTCCTTGAGCATTTCTTTAAGCATATTTTCGATTCCATTTTTTAAGGTAAAAGTAGACGATGGACAACCGCTACATGCACCTTGTAAAATTACCTTTACGGCTTTGCTTTCAGGATCATAGGAATCAAAAAGAATATTACCTCCGTCACTTGCTACAGCGGGTTTGATATATTCTTCTATAATATTTACAATATCTTTTGAAATGTCATCCAATTTATCGAAATCAACATCGGCTTGCTTTTCGACTTCACTTTTGGCAACAGTTGCATTGGCAGAAAGAACTTCGTTGCCTTGTTCTAAGTATGTTTTTAAGAATTCTCTTAATTCGAGGGTAATGTCATTCCAATCTGCCATATCATATTTCTGTATTGAAATATAATTTTCATCAATGTATACCTCTTTCACAAACGGGAAATGAAACAATTTTTGTGCAAGAGGGGCTTCATTGGCATCATCGATGTTTTTAAACTCGTGTCCCGCTGTTACCAATTTTTTGTTAGCCACAAATTTGATTACTGCTGGGTTAGGGGTACTCTCGGCATAGATAGTTACCGGTACTTTTTTGTTTGTCTCTTCTTCAGTGATTACGGGTTCTCCACTATTTAAGTAGTTTTTAATCTGTTCTGCTACTTCATCCTGTACATCTGCCCACTCTACAATATCATATTTATCAATTGCAACAAAGTTTTGTGCAATAAATACTCTTTTTACAAAAGGTAGGTAAAACAATTGTTGCGCAAGGGGTGAACTTTTAGCCTGATCTATATTTTCAAACTCATAACTTGTATGTTGGGTAAGAAAGTAATTGGCTTCAAACTTTACAATACCAGGGTTTGAAGTAGGCTCTATCTTTATCTCAAAATTCTTTTCCATATTCAAAATTTTGGCAAATTTACTAAAAAGCAGTACGATAACATGAAGATTTTCTTGTCCTAACATATTTTAACTTTATGTTACTTAAAACTCTAAAATCATGGTTTCTGACAAAAATTTATATCTTTGGAGCTATTGACAAAATAGTAAGTGATATAAAAATAATAGTGAAGCCCCACAATATAAACTGTTTTTGATAGTTTACATTTAATTCACAAATTCTATTTAGCCCCATAAAAGATAGAGCCCAGATGAACTTAAAAACACGTTATGTATTTCTCTTAGTGTTACTCTCTAAATTTGCATTTTCGCAAGAAGGAATACCCGTATTCGCTGATTACCTTTCTGATAATCTTTATTTAGTACATCCATCAATGGCTGGAGCTGCAAACGCAAATAAAATACGTCTTACCGCTAGAAAACAATGGTTTGATGTCGATAATGCACCAAATTTGCAAACTGCCAATGTTAACTTTAGGATGGGAGAAAAAACGGGCCTAGGAGGTATTGTTTACCGAGATGAAAATGGTCGATTTTCACAAACAGGTTTCTACGTTACTTTTGCGTATCATTTGTTGTTTTCAAGAGATAGAACAGATTTAAATATGCTGTCTTTTGGTGTTAATACTGGTTTTATTCAATCGAATGTCGATTTAAGAGGGTTAGATGATATCTTCGATCCAGACCCGGTCATTTTAGATAGGGTACAAAAGGATTTTTATTACAATGTCGATGTTGGTGTGTCCTATAACTACTTAGAGTGGTATGCACATTTTACGGTAAAGAACCTTTTGCCTACTGTGCGTGATATTTTTGATAATGATACACCGATTAGAGAGTCTAACAACCAACGACGATACATATTTTCTTTAGGATACTTATTCAATCTTGGTGGTGAAGATGGTTTTGATCTTGAACCTTCTATAATGTACCAAGCTACAGATCAAACTCAAGAGAGTACTATAGATGCCAACATGAAAGTATATAAGGATTTAGGAGAGGTAACAACACTTTGGGGAGGTCTGTCATACCGTCGGAGCCTAGACGGAGCAGAATTTTCTCAAGATGGAACTTCGGTAGAAAATCAGCAACTACAGTATATCACGCCATTCTTAGGAGTGAATTATAAACAATGGTTAGTCGGATATACTTATAGTTATCAATCAAATTCTATTGTGCTTAGTGATGGAGGATTTCACCAACTTACCCTTGGGTATGATTTCGGAAAACGAAAAGAACGTTGGAACTGTAAGTGCCCTGCTGTAAATTCGAAATAATAGTTGAATACCTGTGAGCTTTTTACCTCAGTTTATAAACGCAGGTAGAAATGCTTTTTGCATGAGTACAAAGGGGAGCTTATCTTCTTGCGAGTTATATGCTCCACCTGTAAATACTGCTATTACATCTATTTCAGGAAAAATCATTAAATATTGACCTCCATTTCCGGTTGCTGCAATTGTAGGTACCTTTTTTTCATTTACTTTTAAGGGAATTTCCCACCAAAGATACCCATAAGGTAATCCTGTTATTTTAGTTTTGGGGGAAGTAGATTTTTGAATCCACTCCTTAGAAACTATTTGTTGATAATTCCATTTTCCATCTTGTAGAATTAATTTCCCAATTTTAGCTAAATCTCGAGAAATCATGTAAAGTCTCTTAGCCGAAGGAATAATATTGCCTTTTGAAGTATGGCCCCAAGATATGTTTTGTATCCTTAAATGATCAAATACATATTTTTTTGCAAATAAATCAATACTCATTCCCGAAGCTTGACTTATGATTTCTGCAGCTAGAACAACGCCCATCGTGCAATAATTTGAAACTGTACCAGGCTCATTTATCATGGGTAAATTTAGAGTGTATTTAATCCAGTCTTTTTTCTTGTATACTTTGTCTTCTTGCCCCTTTGATTTCTTGTCCCAGTCGTTACAATCTAATCCTGTAGACATGCTTAATAATTGGGCGATGGTAATTTTTTCTTTTCTGTGATCCCAATTTTTGGTGGGAACAAAGTTTTTTAGATATTTAGAGATGGGATCATCTACACTATCTACATATCCTTTGTCTATGGCGATTCCCATTAAAATAGAAATGATACTTTTAGTAACCGATCTCATGTCATGCGGTTTGTCATAAGAATTAGTATCAAAATATTTTTCGATCAGAATGGTGTTATTTTTTATAAGTACAATACTGTGCACATCATGTTTTTTATGTTGAAGTTGGTTAAATAATTTATCTATTCGTGCTTTATGTTCTTTTGAAGTTGAAAAGACCTCAGTTTTCCAACCGTCATTTAGATGTTTAGGTTGGGAATAAGTGAATGTATCCTGTGAAAGAGAGGAAATACTATAACTTAATAGAAAAAGTAATATATAGTGATGCTTCATGATTTTTAAAGTTTTCAATGCTAATTGCCACAACTTTTATACCGTAACTTGTTTCTGTTTTATTAAGGAGTAGAAATGTATAGTGTTCTAATTTTTATACTATTAACGGTTTTTTAAGGTTGTTCATTCTTGTATTTGTGTCAGAAAACGGTAAATTAAGAGATATTTTATTTATCCATAGAATATAAGTGTCGCAAATAGTTTAATAGTTTTTATATATGGTTTTTTTAAAAAACATAAATAAAAATTATTGTAGATTTATATCAGCATAAAATCAAAAATATATTAGCAAATTATTTAATCTATTCGCAATGGAAAATGACAAACAAACAGGAACCCTATCCCATGG
Source organism: Aquimarina acroporae (assembly GCF_023195925.1). Lineage (GTDB taxonomy): Bacteria > Bacteroidota > Bacteroidia > Flavobacteriales > Flavobacteriaceae > Aquimarina > Aquimarina acroporae. The sequence continues at coordinate 305,972 of NZ_JALPRE010000007.1, read as the reverse complement.
TTCTGCCTATAACTTAAATGGTGATGCAAGTATGTGTCCTTTTTTAAATGGTTCATTAAAAGAAGGTGCAGGAGGAGGTACTTCAAATCGTGACTGGTGGCCTAATCAATTAAAATTAAATATCCTTCGTCAACACTCTACTTTATCTAATCCTATGGAAGAAGAGTTTGATTACACCGAAGAATTTAAATCATTAGACTTAGAGGCACTAAAGAAAGATCTTTACGAGCTTATGACCGATTCTCAAGACTGGTGGCCTGCCGATTATGGTCATTATGGTCCATTGTTTATAAGAATGGCTTGGCATAGTGCAGGTACCTATCGTATAGCAGATGGTAGAGGAGGAGCTGGATCAGGAACACAACGTTTCGCTCCTTTAAATAGTTGGCCAGATAATGGAAACTTGGATAAAGCTAGGCTATTATTATGGCCTATTAAACAAAAATATGGTAAGAAAATTTCTTGGGCAGATTTAATGATTTTGGCGGGAAATTGTGCTCTTGAGTCTATGGGATTCAAAACTTTTGGTTTTGCTGGAGGTAGAGAAGATGTTTGGGAGCCAGAAGAAGATATTTATTGGGGTTCTGAGACCGAATGGTTAGGAGATAAACGATATGAAGGAGATCGCGAACTTGAAAATCCTTTAGGAGCTGTACAAATGGGATTGATTTATGTGAATCCTGAAGGCCCTAATGGTAATCCTGATCCTGTAGCTTCGGGTAAAGATATTCGAGAAACTTTTGGCCGTATGGCTATGAACGATTATGAAACGGTGGCTTTGGTTGCTGGAGGGCATACGTTTGGTAAAGCTCATGGAGCTGCAGACCCAGATAAGTATGTAGGAAGAGAACCTGCGGGAGCTGGTATTGAGGAGCAGAGTTTAGGATGGAAAAATACATACGAGTCTGGTTTTGGAGATCATACAATTACTAGTGGTATTGAAGGGGCATGGACTCCTAACCCGACTAAATGGGATCATGATTATTTTGATGTACTTTTTGGATATGAGTGGGAACTAACTAAAAGTCCAGCTGGAGCACACCAATGGAAGCCAACTGCAGCTTCTGCCGCAAGAATGGCTCCTATGGCCCATGATGCGTCTAAGCAACAAGATTTAATGATGACCACAGCAGATATGGCCATGAGAATGGATCCTGCATACGAGAAAATTTCTAGACATTTTCAAGAAAACCCTAAAGAGTTTGAAGACGCTTTTGCTCGTGCTTGGTTTAAGTTGACACACCGTGATATGGGACCAATTCAACGTTACTTAGGTCCAGAGGTACCAACTGAAGAATTGATCTGGCAAGATCCAGTTCCTCAGCACAAAGGAGATACAGTTACTGATCAAGATATAGCAGCTTTAAAAAATAATATTTTGGCTTCAGGATTATCAATTTCAGAATTGGTATCTACAGCATGGGCTTCGGCTTCTACTTTTAGAGGATCAGATAAGCGAGGAGGAGCCAATGGTGCTCGAATTCGTTTGGAACCTCAAAAAGATTGGGATGTAAATAATCCTGCACAGCTGGCAAAAGTATTGGATGTGTTAGAACGAATTCAAAATGAATTCAATGCGCAATCTGGTAACAAACAAGTATCTCTGGCAGATGTAATCGTATTGGCAGGAAATGCTGGAGTAGAAAAAGCAGCAAAAAATGCGGGGCATGATATCAATGTTCCTTTTTCACCTGGTAGAGGAGACTCATCCATAGAGCAAACCGATGTTGCTTCTTTCTCTATTCTGGAACCAGCTGCAGATGGTTTCCGTAACTATGTGAAATCGAAGTATACTATATCTACAGAAGAAATGTTGGTTGATCGTGCTCAGTTATTAACTTTAACAGCACCAGAAATGACAGTCTTAGTTGGTGGATTGCGTGTGCTGAATACGAATTTTGATCATTCGCAACATGGTGTGTTTACAGATCGTCCAGAAACTTTAAGTAATGATTTCTTTGTAAATCTTCTTGATCTAGGAACCACCTGGAAAGCTGTTTCTGATGCAGATGAGGTGTTTGAAGGCCGTGACCGTAGAACAGGAGAACTGAAATGGACAGGAACCAGAGTAGATCTTATTTTTGGATCAAATACAGAACTTCGTGCAATTGCTGAAGTATTTGGTAGTAAAGATGCCGAAAAACGATTCATAGATCATTTTGTGTCTGCCTGGTCCAAAGTGATGAATTTAGACCGTTTCGATTTGGCGTAATCGGTGTATAGATAAATAAAAAGGGTGACTTATTTAAGTCACCCTTTTTTTGTTTTTAATATTAGTATCCTATAGTGAAACGTTTTTTGGAATATGCAGGAGTTTCTACTTCATTCAAGACCCCAACGGCAAAATCTTCCATAGATATAGAACTATCTCCGTTTTCATTTGAAATTAATTGATCTTCACCTATTCTGAAATTTCCTGTTCTTTCACCTTCAAAAATATAGGCAGATGGAGATACATTGGTCCAATTTAGGTTTTTCTCTGGTTTATAAACAGTTTCTAACACCGTTAAATGTGATTGAGCAATTGCCTTATATTCTTCAGGGAAATTTGGAGCATCGATCAATAGCAAATCATCACTTACCTTTAAACTACCTGCACCACCAACCGCTATTAATCTGGTTCCAGCTTCTTTTGCTGCAGTTACCAAAGATTTTGATGCATCAATAAGAATATCTGTATCGTCATGAGGAGGAGCATATGAACTAATTACTACATCACTGTTTTTAAAAACTGAAGCTAACTGTTCGGTATTAAAAATATCTACTTTTTCTGTACTTACCTTGTCTGTATTTTCAAGTTGAAATTCAGATACTTCTTTTGAAGTAATAAGGTGCAATTCATGATTTCTATATGCTGCTTCTGCTGTAATTCTTTTGCCAATGTTACCACCAGCTCCTACAATTGTAATTTTCATTGTTTTAAATTTTTAAATGTTATATATGTTATTTGGTAAATTCTATGATTAATTCTGATACTTCTTTGCTAAACTCTTCAAGCATAAAATGTCCGGAGTTAAAAAAGTGTATAGAAGGGTTTTTAAGATCATTGAGGTAAGCTTCTCCACCAGATTTGCTAAAAAACTTGTCGTTTTCTCCCCATACAATCAATGTGGGAGGTTGGTGTTTTTGTAAGTAATCTTGCCATTCTGGGTACTTCGAAAAATTAACTCCGTAGTTGTAGAACAATTCTGTTTGAATCTCATTGTTGCCTTCTCTAGTGATAAAAGCAGTATCTGTAAGGTAGGAAATGGGATCTATATTGTTCGGATTATTGGTTCCAGATAAATATTGTTCTTTAATACCATCGGCAGACATTAGGTAGTTTTTGTATTGATGCAACCCTTCTGGATCATTATTTTTTTGATAGGAACCAATTTTCATTGCCCATTCTCCTAAACCTTCTAAATAAGTATTGGCATTTTGAATTATTAATCCTTTGATGCGTTCAGGGTATTTACTTGTTATTCTGAAACCGATTGGCCCTCCATAGTCCTGCATAAATACATAGAACGAAGAAAGCTGTAAGGTATTAATAAAGCCTTCTATCGTTTGGGTAACAGTATCGAAGCTGTATTGATAATCATCTTTGCTTGGGGTGTCACTTAATCCAAAACCAGGATAATCTGGTGCAATGAGATGATAATGGTTTGCTAATAATTCTATGAGTTCTCTGTACATGTGAGAAGAAGAAGGGAAACCGTGTAAAAGCAATATCGTTGGTAGGTGTTTCTCTCCTGCTTCTCGGTAGAAAATATTAATACCGTCTATGTTAATTGTTTTATGTTTTGTTTTCATTATTGTAATAATTTTTGTTACAGTTTTGAGTAAAAAAAATCAAAATTGATTTTTAAAATTTTCAAGAGTTTGTTTTTCTAGTGCATCGCTTACGGCTTTGTCAATAGTATTAAGCAATGACTTTAGATTTTGGTTTATTTGCTTTCCAACAATGCAATCAGGATTTGGAGTGTTTTTCAGTAAGGATAAAACGTTATCCTCTCCTTTTACGCTATTAAAAATATCTGACAACTTAATGTTCTTGGCATCCTTAAGAATGCGTACCCCTCCATTTTTTCCTTCTTTGCTATCAATAAGACCATTTTCTTTGAGTATAGCAATTTCTTTTCTCACCAAAACGGGGTTCATATTTAAACTTGCTGCAATCCAGGCAGAAGTTAACCACTCATCCTTATAAATAGATAATAAGGTCATGATATGAAGCGCTATAGAGAATTTGGTTTTTACCATTTTTATAATGTAATATTTTTTATTACAGTACAAAGATAGATAAAAATTTAAAAAGAACAAATTTTATTACAGTTTGAGTAGAAGACTATAGTACTATTTGCCTATTTGATAGTAGTTCCCTCGAAAATTAACCTTTTGTCCTCCACCAAGACCAAAGATGATAATTCGTACACATTTTCATAACCATAGCCATATAGATTAATAAATGTTGGAATATTTAAAGCCAACGGAGCCATTTTGGTAGCAAAGTTGATCGTATCACCAATAATATTATTATTGCAGTAAATAAGGATTCTTGTATTTTTTGAGGGAATTATTTTCGCCAGTTTCTTTTCGGTGAAATCAGAAAAATTAATATGCACTGCACCCTTAATATGCTTTTGTTTATAGCCTGATTTTGAACGAGTGTCTAAAATAATCGTATTCTCATCTTTTGCAAATTCAAGAAATTGATCCAAAGGAAGTAATCGGGTTTCTCTATATTCCATTACTTCTTGAGTTAGTTTTTCAAAGCCTTCAATGTCTACAAGAGATTTCGTTTGCGGTTGTTTTTTTTGAGCGATTATGGTTAATGGTAAAAATAATAGTACGATGGTTTTTATAGTTGATTTCATATTCTTACGTTTTAAAAATTAAAAGAAAGTTCCTTTCCGTTTGAGAAAGGAACTTAAAGTATCAGGTTTTCCTATTCTTCCCAGCTAAAGGATTTTTTCTTTCCTTGTTTCTTTATGGCATTTAACAATGCTGCTTCAAGATTGCTATCTTCTTTTTTTCGGTTTTCCTTTATGTATGTGGTTCTTTTTTTATTTAGTTCTTGAATTTTTTGTTGTATTTCTTTACGTTTTGCACTTTTTTCTTCGATATGCTTTTTTAGTTCACCTTTAGATTTTCCTTTTAATTCTTGTGGTAATTGTTCTTCTGCAATTTCTTCAAGTTCAAAGTCATCTTCTTTGGCTGCATCAATTAGATCCCAGCTTTCATTTTTATAGAACCCAGAGCTTTTACTCACTGCACGACTTACTGAATTGGCCTCACTATAAGACTTGGCATTACGGTCTTGTTCCATCTGCATACTTCGTTTTTGAGCTCCCCGACTACCATAATAAATGTAAGTGTCGTTTAATTGATGATTAAGTTGAAGGATTACGTCATCATAAGGTGTTGCAATGTGAACTGTTTGATGGTTGTGATCGATAGCACTATATTCTCCATAAGTTAAATCTGCTCCATGTTTCCACTTGGTATCTATACCTTGTCTAAAGTTTCCACAGAAAATAGTGTTGATAGTGATTCCTTTTTCTAAGGCATCGGTAGCTGCATCTCTATAATTGGTTGGTCCTTGGGTAAAAGGTTCATTTCCGGCGATAAAGATAAGTTTAAGATCATCGTTACTTTTTTTCCAATCTAGTTGATTTATAGAGGTATTGATCACCTTTCCGCAGAATTCGTTACCACCATTGGTTGTTAAAGCAAATAGCTCCTTAGAAATTTCGTCGAGGTCTTCAGAAAAAGGTAATACTTGCCGAATAAATCCTTCTGTAGAAGGTAACCCATCATTACCATATTCATATAATGCGATTTGAAGTTTAATTTTATTTCGACCACAACGAGCATAAGATAATTCATTTACAATTTCCCAAAGTTGCGCCTTAGCTTGTTCTATAAGTCCATCCATACTATTACTTGTATCTAATAATAGAGCAACCTGTATGTTACTGGTGTTAGGGTCTGTTTTGGTAGTCGATATTTTATGTGTCTGATTTTGTAACGCCAACTCAGAATTTTGTTGATGATTTGCGTTACAAGAAAAATGAATGCATATGCATAATGTGGTCCAAACAAAAAAAGTTTTCATGGCATTGTTTTTAAAATTATAGGGTAAAACTATGTCTAACTTTTTTGCATAAAAATCTATAATGAGTAATACACGATTATAAATGAGGGAATTGTGTTTTTGGATGAGGGAAACAATCTTTTCATGTTTAAAATGCTACAGAAACCACTGTTATTGGGTTGTGGGTATTTTATTATCCGAGTTAAATAGGTTAAGTTTATCCTGTTGAAAAATGATATAATGTATAAAATAGGATACATATTGGTTTTTTTGTTGTTGCCATTTTTTGTCTTTGGACAAGTTAATGAAGCAGCTCGACGAACTGCACCTATGACAATAAAGGGTTCAGTCAAAGAAAAAAATACCAAAGAACCCATAAAAAATGTGGAGATTACCGTTTTGGGAAAAGGAACGGTAACTACCAATGTTTTTGGAGATTTTAAAATACAAGCTCATATCGGAGATGAGATTATTATCGCGCACGATAGCTTTGAAACGATTCGATATACGATTAGAGATGGGCAACGTATAGATGTTGAGGTGCATGAAAACCCCAGAGAGTCTGAATCGAATACACTATCCAAATCAAAAAGAGGAGCGGCTGTTTATCAGGAAAATTTAAAGTTGGCAAAAGAGTCCTTAAAAAAAGATGCAGGAACAAGTATTGAATTCATCACAAAAGCCTTAGAAGCAGTTGGGAAAAATGATCCGTCTGGAGATGATAAAAAAGCTGAGCTATATGAGACTCTGGCAGATATTTACAGACATTGGAAACAGCCTGATCTTGCTGAGAGTAACTATCTTATTAGTCTTTCAAATAAATATAATGCCGACGTTAAAATAAAACTTGGTCAGGCGCAATTGGCGAATAAAAATTATCAAAAAGCTTTTAAAACGTTTGATCAATTACAAAAATCCAGGTTAAGTGCGGCTCAGCGAATACTGGTTTTTGAAGGATTGGGGGATAGTAACAAAGGTCTTGAGAATTATGAGGAGGCCGAAAAAAACTATAACAAAGCCTTAGCAATAAGTAGTAGGAAAAACCAGGATGATAAGGTTATCTCTTTAAATTCAAAAATAGCTGGGGTGCTCCAAAATCAAGGGAATATTAGTGTTGCCGAAGAGTATTTGGATAACTCGGTTCAGTTGGCAGACAGAAAAGATAAAAAAACTGCGGCGAGACAGCGAAGTGTAGCGGCAGATTTTTACAATAAGAGTAATAGTTATGATAAAGAGATTCAACTCCGAAAAGAGGCTCTAGAAGATATCGAAGAAATTGATGATGTTGAGAGTGAAGCCCCTCAAGAAGAAGACAAAGCTATTACGACGCAGGTGCAGAACTACAAAATTGCCAATGCCTTTGCTGCTCAAGAGAAGTATGACGAAGCGATTAGTTATTTTGAAGAAAGTAAAAAAGAGGCCGCCTCAAAAAACGATCTAATAGTTCAAAAAGACGCTACCAGGAAATTGGGAGAAGTATATCGCGAAAAGGGCGAACTAAAAAAGGCGTCTGAAGCTTTCGAAGAGTATGAAGTTATTGTAGATAAACTTTATATACAGAAAGAACAGGAAATTTCTCAAGCTGCTCGTTTTAGTCGCGAACTAGCTCAAAGCGCAAACCGTATAACAACCTTAGAAAAGGATCGAGAGCTTAATGAAACTCGATATAAATTGGCTTTTGCCTCGCAAGAATTGGCCGATCAGCAAAGTTTGAGGCAACAGATCATTATTTACTTTCTAATAGGCCTAACGACCTTGCTATTGTTAGCGGCGTATTTAATGTTTCGAAATATGAAACAACAACGCTATGCCAACAATTTACTTGCACTAAAGTCTTTGCGATCGCAAATGAACCCGCACTTTATTTTTAATGCGTTGAATTCTGTAAATACCTTTATAGCTACTAGTGATGAGCGAACCGCAAATCGATACTTAACCGATTTTTCACTATTGATGAGAGCGGTTTTAGAGAATAGCGAAGAAGATTTCATTCCATTAGAAAAAGAAATAGAATTGTTGAAATTGTATGTGCAGTTAGAACACTTTAGATTTCAGGACAAATTTGAATATAGTATAGAAGTTGATCCCGATATTGATGTTCAGGAGTATATGATACCTCCTATGTTGCTTCAACCTTATGTAGAGAATGCTGTTTGGCACGGATTGAGATATAAAAATGAAAAAGGGTTGCTGTCTATTCATTTTAAGAAAAAAAATGTTGATAGTATTGAAATCATAATTGCCGATGACGGTATCGGGCGTACAAAATCTAAAGAGCTAAAAACACAAAACCAGAAACTGCAAAAATCGAAGGGAATGGGCAATATCAAAAAGCGAATTGCTATCCTTAACGAAATGTATAAGGACAAGGTAGATGTGTTTATTTCAGACTTAAATACAAATGCAGAGGGGACTCAGGTAACATTAATACTTAAAAAAGACACATGAATTTATCAGCAATCATTGTAGATGATGAAGCAAACAGTAGGACGATTCTTAGAAATTATCTTGGTAAATATTGCACTTCGGTAAACATTCTGGGAGAAGCAGCTAGTGTGCAAGAAACATTAACGTTGCTTGAAACCCATACACCAGATGTTATATTTCTTGATGTTGAAATGCCTTATGGGAATGCTTTTGATTTTTTGGAACAGGTTCCAGATCGTACCTTTGAGATTGTTTTTGTAACGGCCTATGATCATTACGCTGTAGATGCATTAAATGCTCAAGCTACCTATTACCTGTTAAAGCCGATAGCGATAGATAATCTAATAAAAGCAGTAGACCATGTTACTCAAATAAAACAGAAAGAAGCAGTGCTTCAGGATGCTGTTTTGGTACCTAAAATCACCTCTGTTGAAGGGAAAATTACCATACCACAACAGGATGGGTTCGAGGTTCTTGAGATTTCGAATATCATGTATTGTGAGGCAGATGATAACTATACCAAAATTTATTTAGAGAAAGGGCAGAAACTGGTAAGTAAAACATTAAAGTATTTTGAAGAATCTTTACATGATCATGGGTTTGCCAGAATACATAAAAGTTACTTGGTCAATGTGGTTAAGATTGTAAAATATCGAAAAGGGAAGGGTGGGAGTATTGTACTTTCTTCTGGCAAGGAGTTGGCAGTGTCTTCTTCGAAAAAAGCTGCACTTCTAGATTATTTTAAATAGATCAGAAGTCTAATTTTTCTGCAGAATAGTTAGAAAGTGTAGGTTTAATAATTTCTTTTAAAGTATCGATAGTTGCATTGCTATAAAGTCTATGATAACTACTACGGTCTGATACTGGATTTAAGAGTTGATGTTGTGTTAGTATAGCTTTTGTTTGTCTTGCAACAGCTTCTCCTGAATCTATAATAGTAACATTGTCGGGGAGAATATTTTTTAAAATAGGAATAAGGTAGGGGTAATGTGTGCATCCCAGAACAAGGTAATCTATGTTTTTTTCGATCAAAGGCTGTATGTAGGAATGTAATAGATCATACATCTCTGTCGATTCAATTTTACCATCTTCAATAAGTTCTACCAACCCTGTGCCGATCACTTCGATTACTTCTATGTTTTGCGCGTATAAATCAGAGGTTTTGGCAAATAATTCGCTCGATAACGTTCCTTTGGTAGCCAGTACTCCTACTTTGTTGGTTTTGGTATGAATTGCAGCAGGTTTGATCGCAGGTTCTATACCTATAAAAGGAATATTATAGGATGATCTTAATTCTTTTATAGCATTAGTAGTGGCTGTGTTACAGGCTACAACAATAATTTTACAATCGAACTCCAGTAATTTTTCTGTATTCTTAATGCTAAGCTCCAGAATTTCTTTTTTACTACGTTTACCATAAGGTGCATACTTACTATCGGCCAAGAAAACAGTATCTTCAGATGGAAGAAGTGTTATAATTTCTTTCCAAATCGATGAGCCACCTACTCCCGAATCGAATATGCCTATAGGTTTGTTTTGTTCTTTCATCTACGGTAACACAGAATTTGTTTCAAAAATAAAAAAGACGATGAGATTTGCTCACCGTCTTTGCTTTTTTTGTTGTAAAGTAATTGTATTAAATACCTAAATCTTTCTTTACATCGGCCATAAGATCTTTACCATCAGCCATGATTACTCCTGTACCAGTGGTAGAATCTAATACATATTGAAACCCTTGTGCTCTTGCTACTTTTTGAATAGAAGTACGAGCTTTTTCATATATAGGCTTCATTAATTCGATTTCTTTCTTCTGAAGATCTTTTAGTGCATTTTGTCTGTATTCACTAATTGTTTTCTCTGAAGATTGTATCTCTTGCTGTCTTTTTAAGTTTTCCTCATCAGTTTTCGTCTCAGCTTCCTGTGAGTATCTTTTGATAGTGCTTTGCAATTCTAGAACCATATTTCTAATCTCAGCGTCATAAGTCTTGTTAAGCTTTTCAATCTCACTTTTAGCAGCTTTGAAATCTGGCATAGATTCAACCAATGCTTGCGATGCAATATGTGCTACTTTAGATTGAGCATTTACAAAACCTGAAGTTCCCATAGTAATTGCAATAGCTACTAGTAATGTTCTAAATTGTTTCATTTTCAATTAATTATTAAAGGGTGTTATAAATTTAATATTAGTTTTTTAATTATTATCTCCGTTATTGGATTGATCGTCTTCTTGTTTTAACTTATCTTTTTGAGTTTTTAGAGCTTCAATAGAATCTTTTTTCTTCTTTTGCAATTCTAATAACTTCGCTCTTCTTTCTTCAAATTCTTTTCTTTTTGCCGCTCTTATCGAGTCTCTTTCGGCTTTACGTTCTGCAAGTAACTTTTCTCTTTCAGATTGTCTTTGTAAAGTCGCTTTTTCTCTATCTGTAACTTCTTTCTCTTGTGCAGCTGTTCTTTTTTCTGCTCTTTCAAGAGATTTCTTTTCTCTTTTGCTATTAAGCTGCTTTCTTTTTGATGCTCTGTTTATTCGTAATAACACCTGATCGCTGATGTCATATCGATCTGCAGAATACAGCATTACAAGATCTGCCGATTTATCAAAAACAAAGTCATATCTTTTGTTTTTTGCGATTTCCTGAACTGCAACAAAAACTTGATCTTGTACAGGTTGAACCAATCTTTTTTTCTGAAGGAACAAATCTCCATTAGGTCCAAACCGTTTTTGTTGGTATTCTAGAATCTCTTTTTCCTTATAGAGTATATCTTCTTCTCTTTCTTCAATTAATTCTTTTGTTAATAAAACTCTTTCATTATTAAGATCCTTCCTCATTTCATCTACCTCCTTCAGTTCTGCTTCGATCTCTACCTTCCATTTTTGTACTTTAGACTCCAATTCGGCAGAGGCTTCGTTATAATCGGGTACATTTTCAAGAATATACTCCATATCGATGTAACCAATTCTGATACCTTTTTGAGCGTTTACCGATTGTGTGAATGATAAAAAGCTTATCACGGCAAACATTAAAAGAACCTTTGTTTTCATAATTTTGTTTATTTATTGAAATAATCGTGCCAAAACTAAAACTGTTGTCCTATAATGAAGTGGGTTTCCCACCCATTAGCCCCAGAATCGTTTCCTGGTATAGGGTCAAACCCATACCCGAAATCGATACCTAATAATCCGAAGGCTGGCATAAAGATACGTAAACCTGCTCCAGCAGAACGGTTTAATTGAAAAGGATTGAACCCTTTAAAACTATCATAAGATGCTCCACCTTCTAAAAACGCCAACATATATATCGATGCAGCTGGTTTTAGAGTAATAGGATAACGAAGTTCTAACGAATATTTATTATAAATTGTTGCACCGTCTCCATCAAATTCCTGATTATTTGGTCTACTTAATGGAATCAATGACTGGTTAGGATATCCTCTAAGCGCAACTACTTCTCGACCATCAAGAGCTGTTGCCCCTAATCCGTCTCCTCCTAAGAAAAAGCGCTCAAAAGGAATATTTCCTCTATCATTATTATAGGCCCCTAAGAAACCATACTCTGCTCTTGTTCTTAAAACCAATGGTTTTTTACCAAGATTAACAAGTCTGGTATACCAGGTTCCATCAAATTTAATCTTATAGTATTCTAGCCATTTAAAACGTTCCTGATCGATTTCACCAATTTCTTCATTGATTTCTGTTCTTCGAACAGCGTCCATAGTATCACTAGGATCTAAATCATCCAGTTCATCTTCTAGAGTATCCCTTTGCTCTGCTAGGGCACTATAATCATTACCATCCCATAAAGAGTAGGGTAATGATAGTTTGGCTAAAATATTAAATTCAGATCCACCTATCGGGAAAATCGGGTTTACAGTAGTGTTGTTTCGACTTAAACCGATGGTGTATGATAAATCATTTGATGATCCGTTACCAAAGGTAAATAATCTTGTGTTATAATTCTTTAAATTGTAGTGTCTTATACTAGCAGACTGCGATAATGTAAAGTAGTTATCTGGCCAGTTTAATCTTTTTGCGATACCAATAGAACCTCCAGTAATTAAAAATTTACTATCTCGATCTACATCTCTGTTGATATTGTTAAATAAAAACTGAATGGTATGTGAAAATGATGTAGAAAGTTGATATGGTCGTTTTCCTCCTAACCATGGTTCGATGAATGATAAACTATAGGTTTGGAAAAATCTACTAGCTTGAGCTCTTAATCTTAAGGTTTGCCCGTCTCCCATAGGTAGTGGAGTATATGCTTCACCATTAAAAATGTTTTTTATGGAGAAGTTGTTAAAGGCAAGACCAAGAGTACCTACAAATCCTCCACCTCCAAATCCTCCCTGGAGCTCGATCTGGCTAGATCCTTTTTCAACTACAGGATAATTGATGTCAATCGTTCCAGCTTGCGGATTAGCATTTTGGAATTGTGGTTCAAGTTGTTCTGGATCAAAAAATCCTAATTGACCTATTTCTCTTACTGTTCTTACTACTAAATCTTTACTATATCTTTGACCTGGTCTCGTTCTAAGAATTCTATAGATTACGTGATCATTTGTTTTGTCGTTTCCTGTAACAGTAATATGATCAAAGTACGTCAATTTTCCTTCACGAATTCTTATTTCAAAATCAATAGTATCGTTGTAAACCTTAGTTTCTACCGCATCGATACTAGAAAAAAGGTATCCGTTGTTTTGATATAAGTTGGTAAGATCATCTGCATCTGGTTTGGTGTTGTCTGCAATTTGTTTCTCTAGCAATACACCATTGTATACATCTCCTTTTTTAATTACCAATTGTCTGGCTAGTTGTTGATCTGTATACACACTATTTCCTAAGAAATTTATATTTCCGAAGTAGTATTTATTACCTTCTTCTATATTTAGATTAAGAGTTACAGAGTTTTCGTCTTCTACAATTAGGGTATCAGATGTAATTCGGGCATCTCTAAATCCTTTTTCTTTGTATTTAGTGATTATACTCTCTTTATCTTCTTCGTAATCTGCTTTAATATATTTTGATCTTTTCCAGAACCTGTAGGCTTTCTTTTGTTTGGTGTTCTTCATGGCACCGCGCACTTTTCCATCAGCCAACTGAGTATTCCCAGAGATATTAATCTTATCGATCTTTACTCGATCTCCCTTATCAATACGTACCAACATATTTACCTTATTGCTGGCTACGGTATCTTTCACTTCAGTAGTGTTAATCGCCACTTTGGTATTAAGAAAACCTTCTTTTTTGTACTTGTTAGAAATGAAGTTACGAGTAGTTGTAACAAGGTTCTCGGTAACTTTGGCACCTTTGGTTAAACTGTTATCTTTTATCAGTTCTTCGGCTTTTCGGTTTTTAACACCTTCTATGCGAACTTCATTAAGTTCGGGAACTTCCTGAATGTTGATTTCTATATCTGCAACATCGCCTTCTACATTGGTGATATAAAAGTTAATATCACTAAACAATTCAAGATCCCAAAGCTTTTTGATCACTTTACTTATACGGTCTCCCGGAAGAAAAATACGTTCCCCTTTTCTTAAGCCAGTAAATGTAATTACGGTATTCTCATTATAACTAGTGGTTCCTGTAACTTTAATTTCGCCAAGGGTATATTGCTTTCCATTAGCACCTGGTATATTTTGTGCAGAAATCGATAATGTATTTAAGAACAATGCAAGTAACGTAAAATACGTAAAAGGTAATTTTTTTGTCATTTCTTTAACTGAGCTGCTCACTAGTTTTTCCAAATCTTCTTTCTCTTTTTTGATAATTGTATATGGCTTCGAATAAGTCTCCTTTTTTAAAATCGGGCCATAAAATCTCTGTAAAATATAATTCTGCATATGCAATTTGCCACAATAGGAAATTACTGATACGTTGTTCCCCGCTGGTACGTATCAACAAATCCACATCGGGCAGATTTTTAGTATACAAATGCTCATTAATGACTGTTTCATTTATAAGATGTGGCGAAATTACACCATTTTTAACTTTAATACTTATTTCTTCGATAGTTTTTATGAGCTCTTCTCGGCTTCCGTAGCTTAAGGCAAGTGTTAAGGTCATACGGTCATTACCTTTGGTTTTTTCAATAACTTCTAATAACTCTACTCTTGCTTTTTCTGGTAAAGATTGCAAATTACCTATTGCATTAAGTTTGATGTTGTTTTCTTGAAGTGTTTTGATTTCTTTTTTCAAAGAAGTGACCAGAAGTTTCATAAGAGTGTCTACTTCTAATTTTGGTCGGTTCCAATTTTCTGTTGAAAAAGCATAAAGGGTGAGGAATTTCACACCTATTTCGGCAGAAGCTTCTACTACCTCTCGTACTGCTTTTGTTCCATTTTCGTGGCCTACGGCTCTAAAAAAGCCCTTCTTTTTGGCCCATCTTCCGTTACCATCCATAATTATGGCAACGTGTTTTGGTATATTAGAAGTTAGTTGTTTTTTATCAATCATTTTTAGAATGCACAATAACAAGGTATTCTACCCCAGGTATACGATAATGTAATACCTGTAAATACATACCAGTCATTGTTGTTTAAATTACCAAATCCTGCGCCAAATCTACTGTCAGGATCACTACCGTCCAAATTATCAGTAAATGTATATCTAGCACCAATTTCTGCACCTATTACAAAGTCTCTACCAAGGGTTTTTTTGATTCCTAAGACCATAGGAATGGCAAAACTCCAGGTATCCTTATATGCACTTATTTGATTGGTGTTGTCAATCGCTTGTGCACCGTAGTTAAATGCAGTTATTCCGCTATAAAGGTAAGGCGTGAATTGGGGTTTCCCATCGTATAAAAACCAATCCCAGAAATTAAATTCCATTCCAACAGATAGTTCTTTTACAGAATTATTAAAATCCAGCCCTCTTTCTTTTCTTCGATCATCTCCGTCAGCATCATCAGCATTAAGTCCAGCATATAAAAATGAGGCTCTAAATGCATGACGTTTACTTCTGTTCCATTTTGCTATCGCTCCAAAGGCAAAATCGTTTGGGGCAATATAATATGTAGATCCTACATCACCTACATAATTAGATCCACCTGCGATAAGCCCTACTTCATAGGTTTGTGCTGCCACAGACTGTATAAAAAACGTTACAATTATAAATGATGCTAAGTATCTCATAGATTTTCAAAAGTTTGCAAATATAACAATTAACTTTAGTACACAAGAATTTGAGTAAAATAGTATGAATTAAAAAACACTTTTTAGTAGATTTTATTGTTTAATTGCGTTTATCTTCTCCCCATAACATTTTTTTACGTAACGTTTTTAAAAAACTATTATCCTGCAAAACAACCATATTTATTTTAAAAGGTGCTTTTTTAATAATTACAGTGGTCTCGTTGGGTAATGTGTGAATTCTAGAGTCTAAAGAAACCAAATAACTATCTTCTCTACTAGATATTTGTAACTTAATTTCTGTATCATCTGGAATTACTAAGGGCCTAGCATTTAGATTATGAGGGGCAATAGGGGTAAGTAGCATACTTTCGGCATCTGGCATAACTACCGGTCCTCCACAGCTTAAGGAATAGCCGGTTGAACCTGTAGGGGTAGAGACGATTAATCCATCTGCCCAATAAGAGGTTAAAAACTCATTGTTAAGTGAAGTGTTTACCGTGATCATCGAAGTAGTATTTCTTCTACTCACGGCAATTTCATTCATGGCGAAATTTAATACGCCAAACTCTTCAGAGGCAGGAAGAGTTTCTACTGTCACCAAACTTCTTGGCGACAAATAATATTTTTTGTCAAGTATTAAAGATATACTGTCTTTAATTTCTTCTTTTTGTATTGTGGCAAGAAAACCGAGTCTTCCAGTATTTATTCCGGCAATAGGAATACCTAAGTCTCTAACATAGGTGATTGTTTTAAGAATAGTTCCATCACCACCAATGCTAAAAAACAAATCATAAGAAGTGTCTAGTTCTTCAAACGTGCTAAAGTGCGAATATGATTTATCTATTTCATCATGAAGATTGATGAGTTCTAAAAAATTCTTTTCAATTACCACTTCTACATCGTTCTCGTCTAGAGTTTCGAGTAGTTGCTGTATATAAATTCCAGAATTTTTGTGATAGAACTGTCCGTAAATACCTATCTTCATTGGGTTGTGATTTGTGTTAGCTGGTTATACAATAAAGTTAAATGTTAAGGTATTTTTCTAGGTATTGAGATCTTTCTTTTAAATTGGTAAGAAAGGTGTCTTCATGGTGCTTTGAGACAATGTTGTAGCTATATCGTCTAAAGGTTTGAACTATATTATTGATATCACTGTCATTAATTTTTACAGTAATTTGAGCGACATCATTTTCCATATTAGAAATGAATAAACCTAAAAGTTTGGCATTGTTAGATTCAACAATTTGTGATATCTCACTGAACGAATAATCCAAAATTCCCTTTTCAACAATTAAAATATTTCCAGGTTCGCTAAGAAATGGCGTTTCATTAAAAAGGTTCATAATATCCCTGAGTTCAAAAAGACCTAGGTATTGATTATTGTCATCCAGTACAGGTATAATATTTGAATTGTTTTGCGCAAATGCTTCAAGAATATCCAACCAATTATCATCTTTTCTGGCAAAAAAACCTTCTAAGGCATATTGATAAGTGTCTAATGTTTTGTCGGTATCGAAACATCTAATATCGGCTTCAGAAATGCAGCCTAGGTATGTTTTGTCTTTCAAAACAGGGAAATGAGTATAGGTAAGCTCATTAAATAATACCTGGGCATCTTTTACTTTTAGATTGATATCTAAAGGTTCAATTTCATTTACTATGTACAAGTTCGTCTTCATATTTTTCGGGGTACTATATTATGCAAAATAATCAAAAAATATACAATCAAGGCGTTCTCAAGTTTGTATTTTTGTTTTTTTAGATAAAGACATCAAAAACCATGACAAAGTTAAGTGTTAACGTAAATAAAATAGCAACGCTTCGTAATTCCAGAGGAGGAGATACACCAAATTTATTAAAAATGTCTACCGATATTCAGGAGTTTGGAGGGCAAGGTATAACGATTCATCCAAGGCCAGATGAAAGACATATACGATATCAAGATGCTTATGATTTAAAACCTATTGTATATACCGAGTATAATATTGAAGGAAACCCTATTTCTAAATTCATAGATTTAGTATTGGAGGTAAAGCCCACTCAAGTAACATTGGTGCCAGATGCAATAGATGCTATTACTAGTAATGCGGGATGGGATACAAAAAAGCACAAAGATTTTTTAAGTGAAGTAATTTCAGAGTTTAAAAGAAATGGAATTAGAACTTCGATTTTTGTAGATCCGGTAGTTGAGATGATAGAAGGAGCAGCCAAAACCGGAACAGATAGAATTGAATTGTATACCGAAGAATATGCATCGCAATATGCTTTGGGTAATAAGGAAGCAGTAAAGCCATATTCGGCTTGTGCACAGTTATCGATAGATTTAGGTATGGGAGTGAATGCTGGACACGACTTGTCATTAGACAATATTAAGTTCTTTAAGGATAATATTCCCGGACTATTAGAAGTGTCTATCGGGCACGCGTTAATAAGTGAGTCTCTTTATCTAGGTATAGAGAATGTAATTAATATGTACTTACACCGTCTTAAATAATTTTTTTATGCAATTACACGCTAACGTATTCGGGGAGGGTCAACCGTTTATTATTCTTCATGGCTTTTTGGGTATGGGAGACAATTGGAAAACACTCGGTAAAAAAATTGCCGAGCAAGGCTTTCAGGTACATTTAATAGATCAACGAAATCATGGCAGAAGTCCTCATAGCGATGAGTTTAGTTATGAAATTTTGTCAAATGATCTATTGGCATATTGTGAAGCTTTACATTTGGATGAAATACATCTTTTGGGGCATTCTATGGGAGGGAAAACGGCAATGTTATTTGCGGTAAACCACCCTAATAAGATTCGCAAACTAATCATTGCAGATATAGCTCCAAAGTACTATCCTCTTCATCATCAGGATATTCTTGATGGTTTAAGTGCTTTAGATTTTAATGTTCTGAAATCAAGAGGAGAAGTTGATAAAGAATTAAGTGCATATATACCCGATATGGGGGTGAGAATGTTTCTTATGAAAAACCTATTTTGGAAAGAAAAAGGAGTTTTAGCATTACGCATGAATCTTGAATCTTTAATAAATAATGTATCTGAAATTGGTGTAGAACTACCCGAAAATAATGCGTTCTCTGGTCCTTCATTGTTTTTAAAGGGGGAGAAATCTAATTATATTTTGCCCGAAGACGAAACACGAATACACCAACAATTTCCTTCATCTAACATACAGCAAATTTCTAACGCAGGGCATTGGTTGCACGCCGAAAATCCTACCGAGTTTTTGTATAAAGTATTAGAATTTCTTAAAAATTGAATAAAAAATACTATGTATGCATAATATTTTCCCGATTTCGTTGGATAATTAGTATTTTCTACTATTTTTGGTGATTCAATTTTACAAATCCTAAAAAACAAAAACAATTCTAATTTATTATGAAAAAACTTCTATCGTTAGTTCTATTCATCACGATGACTTCTGTCATTTATGCAGGTGGATATAGAGTTAGTGTGCAGGGTCAGAGGGCAATTGCTATGGGGCACACTGGAGTAGCTGTAGTGAATAGTGCTGAACTTGTATTCTTTAATCCGGCAGGTCTTGTGTATCTGGAAAATAAGCTAAACGTAAGTGTTGGTGCCAGTGGAATTTTTACCGATGTAATATACCAAAATGAAGAATTTGGTACTTCTTTTGAGACCGATAATTCTGTAGGGACACCTCTTAACTTATATGCTTCTTATAAGGTAAATGATTGGATGTCTGTTGGGTTGGGAGTATATACCCCATATGGTAGTGAAGTAACTTGGCCTACAGATTGGTCTGGTTCTCATTTGGTCAATAATATTGATCTTGCAGCTATATTTGTTCAACCTACAGTTTCATTCAAATTATCAGATCACTTTAGTATAGGTGGTGGACCTATTTATGTTACAGGTTCTGTTAATTTTAATCGTAATTTAAATCGTACGCTGTCTGATATAGACGGAAACCGTGCCAATGTTACTATAGATGATTCTGGTGTAAATAACTGGGGATGGACTATTGGAGCTATGTTTAATCCAGTGGAAAATTTACGAGTTGGATTTAACTATAGAAGTGAAATTATTTTGGAAGCCGAAGGTGGAGATGCAACGTTTACAAATGTACCAAACTCTCCTGCAGTTCCTTTTGCAAATGGATCGACGAATTTTAATGCAGAGTTACCGCTTCCGGCTGAGTTAACAGTTGGTCTTTCTTATGAATATAAGAAATGGTTATTTGCTTTTGACTATAATAGACAATACTGGGATGTATATGAGTCGTTGGATATTGATTTTACCAATACTCCTACCGGTCCAGATTCTGTAAACCCTCGTAATTATAAAAACTCTTCCGTTTATAGATTTGGATTACAGTACCAGGCTACCGAGAAAATTACGCTTAGAGCTGGTTATTATAGAGACGAAACACCTGTGCAACCAGGTTTCTTTGCTCCTGAGACACCACGAAATGATTCAGATGGTTTCTCTGGAGGGTTAAGTTTTGCTGTTACTCCTAAGTTAGCAATAGACGCTTCGTTTTTCTACTTAAGATTTGATGAGGTAGATGCATCTTATGATTCTTATTTAGAAAACGGACAAAGTGTTCCTTTTGGTGGAACCTATAAATCAAGCGCTTTTGCGCCAGGACTTGGTTTAACTTATAAAATGTAAGAAATGATGATTAAAAATATAAAATATTTAGCGGTTCTGGCTCTTGGATTAGTAGCGTGTGAGCCTGAATTCGATAATCCGATTGAAGAATCGGCAACTATAACTAGTGGAGAAGCAGATTTTAGCAATTATGTTGCTTTAGGAAACTCTCTTACAGCAGGTTTTGCAGATGGAGCATTATATATCACGGGACAAGAAAACTCTTTTCCTAATATATTGTCTAAACAATTGGCTCTTGTTGGAGGAGGTGAGTTTACGCAACCTCTTATGGCAGACAATGCCGGTGGGTTTAGTAATGATCCTGTAACTTTCCCTACAAGATTTGTATTAGCATTTGATGCAGAAGGAAACCCAGGTCCAGCAAGGTATACCGGTGCGGCTCCTTCTACAGACTTTACAGTCAATTTAGGTAGTTCGTTTAATAATATGGGAGTTCCTGGCGCAAAAAGTTATCACCTGGCAGCTCCAGGTTATGGTAACGCTGCAGGAGTAGCTGTCGGATTGGCGAATCCTTACTTTGCAAGATTTGCGTCTTCACCAGACGCAACAGTAATTGCAGATGCGATTGCTCAAAACCCAACTTTCTTTAGTTTATGGATAGGGAATAATGATATTCTTGGGTACGCTACTTCTGGTGGTGTAGGTGAGGATCATAATGTTACTAACAATTTAGATCCTACTACTTACGGAGGAGATGATATTACCAATAATAATGTATTTGCTTCAGTTTATAATGATCTTATAGGTGCACTTACAGCTAATGGAGCAAAGGGTGTAGTGTTAAACCTGCCAGATGTAACGTCACTTCCATTTTTTACCACTGTACCAAATAATGCTCTAGTGTTAGATGAGGCTACTGCGGCTAGTTTGACAGGGTTTTTTCAAGCCGTTGTGGGTATCGTAACTGCACAGGTTGCAGGAACAGGTGCTCCTCTGGCTCAAGCGCAAGCGTTGGCTTCTCAATATGCTTTTACATTTAATGCTGGACCCAACAGGTTCCTTATTAAAACAGAGGTGACTACTACAAATCCTTTAGGTGTAAGACAAATGACTGAAGAAGAATTGTTATTGCTTACTATAGATCAAGCAGCACTGGCGCAAGGATATGGTTCTGTAGTTCTTACCCCAGAAGTGCTTCAGGTGTTAGGAATTCTTCAGGCTGGAGGTACTCCAACGGCAGAACAAGGAGCATTGGTTATTGCGGCTATTAGTGGTATCGAAGATGCAGATGCGTTAGATGCTCAGGAATTAATGGCAATTTCGACTGCAAGAGATTCTTTTAATGCAACCATAGCAGGTCTTGCTGCTGCAAATGAACTTGCGTTTTACGATGTGGCTAGCGACTTAGCACAGGCTGCAAATGGAGGAATTCCTTTTGATGGGGGAGTTATTACTTCTCAATTTGTTACAGGAGGAGGATTCTCTCTAGATGGAGTGCATCCTACGCCAAGAGCACATGCATTGGTTACTAATGGAATTATTAGCGCAATTCAAGATACTTATGGTGCTAATATCCCTACTGTAAATCCAGGAGAATTTGGAACAGTTACCTTGAGTAATGAAGTTAATTAATACATAAAGTATTATTCTTATAAAAAAACCTGCTAAGTACTTAGCAGGTTTTTTTATCTTCATACTGTAATTTAATATCAGAAAATATGAAGTTTCTTTTAAAATTAATTTTGAGTGCGTTAGCAGTATTGGTTGTTGCTCAAATTCTTCCTGGAGTTCAAGTTGAAGATTATTTTAAAGCTATAATAGTTGCAATTGTATTGGCAATTTTAAATGCAATAGTGAGGCCAGTTTTAGTGTTTCTTACCTTGCCCGCAACCATTGTCACTTTAGGATTATTTTTGCTAGTGATTAATGCTGCTATTATTTTGTTAGCTGATTATTTTATAGATGGTTTTAGGGTAAATGGATGGATATGGGCACTGATCTTTAGTGTTTTATTGTCGATATTTCAATCTATACTACATTCTATTTTAAAGAAAGATAAAAGTTAACTGTTTTTCAGAGAGTTAAAAATTTGTAGTGATCTAAAAAAGTATTACTTTTGCAACCCAATTTTTAGTAGTAAAAGTAGAGATAATGAATATTTCAAAAGAGCAATTAGACGAATTAAATGCTGTAGTAACTGTAGATATAGCCAAAGCAGATTATAGTGACAAAGTAGAAAAAATCCTTAAAGATTATCGTAAAAACGCGAATATTCCTGGGTTTAGAAAAGGTCATGTTCCTATGGGGTTGGTTAAAAAACAATACGGTAAAGCAGTTTTGGTTGACGAAGTGAATAAATTACTGCAAGATGCTTTAAACAAATATCTTACTGAAGAAAAGTTAGATGTTTTAGGTAATCCGTTACCAAAGGAGCAGGAAAACTTTGATTGGGATGCCGAAAACTACTCTTTTGAATTTGAGCTTGGGCTTGCTCCAAAGTTTGAAGTAAAGCTAACTGGAAAAAAAGCAATTACACATTATAAAATTGTTGCCAATGATGAGATGGTGGACAATCAAGTAAAAACTATCCAAAAGCAATACGGAAAATTAGTTTCTAAAGATGCAGCCGAAAAAGAAGACTTGGTTGCTGGTACTTTTATGAATGAAGAAAAAGAGATCAATAATGACACTACAGTCTCTTTGGAGAAGATAAAAGGAAAAAGAAATCTTGATAAGTTTTTAGGAGCCAAAGTAGGAGATGTTATTACTTTGAAAACAAAAGGTCTTTTTGCAGAAGAACACGATCTTATCAGTGCTTTAAAGGTAAGTCATGACGATGCAAAGGATTTAGATGTTGAAGTTACTTTTACAGTTTCAGAAATTAATAAACAAGAACTTGCAGATTTAGATCAGGAGTTATTCGATAAATTATATGGTCCTGGAAGTATAAAGAACGTTACAGAGCTTAAAGAAAAAATCAAACAAGATGCTGAACGTCAGTTCGAACAGCAATCTGATCAGCAATTGCTTAATGCTGTTACTGAAAATTTATTAGAGAATACAAACTTCGATCTTCCTGTTGAATTTTTGCAGAAATGGATTCGTACTACTGGAGAACAGCCTTTAACTGAAGATGAAGCGAAGGATGAATTCGAAAAAAGTGAAAAAGGATTACGTTACCAGTTAATTGAAGGCAAAATAATTAGCGATAATAACCTTCAAGTTACATTTGATGAACTTAAAGATTTTGCCAAAGATTTAATTAAAGGGCAAATGGCTCAATTTGGTCAAACTTCTCCTCAGGATGAAGAATTAGAAGGAATTGCGGCTAGAATATTATCTAATCAAGATGAAGTGAAGAGAATTTCTGAGCAGTTAATGAGTCAAAAATTATTGAATTTCTATAAAGAGAACGCTAAACTTAAGACTAAAGAGGTTAGCTTCGATGAATTTATAAAAGAAGTTTACAAATAATAATAGTTGTAATTTACTAAGGAATTTATACTTATATTTAGGGCGTTAAACATGAAACTGTTTAACGCCTTTTTTATAAATAAAATTTTTAGAAAAAGAAATATGGATTACGGAAAAGAATTCGAAAAATATGCTACTCAGCACCATGGTATTAACAGTAATTATTATGGTAAAATTATTAGTAGTATGTATCCAACCAATATGACTCCTAATATTATTGAAGAACGTCAAATGAATATTGCTATTTTCGACGTTTTTTCTAGATTAATGATGGATCGTATCATATTTTTAGGTACTGGTATCAATGATCAAGTAGCTAATATTGTTCAAGCTCAATTGCTCTTCTTAGAAAGTGTAGACTCTTCTAAGGATATCCAAATTTATATCAACTCTCCGGGAGGAAGCGTTTATGCCGGTTTAGGTATTTATGATACTATGCAGTTTATAAAGCCAGACGTAGCAACTATTTGTACCGGTATGGCTGCCTCTATGGGTGCAGTATTATTATGTGCAGGTCAAAAAGGGAAAAGATCAGGATTGCCTCATAGTAGGGTAATGATTCACCAACCATTAGGTGGTGCACAAGGACAAGCAAGTGATATCGAAATTACAGCTAGAGAAATTCTTATCTTAAAAGAAGAGTTGTATAAAATCATCGCTAAACACTCTGGGCAAACCTATGAGAAGGTCTATGAAGATAGTGATAGAGATTATTGGATGAAAGCTGATAAGGCTTTGGAATATGGGATGATAGATGAAATTCTGACAAGGGAATAAATTCATTTCTTTCGTTAACGATATGGGGCTTTCTTTTTATTAAAATATATGTAAATAGAAGGTCTTATAAACGACTGAAATGTTTAAAATTAGAAACTAAATAACAATGGCTAAAGAAGAATTAGAATGCTCTTTTTGTGGGAGAAAGAAGTCTGAAACAAACTTGCTTATCGCTGGCTTAGATGCACATATTTGTGATAGATGTATAGTTCAGGCGCATGGAATAGTGGTAGAAGAAGC
Organism: Aquimarina acroporae; assembly: GCF_023195925.1. Lineage (GTDB taxonomy): Bacteria > Bacteroidota > Bacteroidia > Flavobacteriales > Flavobacteriaceae > Aquimarina > Aquimarina acroporae. Next base: position 281,256 of record NZ_JALPRE010000007.1, on the reverse strand, counting down.
CAAAGATGAAGAAACAGGTGAGCTTACTAATGAATTAATGTTACGTAAGCCAATGGCGATTAAAAAGTTTTTGGATGAATATGTGATCGGACAAGAGTTTACAAAGAAAATAATGGCCGTTGCAGTATATAATCATTATAAGCGATTATTGCAGCCTCAAACCGAAGATGATATCGAAATACAAAAAAGTAATATCATAATGGTTGGGCAAACAGGTACAGGTAAAACATTAATGGCCAAAACCATTGCGAAGATGCTTAATGTGCCTTTGGCAATTGTAGATGCTACTGTGCTTACCGAGGCGGGTTATGTAGGAGAAGATGTAGAAAGTATTTTAACAAGACTCTTGCAAGCTGCAGACTATAATCTGGAAAAAGCACAAAGAGGTATCGTTTTTATTGATGAAATAGATAAAATAGCTCGAAAAAGTGATAACCCTAGTATTACCAGAGATGTTTCTGGAGAAGGTGTACAACAAGCGTTACTTAAATTATTAGAGGGTACTATAGTAAATGTACCACCTAAGGGAGGTAGAAAGCACCCTGATCAAAAGTTTATAGAAGTAAATACTGAGAATATATTGTTTATAGCTGGTGGAGCGTTTGATGGAATAGAGAAAATTATCCAGAAACGCTTAAATATGCAAGCTGTAGGATATAGTGCTTCAAAAAGTGAGGATGCTATAGAAAAAGATAACCTGTTGCAGTATATTATACCTAAAGATCTTAAAGACTTCGGGCTGATACCTGAGATAATAGGTAGATTACCGGTACTGTCTTATATGAATCCCTTAGATGCGGAAACATTAAGGTCTATATTAACAGCTCCAAAAAATGCAATTATAAAGCAATATAAGAAGTTGTTTGAGATGGATAATATTAATTTCTCAATAACAGATGGTGCTTTAGATTATATTGTAGATAAGGCAATGGAGTATAAGTTAGGAGCTCGAGGTTTAAGGTCCCTTTGTGAGGCGATTTTGACCGATGCTATGTTTGAGTTACCGGAGAGCGAAGAAAACGAATTTAGAGTAACTAAGGATTACGCTGAAAAGAAATTGAATAAGTCTACTATTAAAAAGCTAAAAGCGGTTTCTTAAAAGTAATAGACCTAATAATGCATAAAAAAACACCTTTGTTATAAAGGTGTTTTTTGTTGGTTGAATAGTTGGATGTGATTTTCCTTATTTTTAATCAGTATAAGATATTCTTTCTTGATTGTTTTTGATAATGTCTTCGGTATTCTTTAAAACCAAATTAGCATTGTAATCTTTACTGTCTTTTAATTGAATGTCAAAGTTATTTTGACGAATAAGAGCTTCATAAAAAGTAACCTTAGAAATCTCACTATAACATACAGCTCTCTCATCTTCATTCTCTTTGGCTTCTGTAACCGTTTTATCTTTTTGGTCTTTATTATTTAAAGAAGTAGTATTTGCTTCTTGTGCGGTAATTGCAACTGTTGATAAGAATAAAAAAATAAATAAAGATAAAGTAGTTTTCATATTATGGGGCTTTACTTAATTTGTAACTAACTGGTAACAAATTTAATATGAAAAAGGGAGGTCAAAAAACGATTTACAAATTTTTAGATTAAACGCTTTTTTTGAACGATGAAAGACCACATTTTTTGTTAAAAATTGCAATTCTTACATAAAAAAAGTACGGGTAAACCGTACTTTTTTGCATATTTTTTTAAGCGTTTTATCAAAAAAACGTCAGATGATGCTGTTTAGTAGATAGTTAACTTAAGAGAACGAGTTAACATTATTTAATTCTAACAACTCTTCGATATAAGTTCGTTGGTTAGATAACCTTGGGATTTTATGTTGTCCACCCAATTTGTTCTTTTGTTTTAGCCAATCGTAAAACAAACCTTTTCGCGCTTCTCTAATTTGAAGAATGTTCAATGTAGTGTTATTATAACGTTTAGCTTCATAGTCACTGTTAACCTCTTGTAGGTGTTTGTCTAAAACAATGGTAAACTCTTCAATACTTTTCGGATACTTTTTAAATTCTATGACCCACTCATGTGCTCCTTTTTCTCTGCCTTGCATAAATATAGGGGCTACTGTGTAATCAACGATTTCACAATTTGTCGATTTGGTTGCTTTGCGAAGTGCCTCTTCTGCATTTTCTATAATTAGTTCCTCGCCAAATACATTAATATGGTGTTTTGTTCTTCCGGTAACCTTTATTCTATATGGATTGATAGATGTAAAACGAACAGTATCGCCAATTTTATATCTCCATAGTCCAGCATTGGTAGTAATTACTATGGCATAATTTTTATCAACTTCAACCTCGCTCAATGGAATGATCTTTTCGCTCTCGCTGCCATAGGTGTCCATAGGAATAAATTCATAAAATATTCCATAATCAAGCATCAATAATAATTCTGAAGAGTCATTACGATCTTGAATAGCAAAGAATCCTTCAGAAGCATTGTAAATCTCATAATATTTGAAGGAACTTGAAGGTAAAACCTTATGATATTGATCTCTATAAGGCTCGAAACTTACACCACCATGAAAGTAGACTTCTAGGTTGTTCCATATTTCAAAAAGACTTTCCATATCTGTAGTTTCCAGTACTTCATTTAAAAGTACTAGCATCCATGAAGGTACACCGGCTAGACTGGTAACGTTTTCCTGAATCGTTTCATTAACGATTGCTTTCATTTTAAATTCCCAATCACTCATTAAAGAGATTTCACTGTTGGGAGTAGAACTAAAATCTGCCCAAAATGGCATATTGTCTATAATAATCGCCGATAAATCACCAAAAGAGGTTCCGTTTTCTTTATACAGTTCTTTACTACCACCAAGTCTGAGACTTTTACCTGTAAACAATTTAGAGTTTTCATTATTGTTTAGGTACATGCACAACAAATCTTTGCCAGCAGCAAAATGACAATCTTCTAGTGATTCTTGACTTACTGGGATAAACTTACTTTTGGCATTAGTGGTACCGCTAGACTTTGCAAACCATTTAATTGAGGTTGGCCAAAAAATATTATGCTCTCCAAGCCGACTTCGCTCAATCATAGATTCATAATCCTCATACGATCGCACGGGTACGCGCTCTTTAAAAGTTTCATAATTATTTATAGATGCAAAATCATACGTCTTTCCAAATTCGGTGTTTTTTGCCGTTTCCAATAATATATGTAGTAATTCTAGCTGTACTTCATTAGGGTATTTAAGAAAAAGTTCCATTTGGTGGAAACGTTTTTTTAAGAACCAGCTGGCAATAGAATTAACTAGTGGGATTGGCATTTTTTGATGTATATTTATGCGAAAATTGTGTTATTTTATTTTAAAAGATGATTGACATCTGAAAACTAAAATAATAAAAAAAATTACATTCTTCTTAGAAGCTTAATTTATTACTAAACTTTATGCAGTATCAAGGGGTGCTTACCAAAATGCAAACTGAAATAGGGGATCCTATTCAATATTATCTTGTTTTTGATTCAGATTTTATTCATGTTAATCAATTATTGAATAAACATTTGACTATTTCTTTTGAAAGATATCAATGCCTGGGTTCTGGAGAGAATAAAAAGATATATAGACAAGGATATTGCTATGAAGAATTTTATAAGCAACCCGCCACAGGTGATTGGGTAATGCGCCCAGAGCTAAGTAAAGCACACTTAGATATTGAAGATAGAGATCTTGAGTATGAAAAAAAGGTACAATTACAGCCTCATATCGTGTATTTGGCAAATTCTAGTAACGTTAAAGTAGGTGTGACTAGAAAAACCCAAGTGCCTACCAGATGGATTGATCAAGGCGCACATGAAGCTATTGAAATTGTAGAGGTACCTAATAGATATTTGGCAGGAATCACAGAGGTTGCTTTGAAAGAACATGTTGCAGATAAAACTAATTGGAGATCGATGCTTAAGAATGATATTAAAGACGAAGACTTGGTCATCCATAGAGAGCAATTAAAAGACTTTATCCCCGATGAAGTAAAAGAATATTTTATCGACAATGGAAAGGAAACAGCATTGCATTTTCCAGTACTACAATACCCAGATAAATTGAAAAGTTTAAACCTGGAAAAAACACCCGAATACTCAGGTGTTTTAAAAGGTATAAAAGGTCAGTATTTAATTTTTGAAGATGGTACGGTTTTTAATGTTCGAAATCACGAAGGGTATGTGGTTAACATAACGGTACTTTAGATAGAACTAGTTTTTTCAGTTTTTTGAAGCTCTAGTTGGCCATATTCTTCACATTTTTGTAAGGTGTCTTGTATGTGCTTAATGGTGGTTCTCGGATTGATCAAACACATTCTAAGAACCACTTGATTTTGAAGCACGGTGGTTACCAAAAGTGCTTCTTGAGATGCAATTATTTTTTGGGAAATATTTTGATTTATTTGATCCAACTCTTTTTCAGAAAGATTTTCTCCAATAGGGTTGTACCTAAAGTTTATGATGGCAAGCGTCGCCGGAGAAACGATTTCCCATAATGAACTTTTTCTTAAAATAGATTCTGTTTGTTCTGTGAGATCAATATTATAGGCAATAGCACTTTTGAAAGATTCTAATCCAAATGTCTTTAACGACATGTAAAATTTTAAAGCTCTAAATCTTCTTGTAAGCTGTATACCGTGGTCGTAGAAATTAATTTCAGATTCGTTTCCTTCGATATCCCTTAGGTACTCTGGCTTTTCTGTGAATGTACTACTTAGCCAATTATGATTTTTTACCAGCAAGCAGCCCATTTCATAAGGTTGATAGAACCATTTATGTGGATCTACGGTTAAAGAGTCTGCTCTTTCTATGCCTTTCAAAAGTTTCTTTCCTGAATTTGATAATATTGCTGCTCCACCATATGCTCCATCAATATGAAACCATAGATTTTCTTGTGCACAAATAGTTGCAATTTCATCTAGCGGGTCTACGGTTCCTGTATTGGTAGTCCCTGCAGAGGCGATAATGCAAAAAGGTTGCAATCCTTCTAGTCTATCACGAGCAATTATGTTTTTGAGTTTGTTTAATGATATTTTAAACTCTAAATCTGTAGGGATGATTCTTATTTGTTCTTTTTTAAATCCAATAACCTTTATGGCTTTAATGTTTGAAGAATGTGCCTGATCTGAAAGGTAAATTGTAGCTTTCGAAAAATCATCTCCACATTTTATTCTTCTGGCAGTGACTAGTGCAGTAAGATTTGCCATAGAACCTCCGCTGGTAAATATACCACCTCCGTCTTTTTCAGGAAACCCAAATATTTCTAATAACCAATTCATGGTCACGATTTCTAATTCTGCTGCTGCAGGAGAAGCAGCCCATCCCCCAGAAAAAATATTAAAACCAGTGGCAATGGTATCGGCCATGGCGCTAATGTAATTGCTAGGACCTGGAACAAAAGAAAAGGATTTAGGATGAGAAACAATATTACTATGTGGAATGATTTGTTCCATTACAAAATCTAAAACTTCATTGGCATCAGACGGTAGATGAGGTATCTGTTCTGCAAGGAGAGCATCCATTTCTTTTCTAGATGCATGAGTTACTGGAGTTTTAGTGTTCTGATTTTCAAAGTGCTCAACAATATGATCCACAATCTTGTAACCATATTGTTGCATTTCTTCCTTAGATAACTTTAACTGACGATTAGGGCTAATCTTGCTCACATTTGTATTTTTTAAGAGGTACATCACAAAAATATGAGCTGTAAATTATAATTTACTTGTATATTTTATTAAAAAAATAGTATTCTTATTTACTTTCTATTCAATGATAAATTTTAAACCCTGAAATACAGAAATGGTAATTAAAGCGATACCAATAATTTTATGCAGTTTGGTTTCTGATCCCTCTTGTTTTTTAGATAATTTGTTGCCCCAACGTCCATAAAAGTATAATGTTCCTATTTTTCCTAAATAAATACCTAAAAGGAAAAGAGATAACGAAGAGACCGGATTTTTAACTGTTAATTCAAAAATATATTTATTGGTGAGGGAGATGGCAACGATCCAATATATAATTACTGGTGGATTAAGAAGTGCCAGTAAGAAACCGGTTATAAACTTTGAGTTGGGAAGCTTTATTTTGGGTTTTGGGATTGTTTTGTTTCTAGTTTTAAACATTGCAAAATAAATCCCTATGCTAAAAAAGAGTGCTATAAACAGCATTTGTATCCATTGGTTTTTCTGAAAAAAATCAGATAACTCCATACTACAGTGTAATGCGAATAAAGCTAATAAGACTTCTCCAATTCCCGCTGCAAGGGCTACATAAAATGCTTTTTTAAGGTTTTCTTTGATGGAAGTGTTTATAACCGCAATATTTACAGCTCCAATAGGTATTGCTCCTAATGATGCGGTTAAAATTCCAAAAAACAGATACAATATAATCATGTGGCTTTAGTAGTATTGAGTTGTATTATCTTACAAAATTGATTCACAAAAAATAAAGAAGCGGCACAAAGCCGCTTCCTACCCTAAGTAACTAATGATAATTTAAAACACATTACAATATCTTTAAAAACTTCCATTTACTCCGATTCTCATTTTTTTAATGATTTCTTCGTAGTAAAGTATCGTCCAAATAATTTTTTCGGTATCTGCATAAGGAACCAGTTCTTCTATAGCTGTTTTTGTGGTTTCTAAACCTTTTTCTACAGCTTCGGTATTACTTCTTAGTACTTTAAGATGTCTAGAATCTTCTTTGATTCCAATATCACTAAGTCGAACACCAGCTTCATTGGTAAGAGAAAGAAAAGGGAGGATGGTCATAATCTCTTCTACTCTGTCTGCGTATAGCTTTATTAGTTCTCCTTTTTTAAGCGATTCTAAGTCACTAATAGTATGAAATTTTCCTATTTGCTTATTTTGGGTAAAGAATATAGCTTCATTGGGTTTTTGCGCGAATATGGTCTGTGAAACAAAAAGTAAAATGAAACTTAAAAGTACTCTCGATGTCATTTGTAATTATTAAATTGATTTTTGACTAACTATCTGTATCAATCTACTGCATTACCATATAGGTATTCATAGACTGCTTTAATTTAAACTTTGGCATCAAATTATCTTTGGGGTTTTCAAACAGGTCTGCTACATCGATAAAATCTTTGGTGAATCTGTTATATTTTAGAATATCTAAAGAACCTTCTTTAATCAACTTATGTGCTACTTGCACTCCTTCGCTATGAATATTGAAAAAGCTATTATCCATCATAAATGCTTTTTGTATCATTGGCAAAGATGTATACGACTTGTCGAATTTAACGACATCAGAAAATCCTGATATTTTTGAATTATGAATATAGGTAAGTGCAGAATTTGCTGAAAATACCGCAGAACCAGTATGTTGGTAATTAGACTTGTCAGATAAATTAACAAGAGTAGCGTTGGTAATGGTTACATCGGTCACATTGCTTGGATCTACATATCCTGATTTATTATTGTACCCATCTACTTCAATAGCATGAGAACCTGCAGGACTTGTTATATATGGGTGACGTATAGCAAGTATATTGTTTAAATTTCCTTTAAAACCTTCAGAAACTTGATAATCATCTTCATAAGCTTTAAGAGAGATTAAATGCTGAATGTTATTTTTTCCTCCTTGAAAACTGTAAGAGTCTTGACCCGAATAGCTTATCATAATATGGTCTATAAGTGATTCAGATCCAATGCTATATAGAGAAAGCCCATCAGTTCCTTTTGATGCATTACCTGGGTATTCTATTCTTACATATCTTAAAATAGTAGTTTCTTCATAAGATTGATTTCCACCATATAATGAATATTGTGGATTAAAGTTGCCTTTAATAGTTCCATTACCAGATACGGTATTGGTTTTTCCTGCTCCTGCAATGATAATTCCTCCCCAATCTCCACTATTTCTTGATTTTGGAGCTTTGTTAGAAGTAAAAACTATTGGATATGCTTTGGTGCCTGCGGCAATAAGCTTTGCGCCTTGAGTAACTATAAGGTTTGCAGGATTGATATGATCACATCTTATAACGGTTCCTTCTTGTATAGTTAAAGTTGCTCCGTTAGTTACATATACATCTCCAGACATGAAATAAACCACATCATTTCTGAGATAGGTATTATGAGCAATAACATTTGGTAATTTTTCGTCTGCTTCAGGATAATCAGTTTTGTTGGGAGAGAAATTAGTCCATCCTTTGGTCCAATTATTTGGGTTATCACTAAAATCTTGCGCAGAGATTGTCATTGAAAAAAATAATAAAGTAAAAGCTGTAACTAGTGAACATCTTTTTATCATGGTAGCATATTTTGGGGTTAAAAATTTGGAAGAAATTTCTTCCTCCTGATTTCGGGATCACTAAGTTATGAGAGTTTTGTTAAAGTTGGTTACGTGTTTACCGTAAACTTTGTACGTTCGTCGTTTTTTTAACTTAAATTAGTAAAACATTATAAGTAATTTTCCTACTTTATTAAATATACTTCATTGAAAATCAAAAAATTAATAACTGTTCATTTGTTTAGGTTAAACGTTAAACAATAACGTTAATTTTTTATGGTTTTCCTCAAAAAAGGGGATTTTTCCCCTGTAAAATGGAGCTTTTTTAGACCGTTTTAAATGCTGAATAAATCATTTAAACGATAGCAGCTAATCAATTAAGCTTCAATTTTTTGTGAAAAACGCACTAAATTTTGAATTTTTGGGTCCAAAATTGAACTGAGAATTATCGTGTAATTTTAACATGAAACACAAAAAAAATCAGCCAAATGCTGATTTTTTTTGTGTTAATTAGAGGGTGGTTTTAAAAATTTCCACTGGTCCCAATTCTTATTTTTTTGATTACCTCTTCAAAATACAGGATAGACCATATGATTTTTTCCGTATCTGCATAAGGTATAAACTCTATAATTAGATCACTGGTGTTTTCCAGCGCTTTTTCTGTAGAATCGTGATGTTTGTCTAAAGCTTTTAAGTTATCAGAACTCTCTTTAATGCCTATGTCAGATAATGTAACATCGGCTTCATTGGTAAGAGCAAGATAGGGAAGTATGGTAATAACTTCATGAACCCTTTCTGTGTATAACTTGATTAAATCTCCCTTTTTCAATTCTTCTAATTCATCAATAGTATGAAACTTTTTGATTAAGCTGCTTTGGTCAAAAAAAACGTTCTTTTCGGACTGTGCATGATTGTAGGTTAGGAATAAGAGGGTGAAAAGGATGCTAAATGTAAATTTCATTATTGTAATTATAATTAGAATATTCGATTTGTTTTTTATTGCATTACGGTATGATTATTAGGGTCTTTAATATTGAATTTCGGATGTTTTTTGTCTAACGGATCCGTGAAAATATCTGTGACACTCTTAAAACTATTTGTGTACATATTGTATTTCAATAATTTTTCGGGATTTGCGTTAAGTTGCACTGCGGTTTTTACAGCTTTATCATGAACATTAAAAATACTGTTCTCTAAAAGAAAGCACTTTTCTATATCTGCATATGAGGTAAAAGATTTATCAAACTTTATAATATTGGCAAACCCAGATATTTTTGATTCTGTAATGTGTAAACGAGCTATGTTTTTTGAAGATATCGCTGCAGTGGTGTGCATATAGTTTTTTTGATCTGATAAGTTGATTAAAGAAGCATTCTTAATTTTGATCTGAGATAATGATGCAGGGTTTAGAAAACCATCTTTTTTATCATATCCATCTGCTTCTATAGCATAAGAACCACTAATATCACTAATATAAGGATGTCTAATCGCAAGGATATTATTAAGCTCTCCATTGTATCCTAATGTAAAATCATAGTCATCGTCCTTAGCTTTATAAGAAATTAGGTTATTCATATCTACACTTCCTCCAAAGTATTCAAAAGAATCATCTGCAGAATAACTTACCATAATATGGTTTAAAATAGAGTTTTTACCCAGTGCATAAAGTGAAAGGCCATTTAGTTCTTTAGATTGATTAATTTTTTTTCCTGCATACTCAATTCTTACATAAGACATCTCTACGGTCTTTTCATTTTCCTGGTAACCTCCGTAGAGTGAATATTGAGGTAAAAAATTACCTTCAATAATTTTTGAAATTGCGGGAGAGTTAATTTTGCCAGAACCAGCAATAATAATTCCTCCCCAATCGCCTGCTTTTCTAGATTTTATTTTTTCATTAGAGGTAAAAACTATAGGGAACCCCTTAGATCCATTTGCTATTAACTTTGAACCTTTTGTAATTATCAGACTTGCAGGATTTTCAGAATCACATCGTATAATAGTGCCTTCTTCAATGGTTAACGTAGCATTGTTAACAACATAAACATTGCCAGACATTAAATAAACCACATCGTTTTTTAGATAGGAATCATTTTCGATAATATTAGGTAAAATTTCTTCAGGTTCGGGATAATCCTCAAGATTTGGGTCAAAATTTGTCCATCCTTTTGTCCACGCCATTTGACTTTCTGAACTGGTTGAGGTTTGGGAGAACAAAGCTATTGAATAGCAGTATAGGAATACTGAGAGCAGTACATACAATTTCATAACCGGGGGGTATTTAGTTCAGTATTAAAAGTAAAGGTATAATGTTACTTTACTTACAATATTGAGTTTACTAAAATGTTAACCCGGTTTTAACATTTTTATTGCCTATGTCCTTTCAGTTTTGTTAACAATCTAGGTTTTTGAGGTGAGCAAAATGATATAATAAATTGAGGTTTGGTAAAATCATTAGATATACCAACTAGTTTCCCGATTTTGTAGAATCTTTCTTCTTCTTTTTCCCTCCTAAAAATCCTCCAAGAATATTCTTAGCCGTATTTTTTATCGCATCCTCTGTATTTGTTTTAGTAGAATCACTTTGTTTTTTTGAACCACCTAACAAGTCTGTGAGTACTTTTTGACCTTGACCTACAATTTGTTCTTTGGCTTTGTCTTTTTGCTTACTTATGATCTGTTGTGTTAACTGTTTAATTGCATTACCAGTATTTAGATTTACTTTGGGGTTTGTAAAGTTTCCGGTGATCCCTACTGGAAGGCCTACAGTCATTGATTCGGCTTCTTTCGGATTAAGTTGAGATAATAAGTTGTTGGCCTCAGAGCCTAAATATTTTGCAGGAACATCTAGAGTAACGTTGTAATTCATACTTTGATCGAAGCTGTGTTCTCCTCCTGCAGTTATTTTAATTCCTTCAACATCAAATTCGAATGGCTTTACATTTATTTTTCCGTCATCAAAACTTAGATTAGTCTTAATATCTTTTAAATTTAGTTTGTCTATATCCACAAAGTTAAGTTGGCCATCTAATTTTGATAAAAGTGGTGTTTTCGATGTTGAAACCTGTGCATTTAATATTTCAGCTAGTGCTTTTCCTTTCAAAGAAGTTAATACGGGTACTAGACTGTTATTAAGTTTTCCGTTAAGATTGATCTGCGTTGTAAGGTCTCCGGTTAGAGCTCTGGCGATAGGAGCAAGGCCTTTCATAAGCTCTAGATTGTTAAAAGATTCGACAATATCAATTTTACTTAAGTCCAAGGCCATGTCAAAAGTGGGAACTTCAGATTTGGTAGATACATTACCGTTAAAGGCAAGTCCACCATTAAAAATATTTGAGGTTACATTTTGTAAATACGCAGTCTCATCCTTGATTTTTACACTTCCCTTGGTGTTTTGTAGCTCTAAGTTGTCATATACTACTTTTTTAGTATCAAAATTAAGGGTAGCATCCAAAAACGAAGGGATTTTCATACTTTCCTCTTCTATAGATTCGGTAGTGCCCGAGTTTTCTTCTTCAGACTCACCTGTAACCATAAAATCATTTACTGCAAATACATCCGAAGTGACATCAAAATTTCCTTTCAGGTCTTGTTTTGCAAATAAGAATCCCATAAGATTATCTATAGTGCCTTGTGCAGAAATGTCAGATTTCCCACTATTTGCTTTCATATTGTCTAATGATATGGTTTGAGGGTTAAAACTAACATTAGCAGTTTTTATGTGAATTTCATTAGGCAAATCATCTGATGCATATGTGAAATCAGAAATACTTGCGGTACCCGAGCTTTTTACATTTTGATATTGCTCTTTTTCCAAGGACTCCATATCAAAATGAGTATTAATGTTTGCTTTTACAATACCATTGATTTTTTCTTCAAGTTCTAGGGGGTAGGCTTGATCAAGATGAGCAAGGTTTAGGGTTCCTTTCATCATCATATCAACAATCATATTTTTAGTAATATTCCTTAGGCTGCCATTTGCGGCAAAAGAATCTTGATCAATTTTAAAGGTTAGATTCCCAATTTTGATATAGGTGTCATCTACAAGGCCGGTTTCATTTTTTATTTCTGTATCTATGTTTATGTTTTTTACACCTTTTGGAAGATCGGGATATTTAAAAGAAGCATTTTGCGATAGTATTTTAATATCCATTTTGGGAATGTACGTGTCGTCGGTTTTTCCTTTTATTTTTCCGTCTATAGAAAAATCTCCTGTTGTGGTAACACCATCAAGATTTTTGGCATATACTTCTGGTATCACAGCAAGGAAATTTTTAAAATCTGAAGTCGGTGTTTTGAAAGTAAGGTCAACATCGGTAAATTTTTCCTCGAGTTTAACAAAACCAGCGAATTCTAGTGGTAAGCGGTTGATTAACGCTTTATTTTCTTTAAAAGTGTATTGTTGGTTTTTAAGATCTAACTCAAGTTGAGCATCGAGTTCAAGCTTATTTTTATTGAGATATTTAGTTCCATCAAGTTCAAATGAAGCTTCTGTGTTTGTCTTAGTGTCTAATAGTACCTTTTCTCCTGAGACCGAACCATCTCCGCTGTGATTAAGATGTGTCATGATAAGTAAAGTTTTACTTACATCATCTTTATACAAAATCTTACTATCATTAATTTCGTAATGTTCAAGAGCAAAGGTAAACGATTCTTCCTCTTCCTGAACCACGGGTTTTTCTTCTGTACCTTGCGTTTTTGCGATATCAAAGTTTGATCTTCCTAAGGAGTCAGTTTTAATTGCAATGTTGGCTTGATCGATAATTATTTTTTGAACACTTATTGCTTCAGTTTTGTCTTTAAATAACTCATTGATAGACATGTCTAAAGCAATCTTTTTTGAATAAGCGAGTGTGTCCCCTTCAAATGGGGCGTTATTTATAATAGATAATTCATCTATAACTATAGATGCTTTAGGAAAACTTCTAATCAAGCTAATGTCTAAATCTGTAAAATCGACCGTAGCAGTAACATGTTGATTAATGAGATAGCGAACTTTTTCTTGTATAGTTCCTTTAAAAAGAAAGGGAATAGAAATTATGGCTATTATGCCAAATAGTAGAACAATACCGAAGATTTTAAGGGCTTTTTTCATTCGTTTACATTTAATAATGTGACTTAGCGGCTATAAAGTAACGATTTACAAGGGTGGTATGTTACTTTTTTTAAGTTAACTATTTGTTAGATTTTAAACATCTAGGGACAATTCTTCTCCTAGTTTTAACCCAAATCGTCTTCTAAACATGAAAACAGTAAGATAAAGAATTGGAGTATCCAGAGCAGCTACCAGAACCTTAAATAGAAATCCGCTTAATAAAAGAACCCCAAAACGATCCCAGGCAATTGTTCCTGCCATACATAAAAGCAAAAGTACAGTAAGGGTATCAATAAATTGAGATAAGAAGGTAGAAAAGTTATTGCGAATCCAAAGATGCTTTCCTTTAGTAATGCGTTTCCAGAAATGATAAATTTGAATGTCTATATATTGGGCAAATAAATATGCCAGCATAGAGGCAAAAACAGCTATGATCGTATTACCAAAAACCTTGTCGAATATTTCATTATTAATAGGAGACCATGACGTTGCAGGAACAAGTGATGACACGGTTACGATTAACAAAGAGAAAAAGGAAGCAAATATTCCTGCCGTTACAATTTGATTCGCTTTTCTTTTTCCAAAAATCTCGCTAATTAAATCAGTGATTAGAAAGGTAACCGGGTAGGGTAGGATTCCAACAGATATCTCAAAGGTGTACAATCCAAAAAAATCCCAATGAAAGAACTTCTGAAAAATGAGATTCGAAACAACTAGAGAGCAGATAAAAAGTGAGCCAAGTATAAGATATATTCGATAAGCAGCTCTTTTATCTTTTAGGTTCAGTGAATTTTCGTTCAAAATAGAATAGTTAATAATACTTCTTGCAAAAATAGGTTGAAGTGGTTTTGTTTTACTTAATTTGCTCTTAAAAATAAGGAGTTCTTATTAGAATGTAAATCTCTCATATTGAAAACACCAAATCTTATACATATATCTTTAGGTAGTAATATCGGAAATCGGCTCAATTTTCTTGAAAAAGCTATAACAAGAATTTACCAAAACATAGGAGATGTAGTTAAAATTTCGAGAGTATATCAAACTCCGGCATGGGGATTCGAAAGTGATGATTTTTATAATGCATGTATTTCAATTCATACTTTTTATAATGGCCAAGAGGTGTTGGCTAAGCTCATGGATATTGAAGTTGAACTAGGTAGAAATAGAACAGGTGCAGAAGGATATGAAGCCAGAACTATTGATCTTGATATTCTCCTTTCTTCGGAAGGTATACTAGAAACTAAAGAATTGATTGTTCCTCACCCCGCGATGCAAAAACGAAAGTTTGTTTTGACACCTTTGGTTGAAATCGCTAACGATGAAATTCACCCTAAGTTTGATAAAACTATTGGAGATTTATTAAAAGAGGTAGAGGATGACTCTGAAGTGGAGCGATTAGATGTAAAAATTATAGACCCTAAAGATAAATACACCTTGGCAAAGTACCAGTATTTAACAATAGAAGGGAATATTGGAGCGGGAAAAACAAGTCTTGCTCAGCTTGTTTCAAGAGAATTTAATGCAAAGTTGATTTTGGAGCGCTTTGCAGATAACCCTTTTTTGCCAAAGTTTTATGAAGACATGGAACGTTACGCTTTTCCGTTAGAAATGTCATTTTTGGCAGATCGTTATCAAAGGTTACAAGATGATATTGCTCAATTTGATCTTTTTAAAGACTTTGTGGTTAGTGATTATGATGTTTTTAAATCTTTAATTTTTGCTAAAGTTACCTTGCAGTCTGAAGAATATACCCTTTACAAAAGAGTATTTGATTTAATGTATAGAAATCTTACCAAACCAGGGATGTATATCTATTTGTATCAAAATACAGAACGTTTACTTCAAAATATTAAGAAAAGAGGTAGAGACTATGAACAAAAAATCCCACCAGAATATCTTAATAAGATCAATCAGGGGTATTTGCAGTTTATCAAATCTCAACCTGGCTTTAATGTTAAAATAGTTGATGTTTCTGAAAAGGATTTTATTGCCAATCGAAGTGATTTTATCGCAATTCTTGACGAAATATGCTTTTCTTAATGAAGTTGCTGAAGTTCTTTTGCTACTTGTTGCACTCTGTCAAGTACACGAAGTAAATTACCGCTCCATAATTGCTCAATCTCTTCTTTAGTATATCCTCTTTTTACAAGTTCTAAGGTAACGTTGAACGTTTCTGATGCATCACTCCATCCCTCTATGCCGCCACCGCCATCAAAATCTGAGCTAATACCTACATGATCAATACCAATTTTATCGACCATGTAATCTATGTGGTTTACAAAATCAGCAACATCGACTGCTGGAGGAAGATTAGTCAGTTTCTTTACTTTTTCTCTACGTATTGCGGCCATAGTGCCTAGAAAATCGTAGTACTTTTCTTTTTCGTCTGCACTAAGTTTCATCACTTCTTGGCGTTCTAACCATTTCACCCCCATAGAATCAGCAATTTGTTTGCCGATTTCGATTTCTTTTACAACCCGTTTCTCAAACTTTTCAGTATTTAGATAAGAGGTAAAAGCAACAGTTTGTACAACGCCACCATTTTGTTTTAGCCATTCTAGTTGCTCGTCGTCTAAGTTTCGACTATGATTACATAATGCTCTTGCCGAAGAATGTGAAGCTATAATTGGAGCCTTAGAAAGTTCTATCATTTGTCTCATCGATTCTTTTGATGGGTGTGACACATCGATCATCATTCCATATTTATTCATTTCTGTAATAACTTCTTTGCCGAGTTCACTTAAACCATTATGCAGCCAAATTTCATCTGCTTCACCGGTATTAGAATCACAAAGCTGACTATGTCCATTATGTGAGAGGGACATGTATCTTGCACCAAGATCATAAAATTTCTTGACGTTGCCCAAGTCTGTACCAATAGGGTATCCGTTTTCGATACCAATCATTGCTATTTTTTTACCTTTTTTATGTATTCTTCTTACATCGTCAGAATTTAGTGCTAATTCAATTTGATCAGGAGCGATGTCTTTGATAAGTCTATGTATAGCATCAAATTTTGACATTGCAGTATGATATGCTTTTTCATACCCAGAAGGAGTTAGAGAATCTTGCCCGGTATAAACAATAAACCACGCTACATCCAAACCTCCTTCTTTCATTTTTGGAAGGGTGACTTGAACACTTAAATCTTGTGTATAGTTTATAGAATCGGTGAAATTCTTTACATTAATATCACAATGAGTATCTAGCGTAATAATATTGTTGTGAATTTCTTTTGCTTTCGCAATCAACTGTTCTTTAGATGATGTTTCTTTGGTTGATGTTTCTTGTTTGCAAGAAATCACGCAAACCATAATTAGACTTATAACCGAAAAGTATTTCATAAGAGGGAAATTTAATCCACCCTAAACTTACAAAACAAATCCCAAATTACTACTCCAGCACTTACCGAAATATTTAGTGAATGTTTGCTTCCAAATTGAGGTATTTCGATTACGGTATCACTTTCAGAAACTACTTCCTGTTGTACTCCTTTTACCTCATTTCCAAAAATTATAGCATAAGTTTGTTCAGTTTTTGGAGTAAAATCATTGAGCATAATCGCATCTTCTGCCTGTTCAATAGATAGAACTTTAACCCGCTCCTCTTTTAGCTTTTTGATTAAGGTTAGCGTGTCGGGTTGGTGTTCCCACTCTACGGTATCTGTTGCGCCAAGCGCTGTTTTTTGTATGTCCTTATGTGGTGGGGTAGCAGTAATACCACAGAGATAAATTTTTTGCACCAAGAAAGCATCTGCCGTTCTAAACACAGACCCAATATTATTTAAACTTCGTATGTTATCTAGAATAATAATTAAAGGCGTCTTTTGAGCATCTTTAAATTCTTTAATGTTTTTGCGATCAAGTTCGCTATTTTTAAGTTTCCTGTTTTTCATTGCTGCAAAAATATTACTTATTGTCGTTTTAGAATAGCTCAATGTTCAAAATCATGAATAATCATAGTGAGGAGATACGAATTCGACTTAATTGCTTAAAGTACTGATCTTATATTGTGAATAAAAATGAATAACTCCTCGGAGTGTTATTTCAAAAAAAAATAGAGATTACCTACTTTAGCCACATTGTAAACGTATATCTGAATGGCAGGAAAGAAAGGTAAAAAAGTGACCCCATTGATGAAGCAATATAATGCGATTAAGGTTAAATATCCTGATGCGCTATTATTATTTAGAGTAGGAGATTTTTATGAAACTTTTGGGGCAGATGCAATTAAAACAGCCGCTATTCTAAATATTGTTTTGACAAAACGGGGAAATGGGAGCGACCAGGAAACTGCTTTAGCTGGGTTTCCTCACCATTCTTTAAATACATATTTACCCAAATTGGTGAAAGCGGGTGAGCGTGTTGCTATTTGTGATCAACTTGAAGATCCAAAGCAAACCAAAACCATTGTTAAACGTGGTGTTACAGAACTGGTAACACCGGGTGTAGCACTCAATGATGAGGTGCTGCAAAGCAAAACCAATAATTTTTTATGTGCCGTACATTATGGTAAAAAAGAATTAGGTATCGCATTTCTAGATGTATCTACAGGTGAGTTTTTAACTGCTCAAGGAGATGTGGCACATATCGATAAGTTGATGCAAAACTTTGGCCCTAGCGAGGTTTTGGTAACCAAACCCAAAAAACAGACCTTTTGTACTGATTTTGGTCAAAATCATCATGTCTTTTTTCTTGAAGACTGGGTATTTAAAACCGATTATGCTCATGAAACATTAAATGATCATTTTGGTACAAACTCTTTAAAGGGGTTCGGGGTAGATCATTTATCAGAAGGGATTATTGCTGCAGGGGTGATTCTTCATTATTTGGGAGAAACCCAACATCATAAACTACAGCATATAACCAGTATACAACGTATCGCAGAAAATGAATATATCTGGATGGATAGATTCACGATACGTAACCTTGAGCTGTATCATGCAAATGCAGCAAATGCAGTTACGCTTTTGGACGTCATAGATAAGACGATCTCTCCCATGGGAGGGCGAACCTTAAAACGTTGGTTGGCATTACCTCTGAAGAATATTTCTGGTATACAAAAACGACATGAAGTGGTTCAGTATTTTTTAAATACACCCGTGTTACATCAAAAAATTCAACACCAAATTAAACAAATAGGAGATATTGAGCGTCTTATTTCAAAGGTAGCTACTGGTAAAGTAAACCCGAGAGAAGTAATTCAACTTAAAAATTCTTTGGAAGCTATAGTTCCTATAAAAGCTCAAGCTTCCAATAGTGATAATGAAGCTCTAAAAGTAATTGGCGACACATTGAATGATTGTGAATTGTTGCGGAATAAGATTAAAGAGACGCTCAATGAAGAAGCTCCTGTAAATGTGCTTAAAGGAAATACGATTGCGAGTGGATATCTAGATGAGCTTGATGAATTGAGATCTATTGCATTTTCAGGGAAAGATTACTTAGATAAAATGTTAGAAAGGGAGACCGAAGCTACAGGTATTACCTCTTTAAAAATTGCTTCAAATAATGTTTTTGGATATTACATTGAGGTTCGAAACACCCATAAAGATAAAGTTCCAGATAGCTGGATCAGAAAACAAACACTAGTAAGTGCAGAACGTTACATCACCGAAGAACTTAAAGAATATGAAGCTAAGATTTTAGGTGCCGAAGAAAAGATTTTGGCTCTGGAACAGCAGCTTTTTAATGATTTGGTGATCTGGATGAATGAATATATAAAACCAGTACAGTTAAATGCAACTTTGATAGGGCAATTGGACTGTTTGAGTTCATTTGCACAACTAGCTCAGGAAAATCAATATGTAAGACCATTGATAGATGAATCGTTTGATCTTGAAATTAAAAACGGTCGTCATCCTGTTATAGAAAAACAACTACCGCCTGGAGAACAATATATCGCCAATGATGTATCCTTATTTCGAGATGAACAGCAAATGATCATGATTACCGGGCCAAATATGAGTGGTAAATCTGCTATTTTGAGGCAAACTGCGTTAATTGTTCTATTGGCGCAAATGGGATGTTTTGTTCCTGCTGAAGAAGCAAAGATTGGTGTTGTAGATAAAATATTTACAAGAGTAGGTGCAAGTGATAATATATCTATGGGAGAATCTACTTTTATGGTAGAAATGAATGAAACAGCCAATATTTTGAATAACATATCTGATAGAAGTCTTGTATTGTTAGATGAAATAGGAAGAGGGACAAGTACCTACGATGGTATTTCTATAGCTTGGGCGATTAGCGAGTTTTTACATGAACACCCTGCAAGACCAAAAACCCTATTTGCAACTCATTATCATGAATTAAATGAAATGTGTGAAACTTTTGGGCGCATTAAAAATTATAATGTCGCTGTAAAAGAATTAAAAGATACAGTGTTGTTTCTTAGAAAATTGGTGCCAGGTGGAAGTGAGCATAGTTTCGGTATACATGTAGCTAAAATGGCAGGAATGCCGCAGCAAGTGTTACATCGTGCAAATAAAATGCTCAAGAAGCTTGAAAAATCACATAGCAGTGAAGAGTTAACAGATAAAATTAAAAGTGTTCAGGAAGACGATGAACTACAATTAAGTTTTTTCAATTTAGACGATCCATTATTAGAAGAAATTAAAGAAGAGATACTCCATATCGATATAGATACGTTAACTCCGGTCGAAGCATTAATGAAATTAAATGAGATTAAACGTATGTTAACCAGGAAGAAAGCGTCACAGGTATAATTTTTTTTATTCTTTTTCTTAAAAAGACTTTGGTATTACTAGAATTGTTTTAAATTTGCATCCGCAATAACGAGTTGCGACGATCATAAAATTAATGCGAAAGTAGCTCAGGGGTAGAGCATCACCTTGCCAAGGTGAGGGTCGCGGGTTCAAATCCCGTCTTTCGCTCTGAGATATATATAAAGTCTATGCTGAAGTGGTGGAATTGGTAGACACGTTGGACTTAAAATCCAATGGCCATTTAGGCCGTGCGGGTTCAAGTCCCGCCTTCAGTACTTAAAAACCCTCTTAATATTTATATTTTGAGGGTTTTTTTATACCTAATTACTACCTTAGTATTGTTATCTCCAATCGAGATAAGAATATGAACTCTTAATGCTTTATTCTTTTAGTGGTTACCATATTATATACTAAGCTTACAGAAACGTTTTCCGAACGTTTATTCGACCGTTATTTGGATGAGCTTCCTCTGTTTCTAAAAGAGAAAATTAGTACATATAAAAGCGTTGCATCAAAATACGCCTCTCTATTGGGATTTTTACTTTTACGAAAAGGTTTGGACGATTCAATATTGAATGAGATGTATTATGACAAATTCGGAAAACCTCATTTGAGAAGTAATACCACGAATTTTAATATTTCTCATTCTAATGAATATGTATTATGCGCTTTTAGTGACACATATAAAATAGGTATAGATATAGAAGAAGTAAGACCAATTGAGGTAGAGAATTTTAAACATCATCTAACTCAACATGAATGGGAGACTATTATTCGTGATACAAATAGTTCCATTGCCTTTTTAGATTACTGGACCCAAAAGGAAGCAGTGATAAAAGCAGATGGTAGAGGTTTGCAAATACCCTTACATACATTTGAGATTAATAATAAACATACCAAAATTGATAATTCAGATTGGTACATATACCATTTAAACGATTTCATGCCCAACCAAAGTGCACATCTGGCTTTGAATAAAAAGATAGCTCAAGACAAAATAAAAATTCGGTTTATAGATTTTGAACGATAAGAAAAAAAAGTCATGTATTTACATGTTTTTTCCTTACGTTCTTTTTGATAGTACCTACCTGTTTTAAAGGTCTATAACAGGTAGATACTTTTCAAAACACATAATTGATCTTTCCAATATTGATGCGAGCTTTGTTAAAAAGATACTGTAAAAATCGACAGATTAATGTGTCTCCAGCATAGTTTTTACATCCTGGGGAATTTCAATGATTTCACGAATTTCAACGTTTCCATTGATCTTAAGTGTTGGGCATTCCTTGGCGATAGCTGTGATTTCATCTAGGTTTTCGCATTTAGCAATTAAATAACCACCAACAATTTCTTTCATTTCGGTATAGGGACCATCTGTAAAAGAGCTATCAGCTTTTACGACTCTACCATTAAACCCTAGTTGGTTGGTTGCAATAAATTTTCCTTGTGCAGCAATTCCTCCTATCCAATCTTGCCATTCTTTGATGGTTGATTGCATTTCTTCTGGTGTAGGCTGGTAATTAGGATCAGCTTCACTTCTAAAAATCATCATAAATTCTTTCATAGTGTAAAAAATAAAGGTTTATATATATAACGATCGAATAATTCCAAATAGGACAGAAAAAGAAAAAAAATATTCTAAATCTTTAATTTGTCAAAATATCAAAAAAAGCGATCTGTGCAAGGGGATAAGCACTTAAATTCTGTTTAATCAAAAGAGTGTAACATAGAACAAATTCAAAAAAACAAATTTTTTTTGTTAAAAATTTATTAACAATAAAAGATATAAATAACTGAATATCATTCATTTAGGTAATTTGCATCTTGTAAAGCAATTGTTAAATTTGAAATTTATGTTTGGATTAAAGTTTTTTTTTGATTTACCTTTACATCAGTTTAGAAACGGTTATTCTGTAACCAATTTGAAGAATAAACTTAACAAAAATAGACTATGTAAGTCTAAGAGGCGAAGCCGTAGCCAGGCGTGACTCTAACCTATCCCATCCAATTTTTTTTCATTTTTTTGATTGAAATCAACATTCTCTTAACGTTGATTTTTAATATCAGAATTTATAGTTCGAAATGAATTGCAAAACATGTAATTAGTTACATGAGTATGTGATTCAGAAGGCGTAGCTATTGATTAGTTTTAAGATTATTAACCAATATATATACACAATAATGAATAAAACAAAATCAACCTGGTATGTCCTTTATGTTAGGTCAAAACAGGAAAACAAAGTCCATCAAGTTCTTTGTGAGCATGGTTTAGAGAGTTTTCTTCCTCTTGTAAAAACTATACGAAAATGGAGCGATAGAAAGAAGGTGTTATACCAGCCATTATTTCCATCTTATATTTTTGTAAACCTGAAAAGTAAAAACGAGTTTAATCGAGCTTTATCCATAAAAGGGGCATGTTCCTACATAAAATTTGGTAGCGAGTATGCAAAAGTTTCGAATGATGAGATACGAAAAATAAAAATTTTAAATAACGCAAATGATCTGGATCATATCGAAACAGATGGTACCAGATTTCTCAAAGGAGATTATCACAAAATAACTTATGGTGCTTTAAACGGATTAGAATGTGAGATATTAAACGGAGATAACAACAATAAAATTGTTGTGCGTATAGACTCTATTCGTCAAAACATCATAGCAACCTTACCTAAAGTATTCTTATCTAAGCAAAACCTCAAAAAAATTGCTTAGTCACATCTTTGGGTTTAAATTCTTTTCATTGTTCTACTAGCACACAATAATAAATTTATATGGGGCATTAAGTCATTCTATAGTAGCGACAATACTCTTAAAACGATAACTTATGATTTATAACTTTAAAACACTCAGAAAGCAAATATTGGGTTTGTCACTTTCTGAAGGAAACTTTTCAAAAAGAGGTTTTGAAGAAGGAAGCAAAGCGCAAAAGCGCTTGGAAGATGTTGGAAAAACCGTCATGATGGGGTATAATGTGGCGGTTGAAAATGGTAGAGGCGACGATATGCAATCTATCATTAGTGCTATCAAAAGTGAAAAAATTGGGTTTTTTCATGAAGGAATAGCAATGGGGTTATACACTTTAGATTTATTTTCAATAACAAGGAAAAATCACTTTTGGAACTTCGTCAAGGAAGAAGGAAATCACCATGAATATATGGCCTACATAGGTGCCGGTTTAGCTATTGGGGTTTTTAATAAAGGTTTTGAAAAATTTATTGCGAAAGCCTGTCCTATGTGTGGATGTTTAGTGCTTGACGGAATTGGTTTTTACCACGCTTTTTTTAAACCTAAGAGAACATTAAAACAATATAAAATTCCAAAATCTATCGAGAAAAATAGATTTTATCTTGAACGATTTGATAATGGAGTAGGAAGAGCAATTTGGTTTTATGATTCAGGTAACCCAGAGGCTATTGCCAAAACAATACATAGTTTTCCAGCCGATAGAAGAGGAGATATCTGGTCAGGTGTTGGACTAGCGGCTGCTTATGCAGGGGGTGTGCCTGAAGAAGATATTTTTAAATTAAAGAAATTATCGGGGAATTACTCTGTTATGTTGGGACAAGGAGCATTTCTTGCTGCTCATACCAGACATAAAGCAGGAAACCCAACCAATGATGAATCTACAGTTGAAATATTGGTTGGCGAGTCTGCCAAAAGTTGCGACGAATTGGCAAATCAAGTTATCGAGCAACTCGATAAACGTAATAGATATGTTGACAATAAACCTTCATTCCAGGTTTTTCTGGAGTATGTTCAGGATTGGGTAAGCGCCAATATTTCTTATCAAGAGAGTAAAGTACTCTCACTTAGTTAGTATTTTTTTAATCTTATAAAACAAGTTTTTATGAAAAAGAGTAGTTTAAGATTCTTTTTTATAGGGATCACTATATTCTTTTCTTGCAAAAGAGAAAGTTATACCATAGGTATTTCCAGTAATAAAGAAGAAATTGCAGATAATGGGTATCGATATACACCATCTACCCAGTCTTTCCTTCGAGGACATCATATTCTGGAAGACACAGATCAAATAAAAATAGAAATAGATAAAGATCTTTTGGCAGATATATCATTTGGTTTGAAAGATAGTCAAAAAGATAATTTATTTTTTGAAGCAAAGAACATTCCGTTACGGTATCTTGTACCAAGATTACATTACAAGTTTGGAAGTCAACCTGATGATTTCGATTTTTTTAATCTCATGATGGCAGAATACTCTCGGAACGGACTAAGTTTTCCGTATGGTCATGAAAATGATGTGTTTACTCATTTTGAAACCAATCTAAGTGCAGAAATGCCCTGGAGGCTAGAGGATGATTACGGTTTTCAGCCCAATACTCGATTTAAACCTATTCGATTGAGTGTTGTGAACAATTGCTTAAGCCCAGGACTATGGGAATTAAGTGCATCAGATAAAACTGGTGAAATGTATCACTCATGGTTTAATTTTCCCATGGATAAGTACTATGAAATGACTGCAAAAGTGAATAAATTATCCTATGAAGATGTAAAAAATGCATTAGAATGGCGTGAAGGTAGAACCAAAATAGATCTTAATAGGTTAAGGACACTTAATAGTACCTCTCGTTCAGAATCCATATCAGTAATAGATGAAGAAATAAGTTATTCTTCTCAAGGATCAAGAAGAAAGCTAGCCAAAAATTTCGTTGTTGCCAAGCAAGAAGAAGGGTATAGACCTCCGAAGAAATTGTCTGATGTATTAGAGAACCCAGTAAAAATGGCAGAGTTTATACCTCCAGGGATTTATTCGATAAAAAGTAAAAAAGATTTTGATTTTAAAGAATACCTAAGTCCAAAATCTGTAGATATTAATAGAGTTAAACCTAAAACTTCATTCAACTTTGATCTTGGGCAACTAAAAGATGATAATTTAGACTATTTAGAACTCAAAATAAATTTAGAAGGAGGTAAAAGCCTTATCGTTGGAAATCTTCCTTTGAATCTCTTGGTAAATCAAGAAGATTTTACCCTTCACGGTTTTGGAGTAGGGATTTTATCTGCCAGCGGCTTGGCAGAAAGGAGAAAAATGTTGATCGATCAGGGTTTTTGTCCTAGTTATGCTTACCTGGCAGAGGAAAAAAATGGAGATTTAATTGCACTTAATTCTCATAATGAAGGATTAGAACAAGTATTTATACGAAGTTTTCCATTTGCAGAAACGCCACATTGGGATGTTACATTTACATCATATGAACGTATTACAGATATAGTAAAGTATAGAATTCCTATTCCTAACAATTTAATAGAGCAACAAAAGAAGTCTACAGATAATTACATCACACCTGTATATTTTTCTTATCGAGATGATAATCTACGATAAATTCAATCTTCCTTTATAATTTAAATTTATTCATGTTCCCGTAGCTGTAATGCCTTATACAGCAGGGTTATGCAAATTATTTTATGAATTTAAGTGTCTGATTTTCAGTGTTTTTGAAAATACAGACTAGGAGGAGTATTGCAAATTTTTAAATCAACCACAATAACCGATTAATTCACAAAACCATGAGAATTAAGTATAACAAAAAGAAATTTATATTCATTACAGCGCTGGTTTCATTAGTCATTTTTGCTATTGTATTCCATAACATTGTGTTGTTTAAAGTAAGTCAGGTTACCAATGTAACCGCAAAATTCGATAACGAATTTATTCAGTCTGAAGATGATATTCTATTCGATATTGAAAAGAAAGAATATCAGGCATTAGACAAATCTTCATTTGAGTCTTTAGATACACCGCAACCTTTCAAAGAAATTGAACCGTTTGATGATGAAGCCAAACATTGGGGAACTTTTGCGGGGCAATATGGATCATGCGGGTTACTCTTATTTGATGCAAATGGAGATGAAAAAATCGATGCTTACTTTCTTAATCCTGGCGATAACTGGGTGAGACCAACTACCGATAAAGGCGTAATACTAGACAAAGCGCGTTTACAGCATAATGCCTTATACATCAATATGGGTAATGATAGTTTGGGGGCACCAGTGTATAAAATAGCATCAGAATTGGCAGCAGAAAATGAAACCTATCAAGAAGAAGAGCTGTTAATCGAAAATTACCTATATCCTAGAAA
This sequence comes from Aquimarina acroporae, assembly GCF_023195925.1. Lineage (GTDB taxonomy): Bacteria > Bacteroidota > Bacteroidia > Flavobacteriales > Flavobacteriaceae > Aquimarina > Aquimarina acroporae. The sequence continues at coordinate 255,098 of NZ_JALPRE010000007.1, read as the reverse complement.
AAGTGTTCTTGATAGTAAAGAACGAAAAGGACGAAACGCGCAAACTGCTGTTTCAGTAGACCTTAATGGAGATGGGCTAAATGATCTAATTGTCGGAAATGGTCTAGAAGGTATGGTTTGGTCTTCTCCAGAAACGCAAAGGATATTAGGGCAGTTTGTGAGACCAGTAGGACGACAGGCAAATAATGTAAAGGTGCCAATGAAAAGTCAAGGGTTAGGTTTTGTAAAAGGCTATACTCCAAGAGATAATACACATGATAAACATCAAACCGGAAGAGGAGAAGAGTTTATGGGGGCTAATTCTATCTTCTTAAATATGGGAGATAAAGATAACGATGGATTGCCCGAGTGGAAGGATATATCTGTTGAAAGTGGACTTTCAGGGCAAAGAAATACTTTCTCGGTTTTGGCAGCAGATTTTGATCTCGATGGGGACCTGGATATTTTTGAGGGAAATGCTATGGATGAAGACTACTGGCCTGGTGGTTCACGAATGAATTCGGGTGGGGCGAACCAATTATATATTAATCAATTAGTAGAAACTGGAGAGTTAAAATTTATCGAAAAATCTGGAGAGATGAACGTAGATGGGGTGTATGATGAAGATAATCCGATGCCGTATTACTATAGATTAAAGCGATGGCCTATACTTCCCAAAGAATATTCCTTGGCTTTTATGCATTTTGAAAAATATCAGCCAGAATGGTTAAAAATTAACGGACAAGAGTCTGAACATGGGCAATTGTCATGGTCATCTGTAACACAAGATGTGAATAATGATGGGTATCCTGATATCTGGGTAGCTAATGATCTGGGTTGGATGCGTCTTTATATTAATGATAAAGGAAAACGCTTTGTACAACCAAAAGAATATGCAAGATCAGATAAAACAGGATACTGGATGACATTCTCTCCTGGTGATTACAATAATGACGGGAAAGAAGATTTGTTTGCGGGTAACTTAGGCGGATCATCAATGAATTTTGCGTTTTCTTATCCAGATGCCAATATGATTTTAAATCCAGTAATGACTGTGGGGACCATGGCGCAACAATACTTTGCCAATAGGCATAGGGCAATGCATGCTATTGTAGATGGACAAGATTTCAAAAATGAAATGAAAACAAAGGTTGAACACTCAACCATTCTTCCGCCAGATGCGTCCCTTCCAAATAATGTGAGGCCATTTATTCCCGGTGGAGAATTGGTGCCTTACGATATTAATAGCCTAGATCCATACGAATTTGCCTGGGGGTCTACTCCAATTGATGTTCAAAACGACGGAAAATTAGACCTCTATTGGATCGGTTGCCTTTATGGAAGAGGTGGAGGGATATTTCCTATCATGGGAACTGGCCCCGGAAGATTATTGGTTAATGCTACAAAGCCAAATGAGGTGTTGAGTTTTAAAGATTATACTGCAGAATACAATTTATTTAATATTCATGAGCTCAAGTATGATAAATTAGACTCCGATGGGTATATGTATCGTAAATCTCCAACAAAAAACTGGGGAAAACGTAGTATGGTTTATAGCTATGATGCAGATGTATGGGGATTACAAGGCCCCGAAGTTTTGCAAAAAGTATCTAATCAATCTATGATACAATTGGCAGAAGAAGGAAGAGCTGTAGTGGCTGCAGATCTTAATAATGATGGTTATGAAGATTTAGTCGTTAGAAATATGGGAGGTTATGATTCCAGAAGGTCTAATGCTGTGAACTTAAAAGCAGAGATTGATGGTAAAATAAGGGTGTTGCCTGCTCATGATGCTAATTTTCCAACGCCAACCAATTTTGAACCGGGAAGTTCCAGAGTGTTTTTAAATACACATAAAGGTGGAAACTACATAAAAATTCAAATAGAAGATACTACCAAAGATACCTTTAATAGAAATGCAGTTGGGGCAAAAGTGTTTCTAAATGATAAACAAATGAGAGTAAAACGAGTTGGAGGAGGAGGTTTTCTTTCAAACTACTCTGGGCATTTGCATTTTGGACTGGGTACAGAAACAGCTACCAAAATAAGAGTAGAATGGCCTGATAAAAATCAAACTGTCGAGGAGTTTAATGTAGAAAACCTGGCAAATGGGGTGTTACACATCTCAAAAGGAAACAAAGAGGTAACCTGGAAACCAGACTCAAATTAATTATCACACTAAGATTTCTTCTGTTGCTGCTGCTAATTCTGCTGGATCCCCTCGCATAGCACAATAGAAATTTTCAAAAACAATTTTTATTATGAAAAATAGAGAAGGAATTGCCATAGTTGGTATGGATTGTAGGTATCCTGGAGCCAATTCTATTCAAGAGTATTGGGAAAATATATTGTCACTACGAAGACAATTTAGAGAAATGCCTAAAAAGAGACTTGATTTGGCATACTATGGTTCTGATGATGTCGATGAAGATACTACCTACTCCAAGAAAGCCGCTGTGTTAACTGGGTATCATTTTGATAGAGTCAAATATAGAATATCTAAATCTACATTTGAACAAACAGATATGGTACATTGGTTGGCTTTAGATGTTGCATATGGGGCCTTAAAAGATGCAGGATTTGAAAATGGCGAAGGACTAGTAAAGGAACGAACAGGGGTAATCATTGGTAATTCTTTAAATGGGGAATTCACTCGGGCAAATCAAATGCGTTTACGCTGGCCTTATGTGTCAAAAGTATTAGAATCAACATTAACCGGAATGAAATATGGTTCTCAAGAAATCACTTCGATTATTGAGAATATGGAAAATATCTATAAAGAACCTTTTCCGGTTCCTGATGCAGATACGTTGGCGGGGGGCTTAAGTAACACAATTGCAGGGAGAATTTGCAACTACTTCAATTTTAACGGTGGCGGATATACTGTAGATGGGGCATGTTCTTCATCGCTTTTGGCAGTAACCAATGGTTGTAATGCCATTTTAAATGGAGAAATGGATGTAGTCTTAGTGGGAGGAGTAGACCTCAGTATCGATCCGTTTGAAGTAATTGGTTTTGCTAGAAATGGAGCACTGGCAAGAGATAATATGGAAGTTTTTAGCAATAGATCACAAGGTTTTTTTCCTGGTGAAGGATGTGGTGTTGTTGTTTTGATGAAAGAATCTGAAGCAATTTCGAAGGGAATCCCGATGTATTCTGTAATAAAAGGTTGGGGAATATCATCAGATGGAAAAGGAGGGATGACTCGTCCCAAACCAGAAACTCAAAGACTAGCTTTAGAAAGAGCATATCAAAATGCTGGATATAACATTACAGATGTCGATATGTTTGAAGCACATGGTACCGGAACACCATTGGGTGATCAGGTTGAGCTTACAGCACTGGTAGATGAGTTAAAGAAATTTGGGGAGCAGAAATATAAAATGCCTTTGGTGGGTTCTGTAAAACATTTAATTGGTCATACCAAAGCTGCAGCTGGTATAGCAGGAGTAATTAAAGCTGCTCTTGCTGTTAAAAATGGAATAATACCTGGATCTAAGATCGATAACGAGGTTCACCCTATACTACAATCAAATACAGATACTTTAGCCTTGGCCAAAACTCCAAAATATTTGGAACATAAAGGAGAGAGAAGAGCATCTGTTTCATCATTTGGTTTTGGAGGAATCAATGTGCATCTCACTATGCAAAGTGAAGAAGTTGCCAAAAAACTACCGAAGATTTCTTCTAAAATCAAAAGTATTGCAAGAACAAGTAGAGATTATGAAGTTTTTCCCGTCGCAGCACCAAACAAACAGACCTTAATAAATCAATTAAAGGTACTGTTAACCAAAGTAGGAAAGCTTTCATTTTCAGAACTTACCGATTTATCGATAACCTTAACTTCTCAATTTAAGAATGCAGGAACCTGGAAAGTGTGTTTTGTAAGCCACAGACCAGAACAGTTGTTAGATCAAATATTAGAAGTATTGCCCTTAATAGAAAAGGAAGAAGTGTTTTGGGTAGATTCAGAAAAGGGAATTTATTTCACTACTACTGATGAAAGAAAACCTATTACATTTTTATTTCCAGGCCAAGGGGCTCCTATTTATAATAATCTTGGTGGTTTTGAAAACTTAATGGAAGCCATTGGGCGTCAAAAACATGAAGAAACCTCACCGTTAAAAGATACCGTTTGCTGTGATCACATTGTTGATACCAAGGTGGCGCAATTCTCAATTGTTTCAAAAACTCTCGAATCTATAGAGTTACTTTCAAGTCTTGGAATACATGCAGATCATGCTATTGGTCATAGCCTTGGTGAAATATCGGCTTTGGCTTGGGCAAATTCCATTAGTAAACAACAAGCTTTGGAGATTGCAAAGGTAAGAGGTAATGCAATGTCAGAATATGGAGAACCCAACGGAGCTATGTTAGCATTGCAATGTGGGGATAAAGAAATATCTAAACTTTTAAATGGCAGTAATGCAGTGATTACTGGATATAATGGAGTAAATAATTATGTAGTAGGAGGAAACAGAAAAATTATTGATCAGATAGAAGCATCTGCTTTTGAGAATGAGATTCGAAGTACGAGATTAAAAGTCTCTCATGCGTTTCACACACCTATGATGCAAAATGCAGCTAAAGAATTCAAAAAGGAACTGGAAAGATTAGAATTTAATCCTCTTACAAAATCTGTCATTTCTACGGTTTCTGGTCAAAGTTTGGATGAAAATGTAAATATTAAAGAACATCTATTTGAACAAATAGAAAAGCCAGTTCGATTTACTCAAGCTATAGAAAACATAAAGAATGAAAAAGGAATATTTATAGAAGTTGGACCTGGGAAAACGCTCACCAAATCTTTGAAAAATGACAAAGAAGTACATATAGTAGGGATAGATTTTGGAAACTCTTCTACCAAAGGATTACTAAATGCGCTTTCACTAGCTTTTGTAGCAGGAGAAGATGTATTGTTTGAAGAGTTAGCAATTAACAGATTTTATAGAACTATAGATATTGGCAACTGGGAATTAGATGTTTTAGAAAATCCCTGTGAGAAAAAAGATGTTGGGAGCTCTTCACCTTTAGGTGCTTCGAGAACAGTAAAAAAATCAAAGAAAGTTACTTCAGATACTACAAGTAGAGGAACAAACTTGGAAGTTGTAGATTCTGAAGAAGGTGTTCTATCTTACATCAAAAACCTGATTAGTGCTAAAACAGAGATTCCATCATCCGAAATTACCGATGACGATAGAATTTTGTCACAGTTACATTTAAATTCTTTGGTGATCACAGAAATAGTTTCGCTCGTAGCAAAAACTTTTAATCGAGATCATAAAGTATTCTCTGAGGCTTCACTTTTGGCAAATGGAGATGGTACTTTGAAAGAACTAAGCCAACTAATTTTTAAGGGTGAAGTAAATACAAGAAATGGAAAAGCAAATAACGATGTTTCTTTTGAAAATGTGCATCATTGGACTCATGTTTTTAAGAGAAGCGCGGTTTCAAGAAAATTAATTAAAACCAACTTAAAAAAATCACAAGGAGAAATTGTTGTTAAAGACATTTCAGGAATTGCAAAGGATTGGGCAACTAAATTAAAGTCGAAGAAACTACAAATAAATGATGGAATCATATTTGTGTACAGGTCAGATTCAAAAGATAATATTCTTGCTCATTTTCTTGATTTTATCCACAATTTGCAAAACGATAAGTACACCACTTTTGTATTGGTCGAAATTGTAGGTCAAGAAACTACAAAGGATTTAAAGCCGGTATTTAAAACCTATTTACAAGAAAATTCTCAGATAGATCTTGCAATGACATTGAGTCTTGCAGAAGATATTGATGATAACTTAAAGATTGTAGAACAAGAGCTTTCATATATAGGGAAATACAAAGAAGTGCATTATGATAATCACGAAAGTCGAACAGAATCTGAGTATAGCGTTTACTTTCCTAAAAGAGGTAAAAAGACAAAGGCCATTTCTGAAGGAGATGTGATTTTGGCTACAGGAGGAGGAAAAGGAATCACCTTCGAATCAGTTCTGGCATTGTCAAAATCATATGGTGCTCAAGCAATATTAATCGGAAGAGCTCAACCAGATAAAGATGCATTGTTATCAAAAAATTTAGAACTTTTAAAAGAGCATAATATAAGTTTTGAATACTATGCTGTAGATGTTTGTGATACCATAAAAATGCATAAAGTACTCAAAGAAGTACATGACAAATGGGGAGATGTACATCATATTCTTCATGGGGCAGGAATTAATAGACCAAAACCTATTCAGGAGTTAACATTAGCGCATTTTAGGGAAACTACTAAGGTTAAGATCGAAGGACTTGATAATATCATCACTGGCCTGCAAAATATCGATGAGGTAAAAACAATTGTAAGTTATGGATCTATAATTGCCCAAAGCGGAATGCAAAGAAATGCAGATTATGCCTGGGCCAATGATCAGTTAGCAATTTATACGACACAACTTCAAAAAGAGTTTCCTCGATGCAAATGTATGACCTTAGAATGGTCGGTTTGGGATGAAACCGGTATGGGGGTTGCATTAAATAGTATAGAGCATTTAAAAGCTCAAGGAGTATGGCCAATTCCTGTAAAACAAGGCATTGAAAAATTACAAAGCCTGTATGCAGATAATGAGGCTACTGGGCGATTTGTGATCACTAGTAGATTCAATAACATTGGAACTATCATATTTTCGAAACAACGATTTTCTCTGGGGAGATTTATTGGCGATGTGAGAGATTATATTCCCGGTGTTGAGATGGTTTCAGAAGTATCGGTTAACCTTGATGATGATAAGTATTTAAAAGATCACGTGTTCAATGGTCAATATGTGTTTCCTACGGTAATGATTCTTGAAGGAATGGCGCAATGTTGTCAGGCATTATCTCAACAGGAAAATACGGTTTGGGAATTTGAAAATTTGAAGATTGACAAATCGATATTTATTCCTGAAAAGGGTAATAATATTGTGAGATTTATAACGACACGACTATCAAAAGATAGTTTTAAAGTTGTCGTACAAAGTGAAGATTCTGATTTTGCGGTTACTTGCTTTGAGGCTACTGTAAATTTAAAACAAGAATTACATCAGAAAACACTTTCGATAGACCTGCCAAAAGATCAAAGTTTAGACTTTGATGTACAAGAGAAGTTTTACGACGATTTGTTATTCCATCACGGAGCGTTTAGAAGAATTCAAGAATTTCACGTTTTGCAATCCATAAAATCTTTGGCAAAGGCACAAACAAATGATACAGATAACTGGTTTGGTTCTTTCGTTTCAGATCGTCTTGTTTTAGGAGATCCAGGATTAAATGATGCAGCGATTCATTGCCATCAAGCTTGTCGACCAGCTCAACAATTATTGCCTACGGCTGCAACTCGCATAAGTATAAATACTAGTAATTCTGAAGAGTTTGTATACATCAAAACTATGGAAAGATATGAAGATAACGATCATACTGTAATCGATGTGTTTATTTATAATCACGACAAAAAGCTACTTCAGTTATGGGAAGGATTGGTACTCACCAATGTAAAGGGAGTTACTCGTTCACTCGAATGGAATTCTAACTTTCTAACTCCCTTTTTGGAATATCAGATCTATAAAAAAGCTGCAATTCGGATGTATATCAGAGAGGAGCAAGTGCAACAACTTATCATTAATCTCATGGAAAACAAAATCTCTGAATTACAGCTCTTGGATAATCTAATTATTGAATTATTACGTGAAGAAGAGATGAATCAGTATCAACCCTTAGAATATCCATTACTGGTAGACTCAGTAATACGTATTCAAAATATACCAGGAAAAGTTCGTCTTAAGGTATATCAGATATCAGAAAAAGAAAACTTAAATATAAAAATAGAAGGATATGCCAATGATTAAAACCAACGAGAGTGCTTATTATGAATATAATTTTAATACTACTTTCGAAGAGACCAACCTGGTTGGCAATATTTATTTTGCAAATTACATTGTTTGGCAAGGCAAATGCAGAGAGATGTTTCTCTATGAAAATTGCCCAGATGTAATTGAAGAAATTAATAATGGGTTGGCACTTATTACACTAGATGTAAGTGTAAAGTATCTTGGGCAACTTCGCGCCTTTGATAGGGTAAGTATGCATATGACCCTCGAAGCTCAAAACGAGAGTCGATTACTCATGGGCTTTCGCTATTACAAAAAAGAAAATTCGCAATTACATCTGGTTTGTGAAGGAACTCAAGCCACTGCAGCTATGAAAGAAATAAATGGCAAAATGGTTCCCGTTCCTTTTCCCGAATCAATGTTCGAAATCTTTTCACAATATCAAATCATTTAATCTGCTTTTAATATCTAACTTTTAAAACTTTAATCAATATGAAAAATTTACAAACCAGGAATTATGTATTCCTGAACGCTAAAAGCTTTTTAATCTTATTAAGCGTCTTAATTTTTGCATCGTGTGCCGATGATGACACAAACATCCCAGATGACACGGTCTTTCTAAAAGATGTACTTAGAGCCGTAGGAGGTGTAGACGCTGTTAAAAATGCAGTAACTTTATCGTATCATACCGAGGGAAATACATTTGAATATGAGCAGGATATTCCAACATTTCCTAGCCCTTTGACTAGTAACTTGTATCACTATGATTTTTATACTGAGTTGGCAGAACGTAAAATACGATTCGATTACCATTCCATAAGCTTCAATCACCCAGCAGTTTATGATACTGAAGGACCGTTAATCATCATTAATGATAAAAAGGGGTCTACTTCGAATTATTTTTATTGGGCTTCTTACTATTTTGATATTATTGATCCACATGCGTTGTTTTCTACCGAAATCGAGGCGCATATCAAAAATCAGAAGATGGCCAACCCAATAGCGTTGCTAAAAGAAATATTAGAGAATGAAGGAGTTGATGCAAGCACTAGAACGAACACTTTTTCTGTAAATACCAGAGTAGAAGGTCTAACCATTGATTTGGTAATTGATCCTGATACGAATATGCCTGTAAGTGCTAGAATTAAAGAATCAGACTTTTTACAAGGAGATTCAACATTTGAAGTATTTTATGAAGATTGGACAAAAACTGGAAGGTTAAAATATCCAGCAACGGCAGATTACCAACTTAATGGTGATACGTTAAAAAGAGAAAAATTTACCGATATCAAATTTAACCCGCCTTTACCAGAAGATACCTTTACTCCAGAACAGGTAAGTTTAGAAATCGCTTTTGACGAGGAGCAAGCAGATTTTGGGATATTAAACTCTCAATTCTATCATAGATGGAGTGCTTGGAATATTCCTTGGCCAGAACCGACGAACAATGGGGCTCTAGATCTTGGTAATTTTGATCTTACTTCGGTAGGAGTAACAGATCAATATATAGGTCCTAAAGTTAAAATTTTTGGAAGACCAGATAACCGCCTCTGGAATGTAGGGATAGAAACTCCAGAAGGAATTGTTTTGGTTGATGCACCCTTAAATCAAAGATGGACCAGAAGTCTAATTGATGAGGCAAAAAAGGCTTTTCCCGGTAAAGAAATTATTAGTGTAATAGCTACTCATACACATCATGATCATTTTGGAGGCATTCGCGAAGCTGTATACGAAGCGGACAAGGTATATATTGCTGAAGAAGGAAAAGAATTCTTAGAAAATACATTAAAGAGAAAATTCACTTTACAACCAGATAATTTAGCTAAGAGTCCGAAAAACGTAGATATCGAAGTGGTAAGTGATGTAACCTATTTAGACAATGGGAATATTGAAATTCATAGATTGCTTCCGCAGAACACTTCTTTTGTGCCGCATGCAAAAGATATGTTATTTGTCTACATGCCAGAATATGAACTACTCATACAAGCAGATCAACTATGGAACGGGATATTTTCTGCGATTTGGAATGGGCAAAGTGTAAGAGGTTTTACTCCTAAAACTAAAGAAGAATTGAGCAATAATGCCGCATATCTTTTGGATTATATTAAAGAAAAAGACTTGAAGGTTAGCAAAATTGCTGCCATGCATGGAGGATTAGGACCATATCAAGATCTTCTAAATGTAGCTGCATATCTTGGCGGAAATTAAAAAATAATCTTACCCCCTTTTTTAGACTACTGTTTGTGATTATTTGTTCAGGAAAAGATGCTTTGTATAAAAGTGTGGGTCATCCTGTGATAGCAAAAAAGGGGGGTAAGTAGTATTACCTAGAGGTATAATAAGGTTTCTTCACAATGTTCTTGTGTACCAAAACCTAAACCTAGTAAAACATACCAGAGATGAATTATAATCAAAAAATTATTGAATTAACCAATGTTGATAAAACATATGCATTAGGGAATCAAGAATTAAAGGCTTTAAAAGAAGTTAATATCTCTGTGGAATCTGGAGATTTTATGGTCGTTGCTGGTCCTTCTGGTAGCGGAAAAAGCACCCTTTTAAATCTTATCTCTTTAATTGATGTTCCAACTTCTGGGGAGGTGCATTTTTGTGGGGAAAACATTAAGAACTTTTGTGATAATAGGATTACCGCTTTGAGAAGTGAAAAAATAGGAATTGTATTTCAACAATATAATTTAATACCAGTTTTGTCTGCTATAGAAAATGTTGCTTTCCCGTTACAGATACAAAAAAAATCAAAGAAAGAAAGTTTTGAAAAAGCTGAAGCCATATTGGAAGAAGTAGGGTTAAAAAATTATATCCATCAGAGGCCAAATAATTTGAGTGGCGGTCAGCAGCAAAGGGTTGCAATTGCTAGAGCCATGGTTACCGAACCAGAAGTAATTATTGCAGATGAACCTACATCGGCATTGGATAGTAAAACAGGGCAGGAAATTGTCGAGTTGATGAAGTATTTCAACAGATCAAAACATATGTCATTTTTATTTTCTACTCATGATCCAAAAATTATAAATACAGTAGATAAAGTGATTCATATGGAAGACGGTTACATTATGAATTAATACGCTAAAAACGATATGAACTATTTAAAATTGGCTTTACGCAATATTGCCAGACATAAAAAAAGATCTATAGTCACTATAATGACAATTGCTCTTGGATTTACAGCACTTGGAGTAATCGGCGGGATTGTAAATAATATTTTTTCTCGTCTAAAAGAACAAGCGATAATTGGCGAAAAGTTAGGGCATCTCACTTTAGCCAAAAAGGGGTATTTTGAATATGGAAAAATGAATCCTGAGGAGTATGTATGGGGAGCAGAAGATCTTAACAAAATACTTTCTATCATAAATAAAAACCCTGAGGTAACCATATCTACACCACGTTTAAGTTTATTTGGCGTTGTGAGTAATGGGAAGTCTTCTACAATTTTTATTACTGAAGCCATTGTGCCTCAAGATGATAAAAAACTGGTGATTACCGATGTAGATGGTAGATCAGGAAGCTTACAAACCGTTTCATTGGATACAGAAGGTAAAGACAGAGCTGTTGTAGCGATAGGGTCAGAATTATCAGAAAATTTGAATATAAAAAAGGGCGAGAATCTCACATTATTGGTATCAACTATAGATGGTATAACCAATGCGGTTGATGTTGAGGTTGGGCATATTTATAACACAGGTAACCCGGCGACTAATGATAAATTTATCTTGTCCAATTTCTATATGGCACAAGAATTATATGATACCAAAGGAGCAGAACGTATTATTGTCACAATTAAAGATCCTGAGAATATTTACAAGGTAAAAGAACAGCTTATCCAGGATTTAAATGTGGCAGGATACGAAGTGTCTTCTAAGGTTTGGTCTGAAGTATCTCTTACGTATTCTAAGGTAAAGAAGATGTTCGGAATTATTTTTAGAGTCCTGACCATAATCATAACAGTCATTGTATTGTTGACATTATTGAATACCATGCAAATGTCTGTAGCCGAGAGAACCCGTGAAATTGGTACTCTAAGAGCAATTGGATTAATTAAACGAAGAATAATTTATTTATTCTGCCTAGAAGGCTTGATCATGGGAATTCTCGGTTGTGCAATAGCCGTACCTATTCTATTGCTAATAACCTTTATTCTTAAATCTTTAAAAGTTTCTTTTATTCCACCAGTTGCATCAACAGAAGTGCCTATAGAACTTATTATTAAAATGAAAAGTGTATTGCCGGTATTACTTCTGTTTTGTTTGGCCTCACTGGTATCTTCATTTATCGCTTCTAGAAAAATTACCGGACAAAACGTGGTTAAATCACTAATTACTATCAATTAAAAGCTTATTATGAAAACAACTACAGTATCACTCAAGTTCCCGACTCAATTTTCAAAGTTTATAGATGATCAAAAATCTATTCAATTTAAAGGAAATAGAGTGGCCGACCTTTTGGATCATTTAGATATCGAATACGGAAGTGTTAAGGAACGCTTATTAGAGGAAGACGGGCAGGTAAAGCCTTATATCAATTTGTTTTTAGAAAATAAAAACATAAATGTTCTTAAGGGACTTGAAACAGAAGTGAATGACGGATCTTGTATCTCTCTTTTATTGTCGAGAGCGGGAGGATAAGTATTAGAATTTATGGTAGAGAAAATAATTTTATCAATTCATTTGGTAGCCGGAATCGTTTGGATTGGGTCTGTTTTTATGGGGACATTTATCGATTGGCCATCTGCCAAAGAAAGTGTACTCGAAGGACGTTTTCCATTTCGATTTATAATAGGGCAGGGGAAACGAGTATACTACAGTGTGTATTTTGGGATATTTCAGCTTTGGGGCTCAGGAACGGCATTGACCATTGTTCATCCTCCAGAAGGGAGAGTAGAAGTAGTGTTTTTTGCACTTCGAGTATTATGTCTATCTATTATGACACTTTTTACCTTATACGGAACCTTAGTTACTTGGCCAAAAATACAATTAGCTACAAGTGAGGAGGCATTTCATTACTATAAGGACTATAAAAACAGGGCCATAGGGACATTTGTTTGTGGTATTGTGGGAGCAGTACTTACACTTTGGTCTTTTTAGAAACCATTAACCATAGAAATATTGAAACATGCCATGATGAAGTTTTTGATGCGTATTGAGAATAGTTCCTTGGCAAATTCTATACCTGTAAAATATTATAACACATGAAAACAATCATATTTAGAACCGTAGCGTTAGTGGTAATGATTATAACGATTTCTTCAAAACCCATACTCGAAACAGATTATGATACTATACTCAAAAGAGCTGATCAGTATCGTGGAGGACAAGTTCCTGGAATAAGTTGGGAAGTACAAGTACAGAATATAGAAGAAGGTGCTATTAGAAATGAATTAAATCTGAAAGTAGAGGCTTCAACCACAGATACTCAGCAGTTTGCATTAATAACTTTTTTGAAGCCTAAAAAATATGGAGGCCAAAAGTTACTACTTCGAGGTAATAATATGTGGTTTATCAAAAAAGGATTAAGTAGACCTGTTCCTATTTCTGGAAGGCAACGTTTGTCTGGGTCTGCTTCTAATGCCGATGTTGCTTCTGCAAATTATTATCAGGACTATGATATTAGTGAAGTAAAAGAAACAGAAATTGATGGTCAAGAGTATTGGCTCTATGAGTTAGTGGCTAAGAACAATTTGGTGAGTTATTCAAAAATCAAATACTGGATAAATAAGGAAGATTACCATGGAGTGAAAGCCGAGTTCTACGGAAAATCAAAAAAACTCATTAAAACCGCTTTTTTCAAATATCAAAATGAGATGCTCTATGAAAATGAAAAAGATAAATATATCTCTGAGGTAAAAATCGTTGATAATATCAATACTGAAGATAGTACGATACTTAATATGACTAGCCCAGAGTTTAAATCCTTTAGCAACTCAAAGTTTCAGAAGAGTGTTTTAATGGATTAATTCAACTTTTCAAACTAGCAATAAACATAATAACCAACTAAATACCACTACGAGGCAATTCTTCTATTGCTTCTAAGCGTTTTTACCTTAAAAACAATTGTCTTTTGAGAACTATTAGCATTTGCCTTTTGGCAATATCGATATCATTTCTGGGGATAGGTCAGGAAAAATCATCTATAAAATCATGGTTTTTTGAGTCTACAACTGTCGAGGCAGATATTTTACCATTTATGCGATTTAGAGATTTTGTTGATGAAGATGGGACTTTAAATCCAGACAATAGAATCGCTAATCTGAATGAAACAGAAGGGGGAGTATTTGTGCGCCCTGAATTAAAGTTTGATAAGAATAAATTCTCTTTAAAAGTAAGTCCGAGATTCAATATGATTTTGGCCGAAGGACGAAAACCAGATACAGAATTTTATTTTCAAGCCTTAAAAGGGAAAATACTCATTGGGGAATCATTCTATGCGGCTGGAGGTAGATATTTGAAACCATTTGGGACGTCAATATTTATCAATCCTAGTAATCCATTTTTTTTGGATGCAGGTAGATTAAATCCTAAAATAGAAGTACGTCCAATGGATTTTGTAGAGTTTAATTGGTCTACAAAAAAGAATATAGATTTTACTTTGATAGCCAATATTGGTAAGGGCGAAGTTCAAACGGTTTTTGATGAGCCATTCTTCGAATTTTCACGCCGTTATGGTTTGCTTACAGAGTATTATGGAGATTCTTACAATGTAGGGGCTATAGCTTCTGTTTCTGAAGAAGAACAATATCATTTAGGAATTTATGCACAAAAGAATATTGGTGAAGCAATGGTAATTTGGGTAGATAGTGCTTTTGAGCATGGTATAAATAGATTCTATCCGGTAGAGGGGCATCCTACAGAACTAATTTCATTTAATATGACCAATGGAGAGCAAAATGATGATTTCTTTTTTTCGGGATTAATTGGAGCATCATATACTTTGAAAATTGGCCCGACCATTAACCTTGAATATTATCACAATAGTAAGGGGTATAACAGTGATGAGGTTGATGTATTGAATGCTATGATTACTTCGTCTGTAGAATACAATTTTGATGTTACCCGTGATTTATCAGACCGAAATTTAGGTCGTGCCATAAATACCGGAATGCCATATTTACGCAAAAACTATATGTTTTCTCAGCTTGGAGAGAATGATGTCTTTGGCAAGTTGAATTACAACCTCAGGTATTTTTATTCTTTCGATGATGGAGGTAGTCAGATTTCAGGAGTAATTGAATGGAACTTGCTGGATCAGTTAGAAATCTTCACAGTAGGGTTAGTAAATATTGGAGATGAGAAATCCGACTTCAAAAGGTTGATTTCAAATAACGTAATGGTAGGAATGAGCTATCGATTTTGAATTTAATGCAGTGACCTGTCCAAAAAAAATGTTTTGGATCGTCTTAATTATAAAGCGTAAAATTTTTTAACTAGATAATATTATAATTTATGAAAGAATTTATGATGATTTTAAGGGCTTCTTCAGATTTCCGTGATTACAAACCTACTCCGGAAGAGATCGAAGTAAATACAAAAAAATGGCAAAGTTGGATTGGCAACATTGCAGAGCAAGGAAAACTTATCAAAACCAATGAAATAGGAGTAGATTCAAAAGTTATTAATTCAGATAATGCAGTTTCTCAAGGACCTTATGTTGTAGATGGAGAAGTGGTGACTGGTTTTATGTTATTAAAGGCAGATTCTGCAGAAGATGCTGCTTCATTGGCAGATGGATGCCCAATTTTGGATATGGGAGGAAAAATCGAAATAAGAGACCTTGTAGTATATTAAAAAACACAACTAACTAATATTAAAACCTAAATTTAAATTATGAAAACAATCGCAAAATTAATTACTGTAGTAATTGTTGGCCTTTTCACCTTTTCTTCTTTGGCCGCAGCAGAATTAGATAATGATCAACCCAAAAAATACATGCTTCTTTTCAGAAGTGAAAACATCGATCATTACAAATTAACTCCTGAGCAAATTCAAGAAAGTATTAAGCAATGGCAGACCTGGATTGGGGGTATAGCTGCTCAAGGAAAGTTAGTAAGTACACATCAAATCGGTTCTGAGGCCGCTGTTCTCCTACCAAACGATAAGGTTGAGAAAAAACCTTACGAAGCATTGAACCAGATTGTAGGAGGATATATGATTCTTAAGGCGAGCTCTATGAAAGAAGCGATGGAATTTGCCAAAGAATGTCCAGTGTTTCAAATTGGCGGAAACGTAGAAATTAGAGACATTATGGAAGTACCTGAAAATAATTAATATTCAGGTAGAAAAAGGAAACTTTAATCAAATATATTTAGTAGCTTTATTAAAGTTTCTCACAAGATATTCCTGTTGTTTGCTTATCTATTTTGGGAGCTAATATGTAACAATGTTTCTTACTACTAAATAGTGAATGTTCATGAGCCAAAACGAACTAATATCAGATTTATTTAGAACGGAGTTTCGAAAAATCATTGCGGTATTGATAAAAACGTTTGGTATTGATCAAATTAAAACTGCCGAAGATATAGTAAGCGACACCTTTTTGGTAGCCACCAAAACATGGCAAACAACAGGAATTCCAAATAATCCAAAAGCCTGGTTGTATAAAGTAGCGAAAAACAAAACGCTCGATGTACAAAAGAGGAATGATATTTATAGAAATAAGGTAGTTCCAGACGTTTTAAACAGCAGTAAAACCGATTTTTCTTATGAGATTGATATTGATCTATCGAAAAAAGGTATTCTTGATAGCCAGCTCAAAACCATTTTTGCCATTTGTAACAAGACCATTCCAGAAAATGCTCAGATTGCTCTAGCATTACGTATTTTATGTGGATTTGGAGTAGAGGAAATTGCAAATGCTTTTTTAGTAAGTAAGGATACTATTAATAAACGATTGTTTCGAGCAAAAGAAAAGCTAAGGGCTGCAGATTTAGATTTAAAAATACCCAAGGATTCCGAACTTGAAGAACGATTAAATACGGTATTAAAGATTATTTATTTACTGTTTAATGAAGGGTACTATTCTCAATGTAAGAAATCAAGTTTGCGAAAAGATCTGTGTTATGAAGCGGTACGATTAAATTATTTACTTACCAATTGTGAAACTACCAACAAACCTTCAGTAAATGCTTTACTCTCGCTTATGTGTTTTCATACGTCGAGGTTTGAAGCCAGAATGGATCAGGATGGAGAATTTATTTTATATGAAGATCAAGATATAGCGCTTTGGGATACATCTTTGATAGAGAAAGGAAGGTATTATCTTAGAAAAGCTTGTACAGGAGATAAAGTTTCAAAATATCATCTCGAAGCTGCAATTGGGTACTGGCACACTATACGTGACAAAGATAAAACCCAAGAGAAATGGGATCAGA
The DNA here is from genome assembly GCF_023195925.1 of Aquimarina acroporae. Taxonomy (GTDB): domain Bacteria; phylum Bacteroidota; class Bacteroidia; order Flavobacteriales; family Flavobacteriaceae; genus Aquimarina; species Aquimarina acroporae. The sequence goes on along the minus strand of NZ_JALPRE010000007.1, from coordinate 237,893 downwards.
TTTTACAATTATATAACCAACTATTACAAATAGAATACTCAACCGTAGCTGCATTAAATAGAACTTATGCTTTATCTAAAGTAAAAGGGAAAAGAACAGCTATAAAGGAAGCCGAAAAATTAAAATTATCAAATAACCACCTATACTATTCTCTGCTTGGAGATCTATATGAAGGGATAGATGAATTAGAAGCGAAACGCAATTATAAGCTAGCTTTGAGGTTAGCAAGAATTAAAGCTGATAAATCATTATTATCTAAGAAGATAGATAATCTTATGGTATCTACACCAGAGAAAGAAGAAAACCTAGAAAAAAAAGGAGTTAAGAGTTTTTAAGGTACCGTTTTACACTACATTTTGTTGTTATATAGTGATGCCATGATTTTTTTGTGGCCAGCCTTTTTTTGTCTTTTTTTAGGGAGATTTAATTTTAATTATCTGTAAATCAATTAATTATTTTTTAGGTTAAAGTATTCTTTTATAAACTCAATCTTATTTAATAGTAACACACAACATCTTAAAACCTAGTATTATGCAGATAAGTCAAAGAGAATATCAAAATGAATTAGATACCTTTTTATCATATTTAAATTTCGAAAAAAAGAAGTGTTTTGGTATCCAAATGAATCAAGAAAATCAAGATTGTCTAGATTTTGCTCCTTTCTTAGAGCATACCCTTAATAATTTGGGAGATCCGTTTTGCGGAGAAGGAGGGCATCTTGAAACTTTTAAATATGAAAGAGAACTTGTTCGTATAGTGTCAGAGATATTACAATTAAATGCGGAAGATGTATGGGGTTATTATACTTCTGGCTCAAGTATTTCAAATTTACAAGGTGTTCATCTTGGACTTAGAAAAATGGGAGAAAATACGATTTTAGTTACATCAGAAGACGCACACAATAGTATAACTAAGGCGGCTTATATTACAAGAGTAAAACAAATAGTGCAGTTGCCAACAAACAACGAGGGGCAGATAGATCCCGATGCATTATCTGAATTTTTATCAAATACAGATAGAAGTCAAAATTTTGTTTTTTGCTTTTGTTCTGGGACTGTGTCCAAAGGAGCTTACGATGATGTAGAGTTACTAGTTTCTGTTATTGATCAGTATATAACCAAAGAACAATATTATGTACATCTCGATGCTGCACTTGGAGGTATGATAACTCCTTTTCTGGAAGGAAGACCTCTAAAACTAGATTTTAGTGTTCCAGAAATAGACAGCCTTTCGGTTAGTTTTCATAAACGAGTAGGTATTCCCGTTCCTGGATCTTTATTTCTCATGCGTAGATCTAGTCTTATGACTTGTAATGCAAATTCGTATGTAGAAGATTACGCATCTTTTGACACTACAATTCCTGGTTCCAGAGATGGTTTAACACCCTTTATTACTTTAATGAAACTCAAAAAAATAGGGATACAAGGAATGGTAGATAGAACAGAGAATGTATTACAAAAGGCGAAATGGTTTCATGAAAGGTTGTTGTCCTATGATATTAAGTCCCTACGTAATGATTTTTCTCCTTGTGTTTATTTTGAAGTTTCTTCTCCAGATATGCTTAAAGAGTTTCATATGCCGACGTACCGGAAAAGTGATGGTAAAATTTATACCCATATTTTTACTATGGAGCATGTTTGTCAAAATGAGCTCAACAACTTATTAAACAAAATAGTATCGTATAAAAAGAAAGATATACCGGTTCTCACGGTTTCCAAATAAACAACTTCATGGTATAAATGGTGATTCAAAAAAAGCACACCACATACCAACGCTAAGAGTGTTGAGCCTAATTAAATTTAGTGTTTCAATAAAAACCTATACAAGGCAAATAGCAAATATTTTAAGAATCAGTTTACTCTTTGGGTCAATATGAATTTAATATTCATATGAATCCCTCTCAGTTTGTAATGTCATCCAAATATTAGGGGTGCATTACTATCACACACATCATTTTAAGGCAAAAGTCTAATTATAACTTAATAAACAAATCATGAAACAAATCACAATTTTAGGGGTGGCTCTTTTGAGCTCAGTAGTTACATTTTCTCAAGAAAATAAGGGAGAGGTCAATCAAGAAGGAAATGATAATCTTGCGACCGTTGATCAAATTCTTACTCAGAACGATGCCAAAATTGAACAATTTGGAGATGCTAACATTGCGTCTACACTTCAATCTGGAGTTTTAAATGCGAGTAATGTATATCAATTAGGAGCGAATAACGCTGCATTTACAGAACAAATAGGAAGTGGTAACGCTAACCAAACCGATCAAAATGGAGTAGCAAACACTTCTTATATATCGCAAAAAAGTGATATTAACTATGCTAGTGTTACTCAAATTGGAGATGAGAATTCTTCGAATATAGATCAGCTATCCATGGGAGCTCCGGCAATTCACCCATCAGGATTCACCAATGGAGCCATAGTTTCTCAAGAGGGAAATAATAATGTCTCAAATATCGCCCAAGCAGGAGATGACGATATCGCATTAATAGTACAACAAGGAAACGCGAATAGCTCAGACGTTTTACAAGAAGGCGATAGCCACGGTAGTTGGATTACGCAGGTTGGAGATAATAATTTAAATACAGCTGTTCAAACAGGTGGTTTTCAGGCAAATTTTGTTACTCAGTTAGGTAATGGTAATGGAGCAGAAGTATATCAGTCTGGCAAGGCAAATTATTCAGAAATCATTCAAAACAACGATATTAACTATTCTAGTATTTTGCAAGATGGAGCCAATAACCAATCTTTTGTAAGTCAAACCTCGCTAGGTGCTCCTGCGGTGCATCCATCAGGATATAGCAACGGTGTAATACTAGAACAGAGAGGTGAAGGTAATGCTGCAAGCACGGTACAAGTTGCAGATGATGCAATATCTTTAGTTATTCAAGGAGGAAATGGTAATCTTTCTGATATCGTACAAGAAGGGTACGGTCAAGGAAGCTGGGTAACTCAGTTTGGAGAAGGTAACCAGAATACTATCTATCAAGGAGGAACATTCAATTCTGCAGTAGTAAACCAACTCGGGAATAGAAATGTATCACAGATAAACCAACAATAATTTATTACACAAGATTGCGAGGAGTACGAAAGTATTCGACATTAGAAAGTAATTATAGAGTTTCTTGTAGGTTGTGCGAATTCATGAATACGTTTCACCATTCCTTGCAATCTTTTTTACAATTTCAGCTATGAAAAAAGATAAATTAGTACTAGTTATACCGTTAATGTTCTCGTTGCTTTTTGGAGTATATTCTTGTAACGACTCTGATGATGAACCTGAAGCAGATACGAAAAAGTTTTTAAGTGAGATTCGCCCTATGTTTTTTGATAATCTAGACTTTACATCTTCTGAAATAGTTTCAGATATTCCATCATTCTTACAAAATATTAAAGAAACATTTGATGATGTAGAGACTCAATACAATGCGGGAGTATTTCAAAGTGTTAGTGATTTGGAGAATATGCGATTATTTAGTCAATATTTCTCTTTTTACATGCTGGGACTCACAGGAACCTATCTGGATGGAGGACTTACTTTTGAACAAATTAATGGAAACAGGCAAAAAGGGTTATTTTCTGGCTTAGATGCCAGTACTATTGATTTTGAACAGAAGGAAATGGAAGCGATGATGAAAAGAGCAGAAGCTGTTATAGAAAGAGGCTATAATATCAATGGATATAATGATAAAGCATATGGGTTTTATGTTGCAGTACGACAGGTACATGAACGACTAAAAAATAATAATTTGGCAAACCCCGAAGCTCACAATGATGCTATCGATTATGTGGGGGTGCGATTAATTAATTATGATGTCATCGCCAACTGGAACGTATTAATGTCGATGGTGACAATGACCAATTACGATGATCCCAGAAACACTTTTGGTAATCCTAGAATGGACGAATTACTGTTTCATGTAAATGCAAGATTAGTGCCTGGATCACTGGCAGATCTTGGTGGTCGATACCCCGAGATTCTTGGACCGCTCTATCGGTTTGATTTGAACTTGAAAAAACTAGATTGGATCATACAAACCAACGATCAGTTTTCTGAAACTGAACTTGAAGCGCTAGACTATCATATCCAAATTTTAGAGACCGCAAGTAACTTTATTAAGAATGAACGTACAGCACTTTTAAATTCCTGGGACGATAAAAACACATTTGATGAACGTGTTGCCAAAATGGAACAAATAAAAGCATTTAGACAAAATATAGAACAAACCAATCAACTGTTGGGGAAGCCTGATTTAAAGTCTTTTATAAACTCCGGAAGTTTTAAAAGAGCATATCAATGTTATTCCTGTCATAAACCATCAGGCTTATAAAACTTAAAATTATGAATGTAGAAGCTTACCTGGAAAAGATAAAAAAACATATCCCAGAGATTGATGTACAATTTGCATTTGAACAAACTTCTAAAGGTGCAATCTTAATAGATATAAGAGAAAAAGATGAGGTAAAACAGGGTAGTCCAGAAGCTGCTTTGCAAATTCCAAAGGGTCTTTTGGAGATGCAAATAATGAATGAAACTTCAAATTCGGAACAGCATATTTTCTTACTATGTGCTTCTGGACGAAGATCTCTCGTAGCCGCTTCAAATCTTAAAGCCATGGGATATGAGAATGTATTTTCGGTGAAGGGAGGATTTAAAGAGTGGAAAAATCAGGTGCTACCTGTAACTGTCCCTAAAATGCTAGATGAAGATAAAGCAGAACGATATAAAAGACATCTTTTAATTCCTGAATTAGGAGAAAAAGGACAGCTTAAACTATTAGAAAGTAAGGCTTTGATTGTTGGTGCTGGAGGGATAGGTTCTCCTGTAGCTCTTTATTTGGCAGCTGCGGGTGTAGGAACTATTGGAATTATAGATAACGATGTTGTAGATAGAACAAATTTACAACGCCAGATTCTTCATACCGAGGCCACTGTAAACACTCCAAAAGTTGAGTCGGCCAAAAAGACACTTCGGCAACTTAATTCAGATATTACCATCAATACATATAACGAAAGGCTTACCAAAGATAATGTAGAGGAAATAATGAGTGGCTATGATATTGTTTTAGATGGAACCGATAATTTTAATACACGGTATTTGATTAATGATGCTTGCGTTAAATTGAAAATACCCAACGTACACGGTTCGGTATTTAGGTTCGAAGGTCAGGTTGCGGTATTTTGGCCCGCTTATGCAGCAGAAGAGACACCTTGTTACCGATGCTTATATCCTACACCTCCGCCAGCAGAGTTCGCGCCTTCTTGCGCAGAAGCAGGAGTGCTTGGGGTGCTACCAGGCGTAGTTGGTGTATTATGTGCCACTGAAGCGATTAAAATTTTAGCAGAATTTGGCAAACCAATGCTTAAAAAACTATTAGTTTATAATGCATTAGATAGTGAGTTTTTTACCTACGATATCGAAAAACGTCCAGACTGTACTTACTGCAATTGCGACGATGTATCTCACTATCCCGATTATCAAAATATTGACTCTTTGTGCGCTGTGTAAGTCGCAGCTATTAGCCACATATACTATCCATAATTAGATGATACGAAAATTTTTCGTTCTTGTCTCTGTTTTTTGTGCTTTTCATTCGTCTGCACAATTAATAGAGAAGGATGCATTACGCTTTTCTGGAGATTTCAGATTTAGAGTAGAACAAGATTGGGATTCGAATAAATCCGACGGAACAAAAAGAGACGATAGAACACGCTATAGATATAGATTTCGTCTGCAAACAGTATATAATTACAAAGATTGGATTCAAGCTGGTGCTAGGATTCGAACCGGAAACAGAAATGATCAACAGGGGCCTCATGTTACTTTAGGGGGTAATGGAGGTGAGTTTTCGTTAATCGAACTTGGACTGGAAAAGGCTTATGTTCAATTTTATAATAAAAACTGGAAGGCTTGGTTAGGGAAAAATGTTTTTCCTTTTTATAAACAAAATGAATTGTTTTGGAATGATAACGTTTTTCCCGAAGGAATATCTGTTCAGTACAAACATTTTTTTGAAGATAAAACTGTGAGTGAGATCGATGTTAATCTTGGACATTTTGTAATCCTATCTCAAAACAAGTCTTTAGATGAAGATAGCTATTTGGTTGCGGGGCAGGTAAAAGCAAATTTATTCAATGATCGACTTATACTTTACCCTGGGATCTTTTATTTTAATGACATTGCCGATGTTCCAGATGGGAAAGGTACTTTTTTACAGAACTATGCTATTCTTAATGTTGGCGCTAAGTTTTCTATTTCCAAAAAAAGAAATATTTCTTTAGGAATAGACCTTTATTCTAATTTTGAAAGTTTAGACAATGAAAATATACCTGTAGGATTTGAAGATGAAAAGTTGGGGTATGTAGTAGGCTTACAAATGGGGAATATGAAAAAGGAAAAAACCTGGAAATTAGGCCTGTTTTATACCTACCTTGAAAAATATGCCATTGTCGATTATTTTGCACAAAATGATTGGGCGCGATGGGATTATTCTTCTTTTGAAGCTACCGGATCTAGATTGTCAAACTTTAAAGGGGTCGAACTATGTATTGGCTATCAAATCAATCGTAAATTGAATCTGATCTTCAGAGGTTTTAGAGTAGAACAAATTAAAAAACTGGGAGAGGAATTAGAAACTGGTAGCAGGGCCAGGTTAGACTTAAATTTCAAATTCTAATCTTAATATTTAATAGTTCAAGTATATTTCTTTTGTCGTATTAATATAAATAATCAACAAGAAACAAATGATGGGAGTTTATGACCTTCTTAATTTTTTAACAAAAAAGTCTTAAAAATCAAAAGATTAAGAATACTTTTTTGGTTTTTACTAATTCGTTTTTTTTATTTGCGACAAGGGAAATTTTGATTATTGGAATTAGCCAAGATGTTCCGTATTCAAAGTCCGTATATATAATAAGCCTTAAAGCATTTGCTTTGAGGCTTTTTCGGTTTTAGTTGGGTGCCAATACTCTATTGATAACGGTTGGAGAAAGTTTGACAAGCTCTATTCCATATTGGGATAGTGAAGAGTTTAGCTTAGTAATATCGATTTGATCTTTAAAATTTTTTAGATCGTCCTTTTGGGTATTTGAGATCACATTGCGAATATATTTGTTTACTTCAGGTTTAATTATAGTATTGTTTAGCTCCGTGATTTTGTCTTTATTTTGATATAATGAATCTTTTTTCTCAAGAGTGAACCTGTAAACTACATTAAGGTTCACCTTTTTTTTATCCATAGATTCGGCAATGGTTTCAAAGAGATAAAATAAAGTGTCTTTCGCAATTGTAACCACTTCTTCTTCATTAGTATCTGTGGTGAACGTTTTTGTGTCATTACTTTTTTTACAAGAAAAAACAATCCATATAAATACCGTTAAAAAAATAAATTTATGAGACATAAAACTGTAGTAGTGTTGATAGTTGTTTGCAAAAATAAGAAATACATTGAATAATTGTTGGTGTTCTAAAAACGATAAAACGTGTTTTTTATCGAGTATTGATGATTTAATTGAAACTATTTTTCATCTTTCAAAGCTGAAGATTCTAAATTCATTTGATATTTAATATTGATGTATTTAAAAAGTGGAGCGATGAATAAAGAATTAGATATTACAGAAATGAGATTAATCATTAGAAATTTAATCACATTTATAGTGGTTGAGGGAAAAGAATATGTAAGTGATCATCGTAAAAGAGAATATGTTACAGGATATGTACATCTATTAATTAAAGTAATGAATCTTATCGAAGAAGAAGAAGAATTTTCGCTTGTTGAAGACATTGCTAGTGATATTTCAACGTATTTGAAATAAAGAAGCATTTGTTGGATGCCTTTATGTTGTACGAAAGCTCATTTTATGCGTTATAATTTGGGCTTTCTTTTTTATGTCATAATAACTTTTATATCTTAAGCGTTTAAAATTCAAAACCCCTGGAACTGTGAATGAACAAGAATATATCGATAGGCTAAAGACCGAGAACAAAATTCTTCAGGATAAACTTGATAAAATTGACGACAAGAGAAAGAAAAAGAGAAAATTCAAATGGTGGTTATTAAAGAAATCTAGTGTACCCATTTTGGGATCAAGATTAAAACGAAGTATAAATGATGCAATACATGAGTATAAAGAGTACAAAACAGTGTCTGTAGATACGGTTTCTGATGTCTCATCTAGCATCATATGGAGAATTACTAGAATAGGGTTATTTGCATTTTTTTTCGCAGTTCTTCCTTCTACTATATTGGTTATACAAACACTTTTATTAAAAAATCAAAATGAGTTGGTACATAATCAAACCGATTTGGTTGAGTCTCAACGAAGATCATCTTTGGTGTTTGTAATGGATAATGTATTGAGCGATTTGAATGAAGAATTGAAGTATAAAGGTGTAAACTCTAAAAACAATATTAGTAATACCTTACAGGCAAGAATTGTAAGCTTATCGTTGGCAATGCAACCTTACAAATATAAAGAAGGGGAAAAGCTTATCGATAAGAAAATAAGTCCGGAGAGAGGTCAACTGCTCTACAGTCTTATAAAAAGTGATTTGGGACAACAATCGTTAAGTGATATATTTTACGCTGGTGATTTTGAATATAGTAGCTTGCGGGAAGTATCTCTTGGTAGGGGAGTATACCTAAAATATGCAAAATTGAATCATTCTAATCTTTATAAAGCCAATATGCCTGCTGCTAATCTTGCAAGTAGCGAATTGAAAGAAGTTGATATGAGTTATATAAATCTTTCTGATGCTAATTTGAGTAGGGCAAGACTTATTGAAGCTAATGTTAAAAATGCCGAAATGGCCGGAATTGATCTAACCAATGCAAATTTATCTGGTGCAGATTTTACAGGAGCAGACCTTTCTGAAGCTAAGTTATGGGGGGCAAAAATTGTTGATGCCAATTTTACTGATACCGTTCTAGATAATGTCATCGTTGATCGCCAAGATTGGATAGATTATATAAATGATACTTTGGATCTAAAAGGAGCTTCAGATATTAAAGACAAATACAGAGTGAAAAAGCAGGGAAAACAACAATTCGTTTTGGTTCCTAAAAAAGGGTAGTCTTAGTTTTTTCTAGGAAAAAGAAGTGTATGTACTTTTCCAACGAGCCAATTTCCGGCAGGGAAGTATAATGCAAAAAATAAAGCCATCCCCAAACTAAAGTTTTGCGGATTAAATAATTGGTCCAAAATATTGTTTGGGTACGCATATGAGGTTTTTAACCAATACCCTAAAAACTCTAATATTCCCATTGCAACCAAGCCATAGGCATACTGATCAAAAAAATGATATTTCTTCAGTATAATAGAAATAGGAACCATATATAAGATATAGCATGTAATGACTTGCCACCAATATGTAAATTTGGCAATTTCAACTTCTGCTCCAAAAACATTCATACCAAACCCCCATATAAAATAAATAATTATGTAGGTTATAATTAGAGTTTTTGGTGTTTGTTTAAGAGTAGTTAACCAGTCTGTCAATATGTTTTTCATTTGTAAAAATCTATAGTTACCAGCATCCTGAAAAAAGGTTTTTTTTCAATTTTAAACCGAGTAGCTTTACTGTTTTCTATGATGCTTTTAAGTTCTTTAATAGAAAATGCACGTTTAATCGCGATTAAGCCATCACTTTTTGCCATTTGTGAAATGGGAAGTAAAAATCGAATTGTTTTAAACAAAAAATAGGATGTTTTACTTCTATAAAGCTCACTAAAAATAATGTGTTTTATTTTGGTGGAGGATGTTTTTTTTAGAAAATTAATAAGTTGCTGATCATCAAAATGATATATAAAATGACTGCTTATCAGAATATCACATTCAGGCAATAAAAAGTCTTTCGCTAGTATATTTGCAACCATAAAATTTACTGGGGTATTTACTGAGGTATTTGATTGGGCAAATGAAATACTTTCTTTATTTCCATCTATACCGGTAAAGGTGGCTTTTATATTATGTCTTTCCAATGATTTTGAGAGGTGTTGGATGCAATCGCCCCCACCACAACCTAAATCTACAATATGCCAGTTTGTAGCTTGAGAATTCTTTTTACAATACCAAATAAGTGTTTTAGCAAGATATCGATGATTACCAAACCACCTGTTAATTAACTTAAGGCTGGACAGGGTTTCGGTTAATCTTTGACCCGACAGAGAAAGATCATCTAGTTGTTCCTGTTGAAGTAATCTGCGACTGGAATTCAAATTAGGTATATTTGTTAATCGATTGCTAGTAGCTTTAGTCTTTCGAATATTAATAACTTTACAAAAAGAAATTGTATGTCAAATATAGATGAAATAATTAGACAAAGAAGGTCTGTTTTTCCTCCTCAATACAATGATAAGCCAATAGCTAAAGAATTTATCATTAAATTGTTAGAAAATGCAAATTGGGCGCCTACACATAGATTAACAGAACCCTGGAGATTTAAGGTGCTACAAGGTAATGCAAAAGATAAATTGGGAAAGTTTTTATCTGATACCTATACAGATATTACTACTGATGAAGCGTTTTCTCCTTTCAAACACAAAAAAATAATAAATAACTGCAAATCGGCTCAGGTGATTATTGCCATTTGCATACAACGAGATCTAAAACAAAGAGTTCCTGAGTGGGAAGAAATTGCCTCAACGGCTATGGCTGTTCAGAACATGTGGCTTACTTGTGCGGCAAATGATGTTGGGTGTTATTGGAGCAGTCCAAAGTTAATTGAATATATGGGTGATTTTTTTGATTTTGAAGAAGGGGAGAGGTGCTTAGGCTTTTTCTATATGGGCTATTATGATAAAGAAGAAGACTTAGACTCGAAAAGAGGAGCAGCGATGGAAAAAGTAAAGTGGCTAGAATAAAATATAAAAGCCATCTCTGTTAAGAGATGGCTTTTGTCCTAATATCAATCTCAATTAGTTATCTTTCTTGAGAGCGTCCTTAACGGCATCAGATGCCTTTTCAGTACCCTCTTTTACTGCGTCTGTAGCAGCATCTGTAGCAGCATCTACTGCTTCACCAGCAGCGTCTTTTGCAGCGTCTACTGCTTCACCAGCAGCATCTTTTGCAGCGTCTACTGCTTCACCAGCAGCATCTTTTGCAGCCTCAGCAGCTTCACCAGCAGCGTCTTTTGCAGCTTCAGCAGCCTCGCCAGCGGCATCAACAACTTCAGTTGCAGCGTCTTTTGCAGCTTCTTCGGCTTCTTTAGCAGTTTCTCTACACGATGTTACTGATACAGCTAACATTAGAGCCATAGCTCCTAGAAAAATTTTTTTCATAATAAATAGATATAGTTAATTGGTTACTTAACGTCAAATGTAACACTTTATTTTGTTAGATAAAAAACATGCCTTGAGATGTGTAAAGTAGATACCAATGATTTTGTTACTCTCTAATGTTTTTTTCAGTTAAATATTTCCAATATCTCTTAGGGAGATGTTGTACATGTAATTTGGTGTTTTTTCGGGACTTTATGTTCACGCTGTTATAGTAAGTACTCCATAGTTTTTGAAAATCTACCTCCTGTTTTTTGTAGATGTTTTGAATTTGATTGGGTAGGATTTTTGCTGGCTCTTCCAAAGTTATTATTTCTACAGAGGTGAGATCATAGAAGATACCATATTTTCTGTTCGTATCATAGATGAGCCATTTCTGATCGGCATATCTATCTTTAAAATGTTTAACGATTAAAGGCAAAACATTAAAGTCTGGTGAAACCGTTGAGGTATAAATGTCATCTTTTGTCAATTGAAACCTTACAAAAGCTTCCACTCTATGTTTTTCTCGATCTACCATTTTAGCAACCTGTGTAATTTTGAGGATATCCTTATTTCCAAAATCAATATGTTGATTTATAGGATTACTAAAGATTGTTCTCATATAGCTAAAAAGAGTGTTTTCAACACCTTTTATTTCGCTTAGAAAAGCTTTGAAAAAACCTCTTTGTTCGTTGGGTTTAGTCCTAGACTTAAACCCTTCCCAAACTCTATTTGCCTTTTGACGGTTGGTAATAATGGTTTCGTTGATGGTAAACAACTGGTTGTTGGTTTGATATTCTTTTCTAATAATAGGAGAAGTAATTTTTTGATCATAGGCAACAAATACGCAACTTAAAAAACCGTCGAAACTCCCGTCATAAAGTAAAATGGTTTGTGCGTTCATAAGTTAAGATATTAGGAAAAAAGACTGAGTTGCCCGTTGATAAGTTTTTTGTATTTACTACTACTATTTTTTACAATTTTTTCTTTTAAAGAAATCGCAGAAAGTTCTTTTTTGTAAAAATCTTTAGAATCGCAAACGATAAAAAATTGAGCTCTGTTTAATGCGATTCCAATCGCTTTTAAATGAGACCAATTTAATTTTCTGAATTTTCTGGCTTGTAGTATTTTGTATACAGATTGCATCCCAATACCTGGTATTCGGGCAAGCATAGTTTTGTCTGCTTTATTAATATCTACGGGAAATAAGTTCAAATTTCGTAGCGCCCAACTTAATTTCGGATCAATATCTACATCAAGGTTTTTATGTGTGTCATTAAGTATCTCATTAACTGAGAAACCATAAAAACGAATAAGCCAATCTGTTTGATAAAGCCTGTTTTCACGAAGCATGGGCACTGCGGTACCAAGGGAGGGAAGGCGATTATCGGTTAAAACCGGAACATATCCCGAATAATACACTCTTCGCATATTGAACTTTTTGTAATAGTAATTGGCAGACCGCATAATATCCCAATCGCTTTCTCCAGTAGCTCCAATGATCATTTGTGTACTTTGCCCTGCTGGAGCATATCTAGGTGTACTTTTGATAATTTTCTTCTCTTCTTTGTATTGAATAATTTCGTTTTTAACCTTGGTCATTGGTTTAACAAAATCTTCATGCTTTTTATCTGGAGCAAGTAGTTTAAGTCCAGAAATGGTAGGAATTTCTATATTTACGCTTAAACGATCTGCATATAATCCAGCTTGTCGCATTAGTTCGTCGCTAGCACCTGGAATAGATTTGAGATGAATGTATCCGTTAAAATTTTCTTCTAGACGTAATTTTTTGGCTACTTGAATTAAACGTTCCATGGTATAATCGGCATTTTTAAAAATGCCAGAACTTAAAAAGAGGCCCTCAATATAGTTTCTTCTATAAAAATTAATAGTAAGGTCCACAACTTCTTGGATCTTAAAAGCTGCTCTTTTTATATCGTTACTTTTTCTTGTTATACAATAAGCACAGTCATAGATACAATGATTCGTAAGAAGTATTTTTAAGAGCGAAACACATCTGCCATCCTCTGTGTAACTATGGCAAATTCCCATTCCGGTATTGTTCCCTAATCCTTTATTGGTATTTGATCGTTTGCCTCCGCTACTAGCGCATGAAACATCATATTTGGCAGCATCAGCTAGGATAGATAATTTTTCTCTAATACGGTCAAACGACATAAGAATTGACCTTTGATTTTATCTGCGTATTAATGGCTCTGAAAATTTCACAAATATCTACGAGAATCTGATGATCTGTAAATCGCAATACTGTAATTCCTAATGAAGAAATAAACAGTTTTTTGGGCGCATCGAGATTGTGGATATCTGAAAATTCATGAGCATATCCATCTACCTCTATGGCAATTTTGAATTTCGGACAATAGAAATCAAAACGATATCTACCTATAATTTGATTACGTTTAAATTGATATCCCTTATCTATTAGTTTTATGTCAAGATGTTCTTTAACCTCAATGCTGTTGTTTAATGAGTGACGTATGATCTTTTCTGGAACTTTTTGATGTAAAGCGATAATTTGTGAAGACATAGTTGGATGTTTAGTAGTAATTTTTCCAAATTTATGGAAAATTTCCATAATAATTAAAATATATTTATGTTAAAATTGGAAATATTCCAAAATCTCGTATCTTTGTTAGAAATTATCCCAAATCATTAGTTTGCTTATGAGATAATAATAAAAATCCTAGTTTATGGATAACTTAACTGACCAAACCATTAAGCGATTTAAATCAATTCGCGAAGAGAATCATTATACCCAAGCCGATTTTGCAAAGATTTTGGATATTAAAAATTCCACTGCAGATATCGAAAGGGGTAAGACGAAAATTTCAGGGAAAGTAGTGGCTAAATTGCTACAAGAGTTTAATGTAAACCCGCTTTGGTTATTTGGGGAAAGTAATCAGAAAAAAATCCAGTTACAGGAAGGAGATGTTGCACCAAAGGTAATCACAGTAGATACACAGAATAATGAGAACATTGTTTTGGTAAATGTGAAAGCAGCCGCAGGTTATCCTCATAATGTACAGGATGTAGATTGGTATCAACAGTTACCTGCTTTTGATATCCCTTTGCCGGAATATCGTAATGCTACCTATAGAGGTTTTCAGGTTGAAGGGGATAGTATGATGCCCGTGCTGGAACCAAAAGAGTGGGTAATAGGAAAAGCTATTAATAGTCTTTCTGAAATTGGGTCAAATGCCATTTGTGTTGTAGTGTTGGAAGATAGCGTTGTGGTAAAAAAGGTGAGAAAAAATGAAGACGCTTCTACAATTACCTTAATTTCATTAAACCCGGAGTATCTACCTTACACTATTCAGGTACATCAAATTGTAGAACTGTGGGAAGTAAATAGTAAATTAAGTTTTAATATTGATGCTAACTCAGATTCGGCAAGTATTAAACAGTTACAGGAAGCGATGCTTGCACTTACTTCGGAAGTAAGAAGTCTGAAAAGCTAATCGATTAGGCCTATTTCCTTCGCATGATCAAGGGCTTCCCTTGAAGTGCGAACAAGTAAGGTGGGTGCAAGTTTGAAAGAATTTATAATTTTTTGAATACGTCTTTCCTTTTTACGATGGTCCACATTTCTTAGGTAGATTGCTAAAATTCTACCTTTAAATTCTTTTGCAATTTGTGTATAAATATCTGCGTCTTTTTCTCCACAATCTCCAATTAAAACAAATTTCATTTTGGGATACATCTTTAATAAATTGGTGATCTCAGATTGTTTATGCGGAATCTTGGGTTTAGGTGTTTTGTCAAAAGGAGTTCTGAAATCTCTCAATAAGATTGGCCCTTTGGGGAAATTATTCCTTTTAAAAAAAGCACTTAAATAATCATACAAATTCCAAGGGCTATTACTCACATAAAAAAAAGGATTTACAGGCTTGTTACTTTTTCCATACTGTAATTTTTTGTAAAAATTGACAGTCCCTTCGATAGCTTGTCGTTTGTCGAAATTTTTAAAAATCGTATTTGCAATAACCCTCCATTTAAAAAAAGAAGCTACTCCTGTATGAATAATGGTGTCATCTATATCGCTTATGATACCATATTCAGTTTCAGAAGAGGGAATAAGCATTTGACTTTGGAAAGTGTTGCCATCGCTTATTTTTTTTCTCATCAGTTCTTTTTTATAAGATACTGCGTAGTCTACCCAATAATTTTCAGTGTTTTGGGTATCTGGTATAGAAGTCTCTAACTCCACATGATAATATCCTTCATGATCAGTAGTTGTTTCAACAGTTTTTCCATTAGGGAGATGTATGTTGATAGGAATGTTTCTTACCTCGTCACTTTCAAATTGGCGATAAATATTTCTAAGGGTTTTAAAAATACTTTGGTTGTCACTAAAATCTACGTTTTCGTCTTCAAGGGCTCTACCAGTTGCACGAAAAAATGTCTTTGTGCCATATCCTTGATAGGTGTTGATACGTAACGTTTTCTTTTTAAACATGTAAAAAGTAGATTTTGATATAAAAATAAACAACCTCGTTCAAAGGAACGAGGTTGTTTAAAGATAATTTTATGTTTTTTATTTTGATACAGACTTTATGATCGCCACTTTATCTGTAGTTTCAGTAGTCGAAGATTTGTTTTCTTCTACCTTTATAACCTTAGCATCTTGATCGGCGACAGCTGTTTCTTCATGATGTCCGCCTAATATAGGAGCGATTACAAGCCCAACTAAACACGTAAGTTTAATCAAAATATTCATAGAAGGACCAGAAGTATCTTTAAAAGGATCTCCTACAGTATCTCCAGTAACGGCAGCTTTATGTGCGTCAGACCCTTTATAGGTCATTTCTCCATCAATTTCGACACCTGCTTCAAATGACTTTTTAGCATTATCCCAAGCACCTCCGGCGTTGTTTTGAAAGATTGCCCACATTACACCAGATACACAAACTCCAGCCATATAACCTCCTAAAGGTTCAGCACCAAATAGAAGTCCGATTATAATAGGAGTAATAATGGTAATTAAACCTGGTAATATCATTTCTTTTAAGGCAGCTTTTGTAGAAATGTCTACACATTTTGCGTATTCGGGAGTTCCTGTTCCTTCCATTATACCCGGAATCTCTTTAAATTGTCGACGCACTTCCTGAACCATTTCCATGGCGGCCTTACCTACCGATTTCATTGCTAAAGCTGAAAATATTACAGGAATCATTCCTCCTACGAATAACATAGCTAATACATCTGCTTTGAAAATGTTGATACCATCGATACCCGTAAAAGTTACATAGGCAGCAAATAATGCCAATGCGGTTAAGGCGGCAGATGCAATAGCAAAACCTTTACCAACCGCAGCAGTTGTATTACCTACCGAATCTAAGATATCTGTACGTTCACGTACATGATCTTCTAATTCACTCATTTCGGCAACACCTCCTGCGTTATCGGCTATAGGGCCAAAGGCATCAATAGCCAATTGCATAGCTGTAGTTGCCATCATAGCAGAAGCTGCAAGCGCAACACCATAAAAACCTGCAAGTTCATAAGAACCATAAATTGCGGCAGCAAAAAGAATAACAGACAAAAAAGTAGATTTCATTCCTACTGCTAGTCCAGCAATAATATTGGTTGCAGCACCTGTGGAACTATTTTGTACAATGTCTAGTACGGGTTTTTTTCCTAAACTAGTATAATATGCGGTTACAATAGATATTAGAGCTCCTACGGCTAGGCCAATAAGCGTAGAATAAAATACATTCATTGAAGATACGTCCTTAACTCCTTCTCCAAAGAAATTCATTTGCATGGTTGAAGGCAGCATATATTGAATTAAGAAATAACTTGCAACTACTGTTAAAATAATAGCTACCCAATTCCCTAGATCCAAAGCTTTTTGTACCTGAGCTTCTTTTGCTTCATTGTTTTTTACTCCTACTAAAAAAGTACCGATAATCGAAGCCAGAATCCCTACTCCAGCAATAACTATTGGTAGAAGAATTGGTCCCATGTTACCAAAAGCATCAGTAAACTGAGTCGTGTGAGACATGTCCCGAATCACGTAATTTCCTAGTACCATTGCAGCAAGAACGGTAGCTACATACGAACCAAAAAGGTCGGCACCCATTCCTGCAACATCTCCAACATTATCACCTACATTATCTGCTATGGTTGCAGGGTTTCGAGGATCATCTTCTGGGATACCAGCTTCAACCTTACCTACCAAATCAGCTCCAACATCTGCAGCTTTGGTGTAAATACCACCTCCAACTCGAGCAAATAGAGCGATTGACTCTGCTCCTAGAGAAAATCCTGCCAGAGCTTCGAGTACTATAGTCATATTGTTATAAAAAGATCCTTCGTTACCCATAAATTGCGAGCTAAAAAACAGGAAAAACAAACTTAACCCTAACACGGCCAGACCTGCAACTCCTAATCCCATGACAGTACCTCCTCCAAAAGAAACTTTTAATGCCTGAGGAAGACTAGTTTTGGCAGCTTCTGCGGTTCTTGCGTTAGCTTCTGTAGCAATACGCATACCTATGTTTCCTGCTAATGCAGAAAAAATAGCACCAAAAATAAAAGCCGGAACAATCATCCAACTTGTTGTGTCAACAATGGTTGAAATTCCAAATAGTGCTGCTGAAGCAATAACCACAAAAATTAATAGTAATCTATATTCTGCTGCAAGGAAAGCTAAAGCACCTTCTTTTATACTTTTAGAAATACCTTGCATTTTTTCGTTACCAGGGGCTTGTTTTTTGACCCAGGCCATTTTAATGAACATAAAAAGTAAGCCCAGAATTGCCAATGCAATTGGTACGAAGATCATATTTGATTCCATAAATATATTTTAAGTTAATTAGTGGCTAAAAGTAGTAAAAATACCCTAAATACAAAAAGCTCAATGTTTATTATAAATCATTGAGCTTTTTTAAATTTTTTTAACGAAAATTTAATGGATACTAAACAGACCCTTAGGTTTGTCTTCAAGATCCTCAAAACGCTTTACGCACGCCTTGATGATCGCTTTTGCATCATCTATATTTCCCCATCCGCCTACATCTACTTTTTTCTTCTCAAGATCTTTATATACTTGGAAGAAGTGTTCAATTTCACTAATCAAATGTGGATTCATTTCTTTTAGATCGGCAAGTTTGTTTGCAATTGGGTCAGAAACAGGTACGCAAATGATTTTTTCATCAGGACCTTTTTCATCTGTCATATGAAATACACCAATTGGTTTTACTTCCATAACGCAACCAGGAAAGGTAGGTTCTGTTACTAAAACTAGTACATCAAGAGGATCTCCATCTAATGCCATAGTCTCAGGTATAAAACCATAATCTGCCGGATACATCATCGAAGAAAATATCATTCGATCGTATCGAATTTTTTTAATATCAAAGTCGTATTCGTATTTATTTCTACTTCCCTTTGGGATTTCAATTAGTACATCGAAGCTTTCTTTGGTAGCTGCGCTCATAATTTTTGTTTTCATTTAATGGGCGGCAAAGATAGGTAATGCAAGGGTTTACTTAAAACTTATTGACAAAAAATATTGTGTTTTCACTTAAATTTTAACCTTAAGATAAACTATAACGTTTTCAAAATCGAAAATAGATTATTTTTTGGTTAAAAATGTATGCAAAGTAGATTTAGAAATAAAATCCGAAAGATCCGGTAACTCCAAATTTACGAGCGTCTGGATTATCAAAATAATTCCCTCTGAAATGAAAATCGATTCTGAAAATTTTAAATATGTTTCCAACTCCAACACTATACTCCCAGTAGATTTCATCATCTGGAGAGATCAATATTTCGTTTGAGGGTGCGCTAAGTAATAAATTTTCTTCAGAGAGCTCTCCCCATGCTCCTCGAATTCCGACTAGTTCTCTTAAGTTCAATTTACGTAGTAAAGGTATTCTCGAAAAAATTCTTCCGTTGAAATTATGTTCCAGATGTAAAGTAGCATATGTATCTGTTACAAATTCATAGAAGTTAAGAAGAGGAAAAGTGTTGTATATAGAAAGATAGGTCTGATTTCCAGGAATTACACTTAATAAGCCTAATGGAACGTCTCCGAACGTTTTTCCTACCTCAAGTGTACTGTTTAATCGGCCAAAACCACCAATATTCCAAGGCTGTTGGTATAAAAATTGAATTTTTTGATATTCAAAATCACTTTCTATAATATCTTTTAGTCCTACTGAATAGTTGAGAAATAGGGTTGCAAAATCCCCATCGTTTACCACCACTCTATCAACACCATATCCTGTAGTTTTTCTGCCGGGGAAATATGCAATAGACGTACCTATTTCGGTCTGGTTTATCTCTTGTCTTAATTCACCTGAATCCGGATCAACAAAATCTAGACTAAAGCGCGAACGATCAGCAGGTTTAAGGTTTCTAAAAGAGGTAGTTACTCCTAAAGTTAAGTTTTTCTTAGGCTCTAACTGCAAAGAAAAAGCCGATAGGTTTATAGAGGTCAATCTGTCATTATCACCAGTTGCAATAATAGAAGAGGAGGCTAAGCTTCTTCCTTCTACATCATTGGTATTGGTTAAACTCGCGCCCAACTGCTCCACATCACGACGATTACCTGCAGAAGCAATTAATCTGGATTTTCTGTCGATCAGATATTTACCAGAAATACCGTATTTAAATTTCTGATCTTTAAAACCATAAGCACCATATCCTTCAATTCTCCAACGATCATTTCTTGAGAAATAAGTTCGCCCTCCCGCTCGAAGTCTCCAACCTTCGATATCATTGAAACCGACTGTCGAGAATAGAGGTCCAAAATCGAAACCATCAAATTCTATATAACCTGTAGCGAGAATAGTACCAATATTATAAAGGCGTTTAAAAGCCTTAACGGTTCTTAAGGTATCTAGTAATTTATAGACCTTTTGCTCATCTTTATTCAATTCTTCCATCCGGGCATTTTGCCAGAAAGAGTCAGCGCGGTTATAAATATCTTGATCATAAGGATCTACCTGAGCTTGGTAAAACTTCTTATCTTTTTTGATGTCGAATTTATAGTTGTCGTAAAGAGTGGTTCTTTTTCCATATACACCTCTGGACTTTTCTTTCTTGCTGAACGAGAAGTCTGATTGAAAATAATCTTTGGTGATTAAGAATATGGAATCATTTAGAACATCAAATTCTTGTTCTATATAAAGATCTTTTACCCAGTTTATATTTGCACTTTTGGTAACTTCAAGATTGATGTCTTTGATAGCCCATGTGGTGTCATTCACCCAGAAATCTCCCTGGAAGGTAAGTTCGTTTTTTCTTCTAGGATAATACACAATATTGTAACACCATTTATTGTCTATATAAGCACTATCGGTAAGAACATAATTGTAGACATCGATACCTGTTCTCGAAAGAGGACTGGTGAAACTTTTGTCAAAGAATTTTAGATAATTATCATAAACATCATAGTCTGAATATAAATCCTTTACAAAGGCAATAAGTGTTTGGTTGTCACTAAATCCAGCATTTTTATTCCCGGTTAGTACCTCCTTAAAATCATTTGAGGTATTGTCACCATATACTTTAGAAATAGCTTCATTTAAGAATATAGGCAAGTAAGTTTTTCCTGTAATTCTAGAAGTGTCGACATCGTCAAATATGAACTCCATACCATTGAAAATTCGACTGTTTACCAAAGCACTGTCAATGGTATTAAGATCGAATTCCAATTTTTCATACTTGTCGTACTGATATTGTTTGAATTTCTTTACTCCATTTGCCCTTCGATTATCCCATATCTTTCTCAAAATGTCTATCGCAGGATTGTTCTTTTTGGATGTTTTTCCTTTATATATGACCACCTCATCTAGAGCGGCCGCTTCTTCTTCAAGGATAATCTCCATATTATAGGTAACCTTTTTGGTTAGCTCTATGTTTTTGGTTTTAAACCCTATAAAGGAAATTTTTATATTAGAATAATTCTCGTCAGACTCCATGTAGAACCTACCATTTTCATCGGTAATAGTTCCTACAGTAGAATTTACAAAAACCACATTTGCAAACGGAATAGGTTGTTTGTAATTGTCATAGACCTGGCCACCAACTTTTGTTTGTGCAAGAAGAAATGAGCAGCTAAAAAGTGTCAGAATTCCTCCTAAGATCAAATGTCTCATCCAAAGTTATTATAATTAATACTTGCAATAGTTAGTGGATCACATCAATTTTTAGGCCATTTTTGATGATTATCCAAAATTGTTGAAACGCAAAATAAAAGGTTTATTTTATTTATACATCACTTTTTTTACAGCTTTAACAACATCATTGCTATTTGGAAGCCATTCTTCTAACAATACGGGAGAATATGGAGTAGGAGTGTCTGCCGTATTAATTTTGATAATTGGGGCGTCCAGATAATCAAAAATATTCGATTGTACCTGATATGTGATTTCAGAAGCAATATTGGCAAGAGGCCACGCTTCTTCAAGTATAATTAAGCGATTTGTCTTCTTAACTGATGCAAAGATTGCTTCCAGATCAAGTGGGCGAACTGTTCTAAGATCAATAATTTCACAAGAGATATTTTCTTTGGCTAATTCGTCTGCAGCTTTGATAGCTTCTTTGATAATTTTACCGAAGGATACAATGGTAACATCATTTCCTTCTCTTTTTAATTCTGCTACGCCAAGTGGAATTGTATATTCTCCTTCTGGCACTTCTCCTTTATCACCATACATTTGTTCACTTTCCATAAAAATAACAGGATCATTATCTCTGATGGCAGATTTTAAAAGTCCTTTAGCGTCTTTAGGGTTTGAAGGAACAACCACTTTTAAACCAGGTGTGTTCGCAAACCAGTTTTCAAAAGCTTGTGAATGTGTGGCTCCAAGTTGACCTGCAGAGGCTGTTGGCCCTCTAAAAACAATAGGTACATTGAATTGTCCACCACTCATTTGGCGCATTTTTGCAGCGTTATTGATAATTTGGTCGATACCTACTAGAGAAAAGTTGAAGGTCATAAACTCTATAATAGGACGATTTCCATTCATAGCACTTCCTACACCTATTCCAGCAAAACCTAATTCAGAGATAGGAGTGTCTAAAACTCTGTCAGGGCCAAACTCATCTAACATGCCTTTACTAGCTTTATAAGCTCCATTGTATTCGGCTACTTCTTCACCCATTAGGTAAATAGATTCATCTCGGCGCATTTCTTCGCTCATTGCTTCGCAAATTGCTTCTCTGAATTGTATTGTTCTCATTGAAATATATGTTATTTTTGTGCTACACGAAAAGCAAAAGTAGCAATTAAAACCCTTTAATTATCCTTGAAAATTAAAAAATTTATTATGCATGCATAGTAAATTCGACATTTTATTTGTACATTCGCATTTATTATTAAATTCTCAAAAAATACCTATATAAAATGAAAATATTAGTATGTATTAGCCATGTGCCAGACACAACTTCCAAAATTAATTTTACGGATGGTGATACTAAGTTTGACACAAATGGGGTGCAATTTGTAATTAATCCTAATGATGAATTTGGATTAACACGTGCCATGTGGTTTAAAGAAAAGCAGGGAGCATCTGTAGATGTTGTTAATGTAGGAGGCGCAGAGACTGAACCAACATTACGTAAAGCTTTAGCTATTGGAGCAGATAATGCTATTCGAGTAAATGCAGAAGCTACCGATGGGTTTTATGTAGCAAAACAATTGGCAAAGGTTGCTCAAGATGGTGGTTATGATTTAGTGATTGCAGGAAGAGAGTCTATCGATTATAACGGTGGTATGGTGCCGGGAATGGTTGCAGGTTTGATTGGAGCTAATTTTGTAAATACATGTATTGGTTTGGAGATCGAAGGTGATACCGCTACCGCAATTCGCGAAATAGATGGAGGTAAAGAAACTTCAACTACCAAATTACCGTTGGTAGTAGGTGGGCAAAAAGGACTTGTAGAGGAGAGTGATCTTCGTATACCTAATATGAGAGGGATCATGATGGCTCGTAAAAAACCTCTTAATGTTGTAGAGCCAGTTGAAGCATCTGGAGAAACTAAAGCTGTTCAGTTTGAGAAGCCAGCTCCAAAAGGAGATGTGAAATTAGTGTCTCCTGATAACGTGCAGGAACTTATAGATTTATTACATAACGAAGCAAAAGCTATTTAAAAGAAAAAATATGTCAGTTTTAGTATATACAGAAAGCGAAGGAGGAAAATTCAAGAAAGCAGCTTTTGAGGTGGCTTCATATGCCAAAGAAGTAGCTAATATGTTAGGAACAACGGTAACTGCCGTTAGTATTAATGGGGGAGATAGTAGCGAGTTAGCAACTTATGGAGTAGATAAGGTTTTAGAAGTAAAAGACGATAAGTTATCTGGATTTACTGCAAAAGCATATGCAGATGTTCTTAAACAAGCTGCAGAAAAAGAAGGTGCTAAAGTGGTAGTGGTAAGTTCTTCTGCCGATAGTAAATTCTTAGCGCCATTATTGGCTGTAGGTTTAAATGCCGGTTATGCGTCTAATGTTGTAGCATTGCCAGAAAGTGCTTCTCCTTTTAAAGTGAAACGTACAGCTTTTACAAATAAGGCTTTCAATATTACGGAAATCTCTACTGATGTTAAAATCGTAGGATTATCGAATAACGCATTTGGATTAAAGGAAAGTTCTGCTGCTGCATCTGCAGAAGCGTTCTCGCCATCATTATCTGATGCAGATTTTGGAGTTAGTGTTACTTCGGTAGATAAAGCCGCAGACAAAGTGTCTATTGCTGATGCGGAAGTTGTAGTTTCTGGTGGTAGAGGTTTAAAAGGCCCTGAGAACTGGGGGTTAATCGAAGATCTTGCAGATGTATTAGGAGCGGCTACGGCTTGTTCAAAGCCTGTAAGTGATATGGGGTGGAGACCACATAGTGAGCATGTGGGGCAGACAGGAAAACCTGTGGCATCAAACCTATATATTGCAATTGGAGTTTCGGGAGCTATTCAGCACTTAGCAGGTATTAATGCAAGTAAGGTGAAGGTGGTAATCAATAATGATCCTGAGGCGCCTTTCTTCAAAGCTGCCGACTATGGAATTGTTGGAGATGCTTTTGAGGTTGTTCCAAAACTTATCGAAAAATTAAAAGAATTTAAGTCGAATAACGCATAATTTTCATAAATTGTGCCCAATTAAGGGCTGTTTGAACCTAGGTAAAAGTCCGTTTGTTCAAACAGCCTTTTTTTATTGAAAGAACATTATGAGTCTAGTTCGACTGAACATAAAAGGTATATCCTATAGTCAAACCCAAAATGGGGCTTATGCGCTTATTTTAAGCGAAGTTGATGGAGAAAGAAAATTACCTATAGTTATTGGTGCCTTCGAAGCGCAGTCTATTGCTATAGCATTAGAAAAGGAAATAAAACCCCCAAGACCATTAACCCATGATCTATTTAAAAACTTCGCTGATCGGTTTGATATTATAGTCAAACAAGTTATCATACATAAATTGGTCGATGGTGTTTTTTATTCTAGCATAATTTGTGAAAGAGATAAAATAGAGGAGATTATTGATGCTAGAACCAGTGATGCAATTGCGTTGGCACTTCGTTTTCAAGCTCCAATATTTACCTATAAAAATATTTTAGATCAAGCGGGTATTTACCTCAAAGTAAATCCTAAAAAAGATGATGAAACCGACCCAGATAGTTTGTTGGTAGACGAATTAGTGTCTGATGATGTTGAAATGGTAGGGAAAGAAACAAGTTATAAAGATTTGTCACTTGACGAACTAAATAAAATGCTTGAGCAGGCAGTCTCTAATGAAGATTATGAGTTAGCTGCAAGAATACGAGATGAAATTTCTAAACGAGGTTAAATTTCTCATCCGAAAGGGGTTAATTATTTTTTAAATGATGTCAATTTTTATGAAAAGAGGATTACTACTTACTTTTCTATTTTCGCTATTTATCTCTCTCTCTTTATTTTCGCAATCTATAGAAAAAGAATGGTCTCTTGATGCTATCAAAGATGTTTCTGGAGAAAAATTGAAAGTTTCTGACCAAGACCGTTTTCAGTTTGAAGATGGGAAGTTTGATTATTCGTTAAGTAATTTACAAGAAGAATTAAAAGGAGATTATCTAAAACAAAATAATGTACTGCTGTTATTTCCAGAAGCGACAGAAGATTCTTTAATTAAGTATCGCATTAATGTGTTAACTGATTCGACTCTGGTACTTTCAAAAAAAGGAATTACCTATGCTCTAGTGGTAAAAAAAGAAATTCCTCAGGTTGTAGAAAGTGCTGAAATTAAAGAGTTGGTTCCCAATCAAGGGTTTTCTTTAAATAGCATATGGAGAGGCGCTTTAGGAATGGTGGTTCTCTTGTTGATAGCATTTTTGTTTAGCAGCAATAGAAAGGCAATAAATTGGAAGACTGTTGCCTTAGGTTTGGGATTTCAGTTGATAATTGCCATTGGAGTTTTAAAGATTCCTTTAGTACAGACGATATTTGAGTGGGTTGGAGGCCTTTTTGTTAGTGTATTAGACTTTACGAGAGCAGGTAGTAAATTCTTATTCGAAGGATTGGTGGTAGATATGGATACTTTTGGTTTTATATTCGCTTTTCAGGTATTGCCAACTATCATCTTCTTCTCAGCTCTAACTTCGTTGTTGTTTTATTTAGGCGTCATTCAGAGAGTAGTGAAGGGTTTAGCTTGGTTACTAACAAAAACATTAAAGATATCTGGGGCAGAAAGTTTAAGCGTAGCGGGTAATATCTTTTTAGGACAAACAGAAGCTCCTTTGTTAATAAAGGCCTATTTAGAAAAGATGAATAGGTCAGAAATTTTGTTAGTTATGGTGGGAGGAATGGCAACCGTAGCAGGTGCAGTATTAGCTGCATATATTGGATTTTTAGGAGGAGATGACCCTGTTTTGAGGTTAGAGTTTGCAAAACACTTATTAGCAGCATCTGTGATGGCAGCTCCTGGAGCCATTATTATTTCTAAAATATTATTTCCTCAGACAGAAGAAATCAATACGGATGTATACGTTTCTTCCGAGAAAATAGGATCTAACATACTCGATGCTATAGCAAATGGTACTACAGAAGGTTTAAGACTCGCTGTAAATGTTGGAGCTATGTTACTGGTGTTTGTTGCGTTTATAGCTATGTTAAATGGTATTTTAGGTTGGGTAGGAGACATTACTTCTATAAATGCTTGGGTTGCTTCCAATACCGCCTATCCAAGCCTGTCTCTTGAGCTTATTTTAGGGTATCTTTTTGCGCCATTAATGTGGTTAATAGGAGTTGCAAAAGAAGATGTAATGCTTATGGGGCAGTTACTAGGTATTAAATTGGCTGCTAGTGAATTTGTAGGCTACATTCAATTGGCAGATCTCAAAAACCCATCAAATCCCTTGCACCTTACCTATAGTAAATCAGTAATTATGGCTACCTATATGTTGTGCGGTTTTGCTAATTTTGCTTCAATAGGAATACAGATAGGAGGGATTGGTTCTCTTGCTCCTGGACAGCGTAAAACGCTTTCGGAATTTGGTCTCAAAGCACTTCTGGGAGGTACTATTGCTTCATTATTATCGGCTACAATTGCTGGAATGATAATAGGATAACTTTTTATTAAAGATCTCGTAATTTTAATAAGCAGTTTATAACTATTTTATAATCTTTTGGTTCTCATATCTCTCGAGACCTATTTTTCGTATATTTGGTGAGCACTTAAAACTTTAGAGATTAACGTAAACAAATAGTAAGGAAGAATATGAGGCAATATCTTGATCTTGTGCGTCATGTAATTGAAAATGGGAATGCCAAAGAAGACAGAACAGGAACCGGTACTCGTAGCGTTTTTGGATATCAAATGCGCTTTGATCTGAGTGAAGGTTTTCCGATGGTAACCACCAAAAAACTACATCTCAAATCGATTATTTATGAATTGTTATGGTTCCTGAATGGAGACACCAATGTGGGATATCTGCAAGAAAATGGAGTTCGTATTTGGAATGAGTGGGCAGATGAAAATGGAGATTTGGGGCCGGTTTATGGACATCAATGGAGAAACTGGAATGGCGATGAAATAGATCAAATTAAAGATGTTGTAGAAGCTCTTAAAAAAAATCCTGATAGCAGACGTATGTTGGTTTCTGCATGGAACCCTAGCGTTATGCCAGATACATCTAAATCTTTTTCAGAAAATGTGGCCAATGGTAAAGCTGCGTTACCTCCTTGTCATGCGTTTTTTCAGTTTTATGTTGCCGATGGAAAATTATCGTGTCAGCTCTACCAAAGAAGTGCAGATATATTCTTAGGAGTTCCATTTAACATTGCTTCGTATGCTTTGTTTACGATGATGATGGCACAAGTGTGCGGTTATGAACCAGGAGAATTTATACATACTTTTGGTGATGCCCATATTTATAATAATCACATGGAACAGTTGGAGCTTCAGCTATCTAGAACACCCCGTAAATTACCTACAATAATCATTAATCCAGAGGTTAAAGATATTTTTGGCTTCGTTTTTGATGATTTCACACTAGTAGACTATGATCCGCATCCTCATATTAAAGGAGCGGTTGCAGTTTAGCCCTAAATTTTAAACTTATACTATGAGAACACTACTACTTATTTTTACAATTCTAATCTCGGGGTTTTCCTTTGCCCAAGATGATGGATTGATCCTGTCTCAGGAAAATGCTAATGAAAAAGGAATCACTCCCATGTGGCCAAGGTGTGATAGATCAAGACAGACACCGGTTAATTGTTTTGACAACAAATTAAGAGACCATATTTTAAGAAATTTTGAATATCCTGAAATTGCAATTAATGAAGGATTGAGCGGTACTGTAACCGTAGAATTTATCATTAATAAAAAAGGGAAGGTAGAAATTTTAGAAGTTACAGGTGCTCATAGATACTTGCAAAGAGAAGCGATTAGAATAATTCGTGCTATTCCAAAAATGGAACCAGGAAGATGGGGGAATAAGCCCATTGCTATAGCATATTCTGTACCGATTACTTTTAGAAGATCTCAGTAATAGCTAGTTTTTTAACATGGGATTAACCTTGTTAAAGATACAATCCAATTAAAAATATGTAAATTTGAGTGTATTCGTAAATCGTATACGCTCCCTTTTATGATTGTAATTGATAGCTTACTTACCTCATTTTTAAAAACAAGATCAGATACCGAAGAAATTTGTGCTCCACTCCAGATAGAGGATTATGTAGTGCAACCTATTGTGGATGTTTCTCCTCCAAAATGGCATTTAGGACATACCACTTGGTTCTTTGAAGAATTTATTCTGTCTAAATATGTGAAGGGTTATGAGCGCTTTCATCCAGAGTACGCTTTTGTGTTTAATAGTTATTATGAAAGTGTTGGTAAACGTGTGATAAGAACAAACAGAGGAAATCTTTCGCGCCCTACGGTAAGTGAAGTGTATGAGTACAGAGATCATGTTACTGCCCATTTACAGAGTTTTCTTGAAGAAAACGACGATCCTCAAATTCATGAATTGGTCGAGATAGGAATCCATCATGAGAAACAGCATCAAGAATTATTATTAACCGATATTAAATTTATTTTGGGTAATAATCCATTACTGCCAAAATATAATGATACATTTTCTGAGAACCCAGTTGTAGAAGAACCACAGGATTTTATAACTATTAAAGAAGGAGTTTATAATATTGGATTTGATGGCACAGGGTTTTGTTATGATAATGAATTGGGAAGGCATAAAGTTTTACTTCAGGAATATGAAATAAGTAATCAACTTGTTTTAAACAAAGATTACCTCGAATTTATAAATGATGGTGGTTATAGAAATTCACTCTTCTGGCATGCTGAAGGATGGGATTGGATACAAAACGAACACATAGAAACCCCGTTGTATTGGCATGAAATTGATGGTAAGTTACAACAATATACGTTACGTGGTCTGAAGGATATTATACCTAATGCGCCAGTTACGCATATCTCCTATTTTGAAGCATTTGCTTTTTCGCAGTGGAAGGGACTTCGTTTGCCCACAGAATTTGAATGGGAAGTTGCTCAGTCAAAATTTAAATGGGGTTCAAGATGGGAGTGGACTGAAAGTTCATATCTGCCATACCCAAACTATTCGAAAGCTCCAGGAGCATTAGGAGAGTATAATGGTAAGTTTATGGTAAATCAAAAAGTACTTAGAGGTGGTTCTGTAGCTACTTCTCAAAACCATACCCGATCAACATATCGCAATTTTTTTCACCCTCACCTTAGATGGCAGTTCACTGGTTTCAGATTAGTGAGAAATAAATAACCCTATTCTTTATGAATTCTAAAGATCAAAAAGTAATAATTTCTACTTTCGAAAAGGAAGTATGTGAAGGATTAACTGCATTTCCGAAATACTTATCGTCAAAATATTTTTATGATGAGGCTGGAGATAAGTTATTTCAACAAATTATGGCACTGCCAGAGTATTATCTTACCCGAGCTGAATTTGAGATTTTTCAAACCCATAAATTGGATATTGCTCATAGTTTTGATAATGATAAAGAAGGTTTCGACCTTATTGAGTTGGGTGCTGGAGATGGTAAAAAAACTAAAATCTTGTTGAAAGAATTAGGAGACCATAATTATGATTTTACTTATGTACCTATAGACATTAGTCAAAATGCAGTAGAAGGTCTTGTAAATGATCTTAGTGTCGAAATGCCTGATGTAAGTGTTAATGGTCAAATAGGAGAGTATTTTGAGGTTTTAGATAGGTTGAAACACATAAGTGATCGTAAAAAAGTAGTTATGGTTTTAGGCTCTAATATTGGGAATTTACTGCACCCAAGAGCTATTCAATTTATGCAAAAATTGTGTCATGCTATGAATCCTGGAGATCTAATTTTTATGGGATTTGATCAAAAAAAACATCCTCAGAAAGTTTTGGATGCTTATAACGACCAAACAGGAGTAACAGCGGCTTTTAATAAAAACGTTCTTGCGAGAATTAATAGAGAGCTTGATGGGAATTTTGATCTTGATAAATTTCTACATTGGGAAACCTATGATCCTGAAAGTGGAACAGCAAAAAGCTATTTGGTAAGTAAAGAAAAGCATACTGTAGATATTGATGCATTATCGTTACAAGTTCATTTTGAAGCCTGGGAAAGTATACATACAGAGATCTCTCAAAAGTATGATGACGATACTGTAAAATGGTTGGCAGAAGAATCGGGGCTCAGGATAGTGCAGTCTTTTACAGATAAAGATGAATATTATAAAGATTATTTACTTACCGTTGTTTGATTACACATAACTGAATTACAACATAAAATCAACTAAAAATGAAAGCAATTTGGAATGGTACTGTAATAGCAGATAGTAATGACACTAAAGTTGTAGAGAACAATCATTATTTTCCTCCTGAAACTATCAAAAAGGAATTTTTTAAAACTAGTGAAACGCACACTAACTGTCCGTGGAAGGGTGTTGCTTCTTATTATACTATTGAAGTAGATGGACAACAAAACCAAGATGCGGCCTGGTACTATCCCGAGACGAGTGATCTGGCGAAACAAATTAAAGGTTATGTAGCCTTTTGGAAAGGTGTTGAGGTTGTTGAGTAACTCCCAACACCTTTTTTTATTTATAAAACTATTACGCTATTTTCACTAGAAGCAAAATCATTCCAATGATACGCGTCTGCTTCTGTTTCATTAGTCCACTCACCATCAACAACATATCTAAATTCGAATTTGTTATCTTTTGGTAGGTCTATGGTGCCCTTGAAATTACCATTTTTTAATTTTTTCAAGATGGTAGCTTCGGTATTCCAATTGTTAAATTCTCCGGCTACACTTACGTTTGAAGCTTCTTTTGCAGGCACAACAAAAGTAACTTTGCAAATTGGTTTAGTCTTTAAATATTGCTTGGTAATTGCCATAATTCTGTTTTAAGATTTATATTCTGGTTAATAATATTGCTAACTAAGTTACAGAAAATGTAAATAGGTTAAAGGAGGAAAACCTCAGATTTTCAACAATTTATTAACGATAACGATATAGTGCGCTCAGTAATTTGTCAATGTCTTCAGCGGTATTGTAAAAATGCATACTGATCCGAATACCTCCTCCGCGTAACGAAACAATAATGTTTTCTTTTTTTAGGTGGTCAAATAGATTTTGATCTCCTTTTAGATTGAAAATAGAACTATGTGTAGTACGTTTTGTAATGCTTTCTTCTAGTAGATTAAGCTTATTTAATTCTGTCTTAGTATGATTGCTTAAATCTTGAATGGTTTTTTCAATGGTATCAATTCCAATCTTAGATATGTATTTTAGTGATAGTTGTAAGCTTCCAAAGTTAAAAGTATCGAGATGGCCACATTCAAACCTTGCTTTTAGATTAGTATAAGATTCATCATAGTTAACCTTTTTGCTAATCTCTTTGTATAATTTTGGAGTTATCTTATCAAGTATATCTTTTTTAAAAAGTAAAAACCCGTTTCCGTATCCACCTAATAGCCATTTATACCCACTACATCCAAAAATATCTATACCAGATTCTTCAAAATTAAAATTAGCGGTTC
Organism: Aquimarina acroporae; assembly: GCF_023195925.1. Taxonomy (GTDB): domain Bacteria; phylum Bacteroidota; class Bacteroidia; order Flavobacteriales; family Flavobacteriaceae; genus Aquimarina; species Aquimarina acroporae. Next base: position 206,105 of record NZ_JALPRE010000007.1, on the reverse strand, counting down.
CACAAAATTGTGTTCCATCAGCAATAATTAATAATTCTGGATATTTGGTTTTTAATTCCTTAATAAAGTCCAGATCAATGATTATTCCTGAAAGGTATTGCACAATGCTAAAAATAAAAACATCTGGTTTATGTAGCTCTAAGGCTTCTTTTATATTGTGTTCTAATTGCTCATCTATATGAGCATAGCAAATTTCAAAACCTTTGTTTTGTACCGTAAAATTGATAGATGGATAGTCGTTATCCAGTAAAAGAACTTTTTTGTTTTTGTCTAAGCCGTTAAGAAGGATGTTTAGACCCAGTGAGAAATTAGGCACTAAAATCGTGTCTCCTGAGGTGCAGTTAAAAAAATCGGCAATTGTATTGCGAACAGAATCTAAGAATTGTTGTTGAGAGTCTCTAAACCGGCTTCCGCCGATTAAGAAATCTAAATCATGCTCATGTCTAAATTCTAAAAGTGAATCATGAAGTAAACCAGAAGATGCAGTGTTAAGGTAGGTATTTTGGGATAAAATGGGGAATTCATTTCTTAAATTCTTCATAAGTATTTTCAAGCTTTTTTAGTAAAAACTATATCTTTACTTGCCGATACTAAGTTAGTATAATATGTTTTCAAAAAAGAAAGAAAATCCACAAATAGATCCTCAGCAAAGAGAATTGTATGAGCATGCTAGAAAAAGAATTATTCAGAAAAAAAGACTATTTCAACATTTTGTAGTTTTTGTTGTAGGTGCTGTTTTTTTTGCTGTGCTGAATTTGGCGTTTGGATATGGGAAAGAGCTTACATTTTTTGGAGTAGATTGGTGTATAATAGCGATTATATGTTGGGCATTTCTATTTGTATTACATTTTTGCAATGTATGGCTGTTTAGCAAGTTTATGGGGCAAGAATGGACAGACAGGCAAATGGAGCGATTAGTTGCTAAACAAAAAGAAGAAATTGCGCTGATGCAAAAAGACGTAGATCTTATGTATCCTAAAGAAGAATTAATTAAAAAGAAAGAAGAATTCATCAAAGGCAATCAATTAAAAAAAGTAGACGAGCCCAAAAAAAGTAACAAAATGATAACAATGATTGCAGCCGCAGGAGAAAATGACGCATTAGGAAAAGACAATGACTTGGTGTGGCATTTACCCGATGATTTTAAACGGTTTAAAGCGTTGACCACGGGTCATCATATTATAATGGGGCGCAAAACATTTGAGTCTTTCCCGAAATTATTGCCAAACAGAGTGCATATCATTATTTCGAGAAATAAGAATTATCAAGCAGATGGTGCTTTTGTAGTGCAGACTATGGAGGAAGCTTTAGAAATGGCAAAAAACGACGATAAACCTTTTATTATTGGAGGAGGAGAAATTTATAATTTAGGATTAAATTACGCTACTCATATCGAATTAACCCGTGTGCATGCAGATTTTGAAGCTGATGCCTTTTTTCCAAAGATTGATACAAGTGTTTGGGAATTGGTAAAAGAAGAATTTCACGATGTAGATGAAAAACATAAGTTTTCTTTTACGTATTTGACTTATCAAAAGAAATAATGCTCTCCTCAGAGTTGATACAAAATTTTGAGGCACTTCTTTCAGCAAGAATTACTTCTGCTAAACCCCTTGCTGGAGGAGATATCAATCATGTATATTTATTAGGTACTGAAAAAAACAAATTTGTTGTTAAGCTTAATGATGCTATTAGGTTTCCTTGCATGTTCGAGGCTGAAGTAAATGGATTGGAGTCCCTTCGAAGCTCAAATAGTTTCACTATTCCTCAAGTTATGAAGTGGGGTGAGCATAACAAAGATGCTTTTTTAATACTGGAATATGTTGATGCTAGGGTGCAGGATAACAATTTTTGGGAGCAGTTTGGAGAAAAACTAGCGCTTTTGCATCAAAAATCTGAAGCTTATTATGGTTTTCAGATTAACAACTATATCGGAAGTTTGCCTCAATATAACGATCACTGTAATAGTGCGGTAGATTTTTATAGACGTCAACGATTAGCGCCTCAATTTGATCTCGCAATCGAAAGAGGATTTTCTTTTTCGATAGATCTGTTATACAAGAATATTGAAGATATTATCCCCGAAGAACCATCAAGTTTAATTCACGGTGATTTGTGGGGAGGGAATTATATTGTCGATGGTAATGGAATGCCTTGTCTTATAGATCCAGCGGTAGCTTATGCGCCAAGAGAAATGGATATCGCCATGATGCAGTTGTTTGGAGGTTTTGATGCTAGAGTTTTTGATGCCTATAATGAAGTTTTTTCTCTAGAAAAAGGATGGAAAGATAGAGTAAAACTTTTTCAATTGTATTATCTCTTAGTACACTTAAATTTATTCGGAAGCTCCTATTTTAGGTCGGTTCAAGATATTATTAACCTGTATTCGTAACCCTTAAATTCTTAAAATGTAAGGTAGTTGTGCTTTGCAACTTATAATCATTACTTTTGTCAAAATTTTTAAACACATATAATCGTATGAATGCATATGTATTTCCAGGTCAAGGCGCGCAGTTTTCAGGTATGGGACTTGATTTGTATGAAAATTCAGAAATAGCAAAAGAACTTTTTCATAAAGCGAATGATATTTTAGGTTTCGAAATTACCAAAGTTATGTTCGAAGGTTCTGTAGACGAGCTAAAACAAACTAAAGTAACTCAACCTGCTGTCTTCTTGCACTCTGTAATACTAAGTAAAGTTCTTGGAGATAGTTTTACGCCAGATATGGTTGCAGGACATTCTCTTGGTGAGCTTTCGGCATTGGTAGCCAACGGAACTTTGAATTTTGAAGATGGTCTAAACCTAGTTTCTAAACGAGCTATGGCTATGCAAAAAGCATGTGAATTAAAACCATCGACCATGGCTGCCGTATTAGGTTTAGAAGATGAAGTGGTAGAAGAAGGTTGTAATGCTACAGAGGGTATTGTAGTTGCTGCAAATTACAATTGCCCTGGACAGTTAGTGATTTCAGGTGAAGTAGAGGCTATTGAAAGAGCTTGTGAATGGATGAAGGAAAAAGGTGCGCGAAGAGCATTAATATTACCTGTTGGAGGAGCTTTTCACTCTCCATTAATGGAACCTGCAAGAGAAGAATTGGCAGCTGCTATTGAAAGTACGGTTTTTAGTGCTCCAATATGTCCAATATACCAAAATGTAACCACTACTGCGGTTACAAATTCTGACGATATTAAAAAGAATTTAATGGCGCAATTAACTGCGCCGGTAAAATGGACGCAAAGTGTTCAAAATATGATCAAAGATGGTGCTACTTCTTTTACTGAAGTGGGGCCTGGTAAAGTTTTGTCTGGTTTGATTAAAAAAGCAGATCGATCTATGGAGACTATTGCTGCTTCAATTTAAAAGCAATTAATTATATACTTTGTTAAAAACCTAACGTCTATTATTGGCTTTAGGTTTTTTTTATAGTAGCTAGCTATTTTTTTATACGTAATTCATCTTTCATGAATTTCGAAATATATGCAGCAATTTCTTCTCCTTTTTCTTCCTGAAGAAAATGCCCTGCATTTTTAATAATTATTTTTTGTTGATCATTTGCTGTAGGGATGAGTTTATAAAAGAATTTTTCTAACCCGGCTAAAACCTTGTCTTTATCAGAAAACATAACCAATGCAGGTTTGTTCCATGAAGATAGTGTATTTCTTGCCTTTTGCATAGGTTTAACTGCCGGGTCATTTGGATGTGCAGGTACCAGTAGAGGGAACGCTACAGCTCCTGATTTATGTTTTTTGTTCGGAAATGGTGCATTATAAGCATCAATCACTTCTTTTGGTAATTTGTTATGAGAAGCGTATTGTATAATACCTCCAACAGGTAATGAAGGGTGAAGCTTTGCGAATAATCTCCATATTTTAAAAGGTAAAGACATTTTTTTGCCTTGAGGCAAGAAAGTGTTTAAAATAACTACTCGTTTGAATCGCTCAGGATATTCCCCAAGTAAAGAAAGCCCTAGCAACCCGCCCCAGTCTTGAACAATTAGGGTGATGTCCTCTAGATTTAATTCGTCAATAAAATGCTTTAATGATCTGAAATGAAGGTCGAAAGAATAATTTTTTCTTCCAACGATTTTGTCAGACTTGCCAAAACCTATAAAATCAGGAGCAATGAATCGGTAATCCTTTAAAAAAGGAATAAACTTTCGGTATAAATAGGACCAAGTGGGTTCTCCATGAAGTGCCAAAATAATTTCTCCCTCTCCTTCATCTATATAATGCATTTGAAGATTTTCGAAGGTTATAAAGTTTTCCTGATATGGAAAATCGGTAATATTTTCAAAACGTTTAAAATCTGGACGAATAGATTTCATAAATTTTCTTTGAGAATTACTGTTTTTAACACAATTTCAAAATACTTAGTGTTGTAGGGTATTTTTTATAAACTTAGTTAATTTATACTGTGAAAAGAAGAAGAAATGCAATAAAAAGCTTTTAACGGTAAATTATATACATGTTAAGTTTTGGCAGGTGTTAAATTATTGGTATTATCCCCATATTTATGTGCGATGTTTTAGGGTGGCGATAAAATAATTTCAAATAATTTTAGTTTATTTGAATTGTTAAAGTTATGAGATATAAAGGCTTAATACTTGGGTGTTGTTTGGGGATGTTATTGCTTCTTCCCTTATCGCTTATTGGGCAGAGTTTAAAAACATACTCAGGGCCACTACAACTCAAAAAATATAAAGGAGAAGCAAATTATTCTTACAGCATAGTTGATAAGGATACTATTTTGGATGGTGCTTTTAAGTTTAGTAGATCTAATCTTAAAGCCTTGCTCGATAAGGAGGATGTTTCCTTTTTAATACAAGGTCAATTTCAAAACAACTATCCTAATGGGAATTGGTCATTTCGATTCAACGAATTTCAGTCTAATGATAATAATGAGGTCGAAGATTACCGATATGTCGTTAATGTAGATGGAATACAAAAAGTTGCATTTGGTGATATAGTGCAAGGTCGCCCTAATGGGACTTGGACCTTTAAAATTCAACAAATAAGAGATTCTGAAGTTAAGGACGTAGATTTTAGTAGTGTTATTGAGTTTGAAAATGGTATTCCTCAGCGTAGTTTCAGAATTGAAGATGACCAGCAGGAATTGGTGGGAAGGTTTTTAAGAAATGGTCTAGCACATGATAAATGGACTTTGTTTTCGGATAGGGAGTTAGACGAAATTGAGTCCTGGAATTTCAATGAAGGTGTGCTGCAAAGTATAGAATTGAATTCTAGAAGCTCTAGTAAGCGTATAGAAGTTTATAAAAACTCACAAACACAGTATAAGACTATTTCTTTGGGAGAAAAATACCTAGAGATTTTAGAATTTTATTTACCAGAAGATAACCTGAGAAGTATCAAAGAAAGTGGGGTTAGAGCTTTGCTTTCTGCCAACGAGGCTCACTATCAAAATGTAGATAGTATTTTATCACAACTTGGTTCATCTTCATTTTCTCCAGAATTTAAGGTAATGGTACCACATTACCCATTGAACTCAAAAGAAGAAAGTTTGATGGATTCTATCGTGGTCTATTATAAGAAATCAAGAACAATCAGCGATTTTTTGATTAATGATTCACAACTCAGTATTCGCAAGCTATCAGATAAAGATGTTCGTTCTTTGGAGGAAGTGGTAGAGGCTATTTCTGAAGAAATATTAAACCCAGTCGGGGAGGTGTCAGGATATTATGAGAATAAGATTTTTAGATACCTCGATAGAAATAATCTCATTTCAAAATTATGGACCAATGGTGTTCCTCAAATTGAAGGGTTTGAAAAATATGATATATCGTTGAAGCAACATATTACAGAAGGTGATACTGGATTACAGGTTATAAAAACATTGGCAGAACAAACTTTTTATCGCTTAGACGCTATTCAAACTATTCTTAAAAACAAGATAGATAAACAAGTAAAACAGCAAGAAGCGATTGCATTGGAGAAGGAACTAATTTCTAGACATAACTATTTGAAAGAATTAAGTACACCTAATCCCGCAGATTCAATTCCTGAAATGTTTTACAATGTTTTAAGCCAATTAAAGAACAATGCAGAAAGCAAATTGGAGACATATTCTGGAATAAAAAATATTGAAAAGAAGCTGAACTATGGACAAGAATTGGTAGACTGCTTTGGTGATTTTAGGAAAGTTGGTGAAACCGTTTTGAATATTCCGAAGCAACAGAAGACGATACAGGAAAAATACATGGATGCCGTTTGGAACCCTTTTATAGCAACAGTAATGGATGAAATGGTAAAAAAACGAATTGTTTCCTCCTTTGACAATATACTAGTGCCTTATTTTCTTGAACAGATCGAGGTTGGATTAGCTTGTGATAAGACCCAAGACTGGATAGATACTGTTAACACTACATATCAACGAATCTTAGTTTTAAGAGATGAGGATACCCGAAAAATGGAGCGTAAGTTAAAAAAAGAAAAAGATCCGCTGGTTATACTACAACGTTTCGAAGTCCCAATTCAAACAAATGAGGAACAGTAGATGATTGAAAAAAAATGCACATATCTGTTTTTAATATTTTTCTGCTTGTTTAGTGCTCTTGGTGTTGAAGCGCAAGATGAACCGACAGAATCAAAATTTAAGGAACCTGTTACCAAATTATGGGTAAATACCTATGGTAATATTAGAATTTCTAAACGTTTGTTTTGGGTAGCCCAAACCCATTTTAGGTTTGAAGAAACAGAAGATACTCCTTTTGTGGGGCAAATAGGTCAGGTGTATAATAGACATGCTATAGGATATATTTATTCAAAATATTTTAATGTTAGCTTGGGAGGAGTATTGAGGCTTAACTTTAATACCGATCCAGAATCGGTCGATCGAAATCTTGTTCCAGAATGGCGTATCTGGCATCAATATATGTTTGCAATGCCTCTTTCGTCTATGATGTTTTATCACCGTATTCGAATAGAGCATAGATGGACCCAGGGCTTTGCCGAGGATAGTGAATATATTTTCAGAAATCGTTGGAGGTATATGTTTAAAGCCAAAATTCCAATAAATTCAGATAAATTTAAACCTAAAACATTTTATATTTCTCCCGAGGCAGAGTTAATTATGCAGAGTGGAAAGGCAGTGGTGGGAAGTCCAATGGAAGATCTACGATTGCATGCTTCTTTTGGATATATTTTGAATCCTAGAGTAACTTTAGCAACAGGAATTATGTATTCTCAAGGGCAAACGTTAAGTGATGGTGATGTTTTTAAACAGAATTGGACAATGCGATTTCATGTGTATTTTTCGCCAGATTTCAGAAAAGTTAAAAATAAATTGCCAGCTATTCATTTAGATGATTAATATTGCAAATGTTTGATGCAAGTTTATAACCAATGAAAACTACTAAAACCAACCTTGTATTGTATGGCATATTTGCTCTGGCAGTTTTTGCTTCAATTTACAGCACGATTCGGGCAAAGAAATTTCAAAACAAACTTCAATATCTAGAGGAAAAAAAAGAAAAAGCCAAACAAGATTCTATATTAGAAAGCAGCCTACTTCATATTGATTCGATACTTATAAAAGGAGAATATCAATCTGCTTTAAACGCATATAAAGAAAAATTTAGTACAGTCGTTAATGACGGTGAAGAAAAAGGAAGTGTAAAATTTCGTATAGAGGTTGCAGAGCAATTTATGAATTTACGCAAAGAGATATATGAAGATATTGCCGTGTCTGATTCTGTTGAAGAGTTAGATACAATTAATATGAGCCCTAATGCTACATCGCTACAATTTCGAGCTTATGATTCGCTGAGTTTTGCTCTTGAAAAAACAAAAGTGCAACTTAACAGAATAAAAAAACAACTCAAGAAACGATCTTACGGAGAGTATTTAACTTTTCGTAACCCAAAGAAACATGTACTCCATTATGTTGGGCAGGTCAATAATGCCAAGGCCAATGGTTTTGGTATTGCACTCTTCGATACCGGGAGTAGGTACGAAGGAGAGTGGAAAAACAATCTACGTCATGGTGAAGGAGCTTTTTACTGGCCAGATGGTGAGCGCTATCAAGGTGAATATGTAGACGATTTGCGAAATGGGATTGGAACATATTCCTGGCCAAACGGAGAAAAATATATTGGCAATTGGAAAAATGATCAACGTGATGGTGAAGGGGTCTTTTATGGTAAGGACGGTGAAGTAGTTACTAGTGGTGTTTGGAAAAAAGATAAACTAGTAGAAGAACATAAGGATAAAAAATAATCTTCAATTTGAGGCTACAAACTTGGTTTCCAAATATACTTGTTTCCATGTACCGTTTTCATAGTTCCCCACTTTAAAAACATAAGTGTTTTCATCTACAAACTCCCACATATCTGTAACAGTTGAGGTTCCGTAAGTGTAAGTGTATACTATATTCTTACCTTCATTTATTACAGTTCCAGTGGTTACTCCTCCAAAAATATCGAACTCCCAAAATTCGATGATTTTTTTGTCATTGTTGTAATTGCGTACCCCATGATTTCGGGGTCCATATGTGGTCTGCTCTTTGTTAGTATATCCTTTGGAAGAGGCAATGACAATAGTGTTGTTAAGATCAAATTTAAACTCAATTTCTTGTTTAAACTTGCTTCCATCTCCCCAATTACCATCTGCTTTCCAGACTTTTCCGGTAAGAGGTTCAAAAATAGAAAGATTAGATGTTTGAGCCCAGGATATGTTAGCGGTCAAGAGAAGTAATATTGATATTTTAAAAGCATTCATGTGTTTAGTTTTAAGTTCTTATTTGGTTATCAAAAATAGTCATGATAAAATAGCAAAAAGAATTGCCATAATTATTCCAATCGCAACACCTAAAAATAGGAAAAGCACAAAACCAATAATGTATATGAGAAAGCCTAAAAAGAAGCCTTTTATATAATTAATGTTAAACATATGATGAAAGATTTGGCTATATACCAAAGCTGCAATTAAAAACCCTATTAAGGGCATAAAAGATAGGAGATCGGGAATAAAATAAATTAGAATCAAATTAAGTATACCATACAATGTGGCTTGCCCTAACAAAAATGTATTCATGATAAAATGTTCGGCATAGAACAATTTATGTTTCCTTAAAAATAACATAGATACCAAAGAGATAAATGGAACCATTAAAAATGGCAGCACATTCATGAACTTCGTAAAGAACTGCATTTGATCTCGCATAGTGGCCTCTTTTTCTGCCGAGCTTATAATTCCCAATTCCCTATAGGTTTCTATAGTAGCATCTACTTGTAACTCCCAGATACCTAAACTTAATACAAAAAATATATTAATGGCAATTCCAATTAGTGTATATCTAAATGGATTTGAATAGTTTACAGTATTTCCGTTTAAGAAATTTTGGACTACCTCTCCTGGGTTGGTAAGAAGTTTTCGAAATGTATAAAAATATCCTTTTTCAAAATTAAAAATCGCTGCTGCAGCTTGGTTCGTCAATTTTTTAAGTGTCCAACGCTCTTCTATTCTTTTTTGCCCACAGTGACTACAGAAGTAACCCTCATAGCTATGATTGCAATTTTTGCATTGATGTTTTTCCCCCGTCATTATTATTCCAATTTAAGGTCTTTTTGTTTACTATTTTGCTTTGTGAACTTGATACTAGCTCTTGTTTATTGTTTGTACACCTTACCCTCTTTCATTACGAACACCACATTTTCCATGGTCTCAATCTTTTTTCTGGGATCTTCATTAACTGCTACTATATCGGCTATAAACCCTGCAGTAATCTGCCCTAGTTGATCTTCCATTTGTAAGATTTTGGCATTTGTTACCGTAGCACTTTGAATTACCTCAATGGCAGGCATTCCTGCTTCTACCATATATCTGAATTCTTTTCCGTTTTTCCCATGTTCAAAAACGCCGGCATCTGTCCCAAAAGCAATTCCCACCCCCTTTTTATATGCTTGACCAAAAGTATCCTGAATTTTGGGACCAATATTTAAGGCTTTGGGTACTATAATAGATGGGTAATACCCTTCAATTTTGGCTTTATCGGTCACCTCTTTTCCTGCCGTAATGGTGGGCACCAAATACGCATTGTGTTGTTTCATAAGATCCATGGTTTTCTCACTCATAAGAGTACCATGTTCTATGGTTTTAACACCACCAAGAATAGCGCGTTGCATTCCTTCATCGCCGTGAGCATGTGCCGCAACATGATAACCATAATCTTTGGCAGTTTCGCAAATAGCTTTAATTTCTTCAACGGTAAATTGGGGGTTAGAACCACTTTTGGCAACACTTAAAACTCCGCCAGTAGCAGTTATTTTAATTAAGTCAGCACCATTTTTATACCGTTGACGCACTGCTTTTCTGGCATCTTCAATGCTATTTACGACGCCATCTTTTGGTCCAGGGTCACCTACCAGTGATCTTTTGCTTCCGTTGGTGGGATCTCCATGACCCCCCGTAGTAGATAATATTTTTCCAGCAGTGAAAACCCTGGGGCCTTCAATTTTCCCTTGGGCAATGGCTTTTTTAATAGAAATATTTACTCCGCTTCCCCCCAAATCTCTTACTGTGGTGAAACCAGCCATTAAAGTTTTTTTAGCAAACCCTACAGCATCAAATGCTAAATCTGCTTCATTGTCGGTATATCTTTTTAAATATGCTTTAGGATTGGTTTCGCTCTCAATATGAATATGCATATCTATAAGGCCAGGCATGACTGTTTTGTTTTTAAGATCGATAACGACATCACCTTTTTTACCATTGATATAACCATTTTCAATTTTTACAATTTTTTTTCCAGAAATAACTATAGTTTTTTCTGTGATTACTTCGCCAGTTTTGGTGTTAATTAACTTTCCACATTGAAGATAAGTGTCCTGAGCCATTAATTGTATGCTTATAATGAAGAAAAGAAGTGTATAGATATTTCTCATTTTTGATGATTTGTTTGGATGTTAACGCCTAAATATATAAGAATTAAAGGAGTTGGCAAAACATGGGGTTTCTGAAAAATGTCTCTAAAGAGATAGGATAGAAATTTGAAAATGAAAACCACTTCAGAGGGTAATTTAAATGAAATCAAACAAATAAAAAGAATCAAAAGATATTAAAGTAATAGTAATTGAGTAAATTAGGGGAGGGGTATCTCTTTCAATTTGGCTTGAATTTTGATTTTCTAAGAACTGTAATAAAAGTAATTTACCATGGTGAAAAAAATACTTGTTTTATTTTATTGTTTTTTGTCGGTAAGTGTTTTGGGTCAAATTGCGCCTGAAGATCTTATTAATTTTGATGAGAAGTCTACCAGGAGTTATTTGAAAAAGCATAGAGTATTGTCTGCAAAATTAGATTCGGTTTTTAATTTTGGAGCTATCGAAAGAGGTCCTAATACTGTGTGGCTCAAAGAGGTAAAGGCAAATTTCACAACGCTCGTTCCGTATAGTGGATTATCTCTGGTCTATAAAGAACAATCCTGGATGCATGCATGGCTTCAAGAGCATAAAAATTTAAGGGTGTATTTTTGGATGAATGACCAAACTGGTACTCCTGAATTTATCGGATATAGTAAAGATTTTATAGAGTTTCCTAAAATTAGAAAGAAACTGGTTGATAAAGAACAAGAAGGGTTTATCGATTTTTCTGAAGTTGATCGTTCAAATTTTTCGGGAACCTATATAAGAGGTAGATTAGATGGGTCTCAACGAATGACTGTTTTTACTCTACTATTTAAAAAGAAATTGTTGTTAATATATCCAGAACATCTCTGGGGAGAGCCTAAATTATTAACCTTTGCAGGAAGGTATAAATTAACAAAGCGAATATCTGTGGGGTTATTAGAAAAAATAGTACAAGAAGATATCTTTTTGGTACTCAAAAAAGTGGAACAGCAATATGAAATTTGTGGATTTGTTACACCAGATGATAAGTAGCCTAAATTTTTATTACTATTCCTTCTTAGGGTAGAATGTCATATTTATTTTAATAATTCTTCAAGATCGCTTTCGATATACTCTGGGAGTGTGTTAACGTCTATTATATCATCAGATAGAGTTTTCTTCTGCTCTTGTAGCAACATAATTTTTTCTTCTATAGTATTTTTCGAAATAAATCGAGTTACTATTACATTATGAACTTGTCCTATTCGGTGAGCTCTGGCAATAGCTTGTTTTTCTATAAAAGGATTCCACCAGGGATCTAATAATACAACATAGGTCGCTTTGGTTAAGTTAAGCCCTACACCACCCGCTTTTAAAGAAATGAAAAATAATTGAATGGTTTCGTCTTCCTGGAAACGATTTACGATAGTCTCTCTTTCTTTGGTGTCGGTTTTTCCTGATAGAGAAAGAAAAGAAATCCCTTTTTCTCTACACCACTTTTCATAAAGTGCAAGATGTGAGACAAAAGAGCTAAAGACTAGTACTTTTTTTCGTGCCTTGATGAGCGTTTGTAAATGTTGCGTTACGTCTTCAAATTTACCCGAAGTATGTTCGGTTTCTGGGGTTACTAATTGAGGGTGATTAGCAAGTTGTCGTAATTTGGTTAAGGTATTAATTATATGAATTTTGTTGGTCGAAGAGTGATCCAGTCCCAAGAGCAAATTTCGGGCTGCAGATTTTTGAGATTCATACATTCTCTTTTGCTCTGGATACAATTCGGTATATTGTATGTGTTCGGTTAATTCAGGTAAATCTTTTGCAACCTGCTCTTTGGTTCTTCTAAGTATAAAAGGATCGATTAAGGATTTTAGCTCTGCTATCTTTTCTTCATCCTGACGTTGTTCTATTGGGATTTTGAAATGATCCTTGAAAAAAGAGAAGCTACCCAATATACCTGGATTAATAAATTGCATTTGCGACCAAAGATCAGATAGAGAATTCTCAATTGGTGTTCCGCTAAGAGAAATTTTATGAGCTGTATTTATTTTGCTGATAGCCAGAAAAATTTTGGAGTCCCTGTTTTTTATTTGTTGACTTTCGTCAATAATTAAGTAATTGAAATCTAGTTTCTGTAGTGATTCATAGTCTCTTGAGAGTATACTGTAAGTAGTCAAAACTACATCATATGATTCTAGATATGGAGCATTTTTTTTACGATCGTTACCTACATATTTTAGGATATTAAGGTGAGGAGCGAATTTGATAATTTCCTGAGCCCAGTTAAAAACCAATGAAGAGGGGAGTACGATCATAGCTTTTAGGAACGTTCTTTTCTCTAAAGGAGTGCTAAAAAGATCAAATTGTATTTCGCTTGGACTACCTTCGTTGGGTTGCAACTGTTCTTTTGCATATACCAGTGTGGCAATGGTTTGTAGTGTTTTACCTAAACCCATATCATCGGCAAGACAGGCACCTAGCCCATTGTTATAGTGTTTTGTCAACCATTGTACTCCTTCTAGCTGATACGGCCTTAGCTTGGCCTTCAAATGTTTTGAGGGTTGATAAGGTGCTATTGATTCATTTTCGGTATGAAGTTGTAGTTCCTCATTAGGCAGGATAGTCTTAAGAACCGTATAATTACTTTTAGCTAATGTTATTTTATCCTCTTTTGTCGAACCAAAGTTTGCAAGTTGTTTGTACCTGGTCATCCATTCTAAAGGAATAATAAAAACCTGATCGTTTTCTAGAGGAAAATACCTGTCGTTTTTTCGGATGTATTTTATGAATTTTGAAAATGGAATTTCATGTTCACCAATGGTGACCAAACCCTTAATGTCAAACCAGTCATTATGTTGTTTTTGTTGTATCGATAATTTGTAACCTTTAGTAGATATTTGTCGATCCAACAATTGAGGAAGTTTAAGCATAAAACCATTTTCATGTAGTGCTTTTTTATGATTGGTGATCCAGGTGAAGATAGCGTGAGAATCTTCAGAATCATAAACTTCAAATAACAAGTTTTGATTCATCACAAGCCCTATAGATTTAAGCTTTTCTACTATTTTTGTTTCTGCTTTCGGATTTCTTTTGGTTTGAATAATAGTAATTTGATCTTCGTCATATAGAATTTCTGAAGTCGTATTTTTCGATTCATGAAAATCGAAGGTATAATGTTCATATTCAAAAACTATTTTGGCAATATATAAGTCTTGAATAAAATCCTGGATTACCTCTATGGAATAGCCCAGAATTTCTTGTCGTGTAATAATTTCGAAACCTTCAGCTTGAACCTCAATGTTTTTTGAGATGGGAACAATTATTTTTTCTAAATAGGTTTTGACATGTTTTTGGGCAATGGTAATTTTTTCTTTTTGTAAAAATGGTTTTAGTTTGTTCGCATTCAGATTTTTAATATGAAACAGCTTTTTGTTCAATAATATCCATGAAGGGTCGTTTAATAAGATAACAATGGCTTCATTTTTTGGGATAAATGTAAACTCCTGATCTTGCAGAGAAAAAGCGTATTCAATTCCTTCTAGTGTTTTGGTGAATCTTAATACAGGTTCTAAGGGTTGTTTTCCGATATCTTGTAAACGAGAGGCAATGGGTTCTTCTCTTTTTGCCTGATAAGATAAGTGGTAGAGGTTTTGAGAAATAAGTTGATAAAAAGTACTTAGTTTTCTATTGATAAAGCTTTCAATGAGATCTTTAGTCTTTTTATCTTGTAATAATTGTGATAGACTCTGATGTTTTCGAATTCTTTTAGGTTTAAAACGTTGCTCCAAGGAAGCTGGTTTTAGTACTGCACAGATTTCTATGAGATGTTCATGGGGCGTGCCTTTGTATTCAATATTGAATCCAGGTATAATTTCTGGGGTTGCTTGCTTTTCTATATATTCTAATTGATCGCCTTTTTTAGAAACAATATTGGCCTCGGGCAGAGGGGGAACTCCAGCAAAATTATAGTCAATAATATTATAACAGATACAACATGAATCCATTGAGGTGGTAGATATAGATTTAGGGAATAGTTTTGGGTGCTAGAAGTTAACGCGATTTTGCATTAACTTCTAGTATAGGAGGTGGATTATTGAGTTACAAAATCAATAACTGTTTTTGTGATAAAGTCAATTTGCTCATCATCAAGTTCGGTATGCATTGGTAAAGAAATAACTTCTTTTACCAGTTGATTGGTAACTGGGAAATCGGCTTCATTATATCTTGTATCCTGATATGCTTTTTGACTATGTAAAGGAATAGGGTAATATACACCACATGGTATACCATTATCATTAAGGTGTTTTACCAATGCGTCACGATCTGTGTTTACTACACGAAGTGTATACTGATGAAAAACATGGCAATCGCAACTATCGCAAACTGTATTTTCGTTTGTATTACATCCATTTCCTTTTACTCTTGGTGTTATAATATTTTCGATACCAGCAAATGCTTTGTTGTATTTTATAGCGGCAGTTCTTCTTGCCGTATTATATCCATCAAGTTTAGGTAGCTTTGTCCTTAAAATTGTAGCCTGAATAGAATCTAGTCTAGAATTTACACCCACTACATCATGATGATATCTTTTATACATTCCATGGTTTACAACACCGCGAATGGTGTGAGCCAAGTCATCATCATTGGTGAAAATTGCACCACCATCTCCATAGCATCCAAGATTTTTGGAAGGGAAAAAAGAGGTAGAAGCAACATGACCTATCGCTCCTGTTTTGGCAACTTGCCCGTTTGCAAATTTATAATTGGCACCAATACCCTGTGCATTGTCTTCTATCACATAGAGATTATGCTCTTTGGCAATTTGCATGATCACATCCATATTGGCGCTTTGTCCAAACAAATGAACGGGTACAATCGCCTTGGTTTTAGAGGTAATAGCCTTTTTTATAGCTTCTGGATCAATATTAAACGAGTTTGGTTCTACATCTACCAACACGGGTGTTAATTTTAATAATGCAATAACTTCTACAGTAGCGGCAAAAGTAAAGTCTGCGGTAATCACTTCGTCTCCAGGTTCAAGACCCAACCCCATCATAGCGATTTGTAGGGCGTCTGTTCCATTTGCGCAAGGGATCACATGC
This sequence comes from Aquimarina acroporae, assembly GCF_023195925.1. Taxonomy (GTDB): domain Bacteria; phylum Bacteroidota; class Bacteroidia; order Flavobacteriales; family Flavobacteriaceae; genus Aquimarina; species Aquimarina acroporae. The sequence continues at coordinate 190,166 of NZ_JALPRE010000007.1, read as the reverse complement.
TTAACTTGTAAGTAATCCTCTAATTCTTTTTGAAAACTATGAACCTCAGGTCCATTTATAAAGGCTGTTGAATTTATAACGTTGAGTACAGATGAGTCTACTTGTTCCTTAATTTCTTCATATTGACCCTTTAAGTCAACCATTTGTATTTTCTTCATGTAAGTGTGTATTGTAACCTCACGAAAGTACAAAATAAAGATACTATAGCCAATGTTAAATTAAGTTTTGAACCATATTTACGGTTTCTAATAAAAAAAGAGCAAAGCACTTCAATTGATAGTACCTCGCTCTTACCTAAAAAACAATTTTTATACTATTCTTTTACAAATTTTATTGTGCTTTGATGGTTGACATTAAGTAGATAAATACCTGGAATTAAAGATTGCACATGTTCTGAAATATCATAAGCATTATCAGCGGTATCTAGTGATATAGTCTTTACGCTTCTTCCGGTAATGTCATAAATAGTCGCCTTAATATGTTTAGAAGCCAATTCAGTATTAATGCTAAGTACTGCATTGTTTTTAACTGAATTCGGAATGATTCTTATACTTTCTTTGATGGGTTTTAAGCTACCATTATTGCTATTCAATGCGAAGGCCTCTTGAATGTCTCCCACTACAAAACCAGAAATTATACTCCTTCTAAATGCAGTGTTATTTTCTGAATTTATAAATGCACTATATACACCATGTTCAAGATTTTTGGTGTCGTAGTAGAAGCTACTACCATTTCTTTTGAAAAGAACCACTTTAGATTCATTTTGAGTCGGAGTTCCATCTATTTCTGAAGTTTTAGTAAGTATAGCACGTACTTCTGTGTTTTTTATGGGCTGTATGTCTTTTTGATTGGAGTAAATATCTACTTTGAGAATTGTGTTATTTTTGTTAGAAATTCTCTCTAGTGACATCCTAATGCCATTATCTTGTTTTATAAATGCTACAAATTTTGAATTACTCTTTAAAGAAACTTGATCTTCAGAAAAGGGAATAACCGTTTTATGATTTTGAGTATGGTAATTTTTATGAATTACTTTTTTTCCGTTTTTATCAATGCTATTAAAAATAGCTTCAGAGTCTTCATGAAGTATCTCGGCTACTGCAAATTTTGAACCTTTGTCCAAATTGATTTTGTCATATTCATTTTCTGAATGAATAATGTAATAGTTACTTTCTATTCTAGTAGGATGTTTTTCGTTTATGTTGGAAACAATACTTTTATGATTTTTATTTTCGATATAAGATTTAACATATGGCCAACTAAATTGCCCGAGTCCAACATCTAGATGATCAAAAATTGCTCTTGAATCATTTTTACTAAATACATACTCTGCTCCTGGACGCAAAGTGCTGTTATATGGAGCGACACCGTCATTCGCACCCTGTACTGGGAGTAGAATGCCTCCTGTAAGCAAAAATGCAGGTGCAGCAATAGTAGATCCTTTATAAAAACCAGAAGCTCCTAACACAACAAACTTACCTGGTTCATTATCGGGATGATTATCTAGTATGGGTCTTACTACATCTCTGCAATAATATGTGGTTGAGGTTCGCGCTCCTTCGTTCAATCCGGTAAGTCTCCAAGCCCAATTTAACCAAGGCATTTGAGAAATGTCTGCCAGATATGTACCCCAAAACGGTGTGCCTAATGCAAAAGCTCTGGTTACCTTGTCTTTTTTGCCAAATTGAAACATAGCAGCTTCAGAAGCTTTACCACCATTACTATGTCCCACAAGATAGACTTGAGCCACATTGTATTTTTGGGTAACAATATCTATAGCTTCTGCAAGTAACTCTCCATTAATCCATATTCCTTTTCCGCGGGTAGTAGCTACAAAAATAGCTTGGTATCCTTCATTATATGTGTCCTGGTAAAATGAATTGTCAAACAAAAATTGACCTTGGTTGAGGTCGATATACCCATGATTAAATATAATTACCTTGCCATTGTAATTAGGAGGAGTTACCCCATAATGAATGGTAGACTTAACTAGAGGGCCAATGAACAATGGACTTAATTTATCTGGAGTTGGAAGTTGAACTTCGGCAAAGTTTTGAGAAAATAAAAGTGCACAAGAAAATAGTGCAATTAAAGTAGTTTTTAATTTCATAGTTGATGAGTTTGTGGGTTTTAAATTATTAAATTAATAATTTTTTAATAATTATTGTGTAAATAGTATAAATAATAAATTAAAATATTAGATAATTGTCATTTTTGTCGTACAGGGCAGTTTTGTTATTTTAAGTAGTGTTTTATGGGAAAGAGCTGTATTTTAGCACTTCTTTAAAAACATAATTCTTGGGAATAGTATATAATTTCTTGATATCAGTGTTCAATGGGTTACTTCCGGTAGTAGGTTTATTTAGTAATAAGCTCAAATTATTTGCTCGTGGAAGAAAAGAGACGTTTTCAAAATTGAAAAGTAAGGTATCTGAAAATGAACAGGTTATATGGTTTCATTGTGCTTCGTTGGGAGAATACGAGCAGGGAGTTCCCGTTATGGAGGAGTTAAAGAAAAAATATCCAGAATATAAGTTGTTAGTCACTTTCTTCTCGCCATCTGGATATGAGATTAAAAAAAACAGTACACTGGCAGATGTTATCGTGTACTTGCCAATAGATACACCTGCCAATGCAAAAAGATTTATTCAACATGTACAACCCAAATTAGCAGTATTTGTAAAGTATGAATTTTGGCCGAACTTTTTAAAGGTCTTAAAATCGAATAAAATTCCTATTGTGTTTATCTCAACAACTTTTAGAGAAGATCAGGCTTTTTTTAAATGGTATGGAGGTTTTATGAGAAGAGCTTTAAAAAATATTGATCACTTTTTTGTGCAGGATAATGTGTCTAAGACTTTGATCGAAAAACGAGGTTTTACCAATGTATCTTTAAGTGGAGATACTAGGTTTGATAGGGTTAGTCATCAGATCGAGATGGATAATCATGTAGATTTTATTTCCGAATTTATAAATAATAGATTGTGTATTGTTATAGGAAGTTCTTGGCCAGAAGACGAAGAGGTATTTATAGATTACATTAATAATGCTCCCGAAGAGGTTTGTTTTATTGTGGCTCCTCACGAAATTAAAGATAATCGTGTAAATACTTTAAAAAATAAAATCAATAAAAACACAGTACTTTATTCAAAAAAGAAAGGAGTAAAGCTCAAAGAACAACAAGTTTTTGTTATGAATACTATTGGGTATTTGTCCAGAGTATATAGTTATGCAGATATTGCTTATGTTGGAGGAGCAATGGGATCTACAGGATTGCATAATATTCTTGAGCCGGCAACCTTTGGTATTCCCATTGTGATCGGTAAGAATTTTGATAAGTTTAGAGAAGCGAAGCAACTTCAAAAATTAGCTGGGTTATATGCTATTTCTTCCAAAGATGAGTTTTCTATAATTATGAAAAAGCTTGTGAATGATAAAAGGTTTAGAGAGAAGACAGGAATGATAGCAGGACATTTTATAAATAGCAATACTGGAGCTACCAATATGATTGTGGCGTATTTAGAAACCAAAATGGCAAAAAAATAAACCTCGTTCTCCTTCTTTAGTAGTGTTTTTAGACGGTTACGGCTTGTCGCAAATACCTTCTAAAAGGGAGCATTTCCTTATATACTTCAATAATTTTATCGGTAAAGTCGTTTTCAAGAATTTCTTCCTGAGTTAACTCATGTATAACAGCAAAAGTCTTGTGTTTTAGTAAATCTATATGTTCATGATCGGCACTAAAACCTTTAGGAGCCGACTTGAGTTTATTGCCATCTGCGTATAAACTCCCAAATGTGTTTTTGAAACTTTTTTTGTTGATGATCTTAACAAGCTTTTCTCCATCATAATCGATAGCATCTCGAATACTATGTAATACCTTATTATCAGGTCTCCAATATCCTCCTGCAAGTACACCTTTTGAGATACCTATTTCAATATAAAAATCTCCTTGCTTTGTTTTTTGGTCTAACCCCGCTCCAAAATGATCTTTATACACGGGTTTGTTAGGATGAAAAAGGAGATTGTTGTTGATACGATTTATGCCTTTTTTACCAGGAGTCGAATAATACTCTGGATCAATTTTGGCTAATCTGTTATCGAGACCATCTAGCCAGGTAATAAAATCATTTCTTAAGGTTTGATAGTGCTTTCTGTTTGCATCCATCCACTCCTTATGATTATTACTTTGTAATTCTTCCAGAAATTTAAATAAAACCCGAAAATCCATAGTGTAGTAAGAGATTTGTATTAAAACAAACCGTTAAGCTCTGCATCAATTCGATTTATAATATTACCTAGATCTTCCGGATTGTCAACGAAATTAAGGTGATCTACGTCGACAATTAATAGGTTTCCTTTGTCATAATCATGCGCCCAAGCTTCATAACGTTCGTTAAGTCTACTTAAATAATCAATACTAATTGTATTTTCATATTCTCGACCACGTTTGTGTATTTGAGCTACTAGATTAGGAATACTGCTGCGCAGATAAATTAATAAATCAGGACCCTCTACAACACCTTCCATGAGATCAAATAATGATTTGTAATTTTCAAAATCACGGTTGGTCATTAATCCCATGGCATGTAAGTTAGGAGCAAAGATATACGCATCTTCATAGATAGTTCTATCCTGAATAATATCTTTACCACTTTCACGAATATCTACTATCTGCCTAAATCTACTGTTAAGAAAGTAAATCTGAAGGTTAAAAGACCAACGTTCCATTTTGTTGTAAAAGTCCTCCAAATATGGGTTTTCTAATACATCTTCAAAATGAGCTTCCCATTTGTAATGTTTAGCAAGTAATCGAGTTAATGTTGTTTTTCCGGCACCAATGTTTCCAGCTATTGCTACATGCATGTTAGATGATTTTTGTTGGGGAAACGGTTAATCTTTGTTATGGCGTAAATATAATAGATTTTATAAGTAAGATAAAAGCGATGTAATAAAGAATTTATTGTGAAGACGGTTTTTTAAAAATAATCTGGTTGCATTTTATTTAAAATATGAACCTTTGAAAACAAAATCTCTTATCACCTTTATCAAAGGATTAACAATCTGTTATTCGATTTCTGTTATCTTTAGATAAAAGACATTTTGTTATGAGATATCAATTCACCCATTATCTATTGTTACTTTTTATATGTGTTGCATGTAATCAAGCGATTGATCAAACGTCTAAAGAGCAACAAACAACAATAGAAAAAAACATGGAACTAAAAACATTAGAAGGGATTATTACCAAAAAAAGTAACAAAAGCTTCGATGAAACTTATGCCTCTTTAATTGAAATCATTACTAATAACCCGAATTTAAAGATTATTGCAGAATTGGATCATCAGAATAATGCATCTTCGGTAGATTTAAAACTACACCCTACACGTATTGTATTGTTTGGAAATCCCAAATTAGGTACTCCATTGATGCAAAATGCGCAAACTACAGGATTAGATCTTCCTCAGAAAATTTTGGTATGGCAAGGAGAAGATAAAGCAGTAAATGTTTCTTATAATGATCCCGAGTATTTAAAGCAACGACATGGTATTACGGCTAATGATGAAGTGCTACAAAAGATTACGGGTGCCTTGCATAAAATTACCAATGCAGCGGCTGGGTTAAACGACTAGTTTGTATCCGTACCCTCGCACATTAATAATCTGGATAGATTCATCTTTCTTTAGTTTTTTACGGAGTTTGGTAATAAAAACATCCATGCTCCTTCCGTTAAAAAAATCATCATCACCCCATAGCTTTTTAAGGATTAAGGATCGATCTAATACCTGATTTTTATTTTTAACAAGATGAAAAAGAAGATGAGCTTCTCTGTGTGTTAGCAGGGTAGACTCTTCTTCTTTAAATTGTAGTAATTGTTTAGGGAAATTAAAAGTATAAGCTCCAATTGGAATTATTTCAGCCTTTTTCTGAATTTGGGTTCTATCAAGTAGATTATTAATTCTTACAATTAGTTCTTCCATGCTAAAAGGTTTTTTTAGGTAGTCGTTACCGCCAATCGAAAAACCTTCTACGACATCTTGAGTTTGTGATTTTGCTGTTAAAAATATGATAGGAACTGTGTCATCTTCTAATCTTATTTCTTTGGCTAATGTAAATCCATCTTTTTTAGGCATCATAACATCCAGAACCAAAAGTTTAGGAGTGATACTTTGATATAGTTTAAAAGCTTCTTCTCCATCCTTTGCCAAATGAACCCTGAAGTTTCTGGTTTCTAAACTCTCCTTAATAATTACACCTAGAGCAGGCTCATCTTCAGCCAATATAATGTCTATTGTTTCAGTCATTTGGTAAGTTTACTTTAAAATTGGTAGAACTATTATCTAGTATTAGTGCAATAGTACCTCCATGTTTTTCAATGATGGTTTTAGTATAAAATAATCCTATTCCAAAACCTTTTATATCGTGCGTGTTTCCTTTGGGAACTCGATAAAATTTATCGAAAATCTTCTCTTTATGTGTTTTGGTAAGTGAAGTGCCATCGTCTTTGATCTCTATCGAAATCTCAGCTTTGTTTTGATGTAATGAAATCTGTATATTATCTCCACCATATTTAATAGCATTGTCTAGTATGTTATTAATAGCATTTTCGAAATGAAAAAGATCCAACTCCTTGTAAATATTTTGAATGCTGGTCTCGAGAGTAATGTTTTTTTTGTCAGGAATCGTAGTCATACACTTTTCTAAAGAAGTTTTAAGAATTTGTACCACATCTATTTTCTCTTTTTTTAGCTGTAGTTCTTCTCCATCTAACGTTGCAGTTTCCAATATTTTTTCAACCATCGTATTTAGCCTATTGAGTTGATGGGATGACATCTCAATATATTTTTGAGTTTTTTCTGGGTCGTTATTAGCATTAAAACTTTGTATTCCTTCCAATGCGGCACTAATAGTAGCGATGGGGGTTTTAAACTCGTGTGTGATGTTGCTTATTAGGTCATTTTTGAGTTCGGCAAGTTGTTTTTGTTGATTAATGATGTTCAATAAAAATAGAAGACACCCAATTACCGCGCCAACCAGAAGAAATGACAATACAATACCTAATAAGTTCTTTTTTAAAATCGTAAGGGTAGTATTCGAAAAAAACAACTCTATTTGACTTCCTGGAGGCAGATAAGATGATTTTGAAATAGTGCTTAATGACGAGGTGTTAATCAAAGAAGTATTTAATGTTTTGATTCGAGAAGTGATAGAATCATGAATATGATGATGTCTCTCTTCGTTTAAACATTGAAAATGTGTTGTACATTCTTTGAATTTTATACCATAACGAATAGCTACGTTTTTTCGGGTAAGTTCTTGATGTAATAAACTGTCTATTTTTTCTAAGTTTAATTGATTTTGATTAATCGAAACAATCACTTTGGAAGTAAGTTGCTCAAACGGAGTTCTGTTTATGCGAATTTGTAAGGAGTCTCTGTTTAATACATGTATTTGTGTATTAGTAGAGTCCGAAGTTTTTATAAATTCTGAATATGCAAGAAAAGAATCTTTGTTCTTTTTGGTTAGTAGCCTAATATCTATGGGGGTATCACTAGTATCAATCTGAGTAAAAAACTCTTTAAATACAGAACTGCCGGGGACAAACTTAATATCCTTAGTTCGAGAAGCAAACCTAATAGTTTGGTTTTTTGCTAGCTCCTCGTAGTATTGGTCTATGGCGTTATCCAGACTTATTTGCACTTCATTTATAAGTTGTTGTTTGCCCGTCTGATAGTTTTTGAAATTCCAATATACCTGAATCATCAGTGTAATTGCGATTACAGCAGTAATAAAGTACAATATATTTTTATAGCGGTTCTTTTGCATATATCAAATGTACTATATGTAAATGATATAAAAACAACCGGTTAACACTCGTTAACACTGGTTAACGGTAATGTTGGTTTTAGGTTGGCATCTTTGTGATGTACAAAAAACAAATACCGTAATCTTATAAAATAAATTAATCATGACACGAATTATAGTACTAATCATGTTGCTAGCAGCTCAACTACTATCAGCTCAGAATTTCAATGGGGTTGTAACCTATAAAACTGATAGAAAAATGGATTTTAGAATGGATAGTACCAAAGTGAGTTCTGAAATGCAAAAACAGTTGCATGAAATGATGCGAAAACAATTTCAGAAAGAATTTACCTTGCGTTTTAATACCTCAGAATCTATCTATAAGGAAGAAGCTAGTTTAAAAGCTCCACAACCTGCTGGAATGCAGGTGATCATGTTGGGAGGTGGTGAAGCTGATGAATTGTATAAAAATATTAAAGAGGAAAGATTTTCTAGTAAGAGAGATATGATGGGAAAAACTTTTTTGGTAAAAGATCAATTAAATAAGTTTGATTGGGAATTGATAAATGAAACTAAGAAAATCGGAAATTATGTCTGCTTTAAAGCCGAAGCGAAAAGAACAGTAAGAGATTTCGCCCCTTTAAACGAAGAAACGACAGAAGAAGAACCTGAAGAACGAGAGATTACGATTACTGCATGGTACACTCTGGAGATACCTATTGGTAATGGACCAGAAAATTATTGGGGTTTACCTGGACTAATATTAGAAACAAACGACGGCTCGCAGCGTATACTTTGCAGTAAGATAGTGCTTAACCCAAAGAAAAAAATAGAAATTACAGAACCTGTAAAGGGTAAAATTGTAAATGAGGAAAAATATGAAGAAATTATGCAAAAGAAAGTAAAAGAGATGAGAGATAGAATGCCTAGAAGAGATGAGAATAGCTTTCAGATAAGAGTTCGAGGATAATCATCAAAATCAATCAAAAAATGAACAAGTTATTAGTTTTGATAATGATAAGTCTTAGTACTTATCTGCATGCTCAAGTGGCTACAATACCTTTTGAAGAAAACGAGCTGGTTTTTATCAAAGTTAAGGTAAATGATGTAAAAGAATCGCTACATTTTGTTTTCGATACCGGTGCATCAACAGCAGTTTTGGATAGTAATATTGCAAAAAAGTTAGGGATACAATCAAACTATAGCCAGAGTACAAGGGGAGCAAATGGATCTGAAGTATATGAAATAGCAACCAATCAAACGTTGAGTATCGAAAATATCAAGTTTCAAAATATAAACTTGGTTTTAGTAGACTTGAAAGAGCTTTCGCAAAGATCAGGCACAAGACTTGATGGAATTATTGGGTATGATGTTCTAAGGAAATTTATCACACAATTTAATTTTAAGACAAAGACCATTTCTTTGCATCAAACAAATCAGGGAATAGAAGATCTTAACACGTATTCTCAATTACCATTACAATTCAAAGGAGGGCCAATTCCTCAGGTAGATGTGAGTTTTGTTCTTAATGATGGTTCCAAAGAAAAAGGGAGTTTTTTATTTGATAGTGGGGCAAACCTTACTATAGCTTTTAATACGCCATTTGCAAAACATAAAAAGTTGAAAAGTAGGACAGGTAAAACTATTACAGCCAAAGCCAGAGGGCTTACCAAAACATCATCTTTTACCAAAGGATCGGCTCAAAAATTGAGCGTAAAGAATTTCAACTTTTTTGATTTACCTATCGATATTTCTGAAACGAAAACAGGAGTTTCTGGATCAAGTGCATATGATGGAATTTTAGGTGCAAAAATTATCAATCGTTTTGATATGGTATTAGATTATCAGAACAAGATCTGGTATTTCAAACCCAATGCTACTTTTAAGGATTCTTTCGATTTTCCAATGAGCGGGTTAAGTATAAAGCTAGTTGGGCAAAGAGTAATGGTTAGCCATGTGATAGAAAATAGTGAAGCGTTTGAAAAAGGGATAAGAGAAGGAGATGAGTTGCTATCTGTTAATAATTATGACGGAAAAGAACTCAATGTTTGGAGGAACCACCTTAGAAAAGATCAGCAAAAAGTATCCTTGAAAATAAAAAAGAAAGCTACAGAAAAGGAGAAAGAAATCGTGATTCTCTTGAAGCGTTTGTTGTAATCCTAAGTTTTATGAATTAATTAACCTTTTTTGGTTAAACCTAGATAGATTTTGAAAGTCCTAGTGATTTAAAATCTACTCACAATGAAAAAACGTATCGTTTATTTATGTGTGTTGTTAACTGGTTTTGTCACTACAGCACAGCAATTTCAAGGAAAGGCCAATTATTTCAGTAAAACTCAGATAGATGCAAATTTTGGTAATCGGGAGTTGTCTGAAGATCAAAAGAGAATGATTACAGAAAGGATGAAATCAGCTTCAGAACGTTCATTTACACTTACTTTTAGTAAAAATGTTTCCCTTTATACAGAGGAAGCTAAGTTAGAAACCAACTCAGATCCGAGAGGTGGTCGATGGCGTGCGATGATATCTGGGTTTAATTCTAATAATTACTATAAAGATAATGTCGAGAAAGTGTATTATGATCAACGAGAATTCTATGGTAAAAATTTTCTGATTGTAGATGCTCTGCCAGAAATAAATTGGGAACTCCAAAATGAAACTAAGAAAATAGGTAATTACACTTGTTTTAAAGCGGTAACTACAATGAAAGTTGATGAGGTTATGGATTTACGGAGCATGAGAAGAAAAGCTAGGCAAATGCGAGAAAAAAATGCTTCTGGTCAAGAGGTAGAAACCATACAAAAACCTTTAGATGAACTGCCTAAAGAAATTCAAGTGGTAGCTTGGTATACTCCAGAAATACCTGTGAGTACAGGTCCAAGTCGTTATTGGGGTTTGCCAGGATTAATATTAGAGGTGCAGGAGGGAAGAACCGTTATTTTGTGCAATAAAATTACTCTAAATAATAATGATTCTCAATCTATAAGGAAACCTAAAAAAGGAAAGGAACTTTCTCAAGCAGAATACAACGCTATTACTCAAAAGAAAATTGCGGAAATGATAAACCAATTCAGTTCTCAAAGAGGAGGCGGTTTTGGAAGAAGAGGAAGAAACTAAAGTATTTATTTCTTAAAAAAAAGAAAATCTAACATGTTTAAAAATATAGTTATTATGCTATTCTTAATTGGAGTAGCACTGGAAGCTAATGCTCAAAAAGTACAAATCTCAGGGGTAGTAAAAGATTCAATTGGAAGTCCTTTAGAAATGGCAAATGTTATTGCGTATAAAAAAAATACAGATGCGATGATTGCTTATGGGATTACCAATAATCAAGGTAGATATAAAATTAATATACCTCAAAATGATACATATGTTTTACGTGTTAGTTTTATTGGTTTTTCCTCTAAGGCAAAATCTATTGAAATCGAGACACAAGATGTGACTGTTGATTTTGAAATGAAACCTGATGAAAATAGCTTAGATGAAGTAGAGTTGGTATATGAAATGCCAGTAGTTGTAAAAGGGGATACCTTGGTGTATAATACAGATTCTTTTACTTCAGGTACAGAGAAGAAGTTAGGAGATGTACTTGAGAAACTTCCAGGAGTAGAAGTGAATGAAGACGGAGAGATTGAAGTAGAGGGTAAAACGGTTTCTAAAGTCATGGTAGAGGGTAAGGATTTTTTTGATGGAGACTCTAAGCTTGCAACCAAAAATATACCTGCCGATGCTCTCGATAAGGTTGAAGTATTGAGGAACTACGACGATGTTGACCAAATGAGAGGATTGAGAAATTCAGATGATCAGGTTGCGATTAATATTAAGTTGAAAGAAGGGAAAAAGGATTTTTGGTTTGGAGATGTTCTTGCGGGCGCAGGAGTAGGAGAAACAGAACGCTACATTGTAAAACCGAAGTTGTTCTATTATAGCCCAAAATATAGTCTAAATATAATTACAGATTTTAATGATATAGGAGAAGTGCCTTTTACCAGAAGAGATTATTTCAACTTTACAGGAGGTTTCAGAAATTTAGGAAGAGGAGGCACTACCTTTAATGTTTCTTCTGATGATCTAGCTTTTGCTACTTTACAGAATAATAGAGCAAATGAGATTAATACTAAGTTTGGTGCGGTAAACTTTAATCTTACCGCAAGCAAAACTTTGGATATAAGTGGCTACGGTATTATAAGTGATACCAAAACTGATTTTGTTACCAATACCAGAAGGACGTACATAGATGATACGCCTGATCCTACAGATAATGTGGTTGAAGAAACATCGGATGTTACAGAGCAGAAAAGTACATTGGGATTATTAAAATTAAGCGGTACCTACAAGCCCAATAGCAACTTCAGAATAGATTATGACGTATTTGGGAAATTGTCAGATCAGCGTGAAGCAGGCAATTTTTTATCAGTAAGACCAGATGTCTCAGAAAATATTGAAGAACGATTAGAAAACACTCCTTTTTCTGTGCAACAGAATGTGAATGCATATTATACCTTGAATACAAAAAATATATTTTCATTAGAAGTGCAGCACTTGTATCAAAATGAGGATCCTTTTTATAATGCAATTAGGGATGAAATTCCTTTTAGAGGGGTGTTTACGCAAATTAATGACCCTAATGATGCTGCTTCAGATACTTTTGAACCCTTACAAGAAGCAGACCGTTACAGTATTAATCAAGATAAGCAGGTAAAGACAAATAAAATAGATGCTAAACTAGATTATTACTATGTGCTGAATAAAAAAAGTAATCTCAATTTTACGGTAGGTTCTATATTGAGTACTCAAAATTTTGATTCAGAAATATTTCAAGTTTTAGAGAATGATGATACTGTAAGTTTTGATGATGAAGACTTTAATAATGATGTGACTTACAATTTTAGAGATGTTTTTGCAAGTGTTCATTATAAATTTATTACCGGGATTTTTACTTTTAATCCCGGAGTAAGTATCCATAATTACGATCTAAGAGATGAGCAATTAGGAACTACATTAACACAGAATGAGTGGCAAGTATTGCCAGACTTTTTTGCCTTGCTTCAATTTAAAAAGAGCGAAAGTCTACGTTTTAATTATTCTATTTCTGCAGAATATACAGATGTAAATAGGTTAGCACAAGGATATGTGTTTAATAATTACAATTCACTTTTCAGAGGAAATAGAAACCTCGACAATGCCCTGTATGATAATTATTCCTTAAACTATTTTAGTTTTAATATGTTTAATTACACCAATATTTTTGCCAATGTAAGTTATAGTAATAGGCGTAATCCAATAAAAAATAATAGTGTGTTCTCAGGTATTAATAGAGTAGAGACTCCTGTTAATTCTGATCTTGCAGATCAAATTTTTAGTGGTTTTGGTAGTTTTAGCAGAAGTTTTGGAAAAATTAAAGCAAGTTTAAATGCTAACATTAGCTGGTCTAGTTTTAATAATATTGTAAATACGTTGCCAAGTGAAAGTGTAAGTTTTTCTCAGATATATAGTACCGAGTGGTCAACAAATTTTAAGAAAGGACCTAATTTTGATTTAGGGTATAGTATTACCATCAATGATTATGACAATAATGGGGCAGAAACTACTTTTTATACTAGTAGGCCATTTGCACGATTAGATTGGTCTTTTGCCAAAGGTTTTCTGCTTAAATCATCATATAGTTATTACAACTATCGAGATACAGAAACTACCTTGAATGAATATAGTTTTTGGGATGCTGATTTGTTTTACCAGAAGCCAGATAGCAAGTGGGAATATAAAATTTCGGTAACAAATCTTTTAGATACCAAAAGTATAAATAGAGATAGTTTTAATGAGTTGTCTAGTAGTACTTCGAGTTATATGGTACAACCACGATACTGGATATTGAGTATAAAATACAATTTGTAACTGCTTTGGTTTCATGCATATTAAAGCCAGAAAATTCTTTCGGCTTTAAACTTGTGAATTATTAAATGCTTAGTAATCAGTATTAAAACCAATAAAAATGACTAGATTTGCGCTTTTTTTAAGCAATATTACGCCTTAAAACTCGTTTTGAGGCAAAACAAACTAACCAAAGACCTCAACCATGACTAAATCGACAAATCGATTGCATTTTCTCGATGCTATTCGTGCATTTGCTATTATTATGATGCTACAAGGGCATTTTGTACATGCTCTTTTAGGAGACGAATTCAGAGATCGAAGTAATTTAGCTTTTAGCTGCTGGGAGTATTTCAGAGGAATGACTGCTCCTACTTTCTTTACAATTACCGGTTTCATTTTTACCTTTTTGTTACTGAAACAAAAAGTTAGTGGTATAGAAAACCCAAGAGTTTTAAAGGGGATTAAAAGAGCGGTTAAAGTAATTTTTTGGGGTTACCTTCTGCGAATTAGCTTTTTTGCTGTTTTTAGAGGTACTTTGAATACATCTTTTTTCTACGTAGATGTATTGCAATGCATAGGAACTTCTTTGTTGTTGCTTATAGGTTTGTATTTGATTTCATATAGCTATAGTAAAAAACTGTTTCAATACCTTACTTTGTCTTTTGGTGTAGTTATTTTTCTTCTACAACCTATTTACAATGATCTTGCGTTAGAATTTTTACCCCAAACTATATCAAATTATTTTACCAATCGAAATGGATCAATTTTTACATTGTTTCCTTGGTTTGGATATGTTTGTTTTGGAAGTTTTATGGCTACTGTTTTCCTAAAATATGGGAAATATAAATCGTTTTATGATTTTGCTATAATAGCTTTCTTAAGTATTGGATTACTTCTAATATTCTATTCTTCTAGTTTTTTGATGTTTCTATATGGGTCTACAGGAATTGAAGTTTTTAAATCTGTAGCGTACAATAACTTTTTATTTATAAGATTAGGTAATGTATTTGTACTGTTCTCGATTTTTATCTTACTTAAAAATTACCTCAATCATTCTATGATTACAAAGATCGGAGGAAAAACACTTTCTATATATATTATTCATTTCTTTATTCTTTATGGAAGCTGGTTTGGTTTAGGTCTCTCCAGGTTTTTTTATCATGATTTATCACCCATCGAAGTAATTATTGGCGCAGTATTATTTGTGATCGGTATTTGCGCTTTGGTTTTGAACTATTTCAAACATGAAGATTACCTAAAACTGAGGTTAAATGTTATGTTCGAGAACAGTAGTAAAGCAATTAATATTAATTTTCAGGAACTTTTTTCGGCTCTTAAAAATAGCATTGTTCAAAAATATAGGCTTATTAAATTTATAAAACGGTAATTGTAAAGACTTATTAATTACATGGCTTAATATGCTTTTTTCTTTTTTATTGATCTAAAAATCAGTATCTTATATTGGTCTAATCAATATATTTTTTGTCATGATAACCATAAAATCTTTAAACAAATGGGCAAATGCGCATTCGTATTATCCAATAGACCTTATAAGAATCGCTCTGGGAGTATTTTTGTTTATAAAAGGCATAAATTTTATAAGTAATACTCAGATTCTAGTAGACTTAATCAAGCCCGTGCAAAATCTTGCCGGAGCCATGGTTGTAGTACATTATGTAGCTCCAGCTCATCTTATAGGAGGAGTGCTAATAGCATTTGGATTATTAACTAGATGGTCGATTATGGCTCAGTTGCCTTTATTAATAGGAGCTGTAGCAATTAATTTTATAGGTGAGATGAATGTTGCAAACCTAATTACCGCTAGTGTAATACTGTTAATTTGTATTTTCTTTTTGTTTTATGGTTCGGGAAAACACTCAACAGATTACTATCTAAAAATGCAACAGTAGTGTATCGCGTATTGTTTTAAATACAAAAACCCCATTTATTTGGAATAAATGGGGTTTTTGTAAGTATTAGTCTTTTATCTATTACCAATCAGATCCTGATAGTCTCGATTGTTTTGATTCTTTTGTATTAGTAGGAACATCTAAATAAATAGTGTCAACTACTTTATAAGAATGGATACTGTTAGCTTCACTTAAAATTCTTTTCTTATTTTTTTGAAGTTGTTTCTTAATTTTTCTCCATTCCTTTCTACTAAAGAATTGTTTATCACTTTTTGAAATATTCTCAATAGGAGCAGTTATCAATAACCTGTCTGCTACAGGTACTTCTGAACTATAAGATTCATCTTGAATTTGATTATCTATGGTTTCTACAGAAGATAAGTTGGTTTTGTATGTTTGTCCATATGAGGTTCCAAACGCACCTAACGCAATAATTGCTATAATAAGCTTTAATTTCATTTCCCTAAATTTTAAATTTTAGTATCAAATCAAATTAGTGTGTTGTATATATTAATTTTTGTCTTATGTAGTGAATGCTACGACACAAAAATTATAATAACCAATTCAAAAATTTTCCCCAGAAATGATACTTTAATATCACTACGCAAAAATAGGTATATTCCTTGAGTTCTGAATACGGAAAAACCTCATTTTTTCTAGGAAAAAGGTTAAATTCGATAAAGGGCTATTATTATAGATGAAACTATATATTGAAAGCTGCTTTTACGGCATCTACATAGTCTAGTTTTTCCCATGTGAATAACTCAACTTCTTTTTCGATATTGCCAGAATAAGGGCTGTTAAAGACCTTTTTAACGATCTTAGGTTCTTTACCCATGTGGCCGTAAGCAGCAGTTTCTTGATAAATAGGATTTCTTAATTTAAGGCGGTCCTCAATAGCGGCAGGGCGCATATCAAAAATTTGCCCAACTTTTTCAGCGATTTCACCATCAGTTAACCCTAATTTGCTACTTCCGTAGGTATCTACAAAAATAGATGTAGGTTCCACCACTCCAATAGCATATGACACCTGTACTAGTACTTCGTTTGCAATTCCTGCGGCAACAAGGTTTTTGGCAATATGTCTAGAAGCGTACGCCGCAGATCGATCTACTTTACTTGGATCTTTTCCAGAAAAAGCACCACCTCCATGAGCTCCTTTTCCACCATAGGTGTCAACGATAATTTTTCTTCCAGTAAGTCCAGTATCTCCATGCGGTCCACCAATTACAAATTTACCGGTTGGATTGATATGATAAGTGATTTTATCATTAAACAATTTCTGAACATAATCTGGTAATTGAGCAATAACTCTTGGCATCAAGATAGAAATAATATCACTCTTGATTTTGGCCAACATGGTATCGTCATTTGCATCAAAATCATCATGTTGGGTAGAAACCACAATAGCAACAATGCGTTGCGGTATATTATCGTCGCTATATTCTATAGTAACCTGGCTTTTAGAATCTGGACGAAGATATGGAATTTCTTTTCCTTCTCGTCTTAGTTTCGCAAGCTCTATTAATATTTTATGGGATATATCTAGAGCTAGAGGCATGTAGTTTGATGTTTCTTTAGAAGCATAACCAAACATCATCCCTTGGTCACCAGCACCTTGCTCTTCCTTAGTTTCGCGATCTACACCTTGATTGATATCCTGGGATTGTTCATGTATTAGCGAGATAACACCACATGAATCACCACTAAACTGATAGGCACCTTTGGTGTACCCAATTTTATTAATTACATCTCTGGCGATGTGCTGAACGTCTAAATATGTTTTAGATTTCACTTCTCCAGCAAGAACAACCTGACCTGTAGTAACTAGTGTTTCACAAGCAACTTTTGAATCTGGATCAAAAGCTAAAAAATTATCTAATAAAGCGTCACTTATTTGATCTGCTACTTTATCTGGATGTCCTTCAGATACACTTTCCGAAGTAAATAAATATGCCATTCTTTTTTGTTGTTTTGTCAGTGGGATAAGACGAAATTGCGATACGAACCTTTCGGTCAAACTAAATATTACCGAACTGCTTTAGCATTTTTAATACGTCATGTATTGTATTATGGGTTGCAATCAGCCAAATCTCTCCCTGAAAATATTTCGGCAAAGGTAAAAAAAATGATAATATCCAAAAGTATTTAACGTATCATTAATTCATCAATAAATTTATGAGCTTTTTCAAGAGTATTTTTCCAAAGTATATATTTTTTGTGTGTAGTTTGTTACAGTTTAAAAAATATTACTAGCTTTGTTCCAAAGTTTCTTATACATTTTTAGTAAGTTATTAAGAAAGGTGGAGGGAATAGACCCTGTGAAACCTTAGCAACCCTTTAATCGTTAAAGAAGGTGCTAAATTCTATCCTGATTATTCAGGAAAAGATAACTCGACATAATTACTCATCCGGTAATTTGTCATTTCCTTTCTTTTTAATTTTCTATAATCCATTCAGAGGTTTTGAATGTTTGATGTATTTGAATTTTAAAATCAATATTAAAATTTAAATTAGAAAATTATGAGTACGCAAAAATTTGCTACAGGAGCTTTACACGCAGGACATGATGTCTCAGCAAATGGAGGAACACGAGCAATTCCTATTTATCAAACAACTTCTTATGTGTTTAATAACGCCGATCATGCGGCCAATTTGTTTAGTCTCTCTGAACCAGGGTTTATTTATACAAGATTAAATAACCCAACCAATGACATCTTAGAACAACGTTTGGCATCTCTAGAAGGAGGGATTGGTGCAGTTGTTACTGCATCGGGTACAGCTGCTATTAATACAGCTTTGTTAACATTGTTGAAATCAGGAGATCATATAGTGGCTTCAAGTAGTCTGTATGGGGGAACCTATAATCTTCTTAATGTTACTTTGCCTAGATTTGGTATTACGACAACCTTTGTAGATGCATCTAAACCAGAAAATTTTAAAAATGCTGTACAAGAAAACACCAGAGTGTTTTTTGTAGAATCTTTGGGAAATCCTAAACTGGATGTTTTGGATTTAAAAGCAATAGCAAAAGAAGCAAAATCATATAAAGTGCCGCTAATTGTAGACAATACAGTGGCTACACCTGCTTTGCTTAACCCTATCGAACATGGCGCGAATATCGTTATTCATTCATTAACTAAGTATATAAGCGGGAATGGAACTTCGTTAGGAGGAGCGATAATAGATGCAGGTACATTCGATTGGTCGAGTGGCAAATTTCCTGAATTTACAGAACCTTCTCAGGGATATCATGGTTTAGTATATCATGAAGCCTTAGGTCCAGCAGCATTTATTGCTAAAGTAAGAGTAGAAGGATTAAGGGATCACGGAGCAGCACTAAGCCCATTCAATGCATTTCAAATTTTACAGGGATTAGAAACTTTAGAAATCAGAATTAAGAAACATAGTGAGAACGCTTTGGCATTAGCCAAGTGGCTGGAAAAGCAAAAAGAAGTTGCTTGGGTTAAATATCCGGGATTAGAGAATGATACTTATTATTCTTTATCTCAAGAATATTTGCCCAAAGGACAAAGCGGTATTGTCACTTTCGGTGTTAAGGGAGGGTTTGATTCTGCCAAAACAATAGCCGATGAGACTAAAATATTTTCACTGTTGGCAAATATTGGAGATTCTAAGTCGCTCATTATTCATCCGGCAAGTACAACACATCAACAGTTAACTGAAGAACAACAAGAATCTACAGGAGTAACTCAGGATTTGATAAGATTGTCTGTTGGTCTTGAGGATATAGAAGATTTAAAAGATGATTTACAGGCTGCTTTTGAAAAAGTGAATGCGGCAGTTAAGTAATTTTTTTTAGAGAATTTTTCCTTCATGTTACAAAACATAAATATATCCAATTTTATCACAGAAAAAGGGAGACGTTTGTCAAATATTTCATTGACCTATGAGGTTTTTGGTAAACCTTTATTTGAGGCGCCAATAGTCTTAGTAAATCATGCGTTAACAGGTAATTCGAATGTATGTGGAGAGAAAGGTTGGTGGAACGGACTTATTGGGGAAAATAAGTGTATTGATACGACTCAATACACCGTATTATCCTTTAATATTCCGGGGAATGGTTATGATGGTGTCGAAAAGCATTTATATGAGGATTATACATTGTTTAATGCTCGAGATATAGCTTCAATTTTTTTAGAAGGATTGGAAAGGTTAAATATAAAAGAGTTGTTTGCAGCTATTGGAGGATCTGTGGGTGGAGGTATTGCCTGGGAATTAGCTGCTCTTAAGCCTGATTTAATAAGGCATCTTATTCCAGTAGCAACAGATTGGAAGTCTACAGACTGGCTAAAAGCTAATTGTTTGGTTCAAGAGCAGATTTTGCTCAATTCAAACAATCCGGTTTATGATGCAAGGTTACATGCAATGCTTATATATAGATCTCCAGAGTCGTTTAAACAAAAATTCAATAGAACTTTTAATGAAGATAGAAACATGTTCAATGTAGAAAGTTGGTTGTTACATCATGGAGAAAAATTACAGAAGCGCTTTACGCTATCTGCTTATAAACAACTTAATCATGTTTTGGCTCATATTGATGTCACAAGGGGTAGAGGCGATTTTTTGGAGGTTGCAAAGACTATTAGCTCAGACATACATTTGATAAGTGTCAATTCTGATATGTTTTTTACCGCAGCCGAAGATACGCAAACCTACAGTCATTTAAAACAGGTTAAAAATAACGTAACTCACGGAGTTATTAACTCGGTTCATGGTCACGATGCATTTTTAATAGAATTTGAACAGTTAAGTGAGTTATTAGAAGATGTTTTTTGAAGGAAAGAAAAAATAAGCGATGAAAGTATTAAAATTTGGAGGTAAATCGTTGGCAAACGGTAAGGGTATTTCTACCGTTGTCGATATTATCAAAGATAAGGTAGAAAGCGGTGAAAGAATTACCGTGGTTCTATCTGCACGTGGGAATACAACCAATGAGTTAGAAAGTATTCTTGAAAAAGCAAAGAATAATAAGAAGTACAAGGAACAATTAGAGGCCTTTAAAAAGTACCAGATATCAGATTTTGAAAACGTAAGTTTTACAGAAGAATTTGAAATTTTGGATAAACTTTTTGAAGGAGTTTCGTTGTTGGGAGATTATAGTAAACGTATCAAGGATCAGGTATTGTCTCAGGGAGAAGTTATTTCAGCGAAATTGATGACACAGTTGCTTGTGGATCAAAAGATAAAGGCCCAATTTACAGATAGTAGGGAGCTTATTATAACAGATGGACAATTTGGAGATGCTCAGCCATTAGACAAGTTGTCAAAAGACAATATAATCTCCCATTTTACGAAGTATAATGGATCTACGGTAAATGTAGTTACAGGATTTATAGCGTCAAATAGTCAAAATGAAACGACTACTTTAGGAAGAAATGGAAGTAATTATACGGCTTCTTTGCTTGCAAATTACCTTGAAGCTGATGAGCTGCAAAATTTCACTCATGTAGATGGAATTTATACCGCAAATCCAGATCTTGTTCCAGATGCAAAAAAAATAGAAAAACTAACTTTTGCTGAAGCGAACGAGCTCGCTTTTTTTGGAGCAAATATATTACATGCCAAAACCATAATTCCGTTAATAGAGAAAGATATTCCCCTTAGAATTTTAAATACTTTTGATCGTGAAAGTCATGGTACTTTAATCACTTCAGAAAAAAGGAAAAAGGGAATTACCTCATTATCGGTTTTAGAAAATGTTGCATTGATCAACCTTCAAGGACGAGGGCTACTTGGTAAAGTGGGTGTAGATGCAAGAATTTTCAGGGCTCTAGCACACGAAAATATAAGTGTAAGTATTATTTCTCAAGGGTCTTCAGAAAGAGGAATTGGTTTTGTTGTTGATGCAGATAAAGCAGTAGAAGCTAAACATATTCTGGAACAAGAATTTGAGTCAGATTTCCATAGAAGAGATGTTAGTGCAATTTCTATCGAAAACGAAGTTTCGGTCATTTCAATTATTGGGCAAGACTTAAGTACTTTTCACAAACCATATAATGCTCTTATAAAAAACCACGTAGTACCACTGTTATTTAATAATACGGTCTCAGGTAAAAATGTAAGTCTGGTAGTACGAAAAAACCAAATGCATAGAGCATTGAATGTGATTCACGGTGAGATTTTTGAAATTTCTAAAAAAATTAACATTGCCGTTTTTGGTCATGGATTGGTAGGTGGTACTTTGATAAATCAAATATTGAAATCGGCAAAACAAATAGAAAAAAGAAAACATATTCTACTTAATGTATTTGCTATTGCAAATTCTAAAAAGGTGCTTTTAGATAAAAACGGTGTTAAAGAAAATTGGATCGAAGAAATTCAGAAACAGGAAAGTGGATATAGTGTTGAAGATGTGGTGAAGTATGCCAATGAACATCATTTGGAAAATTTAATCGCTGTAGATAATACCGCTAGTGAAGATTTTACAAAAAATTATAATTATTTAGTAGCCCATGGTTTCGATCTTGTTTCTTCAAATAAGGTGGCTAATACTTTGAGTTTTGATTTTTATAAAAAGCTACGAACGGTACTCAAAGAAAATCAAAAGCAATATTTGTATGAGACTAATGTTGGAGCAGGACTTCCATTAATAGATACCATCAAGTTGTTGCATCTTTCTGGAGAAAATATTACCAGAATTAAAGGTGTTTTTTCTGGTTCTCTAAGTTATTTGTTCAATACCTTTTCTGTAAAAGACAGGCCATTTAGTGAGGTTTTACAAGAAGCAATTAACAACGGATATACCGAACCCGACCCAAGGGAGGATCTTTGTGGAAACGATGTAGGAAGAAAATTGTTGATTCTTGCCAGAGAGCTCGATTTGGCAAACGAGTTTGAAGATATAACGATTCATAACTTAATCCCCGAAAATTTACGAGACGGTGATGCCAAATCTTTTTTAGAGAAGTTATCTGAGTTGGATCCTATTTATAAAAAAGTTAAAGAAGAGCAAAAACCAGGTTGTGTTTTACGATATATTGGAGATCTTTGGGGAGACTTATCTCAGGAAAAAGGAAATTTGGATGTTAAATTAGTTTCTGTTCCAGAAGGCAGTGCGTTAGGACAAGTAAAAGGTTCCGACTCTATATTCGAAATATATACAGAATCCTACAGAGATCAGCCTATTGTAATTCAAGGAGCAGGAGCAGGGGCTGAAGTTACTGCCAGAGGAGTTTTTGGAGATATTTTAAGACTAGCAGATCGCGAATAATATAATAATACAAAACATGAAAGTACAACTTAAAAGAATCGATAACGACTATCATTTTGAACTTAAAAATGAAAGAGGACATATTACCCATATAGATAGTAAGGCAGAGGTTGGGGGGCATGACCTGGCACCTAGTCCTATGGAATATGTGCTTATGGGAGTCGCAGGATGTAGTGCGATTGATGTTATTTCAATTTTGAAAAAACAAAGACAAGAGATCACAGATTATCGTGCAGAGGTAGATGGGACACGAGTAGAGATCGATGGAGCTAAGCCTTTTAAAGAGATTCATGTCACAGTTTATCTAGAAGGTGATATCGTACCAGAGAAAGCTAAAAGAGCCGCTCAGCTTTCATTCGAAAAATATTGTTCGGTGTCTAAAACTTTAGAGCCAACTGCCGAGATAAAATACAAAGTAGTGGTTAATGACCAAGAAGTATGAGCAAAGAAAAACAACATTTTGAAACCTTAGCGGTAAGAACACAAACCGAAAAAACTCAATTTTTAGAGCATGCTACCCCTATGTATCTCACATCGGGTTTTGTCTTTGAAGATGCAGAAGAAATGAGAGCCTCTTTTGCCGAGGAAAAAGAAAGAAATTTGTACAGCAGGTTTAGTAATCCTAACACCTCAGAGTTTGTAGATAAAGTATGTAAGCTTGAAGGTGCAGAAGCTGGATACGCATTTGCTACAGGTATGGCTGCAGTTTTTTCGACATTTGCCGCATTACTTGATGCTGGTGATCATATTGTTTCAGCAAGATCTGTATTTGGCTCGACGCATTCGTTGTTTACAAAGTATTTTCCAAAGTGGAATATTGAAACTAGTTATTTTCATGTAAATGAAATAGATAAAGTAGAAAGCCTGATTCAGCCTAATACTAAAATTATTTACGCCGAGTCTCCTACAAATCCAGGAGTAGATATATTAGATCTGGAACTGTTAGGGGAGATAGCAAAAAAACACAATTTGTTACTAGTCATCGACAATTGTTTTGCAACTCCTTACTTGCAAAACCCTATACAATTTGGTGCTGATTTAGTTATACATTCTGCGACCAAACTTATTGATGGACAAGGTAGAGTTTTAGGTGGTGTGACTGTTGGTAAAAAAGAATTAATAAGGGAAATATATTTGTTTTCACGTAATACGGGACCTGCATTATCTCCTTTCAACGCTTGGGTGCTATCAAAAAGTTTAGAAACTTTGGCGGTTAGAGTAGAAAAGCATTGTGAAAACGCTTTGAAACTGGCTCAGTTTTTAGAGGAACATCCAAAAGTAAATTGGGTGAAATATCCATTTTTGGCATCACACCCGCAATATAGGGTTGCAAAAAAGCAAATGAGATTGGGAGGTAATATTGTTGCGTTCGAGGTAAAAGGAGGAGTGTCTGGGGGGGAAACTTTTTTTAATAGTATAAAAATGTGTTCACTTTCTGCTAATTTGGGAGATACAAGGACTATTGTAACGCATCCTGCCTCAACAACACATAGCAAATTGAATGATCAAGATAAACAAGCAGTGGGTATAACCAATGGAATGGTTCGATGCTCCGTTGGACTTGAACATATCGATGATATTATAGCTGATTTGGATCAGGCATTGAGAGAATTATAAGAAAAAAAAAGCAGTGAAATTTTCACTGCTTTTTTTTTTCTTATAAATAAAATACTGTTACTGTTTGGTAAGTACAAAAAATTGTTCCCCAGTTATGGCAGCTTCAATATTACCTAACTGCTCTATAGTTCGAGTTTCGTCTATTTCAATTTTCAGGGTCATACTTGTACCTGTTAATTCAACAATCTCATAGTTCTGAGTCTCTCCTTGTACGGTCGTAGTAAGTGTATTGCCGTCTACGGTCCATTCGCCGGAGCCAATAACACTCGGGATAGTTTCTTCAACTTCTACAGGGTCTTGAGTAGGAATAGTTACTGTAGCTACCAAGGTAAAACCACCTGTTGCAGCTACCGTATTGGCGTCATTTTCACTTGTGCCTTCGGTAAAAGTTATACTAGCGTCATAGTCTTTTCCATCTACACTGTAGTCACCGCTTACCGGGACTCCTTGAATAGTGGCAGAAACTTTTCCGTTTTCAGACCTAACGTCAGTAAGATTCCATGTTCCTGGAATCGAAGATTGGTCAATTACTGGGGTGTCATCATCACTGCTACATCCCACAAATAATGATGCAGTAATTAAACATAACAGCAGGCTTAACTTTTTCATCTTAATTTGGATTTTGAGTTTTATAATACTAGATAAACGCTTATCATCTAGGCAATATTGCTTTTCAATATACTTAGAATCTGTTAATTGTTTCCTATCATATTTAACATATTTAAGACTTGAAGCTGTAATATTCTCTAAATTGAATAGACTTTGTTAGTAATATCATAAAAATCGACTAAGGGTATGTTCTATGTGAAATTTTATATATACATTTGTTTTAAATCCTACTAATCCGATAGGATAATAGATTTTTAGAAAAGAGCATGATTTTAGATCAAATGATAATAGACAAAGTAGCTTCAAAAAAAACGACTTATGAAAGCGATAAGTCGTCAGAGAAACCTATTCGCAGTATTGCTAAGGCGGTAAGTTGGAGGGTGATAGGAACCCTAGATACTTTGGTAGTATCGTACATTCTTACTGGAGAAATAGTGCTGGCTACATCTATTGCATCGGTCGATTTTGTGACGAAAATGATTTTGTATTTCTTTCATGAAAGAATATGGAATCGAATAAAGTGGGGAAAATAATTGCATTTTGAAAAAGAGGTAACATCCTGAATCTAATTTAGAGCATGAGTTTTACAGAAAAAGAAATAGAAAATTTAAACAAAGAATTAAAAGAAAAGACTCCGTTAGAAATAGCACAATGGGCCGTTCAACAGGCGAAAAAGCCTGTAGTTACAACAAATTTCAGGCCTTATGAAGCTGCTATTTTAAAGGCTTGTGTAGAGGCTCAAGAAGATATTCCTGTAATTTGGTGTGATTCTGGGTATAATACACCAAATACATATCGCCATGCAGAAGAAGTAATAGCGCAACTAGGATTAAATATCAAATTATATGTGCCAAGACAAACTTCTGCTCATAGAGATGTTATCATGGGTATTCCAGATATAGACGATCCAAAACACAAAGAATTTACCGAGCAGGTAAAGTTAGAGCCATTTAAAAGAGCCATGGCAGATTTTACACCAGATGTGTGGTTTACAAATCTTAGAAAAGGACAAACTGCACTTAGAGATTCGCTAGATATCATAAGTATGGGTAAAGATGGGATTTTAAAAGTGAGTCCGTTTTACTATTACAGTGATGCAGAATTAGACGTATATCTGGAAGAGAATAATTTACCTAATGAGTTTAAATATTTTGACCCAACAAAAGTATTAGAGAACAGAGAGTGTGGGTTGCATACTAACTAAATAAATTACGACGAACGAAGCATGGAAATACTAGAGAAGAAAGTAGAGCAACTAAATGAATTAACAGGAGATTCTGCGGTGACATCATTTTTACAGGTAAATGCCTTAGAGAGCGAAGCCATTTATATTATGAGAGAAGTAGCAGCTCAATTTGAAAGACCTGTTCTTTTATTTTCTGGAGGAAAAGATTCTATTACCTTGGTTAGGTTGGCGCAAAAAGCATTCTATCCTTCAAAAATACCCTTTCCATTATTACATATCGATACTGGTCATAACTTTCCTGAAACTATAGAATTTAGAGATAAATTGGTAGAAGAACTTGGAGTAGAACTTATTGTACGAAATGTTCAGGATTCTATTGATCAAGGGAAAGTAATTGAAGAAAAAGGAAAATATGCGAGTAGAAATAGTTTGCAAACAACCACGCTTCTTGATGCTTTAGAAGAGTTTAAGTTTGATGCAGCTATTGGTGGAGCAAGAAGAGATGAAGAAAAAGCAAGAGCTAAAGAACGTATTTTTTCGGTTAGAGACGATTTTGGGCAATGGGATGAGAAAAATCAACGTCCAGAGTTGTTTGATCACCTTAATGGGAAGATAGATTTAGGTCAGAATGTAAGAGTTTTTCCGATTAGTAATTGGACAGAGCTAGATGTGTGGAGCTATATCGAGAAAGAAGGTATCGAAATTCCTTCAATTTATTTTGCACACAAACGTAAAACCTTCCTCAGAGACGGTATGATCTGGTCTGCAGAAGACAATGTGGTATATCGAGAAGATGATGAAATCGTAGAAGAGAGAATGGTGCGTTTTCGTACTGTAGGAGATATGTCATGTACGGCAGCGGTATTATCTGATGCAGTAACTATAGACAAAGTAGTAGCAGAGATTAGAGATTCTAAAATTTCAGAACGTGGGGCTCGAATAGATGACAAACGATCTGAAGCAGCAATGGAAAAAAGAAAACAACAAGGATATTTTTAAAGAGTTGATAGTTGTCAGTTGTTTAGGTGAATAAACCTGCAACAAACGACAGTCAACCATCAACTAAATAAAATAAGATGGAAGTACTAAAAATAGCAACAGCAGGAAGTGTAGATGATGGGAAAAGTACCCTTATCGGTAGAATTTTATATGATACCAAATCACTTACTACAGATAAATTAGAAGCTATAGAGACTAAGAGTAAAGCTAATGGTTTCGATTATTTAGATTTTTCTTTAGCAACAGATGGGTTAGTTGCAGAACGTGAACAAGGAATCACAATAGATGTAGCGCATATATATTTTTCTACAAAGAAAAAGAGTTATATCATCGCAGATACACCTGGCCATATAGAATATACCAGAAACATGGTTACCGGGGCTTCAACGTCTCAAGCTTCAATTATTTTGGTAGATGCTAGAAAAGGTGTGGTCGAACAAACATACCGTCACTTTTTTATCAATAACTTGTTAAGGGTTAAGGATGTAATAGTAGCCATAAACAAAATGGATTTGGTAGATTTCTCTAAGGAGAAATATGAAGAAGTGAAAACTGATTTTCAAGCGTTGATCGATAAAAGTGAATACAAAGAACAGAATATTACTTTTATTCCGGTAAGTGCTTTGCAAGGTGATAACGTAGTTGATAAATCAGCAAATACTCCATGGTATGATGGGCAAACGTTGCTTGAACATTTAGAAGAATTAAATGCGCAAGATGTTTATGAAAAATCACAAGCTCGTTTTCCAGTGCAAACTGTGATAAGACCTAAAAAGGACGAATTTCATGATTTTAGAGGGTATGCAGGTAAATTGTATGGAGGAGATGTTTCCGTTGGAGATGAAGTAACAATTTTACCATCACTGACCACTTCTAAAATAAAAGAAATTTATTTTTTCGATCAAAAATTTGATACGGCTGGAAGAGGTAGTTCCTGTACAATCACTCTTGAAGATGATGTAAACATAAGTCGTGGTGACATGATCGTGAAATCTGAAGAAAAACCAAGAGTTGAAAAACAATTGGTAGCCACAGTATGTTGGATGGATAGTAAGACCTTAACCCCGGGAACTAATTATTTTATACAAAGTGGGAGCAATAGAATATTGGCTAAGGTTAAAACTATTAGTGGTACCATCGCTACCGATTTTTCAGGAGAGGATACTTCCAAAAATTCACTTGAGTTGAATGAGATTGGAAAAGTTCAGATACAGTTAAGTAAACCTTTAGCGTTTGACTCTTACAGTAATAATAGAGCTTCGGGGTCATTTGTGTTAATAGATTCGCAAACCAATAATACATCTGGAGTAGGATTTATAGAGTAAAAAAATAAAGCCTAATCCTAGATAAAAAACCATAAGTTTTAAAGGTAAAAAATAGAGCATACAAAAGTCATAATTATGTCCTTTTTTGAAGGATTAAAAAAGCCAAACATAAAAAAAGATGCAAAGTTTTAGAACAGAAATAGAAAACCCAATTGTCGAGAAAGACATTATTGAATTAGCAAACAAAATAGAGCTTTTTCATAAAGGGAAGATTGATGAGGAAAAGTTTCGAAGTCTTCGTTTGGCTCGTGGAGTTTATGGTCAGCGTCAAGAAGGCGTGCAAATGATTCGTATCAAGTTGCCATATGGTAAAGTGAAATCAAATCAATTAAAACGTATATGCGAAGTATCTGATGAATATTCAAGAGGTCGATTGCATATCACGACACGCCAGGATATCCAAATACACTATGTAGATTTAAACAGGACTCCAGAGCTGTGGGCAGAGCTTGAAAAAGATGATGTTACGCTTAGAGAAGCTTGTGGAAACACTGTACGCAATGTAACTGCTTCTGAAACTGCAGGGATAGATATCAATGAACCTTTTGATGTTTCTCCATATGCGCATGCGGTGTTCCAAAACTTTTTAAGAAATCCGATTTGTCAGGAGATGGGAAGGAAGTTCAAGGTTTCTTTTTCAGGAACAGATGAAGATACAGGACTATCTTATATGCATGATCTTGGTTTTATAGCCAAAATTGAAGACGGAGTACGAGGTTTTAAAGTAATGTTAGGAGGAGGTCTTGGTTCTCAACCAAGACATGCAGACGAACTCTACAGTTTTTTGCCTGCAGATAAAATAATTCCTTTAATGGAAGGAGTTCTTCGAATTTTTGATCGCCATGGAGAGCGAAAGAGTAGAGCAAAAGCCAGAATGAAATTCTTAATTAAGGATATAGGTTTAGAAGCATTCAAAGATTTGGTTGAAGCTGAGCAAAAGGCAATTGTGAATAAGTCTGTGCCGATAGATGCAGATTCATATGAAGTTTCAGTTCCTGTTGAAGTTCAAACACCAGTTGTTGAAATTAAGGATCAAAAAGCTTATAACCTTTGGAAATCTACAAATGTAATTCCTCAAAAACAGCAAGGTTATGTAGCAATAGGAATTAAAGTATTATTGGGGGATTTTTATACAGATAAGGCTCGGTTATTGGCAGATTTAGTAGAGCAGTATGCTGCTGGAGAGCTTCGTTTATCACTACGTCAGAATATTTTGATTCCATTTGTGAGAGAAGATTTAGTACCCTTCTTTTATCAGGAATTAGGGAAGCTTGGTTTTACAGAAGCTGGATATAACAAAGCAGTAGACATTACAGCTTGTCCTGGAACAGATACTTGTAATTTGGGAATAGCAAGCAGTACTGGTATTGCAGATGAATTGGAAAGAGTGCTTAAGGCAGAGTATCCTCAGTATTTGGAGAAAGAAGATTTGGTAATTAAAATTAGTGGGTGTATGAATGCTTGTGGGCAACATAACATGGCTAATATTGGTTTCCAAGGGATGTCAATTCGTACAAAAGATAAATTAGTAGCTCCAGCACTTCAGGTGTTGCTAGGAGGAGGAAATTTAGGTGATGGAAATGGTCGTTTTGCTGATAAAGTGGTGAAAATACCAAGTAGAAGAGGGCCTGAGGCACTTAGACGTATCTTGAATGATTTTGAGACTAATAGTCCAAATCAACAGTTTGTAGATTATTATTCCGAAAAAGGAGAGAAATATTTCTACGAATTATTAACAGACTTATCTGATGTAGAAAACCTAAAGGCCGAAGATTTTGTAGATTGGGGAAATGAAGAAAAGTATGTAAAAGCTATAGGAGTTGGTGAGTGTGCAGGAGTGGTAATCGATTTGGTAGCTACATTGTTTTTAGAGAGCGAAGAAAAGATTCAAAACGCTAAGGCTTCATTCGATAATGAAGTGTACTCAGATGCTGTATATCATACGTATAGTTCCTTAGTTAATTCTGCAAAAGCTTTGCTTATCGCAGAGAATAAAAAAACCAATACTCATGCAGGTATTATTCGTCAGTTTGATGAACTTTTTGTAGAAACAAATAAAGTTCAGCTTGATGGAAGCTTCGCAGACCTTGTATATCAAATTCAAAAAAATGCACCAACAAAGGACTTTGCTTTAGATTATATTAAAATTGCAGAGGAGTTTTTGTTAAAAGTTCAAAAGTATAGAATGGCTGAGGTTGAGAGCGTATAATGCTATAACTTTGATTAAGTTCTAAAGAAAATTTAGTTGAAGTGAAATGATAAAAATCATTAATGATGAGAAGTAAAACACCGAAATTGACCGTCGTAGGAGCGGGACCTGGAGATCCAGATTTAATAACGCTTAAAGCGATCAAAGCTTTAGAGTCTGCAGATGTGGTGTTGTATGATGCACTTATCAATGAAGATCTGTTGGCCTATGCTCCCGAAGCTGAGAAAATTTTTGTTGGTAAACGAAAAGGATGCTATGCGTACAGGCAAGAACAGATTAATGATTTAATCGTTGCTAGAGCCAAGAGCCATGGTCATGTAGTTCGACTAAAAGGAGGAGATCCTTTTATTTTTGGAAGAGGAGCCGAAGAAATAGATTATGCTAGGGAGCAAGCTATAGAAACACAAATGGTTCCGGGAATATCATCGGCCCTGGCTGTGCCGGCTTATCAAGGGATTCCTTTAACCAAAAGAGGAGCTTCTGAAAGTTTTTGGGTCATTACCGGTACCACAAAATCTCATAAATTATCACAGGATGTTTGCCTGGCAGCTAAATCAAATGCAACTGTGGTAATTTTAATGGGAATGAGTAAGTTGAGTGAAATAGTTAGTATCTTTGCAGCCGAAAACAAAAGCAACGTTCCGGTGGCTATTATTCAAAATGGAACTACTAGAAATGAACAATTTGGATTTGGTACAATTGATACAATAGAGCAAGTGGTTCTGGAGAAAAAATTGTCTTCACCAGCAATAATAGTTATTGGTGAAGTAGTTGAACAAAGAGTAAAACTGGCATCCATTTATCAAGAAGTACAGAAAGAAATTGTATCTTAATAAAATGGGAATGCTGAAATAATGGAGGAAAGAAATAATTTATATCCGGTTTTTTTAAAGGTAAAGAACCTAGAAATCCTAATTGTAGGAGGAGGTAATGTTGCCGAAGAAAAACTAACGTTCTTAACAAAGTCTAGTCCAGATGCTAAAGTCACCATGGTGTCACCAATGTTCAGAGAAGATACAGTCGCATTGGCAAATAAATTTGGAGTAGAAATGATTACCAAAAAGTATCACAGACGTTACTTAAAAGGTAAACACATAGTAATTGCCACTACAGATATTCCTGAGGTTAATATAAAAGTGTACAAGGATTGCAGGAAAAGAAGTAAGTTGGTGAATGTTGCAGATAATCCACCGTATTGTGATTTTTATATGGGAGGTATTGTAACAAAGGGTAACGTGAAGGTAGCTATTTCCACCAATGGGAAATCGCCAACCACAGCCAAAAGATTACGTCAGTTTTTTGAGGAAGTAATTCCTGAAAATATTGATGATTTAGTTAAAAATTTGAATGAATATAGAAAAACAATAAAAGGTGATTTCGAGGAAAAAGTTGAAACACTCAATGAATTCACCAAAGGATTAATAGGAAAAAAAGAAGTTGAACATGATCAAGACTGATATTTTAATCATAGGAGCGGGACCAACAGGGTTGTTTACCGTTTTTGAAGCAGGATTATTGAAGTTGAAAACACATCTAATCGATGCATTACCACAACCAGGAGGACAATGCGCAGAAATATATCCGAAAAAACCAATATATGATATTCCTGGTTTTCCAGAAATTATGGCCGGACAGCTGGTAGATAATTTAATGGAACAAATAAAACCTTTTAGTCCAGGATTTACCTTAGGTGAAAGAGCAGAAACTATAGAGAAGTTAGAAGATGACACGTTTTTGGTAACTACTAATAAGGGGACAAAACATAATGCTCCGGTAGTAGCTATTGCAGGTGGATTAGGTTCTTTTGAACCTCGTAAACCACCAATCCCAAATATTACAGATTTTGAGGATAAAGGAGTTGCTTATATTATTAGAGATCCAGAAGTATATAGAGATAAAAGAGTAGTGATCGCTGGAGGTGGAGATTCTGCATTAGATTGGACCATCTTCTTGGCAGATGTCGCTAGCGAAGTAACCTTAGTACATAGAAGAAACGAATTTAGAGGTGCACTCGATTCAGTAGAGCGAGTAGCAGAACTTTCTAAACTAGGAAAAGTGAACCTGATTACAGAAGCTGAGGTAAAAGAACTGAAAGGTGATGATCACATAACTGCAGTTGGGATTAAGCACAAAACCAAAGGCGACATCCATTTAGATACCGATTACTTTATTCCATTATTTGGATTATCTCCAAAACTTGGTCCTATTGCCAATTGGGGATTAGAGATCGAAAAAAATGCTATAAAAGTTGATAATTCTTATGATTATCAAACTAATATTCCAGGTATATATGCCATTGGAGATGTGAATACCTACAAAGGGAAATTGAAATTGATACTTTCGGGTTTTCATGAGGCAGCGATCATGTGTCAGAGTGCTTATCAAAGAATTCATCCAGACAAAAAATATGTTATGAAATATACTACAGTTGGAGGAGTTGAAGGATTCGATGGTACCAAAAAAGAAGCAAAGAAAGAGGTTGTAAAAGCAATCGTTTAAAAGACAATATTTAGGTTTTTGACCTCACAGGTTGCAAAAATCTGTGAGGTCTTTACTTATATTTGTACGTAGAAAAATATTAATATGTCCGACGTTACCATAAAAATAAAAGATCGAGAAGGTGTAGTTCATGAGGTGCAGGCGCCTACCGATATGAATATGAACCTGATGGAAGTTTGTAAAGCTTATGAGCTTCCCGTAGAAGGAACTTGTGGAGGAATGGCCATGTGTGCATCATGTCAATGTTATGTGTTATCAAATCATAATTTGCCGGAAATGAGTGACGATGAAGATTTAATGTTAGCCGAAGCTTTTTATGTAGAAGATAATAGTCGACTTGGGTGTCAAATACCAATAACTCCAGAATTAGATGGATTAGAGGTAGAATTGGCTCCTGAATCTTAACCAGAAGAATTTCTGGATTATTACAAAATGATTACCTCGAAAACTGATAATTTTATTGAGGAATCATAAAAATTACAAATAAACTTGCATAACAAAAGGTTATAAGTTTAATTTGTAGTCAAAATAACGGTATATCCGTTATGTTCATTAAAGTATTAAATGTTATCAAGAAAGGTGGAGGGAATAGACCCCGTGAAGCCTTAGCAACCCTTTATCTGTTAAAGAAGGTGCTACATTCTATCCGATTGTTTTGTAGGAATAGATAACGAAGATATATAACCAAAGTTATATTTTTCCCATTTTTCTTGATTTGTATTTATTGCTGTAAGTTGTAGGTAACAACCAGGTTTTTGGTATATGATGTTTACTGAGAAATAGAGTTTATAAAGCATAATGTAGTTTGATTGATATGAAAGATATAAGACAAATACTAGAAGAAAAAATCCTTGTACTTGATGGAGCAATGGGAACAATGCTACAACGTCATAAGTTTACTGAAGAAGATTTTAGAGGTGAACGATTTAAAGACTGGCCTACACCTCTTCAAGGGAACAATGACTTATTAAGTATT
Organism: Aquimarina acroporae; assembly: GCF_023195925.1. Taxonomy (GTDB): domain Bacteria; phylum Bacteroidota; class Bacteroidia; order Flavobacteriales; family Flavobacteriaceae; genus Aquimarina; species Aquimarina acroporae. The sequence goes on along the minus strand of NZ_JALPRE010000007.1, from coordinate 155,922 downwards.
ACACAGCCCGAAGCTATAAAAGAGGTGCATAAATTATATTTTGAAGCTGGGGCAGATATCGTTGAGACTAATACTTTTTCTGGAACTACTATAGCAATGGCAGATTATGAAATGGAGGATTTGGTGTATGAATTAAATTACCAGTCTGCAAAAATTGCAAAAGAAGTCGCAGATGAGTTTACAGCAAAAGAACCTTACAAACCACGTTTTGTTGCTGGCTCTATTGGCCCAACAAACAAAACAGCAAGTATGTCTCCAGATGTTAATGATCCGGGATACAGGGCTGTGAGTTTTGATGAACTAAAAATAGCATATAAGCAACAGGTAGAAGCTTTAATCGATGGAGGCGCGGATATATTGCTGGTTGAAACAGTTTTTGATACTTTAAATGCTAAAGCTGCTCTTTTTGCCATAGAAGAGGTTAAAGACGAACGAGAAATTGACATCCCAATTATGGTCAGTGGAACGATTACCGATGCTAGTGGTAGAACGTTGTCTGGTCAAACGGCAGAGGCTTTTTTGATTTCAGTTTCACATATTCCTATGTTATCTATAGGGTTTAACTGTGCCTTGGGGGCAAATCAACTAACACCTCACTTGGAGGTGTTATCTCAAAAAGCACCTTTTGCGGTGTCTGCTCACCCTAATGCTGGTTTACCTAATGCCTTTGGGGAGTATGATGAAACGCCTGAACAAATGGCGACTCAAATAAAAGAATATTTAGATAAGAGTTTGGTCAATATAGTAGGAGGATGTTGTGGAACCACACCAGAGCATATAGAAGCAATAGCAGATTTAGTAAAAGATTACAAACCACGTTTAGTAAGTGTAGCAGTATAATTATGAATAAAGAGTCAGTACGATACATGAAACTGTCAGGATTGGAACCTCTGGTAATCACTCCCGAATCTAACTTCGTAAATGTTGGGGAACGAACAAACGTAGCAGGATCTCGTAAATTTCTTCGATTAATTAAAGAAGAGAATTATGAAGAAGCACTTTCTATTGCCAGGCATCAAGTAGAAGGAGGGGCACAGATCATCGATATCAATATGGATGATGGATTAATAGACGGTAAAGAAGCAATGGTCAAATTCTTGAATTTGATTGTAGCAGAGCCTGATATTGCTCGGGTACCCATCATGATCGATAGCTCCAAATGGGAAATCATAGAAGCAGGTCTACAAGTGGTGCAAGGAAAATGCGTAGTCAACTCCATCAGTTTAAAAGAAGGAGAGGAAGAATTCGTTAAACATGCAAAAGCTATAAAACGCTATGGAGCTGCTGTAATTGTAATGGCATTTGATGAAGTTGGACAGGCCGATAATTATGAGCGTAGAATCGAAATCGCCAAAAGATCCTATGAGGTGTTGGTAAATAAGGTCAAATTTCCACCAGAAGATATCATTTTTGATTTAAATATTTTTCCTGTAGCTACAGGTATGGAGGAGCATCGCAAAAATGCAGTTGATTTTATTGAAGCTACTCGTTGGGTAAGACAAAATCTGCCGCATTGTAGTGTCAGTGGAGGGGTGAGTAATGTGTCATTTTCCTTTAGAGGGAATAACGTTGTAAGAGAAGCTATGCATTCGGTATTTCTGTATCATGCTATTAAAGCCGGCATGAATATAGGTATTGTTAACCCTGCTATGCTGGAAGTGTATGATGATATCCCTAAAGATTTATTGGAATATGTAGAAGATGTAATTCTTGATAGAAGAGCCGATGCTACAGAAAGGTTATTAGATGTTGCAGAAACAGTAAAAGGGTCTAAAAAAGAAAAAACAGTTGACCTTTCTTGGAGAGAGGAACCCTTGCAGAATAGAATTACAAGGGCTCTGGTAAAAGGAATAGATCAATTTATAGAAGAAGACGTAGAAGAAGCGAGACAAAATGTTGATAAGCCTATCGAAGTTATAGAGGGGCATTTAATGACTGGGATGAATGTTGTTGGTGATCTTTTTGGTTCAGGGAAAATGTTTTTACCTCAGGTGGTAAAATCGGCTAGAGTGATGAAAAAAGCCGTAGCTTATTTATTGCCCTTTATTGAAGAAGATAAAGGAACTGTTACAGAGTCAAATGGAAAAATACTGATGGCTACTGTCAAGGGAGATGTTCATGATATTGGAAAAAACATTGTTTCAGTGGTATTAGGATGTAACAATTATGAGATCGTTGATCTTGGTGTCATGGTTCCTCCCGAAAAAATAATTCAAACCGCCATAGACGAACAAGTTGATATTATAGGGTTAAGTGGTCTTATAACTCCGTCTTTAGATGAAATGGTGTATTTGGCAAAAGAAATGGATCGTAAAAACTTCAATATTCCATTGTTAATTGGCGGAGCTACAACTTCTAAGGCGCATACTGCAGTGAAAATTGATCCGCAATATAAAAATGCTGTTGTTCATGTAAATGATGCTTCCAGAGCTGTAACTGTAGTTGGAGACTTACTGAACAAAAGAAGTAATCAAAAATATATTGGAGATCTAAAGGAAAATTATGAAAAGTTTAGAGATGGATTTCTCAAGAGAACCAAACAAAAAGAATATTTGTCCATAGAAGAAGCTCGAAAGAATAAATATAAAATTGATTGGACAACTTCAGAAATTAGTAAACCCAATCAATTAGGAATTCAAGTAATTGAGGATTTCGATTTAGAAAAGTTACTCCCTTATATCGATTGGACCCCATTTTTTAGATCATGGGATCTTCATGGAAAATATCCTGCGATATTAACTGATGAAATAGTAGGGGAGCAGGCAGAGGTTTTATTTAATGATGCCAAAATACTATTAAACAAGGTTTTAAATGAGAGGCTTCTTAAAGGAAAAGCAGTTTTTGGATTGTTTGAAGCCAACACATTAAACGATGATGATATAGAAGTGCTTAATGGGAAAGGTGTTTTTAGTTTTAGAACTCTAAGGCAACAACTTAAAAAACATGCCGGGAAACCTAATTTTGCATTAGCCGATTTTATTGCACCTAAGGAAAGCGAAATTCAGGATTATATAGGATGTTTTTGTGTGACTGCTGGTTTTGGAACTGAAAAACTTGCAAAGCAATTCGAAGCAGATCATGATGATTATAACTCTATAATGATTAAGGCTTTAGCCGATAGGTTGGCAGAAGCTTTTGCCGAGTATTTGCATGAGAACATACGTAAGGAGCATTGGGGGTATGCAAACCAAGAAAATCTTACCAATGAAGAGCTTATTAAAGAAGAATATAAAGGCATTCGTCCTGCTCCTGGATATCCTGCCTGTCCGGATCATCTCGAAAAACTCACTATTTGGGAGTTGTTAAAAGTAAAAGAAAATATAGGAGTTGAGTTAACCGAAAGCTTAGCCATGTGGCCGGCAGCTTCTGTTTCTGGATACTATTTTGGAAATCAGGAAGCTCGTTATTTTGGTCTTGGAAAAATAAAAGATGATCAAGTTCAGGATTTTGCTAAACGTAAAAATGTTTCTCCCGAGTATGCTCAAAAATGGTTGAGCCCAAATGTTATTGAATAATTATGGATGTCGAAGATTGTATACAACAAATAGACGAGGCTTTTAACGGCCAACCGTGGTATGGTCCTTCACTATTTAAAACCTTAGAAGAGATTCCTGTCATATTTTGGAACCAGACACCAGAAGGAGCTAGTCATTCTATTACAGAACTTGTTTACCATATCATAGATTGGAAAGTGTTTGTCTTAGAGAAATTGAAAGACAATGACACTTATAGCATAGAAATGAATTCGGAAAAAGATTGGAGGCCAAACATATTGAAAGTGGATCAGGGGCAAAAAGATAAAATTCTAAAAGAATTAAAATCTACTCATGAATCTCTTTGTGAATTGCTTGAGGCCAAACCAGATTCGTGGGTAAACGAGTTTACTATGGGAAAAGATTATAGTAATGCGTACATGATAAGGGGTGCTGTTCAGCATGATATTTATCATTTGGGACAAGTAAATATGTTATACAGTCAAATAAAAACGAAACTTAAAAAACACTAGAAACGATAATTGTAGAAAATGAAAGTTACAGATCATATTAAAAATGCAAAAGGGAAAACCTTATTTTCATTTGAATTGATACCTCCACAAAAAGGAAGAAGTATACAGGAATTGTATGATAACATTGATCCATTAATGGAGTTTAATCCTCCTTTTATTGATGTAACTACTTCTAGAGAAGAATTTATTTATATCGACCGTGATGGATTGTTAGATAAAAAACTAACAAGAATGCGTCCTGGTACCGTGGGAATCTGTGCTTCAATTAAACATAAGTACAATGTAGATACTATTCCGCATGTATTGTGTGGTGGTTTTACCAAAGAAGAAACAGAATATTTGCTGGTAGACTGTCATTATCTGGGAATAGATAATGTAATGGCTTTACGAGGGGATGCCATGAAAGAAGAAAAATACTTTACACCTACTCGTGGAGGACATAACTTTGCAAATGAATTGGTAGAGCAGATTGTAAATATGAATAGGGGTCAGTTTTTGCATGAAGTGATAGAAACCGATAATCAGTCTGATTTTTGTGTAGGAGTCGCTGGTTATCCTGAAAAACATATGGAAGCCCCTTCTATTGATTCTGATTTAAGAAGATTAAAACATAAAGTTGATGCTGGGGCAGACTATGTAGTAACTCAAATGTTCTTTGATAATAAAAAGTACTTTGAATTTGTAGAAAAAGCCAAAGAGTCAGGAATAAATGTGCCTATCATACCTGGTATAAAACCTGTGGCGGTAAAAAGACATCTTCAATTACTTCCTCAGGTGTTTAAGCTGGATATTCCAGATGAGTTGGTTAGAGCTGTTGAGCAGTGTAAAACCAATAAAGAAGTAAGAGAAGTGGGAATAGAGTTTGCAATACAACAATCAAAGGAATTAATGGAATATGGTGTGCCGGTATTACATTATTATTCTATGGGTAAATCTGATAATATTAAAAAGATTGCCTCAGCAATTTTTTAACTAATCTGCACGTTCTTCACACTAAGTGAGGATATCAAATTGGTTATTTTACCATTATTGCTACTTTTGCCGGATGACAAATCGGATAGTTTTAGTTTTTTTCTTAGTATGCTTTTTGGGGAATTCTCAGGAAAAAGCTAAGTCATGGTATACGTTAGATGTTACCAATTTTTATGGCACCATTTTAAAACACAACCCCGATATTTCACACTTAATTACGGGTCACCCTTCAGGGGTAATACTTTCTTTTCAGAAAAAAACCTTTGGAGAAGAAGAATGGCAAAGGTTATATAATAACCCTGAATATGGTGTGTCTTTTATGTATAATGATTTGGATAATAGTTATCTAGGTGAACATTTTAGTTTGTATGCACATTATAATTTCTATTTCTTAAAAAGATATTTAATGTTAAGATTAGGTCAAGGTTTTGCCTACAGTACCAACCCTTATGATGAAGATGATAATTTCAGAAATGTAGCCCACGGTTCTCATTTTACAAGTGCAACGTACTTATTATTGAATTTTAAAAAAGAGAATTTATTAAAAGGTTTAGGGCTTCAAGCTGGGTTAGGTGTGGTTCATTATTCTAATGGTAATGCCAAAGCACCAAATAAGAGTACCAATACTTTATTTTTGAATGCAGGACTCACTTATATGCTAGATACTGATACACCAGCTTATAGTGAAAAAGAAAAAGGAATGGTAAAAGGAAGCGAACCTTTTGGATATGGTTTTTTATTTAGAAGCGGAATTAATGAAAGTGATGTCGTTGGATCAGGTCAATTTCCGTTTTACACAATTGGAGCTTTTATAGATAAAAGAATTAATAAAAAGAGCGCCTTTCAATTTGGAACAGAAGTGTTTTTTTCTAAAGCCCTAGAGCGATTCATAGATTTTCGATCTACAGGAGCCTTTAATGATGGAGTGACTGGAGATGAAGATTCGAAAAGAGTTGGGATGTATTTAGGTCACGAATTAAAAGTGAGTAAAGTCTCTCTGTTAACGCAATATGGATATTATGTATATTATCCTTTTGATTTTGAGGGGCAAACATATCTTAGAGCAGGTCTAAGGTATTACTTTACCAAAAATGTATTGGGAGAATTTACGGTTAGGTCTCATGGAGCCAAAGCAGAAGCAATGGAATTCACAATAGGGTATAGATTATGAAAAAAATAGGTTACTTCATTAGTATATTAATCGTGATTTGGGCATGTGATACCGAAAATGCGCCCGATTGTTTCCAAAGAACAGGTAATATTGTTCGTAAAGTTGTCGATGTACCAGATTTTAATAGAATATTGGTGAATCCAAATATTGAGTTGATTATAGAAGAAGGAGAAGAGACATCTGTAATTATCGAGACTGGAGATAATTTGTTGAATGACGTTTCGGCTGTAGTTGAAGAAGGTCGTTTAATTCTAAATGATGATAATGATTGTGCTTTTTTTCGTGATTTTAATCAAACTAAGATTTTTGTAACCGCTCCCAATCTTACAGAAATCAGAAGTGCAACACAATTCGATATCTCTTCGAAGGGTTTACTAAGTTACCCAGACTTAACTCTGTTTTCTGAGACATTTTTTGAAGATACTGGAAATACAACAGGTACTTTTCATCTGGAAATTAGTAATGAAAGTTTAAGAGTAGTTGGAAATAATATTGCTTCGTTTTTTATATCGGGAAATACAGAGTTATTGAATATTAATTTTGCCTCTGGAACAGGAAGATTCGAGGGAGAAAATCTTATCGCCCAAAATGTTGAAATTTTTCATAGAGGAACCAACAAAATTATTATAAATCCTCAACAATCTTTACGAGGATCAATACGAAGTACAGGGGATGTTATTTCAGTAAATGAACCTCCTGTTGTAGAGGTCGAAGCTTTTTTTACTGGGCGCTTAATTTTTCCTTAAGATATGCTACTATATAGTTGTTTTTAAGCGTGGTTATTCCGTAAAAATACTATGGTCTTTGTCTAGTAAATTCTATGAGATTATTCCTAATTTTATGATTATCCCTTGTAAACACATCTCATTAAGGACAAACAAGATGAAAGAAGAACAAAAGATAGTAAGAGGTTCCTTATTGGGTAAAGAAGAAAATTACCTAAAAGAAGAGTTATATGATTTAATCAAAAAGGATGACGTATTATTTGAATTTTTGCAGGAATCTGTGCTTGACGGGATATGGTTTTCAGATTTAGATATACCTGATAATGTGTGGATGAGTCCAGAATATTGGACCACCTTTGGATACGATCCAAAGGAAATGCCTCATAAAGCCGAAGCCTGGCAGAATATTGTATTTGAGGAAGATCTCAAAAATATATATGCCAATTTTGTCGATCATGCCAAAGATCCTACATGTCCATATGATCAAATAGTTAGATTTAGGCACAAATTAGGGCATGTGGTTTGGATAAGGTGTAGAGGTTTTATGCTTAGAGACGATACGGGTAGGCCTGTTAAAATGTTAGGTGCTCACACCGATATTACCCATATTAAAGAAAAAGAGGAAGAACTTAGATTACAAACTGCATTTTTTGAACAAGTAATCGAAGGAACCGATCTGGGAACCTGGCAATGGAATGTGCAAACAGGTGAAACAATTTTTAATGAACGTTGGGCAGAAATTATAGGGTGCCGATTGGAGGAGTTAGAACCAGTTTCTATTGATACCATGAAGAATTATGCCTATAAAAAAGATCTTGAACACTCTAATAAATTATTGCAGAATCACTTCACCGGTAAGACCGTTGTTTATGAATGTGAAGCCAGAATGTTACATAAAAATGGAAGTGTTGTTTGGATATTGGATAAGGGGAAAGTAGTGAGTTGGGATGAAGATGGTAACCCAGAATGGATGGTAGGATCACGTCAAGAAATCACCGAAAGTAAAAAAGCTTATGAGCGCAATCGAACGTTCATAGAACAGGCTCCCACTGCTATCGCTATGTTTGATAGAGATATGAATTATTTGGCTGCTTCCCAAGAATGGTGTAAGGTATTTGATATAGAAAACCAAGAGATCGTTGGTGAATCGCACTATAAAGTGTTACCCACTTACGCTAATAAATGGAAAGTAAGTCATAGAAAATGCCTGGGAGGCACGGTAATTAAAAATGAAGAAGAAAGATTTAAAAAGAGTGATGGTGCTACGCAATGGTTATCTTGGGAATTTCGTCCCTGGTTAACTGATGATGATGTTGTTGGAGGGATAATCATTCATATGTCTGATATTACCAAAATTAAAAGAGAAGAAGAGTTACAATCTCTATTGGTGGTGGCCGAAGATCAAAATAAGAGATTAAGAAACTTTGCACATATCGTTTCTCATAATTTAAAATCTCATTCTGGTAATTTTGAGATGTTATTAGATTTACTAGTCCAAGAAACGCCAGAAGTCAAGGACAATGAAATTATCAGACTTTTTAAAACGGCTTCAGAAAATCTTACCGAAACTATTTCGCATTTAAATGAAGTAGTATTGATGAATACCTCGGTAGACCAAAATTTGGTCAATCTGAAGCTTTGTGAAATAGCAAATAAAACCATAGAAAGTGTTTCGGCCATAGCCACCGAGACTGAGGTTACTATTATAAATAAAATACAACCAGAGGTTACCGTTTTAGGAATCTCTGCGTATCTAGATAGTATATTTCTAAATCTAATCACTAATGGAATAAAGTACAGTTCAAAAAAACGAGATAGTTATGTGTCTTTAACTACAGCTATTGAAGAAGATTTTGTTGTACTTATAGTAGAGGATAATGGTTTGGGCATAAACTTAAAAAAACATAGAGCAAAGTTATTTGGGATGTATAAAACTTTTCATCATAATAAAGATGCCCGGGGGATTGGCCTCTTTATTACTAAAAACCAAATTGAAGCTATGGGAGGTAAAATTGAAGTGGAAAGCGAAGTTGATAGAGGAAGTGCCTTTAAAATCTATTTAAAATATGAAAAAAATTGATATTGCCTGCATTATCGATGATGACCCAATCTTTGTGTTTGGGGTAAAGAAAATTATGGAAATTATAGGGTTTTGTAAGAATTTAATGGTTTTTCAGAACGGAGAAGAAGCATTAAATAATTTAAAAGCTATTATTTCTAATAATGAGAAATTACCTGACGTAATTTTATTAGATCTGAATATGCCCATTCTAGATGGATGGCAGTTTTTAGATGAATTTATTAAAATACCTTGTGAGAAAAAGATAATTATCTACATCGTGTCTTCTTCGGTAGATCCTCAAGATATTTTAAAAGCCAAGACTTATGAATTGGTAAGCGATTATATAGTCAAACCAGTTACCGTCGAAAAACTAAAAGAAGTACTGAGAGATCTAGAACAAGTAGGATAGTTTAATTGTTCTCCTGCGGATTTGTAAGCTCTCTAAATAAACTCTCAAGGTTTTTGTTTTTGCGTGATAGTTGAAGGATTTTTAATTGATTATCATGAGCAAAATCAAAGACCTTTGGGCGCATATCTATATTGGAACCAAAAGTAATTTGATAGACAAAACCATAAATGTTTTCAACTTTAGAAACATGAGGTAATTTCGATATAAAAGCTTCTTCAATACGATAATCGAATTCTACTTCGATGATTTGCTCATCTTCATTCATTAAGTCTTTGAGAAGTTTATCGCTTACAATTTGTCCATTATTGATAATGATCACTCTATCGCACATGGCTTCAACTTCTTGCATTATGTGAGTAGAAAGAAAGACAGTTTTTTCTTTGCCTATAGCTCGTATAAGCTCTCTTATTTCAACCAATTGATTCGGGTCTAAGCCCGTCGTTGGTTCATCCAAAATGAGCACACTTGGATCATGCAATAAGGCACTTGCTAGGCCTACTCTTTGACGATATCCTTTAGACAGTTGGCCGATTTTTTTATTGGCTTCCGGAGTTAAACCAGTGCGTTGTATTACTTCTTCTATTCTTCCCTTCTGTACTTTGTAAACTTTAGCATTAAATGCTAAGTATTCACGCACATACATATCTAAATATAATGGATTATGCTCTGGTAAATACCCAACACTTTTCTGAACATCAATAGGTTGCTTTCTAATATCAAAACCATTTACAGTAGCAGATCCGTCATTAGGGTCTAAGAATGTGGTAAGGATTCTCATCATAGTAGATTTTCCGGCACCATTAGGACCAAGAAAACCAACGACTTCACCTTTTTTTATTTTAAAAGAAACATTATGTAATGCTTTTTGTTCGTTGTATGACTTAGAGATATTAGAAACAGATATAGACATTGATGAATACTAAAATTTTTATAGTTATCAAATGTAATAATTCCAGAGATATTGTATAAACACAACCATAAAAAACATAAAAGAGATTAACATAACCGTAATGCTGAGGTAATGTATAACTCAAAATAACAAGGTACATTTAATCATATAAAGTTGTCGTTATGCTTACTATACTAAAAAAAGTATCAGAAAAACTCATCAATAAACTACTGTATTCGGCACAGAAATTCTTCTTTATAGTGTTATATCCTTTTTTTAAAAAGGAACTATTTAGGCATTAGTATCTTGGTTTTTGATAATGAATGAGTAAAATAAAAAGTCTTATTTGGGGAGTTGCAACTGCTGCTGCTCAAACAGAAGGTGCTTATCGTACAGATGGAAAAGGGCTTTCAATTTGGGATGTGTTTACAAGAAAAACACATAAAATCAAGGATAAGTCTAATGCGAAAGTTGCAATAAATTTTTACGAAAGGTATAAAGAAGACATAGATATAGCTGTAAGTATAGGTCTCAAGGTTTTTCGGTTCTCAATTTCATGGTCAAGAATTCTTCCAGAAGGGGTAGGAAAGATTAACCCTAAAGGTATTGCCTTTTATAACAATGTTATTAATTACTGTCATGAGAAGGGAATAACACCTTGGATAACTACCTATCATTGGGATTTACCTCAAAAACTTCAAGAAAAAGGCGGTTGGACCAACAGAGAAGTAATCAACTGGTATGCAGATTATGTGACTATTCTACGAGACCATTTTGGGGATCGGGTGAAGTATTGGATTTTGATTAACGAAGGTATTGTTTGCATGGGAGGTGGCTACTTTTTGGGAGTACATGCGCCCGGAAAAATTGGGATTCAGAACTTTTTGGTGAGTACTCATCATCTTCTATTAGCACAGGCAAAAGGATTTGAAGTCTTAAAGAAAAAGAAAAACCTCAAGGTGGGGACAGCTATAAGTTGTACAAAAATAGAACCTTATAGAAATACATCAAGAGATATAAAAACTGCTAAGCGAATTGATGCCTTAATGAATAGGCTATTTATAGAACCTCATTTAGGAAAAGGGTATCCATTTCAGGATTTGCCAATATTGAGACGAATGTCAAAATACTGTATCGATGGAGATGAAGATAAATTAAAGGTTGATTTTGACTTTTGGGGTATTCAAACATATACCAGAGAAGTTGTGAAAAGTACTTGGTATATACCCTATTTAGGAGCGTTATTGGTAAAACCAAAATATAGAAATGCTGAAACTTCAATTATGGGTTGGGAGACGTATCCAAAAGGAATTCCTTATTTTTTGAATCGATTCTCAAAGTACGACCCAAAGAAACCTTTGTGGTTAACTGAGTGTGGAGTGGCTTTATCAGAACAAGAAGATGATATTAAAAGAATAGCATATTATAGAGAAGTGATATCAGGAATGGACTCGGTATTGAATGAAGGAATTAATTTGAAAGGAATATTACTTTGGACTCTCGTCGATAATTTTGAATGGGCAGAAGGGTATATCCCAAAATTTGGTATTGTAAGTTTCGATCCTAAAACTTTAAATCGAACCTGGAAAAAAACTGCATATTGGCTCAAGGAATATTTGTCAAATATAAAACTCTGAAGTATGCTTAATATCCTTCAATACAAACGTACTATTTAAAACACCAATATTTTCAATTTTAGAAAGCTTGGATTTAACAAAATCATGATATTCTTCTAAACTTCGGGTGTGTATTTTTAAGATGAAGTCAACCTGACCTGCCATGTGATAACATTCTTGTACTTCTTTCAAATTCTGTATTTGTTCTTCAAACTTTTCTATAAATGCTTCGTTGTGATATCGCATAGAAACTTGACAGATTGTTGTGATCGATCTATCTATTAGTTTTTTGTCCAAAATAGCAACATATTTTTTTATGAAACCTTGATGTTCTAATCTTCGTATTCTTTCATAAACCGGAGATGGGGTTATGTTTAAAATTTGCGCAATTTCTTTTGCTGTTTTTTTAGCATCTTCCTGAAGAATTCTCAGTATAGTTATGTCTGTTTGGTCTAATTGTTCCATAAGTGATCAAAAAAATTACTTCAAAATTCGATTTTAATATATGTTTAAAGTAAATATAGCTATAAAATAAAATATAAACAGGAATTATTACTTAATTCTTTTAATTATTCGGCTATAAAAGCTCTATTTGTTACTTTAGTAAGTAAATAACACTTTTTAAGTGTTAAAATTTTAAGTAATTATGAATACAAATACGGTTATTTTAGTTATCGGTGCTAATGGGCAGCTAGGGTCTGTGTTAACCACATCTTTACAAGAAAAATATGGTGTTGATCAAGTAATAGCTTCAGATTTAAGAAAGAGAGAAGGGTTTAATGGGGTTTTTGAAGTAGTTGATGCAACAGATATTAATAGAATACATGAAGTAGTAACTCAATATAAAGTTACACAGATATATCATTTGGCAGCAATTCTTTCAGCTAAAGGAGAAGAAAACCCATTGCAAACTTGGGATATTAACATGAAAACATTGTTTAATGTTTTGGAAGTGTCCAGACTACATGAAATTGAAAAAGTATTTTTCCCAAGTTCGATTGCAGTTTTCGGGGAAGGAGCAAACTTAGACAATACGCCTAACAATTCATATTTAGATCCGTCAACAGTATATGGTATTAGTAAAGCAGCTGGTGAAAATTGGGCGCAGTATTATTATACAAAATATGGTTTAGATGTAAGATCAATTCGATATCCAGGAGTAATAGGTTATCAATCTATGCCTGGAGGAGGTACTACAGATTATGCAGTAGATATATTTCATAAAGCAGTACTTAAAGAAGAGTTTAATTGTTTCCTAAAAGAAGATACCATGCTTCCAATGATATTTATGGAAGATGCTATACGAGCAACTATTGAGCTGATGGAAGCACCTAAAGAAGATATTTCATTAAGAACATCATATAATATAGCAGGTATTAGTTTTTCTCCTGCTCAAGTAGTAGAAGAAATTCGTAAATTATATCCAGAATTTAAAGTAAACTATGCTCCAGATTTTAGACAAGAAATAGCGGCTAGTTGGCCAAAATCTATAGATGATACGGTAGCTAGAAACGATTGGGGATGGAAAGCTAATTTTGACCTTAAAGGTATAGCCGAAATCATGATGGCGAAATTAAAGGAAAAATATAAAAATGGGTCAAAAAATCTAGAGACGTTGTTACTCTGATCTTTGCCTATCCATAAAATAATTACCAAGCATTAAAATATAGAAGAATGTTTTCCAATATTAAAGAAGATTTACAAAAAGAACTTGATGAAATTAAAGCTGCTGGGCTATATAAGTCTGAGCGTATAATTACTACTCCGCAGGGAGCAGAGATCGATACTACCAAAACCACCCATGTTTTAAACTTTTGTGCAAATAACTACTTAGGACTTTCATCTCATCCAGATGTGATAAAGGCAGGAAAAGAAGCTATTGATTCCCATGGGTATGGATTATCATCTGTGAGATTTATTTGTGGTACCCAAGATATTCATAAAGAACTAGAGAGAAAAACTGCAGAGTTTTTAGGGATGGAAGATTGTATTTTATATGCTGCGGCTTTTGATGCAAATGGAGGGGTTTTTGAGCCTATTTTGGGACCCGAAGATGCGATTATTTCTGATGCATTAAATCATGCATCTATCATAGACGGAATCCGATTATGTAAAGCAAAACGTCTAAGATATGAGCATAATAATATGGTAGACCTTGAAAAACAATTAAAGGATGCAGAAGGAAGCCGAAGAAAATTAATCGTTACAGACGGCTCTTTTTCTATGGATGGAACTATAGCACAGTTAGATAAAATTTGTGATCTGGCAGATAAGTACGGTGCTATGGTGATGATAGACGAATGTCACTCTACTGGGTTTTTGGGTAAAACAGGTAGAGGTACCCATGAATATAGAAATGTAATGGGACGTATAGATATCATTACTGGTACCTATGGAAAAGCCCTAGGAGGAGCATCTGGAGGTTTTACGGCAGCAAGAAAAGAGATTGTAGATATGTTACGCCAACGTTCCCGACCGTATTTGTTTTCTAATACCGTTGCCCCTTCAATAGTAGGAGCATCTATAAAGGTGTTGGACCTTTTAAGTTCTTCAACAGAATTGAGAGATAAACTCGAAAGAAATACGAAGTATTTTAGATCGGAAATGAGTAAAGCAGGTTTTGATATTATCCCAGGAGACCATCCCATCGTTCCCGTGATGTTATATGAGGCTACTTTGGCACAAGATTTTGCAGCAAAGTTATTGGATGAAGGAATTTATGTGATTGGGTTTTTCTATCCAGTCGTTCCCAAGGGTAAGGCAAGAATTAGAGTACAATTATCGGCTGGACATGAACAACATCATTTAGAAAAAGCAGTAAAAGCATTTACCAAAGTGGGTAAAGAGCTGGGAGTGATTTGATTACGAACGTTTGTTAGCTTCTGAAAATATAGAAAGTTGGTAATAGAACGAAGTTTTTAATTAGAAAAATGTACAAATAGTTAGTATTTGTTTAGAATTTGATGATAATGTACTAGCAGCGGTGAAAAAAATGAAAAAATATTTTGAATCGCGATACTTTTACCTACTTTAGCAATGTAAAACAATAGACAATGAGTAACGTATTTACTTGGAACCGATTTTATTTTTTCTTCTTTTATTTTAAAAGTAAGATCGGGATTGCTATGTAAATATTAGTTAATAACATATCATAAGAATCCCGCTGAAAAGTCGGGATTTTTTTTTGATAAGAAAATTAAGAACAATTGAGCAAAAAAGTAGCCATACAAGGAATTAAAGGTTCATATCATCATGGTGTTGCACAAGCCTATTTCGGAGAAAACATAGATGTAGACGAATGTATGTCATTTCAGGAATTAGTACGTAGTCTGGAGAATCAAAAAAGTACAGATGCTGTAATGGCTATAGAGAACTCGATTGCAGGGTCTATTATACCAAATTATGCCTACATTGATGAGCATGATCTAACCATAAGTGGTGAGTATTTCTTACCAATTCATCATTGTTTGATGGCATTGCCGGGTCAGAATATATCAGATATTAAAGAGGTGTACTCACATCCTATGGCGTTGCTGCAATGTAAGGAGTTTTTTAGGGAGCATCCTCATATTAAATTGGTCGAAGATGCAGATACTGCAGACGTTGCTAAAAGAATTCATGACAAAAAATTAACTGGAGTTGCGGCAGTGGCAGGTGAAACTGCCGCAAATATTTATCAGCTCGAAATTTTGGCTAGAGAAATACAAACGATTAAATCTAATAGTACACGCTTTTTTGTGTTACATACAAGAGAAGATTCTGGGGTTAGTAAAACTGATATTAATAAAGCATCGCTTAAGTTCTTAACAGATCATAAAAGAGGAAGTTTGGCTACGGTATTAAATGTAATGAGTGATTGTAATTTGAACCTTACCAAAATCCAATCGTTACCTATTATCGATATGCCATGGAAATATTCATTTTTTGTAGATGTCACCTTTAATGAATATGCAGACTATGAAAAGGCAATGTCAATTTTAAAAATTATGGCATTAGAGCTTAAAGTATTAGGAGAATATAAAAACCAAAACGGATGAATTTTCAAACAGCAAAAAGATTAGAATCGGTAGAGGAGTATTATTTCTCAAAGAAACTACGAGAGGTTAGGGAGTTGGCAGCTTCAGGAAAACCAATTTTAAATATGGCTATCGGAAGTCCTGATTTGGATCCTCCTCAAGAAGTTGTACAGGCTATAAAGGATGCTGTAGTCGTAGATGGGGCACATAAATATCAAAGTTATCAAGGACTACCAGAATTGCGTGAGGCAATTGCAGATTTCTACAAAGACAAATATGATGTAGAGCTTGATCCTAAAAATGAAATTTTGCCATTAATGGGTTCCAAAGAAGGAATCATGCATATCTCATTGGCATATCTTAATGAAGGAGACGAGGTTTTGGTGCCAAACCCAGGTTATCCAACATATACTTCTGTTACAAAATTGGTAGGCGCAACACCAGTATATTATGATCTAAAGGATGAGAATGGTTGGGAACCAGATTTTGAAAGCCTCGTTAAAAAAGATTTAAGCAAGGTCAAAATTATGTGGATCAATTATCCTCATATGCCTACAGGGGCTTCAGGAAATAAAGCATTGTTTGAAAAATTAATCAATTTTGCGAAAGAACATCAAATTTTATTGGTAAAAGATAATCCTTACAGCTTTATTTTAAATGATAGTCCCACTAGTATCTTGTCTGTCTCCGGTGCAAAAGAAGTTGCACTAGAGCTTAATTCATTAAGTAAAACTTTCAATATGGCAGGTTGGAGAGTAGGAATGGTAAGTGGAAGTTTAGATAAAATTGAAGCCATTTTGAAAGTGAAAAGTAATATGGATAGCGGAATGTTTCAAGGGATTCAAAAAGGAGCTATTGCAGCATTAAAAATTTCAGATAAATGGTACACGAAAATGAATGCTGTATATCGAGAAAGAAGAGAATTGATTTGGGAATTAGCTTCCCTTTTAGGTTGCAGTTATGATAAGAGTGCAAAAGGCATGTTTGTTTGGGCAAAACTACCAAAAGGAATAGATGCAGTATCGTTTATAGATTATATCTTGTATAAAAAAGATATATTCATAGCTCCAGGGGATATTTTTGGAAGTAACGGAAAAGGATATATTCGTTTTTCATTATGTGTAACCAAAGAAAACATAAAGGAAGCTATTGGGAGATTTGATAAGGAAACTAATAAATTACTTAGTGCAATAGGAACTCAAAAGATTGCAGAAAAAAGTATTGCTAAATAGAAATAGGATGAAAGTTTTCATTGTTGGAATAGGGTTAATTGGCGGGTCGTTTGCCATAGACATAAAAGCAGCATTTAACGAGGCAGAAATCTATGGAGTAGATCAAAGTGAGGAGCATTTAGATAATGCTCTTTCCTTAGGTTTGATAGATCATAAATCAAATTTTGAGGGATTAGATCTCGCCGATGTGGTGATCGTAGCAATACCAGTAGATGCTACGGTAGAAGTGTTATCAGATATTCTAAACAAAGTAAAAGATGATTGTTTGGTTTTTGATGTTGGATCGACAAAGAAGAAGCTTTGCGAAACTGTTATGAGTCATCCTAAAAGAAGGAATTATCTTGCTGCTCATCCTATTGCTGGAACAGAATTTTCTGGCCCTCAAGCAGCAATAGCAAATTTGTATAGAGGAAAAACCAACATCATTTGTGAAGTAGAAAAAACGGCATTTAAGCTTCAGGAAAAGGGGATGGAGATTTTTTCACGATTAGGTATGAGGATACGCTATATGGATCCCGTATCCCATGATAAACATATCGCTTATGTTTCCCATTTGTCGCATATTAGTTCATTTATGCTGGGTAAAACAGTGATAGAAAAAGAAAAAAACGAGAGAGATATTTTTGATATGGCTGGTAGTGGTTTTGCTTCGACAGTGCGGCTAGCAAAAAGTTCTCCGGCGATGTGGGCTCCAATATTCAAACATAATAAAGAAAATGTTATAGAGACATTGCAAGAATATATTTCAAACTTAAATCAATTTAAAGAGTTCATGGAAAATGATGATTTTGACGAAATATATAAAGAGATGGAAAATACAAATCACATAAAAACAATTTTAAAAGGAATTTCATAAAAAAATCACAAACAAAAATACTTAAGAACGCTAGATCGATATGGAAAATAAGAAGGAACTTAGAACATGGTTAGATGATTATAATTTGGATCACCCGCTGGTGATCGGAGGACCATGTAGTGCAGAAACTGAAGACCAGGTATTAAAGATTGCGCATCAGCTTAAAGATTCAGATGCCACAGTTTTAAGAGCTGGTATATGGAAACCTAGAACCCGGCCAGGTAATTTTGAAGGGGTAGGTGCATTAGGTCTTAAATGGTTACAAAGAGCAAAAGAAGAAACAGGACTTAAGATAGCTACAGAGGTGGCAAATCCGCATCATGTAGAACTGGCGCTAGACCATGGTGTCGATGTACTTTGGATTGGCGCAAGAAGTACAGTTTCTCCATTTATCGTGCAAGATATTGCTGATGCATGTAAAGGAATCGATAATCCAGTGCTGATCAAGAATCCTATAAACCCAGATCTTTCTCTTTGGTTAGGGGCGGTAGAACGTTTCTATACTGCCGATGTTAAAAACCTTGGAGTTATTCATAGAGGTTTTTCTACCTATGAGAAAACAAAATATCGTAATATTCCAGAATGGCAAATTCCTATTGATCTGCAAAACCGTTTTCCAGATTTACCATTAATATTGGATCCTTCTCATATTGCAGGAAGAAGAGATTTGATTTTTGATCTGTCTCAAACGGCATTAGATCTTAATTTTGATGGATTAATTGTCGAAACACATTATGATCCAGATAATGCATGGAGCGACGCCAAACAACAAATTACTCCAGAAACATTGATTCAGTATATGAAAGATTTAAAAATTCGTAAAGAAGTTGGTGTAGATGAAGCTTACCAAAAAGCGCTAAGTGAATTAAGAGCAAAGATAGATGTTGTAGATAATCAATTGTTAGATGTGTTATCAAGAAGAATGAAAATTTCTGATGAGATAGGAAAAGTAAAAGCAAAGCAAAATGTGGCTATCCTTCAGTCAAAAAGATGGAATGAAATACTGGGTAAAATGATTCTTGAAGGAGAAGAAAAAGGGTTGAGCGAAGAGTTTATGCTTAGAATTTATAAGGCGATTCACCAGGAATCTATAAATCACCAAAAAAAGGTAGCAAGAAGTTAATGTATTTAAAAAAGTCACTTGTTATAATCAACAAGTGACTTTTTTGTATTATAATTTTCTTTTAAACGTATATCTGGTGATATAAATCCCGTTACCATCATCGGCACCTCCAAAACTCTCTACTCCACTGTTTATAAAAGCGAGCTCCCATCCTTCTTGAGCCATGCTGTTAATTTTTGATGTGACTACTGCATCGTTTGCTGCTATGTTTTGAAAACGAATACCTCCTAAATTGAAGAAGTTTAAAAGTTTGGTTTCTTCAAAATCTTTCACTCTAATTTTTCCTCGATCAGATTTGTTTCTTTTGTCATCGGTAGCAGATCGTGTAGAAGTAAAATCTTTGTAATCTCTGGTCTCATTTGCAGAAATCATTCTCGATCTACCTAATCCGCTCGGTATAATAGATTCAACTACAGTTACAATTTCATACTCATATTCTTGCTGCGCAAATGAGTTTTGAATGGCTAAGATTCCGATAAAAATTCCTAAGAATAGTCTTTTCATAATTTAGTAATAATTTAATTGATGAACGTACAAAAATATTTTGCCGTACTTTTTTGTTTTTGTTTATAGGTTTGACGAATACGAAACAAACTGCACGTAAATAAAAAGTATTTTTTTTCTAAATATTTGGGCTGGGTGCGATATTTTGAAGTTAAGAAATACTTTCTTAAGAGACACTATATGCTCAAAAAAGTATAATTCAATGAGAAAGCATTGTATTATTTTGCATCTTTGCACACTATGACAGGAACTGTATATAAATCTACCGGGAGTTGGTATACCGTAAAGGCTGAAGATGGTAAGGTGTATGAGTGCCGTATAAAAGGTAAGTTTAGAATACAGGGGATCAAAAGTACAAACCCCGTTGCTGTAGGTGATCTGGTAGATTTTAAATTAGAAACCAAGAATGATCAAGTTACAGGGGTGATAGAAAAAATTCATGATCGTCAGAACTATATAATTAGAAAATCGGTTAAGCTTTCTAAGCAAACACATATTATAGCTTCTAATATTGATGTAGTTTTTCTCTTAGTTACTTTAAATAATCCACCCACATTTACGACTTTTATCGATCGTTTTCTTGTAACTGCCGAAGCATATGGTATTAAAGCTGTTTTACTTTTTAATAAGATTGATACTTACAATGAAGATGAACTTGTAGAAATAAAATATTTAGCTGCATTATATAGACAAATAGGGTATGAGTGTATAGGTATTTCTGCAAAAACAGGTAAGAATGTAGATAAAGTAAAAGCTCAAATGGAAGGTAAAGTAAGTATGTTTTCTGGGCATAGTGGAGTGGGAAAATCTACCTTAATTAATACTATTGAATCTGGCCTGTCCCTGAGAACCGCAGAAATAAGTGATCAACATCAACAAGGACAACATACTACAACCTTTGCAGAAATGTTTGATCTAAGTTTCGATGCAAAAATTATTGATACTCCAGGAATAAAAGGGTTTGGGGTAGTTGATATGGATAAGGAAGAATTAGGAGATTATTTTCCAGAGTTTTTTGAATTGAAACAACATTGTAAGTTTAATAATTGCCTGCATATTAATGAACCCAAATGTGCAATTAAAGAAGCCTTGGAGGAAGGGGAGATAGCCTGGTCAAGATATAAAAGTTATCTGCAAATACTTGAAGGTGATGAAGAGCATTACCGAAAAAACAATTATAGTGATGAGTAGCCTTTAATGAATAATCAAAAATGAACAATACTTTTTTTTGGCAATTCTTTAAATAACTATAAAAACTTCTCTCAGTATCATTTTTTGATACTCAAACAACGTATACTTGCATATTAAAATTATGAATTCAAAGGTTGTTTTTGAGTTCTATTAAAACTTTATATAGATGAAAGCAGTGATTCAAAGAGTTTCTGAAGCATCTGTAACTGTGGATGGGAAAATTATCTCCACTATTAAAAAAGGAATTCTTGTCTTAGTCGGAATAGAGAATGAAGATACTAATGAAGATATCTTATGGTTGTCTGGTAAAATTTCTCGATTGAGAATTTTCGGAGACGAAGACGGAATCATGAATAAAAGTATTCTAGATGTTGGAGGAGATGCGATAGTGGTAAGTCAGTTTACACTGCACGCTAGTACCAAAAAAGGAAATAGACCAAGTTACATCAAAGCTGCCAAGCCAGATATAGCGATACCTATATATGAGCAATTTGTAGAACAACTACAAGTTGATTTGGGTAAAAAAGTTGGGACAGGAATATTTGGAGCAGATATGAAGGTGTCGTTGTTAAATGACGGACCTGTAACCATATTGATAGATACAAAAAACAAAGAATAATACAACCCCTAGATTTAAGATTTTTTAAATGAAAAGAATAACATTACAACTTTTTGTAACTGTAGCTTGTTTGATGTTTACCAGAGTCGTCGCTCAGGAGGAGATCAACCTTCAGGTCTCTTCTATTGATCCTTCACTTTTGAATAATGCCAATGCCGTAGTAAGATCAGAAACCATAGAAATACAAATAGGGTCGATTAAATCTATAAATGTTAGAACCAAAAGAATTGTTACTGTTCTTAATAAAGATGGTAGAAAATATGCTGATTCATATGAGTTTTACGATCCCTATACCAAAATTAAAAAGTTAGAAGCAACAATTCTTGATGAAACAGGTAAAGAAATAAAAAAATACAAGAAGAAAGATTTTATCGATAGAAGTGTATATGATGGAATATCATTAATGAATGATAATCGTATGCAATTCTATAACTATACCCCGATCAATTATCCCTACACCGTTGTATTTGAAAGCGAAGTCGAAAGTTCCACAACAGCGTTTATAAGACCTTGGGAACCCATTCGTGCATATAGGTTAAGTGTTGAGAAGTCTTCATATAACATTGTAAACCAAACGGGAACGAAATTACGCTATAAAGAATTCAATTTTAAAGGTTATGATATAGAAGGCCAGGTAGAAAATGAAAAAACGGTATATGAAATTTCAGATATCAAAGCAAAACTACCAGAAGTGAATAGTCCTTCAAAAGACAACTTGTTACCCAAAGTAAGAGTGGCATTAAATAACTTTTCATTGGCCAACGTCGAGGGTTACGGTATGGACTGGAAGACATTTGGCAAATGGCAATATGATAAATTGATCGAAGGTAGAGATAAGTTGCCCTCTGAAACCATTGCAGAAGTAAATACACTTGTATCAAAAGCAAATACAGACAAAGAAAAAGCAAAATTAATCTACGAGTATGTTCAGGGAAAAACAAGATACATTAGTGTACAGTTGGGCATAGGAGGTTGGATGCCTTTTTTGGCAGAAGATGTAGACAGGTTAGGATATGGAGATTGTAAAGCTCTTACAAATTATACAAAAGCTCTATTAGATAGTCAGGGAATAACGTCATATTATACCGTTGTTTATGGCGATGAAAAGCGTGATGTTGATGCTGAGTTTGCTGCAATGGAGGGGAATCATGTTATTCTAAATATTCCAAATGAAGATGAAGATATTTGGTTAGAATGTACCAGCCAAACGTTGCCGTTTAATTTTATTGGTGATTTTACTGATGATAGAAATGTCTTAGTCGTTAAGCCGGATGGAGGAGAAATAAAAAGGACAAAGAAGTATACTCCAGAGGAGAATTTACTTACCAGCAAAGCTATCGTGAATATTCATCCAGATAACTCTATGTATGCCTCTCTAGAGAGAGTTTCAGAAGGTTTAGAGTACAATTGGAAATATGGGATACAGTTTATGTCCCAAAAAGATCAGAAGCTTCATTATAAAGAAGTGTGGGATTATATTAATGGTTTAGAAGTGAGTAAAATAGAGTTGAATAATGATAAGGATAAGATCAACTTTACTGAAAAGTTAGAAGTTTCATGCAGTTCTTACGGGAAAAAAATTGGGAGTCGATTGTTGATTACTCCCAACGTATTCAATTGTGATCAGTCAAATTTCCCAAAGTATGAAAATAGACAGACCGAATTGGTAATTACTAAAGGCTACATTAATAAAGATGAATATATTCTCAATATCCCTAACGGATATACATTAGGAAAAATTCCAGAGAAAAAGGAATTGAAAACAGAGTTCGGTGCGTACTCATACCAGTTAGAAAAAATAACCGATAGCCAAATCAAATTCACACGTTTCTTAAAAATACTTGATGGTACGTTTCCTAAAGAAAAGTATGAAGAATACCGAAACTTTAGATCTTCAATAAAAAAAATCGATAAATCAAGAATAGTGCTAAATAAACAATAAGCCAATACAATAAATGATGACAACAGCAATGATGAAAAATACAAAGAGGTTATTCATAGGAATCACTTTGTTATTTGCCACTTTTTCTTTTGGTCAGGAAGCTGAATATGGAGAAATTTCAAAAGAAGAGCTATTAGAAGCTTCGTACCCGTTAGATAGTTCTGCTAATGCAGCTGTATTATTTGAGAAAAGAAAAATATATTATGATTATGATCCTGAAAAAGGATTTATTCTTAAAACTGAGGTGCATAAAAGAATAAAGTTGTACAATAAAGAGGGCTTTGAGCAGGCTACCGAAGAAGTATTATTGTTTCAAACCAATGGAAGAGTTGAAAAAATATCTGGTCTTGAAGGGAGTACATATTCACTGGTGGGGGGTGAAATTGTAACAACAAGCCTGAAGAAAGATGGAATTTTTAAAACAGAAATATCAGATTACGTAAAAAAAACATCGTTTACAATGCCAGCATTAACTGAAGGTTCTGTTGTAGAATACAGATATAAAATAGCTTCACCGTACTCTCAAAGTATAGAGAGGATTATGCTGCAGTATGAAATTCCGATCAAAAAAATAAAGATTGCTTTGGCAATTCCAGAGTATTACACATTTAGAAAAAGAACAGTTGGTTTTTTGCCAATTAATCTCAAGGAGTCTACAGATCGGCAAAACGATTTTATCTATGGTAACAGAATAGATTATAAAATAACGAAGTATGACATTAATGCAAATATGGTTCCTGCATTTAAAATAGAACCTTACTCAGGGAACTATCAAAATTATATTTCAGCAGTAAGTTTTGAACTACAGTCAACGCAATTTCCATACAGTACTATAACTAATTATGCAAGTACATGGGGAGGTATTGCAAGAGGTGCATTCAAGAATTCTAAATTTGGTGGTGCAATGACCACAAATAAATACTTCAAGAAAGATATAGATGCATTAATTTCAGGAGTATCTAATCCCATGGAAAAAATGACCCTTATTTACGATTATGTAAAGGAAAAAATGACATGGAATGAAGTAAGTGTTATTATGCCGGGTAAAAACATGAAAAAGGTATATGAAGAAAGAGTGGGTAATTCGGCAGAAATTAATTTGATGTTAATAGCAATGCTAAAGTATGCCAAGGTTAATGTAAAGCCGATTTTGGTAACCACTGGAGAACGACCATTATCTCTTTTTCCAACTGTCCAGGGCTTAGATTATGTGGTGGCCAGGGTTCGCATAAACGACAATGAATATATTTTGGATGCAACCGATGAATATGGACAACCCAATGTTTTGCCAGATAGAGTGGTACATGGTCTCGGGAGATTAATTTCTGAACGCGGTGATTCTGAAATGATGTTTTTTAGACCAAAGAAATTATCTCGGATGCAACATCTCGTTTCTTGCGAAATGGATCAGGAAGGGAACGTAACAGGAAACCGAAGAGCTAGATATACGTTCTATGGAGCGCACGATTTTAGAGTGGAAAATGGAACTAAAAAAGAGCAAGAGAATATTGATCGATTAAAAGAGCATTACGGGTTAGAGAATATTACTGAATATAAGGTTGATAACATGGATAATTTGGGACAACCAATATTAGAAAGTTTTGCCTTTGAAACTTCTGATGAGGTTGAAGTTATTGAAGATGAAATGTTTTTTTCTCCGATGTTATTTCTTAGAGGTAAAGAAAATATTTTTAAATCTGAAGAGCGAAAATATCCCATTGATCTTCGATATGGTTTTTCTAATAATTATTCTGTTACCATTAAAATTCCTGAGGGATATACAGTGGCAGAAAAACCGGAAGATGTAGGGCTTAAGCTTCCAGAAAACATGGGTAGTTTTGTTTTTAGATCGAATATTTCAGGAAATATGATTCAACTTTCTGTTAATGAAACTTTTAGTGCGCCTTTAATTACAGAGCAATATTATATGGCCTTAAAAACATTTTATGGAAAACTAGTTGAAAAACAAAGTGATCAGATAGTTTTGAAAAAAATATAAGACTTGAGGTTTAAAATTGAATAAAAAAGTGCATTTTTAAAGTAAGTATAGCATTTCACCGAAAAACTATAAAGCATGAGGGGCAAAAAAAAAGTTATTATTGGGTTATTGTTGCTAGGATCTATAACCAGTTTCTCACAAGAGTATAAATTTGGAAAGGTCTCTAAGCAGGAACTTGAAGAAACATCATATCCTAATGATGGTTCTGCAGAAGCAGCCGTACTTTATGAAAATAAGAAGGTTTACATAGAGTATTTTAAATCACAAGGCTTTCGATTGGTTACCGATGTACAAAAAAGGATAAAACTTTATAATAAAAATGGGTTTAAGTATGCTACCGACAAAGTTTTTCTATATAAAAAAGGAGGAGGTGTAGAAAAAATCAGCGCTCTAAAAGGGGCCACATTTAATCTTGAAAAGGGAAGTGTAAAAGAAGCTAAGTTAAAAAGTAGTGGCATTTTTGAAAATGAGTATTCTGAGAATTATAATGAGGTTACTTTTACAATGCCAGCTCTTAAAGAGGGCTCTGTAATAGAGTATAAATATAAGATACTGTCTCCTTTCTTTTTCAATGTAGATAAAATTGCCTTGCAATATGAAATTCCGATTAAAAAGATTGAGGTAAGTTTTGAGTCGCCTGAATATTTTAATTTTAAAAAATTTACTTCAGGGTATTTATCGGTAAATCTCAACCAATCAAAAAGAAATAATAGAATAGTATTTAATTCTGCGGGAAGCAAAGTGGTAGATGCTTATGGTAGAAGGTCTTTAGGAAATAGTAATGCGAGTACTTCAACATGGAATTATACAATTAATAAAAATACAATTACTTCGGTAGATGTTCCTGCGTTTAAGGTAGAAGCATTTTCAGGTAATATAGAAAATTACATTTCATCAATTAGTTATGAGTTATCATCTGTAAAACTTCCTAACGAGCCTATTAAATTTTATGCAACTACTTGGGAAGATGTGGCTAAAACCGTGTACTCAAGTGATAACTTTGGTGAAGAATTAAAAAAGACTAAATACTTTAAACAGGATATCGATGAGCTTTTGAATGGAGTTACTCGAGCAGACGAAAAGGTTAAAAGTATTTATGAATATGTTAAAGGAAAAATGACATGGAATGAAAAGTTTTCGGTCTATTCATATGATGGTCTTAAGAAAGCCTATAATGAGGGTGTCGGTAATTCTGCAGACATAAATCTTATGCTTACAGCGATGCTCGATTATGCAGGATTGAACGCGCTTCCTGTATTGGTGAGTTCTAGTGATAAAATGACTCCTTTGTTTCCAACAATAGAAGGTTTTGATTATGTGATTACCCAGGTAAAGTTGCCTGATGGTAAATCTATATACCTTGATGCTACAGATAAAGTGGGAAGTTTTAATGTTCTTCCAAATAGAGTGATATTGGGTATTGGTAGAGCCATTGAGGAAGATGGTGCTTCTGAAGAAGTAGACTTGAGACCTGCAAAAACTAGTGCGACTAGATGTATGATTCAATGCGAAATTAATGATGAAGGAGCTATTAGTGGTAGCTTTAGTGGTAACTATTCAGATTACAATGCTCACGCTTTTAGCTCAAAAAATAATGGGAAAGAGAATAGCGCCAAGCAGGAAGTTTCAAAAAAGAAATTTGGAATCTCAAATATGTCAAACTATGCTGTAGTTGAGAAAAAAAGTGTTGGTAGCAATGTAACCGAAAAATTTAATTTTACACTTGAAGATCAATTAGAAGTGATAGAAGACGAAATATTCTTTTCACCTTTATTATTTTTGAAAAGAAAAGAAAATAAGCTTAAGTCTGAAGAACGAAAATATCCGGTAGATTTTGGCTTCGGTTATGCCAATGTGTATATCCTAAATATCAAAGTGCCGGAGAATTATCAGGTAAGTGAATTACCAAAACCTAAGGCTTTTTCTTTACCAGAAAATTTAGGTTCTTTTTCTTATAACTCAACAGTTTCTGGAAATACTATACAGATCATGGTAAATGAAACTATTAGTTCACCTGTAGTAGCTTCAAAATATTACAAGGCATTAAAGCAATTTTTTGGTTTAATGGTTGAAAAAGAGAACGAACAAGTAGTTCTTAAAAAAATATAATAATGAATATTCAAAATGCACAGAAAGCGGTAGATGATTGGATACAAAATCATGGAGTGCGATATTTTAATGAGTTAACCAATATGGCCCAGCTTACTGAAGAAGTTGGAGAAGTGGCTAGAATAATAGCTAGGCGTTATGGGGAACAAAGTGAAAAAGAAAGCGATAAAAATAAAGATTTAGGAGAGGAGTTGGCAGATGTTCTATTTGTTGTACTTTGTCTTGCAAATCAAACGGGCGTAGATTTGCAGGAGGCTTTTTATAAAAAGTTAGATATCAAGACAAAAAGGGATCATGATCGTCACCATAATAATGAAAAATTGAAATAATGCTCTCTAAAATACTTACCTCAAGACGATATTGGTCCACCGTTGCATTTATAGGTTTGGGCTTTGTTGTCGTCATTAGTGTGATAGAACACCTTAGACAATACGGTGGAGTTTCCTGGAGTTCCTTTTTAGAAGATTATATTCATAATGGAAAATGGGTTAGGTATATCTTGTCCAGATTAATTGGTGGGCTGCTTTACGGAATGATTATGGGATATTATTTTGAATTAAGAAAACAAAGATCGAAACGATAAAAATGCATTTGAAATTAGACCACACCTTAGAAATAAAAAATAATACGCTTCAAATAACCGGTTCTAAAAGTGAAACAAACCGTTTGTTGATTTTGCAGGCGTTATATCCAAATATTGAAATTAATAATGTATCCAATAGTGATGATTCAAGCCTTATGCAAAAGGCGTTGGCTAGTGATGATACCCTGGTAGATATTCATCATGCTGGAACAGCAATGCGCTTTTTAACTGCTTTCTTTGCTGTTAAAGAAGGTCGAGAAACTGTTTTAACTGGTAGTAAAAGGATGCAAGAAAGGCCTATTCAAATTCTGGTTGAAGCACTCGGGCAATTGGGTTGTGAGATAAATTATGAGAAGGAAATTGGATATCCTCCAATTAAAATTGTAGGAAAAAAACCAATAATCAATAAAGTAGAGTTGAAAGCAAACGTAAGTAGTCAATATATATCGGCTTTAATGCTCATTGCACCTTCATTGCCAGATGGTTTAATAATTTCTCTTGAAGGAAAGGTAACTTCGGTACCTTATATAAAAATGACCTTGAGTTTATTAAAGGATATTGGGGTTAAAGGGAAGTTTGAAAACAACTTAATTACAATTTATCCAGCAAATGATATAGAAAATAATACGCTAATCGTTGAATCTGATTGGAGCTCCGCTTCATATTTTTACAGTATTGTAGCTATGTCTGCAAATGCAGAAATTACTATAGGAAGTTATAAAAAAAATAGCTACCAAGGGGATTCTGCGCTAGCAGAAATCTATAAGCACTTTGGGGTAGAAACTACATTTACAGAACACTCTATTACCTTGAAAAAGGTATCTAATATAGTGCAACTACCCAATGGGCTAGATCTTTCAAATTCTCCAGACATAGCTCAAACAATTGCAGTAACTTGTTTTGGACTAGGGGTAGGTTGTTACTTAACTGGGCTGCATACCCTTAAAATTAAAGAAACGGATAGGTTGGAGGCTTTAAAAGCCGAGATTGAAAAATTAGGCGGACAGGTAGAAATAACCGATGATACTTTAAAGCTGAGTCCCGCGCACACGATTAAAGAAAATATTTCTATAGCAACCTATAATGATCATAGAATGGCAATGGCATTTGCGCCCTTGGCTTTGAAAACTTCGTTAACTATAGAAGACGCAGGAGTAGTTTCAAAATCGTATCCAGATTTTTGGGAAGATTTAAAAAAGTTAGGTTTTAAATTGGTGTAGCCTGTTTATCAAATACTTGTTTTTATCTATTTAATTTACCTACAATGGTAAAAAAGAATGATTGATATTTAAACGGGAATACTAAAATATATTGAGATTTACTTGACAACCCCTGTCGCGAGATTGTATATTTGCACCTTCAAAAAATAAATACGAATGAAGTTATCACATTTCAATTTTAACCTTCCACAAGATTTGTTGGCAGAGTATCCAGCAGAAAATAGAGATGAATCTCGCCTAATGGTTCTCAATAGAAAAGAGCAGACTATTGAACACAAACATTTCAAGGATCTTATAGATTATTTTGAGCCAAACGATGTTATGGTGCTTAATAATACTAAAGTTTTTCCTGCCAGACTTTATGGGAACAAAGAAAAAACTGGAGCTAGAATTGAGGTATTTCTACTTCGTGAGTTGAATTCAGAAACTCGTCTTTGGGATGTTTTGGTAGATCCAGCAAGAAAGATTCGTATCGGTAACAAATTATATTTTGGTGATGATGAGAGTTTGGTGGCAGAGGTAATAGACAATACTACATCTAGAGGACGTACATTGCGTTTTCTTTATGATGGTTCTTACGATGAGTTCAGACAAAAACTTACCGATTTAGGAGAAACTCCGCTTCCAAAGTATATCAAAAGAGATACTGAGCCAGAAGATGAAGAAAGATATCAAACTATATATGCTAAAAATGAAGGAGCAGTAGCAGCACCAACTGCAGGGCTTCACTTTTCTAAGCACCTTATGAAACGTTTAGAAATAAAGGGTGTAGATTTTGCTGAAATTACACTTCACGTTGGTTTAGGTACTTTTAACCCTGTAGAGGTAGAAGATTTATCTAAGCATAAAATGGATAGTGAGGAAGCTTACATCACTGCTCAGGCAACCAATACTATTAATACTGGTATTCAAAATAAGAAGAAAATTTGTGCTGTAGGAACTACAGTGATGAGAGCGCTTGAGAGTTCTGTGTCTTCTGAAAAAACTTTAAATGAATTTAGAGGCTGGACAAATAAATTTATTTTCCCTCCTTATGATTTTAGTATTGCGAATTGTATGATTACTAACTTCCATACACCAAAATCAACGTTGTTAATGATGGTATCAGCTTTTGCTGGTCATGATTTTATTAAAGAAGCATACGAACAAGCCGTAAAAGAGAAATATAAGTTCTACTCTTATGGAGATGCCATGTTAATTATCTAATTAATACACGTGAGAAAATTATCAAAAACCCCGTTTACACCATGTTTAGGCGGGATTTTTTTATATATTCCTAAAAATTAACGTTTTAAACCTTTTTTTTGATAAAAAAATATTATTTTCGCATCCGAAAATTTTACGGTTAAACCGTAAGAGAATGTGTGTTTTGTCGATGAATATTGTTTTTTGTCGAAAATAATAAAGAGATTACTGAAGATAAGGGTACTTTTCATAGAATTGGACCGTTTTTTGTAACCTGTTTAAAAAACATGAACTTAAACCTAAACAAATAATGATGAAAAAAGTATTGTGTTACCTAACATTTATTACTACTGTATGCACTTTTGCCCAAACCAAAGTGGGTGCAGTTCGTTTTAACGACACAGACAAGTTCGGAGAAACCGAATTAATGCTAAACGGTGCTGGGGAGAGAGAAAAATTATACGCGATTGGATTATATCTTGATTTTGAGGTAAGTGGACCAGAAGATGGTGTAATGGTTTCAGAGAAAGATGAGGCAATGGCAATTACTATTAAAGCCACTACAACACTGAATCATAAAGAGCTTGAGCAGTTAATTAGGGGAGGATTAGAAGTTGCTACCAACGGTAATAGTTTTAAGCATGA
This sequence comes from Aquimarina acroporae, assembly GCF_023195925.1. GTDB lineage: Bacteria > Bacteroidota > Bacteroidia > Flavobacteriales > Flavobacteriaceae > Aquimarina > Aquimarina acroporae. The sequence continues at coordinate 124,848 of NZ_JALPRE010000007.1, read as the reverse complement.
GGAAGATATTCGAAAGTTTATCGGTTTGCTTCCGCATGAAGTGAAAAAATTTGATATTATTAGAATTCTTCACAGTAAGGGAGGTAAACTTTCTATTTACAAGAATAGAACCATATTAGGGACGATGACTAGTAAAGATTTTAAAGCCTCATTGTTTAAAATATGGTTAGGAGAAAATCCAGTAGATTATGACCTTAAAGAAAATCTACTTGCCGCCTATAAACCTAACCCTGTACTTGGTAAGTGGAGAATGATAGATAAAGAATCTGGAGTAGCACTTAGTATTGTTCAAGTATATATCATAGATGGTAAGGTATTTGGTACTATCGAGAAAATGATGAGAGAATCTGAAAGAGATGACGTTTGCTTTAAATGTTCTGGAGAAGATAAAAACAAGAAAATTGAAGGAATGACTATTTTGAAAGGACTTCAGTTTAGAGGAGATACTTATGAAGGAGGAACATATACAAATGTTTGGAATGGGGAAGTATCAGATTGTGAAATATGGACCGAGGAAGATAAAAGAGATGTGCTTTATGTAAAGTATAAAGGCGGTGGAGGTATTCACGAATGGAGAAGAATAAAGGAACCTAAGAAATAATAAGGTTTACCTACTATAAAGAAATAATCAAAGAACCCTTAATGTTAAGTTAAGGGTTCTTTGATTATTCTGGTTTTTGAGGTTTTAAAATAGAATATCTTTTTACTTTTGCAAAAGTATGAATGTGATGAAGAAAGACATAAGAGCGCTTACCAAAGAACAGTTACGTTTGTTTTTTGAGGAAAGAGGTGATAAAGCGTTTAGAGGCAATCAGGTTTATGAATGGTTGTGGCATAAAGGAGCGCATAGCTTTGAGGATATGACCAATATTTCTAAACCCACTCGTCAAATGCTTGAAGAGAATTTTGTGATCAATCATATTCATGTAGATCAAATGCAAAGAAGTGCAGATGGTACCATAAAGAATGCTGTTAGACTTCATGACGGGTTGGTGGTAGAATCTGTTCTTATTCCAACGCCAACAAGAACGACTGCTTGTGTATCGTCTCAGGTAGGATGTAGTTTAGATTGTAAATTTTGCGCCACTGCACGACTTAAAAGAATGCGGAACCTTAATCCAGATGAAATTTATGATCAAGTAGTTGCTATCGATAGAGAAAGTAAATTATATCATAATAGACCACTCTCTAATATTGTATTTATGGGAATGGGTGAGCCTTTAATGAATTATAATAATGTTATTAAGGCAATAGATAAAATTACATCACCTGAAGGATTGGGAATGTCTCCAAAAAGAATAACAGTCTCTACTTCGGGAGTGCCTAAGATGATCAAGAAAATGGCAGATGATGAAGTAAGGTTTAAACTTGCAGTGTCTTTACATTCTGCTATAGATGAGGTACGTACTTCAATTATGCCTTTTAATACAACATTTCCTTTGTCTGATCTTCGCGAAGCACTTGAATATTGGTACGAAAAAACAAAAAGCAGAATCACCTATGAGTACGTAGTTTGGGATGGTATTAATGATACAAAGGAAGATATAAATGCTTTGGTAAAATTTTGTTCTTATGTGCCATGTAAGGTAAATCTAATTGAGTACAATCCTATTGATGATGGAGAGTTTCAACAAGCATCAAGTAAAGCAATAGATACTTATATCTCAATATTAGAAAGCAAAGGGATAGTTGTAAATGTGCGAAGAAGTAGAGGAAAAGATATCGATGCCGCTTGTGGACAATTAGCGAATAAGTCATGATTTGTCTTAATTCCTCATATAAGCTGTTTACAACAAACATTTTATGCTATCTTCGTACCAAATTAGTAATTTGAATTAATTTCTGTATTGAAAGTTGTAGAGCAAATAAAACTTCCTATTATTGATGAAATGGAACTTTTTGAACAAAAGTTTTCAGAATCAATGTCTTCTAAAGTTGCTCTACTCAATAGAATTACCCATTACATTGTTAATAGAAAAGGAAAACAAATGCGACCTATGTTTGTTTTTCTGGTGGCCAAAATGGTTTCAGGAGGAGAGGCGAATGAAAGAACTTATCGAGGAGCGTCTGTCATAGAACTAATACATACTGCTACACTGGTTCATGATGATGTGGTTGATGATTCTAATAGAAGAAGAGGTTTTTTTTCTATCAATGCGTTGTGGAAAAATAAGATAGCAGTTTTGGTGGGTGATTATTTACTCTCCAAAGGTTTATTACTGTCTATCGATTATGGTGATTTTGATTTACTCAAAATTATCTCGGTAGCTGTTCGAGAAATGAGTGAAGGAGAGCTTCTTCAGATCGAAAAAGCTAGAAACCTGGATATAACTGAGGAAATCTACTACGAGATTATCCGTCAGAAAACAGCAACATTAATTGCTGCATGTTGTGGTCTAGGGGCATGTTCTGTGGCTCCAGAAACAGATGATGTAGAGAAAATGAGAAAATTTGGAGAGCTTATAGGTATGGCTTTCCAAATAAAAGATGACCTCTTTGATTATGGTGATACAGCCATAGGAAAACCTACAGGAATTGATATCAAAGAACAAAAAATGACACTCCCCCTTATCTATACCTTAAATCATTGTTCTCGAGAAAAAAAGAAATGGCTCATTAATTCGGTGAAGAACCATAATAAAGATAAAAAAAGAGTCAAAGAGGTTATAGATTTTGTGAAAAGTAGCGGCGGCTTAGAATATGCAATCAAAGTAATGCATCAATTTAAAGACGAAGCACTTGCAATTTTATCACAATACCCCGAATCTAACTACAGATCTTCTTTAGAACTTATGGTTGATTATGTAATCGACAGAAAAAAATAAAATTATTTTTGTTTTTAAGTTATTGCTAATCAATTTTTTAGTTTTTTTTTTGATAGGAAATTTGAAGAAAAATTAAATCACCAGACAACCATTTTTATTTTTATTACGTCTATGTAGATAGAAGGTTAATTTAAATTGATTTTTCCCATTGAAAGTTATTCAATTTTATAAAAGCGAAACACAACTCATAAAGAAGGCGGCTAAACAGCATCGCGAGGCTCAGCATGAATTGTACACCAGGTACTCGCCAAAGATGTTGAGTGTTTGTCGACAGTATATTGGCGATATCCATTTTGCTGAAGAGGTAATGTTGAGTGGTTTTTTAAAAGTGTTCTTGAATATAAAGAAATTTAAGTTTGAAGGCAGTTTTGAAGGCTGGATTAGAAGAATTATGGTGAATGAATCAATTTCCTTTTTAAGAAAAGAAAAGCAAATCTTTTTTACTGAAGAAATTAAGGTATATACAGAAAACTCTTGGAATAATATTAATACTGAGTTAGAAGTAGAAGAAATACAGGGACTCATTGATAGTCTCCCAGAAGGATATAGAATGGTGTTTGTATTATATGCTGTAGAAGGGTACAAACATAGCGAGATAGCTAAAATGTTAGGAATTTCAGAAAACACTTCGAAATCACAATTATTTAAAGCTAGAAAAATGCTACAGCACAAGCTTAACGAACAAAATAAAATAAGTAATGGCTCCATTGAAATTTGAAGAAAAGGCGAAGGAAGAGCTTGATAGACGAGAGCTCAAGCCTTCAGACAGTGCATGGGAGCGCTTAGCATCCCAATTAGAAAATAATAGTCCTCAAAAAAAAGGTAATAGAATGCTTTGGTATAGTGTTGCTGCTGTGTTTATAGGAGTGGTAGTACTTACTTCAGTATTCTTGAAAGGAAATAGTGTAACCGATGAAGTGCATCCCCAATTTGTAGATCGTACCGAAGATTTTGTTGAGAAAGAGGATGATAAAGATGCGATTAAAAATGAAAAAGAAAATGTTGAAATCGTTGGGGGTAGAGAAGAAACCCAGAGTCAAAATGGAATAAACGTGGTAGCAGCTAATGATGTCGTAGAAAGCGAACAAAAAGATATTAAAAAGAAGCCAGTTTCTGACCAGAACATAACTACAGAATATAACGAGGTAGATCGAATTGTAAATGCTAATGTGAATGATATTGTGGTTAATGTTGAAGCGCAAAAGGTTCCAGATACGTTGAAGCAAGAAGAAGTACTATCAGTAGATGCAAACATGATTAATGAGAAGATAGCAGACGTAGTAGCACAGGTAGAGCAATTACAAAAGAATAATACCGAGGTATCAGAAGAAGAAATCGATAAATTACTGCGCAATGCGCAACGAGAGATTACTTCACAAAATATATTAAAAACAAATACGGTAAGCGCATCAGCATTATTGCAGGATGTAGAAAATGAGTTAGACGAAACTTTTAAACATCGAGTTTTTGAAGCACTTAAAACAGGCTTTCAAAAGGTGAGAACTGCCGTAGCTGAACGCGAAAATTAAAATCATTCATCAATCAGATTCTGTTCCCTCCTTCTCCTAGAAGGAGGAAGGACAGGATGTCAAAAATCAAAAATTAAATGAAAACATTAATTACAATTGTCACTTTTGTGGCCATGGCATTTTTTGTCCAAATCTTAAGTGCTCAAGAAGCAAATGAAGAAGGTAAAATAGCTAAATTAAAAGCCGAAAAAGAACGCGTTATTGAAACTGAGAAAGAAGCTCTTAAACAAGAAGTAGAGGCTATCAATGAACGATTGGCTAATAATGAAATCACAATAGAAGAAGCTCAGAAACTAAAAGAAGAAGCAGCAAAATTACATGCCCTAAATATTGAAAACAGATTGGCAATTATAGACAACAAAGTAGCACTATTAGAGCGTAATGGTATAGAAAATGTAAATACAGAATTGGGTAATCTTTTTATCGGCTTAAGTACAGAAGAAGATAATGCTGATGTTCTTTTGGGGATTAAAATTAATACCGGTAACGAAAGGAAAATAAAATATGATAAAAGAACAACATCCAACTTGGTATTAGCTTTTGGTCTTAATAACGCTATAGTAGATGGTCAATCTTTAGATGATTCTGATTATAAAATTGCAGGTAGTCGATTTTTTGAATTAGGATGGGCCTGGAAAACCAGAGTTTTCAAGAACTCCAACTTCTTAAGACTTAGGTATGGTATTTCTTATACGTCTAATGGTTTAAAGCCTACAGATAATAGGTATTTTGTGCAAAACGGAAATCAAACTACATTAGAAGAATTTAGAGTTGAATTGGATAAGTCGAAATTTAGAATGGATAATTTAGTAATACCTGTACATTTTGAATTTGGACCTTCAAAAGTGGTTCAAACAGAAAAGAGTATTCGTTATTACACCGATAGAAAATTTAGAATTGGTCTAGGAGGATATGTTGGGGCTAATATAAGTACGCGTCAAAAATTGAAATATAAAGAAAATGGAGATCGCATAAAAGATAAGATAAAAAGGGATTATAATACGAGTGATTTGGTGTATGGTTTGAGTTCTTATATTGGTTTTGGAGATGCTACTTTATACCTAAAATATGATGTGTCTCCTATATTTAAAGATGCAGAGATTGAACAAAATAATGTGTCATTAGGATTACGTTTTGACCTTTAATCGATAAATTGACTAGATAAACTACTCACGTCAGTATTTCAAGACAAAATGATATTTGAGAAAATGAATTAAAGTGTTAATTAGTAGTACGTTAATTCCCTGTTTAAAAAGAGTAACATTTTAATGTTGCTCTTTTGGTTTTTTGGCGCTGTAAGAATTGTATTCTATCACTTGTATTTACGGGTATGCCTGTTATCCCATTAAGTCAATAGTATAATAGGTTTAAAATAAGATTGTTAAATATTTCACTAAAATTACCATTCTGTTACATATTTAATTTTGAATTAAACCCATATTTTAAATACGGTTTTTGCGTAATCATTTGATTGTAAGTATTTTATGACATCATTTTTTTTTGTTTCTAGGTGAATTATTCTATATTTAACCAAGTCGTCGTCGAAATAATTCTACTCAAAACTCTCATTTAAGAGTTTTCATTTTAACCATCTAAAAGTAACCAACTAAAAATGAATATTATTCAGTTATTCATACCTGACATTTGAAGCTTATACTAAATACTATAAATCACACAAACAATTAATCAAATTCACGCAAATGAAAACAAAATTCTTCTATCTAACGTTATTCATGTTTTGCAGTTTTGGGCTTTTCGCTCAGAAAGGTACACCCATGAAAGCTAGCTCAACTTCAAAGGCTGTTTACATGAGAGAAATTCCGGCTTTCTCTAAAATGCAGAATATTATTTCTGCTTCTGAAAAAAATAATGACGGTCAGGAAAAAAAGAGAGGAAGGAACACTTATGTTCCTGGTAAAGGACTTCCTGCTGCAGGACAAAAGGATCCTTTGATGCAGACTCAGCAGAAGTCTTTAAAAATGGCAATTTCTACAGAGGTTGCAAACTTTCAATCTCATCAAGGTTCTAGTACACCTACAGATCCAACTGGTGCTATAGGGCCTAATCACTATGTATATGCTTTTAACACAGGTTTCGGTATTCGGGATAGAGCTGGAAATGTATTATTGGCAGAAGCTTCTCTAGCTACAATTTTCCCTGGAGAAAGCTTGGGAGATCCAATAGTGGTGTATGATAATTATGCTGAGCGCTTTGTTATCATGCAGTTTAGTAATTCTCCTAACGGTATCCTAATAGCTGTAGGACAAGGACCAGACCCAGTTAATGACGGGTGGTTTACCTATAGATTTAATACAGGAACTTTTCCTGACTATGAAAAACTATCTATCTGGAGTGATGGATATTATATTACTGCTAACAAAGATCAAAATGCTCCTACTACCAATGATGTAGTATTTGTTGCAGAAAGAGATAAGATGTTAGTGGGTGACGCTAGTGCTGGGTTTATTGGTTTCCCTCTACCAGGAGCGGTAACTAGTGGGTTCTATAGCCCTGGAGGTTCTCACTCTACTGGTCCAAACTTACCACCAGTAGGAGCTAGTAACTCATTCTTATATTTACAAGATGATGCTTGGGCTGGAGTTTCTCAAGATCATATTAAAGTATGGACAACCAATGTAGATTGGGCGAACCCTGCAAGTTCGACTATTTCACAACCGCAAGAGATTATCACAGCGCCGTTTGATAGTGTGTTTGATGGAGGATCATTCTCTAACTTACCACAGCCTTCGGGACCAGATGTAGATGGATTGCAGGCAACGATGATGTATATGACAAGTTACAGACGTTTCCCAACGCATAACTCTATGGTTTTAAATTTCATAGTTGATTTAGATGGTAATGATAACCTTTCAGGAATTCGTTGGTATGAACTTAGACAGACTGCCGACAACCAACCATGGACAATCTTTCAAGAAGGCACCTATGTGCAACCAGATGGTTTAAGTGCTTTTTCTGGAAGTATGGCTATGGATGCTCAGGGTAATATTGGACTCGGGTATACTGTGGTGAGTACATCAACATTCCCATCTATACGATATACAGGTAGACTTGCTAGCGATCCTTTAGGAACGATGACTCTTGCTGAGCAAGTAGGTGTGAATGGAACACAATCGGATCCATCTTCACGATATGGAGATTATGCACACCTTACTGTAGACCCAGTAGATGATATGACCTTCTGGCATACTGGAGAGTATTTTGATAGTGGTTTCAGAAAAAATCACGTTGTGGCTTTTAAATTAGAGCCAGATACACCTGATACTGAAGCTCCAACAGCTCCAACTAACTTAGCTGCCTCTTCAGTTACAGAGTCTTCGCTTACACTTACTTGGGATGCTTCTACAGATAATATAGGAGTAACAGGATATGATGTTTATCAGGATGGAGCGGTTATAGGAACAGTTGCGGCTACTACTTTTGATGTAACAGGTTTATCTGCAAGTACATCTTATGATTTCTCAGTTGTAGCAAAAGATGCAGCAGGAAATGAATCACCGGCTAGCGCTACTTTATCTGTAACAACTTCTGAGCCAGATACGCAAGCTCCTTCTGTTCCTACGAATTTAGTTTCTTCTAACTTAGCAGCAAACCAAGTAACGCTGAGCTGGGATGCTTCTACAGATAATGTTGGGGTAACCGAGTATGATGTTTTACAAGATGGAACGGTAGTAGATACAGTTACAGGAACATCTGCAACAGTAACAGGATTAACTCCTCAAACTACATACTCATTCACAGTAATCGCAAAAGATGCTGCTGGAAATGCTTCTGCGGCTAGTAGTGCTCTTAGTGTAACTACTCCAGAGGCAACAGGATGTTTAAATGGAGTTGGAACTCCTTACAGCGAAGGGTTTGAAAGTGGTATTGGTGCATGGACTCAAGATGGAGGTGATGACCTTGATTGGACTCGTGACGCAAATGGAACTCCTTCAAGAAATACTGGGCCATCAAGTGCAGTAGAAGGGTCTTTCTATCTATATGTTGAAGCGTCAGGAAACGGTACTGGATATCCAAGTAAAAGAGCGATTATTACTTCTCCTTGTATCGATTTAGGAGCTGCAACTTCTGCAACGTTTACATTCCAGTATCATATGTTTGGAGCTAATGACTTTGGTTCATTAGATCTCGAAGCAAGTAATGATGAAGGAGTAACGTGGACAAGTATCTGGAGTAGAAGCGGAAACCAAGGAAATTCTTGGCAAGCAGCTTCAGTAGACTTAGCGGCTTACTTAGGAACAGGAGTGCAGTTAAGATTTAACCGTTTAACTGGTGGTACATGGAGAGCAGATGCTGCGATCGATGATATTTCTCTTACTACTGATGGTGGTTCAGGTTCTGGATGTGCTAGTGGTGACTTAACTTTATCTGTTACTTTAGATAATTACCCTCAAGAAACGTCTTGGGAAGTTACAGATTCAAGCGGTGCAGTTGTAGCATCTGAAAGCTACTCTACTGCAAATCCTGATGGATCTACAGTAACCGAAACTATCAGCGGATTAGCAGCTGGATCTTACACATTCACAATCTTTGACTCTTTCGGAGATGGTATCTGCTGTGGATTTGGAAACGGTTCGTACACGCTATCTAGTAGCTCTGGTACCATTGTATCTGGTGGTGAGTTCGGTAGTTCTGAAGCAACTGACTTCTGTATCGAAGGTGATGCCAGAACTATAGAAACATATCCGTTAACAGATCTTGATAAAAATGAGAAAATGTTCCCAATACATCCTGTACCTACAAAGGATATACTTAATATCTCAGTAGGAAAGACTCCTTTGCAAAGTGTAGAAATTTTCTCTATGTATGGTCAAAAAGTATACGAAGGTAAAGAAACGCAAATTGATGTGAGTGCATTCCCAGCAGGAACATATTTTGCTAGAATTACTGGGCCAGAAGTATTAGTTACCAGAAGCTTTATCAAAAACTAAGAATTCCCATTAAAGTATTTATTATATAGCTAGAGGCTGTCTTCAGACAGCCTCTTTTTTTGTTTTGGTAAAATTCATCAAACATATATTACAGATTATGCTATTTTTGCAGATAAGCTTTTACTTAATTTTATTCATATTAATCCTTATAAATGATCCATAAATCGACCATAGATGCTGTATTTGATGCTACGAGAGTAGAAGAGGTTATTGGTGATTTTGTGCAGTTAAAAAAGGCTGGAAGTAATTTTAAGGGGTTAAGTCCATTTAGTGAAGAAAAAACACCTTCATTCATGGTTTCGCCGGTAAAACAGATATGGAAGGATTTCTCCAGTGGTAAAGGAGGGAATGCTGTTGCTTTTTTGATGGAACATGAGCATTTTACCTATCCGGAGGCTATTAAATACTTAGCTAAAAAATATAACATTGAAGTTGAAGAGACCGAGCAGACAGATGAGCAAAAGCAACAGGCAGATGCACGGGAGAGCATGTATTTAGTGAGTGAATTTGCAAATTCATACTTTAAAAATACCTTACATAAAACAGAGCAAGGAAAAGCAATTGGGTTAACCTATTTTAAGGAAAGAGGATTTACCGAGGAAACCATCAAAAAATTTGATTTAGGGTATTCTCCAGATTCTTGGGATGCCTTTACAACTGAAGCTATAAAAAAAGGATATAAGCTAGAGTACCTTGAAAATACCGGCCTTACCATTGTAAAAGAAGAAAAACAGTTTGATCGTTTTAAAGGTAGAGTGATGTTTCCTATACAGTCAATGTCAGGGAGAGTACTTGGTTTTGGTGGTAGAATTTTGACCAATGATAAAAAAGCGGCTAAATATCTCAATTCACCAGAAAGCGAAATCTATCATAAAAGTAAGGTGTTATATGGGATTTATCATGCGAAACAATCGATAGCCAAAGAAGATAATTGTTATCTTGTTGAAGGATATACCGATGTCATTCAGTTTCATCAAACCGGAATTAAAAATGTAGTTTCTTCTTCGGGTACCGCGTTAACAACCGATCAAATACGCTTAATAAATAGACTTACCAAAAACATTACGGTACTTTTTGATAGCGACGCTGCAGGAATGCGAGCATCAATGCGTGGAATCGATTTGATTCTGGAGCAAGGTATGAATGTGAAAGTGTGTTCTTTTCCTGATGGAGAGGACCCAGATAGTTTTGCGAAGCAAAATACCATGGAAGAGCTTACATCATATCTTGAAGAGAATGTGCAAGACTTTATGAGTTTTAAGGCTTCTATGTTGCAAGAGGAGTCTAAAAACGACCCGATAAAAAGAGCAGAGCTGGTAAGAGATATGGTAACTAGTATTTCCAAAATTCCAGATGTTATTAAGAGGGAGATTTATGTGAAAGAATGCGCGCGTATTATGGACGTTTCAGAAGATGTCTTATTTGATACTCTTGCTCAGATTAGGAACGTAGACATTAAAGATCAGCGAAAGCAACAGAAACAGCAAAAAAAGCCTCTTGAGGTGATTAAAAATGAGCCTCAAAAAGCTCCTAAAGTTGATCAGCAATATGAATTAGAGAGGAAAATAATCGAAATCTTATTGCTTTACGGGCAGCAAGAGGAAGAATTTGAAGATCTGGTACTAAAAGAAAATGATGAGGGAGAGCTAGAGTTGGAACCAGAAATACATCTTGCCAAGGTCTTTGAGAAAATTTATCTGGATCTTCAGGAAGATGAAATAGAATTTACCAATAATAATTTCAAGGAAGTATATTCTTTATTAATTGATCAGCTTCATCAAAATGAAAACTTTAAGATCGATAGTTTTATTAATCAAATTCCGCCAGAGATTGCTTCCGAAGTTACTTCAATTCTCATGATCGATGATAAGTACGCCTTGAGTAGATGGTATGATAAAGAGATTCATGTAAAACAAAAGGAATCATCGGTTTCTCAATATGTAAACGATACCATATTAAATTTAAGACGTTTTCTTATTAGTCAAAAAGTAGAAGAGCTTTCACAAGAAGTAAAAGCTCAACATGAGGTCGATAATCAGGAATCTTTGCAAGATATCATGGATTATCTTTCACTAAGAAAAATTCTATCTTATAAGTTAAATAGGGTTATTTAGCTTATATGTAATAATCTAGACTGATGTATCAAATCAGCTAAATTATCTACTTTAAGTTTTTTCAGTAATCTAGTTTTGTATGTGCTAACAGTCTTTTCGTTAATCGATAAAGTTGTAGCAATATCCTTATTTCGTTTTCCAGATGATAAAAGGTTAAGTACTTCGATCTCTCTCGAAGATAATTTTTTGTACTTAACTACCATATTGTTTTCATTGGCATTACCATTTGCCAATTGCTGTGTTAAATTATCATTTAAATATATTCCTCCTCTAGCGACTCTTTCAATAGCTTTCTTTAATATTTTAGTAGGAACAGTTTTCGATAAATATGCAGAAGCTCCCGCTTTAATTGCACTTAGTGCATACATTTCTTCAGGATGAGAGCTAAAAATAATAACTTTTATGCCGGTAAATTCTTTTTTTATGGTTCTCAATGCCATAATTCCATTGATCTGTGGAAGATCTAATTCCATGATCAAAACATCGGGTGTGTTTGCTTTTAATACATCATACATTTCGTTTCCATTGCTCACCTTCCCAGTGATCTCATAATCTTCTGAGTTGCGAAACAATGAAACGATCCCTTTCCTAGTAATTGGATGATGATCAGCGATTAGTACGGTTGTCATTCTTTGTTTACGATTGTTAATGTTATTTTAATTTTAAGAGTTTAACATTCTTAGGTTAGGGGTATTTTTTAATCTTGGTGCAAAATTACTAAGAACTAACCCTCGTAAACTTTTTTTTATCGATTTATCGATAAAATGTTGATTATAATAGATCAACGGGTATTTTACAGACCGGTATGGGGTTCATTTTATGCTGGTTTACGGTATTTAATCGAGTAAAAATCTTAAATACCTCATGTTCTCTTCCTGTAAAATCATCTATCTTTTTGCCTGCATCTTTCATTTTCATTGCCCATTCTAATTCGTCATAGCTTGCGCCAATTTGATCTTCATCACTTCGGCTATCACCAAATAGCCCATCTGTAGGGGCTGCAATCTGAATCGAATTAGGAACCTTAAGAGTTTTACCTATAGCATAGACCTCACTCTTAAGTAAATCTGCGATTGGTCCAAGGTCTACACCTCCATCTCCATATTTTGTGTAGAAACCAACACCAAAATCTTCGACCTTATTTCCGGTTCCGGCAACCAAATATTTATGCAATCCAGCAAAGTAGTATAAAGTGGTCATTCGCAATCTAGCTCTGGTATTAGCAAGTGATAAGTCTAATTGAGCACTAGCCTCTGTATGGGGTACTACGGTTTTTAATTCTTCAAAAACTGAAGTGAGATCTACCCGTACATCAGAAACATTTGAAAATCTATCTTTTAGTTGTGCTATGTGTTCTTGGGCTCTGGTTACTTGGCTTTGAGCCTGGTGAATTGGCATTTCTACACATAAGGTTTTTAAACCTGTATTAGCACATAACGAAGAAGTAACGGCACTATCTATCCCCCCGCTTACACCTACAACAAAACCTTCAATTCCGGCATTAGTAGCATATTCTTTTAACCAATTAGTGATATGATCAATTACTTTTTCTGTTTGCATATTTTAATTTTTAACTTATGATTCGTAAAGTAAGGAAAATACGTGTTAAAGAGATTGTTGTTGCATTATAAATGTTTTAAGTGTAACCTCTCGTTATTCGTAATACAATATAGTATCTTTGCGCTCATAAAATTAATAAAAAAAGATGGCGTTCTACAGTAATACAAATTATTTAAAAAGATCTTTTAAATTGATGAAGAATACTATAGGATACTTAAAAATTATAGCATTTTTTTGCTTTTTATGTTCTTGTTCTACGGAAAGTAAGATAGAGAAAGAAATAGCAAAAGTGCCGGTAACTGTAAAAGTAGAGCGTTTTGATCGATTGTTTGCAGAGTTAAATGCTGAAAACCTCCAGCAATTAAAGAAGGGGTATCCATTTTTATTTGCCGAAAAATATACAGATAGTGTTTGGGTTGCAAAGTCAAAAGATACTATTCAACAAGAATTAAACGAAGAAGTAACAAAAAGCTTTTACGATCTTTCTTCAGAAGAAGAACAACTGCATTCATTTTTTCAACATGTTAAGTATTATTTCCCAGAGATCAAAGAGCCGCGTGTGGTTGCTATTACCTCCGATGTAGATTACAGAAATAAAGTAGTACTGTCTAAGGGACTTCTGATTATTTCTTTGGATACGTATTTGGGTAAGGATCACCATTTTTATGAAGGTATTCAAAAGTACTTGAGACAAAATTTTGAAAGACATCAAATCATACCCGATATAGCAGGCGCCTATGCTAAAAACATGGTTGGGCCAATTAGGGAGCGTACTTTTTTGGGAAATCTTATTGGCTTCGGAAAAGAGATGTATGTGAAAGGTCTACTAATACCTTCTATTAGCGAAGCACAAAGGTTTGGTTATACAGAAGAACAGTATAATTGGGTTAAAGATAACGAAGCCGAGATATGGCGTTATTTTATAGATAAGCAATTATTGTATAGTACTGATAGTAATTTAATGCCCAGGTTTTTATATCCAGCACCGTTTTCAAAATTCTATTTGGAGGAGATAGATAAAGAAGCTCCAGATAGAGTGGGGCAATACATTGGTTGGAAAATTGTTTCGGCATATATGAAGAATAACAGTGTATCTTTGCGCCAATTATTACTTGAAGATTCAGAAAAGATATTTAATACATCAAAATACAAACCAGCGAAATAATGGCAAGTGTACATAAATCAGAAATCAATATTGATATTGAATTAGATGAAAATCGAGTTCCAGAAAAATTACAATGGACAGCAAAAGATGGTGGCATAGAAAATCAAGATACAAAGGCGCTGCTTCTGTCTGTTTGGGATAGCGCAAATCAAGAAAGTTTACGTATAGATTTATGGACCAAAGATATGCCTGTTGATGAAATGAAAGTATTTTTTCATCAAACATTGGTGTCTATGAGTGATACGTTTTATAGAGCTACTCAAGATGAGAAAATGTCTGCCACAATGAAAGATTTTTGTGATTATTTTGCAGAAAAGTTAGATCTAAAACAGCAGTAGACTGAAATGTTTAGGCATTTTTTTCAACTACATTAAAAAACTAAACTTGAAAAGAACCCTAATTTTTGTCTACAATGCAAAATCTGATGTCTGGAATAAATCCATAGATTTTGCTCATAAAATTATAAGTCCGTCAACATATTCCTGTAATCTTTGTAGTTTAACTCATGATAACTTTTCAGAGAGAAAAATTTGGAGAGATTTTAGAGAAAAATCTGAAGCAGGTTTTGAGTTTGTTTACAAGGACGAATTTCTGAAAGAATATGGAAAGAGTTTTGGAGAAGATTTTCCTATGATCTTTGAACAAATAGGTGGTGAACTTTGTTTGCTTTTTGATAGTTCTTCGATAAAGTCTATGACTTCTACTGAACAGTTAATCAAAGAATTAGGAGGTGCTTTTTAATTGCTTATTGATATCGTCTATATAGCTTAGTACTTCTTCTTTTCCTAATCCTGAAGAAGATGAGGTGATGAAATAGTTCGGCATTTCCTCCCAGTACTTTAGCATTTCTTTGATGTAGCTATTGATCTGAATTGGTAGTTTGTTTTTGGAAAGTTTATCGGCTTTGGTAAAAATAATAGAAAACGGAATCTGATTTTCCCCTAGCCATTGCATGAATTCTAAATCAATTTTTTGTGGTTCGTGACGACAGTCTACTAAAACAAAAGCACTTACTAATTGTGTTCTTTTAGAAAAGTAAGCAGTAATAAATTTTTGAAATACCTTTTTGGCAGATTTAGATACACGAGCGTAGCCGTACCCTGGTAAATCTACCAAAAACCAGGTTTTGTTTATGATGAAATGATTGATTAGTTGCGTTTTTCCTGGTCTTCCAGAAGTTTTGGCAAGGCTCTTGCGACTGGTTAGCATGTTGATTAAAGAAGACTTTCCAACGTTGGATCTTCCTATAAACGCGTATTCGGGTAGCTTGTCTTTTGGACATTTGGCTACATCGCTGTTACTCACTACAAATTCAGCGCTACTAATTTTCATTGAGAATGAATATATTGAAGATTAGAATTTTCGTTCTTTAAGCCATTCGTGCAACAACCTGTTAAATTCTTCTGGGTGTTCCATCATGGCGGCATGCCCACATTTATCTATCCAGTATAAATCGGAATCTGGTAGTAAACGGTTAAAATCATCTGCTACCTCAGGAGGGGTGACATTGTCATTTTTACCCCATATGATGCACGTTGGTGTATTCATATTTGGTAAATCTTTAGCCATGTTATGTCGAATTGCACTTTTAGCAATAGCTAAAGTTCTGATTAACTTATTTCTATCGTTTACTGTGGCGTAAACCTCGTCTACAATCTCTTTAGTGGCAATTGCAGGGTCATAAAACACGTTTTCTGCTTTGGCCTTTATGTATTCATAGTCTCCGCGCTTTGGGTAACTTTCTCCCATAGCACTTTCGTAAAGTCCCGAGCTTCCAGTAATTACAAGAGCTTTAACTTTTTCTGGATACATTTTTGTGCATAATAATGCAATATGTCCTCCTAGTGAATTACCAAGTAAAATAACTTCCTTGTCTCCATATCCTAAATGATCTATGAAATCTTTTAGATATTTGGCATAGGTGCTTACCTTGGTTTTTATCAATGATAAAGTGTAGACGGGTAGTTCAGGGATTAAAACTTTATATCCTTTTTCTGGGAAATATGAGCTCACTCCTTCAAAATTACTAAGACCTCCCATAAGACCATGTAAAATGATAATTGGTGTGCCTTCTCCGATATCCAGATAACTAAATTTTCCGTCTTTTTTTAATTCGTGCTTCATTAATACTTCTTACAAGAATTAAAGCAAATATAGCATTTTCATAATTAGTTTAGGTATTTTTTATCAATACTAAAGAATGAATTTTTACAAATCTTTTTTTAACAGTTTGTTTACTTGCCCAATTCGCGAAGACAAGTGGTAAAACGGTCTTTTGCTACTGTGTTGAAACACAAAAAATTAAGTCTTTGAATACTTTTTGGATGAGCTTTTGAAGAACAATTTATCAACAATGTGGTAAATTGTGGTAAAAAGTGGTAATTTTTTCAATATATTTGACTTATTAAACGTTTAAGGGGATTGAAGTGGTAAACCTAATCGGCACATATGAATGTAAGGCAGACGCTAAGGGACGTCTTATGATGCCAGTTGCTTTTAAGAAGCAGCTTTCATCTGTGTTGCAAGAGGGGTTCGTGTTGAAAAGATCTGTTTTTCAGCCATGTCTGGAGTTGTATCCGATGGAAGAATGGAATCTTTTGATGAAAAAAATCAACAAACTAAATCGCTTCAAAAAGAAAAATAATGATTTTATCAGAAGGTTTACAGCTGGAGTTAAAGTAGTTGAGATCGATACTGCTGGTCGTCTCCTGATTCCTAAAGATTTGGTGAGTTTTGCTGGTATCACAAAAGAGTTAGTGCTTTCATCTGCTGTCAATATCATTGAGATATGGGATAAGGATAAGTATGAAAAAGCAATCGATGATACAGCTGATGATTTTGCCGATTTAGCCGAAGAGGTAATGGGGTTTGATGACGAGGTAGATATTGATTAAAGATGATCTTTTTTGGTTGTAAATCAACTTTTGAGATTAATAGAAACGAATAGATGAAAGAGACAGAATATCATAATCCTGTACTGTTGAAAGAAACTGTAGATGGTTTGGCAATTAAACCAGATGGGGTTTATGTCGATGTGACTTTTGGCGGTGGAGGGCATTCTAAAGAAATTCTGAAACGACTTGGAGAAAAAGGTAAACTCTATGCTTTTGATCAGGATAAAGATGCTTTAGATAATGTAATTGATGATGCTCGATTCACCCTGATTAATGAGAATTTTAGATTCATTAAAAGGTTTTTAAGGTTTTACGGGGTTCGAAAAGTCGATGGTATTCTTGGTGATTTTGGGGTTTCTTCTCATCAGTTTGATGTTGCAGAGAGAGGGTTTTCTACTCGTTTTGATGGAGACTTGGATATGAGAATGAATCAGAGTAAAGATATATCAGCATATCATGTAATTAATGAATATGAAGAGGAGGGTTTGAGAGCGATATTTTTGCAATATGGAGAGTTGAGAAACGCTCCCAAACTGGCTAGAGTAATCGTTGGAGCAAGAAGAACAGGTGTCATCAAAACAAGTTCTGAACTTAAAGAAGTATTGCAACCTTTTTTACCTAGACATAAAGAGCATAAAGTATTGGCTCAAATTTATCAGGCTATACGTATAGAGGTGAATCAGGAAATAGAGGTTCTTAAAGAATTTTTGGAGCAGACAGAAGAGCTTTTAGAAACAGGTGGTAGAATTAGTTTGATATCCTATCATTCACTAGAGGATAGGTTGGTAAAGAGGTATATACGTAGTGGGATGTTTGAAGGTGAGCCGGAAAAAGATTTATACGGTAATGTGTCTGTGCCATTTAAAAAAGTTGGGAAACTAATTATTCCAGGGGAAGAAGAAATAAAACTAAATAATAGAGCAAGAAGTGCAAAACTTAGAATTGCAGAAAGACTATAAAGTGAGTTTTCGTGAGCTGATCTATATGGAGGTATGAAACAAACGGTGTATGACATATTAAAAGGAAAGTTTCTTATTGCAGATGATGCAATGAAGAATTGGAGAATGCTTCTTTTTCTCTCTTTTCTGGCAATAGTTATGATTGCAAGTTCACATAATGCTGAAAGCAAGGTGCATGAAATTGCAAGATTAAATAATGAAGTAAGAGAATTACGTACTCAATTTGTTGATGGAAAAACGGAGCTTATGAGATTGAAGATGGAGTCTTCGATTATTAAGAAAATGACACAAAAAGGATTAAAACGACCTACGCATCCACCAAGGAAAATAATAGTAAAAAACGATTAACAATTGGCGATTAAAGAGAAAAACATATTAAATCGATTGTATTTTATTGCGGCTTGTATGTTCGTTTTTGCTGTGGCAGTATTGGCTAAACTTGTTAATATACAATTTGTCGAAGGGGAAGAGTATAGAAAAAAAGCTCAGGAACGAGTTTTTCGCACTTTTGACATTCCTGCAAATAGGGGTAATCTTTATGATAGTAAAGGAAATTTGCTAGCTACATCTGTTCCTAAATATGATATAAGGTTTGATGCTTTAACAGTAACAGATAAGGATTTTAGAGAATATGTTAAGCCGTTATGTGAATCACTTTCTAAGGAGTTTGGGAAACCGGTTTCATACTATGATAAAATTATAAGAACTGCAAGAGCCAATAAAAATAGATATTTACTTATTCGCCGGGGGCTTGGGTATTCTCAATATATGAGGGTCAAGGATTTTCCATTATTTCGTTTTGGAGCTAACAGAGGAGGTTTCATCGTGGAACAACGAACTGTTCGGGAGCATCCTATCGGGAAAATTGCCGAACGTACCGTAGGATACGAAAGAAGAGATGATCAAGGGTATTATACTCGTGTAGGACTAGAAGGGGCTTATGGACCTTTTTTAAGAGGAAAAGAAGGAAAGCGTAAAAAGCAAAAGATAGCCAAAAACCAATGGAAACCAATTGGAGATGCCAATGAAGTAGAACCACAAGATGGATATGATGTTATCTCAACAATAGATGTTAATATTCAGGATATAGCGCATCATGCTTTATTAGCACAACTTGAGAAATTCGAAGCTGAGCATGGTACTGTTGTAGTTATGGAAACAAAAACAGGAGAAATCAAGGCAATATCCAATTTGGGGAGAACTAAATCAGGAAAGTATTATGAGAAGTTAAACTATGCTGTTGGGGAATCTCATGAGCCAGGGTCTACCTTCAAATTAATGACTATGGTGGCGGCTTTGGAAGATAGGAAAATCGATTCAAGTTATGTAATAGATACAGAAAACGGAAGGGTGAGGTTTTATGATAGAATCGTAAAAGATTCAAAATGGGGTGGATACGGTAAAATTTCTGCAGCAAGAGCTTTCGAAGTTTCTTCAAATACAGCTTTTGCAAAAATGATTAATGAAAACTATAAAGAAGATCCTAGGAAATTTGTAGATCGATTAATAAATATGGGATTGGCAGATCCTCTCGGTGTTTCTATTAAAGGAGAGGGAGTTCCTAAGATTCCATATCCTGGTGATAGTAATTGGTATGGTACTACGTTACCTTGGATGGCACATGGTTACGGTGTAGCGATTACTCCTTTGCAAACCTTGGCATTTTATAATGCTATTGCGAATGATGGGGAAATGGTTAAGCCGCGATTTATCAAAGAGGTGAGAACCTGGGATAAAACCAGAGAACGTTTTGATAAGGAAGTGATTAATCCAACAATTTGTTCTAAAAAAACAGCACAGATTGTTCAGGAAATGATGAGAAATGTGGTTAGAAGAGGAACCGCAGATAATATAAACACTGGTAACTTTCAAATCGCAGGAAAAACGGGTACCTGTTGGGGTAATTATGGGAAAGATAAGGAGCGCGAATATATCTCGTCTTTTGCAGGATATTTCCCTGCTGATAAACCTATTTTTTCTTGTATTGTGGTAATTCACAAACCTAATAAAGAGAAAGGTTATTATGGGAACGAGGTTGCTGGTCCGGTGTTTAAAGCGATAGCTACCAAAATATACAATGATATACCGGTTATCGACGAAGTACCTTATCAGGTTGTTGAAAGTAAGCCAGTAATCAATAGCTACGATACGTATTACGAAAAGGCTCAAAAGTATAAGACTATCATGCCAAATGTAAAAAACATGCCTGCTATGGATGTGATTTCTCTTTTGGAAAATATGGGACTCAAAGTAGAGGTGAAAGGTTCTGGGATAGTGAAAAAACAATCTATAGAGCCAGGAACAAAAGTGAAAATTAATCAAACTGTAAAGCTGGAATTATCGTGATAGAGCTAAAAGATATTATATATAAAGTTGCGATTGATACTGTAATTGGTAATACAGCTGTTGGCGTTAATGCTATAGAGTTTGATTCCAGAAAAATAAAGCAGGAAGACGTTTTTGTGGCGATTCGCGGAGTTGTTTCAGATGGTCATGATTTTATAGAAAAAGCAATTGACCAAGGAGCTATTGCAATTATTTGTGAAGAACTTCCTCCAATTACCATAGAAGGGGTGACCTATGTCAAAGTTGAAGATGCGCAGTCTGCATTAGCTATTATGGCAGCGAACTTTTATGGGATTCCTTCAGAAAATTTAAAATTGGTAGGAGTGACAGGGACCAATGGAAAAACGACCATAGCTACCTTGTTGTTCCAATTGTTTAAAAATGCAGGATATAAAGTAGGCTTGTTATCAACAGTAAAAATTCTTGTAGATGACACAGAATACAAGGCTACCCATACCACTCCAGATTCAATAACGATTAATCGCTACCTCAAAGAAATGAATGATGTTGGGGTAGAGTTTTGTTTTATGGAAGTAAGCTCACATGGTATTCATCAAAAAAGAACAGAAGGGTTGTTTTTTGCAGGAGGGATATTTACGAACCTTTCTCATGATCACTTAGATTATCATAATACCTTCAAAGAATATAGAGATGTGAAAAAGGTCTTTTTTGATGGTTTACCGCCAAGTGCTTTTGCTTTAACCAATAAAGACGATAAGAATGGGGCGTATATGTTGCAAAATACAAAGGCAAAGCAGTATAGTTATGCGCTACAATCTTTTGCAGATTTTCGAGGTCAAATATTGGAAAACAGTTTAGAAGGACTGCTTCTTAAACTCAATGATAATGAAGTGTGGTCAAAACTTATAGGAAGTTTTAACGCGTATAATCTTTTGGCAATTTTTGGCACTGCAGAATTATTGGGATTAGAGACCTTGGAGACACTAAGGTTGCTTAGCGATCTCAAAAGCGTAAGTGGGAGATTTCAATATTTAATTTCAGAAGAACAAAAAATAACAGCCATAGTAGATTATGCTCACACTCCAGATGCTTTAAAGAATGTATTGGAGACCATTAATGATATAAGGACCAAAAACGAAACGTTAATTACAGTTGTTGGTTGTGGTGGGGATAGAGATAAGATGAAGAGGCCAGTTATGGGGAATATTGCGGCAAAATTGAGTAATAAAGCAATTTTTACGAGTGATAATCCAAGAACTGAAAATCCAGAGCAAATAATTGAGGATATAGAAAAGGGAGTAGAACCTCAGGATTATAAAAAAATGCTGTCCATTACCGATAGAAAACAAGCTATAAAAACTGCTTGTCAATTGGCAGACAAGGAGGATATAATCCTGATAGCGGGAAAAGGTCATGAGGCCTATCAAGAGATAAATGGAGAACGATTTGATTTTGATGATTTCGAAATCGTAAAAGAAGAATTGAAGAAACTAAACAAATAAAACCCTAAGGTGTCTAGTGTATAGATACTGATGGTAAAAACGGAATGTTATATTATCTATTTGAATATTTAGAAAGCGAATATCAGTTTCCTGGAGCATCTCTGTTTCAGTTTATAACGTTTAGAGCAGCTATGGCTATCATATTGTCATTGTTGATTTCTACCATTTATGGTAAGCGTATTATTGCACTTTTGAGAAAAAACCAGATGGGAGAGAGTATTCGTGAGCTTGGTTTAGAAGGGCAAGCCGAAAAGGCTGGTACGCCAACTATGGGAGGTGTTATCATCATTCTGGCAACCCTTATTCCTGTTTTACTATTTGCTAAACTAGATAATATTTATGTCCTTCTACTAATTGTGACTACTATATGGATGGGGATTATTGGTTTTACAGATGATTTCTTGAAGATTAAAAGGAAAGACAAAGAAGGTTTAGCAGGAAGATTTAAAATCATTGGTCAAGTAGGTCTGGGTCTTATTGTGGGTTGTACTATGTATTTTCATAATGACATTACTGTGAGACAAGAAAAGCTGAATGCAGATGTAGTGCAGGTAGAGTCTGGAGAAGAAAAATCTGATTTTAATCCGGCAGTAAAATCTACAAAAACCACATTACCATTTTTTAAGAATAATGAATTTGATTATGCAGATTTAATAACGTGGATCAGCCCAGAGTTGTCTAAATATGCGTGGTTAGTATTTATTCCAATAGTCATATTTATTGTTACAGCTGTTTCAAATGGAGCAAATTTAACCGATGGTATAGATGGTCTTGCAGCAGGTTCTTCGGCAATAATTGTGCTTACCCTGGCATTGTTTGCATGGGTTTCTGGTAATATCATTTTTTCAGATTATCTCAATGTGATGTATATCCCAAACTCTGGAGAGATGACCATTTTTATTACCGCATTTGCAGGAGCACTTGTTGGGTTTCTATGGTATAATACCTACCCGGCACAGGTGTTTATGGGAGATACAGGTAGTTTGACTATTGGAGGTATCATCGCTGTTATTGCTATTGCAATTCGTAAAGAGTTTTTAATCCCTATCCTGTGTGGAATATTTTTTATCGAAACATTGTCAGTAATGATGCAAGTGAGCTGGTTTAAATATACCAGGAAAAAGTTTGGAGAAGGAAGGAGAATCTTTCTCATGTCTCCATTGCATCACCATTATCAGAAGAAAGGAATTCATGAGAGTAAGATTGTAGCTAGATTTTGGATTGTTGGAATTTTTCTGGCCATTCTGGCTGTAATTACTTTAAAAGTGCGGTAAATGAAAAGGTTAGTGGTGTTAGGCGGGGGAGAAAGTGGAGTTGGAACCGCCATTTTAGGAAAAAAAGAAGGTTTTGATGTTTTTGTTTCCGATAAAGGAACAATAGCAGAAGCATATAAAGAAGTTCTTAGAAATTTTGAAATCGAATGGGAAGAAAAACAGCATTCTGAAAAGAAAATTATGAATGCAGATATCGTCATGAAGAGCCCTGGTATTCCTGATAAAGTTGATTTGATAGAGAAACTGGTGCAGAAAGGAATTCCTGTGGTGTCTGAAATTGAATTCGCATCAAAATACACTTCTGCAGCCATTATAGGGATAACAGGGAGTAATGGAAAAACGACAACTACCATGCTTACTAATCATGTGTTGAAAGGAGGCGGGTTAGATGTGAATATGGCAGGTAATATAGGTGATAGTTTTGCCAAACAAGTAGCTCATAATGATGCCGAATTTTATGTATTAGAGCTTAGTAGTTTTCAATTAGACGGGGTCTTGGAGTTTGCACCTCACATTGCAGTGCTCACAAATATTACTCCAGATCATTTAGATAGATATGACTATAAATTTGAAAATTATATCGCTTCGAAGTTTAGGATTACAATGAATCAAAAAGAAGATGATTATTTCATTTACGATGCAGATGATGATGTAATTACTTCTTATTTAGAGAAACACCCAATTCGATCAAAGTTACTGCCGTTTTCCCTTACAAAAAGGGTTGAGAATGGAGCTTATTTAGAAAATGAAAATATTAACATAATAATCGATAACAACAAATTAATCATGCCAACAACAAATTTAGCATTAAAAGGAAATCATAATGTGAAAAACGCAATGGCTGCAGCTACAGTATCGCAGCTATTAAAAATTAGAAAAGCTACAATTCGAGAATGTCTCGAGAATTTCCATGGGGTAGAACACCGGTTAGAAAATGTATTGAAGATAAATAATGTACAATACATTAATGACTCAAAAGCTACCAATGTGAACGCTACTTTTTATGCGTTAGATGCGATGAAATCTTCTACGGTTTGGATAGTAGGAGGAGTCGATAAAGGGAATGATTATTCAGAGTTATATTCATTGGTAAATGAAAAAGTAAAAGCAATCATTTGTCTTGGTGTTGATAATACAAAAATTATCAATGCATTTGGGAATTGTATCGATAATATTATGGAAACAGAATCTATGAAAGAGGCGGTAAATATGGCATATAAAATTGCCGAAAGAAATGATAATGTTTTGTTGTCGCCAGCTTGTGCCAGTTTCGATTTGTTTAAAAACTATGAAGAAAGAGGGCGATTGTTTAAAGAAGCAGTAAGAGAATTATAATTAAACAGGAATAAAATAAGAATGACTAAAGTATTAGCAAATATAAAAGGTGATAGAGTAATATGGGCAGTAGCTGCCCTGTTGGCGTTATTCTCATTTTTACCGGTATATAGTGCTAGTAGTAATTTGGCATACTTATATGGTGATGGAGATACTTTTAGTTTTTTGGTAAAACATTTTGCGCATTTGGCACTTGGTTTTTTAATCATGTATGGTGTGCATAAAATACCATATCATTATTTCAAAGGGCTCTCAATTATTATGGTTCCGGTGGTGTTGATTTTGTTATTGGTAACAATGGCTCAAAATACTACCGTTCAGGGTGCTAATGCAAGTAGATGGATTCGTATACCTTTTGTAGGAATGACATTTCAAACCTCTACTTTGGCAGCAGTAGTGTTAATGACATATGTGGCGCGATATTTATCAAAAATTAAGGATAAAACAGTTTCTTTTAAAGAAACCCTCTTACCACTTTGGCTACCCGTTTTCTTGGTGTTAATGATGATTTTGCCCGCTAACTTTTCTACCACAGCGATTATTTTCTCTATGGTAATTATGTTAGTGTTTTTAGGAGGATATCCTATACGATACATTTTAATAGTATTGGGAACAGGTTTTATGATACTTACGTTTTTTATTCTTTTTGCCAAGGCATTTCCCGGGATGTTCCCTAATAGGGTAGATACCTGGGTAAGTAGAATTGAAAATTTCGCTGATAATAAGGAGACACAGGAGGATTACCAAATAGAACGAGCTAAGATTGCAATTGCTCGGGGTGGGGTTATAGGTACTGGTCCAGGAAAAAGTGTACAACGTAACTTTTTACCTCAATCTTCTTCAGATTTTATTTTCGCAATTATAGTAGAAGAATGGGGCTTTGTCGGAGGTGTATTTTTGATGCTGTTGTATTTATTGCTGCTATTCAGACTTGTAGTGGCTGCTCATAAATGTGAAGATGCTTTTGGTAAATTATTGGTGATTGGAGTGGGGCTCCCTATTGTTTTTCAGGCATTAATTAATATGGCTGTTGCAGTAGAGTTGTTTCCGGTAACGGGTCAAACACTCCCTTTGATAAGTAGTGGAGGAACTTCAATCTGGATGACGTGTCTAGCAATAGGAATCGTATTAAGCGTAAGTAGCAAGAGAGAAAATTATATAGAAGAAGAAGAAGAAAAAGAAGAAGAAGAAAACCCTTTAGAGGTTTTGCAAGAAATAGTATGAGTAAACGATTGAAGGTCATATTATCTGGAGGAGGAACAGGTGGGCATATATATCCAGCTATTGCAATTGCCAATGAGCTACGTAATCGATATGCTGATATAGACGTGCTATTTGTAGGTGCAAAAGACAGAATGGAAATGCAAAAAGTGCCTCAGGCGGGGTATGAAATTGTGGGACTATGGATTAGTGGGATTCAAAGGAAATTAACCTTGAGTAATCTCTTGTTCCCTATTAAGTTACTTAGTAGTTTATGGAAATCTAGATCTATCATTAAAAAATTTAAACCTGATGTGGTTATTGGTACTGGAGGATTTGCAAGTGGACCCTTGTTGCGAATTGCAAATTCAAAAAAGATTCCGACAGTACTTCAGGAGCAAAATTCATTTCCAGGAATAACCAATAAGTGGTTGGCAAAAGATGCAGGTAAAATATGCGTAGCCTACGATCATATGGAGCGATTTTTTCCGCAGGAAAAAATTATCAAAACAGGAAACCCCGTTCGACAAGATTTGCTCAGTATAGAAGGTAAACGAGATCAAGGCCAGAAAAAATATGGTATTGATGTTAATAAAAAAACCATTCTTGTTCTGGGAGGAAGTTTGGGAGCGAGACGAATTAATCGACTTATAGAAAAAGAACTCGATTTCTTTGAACAAAAAGAAATTCAAGTCATTTGGCAATGTGGGAAGTTGTATTATTCAGAATATGAAAAGTATAATACAAAAGAACATGTTCAGGTGCATCAGTTTTTGGATAGTATGGATTTAGCATATGCCGCTGCAGATATTATTATTTCAAGAGCTGGAGCAAGTTCAGTTTCCGAATTATGCATAGTGGCAAAGCCAGTGTTGTTTATACCCTCGCCAAACGTAGCTGAAGATCATCAAACCAAAAATGCTCAGGCTATTGTTAATGTTGGAGGAGCAAAAATGATAAAAGAAAATGAGTTGGATGATCATTTTGAAGATCGAATGTCTGAAATATTAGTATCAGAACAATTGCAGAGTCAATTGTCTAATGCTATAAAAACGATGGCATTACCTAATGCAACATCAGATATTGTTGATGAAATTGAGAAATTAATATGATTAAAAAATAGAGAAGAAGTAGCCTAGATGAACCAAGGTTTAGAACATATAAAAAACATTTATTTTATTGGTATCGGTGGTATCGGTATGAGTGCGCTTGCCCGATATTTTAAGTTTTTGGGTAAAAATGTAGCTGGATATGATAAAACCTCTACGCAGATTACCTCAGACTTGGAGGCATTAGGGATCAATATACATTTTGATGATCATGTAGATAATATTCCTCAAGTATTTAAAAATGTAAAAGATACTTTAGTTGTTTATACTCCTGCTATTCCTAAAGATCATAAAGAGCTTAATTATGTTCGGGATTGTGGTTTTGCTATCATGAAACGAGCACAGGTGTTGGGGGAAATTACTAAAAATGTATACACATTGGCTGTGGCTGGAACTCATGGTAAAACTACTACTACAGCTATTTTGGCACACTTGTTAAAAGAAAGCGGAGCTAAGGTAACGGCTTTTCTGGGTGGTATAAGCGAGAATTACAACTCTAACCTTGTGTTGGAGGGTAATGAAGTTGTTGTGGTAGAAGCTGATGAATTTGATCGATCCTTTTTACAGTTGCATCCAGATATAGGAGCGATTACTTCGATGGATGCTGATCATTTAGATATTTACGAAAAAGCAAATGCACTGGAAGAATCATTTATAGAATTTTCTTCTAAGGTAAAGGATCATTTATTAATTAGAAATGGACTTCCTATTTCGGGACTCACCTTTGGTATAGAAGATAATTCAGCTTATAGTGCACAAAATATAAAGATTGATAATGGTACCTATGTTTTTGATTTAAAAACGCCAAAACAAATAATTAGAGATTTGCATTTAAACCTGCCAGGTAAACATAACTTGTTAAATGCTATAACAGCCTTTGCCATAGCGATGATCTACGGCTCCCCGACCACATCTCTGGCAAAGGCTTTATTAACTTTCAAGGGAGTTCAAAGAAGGTTTAGTTATCAAATAAAAACGGAAGACCTGGTGTTTGTAGATGATTATGCACATCATCCAACAGAAATTAATGCGCTTCACCAGGCAGTACGAGAAATGCACCCAGGTAAACGGGTTCTTGCTATTTTTCAGCCTCACTTATATAGTAGGACAAGAGACTTTGCAGCAGATTTTGCAGCTAGTTTGAGCCAATTTGATGAAATATTACTGCTAGATATATATCCGGCGAGAGAATTACCCATAGCAGGAGTAACATCAAAGTGGTTATTAGAGATGGTAGATAGTGATCATAAAAAGCTGGTTTCAAAAGAAAATTTGATTGAAGAGATAAAGAAAAGTAACCTAGAAGTAGTTGTTACTATAGGTGCTGGAGATATTGGAGAAGAAGTAAAAGATATTAAAGAAGCATTGTTGATATGAAAAGAATGAAGACATATCTAAAATTTGGAGGTTTAATGGCGTTGATAATTACTCTTTTCGCTTTTACCAGTAATAGAAATAAAGAAAGAAAGATTGATAAAGTGCTCATAGAATTTATCGAAGAGCAAGATCCATACGTTAACGAATCCATGGTTAATAAATTGTTAATACAAAATCAGGATAGGGTTACGAACGTGGGTAAAGAAATTTTAGTTTTGAATACTGTAGAGCGGGAGTTAGATTCACACAAAATGATCGAACGCTCCGACGTGTATCTTACTGTAAATGGAGAACTTAGGGCGCTTATTAAGCAACGCACCCCAATTGCGAGGGTTAATGCGGTTACTCCTTTTTATGTAGATGTTACCGGAAAAACGATGCCTCTGTCTGATAGTTATTCAGCACATGTACCATTGGTGCATAATGTTTCTGAACGAGAAGTAGGAGAAGTTTTTCCTTTGTTGAAGAAAATTCAAAGGGATGAGTTTTTGAAGAAACATGTAGTTGGAATTTATAGAAATAGAAAAGGTCATTATGAATTAGAGTTAAGAGTATACTCATTCAAAGTGGTCATAGGGAAAGTAGAAAGTTTAGATAGTAAGATTAAAAACTTTAAGGCCTTTTATCAAAAAGCATTACGAGATAAAAGTCTTGATAAGTACAAAAAAGTCAGTTTACAATTTAGTAATCAAGTGGTTTGCACCATAAAATAATACCAATATGGAAAGAGCAGCAAATGAAATAGCGGTAGGACTGGACATAGGAACAACCAAGATTGTTGCTATGGTTGGCAAGTACAATGAATACGGAAAGATGGAGGTCCTTGGTGTTGGTAAATCCAAAAGTTTGGGGGTGCACCGAGGCGTGGTAAATAATATTACGCAAACCATTCAATCTATACAGCAAGCAATACAAGAAGCAGAAGCCGTTTCTGGAATGAAAATTAATGATGTCACCGTGGGTATTGCAGGACAGCATATTCGAAGTTTGCAACATAGCGATTATATCACCAGAGCAAATGCAGATGCTGTGATAGATGATGATGATATCGAAAAGTTATGTAATCAGGTTCATAAACTGGTAATGCTTCCCGGAGAAGAAATTCTTCATGTACTACCACAAGAATACAAGGTCGACGGACAAGCAGAGATTAAAGAGCCGGTAGGAATGTATGGTGGTCGATTAGAAGCAAACTTTCACGTGGTTGTAGGGCAAGTGACCTCAATTCGAAATATTGGTAGATGTGTAAAGAGTTCTGGTTTAGAGCTTTCAGACGTTACCTTAGAGCCATTGGCCTCTGCAAATGCAGTGTTAAGTCAAGAAGAAAAAGAAGCGGGAGTAGCACTCATCGATATAGGAGGTGGTACTACAGATCTAGCCATTTTTAAAGATGGTATCATTCGTCACACTGCTGTAATTCCTTTTGGTGGAAATGTTATTACCGAAGATATAAAAGAAGGATGCTCGATTATCGAAAAACAAGCAGAGTTGCTTAAAATAAAGTTCGGATCTGCATGGCCAGGTGAAAATAAGGATAATGAAATTGTTTCTATCCCGGGGTTACGAGGGAGAGAACCAAAAGAGATTACGCTTAAAAATTTATCCAAAATTATTCATGCACGTGTTGTCGAAATTATAGAACAAGTGTTTTTAGAGATCAAAAACTACGGGCATGAGTCTCCTAAGAAAAAATTGATTGCAGGAATCGTTTTAACGGGAGGGGGATCTCAATTAAAACATCTTAAGCAACTTGTAGAATATATCACAGGAATGGATACCCGAATTGGATATCCTAATGAGCATTTGGCAGGTAATAGTGATGCCGAAACAACTAGTCCTATGTATGCAACTGCTGTAGGTCTGGTGATGGATGGGCTTGTGCATATGCAAAAACAGAAAAAGACAGTGCCAAAAGAAACAGTGGTAAAAGCAGAAATAGGTCAGGATACCGAAACTGAAGTAGAAAGCACTGTAGGTACAGAAGAAGATAACCCAAGAGTAGACCTAAAACCAAGAAAGAATATTTTGGAGAAATGGACCGAAAAGTTTAAAGAATTCTTGGATAACGCAGAATAAATTAGGAAGTAATAATGTTCGGTTACGAACAGTGAAAAATATTTAAAAAAATTGGAGAACCAGAAAATTAGCGATTATGAGTAGTAATGAAGAATTTGAAAATATTTCTTTTGATTTACCAAAAAACCAATCAAATGTAATTAAGGTGATTGGTGTAGGAGGTGGTGGTAGCAACGCTATCAATCACATGTTCCTGCAGGGGATTAAAGGAGTAGATTTTGTGATCTGTAATACCGATGCGCAAGCTTTGGAAAACAGTTCGATACCTAATAAAATACAATTAGGTGTATCCTTAACCGAAGGTCTAGGAGCAGGAGCAAATCCCGAAGTGGGAGAAAAGGCAGCAGTAGAAAGCTACGAAGAGATTAAAAACATGTTGGATACCAATACCAAAATGATTTTTATCACCGCTGGTATGGGAGGTGGAACAGGTACTGGTGCAGCACCAATAATCGCAAAAATGGCTAAGGAATTAGATATCCTTACCGTTGGTATTGTTACTATTCCTTTTCAGTTTGAAGGTAGAATGCGTAATGAACAGGCGCAGTTGGGAGTCGAACGATTACGAGCTCATGTAGATTCCTTAATAGTAATTAATAATAATAAACTTAGAGAAGTTTATGGTAACCTTGGGTTTAAAGCTGGTTTCTCCAAAGCAGATGAAGTACTTGCTACAGCGTCCCGTGGTATTGCCGAAGTAATTACACATCACTACACTCAAAATATCGATTTACGTGACGCTAAAACTGTTCTTAGTAATAGTGGTACAGCTATCATGGGGTCTGCTAATGCCTCTGGTAATAAACGTGCTCACGATGCGATTGTTAAAGCATTAGATTCTCCGTTATTGAACGATAATAAAATTACAGGTGCCAAGAATGTTTTACTTCTTATTGTATCTGGAAAAGAAGAAATTACTATCGATGAAATTGGAGAAATCAATGACCATATTCAGCAAGAAGCAGGACATGGAGCCAATATCATTATGGGTGTGGGTGAAGATGAATCTTTAGAAGACGCAATTTCTGTAACTGTAATAGCAACAGGTTTTGATGTTGAACAACAAGATGAAATTGTTAATACCGAAACAAAAAAGATCATTCATACTCTAGAAGATGAGCAAAAAGCGACGGTACAGGATTTAACTCCAAAATCTACTGGTAAAACAACACCAATATTGTCTCCACTGCCTAAAAAGGAAGAGGTAGAAGAGCCAAAGGTTATTAAGCATGAGTTAGTTGAAGATGAAGAGGAGATAGAAGAGCCTTCAGGCCTTATAGCCACTACAGACTTACTTAAAAATATAGATGTAGAATATGAGGTGGTGAGCCCATTTTCTTCAGATAATGATTTTGTGATTATTAATGCGCAGGACATTATTAAGGAAATTGAAGTAAAAGATGCCGAAGAATTGAATAATGAAAAAGAGAGTACCGATCAATTTTCTTTATCTTTTGATATGCCATCTGGTAGTGACGAGGGGCTAAGAAACGATATTGAAGCACCAGTTGCAAAGGAACAGCCAAGAGAAGTAGAAGAAGAACAACCTATAGTATTCGATTTGAGTGATGATATTTTAAATATCGATGTTAACGAGCCTATAGAAGTGGTACCACCTACCGAAACTGTTGCTGGAGGAGTGCGAAAATATAGTTTAGAAGACTATATGGAAGAAGAAAAACGCTTAACCGAGGCACAACCTACAGAGGTTATAGAAGAGGAAGATGAAGAAGTGATTTTCGAAAAGAAAGTAGTAGCTCCAGAACCAAAAACTGAAGAGCCAGAAAATGCTGATCCGGTAAATCAACCTATATCAGAAATATTAAAAGCGAGAGCTGCAGAACGTAGAGCTAAAATGAAAGAATTTAATTACAAGTTCAGAAATAGTTCTTCGCATATCGATGATATCGAAAAAGAACCTGCTTATAAACGTGCAGGGATCGATGTAGATTCGAAACCTGAAGATTCTGGTTTGTCAAGAACTTCTTTGGGTACAGATAGTAACGACGATATACAGTTAAGAAAAAACAATTCATTCCTGCATGATAATGTAGACTAAGAATTTTTAACAGAAATCATAGATAACCGATAATCTGAACTTAGATTATCGGTTTATTTTTTATCTTCGCAATCCTAAAAGATTAAAACGAATTATTATGAGTTTACAGCAAAAAGTAATGACCGCTATGAAAGAGGCGATGAAAGCAAAAGATACCAATGCTTTAACATCATTACGTGCAATTAAATCGGCTATTTTGTTGGCTCAAACAGAAAGTGGGGCGAAGGAAGAGCTAAGTGAAGATCAGGAGTTAAAATTACTTCAAAAATTAGTAAAACAACGTAAAGATAGTGCAGCTATCTTTTCTGAGCAAGGAAGAGAAGACCTGGCACAGCCAGAACTGGATCAAGCTAAGGTAATAGAGCAATTTTTACCAGAGCAGATGAGCGAAGAAGAAATAGAGAAAATCGTTATAGATATTATTGCTAAAACAGGAGCAGAAGGAATGAAAGATATGGGTAAAGTTATGGGAATGGCGTCTTCTCAATTGGCTGGTAAAGCCGACGGTAAAACTATTTCTACTATCGTAAAAGGTAAATTGTCATAACAAGATTAAATATTTGAAGGCCCAGTAGTTCAACTGGATAGAATATCAGATTTCGGCTCTGAGGGTTGGGGGTTCGAATCCTCCCTGGGTCACATCAAGTGCAAAACCACGCCAATGGCGTGGTTCTTTGTTTTTCGGAAAACCCTAAAGCCCAAAAGCTACAGGGTTTTGTTGTTTTTGAGCAATATATTTTACATATCGTTTATTAAACTTTTTTTTCTATTCTATTGGAAAAAATAACGAAAGAAACCCCTCCTATAATTATTAAAACTCCCGCAATCACTATTCCCTTATCTAGATTTGATAAAGAAGATAACAATAGTATAAATCCACCAATTAAATTAATTGCTCCGGCAGTTAACCTTGTCAATAATATTCTTTTATTTATACTATGGTTTGAGTTTAAAACCATAAATGAAAATAAAATTTCAAAAAGGCCATACATAATTATAAAATAGGTCGTCAACATTAAAAAAGACGATAGAGAATCAATTATCAATGTCATTATTATGGCATAAGTGATCAATCCTATACCTTGGATTGTATGATATTCTATTGCAACTTTTGGTAGCTTATCATATTTGGAAAATATAAAACCACATATTCCTGAGCTTAAAAGAAAAAGAGGGACCAATGTTTTTGAGCTCGGAATACCTATTTGTTTTGAGATTATTAATACTATTCCTGAAGCGACCATCAATAGACCGCTAAGTGCTAAGTAAAATGTTTTTTTCATTATGTGTTGTTTGGTTAGTTTTAATGTAATTCTCCTTTTTCACCATCTACCCATTTTTGCATCATCACTCTTTGAGCAGGTGTTTGCTGTGCTCCACCTGCTAAGAGGTCAAGAAATTTATCCCAGAGATTTTTCTTTTGAGATGCTTCTTTCTTGATGTCTTCATAGGCTCGCATATACTCGTCTGCATACGTATACGCTTCATATGCTGAATACTTAAAAGGAATATGTTTTAAAATAGTGTCTGTTAATTCATCAACTTCCTCAGGTTTATAGTTTTCTATAAGCTTTAATTGAATACCACAAGCTTCAGCTTCATTTTTTATCTTTTTATGTGTATTAATTATATCGGTCCAGATACTCTGCCAGTTTTCTCTTTCATTTTCAGGAAGACAGTTAAATCCCAAATTCTTCAGAGTGGCATAACTACGTTCGATTTTTACGACATGTTTAGGGTATCTATTCCATTCTTCGGATAATTTTTCAGTACTTCTTCCTTTAATTTTTAAAATCGTATCAGACATTATTTTCTGTAAATGTTGATGCTCTTCACTATATTGTTTCAGTTCGTCTACCCATTTTTGCTTCGTATTTTCCGACGCATATTTATCTACTTTACCTGCAATTTCTTCAACGTCTGTTTTTAAGATTGCTCCAAGAGCTTTCATTGACGACCAATTGTCTGATGCTGCCATAGCAAAATGTCGAATGAATACAACTGCTTCAATGACAGGGTTAAAATTTCTATTTTCCATATAATATTATTGTTTATCTGAATGCAAATTCTTCATCATAGATGTCTTTTTGTTTAACTCCTTCGTCTTTTAAGCCTTTGAAAATACTTTTCTTTAAAGCCTCTGGACCACATATGAGATAAGCTTTCTTTTCAGGGTTTCGTAAGCTTAAATCTTCTACAGAAATGTGGCCTCTAGTTTTAGAGTCCCATAGAATGAATTCAAAGAGTGGATTCTTATTGGCATGAGATTCGAAATCTTCTTTGTGAGTGGCTTCACTTTCATTATTTACACACCAATACAGCGTGACCTTATTAGCATAATAATCTTTGATTAAGGACAAAAAAGGTGTAATGCCAATACCACCAGCAATCCAGACTTGCTCTTTTTCCTTTGAGAAAGCACTAGAGAATTTGCCATATGGCCCTTCAACTTTGGCCTTGTCATTAACATTTATTTTTTTTGCCAATCCATTGGTATAATCTCCCAACCCTTTTATAGTTATTCTTAAATTAGCTTCGTTGGGGTGACTACTTATGGTAAAAGGATGTTGTTCTCTTTTACCAATTGAAGAAAAGGTGAAAAATGCGAATTGACCAGCTCGAAAATCTAAGGCCTTAGTATCAGCTTGTAATTCCAACTCGGTAATATCATTTCCGAGGTCTTGAATAGATTTTACCGTATAATTTAGTTTTTTATTGAATAAACTAAAAAGGAAGGCTCGATAAAACCACGCAATTATTCCAATAAAGGACATACCAAAAACATAAACTCTAGTAATAGGGAGCTCTTTAATCAGGCTATCTACCAGAATTCCGTGAATTACTCCCATTACATAAAAGATTCCCATTAGTTTGTGAAAATTGACCCATTTATGATATGGAATTTTTCTTTTGAAAATTGGAGCAGCTGACAATATGACCCCTATGATAATAAGAACAAAAGCATAAAAACCTAAGGGCTTTCCGGGATTAAACTCAGCCAAATCTCTGGGGACCACTATAAAATGTGCTAGTAATAAGACAACGGCAATTACTCCAGACCTTCTGTGTATCAAATACATTTTATCTAGACCACCAAAAAGGTTCTCAACCCATTTAGCTCGGGTTGCCATTAAAAAATTGAATGCAAATACGGTAATTACCCAGGAAGAGAATACCTCTCCTAAAATTCGATGTGGGTTTTTCCAAGATATGTTGGTTAGTTCGCCGAATAGTAATGTGTCTGAAGACACTTCTTTAAAAGACCCATTATAAAAGTATAAGTCTATAGCCCAAAAAATGAAGTGAATGCCAATAATGATTGGAAAGTAAATTTCTTGTTTTAAGATTCGCATAATAAGTTTTTTTCAAACCTATAGCTTCTTAATATTCTTCAATTGTATAAATTGGTCATTTTGCTTTTGATATAATGTTCTCGGGGTTTGGCCTGTATGTTTTTTGACTTCACGAATAAAATGCGCCTGGTCGAAAAAGCCTTTTTCTGGGAAGAATTCGCCTTCTCTTATTTGCAGATATGCTCTATAGCATTTTTGAACATTCAAATACTTTTTAAGGGAAATACCAACGTATTTATTTAAGTAACGGTTTATTTCCCGATGCGACCAAAAAATTTGTTTGGCAACTTCCTGGGCTTGAATATCTCCAAAAGTATTATATAACAATTGGCTTAAACGTAAACGGTTAGGTCTTATCTCTTTATTTAAGGCTAGTCTTTTTAGAAATATAGCTTCAATTTGTTTAACTACATTTTCAAAAGAGGTAAACTCAATAGTATTAAAATTAAGATAATTGAAATCGAGAGGTATGGTATTGTTCAAAGTTTCTTTAGTATCTCTATGCAATATATATTCTGGAGCGATAATTTTTAATCGTATCCCATAAGAAACTACACCTGGAGGTGTTACTATGTCTAACTCCTTTGTCCACAGACCTGTCATTATAAACCTAACAACTTTCCCTTTTACTAATTGGATAATTAGCTTTACATAGCCATCTGGACAAATAGAAAAATGATGATGTTTTTTACTTAAGTTTTTGGCTTCAAAGTACGACGATATAAAATCGTCTAATTCTTCACTTGGGTACAGTTCATTATATATATGATCAGTGTTTTCTGTCATTCATAGTTTAGTTTTTTCAAACATAGAGGTATTGAAATCTCTAAAATTGTATAAACTGGTCATTTTTTGTTGATATAAAATAAGCTTTTAGCACTAAAAAAGATACTTTTTTAAATGATTCCTTTTGATTTTAGGTGATTTGAACCTTACTTTTTCGTCTTAACCATCTGCAAAGACTATACATATGACCTACATGTCAGATAAAAAATATCTTCTCTGCGTATAGAAAATCCAATTTTTTATTTGTGAAAGACTTTGATCAATTTAAAATAAATGATATCAGGTAGTTAGTATGCAGAAGATGCAGTAATAACCCTACTAGTATAACGGTTTAAATAAAATCTATTAAAGAGGAACGTTATTGTCTTGCTTTTTTACCGTTTATCTATAAATTTATAGAAAAAGGTATTGGTGTCAGAGAGAATCCACTCCTGGTTTATTAACAACTTGATAGAATTTGTTAGGTGAAAAATTGAAATACAAGACGTCCTAAATGAAAAAAAAAGTAAGTAATAAAATTGTCTTTTTTGTGCCTGAAAAAGTCCATCTTTTGGACTTATGTGGCCCAGCACAAGTGTTTTATGAAGCAGAAAATGCGGGAGCGCCTTTAGAAGTTGTTTTTGCAGGTTTTAATTCTTTAGAGGGGGTAAAGAGTAGTGCGGGGCTGGCTTTTAATAATTTGTTAGACATTGAGAATTTAAAATTAACTGCAAATGATTATGTATTCATTCCAGGAAGCGAAAATGTGGTGCAAATTATTAATAGTAATAAGACTTTTTTGAATCTAATAAAGCGCTGGAATAGTGAAAAAGTAAATATTTGTTCAATTTGTGTTGGAGTTTTTTGGTTGGCCTCTCTTGGGCTAGTTGATGGAAAAAAGAGTACAACTCATTGGCGATATCTTGACTTGTTAGAACGGAAACATCCAAATACAATTATTCAAAAAAATAATCTTTTTGTAATTGAACAAAATCTTTACATGAGCGCGGGTGTTTCTTCAGGTATCGATCTATCACTTTACATCATTGAAAAGTTATATGGTTATAATTTAACATTAAAGGTTTCTAAAGAAATAGTTTATTATTTTAGGAGAGCCGGTGATGACCCTCAAATTAGTACTTTTTTAAAATATAGGAATCATATTGATAATAGTGTTCATAAAATTCAAGATTATATCATTAAAAACATAAATAAAAAGATAACACTAGATGATATGGCGATAGAAGTCAATATGAGTAAAAGAAACTTGTCCAGAAAATTTAAAAAGACTACAGATATAACTGTCGGTAAATATATTGAGATGGTAAGACTTGAAAGAATCAATCATTTACTTTCAAATGGTCTTAAAATGGAGCAAGTAGCCATTGAATCTGGATTGAAGAGTACCAATCAAGTTCGAAATCTTATTAAAAAATATTCACAGAACTTGTCCATATAATGAGTTGTTTTGTCCTGATAAATTATGGTAGTTTATGGAAGTTTGCTATTTGTAATTAAACTTTCAGTATAATGATAAAAAGGACATTTTTAACTTTATTTATTTTTCTAATAATTTTAGGTTGTACAGACAAGAAAAGTGCATTCGTATGTGTGCCTTGCGATTTGTCATGCGATTTAAAAATTTTCAGTAGCGGTGGTTCTTGTGCTGCTTGTGGGATGAAATTGGCAGAAAAAGGAACCTATAATAAGGAGCTTACAACTAGCCAAATTTCTGAAGATTTTGATATTCTACTAACCACTTTAAAAAGTAATCATCCAGGACTATATGATTACCAAAATCAAAGCGATTTCGAGCGAAAAACAAAACTATTAAGGACAGAAATCGAATCTGCGAAAAATGTATTAGATGAATACAGAATACTCAGTAAACTTATAGCTATGGTTGGGGATGCACATACTTATGTAATGAACCCATACTATCAAAATATTTTACAAGAGGAGTTATTGTTTCCTATTGTACCTAGAATTGATAACAATCAAATTAGAATTAATGGGCAAAATTTGAGGTCGATCAATGGATATTCAAGCAAAGAATTACTAACACGTTTACAGTCGTTTTCTAATAGTGATGGTAATACTATTCCTTATAAAAATGCTTTTATAGAAATGGAATTTCCCTTAAAGTATTTCACCTTTGTAGATACTGCTTCAACATTCGATGTCACCTTTGAAAATGGTAAAAGTAAAACCGTAAGAGGTAAGTCTTATTTCAATAAAGGTTTAAGGCCTAAAATACAATCAGAATCGCTCATCATTAATGAGAATACCGCAATCATAAAAATACCTTCTTGGGAAGACGAATCTGCGTCCTCATTTAATAGTGACCTACAAGAAATGATAGAAAAGTCTAAACTTGCAAAATTTTTATCAAATTCAATGGAAAAAATTATAAATGCAGAGGTCGATAAATTAACCATTGATTTGAGGGGAAATAAGGGAGGTAAAAGCGGTCCTGCAGCCGTTCTTCTTAGTTATTTAATAGATAAGCGATTTAAATACTACACAGAAATTAGAGTTGCTTCTGACAGCTTCCCGACTAAACAATATATATCAAATAAGGAGTTGGTTCAGTTCTATGAATCAAATGATGCCAAAAAACTAATTAATAAAATTAATGGTAATTATTATTTTATAGATGATCTCTTACCATCAATTCAACCAAGTTTGAAACAGTATTTGGGGGCTATTGAGATTCTAGTAGATAAATATACGCTCTCAGTTAGTACAGATGTTGTAGCTATTTTAAAAAAGAATAGAAAAGTTAAAGTTACAGGAAATGAAATAGGAGGTAGTTTAGATCATTATTGTGCTGGAAATTATCTTAACTTACAGCTTCCAAATTCAAAAATAGAAGTAAACATACCTTTACAAAGATTGAGTTATTAAATTTTTGAACTTTTAAATGAATGAAGAGGCCTAACTTTGAAGACATAAAATCTGGTGATGAATTTAACAATTGGTATTGGCTTAAAGAAGAGATGGTAAATATTTGTAAACTATCTGGACTGCCTTCAAGTGGAAGAAAATTTGATCTGAGAGATAGAATAATGTTTGCACTTGATAACGATGGTAAATTAAAACCTGAAAAGAAGAAGTATAAACCTACATCAAAATTTAATTGGGCGAAATCAGAATTATATTTAGAAACAAAGATTACTGACAATGTATCTTTTGGTTCTAATTTTAGAAGTTTTATGAAAAAACAAATCGGGAATAAGTTTGTTTGTCATAGTGATTTTATGGATTGGGTTAAATCAAATCCAGGTAAAACTTTATCAATGGCAGTTGAAAAATGGTATCAATTGGAAAATCGGAAAGTTGACCTTAATTTCAAAAGAAAAATAGCCGATAACAATATGCTAGCGCAGTATATCAGGGATTTTTTAGCAGATAATAAAAACAAAACAATGAAGGATGCTAAAGAATGTTGGAATCTTAAAAAACAAATGCCTACAAAAAAAGGATTTGTAAAATATGAAAGTACAGATTTAAGTCTTGGAAAATAGGAATAACCATGAAATTATAGCTTAACTATTTTTGTTTAAGCAATCGTTTGAACAGGGAAAAACTTTTCTGGCAGCTGCTATTCTTATAAACTTAATGTGGTTATGCATACTGGAGAAGGTTACAATCTGTTAGGTCATGAAGATTTAACCTATTTGTTGAGCGATATGGCAAAATTGAGTGGTATATTGAAGTCGCTAGTATAGAATAATGGTATTGTCTAGAAAATAGAAATGCAGAGAACAATTTGGAGACATAAAAATATAATGAAAATGATAAGGTTTCTTTTTATATCAATTTTGATTACCGTAGTTATTGGTTGTAAAACAAATCCCGATGCTGTTTTAACAGAGAAAATTAATCCTATTGAATACTCAATGGATAATAATGCGAAGTTAATTTTAGAGTATCCAGAGATTAGTTCAATTTCGATAGGAATATATAAAGACGGAAAAAAATATACCAAGTATTATGGAGAAATAGATAA
This sequence comes from Aquimarina acroporae, assembly GCF_023195925.1. GTDB lineage: Bacteria > Bacteroidota > Bacteroidia > Flavobacteriales > Flavobacteriaceae > Aquimarina > Aquimarina acroporae. The sequence goes on along the minus strand of NZ_JALPRE010000007.1, from coordinate 84,484 downwards.
AGGGAAAGGTAATAAGGCAAATGACAAGTCTATTTTTGAAATAGCATCTGTCACCAAAACGTTTACTGCATATTTGACAGCTCAAGCAGTGCTAGATGGAAAATTAAAGTTAGATGATGATATTAGAAAATATATAGAAGGTTCTTATACTAACCTCGAATTTAACAATCGTCCCATTTTTATAAAAGATATATTGACGCATACAACAGGAATTGAACGAAAACAGTTTTCGGAGATTTTGGCAAAGATGTTTTCTATAGATGTAACCAATGAAGAGCGAAAAGAAATAAAGGAATATGGTACAGCAGATTTTGTAGATGATTTAAAAAAATACCAGTTAGAAGTTACTCCAGGAGAAAAATACAACTACTCGGGGTTTGTTGCGCCAGAAATATTGGCCTTAATTCTTGAGCAGGTTTATCAAACAACATATAATGAACTCTTAGAAGAATTTATTCTAAAAGAGGCTCAAATGAGTCAAACTTTAATGAATGTGAACCTTGAGGATAAAAAATACGTTCTTAATGGATACACAACGAATAATCGATTAGTGGAACCCATGCAAATGCCTTTGACGGGTGCTGGTGGGGGGCTAAAATCAACAGTCCCAGATTTATTAAAGTATATTGAGTTTCTGCTTGAAAAAGATAATCCAGTAGTTAAAGAGATGCAAAAACCTTTGTTTTTCGATGAGGAAGAAGGAGATCAATATGGATATTTTTGGATGTTAGGTGATGATAATATCATGATGCATAATGGTGGAACAGGAGGGAGCGTCAATTGGCTTATTTTGATTCCAGAATCGAATAGCGGATTTACAGTTTCATTTAATTATAATGGAGATATGGCCAATGATTTGATAAATTATATTGCCTCATCTATTGTTGATGACATTATAAACTATCCTCAAAAAAATGCTTATTTCATTGTTCGAGATGCTATTCGTGAAAACCCGGACAATTGGAAGAAAATCTACAAAAAGATTAAAGAGGAAACTAAAGAAGAATATGATTTTGATGATCCAAATATGTTAAATAGTTTGGGTTACGAATTGATGGGGCAAGATAAAATTGAAGAAGCAATAGAAGTCCTAGAATTATTAGTTTCTGAGTTTCCTGAGTTATCTAATCCTTATGATAGTTTGGGAGAAGCTTATTTTATGAATAAACAATACGATCTTTCATTGGTTAACTATAAAAAATCTTTAGAATTGAATCCAAAAAATGATAATGCCGTAGAGATGATTGAAAAAATTAAGACAATAAAAAAGAACTGATACATCTTAATAGTAAGCGTATTACGAATATGTTCAAACTTATGTATACATAAGAAAGAGCTTCTTTATCGGTTTTTATCGAAACCTTTACCTTTCTAATTTACCAACAGTTTGGATTCATTTAACACACTTTAGTTTCTCTAATTTGTGAATATCAAAGGTGCTTTCATTAATAAAACCTAATATAAATTTAAAATCGTGTTAAAGTTATTTAATGCAACAGTGTTGCGTTATATTTTGTTATTTTCGCCCGAAAAAATAACAAATTGAAACCATTCTTCTCAATCATTGTGTTCTTGCTTTTGCATAGTTCAATATTTGCTCAAACCCTTACAGGTAAAGTGGTAAATCAAAATGAGCAGGCGATTAAAGAAGCTAATATTTTGAATACAACCACAAATGAACATACTCATACCAACTCCCACGGTAGTTTTAGTTTAGAAAATGTTTCCTTAGGTGATGTGATCAAGTTTTCGCGCTTAGGGTACCAAAGTGAAGAAGTAACAATTAATGATCTAAGTACACCTCTCACTATTATATTATCTGTAGAATCTATTGATCTTGATGAGGTAATTATTTCTTCAGAAGTCAATCCACTTCAATTAATTACAGATATAGATATACAAGTAACCCCAGTAAATTCTTCCCAAGATGTTTTGAGAAAAGTTCCCGGATTGTTTATTGGGCAGCATGCCGGTGGAGGGAAAGCAGAACAGATTTTTTTACGTGGTTTTGATATTGATCACGGTACCGATATTAACCTTACTGTTGATGGGCTCCCGGTGAATATGGTGTCTCATGCCCACGGACAAGGATACGCAGATTTACACTTTGTAATTCCTGAGACCATAGATAAGGTGGACTTTGGCAAAGGGTTATATTATGAAGATAAAGGTAATTTTACAACTACCGGGTATGTAGATTTCAAGACCAAGGAACATATTGATATCAGTATGATTAAGTTAGAAGCTGGACAATTTGATACATACCGGCTTTTGGGAATGTTCAATATTATGAATACGGCACAGCATACAGCATATCTGGCATCAGAGTATTTGTCTACAGACAGTTTTTTTGACAGTCCGCAGAACTTTAATCGAATTAATATTTTCGGGAAGTATACGGGTTTCATAACCGAAAGTGATAAACTTGGTGTTACTATTTCTAATTTTAGTAGTAAATGGGATGCATCTGGACAAATACCGCAACGTGCAGTTGATAGCGGTTTAATTTCTCGATTTGGAGCTATTGATGATACCGAAGGAGGTAATACGTCAAGAACTAATCTTTTGGTAAACTATGATAAGATTATTGATGGATCTTCGACACTAAAAAGTAGTGTGTATTGGAGTGCTTATGATTTTGAGCTCTATTCGAATTTTACTTTTTTATTAGAGGATCCTATCAATGGAGATCAAATTAGACAAAAAGAAGATAGAACAATCTTTGGATTGAATAGTGAATACCAAAAAGCCTTTTCTTTGAATAAAGTGAAAGGAACCTGGCAGGCTGGGATTTCTCTTAGAAATGACCAAAGTAAGGATAATGAATTGTCTCGTTCTCGTAATCGAATAGAAACTTTAGAACAAATTCAATTCGGTGATGTAAATGAAACCAATGTTGGAGCTTACTTAGGGGCAAATATTCATCTGAATAAATGGACATTTAACCCTTCTGTACGGATAGATTATTTTGATTTTCAGTATAATGATAATCTGCTGGGGATATATGAAACTCAAAACGAAACAGAAGCTATTGTTAGTCCTAAGTTGAATGTTTTCTATAATGCTTCGAATAAGTTACAACTTTACGCAAAAGCAGGACAAGGTTTTCACTCAAATGATACCAGAGTTGTTGTTGCCAGAGGAGGTGAAACGATATTACCATCGGCTTTTGGTGCCGATGTAGGATTTGTTTGGAAACCTACTTCTAAGATGCTTTTTAATCTAGCTTATTGGTATTTGCATCTTGAACAAGAGTTTGTTTATGTTGGAGATGCTGGAATAGTTGAACCCAGTGGAGAAACCCAACGTCAAGGAATTGATCTTAGTTACAGATATCAAGTGCTTCCATGGTTATTCTTTAATCTAGATGCTAATTATACCCATGCTAGATCGGTAGATGAACCCTCAGAAGCAGATCTCATTCCTCTTGCTGCAGATTTTACTTTGGTTGGAGGATTAAATATCGTTCATAAATCAGGCTTTTTTGGAAGTATTAATGTAAGACATTTAAACGATCGCCCGGCAAATGAAGATAATAGTATCGTGGCCGAGGGATATACCATAACAGATATGAATCTAGGATATACCTGGAAAAAGGTTAGCCTAGGTATTCAAATACAAAACTTATTTGATCAAGAGTGGAATGAAACTCAGTTTGCTACAGAATCTCGTTTATCGGGTGAGCTTGACTCTGTCGAAGAGATTCATTTTACCCCAGGAACGCCTTTCTTTTTCAAAACTACATTGCAATATAATTTTTAATAGGTATAGGAGTGTTCTGTAACCTTGTCAATGAGTTATAAAATCTTAACTAGAGGATTTAACTCTAATTTATGTTTAGTACTAATCCAATACCAGGTGTTCTAAAAGTGTTTAAAAGTTATATTTTGCACCAAACTGAGCCCTCCATCTAGAGTTGAACAAATCAGTCACATAGGGCTGTGTTCCTTCGGGAATATTAAATTGAAATTGAGGTTGGTTATTTTCTATTCCTCTGAAGTTTAATAAGCTAAAACTTGAGTTTACCACATTAGGCACAAATACCAATCGTCCCCAATCTTTATTTATAAAATTGAATACATTTAGCATATCGAATGATAACGAAATAGCATGACCATTTTTTAGATTTAATCCATATTCTAATTTCATATCAAGTTCATGGTTCCAAGGAGTACGTGCTCCATTGCGCTCAGCTACTTGTCCGCGTCTTTCTCTCAAGTAAGGGTCATTTTCTATAAATGCATTTAAACGTTGCCATTGTTCTGCCGCACTCACGGTTACATTCCCCTGCGCATCTGTTATATCTATCAAGTTAATTTCAGACACATCTCTAGGCACATAAATTATGTCATTTCTTGATGAGCCATCTCGATTTAAATCTCCTTGATAGACGTAAGAAAAAGGGCTTCCGGCTCTACCATTGTATAAAAACGAAACAAAACCTGTACTTCTCTTTCCTAGGTTAAAGCTGTAGGAATGACTACTTACAAATTTGTGCCTAAGGTCAAAGTTTGAAAACGAAATAGCGGGGTCATTGGCTACTAATGCTTGATTCCATTCAAAATTGGCGGCAGGAGAACTACGTACCGTACTTGATATGTCTTCACTTCTTCCGTAGGTATACCCAAGATATCCACTATATTTCCCAAGCTGTTTGCTTATTCCTAGGGTAAGGTTATATCGAAACCCTTTATCGGTGTTGGTTAGTAGAAAAACATTGGTAAAGTTTGGGTTTACTTTAATCGCATCTCCGGTTTCTAGGAAGTATGGTCTATTATCTGCACCATCAAAATTACCGGTGATATCTCTTCTGTTAATAGATTGAAAAAGTAGTCCGTTGACGACTTCAGTATAGGTTCCTTCAAGATCAATGGTCCATCGGTGAGGAAGTTTTGCTTTAAAAGCAATATTTGTTTTCCAATCTCGAGGTAGACTAAAGTCAGGATCAAGTAGATTAATTTCTGTTAGGTCGGGTTGGGTACTACGTAAATCTTCGAGATTTTCGGTTAATGGAACTGCTCCATCTGGTCTAATATCGATATTGAAATATTCTGTTCCAGAAATGTACTCTGCATAAGCAAACCAGAGGTAAGGAATACGACCTGAGAAAAGCCCGGTTCCTCCTCTAAGGGTATATTTCCCATTGGCGTCTATGCTATAGTTGAACCCAAATCTAGGATTGAGCTGTGGTTTTTTAGATATGGAATTATCAAATTGAGCAAATTCTGGAGTATTAAGCACCTCTTCACTAATGGGCAGTTTTTGAGTGAGGTATTGCCCGTCTATTCTTACTCCTGCTGTTATTTCTAATTTTTCAGTCAATCTAAAATTATCCTGTAGAAAAGCTGCGGTTTCAAAAACTCCTATTGTGGCTGAAGGACGATTACTAACAAATTCAAAATCATTGTTGTTCGCGTTATACACACCTCTTATTCGTGCAGGACGATCATTTAAGAAATCGTCTACCGATCGATACTCCCATCTACCATTCCATGCCGATAGGAAACCATAATCAACATCGTGTAATTGTCCAAATACTCCAGCTGTGAAATGGTGTTGATCGATATTGAAAGTATAGGTGTTTGCCAGCTGTAATGTTGAGAAATCGGTGTTGTATACTGATGCTTCTCTGTAGGTGCCGGCAAAAATCCTACCGGCAGATGAAGTAGCAATTTGTATATGAGGAAAAACACGTCCTTCGAAATCTCGATGCTCTTTTACAATATTGTATCCCAGAGAAAGTTTGTTGGTGTTTCCATTTTTGAAGTTTGATTTTAATTCTAGAGCGAGACTATTTGCTACACTATTATGCCTGTATCCTTGATTTCCAAAATTAAAAAAGGTACTGTTCCATTCTAGATTATCTGTAAAACTATTTACATAATTGTTGCGTAGAGTAAGTTTGTGAATATCAGAAATGTTATAATCTAAACGGGTAAAGAGTTTTGTGCTAGATGTTTGTAAATCTGCACTTTGAAAGGCTCCTGGATCATAATTATAGGTGTCTAATAATCGGTTTCTAATTGCTGTTACATCTTCTAAAGCAATATCCGATGAAGAACTTCCAGGGGCGTTTAATACTGGAGTGTTAGACAATGCTTGTTCAAAATTTACATAATAGAATAACCTGTCCTTAACCAGAGAACCTCCAATACCTCCACCAAATTGAACATCATAAAATGATTGAACTTCTTGTTCGGTACCGGCGGCATATCTACCAATTAGGTTTTGAGTGTTTCCATATCCATATATTTCAGCTTTGGTAGTATTGGTTCCATTTTTTGTGACCAAATTGATACTTGCTCCATTAAAATTACCAATACTAACATCAAATGGTGACAGTTTTACGCTTACCTGTTTTACGGCTCCCAGTCCAATGGGTTGACTTCTCGAAAGACTACCAGGTGTACCATTGGCCGAAGAGCCAGATGCCCCGCTAGCAGGCTCTTGAAACCCAATAATGTCATTGTTAGCTATTCCATCTATATTTAAGTTATTGAATCTATTGCTGGCTCCGCCAAAAGAATTTAGGTTGTTTTCAGGTAGGTTCTTAGTTAGGTCTTGTATACTTCTATTAATAGTGGGTGTAGCTTTTAAATCTTTTTGACTTAGCAATGTCTCATTACCATTTTTTTTAGGTGCAGATTCTGCGATCAATACGATTTCCTCTAGCGATGTACTTTCTTCGAGAAGCACAAAATCTTTAATAGTAGTGTTTCCTAGATTAATTATGATGCGATCTTGGGTGACTGTTTTATATCCTAAAAAAGAGATGTTGATTTTGTAATTGTTTCCAGGGGGGATATTATTGAATCTGTAGAAGCCATTTTCTTGTGAAATTGCACCATAAGTGAAGTTAGTTTCCGAATCGGTTAAAGTTATGTTTGCAAAAGGTACGGGGTTGGTTTGTTGGTCTTTTAGAGTTCCTTGAAGAATCCCTGTAGTTTCTTGTGCATTAGTAATTATGCTAAAAATAAAGATAGCAACTAGAGTTAGAATTTGCTTCATGCTAAGCAGCGAATTAATGCTCTTAAGTACGTGCATATAACTGAGTACTTAGAGTAGATTTTTAAAATTTTAAACGGATGTCGAGTGGGAGTTTGTTTATAACTGATAAACTCCTAAAACTGGAAATAGGATGAAAGCGGGGAGCCTTTATTTAAAATGACTTTGTGTATAAGGAGTGAGGTGTTCAAGTCCTTATTTGGATGATTATATTGACCACGACTTTGTATACTAGTGATGCTATTACGCAAAGAGTTGTTGGTTATTCTTGTTATTGAAAGTCGTTCGATATCAACGAGATAATCTATATCTCTTAGTTTTTCTAGAATTATGCAATCTTTATGAGATCTCGAAAACGTATGTCGTACCTGTTCATAAACAACTTCAGAATTCCAGGAAAAATCAAGAAAATCCGAGCGGTTAAAACTTTCTTTTGATATACCCATCAAGTAAAAACCTCCATCATAGGTTGGCCCTAGAACCGAATTCCCATTTTCTAGAGCATTTTTTGCTTTATGAATATGAATGGGTTGTAAATATGGGCAATCATTTCCTATAGTAATTATGGCATCGTACCCCTGGTCATAGGTATATTGTATAGCATTGGTAAACCGAGAACCAAAGTTATTTCCTTTTTGAAGTTTTTCATCAAAGTAAATTACTGGTAACCCAGCCGTAGATATAACACTTTTGGTATGAGCATGTAGTGATTTTATAAGATTGCCTTGCGCCAAAAAGGGTTTTTGCTTTATTTCCTCCTTATCAGAAAGTGCAAATACAAGTAAAGCTATCTTTGGTTTAATCATTTACGTTTATATCATAATTACATGTGCGACTAAAATACTTGGTCGTGAAGAATAATACATCATTACATATATACTTTCAAATTTAACTTTTTAATCTGTTTTTGTCTATAATAGTTGAGCTATTGTTTAGCGCATATAGAAAACTAAATTTGCAATTGTAGTATGTGTGGTAAGAAAAAGGATACTTCAGAAAGGTACTAACTCCTTAAATCACATTGATTCTAATGATAAACCCGATACTGAACTAATTATCAGTTATCTACTATGTTAGTGGAAGTTGGAGAAGACTAAGATATTAGCATTGGGTCATTAAGGTGTCATCCTGGAGTTTTGCAAGTATATCGATAATGGCCTGTTTGGATAACATTTTTCCGGAACATCCTTTCACATTTGGAATTTTCTTGATTAGTTCCTTTTTTTCATGAGGTAAGTCTACTCCAATCATGACAATAATTCCAACGTCTTTATAAGCAGCATCTAGCTTTTGAAATTCATTTAAAAATTCCCAACCGTCCATAACAGGCATATTAATATCCAATAGGATAAGATCTGCAAAGTAGGGGTTATTTAATATTTGCAAAGCTTCTTGCCCGTCTTTTGCAATTAGAATTTCATCAACAATGTTAGCTTTCTCAAGCATAATTCTATTGAAAAAGTTCGTCGAAGCACTGTCATCTACCAGTAGGAATTTTAGTTTTTTCATTATGTTTTTTCGGGGGGATAATGTTTAACAATTATGGGTTCATCTCGCTATCTTATATGAAAAATGTTTATGCACTACTTTATCTATAATACTTATGGTTAATGGTTTGTTTACAAAATCACTAACAAATCGATTTTCGATAGCCCTTTGTATATCGTTAGGATCGGTCGAGGTAGATAGCATAACGATTTTGATACCATCAATAACTTCATCTTTAAGTTGAGCAAATTTTTCTAAAAAGTCCCAACCATTCATTAATGGCATATTGATATCGAGAAAAATAAGATCTGGTTTCAAATTCAATTTATGGTCTATGTTTTTTAAATACTCAATAGCATCTTTTCCTTTATGTAAGGTTTTTACATTTTTAAAAGCTTTATGCTTTAATAGTAGGTATCGATTAAAGAAAGTCGTAGCCTTGTCATCATCGATTAATAGTGAAGAGTTTACAATATGGTTCATTAAAATATAAGGTTTATAAAGTGATGTAACTAGTTATTATGCTACAAGAAAAGAATACTGGGGGTATATCAATAGAAACTATACATTTCTACTTATGTGTTGCCTTTTCTTATACATAATTTGTTTGGTTTATAAATTCTGATGCAAAAGTATAAGTAGTAAAAGGGAAACGATTAAAAACTAACAAATTAGACCATGTTTTATCGATGAAATTCCATTTTATCAGATAAAGCGCGTTATTTTGTTGTGGATGGCTTAATTGTTTTGTTTCTAGATAATTAACATGCGGTTTAAGATTGTTTTTATTCCGTAATTTTATTGATTTTTTACCGTATTTATGTTGATCATAATAATTAGAATTGTATCTTTTCGAAGATTGTGTTATTTTCAAATCAGAGACTAACTTAAAGTATGAGTATTTCAATACAACATCATTTTGAACTTTCAGATTCAGATTTTGAAGCACAATTTGCTAATTGCACTTTGGATGCCAAACTCTTTACACATGAGGCACATATACGATTAGCTTGGATATTGATACAAAAACATGGGATTAGATTGGCAGAAGAAAAGATTCAGGAACAAATAAAGGACTTTGTTAAATCTGTTGGAGCATTAGATAAATATAATACAACTCTTACTATAGCTGCAATACGAATTGTCAACTGTTTCATGCAAAAGTCGAATTCTGAAAGTTTTAAAGATTTTATTGTCGATTTTCCAAAGTTAAAGACAGATTTTAAATCATTAATTAAAAGTCATTATAGTATAGATGTATTCACTTCTGATAAGGCGAAAAAAGAATTTTTAGCTCCCGATTTATTACCTTTATAGACACTATAGCTCTTTTATAAGGCGCAAATAACTTCGACATTGACAATAGAAAAATTCTCTCCCGAAATTGATAAAGTATATTTTATAGAAAATTATACGCTCATACACATATTATCGGGTAAGGGAAGCATTCAAGTAGATTTTAATGATTACTTTGATTGGCAAGAGAAGGCTATTTTTCTTGAGAAAGGGCAATATATTAAGTTCTTATCTGATGATTTTGAAGTAAGAAGAATTGAATTTTTAGACAAGAACAAGTTTCATAACGAGGAGGTTCGAGTATTGTTTAAGCATCTTATTTCTTTAGGGTATATAGATCTTATGGAGTGCGCAGAGTGCCGAACTTTTTTATCAGAGTCTTTGGTAAATCAAAACGCTTCTCATATTGTTGACGTTTCTGCAAAACAATGGTTTTGGCAAAACCCATTTAACGCCAATCGAGAGGAATATCAGATTATTTTTGATGTAAAAGACGTTATTGATTTAGAATTTGGTAACAGATTAACCAGTGCAGACTTAATGGGTTTAATCAATGATCGAGGGTATAATGCCCAAGAGCTGGTTAAAAACAAGATAGGATTTTCTGTTAAGAATTTGATGGGGGCCAAAAGATTAAAAGAAAGCAAGAAAGAAATTGCTTTTACTGATAAGAGTATTCAGGAAATTTCATATGATTTTGGGTTTAAGGATGATGCTTATTTTAATCGAGTTTTTAAAAACTCTACAGGACAAACCCCTCGCCAGTTCAGAGAAAGCTTTGATTTTGAAAAAAGAGATTTATTTGTGCAGAACATTCTTGAATTGCTTCATGAGTATCATACCCAAGAGCGATCCTTAGGCTTTTATGCAGATAGAATGAATCTTTCTGTAAAAACGTTATCAAAAAAGGTACAGTCAAAAATGAATACTTCACTGGGGCAGCTCATTCGACTAGAACTTATTCATACCGCAAAACTCATGCTGCTGGCAGGCGAAAATGTTACCGCTATAGCGGCTCAACTTGGTTTTGAAGAACCAAATCATTTTTCTAGTTTCTTTAAACGATACTCAGGTATCACACCTACCGACTTCAAATTAAAAAAGTACAATTCTTAGCTCCTTTTTTGTAGCTATTACACTTGTTTTCTCCCTCATCTTTGTGGTGTATTAATTCACTAAAAAAATTAAAAAGATGAATATTAAAGAACAAGTATCAAAAATGGATGCGATAGTAGCTCAGGGAGCTATTGTTGATGCCGTAAAAGAATTTTTTGCCGATAATGCCACTACTTCAGATTATGGTAATGGTAAAACCAATGGTAAACAAGAAATGATTTCCAAAATGGAAGGTTTTGCTGGTGCTATAGCACAGGTAAATGGAATCACACATCATCATTCCATAGTAGATGGTCATGTTTCAGCTTCAGAATTTACTTTCGATTTCAATATGAAAGACGGAAGCAAAATATACTGGCACGAAATTATTCGAAGAATTTGGAACGAGAGAGGAGAAGTGATTCAGGAAGAATACTTCAATGCAGAATAAGTAAACGTTAAATTTTTAAGCTATGAAATTTGTAACCAAAAAAATACATGCATTTTTAGATTATCCCGTGGCAATTGCCCTAATAGCACTTCCTTTCTTATTGGGATTGGGAGACTCAAATCCAATTGCAGTTTCATTATCGGTAGGCACAGGGATTGCAGCATTTGTATTAACATTACTTACCGATCATCAATTAGGCGTATATAAAGTGGTTTCGTACAGACTCCATTTGATAGTAGACTTTTTGGTGGCAATCGTTTTTATCATCGCTCCCTTTGTCTTTTCTTTTCAGGGTATTGATGCCTGGTATTACTGGATAAATGGAGGAGCGGTTTTAACCGTAGTTAGTTTACACAAGCCAGAAATGGCTATTTAAAAAAAATAAAATAATCTCACATAATTATATAAAACATGAAAACATTAAAATCAATACTTTTAGTACTAGCAGTTTTGGGTTCTTTTTCTGTATCAGCTCAAAATAATATGGCAAACAACATAGATAATAGTAATATTGCATTACAAGGGTACAGTCCTGTATCCTATTTAGACCTTAATCTTGCACAAAGAGGAAACAAGAATTTTAAATCAGAATACCAAAAGGTGGTATATTACTTTACTTCGGCAGAACAAAAGGCTACTTTTGATAAAAATCCTGCTAAGTATATGCCTCAATACGGTGGTTTTTGTGCCTTTGGTATATATGCCGGGGCAAAGTTTAGAGTAGATCCTAATAAGTTTTTGGTCAAAGACGGAAAGTACTACCTATATCTAAATAATATTGAGTTAGATGCAAAACAGTTGTGGTTAGCCGAGAATAACCATCAAAAGTTAAAAAATACTGCAGATAAAAACTGGAAAAAGCTAGAGAAAACTCATAATTAGTTTACGTATGAGATATAGCAAATCTGGTACATCGTAGAATACTCAAAAACCTGCAACCTAGGATGCAGGTTTTTTGTTTTTTTGGAACAAATTTAATCAACAAAAAAGGGCTCGCGATTTAGATAATACAAGATTACAGTTAATGATTTATGGTTATTTGGTTTGAATATTAGTGTTAAATTATAATTTTAATAAGATTTTTATTTCTAAAACGTTATTTTTAGTAGCCTTTAATCTACATTTTTATTTTTTTGAGTTTTTATATAGCCATCTTATTATCCCTTCAGGAAGAAGTATCTAATTCTGTGCTTCAAAATCTCATTGGATTATTGTTGACATTTACTATCGTGTCTATTTGTGTGTATTATGTATTACGCTATATGGAATCTGTATATGTAAAACATAAAGATAAACCCTACTATATTCACTTTTACCCTAAGCTTAGAAAACTACCTGCCGGTTCAAAACTCTTTCTGGAAGAAAACGACTTTTATAAGGCACTGAGCAAAACAAAACAAAAGTATTTTGAGCATCGTTGCACTCGCTTTTTAGATGAGGTAACTTTTGTGGGCAGAGAAGGGTTAGTGGTAGATGAATATATGAGGATGCAGATTACCATTTTATTTATTCAACTCACTTTTGGGATGAGACACTATATACTCGAATATCTCAGTGCTATTATCATATATCCAAAGTCTTTTTATTCTATATTAAATCAAACTGAAAATATTGGAGAGTTTAATCCTAGATCAAAAGCTTTAGCGTTATCATGGAAACATTTCCAAAAAGGAAACGAACATAAAGATGATGGTAGAAATTTGGGTATTCATGAAATTACTCATGCAATTCATTACAATTCCATAAAGAAGAATGATATAAGCTCAGAAATCTTTTATGATACTTTTTTACAGTTGGAAGAGTATTTGGGCTCTGCAGAAGTGCGTAAACAAATTGTTGAAGCAAAGCTTTTGCGAGAATATGCGTTTACTGATAAATTCGAATTTATTGCGGTATTGATAGAAGTTTTTATGGAAACTCCTAAAGAACTTAAAACTAAATTTCCTGAAATATATGAATATGTCGTAAGAATGCTTAATTTCAGGTATTTCGAAGATCTACGCTAATTTTTGTTTTTGCTTTTCAGTAATAGATGCCAATATCGTTGTAGCATGAACCCTTGAGTTTTCAATAAACCACACGTGAGTATCCATCCCTCCACAAATTACACCTGCCAGATATAGATTCTCAATATTAGTTTCCATAGTGTTGTCATCATATTGAGGGTACAGTTTTTCGTCCTTAGAGAGTTCGATTCCTATTTTCCGAAGAAATTCAAAATTAGGCTTATATCCCGTAAGTGCCAGTACATAATCATTGTCTATACTTACTTTACCGTTAGGTGTATCGATTACAATAGCATCATCGAGAATTTCATTCACCAAAGCGTTATAAAAAGCTTTAATACTACCTTCGGCTATTCTATTCTCTATATCTGGTTTTACCCAATATTTTACTCTTCTCCCTATTTCGGGGCCTCGAACTATCATTGTTACCTCGGCTCCTTTTCTATAGCATTCTAATGCTGCATCTACTGCAGAGTTACTTGCACCAATAACTGCAACCTTTTGTTTTGCATAAAAATGAGGATCTTTATAGTAATGAGAAACCTTTGGTAAATGTTCTCCCGGAACATCAATGGTATTAGGAAGATCATAAAAACCGGTGGCAACAATTACATAAGTAGCAACATATTTTTGTTTGTTGGTTATAATCGTAAAATTTGTATCAGCTTTTGTAACATCTTGTACGGTTTCAAACAAATTGATGTTGAGGTTATTTGAAGTAACGATTCTTCTATAATACTCTAATGCTTCGTTTCTTTTGGGTTTTGCTTCTTTACTAATAAACGGAATATTATCTATTTCCAGCTTTTCAGAAGAAGAAAAGAATTGCATATTAATTGGGTAGTTAAATAAGGAATTAACTATAGGGCCTTTTTCAAGTATAAGGTAATCTAATCCTTTTTTCTTTGCTTCTAAACCACAGGCAATTCCTATAGGTCCACCTCCAATAATAATTAAATCAGTATGTTTCATCCTGCAAAATATCTCAATACGTGGTCGTTTCTAAATTCGATTTCTTACACGCAAAATAAAGTATAAAACTACTAATTTTTGAACGTTAGATGGGAAAAAGGCAAGTCTTTATGGTAAAACTTGCCTTGGTGAGATGGAAAAGTAACAGACTTATTTTATAACCAACTTTTTTACAACATTCTTTCCATCTATTGTGATATCTAGGCAATAATTTCCCTTGGGTAGAGAAGAAGTGCTTAATTCGATATTCTCGTTATATTCGAAGGTGTTTTCTGAGATTTGTACTCCTGAACTATCCAATAATTTGATGAGAATTGTAGATACTATTGTGTTGCTAATAACTTTTACCTTAACAAACTTTTTAGCAGGATTTGGGTAGACAATGACTCTAGGTTGTATTTCCTTGATGGGTGGAGCAATGGGCTTTTCTTTACCCTCTTCAATGGTATAGAATTTATTCACTCTAAGATTAAGATATGTATCGGTATTTCCGGAAGGCCAATAAATTGTAAGCTTGTTGATTCTTGGAGCTTTGTTTAACCCAAAATGAGCACGTAAACTATTATGCCCCATGAAAGTATTCGACGCTGAAATTTCACGTTTTTGAGTAACCAGTTTTCCGTTAATTCTAGCCGTAAGTTCTATTCTTGCACCTAATGCTGCTTTGTTAGAAGGGTTACCTACAAGTTTTAAGTTTACAAAATGATTTTTGATGTTAAGATCATTTCTTACTAGTGCTTTTAGACTTCGACCCACCACAAAAAAGTCTAAGTCGCCATCATTGTCATAATCTCCAATGGTTATACCAGTAGAATTTCCTGAGGTAAGATTGTTGATGAAGTTGGTATCACGCTCACTGAAAGTGCCATCTCCATTGTTGATATAATACCCGCTTCCGGTTGGATTTGAACCGGTAATGAGAACGTCTAGATCCCCATCATTATCAAAATCTCCCCAGGCGTTTGATAAATTCTGATTGTTGGTAGTAGAAAATGGTACATCGGTTTCTACATAGTTTCCATTGTTATTGATATAAAATTTATTTTCAACACCAGAATAATTCGTAAGACATATATCTAAATCTCCATCATTGTCATAATCGATAACATTGTAGCATTGGCCATCTTGAGGATCATCTGCAAATGATAATTCTGAGGTTTTTATTTTTTCAAACCCTTCAGCTCCGGTTTCAACCTGAAGATTCTTAAAAAGGAAGTCTGGTTTAATACCATTTGGTCCTGCAGCCGGGCCACTTGCAATAAATAAATCGGTATCTCCATCTTCATCATAATCGGTCCAATTTGAAACCGTATAAGCTGCTTTTTCCGTGAGGAATTCATAAGGAGCTACAACCTGGGTAAAAGAGCCGTCTGGGTTTCCGCGATATAGTCTGTTCGAGAAACTTAAGGGGTCTAAAAAACCATCAGCAAAAGTTAAAATAAAATCAGGATAACTATCATTGTTATAGTCGCACCACTGTGTACTCCAGGTACCTGAACTAATGGTGTTTAGAATAGTATTGATTTCGGTAAAATTTCCTGAACCATCATTGGCATAAATTCTGGTTTGCAACGTAGATGGGGTAACAAACCTGGAGTAGATAAGATCTAAATCTCCATCGTTTTGATAATCGGCCCAACTGCAACCCACCAATGCTGTGGCAACTGGGATTGCAGATGAACCTGTAGCAACTTCGAATTTTCCTTTTCCTAGATTTCTATATATAGTACCTCCATAGAACAAATCAATGAGATTATCATTATCTATATCTGTCCAAGCAGTTCCAAAATAAGTTCCTCCAATGGTAGGTTCTGATACTATAGGATTAGAAGTATCGTCGATTAAAGTGAAGTTTTGTGCAAAAAGAGTTAGTGAAAAGTAACTAAAAAGAGTACATAAAATATAAGTTCTCATAAGCCAAAGATTTTAAGATTTATGAGAATAAAATTCATCAAAACCCAAGCAGAATGGGTTTAGAATTATAATATTTTACTTATTTATCCTGTACGACAAGGTGTTTTCTTTTGTATTCTGAAGGCGTACACTTGAATTTGTTTTTAAAAGCAGCGTTAAAAGTAGCTTTGTTATTAAATCCAACATCAAAATATATGGTTTTAATACTCGTGGTAGTATCTTCAATGAGTAATTTTTTGGCTTCTTCTAATCGATAATCATTAATGAACTGATTAAAATTCTTTTTAGCCTTTTCATTAATAAGTTTTGAAAGTATGTGGCTAGAAAACCCAACTTTATCCGCCAACTGTACTAACCTAAGATTATTATCTAAATAGGGTTTTTCATTTTCTATGCAGATAAGTAATCGACTGTAGAACTCTTCTTTGGTACTTTCTGTGAATTCAGATTGATTTGAACTTTTAATAAATAGATGGGACAATAGTTCTCCATTAAAAATAGAAGGTTCTTTATATACCATATAGCCAATGGTATAGATTGAGAGGGACATAGAAAAAGAGATCGCATAATCCCATGTTGAGTTAAAAAACGGAAACTTTACCAGAATATAATAGCTTATAAAGGATATAGTAAAAACGAAAAATAGCTTAAATAGGAGAGAGGTCCATTTTTTTCGTGTGGTTTCATATTGGGATTCTGGATGATGGCGATAAAATGAAATAAAATCTTTAATGATAATAAGGTAAATAAGTAATGACAGTGCAGATAGCCATGGAGAGGTGATAGACCAGAAAAAATAAAACACTAAATCATTACGGTGATCTTTAACGTTTTGAAAGCCATTTGTAATATAAAAACAAATAACGCTAAGGATCAGGCATATTATAGCTGGAGCATAGTGATACCATCGTACTTTAAACTCAGAATTATAAAATTTTGTAATATAACTATAGAGAAGTGGTCCAAATAATAAATACCACGTACTGTCAAAAAAATAGATAAACGGGTATTTTTCTTTATGGCCTGTCCAGAAAAACACATATTGTAACAACACAAAAGAAAACCCAAGTATTAAAAATACAATAGGTAAATTATTACTTCGGTTTCTTTTGTTTACACTTAAAATGATACTAAGAAAGAATCCAAACGAGCTGACCAATAGGAAAATAGAGGTCCATGTGTCAAACGAAGGAGACATTTCTGTTAGCATGATTTAAGTCACGATTTAGTAATTTCTTTTAATTCTTGAATAGTTTGAGTAGGGTTTTCACTTTTGAAAACGAAACTTCCGGCAACTAGAACATCTGCACCAGCATCTATCAATTGTTTTGCATTTTTGCTAGTTACTCCACCATCAATTTCGATCATGGTGTTAGCATTATTACGCTCAATAATTTCCTTTAATTGTTTTACTTTTTTATAAGTATTTTCAATAAAGGATTGCCCACCAAATCCTGGATTTACACTCATGATACAAACGAGATCAATATCATTAATGGTATCTTCAAGTAAACTAACGTTGGTATGAGGATTAATAGCAACTCCGGCTTTCATTCCTTCAGCTTTTATAGCTTGCAGTGTTCTGTGTAAATGGGTACATGCTTCATAATGAACGGTTAGGATGTTACTTCCCAATTCTGCAAAAGTTTTGATATATCGATCGGGATCTACAATCATTAAATGTACATCAATAGTTTTGTTTGCATGTTTTACAATATCTCTAAGTACAGGCATTCCAAACGAGATATTGGGTACAAAAACACCATCCATAATATCGATATGAAACCAGTCTGCCTGACTGTCATTTATCATTTCAACGTCACGTTGTAAATTTGCAAAATCTGCTGCTAATACTGAAGGAGCAATAAGTCTTGAAGCCATATAGTTGTATTGTTTCCGGCAAAAGTACTATTTAAGTTTTAATTAATATGCTAAGAAAGCTTCATAAATTTTTGAGTTAAATAGGAGATACTTTGAAAATGCTCTGGGTTATCTTTTTTCTGTTGCTCTAAAAAAAGCTGTAGCTCACGATGACTATAATGATTAGAAATAACTGTAAATGAAGAGTGGTATTTGGAGAAAGAATGGTCTTCAATTTCTTTATCCAATATTTTAATAATATTATAATGTCTGGTATCGTTTTTAATTTTGTTAAAAATGGAATGTATGATGTCCTTTTCGCCTTCGAGAACTTGAAAAAAATTGCCTTCGGAGTAAATGAGAATTCCAGTAATTTCTAGGTCGGTATTACGATGTTTTACATGATCCATAAGTTCGGTTACATTCATGTCCGAGACTTGAGGATTTATTGTACTTACATAGCTTATTACATATCTCATAGAATTGAGATTTAAAAGGACTATGAAGTTACTGTTTTCTTAACAAAGGTTTTGTCGTTTTAAGTATTTTTTAATTTTTTAGATCGATCTGTTAAACAATAGGCAAGAAAAAACCTCCGGTAATCAGCCGGAGGTCATTCATCAATCAAAAAACGAACAGTTATGTTATAAAACTGTTTGTAACCGCAATTTAGGAATTTATCCTAAATATGTCTTTAATATTTTACTTCTAGATGTATGTTTTAATCTTCTAATCGCTTTTTCTTTGATCTGACGTACACGTTCACGAGTAAGATCGAAAGTTTCACCAATTTCTTCAAGTGTCATTGGGTGTTGATCCCCAAGACCAAAATACAATCTAATAACATCTGCTTCTCTAGGAGTTAAAGTCTCGAGAGCTCTCTCAATCTCTGTACGTAGAGATTCATGTAATAATGATCTATCAGGATTTGGAGATTCACCAGAATTCAATACATCATAAAGGTTAGAATCTTCACCCTCTACAAGAGGAGCATCCATACTTACATGACGACCAGAGTTTTTCATAGACTCTTTTACATCATTGATAGTCATATCTAACTCTTTTGCGATCTCTTCAGCACTTGGTGGGCGCTCATGAGATTGCTCTAAGAAAGCATATGTTTTATTTATTTTATTTATCGAACCAATTTTATTCAATGGTAAACGTACAATCCTAGATTGCTCCGCAAGAGCTTGTAAAATAGACTGTCGAATCCACCATACCGCATACGAGATAAATTTAAAACCTCTGGTTTCATCGAAACGTTTAGCAGCCTTTATCAATCCTAGATTACCCTCATTAATTAAATCAGGAAGTGTAAGTCCTTGGTTTTGATATTGCTTTGCTACAGATACCACGAATCTAAGGTTTGCCTTTGTTAATTTTTCAAGGGCTCTCTCATCACCAGCTTTAATACGCTGTGCTAATTCTACTTCTTCATCGGCAGTAATAAGATCTACTTTACCTATTTCCTGCAAATACTTATCCAGCGATGCAGTTTCACGATTCGTTACCTGCTTCGTAATTTTAAGTTGTCTCATCTATGTTCTCCTTGAAATTTTATAGTGAATAATTTAGGGACTTTACTTCTTATACGTAATATGTTAGATAAATGTTACAAAAAGGTTTATTTTTTTGTTTTTAACACTTCATTTTTTTTATTAGTCGTATGTTATATCCCTTACTAACACTGCATTTGTAAGTTTTTTAAATTTTTGAATTTTTTTCAAAAAAAAAGCGAGCCTCACAAAGTAATTTCCAGATTTTAACAAGAATAGAAGTTGAAGTTTATGTTCAGTTTTATTCAAATTCCAGTAATTTTGGATTAGTAATAAGGGTTTGTAGACTTTCAATTTTTTTAAGCATTTTATTGAAAAAAATGTTTCTTTCTTTTACATCGGCTTTGCTTAATAATTTTGATCCTTCCATTTGGATATTCAAAAAACCTTCAGCTTGATTACAAGTATTTATATCGTTTGTTCTATAATACGATAATATTGTAAAAGGTACATAAAGTGATTTAGAAGTCGGAGTAATCACCAAAACTCTATTATTCATTAACAATAATTCATTATAGTATAGTTTAAAGGTGTTGTTTTGCGAGGTGATTTTTTGAGATATAGAATGCATTAGGGCAACTAAGTCGTCACATATTTCTAAAGCATCTTCTTTAGCTAAAATTTTTGCTTCATAATAGAAATGGATCTGTTTAAGTGTACTATTTATTGTAGTTAAGTCCCATATTTCTATGGCATTGATTCCATTATATAGTTGTCCTAGATTTTTTGCAGCTTCTAATAAAGCCAGTGGAGGGTTAAAATTGCTAAACTTTGTGTCCGCTAGGCTAGTATCCATGATTTTTAACCAAACATACATTTTGAATTTAGATAATAGATTATCGTTTGAAGTATAGAAAATAGGAAGGTCTTTGGCTGAATAGATCATTTTTACCTTCGGGTTATTGATTAACGGGAGTAATGATTTATAAGAGTTTTGATAATAAGCCAATAGACTTTTAATGTCTTTTACAGGTGCTGTTTTTTTAACGGCAACAATATGTTCTACTTCGTTAGAGAATAATTGATCTATAGAAACACTATAGTGTTTTGCAAGAATTACAGATTCTTCGAGTGATAACTTACTTTTATAGGTTACTCTTCTATGAGAAGCATCGTAACTTATATCTAATACTGTGGCGACTTCATCGATTAATGAACTTTTGGGAGGGAGCTGCGATTTTATTAATTCTAAAAAAGCTTTCTGGTTCATTTTGTTGAGTTTAAATGATAAAATGACAATCTAATTTGAGTCAAAAGGTAAATTAGAAAATTATATCTTTTTTGCGATTATCGCAAAAAATAATGTTTGTTATCGCAGTTTTTACTATATCACATTAAGAGGGAGTTAGTATGTTTGATTACCTAATAGTATCAAATAAAATAGCGCTAAAATGGATCTTAAAAAAAATATTTCCCCTACATACTTCTTTAAGATAATAACTCTTTTCTTATTATTCATAAATACAGGGTGTTTCAGTTATCGAAGTATAGAAATAGTTTCTGAAGAATTAGAAGTTGATAAAAAGTACAAAATAACCACTTCAGAATATCAAAAGAAAAAAATGATTATTACAGAGTATGATGAATCTGGAATTGTGGCTACAATAAAAAAAGAGGAAGTGCATATTCCCTTTTCTGAAATAAAGGAAATTAGAAAGGTAAAATTCTCCTATTTTAAGACTTTTATTGTTCTCCCGGCTTCATATATTGCATCTGGATTTGGGTTTGTCTTCCTAGCTCTGGCAGTTCGATAGCACAAAGGGGGTACTTTTCTTATTTCTAGCATTGAGATAACCTTTTGTTCTTTTGAATAACTAAGCTTTAAAATTTGTAAGATAAACCTGTTTGAAGAGTAATAAAGAAATGCTTATAACTCTCAGTATTTTTACTAGCTTCTTTAAGCTGAAAATTAAATATTGGCTCTGCTGTTACATCAATAGATTTGGTAATAGGATAGGCAAAGTTAGAACCAACATTGAAATTCAAACTAATTTGTTGAAGGTTTCGACTACTTCCAGCATTAATTTTGTTGGATGAAGTACGAATTGAAATAGTGTTGTTATCTAAGAATAAAGCATTCATTCCTAAAAGTATAGATGTTTTGATGTCTTTATCTATGATTTGGTGTTGTAGTCCCAAAGAAATTTCGTTGTACGATATTTTTTGAAGAAGATCTATACTATTATCATTTTGAAGCATAAAACTGTCGCTCGGTTGTATTCCGGTATCTCTTAAAATAGACGGTATCTGTTCTGACGAAACGTTTTTGGTAATACTACTGATCTTTGTACGGTTATACCCAATTCTTAAAGCAGTTTTTTCAGAATAATAGGTTTTGAACATAATTCCGTAGCTCAAAGAAACTCTTCCAGAATTGGTGTTATCTGCAATTTGATTACTTATTAACGAGCCTTTTGACGTGAATGTATATGTAGGACCGAAATGAACCCCAACACTAAACTTTTGAAAAAGAGATTTTTTCTTAGGCTGCATATAAATTAAAGTGTCTTTGGGTTTACGAGCAACTAAAACAGAGTCTTGAGAAGTCTGTGATGATATATTTAAAGAATCTTTCGTAGCGATATTATCGATAGAAGTCGTTTTTTTTGATTTCAGAGAAGATAATTCTTGGTTCTTTGTTGAGTTAATATCTGTATTGAGAGTGTCTTGTGTTGGTTTGTACATCTCCCTCCCAAAATGCCTAGAATTGATGTTTGATGTTTGTTTTGGCCGTTTTATTTCAGATATTGAAATGTTATTACTCTTATTAGTAGAACTGTTTCTATATTTTGAATTGGGAGTAATGATTTGGGGTTCATTTTTTATGTTATTATCAATCTGTTTATCTACTTGGGTAATGGTGTTTATTTTATTGCCACTAGTATTTACCTCTGAATTTGTAATGCCATTAGTATTCAAATCTGGTTCTTTGCAAGGTTCTTCAGATGAATATTCTATAGTGTTTTTGGAATCTGGATCATTTTTGGAAGCAGTATTATAAATGATAAAAAACATCGCCGAAGCAACAACTAATAAACCTCCAAGTTTTACCCAAAACAATAAAGGGCGCTTTTCTTTTTGAGGTAAATTAGGTTCGATATCTTCCCAACGCAAAGAGCTAGAAACCGAATTAAAATCATTCAGTTTCTCTTTGAAAACTTTTCCTATGTCTTTTGGGTTAGCCATCGTTAATTACTATTTTTTTTAAATTATTTTGAGCAGACATAATTTTTGTTTTCAGAATAACTTTTGCTCGATGTAAATTTGATTTTGAAGTACCTTCTGAGATTTGAAGCATTTTTGCTATTTCCTTATGGGAATAATCATCTAATTCGTAGAGATTAAATACCAATCTATATCTATCGGGTAATTCCTGTATATGAAGGAGTAATTCATCTAATGAAACATGTAGCGAGTCTGTATCGATATTGGTATCTTCAATTTTATCCTCTTTCAACGAAAGGTCAGATAACGTTGAGTGTTTATATTTATCTATCGCATTATTTATGGTTATCCTTTTTATCCAGCCTTCAAAAGATCCTTTAAAATTATACTGATGTATTTTCTTAAAAATGGTTAAAAAAGAATCGTGCAAATTGTCTTCGGCTTCTTTGTAATTTTTACAATATTTTAAACTAAGAGCAAAAAGTACATCTTTATAAAGATAAAAGAGCTCGCTTTGCGCCTGGCGATCATTCTTTTGACACTTTTTGATTAGCTTTTTGTTGTTCAACGTGTTCTTAACTTTTGTAAAACTGGTAATTATAATTTTTTATAACCGTATTTCATAATTCTAGCTTATTAGTTACAGTTTTTAGTATGGACTGAAATGTTTTGAAAGGTTGCGTAAAAATTTACATTTTTTTATTTAGGTAAAAAAACACACTCTTTCCTGTTTATAAGGAAAGAGTGTTTAGAACTAATTTAAGGTTCATCATTGGCTTCGCAGGCTTCTACAAATAAAACAATTCTAATAATTTTTGACTCATCGGTAGTCGTGTCTTTAATATTTACAAATATGAGTTGGGGATTGGTTATGTTGTTGTAGGTCGTAGATGAGATAATGGGATTTGTGTCTTGCTCAGCGTCAGCTATAGTTTCAAAGAAAGATAATAATAGTTGCTCTGGGTTTGTGATGTTGTCTTGAAGGGAAATTATGCAATCTTGATATTCATCCAATAAAAATTCTCCTATTTCCATTTGATTAGAAAGTTCACAGCTTCTAAACTCGACGTAGTTGCAAGAATTCTCTACATTACATTTTCTTTGAATCCGATATTTTTGATCTTCATTTAATATTTCTATGGTATTATCATCTATTATCGTCGCTTTCCAGTTAAAGTTCCAGTCTTCAGCGATGTCTGAATCTCCTTCCAGCTTAATATTAACATGTAATTCCTCGTCTATAAATAAAGAAATCCATGAGGTTCGATAAGCGTTTCCTGGAGTATACAAAATACCGGTGCCATCATTATAAAAATCAAATATGACATCTTCATATTTCGCGTTTTCGGTTAAGGAAGTGACTTCCCATACACAATTTTCTTCTTCTAATATATTATTGCAATTGGCAATGATTTCAGATTCAATACAGGCTTTTATAGCTGCTGCAAGTTCTTCATTATTTTCGATAGCGACACTCTCCCCATTTTCAAGAGTACTGGTAATGGGGTAACTTAAACCAATTGCTCCCTCTTGATCTGTGTCTTCTAAGGCAGCAATGAATTCTAAGTTATTTCCTATGATTCTACTATCAACAATTTCAGATTCTTCATCATAAAGGTATATATTGAATGGGTATACAAATGTGAGGCAAACGATTTCTTTATCTTCTTCTTTTTCTTCAGAAATGTTCTTTAGAGAATTAAATAACTCAGATTGTGCATCGATCTTTCCAATAAGAAGTAAATCATATGGTTCATTGTTACAAGAGATGATAAGCAGGGCAATAATAATGGTTAAGGAATAACATTTAATTTTTTTCATGGTAAACTTTTTAGAGTCTTCAATCTTATAGACTGGAAACCCCAAAAAGGTTGCTTATTAGACAGAATATTTTAAACTAAGCACAAAAAAACGCCCTTAGATTTTCTAAGAGCGTTTATAGTATAACTTATAAAAAGTTTAGTCTTCCTTTTTATTTTGTTGTTGAGGTCTTCTATCTCCTTTTGGTTTACCTTCTGGTCTAGGAGGTCTTTGTAAAAGAGCTTTTCTAGAAACCTTCTCTTTTCTTGTTTTTGGATCGATACCAAAGTATTTAACATCAATAACATCACCTATGTTTACAACATCAGTAACATTGTTGGTGCGTTCCCAAGCTAATTCAGAAATATGAAGTAATACCTCATTTCCAGGGGCTTCAGTATATTCTACAACGGCACCAAAATCTAAGATTTTAATTACTTTTACTTCGTAAACGCTTCCTACCTTTGGCTTAAAAGTAATTGCTTCTATTTTTCGGATAACAGTATCTATAGCATCTTGATCAACTCCTAGAATTTCTACAATTCCGTGTTCTCCATCTTCTTCAATTACAATAGTAGTTCCAGTTTCTTTTTGCATTTCCTGAATTACCTTACCACTTGGTCCAATAACTGCTCCTATATAAGATTCTGGAATAGTCACTTTCACCATTTTTGGTGCGTGAGCCTTAACATTTTCATTTGGTTGCGCAATGGTGTCTGTAAGCTTTTCAAGAATATGTAAGCGCCCGTCACGAGCCTGCTTCAATGCTTTTACCAGTATTTCATAGGAAAGACCTTTGATCTTGATATCCATTTGACAAGCAGTAATACCATCAGCAGTACCGGTAACTTTAAAATCCATATCTCCTAAGTGATCTTCATCACCAAGAATGTCAGAAAGAACCGCATAACGATCTCCATCAGAAATTAATCCCATAGCAATACCAGAAACTGGTTTTTTAAGATTAATTCCAGCATCCATTAATGCCATAGTTCCAGAACAAACGGTAGCCATAGATGAAGAACCATTAGATTCTAAAACTTCAGAAACTACACGAACTGTATATGGGCAATCTTCAGGGA
This sequence comes from Aquimarina acroporae, assembly GCF_023195925.1. Taxonomy (GTDB): domain Bacteria; phylum Bacteroidota; class Bacteroidia; order Flavobacteriales; family Flavobacteriaceae; genus Aquimarina; species Aquimarina acroporae. Next base: position 58,791 of record NZ_JALPRE010000007.1, on the reverse strand, counting down.
TCATTCCTTTTAATGCGCGTTGCGCAAGATTTCCGTGTCCAATCTCTCTTCTAGAAGTACCTCTAAGCGGTCTTGCTTCTCCAGTCGAAAAAGGAGGGAAGTTGTAGTGTAAGTAAAATGTTTCTTCTCCTTGTTGTGTAGGAAGATCAATTACATTGGCTTCTCTAGAGGTTCCTAGAGTAACTGTAGCCAAGGCTTGAGTTTCACCCCTGGTAAATATTGAAGAACCATGAGTAGATGGTAAATAATCAACCTCACACCAGATGGGTCTGATATCTGTAGTCTGGCGTCCATCTAAACGTATACCTTCATCAAGCGTAAGGTTTCTTACAGCTTCTTTATGCGCTTTACCAAAATATTTAGAAATAAGACCTCCAATTTCTTCTAATTCTTCTTCTGAATATTGTGATTTTATTTCCTCTTTTACCTCAGAAAACGCTAAACCTCTTTCTTTTTTTGAAGAGCCCATTTTAGCGATATCATAGCACTTTTGGTAGGCAGCATCATAGATCTTTTTCTCTAGTTCTTCATTTTCTTCTTCTGGCTCATATTCTCTGGTTTCTTTTTTACCAACTGCTTCTGCAAGACGAATTTGAGCTGCGCACTGTACTTTGATAGCTTCGTGAGCAAATTTTATAGCTTCTGTCATTTCTTCTTCAGAAACTTCATCCATTTCTCCCTCAACCATTGCTACAGAATCTGCAGATGCACCAACCATAAGATCGATATCAGCATTTTCTAATTGAGCTCTACTCGGATTTATAATAAACTCTCCGTCTATACGAGCTACTCTTACTTCTGAAATTGGAGTTTCAAAAGGAATGTCAGATAATTGTATTGCCGTAGAAGCTGCTAATCCTGCAAGGGCATCTGGCATTACATCTTCGTCATGAGACATTAATTGAATCATGACTTGTGTCTCAGAATGATAATCTTTAGGGAATAGTGGACGTAATACTCGGTCTACTAGTCTCATGGTTAAGATTTCTTCTGTACTTGGTCTTGCCTCTCTCTTAAAGAAACCACCAGGATAACGCCCGGCAGCGGCAAATTTTTCACGATAATCAACAGTTAATGGTAAAAAGTCAACTGTACCCGCATCATAAGATGATACAACGGTACACAAAAGCATTGCTTTACCCATTTGTACAACAACAGACCCGTGAGCTTGTTTTGCTAGTTTTCCGGTTTCGAGGGTGATTTGTCTTCCATCACCTAAATCGATAACCTCTTTATAAACTTGTGGAATCATAATTTAGTTTTGATTCATAACCTACTACTCTTTGTTACTAATTAACAAAGATGCTTTAGGCTTAATTAAACATTGGTTTCCGTCTTACTCGGACGGACAAGGTTGTGTTGTTGTAGTAATTGCGCGGCCAATGAAAAACTAAGGCATACAATCATACATTAGATGTATGAAAGTTTTTATTTTAAAAATATCAATAATTAAAAAAAGAGGCGCGCAGCCTCTCTTTTATTATTTTCTTAATCCTAATTCTTTTACAATTGCACGATATCTCATGATATCCTTTTTCTTAAGATAGTCAAGTAAATCTCTACGCTTACCTACCAACTTTACCAAAGAACGCTCAGTGTTAAAATCTTTACGATTGCTTTTTAAGTGTTCTGTTAAGTGTGTAATTCTGTAAGTGAATAGTGCAATTTGTCCTTCAGCAGAACCAGTATCGTTTTTTCCTTTACCGTGTTTTGCGAAGATTTCTTCTTTAGTCTCTTTTGTTAAATACATTCCAATATTATTTAAATGATTTTTATGTATCGATAACTCTCTGCTATCAGCGAGCAAATATAGTACTTTTTAAAGAACAAACACTTTTTATTAAAAAAAATAACCCGTCTATTAAACCATCTGTAAAAAATTGAGTCATAGAATGGTAACGTTAAAATTAAATATTATGAAAAACATCATCTTGAAATTTGGAATAACGGTATTTCTAGCAGCAATTTTTGTGGGTTGCGATAAGGATGAAGCCAGTGATGAAACTTTAATCGACGCAGTTGATCTTGAGGAAACAGAACTTACGGCAAAAGTTGATAATGCAACCGAGGTATTAAGTGATACTTTTTTACAGGTATATGAAACCGAAGAGAGCGATTTAAAAAGTCCTATTCATCCTTATTTGCCAGAATGTGTTACTATTACTATTGAGATTACAGATACATCTAAAGATGTATTGGTAGATTTTGGTGAAGAAGGTTGTGAGGTAAGAGGGCATCTGGTGAAAGGAAAACTTACGATGTCGTATGCTATAGATTTAGATGCGAAAACAAAAATTATTACATATAGTCTTGACGACTTTTTTATTGATGATATTCAATTTGAAGGAACTAAAACAGTAACCAGACAACGAATGAATGAAAACGGGAATCCTCAGTATATGATGGATTTGGATTTAAAGGTAACATTTGCAGATGGTACCGAAGCCTCAAGAAAGGGGGCTAAAACACGCGAGTGGGTTGAAGGTGTGCTTAACGGAAACTGGGGCGATAATGTTTTCTTAATTACCGGAGCCTGGGAGACTAATTTTGCGAATGGCAACACACATAGCACAACAATTACTACTGCCTTACGAAGAGAAGCGAGCTGTAGATTTTTGGTAAGTGGAGTAGTAGATTTGGTAAGAACAAATTATTCTGGAGTTTTAGATTATGGCGATGGTTCATGTGATAACCTTGCTTTATTTACAAACTCTGATGGAGAAGAAAGAGAAATTCGATTATAGAATTTTTTGATTAGTGAGTTGAAAAGTACTTCGTTTTATTACGAGGTACTTTTTTAAAAAAGGAAAAAGCCCGATACATATATGTGTCGGGCTTTTGAAATACTATCTAATCTTAATTTAGTTTGAAGAAAGTGGTCGGTTCATGATCAAATCTAAATATAAGTTGATTTTTTGTTTCAATTCTTGCCTTGGTGTTATAAAATCAAGGAAACCGTGTTCTAGTACAAATTCTGCAGTTTGAAAACCTTCGGGTAATTCTTTACCGGTGGTGTCTCTAACAACACGAGGTCCTGCAAATCCAATTAATGCGCCTGGTTCTGCAATATTAATATCTCCCAGCATTGCAAATGAAGCTGTTGTACCACCAGTTGTAGGGTCTGTACAAAGAGAGATGTAAGGAATGCCGGCGTCTGCCAATTGCGCAAGTTTTGATGAAGTTTTTGCCATTTGCATTAATGATAAGGCAGCCTCCATCATTCTGGCTCCACCAGATTTTGAGATAATCATGAATGGAATTTTATGCTCAAGAGCATGATTCGCAGCACGAGCTATTTTTTCTCCAACAACGCTTCCCATAGACCCTCCTATAAAAGAAAAGTCCATACAGGCAATTACCAGATCATTTCCATTTGATTTTCCTACCGCGGTTCTTACGGCGTCTTTAAGATTCGTTTTTTCCTGCGCTTCCTTAAGACGATCGGGATATTTCTTTTTGTCTTCAAATTTAAGAGGATCTTTTGAAGAAAGATTTTTATCAAGTTCTTTATACTTGTTGTTGTCAAATAAGATCTCAAAATATTCTTTGCTTCCTATCCTTACATGGTATCCGTCTTCTGGGCTTACATAGAAATTCTTTTCGAGCTGTTCAGCATCAACAATTTTTCCGGTAGGGGATTTGTACCAAAGCCCTTTAGGGACATCTTTTTTGTCCTCGGTTGCGGTTTGTATACCTTTTTGTGTTCTCTTAAACCAAGCCATAAATTATGTATATTAAAAAAGCTGAAACTCCTATGGGTGAGTTTCAGCTTGGTTTTCAGTCGTTATAATGTATTTACATTATTTAAATCTTCGAACGCCTTTTTAAGACGGGTCTTAAAGGTAATTTCACCTTCTCTTAACCATTTTCTAGGATCGTAATACTTTTTATTTGGTTCTTCTGATCCTTCTGGGTTTCCAATTTGAGTTTTAAGATATTCGATATTATTGGTCATGTAATCTCGAATACCTTCATTAAACGCAAATTGAAGATCTGTATCAATGTTCATTTTGATAACACCATATCCAATAGCTTCTCTTATTTCTTCAAGTGTAGAACCACTACCACCATGAAATACGAAATCGATGTGGTTATGACCAACTCCGTACTTTTCTGAAATAAACTCTTGAGAATTTTTCAGGATTTTTGGTGTAAGTTTTACATTACCTGGTTTGTAAACTCCATGCACATTTCCGAAGGCCGCAGCAACGGTAAATTTGTCACTTATTTTGCTTAACTCTTCATATGCATACGCTACTTCTTCAGGTTGAGTATATAATTTAGAATCATCTACATCAGAGTTATCTACACCATCTTCTTCTCCTCCTGTAATACCTAATTCTATTTCTAAAGTCATTCCCATTTTACTCATACGAGCCAAATATTCCTTACAGATATCAATGTTTTCTTCTAGAGGCTCCTCAGATAAATCTATCATATGAGAGCTATAAAGTGGCTTGCCAGTTTCTTTATAAAACTGTTCACCTGCGTCTAATAATCCGTCGATCCATGGGAGTAATTTTTTTGCACAGTGGTCAGTATGCAAAATTACAGGAACTCCGTAAGCTTCGGCAAGTAAGTGAACGTGTTTTGCTCCAGCTACCGCACCTGCGATTGCAGCTTTTTGGTTTTCGTTTGAAAGGCCTTTTCCGGCATTAAATTGAGCTCCTCCATTAGAGAATTGAATGATAACCGGTGCGTTAATTTCGGCTGCTGTTTCCAGAACACCGTTAATTGAGCTTGAACCGATAACGTTTACTGCAGGTAACGCGAAAGATTTTTCTTTGGCATACTTAAATATTGCTTGCACTTCGTCCCCTGTAGCAACTCCTGGTTTGATGTTGTGACTCATCTGTAATTTTTTAAAGTTTTTAGTTGTCAGATGAAATTCGCCATAAGTATTCCTCTTTAACCCTAAGATAATGAGTGTTATAACTTATTTCACCATTTAATTTTGGTTTATAAGCTTACAAAAATAGTAAAATTAAACGTAAACCTATACGAATACGCAATCTTAACAATAATAGATTTGGGTATTAAAACAGAGAAGTAAATTGTGTGTGATTAAAAAGGATAATTGATTCCAAAATTATATACAGCTTCAGAGAAATTATAACCTTTAAACCATCTTTGATCTCTATCACTTGCGGGGTTAAACGTCTTGAAGCCAATGTCGAATCTTATAACGAAAAAATCGAAATCGTATCGAAATCCAAATCCGGTTCCAACAGCAATTTCTTGAATGTCATCAATTTTGGAAAATACAGCTTCTTCATCCTCAACATTATCCAAAGCATTCCAGATATTACCGGCATCAATAAACAAGGCGCCATTTAAAGATCCAAGAATATTGTATCGGTATTCAATATTGGATGCAATTTTCAGGTTGGCTTCATTAAACTCATTTCTTCCGCCTGTACTCCCTGGTCCCAGATCATAAACCAGCCATGCTCTGTTGTCGTTGGGGCCTCCTCCAAAGAAACTTCGTGCAAACGGAATACTATTTGCATTTCCGTAAGGAAGGGCAAATCCCCCAAAAGCTCTAAACGCAATGATGTTTTTTCTTCCTAAATCCCAGTGTTTTGTATAATCTAATTCTAATTTGGCATATTGAGAGAATTCTACACCAAAAATTTCGTAACGATCATTCGAATTCTTTTTTAACCCTGCAATATTAGATATCGTACTTAAGATATTGCCTGCCAACTCAAATTTTACTCTAAATCTAGAAAAGTCTTCGTCATACAAGTTTTCTCTATTGTTTTTGGTGTAGGTATAACTCGATCCAAAAATTAGGTTGTCTTCGGTAAGCCTGATCTTTCGTTCATTAATGTTTCTAATTTCTTGTAATTGATTTTGATCCAGATCCTCATCGGGGGTTGTTCCTAAAGATTGGTCAATAAAATTATCGGCACCTTGGGGAATACTTAGAACAGCGTTATTGATATCAGGTGTTCCCGTGTCTGGCTGTACAAAGAAGGGAGAGTCGGCATCAAGTACCTGTCTGGCAATGTCATTTAACTCGCTAAAGGATGTGCTATAAATATTAAAATAATTATTGGTGTTTAAATTCCGTACATATTGCACATTAACAAGATCGAGCTGATTAGTGAGTAATTGATTGGGTTTCCAACGATAATTAAATATTCCTGTGGCATTTTGCTTATCTAAACCAATGTTTTGCTGCACATTGATCCCAAAAATAAGATTGGTTGTTGGGGTCATACGCTTTGGTATAATTTTATTGGTTTTGATAGGGAAAACAATTTTTGGGAAAGATAATTTTACATCGGCTCCAATTTCTGAAATATTAAAAAATCGTTCTCCTCCATCAACTGCATCACTCGAAGAACCAATACTTCCTCTTGCAGATATTTCCAGTATTTCTGCCCCTCTGAAAACATTTCTAATAAGAAGCGATCCTCCAAAACCAATACCAAATGCTTGTATACTGGAAGTGGAAACATCAAACTCTACATTAGAACTATATTTTTTTCGCGGAGTTAATAAAATATTGGTGATAAGACTCTCTCCCGTGGGATCGTTAGGGTCTATCTCATATTTAATGTTTGGGTATTTAAAAGTCCTTAGGTTGTTTATTTGAGTATATGTCGAAGTTCGATCTTGATCTCTGAAAACTTCACCTGGGTTAATTAAAATAGAGTTTGCAATCGCTTTGCGGGTATATTTGATTTCATCAAAGCCATATATGTTATATCCTCTATAAAAAGTACTGTCTTTAGGCTGTTTATTCCTGTTTTCGTAAGAATAATCGGTATAAACATTTACCTGGCTTATTTTGTGAACTTTGTAAGGGATTCTTGCTGTTGAATCACCAAAGGTGATAGGTCTGTTCTTTATAATTAAATTCAGGTTTACTTTGTGATCTGTGTTTACCGTATCGGCATCGAATTTTATAAATTCTTTTTCAAAGTGAAATAATCCAGAGTTTCTGAATAAAGAGGTGAGCCTTTCTCTTTCATTCTCAATATCTGAAGTTTTATACTGTTTTCCGCTAACTATGGTAGATTTCTCACGACTGATTTGGTATATAGAATCTGCAACCTCAGAATCAATTTTTGATTTTAAAGTATCTATAAAATAAGGTCGATTTGGTTTGATATAGTAATTTACAAATGCTCGTTTATCTTCTTTTTTGTTTATTTCATAATCGGTCTCAACATTAAACCAACCATTATTCCAATAATATGCCTGAAGCCTTTTTGCAGATCGTTTCGTCTTAGTTTCATTAACTATAGTTGGAGGTTCCCCCGTGTTTTTTATCCATTCATTCATTCCAGATAGGCCGACCCCGAGTCTATCTACCTGTTTTTTGGAAAGAAAATTTATCATTCTTTTTTCTCTCTTCGGTTTTCTATGTAACCAATCTTTATAGAGAGAATCCTTATTGACACTTGCTAGGTTATATATGTGCAGTTGCGCTGGGATTCCTAAAATCTTAGTATTTGCCTTTTGCAAAAGTTGATTCTCCAGTTTAGGATTCTTAATTTTGACGCTATCAACAAAAACCTGGTTTTTTTCCAATAAATATTCGCCGTCTTGAACTCTTTTAACCGCGTCACACGAAAGTAAAAAGATTGAGGATAGGGTAATAAATAATATTTTTGTCAGAAAGTGTTTCAATCCCGGTTCATTATTGATTCAAAAATACACTATTTGTATGGTTAGCAAAAACCAAAAGAAATTAATAAAGAGTTTACATCAAAAAAAATACCGAAAACAGCATCATTTATTTGTTGCTGAGGGTAAAAAGGTGATAAATGAGTTGTTGGATGCAGAATTTAGGCTGCATTCTCTCTACACCGTAGATGATAGTTTTTTTAAAATCGACCCTAAACTTCAGTATGTATTAAAGGAAGACGAATTAAAACAGATTAGTTTTCTATCGACACCACAAACGGCTTTGGCAGTTTTTTATATACCCGAAGAACAAGAGATCGACCCAAAGGGGATAACCTTGGTGTTAGATGATGTTAGAGATCCTGGGAATCTAGGGACAATTATTAGGCTATGTGATTGGTTTGGAATTCGTGAATTGGTATGTTCGTTGCAAACGGTAGATTGCTATAACCCAAAAGTGATTCAAGCTACAATGGGCTCTATTTCTAGAGTAAATGTTAGATATACCTCGGTTCTAGACTTCTTGAAATCAAAAAAATCTGATTTAATGACCTTCGGGACATTTATGGATGGAGATAACCTATATAAAACAGATTTGCCAAAAGATGGAATCGTAGTTATGGGTAACGAAGCTAATGGTATTTCACCGCAAGTTGAGGCGTTTGTAGATAAAAAAATAACAATCCCTCAGTTTGGTGATGGTCAAAAAACAGAAAGTTTAAATGTTGCCACTGCAACAGCTATTGTACTTAGCGAATTTAAACGATCTTGATACTGTTTTTACTGAAAAGTAAAATTGATAAATATTCCTCGAGTAGACATTTTATCTATAGTTGATGTCCAAGGACTATTTGGATCATTGTCTTTAACCAGCTCATCAGACATTGCAAAAACTCCTCGTATCGAAGGTGTGAATTTGAAATAATACAGGTACAAATCAACACCAAATCCTATTTCGTAATAATTGGTGTTGGTTTTCATTCTAAATTCACCTGAGCTGTTATCATCAGGATTGTCTTCATTACTAGATAAGTTAATAGATGTAGATACACCGCCAACTATAAATGGTTTAAAGTTATTTAGTCTTTTTGTAGATATTTTTAGTAATAAGGGAACGTGTACGTATGTAGATTTAACTTCTCTAAATGATTCGAATTGAGAGGTGAAAATAGGGTTAGAAAAATTAAGATTTCTACTTGTAAAGGTAACCATAGGTTCTAATCTTAAATCAAGGTAGTCATTGATTCTCATGTTTCCCAATAATCCTACGCTAAATCCTACTGTTTTGTCTACTACGATATCAGCATCTTCAAAATCTGAGGTGTAATCGAAATTAAAGTCGTAGCTATTAAATCCTAGAATATATCCCCAGCTAAATCTTGGTTTGTCAAAATTTTGAAGGTTTTGTACTTTTTCTTTCGAGAATAGCTGTGCACTCATGTCAAAAGTGCAAAGTAAAAGAACAGTTACTATAATAAGTTTTTTCATCTACAATAAAATTTACTAATCGTTGGGTTATTTTGTTAACCTTTTAATTAGTATGATTTGTTTTTATACCTGTTTTATAGGTTATCTTATTATTTGGTTGCTTTATAAATAGTGGCAACACCAAAAGTTTGGGGTTTATCTTCAACATCTATAAACCCAATTTTCTTCAAAATATTGTTGAATGCTTCCCCATATGGAAAAGCTGCAGCACTTTCACTCAAGTAAGAGTATGCAGATCGATCCTTAGAGAAAATTTTACCAATCAAAGGTAAAATTTTCGTCGCATAAAATTTGTAGCCTTGTTTATAAGGCGTTTTGGTTGGAATTGAAGTTTCTAATACTACAAAAATACCACCAGGTTTGAGTACTCTATATATTTCAGAAAGTCCTTTTTCTAGGTTTTCAAAATTTCTCACTCCAAATGCCACAGTAACCGCATCGAAATAGTTTTCTTCGTATGGAAGATTTTCACTATCTCCGGTAACCATATCTATAATCGTATCTAATTGTTTGGCATTGATCTTCTTTTTACCTACCTCTAACATACCTGTAGAGATATCGAGCCCAATAATTTCAGAAGCTCCTGTTTTTGATAGATTTATTGCCAAATCTCCAGTACCGGTAGCAACATCCAAGATTTTCTGAGGTTTGATGTTTCCGACAAGATTCACAACTTTCTTGCGCCATTTTATATCAATACCTAATGAAATAACACGGTTAAGACCATCATAATTCCCCGAAATAGTATCAAACATTTCGGTAACCTGTTCTTTCTTGCTTCTATTTTTGTCCTTGTATGGTGTTATTTTTTCTGACATTCAAAAAAATTTAGGCAAATATACATTTTTGATATTGATAGTGGGAATAGATTCGTGTTAAGTTGGTTATAATCAAATTTTATCAGTTAGTCAATTTACATTATCTTTGTACGCTTTTATATGCTAAGAGGTTATTTTTGGAGTAAAATAAGTGATGTAATTTCTTAGTTCGATTTTATTTTTAAAATGGAAAACAATAAACAAAACCGATGAAAATCATTATTGCCGGAGCAGGTGAAGTGGGATTTCATTTGGCTAAATTACTTTCATTCGAATCTCAAGACATAACACTGATCGATACAGATAAAGAATGCCTTAACTACGCAGATACACATCTAGATATTAGAGTTATTAAAGGAGATGCTACTTCAATTACTATTTTGAAAGAAGCAAGGGTAGATAACGTAGATATGGTAATAAGTGTAACTTCTAGTGAAACTACTAATATTACCGTTTGTGTACTTGCAAAACAACTTGGGGCTAAACGAACCATTGCAAGAATATCGAATACAGAGTTTATTGAAAATAAAGAAGAAGTTGGTTTTACCAAATTTGGAATAGATGAACTGATTTCTCCAGAAGCTCTTGCTGCAAGTGAAATAGAGTTGCTTCTTAATCAATCTGCTTTTCACGATAGTTACGAGTTTGAAGATGGAGCTCTTACCATGGTAGGTACTACACTTTCTAAGGAGGCTCTATTTGTGGGTAAAACTGTGAGAGAGGCAGCCGAAATTTTCCCAGAACTTCACTTTATGCCTATTGCAATACAAAGATCAGGGACTCAATATACCTTGATACCGAGAGGAGATACTTCTTTTAAAGAAGGAGATCAAGTGTATTTTGTTACTTCTCAGGGTGGAGTTGAAGAATTATATAAGCTTACTGGTAAGGTAAAAGAAGATATTAAAAATGTGATGATTCTAGGAGGAAGCAAGATAGGATACAAAACCTCTTGTGACCTTTGTGATCACAAATTTAGAGTAAAACTTATTGAGAAAGATAAAGATAAATCTTTCGATCTTGCTGATGATCTTCCTAGTGCTATGATAATTAACGGAGATGGAAGAAATGTAGAGCTTTTACAGGAAGAAGGTATAGGAGAAATGGATGCTTTTATTGCTGTAACCGGAAATTCGGAAACCAATATTATGTCTTGTTTGGTTGCAAAATCTAAAGGCGTTAGAAAAACTATTGCCCTAGTTGAAAATATGGATTATTTTCAATTATCTCATTCTATAGGTATTGATACCTTAATTAATAAAAAACTTTTAGCTGCAAATAACATATTCAGGTTTATAAGAAAAGGTGAAGTGGTCGCTATGACCAAACTCAATAATATGAATGCTGAATTGTTGGAGTTTATTGTTAAGCCTACCTCTGAGGTAAGTGACAACCTAATTAAAGATTTAGACTTTCCTAGATCTGCTATTATTGCCGGAGTAATAAGAAACGGAAAAGGTATGATTCCTTTAGGGAATTTTTATATCGAAGCTGGTGATAGAGTAGTGGTTTGTTGTCTTCCTAAGTCGATCAAGAAAATAGAAAAGCTCTTTTTGTAGACATGTCTAAATTGAATTATAAAATCATATTACACATTATGGGGCTATTATTGCTTTGTAATGGTTGTTTTATGTTGTTAGCAACAATAATGAGTTTTGCATATAAAGATGGGGTTACTCTTGAAATAATGATGGCTTCTGTTGCAACCATGTTTGTTGGTATAGTGATGATGTTTTTGACAAGAGAACATCAAAAAGAAATCAACAAAAGAGAAGGGTATATCGTTGTTACTTTTGGATGGATTTTTATGTCCTTAAGTGGTACGTTACCCTACTTGTTTTCTGGGGCAATTCCTTCCTTTACTAATGCTTTTTTCGAAACGATGTCTGGGTATACCACGACAGGCGCGACTATTTTGAACGAAATAGAAATAATACCCAAAGGAGTTTTATTTTGGCGTAGCCTTACCCATTGGATTGGAGGTATGGGTATTATTGTTTTGGCGATAGCAATTTTACCTTTGTTGGGTATAGGGGGTATGCAATTGTTTGCTGCAGAGGCTCCCGGTCCTAATGCTGATAAACTACACCCAAGAATTACCGATACAGCCAAGAGATTATGGTTGATATATGTCGGGTATACCGCGGCAGAGACTATATTGCTGCAACTGGCAGGAATGAACTTTTTTGATGCTATAAATCATGCCTTGAGTACTTTGTCTACGGGTGGTTTTTCTACTAAAAATGCTAGTGTTGCGTATTGGAATGATCAACCTATAATTCAATATATTATTATCCTGTTTATGTTTCTGGCGGGGATGAATTTTGTATTGAGTTATTTTGGATTTAAAGGAAAAGTCCAAAAAATTATCAAAGACGAAGAGTTTAAGTTATATGCCTTTTTTGTAGGTGCTTTTACCATTATCGCTACGGTAGTAATCTATTTAAAGGCAGATGTATCTATCTCTTCTGTCGATCATCCTATGGTTTGGGGAGAGGCAGAAAGTGCATTTCGCCATGCTTTGTTTCAAGTATTGGCGGTGGTAACAACCACAGGATTTGTGACTGCAGATTTCACAATGTGGACTCCGTTTCTAACCGTATTTTTCTTTGGTATTATGTTTTTAGGAGGATCTGCAGGTTCTACTTCTGGAGGAATGAAAGTAGTACGTCACCTCATAACCATAAGAAATGGAATATTAGAATTTAAAAGAACACTGCACCCAAGAGCTGTGCTTCCCGTACGATATAATACAAAAGCAGTTTCTAAAGAGATTGTATTTAACATACTGGCTTTCTTTATACTTTATATGCTGGCATTTATTATTGGCTCAGTTGTGTTGGGAGCCTTAGGATTAGATTTTGAAACTGCGATAGGGGGTGCTGCTTCCTCTCTCGGAAATGTTGGTCCTGCTTTTGGGAAACTTAGCCCGGTGAATAACTTCGATGTATTGCCTGCATTTGGGAAATGGTGGTGTTGCTTCCTCATGCTAATAGGAAGATTAGAATTATTTACCGTACTTATTCTTCTTACTCCTTTTTTCTGGAGAAATAGATAAAATGTAACTGTTTATGGTAAAGAATAGCGCAAAGTTATTGTCCATAACTCCGCTACCTTCTTAATAGTATCTTTTACTTTTCCTGTAATGCTGTTTAGGTGTTCCGGTTCAATTAGAAAAATATCAAGTATAGATTCGTAATAACTTATATAATCTTGGTTGAATTCCGTTTCTGGTTTCATATTAAGAATTTCATCATCTGTTTTGGAAACATTAAAATTCTCTTTAAAAATCTGAAGCACATTTTTTTGAACAATACGTTCTTTTTCGATGGGGGACATACGGTTTTAATTTAAGTTGGTTTTAAGATAATTTGTGTATTCTGGGAAAAATTATAACTCCAAATCGTCTAATTTAGTATTTGGGAGATGTTTTTATTTTGATAAGATAATGTTAACCTTTGTAAGTGTCTGGAAATATGATGTCTAAAACCAAAATTTTTGTATAAAAAAATCGACTATACTAGATTTTTAGCATAGCCGATTCTAAATACTTGTGTATGTTTTTAGCTTAACGCTTCTTTAATTCTGCGTATAGCTTCAATAATTTGCTCTGTGCTTGCAGCATATGAAATTCTGATACAGTTTCCATTACCAAATGCAATTCCTGTAACCGTAGCAACATTAGCTTCTTCCAGTAAGTACATAGAGAAATCTGTAGCATCATTTATAGTTGATCCTTTAAGGGTTTTTCCAAAGTAGTATGAAATATCTGGGAAAACATAAAAGGCCCCTTCAGGCTCATTACATTCAAATCCTGGGATATCAGATAGTAACTTCAAAATTAACGTTCTACGTTCCTTGAATTCATCTACCATATACTTAATCTTACTTACAGGCGCTTCCAAAGCTGTAATAACAGCACGTTGTGCGATACAATTGGCTCCACTGGTAACTTGACCTTGAATTTTGTTGCATGCTCTTGCTATTGCTGTAGGAGCACCTATGTAACCAATTCTCCAGCCTGTCATAGCAAAAGCTTTGGCAACACCATTTACGGTTACCGTGCGCTCATACATATCTTCAAACTGGGCCATAGAAGCATGCTCTTCTTTGTAATTGATATGCTCATATATTTCATCACTTACAACAACTATATGAGGATGTTTTTGTAATACATCGGCCAGCGATCTCAATTCTTCCTTGCTGTAGATAGATCCACTTGGGTTACACGGAGAGCTATACCATATCATTTTGGTTTTAGGTGTTATGGCATCTTCCAATTGAGAAGCGGTCATTTTAAAATCAGTTTCTATCGAGGTTTTTACCTCTACAGGAACACCTCCTGCTAGTTTTATAATGTCACTATAACTTACCCAATATGGGCAAGGTAAAATAACTTCATCTCCCGGGTTGATGCAAACTTGTGCAATGTTATAAAGTGCCTGCTTTGCCCCTGTAGAAACTACAATTTGAGAACGATCATAATTGAGATTATTATCTCTTTTGAACTTAGTAATAATGGCGTCTTTAAGCTCAACATATCCATCTACAGGTGTGTATGAATTATAGTTGTCATTAACGGCCTGTATTGCAGCCTCCTTTATAAAATCTGGAGTATTAAAATCTGGTTCACCTAAGCTAAGACCAATAATGTCTTTTCCTTCAGCTCTTAATTCTCGTGCTTTTGCTGCCATTGCAAGGGTGGCAGAAGCTTTTAATGCATTAATTCTGTCTGATAATTGTGTACTCATTTCCGATACTTGTGTACTCATTTCTAATTGGTAATAATAAAAGTTATGATTGAATTGCAGGCTTCATACCCATTTCTTTAAGGTGTTTGAAATGTGCTACAATAGCCTTGCGTGTGGTTTTATATTCATTATAAGGTAAATTAAACTCTTGCGCCGTTTGCTTTACGATTTTTGAAATTTTGGTATAGTGAATATGGCTGATGTGAGGAAATATATGATGCTCAACTTGGTGGTTAAGCCCCCCAGTAAACCAGTTTACTAATTTGTTTTTGGTAGAGAAATTTACCGTGGTGAATAACTGATGTATTGCCCAGGTGTTTTTCATAGTTCCAGTATTATCAGGAACTGGCATTTCTGCACCTTCAACCATGTGAGCCAATTGAAAAATAACACTTAGTATCAAACCTGCTACATAGTGCATTACAAAAAAACCTATTAAGATTTTCCACCAGGCGATAGACATAATTAACATAGGAATTACTATCCAAATAAGTAAGTAGATTGCTTTAGTGATTACGACATTACTCCATTGTTTAAATGGACTTGGTAATTTTCCATAAGAAAGCTTACGAGACAAATAATCTTTGGTCTGTTTGAAATCTGTAGTAAGAGCCCAGTTAAATGTTAATAAACCATATAAGAATATAGAATAATAATGCTGAAACCTATGAAAACGTCTCCATTGTGCATGCTTAGTAAAACGTATTATTCTTCCAGCATCCATATCTTCATCGTGACCGTGAATATTGGTATAAGTATGGTGTAATACATTGTGTTGAACTTGCCAGTTATATACATTTCCGGCAAGAATGTAAATGCTGTTTCCCATTAATTTATTGATCCATTTTTTTGAAGAGTAAGATCCATGATTGCCATCATGCATAACATTCATACCAACTCCTGCCATTCCAACTCCCATTACAACAGTAAGTAGGAGCATCCACCACTGAGAAATATTAAGAGTAAGGATCAAGAAATATGGAGTTAAAAAAATAGAAAACATGATAATTGTTTTAAGATGCAGTTTCCAGTTTCCTGTTCTTTTAATGTTATTCTCTTTAAAATACTGATTCACACGCTTGTTTAGCGTTTTAAAAAACTTAGCAGAATCAGCCCTGCTGAAGCGAATATTAGGTGTAGTCATAACTGTTGAGGTTTATGACCAAACGTATTTGGTCATACTAATATTGGGTAAATTTAGGTATTTAAATTTTTTTAACTTCCTAAAAAGAAATAAAATATATGAGTTTAACATGTATTTTTGCGCTTTAATTATATTGGTTTATTATTACAAGAACAAAAAAGCAAAAGAGTGACTATTATAGATAAATATTTTACAGATTTAACTGAAGAACAGCAAAGCAAATTTTCAAAATTACAGGATCTATATGCAGAGTGGAACGCCAAAATTAACGTTATCTCTCGAAAAGACATAGATGCTCTGTATGAACGTCATGTTCTACATTCGTTAGGTATTGCAAAAATTTTAGAATTTATGCCGGGAACTCATGTGTTAGATGTAGGTACAGGAGGGGGCTTTCCTGGAGTGCCCTTGGCAATTTTATTTCCTGAAACTCAATTTTACTTGGTTGATGTAATCGCTAAAAAAATTAGAGTAGTCAATGAAGTAGTTAAAGCCCTGGGGCTTGAAAATGTAAAAGCTGAACAACGTAGAGCAGGGACTTTTGATGATCGTTTCGATTTTATTGTTAGTCGTGCTGTTACCAATATGCCTGATTTTGTAAAATGGGTGCGTAAAAATGTGGCTAAACAGAGTAGGCATGAACTCAAAAATGGAATTTTATATTTAAAAGGAGGAGATCTTACTGAGGAATTGGAGCAGTTTCCAAAAGCGATAGAGCATAATCTTTCAGACTTCTTCGAAGAAGAGTTTTTTGAAACCAAAAAAGTAGTGTACCTCCCTTTAAAATATAAAATTTAGATCAAGGAATAGTGTTACTGCAATTCCCTAAGTTGTTTGATCAATCCCACGGTTTCTGATAAAGTATGGTTTGAGAATTGGTTGGTATAATTGATCGCTATAGTACAATTGTATTCTGGGATATGTATAGCTATGGTATTCCAGAAACCTTCGTGAAAAAAAGCTTCGACATCATATTTCTTGCTCACCATTTGTTGAATGCCCATACGGTAATCATCGGCATTTTTGTCATTTATAGTAGTTTTGTTTGGTGCCAGCATGATTTGTAACGTCTCTTTGTTTTTAAATACTTTATGATTGAATAAAGCATGAAAAAAAACAGTCAAGTCCTTGGTAGTAGAAGAGAGTCCGCCTCCTCCATATAAATCTACAGAGCTATCCCATAAAGTAGTATCTAGGTTTTCCATATAGCGATGAACGGGTTGTAATAAACCATCGGGTTTAGGTTCCAAGCCTTCTAACCATGTAGATGACAGTTTCAAAGAACTAAAATTTAATAAAGTTCTTAGTCCTTCTGCTAATCCTGTTTCGGTAAGTTTTTCTATAGTTTCGCCTAATATGATATACCCAGTATCACTGTATTTATACTGTTCTCCTGGATTACCAATTGGTTTACCGTGATCCATAGCGAATTGTAATTGCTCTGTTCTGGTCCACTTCTTATTAGGGTTTTTTCTTGCTGTTTTGATATAATCATTTCCTCCCATCGCGTAGTCAAATAAGCCACTGGTATGCTGTAGACAATGCTTAATGGTAATGTGGTCTGGTTGGTATCCACCTTGTTTTAGTATATTTTGGTGTTCTGCAGAAATGTATTTTGATATAGGATCATCCAGTTTTAGTTTTCCATCTTCATATAGTCTCAAGATTGCTGCAGACACAAATGTTTTGGTTACGCTAGCTATTCTGAAGGGTTGGTTTTCAGAAAGTTTGTCCGTTTTTTCTGTGCTGTCAAATCCTTCAGCACCAGACCATTTAATGTTAATGTCTGGAGCGATTACACTCATAGAAATTCCTGAAATTTTATATTTTGAGTTTGAAATATCAGATTTCAAAATATCATTAAACTTTACAGAAAGCTCTTCTGTAGCAGAAGGAGCGGCATTTTGTGCTTTTATATGGTTGTTTACTAATAGAATAACAACCAAAAAACAATAGTGTTTATATTTCATCGATTCTTAATTTTGATTGCAAAAATGTGATTTACAGAAGAGATTTGATTGTAAAAATTCGTCATTTCTTAATTTGGCCTTAAGTTTAGTAGTCCGGGAGTATGTAAAAGTTGCAGTGGAGTGAACGAGGTAAACCTTTTTATATCTTTAATAAAATGGGATTGGTCGAAATAACCATATTTATCGATGTAGTATGACCAGTCGGTATTTTTCGTATTATAAATTTCTTGTATAACCAATTTACAGCGTTGTAAAGTCTGGTATTTTTTAGGGGTTAGGCCTGTGTCTCTTTTAAAGTGTCTTTCTAAAGTAGAGTAGGAGTAATTGGTTTTGTTGAGGATTTCTTGAATGTCTAATGTGTGTGTAATTTCTTTGGAAATATCGAGAATAAAACCCTCTCTTTCTTTTTTGTAATATTTCATAAACCATTGATCTAATTCGTCAACAATTTTCGAAGCGTCTAAGTTGGTAAGGTGTTTTGTGAGTTTTAGAATTGAATGATCAAATACCTCATCTGTAGGGCCAACAGAATTACTGATGATTGTTTGAGCATTATGTTTTGTGAAGGGCAAAAGAGAAGATAAGGCTCTGGACTTAAATTTGATCAGTATAAACGATTTTAATTGCATAAGATCGACTGTAAGGGCTTCATGAATAAAAGCAAATACTCTACTTCTATTATCGGTGTAATGCTTATTTTGATAGCAAAATGAATAGTGGCCTTTTAAAACGATTAACATATCAGGAGTAATGCTAGGATACGCATATATTTTATTCTGATAAGTACTCAAATCCAGAACATTTTCTTTAACCAACCAGTAATGATCGATATGCTTTTTTAATATGTCATCCTGCGGAATTAATTTCATAAAATGTGAATGCCTATCTGTTTTTGGACTCCTTATGATTCTATGAAATTATATTTTTTATTCAAAATAAGCAAAAACAGGTTTCTAAGCTATTTTTAATATTTCATTCTCATTTCGATGAGATGTTTTTCAAACCCTGCTTTTTCATAAGCTCTTATGGCTCTGGGGTTTTGTTCGTATACAGTGAGCCTTATTTCATCTATGTTTTTGGAGCCAAACCAATCGCATATGTATTTTATAATAGCTTGGCTTGCTCCTTTGCCTCGGTGCTCTTCTTTTACAAACATAAACCCGATATATCCTAATTGTTTTTGTCTGAAGAAATTTTTGCGATTTCTTATTTGGCCATAACCACTACCAATAATTTCTCCTTTGATTTCTGCTACGACTACTTCGGTGTCTTCGGCTTTTATATAATCTTCAATGCTGTAGTAACTTATTTTTTCTTTTTGTTTTAAAGTGATATCCATGGGGCGTTCGGCCTCGATTATTTTTTGCTCGAAATCTAGTAAAATTGCTAAATCTTCTAGTTGTGCTGTTCTTATTTTCATGATGATGCAGTGGTTGAAAGGTAAAAAAAGCGCCAAATGGCGCTTTTTAAAATTTGAAATAAAATATATTATTCTCCCAAAAATGGGTATCTGTAATCTGAAGGAGATACAAAAGTTTCTTTTATGGTTCTTGGTGAAACCCAACGTAATAAGTTAAGGTAAGACCCAGCTTTGTCATTGGTTCCTGATGCTCTGGCACCACCAAAAGGTTGTTGCCCTACAACAGCACCAGTTGGTTTATCGTTAATGTAGAAGTTTCCGGCACAGTTTTCTAGTGCTTTTGTAGCTTCTGCAGCGGCATAACGATCGGTAGAAAATATAGCACCGGTCAAAGCATACTCGCTAGTGCCATCTACCAATGAAAGCATATCGTTCCAGTCCTTATCCTCATAAACGTAGATCGTAATTACAGGGCCAAATAACTCGGTGCACATAGTGGTGTACTTAGGATCTTTGGTTACGATTACTGTTGGATCAACAAAGTAACCTTTAGATTTATCATAATTACCACCAGCGATAATCTCTGCATCTGTATCATTTTTTGCCTGATCTATAAATTTTGCAAGTTTATCAAAAGATCCTTCATGTATAACCGCAGTAATAAAATTACTCATATCTTCTGGAGATCCCATTTTGAAGGATTTGATATCTTCTTTTACATATTTTTCAACATCGGCCCATAAGCTTTTTGGGATATAAGCACGAGATGCCGCACTACATTTTTGTCCCTGAAATTCGAAAGCTCCTCTTGAGATACCTGTGGCAACTTGCTTGGCATTTGCGCTTGGGTGTGCAACGATAAAGTCTTTACCACCTGTTTCCCCTACTATTCTAGGGTATGTTTTGTAGTTATGAATATTAGTTCCAATTTTTGCCCATATATCTTTAAAAACATGGGTGCTACCTGTAAAATGAATACCCGCAAAATCTGGACTTGCCAGAATAGTATCTGTAATCATAACAGGGTCACCGTATACTACATTAATTACGCCATCAGGCACTCCCGCTTCTTTAAAAATATCTACAATAACTTTTGCAGAATATATCTGGCTATCACTCGGCTTCCAAACGACAGTATTCCCCATCAAAGCTGCACTAGCAGGTAAATTCCCAGATATTGCAGTGAAGTTAAATGGAGTAATTGCATATACAAACCCTTCAAGAGGTCTGTATTCAAGTCTGTTCCATGCCGCAGAAGAAGAATCAGGTTGATCTTCATAAATCTGAGTCATAAATTCTACATTAAAACGTAAGAAGTCTATGAATTCACAAGCTGCATCAATTTCTGCCTGAAAGATGTTTTTAGACTGAGCTAGCATTGTGGCTGCATTTATTTTTGCACGATAAGGTCCAGCGATTAATTCTGCTGCTCTTAAGAAAACGGCTGCACGTTGTTCCCAAGCAAGATTAGCCCATTTTTTCCTAGCCTCCAAAGCTGTATCTATGGCTTGTTGCACATGTTTTTTTTCAGCCTTGTGATAAGATCCCAATGTATGTTGATGATCATGTGGAGGAGACATCGTACCTGTATCACCAGTGCGTATTTCTTCTCCATTTATATAAAGAGGAATATCTATTGTCTCATTATACATTTTTTTGTAGGTAGCCAAAACTTCTTCCCTTTCCGGAGTTCCCGGAGCATAAGACTTAACGGGTTCGTTGATAGCTGTAGGAACTTGAAAAAAACCTTTTCCCATGATGTAATGTGTTATTTAAAGTTATAAAGATGTGTTATCTTAAATGAGTTAGTCAATTTTGGATAGCAAAGATAGAAAATTAAAAGAGCTATCGTTTAATTTAACCTTTTATAAACATTGTGGAGTGTGTATTTTTTTTGTAAGTTGTGGGATATTTAGCCGACCCAAAATTTATGTGTACAGTAACATTAATTCCAACTCAGGACAATAATTTTATACTTACCTCTAATCGAGACGAGGTTGTAAATCGAAAAACATTATTCCCAGAATTCTACCAAATAAATGGCACTAGAATGTTATTTCCTAAAGACGCTGTAGCTGGTGGAACATGGATTGGGACGAGTGATAAGCAAACCATGATCTGTTTATTAAATGGTGGATTTGAAATTCATGAACGATTGGTTTCTTATAGACAAAGTAGAGGTGTGGTTGTAAAGGATTTGTTGGAGGCTGATAATTTAGAACTAGCTATAGAGGAGTATAATCTTAAAGGAATAGAACCATTTACAATTGTGGCCGCAAACTGGAAGTCTGATTTGATACTGCTTGAATTAGTATGGGATGGTCAGCAAAAACATATTAGAGAATTAGAAAAAGAAACCCATATTTGGTCGTCTTCAACATTATATACCAATGAGATGAAGCTGACTAGGAAAAAGTGGTTTGAAAGTTTTGAAAATGAAAATACCATAACCAAAGATTCGCTTTTAGGTTTTCATAAAAATGCCGGTGTAGGCGATAAAAATATCGATTTGCAAATTGATCGAGGTTTTTTGAAAACTATTAGTATTACTCAAATTGTCAAGAATGATGAGGAACTATCTATGCGTTATGAAAACCTTCAGAATGGAGAAGTGAGTACGGTTATTTTTGAAGCAATTACTGCGTGAAGTATACAGGTAAAATAATTTCTCTTGCCTTTCCTGATACTTTTGTTCGATATTCTGATGAATCTTTATTGCAATTATTGCCATTGTTTGGTTTAGGTAAAAACAGATTCATTAAGGCGGGGCATGCTGCTTTTGTGCTTATTGAAAACAAAACAGGAAAAGCAGAATACTATGACTTTGGTAGGTACATTACACCTCAGGGTTATGGTAGAGTTCGTAGCGCTATTACTGATGTAGAGTTAGAAATTCCCTTTAAAGCCGAATTGGACTCTAAAAATTCCCTTCAAAATATTGAAGAATTTCTTATTTGGTTAGAAGCCCATCCTCATAAAACACATGGCGATGGTCGTTTGGTGGCTTCTGTGTGTGATTATATCCATTACCAAAAAGCTAAAGATTTTGTGATTTCCGTTCAGGAAAAAGGAAGTGTTCCTTACAAAGCGTTTGGTAAAGAGGGGAGTAATTGCTCACGAATAGTAACAGATACTATACTTGCAGGAACAGATCTTGGTAGTATAAGGAAGCCGTTGTTGCGAAATAAGTTATTCACGCCTAGTACAGTAGGTAATGTAGAAAAATCGTCTTTGAATAACCCTGTTTATGAAGTTAGAAATGGGAAAGTGAGTATTTATAAGGGGTCCGCTTTTAAAGAGAATATGACCAACTATTTTGATAAGAATGTTCCCAAAAACGATGAAGCTCATAATTCAGGTTTGAAAAAAGATTTAAATGAGGCTCAATTGCTTACAGGTATAGGGAGTAGTGCTTATTTCGAACTAAAAGTTTTAAATGAAGATAATAAGTTTGAAGTTGTTCGGTATACAGAATATGGAGAAGAGGATTTTAGAGGTGTGTTTGAGGTAACTAGTGGTATTTTTGATGCGCAAAAATCGTATCAGTTTGTGTATGATTCAAACTGTTTGTATTGTCATCTAGAGCAAGAGAACTCAAAAATAAGATTGGATTTGGTACAAAGAATTTTTAGTTAAGTGCAAAAGGTGCACTAAGTTTGAAACCTGGAATCATTACTTTAAATTTTCTGGTAGAGGTAAAATTAACCATGTTATAATGCCCCTTCATAGCACCAAATGGGGAACTAAGCAAACAGCCGCTATTATAGGTATGAGATTCTCCAGGTTTAAGTACTGGTTTTTTGCCAATAACACCTTCTCCTTCAACGATTTCGGTGCTGTTTAGTGCGTCTTTAATTTCCCAGAAACGTGAGGTAAGTTGCACAGAGTCTTTGCTTTGATTTTCTATGGTGATTTGGTAGCCAAAGGCAAAATGTATCTTATAGTTCTTATAGAACGTACCTTCAAAGGTGGTATCCACCGAAATTTTTATGCCTCTTGTTATCTGTTGAACCATCCTAAAAAATGAAAATTGATCCTACCAAAGTGATTGCGGAGCCTATACTTGCTAATATAAAAAATAAAACGTTCACTAACAGAAATTTAACAATAGTTTTGAATCTTCCTTGATTATAAAACTTTCGCATGGCTTTATAGAGGTAAAATAAGAATACAAGAAGAGTAATACCAATAATTGAACTGTGAATGATTTGCCCAATTAAAATCGAGATACCAATCAAGATAAAAAACATGGTTTGCGTATGAAATATAAATACCAAATGCTCCATGTATGTAAATGTTCTTCTTATATAAATAAACCACATGGCTAAAGCGAAGAATGGTAAAAAGAAAAATATAATAAAGGGTAGTTGATTAAAGATAAATTTCCATAAATCAATACCGTAATTATCACTTATGTTATTGGTTTTTTTAACTCTCTTGTACAAGTATTTATTAAGCCTTGTTTCCTCATGTTTTAAATCAGCAAGTGCCTTGAAAGTGGAAGTTTCTTTTGTTTTGTCATAATAATCATCATACATCTTCCAGAGTTTGAAGGGTCTGCTGAAAAAACCCATACTGTCTATTTGTGATTGTGTGTAATAGGATACTTCTTTTTGTTTTTTCTTTAATAACGAAGAGAGTTGAATGCTATCGGTACTTAAGATGGCATTTTTTATGGTTTCTTTTTCAGATTCTGGGATACCTTGCGTTTCCGATATCTGTGTAGATATTTTTTCTTTAATAGAGTCATCTACGTTAATGCTCTTTTCTATTTCGCTAAGGGCTTCTTTCCCCATTTTAGCATCTTTTCCAATGTCTGATGAAAATTTGTCAAAATCAATAAATAGTCCATTAATGATAAAAAAGATAATGGAAACACTAAGGTAAAATCGAAAAGGATTGGCATATTTAACTCTTTTTCCATGAATATATTCCTTAGATATTTTTCCTGGGCTGAATAAAAGGGCAATTATAGTATGTCTTAGTCTGGAATCGTAAGAAAAGATACTAGCAAAAAACTCATTAAAAAAGTCTTTAAACGATAGTTTTTTTGTGGTATTTGCCTGGCCACAGTTATGGCAGTATCGATCTATTATGTCTAATGGAACCCCACAATTTAGGCACTCATTTCCGCGGTATTTTTTTAGAAATCTCCCCTTATCTTTCATCAAGAATACAATTACAGGTGTCTAAAATAAGAGTTTTGCATTAATTGGGTGTGATTTTTTAAAATATAATAGTTGAAGAAGATTTTTAGGTTAAAGCAAAAGAATACTTAATACATTTAGTTGGTAATATTTACCGAGTTTCCGGTCCCTTTTCCTATTGCGCGATCGTAACGAGCGCCGGGTGCTCTGTAATAAGGGATTACGGTATATTCATTTTCGGTTTCATCAAAATTACCACTTATAAACCCAGGGTCAATACTCCCGTCTGGTAATACCAATACATATTTGTAATTGTAAAAGCCTTGTTTAAAAAGCCGTGTTGTGTTATAGAAACCAGTCTCCTGGTCATATTCAAGACGAGTAGTGTCGTCGATTTCAAAATTGTTGAAGTTTCCATAAATATGTAGCTCTCCTCCTTGTAAAGGAGCATAACACTCTAATGAAAAGTGCATTTGTACATAATCGGCCTCAACATTACTATTATCAGCATTCAAATTTCTAACTACAAAATTTCCGTTAATATCTGGGTTATAAGTGTATGCTCGGTTCGCCCTTACTAGATCACGATATAGATAGTTGTGGTATATGTCTTTTAAATCGATACTTGCGATATTGGCTGTAGAAGCTCTAACCTCCTTATTGTCAAAAGCTAAATATTCGTTACCTCCCCAAAAACTGGATTCTTGATCATATTTGTAAACCAACTTATCTGCAATGGTAAACTGCGGTACTAGATTTGTAATGGCTTGTTTTAAATTATTATTTTGTATCACGGCGGTCTTTACAGTTCGCTTGGGATCACGTAAAATTTCATTTGGAGAGTTTATTTCAAATTGAACAGATTGTTTGGTGTTTATAAATTGTAGATCTCGGGATCTTTTGGTGTATACCTTTACTCTGGTGATTGGTTCATAGACTATAAATTTTCTCGAAAAAACAACCTCGTCATCATCGTCATAAATTTCCAAAAGATAATTACCGCTTACTTTAATTCCTCTTGTGTCTTCATTTGGGATAGAAAGGGTGTAATGGCTATACATTTGTAAAGTGTTGAATGAATTTTCGTAATTGACAATTCGAATTTCATCGAAACCATCTAAAAATTCATTTTTATAAAGTACAGAAGGAGTCCAGTCAAAATTGTAATGAGAAATCCTGTAATAATAATCAGCTTCGTCTCCATTGATGTCATCAAAAGTGAGTTGAAGAGGTTCTCCTAACTCTATAATAGGTAAGCCTGCAAATTCTTGATTTCCTATAAATAGAATGGTTCTTATGTGATTGGCTGTTGTAATTTCAGTAATACTCGATTGTGCAAAAGATATAAAAGGAAAGAATATGCCAGCCAGAATAAAAAAAGCGATTTGTTGAATGTTTTTTGACATTATAAGTAGATTATGGATGTAAATATAAACAAAATGTATGCCTAACGATTAAAGTATGTTTTCTTTGTTATTTAGAATTATTATAAATAAAATCTTATAACATAACCAGCTTTCACTTACGTGTTTTAATTAGTAAATTTGCACGATTTTTTTAGTTAATTAACATAGACTACAAATATGTCAAAAGACATTCGTATCAAAAAGGGCTTAGACATTAAGCTTGTTGGCGAAGCAGAAAAGAAAACTGCAACTGCTACCAGAAGTAATGTTTACGCAATTAAGCCTGACGATTTTCACGGTATTGTCCCTAAAGTGATTGCAAAGCAGGGTACAGAAGTAAAAGCCGGCGAACCACTTTTTCACTCTAAATCAAATGAAAAAATACTTTTTCCTTCTCCAGTAAGTGGAGAGGTTGTTGAAATCGTGCGTGGTGCCAAACGAAAAATTCTAGCTTTTAAAATTCTTGGCGATAAAGAACAACAGTATGTTGATCACGGAGCTAAGGACGTAAATGCTATGAGTGGAGATGAGGTGAAATCTCATTTATTGGCTTCAGGATGTTGGCCTTTCATTAAGCAACGACCATATGATGTAATCGCAAATCCCGACGTAGCTCCAAAAGCTATTTTTGTTTCGGCATATGCAACTGCACCACTAGCTGCAGATTATGATTATGTTTTAGAAGGTAAAGAAAAAGAACTTCAAACTGCAGTTACTGCTTTAGGTAAACTTACCGATGGAGAAGTACATGTCTCTGTAGGAAAGAATAGTAATTCACCTTTTACAGGATTAAATAATTGCACTATGCATAACGTATCGGGACCACACCCGGTAGGAAATGTTAGTGTGCAAATAGCTAAAGTTGATCCAATTAATAAAGGAGAAGTTGTTTGGACGGTTAGCCCGCAAGATCTTGTAATTATAGGAGAGTTGTTGTTAACAGGGAAATTTAATGCTGAAAGAACTATCGCATTAGCAGGTTCTTCGGTTAAAAATCCTCAATATTACAAAACTGTTATAGGAGCAGAAGTATCTTCTGTAGTATATGATTCTGGAGTACATGATGAAGGTAATATCAGAGTTATTAGTGGAGATGTTTTAACAGGAGAGAATGTAAAACCAGATGGTTATTTAGGGTATTATCACAATAGTATCACTGTAATTCCTGAAGGTGATGATTATGAGTTCTTTGGTTGGAATAAACCAATTTTTAATAAAATTTCACCTTCTAGAGCACTCACTTTTTCTTGGTTGTTCCCAAACAAAAAATATACGCTTAATACCAATACCAACGGAGAGCATAGAGCTTTTGTGGTAACCGGTACTTATGAAAATGTTTTTCCTCTAGATATTTATCCATTACAGTTATTAAAAGCATGTATGGTTAATGATCTAGATGCCATGGAGCAATTGGGTATGTATGAAGTTGCTCCGGAAGATTTTGCTCTTACCGAATTTATTTGTGTGTCTAAACAACCGCACCAACAAATTATAAGAGAAGGTTTGGACCTAATGTTAAAAGAAATAGGATAGTGCTATGGGATTAAAAGATAAATTACATAAACTAAAACTTAAATATAAAGGAAAGAAAATGGCTCCTGCATTTAATGCAATCCATACCTTTTTATATTTACCAAATGAAACGACGCATTCAGGGTCGCACGTTCGTGCCGCCGATGATTTAAAGCGTACCATGAATACCGTTATAATGTCTTTGATACCTTGTTTGGTATTTGGGATGTTTAATGCTGGTTACCAACATCATTTAGCTCTTGGAGAAATCGAAGCAGTTTCTGGAGGGTTTTTTAGCTCAGAATTCTGGACTTTAGACAACTTGGTGGTTGGTCTATGGGAAATTCTTCCGTTAGTAATAGTTTCTTATGGAGTAGGTCTTGCAGTAGAATTTGTTTTTGCGGTTATAAAAGGACACGAAGTAGAAGAGGGTTACTTAGTAACAGGAATGTTAGTCCCTTTAATCGTACCGGTAGACACCCCACTTTGGATGCTTGCAGTAGCAGTTGTTTTTGGTGTGGTTATAGGAAAAGAAGTGTTTGGAGGAACAGGAATGAATATTCTTAATCCAGCACTTACGATTAGAGCGTTTTTATTCTTTGCATATCCTACCTGGATGTCTGGGGATAAAGTTTGGGTACATGGTGCTGTAGAAAGAGCTAACGAAATTGCAGGAGGAGCACAGCTTGATGCTATTTCTGGAGAAACAATCTTAGGAGGTCTGGCGCAAGGAAAAGAAATTCTAGCGCAAGCGGCATCGCATGGGAAAGAAGTTACTTATTCTATTGCAGATGCGTTTTATGGTTTTATTCCGGGATCTGTAGGTGAAACTTCAGCTATTCTAATATTATTAGGAGGATTGTTTTTGATCTTCTCTAAAATAGGAAGCTGGAGAATTATGTTAAGTGCAGTATTAGGTGCATTGGCAATGGGATTAATCTTTAATGGAATTACAAATGCCGGTTGGATTGCAGAATCAAGTAAATTCTACGCATTGATGAATTTAGAATTTTGGCAACATTTAATTGTTGGAGGTATTGCTTTCGGAATTGTATTTATGGCTACCGATCCTGTTACTGCTTCGCAGACCAATAAAGGAAAATGGATTTATGGTTTCTTAATAGGATTTATTTCGATCCTAATTAGAGTATTTAACCCAGCGTATCCAGAAGGAGTATTCTTAGCTATATTGTTAATGAATGTATTTGCTCCGACCATAGATCATTATGTGGTTCAGGGTAATGTGAAGAAAAGAATGAAACGTTTAAAACTTAAAACTGCTTAATCATGGCGATTAATACAGATAAAAATTCATATACAATCATATTTGCCATTGCTATGGTAATGGTAGTAGGAACTTTACTGGCAGGTGTATCTTCGGTACTAAAACCAAACATTACCGCCAATAAAATAACCGAAAAGCAACAAAACATTTTGTTTGCTATGGGAGTTGCAGATAGTGAAGATCCAAACGAGTTTGTTCCAGAAGAACAAGCAGAAGAGTTGTTTAAAAAATATGTTGGAGATGAGCAATATATCATAGTTGGTAGCAAAGCTCAAAAAACAGAAGATGCCTTCGATATCGAAGTGAAAAAGGAGAACGATAAAGTAAAACAAGATTCAAACTACGAGCGTAAAATGCCTTTATTTATTGGTAAAAAAGACGGTGAGGAGTTTTATATCGTTCCTATGAGAGGAAACGGACTTTGGGATGCTATCTGGGGTTACGTTTCTTTAGATAAAGAATTTAAAACTGTTAAAGGTGCATTTTTTGATCATAAAGGAGAAACTCCTGGTCTTGGAGCAAATATCAAAGAAGCTTATTTTAGAGATGACTTTATAGGTGAGAGCATACTTGACCCTAGCGGTAACTATAAAGGTATCACAGTTAAAAAAGGAAATGGAGATCCTAAAAATCAAGATAAAACCGATAATGAAGTTGATGCTCTTGCTGGCGCAACAATTACTGGAGACGGTGTAACTGCAATGGTGAAGAAAGGGATCAAAATGTACAAGCCTTATTTCGAATCTTTAAAAAAATAACAAATGGCTGAAGTAACAGAAGAAAAAGTAAAAGTAAAAGAGCCTAAAGAGCCTTTGTTTTCGAAGAAAAACAAAAAATTACTTACAGACCCTTTGGCTGACAATAACCCGATAACCATTCAGGTACTAGGAATTTGTTCTGCATTGGCGATTACAGCACAATTGAAGCCTTCAATTGTAATGGCAATCTCAGTAATTTTTGTATTAGGAGTGGGTAATGTAGTGATCTCTTTAATGAGAAATATCATTCCATCAAAAATCAGAATTATTGTACAATTGGTTGTTGTTGCAGCTCTTGTAATTATAGTAGATCAAGTATTGAAAGCTTATGCGTATACCTTGAGTAAAGAACTTTCTGTATTTATCGGTTTAATTATTACCAACTGTATCATTATGGGACGTTTCGAAGCGTTTGCTTTAGGTAATGGTCCTTGGAAATCTTTTTTAGATGGTATTGGTAATGCTGCGGGATATGGAGTGTTGTTGATTATTGTAGCTTTCTTTAGAGAGCTATTAGGATCAGGAACATTGTTTGGAGTAAAAGTGCTGGGAGACCCAATAGAAAAGACTGGGTTATATGCTATAGGATATGAAAATAATGGTTTTATGGTATTAGCACCAATGGCACTTATTACAGTGGGAATCATTATTTGGATTCAACGTAGCAGAAACAAAGCATTAATTGAGGATCATTAAAAGAAAGAAACATGGGACTATTAGAATTATTTTTAAAATCAATCTTTATAGATAATATGGTATTCGCATTCTTTCTCGGAATGTGTTCTTACCTTGCTGTATCTAAAAAAGTATCTACAGCTGTAGGTTTAGGAGCGGCAGTAATTTTCGTTTTAGCAATTACGGTACCTCTAAACTTCTTATTAGATAAGTATATTCTTAAAGAAGGCGCATTAGTATGGTTAGGGCCAGAATATGCAGATTACGATTTAAGTTTCTTAACCTTTATTTTATTTATTGCAACCATTGCAACAATGGTACAATTGGTAGAAATAGTGGTAGAGAAATTTTCTCCTTCTCTTTATAACTCATTAGGTATTTTCTTACCACTTATTGCGGTAAACTGTGCAATCTTAGGAGGATCATTGTTTATGCAGCAAAAAGAGTTTGCAAACATTACAGAAGCTGGAGTTTATGGAATTGGATCTGGAATAGGATGGTTCTTGGCAATTCTTGCGATTGCAGCTATTAGAGAAAAGATCAGATATTCCAACGTACCTGCACCTCTTAGAGGTTTAGGAATAACATTTATCCTTACAGGGTTAATGGCAATTGGTTTTATGAGCTTTGGTGGAATGTTAACTGGAGGAGACGAAGAAGAGAAAAAAGAGCCTGCTACAGTTGAGGTAGAAAAAGAAAGGACTTCCAAAGAAGTAGCAGAAAATACTAACGTAACAATACTTAAATAATATGATATTTTTAGCATCTACCGCTGGAACAATTGCTATAACCATTGTTTCGTTTTTAGTTCTTATCCTAGTATTGGTAGGGATTTTAATATTTGCAAAAGATAAGTTATTACCATCTGGACCTGTTAAGATTACCATCAATGGTGAAAAAGAGGTTGAAGTAGCTTCAGGAGGTACTTTATTATCTACACTTGGTAATGAGAAGATATTTTTACCTTCAGCTTGTGGAGGTGGTGGAACCTGTATTCAGTGTGAATGTCACGTACTTTCGGGAGGAGGAGAAGCATTACCAACAGAAACTCCACACTTTTCAAGAAAAGAGCTACAACATGGAGCTCGTTTAGCGTGTCAGGTAAAAGTTAAGCAGGATATGAATATCCAAATTCCTGAAGAGGTATTTGGTATCAAGAAATGGGAAGCAGAAGTAGTACGTAACTATAATGTAGCTTCGTTTATCAAAGAATTTGTGGTACGTATCCCTGAGGATATGAATTATAAAGCAGGAGGATATATTCAGATTGAAATCCCTCCTTGCGAAATAAAATATTCAGATATCGATATCACTGCACACCCTGAAGAGCATGAAACTCCAGATAAATTCCAGGTTGAGTGGGATAAGTTTGGTCTTTGGCCATTGGTAATGAAGAATGGGGAAACTGTTGAAAGAGCATATTCCATGGCTTCTTACCCTGCAGAAGGAAGAGATATTATGCTAAACGTTCGTATTGCTACTCCGCCATGGGATAGAGCGAAGAATGGTTGGATGGATGTAAACCCTGGTGTTGCTTCTTCTTATATTTTTGCTAAAAAACCAGGAGATAAGGTGACTATTTCTGGACCTTACGGAGAATTCTTTATCAATGAGTCTGATGCAGAAATGTTATATGTAGGTGGAGGAGCAGGTATGGCGCCAATGCGTTCGCATTTATATCACCTATTCAAAACTTTAGAGACTGGACGTACCGTTACATATTGGTACGGTGGGCGTTCTAAACGTGAGTTGTTCTACCTAGATCATTTCTATGATTTAGAGAAGAAATTTCCAAATTTCAAATTCTACTTAGCACTTTCTGAACCTTTAGAAGAAGATAACTGGAAAGTTAAGAAAGATATTAATGATGCTGAAGGTGATGGATTTGTAGGTTTTGTTCACAATTGTGTGATAGATAACTACTTAAATCATCATGAGGCACCAGAAGATATAGAATTATATTTCTGTGGACCACCATTAATGAACAAAGCGGTTCAGAAAATGGGAGAAGATTTTGGTATCCCAGATGAGAATATCAGATTTGATGACTTTGGAGGATAATTTGTTCAACAAAGTATGAACTATATTAAAACCGATGCAAGAAATTGTATCGGTTTTATTATTTTTAAAGGGGAAAAAAGTAAGTTGATTTATGAGGAAATATATTATATCTCTGGTTGTAGTAGTAGTTCTGTTTGTGATATTAAGGAGTACGGTAAAAGGTAAAATGGCAGTACATCATGTAAAAGGTGTAATTACAAACATAGTAACAGAACCTAGCTATATCAATACAAAAGGAGATTCTATTTCTACCAGAGTGTTGGTCCCCGAAGGATATAAAAGAGTAGTATATCCAAACCAATCTTTTCAGGAATATCTCAGACATTATAAGTTGAAGCCATACGGTACTAAAATCATTAACTATGACGATTCAGAGTATTTTGCTCAAAACTGGCATGATGCTATTTTGGAGGTGCCGGTTCCTAAAAACGGACTTCAACAATGTGCAGATGCTTTAATGAGGATACGGTCGGAATATTTATGGAATAACAATAGAAAAAACGAAATAGGGTTTAACTTTACTTCAGGACACTACTGTTCCTGGAAGAAATATGCAGAAGGCTATCGCCCAAATATTAAAGGTAATAAGGTTACCTTTCATAAAACAGCATCTGCTAATCATACAAAATCGAATTTTTATAAATATCTGAATCTTATTTATATGTATGCAGGTACATTATCTATGTATCATGAACTTCAAAAAGTACCGGTTTCAGAAATTAAAATAGGGGATATGTTGGTGAAACCAGGTTCGCCTGGTCACATCGAGATTATTGTAGATGAAATTGTAAATGAGGAAGGAGATAAAATGTATCTTTTGGCTCAAGGAAATACGCCAGCACAAAGTGTTTGTATGCTCAAGAATTTTGAAGAGCCTTCAATTTCTCCATGGTACCAATTTCAAGAAGGTGAGCCAGTTTATACACCTAGTTATTATTTTGATGAGGCGCTATTTGTAAGATTTAAATAATCAGAATTTGATATTTTCCCTAATTGTAAAGTAGTGTTCACTCATTATGGGTTTGGGAACAGTGGTTTTTTGAGGAGTTTTACTTAAAACAAAAAACACTGACCATGAAAAAAACGTTACTACTACTGGCATTGATGTCGTTAACTAAGATCATCGCTCAAGATGTTCCGGTAATTCAACTCAACGACTCCACACAATTAAAGCTTTCTATTTTAAAAGTTGATGTAAAAGTCATTGGTAACTTTGCTACGACTACTTATGATATGAAGTTTTTCAATGGCACCGATAGAACTCTTGAAGGTGAATTACAATTTCCCTTAGGAGAAGGGCAAGCGGTTTCAGGTTTCGAAATGGAAGTTAATGGAGAAATGAGAGAAGCAGTAATTGTCGAGAAAGAACTGGCAAGAGTGGCATATGAAAGTACTATAAGACAAAATATTGATCCTGGTCTTCTTGAAAAAGTGCAAGGGAACAATTATAAAGCAAGAATTTACCCTATTCTGCCCAATGGATATAAACAGGTTAGAATTACATATGAACAGGAACTATTTGCGTTAGATGATCATTATGTATATGAACTTCCTATGGGTTTTAAGGATAAACTTGAAAAATTTTCTATACAGTTTGATGTTTACGGAAATACTGCTCCGCAGGAGGATACAGGTAAGTTAGTTTTCAAACAGCAGGATAATAAGTACAGTGCTACGTTTGATAAGGAGAATTACATACCAAAAAAAAGTATTGTAATAAGGATTCCTAATCTCAAAGACGAACAAAAGATAATAACCTACAATGATTTTTTCTATGTAAATAGGAGATTAGCTCCTAACACCAGGATAAAGAAAAAACCTAAAAAGATTACTTTATTATGGGATTCGTCTTTTTCAAGATTGCATAAAAAAACCACTAAAGAAATAGAAGTATTGGATTTATATTTCGAATATCTTCAGGATGTAACCGTGGAGCTGGTTTCTTTTAACAATGATATTTCAATTGAGAAAAGTTATACTATTTCTTCTGGTAATTGGGACCAATTAAAAGAAGAAATAACTAACATCCAGTATGATGGAGGCACTTCGCTACAATGTTTAAGTTCTGTGAAATTTAAATCAGATGAGATTCTTCTTTTTACAGATGGGCTATCTAATTTAGGGAGTTACTCAAGTTCTTTAAAAACACCTATATATGTCCTTAACACTTCGGTTTCTGCAGATCATGAACTTATGAATTTATTGGCTACTTCATCTGGAGGGAGTTATATTAACCTAGGAAGATATTCTGGAGCTGCTGCTTTAAAAATTTTAAAACACGAAACATTTCAGTTTTTAGGAGTAGAAAAAAATAGTAATGTTTTTGAGGTATACCCAAATAGCAATACCAATGTAACTTCAGATTTTTCAATTGCTGGAAGGTTTTCAGAAAATACTACTATCAAATTACTTTTTGGGTATCAAAACAAAGTTTCCGAAGAAATAGAAGTGCAAATCAATACTACTTCCAACGAGAAAATAGTGAAAAAGATATGGGCGAAGAAAAAGCTGAAAGCTTTGTTGGTAAATAAAAAAGAAAATAAATCTGCGATCGTTTCTTTGGCAAAACAACATGGTTTAATAACAGAATATACGTCGATGATAATTTTGGATAGAATTGAAGATTATGTTCGATATAGAATAGAGCCTCCAAAGGAGTTAAAAGCATTGTATAAAGAGAGGGTAACCAATCTGGAGGAGGAAGAATTGGAAAAACAAGAAGATCTAGCCGATAGAAGAGAAGATTTATTTGAGGATTATGAAGATTTAATGCAGTGGTACACCACAAAATTTCCCAAAAGGAAAAGTAAACCTATTAAGAAACCTGATGTGGGATCAACTGCTCCAGCCCCTCGTCAAGTTGCAGAGCAAAACCCAAATCCAGTTCCTACAGTTGCGGGACAGACAGGTACTACTCCTACTGCAACAAATGGTATAGAAATAAATCAGGTATATTTAGATACTACAAAAAGATCTGTCTCTGGGGTAGTGACCGATGATGGGGGATTACCACTACCTGGAGTCAATATTAGAGTAGACGGAACCGAAATTGTAGCACAAACTGACTTTGATGGGAATTTTATTATAAATGCTGAAGTAGAACAAGAGTTAGTATTTTCATATTTAGGTTTTGCCGTAACACGAGTTTCTGCTAATACATCGGGATTAAATGTCAAAATGCCCGAAGATGCTGCGATGTTAGAGGAGGTTGTGGTAACTGCTCAAGGAATTAGTGTGCAGAAAAGAGCCTTAAGTGCGTATGTTACTACAATTCAAAAAGAAGAAATTTCAGAATCATTACAAGGAGCTGTTTCTGGAGTTAATATAACTGCACAAAATGGTTCAGTAGGTTCATCTACTTCGGTAACTATTCGAGGAGTTACTTCTCTATCCAATAGTGCACAACCGTTGTATGTTGTTGATGGAGTTGTAGTAGAAGGTAACCCGACAGAAGATTTGTCTCCAGATGAAATCGAATCGATGCAAGTTCTAAATGAAACTAACGGTACTGCTATATATGGTGCTAGAGGAGTAGATGGGGTAATTCTTATTACTACAAAAGCAGGGAAGGAAGCAAATGGTGAATCTATTGCCACTTTTAATAAAGAAATATCTGATAAAATAGCATTGAAACCTTGGCAACCCAATGAGGCTTATATTGCAGTTCTAGAAAAAGAAAAAACGACTGCAGCAGCTTACAATAAGTATATTGAAATTAGAGATGATTATGCGAATATCCCATTTTTTTATATTGAAGTTGCAGATTTTTTTGAAAAAAGAAAATCACCTGAGAGAGCGATTCAAATACTTTCAAACCTTATAGAGGTAGAGCTTGATAATTACGAATTAATGAAGGCTTTGGCTTATAAATTGGAATATTTTGGTAAGTATGAACTTGCTGTTATAGTGTATCAGAAAGTTTTAGAGTTACGACCCGAAGAACCACAATCCTATAGAGACCTGGCATTGGCCTATGAATATATTGGCGAGTTTCAGAAAAGTTTCGATTTACTGTATCAAATATATAATGGGGAGCTCTTAGAAAAAGACCTAGAAGAGCGTTTTTACGGAATAGAACATTTAGCCTTTATTGAATTGAATAGATTGGTTTTTAAATACGGAAAACAACTTAAATTGAGCAAAAAGAAAAGAGCATTGTTTTCTGAAACTCCGGTTGATATAAGAATTGTTGTAGATTGGAACCATAATGATACCGATCTGGATCTTTGGGTGATTGACCCCAATGAGGAAAAAGGGTATTATAAAAACTCTGAAACCGATCTAGGAGGAAGATTATCTGAAGATATGGTAGATGGTTATGGTCCCGAAGAATTTATGCTTAAAAAAGCGATTAAAGGTGATTATAAGGTTATGATAGATTATTTTGCAGATGCTGTTCAAAAAATATCTGGTCCAACCATATTAAAGGTCACGCTTTTTACAAATTATGGTAGAAAAAATGAATCTAAGAAAATAAGTATTGTGAGATTAGATAAGGAAGAAGATGAGTTAGAAGTTGGTCGTTTGAGATTTTAAAAAAATAGTGCAGAATATTATCTTTGCATCGCTATGACGAGAATATTGACGAAACAAGAACTTCATAACCTTGCGATGAATATCGTGGGGGAGGAGCTAGAGAAAAAAGGCTTCGAATTTATTGCAATAAATAGCACTTTGGGGAGACATCCCCAATTTGTGTGTATTGATAAATCTAATCAGCGCTACTTTGTAGTGGTCAAAGCGATTTCTTATCCAGATAACCCACATAATTATGATATGATTTGGATGGAGTCATTCAAAAAGCATGCGAGAGAGCAAGAGGCGAAAATCTTTTATGCTGGAGTTGGGTTACAAAATGCAGAAAACCCAAATAAACCGGTTTTTCTAAACGAAGATTATGTTCTGGAGTATGCTGGTTTACAAAGTATTGAAACCCATCTTAATTGATTTTTATGATTCGTAAAATAGTTATGCTTGCTGGAGTATGTTTTTTTCTTTCATGTAAAAAAAATACCCAGTTATATCAGAATTTTGTTAATGGAGAGGCCTTTGGAACTACATTTTCTGTGCAATGTATCGATGTAAAAAAAATAGACTACTCAAAATCTTATGACAGCTTAATTACCGTTATAAATACCTCTATGTCTACGTATATCAAAGATTCTGATATCTCTAAAATAAATAGAGGAGATACCACGGTTGTTGTAGATAAGCATTTTGAAAATGTATTTTTAGCTTCAAAAAGATTATATGATGCTACTTCGGGAGCTTTTGACCCTACAATTGGGGTGTTGGTAAATGCATGGGATTTTGGTCCAGAAGGCAAAGTTATAGCATTAGATAGTTTAAAAATAGATAGCCTTTTACATACAGTGGGCATTAATAAGGTGTTGCTAAAAGATGGGAAAATTATCAAAAATCACTCTAAAACTTTTATAGATTTTAATGCGCTGGCTAAGGGATATGCGGTTGATGTATTTGCAGATTTTCTAGAAAGTAAAGGTCATAGCAACTACCTTGTTGAGATTGGAGGAGAAATACGAGCTAAGGGAGTAAATAGTATAAAACAAAAACCTTGGAAAATTGGTGTAGAAGATCCAAATTTTGATAATACACAATCCTATAGTAAAATAATAGACCTGCAAGATCAAGCTATGGCCACCTCAGGTAGTTATCGTAAATTTAAAATAGACGATAACGGGAATCGTTATGCTCATATTATTGATACAAAAACTGGATACCCTCATAAATCAAATGTATTGAGCGTTTCTGTGCTTGCTGAAACTTGTATGGAGGCTGATGCCTATGCTACAGCTTTTATGTCTATGGGATTGAAGGAGTCAAAGAATTTTTTGGCAACTCACACCAATTTAAAAGTGTTTTTTATTTATGAGGATGATCAAAAAACTCTTAAAACGTTAAGTGTAAATGGTTTTCCTGAGAATTAGACCTGCGTAGCTTTTTTTCGGATGAATAGTCCAATACCTATAGTTAAAACTAAAGAGAGGCCTAACAACCACCAAAATAGATTAGAACTTTCTTCAAAGTCTAAAGGAGTAGTATCTCCAACCAAATAAAATCCTCCCCAATAGAAAGGATGGGTTTGGTTAGATTCAAAGGTGTTAAGGCATTGTAGTTTTGCCTGTTG
This sequence comes from Aquimarina acroporae, assembly GCF_023195925.1. GTDB lineage: Bacteria > Bacteroidota > Bacteroidia > Flavobacteriales > Flavobacteriaceae > Aquimarina > Aquimarina acroporae. The sequence goes on along the minus strand of NZ_JALPRE010000007.1, from coordinate 20,627 downwards.
TAAAGCCTTATCTTTGCGCATTCCATTTTTTAAATTTGAATAGAAATACTTCATAAGATCAGGAGTAGTTTGATCCGGAACTTTCCAACTACTTAGTAATAAACTTTTAGTTCCAGAATATTGAAAAGCATTGCCTAAACTCATAATTCCCTCTCCAGTCGCTATTTTTCCAGCTCCAGTATTACAGGCACTTAATACGGTAAGTTCTGCAGGAATGTTTAGAGCAAATAATTCATGACTGTATAAAAAATTATCTTCGATACTGTCATTACTCTTTGTAAATAAAAGTCTTGAGTTTTCAGGTCTTTTATGATCTATTTCTCCATGCATGGCCATATGAAGAATGTTATATTGACCAGCATTTTTTTTAAAATTAGATTCTATAGCTTGATTACCGAAATAGTATTTTCCGTTAATGATTTCTGAAATGGCTTTAATCTCTTGTCGAGTTCCAGGCAAGTCCTCTTTAGCATCTCTTAATGTTGCTAAGCTCATTTCTTGGGTGTCGAACATTTTGGTAGAGTCTGAGTACGAAAAAGCTAAACATTTTTTTGTTTTTTGATTTGGCGTTAATGTTTTCTCGGAAAATAACAAAGTTGAAGAATTAGCATAACTAATCGCATATTCTTTTAGTAAATACGGAAAGTTTTTGGGATTATTGGAAGGAGTTTCTTCTGTAAGTAATAATTCGAAATTAAGATGCCATAAGGGGCCATCAGGAATAATAATAAGGTGATCCCCTCGTATATTGTCTTGTATAGGGGCTATGAGTTTGGAATATAGATCGAATGCAACTTTTTTGTAGGTATTGGTGTTTTTTGAATTAATAGCATATTTTAAATCCCTAATGTTATCTTCAAGGTTCTGGGTGTTTATTTTAGTAATGCTAAAATCATTATTTGTAATTACATAAGCATAGGTAATACTATCTGAATTAAAAAACTCTAAAACAGTGGTGTTTTGGCCAAGCTTTTCTTGAATTTCTGCTATTGATACAGTTTGGTGCTTATATTTTAACTGGTAATATTTTGGATACCTTTTTTCCATAGATTCAATTAAGGAATCTTTTCTCCTGGAAGTTTCGAATAGCTTGTTTTCTGCAATAGTAATTTTTAAAGTATCAGGGTTTTCAAGAGTTCGTTCATTAACAATTTCAGAAGTGTAGAAAGCATGATCTGTTTTTAATTGATGTTCCAAATCCAAAATAGTTCTAGGTATACCCGAAAAGTTTTTAGCTTTAGAATCACCTAATAACCCTAACAAGGTGTTGGCTCTGCTTTTTTCGATGTAGTAAAAGGACTCATTAAAAAATGAAGATTTTTGATTGTGTTTTGCCAGTAAAAGACAATTCTCTATGGCATCAGTATATATTTGTTTTGTTTTTTCTGCAAAGTCTATCTTATCTGCATGTGTTCGCAGTGCGTTTCTAATTTTATGAATTAAAGTGTCTGCTTCTTTAAATATTGTAACACATTCAATTAAATCATTTGTATCACGATGTGTTTCAAATTTGCGTTGTAATGTTTTGGTTTTACCATGTAAAGAATATAATAAAATATGATTATCTAAGTATTTGGGGAGTTGACCAAGGTTGATTTTGGATTCGGTTTTAGAATAACGATTTGCCTTGATTGCCTTATCATAAAAAAGCAAAGCTTTGTCATATTCTTTAGTTTCTTTATGTAAATCAGCAATTTGATTGTAAGACTTTGCAGTTCTTGGATGATGTTTTCCGTCTGTTTTTAATCTTATCTTAAGACTTTCCCTAAGCTGCACTAAGGCCAAATCATATTTCTTCTGCAAAACAAAAGTAGACGCAATGTCATTTTGAGTATCGCAAATAAAATAATTTAAATTCCCATAAGCTTTTTTTTGAATTTCCAGAGCTTTGTGATAATATATTAATGCTTTTTCATAATTCTTTTTTTCTTTAAATACATCAGCCATATGTTGAAAAGAAAATGATGTTTCTTCGTGGTATCTTCCTTTTCTTTTTATTCTGATTTCTACCGCTTTTTGATAATAAGCAAGAGCCTTGTCATAGTCTTTAATAGCTTTATGGATATTGGCTATATTATTATATACTCTTGCTACAGCCCCATGTTCTTCTCCTAAAATTGGAATATAAATCTTATTAGCTTTTTTAAGATAAGACAGAGCTTTATTATGTTCACCATTGTATCTGTAAAGATTACCTAGATTGTTATAACATGATCCGATAAATGAATGATTTTTTGGATATACTTCTAAATCCACAGCTAAAGTTTCAAGTTGATATTTTAAACTCTTTTTGTACAAACCCTTTTTTGCATAATAGAGGCTGATTTCTACCAAAACACTTGAGGTTTTAGAGTGCATCTTACCAAGCTTGTTTTTTAGTATATCTAGGGATTTTTCAAGAAGAGGAAGAGTTTTGTTATGTTCTCCTTTAAGTCTTAAATTTACCGCCATACTGTAAAGACAAAGAGCAACGTATGGATGATCAATATTAAAGCTTTTTTCAATGATTTTTAAAGATTTTTCATGATTATGTTGAGCCTTTTCATATTGACTAAGCAAAGTTAAAATATTTCCAATGTGGTTATAGCAAAAGGCAACTTCAGGGCTATTTTCTCCATAAACTTTTTGTCTGATTTTGAGTGCCATTTGGTAATGGTATATTGCCTTTTTTCGATTCCCTAGATGGTAATGTGTCGTGCCTATATCAATGTAACTATCGGCGATTTTTTTGTGATTTTTTCCAAACTTTTTAACTCTTATCTTTAAAGCTTTGTCATATTGCACTAAGCCCTTATCGTATTGTGCCCATCGGTGATAAATAATTCCGATGTTATGCTGGCTATCTGCGGTATGATAGCTATCTTCTCCATAGACTTTTATTTGAATCTCTAGGGCTTTATTGAAATAATCTAAAGCCTTTTGAAATTGATCTTGTTCTTTTAAGATGTACCCCACATGGTTATAAGAAATTGCAGTTATGGGGTGATTTTTTCCAAAGAGCTGCATACGTATGTGCATAGCATTTTGAGCATTTTCAAAAGCATCATTAAGATCAAAATTTCCAAGGTGAACCTTAGAAATTTTATCAAAAATATCGGCAGTTCTTTTTTTGTTTCCTGTCTTTTGATATGTTTTTAAAGCCTTGTTAAAGTGGGTTATAGCACTGTCTAGATTCCATTTGTTTAGTAGTTTATCGCCTTCAATTAAATGTCTGTAAGCAACTAGGGTGTCCTGTTTGTTTTGACCGTAAGAGCTAAAATGAATACATAGAATGAAAAAGGGTAGTGCAAAAAATTTGATTAGAAATGTTGGGGTTGTGCATTTCATAGGTTTATCTGTCAAATTTACAACGTTAAGGAAGTGGTTACATGTTCACTCTACTAAGTAACAAATATCGCAAAAAGCTACTTTTAGACCTAAATCTTTCTCTTAAAGTAAGCAATGCTTAGGGTTTATAACAAATTGGTAAAATTTCTCCCTTTGCAAGACAGTACTTTTTTACTTCAGTTTCTAGTAAAATCGCGGTATAATCTATTTCTTCTACCCGAAAACCAATAGATCTCAGCTTTTCAAAATAATCTCTGCCATAAACCCGAACATGATCATATTGACCGAAAATTTTTGCTCTTTCCTTAGGGTCTATAATAGAGTCATCTTCAAAAGTTATATCCCGATTTAGATCTTGCGGTATCTGTAAAACGGCCATTCCACCCGGCTTTAAAACCCGAAAAAGTTCTTGCATGGCCTTAGTGTCATCAGGAATATGCTCAAGCACATGATTACAAAAAATGACATCATACATATCATTCTCAAAAGGTAAATCACAGATATCAGCTTTTACATCGGCAAGTGGTGAATTAAGATCTGTAGTGGTATAATTGATGTGGTTTAATTTTCTAAAACGTTTATAAAAAGCTTGTTCTGGTGCAAAATGCAACACTTTTGAGCTCTGTGTAAAAAAATCGGTCTCATTTTTAAGATATAACCACAGTAATCTATGTCGTTCTAATGATAGGGTAGAAGGGGAGAGAACGTTATCTCGTTGTGTTCCATATCCATAAGGCAAAAATCTGGAAAAACTTTTACCGTCGATGGGGTCTGTAAATGTATTTCCTCTAAGAATTAAAGAAATTAGTGGTCTCACCAAGTAACTTAATCTTATAAGTAGAGGTCTGGGAATAGTATTTAATATAAATTTGAAAAGCCTTTTCATAGAGACGTTTATCGTGGGCTTACAAAAGATTAAATTGCCAGTAATTCTTGTCTAAAGGCATCTTCTTCATCAGATTCTATACCTAATGCTTGGTAGATATATTTAAAAGTAGAAAGAATCTCTGGTTTTCCATCTACAATAGCTACATCATGTTCAAAGTGTGCGCTGGGCTTACCATCCGCAGTAAGAATGGTCCATCCATCACGAAGTTGTTTAATACGGTGAGTTCCCATATTAATCATAGGTTCTATAGCGACCACCATTCCTTCAACAAACTTCTTTCCTCTTCCTCGACGTCCGTAATTTGGCATTTCAGGATCCTCGTGCATTTTTCTTCCAAGTCCGTGACCTACCAATTCTCTTACTACACCATAACCAGCGTCTTCAGTATATCTTTGAATAGCGTATCCAACATCTCCAACTCTGTTCCCAACTTTTAATTCTGCAATTCCTTTATAAAGTGATTCTTTGGTAATACGTAATAATTTTTCAACCTCCTCAGACACTTCTCCTACCGGGAAAGTGTAGGCATGATCTCCATAGAAATCATTTTTAATTGCACCACAGTCAATAGATATAATATCACCTTCTTCCAAAGGTGTGTCATTAGGTATACCATGAACCACTTGCGCATTTGGACTCATGCATAAGGTATTCGGAAAATCGTATAATCCTAAGAAACCGGGAATAGCTCCATGATCTCTTATAAATTCCTCCGCAAGTTTATCCAATTGAAGGGTAGTAACACCAGGTTTTACTTCAGGAGCTAGCATTCCCAAGGTTTTGGATACGATTAATGCACTTTCGCGCATTAACTCTATTTCTTCACGTGTTTTTGTAATTATCATAAATCAGTACAGAATTCCGAATTAAAGAAGGCAAATTTACGAAGAATATTACGAATCAATCGAATGTGGACTCATTTAATCCTCATAAGAGTGTTTATAGGGTTCTCCCGATACAATAGCTAAGATATCTTTTTCAAGACTTTCTTGTGCAAATTCAACATACCTCCCAATTTCTTTTCCTTCTTTATAAAAAATAAACGTAGGGACTCTTATAATATTTAGACCTTTTTCGAAACCTTCCGGGGTTTCTTTTGATCGTGATACTGTAATGAGTTCGAAATTATTGTAATCAAATTTTGCTTGATCAAGAATTTTATAAAAATTAGGCGTTTCTCGTTTACTATCACTGCACCACGTTCCCATAAATGCTTTAATGGAAATATCTTGAAGCTTAGGAGCTATTTTTTCAACAGTTGATGCATCAGCCGTATACTCCTCATAATTTGTGTTGAACCATGACCCAAAAGGGGCTTGCTCCAAATCTTTTCTTTGGTGTTTTCCAACAAGAATATCAGGGTTAGATTGTGTAGCTAAAGTTTCCTCATTGTCATTGACAGAAGATGAATTAACCCCAGTATTAACAGCTACTGTAGCGCTTATACAGGCATTTAATATTAGAAGCGTAAATAATAAAAGTATTTTTTTCATATAACAGCGAATAGTGTGCTAATATAATGTAAAGACTTCTTCTGCCCCAAGAATTTTTAAGGTAGTTTACTATTACTATTATGAGATTGTATATTTTACTTAAGTAATGAGTTTTGTGTCATGGCCTGTGGTTTTTCTACACCAATTAATTCAAGTATCGTAGGTGCAATATCCCCTAAAACCCCATCTTTTATATCGATTTGATCATTATCGATTAGAATAAAAGGAACCGGATTGGTAGTATGAGCTGTATGTGGAGTACCATCTGGATTGATCATCGTTTCACAGTTTCCATGGTCTGCAATTAGTAATGTAGCATACCCATGTTCAAGTCCGGTTGATACTACATCTTTTACGCATTTGTCTACGGCTTCACAAGCTTTTATTGCTGCTTCCATAACACCAGTGTGTCCCACCATATCTCCATTGGCAAAATTTAAACACACGAAATCAGTTTCTTCTTTTTCTAATTCAGGTACCAGAGCATCTCTAAGTTCGTAAGCGCTCATTTCGGGTTTAAGATCATAAGTGGCTACTTTTGGTGAATCTCTTAAAATCCTTGACTCTCCCTCAAATGGAGCCTCTTGTCCGCCAGAGAAAAAGAAGGTAACGTGAGGATATTTTTCTGTTTCGGCAATACGAATCTGCTTTTTGCCTGCTTCAGACAATATTTGTCCTAAAGTCTGCGTAATATTTTCCTTATCATAAATGACTTTTATGCCTTCAAAAGTATCATCATAATTTGTCATGGTAACATAATATAGAGGAAGTTTATGAGTGTTAAATTCATGCATGTCTTTTTGTGACAACATTTCGGTCAATTCACGTCCTCGATCAGTCCTAAAATTGAAAAAGATTATAACATCGTCATCTTTTATAGTTGCAACTGACTTGCCGTTCTCTTGCATCAAGATTGGTTTGATGAATTCATCGGTTATATCATTTTCATAGCTCTTTTGAATACTTTCTATGGCATTTTCACTTATTTCTCCAATTCCGTTTACAATGAGGTCATATGCCAGTTTTACTCGTTCCCAACGTTTATCTCTATCCATTGCATAATATCTTCCAACTATTGAGGCTAATTTCCCAGTAGTATTTGACATATGCTCTTGAATGTTCTTAATATGTTTAATTCCAGATTTAGGATCTACATCACGTCCATCTGTAAAGGCATGTAAAAAAACGTTGGTTAGATCATAATCGTTAGCAGCATTTAGTAACCCTTTAATATGGTTAATGTGCGAATGCACCCCTCCATCACTCACTAACCCCAGTAAGTGAACATTTTTATTGTTGTCTTTGGCATAACGAAAAGCGTCTGTCAATACTTGTTCATTCTTAAGAGTATTGTTCTCAACAGCCATATTAATTTTAGCCAAATCTTGATATACAATTCTTCCTGCACCCAAATTCATGTGTCCCACTTCGCTATTTCCCATTTGACCATCGGGTAGCCCAACATGAAGTCCATCTGTTCGCAGTGAAGCAGTAGGGAATTTGGTATATAAACTATCAATAAAAGGAGTTTCAGCATTATCAATTGCAGAAACTTTTGGATCGGGAGAGGTTCCCCACCCATCTAATATCATTAGGATTACTTTTTTATTCATGTGGTTAGCATTTAATTTTTTTGTTGGCCCTTTGTGCGGTTTTTATGATAAAAAATGACAAGCGGTAAATGTACAACTTCAAAAATAAGTACACAAAATTGCTTAGTTAATGGTAGGTCATTTATGCCTTTATTAAAGGTTATTACAGAATGAGTTTTTGGGAAACTATTAACGTATTTGTATAGAAAAGGTTATTTATGAGTTATCCTTAAAATAAGACCTTTTTTTCTAAGAATTTTACAATTTTCTTTGTGTCGTCAAAAAATCAAACTAATAGTTGATGAAAATTGATTAAATGGCTAAGAATAGTTCTAATATTTTGTTGTGTAAAGGTTAATATTATGTTATTTCCAATTTTTGATGTAACAAAATGTTGAGATCTAAGGTCTTATTAAGTGTAAACCAATATTTAATTTTAAATTCATTCATCATGAAAAAAACATTTTTATTTGCTTTAACGGCATTATTTATTTCTTCTGCAAGTTTTGCCGGAGAAACAACTACGGTAGCTAATAGTAACGAAACTTTTGAACTTGCAAATGTTAGAACAAATCCATTTTGTATGGCAGTTGTAAAAGGAGATTTAGATGCGGTTAAAAAAATGATCGAGCTGGGAAGCGATGTTAACGAAAAGTCTAATGGAATGACTCCATTAATGTATGCAGCGCGATATAATCGTGTAGATATTATTAAGTTATTAGTAAAGGAAGGAGCTAGAGTAAAAGCTAGAAATAGTAAGGGCTTTACAGCGATAAAATTTGCAAAGATGTCAAACGCTCAAGAAGCTATTCAATTGCTTAAAGAATTATCATAAATATTTGATTGGTCAATCATAAAAGTAAAAAGCCGGTTTGTATTCATCACACAAACCGGTTTTTTTAATTCTGACCTTGATATTCTCGTATTGCTTCTTTTATTTTTTCAATCCTGTTTTCCGGGTCAGGATGTGTACTTTGAAATTCCGGAGTTCTACTTGGACCGGCGGCAGCTTTTAGAATTTTCATAACTCCTATCATTTCTTCAGGGTTATATCCTGAATTTATCATAAATAATACGCCTAGCTTATCACTTTCTAGTTCATCATCACGACCATTACCAAGTAATATATTTTGCCCAATACCGTTTACCAATCCACCCATATCTGCACCAACAGATGCTCCTGTAGATATGGTTTTCCAAAACTCGTGTTCTGCAATTCTCTCTGCAGAATGACGACCTAAAACATGGCCTATTTCATGGCCTAAAACTCCTGCGACCTGATCTTCATTTTGTAGTTGCGATAATAGAGCATAAGTGATAAAAATTTGACCACCTGGTAGTGCAAATGCATTAATAGTATTTTGATCTGCCAATAAATGGAACTCATATTTATAAGGTGTCTCTTTGGCCATACTAGAGTTCACAAGTTTTTGCCCTACCATATCTATGTAGCTTTGTAACTTTTGATCAGGATATAAACCACCGTGCTGTTCGGCCATTGCAGGTGCATTTTGCAAACCTATTGCGATTTCCTGATCGCTGGTCATGTTAATATTCTGCACTCTATCTGTATATGGATTTAGCGTTTTGTTGTTGCATTTTTTGAAGAATGCAAATGCGACAATTGCTAATCCTATAAGGATACGAATTTTTAAACCTCCTCGTCTCATGCTGGAAATATTTTATTCAACATTTAAAGTTAATGAATATAAAAGTTGCTTACTAATAAAATGTTAAAAAACACTTCTTAGTAAGCAACTACTAGAGGTTTGTGATCTAATTAAAGAACGTGATTAGTACTAACCAGCATGTTGAGTTTGCATAGTTTAGCGATAAAAAATTTGTGTATAGTAATATCTTCCCTGGTCATCTTTGAGAGCTGCAATACCGGTATGAGTAAAGTTACCTTCAATATTTCTTCGGTGACCTTCACTGTTCAACCATCCTTGTACAACGCTTGCAGCATCAGGATAAAAACTTGCTACATTTTCTGCAGTTCCTGTGGCATTTTCTTTTTCATTTAGAACACCACTTCTCGATGAAAAATTATCATGGCTAATGTCACCTTGAGAAATCATATACCTAGTATGATCAACAGCGAGTTCTTCAGCTGTGGTATTCATCTCAAGAGCAGAAAGACCTTGACTTTGTCTGTGTTCATTAACAAGTTTCAATATTTCTTCGGTGATCGAAATCTCATTAGGAGAAGTAACTGTATCATCTTCGTCAGAACAAGAAACGACAGCAGTAATTGCAATAAATGCGCATAAATAGTACTTAAAAAAAGTTTTCATAGTTATGGGGCTTTTGAATAAATAACTAAAATAGTAGAATTTTAGTATAATTGGTTATAATAATTGAGGATTTATGTCAGAAATATTTTCTTTCACATAAGAGTTAATAAAGTTTTCAGAGAAAAAATTACTTCCCATTAGGTTAGCCTTTTTCAATTCGGCAGCAATATCTAGTTTAAGATATTCTTTTAGCATTGGGATTGATATGGGAGCATAGGAGTAATGCCAGGGTTCATATTTAAATCCTTTTCTATTTGTTTTATTGGTATATACCAGATAAAATCCAAAAGAATTAGCATGTTTGTCCATCCATTCTTTAAAAGGGCAGAAAGGACCATTGGCTTCAAAATTTTTTGCGAGTAATAGACCTTTGGGTTGGGGAGCATTACCATCGACAATATCAAGGTCGGTACCCCAATGATGTCTCGAAGTGCCAGGGATGGTTGAGTATTCGATAATCTTCAAAATGGCTTCCTGAGGCGATAAGCCATTTGCAGTAAATTTTTTGTATTTACGTTCCCAGATTCTATTTTGATGGGCATAATTCCGGTAACTTGAGACTACTTTAATCTTGAAACCACTAGCAAGAGCAGAAGCTTTCATTTTTAAAAAGGCCTCGTGTGCTTCTTTTTGAAGTAGATACCCATTACCAAACAGAGAAGGGTCACTTTTTCCCATTAAATCATCCTTAGAAAATTTACTTTGAAGAAGTGAAAAAGAGGTTAAAGATAACCCTAAAGCTGTAATGATATTTAATGTTATGAAATCTCTTCGATACATAGAATAAATATATCCTTTGCTCTTTTATTCTAAGATACCATCTACGATTCCGTAGTCTAAAGATTCTTGAGCGTCCATCCAATAATCACGATTAAAGTCTTTTAATACTTTTTCCATATCCTGTCCACAATTATCTGCCAATATCTGAGCACTTAATTCTTTAGTTTTAAGAATTTCTGCAGCTTGAATTTCTATATTAGAAGCTTGACCTCGGGCACCTCCACTAGGTTGGTGAATCATTACCTTTGCATGAGGTTGTATAAACCTTCTGCCTTTTTCTCCAACACTAAGAAGAATAGAACCCATAGAAGCAGCAAGCCCAGTACAAATGGTAGAAACAGGACTTTTTAAACTTTTAATAGTGTCATACATCGCAAAGCCAGAAGTAACATAACCTCCCGGACTGTTAATGTAAAGCTTGATTTCCTGATCTCCAATCATATCCAGATACATTAACCTGTCTATTACATGTTTTGCAGATTTGTCATCTACCTGTCCCCAAAGGAATACACTTCGTTCTTCTAAGAATTTTTTATCTATTAAATCTTGTGTTTTTCCTGATTTTTCTTTCATGGTAATTTTATTTTCAGTTCTAAGGAAGATAAATGTATAATTATTTTTGGAAAACGACTCTATGAATCTAGCATTTTACAAAATTTTAAAAGGGTTTTGGACAGATTTATAAAACCCTTGTGTTATTTGATAATGAGCAATCTCTCATTGAGGTAAGAGATGAGACTGATACTCAGTAAAAAAGGTATCTGAAATTCATCAGATACCTTTTGGGGTAATTTTGATCATGTGTTTACTCTTACTAATTTGTAAAAATGATCTAATTTTTATCGATTTATGTATAAATATCCTGCTCTATCTTTTTGCCCTTCTACTTTCAGAACATAATAGTATGTACCTACAGGTAATTCTTCTCCTTTAGCAATAGTGGCTCTACCTTCAGATAGACCTCCCCAGGAGTTGTCATAACCTTTCTTGTTATATACTTCTACTCCCCATCTGTTAAAAATAGATAATTCATTTTCTGGAAATTGAGCGATACCCTGTATAATAAATGTATCATTTTGACCGTCTCCATTTGGTGATACAGCAGTAAATATTTCTAAATCACCGTCTAGTATTGTTGAAGAAGTTCCAAAGGTGATAATCACGTAATTATCGGGAATCATAAGTTCTGAAGTAATCTCACCATTATTTAAATCACCTGACACCACTGTGTTTCCAAGATTAACCCATTGCCCTAAAGTACGGTCCCAACCAACTACTCGAAGGTCATCTAAGTTGTTTACTAAAGTGGGTATATTACTGTTATCATCCCAAGTAAGGGTAACTCTTGTTTCAACGTCTCCGTTTAGATCCCAAAACTCAAAAGTACTTACACCAAACAGCAAGCTTTCAAAATTATCTGTATCATAACTTCCGGTGAAGAAGTTTGGAGTATTTGGATCTTCGAAATAATAAGCTCCACTAGCAGTATTAACGGCAGCTTGATTTTCAATTCTCATAGGGCGTAGTCTAAAATCATCCCCTACAGGAAAAGTGAAATCCAATAACCCTGTCATAGAAGCATAGCCATCTACAAATCTATCATCATTAGCTCCTAAGTACGGTGCATCATCGGTGTAATCTAAAGAAACGGTTTTCTCATCTCTTGGAGTTTGTACTCTTCCGTTAACGAACTCCTGAAAATTGGTTACGCCCATAGAAACTTCTAAAAAAAGATCGTTGGCTACATCAATTTCCACATCATGAAAAACAGGTTTATTATTTCCTGAAACTGTTAAACTACTATCATCACTGTAAAAACCAGTAAATCCTACGTTTTGGTCAAAATTACCATCGTTGACCACATTTATATGAAAACCGATTCGACCCTGATTATGGATTTGAATTTCTCCAAAATTATGAAAGGCTTGTTGCGATGAAAGGGTAATAGGGGCTAGAAAACAAATTGCAATGACGATTATTTTATTCATGGGGCTTAAAAATGTAATTACGGTTTATCCGTAATAATTATATGGCTAAAATAGGGTTTAAATTGTTGAAATGCTAATTTTAAGCGATAAAATGCATGAATTTTTCGATGAAATGCACTTTTTGCCGTTCGTCGATAGTTAAAACATGCTTTTATAGATGAAAATGATCTCTAAAATTAGTCGATAGATAAGGAATAAAATTACTAGGGGTGGAAAAAATTGATTTCATGATTTTGACGATTTGTATGTAGAATATGTAGTTAAGAGTTTTGTTTACTTTAATTATAACTATTTTACATGTTTTAATTTTGCCTAACTCTATAAGTTATTGTTCTATTGGTAATTACTCGAGCCGAACCAACTACAGCAGAACCTCCAAATTCTGATGTAGAATTAGATATTGTAGCAGTTGCAGATATCATGCTTCCCGGGGTAATGGGGGATGCTAATGTGATTAAAAAGTCAAACCTGTTAGTATTATCAGTATTTCCATCTGCATCTGTATATGCAGATGTTGTAGCATCGCTATCTGTTCCAGAACCTTCAGTAGCCGAAGTGACAAATACTTGACCTTCACCATAATCTACAGACAATCCAAGTTGGTTGTCTCCAGTTGCCGCTGTTCCTTGATCAATATCGGTTAAGAAAAATTCTACAGTAGCTCCAGAACCAACCCAACCTCTAATTCGTAGTGTGGTTCCGCTTATCGAAGCAGATTCTATTATTGGAAAATTAATACTAGTGTTAGGACCATTATCTGCATCACCAGTATCATTAAGGGTAACTCCATCATTATTGATATCTATACCTAATGCAGGTGCTGCCGTACCATTTGCAAAAATCGAATTTTGTGAAATACGATTTCCAGAAGTGTTTCCTCCGCTTAATACTATTCCCGCTCCAGCATTACTGTTTACGATATTGTTGGATACCGAAGAGTTGTTCTGAGAAAGTTCAATACCACTTAACTGAGCACAACCGTTGTTTGTACCTGAAGTAGTGATTGTATTTTCGGTAATAGTAATGCCTCCTGCATCATCGTTAATTCCGGTGGATTCAGCATTTTCAATAAAGTTATTCTGAATTAAAATACCGCTTCCATTTTGTATAGTAATATTGTATTCACATGCTCTATATCCATTTCCAGTAAAATGGTTATTTTGAATTGTGGTAGATGTTCCACCGTTTACGATAACGCCGAAATCGGTGTTTGAAGCAATGTAATTACCATCTATTACTACTTCGCCACCTGTTACTTGTACACCATCATCGACATAAGATCCTACTCCTACAGTACCAATAGCTCCTAGCGCATTAACACCTAATAAATTTGATGATATAAGATTATTTGTTCCAGAATTTTGGCGCACTGCTCTCCGGTTTCCTCCATATACCGCTATATTACGAATGATAGTATTTGAAGCTGCCATCTGCAATACGTCTCCAAAGTCACTTCGTACCTGAATTTCAGGTAAATTATAGCTGGGTAGGGTAGTAGCTGATACTCCAACGGTATTTCCTCCTGCACCTATTGTACCGGTATTGGTATCACCAGAATAAGCGGTTTGAGTCCTACCATCAATGCTGGTATTGTCTGAAGTTATTTCCGTAAGTTGATTACTATTTGTATTAATATCAAAAAAGCCATTGGCTACATCGTAATTCGGATCTACAGTTCTCCCAAGTGGGTCAGTATTCGTAGGAATCATAAATATAGAAGTGTCTACACCGGCAGCTGGATTAAAAATACCATTGGTTTCAATATTTAAACCAGTTTCATCCAGACTATTAGAATTCACTATAAATTGCTCTAAAGATCCTTGACCATCTGCGTTGGTATTTACTATAGTATTGAAATTAAATCCAAAATCAAGATCTACAACTCCTTCTCCATTTATGGTAACACTAGAAACAGACTGAGCACCGGTTAGTGTATTTGATCCTGCATCAGTGGCAGTTGGATCTGCACCACCTACTTCATTGGGTTGATCGGTAAAAGTACCTCCAGAGGCATAATCTCTTCTAAAGGTTTGTATTGGTAAGCAAGTTGTACAACCTGATCCTCCTCCTCGTGTTGATCTTACCGTATTGTTTACTACTCGAACACGATATGTCCCATCAGGTATACCTCCAAAAGTGTATTCTCCAGAGCTGTTTGAGGTTGTTGCTTCTTCAAAAGTGAAGACACCAGGACTGGTTTCTCTATATAACTCAACTCGTGCATTTTCAATTGCCACACCAGAAGAAGTGACTAAATTTCTTCCAGCACCTCCAGGATAATTAACATCTTCAAATACATTTCCTGTAATAAGGTTACTAGGAACCTTTAATAAAACTGTGTTTAGAATAATAAAATCATTACCTGTTGTTACCTGCGTAGCAGCAGAAGTTTCTCCTGGTCCAATTAAGGCAGAAACATCATAGGTATCTAAATCTATCGCAAATTCAGTACTTGTATTCACATTTGGTATAACAGTATCATCAAATATGGTTGAGTTAAATACATTTTGATTTCCTCCGGTATTGTCTCCATCACCATTTAATGTGGTATTATTGGCACCAACAGTCAATGATATTTCTTCATTCCCGGTAATATCGCCATCTCCTTCCCATGATAAAACAGAGGTTTTGGACCCAGTGGCCCCAATAGCGTAAAAACCATCAAGTGTATAATTGGTAGTAGTATTTGATGAGGCATCAAAACCATTATACATATTGATTCCCACTGCGGGGAAAGCAGGATTGGTGAAAAATATCATTAATGACCAACCTCCAATAATAATAGTATTATCACAAAGTGTACGATTGTCAACAGAAAGTCCGCTAAAATCATAAACATTGGTAGAAGGGTCTGGAATACCTTGTATAATTGAAGTAACATCTCCCACCATACCATAGGTAGAACCTCCATTGGCAGAATTAATTACACTTGCGGTTACATTTTGTCCTTCAAAAACAACTACATCATCAGCACTTGGACTGGTATGGCCCCAGATAAGGTATGCTTGTTCTATAGTCGATCCTGGAGGTATAGTAGTTGTTAGCGTATTCGATGATGAAGGAGCTATTCCACAAGGATCAACAGAATCTGAAGCTAATCTAAGAGAACCTCCTGTAAGCGCATAATCAAAATATCCATTAAATTCATCAAACAAAGTAAGAGGTACATCATCATCTACTGGAGTGTCTCCAACATCATCTGTAATTGTACCGATACCTTCTATAAGTCCTACGGTTGAATTGGATACATTGTTCAATGTTAGATAAAATATCTCGTCGTTTTCAGCAAAAGTGTTATTAATTATAGGGACAGTAACTGTTCTTTGTTCATTGTTTGTTCCTGCAAAACTTAAAGTTCCTGAGGTAGTAGTATAATCCGAATCGGCAAAGGCTGTACCATCATCAGTAATATAATCTACCGTAAAACCTCCAGGTACATTTCCATTTAAAGTTACCGTAAAGGTAGCAGTACCAGCATCTTCACTCACGGTTACATTACCTACATTTAAGAATACCGAGGCACAAGAAATACGAGCGACCCAACCATCGTCAACTACACTACCGTCTGAAGTAAATACGAAAGTTAGACAACCGCTTGGATCTGTAGAAACTATTTGTCTCGGAACGTTTTCATTGTCAAAAACTCCAATTTGAGTTGTCGTGGTGGTACCTTCAAATATGGCTAACCCATCCCAAAAGTCTTCAACGTTAAATTCTTCAAAATCTAAAACAATTACGCTTCCAGGTGTATCTGGACATAGAGTATAGGTTATCGCTTCATTATTACTGTAGTTTCCACTAAAACTTCCTGTGTCCACAAAAAATCCACTACAAGTATTATCGGTAACTCCATCGGTTATAATAAAAGGAATTTCGTCGTCAATGATTGTTCCTTCTGCCTGCGAGTCTGTTATTGTAACTTGAGGACTACTAACTCCGGTAAGATTTACGAAAAAGCTTTCATTACCTTCGGTATCTCCATCATTAATAATAGTTACTGAAATAGTTTGTGTTTCTCCGCTGGTTCCGGAAAAAGAAATAGCAGGAGGGGAGGATGTTGCTGTATAATCACCCGGTGCAATTGCGGTATTATTTGCGGTACTGAAATTTACTGTGAAACCTCCTGGAACATTGGCTCCAGTATGTGTTATAACAAAATTTGCAGTACCAGAGGCTTCGCCTATATTGGTTAGGTCTGCAATACTAATACCAGCATCATTATCCTGTATAGTTACTTCTCCCTGATTGTCACTTATAGTTACCAATGCATTACTAACAGCTCCGAGGTTTACAAAAAAGTTATGATTTCCTTCTACATCAGAATCATCGATAATGGGAATTGTTATTTGTTGCGTTTCTGGTAAGCTTCCTGTTCCCGAAAATGAGATGGTTGGAGTAGGGGCTCCTGTTGCGGTATAATCTGCCGGAGCCGTTGCAGAACCATTAGCAGTAGAATACTCCACCGTAAATCCTCCGGCAACATTAGCACCAGATAAAACTACATCTAGGGTAGCAGTACCGTCTCCTTCGTTAACTGTAACATTGCCAATGGCAATAGATGCGGTATCATCATCATTGATAGTTCCTTCTCCCTGAGAATCAGTTATGGTAACTGTTCCATCGCTAGGATTTGCAATGTTAACAAAAAATGTTTCTGTATTTTCCGTAAAATTATCATTTACAATTGGTATCGAAATAGTTTGTGTTTCTCCAGTCGTTCCGGAAAATGTTATGGTTGGAGTAGGAGCGCCCGTGGCGGTATAATCTCCGGGTGCGGTGGCTGTATTATTAGCAGTAGAATATTCTACAGTGAAACTCCCTGCAGTACTTGCTCCCGAATGAGTAACGGTAAAATCTATGGTTCCAGCATTTTCATTAACATTTGCATTACCAATAGTTATTTCAGCATTCGAAAGGGTCGCAGTGAAGAGTACATCGTCAATGGCAATATTGTCTGCACCTTGCCAATTACCACTACCAGAAATAAATCGAATTGAAGAGTTAGCAGAAATTTGATCTGCAGTTAATGTATGATTTAGAGTAACACCAAATCCAGTTCCTGTAGTAAGAACTGTTTCATATGCACCAGCAGTATCATTCCATAATTGAATGTCAATATCTTCGGTAGATCCATTTCCATTAATAAAAAAATAATCCAAAGATAAATCGACAGCCGAATACGCCGATAGGTCAATATCTCGACGTATTGTCCTACCATCCATATTTACAAATTCAAGATCATTAAAGCCACTAACAAATATTCTACCTCCTCCAGCGGTACCATCATCTCCAGTCTCTATCCAGCTAGTGGTCCATGTTTGATTACCAGAACTATTTGCATAGTTGGCTCCACCATTAAAATTATCTTCATAGGTGTCTTGTGCTTGAAGAGCATGTATAGGTAATATTGCTATACCTAACAAAAGTATAAGTTGATATGTTATTTTTGGTATCAATCTCATATGTTAGTATTAATTACCTAACTACAAATACCACATTGATAAGGGTATTGTCATCAGTTGGGATGCTTAAAATATCATATTGTAACACTCCTGCATCACTTAAACTGTCTATATTGAAAACAATTGGGTCTGCAAAAGTTACGTAATAATATAGTTCGTTGGCCTCATAAATTGGTATGGTATTAGGAGCACTTGGACTACTTATAATTGGTGTCGCATATTGAGCTCTATACAGAGCATACAAGTCTATGGTTTGATTATTAACTATTGCCGAGGCATCAATTTCTATAGAAGGGGGGAAGAATACTCTTCCTGCTTTAGAAGTGATTGGAGCTATAGCTTGTACTACTTCTTGTAAGTTTGTTTCGTTTGTTGGAGTAGTAACCGCATCTTCATCTACGTCGAGTGGTATAGCAAGTAGTACTTCGGCATCAGTTTGATCATCGGTTGCTCTTTGCCATCCATTAGTTGGGCCGGTATAACGATATATTTCTTCATCATCTAGATTATATACTACCGATCCTATTTGTGGATTCAGGATAGCATTAATCTCAGCTAAGTTGGTAGCTGTGGGCAACCCCATCAAAGCATTAGCATCATTCGGACCAATTTGGGCAAAGGCTTGATTCATTAATGCTAGAAATAATATTAATAGGGGTAACTTTTTCATTTTTGATATCTGTTAATCCTGTCTATTTATTTTGTCATGATATTTATTAGAAATCTAGTACTGTAAACATGAATTCTAAATCAATATCGTCTTTTTGATTGGTTCCGTTATCACTATCTCCAATGTTTACTCTAAATCCAGTTGTGGTTTGGCTATAGTATGTGATTCCTGGGTCATCATAATTTTGTCCAGTATTTCCTGGGCAATCACCGCCACAATCTAGAATAGATAATTGAATAATATAGTTGGCATCTGGCATTGCGCTGGTGAATGTAATTTGATAGTCACCCTCGTCAATTCGAGATACGGTCGCATTTAAAATCTTAATAGCTGCTCCAGCCCCTGAAACTTTACCCATTGCTTTCACAGGACTAGCAAAGAATGCACCCCCATCACTACCTACAGTAATTTCATTACCCGTGACGGTACTTACAACGTTTGCAGTTTGAGTATCGGCAGTAGGAGTATTCTCGTTAGTATAAGTAATTACCCCAGTAGTAGTATCTTGAGATAAATTAGTTACAATATTGGTAGCAGGATCGCCTGTTGCTCCTCTTGCTCCATCAGCACCAGTAGCACCTCTAGCACCATCTGTTCCGTTAGTTCCTGCTGCTCCGGTAGCACCTCTAGCACCATCTATTCCGTTAGTACCTGCTGCACCAGGTGCACCTCTAGCGCCATCTGCACCAGTTGCACCTCGAGCACCATCTGTTCCGTTAGTTCCTGCTGCTCCGGTAGCACCTCTAGCACCATCTATACCGTTAGTACCTGCTGCACCAGTTGCACCTCTGGCACCATCTGTTCAGTTAGTCCCTCCTGCACCAGTAGCACCTCTAGCACCATCTGTTCCGTTAGTACCCGCTGCACCAGTTGCACCTCTAGCACCATCTATTCCGTTAGTCCCTGCTGCTCCGGTAGCACCTCTAGCACCATCTATTCCGTTAGTACCTGCTGCACCAGTTGCACCTCTGGCACCATCTGTTCCGTTAGTCCCTCCTGCACCAGTTGCACCTCTAGCACCATCTGTTCCGTTAGTACCCGCTGCACCAGTTGCACCTCTAGCACCATCTGTTCCATTAGTTCCTGCTGCTCCGGTAGCACCTCTAGCGCCATCAGCACCAGTTGCACCTCTAGCACCATCTGGTCCGTTAGTACCCGCTGCACCAGTTGCACCTCTAGCACCATCTGTTCCATTAGTTCCTGCTGCTCCGGTAGCACCTCTAGCGCCATCAGCTCCAGTTGCACCTCTAGCACCATCTGTTCCGTTAGTACCCGCTGCACCAGTAGCACCTCTAGCACCATCTATTCCGTTAGTCCCTGCTGCACCAGTTGCACCTCTGGCACCATCTGTTCCTTTAGTTCCGGCTGCTCCGGTAGCACCTCTAGCGCCATCAGCACCAGTAGCACCTCTAGCACCGTCTATTCCATTAGTTCCAGCTGCTCCGGTAGCACCTCTAGCGCCATCAGCACCAGTAGCACCTCTAGCACCATCTGTTCCAGTTGCACCTCTAGCACCAGCTGTTCCGTTAGTACCCGCTGCACCAGTTGCACCTCTCGCACCATCTGTTCCATTAGTTCCTGCTGCTCCGGTAGCACCTCTAGCGCCATCTATTCCGTTAGTGCCTGCTGCTCCGGTAGCACCTCTAGCGCCATCAGCACCAGTAGCACCTCTAGCACCGTCTATTCCATTAGTTCCAGCTGCTCCGGTTGCACCTCTGGCACCATCTGTTCCGTTAGTACCTGCTGCACCAGTTGCACCTCTGGCACCATCTGTTCCATTAGTTCCTGCTGCTCCGGTAGCACCTCTAGCGCCATCTAGTCCGTTAGTGCCTGCTGCTCCGGTAGCACCTCTAGCGCCATCAGCACCAGTAGCACCTCTAGCACCGTCTGTTCCGTTAGTTCCTGCTGCTCCGGTAGCACCTCTGGCACCGTCTGTTCCGTTAGTTCCAGCTGCTCCGGTTGCACCTCTAGCACCGTCTATTCCGTTAGTACCTGCTGCACCAGTTGCACCTCTAGCGCCATCAGCACCAGTTGCACCTCTAGCACCGTCTGTTCCGTTAGTACCCGCTGCACCGGTTGCACCTCTGGCACCATCTGTTCCGTTAGTTCCTGCTGCTCCGGTAGCACCTCTA
>NZ_JALPRE010000006.1 GCF_023195925.1 Aquimarina acroporae | reverse complement strand
GTTTTTATAACAACCTCATTACCCAAAGTTTACATAAAGGAAAAAGGATAGCGATTGTAGCAGCATCCTTATACAACTTTAATATAGGGTTGTATAAGATATCGCGAAAAGCGCGGTTGAGACCTGTTCAAGGTATCAAATCCCTATTATTCCAAAGAAAATTTAGCTTTATTTAATTAATACATTAAATATATACTATTGTGTTGTATGGGTTTTATTATCGTATTATCTTTGCGTCTTTAATTTAGAAAAAAATGATCAAGATTACATTACCCGATAGTTCGGTGAGAGAGTACAATAGCGGTGTGACTGCTATGGATGTTGCCAAAGATATAAGTGAAGGTTTTGCCAGAAATGTGATTTCTGCAAAATTTAATGGTACAACCATAGAAACAGCGACCCCATTAACCACCGATGGTAATCTTGTATTATTTACTTGGAAGGATGATGAAGGAAAAACAGCTTTTAGACATTCTTCTTCTCACGTTTTAGCACAAGCTCTAGAACAATTATATCCTGGAGTTAAATTATCTATTGGTCCTGCAATTGAAAATGGTTTTTATTATGATGTTGATTTAGGAGACCAAACTATTTCTGAAAAAGATTTCAAGAAAATTGAAGATAAAATGCTGGAAATAGCCAGAGGAAAGCATGATTTTAAAATGCGTTCTGTGTCTAAGGCTGATGCATTACATAAATATAAGGAAGAAGGAAACGAATATAAACTAGAGTTAATCGAAAATCTGGAAGACGGAACGATTACATTTTGCGATCATGATACATTTACTGATTTATGTCGCGGAGGACACATCCCTAACACAGGGATTATAAAAGCGGTTAAAATCATGAGTGTTGCTGGGGCCTATTGGCGAGGTGACGAAAACAACAAACAACTTACTAGAGTATATGGAACTTCTTTTCCTAAACAGAAAGAATTAAAAGAATACCTAGAATTACTTGAAGAAGCTAAAAAGAGAGATCACCGTAAACTAGGAAAAGAATTAGGTCTTTTCACATTCTCTCAAAGAGTAGGACAGGGATTACCATTATGGCTTCCTAAAGGCGCTGCTTTACGCGAACGTCTGGAACAATTCCTTAAAAAAGCACAGAAAAAAGCAGGTTACGAGATGGTTGCCTCTCCACATATTGGACAAAAAGAGCTTTACGTTACTTCTGGACATTATGCTAAATATGGAGAAGACAGTTTTCAACCTATTAACACCCCGGCAGAAGGAGAAGAATTCTTATTGAAACCTATGAACTGCCCTCATCATTGTGAGATTTATAACAGTAGTCCTTGGTCTTATAAAGATTTACCTATACGATATGCAGAGTTTGGAACAGTATACAGATATGAGCAGAGTGGTGAGCTGCATGGACTAACTCGTGTTAGAGGTTTTACTCAAGATGACGCTCATATTTTTTGTACTCCTGATCAATTGGATGAGGAATTCAAAAATGTAATAGATTTAGTATTATATGTTTTTGGATCTCTTGGTTTTGAAAATTTCACAGCTCAAGTTTCACTTCGTGATCCTGAAAACCCTGATAAATATATTGGAAAAGAAGAAAATTGGGAAAAAGCTGAAAATGCTATTTTAAATGCCACTAAAGAAAAAGGTCTTAATTATGTCGTAGAAACAGGGGAAGCTGCTTTTTATGGTCCTAAATTAGACTTTATGGTTAAGGACGCCCTAGGCAGAAGTTGGCAATTAGGAACTATACAGGTTGACTATAATTTACCCGAGCGTTTTGACCTTACCTACAAAGGAAGCGACAATGAACTTCATCAACCTATTATGATTCATAGAGCACCTTTTGGAAGTATGGAAAGATTTATCGCTATATTGCTGGAACATACTGGAGGAAACTTCCCTATTTGGTTAATGCCAGAGCAAGCTATCGTACTCTCTATCAGCGAGAAATATGAAAAATACTCTGAAAAAGTTTTAAATTTGTTAGAAAATGTCGAAATTCGCGCCCTTGCAGATGATAGAAATGAAACGATTGGAAAAAAGATTAGAGAGGCTGAAATAAATAAATTTCCTTATATTATTATTGTAGGGGAACAGGAAGAAAAAGATCAGACCATATCTGTTCGAAAGCATGGAGGTGAAGATTTAGGCGCCATAACAATTGAAGAGTTTTCTAAGATTGTGAACAAAGAAATAGAAAATACACTAAAACCGTTTAACGGATAACAATAGAGAAAAACTAAGTTTAATTTAAAATTTTTAAGTCATAGCAATAAGAAGAAGAAGGTCTCAAAAACCAGCAAGAATAATTAAAGAAGATGCTCACAGAATCAACAATAAGATTCGTGTTGATGAAGTGCGTCTCGTAGGTGACAATGTCGAAGTAGGGGTCTACCCTACTCGCAAAGCGTTAGCAATTGCCGAAGAACAAGGATTAGATCTCGTTGAGATATCTCCTAAAGCCGTTCCTCCTGTTTGTAAGGTAATGGATTACAAGAAATTTCTTTATGAACAAAAGAAAAGAGATAAAGCCTTAAAAGCAAAGGCCACTAAAGTTGTTATTAAAGAAATTCGATTTGGACCGAATACTGATGAACACGATTATGAGTTTAAGAAAAAACACGCAATTAAGTTCTTAAGTGAAGGTGCAAAACTAAAAGCTTATGTTTTCTTCAAAGGGCGTTCGATAATATATAAAGATCAAGGGCAAATCTTACTTCTTAGATTGGCACAGGAACTTGAGGAGTATGGTAAAGTTGAACAAATGCCAAAACTTGAAGGTAAACGTATGATTATGTTTATTGCTCCTAAAAAATAAAAAACGACTTCTCTATTGGAAGTATTACGATAATAAGTGAGATTATAAAAACGAGGATACAATGCCTAAAATGAAAACAAAATCCAGTGCTAAAAAGCGTTTTAAGCTTACCGGTACTGGTAAAATCAAAAGAAAGCACGCTTTTAAGAGTCATATATTGACAAAAAAATCTAAAAAGCGTAAGCTTGCTTTAACGCACTCTACTTTGGTGCACAAAAGCGATGAAAATAGTATTAAAGAGCAGTTACGTTTAAAGTAATCACTTTTTAATAAGGTTAAAATTAGTATAAACCCAGGAGTTAGGCCATTATAAAGTATTCAAAAAATTAAGAGTTGAATCGCCTGCTACTAAAAAATTTAAAATTATGCCAAGATCAGTAAATTCTGTTGCTAAAAGAGCTAGAAGAAAAAAGGTTCTTAAGCAAGCAAAAGGTTACTTCGGACGTCGTAAAAACGTTTGGACAGTTGCAAAAAACGCGGTTGATAAAGCGATGCAATACTCGTACAGAGACCGTAGAAATAAAAAGAGAACTTTCCGTGCTTTATGGATCACACGTATTAATGCGGGTGCACGTTTACACGGTATGTCTTATTCTCAATTTATGGGAAAAGTTAAAGCTAATGACATCGAGCTTAACCGTAAGGTTCTTGCCGATTTAGCTATGAATCACCCAGAAGCTTTTAAAGCTATTGTAGAAAAAGTAAAGTAATCTTTTATTAAAAACAAAACAATCTCACTTATATAAGAAAAGCTCACCTAATGGTGGGCTTTTTTATTTTCAATTTCAAGAACAAATACACTTTATCGATAAAAAATGCATTTTATCTATAAAAAATACATTTTTTTCATTATTTTTAGCAAAACCCTTCTAACTATGAAAATATATTACTTCTTATCTACACTAGGTATATTTTTGTTACCCCAAAGCGCTTTTGCACAAGATCACAATACACATTCTACCGCCGGATTGAATGCCGAACAAATTTTTGGATTATTGGAAATGCCTTTTCTAGCGATAGCCTTAATTTTTAGTTTTCTTACCGCCACTAAACTCAAAGGAGGAAAATTTGGTTCTGGAATGACTTTATTAGCATGGGGGTTCGTGGTAATGGCCCTAGGTCACTTACATATGCAAATTGCTCATATTTTTAATTACAACATATTCAAAAACCTTTTTGGTGAAACTCCAGGCAATTACATTTGGTTTGTTGCTTTAATTCTCACTTGGGGATTATCTGCATTAGGCTTTTATAAAATTTATAAAGCAAGTAAAATATAGCCATTAATGATTAATTGGCTTAAAAACATATTATCTAAAAGAAAAAGTGATCTACCTGCAAAACCAGAAGAGCAAGAAATAGTAAATCTTGTACTATTTTTTGAAAAAAAGATTGCTCCACCAACTATTGGATCAAATCTGGAAACCAAAATCAAAATTTTCAAAGAATCTAATCTAAAAAGGAAAATCATATCGTTACCTGAGGTTTATCTTTTACTGGAAGAATACTACTTAGATCACAATAAACAAGCTACAAAAGAAAAGCTTCGGAAGAAAATTGAAGAAAAATTCCCGCTATTACAACAACACAAGGGTTTCAGATTAATATTTTATCCCTTGGAGAAACAGGAATTGATATTATGTAAAGATTTTCTTTTAGAAGTATTGAAAAAATCTTCAGAGCTTACCGGAAGTTCCAGTGACTCAAAAATTCGCAGTATTAAAACTGCTCTTGCACTCGAATATGATTTCGCTTCAATTGATATCATCAAAGAACAAAAAAGGTTATTAGAATTTTCTAATGAAATTTTTTTCAGAATAAAAAAAAGTTTGGGGATCAATGCCATCACCAATATTTATCTATTTATCTATAAAAAGCACTTTGAATCATATCATCTATTAGATTCTTTTACTGCTATCCTTAATGTTATCCCGGGAGAAATTTTAGCCAAAGACCTGATTAACTTCCCGACCAAGCAGCAAATGCTAAAAATGCTGCAAAAGCAGCTATATAGTCTTGAAAAAATCAATGAGCGTTTAACTCAAGAGATCATTGACAAAAAAAAGATCGAAGAAGACCTAAAATACAGTGAATACCTAAAATCAATCATTCTTGAAACCGCTATGGACGGAGTTATTCTTACCAATAGCAAAGGCACTGTATTGAACTGGAATAAACAAGCAGAACATATCCTCGAACTAAAAAGAGAGGAAACTATTGGAAAAAGTGTTTACCATCTTGTACCGTATAAATTAAGAAAACAACTTAAAGCGAGTTTTGCTAATTATATTAAAACGGGTGATGATGATCTTATTAATAAAAGAGTAGAAACCTCGGTAAACCGAAGAAATGGAACGGTGGTATATATCGAACTTACTATTGTTGCCATCGAAATAAAAGATGATTACTTATTCAATGCTTTTTTTAGGGATATTACCAATAGAAAAATCATCGATAACGAAATACGTGAAGCAAAAGTTTTGGCAGAAAAATCGGCTAAGGCTAAGTCTGTTTTTTTATCCAATATGAGTCATGAAATTCGTACCCCACTAAATGTAATATTGGGACTTACCGGAATTTTGCAAAAAAGTAATTTTAGCAATCCTACAGTTGACAAAAAAAACCTTGATGGGATTCAATTTTCTGCAGAAAACTTATTAGTACTCATTAATGATATTCTGGATTTTTCTAAAATCGAAGCGGGAAAACTTACATTACACAAAGAGGATTTTAATCTTCATGAACTTCTAAACAACTTATCTCGAGGTTTTAAAATTAAAGCCGACGAAAAAGGATTGACCTACAAAGTCTTTATAGACACCACCGTTCCAAAATTTATTGTTGGTGATCAATTGCGATTGAATCAAATATTGATTAATTTATTAGGAAACGCTATAAAATTCACCCAAAAAGGAGAAGTTATTATTCAAGTTACTACCCACGAGATCCTCGATGATCATATAACGTTGAACTTTTTGGTGAAAGATACAGGAGTGGGAATACCAGAAGACAAACTAAAAAACATATTTGAAAGCTTTTATCAAGTTCACAAACCTGGAAAAAATAAAATTGAAGGAACCGGCTTAGGGCTTTCTATTTCAAAACAACTTATCGAATTACAAGGAGGTATACTAAACGCAAAAAGCACACCCCAAGTTGGATCTTCATTCGATTTCTCTATACAATTTGACAAGAGTAACTTTAAGACCTCTGACCATCATAATGCTAATTCAGAAATTATAGATAATCTCGGAGAATTATCAGGAATGAAGGTGCTCGTGGTTGAAGACAACAAAATGAATCAATTTTTTATCAAACAATTATTATCCAATTGGAGTGTAGAAGTGGTAATTGCCGAAAATGGAAAAATAGCTATTGAAACTTTAGAAAAAGAAACCTTCGATCTCATTCTAATGGATATGCATATGCCTGTAATGGACGGGTCTGAAGCCACCCAAATTATTCGAAAATCAACCAATCCAAAAATCAATCAAATCCCTATAGTAGCTTGTTCTGCTGATGTTTTTCCAGAATCTAAAATGAAGGCTATGAGTTCGGGGATGAACTTTTATCTTACAAAACCATTGAGTGAAAAGGCTTTAGAGGAAATATTATATAGTCTAAAACCTAATGTAGAACATCTTAAGGAAGAGAAAAACGAGTCTACCAAAACTATTGGTAATTCTTCAGCCCAAAACAAAACACAATACTGCGATCTATCTTTTTTGAAAAAAACATTTGATCACGATAATGAAACAATAAAGAGTGTACTACAAATATTCTTAGAAGAAACTCCAAATGATTACAAAGCTTTAACCGAAGTTATCAAGAACAAAGACAGTTCTAAAGCCAAAGAGATTGCCCATAAATTAAAGTCTAGCTTTAAAACCATTGGTTTAGAAAAAGAAGCAACAATTCTAGAAAAAATCGAAAAACTTTCAGCCAATGACGATGATTTCGGCAAAATACATGAAGAATTTGAATTACTTCGTCTATCTTTCCCATTAATTCTTAAAGAAATCGAAGACACTATGCGTGACTTATCCTCTTCAAATTCATAAAAAACTACTCTCTTTTTTACATCCTATTTCTATATTTGTGATTATGCAAAAAAATCAAATCACCAGTGCTCAAAATTCGAGAATCAAACTTCTAAATCAGTTGAAGGAAAAATCTCGAGTAAGAAAAAAAGAGAAAAGTTTTTTGATCGAAGGCCAACGTGAAATTCACCTGGCTATACAAGGTGGTTATAGTATTACACAGCTATACTATTGTACTTCTATCATTTCACATGAGGAGATAGTGAACATCCTTACAGACAATGATAGCGCTACAGAACTGTTTGAAATTACTATTGAAATCTATCAAAAGTTAGCGTACAGAACTACCACTGAAGGTGTATTGGCTGTGGCAAAATCTAAGGATCTGGGTATTCACAATTTGAAATTATCATCAAAAACACCATTAATTTTGGTTGCCGAAGCACCAGAAAAACCGGGTAATATTGGAGCATTACTTAGAACGGCTGACGCCGCCCAATTGGATGCGGTATTAATAGCTAACCCAAAAACCGACATCTACAACCCGAATATTATAAGATCAAGTGTCGGTTGCTTATTTACCAATAATGTTGGTATAGGGTCGACAAAAGAAATCATCTCCTTTTTAAAGAATGAAAATATAACAATTTATGGAGCCGCGTTAGACCAATCTGAAGATTACCATATACAAGATTACACAAAATCTACAGCCATAGTCGTAGGTACAGAAGCAACTGGCCTGAGTACTGATTTTTTGAATAACGCATCCCAAAATATCAAAATACCTATGAGCGGTGTTATAGACTCTATGAATGTTTCAGTTGCAGCGGGAATTCTAATTTTTGAAGCCAAAAGACAACGAGACTTCAGAAAATAAAAGTTTAAAAAAATTGTAATATAAATAGATTTAAATCATTATCTTACCACTTCCTACAAACCCCAAAGGAAAGAACTTAATTGCTATAACCAATGACCCCAATTTCCCTGTTTTATTTATTGATTGCCATTATTGTTATTGTGTTTTTAATAGATTCACTGTTAGATATATTAAATGCAAGACATTATAATGATGATATTCCAGAGGAACTTACTGACGTTTATCCTAAAGATGAATACGAAAAATCCATCGCCTACAAGCGGGCAAATTACAGGTTTAAGTTAGTTTCTTCGGCTATTTCACTAGGTATTATGCTTGTTTTTTTCTTTTTAGACGGCTTCGCCTGGGTAGACAACATGGCAAGGAGTTATACCCATAACCCTATTGGAGTTGGTCTTATTTTTTTCGGAATTATTATGATCGGTAGTGATATACTTTCTACTCCTACCATGTACTATAAAGTTTTTGTGATAGAAGAAAAGTTTGGTTTTAACAAAATGACCAAAAAGACATTTTTTATTGATAAAATTAAAAGTATCATTATGATGATCATTGTTGGTGGTGGGCTTATAGCTTTGATCATGTGGTTTTATGAACTTACAGGCTCTTCGTTTTGGATCTATGCTTGGATCTTAGTATCTATATTTACTGTAGCGATGAACATGTTTTACGCTCGTTTAATTGTACCTATTTTTAATAAACAATCCCCACTAGAACCTGGAGACTTAAGAAATACCATAGAGGAGTACTCAAAAAAAGTTGGTTTCCAGTTAAAAGACATTTTTGTTATTGATGGCTCTAAACGAAGTACCAAAGCCAATGCCTATTTTTCTGGATTCGGAAGTGAAAAAAGAATTACCCTTTATGACACTCTAATTAAAGACCTAAGCAATGAAGAAATAGTTGCTGTTCTTGCTCATGAAGTTGGACACTACAAGAAAAGACATGTTATTATTAATCTGATCTTATCTGTTGCTCTAACCGGAATAACCTTATGGTTTTTATCATTGTTTATAGCCAACCCATTACTGTCTGAAGCGCTTAATGTTGATGTACCCTCTTTTCATATTGGTTTAATTACATTCGGAATATTATACAGTCCAATTTCTGAGGTCACCGGTCTGATCATGAACATAGTATCTCGAGCTTTTGAATATCAAGCGGATGATTATGCCAAAGACACCTACAACAGCGAAGCTCTTATCAATAGTTTAAAAAAATTATCTAAAAATAACTTTAGTAACCTCACACCTCATCCGGCAATGGTATTTATACATTACTCCCACCCTACTCTTCTACAAAGAATAAAAAACTTAAGAAAATAAATCCTTGGTAGAAGTGCTTGGTGTTTACAATTCTTAATTGTACATTTAATTATTATATGACAAAATTTTATGACCAATTGTCCCTAAAAATATGAGGCATAATTTTTGTCATTATTTTATTACTTAGGGACAGAGCACACAAGACATTAAATAGGGCTTTCTAAGAAAACTTTTAGTTATGACCGAAGCTGCTATAGAAGAAGAAAACAAACAAATTGCAAAGCAATACAAGGAGCTATTGCGTATTAGCTATCGAGATCTTTCTAAAGAAGATAAAAAGTTAATACGACAAGCTTTCGATGTTGCTGTAGACGCACACAAAGATCAGCGTCGTAAAAGTGGTGAAGCTTATATTTTTCACCCAATTGCTGTTGCCAAAATTGTTGCTAGCGAAATTGGGTTGGATGCCACTTCTATAGCGGCAGCATTACTTCATGATGTTGTAGAGGACACAGAATATACTTTGGTAGATATTGAACAAATGTTTGGTGACACTGTCGCCAGAATTGTCGATGGGTTAACCAAAATTTCATCCCTAAAGAAAGATAAGGATATATCGCTGCAAGCAGAAAATTTTAGAAAAATGCTACTCACTCTTAATGATGATGTAAGGGTGATTATTATTAAGATTGCAGATCGATTACACAATATGCAAACAATGGATGCTATGCGTCCAGACAAACAAGTTAAAATAGCCTCTGAAACTCTATATATATACGCTCCTCTAGCACATCGAATTGGGTTGTACAATATTAAAACAGAACTCGAAGACCTTGGACTTAAATATACCGAACCCGAAGTATACAAGGATATTTTTGAAAAAATTAAGGAAAGTAAGGAAGAGCAAGATGCATATATCAAAAGATTTTCAGATAAAATTCGAGAAGGTTTAGATAGAGAACGGTTGAATTATGAAATAAAAGGAAGACCAAAATCTATTTTCTCTATACGTCGTAAAATGGTAAAACAAAATGTATCATTTGACGAGGTATACGATAAATTCGCCATAAGGATCATTTACAAATCTGATCTTGAAAATGAGAAATTCATTGCCTGGAAAATTTACTCTGTAGTAACAGATTATTATAGACCCAATCCAATTAGACTAAGAGATTGGATTAATCATCCTAAAACAACTGGTTACGAGGCCCTACATATTACGGTAATTGGTCCCGACAGTAGATGGGTAGAGGTTCAAATACGTAGTGAACGTATGCACGAAATAGCCGAAAAAGGGTATGCCGCTCATTATAAATATAAGAATACCGAAGAAAATCAAGATCAGGGTCTAGAAGGATGGTTAAATCGATTACAAGAAGCTCTAGAAAATTCTGAGACAAATGCTGTAGACTTTGTAGAAGAATTCAAACTAAATCTATACGCAAAAGAAATATTTGTTTTCACACCTGAAGGAGATTTAAAATCGCTTCCAAAAGGTGCTACTGCACTCGATTTTGGTTTTAGTATTCATACCGAAGTTGGTTTAAGAACGCGAGGTGCCAGAGTGAACGGAAAACTTGTTCCCTTAAGCCATGAGCTTAAAAGTGGAGATCAAGTCGAAATTATTACTTCAACAAAATCAAAGCCCTCTTCAAACTGGTTAGATTATGCAACTACTGCTAGAGCTCGATCAAAAATTAAATCAGCTCTACGTGATGAAAGAAAACAAATCGCAGAAGAAGGTAAAGTTATTCTAAAACGTAAACTTCGCTCACAAAAAATTACTATGAGTGAAAAAGTGGTGAATGAACTTGTTTTGTATTTCAAACTCAAAACCAGTTTGGATCTTTTTTACAGAGTTGGTATTGGTACCATTGATAATCAAAAGATCAAAGAGTTTGCCACCACCAAGAGCAATGTCTTTATGAATTTCATAAAAAATAGAATTCGTAGAGGTAATGTAAAAGATGTAAATAAAGAGGAAATTACATCTAAATATGACTTAATTGTTTTTGGTAAAGATTCTGAAAAACTCGAATATAAATTATCTAATTGTTGTAATCCTATTCCCGGAGATGATGTTTTTGGTTTTATCACGGTTAATGAAGGAATAAAAGTTCATAAAAACAACTGTCCTAATGCATTACAACTTCAAAGTAATTATGCTTATCGCATCATGCCTGCAAAATGGATAGATTCTTCCCAAGAAGAATTTAAGGCGGTCATTAAACTTAATGGTATTGATAATATTGGTGTAGTTAACGAAGTGACACAAATCATATCGAATAACATGCATCTTGCCATTTACAATATGAATTTTGATACCAACGACGGCGTATTTACCGGTAAAATAACGGTTGGAGTTAAAAACAAAAACACCCTCAAAACCGTTATGAAAAATCTCGCAAAAATAAGTGGTATAGATAAAGTAGTTAGAGAATAAAAAATAATGTAACTTTGCGTTTTTAGACGTATGAGTACTAGAGCAACTACACAAAGTGACCAAAACATCGTTAAGAACGTGTTTACCAGCTTCTTAGAAGAAAACGGGCATAGAAAAACACCTGAACGCTATGCAATACTTCAAGAAATTTATGAAAGTGACGAACATTTTGATATTGAATCTTTATATATCAAAATGAAAAACAAGAATTATAGAGTGAGTCGTGCGACACTTTATAATACTATTGAACTTCTATTAGAGTGTAAATTGGTGCGAAAACACCAATTTGGTCAAAACCAAGCACAATATGAAAAGTCATATTTCGACAGACAACATGATCACCTTATTTTAACAGATTCTGGAGATGTATTGGAGTTTTGTGATCCTAGAATTCAATCAATAAAAAAAACAATAGAAGAAATTTTTGATGTAGATATTACAAACCATTCATTGTATTTCTACGGGACAAAAAAGAAACCAACTAATCAAGACAATAACTAATGGCAGTTAACTTATTGCTCGGTCTTCAATGGGGAGACGAAGGAAAAGGAAAAATAGTAGACGTTCTTACAAAAGATTATGATATTATAGCACGATTTCAAGGAGGTCCAAACGCTGGACACACCTTAGAATTTGACGGAATCAAACATGTTCTACACACAATACCTAGTGGTATCTTTCATGATAAAGCAATTAATTTGGTGGGGAATGGAGTTGTTATCGATCCTGTAATTTTTAAAAAAGAGCTAGACAACCTCAACAAATTTGATCTAGATTACAGATCAAAATTACTTATTTCGAGAAAAGCACACTTAATTTTACCAACGCATAGAATCCTCGATGCTGCCTCTGAAGCGGCTAAAGGAAAAGCAAAAATTGGTTCTACACTTAAGGGAATTGGACCAACCTATATGGATAAAACCGGCCGAAATGGTATTCGCGTTGGTGATCTAGAACTTGAAGACTGGAAAGAAAGATATCGTAACCTGGCGAATAAGCACGAAGCTATGATAGATTTCTACGATGCTAAAATTGAATACGATCTAAAAGAACTAGAAAGTGAGTTTTTTGAAGCCGTTGAAACATTAAAAACGCTGACTTTTATTGATAGTGAAGAATATTTACATCAGGCACAAAAAGAAGGTAAAACTATTCTAGCAGAAGGAGCACAAGGCTCTCTTTTAGATATAGACTTTGGAACTTACCCTTTTGTAACATCTTCTAATACTACCGCAGCAGGAGCATGTACAGGACTGGGTATTGCACCAAATAAAATAAAAGATGTTTTCGGAATTTTTAAGGCTTATACAACTCGTGTAGGTAGCGGGCCATTCCCAACAGAACTGTTCGATGAGGATGGAGAAACCATGGGAAGAGTTGGTCATGAATTTGGTGCCACTACTGGAAGACCAAGACGATGCGGCTGGCTTGATCTTGTTGCTCTTAAATATGCAGTGCATGTTAATGGTGTAACTAAATTAATGATGATGAAAGGTGATGTCTTAAGCGGATTTAAAACACTTAAAGTATGTACCGCATATAAATATAAAGGAGAAACAATCAACCATTTGCCTTATAATATAGAACCAGAAAACGTAACACCTATCTATACAGAAATGAAAGGGTGGTCAGAAGACTTAACACAAATGACCGAAGCTTCACAGTTACCGAAGGAATTAAACGAATATATCGCTTTCCTAGAAAAAGAACTGGAAACACCAATCACCATTGTTTCAGTTGGACCCGATAGAAAACAAACTATTCATAGATAATATTAATTATCGATATAATTAAAAAAAGCTATTGCGTTAAAAACACAATAGCTTTTTTTATGACTTAAACTTTTTTACCAAGAGGTTATCTCTTCATCATTAGGTTTCAAATTCATAATTCTTTCCATTTTTTTCAGAGTCTTAGGCTTGGGAAGAGATGTTTCATTAAATGGAACCAATTGCTTAAACCCATATATATCGTCTCCACCTTTACCTCCTAAACGATTACTAGAAAAATAACCCAATTTATGTTGTTCATTCACCACGAAGGTAAAATCATCTTTATCACTATTAATTGGTTTTCCAAGATTGTAAACCTGCACACCTTTATTTTTAGTATACTGCATCATAAATATATCGAGACCTCCATACCCCAAATGACCATCACTCGTAAAAAACAAATTTCCTTTATCACTTACATAAGGAAAAGTTTCTCTTCCAGGGGTATTAATTTGCTCTCCGAGGTTTAGCGGAATTCCAAAATCACCATCTTCCTTTATTTCAACAACATATAAGTCAGATTTACCAACACTCCCAGGCATATCACTGGCAAAATATAAATATTTTCCATCTGGAGAAAGCGCTGGATGTGCATTAGAATATTCATCACTATTAAAAGGCAACTCTTCTACATTATCCCATTTATCATTAACAAAATGTGCTCTATATATTTTCAACAACACTGTTCCATTTTCACTTGATGCCGATTTTTTATTCGAGTAATTATTTCTTGTGAAATAAACCGTTTTTCCATCTTTACTAAATGATGGGGAAGATTCATGAAACTTTGTGTTTACATCACCTTTTAGTTTTTTTATTTTATCCTTAGTAGATTTTTTTTCGGTTATATAAAGATCTAAAAAAGGTTGATTACTCTGTTTATCTATGGCTTTTGACATACTTCTCATATTTCGTGAAGAAGCAAAGACCAATTCTCCATTGTAATAACATGGAGCATAGTCTGAATATTCAGAATTTATTTTTAAAACATGTAAATTAAATCTTTGGGATTTTTTTTCTTCTACTGTTAGTGTTTGTAGCAACACATTATGAGAGTCTAATAATTTTCCAGACCCTTCTTCCTTATCTAACATATCATTATTATCTCCCCCTATAACAGAACGATAAAACGCCATATCTTCGTCTTGCACAAGATCGACAAAACTAGCATTTACTATTTCTAATTCATCCCCCTGAGAAAGCACAGTACCCCAAAACAGAAAGAAAAACAGCCCCCATAAGCTTTTCCTTAAAACCATGTATTACTTTTTTAGTTGATCTGTGTAGTGATCTAGTTCCAAACTTAGCGACACCACAACATCTCTAATCACATAATCAATTATTATTGAAAAGAGTTAATGGTCTGTTCTGATAAAGATTTGGAAGATGCTATCCCCATAGCATCAATCACTTTTGTTTGTTTTCCAATTGCAATTTACTGATGCTTAAACACATAAAGTGTTAAAAAACTCGAAAATTTCATTTTATTTATTCAAAATCAGTTATTAAACCCTTTTTCTTATAGGCATATCCCCTTTCTTTATGGGATAACTATTTCTTGTGTTTGGTCGCAATAACTTTTTAAACTTTCAAAATATTTTATGTAAGAAGATGATAATTAGCCTTTCATCTGCAACAAAACACATGATGATAAGTATTTACTATTTGTACAATCATTAGACACAATTTTCGTTATTTTGCATACAAATTTGAGATACTTGAAAAACACGTTTTTTTATATTGTTTTTGGTTTACTTTTCTGTTTTACTACTACTGCACAAGAAGGAAAACAAATTAAAGTACAGTCTGATCGAACTATAAAAGATCAGACCAGATTCCCTGGAGCGACAATTCTTGCTAAAGTTGACAAACAAGTATATATGCAGCATGAAGGAATAGAGATATGGTGCGATCAGGCGATTCACTACAGCGAGGATAAATTTGTGAAAGCTCTGGGAAATGTGAAGATGAAACAAGGAGATACCATAACTATGACCAGTAAGTATGCTGAGTATAATGGTGATACCAAATTTGCTTACGCTAGCGATGATGTGTTTATGGAAACACCAGACAATACGCTACGAACAGATACCTTATTTTTTGATCGTTTACGACAACAAGCCTATTACCGAAACGGCGGAACGCTAAGAGATTCTACCAATACATTGACTAGTAAGATTGGTAGATACTTTATGGAACGTAAACAATACTCATTTAATACCGATGTAAAAATCGTAAATCCAGAAAATACGGTTGATTCAGACAGACTTGATTACTATACCGAGAATGGACATGCTTATCTATATGGTCCTTCTACAGTGAAAGGAAAAGAAAGTACTCTCTATTGTGAAAGAGGATTTTATGACACCAAAGTGAAAACCGGATATGCGATCAAAAATGCGCGAATAGACTACGATAAACGTACCGTTTTTGGGGATAGTATATTCTATAATAGTGCAATACAATTTGCTTCTGCTACTAACAATATTAAGGTGCTAGATACCGCTAATAATTCTGTTATCACTGGGCATTATGCCGAAGTATTTAAAGATAAAGATTCCGTATTTATAACCAAAAGAGCCCTGGCCGCTACATTACAGGAAAAAGATTCCATTTTTATTCATAGTGACACCCTAATGATTACCGGAAAACCTGAACGTAGAATCATGAATGGATTTTATGATGTAAGGATTTACAAAAGTAACATGAGCGGAAAAAGTGACTCTATAAATGTAGATCAAACTACCGGATACACAAAAATGATAGGCAAACCTATCATCTGGTCACAAAAAAATCAAATGACAGGAGACACCATAAAAATCATTTCTAATACCGAAACCGAAAAACTAGATTCTCTAGTTGTATACCAAAATGCTTTTTTGGCACAAGAAGACACGTTAAAAGCAGGTTTTAACCAGATTAAAGGACAAATCTTATATGGTTTATTTGAAGATAATGAAATTTATCAGGTAGATATTGATAAAAATACCGAGACTATATTTTATCAAAGAGAAAGTGAAGGAGATTTAAAGTTAATTGGTATCAACAAGGTATTATCAAGTTCTATTCGATTATTAATGGCCGATAGAGAAATTGAAGACGTATATTACTATCAAAATGTAGATGGTACTTTATATCGTGAAATCGATTTACCTCAAAATGCCAGAGAACTATCGGGATTCCATTGGAGGGGAGATGAAAAGATTAATAGCAAAATGGATCTGTTTAGAGGAGAATCTCCCCCTAAATTAACCAAAATACAAGGGATTCCTTTGCCCAAAGACGAAGCCGATTTCTTTGATGAGGAAACCATTAAAAGATTAGAAGAAAGTAAATCTGAAGGCTCTCGTTTATTAGAACAGGAATTAAAAGATGCTGAATTAAAAGAGACTAATGAAGAATTAGACTCTATACCTATTCCAAAAAAGAAAATTCAAACCAATCTAAAGGAAGAGACTAAAAGCGCTCAAAAAAAGTCTTCATACATAGATATGGACCTTAAACGTACCGCTCGCCAAAGGGATAGTATTACCGTAACTACTCTAAAGCAACAAAAACTATCAAAAGACGAAACCAGTAAAAGTATATCAGAGAATTAATCAATTCTATAGAACATTATCATAACTTAAAAATGCTACTATCCAAATTTGGAAAAAGATTTTTATACATATCAAGCACAGACCACCCCTCACCCTTTGGCGATGGAAATATCTCATGCAGAAGGAAGTTATATATATGACAATCAAGGCAACAAGCATCTAGATTTTGTAGCAGGAGTTTCTGCTTGTAGTTTAGGACACAGACATCCAAAAGTTGTACAAGCTATCAAAAAACAACTTGATAAGTATTTGCATGTCATGGTTTATGGAGAGTATATTCAAGAACCAGCGGTACAACTTACAAAACTGCTCGCTCATCATTTACCAGCTCCTTTAGAAAAAACATATCTTACAAATTCTGGAACAGAAGCAATTGAAGGCGCATTAAAGTTGGCAAGAAGAGTTACAGGTCGCAGCCAAATAGTAGCAGCAAAACTTGCATACCATGGCAATACCATGGGTTCTATGAGTGTCATGGGGTATGAAGAACGTAAACAAGCCTTCAGACCATTAATTCCAGATGTTAGTTTTATAAATTTTAATAAAGAAAAAGAACTCAACCAAATAACTGAAAAAACCGCAGGAGTAATTTTAGAAACAATACAAGGTGGTGCTGGTTTTATTCTCCCAGAAAACAACTATCTCAAAAAAGTACGAGACCGATGCAACGAAGTAGGCACTGTATTAATTCTAGATGAGATTCAACCTGGTTTTGGAAGAACCGGTACTTTGTTTGGCTTCCAAAACTATGATATTGTTCCAGATATTGTAGTCATGGGAAAAGGTATGGGAGGAGGCCTTCCTATAGGAGCATTCACCGCCTCAACAAAAATGATGGACTCCTTACAGGATAACCCTAAATTGGGTCATATTACCACCTTTGGAGGCAATCCAGTAATTGCTGCTGCTGCTTTGGCAACATTACAAGAAATTACCAAAAGTGACGTAATGGCAGAAAGCTTACAAAAAGAACAATTAATACGATCGCTACTGGCACATCCTTTAATTAAAGAAATTAGAGGAATAGGTCTGATGTTGGCAATAATTACAACTACTCCCGAAATAGCTAATCATATTGTACTAGAATGTAAAGAAAAAGGACTTATCTTGTTTTGGCTACTTTTTGAGCCAAGAGCAGTGCGCATTACCCCTCCTCTCACGATATCTATGAGTGAAATAAAAGAAGGGTGTGCTATCATTCTTAATGTTTTAGATACTCTCATGAAGTAACAAAACATACCATATTTTAGGAATTCTCTTAAAAAAATAGTATCTTAAAATACTCTTCTACAAAATATTACAATTCATCTGTTTTTAAGGTTTACTGTGATGCTCTGACAAACTAACTACATTTTCACTATGGTATACATTTTGTTAATTAGTTTGTTAAAAACAATTGTTTTTTGAAGTTCAAACATTCAATTTCATTTGTAATTTTAATACTGAGGAAATCAATAATGCGAAAATAAATGAAGAAGAAGAATGTAATTATTCTTTCTTGTTGGGGAAAACAAAAAGAGGGTTATTGTACTTTTCATAATTTATTGAGCATCTTTAATCAACGTGTATGAAATTTAACCACGAAGAAGAACAAAATTTCTCAATTACTCGATATGAGTCTATGCTGAGATCTAATGATGTTAAATTTTTTGATTCTGATGAATTTGAATCTATCATTCATCATTATCTTGAAAATGGAAAGATCGCTAAGGCAAAAAAGGCCATTTCTCTAGGGCTTTCTCAACATCCTTCCTCTGTCAATCTTAAACTTCTGCATGTAGAAGTATTGGTTTTTGAAGACCGATTAGATAAAGCAGATCACTTATTAGCTCAGCTTCATGCTCTGGAGCCAGAAAATGAAGAAATTTATATTCAAAAGGCTAATATCCTTTCTAAACAAAATAACCACCTTAAAGCTATAAAACTTCTTACTACAGCTTTGGGATATACCGATGATCCAGCAGATGTTTACTCCCTTATTGGAATGGAATATTTGTTTATGGATGATTTTGAAAACGCCAAAGTAAATTTCATGAGGTGTCTAGAGGCAGATGACGAAGATTATTCTGCACTATACAATGTTATTTATTGCTTTGATTTTCTAGAACAACATGAAGAAGCAATAGAATATCTTAATCTATTCCTTAACAAAAACCCGTATTGTGAAGTAGCTTGGCATCAGGTAGGAAAACAATATTTTGATCTTAAAGAATATGAAAAAGCACTAGCTGCATTTGATTTTGCCATTATAAGTGATGAATATTTTATTGGTGCCTATCTTGAAAAAGGAAAAGTACTGGAGAAACTAAAGCGGTACAATGAAGCTATAGAAAATTATAGGATTACACTTGAGTTGGATGACCCTACTTCTTTTGCTTTGCTAAGAATTGGAAAATGCTTTGAAAAATTAGGTAACGATGATCTTGCTATTCAACATTATTCCAAAACGGTACATGAAGATCCGTTACTAGATAAAGGGTGGATCGCCATTACAGATTTCTATATGCGCAACAGCAATTACCAAAAAGCATTGTACTACATCAACAAAGCGATCAATATTGATGGTGAAAATGTGTTGTACTGGAAGAGATACGCAAAAATAAATAATAAGCTTGCCTTTTTTGAAGAAGCAGAACGAGGTTATAGAAAAGCTCTGGAATTAGGTAATTATGAATTAGAGACCTGGTTAAACAGATCGGATATCTTACGATTCTTGGGAGAATCCAAAGCTGCTATTCAAAGTTTACACCAAGCCATAGAGTTCTATCCTGAAAATGCCGAGGTTCGTTACCGTCTTGCAGGTCTTTATTATGAAAATCAAAACTTTGAAAAAGGGGAATATCATATTAGAAAGGCGTTGGATCTAGACTACGAATATCATATTGTGCTTGAAGAACTTTTCGAAAAGGTTTTTAACTTAACCATGGTGAAAAACATAATTCTGGAGTATAAATAATACAAAAAGACGCTTTATTTTCTTCTTTAATTCACCCTAAAAATGCATACATTTGTTTTTGTACATAAACAGCAAAAACAATAGGAATGGGAA
Source organism: Aquimarina acroporae (assembly GCF_023195925.1). Taxonomy (GTDB): domain Bacteria; phylum Bacteroidota; class Bacteroidia; order Flavobacteriales; family Flavobacteriaceae; genus Aquimarina; species Aquimarina acroporae. The sequence goes on along the minus strand of NZ_JALPRE010000006.1, from coordinate 602,582 downwards.
GAAGTCTTAAAGACTACCTAATTATTTCAACAAAGGGACTTGCTATGGGTGCTGCAGATGTGGTACCGGGAGTATCAGGTGGTACTATAGCATTTATTTCAGGAATTTACGAAGAACTTATTGCAACGATAAATGGATTGAACTTCTCTTTTTTCTCAATTTGGAAAAAGGAAGGTTTTTTAAATGCCTGGAAAAGCTATAACCTATCATTTTTGATGTCGTTATTCGCTGGAATCGCTATCAGTATTTTATCATTATCTAAAGTACTGAAATGGTTACTACATCATGAACCTTTATTACTTTGGGCATTTTTCTTTGGTTTGGTTTTAGCCAGTATACTCTATATCGGAAAGCAGATAACTTCATGGAAACCAAAAGTTTGGATAGGTATTGTTGTTGCAGCTATTATTTCATATTTTATAACTATTACAGAGCCTCTTGCTTCTCCAGAAAGTAATTGGTATCTTGTTTTTTGTGGTTTTGTGGCTATTATAGCTATGATACTCCCTGGAGTTTCAGGAGCTTTTATACTGCTTATATTAGGAGCCTATCAAACCTTCATTGATATTCTAAATAAGCTCAGAGAAGGGTTATTGAATTTAGACTTTGATATCCTGTATGAAGTAATTATCAAATTAATTCTAATCGCAATCGGGGCTATAACCGGTCTAAAATTATTTTCTAAAGCTTTAAACTGGATGTTTGAGAATCATAAAAACACTACTCTTGCTATCCTAACCGGTTTTATGATTGGCTCACTCAATAAATTATGGCCCTGGAAAAAAGTATTGTCGTGGAGGACTAATTCTGAAGGACTTCAAGTGCCCTTTATTGAAAAAAGTATTTTGCCTTCTCAATTTGAAGGAGATCCTAATATCTTAATGGTTCTTCTTTTTATTACTATTGGATTTTTATTAATTCTTATCTTAGAACGCCTAGCAACACAAAAAGCAAATTAATTGATGCAACAAAGTACTCGAACGTTTACCGATAGAATGTTTCTTGTCATTAAAGGACTGGCTATGGGTGCAGCGAATAAAGTACCAGGGGTATCAGGTGGTGTTGTTGCCTTTGTAGCAGGTTTTTACGAAGAGTTTATTTACTCTCTACAAAAGGTAAATTTAAAGGCTTTCAAACTTTTTATAAATTTTCGATTTAGTAGTTTCTGGAGATACATCAATGGTAGGTTCTTAGGGTTACTTATTTTAGGAATGCTCATTAGCTATTTTAGCGTTTCCAAAATTCTAGACTACCTAATCATACACTACGAATTATATGTATGGGCATGTTTCTTTGGTATGATTGTGGGTTCTATCTATTATATCGTAAAAGACTTTGATGATTGGAGCCGAAGAAATATCATCTTCATTACTTTGGGAACTATTGCAGGAATAAGTATTAGTCTATTAGATCCTGCTCGAGAAAATGACAATTTAATTTTTGTGTTTTTTTGTGGGATTGTAGGAGTATCAGGTATGACTTTACCTGGCTTATCTGGTTCTTTTATACTAATTCTTCTTGGTAATTATGTATTATTATTGGTCGATTCGGTAAATGCCCTTTATGATACTATTGCAGATATTATACAATGGGATTTCTCTTTCATGGACAATCCCAAGAGAATACGATTATTAAAAGTTCTAGTGGTTTTTAGTATAGGTTCCCTAACTGGTTTGGTAACATTATCACATTTTCTTGGATACGTTTTAAAACGATATAAGACAGCAACTTTTGCGTCGATCATAGGATTCATTACTGGATCATTAGGAGTTGTATGGCCTTGGAAACATAAGATTTATAAGGTTGATGCTATCGGAAATACTTTAATGGATGCTGCAGGAAATCCTATCTTAGATAATTATGATCGCTATATACCAGATACTACTCTTATTGAAACCTATATTGGTGTTTTCTTCATACTTATAGGTATTGGTATCGTTTTATGGTTAGAGTGGTATGGCAAAAAGACATTAAAAGTTTCAAAATGAAAAAAATATACGGCCTTTTAGGGAGAGACATAGGATATTCATTTTCAAGAGGGTATTTTTCTGAAAAATTTAAAAACGAAGACCTAGATTGTTTCTATGATAATTTTGATATTAAACACATCGATAGTTTTACATCAATTATTGAAACTCCACAAATTGCTGGTTTAAATGTCACTATTCCCTATAAAGAAGAAGTCATTTCTTATTTAGACGACTTAAATCCAATCGCAAAAGAAATTGGAGCTGTAAATGTGATTAAATTTGAAAACGGTCGTTTAATTGGTTACAATAGTGACTATTATGGGTTTACAGAATCTCTTAAACCTTTGCTTTCGCCATTAATAAAAAAGGCGTTGATCTTGGGTACGGGAGGTGCCTCAAAAGCTATTGGGTATTCTTTGCAACAACTTGGGATCTCTTATACTTTTATATCTAGAAATCCTGATTTTAATGAATTGAGTTATGGGGACCTAGACGAAGATATTATTAGATCTTACAAACTTATCATTAATTGTACACCTCTAGGTACTCACCCCAATGTCGATAATTACCCAGATATTCCTTATGAATATATCACAGAAAATCATGTGCTTTACGATTTAATCTATAATCCTGAAGAAACTGTATTTCTAAAAAAAGGAAGGGAAAAAGGAGCGAGCATAGCAAATGGTTCACAAATGTTAATTCTACAGGCTGAAAAGGCTTGGGAGATTTGGAACAGCTAGTAAAAAATACCTTTACAGCCAAAGTAACTCTAGATTTTCCTATTTGACAAAATCCTAAAACCCTTGAATCCCTTTGAGGTTTTCTAATATGTTAGTATCTTAGTGATAGCATAAGCTCAGACAAACAAAAACGTTCGCACAATGTCAACACAGGATAACCTGCCAAAAGCAGATGGAGATCAGGAAAATAAAGTAGAGATTTTAGATACAAAATCTGAAGATTCTACAGTAGAAAAACAGGAAACTACTACAGAACCTACACCAGAACATGTGGTAGAAGATACTCCGGAAGAGGTAACCAATGAAACGGAAACCACAGATCAAAATCCCATTACAGCTGAAGATACTTCAGAAGAAGAAACTGTAGATGAAAATGATCAGGTCCAAAATCAAATGGACGAAGCTGTTGCAGAACATAGTGAAGACGAAACTACCATCGAACGCCATGATATCGAGAAAAAAGATTATCATGCTATGACCAAAGAGGAGCTTATAAAAGAATTACGTTATTTGGTTAAAAGTAAAAAAGTACAAGCAATCAAAGAGCATGTCGAAGAGATAAAAACTGAGTTTAATGAAAAGTTCAATGAAGAAGTTGAGCAAAAGAAAGAAGAGTTTCTAGCAGACGGAGGAGATATTATAGATTTCTACTACTCTACTCCCGTAAAGAAGGAATTTAATTCGGTTTATTTTGATTATAAAGAAAAGCGTAATGCTTATTATCAAAATTTAAAAAAGGATCTACAAGAAAATCTAAACCGAAGACTTGAATTGATAGAAGAATTGAAAGGGTTGCTTAATGTAGATGAAAATATCAATTCGACTTATAATCATTTCAAAAGCATACAGGAAAGATGGCGTAATGCTGGCCCCATCCCAAGAGACAAATACAATACAGTTTGGAACACGTACCATCATCATACCGAGAATTTCTACGATTTTTTACATTTAAACAGAGAATTCAGAGATCTTGATTTCAAGCATAATCTTGAACAAAAGCTAAAGATTATTGAAAGAGCAACTGAGTTAGCACAAGAAACTGATGTAAATCGTGCTTTTAGAGAATTGCAACTGTTGCATAAAATGTGGAAAGAAGATTTAGGTCCTGTCGCAAAAGAATATAGAGAACCTATCTGGGAGAAATTTAGTACACTCACAAGGCAAATTCACGAAAATCGTCAAAAGCACTTCAAAGAACTTGATAAAGTTTACGAAGTCAACCTTGAAAATAAACGCCAGATTATTGAAAAAATAATCGAAGTGGGATCTAATCACCCAAGTAACCATAGCGGTTGGCAACAAAAAATCAAAGAAATAGAAGCTTTGAGAGAAGAATTTTTTAAGGCCGGTAAAGTTCCTTCTAATGTAAATGAACAAACTTGGAGTGAATTCAAAGAAGCTGTGCGAGATTTTAACAGGAGCAAAAACGCATTCTATAAAAATCTCAAGAAAGAGCAGTTTGAGAATTTGAACAAAAAAATGGAGCTTATCAAAATAGCAGAAGATAATAAAGACAATGAAGACTTGTCTACAACTACTCCATTGATGAAAAAAATACAGTCTGATTGGAAAAAAATCGGACATGTACCCAGAAAAGATAGTGATCGCATTTGGAAAAGATTTAAAGATGCCTGTAATTTTTATTTCGATAGATTACACGCCGAAAGAAATGAGGCCAATAAAGAAGAAGTATTATCTTTAGAAAAGAAACAGGCACATATTGAGGCTCTACAAACTCTAGCTCTTTCTGGAGACCCTGAAGCAGATTTAAATACGATTAAAGAAAATATCGCAGTTTGGAAAACGCTAGGAAGGGTTCCTTATCGCAAAAAAAATATCGAATCTGAGTACAATAAATTATTAGATGGTCTTTTTCAACAACTTAATCTTAGCCGAAAAGAGACAGAGTTAATTAAATATGAAAATAAACTCAGTTCTTTATCTAACCAAAGTGACGATAGAGCGTTAAAAAGTGAGCAAAGTTTTATTCGTAAGAAAATCGAAGACGTGCATGGAGAAATTCGACAACTAGAAAACAATCTTCAATTTTTCAAAAACGCTAAAGATGATAACCCTTTGGTTATAGAAGTACAAAAGAATATTGAAAAACATAGAGAAACCCTAGAAGTTTGGAAAGCTAAGCTTAAAAAAATTAGGCAACTCTAATCTATGCAATGCACACTTTGTGAATCAAAAACTGTAGAATTTTCTGAAATAAATAACAAGAAGTATTTTAGGTGTGTTACTTGTGATGGAATTTTGTTAGATCGTAAACACTTTCTATCTCCCGAAGATGAAAAAAGGAGATATTTATTACACCAAAACGATGTTAATGACCCAGGGTATCAGGAGTTTGTTCTACCTCTAGTTCAATCGATAATTGAAAATTTTGACAGTACTAGTGAAGGATTAGATTTTGGTTCAGGAAGCGGCCCGGTTATTACTACAATGCTAAGAGAAAAAGAATACACGATCTCTACTTATGATCCTTTTTTTGATCTCCAACCCAAAGTTCTTGAAAGAAAGTATGATTATATAATTTGTTGCGAAGTAATAGAACATTTCTACAATCCCAAAAAGGAATTTGATTTATTGTACAACTTATTAAAACCTGGTGGCTCTTTATATTGCAAAACCAAAATATATTATTCTTCTATTAACTTCGGGAAATGGTGGTATAAAAATGACCCTACCCACGTGTTTTTTTATTCAGAAGATACCATGAATTGGATTGCTAAGAATTATTCTTATCAATCCTTAGAGATTCATCAAAACATTAGTATTTTCAAAAAATAAGATAATTTATAGAATACTTTTTATAAGTCAACTCATCTTTTACCCTCTATTTTATACTTGTAGAAAATCGCATCACACAAGTGACTTATCAACACGAAATCGATTTCGTTACTACTCTAAATAATTCACTTACAATTATTTAATCAAATTAGCATATCTTCATATTAGATATCAAATAATTATATGATCCCTATTTATATAGTTATTTTTTTCACAAATCATTAACACAAGCACAACACTAATGAAAAAATTATTACTCAAGTCAATAGCAGTAATCTGCTATTGCATTGCATCATTTGCTCCGTCCTTTCTTCAAGGTCAAACAGATTTCAGAGAAGAAACCATTTACTTTTTAATGACAACCCGTTTCTTCGATGGTGACCAAAGTAACAATGCTCCAACAGAATGGTCCTCTTATAACCCGGACCCTACAATTAACCCTTCAATTACAGATCCTAACGATGTTACTTGGCGAGGTGATTTTAAGGGATTAATTCAAAAACTTGATTACATTAAAGATCTCGGATTTACGGCTATTTGGATTACACCAATTGTGCATAATCGAAGTCCTTTGGATTACCATGGGTATCATGCTTGGGACTTTACCAAAGTCGACCCCAGGCTCGAATCTCCTGGTGCCACTTTTCAAGACCTTATCAATGAAATTCATGCAAGAGATATGAAAATTGTCCTTGATATCGTAACTAATCATGCTGGTAGATTTGGAATCAAAGATGTTGCCGAAATAAAATACAATACAGACCCTACAGCTCCTTGGTATGCCGATGATAATCCCATTTGGGAGTATGATGGCTTAACTCCTAATCCAGAAGATGGTTTAATTTGGAGTAGAGCAAACCTTGCCCAAATGCCTCCTCCTTATAATCAAAACTTAGCTGCATTCAATTTTCCCAGTAAAGAAAATTATGTAGACACTTCAGATCCAGATTGGTATCATCATTCAGGAAATGGTTTTGCACAAGGTTTTGACGATATTGAAAATTTACAAAACAGGGCACTTGCAGGAGATACCCCAGATTTAAACACAGGAAGTCAGGTAGTACGAGATTACCTCGTAGAAGCTTATACTACATATATTAATATGGGCGTAGACGCTTTTAGGTGGGATACCGTAAAACATATGAGTAAAGAAGATATTCTATATTTCTACGATGCATTTAAGGCGGTAAATCCGGACCTATTTATATTTGGAGAAGTTGCCCAAAAAAGACATGAATTGCATCCGGTAGATGAAATTAATCCTCACTACTACACTTGGCGAGGAGCTGTAAACAACTCTGCTCCTATAGATCTTGCTGTTCTTGATTTTTTTGCTGAGGCTACCTTTCATGGAACCTTCGAAGAAGGGCAATCCTTCCCTACGGTTAAGGCTGCCGCACGGTATGATCATTTATACAGTGACCCCTCGACTCTTGTAACATGGTTAGATAATCATGATTTTGGTCCTAACAACGACTGGAACAGAAGATATGGAGGAAGTGACGAAAACTTGGCTGCATGTATGAATTTTATGTTTACCTGGAGAGGTATCCCCTCTGTTTATTATGGTACAGAGATGCGGTTTAAAGCCGGAGAATTTGCCGATATACATGATGCCTCGGGTATCGAACGTTCTATAAACGAAACGGGTAGAGCATATTATGGAGATGTTATTGATCAGGCATCTAGCCATAGTATGTACCAACATATTAAAAAGTTGAATGCTATTAGAAAAGCAGTTCCTGCCTTGCAAAAAGGAAGCTGGAACTGGAAAGACGCCCCCGGTAATGCAGTAGCCTACAGAAGGGTGTATCAAAATAGTGAAGTTGCTGTTGGACTTGCAAAAGATGGTGGGGCTTCTTTTTCTATCTCAGGAATGACCAATGGAGTTTACAGAGATGCAGTTACCGGTAGAGAAATTGTAGTTTCAAACGGAGTCTTAAATTTCAGTGTCACCTCTGGCTCTGCAGGAATATACGTACTTAACGGCCCTGGACTCATAGGAAGTTGTGGTGGTGGTTTTTTTGAAAACTGCGTTAACGGACCTTCTAAACCCGTTGCAGTAATTAATCCGGCAAATACTACTTCTGAAGACCCTATACAAATTACCATGGAAGGAATAGGAGGATCTGGGGGGTCATATGATATATTTTATACTACAAATGGAAATATTCCCAATACTTCAAGCAATAGATATACAGGAGCTTTCACCATAACGGAATCTACCACGATCAAAGTAATCGTTTATGATAATAGTGGCACTCCATCAGATGTTGTTACTCAGAACTATCGTATTGGCCCTATAGAAGGGTTGAAATTATATTTTAAAAAGCCATCGAATTGGTCACAAGTAAATGTACACTATTGGAATGAAACTCCAGATATTCTACCCAACAGCAACTGGCCTGGCCCATTAATGAATCAGATGGGCAATGCTGACTGGTATGAGTATATTTTTGAAGGGGTAACAACTATCAATCTCCTATTTAGTGATAATGGAGCCAACAAAACTCCAGACTTATCTCGAGATAGAGATGGGTGGTATGAGGATGGTACATGGTACGATAATCAACCAGGAGTTACTGTTAATACTCCCCCAACCTTATCTATATCTCCTAATGGAGGAACTTTTTCTCTCGGAGAAACCATCTCGGTTACACTTACGGCCAGTGATAATGAACCGAACGGAATAAGTATTTATTACACCGATAATGGAGATGACCCCACAACCGCATCAAACTTGTACACAAATCCTATTAACTTAAACCAGACTACAATCATCAAAGCTATTGCCTATGACAACGAAGGTTTAACTTCTGGAATTGTAAGCAATACGTTTACATTTCAAGATTCCAACAGTTCTCAAACTATTTATTATAAAGGAAGTTTAAATGCTCCGGAAATATATTTCTGGAATACTAGTCCAGGTTCACAAACAACCAACTGGCCGGGAGAATCAATGGAAGATATTGGTAATGGATGGTTTAAGTATACACTAAATGGAGTTAACTGTTCAAGCATTATATTTAACGATAACGGTAGTAACCAAACCCCAGATTTAAATAGATGTAGCGATGGTTGGTATTATAACGGAATCTGGTACGATTCGAACCCAGAACAATCGCAAGATTTTACGGTATATTTTAAATCTGATTCTTTTAGTTCTCCTACTATTTATTTCTGGAATGCCATTCCTTCGGGATTAACCACAACTTGGCCTGGAGAAAATATGACCTTAGGAGCAGACGGATGGTATAGTTATACATTTAATAATACCAATTGCACAAACCTTATCTTTAGCAACAACGGAGCTTCACAAACTACAGATCTTAATCGTTGCTCAGATGGATGGTACTATAACGGGCAGTGGTCCGACACAAGACCTGCAACAGCTCGTTTTAATGACGAAACTAATATTTTCGGTCATACATCTGACATCGTAATTTCACCTAATCCTATTACTAAAAATTCGGTTCTATCACTAAATACCTATAACGATAAGAATGTTGTTTCTGTGGAAATAACTAATCTCTATGGTGCTAGTGAAACTATATTTAGTGAAGTTATACCCAAAGGTAAACATACTCTAAATCTTTACGACAAACTGAGTACAAAATCTACTGGCATTTATTTCTTTAGAATTACCATAAATGGAGATACTCAAATACAAAAAATCTTAAAACAGTAACCTTTTATATAGCCCCCTTTATATATTCCCAGTTCCCCATCTATATACTTTTGTATAGATGGGGAACTCATTATAAAAATGGGCCACCCTATATGGGCAGCCCAGGTGCTATTTAATCTTAGCAGAACTAAATAACCTCAACAAAACAGTATCTTAATATCCCGGATTTTGTGGCAAGCCATCTGGGTTCACATCCCTCTCTCTTTGCGGAATAGGCATTACTAAAAAATTATCATCATAATTTAAAGTACCTACCATACCTTGTAAACGTTTTATATCATGTAAAGCAAACCCTTCAAAAGCAAGTTCCCGTTTTCGTTCATCGATAATATCTTGTAATGTAATAGTTGTCAATGCTACAGCCTCAGACCTAGCTCTCAGAGCATTGATCTCATCTATTGGGGCAAGCCCTACAGAAGTCCCTAATCTAAAATTTGCCTCTGCCCGTATTAAGTGCATTTCTGCAATTCTTAGAAAAGGAATATTTGCAAATTGAGATTGCCACTTTGTTGTTGCCATTCCTCCAGAATTGTCATAAAAGAATTGACTTCTCACATCATTGGTATCATCAAAAATTGTAAAAAAAGAAGCGTTTATAGAGACATCAGGATTACCAGAACGTCCTCCAAAACCTTGTCCCGCCCAAAATGTATTCATTTCATTCGTCCCTTCTAGGCCTCCAGGTGTTTCTGAGGGATCCTGACTAGTAATTTGCCAGGCAAAAATATCTTCTACAGAATCTTGATCATTATTAAAGGCTGCTTCGTATGTAGGTGCTAATGTATGACCGCTATTTTGTAACACATCGTCGGCAGCATCTCTTGCTGCTTGATAATTCCCTTGTTGAAGATATATTCGGGCCAAAAGCGCTTGAGCCGAAAATCTATCGGCAAAAACATCATTGGTAGTAGGTAATAGACTATAAGCATCCATCAAATCAGAAATGGCTCGTTCATATACCTGTTCTACAGTATTTCTGGATGGAAAAGTAATATCACTGGGATCTATGACCGCTTCAAGAACGATGGGAACCCCTAATTGAGTATTTCCTCCTCCAACCTCGTAGGTTTGCCCAAATAATCTGGCTAAATCAAAATATATGAGCCCTCGAAGAAATTTCGCTTCCCCTTCTACTCTATTGCGATCTGTTTCATTTTCAAAGACATCTAGATTGGCTAATACAATGTTTGCCTGATTATTTACTTCATAACCGTTCAACCAATAATCTCTAACAAATGTATTGTCTGGAACCAACTGTTTTTCGACAAGTTGCGCAGGTTGTTCAAAAGTACCATTCCAGGAAAGATCTCCGCTATTGGCTAAAAGTTCTGAGGCCAAATTTATTCTTCCGCCATAAGATAAGGTTTGCCCAGCTTCATCATAAACTCCAGTTAATATATTTTGAACATTTGCGGGATTAGAAGTAGCTATTTCGGGTAATAAACTCTGCTCTGGTTCCAGCTCCAAATTATCTTCGCAGCTAAAAACTAAAATAAGCAGTATTACAAAAAATTGTGATTTGATATATCTTAATGTTTTCATAGTCGTACTGTTTAAAAATCAATATTTATTCCTACCGTGTAGGTTTTGGCTGGAGGTGCAGAATAAAAGGTCTCACCAACTTGTATGTTAGAATCTCCATTAAAATCGGCAGTAGATTCAGGATCATACCCATCATAATCGGTAAATGTTAACAGATTAAATCCCGTAAAATAAATTCTAACCCTATCCATTTGGAATTTCCGAGTAATATCACCGGGGATTGTATATCCCAGTGTCAAATTTCTTAATCTGATAAAATCTGAATCCTGTAAATATCGTGTAGATGCTTGCTGACCATTGGTAGTAAACAATCTGGCCTGTGGTACATTTGTAACATCACCAGGCTGTTGCCATCTATCTAACTGATCTACAGTTTGATTATCGAAAAACCTGGCATTTCCAGATTGAAACCTTCCTCCGTTATTATAAATAGAAGCTCCCCATTCTCCCTGAAAAGTAAAAGAAAAATCTACTCCCCTGAAGGAAATATTATTGGTAAGTCCAGCAATAAAATCGGGATATGGGCTTCCTGCTATAATTCGATCGGCTTCGTTAAAATTATTTGTAGTGGTTCTATTAATACTCCCGTCGGGATTGACAGTATTACGTATAAAAAGAGCATCTCCGTTTGCAGGATCTGCCCCAGCAAATTCAACCAAATAAAAAGAAGAAACTGTCTCTCCTTCTCTCACAATATTTCTACCAACGATAATATCACCGCCCGGTAGATTGGTTACCTCATTGTCTATTGTTGAAAAATTCAAAGAAGTTCCCCAAGTAAAGTCATTGCTAACAATATTTTTGGTATTAATTACAAACTCAAATCCTCTATTCTTCATTTCTCCTACGTTACGGGTAATATTCGGAAAACCTGAAGTTCCCGGAACCGGTTCATTCAACAATAAGTCCTCGGTATCTTTCACATAATAATCTATCTCTCCTGAAATCCTATTATTCAAAAAACCAAAATCCAGCCCCACATCAACCTGTGTTGTTCTTTCCCATTTTAAACCGGGATTTCCCAGTTGAGTAGCAGCCAAACCAGCTCTTTGATTATAAGGGGCACCTTGAAACAGACTTAAACTTGCAAAATTTCCGATTCCCGCATTACCAGTAATTCCCCAACTTCCTCGTATCTTGAGTAAGGACAACACATTTGAATTTTGCAGGAATTTCTCTTCAGAAATTATCCAGCCAACAGAAGCCGCTGGAAACCATCCAAAACGATTATCCTCGCCAAATCTGGATGAACCATCGTACCTAAGACTCCCATTAAAAAGGTATTTATTGGCTATTGTTAATGAAGCTCTCCCAAAATAGGATAAAAAGTTAAATCTCGTCCTACTAGATCCTCCTGCAGTAATTTCTGCAGCACTATTGAGCGTTTGCAAATCATCTGAAGGAAATCCTTGTCCCTGAATAAATTGTAACCTCCTAGTGCTATCTTCAAAACTCATCCCTAGGGTTCCTTCAAAATCGAAAATATCGTTAAAAAGCTTATTATAAGTAAAGTAATTATTCAGATTATACTTTTCTGTTTGTACAGCATTTGCGGTTCCAAAACCACCTACAGATGCAGACTCTGTTAGACTTCCAGAAAAGCGTTCAGCTACCTGAGATAAAAAATCGTACCCTAATTCTGTTCGAAAATTTAATTCGGGTAAGATTTGATATTGCATGTAGGTGTTTGCCAGAACCCTCCAAATATTTGTTCTAAAATTGCCATTAAATTCCTCTGTTAAGAAATTATAGTACTCGGTGGTATCGTTATTTGGAGTAAATCCATCTGCCTGATATGCTGGAGAAATAGGTACTTGTGCAATAGCTTGTAACGGCGTTGCAAATGCATTGTCATTTGAGATTCTATCAATAATCGATTTAGACACGGTTGCATTTGCTCCAACTCTAAATTTTTCAGAAATTTTATGATCCAAATTTGTTCTAAAAGAATAACGTTCCAATTCATTTCCTCTTACAATACCTTCTGTATTATTATAAGATGTAGAAATAAAATATTTGGTCTTCTCGCTCCCTCCAGATACTGAAACTCCTAGGTCTTGTACAGAACCATCTACCAAAGCCAATTCTTGCCAATCTGTATCTACCTGACCATTTCTCCAATCGAGGCCATTAGCATAAAAATCAAACTGACCTTCTATAAAACCTAAACTAAAGCCACTATTTAAAGCAGATTCTGTCAATAATTCTACATATTGATCTGCATTTAACCAATCTCTGGTATTGGTTGCTGTACTAACTCCATAAGAAGAGTTTATAGACACCTTAGTTTTACCTTGTTTACCTTGTTTTGTAGTTATAATAACAACTCCATTTGTTCCTCGAGCTCCATAAATAGCAGCTGATGAAGCATCTTTCAGTATATCTATAGACTCTATATCATTAGGGTTTAAAGCAATTAAAGGGTTAATTGGCGAATCATTTATAGATTCATCTGCATTGGTAATAGGAATACCATCTACCACATAAAGTGGTTCCTGAGAAGAAGATATTGTCGAAATTCCTCGAACTCTTACTTTAATTCCTCCTTCAACCTTACCGTTTAACTGTGTGACCTGCACCCCGGCAGCTTTACCTGTTAATGTACTCTGTAAACTGGGAGTAGGAATCTCATTAATCTCTTCAGAGGATATGGAAGCAATATTTGCGGTTATTTTTCTTCTTGATTGTGTCCCGAAACCAACTACCACTACCTCTTCTAATGTACTAATATCTGCCGCCAGAGTGATATTGATTTCATTTTGATCGGCTACTGCAATTTCGCTAGTGACAAAACCGACATAAGAAAAAGAAATTATCTCCCCATTTTGAGTTTCTATGGCATAATTACCATCAAAATCTGACTGCGTTCCTCTATTGGTGTCCTTTATAATAATATTCACCCCTGGCAATGGCAAACCATCTTCATCTGTTACCGTTCCAGTAACGGTTTTCATTTGTGCCAAAACTGTACTTGATATCAAGCAAAGCAGTATCAGCAATCTACTAGGATGTACTTTCATAAACAAAAATTTTAAAAATTATACTCCAATTATCATTTGAATCATGAAAGAAGGCAAGAGTATTATCGAAGGCTAACTCAATAATTACATCATCAAACCGTATACACTTTATGGTGATCTCTTGCCTGGTTCTTTCTAGATTGTATTATAAAGTACGTGCAGTAGGTACAATAGGAGGATAATCCTTATCATAGTTTACTTGTACCGAAGAATGCTTACCGGTTTACTATGGAAAAGAGTTTTATTTATAAATCACGTTAGGAAAGACTTTATATATTCTGAAGGTGTTATTTGATTATATTTTTTGAAAGATTTATTGAACGTTACTTTATTATTGAAACCAACCTCATAGGCAACATTAATTATCGTAAAGTTTTTATCTTTTTCTCTTCGTAATAATTCTTTGGCTTCATCAATGCGATACTTATTAATAAGCTCAAAAAAATTCAATCCAAAATGTTCATTAATAATTTGAGATGCATTATGCCTTGTTGTATCGAGCAATTCGGCTATATTTTGAAGTGTAATATCATTTTGCTTATAAATCTTTTCAGTATCTAGAAGGTATAGTAATTTTTCTTTTAATTCTAATGAAAGACTTTGCGTGAGTCCAGACTTTTTGTATTTGTCCAATTCATGTATAGATGTATCCGCTTCCATTTTTAATTTACCAAAAATGCTAGGTTGCACAAACGCAGTATAACTTACATACAGCACCAACAAAGCCATTGAGACTACTTGTAGATAAAATAAAAAACCATTATGCATATACTGTATAATTAAAATGGAATAAATAGCATATGAAATAATATAAACAGAACAAAAAATAACAATATTCCTTTGCCAAATAGAAACAATCCTAGGAAAGAATGTATTTCTTCTAACTGATGAAACATACATTTTAAATACCAACACACCGTAAACCAATAATGAAATAAGTTTAGAGATAGAAATTAGCGCCATATATGGTCGCTCTTTGTGAAGCATCATTCTTAACTTTTCTTCGGGAGACAAGGTATAAATCGGATACAATAACACTACCAACAAAACTGTAGGCACAAGATGTAAAAGATCAGAAAGCTTAAAAATATAGTTTGTAGTTACTCTTTTAAAATAAAAATATATAAGAGGGCCATATAAAAATGAAAAAGAAGTAGACATATATAACGTATGCGGCAGGTAATATTCATAATTCATAAAATACAACCCTAAATGGATAATAAAGAAAGAATGCAACAAAACAAATAAACTCATTAGTAAGTTGGCTATCTTATTTGATCTTTTTCCCAAATTAAGTACTAAGGCTATAAATCCTCCTATAAATCCAACGTAAAAACAAAATATGGACCATAAATCGACTTTACGCATGTATTTTTTTAGAAGCTTTTGGTAAGATTCTGAGTTACTGATTTGCTCAAAGTAACTATGCCCTATGAAGCTCAGATCTAAGCTAGACATGATATACTTTTCGATATATAAACTTGCTTGATCTGCATCATCAATTTCTGCGTAAGAAAATGCAAGTTCTCTAAATACATATACCGAATCTACAAGTTGATGCTCAAGGATTTTTTGGTAGGTATCAATGGCTTGTACAAATTTCTTGTCTTCATATTGCTTTTTGGCCGAAAACAATAGGTAATGAGAATTTATATCCTTATTTACAATACCTTCTATATCATTTTTTGAAAACAAACTAGAAGAGGTACATAAAATAAAGAGGGCCAATACGTAAATAGACAATTTTTTTTTTTGAGTTAGCCACATAATTATCTTCGAAATAATTATACTCTCTAATTTACGATTTGTTTTTCTTAAAACCTTAATACCGAAGGGTTTCCCGATAATATTTTACCTCTAAAATGAGGAATAACGGGCGATCAAGGCATTAAAATAAAATTAAAACATTACTTAAAAACCACAAAAAAACAGGAGAAAAACATCATTTTTGTTAATTTTTGGTGCTCAAAAATGCAAGGTTAAATCGAGTAAGCGTTATATTTTTTTGGCTTCTTCCCAAAAAATATCCATTTCTGCCAAAGTCATATCTTTCAAACTTTTGTTATTCTCTTTGGCCTTATTTTCTAAATATTGAAACCTTTTGATAAATTTTTTATTCGTGCGTTCCAATGCATTTTCTGGATTTACATTTAAAAATCTGGCATAATTGATCATAGAAAATAAAACATCTCCAAACTCAGATTCTATCTTATCTTCATCCTGAACATTAACTTCATGCTGCAGTTCTTCAAGTTCCTCTTTAAGTTTTTCAAATACTTGATTTGGTTCTTCCCAGTCAAATCCTACTCCTGCAACTTTGTCTTGTATTCTATTTGCTTTTACCATTGCAGGGAGGGATCTAGGAACTCCTTCCAGGACACTTTTTTTACCTTCTTTTAACTTTAGATTTTCCCAATTTCTTTTTACATCTTCTTCATTAGCTACTTTTACATCTCCATATATATGCGGATGCCTGTTTATTAATTTTTCGCATATTTCATTAGCAACATCGGCAATATCAAAATCGTTGGTCTCACTACCAATCTTAGCATAAAAAACAATATGTAACATAAGATCCCCAAGTTCTTTTTTCACTTCCTCGAGATCATTATCTAAAATAGCATCTCCCAATTCGTAGGTTTCTTCAATCGTTAAATGCCTAAGAGATTGTAGGGTTTGCTTTTTATCCCATGGACATTGTTCTCTCAATTCATCCATGATTGTTAGTAATCTATCAAACGCTTTTAACTGCTCTGCTCTCGAATTCATAAATAGATATGTTAAATAGAAAGTTTTTCCATTTCTTTTCTCGTACTGTTAAATTCGGCAATCATATCTGTAACAATATCTGCCGCCGGTTTAATATCATCTATTAACCCAGATACTTGTCCAATTTCAAGTTCTCCTTCTACCAAATCCCCCTCGAACATTCCCCGTTTTGCTCGGGCTCTACCCAATAGCTCTTTTAATTCTTCAACAGAAGGACCTTTAACATATAGATCAGCGACGTCTTGGTAAAATTTGTTTTTCAGCATTCTAACTGGAGCCAGTTCCTTAAGGGTAAGCTGAGTATCACCCTCTTTGGCCTCTACCACCATATTCTTGAAATCGATATGTGATGAAGCCTCATCACTAGCAACAAAACGACTTCCTACTTGAACACCATTTGCCCCAAGAGCCATAACTGCATACATTGCAGCTCCAGTTGCAATACCCCCAGCTGCTATTAAAGGGATTTCTATTTCTTTACTTATCATAGGTATCAACGCCAAAGTCGTAGTTTCATCTCTACCATTGTGTCCACCGGCTTCAAAACCTTCGGCAACAATAGCATCAACACCTGCCGCTTGTGCTTTCAAAGCGAACTTCAAACTACTAACAACATGAACCACGGTAATACCTTTCTCCTTTAAATAGC
Organism: Aquimarina acroporae; assembly: GCF_023195925.1. Lineage (GTDB taxonomy): Bacteria > Bacteroidota > Bacteroidia > Flavobacteriales > Flavobacteriaceae > Aquimarina > Aquimarina acroporae. Next base: position 585,405 of record NZ_JALPRE010000006.1, on the reverse strand, counting down.
TAGTATATGTTTTTGGATTTCCAGCCGAAGTAAAAACTATTTTTACCCCTTCCTCGATAATAATCTCAATAATTTCTTCAAGATTCGGGTACAGCATAGGAACATTTACTCCAAAAGGTTTATCAGTAGCTTTTTTACATTTCTGAATATGTTCTCGCAGCACTTCTGGATACATAGATCCAGCACCTATAAGCCCTAAACCACCTGCATTACTTACTGCACTCGCTAATCTCCAACCGCTTGCCCAAATCATTCCTCCTTGCACAATAGGGTATTTTATACCAAATAACTCTTTGATTGTGTTCATTTATTTTGCGTTTAAAAACCCCAAAGATTACATAACCTTTGGGGTTTTATACTATATTATTTTTTAGTGATCACAAGTTACGAAATTACTCCAGATCCAACTAATTCATCTTCTAAATACCAGGCTACAAACTGACCTTCAGTAATTGCACTTTGATTATTTTCAAAAACCACATACATACCAGAGTCTACCATATATAATTTGGCCTTCTCTAAAGGTTGACGATATCTAATTCTGGCTAATACTTCTAACTCTTCATCAACGGTCAATCGTAAGTCGTCTCTTACCCAATGTAGTTCATCATTGGTAATAAATAATGCTTTTCTATAAAGACCTGGATGATTCTTTCCCTGACCCGTATAAATCACATTCGTTTCTACATCGGTTTCAATTACAAATAAAGGTTCTGGAGTGCCTCCTACTCCTAATCCTTTTCGTTGACCTTTGGTATAATAATGGGCCCCTTGATGTTGGCCTACGACCTTACCTTCACCGGCAGAATAACTATATTTTGCAGACAAAAACTCTAGCTCCTCTTTCTTTGATGTGAACTGAGGTATCTCTTTCTGATATTTTCCTTCAGAAGAAGGAATCTCAACAATATCCCCTTGTTTGGGTTGTAATTTTTGTTGCAGAAATTCTGGTAAACGAACTTTCCCAATAAAACATAACCCTTGAGAATCTTTTTTATCTGCTGTTACCAAATCTTGTTTTGCTGCTATTTCTCTAACCTCTGGCTTAAGAAGCTCTCCTACCGGAAACAATGTTTTGGATAGTTGCTCCTGTGATAACTGGCATAAAAAATAAGATTGATCTTTGTTAAGATCTTTTCCTGCCAATAAGCGATGTACCTCCTTACCGTTTTCTACTATAGTTTCTTTTCTACAATAGTGACCGGTAGCTACATAATCTGCCCCTAGAGACAACGCTATCTTAAGAAAAACATCAAATTTAATTTCTCTGTTACATAATACATCTGGGTTCGGCGTTCTACCCTTTTCATACTCATTAAACATGTAATCTACAATGCGTTCTTTATACTGCTCACTTAAATCTACTGTTTGAAATGGGATACCCAATTTTTCGGCCACTAATAGTGCATCATTACTATCGTCTAACCAAGGGCACTCATCTGAAATAGTTACAGAATCATCGTGCCAATTTTTCATAAATAATCCTATGACCTCATACCCTTGCTCTTTTAACAGGTATGCTGCAACACTAGAATCAACTCCTCCTGAAAGTCCTACGATTACTCTTTTCATCAAAAAACTCCTTTTCTTTTACCTCAATTTGGTTTTTAAACTATTATTATTTCCGCAAAAATACTAAATAAAAAAAGCAATACTTTGTATTGCTTTATGGTTTTGTCTATATCTATATTTTATAAATCAATACCAATATCAGCCCCTTTTTTCTAAAGGAAAAAGCTTTCGTTCGGTAATCTTACCGTTGGTATAATAGTTCCAGATGCTATCTTTGCGATCTCGTTTATATTTTCCTTCTATGATAAGATTCCCTTCAGTATCATAGTATTTGGTTAGTCCATGCAGTTGACCATTTTCATAGGTATATTCTTTCAGCATGATCCCTTTTTCTGAATAAATGACTCTTTTTCCATGTCTTTTTCCTGCCAGATATTGAGTTTTTTCTGTTAATTGACCATTGTCAAAATAAGTCAATTGCTCACCATCTAGCTTACCATCAACATACTTCTCGGTCATCATTATTTTATCTGATCCATTATGAAAATATTTCCAAAGGCCTATACGAGCTTTAAGAACCATTTTTCCTTCACTTATCACTTTTCCTTTCACACTAAGATATCGCACTAAGACTGTGTCACTTTCTTTAGAAAAGATTTTAATAGCTGTAGGTGACTTTCCTCCACTTGGTTTATAAAACTTAAATTTACCTACCTCCTTACCGTGATCAAAAGTACCTTCATATCTAATTTGATCACTGTTATCGTATCTTTTTCTCCATTTTCCATGTCTCTTGCCATCAGCATCAAATTGATTATATTCTTGAGCCGAAAGAGCAATACTTGTACAGATAAAAACACAAAGTAAAAATATGTTTCGCATAATTACATTATTTGGGACTTTATTTCAACGAAGATAAATTCCAAAAAGTATACCAATTTTATTAATACCTAAAATTATTAAAACAACTCTAAAATACAAAAAAAGCTCCTTTAGAGGAGCTTTTTGCTTTTCTAAGGCATGTATATGCTACTTCTTTTTAGTTTTTTGCTTTTGTTGTTGCTTTTGTTGTTGTTCTGCCTGCTCCATAAGTTCCTTCATCTTTTGCTGAAATCTACCTTTTTTCTTAGGCTTCTTCTTATTTTCCTGGATCTTTGCATGAATCTTGTCTTCATCAATAATCACATTCTTAATAACCAACATAATACCAATAGTAATTAAGTTAGAAATAAAATAATACAGTGATAATCCACTAGCATAGTTGTTAAAGAAAAATAACATCATCAGCGGAGATAAATACATGATGAATTTCATGTTAGGCATTCCTGGCTGCTGAGTTTGCATAGTTTGCCCTGTTGTCATTGTCATATATATGAATATAGCAACCGATGCTAAAATCGGGAATAAACTAATATGATCTCCATAGAATGGTATTTCAAAAGGTAGCTGAGCTATTGTATCATAACTTGATAGATCGCTTGCCCATAAGAAACTCTTTTGTCTCAATTGAAATGCACTTGGGAAAAAGTTGAACAGTGCATAAAATACAGGAATTTGCATTAAAGCCGGCAAACAACCACTCATAGGATTTACCCCAGCTTTGCTATATAACGCCATAGTTTCCTGCTGTTTTTTCATGGCATTATCTTTATACTTCTCATTAATTTCTGTAATCTCTGGGCGTAATACTTTCATTTTTGCCTGAGATAAGTACGACTTATAAGTTACAGGAGAAAGAATAATACGTACAATTATGGTCATAACTATAATTGCAATACCATATGGTAAGAAACCACTTAAAAACCCAAAGAAAGGAATAAACAAATACTTATTTATTATACCAAATATTCCCCATCCTAATGGCACTATTTCGTCTAGATTACGATCATAAGAATTCAATATTTTATAATCAGTAGGTCCATAGTACCAATTCATAGCATAATTAAGTTCCCCTCCTTTTAGATCCAAAGGTACAGAAGCTGCGAATTCTCTTGTTACCTTAATATCTTTATCTGCTTCTTCGGTATTTCCAGCTATATTCTTTGACTCAAAAGAAGCTGTTTTAAAAGGAGTATCTGTAAGTAATACAGATGTAAAGAAATGTTGTTTAAAAGCTATCCAGGAAACATTCTCTTCTTCTTCTTCGGCAAACTCTCCTTGACCAACATAATCGTCTTTGTCACCATCATACTCATATATAATTTCGGTATATCGGTTTTCATATGCAGCACTTTTGGCCTGTCTTGCTGCCTGCAATTTCCAATCTAGATTGATCGATTGACTGCTATTGAATACTTGTTGTAGTCCTTGAGAACGTATGGTAAAATCTAACATATATTCGTTAGGCTTTAACTCATAGCGGTATTCTAGAAATTTGGTTTCAGACACTTTTAATCGCATAGAAAGCACCGTATTTTCACCATTCTTGGTCACCGTTGGCTCAAAAAACAGGTCTTTAGTATTTAAAATTCTATTACCTGTAGTCCCAAAATTGATATTGAAAGAAGCATTCTTACCATCTTTGATTAAATATACCGGAACCGAATCATATCGTTTAAATTGCTTCAGTAAAGCTTCAGAAATATACCCTCCTCTATTGTTAACTTTTAACCTTAACAATTCATTTTCTATAGTTGTAAATGTATCCGACGCCGAAGGCAAACTTGCCGAATACGCAAACGCTCCTAATTGTGACTTTGCGCTAGCGAGTGCGACAGAATCCTGTGGGTTAGCCACTATTGCTTCGCTTTCTGTAACAAAATCTGTAGTAGTTTCTGTTTTGGTATCAGCTTTTTTTTCTTTTTCCAGTTGTTCTTGCTTGGCTTTTTCTGCTTCGATTTCCTCTGGAGTTGGCTGATTTAGATAGAACATCCATATTATGATTCCAAAAATAAGGGTGAATCCAATAATCGAATTAAGGTCAAATTTCTTTTCTTCCATCAATTTATGTATAAAAAGCCTTTATCCCACATTGTGGAAAAGGCTTTAGAGATTTATGTTAATCTTTTAATGTCAATTATCTCGCCAATTATTACCCCTGTGACACTTTGGCACCTTTGGCACTATTTGAATATGCTACGGCTGCTTTTATAAAAGCTATAAACAAAGGATGCGGATTGGCAACAGTACTTTTATATTCTGGGTGATACTGCACACCAACGAACCAAGGATGCTCTGGAATTTCAATAATTTCTACCAAACCAGTTTTAGGATTAATCCCTGTTGTTTGTAATCCTGCGTTTTCTAATTGTTCCTTATATGAATTATTATATTCATAACGATGGCGGTGACGTTCTGTTATTAGTTCTTTTCCATACGCTTCAAAGACTTTACTCCCCTCAGCCAATTGGCAATCCCAAGCTCCTAAACGCATTGTGCCTCCCATATCGGTAATATTCTTTTGCTCCTCCATTAAATCTATTACCGGGTTAGGGGTATTTTCATCTACCTCAACAGAGCAGGCATCTTTTAATCCTAAAACATTGCGTGAATATTCTATTACGGCCATTTGCATTCCTAAACAAATTCCAAAGAAAGGAACTTTGTTTTCCCTTGCATACTGTACCGCTTTTATTTTTCCTTCTATACCTCGCTCTCCAAATCCAGGAGCAACCAAAATACCATCAAGGTGTGCTATCTTTTTAGCAATTGTAGCATCATCAATATATTCAGAATGTATACTAACCACATTTACTTTTACCTCATTCTCTGCTCCTGCATGTATAAAAGCCTCTAAAATAGACTTATATGAATCCTGTAGTTCAACATATTTTCCTATTAACCCAATAGTCACTTCATGTTTTGGATTCTTATGCCTTTGTAGAAATTTATTCCAATTTTCTAAATTTGGAGTATTATCGTCACGTAAAACCAGTTGTTTTAGTACTACCGCATCTAGACCTTCCTCCAGCATAAGATTTGGCACATCATAAATGGTAGATGCATCAATAGATTGAATAACCGCTTCTGGTTTTACATTACAGAAAAGAGCCAGCTTACGACGTAAATCATCAGATAGTTCATGTTCGGTTCTGCACACCAATACATCAGCTTTTATTCCACTCTCCATCAGTGTTTTCACACTATGTTGGGTCGGTTTAGTTTTTAATTCTCCTGCTGCAGATAAATATGGAATTAATGTTAGATGAATCACTATTGCATTTGTGTCTCCTAATTCCCATTTTAATTGACGTACAGCTTCTATATATGGTAAAGACTCTATATCTCCTACAGTCCCTCCTATTTCGGTAATTACAATATCATAATCGCCGCTCTTACCCAGAATTTGGATTCTTTCTTTGATCTCATTAGTAATGTGAGGAACTACCTGAACTGTTTTTCCTAAAAATTCTCCACGTCTTTCTTTTTCTATAACGCTTTGATAAATTCTACCTGTAGTTACATTATTGGCTTGCGAAGTAGGAGTATTTAAAAAACGCTCGTAATGTCCTAAATCTAAATCTGTTTCTGCACCATCGTCAGTTACATAGCACTCACCATGCTCATAAGGGTTTAAAGTACCTGGATCTACATTAATATATGGATCCAATTTTTGAATAGTAACCCTGTACCCTCTTGCTTGAAGCAATTTAGCCAATGAAGCTGCAATAATTCCTTTTCCTAAAGAAGAGGAAACACCTCCGGTTACAAAAACATATTTGGTGTTAGCCATGTAAACTAAAATTTTATCTGTTGCGTTTGAATTCTGCGCAAAAATACAAAGAAGTAGTGAAACGCTGCATTGAATATTAAGCAATATTTCAGGAACTTATCCATACTTCATTAACAACTGAAATTCAAACAATTAAGTGTTTAAAAAATCAAATCCTGTCTAATGACAGGATTTATTATATATGATGATCTATACGTTTATTCTTCCTCTTCAGACGAATTGGTTTCAGAATCTGAAAAATCTGTAATTCCTTTTGATTGGAGAATATTATACCATTGTATAACTTTTTTCATATCACTTGCATATACTCGATCTTCGTCATAATCTGGTAAAACTTCACTGAAATACGCTATCAATTTATCTTTCGATTCTTTGTGACTTATAGCTTGTTCTCCATTCTCTTTTTCCTGTATTTTCTGAAAAATCTCCCTTAGCGGAACCTCTTCAGAAAAGGTATAGATAGCTATTTCGCTAAGCACACTTACATTATGTCGTATACTTACTGATAGCTTTTTCCCATCGATTAGAGATTCTGCCAAGAAACCACTTCTGGTTTGTGTTTTTAATTCATAAAGCCCTGGCTTTCCTGAAATCGCCAATATTTTATCTAAACTCATATGTTTTGTTTTCGAAGGTGGCAAATATCTGTAGATCGTTTTAAATAATCAAACATTGCTCACCTTAAAATTAATTATCTTCCTTTTTTTGCTAACGGAAAACGCATGCGATAATCTGCGTTTACTTTCCCCTTAGAGATATTGGTAAGTTTTCCTTTGATTAAACGTTTTTTGAGGCTAGAAAGTTTATCTGTAAATAATATTCCTTCGATATGATCGTATTCATGTTGAATAACTCGCGCTGCCAAACCTCCATACGTTTCTGTATGTTCTACAAAATTTTCATCAAAATAATTGATTTTGATTGTTTCGTTTCTAAATACATCTTCTCTTATATCTGGTATGCTTAAACATCCTTCAGTAAACGCCCATTCTTCACCTGTTTCCTCAAGAATAGTAGCATTAATAAAAACTTTCTTAAATCCTTTTAAATGTTCTCGCTCTTCTTCAGACAATTCTTCATCCTCAGAAAACGGTTCTGTATCCACTAGAAAAATTCGAATAGGAAGACCTATTTGAGGAGCTGCTAAACCTACGCCATGTGCAGCGTACATGGTTTCAAACATATTTTCAAGAAGCTCATCAAGTTTAGGATATTCTTTTTCGATATCCTTAGCTTTTTTCTTTAGAACGGGGTCTCCATATGCAACAATTGGAAGTATCATATATCTTAATGTATTTCTATTCGTTATCGATTATACAAATAATCCTGTAGTATAATCGTCGCACTTATTTGATCAACAAGAGCTTTATCTCTTCTTTTCTTTTTAGAAATTCCACTCGCTATCATAGTATCAAAAGCTATCTTAGAAGTAAATCGCTCATCTATTCTTTTTACAGGAATATTTGGTAACAACTTATTTAATTTTTCTAAAAAAGGCTGAATTAACTTTTCACTTTCTGAAGGTTCTCCATGTAACCTTTTTGGTTCTCCCACAACGAAAAGTTCGATTTCTTCCTTAGAAACATACTCCTTTAACCAAGGCAATAGTTCATGAGTATCTACGGTGGTTAACCCCGAAGCTATGATTTGGGATTCATCTGTTACAGCTATACCACAACGTTTCCCTCCATAATCTATTGCCAAAATACGAGCCATCTAATTTTTTTTGCAAAAGTATGATTTTATTATAAAAAGACCTTATTTATTAATGGTTTCCTAAAATATGGTTTATCCGTACTTTTTTCCACCGAAGCTATTATCTTTACCAAAATTTTTAATCAATGAACCAACTAAAAGAAACTATAGAAAAAGCTTGGGATAATAGAGAGCTTTTGAAAGAACCTTCAACACAAGAAGCTATTCGAGAAGTCGTTAACCTACTAGACAAAGGTGAGTTAAGAGTTGCCGAACCTGTAGAAGGTGGATGGCAAGTTAATGAATGGGTAAAAAAAGGAGTTGTTTTATACTTCCCTATTCAGAAAATGGAAACTCTTGAGGCTGGTATTTTCGAATATCATGATAAAATTCCTTTAAAGAGAGGATACGAAGCCAAAGGTATTCGCGTTGTACCTAATGCAGTTGCTAGACATGGAGCTTTTATTTCTCCTGGCACTATTTTAATGCCAAGTTATGTTAATATTGGAGCTTACGTAGATCAGGGCACTATGGTGGACACGTGGGCTACAGTAGGTAGTTGTGCACAAATAGGTAAAAATGTTCATCTCAGTGGCGGAGTTGGTATTGGAGGCGTACTAGAGCCTTTACAAGCGGCCCCCGTAATCATTGAAGATAATGCCTTTATAGGATCTAGGTGTATTGTTGTAGAAGGTGTTCGGGTAGAAAAAGAAGCGGTATTAGGTGCTAATGTAGTATTGACTGCCTCGACAAAAATTATTGACGTTACTGGAGATACCCCTGTAGAAAGAAAAGGTGTTGTTCCTGCTGGGTCAGTTGTTATTCCGGGAAGTTACACCAAGAAATTTGCTGCTGGTGAATATAATGTTCCATGCGCCTTGATTATTGGAAAGCGTAAAGAGAGTACAGACAAAAAGACTTCTCTAAATGATGCGCTTCGTGAGTATGATGTAGCCGTTTAGTAAAACGAAGAAGATATTTTTGACATTGAGCTTGTTTTGCGACTTAAAACAAGCTCAATTATTTTGACAAATAGCTTATGAAAATCTTAGTTATTCAGCAGAAAATGATTGGTGATGTCCTTACAGGCTCTATTATTTGTGAGACCTTAAGGAAGGAATACCCCAACGCCACCATTGATTATCTGATATACACTAATACAAAACCTGTTATAAAAAACAATCCTTTTTTTGACAATATTATAGAGTTTAAACAAGAATATCGAGATAGTAAAAAAGAACTATTTAAATTTCTGAAAGAAATACGAAAATCTAAATATGATTATGTAATTGATGCCTTTGGGAAATTGGAGAGTAATTTGATTACATTGTTCTCTGGAGCACCTAAGCGCGTTTCTTTCTATAAGTGGTATACCCAATTTATTTACAATACCATTATTCATAGAAAATCTGAGACGTTAACCAATGCTAGTACAGCAATAGAAAATAGACTAAGATTAGTTTTACCCGAACATAGAATAGCCACCGAAATTGTAAAACCGCGAATTTTTCTTGACAAAGAAGAACAAGAACAAGCCAAAGAATTTCTTGAGTCTAATGGTATTGATGCCAAAACTCCCTTAATTATGATCAGTGTTTTGGGAAGCGAAGAGCGTAAAACCCTTCCTCTAAAATACATGGCTAAACTAATTGATGAAATTGAATACCAAACCAAAGCAAATATCCTTTTCAATTACATCCCAAGTCAGGAAAAAGATGTGAAGACTATTTATGAATATACGCTCCCGCGTACACAAAAATGTATTCACTTTAATGTATATGCAAAAAGTCTTCGTGGCTTTATTGCCATTTTATCTCACTGTGATGCATTGATCGGAAATGAAGGAGGAGCAGTAAACATGGCCAAAGCACTAGATATACCTACTTTTACAATTTTTTCTCCTTGGATCATCAAAAAAGACTGGAATATGTTTGAAGACGGCCTAGATCATGACTCCATTCATTTGGCCGATGTAAGGCCTGACCTCTTTGATGATAGCTCACCTAAATCTCTTAAAGATCAATCAATAGAACTATACCAATATTTCACACCCGAATTAATTATCCCTCAACTAAAGAGCTATCTAATGCAACTGTTTAAATAACAAGATAGAGGTATATCGAAGGATATATTTTTGTAGCTGTACATACTAAGAATAATTCATGTGGTAAAAATGGTTATTTTTGCGCAAAATCATATTTAAAAAAGGAACTGACAATGGTAAAACTCTCTGGAGTAATCATTACATATAATGAAGAACGAAAAATTGAAACATGTCTAGCATCTCTAAAAGATGTGGTTGATGAAATTGTCGTTGTAGATTCCTTCTCCACAGATCGCACCGAAGAAATTTGCAAAAAATATGATGTGAAATTCGTAAAGCAAAAATTTCTTGGTTATAAAGAACAAAAGAACTTTGCCATCAACCAAGCTACTCATGATCATATCATATCTCTTGATGGAGACGAAGCATTATCTCCCAAACTACAGGAGACACTTTTAAAATTAAAATCAAATTGGGTATATGATGGTTATTATATGAACCGCTACAATAACTTTTGTGGACAATGGATCAAGCATTCAGATTGGTATCCCGACAAAAAACTACGTGCTTTTGTAAAAGGCAAAGGAGAATGGAAAGGTATTAATCCACATGATTCTTACAAACTACACGATCCAAAAAATTGCGGTAAACTCAAAGGTGATATTTTACATTGGAACTACCCTACATACAGTGCTTACAATACCCAAATTGAAAAGTTTTCTTCTATTTCTGCTCAATCCTATTTTGAGCTTGGTAAAAAAGCTACGTTATGGAAAATTTTATTTAATCCGTGGTGGGCTTTTTTTAAAGCTTACTTTTTAAGGTTAGGTTTTTTAGACGGTTTAAATGGCTTTATTATTTGTCTTCAAACTGCTAATCTTACATTTTTAAAGTATATAAAATTGAGGGAGATTATTAAATCGGAGAATCGGAAGGCATAGTTTTATACTTTTTCTTCCAAAAGAATACTCTTTTTTTAATTCTGATTTTTCTATAAAATTTATCCTGAAATTCTTTGGTAGTCTGCCACATGAGTTGAAATATTTTTTCTTCGTCTTCTCCTGTGCATTTTGCATATTCGTTACTCATGATCTCAATCATAGATTTATGAATAGTAAGCTTCGCAAAATTTTTCACCCTAGTTTCAAAATTCATGGGCCCAAACTCCATTCTATTGAGATCAACCAAATAAAAATCGTATCCTCCTCCAGTTTTTCTTTTTATTAAAGTATTTCCAGGAGAGTGGTCTAGAAAATTCACGCCATTTTCATGCAATTTATATGTAAAACGAGTAAAAGCTCTTAATATCTCTTCATGATCTGGAATACCGAAATCTGTGGTTAACTCCCTATAGGTCAAATCACAATCTACCAGCTCACTAACATAGTAACTCTTTTTGAATAAGAAAAGTGTTGTATATAAATCATAAGCGACAGGAAATGGAGTATTTATACCAAAGTCCAGCAATTTATTTGCATATTCATATGATCTTTGTGCTTTTGATTTTCTTAAAAACTTATACGCTACCTGATTTATAATATTGGGGATTTTAAAAGATTTAATAGTATACTCCTTCCCATCTACCTCAGCAATTTTTATAATGTTACGTTCTGCAGCTCCTAAAATTTTAGAATAACTCTCGAAATTGGATATTACTTCTTTTATTTTGGCCCTAGAAGCTTCATATTCAGGATGTAGTATAAATTTATTTTGCATTAACAAGCATATTATCTTTTAAACTTAGCAACAGTAGCATATTGTGGATACCTTATGTCTAACTGAGTAAATAAAACTGGTATATTATATAGATATGGCTTAATCGATTTACTTTTATTAATACCTTCATGATTTACCACTAAATACCCTAGCTCTTCATACATTCGTCTAATACTTTTGCCTGTAAAAAACCTAAGATGTGTTCTATCCATAACCCCAAAGTCCTCATACATCCAATCCTTTTTTACCAATACCCGCATAAAAGTATTATGATACCTTACATTTGGTATAGAACTTATTACCACCCCTTCTGGAGTAAGTTTATGTTTTATCTTGTCCAAAACCATGTAAGGATCTACCAAATGCTCTAAGACATCATTAAAATAAATAGCGTCAAAATAGTTATCTGGAAGTTCATCTAGATAATCTTCACATTTTCCAGAGAATACTTTAAACAATCTATCTTTAGCAACTTGAGCCTCATCATCCATATACTCTATACCCCAGACCTCTGCTCCAGTTTGCTCTTTCAAAACTTCTGCAAAAGCGCCATTACCACACCCAATATCAATGATCTTTTTAGGATTATCGGGTAGATATTTGATCATTTCATGACGTATATTATCGTAGTAACCTTCGGGCTTATTTTCGTAATCCATTCATTTGGTTTTTTGCAAATATATTCAAATAAAAAGTACCTGCACATGGAAACGAAATCATATTCATTTGCTTAATCTGTTTTCAACTTGTACTTTTGATTTTTATGCTCAAGGCTAACCTATGATAGACATTTCTGTAATACTTATTAATTACAACTCTTCCACTTTTACTGTAGATTGTATTAAATCTATCCAAGAACAAACTTCTTCTGAGATTTCGTATGAATTTGTGGTAGTTGACAATGCTTCTGAAATTGAAGACTATACGTCTCTAGAGACAGCTATTCAATCTCTAGACTTGCCAAATTTAACCTTTGTTAGAAGTAAATTCAACACCGGTTTTGGAGGTGGTAATATGCATGGAGTGCAATTTGCAAATGGTAAATATTATGCCTTTGTAAATAATGATACCATTTTACAAAATGACTGCTTAAAAATAGTATTTGATTTCCTTGAAAGTAACAAAAATGCTGCCATTTGCTGTCCACAACAATATGATGAAAATGGCAATGTACAAAAGTCTTTTGATCATTTTTTAAGTTTGAGAAGAGAGCTTTTTGGCCGTGGTATTTTAGAAAAAATAAATCCTAAAAAATATCCGAAAAGACAAAAAGTTTATACGAACCCTGTGAAAGTACAAAGTGTTCCTGGATCATTTCTCGTTGCAAAGGCTGACGCTTTTGATGAAGTTGGAGGGTTTGATACTAATATTTTTCTGTACTATGAAGAAACAGACCTTTGTTATAGAATCGCCAAACACATAAAAAATGGTGATTGTTTTCTAGTTCCGGAAGGGAGATATACACATTTCAAAGGACAAAGCACAGGAAAGAGTTTAGCAATAAAAAAAGAACTTAAAATATCTTTATTATACGTATTGCGAAAAAACTCAGGATATTTGGCGTATGAAATTTTGAGATGGTGGTTAACTATTAAGTTTTTATTCAAGTCGGTATTTAAACCCAAAAATTTCGCACTTTTTACTTTATTTCTAAAAGGTGCTTCATTAAGCGAATCTTTAAAACAAAAACAAACTATAGCAAAACAATAGTATGCATATTTTACATTTATCTGCAGTAACGAATTGGGGTGGTGGCGAAAATCATATTGAAAATTTATGCAGTGAACTAGCTTCAACACATCCCGAAGTAAAAAACACTATTTTTTGTGTAAATAACTCTCCTTTTCATGAGAGACTCAAGAAAACAGACTTGCCTGTTATACCAGCTCCTTTACGCATAAAAATTGACCCTGGATACGTTTTTAAATTAGGTCGTGTATGTAAAAAGGAAAAAATTGACATCATTCACATTCACGACCCAAGTGCAATTCAATTGGCAATTATTGCAGATAAACTTTATAACCTTCCACCTTTTATCTTCAGTAAAAAAACCTCTTTCCCTATCAAACAGCGAAAAAAAACACTGTATAAATACAACTATCCCAAGATTAAAAAAATACTTTGCGTTTCAGAAGAGACCAAAAGAATAGCCGAAAAAGGAATACGAGATCATGATAAACTTATAACCATTTATCATGGAACAAATTTAAAAACCAAAAGCGCAGAAACTCCGTTTAAGATTAGAGATAAATACAATATCTCTGATAACAAAATTATTATCGGAAATATTGCAAATCACATACGAGCAAAACACTTAGATACCTGGGTAGATATTGGAGATCAAATTGTAAACAAAGAAAAAAGAAATGATTTTTTCTTTGTACAAATTGGAACATTCACCGAACGAACTGAGGCATTATTAACCCGAATAAAAGAGCTAAACTTGGAGAATCACATGATTTTTATGGGATATACTCCAAACGCTTCAAATTTCATCCCCCAATTTGGTATGTCTCTTATCACTTCGCAAAGTGAAGGGATCCCACAGTTTATCTATGAATCTATGTATCATAAAGTCCCTGTGATAAGTACAAATGTGGGAGGAATTCCGGAGATAATAGAACACGATGTAAATGGTCTACTAGCTCCAATGCATGATCCAGAAACATTAACAAAACACATATTACATCTGGCAAAGAAACCAGATACTCAAAAGAACTTTGTAGAGAGAGGATACACAAAACTCATGGAGAAATATACTACCAGTAATATGGCAGAACAGACTTTAAACGTTTATAAAAACATTGCAAATCATGGCTGATCAACAATTGGAAATCGAAAAAACACTTTCAGTTTTAAAAAAAGGAGGTATTATTCTTTATCCTACAGATACCGTTTGGGGTATTGGATGCGATGCCACCAATGCAGATGCTATAGATAAAATTTTTGCACTAAAACAAAGAGCAGAAAGTAAATCTATGATTTGCTTGGTTAGTGATTTCAAAATGCTTCAACAGTACGTTGAAGATGTTCCCGAAGTAGCTTATGATATATTGAAATACGCTTCAAAACCGACTACTATTATTTATGACAAACCTCTTCGAGTAGCAGAAAACATTGTTGCAGAAGATAATACCTTGGCTATTCGGGTGGCAAGAGATCCTTTCTGCGGAAAACTCATACGAAAATTCAAACGCCCTATAGTTTCTACTTCAGCTAATATAAGCGGGATGCCTACTCCAAAAAACTTTAAAGAAATATCCACCGCTATTTTGGAAGGCGTAGACTATGTTGTAAATTTGCCCCTACAAAAAAAAGGTATGAAACCATCTTCGATTATTAAAATTGGAAATGACAGTACCGTGAAAATTATCAGGAAGTAAATTGATTCATGTCTGAAGCCAAAAATTTTAAAAAAGCCTTACAACATCCAATATTTAAGACAATTACCAAAGCTGCAGAACATCTTAACGTAGATAGTTATGTAATAGGAGGATATGTAAGGGATTATATATTACAAAGAGGCACTGCCAAAGACATAGATATTGTTGCCGTAGGAAGCGGTATTGAATTGGCTAAAGAAGTTTCGAAACTACTGCCTAATAAACCTAAGGTTCAAGTTTTTAAAACCTATGGTACTGCTATGCTAAAAACTGATGATATTGAGATAGAATTTGTTGGAGCTCGTAAAGAATCATATGCCGAGAACAGTCGTAATCCAGTTGTAGAAAACGGAACTTTGGAAGATGATCAAAACCGTAGAGATTTCACCATCAATGCCCTAGCTCTTAACTTATCACAAGAACACTTTGGCGAATTACTAGATCCTTTTTCTGGTGTTGATGACATGAAGTCTAAACTAATTCGAACTCCGCTAAATCCTGATATCACCTACTCTGATGATCCGTTGCGTATGATGAGAGCTATTCGTTTTGCAACACAGTTAAACTTCAAAATTGAAGAAGAATCTTTACAAGCTATCACAAGAAATAAGGAACGTATTACCATTATTACCAAAGAGCGTATTGTAGATGAACTACATAAAATTCTATTAAGCGAGAAACCTTCGATAGGCTTTATATTATTAGAAAAAACCGGATTACTTAACTTTATTTTACCAGAGTTGATAGCATTAAAAGGTATCGATGAAATTGAAGGACAACGGCATAAAGATAATTTCTATCACACACTGGAAGTAGTTGATAATATCTCTGAAAACACTGATGATCTTTGGCTACGATGGGCCGCTTTATTACATGATATTGGTAAAGCGCCTACTAAAAAGTTCAGTAAAAAAGTTGGATGGACATTTCACGGACATGAATTCGTGGGCTCAAAAATGGTATATAAGCTGTTCAAGAGATTAAAAATGCCATTGAATGAAAAAATGAAATTCGTTCAAAAAATGGTTTTAATGAGCTCAAGACCCATAGTTATTGCTTCAGATGTTACAGATTCTGCTGTACGCAGATTAGTTTTTGATGCTGGTGACTATATCGAAGAACTTATGACATTATGTGAAGCAGATATCACAACTAAAAACCCGAAACGTTTTAAAAAATATCATAACAATTTCAAGATTGTACGACAAAAAATTGTTGAAGTCGAAGAGAGAGATCATGTACGTAATTTCCAACCTCCTGTGAGTGGGGAAGAAATAATGAAAACTTTCGACTTAAGACCGTCAAGAGAAATTGGCATCATCAAAGAAGCTATAAAAGAAGCTATTCTGGAAGGGGAAATCCCAAATGAACATGAAGCGGCATTCCAGTATATGCTACAAAAAGGAAAAGAACTAGGGTTAGAGAAAAATTAAGAATATGAAGAAGCATTTTAGAACTCTGATAATAACATCTATTGTTTTTATATATCTCATAATAATTGCAGGAGCTGTAGTGAGAATGACTGGTTCGGGAATGGGTTGCCCAGACTGGCCTAAATGTTTTGGATACTATATTCCACCAACAGAACAAGCTCAAATTCAGTGGCAACCAAATCATGATTATAAAAAAGGGTTCATTGTTATTGTTGATGAAGAATTGCGAATTGCTCCTCAAGATTTCACATCAGGACAACAATACAATTCATCGAATTGGAAACCTTATACCAAACATGACTATGCCAAGTTTAATGTATGGCATACATGGATCGAATATATTAATCGATTATGCACAGTACTTTCAGGTATTCCCATCTTACTCATGTTCTTTGTTTCGTTTAAGTTTTGGAAGAAAAATAAACAAATTCCTATTTTGGCAACTATAGTACTGTTAACCATGGGATTTCAAGCATGGTTAGGCAAAGTTGTTGTTGATTCGAATTTATTACCATTTAGAATCACCATACATATGGTAATGGCTTTTGTCATACTAGCTGTTCTAATTTTTCTTTTATTCTTAACCAAAGAACGATTTAGAATCGCCCATTTTTCTAGAACTTTTAAATCTATTTTGTTGTTTTCTGTAGGACTCACTTTGATTCAGGTAGCCCTTGGAACCCAAGTACGACAGCACGTAGATCAGCAAATAAAAACACTTGGAGACTCAGCAAAATCTCAATGGCTAGACCCACCAACCATTATGTTCTATGTACACAGATCTTTTTCTGTTCTTGTAGTATTGGTAAATGCTTGGCTATTCTTACAACACAGACGTTTACAACTAGGTTTACACAAACTAACATGGGTGATGATTTTTATTGGCCTGGAAGCATTTACCGGGATTTTAATGTATTATTTTGATTTTCCATTTTTATCACAACCCCTACATTTGGTATTGTCCTCATTACTATTTGGAGTACAATTTTTTATTCTTTTGGAAGTTTTTAAAACTAAACCAGAAATGGAAAAACTATAAAACAACAAGGTCAAAATCTGAAAGAAGTCACAAACTTGTTTGTATCTTTGCAAATCAAATTAGTCAAGAATGATTTATCGTTTTAGAGTTATATTAGACACTGAAGAAGATGTCTTTAGAGATATTGAAATTGAACAAGACGCAACTTTGGAGCAATTTCACAATGTAATCACCCAATCTTTTGGGTTTGACGGCACAGAAATGGCATCGTTTTACATTAGTGATGATAAATGGAACCAAGGTGAAGAAATATCTTTATTTGATATGAGTGATGGTGCGCAACCAATTCGACTCATGAATGAAACCAGTTTAATAGATGTGGTTCATGAAGCATCACCAAAACTGATTTATATCTATGATTTCTTAAACATGTGGACTTTCTTGGTAGAATTAGCTGAAATCGCAGATCACGAAAGCGGGATGAAATATCCGAACTTAATGTTTGTTCATGGACAAATCCCCGATCAAGCTCCCGAAAAGGAATTTACTGCCAACGAATCTGATGATTATGATGAGGACGAAGATTTTATGGATCTTGATGAATACAATGATTTGGGTTTTGACGAGAACTGGAACTGATAGTATCCAGAGTAATACTCAAATTCCTTGAAGCACTTTTTTACATTGAAACAAAAAAAATATGATCAACCTATATAGCACTCAAATTGAATCTCTTTCAATACACAAAATTGGTAATAAAAGCCGAAACGAAAATATCTTTCTTTCTGAAGCCCCTTATGCTATTAATGATGAATTAACAGCGCTGTTAAAAGAATATTTTTTCAAACCCTTTCGGGAAAAAGAGGAAAACTACTTTCAATTTGCTGATGAAGTTGACATTGAGTTTAACCCATTGTTTAAAATTTGTACCGAGATTTTTAATAATCCTGCATCAGTTCACGAGAAATCGAAAAGAATAGCATCTCTGCTTTATGAACAATCACAGCACCCACATATCAAAAGTGGTGAAGTATATGTTACCTATCTTGACAACGTAACAATAGATAATGAAAAGGTAGATGCAATTGGAATTTTTAAATCAGAATTGAAACACGATTTTCTTCAATTCGCTGAAAAAGAATCAAACATTGAATTACTCATTCAACAAGGAGTAAATCTTAATAAACTAGACAAAGGATGTCTTATTTTTAATCACAAAAAGGAAGAAGGATATAAAATACTTTCTGTCGATTCTAACAAATACGACACCAAATACTGGTTAGAGCATTTTTTAGGTGTTGAAGCTTTTGCCGATGAAAACTTCTACACGAAAAGATATATGAAATTTTGCCAGGATTTTGCAAAAGATGTTGTACTTCCAGCCGAAGATAAAAAGGAAGAAGTGATGTTTATGAATCGTGCTGTAAATCATTTTGCTAAAAACGATGAGTTCGATGAATCTGCATTTTTAAATGATGTTATAGACAATCCTGATCTGATTCCAGAATTCAAACATTACAAAGTCGAAAAAGCACCAAAATATCAAATAGAAGACCTTACCTCCTTTCCTATTGCCAATAATGCCGTTACAGCAGCTCGTAAGAAAATGAAGAATGTCATCAATTTGGATACCAATGTGCAAATTAAGATGGATTTCATCAACCCTGAATCTGCAGAAAAATTCGTTGAAAAAGGGTGGGATGAAGAAAAACAAATGTATTATTATTTAGTATATTTCAATAAAGAACAAAAGACCTAACCGTGGATTATGTTCTTGTTGGCATAATAGCACTGTTAGGATCTGGACTTACATTTTTTTCTGGTTTTGGTCTGGGCACCTTGCTTATGCCGGTATTTGCACTTTTTTTTCCTATAGATATTGCTATTGCGCTTACTGCCATTGTGCATCTGTTAAATAACATTTTTAAATTGACATTGGTTGGAAAGTCTGCCAATGTTAGAACAGTACTTCGATTTGGTCTTCCTGCTGCTTTATTTGCCTTTCTAGGCGCTTACATTTTAGGGCAACTTACCGAAATCCCTGCAGTATATTCATATACCCTTGGGGCCAAATCATATGAAATAACCGTAGTAAAAATATGTATCTCTCTATTACTTATATTCTTCTCCTTTTTTGATCTTATACCAAAACTAAAACGATTAGAAATAGACACTAAACACTTGCCCGTAGGAGGAGCGTTAAGTGGATTCTTTGGAGGTTTATCTGGACATCAAGGTGCATTGCGTACCGCTTTTCTTATACGAGCAAAGTTATCTAAAGAAGCATTTATTGCAACTGGAGTTGTAATAGCCTGCTGTATAGATATATCTAGAATTTCAATCTATGCAAAAGATATATCACAACTAGGAGATAGACTAAATTACCCTGTACTAATTGTTGCTACTATTATGGCTTTTACTGGAGCATACCTCGGTAATAAATTTTTAAAAAAAATCACGATTAACACCATACAAATGGTGGTAGGTATCTTTCTAATTATATTCTCGGTGTTGTTGGGAATAGGAATATTATAATGTCTTGTTTCTAAATAATAACTCTCTATTTTTTCAAGAGAACACAATTGTAAAAAAGAATTTTATCGATCTAATAAATTTTTCATATTCACATTTTCATAATTTCGTCTCACAAAGTCAAGGGCTGTTTTGAGTACTTCACCCATAGAATCGCTTCTTCTAAATTTTAAATCTAACGTAAAATTATAGAGATGCTCGCGTAACTCCTTTGTATTATCCTCGGTCGAAATCTGATCGGCACACATGCACTCTACCAAATTTTCATACCTCGATCTGGAAGCCAAAATACGCTTGGCCAAAATAGATCGTTCTTCTTTTTTATATTGTTCAATAGAGTTTGGCTGCAATTTTTTCATTACGATATCAACCATGTTAAAATTTTCTTTGAAAAACTGAGGTTGATATACTTTTAATTTTCCTTCATAACACTGCTGATCAAAGTCTATAGCCCTTATCTTATACTCTACATGGTCAAAATCATGAATAGGTATGATAACATAATTGTATGAGCGCATATCCCCTAATAATCGCATTTGACAACGCTCATTAAATTTCACAAATTCTTTTGCGATCTGTGATTTTGCCTGATCACTTAAGTCGGGTAAAAAATCCTTAATAAATACATCTCCGGGAATTCCCGCAATATGCTCCTCTATCAAAGTATTTTTATACACCAAAAAATTAATTCGATTCGGAGAAAACATATGCTCAAGTTCCAAACCATAAATTCTTGAAGCATCTGCCTTTTTCACATAGATATAAGTATAATTATCATTGAGAATGTTTCGTACTTTTATTCTAAAAGGTTTTGAGTTTCCGAAAGTACAATAGTCAATAGCGTCTATATTTAAAAACTCGATAGCATCCTCATTACCGTCAGAATGAAGAATAGTGTACACCTTTTTAAGACTTAGTTCTATCTCTGGTCGTTCATGTTCTTCGTAGTATACACGAACCCATAATGTATCTTCATCGTTACTATCATAAACCACTATAGATCCCGAAAACCGAAGTAAATCATCATAAAATACTGGAATCTTAATCTTTCGATTACAAGCTTTTAAATACGAATCCAACAAATCATTGATAGGATATGTTGGTTTTTTTTTTGACATTAATTTTTCTTCCATAACCATCTATCATTTCTTCTGGCAAGTTACGAATTCCAATGTTGAAACTCCAAAAACCCAATATACCCCGATTACAACAATATTAACAAATATCACAACTGTAATCTACCTTCAAATTGTAACAAATATTCTCCTCTGTCGTCTAGTTTAATATAACCACCAAAAAAATAGTTCATTGGAAAATATTCTAACGCTAAATAATCTCACCAAGAGATTTGGCCCGATAACCGCAGTAAAAGACTTATCCTTTACGATCAAAAAAGGGAATGTATATGGGATTCTTGGACCTAATGGAAGTGGAAAATCGACTACCTTAGGTATAGTTCTCAATGTTGTTAACAAGACTTCTGGCGATTTTACTTGGTTTGATGGTAATACTTCTACCCATGATGCTTTAAAAAAGGTTGGAGCTATTATCGAACGACCAAATTTTTATCCTTATATGACCGCTGCTCAAAATCTAAAGTTGGTATGTCAGATCAAAGGAGTCGCTCCCGATAAGATTGAAGAAAAACTAGAAGTTGTTGGGTTATTAGATCGTAAAGACAGTAAGTTTAGAACATTTTCTTTAGGAATGAAACAACGATTAGCTATTGCTTCTGCTCTATTAAATGATCCTGAAATTTTAATTCTTGATGAACCCACAAATGGTCTAGATCCACAAGGGATCCATCAAATACGACAAATTATCAAAAAAATTGCTGCACAAGGAACTACCATATTATTGGCTTCCCACCTTTTGGACGAAGTAGAAAAAGTATGTAGTCATGTAGTCATTATACGAAAAGGGATTAAGTTGTATTCGGGACCAGTAGATGAAATGAACGCTAGTTACGGTTTCTTTGAACTAAAAAGTAATCAAAATTCTGCTTTAAAAGAGTGGTTATCTAAACAAGCACGTTTTAAAAGTTTTAAAGAAGAAGAAGACAAGCTTATCGCATTTTTAGCTGAAGAATTAGATGAAGAAAGTTTAAACAAGCAGCTATTCAATGATGGTATTATTCTTACTCATCTTGTAAAACGCAAAGAAAGCCTTGAAGAACAGTTCTTACAATTAACCAACAACTTAAACTAGACTCATGTTACGATTACTTAATATAGAATTCATTAAATTATGGAATAACAGATCCAGTAAATTTTTAATTTTTTGTTATTTTGGATTATTAATTTCAATTGCCTTATTCGCATCTATCAAATTTAATATTGGTCCTATAAAGTTCCATTTGGCAGACATGGGCATATTTAGTTTCCCTTACATCTGGCATTTTAATACCTTCGTTGCTGCTTTATTCAAGTTATTTTTAGCAATTGTCATAGTATCAATGGTAGCTAATGAATACAGCAATAAAACCTTAAAACAGAACTTAATTGATGGACTGAGCAAAAAAGAGTTCCTGGCGTCTAAATTTCTAACCGTAGTTGTTTTCTCGGTTATATCTACACTTTTTGTATTTGTAGTCTCTCTAATATTAGGCTTAATATTTTCTGATTACAATGAGATTCCTATTATATTTTCCGACTTAGAATATTTAATTGCCTACTTAGTAAAACTTATCGGTTTTTTCTCATTTTGTTTATTTATTGGAATCCTTATTAAAAGATCAGCATTTGCATTAGGGTTTCTATTCATCTGGTTCTTGGTGGTTGAAATTTTTCCTTACTTATATGTTATGTCAAAATACTCCAAAGACCTTGCTGATAAGATTTTTGCTTTCTTTCCATTTGGGTCTATGTGGAATCTTATCGATGAGCCTGGCTCTAGATTAAATGCGGTTCAGTCCTTGGCTAACCAGGTTGGAGAAGATATAAGTTATGACTATGCAGTACACTGGTATGAGATTGTAATTGTATTGGTATGGACGGTAATATTTGTAAGACTTTCATACTGGCTTCTTAAAAAGAGAGATTTATGATATCTTTGGCCCTTTAGCGTCAAAGTTTAATGAAATATTCACACTTATTTCTTTTTTCACTCTTTCTTTATTGGAGCACATATGGTCAGGGAGAAGCTAACAATTGGTATTTTGGTCAAAATGCTGGATTAAGCTTTAATACCACTCCTCCAACAGCACTTATAGATGGACAAATAGACACCTTAGAAGGATGTACTACTATTTCTGATGCTACCGGACAACTATTGTTCTATACTGATGGAATAACCGTTTGGGACCGCTTTCATAATGTCATGCAAAATGGAACCCGACTAAAAGGAGATCCTTCTAGTACATCTTCTGCTTTGATTGTACCACAACCCAACACCCCAAATATATACATCATTTTTACTGTTGACGAACCTCATCATGTAAATGCAGATAATGATCCTGAAACTTTTGATGGAGATGGGGTAAATGATGGGTTTATGTATTCTGTGGTAGATTTATCTCTCAATGGTGGATTAGGAGGTGTAGTCCCGGGTCAAAAAAACATTCCATTAATCACATATGACACTTCAAATACTTTAGAAAGTGCATATAAATGCTCAGAAAAAATTACAGCTGTAAAAAGTGATGACTGTGACTCGTTTTGGGTAATCACTCATTTTGTAGATACCTTTTACGCATTTAGTGTTACGCAAACCGGGGTAAACACAACACCTGTAACTTCTACGACTGGTACAACAGTGCCTCTTTCCGGATATAGAAGAAATGCATTAGGTTATATAAAAACTTCTCCCGAAGGAGATAAATTGGCAGTTGCTCATTTAGGATTCGCTACTATTACCGGAGGTGAAGGTCCGGGAAAAATATTACTATACGATTTTGATAGCGCGACGGGTATTGTAAGTAATGAAATTGAATTATACGATGGTAATTCTCCATATGGAATAGAATTTTCGCAAAGCGGACAAAAATTATATGCTACTGTTGGACTTTCTGACCCCATTGGAGATAGTTTTCTTATACAATTTGATCTTTCTTTACCTGATAATCAGATTGCCGCTAGCGGTACTAGAATTCGGAATGAAAATAACCAGGCCATACTTCGTCTTAGCGCGGGTGCTCTTCAGCTAGGACCAGACGGAAAAATTTATAAAGCTCAATACAGTTTTATTGAAGAAAATGGCGATTTTCTGGGAGTTATAGAAAACCCCGAAGCTTCTGCAAGCGATGTAATTTATATACAACGGGGAATCATTGTAAATAACGATAGAAACAGAGGTTCTCGCCTTGGGCTACCTCCATTTATTCAGTCTATTTTTGCTCAAACTATTGACATCATAAATAACGGAGAACCAAACGATGTAAACCTCCCTCTTTGTGATGGAGATATTTACCGTCTATCATATCAGAATATTCCTGGAGCTACATATACTTGGTTTATCAATGATGTACCAAGTTCAAGCACTACTAATTTTTTAGATATTACTGCTACTGGAAATTATAGACTCGAAGTTGATTTAAATGATGGGAGTTGTGCACTTATCGGCGTAGCCAATGCTACTTTTTTTGAAATCCCTCCAGTTGTTTCTTCTACCCTGATTCAATGTGACGCTTACGAAACCATAGGTGATGGCTTAACTATTTTTGATTTAAGCTTAGCCACCGATGAACTCACAGGAGGAAACACTAATTATTCTGTTCAGTTTTACAGCGATTTACCAGCTGCTCAAGCTGGTACTCCAGCAATTAATAACATTAGTGCTTTTGAAAACAATCAAAACAATCAAATTGTATATGCCCGGGTCATCAACAATGAGAATACAAACTGTTTTAGCATTTCTACAGTTACATTAGAAATAAGTAATACTAGGGTTAATGATGCCGAATTAAGAGCATGTGATGATGACGGTGCCGAAGATGGCTTTACTTCTTTTGATCTTACACAAGCTGATCTCCAGGTACTTGCAGGTATTTCTACTACAGGTTTAACCATATCTTATTTTTTAAATACTGATGATGCGTTACTCAATATGAATTCTATTACCGACTACATCAACTCTACACCAAATTCGCAAGGTGATGATTTTGTATATGCAAGGGTGCAGGAAAATGGAATCGATTGTTTTGGTATAAGTCAGGTATTCCTTTTTGTAGATCCTTTGCCCGACATAGAAGATCAAGGTGAAGGTTTTTTGTGTGAAAACGAAAATAGTATCCCCATTAACTCAGGGTTATCTCCGGGAAGTAATCTAAGCGATTTCACCTACCAATGGTCTACCAATGAAACAACCGAAACTATTTTAGCAACAGAACCAGGAGTGTATACGGTAGATGTAACTTCTATGCAAACCGGTTGCACCAAGACTCGTGCCTTCACGGTTATTGGCTCAAGTATTGCATCGATTGCATCCATCGATATTAATGATGCAAGGGATAACAATATAGTAACTGTAAACGCGGCTGGTTCGGGAGACTACGAATATGCTGTCGAAATTAACAACGAACTTAGCGAATATCAAGACGACCCTACGTTTACTAATGTGCCTCCAGGGTTTCATACTATATATGTTAGAGATAAGAATGGTTGTTTACCTATAGTAACTCAAAATATCTCGGTAATTGGTTTCCCGAAATACTTTACGCCTAATGGTGACGGATTTCATGAAAGTTGGAATATTATAGGCATCTCAAACCAAATTGCACAGGGATCCATGGTATATATTTTTGATAGGTATGGAAAACTCCTAAAACAAATAAGACCAACTGGTGATGGCTGGGATGGAACATTTAATAGCAAGCTAATGCCCTCTAGCGAATATTGGTTTAGAATTGAATTGGGAGATGGAAGAGTTGTTACCGGTAGTTTTTCTTTAATTAGATAAAAAAATAAACATACTACTTTTCAAAAACTTAATCTAAATGTAAGATTTGGGGTGATCCCTAAAGAAAATTTATTCACTTCTCTCAATTCAAAAGAAATATTACCTTCTTGATCTTGCAATTGGTAGAGTGTAAAAGTGCGATTTAAAATGTTTTTTTGCTCGTATAAATTCAACAAAGAAACTCCTAATCTACCTTTTACTTTATCGCTATTCTTGGACCAATTAAAATCATAAACCATAGAAAAATCTAATCTATGGTAATCTGGTAAGTTTCTAGCATTGGCCTCTTCTAGTTGAATAATTGGTTGGTTATCTATAATTTCAAATCCGGTAGCCTGAGTAAACGGTATTCCAGTTCTATATTTCCAACCTAAAGAAAATTGAAATTTATTTAATTGCAGTGCATGAGACCAGGATAATGAATGCGCTATGTTATTGTTTCCTTGAAAAGAATTACCATTATTGATATCATCAAAAGTAAACATGGTATCAGAAAACGAGTAGCCTAACCAAGAGGTATACTTGCCTATTTTCTTCTTAATCAAAACATCGATTCCTTGTGAGATACTTTCACCTTCAGAAAAACCATTAGCAAGAGTTTCAAAACCACGGGTTAACGAAGTAAGTCCTTTTACTTTTTTATAATAACTATCGACTTCTATGTTCCAATTTCCCTTGTTGAACAACCCTCCTACAGTGAATTGACGACTTTGTAACAAAGGAAATCCATCCTCCTGAGCCAATATCCAAACCTGATTTTCTAAACCAAAATTGAAGGTCGCAAATTCTATGACCTGACTAATCGATTGATTTTTCAGCTCTGCCGAGCTATTAAGACTGAAGTGTTTCCCTAATTTTTTCTCAACAAAAAGTCTAGGCTCCAGATACGATTTGTTCAAACCTGCATAATAACTTGCTCTTACTCCCAAATTAACTAACCAGGATTTTAGTCCTCTATATTGTAGTTGCGTATAAAAACTATTGATAGAATTATCCTGTTCGTTTTCAAAAATATCGCTGGTATCTGTAAAAATAAAACCGACTTTATCAGAATATAATTGATACCCATTTGACCATACAAAATTGGCACCTAATTTCCAGTCTGAGTTAAATAGGAACCCAAATTCTTGAATGTCATTTTCTTTGGTAATTATCTGATTTTGATTAAAAAACATATTCCTCCCTTCGTATTCTAAATCATACTCAGAATATGTGATTTCAGATCTGGTAGAAAATTTTGGACTCCACTCTCCTTCCCAACTTAGATTAGTGCCAAAATTTTTAATCCCCAATTTGTCGCTAGAACTATCTGCAAACTCAATATCACTAAACGAATAGTCTAGCTTATTTCTGGTATATAAACTAGAAACTGCAAGCTTATGTTTATCAGATATATGAGTCGTTAATTTCCAGGTGACGTCTGTAAAATAAAATTGCTCTTTGATTTCGGTGAATTCAGGATCAAAAATACTTTTATTCGAACTTATACTAGTATTCTGGAAAGCTCTATTCGAGAATTTAGTGATTGTGGGTGTTTCCAAGATATCGGTTATCGATCTCCTCCCCGAAACCAGCAACCCTGTCTTTTTAGAAAGTGGTATTTTCAAATAAGCATCTCCGTGAGTCATATTCACTCCTACACCTCCTTGAACGGTATTTGGAATAGCATCTTCAGTTTTAATGTCAATTACCCCTGCTACCCTGTCGCCATATTGTGACTGAGTACCGTTTTTAAAAATGGTAATTCCTTCTAATATATACGGATTAAAGGCTGATATTAGTCCAAAAAAATGATCTGAATTATACATTTTTATTCCATCCCATAAAATTAAATTCTGATCGGGTGTACCGCCTCGAATATAAATCCCCGAAGCTGTTTCTAAAGGACTTTCAATACCAGGTAGCAATTGTATATTTTGCAGTACATCGGGTTCTGAAACACCAGAAATCAATTCCAGCTCTTTAGGTTTAATTTCTACCGCCCCGTTTCTTTTTTTAACCATTCCAGAGGCAAGATATTCCTTAATAAGCACCTCGTTTAGCATAAAGCTTTCTTGTTGCAGGGTTATTTTGGTGCAATCGGGATCAATAACATCTTTTACTTTTACCTTTGCAGTTTTATACCCGATAAAAGAAAAAGTCAAAGTATCGTTAATCTTATTTTTCTTAATGCTAAAAAAGCCCTGGTCATTCGACAAAACCCCAATTTTTCTGGACTCGTTCAAAATCGTGGCTCCAGTCATTGGAGTATTTTGTTCATCTAGCAAATACCCACATACCGTTACTTCTTTCTCTAATTTCACCACATAATAGCGCTCATCAACTTTATTAAATTGAAAGGGATAATCTTCTGACACTTTATTAAGAATTCCTGATAGGGTTGCATTATCAATTTCAAGAGAAATTGAAAACCCTTCAAAAGAAGAAGAGTTGTAAGAAAACTTAACATCGTACTTTGTCTCAAGTTCAGTTAAAAACTCATCCAACCCAATATTACTAAAACGGATACCCTTATCTTCTTGAGTATACCCAATAAGGCCCAAGAGGAAAAACAATAGTAAAAAGAATTTGTACTTCATTTATTCTTCAGACAATTCAATAGTAGTATTGTCTATAAAAATAAATTTAATATCCATAGCATCAAAAACTGTATGTAACGCATTTTGGAGATTGTCATGTGTAAATGCTCCTGTATAGTATAGTTTTTGATCAATATTTTCAGATTTAATTATAACATTATATTGTTTTTCTATAGCTATAATCACTTGTGACAACGGAATTGAACTAAAACTACTCTCACCATGAATCCAGGTAGGATTGTGTTCTTTTATTTCATCATACTGTAGTGTATTATCAATATCTCTAACTCGCTCTCCTTTACTTATAATTTTAGAAGATGTACCACTTTCTACCTTAACCTTACCTTCGAAACAAGAAACTTCAAAAAAATTGGAATTGGTAATAACATTGAACTGTGTACCTAAAACCGAAACCTTTTTTTCTCCCGAAATTACAGTAAACGTACTTCCTTTTTTTACTATAAAATAACCTTCTCCATTAAGAAAAACATTTCTTTGCTCTTCTCCCCAGCCTTGTTCTTTATAATATAATTTCGATTTTGCATTTAGCAAAACTTCAGAACCATCTGGTAGTGTTACTGCCAGTTGCTCACCAAAATCAGATTCATAAGATATTTTTTGATTTAAAAACAATGCAACTCCAAAAATTAAGGCTACACTAGCCGCAACGCCGTATGCCCAATTAGGGATTAGGCGCTTAACCTTGGTCTCTTTGTGTTTATCTTCCTGAATACGATCAAAAAGTTTTTCTCGATCTGTCTCTGGAACTTCTAATAGCTTTGTACCTTCTAATATAGTCTTATACAGCATATAATCCTTCGACTTTTCGAAAGCTTCAAGCTCTGAGTCAGATAACTCATTACTCACCCACTTCGCCAACAAATCATTTGTTTTGTCTGGTTTTTCCATTTTGCAATACTATTAGATGGATCTTCCTAATTTTTCTCTAAGTTCTAAAAGCGCCAGGTGCATTCTTCTTTCTACTGCTTTTTGCGATAAGCCGATAATCTCAGCTATTTCACGATACGTTTTATTATCTTTTCTACTCAATAAAAAAACTACTCGTTGCTTTTGAGGCAACTCGGCAATACACCTTTCCAGCTTTATCATAAATTCCTTCTCTTCCATTAAAAATTCTGGACTATAGTCGAATTTTATTGAAGAAAAACTTTGCTTGTTATATTTTAAAAGCACTTTTTGATGCCGCACCTCATTTAAAAAAGCATTTTGAGCTACTTTCATCAAAAACGACTTTGCTTTACCAAATAAAACTTTACTACAATTTTTCCAAAGTTTCACAAAAGCCTCTTGCGTGATATCCTCTGCCTGTTGCATATCTCCACATTTATAATAAACGAAATTGAGAATTACCTTTGAATGATTCTCAAAAATCATTCTGAAATTTTTTTCGTCACAAACAGACTTTTGTTCTTCAGACATTCGATAAATACTTTGCTTTTTTCAAAACTAAGCTATTTATACAAAAAAAATAGAATGATATGATTTTAATCTATTAACTACCACGTTCATAATTAATCAATATAGATTGATTCATAATGTTGCTTTTTAATCTTATCACTCTACAATTACACAACACCTCTACCACATAACACCCTATTCTTTTTAACTAAATAATCAAAACTAAGAGCAAAAAAATAAAATAGGGTGTTGCATCACTTCTGTGTTGTTTAATAAAAGAAAGAATTCTTTTCAATCAAAAAACACAAACCTAATTTAAAAATACTATGATAAAATTTTCAAAATACACTATGGTAACATATATAGTAATTTCTATTCTTTTAATAGGCTGTAAAAGTAATCATGACACCGCATCGTCTCATTCGATTACTTACATCACCAAGGCTTGTTTTGGAAAATGCCCGGTATATTCTTTTACCCTTTCATCTGGAGGGAATGCATCGTTTACAGGTCATAAAAATGTAAACCAGACTGGCAACATCAATATAAATATTCCTAAAAAAACAACAGTTGAAATCTTCAATTTATATGACCAAATAGACCATACGAACAAAACCTACAATGCCAATCTTAGAGATTTTCCCGAAAAACTTTTGATTTACGACAAAGACACCATTCGCATAAAAGGAAGCAAAAACGTACCTCAAAATCTATTGAATCTTATTAAAAAGATCGAAACCACAGTGAACATACATATCCTAAACAATTAACACACCCATCAGCTCTTAAATTCATTATTAACCTTTCAAAAATTAAAATCATGCAAAAATGTTTTTTTTATTTAGTACTGTGTACTTTATTTACAATTACCGGCTGCAGCAATGACGACGACACTTCTGGCAACCCATTTATCCCAACCAATTTGGCTGCCGTATTATCCCTTGAAAGCAATGGAATCTCGGTTAATGAAGGGAAACCATTTATAATTAACCTCAATTTATCTAAAGCTTTTTCAGAAGACCTCATCCTGGAAGGTATATTTACAAATACCAATAAAGCGACTTACATCAATGATGATGATTTAAAAAAAGAATTTGAGTACAGTACAGATGGTGTTAATTGGTTGAGCGAATCAAACAAACTACAGATCAAATTTCCGAAGGGCAAACAATCTCTGAAAGTAAGAATGCAGACCAACGACGATCAAAACAAAGAAATTCTATTTGAAGACGTTGAACTTGCTTTCTCAAATAAATCTCCCAATCTCGATATCGGAAAAGAAGATCTTAACATTAAACTTTCTATAAAGGACAATGATGATCCTGAAGAAACTCAGGAAGGAGCCTTGATGGAATTTGTTTTTGATGAAAACAACGATTATACGCTAAAAGCAGTAACTAACGGACTTCTTTCATCTGAATTTACTACGTTAAAAGAGGTAGTCGACGGGGGGTATAAAAAAATTATGGATGATGTTAAATACGTTAATTCTATATTACCAGCTGAGAATAAAATAAAAACCTTCTTATTACTTTTCTTAGAGAATAGTGGATTAGGCGGATTCGTATTTAACGGCCAGGATCAAAATACCATTCAAGGTAATATCAATGAATGGACCATGGGGATGAATTTGGCTTTTGCATTTTTTGAAGGAGGAGAAAATGGTATCTCGACGATAAAGTATAATGAGAATGGAATATATGGATACATCCTTGCTCATGAAGCAGGTCATATCATCACCCTGGCGAGAAAACTTCAGTTTGATGCTACCATTGAAGAAGCAAATTGCAACAACTTATTTATCTCTGAAGGGTGCGCTCTTAACGACGCTCATTTAAACAAATTCAACAACTCTTTCTACATTCCAACGGCGCCAGAATATGAGGAACCAAAATATGTTACCGAATATGCGAAGACTAATATCGCCGAAGACATCGCCGAAGTTGTCGCTACCTATGTAACCCAAGAAAACTTACCTAATTTGAATACCAAAAGTTCTGGAGCATTACACAAAATGCATCAATTATTCGGAGAAAATGAATTTATAAATTTCCGAGAAAACTTTAGAAAAAATATCAAAGTTGGATTTGGACTTGGCAGTTCCCCCATAGAAAAAAGCGGAATCAATAATGAGGTAGTTTTTAACAGGTATGACGGAAAAAGAGTCCCTTGTAAGCACGTAAAAGATTTAATGCGTAAAGAAATTAGGAAAAAAATAAAGAGTTTTGAGTAGTTTCCCGATTTACTTTACCATTGGCCGTTTAATTTTTTAAACGGCTTTTTTTATTAATATTTTAAGGAAAAAGATATAGCAAGAATGGTATATGATTGTGTATCTTTATTTTTAAAAGAAAAGGGAAGTATGAAGTTCGAACTAATATCTGAATTTAAACCTACAGGAGACCAGCCTGATGCTATCGAACAATTGGTAAGTGCCATATCATCTGGAGAAAAATACCAAACCTTATTAGGTGTTACAGGATCTGGAAAAACATTTACCGCGGCCAATGTAGTATCACGCCTGCAACGACCTACACTAGTATTGGCTCATAACAAAACGCTTGCAGCACAGTTGTATTCTGAGTTTAAGCAATTTTTTCCAAACAATGCAATTGAGTATTTTGTTTCTTATTACGATTATTACCAACCAGAAGCATATATCCCAACTACCGGAACGTATATAGAAAAAGACCTTTCTATTAATGATGAGATTGAAAAAATGCGATTAAGTGCAACCTCATCATTACTCTCGGGAAGAAGAGATGTATTGGTCGTTGCATCAGTTTCTTGTTTATATGGTATAGGTAACCCTGCAGAATTTCAAAAAAATGTTATCTCAATTCAGGAAGGGCAATTTGTATCTAGAACAGCATTACTTCACCGTTTAGTGCAAAGTTTATATTCACGAACAGAAGGAGAGTTTAAACATGGAAATTTTAGGATTAAAGGAGATACTGTAGATATTTTTCCCAGCTATGCCGATGATGCCTACAGAGTGCATTTTTTTGGTGATGAAATAGAAGAGATCGAAGCTTTTGATGTA
This sequence comes from Aquimarina acroporae, assembly GCF_023195925.1. Classification (GTDB taxonomy): domain Bacteria; phylum Bacteroidota; class Bacteroidia; order Flavobacteriales; family Flavobacteriaceae; genus Aquimarina; species Aquimarina acroporae. Next base: position 552,503 of record NZ_JALPRE010000006.1, on the reverse strand, counting down.
CAAACGAATAATGTGATCGAAAAATATGATCGATTAAATATTTATCCTGCGAATATGTTTGTTACTTCTCCTGAAATCCTTCACAATGCTATTGATCAAATTGCATTGGACTTAGGAAAACAGGTAGAATATTTTAAAGAAATTGGAAAACATCTTGAAGCCAAGAGATTGGAGGAACGCACTAATTTTGACTTAGAAATGATTAAGGAATTAGGATATTGTTCTGGAATCGAGAATTATTCCAGATATCTCGATGGAAGAGAACCGGGAACAAGACCATTCTGCCTGCTAGATTATTTCCCAGATGATTATCTAATGATTGTTGATGAAAGTCATGTTACCATTCCACAAACACACGCAATGTACGGTGGTGATAGGTCAAGAAAAGAAAATCTTGTAGAATTTGGTTTTCGACTTCCTGCTGCAATGGATAACAGGCCATTAAAATTTGAAGAACTAGAGGCATTGCAAAATCAGGTAATTTATATAAGCGCAACTCCCGCCGATTATGAATTACAAAAAACTGAAGGAGCTTTTGTAGAACAAATTATACGCCCAACTGGGTTATTAGACCCTGAAATTGAAGTACGACCAAGTCTAAATCAAATCGATGATTTGATAGAAGAAATGCAACAACGTATTGATAAGGACGAACGTATTTTGGTAACTACACTTACCAAAAGAATGGCAGAAGAATTAGCTAAGTACCTGACGAGAATAGATATTCGATGCCGATATATACATAGTGATGTAGATACTTTGGAACGCGTCGAAATCATGCAAGATCTCAGAAAAGGAATTTTTGACGTACTCATAGGAGTAAATCTACTTAGAGAAGGATTAGATTTACCAGAAGTTTCCCTTGTAGCTATTCTTGATGCAGATAAAGAAGGTTTTTTAAGAAATAATCGCTCTTTGGTACAAACGGTAGGGAGAGCAGCAAGAAATGTAAATGGGAAAGCAATTATGTATGCCGATAAAATCACAGATAGTATGCAAAAAACTATTGATGCTACAGAATATCGTCGAGAAAAACAGATTGCCTACAATACCAAACATGGAGTAACTCCAAAGGCAATTAAAAAATCTCTGGATAATGCATTGGCTGGAAAAAAAGCAGAACCCTATAAGTTTGAAAATGCCCCAACCCTTCAAGCCGCCGAAGAAGAGACAGCTTACTTCACCAAAGAACAATTAGAAAATAGAATCAGAAACGTTCGCAAAGAAATGGAAAAAGCAGCTAAAGAATTAGACTTTATAACTGCTGCACGATTGAGAGATGAGATCAAAATGTTGCAAGGTAAAATTCAAGATCAAAAGGTATAACCACTCCTCACAATTATTTAGAGATTATGGATGTAGAAGAATTTATTAAAGGAATTCCAAAAGCAGAACTTCACTTGCATATAGAAGGTACATTTGAACCGGAATTGATGTTCGAAATTGCCAGTAGAAATCATAAAGAAATCAAGTATAACTCGGTAGAAGAATTAAAAAAAGCGTACCGCTTTAACAATTTACAGGAGTTCTTGGACATTTATTATGAAGGAGCCAATGTTTTGGTTAATGAACAGGATTTTTATGATCTAACCTGGGCGTATCTTACAAAAGTACATGAGCAGAATGTAGTTCATGTAGAAATATTTTTTGATCCTCAAACCCATACAGATCGAGGCATTCCTTTTGATACCGTTATTACTGGAATTTATAAAGCTCTAGAAGAAGGACAATCAAAATATGGTATTAGTTTTAAACTCATCATGTCTTTTTTAAGACATCTGAGCGAAGAAGCTGCTTTTAAAACACTAGAACAAGCTCTACCCTATAAAAAATGGATTAGCGGTGTTGGTCTAGATTCCTCAGAATTAGGAAATCCTCCTTCCAAATTTGAACGTGTTTTTGAGAAAGCAAGATCTGAAGGTTTTATTACTGTTGCTCATGCCGGTGAAGAAGGTCCAGCCGAGTACATTTGGGAAGCTCTCAATCTTCTTAAAGTTACTCGAATAGATCATGGTAATCGCTGTTTAGATGATATTAATTTGGTAAAACAATTAGCAAAAAAACAAATACCGCTTACTGTTTGTCCGCTATCGAATCTGGAACTTAAAGTAGTAGATGATCTGAGAAATCACCCAATACTCAAGATGATGGATAATAACCTTCTGGTTACTGTGAATTCTGATGATCCTGCATACTTTGGTGGATATATGAATGAAAATTATATCGAGATCGCAAAGGCCTTGCATCTTTCCAAAAAAGATATTACACAATTGGTCATCAATAGTTTTAAAGCTAGTTGGTTACCAGATCCTGAAAAAGAAAAAATAATTACTCAGATTGAAATTTATTTTCAAAATAATTAAAACGCAAACATGCCACATTTTATATTAGACTGTTCTGAACGTATTATCGAATTGAAGTCTCCTCAAGAAATCATAGAAACCGTTTATAATGCTGCAGAATCTACTGGACTATTTGCAAAAGGTGATATAAAAGTAAGAATAAACCCTTTTAAATATTATACTGTTGGTGGTACTCATCAAGATTTTATTCATGTATTTGGAAACATCATGGAAGGCAGAACTAATGAACAAAAGGCCAACCTTTCTAAAGAGATTGTTACTATACTAAAACAAATGTTCCCTGACGTTCCTATACTATCAATAAACATACGAGACTTTGAAAAAGCTTCTTATGCAAATAAAACAATGGTATAAGAAGATTACTCTTTCAAGATATCTTTTACGATTTTAAGATGATGCCTTGTATGAATTTCTATAAATCTCTTAGCCTGCTTTTTATTTAAGCGATCAAAAACAGGGTGTTTAAAATTTGAATGGTCATCTAAATTACCTATATGTTTTAATTTGTCCCGAGCCATCGACAATTGAAGTACGATATCATCTGTTTTTATGGTATCCGGAGGTAAAACAGATTGAGGAGCCTGAGCCCTACCTCTTGGAATATACCCCAAGGTAAATGATAATAATCTAGGCATATTGAATTTTCTAACATATGCTTCGGGATCTGATTTATGCAGGGAATCACAAATCCCATTAATCACCTTTAAGCTATGATCTAAGTGCCATGCCACGGCAACTCTAGACACCTCTTCATTAAGGCTATCTCTATAAATCAAATATTTCTCGATTTTGTTTAGTTCACTTTTCATAAAATCTTTTTTTGAGGGTTGACCCTTGATTTGCACAAATCCTAATAGGCAAATGCATAAAACAAAAATATTTACTAGTATTTTTTTCATGAACTTCTTCTTTATGAATATACTATTTTTATTAATTTTCTGTAATAGACCCACATTAATAGAAATACAATAATGGCTACTATTTGAATCTTTTTTATCATTGAGATAAGTATTAAAAACAACTCCTCCTCTCAACCGGGGTATGGGAGAATTAGAAAAAAAGTCAAGAGAAGGAGTTAAAACAAACCTACTTTATTCAATACATTCACCTTTTAAAACTGAAATCTATACCCGAAATCTGGGAAAAAGCCTATTTGATCTACTTGATCTACTTGATTAGTCAGTCTATTATATCTGCGTACAAATATGTTTTCATTATTAGTAACATTTTGAAGGTCTAGATAGAATTGATGAGATCTCTTTTTGGATTTACTATTTATTTTATACCCAAGTTTCACATCTAACCTGAAATAATCATCGTTTTGTTCACTAAATGCTAAATCCTCTCTTAACACTTCAAATCCAGCTTGCTGAGAAGCTTCCAGGTTAACTGGAGTAAAATATCTTCCTCCAGAAAGGGTTAATTTGGTATCAAAAAAGAGCACATCTTTCTTGGACTTACCCATCTGAAATTCTTTACCAGCTAATAAGTTAAATACATAACCATTGTTAAACGGCGTGTTTCTTTCTATACCATCCCTCCCCTCATATTTACTTTCAAAAACAGAAGTGGTTAGCAACCCATAATACCCATCACTAAAAAATTTCTCCAGAGTAAGTTCTATTCCTTGATTAAATCCTGTACCCTCATTGACTAAAGAAACCCGATCATTTTGAAAACCAAAATCTGCTCCCTCTGTAAGTGAAGAGTAGCTAGAAGAAAAAGGTTCTATAGCTGCTTTATCTATATCCTGATAATACACTTCTACTTTACCCCGCCAACTTTTACCCAACCTTACATCATAACCCAATACATAATGACTACTACGTACAAAATCTAAGTCTAGATTGGTTTGTACCAACTCTCCGTTTACCTCTTCATTTAAAAACAATAGAGGAAGTGAGATTGGTTGATGATGTAATCCATATCCTAAACTAATACGATGATTTTGTCCAGCTTTAAATGACAACCCGGCTCTAGGTTCTATCACAAATTGCTCATTCAATGTACTATATTGGCCATGTAATCCTGCATTTAGTGTTAGGTTTTGAGTAAGTCTAAATTGTCCCTGAATATACGGTTGCACTATGCTCAGTCCTTCATCTATATCGGTAAACGTAAACAAATCTGGATCTCCATCTCCATCATTATCTGGTTGTTCTAACCTATCTCTTTCTAAGGATTCTAATTGAAAGTTTTCAAGTAAAACCCCAGTTCTTAGTGTTGCTTTATTACTAAGCTTGGTGTTAAAAAGTGTAGAAAATGTATAACGAGTTTCGGTATTATCGGCTTCAGTATATCTTATAACTCTTTCCTGAGAAGTGTCTTTATCGATAAAACGATCTGCGACAAAATCATTGACAGCATATGAACCTGCCAGAATTGTTCTTAAGAAAGAGTTCTTACCTAAATTAATTTGATGCTTTAAACCAACTACACCAAAACCAGAATCTACAAAAGTATTCTCATCCTCGGCGGCAAAAAGATCATCCTCATCTATATCATCTCCCAAAAACTCTATATCCGACGCCCCAATAATACCAAATAACGAAAAGCTTCCTAAGCTACCTTTCCCCGAATCAATATTAAAAGATACATCATAATAATTCGGTGTGGCTGATGTACCACCTGCACCAACACCTAACAATCCTACTAAGGAATATCTTCCTGCAACCAGAAAAGAGCCCTTATTTTTCCCTAAGGGACCTTCGGCCATGGCCTCTACCCCTGTAAAAACTCCTACTTGACCAGTATATTCATATTCATCGAGGTTTCCTTTTCTAAACCCTAGGTCGAATACTCCACCAATTGCATTTCCATATTCTGATGGAAACGCGGAAGTAATAAAATCAGAATTCTTTAACATGTTAGGATTTAAAGCAGATACTGGACCACCAGTAGTTCCCGATGTTGAATAATGATTGGGACTAGGAATAGGAACACCCTCCAATCGCCATAGAAGTCCAACTGGAGAATTTCCTCTCACTACAATATCATTTCTGCTATCATCGGGTGCAGATACTCCAGCAAAATTGGCCGCTAATCGTCCTACATCACTCCTTCCTCCAGAAAATCTGGTTACTTCTTCAAGACCAAATTGTCTTGCTGAAACTGATGTAAGCTTATTAATCGCCTGAGCTTTATTGGTTTCAGAAGTAATAATAATTTCGTCAAGCTGATCAAAAGATTCTGTCAAGGCAACATTAATCACTGCCTCTTTACCAGATGTCACCACAATATTTGGGATAGTTATAGACTCAAAACCTATAAAACTTATCCTGATGGATTGTCTCCCCAAGGGAACTTTTTCTAAGGTAAAATAACCATCTATATCTGTAATCACCCCATTGGTCTGTTCTACATTAAGGAGTTCTATGGTCGCCCCAACCAAAGGACTTTCAGATTGTTTATCTATAACTAACCCTTTTATAATACCTGTTTGAGCACTGGCGATAAATGCGAACAAAACAAAATAAACTTGAACAATTTTTTTCATGAGATTTTTGATTTTTCTCAAAAATGCACTAATAACAAAAAACTCAAAAGCCACTTTATCTGAATTGAGCATTTTACTCTTGTATTGCTAAAAAACCGATTTAAATACTAAAAAAAACCTTGATGTTTATCTCACATCAGGTCAAGTCGTATTTCATACAGTTCAAGAGAATATTTAACAATTGGTAGTAATAGAAATAGGTATTGAAACTTAGTTATGTATCTTTATACGTACCAATTATTTAGAATTCAATGATTTCGAAAAACTACATAAAAAAATTTCTCATTCGTTTTTTGATTGTGAACATCATCTATTTTATGGTGAAACTAACCATAGATCACGATGACGACGGAAGTGCTTTTGATGCAACTGGTATTTTTTACTATTTCAGCGCTTTTTTCCTTCTTATGCTGTCGTGGGAAGTTAACGATTGGCTGATACGTAGAGAAATGCGAAACAACATTAATAAAGGACTAGATTTCACTAATGGAATTCGAATATTAGGAATAAACTTAGTAATTGTAATGCCTATTGCCGCATTACTATACTATTTAGCCATTTTTGAGCTAGGTCACATTTGCAAAATAGATACCGATAATCCATGGCTGCGATTTAGGATCGATTTTTTTAGAGCTGTAATTTTAGGTTTTGCTGCTATACTGTTTAACATGTTTTTCTTCGCTTTACAGCAAAAAAAGGAATTGGAAAACACCATGAATAAATTGAAAAAAGAAGTAGTTACTTCAAAATATAAATCTTTAAAGAATCAAATAAGCCCTCATTTTCTTTTCAATAGTTTAAATACGCTTACTTCTTTAATGTATGAAGATAGAGATTTGGCCTCAGATTTTGTTTCTAGACTTGCTTCTTGCTACCGATACATATTGGACAATCGTGAAGAAGATCTTGTGAGTTTGGAAAAGGAATTGACATTTCTTGATTCTTTTATTTTTATGATGAATGTAAGACATGAAGGGGCACTCAGTATCACAAGTCATATTACTGTCGATCCCAAGGAATTTGTAATTCCTACGTTATCACTTCAGATGCTGGTTGAAAACGCCTTAAAACACAATTATTTTTCAAAAGAAAAACCCTTAGAAATAAGTATCCTTTCTATAGATAAGAAAAGTATTGTGATACAAAACAATATTCATATTAGAAAAAAAGAAGAAAACTCTACAAAATTAGGGTTAAAGAACATAAAAAAAAGATATGCATTTTATACCAATCAGAAGGTAGAGATAGACACTGAAAATGGATACTTCAAAGTTTCTATTCCTTTATTACCTAGAGATATTCAAGAAATAAACGTTATAAAAGTTTCTTAGTATGACTGCTGTTATTATAGAAGATGAAAATATCGCTTCAAGGCGTTTAGCCAACTTAATTGGAGAACTAGCTCCAGAGGTAGAAATAACCGGACAAATCACCTCTGTAGAAAATGGCAAACTATGGTTTGACAACAACCCCTTACCAGATCTGATTTTTTTAGACATACAATTAAATGACGGATATGGGTTTGATATTCTTGATTTTTTGGAAGATCACCCTCCGGTAATATTTACTACTGCGTATAATGAATATGCCATTCGCGGCTTCAAGTATAATGGTCTTGATTATTTACTAAAACCTATTGATAAGAAAGATTTAAAAAAAGCGCTAGCAAAATACCGTAAAAATCATACAGAAACTTCGCCATATATCGATGAAGATCAACTGGCCCGAATTAAAAATATATTCAATAAAGAATATAAAAAAAGATTCATGATTAAAGTAGGTAATCATTTTAACACCTTTGGTGTTGAAGATATTGCATATTTCAAATCACATGATGGAGTTATTTTTTTATATGCCCACAACGGACAGCAATATCCAATTGAATATTCTATCGACCAATTGGAAGATATATTAGATCCTGTTCAGTTCTTTCGAATTAATAGAAAATTTATGGTCTCAGTAAAATCTGTTATTGAAATACATAGTTATTTTAACAGTAGACTATTATTAAAACTTAAGCCTCAAGAAGAAGAGCAAGTAATTGTCTCTCGCGAACGTACTTCTAATTTTAAAAAATGGTTAGACCTATAATATGCGTTTAGCACGAAAAATTATTTGGGTTTTGTTTGCCGTCTCATGTCTGTTCATAGGCCTGTATCCTATTATGTACTTTATTCTAGATCCCAAATTTGGTCTTCTAAGTTCAAAAAGTACAGAGCTGTTATCTAATTCCATTTGGAATGCTGCTTTTTACAGCCATATAATGTTAGGAGGAATTGCTCTACTCGTTGGATGGTCTCAGTTCAGTAAAAAACTAAGATCCAAAAGATTAAATACACATAGAACTCTTGGTAAGATATACGTTGTGTCGGCTCTAATGAGTGGTGTTTCGGGAATTTACATTGGGTATTTTGCAACGGGTGGTATTATTGCTGCCCTTGGGTTTATAAGTCTTGGTGTTATTTGGGTATTCACCACTTATAAAGCATATACACAAATAAAATCTGGAAACATAATTGCACACCAACGTATGATGATATACAGTTATGCCGCTTGCTTTGCAGCAGTCACACTTAGGATATGGTTACCTATATTGATTCCCATTTTTGGCAGCTTTATCTTAGCATATAAAATTGTCGCCTGGCTCGCATGGGTTCCCAATTTAATTGTTGCAAATATTATGATTGCAAAAAACAAAGTTTGAAGAATAAAAAAACGCCCCAGCGCAGGGCGTTTTTTTCAAACATTAATTAACTAAACAAATCTCAAATCAAATTATGAAATCTCAATCAACCTTTTGGGTTGAACCTTTGCTTCTTCTTTTTTAGGAATAGCTACTTCTAGCACACCATTTTCGTACGATGCTTCAATTCCTGTAGCATTTACCGTATCTGGTAAATTAAAAGACCGTTTAAATGAACGGTATCCAAATTCTTTTCTGGTATATTTTCTTGCTTCTTTAGTCTCCTTTTCAGATTTTACCTCAGAAGAAATGTGTAATACCTCATTATCCAACTCTATATTAAAATCTTCTTTTGCTAGTCCAGGTGCAGCAAGTTCTATGGTAAAGTCATTATCTGATTCTTTAATATTTACTGCCGGAGTATTAAATCCTATTTTACTCACATTTGTTCCCCCGAACCAATCGGTATTTAGAAAATCATCAAAAAGGAATGGTAATCTGTCTGTTCTTTTTATTAAACTCATTGTATTGTAATTTTTAAGGTTAATCTTAATTTCTAATTCAACCTATCTATAGCAATTTGAGTTCCATTGCTAAAAACAAGACATTTTGTCATTTATATCACTCAAAACAATGACATAATGACAATTTTACTTAGGCCAAGTATGACAATTTGTATAAAAAAACCTATCAGAATTACTGATAGGTTTCTAACTATAGCTGTATTATTATTTCTAGTTATAAAATCTTGTAAAAATTTCTATAAGCTTATTTGGTGGGATTACCTTATTAGGATAATTATGCATTTCGGCTAAAACAGTATCAATAGCTTCTGGTCGCAACCCCATACGCAAACCAATATCTTTAATATCACGAACTTCAAGTGGTGAGGTTTCCTGATCTACATTCATTAACAATACTAATCTATGAAACTGTAGAATTCTTTGTGATTCTGGCTGCAAACTCTTTTGCTCCACATTATTCTCTTTTAAATCTTCAACTTCTTCTTTTGAAACCCCTAACTGTGAAGCTACAGCCACAATAAAATTATATTCCTCCTCTTTAAAATTCTTATCAGCTCTTGCAAACTGAATCATTTCAGAAAGCAAACTTAATTTTTCCTCTTTACTATACATGAATAGATTACTTTTGCGCCGAAAATAATAAATTTCAATTTATATATAATCAGTTTTTAAAAACAAAACTTACATTTGCACCATGGGTTTAACCAATAACGACATTTTTAAGAAATTACGTGTTGCACACAAATTGAGAGACGATGATATCGTGAAGATTTGCGCACTGGTAGATTTTAAAGTAACTAAAAGCGAATTAGGTGCATTTTTCAGAAATGAAAACCATCCCAAGTACATGGAATGTGGTGATCAGATTCTAAGAAATTTTCTGAACGGACTTATCATTCACCTTCGAGGACCTATGCCAGAAAAAAAGAAACCAAACTCTTCAAAAGACAACCCAAAATAACACTTTACACTTAAAAATAAATGCTTAATTTGGTGGGAACTAATTCAAACAACCACTTAATTAAGTATATATGCTAACAACTACCGAAAAACAATTATTTCGAGAAGAATTGTTTCGTCATTTAGATGGAATCGCAACAGCTCCAATTGCATATTCTTTATTTAAAAATGGAATAACAAAACATATATTACAACAACAAGAAACCACAATCGCTGCTATTGCAAAATCTTGTAAAGCAAATGAAGGATACCTTAATGTAGCATTAAGAATTTTAGGGTCTCAAGGTTGGTTGAATTACAAAGTAGACAAAGACCAAACCTTTATAGGTGTAAATGAAAATACTAATATAGCATTTAACAATTTTTACCTCTACAAAGATATGGTAGACCTATTAGAATATTCAGGTAAATTTCATCCTAGAAAGTTTGAATTGGACCCCTTTCATAAACTGGAAAAATTATTTATCAAATACCAGAATCGATTTAACCTCGAAGAAAGCAAAGATATACTTACCACTAAAATTCAGAATCAAATTCTCAAGCATATTGAAGGCATTTTGGTTGGCCCAACTACTGTACATTTAGGCATGGGTGGGATGTTTCACAAATATTTCATGGAAGCTTCTTTTAGAGCGGATGAATACCATCGTTTCCCGGAAAGTTTTAATACTATTCTTACGTTTTTATGTTCACTAGGGTGGTTTAGTAAATCTAACGATCACTACACGTTTACCGAGAAAGGGTTATTTTTCGCAAAAAGAGCCTCTGCCTACGGGGTGACGGTTTCCTATATTCCAATGTTTAGAAAAATAGATGAACTCTTGTTTGGAGATCCCAATACACTATGGAATACTAAGAGCGAAGAAGAAACCCACGTAGATCGAGAAATGAATGTTTGGGGTAGCGGCGGTGCTCACGCCTCCTATTTTAAAAAGATAGATGAAATTATTATTAGTCTTTTCAACAAACCTTTAGAAGAACAACCAAAAGGTATCTTAGATATGGGATGTGGTAATGGCGCTTTTTTAATTCATCTTTTCGAAGTCATCGAATCAAAAACTTTGAGAGGTAAACATCTAGATGACTACCCATTGTTTTTGGTTGGAGCAGATTACAATAAAGCCGCGTTAAAAGTAACTCGTGCCAACCTAATTCAGGCAGATATCTGGGCCAAAGTGATCTGGGGAGACATTAGTGATCCCAATTTGCTACAAACAGATTTGAAAAAAAACTATAATATCGAACTTAAAGACCTCTTGTCCGTTAGAACTTTTCTAGATCATAACAGAATCTGGAGCGAACCAATATCGGAGTTAAACGCTCCCAGTATATCTACAGGAGCTTTTTCATATAGAGGTAAAAAATTACATAATGATGATGTAGAACGTAACTTAAAAGATCATTTTAAAAAATGGGCTCCACATATTTCAAAGTTTGGACTTATTGTTATCGAATTACACACCATCTCTCCGGATCTTACTGCTAAAAATTTAGGAAAAACTGCCGCAACGGCCTACGATGCAACACATGGATTCTCTGATCAGTATATCCTGGAGATTGACAGTTTTCTAAAAACAATAGATGAAGTTGGATTAAAAAGTGATGAACGCTATTTTTCGAAGTTTCCGAATTCAGATTTAGCAACGGTAAGCATCAATTATATCATCAAAAAGTAGTAAATATTCATTATTGACTGGTTTTTAGGTTTTAGTTAACAACAAGCCTTTTACAAAAGGTGTATTTTCCCTTCTGCAAACAATGCAATAAAGTTTATCAATCACACCTATTATGATCAAGTTAAAACTCACACTTTCAAAACTACTTTTATTTTTTCTTTGCATTCCATTATATTCTTTTCCTATTGACCCTGTCAATACAAGAATGATGCAACAACCCGCTATTAGTCAAACAAATATAGCCTTCATTTATGCCGAAGATCTATGGATTGCTAACTTAGATGGTTCACAACCTAAAAGGCTTACCATTGACAAAGGCATAGAGTCTAATCCGGTTTTCTCTCCAGATGGAAAGCATATAGCTTTTAGCGCACAGTACGATGGCAACGTAGACGTTTATATTCTTCCTACCACGGGAGGAATTCCTAAACGACTAACCTGGCACCCCGGAGATGACATCACACTAGGTTTTTCTCCCGATGGAAAATCTGTATTGTTCAATTCTCAGAGAGCCATACATACTCGACGATATGCAAAACTCTACCAAGTTAATATCGACGGAGGTTTTCCTAAAGAGTTAGAAATACCCAATGCCTGGCATGCTACGTATTCTCCCGATGGCACTCAAATGGCTTACACTCCAATTCGAGAAAGATTTCAGCAATGGAAAAATTATAGAGGAGGTACAATCGCCAATATATGGTTATTTTCTTTTGCAGATAAATCTATAGTAAAAATACCACAACCAAATGGAGGAAGTAATGATGTTCAACCCATGTGGAAAAATGATAATGTATTTTTCCTAAGTGATCGAAATGGAGAATTCAACTTGTATTCATACAACACTACCTCAAAAACTATTGAACAGCTTACTCAATTTGATGATTTCCCCATCCTTAATGCTAAATTAAATCAAAACAAAATAATCTTCGAACAAGCTGGCTATCTTCACACATACGATATTGCTCAAAAAAGTAGTTCGAAGCTAACCATTGGAATCGCAACAGATTTACTCGAATTGAGAGATCGATATATTAAAGGAGATCGATACATCCGCTCTGCTCATATATCACCAACCGGAAAAAGAGCAGTATTTGATTATAGAGGTGAAATCATTACCGTGCCCGCAGACAAAGGAGACCCAAGAAATATTACTTCTAGCGCAGGTGCTCATGAAAAATACCCTTCATGGTCTCCCGACGGAAAGCATGTCGCTTATTTTTCTGATGCATCAGGCGAATATGAATTACATATTAAACAACAAGACAATAAGGGAAAAACGCAAACCTTTAAGCTATCAGGAACAGGCTTCTATGCATTTACCAGCTGGTCTCCAGATGGAAAAAAAATAAGTTTTTCTGACAATGGAAGAAGCTTATATATATTTGATATTGACACAAAAAAAATGACCAAAATTGACACCGATGAATATTATTTTCCTGGCGCTTTCAGAAACCTATTTGGTGATTGGTCATCAGACTCAAAATGGATTGTATATTCTAAAATTATAGATAGCAATTTTGAGCAATTGTATCTTTACTCGATATCTCAAAATAAATCATATGCCATAACCGATGGCTTGAGCAATGCAAGTGATCCTGTTTTTGATCGTAACGGCAAATACATATATTTTACTGCATCTACAGATGCTGGACCGGTGGTAAACTGGTTTGACCAGTCTAACCAAGACATGACATTAACCACTTCATTATACCTAGTTACACTCCAAAAAAACACCTTATCCCCTTTCGAAAAAGAAAGTGATGAAGAAGAATCTAAAGAAGAAGATTCTAACAACAAGGACGATAAAAAAGATCAAAAAGACACTGTAAAACCTGTTCAAATTGATATAAACGGAATACAAAACAGAATTGTAGACCTACCTGTAAAACCAGGTTTCTATTACAACCTCGGTTCTGGTGAAAGTGATAAATTACTATATATCTCAGGGAGTCAAAACGATTTTGAAACAACACCTACCCTTCACATGTATGACATTAAAGAGCAAAAGGATTCTGAAGTCATGAAGCTTGATAATTATATGATTTCTTCTAATGGAAAGAAAATGTTGTATACCACTAAGAATAAATGGGGAATAACAGAAACAGGGAAAAAACCGACAAACGGCAATGAAACACTAAACATTAGCGCTATTCAAGTAAAAATGACACCTTCTTTAGAATGGAAAAACATTTTTAAAGAAGCATGGCGTATTAATCGTGATTACTTCTATGACCCGGGAATGCATGGATCAGACTGGAAAGGAGTAAAAAATAAATATGAAGTCTTTTTACCTCATTTAACAACCAGAGGCGATCTTGATAGAGTCATGCAATGGATGTTTAGCGAGCTTTCTGTTGGACATCATAGAATGGTAGGACGAGGCGAAAGGCTAAATATCCCCAAAAGAATACCAGGTGGCTTACTTGGGGCTGATTATAGCATTGAAAACAATAGATACCGTTTCAAAAAAATATACGGAGGCCTAAACTGGAATCCAAAAATGCGTGCACCACTTAGCGGACCAGGGATAGATGTAAAAAAGGGAGAATATCTACTTGCAGTAAACGGAAAAGATTTAAATGCAACAGATAACATTTTTAATCACTTTGAAAACACGGCCGATAAAATAGTAGAAATTACAGTAGGTCCAACTCCAAACTATTCAAACTCTAGAACTCTTAAAATTACTCCTATCGGCAATGAATCTGCCCTAAGGAATAGAGACTGGGTAGAAGGTAACTTAAAGAAAGTACACGAAGCTACCAATGGGCAAGTAGCTTATGTTTACGTACCAAACACTACTACAGCTGGACATGAATATTTTAAAAGGTATTTTTATCCTCAGGCTAATAAAAAAGCAATAATTATTGACGAACGATTTAACGGAGGAGGGCAAATCTCAGATTATTACATCAACCTTCTACTTAATCCATACCAATCTCATTGGAACTTTAGATATGGTAAAGATCTTAAAACCCCGAGCGCCTCTATACAGGGGCCAAAAGTTCTTTTAATTGACGAAACTGCTGGTTCTGGAGGTGATATGTTCCCATGGATGTTCAAAAAATTTAATGTAGGTACTATGATAGGAAAACGCACTTGGGGTGGACTAGTAGGTATTTTAGGGTTCCCAGAATTTATTGATGGGGCTAGTGTTACTGCTCCTAACGTTGCGATTTGGACAGAAGATGGGTTTATTGTAGAAAATGTCGGTGTAGCTCCAGACATAGAAATAGAACAACTCCCATCAAAAGTAATTAATGGAGAGGATCCTCAATTAGACAAAGCTATTGATGTAATTCTTAAGAAACTACAAGAAAACCCTCTTAAAGAACCAAAACGCCCTTCATACCCAAAAAGAGCTAGAAATTAAAACTAAAAAAGCTGGTAACTAGTTACCAGCTTTTTTATACCCGTGTTAATTCAGTAATCACAGTTTTATGCTCAGGAAATTCTGAAATCAACTTATTTCTCTCCGCTAGTTCAAAATCATCAAAATCAAACCCGGGAGCCACGGTACAACCTACCAAAGAGTATGCTTCATTATGTTTCACACTTGAAGCGAACCAACAACCTGCCGGAACCACCAATTGAGGCATTTGCATATTATAAAAATCCGTCCCCAACGTATACCTTTTATATGTACCATCTTGATAAATCACATGCACAAAAAGAGGAGAACCCATATAAAAATGCCACATTTCATCTTGTTTGATTCTATGAAAAGCCGAAAAATTATCTGAAGTCAACAAAAAATAAATCCCTGTGCTATAATTACGACTTCCCTCAAAATTAGGATAAAGTTCTTCTTGAGATATCGTCTCTTTACTTCTATAAGTTTCTTTATAAAACCCTCCTTCAGGATGAGGAGTTAACGCTAACTTCTCTACAATTTCAGAAATTTCTAAAGACATATGTATATTAAATAAGGTTAATAAAAAAAGCGGCCTAGAATGACCGCTTTTACATATATAAAATTTTATTTCTTTATGCCAAAACAGCTTGAACTTTATCAGCAGCTTCCTGGAACTGCACAGCGCTCTGTACGTCTAATCCACTGTTATCAATCAATTCTTTAGCAATATCTGCATTAGTACCTTGTAAACGCACAATGATCGGAACGTTGATCGCATCTCCCATATTCTTGTAGGCATCTACAACACCCTGTGCTACACGATCACATCTTACAATTCCTCCAAAAATATTGATCAAGATAGCCTTTACGTTAGGATCTTTAAGAATAATTCTAAACGCAGTTTCCACACGCTTAGCATCTGCTGTTCCTCCAACATCTAAGAAGTTTGCTGGCTCTCCCCCTGCTTGCTTTATCAAATCCATAGTTGCCATTGCAAGGCCTGCACCATTTACCATACAACCAACATTTCCGTCTAGATCTACATAGTTAAGACCAACTTCTTTAGCTTCAACTTCAATGGGATTTTCTTCTCTGATATCTCTCATGTCAACATAGTTCTTATGTCTATACAAGGCATTATCATCTAAAGTAACCTTTGCATCTACAGCCATGATTTTATCATCACTAGTTTTCAATACAGGATTAATTTCAAATAGAGAAGCATCAGACTTTACATATGCTGTATATAGCGCCATCACAAACTTGGTCATTTCTTTAAAAGCAGAACCACTCAAACCTAAGTTAAAAGCAACTCTTCTTGCTTGAAAAGGAAGTATTCCAACAGAAGGATCAATTTCTTCTGTAAAGATTAAATGAGGAGTTTCTTCGGCTACAGTTTCGATATCCATACCTCCTTCAGTAGAATACATGATCATATTACGACCTGAAGTACGATTCAATAAAACAGACATGTAGAATTCGTCCGGTTCACTATCGCCAGGATAATACACATCTTCTGCTACTAAAACCTGATGTACTTTTTTACCTTCTGCAGAAGTTTGAGGAGTAATCAAATTCATTCCTATGATTTGTTCTGCAATTTCCTCTACTTCTTGAAGATTTTTGGCGAGTTTCACTCCCCCTCCTTTACCGCGCCCACCGGCGTGAACCTGTGCTTTAATCACATGCCACCCAGTTCCTGTTTCTGCAGTTAATTGTTTTGCAGCAGCTACCGCTTCGTTTGCATTTTGAGCAACAATACCACGTTGAATACGTACGCCAAAGCTGCTTAATATTTCTTTACCCTGATACTCGTGTAAATTCATCTGTTTTAGTTATTACATTTATTATCAGACCATTTTTTGACACTTATAGGCCTGTTAAATTTGCGCTTTTTAAGCAGTTCCAAAAATAGGAAAAGTGAAGTTACTGTGCCAATCTTTTACACAAAAAATACGACTTAGAAATTAGAGCTTGAAATCATCAAAATCTAAAGGATCAAAATTCTTAAAATGACCATTCATTTTAATAACTTCTTTGGCGCGATTCATTTCTCTAACTACCGGAATAGTAATCTTTAGATGTCCAATAAGATAATTAAGTCTTTCTAACTCACTTCTTAATTTCAATAGATGATATTCCTGATGCATAGCCAACCCCACTTTATGAGCCACTTGATAACTCACAAAAGGAATATCGAAAATCGGTGGGTTTTCTATAGTAAGTTCTACATATAGAATGGCTATGTTTTTTAATAATTCTTCTTGAAGATCCTTTGCTCCATTATCTTTATCGTCCAAAAACTCTACTTCTCCCCCTGGATATAATTTACCTGGGTACTGTTGATAAAATTGTGTGATCCTAAAGATTCTTGTTCCTACACATACCACATCACTCTCTCCTCCAGGATAACGTTTTGCTACTTTTTGCAACGTTACTTCGGTACCATATTCTAATTTTTTATTTATGTAGGTAGGAACACCAAACGAAATACGATGCGTTTCGCAATCTGCGATTAATTGTTGATATCGTTTTTCAAAAACGTGTAAAGGCAGGCGTTCACCAGGATACACCACTAGTTCTAAAGGAAAAAGAGGAAGCATTTTTTTTATTTAAATGTACTAATAACCTATTGTTATCCCCCTTAAACACAAGTTAAAAATCTTAAAATCTACCAAGGAAGTAGATTTTTTTATAATTAGATCGT
Organism: Aquimarina acroporae; assembly: GCF_023195925.1. GTDB lineage: Bacteria > Bacteroidota > Bacteroidia > Flavobacteriales > Flavobacteriaceae > Aquimarina > Aquimarina acroporae. The sequence goes on along the minus strand of NZ_JALPRE010000006.1, from coordinate 534,736 downwards.
AATATCTCTGATTTTATTGATAATTTCGTAGGCTTAAATTGTGACACGATGGAGAATAAAAATTTATTAGCAGTAGCTAAAGAGCACGGGAGTCCTGTTTATGTATATGACTCCTCAAAGATTATTTCACAATACAATCGTCTGTTCGACGCTTTCAAAAAAGTCAAACAGGTGAAGCTTAACTATGCAGTAAAAGCACTTTCGAATATATCTATATTAAAGCTAATAAATTCTTTGGGAGCTGGTTTAGACACAGTATCTATACAAGAAGTGCAACTTGGTTTAAAGGCTGGGGTAAAACCAGAAGATATCATCTTTACTCCAAATGGAGTTTCTTTGGAAGAAATAGAAGCGGTTTCTGCTCTTGGAGTTCAAATTAATATTGACAACTTATCTATTCTGGAGCAGTTTGGATCTAAACATCCTACAACTCCAGTATGCATTAGAATTAACCCACATGTTTTGGCTGGAGGTAACAGTAAAATTTCAGTAGGACATATTGATAGTAAGTTCGGAATTTCTATTCATCAAATACCGCACATTCTAAGGATTGTTGAAAATACAGGAATGACTATTAACGGTATACATATGCACACAGGAAGTGACATTCTTGATGTTGAAGTTTTCTTATATGCAAGTGAAATCTTATTTGATACTGCTAAAAATTTCAAAAACTTAGATTTTATTGATTTTGGTAGTGGTTTTAAAGTACCATACAAAGAAGGAGATATCGAAACCAATATTGAAGAGTTTGGTGAAAAACTAAGCAAACGTTTCAACGAGTTTTGTAAAGAATATGGAAAAGAATTAACCTTAGGTTTTGAACCTGGTAAATTCTTGGTTAGTGCTTCGGGATATTTTTTAGCGAAAGTTAATGTTATAAAACAAACGACCTCTACAGTATTTGCAGGAATAGATAGTGGTTTTAATCACCTTATCCGTCCGATGTTTTATAATTCGCATCACGAAATTATAAATGTTTCGAATCCTAAAGGAAGAGAACGATTTTATTCTGTAGTTGGATATATATGTGAGACGGATACGTTTGCTACCAATAGAAGAATTTCTGAAATTAATGAAGGAGACATCATAGCTTTTAAAAATGCCGGAGCCTATTGCTTTTCAATGGCTAGCAATTATAACTCTCGCTATAGACCTGCTGAGGTCTTATGGCATGAAGGTAAAGCTCATTTAATTCGAAAAAGAGAAACCTTTGAAGATTTAACCAAAAATCAAATTGAAGCTGATATATTTTCAAAAGTGACCGAATCTGTATCTTAACAAAAAGTAATAATAATACATAAAAAAAGCGCCATTAAAACATGGCGCTTTTTTTGTGCCTTGAATAGACCTCATGCTTATTTCATACTCATTATCAACATATTAAAACTACAACCTAGCTTTCAAAAGCTATAATTTTATTATTTTTAGAGATATAGAATATAACATGTACATCATGAACAATTTAGAATGGAACTCTTTTACCAAAAAAATTTACATCCATGCATCGGTAGAGGAATTATATCCGCTATGGGCTACCTCACAAGGGATCACTTCCTGGTTTTTAAAACATGCCGAATACCGAGATAAGCACCAAAAAATAAGACTCCCCGATGAGCACATTCAAGAAAATGACACCTATTTATGGCAATGGCACAATTGGGATGGAAAAGAAGAAGGAAAAGTCATAATCGCCAACGGGAAAGATCATATTGAGATATCATTCGAATCTTCTAAGGTATCTATTCAGTTATCACCAAAAAACACCGTTACTATTATTACACTAACTCAATATGATATCCCAACGGATGATGAAAGTAAGTTAAAAATTCATTTTGGCTGCAGTAATGGCTGGACATTTTGGTTAGCTAATCTAAAAGCTTATGTAGAACATGGAATTCTACTCAATGAAAAGGAAATCGATTTAACAAAAAATGAATTAGCTGGATACGAATTCGTTAATATGTAATTTAAAACTTTTGGATATTACGAATTAGATGTTCTAGTCCATTTACTTTGAGTTCATATACCGTCTGAAGTTGTTGGCCCAGTTTACCCTTGGGGAATCCTTTGTTATGATACCATACGATATAGTATTCTGGAAGATCAATAAGATATCTATCTTTATATTTGCCGAACGGCATTTTGGTATGAGCTAATTTTAGTAAAAAGTCTTTTTGAAAGTGAACCTCCATAAAAATCAAAAAAATATTATCTATTTCTTATAGTCACGATAATACCACATTAAGGTCTCCACTTTTTTCTCCCATTTCTTCTGTGCTTCACTATTTCTCGAATGCTCTGTTTCTTCATCATATCTTTCCTGCATATTAATACGCATTCGTTCTACCAACTTGTACATTTTATTAAGATCTCTACGAATATTATCTCCAGCTTTATATTCTTTCAATCTTTTTCTCATGATTCGAGCGTGTAGTTCAGAAATATCAAAGTGTAGTTGCTCATGAGAAAGTAACATACTAGACATTTTTCCTCGTTTAACCCAAGACAAAGAGGGATAACAGAAACTATCAACTTGATAGTTCAATTCTATATTACCATCATCTTTCCCATAAGACCATTGATAAGTAATTCCAGTATTCACACTAGCATCAAAAGTACTGCTAGATTCAGGTCTTCCCCTAAAATCAGACCAATCCAATTCGCTTCTTTCAGTGTATGAAAACTTTCCTACATATCCATTATTATTAGAAAAAAATAAAAATAAAATAATAGTAAAGTACTTACTCATAATTGTAACAATTATGCCCAACCAAAGTTATTTTTCTTCCATTTTACATCGCTGAAGACACAATATGGGGCAAATACTGTGAGCAAAATGCAAAATAGCCTTATTTTTTGATTCTAATATACGAGTATTTTTAAATTATACATAATATTTAGAACCTTAACTTGGAATTAATTTTCCACTTGTATTCCTTACAACTAGTACATCAATTATGATGCCAAGGGAATCCTATTCTATGAAAACATTAGTATAGATTTAAGATAACCTTAAGATTCTCAAATATATATAAAATTCTGGTTTTATACTATGGAAGACACAATTTTATTTATCACAAGGCAGAATACCCTAGATAGCCCCTATAAACTTTAACATTTTAAAATTATTCTACCAAGCTTAATTTTAGATCATCGCCAAATTTAACCAAATAAGTAGCCTTGTTGTAATACCCTCCGAGCGGCTTTTTGGCATAGTTGAATTTGTTTTCTACATATTCGGTTGTTCCTTCTACTGAAACGGCATGAAACAAATCATCTGCTGTTCCTAATCGCATTAAAACATCATAGGCGATATCAAAACCACGAACCGCCCAAGTGTTTGGATACACTCCAAATCTATCTTTGTATTTATAAGCAAATGAAGATTTATCTTTCTTTTCATTCTCATCTTCATGCTCATCTTCATCGAATTCCTTGAACACAGATGGATAATGTAAATGTAATCTAGACAGATGTTCATTTTTAATATTATCATCATCAAAGGCTCCATTTTTGTCGGTAGTAAACAATGTAATTTTATGACTTTCTGCTTTTGCGTTTAGTAACGGAATTACGTTGCTTATCATAGCCACATCACTCGATTCAAGAAACACCCAATTTGGTTTATTTTCTACCAACACCTTCCCTAAATGCACTTCATACAGATAATTACCTTCTTCAATTTTTGCTACTTTGGCATTAGGAAATTTGGCTATCAATTTCTCTTTTATAGCCTCATATTTCTTTCCTTGTTGCACAATAATGATTATGTTTTTATCGGTAGAATCCTTTTCAACGTAAGAGATGATTTTTTCCTGTAACATTTCATTGGTTGGACGAGTTTGAAAAAAATTATCATAAGTACTAGACTCTCTCCTGGATGCCGGAGAGAATACCGGAACATCATATTTTTTAAGCTCTGATGCTACTATCTCTAAATTCGATTGATACAAAGGACCAATGACTACATCTGTGCCTTCAAAATCATTTTCCCGCATCAATTTCTTAAGAAACGCCTGATTCTTATTCTTTTGAGTATCATACACATTAAGTTCGGTAGTAATCCCTTTAGTTTTAGCCGAATCTATAGCCACTAACACTCCACTGTATAAATCAAGAGAAATCCTTAAACTCTGTTTATTTTTAAGTAAATCTTCTATTCCTTGTCTCGCATTAAAATCTAAAGTATCAACACTAAAAGGAAGCATAACAGCTATTTTCTTGGGCTTGAAATTATATAACTTCTTCTCTAAGTTTACATATTTTTCCTGTCCAAAATCAATAGATAGCGTATCAATGGCTTTTTGTTCTGGAATTGTTATTACCATACCGGCTTTTAAACCATCTTTGATATAAGGATTCATTTTTAGTAAAGAATCCGAAGAGATATCTAATCGACGAACCAAACTAAACATCGTTTCCTTAGGTTGAATCTCGTACAACTGAAAACCTGGCTGTATAGAATCTTGCAGTGACACAAAAATTGTTGTAGGAACAATGATCTCCATGCCGATAGGGAAATCTGGATCCATATTTGGATTAAGTTGTTCTAATTCCCCAATAGAAATCCCATGTCTCCTTGCAATACCATATTTTGTTTCTTTCGGCTTTACAATGTATTTGGTCGTAGCAGAAATCCTTGAAGCTACGCTATCAACAATCATATCGTTTTTGGGCGCACCCTTCTCGTAAACGGGTATTCTAAGACGATCTTTTTTCTTGATCTGTTCTGAGTATAGCCTTTTATTGTGCTTCTTAATATCTTCTACCGTAATATCATACTTCTTTGATATGCCGTACAATGTCTCTTTTCGTTTCACTTTATGTGTAATAAAGCGTACAATCTTTCGCTCTTCAGGAACTACTTTAAGACTATCTAAGACGTTATCTTTTCCAGGCTCTTGAGCACCATCAATTGCAGTTGGATCTTCTTTTTCAAGTTTCCCTACATTTAACACCTGCCCAACATTAATACCATTCACCGCTTCGGGATTAAGCAAGTAAATTGTTTCTGTAGTTATATTGTATTTTTTTGAAAGACTATATACCGTATCTCCTTGTTCTACCACATGAGTTTTGTACTCCTGATCATCAGTAACAGGGATGGCCAAAATTTCTCCTTCTTTAATCCCGTCTTTTGCGGTTGGGTTTATTTTGTATATAGCTTCTGGAGTAGTATTATAACGCTTTGCTATACGATATACGTTTTCCCCTTTAACTACGGTATGACTCTTATATTGCTGTGCATAAGCTGTTGTAGCCATGGTGAGCAGCAAAAAAATCAACAAAATTTTCTTCATTTAAAATAGCTTTTTGTTTCCCGAATTTCAAAAAAATAGATACTAATTAGATATACTTTATTCCCACTCAATTGTTGCAGGAGGCTTAGAACTTATATCATATACTACTCTATTAACGCCTTTTACCCGGTTTATTATTGCGTTTGAAGTTTTTTGCAAAAACTCATAAGGTAAATTTACCCAATCGGCTGTCATCCCATCGGTACTTTCAACAGCTCTCAAAGCAACACAATTCTCATAGGTTCTTTCATCTCCCATAACTCCTACACTTTGAACAGGTAATAAAATTGCACCTGCTTGCCAAACCTTATCATATAAGCCGTTTTCTTTTAGACCATTTATGAATATTGCATCAACATCCTGTAAAATAGCAACTTTTTCTGCTGTTATATCTCCCAAAATTCGAATCGCTAATCCTGGTCCTGGGAACGGGTGTCTACCTAATAAATCCTTATGCATTCCCATAGAAGCCCCTACTCGTCTTACTTCGTCTTTAAACAACATTTTAAGAGGCTCAACGATCTTAAGTTTCATATAATCTGGTAATCCACCAACATTATGATGGCTTTTTATTGTTGCACTAGGGCCTCCAGAAACAGAAACACTTTCTATAACATCAGGATAGATCGTTCCCTGTGCTAACCATTTTACATCCTCTATTGCATGCGCTTCATCATCAAATACTTCGATAAACACACGTCCGATCGCTTTACGCTTTTTCTCGGGATCACTTTCACCTGCAAGAGCTTCCAAAAAACGTGCCGAAGCATCTACTCCTTTTACATTTAACCCCATTCCCTTGTACTGTGCCAACACATCTACAAACTCATTTTTACGAAGTAACCCATTATTTACAAAGATGCAATATAAGTTTTTTCCGATGGCTTTATGAAGTAACATTGCCGCTACAGATGAATCTACACCTCCAGACAACCCAAGAACAACCTTGTCATCGCCTAACTGTTCTTTAAGATTTTTAACGGTTTCATCAACAAAAGAGTCTGGAGTCCAGTCTTGAGCAACTCCTGCAATATCTACCAAAAAGTTTTTTAACAATTGGGTACCATCTTTGGAGTGATAAACTTCTGGGTGAAATTGAATTGCATAGGTATCCTCTCCGTTTATTTTGAACGCCGCATTTTTTACATCATGCGTACTAGCCAAAAGCACACCATTTGTGGGTAATTCCTTTATAGTATCACTATGACTCATCCATACTTGAGAGCCTTCAGAAATGTTTTGAAACAGTTCATTACCATTTACATATGACAAATTAGCACGACCATATTCCCTCGTATTAGAAGCTGCTACCTGACCACCACCAAAATGCGCAAGGTATTGAGCCCCATAACAAATACCTAGCAATGGCTTCTTTCCTTGTATTTCTGAAAGATCTGGATGTGCAACATTATCTCCTCGAACCGACAATGGACTACCAGATAATATTACAGCTCCATAATCATTGATATCTTTTGGAGGTTTGTTGTATGGATGTATTTCTGAATATATATTGAGCTCTCTTACACGACGCCCAATAAGTTGTGTAACCTGTGAACCGAAGTCCAGAATAAGTACCTTGTTGTTTTGCATAGGCAAAAATAAAATTAAATTAGTAACCCTGAAATCCTTAGCCAGATAATTTTATTCTAGTATACCTATTTTAGAAAAACTGCACTTATTTTAGATATTATTTAAAAAATTAGATGTACTAGACCGAAATTATTTTATCTTTTATTGCTTTCACGATCAATCCAGCAGTATTTTTCACTCCTAACTTACTAATTAAATTTTTTCGATGCCCCTCGATGGTCCTAGCACTTAAAAAAAGTTGCTCTGCTATTTCGGCAGTGGTACATTCTTTTGCAATTAATTCTAGAACTTCTAACTCTCTAGAGGTTAGATAATAGTTCTTCCCAATTTTTGGAGGTTTATGGGTTTTATTCTTTAGTTCCTTCAACAAAGCTTCAGAGACAAAAGGGTTAAAATAAATTCCTTTTTCATGTACAGCTCGTATAGCTTCTTCCAATTCCTGTTGATTCGTATCCTTTAGCAAATATCCGCTTGCACCTATTTCCATAAGGTAAGAGGTCATCCTCTCTTCCTTATGCATCGTAAGGATAATAATCTTGATATCTGGATAAAGCTCCTTCAATTTTATAGTTGTATCTACGCCATTCATTTCTCCCATTTCAAGATCTAACAATATTACATCAGGCACAACATCATTAAGTTTTACTAGTAAATCTTTACCGCTAACGGCCTCTAAAACCAATTGTATACCCGGTATTTTTTTAAGTAATAACTTGATCCCTTCTCTAAACAAATTATGATCATCTATTAATCCCAATTTTATTTCTTCCATGATCTTTTATTTTTCGATGTGTTTACTTATTTCAAAATAATCTTCACTTCAAACCCTTGAGAAGTGTGCACAAAATCCATATATCCAGAAATTACCGATAATCGACTTTCTATATTTTTAAGGCCTAAGCCCTTACTTTCTACGAGTCTCTTTTGATCTATACCAATTCCATTATCCCTATATACAATTACCAAAGCCTCATTTTCATTCTTCATTGTAATATTGATTAATGTTGCCTTAGCATGTTTTAATGTATTAGTGATTAACTCTTGAATAATTCTATAGATATTTAGTTCTTTAGATTTCATAATTGTAGAAGTGGTATTATCATAAAACCTGATTTTGATTTTTCCGGAATCATTGATTGTTTGCATCAAGCTCTGAACTGCCTCAATGAGCCCCAATTTCTCTAAGACTACTGGTCTTAAGTCTTGAGAAATTGTTCTTACGCTATAAATCATATCGTCTAAAAAACCTCCCATTTTATGGATAATTTCATTAAGATCTTCTGGAGGTAAAATTGGGGTAATTTGCCCGAAATACAATTTGGTCGTGGTTAACATAGCCCCTACGTCATCGTGAAGTTCTTTTGCAATTCTAGTACGTTCTTCCTCCTGACTCAAAATGGATGTCCTAAGTAGTTCCTTTTGATACTCTGACGCTATTTTTTGATGCTTTTTTTGCTGTGCCAAAAGCCTTCGCTGATATACAATAAAGAAAATAATCACAGACAGGGAAAGAAGAAAAATAACTCCCATACCAATCATTACAATCTTTAATGTTATTGCTTCTTCGGATTCACCCATACGGCAATGGTATAAAAAATAATGAGTATAATATTTACAACGGCATGGAGTCCCCAAACTAAGTAGCTTGCTTCTGTAGACTCCTTAAACAGATTATTATTAATGAAAAACAACATCAAATTACTCGAAAAATAAATCAAGAAACCTGAATTGATCCAAAACATAGGGTTCGTTTCCAAACTACTGTATTTAACCTCTTTTAATAGCTTATAAAAATAACTTAGCGCAAAAAGAACTACAATCACTCCCAACGCTGTAGTGACGTTGGAATTGAATGTAAAAAGGTTCTGAAAAAAAATAGTATTTATAACAGCAAAGACAGTAAATATTATACTTAAATATACAAAAAGTTGTTTTGAATACACTTGAGATAACTCACCTACATAAATATTCATGATTAGTAAAAATTCAATTACCGTATAAAAATGATAAACCGGTAAATTATTTATTTTCTGGTACCATAATATGGTAGAAATAGATTCTACAATCAAAATAACAATTAATATGTACAAAAGCTTCTGCTGTACATTATTCAAAGATTTGAACTTAAATGCAGCGACCAATAGTGGTAACAGAGCTATAAAAGATGAGATATCTCCTAGAATATTGAAAAGCGTTTTACTCATTATTAAGTATTTATACGACTACGATTTACGGACATGTAGGAGGACACGGTTTAGAATACTCCAGATAGGTCTCATCATCATTTGACTCCATCAAACCTACTCCACTCATTTCTCTATTCAGATGCAAAGGAGGAGTGACACCCAGTACTGGCGTAAAAGAAATTTCATCTTCATGTTGAAACTTATTCATGTCTATGCCAGGATAAAGATGAATAGCCTCCACTTTTTCCGGAATAATATCTTGAACTATCTCATCTAACATGAAGAATTCTACTCTAAGCATAGTCCCTAGCATATTACCCTCTTCAGATTTTGCCTCCCCCCAACAATGAAACAGGTCGTCTATTAAGTGCATTTCCACTTTATCCCAATTTGCACATATTTTCTCTTTAAAAATTTTGGGAACCAAAGACTCGGTAAATTGTTTCCTATTGAATCGGGATTCATTGGGTCGAGGCTCTAGGCATGGGGTTAGATAAAATATTTTCTCCCCTTGACTCTCAGGGGTATCTTTTTCATCATAATTTAAATGAAGATAAGGACAAAATGAAACTTTTTCTTTACGATATTTTTGTTCTAATGCCAGATAAATACGAATGCTAGCTATCCTTTCAGAAAATTTATTAAACCTTTTTAACTCAGAAGGATTTAATTTAAAATAAGTCACTCGCTGATATTGCCCCCTATTCAATTTATGAAAATGATGCGCTAGTTGTAAAACATCCTCTTCACACCACTTCTCTCGCGTGGGTGGATAAGCTGCTGGATCTAACTTTTCATTGTTTTGTGTGATTGCATTTCCCATGTTAATGTGTTTTATTGATTACACTTGTTTAAAGCTACTTAAAAAAAGTGTTTCTTACTAATTACCAATACCTTAACAAGGATTTACCACTACCATACACGTATTTTCCACGGTTTTGCATTTTCGGTATTTATGGTCTTTTACTTTTAGTAGATCTCCCTCAATTTTGAAACATTGGTTCTAGTCAGATCTTGGTCTGTTTTGAACAAAAAAACATGATCGTCAAAATCAAAGTAATTAATAACAGTTTATAGTATGAAAACTCACACAAAAATTTTAAGGATGCTTATTCTCATAACATTAATCGTATGGGGATGCAGCAAGGATGATGGAGATGAAGTACAACCGCCATCAACAGAAGTTGAAGAATTACCAGGAATAGATTTGGAAGAATTTGAAACCGATCCCGGTGAAATAGGAATTATCATTAATGCTAGAGGTATTGCCAGAAAAGGTTACAAACCAACTATTGCCGATATACAGGTAACAGCAAGTTCTGGGGATTACAGTCAAAAAATTGTTTTTGACGAGTTCAACAATATTGCCTCATTATCTTTTAAAAACGAGAATCTTTCCGAAGAAGCCCAAACAGAACTCAAGAACGGAGTACCTGTTACAATAAAGGTATTTGATGAGAATGATAATGAATTATCTACAAAAGAAATTTCTAAACTTTCGTTTGTATCCAACCCTGCCGAAGAAGAAATGTCATCAGATAATTTAGAGGATCGTTACGCCAAAGTAAGTATACGGGAAGATGTAAAACATTATATGCAAATTGTGAATACAGATACCGAAGAAATCTACGGAGCTCCAAACTCAGTATTGTTCCCTAATACCGTACTACTCAATACTCCAATAGTAGTTAGCAAATTAGCCGATCTAGATTATAATTCTGAGAATACAGAGACCTTTACAACCTATAGATTTGTTGAAGTCCCCGGTGAAGAGGGAGTTTTTACTATAGCAGTGCATAATGGAGATGACATTCATTACTTATATATTGTGCCGGCAAATTCTGAGCTTCGTATTCAAAGCAAAGCAAACTTAATTAGAAATGGAGGAAATAATACCGGAACCCCTCCTAATTACAAATTCAAAATTGAAAAAGTGGCAGCAGGATTATATACAATCACACCTACATTTACAAATAATCCATTAACTCTAATTAATGATCGTTTAAATGCAGGGACTAGTAATGCAGAACCTGTTTATTTTAGAATTTTATCCTTTGACATAGACTGGGAAATACAACCAATAGATTCAAAATTCACGCATCCCATTCTTCCCCCATCGACTACATCTGAAGCCTATAATAGTACCTTGAGAAACTGTAGCAGTGGTAGTCTTGAACAAACAATAGGACGATCTGAATCATTAGAAACAAAAGAAGTAATGGGTTGGGAAGAGTCTATGTCGGTGAGTACAACGCAAGAGTATGCTGTCTCTGTAACCATTGAAGCGGAAGTATCTACTAAGTTTTTTGGTGCTGGTGGATCTGTAAAAAGTTCGGTAACCGGTAGTTATTCCTTCAGTAAATCAAGAACATCTACGAGTTCTCGATCTGGATCTTTTGAAGAAACTAGAACTACAGAAATTTCAACCGAACGCAAACAAGAGGTACCTCCTGGGACTTCCATCACTGTTGCAGATGTTTACCAAACTTATGAAAATGTAAGGATACCATATGTAAAAAGATTTAGAATAAAAGGAAAATATCAAAAGGATGGTAAACCGCTAACTGGAGAAGAAATAACTACACAATTTGCTTTCAATAGTTTTACCGGTGTGATTACTGAAGTACAAAGTGACTTTATAGAAGTTACTGTGAGAGGGACCAACTTGATTAACAGATTAATCGAAACCGAAACTATTTCAAAAGATATAGAGGGAACATGCAACAATTAACACAAAGCTCTTGATCATAGAAAAAGGCATCTAAATTAGATGCCTTTTGCAATTATTCTATTTTGATTAATTTTAATCATTATTTACACGACATATGACTCAAATCATCTTTTCTTCCTTGATACGTGACCTTCAGGAAGCTGCCAAAACTCCAGGACATCCCTTTCGTTATTTTACCTTAGCTACTACAAATGAAAATGGCACCCCCAGATTGAGAACTGTGGTTCTTCGAGAGATAGATCAACTATCGAACCTCATCGTATATACCGATAAAAGATCTGAAAAAATAACTCATATTAATAAGCATGCTATAGTAAGTTTACTTTTTCTGGATAAAGAGAGATTAATTCAATTATCGATAGAAGCTAAGGCTACACTCATAGAAGATCCCGAAAAAACAAGAGCTATTTGGGGGCAAATTCCTGAAAAATCTAAAAAAGACTACACTTCAAAATATACTCCTGGGAAAGAAATTAAAGACCCCCAGAACGTTGAATTTCTAACTCAGGGAAACTTTTTTGCTGCAATACGACTAATTCCTCAAAAAATCGAATACTTACGACTTAAACGCCCAAATCATATTCGCGTTCTATTTTCTAAAGAAGGAAACGATTGGAAAAGTTCATATCTCGTTCCTTAAAATGTCTTTTTCAATATTACAGTTCTAAAACTAAAAACTCTCCCTGTAAAGGGTTTAGGTGTTCGATTAACATAGGGATTAAATCTTTTCCGTACTCCAAATATATTTCAGAGAAATTTCTATTACGCTCTTGTAAACTTTGGTTAGGAAATAACTCATTTTGGATAGCGGTGAGTCGCTTTACATGATCACTCAACTTTCGTCGTTGTGCTTTAAGCAATCGTTTTTCTAAAACCTCTAGTCCTTTTAACTGTTTTATTTCTTGTGCTTTTACAGCATTCAGAAAAGTGACATCCGTTTGATCTGCTAAGGTATACATATCCTTAAATTGCTCCTTTAAATGTTTCCGTTGAGGGTCAAAGTTAATATCAATATTAGAAATTCTTCTTACTTTTCTATTAATCAATTCATGTTGTTTTAAAAACAACTCCTTGTAAGAAACTTCGAGTTTTTCAATTTTTGCAGCTTGTTTTTTGGTATGTATTAGAACTGAATTACGCAAGAGAAGCATCGGAAAGGGAACTGCAACTTCTTCAAAATAACTCTTCAACTCTAACCAATATGCTAGTTCACCACCACCACCTATATAACATAAATTTGGCAAAATCACCTCTTGATATAGCGGACGCATTATTGCATTTGGACTAAACTTTTGTGGTTCAAGTTCTAGATGATTTAATAATTCATCTTTACTCCAGGAAATATCGGTCTCATTTACAACAAACCTTTCCCCATCTCTTATAATACGTTCACGCAGACCATCTGCTAAGTAGAATAAATTAATTTCTCTTGGGTTAACCTGAACCTTGTAACCCTCTTTTTTAAGCGTATTAGCTTTGGGCAGTATTTGATTATATGCTATCTCTTCTAACAATTCTCGTTTCATAAAAGGAGTGAAGAGCTGCTTTAATGTACTATCATCACCATCAACAATGACCAGACCGTATTCACCAAATAGTGTATTTGCCAAATATCTTGTGGCATCTGCAAGAGAATTATGCCCTAGATAAGCTTCTTTAAAAAGTGATTTCAAATATTCTGCATTACTACCTGGGCCAATTTCGGAAGAAAAAACCTCAAAAACCCTATCCAATCCCTTAGTATCAAAAATACCTACTGCACCTCCGTCTTCTCTATTCCATTGAATTTTCTTTCCAAATAAATTAAAGTAATTTATTTCATCAAAATCATGATCTTCAGTAGCCATCCAATAAACCGGCACAAAATTATAATCAGGATAATTTTCTTTTAAAACCTTGGTAAGATTAATTGTAGAAATAATCTTGTACAAAAAATATAATGGCCCAGTAAAAAGGTTTAATTGATGACCAGTAGTGACGGTAAATGTATTAGTATTTACTAATGACTTAAGATGTGCATCCGTCGTCTCCGAAACTTGAAAGTCTTTATACTGTTTTTGTAACGCCTCAAACAACACCTCTCTATTTTCAATAGAAAACGACTCTTGTTTCTCTTTTATTTGAGCAGCAAAATTCTGTACTTTTGGAAAATGATTATAGTACGAATGAAGCGAATCTTTTTGATCCAAATAATCACAAATTAGAGAGGAAAAATAATTCGTTTCTCTAAACGGAATACAGTCACTGGGCATAAATCCTTTTTTTTGAGAGGTTAAATATACATCAGATTGTAATTGCAAATCCTAAATTTTAGTTAATACAGATGATATCCTAAATTTAACTCGGTATTTTTCGATTTAAATTTTTAGTAGATCAATGAAAAAACTAGTCTTCTCGCTATTAGTACTCACAACACTTTTTTCCCATTCACAAAGTAAATTACAATCACCTGTTGAATTTCTAGGCTATGAAATAGGAGAACAATTTACTCGACACGCAGATGTTGTAAACTATTTTAAACATGTAGCACAAAATTCGTCATTAGTAACCTATACCAACTATGGTAAAACTAATGAACGGAGGCCACTCACCTATGCCATTATATCTTCTGCAGAAAATTTAAATAATCTAGAAACCATACGCACAGATCATCTAAAAAGTGCAGGAATTATAGAAGGTAATGCTACTTCTGACATTGCAATAGTTTGGCTTAGCTATAACGTACATGGTAATGAAGCCTCTGGAACAGAATCGTCTATGCAGACTGTTTATGAACTCATTACAAAAAAAACAGAATGGTTAAAAAATACTGTAGTCATAATGGATCCCTGTGTAAATCCAGATGGCAGAGATCGCTATGTCAACTGGTATAATCAAGTAAAAGCTACACCTTATAATACTGATCAATTGGCTACCGAACATAACGAATCTTGGCCTGGGGGGCGACCAAATCATTACCTCTTCGATTTAAATCGTGACTGGGCTTGGGCAACACAGGTTGAAACAGCTCAGCGTTTAAAAATATACAATCAATGGATGCCTCATATTCATGTTGATTTTCATGAACAAGGCATAAACGAACCTTACTATTTTGCTCCTGCTGCAGAACCTTTTCATGAGATTATAACGCCTTGGCAAAGAGATTTTCAAACACAGATTGGTAAAAATCATGCTAAATATTTTGATAAAGAAGGATGGTTATTCTTTACTAGAGAACGCTTTGATTTACTTTATCCCAGTTATGGTGACACCTACCCAACTTTTATGGGAGCTATAGGAATGACATATGAACAAGCGGGACATGGTAGAGCCGGATTAGGTATTGAAACCGATGAAGGCTATGTACTTACACTCAAAGATCGGGCGCTACATCATACCACTACAGGATTGTCTACTATTGAAATTTCTTCTAAAAATGTTACGACACTAAACACTGAATTCAAAAAGTTCTTTATTAATTCAAATTTAAAGTACAAAAGTTACATACTCAAAGGGGAAAGTGACAAGATCAATTCACTTACTCAACTTTTAGACATCCATGAAATAAAATACGGCTTCACCAATGCTACTAAAGTTTCGGGCTTCGATTTTAGGCAAAATAAACAAAGTACTATCAATGCAAAGGGAGCTTTGGTTGTAAGCACGAACCAACCCAAAGGCAAAATGGTAAAAGTGCTATTTGAACCCGACGCGAAACTTAGCAATCCTCTTACTTATGACATTACCGCATGGAGTGTACCCCATGCTTACGGCTTAGATGCTGTAGCTTCAACATCACTCATTGCTGCTAATGAAAGTAAACAACCTAAAACAATAAACAATATCGTTTCTCCTGATGGTGCTGGATACATTTCAAAATGGAATAGTATAGATGATGCTGCTTTCATGGCAGAATTACTTCAACATAAAATCAAGGTTAGATTTAGTGAGAAAGATTTTTCAATACGTGAGAATCAATTTAAAAAGGGTAGTCTAATTATTACTAAAAGTGATAATCGCAAAACAAAAGACTATGATCAAATTGTAGTTGACATTGCCAACAAACACAATAGACAACTATATGCATCTCCAACTAGTTTTGCCACAAAAGGAGTCGATTTTGGTTCCCCTGATGTTAAACTTATCAACAACCCTAAAATTGCAGTACTTAAAGGTGATTACGTTTCCTCACTAAGTTTTGGTGAAATTTGGTACTTCTTCGAGCAACAACTAAAATTCCCAATTACCGCTATTGACACCGATTACTTTAGCCGAGTAGATCTAAACAAGTACGATGTTCTTATTCTTCCCAATGGATATTATAATGGAAATATTACCGAAAATCACCATACCAAATTAAAAGATTGGGTGAAATCTGGAGGTAAAATAGTAGCAATGGCTAATGCGGTCGACATCTTTTCGAATAAAAAAGGATACGATCTCGAAAAACATAAACCTAAGAACAAAGAAAAAGACTCTATAGGTAATCTTACTCCGTATGACCAACGTGAAAAGAAAAGCGTCAAAAATTTTATTACAGGTAGTATTTTTAAGACAAAAGTAGATCCTTCACACCCTATGGCTTTTGGATATAGCGATACTTATTTTAGTTTAAAACTAGGAAGTTCTTCCTATAAGTTCTTAAAGAATGGATACAATGTTGCCTATGTTGAAAGCCCTATTAATGTTTCGGGTTTTTCAGGTGAAGATGCATTAAAAGGCCTTAACAATTCTCTGGTTTTTGGAGAAGCAAGAATGGGTAGCGGAAGCATTATTTACATGGTAGACAATCCTTTGTTTCGGTCATTCTGGGAAAACGGGAAACTTTTTTTTGTTAACGCTGTTTTCTTAACAAACAACAATAAATTCAGATTATAAATTAATTATATATTATGATAACTACTCACATCTCAACAACCTTTAAAATTACAGCATTGTTTGCTATATTGCTTCTTATAGGTTGTAACAAAAACAAAACCACTGTGGAAACGAAGTCAGAAACAAAAGAGGTAGAAAACCCTTTATTGGCAGAATGGACTGGCGAATATGGCGGTACTCCTGCATTTGATAAGGTAAACATTTCCGATGTAAAACCAGCTCTTGAAAAAGCAATGGAACTTAACTTAGAGGAAATCGAAGCCATTGCGAATAGTACAGAAACTCCAACGTTTGCAAACACTATAGTGGAGATGGAAAAATCTGGAAAGGAACTTAATAAAATCTTTACGTATTACGGAATTTTAAGCAGCAACATGTCTTCTCCAGAATTTAGAGAAATTCAAAAAGAGATGGCACCTAAGTTATCTGATTTCAGATCTAAGATTTCACAAAATGAAAAACTTTTTCAGCGTATTAAAACGGTATACGACAATGCAATTAAGAATCCTTTAGAAGATGACCAACAACGAGTTGTACAGTTAACCTATGAGCAATTTGCGATGAATGGAGCAGAATTGGATGTTGAGAAAAAGAAACGATATGCTGCAATCAACAAAGAACTCTCTGAGTTATATACCAATTTCTCAAACAATATTCTTGCCGATGAAGAAGGGTATGTTACTTATCTTACCAAAGAACAATTAGGCGGACTATCAGAACCCTTAATAAATGCTTATGCCAAGGCGGCCACAGATCGTGGTCAAGAAGGAAAATATGCTGTAACTAATACAAGATCATCAATGGATCCATTTCTGACCTATTCTACTGAAAGAGGTTTAAGAGAAAAAGTATGGAAAAACTATTACTCCAGAGGTGATAATGGTGATGAACATGATAACAATGAAAATATTGCAAAAATCCTTAAACTTCGTAAAGAGCGTGTTGGCCTATTAGGTTATGATAATTATGCTGATTGGAGGTTACAAAATCGCATGGCGAAGAACCCAGAAAATGCAATGAAATTAATGAATGCTGTATGGCCTGCAGCTATTGCAAGAGTGCAAGAAGAAGTAGCCGACATGCAAGCTATTGCAGATGCCAATGGGGACAAGATTACTATCGAGCCATGGGATTACAGATATTATGCCGAAAAGGTAAGAAAGAAGAAATATGACCTCAATTCTGACGAAGTAAAACAATATTTGCAACTGGACAAATTGAGAGAAGCCATGTTTTTTGTAGCAGGCGAATTATTCAATTATAAATTTACTCCCATAGCAGAGGGAAAAGTTCCTGTTTTTCATCCAGATGTAAAAGTTTGGGAAGTAAATGATAAAACTTCAGGAGAACATATAGGACTTTGGTATCTTGATCCATTTGCAAGAACCGGAAAACGTTCTGGAGCTTGGGCCACAACATATAGAAGTCACACTACTTTTGATGGTAAAAAAACGGTGTTAGGTTCAAACAATTCTAACTTCGTTAAACCTGCCCCAGGGGAGCCTGTTCTTGTTTCATGGGATGATGCAGAAACTTTCTTCCATGAATTTGGTCATGCTTTACATTTTTTCTCTTCTGAAGTACGATATCCAACATTAAATGGAGGAGTTAGGGATTATACAGAATTTCAGTCTCAATTATTAGAGCGTTGGCTTTCTACCGATAAGGTTATTGATAAATATCTTGTGCATTATAAGACAGGAGAGCCAATTCCTAAAGCCCTTGTACAAAAGATCAAAAAAGCTGCTACCTTTAACCAAGGGTTTGCAACCACAGAATATTTGGCTTCTGCATTAATGGATATGAAATTTCATTTGGCCGACCCTACCAATATTGACGTAGATGCATTTGAAAGAGAAACACTTAATGAATTAAAAATGCCAAAAGAATTAGTAATGCGTCATAGAACTCCACACTTTGGTCATGTATTTTCTGGTGAGGGATATGCCACTGCATATTATGGATATATGTGGGCCGATGTACTTACTTCTGATGCGGCAGAAGCTTTTGCTGAAGCCCCTGATGGATTTTATGACAAGGATGTAGCAGATAAACTGGTCAAATACCTCTTTGCTCCACGCAATGCTATCGATCCAGCCGAGGCTTATAAAAAATTTAGAGGTAGAGATGCTCAAATAGAAGCATTGATGAGAGATCGAGGTTTTCCAGTACCAAAGTCTTAGCGATAAAACACACAATTTATACTTTAAAAAAGGAATAAGCTGAAAGAGTTTATTCCTTTTTTGTTTGTAGTACATCAAATATTTTCTGTACTTTAGTGTCACTCCCAACCATGCCGATACATTTACGGCATTATAGAATTTCTCATATAAGAGGTAATTCTGTCTGAATCTATTGAAATTCTCAATAGAAAGAACAGGACATTTATGTAAACACGATAGCTTATATAGTACAATTATCATGTGCTAAAAAATGAATTATCAATATGGATTCATTTTTTAAACACCGAGGGTAACATTTTATCCCATCACAACACAAAAGAATAAAGTAAACAATCAACTATTGTCAAAATACTAACTTAAAACCTAAAAATAAATGTTTGCACTTCCACCAAAAATGAATACGCTAACCATTAATTCTACAAATTGCAATCAACTTATTGAATTCTATTCTAAACTGGGTATGTTATTTACCACAGAAGTAAAAGAAGGAATCGTTAGATATCATACATATGTCTATAAAAATCTAACCTTAGAAATAAATGAGGTATCTCACCACGACGCATCTACACGAAATGTTTCCTTACAATTTTTTATCAATGGAATAGATGGATATATAGACCGACTAAAAGAAAAAGGTATAAAATTCACAAAAGATTCCTGGAAAACCGAAACACATCAACACATTCAGCTTATCGATCCAGATGGCAACTTAGTTGAGCTAATTGCAAAAACTTAAAAACGTTTAACTACCTAACCTGAGAGATAGTTACATTTTATCTACAGAGATGTAGATATATGATTTATTATTCGTAGTTTTTTACTAAAAACCAATACTATGTCTAAGGTTATAAAAGTTTATGAGTCTGTTAATCGCTCTGACATTGAAGTAACATTCGAAATTAAACGAATGGAAGATGTTCATGAAGATAAGCATGGCAAAACCGATGAACCTCATCGGCACAATTTTTATACTATTCTCCTTACCAAAGAAGCAAGAGGAAAACATTATATTGATTTCAAAGCGTATGAACTAAAAAATCTACAAATATATTTTATTAGCCCGGGACAAGTTCATCAAGTTATTGAAGAACAAAAATCTTATGGTTATGTAATTACATTTTCAAGACTATTCTTGGCAGAAAATAATATTGATTATTGCTTTTTAGAAGATATCAATCTATTTACAGATTACGGGGACTCACCTCCTTTATCTCTAAACACTGAACAATTTGAGCAACTTTCTAATTACTGTAACCAAATATTTGATACTCGAGGTTCTGGGATAAAATTTGAGAACCAAGCTATAGGTGCGCTGTTACAACTTTTTTTAATTTCATGTAATAATATTTGCAAACTCGATGTAATAAATTTACAGCAACAACAAGTAGGAAGCTCTATTTTAAAAGAGTTTAAAGGTTTGGTTGAGAAACACTTTTCAGAATGGCACTTAGTACAACAATATGCCGAAGCGTTGCATGTTACTCCAGATCATCTTAATCGCACCGTAAAGCTCCTTATAGGCAATACAGCAAAGGAATATGTGCAGTCGCGTATTATAATTGCTGCCAAAAGAATGTTATTTTTTTCTGATCAAACTAACAAAGAAATTGCATACACTCTAGGGTTTTCTGATCCCTCAAATTTCAGTAACTTTTTTAAGAAATTGACTGGAATTCCTCCTTCTCAATTCAGGAAATAAAATGGATATCGGATTTTGACATACCTATCTCGTATTCTAATATTTCATAATCACTATAATAGGTAGAACTTTGTTACATAATAACAAACTATATAAAGAAAGGAGTTAAAATGAAAACAACAGTTCATAAAGCAGATAGCAGAGGAAAAGCAGATCACGGTTGGTTAAGCTCACATCACTCTTTTAGTTTTGCCAATTATTACAACCCTGAGCGTATGAATTTTGGAGTACTAAGAGTATTAAATGATGATATTGTTGCGCCAGGAATGGGTTTTGGAAAACATCCTCATGATAATATGGAAATTATTTCTATTCCTTTGTCTGGTGATCTTGAACACCAAGATAGTATGGGGAACACTACTGTTATCAAACAAGGAGACATACAGGTAATGAGTGCAGGGACCGGGATTTTTCATAGTGAATACAACAAAAATAAAGATAAGGAGGTGAAATTTCTTCAAATCTGGGTGATTCCAAATAAAAAAAATGTCGCCCCTAGATATGATCAAATCACCATAGATGAAAGCAGTGCAAAAGACCAACTATTACAAATACTATCGCCAAACCCAGATGATCATGGGGTGTGGATTCATCAAAACGCATGGTTTCATTTAGGAAATTTTGCTAAAGGTCATAACGAACATTATGACCTAAAAGACAAAACAAATGGAGTTTATGTCTTTGTTCTAGAAGGAGATATCATTATCGAAAATCAAGAACTAAATAAAAGAGACGGCATAGGCATCTGGGAAGCTCCTAAATTTGACATCAAAGCTACAAGTGATTCAAAAATTTTAATCATGGAAGTTCCAATATCCATCTAAAAAAACAAAAATAATATGCAACTACTAGAAAATTTAAAATGGCGTTATGCCACAAAGAAGTTTGATTCCAATCGAAAAGTGTCTGACACAGATCTTCAAAAAATCAAAGAAGCAGTTTCTTTATCTGCTTCTTCCTATGGCCTACAGGCCTATAAGGTTTTAATCATAGAAAACGATGAGATTAGAAAACAACTACAACCTGCTTCTTGGGGGCAATCACAAATCGTTGATGCTTCGCAACTCATTGTTTTTTGTAATTATACAGAGGTGGGTCCAAATGTTATTGATGAATACCTTACGCTCAAAGCAGACACACAAAACCTTAACATTGACGATCTTAAAGGTTATGGAGATTTTATGAAATCAAAAATAGGAAGCCTTTCTCCAGAAGCCATGAAAACGTGGACAGCAAAACAAACCTATATTGGACTTGGTAACTTATTGGCTGCTTGTGCAGAATTAAAAATAGATGCCTGTCCTATGGAAGGTTTCGAAGCCGACCAGTATGACCAAATATTAGGGTTAACCGAAAAAGGGTTATCAACATCGGTAATTGCAACTATAGGGTATAGATCAGAAGAAGATGTGACCCAAAACAGTAAAAAAGTTCGAAAACCCATAGATGAACTATTTGACATCATCTAAAAAGAACTAAAAGTAAAGAAAAGAAGCCTAGTGCTTCTTTTTTTTATTTAGGCATAATTCATTCACTATACACAAATCGAATGAGTCTTCATTTTCTACTTTACAATGATATTGAATTAAACTTAAAAACCATTCGATACCGGCGTGTCAAAAATAAAATATTCTCAACAAAAAGCCATTTTTAATCAAAAAAAATCAAAAAAATATAATTTTAACCTCTTAATATTAACAAATCGTTAATAAATAGGTTTTTCTGTTAATTTCCATTTTTATCTAATTTTCAACAAAATCTCCTAAAAATTATCATTAATTCATCTTCTTCTTTATTAATGATATCACATTCTAAAAACTTCCCTTATTACCATTGAAAATAATGCATCTCCAAATACTGTTAACACCCCATGAACAAAGGCTTGATAAGGAAATCAAAGAGTTTTATATCGCTTTTTTGAATACATTTGCCCCGAATTTAAAATCAAACAAGTAAAATATAAATTGTTTCGAAAATGATCAAAAAAGTTACATTTCTATTATTACTCGGAATCTCATTAATCTCTTGTGAAAATGACTCTGTAGATGATGCAGTATTTAATGAAGAAAATAACCCAGAAGCGCCGTCTGAAATAATCGATGTATATGTCGACGATAGCAAAGGCTTATAAAACATCAAACAAAAATATCACCCAAACTAAATTTAAAAACAATGATCAAAAAAATTTCAATCTTATTAGTATTAGCTGGTTTATCATTCGCTTGTGAAGCAGAATCTTTCGATGACGCTACTTTTAATCAGGAAACTAATCCAGAAACTCCAAATAACGGAGAAGAGATATTAACTGAGACAAACTAATTAATTTGATTCTCATTTAATTTTAAAAAATAATTCTTTTTTAAGATTTATTGAATTAGCCCAAAATAAAATAAGTCAGCAAAAGAAGCCTATTCAGGCTTCTTTTTTTATGTCAAAATTTAAAATCGTATTTTAGAACTGTAACTTTTAACACAACGGTGATGAGGTCTATAGAGCGAACTTTTCTTTTATTATTATGTTTTATTGTATCACAAGGATTTGCGCAAAATGTATCTTCAGATAAATACAAAGAGTTTGATTTCTGGATAGGAGAATGGAATGTCTATAAACAAGGAACAGATTCTATTGTTGGAAAAAGCAAAATACAAAGCATTGTAGATGGAATGGTAATTAAAGAAACTTATCACTCCACTACATCCCAATATCAAGGAACCAGTTTAAACAAATACAATCCCAGAATTGATAAATGGGAACAGTTTTGGGTTGACAATAGTGGACTTTCTCTTCATATTGTCGGAAATCTTGTAAATGGAAAAATGGTTCTAGAAAACCAAATAACTTCCAAGAAAGGGACTATCTTCAACAAGATCGAATGGCAAAAAAACAATGACGGAACCGTACGTCAAACCTGGTATCAAAGTAGTGATGAAGGTACTAGCTGGAAAGCTGTATTCGATGGAGAATACAGAGTTCTTAGCAAAAATTAAACCACCTCTGCATAGAGATCGAAATCTTCGGCTTCATAAATTTTAACGGTAGTATACTCCCCTACCTTTAGGTATTGTTTTGTAGCATCGATTAATACCTCATTATCAACATCGGGAGAATCGAATTCGGTTCTTCCTACAAAGTATTGTCCTTCTTTACGATCAATCACTACCTTAAATTGCTCTCCTATTTTTTGTTGATTGAGTTCCCAAGAAATTTGAGATTGAATTTCCATAATCTCATTTGCTCTCTGCATCTTAACATCTTCTGGCACATCATCCTCAAGATTAAAAGCATGTGTGTTTTCTTCATGAGAATAGGTAAAACAACCCAAACGTTCAAAACGCATTTCCTTTACCCAGTTTTTTAGAGTTTCAAAATCTTCCTGAGTTTCTCCAGGATATCCAACGATAAGGGTAGTACGAATTGTCATTTCTGGAACGGCAGCTCTAAACTCTTTCAGCAACTTTGTCGTTTTCGCTTTAGTTGTTCCTCTTCGCATCGATTTTAGAATAGGATCTGCAATATGTTGAAGCGGAATATCAATATAGTTACAAATTTTAGGTTCTTTTTTCATAACATCAAGAACTTCCATAGGAAAACCTGTAGGAAAAGCATAATGCAAGCGAATCCACTCAATTCCATCTACCTTCACCAATTCCTTTAATAAATCTGCAAGTTTTCTTTCCTTATATAAATCTAAACCATAATATGTAAGGTCCTGAGCAATTAAAATAAGTTCTTTTACACCATCTGCAGCCAATTTCTCTGCTTCGATAACTAAATCCTCAATAGGAGTAGATTTATGTTTTCCTCGCATCAATGGTATAGCACAAAACGAACAGGGACGATCACACCCCTCGGCTATTTTTAGATATGCATAGTTCTTTGGTGTTGTAGTTAATCTCTCCCCTATCAATTCATGTTTATAATCTGCTCCTAAAGCTTTTAACAAACCTGGGAGTTCTGTAGTCCCAAAATATTGATCTACATCTGGTATTTCTTCCTGTAAATCTGGTTTATATCTTTCAGACAAACACCCTGTAACAAAAACTTTATCTACAACTCCCTCTTCCTTTTTCTGCACATATTGTAAAATAGTATTTACAGACTCCTCTTTCGCATTAGCAATAAAACCACAGGTATTAATTACAACAATATTACCTTCTTCTTCATGAACAACTTCTTTATTGTTGGCTTTTAACTGTCCCATTAACACCTCACTATCGTAAACATTTTTACTACAGCCAAGTGTAACTACGTTGATTTTATTCTTCTTTAAAGTCTTTGTTCTCATTTCGTTTAGATAAAAGGTGTGCAAAGATACAATGATTAGTTCAAGTATCGATATAAATTCAGCTTCAATATGTTAAAGATGCCATTACCTTTTAAACCTTTTGTATATTGTATAGTCCAAATCTACAAATACCCATAATGAAAAAGCTACATTTTATTATGATTAGCCTGTTATTCATCAGTATCTCATGTTCTAGTGATTCTGGTGAAAACACAGTTAATCTACCGCCCGATCTAAGTACCTTATATTTCCCTCCTGTAAACTCGAGTGATTGGGAAACTATAACAATTCAAGATCTAGGATGGAACATTGAGCAGGAACAACCTTTATACGATTTCCTAGAAAGTAAAGGAACTAAAGGTTTTATAATTTTAAAAAGCGGAAGAATTGTAGTCGAGCAATATTTCAACGGGGGTTCTGCTTCAGATAATAATCCTTGGTATTCGGCAGGAAAAACATTAACTGCCTTTACCGCAGGTATTGCACAGCAAGAAGCATTGCTTAATATTAGTGAGTCTTCTTCGACTTACTTAGGATCAGGTTGGGCAAATATCACCCTAGAACAAGAAACCAACATCTCAGTCTTTCACCATTTAACCATGAGCACTGGTTTAGATTATAATGTTACAAATCAAAATTGTACTGATAGTAATTGTTTAACCTATTTAAATAACCCAGGTGATTTTTGGTACTATCATAATGCTCCCTATACTTTATTAACTGACATTATTTCTGGAGCCACAAACAGATCTTATAATGATTATTTTAATGAAAAAGTAAGAGACCCTATCGGCATGGATGGCACTTGGATACGTTTGGGCTTTGCAAACATATATTATAGTACTGCGCGGAGTATGGCACGTTTTGGACTATTAACTTTAAACAAGGGTACTTGGGATACCACTACCATACTCACTGATACTTCATATTTTACTAAAATGACTACCCCCTCACAAGAATTGAATCCTGCCTATGGCTACCTATGGTGGCTTAATGGAAAAACCAGTTTTAGAGCACCTGCTTCTGAAATTGAATTTAATGGCGAATTGATCCCTAATGCTCCAGATGACCTTATAGCAGGATTAGGTAAAGATGACCAAAAGTTATATGTGGTTCCAAGCGAAGACTTGGTAATCGTGAGGATGGGAGATAATGCTGGAGAAGCCCTTTTAGGCCCCTCCAGTTTTGATAATGATCTTTGGGAACAATTAAACCTCTTTATTAATTAACATATTTTGAAGGAAGTTTTCGCTCCTTTGTAGCCTGCTCATAGGCATAACCTAATTGCAAGAGTTTGGCTTCAGAAAATGCTTTTGCGATAAAAGTTAATCCCTTAGGTTCACCTTTATCGTCGTATCCCATTGGGACTGTTAACGCAGGATATTTGGCCACTGCCGCATATCCAGCATGATAATTATTTATAGATAATACAGCATCAAGATTATGTTTATCTATATGTTCATCAAAATATGCTCTTGATGTTGTTTCTAGTTGTTCTTTTATCGTATCTAGTTCTGCCGTGGTTGTACTATCGCTTAAAATGCCTTCGAACAATTGTTGACCATAAGGTACTCTAAGTGTAGTATCTTGTTTATTAAAACTCACTGCATCTGCTATATTTTTTATAGACACTTCACTTCCCGCTTGAGAAGCTAAATAGGCAGGTAGATCATTTTTCATATCTATATTTAAAATACTTAAAAAACCTGGAAGCGGAGTTTGTTTTGGTTCAAGCTCAAAGATTTCTGCTCCTTCTTTTTTAATTTTTTCTATGGCGATATTATATATAGAATCTTCCAAAAACTCTTTAATCACACCAAATCTTTTTCCTTTTAATGTTTGTCCTTCAATTCCTTTTACATAATCTATATTAGTCTCAACAGAGGCACTATCACTAGCGTCTTTACCTATAACCGCATTTAACACTATAGCATTATCAATTACATTTTTTGTCATGGGTCCCGGAGTATCAAGCGTACTAGAAATTGGCACAATACCTGTTCTACTTAACACCCCAATAGTAGGTTTAAGGCCAACAACCGAATTCTGACTAGAAGGCGATAATATAGATCCACTAGTTTCTGTACCTATTGCCGCAACACAATAATTTGCAGCTACTGTCACACCACTTCCAGAACTAGAGCCACCAGATTCAAAAACTAATCTCCCATATGGATTTATGGTTTGCCCTCCCACTGCACTATATCCCACAGGACACCCTGAGCACAAAAAATAGGCCCATTCACTTAAATTTGCTTTCCCTAGAATAAGTGCATTCTTATCTAATAATTTTTGTGTGATGTAGGCATTACCTGTCTTATTATGCTGCAATGCAATTGCTCCTGCAGTAGTATTCATGCCCACGGTATTGATATTATCCTTGAGTAAAATTGGCATTCCATACACCGAAAATATGTCTATTTTAGATTTATCTGTTTTATCCAATGCTCTAGCTTGTTCTACCACTTTAGGGTTAAGAGAGATCACCCCATTTAAAGATAGTCCATTATCACTCTCATATTTTCTAATTCGATAAATGTAAAATTTAGTAAGTTCTTCATAAGAAAGTTGCCCAGCTTTAACACTTTTCTGAAGTGTAGGAATATCTTTTTCAAGGATTAAGTCTTTAAGACGATTATAATCTTCGGGAGCAAAATAATCCAATTCAGGCTCCAAAGATTCCCAAATGCTGTTTTTATCAAGTACTTTAGAATTGACCAGTTTAAGATGCATTCTGGATTGCTCTAATTTTTGAGTTGCTTCAATGTCCTCAGACTCATCATAAGTTTGCCAGGTTACTTTTGGTTGTTTTTCTTCAACTATTTGTTTTTCTTTTTTACAAGACAGGAAAGCTAAGAATAGCAAAGTGACGAGAATAAGATTTTTCATTATGATTTACTTTTTATGTTTGTGTTTAGTTTACGCCTTTAAATGTAGCTCTAATATGATACTGATCAATGCTTTTTATTTTTTTTTAACGGTGTATTGATCCAATATAAATGTTTATCGTTAAACTCATTTATTTCTGAAGACGAAAGAGGAGCTTGCTTATCTACCACTTTAAATCTAGGCTCAAGTCTACTTTCTGTAAAAACTTCCTGAACAAATATTTCTCGATATTGATTTAGGGCTAGTTTTGGAGCTTCATTCAATACATTCCCTTTAGTATCGGTTATTCCTTTCATCAATAGCTTTATATTCTTCGACAAACCTTCTGCGTTAAGGTTAGGTATTTTTTGCATTTGGTTCTTATTTACCTTTATTCTAATATGTCTACTAAAAAGTAAAACATCTTCAATGTCAATTTTCTGTTCCTCATAACTCAATTTTATCTTTTTTCTTCTTGTTTTAATCGACAATCGATCAAAGTCCTTATTAAAAACAACGTCAAAAGAACTATTGTTTACATTATAAATGATCTCTTCAATTGCAAAAGAAGGATCACCATATATCTCAAACCTATTATTAAAAGTGATATAATTTAAATACATTTTTTCTCCATTCTTTTTATATTCTATATTCACTGCATACAAAGGAAATTCGTTTTTGCTCCCATACAAACCATAACTTAATTTATGAATGGCATAATCCTCTTTTGAAATGTATATTTTTCCCTTACCACGGTAAGTAGACTTAGTAATATCCTTGTATGAATAAAAGTCTATTTCATAAAGAGCAATATCATCCAGATAATTAACCTTATTAAGTTTAAAACGATGATTTTTTACAAAATCTAATTTTAAACTCTCCACAAAAGAAAAAGAGCGTTTATTATAATTTCGCACCGCATCAGTAAGTGTTAAAAGGTTAAGCTCATTACCACCAAGCGGGGGAATAACAACATCTTTGAGGTATTTTTTCTTATAATTATCATAAGGCACCGTAAACAAACTATCTCTAGCAAAATCTTCATTTCTTAAATAACTATACAAGACTGTTTGATTGTCATCATTATCGAGATGATCTGTATCAAAACCAGCATCAAAAACATGAAGAATACTTTCGTTAAGGTTAATATATTCAGGATATATTTCTTGATCTGTATTCAATACATATGAACTATCTATTGGTTGTTGATAGTCTCTGTAATAAGCTATATACGAAAATGGAGTTTGTGAATAGTTTTCTTTGATACTCGCTATTGCTTTTTTTACTATTCTTTTTGCAGAGAGTTGTCTTTTTTTCTTCTTAGATCTTAAAACTACCGTAGCCAACTTATCGATACTAGGTTGTAAATAAATCAGATTTAAAGTATTTGGTTTTAAGTCTGAGATATACACCTCTTTTATTTCATAGCCTATAGAAGACAGAATTATTTTCTGTGAAGAATTTAAATTACCTGGAAGCCTAAACTGTCCTTTATCATCGGCTATGGTACCTCTATTAGTTCCAAAAAGTTTAACCGTAGAATAAAAAACCGGGGCTCCCGAATCTGCCCTAATAACTTTACAAACAATTTCTCCCCCAGTATCTTGCGTGTAAGCACCAGGCAAAAAACAGAGTGTTAGGCATATGATGGCAAGGAACAATTTATTTGCCATGAGTACTATTTTTGATTCTTACTTGAAAATATAAAAAAAGGCATTTAGATTATTCCTAAACGCCTCTTTTTTAACTCTTTTGTAACAATGATTAATCATCTCCACGCCTTAAAGGTGTATTCACCCAGTACTTATTCTTTTCTTCAAAAACATTGATTTCAGAATCCGAGAGAGGTGCGTATTTATTCATTAACTTCATGCTTTTGTCTACAGTTTTACCAGGAAACACCTCTTGTACAAATATTTCTCTATATTGATTTACAGTTACGTTAGGTATTTTATCAATACCATTACCATCTATATCTTTGATATTTTTTATATACAATCTAAGATCTCGTGACAAAGTTTGTTTATTAAAATCTGGAGACCCTAATACCTGTTTTTTATCAATCTGTACTCTAACATAATCATCAAAAACCTGAACATCATTCACCTTAATTTTATCTTGTTTATAAGTATAGGTTACTTTATACTTACTTTTTGAGGATGCCGACTTTTTATCGTATGGCCTATTGAAGTAGATATCAAAAAACAAATTTTCTTCATCCAATACACGGGTTTTAGTTTTGAAATAATGATCGCTATTGGCCTGAAATCTATTATTAAAAGTGAGATAATTCAAATACATTTTGTCATTGACCGAAACATATTCTAGAGTTACCCCATATAGAGGATTTTTATTAATCTCCTTATCTTTTTCAAACATTTCATAAGTAAATTTATGAATCGCAAAGTTTTCTTTTGCAATAAAAATAGAGCCTTTACCATAGTGATTTACACCTGCCACTTCGGCTTCAGTTAAAAAACCTATTTCATATATCTTCATATCATCTAGATATCGAATTCCTTTAAGATCAAAAAAATGGTTTTCCATGAAATTCTTATCCAACATATCTACAAAAGAGAATGTTACCTTATTGTGATTACGTATCACATTGGTAATATTCATAACACTAAGCTCATTACCTCCTAATGGAGAAATAGTTACATCCTTAAGGTATTTTTCTTTTTTGTTATCATACGGAATAGCTAGTGTACTATCCTGAATAAAGGTCGCATTACGATCATAGCTATATAATAATGTCTGATTTTTTTCATCTGCAAAATAATCGGTACCAAAACCTGCATCATACACCTCTATTATACCTTCATTAAGATTAACATATTGAATACTTTCTAAACCTTTATACAATTCTGCATAACTTTCGTCTACAGGTTGCTGATAATCTCGATAATAACCAATATAGGAATATGGACTCTGAGGGTAGTTATCTGGTATTTTTCTTAGTGCTTTTTTTATTATTTCCTCCGCAGATAATCTCGGTTCCTTTTTTTTCTTCACTACTAAAGCAACAGCATCTAGTTCTTCTATTTTGGAAGTAAGATAGATGATATTAATTTCGCTTTTTTTGAGGTTTTTTATTGGTATCTCTTTGGTTTCAAAACCGATAGAAGAAATTTTAATTTTTTCTGAGCCATCTAAATGCAACGGAAGTCTAAATTCTCCCTTATCATCAGATATCATCCCTTGATTTGTACCCAAAAATTTAATAGTTGCGTATAGCACAGGTTGTTTCGACCCCTGTTCTAGCACTCTACAAAGAAGTTGATCTGCACTAGTGCCTGTTTGCCCTTGAATGTCTTTACAAAAGGCTAGAAAAAAAATTATAGTGAAAAGAATTATTTTTTTTATCATGCTTGATTCCTCTAATATTATCGTTTTGTTATATAGTATCTAACCTCTACTATAATGTGTCGTAGTAAGGCAAAATGTTACCCTTATTTCATCCTTTTTTATTTCTATAACGTCTAATCAAAAATACAAGATTCATTTTATTCATCGCTTGATCCTTATGCTATTATATAATGCGGTAGACATTTTAGTTTATATAGTTAAGTATCCTTTTGAAGTTTTAAAGTGCCTAACCGTTTTATTTTATTAATTTAAGGAGAAAGCATACTAATAAAGTAAACAAAAAAGGTCCTGAGAAACTTCTCAGGACCATAAATGAAATATCGTCATATTTATTTAAAAAACGAATCTACAAATTCGTATTTATTAAACACTTGTAAATCTTCTATTCCTTCTCCTACACCGATATATTTTACCGGAATTTGAAACTGATCACTAATACCTATCACTACCCCTCCTTTTGCTGTACCATCTAACTTGGTAACCGCCAAAGAATTCACTTCGGTAGCTGCAGTAAATTGTTTCGCCTGTTCGAAAGCATTTTGGCCAGTAGAACCATCTAGTACAAGTAACACATCATGAGGAGCATCTTCTACTACCTTTTGCATCACTCTTTTTACTTTGGTTAACTCATTCATTAAATTAACCTTGTTATGCAATCTTCCTGCAGTATCAATAATGATAACATCTGCATCTTGATGTACTCCAGATTGTAAAGTATCAAAGGCTACTGACGCGGGGTCGCTTCCCATAGCTTGTTTCACGATAGGAATATCAACACGATCTGCCCATACCTGAAGCTGATCTATAGCAGCTGCTCTAAAAGTATCTGCCGCCCCTAACACAACTTTAAGACCTTTTTTCTTAAACTGATATGCTAATTTACCAATAGTAGTAGTTTTTCCCACTCCATTCACTCCCACTACCATTAGGATATACGGTTTCTTGTTTTGAGGAATTTCAAAATCTATTGCTTCTCCAACGTTAGTTTCAGAAAGTAAACCTGCTATTTCTTCCCTAAGTATTTTATTTAGTTCATCAGTACCTAAATACTTATCTTTTGCTACTCGATCTTCAATTCTTTCAATAATTTTTATCGTGGTTTTCACGCCAACATCACTAGTAACCAAAACTTCTTCGAGTTCATCCAAGACATCATCATCTACTTTAGACTTACCTGCAACAGCTTTGCTAAGTTTAGAAAAAAAACTTGTTTTCGTCTTTTCTAAACCTTTATCTAGTGTTTCTTTTTTTTCTGAAGAAAATATATTTTTAAAAAGCGCCATTGTTATTTTCGATATAAGTAAAATTTAAAAAATCTAACAATTACCATTAGACTATCTAAATATAAAAAGAAAGAGCCATTTCAATACTATTGAAACGGCTTCTTTTAAATATCTTTTTACAGGAAATTTACTTTTGCTTTAAAAAGTCATTTACCAACTCTGGTGACATAATTGATTCAACAAAAGTATACGCTCCAGTTTTAGGAGACTTTACCATTTTTATGGCCTTAGTTAATCTTTTTGAACCTGTCTGTAACGATGCTACTGATTTCTTTGCCATGTCTTATTATTTTATTTCTTTATGAACAGTCATTTTCTTAAGAATAGGATTAAATTTCTTTAATTCCATTCTATCTGGAGTGTTCTTTTTATTTTTTGTAGTTATATATCTTGATGTACCTGGCTGACCAGAAGCTTTGTGCTCTGTACACTCTAAGATTACCTGAACTCTATTACCTTTCTTCGCCATTTGTAGTAACTTTTATAAAAGGAGATTATTTATTAAAAAAACCTTTTTCTCTTGCTTCCTTTAATACAGCAGAGATTCCATTTTTATTTATATTTTTTAACGCTGCAGTAGACACTTTAAGTGTAATCCAGCGGTCTTCTTCTGGAATATAAAAACGCTTTTTAATCAAATTTGCATTAAATTTACGTTTTGTTTTATTCATCGCGTGAGAAACGTTGTTTCCTACCATTGCTTTTTTTCCTGTAAGCTCGCAAACTCTAGACATCTCTTCTTAATTTTGGTGTTATTTCAAAACAGGGTGCAAAGTAACGAATAATTTCTCGAACAGCCAATAATAGTTTTTAAAAATTTTCTCATTTATTAAAGTTTTTTTAACCTTGTTTTTATTGCATTAAAAACCAAGGGTTTTCCTATTTCTTAAAAAACAAAATGATCTCATTTATTAAAGCATTAGAATGACCAAGCAAATATAACACTAAGCTACTCATTACAGCCTAAAAACAAGCTATAATTAATGAGCTCCTTGCTACAATAAAACATTTGAAACTTTTAAAAGTTGGTTTATTGCTATGGTGTAATGTATATTTATAAGGTAAACACATTTAATTTAAACCTAAAAATGCTTGATAACATAGAACATAAGCTCATCAAGAAACATACTGTAGTCAATATTGGCTCTTTTTATTATTATGAGAACTTTATGATTTCTGAAATTGAAGAAGGTGTAGTTATCGATCTGGAGATGGTAATGCAGGTTACTGACATGTACACCAAAAAATATTATGGCAGACACAAACCATTTGTATATATAGCAAACAGAATTAATTCATATTCGCTAAACCCCACCGTACATTTTGAAACTGCTAAAATTTTACCAAACACAAAAGGTTATGCTATTGTCACTTATAGTAAAATGAATGCTGAAATAGCGAATATAGAACGTCCTTTTCTTAAAATCCCAATACAAATCTTTTACAATATGGAAGAAGCAATCAAATGGGCCGAAGATTTAATAGTTCATGATTAAAATCTTTTTAAGACTCATTAATTTTATAAAAAACCAGTTTTTTGAGCTTTAAACTATATAATTTATATGTTTAAAACATGCTCACTAGTGCCTCTTATTATGGTTTTAATTATTATTGTTTATTTTAGAAAGATCAAACAGTTTTTTTAAATGATTAAAAATATTAATACCCCTCTTTTAAATAAACATGAAATTGATATTGGCTGGTTTTACTTTTACGAAAACTTTGTTATCGGAAATGTCAATGAAGGATTGGATCTTAATTTTGATAGTGGTAAAAAACTCTACGAATTAATTCAGTTTTATTACAAAGACCAAATACCATTCACGTATATTTCTCAACGAATTAATTCTTATTCTTTTAAACCAACAAGAATTTATGGAGCCGAAGATTACTTTCCTAATCTTAAAGGTTACGCAATTGTAATTTATGATCCGGTTAATTATAAAGTTGCAAAGTTAGAAGAGACTTTCACGGCAATGCCCACCTATATAACAAACGATTTAGAAGATGCTATTGATTGGTCTAACAACATAATTTCAATAAAAGAATAGAAAAGTACAATTAGTACCTATTTCCCAAGCTCGTTTAACAAGAGTTCTAAGGATTTATTTACGGCTTTACCGATAGTTCTCTCTCTGCCATTTCCAAATTCATACTTTTTGGAAAAAATTCTTTCAGGGGTGGCAATAGCAATAAATACTGTTCCTACCTCTACATCACCATCTCCTTTATCGGGACCAGCATTTCCTGTTGTTGCGATAGCATAATCGGAATTAAACTTTTCTTTAACTGTTTGAGCCATTGCTTCAGCAACCTCTAAACTAGTTACAGTATATTCTTGTATAAGTTCTGCTGGAACTCCAAGTACATCTATCTTAGATTGGGTTGCATACGTAACTGCCCCTCCACTAAAATATTTGGAAGCTCCAGAATTTGCAGTAAAAATTTGAGCTATCGTACCTCCAGTGCAACTTTCTGCAACCGCTAAAGTCTTCTTTTTGTACTTCAACAAATTACCAATTCTCATCTCTATCGTCTCTCCCTCATCATAACCCACAATAATATCACCTATAAGGAGTTTGAGTTTAGAAATTCTTTCTTCTATAGTATCCTGTAACAGTTTTTTATCTCTTCCTCTAGCGGAAACACGAAGTCTCACTCTTCCAAGATTTGGTAAATACGCGAGTTTTAAAAATGGAGGTAAACTATCTTCCCATTCTTCAATTCTTGCCGCAATGGCACTTTCGCCTAAACCGTAGGTATGAATGGTCTTATGAATAATAAAAGGGCGTTCAAATCTTTTCTGTAATCTGGGAATAACCTCATTTTTCATTAATCCCCTCATCTCAAACGGAACACCAGGCATAGACACAAACACCTTACCATCCTGTTCTATCCACATTCCGGGGGCCGTACCATATTGATTCATCAAAACTGTGGATTTACTTGGCACCAAGGCTTGTTGTCTATTTACATCTGAAATTGGTGTAGAAATGTACTTTGCAAATAAAGCCTCTACATGAGCCAGCACTTCCTCATTTTCAATTAATGTATCATTAAAATACTCACAAATCGTATGCTTGGTAACATCATCTTTTGTAGGGCCTAATCCTCCTGTAATAAGAATTATATCTGCTCTATTTTTAGCCTCATCGATAGCATTAAGAATATGCTGATGATCATCACTAATAGATGTAATCTGGTAAACATCGATTCCAATTTTATTCAATTCTTTTCCCATGAAAGCAGAATTAGAATCGACAATCTGACCTATTAGAATTTCGTCTCCAATAGTAATAATTTCGGCTAACATACTTATGAGAAATCCACCTTTAATTCTTCAATAGCACCATTTACGGTCAATACAATATGATCTAAAACTGTTTGAATTTCTTCTTTACTCTTTTTTGTTTTAGACCAAGCTTCTATCTGTTTAATTTGAGCCAACAAATCGATATCGAACAATTGAAGATTTGGCTTCATTTTATGAGCATATTGATAAGCCATTTCAGGATTATCAGCATCAACAGCCTGGACCATGTTCTCCAAATCTGGCGGAATCTCTTCTAAGAAAGTTTGTACCAATACGGCTATAAATTCATCATCGCCACCAGATAACTCATTTACATTTTTCAAGCTATATCCTTTGCTCATTTATTTTATTTTTGATTCAAAAATTGTCAATAACAGAACCCGTAATACAAGAATCGGTTCAAATTCTTCTGGGTTTATGTGTAAATATAATATCTCCTTCCTACAAACTAAAATATTTATTGATTATTCTGTAATCAAAGTGCATTTATATCAAAAAAATATCAATCTACTGTATCCTAGTAATGCTTAAATAGCAAAAGAAAAACAGGCTAATTAAACAAAACTAAAATCTATTTAATAGTTGTTAAAAAAATTTGTTAGTCTAGCCTAACTTTATAAATTTGCCAAAACTAATAAAAATAACAATTAAACATGAAGACACTGTTATTCCTTTTTTCCTTTTTCCAAATCACTATGATATTAGGACAAAACGGGACATTAAAAGGAAATATACGTACAGAGGAAGCAAATCTACCATACGCAAATATTAAACTATACAATTCCTCTTTTAACACCTATATCTCGGCAGATGAAAACGGTGCCTTCGAAATTAAAAGTATTCCTTTCGGGAATTACCAAATATCTATCAATTCGGCAGGTTATCAACCCTTCGAGGACGCTGTTTACATCGATAGCCCAACCACAACAAAAACATTTACCCTAAAAGAAGATCGATTAAATTTGGACCAGGTGGTAATAAGCGCGACAAGAAATAGAGTAAATCGCAAAAAAGCTCCTGTAGTTGTCAATGTTCTTAGCCCAAAGTTATTAGGAGCTACTCAATCTATTTCAATTTCTGAAGGACTTAACTACTCTCCCGGGGTAAGAGTTGAAAACAATTGTCAAAACTGTGGATTTACTCAGGTAAGACTCAACGGCCTGGATGGAAGCTACACTCAAGTTCTAATAAACAGCCGAGCTGTATTTAGTGCTCTAAATAGTGTATACGGACTAGAACAAATACCTACCAATATTGTAGAACGTATAGAAGTAGTGAGAAGTGGGGGCTCTGCACTGTATGGATCTAATGCTATAGCAGGAACCATCAACATCATAACCAAAGACCCTGTACTAAATACTTGGGAAATCGGAACCTACTTTGGACTGATAGATGGAGACACTCCAGACCGCACTCTAAATTTTAACGCCTCTCTGGTAAGCGATGATTTAATGTCGGGAATTACGGTATTCGGACTTAGCCGAGACAGAGAAGAATTTGATGCTAATAACGATGGTTTTACAGAATTAACAACCCTTGAAAACACTACTTTTGGTTTAAAAACCTTCTTAAAACCAAATGACAGAAGTAAAATTTCTCTTGACCTAACTACTATAAAAGAATATCGTCGAGGAGGAGATCGTTTAAATCTTGCACCCCATTTTACCGACATCACAGAAGAACTAGACCATAATACCTTTTTAGGAGGGATCACATACGAAGTAGAAAACAAAAAGGGTACTAATAATTTATCAGTATACACCTCGGGACAATATACAGATAGAGATAGTTATTATGGAGGTTTGGGAGGTTCTCGTACCCGACAAGACAGTATACTTGCATTAAATTCATATGGGGTGACCAAAGATTTAGCATTGCTTACAGGAGTTCAATTCACTCATAACCTTAAGAACAATGATATTATCACCATAGGAGCAGAATATAACATTAGTGACACAGAAGATATTATTGCCGGATACAATCGTCTTATTGACCAACAAGTACATACCGTAGGCTCTTATGTACAATACGAATGGAAACCAAATGATAATTTTACAGCACTTGTTGGAACTCGACTAGATCATGTAAATGTAGATGGCGATTACAATATTGGAGGTATCTCAAGAAATGCATCCATTACCCAAACAGTGCTCAGCCCAAGAATTACACTATCGTATAATCTTTTCAAAAGCCTAAAATTACGAGGTGGTTTTGCTAGAGGTTTTAGAGCACCGCAAGCTTTTAATGAAGATTTACATATTTCATCGGTTGGTGGAGAACCTCAATTTGTGATTTTATCAGAAAATCTTGATACCGAGTTTTCTAATGCATACACAGCTTCTTTAAACTATTCAAAAAATATACGTAAAATGCAGACGGATTTTCTTTTAGAAGGGTTCTACACCGATCTTGAAGATCCATTTACGTTAGTAAGCACAGGAGCTGTTCTTGAAAACGGATCCATTCTAGAAGAAGTGCGAAATGGATCAGGAGCCAAAGTATTTGGAACCAATTTTGAGATAGGAATCTCCCCTTCAAAAGAATGGCAATTTCAGTTGGGAGGAACCATACAAAAAGCTAGCTATGATGAAGACCAAGTACTTTTTGAAAGTGATGACTCCAATACTAACGAAACAGATGTTGTAGTAGATGAGTTTGTGAGAAACCCTAACACCTATGGATATCTAAATGCATCTTGGATACCTGGAGAACATTTTAATATGGATCTTACAGGAACTTATACCGGAAATATGACAGTGCCCAGAGTGGTAAGTGAAACCGGATTTTTAAATCTTATAGATACAAATCCGTTTTTCGATTTGAATTTGAAATTAGAATACCATACCGATATTTCAGAGAACTTTCAGATTACATTTAGCGGAGGTGTTAAAAACATATTCGATAGTTATCAGGATGATTTCGATATCGGACCACTTCGGGATTCTGATTATATTTATGGTCCAGGTAGCCCAAGAACCTTTTTTATAGGAATAAAACTTGGTAAATTGCATAAGTGATGAGATACATTAAAATCATACTATTCATTCTTATTGTTACATCTAAAGCTTATTCACAACAAAAAGAAAAAGTAAGATGGATTACTTTTGAGCAGTTAGATGACTCCCTATCTATTAAGCCCAAGAAAGTACTGATTAGCTTTTATGCAGATTGGTGTGCGTACTGCAAAAAAATGGATCGTGCTGTCTTCACAAAACCCAATATAGCGAAGAAAATCAATGAAGATTATTATGCAGTTAAAATGAATGCAGAGAGCACAGATACCATTCACTTTGATGGTACTGTGTTCACCAATAGAAATTATTTAGAAAACCGGAATGCTATACATGAAATCCCAATATTACTAGCTTCGCGAGAAAAACAGCCTTTTTCTTTACCCGCGACTATTTTTTTGGATGAACAATTCCATATCAGAAAACGTTATTTTGAATATATGAGTCCCAAAAGACTATTATCAGTTCTGGAACAGTTAGATTAAAGCTCCCTGCCCTACTTCACTTTAATGGAGAACATTTTTTGTCCCTCGATAAAACCGGTCAAAACATCATTTGTTTTTACTTGCCCTACTCCAGCAGGAGTACCCGTGAAAATAATATCACCGATCTTCAAGGTAAAAAACTGTGAAACATATTCGATAAGTTCATCAATTTTCCAGAGCATCAGTTTTGTGTTTCCTTGCTGAACAATTTCTTCATTTTTCTCAAGTCGAAAATTAATATCGTTCACATCTAAAAATTCTTCTTTAGATACCCATTTACCTAATACTGCTGCTCCATCAAAAGCTTTTGCTTTTTCCCAAGGCAAGCCTTTTTCCTTAAGCTGACTTTGTAGATCTCTTGCCGTAAAATCTATTCCCAGACCAATTTCATCATAATATTTATGAGCAAATTTTCTATCTATATATTTACCCAATTTTTTAATTTTTACCAGAACCTCTACCTCGTGGTGTATATTATTAGAAAAATCTGGGATAAAAAACGGTTGTTTTTTTAGTAAAATAGAAGTGTCAGGTTTCAAAAAAACCACTGGATCAACGGGTTTTTCATTTTCTAATTCTTCTATATGATCCGTATAATTGCGTCCAATGCAAATAAGCTTCATAATTGAAAAAATAAAAGAATACTATAAGTTCAGGCTATTGTTTAATTTGCGAAGTCGAACCGCAGTAAGCACTTTTTTGGTATACAATGGAAAGTCGGCATTTTGAATCCATCCAAAATACCCAGGTTCTTCTTCCATGACTTTTTCAACTAGTTTTCCCTTATGCTTACCAAATGAAAACACTTCTTTTCCATTTTCGTCATAAGCGATAAAACCAGCAAAATCTGCAAATTGTTTTCTAGAACTAAATTCTGACAAAAACTTAGTGTCATTTTCTAACTCTGGGTATTTGTCGAGTTGTGCCTTTAACACTTCGTAAGTAGCCATAGTATCTGCCTCTGCAGAATGAGCATCTTCTAGATTTTTGTCACAATAAAATTTATATGCAGCAGAAAGTGTTCTCTTTTCCATTTTATGGTAAATGGTTTGCACATCAACGGCAACAGTATTTTTCATATCAAAGTCAAGGCCTGCTCTCAATAATTCTTCTGCCAATAATGGAATATCGAATCGATTAGAGTTAAACCCTCCAAGATCACACCCTTTAATCATCTCACTCACCAAGTTTGCAATTTGTTTGAATGTAGGTTCATTTGCAACTTTAGCATCATCGATACCATGAACGGCAGTTGTTTCGGGAGGAATTGGCATTTCAGGGTTCACTAACCAAGTTTTACTTTCCTGGGTTCCGTTTGGAAATATTTTGAGAATAGAAATTTCTACAATGCGATCTTTAGAAATATTGACACCGGTAGTTTCAAGATCAAAAAAACATATCGGTTTTTTCAAATTCAGCTCCATAAATTATTTGTGTGATTACCAAAGATAACTTCAATTCTTTAACATTCTTATAGACGATGACTATTTTAACACTTACAAAAACTATATAAGCTTCTCTACAAATACATTATCTGCAAATTTTCTTGTCACCGTTTCAATAGTGTCATTAAATGCAATTCGAATTGACTTATCAAATTCGCGTACCTCGAGTATCTTAATTTCACTACTCAAGGCCAATCCTATTTCTGAGACAAATCTCAAAAAATTAACCGAACCATCGTTTACAGATATTAGTTTACAGACATCGCCTTCTTCCAAAGAAGATAAGGTAATTTTAGGAACCACTTTATACTCCCCTTTTGAATTTGGGATGAGTTCTCCATGTGGATCCTTTTCAGGAAAATCCATAAACCTATCCAACTCATCAATTAACTTATAGGATTTTATATGTTCTAGTTGTTCTGCGACATCATGTACTTCGTCCCAACTAAAATTCAAATAATTATATAAAAACGTCTCCCAAAGTCTATGCTTTCTAATTAGCTTAACAGCTATGGCACGTCCCTCTTCGGTTAGCTCTAACTTTCCATATTTTTCACTTACTACATAATCCTTTGTTTTTAGCTTCTTGATCATATTATTTGTAGAAGCCGGAGAGACCTTTAGATATTCGGCTAGTTGGTTATTACCGACTTTTACCGAATTATCCTCTACCAATAACTGAAAAAGAGCTTTTAAATAGTCCTCTTCGCTTTTTGTTAAATTATTCGAATTTGATTTGTTAGTCATGGCTAACTTTTTTAGTTTTGCTTCAATAATAAAACAAAAATACTAAACCTAATATAATTTCAAAGTATTAAACAACAACCTATGCAGTTTGAAAGTTAGATAAGTAATTGTTAGCATAAAAAATTAAGCCTCTAACTGTATAAAATTTTATTAGGACTAAAATTTATAAAATGATCAAAAGACTTGGGATACTTTTTTTAATCTCTATGACTCTTTTTTCCTGTAAAAAGGGAGTCAAAAAAGAAAACCAAAAACTAAATGTAGTAACTACCACTTCAATGATAACAGACCTGTTAAAAAATATTGGAGGAGATACTATCGAGGTAAATGGGTTAATGGGAAGCGGCGTAGATCCCCATTTATATAAGGCTAGCGAAGGAGATGTGAATAAACTGGTTAACGCAGATATTATATTTTATAACGGCTTACATCTGGAAGGAAAACTGGTAGAAGTATTTGAAAAAATGGAAAGCCAAGATATCAAAACCATTCCTGTTGGTGCATGTCTGGATAAAAGCACCCTTATAGGGTCTGATTATTTCGCTTCAAATTATGACCCCCATGTATGGTTTAGTGTTAATAATTGGAAGATAATTACCGAATATGTTATAAAACAATTATCTGTTGCTGATCCTAAAAACTCTGTAGTTTTTGAAACAAATGGAAAAAACTATCTTTCGAAATTAGAAGCATTAGAAACACAGTTAGAAAGAACCATCGCTACGCTTCCTAAAGAAAAAAGAATTTTGGTTACGGCACATGATGCGTTCAGTTATTTTGGAAAAGCATATAACTTTGAAGTAGTTGGTTTACAAGGGCTTTCAACAGCAACAGAAGCTGGTGTTCAAGATGTCCAAAAACTTGCCAATTTTATTATAGAGAAAAAAGTGAAGGCCATTTTTGTAGAAAGTTCGGTTCCTAAACGCACCATTGAAGCCTTGCAAGCAGCAGTAGCTTCTAAAAACCATCAGGTAACTATTGGAGGCACCTTATTTTCTGACGCGTTGGGAAACCCTGGAACTAATGAAGGAACGTATATCGGAATGTTTGACTATAATGTAAATACGATTATAAATGCATTGAAGTAATGGAAGAAAAAATTGCTGTTCAAATAGATGATTTAACGGTTGCCTACAATTACAAGCCGGTACTATGGGATATCGACTTAGCTATTCCCGAAGGGGTGCTTATGGCAATTGTAGGACCAAATGGAGCAGGAAAATCAACTTTGATCAAATCAATTTTAGATATTATAAAACCCATTGCCGGAAGCACTAAAATCTATGGAAAATCTTACAAGAAACAGCGTTCACTAGTAGCTTATGTCCCTCAAAAAGGGAGTGTAGACTGGGATTTCCCTACCACAGCATTAGATGTGGTCATGATGGGAACCTACGGCAGCCTAGGGTGGATTAAAAGACCAGGTCAAAAAGAAAAAAAAGCTGCGCTTGAAGCACTGGAGAAAGTTGGAATGTTATCATTTAAGCATAGACAGATTAGTCAATTGTCTGGAGGACAACAACAACGTATATTCCTAGCTAGAGCATTGGTCCAAAATGCATCAATTTATTTTATGGACGAACCTTTTCAAGGGGTAGATGCTACTACTGAAAAAGCTATTATTAATATCTTGAAGGAGCTTAGAAAGGCTGGAAAGACTGTTATAGTGGTTCATCATGATCTACAAACAGTACCCGAATATTTTGATTGGGTAACTTTTCTAAATGTAAAAAAGATTGCCACAGGACCGGTGAAAGACATTTTTAACGATGATAACCTCACCAAAACTTACGGAATTAATTATAAAGTAAGTATAAAACAATAATACTATGGATCTTCAAGAAT
Organism: Aquimarina acroporae; assembly: GCF_023195925.1. Classification (GTDB taxonomy): domain Bacteria; phylum Bacteroidota; class Bacteroidia; order Flavobacteriales; family Flavobacteriaceae; genus Aquimarina; species Aquimarina acroporae. Next base: position 491,536 of record NZ_JALPRE010000006.1, on the reverse strand, counting down.
ACATAGAACTTGTTTTTACCGATTATACGTTGCGAACGATAACATTGGGCACGGCTATTCTTGGTGCAATTTGTGGAATGCTAGGAAGTTTTGCCGTACTACGTAAACAAAGCCTGTTAGGTGACGCTATTTCACATGCGGCACTACCAGGTATCGCCATTGCCTTTTTAGTTCTTGGTACCAAAAATAGTGCTGCGTTTCTACTAGGTGCACTTGTAAGTGGTTTAATTGGTACATTCTGGATTCGTGGTATAACGCGTAAAACACATCTTAAATCAGATACTGCCCTTGGCCTTATTTTATCATTGTTCTTTGGGTTTGGAATGTTACTATTAACCTACATTCAAAAGCAACCAAATGCTAATCAAGCGGGCTTAGAAAGCTACCTTTTTGGACAAGCAGCAACACTTCTCGAAAGCGATGTATGGTTAATGATTATAGTAACCGGAATAAGTTTGGTTATTCTTTTATTGTTTTGGAAAGAATTAAAACTATTACTCTTTGATCCAGAGTATACAAAAACCTTAGGTTTCAATACTAAATTCTTAGACATTTTAATTACTACCTTTATTGTAGTAGCTATTGTACTGGGGTTACAAACAGTTGGAGTTGTATTAATGAGTGCCATGTTATTAGCACCGGCTGCTGCAGCAAGACAGTGGACAAATAACCTTGCTATAATGGTTATTTTAGCTGCTATTTTTGGAGCATCTTCTGGTGTTCTGGGTACTGCCATAAGTGCAAGCCATAACAACCTATCGACGGGACCTGTAATTGTATTGGTAGCCGGAGCATTTGTCTTAATTTCATTTGTGTTTTCACCAGGTAGAGGCTTACTATTCAGAGAAATTCGTTTTAGAAAAAACCGAAACGATCTTCAACTGCATAAGACACTTTCTTTTATGTATGATATTGCGAGTACACATGAAGATATTTCTCATCCACATGCTATAAAAATTCTTAACAATTTTCAAGGTTTTACTCGAAAATCACTTCAAAAACTTGAAGATAAAAATTACATAAAAGTTCATGGAAATATGTGGTCAATGACCGCCTCTGGATTTCATACCGCAGCCAACCTATACAACCAACTTGTTAAAGCAGAGGAAGATGAGTAGTGCACAAATTGAAATACAATTAATTGCAAGTTTGGTGGCTATGGCCTGCGCCATACCCGGAACTTTTCTGGTTTTGCGTAAAATGGCTTTAATCACCGATGCCATAAGTCACTCTATATTACCCGGCATCGTGATTGGTTTTTTTGTTACACAAGATTTATCCTCTCCCCTTTTAATTATTCTAGCAGCAGCTAGTGGGGTCTTAACAGTAGTCTTGGTAGAGTTTATTCAAAAAACAGGCTTAGTAAAAGAAGATACCGCTATAGGATTGGTATTCCCGGTACTCTTTAGCATTGGAATATTGTTAATTGCAAAAAACGCCAACGACGTGCATCTAGATGTAGACGCTGTTTTACTTGGAGAACTTGCTTTTGCACCTTTTGACAGACTCAACATAGGAGAATTTGATTTAGGCCCAAAATCCTTATGGATTATCGGAACAATATTATTAATTACCTTAGGGCTACTTCTTGCATTTTTTAAGGAATTAAAAGTAAGTACGTTTGATGCTGGTTTAGCCTCTGCGCTTGGTCTTTCTCCAGTTGTAATTCATTACGGGTTAATGACAGTTTCATCTATAACTACTGTTGGAGCTTTTGATGCCGTTGGAGCCATTTTGGTAATTGCCCTTATGATTGCTCCTGCAGCAACCGCTTATTTGCTCACCAACGATCTCAAGAAAATGCTCTTACTTGCTGTTATTTTTGGCGTAGGAAGTGCAATTACCGGATATTGGGTAGCACATGGTTTAGACGCTTCTATATCTGGTTCTATGACCACCGTTTTAGGCGTGGTATTTTTGATGGTTTACCTATTCGCCCCCAATAAAGGGCTACTTTCTGTACTGTATCGTCAAAAACAACAACGTATAGAAGTTTCATTACTTACTTTTCTATTACATCTCGGAAATCATAAAGAAAAAGAAGAAAGACATGTAAAACATTTAAATGAACATATTAACTGGCAAAAAGTACAATCGAAATCAGTTTTAGAATTGGCGCTAAAAAATAATATGATCACTATAGATAATGAAATTGTCTCATTAACCCAAAAAGGCAAAAAATTCACCAAAGAAGCTATAGATTATATTGTGACCAATAAAAACTCAGAAATTGAAAACATGAAAGATAGATTCTTTTTGTTCAGAGGTTAGCCATGTATCTATACCAATTCTTATTTTACCATAGACGATAGGACTCAGCATTTTTAACAAATTTACCCGTAAGACTACTATCTATCTCCCATTTCATCTCTAATGCAGCCACTTCATTTTGATGTGCTATAACTCCTTTCATCAAATCTATATGATAATCTTTTTTCCACTCTTTATGATGCTGCGCTAATTGTTTTATAGCATTCAAAATAAATGCTACTTCCTCAGTCGTATGCGTAGGATGTATAGACATACGAATCCACCCTGGTTTATTTGTATAGTCCCCTTTATCAATCTGGTCAGTAATAACTCTAGATTTTTCCTGAGTTACATTAAGTAAAAAATGCCCATAGGTTCCTGCACAAGAACACCCTCCCCTTGTCTGTATTCCAAATCTATCATTCAATAATTTAACCCCAAGATTATAATGCAAATCTTCAATATAAAAGGAAATTACACCCAACCTATCCTTATGTTGTTCTCCTAAAACATATAAATTTGGAATAGCATTCAGGGTTTCCCATATCATTTCCAAAATATCTATTTCCCTCTTTTGAATATGACTTACATTCATCTCTTCCTTGAGACGCATACACATAGCCAACTTAATTGTTTGGAGAAATGCAGGAGTGCCCCCATCTTCTCTTTCTTCAATATTCTGTAGGTATTTATGCCCTCCCCAAGGGTTTGTCCAGGATACCGTGCCTCCTCCAGAAACATCAGGCACCAAATTATTATATAATTTATGATTAAAAACTAATACACCTGTAGTACCAGGACCTCCCAAAAACTTGTGACCTGAAAAATAAATTGCATCAAAGTATCTTCCGTTACTATCATCGGGATGCATATCAATTCTAATATACGGTGCTGCACAAGCGAAGTCTACAAAACATAAACCATTATATTTATGAATTAATTCTGCTATTTCAAGATATGGAGTTATTATCCCAGTAACATTGGAACAAGCTGTTATCGCAACAATTTTTGTTTTACGATGAATATATAGGCGTATTACTTCTTCAAATTTATCAACCGATACCAAACCAGTGTCATCGGGAGGCACAATGATCACATCTGCAATAGTTTCTAACCAAGAAGTTTGATTAGAATGGTGTTCCATATGAGAAATAAAAATCACAGGGCGATCCTCTTCTGATAATTTAATTTGATTTTTAAACCGTTCTGGGATGCGCAACCCCAAAATACGCTGAAACTTATTGATTACTCCAGTCATACCAGAATTTGAAGAAATAAGTACATCTTTAGTCCCCGCATTCACACAATCCTTAACAATCTGTTGTGCCTTATGATAGGCATAAGTCATTGCAGATCCAGTATAATTGGTATCAGTATGAGTATTGGCAACAAGCGGATAAAAGTCTTTCTGCATACGTTCTTCTATGGGGCCATACATCCTCCCACTGGCTGTCCAATCAGCATAAATGACCCTAATAGCATCATGATAAGGAGTTTTTATACTGTGGTATTGACCAATAATACCTTTGTGATATTTAGAAAAATAATGCTCCATAATTATTTTTCTGCTGTTCCCTGAATGATATCCCATAAGTCTCTAGGGTCTTCTGTATAAACATCTTGCAGAAGCATTACCATGATCACTATATAAAAAATGAACCCTAAAACAATCATAAGTTGTATTCGAGACGTTTTTTGTATGTTTTGCCTATCTTTTCTTTCACAAACCTCCCCTGGGCAATATTGTACCTTATCTTTATAAAAGATGCTATAAAACTTACAACCCAAACAAATACCAAAAGCTGTTTCCCAAAACAAAAATACCAGACATATTAAGCAAATAAGTGCCGTAACGGGTCCGTAGGAGTTGATCACATTAGAAAGTATGAATATAGTTGCAGATAGTATCAAACCAATTTTCCAAGCAAATTTCTTTTGAGGTGCTCCCACATATTCTGGCACTTGATTACGAACCATTAGCCTACCTAAAATAAGAAATGGGGAAAACTTAGGATTTATTAAAACCCTAATCATAATATCGGTAAGAAAAATAGTAACTGCATATTTGAGCATGGTAAAATCACCTGTAAAAACGACTATGAGTATCGAAATAAGCATAAGCAGAAATAAAACTCCAGCTGCTGCTCTTATTTCTCTTTCGTTTAAAACAGGAATAGTATATCCCTCTACGAATTCTCCAAATTGAATTGTTTTATTTATCGTTTGCATAATTTTGTTTTTTGATTGTTAATGATGAATTTTTATACGGTATCTGGAACTAGTTTCTTAAGAGTAAAACCTTTTATAATTAGCCAAAACGCAATTGCTATTTGCATTAACCCAACAGGAAGGTAAAGTGTCATTGATCCTGTACCATAAATAGACCAGAGCACATTACCCAACATGACCAAAGTTGCTGCACACCCCAGAATAGATAAAAGACCAGGGACAAGCTTTGTTTGGCAAAACCCATAATACAAGATCATCATAGATATTCCTCCAACGAGCATATCCATCATGTGTACCCAACCCCTCATATCAAGAATTAGATTACCAAAACCCTTTAGCAGTTTTGTATCTGAATCATGAGCTTGCACGTAATCGTTACTTACAGACAGAATAGAAAGTACAACAGTATTATCTACCAAGGTGATAGCAAAACCTATAATACTAAAACCTAGATACCAAAGTGCTAAAGAATTTTTGTAGATCGAGAAAAATGGTTTTAATAGCAGTGCAGCCCAAAAACCAAAACCACTTAATACCACTGCAAGTAATACCGCTGTAATTACTATATTGGACTGAGAAGAGGCTATCGCCAAGAAATCTTTATCGTAGATTACTGGGCCTAATAAATGAAAGTTTATTAAAACACCCAATACAAATTGAGTTAAAAAAAGGCAACCCAATACCCTTCCTATTTTAGGATTTAAATTCATAATATTCGTTTTTTGATTGATGATTTCCGGTTTGAACTACTGTATGTTCAAACCTCTGTATATGGATATAAGCCTATTACTTAACCCAAAAAAGTCGTTTTATATAATTCTCATAAGTATACTTCCAAGGAATTGCTATTACATCTAGTGGTACAGCAATCAAAAAAGGTGTTAAAAACCCCTCGACACCTTCATCTAATCTTCCAGATAGACTCAAAGGAAGATAAATACCTAGTAACCAAATAGATTTATAGCTTAATTGAAGTAATAATAAGGGCAACATCTTTAACGGGTATCGTATACCAAGCCCCATCAGCAATGCGTAGCCAGCCCAAAAACTATAAACTACTCCATCATAGGTGCCCCAGGTTTCACTTGGATTTATGATTTCTGACCACACATCATACCCTAGCGCTACAAAGGTTATAAGATACACAAATCGCATTGCGCAACTTTTAAATTTGGATATCTTTTTGGCAGTATGATACTGCTCATTTGGCATTATTGCCATGCTCTTTTCGAAGTTCATAACTGTTCGTTTTTTGATTAATGATTAAGATTGATTGATGATGATTTAACTACTTTCTGTTCGTTTCCATATTTCTTCAGTTGTAATTGATTTAATTTGTGAAATCTATATGATTAGAATTCCCTTTTATGTTGACTTTTGAATCTGAAACCGCCTTGCATTTTACCGACTTATAGGACAAATCGAGATATCCTTTACTCGCATTACTAAAATGCAATTCTATCTTATCTCCCAAAACTTGATGAACAGTTTCAAACATTGTTCCCGAACTCATATCAATTTCTATTAAACCTGGATTAGAAATAAATATCTTTACACTATCTTTTTTCCTAATTTCTGGTGTCTTATCAATAAAAAGAGTATCACCAACGACTCTAATTTTGACCTTAGAGATGTATGTTTCGGGTCCTTTAATTTTTATGGTAGTAATACTATCTTGAGTAAAATAAATTGTTGCATCCTGACTATTATATATTCTTTTAAAAGACGAAACGGTTCGTATCTCTTCTTTAAAATCAGATACCACTTTTCTTCTGTCTACCTTATCGATATAATCATGCATAATAGCTTGAAACGCCAAAAAGAAAAATGCTAAAACTGCAACGGCAATTATTAAAACTAAATTACTTTTTCTCATCATTTACATTTTTAACATACTCGTCATAAGAGTGTTTTACTTCTTCAAACTCTACATCTAAGAGCATCATTTCTTTAAATATATTAGGTAATTTTACACCCATAAATTCTTTTTTCTTAATCTCCAGAACAGTATCATATCCTTTTTCTGAGACGAAATACCCAATTCCTCTTTTGTTATAGATCACCTCTTGTTCTTGTAAATGGTTAAACGCTCGTATTGCTGTATTCGGATTTACTTCAACGGTAACAGCAACCTCTCGCACAGAAGGTATCCTCTCATTTTCCTGCCATTTCCTTATAAGAATATTCTCATAAAAGAAATCTACAATTTGCAGATAGATAGGCTTGCCATTATCAAAATCCATTATCGTATCTCCTTTTCTGTTATTCTAAAATAAGTTACCAAAAGCATCATAGGGCCAAATACGAGACTAAACAGAAACGCTCCTATTCCAGAGACATCTTTTGTTGCCAAATCGAATGCATCTGTAGAGAATGGGTCGGATGTAAATACATCGAAAGCCCCTCCCGTAAATGCAAAACATAGTATGAGATTGTATATAAAAACACAAAAAAACACCACTATTGCCGCTAATAAGGTTTTACCAATTCTATTTTTTGAAAACACCACAGCTCCGAGAAGAAATGCAGGTTGAACGAAAAAATAAAATTTGACCACCGTCCAAAACGTTTCAGAAAATATGGGTAAAAAGTGTATACCGGTACTAGGAGAAAAACTACAAAGTAAAATTGCTATTTGTCCAATTACAAATGCAAAAAATGTAAATACAATAATATAAATAACGTTGGACAATAACCATGCTGCTATTACTCTTTCTAATGCTGTAACTGGTAGTAAAAAATAAAAGTAACTTGACTTACCACTATGCATTTCTCTAAAAATCGCAAAAGTAAATAATAACCCTATTGATAAAAACAGTACTGAGAACACCCCTATAAACTCATTAGATTTTACCACATAATCTCCGCGAATACTTAATAGTGTAGCAACCAAAATAAGACCACCAGCCACCAACAAGGTGGTGATTATAGCTCCTCTAAGAAGAACTAAGTTCCTATACATAAGACTACTTACTCTTTTTATATTAAATGACTGTGCCATGCATCTTACCTTTTACCACGTTATTAATTCTCTCCGGATTACTCACTACCGCATTAAATAGTAACTCTAAATCTACCTCTGTTTCCTCCTGATCTAATCTTTCAAGGACGGCTCTGCTACCAAAAGAAGGTTCGGTATATATAATTTGATCCTGCCTATCCTGCTTCGCCCTACCAAACCAAAGCTTTTCAGAAATCGAAGAAAAAGGCTGATCGAATACAACTTTAGATTGCCCCAAAATCACAACATGATTAATAAGACTATGTAAATCTCTTACTTGATGCGTTGAAATCACAATACATTTACCTTCATCTACTGCAGAAGCCATTATTTTTCTAAACTGACTTTTGGAAGGTATATCTAAACCATTAGTTGGCTCATCCAATAACAACAAACTAGTGTTTGCAGAAACCCCAAAAGCAATAAGAACTTTTTTCTTTTGCCCAAAAGACAACGCAGAAAGGTTTTCTTGCGGCGAAAGCTTGAATTCCCGTATTAAATCATAGAATTGATCTTGAGAAAACTTAGGGTAAAAAGGAGCGTTTATTTTTTCAAACTTATGAATACTTAAACTAGGCAATTCAAAATCTTCGGGCACCATAAACACCTCTCGCATATCTTCTATTCTTCTTTTTGAGAGATCATTGTTAGACATTTGGCAATATCCTTTTTTCGGAAAAAGCAGACCCGCCATTAATTTTATAAGTGTACTTTTCCCTTCTCCATTTTCACCAAACAGCCCATAAATATTACCAGAACTGAAATCCAATGAAATATCATTAAGCACCACTCTGCTTTTAGGATAATGAAATTTTAAACCTCTTATTTGAATCATATCTAGTGTATTAGTTATCTAGTACACCTCAAAAATATAAAAGTTATTTAAATTGAACAAATATTTACAACATCTTTTAAATCAAACACTTTGTCCACAAAAAAACCTCGTAGTTGTACTACGAGGTTCTTACAATAGGTTTTAGTTTATTTTCTAGATCTCTCTATTCACATCAAACGCTTCTAAGTAATCTTTTACGCGCTGTACAAATTGTCCTCCTAACGCTCCGTTAACCACTCTATGATCATAAGAATGTGACAAAAACATTTTATATCGAATCCCGATAAAATCTCCTTCTGGAGTCTCAATTACAGCAGGAACTTTTCGAATAGCACCTAACGCTAAGATACCTACTTGAGGCTGGTTGATAATTGGTGTCCCCATTATACTACCAAAGGTTCCTACATTGGTAACTGTATATGTTCCATTTTGAATATCATCAGGCTTTAATTGATTATTACGAGCTCTATTAGCTAAATCATTAACAGCTTTGGTCATTCCAACCATATTTAATTGGTCTGCATTCTTTATAACGGGAACAATCAGGTTCCCGTCTGGTAATGCCGCAGCCATACCTAGGTTAATATTTTTCTTTTTAATTATTGTATCTCCTGAAACAGAAATATTCATCATCGGAAAATCTTTAAGCGCCTTTGCAACAGCTTCCATAAAGATTGGTGTAAAAGTAAGATTCTCTCCTTCGCGTTTCATAAAATCTCCTTTCACCTTTTTTCTCCAGTTCCAAATATTGGTTACATCTGCTTCAATAAAAGATTGTACATGCGCTGAAGTCTGTACCGAATCTACCATATGATGAGCAATAAGTTTACCCATCCTAGTCATTTCTATGATTTCATCTTCTCCAGAAGCCACCACAGGAGCAGGTTTTTGAGAAACCTCCTTTTTAGGAGCAGCCGGAGCTGCTTTTACCACTGCTTTAACTGGCTGTACAGGTGCAGATACTTTTCCGTTTTTACGATCTTCTACAAATTGGAGAATATCGTTTTTGGTAACCCGACCATCTTTTCCTGTACCTGTAAGTGCATCAAGTTCTTCTACTGAAATTCCCTCGGCAGAAGCTATGTTTTTCACTAACGGTGAATAAAACTTAGAACTCCCCGAAAAATCTACGGCAGCACCTTCAGCAACAGCCTCCACAACATCGGCTACTTGAGTCTCAAGTACCACAGCTTCTTTTGGAGCTTCCTCGTTTTTTATAACTGTTTCTGATGGACCAGAAACCTCTACTACATCTCCTTCGGTTTCAATAACAGCAATAGTTTGACCTACTTGTACCACATCATCAACTTCGAAAAGCTTTTCAACAAGCACTCCTTCTACCTCACTAGGTACCTCACTATCTACCTTATCTGTAGCAATTTCTACCACTGCATCATCTAGTTCAATAGTATCTCCAACTTCTTTTAACCAAGTTGTTATTGTTGCCTCTGCAACACTCTCACCCATTTTTGGAAGTTTAAGCTCAAATTTTGCCATATTCTTAATCCAAAGTGTTTATAAGTTAAATTTTTTGCGAATTTAATTAAAATAAAGCTTTAATATTAGTTTTTCTCTATTAAAGTTTATTTAAAATACTATAACCTCTCCTTTTCCATCACTAAAATTGCTCCCTAAAATGTAATTACAATTTTTGGGTCGAATCTTAAAGGTAACATTCTTCTTTTTCAAAAGCTGCATTTGATCTATAATATCTTCAAAGGTCATAAAATCGTTATCAAAGATAATCTCGATATTACTATCTCCCAAATCTTCAGCTTTTATTACAGAAAACATTACCACTTTTTGTTGTAATTCGACCTCTAAAAACCCTCTAAATCTCTCATTATCAGACAACAAAAAATAACTATCAATTTTCCTATTTCTTTTATCAAAGTTTTTAAACGACTGAAAAAAAGACACAATACGAATTCCGGTAGAGACCATAACATCTAAAATAACATTACTTCTAAAGTGTTTTTTGTAAAACAAACGCATGGCATTATAAAATCGTTTTACGTAAACCGCATTCCTATCTGTACTCTCTCCTCTATAATGTACCGCTACTATATTCCCTATATAATAGTTTAATAATCCATTTTTTTTGATCTTATACGACAAATCTATATCCTCGCCATACATAAAGTAATCATCATCAAAACCTCCTGCTTGTATAAATGCTTTCTTTTTTAGCATCATAAAAGCTCCTACCAACACATCTACATCACCGATACCATTGTCACTTATATGATCTGCATAGTAATTTTTCACATACCCTAAGTTAATTCCAAACAGTCTTCTAAATGAAGTTAATGGAGATGGAATATTACGCTTACTCTCGCTAAGATAATCACCAGTTCCACTTATAAGTTTAGGCCCAACAATGCCCAAATGAGGTAGCTGTTCTGCCGATCTCATTAACCTTGTAAAGGTCGAATGCCCTACAATAGTATCTGGATTTAGGAAACAAATATATTCGCCAGTCGCCACTTCTGCTCCTTGGTTATTTGCACTAGCGAAACCATTATTTATTTTGTTTTCTATAAGAATAACCTTAGAAAAGTGTTCCTTAACTAATTGCACACTATCATCAGACGAACAATTATCAACAACAATAATTTCTGAGTCTAATGAAGATATAGCCTCTCGAAGGCTAAGCAAACATTGTTCTAAAAAATATTGAACATTATAACTTACTATGATAACTGATAATTTCAGAAGGAATTCTCTTTAATTTTTGGAAAATTAAGAGTTTTTTAGGGCATTTTCAAAAGGAATTCTATTTACAATACTTCTTCCAAGCGTTACCTCGTCTGCATACTCCAATTCATCATTAACTCCAATACCTCTTGCGATTGTAGATGTTTTAACAGACATCCCCTCCAATTGTCTGTAAATGTAAAAATTTGTAGTATCTCCTTCCATAGTTGCGCTTAAAGCAAATATCAGCTCTTTAACTGCTCCTGTTTTTACTTTATCTACCAAAGAACCAATAGTTAGATCTTGAGGACCAATACCATCTAATGGACTAATCTTACCTCCTAAAACATGATACAAACCTCTATATTGTCCTGTGCTTTCTATAGCCATTACATCTCTAATGTCTTCAACTACACATATAACATCTTGAATCCTATTTGGATTGCTACATATATCACATATCTCGGTATCGCTAATACTATGACATTTTTTACAAAAATTAATATCTTTCCTTAATGTTCCTAAAGCTTGGGTTAAGTGTTCTGTTTGTGTTTCTGGCTGTCTTAATAAATGAAGTACCAATCGTAAAGCAGTCCTTTTGCCTATACCCGGCAATTGAGACATTTCATAAACTGCATTTTCTAATAACTTTGAAGAGAATTCCATAGCGCCACAAATTTAACATTTTTACCGGATATAACTTCACAAATACCCCTCACTTATTACAAGCATTTAAAACCATTTTTCTACTTTTACCTTAAAAGTAAAGATAATGTTTGATTCTCTTTCTGAAGAAACCCAGCTTATTCTGATGATTATCGGAATCGCTGTGTTATTCGCTCTTGTTTCCTGGAATACGAAACGAAACAAAAACAAATTATACGGTCGCAAAAAGCGAAATTTCAAAAAAAACTATTTTGACAAAAAAGAAAAAAACAACCAATGAAAATATATACCAAAACTGGTGACAAAGGTACAACGGCTTTATTTGGAGGCACAAGAGTCCCAAAACACCATATAAGGATTGATAGCTATGGTACAGTTGATGAATTAAACTCCCACATTGGACTTATTAGGGATCAAAAAATCGATGAGCTAAGCAAAAAAACACTTATCGATATTCAAGATAAATTATTTACTGTAGGAGCCGTTTTGGCAACAGATCCTGAAAAAGCAATTTTAAAAAGTGGTAAAAAACGATTAAACATTCCCACTATTAACAACGTTGATATTGAAATTCTGGAAAATGAAATTGATCGAATGAATGAATTATTACCCCCAATGACTCATTTTGTTTTGCCTGGAGGACACCAAACCGTGTCATTCTGTCATATTGCACGTTGCGTATGCCGAAGAGCCGAACGTTTGGCAACTGCTCTCTTTGAAATAGAGCCTTTTGAAGCTACAACACTGCAGTATTTAAACCGACTATCTGACTATCTTTTTGTGCTGGCACGAAAATTGTCCCTCGATTTGAAAGCGGAAGAAGTAAAATGGATTCCGACAAAGAATTCATAATTTTTCTAACTGAGAAATTAATAAGGGAAAGTCTCAGAAAATCACGTTCTTATAATTATTGTTTAAATAATTAATTTTTTACTTGACTTTTTAAACTAAAAAATTATTTTTGCAAAAAATTAAACCAGTAAACATATGTATTGGACTTTAGAATTAGCATCATATTTAAGTGATGCACCTTGGCCAGCTACAAAAGACGAATTAATAGATTATGCAATTCGTACTGGAGCACCTCTGGAGGTTGTAGAAAATCTACAGGCAATTGAAGATGAAGGAGACTCTTATGACTCTATAGAAGAAATATGGCCAGACTATCCTACAGACGAAGATTATCTTTGGAATGAGGATGAATATTAAAAAAAATTGAAATAGTACTAAAAGTCTCGCAAGAGGCTTTTTTTTTGCGTAAATTACGCTTCTTTTGAGGTTTTTAAACCTTAAAAGCATTGTATAATGTTGACCCAATGGGTCTTGAGATAAATAAGCAATCCCCATGCTGGGATTTTACCATTGTGTAATTAAATAGCACTGGTTACTATCAAAATCTCAGTAAACACACATAACCATTAATTATGGGAATTTTAGATTCTGTACTTAAAGTATTTGTTGGAGACAAATCCAAAAAAGATATAAAAGAAATTCAGCCTAAAGTTGAATTGATTAAAAAAGCTGGAAAAGCTCTCGAAGGGTTATCGGATGATGAGCTACGTGCAAAAACAGAAATGTTCAAAAAGCAAATTAACGACGCACGAGCAGAAATCAATACTAAAATAGAGCAACTTAAAGAAGATGCGAATAACACTGAAGATATTGACAAAAAAGAAGATATCTATGGTCAAATTGATAAACTGAAAGACGAGGCTTACGAAATCACCGAAAAAGCTTTAAATGATATCCTCCCAGAAGCTTATGCCGTAGTAAAAGAAACGGCAAAAAGATTTGCCAATAATGAAACTATTGAAGTAAGTGCTTCTAGCTATGATCGTGAGCTTTCTGGAACCAAAGATTATGTAACACTTGATAATGATAAAGCTATTTGGTCAACTAGTTGGGATGCTGCAGGTAAAGAGGTAAAATGGGATATGATTCACTACGACGTGCAGTTAATTGGTGGTGTCGCAATGCATGAAGGTAAAATAGCCGAGATGCAGACGGGAGAAGGAAAAACGCTAGTTGCAACACTCCCAGTATATCTTAACGCACTTTCTGGAAATGGGGTTCATCTGGTTACAGTAAATGACTACCTAGCTCGTCGAGATAGCGAATGGATGGCACCTTTATTTCAGTTTCACGGGCTTACTGTTGATTGTATTGACAACCACAGACCTAACTCTGCTGAACGTAGAGCAGCCTACAATGCAGACATTACCTACGGAACCAATAACGAATTTGGTTTCGACTACTTAAGAGATAATATGTCTCATGCACCAGAAGATCTTGTACAGAGACCACATAATTATGCTATTATTGATGAAGTAGACTCGGTATTAATTGATGATGCAAGAACGCCTTTAATCATATCTGGTCCAATTCCTAAAGGAGATATTCACGAGTTTGATGAATTAAAGCCAAAAATTGCAGACGTTGTATCGGTACAGCAAAAACTCCTGACTACAGTACTTGCCGAAGCAAAAAAACTCATTAAAGAAGGGGACACTAAAGAAGGTGGATTTAAATTACTTCAGGTATATCGAGGTATTCCAAAAAACAAAGCTTTAATCAAGTTTTTGAGTGAAGAAGGTGTAAAACAATTACTTCAGAAAACAGAAAACTTCTACATGCAAGATAACAATCGTGAAATGCATAAGATAGATGCTGATCTGTACTACGTAATTGAAGAAAAAAACAATCAGATAGATCTCACCGATAAAGGAGTAGAATATTTATCTGGAAAAGATAATCCCGATTTCTTTGTATTACCCCAGATAGGGATGGAAATCGCTAAAATCGAAGACTTAGAATTATCAAAAGAAGAAGAAGCTGAAAAGAAAGAAGATCTTTTTAGAGAGTATAGTGTAAAAAGTGAGCGTATTCACACATTACGCCAGCTTCTTAAAGCATATTCATTGTTCGAAAAAGACGTAGAATATGTTGTAATGGACAATAAAGTAAAAATTGTCGATGAGCAAACCGGCCGTATTATGGACGGTCGTAGATATAGTGATGGACTGCATCAAGCGATCGAAGCTAAGGAAAATGTAAAAATTGAAGATGCTACCCAGACATTTGCCACAGTAACTTTACAAAATTATTTCAGAATGTACCGAAAGTTATCCGGTATGACAGGTACTGCGGTTACTGAAGCAGGTGAATTATGGGAAATCTATAAGCTGGATGTAGTAGAAATACCTACAAACAGACCAATCGCTAGATTTGACAGAGAAGATTTGGTATACAAAACCAAAAGAGAGAAATACAATGCTGTAATTGATGAAGTAACCGAATTATCTAAAGCAGGAAGACCAGTGCTTATTGGTACTACATCTGTAGAAATATCTGAATTATTGGGTAGAATGTTAACTATTCGCAAGATACCTCACAATGTACTTAATGCTAAGTTACATAAGAAAGAAGCAGATATCGTTGCCGAAGCTGGAAAAACAGGTATGGTAACTATTGCTACCAATATGGCAGGTCGTGGAACGGATATTAAGTTATCTGACGAGGTTAAGGCCGCTGGTGGTTTAGCAATTATTGGTACAGAGCGTCATGATTCACGTCGTGTAGACCGCCAGTTGCGTGGTCGTTCAGGACGACAAGGAGACCCTGGTAGTTCTCAATTCTACGTTTCGCTTGAAGATAATTTAATGCGTCTTTTTGGATCTGAGCGTATCGCAAAAATGATGGACAGAATGGGGCTACAGGAAGGTGAAGTTATTCAACATTCTATGATTACCAAGTCTATAGAAAGAGCTCAGAAAAAAGTAGAAGAAAATAACTTTGGTGTTCGTAAACGATTACTAGAATATGATGACGTAATGAACGCTCAACGTGAGGTAGTTTATAAACGCCGTTATCACGCATTATTTGGCGAGCGTTTACGTGTAGATCTAGCTAATATGATCTATGATACTTCTGAAGTTATTGCCGAAAGCAACAAAGTAGCTCAAGACTTTAAGAACTTTGAATTCGAACTTATTCGTTACTTTTCGATGAGCAGCCCAATTACTGCTGAAGAATTCGAAAAAATGGATGCTCAAAAGATTGCGGGGGAGATTTACAAAGCTGCTTATGAGCATTATCAGGATAAAATGAAGCGTAATGCAGAGATGGCCTTTCCGGTAATTAAACAAGTATACGAGGATCCTTCGAGTAATTATGAAAGAATTCTTGTTCCTTTTACTGATGGAGTTAAAAGCTTAAATGTAGCTACTAATCTTCAAAAGGCCTATGAATCGGAAGGAAAGCAGTTAATTACAGATTTTGAGAAAAATATCACACTTGCCATTATAGATGATGCTTGGAAAACGCATTTACGTAAAATGGACGAACTAAAACAAAGTGTACAGTTGGCGGTTCATGAGCAAAAAGATCCTTTATTAATTTATAAGTTTGAAGCTTTTGAGTTATTTAAAGCAATGATAGAGGAAGTTAATAAAGATGTAATTTCTTTCTTATTTAAAGGTGAATTACCTACAGGTAATACTCAAGATATCTCTGAAGCTCGTCAGGTAAGAAGAAAAGAAAACCTTGAAACATCTAAAGAGGAAATTCCAAATATGGATGAGCGTGCTGCTATGAATAGAGCAGCTGGACAAACTCAACAGAGGCCTCAGGTTACTGAAACCATTGTACGAGAACAACCAAAAATAGGACGTAACGACCGTGTTACCATTAAACACGTTATGAGTGGAGAGAATAAAACACTTAAATACAAGCAGGCTATTCCATTAATTGAAAAAGGAGAATGGGTACTTATAAATAACGAATAAGAATACATAGCATCTTATCGATATAAAAAACCTGGAGAGAAATACCTCCAGGTTTTTTATATCGATATTTTATTACCTCGTTAGGCTATGGACTTTTTATACATTGTAAAAAACAAAAATGGCAAAAAACCAACTGCAAAAACAAAAGCTCCGGCTAGTAGCAAAATACTAACTCCTTGTAACTCTAAAAGCTTAAACACACCAGCAAATCCAGTTATTATTGCAGCGACACAGCCCAAAATGATTTTTAGCCTTTCTGAAAAAGCTCGAGCAATAGTAACCTTATACATATCAAAGGTTAACATTGGGACAAACACCAACAATAACGTAATAAATCCAATCATAAAAAACAGGTTCGCCCCAGGATAAAGTAACAACTTAAATGTTACACCAATTGTTAATGAAAATGAACCTATAAAGCCTATTAAATACATCAATTTTTTCATCATAATTATTCGTTTATAGTTTAATAAAAAAAATGTTTTACGCTCTAAATCAATTAAACCGTTAGGAGCTAATTCTTTAATAGCTTCATCAAACGATTGTTTAAAAGGTTTCCCTCTCCTTAATTCGCTATCTACGGCGCAACATAAGTGATCCAGGATATCATCTCTTAAATCCTTATGTTTTAACCCCTGAGAGTCAACAAAATGCTGAATACTATATAGCTGTTCTTCATTTAGTCTCATATCGTTCCAAATTCAGGAAAAATAACCTTATTCAGTGTTTCTATAAAATCTTTCAGTTCTTCTACATAAGAAGCTTTCTTCTCCTTTCCTTTTTTGGTGAGGGCATAATACTTTCTCACCCTTTTCCCTATATATATTTCTTCACATGACAATAGACCTTCTTTTCTCATTTTTTGAAGAGCCGGATATAAAGACCCATCCTTTAGTAAAATCTTTCCACCTGAACGTTCTTTTACCTGTTGAAAAATTTCATACCCATACATGCGACCATTCTCTGCAAGGATATTTAACACAATAACCGATAGGGTTCCTTTTAATAGTTCTTTTGAATACATAGAATAAATATACATAAAAAAACAATACATCATAATTCTGTGCATTAAAATTAAAAAAAATGATAAAATTGTTTTATCAATACATCTATTATTACTAAAAAAACCGATTCATAATGAACCGGTTCCTGTATTATTTACTAACTACTATGACGTTTTTTCAAAAAGCCCTAAAGGATGAACAATCCTATAGGTCTGTAATATTATTTTGAGTTTCTGTATATTTCTCTACAACTACTGCATCCCCATTACTGTTTTCTAATAGGTAAACTCCTACCGGTAATTGACTTAAGTCGATCACATTTGTAGTTTTAGATAAAACATGTACCGTATCTTTAACTTCAAATAATTTTAATTTATCTCCTTCTGCAAAATCTACAACAGTAATAACATCTCCCTCTCTCTGAATATCTAATACATTCTTCTGTGGGTTAAGATATTGTGCTACGAACTCCTCTTCGGTATTTTCATTTACTACCTCATTACTCATTTCGGCATCTTCTACCAAAAAGTTTTCTTCCTGAGCAAAAACAGCTCCATCAATCATTAATTCTTCTTCAAGACGATCGATAACGATAGACTTTCCTCTATTGTTTTCTAATAAATAAGATCCGATTGGTAATTGACTAAGATCGATACGAGAATAAGATTTAGATAAAATATGATCACCTGTTTCAACTTCGAACAACTTTAACTTATCTCCTTCTTCAAAATCTACAACTTCGATAATAAGTCCTTCTTGTTGAATGGTAAGATTATCATCCTCCATACCAAAAATCGATACCGATAAAAATAGTGTAATTAATAGTGTAGTCGCTTTCATAATTTGGGGCTTTTTGATTGTAAAACTACGGTTTCACCATACAATGATAGGATTAAATAATTATGCTACCAACTAATTATCAGTCTTTTAGACCAAAACCTGTTAATTTTCGTTAAAATACCAAAAATGCAAATAATAAAACATAAAACATTGATTATCAATGCTTTAAAAATTTAAGTTTAGGTTAAAAGGCAACTATGAATCGATTAAAAACACAAAAAACAGTTATTCTGACACCTTAATCCCCTTAATTTCAAGGTAATATCTAAAAGAAACTATCTAAGAAACCAATTGCATCTTTCAAAAAATGTCTATTGATTACCATTGTTTTACTAAGGGTGCAATTGGATACGATAACTTTTATGTATTGCAGAGGCTCTGCGTATGTGAGTAAAGGTCACCAATTAAATGAATAAACTTAGATATTAAGAAGTAAATTAGGATTAGGGCAGTTATATTTATATTTATTCAACTCCTCTCTACTAGAAACCCCGGGATAATCGCCTACATTACCTTCTAAATCTTTTATAATTTGAAAATGCAGATGTGGAGCATAATCTCCATTTACCGAAGCATCTCCAAGTATTGCAATAACATCACCAGCCTTTACAACATCTCCCATATTTAATCCTGAAATAGATGCTGTACTTAAATGACCATAAAGCGTGTAGAACTCAACTCCTCTAATATGGTGTTTTAATATAATGGTAGGCCCGTAATCGCCATAGTTGTTATTATTTTTAAAACTATGTATTTCTCCATCCAATGGAGAGAGTATTTCTGTACCTGCATCACACCAAAGATCTAGGCCTAGATGAATATTACGTTCCTCTGCAATGTCACCGTCATTAAAATGCTTACTGCGTCTATAAATACCTCTGGGTTCATGATATCCCCCATAGGCCACTTTGGCATTATTCTTATTAAGATAATCAACTACATAAGCCTCAAATGCTTTAGAAGAAGACACATCAAAAGTATCTAGGCTTACATTAGATTCAGATAAATCTATGGGGATATATTGTTCTTTAGAGAATTTAGAGGATACTACCGGAATAAAATCTGAGGACAACTCCTCTACGAATTTAGAAAAATTAAAATCTGTCATTGACACAATATGAACTAAACATTACGAAACTGACAGTAAATATAAAAAAAGCTTTGCATGAATAACTTCAAACTTTATAGTTATGCACTTTGATCCATAACCACAGGTTCTTTAGACACCCATTGTTTGGGTAATTGTTTTAAAAGAGCTTTTCTAAAAATATGATAATCAACTGTAATAGTGTGCCTAGGAGTATTTATTTGCTTATAATGTGGATGTGTCACTTCTCTTTCACATAATTTTTTAATGTTTGAAGGCATTCGCCAATCTCCTGCTAAATAATTGGCCAAAATTTTACTTTGTAACTCCGAGCCAGGCCAAATACAGCCCAAAGGCTGGAACATCCCTACAAAAAACAAATCGTGATACTCTGGGTGAAACATTTTTAAATATAACGGAACAGGACCATCGCTATAGTCTACAAATGATTCATCAAAAAAGGAATGCTTAAGAACATATCCTGTACAGGCAATAATAACATCTACATGCTCTGTAGTCCCATCTTTAAAATGTACAACCTCTCCTTCTAATTTTTCTATATCGACTTTAGGATGAACTTTACCATGTCGAATCTTATAGAGTAATTCATCGTTTATTGTTGGGTGCGTTTCTCCAAACTTTGTCTTCACCTCTTGCAAGCCATATAGTTTATTTTTGCCCAACATAATGTTTAGCAATTTGTCATTAAGCCAACTTCTTATTTTTACCGGTAGCCATGCAGATCTTGCACCAACTATATCTGAAGGTATTCCAAAAAAGAATTTGGGTATAATTCGATATCCTCTTCGCCAACTAATACTGGTTTTTGCACTTACTCTACTTGTTTCTACCGCCACATCGCATGCAGAGTTACCGCCCCCAATGACCAATACTCTTTGATTAGCAAAAGGCGCAGCCTTTTTATAATTATGTGAATGAATAAATGCCCCATCAAAAGTACCAGGATATTCTGGCATTCTTGGAACAGAGTGATGTCCATTACAAACCACCAGATCAGTAAAGGTCTCTACAACTTCTTTGTTATTTTGTAAGATCGTAACTTCCCATTTATTCTTCGCTACTCTTTTGCAATTTTGCACAACCGTGTTAAACTCTATATGAGTATACAAACCAAAATGTTTTGCATATTCCTGAAAATATCTTCTCAATTCATCATGAGAAGGGTAATCTGCTACGGTAGGATCAAAATCTTCAAATGTAAAATCTTCGTATTGGGATAGCGTTTTAGAACTTATAATATGTGTAGTGTCGAAAACACTAGAATGGCTTTCATTTTCTGAATAAATCCAATTACCTCCTACTTCATTATTACGATCATAACATACTACATCAAGGTTTTTGTCTTTTAGATTTTTAAGCGCAGTTATACCACTTGGTCCTGCCCCAATAACACATATCCTTTTTTGCATACTAAGTTTGCTTAATTAATTCCTTATGTAAAATAGAGAATGTATTGCAGTTTTAAAAATATTTTAACGATATGACACCATAATATGTTTTATACCGCAAAATTCTTATCTATTCTCTTTTTAAGGAATCCTATTTGCACAAAAAACAATAGTGCTAAAAAAACAATCGCGTAGGTAGTGGTTTTTGTAAAATTGATGCCTGATAGCGGATTTTCAAATTTGATAAAATAATCAAAAGGAAAGTTTACTTTATTGAAAACTGATTCGCCGTTATACAACAGAAACAAAGCTCCAATAAGAACCGAAACAGTAAGTAAGACTATTATCCATCCCTTTTTGGAGATAAGAGGTTTATATACTATAGTATCTTTTGAAACAGAAGTTTCTACTTGGTTCATCACATTACTAAGAAAACTAGGAGAAGGGTTTTCTAAACCAGCTTCTTTAACTAATTTTTGAATATCTCTAAATCGCTGTTCCATTTTTACTACTGATTTCTGGCGAAATGTAATTTTTCAATATCGAATATAGCTTTTTTCTACTTCGATATAGTTTAATTTTCACATTATCTTGTGATAAACCAATGATTTCGACAATTTCTTTTATACTTTTTTCATCAAAATAATAAAGTGTAACTATAGCCGCTTCCTCTTCAGGCAACTTTAAAATACTATCTGCTATTATTTGTTTTCTTTCTTTGACCTGTAAATAATTAAGTGCATCTGTAACTAATTCTATTTCTCCCTCATTAATCTCTTCTATTAATTCTGAAGTCATTATACGCTTGTTAGATTTAATCGCATCCAAACTTTTTCTATATGCTATGGTATATAACCACGTAGAGAACTTGGCTTCTCCTCTATATTTTTGTAACGACCTAAAGGCCTTTACAAAAGTATCTTGAGCTACCTCCTCTGCTATTTCTTTATTTTTAACCACTCGATATACAACGGTATATACCAAACTTTGGTATTTCTCTACAAGTACAGAAAACGCATTCACATTTCCTTCTAATACTTGATCTATGTAATATTGATCTGGTTGATGGTTCATTTACGGGTATGACGATCACAAATTGAAAATGGTTACACATTTCTCTCCAAAAATTACAAAATATATTTTTACACTTTTTTGTAACCAACCAAAACTATCTATCGTCATAGAAGAAAAACGAACAGTATTAACCTATAAAAATTTATAACATGGGATCTGAAGTAATTATTTTACCTGCTATTTTTGGAGTTCTTTTCGGAATCTATTACCTATTCATTTCTGCAAGAAACAAAGAACGTATGGCTCTTATTGAAAAAGGTGCAGACGCTTCTATTTTTTATAGCAGTAAGGAAAAAAGAGTTACTCCTATTTGGAAAGTTCTTGTACTAAACTTATCTCTTTTATTAATGGGAATTGGACTTGGCATTTTCTTGGCAGGAATATTAACTGAAGTAATTGGCGTTAAAGACCATATTGCTGAACCAGGAACTATATTCCTAATGGCCGGCGCAGGATTATTTGTTGGATTTAACATGACCAAAAATTTAGACAAATAAATCTATCTTTAGTACAAACCATCGAGGTGCTTTATGCACCTCTTTTTTTGTATCCATATTATCTTCATATTTTTTTTAGAATTCATCTTTTAAATTAAAAACAAGTATATCAATACGAAACACTACTTTAAGTAAAATAAAGAGATCCCAGAACTATACTAAAACGCTTAAAAACATATCTATACTTTTCCAGCACAGAATTACAGAATAAAAAAAACCTACCCGTTTCCAGGTAGGCTATAAAAATATTATGGCGAATATTATTTAATGCATGTCTGCTACTTGATCCTTGTCATAAAACTTTTCTACAACTACAGAGTCCCCTTTACTGTTCTCTAAAACATAAACTCCAGCTGGTAACTGACTAAGATCAACAAAATTAGAAGTCTTTGTTAAAATATGTACTGTATTTTTCACTTCAAATAACTTGATTTTATCACCTTCTTCAAAATCAACAACGGTAATCATATCACCTTCTCGCTCTATAGCTAAAAGATTGGTTTCTGCATTATCATAATAATGCATATATTCTTGTTCTACATCTATTTCTGCAGGCATCATCACTCGTTTGCTATCTCTTTCTAAAAGAAAATCATTGTGTATTGCAGTAATAGCACCATCAACATTTAACCCTTCTTCTAAACGCTCAATTACAATTGACCTTCCTTCGTTATTTTCTAACAAATATGCCCCTATTGGTAATTGACTTAAATCTATCTGACCATGAGTTTTTGACAAAACATGATCTCCTGTTTCGATCTCGAATAATTTGATCTTATCTCCTTCTTCAAAATCTAATACCACAACAACAAGTCCATCTTGCTCCACTTCTAATTTTTCTCCATCACCAGCATAACTGTTGATAAATAAAAGCAAGCCAAAAAAACATGTAATTAATTTCATTTTAATACTATTTTATTAATGGTTTGTGAGTTTGTTGTTACGGTTTAACCATACAATAATATTATTAAATAACTGTTAAACAAACTAAAAGACAGACTTTTAGATCAAATGGTTTTGATTTTCGATAAAAGACACAAAAAAAGCTAAAATAAGTTAAAATAAAACACAAAATTCTGATTAGCAACATCTTACATTCAACGTTTACTTAAAAAAGCAGATAAAAAGCAGTATTAACAGGACAAAAAACACGATGCAACGTATCTTCGTACGTTTTTATTGTTAAGCAATTGTAAAAAAAATGCTAACAAACTAAAAAAGCCCCATTGACCAAGTCAATGAAGCTTTTTTATAATTAACACTACAATTATTATGAAAAACTAATTTTTATGTAATACTACTTCACTATACTTTGCATTGATAGTTATTAAGTTTTCTGTACTACGTGTATCTTGATATCCGTTGATGAATACATTTCCAAAATTCTTTCTACTGTTTATCTCAAGAGTTTTAGGTAATGATATTAAACTTTGAGCCCCACTATATGACAAATTGAATGCAGATTCAGGTAATTTCAGTTTAAAGTCACTATTCTGTACTGCTAGATCCAAAGTAGTGAAGGATTTTCCCAAATTTGCTATAGTGATCATTCCGAAACTTGCAGAAATCGCACCATTCTCATCTAGTTGTTGAATAAAAATGTTACTAGAATCAGCATTTACCAAAAGGTTCTTAGCGTTTTGAATTCTGCAATTCTTTACATAGTTCACCACCAACTTACCATTGTTCCATTGTTTTACATACACAGGTGAATACGAAGCTTTTATGTAGGTTTGATTTCCCTCCACTACATTGGCAGAAAGTTTTGTGTGCGATAATGAAGCCTTCACATTACTTGCAAGTTCAGGTAATTGAACCGCACCATGTCGTACATTCATTTTCAGATTTGCCCGTTTTGGCATCTTTATCTTAATAATCTTACTAGTATTGTTACCTACATTTGATCGTTGAGCACTATATTGATATACTGTTACATTGGCCGTTCCCTTCTGCTGGTTTTGAATATCTCTTACCAATTGTGAAGCCCACGCCTCCATTTGCTTTCCATACTGTGCTCCCCAAGTATCGAGACGTATTTCCATTTGACCCGATGTAGGAGTAGTCTTACCTTGAATTTGATTGGCCAATTTTTGTTTTCCTTGCTCTATTTCCTCACTAAACTTCTCTCGTATTTGATTCTCCCATTGTTGAATATACTTCTCTTCTTCTTTGCTGTATTTTTTGTTTTCTAAAGTTACGTTGGAAAGATTTTCTGGAAGTGCACTAGGCATAGGATTATTAGCAATATTCTCCATTATTGGCCCCAACATATCTGCTATTGCCGGACTCAACCTCTGTAACTCTTCTTTAGTCATAGTTATATTTGAAGCTGTTACTTTTCCGGTCCATAAATTACCTGCTGCCGACGTAATGGTTATGTTTTGATCATCTCCCAATATTTCTAGCTGCCAACTATCTAATATCCTTCTACTATTTTCATCGGTAAGATTAGCTCCCTCAATATAAGCTTCTACACCAATTTCATTCTTGTTCCATGTTTCAAAAACAATATTGGTATGACTTGTATTAAGGTTTACGTTAACATCAGGATTCACGGTAAGCCTTTCATTCAGCTTTTCTTGTCTGTCCTGCGCAAAAAGACCAACACAAGAAATACCCATGACCAATGCTACAACATTAAGCTTGTATTTCATCGTAACTTTCATTCTCAATTTTTTCTAATTCTTTAAGTTTATCTTTCAGTCTATTAAGCAGAGAAAGCCTTAAGGTTAAATTCTCCATCATAGCTTCTACACTTTCAATATTAGGACCTACTTCGATAAGTTCTTTACTAAGATTTTGATATTCTCTATCTAAATTATTCAGACGTATTTTAAAACTCTCAACCAACTCTCTGTTTTTATCATCTACAGTAATCTCAGATAGTTGAAACTTTATACTAGTTAGTAAGTAATTTTCTACTTTTTCATATTCTGGAGATATCTCAGCCAAGGGAGAAGATTGTTTGGTTAAAACAACCGTTCCGTCTTTCAAATCTGTAGTCTCAGTATCAACAACATCTGTGCTTACGGTATCGGCACCATTAAACTGATTGAAAGTAAACATAGAAATGGTAAATACTATTGCTACACTGGCAGCAATTTTAAGCCATCCATAGTTGAAACTCTTTTTCGCTTTCTTGGGAAGCTCTTTCTCAAGTCTTGCCATAAAACGAGCCTCATGTCCTTCCTTTATTCTCTCTGAAGGCAAAGCTCTATCCTGTTTTAATAGCTCTCTAATATCTTGTGCCATCTTTCAAATGTTTTAGTTGATCCTGAAGTTGTTTTTTTCCTCGGTGCACCAAAGTTCTTGAAGCTACCGGGGTGATATCTAATATCTCACTTATTTCATTATGGTCATACCCTTCAATCAAAAACAGCATCACTGCATATTTATACTTTTCTGGTAATCGCTCTATTGCTTTTTTTACTTCTTCTACCGTTACCGAATCTGATACAGACCAGTCGTTTTGTTCTTCTACCGTCGTCATCACTTGTTCATTTATTGCAACCATATTCATCTTCTTCGCTTTCAGCATATCTATACTCTTATTTATTACAATCCGCTTGAGCCAGGCGCCAAAAGTTACATCACCTGTAAATTGATGTAATCTGGTAAAAGCTTTAATGAAAGATTCCTGCATAGCTTCCTCTGCCTCGAAAGGATCTTTGAGGAACCTTAAAGCCACATAATACATACCATCACAGTACTTATTGTACAGTTTCATCTGCGCTCTGCGATCATTGGCCCTACATTGTTCTATTAGCTCGCTTTGTAACAAACTTGAATAACTTTTTGGTTAGTGATTATTATTTAAAAACGGTCTTAAATCTTATTCATTTATATAGACGATTTCCCATACCTAGATGTTGCAAAATTATGCATAAAATCCATACAGAAACAACAAATAACTGAATATCAAATAATTAATAAATTTTTAACTACCTAAAAAGTAAGTTTTTGAAGATTACAAATACTATTTATAACACTTTTATTAATTAATCAACACTTATTTAACCATGCAAAGATTAAATAAATACTATGACCCCCAAAAATATGAAGACAAAGATGTAGATGATATTATCAACTTATTATCAAAAAACGTACGTTGTACCAATAACCTAATACAACGTATTGACCAGCTAATAGAAAGTAAGAATTTACCAGAATCTATAACCAAAGTTCTGGTAACTTTCAGAAACACCTGCGCTATAAATGTGATGAATATCACACAAGTCATTAAATAACCAAAAGAGCATTTAATTTTAGATATTATCAAAAAACGTAATACTTAAAAGACTATATTTATGTTTTAATTTTTTATGTCAAAATCATTGAAACGTATAGTAATTGTATTGGTGGGACTTTTCATCTTAGGATACTCTGGCTTATTGTTGCTGAAACATAATACAAAAAAACATAGTCCGGAAGAAACTATAACTCATATTGGACAAGATACCAATTTCTCTGTGTTTTATAATCGCCCTTTCAAAAAAGAGAGGATAATTTTCGGAGATTTAGTTCCATATGGTGAAGTATGGAGAACAGGTGCGAATGAAGCTACTACTTTTACTTGTGATAAAGATATATTAGTAGATGGAACTATATTAAAAGCTGGAACGTATACACTTTGGACTATCCCCAATAAAGATTCTTGGAAAATTATTTTTAATTCAAAAACGTATAATTGGGGTGTAGATTTCAAGGATGGTAAAGCGAAAAGAGATTCTAAACATGATGCACTTGTAGTAGAAGTTCCCACACAACCTCTATTAAATATCGTTGAGCAATTTTCTATTTATTTCCAAAATGCAAATGGCTTTACTATAATGTATATGGCCTGGGATCGAACGGCTATTGCAATTCCTATAAAAATTAGTAGTTGAATAATCTCAGCCAATACTCCTGTTTTTCTATACTAATTCATAAAAGGAATTTATAACTTTGCTTTAAAGTAATTTTGTGCCAGACAATAAATCAAAACATACAGACGCTTCGTTTAAAGTTCCGACTAGCACGACTAGTGCTGCGATAAGTAGGTTCAAAAAGCTACAACAAAAAAATATTTCTATCGATACCATTTTTAAAGCTATTATAAATGGTGACACTCCTGCGTTGAGTAAAGGTATTACTTTGATCGAAAGTACTCAACCTGATCATTTTGGCAAAGCTCAAGAACTTATCGAAAAATGCTTACCGCACTCTAACAATTCGGTTAGAATTGGAATTACGGGAGTACCAGGGGTTGGAAAAAGTACATTTATCGAAACCTTTGGTAAAGTTCTCATTGACAATGGCAAAAAAGTGGCAGTACTCGCTGTAGATCCCAGTAGCTCTGTCTCACAAGGAAGTATATTAGGAGACAAGACTAGAATGGAATCGCTAGTAAGATCTCCAAAAGCATTTATTAGGCCTTCTCCCTCGGGAAAATCTCTTGGCGGTGTTGCGCAAAAGACTAGAGAATCTATCATACTTTGTGAAGCAGCCGGATATGATGTTATCATTATTGAAACTGTGGGTGTTGGACAAAGCGAAACCGCAGTGCATAGTATGGTTGACTTTTTCTTACTTTTAAAACTTGCCGGAGCCGGAGATGAATTACAAGGTATCAAAAGAGGGATCATAGAAATGGCAGACGCAATTATTATCAATAAAGCAGATGGCGATAATGTTAAAAGAGCAAGAGAAGCCAAAAATCAATTTCGTAAGGCTTTACACTTATACCCTTTGGCCAAAAGCAGTTGGTCCCCACAAGTGTTAACATGCAGTGCTATTGAAAATAATGGGATAGATGAAGTGTGGAATCTTATAGAAAATTATTTAGATACTACTTCAAAAAACGGGTTTTTCACAGAAAACAGAATCCAACAAAATAAATTTTGGTTATTACAAACTATAGAAGAGCAACTAAAAGCTAACTTTTACAACCACCCTAAAGTAAAAACTGAAATTGAAGCCCAAATTGAAGCTATGCTACTTCATAAAGTAACACCATTTGCTGCTGCAAGATATTTATTGGACTTAAATAAAGAAAAGTAAAATTTATTGTCTGATCTTTTCTCTTAAGTTAAACCGATATGTATATCCCAAACTAACTTCAGAAAAATCGGCTTGCCCTAGATTAGCGTTAATATTTGCTGCTAGAAACAAATTGTTTTTTGGAGATTTAAATGTATTGATTACGTAATATTTTATTCCCAGTCTACTTGACACCGTCCTTTTAACTTCAAAATACCAATCTATCTCTCCCAAAGTGGTATATTCATTATTGTAGAAATATCCCTGACTTAGCTGCCAATCTATTTTGTAAAAAGGTTTGTATATATTGATCCCTAGGTCAAATTCGATACCTACATGTCCTATCAATAATTCTGTACTGCCAAAAAAACCAAAGTTGGTAGCGTAGCGATATGGATTCTCTCGATACTCAGGAACTTGTTCATTGATCAATTGTCCATTTTCATTAATATGATCATAATAATGTTCATAAAATCTATAATATGCACCTCCGCCAAATTTAAACGTACGATTTATAATTTTACCCCCAGAAAAAGCAGCAGAATAGACTTCTTTCTTATCATTAAAAACCCGAGATAGTACATTTTGCCCAATTCCACTTCGGAAAGAAAAATAGTTTTCTAAATATCTATTTTTCTTTTTTAGTTTACTACCTGTTCTTATATCTGCAATTTCACTTTCTCTACCTATACGTGACGATAAACTTACCGAAAATGAATTCAACCCTTGGTTTGGTAGTTTTGTATGACCATTTGAAAAGTGCGAATACCCCAGTCCTAAATGAAAATCTATGGTTGATTTATCCAAAACCTTGTAATACACAAATGACCTAAAAGCCCAATTTATATCTGTAGTTACTGCTAAATTGGATGGATTGATTTCGGCATCAAACTGAGTATCGATATATGCAGCTCCCATACCAATATTGACATTCCAATTATCAGTCTTTTTTCTAAAAAGTCCAAACTCTACAAAGGGCATTACACTATATGCCATTCCGACCATTTCAGTATTTCCAAAATCTGTAACTCCTATTGAAACTCCTGTTTTTGGGAAACCTAACTCAGATGCCCATTGCTGGTTTAATGTTGTGTTATGTGTTCCTAAACTTAAAAAAAGAGATTTTTGTAATTTGGTTTCAGGAAAACCAGTATTTGCTTCCATCGTCTTTCCCACCAAAAATTCTGGTGCAACAAAAAAGGTGGAATTATTAACACTATCTTCAGATTGGCCGTAAAACTGTACTCCTATAAAAAATATAAGTAAAAAACTTCCCTTTAACTTCATATATTCCATTTGTCCCCTTGGTTATTTACACATACCTGTAAAAACACCAAGTCATCTCTTTACACCTTTTTTTCCCCTTTAGGTGCTTGAGATTTTAATACTGTTATGCATTGAAAATCAAAACACAAGTACTAAAAATAACAAATAAAAAACACTTATTAACACTTTATCTTTTATGAAATACCATTCTACTATTTATCCCCGAAGTCTCCTACCTGATCTTTGCTGACACCATTGGGTATTTCTGCTGTAGAATTTTCTTCATCAAAACTCTCCATAGTATCTGCTAGCCTCTTACTTATTTTTACCAAATAAATAGTATCTGTAGTTTTTACCTCAAGAGCTTCTATCGCTTCATTACGATGATTTTTGAAAGAAATAACGTCTTTATCGGCATATCCATCCGGAAACTTTTCTACAAGAAGGTTCAAAATGTTTTTATCAAGCTTTTTATAATCAACAATTACTCTTCTCATGGTTGCAGGTTTAGTTAGTTACATATTCTTAAAGAAGTAAAATAAATACATAATCGCCTTTTCGAAATACAAACCTTGGGACGTTTATTTCTAACCTATCCCAAGTAATTTTGAAATTGGGAGCAATAACATTTCTAGTTCGAAATGCCTATACAAGTCTAACTAAAAAAAATGAAATTTTGCATAAAAAGAGTTTAAAAATGAAATTATTTTTTGGCTTTTTTACTTGTTAAAACAATTAAAACTTTACTTTTTTTTTAGGTTGGTTTTAAAACTTTTTGGACATTTATAGACATCACATTAATCGTATGACCACTGATGGCATTACAAGGTGAGATAAAACAATTTCTATGAAATCAAAAAACAGTAAAAATAGTTTACTTTATATTTCTCTCGGTATATTGCTTTTCTTCTCATTTTTTTTATACTTTTTTACTTTAGAAACCTATAACGGAATAGAATCCTTTTCCATTTACATTCGTCAACGATTCGGACGGTTTTATTTATGGCTTGGCCTAATATGTGTATTGTTACTAATAGTTCTTGCTCTATCTAAATGGGGAAAGCGAAAATTAGGAAAACCAGACGATAGTCCTGAATTTTCTAGGCTAGCATGGATATCCATGCTTTACAGTGCAGGTATGGGAGCAGGAATACTTCTAAGAGCAGTTCAGGAGCCAGTTTACATGATAAACAACCCTCCTATTTCTAGTAATTCAGATAATGCTACTATTGCCTTAGAATATACTTTTTACCAATGGGGTTTCACGGCTTGGGCATTTTATGCCATTTTTGCCATCACGGTAGGCTATTATCTTTTTGTACAATCTAAAAAAGTATTATCCAGCAGTGCATTCTCTTCTATAGAAAATCTGGTGACTCAAAAAATTCCAAGAAATGTAATTTTTGGCAGTATCGATATACTTGCTATTTTAACTACCGTTTTTGGGTTGGTAGCAGCTATTGGCTTGGGCACCACTCAAATTGAAGGAGGACTCACCCATTTACTACAAGAAGATTTTGGGCTAAAAGGTACCATTTTAGTACTTATCCTAATTTCTTTACTGGCCTTCATTTCTGTATACCGAGGAGTAAATAAGGGTATCAAAATTATTTCCACATGGAATATTTACATAACTGTTGGATTACTAGTATTTGTGTTTTTACAAAGTGATATTATTGCCATAATTAGCCAGTTTTTTTCTTCTATATTTCATTATTTCATAGATTTTATTCCGCTAAGTCTTGCCTATGGGGATTATAACCCCGGAGAGAAGTTTTTAACGGATTGGACCTATTATTATTGGGCTTTTTGGTTAGCTTGGGCTCCTTTTACAGGGATTTTCATCGCACGAATTTCAAAAGGTCGCTCCCTACGAGAAGTAATATTGGGAGTGCTTCTTATACCATCTTTGGGCACATTTTTCTGGTTCACAACATTTGGGCAATCTGCTTTTGGCATTATCGAAAATCTTGGTGCTTATCAAGGGCAATTTGATAATGTATTCACTTCTATTTTTGTGTTTTTTGAAAACTACCCTTTTCAAGGTTTTATAAATACACTTACCATCCTGCTACTTATTAGTTTTTTGGTAACCTCTTTAGACTCTGCAATTTTTGTATTAAGTATGTTTACAGATAACGGAAAAGCAGAACCCTCGAAAAAACATCGATTCCTGTGGAGTATCATTCTTACAATTTTCTCTATTGGTATTATCTTATTAGGGAACGCTAAAACAGATATCAATGTGCTTATCGCAATGCAAAAACTACTTATCATCACTTCTCTACCATTTTCTTTACTTATGGTAGTAATGATTGTATTGTTTATCAGGGATTTTAGAAAAAACAGAGTTTAACTTCTTACTTCACCATATTTCTTTATAAGAACACTGTGAAGTTTATGAGCACCTAAACCAAGTAAAATTCCTATCGCCATACCGGTTACTATATCACCTGGGTAATGAACCCCTACATAAATTCTACTATAGCTTACGACAACAGACCATACGACCATAAACGGAAAAATATATTTAAGATGCTTTTGTAAGGTAAGCCCAGTAAAAAATGCTAAAGCCATTGAGCTAGCCGCATGGGCAGAAAAATATCCATGCCTACCACATCTTTCGGCAATAAAACGAGTAAACTCTGCTACACCATCCGCACGACATGGTCTTGGCCTCATGAATAGTACATTTTTAAAAAGATTAGATAATTGATCTGAAGCGGCTATAAGTGTTGCCACAACAACCAAGGTAACTATAGTACCTCGAATACCAAAATACTTATAGAAAAAATACAGCAACACAAGATAGAGAGGAATTTGATATAACTTCTCGGTCATAAACAACCAAAAACCATCCCAGGTAACTGTACCCAAATTATTGAGGTACAAAAAAAGGTCTTTATCCAGCTCTATAAGTTCTTCCATAAGTTATTGTAGATTATCTTGAATCTTACTCATCATATCGTTCAATCTCCCGATCATAAAAATCATTCGCAGCTTGAAAAAGACTATTAGCTTCTTCCTGCAATTCTTTTTCATCACTTTTATCAAACTCCTCAAGCCATTCTACCTCATCATTTTCCAGATTAATAATAAATCTTGGAAATTCAGTATGAATTACAAAAATAGCCTCGGGGAAATCGGTATTATCTCCTAACAAAAATTTCGGAAAACTCATATGGTATACTTAGAATTACTCCTCAAAGGTATCACCTTTTTACAAGGAAACCAGTATAAAGATAGAATTACTCTATTTTAATTTCTACCCTGTTGTTTGATTCTGGATCAAGATTTGTTCCCTCTGCTTCTAAAGGATCTGTATCTCCAGAAGCAACAATTTCGATTAAGGACTCGTCTACCCCTTTTTCTATCATGTACTTTTTTACATTACTGGCCCTCACTGCTGACATAATTTCGTTTTCAAAGGTAGACCCAGCGTCATCAGCATGACCAATAATCTTAACAGAATTCACTTTAAATATAGTCACATATTGAATATATGAGTCTAATGCTTTCTGAATCTCAGTATAGGCTTCACTTTCACCTACAAGAAATTCAATCGGCTTAAAATCTAAAGCCATATCACAAACTTGTCCTGCAACCAGGTTTTTGGGAGTTCTCATCTCCATAAGCAACACATCATCTACAAAATAATATCCTGTATCGTATGCTCCTCCTTTTACTGATTTTCCTCTAGGATCATCCCCAAAATAACCAAGAGATAGATACTTTTCGGTTCCTTTTGCACGGTACACCCCGCATACCTTTGTCCAACCCTTGGTATTACAAACCAATTTAGAAGATTCAACATGTAATGGTAATTTTGAAGTGATTGTTATTTTAGGACTTCGGGCACTAAAATACCCTCCAATCGAAGAGGTGCAAGAATTTGAAATTCCTTCACCTAAAGAAACATACATATGAAAATAATAATATTTACCTGCTCCAAGAGGTTTTTTCAATTTTGCAGTTACTCCTTCCTTGTATTCTCCTCCAGCAATGTACATCCCTACCTTACCTTCTCCAGTTTTAGGCTCTTGAGCTCCAAATTGATTTAAAAAATTTGGCGATTTATGCACAAATCGTACTAATTCTAATTGAGGGTGGTGGACATCGGGAGAATTAATTGCAGGCTTCCAATCTTTAATAATCCCAAAGTTTTTCATTTCCATATCCATTCTCTTAACAGAGGTATCTACATTTTCAAAACTTGGATTGGGAATTAGATTCTGATTTTTACTATGCTCGAAGTTTTGAGCAATGCTACTTTGTGTAACGGCAATAACAAGAACTGCCAGCAGTAGACAAAATTTAGAATTTGGGACTCTCATTTTTTGTATTCTGTTTTTTTGGAAAGATAGTTAATTATTCGTTAATACCCAATAAACGTTAGATACGAAAAAAACGTATTTTCCAAGGTTCTTAAATTAAAAATCAACCTTTTTTTACTAAATCTTTGGTTAACTTATTGAACCTAAAGTACAATAACAATGCCGAAGTAGTTAAACCCGCCAGAAGTCCTATCCATATCCCAGAACTTTTATATTCGGTATATAATCCTAAATAGTAACTAATTGGAAAACCTACTACCCAATAAGCGATAAATGTGATAAAGGTAGGGATCTTAACATCTTGAAGTCCCCGGAGCGCTCCCAAAACCGTTACCTGAATTGCGTCAGATATTTGAAATAACGCAGCTATAATTAAGAGTTTGGCTGCAATACCAATTACTTCATTTGTATCTGCAAGATTTTCTGCATCATTTACATCTAAATAAATCATTGGTAATAGTTCATTACAAACAACAAAAATTAAAGCAAATACCGTAGCTATTAAAAATGCTAATAGAAAAATAGAAATGGCTATTCTTCTTAAATCTTCAAATCTGAGTAAACCCTTCTGGTTTCCTACCCGAACCATCGCTGCTACACTCAATCCCATGGCCACCATAAATGTCATAGATGAGAGATTTAATGCTATTTGATTTGCTGCTTGAGGATTTTTACCTAAAATACCAGATAACCATATCGCCGCAGTAAAAATAGCCACCTCAAAAAACATTTGTAAGGCCGAAGGAAAACCA
This sequence comes from Aquimarina acroporae, assembly GCF_023195925.1. GTDB lineage: Bacteria > Bacteroidota > Bacteroidia > Flavobacteriales > Flavobacteriaceae > Aquimarina > Aquimarina acroporae. Next base: position 456,793 of record NZ_JALPRE010000006.1, on the reverse strand, counting down.
AGAGCTAGTATTTTCTTCAACATCTTATTTTCTAAAACGAAAAGTTTAATTTGTGTAACGTATGCCGTAGATTTTTCCTTTTGTTTTAGGAATATCCAAAGGAAAATAATCATTACTATTCTGGAAACCAAAGTTCCTACGGCGGCGCCAACAATTCCCATTTGCGGAAAACCAAATTTTCCAAAAATCAAAAGGTAATTTAATACTACGTTAACCAAATTAGCTATTAGCGTAGCATACATGGGATATTTGGTCATCGACAAACCATCTGAAAACTGTTTTAACGCTTGAAAACTTATTAATGGAACTAATGAAAAAGCCACCAAATCTAAATAAGGCATTGCTAATGTTACTACCTCTTCGGGCTGGTTCATCAAATACATTAAAGGTTTCGCCAAAAGAATTAGAAGAAACAGTATAATACCAAGGGTAGTACATAAAAACAACCCATGCTTAAAAGCAGATTTACCATTTTTAAAATTATTCTCGCCATCAGCTTCGGCAACAAGTGGTGTAATTGCAGTAGAAAAACCAATCCCTAAGGACATTGCTATAAACATAAAGCTATTCCCTAATGAGACCGCTGCCAATTCAGCAGTTCCCAATTGCCCTACCATAATATTATCGACCAACGCAACTAAAGTATGACCAATCATACCCATCATCACAGGAGCCGCCAACTTAAGGTTGTATCGAAATTCTTTAGTGTATTGGTAAAGCATTTTTCAGATTTTGAACTCGCAAAGGTATTAGAACTATAGAAAACTAAAATATTCTTATCGTATATTTAACGTTCTATACCCGTATTATGTCAGAAAACTTAGCATCTTCAAAACAAACAAAAAAAAGAAACAATACCCGTATCTATCTAATTGTAACCAGTATATTATTCGGTATCTTGATTTTACCCTCCTTACCCATGATAATGATGTCACCCATGATGTTTGACAGCCCAGGATCAGAAGATAGCACTCCTACCATAATCTTGGTATTAAGCCTAGTTGCTTATCCTGTTGTTACCGTTTTTGGTATTGTAGTAGGATGGATTCTATTTGCTAAACAGAAACATTTTTTATCAATTATTTTTGCAACATTACCTCTTTTGAACATCTTAGTAGGCATTCTTTCTGTTATTTACATGGCCGTATTTTGCAATGGCAATTTTGATTGTTAATTACTAGGTTCTCATTGTTCAATTGCAAATACTCAAAATAGCTCTAACAATTCTAAAAAGTAAATTTTAGTTCACTTATTTTTTATAAGTTCGTTTAGGATCTCTACAAATCATCTATCATGAAACTCAATTTTTCGATATTTCTGTTTATACTATTAAGCACGACTAATGCTATCTGGTCTCAAAGAACAATAACAGTAAGCATAGAAAAAACTGATTATCTAACTGGAGAGATTATTCAATCAAATTTTAAAACTTCTTCTCCTTTGGCACAGAGATCTTGGATCGGTCTTTTTAAAGCTTCAACTCCTCATGGTAATACAAGTAATTATATTAATTATCACTACATAAATGAAAAAACATCTGCAAGTTTCGATTTTGAAGCCCCTGTTGAGCCAGGTGCATATGAATTACGGGTATTTGAAGAGGAATATGGAAAAGAACTGAAATCAATTCCTTTGAATGTGATGTCTATTGACCCTAATTTGGTTACTTTATCTATTCTAACCAAAGAAATTAAACCCTCACAGCCATTCGATGTTAAGATTGAAAGTTCGTTTACTTTAAATCCAAAAGCATGGATTGGAATATTCGACCCCAAAACAAGTAAAGATGAAATCACCTATATATCTTATGAATATGTAACTTCTAGGAAAGGAAATATTTTACGTCTTAGTGCTCCTGAAAACATTGGAGATTATGAGCTTAGATTTTATGCCGCAGACCCTGGAGCATTAGTAAAAAGAGTTCCTTTTCGAATAGGTGCTTTAAAACTAGATGGTCTTAGATTTTCTTTAAACAAAAAGGAATATGAGCCTGAAGAAGATATCATTATATCCTACACTGGCCATAAGGACCTAACTGACAGAGCCTGGATAGGGCTATTCAAAGCTGATGCTACTCCAAATGACTACAAAGAATTTCTTGATTATGAATATCTAAACCCAAAGATCGGTGGAACTTTAACCATAAAAGCTCCTTCTACAAAAGGTGCTTATCAGGCTAGGCTTTTTTATGCAGACTTAGGCCCTCAATTACTATCGCCAATTGCATATGTTGTCACCTCTTCTTTAGACAAAGATTTTATAAAAAAAACTATTGACACCAAGGGAAAAATAACTTTATACGGCATCTATTTTGACACTAACAAAAGTATTATTAAACCTTCATCCCATCCCTTAATTTCGCAAATTGCCCAAATGCTTAAAGCAAACCCACATCTAAAAATTCGAATAGAAGGGCATACAGATTCTCAAGGTGACGATGCGTATAACCAAACTCTATCAGAAAAACGATCTGCTGCAGTACGCGAATATCTTATCAAAAAATATGAAGTGCCTACTGGGCGATTAGAATCTAAAGGCTACGGCGAAACAAAACCTGTTGGTGATAATAAAACCTCGGCCGGAAGAGCCAAGAATCGCAGAGTAGAACTGGTAAAAATTTAACTCCGGACTTTTTCAAAAAGGGATATCAAATCCTCTATATCTTTTTCATTGGTCATCCATGAGCAAATACTTATACGAATTGCTGGTTTGCCTTGCCAAATAGTACCACCCAACCAAGCTTCTCCAGATTGTTGAATGCATGTTATGACGTTCTTAGTATTTTCTTCGCTCCCACAAGAGATTAGCACCTGATTGAACACTACCTCATTGATTACTTGATATCCTATTTCTTCCAAACCAGTGGCTAGTTGTTTTGCTCTTTCATAAAAAGTAGTAACCATTTGGTCGATTCCATCTTTACCCAGGTATTTCATAGTAGCCCATAGCTCTATCGCTCTAGAACGTTTTGATAATTCTGGAGTATACAAAAGAGGGTCTCTTTGTTCACTGTAGATAATATATTCTCCAGAGGCCTGAAGCGCACTTATCATTGCATCGGGGTAACGGCACATTATAATACCTGAATCATACGGAGTATTTAAAGTTTTATGACCATCAACCGCCCAAGATGATGCTTTTTCCATACCTTTTGTTAAGTATGCTAATGCTTTTGTTGCTCTTGCCCATAGGCCAAATGCTCCATCAATATGTACCCAGGCACCAACTTCATTAGCTATATCACATACGGTATCAAAGTCATCAAAAGATCCTGTATTTGCATTTCCCGCTTGTAGCAGTACCAGACAACTATTATCTAATTTTGGTAATGCATCGAGCACCAATCGCCCTTGATCATCTGCTTCTAACCATTCTATACTGTTTTTCCCATACCCAAGCATTGCGAGTGTTTTCTTAACACTTGCATGTACTTGCTGGTGCGCCAAAATTCTAAGGTTGGGAGCTCCATTTAATCCATTTTCGTGTACATCCCAACCCAAGTTTTTAAGCAGTTGAAATCTTGCCGCAGCCAAACCGCATAAGTTCGCCATAGAAGTTCCACTTACAAAACCTGCCACAGTTTCCTTTGGAAGATCAAAAATATCTTTCAACCAGCTTTCACATACTTCTTCTAATTTTGCATTTACTGGAGATGTTAAATACAAGCCCCCACACTGATCCCAAACATCAGACAGCCATTTGGCTCCTAAAGAAGCGGGAACCACTCCTCCATTTACAAAGCCATGATATTTTCCTCCAATCTGAGCAATTGTTCCTGGAGCACCAAACGTGTTTAATTCATGTATTACTTCTTTGGCATCGATAGTGTCCTGTTGAAGAGGAACATCAAAATGATTTAATCCTTCCAGATTCTTTTCTGAAGGAAAAACATCCATATCTTCGATATTGTCTAAATATTCAAAAGCATACAAGCGAGCCTGGTCAAATAACGCTTTGCTTTCAAAATCCTGCTTCATCTTTCTTTGAAGTGTATTCATATGGCTGTTATTAAAATTTTAAAATCATTTCATACTGTCCTTTTCCCGGTTCCAGTTGGAGTTTGTTAAAGAGTTTTTCAAAAGGAGCATATCCTTTTTCTATATTGATAACTTTTAATTGTTCTGACGTAGAAAATCCAGCCAATGCTCTCATTAATTTTTCTCCAACCCCCTGTTTTCTATATTCTTTATGAATAGCTATTTGGGGAATATCTCCAGTATGCTTTTCTATAATTCCGAACCCAACGAATGTCTTATTTATCAAGGCTTTTACAAACGTAAAATTTTCTCGTTTTCTCTCTATGGATTCTTTATTATTTTGCCAAGAAGGTTGAATAGTGTAAAAAGATTCTGAGCTATCCATTGAGAAGTTTGAAATTTCTTCAAACGTGATATCAAATTCATTTTTTGAAGTAAAATTATTCAACTTAGATTTTGAAAACACATAATAATCGAATTCTCTACTGATGTTAAGCCCAAGCTCTTTATATAAACGTACAGCTTTAGTGTTGGTTTTGATGACTTCTAACAAATACTGCTCTATTCCGTTAGATTGTAAATCTTCAAACGCATATGCAAATAGTTTTTTAGCAATCCCTTTTCCTTGAAACTTTGGAATAACACCTGTACCTGTGTCATAAGCTGTATGTAAACCATTCCAACTACCGATCCCGTTTAACACAAAACCTACCAGTAGACCTTCGTTAAATGCCCCATAAGACAATTGGAAATTACACCCACGTCTTTCGAGCATATATTTTAATTCTGCCAGAGTTATATTAAAAGGAACTTCATAATTAGAAAAAGCATCCAAAAAACAAGTATGAACTTTAGATATTGGGACATTGACAAGGTTTGTAAAGGTTACCATAATTCTATAATTTATAGCAAATAAAACAAAGATAGTGACAACCCTATGTCAGTAGCATTTTGAATATCCTTTTCTGAGGAAAAAAATTAGTTATTTGAGTATTTTCGCTTCAATTTTTTCCTCTTCTATCTTACCATTATTTTTATACACAAAGTATGAATTACTTTGTTCATCTAACGTTACCGCTTCTTTCACCTTATCATTTATAAACAAAATACCGGCATTATCATCACAAGCATACCCATCACCGAGTTTTCCTGTTAAAATGTTTTTATGATATAATGGTCTTCTTGATTCTTCAGAATGATAATGAGGACAATGGCTATAATCAAGAAAACTTAACCCCTTTACAATACTCAATTCTTTTGGTCTGGAATCTGTAGTTCCTCCATTAAACCAACATAAAGAACCTGCACTTCCTCCAGCAAGAATTATCCCTTTTTTATATGCTTTTTTCAACGCTTGATCTATTTCTTGTGCCTTCCATATAGCCAACATATTTAGAGTGTTCCCTCCTCCTACTATAATTGCATCCATTTTTAAGAGTACATTCTCAAAAGATTCTTTTTGCCTATACGAATTAATCCAAACCCTGAGCACGTGTGGTTCAATATCTAGATCTGAACATAACTCATACCAGTAATTAATATATCTATCACTATCCCCGGTAGCTGTAGGTAAAAAAATAATTTTTGGTTTTTCTTTACCTGTAAGCTCAGCAGTATACTTGAGAAATTGTTTATTCAATTGCCCACCATAGACAAACAGTTTTGTAGTTATTGAGCTATTATCTTGACCTACAATTTTAGCATAGGTGAACATAATTAAAACAGCTAATATTACCTTTTTTATCATCGCACTTTTGTTATTTCACCCCGTACTTATCAAAAAGATACATTAAACTAGCCATAGTGGCAGCTCCTAATTCTAATTCTCGCTTGTTTACAGCATCAAAGGTATCGTTCTTGGCATGGTGGTAATCAAAATACCGTTGTGAATCTGGTCGTAAACCTGCCAAAACAATATTATCATTTTTCAGGGGACCAATATCTGCTCCACTTCCCCCTTTGGCAAAGTAGTGAACCAGGTACGGTTCGAACAATGATTTCCAACTTTCTATTTGTTCGAAATTTGCATCATCACAATCGAATGAAAATCCTCTGGGGGTAAATCCTCCAGCATCACTTTCTAAGGCAAACACGTGCTTTTCTCCCTTATTTTGTGCTACTTTGGCATATTTTCGCCCCCCTCGTAGTCCATTTTCCTCATTCATAAATAGCACTACGCGAATAGATCTTTTGGGTTTATATCCTATTTCTTTAAATAGGCGCAATACTTCCATAGATTGTACAACTCCGGCTCCATCATCATGAGAACCATCACCCAAATCCCAAGAGTCTAAATGCCCTCCTACTACCATATACTCGTTAGGAAATTTAGAACCAGTAATTTGTCCAATAACATTAAACGATTCTACATCCTTCCAACTGCGACAGTTCATATTGATGTGAAATTTTATTTTTGGATTTAGTTTTAGCATAGAGCTTAACAACTCTGCCCCATTTGTACTAATAGCTGCCGCGGGTATTTTATCCTTATTGGGAAGGTCTCCATAACTCATTGATCCGGTATGAGGAAAATCATCAAGTCTTAAATTCATAGAGCGCACGATTACTGCAATTGCCCCAAATTTTGCTGCCTCTGCTGCTCCAGAATAGCGTTGATCTACACAACCGCCATACGCTCTAAAGGTTTCAATTAAATCTGGCTGCATAGGTCGATTATAAAAAACAATCTTGCCTTCAATTTGATCAGATCCAAGTTTTCTTAAATCTTCTAATCCTTTTACCTCTATAATAGGTGCTTTTATACCACCTATAGAAGTGGGAACAGAACCTCCCAAGGCACATATAGGAACATTGGTTGTCTTTCCTGGTTCTGTTTCTATATAAGCAAATTCGGTAACACCCCTGGTCCATTTTGGTACCATTACCGACTGTAGCCAAACTTTATCTATTCCAAGTTCTTTTAGTTCCTTTTCCCCCCATTCTACTGCCTTTTGTGCATTGATCGACCCTGAAAGTCTACCTCCAATTTGATTGGACAAATAGTCTAACCACTCATAACTTTTTCCATTTACAAGCGAAGTGGTATATAACTTCTTAATTATAGTAGAGTCTTCTTTGACATTGTTTTGAGCATATCCACTTAAACAAAGTATCGCAATTAAAACAGGGGTTATTTTTCTTAACATAGCTTTTGTTATATTCAGTCATTGATCTCACATACTTTTTAGAGTGAGCTTATAACTTTATTCATTTTCTAACTGTTGTTTGTATAAATCTAAATTAGATTTTGTTTTTTCATCTAGTTCAGGTTCTTGAATATCCTCATATTCTTTAAGTGAATCATAAAGTGTTTTTGCCACAATATATCTCGCAGTGGGTTTATCATCTGCAGGAATAATATACCATGGGGCATGTGAAACCGAGGTTCTATTTATAGCATCTTGATAACACTCCTGATACTTATCCCAAAGTTTACGTTCTTTAAGATCTCCAGCAGAAAATTTCCAGTTCTTTTCTTTTTTTTCGAGTCTTCTAAGTAATCTATTCTTTTGTTCTTCTTTGGAAAGATGTAAATAAAACTTATAAATTAATGTTCCGTTTTGGGCGATGTGCTTTTCAAAATTCCTAATTTGTTCAAAACGTGAATCCCAAAATTCATCGTTGATATCTTCTACTGTATTGATATGTGGGATATTCTCACTCATAATATATTCTGGATGCACTCTGGTTACCAATACATTTTCATAGTGCGTTCGATTAAAGACTCCGAACTTACCTCTTTGTGGCAAGGCGATATAATGTCTCCATAGATAATCGTGTCCTAATTCTAGATCTGTAGGAACTTTAAAACTATGAACGATAATACCTCGTGTATTAAAGTCTTTAAACACCTCTCTTATTAAACTATCTTTACCGGCGGTATCCATTCCTTGTAGACATACAAGAACTGCATATTTATTGTGTGCATATAAGGTATCCTGAAGCTCCCCAAGTTTTTCGCGTACCTTTTCTAACTCTTTCTCTACTTTTTTCTCGCTTTCATTTAGATCATAGGTAGTAGATATTTTTGATAACTCAACTGGGTTATCAACTCTAAAATCTTGGTGATGTATCGTCTTCATATTGTGATTTGTGTTATACTTCGAAAGATACTAAAGTTTTATATTTGTTTGAAATATAGTTTTGTTTTCTGGCGATAACTACACCGTTGTTAAGATTAAATGGCTGAATACTTTTTGGTGTTACCAAGCATTAAAATCATAGCTAAATCCGATAAGAAAAGTATCATATCGTCTTCCTAGACTCTTTATATTGAGTTCAGCAAAGATATGGACCGGTATAGACACTTGATGGAGTGCCCTCAACTTAATTTGCGCACCGTGATTAAAATTCCCTGTCCTAAAACCTAAAAAAGCTTCGTCTTCAATTTCTTCAAAAAAATCAGAATCATTTCCAACATAACTCATCCCGGCAGTAATTGTAGTTGGATACCAATTAAAAAGGATAAGATTTACTCCAAAAGCAAGCTCATTAAAACCTTCATATTCCTCTTCGTCACCGACCGAAAAAGAGCGATTGTATTCGCCAATAAAAGTAGTATAACAGTTAAAAGCATACTCTACCCTGGCCCCTACTCCTACTTCATTTTGCAAACCAAAACTTTTGATTCCAACGAAACCGTAATTTACAGCACCTGGGTCATACTGGGCTACTGCAGTATGTACACAAAATAACAGTACTAGTATTAATTGTATCCTCTTCATCATATGGGGTCTCCCTTACTCTTAACGGAAAATAACGTCTTAAAAAAGTCGTAAAACAAATTCTAAACCTTACAATCTTCCTTTATTTTGCTGCAAAAAGTTTGACATCCTCTTCACTAACATCTTTTCCTCCTAAAATTATTAATCGTTCTACGACATTACGCAATTCACGAATATTTCCTGTCCAATCGTACTGTTGTAGTTGTTTGATTGCCTTATCTGAAAAGGATTTTACCGGAGAACCTTGCTCATCTGCAATTTTCTTAGCAAAATATTCTACTAATAATGGGATATCTTCCCTGCGATCGTTTAAAGCTGGTACTTTAACAAGAATCACCGCCAATCTATGATATAAATCTTCTCTAAATTTATTGTCGGCAATCTCTTTTTTAAGATCTTTATTGGTAGCTGCTACTACACGAACATTTACCTTTATGTCTTTATCACTACCTACTCGCTGAATTTTATTCTCTTGAAGTGCTCGTAACACTTTTGCCTGTGCAGAAAGACTCATATCACCTATCTCATCTAGAAAAATAGTTCCTCCGTTTGCCGCTTCAAATTTACCCGCTCGGTCTTTATTTGCCGATGTAAAAGCTCCTTTTACGTGACCAAAAAGTTCACTTTCTATAAGCTCTCCCGGAATTGCAGCACAATTCACCTCTATCATAGGACCGGAAGAACGATCACTTTTTTGGTGAATCCAATGGGCCACAAGTTCTTTACCTGTTCCATTGGGACCTGTTATTAATACTCTGGCATCGGTTGCCGCAACTTTCTCTATAATTTCTTTGATATCGGAAATAGCTTTTGATTCCCCGATCATTTCATAGTTCTTAGAGACTTTCTTTTTCAGCCTCTTATTTTCCACAACTAATTCTTTTCTATCTAAGGCATTGCGAACCGTATTCAATAATCTATTCAAATCTGGTGGCTTCGAAATATAATCGAATGCCCCTAATCTCATAGTATTCACCGCAGTATCAAGATCACCATGACCAGAAATCATAACAATCGGTATTTCTGGTTTTATTTTTTTAACGGCTTCCAGTACCTCTACTCCGTCCATCTTAGGCATCTTAATATCACAAAGTATTAAATCAAAATCGTCATTCTTTATTTTTTCTATCCCTGAAAGACCATCTTCGGCTTCAAAAACTTCATATTTATCACTCTCTTCTGATAAAATTTTCACCAGTACTCTTCTAATTGCCGATTCGTCTTCTATTACTAATATCTTTGCCATTATATTTTTAATTTTATACCACTACGAAAATAGAACGTATTGTCATTATTAATTGTCAATACGTTTTCTTGATCTCCATCTCGTAAGCGAATTTCATTACTTAATGTATATCCTGCATATGTGTAGAACAATAAGTGTTCCGTAAAATAATATTCGTACCCCAAAGCTCCAATTACATTAAGCATTGAGGCATTTTCTGCTAATTTTGCTTCTCCATTTGCATCAATAAACATTCTGTTATTCTGCAAATTACCATAAAACCTATCTAAACCTACAAAAGCCTGAAGCGTATTTTTCTCATTAAAAAAATATTTGATATTTGTTTTTGGAGTACCTACAGAATATGACCAGTTTTGATGAAATCTTTTAAAGTAGTTTATTATTGGGAGTGGAAAATTTATACTGGCGGGAGTGGTATATCGTAACCCCAAAATCAATCTGGCGGTCTTTGGAGCTTGTTTATTTTTATAACTTTTTACAAAGTAGACCGACCCTGTATACCTGAAGTCATCGCCCTTTATACCCGATCCCTCAAAATTCGAAGATATCTGTGCTCCTAATTTTGTGCCAAACCTCCAGTTATTTTTCATTTTGAAGGTATATCCCAATTCTAATCCAAAGGTTTGAAATGCATTAAAATCTCCTAAATCCTCGAACAGCAATCCATCATTAAGTTCTAAGTTGTTATATCGGTATTGTGCAGAAATCACAACATAGCTACCCTCGGTACTCATTTTAATAGGGTAATTTGCCGAAACCCTAATTCTGCTATATACATTATCGCTTTCGCTTTGAGGAATATAGGCATATTCTACTCTAGCCAAGTCTGTATCCTGACATCTGAGATAACAACAGGAACAAAAGCAAAGACAAAACAGTATCAAATCTTTTGTTCTCATCTATGGGGCGTATATGTTATTATTTCTTCGATATCTTATATTTTATTCTTTCAAAATGGTAACCTCCCGTTGTGGGAATGGTATTGTAATGTTATTTTCTCTAAATAACCTATCTATTTCAAATCTTATTTCACTTTTGGGTATGGCTCCCTGAAAACTGTCATTTATTGTAAATACTAATTTAAAGTTTAAAGAACTATCGCCAAAATCTGTAAAAAGAACGATAGGAGCTGGGTCTTTTAAAACATGTGAATTGGATAAAGCAGCCTGAATCAACAAATCTTTCACCAATTGAGTATCACTACCATATGCTACTCCAACGCTCACCGACTCTCTGGTAAGCGAACCATTTTGTGTCCAGTTATATACCGAAGAAGACATGTATTTATGATTCGGAATAATCAATACTTTATTATCTATAGTAACCGCTCTTGTGGTTCTAAGTTTGATTTCTTCTACACGCCCTACTTTATCTTCTATCTCGATAATATCTCCTACCAGTACAGTTTTGTCGACAAAAATGAAAACACCCGACAAAATATCTTGTATAAAAGTCTGAAGTGCAAGACCAACACCCACCAATAATGCAGCAGAAGCGGCAAATATTCCTGTAATATTAAAACCTATGCCATCTAATGCTCCAAAAAGGACCGCGATATATACGACATATTTCAAAAAGGAAAATACAGATTCAAATTTCCGTTGGTCTTCCTTACGTAATTTTCTGGTAAAAATTTTCTTAATCATCCTTATGAGGAAGGATGTCCCAATCAAAATAATAATTACAAAAAGTAAAAGTCCCACTGTAAGCACCATGGGATGCTCATCTGTTCCAAAATGAAAAATTTCAAAATTGAGAAATTCATTCAAAGGCTTCTCAACCTCATCAGGAATTAATCCTCTTACTTTCTTCTCTACTGTACCTTCCTGAATTATCATTATTGACTAATATTTTAACCATTTAAATAACTCCTTATAACTTGGTTTTTTACCGTACATCAATATACCTACTCGATATATTTTTCCGGCCAACCAGATCATAAATATAATACTTCCAAATAAGAGAAAAATTGAGATCACGACTTCCCACCAATTCACTCCAAAAGGTATCCTCATAAGCATTACGATAGGTGACGTGAGAGGAATCATCGAAAATACCGTAGAAACCGTTCCATGAGGATTTTCTATTACAGAAAAGAACCCCACATATATACCTAGCATTAAGGGTAAAATAATAGGCAGCATAAATTGTTGTGAGTCGGTTTCGCTATCTACAGCTGCACCAATTGCTGCATATATAGAACTATATAAGAAATACCCCCCTACGAAATACACAAAAAAAGCGAGAACCAATGCTCCTAAAGGAAGTTTATTAATCTCAACCAGTACCTCGGCAAAATTTGCCATTGTTACTCCTTGAGTTTCTTCTACCACTTTAAGAGCGTCTTGCATATTACTTTGATCTACATCTATTCCTAAAAAAACAACACCTACTGTAAGCAAAACACCTCCCAGGATTACCCAAATGATAAACTGTAAAATTCCAGCAAATGAAGTTCCTAAAATTTTCCCCATCATTAACTGTAGAGGTTTTACTGAAGAAATAATAATCTCTATAATTCTATTTGCTTTTTCTTCAATTACAGATCTCATTACCATGTTCCCATAAATAATAATGAACATCATTAAGAAATAACCTGCCGCTCCTCCAAAGAACATTTTTACATAGTTAGTAATTTTGGATGTTTTTTCTCCCGAAAAATTCTCAATTGAGATATTTACTTGGGCCTTGGCATTTTCTATAGTACTAAGATCTAACCCTTTACTTTCAAAATTCTGATTGGTAATCTTAGCAGCTATAATCTTCTCAATACTACTAAGCACACCAACATTTGGCGCTTCTTCTGCATAAAATTGTATCGATTCTGCCAGCTCCTTATTCGATTGTTTTTTAGGTATATAGAGCAGTCCGTATAATTTTTTAATGATCACAGAATCCTTAGCATCATTTAACGTTAATTGGCTGTAATCTACATAATCGATATTTTCTGAATCCTTAAAATCTTTGGCAAACATGCCTGTTTCATCAAAATAGGCTATCTCCCTGACCTCATCATTATTTAAGGTCGCCAGCCAAGTGATTAATGAAATCATACCGACCATGATCAACGGACTTAAAAAAGTCATCACGACAAATGTTCTATTGCGCACTCGTGCTATGAACTCTCTTTGGATAATTAGTTTAAGGTTACTCATTCTCTGTGATCGTTTTTATAAATATCTCATTAACCGTTGGAATCACCTCATTAAATCTCATTACCTGAGCTTTACTCGATAAGAAACCAAGAAACTCATTTGAAGGTGTATTTTTATCTAGGGTGATTTTAAGTTTTAATTGGTCATCGATGGTTTTAAAATCTGCAGGTCCAACATCGAATTTATCGGTTAACTCGGCAAAAAGTGCGTCATTATTTTCTGCTATAAGTCCTACTTCGTAGGTATTGGTTTTAAATTCTCGTTTGATATCTGAAACCTTCCCTTCTAGAATTTTTTTGGACTTATTAATTAAAGCAATATGATCACATAACTCTTCTACACTCTCCATACGATGTGTGGAAAAAATCACTGTTGCTCCTTCATCACGCAACTGTAGAATTTCATCTTTTATAATATTTGCATTAATGGGATCAAAACCACTAAAAGGCTCGTCAAATATTAAGAGTTTGGGACGGTGCAATACCGTAACAATAAACTGTACTTTTTGAGCCATTCCCTTAGACAGTTCTTGTATTTTTTTATTCCACCAATGAGTTATTTCAAACTTATCAAACCAATATTTTAGCCTTTCCTTTGCTTCTTTTTTACTTAACCCTTTTAATTGAGCTAGATATAGCGCTTGTTCTCCAACCTTCATTGACTTATAAAGCCCTCTTTCTTCGGGCAAATAGCCAATATCTTTAATATGTTCTTTGTGTAATGGTTCTCCATCCAGATAAACAGCTCCTTGATCTGGAAGTGTTATTTGATTTACAATCCTTATTAAGGTTGTCTTACCTGCCCCATTGGGCCCCAACAACCCAAAAATACTTCCTTGTGGGACTTGAATAGACACATCATGCAATGCAGTAAAACTTCCAAAGCGTTTTGATGCATGTTGCACTTCTAATAGATTAGTCATATTTGGTACAATAATACGTTGTGATTCATTAGAAAGTCGAATGATACAAAAACTTAAAAACTTTTACTAATTAAGTTTACATATTTCTGTGTATGACCATAAGAAGTTTGATTATTTTAGAATAGTCTTCATTATAAAAACAAAACCCACCCTAAATACAAGTATTAAGGATGGGAAAAAAATTGCTATGAAAAAGAAAAATTATCACTAAATGCGCTAGTGATTTTCCAAATATACAAATTTTTCCTAATCAAAAGTTAATAAAAAGCAATTGATTGCTGCGTTAACAAACAATTGTTTTTATTAAGAAAACATATCTTTCACCTTTTCAAAAAATGACTTCTCACCACTATCTGGGTTTGGTTTAAAATGATCATCTTTGGCCATTTTTTCGAAAAATTCTCTTTGTTCTTTATTCAATGTTTTAGGAGTCCAAACATTAACATGTACTAGTAAATCTCCTTTACCGTACCCATTAAGACTAGGGATTCCTTTTCCTCTTAATCTTAATATTTTTCCACTTTGTACTCCTTCTTCTATTTTGATACGCACTTTACCCGATACTGTATCAATCTCTCTTGATGTTCCTAAGGCAGCTTCAGAAAAACTAACATACAAATCAAAATGTAGGTTATTACCTTCTCTTTGTAATTCTGGATGATCAAGCTCTTCTATAGCTACCAAAAGATCTCCTGCTACACCATTACCAGGAGCTTCATTACCTTTGCCAGATACTTTAAGTTGCATACCATCTTCTACTCCTGCTGGAATTTTTATACTCACAGTTTCTTCTGAAACCTTTAATCCCTGTGCATCTGCATCTGCTGGTCGGTGATCGATCATTTGTCCTGCACCACCACAGGCTGGACAGGTAGTAGCAGTTTGCATTCTACCCAAAATGGTATTTGTAACTCTTGTTACCTGACCGCTTCCATTACATGTAGTACATGTCTTGTAGGTAGTACCTTTGGCTTGAACTTTACGCTTTACTTTTATCTTTTTCTCAACTCCGTTGGCTATTTCCTCCAGAGAAAGTTTTACTCGAATTCGAAGATTACTTCCTTTTACACGGCGTTGTCTGCCTCCGCCACCAAAACCACCGAAACCGCTAAAACCTCCTCCAAAAATATCTCCAAACTGGCTAAATATGTCATCCATATTCATACCACCGCCACCGCCGAAGCCGCCGCCTTCAAAAGCCTGATGACCAAATTGATCATAACGTGCCTTTTTATCTGGATCACTTAAGACTTCATAGGCTTCTGCCGCTTTCTTAAACTTTTCTTCTGCAGTTGTGTCTCCAGGATTCTTATCAGGGTGGAACTCTATTGCTTTTTTACGATATGCCTTTTTAATTTCGGCTTCGCTAGCATTTTTACTCACTCCTAATATATCATAAAAATCTTCCTTCATACCTTTTTTATTGTCCGGTTACAACCTTAGGAAAACGAATTACTTTTTCCCCTAGCTTATAGCCTTTTTCTATAACATCTACGATTTTACCCTTAAGATCCTCACTTGGTGCAGGTATTTGAGTAATAGCTTCATGATCATCAGCATTAAAAGTATCTCCCGCGTTAACTTCTATTTCCTCAAGCCCTTTTCCTTTTAAGGTTTCTTTAAGTTTATTATGAATAAGCTCAACTCCTTTAATCAGTTCTTTGTCTTCAGATTTTTCAATTTCCTTTGATGCTCTATCGAAATCATCCAAAACTGGTAGCATAGATTGTAATACATCCTGACTAGCTGTCTTAAATAATTCTATACGCTCTTTTGAAGTACGCCTTTTATAGTTTTCAAACTCTGCAAAGAGTCTCAAAAATTTATCTTTTTCTTTTTCCAGCTCTTCTTTTAACTGCGCTTCAACATCTACTTCCTCTGCTTCTTTTTCTTCAACCTGAGCCGTATCAAGTCCTTCTTCTACTTGATCTTTTACATCTTCAGTATTTTTATTTTTCTTACTCATGTAACGTGTACCTTTTATAAGTTTTGATTTTGAAGTAGCAAAAGTACTGCCATTTTTGAATTAATGTCATAATGTCACCGTAATATTTTTAGATATTTTTAAGAGGTTTGTTTTTTAAATGAAATAATTTTGAGTTCAACTATAATCTAAAAATATACTTATGAAAACCAAATTAACCTTTATAGCCGCAATGTGCTTTATGCTAGTAGCCTCAATATCTTGTAAAAAAGAACAGAAAAATGAAGCTGAAGCAAAGGAAGAAGTAAAAGTGAGAGAAGCACCAGCTTCTGCGTTATCTTATGCTGTTGATAATAATAGCTTAATTTACTGGACTGGTAAAAAACCTACTGGACAGCATTCTGGCACCATCAATCTTAAAGGTGGAGATGTTAAAACAGAAAACGGTAAAGTGTTAAATGGGTCTTTCACGATAGATATGAATTCTATAACAGTAACCGATTTGGAAGGAGATGAGAAAGCAAGCCTTGAAGGCCACTTAAAAGGAGAAGGTGAAAAGACTGAAGATCACTTTTTTAATGTTGCGAAGTTCCCAACAGCTGCATTTGAAATCACGGCTGTTACTGAAACTGAAGAAGGGACCACCATTGCAGGAAATCTGACTATAAAAGGAATTACCAAAAATGTATCTTTCCCAGCAAATATTTCTGCTGATGATAATGGAGTGACTATCACAAGTGACGTATTTACCATAAATAGAACAGAATGGGGAGTGAACTATGCTTCAAAATCATTGTTTGACAACCTTGGGGATAAGTTTATTAACGATGACATTGAATTAAAACTAGAGATTAAAGCGAATCCTACAATCTAAGAACAAGTTTAGATAATAAGACAAGAAGGCCGATTATAGAAAATCGGTCTTTTTTATGGTATTAACGCATGTATTGCAGAAGTTATATTATCGTATTTAAACTCAAAACCAGACTTCGAAATTTTATCGCTACATACTCGTTGGCTCGAAAACAACAATATGTGCATTTCTCCTAAAATCATTTTCAATGTAAGTCTTGGAACTCCTGGTAGAATAATTCTTTTGTTTAATCTTTTTGCAATAGCATAGGTAAGCTTTTTGTTGGAAACAGGATTGGGAGCAACAGCATTAAAAACTCCTATTAGTTCTTCTTTCAAAACATGTAAAAACATATGGGCCAAATCTTCTACATGAATCCAACTTTGCCATTGTTTACCATTTCCAAAAACAGCTCCGAAACCTAATTTAATCGGATTTTTCATTTTCGGAAACGCCCCACCCTTTTCAGAAAGAACCAAACCAATGCGAAGAAGACTCGTATCTATACCTAATTCTCCAAACTCTAATACAGAACTTTCCCATTTTTGTACTACTTCGCCCAAAAAACCTAAATCTCTTTCAGGAGAATCTTCCATATAATAATTTTGAAAAGAATCTGGATAAATACCTATGGCACTAGCAGAAATCACATGACGAACGGTATGATCATTATCCCTAAGCGCATTTAGAAGTAAACGCGTTGAAACAGTTCTACTTTCAAGTATTTCTTTTTTATACTTTGAAGTCCATCGTTTGGCCACAGTT
Organism: Aquimarina acroporae; assembly: GCF_023195925.1. Lineage (GTDB taxonomy): Bacteria > Bacteroidota > Bacteroidia > Flavobacteriales > Flavobacteriaceae > Aquimarina > Aquimarina acroporae. The sequence continues at coordinate 439,227 of NZ_JALPRE010000006.1, read as the reverse complement.
GCCCCCACTAAATGGATAATTACCTCAACACCATTAAAACAGTTAACATCAATTTCATTCTGTTTGGGATTCCAAAGAAAGCCTCGATAGTCTTCGGTATCTTGTATTTTGCCTTGTCTTGTGGTAAGGTAATGCACATCAATATTTGCCTGGTGACAAAGTTTAACAATTTCCTGGCCAATCATGCCGGTTGCACCAGTAATTAGAACCTTCATTTCTTTTTCTTTTTATGCAAAATACTATCGCTCTATTACAAAACCTATCTCTTTATTATAGGTTTAACAGTCGTTCATTACAGATTGGTATGGTATCTAGTTAACAAGCTTTGTTGCTCTTAACATTTCTCTTTTACCAGGTGGGCCGGGTAGTCTTTCAACATCAAAACCCACTTCTTTCATAGCTCGCCGTACACTTCCTTTGGCCGAATATGTAACCAACACTCCATTAATCTTCAATGCTTTATACATTTTTTGAAAAATCCTCACTGTCCACAACTCTGGTTGCACCCTAGCTCCAAAAGCATCAAAATAAATCAAATTAAAGCTGCTTACATCTTCTATTTCTGAAAAAAACTGTTGTCTTTTGGTACAGGAAAAATTGTTAGAAATAATTTGAGAAGTTTCCCATTCATTCTGATGCAATACATCAAAAATTTTCTTTTGCTCAGCAACTTGCAATGTTTCTGGGTAGTTCATAAGCTGCGCTTCTTCTAAAGAAACTGGATATGCCTCTACTCCAACATAGTTAACTTTTTGTTTTACTTTTTCAGCCTCTAAAAAAGTAATAAAAGCGTTTAAACCGGTTCCAAAACCAATCTCTAGGATATCAAGTGTTTCAGAAGATGATGTATTTAAAACATGATCAAAACCTTCCTTAATAAACACATGTTTGGCTTCATTTATAGCGCCATGCCTAGAATGGTATTGTTCATTAATATCAGGCAAATGAATAGTTGAAGAACCGTCGCCCGTTGTAATGATTTCACGTTTTAGGTTTTTCTTCATCATTTTTTTACGAGTACACCATCCGCAACAAGAGAATATGTCTTTTTAGGTTGGGTTATTGCTGTTATTTCAGCTTCACTTTTTCCTGCATCACTTGCAAAGTGACGTTGATCTTCTACAGACATTTCGCTTACAAAAGCTTTTCCTCTCACAATAACAGTATCATTTTCTATGTCTTTTGGTACAAAAAAACCATAATCTTTAAATTTCACCATGGTTTCTTTTCCATCATTAAGGGCAATTTTCATCCAACATCCCTTTGCTTTACAAACAGCATTCACTGTGCCTGTAAAAGCAATATCTACCGTATCACCAGGTGTCATGTTTTCATACTTCTCAGATATCAAATCTGCATACAACACTTCACCAGAAGAAATTTTTGCACCAAAATCATCATACTCTTTTAACAAAGTCTCATCAATTGCAAAAGAATCTTTCTTTTTATCTGAACAACCAGCAAATAAAACCACCAATACTGTTAAAAAAAATATGTTTTTGTTCATTATTTTATAATTATTGTTATCAGTTGCTAAAAATACACATTTTGAGAATTCCTATTTCATCAGAAAAGGGTATTTTTGTGTACTTTATAACTATTGTAAATAATTTTAATTATTTCTACCGTAAATCATACAGAAAGATGTCTTGGTTATAAAATTAGTTTGATCACTAAAAAATGAATAGAATGAAAAACACCGTCTCACAGCAGATAGAAATTTTGCAGGTAAGTGAATCTAAAATTGGACAAGTAGATTTTGAAAATCTTAATTTCGGAAAAATATTTACAGATCATATGTTTGTCTGTGACTATGCCGATGGAGAATGGAAATCTCCAAAAATTGTCCCTTATGGACCTTTAACCTTAGACCCATCTGCTCGTGTATTTCATTATGGCCAAGCTGTTTTTGAAGGTATGAAAGCGTATAAAGATGATCAAGGAGACACCTTCTTATTTCGACCAGACGAAAATTTTAATCGAATCAACAAATCTTCTGAACGTCTTGCAATACCAGAATTTCCAGAGGAATTTTTCTTTGAAGGGTTAAATACACTATTAAAACTAGAGGATGCGTGGATTAAACCTGGATATGGTAATTCCTTATATATTCGTCCGTTTGTAATTGCAACGCAAGCAAGTGTATCTGCTTCTGAAGCTGATGAATATAAATTCATGATAATTTGCTCCCCGGCACAATCTTATTATAGTGGAGATGTAAGCGTATTGGTTGCAGAAAAGTTTAGTCGATCTGCCAATGGAGGTTTTGGATATGCTAAAGCAGCAGGAAATTATGCTGGGCAGTTTTATCCTACTAAACTTGCCAAAGAACAAGGATATCAACAAGTAATCTGGACAGATTCTAATACGCATGAGTATATGGAAGAAGCCGGAACGATGAATGTATTTTTTAGAATAAACGACACCTTACTTACTGCACCAGTAAGTGATCGTATACTAGATGGGGTTACTCGTAAAAGCCTTATAGCTATTGCAGAAAAAGAAGGTATAAAAGTAGATGTACGACCGGTTAAGGTTAGTGAGATCGTTGAAGCCGCTAAAAATGGAAGTCTAAAAGAAATTTTTGGTGCTGGAACCGCTGCTGTGGTGAGCCCAATAAAGGCTTTTGGATATAAAGGTGAACATTACGAAATTGAAAAACAAGAAAGCCCATATGCTTCTTTCTTCAAAAAAGCATTGATGGATATACAGTATAATAAATCTGAAGACCCATTTGGATGGAGATATAAAGTATAATGCCTACAAACTAAAAAAAACTCCGGAATAACAATCCGGAGTTTTTTTTAGTTACTTATCTAGTATTTCTTTGATATTCGGTTTAAAGTAATTCGGGCCCTTGAGCACTTTACCGTCCTCCCGATAAATAGGCTGTCCATCTTCTCCCAGTTTACTCATATTACTTCGTTGAATCTCGTTAAACACTTCTTCTATTTTATGTTGCATACCATGTTCTATGATGGTACCACATAAGATGTAAAGCATATCTCCCAAAGCATCTGCCACTTCAACTAAATCGTTATCCTGTGCCGCTTCAAAATATTCTTCATTTTCTTCTTTCATCAGATTAAATCGAAGTTTATTTTTTGCTTCTCCCAAATCTGCAATAGGTTCATTTTTATAACCCAATTTAAAAGCAGTATGAAATTCTTGAACCGCAGCAATTTTATCTTTCATCGGTATGTTTTTATAGATTATCTTTGCGGTAAAAATAACAATTTATGTTCAGTCAGGGCCAGTTAATATTTGCAGGATGTTTTGTTGTAGCGTTTATTTTACTCATGATTTTTAGCTATCGCAAGGACCGTACGCTACATAGCAAATATTACAAGGGCAGTCTTTTTATATTGATCGGTTTTATTATCTTTATTTTCGTGTTGTTCGCGTTGAAAATATATTTACAGCCCGAGTAAACCGTATACCCCTAGTTATCAATCGTTAAAATATTAGTATTCAAAACATCAAAGGTTTTGAGTACAGGGTCTTTTCTCAGAAAAGAAAATATTACCCTGTATTGGGTATGGATAGGTATGTTCTTTTTTGAGAGTTTTGGAATAACTAAATAACTTCAATGTCATGTCAAAAAAACTCTATGCATTACAAAATTTAAAACTTTTTGTACAACCAAGAAATTCTCATTTATGCTGGGCAGCATGTATCCAAATGTTACGCCATACGGATAGTGATGGACAAGACTTTATAGACCAAAATGAGCTTGTCAAAGATTATAGAAATGATCAATGTTTTTTAATTAATGACGAAGAAGACTATCAAAATAATTACAATATCCCGATATACGAAGAATGTATTGTACCTTTCTTTCAAAAACATCAAATACTTTGCGAAAATCATCTTAATAAACTTAACAATTTTGAATTTTACGTAAAAAGTTTGAACAAGAATAAAGCTCCATTACTTTTAGCTCTTAAAACCAGCTCAAATATGGGGCATTTGGTTCTTGTAATGGGTTATGGATATTGTGACACAACAAATTATCTATTAATCTTTGATCCTGGTCTAGGCACTACTTATTTCGAAAAATTTGATGAAAACAATTTTACATTTGAAGATTATTCGTGCGTTAACCTCTGGAGTATCACCTTTAAACAAACGGAAAAAATAAAACTAAAAGAGTATGACTTAAGTGTAGAAAACTCCTTTGATGTACCAAAAGAAGTTATCGAAAATTCTTTCAAAGAATTTGGTATCCCTACATTCTTATTCAATGTGTTTCCAAAAAGAGAGCAACTTATTAATAATGATGCACTAATTGATTATTATCCTGCAATAGAAGGAAAAAATCTTTCCGATTTCGGTTTTTTTAAAATAAAAAAAACTAAGCGTATTGAGTGCGCCAATGAGATTTATTTTAGAAGCTCCTCCACTGAACCAATTGACAAAACTATTTCCGAAGAATTTTTTCAAAGAAACGTTAAACCTTTCAATCAAAAGATATTGTTTTTACCAATATATCAAACTAAAATTTTGATTTCAAATGATTTAGATAATCCAGAAGTATATCCTTTTCATTTCCCCTCTGACTATAAAATAGAAAAAAAATGGTATTCATATGAAAGCTTCGAAGAATCAATGATAAAATTTCCAAAGGCAGAATCATTAAAACTAAATAATAATCGAAAAGTCTAATATTATGCATGAAAATTTAAGATTTAATCTAAAACCAAAAAAATTAAATGAATGGCAACCTATTATAGCAACTGAATATATCGGTACCTTTTATATGATTTATATTAAATTTCTTGAAGAGTTAAAACAATCCAATAATGGTGATTATCATGTAAATTGTAAGTTTCATTTGCAAAATTTTAGAGGTGCTATAACAATGGGGATAGATTATGAATATTCAGATCTATTAAAAGCTAAAAAAACAAGCGTACCTTTTGATTACATGCTGAAAATACCTGTTTCTCCATTTTTAAAAAACAGTGAAAATGAAGATGATTATCCGACAATTAAAATGACTTTTTCTGAAGGTTTAATAAATAAGGAAATCAATGGTCATCCTTTTAAACTTGAAACAGAAATAATGTATCGAAACTTACCAAAATGCTTATTTAACCCTTACAATATAAAAGAGTCTGCTTTTCTTCATCCTCTTTATTTATTCAGAGAAGGAGAAAATATACAACATATTTACTATAACAAAAACACAGATCAAGGAGTCCAGGTTACCGGCGGAAAATATGATGTAAATAGAGCTTCCAATAACAACAACTCTCAAAACCCCACCCATTTTGGAACTAATGGCAGTCCAACATGTGATGCTAAAATATCCGAGATAATAGAATGATAAAGTCTTTTTTAACACTTATTCTTATAAATGTTATGCTCCCAATGTTAGCTTATTCAAACATTGGGAGTATGCATCAAATTATGAATGAATTAAAATTTAATAACTTTCGGAATGCTCGATCAATTACTAAAAACTCTAAAATAGATAAAAACCTAAAAAACTTATTAATTGATTATATTCATGTTAGACAATATGGCTGTGAAGAACGCCCAAACAGCATTAAAAACCAAAACACTGATCTTTTCTATATAATAAATAATCTTAAGAATGGTTTACATCTTTTTTACCATGATGGTAACGAAACTGAGGCATTTAAAAAATTGAATTTAGCGTTAAAAAAATCATTAGAAATCAACAAACCTTTTTTGATCTGTGAATCATTACGTGCCCTTTTAGAAATCTATAACAATCAATCGGCGGGGATTGAAGAAAAATCTCATATCTCCCTACTTAAAACTTATAAGCAAAATTTAACTGATAAATATGAGCAAGCACACTATCATTATTATCTTTTTAGACTAAAACAACGATATAATGTAAAAATTGAACTGTTAGATCAAAAATTATTACATAAAACAAGAAGAATTATCAATGAACTAGGCTTTAAACCTCTTCTTGGGAAACTATACATTTCGAATGCCACTTATTATTTTCATTATCTCAAAAAAAAAGATAGTGCAATTATATTCATTAATAATGCTAAATTAATTTTAGAAAATTCGAACCATTTCTTAGACAAAGAAAGGTTTATTGCTGCTTCTATAAATCATGCAGGCTATAATACTGAAACGAATACGGCGGAAAAAGCTTTGAACCAACTACAAAAAATAAAATTCAGTAATGACGGATACATTTTTGATCTACTTAAAAAATACTACTGGTATAGAAAATGGAAAGTTTTTGAAAACTTAAAGGTTCAAGATAGTAGTTATTTCTATAAGTCTAAATACTTAGAGCACGAACTAAATCTTAAACAACGAACAAGCCTTTTTAAAATATCAGAATTAAAAACTCTAGAAAAAGAAAAACTAAATCTTATTCTCCAAACTGAAATAGAAAAAAAGAAGCAGCAACAGCGTTACTTATGGATTGGGTCCATTTCACTGCTAATAATAGGAAGCGGTTTTAGTTTTTTAATTTATAAAAACACAAGAAAAAAACAACGTATCGCCGAACAAGAAAAAGAACTTGAGGTACAAAAAACAGAAAAGCTGCTAAAAGAACAAGAACTAGCTGCTATCGATGCCATGATTTTGGGACAAGAAAAAGAACGGCAACGACTAGCCAATGATCTTCACGATAACCTTGGGAGCACTCTTGCAACTGTAAAACTACATTTTCAGCATCTCCAGAAAAACCAGAACAATCCAAAGGCAGAAAATCTTGAAGAAATATATCACAAAACCAATACCTTACTAGACGAGGCCTATCAAAAAGTGCGCACCATGGCACATGAAAAAAATAGCGGTGTTATGGCAAATCAAGGTCTATTATTGGCCATTAAAAATTTAGCAAAAAAGGTATCTAATGGCAATGAAATGCTGGTTGAAGTTCAAGATTATGGTCTCAATGAACGACTAGACAATACGCTTGAAATTTCTATCTTTAGAGTGATACAAGAATTAATTACGAATATTATTAAGCATGCTAATGCAAACGAAATACATATCTCTCTTACCAATCATGACTCTCTATTAAACATTATTGTCGAGGATAATGGAAAAGGGTTTGACGCCAAAATACTCCCAGAAAAAGAAGGGATGGGGCTGAAAAATATTGAAAAACGTATAGAGCATCTTGAAGGCACTTTTGAAATCGACTCCACCCTAGAAAAAGGAACTAATATTATTATAAACATCCCCATATGATTACAATAGCCATAGCAGAAGACCACCAATCACTTATTGATGGCGTTAATCTACTTCTTAAATACGAAGAAGAAATAAGCATTGTTGGTATGGCTAATGACGGGGAAGAACTTTTATCTATTGTGAGAAGAAAACAACCAAAAGTGGTTCTCATGGATATACGCATGCCAAAAATTGATGGTATTGCTGCGACAAACATTATTAAAAAAGAGTTTCCGCATATCAAGGTTATTGCATTTTCTATGTTCGACCAGGAAGATGCTGTAACCCAAATGGTAGCGGCAGGTGCATCTGGATATATACTTAAAAACTCCCCTCTGGAAGAAGTGCTAGCTGCCATTCAAAAGGTAGTTAAAGGAGAAACTTACTTCGATGCCGCCTTAGACCCTTCCCTTTTTTCGAAAGACACAAAACAGGAAGCCAAAAAACAAGTTTTATCCAAAAGTGAGCGGGAAATTCTCAAGTTGATAGGACAAGGAAAAACCTCTTCTGAAATTGCTGCTATTCGATTTAATTCGGTGTCTACTATAGAAACTCATCGTAAAAATATTATACGAAAACTAGGACTTCATGGCAAAGGTGAATTATTGCGATATGCCATAGAGAAAAAGTATGATTTTTAGATTTTTCCGCTTCTTTCCGAAATTATACAAATACCCTACAATGGGTATTTTTTTGTGGTTGATAACATGGTAGTTTTGAGTGACTATTAATCAAAATCACATACAATGAAAACACGAAAAATTTATACCGGTAAAATGTATCAGCAGTTTAGATACCTGGCTACATGGTTACCGGGTACACCAATGGAACTGGGAGATATTGGTATCTTGAGAGGGAAAGAGTTTATAAAAATAGGAAATATTTCAGATCATGGTATTTCCTTTGATATAGAGCATGACAATACTCCAACAGATCTAGATCATACTTCTAAAAATGCAGTTTCAATTTCAGCCAAATTATCAGGATCTCCAACTCCACCGGGAAGTTTTCTAGCTCAAGCTGATGCAGGAATTTCGGTAAAGTTCTCAAAAGAAAATGCAATTCTTTTTAAAGCAAAAAACACTACTACACCTGCTATTAAAGACCAGATTAAACTTGGTAAGGAAATTTTAAAATTAAACGAAACAGGTTTATGGAATCATAATTGGTGTGTTATCACAGAGCTAGTTCATGCTGAAAGTTGTAGCATTATCATATCTAGCTCTAAAGAAGGGCAAATTGACCTAAAAGCATCGGCCGATATACAAATCAATTCATTAAGTATAACTGATACTGATTTACAATTTGCAAATGCCTTTTCCAAAGATTTATCTACAACAATTATCGCACAATCGGGACTCACTCCATTATTCAAAGTAAGCAAGGTACGTAGAAGACTTTTAGGCTCACCCGTTTTTAAAGCTAGAGGAATTGACAGCATGAAATTGATTACTCAGGATTATATGAGTAAACAAAAAGATGAATTCTATTTCGGTCAGCCAGACTTTGATCATGAATTAGAAGACCTTGAAATATAAAATAAATAAAAAGAGCCCTTTCTGGAGAAAGAGCTCTTTTTATAATCGAGTGTTTTTTTATTAATTCACCTCTGGCAAAAAGTTAAAACTTTTACTATACTCTATCATTTGCGTTGCAAAATCTTTAGGTTGTGTTACTTCGATTTTAGTAATTTCTCCATTTTCATCCATTTCCGGAACTAGCACAGGATTCACAAAACCGCTATAAGGAGCTGCAGTAAACTGTTCGTTACGTTTTAAAATTTCTGCATGCAACGCCTGATCTACTTTAACTCCATATCCTTCTACCAAAGCTTCTGCTGCTTTATAATCTCCCTCAGATTTAATTCTTTGGGTTTCTCTAAGTAATTCACCAAAAATCTCTCTTAACTTTTGATAATCATTAATATTATAATAGGTTTTACCATCTTTTGTTACTTTTTCGATGACATTATCTTTGGCACCTTGTTCAAAAGCCCAAGCACTCACCCATTGTCTATTTCTCATATGTGCTTCTTCTACATCATCTCCAAGATTCAAACGAATTAACTGTGTCATTAATCCATTTCTGATATATCCATCATAAGCAGCTTTACCAACTTTTTCCCAATCTTCAACCAATCCTAATTCCTGTAATTTTGGATCCATCAAATAATACAACCCTACTAAATCTGCACGTCCTTCTTCCATGGTAGAAGCATAATTCTTAAGCGTTTCCTTGGTCTCTCCTACTCCAGGATTTAATTGCCCAGAAGCATGCCCAATAACTTCATGAAGAGCCGTATGAAGTTTATCTCCAAGTTGTCCGTATTTTTCTTCTAGTTCAAACTCTTCATCATCATGAACAAATTCTTTTAATCGACCTGATCCACCGGCATTATTATATGCTCCAATAATATTTCCTAAAGAGACCGACTTTGATCCTACTGCGGCTCTAATCCAGTTGGCATTTGGAAGATTCACTCCAATAGGAGTACTTGGTGAGGCATCTCCTGCTTCTCCTGCAACTGCAACCACTTTATAGGTTACCCCTACTACATTTTTTTTCTTGTGCTCTTCCATCAAAGGAGAATTATCTTCGAACCATTGTGCATTTTCAGATAACACCGCCATTTTTTCAGACATATCAAAATCTTTGATTTCAACAATGGTTTCGTATGAACCTCTGTATCCAAGTGGATCATTATACACTTCAATAAAACTATTGATATAATCAATATTACCTTCCGTAGCTGCTGTCCAAGCTACATTATAGTCATCCCAAGTTTGCAAATCACCTGTCTTATAGTAATCTATCAATAACCCCAATGCATCTCCTTGTGCCTTATTCTCAGCAACACCCTTAGCTTTTTCTAGCCATTTTATGATTTCATCGATTGCCTGACCATATAATCCTCCAGACTTATACACTCTTTCCTTAAGTACCCCATTTTCTTTCACCAATTGAGAATTTAAACCATACGACAGTGGTTTGTCAGGATCTGGAGATTTCATTTTTCCATAAAAGGATTCAACATCTGCATTGGTTACTCCAGGTCCATAAAAATTAACTGCTGACATGGCTACGTTATCTATTCCTTTTGACTGATTTACTTTCTTAACATCTTCTTCGTTGAAAATAACCTCATATACTTCCTTTGGAATTTCTGTACCAGTTGCAGCCAATAATGAGCTGAAATAGTCCTGACTGAATTCAGGTTTAATTTTATCATTGCTATAATGATGGTGAATTCCATTAGAAAACCAAACCCTTTTTAAGTATGTTTCAAAAGCTTTCCAATCGTCACTATTCTTTTCTCCTTCATATGAAGCGTAAATTTTCTCAAGTGCTTTTCTAATCGTTAGATTATATCTATAGTTTTGATCCCACATGATATCTCTACCACTTAATCCTGCCTGAGTAAGATAATATACTAGTTTTTGTTCTTTAAGAGTAAGATCATCCCAACCAGGTATTTGGTATCTTAATATTCTTAGATCAGCAAATTGCTCTACTACATAGTCAAACTTCTCTTCTACCGCTGTTTCTGCTTGTTCTTCAACTTGTTCTTGTGTCTTAGGTTCATTTTTACAAGCAACTGCAAATACAACCATAGTCACTAAAAAGAGTATTCTATTGAGTTTCATCAGTAATTATTTTGTTTTAGTTATTGTCTTGAAACGCATTGTATTTTAGTTTTAAAAGTAGTTATCACCTCAATACAACAATATTCAAAAACCGTTAGTTTAATTGTTGAGACAAATGTAACAAAATAATAGGATGCAAAAATTAGTTATATTAGCTAATCAAACAATCTAAACTAACTACAATGAAAATAATCAAATATTTATTTTTTCTATTATTACTAGTGATTCTTGGAGGAGCTGTTTATGTTGCCCTCATCGACGGTAAATATCAGGTAGAAGAAAGCCGTGTAATCGATGCTCCAGACGAATTACTATTCGATACAATTAATGAATATAAAACTTGGGAAAAATGGGGGCCATGGATGGATGAATCTGATGATCTAATTATGGAATATCCAGAAAACACCAGCGGAGTTGGAGCTTCTTATAGTTGGAAAAGTGAAACACAGGGAGATGGTAAAATGAAAACAGTTAAAACATTTCCTTTTACAAGCATAGATCAAGAAATAACCTTTATCACTCCAATGGGAGAAAGTAAAAGCGATGTATATTGGAAATTTGAAAAACTAGAAGGTAGAAAAACTAAAGTTACCTGGGGAATGAAAGGAGAACAATCTTTCATGGAAAAGGCATTTTGGGCTACTCAGGATAGCACTTTATCTCAAATGTTACGTCCCATGTATCAAAGAGGACTCGAAAAACTTGATGCATTTACCGAAGAAAAGATGAAAGTATACGCTGTAAATGTTGATGGTATTACAGAACACGGTGGTGGTTTTTATATGTATAGTGCTACAGCTTCTTCAATAGCAGTAATTCCTGAAAAAATGGCTCAGATGTTACCTGCTGTTAAGTCCTATATGACAGAGAATAATCTGGCTCAAACCGGAATGCCGTTTACAATATATAATGAATATAACGAAGAACAAGGAACTGCAATTTTTTCAACTGCTATTCCTACACGAGATAAAGTGGTAACTCCCAAAGAAAGTACAATTTTGTGTGATTTTTTACCAAGACAAAAGGCAGTAAAAACAACCCTAAAGGGAGATTATATTCACTTGAAAGAAGCTTGGGAAACAGGATATAAATATATAGGAGAAAATGGTTTAGAAGCCAATGAACAATCTCCAGCTTTTGAAGTATATCGAACAGACCCTGAGGTTGAGCCAAATCCAGCCAATTGGATCACCGAAATCTATATTCCTGTAAAATAAATACAACATATTTAAGCTGCATTTTGACTGTTTTTCTCAAAATGCAGCTTTAAAAAAATTATCCTATCTCATGAAGCAATTGTTTTTAGTATTTATTGGTGGTGGTACCGGGAGTATTGCCAGATATCTTATCAGTAAGTACCTCAATAATGCTTCTAATGGTATACCATATGGCACTTTTACCGCCAATGTCCTAGGTAGTTTGTTTATTGGGATTATTTTAGGGCTTGCTCTTAGAAACAACTCTCTTTCCCAAAACACTGTTCTTCTATTGGCAACCGGTTTTTGCGGAGGGTTTACTACTTTTTCGACCTTCGCCTATGAGAATCATGTACTTCTGAAATCTGGAGATCTTATTCCGTTTTTTCTATATACCTTAGGTTCTATACTTATAGGTTTTCTCTTTGTTTTTTTAGGAGTGTTCCTTGCCAAATGAATTCCAAACCTTAAAAATCCAAGTCATGAAAAAAATTGAAGCGATTATTAGAAAATCAAAGTTCAAAGCAGTAAAAGATGGATTACATGATATTGGGATAAGTTTCTTTACTTATTGGGATGTCACTGGAGTTGGAAATGAAAAAAAAGGAAAGGTATATCGTGGCATCACCTATAATACCTCAGATATACAAAGAAGATATTTATCTATTGTAGTCATCGACGACCTAGAGGAGCAGACTATTCATACTATTATTGAAAATTCTAAAACTGGTGAGGTTGGAGATGGAAAAATTTTCGTTTCAACGATTGAAGAATCCTACAGAATTAGAACAGGTGAAAAAGGAGACCAGGCACTACTCTAACTCTCTCTTTCCCCTTTCGTTACATTTTTAATTTCTTGCCTTTTTAATTGAGACTTTACATTCTTTTTAAGAAAAAAAACAAAAAACTCTCAAAAAAGAACTTTCATATTCTCAAAATTTATCCAAATAAAAATTAAACCCTAATTTTTTAAGGGTTTAAAATAGAAAAACCATAAAAATAACTCTATAACCCCTTTTTTTTATTGGGGTAAAATTCTTTTAATATAGTTTTACAACTCCAATTAAAAACAAATAATTACCATAATTAATGTTATTATGAAAACAAAAACCGTAACAGATCTTTTCAAAAAAATCATGCTAGTCTCGCTAGCCTTTTTAAGTTTTAACACCTTCGCACAAGAAGAAGAATCAGAATCGACTGTAGAAAAAGTATTATCAAAAATAAGTTTATCGGGGTCTATAGATGGATATTACAGATATAACTTTGGAGCACCAAATGACAATTCTGTAGCTCCAGCGTCATCTTTTGCTAACCAAAGTGGTTTCGCATTAGGTATGGCAAATGTAATTTTGGGGTATGAAGGAGAAAAAGTAGGTTTTGTAGCCGATCTTGTTTTTGGACAAAGAGGTGAAGATGCCGTTTTTAACTCTGATGGTTCTGCACAAATTGTTAATCAATTATATGCCTATTGGAATGTAAGTGAAAGCGTTACTCTTACCTTTGGTAACTTTAACACATTTCTTGGGTATGAAGTAATTTCTCCTACTGGGAATTTTAACTACTCTACATCTTATATGTTCTCATATGGTCCTTTTTCTCATACTGGACTTAAAGCAGATTTTGCTCTTAGCAAAAAATGGTCTGCAATGTTAGCTGTAATGAACCCTACAGATTACACAGAAAACAATCCTTTTGACACATATATTGTTGGAGCACAATTAGGATACGCCACCGATAGCGGAAGCGCTTACTTAAACTTTAGATACGGAAATGAAGGTGAGCCTGGAGAAGTAGGCCCTACTTTTCAAGCAGATTTAACCACTGGTTGGGATGTAGCCGAAGATTTCTATCTTGGTGTTAATGCTACATATCTATCTACCGAACCACAAGAAGATGGTGATGCTTCAGGATTCTATGGTGTAGCGTTATATCCACAGTATAAAACTTCTGAGAATTTTACTTTAGGGTTCAGAGGTGAATATTTTTCAGTATATAACGGTGGACTTGCAGATGTAGTTGGTTTAGATGCAGAAGGTGATGGAAATGTTATTGCTGCTACATTAACAGGAAGCTATGATATTGGTGATTTAACTCTTAAACCAGAACTTAGATTAGATTCTACTTCTGAAGACTTCTTTACAGATAATGATGGAGAACTTACCAAAAGTTTATCATCTTTTGTACTAGGAGCTATTTACAAATTCTAATATATCAGGCAGATATATAAATTATAGTTTTTTATTAAATGAAGCGTTTCGAAATACCGAAGCGCTTTTTTATTTATGATCTGGAGTATTCTTATATTTTTTCACACCTACTCTTACGGGTAAATCGAGATGATTTTCCTCTGGTGGAATAGGACAAGAATACCGCTCATTATACGCACAATAAGGATTATATGCGGTATTAAAATCTATTAAAATCATATCCCTGTCAGGAATTTTAAGATCTATAAAACGTCCTCCAGAATACGTTGACGTTCCATTGGTTAAATCTGTAAAAGGTAGAAATAAATAATCCTTATATTCTGGTTGGTTGATAAGCCCTTGATTTTGATAAATATTAAGTACAATTTTTTTCTCTTGAAGCCTGAAATGTGCTTCACCATACTTCACATACAAAGGTTCTCTTCCTGTAGTAGTTTGCATTATGAAAGGAGTTTCATGCGGAGTTCTAACAAATTTCGCCTTAATGCAAAATGAAGTATCTATCTTAAAAAAATCTAATGCTTTAAAATTTTGGAAATCTTGAGCAGTTAGCGGTGTAGTTTCTTTGGATGCAAATTCTTCATTTATCTTCTCCTGAAAAGATAATACCCGCTGAATATCAGAAGATTTCTGACCATAAACAGTTCCTAACAGGAAAACAAATATTAAAAACACAAACCGATTCACTACCCCTTTACTTTTTTGCAAAAGTACAATTTACAATGACTTAACTAATTAATTTCAATAAAATTGTTCTTAAAACTAGTTAAAAAACTACTTTTATCGACTATTTTCCTATTGCAACCTAAATTCCTGACTCTTGTGAAAAAAATTTTGCTTCATTATGTTGATTCTTTTTCCGGCTTATCTAAAGAAGTATGGTGGCTTGCCCTTATTACTTTTATAAACCGTGCAGGGGCAATGGTTATCCCTTTTTTATCTCTGTATTTATCTGATAACCTAGATTTTACAAAAGAACAAATTGGTTGGGTAATGACCAGTTTTGGATTAGGTTCTTTTTTTGGCGCATGGCTGGGAGGAAAATTAAGTGATAGAATAGGGTATTACAAAGTAATACTGGGATCTTTGGTCCTTACAGGTATTGCATTTTTGACTGTTCAATTTTTCACAAGCTTCATTAGTATTTGCATTAGTTTCTTTGTTCTTATCGCTATTGCAGATGCGGCAAGACCTGCTTTTTTTGTTGCGTTAAGCGCATATAGTAAACCTGAAAACAAAACACGTTCTCTTACTTTTATCAGGCTAGCGATTAACCTGGGATTTTCAGCTGGACCTGCTTTAGGTGGACTAATCATTGCAACCATTGGATATTCTGGATTGTTTTGGGTAGATGCAGTTACGTGCATCATCGCTGGATTAGTAATGATTCAAACCTTACATCCTAAAAAGGCAAGAGAGCTGGATAAAGAAAAAGTAGTAGATAATCCTACTCCAGCACATCTAGATTTTACCTATATAATTTTTCTATTTTCATTAATGCTGTTCGGGTTTATATTTGTGCAATATTTCTCGACCTTACCCTTATATTATAATGAGATACATTCCCTTTCTGAAAAAAATATCGGGCTTATCTTAGCATTAAACGGGGCTTTAATTTTTCTTTTCGAGATGCCATTAATCGCTTATTTGGAAAAAACAAGCATCTCACATATAGGAAATGTTATTTCAGGTTTTATTCTCACAGGATTAAGTTTTATAGTTCTATTGATTACGCCATGGTCTGGTATTCTTGTTATTGGTATGGTCCTAGGAACCCTAGGAGAAATGGTCGCTTTCCCGTTCGGAAATGCATTTGCACTTGAAAGAGCCAAAAAAGGAAGACAAGGTTCATATATGGGACTATACAGCATGTCATTTTCTGTTGCTCATATATTTGGGCATAACTCTGGAATGCAATTTATTGCTAATTTTGGATACAATAACAATTGGCTCTTTATGGCAGCAATAGCTGTAATTGGAACAATTTTGTTACTCGTCGTGAAACACAGGTTACATCTTGAAAAATCTACTCACTAAAATGAATCATAAACATATCATCATGAGCACAAAGTTTTTGGTATTTATTTCTTTGGTTTTGTTAAGCTGCTCCAATGAGAAGAAAGAACAACAACTAGCTCCGAAAAAAGAAGAATCCGATATTTCTATAAAAGAAAAGAAATTTCCAGTCTTGGCGCCAAATAGATACAATGTTGCTTTCCTTATTATGGATGGCACTTATAATACAGAATTTACAGCTCCATTTGATATTTTTCAGCATACTCAATACCGAGAAAACATAAAACAGATGAATGTATTCACTGTCGCCAACACCGATGAACCTATTACCACTTTTGAAGGAGTTCGAATTCTACCAGATTATAACTACATGACAGATAGTATACCCAAAATAGATATTTTAGTTGTACCAAGCGCAGAGCATCATTTAGATACCGATCTTGAGGATCAAAAAATGATCAATTTTGTTAAGACTGTAGACAAAACTGCACTGTACGTAACTTCACATTGCGATGGAGCATTTGTGCTTGCAAAAGCTGGTTTATTAGACAATTCTGTCTCCACTACTTTTCCCAGTGATATCGATAAAATGAAAGATATGTTTCCTAATCTTGATATAAAAAAAGAAGTTCTATTTGTTCATGATGGGAAATACATTACCTCTGCAGGTGGAGCAAAAAGTTTTGAAGCTGCCTTATATTTATGTGAATTTTTATACGGTGAAGATATAGCAAAATCTTTGGCTGGCGGCCTTGTGATTGATTGGAAATTGAAAGATGTTCCTCACCTTATCATCAGAAAATAAAATTCCTAATGTTCTTAACTAAGAACTTAAGATGAATACAAAAAGAAAGCGCTCAATTACAAAGAGCGCTTCATATCATGGGCAAATTACGTACTCTCTTTAGCTTCAAGATCTGGGGTCTTTAGACTAATGTCCTCACACCTAATTTGTCCCCGATGTATTCCAAACTAATATTTTAATTCCGTATCGTCACACAGCTTAAAATATTAATTCTATGGACTACATCAAGTATTTTTAAGATGTAGTAAATTTAATGTAAATAAATTGTAAAAACAAAAATAAACACGATAAAAAACATATAAAATCGATGAAATACACAATATTTTATGATTTCAAACTATTTTGAAAGAGAATATCTAGAAGTTCCCAGGTATTTTTTCACTAAATCATTGTATTCTTTTGACACTCGTAAACTTAGAGTTCCTTCAATAGAATAAATCCCATCTAAATCATTATAACCGTTTTGAAGCATTTTTTCCAAATAGAATAATGCTGTTTCCTTATCCCGATCTAAAACGCTTAGGGTAATAACCTTTTTATAAGACTCAAAATCTTTACTATCTACTATCGTACTAAATATGTTCAGAAACATTTCTCTTTCAAAATCTGGCGCCATTTTATTAGATATCATCTTGTAGGTTTCGACTATATATTTTAAATACCCTTTTACTCGTATTGCCATTCTACTTTCGTAGGGTTTCTTTTGGGCAATTAGAGTATCGAGTTTAGACATTTCATGTTGCCACCACCCAAGGTTATCATAACTATAAAGTTCGATATCTTCTTCGGCGCTAAACAAGTACATATCCCTAAAGTAATTTTCTTTATAAGAATATTTATACTTAAGTCTTCTTTCTTTTTTGTACCCGCTCAACTTTTTAATTTCCTTTTGTTTCTCTTTTAAATCATCTGTAGCAAAAAATAGATTATAATTAATTCGTATCCTCTTAAGCTCTTCCAACGACTTAATAAATTTTTTATCTTCTACATACTCATCTACCAAATCGAGATCCTTTTGAAACCGTTGTTTAACCCAACTAGAATCTGTTGGAATTCTTCCCTTTAACATTGCTTGAATATCGAAAGTTGATAAGACTTTATGAATAAGTTTCTGATCAGGAAAAACTGAATCTCCCTCATAGATTAAGATGTCTGCAGGCACTGCTTTTCGCTTTAAAAAGCTTTTATTCTCAAGAAAATTTTTATAGAGATGATTATTTTCATTAACAATTCCAAAATAGGATAGGTTTTTATTCATCTTAACTTTATAATCATAAAAATAACTATCGTTAATTGCTACAACTCCAGAAATCTCTTTAGGATACAAAATGGGTAATAAACTGATTAATTTAGCATCATTTTCTTTTGCTGTTACATATACCCTCCCTATCTGAACTGGAAATAACTTAAAAACATATCGTAAAAAAACAGGAACATAATTTGCTTTTTCCTCAGGTTTTTGACCTTCTAAAAAATCTGTAACCACTACTATGTATCCTAATTCCTCTGCAGCTGCCTTATATAAACTGGTCATATTTTTGGTTTTTCCAGAAGAATCGAATCCTATTATTACCGGCCATGTTTTACTTTGATCATATTTTTTTGGTAGATATATACTAAACGTATTTTTAGTAGTTGGAAAGTTAAGGTCAGCAGTAATTGCTCCTTTTTTAAGCGTATGCTGTTGTTTTTGAGTCCACCCCAAATTCATAGTTAACATCAGCAAAATGCCAATCAAAGCCCTGGATAAAGATAATTGCACGATCAATTGTTTTTCAAATAAACTCCACAAAAAAGATGCCAGTGATTCGTATAAATTACCACAAAAAAAACACCTGAACAAATTCAGGTGTTTTTCATCTTTTTCCTTGTACTCTCTTTAGCTTCCCTAACTAATGTCCTCACACAAGATTAAAGACCTCTATCTGATTAAAAAGTAGCAAAACTCATGCCAAAAATTAAACATCAAAATCGTCTAGTTGGGCTTGATCAATAATAGGATTATTCTCTACCAAGTTGGAAAGAATAATATGAGTTTTCACTTCTCCATATGTTATTAATCTATCTATAAATTCTTGTAAATGGATCTGATCTCTAAGAACTACCTCTATTATAATATTTTCATTACCAGTAATCCTGTAGCAGTTTAACACCTCATTAAACTCAGTTACCTTAAGCATAAACGGTTTTAACCTTCCCATAAAAGCTTTTAATGTAATCATGGCTTTTAATTGATATCCCGTTTTTTCATAGGAAACCTCAGCCTTATAACCTTTTAGAATCCCGTAGTCTTCCAGCTTCTTAATTCTTTCTGCCACGGCGGGAGAACTCAAACCTATCTTTCGGCCAATTTCGGCATTTGATAGCCTTGCATTTTCCTGTAGACATTGTAATATTTCCCAGTTTATCGAATCAATTTTCATTTTAAACAAAAAACTCTAATTATACTTAAAAAGTTAAGCAAATTAACTATTTAACTTTAATATCAAAAGAAAAAATAACCAAAATTAAGCTATTTTTGATATAGAAATTGCTATGAGATTACAACCCAAAAATAAAAGGCTATATAGAAAAGCTCTTGAGATATTTACGCTTTCAAGGAGTGTTTCTAATTATCTTGTCCATGATTTAGCATCATTGGAAGAAGATGGGAATGAAAATCCGCATATTTATTTTACTGGTGATATTATAAGACAATCTGATGCTCTGGCTCCTCATATAATTCATGCAGAAAATCAGGTCTTTCAAGACGATAGAATTAAGCATGCCCATTCTTTAATTCGTATTACCAATCGACTTTACAAAAATTGCGAACGACTAGAGCAATCTCAAAGCAATGGAAAAGAATTTGCTACATTATTACGGAAAGAGCTTCGCAAATTTAAAAGTCTTCAACGCAGTTGGATGATGACTTTATAGTGCTTATCACCTTTTAAATTCAGGATAAATAATTTTATTAATTTTTATACAAAACTCCTTTTGTGCGGTATTTGGTTGATTAAGATTTGGATTATTCATAGAATATGCCAAAGCAAATATTTTAAACCGTAATCTTTTTATCATTTTATTCATTTCCGGGTCCTTTGATTCCTTTAGTGCATTTAATTCCCTTTTCCACCAGTTCATATCACTTTGCTTTGGGTTTACATAATCTTTATAAAACTGTTTTCGGAATTTTTCGGTCAATTTTGCTTCAGCATCAAAAGCCTTTGAAAAGGATCTAAAAATACTTTTATAAGCTTTACTACTCTTTATCTGCCTTATATTCGATTTGATACTATCCATTTCATAAAATGATTCGTAGGTCGATATTAAACGATCATAATCTTCTATGGCCTCAATAAGATTATTTTTTGATACCGATAATGATGCATCTTGATAACTACCTTGATAGCTTCTATAAATTTCCTTATCTGTTCTTCTCTTTATATTTTTGATATGCGCTTGAATCTCTAGCCATTCAAAAGCTTTTAAAATTTCTTCTGGTGGAGGCCAACTGTGATCACCGCTATAAGTGAACAGAGCCTGACTAAAATTAAACTTCTCTAAATAATGTCGTGCCAATATCATTTCGGTGTAGTTCATATCTTCATCTCCACACATTCCTACAAAGGCAAACTTTTGTATAGAAGGGACATGGGATTGATTTTCAGAAAAAGCAGCTCCACAGGCAATCACTCCGGCAATTTGATCTGTTAATACAGCAATAGAAGTCGCCAAACGTGCTCCTCCCGAAAAACCTGCTAGCAAAATTCGATCTTCAGCAACGTTGAAATTGGAGAATATATAATCAAACAATCTATTGGTTATTTCAAAATTTCTCTGATAGGGGCCGTTTCTAGTATTGTTTGAGCATACTAAAATATAATTATACTTTTCTGATGCTTCTACAAAAGCCTGTATCCCAATTTTACTTCTTGCTGCTGGTTCAAAAATAAAGACTATAGAACTTAATGTATTTTGAGTATATGTAGATGGTAAATACAAGGCGAAAGATTCTTTTGCCTCTTTAGATATTGGAATAGAATCTATAATCTTACCGGTTTCAAAGATTTGTTGTGCATTTCCCAGGCAGAAGGCAGAAAATATTATAATTATAATGAAGTGTTTCATTTATATCGTTTACCATGCTTAATTACTATATCTACATTTTGCAATAGACTAATATGTCGTAGCACATCTCCTTTCACAGCTATAATATCGGCATCTTTACCTTCGGTAACCGTTCCCACCTTTTGGGCTACACCTGTCCACAAAGCAGGCCAATAAGTAGCAGCCCTAATTGCGTACATAGGATCGATACCAAATTCGTTTACCCAAACATCAAATTCATTCCATGTAGATTGACTGTGAAATTTCATTGGAATACCACTATCAGTTCCAATTAGCAATACCACTCCTGCCTCTATAAGTTGCTTAATTTTCGTTTCTAGAGTAGGTTTACGCATTGGCGTAAGTTGAAAATAAGGTAGTTGATCTTTATGAGCAAAACTATTTTTGATATCTGCTATTATAGTATCATGAAGTCCTCTGTGCCAAGAATCATTATCTAGATGTTCACCATTATCTCTCACATATTCATAATTGTATAACCCTTCGACAGTAGGGCACCAATAGAGTGGTCCCAAATTCATTTGGGCAGTTCGTTCTTTTATTGCTTCGAGGATATCATCGGGATAACTAGGAGCCGATGAAAGTCCGGTATGCTCGAAACAATCTACCCCAGCCTTAAGACCTAATCTAATTTCTTCGGGGCGATGGCCATGCGCTACAACTTTTAAACCATATTCATGAGCAGTATTCACCACTGCTTGCAGCTCATCATAATTCATTTGATCTTGATCTATGAGCTTAATACAATCTACTCCAGCATTTGCCAGCTTTTTAATTTTCTTTTTAGCATCTTCTACCCCATTAACCCCCCATCTGAAAGCTTCGGTACCAGGGTAGGGTTTCTTTTGAATAAATGGTCCCGAGACATACAAAGTTGCACCAGGAATTTCTCCTTTATTAATTCTATCTCGTACCGAAATACTTTCTTTGAGCGGTCCCCCCAAATCTCTGGCACTAGTAACACCCGCCATTAATAATTGTTCTGCTGAAGCGGGCATAATTACTTCTTCTAGTAGAGGAGGATATGTTTTATCCCAATATGCATAATCTGCATGACCATTGATCATAGTATGCACATGCATATCCCATAGTCCTGGTAAAACCGACATCCCTTCAGTAGAAATCACTTCGGCATTTGCCGGTACTTGTAGAGTTTCAATAGTACCTACTGCCTTTATTTTTTTTCCTTCAATAATGATCACACTATTTTTAATGGGTGTGGATCCAAAACCATCGATTAAAGTACCTCCAACTAAGGCCTTTATTGGTTTTTCCTGAGCAAAACCTAAAGAGCATGAAAAAAGAAAAAAGAGAATGTAGCGCATGATGTTTGTGTTTCTTTAAAGATAAAGAAATTCAAATACATAAAAATCATGTTATTTCAAACTAACTCACTTCCTCTTCTATTGCATTGTTATATAATTTCAACTCTTTTTTTACCTTTGGACTTAATAAAAACAATCCGATCATATTAGGCACCATCATTGCAAATATCATGGTATCACTAAAATCGGTTACCGCGGTTAATGTTGCGGCCGCTCCCACCACGGTAAAACAGCAAAATATAAATTTATAGATGTATTCTGTTTTCTTACCTCGTCCAAAAAGATAACTCCAGGCCTGATACCCATAGTACGACCATGAGATCATCGAAGAAAATGCAAACAGCATCACCGCAATGGTTAGTATATATGGAAACCAGGAAATACCACTCTCTAGGGCAGAAGATGTAAGCAATATTCCTTCTTCAGAATTAATCTCTACACCAGTATGTATTTGTCCAGTAATAATTAATACCAATGCGGTCATAGTACATACAACAACTGTATCTATAAAAGGTTCTAACAATGCCACTAGACCTTCACTCGCAGGAAATTTGGTTTTTACTGCACTATGTGCAATCGAAGAACTTCCTATTCCTGCCTCATTACTAAAGGCTCCCCGTCTAAACCCTTGAATAAGTACTCCTATAAAACCACCTATAACTCCCTCAGGATGAAAAACACCCTGCCATATCGCAGCAAAAGCATCTGGAATTTTTTGCCAATTCAACCCCAATACTATAATGACAGCAAGAATATAGATTACCACCATTACTGGCACTATCTTATCGGTTACACTAGCAATCTTTTTGATCCCTCCTATGATAACAACTCCTACCAATATGGCCATAATAAGACCAAATATCCACCCTTGTCCTTGCAAAGAAACATGAGGAGACAACACTACATGTTCAAATAATTTAAAAGCTTGATTGATTTGGAACATATTACCTCCTCCAAAAGAACCACCAATACACATTATAGAAAATAGTATAGCCAACACTTTTCCGAGTTTTGGAAAACCTTTCTCCTGGAGTCCTTTTCGCAGGTAATACATTGGCCCTCCATATACCTTTCCTTCGGCATCTACTTCACGATAGGCAACTCCGAGCGTGCATTCTACAAATTTTGACGACATTCCCAGTACACCAATTAGAACCATCCAAAACGTTGCCCCTGGCCCACCTATGGATAAAGCGATTGCAACCCCCGCTATATTTCCTAATCCTACAGTAGCAGAAACTGCGGTTGTCAACGCTTGAAAGTGACTTACCTCGCCTTTGATCTCTGAGGTATTATCTCTTTCGTTATCAGCGGCTTTTTCGAGACCATCATATGTACCTCTTACTACTCGAATTGCCTTGCCAAAACCACTAATATTTATGAATTTAAAATAAATGGTAAAATAGGCTGCTCCCCCTAGTAAAATTAGTAGTACCCAAGGTATACCTGTAGTACTTGTCAAGGGAATCTCGGCAAGGATTGCATCTACAAACCAACCTGTTGCGTTTCCAAAAACTTCATTAATACGTTCATCTAAGCCTTGTTCTGAAATAAGATAAGAAAATAACATGTTTACTATTTTCTTTGCAAATTCTTAGAAAAGTGGTTAACACAAAAGGTTAAGTAGTGATCAAATTTTATGATGTCTATGGTTAACCATAGGGTTAGGTATTATTTTTAAATGAGGTATACTCCAGATAATTATTGTCTTTTGCGAAGTCGATTAATTGTTCTTTTCCACCGGCGCCACTAATGTTAAGCATCTTTTTGATCTGATAAATATGAGTTTGAAATCCATCTACACTAATGTGCATTTCTTTGGCTATTTCTGTATATGATTTGTCATCACCGTAATGTGCCAAATACCCTAAAACCTCTTTTTGTCGATCAGAAAATTCAATTTTCGAGGATTTATCTAGATCTGAAACCGTCTTTTTAAGTGTTTTAATAGTATCCAGATGGCTTTCATTTGCTAATTCTAATTGTTCTATTGCTCTTTCTAACTCTGTATTACGAATTTCTAATTGATGCGCCAGGCTCTGTTGTTTTTCCTGTTCTGAAAGGAATTTCCAACTATATAATAATATTGAAAATAACAGAATGAAAAGAAATTTAAATGAAATAGCTGTAATACCCCCTAAAACACTCCAAAACCGTTGATCAATAAACTGCAATACTTTGTCCTGCGGAATAATTCTATGCGAGACTGCTATCACAATGAGTACAAATAACACAAATGTGGGCAAGTACATAAACTTCATTTGCCTACCAACAAAAGCCTTATTCAATTCAAACAATAAAGAAATGGCTACCAATATTGAAATAGGAATATCTATCAACCAAATAAAGTTATTACTAATCTCTTCGTTTCCATAAGAGGACGCTACAAAAACAAAGGCTATCATACCAAGTACTCCACAATATACACCAACAAATTCTTTAACACTGAAGCGTTGCACCAATCTCACCAGGATCCCAGGCTTTTTTTGATGCTCTATAGAAGGTAATGAGAGAATAATAAACAATGAGTTTGCCAGTGATACCAAAACTCCAAAATAAATCAACATTTTGTTTGTCGTTGGCCATTTCTGCCATGTGACCAAAATAAGGTTTACCATTGCCCCTAAGCCCCAAACGAATATAGCAAGCCCAAACCATTTTATTCCTTCAATCGCATTGGTTGCTGCTCCTCTTCGTTTTTCCTTACTAAAAATTCTCTGTATGACAATAGCCGAGATAAGACAAACAATAGCTGTGACTGTATATTCTATAGTAGTTAACAAGATATATGCTTTTGCCTTAAAGATAAAGAAACTCCCCTAAACGAAAAATCCCGTTTTATAAAAACGGGATTTGAGCTTTATCTTATTCATACCATTACATATTCCTTCTATACTGTCCACCCACTTCAAAAAGGGCTGCAGTAATCTGCCCCAAAGAACATACCTTGGTAGCTTCCATCAAAACTTCGAAAATATTTTGATTCTGTATGGCCGCTTCCTGTACTTTCGCCAATGCAGTAGCTGCAACGTCTTCTTTGGCTTTATGTAAATTATTGAGTGTTGTTATTTGGTATTGCTTCTCCTCTTCGGTAGCTCGAATTACTTCTCCTGGAGTAACCGTTGGAGAACCTTTAGAACTCAAGAACGTGTTCACTCCAATAATTGGAAACTCTCCTGTGTGCTTTAAGGTTTCGTAATACAAACTCTCTTCCTGTATCTTACTTCGTTGATACATAGTTTCCATAGCTCCCAGCACCCCTCCTCTTTCTGTAATTCTGTCAAATTCGGTTAAAACAGCTTCTTCTACAAGATCTGTTAGCTCTTCTATAATAAACGATCCTTGAATTGGATTTTCGTTCTTAGCCAAACCAAGTTCTTTATTAATAATTAACTGAATAGCCATAGCCCTACGAACAGATTCTTCGGTTGGTGTCGTAATAGCTTCATCATAGGCATTGGTATGCAATGAATTACAATTATCATAGATTGCATATAAGGCTTGTAAAGTTGTTCTTATATCATTAAAATCTATCTCCTGCGCATGTAATGAGCGTCCTGAAGTCTGGATATGATATTTCAACATTTGAGCTCTAGAATTCGCTCCATATTTATGTTTTAACGCCTTAGACCATATTTTTCGAGCTACTCGACCAATTACAGCATATTCTGGATCAATACCATTAGAGAAAAAGAACGATAAGTTAGGACCGAATTTGTTGATATCCATCCCTCTACTTAGATAATATTCTACATAAGTAAATCCGTTGGCTAAGGTAAGTGCCAATTGTGTAATCGGATTAGCTCCGGCTTCTGCAATATGATACCCCGAAATAGAAACAGAATAAAAGTTACGTACCTGTTTCTCGATAAAATACTCTTGTACATCTCCCATTAGTCGCAATGCAAACTCGGTAGAGAAAATGCAGGTGTTTTGCGCCTGGTCTTCCTTTAAAATATCTGCTTGAACTGTACCTCTAACTGTATTTAGAGTTTCGGCTTTAATTTTATTGTATACATCAGATACTAATACCTGATCTCCCGTAACTCCCAAAAGCATTAATCCCAAACCATCGTTTCCTTCGGGTAATTCTCCCTGGTATTCCGGGCGATCAATTCCTTTTTCGGAATATATCTTTTTGATTTTAGCTTCTACCTCAGCTTCAAGATCATTTTCTTTAATATACTTCTCACAGTTTTGATCTATGGCCGCATTCATAAAAAATCCTAACAACATAGGTGCTGGACCATTAATAGTCATACTCACTGATGTCATAGCATGTGCCAAGTCAAAACCAGAATACAGTTTTTTAGCATCATCTAAGCAACATATAGATACTCCCGCGTTACCAATTTTACCATAGATATCAGGTCTGTGATCTGGATCATTACCATAAAGCGTAACCGAATCAAAAGCCGTAGATAACCGTTTGGCCGGCATTCCTAAACTCACATAATGAAAACGACGGTTGGTTCTTTCTGGTCCTCCTTCTCCGGCAAACATACGTGTAGGATCTTCTCCAGTTCTTTTAAAAGGATACAACCCAGATGCATATGGAAACTCTCCAGGTACATTTTCTTGTAATGACCATCTTAAAATATCTCCCCAAGCTTCATACTTTGGTAGGGCTACCTTAGGAATTTGTGTATGCGACAAGGACTCTGTATGTGTATCTATCTTAATTTCTTTGTCTCTTACTTTGAAAGTATATACTGGATCTTTATACTTTTTAACCTTGGCTCCCCAACCTGTAATAACTTCCCAATTATAAGGATCCAGATTTAGTTTTACACGGTCAAACTCGGCCAATAAAAGTTTGATAAGCATCTTCTTATCTTCATCTTTTACCTGGCGAAGCCCCTCATCTTCAATCCCATTTTTAGATAGTCCAATAAAATCTATATCAGCCACACTACAAATGGTTTTATAGATACCATAAAGCTTTTGTCCTACCTCGACCTGGGCTTCTACAGTGTTGTCATATGCTCTGTTATTCTCGGCAATCTCAGATAAGTATCGTGTTCTACTTGGAGGAATCACAAAGATCTTTTCTGACATTTCCTTTGAAATATGAAAATCTGAATTGAGATTTGCTCCTGTTTTCTCTACCACTTTATCCATAATAGCTTTGTACAGCGTATTCATTCCCGGATCATTAAACTGAGAAGCAATAGTTCCATACACTGGCAAATCATCTTGCGGAGTATCCCACAAGTTATGATTTCGCATATATTGTTTTTTTACATCACGAAGCGCATCTAGCGATCCTCGTTTATCAAACTTATTAATAGCAACCAAATCGGCAAAGTCTAACATATCGATCTTCTCCAACTGTGTAGCAGCTCCAAATTCTGGTGTCATTACATATAGAGAAGTATCGCTATGTTCTAATATTTCGGTATCAGATTGGCCTATTCCCGATGTTTCTAAAATAATTAGATCAAATTCTGCCGCTTTTAATACTTCAATAGCTTCGGCTACATATTTTGAAAGTGCCAGGTTAGACTGTCTTGTAGCCAAAGAACGCATATAAACTCTTGAAGAATTAATAGCATTCATTCTAATTCTATCTCCTAATAAAGCTCCTCCTGTTTTTCTTTTCGAAGGATCTACAGATATAATCCCTATGGTCTTTTTTGGAAAATCAATTAAGAACCTGCGAACCAATTCGTCTACTAATGATGATTTACCAGCTCCACCAGTACCTGTAATCCCTAAAACCGGGGTCTTTGAAGTTTTATTTTTTTGATGAATTTCATCTAGTGTATTCTTTGCGATATCAGGAAAATTTTCTGCTGCAGATATAACTCTTGCAATAGCTCCTATTTCTTTTTCTGCAAGATGTTCGGCTTCTCCATTAAGCGCATCACCAATTGGAAAATCGGCTTGTTTCACCAAATCATTAATCATTCCTTGCAAACCTAGTTCGCGACCATCATCTGGAGAATAAATTCTGGTAATCCCATAATCCATCAAATCTTTAATCTCCTCAGGGAGGATTACTCCTCCTCCTCCTCCAAATATTTTAATATGTCCTGCTCCTTTTTCTTGTAGCAAATCATACATATATTTAAAATACTCATTATGCCCTCCTTGGTAAGAAGTCATAGCTATCGCATTGGCATCTTCCTGAATTGCACAATTCACTACCTCTTCAACACTTCTATCATGTCCCAGGTGAATTACTTCGACTCCGGTAGACTGTATGATACGTCTCATAATATTGATCGCTGCATCGTGTCCATCAAATAGGGAGGCTGCAGTTACAATTCTAACTTTGTTCTTTGGGGTGTACGGTGCAATTTGTTCCATTGACAATAAATAGTGATTTTAATGCTGCTAATTTACGAAATACGCATCAAAAACGATGGTTTTTTTAGAATTATATAATTTATTTAACCCTCCATAGCTTTTCGTTGTTTATTCTTCAAACAAAGATGCGATTTTTAGTTAAATTCTTAAGATTTAGACATTTGTTAATGCTTATGTTAAACATTTTCTATCTAAGCCCGGAAAATAATATCTTCCGAGGCAATAACAAAAACAAATTTGATTCACAATGAAATTCACATCATCAAAAAACAAAGTATTCTTACTTTTGATGTTTTTCGTTTTTGGAATGGGGATCCAAAACGCAGACGCACAAAAGAAAAGTAAAAAGTCTAAAAAAAGTAAAAAAGAACAAGTAGACCCTTCTAAAAGTACTAAAGACGATAAGAAAAAAACCATCGAAGAACTTACCAAGAAAAGTATGAAAATGGAAGGTCTTTTCACTATGTATAGAGATTCTATTGACGGTACTACCCAAATGGTTATTTCTAAAGATCAAATAGGAAAAGAGTTTATCTATTTTAGTCAGATTGCAGACGGAGTATTGGATGCAGGAGCTTTTAGGGGAGCTTATCTGGGTTCAAAGGTTTTTAAAATTGAAAAACATTATAATAAAATTGAATTCATAACACAGAATTCATCCTTCTATTTTGATAAAGACAATGCTTTGTCAAAATCGGCCAACGCAAACATTAGCGATGGAATTATGGCAAGTTTAAAGATCGAAGCCGAAGATGACAAAAAAGGCTTATATCTTATTAAATCTGATGATCTTTTCCTAAAAGAGACTTTTGAGCAAATTAAAGCACCTAATCGACCAAAATCATCGCCATTTGCCTTTAAAGTAGGAAAACTCAGTAAAGAAAAAACCAAGATTAAAACCATCAAGAATTACCCAGAGAACACAAATGTAAAAAGTCACTATGTGTACACAAATCCTTCAGTTCTTAACGGAGGTTCTGCCGCTGTAAGTGATGGAAGAAATGTCACTATAAAAGTAGAACACAGTTTAATCGCAATGCCTGAAAACAATTATCAACCAAGATTTGATGATCCTCGGGTAGGATATTTTTTCACTCAGGTTACAGATATGACCTCTACCAGTCCAACTCCATATAGAGATTTAATACACCGATGGAATTTGGTAAAAAAGAACCCAGGAGCAGCTATTTCGGAACCGGTAAAGCCTATAGAATGGTGGATTGAGAACACTACACCCATGGAATTTAGAGAAACCATTAAAGAAGCGGTATTAGAATGGAATAAGGCCTTTGAAAAAGCTGGTTTCAAAAACGCTATGGTAGTGAAGGTTCAACCAGATGATGCTACCTGGGATGCTGGTGACATTAGATATAACGTACTACGATGGACGTCTTCTCCCAGACCTCCATTTGGCGGATATGGTCCTAGCTTTGCTAACCCAAGAACCGGAGAAATTCTTGGAGCCGATATCATGTTGGAATATGTATATCACACGAACCGAGTTAAATATGACAGATTATTTAACCTGTCTACAAGTGATCAACAAGAAGATGAATCTTCGTATTACTTAAATAAGAATAATCAGATTTATTGTTCTTATGGGCATGTAATGCAAGAAAATTCTCTTTTTGGTCAAACCGCACTAATGGCATATGGAGCCAATGACAATGAAATGAAAGGTATGAGAAAAGAGGCTATGAAAGAACTTATTATGCACGAAGTTGGTCATACTTTAGGACTTAATCATAATATGAAAGCCAGTCAGCTTTTCTCGCCAGAAGAACTAGAAAACCCAGATTTAATTGCAGGAAAATGCCTTACTGGTTCCGTTATGGATTATACCGCCATTAATCTTACCAATGACAAAACAAAACAAGGAGCCTATTTTTCTACGACAGTAGGGCCATATGATAATTGGGCAATTCAATATGGGTATACACCAGTAAATTCTGATAGTGAATTGGAGAGAATAACTAGCCAATCTACCAATCCTGAATTAATTTTTGGAAACGATGCTGATGATATGCGTTCTCCCGGAAAAGCAATAGACCCAAGGGTAATGACAGGAGATATGTCTAATGATCAAATAACCTATTCTATTAACAGAATGGAATTGGTAAACGATCTTATGCCAAAAATTAAGTCTAAATTCAACAAAAAAGGGCAATCATACCAAGAACTGCGCCAGGCATACTATATTTTAAGAAGTCAATATGGGCGTGCTGGTGACGTAATTTCGAGATTTATTGGTGGAGTTTATGTAGATCGAAGTATGATTGGCCAAGATGCAAATGCAAAGCCATTTACACCGGTAAGTTATGATGATCAAAAAAGAGCTATGAAAGCACTTAGCAAATATGTATTTGCTCCCGATGCCTATAAAACTCCGACCGACCTCTATAACTATATTGCCATGCAACGAAGAGGATATAATTTCTTTGGAGGCCCCGAAGACCCTAAAATTCATGATGTTACACTAAATTATCAAAAACGAATTCTGGATCACATCTTACACCCTAATACCCTTCAAAGAATTACAGATTCTGAACTATATGGAAATACTTACAAATTATCAGAATTTATGACTGATTTGAACAACGCTATATTCTTAAGCGATGCTGGAAGCAGTGTAAATACATTCAGACAAAATCTACAGTTAGCATACACTCAAAAACTAATTCATATTTTGGCCAAATCGTCACCACAGCAAAGGGTTTCTTACACCTATGCAGCTAAATCGATGGCCCTATATAATTTAAAGAGAATACGATCTAT
Organism: Aquimarina acroporae; assembly: GCF_023195925.1. Taxonomy (GTDB): domain Bacteria; phylum Bacteroidota; class Bacteroidia; order Flavobacteriales; family Flavobacteriaceae; genus Aquimarina; species Aquimarina acroporae. The sequence continues at coordinate 407,649 of NZ_JALPRE010000006.1, read as the reverse complement.
GATTTCTAATAGAGCTGGGGATAAATTAACCAAAGCTCATAAAGATCATTTAAGTGTTTTAATAAATAACACTATCGACGAGATTAAGTAATTTTATATACTTTTTTTAAAGGCTGGTCATAACAACACCAGCCTTTTTTCTTTATCAATCTTTCACCAAAAAAGGGTATTCATTTTTAATCAGGCAAAAAAAACGTCTAGACAAAGGATATTTACTTGAAATATTGGGAACTAAGAGGTTTCTTGGTATGTTTATCTTCGGAAAAAACTTTTATTAATGAAGAAGACCACATTATTGATCAATTGTCCCGACAAAAAAGGGATTATTGCCACCGTAACCAATTTTATACTTACCAAAGAAGGAAACACCACTTATATCGAACAACATGTAGATCGGGAACTTAAGGAATTTTTTATGCGACTTGAGTGTGAATTTGACAATGACGAAAAGAAACTTGCTCGATTTAAAGAATCATTTAATACCGAAGTTGCCGACAACCATAATATGCATTGGGAAATGTATGATACTGATAAGAAGCCAAAAATGGCTCTTTTTGTTTCGAAATACGATCATTGTCTGTATGATATCCTTGGTCGACATGCCTCTGGAGAACTTAGGGTAAAAATACCAATCATTATAAGCAATCACCCCGATCTTAAACCAATTGCCGACGCTTTTAACATTCCTTTCAAACATATTCCGGTTACAAAAGCCACTAAGTTCGAAGCCGAAGCAGAACAATTACGGGTCTTAAAAGAGCAGAAAATAGATTTCATCGTTTTGGCTAGGTACATGCAAATCTTATCATCCAATTTTGTAGATCACTTCCCCAATAAAATCATAAACATACACCATTCTTTTTTACCAGCTTTCCCTGGGGCTAAACCTTATCATTCGGCTTATAAGCGTGGTGTAAAAATTATTGGTGCTACCAGTCATTATGTTACCTCAGATCTTGACGAGGGTCCAATCATAGAGCAAGAAATTGTGAGAGTATCACATGTACACAATGTTCAGGATTTTATTCTAAAAGGTAGAGATTTGGAAAAAATAGTATTGTCTAGAGCGATCAAACATCATGTAGAACATAAAGTTTTGGTTTATAATAACAAAACTGTGATTTTTTCATAGGTATTACTTACTTTAGTCCCGTAAATTTTTACGGATACCTTAAATCGATACTATGAAAAAATTAGTTTTACTATGCAGTATACTTCTATTGAGTAGCTGTGCAGAACTTCAGCAAGTTGTAAACAGTTTACCTCAAACTACAGGAGGAGGATTTGGAGTAAGTAATATAGATATTGCTAATGGCCTACGACAAGCACTAGATAATGGTATCGATAAGCAGGTAACTAAACTTACTCAAAAAGATGGTTTTTATAGAAATCAATTGGTAAAAATATTACTTCCTCAAGAACTAAGAAAAGTTGACAAAACACTTAGAGATATAGGATTAAGCAGTTTAGCAGACGAAGGGTTAAAAGCCATTAATCGTGCTGCCGAAGATGCGGTAAAAGAAGCTACTCCAATTTTTGTAAATGCAGTAAAGCAAATTACATTTAATGATGCCAAACAAATATTGCTGGGTAATAACGATGCTGCCACCAATTACTTAAAAGGTAAAACAAATAGTGCGTTATATGCTAAATTTAATCCGGTAATTAACAACTCTTTTTCTAAGGTGGGAGCCGATAAAATCTGGTCTAGCATTATTACAAAATACAATGCGCTTCCTTTGACGAACAATGTAAACCCTGACTTAACAGATTATGTCACTCAAGAAGCCTTAAAAGGTGTATATACTATGATCGCCGTTGAAGAAAAAGAAATAAGAACCAAACTTAGTTCAAGAACAACAGATTTGTTACGAAGAGTATTTGCACTTCAGGATGGAAAATAGCATAGAATGTTAATCCTCTTTTTTGCCTTATTTTTTATTTATAAGAACTTTAAATATTGTTAACGCTCCATTAAGAAGGTAAACCATTGGCAAGCCATAACTTTGTACGCGAAAAAGAAAGAGAAAGAGCTAATGTTTTACTGGTTAAAAAATAAAAGCGAATTACAAAAGCTTCGCGATAACTACTGCAAATTAATGAAGAAGGCGTATCTAACTGCAATTAAAGACAAAGAAAAAAGTGATGCCTTACATCAACAGGCTCATGAAATTTTAAAAGAAATTAAGAGAATAGAAAACCTATCGGCATAAACAACAGCTACCTATTTAAATTTATCTATAAAAGCTATAGACTCTCTATTAAAAATCTCTGGTTGTTCTACATTTACAACATGACCAGAATTTTGAACAATGAATAAATCTGATAGCTTATGAGATTGCGCTACTTTCTGAACCGAAGGTAGAAACAAATAATCTTCTTCACCCATCATATAAAGAGTAGGAATCTTAATATCCTTTGCTCTGAAGAATCGAAGTAGCGGATTGATCTCAGAGGTAAGTTTAAACCAACGAACAAATTCTTTTTGATATAATTTCTTAGCCTCATTTGCAAACAATAATCGTGACTGCTTATGATTTTTTTTAGGCATGATTATAAATGCAAAAAATTTATATAACAACATATAAGGTATTACCGATTTAAACACGATTCCTAATCGCATCAGTACCTGAGATCTAAAATTAAGTTTCATAATAGCTCCTCCCATAATCATGCTACTCACACGATCTGGATACTTTTCTGCAAGATTTCGTATTAAGATCGTTCCCAGAGAAATACCTATAAAATGAGATTTCTCAATCTTTTCTTTATTTATCACCTCGACTATATCTTCGGTAATAGAATCAAAGGTATATTTAGAATTAAACGCATCTTTTAGTGCAGGTTTAGAATTACCATGACCTCTAAGGTCTAATAAAAGTACATTAAAATGTTTTCTAAATTCGCGAACTTGCTTAAACCAAATTGAAGAACTCCCACCTGCGCCATGCACAAACGTTACCCATTCTTGATTTGTAGGATGCTGATATATTGAATAATTTAACAAATGTAGCTGTTTAGTGTGTCAAAAATAGAAACTTATTTCAAATAAAAATTAGCATTAACAGTTTTTAATGACATGTTCAACTTTAAAACTCACTGTAAATTAAACTAATGCAATGTTTTAAAATATGTGAAAGCTTCTGTCAAACGCGAACCATACCAAGAAAAATACTCACCATCTACCAATTTTATAGCTGCCGTTGGATGTAATTTACGTGCTTCTTCGATATGTTTTTCTGAAAAAGGAAAAGGTTCTGAAGACAACAAAATAATATCTAATTTTTCCAACTTGAGCATGGTCGAAGGAGTTACTTCAGGATAACGACTTATACCTCCAAAAACGTTAATAAACCCATTTTTCTGGAGTATATGGTGCACAAAAGTAGTATTTCCCACTGCCATCCAGGGATCTTTCCAGATAAAATAGGCAATGTGCTTTTTAGGTTTATTTGCTATAAACTCTTTAAAAGATTGCTCTTCCTGCCTTATTTTAGAAATAAGAGTTTTGGCCTGAGGTCCTTTGTCAAAAATCTCCCCATATTGTTTGATCATTTCAAGTGCATCTGGGAGCTCAAAGATATCTGAAACATGAACGGGGTATTTCTTCTCCAGATGCTCTACAATTTCTTTTGTATTCTCCTCTTTATTGCACAAAATAATATCTGGTTGTAACTCCTGTATAACTTCATACTTTATCTTTTTGGTCCCTCCTACTACTCTTTTTTCTTTTCTAATGTAATTCGGATGTACACAAAACTTAGTCACTCCTACGATATGATCTTCTAAACCCAGTTCCACTAGTAATTCGGTCTGAGAAGGCACCAAAGAGACAATACGTTTTGGAGTATTATCTAGGTCTATTTTACGATATAACTGATCTACAAAGTTCATACGGCAAAGCTCATTCTAAAAAGAAACTTAACAAATCCTAAAAAGTTCATAAATACCTAATAAATAGATGTTTAAAAGTAGGAATTTTCGCAAATAATCCTTATCTTAATAAGAATTATTAATTAAATTTTTGGGGCTATGAATTCAGTATTACCTAACATTATCATTTATGGAATAATGTCATTTTTCGTTGTTTGTATTGCATATGGCCTTTATGGCTACGCAAAACATGTATTCAATGCGAATAGACGTTAAACGTTAATTCTATTGTTTCTTGAGAAACGAGGGTCTTTTTACGAAAGGTTCTCGTTTCTTTTGTTTAATATTAATTCCATCTCGTGTTGAAGCTCCAACGCTTTGTTTTTTGCGGCTTCAGCAAAATCTGTCCCTTTAGAAGCATAGATAATTCCCCGAGAAGAATTAATTAATAACCCCACTTGATCGTTCAATCCGTAGGTACAAACTTCTTGTAGATTACCTCCTTGCGCTCCTACCCCTGGAACCAATAGGAAACTATCGGGAATAATTTTTCTTATTTCACCAATAAACTCTGTCTTCGTAGCTCCCACTACATACATTAAGTTTTTTGAATTCTCCCACTTCAATGACTCCCCTAATACTTCTTGATACAAAGGAGTATTATGATGCAATAATTGCATCTGGAAATCGAAAGCTCCCTGATTAGAGGTTAGTGCTAAAAGTATGGTGTGTTTATTTTCAAAAGCCAAGAAAGGCTCTACAGAATCTTTACCCATATATGGAGCCACCGTTACCGAATCGAATTGTAAATCTTCAAAAAAGGCCTTAGCATACATGGTACTGGTATTACCTATATCCCCTCTTTTAGCATCAGCAATAGTGAAAATATCGGGGTGATGCTCATTAAGATACTTAACAGTTCTCTCTAGAGACTTCCACCCTCTTAACCCATAGGCTTCGTAAAATGCGATATTAGGTTTATAGGCCACTGCCAGATGATGCGTAGCATCGATAATAGCTTTATTAAATTCGAAAATAGGATCTTCCTTGTCTAGTAAGTGTTCTGGTATTTTATTAAGATCGACATCAAGACCGACACATAAAAATGATTTCTTTTTATAAATCTGTTCAACCAGTTGTTGAGTAGTCATGTAGTGTTGTATTTATTCAAAATTACTCTTTACCATCCACATAATCCTGAAGGTAACTAAATCTTTCTGTTAATTTTCCACCCTTGGTCATTCTGGCTCTTTCCAATACGCCATCTTCATCCTTATTAAAAAAAGCAGGGATCACGTGCTCCAAAAACATTTCACCAAAACCTTCACTGGCATCTTTAGGTAGTTCACAAGGTAAATTATCTACTGCCATAACCACAATAGCATTGGAATTTTTAAAATCGACTTCAGTTTCTGTATTTGGATCATATCCATATATAGGATCTGCAATCGTTGATGCTCTAAGCGTACTGGCCACAGGGCCATCGATATCACACGATATATCGGCTACCAATTTTATATTAAAATCTTGAGATCTGGCATCTTCCCTCGTAAATATAAAAGGAGCTCCATCACCAAAAAAGTGACCCGCGATATACATATCAGACACTTTGGCAAATCGCATAAAATCTCCTTCATAGTCCTGCGGATTTTTATAAAAATCCATTTTATCAATTATGGTTCGGTCTTTTCGTTTGTTATAATCAAGTACATCTATTTGAACATATACCGGCTCATCAAAACTACCATTAAGATACTCTTCTACACTTACCTCACGTATTTTCATTGCATCCAGAATCTCCTTCGCACCACTTCCAACTTTACCTTTACCGGTAAGTACAATTTTGATGGCTGGTAGCGAAAGTGTTGAAAGTTGAGCTTCCAACTCTTTTTGATCGTCAAGCGTTTCTGCTTTGGGTAAGTTAAAACTATCATATGCAAGTCCCCATGCTCGAAACCCATTATAGGCACCTACAATACCAGCATAGCGACCAAAACCAATAAGTCTAAAACCACTTTGACCCACAATAACTTCATGGTCATATAACTCAATATTCTTGTCAAGAATCGTTTTTAGTAACTCCCGATTATAAGGTTGTTTTTTTATGGTGTGTGAAAAGAAAAAGTATTTCTTATTAGGTATCAAATCTTCTTTAGGAACTTCTTTTACTCCCAGCAATACATCACAGGCAGACATATCGTCTGTGACATGAGCACCGACCTTAGTATATTCATAGTCTTTAAACACTCTTATGTCTGAATTTTCTACTAAAAACTGAGCTTCTGGAAAGCGAGAAGTTACATTTTTTATACCTTGCGGAGAGAAAACCACACGACGATCTGGCGGGTTTTTACGTTCTTTAATGATACCGAACTTGGTCATATAACTTTGGTATATATTTTGTTCATTTAAAATTGCGGCTAAAGATATGACAATTATAGTTATCTTTGCCAACCATTTTAGGTTTCAGGAAGGTGTTTTTTGGTCAATTTGACATTAAATAGTTACTGTAACCAAAGTATCATCGGGGTCGACTGGTTTTGACAGCGAGATGAATAGGATGGTAAGCACGTCGAGCGCTGGGATATAGCTCGTAAATATCATGTTTCACTTTTTTAAACGGCGAGAATAACTACGCCCTAGCTGCATAATCTGAATTATAGTAGGATAGTGCCTCGGCTCACTAGGTGAGCAAGCAGGAAGTCTCCCAATAGCCTTGGTTTGCGGCGATTGATTTTGAGACTTCGTAAAAGTAAACCTAGAAATAATAGGATCTCGATAATATTTCGAAATTTAATTGAGAATAAGCGATAGGTTGGCGGTTTTTGGTCTTTCTTATCGTCGAAAATTAAACAAAGACTAAGCGTGTAGAAAGCTATGTTGTTCCTTGTTTGGACGAGGGTTCGAATCCCTCCGACTCCACAAAAAACTCCCAAATCTCCAATGATTATGGGAGTTTTAAATTCAAGGGGACTATTAAGGGGATTTTACAAAGTAGTTTATTTGTCAAAATACGGCAACCTCAACACTAAGAAAAAGTCAAAATCTTATGAAAACCAATCAATAATGACACCCCACCCCTTTTTATGAAATAGTTTTTCTTTTCAGAAAATTTTGCAATAAAACCCCATATAGTCTTATACACATAAGCATATAGAATTCCTTTACTTAACAGGGGTTGTTAAAATTTTTACTATACATAAGTTTATTATCTTAATTAAAGAGTAGTTAGAATCCTATAATAAACATCAAAAAATGCATGATTGAGTGGAAATATCCCTAATTTTGAGATAAACATATTGGAAATATAAGAGATATATCCGTTATTTCATTGTTAGTGGCAATTTGAAGAAATACACGAATTGAATTGAAAAAAATTACAACACTTTTTCACGGAACAAGAAAAATCGAGCACTTGACTTCGATTTTGTGCAATGGCTTCTATTCTTCTTATGCAGATGAGAGTATAGCTGATCGTAAAACAAAAATCATGATGGTTAGTTTTAGTAATGTTCCATTAATTGAGTCTAGAAATCAAGTAAGTTATGGAGATTATTTCATTGGACTCAAAAGGGATTGGGGAACAAAGAATGGTCTTCATCCTGTTGCTTACACTTATAAAGGAAGTGATTATGAAAGAGGTGTATGGGATTTAATGCGAGAGTCTGCATTGGGACAAACACTACACTTGCTAAAAGAACACGGACAAAATGGAGTTAACTTCCATTTTGAAGGTGATCCACTAAAAAATTTATCAGAATTGAATTTTGAGCAATTAACCGACAATAATATTCAAGCTCTGGAAAGAATTTTTGAGAAAACTCATTCTCAGATGTATGATATGATTCTATATCTCAAACCATATATTGTTACGGATTCGAAAGGTCAAGAAAGATTAGCTTATAATGATAGAGAATGGAGATATATCCCAAGACACGTTGAGAAAAAAATCATTTATGAAACAGATGCTAGCGGTAATGAATTTAATAAAGAGTTTGCAGAATGGACAAAGAAATCAAAACCTCATTACAAAGAAAATCCTTTAAAATTTGAACTCAATGATATTAATTTCATAATCGCAAAAGAGCAAAACGAAATACATATTATCTATAAAATTCTATTTGAAAAATATACAAAAGAAAAAGTTATCGAACAAATAACAAATGGACAACTAATAATTTTATCACTAGATAAAGTAACGAGCGATCTATAAAATAAAAAGCCCCTAACAAAGATTTGTTTAGTAAATATTCTCCTTTCGGGAAGTAAACGCACCTTACAAGAGACATTGTATATCATTTCACATATAAAGAAACTCTATTAATTTCTTTTGTTAACGAGTTAAATTTTTGTGTAAGAATTTTATAATAAATTTAATCGTTAGTAAGAATATTAAAGAAATCTTGATGACAATAGAGAAATGGATTGAAAGTAACGAACCTCTCACATTGGAGATGTTTAATACTTTTAAATCTTCAATTTTAGGGGTTGATTCTAAAAATCAGATGCTTTTTCTTAAAAAGGTAATGTCCGAAATTCACAAAGGACAGATTACATTAACTGTCGAAGAATTATTGGAAATTAAAACATTTAGCTTTGATACGTATGTTGAGTTTGGGAAGCCTAAAGAAATAGATTATACATTAGATTTGGTTTTACAGACGTTACAATTCATTAATAATAAAGGTCATTTCCCAAAAGATTACAAAGAAAACTATGAACTGGTACGAAATATAGCAGATTTTATAGCTGACTATCTAAAAAACGATCTCGAACATCTTTCTAAAATAAATCTTTTGTTCGATAGCTGTCCTGAAAGAACGGCAATCGTTAGAAAAAAACAGGATGAATTTTACATAGAGTTGAGAGGGAAAAATTATAAGGTTTACGATATATATCAGGGATATTCGATTAAAAACCAAGACAAATCGGGCTATGGAGATTTAATAGTTCATCATCAAAAAGGTATTTACACAAAAGGCATAGTTTGTCTTCTTGAAGTAATTGAGCGTAAACCAAATAAAAAAAGTGATGATTATTTAAAGTATGGAAAAAACATCATTTACAATGACAAAAAATATCCGTTCAAATGGAAAAAAAATACTAATACATTTTTAATTATGCCAGATGAGAGTCCTGTGGAGAGTTGTGAAGGGCGACTATCAGAAATTGAATGTAATCTTTCCTCTCAAAAGTTTTGGTGGTGTTACGGCAGAAAATGTATGAAGGCTAATCAAAACGATCATAGTTTTGAGGAATGGAAAAACTACACTTTGAGAGATTTTTTGAAGATATTAGGTCTTCCTTTTGAGGATAAAGGTTATTATATATTTGTTAGTGAGATTAATAGGCTGAATAGGTTAATAGACAGAATTAAATGTAAAAAATGTAGCAAGGTATTAAGACCTTCAAAACAAAGTAATTTTGGTTTTTACAGAGTATCTCATTTCCATTGCAATAATAAAAATTGTAATGACTATCGAAAAGAAATATATCTTACTCATTGCTTGAATAGCAAATGCACAAATGTTATTGATAGTCGAATATCCGAAAGATGTGAAAACGGGTTAATAATTTGTGATGCATGTGGAAGCTGTTGCTCGAATGAACAATTTATAAGAAGAGCTGATGGTTTAAAAGTTAATGGCCGTAGTATTCCTCAAAGTTTGATTAGTTTAATTGAGAAAAAAAAAGGTCATTGGGAAAAAGCAGAATGCTTTTGTTATAGATGTAAATCCAAAATGATTGAGAAGGGAGGGAATTATAAATGTGAACATTGTCAGGTCATTTACAATCGAAATAATGTCTATATCAGACAAAACAAAAATTATCAGAATATTGTAAATCAAAGAAGTAAAATTAAGCCGTCGAAATAAATTCTACGGCAATAAATAATGTATGTAAGATATGTTAAACATATGATTTTTAGTAAGGTTAGCGAGTAACTGTAAAAAGACTCTGTGTTAATCAGAAAAAGGAAGTGCCTATCACGCACTTCGTTTCATACTAAAAGCGTGATTTTAAATTTAGAAAAATACATATGGAAAAAACCAAACTATGGAAAGTTGATGATAACAAATTAGTAGAAATCAGCTCAAATAATTTAGACTATGAAGATAGAATTCATACGTGGATTGAAAATGATATTTCCATTGTACTTCCAGATGCTATTCTGATTGGTTCTAAAATTAAAACTGACCACGGGAAAGAAATTGACCTGCTCGCAATTGATGAAAATGGAGATATAATTGTTCTTGAATTAAAAAGAGGGTTAACTACAAGAGAAGTTACAGCACAAGTTTTAGACTATGCATCTTGGATAGATACCTTGGATGAAGATGGAATTAATGACATTCTTGCAAAAAATGGAATAGATAAGACTGTTTCAGAATTAATGTCGGAGAAGTTTGATGATTACGAAGAGGACATAGAGATAAACGAAAATCAAAAAATCTACATCGTAGGTTCTTCAATTGATTTAATTACAGAAAGAGTATGCAAATACCTTGCAGGCAACGGGCTTCAAATAAATGTTTTGACTTTTAATTATTTCCAAGATAATGAAATTGAGTTTATCGCACGCAATTTTCTAGTAACAGAGTCAGACTCACCAAAAGATACTGGTAAAAAAAGAAAAGGTAGATACATTACAAAACTTTTTCTTGAAGAAAAAATTAAAGTCGGGCAAAAAGTGAAATATCTCCCTTTGAGTGAAAAGGGAGTTAATAAAATTGCTACTATTTATAGAAAGGGGAGTAAATGTTTAAAATTAGACGATACTGGAGAGACCTATTCCTTTAGCGGATTAAGAAAGAAATTAATATTGGATAATGCCCTTGATTTAAACCCCCATTTTCCATATTGGCAATGGACAGAATGGTTGTTGTTGGACATTGATACAAAATTATCAGACTTATAAAATATATACAGTAACTAGGACATTTAAACTCATTTGCAGCTCGATAACTTCGTTACAAAAGAACTTTTACTTTCCCATCAATACACAGAAAAGTAAGAATAAAACTCACAGTTTTTTGAGATATAAATTCAATTGTTTTTATATTGTCGGCTGAAAAAATAATGTATTCAGATGAATAGAATAAAAGAAGTTTTGGAGGAAAAAGGCATAAAACAAATTTGGCTAGCCGAAAAATTGGGTAAAAGCTACAATATGGTAAATGCTTATGTACAGAACAGACAGCAACCGAGGCTAGAAATTCTAATGCGTATTGCTGAGATACTGAACATAGACATAAAAGAATTAATTATCTCCAATAAAATAGAAGTTAAATAAATGTTTGAACAAACTTTTAAAAATATAGACGATATACTACATAAAGACGCAGGATGTGGTAGTGAGTTAGATTATGTAGAACAAACCTCTTGGGTGTTGTTTTTAAAATATTTAGATGATTTAGAAAAAACTAAAGAAAATGCGGCTCTACTTTCTGGACAAGAATACACTAGATTAATAGACCCAACATATCACTGGACAACTTGGGCAGCTCCTAAATTAGCAAATGGGAAGATTGACCATAACGCACAAACTGGAGATGATTTATTGGACTTTGTAAACAACGAACTCTTTCCTTACCTAAAAAAGTTTAAAGCAAATGCTAGCGGAGCAGACACTATTGAATATAAGATTGGTGAAATTTTTAGTGAGTTAAAAAACCGGGTACAATCGGGGTATAATTTGCGAGAAGTAGTGGAGTTAGTAGATAAACTCCGTTTTAGAACCCATGCAGAACAGTTGGAAATGAGCCACCTGTATGAAGGAAAAATCAAAAACATGGGGAATGCTGGACGTAATGGTGGTGAATACTACACTCCACGCCCTTTAATCAAAACTATCGTAAAAGTAGTTGACCCACAAATAGGAGAAACGGTTTATGATGGTGCAGTAGGTTCCGCAGGTTTCTTGGTAGAAGCTTTTGATTACCTTAAAAACAGTAAAAAACTATCTACGCAAGACATTGAAACGCTCCAAAAGAATACCTTTTATGGCAAAGAGAAAAAATCGCTTGCTTATATTATTGGTATTATGAATATGATATTACACGGGGTAGAAGCCCCCAATATTATACATACTAATACCTTGGCAGAAAACATTGCTGACATCCAAGAGAAAGATCGTTATAATGTAGTATTGGCAAACCCTCCTTTTGGAGGAAAGGAACGTACAGAAGTACAAGAAAATTTCCCGATTAAAACAGGAGAAACTGCTTCTTTGTTTTTACAACATTTTATTAAAATATTAAAAGCGGGTGGCAAAGCAGGTGTGGTGATAAAAAACACTTTTTTGAGCAATACCGATAATGCATCTATTGCCATACGGAAAGAACTGCTAGAAAATTGTAACCTACATACGGTATTAGATTTACCAGGAGGTACCTTTACGGGTGCAGGAGTAAAAACGGTAGTGTTGTTTTTTACCAAAGGAGAGCCTACTAAAAAAGTATGGTTTTATCAATTAAACCTTGACCGTAATTTGGGGAAAACAAACCCATTAAACGAAAAAGATTTAGCCGATTTTGTGAAGCTTCAAAAAACAAAAGCCGAAAGCGAAAACTCTTGGAATGTACGCATAAGTGATATAGACCAAAATACCTTTGACCTGTCTGCCAAAAACCCAAACGCACCAGAAGAAGCTCCATTACGCCAACCCAATGAAATTTTGGAAGCAATGGCAATTTTGGATAAAGAAACAAATACTATTCTTGAATCTATTAAAGAATTAATATGAGAAAAGATTGGGAATATTGTGAACTGCAAAAACATATTAAATTGATTGATTATCGGGGCAGGACACCAAAAAAAACTGACAATGGTGTAAAACTGATAACTGCAAAGAATGTGAAATTAGGATATTTACAGGAACATCCTGAAGAATTTATTGCGGAAAACAATTATGAAGAATGGATGAAAAGAGGCATTCCTGAATACGGAGATGTGATTTTCACAACCGAAGCTCCTTTAGCTAATGTTGCGCAACTGTTGACACATGAAAAGGTGGCTTTTGCACAAAGAACAATTGTAATGCAGCCTACTCCGAATATTTTGGACAAAACATTTCTGAAATATTTACTTCTTTCCCCTCAAATTAGAAATGATATCTTTTCGAATGGGACAGGAGCCACAGTGACTGGGATAAAATCTAGTTTACTCAAAAAAATAAAGATCCCGATTCCACCACTGACCCAACAAAAACAAATAGTAACCATTTTAGACAAAACCTTTGCTGCCATAGATACAGCAAAAGTCAAAACGGAACAAAATCTACAATATGCAAAAGATATTTTTGATAATTATTTGCAAGGAGTACTGTCTGATAATAAATGGTCAATAGTTAAATTAGGTGAAGTCTGCCAGAAAGTAGAATACGGTTCATCTTCAAAGTCATCCCCTGAGGGCAAGTTACCCGTTCTGAGAATGGGAAATATTCAAGATCGAAAATTTGTATGGGATAATTTAAAATATTCTAACAATGAACAAGATAATAAGAAGTATCTACTAAAATATAATGATGTGCTATTTAATAGAACAAACAGCCCAGAGTTGGTAGGAAAAGCGGCTATTTACAAAGGTGAAATGCCTTCAATTTTCGCAGGCTATCTAATTCGTATCCATCGAAAAGAAGATTTGTTAGATGCAGACTATTTAAACTATTATCTGAATAGTCAAATTGCTAAAAACTATGGGAATAGTGTAGTTATCTCAAGTGTAAATCAAGCAAATATTAATGGAACGAAATTAAAAACATATCCAATTCCTTTACCTTCTCTAAAAGAACAACAAGAGATCGTTCAAAAACTAGATGCATTATCGGTGGAAACAAAAAGGCTAGAAGCCATTTATACTCAAAAAATAGCCGATTTAGAAGAACTAAAAAAGAGTGTATTGCAAAAAGCATTTTCTGGGCAACTCAACACCATAAATTAATATTATGAATGAAGCCGAAACTAGAGCAGAATTAATAGACCCAAAACTAAAAGAAGCGGGCTGGGGTGTGGTTGAGGGTTCAAAAATATTAAGAGAACGCAACTGTCAAATTACCGCTGGTCGTATTCAAAATGGTGGTAGAAGAGGCAAACCACTTATTGCGGACTATATTTTGGTATATAAAGGTATTAAACTAGCTGTAGTTGAGGCAAAAGCAAGAAATTTAGAAGTCGGTGAAGGTGTTGCACAAGCTAAATTATATGCAGATAAATTAACCTTAGATACTACCTATTCTTCTAACGGAGATGAGATTTACCAAATCTGTATGCAAACGGGTGAAGAAGGTTTAGTAGACCGTTATTTATCACCAAAAGAATTATGGATAAAATCATACCCATTAGAAGCAAGTTCTGAGATTACAGAATTGTGGAGAGACAACTTCTCTAGCGTTCCGTTTGAGGATAAATCGGGTACTTGGCAACCACGTTATTATCAAGAAATAGCCATTAAAAAAACTTTAGAAGCAATTGCGCAGGGTAAAGACCGCGTTTTATTAACGCTCGCAACAGGAACAGGAAAAACAGCCATTGCTTTTCAAATTGCTTGGAAACTATTTCAAACCCGTTGGAATTTAACCGCAAACAATCAATACCAAAAGAGAAGACCAAGAATTTTATTCTTAGCTCATAGAAACATATTAGCCAATCAGGCATTCAATTCCTTCTCTGCATTTCCAGAAGATGCTCTAGTGCGAGTTAAACCCAAAGAGATTAAGAAAAGAGGAAAAGTACCTACTAATGGTAGTGTTTTCTTTACCATTTTTCAATCTTTAATGGCAAATGACAATACTGCAGATTTAGATGAACTAGAAGAAGAAAATATTACAGATTATGACAAAGAAGATGCTTATTACAATCAATATCCAACAGATTACTTCGATTTAATAATTATTGATGAGTGCCATATCGGTGGAGCTAACAATGAAAGTACTTGGAGAGGTATTTTAGAACACTTCTCTCCTGCGGTTCAATTAGGTTTAACGGCAACACCAAAACGAAAGGATAATGTTGATACCTATAAATACTTTGGCGACCCTGTTTATATCTATTCGCTTAAAGAAGGTATTAATGATGGTTTCTTAACACCTTTTAAAGTAAAACGAATCAACACCACCATTGATGATTATATCTACACAGATGATGATACAGTAGTAGAAGGAGAAATAGAAGAAGGCAAGTTGTATGAAGAAAAAGACTTTAATCGAAAAATTGTCATTCCAGCAAGAGAACGTTATCGTGTTCATACCTTTATGAAGGATGCAAACGAAAATGAGAAAACTATTATTTTCTGTGCTACACAAGAACACGCAGCTATGGTGCGTGATATGGTAAATCAAAATAAAAAAATCAGCAAGAACACTAATTACTGTGTGCGTATTACTGCCAAAGATGGAAATATAGGAGATAATGCATTAAAACAATTTCAAGATAATGAAAAGATTATACCGACCGTTTTAACCACTTCCAGAAAACTTTCTACTGGAGTTGATGCACGCAATGTGAGAAACATTGTGCTAATGCGTCCAGTAAATGATATTATAGAATTCAAACAAATTGTAGGAAGAGGAACCAGAACCTTTGACGGCAAATATTACTTTACTATTTATGATTTTGTAGATGCTCACCATCGTTTCCTAGACCCTGAATGGGATGGAGAACCAGAAGATCCTGTAATCCCTGAACCAAGAGAACTAAAACCAAATATTGATGAAGTCGACATTATTAATAATGATGAAGAAGAACCTATAAAAGGTCATAATAATAAAGTTAGGGTTAAACTTAAAGGTGGTAAAGAGTTAGAAATTCAACACACAACACAAACAATGTTTTGGGATACTGGGGGTAAACCAATTTCATCGGAAGAATTTTTAAATAACTTATTTGGTGAATTACCTAATCTGTTTAAAAGTGAAGCAGAATTACGAGAGTTATGGAGCAATCCAACAACAAGAAGAACTTTACTTGAAAAGTTAGAAGTAGCAGGTTACGGAATAGAAGAATTAAATGCGTTGCGTAAACTTGTAGATGCTGAAAATAGCGACTTATTTGATGTTTTGGAATATGTATTCAATAGTGAAATAAAACCAATCACAAGAGCAGAACGTGTTGCGGCAGCTGAAGCTACTATTTTTACATTAATGAATAATAAACAGAAAGAATTTATTGAATTTGTTTTAAGCAAATACATTGAGATTGGTGTAGGTGAATTAGATCAGACCAAGCTTCCTGTTTTGTTATCAAGTATGTTCCAATCACAAGCTGATGGAATTGAAGAATTAGGTGGGGATGTAACGAAAATAAGAGATTTATTTATTGAGTTTCAACAGTATTTATATAAGACAGCATAGAAACGCAAAATAAAGTGCATTACAATCCTCAATGCTGAGGTTACAAATAACTTTTTTAGTCAAGACTAGAAAATTTAAAACTTCACCGAGATAAACTATAAAGACAACCTTTTCAACTAGTATATCGCGGTATGTGAAGAGCTTAATAAAAATTATAGCATATAGCTCCTATATCATCCACTGGCTATATAAGTTTTATGAGAAGATAGGAAATGTGGAATTGAACGCAACTCTCTCAATTTTTTGTGTCGATACGCGATATAATTAAAAACATCTAAGCATACTATTCGAGTTTGTGAGTCACATAACGAATTTCTACTATATTACCATCTCGACCTTGTATGCACACTACTTTTTCTTTTATTTTTAATTGATCCTGATAATCCCATTTTCAACCTCTTTTCTTTTGAAGTATACTCGTTTTCCTATACCATAGGCAATAAGCTTGCCTTTTTTTGTCCAGTTCCAAACGGTACTAAGGTCAACTTTGAGTAACTCAGCCACTTCGTTTCTGGTCATATATTCGGTAGGTTCTTTGGGTTGGAAGTCCTTTTGTAAGGTCTCAAATTGTTTTTTGATCTCCTTCGTAATCCCATCTTGTAGTTCTTCAGGTGTTATTTGTATAAATTGTATGTTTCTCTTTGCAGCAAAATTCCCTTTATGAATTTGTTGTTGCGCTAATTTCATTAAGGTTAGCATTATTTCTTTTTCAGTATATGCCAAATGTTTTTGCATCCACTTTTGAGGGTTTTCTCTATATTCTTGATAAATTTCTAGTGTAGTCATAGAGCAATATTTTTGTTAGTAAATCAAAAAGACTAATTCCTTGCTCCCATACTTATGCTTCTATCTTTTACTCCCAATACACCTAACTTAAAATCCACCCCATTAGTATCAGTAAGATCAAAAGTCTTGATGAGGTTTATAATTTTAGGGTTTTTACAAGCTAATCGATGTAGCTTTTTTTCTTCTTCTGATAGATTATCCGCATCAACTTCAACTATTTTTGAAGTTTTTTCTCTATCCGATTCTATTTCTTCAATCATTTTTTCATCTACAAAATAATCAGCTATATCGCATCCATTTCGCCCCAGAGACCTTTCTACAACATCAGAAACCTCAACATTATACCCTTTGCTCCGTAACTCTTGCGCTCTTTTTTTCCACTTATCATACATTCCTTTGTCAGGATACAAGATTATTTTTCTCCCTTTTAAAGGAATAAATTTATCATCCTGTAAACCTGTTGCACTACCACACCCTAACCATAAATAAGAATCATATATTGCAGACATGATGCAAGCTGTTTTTTCAGACTCACATATCGCTATTACCTTAGTTTTATATTCATTAATCAGATGTAACCCAAAGAAACACTGTTCCCGTTGGTAATCTTTTATCTTACCTTTCTTTTTCAAAATGCTAAGCACCCAATGAATACCAGATCCTCCCTTTATTCTTTTACCAGTATTAGAGTTATACTTCATTATTTTACCCGCTCTTACACGGTTTTGTTCGTCTATTTGCCAAAAAACACAGGCATTTTTTATATAACTAGATGTACCTATGAGGTATCGTTTTATGATTGCTTTTACTGCACTATCGCTAAATTTGGTCTTTAAGTATTGGACAAAATTATTTTCTTTGAAATTTCTTCCTGACTCCTTTACTAACGCATCTCTGATAAAAGTTATGAGCATCATCGGTAATATTGGTCTATCAGCAAGCATTGATGATTTCGCTTTTTCAGGTTTCCGCCAGTATCCACAGCTTGTTTCACGATCACATCTTGAAAATTCTATGGGTAAGTAATTTCCTGTTTCATTGTCAATGTATCTCACTGCCCTTTTCTTACCACAATTTGGGCAGATATATTTTTTGCTGCTCTTATCCAGTTCGTATCTATAAAGCGTATTCAATACCATATCAGTTTCAGCCAATTATTGTTTTCAACATTGTTTAAAGAGCTAAACCTAACAGCTCATTCTTCTAAAAAATTACAAATTCATAAATCTTCTAAGGTTTAAAGACAAACCAAAAAAATACCTGTTTATCAATTAGTTAACACAAGGTTTAACCCTTAATCTCAAAATTAAACCCTGTTGCAGATAAGGTTTAGTTTAAACACTCCCCTTATATATAGGGGAGTGTTAAACCTTATCATTTGAACCTACCTATGATTACCCTCAAAAGATCTTAGTTTCCAAGGCATACGCTCCTTTTCCTGATATATAAAGTCATTCTTTTTGTAATACCGGTACCAGGCTTTTGATAAATCATCATTTAACTTAACTCCAAGAACCCTATTGGCTTGAAGCTTTATTGCTTTCCTCAAAGCTGTATATTTCATCTCTTTACCTCCCTTAAACATCTCTTCTAAAACCTTATTATGACCTGCTAATTCGAAATATTGAGGTTCTCTTTTCTGTTTATCTGTTTTTGATTTTGTTGTAAAAGAAACATCATCAATAATGTACGGTATCCCATCATCATTTACGGAAAAGTAAAGTGGATCTTTCATACCTTCTCCTCTATGAAACTCTGATTTGATAAACGAAATACTATTATCCCGATTATCCTTTTGGATAGAAAATATTGTTTCGGCTTTCTTGATTATACAACTCCCCAAATGACCCGTAGCATGATCATTACCTTTATTTGTATGTAACACCGTCATTATATGAATGTTCTTTTCCTCGCTCCATTTCATTAAGAGTGATACTTTTTCATTACTTTCTTGCTCATCGTTATTACCCCCTACCATTAAATCGGCTATGCCATCTATTATTAATAAACCCAAGTTCTCATTGCATTCTATCATTTCTTCTATATGCTTCAGCCGTTCCTTTGGGTTACAGGTTCTGAGAGCAACATACTCCATATTGCTTTCAACCCGATCTAAAAGCTCTTGTATTCTTTTTACTTGTAGACCTGCGTGGTAGGCAGATTGTTCCGTATCAACATAAATGATTTTTTTACCTTTTATACAAGTTTTTACATAATCATTTAATGTCCCCTGTAGCATGGCAGTTAACCAAGCCAAAAACATCGATTTTTTTGTTTTTGCTTTACCAATGATAGCAGAGAAATTACCTAAAGTACATAAAACCTTATTCTGTATACGAAATAATGCAGGGGGCTCTTTTATTTCATCATTAGGATTTATAATGTACTTCTTATAGCTGGTCTTATCAGATGTAAATTTTTGTATTGGCTGCTGTTCCAGATAATCAGTTTCCTTAATCATCTCCATACGAATCTCTTCTTTCACTCCCGTATATACATACTTATTATTTACCGATGATACCGTTTCTTCTACTTCCATAACATTACAGGTTTAAAGGCTATAACACACGTTTAATATGATCATACAACCTAAGCTAATCTCTCCTGTATCTAAGTGATTTAAACTCCTTTAAACCCTGCTCTATCTGTGAAGAATGTATAAGCACCCTACGACCAAAGCGATTAGCCTTGACCCTACCATCTTTAATCGCATTACGAGTACTCTGAGGATGAACACCTATTTTTTCTGAATACTCATCAACAGAGTAGTATTTATCTTCCGGTATTGGTTTCTGGATATAATCGAACATTGAAGAAAGTAATGTTCGTTGTTCTTTTTGTTCCTGTAGTATTTGATCTAAAACATTCATGCTAATAGTTTTTGTTTTTAACTATCAGCTAAATTATGTAGTAGTTACAAGGAATTAGTCCATAAGGGGTTATGTAAGAGGGTTACAACTTTTTAATTAAATTCTGTTTGCCATCTTTTAGTAGCATACTCCCGACCTTCTTTACTCAATAATTCTAGGGCTTCTTCATAGTGATCCTTATTAAAGCCAGATGTTCCATTAGACGAGTTAATTTTCACAAATACATTTTTAAAATGATTACCACTCACTCCAAGGCTTTTACCGTAAGCTATTACATCTTTTTGATGAACCAATCGTTTAATCTCCTTGATCTCTTGTTGTACATATGCTATTAATGCTAATGTCCTAATCGGCACACTACTTCCTTTTACCTCTTTATCCAATATACTTTCTAAATGAGGCTTTAATAACACGTGTCTATAATAAGCATCCACTTCTTTGGATGCCCAATCGTAAAGAGAAGCTGTAGGATATTTTTTGTAATAGTTTTTGAGAACTCTTAGAACCTCAACAGAGTTACCTTCATAATTATGACTATCCACAAATTCCTTGTCGTTACTTGCCCATAGAAACCCTTTTTCGTTTTTGGTATTATTGTAAAAATCTATTTTTTCCTCTCTTAGTAGGCGAAAAGCTTTTTCCTCTACATCGATTATTTTAACAAATTCATTTTGCAGGTTTTCTGTAAAATTTAGCTCAATACTATCCTTGTAAATTTTAGAATTGAGGTATTTGTCAAAACGTTTTTCTGCCATATACCTTAAAAACCAATATCTGTATTCTGCAGTATCCTGTACGGTTTTAAAATACTCATCAAAAATTGACTCCGGCATAAATAGAGGTGTAATGAGTTTTTCTGAACCGAAAATACTGTTCAACAATACGGTCTCATTTTCTAAAAACAAATCGCGTTCTGCTTCGCTGAAACTACTTTTAATTTCCTGAAACTTGGTGTAGAATTCTTTTTCTACACTTCTAAGATGATCTAATTTATCGGATATCGTATTCAATCGGGATAATTGCTCTTCTATTACCTTACGATCAGGATAATTAAAATCACTGAATTTTTTCGATATACTTTCAATATCTACCTGCTCTATCATACCTATTAATTTACCTTTTTTAGTATCCCCACGTCCAAAGCGAATGTTTTGTTTACAGCTTCTTCTTTATCCTGATCATCTACCTGATAATATTGATTTAAGGTTTTAAGATCACGATGACCACTTATAGAAGCTATTAGCTTATCTGATTGCTTATCTTTTTTCATTAAAGTAATAAAGGTTCTGCGCGCAGTGTGGCTAGAAATCCTATCGTAAAAAGGGATCACCTCCTTGATATTCTCTTTACCTCTAGTGGTATTCTTTACAACATTATGAGTGTATCCTGCTTCTTTGAAAACTTCCTTGATATATTCGTTATATTTTTGATTTGCTATAAGTGGTAGTTTATAATCATATTTTCGTAGTATACTTATGGCTACATCACTTAGTGGTATAGAACGTGATTGTTTTTCACTTTCCTTTTCCTCTTTTAGTATAAAGTTATTACCAACAATATCATTTTTGGTGATTAGTTTAAGTTCTCCGAATCGCATCCCAGTAACACAGGCAAACACAAATACATCCCGTACACGTTCCAGCCTCTCATTTTTATAATCATAGGTTAGGATAGTTTGTATATCAAGCATTGAAAGTGCTATTTGTTTGGTAATCACTCTTTTTTTCTTTTCGAAACCTACAAATGCACTATTGTATGTATGCTTATTTTTTAATGCCCAAAACATAAATGTTTTAAACAGCCCCAAATTTCTGGAGTATGTATTATTAATATGCTTTAGATCGTTCATACAATAGTCGGTAAACTCGGCATGGAACCTATCTGTAATCGCAGTAAAGGTTAATGTATACTTCTTTTCCTTTTCAAAGTTTTTTAGGATATTCTTTATGTTCTTATATCTTTTTACGGTAGATAGTGACCAGTTTTGCTGTTTTTGATTAAAGCTCATAAACTCATCGTATCTATCAAAAAAAGTATCTTTCGTTCTTGGTGTCTTTTTAAATTCTTTGTCAAATGCTGCTTTTAACACATCACTAGTAAAATCCTCACCCAACTTCCTATACTGTTCCTTTGTTTGTTCAAAAACGGATTCGTACCTACCGAGCTGTGCTTTAATAGAAACTCTATCGATCGCCTTACTCTCTCCCAGCGTATGAGGCAATCTTTCTTTTTGATTCCAATCTGACGGATGTATTTTTTCTCCTGTAGAATATTTGAACCTACCTTTTTCGTTAGGAAATTTGCAACGGAAGAAAATCAAAGTCTTCTTCGTACTCTTTGGATCTTTAAGATTAAATGTTGAAATCATAAGGGGACTCTTTAGGGGACTTTTTTACGCTTTAAAGCTCTTATCCCGTATCAACACAAAATTAATAAACACCTATATAACAGCACATTATTATCAAAATTTGTAATTAACAAAAACAATAAGTTATAAACATAACAATAGCCTCCGACTCCACATTAAAACATATAAACCCCTGTAGAAACAGGGGTTT
This sequence comes from Aquimarina acroporae, assembly GCF_023195925.1. Taxonomy (GTDB): domain Bacteria; phylum Bacteroidota; class Bacteroidia; order Flavobacteriales; family Flavobacteriaceae; genus Aquimarina; species Aquimarina acroporae. The sequence goes on along the minus strand of NZ_JALPRE010000006.1, from coordinate 385,213 downwards.
TGTTTTATCATTAATCGAAATTTAAAATATCTCTAATCTCTTCCGTAATGTCAACTACGTTTCCACGTTTCTGATTGGATTGTACTATGATCGTTAGCACATCTTTTTCTTTAGTAAACCTTCGTACAAAACACTCATAGTTACCATTTTCACCATGATGAGAATGTTCTATGATTTTATTGTCTTTCCATTCTACAAAACCCAGTGGCGCTTGAATATTTCCGAAAAAATCTGCTTTTTCAGATAGCAGCTTTACCGATTTTTGATTAATAATTTTAAAAGCATGAAGATTATCTATCCAACGATACAAATCACGAGCAGTAAAGCAAAATATAACTCCTGAGATTGCAATTCTGTAAGAGTCTTCTTCATAGGCCTCATCAAAAGGAATAGCCATTAAATTTCTATCCAAAAACGGAACTTCTGTAGGAATGACTGCATCATCTAATGAAAAAGGAAGAAATAAGTTTTGAACTACATAATCGTTGAATTTTTGTTGGGTAATTTCTTCAACAATTCTAGACAATACTATCGGACTGTAATTCGTATATAAATAATCATCACCCGGCTCGAAATCTAATTCTTCGATATGCTGCAAGTCTTTTTTTACTTTCTCATCTGTCATTAATTCATCTTTTTCAATATACTTTTCCCAGGGTACTTTGGGAAGCCCACTAGTGTATTGTAATAAATTTTTGATTGAAACTTTTGATGCCCAATTAGGAAGGTCTTTTAAATACTTATCAATTTTATCATCTACATGCAATAATTCTTTTTCTTGAAGTTGCATAATTGCTACCGCAGGAAATTCTTTAAAAACAGACCCTAGACCGAAACGAAAATCTTTGGTAAGTGGTACTGTTTTAGTACCATCTGAATATCCAAAAGATGCTTCGTAAAGGGTTTCTCCATTTTTAATAACTAAGACATTTCCATTAAAATTACCATCTGCAACCAGTTCTTCTATATAAGAATCTACCGAGGTGTGGTTTTTACAGCTTGTAAAAGGTATTGAAATAAGTAACAATACCAGTGTAGAAAAAATACGTTTCATAAGATTTTTTGATTGATTATATCTCAGAGACGAATCAAATGTAGTTTTGCTACAGTACAATTTGTATAGCCGTATAGTGGTTATGATTGTTTTATTAAAACTAGAGTATAATCTAAAATCAAGAGTAAAGAACTATCTTTAGGCATAGGCAACACTAGTAAAGCTGAAATTGCAAAACCTAATTGAATTAACCGTTAGCCACAAGCTTCAAAAACAATGATCAGACCTTATAAACCGAATGACAAAGAAACACTGCTACAGCTATTTGAGCTAAACACACCTCAATATTTTGACAAGAACGAACTACATGATTTTGAGAAATATCTAGACAAGAATGCAGCAACCTATTTAACGATCGAGGTAGATCATACCATTGTAGGAGGAACCGGATATTATATCAATGAAAATGACAATTCGGGGCGTATCACTTGGATTTTCTTTGACCCAAACTATTCTGGACAAGGACTAGGGAGACAATCGGTAGAATATTGCTTAGAGGTATTAGGTAAAGATAACCGTGTAGAAAAATTTATAGTAACCACCTCCCAGCTGGCCTACCAGTTTTTTGAAAAATTTGGTTATACTACTATGAGAATTGAAAAAAATTATTGGGGAGAAGGTCTTGATTTATATGAGATGGAAAAGCCGAACAAGTAAGATTATACCCATTGTAAATAAATAAAACAATAGTTATAATTTGTTAATGTGGAATATCAATTTTAAAGAAGGGTTAGTTATATTCCTCCTCTTTAAAAGTCAAGGTAACATTTCATCTCATTATTATACATATAATAAACATTACCAACCCAACACGCTAGATGGAAAAAATTCAAAATCAACAACACACCAAAGAAACATTCTACTATGCTGTATCTAGAATGTTCGAAAGAGCATCTTACTACGGTTTTAGAGCTCTTCTGGTTCTATATATGATTGGAGAAACATTGAAAATGACAACAGCCGAAGCCTTAAGTCTTTATGGTTGGATTACTTTTTCATTAATTTTTTCTCAAATCATAGGAGCTCTATTGGGAGATTTAATTATCGGAAATAAAAAAACAATGCTATTTGGAGGAATTATTCAAGCAATAGGAGCATTTAGTATTTGTATTCCTTCAAAAACCGGGCTTTACGTAGGGCTATTTCTCGTTATATTGGGCAGTGGATTTTTTACTCCGAATATTATCGCAAATTTTGGAAAATCATATTTGAATAAAACCAAACTACTAGATTCTGGGTTTACGATATTTTATCTAGCAGTAAATTTAGGTTCAATTCTCGGAACTTTTTTCATTGGGTATTTAGGCGAAACTTTTGGTTACCCTATTGGATTTATAACCTCTGGAATATTAGTGATATTTTCATTGATTCCGATACTTGTTTCAAAAGAAATTGCTACGGAGACAATTGAAAAAAGTAAATTATCAATGGACAAAAGAGTGATCAACATTTTAATCGCTTTCCTTGTGGTTGGATTATTTTGGGGAATTTATGAAATGTCTGGTATTCGAGTTTTTGATTTACAAATGAAATTTGGTGAAATTTCGGCTTTGACTATATCTAAAAGTATGTGGCAATCTGTAAGTACTATTTTTTTAATTCCGATTAGTTTAATCGCAATTGTTTTATGGACTTACTTTTATAACTCCCAATCTTTCAAATTAATGCTTGGTTTTATTTTTGGAATTGTATCATTTGGATTATTATTTTTCATTCCCGAAGTTCCAACCGAACAGCACGCTATGATTTACTTGTTATCCCTATTTTTTCTTGGAGCTTCAGAAATTCATATTGCACCAGTAATTCATTCTATCTTAACAAAATATTCGAATCCAAAATACCTGGCAATTCTAGTTAGTTTAGCATTTATCCCCACTAGATTATTTTCATCTGTTTTTGGTTTGTTTAATGATAAATTTTATGACAATCCAACATTAGGATTAATCTTAGGTATTATCTTAATGACCATCACCGCGCTCGTACTAATGGGATATATATTATGGAATAAAAACAGCACAGGAAGTCAAGTTTAAAAATGTATTAGAATACCCTTTCATGGAACATTATCAACAATCAAAGAAAACATGATACTTAAAATAATTCCCTTATTATTGACTCTATTATTTATGAATATAAGTCTAGCTCAAGATTCGAAATCTGACGACTTACCTTTAGATGGAAAATATCGATATGATATTGCATTTGCCGAATGGGGAGGTAAATCAATGGGAGAAAAAGTGACAGTGATCATTAAAAACGGTACCATAAAGGTAATTTATGAAGGTGATGGGCAATTGTCTTTAACCAAAAAAGGAGACATTATCGATGAGGGTAAAATCTTAAAACATAAATCGGGGGTTTGGATAATTGGAACAGACGAAAAAGACGTTGATACTGAGGAGGTCGGAGGATGTTCGAATGGACCAAGAGTAATTGACTTTGAAAAAATGAAATTCTGGATGTGTTAAGACAAAATTACTCGCTACAACCTAAAATGCATTAAAAACAAATTTTATCTCATCTTACAGGCAACTAAGAAATGGCAGTAGAGTTTGAAATAGATCGTGTTTTTAAAAAGGTTTCAAGGAATAGTCCCCAATTAATAGCCAAGCTCTTAAACAAAGAAGAATTTAGCCTAACCGAATCTTCTACATTTGGAGGGTTTGAGATAAAAAGTATTGCAATGCCAAGAGCTCTTGATGATGAAGGAAATCCAAGATTTGATATTTTTATCATTAATTTAAAGGACAAATCGAAAAGAGAATACTTTAAGCCAGGGCAAATAGTTCAATTGATACCATAATCATTATCAAAAGTAAATGATAAACAAATTTTTAAAAACAATATTCTCAGGGTTTTCTAACTCAAACAGGAGAGAAAAATTAATTGAGTCTTTGAAAACAAATCCTAATTTCCGAACCGTAGAAGGAATTGAAAAACAAGGGACTAGTTCACCTCTCCCGTCTGAGTTTAAACTAAAAAGAGGGGAAACTAAAACAATTAGATCACCTAACTTAGGAAATCAGAAGAATCTGATTCTTACCAAATTGAATTATCGTGTTGGAGATATCGTAAAGTACGGTGATATCTTATGTGAAATTGAGAACGAAAATGTTGTTATGGAATTCGAAAGTGTTTTTGAAGGGAAAATAATATGGTGCAGTGAAGAAAATAAAGAACTTTCTGTTGGAATGGAAATCTATCAGATCGAGGGAATATAAATCCTCTATCATAATTATTTATAGGAACCATGGTCTAACTAACTACTTGTGAGCAACACACGCTTGCTATTGATAAAAAATTCAACATGAAGATAATACCAATCACAATAATTACAGTATTGATCATAGTAGGATGTAGTAATGGTAATACGGTTAAAAATACTGAACCAAATGCTGTAATCAATACCACAAAACTAAAAAGTCAGCGGTATTTGCATGAAAAAAAATATGAAGATATTACCTTCAATACTGAGAAAGATTGGGATAGCCTTAATACCACTACAATCACCAAAACATTATTTAAAAAAGGAAAAGTACATCCCGATATTCACACATTTGGTTGGCATTTATATTCTAATGGTTCCGTATGGAAAAACTACAATTTCTCAATGTTATGGGGCATCTCATACTTTTCATATTCGGTTGAACCAGAAACTGGAAGCTATAAAAGTATTCATCAATGGAAAACTACAGCTTTGATCGATAGTGCCAAAGCTGCAAACTGTAAAGTATTTCTTTCGATCTCCAATTTTGGAAGTAAGAATAATGCTACTTTTTTAGACAATCCCAAGGCTCAAAGCACCTTAATCGATAGTGTATCTAGGTTATTGGCATTGCGATCGGCAAATGGTATTAATCTAGATTTTGAAGGAGTACCAAAGAAAAGCAAAAGTAATTTTACAAAATTTATTGTTCAGATTTCAAAAAGACTAAAACAGGATAATCCCAATTACCATATTTCTCTATGCCTGTATGCCGAAGACTGGAACGATGTTTTTGACATTAAAGCTATTGATGCACATATAGATTTTTACACCTTAATGGGTTATGACTATTATGGAGCATTTAGCAAAACCACAGGACCTGTAACTCCTTTTACTTCAAGCGAAAAGTTTGGAAACGGTTTACAATGGTCCGTTCAATACTATCAAAACAAAGGTGTACAACTTGACAAATTAATTCTTGGACTTCCGTACTATGGTGCCGAGTGGTATACCAAAACTTCTCAACCCGGAGCCGCAGTTGTAAAATTCAGAGATCACCCACCCTATCGAAACATTAGGAAATTGTATATCGACTCTCTAGATATTCCCGTAAAATTTGATTCGATAAGCGCTTCAACCTATTTAGTTGTAAAGGAAGGTGCAAACAGCTATAAACAGATCTTTTTTGAAGACGAGAAATCACTTTCAATCAAGTATGATTGGATACAAAAAAACAAAATAAAAGGAGTAGGTATTTGGGCTTTGGGTTATGATGATGGATATTCAGAATTATGGGATCTCTTAACTGAAAAATTTTCAGAAGAACAAAATACCACTTTGCATAACCTTGAATAATTACTGCTAGAACGTATATTTAGCAAACCATTGGCTACATTTGAGAAATGATAGATACAATAAACAAATTAGAACAATTAATAAAGCAAGGAGTAGCATATTGCGCTCAATCTTCTGAACAGGAAATGAGCCGAAAAAAATCTCTGGACAAATGGTCTAAAAAAGAGATTTTGGGACATCTCATTGATTCTGGAATTAATAACCTCCAAAGATTCACAGAAATTCAATTTGAAAACAAACCCTATAACATCAGAAAATATAATCAGAATGAGTTGGTAAAAGCTAATGACTATCAAAACTCTGACCTTACAGAGATTGTAGAATTTTGGAGTTCAATCAACCATCGAATTAAAAATTTGATGGCACAACAAACCGATAACACACTGAATTATAAAATTGAATTGGAAAAAGGTAATTTTTCTGATTTAAGATTTTTAATGAACGATTATGTTGTGCATTTAGAACATCATTTGAAGCAAATCATCCAATAGAAATCGAAAACTAAATTCGTTTACACTATCACTTCGTCTATCTTAAACATTACCTGTACTGAACTATGAACCCTATCTCAAACCTCATCGAAAAAATAAACCGACAAGATCTTTGGGATAGAGAGCTTATATTAGAACGTAACGAATACTTAAAGGTAAAAGGAAGTATCGACACCAATATCTATTTGGTCGTAGAAGGAGCCCTTAGAATATTTGTAATAGACGAATACGAAGAACACACTATTAGATTTGGGTATAAAAATAATCTCATCGCTTCTTTAGATTCATTTTTGAATGAAAAACCGTCGGACTTTTATATCCAAGCGCTTAAAAAAACAACGGTGAAAGTCATTAATAAAAAGAGCTATCAATCTTTTATCACCTCATCACAAGAAACCGAGCAGCTATGGCTTGCGATTTTAGAAAATTTTGTCTTGCAGCAAATGGAAAGAGAAAGAGATATTCTCACCTCTTCTCCGGTTGAGCGGTATAAGAGAGTCTTAGAACGAAGCCCACAATTGTTTCAGGAAATACCCAATAAATACATTGCTTCATATTTAAGAATGACTCCTGAAACATTGTCCAGAATTAAAAAGTCTTAATTTCAATCAATTTTTTTGTGAGTTGATATGATGACATTTGTATCAAAACAAACACAATGGCAATAGCAACAGAAGAATTATTACAGAAATTATTAGAAATTACACGAGAGAACTTAAACAGTGCCGAACATCTAAAAACCCAAACTATAGACACCCTAAACTGGAGAGAACATGAAACCAGCTGGAGCGTTTTAGAATGTATCGAACATTTGAATCGATATGGTGATTTTTACATCCCAGAAATCACAACCAAAATTAAATCAGCTACTCATCAAAATTCACCTATTTTTAAAAGTAATTGGTTAGGAAAGTATTTTAGTAAATCTGTTTCATACAAAGAAGATTTAAATAAAATGAAAACATTTACGTCTATGAATCCTCTGCACTCGAAATTAGACATACAAACATTGGATAAATTCATCAATCAGCAACATCAAATTATTGAGCTTTTGGATAGCGCAAAAAGCGTAAATCTGGATAAAACAAAAACTGCTATTTCCATTTCAAAATATGTTAAACTACGATTGGGAGATACGTTTAGCGTAGTAATATATCACAATGAAAGACATATTAAACAAGCTGAAAGAGCTTTAGCAATGGCTATAATGTAACCAGATTCATTGCAGATTTTGTTACCTTAGTACATTGTTGAGATACTTCATTAGGAAATTCTTTACAAGCTAATATAAAGGAACAACTGCAATAGAAAATATGACTCAAGAATTATATCAAACAGCAATGAAATTTGCCGGTGAAAAACATAGTGAACAAAAAGTTCCCGGAACAAAAGCGAACTATCTTTTGCATATTTCTAATGTAGCCATGGAAGTTTTAATGGCTTACAACTTCGATCATAATTTTGATATTGACTTTGCTATTCAAGTAGCAATACTTCACGACACTATTGAGGACACAAATACTAGTTTTGAAGAACTCAAAAGCAAATTTGGCGAGTCCATAGCCATGGCTGTACAGGCATTGAGCAAGGATGAAAGAATACCATCTAAAACAGAAAGGATGATAGATAGTTTGTCTAGAATTAATACATTACAAAAGGAGGTGGGAATAGTAAAAATAGCAGATAGAATCACAAATTTACAAAGACCTCCAGAACATTGGGATAAGAAAAAAATAGTAAAGTATTGTGAAGAAGCTAAATTGATTGTATCTACTCTTGCTAACAAGAATGATTATTTGAACCAAAGGTTAGCATCAAAAATTTTGAAATACGAACAAATGGCGAATGATCTGCTATGATGAATGATAGATTGTATAAAATACTACAAGAGATCAAACAAAAATGTTTCGAAGCCAATTGCTTCGAATTTGAATATCACTGGGAGATATGGGGAGTACTTTGGTATCCCTGGTTTTTAGAAATTAATGGTAAATCAATATCTTTTTCTGTTAATGATATTTCTAGTAAGGATCTAGAAAACCTATGTTCTGAAGGATACATCTAACTTGTTAAAGAATATCCGGATCATGAAAAACTTAACGATGAAATAGATAAGAAAAGATACAAGCTATTAAAAATCGATTAACTACTAATCTGTTCATAATTCTTCTTTTTTTGTTTAATACTTATCTTTTCTAATTTATCACCGCTATCACCTCCACTCCTTTTATTTCTCTATTTTTGAATTCAAAAACAGTTGTAATTATGTTTACATTTTTAGTTAATCACATCGCTTTATCTGTACAAGACGTAGATGCTGCTGTAGCATTTTATCAAGAGGTACTGCATTTGGAAGAAATTGAGAATACGGCTTCAAACTCCAAAACCAGATGGCTAGCTTTAGGACAAAAGCAATTACACTTGATTCCTCGTCCAGGTTTTGAGATAAAAGTGAATAAGGCAGTGCACTTTGCACTAGCTATCAAAGATATCGATGCATTTATACAACATCTGGAAAGCATAGGCATCGACTACTCAGACTGGCGTGATACTAAAAAGAAAGATTATGTGCGCAAAGATGGTATTAAACAAATCTATTTCCAGGATCCCAATGGGTATTGGATCGAAATAAATAATGATATCTAGCCAACAAAAAAGGACTTAATCCTACTTTTATTTACGATATTTTACATTATTTCACCCCCGATAAACTATGCTTGGTCTTTTTTCTTTTTACATAATTATCACATCTGGAGTCTGATGAAAATCCCAATTGCAGTTTTAAACAAAAAACGCGTTCTGCCAGAATTCCCTCATAGGTTACCGATCCTGCTTTTGCACAATTCATACATGATTCTTTCATCTGTTTATCTATATTATTGTTTAGTGTTTTTACTCCAACATAATTGTTAGATGTATTAACTCACAAAGTCACTACAAATTCTATAGCTCATGTTATTTATACATAAAGGGAATGTTACGTTTTGGTATAGATTTGTAACCACATGATTATAAACAATCTACTCTCCATTTAAGACAACCATATTGTCCAAAAGGCAAAGCCCAGTTCTTTTTTATTCATCGCTATTGTGGTTTCCCGTAATGTATTACTTATGGCTTTCCATATTTTTGAGAATATAGATTAAATTTCTACTAGTAATAAAGATTACGGTAAAAAGTCAAAGAAGTCTATTCAACCCTAACTATGATATTCATTAGTTTATAGTAACTAAAATTGTAAAATATGGTTTATTTTTCTGATTATTTCAACTTAGATGAACAATTATTGGAAGATTATGGAGCATTCAATATTTCACTAATTAATGATCTCCCCTTATTTATTGATCCATTTTTACTATTCGGCAGCAACAAAAATGAGTATCAAAAATTACATTCAGACATAATCAAATATCTAACTTTCTTAAAAAACAAATCAAAAACCGGAAGCCTATCGAATGCCAATATCAAGAGTTGGTATAAATTTTCGGAAGTAAAGCAAAATTGGTTTGGTTATAGTTTAGTAGGTAACGGAGGAAGCGGATTAGGAAAAAAATTCGGCAAGGCAATGTCCGCCAATATGCACATTGTTTATGACGATCTTAATAATGAAAAAGTTACTGTTTCTTCTCATTTGGAAAAAGCTGGCCTATTCCAAATAGGTGTTGGAAAAGATAATATAAGTGATTTTACCTGTAATCTAATTAAAGGTTATATAGCAGAATATACAGAAAAATTTGCGTTAAAACATCTAGAATCTCAACAGGTTAAGGTTATTATGGTAGATAAGATTTATTTCGATTATACACTGGAAAAATGGATGCCTAAGCAATTCACCCTACCTTTTATTAATGGAGATTTTGTGTTTCTAACACCAAAGGACTTGCTCACTAAAGACGATAACTGGATTAATAGTAATGATCTTAGAGGTAACTTTGAGAGCATATGTACTGCTGTCCCAAATGATCAATTAAGGAGCGAGATTCATAATTACTTTAGATCCAAAATTCCTCCAAAACCAAAAAAGAAAAGACCCTCTCAAAAAGAACTCACTTTTGCGATTAACGAAACAATCAAACAATTTCCAGAGATACTTAAATACTATATTAAATTAAAGGAAGAAAATAAGGTGGGTGCCAAGCATATATCACAAGAAAAAGTTGAAGAGGTTGAAAATATTTTTATTAAAAATGTTTCAACCTTAATAGGAGAATTAATAAAACAAACTAAATTCTACCAAATTAACCCAAAAGGGTCCTTTAAAGAAGCACTGGAGCGAGTTGAATTTTTAAAAGATGTAATAGAAAATAAAGATGGTTATCGGTTATTCTATTCAAAAGGGAAAGCAATCAAAAGAGAAGCTGACCTCCAAATTATTTACCGTTTAACATGGCACGCAACGCCATTTGACGTAAATAGAGAGGTCAATAATGGCAGAGGACCAGTAGATTATACAGTTTCTAATGGTTCAAAAGATAAAACATTAGTGGAGTTTAAACTAGCTTCTAATTCTAAACTTAAAATGAATCTAAAAAACCAAGTTGGAGTATATGAGGCTGCTAATAACACAAGTAAGAGTATCAAAGTGATTATGTATTTTGATTTAGTAGAACTTGCTAAGGTGAACAACATATTAAAGGAATTAGAGCTAGAAAATAACCCTAGTATTGTTCTTATTGATGCTTGTAATAATAAACCATCCGGATCAAATGTAAAATAAAAAACTTCCAATAATGATCAAAAAAATATAATTCCCCTTAAGAGTTATACTTTTTGGTCAAAATATCATTTTAAATTAACTAATAAATGGCTAAAAGAAAAAGAAAGGTTTGGTCCATAAAAGAAGAACTACTTGCAAAATCTAGAGAAGCTATGCTTAATGCCGTTCAAATTTTTAATAATCCCAATATTCAATTTAAATCCGAAAGTTTTATAGTTTTATCTAATATAGCATGGATGTATTTACTCCATGCTTACTACAAAGATAATAATATAGAATATAGGTACTTTAGGATAGCAGGTACCCGACGCCGTTTTGACAAAACTAAGAGAGGTGCTTATAAATATTGGGAATTAGAACGATGTTTGAACACAAATGAGTGTCCTATTGGTAATGTTACTAAATCCAATTTAAGGTTTTTAATCGGATTAAGACATGAAATTGAACATCAAATGACCACTCGAATTGACGATTATTTAAGTGCTCGTTTTCAAGCCTGCTGTTTAAACTTCAATAGATATATTAAAAAGTTTTTTGGAGATGAATATGGGATAGACAAACATCTTTCTCTCTCACTTCAATTTTCAACAATTGATGAAGAGCAAGTAAATCAACTAAGAGAGTTCAAGGATTTACCAAAGAATATTGCAACTTACATTGATGCATTTGATGAAGAGCTAAGCGAAGAAGAATACAATGACATTAGATTTTCTTATCGAGTACTTTATGTTCCAAAAGCAGTAAACAGAAAAGGGCAAGCGGATAAAGTTGTAGAATTCATACCTGCAAATTCGCCAGAGGCTGAAGGGTTGAATAAAGAATATGTTTTAATCAAGGAAAAAGAAAAGCAAAAATACTTGCCTTCAAGCATTTTAGAAATTATGAGAAATGAAGGATATGTGGGGTTTGGAATGCATCAACATACTCTATTATGGCAACGAAATAACGCCAAAAACCCTGGCAAAAACTTCGGTGTCCAAGTAGCCAAACAATGGTATTGGTATTCAAATTGGGTCGAATTCGTAAAGAATTATTGTAAAGAACATCATAGTGCCAACGAATGAAAACGAAAATTGAAAAATACATATCAATTAATATCCTTAATAAGAGTTATTCAAATATTAATCTCCAGAAATGGATATTTTAAAAAAAATTAATTCACAAAACGTATTAACGTGGTATAAAAAAGCCTCTCCAAGGAGAGGCTTTTGTTTTTTATCATTTAGTGATTTTATTTAATCACTTTTTTACCTTTAAATTTCCATTCGGTGATACCGCCATCTAAGTCGTAGATCTTGGTAAATCCCGCTTTTTTCATATAAGCAGAGCATTTACCACTTCTCCCTCCTTTACCACAATATACAGCTACTGGTTTGGTTTTATCTACCTTGGCTATTAAAGCTTCAAAATTTTTATCTCTAAAATCAATATTCAATGCATTTTCTATATGCCCGGCCTCATACTCTTTTGGGGTTCTCACATCTACTAGCTGCACTTTACCTAATTTAAGCAGAGAATCCATTTCCTCTACAGTAATAAGCTCTACGGTAGTGTCTTTTTCTACCGTGTTTTTACAGCCTACTACGGCAAACGTTAAAAAAGAAACGATCAATAATGATTTTAGACTCATAGTATGGCACTATTTATTCTTCGGTTTCGCCGTCCCAATTCATAAAACCGCCTATAAGATTATAGGTAGTCTCAAACCCCATTTGATTCATTAAGGTACAGGCTTGAGCACTGCGCGCTCCAGAGCGGCAATACACATAATAATTTTTAGACTTATCAAGCTTTTCTACTTCATCTAGAAAACCTTGCCCTTGGCGTATATCGATATTTATCATATTGGGTATATATCCATCTTCTACTTCTTCTTCCGTTCGTACATCTAGGATAACCGCATTGCTATCGTTAGAAATTTTATCTTGCCACTCTTCTTGTGTGATATCTACTCCCATTAAAAATATGTTATGCTTATTTTGACTCTATTTTTATATTTTCCTTACAAATATAAGAGTCATTCTCGAATTGCTGTACACAATTCGAAAATTAAAAACAGTGTTTGTTAAAAATAAATTAGGCTTTTATACTACAACCAATAGCCTTAGTGGTTTCTACAGGCACTTTTTCTCCTTTTAGTAAGGCATTTACTGCATCTTCTACATACTTTTTATCGGCAGCAGCTTCGTCTTTGTAGTTATTATCTATAGCACCTATGTAGCGTACTACATTGCCCTTATCGGTTTTTTCGAGTACGTATACATGAGGTGTTTTGGTAGCTCCGTATTGTGGATATATTTTTTGTCCGTCGTCAAACAGATATGGGAAAGTAAACCCTTTTTCTTTGGCTCTTACTTTCATATTATCAAAACTATCATCTGGATAAGCCTTTGGGTTATTAGGATTAATAGCTACTACGGGATATCCTTTGTCTTTAAAGCTTTTGTCTAGCGCAATAATTCTATCTTCATATGCCACAGAATATGGACAGTGGTTACAAGTAAAAATAACAATAAACCCTTTGGCATCTTTATAATTTGATAATGACACCATGGCATCATCAATATTTTTCAATTCAAAATCTGTAGCAACGTCACCAACGGCATAACCTCCTGCGGCGGGTGAACTAGAAACTTTATCTATTGCAAACGCACTTATTGCGATAATAAATGCAACTCCAACAAGAATTTTTAAAGTTTTCATAAGTAACGGGTTTGGTAATGAGTTTAGTTTAATTATAATATCTTTTTCAATTCTTTCTCCAGATCATTATAAGTAAAGGAACGCTCATAAAAATTAACATTATTTCCTTTATATATAATGGTAGCCGGTATAGATCCTGACCAATTTTTATTCACTTTGGGTATCCATGCATTCGCATCAGGATCGTCTAGCAAGATCACTTTACTCTCAATTTTTTGTTTTTTAAGAAACGGTATCAGCTTTGTTTCTACATGCTTTGGTAAATCTAAACTTACCAGCACCACTTCTACCTCATCATCGGGATATCTACTATTAATTAATTCAAAATACGGTAACTCTGCTACACAAGGTTTACACCATGTGGCCCAAAAGTTAATCACTCTAGTTTTACCATCATTAATTTTTAATAAAGGTGCAAAGCTTTCGAAATCATACATGGGTATTTCTACTCCTTTACTCTTATAGACCTCGGTAGCATCAAGCGCTACGGTCTGCTCTCCTTTGCAGCCGTAAAAAAGAATTAAACATGTAGCATATAGTAAATATCTCGTCATATTACTAAAATATCAAAACCGCTAATCAACCGAAAGAAAATTAACAAGGTTTCTGGTTTTTTTGCAAATATTTTCAAAAATTTTCACAAATGTTTGACGAACCTGCCCATACATTTGCATCGCAATATTATGATTTAACATTTGTCAGCATTCAATTTTAACAAAGAATTAATATGCTTTTATAATTTCCAAAACATAAAGAAGTATACATTTGTACATACAAATATTGTATAGACAATTGAATATAGAAGATATCATAAAAACCGAAGTACCACTTCCTCCCTCAAAAAAAGCAATCATCAATCTTATGTACACTGAGAATTGGGTGAGAGAAAAAGTTACATCAGAATTAAAGAGCTTCGATATTTCTATACAACAATTTAATGTGTTACGAATTCTTAATGGTCAAAAGGGCAAACCAGCTAATTTATCTACTATTCAGGAACGTATGGTAAGTAAAATGAGTAATACCACCAGACTGGTAGACAAGCTCATTCAAAAAAACTATGTTTCAAGAACTACTTGCCCTACTAACAGAAGAAAAGTTGAGATACGTATTACTAAAGAGGGAAAACAATTTCTCGATACCGTAAGCCCAGTAATCAATGTTTTTGAAAATAATCTCACAGCACATCTTACCGAGCAGGATTTGTTAACACTTAATGAACTTTTAAATAAACTTAGAACTGTACAATAAGTACACATAAATTAAATTTTTTAAAATCATGAAAACTACACTTAAATCAGCATTCTTAGCATTAGCAATTATTGCAACTGGCTCTGTTTTTGCACAGAAAAAAGCCATCAAAACCTCAGAAAGTACCATTAATTGGGTAGGTAAAAAAGTAACTGGTGAGCATTCTGGAACTTTAAATCTGTCTGAAGGATATCTGGTATTTGACAATAACAATATTACAGGAGGAGAATTTGTAGTAGATATGACCTCTCTACAGGTAACCGATCTTGAAGCCGGAAAAGGAAAAGAAAAACTAGAAGGACACTTAAACTCAGACGATTTCTTTGGTGTAAAAGACCATAAAACTGCAAAATTAGTAGTAACCAAAGCCAAAAAAACAGACAAAGGTTTCAAAATTGCAGGGGATCTTACTATCAAAGGAAAAACAAATCCTATAGAGTTTGATTTGGCCGTAAACGGTGATAGCGCTTCTACCACTTTAAAAGTAGACAGAACCAAGTATGATATTAAGTATGGATCTGGAAGTTTTTTCGACAACTTAGGTGACAAAGCGATAAGCGACGAGTTCGAATTGGCCGTAAACTTAAAAATGTAATTTTTTTGTTGTTTAGAATTATAATTAATTTATATATTTGAACCAATAATAAGAAAATGAGAACAATTTTAGCAAATAACTGGTGGTGGTCTTCGCGAAACGAAAACGTCGTGAACTAGACCTGTTATTGTGTTAAATAAACATATCAAAGGCTTGTCAATCACGACAAGCCTTTTTTTGTGGTCTTATTCGAAGGGTTTATACTAAAATAATAGCGTAACAATGAGTTTTAAATTAACAACACATTACAAACAAATTTTGGCAGATACCATTACGCCGGTAAGTGTTTATCTAAAAATTAGAGATCGTTTTCCCAATAGCCTACTGCTGGAGAGTAGCGACTACCGAGGTAATGAGAATAGTTTTTCTTATATCTGCTGTAATCCTATTGCCAATCTCAAGATCGAAAATGAAACGGTTTACCAATCTTTTCCAGATAAAACCACCAACGAAATTGCAATAGATGATACGGTTAATGTTCCTGAAATTATTGAAGCTTTCGGAAATCAGTTTCAAACTACCAAAAGTGATTTTAAATTCATAAACAATGGTCTTTTTGGATATATCGGCTACGATGCTGTTCGCTATTTTGAAGATATAGATATCACCAAAAAAGAAGGTGGGCTTCAAATACCAGATATCGACTACAGTGTATATCAAAACATTATTGCGATTAACCATTTCAATAACGAAGCCTATATTTTTGCCCACTGCTATGACTCTGAGAGTAATATTGCAGAGATAGAATCGCTGTTAAACGTAAAAAACTTTGCATCCTACAATTTTACTACGGTTGGCGACACCACTTCGGATCTTGATGATGAACAATACAAAGAGCATGTGGCCCTGGCCAAGAAACACTGCCAGCGAGGTGACGTTTTCCAGCTGGTACTTTCAAAACGTTTTTCTCAAAAATTTAAAGGAGATGAATTTAATGTATATCGCGCCCTTCGTAGCATTAATCCATCTCCTTACTTATTTTATTTCGATTATGGAGACTTTAAAATCTTTGGTAGTTCTCCAGAGGCTCAATTGGTCGTAAAAGATGGTATTGCCGAAATTCACCCTATCGCTGGTACGTTTAAACGTACCGGAAACGATGAGCAAGATGCCGAATTGGCCAAAAAACTGGCTGTCGATGAAAAAGAAAACGCCGAGCATGTTATGCTAGTAGACCTGGCACGAAATGACCTAAGCCGTAACGGAAGCGAGGTAACCGTAGAGACCTATCGCGAGATTCAGTTCTACTCACACGTGATTCATTTGGTGAGTAAAGTAACTGGTAAAAAGCATAACGATACTACAACCATGCAAGTGGTGGCCGATACGTTCCCAGCAGGAACCCTAAGCGGAGCTCCAAAACATATGGCTATGCAGCTCATAGAAAAGTACGAAACCGTAAATCGTGACTTCTACGGGGGAGCCATTGGTTTTATGGATTTTTCAGGAAACTTCAATCACGCTATTATGATACGAACCTTCTTGAGTAAAAACCACGAGTTACATTGGCAGGCAGGTGCCGGACTGGTAAATGAATCTAACGAAGAAAGTGAATTACAAGAAGTATATAACAAGCTGGGCGCTTTGACCAAAGCACTAAAACTGGCAGAAGAAATATAAATAATTGGGTGTTACCCCAATAGGTTGGGGTCGGGCTATTCGCGCTACATGGTAGCTAGCTACTATCCCTAACACATGAAAAATTGAAAGTACAATGAGCAAAAAAGTATTAGTAATAGACAACTACGATTCCTTTGTATATAATCTGGTGCACTACCTCGAAGATTTGGGGTGTGAGGTGACCGTAAAAAGAAACGATCAACTACAATTGCATGAAGTAGAACCTTTTCATAAAGTTTTACTGTCACCAGGACCAGGGATCCCAGACGAGGCCGGACTGCTTAAAGATATTATAGCATCTTATGCAGATTCCAAAAGTATTTTTGGTGTATGCCTGGGACAGCAGGCCATTGGCGAAGTATTTGGCGGTAACCTCATCAACCTCGACGAAGTATATCACGGTGTGGCAACCAACGTAACCTTATCGGTAACCGATGAAGTGCTGTTCAACGGGTTGGACAACAATTTTGATGTAGGAAGGTATCACTCTTGGGTGGTGGCAGATCAAAACCTACCCGAATGTTTAGAAGTAACATCGTACGACCAAAACGGACAAATCATGTCGTTACGCCATAAAGAGTTAGATGTGCGTGGAGTGCAATTTCACCCAGAATCTGTATTGACTCCAGACGGTAAAAAAATGTTAGAAAACTGGATTAACAATTAATAAAGATGAAACAATTATTAAATAGATTAATCAATCACGAAACCATATCCAAAGAAGAGGCCAAAGAAGTATTGGTAAATATTTCTAAGGGGGCATATAATCAAAGTCAAATTGCATCTTTTCTTACCGTTTTTATGATGCGTAGCATCACTATAGAAGAACTCGAAGGGTTTAGAGATGCACTACTAGAACTTTGTATCGCAGTAGATTTTAGCGAATACAACCCAATCGATTTGTGCGGTACTGGAGGTGATGGCAAAGACACGTTTAATATATCTACGCTTTCGTCATTTGTATCTGCTGGTGCAGGCATCAAAGTAACCAAACACGGTAACTATGGCGTATCTTCAAAATGTGGGAGTTCAAATGTGATGGAGTATTTAGGTATTAAGTTTAGTAATGACAAGGATTTCTTGAAACGTACAATGGATGAAGCCGGAATATGCGTACTACACGCTCCCCTATTTCACCCAGCTATGAAAAATGTAGCTCCTATTCGTAGAGAATTAGGCGTAAAAACCTTTTTCAATATGCTAGGACCAATGGTAAATCCTGCGTTCCCAAAAAACCAAATTGTAGGGGTGTTTAATCTTGAGTTGGCTAGAATGTATGGATATCTGTATCAAAATACCGATAAGAATTTTACAATTATTCATGCACTAGACGGGTATGATGAGATTTCATTAACCGGAAGCACAAAAACCATTTCTAACAATACTGAAAGCATGCTTACTCCTGCAGATTTTGGAGTAACTACCTTAAAACAAGAAGAAATCGTGGGTGGAGACTCTGTAGAAGAGTCGGCAAATATTTTTATGAATATCCTCAACGGAAAAGGAACAGAGGCACAAAACAATGTGGTCTGTGCCAATGCAGGTATGGCCATAGCTACTGTAGAAGGATTACAACCCAAAGAAGGATTCGAAAAAGCCAAAGAATCTTTGCTATCAGGTAAAGGTCTTACAGCTTTAAAAAAAGTACAGGAATTAAGTAAGAATTGATGCATGGTATTTAGTTCCTGCATAGACTGGAATCTAAAAAAGTCACAACAAAAAAGATCCTGAAACAATTTCAGGATGACAACAAACAATGAACATACTAGACAAAATAGTAGCCGATAAATATAAAGAAGTAGCACTGAAGAAAAACATAATTCCGGTAACTCAACTTGAGAATTCTGCACTTTTCGATCGTCCTACTACTTCATTGGCCAATACTTTACGAAATAGCAACACAGGTATTATCGCTGAGCACAAACGCAGGTCACCTTCAAAAGCGGTTATTAATCAAAACGTAAGTGTGCAAGATGTAGCACAAGGATACCAAACTGCTGGAGTGTGCGGAATGTCTGTACTCACCGATGGCAAGTATTTTGGAGGTTCTCTAGACGATTTACTGCTAGCCAGATCCTCTGTCAATCTCCCTTTACTTCGTAAAGAATTTATTATTGATGAATATCAATTACTCGAAGCGAAGGCTCATGGTGCCGATGTTATTCTTTTAATCGCTGCTGTACTTGACAAAGCTCAAATCAAACAGCTTTCAGAATTTGCCAAAAGCCTATCACTAGATGTATTACTCGAAGTTCATAACCAGGAAGAACTAGAGAAATCTATTATGCCTTCGTTAGATATGCTTGGGGTAAACAACCGAAATCTAAAAACTTTTGAAGTAAGCACAGATGTGAGTAAAACCTTAAGTTCACAAATTCCAGACGAATTTGTTAAGGTTTCAGAAAGTGGTATTAGTACTGTAGAAGCGATTAAAGATCTGCAACAATATGGATACGAAGGTTTTCTCATCGGAGAAAACTTTATGAAAACAGAAAATCCAGGAGATAGTGCTATCGATTTTATAAAACAATTAGCATCATGAAAATTAAGGTCTGCGGAATGAAATACAAAGATAATATAGCGGCTGTTGCAGCATTGCAACCCGACTATATGGGCTTTATTTTCTATGACAAATCTCCAAGAAATTTTGACACCGAAATTCCATCAATTTCAGAAGACATTAAAAAAGTGGGGGTATTTGTAGATGCTCCTATCAATATTGTCCTAGAAAAGATATACAAATTTGGGTTTAAAGCACTGCAATTACATGGTCAAGAGTCTATAGAATATTGTGAAGATCTTAAATCAAAACTGGCAAAGCTTCCTCAGCCCTTAGAAATATGGAAGGTATTTTCAATAAAAGACACTTTCGATTTTTCAAGATTAACCCCTTACGAAGGTATCGTCGATTGTTTTCTTTTTGACACAAAAGGAAAAGAAAAAGGAGGTAATGGTTATACGTTTGATTGGACCGCTTTAAAAAATTATCCTTCTAAAACCCCATTTATATTAAGTGGTGGAATAGGACTAAATGAAATCGATAACCTCAAAGCAATACTAAACACAGATTTACCCATATATGCGATCGATGTAAACAGTAAGTTTGAGATTGAGCCCGGATTAAAAAATAGAGAAGAATTAGAAAAATTTAAAAATGCGTTGTTAGTTGATTGTTAACCGCCACTAGATCCAAGAAACATCAACTATTAACCAAAAAACAAAAACTAAAAAAGATGAGTTATCAAGTAAACGAAAAAGGTTACTATGGAGACTTTGGAGGAGCGTATATCCCTGAAATGCTTTATCCCAACGTAGAAGAATTACGCACTCAATATCTTGACATTATGAACGATCCTTCCTTCAAAGAAGAGTTCGATCAACTACTAAAAGATTATGTTGGGCGCCCCTCTCCTTTGTATTTCGCCAAGCGTCTTTCAGAAAAGCATAATACCAAAGTGTATCTAAAAAGAGAAGATCTTAACCATACCGGAGCCCATAAAGTAAATAATACTATTGGTCAGATATTGGTAGCCAAGAAACTAGGGAAAAACAGAATTATCGCTGAAACCGGTGCCGGACAACATGGTGTAGCTACCGCGACAGTATGTGCACTTATGGGTATACAGTGTATCGTATATATGGGTGAAATTGATATTAAAAGGCAAGCTCCCAATGTGGCCAGAATGAAAATGCTTGGTGCCGAAGTACGTCCTGCCAAATCTGGAAGTAGAACTTTAAAAGATGCTACCAATGAAGCGATAAGAGATTGGATCAATAACCCAGTAGACACGCACTACATTATTGGTTCTGCTATTGGCCCACACCCCTACCCAGATATGGTTACCAGATTTCAATCTGTCATTTCAGAAGAAATCAAATGGCAACTTAAAGAAAAAGAAGGAAGGGAACATCCCGATTATGTCGTCGCTTGTATCGGTGGAGGAAGTAACGCAGCAGGAACCTATTACCATTTCCTAGATGAACCTAAAGTTGGCATTATCGCAGTAGAAGCCGCTGGAAAAGGAGTAGATAGTGGAGAAAGTGCTGCGACCTCTCAATTAGGAAAAGAAGGTATTATACACGGTTGTAAAACACTATTGATGCAAACTCCCGATGGCCAAATCACAGAGCCCTATTCGATATCTGCTGGATTAGATTATCCCGGTGTAGGACCATTACACTCCCATCTTTATCGTTCTGGGCGCGGCGAGTTTTACTCGGTAACCGATGATGATGCAATGGCAGCAGGATTAGAATTATCGCAACTAGAAGGTATTATTCCTGCAATAGAAACCTCACACGCCCTAGCTATTTTTAATGATAAAAAATTTAAACCAGATGACGTGGTGGTCATTAGCCTATCGGGTAGAGGAGATAAGGATTTAAATACCTATATCGATTATTTTAAATTGTAACCTAAATTAAAAAACATCGTTGGTCATTCGGCGTAGGCTGGAATGACAAAAAAACAAATACGAATGAAAAACAGGATCAACCAAAAACTGGCAGAAAATAAAAAACTGCTTTCTATATATTTTACGGCGGGATACCCAAACCTTGATGACACAGTGGGTGTTATTCAGGATTTAGAAAAAAGTGGAGTCGATATGATCGAAATCGGATTACCATTTAGTGATCCTCTTGCCGATGGGCCAACCATACAAGAAAGTTCTACTGCAGCACTCAAAAATGGGATGACTACCAACGTCCTTTTTGAGCAGTTACAAGACATCAGAAAAACGGTAGAAATTCCTTTAATCATTATGGGGTACTTCAATCCTATGATGCAATACGGTATTGAAGCTTTCTGCGCTAAATGTCAAGAAATAGGTATTGATGGTTTAATTATACCCGATCTACCTGTAGCTGAGTATCATGAACACTACCAAGAGACTTTTGAAAAGTACGGATTAATAAATGTATTTTTAATCACACCACAAACCTCAGATGAGCGCATTCGATTTATCGATGATGTTTCTAATGGTTTTATCTATATGGTAAGTTCTGCAAGTACAACTGGTGCCAAAAACACCTTTGGAGATGTGCAACAAGCATATTTTGAAAGAATAGAAAGTTTACAACTCAAAAACCCACAAATTGTAGGTTTTGGAATTAGTAATAATGAAACCTTTACTCAGGCAACACAAACTGCAAAGGGTGCAATTATAGGTTCGGCTTTTATTAAACACCTAACTAACGAAGGTATTGGAACTATTGAAAAATTTGTGAAAACTATCAGGTAATATAAACACTAAAAACTCATATTTTTCAAAGTAATTAATTAGCACCAATCATGAAAAAAAGATATCTATATATTTTAGGATTGATACTAATTGTGTTCCAATCATGTTTTTCTCAATCCATTTCAAGAAGAGAATTTAAGAAAACTAGATGGTTTACTTCTAACAAAGACAGTTTATTTTTTAAATCTGACACAATTAGGTTTATCAAATATTCTAATAAATCCAAAAAGGAAGATAATATGGAGTTCTGCCCAGAAACTTTATCTTTTTACGATGTTGAATCAATACAATTGTGGTTTACTCAAAATAGATATATGAACTTTTTAAAACAAGATTTTCATATTCATACTATTAAGTTAAACAAATGGATTTTGGGTAAAAAAGACTCTACCTTAACTTTGGAAAGCGAAAAAAAAATTAATTATTTTTTCAAAATAATTAGAATTAAAAATTTAGAATTTGAAAGTAACGGACAAAAATTTGTTACGAAAGAAATGATACTAAAAAAAGAAATACCACCGGTTACTAACTAAATTAAGTAACACATATAAATGAGATAATATGAATAACACCATCAAATTTAACGTAGTTTAAGTTTTCTTGACTTTAGAGTAATCTCTGCTTCACAATGAGCTTATTTTGGATTTGTTCCTTTACCCAAATCTAAAATTAAAACTATGAAACTTTTAAAACCCATTATGGTAATACCCCTTTTATTAATTTGTTTTACCTCTTGCGATCTTATCGATGACAATACTGGTAATCCGGGGCCTGATGATGATGCACCTATTATTATTGCACATAGAGGAGCACAATCTGTGTTACCTGAACACACACTAGAGGGATACAAAAGAGCATCTGAGCTTAATGCCGATTTCATTGAGCCTGATCTGGTATTAACCAAAGACGGACACCTTGTAGCACGTCATGAGCCAATGCTTTCTGGCACTACCAATGTAGCCGATCTACCTGAGTTTGCAGACTTAAAAACCACCAAAAATGTAGATGGGAAAATGGTAACCGATTGGTTTGCGTGCGATTTTACTTTGGCGCAAATCAAAACACTTCGTGCAAAGCAAGCGTTTAATGGTAGACCCACCGATTTTGATAATCTTTTTGAAATCCCAACACTCGAAGAAGTAATTCTCTTGGCAAAAGCTGAAGGATTAAAACGTGGGAAGGTACTGGGGATCTATCCTGAAATTAAGCACCCTTTATTTCACAATGAACTATTTGGTGAGCACTACATGGAAAATGAACTATTAAAAGTACTTAGCAAAGCACATTGGAACGATAAAAAAGCGCCTGTATTTGTGCAATGTTTCGAAGTAGCTCCTTTGCTATATATCAATACGAAATCTTCGGTTAAACTGGTACAGTTAATATCTACCTATAACATTAACCAAGATGGATCTTTAGACTATGATGTTCCTGAAGGAGACTTTATCTCTTATGGTTCTCCGTATGATTTCTACGTAAATGGAGATAATAGAACCTATGAGTTTTTTACCACAGCCGAAGGTATGGAGTTTACCGCTTCATATGCCGATGGTATTGGACCATGGAAACCTTTTATCATTTCATACAGAACAGAAGCTTCTGGTGAACTTACATTATTAGAACCTACAGACTTTATCGAACTTGCCCACAACTATGATCTATTGGTGCACCCATATACCTTTAGAAATGAAAATGAGCAGTGGAGCCAAGGGAATCCTGAAGCAGAATATCATCTGTTTTTTGATGCTGGTGTAGATGGTGTGTTTTCCGATTATACCGATGAGGCAGTGAATGCCCTGAATACCTGGAAAGAGTAATTTCTTATTAGTATACATATTACAAAATCACTTGTCATAACAATAGGCAAGTGATTTTTTGTGTATTACTATTTCTAACCTCGTTTTACAAAAAGTGTTCTAATAAACTTGTCCAGCTTTTCCTTTTTAAGCTGTAAGACATCGGTTTTAATTTTGGTCACAAAGCCAAAAGTATTTCCTTCTATAGCCATATCACCAGCTACATACAAAAGGTTCTTCCCATCGAACTGTATTTTGTTTAATGCTATAATCGGGTATCTCATTGCGATAGAGGCAATACCATTTTCTCCAAAAGTTTCATCTATACTACCGTCATTATTTAATTTCTTGATTAAAAGCTCATAATCATCATGTAGGCTTTTTGACACCACATAGAGTTCTCCTTTATCCCCTACTACAAAACTAGAGTCATACAAATCTGCACTTCCATGAACCTCACCTGTATCGGCAAAGGTTTCATCAAGATTACCATCAAGGTCGTATTTACGAATAAGATATAAAGCTTCTGCATTCAATTTTAGGTGAGAAATATACACCGCCGAATGGGTAACCACAATATGATCTATAGTCTCAAAATTTTCTCCTGTCGATAAGCAGTGTACTTTTTGAGATACCATTTGCTCACTATCGACCCCTGCCAAATAACTAGCTTGCACAGGCACAGTTGGAGTGGTTCCTGAAGAATATGCTAGCAATAGATAATCATCTTGCATAGCAGAACTATCGAGCTTATAACAGCGATTGGCATACAGATCAGACGATAAGGTTCTCCCATCGCGGGAAAGTTTAAGAATAGCAATTTTCTCATCTGTAGTAGAAACGCTAAAATCATTAATTTTTGCAACTACAATAATTTCACCACTGGGCGAAGTATGGAGATATTGCCCAAAGTTATCATCGGCATTATTCAAGATACTTTTGGTATAAATTCCACGTCTTCCAAAATTTGGATTTAGCTTTCCATTTTCGAAAAACTCATTGATATGAATCATCCAGTTTAAACCGTTCCATAGGTTTGATAGTACTACGACGGTACCTTCTTCGGTAGCACTCATGGCAACAGGTGAGGTTCCCTCATTATCCAGAATCACGGAGGTAAATTTAAAAGAGTCATCCTCTGTACCATCTTCCTGTAATCGAATTAACCTACGATGAATATCCGACTCATATAACACATATAATTGCCCCTGGTCAGTAAGATTATAATCTATAATTTGAGAAGATTCCATCCCCAATTCTTTAAAGAGATAGAGGCCGTTTCTAGAAAACTTTACATCAACTTGTTGTGCACATAAATGATAACATATGGTACACAAAAGAAAAGGCAAAAACTTAATATTCATATCAAATTGGTGTCTAGCTTAGGATAAGCCATCACGCAAGTTGTTGATTAGCATGAAAGATCCAGGGGTAATTGGATGAAGTCCCAAAAAAAAGAATTAATATGGTATTACGCAAAACCTTTCGATAAATGTCTTATAAAATAGACCAATCACCCAATTTTTGGTTAACCATGAATAGATACTCTTAACTTTGACTTAAGGCGTTTTCTTTTCCTGTTTGAATTCATTAAATTAGTAACACTCTAATTATCAAATCGTTTAATTTAATAGTATAGCTATATGGGCAAAGGAGATAAAAAAACACGACGAGGCAAAATCATTATGGGAACTTATGGACGTTTACGTCGTAAGAAAAAAGATAAAGTAACCACAACCAAAGCTTCAAAGCCCAAAGCTGCTAAAAAGGCCGCTCCAAAAAAAGCAGAAGAATAACAAGTTAGATAAAAAACTCTCGATATTGCATTACCCTAAAATCGATAGTATTAAATTTAGGATCTTTTGCTTTTAGATCCTTATACAACGGCATACTACCTATTGCTCTATTGGCAGAACCCGATGGTGCAGTAAGAGAAATTGTACGTACAATTCTACCAGCAATTGTTACCTGGTGTATTCTGGGTACCTCTCCAGACACTACTTCTAGTGATAGATCATACGTTTTAAGGTGTCTTCTAAAGAAATATTCGGGACCGTTTTTACTATTACCTCCCATAAAAATTAAGGTATCAATCTTGGGATATTGCTGTAAATATCCCACCATATCCCTAAGCACTATATTTTGCATCCCCAGGTCTGAGGCGTCTATTTTATCACGTTCACAACGTTGTACAATATCACACACACCTATCCCCTTGGAAGTTAAAAATTGCCTACGTTGCTCAGCTGCGGCATGAGTGGTTTCATACTTTAGACCCAACTCAAAAATGCGATCAAGTACCGGCCATAACAAACCATTACTACTCCCATAACAAAAATCTACGTCTTTCTCGTTTAACGCTCCTGTAGTAAATCTGGGTGGTGGTAATGTGCCTACTATAAGTTTTGTGGCTCCTTCTGGAAAAAAAGGCTCATAAGGATGAATGTGCTGAAACATAAGCTTAAGTATAGGTTACGAATGTACTAGTATTCTCTAAAAAATTGAAACGTACTTTTATAAAATTTATCATACTTTTTCTACTAAAGGTGAATGTTTTACTACAGTCTCTTTTTCTATAACTGACCATCTTACCTTGAGTCTTTTTATAAAATTGATTACCAGTACAGATTTCTGTATGCAGATCATCTTTTCCTGTCTTAGTTTTGCAGCGTTGTTGTATACAACTGGGGAAAACAAAAAATTTAACATTTGATAGCATTAGGGGGTCATTTTTTGATACTGTTATGTATTAAATTCGCGCCTGGAAAAGCAAAAGTATAGGGATTTTTTATAGATATATGCTTGCTGCTTTCAAATACAAACAGGAATACATACCAAAAAAATATAAGCATTAACAACAGAAAACTTTGTAGCAAAATGAAGAAATTCACCTTTTTAATTTACCTTTTTACCATCACATCCTTAACCTTAGTATCTTGTGCAGACGATGATGCTCAGGACATCGAAGAAAGTTCGGCAAACCTTATTGTATCTTTTTCATTCGATATTGATTCTGAAACTTATACAGGAACTATAGATGACACGAACAACACCATTAATCTTGTCTTACCATTTAAAACTGAATTAACCTCGCTTTCTCCTACTATAGATATCTCAACAAAAGCAGAAGTAGCTCCTTTATCTGGAGAAGCTCAAAACTTTACCGATGCTATTATCTATACCGTTACTGCCGAAAATGGAGATACCAGAACATATACGGTAAATGTGATTGCTCCCAATACAGAGAATTTTATCACAGCATTTGAACTAAAAGATGAAAATGATCAAGTGATAAAAAGTTTTTTTGATGAAGAATCGTCTACGATTCTTGTAGAATATACCGATGTGTTAGATCTTACAAATTTAGTTCCAGCTATCAGCATCTCAGAAAATGCCACAATCACCCCTAATCCAACAGATGGATTAGATTTATCTAATGACATTATCTTTACCATAACATCTGAAAGTGGGGAAATTAAGGAGTATCGATTAGCCGGTTACACAGACAATTTATTAAAAAATCCAACGGGTGAAAATAATGGAGAATTTTGGGTTCTTGATGGAGATGTGGGAGTTACGGAGAGTGTAAACACAAGTAATATCTTTTTTATTATCTCACAAGAAGACACCTATGATGCTATTGAACAAACTATAGAATTCACCAGAGATTTTGGAGAAAAATACGTTATGTTCTTGGGAGATTTGACTACCGAAAAAGTAGTTGAAGGTTCTATTACCAGACGTCCATATTTTTGGGGGTACCAAAAAGGAACATTCAGTACCGATGGTGAATTAGCCATAGAAGAAGTTTTACAGAGTAACATGATACATACCGAAGATGCAAATGTTTGGGAAGGCGTATATGACGCTAAGCCTCTGTTTGAAGGTGTAGAGTCTGTACTCTTTAAAATGGCTCAAGCCAGCATGAATGGCGACCCTCAAGACGGCACTAAGAGTAAATATAGAGACATAGAAGTTAGAGTTTTTGAATCTAAAGAAGATGCAGATCTCTATGTTAATAAACTATATAGACAAACAGCAGAGTAAACAAAAACAAATATTTATCACGCTGATAAAAAACAAGCCGGTTTCAGAAATTGAAACTGGCTTGTTTTATTTTTATACAATTTTAAAACTTACAAAAATATGAGTGATCAAAACCCAATAGGAAAGTGGATGCTGATACTACCCCAAGGAGTTGATGTACTCCCTAGTGATTATATAGAAGAAATCACTCCTAACGAAATCATATTTTATAGTTTTGACGAAATACAAAACCGGTTTCCCTTAAAAATTGACCAAAAAAATCAATTATTGATTACCAGTGAGGTTCACAAAGCTAAATACTTTATTGAAGACAACGTTCTAAAAAAAACGACTATCTACGAAGATGGGGAAATATCTGAAATGATGTATCTACGGTTATTTCCGACTTTAATTACAAACCCGTTAGAAGACATACTGCAAAGGCAATATAAACTTCTTGCCAAAGATACTCCGAGCAACATAAAAGCTGAAATATTCGATTTTAGCAATTCTAATATTAAGCGATCTACAGATATTATTATTGAAGAAATTCTTGGCACACATTATATCGTAATTATTTATTTGGGAAGGCGAGCTAATATGTTTCCGATTAAAGAAATTCATCTAGATCACATTCTTATTTATGGGTTTAAAAAAGATGGGGGTTTTAGTACACTTCAGCAACATATACCGCCTGCAAATCATACGATTGAAGGCAAACCCGATGTTTTTCTGATGCCCAAACTCAATTTGCTCATCGACCAACTGGCTTCAGAACGAGCCTATCTATCTCAACAAATTGATGATTTCACAAAAGAGCGTGATTATTTATCAGCTCACTATCACGCAGAAGGGTATCGTCTCATTAATAGAGCTTTTAACACTATGAGTACGATTAAAAATGAGCATCATAAAGATATTTCATTTTATCAAACCATGTTGAGTCGATATAAAACCTTATTACAAGAAGAAGCCGAGGACTATAGCCGCAACTCTCTACAAGCACAAATTGAAGATTTTGAAACCAAAATAAACCGACTTCAATCTGCAAAAACAACTTTTAGACCCAATACAGACCATATTAAAAAAGCACTACAAGAATTAGCAAAAAATGAACTAAAACGTATCAAACTTATTCTAAAAGAAAAATATAACACTACGCTAAACATATATTGGTTAGATCCTGATTCACTACAACTAGTACTACAGTTTCATGGTAACGAAGGATATTTAGATTGTCATTTCGATATACTTGCCTCTCTAGGGTTTTATAAAGAAGAAGTAGATTACTATTATACCGTCAATAATTTTTCTAAAGAAAAAATAGATGAAGTAATCACAATATTATCTCGACTTTTTTTTGATGCTTTTTATCCTCACACGCTCGATAAACCTATGAAACTTATTGTTTCTTAAGAACGAAAGGTATTAATCATCTAGAACTGAAAGTAAATAAACGGTTGAAAATCGGCAGCATAGGTTTGGTAACAAATAATCGCCACAACAGTTGCAATGGCTGCTTTGATTACAAAATTGCTTCTTACAAACAAATCTTCGATCTTATCCTTGGTGCTGTAGGGTAGCCAATGCGTAATATACCCAATAAGCATCACTATAAATACTATCCTATATTCCCATAATACGGCCAATGCATTTTGCCAATCCATATTGGTAGCTACCTGTTGATAGAAGCGCTCAATATGATCCATACTATTTCCCCTAAAATAAATACGTGTAAAAGTGATAAACACAAAAGTTAAGGCAATACGCCACAATAAAGCATACCATGCCTTAGAATTCTCATAAGGGCTTATTTTTCGCCAGTATTTGTAGGCCACAATACCAACACCATTGAGTCCTCCCCAGATCACAAATTTCCAGGATGCCCCATGCCATAGCCCTCCTACCAGCATGGTAATCATAATATTTACATTTCTATTAAAATGCCAGGCCAGTCGCTTTGAAAACAAAGTAATAATAAGTAACGCTCCAATTCCTGAGCATGCCAAAAGCGCTATACCATAGTCTGATACCGCAAAAAACCCTAAAAAAGTAAACACCAGTATAAAGGCATAGGAAAAAATACTCCCGCTACGATTTCCTCCAATTGGGATATATAGATAATCTTTGAGCCAACTCGATAGTGAGATATGCCAACGTTTCCAAAAATCTCCACAATGAATAGCCTTGTAAGGCGAATTAAAATTCACTGGTAACTTATAGCCCATA
Organism: Aquimarina acroporae; assembly: GCF_023195925.1. GTDB lineage: Bacteria > Bacteroidota > Bacteroidia > Flavobacteriales > Flavobacteriaceae > Aquimarina > Aquimarina acroporae. The sequence goes on along the minus strand of NZ_JALPRE010000006.1, from coordinate 354,927 downwards.
AGCATTGCCAACCCAATAGCGATATCGGTATATCCAGAAAAGTCACCATAGATTTGTAGTGAATATCCAAACATTGCCATAATATTGGTAAAACCAGAGAACATTTCGGGTACATCAAAAACTCGATCCATAAAATTGGCTGCGATATAATCTGCAAACAACATTTTCTTGATTAGCCCCTTTAGAATCATAAAAGTAGCTTTCCCAAACTCTTCCTTTGTAATATTGATTTCTTTTCTGATCTGCGGAACAAAATCTGCTGCTCTCACAATAGGTCCAGCTACCAGTTGAGGAAAGAAACTCACAAAAAACCCAAAGTCGATAATCGAATTAAGGGGTTTGATCTGTTTGCGATAAATATCGACACTATAACTTATCGTCTGAAAGGTATAGAACGATATTCCCACAGGTAAAATAATCTTGTCTACCGTAAAGTAATCGATTTCACTCCAGCTATTGGCCCATTGCGCCAAATAGTTAATTACTTCATAATCGGTTTGAAAAAGGTAGTTGTAGGAGTCTGTAAAGAAATAGGCATATTTAAAATAACAAAGCGTGCCCAGATTAATAATCACACTTATAGCAACCAAAAACTTTTGTACAATTACTGATTTACTTTTATAAATCGCTTTCCCCAGAAAAAAGTCATTTATGGTGCTAAACAATAATATACCAATAAACAACCCACTGGTTTTATAGTAGAAAAGAATACTTATCGCAAAAAGATAAGCACTTCTTAGACTTTTCTTGCTATATACTATGGCATATATAAAATAGATCACTGCAAAGAAAATCCAGAAATCGGCCTGTGTAAAAATAAGAGGCGAATCTTCAGAAAAAGCAAATATGTCAATGAGTCTATTCATTAATAATCTGATTCAATACAGAATTTGGTTCCAGTTGTAATTCTTTTTCCCAGGAGTGTGCTAATGCTTGCAATAGTAAATCAGCTTTTATTCGATATCCTGCTACAGTAAAATGAATACGATCCTTAGGCATTAATTTGTTGGTATACCAATCTCTAGAAGAATTAAACCCTCCCATAATTTCATAAAAATCCCACACAGCCATATTTTGCTCTTTAGCCACTTCATATATTACTTTTCTTGCAATCCTGGTTCTTGGGTTTGGGAATTTCCTTTTATAATACGAATCATTAGGTACCGTAAGTAAAACGGCACAATTGGGATTGGCTTTTTGTATCAATTTGATTAAATCTGTGTAATATGTTTTGTATTCATCGGGATTAAAATCTGGATGATAAGCATCATTGGTACCTACAGATACTATGAATAAATCGGGTTTATAAAGCAGTAGTTGATCGTCAAAATACTCGCATCTATTATAGTATGAAAAACTACCGCCATTTACTCCAATCGAGGTGTATTGTACTCCCCTATTTTCATTCATAAGCTCTACTCCCATCATCAAAAACTCAGCATTGGCAGAACTATCGATCTTTTGAACACAAAATTCAATCTTATCTACCTTATTTTTCAGGGTATACTCTATAAAATGAGCTTGCTTATTTTCTTTGGTTTCAGATACCAAAGAATCCTGTTTAAACGATATTTGATAGTCTGATGTCCAGTTATCATAAAAGATTCTTATCTTATTAAAATCATACATATTTTTATGATAATTATTACCATTGGCCATTATTTTCACATTGGCAATAGAATCTTTGAATACCGCGGTTACTCCGGAAAGACCCCAGGTAACGCTATCTTTTACCACAGAGCATCGGTATCCTGTCCATTCCCCATCATACTCTACCCTATAGTTCCCTGGGTTATTGGTTTTGGCCAGTTTATAAGGATAAATAAAACCACGTTGTCCTTTTGCCGTTGGGCTCATCGTTTGAAGATATGATCGAAGTCTATTGGAGTAAATATCTGCTTGTATATGAGATCCCCCTATATGAAAAATATGAATATCGTCTTCTCCTCCTTTGGCAACAGTATCAAATTTACGAAACAGCTTCTTAAACGCAGGAGAGGTTTCTGCCATTTTGATGGTATTGGCTTTCCAGTTGATGAATTGATACTTGTGTTGAATAGAGTCTAAAACATAGGTCTGTGCTACCAAAGGCATAGTTACAATGCACAGCAAAACCACAATACTTATTTTGTTATACTTCATTATCGATAGGTTCTTTGAGATCAAGGTATAGGGCTGTAAAAAATAGTTCAGATATTATTTTGGTTCCTTTCCAGGTAAAATGCATATAATCTTTGGCGGTCAACTTTTCATCTACCCAAAGTGGCATAGATCCTTTGCCCCCCATAGCATCATACATGCTCCAATAAGCAACATCATTCTCTAGACATGTGGTCATTAGTTTCTCATTGAGATATGGTAATAACGGGTAGGTTTCCATTTTACCGTTTACAGGCTGACACATATCGGTTGGACCAATAAAAATGAAACTAGTATTTTTTGCGCGACGGCGTATCCATTTCACCTGATTGACAACACGCTTCGTGTACTTTTCAACATCAATAGAATCCTTAAGATACGGCATCGTATTTCCTCCATATTGCATGATTACAATTTTGGGATTTAATTGACGTACCATTCGACCATAAGTACCCGAATTTGAACTTGCAAAAATAGTCCCTGAAGCCCCACGCATCGCTATGTTATCTATTTGTACTCTTGAACCTCCATCTAAAGTGAGCCCGTAGAAATCTGCACTTACCTTACCTTCAACCTCAATTTTAAGATTGGTTGGAGTGGTTAAGGTTCTTATTTTATATTGGTGATATTTTCCGTCTGCTATTAAACTATCTCGTTGAATAAGTTCACCATCATTATATACCGATATTTTGATAGGTAAATTACAATTCCCGTAATGCAAACCAATATTGGTAAATCTTCTAAACTTTGCATAGGTTTTTGTGGATTTACCTATAGTAACCGCAGCTTTAATAATAGGTAAGGAGTCGATCGTAGTACTATCTGGGAGTGTTTTTTGATATGGAGAAAATCGTGAAACCGATAAGTAAGCTCCATACTTACGGTGAGAAAACTTCTTTTTTGTAGGGTCAAAATAAGCATATCTTTCCCAATGCTCACTTGGTTCTACAATTGCACTTATTTGCCGATATACTGGCAATAAAGGAATAAAACCGGGACCACTACCACCATACATATGTTGTAGCCTGTTTCTAAGATAAGCAGTTATACGATCCCCTTCTATTTGAGAGTCTCCATAATGTAGTATTCGACATGATTTTGAAGATAACTTCCTGCGCAATTCCTTAGCAAAGTCTGGATTACTATCGGGGTATCGTATACGGACCAAACGGGTGGTATCAATTTTCGAAAAATCTGGCAATTGTTTAATCTGAGTTACCGCAGCAATATCTTTGGTAGTTTCTGTAGCCTCCTCAATATCCAGAGGAGTCACAATTTCGGTTACTTCAAGAATATCTTTTCTGGTAAGCGTGGTATCTTTCTCTAACCCCAAAAAGGTTGTATAGGTAGGATACTTTAATGAAACACCTTCATAAGAAAACCCATCATCTTGTGTTTGCTCTTTTTGCACGCCTCCTTTCTGACTTAGAAACATAAGGCCAAATAATGCTCCCAGCACCAGAAATATAAATAATGATATTTGGATAGGCTTAATTTTCAATGTTTCCCGGGGTATTTTTCTCTTTTTCAGTAAAAATAGAAAGATTTTGGAAACTACAAAGTAATTCACCGCTTGTTGACGCTACCTAGCCTATGATTTTAAAGCTTTTACAGTTGCGAAGCTAACTTTTTGACATCATTAACTACACTTCTATATTTACTCCTATTGGGTTTAGACATATGCTGAGATTCGGTTATAATTTCAGACAAAATCTCTTTGGCATCTTCTACTTTTCCTTTATCTACAAGGAATTGCGCCAATTGGTATCGTTCTCCATAGTTTGAATAACGTTGATCAATTTTTCGTAAGTGTTCTTCCGCTTTTTCTGATTGCCCTAATTCTTCTAAAGCCAACGCATATAGAAACTGACTACGGGAACCATTAAAATCTGATTTATCAGAAATTTTTTCGGCACAAAATACTACCTTATCGTAATCATTGATTTTTGAATACCCCTCGATCAAGCGTTTTACAACTCCTGTGTCTTTTTCATAATTACCTTGTAAAGCAATTTCATACTCTGTTATTGCCTGAGTGTAATCTCCAGATTCTAAGAGTGCATCTGCCAAGTTTATCCTATTCTGAAAAGTATCTGCAAAATCTAATTGCTTTTGCAGATCTTTTACTTTTTTAGAGGGATTAATCATATGAACAATTTCATCCTGAACCACATTTAAATCCCTTTTATTAAATACTTGGGTGAGCAAATAAATTATACTCCCAATTACAGGTAAAAAGATGATAACAAAAAACCAATAGTAGTCATTTCTATTTTTAAAGGCGTGATATACACAAAAGGCTTGCAGTGCTATGATTAAAAAGTATGGCATAGTCGCAAAAATAGAAAAACTTATTTAAGCGTAACGACTAAATCGTCGGCTTCTACCATAGTACCCGATTTCAATACTACTTTTTTAACTACAGCATCTTCGCTGGCAGTAATGGTAGTTTCCATTTTCATAGCTTCTATAATGAATAACGGTTCATTCTTTTTCACAGCCTGACCTGTTTTTACCAATACCGTAGATAATGACCCCTGCAATGGCGCCCCTATTTGTTTGGCATCTCCTTTATCTGCTTTTGCATGTACTACTTTATCTACTTTAATAGAGCTATCTTGTATCTCAACATTTCTGGTCTGACCATTAATTTTAAAGAATACGGTTACCTTTCCTTCGTCATTAGGTTCTCCTACCGAAACTAATTGAACCAACAGGGTTTTTCCCTGGTCGAGTTTTACGATAATCTCCTCTTCAGGAGTCATTCCATAGAAGAAGTTCTTAGTAGGAATGTTCATGACATTACCATATTTTAAGTGGTGATTATATGCTCCAGTAAATACTTTAGGGTATAGCTTATATGAAAGAAAATCTGTAATATCTAAAGTCCTTCCCATTCCTTTTTTATACACCTTCTCAAACTCTTTAAATTCAGATTCAAAATCTACTGCCTCCAAATGAGCGTTGGGTCTATTGGTAAATGGTTCCTGGTCTTTTAATACCGATTTTTGAACATCTTTTGGAAAACCACCAACTGGTTGCCCTAATTCTCCTTTGAAAAAGCTCATTACCGATTGCGGGAAAGAAATACTTTCTCCACGCTCTTTTACATCTTCAATAGTGAGATTATTACTTACTAGATATTGCGCCATATCTCCTACTACCTTAGAACTAGGTGTTACCTTTACAATATCACCAAACAGTTCATTAACCTCACCATACATTCTAGTAATTTCATGAAAACGATCAGATAACCCCAGTGCCTGTGCTTGAGGTTTAAGGTTTGAATATTGTCCTCCCGGAATTTCATGTTTGTACACTTCTCCTGTTCCTGCTTTTAATCCAGACTCAAAAACATAATAGTACTCGCGTACCGCCTCCCAATAATTAGAATATTCGTTTAGTTTAGGAATATTTACCGCATTTTCACGCTCATGAAATTTTAGCATTTCTACTACTGCATTGAAATTAGGTTGTGCCGTAAGCCCCGAAAGACCTCCTAATGCTACATCGACTACATCTACTCCAGCTTCAATTGCTTTAAGATAGGTTGCAGATTGCACCGATGATGTATCATGTGTATGTAAATGAATAGGAATATTAATCTCAGATTTTAAAGCCGAAACCAATTCATACGCAGCATATGGTTTCAATAACCCTGCCATATCCTTGATTCCTAAGATATGTGCTCCAGCATTTTCTATATCCTTTGCTAGTTGAATATAATAGTCTAATGTATATTTTGTACGTTTAGGATCAAGAATATCTCCTGTGTAACATAACGAACCTTCTGCTAGTCCTTGGGTTCTTGTACGCACATGCTCAATACAAGGAGCAATGGATTCCATCCAGTTTAATGAGTCGAAAATTCTAAAAACATCTACCCCATTTTCCCAAGACTGTTCTACAAATTTACCTACCAAATTATCGGGATATGCCGTGTAACCCACACCATTGGATCCTCGAATTAACATCTGTAATAAAAGATTAGGCATGGCTTCTCTCAATGATCGTAATCGTTCCCATGGATTTTCTCTCAAAAAACGCAAACACACATCAAACGTGGCTCCACCCCAAACTTCCATACTAAATATTTCGGGATGGTTTTTTGCAAAACCTTCAGCTACTTTTAACATGTCATAAGTTCTCATACGAGTCGCTAACAAACTCTGGTGAGCATCTCGCATGGTGGTATCGGTAAAATGTACTTTCTTCTCATTTTTTAACCACTCTGCAAACTTTTCTGGGCCAAGTTTGGTTAACAAGTTCTTAGTTCCTTCGGGATATGCTGTATTTTCTTCAAACTTTGGTATAACAGGTTCTACAAAACTCTTTGTAGGATCCATTTTCTTCACATCAGGGTTTCCGTTCACAATAACGTCTCCCAAAAAGTTTACTAGTTTGGTGGCTCTATTTCGAGATTCTCTTACCTTAAATAATGACTTGGTATTTTGAATAAAGTTCACCGTAGCCTCTCCTTTTCTAAAAGTCTCGTGATTCAAAATATTATCCAAGAAAGGCATATTGGTTTTTACTCCTCGAATTCTAAATTCTGAAAGTGCTCGACGCATTTTTCTACAGGCTCCATCCAGGGTTCTACTATTTGCAGATACTTTTACCAACATCGAATCAAAGAATGGCGATATCGTTACTCCCTGATATACACTTCCTGCATCTAATCGGATACCAAAACCTGAAGCACTTCTATAGGCAGTAATGGTTCCATAATCGGGTTTGAAATCATTTTCGGGATCCTCTGTCGTTACTCGACATTGAAGAGCAAAACCTGTAGTTTTCAAACTCTCCTGACTCTCGATTTTTATTTGTTTATCTGAAAGCTTATACCCTCCAGCTATAAAAATTTGTGCTTTAATAAGATCTATACCAGTTACTATTTCGGTCACTGTATGCTCAACCTGCACTCTTGGATTTACTTCAATAAAATATATACTGCCATCATCATCTACCAAAAACTCAACAGTACCTATATTGTTGTAATCTACCGCTTTACAGATCGTAAGCGCATAATTATATAAATCTTGTTTTATTTGATCTGCCACCCCAAAAGAAGGCGCATATTCTATTACTTTCTGATATCTTCGCTGTACCGAACAATCACGTTCAAATAAATGAACCATATTCCCATGGTGGTCGGCTACAATTTGAATTTCAATATGTTTCGGGTTTTCAACAAATTTTTCTAGAAACACTGTATCATCACCAAAAGCATTAAGCGCCTCTCTTTGAGATTCTGGAAATGCTTTTTCTAATTCCTCAACATTACGAATTACGCGCATTCCTCTTCCTCCTCCTCCAGAAGCTGCTTTAAGCATCACAGGAAAGCCAATTCTCTTTGCTTCTTTAACTGCTACTTTAATATCACTAAGATCTTCTTTATTACTCTGAATAATAGGAATATCATTCTCTATCGCTACTTTTTTAGCGGTAATCTTATCCCCAAGAGCTTTAAGAACAGATACTTTGGGTCCTATAAAAATAATATCGTTTTTCTCACATTGCTCTGCAAATTTTGCATTTTCAGAAAGGAAACCATATCCCGGGTGAATTGCGTCTACATTATTCTTCTTTGCAACCTTTATAATGGCGTCAATATTTAAATAAGGTTTTAATGGCTCGTGGTTTTCACCAATCTGATACGCCTCATCTGCTTTATATCGATGTAAAGAATAACGATCTTCATAGGTATAAACTCCTACCGTTTGCAGACCTATTTCTGTACAGGCACGAAAAATTCTGATTGCTATTTCTCCACGATTGGCTACTAAAACCTTTTTAATTTGCATAGTGATATTTTTGAGTTTAGAACACTTTTAGCGAACATTCGCTGCGAAGATATTGATTAGAAAAATTCCTTGCAATAGAATATCCAAAAAATATATAACATAAAATTAAGCTTTTAAATCGAGCATTTCCATAAATAGAGAAATTAAATCTATAACATAACATTAACATAAATTAACAAAGCAAATGATAAGATTTATCTCTTTTAAGTCGTTGTAAATGAAGAATCAACCAAATCAATTTCAAATATTAACTCAAAAGATTTTTAAGCATGAAAAAAAATGCTATTGCCTTTCTAAGCTTTTTATTCTTATCGACTACTTTCTTTTTAAGTTGTCAAGATGATGATAACGACCAAATGATCCCAACCGCTCAGGTAACTACCGAAAAACAATATGATGATATTGAAACTGCTAATAACAGAATACAATCTACTGTAGAAAATACATTTAATCTTGAGTCAGGATTCCCCGTAAACAGACAACTATTATCTAAAAATTCAGACTGCATTACTACTACTTCTGAAGTAATAGAGAATACCAGAACAATTACCATTGATTTTGGAGATGGTTGTGAAGTAGCAAACGGAGAAATAATCACAGGAACCATTACTATGAGTTTTAGTATTCTGATGGACACCGAGAACCAAGTTGAAATTACGTACACCGTAGAAAACTTTACCTACAAAGAAATTTCTGTAAACGGAAGTGCTACTACCACGGTATCTATTGATAGAGACGCTGGAAACAGAAAATTCACCACTACATCTAACTTTGTTTTTACATGGGGAGATGGACTTTCTGCCACTAGCGAAACTAATTTCACAAAAGAAACCTTTCTAGAGACAAATGCAGATAATCCCGGTGATTTTGATTATTACTCCTTAACCTCAGGCAGCAGCAATACCACATTTAGTAATGGAGATATATATAGTGTAGAAATTACTACACCACTTAGAAATGAAAGAGGATGTATTTATATTGTGAGCGGAGTAATCATTACATCTCAAAATAGTGATACAGTAACTCTTGATTATGGAGATGGCGAATGCGACAACATTGCTACACAAACCGATAGTGATGGTAATGAAACAACCATAGAACTTTAATTACCGTAATATAACATAATGAGAATTAAAAACCGTTTTAGTGATCTACTAAAACGGTTTTTTTTATTTCGTAAACTCTTAAGCCTTGCTTTTTAAACACTCTTCAAAATAATGTTTTTCGAACTATTAAAGAGAAACAAATTTCACCTCTAATTTATCTTTTTTACAACATCATTTCACCCCCAAATTAATACGACAATATTTACTAAAAATTACTTCAGAATAAACTTCAAAATTCTTTTTTGTCATACCAATAAATTTAGTATGAAAATTATTTAGAAGCTCTGGCAATGTCTATTATACAAGGCCTACAAAAAATACACACAAATTTCCTATAACTTCAGGCCACAAACTGCAGGGGGAAAATCCCCTGTTAACAAAAGCCTAATTAACAAAATAATTAACCCGGTTTTAACTTCTTCAACTGCTTGAGCATTTTACTTTTGCCCCCCGATAAATAAAAACAACAATCTATTAAACCTTTCAATTATGACAAACAAAATCATTTCGTTTACCAGCCTAATTCTAGCTGCTGCCTTTTTATTTAGTTGCAGTAGTGACGACAATAATGATGAAGGCGGAAATTCAACTTCAGAGGTTACCACTTCAGATCAATATAGGGATCTCGAAGCAGCTACCGATCAAATAAATGATTTGACCTCGGGAGCAATTAACACTGGGGTACGAATGAGATTTTCAGAAAATCTAAATCAAAAAATGAACGACTGTTACACCATAAGTCAAGAATTAAATAATGACCAAACAGGAGGAACGGTTACTATAGATTTTGGCAATGGATGTGAGGTCGAAGGAGGAGATATTATGTCTGGTAAGATCTTGATGTCTTTTTCATTAAATCTCGATGGTGAAAACATTTCAATTACTTCAGATCAGACCATGGAAAATCTTATTTTTAACGATATGAATGTAAATGGTACTACCAAACTTGTAATTTCTCTTACAGCTCAAGGTTCAGAAACTATAACTTCGACTTCTAAAATTGATTTTAGCTGGGCAGATGGTCTTACAGCTACTATTGAAGAAGATAGTAAAAATGAGCTTTTCATGAACAATGATACTTTTGAATTTTATACATTAATCACCAGCAATGGAACTGCAATCTTTAGTAACGGAGATGTATTCTCATTTACCACCGAAACTCCACTACGTTTTGAAGACACTTGTGAATATCCTGTAAGCGGGGTAATTATAAACAAAGAAAATACCGCTGTGAAAACGTTGAATTTTGGAGATGGAGAATGTGATAGTATGGTAAGTGTAACTGATAATGAAGGAAACACCACTGCAGTTGATCTTGAAACTGACGAAGATCTAGTGTTTTAAGTAAAAAGTAATCTTACAGATATGCCTTTTCGATATTTCATCAAAAAGGCATATTTATCAAATAAAAATCCTTAAAAGCAACTAATTTTCCTGTTGAATCTTATTATAATAGGCTTTTTCGGTTACCACAGACCATTTGGATATTCTTTCCTGAAAACTAGAATAGCTATTATAAACTTCTTTTGTTAGAGGATCATCACCTACCATTTCACTTAGCGCTTCTTTGGTATATGCTCTTAGCGCATCAAGTGTTTCTTTAGAGAACTCTCTTACTTCTACTCCTTCTTCATTGACCAACTTATCCAAATAGATACCATTTTGCTTGTCGAATTCTGATAATACCCAAACTTGAGAGCGTTTAGAAGCAGCTTCTAGCACCGCTTGTAAATGAGGAGGTAAACCATCGAATAGATTTTTATTTATAAAAAATTCTAGTTGAGAACCTGTTTCATGCCATCCAGGAGTGTAGTAGTATTTTGCAATTTTATGAAACCCCATTTTATAATCATGGTAAGGACCAATCCATTCTGTAGCATCAATTACTCCCCTTTCTAAACTTGTATAAATCTCACTTCCTGCTACCAGTACCGCTGCTCCTCCTGCTTTTTCTAATACTTTTCCTCCTATACCCGGTAATCTCATTTTTAATCCTTTAAAATCTTCGACCGAATTAATTTCCCTATTAAACCATCCTCCCATTTGTACACCGGTATTCCCTCCCATAAAAGGAACAAGATTAAATTTTGCATAGGTCTTTTTCCATAATTCATAGCCTCCACCTGTTTCTAACCAGGATGTAATCTGTTGACTATTCATCCCAAAAGGTACAGCTGCAAAGAACTGAGCCGCTGGAGTTTTACCGGCCCAATAGTATGCTGCACCACATCCCATTTCTATGGTACCTTGTGACACGGCATCAAAAGCTTCTAATGGAGGAACCAACTCGCCTCCACCGTATACCTTGATTTTTATTTGTCCGTTTGACAATTCATCTACCCATTCTGCATACTTTTCCGCCACTTCTCCCAAAACTGGAAAATTTGGAGGCCAGGTGGTTGTCATTTTCCAATAAAATACTTTATCAGGTTTGGCCACATCATACGAGTTTGTTTGCATACTTGCCGGAGGGTCTCCTAAGCAAGAAGAAAACGTAGTGCATACCAAAACTAAAAGTACTAAGCCAATGCACTGATTTCTTCGACCACTATAAAAAATTGAAAAGTTCATTCGTTATGATTTTTACCCATTGTGGGATTTATTTTGATATAAAAATAAGTTCAGGAAAAAAGACCACCAAACCTACGATTACCAACTGAATGATAATAAAAGGTATTATTCCTCTATAAATCTGACTGGTACTCACGGTATCTGGAGCAACGCCTTTCAGGTAAAATAGTGCAAACCCAAAAGGAGGTGTTAGAAATGAAGTTTGCAAGTTGAGCGCTATCAAAATACCGACCCAGAGCATATTCATATCAAACGCATTAAAAACTGGAGTTACCACCGGGACAATTATGAATACAATTTCTATAAAATCTATAAAAAACCCTGCAATAAAAACCACTACCATGACCAGTAATAGAAACATAAGAGGTGAAAGGTTAGAAGACATAATTAATTCCTGTAAATAAGAGTCTCCACCCAGAGATCTAAACACCAACGTAAATGTTGTTGCTCCCAAAAGAATAAAAAATACCATTGAGGTAAGTTTTGTAGTTTCTTGCGCAACTTCTTTTAGAATTTTTAATGAGAATTTCTTTTGAATCACTGTTAACAACGTAGCCCCTATAGCTCCTATGGCTGACGCTTCGGTTGGAGAAGCTATTCCAGTAAATATCGATCCTAATACCAATACGATTAAAAGTACTGGTAACAATAGTACTTTTAAAATTTTTGCTCCAAAATTCGATCCTTTGAATTCTTTAATCTCTTCTGCCGGAATACTGGGCGCATCGTTTTTATAGATAAAAGATCTAATTAAAATATAAACAATATACAATCCCACCAGTATTAAGCCTGGCAATAACGCTGCTGAAAACAAAGTTCCTACATCTACAGAAGCAGTACCTCTAGAAGAACTATTAATAGTATCTGCCAATAGTACCAGGACTATAGAAGGAGGGATAATTTGCCCCAAAGTTCCCGAAGAAGCAATTACACCGGTAGCCAGCTCTGTTTTGTACCCTCTTTTTAGCATGGTAGGTAAACTGATCAAACCCATGGTCACTACCGTAGCACCAACAATACCAGTAGATGCTGCTAATAGTGCTCCCACAATAACTACCGAAATAGCAAGGCCACCTCTCACGCGACCAAACATCATAGCCATAGTTTCTAAAAGGCTTTGTGCTAGTCCCGATTTTTCGAGCATAATCCCCATAAAAATGAACAATGGAACCGCCATCAACACATAATTATTTACCACTCCCATTATTCTTGATGGTAGCAAATAGAAGGTCGACATCTGAAAAACATCTGGTGCAAAAATTGAAACTCCAAAAGCAAAAGCCACTGAAATACCCCCTAAAGTAAATGCTACGGGATATCCTCTAAGAATTAGAATAAAGATAATAACGAAGAGTACTATTGCTAAATATTCCATTAATTATCTCTGTTAAAAATGACTTGAATTGATTTTAGCATTTGTGACACTGCTTGAATACCTAAAAACACGAACCCAAGAGTAATGCAAAATTTAAGAACATACAATGCAGGTAGTCCTCCAGGTTGTGGAGAACCTTCTCCCATCATAAATGAGGACAATCCATAATACCAAGACGATACAATAACTACATAACACCAAGGTATTAACAACAAAGCTCCACCCAAAAGATCAATCCAAGCTTTTTTCTTTTTAGAAAGTTTTGCATAAAAAACATCTACCCGAACATGTTTTTCGTATTTAAAAGTATAACCCGAAGCTAGAAGAAACATGATGCCAAATAGATAAATTTCTATTTCGATCATCCACACATAGGTAAATTTAAAGACATAACGTATAATTACATCAAAACCGATCACAAGGGCTAATAGAGCTGCTGCCCAACTTACAGCTACTCCTATTTTTTCACCTACAGTATCTAGGAAATTAATTAGCTTTTGCATCTAATGATTTGTGTATCGTAATATGGGTTGAAGATACTAAAATTAGATGCATAAACAAGAGGATATGCTAAGACTAAGATTGTATAACTATCTTACAAAAACCAACTCTCCAGGTTTTGCAGTATGTTCTTCACTAAAGCCGTACCCATCATAATTAAAACCTTTAAGATCATCTATGGTTTGCGCTCCTGTGTCAATAATGTAACGTACCATCATCCCTCTGGCTTTTTTAGCAAAAAAACTAATCATTTTGAGCTTATCACCTTTCCAATCTTTAAATTGAGGAGTTATTACTGGAACCTTAAGCGTTTTAGCATCAATAGCTTTAAAATATTCGTTACTAGCAAGATTTACAAATAACTCATCATCTCCTAACTCCTCATTAAGTTGCTGAGTAAGTGTTTTTCTCCAGAATTCATACAAGTTACTCTTAGATCCTACCTTTAACTTTGTCCCCATTTCTAGTCTATACGGTTGTATAAGGTCCAAAGGTTTTAATAATCCATAAAGTCCAGAAAGTATTCTTAACTGATCCTGAAGAGCATCGAGCTTTTCTTCAGGTATAGTATATGCATCTAAGCCTGTATATACGTCCCCGTTAAAAGCATATACTGCAGGCCTTGCATTATCAGGTGTAAATGGAGGTTGAAACTCCTGATTGCGTTCCCAATTTAACTGAGCCAACTTATCGCTAATGCTCATTAACTCAGATAATTTCTTTGGTGATTTTTTCTTCAATGTAGCATTTAATTTTTCTGCCTCAGACAAAAAAATAGGTGCTGTATGCTGTTTCGTGGGTAACGATGTTTCAAAATCTAACGATTTTGCAGGAGAAACTACAATTTTCATGTGCTAAATACTTTTTTCAAAAATACAATTGTACGTTGAGAATTAAAATATACTGTTCTATTTCTTCTCTATTTTGGTATTAGAAAGATTTATGCTGTTCTAAACCAAAACATTAATAACTATCTACAAATAACCGATCGTCTTTAAAATCAACCTTATACCTATTCTCTTTTACCATAATTATCGTTTCAAAATTTGAAGAATAGGCTAGTTCATTGGTTGGAAACCATTTTTTTATCTCTTTATTGATTGAAATAAAAAGCCCGTTTTCATCACCAATCGCACAAAATCTCTCAAAACTTCCATCAAATATCTCTAATTCACATTTTGTATTAAGCTGCGTAAATTTATCCTCTATATTTGTTGTTGGCATCCCAATCTCTGAAATTTCAAGAAATGAGTCTTGATCGAATACAACATTAGATGTATTATTTAAGTTTTTTCTTGCTATAAGTTCTACTATATTTTGATCGGCATCATAAAAATATATTGCTTTTGCATTCCAACTTACAAAATCCACAATTTCTGAATCTCCATCTTTCAAAATATCTAACCTCTGTTTTAACCATTCTAGAGATTCAAGTTCTTTATTTGAAGGAATATTAATTGCAAAGTGATATGGTTGTGCTGTGGCACTATATGTTATTTTTAATATTGACTCCCCCATTTTAAAAGTGACTTGATCATGTGATTTACCAAGTAATTTTAAACCTAATACATTTTTGTAAAACTCGGTTTGCTCTTCTAACTTTTGCGTATATATCTTTAATTCTTCTATCCTCATACTCATTTTCTTTAAATTCTAATTTAATACTACTGCGATCTGTATTATTTTCCTATTACATTATGAATTTTAGCATGTTGTAATAGCATTATTGTTTTTCCGTCTTTAATTTCTCCTGAAAAAATCATGTTGTACGCTTTTTCAAAATCTAATTCTATAACTTCAATATTTTCTTGCTCATGCGCCAAACCCCCACCACTACTTATCTTCATCTCTGATGAGTATTCTGCTATAAAAAAATATAAAATCTCGGTTACAGAACCCGGAGACATATAAGATTCGAAAACCTTCTCTACTTTAGAGACTTTATACCCAGTCTCTTCTTCGGTCTCTTTACGAATACAATCCTCTGGATTATTATCATCTAATAAGCCTGCACACACTTCGATCATGAGTCCGGTATCATTACCATTAATATAGGTTGGTAATCTAAATTGCCTAGTTAATATTACTTTCTGTCTCTCTTTATTGTACAATAAGATAGCTGCGCCATTACCTCGATCATATGCTTCTCTTTGGTGTATTTCCCATTGTCCATCTTCTTTTTGATAGTCATAGGTAACTTTTTTTAGTGTGTACCAATTATCTGATAGAATTTCGGTCTCTTTGATGTTTATCTTAGTATTCTTCATTACTGTAAAATTAGGTATTGTTATAAATTATCTCTAGTAGATTTCATCAAGTAATCTTATACAACAAAAAAGCCTGTCTATGTAGACAGGCTCTAATTAAAAAAATTAATTTGTATATATTAAATCACTTTAACATTTACAGCGTTTAATCCTTTTTTACCTTCCTTAAGGTCAAACTCCACTGCATCTCCTTCTCGAACTTCGTCGATTAAGCCAGAAATGTGTACAAAGTGATCTTTGTTTGATCCTTCTTCTGTAATGAATCCATATCCTTTGGAGTCATTGAAAAATTTTACTGTTCCTTTATTCATTATAAAATATTAAAGCGCGAAGGTAACGTTATTTAATTAGGAATCACTATTTAATTCTAAATTAAACCATTTGTTTACCTTTTTTTAATATAACTTTTTATTTTTCCGGTAAAGAAATCCGCGAGTTTATTCTGAAGAAAGTTGATTTTTTGCATAATTTCTCCAGCGCTCAATGCACTGTTCCATATCTTCAGGAACCTGAGTTTCAAAATGCATTTTCTTTCCAGTTGTTGGATGTATGAACCCAAGAGTTCGCGCATGTAACGCTTGTCGCGGTAATATCTTGAAGCAATTATCTACAAACTGTTTGTACTTGGTAAATGTAGTTCCTTTTAAGATTTTTTCTCCTCCGTATCGTTCATCATTAAACAATGTATGACCGATATATTTCATGTGAACACGAATTTGATGAGTACGCCCAGTTTCTAATCTACAAGAAACCAAAGTAACATATCCCAACCTTTCGATTACTTTATAATGAGTTATTGCCGGTTTCCCTTTATCGGCTTCATCTCCTTCAAAAACCGTATTTTGTAATCTGTTTTTAGGATGTCGCCCGATATTCCCCTCTATAGTACCTTCATCATCTGCAAGATTACCCCATACTATAGCTACATATTCGCGTTCACTAGTTTTATCAAAAAACTGTTTGGCCAAATGCGTCATTGCTTCTTCAGTTTTCGCAATAACCAATAGACCACTAGTGTCTTTATCAATTCGATGTACCAAGCCAGGTCGCTCACTGCTATTGTTTGGTAGATTTTCAAAGTGGTAAATCAATGCATTGATTAAGGTCCCAGAATAATTTCCGTGCCCAGGGTGAACAACCATACCAGCAGGTTTATTTACCACTAGCAATGCTTCATCTTCATATACAATATCTAAAGGAATGTTTTCTGGGGTAAGCAAATTTTCATAAGGTGGGTGTGCAAATAATACCCTCACTACATCGTTGGGCTTGACTTTGTGATTTGATTTCACTGCAATGTCATTTACAAAAACACTACCCCCTTTTGCGGCTTGCTGTATCTTGTTTCGAGTTGCGTTTTCAACAAAATTCATTAAAAACTTATCTACCCTAAGAGGTACCTGCCCTGCTCCAGCAACAAAACGATAATGCTCATGAAGTTCATCATCATTATCATTAATATCTTCTATATCTTTATGTTCCTTCAAAACTAATTAGAAAGATTTATAGCACTCGTTTTACCATCCCCCAAAACCAAATCTATAGTAGAAGTTTTCATAAGCTTTGTGCCTGGTGCTAGTCTTTTACCATTATGTCTTAACTCCAAAACCATATCTTGAGCAATATTCGGTTTATAGGTAACTGAACCAATTTTAAACCCTAGAGCTATTAGTTTAGGTTCGGCTTGTCGTCGAGTTCTTTGCACTACATTGGGAACCTCTATTTTTCTATATCCCGATGGGTTTAGTGTTACGTATATTTTTCTATTCTCCTTTACTTCGCTTCCTGCGGCTGGATTTTGCTCTATAACAGAATATCTAGGATAATCGGGATTAAAATTCGCTGAATCTTGAACCTCGAATCTTAAAGTTTTTTCTTCTAAGATAGTAGTAACTTCATCCAAAGTCTTTTTACTAAGGCTAGGAACTACTATTCTCTGATTATGATTAGTAGTGCTCTCCAACCATTCTAAAGCAACGAAAGCCAATATTGCAAGCATTGCAATAGCTATAACTACCTGGATCAAAAATATTTTGCTGTAAATAAATTTAAAGAGGCTCTTGAAAAAATTCATAAGTACGTTCATAATTTGGACAAATATATAAAAACGGGAGGTTTTAAGCTTTTTGCTCTTTTTAAATTTTATGTTCCATATTCCTATAAACCCATAATACGAGAAAAAAGTGTATCATGAGTCAATTCTAGAAGAAAAACTAAAATTCCTACTGGTTTCCTAAAATTTTAAATTTAATAGTACTTATTTCTTACCATATAAATGATATTTTTGCTTTCAAAAGTCATTTCATGAATAAAAACGTAGCTATTTTAATGGGTGGATACTCTAGCGAGTATGATATTTCGGTTAAAAGTGGAAATGTGGTTTATAAACATCTTGACAGAGACCTCTACAATCCGTTTCGAATTTTTATAACTCAGGAAAAATGGTATTATTTAGATGATGAAAATCAAGAATATATCATCGATAAAAATGATTTCTCTCTTACTTTAGAGAACAAAAAAATAACATTCGATGTTGCTTTTAACATCGTTCATGGTACTCCGGGTGAAGACGGATTACTTCAAGCATATTTCGAATTAATAGGTATCCCTCAAACTGCGTGTGATTTTTATCAAGCTGCACTTACTTTTAATAAACGTGATTGTATTAGCACATTAAAACCTTATGGTATACCTACTGCTACAAATTACTTCTTGAACAAAGGCGATCATATAAACACCAAAGAAATTATAGCTACAGTAGGTTTACCTTGCTTTGTTAAAGCTAATAAAGCCGGCAGTAGTTATGGAGTTTCAAAGGTCAAAAAAGAAGAAGAACTTTTATCCGCAATCGAAGTGGCGTACAAAGAAGATGACGAGATTATTATTGAATCTTTCCTGAGTGGCACCGAAGTATCTGTAGGAGTAATTACCTATAAGGGTGAAGATAAAGTATTGCCCATTACAGAAATTGTTTCAGAAAATGAGTTTTTCGATTATGAAGCGAAATACATGGGGCAATCTCAGGAAATAACACCTGCAAGATTATCTCCAGAAGATACCGAAAAAGTAAATTCCCTTGCCCTTAAGGTGTATCAGATATTAAAAATGAGTGGTTTTTCACGAAGTGAATATATTTTTCACAATGGTGAACCGCATTTTATAGAAATGAATACAAATCCAGGATTTAGCGAAGCTAGTATTTTACCTCAACAAGCGTTGGCAGCAGGAATAAGTATCAAAGAGCTTTTAAGCAATACCATTGAGGAATCTTTAAAAAAATAAATTAGTAACTTGCTTTTTTATTTTTACTTACAAATCATTCGTCACCCATGAGAAGAGCCGTTTTTCCAGGATCATTTGACCCAATTACTTTAGGGCATTATGACATTATCGAAAGAGGATTAACACTATTTGATGAGATTATCATAGCAATTGGAATTAATGCCGACAAAAAATATATGTTTTCTCTTGAAGAGCGTAAGGAATTTATCGAACAGTCTTTTAAAGGTGAGTCTAAAATTAAAGTAATGACCTACAAAGGCCTCACCGTTGATTTTTGTAAAAAACAGAAAGCTAATTTTATTTTGAGAGGATTGCGTAACCCTGCAGATTTTGAATTTGAAAAGGCCATTGCTCATACCAATAGGAAAATGTCTGAAATTGAAACTGTTTTCCTACTTACTTCTTCTGGTAAAAGTTATATATCTTCTTCTATTGTTAGAGATGTAATTAGAAATGGAGGAGATGTTACGGGTCTGGTTCCAGAAACGGTAAAGGTGAAATAAACGATTATGAATCTAAAAATAGGTGCTTTCTCTTTGATTGTAAAAGACTATGATGAAGCGATAGCTTTTTATGTTGGAAAACTTAATTTCAAACTTATCGAAGACACCAAAATTGATAGTGAAAAACGGTGGGTTCTTATAGCTCCTTCTCACGATAATGAAACTTTTATCCTACTAGCAAAAGCTTCAAACACCGAACAAGAAAATGCAATTGGGAATCAGAGTGGTGGACGGGTATTTCTATTCTTACACACAGATAATTTCTGGGAGGAATATAATTTAATGAAATCTAAAGGAATATCTTTTTTGGAAACTCCAAGAGAGGAACCCTACGGTACCGTTGTAGTTTTTGAAGATCTTTACGGGAATACCTGGGATTTACTTGAACTCAAAAAGTAAAAGCACCCCTTATCTATAGACTTACAAATAAATTTTCGATAACTTTTAAGTAATTATTTTACAAGTATTGCGTTTTTCTTCTTGAAACATAAAATTCATACTTAACTTAAACCCTTAACCAAATAAAACTTATCGCAATGATTGCTAAAATTTTGAAGTACCCCATCTATTTCTTTTTATTTTCATTTCTAATTGCATGTAGCGGAGATGATGATCCTGTAAACGATGAAACCGGAGGAGATCCAAACCCTGACCCCACTCCGACTCCGGATACAAACCCAAATAATGGAGGGTGTGATAATGCCACAACTGCTGTATTCATAGAAAAAGATGGTTTACTCACTGTCGAATCTGAAAATGGAAATTTTTCTGGAAGCTCATGGAAATTGACCCAAGATATTGCAGACTCTTCTGGTGAAGGATATTTAATATGGGATGGGGATGACGCTTTTAACAAGCCAGGAAATGGTTTACTAACTTACAAAATCAGAATTGCGAACCCAGGTACTTATCGCTTTATTTGGAGGTCTTACATTGGCATAGGAACCAATGGAACCGAACATAACGACTCCTGGTTAAGAATTCCTGATGCCAAGCATTTTTATGGAAAAAAAGGAAACGGTAACATAGTGTACCCTAATGATACAACTCTAGATCCTATTGCCGAAAGTGCTGGGCAGCAAAATACCTCTCCCAACGGTTCAAGTAAAGAAGGATGGTTTAAAATATATATGAACAAAGCAAGTACATGGCATTGGCAATCTTCTACCAGTGATAATGATGCCCATGATATTTTCGTAGTGTTTGACACCCCTGGTGATTACACTATTGAAATTTCTGGAAGATCAAAAGGACATGCCATTGATAAATTTGTGTTATTTACAGAGACCACAACGCAAAATGATGCCACCAAAGACGATAATGTCAAGAGTGAAATAAAATGCGAGTAATAACTTTTTACCTGTAGACCAAAGGCTTTTCACTGAATGAAAAGCCTTTTTTTAATCCATAACTTTTGGGTGAGATTAAACCTTTTATCAAAACCGCGGTCTTAGGTATAAATGGTTTAACTATGAGTACTCAACTTTCAGAAAAGGAAATACAACATCTGTATTGGCGAGCAGGGTTTGGAATATTACCCCAAGAATTAAAAATCGTTCGAAGACTCTCCAAAAACGAAATCATCGAAAGAATATTTGATCAAAGTAGTTCAACTGCTCCTTTGTCAATGAATTTTGGAATACTTGTAAAGAACAAAAAGGACCTGTCTCAAGAAGAACGCAGAAAGCTAAGAAAACTTCGAAATAGTAAAATGACAGAACTCAACACATTGTGGGTACAAAGACTCATTGACACTAATGAGGTTTTACGAGAGAAGATAACCCTATTTTTTCATGATCATTTTGCCGTTCGTTTAAAAACACCCCGAGCATGTATACAGCTAAACAATGTCATTAGGGAACATGCGCTAGGAAATTTTGGAACAATGCTCATGGCAGTATCAAAATCTCCTGCGATGTTAATTTTTCTGAATAATCGCCAAAATCGTGAAGATCATCCTAACGAGAATTTTGCCAGGGAAGTTATGGAGTTATTTACACTAGGTAGAGATAATGGCTATACTGAACATGATATTAAAGAAGCTGCCAGAGCTTTTACAGGTTGGAATTTTAATCGAGATGGAGATTTTGTGTTTAGAAAAGTACATCACGACTACGGTACAAAAACCATTTTGGGTACTACCGGAAACTATAATGGTGAAGACGTTATTAAAATTCTACTAGAGAATAAACAAACAGCGAAGTATATCTGTGCAAAATTGTATGCTTATTTTGTAAATGACATCCCTAATCACAGACATATTGACGAATTAGCTACTTCTTTTTACGAATCAAATTATGATCTTACCACTGTTTTAAAAACACTATTTAAAAGCACTTGGTTCTACGATCTTAAAAATATCGGAGTAAAAATTAAATCTCCCATAGAACTTTTAGTGGGCCTCAGTAGACCTCTTAAAGTGGGTTATAAAGACCCCAAAGTATTACTCTATTTGCAGCGTAAACTTAACCAAATGTTATTTTTCCCTCCTAATGTAGCTGGTTGGCCTGGAGGAAAAGCATGGATCGATAATTCTACGTTAATGCTTAGATTAAAACTAGCATCATTAATCTTAAACAGTGGAGTAATTGAGTGGCAAGATAAAGGTGACATGCCTGAAGGCGTGCTTATGATACGTCAAGAAATGTATTCCAAAATGAAGTCTAAATTGCAGAAAAAAGTGCAGGCCACACCAAGTTGGACAGAATTTTTAAATCAATTAGAAAAGAAAGACAAAAATGCTTTGGTACAATTCATAATTCAGCCAAGTCTTTCTAGAGCAGCTCAGAAAACTGTTTCCGAGCTACACCATACAGACACCAAAAATTTCATTATCGAACTAATGAGCCTTCCAGAATATCAACTTTGTTAATTCCTAAAAAAATGAGAAGAAGAGATTTTTTAAAACAGTCGGTATTTGCCTCAGGTATGACTTTGGTTCCTTCATTTTTAAAAGGAATGGAGTTTTTGTCCCCAGAGCAATTATCAGGGTATAAAAATGTAATTATTATTCAATTATCTGGAGGAAATGATGGTCTAAATACCATAATACCTATTAGTAATGACATCTATCATCGATTACGACCTTCTATAGCCAAAAAAAGCGATCAGACCCTGGCAATTACCAATGATCTTGCTTTCAATTTAAATCTAAAGCCTTTAAAAGAGCTATATGATAAAGGTGAAGTATCAATTATCAATAATGTAGGGTACCCGAACCCTAATCGTTCTCATTTTAGAAGTACGGATATCTGGCAAACGGCAAGCAATACCAATGAGTATTTATCGACAGGTTGGGTAGGCCGATACCTGGATGCTAATTGCCAGCATCCGTATCAAGCTATAGAAGTAGATACGTCATTATCCCTTGCGCTTAAAGGTAATAGCATTAATGGTATCGCAGTATCTGACCCCAGACAATTATATCGAACAACAAGAGAACCTTTCTTTAAGGACATAGTTGGACATGCCCATAAAGAAATGCTTGATGAAGATAATCAAGGGTATCTTTACAAAACGATGTTAGAAACCTACTCATCTGCATCGTATATTCATGAAACTTCAAAAATTTACATCACAGATACTGAGTATCCCCAAACGAAGTTTGCCAAAAATCTGAAAACAATTGCTGATTTTATTGTTTCGGGATTAAAAACCCGAGTTTATTACAGCTCTCTAGGCGGTTTTGACAGTCATGTAAATCAGCTAAATAGCCAGGATCGATTGCTAAAAGTATATTCTGAAGCCATTGGAGCGTTGGTAAAAGATTTAAAAAAGAATGATCGATTTAAAGACACTTTAATTCTCACATTCTCTGAGTTTGGACGTAGAGTAAAACAAAATGGTAGTCGTGGTACCGATCATGGAGCAGCCAACAATGTAATTGCCATAGGAGGTTCACTTAAAAGAGCTGGGGTTTATAATGAACTTCCTAATCTTTCTAATTTGGATGAAAATGGGGACCTACGATTCACTGTAGATTTCAGAAGTATATATGCTACTATTTTAGGAAACTGGCTACAAGTAAAAGATCATACTATCTTAAACCAGAATTTCAAAAAACTGGAATTTATTTAATCTCTAAAATTATTAGAATTACTACTGACATACCTTTGTCATTACCTGCTATTACTTTTGTTGATGTATTCATCTTAAAAAAACAAAAAGTATGACAACCACAGCAATTAATGAGTTTCACGTTATTGGACTCTCAGTAAGAACCAGAAATGAAGACCAGCACATCACACTAGACATTCAAAATTTATGGAAAAAGTTTATGGATGAAGATATTATTCATAAAATTCCTAATAAACTAGAAGATTCTATCTTTGGTATTTATACTGATTATGAAAATGGGGCTGCGGGATATTATAAGGCCATTGTTGGCTGCAAAGTAAGCAACCTAGATAATATCCCAGAAGGTATGACAGGTACTTCGATAAAAAATGGTGTGTATTCAAAATTTACCGCTCAAGGAGATGTCACCAAAGAAGCTATTCCCAATACTTGGGCTAAGATTTGGAAAAGTGACCTAAACCGAACTTATACCACTGACTTTGAAGTCTATGACGAAAGAGCCATGGACCCAACAGATGCAGAAGTAGATATTTTTGTCGGAATTCAATAAAAAAAAAAGGGAGCTCAAATGAGCTCCCCTTTTAGTAACCAATACTGTAAAACTATTCTTTCATGAATTTAATAGGCTCACCCCCATTTACAGTAAGAAAATATAGTCCATCATTTAATATAGACACATTAATTGAGGTGCTTTCGTTCTTTTCGTTTGTAACTCTTGATAATATCTTTCTTCCCAACATATCAAAAATGGTAATTTCTGCTTTTGCGTTTTGATTTTTGATATGGAGTACTTCGACTACCGGATTAGGATAAATAAACAAATCATCACTTAGACTAGCAATTTCTCTTGTTGTTGCTGCTTTGCTAGACGTATGATCTTCAATAATTTTCCATTTCTGATTTGTATTGCTACTACTATATCCCCATATCTGCACATTTGCATTTTGTGCTCCCGCTGCTCTGTCTAAACCTGTACTTAAACAGTGCATTGGTTTTAAACCATAAATACCTGTTCCATTTTGTACTACCTTCCATTGTTTATGAGCGTCGGCAGCGTTAAGCCAGGTTGCGACATTGGTTCCATCTCCACATGCGGCATAGGGCACTTCTAAATATCTTCCGGTCCCGATATTTTTAATTGTATATACATCGTCGGAAAGGTGTTTAAACTCCCACTTTTGATCGTCATAATTACCTGGATTAATCATCACTGCACTATGATTCTCTAATGCTCGTGACAATAACCTTTGGTCATTTACAGAAGATGTTATAAAATACGTTCCATCAGGAATTATTTGAGTATTTAATGAATTCACAACCACTCCACTAACTTGATCTGTATCTAATGCATCTCTCCAAGTTGTACCAACTGGTCGAATATGAGTTTTATAAATATATCCGTTCCCTGGGTTTGGTAAATTAGGAAGATTCACCGTTACTGGCTTCACTCCTGTACCTTGAGATACCGTTACATCTGCCTGAGCAATCCAACTGGTAGCAGACCAAAACTCTACTACTATTTCTCTATTGGCAGATGCTTCATAGTTAATATTGAAGGTGTAGGAATTAGCTTGAACTATACTAGCTGAAGCTCCAGAAAAACTCACCTTATCTGCATAAGGTTGCTGTACAGTAACATTGTTAACCTGATCTCTATCTATAGCATTTTGCCAGTTGGTGCCCACAGGTCTAATATGAAGTTTATAAACATAACCTGTTCCCGGTTGTGGAGGATTTGGCAAATTAACGGTAATAGGTTTTACCCCCGTTCCTTTAGAAACAATTATATTTTCTTGTGCTATCCAGTTGGTAGCAGACCAAAACTCTACTACTATTTCTCTATCGGCAGAGGCCTCATAATTCACGTCAAAAGTATATGTAGTTGAAGGAGCTATGGTTGTTGGAGCGTTTACAAAATTTACTTTATCACCATATTGAGGATCAGAATTTGAAACTTTTACACTAATGGTCGTTTCAGAATTTTTTCCATCATTATCATACGCAACAGCTTTAAGTGTATAATCTCCTGCAGCCAAATTTTTAAGCTTTGGATCATTTTGAGTTGCTTTCCCCCACTCATAAGGAGCTAAGTTTTCTCTGCGCACAAATTCATCATTAATGAATAATTCTACATAGGCAATGGTTCCATCTGCATCGGTTGCATTCACCTCAACTTCTATAGAACTACCCGGATCAAATTGTGCATTATTTGCAGGTGTAGAAAACGACACAACCGGTTTCGAAGGTTCTACTGTACACGATTCTCCTGGTAATCCATAACAACCTTGGCCTGTGGGTCCTAGATTAGGATTCCAATCGATTCCAGGCACCCAGTTTTCACCGCCATATTCATATGCTCCGGCATCGGGAGCAGCTCCAACATAACCATTGGTAATTCCAGAAATTTGTCTTCCCGCGTTTACAGCCGGAGAACTTGCCGTGAGATTAAATTTATTATTGTTATAATTTAAAAACCCTGATTTGGTAATTACATTATTCTGTTTATCTGCATCTCTTTCAAAAGTCCCTTCATCCTCTTGTGTTGTTGGATCGTCTACGGTTTCTACATCTGCAATGTTATTCCATACTTTAACATTAGAAAAAGCCGTTCCTGCTTTATGCCAAGCCCCCATTGCTCCTCCCTGGGTCTTTACCAAGGTATTATTAAAGATATCTATATCCTTACCATTCCAGTTAATTTGTACACCTGTCCACTCAATATTCCAGACCACATTATGATGTACAGAAAATGCTTCTGCATCATTATCTAAATAGATTGCTGCCGCTTTTCGCAATCGACCACGACTTTCATTATCATGAAACCAATTATGATGAATTTCACCGTTATGAGGGCCTCCTACAGTATAGATTAAGGCACAATCATCATTGATGAGGTTTGCTCTATACACATCATTATAGGCAAACTCGCTACTGTTATTAAAAAATTGCACTCCATCTCTTCCAGCTCGAAAAATGGTATTCCCTTTAAAAGTAGTATTTCGCCCCCCCCTTGCATTTATAGGAGCATCATATGAACCTATATAATTAAAGTCGTGAATTCTAGAGTTGAGAATTTTATTATTATTCCCTGAAACTTTGATACCATTTGCAGCACCAAAAGCTACTTCACACTTTTCTACAACATTATTATTTCCTTCTAGTAAAATACTTTGCTTATTTGCCGAAAATCCTTTTTGAACACCTAAAGTATGATTTCCATAAAATGAGGAAACTCCATATATCAAATTATTCCCAGTATTATTTGGCATGTTTATACTACCACCAAATACGGCTAGGTTTTTAATATGTATATAACTTCTTCCTGCTAAATCTACAGTTACTGTTCTTCTCCTCATACTAATAACTCCATTAGCAGGAGCTCCTCCGTTTGGTATTTGCACAAACAGTTCTTTAGTACTACTGTCGAACCACCATTCATTTTGGTAATCTAACGCTCCTTTAACACCTTCGAGATAAAAATCACCTTTATCTGCCGGTGCATGAAAGGTTCTGATCCAAGAAGGGTTTTTGTCTAATGTAAAATTTACACGTCCGGCTGTACTACTAGTAATAAAAGCCTTCCAGGCGATCCAACCAGAACCCGGTTTATCTCCATAAAAAAATACAGAACCACCTTTCCAATTGATATTTGGTATTTGAGAAGAAGTAAGATATGCTCCATTAACCACATTGGCACCGCTTCCGCCATCATTTCTTTTTGAATTTAGAGTAAAAACATCTCCATCGGTATTATTTGGCCATCTGGCCAGATCCATAGCGTTATTACCATTCATTACGAAATTCTCTTGCCCGAGATCCCAATTTACTTTTGTCTTATAAATCGCTCCTCTGTCTTTTTGCCACCCGCTTAGCGCTTGCATCGCAGAGATAATGACTTTATCTCCCTGTTTGGCAATGTATGTAATCGGTCTTCCAGCTACTCCAGATCTTGCTGGCTTAATAGTCTCTTCATAGGTACCTTCGCCTATTATAATAACATCGCCTGCTTGAGCTATAGAAGATGCTTTGGCAATGGTCTTAAAAGGTTGAGCAGCTGTACCTGGATTTGAATCGTTTCCTGTTTTTGCAACATAAATGTCTTTTGCGTTAAGTGTAGATGCAAAAATCATAGTCAAGAACACGATTCTTTGAAATAAGGTTTTAAGAATACTGTTTTTTTTCATGATTTGGTTAGTTTAATAAGATTAAAGTGATTGTCACTTGTTTGAGTTTTAGGGTTTTCAAATAATTAAACAACTATTTAACCATAAATACCTAGTAATGAGTTGTTTACATATTTATACAAAGCAGAAAAATCATCAATTGTAGACAACTTTTTTTCGCTAAATTAGAATTCGCAATTGCTAAAGTAGAATTCGTAAATGAGCTATGAGTATCCGAGCTTTAATTGGTGAACCAATTAAAATTTTAATCTCTTTACAGCTAAATTGTAAGCTGAGTGTTAAATTTCACTAAACAGTGATCTAGTTATCTACGGTTTATATGTAAATTGGATGACTATTAAACTTGTCTGCTATGCAAATACATGAAACTGCTTTTGTCGTATCTACATACCGATCTTATCATGAAGAGATCAGTAAAGATGTAAATGCCAGATTATGGAACAATCCTGCTACCGATGCTTTAATTCCTGATATCGTAAAAAGTATTTCTGAACACGAAGCTCTATTACACTCTTTGAGGAATCGTTACTTTCATGAATGCATGGGTGCTTTTTTTCAAAAGCATAATGGAGGAACACTGATAAATTTTGGGTCCGGTTTTAGTATGTATCAATTTGCATTTGATAACAATGTAAATACTGTTGAAATAGACAAACAAGATATAGTTGATTATAAAAAGGAGAAAATAGATACTTGGGTTAGCGAAGGTATCCTTCCTTCAAGGGATATTCATTATGCGGCAGTGGACTTCAATGAGGGTAGTGTCGAGGATATCGTCAATGAATTAACCCCTTTGATACAGAAAAAACCCGTTTTTATATTAATAGAAGGAGTGTTTTTCTTTTTAAGTAGAAAAACTACGGATAAACTTTTTAAAATATTCGAAGCTATCCAAAAGCCGGGAGACCTAGTGGGATGTGTAACCTATCTTCCTGAAGTAGAACAAACCGATGTATATCGTCGTTTGCTTCATTATTTTGACAGTAATAATGACACTAATGACTCCTTTAATCATCAAACCATACCTCATTCTTATTTTCAGAATATCGATGGGTATAGATTACAAGAACATATCGACGAATTTGAGTTATCAAAAAAGTATGCACCAGACTCAGGGATATCTGATAAAACCGAAATACTAAACGAGACCATGTATCTTTTAGAAAGAATTTAAAATCCTGCAAGTAAGGCTCCACAAATCCCTAATCCAACCACAAGATATACTCCTGCGAGTATAAAAAAGATTTTACCCGCTTTACGGCTGTTCGTTTTATAAAGTAACAACCCAAATAAAGCGAGAAATATTGGTGGTCCTAAAAGAATGAAAAGTATTAAATAAATCAACCCGTCTAGGTTGCCAGGTTCAAGTATAGTTAAATTCGTAATCATACTGTTTCCTTTCTTAATTGTTCTAAATATTCCTTTTTATCATCCCTATAAAACAAATTCATGGTTTCAAAAGGAATAATTTTATAATCTTTATTTACAATATGTACACAAGATTTTTTTATAGATCGCACGTCAAAATTGTAAGCATCAACAAATTGCATAATAATCACTCTAAAAAGACTATCATAACCTAAATCTGGAGCATCTATCTCTGGCAAACAACACATGATAGATTTCAAATTTTCGGATGCCTTCTCAACAGAATTGCCTGTACTAAACATTTTTAAAACACGCTCATGTAACTCTTCGTCTTGTTCATATACAATGGTATTTTTACCATTATTGAGTAAATCTGCAGGGTTTACATATCGCGTAAGCGGTAAAATTCCATCTTTATTTTTTAACGCATATCCCATTACCAAAGCATCTGGATTACATGGTACTGGAATAAGATCATCTGAATTGAATACAGGAAACTGCTCCAATATTTTTCTTCTTACTTCGGTTAAAGTAATTCTGTTGGTTTGTGTATCAAAATCTTCTAATCGTCCTGCGATTTGTGTTGGCTGAAAAGTGACTCCTCTAACACATTCTTGTTGCGTAGCAAATGAAAGTATACCTCCTATTTCGTTATCATTCAAGCCTTTCTCTAGAGTAACCACTAAAGTGGTAGAAAGATTAAATTGATTTAAGTTTTCGATAGCTTGCTTTCTCACCTTCAATAAATCTTCACCTCGTAACTTTTCTAATACTTTAGATTGTAAAGAATCAAATTGTAGATAAATCTCAAAATCGGGCATGTACTTTGCCAATTTTTGGGTGAAGTTAATATCCTTTGCTATTCTTATACCATTAGTATTTACCATAAGGTGACGAATAGGTAACTGTTTTGCATAATCCAAAATTTCAAAAAACTGAGGGTGTACAGTTGGTTCTCCTCCACTTATCTGAACTACATCTGGTTCTTTTTCATTCTCAACAATGGTATCTAGCATTTTCTTAATCTCATCTAAGGTTCTATGTCGCCCATAGTTAGGAGAGGAAGATGCGTAACATGTAGGACAAGTTAAATTACAACGATCTGTAACTTCAATAATCGTTAAGCAAGAATGTTGCTCATGATCAGGGCACAAACCACAATCATACGGGCAACCGTAGTCGGTAGTTGTATTAAACTTATATGGAAATTCTGAAGGTTTATTGTAGTTTCTAATATTTTTATAGTACTCTACATCATCTGCGATTAGAACTTTGGATCTACCGTGTTCTGGGCAGCGTTTTAGCATAAAGACCTTGTCATCTTCAAAAACAATTTTAGCATCTACTCTTTTAAGACATGTAGGACATAAACTTAGTGTATGATCGTAATAGGTATAATTTCTAACGGGCATGAAATAGCTTTAGAATAGTTTTCCAGTAATAAATCATGCATAAGATACATAAATACTGAATACTACTAAGGCCAAGTATCAAAAATATATTGGGTTTAAGAAATTCTATACAGAATCTGAATAGGAAATAAGCAGTCATAAAGTATTTAAATAATAGCCCTGATTCTGCTTTAGCTATGTTCTGAAACCTTTTTAAAAACAACCATAAAAGGATCAAGAAAACAACTTCATATAACGCAACTGGATGCCTCATTATACCATCTCCAAGATCCATTCCTAAAAACGAAAAAGTTTCCTTACCGTAGGTAAATTCATTTATTCCCGCCAAAAAGCAGCCTATTCTACCAATTATAATCCCCAAGATAATAGGAAAAGTAAACAGGTCTCCAGATGAAGCTTTTTCACCAATGATTTTTTTTGCTATTTCTACACCTAACAAACCGCCAAAGAGACCTCCCATAATGGTTTTTGCACTAAGGATAGAAAGTAGATATTCTGCTCCTGTTGAAAGTACAGGGTTTTCCAAAAATCCGAAAATCCTGGAGCCAAGAAAGGCACCAAAAACAGCGCCAATAATTATAGACAAACGATTGTTTGAAGAAATATGATCGGTACTACGCTTTCGCAGATATACATAATATCGAAAACCCACAAAAAATGCAGCATATTCCAAAATTAAATGGATATTCACTTTAACACCAAAAATATTAGGTTCAAAAGGAATATCCATTTATTATTGTCTTCGATTAAATATCGAAATATACATTTTTTTTATTTCATCACCTTAGCCATCACATGATACCTTGGGTCATCTACATTATGTTCAATAACTCCTGCGAGTCTTGGAGAAGCCTTGATCATTAAAGCTTGGCATTCTTCACTAAGATGTTTAATCTTTACTTTTTTACCCGCTTCTTCATATTTTCCTACCAATGTCCAAATAGCTTCCAACGCCGAGTGATCGCTCACACGAGACTCCATAAAATCTATTTCTACACGTTCTGGGTCGTTATTTACATCAAACTTGCTATTGAAAGCCTGTATACTTCCGAAGAAAAGAGGTCCCCAAATTTCATAAACCTTAGTACCATCTTCTCGAACGTGTTTTCTCGCACGAATACGTTTTGCGTTTTCCCATGAGAATGCCAAAGCAGACATAATTACCCCTGCGATTACGGCTACCGCCAAATCAAAGAATACGGTTAAGGAAGAAACTGCTATCAAAACAACTGCATCTGTAAGAGGTATTTTGTTCAATATCCTAAAACTAGACCATGCAAAAGTTCCTATTACCACCATAAACATAACACCCACTAATGCTGCGATAGGCACCTGTTCTATTAGTCCAGATGCAAATAAAATAAACATAAGTAAAGTCACCGCAGCCACTATACCAGAAAGTCGGGTTCTTCCACCGCCTTTAATATTAATAATAGATTGACCAATCATAGCACATCCTCCCATACCACCAAATAAACCAGTTATGATATTAGCTCCACCTTGCGCCATACATTCTCTATTAGAATTACCACGGGTTTCGGTTAATTCATCTATAAGGTTAAGGGTCATTAAAGACTCTATTAAACCTATAGCCGCTAATATTATGGCATAAGGCCCGATAAATTTTAAGGTCTCCATGTTCATAGGTACCTTATTAAAAATATCAAACTGAAATTGTGGCAATCCTCCTTTAAGTCCTTCTCCTCCGCCATCTCTAATAAAACTACCTACGGTAGCCACATCTAACTTTCCTAATATTACTATTGCAGAAACCACTATGATTCCTATTAATGCTTCGGGTAATTTTGCGGTAGCTTTTAATTTTGGTAATCCCCACATGATAGCCATGGTTAATAGAACTAATCCTAACATTAACCAAAGATCTGCTCCTTGCATCCACACTTTTTCTCCATTCACAAACTCTTTAAACATACCAAGTTGAGAAAGAAAAATAACAATGGCCAACCCATTTACAAATCCCATCATAACGGGATGTGGTATAAGACGAACGAACTTTCCTAGCTTAAAAACTCCAGCTAGGATTTGAATGATTCCCATTAGAATTACAGTTGCAAATAGATAGTATAACCCTAGATTTTCTCCTTCGGCTCCCATAGCATTACCTTCAGCAACGAGACTTACCATTACCACTGCTAATGCTCCCGTTGCTCCAGATATCATCCCTGGTCTCCCACCAAAAATCGATGTTATTAACCCAATCATGAATGCAGCATATAAACCAACCAATGGATCTACACCTGCCACAAAAGCAAACGCCACAGCCTCTGGAACCAAAGCAAGTGCTACTGTTAACCCAGATAAAATATCATTTTTGGCATTTGCCACTCTCTTTCTTACAAACTCAGTCATAGTTATGGTATTTGAGGGTGCAAAAATACGCTTATTTTGTAGCTAAACAAGCAAAATTCAAGGGTATATCAATAGAAGCGACAACTAAAACGTTTTAGCAAACTAACAATTTTTAAATCTTAGTATATTTGGCCTTCATATTCATCATCGATCATGCAAAAAATCTTATTTCTTTTTAGTTTAGTAGTACTCTTTTCTTGTTCAAACGAAAAAAAAGAAGTTTCCAAAAACTACGATTTCACAACTCTTTTTGAAAAAAGCGGTGGTACAGAAACTCCAACTTATGAAGAGGTTATTGCTTATTATAATCACCTAGCGAATAGTTACCCTCAAATAAAAATGGAAGCTATTGGAATGACTGATAGTGGAAATCCCCTGCATATAATTACCTTAAATCCCGATCAAGAATTTAATTTTGAAAAAATTAGAAAAAATAAACAGATTATTTTAATTAATAATGGGATTCACCCTGGAGAAAGTGATGGTATAGATGCAACAATGTTACTTTTTAGGGATATTGTTCAAGGTAAAATTGAAGCACCTAAAAACACTGTATTGGTTGCTATACCTATATATAATATCGGTGGAGCTTTAAACAGAAATTCTGGTACCCGTACAAATCAAAATGGCCCCAAAGAATATGGGTTTAGAGGAAACTCCAGGAACTATGACTTAAACCGTGATTTCATTAAGAATGATACTAAAAACGCTAGAACATTTTCTAAAATTTATCATCTAGTACAACCTGATGTTTTTATAGATAACCATGTAAGCAACGGAGCCGATTATCAATATACCCTTACTCACCTTTTCACACAACATAATAAACTTGGCGGCGAACTAGGAACATATCTCAATACCCAAATGCATCCTCAATTAGAAACGTTACTAAAAGAAAAAAAATGGGATATCACTCCATATGTAAATGTTTGGGGGACTACTCCTGATAAAGGATGGACTCAATTTATGGATTCTCCAAGGTATTCAACGGGGTATACTACTTTGTGGAACACATTAGGAATGATGGTGGAAACGCACATGCTAAAACCTTACAAACCTAGAGTAGAAGG
Organism: Aquimarina acroporae; assembly: GCF_023195925.1. Classification (GTDB taxonomy): domain Bacteria; phylum Bacteroidota; class Bacteroidia; order Flavobacteriales; family Flavobacteriaceae; genus Aquimarina; species Aquimarina acroporae. The sequence continues at coordinate 320,898 of NZ_JALPRE010000006.1, read as the reverse complement.
GACATATGAATTAATGGAATCTATGATTAGAATCACAGAAAAAGATGGAAACAAAATTCGATCCCTTCGTGAGAAAACATTTATCCAACAGCACAACAAAAAGACCTATACTGTGGATTGGAAGGCAGACAGTACAAAAACTACGAAATTTACCTTTAAAGGATATGAAGGAAAATTTATAAAAAGTGAGATTACAGGAAAATCACGTTTAAAATACGACAAAAACCTTCCTTATGCCAAGGAGGTTGTTTACCAAAATTACTTCAAGCCTTCAATTGAGATCGACGTTCCCGAAGCATATATTGTACCAAAGGGTTGGTGGACTATCATCGATATTTTGAAGAATAATCAGATTGAATTTAAAACCTTTGACAAAGACAGTGTCGTAGATGTTGAAATGTACCATATTGCAGATTATAAAACCAGAAAAACTCCATATGAAGGTCATTATTTACACTACGGAACTTTAGTTAAAAAAAGTAATAAAAAAGTAACCTTTAAGAAAGGTGATATTATTGTACCAACAAAGCAAAAAGGCTTTAGATATATTTTAGAAACGCTAGAACCCCAAGCTCCTGACTCATTTTTTAACTGGAATTTTTTTGATACTATTTTACAACAAAAAGAAGGGTTCTCTCCATATGTATGGGAAGATAAAGCCAAAGAATTACTACTTCAAAATAAAGGATTAAGGTTAAAGTTTGAAGAAAAGAAAAAAGACAGCTCGTTTGCCAACAATTGGTATGCGCAATTAGACTGGATACACAAACAATCTAACAACTACGAAGAAGCACATTTGAGGTATCCAATATTTAGAGTAACTAAATAATTATTTCAAAACCTTTCTAGGTTTAATATTAGCTATTTCTAAAATCAGCTTACAGGCGTTTGAAAAATTAGGGTTCCCCCTCTTTTCACCATTAAATTTGGGGGAATGAATTTTATATTTAATGTGTCCGAAAGCATCCCCGTATTGAATTTCACAGCTGTAGCCATGGATGTAGTTTTTTCCAAGACTGTTTACTATTTCTGTGGGTTTAATTTTCTTAATGGCATTTACAATTCTCCAATACTCATTCTCGGAAATTTCTAATGAATAGTCCAAAACCTTAGATCTAGGCATTTTCTCCATCAACCTTATTGAATCCTTTCCAGTTTGATCAGTTTTAAGGCTGTTTCTCAGTATTTCTTTAATAGCCAACTCTTCTAATCCATTCTTATCTAAATGAACAATTACTTCATAGTAGCTATCTATCTTTTCAATAGTTATTACAATTTTTTGATATTCAGGATTAATGAGTGCACCCGCATAACCATACTTGAAAACAATTTTTTCATTTTGACAATAGGAATTTTGGGAAACACCAATTGAAACGAAAAGAATCAACATTTTAAAAAAGGCTACAAACCTAAACATTCATATATAAATTTATAATACTATTTAAGACAAGTAATCATGAGAAAATAGTTTTTTTATGTTCGCATAAGAATTAGTAAGGGCTTTTTTGGCTTTACGTTTATTTTTCCATCGTACTTTGGTAATTCCTTCATTTTTTTGAGGCACCAATTTACCATCGAATTCTGTTTTCATTTCGAACCAATATGTCACTTTTAATCGAAACTCCCCATTTCTTTTAAAAACATGGTAGGTTTTATATAAAAATTTGGTGATTTCTAGACCATCGACTCCCGTTTCTTCTTCTACCTCTCGTATGGCAGCGGTTTCTATATGTTCATTTTTTTCTATTTTACCTTTGGGCAAATCCCATTTCCCATTACGCTTTATAAAAAGAATATCCATATCACTATTATACACCTTACCTCCTCCTGCAACTACAACAGGTAGCTTAGCATACAAATGCTCAATTAATTTATCTTCACTTTTATGATAAAAATGATATTTTGCCTCTTCTCCATTAGCTTCTTTAGCCAAAACATCTCTTATAATTAGAGGAAAATCAACATCCTTTATTGCTACTTTTTTGTATCCCTCTATTGACTTTTTTGTAGACAGAATAATAGGCGTATTATTCACAAAAACTTTATACATTTGCAACTATGATTTTTGACAAAAATACAGCAAAAAAAACTGCCGAATTATTACTGCAAATTAATGCAATTAAATTACAACCGCAAGAACCTTTTACATGGGCTTCTGGATGGAAATCTCCTATCTATTGTGATAACCGAATAACGTTGTCATATCCTGAAATACGCAATTTCCTTAGAGAAAATCTCGCCAGGTTTATCGAAGATACTTATGGTAAACCAGATGTTATTGCTGGAGTAGCTACAGGAGCTATCGGGATAGGAATGCTTGTAGCACAACAACTTAACCTGCCTTTTATATATGTTAGACCAGAACCTAAAAAACACGGGAGAAAAAATCAAATAGAAGGTATTGTCCCAGAAGGCAAAAATGTGGTTGTGGTAGAAGATTTAATTAGCACAGGAAAAAGTAGCCTCAATGCCGTTAAGGCTTTACAAGAGGTTAATGCCAATGTTATGGGTATGGTCGCCATTTTTAATTATGGTTTCACTATTGCAGATGAGAATTTTAAAAATGCGGCACTATCATTACATACATTAAGTAACTATGAAAACCTCCTGGAACAAGCATTGGATACTCAATACATCACCCAGGAACAATTAGAAACTTTAAAAGGCTGGAGAACCAATCCGGCAGAATGGAATATTTAACGATTATATATTATTATGAATTTAGAAAGCCCTACGGTAACCGTAAATAAAACCGCAGAGGAAGTATTTGAATTTTTAACTAAGGTTGAAAATTTTGAACAACTTATGCCAGAGAGTAAGCAAAAATTTGAAAAAATTAGTGACTCAAGATTCTTGTTTCAATTAAAAGGAATGCCAGAACTGGTATTAGACCAAAAAGAAGCTATAGCACCTAGTAAAGTAATCCTTGGAGCTGCAAGTGATAAATTACCGTTTACCTTATCTGCAGATATAGCAGATACCGGAGATGGAAAAAGTACTACAAAACTTGTTTTTGAAGGGCAATTTAACGCTATGATGTCTATGATGATAAAGAATCCTATTCAAAACTTTATTAATACACTAAGCGAAAATATAGGTAAGCTTTAATTTTAATACAAAAGCTTAATCTCTTTAAGATCAAAGTCGGTTGTAATTTCATCTTCTAATAGAACTTGGAGTTTACCTTCTGGGGTAGTACCCTGAATGATACCGACAAAAGAAACACCCTCTACATCTTCAAAAGTAGAGGGTTTATTTTTTCTGAACAATAAGGTTTCATACTCTTGCTTCATTTTTCCAAAATTGGTCGAATTTAAATCATAAAACCTTTTTTCTAAATGAAATAAAAGAGTGTGTAGTATTTCATCCAGGTTAAAATTTGCTCCTAAAATCTGTTTTATAGAACCGGCTAGAGGAAGGTTATCGAATTCTAATTGATTAACATTAAGACCAATTCCTATTATTGCACCTTCAAGTCTGCCATTTTTAACTACATTTTCAATTAAAACACCACATAATTTCGAACGATCTGACAGAATGTCGTTTGGCCACTTAATCGATAGTTTTGTAATCATAATATCCTTCAAAGTGTCACATATTGATAATGAGGCAGCAATAGAAATATAAAATTGATCTTTCATTTCAATTCCTTCAATGGGCATAAACACACTGCACGTCAGGTTTTCACCAGGCTTACTTTGCCAAACCGTTCCCATTTGTCCTTTTCCAGCAAGTTGTTCGAAAGCACTAACACATACAGCTTCTTTAAGCTTTTTTTCACGATTTAAGTTCCTAAGAAAAATATTTGTTGAATCAATGGCATCAACTTTGATTATATGCATACAAAAAGGTGTAAAAGTTTCATAAATGTCCTACAAATACGGATATTTAAACAATAAAAAGTAATAACTTTACACAAATTAAAAAAATGCATGACTAAAAAAGAAATCGGTAACGATCAATTAATTACTCAAATCATAAAAGGTATTGAAGAAGTAAAGGGTAATGACATCAATATTTTAGATCTTAGAGATATCGAAAATACTGTTTGTAATTATTTTGTAATCTGCAATGGAACTTCTAATACCCAAGTAAACGCAATTGTTAATTCCATCCAAAAAACTGTAAGTAAAGAACTTAAAGATAAACCTTGGCATGTTGAAGGTAGCGAAAATGCAGAATGGGTACTTATTGATTATGTGCATGTAGTTGTTCACGTTTTCCAGAAACACATTCGTGAATTCTATGATATAGAAGGTCTTTGGGGAGATGCAAAAACAACAGTTATCGAAACAAATTATTAAAAGTAAACCGTAAATGGCTCAAGAAAATAGAAAAACAGAACCTAATAAGAAACCAAAATTTAGTGCATATTGGATTTATGCCATCATCATAATTGGTTTTCTAGTATTGAATTTCATGGGAGGAAGCGGATTAGGATCTGCTCCGAACACATCTCCTGATAAATTCGAAGATTTTTTAAGTAAAGGCGAAGTAGAAAAAGTAGTAGTAATTACAAATCGAAGACTTGCCAAAGTATATCTTACTCCTGAAGCAAAGGATTTAGATAAACACAAAAGCAGTAAGAACAAGTCTTTTTTACCGGTAAATCCGAGTGATCCAGATTATCAATTTGAGTTCGGTGATTTACAGAATTTTGAAAATCGAGTTGCAAAACTAGAAGCAGAAAACAATAATAAGGTATCAGTAATTTTTGAAACAGAGACCAATTATTGGGGTGACATTTTAATCACACTATTGCCTTTTGCTCTTATCATTGGTGTATGGATTTTTATCATGAGAAGAATGAGTGGTGGCGCTGGTGGAGGTGCAGGTGGACAAATTTTTAATATTGGTAAATCTAAAGCGAAACTTTTTGATCAAAATACCGAAGTGAAAGTCTCTTTCGAAAACGTAGCTGGTCTTGAAGGTGCGAAAGAAGAAATTCAAGAAATCGTAGATTTCTTAAAAAATCCTGAAAAATACACATCACTTGGTGGAAAAATACCTAAAGGGGCATTATTAGTAGGCCCTCCTGGAACAGGTAAAACCTTACTTGCCAAAGCAGTGGCTGGAGAGGCAAAAGTTCCTTTCTTCTCTTTATCTGGTTCTGATTTTGTTGAGATGTTTGTTGGTGTTGGTGCTTCTAGGGTGAGAGATCTTTTTAAACAAGCTAAAGAAAAATCTCCTGCGATCATTTTCATAGATGAAATTGATGCAATCGGTAGAGCCCGTGGGAAAAGCAATTTCTCTGGATCTAATGACGAGAGAGAAAACACCCTTAACCAATTACTTACAGAAATGGATGGTTTTGGTACAAATACCAATGTAATTGTTATTGCCGCTACCAACCGTGCCGATGTTTTAGATAAAGCTTTAATGCGTGCAGGTAGATTCGATAGACAGATCTATGTAGACCTTCCAGATGTAAGAGAGCGTAAAGAAATTTTTGAAGTTCATCTTAAACCACTTAAGAAAATTGAAAATGAATTAGATACTGAGTTTCTTGCGAAGCAAACTCCAGGATTCTCAGGTGCAGATATCGCCAATGTTTGTAATGAAGCTGCGCTAATTGCTGCAAGAAAAGGAAATAAAGCGGTTGGCAAACAAGATTTCCTAGATGCAGTAGATAGAATCGTAGGTGGATTGGAAAAGAAGAATAAAATTATTACTCCTGAAGAAAAAAGAGCAATTGCTTTTCATGAAGCAGGACATGCTACTGTAAGCTGGATGCTAGAGCACGCAGCACCTTTGGTAAAGGTTACAATTGTTCCTAGAGGACAATCTCTGGGCGCAGCTTGGTATCTTCCTGAAGAAAGACTTATTGTAAGACCTAACCAAATGCTAGATGAAATGTGTGCTGCTCTTGGAGGTCGTGCTGCAGAACAAGTGATCTTTAATGAAATATCTACTGGAGCATTAAGTGATCTTGAAAAAGTAACTAAGCAAGCAAGAGCAATGGTTACCATATATGGTCTTAATGACAAAGTTGGAAACCTCACATATTACGATTCTTCTGGACAAAGTGAATACAGTTTTGCTAAGCCATATAGCGAGCAGACTAGTGAGTTAATAGATAAAGAAATATCCAATATTATTGAGACTCAATATCAAAGGGCTATTGATCTATTAGAAAAGCATAAAGATAAACTTACAGAACTAGCTGAAGTATTACTAGAAAAAGAAGTTATTTTTAAAGACAATCTAGAAAAGATATTTGGTGAAAGACCCTTTGGAAAAAAAGAGGAAGAAATCATCATAGAGCCTTCTTAAAAATTTATTTTTACAAGTAAATTGAAAAATCTTAACCTAACAGAATATTAGGTTAAGATTTTTTTTATCTTTGAAGATACTGTAAAAATTGTAATTCCCGAATCATAGTAAGCTGAAAAATGAGTCTATTTAGAAGAATATTTTCCTCAAAATCTAAATCAGACCAAAAGAGTAAGGAACGTCATATTGAAGATCGCAGTAAATATATGCCAGAAATTGATCTACCGATCGATGAAAGCTTTATGATGAATTTCAAAAAGAATGGTGGTAAATTTCTGTATTGCGATGATGATGATGAAGTTTTAGATTCTTTTGATAAAATCCTATTGGAAAATGATTGGTATGAAAAAGAAGTTTGTTGCTTCGATATTGGCTTGGAGCATAAATTCTCTGGCTTCAACTTAAAGTACATCAAAAACTCAAATGCTTCTTTCTTCTTTGGTACTTGCGAATACCTAATCGCAGATAGCGGAGGTATATTGGTATCGTCTAATCAACTTAGAGAAAAGAAGCTTACAGAATTACCAGACAATTTTATAATCCTAGCCGCTACAAGCCAATTGGTTAAAAGTATCGGAGAAGGTTTAAAAGGTATAAAAGAAAAGAATAAAAATGCAATTCCTTCCAACATTACTACTATAAAGGACTTCGAACCACAAAAAGAAAAGGATTTCTTAAGCTACGGAAGTAGTTCAAAAAATCTATATTTGCTCCTGCTGGAAGATTTATGATATAACAGAAGCCAAAAACAACAAACACTAATAGATGAAAGAACTGCTAACAAGGTCTTTATCAGGTTTTTTATACGTTTTAATATTATTAGTTTCAATATTTGTCTCTAAATATACCTTCATCGGAATATTCTTTATTTTCGGAGTTATTTCGATCTATGAATTTCAGAAATTAATTCATTTAACAAATAAAAGGCTCTACCTAATATTCATTCTATTTTTTGCCGTTCTTAATATATTTCAAGATAACATTTACCTCATACTTCCTATTCTGGTTTTAACCTTAATCACAGAACTATTTCTAGTTAAAGACCTAATAACGATTCGAATTATTCCAATGTTCGAAAAACGAAAGTATAGGACAAGTATTTTTTATTTGATCACCTCTATAGTCTTTCTCACACTAGTCCCTAACTACTCAGGCACATATCAACCTCTTATTATTGCAGGTGCCTTTTTAATTACCTGGACCAATGATTCTTTTGCTTATCTAGTGGGAAAAAACTTTGGAAAACATAAATTACTGGAAAGAATATCTCCCAAAAAAACCATTGAAGGGTTTATAGGCGGTTTTGTATTTTCATTACTGGTAGGATACCTTATAGCAGTATTCTCTCACACATTATCCCTTACAATTTGGTTGATTATAAGCATAATAATGAGTATTTTTGGTACTCTGGGAGACCTAATACAATCTAAATTTAAAAGACAAGCTGGTGTTAAAGACAGCGGTACTATAATGCCTGGACATGGAGGTATTTATGACCGGTTAGATAGTGTTATTTTTGCCAGTCCGTTTTTATATGCATTTTTACAAATCTTGAACTATGTTCCATAAAGAAGGATATAAGATAATTTCAATAACACTTGTGTTATTTTTAGGCGCCAATGTTGCATCTTATGTAGCAATACAGAACAATGAATTACAGATAGCAATATTTGTACTTACTCTAGTGTTTCTGTTCTTAATTTTACAGTTTTTTAGAAACCCTAAAAGAAAAACTGAAGTAAACGATAAAACTGTAGTTTCACCCGTAGATGGAAAAGTAGTTGTTATTGAAGAAGTGTTCGAAAAAGAACATTTTAATGACAAAAGACTACAAGTTTCTATTTTCATGTCTCCTATTAATGTGCACGTTACCAGACACCCAATAAATGGAGAGGTGATTTTTAGTAAATATCATCCTGGTAAATATTTGGTAGCTTGGCATCCTAAAGCTTCAGAAGAGAACGAAAGAACTACGGTAGTAGTAAAAAACAATTTAATAGAAGTTCTGTACAGGCAAATTGCTGGAGCCTTGGCTAAAAGAATTGTGAACTACGCCGAAGAAGGTGAAAAAGTGGTGCAAGGATCAGACAGTGGATTTATTAAATTTGGATCAAGGGTTGATGTATTTTTACCCATAGGCACCGAAGTGAATGTAAGTTTGAATCAAAAAGTTAAAGGTGGTGAGAGTATTATTGCCAATCTTTAGTCATGACCGAAGAAGAATTAAATATTGCTTTTAAGAAAGCATATCAGCGTGCATGCAATACCAAAATGCAATTCCCACCTGATATTATGCTTCACTTCTACGCATACTACAAACAAGCAACACATACCGATGGTTTTTATACTCCATCTGGCAATAGTCAACTTAGAAATGCGTTTAAATTAAATGCCTTGTTTCAGGTTAAAGATTTAACTTCTGAACAAGCAAAACTGAAATACATTGAACTTGTCAATAAACATATTGTAGACTAAAAAAAAGCCTTGAACATTCAAGGCTTTTTTTATAATCTGGTTCCTAGTTACTAGCTTTTCAAGCTTTCTAAACTAGATTTTATTGTGACTATTTTAGCTTCGGCGTCGGCCTCTTTCTTCCTTTCATTTGCGATTACTTGCTCAGGAGCATTATTCACAAAACGCTCATTCTGTAACTTCTTCTGAACTGACTTAAGAAAACCTTCGGTATATTTCAATTCTTCTGTTAACTTCTTTATTTCTTCATCTACATCAATATTATCTTTAGAAATAGGTATAAAATATTCATTAGATTTTACACGAAATGAAGCTCCATCTACCTTCTCAGTAACATAAGTTATTTCTGATGCATTTACTAATTTCTTAATAATACTGTTTAGTCTATCAGTCGATTTTTCATTATTAATCACAAAAATCCCCACAGCTTCTTTGAAAGCAATGTTTTTATCTTTCCTGATCGTTCTAACTCCTGAGATCACTTCTGAAATGAAATCCATTTCAGCTATTAATTCATTGTTAAATTCTGTTTGCCCAGGATATCTATTTACAATTAATGCTTCTTCTGAAGATCTTTCTGAAATCGATTGCCATATTTCTTCTGTAATAAAAGGCATAAATGGGTGCAAGATCTTTAGGTTATCCTCAAAAATTTGAATCACCTCTGTATATGTCTTTGCATCGATAGGTTGTTGATACGCCGGTTTTACCACCTCAAGGAAGAAACCACAGAAATCATCATAAATCAATTTATACATCGACATTAACGCATCACTTAAACGATACTTACTATAATGATCTTCGATTTCAATCAAAGTTTGCTGAAATTTAGACCTATACCATGCTATCGCTATTTCACTGTGTTCTGGTTGTTCTGTATCTTCAGAAACCTCCCAAAGCGTTGTTAATGTATAAGCGCTCCATATTTTTGCACCAAAACCTTTTCCTTGCTTACATAACGTTTCATCAAATAGCAAGTCATTTCCTGCCGCCGAGCTTAATAATAAACCAACGCGTACACCATCTGCGCTATAATCAGATATTAGCTTTAACGCATCTGGAGAGTTCCCTAAAGACTTACTCATCTTCCGGCGTTGCTTATCACGTACTAACCCCGTTAAATACACATTCTCAAATGGACGCTGATCTTTATACTCATACCCAGCAATGATCATTCTAGCTACCCAGAAAAATAAAATATCTGGCCCTGTTACCAGGTCATTAGTCGGATAATAATACTTAATTTCTTCATTTTCCGGATTTCTAATTCCATCAAAAACCGACATTGGCCATAACCAAGAAGAAAACCAAGTATCTAACACATCTGGATCTTGTTTAAGGTCAGATGCAGTTAGTTCCTTATTACCTGTCTTTTGCTGAGCTAAAACCAATGCTTCTTCCTTGGTTTCTGCTACAACAAAATCTTCTTTACCATCACCATAATAAAAAGCAGGAATTTGTTGTCCCCACCACAATTGGCGTGAAATATTCCAATCACGAATGTTTTCCATCCAGTGACGATACGTATTTTCAAACTTTTTAGGGTATAATTTTACATCCTTACCTTCTCCAAGAACAGCTTCTAAGGCTGGCTTTACCAGTTCATCCATTTTTAAGAACCATTGATCTGAAAGTCTTGGCTCTATTACTGCCTTAGTACGCTCAGAAGTCCCTACCTTATTGGTATGCTGCTCTATCTTTACTAAGTACCCTTTTTCTTTAAGTTCTTTAGAGATTTCTTTACGAACAACAAAACGATCTTTACCTTCATAATGCAACCCAAAAGAGTTTAAGGTAGCATCTTCGTTAAAAATATCAATTACTTCAAGCTTATGCTTATCTCCTAAAACTTTATCATTTTCGTCATGTGCTGGAGTCACTTTTAAACACCCTGTACCAAATTCAACATCTACATATTCATCTTCAATAATAGGTATTTCACGACCACATAAAGGCACAATAGCTTTTTTACCTTTTAAATCTTTAAAACGCTCGTCATTTGGGTTAATACAAATAGCTGTATCTCCCAAAATGGTTTCTGGCCTCGTAGTCGCTATAGTTACTTTGGCATCTGAGTCTACGATATTATATTGTAAATAATACAAATTACCTTGACGCTCTTCATAAATCACTTCTTCATCAGAAAGTGTGGTTTTAGCTTCCGGATCCCAGTTTACCATACGATATCCTCGGTAAATCTGACCTTTATTATATAGATCTACAAAAACCTTAATCACAGCCTCACTCATATCATCATCCATGGTAAACTTTGTACGTTCCCAATCACAAGAAGCTCCTAATTTTTTAAGTTGCTCAAGGATAATTCCTCCATATTTATCTTTCCATTCAAAAGCATGCGCCAAAAACTCTTCTCTAGTAAGGTCATTTTTATCTATACCTTCTTCTTTCAACTTCGCTACAACTTTTGCTTCAGTGGCTATCGAAGCGTGATCGGTACCAGGTACCCAACAAGCATTATATCCTTTAAGACGTGCTCTTCTAATCAATACATCTTGTATAGTATTATTTAGCATATGCCCCATATGCAAGACACCGGTGACATTTGGAGGAGGAATGACGATTGTATACGCCTCTCTTTCATCTACTTCTGAATGAAAATAATTATTATCCATCCAGTATTTATACCATTTTTCCTCTACCGATTTTGCATCATATTTTGCTGCTGAAGCCATATTTTGGTCCGATTTTTGGATTTTGAAGTGCAAAAGTAACTATTAAAGTACGAAGTACGAAGTAGGAGGTTAGAAATTATAACAAGTGGAGATAAAAATTTAAGATTAAAATTACATTGCAAAACAAAAAAATAAAGTTCTTACCCCTAAATTTGTGAATTCTACTTTTAGCCTTCATTTTGAAGTTGAGCAAAAAGTAGCTACTTTTACATGTAACAAAAACCTACATTATGAAAAAAGTGATGATGATTTTATTTGTTGGTTTCCTGACTGTACAGCTAAATGCTCAAGATACGGGAAAGGCACAAATAAAATTTAAAACTGAAGTTATTGATTATGGTGAAATTGCAAAAGGAAGTAATGGTGTTCGTCAATTTGAATTTACAAACACCGGAAATGCTCCCTTAATTATTTCAAGAGTATATTCTACTTGTGGGTGTACTATTCCTAAAAAACCAGAAGGACCAATTGCGCCTGGAGAAAGTGGAATTATTGAGGTAAAATATGACACCAAAAAACCAGGTCCTTTTAGAAAGACTATTTCTGTATACTCTAATGCTGGAGAAATGCCAACTCCTATAAAAATAAAAGGTACAGTAATAGATAAAAGTGTTTTGGAAAACTAGAGAGTACTAATAAATAATAAAAAAAGGGATGCAAATAGCATCCCTTTTTTTATTTAAATAACTTTTCTAAGAAAAAACTCGAAGATCATCTCTACTCCTAACCTATCAACTTTTATCCTAATTCTTCTTCCTACCTCAGAATAAAACAGATCATTTAAATCCGATAATCTATATCCATAGGCTTTTTTACCGTTTACTTCCATTATAATATCCCCTTTTTGCAATCCAGCTTCTTCAGCGGGAGATCCTGGTCGCACATCAGAAATCTCATATTTTGGTTGTAGTACAAAATTATTGGAAAGTTGAAGTGTTTTTTTACTAACTACCTTATTGATTCCCAAATATACCCGATCCTTCTCTGTATAATTTTTAGCAACCATAAAGCCAACATGCTGCAATGTAATACCGCTCATATTGTAATGAAATGGCTTCCCAAAATACCCATTCTTTTTAAATGACATTTTCTTATTTGGGTAATCAACAATAATATTAAATCTCTTTAATATACTTCCTCCCAAAGACCCTTGACGTTTATCTAGGGAAATTCCCTGGATATATTGCTTATCTGGAAAAGAAGTGGTAACATCTTTCATTACAAAATTTCCGATATGTAATTCATCAATTTTTGTTCTCTGACCATAAATATCACCATTAAAACCCTTACCTAAGAAATCTCTAAAAGAATCTTTAGTTACCTGAATTCCTTTATTTTCATTTTCAAACAACCACATAGAAGAACCTGAACCCGAATCTACTAATAAATCGATGTCTATTAACCCTGTAGGTGATTTATACTTTGCCGTTAAAAAAGGTCTTTTGTTTTGATCTCTTAAATCAATATTTGCTTGATAACAGTTCTTACACTTCTTATATGTATAGGTTTTAGGGTTATTAATTTTTATAATCTTTTTTGAATAATTGATATCCACTATCAAATCTTTAAAAAGATCATACCCTATAATTCCATGTATTGGAAAACCCATACGAGGAGAAAAATTGATGGACTCATCTAGAACTAAAAAAACCTTATGTGAGCTACTTATTGCATCTCCAATTTTAAGTTCATTTTTCAAGGACTTTATGGCCTCAACAGGTTGTCCATCCCCTAGCCCTTTTAAATAAATTTTTGAAGCATTCTTTAGCTCAAGGGAGTTTTTGTTTTCTACACTAAAAATTATGGTAGATCCTACACCGGTGTCAAGAATAAAAGAAAGCTCCACACCATTTACCATTACTGGAATGATAATTAGGTTATTTGCTAGCTCAAATTTTATCTTATCTGTAGTTTTTCCTTTAGGTAGCCGAAAATGAGATTGCGCAATTAAGGCAATATTGAAAAATAGTAGTAGTATTAAAAGTCGACTTTTAATAAAATGACAAAAATTCAATAACAAAATCTTCATTCCTCTAAATATAGAAAAATAGTTGAAAATTACTCATTTATTTGAGGCTATTTCTCAATAATTTAAGAAATTTACCGCTATTTATTTTTTAAACTAGGAATACAATGCCAATAGTATCTCAAAAAGGTAAGGCTATGCCAGAATCACCAATTAGAAAATTGGTGCCTTTTGCTGAAAAAGCTGCAAAAGAGGGTAAGCACATATATCACCTCAACATAGGTCAACCCGATATTAAAACACCTATTGAGGCTATGGAAGCGGTTAAAAATCACAAATTAGATGTTTTAGCATACAGTCATTCTGCCGGTTTTGAAAGTTTCAGAAGAAAACTAGCTGGTTATTATGCAAAACACGATATTACTATATCTTCTGATGATATTCTAATTACTACTGGGGGTAGTGAAGCTTTGATTTTTACTATGGGAAGTATTACCGACCCAGGAGATGAGATTATAGTACCAGAACCTTTTTATGCTAACTACTATAGTTTCTCTACACAATCTACTGTTACCGTAGTTCCTGTCATTTCAAAATTAGAAACGGGATTTGCGCTACCTTCAATACAAGAATTTGAGAAGTTAATTACACCAAAAACCAAAGCTATTTTAATTTGCAACCCAGGAAACCCTACGGGTTATCTATACAGCAAAGAAGAAATCCAGCAATTGTCCAGATTAGCAATCAAGTATGATTTATTCTTAATTTCAGACGAAGTATATCGAGAATTTGTTTACGACGATTCTGAGCATTACTCTATATTACAAGAAAAAGATCTGGATGAACACGCAATAGTTGTTGACTCTGTATCTAAAAGATATAGCATGTGCGGAGCACGTATTGGGTGTATGGTCAGTAAAAACAAAAGCGTTATGGAGACAGCCATGAAATTTGCTCAAGCAAGACTTAGCCCTCCTACCTTTGCGCAAATAGCTAGTGAGGCTGCTCTAGAAGCCCCAGATTCATATTACAAAGAGACCGTGGCCAAATATAAATCCAGAAGAGATACGTTGGTCGCAGGACTCAGAGATATTCCTGGAGTTAAAGTAGCTTCTCCCAAGGGAGCTTTTTACTGCATAGTAGAACTCCCCATAGAAGATTCAGATCATTTTGCCCAATGGCTACTAGACGAATTTGATGTTAACAAACAAACTGTTATGTTAGCACCCGCGTCAGGTTTTTACTCTAGCCCGAATGAAGGGAAAAATCAGGTGCGTATTGCATATGTTTTAAATCGAAGAGATCTTAAAACCGCAATTAATATATTAAGATTAGGTCTTGAAAAATATAATAGTCTATGAAGGTTGAGTATAACAAATCTTTAAAAAACTACAATACATTCGGTATCAATGTTAAGGCCGCCGAATTTGTTGAAATTACTTCTGAAAAACAACTAAAGGAAGTACTTTCTAAACCAGTCGACAAAGAACTATTTGTTTTGAGTGGAGGCAGTAATATGCTTTTAACCCGAGACTTAGATGCCTTTGTTATTCATATCGCTATAAAGGGCATAACTATTAAAGAAAGTAATGAAGATTTTGTAGTGATTACAGCCAAAGGAGGAGAAAACTGGCATGACTTTGTCTTGCATTGTATCGAAAACAATTTTGGAGGTTTAGAAAATCTATCTCTTATACCGGGTTATGTGGGTAGCGCACCTATTCAAAATATTGGAGCTTATGGTGTAGAACTAAAAGATACCATGGTAAGTTGTGAAGCTTACGAATTATCTTCAGGAAAAAAACATGTTTTCTCTAATGAAGAATGCAAATTTGGATACCGGAACTCTATTTTTAAAAATGAAGCCAAAGGTAAATTCATTATAACATCGGTGACCTTTAAGTTAAGTAAAAAGAATCATTACCTAAATACCAGCTATGGTGCCATCGAAGCAGCATTAGCAGAGCAGAACATTAGTAATCCTACTATTCAAAATATCTCTGATGCTGTTATTAAAATAAGAAAAAGCAAATTACCAGACCCCTTAGAAATAGGAAACAGTGGTAGTTTTTTTAAGAATCCTGTGATTTCTAAAGATCACTTTATGGAATTACAAAAGGAATTTCAAAAAATCCCATCATACCAAATTGATGAAAATAGTATAAAAGTTCCTGCAGGTTGGCTAATAGAGCAATGTGGCTTCAAAGGTAAAAGATGGGGAGATGCAGGAGTACACAAAAACCAGGCTCTGGTATTGGTGAATTATGACAATGCATCGGGTAAAGAGATATTAGAGGTTTCAGAAAAAATCAAAGCGACTGTTTTTGATACTTTCAAAATTAAGCTTGAGACAGAAGTTAATATCATATAAGTTCTTAATAGCCACACATTCTTTGTATCTTTGTACCCAAATTAGTTACTTTATATATTGTTATGAAACTTTTGTTACTTACAGTAGGTCTGTTACTTCTAGCATTTGCTGGGATTGCAATTAAATTATGGGCAAAAAAAGATGGTAAATTTGCAGGTACTTGTGCAAGTCAAAGTCCTTTTTTAAATAAAGATGGTGAGTCTTGTTCTCTGTGCGGAAAAACGCCAGATCAATTCTCAAATTGTAATGAAAAAGAACATTCTAACTAGGTCTCTCTTCTGGTTATTTATCCAAAAAGAAATCATTGAAAAAAAAATATCCTAATTCCTTAGAAGAACATATTCAACAGGCAAAAGAAGGCAAACAAGCTTCTTTTAATTACCTTTTGGATACCTTTTGGAATGATGTATATAATTTTCAATTAAACCGTATTCGTAACGAATACGAAGCTGAAGATATAACCATTCAAAGTTTCTCGAGAGCTTTTGATAAAATAAACACATTTAAAGAAGAGTATAATTTTAAAACCTGGTTGATACAAATTTCTAAGAACATTCATATTGACTTAGTAAGAAAAAAAAATGCATCAATACAGTCTAAAACTACTACTCAAGTAGATGATTCTGTTTATAAAATTATTGATGACAACCCAACGCCAGAAGACAAGCTGATCACAGAACAAAATTTAGCGCAATTACTTTTATTTATAAAACAGCTCAAACCGCATTATCAACAAGTAATTAATTTGAGGTATTTTCAGGAATTGAGTTATAAAGAAATTGCAGATAATCTTAATGAGCCTATAAATAATGTAAAAGTAAAGTTACTTCGTGCAAAAAAATTACTTTCGGAGATTATCAACAGCCCTAAAAATAAATCTTAAAACAAGTTAGAAAATAGTACTATCTGAGGGTAAAATTGGTAAAACGCTTTATAATTCCAGAAAGTGGGTCTATCCATTTATCGTTAATTTTTTTATCATATTTAACGAATTTTTGAACTAGACCTTTTGGAGCAGAGATCTCCTTTTCTATTGCAGTAATGTTAATATATCTGTGGTTATTTAGTAACCATTTCTCTACACGTTTCCGATTATTTTGTTGTTTTTTAGGACTTACCAATTCCTCCTGCATGACTTTTACTCTTTTAAAAAACATAACTTTGAAATGCAAAAAAAATTTTATGTTAACTTAATTTTAACTAGAGGTTAATATTTGTCTTAAAAAATAACAAAGGCTAGTATCAAATGATACCAGCCTTCTATAAAAAACTAAAAAATTACTTTTCAAATCCTTTTTCTACAGACAGTATCACATTGAATGTATTATTTTCTTCATTAATAAGTATAGGATATTCTCCTGCTTTTACCACATTACCTTTAAGACCTAAATTTTCGCTAGTCTCCCTATCAAAGGTTATATCTTCATTTAAATTAAAAACTCCTGTTTTTTCATTTTTGATATACATTAATTCATTTTTTTCATAAAACTGAAGCCCCATTACTTGTTCATTCAATGCAAAAGGCACCGACGAAACCCTTGGGTCGATATCTAATTCAAGCTTATCTCTAAAGGATCTAAATTCTCTTGGATCAAACTTCTCATAAATCACCCAAGGATCTAGAAAATCTATCCAGCACGGTATCAATTCACAAGGATCGATATAGATTTCAGGGAAACAGAATCTCTTAATACTACAAATTCCTGATCTTCTTTTGTTACAAAATAATCCCCAGGGACCTACCTCCCATCTTCCATACTCATAGAAATACACACAAGTCATTTTAAAGCTTAATTTACCATCAACTTGCCGTTCCAAATTCACAACGTCATCCCCAAGACGTTGTTCGTTTTGAATAGCTTCTTTTTCACATGCACCAAAAGACAATACGATCATGCATAAAAAAATTAATGCTCTTTTTTTCATAATTAACAGTTTTAAAAGTTACCCTACTCTATTAAGGTTTTTCGGAACCACCCATAAACTCAAAATCAAAATTAAACACCTAATAAACAGCAGGTAAGGAGTTAAACACTGAATTAAAAAAGGAAATAAACCTGAGCTATCAAGGAGTATTTCCCGTTATAAAAGAGGGGCAAAACAGAACTTTTACCCTAAGCCTATAATAATAAAAAGCATTCTTTGTATTTTTGCCTAAAATATTGCTTGTATGAATAATGATGGAACTGTTGCGGCACCACCTAAAGGAAAACCTAAGTGGTTACGCGTAAAACTTCCTACGGGTAAAAAGTATACCGAACTTAGAGGATTAGTAGATAAATACAACCTACATACCATTTGTACTTCCGGTAGTTGTCCAAATATGGGTGAATGCTGGAGTGAAGGGACAGCTACATTCATGATTTTAGGAAATATTTGTACTCGCTCTTGTGGTTTCTGTGGTGTAAAAACGGGAAGACCTGAAACTGTTGATTGGGAAGAACCAGAAAAAGTAGCGCGATCGATAAAAATAATGAACATCAAACATGCAGTTGTTACCTCAGTAGATAGAGATGACTTGGCAGATGGTGGCTCTATTATTTGGGCGGAAACAATTCAGGCTATTCGAAGAATGAACCCTGAAACTACTTTGGAAACTTTAATCCCTGATTTTCAAGGAAAAACAAAAAACATAGATCGTATTATCGCTGTAAAACCAGAAGTGGTCTCACATAACATGGAAACCGTAAAAAGGTTAACAAGAGAAGTACGTATTCAAGCAAAATATGAACAAAGTTTGCAGGTATTAAAGTATCTTAAGGATAATGGTATCAACAGAACCAAAAGTGGAATCATGCTTGGTTTAGGAGAAAAAGAAGAAGAAGTAATTCAAACTCTTAAAGATTTACGAGACGTAAATTTGGATATTGTTACTATTGGACAATATTTGCAACCAAGCAAGAAACACCTCCCTGTCAAAGAGTTTATAACACCTGATCAGTTCAAAAAATATGAAGAAATAGGGCTTGAAATGGGATTCAGACATGTCGAAAGTGGAGCTTTGGTACGCTCTTCATACAAAGCTCAAAAACATCTTACGTAATTCTGAATAATAGTATATTAAGGGAATAATGAACAAACCAATTAGAATTGCTATTAATGGTTTTGGAAGAATTGGACGTAATCTCTTTAGATTACTCATAAATCACAAAACTATCGAAGTCGTTGCTGTAAACGATATTGCAGACACAAAAACATTAAGTCATCTTTTAAAATATGATAGTATACATGGTGTATTACCTCTGGAAGTAAAACACGACAATAATCATATTATTGTAGATGGAAATAGCGTTTCTTTCCTTAATGAACAAGATCCAGAAAACTGTAATTGGGCAAACTATGATGTAGATATTGTTATAGAAGCCACGGGTCGTTTTAAAACAAAAGGTCTTTTGGAAAAACATCTAAAAGCAGGAGCCAAAAGAGTTATTCTTTCTGTACCTCCTTTAGAAGATGAGATCAAAACTGTGGTTTTGGGTGTAAATGAGCATATTTTAGATGGATCTGAAACCATTATCTCAAATGCCTCTTGTACTACTAATAATGCTGCTCCAATGATTAAGGTTATTAATGACCTTTGTGGTATCGAACAAGCTTATATCACTACTATACACAGCTACACCACAGATCAAAGTCTTCATGATCAACCACATAGAGACTTAAGACGAGCTAGAGCAGCTAGCCAATCTATAGTTCCAACCACAACAGGCGCCGCAAAAGCCTTAACAAAAATTTTTCCAGATTTGAGCGATGTAATCGGAGGGTGTGGTATACGAGTTCCTGTTCCCGATGGTTCATTGACAGATATTACATTTAATGTAAAGAAAAAAACCTCTATAGAAGAAATTAATGAAGCTTTTAAAAATGCATCTCAAAGCGAGCTAGCAGGCATTATTTCTTATACCGAAGACCCGATTGTGTCTATAGATATTATAGGAAATCCGTATTCATGTGTTTTCGATTCTTTAATGACTTCGGTTATTGGAAAAATGGTTAAAATTATTGGTTGGTACGATAATGAAATAGGATATAGCAATAGAATAATTGATTTAATTATTAACATTTGTAAGAAATAACTATATTAGTTGACATATTTCAGAGGAAAAATGCCAACCCAAATCAGATATTGTATAGTCAGACTTTTACTAATTTGTTGTTTTTATGCTTCATCACAAACGAATGAAATTGATGAAAACACACAGATTAAGGATTCTATTGAGAGCTTTTTACTAAAAGCCTCCAGCTCAATTAATAAAGCTAAGCTAGAACCCGCCCTCCTTAATATTACCAAAGCCAAAGAAATTGCGTTGCAGCAGCAAAACAGAACTTATATTGCCAGAACCAATATGGTTCTTGCCAAGCTCTACAGAGAATTAGGAGATTTACACCAAGCCGAAGAGGAAATTCTAGACGCAATTGATATACAAACTGAAGACGGCGATGAAATGATGCTGGCCCATTCTTATATGACCTATGGATCTATTGCCACAAAACTCGGGAAATTTGAAAAATCTAATGAGGTCTTATCATCTGCATTAGATCTGGTTGAAAAAAATGATCTCAAAGGCTTAGACGGACCCATAAAAGTAAATCTTGGTATCCTGGAACTGGCGCAAGGAAGACCAGAACAAGCCATAAAACAATTTAATAGCGGCCTTCCCACTATCGATTCTTTCAATATGTATTATTTCAAAGCTAAACTGTATACCAAAAAGGCAAGAGCCCAACTAGAACTTGGTGAGCCAGAAGAAGCTTTAAAAACCAATGAATTGGCGTTGCAAATTGGTAAAGACAAGAGCTATACTGAAATACAATCTGAATGTTACGAGCTATATAGTGAAATATATGAGAGTAAAGAGGACTTCCCTACTTCATTAAGTTATCTTAAAACTCATCAAAAAATCAAAGACTCTCTTTTTAACACCAATAAAGAAATTATAGCACAAGAAGCAGGAGCAAAACTAAATTTAAACGAAAACAATGTGTTGATTGAAGAGTTGACCGAAGAAAATATTCAACAACAAAAATCTCTTAAATTGGGGAGATTAACCACCATTTTGAGTATTGCTCTTATCACTATTTTATCGTTGCTTACGTTGTCCCTATATAAAAACAACAATTTGAGAGCAAAGGCCAATGAACTCTTACAAAACAAGAATACCGAACTTATTTTAGCAAAAGAAAATGCAGAAAGAGCAAGTGAAGCAAAAGTTCAGTTTTTATCTACAATTACTCATGAGCTAAGAACTCCATTATATGCTGTAACTGGATTAACACACCTTTTACTAGAAGAAAGTCCTACTCCAAACCAAAAGGAACATTTAAATTCTCTTAAATTTTCAGGTGAGTATTTGCTTTCATTAATTAATAACATCCTTGACCTTAATAAACTTGAAGCGAATAAAGTTGAACTAGAACATACCTCTTTTAATCTAAAAAAGAGAATTAATGATGTATTAATTGCTTTAGGGAAATCTGCCAAAGATCGTAACAACAAACTACATTACGAATTTGATGATTCTATTCCTGCGAAGTTAAAAGGTGACCCTCTTAAAGTCTCTCAGGTACTAATAAACCTAATTGGTAACTCTATTAAATTTACACAAAACGGAGACATCTGGATAAAAGTAAAAAAGATCAATACTCTAGACAACAAAGTATTCCTCAACTTCCAAATTGAGGACAACGGAGTTGGAATCTCAGAGAAAAAACAGCAAAGCATATTCGAAAACTTTACACAAGGATCTGTACAGATCAATAGGAAATTTGGAGGTACTGGTCTTGGACTTTCCATCGTTAAGAACCTACTAGCTCTTATGGATAGTGAAATACGACTCGAGAGTGAATTAGGAAAGGGATCCAAATTTATTTTTGATCTGAAATTTGAAATCTTTGAAGATAAGAGTACCGATTATACTGAAGCCGCTAAAAAGATTGATTACAATGTTTTGGTTGATAAATACATTTTAATTGTAGAAGACAACAAGATCAACCAATTAATTACGAGGAAAATTCTTGAAAAAAGTAAAATAAAATGTGATGTAGCCGACAATGGAGATATCGCCATTAATAAAGTACGAGAAAACACATATGATCTTATTTTAATGGACATTCATATGCCAGGTATAAGTGGTATTGAAGCTACCAAACAAATACGGGAATTTAATACTGAAATACCTGTAATAGCACTTACTGCGGTAACGCTAGATGATAATCTGGATGAATTTTATGATAATGGTTTTAATGATATTATACCAAAACCATACAAAACAGAAGAGTTTTTTACCAAATTGCACAAAGCATTAAGTAAAGAACAAACTGCTTGATGAAAAAATGGCATGACAATTGATTCAATATAAACATGCTTAATTAAGCATATTTGAATTAGCCTAAAATATACAGAAATGAGGTTCTAAGGAACCTCATTTTTTATGTAATTCAAAATAATATTATTAAACCCATCCCCCTCTTCTATAAAATCCATTTGCATAGGTTGATACCATAAAGTATCATCAGAAAAATTAGCAATTAATCGTACATAATCTTTTTCTGTGGTAATAATACATTCATGTTCCTTTAAGCCAGCTATCTCTTTTTCTGAAAAATTATGATGATCTGGAAAATTTAAGTGATCAAACTTTAACCCTAAACCTTGATAGTATTCTACCAAAGGCTTTGGATTTGCAATACCAGTTACCAAAACAAAACTTTTATCGACAAATGAAGAAATACTTTTCGTTCCAGCTCTTCCTATTACATGATCATTATATTTTATGCCTGCAAAAAATAAAGCCTGATGCGGTTTCACCTTTAAACCACTTGCAATCTTTTTTCTTTCTACTGCAGAAATTTCATGAGGACATTTGGTCACCACAACAACATCTGCTCTCTTAGCGCCTACCCTAGGCTCTCTTAAATCTCCAGTAGGTAACAATATATCTTTACTGTATAAATTAGTGTAAGAAGTCAATAAAACATAAAACCCAGCTTTTACTTTTCGATGTTGATAGGCATCGTCCAAAATAACTATTTCTGGTTGTGGAATTTGAGATCTTAAACTTGCTATTCCGTTTTGTCTATCAGCATCTACACCTACCAATGCATCAGGGAATTTAGTTTTAAACTGTAAAGGTTCATCACCAACTTGAGCAGCAGTAGAGGTAGTATTTACGAGCTGAAAACCTTTTGTTTCTCTTTTGTATCCCCGACTTAAGGTTGCTAACCTTACATTATCTTTAAGTAACCGAATCAAATATTCAACCATAGGTGATTTTCCCGTTCCACCAACACTTAAATTTCCAACAGCTATTACCGGAAAATTATACCTTTTAGATTCCTTAACACCATAATCATACAACTTATTCCTTAACCAAGTTGCCAAATAATATATAGGTACAATGGGAAAAAGTATTTTACGAAGTAAATTCATAATCACAAAAGTATAAAACGAAACCAGCCCTCACAAAAAAAATGGTGTATACCAAAACGATTAAAACTGGAGTTCTATATATCACACTTAACACTATTATAAACAGATGAAACTTTGATTATTGATAAAAGTTTTTTTACATTCATTTTTTAATACAAAACACATCTCTATGTTAATTAAAGAGGTTATTCACCACCTTGAAGCTCTTTCTCCAGCGGCATATGCCGAAGATTTTGATAATGTAGGACTTCTAGTAGGAAACCCAGAAACCAAAGTCTCTGGTGTCTTGGTTACTCTTGACACACTTGAAATTATTGTAGATGAAGCAATAGAAAACAATTGTAACCTCATTGTAAGCTTTCATCCAATAGTATTTAAAGGAATTAAAAAGTTTAATGGATCGAATTACGTTGAACGAGTGGTAATGAAGGCTATAAAACACGACATTGCCATTTTTGCTATTCACACCGCATTAGATAATTCATTACATGGTGTAAACGATATGATCTGCGAGCAACTCAAACTTATCAATAGAAAAATATTAATTCCACAAAGTGGCACTATAAAAAAACTAGTAACCTTTGCCCCAAAATCAGAAGCCGATGATTTACTTTCGAAACTTTTTGAAGCCGGAGCAGGAACCATCGGTAATTATTCTAATTGTAGTTTTTCTTCAGAAGGCACTGGCACTTTTAAAGCCTCAGAAAACGCAAACCCTACAATAGGAGAGATTAACAAGATTCATTATGAACAAGAATCACAAATACAAGTAACATTTCCTAAGCATAAAGAGAATGCCGTTTTAAAAGCACTCCATAAAAATCACTCGTATGAAGAAGTAGCCTATGAAATCACAACTCTTGAAAATAAAAATCAACATATTGGGATGGGCATGATTGGCGAACTCAACACTCCAATGGATGAGCTGGATTTTTTAAACCACATCAAAAAAGTATTTAAAACAGGCTGTGTTCGACATTCTGCTCTATTAGGAAAACCAATTCAAAAAGTTGCTGTCCTTGGGGGCAGCGGAAGCTTCGCTATTGAAAACGCAAAAAGAGCTGGGGCTGATATTTTTATCACAGCAGACCTTAAATATCATCAATTTTATGAGGCAGAACAACAACTTATTTTAGCCGATATAGGTCATTATGAGAGCGAACAGTACACAAAAAACTTAATTGTTAGTTATCTTAGAAAAAAAATCAGTAATTTTGCAATCATTTTATCGGATAAAAACACCAATCCTATTCAATACCTGTAAAATATGGCAAAGAAAGAAGTTACTGTTGAGCAAAAATTAAGAGCATTATACGATTTGCAATTAATTGACTCTAGAGTTGATGAGATTAGAAACGTAAGAGGAGAATTACCTTTAGAAGTAGAAGATCTCGAAGATGAAGTAGCCGGATTAAATAAAAGATTAGAAAAGCTTAACAATGATCTTGAAAATATTGATGACGGCATCAAAAACAAGAAAAACTTAATTGAAGAAGCTAAAGCGCTAATCAAAAAATACGGAGAACAACAAAAAAATGTTCGCAACAACAGAGAGTACAACTCACTAAGCAAAGAAATAGAATTTCAGGAATTAGAAATTCAATTAGCTGAGAAACACATAAAAGAGCACAAAGCTCAAATCGTTCAAAAGAACGAGATCATTACGCAAACCAAAGACAAATTAGCAGAGCGCAATCAACACTTATCTCACAAAAAAGGTGAATTAGATGCGATCTTAGCTGAAACTGAAAAAGAAGAACAAGCGTTACTAGCTAAATCTGAAGATTTCCAACAAGAAATAGAAGAGCGTTTAATAAAAGCTTATAAAAGAATAAGAAACAACGTTAAAAACGGTTTAGCAGTTGTTCCTATCGAGCGCGGAGCTTCTGGAGGTTCTTTCTTTACTATACCACCGCAAGTACAAATGGAAATTGCCTCACGTAAGAAAATTATTACCGATGAGCATAGTGGTAGAATTTTAGTAGATCAAGAATTAGCTCGTGAAGAAAAGGAAAAAATGGACTCTCTTTTCTCTAAGCTATAAAACATACTTATAACACACCTAAAAGCCTCAGTTAACACTGAGGCTTTTTTAGTTATCTTTCATACATGAATCAACACATTCTTATTATAGGATCTGTATGGCCAGAGCCCTCTTCTTCTGCAGCAGGAACCCGTATGCTTCAACTCATTCATCTATTTCTAAAAGAAAAATGGCAAATTACTTTTTCAAGTCCTGCGAATGACACAGAAAACATGATAGACCTAGAAACCTTAGGCATAGACAAAGTTCATATCGAAATGAATAAATCTAGTTTTGATGATTTCATACAAGAATTAAACCCTAGCATAGTCATATTTGATCGTTTCATGATTGAAGAACAATTCGGCTGGCGAGTTGCCAAATCTACACCAAATGCCCTAAGAATATTAAATACCGAAGATCTACACAGTTTAAGAAGAACGCGACAAGAATGTTTTAAAAAAAACAAACCTTTTGAAACATCGAATCTTTTACAAAACGATATTACAAAACGAGAAATAGCAAGTATTTACAGGTGCGATCTATCCCTTATTATTTCAGAATATGAAATATCCCTTTTAAAAAACACTTTTAATATAAATAGTGAATTACTACACTATCTCCCATTTCTATTTGAAACTATCACAAGTGACGAGAGAGAATCTTGGCCAACTTTTGAAGAACGAAAACACTTTGTAACTATAGGCAACTTTAGACATGAACCAAACTGGAACAGCATTCTTTATTTAAAAGAAACCATATGGCCATTATTAAAAAGCAAACTACCAGAAGCCGAATTACATATTTATGGAGCCTATCCTCCTCCCAAAGCATTCCAACTTCATAATGAAAAGGAAGGCTTCTTCGTAAAAGGATGGACCGAGAATTCAGCAAAGGTTATACAAAATGCTAAAATATGCCTAGCTCCTCTTCGTTTTGGAGCAGGAATAAAAGGCAAACTAGCAGAAGCAATGCTATTAGGAACACCCAGCGTTACAACAGCTATTGGAGCCGAAGGAATGTTAGACGATGATTCTGATTGGAATGGTTTTATTAAAGACGATGCCAAAGAATTCGCAATAGCTGCAACACGATTATACACAAATAAAGACCTATGGCAACAAGCTCAACAAAATGGTATCGAAATCATAAACACTATGTTTCAAAGAAAAAAATTCACTTCTTCTCTAGTTTCAACTATTAAAAACCTAATTGATAATCTGGAAGAACACCGGAAACAAAACTTTATTGGCAATATGCTCCAATATCACACGGTAAGAAGTACCGAGTTCATGTCAAGATGGATAGAGGAAAAGAACAAATAAGAAAAAAACTTGTCAGCAGTATTTGAACAAAAATAGCTTTTCCATTTCTGGAAAAGCTATTTTGTATTGTATCCGAAACTACTTCTAATTATAGAGCAGCTACGTGCTTAGCTAATTTAGATTTCAAGTTAGCTGCTTTGTTTTTGTGAATCACATTGTTCTTAGCTAACTTATCAAGCATAGAAACTACAGTTGGAAACAAAGTTTCTGCCTCTTTCTTATCAGCTTCACGTAATTTTTTGATAGCATTACGTGTCGTTTTGTGCTGATATCTATTTCTTAGTCGCTTTGTCTCGCTACTTCTAATTCTTTTTAATGCTGACTTATGATTTGCCATCTTCTCTGCTAATTAAATTTCTTACTACTAAAAATTTGTAGCCCGTAGGGGAATCGAACCCCTCTTACCAGGATGAAAACCTGGCGTCCTAGCCGATAGACGAACGGGCCATTATTTTCCTTTTTCAAGGATTGCAAATTTATAGCTTTCACTCTAAATCTGCAATTAAAATTTCAATTCGTAGCCCGTAGGGGAATCGAACCCCTCTTACCAGGATGAAAACCTGGCGTCCTAGCCGATAGACGAACGGGCCATTATTTTCCTTTTTCAAGGATTGCAAATTTATAGCTTTCACTCTAAATCTGCAATTAAAATTTCAATTCGTAGCCCGTAGGGGAATCGAACCCCTCTTACCAGGATGAAAACCTGGCGTCCTAGCCGATAGACGAACGGGCCATTATTTTCCTTTTTCAAGGATTGCAAATTTATAGCTTTCACTCTAAATCTGCAATTAAAATTTCAATTCGTAGCCCGTAGGGGAATCGAACCCCTCTTACCAGGATGAAAACCTGGCGTCCTAGCCGATAGACGAACGGGCCATAGTTGTTTGCCTAATTGCGGATGCAAAAATACAACTATTTTTTAATGGCGCAAGTGTTATTTTATTTTTTTTAAATTTTAATACGCCTTTGCAAATAACACCCTGTTTTTTGAAGGGTTTCCAGAGTAAACACAAACACCTTCTTCTTCCTTAACATCGAAAGGAATACAACGAATAGTAGCCTTAGTTAACTCTTTGATTTTCTGCTCTGTTTCTATAGTACCATCCCAATGAGCCGAAATAAAACCTCCTTTATTCTCTAAAACTTCTTTAAATTCTTCAAACGAATTTACCTCAGTAATATGATCATCTCTAAATGCCGTTGCTTTTTGATGAAGTTGCTCTTGCATTTCTTTTAATAGCACCTCCACCGTATCGACTACCTCACCCTTGGCTACAAATTGTTTAGTTAAGGTATCTCTACGAGCCAATTCTACGGTGCCTTTTTCTAAATCTTTAGGTCCAATAGCTATTCGTAACGGCACACCTTGCAGTTCATATTGAGCAAACTTAGCCCCTGGTCGATGCGTATCTCTATGATCAAACTTCACAGAAATGCCTTTTGCGCGTAAACTTTCTACCAATTCATCTGCCACTTCCGATATTTGGTTCAATTGTTCTTCTCCCTTGTAAATAGGAACTATAACCACTTGTATAGGAGCTAAATTTGGAGGCAACACCAACCCATTATCATCACTATGCGTCATGATTAACGCTCCCATCAGCCTTGTTGAAACGCCCCATGAAGTAGCCCATACATGGTCCAACTTTCCTTCTTTTGAAGTAAATTTAACATCAAATGCCTTTGCAAAATTCTGCCCCAAAAAGTGAGAAGTTCCTGCTTGTAACGCTTTCCCATCCTGCATTAATGCTTCTATACAATAAGTATCCTCTGCCCCGGCAAATCTTTCACTCTCCGTCTTTCTTCCTTTTATTACAGGGATTGCCATGAAATTCTCAACAAAATCAGCATAAACATTGTTCATTTGCTCAGTTTCAGCAATAGCTTCTTCCCTAGTTTCATGGGCCGTATGTCCTTCTTGCCATAAAAACTCTGCGGTACGAAGAAATAAACGTGTTCTCATTTCCCATCGAACCACATTGGCCCATTGATTTACCAAAATCGGTAAATCACGATAAGACTGTATCCATCCTTTGTATGTATTCCAAATAATCGCTTCAGAAGTAGGCCTTACAATAAGCTCTTCTTCTAATTTGGCATTTGGATCTACGATTAACTTAGATGCATCATCTGGATCTGTTTTTAATCTATAGTGCGTTACTACAGCACATTCTTTTGCAAACCCCTCGGCATTTTTTTCTTCAGCTTCAAAGAGACTTTTAGGCACAAAAAGCGGAAAATACGCATTTTGATGGCCGGTTTCTTTAAATTTTTTATCTAATTCTGCCTGCATTTTCTCCCAAATTGCATATCCATACGGCTTAATTACCATGCACCCCCTTACCGCCGAATTCTCGGCCAGGTCTGCCTTGACAACTAATTCGTTATACCATTTTGAATAATCTTCACTACGCTTTGTTAAATTCTTACTCATAGACTGCTATTTGGCACAAATATTGTGGCTCTGTTAAATATAATTTAATTAGCGCAAAACTAATTAAATTTGTAATGTTCAACAATAAAATAAGAAGATATGCGACCTAAAAATTATTTTCACAAAAACGGAGCCATTGGAGTTTTACTTTTGGCCAGCGTATTAATGTTGACGTCTTGTAGTTCATATGAGTATGTACCATATAACGATGGTATTTATGGTGAGGCAAGAAGCCAAAGAAACGTGGAGACTCCTCCCAACAACGCTAACGATCAATCCAATTATTATTCAAGCTATTTTTCTGAAAAATCAGCGCAAATCGACAACGTTGTTGAACAGGGCGAAGTTTTTACCGACATAGATTCTTATTCTAGTGAAGCATATGATGTTGCCGATACAACAGCAACAGGTCTTAATTACGAGGTTGGACAACCGTCATGGGGAAGTAATCCTACCGAAATTACAGTGAATGTTTATGACAATGCATGGGGATGGAATAACTGGGGTCCTGGATTTGGAAGATTCGGAGGATGGAACGGATGGTTATGGAACGATTTTTATGGCGCCGGATATGGATTTTACGGTGGATGGGGCCTAGGATGGGGCTGGAATGTTGGATGGGGCTGGAACAGATGGGGCTGGAACGGATGGGGTCCTGGATGGGCCTGGGGTAGACCTTGGGGAGGAGGATTTTACCACCCATATTACGCAGGATATTATAGAGGATTTAATCGTGGTTATAGAGGCTACGGAAGAAATGGATATATTGCCTATAACGGAAGCAGATATAGAGGTAATATAGCCAGAAGCAGATACAGAAATTCTAATGGCTATACTAGATCTCGAAGTGGAACCTATAGTAGAAGTAGACAAGGATATACAAATAGACGTAGAGTATCTGCAGATGCTAGCAGGTCTCGAACATCAAGATATTCAAATGGATCGGGTACTTACGGATCTAGATCAAGAGCTTCTGGTAGCAGCAACTCTAGATATTCTGGACCTGGAACAAGATCTAGAAGCGGCTCTTATAACAGTAGCGGAAGTGGAAGCAGAAGCAGATCCTACACTCCTTCACGATCTTCTTCAAGAAGTCGATCATATACTCCTTCTGGGTCTTCTTCTTCAAGAAGCAGAAGTTCTGGTTACTCAAGAGGAGGTTCTTCAAGAAGTAGCGGAGCTTCAAGATCAGGAGGAAGCAGAAGCAGAGGAAGAGGATAATATCTCTCTTTACCTTGTTGAAGATTAACTTACACAAAATACTTTGTAGAATGCCTTATTAATCTAAGGCATTCTACACTTCAAAAAAATACTTATGTAAAATGAAAAAACTATTTTTCTTAATAGGTGCTTTATCTATGTCTTTTTTGAACGCACAAGACATAACCGACGCTCTCAGATATTCTCAGCAAAACATACTGGGAACTGCTAGATTTAGAGGAATGAGTGGTGCATTTGGTGCATTAGGAGGAGATTTATCTGCCATACATATAAATCCTGCAGGATCTGCAGTGTTTTTGAATTCTTATGGCTCTATGACACTCTCTTCTACGAGAATAGACAATGAAGCGAATTATTTTAACGGTTTTGCCAATGAAAATTCTAACAATATCAATTTCAATCAGGTAGGTACTGTTTTCATATATGACGTATTTGCAGAATCCTCAAAATTAAATCGCATATCTCTAGGAATCACCTATGAACAAACCGCTGATAATGCTGATGAATTTAGAGTTTTTGGCCGAAGCTCAAACTCAATTGATAGTTTTTTCTTAACCGAAGCGCAGGGAATACCTTTAGATTTAATCTCTAGACGAACAGGAGAATCTATTAGCGATTTATACGCATTTCTTGGAGAAACTGAAGGATACGGAGTACAACAGGCATTTTTGGGGCACGAAGCTTTTGTTATTGAAGCAGATGATCTCAATAACCCCAACAACACTTCTTATTTTTCAAATATAGCACCTGGAGTATTTGACCAAGAATACATTTATGAAAGTACTGGTATAAATGGAAAATTCACAGTAAACTTAGGAGCACAAATAGACAATGATCTATATATTGGTGTGAATTTAAACACTCATTTTATCAACTACGACAGGTTTACAGATTTTTTTGAAGGAAATAATAATGCTGGAAGTAATGTTAACGAAGTTCTCTTCACTAATAGACTTTCTACGACAGGGGCAGGTTTTTCTGCACAGGTTGGAGCTATTGCCAAAGTAACAGAAAACCTACGTTTGGGAGCATCGTATGAATCTCCTACCTGGTACTATATCGATGAAGAAACAACTCAAAGACTAGAAACCTTTAGCGATGCAGATGGTAGAGCCTTAGTAAATCCAGAGGTAATTAATATTTTCCCAGAATATAGACTACGAACCCCTGAAACATATACAGGTAGTGCAGCTATATTATTTGGACAACAAGGACTCATAAGCATCGACTACTCATATAAAGACTACACATCTATTCAGTTCAGCTCTGATGAAGGAGTAAACTTTGCAGGAACGAATAATAATATTGACAATACACTACAAGATACCTCTACAATAAGAATTGGAACAGAATGGAGAAATGGAAATTGGAGTTTTAGAGGAGGGTATAGCTATGAGGAAAGTCCATATATAGACGAATTAATTCTTAGTGATAAAGAGGGGTACTCCTTAGGTTTTGGATATAACTTCGGTCAATTTAAATTCGATTTTGCATACGATCGAACCGAACAGCAGCGAGAAGAACAATTTTTTCCAGGATCTGGGTTTACCAATTTTGCTGTTGTAGACAGTTTTAGGGACACCTATACATTTACACTTGGAATGAATTTTTAACCCAAAAAAAAGTACCACAAAAAAAGCGCTTCAATGATGAAGCGCTTTTTTGTTATCGTATAAGCGAGAAACTTCCCGCAACAACCCTTCGTCTCATATTGGGATCTGTAGGCTCATTAAACTCTACCCTAAACCAATAATCTGAAGAAGGCATGTTTCTACCATTATAAGTTCCATCCCATCCTGCTCCACCGGGCCTTAATTGTTTTAACAACTTACCATACCGATCAAATATATATATAAGTGCAGTAGGTTGATTCTCTATATTTATCAAACTCCATGTATCATGAAAGCCATCACCATTGGGAGTAAAATACTTAGGATACCCTAGTATCATAATAATTTCAGATTCTCGTTCACTCACAGGACAGTTCCTATATCTTGCTAATACCCTATAATCACCGGGAGGCACATCAGTAAACACTGGTGATGATTGATATTCTCTGTACTCCTGAAAACCATTTCCAATATCTCTATCTAAACGATATTCAAAATCTGTAAATCCTAAAGCCTGGATATCGATGGGTGTTGTGGTAATTTCTGCAGTAATGGTATAGCTACCAGAAAAAGACTCTTCAGCTACATTTCCTGTAACGGCGATCTCAATAACCGACACATCAACTACAGAAAGATCATCCCTACCTACCTCTACAGAACCGCCAGTATCCGAAAAACCAATAAGCTCATACACTCCTGGTGTGTTTACATCAAGAACAGGAGTGTCTGTCAACCCTCCAATATTAACAGCACTACTGCTATCGGCTCCTAGAGCCCAAGTTCTCCATTGGTAAGTAATAGCACCAGGGAATCGTCCTTCTATAGTTACTGGGAATTCTCCACAAGTGGCAATATCTGGACCAACTCCTGGCTCCAATATTGTACAATCTGTGGTTCCAGCATTATCTTCGTCTAAATTCGTTTGTTGTAGTTGTATTACTCCTGCTTCATCAGAAAAATTTGTAATGAGAATAAAATAATACTCTCCAGTTTGCGCATCAGGAATTGTAAAGGTCTCAGTAAAAATACCTTCATCAGGATTTCTTGCAAAGCTACAGTCTACAATATTGGTATTATCAAGATTTTGAACATAAAAGTCTGGATCATCTACATTATTTACACATTCTGCAGGTCGTATATTTTCTCCATCACCATTAAGATCACAACCTTGAGTTAATTGATCTTCACAATTGATAAAAGAAGTTGTGAAAGGACCCCAGGCGATAAAATCTACATCCAATTGTTGCTCTCCTCTATCTAAGTTACTATTATCATTTATATCGATCCATTGTTGAATATCAAAAATCAATTCCCCAGGCTCATCAATTCTTAGGAAATACCAAGAAGAATTACGTGTACTGTCTAAGCAACCTAACCCTTGAAAACTAATGTCTTCTCCTGTAATATTTGGAAAAGTTAATTCCTGGGCTGCATCAGAACAAAACGGTTGAGCAGTTCTACAGGCCACATCAAAGTCGAGTTGAGCAAAACTCGAAAACGTACTTGATCCTATAAAAAACAGAACCAATAAAATTTGAGAGAAAGATATTTTTTTTGCCATCTTCATATAACGTTAAAAACTACAATTTTCTTGTACAAAGGTTAAATTTGGGATTTAAATATACTGAACTTCTTTAATAAAACTAGTATATCTAATTGTTTAACATTGATTTCACTAACTAACCCAACAAAATCGTATCTTTGCAAATCATTTGAGTAGAGGCTGATTAACATTTCTTTACTCAAATCCGAAAAGGGAGTGCAATATCATAAATTTAGACAGGATTTTATACAAGCATTTATGTAATTTTGTGGCCCACATCGGTATTTTGAAGAACAATAAAAATTTGCAGTGTGAAAATTGACAAGGCCCTTGAAGCTATCGAAGCGCTAGGTGATAATCATGTAGCTACTAGCGCAACTACCCCACTAAGAGAAGACGCTTTTAAACTTAGTGATAAGGAAAAAATTGACATAATTAGAGAAGACGTAAAACATATTATGGAAACATTAGGACTTGATCTTACCGATGACAGTCTTAAAGGAACTCCACAACGTGTTGCGAAAATGTTTGTAAACGAGATCTTTTCGGGATTACATCCTCTAAGAAGGCCTGAAGCCTCTACTTTTGATAACAACTACAAGTATGGCGAAATGCTTGTAGAAAAAAATATTACCGTTTATTCTACTTGTGAACATCATTTATTACCAATCGTAGGAAGAGCCCATGTAGCATACATCTCTAATGGTACAGTAGTAGGACTTTCAAAAATGAATCGTATCGTAGATTACTATGCAAAACGCCCACAAGTACAGGAGCGTTTAACCATGCAAATTGTAGAACACTTGCAAGTAGTTTTAGGCACTAAAGATGTTGCATGCGTGATCGATGCTAAGCATCTTTGTGTAAACTCAAGAGGAATTCGAGATATAGAAAGCAGCACCGTAACTAGTGAATTTGGCGGTAAGTTTAAAGAAGAATCTGTAAGAAGAGAATTCCTGGATTACATTAAATTAGATACTACATTTTAATCATTCAATACATTTCATCAAGCATCAATCTAGATCATGGCAGTAGCTCCTTTGTACAAAACTCAAGAACTAAAAATTTATAATTCAATTTCAGGACAAAAAGAAACATTTACACCTATTACAGACGGAAACATAGGTATGTATGTTTGCGGTCCAACGGTTTACAGTAATGTACACTTAGGTAATTGTCGCACTTTTATTTCTTTTGATTTAGTTTTTAGATATCTTAAACATTTAGGGTACAAAGTGCGTTATGTAAGAAATATCACAGATGCTGGTCATTTAGAAAATGATGCCGATGATGGTGAAGACAAAGTAGCTAAAAAAGCTAGACTGGAGCAATTGGAACCTATGGAGATTGTACAGCGTTACACTTTGGACTTTCACAGTGTAATGAATAATTTCAACACAATTCCACCAAGTATAGAACCTACCGCTACCGGACATATTGTTGAACAAATTGAAATCATTAAAACTATTATTGATAATGGTTTTGCATATGTTTCTAATGGATCTGTATATTTTGATGTTCAAAAATTTAATGAGACCAATGATTATGGAAAACTTAGTGGCCGTAATCTTGAAGATATGATTGCCAATACAAGAGAGTTGGCAGCACAAAGCGATAAGAAAAACCCTCAGGATTTTGCACTATGGAAAAAGGCAGAACCGCAGCATATTATGCGCTGGCCTTCTCCTTGGAGCGATGGTTTCCCAGGGTGGCACCTTGAATGTACTGCAATGAGCACCAAATATCTTGGTGAGCGTTTTGATATTCATGGAGGAGGAATGGATTTGAAATTCCCGCACCACGAGTGTGAAATTGCGCAAGGTGAAGCCGCATGTGGTCAAACACCAGTCAACTACTGGATGCATGCTAACATGCTTACTCTTAACGGAAAAAAGATGTCTAAATCTACGGGTAACACTATATCGCCAGCAGAATTGTTTACCGGAGAGAATAATATACTCGATAAGCCTTTTCACCCCTCAATTGTGCGCTTTTTTATGATGCAAGCACATTACAGGAGTATTTTGGATTTTTCTAATGAAGCACTTGAAGCATCTGAGAAAGGTTTTTATCGATTAATGGATTCGTTAAAAACATTAAAAGGGCTTGATACCCAATCCAAAACTGAAGGTTTTGATGTTACAAAATGGAAAGAAGAGTGCTATTCTTCAATGAATGATGATTTTAATAGCCCGATTCTTATTGCAAAATTGTTTGAAGCTGTTAAATTCATAAACACAGTAAAAGAACAAAAAGCCACCATAACCCCTGAGGATCTATTAACTCTCAGTGAAACACTACAGGGCTTTATTTTTGATGTTTTAGGATTGGTAAATATTCATGAAACATCTGCCGACACTAGTGATAAACTTTCAGGAGTCGTAGAATTACTCATTAACCTAAGAGCAGAAGCAAGAGCAAATAAAGATTTTGCCACCAGTGACAAAATAAGAGACGAACTTCATGCTATGGGAATTCAGTTAAAAGATAGTCGAGAAGGAACTACATTCTCTGTAAATTAAAAACTTTGGAAGCTAAAGTCACCTTAAGGAAGGTTTTGATATATCCATTTGTGATATTGGTAAAACTTTATCAAAATTTGATCTCTCCATTAACACCGGCTACTTGTAGATATGAGCCAACATGCTCTCATTACACCATAGAAGCTTTACAAAAACATGGTTTGTTTAGAGGTAGTTTACTTTCTATAAAAAGAATATTTAGCTGTCACCCATGGGGAGGCAAAGGATACGATCCTGTACCCGAGCCTAAAAACAAAAATGAAAAGAATTAATTAAAACGTTTTATCATTTCATTAGAATTTCAAGGTATTCGTTTCTCATATAAATACCTATATTTACCTCTGAAAAATAATCACACTACATGATACCTTTAAAATTTGTTTGGAATCCTGTTGAAGGAATAGATCTTGGCTTCTTCGTAATACGTTTTTATAGTCTAATGTTTGTTGTAGCCTTTTCTCTTGGGTGGTACCTAATGAAAAAAATATACATTAGAGAAAACATCTCCATGGAGAAATTGGATTCTATATTCATTTATGCAGTAATTGCTACACTAGTTGGAGCTCGCCTTGGACACGTTTTCTTCTACGATTGGGGTTACTACAAAAACAATTTACTAGAAATCATATTACCATTTAGATTCAAGCCAGAGTTCGAATTTATCGGTTTTCAAGGACTAGCAAGTCACGGTGCTGCTATAGGGATCATTATCGCTATGTACTATTATTCAAAAAAGGTAATTCAAAAACATATTCTTTGGATTCTTGATCGAATTGTAGTTCCTGTGGCCTTCGGAGGAATATTCGTGCGTCTAGGTAATTTTTTTAATTCCGAAATTATTGGAAAAGCATCTGGAGATTCTCCATTTGGAGTTAAGTTTGTGAGAGATGGCTTAAGTAAATATGAAGTGGTAAAAGAAACCGGAATTAAGAACGTAAACAAAGCTTACTCAGCGGTAGTTGAGAATTCGCAGTTTTCAAATTTACTTGACACCGTTCCTTATCGTCACCCAGCTCAATTATATGAAGCGTTTGGCTATATATTTGTATCTGCTATTTTGTGGTTGATCTATTGGAAAACGGACAAGAGAAAAAATAGAGGTTTTTTATTTGGATCATACCTTGTAATGCTATGGACAGTAAGATTCTTCGTTGAATTTGTTAAGAAAAGTCAAGGCGGATTTGAAGATGCTTTAGGAAAGAACTTATCAACAGGACAATGGCTCAGTATTCCGTTTATAATCGCAGGATTATATTTTATTCTACAATCGTTTAAGAAAAAGAATATTACAGAATAAGCATGTAAAACTTCAATAAATAAAAGCGGCCAATTCTACAATGAATTGGCTTTTTTTATACTAAAAAACCACTAGTCACGTTAACACAATTAACCAACAAAAACTATAACCATGAACTGGAAAATTGCTATTACATTTATACTTACACTTTTTATTCTTTGTACTACCCTAGCATGTGAATCTGACTCCGACCTTCCACCAGAAACAGATCAATCTGGAGGAGACAACTCAGGCGGGGATGGTGATAACGGAGGTGACGGAGATAACGGAGGAGATGGTGACAATGGAGGAGATGGAGATAATGGCGGGGATGGTGATGGCTCAAACGGCACCACTACAGCTGTTGCGACCTTTGGTCAACTAAAAACTTCTGGAAACAAAATTGTCGACAAAAATGACAACCCTGTACAACTTAGAGGAATGTCGCTTTTTTGGAGTCAATGGATGGGCCAATATTACACCAAAGAAGCGGTAAGTTGGTTAAAAAAAGATTGGAATTGTAACATTGTTCGAGCAGCAATGGGTGTAGAAGATGCAGATGGATATCTTACTAATAGAGATAAAGAAAAACAAAAAATATTTACCGTAATCGATGCAGCTATCGAAGAAGGTATTTATGTTATTGTTGACTGGCATAGCCATCATGCAGAAGATCACGTTGAAGAAGCAAAAACGTTCTTCGCTGAAGTAGCTCAAAAATACGGAAACCAACCCAACCTTATCTACGAAATATACAATGAACCTTTGCAAGGTCCTTCATGGAAGGACGTTCTAAAACCTTATCACGAACAAGTTATCGCTGCAATTAGACAACATGACCCAGATAACCTTGTAATATGTGGTACACGAACCTGGTCCCAAGACGTGGATGAAGTTATCGGAAATGAAATAAATGACAATAACGTAGCTTATACCCTGCACTATTATGCAGCAACACACAAACAATTTTTAAGAGATAAGGCTCAAAAAGCTTTAGATGCCGGATTACCCCTATTTGTGACAGAATATGGTGTTACCGAAGCTACTGGAGATGGCTTTATCGACACCAACGAAGCTCAGGCATGGTGGGATTTTATGGATCAAAATAAAATATCATGGTGCAATTGGTCTATTGCAGATAAACAAGAGGCTTCTGCTGCACTACAACCGGGAGCCAGCGGGACCGGAGGCTGGAACGAAAGTGAAATTACCACTTCTGGAAAAATGGTTCGAAATGAGATAAAAACAAAAAATCAATAATAGGTTTACATGCATAGTATAAAAAAACCGGTTCACTAGTGAACCGGTTTTTTTATACTGATAGAATGCTGAAATTAAAAAACTTCATTCGACTCCTTCAATTTCTCTGTATTCTCTACCAATTGAAGTTCATCTATAATTTTTTGAATATCTCCATCTATAATATTTCCTAAATCATAAAGCGTTAAACCAATACGGTGATCGGTAACCCTTCCCTGAGGATAATTATATGTTCTAATCTTTGCCGATCTATCTCCAGAAGACACCATACTCTTTCGTTTCGCCGAATCTGCCGCCTGCTTTTTGGCGAGTTCTAATTCATACAATCGAGAACGAAGTACTTTTAAAGCCTTCTCTAAATTCTTATGGGATGATTTTTGATCCTGACAACTCACGATCATACCCGTGGGTTCGTGATGTAGTTTAATTGCCGAATAGGTAGTATTCACAGACTGTCCTCCCGGTCCTGTAGAGGTAGTTCTTTCTATTCGCACTTCGGTCATATCTAATTCTACATCGAACTCTTCAGCTTCAGGAAGCACCATTACTGTTGCTGCACTGGTATGAACACGACCCTGGGTTTCGGTTTGAGGT
Organism: Aquimarina acroporae; assembly: GCF_023195925.1. Lineage (GTDB taxonomy): Bacteria > Bacteroidota > Bacteroidia > Flavobacteriales > Flavobacteriaceae > Aquimarina > Aquimarina acroporae. The sequence continues at coordinate 281,886 of NZ_JALPRE010000006.1, read as the reverse complement.
ACACGTTGCACACGATGCACACCAGCTTCAAACTTCATAGTACCATAAGCGTCCTCTCCATTTACCTCAAAAATAATTTCTTTGTATCCACCACTGGTACCTTCGTTAAGATCTACCAGACTAGTACTCCATCCTTTACCTTCGCAATATTTGGTATACATTCTAAATAAGTCTCCTGCAAAAATACTTGCCTCATCACCTCCAGTACCCGCTCTTATTTCAACCACGCAGTTCTTGGCATCTTCTGGATCTTTTGGAACCAGCATAAAACGAATTTTTTCCTCGAGCTGCGGAAGTTCTTCCTTAGCCTCATCCAGCTGCATTTTGGCCATCTCCACCATTTCAGCATCACTTCCGTCGGATATAATTTCTTCAGCTTCCTTAAGATTATCAGTAAGTTCTATATAACGATCTCTTTCATCCATTATGGCTTTTAGATCTTTATATTCCTTATTAAGTTTAATGTATCTTTTTTGATCAGCAATAATATCTGGCTGAATGATCAGATCACTCACCTCATCAAATCGTTGCTTTACAATATTTAATTTATCAATCATAGTTAATCGGTCCTAACATTGGAAGATACAAAAGTAAGGTTTTTTGCATAAAAGCCTATACCCTCTCTTAGTTCTAAATAAGGTTTTCCTCAGAAAAATTGTATTTTTGAATGACAATTATGAAAAACCAAAAGATAACATATCAAAATTTACCCATTGTAAAATGGTTTTTCGTATTTGCTGCTTTGTTTAGCTTTGGAGGATATTCCCAATACACTCCACCAAAAACAAAGGAAGTAGCTACCGAGTTACTATTTGTTACTGAAGAACGCACAGATAAAGTTTTTCATTTTAAACGTGCTTTGGAGCGCAAGAAAATAAACGGTTACTCTTTTTACAGTAATGCATCTCTTCTCTTGTTATCCAATTTACATTCAGAATTTACCCCTATCTGTCTTAAAAATTTTAATACTACTATTTCTTTATTAAGTAGAAGAAAAACCATTCTTATTCACCTTCCGAAGTTCCCAAAGGAAGATTCTTTTCTAGTGTAATACCCTTTAAGAAAATCGTAAAAACATTTTAACTCTTAATCCTCTTTACATAGGAGGATCATTATCTATTACCATATATGAAAAGATTCAAACGAATAGTAAGGCGAACTATGTTTATCTTACTTATAATCATGGCTGCAATGGTTCCTGTACCTGTATTTCTTCAGAAAAAACAAGGAAAATTCAATGATGACCATCTCATAGAACAAATGGAACAAAAAGAAAACGATGACGAATCCAGCACTAAAAAATTAGACGAGAATTTTAAGTTTTGAGTTTGCCTACAGTTAAGAATCAGGCACGTTCAAAAATGAAATATTATTAAAAAAGGTGCACTTGTTAAGTACACCTTTTTTAATTTATTCATAGTTCAAGATAGTCTAATAGTTAAATTCTCCAAACTCACTTTTGATGGTCAAACTCTTTTGTTTAGAAGCTTCTACTCTACCTACTATTTGCGCATCTACATTGAAACTTTTCGAGATAGAAATAAGTTCTTCGGCAATTTCTGGTGAGACATACAGCTCCATACGATGTCCCATATTAAACACTTGGTACATCTCTTTCCAATCGGTACCAGAGTTTTCCTGAATCAATTTGAATAGAGGTGGAACGTCGAAGAGATTATCTTTTACAATGTGAAGATTCTCTATAAAATGCAATATTTTGGTTTGCGCTCCACCACTACAATGCACCATCCCATGTATGGTATTACTATCAAATTTTTCTAGTATTTTTTTGATAATTGGTGCATAAGTCCTTGTTGGCGACAATACAAGTTTACCTGCATCTATAGGTGCATCTTCCACTGTATCAGTTAAATTAGTCTTACCAGAATACACCAATTCTGAAGGTACTGAAGGATCAAAACTCTCTGGGTATTTTTCGGCCAGGGTTTTGCTAAAAACATCATGTCTAGCAGAGGTCAACCCATTGCTTCCCATACCTCCGTTGTATGTCTTTTCATAGGTAGCTTGACCAAAAGAAGCCAGACCTACAATAACATCTCCTGCTTTTATATTTGCATTATCAATAACATCTTCACGCTTCATTCTTGCAGTTACCGTAGAATCTATAATAATAGTACGAACCAAATCCCCAACATCTGCCGTTTCTCCTCCTGTAGAATGAATTTCTACTCCAAATTCTTTTAGTTCATCGATTAATTCTTCGGTACCATTAATGATCGCCGAAATCACCTCTCCCGGAATTAGGTTTTTATTTCTTCCAATGGTAGAAGACAACATGATATTATCTGTAGCTCCTACACATAAAAGGTCATCGATATTCATAATAAGAGCATCTTGCGCAATACCTTTCCATACCGAAAGATCTCCTGTTTCTTTCCAATACATATATGCCAAAGAAGATTTAGTCCCTGCACCATCTGCATGCATTATCAAACAATACTTGTCATCACCTGTAAGATAATCAGGTACTATTTTACAAAACGCTTTAGGAAAAAGACCTTTATCTATGTTTTTGATTGCACTATGCACATCTTCTTTAGATGCCGAAACTCCACGTTGCGCATAACGCTTACTTACTTCTTGACTCATTATTATTGAAATTAAAGCGCAAAGATAAATCAATTTAGCTCAAAGACTAAACTGAATAAATAAAATTCCAAATTCTAGCAAAAATTACTAAAATTTGGAATTGAAAAGTATATTATCTTGATTCTAATTATTCCCAGTCAGGCATTGCTGCATTTTCTATTAAGCTGGTTCTTTCAGAAAGATCGGAAATTAAAAGTGTAAAAATATTCTTAGCCGAAATACCGTCGTTAGAAGTATTTATAAAAATAATTCCTGCCTCATTTGGAGAAAACCGAACATCTAAGTCATTAGTTCCCGAAGGTTTATCTACCGATAAATCTACCAAAGGATCACCATTGAAGCTATGTATAAATGCATGGGTATCTAATTGTCTGTAATTAGTATTTTCGGTTTCAGAAACATCCCTCGTATACAATAATTTTGTGCCGTCTACAGATAAATTAATTCCTCCTGCAGCACCATTTCCACCTGTTAATACTGTTTCCTGAACTACCCCTGATGTATTAATGGTCAATATCTCAACAGAATACCCATCTAAATCATTGGTTTTTATAGCAATTATTCCAGTATTTTCGTTTTTATCAACTTCAGTAATTAGATTCCCGTTAGTTGTTTGATATACCAAACTTAAACCACTACCTGTTGTATTAATAGAATAAAGTTTATCTTGATTAGGAAACAAAAGTTTTGAACCATTTGCATCCCAAGAGAAATCAACTTCCTCCAAATTAAAACCCGCCACTGCTACTTGCGAAGTAACCTGTTGTTCTTGAGAACCATCCTCGTTCATAGTAAAAAGGTGAGTTTGCGAACCAACAGATTGTAAGAACGCTATTTTTCCTGTTGCCGGATTTCTTCTTGGTCTAAAGCTATTTTTCGATGGTGAGGTTAACGCTAATTCTGTACCTCCACTTTCATCAGCAGAATAAATAACACTATTTCCATTCACCAATCTGGTGTATACAATTCTATTGTTTGGCGGACTCGCTGTTTCGAAGGCAAAGGTTGCACTATTGACTGGATCATTGATATCATCACTTGCAATTACCTGCCAAAAATATTTGGTATTGAATGATAATCCTGAAAGAGCAAATGTGGTATCTGTAATATTCTCAAACAATTCTACATTTGTATTTTCCTCATTTCTCAAACTTACCGTAAAGGTAAGCTCATCATCATCTGGATCACTAATACTCCATACCAAAGTAATATCTACAGGTACATCTGTAGCATTATCCTCTGGAGTTAATAAGGTAGCTGCGTCTGGAGGTCTGTTGCCTGCTGTTTCAACATCCATCTCGAATACCACTTCTACTTCTCGATCTGCAATCACTGTTATTCCTTCAAAAACTGCCAAAAGCCCTTCTCGCTGAGCTGATAATGAATAATCACCGGATGGCACATTTTCCAGAAGATAAAACCCTTCGGCATTTGTAAATACCGTACTAGAACCAGGGTTAGTAGATATTTTCACATTCTCCAATGGCTCATTGGTTCCAACCTGTACTACTCTACCCCTAACCGAACCTAAACCTTCTAAATCTATAGTATCTTCACTACAAGAAACTGTGACCAATACTATTAATATACTTGCTATTTTAACGATAAACTCTTTCATCTGTTTGAATAATTGTTTTCGGCAGTACTATTATTAACTGCATCATACAAATGGAACTCGAATACTTTTAATTCTTTATCCTCTTGGTTCTAAATTCTCTTTTCTAATTCTTCGATTTCTCTCTCTAAGTTTTTTAAGATCTGCATCTTTTTCTTTTTCTTTTTTTCTTGCTTTTTTACTCATTTTAATTGGGTTATCGAAATACCAATTTAAGCCAAAAGAAAAATTAAAATATTGATCGTCTCTTTTACCCTGAGCAATATTATCTAGTTCATCACTCATCACCAAATTATGTGTTGCATTTAATGAGACTCCTATATCTTCAGAAACCAGATATTCTACTCCGCCTCCATATTGAAACTTAAAAAAGGTTCTATCAAAACCATCACTATTTACATTCCCTATTCCTCCAAAGAAAAAAGGCGTAAGTTTTTCAAAAGGTAATAGTGTTAATTCGGCGTTGAGATCCACTGCATTAAAACCTTCTACAAATGCATTTTGATTATCTAGTTCAAACTTACTTATGTTAAGATTAGCATTGAGGTAAGGATTAAAATACCATCTTCCTCCCACTTGAACAGAATATGACAATTGGGCATTATTATAATCTCCTCCGATAAGTGCGCCCCCTCCTCTTATATATGCAGATTTCTTACCTCTCCTTTCTTTAAAATAACGATCATATAATGCTGTATTTTGGGCTTCATCTTTCTCTGCTCTATAATCTTGAATTATATCATTTACAGTTTCTGGAGAAGCATTTACTGCCCATAACTTATCTTCTATTCCTTCTATTATCAAAGACTCTACTGCTTTTTCTATAGCTTCGGAAACTGCCATTTGAGCCGGTTCATTTTTTGTAAACCCGGTCTCAGCTTCAAGTAACCTTCTAAATCTCACATACCTAAAGAAATTAGCATCTAAAGCTTGTGATAATATGGTTTTGGAAACATATACTGTTTTCAATATCTTTCCGCTTGAAGTAGATACTGCTCTAAGATAAACCGTAATTCTATCCTGACGATATTGTGTTGAAGCTCCAATACCGAAGTACCTTGCTCCTAACCCCCCTGTTATAATATTAGTATCATACGATACGATTCCACCCTCCAGAATAATTCCAGCATATAATAAAGGTGGCAATTGAGGTTCATTTGGGTTTTTGCTTTTTCTATACTCTTTTCTGGTTGACCGAATGATATTACGTTCGTTCAATAGATTACTCAGGTTTTCTCGTTCTATGGGAACAAACCACTTCGAATCTTCTAATGCTTTTATTAAAATTGTTGTTGCTCCTTGTGTTACTGCAGTACTAAATGTACTACCTGCTTCTGTTGGTTTATATTGCCCCGTTTGATCTCTAAATTTATAGACTCCAACAACAACGGGCTCTTTTGGTTGTGGAAAATCACGAAGAGTTTTGGTTACTTCAGAATCTTCTCCGATTCTGGCATTTTCTACAGTGATTGGCTGATTAAAGTATGTGCCACATCCAGATAGTAAAAGTGTACAAAATACTATTGTAACTATTCTGTAAAACTTATAGTACATTAAAAAATTAATTAGGAATTATTACTTGAGATTGGTCTCCTGTACTCGTGTCCAATATATTGATAACCAATCCTTCTCCTGAGGGAAAGATTTCAATAAACAAGGTTCCAAAGCTAAATGTTCCTTCGGTGAGCCCATCTTGGCCAAATTGCTGATCGAATAATGATCTGGATATTTGATTTAATAATTGACTATTTAGATTTTCGGTAAATCTTTCAAGATCAGATCTGTCATCTGCTCCATCATCCCCATCTGTGAATTTATTTTGTGCTTCAGCAGAGCTTAACAGCCACTGATAATTAAATGTATCTCCTCCAAACGCAGGGTTTTTTGGTCTATACACCAATTCTTGTGCAAAAGTAGAACCACACATGGTAAGTGTAAAAATTGTGGTGATATACAGTAATTTCATTTGTATATTAAATTGTTTGTGAGCGTTGTTAAAAACAAAATATATTTCTAATTAATATTGAAAAATATCTTTTTTCTGTTTTTTAAGGTCTTTAAAGTATTTATACACTTTACGTATTGCAATTTTCGACATTTGCTCCAAATATTCCAAATCTGGTTTTCCTATAAATTGATGAATAACGTTATCTTCTATCTTAACCCTAAGTATTGTAGTTCGTCCAAAGCTTAATGTTTCATATACTCCTACGATTTTACTTCCGTTAATCTGGTTTAAAGTATATGCATTATAAAAGAACTCGAAAAAATCTCTTCCTGGTTTTGTTTTGGTTTCTTCAATTACGATACCCTTTAATTCTATACCATCATCGGAAGAATCCTCTTGAATAACAACCTTTTCTTTTTTCTCTTCGTTAAAAGCGAACCTATCTTTACCAATTATTTTGTCTTCTTCATACACCAACAACAATACAACTATTTTATCTGTTTCCTTCACATTTATGGTAACCGTAGACAACTCTTTTACCTCATTCGCTTCCAGAGTAAATCTATCTTCTTGAATATTTTTGGATAGGTTATTTTGATCATCTGTCCTAAATACAACAAAAGAATATTTTAAGCTCTTATACACTTCTGTGGTATTCCTTGCTGTTCCAACAACAGAAATGGTCTCATCCAATGTTTCGGATTTGATTTTTGCAACCACCTCAATATTGGTATATTGTCCTACAACAACCTCGAAAACCAAAAGAAAAAATAAGACAAGTTTGGATTTCATGATGGATTGGTTATCCCCAGTTAAAAACTTCTGATGATAATTGTTCTTGCATCACCTGCCATTTTGAACTTTAAACTGTTGGTTAATTCATTATTACCAAAACGTTCAAAAATAAGGTTATTTCCTTCTTGAATAAGCTCTAGGTTTGTAGAAATAGTGGGGTCAAAAGAAAAATCTGTCACCACGTTATTATTTCCCGTTTGTGTAATTAGCTTATTCGTTTCCAGCGCAGTTTCATCAATTTCTACTCTATTTTCAGATCCATTCTGAAAAATTTTGATATCCGAAGATTGAGCTGTGATTGAAGAAAAAACCTGATTATTCGTTCCGATTTGTTGAATAAAAATAGAATTACCGCTATTCACAGCAGCAGATAAATTAGTATTTTCTTGTGGTGAAATTGCATTTACCTGAGATAAGGTAATAAACTTATCCTGATCTGTAATTAAAACCTCTTCTTTATCCCTCTCTTGTCCAAAGGCAATCGAGGTCGATAACAATAAAAATGCGATATATTTTAAGTACATAGTAGCGTTTATTTTTTTAGAATCTAAAAAATCAAGAAAAGAGTTATGCTTATAATTATTTTATAAGCACAACTCTTTAAATATACTAATTTTTAATCAGTTCTACTATTGACCTCCGTTTTGAGTAACTACAGCAGAATTGTTAGTTCCATTTTGAAGTATAGTGCTTGTATTAAGTTCTCCAAACTGTGTAACAAAAGTGTTATTGTTCACACCGTTCTGGATATCTGAAGCTACATTACTTGTACCTACCTGGAAGATATCACTTGTATTTCCAACTCCGTTTTGGTCAGAAATTGCAAGGTTTTCATCTCCAAATTGAAAATGAAGAACTAGGTTACTTTCTCCAGATAAACCATCTCCACCTTCTTGAGAAGCCTCAGCAACATTTCCGTTTCCGAATTGGAATTGATCTGTTACATTTTCTCCTCCAAAAGTTAAGATGTTTTGTGTTGCAGAAGCGCTATTCCCTATTCCAGTTTGATTTTGTACGATAGTATTGTTATCTTCTTCATGTCTTGCAAAAGCATTGTTTTCTTCACCAGATTGAGTTTGGTTTATAGAACCTCCTCTTGAAGTAAAGAAGAAACCTCCTTGAAGCGCTTCAGCGTTATTTCCAATTCCTATTTGTGTTTGTACAGCAACATTGTCTGTACCAGACTGAGTTACACTAGCGACATTCTCATCTCCACTTTGTAATTGATCAGAAATATTAGTACTTCCGTTTTGTGAAGCTGTAGCTACGTTTCCGTTTCCAAGCTGAACTTGAATTGCAAGATTATCTCCTCCAAAAGAACCTAAGTTTTGATCTGCACTAGCACTGTTTGCATCTCCAGCTTGCCCTTGAAGAATAGTATTATTATCTTCCTCATGATTAGCAAAAGCAGAGTTCTCTTCTCCTATTTGTATTTGCTGTACTTCACCTCCTCTAGATTCGAATGAGCTACTTCCCTGAATAGAAACTGCAGCGTTTCCTCCACCGTCTTGATCTTGGATTAACACATTGTCAGGCCCCCATTGCTCACCAGTTGCAACATTGGCATCTCCTAGTTGAGTTTGTCTTGAAGAGTTTCCATCTCCAATTTGTGTGATTATTGCAGAGTTGAAGGTACCGTTCTGGTTAATATCACTTACGTTAAAAGTTCCTTCCTGAGTAGAACTTGCAGAATTAGCATCTCCCACTTGAACTTGGAATGCAGTGTTAAGAATTCCTTCTTGAGAAATAACAGCCCCATTTCCATTTCCTTCCTGAGACTGATTCGCTAAGTTTCCTCCTCCGAAGAAAGCTAAGTTCTGAGTAGCACTAGCGGTGTTACCATCACCTATTTGTACTTGATAAATTTCATTTAAAACTTCCTCATGCTGAGCAGTTGCAGAGTTTTTGTTACCAATTTGCGTTTGCTGTACTACCCCACTGGTAGAAGCAAATGCATCGCTACCCTGAATAGCAGTTGCGGTGTTACCCATTCCTTCTTGAAGTGTAACAGAAGAGTTTGTGGCTCCAACTTGTGTGACATCAGCAAGATTATCATCTCCTGTTTGACTAACATCACTTGCGTTCGACTGAGCAACCATCACAGTCGTGCTTACTAAAGCTGCAAGGCTAAGAATTACTGTTTTCATACGTAATATAAATTAAAATGATTAATGAGATTACAATTTGTAAAGAGCGTTTAGAATAAAAAAGATTAGAAATTTCTAATCCTTCAATTCTGTTAGGTAAATAAATAGTCCGGGGAAGATTAATGGGGTAATATCAAAATGAATTACATTTTAACATTGACAAATTTATGAAAATATTAAGGCGATTTTGAATCTTTCTTAAGAATTCGATAAAATACATTATGGAAAAACCGTAGAAACAAGTTTTTCCTACGGTTTTATTAATAGTTTAACAGTTATTATTATTTTGTTAAAAATGAGTACAAAAGTTGACTAGTAAGTAATTTCCTACCTATCTGGTAAATAAAAGTTCACGATACTTTGTGAGCGGCCATAACTCATCATCAACAATCAACTCTAATTTGTCACAATTATATCTTATTTGGTCAAATAGTGGCTTTACCTTATTACAATAGGTCATTGCCTTTTTTTCTAAATCTTCAATTTTATTGGCCTTTCTTCTTTCTTCGGTCATTTCATTGACCTTTGCATTTATCTTTCCTATATATTCCGAAATTTCTTCTATAATCTCTAATTGTTCTTTGGCGTATTTCTTAAAATCCTTGCCATACAATTCTTTTAAGCCAGAAACATTACTAATTAATGTATTTTGATATTTCACTCCTGTAGGAATTACATGATTACGAGCAATATCTCCCAAAACACGTCCTTCAATTTGAATTCTCATAACATATTCCTCAATCTCTATTTCATATCTGGCTTTTGCTTCTATTTCATTCATAACCCCCATTTTCTCAAAAAGGTCGATATTTTCTTGAGCTACCTTGGCTCGAAGTGCTTCCGGAGTGGTTTTATTATTACTGAGCCCTCTTTTCTTTGCTTCTTTCTCCCATTCATCACTATATCCATTTCCTTCAAAAAGTATATTTTTCGACTTCTTTATATACTCTCTAAGTACATTAAAAATAGCTTCGTCTTTCTTTAATCCTTTTTTATCTATCAACTTATCGACTTCTACTTTAAAATCTTTAAGTTGTTTTGCCACTATGGTGTTCAGTATGGTCATTGGGTTTGCGCAGTTCGCTTTAGAACCTACTGCTCTGAACTCGAATTTATTTCCTGTGAACGCAAACGGAGAGGTTCTATTTCGATCTGTATTATCTAATAAAATTTCTGGGATTTTACCTACTACATTTAATTTAAGATCGGTTTTTTCTTGTGGAGATAATTTCCCATCTGTTACACCTTCTAATTCTTTTAAAACCGCAGTGAGCTGCTGCCCTATAAAAACCGACATAATAGCCGGAGGTGCTTCATTTGCCCCAAGACGGTGGTCATTGCTAGCAGAGGCTATTCCCGCTCGCATTAATTCTTCATTATCATTAATTGCTTTAATTGTATTGATAAAAAAGGTTAAAAACTGAAGGTTACTCATTGGAGTTTTTCCAGGACCCAAAAGATTTATTCCTGTATTTGTACTCAATGACCAATTATTGTGTTTCCCAGAACCATTTACCCCGGCAAAAGGTTTTTCATGAAGAAGTACTCTTAAGTTGTGACGAGACGCAATTTTACCCATTACATCCATTAACAACGAATTATGATCGACTGCCAAATTTGTTTCTTCATATATAGGAGCTACCTCAAATTGATTTGGAGCCACCTCATTATGACGCGTTTTAACTGGTATCCCTAGTAACATGCACTCTACCTCAAGATCTTTCATGAAATTAAGTGCTCTGGTAGGGATACTTCCAAAATAATGATCATCCAATTGTTGTCCCTTGGCAGAAGAATGCCCCAAAAGTGTTCTACCTGTCATAACAATATCGGGCCTAGATTCAGCCAAAGCACTATCTATTAAAAAATACTCTTGCTCCCACCCTAGAGATGCATTCACTTTTTTAACATTTTTATCGAAATATTTGGCAACTGCAGTAGCTGCATGATCTACAGCCTGCAAAGCTCTTAGTAAAGGGGTTTTATAATCTAAAGCTTCCCCAGTATATGCCACAAAAACTGTAGGAATACAGAGGGTGGTATCATATATAAATGCAGGAGAAGTTGGATCCCAAGCGGTATATCCTCTTGCTTCAAAAGTATTTCTTATTCCTCCATGCGGAAAAGAAGATGCATCGGGCTCTTGTTGTACTAGTTGTCCTCCCCCAAATTTTTCTATAGCTTGTCCATTACCAATCGTTTCAAAAAATGCATCATGCTTTTCTGCGGTAGCTCCTGTAAGCGGTTGAAACCAATGCGTATAATGAGTTACTCCTTTAGCTAAGGCCCAATCTTTCATCGCAGAAGCAATTTGGTCTGCAATCCTTCGATCGATTTTTGAACCATGCTCGATAGCATCCATAACACTAGTATAAGCATCCGTGGTTAAGGACTGCATCATTGTGGTTTGGTTAAACACATTTTCACCAAATAACACCGATCTACGCTCGGTTTCTTTAACTGTCACAGAACCACGACTTAACGTCTCTTTTAATGCTTGGAATCTTAATGTAGACATAATTGAGTAAGTTTTGCTACAAATATACTAGAAGTTTAGATTGAAAAAATGAAAAATTAATTATTTAAAAATTACATATATTTCAAAATACCCCCTAAAAAAGTAGGGTGTTAATAAAAATGATGATAAATTATGGTTTAACCCCCCTCTTTTTTTTGGTTATATTGAAAGATAGATTAATTTTGTGCTCTTTAAGAGTTCAATTTATAAAGTGTTAATTATGAGCAAGTCTAAATTAGAATACATTTGGTTGGATGGATATAAGCCAACTGCTAATCTAAGAAGTAAAACAAAAATCGAAGAAAACTTTAGCGGGAAGCTTGAAGATTGTCCAGTATGGTCATTTGATGGTAGTTCTACAAAACAAGCAGAAGGAGGTTCTTCTGACTGTTTATTAAAGCCAGTAGCTATCTATCCTGATCCAACAAGAAGAAATGGATACCTAGTAATGACGGAAGTTTTGAATGCTGACGGTACGCCACACGAATCTAATGCAAGAGCAACAATTGATGATGATGATAACGATTTCTGGTTTGGTTTTGAGCAAGAATACTTTATCATGGACAAAAACACTCAACTACCTTTAGGATTCCCTGTTGGTGGTTATCCAGGCCCTCAAGGAATGTACTACTGTTCTGTAGGTGGTAAAAACACTCACGGTAGAGACTTCGTTGAAGAGCATGCAGACCTTTGTATTGATGCTGGACTTAACTTTGAAGGAATCAACCAAGAAGTTGCTAGTGGACAGTGGGAATTTCAATTATTCTCTAAAGGAGCTAAAAAAGCCGGAGATGAGATTTGGGTAGCTCGTTACTTATTAGATCGTCTTACTGAGAAATATGGATACTATATTGAATATCACCCAAAACCGATCAAAGGTGACTGGAATGGTTCTGGTATGCACGCTAACTTCTCTAATGAAGTATTAAGAACTTGCGGTTCTAAAGAAGTATACGAGACGATTTGTGAAGCTTTTAGACCTGTTACTAAAGAACACATTGAAGTTTATGGTGAATTCAATGACCAAAGATTAACAGGAGATCACGAAACACAATCTATTCATGAATTCTCTTATGGAGTATCTGATAGAGGAGCATCGATCAGAATTCCTATCATTACTGTAGAAAAAGGATGGAAAGGATGGTTAGAAGATCGTCGTCCAGCTTCAAATGGAGACCCATATAAAATTGCTGCTAGAATTGTAAAAACTGTTAAAACAGCAGATGTTGCAGCTATGTTAGCATAAGCAATAAAGAGTACTAACTAATATTTGTTGGTTAAACGCTAAAAAACCTCTGAGGAAATTTCTCAGAGGTTTTTTCATATATCATAATACTATATAGCTTAGTAAATCTTACTCCATAACCTATGCAATGAACACCAAGGCAATGAAAATACAATAGGCTACAAAAATTATAAGCCCTTTTACCCTGGTTAACACCATCTTTTTGGGAATAAACGCTAGAGGTAATAATACCATTGCAAACCCTAACATCCAGAATATATTCACCCCCATAAGAGTTTCATCTTTCACAGCAATAGGTTGAATTAGCGAAGTAATTCCTAAAACCGAAGCAATATTAAATATATTCGACCCAATAAGATTTCCTAATGAAATAGCCTTTTCTTGCTTTAATGCAGCAATAACCGAAGCTGCCAACTCAGGCACACTGGTACCAACCGCTATAAGAGTAACTGCAATAACCCCTTCACTTACACCTAACTTTAAGGCAATATCTTCAGCTCCGCTTACCAATAACTCAGACCCAAAATATAATGCGCATCCACCGATAAGTAACCATATAAAAATTTTGAAGTTTGAAGTTGTCTGAAGTGCATCATCAACTTCTTCTGCCACATTGTTTGATAATTTTCTTGATCTTCTTATCAAAACAAAAAGATATACCAATAACGATAAAATAAACAAACCTCCTTCAACCTGACTAATTATCCCATCATTATCTAACACCAGATACAAAGCAAAAGACAATACAACCATCACAGGCCAGTTAAACTTATAAAAATCCTTATCAATTGCCAATGGTCCTATTATAGCAGTAATACCAAGTACCAAACCAATATTAGCTATGTTAGACCCAACTACATTCCCTAAAGATATATCTGATAAACCATCTAAAGCGGCTTGAATACTAACCAATAATTCTGGAGCAGAGGTCGCAAAAGAAACAACAGTTAAACCAATAACCATTTTAGAGAGCTTTAATCTAAAGGACAAGGCCACAGAAGATCTTACCAAAAACTCTCCTCCTACAACGAGTAACACCAAACCAATTAATACATAAAGTATGCTTATTATCATCACAAAATATTTGATTGCGAATATATAGAATTCGTATCTCAAAGTATAAAATCTCTTATACATTTTATATTAAATATATGAGAAACAAAGCACGAAAACTATAATTTTAGTTAATTAACTATAAAAATAGTTGTATAACTAAAATTATAGTTTTACTTTTGATTTCAAAGAAGGATACCTTATGGAAAAACTCACCGCAAAAGAAGAAGAAATCATGCAAGCTATTTGGAAATTGGAAAAAGCATTTGCCAAAGAAGTCCAAGCAGAATTAAAAAACACAGTACATTATAATACAGTATCTACCATTATACGTAATCTGGAAGACAAAGGTTATGTAGCGCATAATGCATTTGGCAAAACACACCAATACTACCCTATCATTAGCAAAGATGTATATCGTAATCAATTTGTGAGTAAAGCGATGAAGGAATACTTTAATAATTCCTACAAGAATATGGTTTCTTTTTTTGCGAAGGAAGAAAAAATAACTGCTGATGAGCTAAGAGAAATATTAGATGTAATTGATAAAAAGGATAACTAATGGAAGCATTTTTAATATATCTATCTAAATCCTGCCTATTACTATCTATATTTTCTTTGGTGTACTATTTTTTACTAAGAAAAGATACTTTTTTTACCATCAACAGGCATTTCCTTCTCTCTGGGATGATTATTTCTGTTCTGTTACCTCTGGTAGAATTTAATACTATCGTTTTTGTAGAGCGTCCTGGAGTTACAATGGTACCTCAAGAAATTATTCTAACTCAACCTGAAGAGATCACCAAAATCAACTGGTGGCTAGTGGGACTTGTCATATACAGTATTGGAGTTCTGGTGTTGCTTATTCGTTTTGTATTACAATTATTATCATTACACAAATTATTCAAAGAAAATAGTTCCAAAAAAGTAGATAACTATACTATTATAGAAGTAAAAGACGAGATTGCTCCTTTCTCTTTTTTCAATACAATTGTATATAACCCATCACTGCATGAGCATCATGAATTAGAAATGATTCTTGCTCATGAAAAGATTCATGTTACACAATTACACACACTAGATATTGTACTGATAAACACTTTTATGATATTTCAATGGTTTAACCCATTTGTATGGTTTTTTAAACATGGGGTGGAGCAAAATCTTGAATTTATTGCAGACCGAGAAGCTGTAATCAACACTGTTTCAAAAAAAGAGTATCAACTTACTCTTGTAAGAGTATGTTCAAACAACTACTCTTCTATCACAAATAATTTTTATCAATCATTAATCAAAAAACGAATAGTCATGTTAAACAAAGGAAATTCGCAAAAGAAAAATGCTTTAAAAACAATGTTCATTTTACCACTTTTAGGATTGTTTTTATGGAGTTTTAATACCAAAGAAGTCATTATGCTTAAGGAAGATACTCACTTAACTCCTAAGGAAGAATCTATAGCAGATAACCAAAAGGTTGTAAAATTCGAAGTGAACAAAAATTCTACAGAGAAAGATTTTGAGAACATTAAAAAAACGCTGAAGGACAAATTTAAAGTCACTATTAAATTCAGTGATATTAAAAGAAATGGAAGTAATGAAATTACAAGCATTGAAATAGAGGCTTCTTCAGAGAAAAGCAATGTCAATTATGCAATTGAAGACGACGCTGCCATTCAACCTTTTATAATAACTTATAATGATCAAACTAATTCCATAAACATTGGCAAAGCGTCTACCAATTCTAGTTATGTTTGGGTAAACAAAGATGGAAAACACATTGAACAAATCATTGAAATTGATACCGACAACGATAACGAAGATCACGAAATATATGTTGTTCCTGGAGGAAAAAAAGCAAAAGTTATCAGAAAAAAAGATAAAAACGGTAAGGTAATTATTGAGGAAATTCACGAAGGCGACAGTAATGACATTTTTGAAATACGTACCGATGATAAAAAAACCTTTGCATTTATTTCTGGAGATCGAGATGGCGAACCACTTATCATTATTGACGGTAAAAAAGCCACGAAAAAAGAAATGGAAAAATTAGACTCTGATGACATTAAGGAAATAAATGTATACAAGGGAGAAAAAGCAATTGAAAAATACGGAAAAGAAGCAAAAAATGGTGTTGTAGAAATAACCACTAAAAAATAGATTCTCTCACAAAGTCTTTATTCAGAAAACTCACCGATGAACGTTGAGTTTTTTGTATTTTCGTATCTATCATGAAAAAACAATTATTTTCTTTTTTAGCTAAATTAAATAAGTTCATTCTACCAAGTTTTACAAAACGGAGGTTAGACTTAGCCAAGGCATCAAAATTACAACTCCTCATATTCGGATGGCGATTATACGTTACAAAACGAGCACTATAATCCTTTTTTTAGTTTAAAAAATTATCTTTTTGCAACACCCACTATAATTCATCGTAATTAAGGTAAACTGTAAAACACCTTAAAATAAATAACCAAAAATAATACGTATGAAAAAGTGGATCATACTGGGCATTAGTATACTAGGCATGTTTTCATTAACTGCGTTTACAGCTCATTCAGAAAACAATGAAACCCTTTACACTTCGCAATCTGATGAAGTTACGGCAATTATTAGCAAAAACACCACAGAGAAAGAACTGAAAGATTTACAAACATTTTTCTCTGAGAATGGCATCGAATTAATTCTCAAAAAAGTAGAGTATAATGAACAAAATGAAATTACTAGTTTGAGTATTATACTTAAAAGAGGAAATTCTAAAAGTCAATATTCTTCATCATCTTCTAATCCAATTTCAGAAATAGAATTAGGATTCAAAGACGAGAGTCTCTATATAACTCAATCTGGTTCTTTTGACATTGCCACTTTAGGCAATCATCATTCTTTTCATTTTCCTAAAGCAGCTATGGATAGCTTAATGCAAAAGCACAATTTTGCTTTTAATTTTGATTTTAATAAAGATATGGACTCCATATTTAGTCAGAATAATTTTGATATCACAAAATTTAAAGATCAAATCATGAGATCTTTCACTTTTGATGAAGATGAGAATGGGAACTTCTTTTTCAATGGACAGCAAATACCTTCTTTCCAAAAAGGAAAAGGCCAGCGATATAATTTTATCGACAACCCAGATATTGAAAAGTTAATTATCATCGATGGTAAGGAGGTAGATTTTGCTACTCTCGATAAACTTGCTAAATCTGATGAATTAGCAGAAGTAGATTTCTTAAAACCAGAAACCGCAATAAGTATTTACGGAGAAAAAGCAAAAGATGGGGCAATAATCGCAACTACCAAACAATAGGTAGTCTTTTTATAAATAGAGTTGAACGAAAAGCCTTCCTTTTGGGAGGCTTTTTTTAAAACTAATAATTTAATAACGAAGCAATAGGAACCTTAAGTTTGTTAGCGCCTTTTAGAAAACCAAGTTCCATAATAAAATTACATTGCACCACTACTCCACCTAATTCTTCTACCAAAGTACAAACCGCAGCTGCAGTTCCTCCGGTTGCCAATACGTCATCATGAATCAAAACATGTTCCCCAGGTTTAATAGCATCGGTATGTATCTCAAGAGTATCTTCTCCATACTCTAAACCATAGCTTTGTGAAGTTACTTGATACGGTAATTTTCCTTTTTTTCTTACAGGAATAAACCCTGCCTGTAATCGCTCTGCCAACATACCTCCGATGATAAAACCTCTTGATTCTATACCAACAACCTTGTCAATTTTAATATCATTTGGGCATAATTTAGCCAGTTCATTGGCGGTCTTCAAAAGAGCATTAGGATCTGCCAGCAAGGGAGTAATATCTTTAAAAACAATTCCCGGCTTAGGAAAATCTGGAATATTTCGTATGTAACTTTCTAGATGCATATATCAAAATTAATTTCGCTCAAATATACCATAGATTCGTTATGGAAACTTAATTTTTACTTCGAAAAATATTTAATAAAAATATCCTTGGGTAGTTATTTAAAAAGACATATATTTGCACCCGCAATAGCAAAAAAGGCCTCGTAGCATAACTGAATAGTGCACTTGATTACGGCTCAAGAGGTTGCAGGTTTGAATCCTGCCGAGGTCACTGAAGGTTCAAGGTTTGAATCCAGCAAGATTCTGGCCTAGAGCACTAAATAAAACTAAAACCCTTCAAATATCAGTATTTGAAGGGTTTTTGACTTTTATCACGGCACTAATCGCAATCAAAATTTATTAGAAAAAGGTCAACAATTCGGTCAACAGATTTTTAATCGGTCAACAGTGTTGACCGATTAACTGAAAAAAAAGTCATGTAGCTTGAAGCTTACTTATAGGCATAAAAAATGGAGTTATAGCACTTATTTTTATAATAAAGCACTCATATCTCTCCCTTGTCTGAAAGCATAATCGCCACAGGCTTTGTACTCTTGAATTTGGAAAATATAATCACCATTATAACAGTAATAGGAACGCTCAATATCATACCTGTTGTACCCCAAATTAATCCCCAAAGCGATAATGCCAAAATAGCTACGAGTGCACTTAAATTCATCGAATTACCAACCAATTTGGGCTCTAAAATATTTCCAACTATCACTTGAATTAACCCAACAATAACTACAGTTAAAATAAACGGTGTTGTGTTGGTAAATTGTAACAGACAGAAAGCTGCAGGGAATAATGTTCCTATAAGTGAGCCTATAGTGGGAATATAATTTAAGATGAAAATAATTAGACCCCAAAACACAGGTGCATCAACCCCGATTATTGATAATGTCACTGCGCTTAATGCTCCAGTTATTAGACTCACCAATGTTTTTACTCCTAAATAATTGGAGATGGACTCTTCCAATTCTATTAGAGTGGATGAAACTTCTTTAAATTCATTATCTTCTTTAAAGACTAACCGAAGTTTTTTTCCAAAATTAGTTTCTTCCAAGAATATAAAAAGTAAGTATAGAATAATCATAAAAGCATTGCTTACTAAACTAGTGAGTGAAGAAACTATAGGCTCAATTAAATCGCTAAGTGTACTACTAATATCTTCATCCCCAATCAAAGTCTTCAAATCGATACCAAAAGATTCATTAATAGTCGTTAATAGGGCGTTGAAATTTGCTTCATAAACATCATACTGACCTACCATTGTACTGATATTCGAAGAAATGATACCACTTACAAAGTAAACAACCAACGCAATAATAAAAGTAAGGAGGGCATTTTTCACCCAATTGGGCACAAATTCTCTCAGCACTTTAATTTTGTTAAGGGTAGATTTTAGTTTCTTTATCAATATCCAAAGGATTAAAGAAAATATTAATGGAATTAAAAAGCTTTTTCCATAAATCAATGCTATTATCCCCGCTACCAAAATGATACTAATTTGAGTAAACTTTGTAATTTTTGTCATATTAAAATAGATTGATGATTTTCTTGGTTGTAGTATACTCTTCCCAGTCATTTAACAAGTCTTGAAAAACTGATGTATGTACTTTTGACAGGTCTTTTGTTTCTCCAGGGTCTGTTACAATATCATATAACTCCCAATGATTATTACCAGGCTCAAATACCCATAAAATTTTCCACTTTCCTTTTCTAAGCGCCTTATTACCATGCAATTCCCATCCAAGGTAATCTGTATGCACGTTTGCAGAATCTCCTTTTAGAAAAGGGACTAGAGACTTACCTGATAATGAATGTACTTTATCAGTATTTATTAGCTTTGAATAATTAACCCCAATAAGTTCGTAAAGAGTTGGAGCTAAATCATAAATATGCCCTATTGCCTCAGTATCTATAGTTCCTTTTAGCTCTTTGCTCATTCCATTCCATTTAATAATAGCCGGTGTTCTTATGCCTCCTTCTCCAGTTTTTCCCTTATAAAATCTGAATGGCGACATACTTGCTTGCGCCCAACCTTCGCCTATGGAAGCCGCAGAATTATTTCTGCCAATATTATCAAAAGATGTATCAAAATTGTTTTTTATATACTCGGGTGAAGAATCTGAATACTCTTCAAGAGTTTGATATGCTGAACCATTATCGGAAAGAAAAACAATAATGGTATTATTATATTGGTTGGTCGATTTCAGGTATTCAAAGACACGACCTATTTGCTCATCTACAAAGTCAATCATTCCCGCATATACTTCCATAGATTTTGAAAGTCTTAATTTTTCATCTTCAGATAGGCTTTCCCAAGACGGCGCAAGCTTTTGACCTAATGTGATATCCTTTTGAAATATACCTAGTTTGACTAATTCTTGATAACGCTTTACTCTTAATTTGTCATAGCCACTATCGTATAATCCTTTATACTTATCTGAATATTCTTCAGGGCATTCTAAAGGGTCGTGAGGTGCAGTAAAAGCCAAATATCCAAAAAATGGCTTTGCTTTATCTCTTTCTTTTAGATAGTCCAGGAACTTATCTGTAAAGTGCAGGGAAGAATAGAAGTCCTTTCGTGGGTTTACCCTCATATCATTTTCAACCAATTCTGCCAAAGAACCTTTAGTAATTGGCATTAATGGACTTCCGGTATGTGAACTTGCCCCTTGAAGCAACACGTAACTCTTGTCAAAACCTCTTGTATATGGCCATTCGTCCTTATGTTCACCTAAATGCCATTTCCCACTTATAAAACTCTGGTATCCTTCTCTCACTAAGACTTCTGGTATTGTCATAACACTATCATTCAATGCTCCTAAATATCCATCTCGTTCCCTTAGTGCTGGAATATGAGGTGTCATATCTATGATAAACTCATCCATTGCACCTAGACCATTTAAATGATTATCAACTCCCGTAAGTAACATTGACCTCGCAGGAGAACAAGTGGGGGCGGTATAGAAATTAGAAATGCGCACACCTTCACTAGCAAGCTTTTGAAGATTTGGTGTGTTTATCTCTCCTCCAAAAGGTGAAAAATCAGAATACCCCATATCGTCAGTTACAATAAAAAGGATATTTGGTTTCTCAAATTTTACTTTTTCTGTTTTACACCCTACTAAAACAAAACTAAATACTACTAATTTTAGGGTTAGTGACTTCAAAATTTCACTTTTCGATTTCTTACTCAATTACCTAAAAGTTTTTGTGAAGATTTTTCATTCTAAAAGCGGCCAATACACTGAAAAACCCTGTGGAGATTAATGAAAGTCCTATCCAGAATACAAAAGTCATTCCAACAAACTTGGGATTCCATATTAGGATAAATGAGAAAATTATTCCTAGAACACTAATTATCATTAGTACTACCCAATTCTTTTCTCCGTAACTTCTTAAATCTATGGCCATCGCCATTGCACCGAACGAACGGAACAAAAGAATAAAACCAACATATAATGCGAGGCTTATTAATGAAACTTCAGGGTGAGACAGTAACAAGATTCCTATTAAGGTAGTTATAATTCCTAAAACCAAAACCCAGCCCCAATTATCAATTTTATTTTTATTAGAAAATGCAAATAGAATTTCTATTACGCCTATGACCAAAAAAGCGTAACTCAAAAGATTGTTTAATGCTAAAAAAGCTTTGTCTGGTGAAATAAAGGCTTTAATCCCTCCTCCAATTAAAAATATCCCGACGATTAGTGGTAGATACCAATATTTGATTGATTCTTTTGCGCTACTAGTGGATTGATTGTTCATTATACTTTGATTTAATTAGTGTTTACTCTTTAAAATTTTCAGTTTCTTTATATCTTTTCAATTGTTAAATAGTTGATGCAATTACAGCTATAACAAAACTCAGAATAGTTAATACTGTCCTGACATGATGAAGCTTATCCCATTTATGTATCTTAGGTATGGTACCTCTTACATCTTTGAGATTCGCTAGTTCGGCGTTTGTTTTTGATATAAATATTGCTGTAAAAGGCACTAATAGAAATAATGGAATAGCACTTATAATCCACAATATATCCTGAGTAAAATACCAGGCAAGCAAAATAAATATCACCGTAATTATTCCGAAGGTTTTCAGAATTCGGCTAGCTTTTGGAAAGACCATTTGCCAATTTTTTAAATGCTCTTCTTCGTTTGTTTGAGTTCGCACTTTAATTTCAACCAAAGAAATGTAGAATGTTGAACCAGCAACAAGTCCTGTTCCTATCAATACAATAATTTTTAGAATAGTTTGAATCCCTATCATATTTTTTATTCGAATTATTTATCAAGCCCAATTATAATTGCAAAAACACAGATAAACATTAGTGCCAAAGAAAAGAACATCCTTAAAGCGTGGAATCTTTTTATCTTACTTTCAACTGTTTTATTTTCCTTAGGGTTATTATTTTTAAGTTTCAAATAGTTTCTGCATAACGGAACTAAAATCATTAAAGGAATTAAACCTACCAGCCAAAAATCTTCTCTCGTAAAAAGCCAAGTAATAACAATTAGTAGAAGAATAATGTTAAGTCCGTATCTGCTAAACATCTCATCCGTTTGAGCTCTTTTTGCATTCCTAATATCATTGTCAAAAGAATCTTCACCATTACAGAATTCTGGTTTATGATAACAAAGTGCTATAAAAAAGAAGAAGGTAAAGGACAGACCTGAAGCAAACAAAGTAAATATTTCTAATGTTATCGTTTTCATCTTATCTACCTAAAACTAAACTCCTCATAGTGAATCTCTTTCATAAGAACACCTTTTTCACGTAGCTGCTTTATATAACTTTCTCGCATTGTTTCAGGACCACATACATAGAATGATTTATTTACAACATCCATCACATTGTACTTTTTCCCAATTGAGAAATGCCCTTTATCATCAGAGTTCCATACAACAAAATCTACATTGTCTTTTTCAGCTGTCAGACTTTCAATTTCATCCTTATAATTTGCTTCCTTAACAGAGCCAACTGACCAAATGAGTGTTATTTTATAATCTCGTGGGACAACTCTCAAAAAAGATAGAAAAGGAGTTATGCCAATACCACCAGCAAGCCATATTTGCTCTTTGTGAGTAGCCTTCTTGAAATCAAAAAGACCATAAGGCCCTTGAATTTTTGCTTCAGTACCTATAGCAAGAGCACTCTGTATATTAGCAGTATAGTCACCCAACGATTTGATAGTAAAACGCAAGTCATTTTCAGAACTATCATTACTAATTGTAAATGGATGCGATTCTCCATTCCCAAAACCGGGTATTGAAAGAAAAGCAAACTGACCAGCTTCGAAATCCAGGGATTTTTCTTTTGGTGAAAACGTCAGTTCTACCACATCGTTTGCGAAATTCTTCACGCTTGAAAGTGAATATTTAAGCTTCTTATTAAAAAGACCAAAAAGGAAAGATTTATAGAACCAAGCTGAAACACCAATAATTGACATCAATAAAACATAGTTCTTAACAATCGGTAATTCAGACGTTAGTGTTGGGACATTTAAGAAATGAGCTATCCCCATAATATAAAAAATACCCATTAACTTATGTATTTTAATCCATCTATTATATTTGAGTTTTCTCTTAAATACTGGTGCTACAGATAACACTACTCCTATCAATATCAACAATAATGAGAAAAAACCTAAAGGTTTACCTATGGTAAACTCTTCAGACTTGGGGACCGTAATAAAATGTAATATCAATAGAATTACGGCAAGTGTACCTGCTCTTCTGTGTATCATATACATTTTATCAAGCCCACCAAAAATACGCTCAACCCATCTTGCCTTAGTAGCCATCAAAAAATTAATAGCGAAAACAGTCATCACCCAGGACGAAAAAACCTCTCCAATAATATTTTGAACTCCGAAGACATAGTCTCCTTGATATAATGTGATATCGATTCCCCAAAAAATAAAATGGATGAAAACGATGATTGGAAAATAGTGTTCTTGTTTTATTATTCTCATTTTTAGTCGTTTTGTACGGATTAAATTATATATTATAAAGCCATATAGATACGAGTTTA
Organism: Aquimarina acroporae; assembly: GCF_023195925.1. Classification (GTDB taxonomy): domain Bacteria; phylum Bacteroidota; class Bacteroidia; order Flavobacteriales; family Flavobacteriaceae; genus Aquimarina; species Aquimarina acroporae. The sequence goes on along the minus strand of NZ_JALPRE010000006.1, from coordinate 258,054 downwards.
AATAGCGATACATAAATTTTAATATTCATCACTTTAATTTCTAAAATGCATATATTTGTCATCATAAATATTCATACTGTATGAAAGAAAGTCCTAGACATAAATCCATAGGCGCTCAAATGGCAATTGCCCAACAACTTCTTAAACGCAATCATCACAAAGCGTTTAAAGAGGCTGGAATGAAAATAACACTTGAGCAAATGGTTGTCCTAGAGATGCTACACATACAAGGTGATATGAATATGACAGAGCTTTCTAAAGGTGTTTGGAAACAAAATGCAAATATTACCCGTATTGTTGACAAACTTGAAAACCTAAAATTCCTAGTAAGAAAACCCGTAGAAGGCGACCGCAGGGCTAATCTTCTATCAATCACTCCAGAAGGAAGCGCATACTTTAAAGAGCTTGTTCCAATAGTTCAAAAAACCTACAAACAAAGTGTTTCCTGCTTAACCAAAGAAGAGGAATCTTATGTTTTGGAAATCCTAAAAAAACTTATTGACCATCTTTCTTAATATTTTTTTATCATAATATTTTACATATTAAATATATACTTCACAAATATATTAAATATTAATTTATGTTTAGCTAATATTTATTATATTTAAATAATTTTAAAAAGATGATATTTATCATATAAAGTACTTTTCATTCCTTTTAAATTGACGTTTTTAAACATTAATACGAATATTACCATGGCAAAAGAGACTAAATATAATCCAGCGTTAAGGGCGGTTACCTCTATTAGACATTTGGCACTTGGATTGGAATCTAACTGGAATGACCTTAGGAAAACAGGGCAAAATATTGATAAGATTACAAATGAAGCGGTAACCCTAATTGAGAAATATGGAAATCAATCAACTCAACTAAGATTAGAAAGCGAATTGGAACGCTTGAGCATAAATAAAAATAAGTTAAAGGAAATCTTAGATACTGCAATCTCTGCTATTCAAAAAAAGAAAGCTGAAGGGCTTTCAAGTAATTGGAGTGAATCAAAAGAATACTCTGATGCTCTCTTGGAAAATTTCAATATTCTTCAACAGCTAGGTAAAGACTGTCTTCCTGAAAACGAACTTAAAAAGTGGAACGACTTATGGTTGAAAGCCAATAATCTATGCTCCAATATCAGGAACAAAGCAGAGGCTTGCGGTCTTCAGTTACTTATGATTGAAAAGTACAAGCCTGAAGAGGTAGATGAAATGACCGATGAAATTCTTAAGCATATTCCTTTTAAATACTCAATAGACGAGGCTGTCGATTACGAAAAAGACTATTTACAGGCTTACTCGGATATTAAACTTGAAGCCTCTAAAAAGAAAAATCTTTGGGACAGGTTTTTGGATATTTTGGCTGGTGGAATACAAGAATCTCCAGCACAAAGAGTTTTAATGCAAAGATGGGTTGATGGGGAAAGAAATGATTTACAATAACAATATTTAACACATTAAATATTTATTTAATTAATATTTTTGTAGTGAAATATTATTTGTATAAATTTGCTTCATAAATTTTAAGTTAAATAATCATTTCTATATATTATGAATAAAACAACTTTCCTTATTGCAAGCGGAATATCGATGGCACTTGCAGGTGCAGTAATGATATTTTCCAAAGACATTGGTATTGGCACTTCGAAAGTATTACTACCCATCCTATTCTTAATAAGCGGTATAGCCACTTTTTTATTTGCAGGAGCTAATAAACAATTAAAAAACGCTAGTTTTTTTCATAAAATTCAAAGTGTTTTATTTATTGTATTTGCAGTAGTCATTGCTTTTCTTCCAGATTCATTAATGTCCTATTTGCTATACGTAACTTATTTTTCTTTGTGTTATGGTTTAATAGAGATTATGACTGGTTTTTCAGTTCTTAATGCCAAGGGACCTATAAAAATGAATATGCTCGTTTATCGTTTTATAAGTGGTCTGGTAAATTCAATAGGAGCAATGATTTTATTACTAACTGCTCTTTCTAATGAATTAGCAGGACTTCAAGTGGCTGGTTTGTTATCGGTTGTTGGTGGGTTATTCACAATACTCTTTGCAAATAAAGTAAAGAAAATAGCTGAAAATTCTGCAGTTATTTAAACATCTGAATTTTTTATAAAAAAAGACCCTCTATATTATTTAGAGGGTTTTGTATTTAACTACATTAAAACACCTTTTTTTGCTTTTATCACAGGAGGTATGTCTTTCTCCCCAATCATTTCTTTTAAATCTATTTCTATCGTTCTACACAAAGCTAGCATTGGAATATCATTACCAAGTCCTTCAAACGGATTTTCCGAATAATCCCCTACTAGTTCCATCATAAGAAAAATCCAAGAAACTAAAACAGTCAAGGGGATAGACCACAGCACAGCATTTTCACCCAGTTTTGCAAATTCAGGTGCTAATCCAAACGGTAATAAAAAAATAAAAATTCCAACAAACACATTGCTTATACTGGCGTATTGTCTTGGTAAAGGGAAATTTTTAATCCGTTCACATTGCCCTTGGTGCGTAAAGAAGTCTTTTAAGTTATTCTGTAGCTCCATATGTCGAAAATCATCAATAATATTCTTAGCTCTAAGTTCCTTTAGATTTTGTGCCTGATAATCGAGTATTTGAGTCGCCATATTGCTGAACCCTCGTAATTCTTGGTACTCATTATCATCGAAAAATTTTTTCAAATCCTCTATAGTAAAATCCTTGTCAAATAAACCTGCTCCTATACTCTCAATTCTTTTTTGGGTTGCTTTTTTTACAATTTTCCTTTGACTAACGTGTTCCCAAGGTGTAGGTTTAAGCAACTGTCCTCTCAACGTATACAGCCAACCAATATGCCTTAAAACTAAAGTACTCTGGTATTTTTTTAAAATTTTCTCTTCTACATCAGTTTCTGTAAATTGATTTGAAACATACCCTTTTACATTAATACTCCAGGTACGGCTGCTGTTTACAATTGCACCCCAAATTTTTCTAGCTTCCCAAAGTCTGTCATATGCATTATTGTTTTTGAATCCCACATAGAATGCTACCGCAGTTCCTATTACGGTAATAGGTTCCCAAGGTACTTCTAGCCATCGCCATTTAGTGAAGTGATAAAGCAGTGCCCCAAGAGTAGACCATAGAGATAACCAAATTAAATGGATACCACTAAACTTAACGATACCTGCTATTCCTAAATCCTTTTTTACAAACATTAGTTGAAGTTTTACTTAGTTGAATGAAATAGAATCTCGAAGATTAAGAAAAGTGTTTAATTATTTTATCTAAAGCGATAATCACTAATTCTTCCTCTTTTTTAGTAATAGAACCTACAACCGCTTTATCAACTTCAATAACTAATGGTATTAGGGTTTCAAAATGTTTTTTCCCTTTTTTGGTTATCATCAGTAGGTTAGCCCTCCTATCTCCTGCTACTGACTTTCTTGACACCAAACTCTGCTTTTCAAGCTTATCTACTATTCTTGTAATATTCGTATTCTGTTTCCAAACACCTTTAGAAAGCTGAGTCATATTCATATTACCGTTTTCATAGAGTATTTCCAAAACCAGCATTTGGTCCATAGTCAAATTAATACCGGACTTTTTAAGAGCATTTTGTTGATTTCTTTTTACTAATTGTTGTGCAACACTAATCCTAGCTGCTAATGACCTATTTCTTTGGCTATTTTCCATTAAAAAGAGTTTGTCTGTTAAATTTATAATTTCATTTAACTAATTTATTTTAATCAATATTATTCATAATAATATTTCATATATCAAATATATTGTTTTTTGTCAAATTTTTTAGAATTTTTGCAGCTACAAATCTTAAACTAAAACTTTCGGTTACTTCAATAACTTCTGTTTAGCTCATATATAGGAAAAATATTCCTTTAGATTTCTTATTTTTATAATTGAAAGTCAAATGACATCATTTGCATTCAAATTGACCGTCAACAATTCGGTCAACAGATTTTGTGAAGAAGTTTTTAGAACCTATAAAATCTCCATATTCTCTGAAACACTAGAACACTGCGGAGGTCACCAAGGCAAGGGTTTGAATCCTGCCGCGGTCACAAATAGGTAGTTTAAATACTGCCGTGGTCACCAAAGGCGGTTTAAATCCTGCCGAGGTCACTTAAAAATGAAAAGCTCACCAATGGTGAGCTTTTTTGTTTGTACAAGATTTGAACTCGTTCAAGAATCGAAATACGAACAAAAAAGCACAAATCTATGGTTTGTGACTTTTCATTTAGACTACCAAGCTCAAAGGAAAACCGGAGGTAATCTGCCGAGGTCACAGCAAGCAGTAAACCACGTCCAAAAGACGTGGTTCTTTATTTTATCGTTTTTAATATCTATAGGGTTTGGCCTTACTTATTTACGAGTAGCTTTGTATGTGCCATCGGGCTGTGTTACAATTAATTCTTGAAAAACACCATTTTCTGAATTCTTAAATTCTATTTTGTAATCATTGGATATTTTAAAAGTAAATTGGTGTTCTCCCGTTGGAACCAGTTCATAAGATTGTTGGTCTGCTACAAATAAATATAACTTCGTACCAGAATCTTCTGTATAGATCTTTACGGTAGTTCCTTGTACATCATACTCGCCTACATACTGTTTGAAGATTTTAGGATCAACATCGATAACTTTAGGTCTATCATCTATGGCATCAGGTTTAGGTTCTGTTCTAAACTTGGCATTAGAGACATCACCCTTTCCTGTCATTTCTTCATGAATCCATTTTATATAATGAGATACTCTTGTATAATATTCTTCCACTCCGTAAAGCCCTTCATCACCGCCTTTTTGATCTTGTCCAGAACTAATTCCTGCCAAGTATACTATATCGTTCTTGAGAATAAAAGCGGGTCCTCCACTATCCCCTGGACCACTAATCCCTTCATATTCGGTAAGGTATTTTGTTTTCGTATTAGGGTGATCAAAGGTCCAGTATAACCATTTTTGAGTCGTTCTTTCTATCCTATTTGTGGCTCCTCTTTGTTTTCCATCATTACCGTTAACTCCAATTAATCCATTACCCTTGTGGCCTCTACCTATCATGTAAATGAGCTTATCTACTTCATCAGTGTCCATATATAATTTTGCTTTTAATGCGCCAATAGGTTTTGACTTTAAATGTATTAAAGCAATATCATTGTCGTCACTATTTTGTCTTACCATCCAAGAAGGATGCATTATAACTTTATCTACTTCAATTTCAATATCGTTTATAATCACAAAATGTTTCTTCCCATTTTTAAATTTGTCTACAACTTCTATGGCACAATGTGCGGCTGTTATTGCCCATTGATCTGCTATAATTGTGCCTTCACAGTCAGGAAGGTTTAAATGACATATGTATTTTTCGAATCGTTCGGCAAGTTTTAAAAACTCGGCTTCATCTTTGTCATGTCTAGTTAACATTAGATTATGTCTGCTATCTGATACATAGCTAAAACTTGTCAGTGTTAATAACACTAACATTATTAAAAAATAAATTTTTATTCGCATGTGTTTATATATTTTGATTTACAGATATAAATGTGGATTTCAAAAAAAACAAGTATAAGAACTCAGGTTTTTCTTTGTCAAATAATTGAGTTCTAAAAAAAGAAGTAGCCTACCGATAGTTGAAATACTCCATTTCTATTTTTACCCGAAAAACCATCTACATCAATAATATTAGTTAATCCAAGATTATATCTTGCGCTAAAATTGAGCCCGTTATCAAATTTGTAACCTAGGCCAAAATTCACACCAAAATCTGTAGTTTTTAAAAAATCTTTATAATCCAAAGTACCTCCTTTAGAAGAAAGCAAAAAACCGATTTGAGGTCCTGCTTCTATACTCAATCTTTCCGTAACATAGTACTTCCCAATTATTGGGACATTTAAATAGTTTAGTGTAATTCTGCCCTCAGAGCTAATGTTGGTATCAACCCCTTGTCCAGAGTATATTACCTCGGGTTGCAAAGAGAATTTCTCTGAAAACTTGATTTCTGCCATTGCGCCAAAATGAAAATCTGTATTAGGATCAAAATCTTCTGTATTGTCTCCTGTAATAAAGGCGAGGTTTAAACCTGCTTTTGCTCCGAATTTAATTTCTTGTGCTTCAATATGGGATATTCCTAAAACTGTAATAATAATTACTAATCCTACTTTTTTCATTATTTATGTTTTTGATTTCTGATACGAAAATATGTTTGAAAAGAAAATAAAACTTCAAAATTGAGGTTCGAGAAGTATTGAAACGTTTCCATACTACGAATCAGGACCTCTACTGTTTTTTTGGTATCCTACCCTGAAAAATAAGTTTACACAAATACCTCTTCTCTACAACTAAAATTCTATGCCAAATGCGAGACTAAAACCTTGTTCAACATAACCTTCAAAAGGTTCATCATGACCGCCATTTCCACTAAGAATATTAGTGTTTTTTGATTCTAAGAAAGCTACTTCTTCGTTTGTAAGGCTACCAACAGCCTCATCTGTTGTTCCATAGACATAAGTAACATCAGATAGACTTTGGATAGAACTAAAATCTTGCGTATATCGATTCATAATCAGACTTGCGAATAGCCTGGCTTCATTTCTTTCAAAAACAGTAGATGCAGGTTCTTGATCTAAGATTGGTGTAATCCCATTTTCAAAATCGCCGTTTCTTCCTTCGGCAAGTGCCTGCCAAAAAACATCATTCATATCCAAACGCCCTGTAATAATTAAGTACTTATCGGCTACATCTATTCCTTTTTGTGCAATAAGCTCTTGTGCTATGAATGCGCCAAATGAAGCACCAAGAATATATACCGTCCTACCTTCATCTTTAAAATGTTTTACGACTTGATAGAGTGTTTCTACACTTTGCGCATTAAAAGTAACTGCTTGATCTAGGGTAATGTCTTCATCTTCCAAAATTCCAGGATTTAAAGTTTGAGCTTGATGTACATTTACCGTTAAAATACCTTTGGGGCGTAAAGCTTGAGAAAGGTCATCTACCAACTCTTCATCAAGGACTATATCTGGACCTGCTTGTACATTAATAAGAACGGTAGAAGCTTTTTCATCTCCATTGAAATAAATTAAATTCTTTATGTTTTGTGGTATTTCGTTAATTGTTACTGGTAGTGATCCATCGTCATCATTAGAGCAAGATACCATAGACATTGAAATCATAGCTATCAACATTACGCAGGTAATAGATTTACATTTGTTAGAACGTATCATTCTTGTGAATACTTTTTTCATTTTTTACTTTTTAAAATTCTAAGGTTTAAAATTATGACTCCTGAATAATAAAAAATGGTTTTAAAAAGTATAGAGGTATTAAAACGGCCACACTAGACGAATTAGGACGTTCTTTCAAGATTTCTATATGCACCGGGAGATACGCTTAAGCTAGTTTTAAAAGCATTGTAAAATGCGCTTTTGGATTTAAAGCCTGCTTCTAATCCAATTGCTTCGACAGAATATTTGTCAAATACAGGGTCCTGAAGTAAACTTTTGGCAGCTTCTATACGGTAATCATTGACGAATTGAATAATACTTTTGTTGAGTTCTTGGTTCACGATTTGAGACAAATAGCTTTCGCTAGTATCCAATTGCGTGGCCAATTCTAATCTACTTAAAAGGGGGTTTTTAAATAGCTCATCTTCTTCCATTAGCTTGTAAAGATGTGTGATAATTTTAGAGCTTGTCGCACTCTTGATTTTGGAATTGGTTTTGACCCTAGGTTGCTTTTTTGTAAGTATGTAATTTCGTATCTCCTCTTTTTGAGTGATAATTTGTAATCTAAAAATTCCGTAATACAGTACCCACCAAAAGAACAGAGACATACCTATCCAAAGAACATAATAAATGTAGAATGAAGTGAAAATGTAGATTTCTAAGCGCGTTAAAATCCAACATACGATCAGACATAGAACAAATAAGTTCAATCGCAATAGCCACCGCCGTTTGTCCTCTGAAATGTCATTGGCTTTTAGTATTAATTTTCTACTCCAAAAAATCAAATATGTATTGAAGATAATCGATGCAGTATCTCTAATAATGAGTATAATAAATTCAGTGATTGAACCATAAAGGTTTAAAAGAAATACAGGGATTTCTATAATGATAAACACTGAAAATGGAAGATACATCCATTTGTGCCAATTACTATCAAAGAAGGAATGCTTGATTTGAATTAAAAAATAAGTCAATAAAGTAGCTGCAAACAAAGCATCAAACCTTAAATTCCCGAGAATTACAAATACAATATTATGTGTTTTAGTGCTTTGCCATTCTAAAAAGGTTATACTAGATAGTAAGAATATAGTTAGAGATAGATAGTTATTTGCCCTGCTTTTATAAAAAGATGTCGTTATTAGTGAGACACTAATAAAATATCCAATAACAACACTTGCAATCATTGCAAAGTCTAATAATGTTTTATCCAATTTGCTAGAAACTAATATTATTAAAATTTTCTTCTTGTAAGAACAAAGCTATTTTTTATATGATCAAATAGGATTCTTGAATATAATAAACTGTATTATATGTGCCTTGTTACAGCGAAGTAATTATTTATCTTCATTAAACATTACTCCAAGTACGTTTATCCAGTATAAAAATGTTCTAATTTGTCTAATTATATGGTTTCAGAACCTCTCTAATATATAATTTATGTTTTAACAGTATCAATGCAAATACTTTTACCTCCATAAGGTTATGAATAAGTAATGAACAGAGTTAGACTTTTAGGAAACCGTACATGTTTCAACTCTCAATACTCTTGACTTCACTTAAAAAATAATAATGAAGTATTATCACTAAGCAATTCATATGAAAACAAAAATAGGACTATTAACACTTTGTACAATAGTATTTACAAACGGCGGATGTGGGTATAAATTATTGAAAAACAAGCTCTCTGATTAAATTTTTAATGGATGTCCCTACTTTCCTTTTATATTCAGAAAACAAAATATATATTCGTCTAAGCCTTGTTTATATTTATCGAAAGCAGTTCATGCAATTGTTCATTCTAAAAATAAATATTAGTTATAAGAAATGAATAGTGAGTCTTTACTTCAAATAACCAGTTTTTTAATCGTATTCATTTCGTTCCTTTTAGCTTTTTTTCTTTTCACCGTAAATTCTAAAAATAAAATAGGAAATACCTTTCTAGCTTTATACCTTATTATAAGAGCTATAGATGTTAGTGCTTATTTTTACTATTCTTGGAGAGTGTTATTTAAAAATGAACAATACAGAACTTGCTTTGAAAAATTACAAAAAATCTATTCTTATTAATCCCGAAAACAGTAACGCAAAACAAGTGATTGAAAAAATCGAGTTAGAGCATAAAAACTAATAACAAAACTTATATTCTTATCAATCAAAAGGAATGCTTTATAAAAAATCCATGGCGATAGGTACTGGTTTTTTTTCTTTTAACCAAAATGTATACGTCTTCTACGAAAATGTGTAAGTTGTTAATCTTATATCTGATATACCTTTGTACTCAAATAATCAGAATAAAATGATTTAATTATATCATTTTTCTATTTTAAACGAATAATGAAAAGAATACGAAAAATCATAAAAAGAATGTTGTTAGCTATAGGAATTATTATTGGAGCACTTGTCATAACCGGAACACTGTTTGTGAATTTCAGTCCTCAATTTGGAGGAAAGGTATCAAAAGAGCAACTCATAGAATATGCACAATCTGAGAATCATAAAGAAGGAAAATTCATAAACATTGGCGGTGTAACTTCTGAAATGAGCATGGGAAACATGTTAAAAGCCATTGGGGGTATGCTCAAGAGCATTCCCAATGCCAGGCCAAAGTCTCCCATCGAAATTCAAAAAATTGACTCTGTCAATATTGCCAATTATCATTCAAAAACAAGATTTATTTGGTTTGGGCATTCAGCTTTTTTATTACAAATGAACGGTAAGAATATCATTATTGATCCTATGTTAAGTGAAGTACCTGCTCCACACCCACTTTTGGGAGGAAAACGATTTAATAAAGAACTTCCTATCGAAATTGAAAAATTACCTAAAATAGATGCTGTAGTTATTTCTCATGATCATTATGATCATTTAGATTATGAATCTATTCTGAAGTTAAAGGATAAGGTGAGTATGTTTTTTACTCCATTGGGAGTAGGAGTTCATTTGCAAGAATGGGGAGTTCCCAAGGAAAAGATTATGGAGTTAGATTGGTGGCAACAAACTACATTTAAAGACTTAACTTTTATAAGCACGCCAGCTCAACATTTTTCTGGTCGAGGATTATCTGATCGAGATCATACTCTTTGGTGCTCTTGGATTATTCAATCGAATGATGAGAAAATATTCTTTAGCGGAGACAGTGGGTATGCATCACATTTTAAAGAAATTGGGGATAAACATGGTCCTTTTGATTTTGCAATGATCGAGTGCGGGCAGTACAATGAGCTATGGTCTGAGATTCATATGTTTCCTGAAGAAACGGCTCAAGCAGGTCAAGATGTTAAAGCAAAAAAAATAATGCCTATTCATTGGGGCGCTTTCAAATTGGCACAGCATTCCTGGACCGACCCAATAGAACGTGTAAGCAAAAAAGCTGACGAATTAGGTATACCACTAATTACTCCCGAAATAGGAGAATCAACACTTATAGATGACACAGAGACTCACCAGGATAAATGGTGGGAGAATTACTAAAATAAATTGTAATTTTAATAGCCTATACTATACTTACAATGCCTAGTTTTAATTTCAAAAATATTACAGAATATCATAAACACTTTGAGTTACCAGAGCCTCAGAACCCATTATTAAGTGTATTGCATACAGCCCTGAAAGAAGGTGAAGAAGAAAACTGTGATACTCATTCATTTGATGAACCCTTAGAACTCAGTTGTGACTTTTATGCCATAGGCTTCAAAAAAATTCTTTCAGGAGAAATTACTTATGGGCGAACAAAATATGACTGTACAAATGGTACACTTTTATTTACGGCCCCCAATCAAAAACTAAGCTTTAAAGATGTAGTACTTAGCTCTGAGAGTTATCATATTGCTTTTCACAAAGATTATGTTCAAAGTTCTGAGATCTATCAAAAGATAAAAAAATATAATTTCTTTAATTACCATGTGAATGAAGCGCTTCATTTATCTCCTAAAGAAGAGCAAATCATAAAAGATATTTTCAAGAATATCACTATTGAATATTACAACAATCAAGATGAATTTAGTAAAGAAATCATTATTTCGCAGTTAGATACCTTATTAAAATATGCAGATCGGTTTTACAAGAGACAATTTCTTGATAGAACCGATGACAACAAGATTTTAATTACAAAATTCAAGGAGATTTTAAATACATATTTTGAACAAAATCTATTTGCAGAAGAAGGAATCCCAACGGTAGATTGGATGGCTGCACAATTAAACGTAAGTCATCGATATATGAGCGATACCATTAAGGCAGAAACTGGGAAAACAGCAATCGATCAAATCAATTTATTCTTGGTAGAAGAAGCGAAAAGTATGCTGCTAAACCCTAACTTATCTATATCTGAAACCGCTTATAAATTAGGGTTTGAATATCCACAGTATTTTACCAGAGTGTTTAAAAAGAAAGTGGGCATGAGTCCAAAAGAGTATATTCAGACTCATACGAATTGATTTTCTATATTAACCTTACTAAAACCTAAGGATTAGTGGTTTCTATTTCTTTTTTTTGAGTTTAGTTTTAAAAATAAAACCGACCTTCTAGATAAAATACATACTTCATAATAGTTGTATTAAACGGTATATGATTGTAAATATCCCTGGTTTTGAAAACCAAGCTTATCATAGATAGGTGTTCCTAATTTAGATGCAACCAGATATACCTTTTTACTTTTATTTCTAATCGCTCTCGAAAGTAAATGTTTGGTCATGATTTTACCAAGACCAAGCCCACGAAACTCTGGGAGTGCCCCTATCATGTGTAATCCAGAATTTCCATAATGATCTTTAAATACAATTCCGCAGCTAACATAATTACCCTGATATTTACCAATATATAACTTCACCTTATCGCCACGTAACAATGGCTCCAGGGTACTACTGTATATAGTATATCCAAAGGCTTTAGAAGAAATTTTGGCAAATGCATCTACTTCTTTTATAGTTGTAACTTCAATAATATCGTCATCATACTCATCTAAACATGAATAACCATCTATATGCAACACCATTCCCTCTACAGTAGATGTTTTCTTAAAACCATGTTTCAATAATTTATTCTCAAGTTCGTTATTTTGCTGAAGAGCAATAGAGCCTGGTATAGTTCCTTTCTTGACATCAATTTTAAGCTGTTCAAAATCGATTTTATCCTCATTTAGACCAAAAGTTTTGGAAGGCCAGGTAGCATTTTTGGGAGCAAGAAACAGATATGCATCATTATGATGTAGATATCCCCCTACCTGCCCCAGGTACTCCCAAAACTCAAATTGGTGTTGTATTGCGTTACTTTCTTGCATAATTATGCATATTGTATATTAGACGCTTCAATAAGTGCGGCAGAGTCCTCATAAAAACGATACTCTTTAATCATTTCATCTTCAATAATACAAAGTTGCACCCAGTTGCTATTAAATAATTTTCCGGTACTTTTTACTAAATGAGAAAATGTTCCCTTAGCTACTACCAGATTACCTTGCGCCTCTACTACTTGCTGAACCAAAAACTCTTTGGTTTCAAATAAAGAGCTGATATTTTTCAGAAACTGTTTTGCGTCTTCTCGGGTTCTATAAACTCCATGTAATTGTTCAGTAGGTCTTTCTTCTTCTTTTACACTCACAATGTAGCAATCTGGATGAAAACTATTCAATATACCCTCTATATCTCCATGTTGAAAAGCGTTAAAATATCCTTGCACGACATCTACATTACTCTTTATTATATTTTCTCCTTCTTTATTAAAAATCTGAAAGGCTCGATCTAATTTTTGAAGTTCTTCTGCATTTGAGATGATCATTTTTTCTTCATCAAAATTGTCTTGGAAACTACCTAGAGAATAGGTCGATTTTAATAGGCCACCCCATAAAGGTACCAGTTTGGTCAAAATACCTAAATGTGTGCTTGCCCCGGTAGCCCCAGGTGAAGTACTAAGCAACAACACCGGTTTGCTATCAAAAAAACGTTGTTTAATAACAGACAGCCAGTCTATAATATTTTTTAAAAACGCCGACGGAAGCCCATTATGCTCTGGGGATGAGAGAATAAACCCTTCACTTTCTTTAAAAATTTCGAAAAGTTCGAGAATTGGTTGTGGTATACCCGCTTCATGAATAGCTGCACTATAAATAGGGACATCAAATTTTTTAAGATCTATAAATCGTATATCATGTTCTTGGAATCTATTGATTAATGATTGCACTAATTTCTCATTTATAGACTCTGGATGATTACTTCCTGTAAATGCTAAAATCTTTTTCATAGCTATTTTTTTATTGTTAATACATATTTATTTTAATTGTTCTCCTAATTTATTTACTGCCAACAGCCATTTTTCTCGTTGCTTTTGTGTTGAACTTTTTACCGGTGCCATATAGGTAGTTTTAACAGGTTTCACACCACAAAACTCTAGTACGCCTTTTTTAAACTGATTGATAACTGGATTTTTCATTACTAAGCTATTATACCAGCTTACAGTATCTGACGTTACTATAATTCGCGCTGTTTTTCCTTTTAGAAGTTTTTCTGGAAAAAGTTTTCCTTCTTGATATTTAAAAGTAACTCCTGGTAAAAACGTTCTATCTATAAATCCTTTAAGCAAAGCTGGTATGCCATACCACCACATCGGAAAAACCCATACTAGATGTTCTGCATCTTTGATTTTTTCTATGGCAGTTTCTAAATCTGATTCTAAAGGGTGTGGTATTCGGTAGCCATATTTTAAAATGGGATCAAAATTTAAATCAATCAAATTAATAGTTTCTACATCGGCGTCGGCCATGACAGCTCCTTTTCTATAATGTTCTGCCAAGGCCCAATTGAAGCTTTCTTTATCCGGATGTCCGTTTATAATTAAAACTTTCTTCATTGTATTCGTTTATACGGTTTGTTTTTCGTGCTTTCCTCTTGAATAGTATTTTAAATTCCCCTTAGCATGTAAATCCAAATAATTCTTGACATACGCATATTAAAGGAAGATAAAAGGACTAATACGATCGCGATCCAAATCAATATTCGCATATCAAAAAGGGTTTCATAAAAAAGGGTGCCTACTAGAAAAGTTAATATAGCCTGAGTTATGCCTAAAGCATAACTAATGTACATTGCACCAAAGAAGAAACCTGGTTCTTTTTCGAAAACAAAATGGCAATGTTCACATTCCTTTTTCATTCTAGGTTTTCTAAAATTGAAATAAATGTTTCTCTCTTTATAAATTGTTCCTTTACCACAGTTTGGGCATTTATTGGTGATCATCTTGTTTATCATGATTTCCTCTTTTATATGTTATACCATTGATGCATTCTCTTTATAATATTGCTTTAACCTTCTGGTTCCATATCGCATCGCTACATTGTCATCTGCCATCATAGTGAGAAAAAACTCTATGGGACCATAGGTGCTTTCCTTGGTTAGTTTTCGTAATAACCAAAGGGTCAGTAATCTAGTCCAGTTAGGAAGGTGCATCACTTTGGGCTTTTTATGTAGTACGTGAAAAGCCATTTCTGCAATTTCGTTGTGTGTTAAAACATCGGGACCTCCTACACTGCATTCGGTGGTGGGATTATCTATCAAATTGAGGCACATTTGGGCCAGATCCTCCCCATGAATAGGATTTAACAATTGATTACCCTTACCAAATAGAAATACACTGCCTTTATTGGCCATTGATAAAAAATCCCGCATGTCTGAGAAAAAACCATTGGGTCGTAGGATAGTGTAATCTAGCCCAGACTTTTTCAATTCATCGACAAAAGCTTCTTTGGCTTCAAATATTTTAAGATGACGATGTAGATCTCCATTAATTGCTGAGACATAGATAAACTTTCTCACTCCAGCACGCTGCGCTTCTCGTAAAAGATTAACATTGGCCTGATAATCCACATCCATATAAGACAATCCATCTTTTTGACGAGTAATTCCCACTGTAGATATCACAACATCCACACCTTTGCAAACCCCTGTTAACGTTTCGGGTTTGGTTACTTCTGCTTCAATTACTTCAATACTCGAAGATTCGAACTCCTGCATTTTTTTCTTATCCCGAGTAATAAACCTAGCCGACAAATTATTGTTAACTATCTCTTTGGCTATGTACCCTCCTAAATATCCTGTGCCACCGGCAAGAAGTATCTTTTTTTCTTTTTCAATTCTCATCACTATCTACTTTTTACCGATTAATTGTTTGAAATAAATGCTATCACTCCCTCCTTTATTTGATTTTTTAAGACTTCCCATTTAGGTTCATTGTCTGAAAATGTGGCATCCATATTACTAGAGATTACAAAACCATAACTTCCATCATCTGCAATTTCAATAAGAGAAGACACCCCCAGGCTATTTCCTCCATGCATCCATATTCCGTTTTTTAAATACCAAAATAAGCCGTGGTTTTCAGCGAAACTATGAGGTACGATATTCTCAGGTAATTGTTTGGTAAATAAGAGTCGATAGTAAGAAGGGGTAAAAAGCGTAGAAGATTGTCCTTTGATTCCTTTTGTCATATCCAAAACATACTTACCAAGGCCCTCATTGTTTGTGTATAAACTACCTTCGGGGTAACCATGATTTGCATAAAATGGTAATGGTGTATTGATATCTAAATATGGTATCGCCATGGTATTTAAATCAACTTCTAGAATATCATAAGTAGATACATTCATTTGTAGAGGTTGAAGAATATTTTCTTTCACATAAGTATCAAATGGCACTCCTGTTGCGTTTTCGATAACAAACCCCATCAATGAGGTTGCGACATTCGAATAGGACCACGTGCTACCGGTCATCGTATCTAGGTACATATCTTCACCATAAAACTCACCTTCTTCTAAGAAGTATTGTCCCAGGTAATCGGATAAAGGCATTGGATTTGAAATCTCCAGACCAAGGCCATTTACTAAAACATTTGCTCCTGTACTATTGGTATCCTGATTTGGGAGAATAACATAGTTGCCTGCTATATAATTTTCGAGATTATCAATAATTCCAGAAGTATGCGTTACCAAGTGTCTCACCAAAATGACCGCATCGGGGTTTTGTAAATTGGTAATTTTTACGGGAAGTATTTGGTTGATTGGTGTATCCAGAGTAAAATAGCCTTGTTCAATAGCTTTTGCAGTAGCCGCCCCTACAAATGTTTTACTTATCGATGCTATTCCATTTTGAGTCTGATTAGTATATAAAATTTGATTTGCCACATCTGCAAAACCAAACCCCTCTTGAAAAACAATATCATCATTTTCTACAACGGTCACTGAAAAACCTGGAACATTTGCAGAAGCACTAAGCGCTTCAAAGTATGTAGTTAATTCACTTGTAGTTGCTATAGTATTGGGATTGGGAATTACATTGGCATCATCATCATTTGAGCAAGATGCTAGGGTCAAGAAAGAACCTAATAATAAGAGCCACATAATTTTACTTTGAAATGTCATAACTTTTCGTTTTTCGATTATTAAAATTTTGATGAGACAAAGGTGTTCAGAAAACAAAAGGCAATCGTTCTGAAATACAATTCGGAACCTACGAAATGAAAATCCGAACCTTTTGGATGATTATGGAAAGAGCTTTAAATTTTAAATTTTCAGGAAATAAACTTGTTAGTATTGTCAGATTATTTTATCAATTTTGTGATATCAATCAAAAAACAAATACATGTCTAAATACACATATACTTTCTTATTGTTAGCAATCAGTTTTTTCGGATCTCTAACAGAATTATACGCTCAGAATACTACAGTAAGCGACAAAATAGATGCCATAGTACATCAAAAAATGAAAGAATATAATATTCCCGGACTGGCAATTGGAGTACTAAAAGACACAAGTTTTGTGTATACCAAAGGTTATGGTGTTACCACCATTGGAACTAAAGATACTATTTCTGAAAACTCAGTATTTCATACCGCATCTATAAGCAAGCTATTTACAGGAATCGCTATTATGGAATTAGTAGAGGATGAAAAATTAAATCTGGATAATAAACTTGTAGATCTCATACCTGAACTACCATATAAAGATGAACGTATAAAAGAAATAACCGTTAAGCAATTATTAAATCATACCTCGGGGCTCCCAGATGTTAAGAATTACCATTGGGAGAGAAATAATCTGCACAAAAGCAGTTTAAATGATTACATTCTAAACCTTACGCTTACCCTGCGTTCTGAACCATCAACTCAATATTATTATAGTAACTTAGGATATAATATTTTGGGGTTAATCATTGAAAAAGCTTCCGGCATTTCTTTTGAAGACTATTTGAAAGACAGCATCCTTTCTAAAAACAACATGAATACCAGTGATTTTAGATATTACAAGATTCCAGATAGTTTAAAAACAAGTCCGCATTCACAAAAAAAGATTAGTAATAAAGTTTATGTTAGAAAAACATATCCGTATACTAGAGAACATGCTCCTAGTAGCACATTAAATGCTTCTGTGAAGGAATTATCAAATTGGATGCATCTATTTTTAAACGAATATCATTCCAATCCTAAATCTATGTATCACCAAATGACTAAACCTTCTACCGACTTAACTTCGTTTATTGGATTAGGTTTTCAGCTATATAATTTAGATAATTATAAAGCTGTAGGGCATTTTGGAGGAGATAAAGGTTTTAGAAGTTTCTTAATGCTAATTCCTGAAAAAAAGATTGGATTAGTAGTTCTTGGTAATTGTGATTATCATGAAGATTATAGACAAGAAATTTTAAAACCCATTGCAAAGTTACTTATAGAAACCCTTTAATATATCGAGAGCTAATTTTTCATCCACTGTTTTGGAGTCATCCCAATCACTTTTTTAAAATATGTATTGAATACAGTTTTAGAATTAAAACCACTGTCGTATGCTAAGCCCAGCAGTGTTAAGTGTTTGTTTTTAGGATCTACTGCAATCTTTTTAAAGTGTTCTAAACGTTTGCTATTAATAAGTTCGCTAAAATTGGTTTGCAAATAATCATTTATAAATTTTGAAAGTTTATTGGGGTGTAGTTCTATGGTAGCGGCCATAGAACGCAATGACAGGTCTGGATTTAAGAAGGCCTGATTATCATCCAGATACTTCGATACTTTTAACTCCAAAAGTTTTACTTCTTCGTTAGAAAAACCAGATTGCTTTTCCTTTTTTGAATAGTGATCAACATTACCTATGGGTAGTTCTACATTTCCAAACACCTCAGATATCAACCGTTTATAGGTTTCTGTTGTTCTAATAGGCTCCAAAAATGGATCAAACTGAAAATTGAGTATTTGCCCAATTCGATTCTGTACCATACGCTCTAACCGATGCAACACCTCATCTGTTTTTCTGCAATAGATCAAGTAATAGAAATCCCAATGTACCATTAAGTTTACATCCTCGGACAGCAGGTTTTCGTCATATTGAATAGTTTTTTTGTGGTTAATCGCATCAAAAATCGATTCGACTATGATAATAAAACTATCATCGAGGAACGCCCTTGCATAAGACATTGTGGCTTCTTTATCCTTCTGAAATAAAAAGCACGCTAATTTCAAATGTCTACTTAGATCGAAACTACTATCTAACCTCAAAGAACTCTCAAAACATTGTATCGCATTTTTATAATCCTTCTGTAAAAAGTAAATATTACCTCTTGTATAATAATGGTTAGGCGAAAGCGGATTAATTTTTAGGATTTTATTGGTTTCTTTAATCGCTTCATCAAATAAACCATTTGCAGTATACAACTCTGCCAAAGCTTCATTGGCTTCTCCAAAAAATGGATTTACACGCAAACATTCCTGCAATTCTTGGTAACCATCCTCGAAGTTCCAATTCCCCCAAAAACTAATCGTTGCTTTGGCAAAATGGCCCATATAAGAATCTGTATTTAACTCATACCCTTTGTCTAGATACTCGTTTGCTTTTAGTAGTCCTTCTACCCTATCTATATGTCCCCAACTGGCTAAAATGGCATAACACCAACCAATGGCTACTACCGGATCTGCATATGAAGTGTCTATTCTTGCACTTTGTTGGTAATAATCGATAGCTTTCTCTATCTGAGATAGACTCCAAGTAAGCTGGTAGTATCTTCCTTTGAGATACCATTGATATGCCTTTAAATTTTGAGTATGAACGGTCGTAAGAGATTCATCGATATCTATATGTCCAAAATTCTCTCGAATTTTATCGGCAATTAAAACACTAATTTCATCTTGAAGTTCAAAAACATCAACTAGTTTTCGATCAAACTTTTCAGACCAAAGTAAAAAACCCGTATCGGTTCGTGTTAACTGTGCCATGATTCTAATACGATCATTGGCAATTCTTATACTTCCTTCTACCGCATTGGTTACTCCTAACTCATTACCTATT
Source organism: Aquimarina acroporae (assembly GCF_023195925.1). Lineage (GTDB taxonomy): Bacteria > Bacteroidota > Bacteroidia > Flavobacteriales > Flavobacteriaceae > Aquimarina > Aquimarina acroporae. The sequence goes on along the minus strand of NZ_JALPRE010000006.1, from coordinate 238,536 downwards.
ATGCGTATATCTGTTGGTTTCCCTTTAAAGGCAAAAGAAGAAGTTCTCGCCGTTACTTTGAGACCATTAATCTTAGAGAGTGCGCTTATAATTTCTTCTGTAATTCCGTCGCAGAAATACTCATATGATACATCTCCACTCAGATTCCTGAATGGAAGTACGACGATAGACTTGTCTAAGGAGGATATGTTAGAACTCAGTGTATTCAATTAGATAAATAGTCCATAAATTTAAGAAAGTCCTGAAAGAGACCTCTTAAATTTCACAAAGAATTTTGAATTCTAATAGTACAATTCCCTACTTATTACCTAACGACCCAGAGAAATCATTGATATTACTTATCAACTTCTAGAAAAAAACGTTCTTTACTTTTTGAATGGGCTCCAATACGATCATAAAATTTGATTGCTTTTGTATTAAATTCCGGTGTTTGCCATTGAATTAGAGAACACCCTATATTTTTACTTTCCTGTTGAATTCTACGAATTAGTCGTTCACCTAGTCCAAGCCCTCGAGCAAAATCTTTAATAAACAGGCAATCCATGTAAACATATTCTTTAGCATCCCAGGTGGTATATTGTTTCATATAAGTTGCATACCCTATCAACTCTTTGTTACTTTCTACTACTAAACAGTATAACTTGGGAGCCTCTGTAAAAAGATCTAAAGCTAACCGGTTAAGTTGACCATCTAAATTATATGTCTCTTTTTCGTAGATCGCATGTAAATAGCATAATTCTATTATTTGTCGAACATCTTCAAATTCGGCAAAGCGTATATTGGCCGTTATTTTCATATATGTTATTTTAAAAATCTATAGGTGAATTTTATTAGAAAAATATTATTCACATCTTTAATATTTTCTTTTAAATCAGTGGTAAGATTATTATTGAAATTACCAAAATTAGAAGCGTCTTGACTCCAAACAAAATATAACTCAGAACCGGGAGTATACTCCCATCGCAATACCATATTGGATCGCCATTGTATAAATGAAAAATCTGGTTGAATAAAAGAATAATCTACTGTACCATCTATATTTTCATCAATTTGATAGCTATTGGATTCCAAATTTATTTGCTCATTAGAGAATAATGATATTCTATCGTTTAGTGTATTGGCTATTGGGTCATTTACATATTTGAACTCTTGATATCTTCCTTGAGATATGAACGGTTGTCCCCAATATTGCAAACTTAATGTGGGAGTAAGAATATAATCTAGGCGTAAAGGAATATTAAATGTTTGCTGTTCGATTTCCCCTAGAATATATCTTGATCGACCAACGAACGAATTTGCAGAAACATATTGAAGCTTATCTTTTACCCTAGTATAAGAAGGAGATAGTGAAATTGTTAAAGCATTTAATGGTTGATAGGTTATGCTTCCTCCCACAGAATAGCGAGAAAGTGCATTTTCTGTAGCTATCTGGTTCGAAAAATTAACTCCAAAACGTAGTTTTTTCCTATTATCTGAAGTAATACTGCCTCCAAGGGTATATTCTGGAGGCAATCGAAACCTCGGTCCACCTCTCAATAAGAAATTATTATAGTTCACTGGTTTTAGATCAGAAAACAAATTAATCCAGGTATTATCTTTTAAGTTAAGCCAAGCATTAATATTGAAAAGAAGTTCGTTAAAATTACCTCCAAAATCAAAAGCTGCAAATTGATTATAATTTACCCTCCAAGCTCTCATATTCTTAAGAGGTTTAGTGGTTCTATACCCCACCCAGCCATAATATCTCATGTCATCTGCACGAAGTTGGAAGCCCAAATCATTTAATTCTAACTCTGGAGAACGCCAGGTAACACCGGTTTGAAAAAGCCAGTTCCCGGCGCCCTTCCCCACCTGAATATTACCTCCGCTTCCCGTTAAAGTCGTAAGATTAGTAGCTACATCTAGATGATCTGCTCCTTCTCTTTGAAACAAATGGGTAATTGATTGTTGTGTTCGGGTGATAGCTTGAGCACTTCCGTTAACTTTACTAAACACAAAATTCCCTTTAAAATAGTAGGCTCTATTCTTCCAATTATGCGTAAAATCTAAGCCACCAGTATATGCCGATTCGTGCAAAAATTCAAGGTTATCACTTAGATTTCTATTTGTGGCAGTGAATATACCGCCTATGAATGTATTATTATCATTAAAATCTTTCTGTATTCTAGATACAAGATAATTTGTAAAAGGTTCAACAGTTTCTTCACGTTCTCCATTGGGTCCAACTATATCAGCCGTTTCTTTTTCGGTTACTGCTTCTAATATACCTATAGACCAACCATCTTGAGTTTTTCCACTAAACTTTGCTGCTCCTAAAATAGTAGTAATATTAGGTTGATCACTAAACTCATTTTCAGCTAACGAAGTTGCTCCTTGTGGGGAGCGACCAATTCGTCTAGAGTAAAACAGGTTATCAAATCCGAAAGTCCGTCCCCCGTTTACTGAGCTGGAAAATGTATAGTCAAAGATGTTTTTATTTTCAATGAAAAACGGGCGTCTTTCTTGAAAGAAAATTTGAAAACCATCTAATGCAATGGCAGAAGGATCAGCTTCTACTTGTCCAAAATCAGGATTAATTGTAAAATCAAGTGTTAAATCATTGGTTATCCCCCATTTGCCATCTAAACCAAGATTAAGTTTGGTTTCGCTTTTTTTCACCAGTGGATTTAAGGTACTTCGTCCTAATTCATTCTGAGATGCAACCAGATAAGGTTGTATCTCAAGTTGCTTTTGCGATTTGAGATTTGTAATTCCGTGCAATTCTCCAAAACTACTTACCCATCCTGGGGCATTACGCGGGGTACGTTGCCACACAGACCGTTCTTCTTTCCTAAAGAACCTTCTTGTCGATTGTATTCCCCAAATTTGTTTTTTCTCCTTCCCGAAACGAATTTGACTCAGAGGAATTCGTATTTCAGCAGTCCAACCCTGATCGTCAATGTTTGTTTTGGCGTACCAAATCGGATTCCATGTATTGTCCCAGTTTCCGCCATCATTACTTATGTATTCATCTCCTAGTACTCCAGAAACCGAAATCGTAAACGAGTATGCCGTTCTTAAATCCCCAAGACTGCCTATGTTAATTTCTACCCAATCTCCATCAAATCCATCACGTCTAGATAACCTACTCACTATTTTTTCAGGTTCATTATCATAACATCGAAATGCGACATATATATTTTTTTCATCATATAAGATTTTTAGCTTCGATTGGTATGAAGGCTCTGTATTTTCATCTGGACTCCATTCGACATAATTGCCACTCCACCTTACCAAATCCCAGGCCTCATCATTTATAATTCCATCGATTTTTGGTGGTACCATATCCTCTAAATATGTAGTGGTGTAAATGCGCTTCGAAATTGTATCCTGAGATATCGCATTTCCTGAAAACAGGCATATAAATCCCCATACAAAAAATAAGAAATTTTTCATAACTAATTAAATATCAAAAATTTAAATTGTTTTCCGTCCTTTAACCTTAAAGATTCAAGATGTTTTTGAAATTTTGATTACATCAACCGATTGTCAAAACATTCAACTCTTTTTCAGGCAAAAAACCGGTACTAGCTATATTTTTTTTGACCATATTTCAGCATATCAATGCACTGTTTCTATGCGTTTTGGTGTTTATTTAAAACATCATTTGAGTATCCTATAAAATCTGGCGTTTCGGCTTTTTTAAGTACGTTTTCAATCCAGGAAATTCTTTCATGGGCAAAAACTTCTAATTCCCACACACATAAAAGTGAATTCGTGTTATAAGGTGAATTGGTAATTACAGCGGGATTTTCAAAATTTGAAAAAAACACTTTGGTTTCTATCATTTCCCCTCCTGTCCACCAATTTAATAAGATCCAAATTCCTTCTCGAGCCTCATGCACTATCAAAAATGCATGTTTATAGATCGGGAGCCTAGAGTTTTCTAGTTGTTTTAACCAAGCTGGAAGATGGTGAATTACATTCTTATAAATATTACTCGATGTAAATTTGGTCTTATTGGTGATTTGGTAAATTTTGACTGCCCAATTTTCCACCATAAATAACTCATTAAAGAGTATTGACCTTGGCTTATATATTTCAAATTCTGCGTTTTTCATGGTTTTTATTTTTTACATTTAGACATCTACATTTTTAAAAGACAGATGTATCTTTCAGTTTAATAAGAGTATCTACCCCAAGATAAAAGAGTATTGACCCTTGTCATAAACTGATATATTCTGAAATCATAAATTCTGCTAATCCTAATATCAATTTAAATTTCTTGGGATAGAACTATATTTCTAATTGTAGATTTTAAAGGGTTCCTTGATTTGGTGCATCTGTTTTTATAAATATCTATCCACAATGATATCTTTATGCCAAATTTCATGTCCCGTAATTGTAAAAGCCGCTGCTCTCGCAGACATATGACCACCATTTGCAGTACCTATATTTTTTAAATCATTTGGAGTAAGGCTATTCAATAAGGAAATAGACCCGTCACGTACAATCTGAAACTCTCCTAAAAGATCATTCATTGTTTTTTGATTTGCCTTAGAAGGTTCTATGTAAATGTTTTGATCAAAACCTGCTAATTCTGTTTTATCATTACGTGCTATTCTGAAACATCTGTACATAAATATTCGTTCGGTATCAATAAGATGTTGTAGTATCTCTTTGCAACTCCACTTATTCTCAGCATAGCAATATTCATGTTTCTCTGGTGGAATATCTTTAAAAAAACTAGACATAGTTTCTTTACCGGCCTCAAAACTTTCTATTAGTGTATGATTGTCCCGAAGCTTATGAATGTATTGGCCATAATAGGGGTCAAACTCTCTTGGTTGTAAATCTTTAATTGTCATTTCCTAAAATTTTAATACTCAAAATTAAAGACTAAAACAATAATTAACCATTAATAAAATAACCATTTAGCCAAAAAAACCTATTTTTGTAATACAAAAATAATTTTTTACCTAACAAATGAAAATAGACGAAATTAATTGGACAATTTTAAGCATGTTACAAAAAAATGCTAGAATTCCTCTTAAGGATTTAGCAAAGGAAGTAGGGTTATCATCTCCTACAGTTGCAGAGCGCATACAAAAAATGGAAGATGCAGGTATTATAGAATCTTATCATACCAAAGTAAGTTTAGACAAATTAGGGTACCCATTAGGAGTATATATTACAATTAAAATACGGTTTGGCCAAACAGAAAGGTTTCAGGAATTTATAAAAACTGTTCCAGAAATAAGTGAATGTCATAAACTTACCGGGCGGGATTGTATGCTTATGCGAGGAGTAGTAAAAGATCCTAAACATTTGGAAGATCTAAATGCCAGACTAGCTGTTTATGGTGAATTAACTACTTCCCTCATTTTAAATTCTATTATTTCAGATAAAATTTATGATAAGCCGTTTTAGATGTAATCCAGATTCTGATCTCTTACTACTCCTTGTTAGTATCTTCGAAAAAAGAAAGGTTCAGAAGTATTCACTTTTTCTTTATTGATGACTTTTAAGAATTCGGCAAAGGCTTTAAAGTACTTACAGCAATTCTGTTCCAAAAGTTAATGACACCTATAGCCATTATAATTTGTGAAAAATACTGTTCATCAAATTTAGAAATCGCTTCTTGATAGGTATCTTCTGATAATCCTCCTTCATTAATATTGGTAATCTCTTCTGTCATTTGCAATACAATCCTTTCCTCTTGTGAGAATAGGTCTGTCTTCTCCCAGCTATTCAATAAAAAAATACGTTGAGGACTTTCTCCATCTTTAATTGCTTCTTTGGTATGCATATCAATACAAAATGCACATCGATTTATTTGTGAAGCTCTAATCTTAATTAAGTGTTTGTGAGTAGTACTTAATTTAGCTTTGGCAAGATAATTCTCTATAGCAAACAATCCTTCATACGCTGTGGGTTCTACTTGGTCAATTTGAATTCTTTCCATTTTTTTAAAGTTTTTTGATTCACCACAAAATTATGTGCAGGAAGAAAGAAAAAACTTAAACCAGTTTAAGAACGTTTTTTGGCTCTTATTTCACTAACATATTCTGGTGTAAGTCCCAGAAAAGAAGCTATTAAATATTGTGGTACACGTTGTGCAAATTCAGGAAAACTTTCTGTAAAATGATAATACACATCTTCTTTAGAATAATCGAATACATATTTCATTCGCACCAAAGAAGCCCCATAAGCAATTTCAAATATTTTTCTAAAATATCTTTCTAGTTCTGGGAATTCCTCCAGCATTTTTTTCTGATCATCACGTTTTATTTGAAGAATAGTTGTACGATCAACCGCCTGAATAGAAAAATCTGTAATATTACCCCTTTGGAAAGCCAGATGATCAGTAATCCACCAATTTTCAATAGCAAATTGCACTGTTCTCTGGGTTCCGTTTTTACCTATAAAAAACATATGAGCACATCCCTCTAATACAAAATAATTGAAATTACATTTGGAGCCGGCAGAAAGAATGATTTCTTTCTTTTTATAGGTTTGAATTGTAAAATACTGGAGTACCTTATCAAAATCACCTTTGGTCAAATTGGTAAATCGATTGATATGTTCAAAAAATGATATAGGCATTTATACTGCTTCTTATTTGTAGTGCTAAGATAAAAAACACAAGAACGAATGAACACCTTTTAACATTGGTTTCTTTTCTTATTTTTTTGTATCGCCTACATAAATCGAAAATGCCTTGCAAAATAAATTACAAGGCACTTCTTCATCATGAATTATAAAGAAATTACCTTATTCCCGAACAGGAATCATATTGGCAATGTCTACCGGAAAACTGTCATATTTATTGTATAGTTTAAGATATTTTTGAGGATCAATTGGAGATTCACTTAAGGTTTCATTTAACCCCCTAAAGAAGCCTTCCCTTTTTTGGGATGGATTAAACAGTAAAGTCACTTCTACTTCTTCATTGGTATCATTCTGAAAACCATGAGGAGTCATTCTGGGAGCATATACCACCGTTCCAGGCTCTGCTAACACCTTTTCGGCATTTGCTCCATAAAAAATGGTTAGTACACCTTTTTTAACTATAAAGGTTTCATCCATAAACCGATGGTAATGCAATTTGGCACCTATGGCATAGGGTTCAAGCTTAATTTCATAAACTCCCAATTGATCATTAGATATCTCACTGGTAACTTTAAAAGTAAATGAAATACCATTCATACTATATGCTTCCCCTTCTTCAGGAGTAATGACCTGTGCATTATCCTCCAGAGTATCATTGAAATAATCTATTTTCATTGTATTATATATTTAAATGTTTCCTGAATTTTTGTTTGAATTGAATCGAATCTTTTATCGTTTCCTTCGCTAGTAGATGTTCCTTCTAAAGAAAAAACGTTTCTAACCGAGATTCCTATAAATTGTAGTATCGCTTCTAAATAGGGTTTTTGAAAATCGAAAGGTTCTAGTACTGTGTTCTCATAAAAACCTCCTTTAACCAGTACTAAATGAGCAACTTTCTGTGCTAGCATTCCTACGATGGTTCCATTATCCTGGGTACTAAATGTTTTATTGGGTCTTACAACCTGATCAAAATAAGCTTTAAGACTAGAGGGAACGTTAAGATTATACAACGGACTGCTAATTAATATCTCATCTGCAGCATATAGCTCATTTATGAATTCATCAGAAATTAATAACGCTTCTTTTTGCTTTAGCGTTAAATTGTTTTCTGGTGTATAAAATGCTTCTATGGTATCATTAGAGATATGAGGCACTTCAAAAGCTGCTAAATCCCGATAGATTATTTTGCCATTTTCGTTGGCCAATTTCCAGTTCTTTTCAAAGACATCTGCTAGTTTTCTAGAATGTGAACCATCTTTTCTAGAACTACAATCAATTCTTAATAGTATCTTCATTTTTATCATATTTTATCTTCACTTATTAGACAAAACCAAGGATAAAAATGTGACCGATATTATCAAAAAATCAATTTAAAAAAACAAAAAATGGAATCTAAAAACATGTTATCTACGATACAACGTTTTTTAATTTGACAGGATCAATAACAGAATTAATGCTGTAAATTTTTCCCTCTTCATCAAAGGAAAATATCTGACAAGCCATAACTTTAGACTTGTTTAAATAAAGTAATGCTGGGTGATGATTTACTTCTATAAACTTAATACTCTGTTTCCTTTGAAACTTTTTATACACTTCTAACATAAGTAAAATACAATTTTTCACCCCTGTAGTTACATTGCTAATAACTTTAACTTTCTCTCCTCCATCTGCTACTACCTTAATATCTTCACAAAACAATTCTTCTAATTTTTCTGTATCTCCATTTCGTATAGCCTCAACATACTTTTTCAAGTATGCACTTGCTTCTTTATTAGATATTTTTGAGGTATCTCTAACCGTTGGATTAATTTTTGCTTTTGCTCTACTCAATAACTTTCTAGAGTTTTCACTAGTACTCGAAATGACTTGTGCAATTTCTTCATGAGAATAATGAAACGCCTCTTTTAAAACAAATACTGCTCTTTCTTTTACATTAAGTTGCTCCAACAAAACCAACAGAGAATATTTTACAATATCTTTCAAATGCGTTTCAATATCAGATTCTTCGGTGGCAATAGGTTCTGGTAATCGTTCCACATCGGAGGAAAATTTATTTTTTCGTTTTTTACTATTTATAGAGTGATTAACTACACTGGTGATCAAGTAGTTTTTTTGATTTACAATTTCTGTTGTAGATACATTCAGTGTAAAGTGCTTACTCAAAACGTCTTGGACTATATCTTTGGCTTCTTCTACCGATCCTATGATATTGTATGCATAAGGAAATAAAACAGAGCTAAAGTTTTGTATTTGTTCATTAATTTTTTCCATCTCCAACAACGATTAAAATTGAATTGCATTTTCTTGATCTTGTTACGGCTTATTATTTTTTTTGATTAACTGCTTTATACTCGCTAGCAGAGCTATTAAAACTAAAGGCACTATAACAGATGGTAACCAAACAAATGGGAAGTAGGTCACTCCAATATTAGGTTGTTCAAAAGCCATTTGCTGAAAAGGAGTTCGCGCACTTAAAATTGCGATGATCAATATATTTATAAGAAGTCCCAGACTAATAAAATTCCATAGCAACAACAACTTTCTTTTCATTGTGTTATTTCTGAAAACTATCACATAAATGAGTGGTGCAGTTATTCCTGATATAATATCCAGGTTTTTGCCTTCATATGTCATATCTATAGGAACCAGTGTAGCTACAAATAAAAAGTATAGCACAATCTCAACAGGTACTCTTACTGTATGCAATAAAGTCAACCATTTTATATCCAAAGCCTCAATAAAACTCCTTCCTCTTTTTGTAAAAAATAATACTGCTGTAACAAGAAAACCAGGTCCTAATAAAAATATAAATCTTGGCGGAATAGCTTCAAAATTACTGTAAAACCCAGTTAAGCCAATAACGGCTTGAATTGCCATCCATCCGAAGAGGAAATATAATACCTTATTATTTTTTCTGGTAGCCAACCAAAAAACTACAATAGTAATAATAGTAGTTAGAATAAATAAAACCTGAGTAAAGAATGATACGTTGTCCATAGTTTTTATAAATTGGTTTTAAGGTATATATAATACGACAAAATACCATCTCAAAATGTGACATTCTTACTGCATTTTTTTAAAAACTATTCTAAAACAGCATTCTTTGATTTTACTATTTATTGTTTTTGGTATACTCGAATATAATCTATAATTAAGTAAGCAGGATATTCTGAAGATATAGGAGCTACCGGGAGGTTCCCCCCTACAGATAGATTCATTATAAGAAAGAATTCATCATTAAATGGATATGGTTCACCGCTGGTATCTGATGGAGTTATAGAATGATAAGGGTTATCATTTACTAACCATGTTATTTTATCTTCTTCCCAGATAATAGAAAAAACATAATATATCTTATCAAAATTTTCTCCGGTAGCCTGATATTTCACAGAATTGAATCTATGGCTTCCCAAGTTTCTCCCATAATGCGCTGTACCAAATACCTTTGACTTATCTTCTCCTAAATACTCCATAATGTCGATTTCTCCACCTTTTGGCCACCATTCTGCAGGGTTTTGAACTTCGTAGTTCTTATTTAACAACCATAACGCTACCCAGGTACCAGTCGCAGATGGCATACTGGCTCGAATATCTATTCTCCCATATTTAAACTCAAACTTATTATCGGTATGAATTCTTGAGGATGAATATTCTTTACCAGAAATATTTTCATTTCTTGCTTCAATAATTAAATTACCTTCTTTAAAATATAGATTCTCATTTTTCTCTGTGTAATACTGAAGTTCGTTATTTCCCCAACCACATAAATTTGGGCAACCATCTTTGAGATGAAAATCCCATTTGTCGCTAGAAAGATTCTCACCATCAAACTCATCGCTCCAGATCAGGTTGTACCCGTCATAAGAACGAGGGGCATCATATCCAGAAGTTGGTAGTATAACAGATTGTTGAGGACATTCAGGACATTGATCTCCTCCACAATCTACTCCGGTTTCGTTTCCGTTTCTCAAGCCATCACTACAAGTTGGTAATGGAAGAGGTTCGCCTATAAGTATTGGTTCTTCGTCTTGTGGAGAAGAACATGCATAGAACATACTTAAAACTAATCCTATATAAATTAGCCTATTCATCTTTCGTTTTTTTATTGTAAACCATATCATTCCCTACATATTCAAACCAATCAAACAGGGCATAATTCTCAGTTTTATTCCTTAAAGAGGTTGTATACATTCCATAAATACATCCTACAAAACCGCCTGCAACTTTTGTACTTAAAAATCTTGCATCTACATTATCTATTAATGTTTTCCAAGGTTTATTTTGTTCTGCATATAAAAAATTATAAGTAGTATTATTTGCTCGAATTTTAAGCTTAATCGGGGTATTAGAAGAAAGGTATTGTGAAGCTAATTCTTCAAGGGATTTACCCGAAGATTTGAAAACTTGAATAACGGGTTTGTTATTCTTAATTGATGTACATAGGTAGTAATAGTGAGATTCATTCTGAAAAACTATTAATCCAGACTTTTCTGACTCTTGAGTAGCTTTAAATTCCATTTTAACACTTACACTACCTTTTGAATGTTGTTGCCTGTGACCAATAAAGCTTGGATTACCAGTACCTGAGCAACTTGGAACTCTGGTTTTCATTTTTAATTTGCCTTTATCAAGGCTATACCATTTTTCCTTGGGAGTACGCAAAAAGAGCCAATTGAAACCTAATACAGTATCTTCAAATTGGTCTCTAAAAATAAAATTATTACTATAGAATATATTGCCTTTTTCCAATTTTACATTACCCGGAGTAGGATACTTATATTTTACCTCTTTTGTACCTAAATCAAATCTCGGCCAACCATTCTCCCAGGTAACCGGTGCCATAAAAGTTTCTCTACCTGTATTGTAAAAATTACCCTCATATGGTCTACAGCCCAAAAAAACACCATACCATTCTCCATTTTTCGTTTCTATGATATCTGCATGCCCCGTCGAGGTTATAGGATGTTGTCTATTTGAATCTAGATCACGTTGAGTAAGTATAGGGTTTTCGTCATAGCTTTTATACGGCCCCCAAATATTTTTACTTCTAAATACAACTTCAGAATGTTCTTCGCTAGTACCTCCTTCAGCTGCTATAAGATAATAATACTCATTGCGATGATATATATGTGGTCCTTCTATCCAAACTGGTTTTTTCGAAATATCTGTTCCTCCATTTATTAATATTTTTTCTTCTCCAATTACATGCATTTTTTCTATGCCGAATTCATACATTTTTATGGTTCGATGCCCATCATATAAAGATTCATTATTAGGAGGACCGCTATTATATATGATATATGATTTTCCATTGGCATCAAAAAACATTGAGGGATCAATACCTTCAACTTCGGGAATCCAAATAGGGTTAGACCAAGGTCCTTCGGGATTAGTTGAAGTCACTACAAAATTATTTTTACCATCAACAATGGTGCATGTCACATAAAATAATCCTTGATGATAATGAATGGTTGGAGCAAAAATACCCCTAGAAACTCCTAGTCCTTCTAAATCTAACTGCTCAGGACGATCCAGTACATTTCCTATTTGTTTCCAATTCACCAAATCTTTGCTTCTAAAAACAGGGATACCAGGAAAATAAGCAAACGTTGAGTTTACCATGTAGTAATAACCATTTGCTTTACATATACTAGGATCAGGATAAAATCCAGCTAAAATCGGATTTGTGTATGTATGTTGTCCTTTAACAACAAAGCATACTACGATGAAGCATAGAAAAAACACCTTTTTAAACTTCATAGACTCATTAATTTAGTGCTTCTTTAAAAGCGTAATATGCGGGTTTAGGTTCCAGATTATCATCAAAAAGGCAAGGCCAATCATCTATATTAAAAAAACTACGTACCCAAGTATCACGATCTGTAAACCCCCAAAAAGTAATACCATATTGCTGATTTTTTGGCACAATTTCTTTGTACATTTTTACTAGGTTTTTATATTTCTCGGCTTGAGCTATTTTCATTTCTTCGGTTAACTCCTGGTATTTTTGTACTCCTCCATTTTTTGAATCATCATGTTTGTTGAAGATGATATCAACTTCAGATAGATGTATCTGCAATCCTGTTTCTACAGCTTTTTTAAGTGAATACTCAATAATCTCATCAGGAACATCTACCCTTATGTGCATCTGAAATCCAATTCCTGAAATAGGTACATTATCATTTTTTAGATCATTGACCATCTTAAGCATTGCATGCAGCTTTGCCGTATCTCTTTCTATATTAAAATCGTTATAAAAAAGTTTTGCAGCCGGATCTGCCTCATGAGCATATGAAAATGCCTTTGCGATATATTCTTTTCCCAGTACATCGTACCATAGTGTTTTTCGGTAATTACCACCTTTGGTGTCGAAAGCTTCATTTACTACATCCCATCCGTCTACCTTACCCTTATAGCGTGATACGTATTCGAAAATGTACGTTTTTAAAAAATTATCCAACCATAATGTATCTTTTCTCCCCTTTTTCTCCACCCAATCTGGTGTACCACTATGCCAAATAAGCGTATGTCCAAAAATTCTCTGTTCATTGGTATCTCCATAGGCTATAACCTTATCTACTTTTTCCCAGTTATACTCTTCTTCATTAGGTTTCACATTATACATTTTCATATCATTCTCTGCGGTAATGCTATTGAAATTATGAATTTGTAATTCTTTTAATTTGGCATCAGATTGTAGTTGATCTACCCTTACCGCCGTACCTATAGGAAAAGTGGTAAGTTCTTTTAAACCTTTATTTTCAACATTGAGATTCTCAAAAGAGAATAAAACAGATAGGATTACACATCCTAACAACGTATATAAAAAGTATTTTTTCATTTTGAAGTGGTGTAAAGAGATTATACTAAAGAAGTAATCTAGAGATAAAAAACCCTGTAAATCTTGATGTTTACAGGGTTAAAACTGATTTTCAAGAACACTAAATAGTTTTATTGTAACCCTTCTAAGAAACCTTGACGTGCTTCTTTAGGATTAAAACTTGCATCAAAAAGTAGAGGCCAATCGGGAACTCCCCAGAAATCTAACAACCATGATTCATCATCCTTTATACCCCAAATGGTAAGAGCAAACTTATTGGCTTGAGGTATAGCATCATAAATTTCTGCTACTTCCTTAAATTTATCACTTTGAGCGATCGCTCTTTGAGAACTTAATGCGCTTACATTAGTATCACCTTCTGGGTTGGCTCTAATGTCAAGTTCTGCAAAATGCATTAGTAAACCTCTTGATACGGTACCATCGACGACACTTTGTATTTGCTCTTTTGTTGGGCCATTATAGGAGATATGCATTTGTGCTCCAACTCCATCAATTAGTCCTTGAGCTTTGAGGTTATCTACAATAGCGAACATTGCAGCTTGTTTACCAGTGTCAAAAGTTAAATTGTAATCATTATAAAATAGTAACACATCGGGATCGGCATTTCTGGCAAACTGGTAACATTTTTCGATATAGTTATCACCCATTTTCTGCCTGAACACACTATTTCTCAACTCATTACTCCCATCTTCTATAGCTTCATTTACGACATCCCATGACCTTACTTTACCTTTATATCTGGTTAAAGTAGTAGTTATATAATCTTCTACCATAGCTTCAAACTCTGCATCGGTACCCGAAAAATTCTCTACCCAATCGGGTGTAGCATTATGCCATATTAGTGCATGACCGTGAATATTCATATCATTACTCAGACCGTAATTGACAATTTCGTCTGCCGGGCCAAAATCATAATTCCCTTGTGAAGGATACATGATATTCATTTTCATTTGATACTCTGCAGTAAGATTATTAAAATCTGCTCTCATGATTTCGTCGTATTTCCCAGAAAGTCTTCCTGCTTGTACAGCAGTACCAATAGCAAAACCGTTTGCCGCTCCTTTAAGGCTCGCTACATCGCCACCTGGATCACTTCCGCAGATATTATTTAGACAAATACCATTACTATCAACTTTAATAACCTCTTCTGCGATGGTAAATCCCGCTGAGTTTGTTACAATAAGACGTACTCTATATTCTCCTGCATTATCATATTCAACCATATCTAATCCTGGTTGATCTACTACAAATGCTTCTCCTTTCCCGAAATCCCATTCACTTTTATACTCTCCCTCTCCTTGGGTAGTATTTTCCAGAACTAATATATTGGGATTACTTTCAGAAATTGAATATTTGAATGCGGCCTGAACCTTGGTTACTGTATTTCCTCCTTCGTCTGGACCTCCTTCATCTGTGTCATCACTGCTACAAGCATAAAAAACGACAATCATGAATAAAGCCAGAAGTTTAGCAATTTTAATAGTTTTCATTTAAAAGAATTTAAATTAGTTATTCGGGGTTTGCATTAGTATTTAAATGGTTTGTCTTAATCTTTTACAACCTTAATATCATCTACATAAAATATACCTCCAGTGGTTCCCATATCTAAAGCGATGAGGGTGGTGTCTGAATTTGCTGTAAATGTCCAGGAATACTTCGTCCAATCTGCTGTTACGGTATAATCACCTGCATATTGATCTCCTCCAACTCCAGGATTTGTAGAAAAACGAACCACTACAGGATCTCCTTTCATCCACATTGAAACTGTATAGCTATCTCCATTTACGGTATCAAAAGCGTCGCTTACAAATTGTGTTTCCCAAGGGTTCCCATCTGCAGGGTTTTCTACTTTCAGTGCGCGTGATCCTCCTAAAACTTCAACTGTTTCTTCGGTAATTCTATCTTCTCCATTAAACTTTCCCCAGTTTGTAAAATCATTACCGGTTCCTTCTTCTAATCCACCATTAAGTAATTCGCTATTATTTGATGGTAAAGGAAGAGCACTCTCACCAGGCACCAATTCTACGGCATCTATAAAGAAATCTCCCGCTGTAGTTCCCATATCTAGTGCTAATAGCGTTGTTGCAGAATTTGCTGTAAATGTCCATGAATATTGAGTCCAATCACCTGTGACCGTATAATCACCGGCATATTGATCTCCACCAACTCCCGGATTTGTAGAGAAACGAACCACAACTGGATCTCCTTTTATCCATACAGAAGCTGTATATTTTTCTCCATCTGTAGTCGGTACTTCGTCTGCTACGAATTGAGTTTCCCAAGGGTTTCCATCTACAGGATTACTTATTTTGGCTGCTCTAAACCCTACTTGCACCTCGCTGGTTTCTTCGGTAATTCTATCTTCACCGTTAAATTTTCCCCAATTGGAAAAATCGTCCCCGCTACCTTCGGCGAAATACCCATTATGTAATAAATTTTCAGGATTCAATAAAAACCTAGTATCGTCTGGTAACGGCAAAGTCACCGTTATATCTTCAGTAGCAAATGCAGAACCATTTCTTCCCACAACGGTAAGCACAACGCGTCTAAAACCTTCTTCTTCAAATTTACGTTCTATTGGTCCATTAGCATCTGCAAATTTGGGCCCACCAATATCGAATTGCCAGAAGTTGTAAAAGTTTTCTTTTCCAGGGGTTGTATTTTCAAAAAAATACACGCTACTATCATCTGGAGATTGTTGTACCGTAAATGATGGTTCAATAATTTCTGTTACCGAGTCATCATCACTGCAAGACCATAACAGAACGCAAAAAAAAGACGCAAATAAAACTCTTAGTTTTTTCATCGTAATAGTATTAAAAATAGTTACTTATTAAATTTTAAAGCTTTTAATAGTAATCTTGAGAATCTTGTTCAAAACTTATTTTTCCCTAATTATCAAAACACTTAAACCTTAACACTTTATTTATGTTAATCTCAAAATTAGGTTTTACCTATTACGAAAGATGTAAAAAATGTGTCGTTTGATAGTACAAATGAAGCTTTTTGGCAGATTTGCAAGGCGATACCGGCAGATGATAAAAATTAAGCCGTTTACTTGGATAACAACACCGTAATTTTAGTCATAATTGTTTATAAACCTTTTATACCTAATATAATCCGACGCCATTCTAGCACTTATCAAGGGAGGATAATCATAATTTTCTATTTCTACTGTATTATATTGTAAACCTGCTACCGAAGCAAAAGAAAAAAGTCGTTTAAAATCTATTTTACCACTGGCTCCTAGTTCTTTTATGTCTTTTACATGCCAGCTAAGAAATCTACTAGGGTATTTTTCAAAGTAATAGACAGGATCGACTTTGGCGGTATACATCCAAAACAAATCTGATTGAAAGTATACTACTTCTGGATCTGTATGATCAAGAAGGTAATCATAGATGATCTGGTTACCAATTTTTTTAAATTCATCTGTATGGTTATGGTACAAAAACTTTAAACCATTGGCATTACATTTTCTACCAATTTTGTTAAAGTATGAAGCGTATCTTTTTAGTCCATCCTCTTGTTTAAGAAGTTCCAGATTGATATTTGTGGTGGTGAGATAACTTACTTTTATTTTTAAGTGATCCTCGATACACCTATCCCACCATTTCATTGACTGGTCTGGATTATCAAAGTCTAAATCTTTAAATACCATTGACCCTGCTAGATGAAGATTATTTTTCTCTAATACCATATGAAATTGTTCGGGTGTTAACCCATAAAACTTACCATTATCATATCTATGCGTTTCTACATAAGAATACCCCATTTTTCCTATTTTATCGATAGTTCCTAAAGGATCTTTTCTCATTTCAGAATCTACAGAGACCAAATGAATTCCAAAGTTTTTATTGTGGGTTTTAGTTTTAAAAAAAACACCTTCCCAATCATATTCATCATCTGGAGCATCTCCAGTTAGCAATAATCTCCCATCTTCCTCAAAATGAAATCTAACTTCCTGAACAAAATCCCCCTTAAAATCATGATCTCGCATGGTAAGTTTATCGTATGAAGAGAAAAAACCTTTACCTATAAAGTTTTCGGCTTCTGGGTTAGTTCCCAATGCTACAATTTCATTGGTATTGGCATCATAACTTATCATTTCGGTCAGGATCACAGCCCATTGATTTACTTTTTTTTGAGATACTTCAACCCAAAAAGAAACTCCATCCATTTTGGGTGTAACCAAAATCCTGGTATTAGGATCTTTACTAACCTCTTTCGCATTTATGTTATCACCATTTAACCATTCACCAACATATTGCCAAAGAAGGAATTCTTGGTTTTCTGCTTTCCCATTAGTTTGACTAAAAGACAATTGTGTGATCACACAACATAACATGAGCATATATTTCATTGATAAAATTTTTATTGATTTAAACTGAAACTATCAGAATTGAAAAAATTCAACATATTTATTAGTTCTTAAGATGCACTATATATTGAAGGCTATCGTTGTTTTTTGCTGCAATGATGTATGACGTATCTTTCACCTTTATCATCTTCATATCTTTTACATCCCCTGGAACATAAAAACCACTTTCTGTTGTACTTATGGGAGAAAAATTTCCTTTCCCATTTCCTTTTAGAAATAATCCATACCCGGCATCATTACGAGGGGTCTCCACTTCTGAAGAAAACAGATTACCGGCTATTAGTACGTCTAAATGCTTATCCTTATCGTAGTCATCTACCAAAATCTGATTAATACTAGAAATTTGTGCCAGTTTGGGAAGTTCATGCATAACAAATTTACCACCAGTGTTTTCTAAAAAAACACTGGCAAAAGAACGAACACTATAGTGTAAAGAGGAGTTCAAGGTTTTTTGGGAATATACATCGGTTAAGGTAGCGTTGGCAAAGCTTTCATAATTCTGGAATTTTTGTTTGATTCCAGGTACTTGTTGTGAAGAACATTCTCTACCTCTTACTGGATATTGTTTACCCTCATTATAATAGCTTAAAACAATATCATTATGATCATTATTATCAAAATCATTAAAAAAGATATCAAAAGTTTCCTCCTCGCTAGCCTTATATTTATAGTTTAATCCGTTATTTCCAACTATATAATCCATATCACCATCATTATCAAAATCTCCTTCTTCTATACTCCACCACCATGAAGTGGTTTTTTCTAGTCCTAGCTCTTTGGTGACTTCCTTAAATTTACCTTTTGTATTTTGAAATGCCCGAATCTGCATCCACTCTCCTACCACAATTACATCTGGCCAATTATCATTATTAAAATCTGTGATTACAGCATCTGTTGCCATTCCCAAACCAGTAAATTCTTCGGGTTGCATTTCATGAGAAAAATCAAATTTTATTTGATTGTGACTACTTCTGTTTTTTAATATAAATGTGTTTGCGGGCATCGGATATTTTCCAGGAACCTGTCGTCCTAAAACCAATACATCTTTTTTACCGTCTTTATCAAAATCTGCTGTATCTACTTTTGATCCGCTTGTTCGCATTTTTGGCAACGCATCTATAGATTCAGAAAAATTACCATTTCCATGATTTATATAAAGTCTATCTTGTAAGTTTTCAGAATCTTGAGCAAATTCGTACCCTCCGCTAACTACATAAAGATCATTATCTCCATCGTTATCTGCATCAAAAATTGTCGCCCCTATGTCTTCACTATTTTTATTTTGCTCTAAGACCGGAAGTAACATCTTTTTAAAACCTCCTTCATGCTGTAAAAATATACTTCCAGCATATCCCTTTGCCCCTCCAACAAAGTAATCTTCTAATCCATCCCCATTTAAATCCCCAATAGCCAATGCTGGACCAAAAGAAGACATTTTATGAGGTAATAATATTTGTTTTGAAAAGTCGTCGAACTGATTTTCTACATGGGCATGGTGGGGAAAGATCATATTAGTTGTAGCAAAAAGATGCGTATTCAATTTGATCTTTTCATTTTTTTCTTTAGCCGCATCTTTAGACTTAACTACAATACTTTGATTTGCTTTTATGTTTTGAAGTATTTGTGTATCACCATTTGGCCAAATAATATTAAGTTCATCAACTACATCGTATTTACCTAAACCAAAGATCATTTCTGGGGCTACCGAAGATTGAAACCCTCTGGTCATTGTTAATTCTTGTAATTGTGTTTTTTTGCCGGTTACAACGTTTACTCTGGTACCGATGCCGAATTTATTATCATTTACATCTTCAAATTTAATTTTTAGATAGTTATTTACCTTTGAACTTGTATTTTCAAAGAAAGAGGCAACATCATCAATATTGTTGGTAATAATCTCTAAATCTCCATCATTATCAAAATCGGCATAAACCGCTCCATTAGAAAAGCCCTTATCTCTTATGCCCCATTGATCATTGACTTGTTCAAAACTTAGGTCACCTTGATTCTTGAACATAAAGTTATCTATTGGCTCTGAAGGAATTTTGAGACTTAATGGTAATAACGAATCTTTGCTAACACTATTGAATTCATCTAATTTATTAAAATAGTCATTATTGTTTATTTCACGTCGCGTTCCATTGGATACGAACAAGTCTTTTAATCCATCATTATCAAAATCGGCAATGAGAGGAGCCCAACTCCAATCGGTTGAAGAGGTACCTGTGATTCGAGAAATGTTTGAAAATTTTGGAATTCCTTTTTCTATGACACCTGTATGAAGTTGTAGACAGTTTTGCATATATTGATAGTGAAAACCTGCATTAACCACGTTCCTAAATAACGGAATATTCATACTGGCCATATTTGCTTTTTTTCTGCGATTACTTTTTGCATCCATATCTACCTGAAAAATATCTAAGTACCCATCATTATTAAAATCTGCTATATCTACACCCATTCCATAGAATGCAGTTTGCGAGGTTGCATTCTTAAGTACTTCTCTAAAAGTTCCATCCTGATTATTGAGGTACATATAATCTGGAGAGCTAAAATCATTTGACACATATATATCAGGCCAGGAATCATTATTAATATCACCAACAGTGGCGCTTAGTGAAAGTCCGAAGCTTTTTACTCCCGCTTTTTGTGTCACATCGATAAAGATTCCGTTTTGATTTTCATATAGATGATCAGACTCATGATCTTTCACATTTTTCATTTTGTTTTGATATACAAATACCGGGGAGTTAAATTTTGTAGGCGGATAATTTGCTACATAAACATCTAAATCTCCATCTTTATCATAATCAAAAAAAGTAGCTTGAGTACTATTTCCTGAATCGGCAAGACCAAGTTCTACAGCTTTTTCAGAAAACGTTGCGTCGCCATTATTTATAAACAATTGGTTTTGTTTTGGTTCAAATTTCCCTCCTACTGAACAATAGATATCCAAAAAACCGTCTCCGTTAACATCAGACATTGTAACTCCTGTATACCATCGCCTATCTCCACCTACTCCTGCACTTTCTGTAATATCTTCAAATTCAAGATTTCCTTTATTTAAATACAATTTGTTGGATACCTGGTTTCCAGTGAAATAAATATCCAAAAGCCCATCATTATTTATATCTCCAACGGCTATTCCTCCACCCATGTAGATATATGGATACGTAAAATAATTTAAGGTATCATTTTCGGTTAACCGATTGGTAAACGTTATTCCTGTCTTTTTTGAATCTAACTTCAAGAATACTTCCGAAGTCTTCTCTTTTTCTGGTGAAGAGCAACCTACGAGAAAAAGAAAAACTACTACAAAATATATCACAACTACTTTCATAAATTCTTTCTTACTTCAAAATCTACTTTTTAAATATGGATAGCATATCATTATTATTTCCTACCAAAAAACAGGTATCATCTCCTATTTTTATTTTGTTGATTGCTTTTGAATTTTTACCCACATAAAAATTAACATCTTTGAATGGTTGTAACTCGCCAGTTGGGTTTCCTAGAAGGATATAACCATTATTTGCATCATAACGTATTGTTTCTACTTCTGCTTCATATATTGCACCGACACCTACGACATCAGGAAAACCATCATTATTTATATCTGTTATTTCAAAATCCATTGTTGGGCCCAATTGAGCAATAGAAGGCATTTTTTTGAATTCAAAGGTATTATCTCCATTATTGATGATATAGGCAGTGCCTAATTCGTAGGCTACTTTATGGTAGGATGTTTTCAGTTCTTCCTTCCCATAAATATCATTCATTGTAGATAAAGCAAAATCTTTATAGGTGGCTATTTTTTCAGCTATAAAAGGATTTTGTTCTGAAGAGCATTCTTTTCCTCTTAGCGGAACTAAATTTCCTTTATAACTCTTACTCAACACCATATCATAAGTATTATTGGCATCAAAGTTTTTACTATAAATATGCAGGGGGTGTTCTTGGGTGGGATGAAATTTATTATTGTCTCCCAAGTTACCTATGATATAATCTTTATCGCCATCTTTATCGATATCGATCTCCTTAACGGTGTTCCACCAACCTTCTGTGTCCTTGAGACCAGGAATATTTACTTTATGATAAGTCCCTCCATTATTTTTGAATATGGTTATAGGTATCCAATCTCCAACCACTATTAAATCAAGGTCATTATCATTATCAAAATCTGAACATATGATATCATTAACTATTCCAATTTCGGAAAACTCAGGAGCTATTTTTTGAGTTACATCTTCAAAAACACCATTATTATTTTTTAGAATGTAAGATGTCGAAGCCAAAGGGTACATTCCTGGTTTAACATGTCCTCCAATAATTAGATCCAGATCTCCATCTTTATCTAAATCAGCCGCTACTACTCTTTTTGTATTATTCTTTAATTTGGGTAATCTATGATTACTTCTTTTAAAATTACCTTTACCGTCGTTTATATATAATCTATCAATAAGCATACGGTTATTGTCTGAAACTTCATACCCCCCGCTCGACACATACAGATCCAGGTCATTATCTTGATCGGCGTCAAAAAGTAACACTCCATTATCTTCATATTGTGCATCTTTGGTAAAAGCTTCTTGGGTATTCTCCTCAAATTTTTTTCGCTTTTTTTGAATATATAAGGCTGCTTTTTGGTTTTTGGCTCCTCCGATAAAAAAATCGTCCAGACCATCACCATTAACATCACCAACAGCTATAGCTGGACCTTGTTGGGATAATTTCTGTGGTAATAAAACCTGATTCTCAAAATCATTATATTCATTTTCTTTATGACTATAAGTAATCCCTAGCGATATGGGATTAATTGGTGTAAGAATTCGGTGTGTTTTTTTCTTTATTGGAGTCCCGCTCTTGGCTTCTTCAAAATTTATATGTATTCGCTGGTTTGCCTCGACATTTTCCAGAACCGAAATCACTCCATTTGGCCAAACAACCTCTATCTTATCCACTTTTTTATGCTCTCCAATACCAAAATTCACAATATTAGATACCGATGATTGGAATCCCCTACTAACATATAATTCCTGGTATTGTTCATTATCTTTGGTAACTACTTTTATCTTTGCTCCTATACCGGACGTATTTTGAGAGCCTCCTTTCAGTTTTATTGTAATGTAATTTCCCGTTGTATTATTCCTGTAAATAGTTGCTTTATCAGACATGTTATTAAAGACTATGTCTAAATCTCCATCATTATCTAAATCTCCATAAGCAAATCCGTTAGAGTTATATTTTTGATCTAACCCCCATGCTATCGTAGTATTAGAAAATGTCAAATCTCCATTATTTCTAAACGCATAGTTTGCTATTTTTTCTGATGGCATCATCTCGATTACCTGCATGAAGGTCATTTCAACATTCTGATCTATATTCTTCTTTACTTCTCTTATGTAGTCCTGGTTGCCAAAATTCCGCTCTATTCCGTTGGTAATTATCAAATCTTTACATCCGTCATTATCAAAATCTGCGATTAGCGGACTCCAACTCCAGTCTGTTTTTGAGATGCCTGCTAACTGCCCCATATCACTAAAAGCCCCATTCCCATTATTGAGTTGAAGTACATTGGTCATATATGGGTAATGATACCCTGAATTCACTATTTTATCAAAACCATCAACGTTCATCGTAGGCATGTTTTCTTTGCTACGAATATGATCCTCTGCCGACATTTCTAAAACGACTAGATCTGGTAAAAAATCGTTATTAATATCTGCATAATCAGACCCCATACTATTATATGATATGTGTTTAAAACGAGTATTAATTTGATTTGAAAATGTGCCATCTCTGTTATTGATATACATAAAATCTGGAGCGATATAATCATTCGCCACATATATATCTGGCCAATTATCATTATTATAATCTCCTATTGAAGCACTTAATCCCCATGCGTTATTTATCACTTTTGAAGGTAATGTTACGTTGGTGAAAAAAAATCCATCGTTTCTGTATAAATGATCAGAAGTTTCAGGATAAAACTTCTGATTTTCTTTTTTCTCTATTCTGAGCGTATTCTTGAAATCGACTCTATGATTTACCAAATACATATCAAGATCTCCATCTCTGTCATAATCAAAAAAATAAGACTGCACCGAAAACCCATCATTGTCTAACCCCCAGGATTTTGCATCTTCCTTAAAAGAGCCATCCTGTTGATTGATAAATAACTTATTTCTTCTGTGCTCGTTGTTGCTTAATGAAGCCGATTTACAAACATAGATATCTAGCCAACCATCGTTATTTATATCTATCATAGATACACCCGTGGTCCATCCTTGTTCATCACTAACTCCTGCAGATTTGGTAATATCTTCAAATTTAAAATCTCCTTTGTTAAGATAAAGTTTGTTTGAAGTTTGATTAGCAGTAAAATAAACATCATCGAGTTGATCATTATTTATATCCCCAATGGCAACTCCCCCTCCATTAAAGGCGTAGGTATACTTTAGACAATTAAAATAATTATCCTGTTCCACCTTATTGATAAAATCAATACCCGTTTCTAAATCTGGAACCAACGTAAACAGCGTTTCTGCTTTTTGTTCTTTTTTAGGTGACCGATGGTCCTTACAACTGCATGAAACAAGCACAAACAAAACCAGAGATAGTATACTTTTTGAAGATCTTATTTTCATATTTACATTGAGCAAAAAACAGCTTGTATCGGTTTTACAAGCTGTTTTTGCTAATTCAAACTAATCTAATCTACTTTATCATTATAACTTCTAATATCCAGGATTTTGATCTGCCGGTCCTATATTGGCATTGGTACTAATCTCATTATCTGGTATTGGCCACAATATATGTTTAGAGGCATCAAATCTATTATCTGATAACCCTGGTAAAACAGAACCTGCAAGTCCCCAACGTAATAAATCGTCAAATCTAACTTGCTCACCCGCCAACTCTACTTTTCTTTCATGAATAATCGCTTGAAACACCTGATCTTTTGAAAGCGTTGTTGCCAAATCTGCCAAGCCAGCTCTGGCCCTTACCTGGTTAATTAGACCAACCGCAGCAGACTGGCTTCCTACTTCATTTTCACATTCTGCCATCATCAGTAATACATCTGAATACCTTATTATTTTTGCATTAATCCCTGATTCTTCATTCTCAGAGGTTTGCTTGTAGTAATTCTGATATTTCTTCCAGGCAGCAGGACGAATGTTTCCTCCATTTTCGGCAAAATCACCTTCTACAAACGTATTATTACCGTTATTGTAGGTGTCACCTACCACATAAAAACTCCCTTGAAATCTATTATCTCCAGCTTCAAATTCATTTCTTAAATCATCAGACGGATATACATTGAACCAGTTGAGTACACCATAATCCTGGCCTCTAAATGTAGCATGATTTGCTCCCGTTGCTTGATTGGGATTATCCCATTTGTTTCCTGTTCCTAAATTGATATTGTATTCTACTTCAAAAACTGATTCTATTCCGTGCTCTGTTTCTTCTCTGAAATTATCGAAATAATCGGTCTCTAAACCATATCCAGACATTTGGCGGAAAGACGTTAACGCTTCTCCATATCTTCTTTCATAAAGTAACACTTTACCCAAGAATGCTTGAGCAGCACCTAAATTGGCTCTTCCTTTTTGTTCTTGAGCTTTAGGCAATAAATTAGCTGCAGCAAACTGCAAATCTTCGATAATTAAATCTATAATTTCTGACTTTGGGCTTCTGGGAAGCCCTTCCGGAGTCGATCCATCAATTCTTTTTGGTATGTCTCCAAATCTATTCACCAACAACCAATAATAATATGCTCTCAGAAAATGAGCCTCACCCAAAAACTTTCTTTTTCGTTGAGGAGTAATTATAGCATCAGATATTTCATTGATTCTATCCTCATTATTTAATACAAAATTGGCTTTATTTACCCCTCGGTAACAACTATCCCAATAATCTGCAATAAACTGATTTGTAGAATCATAGGTGTATTCTGCAAAAGTTCTTTTATCTGCTTCTTGCTGTCCATTACCCGCATTCTCCTGAGACATATTATCTAACATATACCAAACTAATCTTCCATATAAAGAATGTGGTTGCATATTGGCATATGCTGCATTCACAGCAGATTGCACTTGCTCTTCGGTAGAGAAAAACGTATCTGGAGATAACGTGTTCGGATTTACAAGCCCCAGATCTTCTTCGGAACAGGAATTTATAGATAAAAACCCCAGCAGCACTGTTGTAATTAATATTATTTTTTTCATCTGTTTATGTTTTTTCTTTTCTTTTCAGATGTAATTCGCATACATAACAATTTCAAATTACACTTCATTAGTTATTAAAATGAAACCTGCAGTCCTAGCAAAAATGATCTCGGCTGCGGATAAGCTCCTCTATCTATTCCTTGATCACCATCAAGTCTAAGTTCTGGGTCTAAACCTGAATAATTGGTAAATGTGTATACGTTCTGCCCACTTAAATATATTCTTAGCTTTGAGAAATATTCATTGAATATATCATTTGGTATAGTATACCCCAATGTGACATTTCTAATTCTGGTAAAACTACCATCCTCTACATATCTGTCTGATATCACATAATTCTGTTCTGCACCATTTACTCTTGGTTCTGTACCATTGGTATTGGTTGGGGTCCACCGGTTATCGAAATAATCTTGACTAACGTTGAACGGACGACGCGTTCCTCCATTAAGGTCTACTAGATTCGTATTGAATATTTCATTACCATAAAAACCTGAAACCAATATCCCGAAGTCAAAATTCTTATAATTAGCATCAATACTTAGACCGGCAATGAGATCTGGATATGGATTCCCGATATCTACCCTATCATCTGCATTTATAACTCCATCATTATTTTGATCTACATATCGTACATCTCCAGGTTGTACACCTGCAAAACCATCGGCATCTACCTCAGCCTGATTGCTATAAATCCCATTACTTTCTAAACCATAGAAATAAAATAGAGGATCTCCTTCGGTAACTCTACTAATATTACCTCCTATTCCTCCTCCTCGTATTCCAAACCCATAGAATGGAATCTCATCTTGACCGGCAATAGAAATCATTTTGGCCTTACTATGCGATAGGTTTAGGTTTGCAGACCAAGTAAAGGCACCTTCTCTATCATTATATCCTAAAGTAATTTCGAAACCTTTTACCTCAGATTCTCCAAGATTTACGGCTTGTCCATTGTTTTGGTTACCGTTAGATAAAGGTGTTGGGATGTTTATTAATAAGTCTTCACTATTGTTTTTGAAATATTCAAACGTTGTAGTAAACTTTTCATTAAAAATTCCTAGGTCAAAACCAACATTTAAAATTTTCTTTGTCTCCCATTGTAGATCTGGGTTTTCGTTTCCTTCTTGAGTAACTCCTACTCCTACTACATTGTCAAAAGGGTATTGAAAACCGCCTGTAAGAGCAGGAGCAAATCTGTAATCTCCGATATTATCGCTTCCGGTGGTACCATAACTACCTCTTAGTTTTAAGGTGCTGAATGCAGTATTTTCCATGAATTTTTCTCTGGCTATGTTCCAACCAGCAGAAGCCGAATAGAAATTACCCCACCTTTTGTTTTCTCCAAATCGTGAAGAAGCATCACGCCTGTAAGATGCAGAAAAGATATATCTATTATCATAGTCATAGTTAATTCTGGTCATGAATCCTAATTTGTTGGTTTCACCAGAACCACTACCCGCTACCAAAAACTCATTGTCTACAATTTGATCTACTTCATCGGTTACAAGGTTTCTGCTACCAGCTCCAAAATTCTCTGATTTGGATTCAAATTTCTCAGCAAGTGCCAATACCTCAATATCATGATAATTATTAATTGTAGTTTTATACTTCAAACTATTGGTAAACATGATGGTTTGCCCCTGTTGCGTAAACCTTCCTATTTCAGCAAAATTACGTGCATGCGTAGTACTACCTGGAACGCTATCATCGTCATATGAAGGGATAAAAGATCTATTATTAAACTGGAAATAGTCTAAACTTACTTGCGATCTGAAACTTAATCCAGGAAGAAACTCATACTCTCCGTAAATATTTCCTATAATACCCAAAGACCTATTTATAGCATCACCATGTGTCTGAACCCGAACAGGGTTTTCTGCATCCTGACCATCTGCCGAAGATGATGGTCCTTGAAATCCTCCGAGATTATTAGGATTAAAAACTGATAGATATGGAGCAGCTTTAATAGCATGTTCTATCAAAGTTCTTCCTCCTCCTTGTCGTTCTGGTCGCTGCTTAGAAAAAGCTATAGACATGGTTTGACCAACTTTAAGCTTTCCGAATGTTTTTGATCCTGATCCTCTGAAAGAATATCTTTCAAAGCCCGTTTCAATAATAACACCTTCTTGTTTTTGATAACCACCTGAAAACAAATAATTACCTGTTTCTCCACCACCCGAATAACTTACATTATAATCCTGTATAAATGCTGTTCTAAAGATTTCATCCTGCCAATCTGTATTGGTTCTGAATGTTTCAACAGGTCTATTAGGAAAAACTCCGTATTCAGATACATAATTTAAGTAATCGACCGTTTCTAGAACATCATAACGTTTTGCAATACTTTGTACACCGGTATATGTATTAAACGACAATGTTCCCACCCCTTTTTTACCCTTCTTGGTAGTAACCACTATTACACCATTGGATCCTTGTGCTCCATATACGGCCGTAGTAGAGGCATCTTTTAACACAGAAATAGATGCTATATCACTTGGGTTAAGTCCAGATAGGTTCCCTGTGATCACACCATCTATCACGAATAAAGGTGTATTGGCACTCAACGTAGATAATCCTCTAATCTGTACAGAAGGAGTACTCCCAGGAACCCCAGCATTTGCAATTGTTAAACCAGCTGCTCTTCCTTGAAGCGCAGATTCTGCATTTGTCACTGGTGGAATTTCATTTAGATCGGTTAATTCTACGGTTGAAATTGCACCTGTTACATCTACTCTACTTTGTGTTCCATATCCAACTACAATGATCTCATCTAAGGACTCTGCTGAAGATTCCATAGATACATCTATCGTACTCTTACTTTCTACAACAATTTCTTGCGTTGTCATACCCAAATAAGTAAATACAAGAACATCTGTAGTTTTTACATTATTTAGGGTATACATCCCATCAAAATCAGTTGAAGCTCCATTGGTAGTTCCTTTTACCAGTACTGACACTCCGGGAAGAGGAACTCCTGAATCATCGGTTACGGTTCCACGTACACTGACTTGAGAGAAAACTTGCTGTGTCCCAATTATAATCAATCCAATAATTGCGATTTTAAGCTTAATCATATAATATTGTTTTTGTTTGTTAATAAATTGTTTTGTAGCAACTTTTATTTACTATCCATCAAAGTTTTATTCTAAAACTTCAGGAAGTATCAGCGTTATTTCGTTACGTTTTTTTGTTTTCATTTGGCTATTATTTAATTGTAATTGTTTTCGTTAAAACCTGAGTTGTCTCTGCATCAACTGCTTTGTTTAAATTGGGTTGCTTTCCACCTGTAAAAACCTGAATTGATTCGGGGACAATATTATTATGTCCTTCGTTGTCAAAAAATGAATATTGTTTTGGAGTAATCTTAAACTTCACTGTTCTTGCTTGCCCGGGGTCAAGATTGATTCTCTTAAAACCAACAAGTACATGTTTTGGGTCTCCTTCAGCTTTAGTTTCTTTAGAGATGTATAGTTGAATCACCTCATCTCCATTCACTTTCCCAGAATTTGTTACCTCAACAGAAACTTGAATTTCTTCACCCTTTTCTATTTCATCAGATATCTCAAGTTTTGAGTATGAAAAATTTGTATAGGATAATCCATGACCAAACGGAAATAAAGGCTCCCCTGTAAAATACTTATAGGTACGGTTAGTCATGTCATAAGACTTAAAATCGGGTAAATCTTCTACCGATTTGTAGAAAGTCACGGGTAATCTTCCTCCTGGATTGTAGTCTCCAAATAGAATATCTGCAATTGCTTTTCCTCCAAACTCCCCTGGATACCAGGATTCTAAAATTGCAGGAACATTATCATTGGCCCAATTTACTGCCAATGCACTACCGTTCATTAAAACCAAAACTACCGGTTTACCAAGTGCATGAATTTCTTTCATTAATGTAAGTTGTGATTGAGGAAGAGAAATCTTCGATCTATCTCCTTTATCGAAACCATCCAATAATACAGGCATTTCTTCACCTTCAATGTCTGGAGAAAGTCCTAAACATAACACTACAACATCAGATTTTTGGGCGGCCTCAATTGCAGGGCTTAGTAAATCTTCATCTAATCTTGCCCATAATAATTGTGCTTGTGGATCAGTGTGATAGTTGTAATACTCTATTTTGATATCATATGTTTTTTCTTTGGCAAGATCAATATCGAAGTATCTCATTTTGGGTTCATGATCATCACTAAATTTAAATTTCAATTCATTATTGAGGTAAAATTTGGCCGCACTGCTCGCTCTTAAACCAATACGATACTTCCCTGCTTTGTTAGGTATCAATGTACCTGTCCATCTTACCGAAAACGAATCTGAAATCAAGCTATCTATTGGCTTTTTAGGCATCCAGACAAAATTGACAACACTATCGTTTCGAATGAATTTAGGTTCACCTTTCCATTGTTGATTATCGAAGTATTCTCCCTTAAGTCCTATATCATTTCCGTTTTTAAGTACTGAAGAAGGAATCATTTCCATTAGCGGCCAACCATTGGCTATATCACTTCCCTTTGCATAATGAACTTTTGCATTGGGAAGTTTTTGTTGTATAGCCTTTAATGGGGTAATACTATTATGAGGCGTACCGTGGTAATTACCTAATAATACTTGTTTGGCATTTGCATTGGGGCCAATAATAGCAATTGACGAAATATCTTTCTGCAAAGGAAGGAGTTGGTTTTCATTCTTTAATAATACCATAGATTCCTTTGCGGTTTTTTCTGAAAGTTGGTAATGCTTTTCACTAGCCACCACATCATAAGGTATAGACGACCAAGAAACCTGTTCCTCATCATCAAACATACCCAGCTTAAATCTGGCTGCCATAAGTCTAGATAGAGCTCTATCTATTTCACCTTCATTAATAAGTTCTTTTAATACTGCTTCATTCAAATTTGGATCAAAAGCATTCCCACAATTCAAATCGGTTCCTCTATTTACTGCCAAAGCCGATGCTTCTGCTGCAGTTTCTACTAACTCATGCTTGTTGGGCTCCCAGAAATCGTTAATTGCCCAGCAATCGGAAACCACATATCCATCAAATCCCCATTCTTTTCTCAAAATATCATTAAGTAACAAGTTACTTCCGCAACAGGCCTCATCTCTATATCTATTATAGGCACACATTACAGACTGCACGTTGGCTTCTTTGATTGCAGCTTCAAAAGCGGGTAAATAGGTTTCTCTTAAATCTTTATTTGATGTTTGATAATTATCTTCGTGTCTGGATTTTTCTGGCCCGCTATGTACTGCAAAATGTTTAGCAGTGGCGATCACCTTAAGGTATTTGGGATCATTTCCTTGAAGTCCTTTTATAAAGTTGACCCCCATTCGGGAAGTAAGGTATGGATCCTCTCCATAGGTTTCTTGTCCTCTTCCCCATCTAGGGTCTCTAAAAATATTGATGTTTGGAGTCCAAAAGGTTAACCCTTGATATATTCCTCTTTTATTTTCTTTGACAAATCGATGGTGTTTTGCACGAGCTTCATCAGAAATAACCGTACCAACTTCATTAATTAAAGACTCATTAAAGGTAGCTCCTATTCCTATTGCCTGAGGAAAAACTGTAGCTTCACCAGCTCTGGCCACCCCATGCAAACATTCATTCCACCAATTATATGCAGGAACTCCTAAACGCTCTATGGCAGGAGCATCATACCTCATCTGAGATACTTTCTCTGCAAGTGTCATTTGATTAACCAAATCTGTAGCTCTCTCCTC
The DNA here is from genome assembly GCF_023195925.1 of Aquimarina acroporae. Classification (GTDB taxonomy): domain Bacteria; phylum Bacteroidota; class Bacteroidia; order Flavobacteriales; family Flavobacteriaceae; genus Aquimarina; species Aquimarina acroporae. The sequence goes on along the minus strand of NZ_JALPRE010000006.1, from coordinate 206,765 downwards.
AACAGATAACTTAGGGTCCTGAAATTTATACTCATATTCTCTTTTGGCCATACACCCTGTGTTTAGCTGTAATACCATTGATATGATTACCAAGCTACTTAAACCTGAACGTCTTTTCATCGATCTTAATTCGTTTCGTATTATTGTTAGTATTGCTGTTAAGAATTGCTATGACATGATATTGAGGATGAGAACAAATAATCCTAATACGACCCCTATTAAAATTATCTCTGCTAAAATTTTTAATTTAGAATACCTCTTTCCTGCCATTAACAAATCTTGAATTTTTTAACAATTTAGAAACAGGAATAACAAATAAGTGCAACAAAAAAAGCATTTACTATAATATATGTAGCATCTACCTCTAAAACACTGTACACAACACATTTGAGCTATTTGAAGCAACATTATTTCTAAGTAAAATCCAATTTAAAGCCGTAAAACCCTTGAATAATTGGCTCTGAAGTATAAATGAGAATCTAAAAAAGTAAGAATACCGGAACTCCTACTAGACCTGCAAAAAACAATAACTCTTTTACTGCTTATGAATTGATAAAGTAGACTAGTACTCTCTAGAGTAACAAAATCATTTACTAGGAGTTTAATATTCTAAACACTGTTGGATTTTTATGAGTCTTCTGACTCGATTTCGGTTGGTAGTACACCAAAATGACTTTTGAAGCACTTTGTAAAATAAGAAGGAGAAGAAAAACCAACTTGATAGCAAACATCACTAATGTTGTTATATCCTTTTTCTAAGATTTGTTTTGCTCGTTGTAGTCTAATATTTCTCAGAAATTGATTCGCGGTTTGTCCCGTGAGTGTTTTTACTTTTCTATAAAATTGACTTCTACTTAAATGAAGTTGAGAAGCCAGAATTTCGACACTTAAGTTAGGATCGCTAATACTTTCATTGATGTATTTTAAAACCTTTTCTATAAACTCCTTGTCTAGTGAAGTTGTATTTTCATTTATTTCTGATTCGCTTATAGCACTAAAATATTTATTGAACAGAACCTGTCTGCTCGATAATAGTTGTGCCAATCTAGATTTTAGCACCCTAAGATCAAATGGTTTGCTCATATAAGCATCAGCCCCAGATTCTATCCCCGTAAGTCTATCATCATGCTGCGTTTTTGCGGTAAGCATAAGCAACGGAATATGACTTGTTCTTATATCATCCTTGATCTTTGCACAAAAATCAAAACCATTCATTTCTGGCATTATAACATCTGTGATGATGATATCTGGAATTTCTTCTTTGGCTTTAATTAATCCTTCACGCCCATTTGAAGCGGTGAACACTCTATAGGTATCGACTAATTCATTTTTTAGATAATTTCTTAGTTCTACATTATCTTCAACAAGAAGTAATCTATTCTTTTTTGATTCTTCTTCTACATGTTTTCTTTTGCTCTCTATCTGAGCTGGCAACTCAACTTTGGTTTTTAAAACAGTATTTAGATTTTCTTGCGTAACTATAATTTCATCATCATTGAAATGTGCAGCCCCTAACGGTAATAAAATCTTAAATGTAGTTCCTTTATTGAGTTCGCTATCTACCGTTACCGTTCCTTTATGTAATTCTACAAAACTTCTTACCACTTCTAGACCTATACCAGTTCCTCCATAATACCATTGGTTTAGATTATTCACCTGGTAAAACCTCTCGAAGATTTTCGACAACTGTTCTTTTTTTAATCCTGGGCCTGTATCACCCACCTGAATTTCAAAATTATTTCGAGTTTCTCTTTTATATCCGTCTAAAGAATGAGAAGGAACATCTGAATTAATTCTTACGACAATTTCACCCTTCTCGGGCGTAACTTTAAATGCATTAGATAATAGATTAAATATAATTTTTTCAATCATACTTTTATCTACCCAAGCCATTATTTGAGATACATCGCATACTACTCGTAAATCTATTTTTTTATTTAACGCCTCTTCATCAAAGTAACTTACAATATCCTTTACAAAATCTACAATGTTTATTTCTTGAGCTTTTATCTTTAATTTATTCCCTTCCAATTTCCTGAAGTCCATTAACTCATTAATCAACCTTGAAAGTCTATTGGTATTTTTATATATGATGTAATGTTTTTCTTTAATTTCTTCTGGAAGGGTATATGTTTTGTTTTTAATAATATCTATCAACGGATTGATAATTAAAGTAAGTGGCGTTCTAAACTCATGAGAAATATTAGTAAAAAACTGAAGTTTCTTTTTGTGAAGCTCTTCTTCTTTCAGTCTTTGCTCTCTTTCATTTTTCACCAATTCTTTCTCCTTAATTCTTTCTTTGGTAATTTTATTTAACAGATAAATACTTAAGAAAAATAACAGAACATACATAAAAATTGCACTATTTGTTTTCCACCAAGGAGGTAGGATATTTATTTTGAGGCTTAGGGAATCTTCACTCCAAATTCCGTCATTATTTGCAGCTTTCAGTTTAAAAGTATAATTCCCATAATCTAGGTTTGTGTATGTAGCACTTCTAGTATTTCCAACATAATTCCAGGATTTCTCAAGTCCTTCAAGATAATATGCATATTGATTTTTCTCTGGTCTTGTGTAGTTTATTCCAGTAAACTCTATTGTAAAAACAGATTGTTTATGGGTTAACGAAATACTATCTGTTTCAGAAATCACCTTTTTGAAAGGGGAATCCTCAACATTTGGAAGTACTTTTTTATTAAATAACCTGAATCCGGTAAGATATAGTGATGGTAAGGCTTTGTTTATGCTAATATCTTTTGGGTCGAAATAATCTACTCCCTGATATCCTCCAAAATAAATATTCCCTTGTTTATCTTTATGAACAGCATTGAAATTAAAATCATTAGACAGCAAACCGTCATTAACATTATAGTTTACAATATTATCGCCCTCAAATTCTATTTTATGTAAACCTTGATTTCCACTAATCCAAATGTTATGGTTTTCGCTTTCTATGATAGCTGTAACATTTTCCTCTTGCAATCCATACAATTCGTTATACCATACGAAGGTATCTTTATTTTTATCATATCTACATAAACCAGCACCTCTGGTTCCCACCCATAAAGATTTATCGGAACTCTCGTAGATCGATAAAATGTGATTTGCATTTAAAGGATTCTGATATTTACCTGTTAATTTATCCCACATAGAAGTAACTCTAAAACTCTCATCATCGGTAGTAGTAAGCTTAAATAATCCTATAGTGGAACCAATCCATATATTGTTTTCAGAATCGACCAAAACTTTTCTAACTGCACTGGTATGAATCCCGTAGTTTACAAATTCTTTAGATTTATGATGCCTAATTTTACCTTCCTGAGGATCATAAGAAGCTACACCTCCGTAAAAGGTCCCTATCCAAATTCTTCCATGAGCATCTTCGGCAAAGCTCAATACACTATTGGTTATAAGTTCTCCATTGGTATTTTCAATATTAAAATTTACGAATTTGCTCTGCCCATTCCTGAGTAAGTAAATTCCATTATTCCAACTACCTGCCCATATATTTTGTTTACTATCAATAAAAACTGTTTGTATATCTCTGGCCGACAAACCACTATAGAGTTTACTATTTTCATTGATATGCGTAAAGGTATTGGCTTTAGGGTCATAAATATCTATACCACCTCCATCCATTCCCATCCACAATTTCCCAGATTGATCCTGAGCTATAGCAGTTACAGAACTCACTTCCAATGAGTTTACGTTATTCGGAAGACTTTCAATATTATTAAACTTATCGTATAACTTGTCATAAACACCTATTCCGCTATTATAATATCCCATCCAAATCCTTTCATTCTTATCTAAATACAGAGACCAAATAGAGTTTGAACGTATACTATTTTTATTGGTTTTATCGAAAGTATATTTTTTTATTAGTGTTCCCAGTTTATCTAAGTGAATAAGACCATCATTTTCTGTTCCACATAAAATAGTTCCATCTGGGATTTCGAGTAGTGATAAAATACGTTTTGATGTAATTGGAAAATGTGAAACAATTGCATTGTTTCCATCTACATTATCAATCTTGAATAAACCGGCAGCTAATCCTCCTATCCAGATGTTATTTTCTTTATCTATATATAAAGATTGGATAGGCTCATTTATGGTTATTAGTTTATTTTTAGATTGAAATTCATAGGGTTCTAGAGATTTTGATACGGGACTGTAGCGCTTAAGACCAATATTTGTTCCCGCATAAATATTACCTTTTTTATCAACTTTTAAGCTATTTATATTGAGAATCCCTGAAGAAGCACTAGAACCAACATTAGGCACATGATGAGCAACTAGTGTTTTCATATCTAATCTAAACAGTCCTTTTTCGAAAACTCCTACAAATAAATTCCCTTCGTTATCTTCGGTAATACTACTTACCGATATATCTGAGTTACAATCACCTTTGTTATTACCATTTAAGCATATTCTATTAAACTGATCCTGTTCTCTATCGTACAGATTTAATCCGTTTTCGGTTCCAACCCATAGTCGGTTCTTTTTATCCATATAAGAACAAAAAATCATACTGCTACTTAGCGATAGAGAATCTTTTAACTCGTGTTTATAAGATATATATTCCATCCCATCATATCGATGTAGACCTGCTCCATTGGTACCTATCCAAACAAAGCCATAATGATCTTGAAAAATGGTAGATACTGCAGTTTTTGAGATCCCGTCTTTTATGTTTACAAAGTTGAATTCTTTGAATTGACCCTGAGACCACAGATCATTCTGTATTCCAAAAAAAATGATCAATACTAGTATGTATTCTTTTATTTTCATTACATCAATTCTCTTATTCCGGAACAAAATTAGCATCAGTAGTCATCAACCACTTATCCATTTCAAATCCGTCTTCTCTCATAGAAAACATCACAATATGTTCTCCTGGAGTTTCAATATCTAAATATATAGTATTGTTAGTTCCACAATGATTTTCGGGAACCCTTTGAGCTGAAGACCAGGTCCATTCATTTTTCCCTTCACACCATTGTAAACGAGCTCCACTTTCTGGCCAAACACCATCTATACCAACATGAACTCCATTATCTTCGGTACCCATCGAAAATGCTCTTGCCCAAACAAAATATCTTCCTGGAGTTGTAATATTAACTTTATATCCAACTATCCCTCCTTCCCCAGGAACCGGATAAAAATTCTCACCCTGTACAAGAGGATCATCATGGGTTATTCTAGTATCTGGAAGAACCTCTATATATGCTCTAGCTCCGGCATCATGATAATGTGATTCTTCTTTATAGTCTTCCAACTTCAAAACATGGTGCTCTGATCTAATATACCAATTTCTTTTTTTACCATTTGAAAAATTGTAATGATACTCTTCTGCTTCTACACTTACTAGACCATTTGCTTCATTAAAAGGAATCGTTCCTTTCATTTGTACGTCGATAGACAGATCTACAGGAATAAATTCTATTTGGCTCCATCTGCCTCTTGACCAAGCTGTACCTCCTTTTTCGGGAATGCGTTTATTGGTATCTGCTACTGAAGATATCTCTATGATATCGCCCTTATTTAAAAACCAGGTATTTAAATTGAAATGTAAAGCTTTAAAGCTTTTATTAATTTCAGGATTTGTAAGCGAATCTCGAATAGTTCCATTGACCTTTAGTGTATATTTTGATTCACCATCATTTTCTGCAATTGAGGTAAAAATGGTATTATACATTCCTTTGTCTCCCTGAAAAATAGCAACTGCACTTGCAAATTCATTTCTTTGATCTTTATCCTCAGTATTAATAGCAACTGCATTATTCTGTTCATCGTGGTAGTATTTGGCTTTACTTTGTGAAAATTCAGTGTCAAAATCATTCAAAGCTTGCAGGACCACCTTATTAAATGTCATTTTTTCAGAAGGCTTTTCAGTTTTTAAGGCTTTTATTAAGGCTACCCAATCTCCTGTGTTATCTGGAGGCAAACCGATTGAAGTCATACCCCCTCCTTTAATTATTTTTTGTGTCCCCACTTGTAAATCTCCTCCATTTTTAGGGTCATACCAATGCACCGTAAATGTTTTGGTATTTCCGTATAAATTGATGAAAGTTTCTACTACTTCAGGTACATAGACGGCATAGATACTCGCATTTTGAGCAAATACATAATCGTCTTTATTTTTGGTAAGTTCATCTGCCGATTCCATTTCATAAAAAGGGAGATGTTTTTGAAAAAAATCTAACGCAAAGTGAGTTTGCTCCCATAACTTATCTCTTGATCTCCAATCCTCACAATTAAGATCATTATGATCATATTTATACCCAAAATACCATTCTACTCCTGCTCCTCCCGCCATTAAATTTGCCCAAAGTACTTTTGATCGCATTTCAAAATGATCTTCGTCTTCCGAATCAGGTATAGCACCAGTATCTGCAGGACCAATCTCATCCTGACATATCACCCATTTCCTACCATGTTCTCTAGATTTACTGACCCAATGTTTTGTAACCTCATGAACCTCATTTGGATGATGAATTTGCATTGATGGACCGTCTAGATTTGTGTTCCCTAACATAGGAGTCAAGAACTGTTTTTGCTCTTGTTGAATTGAATGGGTATGAAGTGCTATAAAGTTCTTATAAGGATCGGTCTTTTTAATATAGGCAGCCATTGTTTTTCTATCTTCATCGCTTTGCCCCTTCGGCGACCAATGCACAGGCCCATTTTCTTCTCCCAAATTCCAGGTAAGGGCAAGATGGTGTGAAAATCGAGCTATTAGTTCTCGGTAATATAACTTACGTTGAATACCTAATGATCCTATGTCAAGTAGCAATTCATTTTCTGTTTCTTGAGTTACGATATGTAACATAAGCCCTAGTCGATCCATATGATCAAATACAATTTCCCACTGATCTAATTTGCTACAGTCAAAACGATATCTTTCATTGTTATCATTCCATGGCCAAACATCTTTACCATCTCCCTGAACGTTCATAGTTAAAAAATACACCGAGTTCATTTTTTTGGAAGCAAGGTAATTGAGTGCTCCAATAATATTCTTTCCTTTCCCTCCTTGCCAGGAAGGATCCCCAAGATTCCAATCTTTTTGGTGAGGTTCGAATTTATGAGAGGCAGGAGTATTGTCAAACTCATAATACCCTAAAAAATTTTCTGGGCTATCTGCTCCTCCTTTTAAAAAATATTGTTTGGTCCCTATAAATTGTAAATAACCATTTGGAGTATATTGCAACCTACCTTTGGCTCTAAAATCTTCTCCCTCTTTATAAGAAGGTTCAACAACAAAACTCCCTTTTAGACCATCAAAATCAACTACATTTCCTGCAGTAGGATCATCATTGACCGCAATGTCGCGTCCTTTTCTAAAAGAAACTTCATATTTCCATTCTCCAATCTCATCTGGTCTAAACCGAACCTGCCAGACATTTCCTGATTGAGCACTAGTTTCCGCAGCATTACCATCGGCAGCATAAAACCCAGGTACTACATATACCTTTTTTTTATGCGTAAATGTAACATTAAGCCGATAGTTCAAAAAAGGATTTTCTTCATCATACTCTCCTAAGTCCTTACCATAAAAATGCAAGGTAATTTTATGCCATTTCTTTACTTCTCCTTCAACTTTCACTTGCGATTTCTGAGCAAATGATACGTTTAAAGAGAGTACAAAAAAAGATATTTGAACTAGTATACTTTTCATCCTGTAAAATAGGTTAATACAGCAATGACCACTACTACTAACAAAACAGATAATATTACATCTGCCCAGGTAAAACTATCTTTGGCTTCTTGTTTCTGAACATCGGTTAATGTTCCAAAAGCTAAACCTTTAATCGTTTGATAATTTGGTGGAGCTGTTAAAAGACTCGTAGAGACACAAACAATGATCGAAAATACAAACATAAATATGGCCATGTGGGCAAAATTGATAGTCGCAAATTCATGAGCAAAGCCTGATAAACTACCCTTTCCTATTTCTGCTGCTATACGTAAAGCTGCTACTACAAGGCCCGAAAAAAGAGTAACGATAGCCGCCTTAGAATTTACACGTTTCCAAATTATTCCTAAGATAAATACCGCAGTAATTGGAGGTGCAATGTATGATTGAACACTTTGTAAATATTGGTATAATACTCCTCCGCCAATTTTGTTCATAATCGGAATCCATATGATACCTAAAACCACCACCAAAGCCGTAGCAACACGTCCTATATTCAATAGCTTTTTCTCTGGGGTCTCTGGTTTCAGTTTCTTATATATGTCAATAGTAAAAATGGTAGAACAAGAATTAAAAACAGAGGCCAAAGAACTCATGAGTGCAGCCATAAGACCTCCTGCAACCAGTCCTTTTAATCCGGTTGGTAATAGTGTTTTTACTAATACTGGAAATACTTCATCTGCTTTTTCATAACTCAAAACTCCTTGTTTTGCCAAAGCAAAAGCGATAATTCCTGGTATAAGAAATATGAATATAGGTAATATCTTAAGGTATGCGCCAAAAATAGCCCCACGTCTTCCTATTTTTATATTATTTGCAGCTAGTGTTCGTTGCACGATGTATTGATCAGTACACCAGTACCAAATTCCTACTATCGTTCCTCCAAACAATAAACCTGTCCAAGGAAAATCAGGATCAGACATTGGACGCCACATATTAAAATGATCAGAACCTGCAGTAGCTCTTAAATTCTCCCATCCCCCAATTTCCTGTAGCCCTAGGTAGGTAATTATAATTGATCCTGCAATCAACACAATGGTTTGTAATGTTTCGGTATATATAACTGCTTTCATACCCCCTACGATAGTATAGGCTCCAGTAAAAACAACAATCCCTATGGCTCCATACCAAAACGGTATACCTAATAATTCTGAAACCACAATACCTCCAGCATAAATTGTTACAGATACCTTGGTTATAACATAACCAGCCAAAGAGAAAACAGATAAAAACCAGCGTGATTTGCTATCAAAACGTTTTTCTAAAAATTCGGGCATGGTAAACACTTTACTTCTCATATAAAATGGCAAAAAGAGCCAACCTAGAAGCAATACAATCCAAGCATGTAATTCATAATGCGCCATTGGCATACCAGATTCAGCTCCTGTACCTGCTAGACCAACAACGTGTTCAGAACCAATATTAGAAGCAAAAATAGAAGCTCCAATAACAAACCACCCTACATTTCGACCTGCTAAAAAATAATCTGCTGTATCCTTGTTTTTTTGAAGTATTACCCAAACTGCTACTCCTATTAGTGCCAAAAAATAAGTTCCTAACACTACCCAATCTAATTGTCCTAAGACTGATTCCATAATCTATTTTTAGTTGTTTATATTTCTATAGTATTGATGTAATTTTTTGAATGTTTTATCACTAACTCTTTTCTACTAATAATGAACAGTATATCTAGTTTACGTTTAGAAAAACGATATCCCAAAGCAGTAAAAATCAATAATCAACAGTTATTCGAAAGTCTACCTATAGAATCACTGTATTTTTTCTTAAAATTTTATTAAAAGTTAAAAGTATCGCAAGACACGGCAATCGCATGGAAAATTTGAAGCAAATTCTATCACATATGAAGCATACTATAAAATATGGTCATTAATCACAAGCATGGGCTATTTTGGGCTATATCAAACTTTGAAGAGGGCTAAACCAAAAAAGGAGTATATTAATAGATTCTTTGTCTTAATAAAGGTTTATCAATTTTTGACAGTTAACATCAAATTATTTTCTTATTACATTTAAATTTCGATATTAACAATATCCTAATGTATTTAACAAAAATCTGAATAATGTTTATTTTAAATGTATAAATATTGATAAAACAAAAACACCAAAATCTAAACAACTATTTTTTCTATAGAAACCTTATCAAATTTGAAACATTTGAAGCAAATACTATTACATATGTAGCATTTGTAAGTTTGCTAAAGGATTACTAAAAATTTTGGAATATCTTCATTAAAAACACTACAAAAAACATGTTCATATTAGAGTAGAAGACTGTAAATCAATAGTCTGAAAAAGGATATTCTATTACATTGTTCTGTAGCTTTTAATGCCCCTCTTTTTACAAGGTGTATTTTTTTAATGATATAGAATTAGATATGAAAAGAAAAAGAATAACACTCAAGGATATAGCCAAAGAATTTGATGTTTCTATTGCTACGGTTTCAAAATCTCTTAGTGATAGTTACGAAATAAGCACTAAGACCAAAGAAAAGATTCAGAAGTATGCGAAGGAACATCACTATAAACCAAACTACAGTATATTTTTAGACGACAAAACCAAAAACACCAAAACAATCGGGGTCATTATACCCAATATGCTCAATCATTTTTTTACCAAAGTTTTTGTTGGAATAGAAAAGATAGCTACTGCAAATGGGTATAATTTAATTACCTGTATTTCTAATGAATCCCGAGAAAAAGAAGCCAGTGTGATGGAGCTCCTAAAAAACTCATCCTTAGATGGTTTCATTTTATCTGTTGCAGAGGAAACTCAGGTTAAACAAGATTTTAGTCATTTACAAAACGCTATTAACCAAGGAATTCCAATCGTTATGATAGATAGAATTACTGAAGAAATTGAATGTGACAAAGTGATTGTAAATGATAAAGAAGGAGCATACCACGCCACTAACCATTTTATTGAAACTGGATGTAAAAACATTGCTATCGTCTCCAATATTCATAGATTAAGCGTAGGTAAATTAAGATTAGAAGGCTATAAGAAAGCTTTAACAGAGGCTAATATGCCTGTAGACGAAGCTTTAATTTTGAAAATTGATGAGTTTCACGACATCGAAACATTGTTAAAAATTGTATTAGGTTCGAAAAAAGTGGATGCCATTTTGTGTCTAGAAGAAGATTCTGCTATCGACACTTTAAAATTAGTTAAGTCTAAAGGTTTCCGAGTTCCTGAGGATATTTCGATTATAGGTTTCACCAATGGTATTTTACCCCGTTATGTAACTCCCGCTATTACAACCATAAGCCAGCATAGTACTTATTTGGGAGAGATTGCGACAAAAATGCTAATTGATAAAATTGAAAACAAAAACGTAGAAGCTTCTTATACTACCAAAGTTATTAAAACGAATTTAATAGAACGGCAGAGCACAAAACCACTACCTACATATTGTTAAACCTTTAAGTTTTTATCTCGGTTTTTAGATATAGTAAGTTTTACTTTAATCTTTATTTCGACAAATGCGAAACCCCTGATCTGGCCCTACACCATTTGCCTCAAAATAATCTCTATCGCTTACTTTCATGTAATTTTCAACTCCGATCCAACCTCCTCCTCTTTGTGAACGAAATTGACCAGAAGGAACCTCATAACTCTCAAACCAATCTTCGCACCATTCTCTCACATTACCGGTCATATCATATAAACCAATTTCGTTTGGTTTTTTGGTTCCAACGGGCCTGGTTCTACCATTATTATTTTCAAGAATTTTGTAATTCCAGTTCTCAGTCAGAATAGTGTCTCCGCAATTACGCCAATACCACGCCACATACTCAATAGTATTACTTCCGCTGTACAAATTACTTTTGCTCAATTGCCCACCTCCGGCAGCATATTCCCACTCAGCTTCGGTAGGAAGACGATAACCATTGGCTTTAGGTATTATTCTTACTGCCAACTTAAGACTATCGAATTGAGATGTGTTAAATACATCAACAGAATCTGTATAGATCTCGTAGTAGGGTTCTAATCCGTCTAATAAGCTCTTTTTAATACAAAACTCAATACAATCATACCAACTTACCATCTCTACTGGAAGATCTTTTCCTTTGAATCTAGATAAATTCGTAGGCATAACTTTTTCCCATTCTTCTTGAGTAACCTCTGTTTTAGCCATATAAAAGTCATTTATAAATGCGTTTTTTCCGAATAAATTAGAATTTTCATTTATAAAAACTCCTCCTTTAACCATAACAAAACCTTCCAATTGCGAAGTATCACTATTCTTAAAACATGAACTAAAGATGAGTAGATTTATAAGTACAAGGGCTCTTTTTATATTCATTTAAAATTGCATTTGTAGTATTCAAAAGGAAAAGATCGTTAAAGTATAACGATCTTCTTCTTTTCGATTTTTGTCATTGATTCTTTCTACCAAACAGTAGCATTAATTTTCCCCCAACCTCTACTAAAAGACTCTATTCCAAAAACTTGATAATCAAAGTTTCTTAAATTACCCCATTGTGGTCTAAGTCCTCCATGTTGATTCCAATGGTTAATATGAGCTTGCATACTTACCTGTTGGTTTCTTCCTACCGGAGCATCACCTCTGTTCTTACTGATGTATTGATAAAATGTTTTAGTACCTAGTATAGATGGTGCATTTTCACGCACTTGTCTTCTAAATTGATAGTTTTTACCATTGGCACTAAAATTTTTATTTAGATTTTGGCTGGGAATATTACCTCTTTCAACTACATAATATTCTACAAGAGGAGTTCTTGTCCATCCATAAACCCCTACAAAATCATATGACCCCTGTAGAAGCCCTATATTATAATTCACGGTTCTTCCACTACCGGTTCTCCAACCTTTACCTCCTACTATATCTTTATTATTATTGTATTCTATTTGAAAATTCCCTGCGTATTGATTAGCATACGGAAAGGTGAGTCTCCCCCAACCCCCTTCTTTATAGATGGTCCAAAAATACCCTCTATTATTTCCATCGGTACGATCATCACTTATATACCCATTGGCATCAATTGATTTTTGTACTACTTGTTCATCCCGAAGCAAATTGTCATTATCCAAATCATCAGAACAACTGATGCCTAACAACATGACAATTACTGAAATACTTACTACTTTTCTCATAATTAGGTGATTTAAATTAGAATAATTCAAAAATTCAGCATCGGTAATTAATATTTATGCAATGCAGATAAAAAATTACCAATACCGTTATGTTTGTGTTAAAAAATTAGTTTAACATCAAAATTAGGGTTCAAAAACTAAATACTTGATAACCAAAGAGTTTTAAAGGCAGAAATCACGAAAAACATTTCGTAAATACACAAAAAAATAAGTTTCTGGTTATCAATACCGTACATCTCATTTTAAATTATCTTGGCATATAATCAAAAATAAACTGCCACCACTTTTAGATGATGGCAGTTTATGCGAAAAACAATCATTATCTGTATAACAAATAGTGATTATTGCACTATGAGTTTACTTAACATAGTTTCATTAGAAGTTACAACCTCAACGATATACATTCCTTTTGCTATACCCGTAAGAAGAATAGTATTATTATCAAATTTGGTGATTTTTTTAATCGTTCTTCCACTAAGATCATATAATCTCAATCTTTCAAGTTTAGATATACTCGGAAGTATTATATTAACCTCACCAGTACTAGGATTCGGAAACATTTTAAAAGTACCTTTTGTGTGTTTCAAAGAGCTATTTACTCTTGCATTAAACGTACCGCTATATTCTATGTATCCATTACAATGTAACATTTCGCTGTTAGTCCCGCCGCAGGAACTATTTTGCCATACTCCTGTATTATTTGATTGGTTTTCCGACTGAAAGCGTGTTCCATTTTTATCGAGATAATCTATTTCGACATCGCGTCCTCCAGCGTCATTTATGAATTCGATTCTGGCATTACCATTCGCAGAACTCGAAGCCGTGTAGGTTTGAAAGGCATTGGTTAAAGCAAATGTTTGCACCAAAGTTCCATTTACTGTTAGTTGAACCTGTTCTAAACCTGATGTTCCTCTAGCACGAAATGCATAATTATCATTCCCAGAAGGTGGATTTGTTGTATTCTCTGAAAAACGTATCCAATTCACATTAAAACTACCACCAGAGAAATTTAATCTAAGTACTTTATTCGCACCACCTGATACATCCACATTATTTATACTTAACGTGGTCCAACTTTGCCAACCTCCAGTATTACCAATAGATACCGAACCCAGGTTTTGATTATCTAATAATACGTTTACTCCTTTGGTATTGCCATTATTTGCTGCAACTCTTATTTCGATATCATAATTTCCCGAGTTCACATTGCCTATAGTATATTCTAACCATTCTCCATTAGCAATCCATCCCACATTGGTTCCTCCACCATTATCAGTTGTATTTTGGATGTCTACTCCTTGATCTGTTCTTCCCTGGCCTCCATTATTGTTGGTGTTTGTGTCATTGTATGCGATGCCTTGTCCGCCATTATCATAATTCTCTACTTGAATGGTTCCTGGGATTTGGTGAGTAACATACGCAGTCTGTTCTGTAGGGTTTGGCACAACACTCCCTTCTTGTACTGTAACTATCCCTAAATCTATAGGGCAACTATTATCACCCCAACGTACCCAAACATCATAACTTCCAGGTGACAAACTTGAGAAAGTTGCAGAACCAGAATCATCTGCTACGTTGAGAGGGAAGGTACTTCCTCCATCATTACTAAATTCTATAGCACTCCTTCCAGAAACATCAGAGAAAGTAAATACAATGCTTCCATCGTTTTCACCTTGCAGAGTTTCATTATTTACAGTAACCGTAGCACTAGGAAAAGGAGTTCCATTACAATTATCGGGCGGAGTAACACCTCCTTGCGATAATGCTTTAAACTGACCTGCCAAATGCATGAAGCTCATCATGTATAATAAGCCATCGTAATACCTATATTGTCCCGATGGAATAGGAGTATCGAATAATTCATCTACAAATGGCCATACCTTCGCATCTGCCAAAGCCAGAGCCCCAACCGCATTACATGCTACCAAACCTGGTGAATGATCACTGTTTCGGCTACTTGTTCCATCTAGAGTCCATAAAGACGAATATCCTGGTTTGTCTTTAAAGAAGTCTATCTGCTTATTAATTAAAGGCTGAATACTATTTGTGTTTTTTTGAAACCAAGCAAAATCAAATCCCATATTCATAATATTCCTCCATGCATCAAACTCAAAATTACCATGATTTCCTTGATTCACAGGTCTTCCGTCAAACTCAGAATAATCAGGCATTAATCCAGTGATGGGGTGCGCCGCTCGTGGCAATAAATAGGTTCTACTGGTTGTGGCCATATCACGCCAAAGCTGATTATTGTTTGCTGCTTCTCTTGCCCATATTTCATAAAAAGCAGGTAAATGATACGACGGATCAGTAAAGGAAGCCGAATTACCACATATTCCAAATACTATTTGTTTTTCATTTTTATCAACCAAACCTGTTGGACAAGCCCCAGTACTAGGCTCTGGTTTATTAATCATATTATCCAGTATATAATCTGCTTCAGCCCGATAATTTATTTCACCGTTACTGCCCCAAATTGCATCAGCAAAAAACAATGCGGTAACAAAGTACTCTTCCCCATCAGGAGCAGAATTCTGATCTATCATAGAAAAATTCGTCCTGTTCAATTGCCAAGAAAATAAACCTTGTCGATCAGTACCTATTGGGTGTTGACTGTATTGCTTTGCAAAACGCCATAATTTATCAAATTGTGTTTTTTTTCCGAGCTGTACACAGATCATCATTCCATATGACATTCCTTCAGATCTGATATCATTATTTCCAGTATCTAAAATATAAGCCATATTACTCCCCACTTCATAATACAACCTTTCATTATTTATATCTCCATTCACAAAATATTGATTCCAAATAGCATCTACCTTTTGCTGTACCTCAGATACAGATTTCCCTGATTCTACAAACATATTTCTATAAATTCCCGATTCAAAAGACGGAACAGAAGGAATAACAGGAGCTTGCCTAGGTGGTGCTGGCGCACCTAAATAGGTAAAGGTTATTTGATCTATAAAAGTATCGTTAGATCCATTATCGGTTTGTAACTCCAATTTTACCATAACTGGATTGGTGTCGTTTATGGTAATTTCTTTTGAACTTATTGAACCTGAACTTCCGGAAAAACCAAATGTTCCAACATTAGAACTACCAACCTCAAGGTTAATTTTAGCTTCACTGGTATCACTAGATGCCCCTCTAATATCAACTGCATATCTCCCGGGTATTGTAGGTAAATTAACCGTTCCTGTTACTAGATCAGAATTGCCATAAAATGCAACTCCATTAAAAGGTGAATTGATTGGCCCGGCATACGGACCACTAATGTTCAGATTTTCCGCTTGCAATGTTACTTGCCCTAAAACTAGTACTGTATGTAGTAATAGTATTTTTAAAAAGATGATGGTTTTCATGAGTAAAATTTGTGTTAAATCCCATGTAAATTATCAAATTTTTAAATCCAGTTCATCTAACACATATAATATTCAAAAACACTGTTAAATTTTAAACAATTTAATAATCATAAACAAAACAAATAACCCCTAAAAAGACACCATAAATAACTGACTCATAATAAATTAACTTAATTCTCAAATTTAAGCTTTCTACGAAATGTTTTTCGTAAAAAGCTACTCGCAATTTTGGTTAATTCGGATAAAAAGTACTCAAACGTTTTCGTTTTAAGTATTTCATCTGTTTACACCGCTATTTTTAATAATTCTTCATGTATTTTTCGATGTAAGATGTAATAAATCAAAATTACCGAAGTTCTACATTTCTTTTCACTTTGTTAATAATTTATTAATTTGAGATATTCATAATTAAGGAAATGAAACCCCACTGTAGTCTAATGGAAGGACCACCATCTAAAATATTATCTTTTTGTATACTAACAATTTGTTTCTTAAATGTATTCCACATTCCGAATATTTTTTCTCAAGGGAAATGGAAAAAAGTGACAGAAGTAACCAACTATACTAACGAAGATATTGGCAAGGCTGCTACCAAAACCTATGATATTGTTCAAGACGATAAAGAACGATTATATTTTGCCAATGAGTATGGTTTAATAGAATACACAGGTAATTCATGGAAGGTTTTATTACAACCAAAAAATAGATCTTCTATTAATGCTTTATTATCTTTTGAAGATCGAATCTATATCGGAGGAAACAATGAAATAGGTTATGCAGCAAAAAATACATTTGATCAAACGTACTACACTAAAATAGATCATGCAACTTCTAGTAATTGCAAGGAGTTTTTTCTAGTTTGGGAAATAATCGAAGTGCAAAATACGGTTTATTTTTTCACTAATAATCAGATTATAAGTTACAAAAGCGCTGAAAATAAAACGCAATGTATTAGAAACCAAAATGACATACGATTTGCTACCAAAATTAATGGAATTATATATTTTGTAGATCAAACTAATACCATATTTACACTAGATGAAAACGGCATTAAAACTTTATTCAAACCAGAAATACCGGAAAACGGTGGAATCAAATTGATATTACCTCATAGCAAAGATTCATTTTTAATTTTCACTACTGATAACAGAATCTATAAGATTAAAGACGATCAATTATTTTCCTGGGGTACCTTTCAAAACTCAGAAATGTTCGATTCAGATATTTCAACGGCTGTTCTTCTCAACAATGGTGGGTATTGCATAGGGACTACAAATAAAGGAATATTATTTGTGGACAAAGAAGGGAACTTGCTTCAACAATTAGATCGCAACAATGAATTACTTAGTAATACCATATTAGATCTTTATGTCGATAAATCGAATAATTTATGGGTTGCACTAGACGGGAGTATAAGTTATATCGAACTAAAAGCTCCTTTTTACACAATATCAGAAAATGAAGGCGTTTTTGGCTCCACCTATGCTATAAAAATGTTGGATGATATTTTGTATATAGGAACTTCAGATGGAGTATATTATAGTAAATGGCCTCTCGATGATTACAATAAGAAATTTAATCGGTTACCTGGTATAGAAGGTCAAATATGGGATCTTTCAGTAATAGATAAAAAGTTATTTATAGGAGGGCATAACGGATCATTCCTGGTAGAAAATGATGAAATTATTCCTTTAAGTCAAATTAATGGAGGATGGAACTTCGTTCAATTTCCTGAAAACGATAAACTTATTCTCCAAGGAACTTATACCGGCTTGGTAGTCTATGAAAAAATTAATGAAGCCTGGGTATATCGAAATAAAATAGAAGGTTTTGAGGAAACCGCACGAGAGGTTTTAATTCGAGATAATGAAGTTTGGATTTCACATGGGTACAAAGGTGTATATCGATTAAAATTAAGTACCGACTACAAAAATGTTATCGAACAAAGGCTTTATGATCAAAAAAACGGATTTCCAGGAAACTTGTTTATCAGTTTATTAGATGTTGATGAGAATGAACTACATTTTGGGACACAATTAGGTGCGTATAGTTATAGTAAAGCATTGGATTCAATGATCATTAACAGAAGATTTACCAACACTTTAACCAATCACAATCTAATAAGAAAAGTAACAAATCTCTCAGATAACAAAACGTTATTTATACAAGGTTACGACCGGGATGACGATATCGGAATCATTCATTATGCTCCTAACGGAGATGAAACCATACAAAGAATTCCATTCCAAAGATTAAAAACCAAGCTTATTCCTGCATTCGAAGAAGTCTTGATTTTCGATAACAATGATATAGGTTTCACCTCAAAAAAAGGAGTAATTATATATACAAATAACACAAACACACCACGTAACACGCCTTTCAACACATTGTTGAAGAATGTAAAAATTAAAGATTCTATTATCTACGGAAATGTAAAAGATTATGTCATTAATATTAGAAAAGATTCTACAATTGATCCCATTCCTTTTAATTTAAACAAGTTAAGTTTTCAGTATTCTACACCATTTTTTGAGCAGCCTGAGTCTATTACATACAAAACCTATCTAGAAGGCTTAGACGAAGACTGGTCAGACTGGAGCAAAGAATCTCAAAAAGAATATAATTTTTTACCAGCAGGCTCCTATACTTTTAGAGTAAAAGCCAAAAATATTTACGATAACATTGGCAATGAAGCTATTTTTAAATTTGAAATAAAGCCACCATGGTACAAGTCTTTACCAATGTATGCCGTTTATCTTATATTACTTATACTCATTATATATCTCTTTATTAAAGTTAAGAATAGGCAACGCAGAAAAAGTCTTGAAAACTTAAAGACTGCTCATAGAAAGGAGATCGAACTTCAACAAATAAAGTTTGAAGAAAAAAGACTGAAGGCTAAAAATGAAAAAATAAAGAAAGACAATAAGTTTTTAAAAGAGAATCTTGAGGCTAGAAATAAAGAACTTGCTTCTTCAGCCATGCAAATGGTGCAGGTAGATAATCAACTTTTACAATTGAAAAAAGCTCTTGATGAGATCTATCAGGAATCTGATGGAGTACTCAGAAAAAAAATAAGACAATCGGTTAAATTGCTCGAAAACCAAATAAAAGGGGATAACAACTGGAAGCACTTTGAAACTCATTTCAACCAAATTCATGATAATTCATTAGAACGTCTTAGAGAACAATATCCAGATCTTAACCACAGAGAAATAAGGCTTTGCGCCTATCTTAAACTTAATCTTTCAAGCAAAGAAATTGCTCCTCTTATGGGAATTTCATATAGAGGAATTGAATCCTTACGCTTTAGAGTGCGTAAAAAAATGAACTTAGATACCACAGTTAATCTTACCGATTATATCATTAGATTTTAGGTGAGTACACCATTATTAAAAGACCAATTTTACAATTAATAAGATTTGCGTAGTAAAACTGTAGTCTTTTAGTATCGCTACAGTAGTATGGTTTAACATTTTACAAAATACACATCATAATTTTGATATATCGCCAATGATACTACTAATTTTTTGCATTGGCTTTAATCAAAAACACAATTATCATGCTCACATTTAACACAAACCGAATACTACTATTGCTGCTAACTTGCATAGGGTATACATCACTATTTTCACAAAACACCATCCCAGGTAAATTTGCTCCTGTTGACGGAAAAACTATGTTAATTATTGGTCAGGATTTAGGCTCTGTTGCAGGTTACGTAAATTCAGGCCAATTTCCTACTCCTGCCGGAGTAACTATGTATACCGATTTGTACACCATGGCAGGCTTAAATGATATTACCAATTATGACGCTGGAGATATTGGTCTTCAAGAAGCTATGAATCGATATCCTAATTCTGGACTTTCTGTTGGCTTTTGGATGCGTGAAGAAGCAGATGGTCAAGGAGAAGATCATCCTAACGGGCTTACCGAATTGGTAAATGGATTACATAATGACGAATTGGACAAATTCGTAGACTTCGCCAATAGAAATAGTCCTCGTCCCATATACTTGAGAATAGGATATGAATTTGATGGTCCCTGGAATGGTTATGACCAAAACAGATATAAAACAGGTTACCGATATATTGTAGACTACCTTAATGGGAAAGGAGTTACCAATGTAGCATATGTATGGCAATCTGCTACTTGGGGAGATAACGCCCCAAATATTATTGACGGGTATTACCCTGGAGATGATTATGTAGATTATGTAGGGCTATCTTTTTTCTTTTATTCACAAGATTTCAATGCTGAAAACTTGGAATATGCATTACAATTTGCCAGAAATAAAAACAAACCTATGATGGTAGCTGAAGCCTCAGCACAATACTATGAATTTGATCAAGGAACCTATCATTTTAATGGTGTTACAACACTAGGGAGTCAAGGGATATGGAATCAGTTTTTCAGAGACCAGTTGATCCCGTTTATTGATGATAATAGAGATGTGATTAGAGCCGTTGCTTGGATTAATGCCGATTGGCAATCACAACCTTTGTGGGCAAATTCGGGAGTGCATTGGGGAGATACGAGAATTGAAACGGATCAATTGATTACCACAAACTGGAATAACTATATTAATAATGGAAATTTCCTTCATGGAGGACCTAATTTATTAAACGATTTAGGTATTACCAATACTCCTCCCCCTCCTGCTACGTGTAATGATGGTGAACAAAATGGAGATGAAACAGGCATCGATTGTGGTGGAAGCTGCGCTCCTTGCGATACCGGAGGTGGAGAAACAACTACTAAAATTGAAGCCGAAGCTGCAAGTCTTTCTGGGCAAGCACAGTTTTATACTGATGGATCTGCAAGTGGAGGTCAAGGTGTAGCCTATCTTGACCAACAAGGAAATGGCTTTACTATTAATAATGCACCCGCAGCCACCAAAGTTGAGCTGATCTATGCTTCTCAAAATTCTGGAAGTATTTCAATCATCGTGAATGGGCAGGATCAAGGAAACCTAAATTTTAACTCTAATGGAGCTTGGACCGGATCATATATTACAGCGTCTATCGATGTCAATATATCTGCTGGAGCCTCGTTTCAGGTAGTAAACCAAAATGGTGACCAGGCACTTAATGTTGACTATCTAAATTTTATAAATAATAGTGATCCTGGAGGAAATCATCCTTGTACTGGTGATGATATTCCAACAGCATCTGTAAGCAGTACTAAAGAAAATACTCCAGGTGCTAATGACGGAAGCATAACCTTTACATTCTCAGACAATGCTGGAAGATCTAATATAGAATTTAGTATCGATGGAGGAAACACTTATCCCTATAATGTTCCAGATAATAGCGGATCTACAACTGTATCTAATTTGGAGCCGGGCAACTACTCAACTTATGTAAGATGGGGTAATAATGAATGTGCACGAAGCCTACAACAAATTAGCATAGAGGCTGCATCAGGTGGTTCCGACTGTACAGATTGTATAAATTTTAACCAAACTGGAACTTCTTCATTTAGTAATCAAGATGGAGCGGCAAATATTAATATTCAAGATAACGGACTTACAGCATTTTTAAGCGACAATACCTGGAGAAGAACCAATACTACCTATAACGTAACAGCAAATACTGTCTTAGAATTCGAATTTCAGAGTGCATCTCAAGGAGAAATTCACGGTATAGGCTTTGACAGTGATGAGAATTTATCTGCTACTCAAATCTTTCAATTATATGGAACCCAAAACTGGGGGAACAGAGATTTTGACTATACACAATCAGGATATCAGTCATTTAGCATACGTGTAGCAGATTATTATACTGGAAACAATATGTATTTGGTTTTGATCAATGACAAAGACCAAAATCCGACAGGTAACACTAGTTATTTCAGAAATGTTAGAATCTATGAAGATGGAACTGGAAATCAACCTTGTGGACCAGGAGATGTACCATCAGCTACTGTATCGTCAACAAACGAAACTCAACAGGGAGCTAACGATGGTAGTATCACCTTTAATTTTAATGATAACACAGGTAGAGGTAATATCGAATTCAGTATAGATGGAGGAAATACGTATCCATACAATGTGCCTGACAACACTGGTTCTACCACAATTTCTAACTTATCCCCAGGCACTTATAATCTTTTTGTAAGATGGGGTAATGATGAGTGTGCGCAGAGTCTTAACTCCGTTACCATTGCCGCAGGAAATTCTAACCCACCTGGTGGTACAACAGGGAGCTACTTGGAGCCAAGTACTGGTGAAAAAATGATTTTTATTGGTCAAGATTTATTATCTGTATCAGATTATATTAGTGACTGTTCAAATTGCCCTACTCCGACTGGAATAGCTACTTATGTAAACCTAGCGAATGTTTTATTGTCTGGAAACAATGGTGCTCTTGGTTGGGCGCAAAACGAGCAACCTCTCGGAATTGATATAGATTGGGGAGGTGGACCCTTAAATGCTCATAGCGCAGCTATAGGTTTTCCTAACTCTGCAGTACAGATAGGATTATATCTAGTTGGTGAAACCGATAATATAGCTGGTGGTGGTAGAGATACCGAAATCAGACATATGGCAAGTTTCTTTAACGCTTTGAGCGATACTGCTTTCTACCTGAGAGTAGGGTATGAATTTGACGGACAGTGGAACGGCTATAGCGGTCCAAGTTACATCAATGCATATAGAAGAATAGTAGATATTCTAAGACAAGAAGGAGTATCAAATGTTGCATATGTATGGCAATCTTGTACTTCTCCAATAGATGATATCCTAGACGGAGGTAGAGAGAATCTTTTGAATTATTACCCAGGAGATGATTATGTAGATTGGTTCGGAATGTCATGGTTCTTGAGACCTAATGAAACAGCTACTGTTAATAATAATACTCCTTCAACCCAATTATTTCTGGCTAATGAGCTAGTGAGTCTTGCGAGAGAAAGAGGAAAAGCTGTAATGATTGCTGAAGCTGCCAACCAAGGATATGACAATGAGCAATTGACCAATTCTAATATAAGTAGTGTTTGGGACGGGCAAGAAGCTCAAGGAACTGTTAGTAAATCTGGTACTCAAATATGGAATGAATGGTTTGTCCCATATTTCGATTTCATTAACTCTAACGATGATGTCATTAAAGCCATTACTTATATTAATGCGGATTGGGATTCTCAAGGTCTCTGGGATGCACCATATGAGCAAGGTTATTGGGGAGATACAAGAGTTCAAGTGAATAGTACTCTTGAAAATAATTGGGTAAATCAAATCACTCAATCAGGCTGGATACATGGAAGTAGCAATCTAAATTCTATTATCGGTTTAAGCTCTAAACAATCTCCTGATGTAAATGATTTATCATCTAATAAGATTCTTGCATATCCTAACCCAAGTACTGGTATACTCTACGTAAGAAATCAAGGTATAGTTAAATTACAAGTATCAGATACAAACGGAAGAGTGGTTAAAGATCTTGATATTGAAAGTAACAAAAACCTTCCTGAAATCACATTAAGATTAAATGACTTACAAAAAGGCATGTATATTATTAGCACTTGGAATAAAAACCATCATAAAAGCTATCAGAAGATAATCATTGAATAAATGAATAATTTGTAGAGTAATTAAAAAAAGAGTCCGGAAACATCTGGGCTCTTTTGTTTTTAATATAGCCTTACATTTATATTTTGGATTTAAGATAGGGTGCTAGTTTTTCATACATAGGAATAAATACCTTCTCTTTGATATTTTCTGCATCTTGGGGGTAATATACTTTATGCACAGCATAGCGCTCTTTACCTAAGAGTTGATGCATGTGTAACATTTTAAAATCGACTACTTCCATTATGTTACTCCCCAAATTATCACAACCAAAAACACCTGGTGTATTGGGTACAGAAAGTAAAATATTTCTCAACTGTTCATCCTCCTGTGCCAAATCATGTAACACCATAAGAAAAATTTGCTCATACAAATCACCGGCACCAAGACTCCAATCGGTCTTAGGAGTCTCTTCCTTGGCCAATGTACCTAAGGAAAAAGATTCTTCAGGATCTATTTCTAGCATATCGAAAATATCATGTAGTTTTCCATCTTTTCCACCAAGTCTAGAAACCAGAGTAGTTATTCTTTCTTTGTCAGACCTACTTAAAATACCATTTATCATATACTCATAGCCTAATAACAAAAGTGTTTCCCTTATTTGTTTATAAACAATCGTATTTCCTTTTTTCATTCTTATAAAAACCCCTCTTGCTGTTGCCGTACCCATGGCCATATTCGAGACCAACAATTCTGCTCCAAAAGCATGATTCGCAATTCGTCGTATTCCTCCCGAAGTTAGTTTTTGGTCTGACCATTCCAAAAAATCAAATCGATCAGAAAATGTTTTCCCTTCCTTTATCTCATTCATTCTTTCAGCATGTCTGAACGATAACGCCTCTCCATTGGGGCCTGCAGCTTCATTATCGCCAAATACACCTGGCCAATCCATATTAGTTCCCCAAACAGGCCTAGGATTATCACCATGACAACGAATACAGGATTCTGGCTTAACATGTAGTTTGGGAGTACTCCCAGTAAAATCAAATTGAGAAAAGTCCCAAGTACCATCATTTTCACTAAGTATTGCAAAATCTAACAAGTCATGCTTTGGGTCATCTGGTTTCGTGCTTATATTCATTAAAAAGGTACCATCAGAACCAAATAATACTATTCTGGGGTACTTCAAATTAGATTCCCCCTCTCCTTTGGTATGTTCTACCAATGAAAAATTATTTCTGTGATGTTTTGGCATTGCATTTAGTAATCCTGTGATGGTGGTAATATTATTTTTCTTCATAAAAATCATCATCCCGCGAGCAGTCATTTCTGGTTCCTTATTTCCTGTATCAAGTTTCAAACTATCCAATTCAACAATAACATCATTCACCGCCATTGGGCACAAAATTTTTCCTTGCAGATTTCCTCCACTACTGATATAACTTTCGCGAGAAATAGTCACGTACTCCTCCTTTTTATCCTTTGCTAAAAAATCACAATTACTAAAAAAGCTGAATATTAAGACCAAACTTAAGGCATTATATAGAGATTTCATTTTATGTAGTTTTTTTGCAAAAAAAACGAATTATATACAAATAAATGACCTCCTAATTGCATTTAGCCTAAAATGCGTGGTAAAAGTGTAGGAACAAAGAACTACTGAAGTAACCGGATTATCTATATTCGCTACGATTTTATTGAAATTAGCGAAAACGATTGAGGTCGTTTAAATGACACAAACTAAAAGCAAAATTTAAAACTAATTAACATGAAACGTTTATCGATTTTATCCATCTTATTAATATTGTTTTTCGGTCTGTTTGCAGCTTGCGAAACCGAAGAATTTGTACAAGATGGTTCTGTATCTAAAATAATAACTCCTGATGGGAAGGCAAGTTGTCCAAATTCTCATCCTTACGAAGCATGTGGAGCATGTTGGACAGATGCTAACCAAGCACAATCTGGAGGGTGTAATGATTCAAGTGGAGGAACAGATACTGGTGATAATAATTCTGGCGGAAATAATCAAAGTAACGACTGTCCTTCGTCTCACCCTTATTCTGCCTGTGGTCAATGTTGGACTGATGCTAATCAGGCACAAGCTGGAGGATGTGCTGATACCGGAGGGAATAATGGAGACGGAAACAACGGTGATGGAAACAATGATGGCGGTACCCCATGTGGAAGTTTCAACTACAACCCTAATAACACAGCGTGTGTAACCTCTGTTGCCAATGGAAGTGGTTGTATTAATAGCGATGGCCTGTTTGTAAGTTCAAGAGGGGTAGTGAGTAATCCTTGCAATACTAAGGAAGCAGTATTAGATATCGAAAGAAACCTCGGAATCGAAATTGATGATAATTTTATAGCACAGAGTGGTTATCAAGGTGCTGTACCTTCTATCAATCCTACTATGACCAAAAGCGATTTCTTAATTTATATGAAAGAACTACTTAAAGGGATTAACATTAATGGTAAGACTGGTGATGAATTTGCTGTAGAATTCACAAACCTACTAGATACCAATAATGATGGTATTTTAACAAGAAATGAAGCTAGTCAGGCAAAAGGTTCAGACCCAAGACAAGTTTTAAACCTAGAACCTATCTTCACCATCAATGGAGGGCTTGCAACGGATGATGTTTTGGCATATGTAGGATTATATCTTGGTGATGGTGCCTTAGACAAATATGCTGGTGATCTTCCGCAAGTTGTACAGGACAATATGGCGAGCTTCACCAGAACTTGGCAGCCCGGTGTAAATGCGGCTTCTAGAAGATACAATACAGGTAAATAAATTGCCGATTTAATATTTAAAGAATACTAAATTTAACAATAGGTAAAGGGTTTGGTTTTAACACCAAACCCTTGTGTATTTTTCAACTTTTTGTTAAGATTTTTCAATTCTTTCTTATAAATTGAACCTTAGATTTTATACAATGCCACGAAAGAAAAGAATAACATTAAAAGATATTGCGACCGAGTTTAATGTTTCTATCGCTACCGTCTCTAAAGCACTAAACGACAGTCATGAGATTAGCACCAAAACGAAGTCTAAAATTCAGCAATATGCAGAGGAGCATCATTACAAACCCAATAGTATTGCCCTTAATCTACAGAACAAAAAAACCAAAACAATAGGTGTAATCATTCCCAATATTCTTAATCACTTTTTTACCAAAGTATTTGTGGGAATCGAAAAAATAGCTACCGAGAAAGGATATAACCTTATTACCTGTATTTCTAATGAATCCCACGAAAAGGAAGTAAGTGCTATGGAGCTGCTCAAAAATTCTGCTCTTGATGGTTTTATACTATCTATTGCAGAAGAAACTCAGATTAAACAAGAGTTTAGTCATTTTCAAAATACCATAAATCAAGGTATTCCTATCGTGATGTTTGACAGAGTCACCGAAGAAATCGAATGCGATAAAGTTATAGTTAACGATAAAGAGGGTGCTTACAACGCTACTAATCATTTTATTGAAACGGGTTGTAAACAAATTGCCATTGTTTCAACCATTCATAATTTAAGCGTTGGTAAGCTTAGATTAGAAGGATACAAAAAGGCTCTACAAGAGGCTAACATTCCTATTGATGAAGCTCTTATTTTAAAAGTTGATGAATTTAATGATATAGATACTTCCCTCAAGATTTTACTCGGGTCGAAAAAAGTCGATGCTATGCTTTGTCTTGAAGAAGACTCCGCAGTTAATACCCTACGATTGTTGTCTTCAAAAGGGTATAAAGTACCAGAAGACATTTCTATTATTGGTTTTACAAATGGTGTATTACCAAGACATGTAACACCAGCCATAACCACAATTAGCCAGCACGGAATCTATCTTGGTGAGACCGCCACAAAAATGCTAATTGACAAACTAGAAAATGAAGAAAGTGAGACTTCATATACCACCAAAGTCATCAAAACCAATTTAATCGAAAGAGAAACTACCAAACCTCTTCCTTATTGATCATCAGCAGTCTTGAACTTTAAAGACGTATAATTTTCATAGTGCTCATTTGCTTTCAAAACACTTGATGGGAAATTTAAATGATTAGGTGCATCGGGGTAATTTTGAGTTTCAAAACATATGGCAGGAAATTTACCATAGGTGGTATCGTTTTTGAACTTCCAATCTTCAAATTTTTTAGGAGTAAATATCACCACTGATGGTTGATTTGTTTGCACTGCCATACTAATCCCAGTTTTTGGTGAAAAAATCACAGCATTATTGCCATTAATTCTATCTTCAAAAACCAAAGTATCATCAATAATCCCAGTTTCTGAGAGCTTTTTCAATTCTTTTGGTTTTCTATAATCGAACCTAGTGTTTTCAACATTTTTCAAACTACCCGTAGGGATCTGTTTTTCATCAACTTCTAAATAGTTTGAACAATTTAATTGTAATACATGATCCAAAACAGAACCTTCTCCATTTAGATTATAATAGGCGTGATTGGTCAAATTAATTACCGTATCCTGATCTGAAACCGCCCTATAGGTTATTCTAAGCTCATCGTCATCCGTTAATTGATAGATTACTTTCACCCATAAATTTCCAGGGTAGCCTTCTTCAAGGTGTTCACTAAAATAAGAGAAGGTCACAGCTTGATTATCTTCATCTATATATTCGATATCCCAAACTCTTTCATCAAATCCATGCTTACCGCCATGCAAATGTACCCTTTGTTCATTATAAATAGGGTAATGCACATTATTTACAGTAATACCATCTCCTGAAATTCGACCAGAATATCTTCCTATAGAGGCTCCTAGAAATCTGGAGACCTTATCTACTGATTTTTCTACGTAGTCATTCAAATCATCAAAACCTACAACAACATTAGTAAAACCCCCACTTTTATTTTTAACCTCCATACTCATAATGGATGCAGCGAAATTAGTTAGTGAGAGCTTTGACCCCTTATTGTTACTTACAGAAATAGCAAACAATTCTTTATTTGCGTGAAATCCTAATGATTTCTGTTTTATACTTTGTGATTTGGTTTTCAAGAGTATTAGATTTTAGTTTTTCGAGTTCCAGAGATTATCATAAAGATCGGGAGAAGATTTGATATATTTTGGTTTTGAAGTCTCTTTTCTCCAACGCTTACTTATCGTATCACTTAGGTGTAGTCTAGCATCAACTCTTTTAAAAGTTGGGTTATCAAACCACATTCTATGAGAATCCCAGTGACAATTTATGTAATGTACCGCTTTTATCACATCGGGATTATCATCAATAGTTTTAAAGAAAGGCACAAACCATTCGTTCCAGGCTTCTTCCGCTTGAGCAGGATTATCAAGTTGTATTTCTTTTGTATTTCCGGTGTTTTTATCAAAATCTGGATGTGTAATGGTTGGAGAAGCTTCAGCTATAAAGACTGGTTTTCCCTTTTTTCGCGCAAAATCTATCATTTTTTGTTCTGCCCATCTATTAAAGAAAGAAAAACCTAGCCAATCTACATATTCATCTCCCGGATACCATGACTCTAAATCTCCTTCATTGGGCGACATAAACCCTGTAGATTGCCACACATATGCTGTATTTTTTACCCCTCTTTCTCTGAGTATGTTTACCATTCGGATATATGCTTTTTTAGTACTCTCTTTATCATAATGATTCCAAGGTTCTCCATCGAACTCATAAGCAATACGTAAAAACACTGGTCTTTTACCAAGTGATAATAAAAAATCTGCCAATTTGTGAATGTATTGATCATGAGTGCCATCGGCTACTTTTTCTTCGTGATTTACAAATTGAAGACCTATGGCAAGAGCCATATTATCATAATCTTTATCTGCCAACTGTAGACTTGCATTGTAGTCATTATCTCCCCAGTCATGGGTATCGTAGATTCCATCTAAACCTTCTTGTATTCTACCAAAAGAGTTCTCCCCTGGATTAATATTGGTATAGGTTGTCCATCCTGCAGGTTTCTCAAAATGATCCAAATACCCATCATTATATTTTTCAAGCCCCCCAACCGCTTCTAATTCCTGTCCAACAAATAATAATACCTCCCCTTTTTTAGGTTCAAATTTTGCCAGTGCCCTTGTCGGGGTCTCTGTCGATTCCTGTACCTCTACTTCTACTGATTTATCTTTTTCAGAATCAATTTTTTTACAGCTCCATATCAGTGTTGAAGCCAGTATTAAAGCCCATATTTTTTTATCCATCTTTTTTGTTTTTAGTGTATTTCTTTATACTCGAACCAATCGAAATCTGCATGCTTTTTGTTTTGTGATAAATCCTGACAACACATACCTACAAACATTCCGGTAAATGCTGGTCTGTATCTTTCATCCCGCTCTCTTACGTAGTCATCAGATAATATACTTGCGTCCAGAGTTTGCCCTATTGATTTGAATGTCTTTCCTTGATCAATACTGTAATAGAACTGAAGTTTACTATGATCTAAAACTCCTTTCAAAACAGGGTGTACATCTTGCGGTATTTCTATTTCCCGTTCCTGTTCATACATTTCAAAGTGATCTGAAGATATAACCCGAAGTAACCTCTTTGTACCTTCATAGTCTGAGGTTACATGAAGGTAGTGGTAATGCCCTGTATTATAATAAAACACAAGGCCTGCCATTTCCAAAATCGTCTCAGGTTGAAACTCTAATGAGGTACTGGCTTCAATTTTAAAGTGTTGTACTCGTCTCGCCACCAAAGCCTGAGTATGAGTAGAAGTAAGGCTTTCTTTTCCTTTTAACCTTAAAAACCCAGCTCTTTCAGTCAAGGAGCACCACGTATTTGTTCTTGGAATTCGTAAGGATTGAAAATCTGAACTCAATATATCATCATCAAATTCATATCGTTTATTGTTATTATTTGGCTGGATATCTTCCGTTAGTAATCCTGGAATTTCCAATCTAGGTAATTTAGATTCATTTTTTAAATACGGCCAATCATTCTTCCAAAAGATTTCTTCTATAGCTGTTTCTCTACCAAGTATACATCTACCCCTTTCTTTAATTGGCCTACCCACTAAAAACACGGCAAACCAACGACCATCTTCAGTTTCAACAAAGTCCCCATGCCCAGATTTTTGAAGCTTATAAGGCACATTATGAGCACTAGTAATAACTGCAGTATTGGGATGAGTTTCATAAGGACCATGTAATGATCTTGAACGTGCAATAGATAGAGCATGCCCATATTCTGTACCTCCCTCGGCTAGTATTAAATAATAATAATCTCCTCTTCTAAATATATGTGGTCCTTCTGTACAACCTAAATAAGTTCCTTTATGAAGGTACTTCACTTCTCCAATCAATTCTTGTTTAACCGGATCGTATTCTTGTATTTCGATACCTCCAAAAAGCTTATTACTTCGATGATCGAGTAACATATTTAAATAGTACTTTTTACCGTCAAGATCATGAAACATAGAACCATCAAACCCTCTTGAAGACAAATAAACTGGATTTGACCATTCACCCTTTATATCATTTGTACTCACTAAGTAATTAGGAGTGTCTTTCCACACTCCATCAAAAGATTTAACATTAGAATACACCAAATAAAAAACTCCGTCATGATATGATAAGCATGGTGCCCATACCCCGCAGGAATCGGGAACTCCTTTCATATCTAACTGCGACAATCTATTTAGAGGTTGAGCAATCACTTTCCAATTCTTAAGATCTTTGGAATGGTGTATTTGCACTCCCGGAAACCACTCAAACGTAGAAGTAGCAATATAATAATCGTCCCCTACTCTTATTATAGAAGGATCGGGGTTAAAACCTCTCAATATCGGATTTTGAATCAAATTCATATAATTTTCTAAGCTTTTACCAATTCTTTTTCTAGTTCTTCCAACGATTTACCTTTGGTCTCTGGCAAAATTTTAAGAAGCACAAAAAATCCTACCAAAGCTATAACTCCAAAAATCAGAAAACTCATCGCATTACCTAAGTTTGAAAGTTCCCAAGGAAATACCTGCTGCACCAACCAACTTGCAAAGGAGTTAACAAACCCTATAAAACCAATGGCTAAACCTCTATAATTATTGGGATACATTTCTGAAAGCATAACCCACATTACTGGTCCCAATGAAAAAGCAAAACATGCTATAAAACCTAAAATTCCTATGAGTACTAAACTGGCATTCATATCTATTGCTGCTTCCAAAATCGCACCTTCCTTTTTCGCATATTCCTGATTCCCCAGCGCTAATTTCATTTCGTTTTTGAAATCCACGTCAGAATCAAAAGTAACTCCAACGATATGGCTTAATTTAGTTTGATCTACTTCTTCAAAAGCGCTAATATCTTTTGAAGTAAGCTGATAAGTTGCATTATTAAACCCATAGGCACATAACAGAAGACTAACGGCTATTCCTCCTATTCCTATGATCATTAAAGGACGCCTACCCATTTTATCAATAAGAAACATTGCTACAATCGTAAAAACAACGGTGGTAAAACTTAATAAAACTCCAGAGGTAAAGGCTGCATCAGTACCGATTCCTGTTTGTTTAAATATGGAAGTTGCATAAAAATAAATAGCATTTATACCTGTTATTTGCTGTAATACACCTATTGCAAGTCCCACGATTAGGATAAACCTCAACCCAGGCATAAAAAGTTCGGTAATTGCTACTTTTTGTTTGTTTTTTTCCTGATTAATAGACTCTAGTATAGTTTTACTTTCAGACTCTGCTAACTGTTTTCCATATAATCCTTCTAGTACTTCTACAGCCTCTTTGGTTTTATTCTTAACAAAAAGCCATCTAGGGCTCTTAGGAACAAAAAAGAGTAGTAGAAAATATAATAATGCAGGGATAAGCTCGATTCCTAACATCCACCTCCATACGTTTTCATCAGTCAAAAAGCTCTCACCATTTGAATTCAAACTATTTAAATAATTATTACAAAGGAAGGCAGCAAAAAAACCCAGTACAATATTTAATTGCTGTATAGAGACTAGTTTCCCTCTGTTTTTGGCTATTGATATTTCGGCAATGTATGTTGGTGCTAAGATTAAAGCAGCCCCAAAAGCCAAACCACCAATCATTCTTGCCAAATAGAGCATTTGATAGGAAATTGCATATGCAGAAAGTAACGCAGATAACGCGTAAAAAAAAGCCACTAATATCAAGATTTTCTTTCTTCCCACTACATCACTAATCCTTCCTGAGACAAGCATTGCAAACATCGCTGCAAATGATGGTGAACTCACTACCCATCCCCATTGTGCATCGGTTAGTGCAAATTGAGGTCCTGCATAATCCATAACCCCAGAAATAATTCCCGCATCAAAACCGAATAAAAATCCACCTAGAGACACTACAAAAGCTATGAAAATTGATTTTCCTGACATATCTGTTATTCCTTGTTATTTTAATTTTCCTGGGATGCGAACTCTAACCCAGTCTGTTTCCTTACTTCGTCTACCATCTGAATTAAATTGAGACTATCTTCATGAGACCATAAATCACTTTCTAATTTCTTCTCATGAATACATCGATGACATTCTTCAATCTCATAGGTAAACCCTTTTCCCTTAGTTGGAAAATGATAATCAACTTCATGGTTATTTTTAATTACCGTATAGGATTGAGTTTCGTGCCAAATCGAATTAATCCTGATTCTCCCTTCTGTACCACTTACTGTAGCCTTCATATCTGATGGCGACACAAAACTACTATGCAGTACTGCCTGTGCATCTTGATATTGTAAAATTATGGATGTTTGCTTATCTGCTCCAGTGGCATAAAAATTTGATGCTGCCAAAATTTCTTTAGGCTTTCCCAAAACCAAATAGCTTAAAAACAAAGGATACACTCCCATATCCATTAAAGATCCTCCTCCTAATAAAGGATCAATCATTCGTCCGGTAGCTACACCAATATTAAATGCAAAATCGGCGTTAATATATTTTATATCTCCTATTTCGTTTTGATCTACTTTAGAATACACTTCTCTGATAGATGGGTTAAATCTCGTCCAGAAAGCTTCCATAAAGAACTTACCATTAGTTTTGGAAGCTTCTACCATTTTTACAGTTTCAGAAAAATTGAGAGCTACTGGTTTTTCACACAATACATGTTTACCAGCGTTTAACGATTGAATGGTTAACTCTGCATGGGAATTATGTGGGGTAGCAATGTATATAATATCTACCTCTCCATCGTTGATAACCTGATCATAAGTATTATAGGCTCTCTGCGCTCCATACTTTTGTGCAAAATCAACTGCTTTATCCATACTTCTAGAACCTACTGCTACCAATTCTGCATCTGGTACTAAAGCCATATCTTTTGCGAACTGGTTAGCAATATTTCCCAGCCCTAATATTCCCCACCGAACTTTATGTAATCCCATTCTCTTCTGAATTAATTTTTTACTAAAAAAGGAATATTTCCTCCTCCGACTTTGCCTTTACCATCATATATGTATACAAAAATTCTATATTCTCCTTCTTTAGGAGCAGTAAATGTGAAGGTTCCATTTTCCTCTTCAATCACTGTTACCGATACAATTGGCGGTTCTATTTCCTTTTCTCCTCCTTTACTACGAACAACAACTTCTTTTGAAATTTCCCAACGATATTTTAATTCATCATCATTAGGATCATGAGCATATACTTTTGCGGTGTATTCCTTATCGGGTTTCAGTTGTATACTTTGAATTGCATTTTTCCCATCTAAACTTAAAGAGTCTACTCTAGGAGCTCTATTTTCTGGGTATTTGCCTGTCCATAACTTTGTAAGGTTATCTATAGTTTCAGTTTGGCTTCCATCTTTATGAAACATTCCGTACCAAGTGGGTGTACGTTCTTGTTTTTGTCCCCATTCGAAGGCAAAACCTCCCAAACATTTTCCAGATTTATTGTTGAGAATACCTTTTTCTATTCTATGTAGAATACCATCTGCTTTAGGCCCGCTTACCTCTTCTATTTCCCTGTTCCACGAAGTTTTGGGCATTTCCCAAAAACCCTTTGGTCCAAATTCTGTAATTAAGTATGGTTTGTTAATTCCTGTATTTCTCATTTTCTCCTCTACCGTGGCCAGGTCACCATAAACTTGTACAGAAACAAAATCTAGTTGCGGACAACGTTCTATAGCCGTTTTTAAATGTGCATCAATCACTCCGGCAAATGTCGTTGTTACCGGGTGATTGGGGTCTTCTTTATGAATAAAGTCAACAATATCGGCTACCGCATCATAAACTTTAGGATTTACCATCTTTAAATTTCCTTGCTCATCAAATAATAAATTGAGTTCATTACCCACTACCCAACATAAGAGATTAGGGTGATTTTTGTACTTCTTTATAATCCCTTTTACGCGTTCCACCTGCTTTGCTACAGCTTTGTCATCAGAATAATCAAACCCCCATAATTCTTTTCCAATATTAAGCCCCATAGCAACCATAAATCCATACTTTTTGGCTGCTATTAATTCTTCATCTGCATGATAAGTTCCCCATGTTCGAAAAGCATTACCTCCGGCTTCTTTAAGAGCTTTAAAGTTATGACCGTCTGCGTAATTTATTCCTACTCCTCTAATTTCAAATTTTGTATTATCTATGTAGAAATTGTATTGCCCATTAACTTCTTTCACCTTTACTTTTGATACTTCCTGAGCATAACTATTCGATTCTTTACTAAAAAAGAATACACAAACTAAAAGAATCAAATTCATACAACTCCTCATAATACCTTATCTTTCTTCTAGTACCTCACTTGTTGAAAACTTGTATAACATATTTCTATACACACAGATATCTGTTATATCTTCTGGTGTATTCTTTGGAACGGCTCTAAAATTTGAGGATATTCTATCTTTCTTTACAGGTAAAACTTTATGCCAGCAATGTCCATGTAAAAAAATTACGGTTCCCTTTTTAGGTTTAAAAACCAGTTGCCCTTCTAGATCTTCTGAAGGAAGTCCTGCAGATAATCTTCCTTCGATGTGTGTTTTAGGAAAAATAGCAATTGCTCCTCCTGTTTCCTCAGTAATATCATGAGTATATACCAATCTATTCAGATTATATCTTTTTTTATCGTCTGGAATACAGTCCTGATGCCAAGCCTGCCCTTTACTTCCTGCCTTAGAGAACATCATCATACAATACAAATTCTGCCAACCTTCCTTTAAAATATGATCGGTTATTGTATTAAAGGTTTGATGTTTATCTATGCCATCAAAATAATTTTTCCCTTCTCGATAGGGAAACCAAGGTATTACCTCAACCGATGATTTTGAAATAAACTCTTTGGTATGTTCCCAATTGGGGTTTACACCGTAGTGTTCGAGTATTTTTTCATTATACTCATCCATCATAGTATTTTCAAAGAAATTTTCGAAAATGACAAAGCCATTTTCCCAAAAATCTTTTGCTATTTTTTCATAATCCATAGCCAACTATTGTTATTTATATTCCTAAAGATTGAGCATCTTCTAAAAACTTTTGTAAACCATTATCAGTAAGTGGATGTTTTAGCAATCCTTCTATAGAGGATAATGGTCCGGTCATAACATCTGCTCCTATCTTAGCGCAATTTACTACATGCATAGTGTGCCTAACAGAAGCAGCAAGTATCTCTGTCTTAAAATTAAAATTGTCATAAATCTGTCTAATCTCCTGAATAAGAGAAAGTCCATCTGTAGACACATCATCTAATCGCCCTATAAATGGCGATACATATGTTGCTCCTGCTTTGGCAGCGAGTAAAGCCTGCCCACTAGAAAAAACTAACGTACAATTTGTTTTTATTCCTTTATCTGTAAAATATTTGATAGCTTTTACACCATCTTTTATCATTGGTATTTTCACCACAATTTGAGGGTGTAACTTGGCCAATTCTTCACCTTCTTTAATCATATCTTCAAACTGGGTGCCTATCACCTCTGCAGATACGTCTCCTTCTACAATTTCACATATGTTTTGATAATGCTTTAGAATACTATCTCTTCCTGTGATTCCCTCCTTTGCCATTAATGATGGATTTGTAGTTACTCCATCTAAGACTCCTAAATGCTGAGCTTCCTGTATTTGTTTAAGATTGGCTGTGTCTATGAAAAATTTCATATTATATTTTTTTTGTTATCCTACAAAATAGGATAGTATAATGATTACAATGAGTACTAACACTACAGACAACATAATATCTATAGTGGTAAAACTCTTCTTATCTTCTAATTTTTGTTCATCTGTTAACGTCCCAAAAGACAAACCAGTAATAGCGGCATAATTTGGTGGGTTCGTGATTAAACTTACCCCTATACAGAGCATAACTGAAAATATGAACATAAAAATGGCCATATGTGCAAAGTTTATTGTTGCAAATGCATACAAGATACCAGTGAGATCATCTCTGAAAATTTCGGCTATAATTCTCAGTGTAGCTATTCCTAATCCAGAAAACAGGGTTATAATGGCTGCTTTTGCATTTACTCGTTTCCATAATACTCCTAACAAAAATATTGCAGTTATAGGGGGTGCTATATATGACTGCACACTTTGCAAATATTGATACAATACTCCTCCTCCTATTTTTTGCATTATAGGTATCCAAAGTATGCCTAAAACAACCATAACCACAGTAGCTAGCTTTCCCACGTTTAGCAATTTCTTTTCTGGAGTATCGGGTTTTAACTTTTTATAAATATCTATGGTGAAAATTGTAGAACAGGAATTGAACACAGATGCCAAAGAGCTCATTAAGGCTGCCATAAGACCACCCGCAACTAGTCCTTTAAGTCCTACAGGTAATAATGTTTTAACTAATAATGGAAATACTTCATCGGCTTTTTCATAGGTCAAGACACCTTGTTTTGCCAAGGCAAAAGCAATTATACCCGGAATTAAAAAAATAAAAATGGGTAAAATCTTTAAATAGGCACCAAAAATGGCTCCTCGTCTCCCAATTTTAATATTGTTAGCCGCTAAGGCTCTTTGCACAATATATTGGTCTGTACACCAGTACCAAATTCCGACTATAGTTCCTCCAAAGAGCAAGCCTGTCCAAGGAAAGTCAGGATCAGACACAGGTCTCCACATATTAAAATGATCAGAACCTACGGTTTCTTTTAAAGTAGTCCAACCACCAACTTCCTGTAATCCCAGTACTGTTATAATTACAGAACCAGCAATGAGTATTATTGTTTGCAAGGTTTCTGTATAAATTACAGCTTTCATGCCTCCCACAACAGTATACAAACCTGTAAATAAGACAATTCCGATTGCTCCATACCAAAACGGAATCCCTATTAATTCGGAAACCACGATACCACCTGCGTAAATAGTTACAGATACTTTAGTAATTACATATCCAACCAAGGAAAAAAGTGATAAAAACCATCTGGATCTACTATCAAACCTTTTCTCTAAAAATTCAGGCATTGTAAATACTTTACTTCGCACATAAAAAGGAAGAAAAAGCCATCCTAAAACCAGAACTATCCATGCATGCAATTCGTAATGCGCCATTGGCATTCCTGATTCTGCACCAGTACCTGCAAGACCTACAACATGTTCAGAGCCAATATTGGAAGCAAAAATTGATGCACCTATTACGAACCATCCTACATTTCTTCCTGCAAGAAAATAATCCTCAGTATTCTTATTTTTCTGAAGTACAACCCATACTGCTACTCCTATTAAAGCTAAAAAATATAGCCCCAGTACGATCCAATCTTCAAATACCAATATTGACTCCATTCACTTATATGTATTGATTAACGATATTCTCAAACAGCTCTTGTTTGCCACTTTGCAGTGCTAATTCACCATTTTCCAGAGCGATATCATACAAATTTTTAAGGTCTAATTTTCCGTCTTCAAAATCTTTCCCTTTACCACTATCAAAAGATTCATAACGTTTTGCAAGTAACTTTTCATAAGGCGAAGTAGCGATGATACTATTTGCAGTAAGTAATGCTCTTGCAAACGTATCTGCACCTCCTATATGGGCTAGAAAAACATCATCTAAATCTGTTGAATTTCTTCTGATTTTAGCATCAAAATTTACACCTCCACCTTGTAGACCTCCTGCTTTTAAAAAGACTAACATAGCTTCTGTAACCTCTAGAATATTATTAGGAAACTGATCTGTATCCCAACCATTTTGGTAATCACCTCTATTTGCATCTATACTCCCCAGCATTCCTGCTCCTGCAGCCACTTCTAATTCATGCTGAAATGTGTGCTGTGCTAGTGTAGCATGGTTTACTTCTATATTAATTTTAAAGTCTTTATCTAACCCATACTCTTTTAAAAATCCTATTGACGTTGCTGTATCAAAGTCGTATTGATGTTTTGATGGCTCCATGGGTTTGGGCTCAATAAAAAACGTTCCTTTAAACCCTTGGCTTCTTGCGTAATCTTTTGCCATGGTTAAAAAACGTGCCATATGATCCAACTCCCTTTTCATATCGGTATTGAGCAATGACATATACCCTTCTCTTCCTCCCCAGAAAACGTAGTTTTCTCCATCTAGAGCAATAGTTGCATCTAATGCCAATTTCACCTGTCCTCCTGCTCTTGCAAGAACGTTAAAATCAGGATTGGTCGCTGCTCCATTCATATACCTTGGATTTGAAAAGCAATTTGCAGTTCCCCAAAGTAGTTTAACTCCCGACTCCTTCTTCTTTTGCTTGATATAGTCTACAATTGTTGCGAGTCTTTTTTCTGATTCACCAAAAGTCGATGCTTCCTGAATTAAATCATAGTCATGAAAACAGAAATAATCAAACCCCATTTTTGTAATGAATTCAAAAGCTGCATCTGCTTTATCTTTCGCTGCTTGAATAGGGTTTGTAGCTTGATCCCACTCAAATTTTTGAGTTCCGGGACCAAAAGGATCTGCTCCCAACCCACAGAAAGTGTGCCAATAGGCAATGGCAAACTTAAAATGCTCTCGCATTGTTTTACCAGCAACAACTTGATCTGGGTTATAATATTTAAATGCTAATGGATTATCTGATTCTTTTCCTTCAAACTTAATATCACTAATACCTTTAAAGTATTCTTTGTTTCCTAATATGGCCATTCGTTTATCTATTTAATATTCTATTTAATTCTCTTTTCCAGTTTTTGTACGCTTCTTTATAGTCTTCTTGATTTTGAAGGGGGTGATAGGTCATAACATGATCATTTTTGGTAATCATTGTTCCTAAATCCTTAAATGTCCCATCACTTAATCCGGCAGCCCTTGCAGCACCTACTGCTCCTGTAGTATTATAAATCTCAATCTCCTGATTTATTAATGTAGCTACCGTGTTCGAAAAAATCTCAGATCTAAAGAGGTTATCATTTCCAGCTCGTATCACATTAATCTTCGTGTTGTCTTTTCTCAGTATTTCCATTCCATAGACAAAAGAAAAGGCAATACCTTCTAGAGCCCCTCTAAAGATGTGGGATCTATTGTGTTTGTTCAAATTCAAATTGCATATATGAGTACCAAGAGTTCTATTATCAAACATTCTTTCTGCTCCATTACCAAATGGAATGAGCTGTAAATTATTTGATCCTACAGCCACCTTTGAGGCATGAGAATTCATTGTTTGATATGAATTGGTCTCCAGATTAAGATTATTTTTCAACCAGCGATATTGAATTCCTGCTCCATTTATGCATAACAACTTACCAATACGAGGTGTTTTACTATCATGATTTACATGCGCAAAGTTGTTAAGCTTTACTCCTTCTGTAGCTACAAGACTATCTGTCACTGCATAAATCACCCCAGAAGTTCCTCCTGTAGCAGCAACTTCTCCTTCATTTAAAACATTTAAAGACAATGCATTATTTGGTTGATCTCCGGCTCTGTACAAAACGGGAGTCCCCGCTTTTAGGCCACTTTGCTCTGCACCTTTTTGGGATAGTATACCTTGATTTGAAAACGTAGGCACTATATCTGGAATTAATCGATCGTCAATTCCGTAATGTTCTAACAACCAACTCGCAGGTTGATCTGAGTTAAAATCCCATAAGGTCCCTTCTGAAAGTCCAGATTTTGTGGTATTCATAATACCGGTAAATCTATAGGCTATATAATCTCCTGGTAATAAAAACTTATAAACTTTTGCATAGTTTTCTGGCTCATTATCTTTTACCCATTTAAGTTTAGATGCTGTAAAATTAGCTGGAGAGTTTAACAATTGACTCATACAACGTTGCTCTCCCAAATCTTCAAATGCTTTTTCTCCAATAGTTATAGCTCGGCTATCGCACCAAATAATTGAATTTCTAATGAGCTCTCCCTCTTCATCGACAACCACTAAGCCATGCATCTGGTAGGATATTCCTATTCCCTTTACCTGCTCAGCCAAAACAGCTTGTTCTCTTAATAATCGTTTTGAGGCATTACAAACATTTTCCCACCACAATTGAGGGTTTTGTTCTGCCCAATCCTTTTTCGGGGAAATAATATTCATCTCTTCGTTAGGCTCATTGACCGATGCAATACTTTTACCTGTTTCTGCATCTACCAAAGCCGCTTTAATCGAGGAGCTACCTATATCGAATCCTATATAATACATGAAATAATTTCTTTGGAGGTAAAATTTCTACTTATTCTTCGGAAATGGAATTAGTTTTTAAAAAATCCCCGAAACTTAGCTTTATAATTTTCGTAATTCAAGATAATCACTTTATTTCTAGCATCATAACTCACATCTAAAAAGGAGTATTTCTTTGAAATTTCATAGAAATAACTCCTTTTTTAAAATTTACTGAATGACCTAAGCTAATTCAATAATTCTAGTTGTATCCAGGGTTTTGTTGTAAAATCTCCGGACCAACCTGATCAATTTCAGATTGAGGTATTGGTAGCAATTCATCTCTACCGATTACAAATACTTTTTGAAATTGAGTACCTACTCCAATATTATTAAGAACACTCTCTGCATCTCCCCATCTTACCAAGTCGGTATATCGATCCCATCCTTCGGTGGCAAGTTCTCTTCTTCTTTCATCCTTTATTCCTTGTAAAGTATATGCAGGTGCAGCTGGATTACCGGGCCCATATGCTCTATCAATTACTTGTTGGAACGAAGAGTTTCCATCTCCTCCACCTCCCATGATAGAAGCTTCGGCATGCATTAATAATACATCTGCATATCTTATTATCTTTTCATTTAATGGAGAATCAGCAAAGTTTAATGTGTTTTCCTGAACAGAAACAGGAATATGATATTTTCTCATCGTGGCTTTTGAAATCCAAGAAGGCAATACATTGCCAGTGTTATCACAAACTTGCCAAAAGAATCCATAAGTATCTGTACCAAATAACCAATCTCCAGAATTACTTTGGTCTGGAAGTAAGCACTGATCAGATTGATCTATCTGGCAACCACAACTTATCGGTCCTCTTACTCCTCCAGATAAGTCTGTTGCTAAATCTACCGTTTCAGGTGTAATGAATGTTGCATTTTTTCTTTGATCAGAATCGT
The DNA here is from genome assembly GCF_023195925.1 of Aquimarina acroporae. GTDB lineage: Bacteria > Bacteroidota > Bacteroidia > Flavobacteriales > Flavobacteriaceae > Aquimarina > Aquimarina acroporae. The sequence continues at coordinate 164,637 of NZ_JALPRE010000006.1, read as the reverse complement.
CATAAAAATCTATTAATTCTTGTCTAGGTACAGCGTTACCAAAGGCGCTATTACCTACTCCACTATTAAATAAAAATCCAAAAAGCTGATGCGTTCCAGAACCTTGGTTAAATATACCTCCCGGAGACTCCCAGTTGTTATAAATTATATTGGCTTCATACCCTACTTCGAATATTGACTCTTTACCGTACTCATTATTCAGGCTAAAGTTATCTGCAAAGTTTTCCTCTAAACTATATCCCAGAGCCATAACTTCTTCAGTATATTCTACTGTCTGATTATACTCTCCTTGGTATAAGTGCGCCTTAGCCAAAAATGCATAAGCCGCTCCACTCGTAGCTCTACCAGGTTGTTCTGGAGAAGCAGGAAGTACTTGTGCTGCAGCTAATAAATCTGGTTCTATTACCTGATCATATACCTCTTGAGCTGTACTTCTTGGGATTTTAAAATCAAAATTAGCATCGGTTATACGTTCAGTGATAATTGGAACACCCCCGAAGTTTTTAACCAATTCAAAATATGCTAATCCTCTTAAAAAACGCGCTTCTGCAATTAATTGTGCTTTGGTAGCTACTGGATCTTCATAGATCTCATCTGGAGACTCTTCAATCACACCAATTGCGGTATTTGCTCTAGAAACAATTGCATACCATTTTCTCCACCATCCTAAAACACTTGGGTTATTTGGTGGTATTGGGTTTTGGTCGAATACTCTACCAGCTACCCAAAAATTGGCCCATTGTGAAAATACGTCATCTGCACGAATTCCTTGAAACATAACAGGAAAGTGGTGCCCTAAATTATTGTTAATCACCTGCCAACGTAAAGGATCATATGTAGCTATTACCAAAGAGGCAATATCATCTTCAGATTGAATTGCGTCTGAGGTTAATGATGTTATCGGTTCTTTCTCCAGGAAATCATCTTCACAGGAAATAGTCATAAAAGTTATAAGCGCTAAACCTAAGATGACTCTTATCGATATATTTTTAAAATTGAAATTGTTATTTTTCATGACGTATTTTTTAGAATTCTAATTGAAAACCGAATAAAAATGTTCTCGGTTGAGGATTGAAGCCTCTATCTATCCCCAGATCTAGAGAGTTTCCAGAAACTTGTTCTCCAATTTCGGGATCTGTTCCATCGTAATCTGTGATTAAGAATAAGTTTTGAGCGGTTCCATATATTCTAAATCTATTTAACCCAATACTCTCTACCCAATTATCCTTTAAGGTATATCCCAGTGTCAATGTTTTCATTTTCAAAAATGAACCATCCTGAACAAAAAAGTCTGACACCTCTGGTGTTACTGCTGCCCCAAGTTGGTTTACAACCCCATTCGTTAGAAATGATTCTTTTCTATTGGTAAAAGCTCCATCTGGTCTTAAAGTAGCATCATAAATGTCATTTCCTTGAGATCCATATAAGAAAGTACTCAAGTCGAACCCTTTATACTCAAAATCCAATGTAATACCATAAGTGAAATCTGGAAGTGGACTACCTATAAATGTTTTATCCGGATTACCATCATTGTCAAAATCTCTGAATACCAAATTTCCATCAGCATCAATACTTTCTACCTCAAAGCCAAAGAAACTTGAAATTGCTTCACCCTCTGTAGTTAATGTAATGGGGTCATTAAAAACGAAAGTGTTTCCTCCTTGTAAAGGCTGACCATTATTCCCAATACTAGTTACTTCATTTTCGTTTAGTGCAAGGTTTGCTCCAATTTGCCATTTGAAACCACTGGCATATTGTTGTCTATATGAAACCAAAAATTCAAAACCTTTGTTTTCTACATCAGCAATGTTGGTTGCTGGAGCAGGAAAACCTGAGAAAACTGGAATTCCTATAGGAATCAATACATCTGAAGATTTCTTAACGTAATAATCGATAGTAACTCCAAGTGCATTGTTAAATGCATTAATATCTAAACCTAAGTTAGTCTGAGCCACTTCTTCCCATTTTACATCTGGATTTTGTAAAAATGCAGGAGTAAGTCCAGGATTTAAGCTCCCTCCAAAATTGGTTCCTGAACCTGCATTTAAAATAGCTGAAAACTGATACGGAGCAATAAAATCACTACCATTAATACCCCAACTACCTCTCAATTTAAGTAAGTCAATAACTTCAGAATCTTGAAGGAAATTTTCTTCAGAAATTACCCATCCTGCAGAGAAAGATGGAAAAATCCCGGTACGATTATCATCTCCAAAATTTGAAGACGAATCTGCTCTTAATGTAGCTTCGAAATTATATTTTTGAGCATAACTATATTGTACTTTCCCGTAAATACCTAACAAATTGTTTTCGGTTTGCACTGGAGGTGCTACCGTGATATTAGATGGATTAGTAATTAGAGCAAAATTTGCTTCATCTAATGTATTAACGAAGAAACCTACACCAGACATTGAGGTGTTTGAAAAGTCCGACTCATATGTTGAAAAACCTGCTAAAGCATTAAGTTTATGATCAGAACTTTCAAAGAAATCGTATCGTATATTGGCATCAAACTGACGTAATACGGTTTCTGTTTGTGTCTCAATTAATGTTCCATTTGGCGAAGCTATTGCTTGCGTTGGAAAGTTAAACGCTGGGAAAAACTGTTTTGTAAATGCATCAGCTTTATAGTGATAATAGGTCCCTTGTAAATTAAATCTATCAAAAATTTCCCAATCTCCTTTTATACTAGCATTGGTTACAGAGGTAGCCGTATTATTATTGTTTAATAAAAGTGCTAATTGTGGGTTTGCCACCGCTCCAAGCGTTGGTAACGTTACTCCATTTACTACGACTGGATTAGTTTGGTTACCAGGGTTAAAGGGAACCGATGGATCATTGGGGTCTGTAACTGGATAAATCGCAGGCATTGCATTTATAAAGTTAATTATTGAAGTTCCTGTTACACCAGCGTTTTCAAGTAAAAAATTACGATCGATATCTGCTAAGTTTGCATTTACCTCTACATTAAAATTATCTCTTATATCAGTTTCAAAATTTAACCTGATGTTCTTTCTCTTGAAGTTAGATTTATTATCTCTTCCTCCTAACATACCATCTTGCTGGAAAACCCCTCCAGAAACTGCATAAGAATATTTCTCTCCTCCGCCTACAACAGAAGCAGCAAGATTACTTATAGGTGTGGTGTCAAATAACTCATCATACCAATCTGTATCTGGTAATGCTGCTATTTCAGCATCGGTAAGAGGTGTTCCTCCATTTAATGTCTGAAACTCATTAAAATATTGAACGTATTGATTCTTATCCATTAAATCCGGCTTTCTTAATAAGGATTGAAAACCCGTATACCCATCAATCGAAACCTTAGGCGAAGCCAAGTTTCTTTTTCCCGACTTTGTTTCAATTAATACTACTCCATTACCTCCTCTAGCACCAAAAATCGAAGCCGAGGCCGCATCTTTCAGTACGCTGAAGCTTTCAATATCGCTAGCATTAATATGATTTAAATTAGGTACTTGCTGCCCATCGATCAAGAATAGAGGTGTCGAAGCTCCTGTAGAACTTGTACCCCTAAGTCTTACAGTCAATGCCGCTCCAGGAGCACCAGAAGTTTGTGTTACTGCTATACCTGGTGCAGTACCTTGAAGTGCAGATTCTGGTAATGCCACTGGAAGCCGTTCAATTTGTTCTGTCGAAATTGTGCTTACAGCAGAAGTTACAGATTTTTTGTTTTGTACCTGTCCATAACCCAAAACGACTACCTCCCCCAAGGCTTCCGTATCCGATAACAATACTACATCGATTACTGTTCTCTCCCCGATTCTTATTTCTTGAGTTTTAAAACTCAAAGAGCTAAAAATCAAAACAGCATCAGCGACAACATCTTCAATGATATATTTACCATCAAAATCTGTTGAAGTTCCGTTCGTGGTTCCCTTAACGATTATGTTTACTCCAGGAATGGGTGTCCCATTTTCCTCAGTAACCGTACCTGAAACACTTTGTGAATACATACTGCTACTCACAACCAAGAAGATTCCGATATAAAGAATCCTTAGTATGGTATTTTTCATACTGACTTTTTTTTGATTATTAAAATTGATTTAGTTTGTTCGTGAAAATTCCGGAATCTAAATTAGACCTTAGGAAAGGCCGTTCAAAAAAACTAGTGCCAATTAGAGACAAATGACATCTTACAAAAAAAGTCTTAAAAATGTTATTTTCTAAAAAAAACACAATCTAAAAACCTTATTATCAAGGTTTTAATGTTTATCTAAAAAAAACAGCTGTAGTTTTCGCAAACGTTTAAGTAAATAGTTTCGTGTTTTCGAATTATAGGATCCAAATTTTGTAAATAGCAAGAATTTGACCTGAAATTTAACATCTATTAATTTATTTAAGAATAATTTGAGGAATATGGTATTGACATCACTTCATAAAGTATCTAAATTCGGATATATTTCATTCATCAATCCAAAAAGCAATGTCAAAAGAGATTCATATTCATAATGTAAGGGAGCCCCAAATTATAATAGAAGATCCAATTCAGCTCAAATTTGCATCTGTCTACGAATTTTTATCATTAACCGTTTGGGGGCGTTTGCCAGGCCAAATACAACGGTGGATTTCAAAATTTTATGCCAAAGTTTTTAATTTGAGTATTTCCAAATACATTATTAAACCCTATTGTAAAATCCATTACAAAGAGTCTAATTATCTAGATCAGTTTGTTCCACCATCGGGAAAAGTGGAATATCAGAACTTTCAGGATTTTTTTATTCGTAAGTTTAAAACGCTACCAAAAGTAAATGCTAAACAAGCCTGGCCATGCGAAGGATTATTATGTGATATCGGATATGTACACGACATTGAACAAACCAATGTGAAAGGAGATATAAGAGAAGTACATCAAATCTTCGGATTATCTAAAAACGAATTTCACAAAGAATACATATTTACGAATGTCTTTTTGCATAATAAGAATTATCACCGAATTCACTCTCCAGTAGATGGAACCATTTCTCGTATACAGCATATCAAAGGGGATTTAGTAATCTTACGCCCATGGTTTTATAAGAACAACCCATCTATACCAGCATTCAGAAACGAACGTATTAATATTGATATAAAAGATAGAAAAAACAGAACCTGGCATTTATCAATAGTTGGAGGACCTGCGGTTGGAACCATAGAACTTCCAAAAGATATAAAGTTAGGTGCTAAAATATCGCTGCTCGATGAACTTGCTCTATTTTATTTAGGTTCTACCTGCTGTATGGTATCCCCCGAAAAGCCAAGGTATCATGTTAAAAATAGTTTGGTTTCTGTGGGCGATATATATTAACTCAAAAGAAGTGCGAACAAACAGAATAAAAAAACCTAAAACTAATTGATTGTCAGAGATTTAAAACATTGACACCTCTGGCTATTAGAAAATTTTAACATTTAAAATTTTGAATAACTAGACGGGTGGTCATATTTTTGCCTGAAAAAGAAAAAGATGTCAAAAACCCTAAAGCACGAAATTAAAGCAGATTACCTTTTAGAAAAAGGTTTGCCTATTATTTGGTCGAAAGGGTATAATGGTACCAGTGTGAATGACATTGTAAAAGCTGCCGAGGTACCTAAAGGTTCTTTTTACTTTTATTTTGATAGTAAAGAAGATTTTGCAATAAAGGCTCTGGAAAAGTATTTTACTATGCAGTGCAGTTCTGCGCTAAAGTTACTACACGATCCTACTGTTTCTTCTCCTAAAGAACGCCTGTTGAACTTTTATGAACACCGTATCGAAGTTTTAAAGGAAGAACTTGAATGTAAAATGGGATGTTTAGGATGTAATTTGAGTAATGAAATGTCTGAACATAACGAAAATATACGAGAAGCGATCCTTTCATTGCATAATAAAGTTAAGAATGAAATTATTGCTGTAGGTTTAGAAGCACAACAACTCAATGAAATTGATCCTAATATTGATATAGAAAGTATGGTATCGTTTCTTGAAGACGCGGGAAAAGGCGCAATGACAACTATGAAGGAGATGAAAAGTGCCGAACCTATTGATAATGTAATGAAAATGACTCGATTATTATTTCTTAAATAATTTTTTTTAGATTTTCATAGACGACTGGTCAATTATTAACAAACTAATAACATAAACCTATTCCACAAATTTTATTTTTGACATATATTTTTCATAGACGACTGGTCAACTTTTAAAAAAGTTAAATACCGTGTCCAAATTATTTTAACCCAAACGTTAAATCACAAATAACTCTAACAACGAAGATCAGAAAGATTATAAATTATTTATAATCGACTGGTCAACTAATAACTCTAAATTATGAATGCACTTAAAAAAGCAAGCAACGTCACTAACGGATTTGCTAAAAAATGGGCTCAATTTGTAATCAGGTACAAATGGCCCGTACTCATTGCGACGATCATTCTATCGATGGGACTTGGCTCTAAAGGAGCAATGGAATTCGATGGTGATTATCATGTATTTTTTAGTAAATCGAACCCTGAACTGGAAGCATTTGATGCTTTACAGGAAAAATACACAAAAGATGATAACATTGTATTGGTATTATCTCCGTCGAACGGAAATATATTTACCAAAGAAAATTTAGTAGCTATAGAAGAACTCACAGCCGAAGCCTGGAATACTCCTTATTCTTCGCGTGTTGATGCTATTACTAATTTTCAACACACCAGTGCTCAAGGTGATGATCTTTACGTAGATGATCTTTCCTATGAATCTTCCTTAAAGACTACATCGGAGATTGAAGAAATCAAGAAAAAAGCACTAAAAGAGCCCTTATTGGTTAATCGCCTTTTGAATGAAAAAGGTAGTGTAACTGCTATTAATGTTACCGTTCGTCTTCCTGGAGAAGATAGCGCCAAAGAAATACCTGAAGTTACAGCCTTTATTAGAAACACAATTTCAGAGTTTCAAGAAAAACACCCAAATTTTCAGGTTCACTCTTCTGGCCTAGTACCATTGAATACGGCGTTTTTTGAATCTTCGATGAGAGATCTTATGCTTACCATGATTATGATGATTATAGTAATCATAACCACTCTTATATTAACCAGAAACTTCTTTAGTACACTAGCAACCCTTGTAGTTGTGATGTTCTCTATTATGAGTGCGGTTGGATTTGTAGGTATCATGGGGATAAAACTTACTCCTCCCTCTTCGGTATTTCCTACTATGATTCTAACACTGGCCGTGGCAGATAGTATTCATATACTAATTACCATGCTACAAAAAATGAGAAAGGACGGTTACACCAAAAAAGAGGCATTAATCGAATCGATGAGACTTAATTTTATGCCAGTTTTTATCACAAGTCTTACTACTGTGATTGGTTTCTTAACTATGAATTTCGGAGATGTTCCCCCATTTTGGGATTTAGGAAACATCACAGCTTTTGGTATGACGATGGCTTTTCTATATTCCACTACCACTTTACCTGCCCTTATGGCAATCCTTCCGGTAAAAACGAAACAGAAAGAAGAAAAGGTACAGGAGAAACTAGACTGGTATACAAATTTAGGTCTTTTTGTAGCGAAACAACCAGCTAGGTTAACTCTAATCTCTTTGGTTGTGATTGGTGGATTAACTTTTTTAGCAACAAAAAACCAGTTTAACGATGAGTTCATCAACTACTTTGATGAAACGGTTCAGTTTAGAAGTGATACCGACTATATTAGTGAAAACTTAACCGGTATTTACAATGTTGAATTTTCTGTTGGAAGCGGCGAAAGTGGAGGTATTAATAATCCCGAATATTTACAAAATCTTAATGATTTTGAAGACTGGTTAAACGAGCAACCCGAAGTGGTACATGTGAATGCATTTAGTGAAGTTGCAAGACGTGTTAACCGCTCTATGCACGGAGATGATGAAACTTATTATCGAGTTCCTAATAACCGAGAAGAGGCTGCACAATATCTCCTCCTATATGAATTATCCCTTCCTTTCGGTCTGGATTTGAACAATCAAATAAATGTAGATAAATCTGAAACTAGAGTTACGGCTACGATTGAAAACGTTTCAAGCGCCGAGATGATCGATTTTTCTAAAAGAGCGGAACTGTGGTTAAAAAATAACACTCCAGAGCCCATGCATGCTATTGGTGTAAGCCCGACACTCATGTTCTCTAAACTAGGTTTTAGACAAGCAGATAGCATGTTCAAAGGAAATATTATCGCACTAATTCTCATTTCACTTGTTCTTATGCTTGCGCTTCGCAATTTTAAACTAGGACTATTGAGTATCATTCCTAATGTAACACCAGTATTGGTAGGCTTTGGATTTTGGGCAATGTATAAAGCACAAATAAATACAGGAATGGTTATCGTATTTGGTATGACTCTGGGGATTATCGTAGACGACACAGTACATTTTATGAGTAAGTTTCTAAGAGCAAAAAGAGAATTAAACTACAATGCAAAACAAGCAGTTATCTATGCTTTTGAGACTGTTGGTAAAGCATTGGTAACTACTACAATAGTGTTGCTTACCGGTTTTGCTGTACTGTCAACCTCTTCATTTGCTTTAAATAGCTACATGGCACGTATTACAGTAATTATAATTCTTGCCGCATTAATCATAGATTTCATCTTGCTACCATCATTACTCATTTTGATTAGTAAGAAAAGTGACAGCAAAGCAAAGGTCACCACATTTCAACCACAAGTACAATTAGATAAATAAACCAAAACTTAAACAAGACAGCAAGGTCCAGATAGATTGGCCCGAGACGAATCGTTTGAATCTTGCTGTTGTTTTTACATTAACATCATAAACATAAAAAAATGAAAAAAGTATTTTTTGCCATTATGGCCATAGCCGGAATTTCATCTCTAGCAGCTCAAAGTGCTGCAGAAAAAGGGTTGCAAATTGCTAAGGCAGCAGAGCAAGCCGATTTAGGATTTGGCAGTTCTACAGTTAAATTAAAAATGACCTTAAAAAATAAAAATGGTCAGACCAGTGAACGCTATCTTGAAACCAGAACTCTGGAACTTACAGAAGACGGAGATAAATCTTTGATTGTTTTTAATAGCCCAAAGGATGTAAAAGGAACTTCAACGCTTACTTTTACACATAAAACCGGATCTGATGATCAATGGTTATTTCTTCCTTCTATTAAACGTGTAAAAAGAATTTCATCCAACAATAAATCAGGCCCATTTGTAGGCAGTGAATTTGCCTACGAGGATCTTTCATCTCAAGAAGTAGAAAAATACACCTACAAGTTTCTAGAGGAAAAAGGGAATTTATTAGTGGTAGAACAAGACCCTGTTGATCCAAAATCAGGGTATACACGTAGAGTTGTAACCTATAATAAAGACAAAGGATATCGATTTGAAAAAGTTGAGTTTTATGACCGTAAAAATGCACTTCTAAAAACACTTACTTACAGCGATTATAAACTATACCAAGGTAAATACTGGAGAGCATTGACCTTTAATATGGTAAATCACCAGAGTAATAAAGAAACCTTACTAAAATTTGAAGAATACAACTTTAATGTAGCATTATCTGATGAAGATTTTACTCAAGTTGCACTTCAAAGGGCGGGTCAGTAGCTCTTAAATTATTCATTATGAAATACACAAGGCTTAGCTTATTATATCCTATTGTTGTTCTATTAGTAAGTGGATTAGTATTACTTATACAGCCTAGCCTTGTGTTTTCAATTTTAAAAAGTAACACAACCTATCGCCCCGAAATAGCAAATTTACTAGGCATGATGTTTATAGGACTAGGGATTATTATACTACTAATATTTTGGTACAAAGCCCAGAATATTTATAAATGGACCATCCCTGTTCGGATATTCTTTTGTATCTGTTCTATCGGTTTTTATTTTTTGTATCAAAATCCTTTTTTCATTATGCTTCTCTTTATTATTCTAATCGGGATATTTATCACAATTCTAGGGATGGTAAAAGATCAAAGGTTGAAAAATACGAATACATGAAAATTGTACACATCTCCTTATTGGTTATTCTTGTACTATCTGGTTTAAACACGTATGCACAAGAAGACAATTCTAAAAAAACTACTCATGATTTTGAAATGGAACTTGAGGCCGAATATCGATACTTTTATGACGATGCTTTATTTGAAGAACAAAAGGATCATTTCCCCTCATTTGCCATACGACCAGAATATGCAATAAGCTGGAATAAAGGTTATGAAAGCATCAATTTTAAAGGTTTTTTTCGCCTTGATGTAGATGAGGAACGTACCCATTGGGACATTAGAGAATTATATTATCAAAAAGCCAAAAACAATTGGGAATTTAGTCTAGGACTTAAAAAAGTATATTGGGGAGTTACAGAAAGTAACCATCTGGTAGACATTATTAATCAAACCGATGCCGTAGAGACTTTCGACGGAGAAGAAAAGTTAGGGCAACCAATGGCTCAATTCACCTGGATCACCCAAAAATTTGGAACATTCGATTTCTTTTATCTCCCTTATCATCGCAAAAGAACGTTTGCAGGAGATAAAGGACGATTGCGCTTTCCTGTGGTTATTGACAAAGAGGATTTAGAATATGAAAGTAGTGCCAAAGAATGGAGGCAAGACTTGGCATTTCGCTGGAAACATTATTTCAATATTCTTGACATAGGGCTATCTTATTTCTATGGAAATGGGAGAGAACCTCTTTTTGCTTTTGATTCTCTAGGAAACATTAATGCATTCTATCCTGTCATTCATCAAGCCGGACTGGATCTACAGATTACCCATGATGCATTTTTATGGAAATTAGAATCTATTTACCGTCATGCTAGTGCACAGGAATTTGTTGCCTTGGTAGCAGGGTTAGAATATACGTTTTCTAATATTGACGGAAACGGATTAGATATAGGATTATTAGGAGAATATCTTTATGACGAACGGGACGAATTAGCGTTGAATGCACTACAAAACGACATTTTCTTAGGGAGTCGTATTGCTTTTAACGACACTCAAGACACTTCCATCCTTATAGGGGGTATTAAAGATTTAGAATCAGATAGCACCATTTTTAGTCTTGAAGCTTCCAGACGTTTTGGAAGTAGTTGGACCGCAGAAATTGAAGCTCGTATTTTTGATAATATTGATGATAACGAAATTATACTTTCAAACTTTAGAGAAGACAGTTTTTTCAGAATTTCGATATCCAAATACTTTTAAAAAGCAACTTCAGTTAACCTTATAAATTCATAGGATTCAAAGCCAAGCTATTAAAAAGTTTGGCTTTTGCTGTAAAAAATTTGTTCTGTACCTCAACTCCCTTTAATTGTGCATTTATAAGACTACGCTCCCTGGAGTTTATCAGAAACAACGAACTCTCTCCAAAACTAAACTTACGCTCCTCTGCGGCCAGCAATGTATTGTAGTCCCTTACAATATCATCGATCAATGCATTTTGTGTTTCAAAAGACTCTAATTCCGCATAAATGGCATTAATCTTATTTTGAATATTCACCTCAGTTGTTTTTCTTTCAAATTCTGCATCTTGCACTTTAAACTTAGCAAGTTTTAAATCTCCTCTTTCTTTTCTTAAAAACAAAGGAAATCTAAATGTTACTCCTCCTTTATATTCTTGAGCAGCAAAAGAATTAGCTATATCTGGGGTTTCTGTCAGGAAATTATACTCCAAATCTATTTTAGGCAATAACTTATTCGCTTTCAACCTTCTATCTACCTCTAGACCTTCGATTTTATATTCCAATGACTTTAATTTAGGATGATTCTCTATGGTAAAATCGCTCAGTGGATTTCCCTGTATTTCGAGAGTGATATCAATGATTTCTCCTAAATTATTATCTGGAATTACGTTTGGTTGTAACTCTATGGGTACATCTCCTTCCAACCATAAAAAATTAGATAACTCTAATGAAGCTTTCACAAGTTTTACTTTAGACTGCTCTAAGCTCAATTTTCGATTATCAACCGTAATTTTGGCCTCTACTGTGTCTATAGCAGCTTTATCTCTAGCTAAAACGCTTTTCTTAATACCTTCAAATCTTATTTCTGCATTATTTAAAAAATTATCATAAATCTCTTTCTCGTTATACGCCTTTAACCAATTGAAATACGCCAAGGATGCATCATAAAGAATATCATTTACAAGCAAATCTCTGTCTGCCTTAGTTTGTTCTCTAAAAAATTTGGCTTTTTTCAAAGTGGCCATCCGTTCATTTATCCATAAACCTCGTGCAACCGATACCGAAATTCCAGCATTAAACAGTCCGTCTTCAGGAACAAAATTTTGAGGGTTCAAAAATATCCCATCATTTTGTTCAAAACCTCCTTTAAACTCTACGCCATACCAAGTAGGAATTTTGAACGTAGCATTTAGTAAATCATAATACTCGCTACCTTTAAATTTTTTACGATCATAATCTACCTCAAGTTTGGGATCAAAACCACCCCTAGCCTTCATAAGATTGGCCTCTCCAATATTTATGTTTAATTCGGCTTGCCTGGCAACTGGGTGATATTTTTTCACATAGCCAAGGTATTCCTCAAACTTAAGTACCAGCGGTTCTGTTTCCTGAGCATACATTAACATACTACAAAACAGTAATAGATATAAAACGGGGTTCTTCATTTTACTTTTTTTCGGCTTTTGCAGTTTGTCCAGCAGGTTGATAATAATTTGGAGGGAAACCATTTAGCTTTCTCCATAACTCAAACCAAATAGGTACATCTTCGAGAAGTGCTAGAGAATTTGCTCCAGACCCAACTCTTATGTCTTTTGGCCACTCATAATCTTCTTTATCAGGAGCAATGAGCACTCTATATTTACCGTTATCACTTATGAAAGTTTCTATGGCTACAACCTTTCCTCCATACGTACCATAAGATACATTAGGCCACCCACTAAATATAATCGCTGGCCAACCATCAAACTGTATTCTTACTTTCTCTCCTATATGAATTAACGGTAAGTCAATAGGTTTTACAAAAGTTTCTACAGCAAGATCATAGTCTGAAGGCATTATATTCACCAATCGATCCCCTTCTTTAAAGGTTTCCCCTACTCCTGATCGTATAGCTTTATTTATAAACCCATTTTGCGGGGCTAGAATGTAATACAACTTGTTTCTAATCTCATAGTTGGTATATGCATTTTCTAATTTTGTTACTTGCGCTTCGGCATCAAACTGACTAGATTGAGCAGTAAACTTATCACTTCTCGCTTTTGAAATCTTATCGGTATACTCGGCGTTAATACGACTTATCTCTACCTCAGCATTAATTACATCGTTCTTACTCGCCAAAAGTTTATTTTCTTGAGAAATCAATTTAGCCTGTGTTTCTTGAAGTTTTAATCTTTTCTCTTCTACATCAGTCAAAGCTTTTAAACCTTCGCTTTCTAATTGTACTGTACGATCGTATTGTCGTTGAGCAATAGTAATATTGGTTTTGGCTGCTTCCAAATCAATACTATCACTCTGCACTTTCAATCGAGACTGCATTAGTTTGTTTTTTGCTTGCTGTAGTTTTAGCCCCCTTTCATTTGCCAAAGCACCCGCTTGCACCTCTAGAGCTTTTACTTTTTCCTGATATGAAGTAACCGACATAGATTTCGCTTTAATCTGCTGTCCTGTTCGCTCTACCAAATTGGGATCAAAATATTCGTTTTTGACTTCGGAAATATGCAAAATCGTATCTCCTTTTCTAACAAAATCTCCCTCTTTTACATACCATTGTTCTATTCTCCCAGGTATTGGTGATTGAATAGTTTGTGGTCTTTGATCCGGCTTAAGAGTCGTTACACTACCAGCTCCTGAAATATTTTGTGTCCATGGTAGAAACATGATAATCACAGCTATCAAGGCAAAAACCAACAAAAACTGATTAAAATATTTGTAGTGCCTTCTATGAAACACTTTTTTTATAGCTTTATATTCAGAAAGATCTACCTTCTTATTTAATGTATTATGAGAAATATTCAACATAAGACTTTATTTTTCACTAACAATTTTTCCGTTTTCAATTTGTATGATGCGACCGCATCTTGTAGCCCACTTATTATTTTGACTTACAACAACCAATGCCCATGGCCTTTCTGGAGCTGTTAGAAAATCCATAATACGAGCAACTTCACTTTCATCAAACTGATCTAATGGATCTTTTAAGATCAGAAGTTTTGGTTTTCTTACAATACTTCTTGCTAACACTATCTTTTTAGAAATTGTGTAAGATATCTGTTTCCCTTCGGGATGAATAATAGTGCTAAGTCCTCCTGGTTGCTCTTTGACATACTGTGTTAGCCCTACTTGTTCTAGTGCCCAATACACATCTTCATGAGGTATCGATGTATCGCCAAACGTAATATTTTCAAGAATAGTACCTTCAAACGGTGATTCCTCTGTTAAAGACTGTCCCAAATATGCTCTGTAATAATTTAGGTTAATACCTCTTAGATCTACATTATTTACATATACCTTACCGGTATCTGGCTGAATTAACCCAGCAATAAGTCGAAGTAATGTAGATTTCCCAGACCCATTTGACCCCTGCACCAAAATGGTACAATCTTTAGTAATAGTTAATGAAATATCATCCAGAATCCTTTTCCCAGCCTCTGGCGTAGCAAAGGATACATGATCAAGCTCTACTGTAAATCCTTCATCTTCTTTAAATGGCTTCTCGCCTGTTTGTGGCTCTAAATCTTTGTCTACAACCTGACCTAATTTCTCAAGAGAGGTTAGTACATCATAAAACGACTCTAAACCTGTAATTAACTTTTCAACAGAACCAATTACTAAAACGATAATAATTTCTGCTGCTACGAATTGACCAATATTCATTTCCTGATTTAATACCAGTATTCCTCCGATAAGTAATAGACCTGCGGTTACTAATACCTTGAATCCAATCATTTGTATGAACTGAATCACTAAAATCTTAAAATGGCTTTCACGAGCTGCGAGATATTCAGTCACTAAATTGTCATTTTTTTGTAAGGCCAAACTTGTTTTTCCAGAAAGCTTAAAACTAACAATAGATCTGGCAATTTCCTGAATCCAATGTGCAACCTTATATTTACTTTTAGACTCTTTAAGACTGGTCTCTAACCCTCTTTTTGCCGTGTATTTAAACACAACATATACAAGCAGTAATAAAAGAATTCCATAAATAATGAAGAATGGATGATAGAAAGACAGCAGCATCAAACCAAAAATGATCTGAAGCAAAGCCGCAGGAAAATCAACCAGAATTTTGGCTAACCCTTTTTGAGTAGTTAATGTATCGAAAAACCGATTAGCTAACTCTGGTGGGTAATAATTGCGTAACTCGCTCATTTTTATTTTCGGAAAGCGATATGTAAACTCAAAAGATGCCCTTGTAAATATTTTTTGCTGTACATTTTCAATAATTCTAATTTGCATTAATTGAAGCATTCCAGCAAAAACTACTCCCAGCGTAACAAGAATCACCAAAATAACCCATGATGTACTTATTTGTGCACCTTGCACAAGGTTAATAATCGCTTGTATTCCCAAAGGAAGAGATAAATTAACTAACCCTGCAAAAATTGCGTAATAGAATGTTTGTAAGATGTCTTTTTTATCAAGCTGTAAAAGACCAACAAGCCTTTGCCAAGCAGTTAATACGGTTTTGGCCATATGTAGATTACTTTAAAGATTTAAAAACTAAGTCGATGAAATATGTAGACGGGGAAACATCTTCACTACAATCTGTAATTGTAGCAAAATGTTCTTTAAGGAAATGCTGATGAAGCGCGCCTTCTATTATAGTACTAGCTAAACTAGAGGGATATTTGTACTTTTTATCAACCTCATGAATCATCTCCTTTAACCGTGTAACCAAACGCTTATAAATTAAAAAATAACCTTCTTTATTTTCATGGTCTACCTCTTTGGTTAAATATGATTTGGAATACTCATTAATAACGATCTTGTTTAAAAGCACTTCATTAATGTGAGAAAATGAAGAATCTTCCTTAATCGTTTGCGTAATGATCTCTATGGCTCTTTTTAACTTTTCTTCCGGATTAGAAATACTGTTGGTGGCAAACACCAATTGATACTCCAACCAACCCCAATACCACGATGTAAGATATAACAATAGTTTATGCTTATTCTCAAAATATCGGTATATAGAACTTTCATTCGAACCAATTTTCTCTCCAAGTTTTTTAAATGTAAAACTTTCAAAACCTATCTCCTGTATCATTAGAATACTATGCTCTATAATACGTTTTCCTAAATCTGACGATTCTGGATCTTTAATGTAAATCTTATCATTAATGTTAACCTTAAGATCCTGAAGTAAATGTTTCATTTATTCGCAATATTAAAAATAAACAGTGCAAATATAATAGTATTACTATCATAGTATAACAGATTAACTTTTATTTAACCTATGTACAATGTTATAAAAGCCATGTATATTTATTAAATTTGTAAAAAAACTAACTCAAAATCATCAATAAATAAATTAAGACATGAAAAAAATACTATTTATTGCGCTTTTAGCAATTTCAGGCATATTTGCCCAACAAAACAACACAGACGCACAAACTTCTATAGAAGTAGGAAATGAACTTATCATTGGACAACCTTCAAACCAGGAATTTGAACATTTTCATTTTCCTAAAACCAACTTTATCATAAAAAAGGGAGGCATTGCAAATTACAAGGCATTAGCTGGTAAAAAGGTAATTGTTACCGCTGTTGAGAGTAATAGGGAAGGTAAAAAAGTAGTGACTGTAAAAAGAAAAGACGGACTTAAATTTTTTAAATCCATTGCTACTGTAAAAATTGATTTAGAACAGGCAATAAGTTCTGGAGAGATAAAATCTTAAAATAAAAAAACCATCCCGAAACTCACCGGGATGGTTGCAATATTGTTCAAAGCTATTTGTTATTTGTTTGTTTATTGACTCTTAGTATAAGAACTCTAGCGCTCTAATATCTGCAGCACTAAATTCTCCATCCTCGCTTCCGTCGAAACAAGAAATCATTAATGATCCAGAGTCTAAACCAGCTTGTCCCCATCTGTTTGCAGTTGGAGTTCCTGGGATATGCACTGCTCCAATGCTTCCAGCAGTACCTTCGTTACTACCATCACATCTTCTTTGTGCGTAATCTGTATGTCTGAAACCAAGTGCATGACCCATTTCGTGCCCAATAACGTGCTCATTTACGTTGTTGTTTTGGTTAGCCATACCACCTAAAATTTGGATGAATTTACCTGGTCTTCCTCCACTTGGGAATTCAGCTTGTCCTCCTGCTCCTGAACCACCAGCGTTATATACGATCATATCTCCGTTAGTAGTGGCAGCAAAAGAAAGTGTGAAAGTTAAAGAAGTATTGATTCTGTTATAGTTGTTTACAGCCCACTGTAAACCAGTTCTCATACGAGAAGTTAACGCAAAACCATTACCAGTATATCCAACAACACGAATAGTACGTCCTTGACTTACTAATGCATTAGTTCTGTATTGTTTAAGATCACCATTAAGTGCTTGATTAGCAAGATCATCTAAAGCAATAAAGATATCTTGAAAACCTTTTGTTCCAGCAAGAATTCCTTTCTTTGAAGTTCCATCTGGATAATTTACAGTTTTATAAATAGCATCAAATGGATTAACTCCTGCTGCTGCAACTGCTAATTGATGTTCTTTTGAAAGTTCTACTGATGCTACCTCTGGTGCAGTTTCGTTGGCGATGTCGTCTTTTTGACAAGATGTAGCAAAACCTGCTACAATAGCGCATAGCGCTAGTACTTTGATTTTTTTCATTTTAATAAGTTGAGTTTGTGTAGTTACTTTACAAAGTAAAATTGTGACGTTTCACTTTGCGTACAATTATGTAAAAGCTTTGAACTTTTATATTTTTTGCGGGTTGAAGATATGATATTTTTTTTGAAATATGAGTTAATATTTTGAACTATTTGTTGAAAATACGGTAAAACCGTAAGATTAATGTAAAGAAAATGAAAAAACACCTCGTTTTAATCAAAATAAAAATCGATCAACTACACACAATTTTACAAGGAAAATAACACTACAAGAACTGAAAACAAGTGATAACTTGCCACTTGTTAAAGAAATCTAAAAAAAATAGCTAAAGATCGACCAATGGCTATAAAAGAAAGTTTTTTCTTACAAAATATAAAATTTAACTACAATATGTTAAAAAAATCTTAAAATAAAAATATATAACAAATTCGTAAATATTGATCTCTTAAATAACAAGAAAACAACCTTATAAAAAACAAAAAACGCCCTTTTAAAAAGAGCGTTTTTTATATAGTTTCAGATTATTCTTTACACAATCTCGGCACTTAACCCTGCCTCTAACAACTTAGAACAGCGGGGCACAAGTTCTTCATACACCCCTGTTTTCACCGTACATTTTCCTTTATAATGTACCAACCAAGCACATTGTTCTGCTTGAATAGGAGTGTGCTCACATGAATAAATTAAGGTATCAATGACATGATCAAAGGTATTTACATCATCATTATATAAAACAATCTCGTTATTACCCTGATCAACAGACTTTTCGAGAACTTCTTCTAATACTTTTTCATTGGTATTCATGAGATACTATTTTGGTAGTACAAATATAATAACTTACTTATTTATTATGTATAAAAATAAGATCATTTTAACTCATAAGATGCTGCAATCCAATTATTTCTCTCTAGGTTGTTTACAAAAAACAAATTTCTTGTTTTACACTCTTCTGTAATTAGATCAAGATCTTCACTATAGAAGCCACTTAAAAAAAGTAATCCTCCAGTATTTAATGATTGTGCATAGTACTGAATATCATTGAGTAAAATATTTCTATTAATATTTGCTATGATTATATCATACCTTCTACCTTCAAGCAAAGCGACATCTCCCTCATATGCCTGAATGTGGTTGCAATTATTGCGCTCTACATTTTCAATAGTATTTAGATAACACCAATTATCGATATCTATCGCATCTAAGGAAGTAGCACCTCTCATTTCAGCTAAAATTGCCAACACTCCTGTCCCACATCCCATATCTAAAACTTTTTTACCCTCTAGATCTGCCTTTAGCAGATGCTGTATCATCATATGCGTGGTTTCATGATGACCAGTCCCGAATGACATCTTAGGCTCTATAATGATATCATATTCTGTATTTGGTTTATCATGAAATGGTGCACGAACACTACATCTTTCATCGACTACAATAGGATTGAAGTTTTTTTCCCACTCTTCATTCCAATTTATCTGCTCAATTTCTTCAAAAGTATACTCAATTTTAAATTCATCAGAATTCAAAACATGAATATCTACAAGAATATTTTCATTCCAATCTTCTTTTTGAATATATGCATTCACACCATCCTCCGTTTCTACGAAACTTTCAAAACCTGCATACCCCAATTCGGCAATTAATATTTCAGAAGCAGGTTGGGTTGGAGAAATTTTAAAATAATACCCCAGATATATTGGATTCGTCATCTTTTATATTTTATGTACAACGTATTTTATCATCATTAAAAAAGCACCTCTGATCAAGTCATGAGATGCTTTTTTACTATTTCATTTCGTAATTATATTGCTGCGGCAATGGCCGAAAAACTTTCTGAATCTAGTGACGCCCCACCAATAAGTCCTCCATCTACATCTTCTTTAGAAAAGATTTCTTTAGCATTATTAGGTTTTACACTACCTCCATATAGTATTGTCACATTGTCTGCAACATCTTGACCAAATGCCCCTGCTATAGTCTTACGAATAAAAGCATGCATTTCTTGAGCTTGCTCTGGAGAAGCAGTTTCTCCTGTGCCTATAGCCCATACGGGTTCATAGGCTAAAACAATATTTTTCCAACTTGAAGTATCTACATGAAAAAGACCATTTTTTAGTTGATTTTCTACAACAGTAAAATGATTATCATTTCTACGATCTTGCAATTCTTCACCAAAACAGAAAATTATAGACATTTCATGTTTCAAGGCAGCATTCACCTTTTTAGATAGTAATTCATCGGTTTCTCCAAAATATGCTCTGCGTTCGCTATGGCCTAAAATAACAGTATCAACATCAATATTCTTTAACATATCTGCAGAAATTTCTCCCGTATATGCTCCACTATCTTCCTGATGCATATTTTGCGCTGCAACTTTTATTTTTGAAGTTTGTAAACTTTCAGAAGCAGTTGATAAATTCACAAAAGTAGGAGCTACTATAATTTCGGCTGTTGTATCATCCCCAATTTTGCTTTTAAGCTCTTCTAGTAGGCTCTTGGTATCAACCAGATTTTTATTCATTTTCCAATTTCCGGCTACAATCTTTTTTCTCATGTATTAAACTTTATTATGTGGTTAAAAGTGTGGTTACTATTTTATATAATGGTTACAACCTAATTCTTGGGTCTAACCATCCGTAAATAATGTCGACAAATATATTGATTAGTATAAACATAGTAGCAATTACCAACACAGATCCCATAATAACGGGAAGATCTAATGTATTAAGGGCGTCAACTATCTCTTTTCCTAATCCATTCCAGCCAAAGATATATTCTACAAATACTGCTCCAGCTAGCATTGAAGCAAACCATCCTGAAATTGCAGTCACAACAGGGTTAAGTGCATTTTTTAACGCATGTTTTCTTATGATTTGCACCATTGACAATCCTTTGGCTTTTGCTGTTCTTATGTAGTCTTGACTCATTACTTCGAGCAGTGAATTTCTCATAAGTTGAGTCACTACTGCCAGAGGACGAATACCAAGTACTATTGCCGGGAGTATAAGGTTTTTCCATTGTATATAACTACCTTCTCCAAAATCATCAACTTCATATAAACTACCAGTCATATTAAGGTTAGTAAATTCGTGTAATACATAGCCAAATAACCAGGCAAAAATTATTGCACTAAAAAAAGAGGGAACGCTCATCCCCAACGTACTTAGCAATTGTATAGCCCTATCTATCCAACCATCTTTGGTAATGGCACTAATTATTCCCAATACAATACCAAGGAGCATAGCGATACAAATAGCAGATATAGCTAAGATCGCCGTATTAGGTAAGGTTTCCCTTATTACTTCACTTACTCTTTTACCATCTTTTTGAAAAGAAGCTCTTAAATACGGAAGTTTAAATACGGTCACTGTTTCTCCAATAGTGAATAGCGATGTGTATGAATACTTGTCTGGTGCTAAATAAGAAAAATTTTCTTTGTCTAAACTATGAAAAGAAATTGGAGAAAGGTCATTAATATAGTATAGGTACTGTTTTGAAATCGGTTGATCAAAACCGTATTTCTTTCGCACTGTTTGTATCTGCTCTTCTGTTTCGTTTTGTCCCAACATCATTTGAGCAGGATCACCGGGAAGCAATGTAAAAAGTAAAAAAATAACTGTTACCACTCCTAGCAAAGTAAGTAATGCATATCCTATTTTACTAAAGAAGTACCTAAGCATAATTTTTACAAATCAGTTTTATAACGACAATTTATCAGCATCATTCCAATGAAGCTTATCTACTATAGTTCCTTTTTTTAATTGTACTATCCCAGGGTTTGAACGCAATATGGTCTTTAAAGCAGTTTCATCTGTTGCGTAAAACTCAAACTTGAGATCGTATCTACTTTTAATTTCAGAAATATCCTTAGCACCAGAAGCGGTTAGACCAATTACTTCATAACCGTTGGCCATAGCATTATCTGTTAGTGTTTTAATCGCATTCAACCCTTCTGCTTCACTTTTCGAAAGATTGTACATGACTATCAAAATTAAATTCTCTTTTTGAAGAAATTCTGATGTATAGTCTCCCCCATCCTTTTCTATGGCGAAATCATGAATTGGTGGTTCATATCCCTCATTAATCGTTTCGGTTTCTACTCCAATAAATTTCCCACTAACTTGAGGATAATCCCCACTTGTGGTCACTATTTGCTCTTCTCCGTTTACATTAAATTTCCAGTGATAAGCAAATTCGGCTTTAGGTGCGCCTTCAGGAATTTCCATCCCTTGCTGAATATTGGTTCCTATTTTATAAGCTCTAAAATCAAAAGCTGGCAAATGCATTAAAACGTGATAAGCAAATGCTAAGCAAGCAGTAAAACCACCAAAAACTACGTATTTATGAATAGCCTCTTTACCAATTGGGTTAATATATTGTCTCCCAAAAAACAACACCAAAACTAACACCAACAAAATCACATCCTTAGTAAAAGATTCCCACGGGGTTAATGGCAACGCATCTCCAAAGCAACCACAATCTGTTACCTTATTAAAATAGGCAGAATAAAAGGTTAGAAACGTGAAAAAGACAATCATTAAAAGTAATGACCAAACTGTAAACTTTGGAAGGTAACCCAATATAAGTGTGATCCCTAGGATAATTTCAAAAATAACTAAGAACACGGCAATCAATAGTGCAAATGGAATTAAAAACTCCAAGTTCAATACTCCTTCACCAAAATACTCCTGTAGTTTATATGAAAAACCTAAAGGGTCATTTAACTTTATAAATCCCGAGAATAAGAAAAGTGCTGCTACAAATATTCGGGAAAAAGTGACTAATATCTTCATTTTCTATTTAATAATTATGATAATCTGCACACAAGATAATGTGGTTTGAGAATTGTTATTTTCTATTTAACAGTATTTTAATCTAAATCACTATTTAGCACTTTCCAGATGAATCATAGCAAAAACTGCATAATTTATCATATCCTGATAATTTGCATCGATTCCTTCACTAACCAGAGTTTTTCCTTTGTTATCTTCAATTTGCTTAACTCTCAACAATTTTTGAATAATAAGATCAGTAAGAGAACTCACGCGCATGTCCCTCCACGCCTCGCCATAATCATGATTTTTATTCATCATGAGTTCTTTGGTAACTAGACTGTGCTTATCATATAGTGCTGTTGCCTCTTCTAAAGATAGATCGGGTTGATCTGCAATTCCTTTTTCAATCTGAATCAGAGCCATAATGCTATAATTTACAATTCCTATAAATTCTGGCAACTCTCCCTCGTCTACTTTACGCACTTCATTCTCTTGAAGACTTCTGATTCGTTGAGCTTTTATAAATATCTGATCGGTCAAAGATGGTAATCTCAAGATTCTCCAGGCGCTACCGTAATCTTTCATTTTTTTTATAAACAAATCACGACACCTCGTAATTACCTCGTCATATTGTACAGACGTATCTTGCATAAAACTGTTGAATTTTGCGTAAATTTCGCTTTAATATGGGAATTATCCAATTTAAGCCCTAGTTTAAACCTAAAAAACGCGAAAACGCAGTAATGACAATAAATTGCAAAGGTTCTTTAATCGACTTATCTATCCCTAAAGTAATGGGGATTTTAAATATCACTCCAGATTCTTTTTACGACGGCGGAAAATATAAAGATGAAGATGAGATTATAAAACAAACTGAAAAAATGCTTAAAGAAGGAGCTTCGTTTATAGATATAGGAGCTTATTCATCTCGCCCAGGAGCAGATCATATTTCTCAAGAAGAAGAGAAAGCAAGAATACTCCCCATTGTAGAATTACTCATCAAACGTTTCCCCGAAATTCTAATTTCTATCGACACATTTAGAAGTTCAATCGCCAAAGCATGTATTGAGAGTGGCGCCGCAATAATCAACGATATCTCTGCCGGAAACCTAGATGATCAAATGATAGCTTGTGTTGGAACGCTGCAAGTACCATATATCATGATGCATATGAGAGGAACCCCACAAACTATGAAATCTCTTGATCAATACAACGATCTTTTCAACGATATAAATCTATATTTTTCACAAAAGATCGCTACAGCAAGAAAACATGGAATTAATGATATTATTATCGATCCTGGATTTGGATTTGCCAAAAACAGTGCTCAGAATTTCGAGTTACTCAAAAACATGAGTCTTATAGCTATTCATGAGGTCCCTATATTAGCAGGGTTATCAAGAAAATCGATGATTTACAAAACTCTTGACACCAAACCATCTGAAGCTTTAAATGGCACTACAGTTCTTAATACCATTGCTTTACTAAACAATGCATCAATACTTAGAGTGCATGACGTAAAAGAAGCCTTAGAATGTATTACTCTAGTACAACAGCTCAAACATTAATTTTTTTCTATTTTTACAAAAACAGCAAACTTTTGGATTTAATCAACCTTAGAATACTTGATATATTAGATATTGTACTCGTTGCTTTTCTTCTGTACTATATCTATAAGCTGGTTAAAGGAACTGCGGCTATCAATATTTTTATAGGTATTGTTATTATTTATTTGGTTTGGAAACTTACTCAGTTTCTTGCCATGGAAATGCTTAGTAGTGTTTTAGGTGAATTTATTGGAGTGGGAATGTTTGCTTTGATTGTTGTATTTCAACAAGAAATTAGAAAATTTCTCTTGATGATAGGATCTACCAACTTTGGAAGAAGAAGAAAATTTCTTAGGCAACTTAAATTCATTCGAGATACCCCAGAAGATAGTGTAACCAATATTAAAGCTATAGTAGAAGCCTGCAATAGTATGGGAACCACACATACGGGAGCTCTTATCGTGATAAAAAGAAACACTTCTTTAGATTTTGTAAAAACCACTGGGGATTCAATGGATGTTTTAGTAAACACACCAATTATAGAAAGTATTTTTTACAAAAACAGCCCCCTTCACGATGGGGCAATGATTATTGAAGATAATCATATTCTGGCAACTCGGGTAATACTACCTGTTACCAATGATAGCACCATGCCTTTACGGTTTGGACTTCGTCATAGAGCTGCTGTTGGTATTACCGAAAAGACCGACGCATTGGCTTTGGTAGTAAGTGAAGAAACAGGCAAACTATCGTATATAAAAAATGGAGAGTTTGTTATGTTTAAAACAAAAGAAGAATTGGAAGAAAAAATAAAAAGAGACCTTACTTAATGGGGGATAAAATTACCATCACACACTGTAAAAATTGCGGAACACAAATTACCGGGTATAATTTTTGCCCTAACTGTGGAGCTAAAAAAATTACCAGAAGAATTACCTTCAAAAATCTTGTAAATGAGCTTGTAGAACGATTTTTCAATCTTGACAATTCCATAGTCAAAACTTTTATTCACTTATTTACAAAGCCCGAAGAGGTCATCGATGGATATATTCATGGAATGCGTAAAAGATATATCAATGCTTTTGGATATTTTGCCATTTCACTTACTATACTAGGACTTTACTCTTTTTTTCTTGAAGACACCTTAAGAGAATTTTCTACTAGTGGTTCTCCTACAGAAGCTGCCATAAAAGCTAATAAAGCAGTAATGGACTTCATTTTTAAATACCAGACGATTCTCAATTTTTCATCTATACCATTACTTGCTATAGTTTCGAAAGTTGTTTTTTTAAATTATAAAAAATACAATTTTACTGAGCACTTGGTTATTTACCTATACGCCTACTCACATATTGTTACTATAGTAACTTTAGTATTAATACCTATCACATTGCTGGAGGTAAGCATGGAAGCTACCTTATTACAATTCCCGGTATACATAATATATATAGCGTATGTCCTAAAAAGACTTTACAACCTTAGTTGGAAGAAAATTATACTGAAAACACTACTATTCTTTTTGGTAAGCGGAGTTTTCTATATTATTGTCTCAATCATTTTAAGTGTATTGATTGTCTTAACAGGGATAATTGATCTAAAAGATTTGCAGGAACTAAATGCCCAAAATTAATCGACCGCGGTAGCAAATTGTACTTCGTATAAGTTTCTATAATACCCATCGGTAATTTTAAGTAATTCCTGATGATTTCCTTCTTCGACAATCTGACCTTTGTCCATGACAATAATTTTGTCGGCATTTTTTATGGTTGCTAATCTATGAGCTATTACAATTGAAGTTCTCCCTTGAGTAATCTTGTTAGTCGCATCTTGTATTAACTGTTCACTATGAGAATCTATTGATGATGTAGCTTCATCTAGCACCAAAATTCCAGGGTTTGTAACATAAGCTCTCAGAAAAGATATTAGTTGCCGTTGTCCCGAAGAGAGCATTACTCCTCTCTCCTTTACATTGTAATGATAACCTTCTGGCAAACTTTCTATAAATTCATGAATCCCTATTTCTTTGGCTGCGTTTTTCACCTCTTCTTCAGTAATATCTGGATTATTCAAGGTTATATTATTAAGAATTGTATCTGCAAACAAGAACACATCCTGAAGTACTACAGCAATATGACTTCTTAAAGATTTCAAACGTACTTCTTCTATATTTTGATCATCAATAGAAATGACACCGCTATCTATTTCATAAAATCTACTCAATAGATTAATAATAGTAGATTTTCCAGCACCAGTAGCTCCAACAATAGCAACCGTTTCTCCTGCATTTACCTGAAAGGAAATTCCTCTCAAAACCTCTTCATCTTTAAGATAGCTAAATCTTACATTTTCAAAGCCTATTTTACCTTTTACTTCATCTAATACTAGTTGCCCATTATCCTTTATTTTAGAATCTGTATCGAGAACAGCAAAAACACGATTGGCTGCAACCATTCCCATTTGTAAAGTATTAAATTTATCTGCTATTTGGCGTAAAGGCCTGAAAAGCATTTGAGATAATTCAATGAAAGCAATCACAACTCCCAGAGTAATAACATCTCCTTGAGCTGCTTTCAACCCACCAAACCAAACAATTAAACCAATAGTCACCGAACTAGACATTTCAGCGATCGGAAAGAAGATAGAGTTATACCAAACGGTCTTTATCCAACCCTTCTTATGTTTCTCGTTAATTTCTTTAAAATTGGCATACTCTGTTTTCTCACGGGTAAACAATTGTACGATTTTCATACCCGTAATACGCTCCTGTACAAACGAATTTAGATTCGAAACTTGAGTTCTAACCTCTTCAAAAGCAGCTTTCATTTTCTTTTGAAATACCCTTGTTGCATATACGATTAATGGAAGAACCAATAATACTAGTAAAGTAAGCTGCCAACTTTGGTAAAACATATACCCCAAGATCACCAACATCTTTAATAAGTCACTTATGATCATAAACAGTCCCTGACTAAAAATACTAGCAATCGTTTCTATATCGCTTACAGCTCTTGTAACCAATCTTCCTACCGCCGACTTATCATAATACTGCTTTTTGAAGCCAAGCATATGATCAAACAACTTCACCCTTAAATCCAGGATTACTTGTTGCCCTAACCAATTCGCGAAGTAAATAAATAGAAATTGAAATATCACCTCGAGTAATAAAACTCCTCCCATTAAAGAAATAAAAACGACCAATAACTCATTATCTCTGGAAATTATACTTTTATCGATAACTTGTTGTAAAAAGTAAGGTCTTAACACAGCAAACACTGATAACAAAATAGCCGAAAGCGCAACAAAATAAAAAGTAAGCCTATAAGGGTTTGTATAAGTCACCAATCGTCTAAACAATTTGAAATCAAATGCTTTTCCTGTCTTTTCTGCCATTTATTTATAGGTATATGTGTTCTGGGTACTCAACTTGTGTTAAATATAAACCATGTGCGGGTACAGAATAACCTGCTTCACCACGGTCTTCGCTCTCTACAATTCTCTGTATATCTTCTTTTGTTAACTTATGTTCGCCTATTTCTATTAATGTTCCAACAATTGCTCTTACCATATTTCTCAAAAAGCGATTAGCCGAAATTTTAAAAACAAAACCATTTTCTATCTCCTCCCACATCGCATTGGTTATAGTACAATTATACGTTTTTACATCGGTTTTTGACTTACTAAAGCATTTAAAATTGGTATAGTTTAACAGTAATTTAGCAGCTTCATTCATTTGATCAAGATCCAATGTTTTTTTATAATAATACGCTTGATCTAAAGAAAAAGGGTCTTTCGCAGTAACCACATAATACTCATAAGATCTGCTTAATGCATCAAAGCGAGCATGTGTTTCGGGGCGAACTCTCCTTACATTTTTAACCGCAACTTCAGGTGGTAAAATAGAATTAAGTTTATATGTCAATTGAGAACAATCTATCCTTTTTTCGAAATCAAAATGAGCCATGATTTGTTTAGCATGAACACCAGTATCTGTTCTTCCCGCTCCAACCACTGCAAGCTCTTCCCTCAACAACGTAGACAAACTATTTTCTACCACCTCCTGAACAGAAATAGCATTGGGTTGTCGTTGCCATCCGTGATAAGGAGTTCCTTTATAGGAAAGTTCTAAAAAATATCGCAAAGTATTCTATTTTTGTACAAAACTGAACGCAAATATAATTCATATATAAGGATAATACACCAATCACATGTTTGTGTTTTCTTATTCATCTATAAATCATTTTTATTACACTAAATTGTGAAAAAAATTCTTCTTCTAAGTGACACACACAGCCATATCGATGATCGTATTTTACATTACGTGCAAGAAGCAGACGAAGTTTGGCACGCAGGAGACATTGGCGACCTTAAAGTAACCGATGCAATAGAAGCCATTACACCTTTAAGAGCTGTTTATGGAAATATCGATAACGACAAAGCAAGAGCTTCTTTTCCTTTACATCAAAGATTTGTTTGCGAAGGAGTTTCTGTTTGGATCACTCATATTGGAGGTTACCCCCCTAAATATAATATCGCTACCCGGGACGAAATAAGGACAAATCCTCCCAAACTATTTATCTGTGGGCATTCTCATATTCTAAAGGTTATACCTGACCCAAAAAATGAATTACTACATATGAATCCTGGAGCAGCGGGAAAGCATGGTTTTCATAAAGTAAGAACTATGCTTCGCTTTACGGTAGAGAAAGGAAAAATAGATAATCTAGAAGTTATAGAACTTGGAAAAAAATAATAAAACCCGGAGTTGGCATACTCCGGGTTTTAACGCACTAATACTACTAAGATGTTAGGTTTATCGTAATCGATCAACCGATTTTACAAGATTTTCATCCTTTTTAATAGCTCTATTAGCCATTACAAGTAAAACGATAGAAATAATAGGAATCATCATCCCAATACCTTTCTCAGAAACAAAAGTTTCTCCAGATATAGTTGGTGACCAATAAACAAATACTCCTAGTAAAATAAAGTTTAATAAGATATTGATTCGCCCCAACACAAATTGAAGCTGTCTATTTTTAAATAAAAAAATTGTTAGAAGTGATAAAATTGCTGATACAACAAATAAACTCAGAAGCAAATAATCTGTATTTGCAAACAACTCCACACCTTGCGCATCAAAACCATATGGTAAGATAAAGCTAAGCCCCCCAGAAACTCCGGCAGCCAATAATAGGTATACAGATTGAATTCGTTGAATCATTACAATTTTTTTCTTACAGAAATGCAAAAATAAGAGTTTCTTTTTATAAATAGCGGTAAAAATTAAAAATAAAGTCGTATACTTGCAGCACAAAATCTGTAACCCGTTCAATTAAGGTTACTTACCTTCTAAATAAAATTTTCCTAGAATCTTCTTTCGAAAATTTATACCAAAACGAAATAAATTATATAACAAATTAAATGTTAGAGATTTCTGAATTAAAAGCAAAAAAGCTTCCTGAATTGCAGGAGATTGCAAAAACCCTTAATGTACCTAAATATCGTACACTAAAAAAGCTTGACTTAGTTTACCAAATACTAGATTACCAAGCGGCGAATCCAGAAAAATTAGCTGGATCATCTTCAGAAAAAACTTCTGAACCAAAAGAAGCTCCCAAAAAAGCTTCAAACCAACGTCAAAGAAGACCAAGAACAAAAAGAACTGATACAGCAGCTGGTAAGACACAAGGTGGAGACAAGACTAATGCAGCCGATACTAAAGTTGAAGCTCCTGCTCCTGCTCCTCAAGCTGAAACCAATACCAAACCTAAAGAGGGTAAGGAAAACAATAAATCTCATCAGAATCAGAATCAGGAGGACAAAAAAGATAATCGAGGAAAAAACCCCGATAACAAATCTCAACAAAATAAAAACAGAAACAAGAAAGATAACGGAAACAGAGATAACCGTAATAGATACAAAGAACCAGATTTTGAGTTCGATGCCATTATTGAAAGTGAAGGTGTACTAGACATTATGCAAGATGGATATGGTTTCCTTCGTTCAAGTGACTACAACTATCTATCGTCTCCTGATGACATCTATGTATCTCAATCTCAAATTAGGCTTTTTGGACTTAAAACAGGAGACACTGTATTAGGGCAAGTTAGACCTCCTAAAGAAGGTGAGAAATATTTCCCTCTTATTAAGGTAAATAAAATTAACGGACTTGATCCTCAAGTTGTTCGAGACAGAGTTTCATTTGAACACCTCACACCATTATTTCCTCAAGAAAAATTTAAGCTTGCAGAAAAACAAAGCACAATATCTACCAGGATTATGGATTTGTTTGCTCCTATAGGAAAAGGACAACGTGGTATGATTGTATCACAACCAAAAACTGGTAAGACTATGTTGCTTAAAGATGTAGCAAATGCTATCGCTGCTAACCACCCTGAGGTATACCAAATGATTCTTTTAATAGACGAGAGACCAGAAGAGGTTACCGATATGCAACGCAATGTTAAAGGAGAAGTGATTGCTTCTACCTTTGATAAAGAAGCTAACGAGCATGTAAAAGTTGCCAACATTGTTTTGGAAAAAGCCAAGCGTTTAGTTGAATGTGGACATGATGTTGTTATCCTTTTAGATTCTATAACCAGGTTAGCCAGAGCCTATAACACAGTTCAGCCTGCAAGTGGAAAAATCTTAAGTGGTGGTGTAGATGCAAATGCATTACATAAACCGAAGCGTTTCTTTGGTGCTGCCCGTAATATTGAAGGAGGAGGATCATTATCTATTATTGCAACCGCTTTAACAGAAACTGGTTCTAAAATGGACGAAGTAATCTTTGAAGAATTCAAAGGAACAGGTAACATGGAACTTCAATTAGACAGACGAATTGCAAACAAACGCATATTCCCTGCGATTGACCTTATTTCTAGTAGCACGCGAAGAGATGACCTTTTACTAGATGACGCTACTATCCAACGCATGTGGATCATGAGAAAGTATCTAGCCGACATGAATCCAGTAGAAGCTATGGAATTTATTAATGAGCGCTTCAAACAAACTAAAAACAATGATGAGTTTCTTATATCTATGAACGGATAGACAACACTCTTCATCATAATATAAAGTGCGACCTCTAAAAGTCGCACTTTTTTATTTCTATTTTAAGAAGTGTTCATTTCTAATCATCTTAACTTTACAAATTAGAAATGAAAGTTTTTAATTGAAAAGGAGACCAAGTGTTAAATTAATTATTTATGAAAAAGTATACCGTAATATTTTGCAGCCTTATTTTCTTCTTAACGAGTTGTAATGGCAATGGACAATCAACAAATCCACAAAACAGCGTAACTTCTAAGCAAGAAGTAAAACCTATTCAAGTTCCAGCAGTAGAAGGATATGAACGCGCTTATTTTGCAAGTGGATGCTTTTGGTGTGTTGAAGCAATTTATGAAAGCATAAAAGGTGTAAAAGAGTCTATCTCAGGATACTCTGGAGGGCATACTTCTAATCCAACTTATGAAGCCAGTAACACAGGAAGAACAGGCCATGCAGAAGCTGTAGAAATTTATTATGACCCCAACATCGTATCTTTTAGCACTCTGGTAGATGTGTATTTTGGATCGCAAAACCCAACTCAAGTAAATGGACAAGGTCCAGATCATGGATCGCAATACCGTTCTATTATTTTTTATCAAAACGAGGAACAGAAAAAAATAATAGAAGAAAAGAAAAAAGCCTTGAGCAAAAAACTAAATAGAAAAATCGCTGCTGAAATACTTCCCTTTCAAAAATTCTGGATAGGCGAAGGATACCATCAGGATTTTGAAAAAAGAAACCCTAATCATAGATACATATTAAATGTATCTATTCCAAGGTTAAAAAGATTTCAATCTAAATTCCCCGATTTAATTAAAACATCACATTAACAAACACATAGCCTTTAATTGTTAAACTCTGTTAAAAATCATTCCATTACGGTTTATTTATTTTTAGGCACTTCAAAAACCTCATAACCCCCAATTTTACTATCAAAAAGCGGTTAAAACACAAAACCGACAAAACAAACTTAAATAAGCTACTAAATCGGTTGTAATACACAAAAAAATCGTTGAAAAACACAAAACAACTGAAAAAATTTATTATTTTTACACAAATAAAATGGAAACGAGTTGTGTTTTTCAGATTAAAACATTACTTTTGATTCTGATTTAATGGTTTTCTTTTCAGTTATTTAATCATAATAATTGAAGTTTTACTAAAGAAAAAACAATGTAAAAAACTGAAAATCAATAAATTAAATTAAAAACGTTCTTTAAGAAATCGGGGAATATTACAACAATAAGTAATATAGAAGATAAGAAGAAAACGAGGTGAAAATAGTTTTGGCACCTTTTTTGAAGAGCGATTTTTTGACGTTTATTCTAACATTTTGTTTAGAAATTATGATGAAAAAATTAAATAAAAGTTAATAATAACCCAATCTACTTAAAAACAAGAGATATGAAATCTATTTTTACATTTATTCTACTTTTGGTGATTACGTTCTCGACAGCTCATGCACAAGATGGGCAATATCTAATGTCAGCTCAGAAATTAGAGGTACGAAGTGGTCCAGGTCTACAGTTTAATACGATTGCTGAAGTTCCTCAAGGAACTCAAGTATATGTAATGAGTTCTAACTATGGAGACTGGAGTGCTATTCAGTACAAAAAGATGAACGGATTCGTTGTCACCAAACTATTAACAAGTGATAGTCGAATTGCTGATGCAGAAAGAGCAGCGGCAGAAGCGGCAGCAAAAAGAGAAGCGGCTAAAGCAGCAGCAGCAGCAGCAATTGCGCAAGCAGAAGCTGCGAAAAGAGCAGCCGAAGAAGCTGCAAGAAAAGCTATTGCTAATGCAGAGCGATTAAAAAGAGAAGCTGAAGCTAATGCAGCTAAGGCGATTGCTGACGCAGAAGCAGCAAAAAGATCTAAAGACGCTGCGGCTAGAAAAGCGCTTGCAGATACTGAAGAAACAAGAAAAGCATTGGAAGAAGCTCGTAAAAGAGCAGCTCAAGGTGGTAGCTTAACGGCTTCTGCTCCAATAGAGTCTACTACTCCTTCTTACGGTTCTAGTTCTAACACTAGTACTCCAAAAGCAGCAGCTATAGAGGTAACTAGAGAAGACAAGTATGCAGACTGGGAGAAAAAGACATATAAGTCTGGAGCTACTCCAAAATCATTTAACTTTAAAGGTAAGTTTGACTATAAATTAGACAACTATCTAAAAATTAAAGTAGGAAAAAACACAGAAGTTGTTGTTAAGATGTACAAAATGGGTCAAACTGAAAAAGATGATCAGTTAATGCGTGTAACATATATCAATAGCAACACCACTCAGTTTATTAGAAACATCCCTGAAGGTGAATACTACCTTAAAATCGCTTACGGTAGAGAATGGAAAGAGACTGAAAAGAATGGTAAGAAGTTCGGTACATTTACTAAAAACGCATTATACGAAAGAGGTCAACAAATCTTAAACTATAACACGGTTAAGACATCTAAAGGTATTAATGTTCCTTCTTACAACTTATCGTTGGATCTTCTTCCTAGTAGTGGAGGTTATACAACCGGAAGTGATGATAATATTAGCGCTTCTAAGTTTAACGATGACAATAACTAGAAAATAAATCTTCGTAAAAAACATACATATATAATCACCAAAATATAAATGTAACAAAATGTTAGGGCTAAGTAGCTCCTAACATTTTTGTTTTATAATACTTACTTACATATTGATTGTGAACTATGCTCTGCATTAGTTTTTAACAACAATTGCCCTTGTAGATTAGGCAATAAAAACAAAACCCGGTAAACTTTTAGGTTACCGGGTTTTGTTTTTATTTATGAAAATTAACTGTCTTTCCTTCTACAGTTACTTCAAACACTTGCTAATTAAGCATTACTACGATGTCTCTCTCTTGCTAATAGTGTATTTTTTAATAGCATTGCAATAGTCATAGGTCCTACCCCTCCAGGAACAGGAGTAATATAAGATGCTTTCTTACTTACATTCTCAAAATCTACGTCACCTACAATTTTATAACCTTTTGTAGTCGATTCATCAGGAACTCGAGTAATACCTACATCGATAATCACCGCATCATCCTTCACCATTTCTGCCTTTAAAAAATTAGGAACACCTAATGCAGAAATTACGATATCAGCTTGAGAGATAATTTGAGTAATATTCTTAGTATGACTATGGGTAAGTGTTACTGTAGAGTTACCTGGCCATCCTTTTCTTCCCATCAAAATACTCATAGGTCGCCCTACAATATGACTTCTACCAATTACCACGGTATGTTTTCCTTTGGTATCAACATCATATCGTTCTAATAATTCTAAAATACCAAATGGTGTTGCAGGGATAAAAGTAGACATATCTAATGCCATTTTACCAAAGTTCATAGGATGAAAACCATCTACGTCCTTATCAGGATCAACAGCTAATAACACTTTTTGCGTATCAATTTGAGGAGGAAGAGGTAATTGAACGATAAAACCGTCGATATTATCATCTTCATTAAGTTCCTTAATTTTAGCTAGCAATTCTACTTCACTAGTTGTACTAGGCATTTTAACCAAGGTAGATTCAAATCCAATTCTCTCGCAAGCCCTAACTTTACTGCCTACATAGGTTAAACTTGCTCCGTCATTACCTACTAAAACTGCAGCTAAGTGTGGAACCTTCTCACCACGTTCTTTCATTTTTTGAACTTCAGCCGCTATTTCATCTTTAATATCGTTACTGACTTTTTTTCCGTCTAATATTTCCATTTCCCCTAATTTGTTGTCTAAGAAAGTTTATGTTCGTTTGTGTTTTTTATCTCATTTTGCCCATCATCTGCATCATTCGCTTTCCGCCGCCCCCTTGCATCATTTTCATCATCTTGCTCATTTGATCAAATTGCTTAAGCAACTGATTTACTTGTTGAATAGAAGTTCCGGAACCTTTTCCAATTCGTTTTTTTCTACTAGCATTGATAATTTGTGGTTTAGCTCTTTCTGCTGGAGTCATAGAATGAATAATCGCTTCGATATGTTTGAACGCATCGTCATCTATATCCATGTTTTTCATCATTTTACCAGCTCCAGGGATCATTCCTACAAGATCCTTCATATTCCCCATCTTTTTAATTTGCTGAATCTGCTTTAAGAAATCATCAAATCCGAATTGATTTTTAGCAATTTTTTTCTGAAGTTTTCTAGCTTCTTCTTCATCAAACTGTTCTTGGGCTCTTTCAACTAACGAAACCACATCACCCATACCCAGAATTCGATCGGCCATACGTGAAGGATAGAATACATCGATAGCCTCCATTTTTTCTCCGGTACCAATAAATTTGATCGGTTTATTTACCACCGATTTAATTGATATGGCCGCACCACCTCTGGTATCACCATCGAGCTTTGTTAAGATAACTCCATCAAAATTCAATACATCATTAAAGGCTTTGGCTGTATTCACAGCATCCTGACCCGTCATAGAATCTACAACAAACAAGGTTTCTTGAGGAGTAATTGCTTTATGAATGTTAGCAATCTCGGTCATCATTGCCTCATCTACTGCCAAACGACCTGCGGTATCTATGATCACCACATTAAATCCATTTGCCTTAGCATGAGCTACACCTGCTTTAGCAATAGCAACAGGATCATTGTTTCCTCTATCACTAAAAACCTCAACATTAATTTGCTCACCAACTACGTGAAGCTGATCTATCGCAGCAGGCCTGTATACATCACAAGCAACTAATAAAGGTTTTTTTGTTTTTTTGTTTTTTAGAAAGTTTGCAAGCTTACCAGAAAAAGTTGTCTTACCTGAACCTTGTAATCCTGACATTAAGATTACAGAGGGAGTAGCAGAAAGGTTAACCCCAGCAGCATCTCCTCCCATTAATTCTGTAAGTTCATCTTTTACCAGTTTTACCATAAGCTGGCCTGGTTTAAGACTCTTCAATACATCTTGACCTAATGCCTTTTCTTTTACTCTAGCTGTAAATTCTTTGGCAATTTTGTAGTTTACATCGGCATCTACCAAGGCACGACGTACCTCTTTCAGAGTTTCGGCAACATTTATTTCTGTAATCTGACCATGACCCTTTAAAATATGTAAAGCCTTGTCTAATTTATCACTTAAATTATCAAACATATTCTTTCTGTTTATTTGCAAATTCTATCTTCTTAGATAGAGAGGTGCAAATTTAAGGATTTGAAGCATATAAATAAAGAATGCTATTGTAGAATTATGCTGGTAGCTGTAGAATTAAAAAATAAGTAGATAAAAGTCAATTTTGACTGTATTTTAAGCAAAAAACTACCCGAAATACCTAAATTTTGGTGCTTTCGGGTAGTCATTGTGCCAATCAATAAATGAGAACTATTGATTTATTATTGTTTTTAATGTATTGCTGCGGGTACAAGAACACCGTCGATGACATGGATAATACCATTTGAAGCTTCAATATTTGCCATTTTCACTTCTATTTCTCCATTCAATAGCACAATACCATTAGACATTTCGATAGTTACTTCTTCTCCTTGCAACGTTGTGACTACTTCTTTAGCTAAAAGGTCTTCAGCTCCAAATTTACCTGAGGCTACATGATATAACAATACTTCTTTTAGCGCATCTCCAGAAGGTATAGCACTTAAAGCATCAAAAGCTGCATTTGTTGGAGCGAACACGGTAAAAGGCCCCTCTCCACTTAAAGCTTCAACTAATTCTGCTGCTTGCAAAGCACCTACCAATGTAGATAGTTCAGGAGTATCTAAAGCAATTTCAACAATACTCGGTAATTCTACTGGAGGAAGAAGCACTCCTTTGATTATATGAATAATTCCATTTGAAGCCTCAATATCTGCCATCATAACTTCTATCGAACCATTAAGCACTACATTTCCACTATCATTAAGTTCAATGGTTACCTCATCTCCTTGCACAGTTGTTACTGTTTGTTTTTCCAGAAGATCTGCAGCTGCAAATTTCCCCGCAGCTACATGATATAGTAGCACTTCTGTTAATGCATCACCAGAAGGGATAGCATCAAGTGCTGCAAAAGCAGCATTAGTTGGAGCAAATACGGTAAACGGTCCTTCTCCATTCAAAGTATCGACCAGTTCAGCACTTTGCAATGCTCCTACAAGTGTCGATAAATCTGGCGTGTTTACCGCTATTTCGACAATACTCTGCAACTCGGAAGGAGGAAGCAACACTCCCTTTATGACATGAACGATTCCGTTGGAAGCCTCAATATCTGCCATCATAACTTCAATTGAGCCGTTAAGAATTACATTTCCTTCATCATTTAACTCAATAGTAACGTCATCACCTTGAAGAGTTGTAACCGTTTGTTTTTCCAGAAGATCTGCTGCCGTAAATTTCCCAGAAGCTACATGGTATAACAATACTTCTTTTAACGCATCTCCAGAAGGAATTGCATCAAGAGCTTCAAAAGCGGCATTGGTTGGTGCAAAAACTGTGAAAGGTCCTTCTCCGCTAAGCGCTTCAACCAATTCTGCCGCCTGCAAAGCACCAACAAGAGTGGAAAGTTCTGGAGTATCAACTGCAATTTCTACAATACTGGGTAAAGTTTCAAAAGAAGGGGGGATTAGAACTGCATCGATAACTTGAATCACTCCGTTTGATCCACCTATGTTTGCTGAAAGTAGTTTTACCGTATCGTTTATAACTATTTCATTGTTTTCATTGAGACTTACTTTTATATCCTCACCTTGTAAGGTGGTTGTTAGCTCTTGGGCTAATAACTCTGAGGTATTCAATCGTCCACTTGCAACATGATATAACAAAATCTCTTTCAATATGTCTAACGGTGGTACTGCATCAAGAGCCGCAAAGGCTTCATCAGTTGGTGCAAAAACGGTAAACGGTCCTTCTCCGGTAAGTGGATCTACAAGATCTGCTGCCTGCAATGCTCCTACCAGCGATGTAAATCTTCCGTCTTCAACTATTAATTCTACTATATTTTTATCTGGAAAAGTAGTTTCTTTCAACTCGGCGTTCCAAAGACCTCTTCCTATTCCTCCATTTGTAAATAGTCTAAAACCTCCTATGATATCACCATTGTCTTGAACACGCCCTATACCAAAAATTAAATCACGTCCAGGGGGGTTGATTATTATATAGACTACTCCATCACTAATGATAGCTCCTCTAGCCCTAGCTTTGGTACCATCTGGTAATTCAAGGTTACCTCTAACTATTGTAAAACTAGCATGATACAATGTAAAGTTAAGTGATAACTCTCCTTCTATCGTGGCTCCTGTGCCCGCCCCAACACTTACCAAAGCAGAAAAATCATAAACTCTTTTTTCTCTACTGATATCAAAGAATTTGCCTTCGGTTAATTTAGCATCATCTTCAACTGTTAATTCACCTTCAATAAGATCTTTGGTCATTTCTTCGATCTCATCGAATCCAATAATTTTTGATTCTTCGAATTCTGCAAGTTCTGGTTCGTTTCCATTGGTTTCATCATCGTTTTGACATGAAACCAAAACATTCAACAAAAACAAACATAAAAAAGGAATCGTCAGTTTTTTGGCTAGACTTTTCATAGCGTTTTAATTTTATGAGTTAATAATTAATTAATATTTGTGTGGAAAAGAAAAGGGCATTTAGAAGGTGATAAGAAATAAATGAGGGAATACTTCCAAATGCCCTTTTAAGGGGTATGTGATGTGTTATATATTAACACATATTAGTTCATAGTATCAGGAATCAATACTTTATTAATTACGTGTATTACTCCGTTACTTGCCTGTACATCTACAGCGATTATTTCTGTATCTGAAGTTCCAGAACCATCTGTTAAATTAGCTACTGCACCATTAGTACCAGGTATCACAATAGTTAATGTATCTCCTTCTAGTGTTGCTGGAGTCACTAAACCATCTGAAAGATCTCCAGAGCGTACATTTCCACCTGCTATAACATGATGCTGTAAAATTGGAATTAAATCATTTTCTGCTGGTAGCATTCCTACCGCCGTAAATGCATCATTAGTAGGTGCAAACACAGTAAATGGTGCTGGATCGGTTCCCAGGCCAGTACTTAATACATCAACAAAATCTACACTTGGCGTTCCTGTAGTCAATGCTTCTACAAGAGAAGAAAAGTTAGAGTCTGCCACCGCAAAGGTGACTACTGTTGGTAATCCAATAACGGCATCAACAATATGAATTACTCCATTTCTGGTTTCAACGTTTGCATCTGTTACAGTAGCACCATTGTTTGCAGAACCTCCATTTAGGACAACACCGCTTGCAGTATTTATATAAATACTTAAGTTATTATCTGTGTCCCCGTATGTAGCTAAGGTATTTGCATAGGTGGTAGATAAGTCTGTCGATAATAATTTTCCGGTGATTACATGATTCAATAATATCTGTGTTACCGTTTCAACTGGTAAATCTGTAAGATTAGCTCCATCTAGAAGCGCATCAAAAGCAGTATTTGTTGGTGCAAAAACTGTACGCATCATGTTATTATCAAGCGCATCGTTAAGACCTGTATATCTCAATGCTGCATATAAAGAAGAGAAATCACTTGCTTCGCCATTATTGTATGCTACAGCAGTAAAGCTTCTTCCTAAAGCATCAAGAGCAGCCGAAGGTAATAATACCTTATCTATTGCGTGAATAACACCATTTGTCGCTTTAACATCAGTAGCTATAATTTCTGAATCTACCCCAGATTTATCTCTAAGAAAACTACCTCCTTCTAAATTCAGAGTTAATGTTTCTCCTTGTAATGTTGCCGGAGTTACTCCGTCTGTAATACCTGGTAAATCAGCCGCTAGAACATTTGCCCCAGCGATCACATGATATTCTAGTACAATAGCAAGCTGAGCTGGTGTAATTCCACCTATCGCTGTATCTGAAATGTCGCCTTCTGCTATCCCAAATCTAGCGGCTAAATCTAAGAATGCGTCGTTGGTAGGAGCGAATACTGTAAAAGGAGAAGAGGTTGTTCCACTGAAAGTACCGGCATAGTCTGTATCTGGAGTACGAGTGGTTAGTGATAATGCCAATTGACTAAAGTTCGGATCTGCCACTGCAAATGTAGCTATCGTTGGTAAAGCAATTACTGCATCAACTGCATGGATTACTCCATTTGATTGATCAATATCCGCAGTAGTAACAGCAACACCTCCATTAATCACAACACCACCTGAAGTATTGACATAAGTACTAAACCCTGCTAAATTATCTTGATATCCCGTTTGTAATTGAGTAGAGGTAAGTTCTTGCCCAAGAACATGATTTAACAATATAGGCTCTAATTGTTCTTTGGTAGCAGTTTCTAAGGTCAAATTGTTTGCCGTCAAAAATGCGTCGAACGCAGCATTATTAGGTGCAAAAACTGTAAAGCTTCCACTACCTGATAATGTTTCTACCAACTCTGCTTTTTCCAAAGCGGCTAAAAGAGAACTATAATCTGCATTTTCTGCTACGAATTCTGCAATAGTAGTAGTATCTCCAGGAAATGTAGTATCATCATCGTCACTACAAGAATAGGTTGCCACAAGCAAAAAGGTTATAAAGATTGTTTTAAAAAGATTTTTCGTTTTCATGGTGTTTAATATTATTGTTTGGTGATTAAACAACTCAATAGACTAAACTCTAACCCATGAATTTGGTTTTAGCATTATTTTAACTTTTTGTTTAACTTTTATACAATAAATGTTAAACAAAAAACCACTCTTAAAAACAAGAGTGGCTTTTATAAAATATTGTCTTTCAGAAACTAATTATCATTTTCATCACACGCAGAAATCATTCCTATGATGGCGTTGCGCAAATCTGTATTATGTTGAACAGAAGTGCTACTCCCATCATGTAGCAGTAAATTAATTGGGTAATCGATACTAAATACCGTATTCTGATCTGTGTTTGTTATAAACTCGAACATTTCAGAGTCATGAATCAATTGTTTAGTTTCAAGCCTATTTGTTCTACTATCAAATGAAGAAAACACAATGGGATACTCAAAATCGATACATTCTATGTCATCATCGTTTACACTACAAGCATTTGTTAGCGTTTGTAGCTCTTGTTCATTAGATACTGCAATTTCAGAATAATCAAATAAAGTAACGATAATCGGATACTCTATCTCTATATTATCTGTGGCAGATATCCCTAAGTAGTCTGAAGTATGAGTAACAGTGTAACTTTCACCATTTCGTATTATTTTGTAGGGTATATTTATACTCAAACAATTTCCCTGATCTACGATATCATCAAAAGAGCCATCATGAGTAGCTACATTTTTCATAAGAACAGAAAGTTGTGAATCTACAGGATCATCTGGCTCTATCACTTCTCTTTCTTCTTCTTGACATGCTGTAATAACAAAAAAGGCTAAAACTAAAATGTGTATGATCTTATTCTTCATATTCGCTATAACTTTTCCTAAACTTCATAATAATAACAACATACTTATGATAATTCCTACGCAAGAATTCTATTTTTTATAATTTTAACAAAAATATAAAGAATGTCTAAGGATTTACACGATCACGTTTGTGAGGAGAAATTGTTTTCAGAGCTTTTTAGAAGACATTCTCAGGACCTGCATAATTTTATCTACTACAAATACGGCGAGCATATTGACCCCAAAGATAAAGTTCAAGAGGCATTTATGAAATTATGGGATAATTGTAAAAAAACCCCGCTTTCTAAAGCTAAAAGTTTTCTTTTTACTGTGGCTAACAATCTATCATTGAACCAAATCAAACATAATAAAGTAAAATTAAAGTTCCAGCAACTTCCGCAAAAAGAAAAGACAAATGAAAGTCCCGAATTTGTTCTAGAAGAAAAAGAGTATCTCCAGAAATACCAAAAGGCATTATCTAATCTTACTGAACCACAAAGAGTTGCCTTCTTGTTAAATAGAATCGAAGGCAAAAAACATCAAGAGATTGCTGATCTATTAGGTATTTCCAGAAAAGCCGTCGAAAAGAGAATTTATGGCGCTCTAGAGAAGCTTAGAAAAGAAATTGATGGAATTTAAAGACATAAGGGTAGGAATTTTTAATTGATAATTGTTATATACATAGAAATCTTGCTATGAAAAAGAAAGATCTCATAAGAAAATGGTTAGATAATGAGCCATTAAATGCGCAGGAATCGAAGGCGTTTAAGGATTTAGACGCCTATGATTCTTTTATGAAAATAGCTGAAACTGCTAAAAGATTTAAAGCGCCTGATTACAATACTGAAAAAAACTTAGAAGCTCTTCAAACAAACTTATCAAATCCCAAAAGCGCATCTAAAAAATCTTCATACATTACAATTATTTCAAGGATAGCCGCAGTTTTTATTTTGGCTATTGGCCTTTACACGTTTTTGAAGCCATCGCAAAAAGAAGTAAGTACTCTTGTAACTGAAAAGACCTCGGTAATACTGCCTGATGAAAGTGAAGTGATATTAAACGCATTATCTGCCATTAAATATTCGGAAAAAGACTGGCAGGACAATCGAACAATAGCTCTTGACGGCGAAGCATATTTCAAAGTAGCTAAAGGGAAAAAATTTGAGGTACAGACTACTTTGGGCAACGTACAAGTACTTGGAACACAATTTAATGTAAAACAACGCAACCAGTATTTTGAAGTTGTTTGCTATGAAGGATTGGTAAGTGTAAGTTACAACAACAACGTTACCCAACTTTCTAAGGGACAAGGGATAGAAATCTACGAAAATCAAGTACGTAAAACCAATACTTCGATTGCAAAACCTTCCTGGACCGAAAACAGAAGCATTTTTATTAGTAAACCTTTTTCTTTTATTCTTAGAGAATTTGAACGACAGTACAATGTTACTATTGTAACAAAAAACTTTGATCAAAATCAGCTTTTTACTGGTAATTTTGTACATTCAAATATTCAAACGGCATTACAATCTATTACTATACCTATGCGTTTGAAGTATGAAATCAATGACAACCTAATAACCCTTTATCGAGAGTGATCAAAACCCAAATTGTAGTTTTACTTACTCTTTTAAATTTTAGTTTCGCTTCGTCCTTTGCACAAAAACAACAGGATGTGGTACCCCTTATCGAGCTCTTAAACACCTTACAAGAAAAGTTTGATTGTAGGTTTTCTTATGCCGATCAAGAACTTGAGGATGTTTATACACAAATACCTTCAGTAGATTTAGAATTAAAGGAAACTATCGACTTTCTTCAGAATAGTACTCCTTTTGACTATACTGTTTTAGAGAACAAAAATATTCTATTAAGTTTAAAGAAGAAGAAATTTGAAATCTGCGGAGTTCTCCATTCTATTGCAGATGACACGAAAATATATGGAGCATCTATCCAAATAGGAAACAGAGCTACAATTAGTGACGAGAACGGTTTCTTTACATTGAACCTGGAAAAAGAACAAGGACTAATCAAAATTAAATACCTGGGTTTTAAAACAATTCTTATTCCTGCCAAAGAGCTACGGAATTCTCGATGTAAAAAATTAGTAATGATTCCTGAAATACAATACCTGAATGAAATTATCTTAAATGATTATTTGGTACAGGGAATCAACAAAAAATCAGATGGATCAGTATTTATCGATTATGATAATTTTGGCATCTTACCTGGATTAATAGAACCTGACCTGTTACAAACAATTCAAGCCTTACCCGGTATTTTAAGTGTTGAAGAAACAGTATCAGACATAAATGTTCGCGGCGGAACCAACGATCAAAATCTTATCCTATGGGATGGTGTTAAAATGTACCAATCTGGTCACTTTTTTGGTTTAATATCTGCCTTTAACCCCTACCTTACCAAAGATGTTCAAATCATAAAAAATGGTGCCAGTTCTAGTTATGGAGATGGTGTTTCCAGTGTCATTGCTATGAATACCGATAATACTATAAATAAAGACACAAACGGCAGTCTTGGCCTTAATATGATAAGTGCAGATGGCTATGTTGACTTAAATCTTGGTAAAAAGTCTTCTGTACAACTTTCGGTTCGTAAATCTATTAGTGAAGTTTTTGAAACTCCTACCTATAGGCAATTCTTCAAAAAAGCCTTTCAAGATTCTGAAGTAGTAAATAGTAGCACAAACCTCTCTAATGCCGATGAGGAGTTTTCTTTTTATGATTTGAGTTTACGTTGGTTATATCAATTATCACCAAAAGACCTCATCAAAGTCAATATGCTGGTGATGCGTAATGATTTAACTTTTCAAGAGAGTGCAGAAATTAATAATGTAAATATCTCTAGAGAAAGTAGTGCAAAACAAAACAATAGTGCTCTTGGGGTATCCTATCATAGAAATTGGAGCTCCACTTTTAGGAGTGAACTATTATTATATGGCACCAATTACAACTTAGAAGCTACAAACTCGGATGTATTAAACAATCAGCGTTTACTTCAGGAAAATAAAGTTCTTGAAAGCGGATTGAAACTAAAAACACTCTTCAGCTTAACACCTCAATTACATCTTTATTCTGGATATCAGTTTAACGAAACGGGAATATCCAATCTTAGAGATGTCAACAATCCTACGTTTAGAGATTTTGTAAAGGAAGTGATTCGCACTAATAGTCTTTTT
Organism: Aquimarina acroporae; assembly: GCF_023195925.1. GTDB lineage: Bacteria > Bacteroidota > Bacteroidia > Flavobacteriales > Flavobacteriaceae > Aquimarina > Aquimarina acroporae. The sequence continues at coordinate 119,981 of NZ_JALPRE010000006.1, read as the reverse complement.
TCTGAAATTGAATATAAGTCTGACACCAACAAAACACATATTAATCTGGGTGTACGAATAAATCATTTTGATAAGTTCAACTCCTATACCCTCGAACCAAGATTTAGTTTCAATTATAGTTTTGATAATCGTTTTACCATTGAGGCCCTGGGAGAGATAAAAAGTCAAGTTACTTCTCAGGAAATAGAATCACAAAATGATTTTTTGGGTATAGAAAACCGCAAATGGGTACTCTCAAATGAGGAAGATATCCCGATCATCAAAAGTCTCCAGGGGTCTTTAGGTTTAACATACAGTCACAAAAATTGGCTGGTAAGCACAGATGTTTTTTATAAAAATGTTGACGGTATCACCTCTGCCAGTCAAGGGTTTCAAAATCAATTTGAATTTCTTTCTGATCATGGTAGTTACACGGTTAAAGGTTTGGATTTTCTAATTAATAAACGATTTAAATCCTTTAACACGTGGTTGAGCTATTCGTATGCAGAAAACAAATACACCTTCTCCAGGTTATTTGCTGAAGATTTTCACAACAATATCGATATTAGAAATAATATCAATTTTGCAATTTCATATGCTATCAAAAATTTAAAGCTTTCTAGTGGTCTTAATTGGCACAGTGGTAAACCAACCACAAGTCCAATATCTGGCAGCGAGATATTACCAAATGGTGAAATCAATTATGAAAACCCAAACACGAATACCTTAGACGATTATTTTAGATGGGACGCTTCTGCTACATACAGTTTTCGTCTCTCACCAAAAACAAATGGCTTCATAGGATTGTCTTTATGGAATATTCTGGATCAAAAAAATGTAGTAAACAACTACTATCGTATTAATCCAAGTTCTAATGAAGTTGAAGAGATTGAGCAACTTGGTTTACGTTTTACCCCTAATGCCGTGGTTAGGGTAAATTTTTAACCCCAGAGTAGCTTATCACTTCTTCTCCTCCAACAACATTAACCGCACTTTTAATAATTTCAAAACCGTTCTTTTGAAAAAAACCTTTGGTAAGAATACTTATTTGAGTAGTAAGTGTTTTTATATTGGCTTCTCTAGCCACTTCTTCAAGCGTAGCAAATAATGCCTTTGCAATTCCTTGTCCGTGATAATTCATATGAACAAAGATATACTCAAGATTTCCTTTCTTATCCATACAAAAAGATCCAATTATCTCTCCATTAAGCTTTGCATTATAAATATAGTCATCTTTGAACTTCTTTTGCCAATAGGACTTATTGGTAGCTAACCTAGAATAGATTTTAATTTCGGCTTTCGTAAATATCAAAGAACCATATGACGTAACTGTTTGATAAAACAAACGTTGCATTAACGGTAAATCACTATCTATAGCTCTTGATATTCTGTACTTCATATTCTCTAAAATAAAAAAAGAGATTACTTATGCAATAAAACAATTATATTTTTGTCCTTTCAAAATAGATGAAATAGAAAAAATATCGATGTCTTACATAGTTGTCTTACAATATGTAGACGTAATTGTGTGAAGAGTTAAGTTTTGTTTACATTCTTTCCGGAACATTAATTCCTAAAAGACCAAATGCCGATTTAATTGTAGCACCTACAAATTGCGAAAGTTGAACTCTAAAAAGTTTTTCTGTATCGGTATCTGCTCCAAATATAGAAACATTTTGGAAAAAAGAGTTATAATTTTTAACTAAATCGTAAGTATAATTCGCAATTATTGCGGGACTTAGGTCTTTTGCAGCATTTTGTATTACCTCGGGAAACAGTTCTAACTGTTTTATAAGTTCTTTTTCTTTTTGGTGTAGTTTTAGATTCTCTACTGTAGTATCTAATACAAAATCTGCTTTTCGCAAAATTGCTTGAATTCTAGCATAGGTATACTGAATAAATGGACCTGTATTCCCTTGAAAATCTACAGATTCTTCGGGATTAAAAAGGATTCTCTTTTTAGGATCAACCTTTAAAATATAATACTTCAAAGCTCCCAGACCAATAGTTTTATACACCTCCCCTTTCTCTTTATCTGTATATCCTTCTAACTTACCTAAGTCTTTGGAGATATTTTCGGCAGTATCAGCCATTTCTGTAATTAAATCGTCTGCATCGACCACAGTACCCTCTCTACTCTTCATTTTACCACTTGGTAAGTCTACCATCCCATAGCTTAAATGATGAAGGTGTTCTGCCCAATCATACCCTAATTTTTTAAGAATAAGAAACAATACCTTAAAATGATAATCCTGTTCATTTCCTACCGTATAAATCATTCCTCCTACATCAGGTTTATCTTTGGCTCTTTGAATGGCTGTTCCAATATCTTGAGTCATATAAACCGCTGTACCGTCTTTCCTTAACACCAATTTTTCATCCAGGCCTTCATCAGTTAAATCACACCAAACTGACCCATCTTCTTTTGTAAAGAAAACTCCTTTGGCTAACCCTTCTTCGATATTATCTTTACCCAATAAATAGGTATTACTTTCATAATAATAGCTATCAAAATCTACTCCAATGGCCTTGTAGGTTTGCTCAAAACCGTCGTATACCCAACTATTCATCATTTCCCAAAGTGCAACCACATCTTTATCTCCTGCTTCCCATTTACGAAGCATTTCTTGAGCTTCTAATAAAAATGGGGCCTCTGCTTTTGCTTCCACTTCGGTTTTTCCATTTTGGATCAATTCTGCTATCTGGTCTTTGTATATCTGATCAAACTTCACATAGTAGTTTCCAACTAGCTTATCTCCTTTTAAACCTGTTGATTCTGGGGTTTCTCCATTACCATACTTTTTCCAGGCCAACATTGATTTACAAATGTGTATTCCTCTATCATTAATAATCTGGGTTTTATACACCTTTTTCCCACTAGCCTTGATAATTTCTGCAACCGAAAATCCTAAAAGGATATTTCTTACGTGCCCTAAATGCAAAGGTTTGTTAGTATTTGGTGAAGAATATTCTACCATTACAGACTTCTTACTTTCTGAATGCTCTACAAAACCAAACTTTTGATTATTCTTTATAGAATTAAAGAAGTTCAGATAATAAGAATCGGAAATTACCAAATTCAAAAAACCCTTCACTACATTAAAATCCAGGACTTCAGATACATTTTCTTTAAGATAATTCCCAACAGCTTCACCAATTTGAACAGGATTCCCCTTCACCACTCTTAGCATTGGAAAAACCACTACGGTAATATCTCCTTCGAACTCTTTTCGGGTAGCCTGCAATTCTACAGATTCAAGATTAGCACCAAATAATTCTTTGATAGTCACCTTTACTTTTTCTGAAATGATCTGCTGTAAATTCATCTTCTAAAAATTAAGCTGCAAAGATAATAGAAATAATAGAGTGACACTATCTGTTTTTGCACCTTTTACCGTTCTTCATACAAAATGAAACATTAGTAAAAATCAAGCTGCAATACCAAGCAGGAAATTAAAACCAAAAAAAGTAGTCTATACTATATACAGGAACTATTGACATATAAGAATTAACTATTTCGTTGCATGTAAATTCTTCGTAACTTATACAGAAAAATGCGGATTCTTCTTACTGGCACCAATGGTTACATTGGAATGCGGCTTTTACCACTATTAATCGATCAAGGGCACGATGTTATTTGTTGTGTAAGAGACAAAGACAGACTCTCGATTGATCAGGAAATTAAGAATAAGGTTACGATTGTAGAAATTGATTTTCTCAAGCCTCCAGACCTTTCAATATTGCCAAAAAACATTGATGTAGCCTACTACCTTATTCACTCAATGAGTTCGTCTACCACAGATTTTGATAAAAAAGAAGAAGAATCGGCTTTAAACTTTAATACCTATGTTGAGCATACAAACATTGAACAAGTTATATATCTCAGCGGTATAGTAAATGAAAAAAACCTGTCTAAGCACCTGTGGTCAAGAAAAAATGTAGAAGAAACGCTATATAAGGGAAACTACAACCTTACTGTTCTAAGATCTGGAATTATTGTGGGTTCTGGGAGTTCTTCGTTCGAGATCATAAGAGATTTATGCGAAAAACTGCCAGTTATGGTAACTCCAAAATGGGTAAACACAAAAACACAACCCATAGCTATACGCGATGTACTTAATTTTATGATAGGCGTACTTAATAATAAAGAATGCTACAATCAATCTTTTGATATTAGTGGGCCAGATGTTTTATCATATAAAGAAATGTTGTATGGATATGCCAAAGCTAGAAACATCAAGATATTTATATTCACTTTACCGGTAATGACTCCCAGACTTTCTTCATACTGGTTGTACTTTGTTACATCAACCTCGTACAAGCTTGCTTTAAATTTGGTTGATAGTATGAGTGTTCCAGTAATCGCAAATGATAAAAGACTTAATCATATTTTGAATATATCCCCAATAAGCTATGAAAGAGCACTAGAACTAGCTTTTATAAAAATTGAACAAAACCAGGTAGTATCTAGTTGGAAAGATTCTATGGTTAGCGGGCGTTTTAATCTCAACATTCAAAAATATGTTACCGTACCTAGAAGAGGGTGCTTTAAGGACATTAAGAAACTTAAACTTAATAATCAAGAAAAAGCTTTGGAACGTATTTGGGCCATTGGAGGAGAAACCGGTTGGTATTACGGAAATTGGATGTGGAAAATTAGAGGATATATTGATAAGTTTTTTGGAGGTGTAGGGCTAAGGAGAGGAAGAACACATCCTGATAAAATATTCTCTGGAGACGCACTTGATTTCTGGAGGGTTTTAGTAGCCGATAAAGAAAACAAAAGATTATTGCTATTTGCTGAAATGCGTGTTCCTGGAGAAGCATGGCTAGAGTTTGATATAGATGACAACAACATACTATATCAAACTGCAACATTTAGACCTAAAGGTATTTGGGGAAGAATCTATTGGTACTTGATGATTCCATTTCATTATTTCATTTTCGGAGGAATGATAAGACGAATAGGGTATTCAAATTAAAAAAATAAGATAAAAAGCATATTTCATCGACAAAAAACACTTTTTCCCGTTTTTTTTATATATTTTTACTAAAAACTGCATGAGAAAAATTATACTTTATATTTTCTTGGCTATTGTAGTTTTAGGATGTAATTCCAAAACCACAAATGATACCGAATTAGACAATTTGGTAAAGGCGTTGGTGGGTGAATTTTCAAATACCAAACAAGTAGAAGAAGACCCAACTTTTAAGCATATCAAAATGACCAATATTAGAATATGGGAAGACCGCCTGGGATATTGGGTATATAGTGAACAATTTGACGCAAATGACGTATCAAATATTTATGGACAAAGAATAGTAAACTATGAACGAGTAGACTCAACTAAGTTTAAAAGTACAAGTTATAGACTCTCTAATGCCAAAGCCTATAGATCTGGTTGGAAAGATAAAAAAATGTTCAATAGATTAACCATAGATAGTCTTGAAATTAGAGAAGGATGCCAAGTATACTTCAAGAAAAATACTTCTACAATTTATTCTGGAAAAACCAATAAAAGTACTTGCTCAAGTAGCTTTAATCGTATAGACTACATCACTTCAGATTTTGTTGTGAGCAAGGATAAAATTTCTATTTGGACCAGAGGTTATAACGAAGAAGGCAAACAAGTATGGGGCAAAATAACCGGCCCATTTAAATACCAAAGAATCTCCAAAAAATAACTTGACTAGCCTGTAAAATCTGCCAAAGTTTTATTTTCTAACACCTTAAGAGTATTGTCCCTTACTTCAATCATTAAACTATGTACAGCACATTTATCCTCATCTGGGCAATCATCGCACTTCTCATAGAAATTAAGACTAACACAAGGAAGCATAGCTATAGGACCTTCTAACACCCTAATAATTGAAGCCATTACTATATCCTTAGGTTCACGAATCAAATAGTACCCCCCACCTTTTCCTTTTTTAGATCCTAAAAAGCCGTTTTTTCGTAGTGTTAATAATATACTTTCCAGAAATTTCTGAGATATATTTTCACTTTGAGCTATTTCTGATATTTGAACGGGATGTTCGCACTTTTTTTTGGCGATGTAGGTAAGTGCTTTTAGCCCATATTTTGTTTTTTTTGAGAGCATACAATATCTATTTGGCAGGGAGAAAGACCTCTGCCATCATACACCTTGCACTTCCTCCTCCTAAAGTTTCAATAGTGGTAAGATCGCTATGAAGAATTGCACAATGCTTCTCAATTTTGTGTATTTGGTCTTTGGTCAAACTATTAAATGCTGCCGATGACATTACAAGATAGCGCTTATCTCCCGAACCTGCAACTTGCAGCATATTTCCAGCAAAATTATTAACTTGATCTTCTGTAATTGCAATAATTTCTTTACCATCTTCTTTAAGATGTTTCACAACATTTTTACGCTCTTTCTTATCATCGATACAATCTAAACAAATTACTGCAAAAGTCTCACCTATCCCCATCATTACATTGGTATGGTAAATAGCTAATCTTTTCTCTTCTACAGTTTGATAAGCCGTAAAAATAACTGGAGTATACTCAAAATCTTCACAAAACTCGATCAGTAATTCTTCATCTGCTCGTGGAGACAAAGCACAATATGCTTTCCTGTTTGCTCTATCTAACACCAAACTACCAGTACCTTCTAAAAACACTTCTTCTTCCTCTGCACCGGTATAATCTACAACATTCTTGATCTCGAAACCAGAATTCTCAATAGTTTCTAAAACCTCTGGTCTTCTTTCTCTCCTTCTATTAATAGCAAACATAGGGTATAAACCAATATCGCCATTCTCATGAAACGAAACCCAATTGTTAGGAAAAATAGAATCGGGAGTATCATTTTTTGGCTCATCATTGATAACTATTACCTTTACTCCAACTGCCTCCAAAGCCTTAACAAACTGATCAAACTCCTGTTGCGCTTTCTTATTCGCATCATTAGCACTAATATTACCATCTTCCTGATAATAATTATTTACAGCGGTTTGTTCATTCATCCTGAATTGTACCGGACGAATCATTACAATTGTATTTGTTATTTGTTTCATTCTGTTTTATTCTATGTTCCCAAAACGTTATTTAAACACCTATACTATATCTCTAAAAATAATCTTAACTCCTAATTTAATCCCTAATTAAAGGCATTGTTGAACAACGCAGTAGTCCTTCTTGCTTCGATATTTCAGCATAAGGAACCTCTTCTACTGCTATATTGCAACTTCTTAACCAAGTGTTTAATCGTGTAAAGTTTCTTTCAGAAATTACTACATCTTCTGCTATTGAGAAAATATTTGAGTTCATATGGTACATCTCTTTTTTATCTATATGGAATAAGTTATCCATTCCAAAAAAATCAACTAGATATTCATAATCAAGCGGATCTCTAAATCCTTCTTTATGAATTATTGCCTTGTTAATACCCACTGGTTGAAAACAACAATCCAGATGCAAAGCGTTATCTCTAGGATCCTTCATCGACTTATTTAAATCAAACTCTTTTACTGTTTTATTTGGAAAAAGAGATTTGATATAATCTACTCCTTTCATATTTGTTCGTGCCACAATACAATCTGAATAGTCTTCACCTTTATATGTTCCAATAAATATGTGATCGTTATGTATCATGATATCTCCTCCTTCGAAGTGAATATCTTCTGAAGGAGCTTTATACACTTTATTTTCCTCAATTTGATCGATCACATACTGTATTGCCTTTATCTCTTTTTCGCGGTCTGGTAAAATATTAGATTTAATAAACTTATCTTCTATTACCAAAGCTATGTCTCTTGCAAAAATCTGGTTGTAATCTTTAATGATTTCTGGCCTGAAAACTTTTACATCGTATTTTTTAAAAATCTTGGCCACAGCATCCATTTCAGAAACCATATCATGTTCTGTAGGATATGTCCCCGCCTTAATATGCTCGATAGATTTAGGATCATAAGCATCTTCAAGTTTAGGTACCGGTCCATTGCTCTCTGCTGTTCCAAGAACTACAGCTCTTAACCTAGATGTTTCGTTTTGTATATTTAAATTCAAAAAACAAGTTTTTAAGTGTAACAAAATGTTATTGAGTAGTTACGCAAATATATAAATAGACAATTTGATCATCCTCATTTTGTTAAGAAAAAAACATATACTTTTTATGAAATTCTCAGTAAACACTTCGTTTACTATTTTTTTAATAAAAAAAGGGTGCGATATAACTCGACACCCTCCCAGTTTTATATAACTTATTTTCCGTCATTATCTCTCAGAAACAGTTTTAAAAGCTCTGTGATTTTCTCCAACATAAATCTGCCTTGGTCTACCTATTGGTTCCTTTCGTAGACGCATCTCTCTCCATTGAGCAATCCATCCTGGTAATCGACCTAAAGCAAACATTACTGTAAACATTTCTGTAGGTATACCTAATGCTCTATAAATAATTCCAGAGTAAAAGTCTACATTTGGATATAACTTTCTCTGCACGAAATATTCATCTTTAAGAGCAACATCGGCCAATCCTTTAGCAATATCCAATACAGGATCTTCTATACCAAGATCTCCTAGTACTTCTTCTGCAGACTTTTTTATAATCTTTGCTCTTGGATCAAAATTCTTATATACTCTATGCCCGAATCCCATTAGACGGAAAGGATCATTTTTATCTTTTGCCTTAGCAATATATTTTGCAGTATCTCCTCCATCTGCTTTTATAGCTTCCAACATTTCTATTACTGCTTGATTGGCACCACCATGAAGAGGACCCCAAAGCGCAGAAATTCCTGCAGATAGAGAGGCGAACAAACCAGCATGAGAAGAACCAACAATTCTTACTGTAGAGGTAGAACAGTTTTGCTCATGATCAGCATGTAAAATTAATAGTTTATCTAATGCATCAATTACTAATTTGTTTGACTCATATGCCTGATTAGGTTTTGCAAACATCATTTTGTGTAGATTCTCAACATACCCAAGAGAATTGTCTCCATAATCTAACGGAAGGCTTTTTCTCTTTCTCATGGTCCAAGCTGCTAATACAGGAAATTTAGCCAGTATCTTTACAATCGCTCCATACATTTCTTCTTCAGAATCTACATCGACAGAACCAGGGTTAAATGCGATCAAAGCACTTGTTAAAGATGATAATACTCCCATTGGGTGTGCACTTTTTGGGAACCCATCAAGGATCTTTTTCATATCCTCATCTACCTGAGACTCTTCCTTGATATCTTTATCAAATTTCTCTAGTTGCTCAGCAGTTGGCAGCTCTCCAAAAATCAACAAATAAGCTACTTCAAGAAAATCTGCTTTTTCTGCCAATTCTTCGATAGAATACCCTCTATATCTTAAGATTCCTTTTTCTCCATCTAAGAATGTTATTGCACTCTCGCAGCTACCCGTATTTTTATATCCCGGATCTATAGTGGTTACACCACCTGTTGCTCCTCTAAGTGTCTTTATATCTATTCCTAACTCATTTTCTGTTCCTTCAACAATAGGGAACTCATATTTATTACCGTCGATTTCTAACGTAGCTATTTTTGACATATGATTATTTAGAATTTTGCTATTACATTAAGGGCAGCTAAATTACGAAATATAGTGTTAATATATTATTAATCGTTACATGATTTTTAGCTCATTTGAGGATTTCCAAAATTATTCGCAAAAAAAAGAGCTTTCTGTTTAGAAAGCCCTTTTTTATTACAAAAATTATAATGTTAGCGTTTAACTTTGAAAGCCTTTTCTTTTGGATAATAAGCAACACTTCCTAATTCTTCTTCGATACGTAGTAATTGGTTGTATTTTGCCATTCTATCACTTCTAGAAGCAGAACCTGTTTTAATTTGACCTGTATTTAAAGCAACGGCCAAATCTGCAATAGTGTTATCCTCAGTCTCTCCAGAACGATGAGACATTACAGAAGTATAACCCGCATTGTGAGCCATATTAACTGCAGCAATAGTTTCGGTAAGCGTTCCTATTTGATTTACTTTAATCAGAATAGAATTTGCGGTATCATTTTCGATTCCTCTTGACAGTCTTTCTACATTGGTTACAAACAAGTCATCTCCTACCAGTTGTACTTTATCTCCAACTTTTTCGGTTAAATATTTCCATCCTTCCCAATCATTCTCGTCCATTCCATCTTCAATAGAAATAATAGGGTATTTTGACACTAGTTCTGCCAAATAATCTGCTTGCTCTTCACTTGTTCTAATAACTCCTGTATCTCCTTCAAATTTGGTGTAGTCATATTTTCCATCTACATAAAATTCTGCCGAAGCACAATCTAGAGCCACCATGATTTCATCACCAAACTTATAACCTGCTTTCTCTACAGCAAGTGCAATAGAATCTAATGCATCTTCTGTTCCGTCTAATGTTGGTGCAAAACCTCCTTCATCACCAACAGCTGTACTTAAACCACGATCATGAAGCACTTTCTTTAAGTTGTGGAAAATCTCGGTTCCCATTTGCATTGCCTGAGTAAAGCTTTCGGCTTTTACCGGCATAACCATAAACTCTTGAAAAGCAATTGGAGCATCACTATGCGATCCTCCGTTAATGATATTCATCATAGGAACCGGAAGCGTATTTGCACTTACTCCTCCTACGTAACGATATAATGGCAAGTTCAATTCATTTGCTGCTGCCTTTGCTGCCGCCAAAGACACCCCAAGAATTGCATTTGCTCCTAACTTCGATTTATTAGGCGTTCCATCTAACTCAATCATTCTTTGATCTAATAAATTTTGATCAAAAACAGAATACCCTAATAATTCTTCAGCTATTATTGAATTAACATTTTCTACAGCTTTAAGCACCCCTTTGCCCATGTAATCTTTTCCTCCGTCTCTCAACTCAACAGCTTCGTGTTCTCCTGTTGATGCTCCCGAAGGAACCGCTGCTCTACCTAAAACTCCATTTTCAGTAATTACATCAACTTCTACCGTTGGATTACCTCTGGAATCTAAGATCTGTCTTGCGTGAATATTAATAATTACACTCATTGTTTTTTATTTTGTTGGATAATTTTAATTGTTCGCAATATACAAAACCGACAAGTTCTAACCCCTTCAAAAAAGTCTTAATTTAATAGGGAATTCGCAATATATAAGGTAAGTTATCAACTATAACGTTATAGATGAAGACCTTACCTAAATTGGTCTAAAACCTTTATTACTTATGAAATTTAAGCGGTTACTTTTGTCTTTTTGATATTTCCGATAAACTCATCAAACAAATAAATAGAATCATTTGGTCCGGGACTCGCTTCTGGATGATATTGTACAGAAAAACAGTTCTTGTTTTTCATTCTAATACCAGCAACTGTGTTATCATTAAGATGCACATGAGTAATTTCTACATTAGCATTCTTTTCTGCCTCTTCTCTATTAATCGCGAAACCATGATTTTGCGAAGTAATTTCTCCTTTTCCGGTTAGCAAATTCTTTACAGGGTGGTTAATTCCTCTGTGTCCGTTATGCATTTTATAGGTACTAATTCCATTAGCCAATGCAATAACCTGGTGCCCAAGACATATCCCAAATAGTGGTAAATCTCTATCTAATATTTCCTTTGCAGTATTAATAGCATCTTCTAAAGGTTCTGGATCCCCAGGACCATTAGACAAAAAGTAACCATCAGGCCCCCATTCGCTCATTTCAGCAAAACTCGCGTTGTACGGAAATATCTTAATATATGCATCCCTTTGTGATAAGTTTCTTAAGATGTTTCTCTTAATCCCCAAATCAAGTGCTGAGATTTTGTAGGTAGCATCAGGATTACCAAAGAAATACGGCTCTTTTGTAGAAACTTGAGATGCCAATTCTAATCCGTTCATATCTGGCACCTCTGCCAACTGCTGTTTTAATTCATCTATTTTATCAACTTCTGTAGAAATTACAGCATTCATGGCCCCATTATCTCTTATATAACTCACCAATGCTCTGGTATCTACATCTGAAATTGCTAGCAAGTTATTCTGCTCCAAAAAGTCCTGAAGAGATCTATCTGCTTTGACTCTGGAGTAATCGTAACTAAAATTTTTAACTATAAGCCCTGCTATTTTAATAGAATCAGATTCAACTTCTTCATCGTTTGTTCCATAATTACCAATGTGAGCATTGGTTGCAACCATTAACTGTCCATAATAAGAAGGATCCGTAAAAATTTCCTGATATCCGGTTGTACCTGTGTTAAAACACACCTCTCCGAATGCACTACCCTCTCTCCCTACAGCTTTGCCATAAAAGATTGTACCGTCTGCTAATAAAAGAATTGCTTTTTTTCGAGCTTGATATTTCATCTGTTACTACTATATTTTTTAATGGTTACCATCATTAGGTTTGTATTCACAACAACAAAATTCTGGCATTATTAATTTTCACTCTTCTTTAAGGTGAAGAAAACCTTGTCAAAATTATTCAAAAAAAAAGGATAAACGTTAAACGCCTATCCTTTTGTTATTATGTGTTATTCACATCTGTCATTTATTCCTCTTCAGAGTTAGTAGTTTCTGGAGCCGGTGCCGCAGGAGCACTTGCTGTTTTACCTCTTCTACTTCTTCTGGTTGATTTCTTCTTAGCAGGTTTACCAGCGTTGTAAAGCTCATTGTAATCTACTAGTTCAATCATTGCCATATCAGCATTATCCCCAAGACGATTACCTAACTTAATAATTCTGGTATATCCTCCTGGTCTATCTCCCACTTTTGGAGCTACATCTCTAAATAATTCAGTAACCGCATATTTGTTACGCAATTTACTAAATACAATACGACGATTATGTGTAGTATCTTCTTTAGATTTAGTAACTAATGGCTCTACAAATTGCTTAAGCGCTTTCGCTTTAGCCACCGTAGTGTTTATTCTTTTATGTTCAATTAAAGAACAAGCCATGTTTGCTAACATCGATTTACGATGAGCTGTCTTTCTTCCTAAGTGGTTTACTTTTTTTCCGTGTCTCATGACATTTTGTTTTAATCACCATCTTGCTTCGATACCCTATATGGGGAGCAAATTATGATGAAGTTAGTCTTTATCTAGTTTGTATTTTGAAAGATCCATTCCAAAGTTTAAACCTTTAACGTTTACTAGCTCTTCTAATTCTGTTAAAGACTTCTTACCAAAGTTACGGAACTTCATTAAATCATTTTTATTGTAAGATACAAGGTCTCCCAATGTATCTACTTCTGCTGCTTTTAAACAGTTTAATGCACGAACAGAAAGATCCATATCGATCAATTTTGTTTTCAACAACTGTCTCATATGAAGTGACTCTTCATCATAAGTTTCAGTTTGTGCAATTTCATCAGCCTCAAGAGTAATACGCTCATCAGAGAATAACATGAAGTGATGGATTAATATTTTGGCAGCTTCAGTTAGCGCATCTTTAGGATGAATAGATCCATCGGTAACAATTTCGAAAACTAATTTTTCGTAGTCTGTCTTTTGTTCTACACGATAGTTTTCTATGCTATACTTTACATTCTTAATTGGAGTATAGATCGAGTCTGTAAAAATGGTCCCGATAGGAGCATTTGCCTTTTTATTTTCCTCTGCAGGAACATAACCTCTACCTTTTTCGATAGTGATCTCAAGGTTTAATGCAACTTTCTTGTCCATGTTACAAATTACCAAATCAGGATTAAGCACTTGGAAACCTGAAATAAACTTCTGGAAATCTCCTGCTGTTAATTGTTCCTGACCTGAAATTGAAACTGTTACAGATTCGTTATCGATATCTTCGATTTGACGCTTAAAACGAATTTGCTTTAAGTTCAAGATAATCTCAGTAACATCTTCAACTACTCCAGAAATTGTAGAAAACTCATGATCTACACCTTCTATTCTAAGAGAAGTGATAGCGAATCCCTCTAAAGAAGATAGCAAAACTCTTCGCAAAGCGTTACCAACTGTTAATCCATACCCAGGTTCTAATGGTCTAAATTCGAATTTACCATCGAACTCGGTAGAGTCGATCATGATAACTTTATCGGGCTTCTGAAAATTTAATATTGCCATGTTAGTGTTTCTTCTTAGAGTTATTACTTAGAGTATAATTCGACGATGAATTGTTCATTAATGTTTTCCGGGATCTGAATTCTAGCCGGAACAGATACGAAAGTACCTTGTTTTGTATCATTATTAAACGTAATCCACTCGTATACTTTGCTATTATTTGCAAGTGAATTTTGAATTACCTCTAACGATTTTGATTTTTCTCTTACTCCTACAACATCTCCTGCTCTTAATTGATAAGAAGGGATATTTACTTGCTCACCGTTTACAGTAATGTGTCTGTGAGAAACCAATTGTCTTGCTCCTCTACGAGAGTTAGCCAATCCCATTCTAAATACTACGTTGTCTAAACGAGATTCACAAAGCTGAAGTAAAACCTCACCTGTAATCCCTTGAGCACGAGTAGCTTTTTCAAACATATTTCTGAACTGACGTTCTAATATTCCGTAGGTGTACTTCGCTTTTTGCTTTTCCATTAACTGAATTGCATACTCACTCTTTTTACCTCTTCGTCTATTGTTTCCATGTTGACCTGGAGGGTAATTTCTCCTTTCGAATGACTTGTCGTCTCCGAATATCGCTTCACCAAATTTACGAGCGATTTTAGTTTTTGGACCAGTATATCTTGCCATTATAAAAAATTTAGTTTTTGAGGTGGTTATGAATTAAGGTCTCTTTCCTTCGACAACCATTGCTCCTCTTTTCGATTTACTTACTATATTAAAAAGATCCTGAACCAAGTTCAGGATGCTTAATTATACTCTTCTTCGCTTAGGAGGACGACATCCGTTATGCGGCATTGGAGTTACATCAATAATTTCTGTAACTTCGATTCCTGCATTATGAATTGAACGTATCGCTGATTCCCTTCCGTTTCCAGGTCCTTTTACATAAACCTTTACTTTCTTCAGTCCAGCTTCGATTGCTACTCCTGCAGCATCCTCTGCTGCTAACTGAGCAGCATAAGGAGTGTTCTTTTTAGAACCTCTGAATCCCATTTTACCAGCTGAAGACCAAGAAATCACGTCTCCTTTTTTATTGGTTAACGAAATAATAATGTTGTTGAAAGAAGCTGTTACGTGAGCTTCTCCTACAGACTCAACTATTACTTTACGTTTTTTTGAAGTTGACTTTGCCATACTACTTATTATTTAGTTGCTTTTTTCTTGTTAGCAACTGTTTTTCTTCTTCCTTTACGTGTTCTAGAGTTATTCTTAGTGCGTTGTCCTCTTAACGGTAGACCTGCTCTATGACGAATACCTCTGTAGCATCCGATATCCATAAGACGCTTGATATTCAATTGAATCTCAGAACGTAATTCTCCTTCAATGGTATAGACTCCTACAGCTTCACGGATTCGACCAATCTGGTCATCATCCCAATCAGAAACTTTTATACTTTCATCTACTTTAGCAGTGGCCAAAATTTCTTTAGCTCTACTTCTACCGATTCCGAAGATATAGGTTAATGCTATAACTCCTCGCTTTTGTTTAGGTATATCTACCCCTGCAATTCTTGCCATAATTACCCTTGTCTTTGTTTAAATCTAGGATTCTTTTTATTAATTACGTAAAGTCGGCCTTTTCTACGCACAATCTTGCACTCGGCACTTCTCTTTTTTAATGATGCTCTTACTTTCATCTGTTCTTTACTTAAAGTTTTTCAACCATCAGATGTAATTCACCGACAACTGAAATAATTTGTTTTTTATTCGAAACCAACAAACAATTTCATTATGTCGGTTTTTTTATCTTTTAAATTCACTCTCAAAACCTTATTTGGTTTTCAGAAGGGTATTATTAAGTAGATTTTTTCAGCGTGCAAAAATACAGAAAAAATCCTAAATAACAATATTTCTTATCTTACTTAGTATCTATAAGTGATTCGAGCCTTCGTTAGATCATAAGGACTCATTTCTAACTTCACCTTATCACCAGGTAATAACTTTATATAGTGCATACGCATTTTACCTGAGATATGAGCTGTTACAACATGTCCATTTTCTAGCTCTACACGAAACATTGCATTAGACAATGCCTCTATAATACTTCCGTCTTGTTCTATTGCTGGTTGCTTTGCCATGATTATTACGCTACTGCTTTACGGTTTTTACCAGATTTCATTAATCCATCATAATGTCTATTCAACAAGTATGAATTAACCTGTTGCATTGTATCAATTGCTACACCTACCATAATTAAAAGAGATGTACCTCCAAAGAATAACGCCCATCCTTGCTGAACATTCAACAACTTAACCGCAATTGCAGGAAAAACTGCAATCAGTGCTAAGAAAATCGATCCAGGCAAAGTAATTTGCGACATTATCTTATCTAAGTACTCTGCAGTTTCACTACCAGGTCTTATTCCTGGAATAAAACCACCACTTCTCTTCAGATCGTCTGCCATTTTGTTTGTAGGCACCGTAATCGCTGTATAGAAATATGTAAATACTATAATCAACAATGCAAACACGATATTATACCATAAACCAAATATATCACTAAACGCAGCTGTTACACCTTGCGCAGCTTCAGAATCCGATATATTACCCGCTATCAAACCAGGTACAAACATAATTGCCTGAGCAAAAATAATTGGCATTACACCTGATGCATTCAATTTAAGAGGAATATATTGTCTAGAACCGAAAACATTTTTTTCATAACCTCCTCCAGCTGTTCTTCTAGCATATTGCACAGGAATTTGACGTACAGCCATTACCAACAATACGGATGCAAGAATTATCACAAACCAGATTACTAATTCAATAAGAACCATGATCATTCCTCCTCCATCTCCAGAGACTCTAGAAGAAAAGTTCTGAACAAAAGATTGAGGTAATGTTGCTATGATTCCTACCATAATTAATAAGGAAATACCGTTACCAATACCTTTATCTGTAATCTTTTCTCCTAACCACATTGCAAAAATACAACCTGTGGTAAGAATGATCACTGATGATACAACAAACATGGTGGTAATTCCTCCTTCTCCCATAACAAAAGCTTCTCTTGGAAGTGTAGAACCCAAGTTATAAATATAACCAGGCCCTTGAACCAGAGTAATGGCAATTGTCAACCAACGTGTTATCTGATTGATTTTTTTCCTTCCACTTTCTCCTTCCTTTTGAAGTTTCTGTAAATATGGTATAGCGATACCCATAAGCTGCACCACAATAGATGCAGATATGTAAGGCATAATACCAAGCGCAAATACTGAAGCGTTCGCAAATGCTCCTCCTGTGAATGCGTTTAACAACCCTAGTAAACCATCTTGAGTTTGGGTACTAAGATTTGCTAATTCTGCTGCATCTACTCCAGGTAGTACAACTTGCGCTCCAAAACGATATACTAAAAGCAATCCTAGAGTTACTAAGATTCTATTCTTTAGTTCTTCGATTTTCCAGATGTTTTTTATTGTATCAATAAATTTCATGAATTGTCAATTATAAGGTTACTGCTTCACCACCTGCTGCTTCTATAGCAGCTTTTGCTGTGGCTGTAAATTTGTGAGCTGAGACTTTCAATTTCGCCTTCAATTCACCTCTTCCCAGTATCTTAACCAAATCATTTTTCCCAGCAAGACGAGTTGCAATGATCACATCAAGATCTACAGTATCTGTAATCTTACCATCATCTACAAGTTTTTGTAGTGTGTCAAGATTAATCCCCTGATACTCTTTTCTATTGATGTTCTTGAAACCGAATTTCGGCACACGTCTTTGAAGTGGCATTTGCCCTCCTTCAAAACCAATCTTTCTAGAGTATCCAGAACGTGACTTTGCTCCTTTATGACCACGGGTAGAAGTTCCTCCTTTACCAGAACCTTGTCCGCGACCAACTCGCTTATTGTTATTTTTTACCGAACCTGCAGCAGGTTTTAAGTTACTTAAATCCATGTGCTAATATTATTTTGTTTCAACAGAAACTAAATGTTTAACTTTATTTACCATCCCAAGGATATTAGGAGTATCTTCATGCTCCACAACCTGGCCGATCTTCTTAAGACCTAAAGCCTCAAGAGTTCTTTTTTGTCTCTGAGTACGATTAATCGCGCTCTTTACTTTAGTAATTTTAATCTTTGCCATCGTTATGTTATTTATCCTTTAAACACCTTCTCTAACGAAATACCACGTTGAGCAGCTACTTGCTGAGCACTACGTAATTGTAATAATGCATCAAACGTTGCTTTCACCACATTGTGTGGGTTAGATGATCCTTGGTTCTTAGAAAGTACATCATGTACTCCTACTGATTCTAATACTGCACGGATAGCACCACCAGCAATAACTCCGGTACCAGTTGCAGCAGGCATCAATAATACTCGTGCTCCACCGTACTTACCTTTTTGCTCGTGTGGTAAAGTCCCTTTGTGTAATGGTATACGAACCAAATTCTTTTTTGCATCTTCTACTGCCTTAGCGATAGCTTCTGCTACCTCCTTAGACTTACCAAGACCGTGACCTACAACACCATTTTCATCACCAACAACTACGATTGCAGAGAATCCGAATGCTCTACCCCCTTTTGTTACTTTGGTAACACGTTGTACACCAACTAAACGATCTTTAAGTTCTAGTCCACTTGGTTTTACTAATTCTGCGTTTTTATATTTCTGATACATAATTTCTTAGAATTTAAGTCCTGCTTCTCTAGCTCCGTCAGCTAATGATTTTACTCTACCATGGTATAAATACCCTCCTCTATCGAAGGATACTGTTTCAACACCAGCTTTTTTAGCTTTTTCAGCAAGAGTTTTTCCTACCAAGTTTGCTATTTCAACTTTATTTCCAGATGCCGAAGCTATGTCTTTATCTCTTGAAGAAGCTGAACTGATCGTCTTACCAGTTACATCATCTATGATTTGAGCATAGATTTCTTTATTACTTCTAAAAACAGATAATCTAGGACGTTGCTCTGTTCCGCTTACTCTACCGCGGATTCGCTTTCTTATCTTTAATCTTCTTGAATCTTTTGAGAATGCCATAACGTTAGTTATTATGCAGATTTACCTGCTTTTCTTCTTAATTGTTCTCCTACGAATTTGATTCCTTTCCCTTTGTAAGGCTCTGGCTTACGGAAGCTTCTAATTTTAGCTGCTACCTGACCAACCAATTGCTTATCATGAGAAGTCAATTTTACGATAGGATTTTTACCTTTTTCTGAAATAGTTTCTACTTTAACTTCAGGAGCTAAATCTAGTACTATATTGTGCGAGAACCCAAGAGCCAAATCTAATTTCTGACCCTGGTTAGAAGCTCTGTAACCAACTCCTACTAATTCTAACTCTTTAGTAAAACCTTCAGAAACACCTACAACCATGTTTTGGATCAAAGCTCGATATAAACCGTGCTTTGCTTTATGATCTTTAGCATCGGTAGATCTTTCAACAACTACCTGACCTTCTTCAACTTTCACTTCAACAGCATCAAACTCTTGAGAAAGCTCTCCTAATTTTCCTTTAACAGTAACAACATTACCTGTCACTTCTACAGTGACACCAGACGGAATAGTTACTGGATTTTTTCCTATTCTTGACATTTCTTTTGTCTTTTATACTGTTAATATACGTAACAAAGTACCTCTCCACCTACATTCTCTTGCTTTGCCTGTTTTCCAGTCATTACACCGTGAGAAGTAGATACAATTGCAATACCTAAACCGTTAAGAATTCTTGGAATATCCTTAGACCCTGCATATTTACGAAGACCAGGCTTACTGATTCTTTGTAATTCTTTAATTACAGGCTCTTTTGTCATCTTATCGTACTTAAGTGCGATTTTGATAGTACCTTGAGTAGTATTATCTTCAAATTTATAACTTAAAATATATCCTTGATCGAATAATATTTTAGTGATCTCTTTTTTAACCTTAGAAGCTGGAATCTCGACTACTCTGTGTTGAGCACTATTCGCATTTCTAATTCTGGTTAAATAATCTGCTATAGGATCTGTATTCATTATTTATAGTTTATGGTATTGGTTTTCGACTTAAAGTTGAACCTTATACCAATTAATTCAATTTATTGTTACCAACTAGCCTTTGTCACACCAGGAATTAATCCCTTGTTTGCCATTTCTCTGAAGGTAACTCGAGAAATTCCAAACTGACGCATGTACCCTTTTGGTCTACCTGTTAGTTTGCAACGATTGTGCATACGAATAGGAGAAGCATTTTTTGGCAATTTCTGTAGCGCTTCGTAATCTCCAGCTTCTTTTAAAGCCTTACGTTTCTCAGCATATTTTGCAACAGTTTTAGCTCTCTTCACCTCACGGGCTTTCATTGATTCTTTTGCCATAATTAGTTCTTTTTAAAAGGTAATCCTAGTTCGGTTAACAATGATTTTGCTTCTTTATCGGTTTGAGCCGAAGTTTCGAAAGTAATATTCATCCCTGAGATCTTGTTTACTTTATCAATATCAATTTCAGGAAATATAATTTGTTCAGTAATACCCATTGAGTAGTTACCTCTTCCATCAAAACCTTTAGCGTTAATTCCGTTAAAATCTCTTACACGAGGTAAAGCTGAAGTAATAAGACGATCTAAAAATTCGTACATTCTTTCTCCTCTTAACGTAACTTTTGCTCCAATTGGCATTCCTTTACGCAATTTGAAAGAAGCAACATCTTTCTTAGAAATCGTAGGTACAGCTTTTTGTCCTGTGATTGTCGTTAATTCATCTACTGCGTAGTCGATTAACTTTTTATCAGCTACTGCCGCTCCAATACCTCTACTTAAAACAATCTTTTTAAGTTTAGGTACTTGCATTACGTTCTCATAACTGAACTCTTCTGTAAGAGTAGACACAACTCTGTCTTTATACTCTTGTTTTAGTCTTGGGATATAAGCCATAACTATATTACTTCATTAGATTTTTTAGAAAATCTTACTTTCTTATCTCCTTCCATTCTATACCCTACTCTTGTTGCTTCACCATTTGAAGTCATTAATGCAAGGTTAGAAATATGAATAGGCGCTTCTTTTTCAACAATACCACCTTGAGGATTCTGAGCACTTGGTTTTGCGTGTTTTTTCACAATATTTACTCCCTCAACGATAGCTTTGTTTTCTTCACGAAGTACTCTTAGTACTTTACCAGTAACAGCATTTTCTTTGGTACTTTTATGAGCACCAGCAATAACTTTTACTGTATCTCCTGTTTTAATCTTAAGCTTTGTCATTTTTTCGAATGTTTTAAAGCACCTCTGGTGCTAGTGAAACAATCTTCATGAATTGCTTATCACGAAGCTCTCTTGCTACAGGACCAAAAACACGTGTTCCTCTCATTTCACCTGCAGGGTTCAAAAGAACACATGCATTATCGTCGAAACGAATATAAGAACCATCTGGTCTGCGCACTTCTTTCTTAGTACGAACTACAACTGCAGTAGAAACCGCTCCTTTTTTAATGTTACCATTTGGAGTTGCTTCTTTAACACTGACAACTATTTTGTCTCCTACAGAGGCGTATCTTCTTCCTGTACCACCTAAAACACGAATTGCTAAAACTTCTTTAGCCCCTGTGTTATCGGCTACTTTTAATCTAGACTCTTGTTGTACCATAATTACTTCGCTCTTTCAATTACTTCTACTAATCTCCAACATTTGGTTTTACTCATAGGTCTTGTTTCCATGATCTTTACAGTATCACCAATATTGCAGTCATTTTTCTCATCGTGTGCAACGTATTTCTTCGTTTTTAACACGAACTTTCCGTACATCGGGTGTTTTACTTTTTTAACCTCAGAAACCACAATTGATTTCTGCATTTTGTTACTAGTAACAACTCCTATACGTTCTTTTCTTAAGTTTCTTTTTTCCATCTTTCAGCAGAATTAACCGTTTAATTCTCTTTTTGTTAACTCAGTAGCCATTCTTGCAATAGATCTTCTAACTTTACGTAATTGTAAAGGATTTTCTAATGGAGACATCGCGTGAGCCATTCTTAAATCTGAATATTCTTTTCTCGATTTACCAAGTTCCTCTTGTAATTCAGCTGTAGATAATTCTTTAACTTCTGATTGCTTCATAATTCTCGATTTTAAGCTTGATAATCTCTAGCTACAATAAACTTAGTTCTCACAGGAAGTTTCTGTGCTGCCAAACGTAAAGCTTCTTTAGCCACGTCATAAGGTACACCACTAATTTCAAATAATATTCTTCCTGGTTTTACCACTGCTGCCCAATATTCAACGGCACCTTTACCTTTACCCATACGTACTTCAAGAGGCTTTTTAGTAATTGGTTTGTCTGGGAAAATTTTAATCCACAGAGACCCCTCTCTTTTCATATAACGAGTAGCAGAAATACGAGCTGCTTCTATTTGTCTAGCAGTAACAAAACTTGAATCTAATGATTTGATTCCGAAAGTACCATTAGAAAGGGTATGTCCTCTTTGAGAAAGACCCTTCATACGTCCTTTTTGTTGTTTACGGAATTTTGTTCTTTTAGGCTGTAACATTGTTAATTTACTTTAAAAAATTACTTTCTACGACGTGATTTATTATTTCCACCACTTCGTCCACCTCTGTCACCTTTTCCTTGTTTTTTGGATAAACCAACTAAAGGAGAAAGTTCTCTTTTACCATATACTTCGCCTTTCATAATCCATACTTTCACACCCAATCTACCATAGGTAGTGTGAGCTTCTACTAAAGCATAATCTATGTCAGCTCTAAATGTTGATAAAGGGATACGACCTTCTTTATAAGACTCTGAACGCGCCATTTCAGCTCCGTTCAAACGCCCTGAAATCTGGATTTTAATACCTTCAGCATTCATTCTCATTGCAGCCGCAATAGCCATCTTAATTGCACGACGGTAAGAAATACGACTTTCTATTTGTCTTGCAACACTAGATCCTACTAAGAATGCGTCAAGTTCTGGTCTCTTGATTTCAAAGATATTGATCTGTACCTCTTTTTCAGTGATCTTCTTAAGCTCCTCTTTTAACTTGTCTACCTCTTGCCCACCTTTTCCGATAATGATACCAGGTCTAGCGGTAGTGATAGTAACGGTTACAAGTTTAAGCGTACGCTCAATAATTACTCTAGATACACTAGCTTTAGATAAACGTGCGTGTACATACTTTCTAATCTTATCGTCTTCGGCAAGTTTATCACCGTAGTCATTACCTCCATACCAGTTGGATTCCCAACCTCTAATGATACCAAGGCGATTTCCGATTGGATTTGTCTTCTGTCCCATAGTCTATATTAGCTTTGTGTATTATTTTTTGCTGCCACCACTATTGTTACGTGATTAGAGCGTTTTCTTATTCTATGTGCTCGACCTTGTGGAGCAGGACGAAGTCTTTTCAACATACTTCCTCCATCTACACGAATTTCTTTAATGAAAAGATCTGCATCTTCTATACTAGCGTCTTCATTTTTCGCTTGCCAGTTTGCTATCGCAGAAAGCAATAACTTCTCTAAACGACGTGCTGCCTCTTTTTGGCTAAATCTAAGAATATGAAGCGCTTTTTCTACTTTCTCACCACGGATAATATCTGCTACCAAACGCATTTTACGTGGTGACGTAGGACAGTTATTAAGCTTAGCAAAAGCAATCTGCTTTTTCTCTTCCTTAATTCTTTCTGCCATTTCTTTTTTACGAACTCCCATGACTTAAATTATTTTTTACCTTTATTTTTAGCACCAGCGTGTCCTCTAAAAGAACGGGTTGGCGAAAACTCTCCTAATTTATGACCCACCATATTCTCTGTAATGTATACAGGAACAAATTGGCGACCATTATGAACTGCAATTGTTTGCCCTACAAAGTCAGGAGTAATCATAGATGCTCTAGACCAAGTCTTAATTACAGACTTCTTGTTAGCCTCTACATTTGCAGCTACTTTTTTCTCTAACTTATAGTGAACGTAAGGTCCTTTTTTTAATGAACGTGCCATATCTTATTATTTCTTTCTACGTTCTACAATATATTTATTACTCGCTTTTGTTTTAGAACGGGTTCTATAACCTTTTGCAGGAAGACCTTTTCTAGAACGTGGGTGACCTCCAGACGAACGTCCTTCACCACCACCCATTGGGTGATCAACAGGGTTCATAGCTACTGGTCTAGTACGTGGACGACGACCAAGCCATCTGGTTCTACCAGCTTTACCTCCAACGATCAATTGATGATCACTGTTTGAAACTGCTCCAACAGTAGCCATACAATTAACTAGAATCATTCTAACTTCTCCAGAAGGTAATTTCACCGTAGCAAACTTACCGTCTCTAGCCATAAGCTGAGCAAATGATCCCGCACTACGTGCCATAACAGCACCTTGACCTGGACGTAATTCTATACAAGAAATAATTGTACCTAAAGGAATATCGCTTAATGGCATTGCATTACCAATCTCAGGAGCAACGTTGTTACCTGATACGATATTTTGACCTACTTGTAGACCGTTTTGAGCGATAACATAACGCTTTTCTCCATCTTGATAGTTTACAAGTGCAATGAATGCAGTTCTGTTTGGATCGTATTCGATCGTCGCAACGGTAGCAGGAACACCCTGCTTGTCACGTTTAAAGTCGATAATACGATACCTTCTCTTATGACCTCCACCTTTGTAGCGAATAGTCATTTTTCCTTGACTGTTTCTACCACCAGTTCTTTTTTTCGGAGCTAATAAACTTTTCTCCGGCTTATCAGTAGTAATTGCGTCAAATCCATTTACTACTCTAAAACGCTGACCTGGGGTAATTGGTTTTAATTTTCTTACTGACATCTTCTAGTCTTAAAGATTACTATATAAATCAATTACATCACCTTCCGCCACCTGTACAATTGCTTTCTTATAAGCGCTTGTTTTACCAGTGATCATACCAGTTTTGGTATAACGAACCTTACGATCCGGACGGACATTTATTGTGCGAACTTTAGTAACAGATACACCATAAGCAGCTTCAACTGCCTTTTTGATCTCTACCTTATTCGCTTTCTTATCTACTACAAAACCATAGCGATTCAACACTTCACTATCTGCAGTAGCCTTTTCTGTAATAATAGGTTTTATTAAGATACTCATGGCTTCTATTTACTTAAATTCGTTTCAATTCCTTTCAAAGAACCTTCCAAAAGCACAACATTATTAGCATTAAGTATTTTGTAAGTACTTAATTCTGAGGAAGTTATAACTTCTGAACCTTTCAAATTGCGTGACGACAAATATACATTATTATTTGACTCAGCCAACACAAACAAAGATTTTTTATTTTCAAGCCCTAAAGACTTCAAAACAGCTGTAAAATTCTTTGTCTTCGGTGCATCAAAAGTAAAATCCTCAACAACAGTTATTGCCTTGTCATTTGCCTTGATACTTAAAGCAGATTTACGCGCTAATCTTTTTAAGTTCTTATTCAATTTAAAAGAGTAGCTACGTGGTCTTGGACCAAAAATTCTACCTCCTCCTTTAAATACTGGAGACTTGATACTACCTGCTCTAGCTGTACCAGTTCCTTTTTGTTTCTTTATCTTTCTGGTACTACCAGCAATCTCTGCTCTTTCCTTAGCTTTGTGAGTACCTTGACGTTGATTTGCCAAGTATTGTTTCACATCTAAGTATACAGCATGATCATTTGGCTCTATACCGAAAACAGCATCAGAAAGGTCTGCCTTTCTTCCTGTTTCTTTTCCGTTAATATCAACTACTGCTACTTTCATTACTTCTGAATAGTTACATAAGCGTTTTTATGACCAGGAACACATCCTTTCACAACAAGTAAGTTCTTTTCAGGAACTACTTTTAACACTCTTAAGTTTTGAACTTTTACTTTTTCTCCACCCATTCTTCCTGCCATACGCATTCCTTTGAATACTCTTGCAGGGTAGGATGCAGCACCAATCGAACCTGGAGCTCTTAAACGGTTATGCTGACCGTGAGTTGCCTGACCAACACCGCCAAAACCGTGTCTTTTTACAACCCCTTGGAATCCTTTACCTTTTGAAGTTCCAGATACATCAACAAACTCTCCTTCTGAGAAGTGCTCTACTGTTATCGTATCTCCTAATTTGTACTCATCATCAAAACCTTGAAATTCGATAACCTTACGTTTAGCAACAGTTCCTGCTTTCTTAAAGTGACCTAAAGCCGCTTTAGAAGCATTTTTGTCTGCTTTGTCATCGAAACCTAATTGAATAGCTTCATAGCCATCAACGTCTTCAGTTCTGACTTGGGTAACCACGCATGGCCCAGCTTCGATTACGGTACATGGAATATTCTTTCCATTCTCGTCGAAGATGCTGGTCATACCGATCTTTTTTCCTATTAACCCAGACATATTTAAATTATTTATTAATTACTTATTTATTATTGAAAACCAATTTCAATACTTTACTCTAGTTCTTCGCAAAAAAACAGGGTCAAAATACTTTCAACCCTGAAATATATTTTTGCCGTTTTTCCCTCGCTCGCAGCTCGGGACATTTTTTCAGTAAGATCTTCTTACACTAAGCGCTATCACACTTTGATCTCTACTTCAACTCCACTTGGTAATTCCAGCTTCATTAACGCATCAATCGTTTTTGAAGAAGAACTATAGATATCTAAAAGTCTTTTATAAGAACTTAATTGAAACTGCTCTCTGGATTTTTTGTTTACGTGCGGAGATCGAAGCACAGTAAAAATCTTTTTATGTGTTGGTAATGGAATTGGGCCAGTTACTACAGCACCAGTACTCTTTACCGTCTTTACGATTTTCTCAGCAGATTTATCTACTAAGTTATGATCATAAGACTTTAGTTTTATTCTAATTTTTTGACTCATTTCTGTAATAATTAATCGTTAACTCCCTTTGCCTCTGCAATTACTGCTTCTGAAATATTAGAAGGAGTCTCCGCGTAGTGAGAAAATTCCATTGTAGACGTTGCTCTACCAGAAGATAACGTCCTTAATGTAGTTACATATCCAAACATTTCTGAAAGTGGCACAGTAGCTTTTACAGTTTTTGCACCTGCACGGTCTCCCATATCACTTACTTGTCCTCTACGACGGTTAAGATCACCTACGATATCCCCCATGTTTTCTTCTGGAGTAATAACCTCTAATTTCATAATAGGCTCCATGATTACAGCTTTAGCAGCCTTAGCAGCAGCTTTAAAACCTAATTTAGCAGCCAATTCGAAAGACAACTGATCAGAATCCACATCATGGTAAGAACCATCAGTAAGTGTAACTTTCATAGCATCTACTTCATATCCGGCTAAAGGTCCATTAACCATTGCCATTTTAAATCCTTTTTCAACAGAAGGAACAAATTCCTTTGGAACGTTACCTCCTTTGATTGTAGATTCAAACTGAAGTCCAACCTCACCTTCTTCAGCAGGCTCAAGAGTAAACACAATATCAGCAAATTTACCACGACCACCAGATTGTTTCTTATAAACCTCTCTATGCTCAGCTCTTTGCGTAATTGCCTCTTTATACTCTACTTGCGGCTGACCTTGATTAACTTCAACCTTAAATTCACGCTTTAAACGATCAACAATAATATCTAAATGAAGCTCACCCATTCCAGAAATAATAGTCTGTCCTGAAGCCTCATCTGTTCTAACAGTAAATGTTGGATCTTCTTCGGCAAGTTTTGCCAAAGACAAACCTAACTTATCAACATCTGCTTTAGTTTTCGGCTCAACAGCGATACCAATTACTGGATCAGGGAAATCCATAGATTCTAAAACAATTGGATTCTTTTCATCAGACATAGTATCACCAGTCTTAATGTCTTTAAATCCAACAGCCGCCCCAATATCACCAGCTTCAATATACTCAATCGCATTTTGCTTGTTTGAGTGCATTTGATAGATACGAGAAATACGTTCTTTTTTACCTGAACGGTTATTCAAAATATAAGAACCCGCGTCTAAACGTCCTGAATACGCACGGAAGAATGCCAAACGCCCTACAAAAGGATCTGTAGCAATCTTAAATGCTAAAGCAGAAAACGGCTCCTTAACATCAGGCTTTCTAATTTCTTCTTGATCCGTATTAGGATTAATCCCCGTAATACCCTCCTTATCTGTTGGAGAAGGCAAATAACGACAAACAGCATCTAAAAGAAATTGAACTCCTTTGTTTTTAAATGCAGATCCACAAATCATTGGAATAATACTCATATCCATCACAGCAGCACGAAGAGCAGCATGCACTTCATCTTCAGTAATAGAATCTTCATCTTCCATAAATTTCTCTAGAAGATTTTCATCATAAGCAGCAACCTCTTCGATAAGTTTACCTCTCAATTCAGCAGCTTCTTCCTTCAATTCCTCTGGAATATCAATTATATCAAAAGTAGACCCCTGTGTTTCATCATGCCATACAATTGCACGGTTTTTAACTAAATCTACAATCCCTTTAAAATCTGCTTCATCACCAATATTCATTACAATTGGCACAGCATTAGACCCCAACATATCCTTCACCTGTTGACAAACTGCCATAAAGTTAGATCCTTGACGGTCCATTTTATTTACAAATCCTATACGTGGTACTTTGTAGTTATCAGCAAGTCTCCAGTTCGTTTCTGACTGTGGTTCAACACCATCTACAGCACTAAATAAGAATACCAATCCATCCAGAACACGTAAAGAACGATTTACCTCTACAGTAAAATCAACGTGACCCGGAGTATCGATGATATTAAAATGATATCCTTTTGTATCTGCTACTGGTTGACCATTTTCTGTTGGAAACTTCCACTCACAAGTAGTTGCAGCAGAAGTAATCGTAATACCTCTTTCCTGCTCTTGCTCCATCCAGTCCATAGTAGCTGCACCATCGTGCACTTCTCCTATTTTGTGACTTACCCCAGTATAATAAAGTATACGCTCGGTAGTTGTTGTCTTCCCTGCGTCAATGTGCGCAGCAATTCCTATATTTCTAGTATATTTTAAATCTCTAGCCATTTCTGTTATTGATTAAAATCTAAAGTGAGAGAATGCTTTATTTGCTTCAGCCATTTTATGAGTATCTACTCTTTTCTTAACAGCAGCTCCTTCTTCTTTTTCTGCAGCAATAATCTCTGCAGCAAGTTTTTGAGCCATAGATTTCTCATTTCTTTTACGCGCAAACTGGATCAACCATTTCATAGCGGTTGATATCTTGCGGTCTGGTCTGATTGGATTAGGAATCTGAAAAGTAGCTCCACCAACTCTTCGGCTTCGTACTTCAACGTGAGGCATAACATTAGACAATGCATCTTTCCACATTTCTAATGCTGTTTTCTCTTCATTTTGTTTTTTCTCTTCTACGATATCTATTGCATCGTAAAAAATTCTAAAAGCAGTTGACTTTTTACCATCCCACATCATCATGTTTACAAAACGAGTCACTAATTGATCGTTAAAACGTGGATCTGGCAAAATTGGTCTTTTTTTAGCCTTTCTTTTTCTCATGTCTTCTTCTTAAAGTTTTTTTAATTACTTCTTAGGGCGTTTTGCACCATACTTAGATCTACGTTGCGTTCTACCTTCGACACCTGCTGTATCTAAAGCACCACGAACAATATGATATCTAACTCCTGGTAAATCTTTTACCCTTCCACCTCTAACTAATACTATCGAGTGCTCCTGGAGATTGTGACCTTCACCTCCGATGTATGCATTCACTTCTTTTCCATTTGTTAACCTAACACGAGCAACTTTACGCATTGCTGAATTTGGTTTTTTAGGAGTAGTAGTGTATACACGAGTACATACACCGCGACGTTGCGGGCACGAATCCAAAGCAGCCGATTTACTCTTCTTAGTTATTTTGGCTCTACCTTTTCGTACTAATTGTGAAATTGTTGGCATAATTTGCTTTACACTATTATTAAATAATTTTAAAATACCCTTTTTAAAGGGCTGCAAAGGTAGAAATATTTTCCAGCAAATCAAATCCTAGTTCATTAATTTTTAAATATTTAAAATCACTCCGCTTTTAACTCTTTCATAAACGGTGTCAAAACATTTAAAAACCTCCTGTATAACCACAAAGCTTTATAATAGTTTTTAAAAGAAAAAAAACATCAATTTCTTGAAATCTTAAAAATCAAAAAAACACGATTTAACCAGTAAATTAAGCCTGTAAGCAAATTCTAAACAAACAGAAGAAAGAATATTAAATTATCATAATTTAACAGATAAACCGTAATTAAAAATGTTAAAAAAATGTAAAAATACCCATTTACTAAGAATTTATTATCATTTTTGAAATTGGCTAATTCTAATAATTAAAATAAATGAAATCACCAACAAATCGTATACTGGTGCTAATTCTAGCATTGGTAGTGCACTTCTCGTATGCACAAGAAAAAACCGTAACCGGTAAAATAACAGACGACAAAGGACTTCCATTACCCGGAGTTAACATCGTCGTAAAAAACACGAACACCGGAACCCAATCTGATTTTGACGGCGTGTATTCTATCCAGACCTCTGCAGGAGATGTTTTGGTTTTCAGTTACCTCGGCTTTACAAACAAAGAGGTAACCGTAGGGGCAAGCAACACAATCGACGTTCAACTAGCCGCTTCAGCTTCAGAACTAGAAGAGGTAATTGTAACTGCCCAAGGTATTAAAAGAGAGAAAAAAGCTCTTGGATACGCGGTAAGTGAAATTAAAAGTCAAGAAATCGAACAGAGATCAGAAGGAGATTTAGGAAGGGTATTACTAGGAAAATCTGCAGGTCTACAAATTACACAACAAAGTGGACTTTCTGGATCAGGTACTAATATCGTTATTCGAGGGCAAAACTCTTTTAGCTCCAGTAACCAAGCTTTGTTTATTGTAGATGGCGTTCCTTTCAGTATAGACACCAATAGTTCTGGACGACAAGGAGATCGTAATGACTTCGTTAATGGTAATAACGGGTCAAGTAGATTCTTAGACTTAGACCCTAACAGTATTGAGAGCGTTCAAGTACTAAAAGGTTTAGCCGCTTCAACCCTTTATGGTAGTGACGGTAGAAATGGTGTTGTATTAATTACCACCAAAGCAGGAGCAGCTGGAAAGGCTCAAAAGAAAATGGAAGTTACTGTAGCTTCTTCTTACTTCTTTACTGAGATAGCTTCGTTACCGGATTATCAAGATGAATATGGTAATGGTTTTGACCAAGCTTTTGGTTGGTTCTTTAGTAACTGGGGACCTAGTTTTAGAGAAGAAGGAGTTTCTGGTTGGGGTAACAGCTCTGCTATTGACGGTAACGGTACGCTTCCTCACCCTTACTCTACTTCTACTCCAGCTATTCAAGCTGCTTTCCCAGAATTTCAAGGTGCTCGCTACGAGTGGAGACCATATGATAGTGTAGAAGACTTTTTTAGAATTGGAGGAGCCGCATCGGTTTCCTTGAACCTAAGAGGGGTTTCTGACAATGGAAAAATCTCATATAACGTAAACTACGGACATTTAGATGATGAAGGTTTTACACCTGGAAATAATTTAACGCGTAACACTCTAGGAATTGGAGGAGTCGCGAAATTAAGTAATAAATTTACTGTTAATGGAACATTAAACTTTGCTCGTACAAATTTTGTTTCTCCACCAGTTGCATTGAGTCAAGGTAATGGAGCAACAGGTACAGGTTCTTCTATTTTTGGAGATTTATGGTTTACTCCAAGAAGTATAGATATACAAGGATTACCTTTTCAGGATCCTGTAACCGGAGGTAGTGTTTATTACAGACAAAACAATAGTATACAGCACCCTTTATGGACGTTGAACAATGCGCAAACTGCACAGCTAACAAATCGTGTTTTTGGTAACGCAACTATTCAATATGATTTTAACGACAATTTAAATATTTTCTATCGTGCCGGTATTGATGTATACAACGAAAGCAATACAAACTACCAAAACAGAGGTGGGGTAAATAGTAACAGTGGAGATGTTAGATTAGCAAGTGGAATTTATGAGACTTGGAATAACATAAACTCTATCTATGATCATAACATTGCATTGACCGGGAACACTCAAATTAATGATAACATTGGCGCTAGTTTCAGTGTTGGAGCAACATCAAGAAATATCAGATTTGATCAAAACGGTACAGCGAGTGATGGACAACAATCATTCGGAGTATTAAGACATTTTAATTTCTTAAGACAAAACGAAATTCAATCATTTTTTGAAAGAAACATTGTTGGTGTATATGGACAAGCAGAATTTGATTACAAAAATTTCTTATTCGTAACCGTGGCAGGAAGAAACGACTGGGTATCTAATTTTGATAGTGACAATAGATCTATCTTTTACCCTAGTGCCAGTCTTTCGTTCTTACCAACTTCTGCATTTAGCGGGTTAAAGTCTGACATTGTAAATTACCTAAAAGTAAGAGCAGGATACGGTACTTCTGCAAACTTTGGAGACCCTGGATACCCAGTTGCAAATACATTATTCTTAGACGCTCAAGATTTTCAAGATGGAGGAAGCAATGTAGTATCTAATACTACAAGTAATGTTTTAGGAAACCCAGATTTAAAACCAGAATTACTTACCGAGTATGAATTCGGTATAGAAGGTAAATTCTGGAAAAACCGAGTTTCTTTAGACTTATCTCTTTACTCAAGAATCACTGAAGACCTAATCATCAACAGGCCTTTAGGACCTAGTACAGGTAATACTTCTACTAGAACTAACATTGGTGAGATCGAAAACAATGGACTTGAGTTGGATTTAGGTGTAAATATTATACAAAGTGCGGTAGAAGATGGATTCAACTGGAACGCCAACTTAAACTTCACTACTTATAAATCTGAAGTAACCGATTTAGGACAAGACACAGACTTAGTGGTGTATTCTGGTTTCTCAAACCTTGGTAACGCAGCTATAGAAGGCGAACCTCTTGGTGTTCTTTTTGGTTCTAGAATCTTAAGAGACGATAATGGAAACTTAGTAGTAGGATCTGATGGATTCTATGTACAAGATCCTGAAGATGGAGTTATTGGTGACCCTAACCCAGACTATGTAATGAACCTTCAAAGTACATTCTCATACAAGAATTTCTCATTAGGATTCCAAATTAACTACACCCACGGGGGAGACATCTACTCAAGTACAATTTCTACATTATTAGGTAGGGGATTAATTACAGAGACGGTTGATAGAGAAAATACGTTCGTATTACCAGGAGTTGATGCAAGTGGCAATCCAAATACAGTTCAAATCAACAACTCTGACTTCTATTTTAGTAATGTATTGTTTGGTCCAAATGAAAATCAGGTCTATGATGCTACGTTAATAAGACTACAAGAAGTTTCTCTTGCTTATAGTTTTCCAAAAAAGTTCTTAGATCAAACACCATTTGGCTCACTAACAATTACTGCTTCTGGAAACAACCTTTGGTATGATGCAGTAAATACACCTGACGGTGCTAATTTCGACCCTAACACTTCCGGAACTGGAGTTGGTAATGGATTTGGTTTTGACTTCATAAATGGTCCAAGTGCTAGAAGATATGGATTTAGTGTAAAGGCTACTTTTTAATTTTATAAATGAAAGAAATGAAAAATATCAATAAATATATATTAATAGCAGCAAGCTTCTTTCTGGTTTTTTCTTGTGAGACAACTGAGTTAGATCTTACACAAGATCCTAACTTCTTAACACCAGAACAAGCGAGTGTAGATTTATTCTTGGTTTCAATACAAGAAGATTTTGTTAGACAATTAGAAGGTGACGCAGATTTTGACGCTAATGACAACTGGGTATCTGGAGGAAATACCAACGGAGATGGTTTATCCCTATTTGGAGCTGAATTAACCAGAACAAAAGGTTTAACCTCAAGTAGACAATATAACAACATGTACTTAGGAAGTGATTCTGATGACGAATGGGTTAACGCCTACCAAGGTATTTTGGCAGACATTAGATCAATGGTTCCTATTGCAGAAGCCAACGGACAAACCAGACATATCGCAATAGCTCAGTTTATCGAAGCATATACTATGACAGCAATGGTAGATTTTTATGGCGACGTTCCATACACAGAAGCAATTCAAGGAGCAGCAAACTCTAACCCAGCGCCAGAAAGCGGAGCCGCTATATACGATGCAGCGTTAGACCTTCTTGATCAAGCAATTGTTAACTTTGATAATGATGTAACTGTTGAGCCTGCAACCATTTTCTTCTATGGAGATGATTACGAACAATGGATAAAAGCTGCAAATACTCTTAAAATGCGTTTATACAACCAAAGACGTTTGGTAGATCCTAACGCCTTAGCAAGTATTCAGTCTATTATTGATGATGGAGATTACATTGATGCTACAGCTGATGATTTTCAGTTCAATTGGCCTGCAACTAGTGCTTCTCAGCCAGATACAAGACACCCAAGATATGGTCTAAATTATACCGACTCTGGAGCTGGTGACTATATGCCTAATTGGCTTATGAATTTAATGAACTCTACTTCAGACCCAAGAATACGTTACTATTTCTACAGACAGACTGGAGCTGTTCCTGGTAATGGAGGAACTGCACCAAATGAAGAAACACTGCAGTGTTCTTTACAAAACGCTCCACAACATTACATTGATGGTGGGTTTACATTCTGTTCTCTGGATAATGGTTATTGGGGTAGAGATCATGGAGATAACGCCGGTATTCCACCTGATGGGTTTTTACGTACGACCTATGGAGTTTACCCTGCAGGAGGTAATTTTGACGATGACAGATTTGACAACGACCCAGACAATAAAAACGTAGCACCAGGTGCTGGTGGAGCTGGTGCAGGAATCACTCCTATGTTAACAGCATCATGGATAGACTTCTTACGTGCAGAAATAGCAATGGTCAACGGGGACCCTGCAACTGCAAGAACGTTCATGTCGGCTGGTATCACAAAATCAATTGCAAAAGTTCAGACTTTTATTAGTTTAGATAGTGCTGCAGATACTTCTTTTGAGCCTACCGCAACAAATGTAAGTGACTTTATTGCTAGCATTGAAACGGCTTTTGATGCTGCTGATATGGATGGGAAATGGAACATACTTGGAGAGCAATTTTTCGTTGCTGCTTTTGGTAATGGTGTAGAAACCTATAATTTTTACAGAAGAACGGGATATCCAACTTCTTTACAACCAAGTTTAGATCCATCACCAGGAACTTTTATTAGATCTTTATTTTACCCTGCAAATGAGGTAAATACTAATGCTAATATTTCTCAAAAACCTGATCAGGCACAACCTGTATTTTGGGATAATAATCCAACTGCTCCAGCAGCAAACTAATAACTAAAAAAAATCGTGATGAAAAAATATATAAATAAAATCTTTGCACTTCTTTTTGCAGTTGTTTTAATGCAATCATGTAGTACAGATGATAAAACCGTTGATGGCGTTTTTGAAGGGGTTACAAATGGAGCTGTTTTAAGAACCATAAGTGCTACCAATACCTTTAACTTTTTTGACGTCAATGACACCAGATTTGTATTTGATGTTTCTCTTGAAGAACAAGATGCAGAACAAGGTGATTTAATTTCTGAAATTAGATTATATCAAAGTTTCGTTGACAACAACGAAGACGACGGGGTTGATAACAGTAAAGACGAAGTTCTTATTTTAACCGAAAACGGAAGCGGTTTAACAACTTCAGACTTCGGGCTTCCTCAATTAGATTTCTCTGCCACTCTTGCAGAAGCTTTAGCAAATAACGGTTTAGCCGATGGCGAGTATTTTGGTGGTGATGCATTTAATTTTCGTTTTGAACTAGAACTAACCGATGGTAGAGTTTTCACCAACGATAATCTTGGAGGAACAGTTTCTGGTGGTTCTTTTTTCTCTTCTCCTTTTATATACCAAGTTGGATTAAAATGTATCCCAATCACACCATTTGCAGGGGAATACACTTTTTCTTTGGTAGACAGTTTTGGCGATGGATGGGATGGAGCATTCTTAACTGTAACCATTGATGGTGGAACACCGCAAACGCTAACCATAGATGACGGAGAAGAAGCCGAATTTACTATTACAGTACCAGACACTACCAGTGAATTATTAATCACATACACTCCTGGTAGTTTTGAGAGCGAGCACACCTTTACAATAGATTACGACCCTCTTGATGGATCTGACCCCTTGGAAGCTGCTTCCGATGGACCTGGACCTGCATCTGGAGAAGTATTTTTAAATATTTGTTTATAGCCAATTTTATAACATTAAAAAAGGTTTCTTTAATTAGAAACCTTTTTTGTTTCTATCAAATCTCATCAATTAAAGGGCTATTTTTATAAAGAATCACCCTTAAAAATAATAAGCTTTTTTTTAGAACCCTAATACCTAAAACCTAGAATTTACTAATTCTAATGAACCATTTCGACGATATGAATAAGTCATATTTTATATTCTTATATATTATCCTTCTGGCTTTTTTTTCTTGTAATGAAAATTCGGAAACAAAAATCCAACAAAAAGTAGCCATTGAAAAAGAAACAGCAACATCATCTTTACCGTCTTATTTTGAGAAAGTCCCCTCCTCTTCTAGTAACATTACTTTTCGAAATACTATTCTTGACACTATTGCTACTAAATCAAACTTATTTGATTTTGATTTCTTTTACAACGGTGCTGGAGTAGGTATAGAAGACATCAATAACGACGGATTGAAAGACATATTTTTCTGTGGAAATCAAGTGCCAAATAGACTATATATCAATAAAGGAAATCTGGTTTTTGAAGACATTTCCTTAACTGCAAATATCAATACCAATAAAAACTGGTCTAATGGAGTAACTTTTGTTGATATCAATAATGATGGGTGGATGGATATCTATGTATCTCAAGGTGGTCCTAAAAATGAAGAATCTAGAAAAAACCTGCTATTCATCAACCAAAAAGATTTAACCTTTAAAGAAAAAGCCTCTGAATATGGATTGGATGATAAAGGGCTTAGCACGCAATCTGCTTTTTTTGATTTTGATAAAGATGGAGACTTAGATTGCGTAGTAATGAATGAAAATGAATTTTATGGTTTTGATCCTACAACCTTTTACGACACTTTCAAAGACGAATCAAAACTTAGAAAAAGCTCAAGTCATTTATACGTAAATAACGGAGGGAAATTTACAGACATTACAAAAAAAGCAGGGATTCTTAAACCAAGTTTTGGTTTAGGTTTATGTGTAAGCGATATTAACGATGATGGCTGGTTAGACATATACATTGCAAATGATTATTATGTGCCTGATGCTATGTACATCAACAATGGCAACAATACATTTACAGATCGAATTAAAGAGTATACCAAACATGTATCATTCTACGGAATGGGAGTAGATATTGCAGATATAAACAACGATAACCTAAAAGACATTTTTGTACTAGATATGGCCTCGAGTGATCATGTTAGATCTAAAACTTTGATGGCTTCGATGAACGTAAAGAAGTTTGATTTACTAATCAACAACCTTAATTTACACAACCAATACATGTTCAATTCCCTACAATTAAATACAGGGAATAATATCTTTCATAACATCTCCCAACACACAGGTCTTTCTAAAACAGACTGGAGCTGGGCAGGACTTATTTTTGATTTTGACAATGATCAAAATGATGATATTTATGTAACCAATGGATATAGAAAATATGCCTTGGACAATGACATTCGCTCATTGATTTATAAGGCAAAAAGATATTACAAGGGTAATGTCCCTCTAGATGTTAAACAAGAAATATATAATCGCCTACCTTCAGAGAGACTATCCAACATTCTATTTAAAAACAATGGAGACTTAAATTTTGACAATATCACCACCTCTACACAGTTAAACGAACCTTCGTTTTCCAATGGAGCTTCATATTCTGATTTAGATAACGATGGAGACCTAGAAATTGTAGTCAGTAATATTGATGGAGAATCTTTTTTATACAAAAACCTAAGTATAGAAAACGGTTATGGAAATTTTTTAAAGATCATTCCTAGAGGAATACATTCTGAAGATTTTGCTAAAGCTACTATTTACTATAACAACATAGCCAAAACCAAGGAATCTAAAAGAGTAAGAGGCTACCTCTCCTCTATTGATAAAACTATACATTTTGGCCTGGGAGAACACTCTACAGTAGATAGTATAAAAATTAGATGGTTATCAGGAAAACAAGAAACATTGTACAATGTACAAGCCAACAAAACCATTGAAGTACTCGAAAACAATGCAACATTACCGCAGTTATCTGGACCAAAGCCAATAATGCTATTTAACAAAGTAGACAATTTGGTTAACTTCAAACATAAAGAAAACTCCTTTAACGACTTTGAAACCGAGATACTACTACCTTATAAACAATCTACCCTAGGGCCTAATATTTCAAAAGGAGATGTAGATGGAGATAATAAGCCAGACATATATATAGGCGGCGCATCTGGACAACCCGGGCAATTGTTTATTCAAACGCCAGAAGGTTTACAAAAAAGAACAATCGAAGCTTTTATCAAAGATGCCCAATTTGAAGATATGGAAGCTCTGTTTTTTGATTTTGACTCTGACGGAGATAAAGATTTATACGTAGTTAGCGGTGGAAACGAATTTGAAGAAAATTCTAAATACCTTAAGGATCGCTTATATATAAATGATGGAGGCGGAAATTTCACAAAACATGCTCTGTCTGAAAACAACCCTAGCTTCTCAGGAAAAACGGTAACAAAAATAGATTTTGACAAAGATGGTGACTCAGATCTAATTGTTGGAAACCGAATTATATCACAAAAGTACCCCATGCCAGAGTATTCCGTAATTTATGAAAACATAAATGGAACTTTAAAAAACGTAACTAAACAAATAGCTCCCTCTCTTGAAGATTTTGGAATCGTTAATAAAGTTATTGCTACAGATTTTAATAATGACGGATGGCAGGATTTTATTGCTGTAGGCGAATGGACACATATAGGAATGTTTAAGAATGAAAACGGCACCTTTAAAGATGTTTCGAACTCTAGTAATTTAAATACAGAAAAAGGATGGTGGTTTTCTATAACCGAAACAGATATTAATAAAGACGGGAACAAAGATTATATTATTGGTAATATTGGTTTAAACTTTAAATTCAAAGCCAACAAACAAAAGCCGTTGAGAATCTATGCTGATGATTTTGATTCCAATGGAACACATGACGTAGTCCTAAGCTATAAATATAAAGGCAACTTTGTTCCGGCCAGAGGAAGAGAATGCTCCTCTCAGCAAATGCCATTTATAGCAAAAAAAATACCAACGTATCATGAATTTGCTAATTCAGATTTAGAAAAAATATATGGTGATAAGATTAACACAGCCTATCAACGTGAAGCTAACGAATTCAATTCTGTTATTCTTTTGAATAAAGGAAATGATCATTTCGAAAAAATAACACTCCCAAAAATGGCGCAAACGATGCCCATCTTAGACGGAGTATCTTTTGATTTCAATGAAGATGGATATCAAGATATTGTTGTAGTTGGCACTATATATAACACCGAAGTCGAAACCCCACGCTTAGATAATTCATTTGGACTTGTCTTATTATCTAACAAAAAAAATCAATACTCTGTATTGGGACCAGACAAAACCGGGTTATACTTGAAAGGAAATGCAAAATCTATTGAGATTCTATCTCAAAACAATAAAGAACTCTTGCTCATTGGAAATAACAATGATGCAATTGAAACCTTTAGTTTCAAGAAACAAGATAAACCAGAAAAAAGTAAATCTTAAACCGATGTACACCGTATTGCTCCAATTCTTAATATTCAATCAACCTTGATTATCACACAAATTAAAATATAGCAACATGAAAAAATTATCCACTCTCATCACAGTATTTTTATTGACTCTAGGTTCAAATGCTCAAAACTTAACTAGCTTTCAAAGAGGAGAAATGCAACTCGGTCAGCAAGTACGATTTAACAACTTTAAACAACAAGCTGTAATCATGAGTGGTAATTTCGCCTCTCTAAAAGCTACCCCAATATCTACAGATGGATCGGAATATCTGTTTGACACTTGGGATAACAAAACAATAATAACACTCAATAACAAAAAATACTCCTTTTCCAATATGAATTTCAATATTGAGAAAGAACAGTTTATGTCAAAAATTGAGGGTGATTCATTGTTTATTTTTGATTTTAAAAAATTAGATAAAGTTATTGTTAATGGGAAAGAATTCAAATCAATCTACAGTCCAGAAGACAATGCCGAAAAAGTATTTCAGGTGATATACGAAAATTCAGATTTTTCAATTTTAAAAAAATACAGTATAAAATTTATTGAAAGTTCTCCAGACCCTATGCTAAACAGGAGTCGAAACAAGTTAGTAAAACTAGAAAATTACTTTTTAATGAAAAACGGAGTTTTCACCCCATTCAAACTTAAGAAAAAGTCAGTGACCAACTTAATCCAAAAAGACATTGACCAATCTTCTTTAGATAATTACGTAAAGTCAAACAATCTTTCATACAAGAACGAACAAGATCTAAAAAAAATATTCGATTTCTCCTATCAAGCAAAATAAACAGGTAATAGCTTATAGGTATGTAAGGTTAGACTGTAGACTTAAGCTTACCCACTCATATTGCAATGAAAGCATTGGTTATTGGATACACATTTAAGATAACCAATACACTAAGTAAATATTAGTGGCAATATTTTAAGCTAAAACAACCTTACGAACCTACTATTTTAAAACAATAAAGATATTTTTCTGTTGCTGGGCTTTTATTTAATAAATCATAAAAGCTTCCTACGCACAAAGATTATTGCTATACCTTAATTAAAAAGACCTACTACCAACATATAACAATCTGAAATTCAGAAATAAAAAAGATTCAATATGTTGTAACCGTAATTTTGCCACTAAAAAAAACACAACAAATTAATACATCAAAACGGCTACCAAACACTTAAAAAAAATCTACAAAACCTATTACTAAAACGTTATAGTAGGGCGTAGCAACAGTATGTGCCGGCTTATACAATATTTCAAATTTTAATAGTAAAAAGTTGTTTTATAAAGATATTATTATCATTTTTGGAGCTGGCTAATTCAAATAAATTGTAAAATGAGAACAAAGTTTAGTGGAATTTTAACGCTACTTTTGGCGTTTGTTGTGCAAATAACTTTTGCACAAGAAAAAACAATATCAGGTACCGTGACCGATGATAAAGGGTTACCTCTTCCTGGAGTAAATATTGTTGTAAAAAACACAGCTAATGGTACACAATCCGATTTTGATGGTAATTATACCATTAGTGCTAGTAGAGGAGCTGTGCTTACTTTTAGTTATGTTGGTTTCCAACAGGTAGACAAAGTAGTTGGAGACAGTGATACTGTAGATGTGCAATTAGCACCTTCAGCATCAGAATTAGAGGAAGTAGTAATTACTGGACAGGGTTCTGGTATTGCTAAAAGAAAGTTATCTACTACTGTAGACTTTCTTACAGCAGATGAAGTTGATAAACTTCCTTCTAATCAAATCGATCAATTATTACAATCTACAACCCCTAGTGCGCAAATTAGATTAAGTTCTGGACAACCAGGTACTGCAGCGATCATTAGAACAAGGGGTGCGATTTCAGCTTCTACTTCTGCTACTCCGGTAGTAATCGTAGATGGTGTTCGTGTAGATAATCTTAACTCTAACCCACAGTTAGCTACCGGTACAGGGGGTGCAGATATCTCTGCTCTTGCTGATATTCCAGTAGAATCTATCGAAAAGATAGAATATATTAAAGGGGGTGCTGCAACTACTCTATATGGAGCAGATGCTGCAAATGGTGTAATCCAGATTATTACCAAAAAAGGTACTCAAGGTAAAGCTAGATTTACTTTTGAATCTAGAGTTGGTGTTATCAAGGCTACTGAAGATTTCTTAGCTTATGAAAGAACTGCTGAAGCTTTATTTAAGCCTGGTTATTCAATCGAATACAAATTAGGAGTAAATGGAGGTAATGAAAAAGTTACTTATAACTTCTCAGGAAGTTTATACTCTGATGACTCTTTCAATTTATTGAACGAGCAGGTAAGAAGAAACTTATCTTTTGGTTTAGGAGCTCAGGTAACTGACAAACTTAAATACCAAGGATCTTTCTCTTACGTAGGTTTTCAAGCAAATCTTGACTACAACGCAAATACAAGTTTCTCTAGATTCTCAGCTTTTGAAGGTGCAGGTCGTGGAAACTTAAATGAATTAACAGAAGCTGAATGGCAAGCTGAACTTGCTCGATCAAATGACATTGGTCAGTTTGTAGACATTACTAACACGGTTAATCGTTTTACAAACTCTAACAAGTTTATCTACGATATTAACGATAACATTCAAGCTAACGCTACTATTGGTATTGATTCTAGAGGGTTTGTACAAGAAGAAGTTGTATCAAACGCATTACAAATTGCATTAGGATCTATTGCTCCTGGTACAACAGATCAGGCTACTGTAAACAGACTTGTAAGAAATGCATTTACTGTAACTGGAGATTTGAACTTTACTCACAGAGGAAGTTTAGAGAACTTTGAATTTGTTACCGTACTTGGTGGACAGTTCTTTA
This sequence comes from Aquimarina acroporae, assembly GCF_023195925.1. GTDB lineage: Bacteria > Bacteroidota > Bacteroidia > Flavobacteriales > Flavobacteriaceae > Aquimarina > Aquimarina acroporae. The sequence goes on along the minus strand of NZ_JALPRE010000006.1, from coordinate 77,491 downwards.
GAAGTACAGATAGACAATATCAAGCAACTGGAGACGGTGGTGTTGATGGAACTACTGATTTAGGATTTTTCCCAACACAATCAGCTAATGATTTCATCTTGGAAAATGCCAACTACGGTATTTATTTCTTAGAAAACATTGGTATTTATGATGTAGCATTTATCGAATTAGGAGGTCGTTTAGACCAGAATACACAGGCTGGTAACAATACAGATGCATTATTCTTACCTAAAGTTGGTATTACTTATAACATCTCTGATCATGACTTCTACTATGACAGCGGAATAAGCAAAGTATTATCAAGCGTTAAATTAAGAGCTAACTATGGTGAGGCTACAAACTTCGCTCAGGCATTCTCTGCAGATAGAACTTTCGCTCTTAACCCATTCTTAGGTTCACCTTCTTTCACATTTAATAACCCTGGTAACCCAGATTTAATTTCTGAAACTGTGGTAACTACTGAATATGGTGTTGAATTAGGTTTCTTTGATAATCGTCTTAACTTTAGTGGTACACGTTATACTGCAACTACTGAAGATGCATTATTTACTCCTCCTGCATTACCATCATCTGGTCAGTTAGATCAAATCCAGAATATTGGTGAAATTAAGAATGAAGGATGGGAATTTGCTATGACAGCAGATATCATCAGATCTGAAAAGCATAACTTAAGCGTAAACTTCTCTTATAACATTAACGACAACGAGGTTGTTAGTACTGGAGGAGCTCCAGAATTTAACGTAGGTGGATTTACAGTAATCGGTTCTTGGGTTGAAGAGGGTCAGTCTCTTGGATACTTAAGAGGTACTAGTGCTACTGCTAACGGTGACGGAACTTACACTTTTACTCCAAATGATGCATTAGGTGACACATTTGCTCCTAACTTTGGATCTTTTGGATTAAACTATACTTGGGATAAATTAAATATCTTCATGACTGGTGACTACCAATTTGGAGGTCAAATCGTTGACTTAAGTTTCTTATTAAGACACTTAAGAGGTGCTGATAATACTGGAATTCCAGATGACTTAGTTGGAACAACAAGTCCATTTAACTATGTGAACTTCTTCGTATTTGATAACTACTTCGTGAAAATCAGAAATATTGGAGCTAATTATTCTTTCGGGGATAAACTAGGAATATTTGATGATGTTACTCTTGGATTTACGGTAACGAATCCATTTAACTGGACAGACGGAAACTTCGACCCTGAAACTACTGGTTCTGGAGTTGGTAACCAAAACGGTTTTGCAAGTGGTGGATTTGCTTATGGAACAGAATCTGCTCCAAGAATATATATGACTTCACTTAGATTCCAGTTTTAAGACAACATAAATAGTATTTAAAATGAAAAAAATATCATTATATATCATAGCAATTGGTCTTCTGATCGGTTGTACAGATAACTTAAAAGACGCAACAGATTTTACGTCGGTAGAAAATCCAAACTTATCTGAAGGTACTGTTGTAGGACAACCTAACTCTTCAAACATTTGGAGAGCAGGTATCGAAAGACAAATGGCTAATGCGTTAAACGAAATTCTTATCCTTGCAGAATTAGGATCAGATAACTACGTAAACACGCAAACATTTTATAGTCAGTTCTTAGATCAACTTGAGATCAGAAATGATGATCCTGATATGGAAGATACTTACTTCGATATTGCAAGATTGAGAGAAATGGCAAAATTTGGTTTAGAAACAGTTGGACCTGGAGATGTAGAATATAATGCTACTACAGAGGCAGATTACCACTTCTTTGAAGGAATGAGTTATTTGTTATCTGGAATGTATTTCTCTTTCGTTCCACAAGAAGAAGGAGGACCAACATTTTCTTCTTCAGAAAACTATAATACTGCTATTGCATCTTTTGATGTTGCATTGGGATTAAATCCTAAAGCTGAGTACCACTTAGCTAAAGCAAGAGCTTACTATTACTTAGGTAATCAAGCAGAAGCAGTAAGTTCTGCAAATGCAGCTATAGGTTTAGATTCTGATTTCACAAGATTCACTGAATTTGATGAGCAGAACTTGCCAGCAAACACTCTTGAAAGTGCACTATTCGAAAGAGCAACTTTTGACGATTTTCAGCCTCTTCCAACTTTAGATTTCTTAGATCCTAAGTACTCTTTTGTTGATGCTGAGAATGATGCTCCGGTACATTTCTTAAAAGCTGAAGAAGCTTACTTAATCCTAGCTGAGGCTAACCTAGCAAGCGGAAACGTAGCGGGTGCTCAGACTAACCTTGAAGATCTTTTAGCTGTTGTAGCTACAAGAGAAGTAAGAGAAATTGATGATTCTATTGAAGGAAGACCTGATGCTTCTGCGAATTCTGACAACTTCCCAGCAAGACCTAGTGTTGCTGCCGATATGGTTAACGGAAGAGCTGGATTAGTATTAGATCGTCAAGCTGGTGATGTAATGGTTCCTTCTGTTTCTGGAACTTCTTTAACTCAAGCTGAAATCGACGCAATGGTAAACGATGATGCTGCTCTTGAATTATTACACAGAACAAGACAAGAGATCTTTATCGCTGAAGGTATTCGTTTCGTTGATATGGGAGTTAAATTAGTAATTCACCAAAATGAATTCTTACAGAACCCTAACATCAATGAGGGAGACCCAGGAACTTCTGCGGTAATTCCATCATTTATCGATGCTGTAAAAGCTAACTTAGATGCAATCACTTACGATGCTGGAACTAATACTGCTACTACTGCAATTGATTTGAATGAAATTTTAGTAGCAAACAAATCTGCTGCTGAAGTATTGCCATTCCACTAATATTTGATATCATATATATCTATATATTGCATCCCTCTGAAAATTTTCAGAGGGATGTTTTTTTATACCTATATTTGTGCCCCAAAAGTTATTACCAATAACATATCATTCAATAACAATTATCACCTTGCGATAGAACTATAGAAAACTTATAATGAAAAACGAATCTCTAATTTTTGGTATCAGAGCAGTAATTGAAGCTATATCTTCAGAAAAAAGCATTGATAAGTTATTTGTTCAAAAAGGACTTCAAGGTGATCTCTCTCGCGAACTTATGTTTTTAGTAAGAAACAGAGGCATATCATTTTCTTATGTTCCGGTAGAGAAGTTAAATAAGCTTACCAGAAAAAATCATCAAGGAGTTGTAGCTTATATCTCCCCTATTGAATTTCACGATTTAGAAAATCTGGTAATTCAGATTACTGAATCTGGAGAAACTCCTCTGTTTCTCATTCTAGATCAATTATCAGATGTTAGAAACTTTGGCGCCATTATTAGAACCGCAGAGTGCACTGGTGTTCATGGTATCATTATTCAAAAAAAAGGAGGAGCCCCTGTTAATGCCGACACTATTAAAACCTCAGCTGGGGCGGTTTTCAAAATCCCTATTTGTAAAGTTGACCACATAAAAGATGCGATGTTCTATTTACAAGGATCAGGCATTCAAGTCATTGCAGCCACAGAAAAGGCCTCAGACACCATATACAACAAAGATCTTACAATACCTACTGCAATTATTATGGGAAGTGAGGGAAAAGGGATTTCTAACTCTGTACTAAAACTTGCAGATCATCAGGCAAAATTACCTATGCACGGAGATATTGGTTCTTTAAACGTATCTGTCGCTTGTGGAGTCTTTTTATATGAAGCAATAAGACAAAGACTATAGAAGTTGTTACCAATTACTCTTCTTTAGAATCCTCAGGAAGCGTATTATCTTCTTTGTATTCGTAAATTACTTTAATATCATTTTCCAATTCCTCTGGTAACTTCTCTATAAAATTACCATTCTCATCAAAATGTTTCAAAAACTCATCTTCCTCAGGATCATATTCTGGAGATTGCCAGGAATATACTTTAGGAGCGATTACTCCTTTCCTAATCACAAAAGCAAGTATCGTACCGCTCAATAGGCCTGATAAATGTCCCTCCCACGAAATCTTAGGGTCTACGGGTAAAATATACCAAACCATACTCCCGTAAACAAAAACTACTACAAATGATAACGCTATAAGCCTAAAGTGTTTTGCGACTATTCCTTTAAAAAAAAGAAAGCCAAACAGTAAATATATTACACCACTTGCTCCTATATGATTTGCAGGCCTTCCAAACAACCAAGTTAAAAAACCAGTTAACAAAACACCGAAAATTAAAATTCTCCATGCATTTTTCTGATAGAAATAAAACAATGCCATAGACAATACTAAAAGAGGTATTGTATTATGCCATAAATGCGTCATATCGGAATGAATAAAAGGAGAGAAAACAATTCCTCTCAATCCGGTAAAAGTTCTCGGAAATACGCCAAAATGGTTAAAATCAAATCCAAACCGAATCTCAAACCAAAAAACAATCCAAATGGCCAGTACAAATACAATTGGATATCCTACTACTCCTGTATTAAACTTAAAAATATCTTTATCATCTATCATTATCAACAAGGTATCAAAAAAAATTCCAAATTAAGATATCGGTTAAAATGTCAGCTAACTATATGTTATAAACCTATTTTTATCATCTACATTCTTATATCCTTTGTAACTTTGTATCTATGAGTACAGACACAAATCAACCTTTGGCCGAAAGGATTCGCCCGCAATCCTTATCTTCATATTTAAGTCAGGAACATCTAGTTGGGGACAAAGGATCTCTTACAACTCAAATAAAAAAAGGAATTATCCCCTCTTTAATCTTATGGGGGCCTCCAGGTGTAGGTAAAACCACCCTTGCCAACATTATCGCCCAAGAGTCTCAAAGGCCTTTTTATACCCTTAGTGCTATTAATAGTGGTGTAAAAGATGTAAGGGAGGTTATTGAAAAAGCAAAGCAAAGTGGTGGATTATTTACCTCTAAAAATCCAATCTTGTTTATAGATGAAATTCACAGATTTAGCAAGTCTCAACAAGATTCTTTACTAGGTGCGGTTGAAAAAGGATGGGTAACGTTAATTGGAGCTACCACAGAAAACCCCAGTTTTGAAGTCATTCCTGCACTTTTGTCTAGATGCCAGGTTTATGTTTTAAATGCTTTCGGAAAAGATGAATTAGAAGCACTTTTGCATCGGGCTATGCAAGAAGACGAATTCATGAGTTCAAAGAGTATTTCCCTCGAAGAAACTGATGCACTTCTAAGACTTAGCGGAGGGGATGCCCGTAAATTACTTAACATTTTTGAACTTGTAGTTTCTAGTCAGGAAGATTCATCAATTACCATTACCAATGATCTTGTTTTAAAACTAGTACAACAGAATACAGTACGATACGACAAGACAGGTGAACAGCATTATGACATTATTTCTGCATTCATAAAGTCGGTAAGAGGAAGTGACCCTAATGCAGCAGTATATTGGTTAGCTAGAATGATTGAAGGAGGAGAAGATCTTAAATTTATAGCACGCAGAATGATTATACTAGCTTCTGAAGATATCGGAAATGCAAATCCAACGGCTTTAATTATGGCTAATAATACATTTCAAGCTGTTACTACTATTGGTTATCCCGAAGCAAGGATTATACTTAGTCAATGCGCAGTGTATCTTGCCACTTCAGCAAAGAGTAATGCATCTTATATGGCTATAAATACCGCACAGCAACTTGTTAAACAAACAGGAGATTTATCTGTACCCTTGCCTATTCGTAATGCCCCAACTAAGCTAATGAAAGATTTAGGATATGGTGAAGATTATAAATATGCTCATAATCATAAAGATAATTTTGTACTGCAAGAGTTCTTACCTGAAGAAATTGCGAACACCAAATTATATGACCCCGGAGATAATCAAAGAGAGAATGCCTTTAGAAACTTCCTAAAGTCTAGATGGGGTAAAAAATATGATTACTAAAACACCTTTATTGACGCGCTAGAACATCTTTTATTATCAATTCGGTTGCAGGATTAATCCTTTCTAGAATAAAATTTCCGTAGCTATCAAAATACCCAAAACCACTCAAATCTGCAGCCTTCACAAGGTAGCTATTATCTTTACCGAGTTTATAAATCTTCCCTACTAGCTTTTTACCATCTGATTGTTTTTTTGATAACTCAAATCCATATGCTGTATTATCAAAAACATAAGCTATATTATTCAAAGAATACGAAACATCCTTACCTGTCATCACAGTCTTGGAAGGTTTCTTTTCCTCATTTTCAGTACTTTCTTTAACAGGTTTCGATCCATTAGCTAAAGCCTCTTTTTTCACCTCTGGCTTTACAGCTTTATCCTGTTTTGGCACTTTAGCTAGAGAAACAGAATTCGCTTCACCTTCGACATATTGATGATTAAGTTTCTCAACACTCTTAAACGCATTTCGTAACGCTTCATGATATGCAGTTTTAAAATCTTTCTCCTTGCTCTGTCCTTCATCAGAAGTAAACAACACTGCTCCATTACAATCTGTCAAGGAAACCGTAAGTTTGGTCAAAAACAAGCTTGAACTCTTCTTAACATCTGCTCGTAATCCTTTACAACCATTTTCAGCTAAATCACTAGGAACATTCTCTCCTTGCAGGAAAGCTACAAACCCATATTTATTAAACAAAAATTTGGTTAAAGAATTTAATTGATATGCATCTTCTTTTTTCAAAAACTCGTACCCTTTAGGCACAACAACATATTTGTAGTTATTTGTGTTTGTCTGAGCAGAACTCATAAATACACACAATAAAAAGCCCCCTAAAATTAAAATTCGTTTCATTATACTACTTGGTTACATTATTACATTAAAGCCAAATTGTACCGCAGCTCCCCTAGCCTTGGCAAGATTGGTGTAATCTAATAAATTATTGGCAGAAATATAAAAATTTATTTTATCTATATGTGTAGAGACCAGAAATCCAAAGTTATAAAAGGAATAATCATCTACGGTGTACGTAATTTTAGTTCTTAAAAACTCAAACCATCTCTTGTAGTAAAACAAGGAAGCCCCATATATAGGTCTTTTAGGCCTAAATTGAGTAAACAACTGCACTCCTACTGCATCTAAATACGGAGCATCTTCCCCTTCGATACAGTAATAACAAGTTCCATCTTCATATTGATTGAAAGAGTATTTAAGAGATCCGTTTAACTTAAGAGGCCTCATAGTTACATAACTTGTACTTAAGGTATCTAGCGGAATCGCTTCTTCTAATTCATCTACAAAATCTTGCGAAGGCTGTCCTGTAAACTGAATTGGAGTCTCAAAACCATCAAAAACATAATTTCCTCTGGCTCTATAGGTTTCTACATCTTTAGTATAAAACACTACACCCAAATCATTGGCACTACCTGTCACACTAAGTTGGTCATTAATCCTATGGGTAAATCCAACATCAACCCCTATCCCTAAATTACCGCCAAATAAGGCTCTCCCAATAATTTTATTAATGGCTTTTTTCACCTCAGCCGAACTGGTTTCTTCATCTATATCTCTAAGAGATGCATATCCCGAAGTTCTCAATGTTACATCTGCATTATTAATGATATGTTGGTATATATTGTTACCCTGAGGAGTTTCTACTGTTGTAAAAGTACCACTATTACGAGCACTTCTAGCATGAAGCATACTGGAATATAATTTTGCTCTGGCACCAAAGGTAAGTTTATCATTAACCCTTTTATTGTATCCAAAGTGATACACCATTAATAATTCTGCTGAGGCATTTACCTGAGAAAAACGAAAAGGTTGGTTAATGAAATCTTGATTTCCTTGATATGCCAATACAGCAAAATCTTTGGGAAAATACCCGATAACATCAAGCTCCTGATATACCCCGCCAGAGAAATACACATCTCTATTACTTTTACTCTCCCATCCAAAATTCACAATTTCGAGCTGTTGCGTAAAACTTAAATGATCATTACTGGAAAGTTTGTTAAGTGTAGTTTCAATTTTTTCATTGATATCCCTACCGTCATCTGCAAAAACATCGTACAGTGATGCTCCTCGTAACCCTGCATTTACATGAAATTGTGACAGAAATGGAACTCCGAAATGACGTTTAAACCTAACCTCTGTTCCTGGGTTAAGCATTAATGACTGGGGTAAGTCCCCAAAGTCATAAAGTGTTTCTTTATTTTGCGCGAAGATACATGAGCCCCATAACACTAGTAAACATAAAACTATTCTGAATCTCATAAATCGTAATTAATAAAGTATGTTCCTTTTGATCTTAATTCTAACACCCCTTCTAATGCACTATTTACATTAAGTACTCTAATAGAAGAAGCCAGTTGCGTAGCTGCGCCTAAAGTATTAATGGTTGCATTATCTAGCACTATTATTTCAGTAGTAACTACAGGCTCGGTTCCCGGCCCATTGCCCGCACTCGCTGTCATACCAAATGTAGGTCCAATAGGCTGATTGGCATCATTTAAAAAACTAAATACAAAATCGAAGTTTCTGGGAATTGTATTTCTAAACTCGAAGGTTAGTTCTACTTGCTCTAAATTATCAACAATCAAATCTGACCCTAAAAGATCATAGTTTAATACATCATCTACAACTACTTCAGGAATAACGATAGAAGGATCCAGATCAGGATCAACAAACTCTGCTGTATCAAACCTAGAAAAGATAAAGTCGATTTCGAATATTGGAGTCAACACTACATCTTCTACCTGGTCAAAATCAACATCTTTAACACAAGAAAAAGGAAGTATTAAAATACACGCACTCCATAGCAAAAGAGATACTTTTTTTATTTTCTTCATTACTAAAAAAACTATTTTTTTTACAAAAGAACATTATAACATTTTTGAAGTAATGAACTTTTGCTAACATTCACATTTAAGATTTGAGTCGATTTAAGTTATTTTACAAAACAACCTTATCTATATTATATAACGTGTAGTTTGTAAAATACCCTAATTTTAAATTTAATTTTTAGTAAGCCGAATTCTTGATTAGTTATGTATTTGTGCAATAAAAGAGAGATTTATAAAACATCTTTAACTCTCTTATGGGTTTGCGATATTATGCTTTTTTCATAACATTCGAAAGCCCTAACGTTGTTTTGTACTACCAAAATACAAATATTTATCACTACAGATACATTTTGATCTCCCTTAATTGAGAAACTTGTATATCTTCTACTGGTAATTTTTCTCTATGATAGTTAAAACATATCGTTTTAAAACCTAAATTCTGTGCTCCTAAAATATCTGCCTCATAGTTATCTCCAATCATAACACTATTATCAACATTTGCGCCAGAACTCTTCAAAGCTTGTTTAAAAATATGAGGATTTGGTTTTTTAACACCTGCTTCTTCACTATTGGTCACCGTAAGAAAGTAATTTTTAATTCCCGAATTTTCCAATTTGTTCTCCTGCACTTCTCTAAATCCGTTGGTAATGATATGCATATTATATTTTGGTTCGAGATAATCTAAAAGATCTTTGGCTCCATCAATAAGGTAATTATTAAGTGGCAAAAAGGATATATAATCTTCAGACATTTCATCAATAACCTGAATAGGATATTCGATTTCAAAAAGACCAAAGGCTTCTATTAAACGTCCTCTCCTTAATTCTAACTTGGTCACTCTCTCTTCTCTATAGAGTTTCCAATACTTCATATTCACCGGCTTGTAAGATTCTAAAAACTGATTGACACCAATTGCTACTTTAAACTTTTCAAAAACCATCTGAAAAGCAAAAAAGGAGTTTTTATCAAAGTCCCATAGCGTATGATCAAGATCAAAAAATATATGTTTAATTTCTTTATTCATCTTTTGTATTCCAAATAAATTTAAAAATAGATTTCCAAAATATCTGGTCGTATATCTCACTAAACAAAATATTACTAAAAACCGGAATAAAAACCCCATCTACAGCTTGAATTCGTTCTAGGTAAGTTATAATTTCGTTTTGGGCCATTCCCTCATTCAATAAATCTTTTCGTTGCCCGAGGTTCGCAAAACAAAATGAATGCACTTTTAGAGGTGTTTGTACTTCATAATCTAAGTCATAAAACATGAATGGTGTACAGGTGCCAGCCCTAAATCCCGAAAACTGAGAATATCCCATAGAGTAATCTTCTTCAACCTCTAGTTCTATAAAACTGCGATAGGCCTCTGGGAGTTTAAGCTTAAAGAAGGAACAAAGCGCATATTTCAATTTTCTATTGAGAATACTCTCGATTCTATGTTTTTCTTTTTTTAAAACAGACAAATCACTCACGGCTTCATAGGAAACTTTAAGTCCAGCTATCAAATAGTCTGCGATATGTTTGATCATTGTAATGTGTTCAGGCTTATTATACCCTATATTCTTTTCAAAATTCGAATAGTCTCCTAAACCAAAAAGTGTTATCGCTTTTCTTTTTTTATTTTTTTGCATATCTATTATAAAATCAAAAATATCAAATGGGTCCTTTTTAAAACCCAGGTTTACCTTGACTCTATCGGTCACCTCGTCTAATTTAAGTCGCCATAAATCTCTTAATCCTCCTCCAATCGATCTAAGTATTCCTTTATTTTTATAAGCAAACGTTTCAGCTACAGATATTACCGGAAGCACACTAAACTTTCTATTTCCAAATTCTAAATCTGGATATTTTTCCTTGAGAATCTTTTTGAATTTATAGGTCCATATATCAACTACAGGGTATTGTAAAAAGTTGTTTAAATACCCTATACTTTCGGTAGCAGGAAACCGTCCAAGCTCGTCCTTTACATGAGGCATATATTCTTCATATCTGGTGAGCAAGTAAAAAGTTGCTGCAAATATATCATAGGGCAAGGCTGATGTTTCGTTTTTTACTTCGAAAAAGCACTTGGTATCTTCCCAATCGGACACATTAATCTCTATATCATTTAATCCATGTTCAAAAAGTAAATCTACACTTTGAAAATACAATTCTTTACCTAACGGCTGTTTCCCGTAAGAAAACTTTGGGCCATCATGGGCAATAAACGCCTCTATCTTTGAGGTAATCTCAACATCTAAACCTAAAATTCTTTTGCAAATATGTTTAAAAGTATAAGAAACCCTAGAAGTTACTTTTTGTGTATGTATTAATAACATATGCCCGTTACAAAATTGTTTTTTAAAACCGTATTTATTAGTACCAGATTCACATCAACGATTCATCAGCAAAGCTAAAATAACTTTTTTCCCCTATAATAAGATGATCAAGTACCTTAATATCTAAACTTTCTCCTGCCAGCTTTAATTTTTGAGTTAACTTCTTATCTGATTCACTTGGTTTTATTACACCACTAGGATGATTATGACCAATAATTAAATGGCTTGCTCCATATTCCAGTGCAAACCTAAATACAATTTTAGGGTCTACCAATGTTCCTGTTTTACCACCAATACTAATTTGCTTTTGCTGTAGTACTTTGTTAGAATTATTTAAATATAATACCCAGAATTCTTCGTGATCTAAATCACCTATATATTTATTAAAAATTTGATAAGCATCCTTACTAGAGGTAATCTTCGACTCAATCGCTACATCTCTATTTCTTCTTCGTCCTAGTTCAAGACCAGCTACAATCGCGATAGCTTTCGCTTCTCCTATTCCCTTAAAACTCATTAACTGCTTGACAGAAAGCTTGCACAATTTATTGATTTTATGATCCACACTAGCCAATATTCTTTTACTTAAATCTACAGCACTTTCTTCCCTATTTCCAGAACCAATTAGAATAGCCATTAATTCGGCATCTGACAAAGCATTTTTCCCTTTAACGATTAATTTCTCTCTTGGACGATCATTTTCACTCCATTCCTTGATGGAAAAAGACGGATTCACCTCATTCATTTGTTAAATTTTTAATATTTATTCTCTTCATCTACCTACTTATAAGTATAAACTATTTATCTCAAAAACAAGTCATTATTACTTTATAAATATCAAAATATCAAGTGGGTCTTTTTGAAGAAACCTCAATATTTACTGCAATATATTTGTTTGAAAATGAAAGTTTTACTATATTTGGGCACCCTTAATCGAAAAATGAATAATTAAACACCTTCAAATTAACCTATTTATGAAGAATATTTTTACTATCGTTTTACTTCTTTCTGCATTAAATTTCTATGGACAAGATAAGAAGGTTTCTTTTTTAAATTTAGTAGGAAATAACATACAAGTTCCAAGAGGTTGTGAAGCACAATCTGAATATGAATTACAAGCATGTAATGGTACTTCTATAAAATGGGATTACTATACAGATGATATGTTATCTGCCGTTTTCGACGCTACAATCTCTGCGTTTGCTGAAGGAAATACATCTAAAACAGAAGTGACTTTTACTTCTTTTGGATCACAACTTAAAGGATTTAAGTTTAAAATGGGAACAACATACCAATATTTTCTTAAAGGTACTATTAAGGATCAACCCTTAATGATAAATTTAGGAACACCAACAGATATTGCAAATAGCGAAGATCTTGATGGTTTCTTAAGTTTATTCTTCGATGAAGTAGGTTAAATACAACATTTTAATATATCAAAAGGCAGATCAATGATCTGCCTTTTTTATTTTTAAGAAAATAATACCTTATTTTTGAGGACACTCATCCACAAAAATGGAGCATTATGAAATCTTTATTCGATGAATCTACCTCACAGGAAATACAAAATAGGATTAATAATATTTCTGAATCTACAAATCCGGCATGGGGAAAGATGAATGCCTCACAAATGTTATATCATTGTCAGTTTCCATTAAAGATTGTTCTTCAGAAAGAACATCCGAAATTAAAACCGAATTTCTTGGCAAAACTATTCTTCAAGAAAGCGATGTATAACGATAAACCATGGAAAAGAAACCTACCTACTCATTCTAAATTAAAAGTAGTTGATCAAAAAGAGTTTGAAAAAGAAAAACAAGAATTACTTAACTTAATTAAAGAATTTTCTGAACAACGAAACAAACAAGAATGGGCACCTCATCCTATGTTTGGAAAATTCACCAGGGAACAATGGGGTAAAATGCAATACAAACATCTAGACCATCACCTACAACAATTTAACTCTTAATTATAGTGTATCCACCAAAACATCACCAAGAATACCATATCGAGAATATTAAAGAAGTTGCTAAAGCATATCCTTTTGCGACTCTTATTTCAGCAAAAGAAAATACGCCTTTTATCACTCACGCCCCATTAATTTTTCATGGAGAAAAGCTAGTTGGTCATATCGACCGAAACAATCCTCACACTGAACTTTTAAAGAACAATAATGGCATAACTACAATTTTTAGTGGTCCTCAAACCTATATCTCCCCTTCGATATACACAACAAAACAATTACCTACTTGGAATTATGTTATCGCTCATGCCCGAGGAAAAGTTAAAGAAATCAAAGATCCAGAACGCATTAAACAATCTATGGTGGCTATGACAGATTATCTCGAAGGTGAAACTCAAAAATTCATCTTAGAAATTAATGATCCTCGCATGGATCGCTTGGTGCCTTATATTCACTGTTTTGAAATAGAAGTTGAAGAATGGGAAGGTAAATTTAAATTAAGCCAAGACAAAAATCCTGCTGATATCAAAAACGCTAAGGAGGAATTAATACATTCTAACCAAAAAAACATTACCAACTTCGTTGATAAATTATTTGAACGCCATTTCAAATAACAACGTTCTTTAATTACAACAAGTCTTTTACATCCTCAAAATTTAAACCTCCATAGTTTCCACTACTCATAAGCAAAAGAACAGAATTAGAAAAATCTTCCTCCTTGAGATATGACTGAAAATCTAAGGGGTTAGTATAGATAATAAGGTCTTCCCTATTAAATGATGTGGCTATTTGTTCTTTAGAAATTTCTTCTAACCTCTTTATTTTTACTGCATCCGGAGAGTAAAAAACCACTGCTTTATCAGCCTCATTTAAAGCACCTTCATACTCCTTCAAAAACTCTACATTAAGACTACTGTACGTATGAAGTTCTAAACAAGCAATTACATTTCTATCTCTATACTGTTCTTTTACCGCCTTTGTAGTAGCACTTACTTTTGAAGGGCTATGCGCAAAATCTTTATAAGCTACAGCTTTTGGGGTTTCTGCAATTTTTTCCAATCTCTTAGAAGCTCCTTTGAATGATGCGATCGCTTCGTAAAAATCATCCTCATCAATTCCCATATGCTGGCAAATCCATTTTGCTCCAGCCAAATTACTTAGATTATGAGCTCCAAAAACCTCAATTGGCATTTCTCCTTCAGGTGTGGCCAGAAGAGTTTTCCCATCTTCAATTTGATAATCAGGAGTAGCGTAAGGAAATTTACGAATGGGTATTTCTGTTGCTTCTGCCAATTGCTTTACCTCTGCATCTTCTTCATTATAAACCAAAGCACCTCCATTTACTATAGAATTCATGAAAATTCTAAACTGATCTACATAATTATCAAAAGTTGGAAACACATTAATATGATCCCAGGCAATACCACTAACCAATGCAATATTGGGTTGATATAAATGAAATTTTGGCCTTCTATCTATTGGAGAAGATAAGTATTCATCGCCTTCAAGCACCATAAAGTCATTCGCATCGGTAAGATGAACCATAGTATCAAAGCCTTCTAGTTGGGCTCCAACCATGTAATCAACTTCTTTGTCATGATAATGCAATACATGCAAAATCATAGAAGTTATGGTTGTTTTACCATGAGAACCTCCAATTACTACACGTGTTTTATCTTTAGATTGTTCATACAAAAACTCGGGATACGAATAAATTTTCAAACCGAGTTGTTGCGCTTTTATAAGCTCTTCATTATCCTCTTTGGCATGCATACCAAGTATAATTGCATCAAGATTTACGGTAATTTTGTCCGAAAACCATCCAAACTCCTTCGGTAATAATCCGTGTTTTTCTAATCTTGATTTTGAAGGTTCAAAAATAGTATCATCACTTCCTGTTATCTGATATCCTTTTTGGTGCAATGCAATAGCAAGATTATGCATTGCGCTTCCTCCAATTGCAATAAAATGTACGCGCATAGTAAAATTTTGAATCTATTGGTAAAGATACAATCTACATTGAAAAATGTAAGATTTCTTAGCAAAACCTTTGACCTTTTACTAACTCATACCAAGATTACACTAACTTCAAATCACTTTTTACTCATTTCTAATTGATTATAAATCCTACATATCTTTTCTTCGATACCGAATACAATTTATAATATGAAAACTGTTATGACTCATTTCAAATACGTAGTTTTATAAAGTTATGTATGAACCCAAGATTCTTAGCGTTATAAAATTGGTATAAGTCTTGTTTGAGTCTATTAGCAACCTAAAATCAATTATGATGAAAAAGTATATCATCCTTGTCATATTTACTTTATCAAACCTTACCTATATGAGTGGTCAAAATGATTTCAAGGCCGAATGGAAGGAAGTAGAAACCTTTGATCAAAAAGGCCTTCCTAAGTCGGCACTAGAAGTGGTTGAAAAGATTTTCACAGCTGCAAAAAAAGAGAATAACGATAATCAACTTATTAAGTCGATGCTGTATAAAGCAAAGTATATGCTTACTCTAGAAGAAAATGCTCAACTTAATATCATCAAAGACTTTAAAGCTGAAATCGAAGAAAGCAAATTTCCTAAAAGTAATATTTTAGAAAGTATTTTGGCCAATTTATACTGGCAGTACTTCCAGAATAATAGGTGGAAGTTTTATAATCGTACTCAGACCTCAGAAAAAGTAGATGAACAGGATTTTAGGACATGGGACTTAGAAACTTTATTTGCAGAAATTCATACATACTATCAAAAATCCATCGAGAACGGTGTATTAGCACAACAAACAGACTTAAGTAAGTTCGATGCTATTTTAAACGCCTATGAAGAGTCAAAAATCTACCGTCCTACACTATATGATTTTTTAACTCATAACGCGTTAGAATTCTATAAAACTTCAGAAATCAATATCACAAAACCAGCATATGCCTTTACCATTGATAATCCCAAATACTTAGCCGATCATGATTCCTTTTTAGTATTAAAAATTGAGAATCAAGATTCTTTATCCCTTCAAGGAAATGCATTAAAACTATACAAAAACCTAATTCAGTTTCATAATCGTGATAACACTCTAGATGCACTGGTAGAGATCAATCTAGAACGTATAAGATTTGTATATGAAAATGCAGTTTTCATTAACAAAGAAGAGGTATTATTAAACACATTAACTACCGAAAAAGAAAAAGTTAACAATAATAAGGTAGCTGCACTTTATGATTTTGAAATTGCCAATCTATACAAAGAACAGGCGGCAAGTTATTCTCCCAAGAACAATACGAATCATAGATGGAAACTCAAGGAAGCATTAGAGATTTGTGATACTACTATTAAAAAATTTCCAGATTCTAGAGGGGCAGGAAAATGCGAAACCCTAAAATCAGAGATTCTTCATAAAGAACTCAATATTAAGACCGAAAAATATGTTCCGATTCAAACTCCGGGAAGACTTTTAATTACATATAAAAACCTAAATCAACTTTATTTCAAGGCATTAAAAATAAGTCCAAAACAATTAGAATCATTAAACAGATTATATAGAGACGAAGAAAAAGTTCGGTTTTTAAACAATCTTAAAGTCGTAACATCTTGGGACTCTTCGATAAAAAACGAAAACGATTACCAAACTCATTCTACCGAAGTGCAGGTGCCAAAACTTGATCAGGGATCTTATTTGATTCTAGCTACTCTGGATAAAAATCTTTCAGAAAATACGGTATTTTCATATGGAGACTTACAAATAAGCAACCTAACTCTCGTAGAAAGTAAAACTTCAGAAAAATCAGTCTTTCAGGTATTGAATAGAAATAATGGAAAACCCATCGCAAATGCCAAACTACATCTAAAGACAAAAAACAATAGAGGCTACGGACAAAAACTGGATAAGACTGTAACTACCGATAAAAACGGACAAGTATCTCTATCTTTTAATACCTACTATTATGACGTAACCATAACAGCTACTTATGAAAATGACAAAGCCTATTTTGACAACGTCTACCTCAATCAATCTTATAAAGAAAATTACGACAATGATGGTCTGAGACAAAATACATTCTTATTTACAGATAGAAGTATATACAGACCGGGGCAAACTGTATATTTTAAAGGTATTGTAATGTCTGCTCAAGGCAAGGAAGACTTCAAAGTTATGCCAGATTATTTAACATATCTAACTCTTAGAGATGTTAATGGACAAGAAGTAAAAAAACTAACTGTAAAAACAAATGATTATGGATCGTTTTCTGGTGAATTTATACTTCCATCTTCTGGTTTGACCGGAATGTATATGATACAAACCATGAATTACAAAAGTGTTTCCTTTTCTGTGGAAGAATATAAACGCCCAAAATTTGAAACCAACTTTAACCCGATTACCGAAACATATAAGGTAAATGACGATATACAATTAACGGGAACGGCAAAAGCATATGCCGGAAGTAATATTACAGATGCCAAAGTTACTTACAGAGTACACCGAAAAGTGCAATACCCAAGATGGTGTTATTGGTACCCCCGCTACACTTCGGAGTCTCAAGAGATAACACATGGAGAGACCAAGACTAACGAAAAAGGAGAATACATAATTAATTTTAAAGCGCTGCCTGATCTTAATGTAGATAAAGAGAATTTACCAATTTTTAATTATGAAGTAACTGCAGATGTTGTTGATATAAATGGAGAAACCCGAAGCACTACAACTACTGTACATGTTGGGTATCACGCAATGACCGCTACAATTTCGGTACCAAACAAAATTGACAAGACAGTAAAAAACCAAACCTTATCGGTTAGTACTATTAACCTGAACAACGAACCTATAGCCTCTAGTGGAACCCTTAAAATTTTCAAACTTAAGGCTCCAGAACAACCTATGCGATTAAGACCATGGGGTGCTCCCGATTATCCTGGTTTTGAAAAAGCGGAATTCAAAAAATTGTTCCCTCATGACGCTTTTAAGGATGAGCACGATTATCGCAATTGGGAAAAAGGAGAGCTGCTTCTCAATCGTACTTTTAATACTGCAGCCTCCAAAGAAAATAAAATTGGCTCTCAGGAAATTGCACTTAGCAACCTAAAAAAATGGGCGTCTGGTAAATATGTTATTGAATTAAACACCAAAGATAAATTTGGACAAGATGTTAAAGATATTCAATATATAACGTTATACAACCAAGAAGACAAACAGATTAGTGACAATCAATTATTTGAAATCACAACCGATCAAAAAACCTATAAAACGGGAGAGATCGCTACAATCAAACTCAGTTCATCTTCTAAGGATATCACTATAACCGTAGATATTGAGAAAAACTATCAAATAGTTGATACAAAGTATATTCAATTATCCGGAAACAGTAAAACGATAAAAATCCCAATCGAAAGTAATGACTTAGGTGGTTTTTCTGTAAGCTATAGCTTTGTAAATTACAACGGTTTCCAAAGTGGAGCAATTCCCATCGCTGTTCCCTATGCCCCTACCGATTTACAAATCGAAACCAAAACTTTTAGAGATAAATTAAAACCCGGACAAGAAGAGACCTGGAGTTTTACCATTAAAGGAACAAAAGGAGATAAAACCAGTGCCGAACTTTTAGCAAGTATGTATGATGCTTCTTTAGATCAATTTAAACCTCATCAATGGTATTTTGATCCTACCGCCAGACCTACATACTACACAAGAAATAAAAGAAATGGAGGGTACAGTTTTGGAGTGAATGCCTTTATTCTAAACAATAACCCAGGATATAGCTCTTACTATCGGAGCCCAAATTTTGATCGATTAAATTGGTTTGGCTTATATTTTAACCAAAGTTATTATGGAGGAAGAGCATTGCGTAAAAAAGCCATGGCTGCACCAATGGCTTCTGGAATGGTTATGGAAGCCGAAAACGATGCTGTTTTAGAAGAAGTAGTTGCAGATGAAGCGGTAAGAAAAGAGGCTGCACTCACAGGAAATGCTACCGATTCTATAGCTACCGAGGAAAAAGTAGCTACTAAAGAAACATCTCTCGAAGGAGTGAAAATTAGAAAAAACCTTCAGGAAACCGCCTTTTTCTTTCCTCATTTAACCACAGATGTTGAAGGTAATGTGAGTTTTAACTTTACTGCTCCAGAGGCATTAACACAATGGAAACTACAACTGCTTGCGCATACCAAAGAAATGCATTCTGCTACACAAACCTTAGAAACGGTTACCCAAAAGGAGTTAATGATTTTACCTAACCCTCCACGGTTTTTGAGAGAAGGAGATCAAATTGTTTTAAGCACCAAAATATCTAACCTTTCTGAAAACAACCTGAACGGAATTGTAGAGTTACAGCTATTTGATGCCATGACCAATACAAGTATCGATACGAAACTTCAAAATACAGAAGCACGACAGAACTTCTCTGTAGACACCAAAGGAAACACAAATGTTTCCTGGAGTCTTCACATACCAGATGACGTTCAAACCGTTCAATATAAAATTATTGCTAAAGCTGGAGACTTTTCTGATGGTGAGCAAAATGCGTTACCTGTATTAAGTAATAGAATGTTGGTTACCGAAACACTCCCTATGTGGATTCGTTCGAACCAAACTAAAACGTTTACACTTGAAAAATTAAAAAACAATACTTCAACCACATTAAAGCACCACAAGCTCAGCCTGGAGATGACCTCGAACCCGGCCTGGTATGCTGTACAGGCACTTCCCTATTTGATGGAGTACCCTTACGAGTGTTCTGAGCAAACATTTTCAAGGTTTTATGCAAATGCATTGGCAAGTCATATTGCAAATTCGAATCCAAGAATACAAGAAGTGTTCAATCAATGGAAATCTACAGATGCTTTACTGAGTAATCTGGAAAAAAATCAGGAACTGAAATCATTAATGATCCAAGAGACGCCTTGGCTCAGAGATGCACAAAGTGAAACTGAGCAGAAAAAACGTATTGCGCTGTTGTTTGATCTTAACAAAATGAACAACGAATTACAATCTGCACTCAATAAATTAAAAAACATGCAGCTTGGCTCAGGTGGCTTCCCATGGTTCAAAGGAGGAAGAGAGAATCGTTTTATCACCCAACATATTACAACAGGATTGGGTCATCTTAAAAAACTTGGAGTAAGAGAGTATGATAAACCTACCTTAAATATGGTACAAAATGCTATCAGATTTTTGGACAATGCCTTTGTAAGAGAATATGAAGAGCTAAAAAGATATTGTAAGAAAAACAAAATCGACATCAATAAAGATCACTTAAGCTATACTCAGATTCATTATTTATATATGCGTAGTTTCTTTTCTCATATAAAAAGACCTAAAAAGACTAATGAAGCATGGGATTACTATTTAGGACAGTCCAAAAAATATTGGCTCAATCAAGGTTTATATGCTCAGGGAATGCTAGCACTTATCTTAGACCGAAATAATGAATCTACATACGCTAATAAAATAATTAGATCTTTAGATGAACGAAGTATAACAAACGATGAACTTGGCATGTATTGGAAATCGAATACATCAAGCTGGTATTGGTACCAAGCCCCTATTGAAACTCAATCCTTGATGATTGAAGTCTTTTCAGAAATAGAAAAAGAACCAAAACGTACAGAAATTGTAGATAACCTTAAAATATGGTTACTTAAAAACAAACAAACCAATCGCTGGAAAACCACCAAAGCTACTGCTGATGCTGTGTATGCACTATTATTGCAAGGAAGTGATTGGATTTCGATTACAGACATGGTAGAAATTGTTTTGGGAGATCAGAAAATTGACCCTAGTACTATGGAAGATGTTAAAGTAGAAGCCGGAACCGGGTATTTTAAAACTGTATGGAATGGCAAGGAAGTGAATCCAAAAATGGCAACAGCACAGATTTCTAAGAAAGGAAAAGGAATAGCCTGGGGAGCTTTATACTGGCAATATTTTGAAAATTTGGATAAAATCACTCCAGCCAAAACCCCATTATCATTAAAGAAAAAGCTCTTCCTTAAAAAGAATACAGATACTGGCGAGGAAATTACAGAGATCACCGATAAAACCAAGTTAGAAATAGGAGATTTGGTACGAGTACGTATTGAATTAAGGTCAGATCGCACTATGGAATTTGTTCATATGAAGGATATGAGAGCATCAGGCTTAGAGCCAGTCAATGTAATTTCTCAATACAAATGGCAAGATGGCCTAGGTTACTACGAAAGTACAAAGGATGCTTCTACCAATTTCTTTTTCGATTATTTACCCAAAGGCGTGTACGTTTTTGAATATGACCTTCGTGTTAATAATAAAGGAGATTTCTCAAATGGCATCACTACAATTCAAAGTATGTATGCCCCAGAATTCTCAAGCCATTCTGAAGGTATACGCATAAAAATAAACTAACACTATGAAAACCTGTCGTATTGCACGACAGGTTTTTTCTTTCACTTTATAGCCTTTGTATAAAAGTATAGCCTAATAGTTTGTAAATCATCTACATTTTTTTGTAATTCGCAGGATGAGAATACTAAAAAAAATAGCTAAATACCTTGGTGTTGTTCTCTGCATACCCCTATCGTATATCATTATTTCACTTATTTCGTCTTATATTACCGTGAATAAGAATAGTGCAAGTCCAGAAAAAAAACACACCATTTATTTATCTAGTAATGGTGTTCATTTGGAAATTATCATACCAAAATCAGAAATTGATCCTTCCATACTTTATAGTTTGAAATATGAAAATGATGAGGATTTTTTTTCGTTTGGTTGGGGAGACAAAACGTTCTATGTGGAAACACCAACTTGGGGGGATTTAACTTTTATCAATGGTTTTAGAGCTTTGTTTGTAAATACTTCTACCTTATTGCATGTTACAAGATATACCCATAAACAAGATGATTGGGTAGCCATTACTTTGAGTGGCAAACAGCTAAAAAAAATAAATCAATATATCAACAACTCATTTAGACTGAACAATTCTCAACAAAAAATTATTTTACCAGGTATAGGATATTATAAAAATGATGATTTCTATGAAGCCACTGGTAACTATACCTGTTTCAACACCTGTAATACTTGGGTAAACACGGGCTTAAAGCAAAGTGACATAAAAGCTTGTTGGTGGACACCTTACGATTTTCGTTTACTTTCTTTGCATCAATAATATTTCTTAATTATTTATTAGTATAACCTGAAAGTTCATCTTTAAGATTTAGTAAATTGACCATTACACTATCATATCCTTGTATTTGATTTCTCATAATCAAACCATAACCTATGATAATATTTTCGAATCTATGATCTCGAATGAGTCCTTCGTCATCAACCGGATAAAAATCTCTATATCTTATCTTCTCGAAAAAATAGGGTCTAGTTATATTCTTCACATAGTCATTTAACACCAATTCCTGTTCTTTTAAATGAACCAATGATTCATATGCTGTAATAATTTTTCGCTTTAATTCGTAATTCTTAATCAACTCAAAATCTCCAGATTCTTTTATACTCTCTAATGTAATAAGAGTTGGTTTATAATTAATTGCATTCAATAAACTTGGAGACCATCTACTAAGCCGTTGATCTGCATAATTCCCAATTCGCATAATATGCTGTAACGTATCAACCTTTGCTAATTGTTCATGGGAAGCTGCCAGGACCTCATTAAGGCTCATTATATTAGACGCATTCTCATTATCAAAACTAGTCAGATACGTACTCAACAAATCATCCTGTTTTTTTGATTCACTCCAGGCGTTTAATCTAAATGCAAGTGTAATACCTATTATTACAATAAATAAATCAACGATTTTAGATCTCCACTCGATGTTTGATCCAAACTTTTTTATTGGGTTTAGCAGTTTTTTGATGAGTCGTATAATTTTCATTGTTGAATATGTCTTATAGCCTTTTGGAAAAGTAAAAAATCTATTTTTCACTTATTTGGCTAAGATAAACTAAAATTGATGCTAACCAGACATATCAAATTTTAGTAGTTCTAACATTTATATTTGGTATATTTAAACCACCCCCGCAGTATTACATATCAAAAAACGATAACATTTATTTCATATCATTCTTATGACTACCAGAATTTTATCAATGATCTTTTGTTTAGTGTGGATATTAGGTTGCCAAACAACTACGGAATCTGACACAAAACACAAAAAAGAAACGTTAATCAAACAAATCGAAACCTTCAATAATGCTTTCAAAGAAGGAAACACAGAGTTGTTGGCTTCGATGATTACAGATAATTATGTACACACCAACGGTAACTCTAAGGCTATTCACAAAGAAAACTGGATTAATTATTTAAGCAAAAGACAAAAAGAAATTGAGTCTGGAGAACTTACCGTGAGGAATTATGAAATGAAAGACACCGAAATACAGTTGTACCAAGAAACAGCAATCGTAACCTCGAAAATCATTGTTTCTACCGTAAAATCTGACCGTTTACATGAAAACGAATTTAGAGTTACAAATATTTGGGTTTTAGAGAATGGAATATGGAAACGAGCAGGTTTTCATGATGGAAAAATAAAATAAAAACATGATGCGTATCACCACCAAACGAATCTTATTTGTAGTTCTAGTAGTAATTCTCGCTTTCGTTTTTCACACCTTAAATTCTACTGGCTTTTTTAGAACCGTCAAAAATTATTCTAAGGGTAAAACAATAAAGGCAGTGCCTATTAAAGGAGCAGAAGATATGACTATTAGTTATACAGATAATTTTGCGATCATCTCAGCAACCAACAGAGAGGTTTATCCTCCAAAAAAGGAGGAAAAAGGAGCGCTTTACCTAATGAATTTAGATACTCAAGAATTCAATACTGTTTCGCTCACCCAATCTTTTAATCAGCCTTTTGCTCCTCATGGAATCACTATGTTAAAAAAAGATAGTACCTATACTATAATGGCTATTAATCATACTACAACGGGGCACTCTATAGAAGTTTTTGAATTGGTTAACAACAGTTTAAGTTTTAAAAAATCGATAACCCATGCTTCTTTAAAAAGCCCTAATGATTTGGTGATGGTAAACGAAAATCAATTTTATTTCACCAATGATCATGGATACACAGAAGGAATCGGAAAAGTATTCGAAGAATACCTGGGACTTGCCGTCTCTAATGTGATATATTTTGATGGAAATGAGTTTACCGAGGTTGCGAAGGGAATAGCTTACGCCAATGGTATTAACTTCGATCCAACTATAAATCTAGTATATGTTGCTTCTCCCAGAGAGTTTGCTATAAAAGTGTATACGAGAAACGAAGATGGTACTTTAGCATTTATTGAAGATATTCCTTGTGAAACAGGAGTAGACAATATAGAAATTGATCAAAATGGAAATCTATGGACAGCAGGACACCCCAATCTACTCAGGTTCAAATCATATGCGAAAGGAAAAAAAGATACAGCACCATCAGAAATACTTAAAATAACATATCGAGGTAAAAATGACTATACTGTGGAACAGATATACGTAAACGATGGTAGCGAAATGTCAGGATCTTCTGTAGCAACCTCTTTTAAAAATCTAGTGCTTACCGGTAATGTGATGGATGATCAATTTTTAATATTACAAAGGTCTGAAGAATAAAACAATACTTTAAACATTTAGCATTTGCCAAAGTTTATCCTTTAATTCTTGAATACCCTGTTGTGCAACAGAAGAAATAAATAGGTAATCTACAGTTAATTGCTCATCTAACTCTTCTTTTAACTCTTGTTTCAATTCATCATCTAGCATATCACATTTAGAAATTGCTATAAGTCTTTCTTTATCTAATAAATCAGGGTTATAACGTCTAAGCTCATCTAAAAGGATATCATACTGCTTCTTAATATCGGGAGCATCTGCTGGTATCAAAAACAACAAGGTAGAATTACGCTCTATATGCCGTAAGAATCGATGTCCTATACCCTTTCCTTCGGCAGCTCCCTCTATAATTCCAGGAATATCAGCCATAACAAAGGTTTGAAAATCTCTATATTCTACAATTCCTAAATTAGGTTTGAGTGTCGTAAACTCATAATCTGCGATTTTAGGCTTTGCCGCAGTAATTACCGATAACAATGTTGATTTACCAGCATTAGGAAACCCTACCAAACCTACATCTGCCAGTACCTTCAGCTCGAGAGTAATATCATATTGCACACCCTCAACACCTGGCTGTGCATAACGAGGAGTTTGATTTGTTGGACTCTTAAAGTGCCAATTACCTCTACCTCCCATACCACCTTCTGCTGCAATATATTCCTGACCTTCTTCTGTAATTTCTATAATTACATTTTGAGTTTCAGTATCTCTAATTACAGTACCTAAAGGAACATCGATATAAATATCTTCCCCATCGGCTCCGGTACTTCTATTTTTGCTACCATGCCCTCCATGTCCCGCTCTAAAATGGCGTTTAAATTTCAGATGGTACAAGGTCCACATGTTAGGATTTGCTCGAACAACAATATGTCCTCCACGACCACCATCTCCGCCATCTGGACCTCCTTTGGCAATATACTTTTCGCGATGCAAATGCACAGACCCTTTACCTCCATTACCAGAAGTAACGTGCAGTTTCACATAATCAACAAAATTTCCTTCAGTCATAATTCAGTATATTTTGAACCTTTTAGTTTAAGTTCCTTAAAGATTTTCGTACTTTTTCTTCAAAAGTATCAAGTACAGATTCCCACTCCCCATTCATTTGGCGGCCATGAATTGTATAATTTGCCAAAAACTTATCAGAATTAAGATCGACATGAAGCTCCATTAAGTCATATTTTTCACTCTCGATATGCAACTTATACTTAAATCGCTTTACATTACCCTTTACTCTGTTCACCCGATATAACTCTCCTAAGCTCTTACTAGAAACCAATTGCCCATATGCCATACAGGTTAGAAAGTACTTACCTGCTCCTCTTTGCATTTTAGCTTTTACACTAGATCTTTGATTAAATTCGGTAAGCGCCTGATCATTATCGCAAAATTCAATAATATTTTTTGCTGTTTGATCGGCTACCCATTTTAAATCCTCTGGAATTTCGTTTAATGGAATTTCCTTAACTGTACTGGTACAAGCAGTAACTACAAACAGAATTGATATGAGTGTGATTTTATTCATCTGATCTAATTAAGATCTCTTTATTAGTTACTTACTACAACCTGTTTATAGAACTATAAGTTGTCTATAGTATCGCTAAGACGACCTGTTATCTCTTCTATTGCACCTACACCATCTACTCCAAAATACTTATCTTGTTTTTGATAGTAATTTTTCAAAATAGCAGTTTCGTCATAATATACTTTAATTCTATTACGAATAACTCCTTCATCTGCATCATCTGGTCTTCCTGAAGTTTTTCCTCTTTCCAATAAACGTTGTACCAAAACTTCATCATCTACTTCAAGCGCTACCATGGCACTAACTTCTGATCCTTTAGAAGCTAACAATTCTGCCAAAGAGTCTGCTTGTGCCTCTGTTCTAGGAAACCCATCAAAAATAAAACCATTAGCTTCGGCATTTTTTTCAACCTCTGCATTCAGCATATTGATCGTTACCTCATCAGGCACCAATTGTCCTTTGTCTATATACGACTTTGCCAGTACTCCAAGTTCTGTAGCATTTTTTATATTGTATCTAAATACATCTCCCGTTGAGATATGAATCAGATCATATTTTTGTTTTAAAACTTCTGCTTGTGTTCCTTTTCCAGCACCCGGAGGGCCAAATAACACTAAATTTGTCATGTTGCTTGTTTTTAATTGATATACATCAGTGAGATTACGCCCCTGTTCGTTATAATCGAGCCCGTAACCTACAATAAATCGATTTGGGATTTCGATCCCGAAATAGTCGATATGAATTTGTTTTTGATAAACTTCAGATTTGAAGAACAACGTAGCGATTTTAACCTCTGCACAATGCTTAGCCTCCAACATTTTTGATAAAGCTTCAATGGTATTTCCCGTATCTACGATATCTTCTATGACCACTACGGTTCGACCAGATAGGTCTGTTTCTAAGCCAATGAGTTCTTTCACATTATTTGTAGAAGTGGTACCATCATAAGAAGATAGTTTTACAAAACTCACTTCACAATCATGATTAAATCGCTTTAACACTTCAGAAAAAAACATAAAAGCACCATTTAACACACCAATAAACACAGGGTTTTTATCCTTGAGATCATGGTTTAATGTATCTGCAAGTTCATCTATAGCAGAAACAATTCTTTTTTCTTTTATAAATGGTACAAACTGTAAATCGTGCAGTTTAATCATAACTAGTTTAGCTTTCAGTACGCTAGTTTTTTATTTAAAGCGGCAAAGATAGTGATAATTTAAGGTTTGACTATAGCATTTAGCTCGTATTATTGTGGTTATTCCTTTTGAAAAAATTATTTTTGCTGCTAAAGTAAAATTTGAAACCCCAATAATGACAAATTTTTTCTCGTCAAAATTTAAATTAGGAATATTAGGAGGAGGTCAATTAGGCAAGATGATGTTATACGAAACTCGCAAGTATGATATTCAAACCCATGTTTTAGACCCTAATCCT
Organism: Aquimarina acroporae; assembly: GCF_023195925.1. Lineage (GTDB taxonomy): Bacteria > Bacteroidota > Bacteroidia > Flavobacteriales > Flavobacteriaceae > Aquimarina > Aquimarina acroporae. The sequence continues at coordinate 49,974 of NZ_JALPRE010000006.1, read as the reverse complement.
GATGCCCCCTGCAAAATAGCCTGTGACCATTTCCAGCAAGGAAATTTGATGGATTATGATACGGTTTATGAATTTGGAAAAAAAGTAGATATACTTACTTTCGAAATTGAGACTGTTAATGTTAAGGCGTTGGCTAAACTAGAGAGCGAAGGGAAAAAGGTATTTCCCAGTTCCAAAACTTTAGAAAACATTCAGAATAAAGGGAAGCAGAAACTTTTTTATCAAAAAAATAAAATCCCTACGGCTCATTTTGTCAAATTGGCTAATAAAGCACATCTCGCAGAAGGCATTACCAGTAACAAAATAAAATTACCTTTTGTTTGGAAAAGTACACAAGGGGGATATGACGGGAAAGGAGTTTCTATTATTAAAACAGGTGCCGATGTAGCTAAACTCCCCGATGTAGAGTGTATTGCTGAAGAAATGATTAATTTCAAAAATGAATTGGCCGTTATCGTAGTTCGCAATCCCAGAGGAGAAATCAAAACATATCCAGTGGTAGAAATGGAATTTCACCCAGAAGCCAATCAGGTTGAATATGTTATATGCCCAGCAAGAATTGAAGATGATGTTGCTAAAAAAGCAATTGCAGTAGCTGAAAAAGTTTCAAAAGCTTTTGAACATGTTGGCGTTTTAGCTGTTGAAATGTTTCAAACCCAAGATGATGAAATATTGGTAAATGAAGTTGCTCCTAGACCACATAATAGTGGGCACTATAGTATAGAGGCTAGTTACACCAATCAATTTGAACAACATATAAGGGCTATTCTTGATCTTCCGCTAGGTGCAACTGAGAGTATTGTAGGCGGCATCATGGTAAACCTTGTCGGTGCAGAAGGACATACTGGAGATGTTTTGTATAAAAACATTGATAAGATTATGGAAATGAAAGGCGTTACACCCCATATCTATGGCAAAAAACAAACACGACCATTCAGAAAAATGGGACATGTTACTATTATTCATGAGAATATTGACGAAGCGCGTAAAATTGCAGAGAACGTAAAAAACACCATTAAAGTGGTTAGCAAATAAATATTAATCAAATTACATAATGAGCAAGGTTGGAATAATAATGGGTAGCACAAGCGATATGCCCGTAATGGAAAAAGCTATAGAAATCTTAAAAGGATTTGATATTGAAGTAGAGGTTGATATTGTATCTGCCCATAGAACTCCAGAAAAACTATTTGATTATGCCAAAAATGCTCATACCAGAGGTCTAAAGGCTATTATTGCAGGAGCAGGAGGTGCAGCACATTTACCAGGAATGGTAGCATCATTATCTCCGCTACCGGTAATTGGAGTGCCTGTAAAATCTAGAAATTCAATTGATGGTTGGGATTCTGTACTGTCTATTTTACAAATGCCAGGAGGTGTTCCTGTAGCTACCGTTGCTCTGGATGGCGCACTTAATGCAGGAATTTTGGCAGCTCAAATCATAGGCGCGAGCGATACTTGCGTACTAGATAAAATCTTAGTTTATAAAGAAGGATTAAAACAAAAAGTGATAGAAGGTGCAAAACAAGTAAAACAATAACAGTTTTAAAACACCCTATAAAATCATTCTATATTATAGAAAAGGAAAAAGAGTCGCTTTACAGCGACTCTTTTAATATTAGGTCTTACAAAGGAATATAACAATATTTATTAACCAACTTAAATATATTACACAAAAAATTCATCGTAAGACCATACTCTTAAAACCTATTGCAAAGGTAAAACCTTACTTTAATTACACAATAAAAGTAAAGAAAACTTATTAACAATTTTCGATAAAAAACTAACATTATCGACAAAATGCAATTTACACCTGTCTAACATTGAATTAATAGTAGAAAAGACATACAGATTTATTATTTTATACTTGTAGAAAATAATTTTTGATGATAAAAATCGAAAGAGCTGCGTAAATTGCAGCCCTTTCAATATATTTGGTCTATGCTTTGAAAACTAATTATTAACATCCATACCCCTGATACAATAATGTAGAAATTTTCGTCGCATGACCTCTTCACTAATAAACCTATATCAAAACTATTAGAATAGGACCTTATTGGAATCAAAAAGAGACAAAAGAAATACTCATTTATCGGTAAAAGGACCTTTTTTTCGACAAATGACCAAACAAAATAAATTATAATAGAATAATGAATAATCCTTTATTAGAATCATTTGATATCGCTCCTTTCTCAAAAATCAAATCAGATCATTTTCTTTCGGCAATAAAGAATGGAATTTCTCTGGCCAAAGAAGAAATCAATCAAATTGTTACCAATCCCGAACAACCTAATTTTTCGAACACTATAGAAGCCATGGATTATAGTGGTGAATTGCTTGATAGGGTGACCAGCGTGTTTTTTAACTTAAATAGTGCAGAAACCAACGAAGAGATTCAGAAAATAGCACAAGAAGTATCTCCTCTACTTGCTGAATTCAGTAATGACATCTCTTTAAATAACGACTTATTTAAAAGAATAGAGGCCGTTTATCTTCAAAAAGATGAAATTGACTTAGATCCAGAGCAACATACACTGCTAAGAAAGAGATACAAATCATTTTCTAGAAATGGAGCCAATCTACCAGAGGATAAAAAAGAAATATTGCGTAATATAGATAAAGAGCTTTCAAAGTTAGGTTTGAAGTTTGGCGAAAACGTGCTCGCTGAGACCAATAAATTTGAAATGCTACTCACCGAAGAATCAGACTTAGACGGGTTACCTGATGGCGCTAAAGAAGCTGCAAAAGAAATTGCTAAAGCAAAAGGCAAAGAAGGATGGATGATTACTTTGGATTACCCAAGTTATATTCCTTTTATCACCTATGCAAAAAATAGAGAACTCCGCAAAAAACTATCTCTGGCTTTTGGTTCTAAAGGATTTCATAATGATGATCTTGACAACCAAGAAATAGTTTTAAAAATAGCTAATTTAAGACATCAAAGAGCAGCACTACTGGGATATTCATCTCACGCACACTATATATTAGAAGAGAGAATGGCAGAATCACCGGATAAAGTGTTTGCTTTTTTAAATAACATCTTAGAAAAAGCAAAACCTGCTGCACAAAGAGAATTTAAACAATTAGCTTCTTTTGCAAAGGATCTTGACGGAATAGAAAATCTTCAAAAATGGGACGGAGCGTACTATTCAGAAAAATTGAAACAAAAACTGTTTGATCTGGACGATGAAAAATTAAAACCTTATTTCAAATTAGAAAATGTAATCGATGGCGTCTTTAAGATTGCTACTAAATTATTTGATCTTCACTTTGAAGAAACTAACGATGTAGATAAATACCATAAAGAGGTAAAAACATATAATGTTACCGATGCCAATGGTAATTTCATAGCATTGTTTTATGCAGATTTTCATCCCAGACCAGGAAAACGAAACGGAGCGTGGATGACTTCTTATAAATCACAAATGAGAAAAAATGACACGAATGTCAGACCTCATGTTTCTATTGTTTGTAACTTTACAAAACCCACGCCTAGCAAACCCTCATTACTAACTTTTAATGAGGTTACTACATTATTTCATGAATTTGGTCATGCACTTCACGGAATGTTGGCAAACACCACTTATCCGGGATTATCGGGCACTAGTGTATTCTGGGATTTTGTTGAGCTACCAAGCCAGGTAATGGAAAACTGGTGTTATGAGAAAGAAGCGCTTGAGTTATTTGCTAAGCACTACGAAACCGGTGAGGTAATTCCTATGGAACTGGTAAATAAAATAAAAGAATCTGCTACCTTCATGGAAGGTATGGCTACTATGCGCCAATTAAGTTTCGGTTTACTAGATATGTCATGGCATGGACAGGATCCCAGTTCAATAGAAAATGTAAAAGATCACGAAAGAAAAGTATTTAAAGAGACCTCTTTGTATCCTGATGTTTCAGAAAATTGTATGAGCACAGCTTTTTCACATATTTTTCAAGGTGGATATTCTGCGGGATATTATTCTTATAAATGGGCAGAAGTATTAGACGCAGATGCTTTTGAATATTTTAAGGACAATGGCATCTTTAATAAAGAAGTCGCTACTAAGTTTAAAGAAAATGTATTAGCCAAAGGAGGTACTGAAAACCCGATGACCCTATACAAAAGGTTTCGAGGGCAGGAACCAAAACCAGAGGCACTACTCAAAAGAGCTGGTTTGCTTACATAACCTTATTCAAAATAAATAAAAAGGTGCTTCATAGATTTTGAAGCACCTTTTCTTTATGTAACAAAATATATCACTTACTGAATTACGATTTTATGCGAGATCGTATCTTCTCCTTTCGTTTCAATATTAATCAAATACACTCCAGAGGTAAGGAATAAACGCTTAGCTGATAATGTATTCTTCCCAGATTCCAGATCAAATTCAGAAACTTTTTGCCCTTGTAGGGTATAAAACATTGCTTTTACACCTTGACTAGCTTTATTTCCTATCTCGACAGTAAACGTATCTTTAGTTGGATTTGGAGTAATCTTTATAGAAGACAATATTCCTTCTCCCTCGTTTCCAATAATCGGAGTTATGTTTTCAGAGTTTACTCTTTGTGTTAGTGCTCCGGAACAAGAACCTTCATAAATTTTCACATTAGAAAAAACAGAAGTGTTTCCACTTCCTGCATCATTATCATTAACAAACACCAATCGATTCATTGCACCAGTATAAAAATTACCAACAGGGATTACATATCGAGTAGTGCCACTTCCGTAGTTATCATAATTAGTCACTCCATAATTCTGTGTACCATGAACTTTAAAATATCTATTTGCAGTTAAATTATCATCATCTTCAAAACCAATACCATGAATTTCCCCCTGAGAAGAACTAGTAAAATCAAATTCTATTACGGTAGAAGCGGTTACGGTATAGTTAAAAGGAATAGATTTCCAAGTATTATTTTGTAGAGAAAGTCCAGCACCAGAATTTACCACAGAAAAATCTCCTGCAGAATCTTGGTTGGAGAATGATGAAATGGTAAAAGAATTAAAATTCAAACTATCACAATTATCTGGTCCTGGGTCTACGGTTGCCTCTCCTACCTTAAGATCATCTACGGTAATATCTCCCTGCCAACTATTACCAGTAACTGCACTAAGCCTCAATTCTATTGTTTTGCCTAAATAGGCAGAGAGATCGATAGTTGCTTCATTCCAATCACTACCTTGATCACCAGACTTACTAAATATAGTGGTATACGAAACTCTATCTTCGGTTACCTCAACAGAAAATGTTCCTATAGCACTACCTTGCATATGATACTGAAAACTTAAACTGGGACTAGATAGTCCCGTAAGATCAAAACAAGGAGAATTTAATATTGCTCTTTTACTAGGAAAACCAGTTCCATTACCAGAGGCCTCTACATAGATATATGAGGAACCTTCAATTGCACTGCTTGGTCCAGTACCATTCGAAGGAGTTCCGTTAGCATCAACAGTCCAATCCAGATCATCATTGGTTGCTTGTACCCAATTCCCTACTCCACTCTCAAATCCATTTTGATATGGAAATGATGTAATTGCAGTTGCGCAAGAATCTCCGCCCCCAGGACCTCCTCCTGTAACTCCATTAGAAATTTCGATCATATATTCTAACGCTAATTTGGCAAATTTAGCAGAATGCTCTGCATTTGGTGTAGGAGAACGATCAAAGGTATCTCGGGTAGTATGAATATTTGGGTTATGTTCTCCAAAACGAGCTTCAAATGGAAAAGTTACATCATACCCTTCTTGCGCCCAGCTATAATGATCAGAACACCCATAATTACATCTGGAAGTACCATAAGTAATTCTATGTGTACCGGAAGCATTATAGTAATTTAATAATGAAATCATAAAATCATTAAGAGTATCATCATTATAAGAATCTGTTGATATAAAGACATCTTCGGTAGATCCCTTATAATTTGTCATATCCAGTTGCATATAACTTATCACATTTACATTTCGACTTCGGTAATCCTGAGCAATTTCCTTAGACCCCCTTAATCCAACTTCTTCGGCTGCAAAGGCCATGAATTCTATAGTTCTTTTAGGTTTAAAATTCATAGAAAACAAAACACGAGCAACTTCAGTAATACTAGCTATACCAGAAGCATTATCGTCTGCTCCTGGAGCATTTGAATTATTTCCTCCGGCTGTAGAATCTGCATGCCCACCAAGAATTACAAATTCATCTGGCTTTTCTGTACCCGTAACCGTCATAACCAATGACGGCATAGCTGTACTGGTATGTTCTACTACTCTAACCGATACATCACTACGACCTGCGGCAAGATTTTCCCAAATGGTTTTTAGATCCAAAATTGCCTGTCTAGCAGTATTTGTAGTATGATATCGGGTTCCATAATTTTCCCAAACCTGAATTTGATCGGCAATGTTTAGATTATTTACTAAATCTAAACTTTGTCTAACTAGGGCATCTTGAGTAATTGAAAAACTTGCTTTCTGATGTACCTTATTAGCCATTTTAGCTATATTATCAATAGCGGAAACTGCATTTTTTTCTGAACTTTCATAGACAAAACCGGGTCCATGAACCAAAACTTTATGATGCAATTCCTCGGCAGCTTTGTCTGTAAGCATTACTGCACTATACCCATTTGCAGATTTAATAATCTTAATATCCTTTGGGTGATTTAGTTGAAGTCCCTTTGCATCTTTAGTTTGCATAGTTGCAAAGAACATGTCATTGGTTTGTTGCGCATAGCTATACGAAAAACATACGCACAGCAATACTACTGAAATAATTAGGTTTAATTTTTTCATTATTATACGAGTTTGTGTTAGACCTATAACTTACACAAAATCAACACATAACAAAAACGGATTCCCCTCAAAATAATAACTGTATTTACTCATATTTCTCCTATAGTATTAGTATAGAAATATTTAATTTTCAATAATTTTTGAAAGTTTGATAATTTTTATATATTTGTACTATGAATTACGAAGAAGCTAAAAACAGATTTATTTCTACCTGGGGATCTTTAGGGACACTATGGGGAATTAATAAAGCTATGGCGCAAATACATGCTTTGTTACTCATTTCTCCCGAACCACTCTCTATGGAAGATATCATGGAAGAATTACATATTTCCAGGGGAAACACAAGTATGAATTTACGTCAATTAATGGATTGGGGTATTGTATTTAAAGAAAATAAAATAGGAGAGCGTAAAGAATACTTCACCTCGGAAAAAAATGTACAAGAGCTTGCTAGACAAATTGCAAAAGAAAGGAGTCGAAGAGAATTGCAACCCACCATTAAAATTCTTAACGATGTATCTAACATAGATGATGATGGAAGTAGTAAAACTAAAGAACTTATTAAACAAACCAAAGCCCTACATGAAATGGCAGAAACACTGGACATAATGATGAATAAAGTAGTAGGACAGGGTAATAATTGGATCACCAAAGCCCTCGTAAAACTGGTCAAGTAGTAGTAAAAAAGGATCGTAAAGGAGGAAAACTCCTTTTTCTTTTCAATAGAATTTTCAATATTTTTTGAAACTTTAAAATAATTAAAACATGAAAATTATACATTATATCAACAGCACAAGCTTTATCATAACGCTACTTCTATACATTACCATCTTTTACGGTATGATGGCACAAGTTTTTTTAGGAGGCATTCAAATTATTATGGCCATAATAGTATTTACATTTTGGAAAAGAATGAATACTCTCCAAAAGAAACACCTTATCGTATACGCGGTCTTAGTCATCCTATATGGTTTGACATCAACAACTGATGTTGTAGACACCGATTTTGGAATATTATTTCTAACACTGGTTCCTATGTCTATAGCTGGTTATTTTGTTTTTATCACTCATCAAATAAGTAAAATATGAAATTTAATATTCCAAATTGGATCATAATTATTGCCGGAGCAGGTCAAATATTCACTGCACTTATATACCCCTATATAAGACATCAGGTTTTTGACTGGTATAACGATGTAAAGCAATTAAAACCGCTTAATCAGGAAATTGCTAAAACCTATGGCAGATACATTCAAGGATTGAATTTTTCCTTTGGAATAATCGCAATAGTTTTATCATCTCAACTTAAAGAACCAACGCTAATAGCAATAGCACTTAAGGGGCTTATCGCAGCATATTGGGTTGGTAAAGTCGCTACTCAAGTGGCGTACTACCCCATGTATGAAATTCCTCAAAAACCGATTTTTAAGATAGGGAGTTATTTTATGAATGCGCTGTTCGTTCTTTTTGCTACAGTTTTTACTCTCTTGGTTATTTATAACTGCATCAATTTTTTCAACCTTTAATTCTAATTGCATGAGCACATTATCAATACTACACAAATTAAAATTAAGAAGATCTGCAACCAAACAGAGTATAACTAAATTTTATGATGAAGCTACCGAAGATTATCAATTCTGGAGTAATGACTTTAATATGCACTTCGGATACTACATTCCATTTAAAACCAATCTCTTCAAAAGAGATTCTATGTTAAATGAGATGAATAATCAAGTGTTTAGTCGACTTAATATGCCTAAAAAAGATTCACTGGTAATTGACCTTGGGTGCGGGATTGGCGGAACCATGAGGTACGGGCTTCGAAAATATCCCTTATTGAGAATTATAGGTATTACGCTTTCTAAATTCCAAGTAAAAGAAGGAAACAAAAGATTAAACAACATGAACGGACTAATTCTTGAAGAAAACTATGAACATACTTTTTTCAAAAACGATAGTGTAGACGGAGCTTATGCAATCGAAAGTCTTTGCCATTCTGGTCATAGCTACAAATCTCTAAAAGAAGCTTATCGAATTCTAAAAACAAAATCGAGACTAGTCATTACAGATGCATTCCTAAAAAAAGACGAAAATCAATTGTGTCCTGGGAGCTCTTATTGCTATGATCAATTATGTAGTGGTTGGAGCCTGGAGGGACTCGGTAGTATTCATAAAGTAAAACAAAACCTTGAAGAAATAGGTTTCAAAAATATTCGTATCGAAGATGTTTCGCACAGGGTAGCCCCCTCGGTATTGCATGTACCATTTGCCATTACCGGGTTCATATTTAAAAAACTATTCAGAAAAGAATATCTAAAACCTCAGAGTTGGAAAAATTTAAAGGGATCTTTATTTGCATTATTATCTGGGTTACACATCAAAAGCTTTGGTTATTATATCATCACTGCTGAAAAATAATTACTAAAAATTATAGTCATGAAAAAATTAGTTATAGCAGCTGGCACCGGTTTTCTAGGAAATATTCTTATCGAGTATTTTAAAGATAAAGTAGAAAGTATTATCATTCTCACCAGAGGAGAAAGCAAAGTTCTGGATACTATTAAATATGTGCATTGGGATGCCAAAACCTTAGGCGATTGGAAATTGGAAATAGAACATGCCGATGCTCTCATAAATATGGCAGGAAAATCTGTAGATTGTAGATATAACCAAAAAAACAAAGACCTCATACTCAGCTCTAGAGTGGCATCTACAAAAATACTGGGACAGGCAATTAGTCAAGCCAAAGTGCCTCCAAAAGTATGGTTAAACTCGTCTACAGCGACTATTTATCGGCATTCTTTAGATAAAGAAATGAATGAGAATGATGGTGAAATTGGATCCGGATTCTCGGTAAATGTTGCGGTAAATTGGGAGAATACATTCTTCTCATGCACTACTCCACATACTCGAAAGGTAGTTCTAAGAACATCGATAGTGCTAGGAAAAAATGGAGGAGCATTACGCCCAATTCTTAATTTGGTGAAAATTGGATTTGGAGGTAAACAAGGATCAGGAAATCAAAAGTTTAGTTGGATACATGAAACTGACTTCGCCAGAAGCATCGATTTTATCATCAATACTCCGAACATTCAAAGAGAAATCAATATCGTGGCTCCAAAACCAACAACCAACTCGATTCTTATGCAAACCTTAAGGAAAATACTTAAGATCTCAATTGGAATTCCTTTTTCAAAACCACTTTTAGAATTAGGAGCCATATTCATAAAAACCGAAACCGAACTTATCCTCAAGAGCCGAAATGTAATTCCGGAAAAACTACAAAAACATGGGTTTCAATTCTCATATCCTGAGTTAAAGCCCGCACTACAACAACTAATCGTAAAATGACTACAATTCGCCTAAAGACCGAGATCAAAGCCCCACTTGAAATAGTATTTGATGCTTCAAGAGACATAGATTTACATATCGAATCTACCTCTACCAGTAATGAAAAAGCAATAGCCGGGAGAACCTCTGGCCTCATTAAACTTAATGAAACCGTGACTTGGAAAGGAAAACATTTTGGAATGTATCTAACACATCAAAGTAAGATTACAGCCTTTAACTTCCCCTTCAATTTTACCGACGAAATGATGAAAGGTCATTTCAAATCATTTAAACATCAACATATTTTCAAACCAAGTTCAAATAACACCATAATGACAGATATTTTGACCTATCAAACACCTTATGGGTATGCTGGAAAACTATTTGATACTTTATTTTTAAAAAAATACTTAACCAATTTTCTATTAACTCGAAACCATTATATCAAAACCCATGTAGAAACATCTTAATTTTATTTTATTCAATTAAACTTCAGAATTGTAAGGATCAAAAACAAATTACTACTCATTATACAATTGTAAAACGTATAAGATTCAACTTTTTATCCTATTTTTGGTGGATACAACAATAGAAACAATCATGTCAACAAATACCATAGACCCCACAACATGGGTTGATAAATACAGTGATTACCTATTTAACTACACCATCGTTAGAGTTGATGATAGAGAAATTGCTCAGGATCTAGTACAGGAAACTTTTTTTGCTGGACTTAAATCTATGAAAAATTTTAAGGGAGAGGCTAGTGAACGTACTTGGCTTATCTCTATTTTGAAAAGAAAGATTATAGATTATTATCGAAAAATAAATAGCAATAAAGGGAAAGCCGAAGTTCGCATTAATTATACTAGCGATTCTGAAACCGAAGGAGATTGGTTAGAAGAACGTGTTGCAGATCCTTTTGATCGTACTGCCGAAAGTGATATTGAAAACGAAGAGTTAGGTTTGGCAATACACAATTGCATGGGAAAATTACCAGAAAAACAAGCTTTGATTTTTAAAATGAAGACAATTCAAGGTTTTGACACAGAAGCAATTTGTAATGAATTTGATATAACAGCGTCTAACCTATGGGTAATCATTCATAGAGCCAGAACGGCTATGGCTGAGTGCCTGGAAAAAAATTGGTTTTAAAAGTAATGAGTAAAGGAAAAGGAATTTTTGTAAGTTGTTCTGATGCAAATCACTTCTGTGATAAAAATCAGTATAAAGAAGCTACTTTCTGGGAAAAAGTAAAGCTCAACGTGCATCTTTTATATTGTAGAGCTTGTAGAAAGTACTCTGCAAAAAATAACAAACTAACAAAGTTGGTGAAGGATCCAAAAGTCATAAGCATTAATGAATATGAAAAGAATGCTATGAAAGAACGACTAAAACAAAAAATGAACGAATAATTTAATAATACCCCAAAATTAAGTATTAAGATTGTAATGAAAACTACGAATAAATTATTGGTGTCTTGTGAAGAAGCAAAGCATATTTGTGATAAAAATCAGTATGGAGAGGCTTCATTATTAGAAATAATTAAGTTAAACATCCGTTTAATGTATTGTAAAGTAACACGTGCTTACTCTAAAAGGAATACCAAGCTTACCAAAACTATAAAAAAATCTGAAGTTCAAACCATCAGTTCTTCTCAAAAAGAGGAAATGAAAAGACGTTTGCAGGAAGAATTATCCAAATAGTTGTTGAAGTGTTACCAAAATAATTAACCACATTATTGGAACACTTTCAACCCAAAACGAGCAATAATATTCTGATTGCTTTCGATCTGTCCCCCATAAAAACAACAAACTAATTGTTGTTACCAAAATAGTACTCAAAATTTCTATAGATGATAATTCATCCTTTATCGCCGTGAGTAATAAAAAAAATACCAGCAAAATACTTCCGAATACTTTGGTACGAGTAACTCCGATTTTTTGAGGTACCGTTTCTAGAGATTCATGATCAAATTTTAAATCTCTTATTTCAAAGGGTAACATCATGACAATGATAAATAGAAATCGTTGCATCATTTCGATAAAAAAATCAAAATTCAAATCACCCTGCCCGTGTACCAAAGGAACTAATACGGTTATCCCAGCCCAAACAATACCAATGATAAAAATTTTTATACCTGCAATGCTTCTCAGGTTCTTTTTGTTAGGAAAGATGGGAACGGTATAAAAAATAGTTAGCACTATAAAAGGGAGCATATATAACAAAGTTTTCAATGACACTTGAAAACCCAAGTATACAAAACCAAGAAAGGATACAATTGTTAACGCTCTAATACCTTTCATCGATTTCGTTAAGCGACGATGATACAGTTTAGAAACCTTGGAGTATTTAACAAAGTTATAGGCAGCAATAGCACCTATGAAACTAAATAAAAGAAACGTGTATTTTTCAGAAACCCCAAATTTTATGAATGTAATCTGTACCAATGATGTTATAGCCAAAGCCACATGAATACTTCCATTAATATAAAATCTAAATATACTTTTTAAGGTTTCCACGTCTAAAATTTAAGGTTATCTGTTAATAACCTTCGAAGTTGGTTAAAAACTTGCCATTCTATGGTTAATTAATTGTGAAATTTTTAAATTTTAAATATGTACTTTTGCGGTCAAAATCTCAACTGTTATTTTAGCTATGAAGACTGACTCATTTAAACTGCGTCATAATGGTCCTTCTATTAAGGACTTAGACAGTATGTTACAAACTATTAAAGCAGACTCTATAGATCAACTTATCTACGAAACTGTTCCTGATGATATCTTATTAAAAAAACCTCTCAATCTCGAAGAGGCAATGAGCGAACAAGAATATGCCGCCCATATTCAAAAGTTATCATCAAAAAATAAAGTTTTTAAAACGTATATAGGATTAGGTTATCACGAAGCCTGTCTTCCTGCAGTGATACAAAGAAATATTCTTGAAAATCCTGGATGGTATACTGCATATACTCCTTATCAGGCTGAAATAGCCCAAGGAAGACTTGAGGCATTACTAAACTACCAAACCATGATCTGTGATCTTACAGGAATGGAGTTGGCAAATGCTTCTCTATTGGATGAAAGTACTGCCGCTGCAGAAGCTATGACTATGTTATTTGCAGTGCGCTCTAGAGCACAAAAAAAGGATGGGGTGAATAAATTCTTTGTTTCAGAAGAAATACTACCTCAAACACTTTCTTTGCTTAAAACGAGAGCTATTCCTTTAGATATCGAATTGGTTATAGGCAACCATGAAGATTTCGATTTTTCTAAAGAATTTTATGGTGCAATTTTACAATATCCCGGTAAATCAGGAGAAGTATATGATTATACAACTTTTGTAGAAAAAGCACATCAGTCAGAAATAAGAGTAGCTGTTGCTGCCGATATTCTTAGCTTGGTTGCTTTAAAATCACCAGGAAGTTTTGGAGTAGATGTAGTGGTAGGAACTACCCAACGTTTCGGGATTCCACTAGGATATGGAGGGCCACATGCTGCTTACTTCGCTACCAGAGAAGAATTTAAAAGAAATATTCCTGGTAGAATTATTGGGGTAACTCAGGATATGAACGGAGACAGAGCATTACGTATGGCTCTACAAACCCGAGAACAACATATTAAAAGAGATAAAGCAACTTCAAATATTTGTACGGCTCAAGTACTATTAGCAGTTATGGCTGGTATGTATGCTGTATATCATGGACCAGAAGGGTTAAAATATATCGCCAACAAAGTCAATTCTTCGGCGTATACCTTATCAAAAAAATTAGTAGACTTAGGTTACGAACAACTTAACAGTACTTATTTTGATACCATAAGAGTAAAAGCAAATGCAACTCAAATAAAAGAAATTGCCGAAGCAAAAGAGATTAACTTCTATTACATCGACGATGCTACTGTATCTATAGCGCTAAACGAAGCTACTACAATAAATGATTTAAATGCTATTGTATCGATTTTTGCAGAAGCGGCAAATGTTGAAAGCACTGCAATAGATACTTTGGAAGAAGCCAATATTATTTCAGGAAATTTGGCTCGAAATACAGAATATTTAGTCAATGAAGTGTTTAACTCTTATCATTCTGAAACAGAATTGATGAGATATATCAAAAAGCTGGAAAGAAAAGATTTATCTCTTAATCATTCTATGATTCCGCTGGGATCATGTACGATGAAGCTAAATGCAGCTTCAGAAATGCTTCCTCTTAGTGACCCAAAATGGGGTAACATTCACCCTTTTGCTCCTGTTCAACAAGCTGAAGGATATCAAGAAGTACTGAAAAAACTAGAAGATCAGCTTACTGAAATTACTGGTTTTGCAGGAACATCTCTTCAGCCTAATTCTGGTGCGCAAGGTGAATTTGCAGGATTAATGGTAATACGTGCATATCATGAATCTAGAGGAGATCATCATAGAAACATTTGTCTTATTCCTTCCTCAGCTCATGGAACTAACCCTGCTTCTGCGGTTATGGCAGGTATGAAAGTAGTAGTAACAAAAGCTACCGAAGAAGGAAATATAGATGTTGAGGATTTAAGAGAAAAAGCACTTAAACACAAAGATAATCTAGCAGCTCTAATGGTTACTTACCCTTCTACTCATGGGGTATATGAATCTGCTATTTGTGAAGTTACCAAAATTATTCACGACAATGGTGGACAGGTATATATGGACGGAGCCAATATGAATGCACAAGTTGGATTAACAAATCCTGGTGCTATTGGAGCAGATGTTTGTCACCTTAATTTACACAAAACCTTTGCGATACCTCATGGAGGTGGTGGCCCTGGTGTAGGACCAATATGTGTTGCCAAACAACTAGTACCATTTTTACCAAGTAACCCAGTAATCAATACAGGAGGTAACCAGGGGATTACAGCAATTTCTGCTGCACCCTGGGGATCGGCTTTAGCTTGTTTAATTTCTTACGGCTATATCACCATGCTTGGTGTAAATGGTTTAAAAAGTGCAACAGAATTCGCTATTTTGAATGCCAATTATATCAAAGAACGTCTTAACGGACACTATGATGTATTGTATACTGGAGAAAGAGGAAGAGCCGCACACGAAATGATTATAGACTGCAGACCGTTTAAAGCAAATGGCATTGAGGTTACCGATATTGCTAAACGTTTGATGGATTATGGATTCCACGCTCCTACAGTATCTTTTCCAGTTGCCGGGACTATTATGATAGAACCAACTGAAAGTGAAAGTAAAGCAGAACTTGATCGTTTTTGTGATGCACTTATTTCTATCCGTAAAGAAATTGCCGAAGCAGATATCGACAATCCTAATAACGTAATGAAAAATGCTCCGCATACATTGGCGATGCTTACTTCGGATACATGGGAATTTCCATATTCTAGAGAACAAGCGGCATATCCATTATCGTATATCGCAGAAAATAAATTCTGGCCTACTGTTCGTAGGGTAGATGATGCCTACGGAGATCGAAACTTAATATGTACTTGTGCTCCTATTGAAGAGTATATGGAAGCAGAAGCATAAAAGAACTCAACATAATAAAAAAGAGGTAACCGTAAAAAAGTTACCTCTTCTTATATACGCATTTAGCATGAAGGATATAACCTCTAGAAAAGATTTAGAATTTCTGATGAAGACTTTTTATAAAGAGGTATTTAGTAATCCTCATATCGGGATGTTTTTTACCGAAATTGCCAAGATTAACTTAGAAGAACATTTGCCAGAAATTGTAGATTTTTGGGAACAACAGCTTTTCAGAAAAGGCAGCTACAAGAAGAATGTACTTCAAATTCATAAAAACTTAAATGATAAAAAGAAGTTAGAAGAAGTGCATTTTCAAACCTGGCTTTCTATTTTTCAAAAAACAGTAGATAATAATTATAAAGGAACAAACGCCGAACTTATAAAGACCAGAGCCTTGTCTATAGCTACAGTTATGAGGATAAAAATCTAAAAAACCTTCTTAACTCATCATAAAATTACCTAAAACAAGTTCTTAGGCATCGTAAAACTTGTTATGCGTGCATAGTAAATAAATTTCTATTAACTACCTTAACTATTCAACGCATAATTGATTTGTCATGAATATTAAGATAACAGGCACTGGAAGCTACATCCCGACCGAAATAGAAAGAAACGAAGACTTTATTGATCATCATTTTTTTAATGGTAATGGGGTAGAAATCGCCCATCCTACGCATATTATAATAGACAAATTCAAAAAAATTACAGGTATTGAAGAGCGTAGATACGCGGAAAATAACCAAAACACCTCAGATCTTGCATATTATGCAGCTCAAAAAGCTATTGAAGACGCAAAAATAGATCCTGAAACTCTAGATTACATTATCGTAGCACATAACTTTGGAGATGTCGACAAAAACTCTTCTCAATCTGACACTATTCCAAGTTTAGCAGCTCGTGTAAAGCATAAATTAAAAATCAAAAATCCTTATTGCGTAGCATATGATCTTCTCTTTGGATGCCCTGGATGGATTGAAGGAGTAGTACAAGCTCAATCGTATTTAAAATGTGAAATGGCAAAAAAATGTCTGGTTATTGGCGCAGAAACCTTATCTAGAGTTATCGATGAACACGATAGAGATTCTATGATTTATTCTGATGGTGCCGGAGCTACAGTTTTAGAAACCACAAGTGATCCCGGAGGCATACTCGCTACAATAAGCGCCTCATATACTGTAGAAGAAAGCAATTTCCTTTTCTTCGGAAAAACCTACAATTACCAACGTAATGATGATAATAAATATATTAAAATGCATGGGCGAAAAATATATGAGTTTGCTCTGAAACATGTTCCTTTAGCTATGAAAGCTTGTCTTGACAAAACCAATATTCAGATCACCGATGTAAAGAAAATTCTTATTCATCAGGCTAATGAAAAAATGGATGAAGCGATTGTAAAACGCTTCTACGGTTTGTTTAACCAAGAAGTACCGGAAAGTATCATGCCAATGAGCATTCAAAAATTAGGAAATAGTAGCGTTGCGACCGTACCTACATTATATGACCTTATACTTAACCATCAAATTGAAGATCAGTCTATCAATAAAGGAGATATACTTCTTTTCGCAAGTGTAGGCGCAGGAATGAATATTAATGCTTTCTTGTACCAACATTAGCATTATCATAAAAATCTCGTCTCACTTCTACTGGTAATTTCTGTAATTGTCTATTTTTACAGCAAATAACCTATTTTATTACTATGTACGAAGGAACCTTTCCTCATAAACGTTACAAAAAAACACTAGAATTCTTAAGGCAACATGTTCCCGCACCAGCCAACATATTAGATCTTGGCGTTCGAAATCCTTTTGTTGAGTTTATGGAAAAAGAAGGATATATCGTCTCCAACACCAAGGGAGAAGACCTCGATTTACATATCGATGCAGTAAAAGCAACTAAAGTAGATATCGTAACCGCTTTTGAAATTTTTGAACATTTAATCGCTCCTTTCAATGTTCTTAAAGAGATAAATGCCGATAAACTAGTAGCCTCTATCCCTATGAGACTTTGGTTCTCTAAGGCATACCGTAGTAAAACAGATCCCTGGGATCGTCACTATCATGAATTTGAAGACTGGCAATTTGATTGGTTACTAGAAAAAGCTGGCTGGAAAATTGTTGCACGCGAAAAATGGACACACCCGGTTAAAAAGTTAGGTTTCCGACCATTATTAAGGCTATTTACTCCAAGATATTATATTGTGTATGCCGAAAGAAACGCATCATAGTTTAAAACACGTTTTTAAAAACAGGATGACCAAATAGAACGACTAAATTTGAATATTTATATTGTCATACCCGCCCATAATGAGGAAAAACTCATATCCAAAACCTTAGAATCTCTGGTTTCACAAACCGTACAGGCTAAAAAGATTGTAGTGGTTAATGACAATTCTACCGATGATACTGAAAAAGTGATTGAGGGTTACGTCGATAAGTTTTCTTATATCTCATTGGTCAACACCAACTCTTCTGAAGATCATTTACCAGGTAGCAAAGTGATTCGTGCTTTTTATAAAGGATTAGACACTTTGGATACCAACTACGACATCATTTGTAAGTTTGATGCCGATTTAATTTTTCCCTCAGATTACTTAGAAAAAATGACACAGCATTTTACCACTAACGATAGTGTTGGAATGGTTGGAGGCTTCTGCTACATCCAAAAAAATGAGAAATGGATTCTAGAAAACTTGACAAATAAAGATCATATACGTGGAGCCTTGAAAGCGTATCGCAAAGCTTGCTTTAACGATATTGGTGGGGTTAAAAAAGCGATGGGTTGGGATACTATAGATGAATTGTTAGCGCAGTATCACGGCTGGAGTATAGCCACAGATGACTCATTACAGGTAAAACATCTTAAACCCACCGGCAACACATATAACTCCAAAGCAAGGTATAAACAAGGAGAAGCATTTTATCGTATGCGATATGGCTTTACTCTTACATTTATTGCTTCTGCTAAGTTGGCTTTCCTCAAAAAACAACCCGCTCTAATCTTAGATTATTTAGGTGGTTTTTTTAAGGCAAAAAAGAAAAATGAGACTTTTTTAGTTGGCAAGCAAGAGGGTAAATACATTAGAAAACTTCGCTGGAAAAAAATTAAAGAGAAATTAATATAGTCTGATTTTTGACGTAAACTTTGTTAAAAATTCACAAAAATAGACAGACTTGTCTGTTTTTGTTTTTTTTTGACTATGTTTGCACCATGAAACACTCAAAAGTAAGACAACATATTATTGAAACTGCTTCAAATTTATTCTATAGAAATGGGTATAACCTAACAGGAATAAATGAAATTATAAGAGAAGCGGGAATTGCCAAAGCGACGCTTTATAATCACTTTGCTTCTAAAGAAGATATATGTCTTGCTTACCTTCAGTATAAAAATGAAGTGTTTCGAAATGACATAAAGGATTTTGTAAACGAAGCGAATAATGGCGAGCATAGGCTATATGCATTGTTTGAGTTTCTGAATAAGTTTTTTGATCAAAAGGACTTTAACGGATGTTGGTGTTTGAATACTGTCGCAGAACTTCCACATGGAAACGAGAGAATCAGAAACGAAATCCAAACACAAAAAGAGAGTTTTATTCAGTTTATTAAAGAATTGGTAGAGAACAATCGAAATCAAAATTCTGATCTAGAAAATGACCGATTAGCCAAAAAAATTTATTTGCTTTATGAGAGTGCAATCGCAGAGAGCAAACTACATCAAAACAAATGGCCTATCGAAACTGGATTATCTCTTTGTAAAAGTTTAGTAGCATAACTTTTTTTAATCATAAGAAGACAGACTTGTCTGTTCATATTTATTAACTTTAAAATAAAAAAATGGAAACATTTAATAACAAAGTAGCCTTAGTTATAGGAGGAACAAGTGGAATCGGTAAAGCTACCGTAGAAAATTTAATTAGTAATGGTGCCACTGTTCATGTAGTAGGTCGTAATACCGGTAAAGTTGAAGATACCAATAACGTGATTAAACACCAGGTAGATATCACCAGTCAAGATAGCGTAAACGGGTTGATCAATAAAATTGAGAATCTAGATCGATTAGATTATCTGGTAAACGCTTCGGGAATCTTTGGTCCTAAAGCATTTTTAGACCATACCATAGAAGACTACGATTCTTATCAAGATTTAAATAGAGGTTTTTTCTTTATCACACAAGCTGCAGCCAAAAAAATGAAAGAAAATAATCATGGTTCTATAGTAAACGTAGGATCTATGTGGGCAAAACAAGCAGTAAAAGCGACTCCATCTTCTGCATATTCTATGCAAAAAGCAGGATTACACTCACTAACCCAGCACTTGGCTATGGAACTTGCAGATCATGGTATTCGTGTAAATGCAGTTTCTCCAGCCGTTGTAGAAACACCAGTATACGATAGCGTTTTTGGAAGCGCCGAAGAAGCAAAAAAAGCATTGGTTGGATTTAATAATTTTCATCCCATTGGAAGAAACGGAACACCTCAAGATATTGCAGATAGCATCACCTTTTTACTATCAGACAAAGCATCGTGGGTAACGGGCGCAATATGGGACACAGATGGAGGAGTAATCGCAGGAAGAAATTAATCAAAAACATCTCTACTATGTATGATATGAATCACCTAAAACAATTAGGTACACTTGGTAAAAATGCAGAAAAGGCTATGAAAGCATTTCAAGCATTTGATAGTATTGCTCTAGAAGACGGTGCAATTCCTGTAAAATACAAAGAGTTAATGGCAGTCGCTGTGGCATTAACTACACAATGCCCGTATTGCCTTGAAATCCACAAAAAAAATGCTGTTAAAGCCGGTGCAACACAAGAAGAACTAGCAGAAGCTACATTTATAGCAGCAGCTCTAAGAGCAGGTGCGGCGGTAGTACATGGAACACATTTAATGGAAAAATAAGAATCTATAGATATGTTAAGAGTAAAGCACAAATGCTTTACTCTTTTCTTTTAACTTCGTAATACATGAAAACAGATGTACTCATTATAGGAGCTGGCCTCACGGGATTAACGCTTGGTTATCAACTAAAGCAAAAAGGTATTCCCTTTAAGATTATCGAAGCTAGAAACAGAGCTGGAGGCAGAATTAACACCATATACTCAGGACAAGAAACCCCTATAGAAATGGGAGCCACCTGGCTGAGTACAGAACATAAGTATCTATTATCATTATTAAATGAGCTAAATATTCCAGTTTTTGAACAATTCATGAGTGGTATAGCACTTTTTGAATCACTCTCTACCGCTCCCCCACAACATTTTCAAATACCCGCTAATCAAGCACCAAGCTATCGAATGAGTGGTGGTACTAGTAGACTTATAGATGCTCTAATTGATTATATTGGCAAAGATCATATTATCTTAAACCAAGTAGTTAAAAAAATCGAACATCAAGAGAATAATGAATTTCAAATCTACACTAACAACGCAGAGTATATATCTGGAAAAGTGATTTCAACCCTACCTCCTAAACTTTTGGTGAATACTATTAAATTTACCCTCGAACTGCCTGAAAAGCTTATATCCTTAGCAAATAATACTCACACCTGGATGGGAGAATCTATAAAATTTGGTATTACTTTTCAACATCCTTTTTGGAGAACGCAGAACTATTCAGGAACTGTTTTTAGTAATGTAGGGCCAATTACAGAACTATATGATCATTGTAGTGTTGAAGATAACAAATATGCCTTAAAAGGTTTTTTACAAAGTCCATTGTGCCACGAGAGTGAAGAAAACCGAAAATCGAAAGTACTATCACAACTACAAAAGCTATTTGGAGACCAAGTTTTACACTATGTCACCTATGAGGAGCTACTTTGGAAAAACGAGAAATACACCTCTTGCGATACAGATCAGTTCCTATTACCTCATCAAAATAATGGGAATGAGCATTATCAAGATGGTTTTTTCAATAACAATTTCTATGTTGGCGGTTCTGAAACCTCCAGAACATACGGAGGTTATATGGAAGGTGCTATTCTAAGCGCAAATTTTATTTTCAAAAAAATAACCTAAATAGTATTACAATCACTCTTTTTCACTTATCCTGAAATAATAGCAGCATAGTATATTGGTACATATACAGTATTTGTACTTCCTTGTAATTAACTTTAAGTATTTAGAAAAAAAACATCGTTTTATTTGTCGGTATAATTAAACTCTTAAAGAGTATTCTTTCGCGAAGAATAGGCACAAGCTATGAGTGTCGGTTAATGTTCATAGTACACTATTAATTTGTAAATACTTATATCATGTTAAAGTACATTTCAGATTTTGGAAAACCGCTAAACAAAAACGAACAACAAAAAATTAAGGGCGGGCATTGGAGAACTTGCGACATAGAACAACTAACTCAAGGGTGCTATGACTCAAGATTCGGGTGTGTCTGCCACTTATAGTCGTTCAACAATAACTTTGTATCATATTTAATACAGAAGAAGTAATAAAAAGTCGAGAATAACACTGTTATTCTCGACTTTAAAAAAATTATAATATACTTTCTTTTTCAGTGAAAGACTCCTACTCTAATACAAAAGGCAATACCTCTCCGGTAGCTCCATTTGGAAAAGCAATTCCTAATAGCGCCGATATAGTTGGAGCAATATCGGTAATATGAGTCTCTTTGGTTGTACTACCTTTATTGATCCCTTGCCCAAAAAACAATAGAGGAGCATGCGTATCATAAGTTAAACCACTACCATGAGTAGACCCGGTTTTGGAATAACTTATTACCGCTGGATCGTGCACAACAATTACATCTCCACTTCTTTTCTGATTAAATCCTTTCTGAATTAAAGCTGCTAATCCAGAAGTGAAATTTGTAGTCTGCAACTGGTTTCTGGTAAACACTTTATCTATTTGTTTTTGTTGTAAGATAAAGTGAGCCAAGGTTTTTTGAACTTCTTCTGCATTAATGCTATTTTTATCTAAAACCTCGTAGTTAAAGAAAATCTGATTATTCGATACATTTTCAATAATACCATCTACTTTAAATTTCTCTTTAAGTAATTCTTCAACCCTTTCTTTAACGCCTTCTGAATCATAATAGCCAGCAGGAATTTTAACCGATTTCAGGTAAGAAGGCACATGAACAGCTCCATGATCTGCAGTAAGAAAAACAGTATACTCTCCTTTACCCACCTTTTTATCCAATGTATCGAAGAAACGTTCTAAATCTTTATCTAATCGTAAATATGTATCCTGAATTTCTTTAGAATTTACCCCAAAGTTATGCCCCACATAATCTGTGCTAGAAAAACTAACGGTAAGAAAGTCTGTTACGGCATCTGCCCCCAATTGCTCCCCTTCTATTGCGGCAATAGCAAAATCTGCAGTAAGACTATTACCATATGCAGAAGATTTGAGAATATCATACCCCGAATTTTGATCTTTTAGTTTAGCTAAATCATAGGGGAAAGTTGCTGTCTTCTTACCCTCATATCCTCCTTCAAATTCATTTAAGTCGTCACCACTCTCTACATAAGTGGAAATATCATATAGTGTATTCCATTCTTTAAAATAAGAGGTTGCTTGCCCAGAAGCATTGAATTTATTAACCCAATCTGGCAATTCATTTCTATAGTACGTACTGGTAATCCATTTCCCTTCATTTTTACCTCTAAACCAATATGCTCCATTTGCAGAATGTCCTGCAGGAAGTATCGCTCCACGATCTTTTATAGCAATCCCAATAGTCTTTCCTTTTAGCTGAGTATGTAACCTATTTTGATCAGCAATAGAAGTGGTTTTCATTCTATGCGGAGACATTTGTTCCATATCACTATCTGATCCCACTGCTTTTACAGAAGGATCACTCGCACAATACACCATTTTCTTTTCAAATTTATTGTACCAGTGATTAGAAATGATTCCGTGATTTTGTGGTGTAGTCCCTGTATAAACCGATGCATGACCCGGACCAGTATAGGTAGGCACATAATTAAAATGATTGTTCTTGCAATTGAAACCTTCATTTATCATACGCTTAAAACCACCTTCTCCAAAACGATCATAAAATCTTGTGATATAATCATACCGCATTTGATCCACAACAATACCCACCACAAGTTTAGGGGAGTTATTAATGGTTCTTTTTTCCTGAGATCTTGAAGATATGGTCACAAATGTGAATAACAAGATCGTGAATACTCTTTTTGTCATCATTCTTTTGAATTTGGATCGCAAATGTACTATTTGTGCAAATGTAAAACTTTAATGAAAGGTTAAATGCTATGGATGTTTTTTTTTCTATTTTAGCCTTTCTAATAAAGAACAAATGTTTTATCTAGACGATATCGGTCGTTATTTTTTAATGCTTAAAGGAGTATTTAGTCGAATGACCAAAGGCTCTGTTTTAAGAAATCTCATCTTTAAGGAAATCGATGATTTAATCATGGGCTCTTTAGGAATCACAGTATTTCTGGCATTCTTTATTGGAGCTGTGGTTGCTATCCAAACCGCACTCAATCTTACCAATCCGCTTATTCCAAAAAAGTTAATTGCATTTGCATCTAGACAATCGGTAATTTTGGAATTTGCTCCTACTTTTATCTCTGTAATTATGGCTGGAAAAGTTGGATCTTTCATTACCTCTAGTATTGGAACGATGAGAGTGACTGAGCAAATTG
This sequence comes from Aquimarina acroporae, assembly GCF_023195925.1. Classification (GTDB taxonomy): domain Bacteria; phylum Bacteroidota; class Bacteroidia; order Flavobacteriales; family Flavobacteriaceae; genus Aquimarina; species Aquimarina acroporae. Next base: position 25,722 of record NZ_JALPRE010000006.1, on the reverse strand, counting down.
ATGCGTTAGAGGTTATGGGAATAAATTCTTTAAACTATCTAGTATTTCCAAAAATCATAGCTATGCTTACGTATCCATTTGTTATTGCTATTGCTATGTTCATAGGGATTTTTGGTGCTTATGTAGCTGGAGTATATGGTGGATTTGTTTCAAGTACAGATTTTTTAACGGGTTTGAGAGAAGAATTTATACCGTATCATCTTACCTATGCATTTATTAAAACATTCTTGTTTTCGTTTTTACTGGCAACCATTCCTTCATTTCATGGATATTATATGAAAGGAGGAGCCTTAGAGGTAGGTAAAGCAAGTACATCAGCATTTGTTTGGACCACTGTGGTAATCATTATATCAAATTATGTACTCACTCAATTATTACTTAGCTAATGATAGAAGTTAAAAACATACACAAAGGATTTAATGGCGAAGAAATTCTGAAAGGTATAACCACTACTTTTGATCGAGGTAAGACTAACCTTGTAATTGGTACTAGTGGTAGTGGAAAAACTGTCTTTTTGAAATGTTTATTAGGACTTTTCACCCCTGAAAAAGGCACGATCTGTTATGATGGGGCTACATATTCTGACCTTAATGAACAACAGCAAAGAGATTTAAGAGAACAAATGGGAATGGTATTTCAAGGAAGTGCTTTGTTCGACTCTATGACTGTAGAAGAAAATGTGATGTTTCCCCTTATGATGTTTACCAAACAAAACAAGGAAGAAATGTTGGAGAGAGTGCATGAAGTACTAGATCGTGTAAATCTTGAAAACGCAGAAAAGAAACTTCCTTCAGAAATAAGTGGGGGTATGCAAAAACGTGTAGCTATAGCTCGAGCCATTGTAACCCAACCAAAGTACTTATTTTGCGATGAACCTAACTCTGGGCTTGATCCAAGAACAGCTATCGTAATTGACAATCTTATTAAAGAGATTACCGAAGAGAATAATATTACTACAGTGATCAATACGCACGACATGAACTCTGTAATGGAAATCGGAGAAAAAATTGTCTTTTTGAAAAATGGCTATCTGGAGTGGGAAGGTGACAAAACGCAGATATTTAAAACCGATAATAAGGCTGTAACCGACTTTGTATACTCTTCAAATCTATTCAAAAAGGTACGAGATGCCCAGTTGAAAGGTCTTTAATCCCTCATTTAAAAGCTATTCATTATCCTTTTTGATCTTTTCTTTGTCTTTTTTAAAAAGATACTTTTCAGGTATTTTAGCTTTTTCTGTTTCAGCGGTAAAAAGGGTGCTGGCAATCCACCATCTCTCATTAGAGTACACCAACTGATAACTATTAATTCCTCTCTTTTCGAACGTTCCTTTTAAATTACGGCAATAGTAGCTTTGAAAAACGTTGGCAATACCATTAAATTCATTCACTTCGAGTCCAATTGCATATTCTTCAAAACCATCTCTTTTATAAAAAGGGCCTACATTTCTTATAAATTCTTCGAGATTCATTACTCGAACTCTTTCCTTCCCCTCTTTATTTACACTCAAAGACATTTTTTGAGCTCTTGGTAAAAACAAATTACGGTACTCATCCCAATTTCTTTCTTCACCAATATCACCAGAGATTAGTTCAATCATTTTATTGGTCACACCTTCAATAGTTTTCAAATAAGACATATCGTCTTGACCAAAAGAGCTCGCTTGCACTAAAAGTAAGAGTGCTATAAAGATGTTATTTTTCATGTTAAGGAAATAGTTATTCTACATACAAAGTATCAGCTTTCATCTCTTTGGTGATCCATTGGTGCAATTTATTTACACGAAGCTCATTAAGGCTATCAGATACAATAAATTTCCATTTTGGAAAGATCACTTTTACAGTATCTACCTTTAAAAAGTTGGAACGTAACACTTCTCCGTATCCCAGCGTTTCTAAATCTGGGAAACGAATCTTCGCATCTTTGGCTATACTAGCATAAGGCAAGGTTTCTACGGGAACAACTTTGTTTGCCTCCCTTAAATTGGTTTCAAGTCCAGCAATTTGAATTTTTAAATCTTCTATTTCATCCAACAATTTGTTGTTTTCTTTTTCCATACGATCTAACTCTACAATTGCTCGATCATAGGCTTTTGAAACCTGTTCCAAACCTCTTGCTTTGTTTCCGTTTATCGCCAGCTCAAAATCTCCTATATGATCATATTTTTTGATTTCGTTTTTAAGATCACTCATTACTGCTTCTGGCATTTCACCATCGAAGTATAATTTTATCGTTTTCTCGTTATAATTATAGAAATCTTTTCTCAAGTATAAGTTCTCGTTACTATGAATATCTTCTTCCAAAAAGGTACGATAATCACGCTCGGCATTACTCTCATTTAGTGTCACATAAAAAGTATAACTAGCGGGTATCATTACCAATATTGCCAATAATGAAGCAAGTTGTGCTGTACGTTTTCTTTTTGCTGAATTTGCATAACGCAACATGGGAAAACGCAAAAGCTTTGAAACAATAAACGTAGATAATGCAATAAAAATGGCGTTAATAGAAAACAAATACAAAGCTCCTAATGCATAATCAAGTTTCCATTCTGCAATACCATAACCCACGGTACATAATGGTGGCATCAGAGCCGTAGCAATTGCTACTCCAGCTATAGCATTTGGCATTGTCCCTTTTTTCGACTTTGCAACTATAAGAGCCAGACCTCCAAAGACAGCTACCAATACATCCAAAATTGTAGGTGCAGTTCTTGATTCTAATTCTGGAGTTAGTTCAGTTAATGGTGACAACCAAAAGTATACCGTAGCGGCAACAACACTTAAACCAACCATTACACCAAGATTCACCAGAGATCTTCTAAGCGTATCGATATCATTGATAGCAATAGACAGCCCAACTCCAACAATAGGCCCCATTAATGGAGAGATTAACATGGCTCCTATAACAACTGCAGTAGAACTTACGTTAAGACCTATCGAGGCAACAAACACCGAAAAAATAAGAATCCATGCAGTATGTCCTTTAAAAGGGATATCATTTTTAACATGCTCTATAGTTTGATCTTTGTCGGTCTCAGATCTAATATCTAAAAGCTCCCTTAAAAACTTACTTACACTAGCAAAGAGTCCTTTGGCATCACGCTTTACAGATTCGGTTACTTCTTCTTGATTATTAACTGGTGGTTTTGTGTTTTCTTCCATGGGTAATTTAGCCGTATTGTTCTCCGTATGTGTCTTTTACTTGTTTGAGTACTTTTTTAATATCCTGTTCTTTTTTCTTAGGAAAAATAAGCAGCACTTCTTCTTTATCTACAATAATATAATCTTTTAATCCATCAACAACTACTATTTTATCTTTTGCTGTTCGAATCATATTACCCGAAGCTTCATCAGATAACACCTTAGCGTTTACTATTGCATTGTTTTCTTCTGTTTTATCCAATTTATCATAAAGTGATCCCCAGGTACCTAAATCATTCCAATCAAAGGTTGCAGGTAACACGTATACATTATTTGCTTTTTCTAAAATTGCATAATCTATTGAAATATTTTCTGCAAGAGGATAATTTTCTTGAATAAACTCTCCTTCTTCATTGGTATTATAAACACTAATGCCTTTTTCAAACAATGCTGTCATTTTTTCTTGAAACATTGAAAATGCTGAAATAATACTTTTCGCACTCCATATAAAAATCCCAGCATTCCAAAGATAATTTCCTTCTTCCAAAAACTGCTTCGCAGTTTCATAATTTGGTTTTTCTGTAAATTGAGCTACTGTCTTTATAGGTTGATCTCCTCTTTCAAACCGAATATATCCATATCCAGTATTTGGAAACGTAGGTTGAACCCCTAGAGTCATTAACATATCATTTTGCAAACAAGACTCGAAACATTGCTTCAAATTATTAATAAAAGCATTTTCATCTTCGATCCAATGGTCACTAGGTGCTACCACCATTGCCGCATTTGGATTTTCTTTTTGTATTTTCATAGAAGCATATAAAATACATGGGGCTGTATTTCTCATTGCAGGTTCGGTCACTACCTGTCGCTGTTCAATCTCTGGCAGTTGCTCTAATACCAAATCATTATATCGCTCATTGGTAAGTATTAATATATTTTCTTTGGGAACTATCTTAGTTAAACGAGAGAATGTTTTTTGAATTAATGTTTCTCCGGTTCCCAACATATCGTGAAATTGCTTAGGAAAACTTGTAGTACTTACTGGCCAGAATCGTGACCCTACTCCACCAGCCATCAATATGGCATAATAATTTTTGTTCATAAGTTAATGTAACAGTTCGACTTCAGCGTTGGGGTTAAATAGGTATATTCTACCTGTTGCAATTTCGACGCACTCATATCGTTTTACCTTTTTATTTCCTTTTTTAAAGATTTTTCCGTTGTATAATCTAAAGGTACTACCGAAAGGCAATTCAAATATATAACTTTTATCGTTCTCGGGATCATACTGCTTTAGTGCTAAAGACAATTTCTCATCGGTATCACTACTTGCCCTGGGGTTCTTAAAATGATTGGCGATAACCGGTAATAATTTAGAAGGAAAAACTTCTGGGTTAATATAAGGCAACATCAATTGTTGAAAGACCCTTTTCCACTCTATACCATGGGGTTTTATAAAGCGCCCATATTTTTCAAAAGCTACCAGATGTGCAATCTCATGAATTAAGGTTATTAGAAACCGATACTTATTGAGAGAAGCGTTTACTGTGATTTGATGTCTGCCATCTTGTGTCTTACGGTAATCCCCATGACGGGTTACTCTTTCATTAACTATTTTAAGATGCACATTGCAGGTTACAATTAAATCGAATACCTGATCTATCGATCTTTCTGGAATATATCTCGCCAATATTTCTTTCACAGGTGAAAAATACAAAATTAAGCGTATCACCGGGATACGCTTATATTAATTTTTACTTTCTGATCCACCTAAAATAAACTACAATCAAAATTCCAACCACAATAAATGGCCAAATATAAAATAGTAGTAGCGCAAAACTTTCTATTAATCCCCAGCCAAAAGAAAATCCTTTTTTGGCTTTATCTCCAAACTTTGGCGTATAGCTATTAGGTTCCTCCTTAGGAATTACGGTTTCATATAAATCTACTTGAATAGTACTAAAAGAAACTTTATTGGTTAAGTATTGCAACCTTCCTTTAGCGGCTTCTATTTCTTCTTGTATTTCTTTGATTTTATGTTCGGCTTCAAGAATCTCTTCTACGGTTTTTGCTTTTTGTCTCAATATGGTTTCATATCGTTCTTTAACTTCCAATTTAGTTTTTAGCCTAGCTGAAACATCAACATACTCCTCGGTAACATCTTGGGTAGAAATGTTTTTATGATCAACAAATTGAGCCCAGTCACTAAGGCTATCCAAAACAACATCAAATTTATTATTAGGTATTCGAATTATGAACCTGTTCTCCTTTGTATAATTTGTATGCGTAAATCTTTCATCAGAGATATACCCTCCATGCTTAATAACAAGTTTTTTTGTCTGTCTTGTTACTTTTTCTACTTCCTGTACGTTCAATTTACAATTCGCATTTTTTATAATTTTTATATCGAGATTGGATCTTTGATTCTGATCTGTATCATCTATCAATTCATGTTTCCCCATATTTTCATCCTCAAAAGCATTTAGTTTCGAAGTTTCTCCTGTGCTCTCTACTTCAATACTTTCTGAAACCATATCCAAATTGGGTGCATTGTGATTACAGGACACCCCTATGAAACATACGACCACCAACAATACTTTAAACAATCTTACCATTTTCATTTTTATATTTTTTATCTTGTTATACTCAAATCAAAAGTATTGGAAGCCCTGCGTTATGTTTTGTAAAATGCTTGTAAAACCTTTGTAAACTATTTTACAAGCCACAATCAACTCATTATCAACAGCAATAAGAATATCACACCAGAAGAAGACATAGTATTTAACCATCTTAAAAAAGCAATCACAAGGCAATTTTTAAGAAGAAACAATGCCTCCAGTTCTAATATTTCTGAATGGAAAGGCCAAGATATTGTGCTGTTTCAAGAAGATTTACAAAACAAAACACAAGCTACTATAAGTGAAAAATCTTTCTATAGTTATTTCAAAAACACTCCAAAAAAATTACCAAGAGTAGATGTATTGAATATTCTTTCTCAATATTGTGACTATGAAAATTGGAATGATTTTAAGGCGACATACACAAAACCCGATAGCACCAAAAACACTACACAAAAACTTAAATGGATAGTATTGGCAGTTATTGGAATTGGCTTATTGTTTTCCCTATATCAATTTATCCCATCGTATAAGACCTATCACTTTTGTTTTATAGATCATGACCGAAAACAACCTATCACCCAAATCCCAATTGACATTATTGTGTTGAACGATACACAATCACCGTTTTACACCAAAAGCGATAGTATTGGATGTTTTAAATGGAAAACTAAGGATGGTTTTATTCATTTTGTTTTACAATCTCCTTATCACAAGACGGACACTATTTACAGAATCGCTTCTACAACTAATGAAGAACAAATACATATACAGACAGATGATTATGCTATGATGCTTCACTATTATGCAAACGGAAAGGTAGAAGACTGGCAACGTAGGAAGAAAGAACTTTCTGAACTTATAGCTGATGATGCTGTTATTTTCCAGGTATTACCGCATGGACTAGGGATTGAAATATATTCTAAAAAAAAGTTTATTAATACCTTGACTACACCTACTCAAAGTTTAAAAAACATCGAGATCATTGAATCGAGAAGGGCAAACGAACAAATTGTTAAACTAAAATTTAGAGTAAAGCTATGAAGTTTCGATTTGATTATTTACTGATTTGTAGTTTACTCCTTGGGTGTGCAAACAATGCACCTAAAGAACATGACTCTATGAAAACGGAGTCGTTAATTGATGTTGAGGAAGAAAATTCTATGGTTTCTGAAGAAGAAGCGTACACAATTCTGGCCATGCAAAAACTAAAAGAATTGATCGACAAAAAAGCTTTAACCAAGTCACATCCTGAATTTAATGATAATTCAGAAACCGAATTTATCATTTCTGAGGTAGAAGATACTTTGATTAAAACTGTTCAATTTATTGAGCCCTTTAAAATACAATCTGACTCTGTTAAATATGCAAAAACAAAAGTTATATACCCATCCAGAATAGACACCTTATTTACGTTTATCAAAACATCAACAACGGCTATCGATGGAGAAACCTATAAAACCACAGAAATCTCTTTTGCACCTAGTACACTTCCCAAATATTATACACATCAGGTCAAAAAAACAAATAACCATCCTCCTAAACGGGTTGAGCGATTTTCTATTAATGATTTAAGTTTTACCTGGGAAGAAATTAATGCTTGCGATTGTATATTTATGGTAAAAGCAAAAAACACCCCATTCAAAAGACTGTATTTTGGAAGATTTAAAGATAATACCACTGGTATTCTTCAACTTGGAAAAAACTCAGAAAAATATACATTGCCAATATCATCTCCTCGACTCAAAGATAGAAAACCTGGAATCCCATGGAATGAAACGTATCAAAACACCCAATACAAAGTTGAGTTAATTGCCGAACCGATGCCAAACAGAGTAAAAGGTAAATTTACCTATGCTATACATTTCAAGTTAATTCATTTATCTTCTCAAGAAATAATTGAATCCACAATTTTATCCAATTGCAAATCCTAAGCCCTACTCAAATCAATAGTAATAATTAAGGAGTACTGCTTGACACCTGAAGTACTTTACCATTGTAAAACTTATTCGCCGTAAGCGCAAAATCTTTGATATAGGTCGCCATTTCTATTGCCGAAAGTGGAGCTTGGTAACCCGGAAAAGCTTCTTCGAGCATCTCAGTCTGCACTGCTCCCAGAGCAAGAACATTAAATGCAATACCAGTATCTTTATATTCCTCTGCAAGTAATTCACTTAATGTAATAACAGCTCCTTTGCTAGAGCTATACGCTGCTAGACCAGGAAACTTCATACTTCCTTGAATTCCTCCCATACTACTGACAGTTACAACATGACTTCCCTCACTCATAAAAGGGAGCAATCTTCTGGTGATCTCGGCCACACCAAAAACATTTACTTTATAAACTTCTTCAAACTCTTGTGTACTAATTTCTGAAAATGGCTTGTTCAATAACTTTCCTGCATTATTGATTAACACATCTACCTTGCTCCACCTTTCAGAAACAAAATTGGTCATTCTTTCTAAATCCCCTTCTTTGCAGATATCAAACGAAAATGTATTAATATTCTTATGATTAAGATCCTGAATAGGTTTTTCATTGCGTGATAATGCTAAAACCTGGTGTCCTTCATCACCCAAAAGTTTTGCCAATTCATAGCCGATCCCTCGGCTCGCCCCTGTAATAATAATATGTTTCATATGGGTAAGTACCTATCGGTTAATTTAGTTTAATTTCTTTTGACGGTGTATTAGATATTTTTAATACCGCGGGCAAACATTTATTAATCAATTCGGCCATAAATTCAAAATTCATTTCAGACGTTTCGTCATCGACATGATGATAATATTCATAATTCGTGAAATCGAAGGTTGAAATTGTTTGGCATGGCACCTTAAATTGCTGATAAAAAGGGTAGTTATCACTTCTTTGAAATAATTGAAATTGTTTAGCTTTTGCCAAAAACCCTATTAATTCTTCCCCAGAATATTCATTAATCTTAGCAGCCATATTTGACTTATCATACCCAGTGATATAGGCCTGGTAAGACTTATCATTTAAGGGAACACCAATCATTTCAAAATTTACCATAGTATATAAATCAATATTTTTATCTTTCAACACTTTGGCAAGATGTTTTGACCCTAATAACCCTTTTTCTTCAGCTCCAAAAAGGACAAACAAAATGCTACGTTGGTTCATTTTAAGTTCTGCAAGTTGTTTGGCTAATGCAAGTACTGCCGAGCTACCTGCTGCATTGTCATTCGCTCCATTTGCAATACTATCACCATTAACTTCATCAGCTTTTCCGATGTGATCCAAATGCGCTCCAATAATCACAAATTCATTTGCCAATACTTTATCATGTCCTTTAAGATACCCAACTACATTAAACGTCCCTACACCTTTTGCCATCAATGAATCTCTATAACTTTCAAAATATGGCTCGATCCCCAAAGATTTAAATTCTTTTTCAACAAATTGTGCTGCCATTTCATACCCTTGACTTCCCGTATCTCTTCCTTCTAACTCATCACCTGCTAAAAAATTCATTGCTTTTGCAACATATTCAGTCGTAATAAAGCCCTTGGGATAAGCCGGTTCATCTTCTCCATCAACATTGGCGTGCTTATGTTTTTCACCCGACTGGGCAACAGTTACTTGTTTGCAAGCAATGAATAATCCAAAAACTAATAGTAATCCAATATATTTTTTCATTTGAAATTTGTTTTGTGCTAAAGATAAAAAAATCCCACCTCTACAGAGGTGGGAATATATAAAATACTCTTTATTATATGTTAATTAAGCCAACATAGTAACCGGATTCTCCAAGTACTGTTTTAATGTTTGTAAAAATTGTGCGCCGGTAGCACCGTCTACGGTTCTATGGTCACAAGCTAATGTCACTTTCATTGTATTTCCTACCACAATTTGACCATTTTTAACAACAGGTTTTTCAACGATCGTACCTACAGACAAAATAGCTGAATTAGGCTGATTGATAATTGAAGTAAATTCCTGAATACCAAACATTCCTAAATTAGAAACTGTAAACGTACTCCCTGACATCTCTTGAGGAGTTAACTTTTTATTTCTAGCTTTTACTGCCAAGTCTTTTACTTTCGCTCCAATTTGTGTTAATGACATTTGATCTGTAAAAGGTAATACAGGAACTACTAAACCGTCTGGCACAGCAACCGCCACTCCAATATTAATATGCTTTGCATATCGGGTAGCCTTATCTGTCCATTGCGTATTTACCTGAGGATGTTTTCTCAACGCCATAGCACAAGCTTTTACTACCATATCGTTAAAAGACACCTTTGTATCTGGTATACTATTAATATTTTTTCTTGATGCCATCGCATTCTCCATATCTAACTCTACAGTAAGATAATAATGAGGAGCTGTAAATTTAGATGCCGAAAGCCCTTTTGCAATAGCTTTTCTCATCTGCGAGTTATTCACTTCTTCAAAACTTTCTTCTCCAGCTGGGGTAAAAGACTGAACCGGAGATGATGCTTTTGCCTCAACCGCTGGTGCGGGTGCTGCAGCTGGTGTAAATGACTCTACATCTCTCTTTACTATTCTGCCATTTTCTCCGCTACCTTTTACTTGAGAAAGGTCAATACCTTTATCACTTGCAATTTTTTTAGCCAAAGGAGATGCAAATATTCTTCCACCACTGTCTCCAGTTCCACCAGAAACTGATACTGAGGCTGGAGCAGCTTTTTCCTCTGCTACAGGCGGCGCTTCTACACTTTTAGCACTAGAAGTAGTAGCTACAGCTCCATCTTTAATTCCAGACACATCGGTTCCGGCAGGACCTATGATCGCCAAAAGAGCGTCTACAGGAGCAGTTTGACCTTCTTCTATACCTATATGAAGTAATGTTCCATTGTAGAAAGATTCAAACTCCATAGTTGCTTTATCTGTTTCTATCTCGGCAAGAATATCTCCTTCTTCAACGGTATCTCCTACTTTTTTTAACCAAGAAGCAACTGTACCTTCTTCCATGGTATCACTTAGACGAGGCATTGTGATTACTTCAACTCCTTCAGGAATTTCAGTCGATCCAGATGATACTGAAACGGTATCTTCTACTTTTTCTTCTGCTGCAGTTTCAGATTGAGGCGCTCCATTACCATTAAGTAATCCCGAAATATCTTCACCTTCTTCACCAATAATCGCCAATAATTTATCAACTGGCGCAGTTTCTCCTTCTTCAATACCAATATGAAGCAGTGTACCCTCATAAAAGGATTCAAACTCCATAGTAGCCTTGTCTGTTTCTATTTCAGCAAGGATATCTCCTTCACTTATTTTATCTCCTTTTTTGACAAGCCACTTTGCGACTACCCCTTCTTCCATGGTATCGCTCAATCGCGGCATATTTATTACTGTAGCCATAATTTATTGTGGTTTGTGTGATAAAAACGGATAATCATCTTGTTCATATACTACATCATACATCACGTTCTTTTCTGGGAACGGTGATTCTTCTGCAAACTTTTGACATTCTGCTACTCGATCTTTCACCCTTTTATCTATAGTCGCAATTTCATCATCGGTAGCATACTTCTTCTCCTTAATAATATCTAATACCTGAGTAATAGGATCTATTTTTTGATATTCTCCAACCTCTTCTTTGGTTCGATATTTTTGAGCATCACTCATAGAGTGCCCTCGGTAACGATATGTCTTTAATTCTAAGAACGTTGGTCCACCTCCGGTTCTGGCTCTGGTAATTGCCTCATCCATAGCTTCTGCTACTTTCACAGGATTCATAGCATCTACAGGACCACATGGCATTTCATACCCCAATCCCAGTTTCCAGATATCGGTATGATTTGCAGTTCTTTCAACAGAGGTTCCCATTGCATAACCATTATTCTCTACACAGAAAACTACTGGTAAATTCCAAAGCATAGCCAGGTTAAAGGTTTCATGCAATGAACCTTGACGTGTTGCACCGTCTCCCATAAAGGTTAGGGTAACCGAGTCTCTCTTATGATATTTATCTGCAAATGCAAGACCTGCTCCTAAAGGAATTTGTCCTCCTACAATACCATGTCCTCCGTAAAAACGATGTTCTTTCGAGAATATATGCATTGATCCTCCCAAACCTTGAGAAGTACCTGTTCCTTTACCATATAGTTCTGCCATAACTCGTTTAGGATCTTCTCCCATTCCAATAGGCTGAACATGGTTTCTATATGCAGTGATCATTCGATCTTTGGTAAGGTCCATGGCATGAAGAGCTCCTGCCAAAATAGCTTCTTGTCCATTATATAAATGCAAAAAACCTCTAACTTTTTGTTGAATATAAACTTGTGCTAATTTATCCTCAAACTTTCTCCAGAAGAGCATTTCTTCATACCAATTAAGGTATACTTCTTTGGTTATTTTTTTCATCTACAATTGTACTGAATGTGTGACATTTAATTATCCCCAAAAGATAATTATTTAATTTTTTCCGATAATTTCGTTAAAGAACGAAAAACAAAAATAAGGGATTAGAAATTAAAGGAAAAGGAGTTTAATAAAATATAAATTACGAAAACGTTATAAATACGAATTATCGAAAATAAGTGGCAATAAATTAGATAATGATGAAGATTTCACCACTTTTCCTGTCTCTCCCATAAAAAATATCTCTATAGGCTTCTCCTGTTTCAACTCATATTCTGCAATTGCTTGCCTACATGCTCCGCATGGAGGTGTTGGAGTTACAAGTTGATACTTAAGAGATTTTGCGGTAAGTGCCATCCTTAAAATGGGTACATCTGGAAAATTGGCTCCTGCATAATAGATAGCTGTACGCTCAGCACACAATCCTGAAGGATAACATGCATTCTCCTGATTATTTCCCACCACTACCTCTCCGTTTTCAAGCAATAAAGCAGCACCAACTAAAAATTCTGAATATGGCGCATAGGCTTTATCTCTAATTTTCATCGAAGCCTCCATTAACATTTTAACATCATCTGAAAGCTCATCGAATGATTCAAAAACCTGCAAAACTGATTTAATTTCTATTTCCTTCATCTTGTTTTATTAACTACAAAAAAATGGGCACTCAATGTACTACAAACAAAAAAAGTATCAAACTCTAAAGCTTGATACTTTTTTCAAGTTGCATTACTATATCTATTTAATCGTAATATTCGTCTCCGAAATTAAATGTTAGTCCGAATCTTAATGTTCCTTCTAATGGGCTTCTAACCGCAGAAGTAGAGAATAAATAGGAAACATCAAGGTTCACCACATTGTATTTAAATCCTGCTCCTAGTGATAGGAACTTTCTAGCTCCTTTTTCTTCAGCTTCATTAAAATAACCTGCTCTAAAAGCAAATACATCTCTATACATATACTCTGCACCTAAGGCCCAAGTAATCTCCTTTAACTCCTCACTAAAACCTCCATCGGCATCTCCCCAAGAAGAAAAAATAGCTCCAAATTCACTTATATCTTGATATTCTCTGTTATCATCGGCATCAATATCACCATCGTTATCAAAATCTTGAGGTGTAGGCACTAGTAGTTTACTAAATTCTATAGATGGAGTAAGTCTGTTATCTTCATTAAAAATAAAATCGAAAGATCCCCCTAATCTAAAATTGGTTGGAATAAAGTTTTCTTGTCCTGCATCGTCATATTTAATTTTCGGACCTATATTAGAAATCGTTGCTCCTGCTCTCCATCTACCATTAAAAGAATTAAAAGCAATTTCCTCGCTTCTAAAGAAACCAGCGATATCTACACCGAAGCTTCCTGCAGCACTAGCGTCATCTGCATCTGCTGTTTGAAGCCTAAGGTCAGAACGTAAATAACGACCAGCAACCGCCATCGAAAAATGATCACTCAATTTCAACGCATATGATACATCTAGAGTAAATTCGTTAGGACGCTGTGTATTAGCTGCTCCATCAGCAGTTTGTCTAAACTCAATATCACCAAGACTGAAATATCTAAAACTTGCTGCAACCGCACTTCTTTCATTAATACGATTATAATAATTAAGATTACCTAAAAAGATATCATTCACCAAATTACTAAGATAAGGTGTATAATTCACCCCTACCCCTTGTTTATTTTTGATGAAAGCATATTTAGCCGGATTCCATTGTTGTGAAAAAGCATCTGGCGAAGTAGCTACCCCCTGATCTGCTAATCCCGCCGCTCTAGCATCTGCTGCAATTAATAAAAATGGTGTGGCTGTTGTGATTGCTCTGTTATCTTGAGCCTTGGCGTTGAAATTACAAAGCAGTAAAGCGACAAGACCAAGAATAATTGTTTTTTTCATACCTGCAAAAATTGAGTTTGACAAATATATAGTTATTTAGTGATTAAAAAATAGTGAGTTATTTAATTTTTTTCATCTGCTCTCTAGTTAACGTAAAATTTCCGAATATCTTATATGACTCATAAAATGATTTAAACAAAACCTATTTTAGAAGTAGAAACATCAGGAGGTTTACCAATATAATATCAAGAACAAATCTTTAAAATTAATTAACTACAGTTGATTAGTTATTACAGTAGTATTCACTTTGTGCTATCAGAGATTAAAGAAAAGAAATTACTATTACATATTAACGATGAAATCTAATTAATTTTAGTATTCCTATTACAGTGGCATTATAACCGTGGTATAACAAAGGTTTTTTTTAATTTACATTTTACCGTTTTTCTTCTTTTTCAAATAATAAACCAAGAAATATTCCGTTAAACCAAAGTCGTTGGAAATTCATAAAAAGTTATGAATTGATAATATTTTAAAAAATTTAGGCAAAATTTAACGTTTATTGTTATATTGCAAGCCCTAATTTCTACTTTAACGAACTTAAGATTATGAAAAACGCGTTTATTATTAAGTCGCTAATGGCACTTTCCGTTAGTGTTTTACTATTTAGTTGTTCTAAGAACGATTATGGGAGTAGTTCTAGAGCCACCGGTTGGAAATATAATTCCAAAGACGGCGGTTTTCAGGTAAATACAAACTACAAAGAACAAGAAACAGGTCCAGGTTTAGTTTTTATTGAAGGAGGTACCTTCACCATGGGAAGAGTTCAAGATGATGTGATGCATGACTGGAATAACACTCCAACTCAACAGCATGTACAATCTTTTTACATGGATGAAACTGAGGTAACCAACATCATGTATCTTGAATATTTAGATTGGTTAAAAGGAGTATATCCTCCTACCGAGCCTAAATATAGAAACATTTATTACGGTGCTCTTCCTGATACACTAGTTTGGAGAAACCGTTTAGGTTTCAATGAAATGATGACTAACAACTATCTTCGTCACCCGGCTTATGCTAATTACCCTGTTGTAGGTGTAAATTGGATTCAAGCTGTAGAATTTAGTAACTGGAGAACAAATCGCGTTAACGAAAGAATTTTAGAAGAGGAACAAGTTATAAAGGAAAATGCTCCTTTTGAAGATGTTTCAGCTGAAAGTACTTTCGATACTGAAACATACTTAAACGCGCCTTCTCAAACTTATGGAGGAAACGATGAGGCTATTCGAGGAGGTAAATCTTCTGAAAGATATGCAAAGACCAACGACTCTACTGGTTTGTACATTCAAAGAAAAGATGGTCTTTTGCTTCCAAAGTATAGGCTTCCGACCGAAGCTGAGTGGGAATATGCAGCTTTAGGATTGGTTGAAATTAGAAGTTACAATATTTATAGAGGAAGAAAAAAATATCCTTGGAGTGGGAAATATACTCGTTCAGGAAAAAGAAGAACCCGTGGTGATCAATTAGCTAACTTTAAGCAAGGAGATGGTGATTATGGTGGAATTGCAGGATGGAGTGATGATGGTGCCGATATTACTGCACCAGTTAAATCGTATGATCCAAATGACTATGGATTATATGATATGGCAGGTAACGTTGCAGAATGGGTAGCTGATGTTTATAGACCTATTGTAGATGATGAGTATAACGATTTCAACTACTACAGAGGTAATGTATATACCAAAAATGCTATCAACCCTGACGGAACGGTTAAAGTTGTAATGACAGACTCTATTGTTTATGATACTTTAAGTAATGGTAAAATTATAGCTCGTGTATTACCTGGAGGAATTCTTCAAGTTCCTATCTCAGATGAAGATACTTATATGAGAACTAATTTTACTGATAGTGACAATAGAAACTATAGAGATGGAGATAAAAGTTCTTCTAGATATTTTGAAGGTTACCAAGATGACAATCTTCCTAACAGAAGAATGTATAATGCTCCTATTCATTATGTAGGTCCAGATTCTCAAGATAGCACGAAGTTAGATCGAAGATATGATGAGTCTAGTACAAGAACTACTATTGTAGACGACAATGTGAGAGTTTACAAAGGAGGTTCTTGGAAAGATAGAGCATACTGGTTAGACCCTGCTCAAAGAAGATTTATGCCACAAGATATGGCAACAGATTATATTGGTTTCAGAAATGCGATGTCTCGCGTGGGAACAAAAGCTAGAAAGAAAAAGACCCCTAGACACCAGAAACCAAAAAGATAATTAAGAATTATATTAAAGTTCGTTATAATTACCAAGAAGCCCTGAACATATTTGTCAGGGCTTTTTAATATTATCATGTTTTTATGACCATCGATCAAATACACCAATTATTTTTAAACAGTACCGGAGTATCTACAGATACGCGAAAAATAAAATCTAACACCATTTTTTTTGCTCTGAAAGGTGAAAATTTCAATGGAAATTCATATAGTTCTCAAGCCCTAGAACTTGGCGCCTCATATGCTATTATAGATGAAGTCGAATTTAAAAATTCTGATAAACACATACTGGTTACAGATGTTCTAAAAACGCTTCAAGATCTAGCCACTTTTCATAGACAGTATCTTGGTATCCCAATTATTGGACTTACCGGGAGTAATGGAAAAACGACTACTAAAGAGTTAATTAATTGTGTACTATCAACAGACTACAATACGACTGCGACTAGAGGGAATCTGAACAATCATATTGGTGTGCCTCTTACATTATTATCCATGACTAAAGATACCCAAATAGGTATTGTAGAAATGGGTGCAAATCATGTTGGTGAAATTGCTCTCTTATCAGATATTGCAATGCCAGACTATGGGTATATTACCAATATTGGCAAAGCTCATCTAGAAGGTTTTGGTGGGATAGAAGGTGTACTTAAAGGAAAAACAGAACTGTACAAACACTTAAAAAAACGCGATAAGTTGGTTTTTCTGAACATTGAGGACAAAAAATTATTAGATGCCTCAAAAGGAATGAACACTTATAGTTTTTCACAGCGAAAAGAAAGCGAGGCAAACATTGAGTTGATAAATGTCAAACCTAATGTTGAAGTTTTATATAAAAATCTTAGCATACAAAGCAATTTAATTGGCTCTTATAACTTTACCAATATTGCAGCCGCAATTGCCATTGGAAGTTATTTTAAAATAGACAAAACTAAGATCAAAAAAGCAATTGAATCTTATGTCCCTACAAACAATCGCTCACAAATTATTAATCGAGGTAATTATACCATAATTCTTGATGCATACAATGCCAACCCAACAAGCATGGAAGCAGCTATTAACAACTTTGACCATCTTAACTATCAATACAAAGTATGTTTTCTTGGAGACATGTTTGAATTAGGGGATGATGCTGAAGTGGAACATCAAAAAATAGCTGACCTAATCTCTGGTACCTCTGTGAATGAAATTTTTCTAATTGGCAATCATTTTAATTTGGTCACTGCCCATATTTCCAGAATACAAAAATTTAAATCTTTTGAGGATCTAACCAAAGGGTTAAACATTAAAGATCACAAAATGGCAATTTTGATTAAAGGATCACGCGGAATGAAACTAGAACGCATTTTAGAGCTTATTCATTAATCATAACTCCCTCGGCAATTGCGTTTTGCAAATTATGTAAAGAAGCTTGCATACTTTTTCTAAAGGCTCTTTTCATAACTAGAGACACCAGAATTTTTTTTATCAAAGATTTTGCTTTCGGATACATCTCTACGGTCAACATACAAGAAGATCCTGAAATTGGTTTGATAATAAAGAACTGGTATAACGCATGTATGGGAGCATCATGTGTAAGTTCTCCATAGACCAATTCCCCTTCTTGCACTTCTTTCGTAATGGTGGTAAAATTAAGTCGTTTCCCATCTATAACACAAACATGCTCCGTCCCTAGTCGAGTAACTTCATCAGGATTATACTCAAACTTATCTACCCCTTTTACCCAATAATGCCGATATTTATAATTTGTGATATACTCTAACAACTTAGGTGCTGAAACATCAAAATCCTTATTAACCTCAATACAAGGTTTACATTTTAAATCTACAGTCTCTGGAATTGCAAATGCATTCAGTTTTAGCTTGGTCTTATCTATATTAGAATAAAGATATCTAATTTCTTTGTTATCATAGATGTCTTCTCCTTGATCGAACTCATAAAGCATACTTCTATAGTTATCTGAAAGACCAATACGATTAGAAACTGAATTACTTATTAACGCATAATTATTACTCACTATGGAATTCTTAAGCAATCGATGTGCTTCTATTACAGATTGCCCAAAAGGTTTTCTTTTACTTTGCACTGTTATAAACTGCAAATCCCCTGCATGTACAATTATTTTAAGTTCCAGATTTGGCGCCGTAGCACATGCATTACAAGGGCAGATACGATTTTTTTCTAATAATTTAAGATGACTATAAAAAGCGGTAAACATCGTTTCGATTTGTGCAAGAAGCTTCTCTTGAGAAGGGATTTCATTCTCCTTATAAAAGAATAGTGCATCGCCTTCAATTTCTGCTAATTTTAGTTGCTGTGTATTGGCATCGATCAATACCTCCAAAAGTTCAGAAATGACATGTTGGCTATGTTCAATTTCGGTATTTTGAACAAATTGAGCAAATCCAGAAATATCTGGAATGAAGAGTAATGAGCTATTCATTTTTATGGTATTATTCTGAAAAGAGTCTTGAAAAGAGTTAAATATACAAATCCAATCTTTCCTTAATCACATATTTACTTTTATTTAACCATATACAAAAACCCAATAAATAGTTTAAATCATTATTTTAATTACCCTTAATTCACCTTTTGCAGTACTGGATTAAATGCTTTTGAGGCCACTAAAACTTTATCACCATTCTGTAACACCTCTGCCTCTTCGTGGCTTACTACTACTTTAATAAAATTTGTTCCAATTAATACGGTTACCACACTAATCACCTCCTCACGCTCTACATGAACTACTTCTCCAACAAACTGAAACTTACCGCTAATTTGTTTATTAGAAAAAACATTTATAGGTTTTCCCTGCTTGCTAATCTTGCCTCTTTCAATCAAAAAAACTCTATCACACATCTTAATCACTTCTCCTATTTCATGACTGATCAGTAAAGTAGTCAGATTAAATTCTCTATGCACTTGAAGGATATAGTTCTGTAACTTAATTCTCATTTTAGCATCTAAGGAAGAAAGTGGTTCATCTAGCATCAAAACTTGTGGTTTTTGTACCAACGCTCTTGCTAGTGCCACCCTTTGTTTTTGCCCTCCTGAAAGGTTTTCGGGTTTACGATCTTGTAAATCTCCTAGTTCTACGATTTCTATTAAGTCTTTTATTATTTGTTTGTTTTTTCCCTTTGGTAAGGCAAATAGTAAATTTTCCCGCACAGACATATTAGGAAATAATGCATAGTCTTGGAACACAAACCCCACATTTCTTTGCTGAGGCTTTAGGTTAACAGAATTTAGAGTATCTAACCAAAATTTTTCACCCACTTTTATCAATCCACTATCTGGTATCAAAAGACCTGCTAGCATTCTAAATATTGACGTTTTTCCAGCACCCGATTCCCCGTATAAGGTTACCAACTCCCCTTTTTCGATTTTTAAATCGATATCGAGCAACATCTCTCCAAAAGGAGCCAGCAGTTTTTTTTGTAATGAACAATGAATCATTTCCAAAACTTTTTAAGATAACCTCCATTAACCGTATATACCATCAAAAGAATACAAAAAGCTATAATAAATAGTATAATAGAATAAATATTGGCAGTATCATAATTCAAAGCTTCAACCTCGTCATAAATGGCTATTGAGGCAACTTTAGTCTTACCAGGGATATTGCCTCCTATCATCAAAACAACTCCAAATTCACCAATAGTATGTGCAAATGCCAATACTATTCCTGTTAATAATGAAGGTTTTATATTTGGAAGTAAAACTCTAAATAGTGTTTCTATTTTTGATTTTCCCAAAACATAAGATGCTTCTATTAGTTTTGAATTCAGTCCTGAAAATCCTGCCTGTATGGGATGTACCATAAAAGGCAAACTATAGATTATTGATGCAAAAACCAATCCTGGAAATGAAAAAACAAGTTTAATCCCTATGAATTCCTGTAACCAGCCTCCAAAAAAACTATTTGATGGGCTAAAAACTAGTAATAAATAAAACCCTAGTACCGTAGGAGGCAATACCAAAGGCATACTTACCAATGTTTCTAAAACAGGTTTGATACGAGATTTTGTGTATGCTAACCAATACGATAGAGGAATTGAAATTAGAACTAGCAGTACTGTAGTCACCGCAGCCAATTTAAAAGTTAATAATAGGGGTTCCCAATCTATCATGCTGATATCATTATTTCAGAAGCCTTTACCATAGCATACACTGGCATTCCGACCTCAAATTGTATTTTTTCAACCACTTCAGAAAGTAAAATAGAAGTAAGCTTTCCTAAATTTGTAGTAACCGTTAATTTAGTCAACACCTTTCCCTTTTCCAGATCACTTATTTCTCCTTTTATTCTATTTGGAATACTTATCAAAAATTCTTGGTGATTCGTAACAACCACCTCAGTTTCTTTGAAAATAAGGTGAACAAATGTTCCTAATTTTAAATATGAAGCCGATTCTGGAGTTTCTATAACAACTACCTTAAATACTATACCATTTACATCTACAGTAACACTAGACAAGTTTTTACTACTTTGTATTGCCGTTATTTCTCCTTTTAACACATTCATATATCAGAATTCACTACACTATAACCATGCTTTTTAAGTATTACTTTGGCCGATTCAGAAAATAGAAAATTGAAAAAAAGTTTTGCTTTTTCTTCTTCAGCATCTTTTTGTTTAATAAGTATAGCCCCTTGCTCTATTTGAGAATATTTAGCGTCATCTAGGGGTATCCATTTTCCAATATTTTTACTTCTATCTGATAAAACTACGGATTTCGAAGTAAATCCAACCTCTGCGACATGCGAAATAATAAATTGATTTGCTTGAAGAACACTTTCACCATATACCAGTTTGTCCTCTACAGTTTGAAATATATTGTAGTTCTTTAGTATTTCTATCGCCGCTTTACCATAAGGGGCCATTTTGGGATTGGCAATCGCAATATGACGAATCTCGTCCTTACCCAGTAAATCTAATGAAGGCTTTACTCCTTCTATAGCAGACCATAAAACCAGATTGCCAAGAGCATAAACTTTTGCTTTTTCCACTGCGAGCCCTCTTTTATATAATTCGTTTGGATATTTCATATCTGCTGATACAAATACATTAAAAGGAGCCCCTTCTATAATTTGAGCTGTGAGTTTACCCGAAGAACTAATAATGAGATCACATTTTATACCATACTGCGTAGTAAATGCTTGAGCAATTTCTTGCATAGCGAATTGCATATTTGCAGCCACAGCAACATTTATAACCTCTTTTTTTTGTTGAGTGCAGGAATGATGAATAATCAAAATTAGTACTAACAAAAATATCTTTTTTGTCATTCTAAGCAGTTTATATTACAAAGTAAAGGAAATACACCATAAAAAAAGGAGGACTTTGTTATTAAAGTCCTCCTTTTAACTTCTAAAAAAACAAAAAAGGGATTAAAAATTAATTTTGATTAATCGAAACACAGACATCTTCACCAGCATAAATCTGCGAAACACATAAAATGGAAGGAGTAATTGCCCCTCCCTTTACTTTATTCATATCGGCTCAGGCAATAGTTACTTTTCTAAGCTCCAAACTTTTTTACTTTTTTTTACATAATATATTGATTTAATAGATTAGATACTTGTTAAAGCTCTTGAATTAAACATTACACTATTGGCTTTACCATCAGATGAATTCAAATGATAATCCGAACCTTACACGATTTGAATTTACTTAGTAACTCAGTAATACGTTACGGCTTGTGTAATAGAAAGAAGATCTACAGCAGCCACTTCATCAATTTTATGCAATGACGCTATATGTAGCATATATTCTTTATCTATATCGACTTTTATCAAGTAATATTTATTTGTGTCTATTTGGGTAGACATTGAAGTAACATCAACATTATTTAAAGGAATTTGCATTCCTCTTCCGTCTGCTTTTACAATAGCTTCTTTACGAGTCCAAAATGTATAGAACTTCTCATAGCTATCAATTTTTTTCCTCTCTTCATAAGAAAAAACGCATTTGAAATCATCAAATACTATTGGCTTTATTTGTTCGATATCGACACCTAAGTTTTCATTTTCATCAGTGCTAATGACACATACCACATATTTTCCTGAATGGGAAATGTTAAAGCCAAATGGAAACCCCTCAAAATAAGGTTTACCGTACTTAGTTCTTTTCATCGACTCTAGAGAATCGTCATATCCTAATCGAAGCATTCCTTCTTTAAGAAGTAACCTCCCATATAAATAAGCATGTGCATCTTGCCACCGCCTAAATCTTCTCAGTCTTTTCTGCATATCTGCAGGTAATAAAGAAACAGAAAATTCAAATTCGTCTGTAGGCATCTGCTGGCACAAAGTATAATAAATTGTTGTCATAAGGATAAAATTATTATGAATAAAACCCTGTAAAATTTTTAGTAATCACGTATTAATAAGGATCATCATATACTCCTAAGTCCTCACGGGACCTGGTTGAGATCTTAAAGATTATTACTTCGATCAGCAATAATCAAATACAATACACTTATGTATTAAAAAAAGTTAAGAAATTTAGTGTAGATATTATCTCATACACCATTCGAGCACGGCTTTGGCACTATGCGCTTTATTTTCGGCTTGATCAAAAACAATACTTTTGGCTCCATCAATAACAGAAGCTTCGACTTCGTCTCCTCGATGAGCAGGAAGATCATGCATAAAAGTTGTTTGAGGGTATTTATCCATAAGCTCTTTGGTTACTCTAAAAGGTACAAAAGTATCTCTCCAATTTGGATCTGGCTTTGTTGTTCCTGTGGTTTGCCAACGTGTTGTGTAAATAATATCTGCATGATCCGGAAGTGTTTTTAAATCATGAAACTCGTTAATCACGGTATTTGTAATTGCAGCCTCTTTTTTTGCATATTCCATCGTTTGG
This sequence comes from Aquimarina acroporae, assembly GCF_023195925.1. Taxonomy (GTDB): domain Bacteria; phylum Bacteroidota; class Bacteroidia; order Flavobacteriales; family Flavobacteriaceae; genus Aquimarina; species Aquimarina acroporae. The sequence continues at coordinate 2,617 of NZ_JALPRE010000006.1, read as the reverse complement.
GGATCTATTCCATACCCTTTTGGAGTATAAAAGCTTAACTTAATATTTGAAAATTTAGCCAAAGCTAAAGCTAAAGCTGCTGCAGTATTATTGCCTTCTCCCATATAAACAATATTGAGACCAGATAATTCTCCAAAATGTTGTTTTATCGTTGTCAAATCTGCCAACGCTTGTGTTGGGTGCTCATCTGCTGTCATTGCATTGACAACAGACATTCTATTCTGATCTGCAAAAGCTCTAAGCACGGCAGGGTCTCCTGCGGTTCTAACGACTAGACCATCTAACATTCTAGACATTACTTGCATGGTATCACTCATGCTTTCTCCTGTATTTATCTGCAAATCATTAGGACCATAAGCAATAATTTGTGCTCCCAGTCGAAGAGCGGCAGTCGAAAATGAAGTTCTTGTCCTAGTAGAGGTTTTGGTAAAATAAATCCCTACGATTTGCCCCTTTAATTGGTGACCGAGTTCAACCGTATTATTTGCATATTCTACACCTCTATTTATAATATCCATTGTTTCCTGCGCCGAGAGGTCTTTTAACGAAATAATATGTTTCTTTTTATTTATAAGTGTAAGTCCCATTTTTGTTATCTTTTGTTATTGATATTTACCTTTTAAAGAGTATTCTAATTTAACTTTAATACTATTACATTGCAACCATTAAACTTTCTTGTACTAAATTTTCATTAATAATTTCTAAAATAGCTTCCTTTTGTTGCAACAAGAAAAAGTGATTCCCTTCAAAATATTGAATATTACACTTTTTGGTCGTATGAGAATACCACTGAACCGAAGTCTCAGGTGGAATTCCTTCATCTTCCCCCAACAGAATAGAAATATCGGTATCTAAAGGAATGATCTCTGGCCTATCAACTATGGTTTCAGATAACGAAAAATCACTTCTTAATAATGGTATAAATATTTCTTTTAATTCAGGATATTTAAAAAACTCTGGTGGGGTTCCGCCTAATAACATTATTTTTTTTTCAAACTCTGTCGAACTCAATAAAGACCACTTTTCTTTTCTATGGATATGTGGTGGTTTTCTTCCAGAAAAAAACACATGCATAGGTTGGTTTAACCCTATCGACGTTATTTTTTGGGTAAGCTCATAAGCTAACATAGCTCCTAAACTATGCCCAAAAATTGCATAATCGTAATTAAGAATATCTTCAGAGACCTGATCATAAATATCTTCTAAGGCCTCTTCAAGGTTCTGATATGGATTTTCGGTAATACGATTTCCACGTCCGGCCAACTCAATAGGACATAGTTCAATATTCGAATTTAAGCCAGATTTCCAACTGTTGTACATATTCGCAGATCCTCCCGCATACGGAATACAAAATAGTTTTATTTTTTTTGTCATAATTCTAAGTTTTAAAAAATTAATCCCCTTAATTAATAATTAATTGTATAGCATAATTTCAATGCTACTATTTGTTTTTTTATGTTTCGATTATTTATATATGAGTAGCTAGCACATTAACTTCCAAATGTTCATTTACAGTACGAGAAAGTTCATTTACAACTGGACTTCGCATTATAGAAAAATGATCTCCAGGCAATGTTATCGTGTTAGAGTTTCTAAACAAATGCTGTTGTTTCTCCCTATCAATATTTACTTGAGATTGATTAGGGCTGATATATAGAGTATTTGCATTTATTGGGTTATTAACAAAATAACGATCTGAAGCAGCGATCAACAGTCTTATTTTATTTGTTGCCTCCATAATCTCTTGAGCATTTTTATCGAGAAAATCTGGAATAAGAAGTTGTATCATTTCGGGTACCATATTTCTGATATCTTCCAAAGGTGTTTGTAAAAACTTCTTGGAATCTGATATATAATTCCATACTTCATTTATCGAATCAAAGTTTTGTTCTTCTATTTCTGGAATATCGAATTTTGATTTAGCCAACTCGATTTCTGACGATATATCTATAATTTGGTTTTCCAAAGTCTTTTCAAACTGTAGAGCTGAATCTATAATTATTAAGTTTTCAACTTTTTCTCCTTGCGCCTCCAGTTGTGCAGTAATTTCTGCTGCTATTACTCCTCCTAAACTCCAGCCTAGAATATGATACGGACCTGTTTTTTGAATTGTCTTGATCTCATTAATATAGTTTGAAGCTATTTGCTCGATGCTCGGAGATTCAAGAATATCATTAAATTGACCAAATCGAATACCGTAACACTTATACTTATTAATTTTAGTAGAGAGCTCAAGATAACCTTCCAATTCACCACTTCCATCATGTATAATGAACAAGTTTTCTCCGCTTCCATTATTTATAGGATGTATAACTTTATCTTGTTCTTCTGTTGCCTTCCAGTTCATAATTCTCTCCGACAACAAACGTATATTTGGATGTAAGAAAATTTCGGCTAGCGGAAGTTCAATATTGAACTTCTTGTTAACTCTATTTCTTAATGTCATTGCTAAAAGAGAGTTACCACCTAAATTAAAGAAATTAGAAATAATGCTAATTCTATCCTTTTTAATAGTTAGAATATCTGACCAAATGACTACAAGCTCCTCTTGCATGTTATTCCCTGGTGCTACATATTTTTCTTTTTCGATCCCATCATACTCCGGAAGTTGTTTTAA
>NZ_JALPRE010000053.1 GCF_023195925.1 Aquimarina acroporae | reverse complement strand
TCTGTTCCGTTAGTACCTGCTGCTCCGGTAGCACCTCTAGCACCGTCTGTTCCGTTAGTACCAGCTGCACCGGTTGCACCTCTAGCACCATCTGTTCCGTTAGTACCCGTTGCTCCGGTTGCACCCCTAGCACCATCTGTTCCATTAGTTCCAGCTGCTCCGGTTGCACCTCTAGCGCCATCAGCACCAGTAGCACCTCTAGCACCATCTATTCCGTTAGTACCCGCTGCACCAGTTGCACCTCTGGCACCGTCTGTTCCGTTAGTTCC
>NZ_JALPRE010000052.1 GCF_023195925.1 Aquimarina acroporae | reverse complement strand
TAGAAGCAATCGCATTGGATGAACAAATGTCAATAGAAGGAGGTAGTGCCGCAGCATATGTTGGTGCCGGAATTTTAGCATTTAGTGTTTTTAAATGGGCGTTTGAACTAGGAAGAGAGGCGGCTAAACAATAATTGCTTATAGCTTGATAAATAGAATATTTTTATTAAGTGATTTGTGGAGCAAAAACCCAAAGTATATACTTTGGGTTTTTTATTATCCAAGAATTATAATGTTGACCGCTAATTTTTTAAAAATCTTAATTTAATTTTTAGCGTCCCGAAAAATGGTACGGAAGCTTTGTAGTATTGT
>NZ_JALPRE010000051.1 GCF_023195925.1 Aquimarina acroporae | reverse complement strand
CTGGATTCGACGGGATTCGCGAAGCCCAAGGAGCATGCCGAGGGGCGGTTTGCCTCGTTAAAAGCCGCAAAAAAATAGTCGCAAACGACGAAAACTACGCACTAGCAGCTTAATAACCTGCTTAGAGCCCTCTCTCCCTAGCCTCCGCTCTTAGGACGGGGATCAAGAGAGGTCAAACCCAAAAGAGATCGCGTGGACACCTTGCCTGGGGTGAAAGCGTTAAACCTAATCAGGATAGTTTGTTAGTGGCGTGTCTGTCCGCAGCTAACCGGCGAATGTAAAGATTAGACTAAGCATGTAGTGCCGACGGTGTAGTAATTTCGGACGCGGG
>NZ_JALPRE010000050.1 GCF_023195925.1 Aquimarina acroporae | reverse complement strand
TTCTTCCCCATATTTGGTACCAACCACAAGTTTAACGGATATATGGATTATTTCTATGTAGGGAACCATGCTAACAATGTTGGTTTAAATGATCTATATGCAAGAACTGTGATTAAAACTGGTGAGAAATCTAGTCTTTTGATAAAAGCACACTACTTTGCAGCCGCAGAAAGTCTGGGAGATGATGTTGATGATTACCTGGGTACTGAGGTAGACTTGGTATATACCCAAAAATTACTTCCATTTGCAACATTAAAAATAGGATACTCTCATATGTTTGCTTCAGATTCTATGGAGCTTCTTAAAGGAGTGGCAGATCCCGCAAATACTCAAAACTGGGGATGGGCTATGTTGGTAGTTAAACCTAACTTTTTGAAGTGGAGTCCTAAA
>NZ_JALPRE010000005.1 GCF_023195925.1 Aquimarina acroporae | reverse complement strand
GACCAAATACTAACTAATTCTTGTTGTAAATCATTCTTTGGCGCTATATACTCCTCGCCTACTGTGAGATCTAAACTCGGAAGAGCACGACGATCGACCTTACCATTGGGAGTAAGCGGGAAATTATCTAACCATAAATAACCCGTAGGAATCATATACTCTGGTAAACTTGATGATAATCTAGATGTGATAACTTCACTATTTAGTTCGTCACCACATAGATATGCCACCAATTGCTTATTACCCTCTGGGCCACTAGCCAAAACCAAAGCCTGGTCAATTTCTGAAAATCGCTCCAATTGTGATCCTATCTCTCCGAGTTCAATACGATAACCTCGTATCTTTACTTGATGATCGTTTCGACCCAGGTACTCAATGGTACCATCGGATAGCCAGCGAACTAAATCTCCGGTTTTATATAATCGACCCGGTCCATAGGGGTTGTCTATAAATCGATCTGCTGTTAAATCAGCGCGCTTTAAATAACCACTAGATAAACCTTTACCGCCTAAGTAAAGCTCTCCTATTACTCCTTGGGGTAATAACTTTAAATGATCATCTAATACATAGGCTTGAGTATTGGATATAGGACGTCCTATAGGAACTTTTCCATTAAAATTATCTGCATTACTTATCTTCTGTACAATACAAGTTACTGTATTCTCCGTCGGTCCATATTCGTTAAAGAAAGAATATTGTTTAGAAATCTTCTTTGCTAACGAAGGACTACAGACTTCTCCCCCTGCTACTACTCTTCGCACTGAAGGCAAATTATCTAAATCAAAATAATCTAAGAAGGACGGTGTACAATGAATATGTGTTACTTCTTTTTCTCGTAAGTACGAGATAAACTCATCAGAGTTTAAAATCAAATCGTTTTTCACTAAAATCAAACTCGCACCGGTAGTTAATGCTAGCCATATTTGCTCTACAGAAGCATCAAAATAATACGGCGAAAACTGAAGTATACGATCACTAGAATCTATATTAAATAAATCTCGTTGGCAATTATCTAAATTCGATACCGATTCATGTTGAATCATAACTCCTTTGGGTTGACCCGTACTACCAGAAGTATATATCACATAAGCC
>NZ_JALPRE010000049.1 GCF_023195925.1 Aquimarina acroporae | reverse complement strand
GCAGGGGCACTAGCCGTATAAGGGGCGTTCTCAGGGGCGTTCTCATTCACATCGGCAAGCGTTAAGGTACTGCTCTCAATAACATCGGTAATCGTAATGCTTACTAAAGCCGTGTCTGTATTACCATCTGCATCGGTAATCGTTACTTCTACTTCATACACATTATCACCATTCGCATCGATAGGATTCTCAAAGTCTTGTGCAGCTAAGGTAACTTCTCCGGTAGCGGCATTGATACCCGTGAACTGTGCCTGGTCCGCTCCACCGCTAATCGTATAGGTAACACTACCTATTGGAGTACCTGTAAGCGCAGGGGCACTAGCCGTATAAGGCGCGTTCTCAGGAGCGTTCTCATTAACATTAGCAAGCGTTAAAGTACTGCTCTCTACAACATCGGTAATCGTAATGCTTACTAAGGCC
>NZ_JALPRE010000048.1 GCF_023195925.1 Aquimarina acroporae | reverse complement strand
AGCAGAGGCGAGTTGTATTCTGGGATCAATGTACTTACAGTTTTTAATGGTAACACTCCTGTATTGGAACGTTTGGTTTACAATGATGTTCAAGGTAAGATTGTAGATCATGTACAGGTTAGTGAGTTAAACCGGAAGAAGGACTCATTGATTATGAGTGTTAGTGTTCCTCGTCGGAGTAATGTTTCATATGATTTGAGTATTTCGGTATTACCAGGTGAGACCAGATCATATACTCATCATGACAATATGATTTCTACGATGTTATTAAAGCCCTATGTAAAGGGTTTTATAGAGCGTTCTGGAGAGTATTTCAGGGATGTTACGGAGAGTAAGCGTTATGATTTAGATGTTTTGTTATTGACCCAGGGTTGGAGTCGATATAATTGGAACAACATTTTTAATCATGAGCCTAAGGTGTTGTATGATTTCAACAGGGGTTTGGTAGTTAGAGGCAGGGTACAGAGTTCAAAAGGAGCTAGTGTAGA
>NZ_JALPRE010000047.1 GCF_023195925.1 Aquimarina acroporae | reverse complement strand
TCATTGGCGACTACTAATTTTAATGTAGAGTTGTTCGATGGTTTAGGCAATGAGTTATTTAGTGGTTTGTTTATGGGTTCCAATGGTCATGCCCGGGGTAATATAAAGATAGATTCAAATTGGGAGTCTGGTGATTATTATATTCGTGTTTCTACGAATTGGATGAATAATTTTATAGAGAATGATGCCTCTGTATCTAAGATCAAGCTTATTAACTCTGAGCGTTTGGTTGATAGGCCAGCGGATAAGATAGGTTATGATTTTCAGTTATTACCAGAGGGAGGTCATTTGGTATCAGATACAGAGAACACTGTTGGATTTAAGTTGGTCAATGCACAGGGTTTAGGCGTTACTTTTGATGAAGGTTTTGTACTAGATGAGGCAGAGAAAGTAGTTGTAGCGTTTTCCTCGAATAGTTTAGGTATGGGCAAGTTCGATCTTACTCCATTATCGGGTAAGGAGTATCGAGCAAGAGTTATCTTAAAGGGAGGCGAAGAGGTTAGTGGTGTATTACCAAAAATTAATACCAAGGGATTGTCTATTCAGGTGGATAATGAGCAAAAGGATTCGTTACAACTTACCTTAAACACGAATAGAGCTACGTTACGTACTATCAAGAGTCAGTTGTATTATTTATTGGTACATCAGAACCAGCG
>NZ_JALPRE010000046.1 GCF_023195925.1 Aquimarina acroporae | reverse complement strand
ATTGCTGTTTCCATCACTAACATCACTCACAAAAGCTACTGTGGGTGTACCACAGTTATCCGCTTCATCAGTGACCACAGTGATATCTGGTGTAGGTGCAGTACACTGCGCACTAATTGGTGCTGGGTTACTCGCCGTGGGATTCGTAGTATCGTTAATCGTAATTGTTTGTGTCACATTGATGCTATTCCCGGCAGCATCGGTAACACTATAGGTTCTGGTGATCTCGTCAGGATTACTGTTTCCGTCACTAACATCACTTACAAAGGCTACTGTGGGTGTACCACAGTTATCCGCTTCATCAGTGACCCCAGTGATATCTGGTGTAGGTGCAGTACACTGCGCACTAATTGGTGCTGGGTTACTCGCCGTGGGATTCGTAGTATCGTTAATCGTAATTGTTTGTGTCACATTGATGCTATTCCCGGCAGCATCCGTAACACTATAGGTTCTGGTGATCTCTTCCGGATTATTGTTTCCGTCACTAACATCACTTACAAAGGCTACTGTTGGCGTACCACAGTTATCTGCCTCATCGGTAACCACAGTGATATCCGGTGTAGGTGCAGCACATTGTGCTGTGATCGGTGATGGGTTACTCGCCGTGGGATTCGTAGTATCGTTAATCGTGATCGTTTGTGTCACATTGATGCTATTCCCGGCAGCATCGGTAACACTATAGGTTCTGGTGATCTCC
>NZ_JALPRE010000045.1 GCF_023195925.1 Aquimarina acroporae | reverse complement strand
GAGTATATGCCGTGGTGTTAGAAACACCCTATGGAAATGCATTACAAAAGATTGTTGTAAATTAAGAGATGAATAAAGTATGAGCATGAGAAAAATTATAGTTTACATAGCGTTATCGTTTTTGTCTATAGGCTCTGCATTTGGTCAGACATTTAGTATTGAAGAACTAGATGGTGATTTTTTCCCTGGTTGTGGTCAAACGACTACTAATTACAGTTTCAATTTCGGAATTGACGCTACAAGTACTAATGGAGTGCCTACAGGATATTATGTACAAGATAGTGGTAGCGCTACAGAAGATGGAAACCCTTGTAGTTATGATGATTCTAGACAAATTAATTTGAGTATAAATAATGCTTTGTGTAATAATTATATAGAAGATGCTAGCCATTGTTGTGATGATGAGAGAGTCGAATTTAGAATAATACCGAATCTTACGATCACTACTGCAGATAATTTGCCTCCCGGGCCAGAATTAACACTTAGCGCAACGCCAGGATTTACTTCTCAAGTTTATGGTTGGAGATTCTTCGATCCTTTAACCAATTCTTGGGAGAATATGCCTGCTAGTTTTAGAGGAAATAGCAGTAATACATTTACCTTACAAGAGTTATTCAATGGTACAGGTAAAGATTATACTCAATATATAAATATACCTATAGAGTTTAGAGTTGAAATATGTAATGGATGGTTTTCAGGTAGTATAGATTTTCAGTTTATCGAAGAGTCTCCTAATTTAGTAGGCACCCCGACCCCTAGTGACACGAGTTGT
>NZ_JALPRE010000044.1 GCF_023195925.1 Aquimarina acroporae | reverse complement strand
GGCTTATGTGATATATACTTCTGGTAGTACGGGTCAACCCAAAGGGGTTATGATTCAACATGAATCGGTATCAAATTTAACGTATCATGAGCAAGATTTTCTTGAGATAGATTCGAGCGATCGTATACTTCAGTTTTCGCCGTATTATTTTGATGTTTCTGTAGAGCAAATATGGTTAACATTAAGTACTGGTGGGAGTTTGATATTGTTAGATAAACAAACGTTAATAGATCAAGAACAATTTGTAAATTATTTACAAGATCAAGAAGTAACACTACTTAATGTTACCCCATCGTTTTTACAGAGTTTATCCCTTCCTATACTTCCAGATTTAAAACGAATAGTAGTTTCAGGAGAGGAGTGTAAACCAGAGTTAGCCGTTAAGTATATTGATGATTATGCTTTTTATAATGAATATGGTCCAACGGAGTCCACAGTTATCTCGATATCGTATCCGGTAACGGTGGATTCCTTAAAGAAGAGTCGTCTTCCCATAGGACGTCCTATATCCAATACTCAAGCCTATGTATTAGATGATCATTTAAAGTTATTACCCCAAGGAGTAATAGGAGAGCTTTACTTAGGCGGTAAAGGTTTATCTAGTGGATATTTAAATCGCGCTGATTTAACAGCAGATCGATTTATAGACAACCCCTATGGACCGGGTCGATTATATAAAACCGGAGATTTAGTTCGCTGGTTAGCCGATGGTACCATCGAGTACCTGGGTCGAAACGATCATCAAGTAAAGATACGAGGCTATCGTATTGAACTCGGAGAGATAGGATCACAATTGGAGCGACTTCCAGAAATTGACCAGGCTTTGGTTTTGGCTAGTGGTTCAGGAGTTAATACTCAGTTGGTAGCGTATCTAAGTGGTGAAGAGCTAGATAA
>NZ_JALPRE010000043.1 GCF_023195925.1 Aquimarina acroporae | reverse complement strand
ATCTGTTCCGTTAGTTCCTGCTGCTCCGGTTGCACCTCTGGCACCGTCTGTTCCATTAGTTCCTGCTGCTCCGGTTGCACCTCTAGCGCCATCAGCACCAGTTGCACCTCTGGCACCGTCTGTTCCATTAGTTCCAGCAGCTCCGGTTGCACCTCTGGCACCGTCTGTTCCATTAGTTCCAGCAGCTCCGGTTGCACCTCTGGCACCGTCTGTTCCATTAGTTCCAGCAGCTCCGGTTGCACCTCTGGCACCATCTATTCCGATAGTTCCAGCTGCTCCGGTGGCACCTCTAGCACCATCTGTGCCATTAGATCCTGCTGCTCCGGTTGCACCTCTAGCGCCATCAGCACCAGTTGCACCTCTGGCACCATCTATTCCGTTAGTTCCAGCTGCTCCGGTTGCACCTCTAGCACCATCTGTTCCGTTAGTACCCGCTGCTCCGGTTGCACCTCTGGCACCGTCTGTTCCGTTAGTACCTGCTGCTCCGGTTGCACCTCTAGCACCATCTGTTCCGTTAGTTCCTGCTGCTCCGGTTGCACCTCTGGCACCGTCTGTTCCATTAGTTCCTGCTGCTCCGGTTGCACCTCTAGCGCCATCAGCACCAGTTGCACCTCTGGCACCATCTATTCCGTTAGTTCCAGCTGCTCCGGTTGCACCTCTAGCACCATCTGTTCCATTAGTTCCTGCTGCTCCGGTTGCACCTCTAGCACCATCTGTTCCATTAGTACCAGCTACTCCGGTAGCACCTCTAGCACCGTCTGTTCCGTTAGTTCCAGCTGCTCCGGTTGCACCTCTGGCACCATCTGTTCCGTTAGTACCTGCTGCACCGGTTGCACCTCTAGCACCATCTATTCCGTTAGTACCTGCTGCACCAGTTGCACCTCTGGCACCGTCTATTCCATTAGTTCCTGCTGCACCGGTTGCACCTCTAGCACCGTCTGTTCCGTTAGTACCTGCTGCT
>NZ_JALPRE010000042.1 GCF_023195925.1 Aquimarina acroporae | reverse complement strand
AATGCTTATAATCAAAGTTTTTTCTTTTTGTGCATAATTGCTCCGACTATAGAGGCAATTAAAGAGTTGATTATGATGTTTATTACTAAATGAGATAATTTCATTTTGAAATCGAATTTACTCCTGGCAGATAATGTTATCTGATCAAGTTCTTTTGAAGATAATTCAAGATTGTTGAACATCTTAGCTTCTCTATTTCTCTCAAGAATATTGCCTAAATAATCTGGGTTTATAATGCTTGTATAAAATGAATACCAAATTTCATTAAAAATAAACATGAAAACACCCATGGAAAAGCCAATTTTCACTGCATCAAGAAATTTTAGATAGCGATTATTGTTCTTTTTAAATAGGTATATGGTATAGGTTACACCGCCAATATATAAAAATAGGTCTATTATAATCCCTTCGATAATCCATTTTTTTGGTGTAGTTACAGAGTTGAAAATTAAATAAGTCATGACTCTGTGTAAAAAGCAGATGCATCCATAGATTAAACCGTATTTAAGTATATGTTTATAGATTGAGGTTTTGTTAGGC
>NZ_JALPRE010000041.1 GCF_023195925.1 Aquimarina acroporae | reverse complement strand
AATTAAATAAGTCATGACTCTGTGTAAAAAGCAGATGCATCCATAGATTAAACCGTATTTAAGTATATGTTTATAGATTGAGGTTTTGTTAGGCTTCATAATAGATAGGGGTTACATTTTTTTCTTTTTGTACATAAATGCTCCAGCTATAGAAGCGATTAAAGAGCTAATTACGATGTTTATTACTAAATGAGATAATTTCATTTTGAAATCGAATTTGCTTCTGGCAGTTGATGTTATCTGATCAACCTCTTTTGCAGATAATTCGAGATTGTTGAACATTTTAGTCTCTTTATTTCTCTCAAGAATATTGCTTAAATAATCTGGGTGTATAATGTTTGTATAAAACAAATACCAAATTTGACTAAAAATAAGTTGGAAAATGCCCATAAAAATGCCAATTTTTAAGGCATCAAGAAATTTCAGATAGCCATTATTATTCTTTTTAAAT
>NZ_JALPRE010000040.1 GCF_023195925.1 Aquimarina acroporae | reverse complement strand
GGTTGCACCTCTAGCACCATCTGTTCCGTTAGTACCCGCTGCACCGGTTGCACCTCTGGCACCGTCTATTCCGTTAGTACCTGCTGCACCAGTAGCACCTCTAGCGCCATCTGCACCAGTTGCACCTCTCGCACCGTCTGTTCCGTTAGTTCCTGCTGCTCCGGTTGCACCTCTGGCACCGACTAATCCGTTAGTACCTGCTGCTCCCGTAGCACCTCTCGCACCGTCTGTTCCGTTAGTTCCTGCTGCTCCGGTTGCACCTCTGGCACCGACTAATCCGTTAGTACCTGCTGCTCCCGTAGCACCTCTCGCACCGTCTGTTCCGTTAGTTCCTGCTGCTCCGGTTGCACCTCTAGCACCATCTGTTCCGTTAGTACCAGCTGCACCGGTTGCACCTCTAGCACCGTCTGTTCCATTAGTTCCAGCTGCTCCGGTAGCACCTCTAGCGCCATCAGCACCAGTAGCACCTCTAGCACCAACTGTTCCGTTAGTTCCTGCTGCTCCGGTAGCACCTCTGGCACCGGCTGTTCCGATAGTACCTGCTGCTCCGGTTGCACCTCTAGCACCAACTGTTCCGTTAGTTCCTGCTGCTCCGGTAGCACCTCTGGCACCGGCTGTTCCGATAGTACCTGCTGCTCCGGTTGCACCTCTAGCACCAACTGTTCCGTTAGTTCCTGCTGCTCCGGTAGCACCTCTGGCACCGTCTGGTCCGTTAGTACCTGCTGCACCAGTAGCACCTCTAGCACCATCTGTTCCATTAGTTCCTGCTGCACCAGTTGCACCTCTAGCACCATCTGTTCCATTAGTTCCTGCTGCTCCGGTTGCACCTCTAGCACCAACTGTTCCGTTAGTTCCTGCTGCTCCGGTTGCACCTCTAGCACCAACTGTTCCGTTAGTTCCTGCTGCTCCGGTTGCACCTCTAGCACCAACTGTTCCGTTAGTTCCTGCTGCTCCGGTAGCACCTCTAGCTCCATCAGCACCAGTTGCACCTCTAGCACCATCTGTTCCATTAGTTCCTGCTGCTCCAGTAGCACCTCTAGCACCATCTGTTCCGTTAGTTCCCGCTGCACCAGTTGCACCTCTAGCACCATCTGTTCCATTAGTACCTGCTGCTCCGGTTGCACCTCTAGCGCCATCAGCACCA
>NZ_JALPRE010000004.1 GCF_023195925.1 Aquimarina acroporae | reverse complement strand
GTTTTTATAACAACCTCATTACCCAAAGTTTACATAAAGGAAAAAATAGAGGTTTTAGAAATAATACCGTTATTGCTTTTCAACTTTTACAATCACAGATTTACTTATAGGGGTATTACTTTTAGTAGCGAAGTGATTATAAGGAACCAAAACATTGGTCTCGGGAAAATAAGACGCAAGGTTTCCAGGCGGTATATTATAAGATATCACTAAAAAGTTAATTGCTTTTCTTTCTTTGCCGTCATAATAACTTACTAAATTAACAACATCAAGTTCTTCTAAACTTTCCTTCTTCATGTCTTTCTTATTCATCAATACTATTCTCCTTTCATTATAAATACCTCTGTAACGATCATCCAATCCATAAATAGTAGTATTAAATTGATCATGTGATCGAATAGTCATTAACAAATACTCTCCATTATTTATAACATGTTCTGGCAAATCGCAGGTACTAAACTGAGCTTTTTGATTGGGTAGACGGCTAAAATCTAAATCACGCACATTATTTGGAAGGTAAAAACCTGTTCCTTTAGATTTTGCAGATAGTCCTTTAAAACCTATAATCACTTCTTCTATTTTCTCTCGTATAAGGTCATAGTCTTCTGACATTTTTTTCCACGGCACTAAATGTCCCTCTTTAAAATATGCATTTGCTATTCCTCCAATAATTTCAGGCTCACTTACTAGGCTATCTGAAGCCGGGTTTATCAACCCTTTAGATCGATGTACCTTACCCATACTGTTTTCAACGGTAAAAAACCTTGGTTTCCCATTTTTAATGTCTACTTCTGACCGTCCAATAGTAGGAAGAATCAATGAAGTTTTACCCGCTACCAAATGAGTTCTATTCAACTTAGTACTTACACTTACTGTTAAATTACAATTTTGAAGCGCTTGTGCGGTATATTCTGTATCTGATGCTGCCGATAAGAAATTACCCCCCAATGCTACAAAAACCTTGGCGTCACCTTCATGCATTGCTTTTATAGCATGAACAGTATCTAAACCTTCTTTCTCAGGAGGGTTGAATCCAAAAGTATTAATTATAGCCTTATTTAAAGCAGGCGAAACATGATGCATAATACCAACCGTGCGGTCTCCCTGAACATTACTATGCCCACGTACCGGACAAGTTCCAGCTCCCGGTTTACCCAAACTCCCTTTCAATAATAAAAGATTCACACATTCTTTTATATTCTCTACTCCATTTTTGTGTTGTGTAAGCCCCATAGCCCAGCAAATGATAATTTTCTTTTTACTAGCCAGCATATTCACCGCATCTATTATCCTTTTATCATCTACGCCACACAATTGTAATAACTCTTCTTCGGTATATTTTTCTAGATCTACTAATAGATCTTCGTATCCTTGAGTATACTTTTTTATAAAATCATGATCAAAAACACCTCCATCTTGCTTTTCTATCTTAAGCAGTTTTTTCATTATCAACTTAAGCAGAGGAACGTCTTGATTTATTTTTACCTGAAGATGAATATCTGTTAAAGCGGCACCCGAAGAAAATACCCCCTTAAATTCTTGAGGGTTCTTAAATCTAATTAACCCTGCCTCTTCAAGGGGATTAATGCTAATCACTTTACCTCCATTTTCCTTACACTTTTGAAGTGCCGATAACATTCTAGGGTGATTTGTACCAGGATTTTGACCTATCACCATAACTACTTCTGCTTTATCAAAATCCTCAAGTTTCACAGAACCTTTACCTATTCCCAATGTTTCACTAAGAGCCACACCGCTAGATTCGTGACACATATTTGAACAATCGGGCATGTTATTGGTGCCAAATGCTCTTACGAATAAACCATACAAAAATGCGGCTTCATTACTTGATCTACCTGAAGTATAAAAAACTGCTTGATCTGGATTATCTAATTGATGTAATTCTTCAGCTATTAATTGATATGCATCTCCCCAAGAAATAGGTTCATAATGTACACTACCTGGTTTTAAAACCATTGGCGCTACCAGCCTTCCACTTTTACCAATTTTATAGTCTGACCATCGAGATAATTCTTCTACAGAATATTGTTTAAAGAATTCTTTATCTACTCTTTTATGAGTTGCCTCTTCAGAAAGGGCTTTTACTCCATTCTCACAATACTCTCCTAATTTAGATGGTTTTTCTGGATCTGGCCAAGCACAACCAGGGCAATCGAAACCCTCTTTTTGATTCATTTGATTAAGCGCACGAAAAGACTTCACTACCCCCATCTCTTTTAAAGCATGTTGCACTGCAACTTTTACTGCAGGGAGTCCGGCAGCGTAGTTTGCAGGTTTTTTTAGCTTTATCCCCGTAAATTCATTTGGCCCAAGGACAGAGATATTTCTTTTGGAAGTCTCACTCATAATATTATCAATAATAGAATACTTAATAGTACCAAAGATACGAGTTAGAACAAAAACATGAAGATTATAAATGTATTCTTTACACTTATGTATTACAACGTTTCAACAATACTGATTACAAGAAGAAATTCCACACCAGTCCAAATCGAATAACCGCATCTCTATACGCATAACCGGGGGCTGAAAATTCGTTATTTTGGCTAAATGCTTCACCAAAATTCTCTACTTTAAAATACACTCTGGTTTGTCTCACCTTAGCATTGAAAAATAAATCTATTTGTGGGAACCCTCCAATTTCTTCATCATTTTGCACATAAAACTCAGACAATACAGGATCATATGCATCTCCATTATAACTCGAAAAATATTTGAAGGTAACTCCGGCTTGTAAAAAGAGCGCTTTTTTCTTGAACCAGTGATCTTCATAATACAGGCTGTTACGTGTTATAATCTCTGGCACATTATATATTTGATCTCCTCCTTGTACATTTTGATACATTACTGTATTTACCAATCCTATTTTCCAATATTTAAAACTATTGGTTAGTTTCACCTTAAGGACATCAATATTTTCTGAAGCTTGCAGAGGAACAGTAATCGAATCGGCATTTTTTGCAAAATATGTGTAATTACTTATCGTAGCATAACTCGCCTCGATATTTGCAATGTTTTTTGCTTTTAAATTGATTTGTAATTTTTGTGTTTCTACATTATCAAAATCATTTTGCCAATTATAATTCACATAATCACTTTGATACAAAAGAAAATTATAATTTGGAGCCACAGAATTAACCGAAATTTTTCCTTGCAAACTGTATTTATCGTTAAGTTGGTATCCGGCTCCAGCATTGGCATAATACCCATCAAAATCTCCAGATACAATAGTTTTACCATCTGCAAAAAGCTCAAACCCTTTATAGTAGTTTTCGTATTCTCCGCCTACCGAATACACATCTCCTTTCAATCGATTTGTAATGTTTGTTTCTGCACCTTCAGAATCTACCTGTGTTAGTATAGTATTATAACCATAATTATAATTTGAACTTCCTCCCAATATCCGCAGGTGCCCTAACCACTTATTTGAAAAGTCTAAAAACACCTGATTACTAAAATCTTCTAAAGCTACCTTATCTGAAAGTGCTCCAGATTCATAGGCTTCACCTAATAAATTGTCTGTAGCTGGTGTTGTTTGGTCAAATTGAAAAGATTTATCGGTAATATCAAGAATATGACCTACCGCTAACGCTGTAGAAGAACTATCAGTTTTTCGTATGATATTATATTGATGATTAAGATACCATCTCTTACCTAGTAAAATACTTTCTGCATTTTCAAAATTCACCGTAATTGATCCTCTATCTGCAAACTCATCTTCTTCACCCAAAAATTCACCTCTTGCCAAATATTGATCAATTCCTTCTGAAGACAACCCTCCATTCTCCTCATTTAACAGATCCTGAGACACGAAATGTGTTCTAATTTGATAACGATTATTTTTGGTATGATAACTTAATGTAGATCTAAAATTTCCCGTACTTGTTAGAGCATGCTGATATTTACCTAAAGACCTTACTCCTTTATATGCAATAGATAAATTAAGCCTGGGTGAAGTATTTACAGTAAAAAATGCATCTAATTGCTGTCCTTGTTCAAAAGTAGTTTTAAAATATAGCTCGGTAAGAGGTGTTGGAACATGATAATAGTTAATATCATCTGCCTCCATAAAGTTAAAATGCCTTGCTCTAGCACCAAAGAGAGGCAAAATATGATCTCTTTCTTCTCGCTTAGCTAGACTATTATATGTTTGACCTACATTATTAATAGGAAGCAGTTCAAAATCGTCTCTTCTAAGATAGTTAAACTTATAATCCTTTAGCAATGTTAAGGTCGTATCTACATAAGTTGTATCACTCTTAATACTAATGATTTTATAATCTGTAATAGGAGGCTTTTCTTTTTTATCCTTACGCGGTGCAGAAAAGTTACGTGTAAGACCATCGCTCGACACTGGAGTTTCGCCTTCACCTTCCTGAGCCCAAATTAAAGAACAGGATACCAGTGCTATAACAAATATTATTTTTTTTCTCATCAGTAAATTGAACTGTGGCAAAAATATACTTTTTTGGCGAAAGTAATTCATGCGTATTATTTGTTTATATCAACTTTTATAGGGTATCAGAAAAACGGACACCCAAACATTATTTTTAGGATTCAATTTCATATTCTTAAGTCATTGTCAATCATAATAATCCACTATATTAAATCATTTAAACGTTTGACTATACCTAGTTACTTGTTTAAACCCTCTTGTGAAAAATTTTTAAATTTCTTAATGTTCGTTTCATACCATATCTTCGCATCATGCTTACATTAAAATTAAACCCTAATCTTACAGAATGCGGTACAGACGAAGCTGGCCGTGGTTGCCTGGCTGGTCCAGTTACTGCTGCAGCCATAATACTTCCTGATAATTTCAGAAATGCAATACTTACCGATTCTAAACAGCTTAGTGAGTCTAAGAGAAAATCTTTAAAACCTCTATTAGAAGACTGTGCAATATCCTATGGTGTGACACATATTTTTATGGAAGAGATCGATAAGATCAACATATTAAATGCATCAATTTTAGGAATGCATCGCTCTATAGAACAATTAAAACCTCAACCTGAATATATTATAGTTGATGGAAATAAATTTAAACCATATCATAATATACCTCACACCTGCGTTATAAAAGGTGACGGAAAATATTTAAATATCGCAGCCGCATCTATATTGGCAAAAACATATCGAGACGAATTTATGGAGAAAATACATGAAGAATATCCTATGTATAACTGGAAAAAAAATAAAGGTTATCCTACAGCAGAACATAGGGACGCTATCCGAAAATACGGCGTTACCAAATATCATCGGAAGAGCTTCAGGTTACTGCCCGAACAACTTTCACTAGATTTTTGAGATATCTCGCCTAAATTTCACAGATATTAACCTATATTTCAGTATTAAAAACTCACTTTATATTTTGCAAAGCAAGAATTATAAATCTTTACTTTTGAAAAATTCATTCAGCACTATAAAACAAAGGCGTATAATGAAAAAGACAGCTTTACTCTTTTTGATTTTTATAGCATTTTCATGTAATAACGACACTAAGAAATCTAGTACTCTAATCGATCATATTCCCAGAGATTCACAAGTAATCATTAAAATTAACAATCTCGAACAGGCTTCTAGTAAACTTAGAGACAATAGTTTGTTAAAAAATAATTCAAAACTTGCCCTAGTTGACTATTTTAAAAACTTATCTATATTGGATGAAACCAATCATCCAAAAGGTTTACTTTGCTTTTCTCCTAGAGGTAAAAACGATTTTGAGTATACATATATCTCAAAATTTAACCCTTCGATAATTAAATCTGATTCTCTAGACACCAAAAACGTAGAGACTATAAATTATTCTGAAAAAGTTATTTACAAGATCAATTCAAAAGGGAAGACATTTTATGCAACCCGACAAGACAGTATTCTTATTGCCTCTTCTTCTCAGCTACTTATAGAAAATGCAATTAGGGCACATACAAACCCTTTACCTATTGAAGATGATCTTCAGAAGGTATTTGAAGTTTCCAGTACAGATGCTAACTTATCTATTCTGGTAAATGGAAAAAAACTGCAAAATATACATACATCACTATTACCAAATACCGAACTTACCGATATACAAAATTTTAGTGGTTGGATGTCTCTTGACGCTACTATTGAACAAAATACAGTGCGTTTGGATGGTATAGCTATAGAAAAAGACTCTTTATCAAGTACCATCGGAATTTTTGATAACACCCTTGCGCAAACCAACCAAATTTCTAAAGTGACCCCTGTCACAGCAAAAGGCTTTATATCCTATACCTATGACGATTTTGAGACACTAAAAGAAAATCTAGCCAAAGCTCAGGAAAGAGAATTAGAAGATATTCCTAGTGATTTAGATGAAATTTTATCTGGTGTTTCAGAAATAGGGATCGTCTTTATGGAGAAAGAAAAAGCTCTTGTTTTAAATTCCTTAGATTCTAAAACTGCCTCTGAAAGTCTTGGAGGAGAAAAAATAGAAACGTACAGAAATATCTCCATTTACAAAAATGAAAAGCCGGCGTCTTTTTCTCAAATCCTAACACCACTGGTAAAAAATATTGAGGCTAACTATTATTTTGTGCGAGATGAGTTTATCGTTTTTAGTTCCTCCACAAACACCTTAAAAGATATTATTGCAAATATCCTAAATCTGACCATTATAGATCAACAAGAATATTATGCTAATTCTATACAAGGCTTGTCTGATGATTCTTCTATCTTGATTGCAGGAAATATCAAAAGCATAAAAGAATATATTTCTAATAATGTAAAAGAAGAATATCAAAAACAGTGGGGCGATCTTACCTATAAAGGATACCAAATGGGACTGCTACAAATCATAAAAGAAAATGATTTTGCCCACATACATGGAGTTTTACAGAAAAACAGTATTCAGGGAGTAGTATCATCTGTAACTCAAACCGCTTCAACAACTCTAGAAAACAAAATACTAAACAAACCCATACTGGTAAAAAACCATAGAACCAAAGGCATGGATGTTGCGATACAAGATATAGACAATAACTTGTATTTGATATCTGACAAAGGCTCGATATTTTGGAAAAAACAAATTGATGGCGAAATTCTAGGTGACATTCAACAAATTGATATTTATAAAAATGGAAGATATCAGCTTTTGTTTAATACTGCTAGTACACTTTACTTAGTAGACAGAAATGGAAAAGATGTACCTCCGTATCCAAAAAAGTTCAACGAAACCATTACACAACCCTTGGCTTTATTTGACTATGACAAAAGTAAACGTTATCGCATTGTAATAACCCAAGGAAATAAGGTAAAAATGTTCAACGCAGAAGGTGACGTTGTTACAGGCTTTGGTTTTAACGGAACAGAAACCGATCTTATCTTACCCCCTAAGCATATTAGAATAGGAACGAAAGATTATATTGTTTTTGCCGAAAAAAATGGAACACTTTCTATTCTTGATCGATTGGGAAGACCGAGAGTTAAGGTCAAAGAAAAAGTGAATTTCTCTAAAAACGAATGGTATCAATATCAAGATAAATTTACCTCTACTACCAAAGATGGGAAGTTAATTCAAATTCAGACAGATGGAAATGCAGTTAGTCAAAATCTGAAATTAAATGAAGACAATAGAATGGTAAGCACTAATAAAACATTGGTTACCTTTTCAGAAAATAAACTTGCTATAAAAGGTAAGACTTTAGAGTTAGATTACGGCGTATACTCTGAACCTAAATTATTCTATATCAATAATAAGATTTATATAACTATAACCGATATACAAGCTAAGAAAGTTTATTTATATGACAGTAATGCAGAACTGTTTCCAAATTTCCCTGTATATGGAAATTCTGGCTTAAATCTTGGTAACATAGACAATGATCCTAATCTAGAGTTTGTCGTACAAGGGGAAGATAACAGTATTTTAATTTACCAAATAAACTAAATCATCTATAACAAAATAAAGGGCCGAGGTTTACACTTCGGCTTTTTGTTTTGCGTACTTTTCTAGTTAGGAGAAAACATATCTCAGACTAAAAGGTAAACATTCAAGCATTAACTTTTCATTAGTTTTTTGTTAACTATTGTGTTAAATCACTTGTGTAAAGCACTAAACTTCAAGTATCTTAGTTCTAGATCATAACTAACACAAATCAACTCAACTATGAAAACAAGCATTTTGAAAAAAATGCTGGTATCCTCATTATTTATAATGGGTATTAGCATTCACGCGCAAGTTTGGACTCCCACAACCGCAAGCAAGACAAACACTAAGGCCAAAGAACTTAGGAAAACGACCCCAAATAGCTATAAACTATTCACCTTAAATTCGAAACAACTAACATCCATTCTTGAAAACACACCTTCAAGATCTAATCAAAAAACTTCAACAACTATCTTAGAGCTTCCTGCTAAGGATGGCGACATCCAACGTTTCAGCATACTTGAAGCCTCTATTTTTGAACCAGAACTTGCCAAAAAATTCCCTGACATAAAATCTTATGTTGGATATGGTATTGATGACCCAACATCGATTGCACGGTTTAGTTTATCTAAATCAGGAGGTATGCATGTTATGATTTCTTCTGGAAATCATAAAACCATATTTATAGATCCATATACCAAGGATAAGCAGGATTATATCGCTTATTACAAAACAGATTTACCATCTGACCCAAGTGGTTTTCGATGCATGGTAGAAGAAACCGTTAAATCTAATTCTTCAGAGCAAAACATACCAACAAATAAAAACGCGAATGATGGTAGACTAAGAACCTTTAGACTTGCTGTAGCATGTACTGGTGAATATTCACAGTTTCACTTAAATAATCAAGGTATTAGTTCTGGAGCAACAGATCAGGTCAAAAAAGCCGCTGTACTAGCTGCGGTAAACACTACCATGACTAGAGTTAATGGTATTTTTGAAAGAGACCTCTCTCTTACCATGGTTTTGGTAAATAATAACGACGATATTATTTTCTTAAATCCCAATACCGATAATTTAAGCAACAACAGTGCTGGCTCTCTAATTAATGAAAGTCAAACAGTATGCGATAATGTTATTGGTTTTAACAACTATGACATTGGACATGCTTTTAGTACTGGAGGAGGAGGATTAGCTCAATTAAGATCTCCTTGTACAAATTCTAAAGCAAGAGGAATTACTGGTCAGAATCAACCTATCGGAGACCCTTATGACGTAGACTACGTGGCCCACGAAATGGGACATCAATATGGAGGTAATCACACACAAAATAATAGCTGTCAAAGATCAAATGCTTCAGTAGAACCGGGTAGTGCCTCTACTATTATGGGATATGCGGGAATTTGTTCTCCAAATGTTCAAAACAACAGTGATGCTTATTTTCATGCTATAAGCATTCAAGAAATGTGGCAAAATATTTCTCAAGGAAGCAGCACTTGTGGTGCTCAAAGTAATACGGGAAATGCAGCTCCTACCGCAAACGCAGGTTCAGATTACACAATTCCTTCATCTACTCCATTTATTCTCAAAGGAAACGCTACAGATGCTAATACTGGTAACACACTCACCTACTGTTGGGAGCAAATGGATGCACAACCTGCTACTATGCCTCCTTCAGCTTCATCTACCAACGGACCAGCATTTAGATCTTTAAACCCAACATCTTCTCCCGATCGTTATATGCCCGCATTACCAACGGTCATAGCAGGACAGACATCTTCTACTTGGGAAGTAGTTCCTTCCGTCAGCCGAACAATGAATTTTAGATTAACTGTTAGAGATAATGCTCCAGGAGGAGGAAGTACCGCTAGTGACAATATGAGAGTCACTGTTGCTGGTGGAGCAGGACCTTTTGTTGTTAATTCTCCAAACACCAGTGTAAGCTGGCCTTCAGGATCTACACAAACAGTAACCTGGAATGTTGCAGGAACCACTGGTAATGGGATAAATGCCGCAAACGTTGACATTCTTCTCTCTACAAATGGAGGAAACACCTACCCTATTACCATTGCTTCTGCTGTTACCAATGATGGCTCACATGCCATAACAGTTCCCAACGCTATAGGTACTCAAAATAGAATTATGGTAAGAGGGTCGAATCATATTTTTTATGATATCTCTAATACTAATTTTGAAATTACCTCAGGTGGTAGTGGGGACACTCAAGCTCCTTCTGCCCCAGCTAATTTAACTGCTTCCAATGTGACTCAAACCACGGTAAACCTAGATTGGGATGCTTCTACAGATAATACTGGTGTTACAGGTTATGACATTTTTCAAGGTAGCACAGTTATTGCAACGACCTCGAATACTTCTTTTCAGGTAAGTGGATTATCTCCTAATACAGCATATACTTTTAGCATTACTGCGAAAGACGCTGCAGGTAATGAATCTAATGAAAGTAATAGCATAACAGTAACCACTCAATCTTCTGGTGGAGGTACTGCCTGTAATGCTGGTATTTCAACATTTCCGTATAATGAAGGTTTTGAAAATACTTTAGGAGCTTGGACTCAAGGAAGTGGAGATGATTTTAACTGGACTGTAGACGCAAACGGTACACCTTCTAGAAACACAGGTCCTTCAAGCGCTTCTCAAGGAACGTATTACATCTATATGGAATCATCTACCCCTAATTATCCGTCTAAAAGAGCGATTTTAAATTCACCATGTTTTGATTTGAATGCTGCTACATCGGCTAATTTTATCTTTCAATATCATATGTATGGCCGTTCAGATATGGGAAGCTTAGCTTTGGAAGCTAGTACTGACAATGGATCTACATGGACATCATTATGGTCTAAATCTGGAAATCAAGGGAATTCCTGGCAATCTGCCAATGTTGATTTAAGCTCTTATGCGGGAGGTGCTGTACAACTTAGATTTAATGGAGTCACTGGAAACACATGGCAAGGTGATATGGCTATAGATGATATTCGCCTAAATGATGGAGGAACCGCGCCTACTTGTACAGATGTTGTATTAACCTTAAACTTTGATGATTATCCTCAAGAAACAAGCTGGCAAATTACAAATGCTACAAATCAAACTGTAGCATCAGGAGGAACGTATGGTTCTCAGCCCGATGGATCAACCTTAACCATTACCGAGTGTTTAGCACCTGGAACCTATACTTTTACTCTTAATGATAGTTATGGAGATGGTATATGTTGTGCTTACGGAAATGGGTCATATACTCTTGTATCTCAAGGTAACACAATTGCCTCGGGAGGTCAGTTTGGCTCTTCAGAGTCAACCACCTTCACCATTGGAAACACTTCTAGATCTATAGAAATTGAAAGTGTAATCACTACTGACCCATTACAAATAATGGCATTTCCTAATCCAGTGAAAAAGGACCGAATATTAAATATAATTGTTCCTAAACAAAACTCTAAATACGAAATCATTAACTCACTGGGAGTTACAGTAATGAGAGGCGAATTGGTTCAAAAGATTATTAATACCAGTCAGTTACCCTCAGGAATGTATATGCTAAGACTCAACCCTGGTGGAGAAGGTAAAATTAAAACCATATCATTTATTCAAGAATAAATTTTCCTGTACGACATACCCAATAAATAAAGGGCGATACCTATAAAGTATCGCTCTTTTTTATATAGAATATTGTTTTTTGAATTTTATTATTGAATTAGGAACGTTCTTTTTCATCGAGCGTGAAAACGGTGACAAAAACCAATCAATAGACACATAATCCAGTTAATACACAATTGACTCTGACTACATGCTAATCAACCTGGAAATCAAGATTTCAAAAAAACCAACCAACTAGACTTCAGTTTTTTGTTTTATAAATTCTGCTTCAAAAAGAGCTTTGAAATGTTTTAATAATTTTTCTTGTACCTCATTGACATCTACTTCTGTCTGGCCCAATTCTACATTTAAAGAAGTAACTGCTTTCCCTCGAATACCACAAGGAATAATATTGTCGAAATAGCCTAAATCAGCATTTACATTGAAAGCAAACCCGTGCATAGTCACCCATCTACTCGCTCTAACACCCATAGCACATATTTTACGAGCAAAAGGGGTTCCAACATCTAACCACACTCCCGTTTCACCCTCACTTCTACTCCCTTGAATACCATATTCTGCAAGGGTGAGAATCACCATCTCTTCCAAGTATCGAAGGTATTTATGGATATCTGTAAAAAAGTTATCTAAATCTAAAATGGGATACCCTACAATCTGCCCAGGGCCATGATACGTAATATCTCCTCCTCTGTTAATTTTATAGAATGACGCGCCTTTTTCCTTAAGCTCCTCTTCAGAAGATAATAAATTACTCATATCCCCGCTTTTACCAAGAGTATATACATGAGGATGCTCAACCAACAAAAAATAATTAGGTGTTTCTAAACCTGCACTTTCTCTACGGTTCTTAACCTTAGTATCTAAAATCTCTTTGAAAAGCTTCTCCTGATAATCCCAGGTTTCTTTATAATCTTTATGGCCTAGCTCTAGTAACTGTATCTTCTTATTCATTGGTACAAAGATACAAGTTTAAACAAAGTTCACGTTGTGAGTTAACTTTGTTTTTACTTTTCCAGCTCTACCTCAACATCTAGTATTTTTGGATTTTCGAGGTACTCCATAAAGCCCACTTCCAACGTAAAACTTTTACCATCTTGGCTAAACAATGCCTTTTCTGCAGATATATTTTTAATTTTCTTAGGGAAATGATAATTTAATTTATAGGTAGAACTTGCTAAAAACATCTTCATCTGTGCAATGCTATCTAAACTTTGTTTTAGTTTTTGTTCATCTATAATTTCTGTGATTCTTTTGAATTTACCATCTTCAAAAGAATATAGCACTCTAGACCCCTGTGTTTCTGAAGAGCTCATTGCCGCAGGAGCTCCATTTTGACCTGCATTGGCCCCTCGATTTTGGTTCCCTACTGTACTAGCCGTTTTAAAATCATTAAAAACATCTCCAAGCTCAGATACATTTTTAAATTCTGAATACATATCAAAATTCATTTCTTTCGTAACAGAATTCATTACCATATGCAACTTGAAATTCTCTAGTCTTTTTAGTTTTTTTTGTTCTTCTAAAGGTAAAGTAGCGATACTATCTTTCTTTTCTTCCAGAAAATCTTTAAAAACTATAGTTGAATCAATAATCTCTTCTTTTCCTTCAGACATTTGATCTCCTCCCATTTTCATGAGTTCAGACCCATCAAAATTTACAGAAATCTTACCACTACCATCATCATTAATATAAAGATCTTCAGTAAAGTTACATCCTATGACACATAGTAATAAGGCAACATATATAGCGCTCGAGAATAGTTTTTTCATTTATATCTATTTATGATTTTACAAAAGACAAAGAAATAAAAGTATTCTTAAAGAGAATACTATTTATTGGGGTTATTCAAAATTACCAGTGCTGCAATCACACCAGGTACCCAACCGCATATTGTTAACAATAATACTATTAACACAGACCCACACCCTTTATCCAATATTGATAATGGGGGAAAAAAAATAGCCAATAAAACTCTCCAAAAACTCATATTTCGCGATGTAAAAATAAATTAAATATTATACTTATAGGTAGCAAAGGGTTTTATAATGTTACACTATTTACTTAAAATTAATTTCTATATTTTTAGGCGGTGATATAATATTATGAAATTACAACTCTACCGTTTCTTTTACTTTGTTGCGCTTTTTAATACTAGCGTTCTATTTTCTCAATTTGAATTTACAGGTTATATCGACAATGAAAAGTGGTCTGGAGACATCTACTTATCACTAATTGAAGACTACCGCAAATTATCGGGAATATATCCCGAACAGATCATACAGAAGACTCATAGTGATTCTTTGGGCTATTTTAGCTTTTCGGGAAATAATCTCCCTTCAGAAAATCGTATTTATAGAATACACATAGAAAATTGTTCCGGCAATAAAGAACACCTTGTACATTTCGATGGCTTTTGTCCCGATAGTGAAGAGGTTATATTTGTTGCAAATAATACTGACTCTATATCCTTACCGTTTTCATTAGACAAAGAAGTATTCTGTACTATTGTTTCTACAAACGAAAAAAGTAATGCTTTTATAAGTGTAGACTCCATAATCGATGAGATGCGTTATGCTTTTGCTTCGTACCGGAGTGAAACCAATCGTAAGTTAAATACCAATAAATGGTTTTCTACATTACAGAACTTCACCCAAGGTCAAAATGAGCCTCTTTCTGAGCTTTATCTGTATTCTTTTTTATCGAACAAATCGAGTAATTTATATTCTTATTATCTCGATGATTTAAAACGTAACACCTACTACGATGAATTACTAAAAAGACTTGAAAAAACTTATCCTGGTAGTATTTACCTCAATCAATACAAATCTGAATTAGCTTCAGACAAATTCTTAACCGACCCTTTGCAGTCTGAAACAAAAAACTATTGGCTTTGGTTAATTGTAGTTCTATTATTAATCTCGGTTTGTTTTAATATTTTTCAATTTTTAGGTTCTCGCAAAGAAGATAATTCTTCAAACTACCTTAGAAAAGAACTTACTCAACAAGAACAGAAGGTATTAGAATTTATTCTTAATGATAAAACGAATAAGGAAATCGCCTCCTCTATGTTTGTAAGTGTAAGTACCATAAAAACACACATAAACAATTTATATAAAAAACTAAAAGTATCTTCAAGAGACGAAGTTAAAGCCCTGTTCACCAATAAATAACATAATTTCCACCCCCGGTCTAGTCCTCTTTTCAAACCAGGTTTTACCCAAAACCTGAACACTTCTCTTCATTTTTGGTATTGAATCTATTTATGAACCAAAAACAAAAAAGATGAAAAGAGCAACATTAATTTTATCTATTATTTCGCTAGTTGGCCTAGCCTCTTGTACTACCAAAGCAAGTAAAAAAGTAAACCCAGAAAATGTAACCACAGCAGAAATTCGAGATGCCCGAGCAAATCTTCTTCCGGTAATGACTTTTGATGAACCCAATTATGATTTTGGTACCATAAACGAGGGTGAAATTGTAAACCACACCTTTACATTTACCAATACCGGTAATGCACCATTGGTAATTATCAATGCCAAAGGTAGTTGTGGCTGTACGGTTTCAAAATGGAATAAAGAACCTATTGCACCTGGAGCAACAGGAAATTTACAGGTGACTTTTAATTCAAACGGAAAACCCAACCAACAGAGCAAACAGGTAACCATTACTACCAATACAGAAAAAGGGAAAGAAATCCTTAAAATAAAAGCAATGGTAGTTCCAAAGTCTAACGCAATAATGAGTAACTCTATTAGCAAATAACCCAAAGCATTTTTGTAAAGGCATAAAAAATACATCATTTTATTTTTAATGCCTTTACTCTTCGTAATCAATTTAGTTTCCATAAATCAATACTAACCTATCTAATTTCGAAGCATGAAAACAATCATTTCTTTTTTTATCATAAGTATTCTGAGTATAGCTACATGCACTGCACAATCTTTTAATCAAGAAGTAATTCTCGATGGGCAACCACCTATGTTACTGGGTAAAATAAATGAAACAGGACTTAAGCAAGATCCTTATAAAGAGTGGTTTTCAAAAAACTATTCAGAATATATTCCTAATCCAACTACAATTGATTCTTTAACAGGGCAATTAAACGAATACTCCATAACTGTTTTTATGGGAACCTGGTGTGGGGACAGCAAACGTGAAGTGCCCAAATTTTACAAAATTTTAGACAGTAGTAATTTCCCATTAGACCGTCTTACCACAGTAGCAGTAAACCGGACCAAAGACGCCTATAAACAAAGCCCAGGTGGTGAGCACGAAGGACTCAATATTCATCGAGTACCTACATTTATTTTTTACAAAAACGGTAAAGAAATTAATAGAATTGTAGAATCTCCTAAACACAATTTAGAAGCAGACATTCTAAAAATACTTTCAGGAAAGTATCGCTCTAAATATGCTTCTGTAAACGAAATTGATGATATCCTCAACAAAAATGGGAGTACCTATATCAGAAAAAATGGAAAGAAACTAAGTCGACAATTTAAAGACAAAACCCAAAGTATGTACGAGCTGAACACCTATGCCAATGTTCTTTTTTACGCCAATAAAAAAGACGAAGCTCTATCAATATTCGAGCTAAATACACTCTTGTACCCCAAAAACCAGAATGCTTATATAAGCATAGCCAATAAGTATGCTGCGATAAATGATGTTCAAAATGCTATAAAACATTATCAAAAGGCCTTAGAAATCGAAGATAATCCTAAAGTAAAAGATAAAATTCAAGAATTAATATCGACTGCAAATTAAGGGCAAAAGTTTTTATCTAGTCTTTTCTTTAAATTCTCCAAATACGCTACTTTTGTGCCTTTAAAATGGCAGAATTATGCAATTATCAGAACAAGAACTTGTAAGAAGAGAAAAATTAAATTCATTGCGAAACTTTGGTATCAATCCTTATCCGGCTGCTTTATACCCGGTAGATCACACCTCAGAGCAAATTAAAAATGAATTTAGCGAAGGGAAGAAGGTAATTCTTGCCGGACGTTTAATGTCTAGACGTATACAAGGAAAAGCTTCTTTTGCAGAATTACAAGATGCCGATGGGCGAATTCAAGTGTATTTCAATAGAGATGAAATATGCACTGGAGAAGATAAAACCAAATACAACGAAATATATAAGAAACTCCTAGATATAGGAGATTTTATAGGTGTAGAAGGAGAACTATTTACAACTCAAGTGGGAGAAAAAACCGTTATGGTTAAAGATTTTATGTTGTTAAGCAAATCTTTAAAACCCTTACCTCTCCCTAAAACCGATAAAGACGGAAACACCTTTGATGAATTTAATGATCCTGAGTTACGGTACCGTCAACGATATGCAGATTTAGTTGTAAACCCTCAAGTAAAAGAGGTTTTTGTAAAAAGAACTAAGCTTTTTAATGCCATGCGTGATTTCTTCAACGACCGTGGTTATTTTGAAGTGGAAACTCCAATTTTGCAACCTATACCAGGTGGAGCTGCAGCACGTCCTTTTGTTACCCACCACAACTCGTTAGATATTCCTTTATATATGAGAATTGCCAATGAATTATACCTGAAAAGATTAATTGTTGGTGGATTTGATGGCGTATATGAGTTTTCTAAGAATTTTAGAAACGAAGGAATGGATCGAACTCATAATCCTGAGTTTACTGCTATGGAAATTTATGTAGCCTACAAGGATTATAATTGGATGATGGATTTTTGCGAGCAATTGCTAGAACATTGTGCTATTGCAGTAAATGGAACCACAAAAGTTACTTTTGGAGACAATGAGATCGATTTTAAAGCTCCATATGCAAGAGTTACCATGACCGATGCTATTAAACATTTCACTGGTTTTGACATTACCGAAAAGACCGAAGAAGAGATACGTGAGGCGGCCAAAGGCATGGGTGTTGAAGTTGATGACACTATGGGTAAAGGAAAGTTAATCGATGAAATTTTTGGTGAGAAGTGTGAAGGAAACTATATCCAACCTACATTCATCACAGACTACCCAAAAGAAATGAGTCCGTTATGTAAAGAACATAGAGACAATCCTGAACTTACTGAACGTTTTGAGCTTATGGTATGCGGTAAGGAAATTGCTAATGCCTACTCTGAGCTCAATGATCCAATAGACCAGAGAGAACGTTTCGAAGATCAATTAAAACTAGGTGAAAAAGGAGACGATGAGGCTATGTTTATTGATCAAGATTTCTTAAGAGCTCTGGAATACGGTATGCCTCCTACGTCTGGTATGGGGATTGGTATGGACCGTTTGATCATGTACTTAACCAACAATCAGTCTATACAAGAAGTATTATTTTTCCCGCAAATGCGTCCAGAAAAGAAAGCTATTGCTCTTACTGATGAAGAGAAGTCAGTAATAGCTATCTTGAAAGGTGCTTCGCCAATAGACCTGAATGAGCTAAAGTCACAATCTGGATTAAGCAATAAAAAATGGGATAAAACCATAAAAGGATTAACAAAAAACAAACTCGCCAAAGTAGACAAAACTGATTCTGGCTTGTTGGTTGAACTTTTATAAATAGTTTTATTTTTACTAATTTGCCCCTTATGAAAATAAAACTACTCCTAACTTTTACCCTATTTTGCTATGCGCTTTCTGTAGCTCAAAGTGCAAAACTAGATCGTAAACCTTTTGCAGTTTCTTACATAAAACTCCCTAGCAGTCCTATATTAGATGACAGTAAAAGAACATACTCTACGAACTCTAAATTTATTCACCTACAAGGATTTTCTAAGGTAAAGTCTGGAGCCAGTCTCGATATTACACTTGACTATCATGATATAGCCGTTGGTGAATTTGAAATACGAAAAGAGAAAAGACAGCAGAAAGATAGTGATGGAAATGTAACTTCTACCTGGTACGAATACTTTGCTGTTGTAGATTACAATTCGAGTGCTACGATACAAGTTAGTAATGCTCTTACTGGAGAAAATTACAAGGAGGACTTTTACGAGACCAACACGCTAACGAGCAGTAGCTACCGAAATTATGAAGGTGCTGAAAAGTACTTTTATGATAATCGAAATGGAATTAGAAAACGATATAGGTCTGAACAATGGGTAAGAATCATAAGAAGAATTCGAAGTTTTTTAAATGAAACCTATGGTTATATTCCTTATGAAACCACCAATGAGAACGTACTTATTTTAGGCTCTAAAAAACATCCCGAATTTGAAGCACAACAAAAGGCATACGAAGAATTAAAGGGCATTTTTGAACGAATGAAATATACCGAACCTGTAGATGCCATATCACTTAGGTTACAACCCATACTTGAGTCTTTTGAGCAAACCGCTAACAAATATTCAGGCACCAAACGTAAAGAACGTAAAGTACGCCACGCATGCTATTACAATATTTCCAAAATCCATTATTATCTCGACAATCCTGATAAAGCAAAAGAATATGCTAAAAAAATAATAGAAACTGATATAAGCGCCAGCGATGGAAGGTCTCTTTTGGAAAAAGCCGATAGGCTTGCCGCAAAATTCGTTGTTAATGAAACCGATAACAGACATTTTGATATCGTAACCGAAGATCTTACTGAAATTGACATTGATGAAACGATAGAGGAAGACACTCAAAAAAGTATGCCAGAAGAACCCTCTGATGATATTTTAGCGTATTTAATAACGACCTCAAATGATACGATTACTACTCACATTGCTACCAATGATATTGCTAAAATAGGCTATGTAGTTAATGTACAAACAAAAGATCAAAATGGAGCGGTGTATGTAAATACTTACAAAGCCGAAGAATGTAAAACTTTGGCACTTGCCAATGGTGATATTTACAAAACCATTGGTTTTGATGAAGTGTCTACCGAGACCAAATTATCTCACCAAAAACTAGCAAAGGTTCTTCATGAATCTGACCAAATTGAATTGTTTCTATACAATCAAAAAGAATTGGTACTTAGGTCCCCAGAAAATGACAAAGGAACTTCGACCCTTAAGCCCGATTTTATTTTTGGCGTAAACAAAAAACTCGCGCAATATGCCACCAATTGCGAGGAAGTTGCGAGTCGCGCTAACAAAGGTGAATTTAAAAACAATCAAGAAGGTCTATTACAGTTTTGCAATGCCTTATCTAATTGCAATTAAAACCCTTAGAAAGGATATACTTATAACCTCAATCCAGTTGTTAACATTTTTTTAACTACATTTACGCACCTAAAATCTATTAATTAGCTATGCGTAA
Source organism: Aquimarina acroporae (assembly GCF_023195925.1). GTDB lineage: Bacteria > Bacteroidota > Bacteroidia > Flavobacteriales > Flavobacteriaceae > Aquimarina > Aquimarina acroporae. The sequence goes on along the minus strand of NZ_JALPRE010000004.1, from coordinate 35,768 downwards.
AATTACATTTCTATTTTCACTTGTATCATTATATTTATTACTATCCTGCAGCTCAGATGAAGGAACTCCTCTTCCTGTAGCCTGTTTTGAAACCAGTGTAGAGACTGAGGCTATGCTGGGAGAAGAAATAACTATAACCAGCTGCTCAGAGAATGCTTCTGCAGTAACTTTCAGTTATTTTTTGAATGGTGAAGAAATAAAAATTTCAGATTCACAGTTCACATTGCGATTTGCTGCTCCCGGAGCATATCGTATTGATTTAGAAGCCACCAATATCGAAGGAGCAACCAGTTCTACTTCTAAAACAATCACGGTATCGAGTGGTGAAAGCAATTTTAAGTTTTTTGATTATCCCTTGGGTACAAATGCTTATACATTGGGATCTGGTTTTGATGAAGACACTCAAACTTTATATTTTATTGAAGAAACCAGTGATTATTTGGCTGCAATGGCCAATCGAAAAGTTATTTATAGAGAAGTTGATAACGATTACACTTTAAAAAGAAGTTTGTTTGTGGGAAGTACATCTCGTTTTTATGGGCATTATTTCAAAACAAAGAATACTAATCTTAACCAGTGTACATTTACCGCTATTCACCCAGAACTTAATACCTCTATTACTTTTACCATAGAAGAAAACGGGAATTTTGTGAGTCAAGATTTTTCGAGTATACAAAACATGTATGGAGCTATCACAGTAGGTGACAAAAGAATTTCTTATGGCGCAAACTCTGAGTACGTATCTGGAAATCCTAGAAAGATTTATCCGGTAATAGAAGTTAAAGATGCCAATGATAATTTATTAAACACTTATACATTTAAAACAGAACTTCCTAATGCTTTTTTAGGAGATCTAATAAAAGTAAACTCTGGCTATTTGGGGTATGGAGGTTCTTTTGAACATGACAATGATAATTATATCAACTATACACCTGTATTGTTTTTCTTTGATGATAATCATGAACTTACATCTTACAAAGTTTTTGAAAACACAGCGTTAAAATCTGAGCCTATTGATTTTGCTTTAGGCACCACTTGGTTTCATATCGAACAATTAACTTCAGGTAACATTGTGATGTACGGGTTTGAAGAGCTTATTGTTACCAATGCCTCTGGAGATGTAATTTCAATAACCGACTTTCGCAAATATAATCTGATTCGTAACCAAGGAATTGTAAACCTTGGAAATTCTTTTATCATTTCAACCAATGATTATCTGAGGAAATTTGATGCAAGCGGGAATGAATTAAAACACATATTTTTTGATGGTGACGAAACCCCAGATTTGTTTTACATAGATAATAAAGTCATTTTTATTTCAAGCTACGCAACAACCGACCCGGTTGAGAATTTAGGTAATTTATCTGTATATAAAATATTTATGGGCGCAGTCGACCAAAACTTAAATTTGATAAATTTAAATAACTAAAAACAGACTTAAAACAAGGCTTAACCTAGGTTAAGCCTTGTTTTTTTCTTTTATCAAGACAGCACTTTCCCAAATTCCTTCGGCAGTTAGATTTCCATTAGGATCATAGGATTTTCCTTTACCATTTTGAAAATTATTTTTCCATTTGCCAGTATATTTCCTTCCATCCTTCCAGTACATTGTTCCTTTTCCATGGCGCTGGTTATTTCTAAACGCGCCTTCATAACGATCTCCATTGGACCAGGTATACGTTCCTTTCCCAGAAATTTTATTTCCTACAAAACTTCCAGAATAATGTGAATTATCAAACCAAGTTACGTTGCCTTTTATCAAATACCCATCTCGTACTTCTACATCAAAAATGGTTCCGGCATAGGAAAACTTATGCCATCCGTTGGGTAATTGCTTAAGCCCTTTTACCACCGGATACTTCACATCCTGGGCTTGTATTCCAAAAGCACTAATGACTAGCGCTATGATTAAAATTACATTTTTTCTCATCTTTCTTTTTAAAATGGGTCGATACAAAGGGTAAGAAGCTTACATTTTGATCTTAAGTTCATAAAAACCAATAAAATACAAAAGGAGGTATTCCAGCGAATTACCTCCTTTCCCCCATTTAAAAACAAAATTCTAACTATACGAAACTGTACTTCCAATAGTTTCGGTATAATTTTCTTGCGCAATTGTATCTATAAATACCCATTGCCCTTGGGCTGTACTTTCGGTAAAAGTTACCTTGAGATATCCTCTTCGGGAGGCATCTGTATATTGTAAATCATCAATTAAAGTTTTGAGTGAAAATTCGAATCCTGCTACCTGATCAGCTTGCAAACCAGCAAAACTTTCAAAACCTGGAGAGGTTACAGAAGATGTAGCAAACTCGACTCCTACCTCATCTCCATTTGCATTTTTTAAGGTGTTATGCCAGGCATTATGCGTATCTCCTGCCAGGCAAACCATTTTCTTTCCATTTAACATTGCAAAAAGCTGTTCTCTTTCTGTGAAATACCCATCCCATGCATCGAGGTTATATGGTAACACTGTTCTAACTCTGGTTATTTCTTCTGTTGTTAGGGTTACATCTCCAGCAATAAGTCGTGTTTTTATTTCGGTAAGCTGAGCTAATGAAGTCTGAAACCTCAACGCTGTTTCCTGAGAAACGCTTCCTGCCGCACCTATTTCGGCAACTACTTGTCCCAATAGTATTAATACTTCTGATGGCATAAACATTTTCCCCATTAACACTTGTTGTCCCAGTACTTGCCACCTTGAGTTATTACCAGATATGGCATTAGAAAGCCATTGTTTTTGTTGCATCCCCAAAAGGGTTCTGTCTGGATTTAATAGTGCTGTTTGAAAAGCATCTCCATCTAATTGCCCTGTGGTAAAATCAAAAAAGTCATTATACGATATTTGTTTATCTCTTCCTATAATTCTGGTATCCAGCATATGTAAACTCAAAATAGATCCAAAATCGAATGACCTATAGATTTTATAAGGATCTGTAGTTCTCACCGGTAAATATTCGCTATATACCTGTATTGCCCTTTGTTTTCTTGCTTCATATGACCCTTCAGATTCCTGATGATTTTCTGCTCCGTCCTTATAGGCATCATTCGTCACTTCATGATCATCCCAAACACAAATAAAAGGTTTTTTCTGGTGTGCCAATTGTAGTTGTTTATCACTGCGGTATTGCTTGTATCGGGTTCTATAATCTTCTAAGCTTAGAATTTCATTGGCTGGAGTATGCACTCTATCTAATGGAACTGTATTTTCATTGGTCCCATACTCCCCTTCTCCATACTCATAAATGTAGTCTCCCAGGTGTACAATGACATCAACATCAGAATTTGCCATTGCCCCATAGGCATTAAAAAGACCAGCGGCATAATTGGCACAAGAACAAACAGCCATTTTTATATTATCTACTGTATCGGCAGTATCTGGCAAAGTAATCGTTTCTCCTACGACTGATGACGTTTTGGTATCAATATTGAAGAATCTGTAATAAAACCTTTTGTTTGAAGGTAAGTCTTGAACATCTATAGCAACTGTATAATCACTTTCTTCAAACACTCCTATTTCACCACTTCTTACCACGCTCTTAAAAGAGCTATCTAAAGCCACCTGCCAATTTAAAGTGATCCCACTTACCGGAGATGTTTTTGACATCAATTTGGAAACTGGTGTAAATCTAGTCCAGATAATTACACTTGAACTTGTTGGATCAAAACTAGCTACACCTTCAAAAAAATTATCTGTAACCAAATCTGGTATTCCTACTATTGGTAAATCATCATTATCACAACTTACATATATTGGAGCTAATATTAATCCCCCTGTGGCCAACAATGACTTTTCAAAAAACTTTCTTCTATCCATTTCTATTTTTTTACCTGGTAAAGGTATTTTTGGATTGATAGGTTAAGGTTACGTCTCAATTAAATAAACCTTAAGTGTTATTGCCTTTAGATTACCTTATTGTAAGGTCAAAAAAATGTTGTTTTATTGAAGTTTTGGCAGAATCTCCTATATTTGAGTGTTTTAAAATCTAACTACCATGCCTTTTATCACAGACGAAGAACTACAAAGCTTTAAGGATCAAATAGAAAAAGCTGAAGAATCTAAACGCACAGCAGATTATATTCGAGATAAAGCTGTAAAAGATGAGAAAGAGAACTCACGAAAATTTAAAATAGCAACTATTATACTGGGAATCATAGCCCTTCTTGGTGTAGCGGGTACCATTTACTTTATGAATTTTAATACCCCTGATAATATGGTCACTCAAAAAAAACATAAAGAAGAAGTAAATGCGCTACAGGGAAGAATCACTGAATTAGAAGAAAACGCCAAAGAATTATCTATGAATCAAGAATTGAATGCCAATGATGCTCAAGGTAATCAAAGTAATGGTTCTATTAATGATCAAGTAGTCTATGCAGTACAAATAGGAGCTTTTGAAGAAAAAAACTTATCACTATATTCTGAAAACTTTGTAAACTTCAAAGAAATTAAAAGTGAAGGTTATAATAAATATGCCCTCGGAAATTTTGAAACTTTGAACGAAGCCAAAAAATTTAGAAGAGAATTGGTGCGATTAGGGTTTAGAAATGCATTTATAGGTTCGTATCAAAACGGAAGACGTATAAAGATCGAAGAAGCGTGGTAAAAAAAATAAGAAGATTCGTGGTTAGATTACATGCTAACCACGAATCATCATTATTCACAAACTAACTAATCAACTCAACAAGCAATTATACGCTAACCACGATATAATTTCTTCCAGATCTTTTATAATACACTCCGTTATATTTATAATACTTCACTCCTCTTACCTTTACAACTCTATACCCTCTAGGTAATGTTGTCACACGTACCCCTGCTGGAGCTGAAACTGCTCTATACCTTCTATTTTGCTTTACATACCAAACTCCATTACTTCTATAATACCTAACATTTCTATGTACTATTACAGTTGGTCGATGTAGTTTTGTAACCACAACTGATTCTGCTGGACGAACTCTTACAGTTGTTGCGCACGAAGTACTCAAAGATGTAACTAGTAAAAGAGGCAACATTATTTTTAAAATCATCTTCATATCCTTAGTTTTTTAGTTTTCTATAACTAAGACTGAGATTTTCTAATAAGGTTTAATTCGAATTTTCTTTTTTTACATATTCTTGTATAGGGACACCTTCAATAATAACATTGCGCAATACCGATTCCCCTTCTTTCACATAAACTTCGGCATATACATTTTGCACTAAACTATCCCTATTTACGGTTCGATATGCTTTTTCTGCATCATAGGCTTTACTTTCTTCCATATAAAACCTATTAAAAGGCAATTCAAAATTTATCACTCCGTTGTAATTACCTGTTACTTCTCCCCGCACATACTCTCCTTTCGCTTCAGATAACTCTTTAGTGATACTTGTTACTTTGGCAAACCCTTGGCGATCTTTATCAAGATAAATTAGAATCTTATCTCCATATCGATAACTCGTATCGGCAATCTTTATAGAGTTTTCCTCATAGTTAAGGGTAATATACTTTCCTCTAAAAGGATCGTTAGGATCGATCGGCATGGTTTTAAATTTATATAATGTTCCAGACTCTAAAATATCTTCTTGCTGCCAAATCATTTGTGAAGGAATGAAAACCTGTACAAGGGCTAACAGCATAAATCCTATAAAAAAATGAACTACTTTCATGTGTTTTTACTTTTTATTTATGAACTAGAAGTATCAACTTCTTCTCGAGAATTCATATCAAGATCTAATCGATGAAACCATTCAAAGATTAGAGGTGATGATATCTATTCTATAACTGTAAATCTTTTAATTGTTTCTTTATTCTTTGCTGCTTTTTGAGCATCACATAATTGGTTACAAAGAATCCAACCCCTACGAGCACAAATAATACTCCACGTAACACAAAACTCATTCCTGTATCAAAAAACCTACAGATAATAAGAATCGAGATAATTAATAACCCATAATTGAGTATACCGAAATTAAATTTATCGGCACCTATTTTAATGGCAGACATGCCCAGTGCGAAGACTAGAATATTCATTAGTACTATAGGGAGAACGTCTATTCCAGGAAGGAAAAAATACACCATCGAAAATATTAAGAATGCTACTTGAAAAAGATTGATCTGGCGAATTCCTTTTTTAAAGACCGTATATCCCACAACTATAAGTGCTATAATAAGCAGTGCTGTCAAAACATATAGCTCTTGCATATGCAACCCAAAAGTACTCGGAAATTCATCCCATATCCATCTAAACGTGAAAAAGAGTAAAGAGATTACGGTTCCCAATGACCCTATGATCAGATAGCCATTTCTTAGTGTTCTTAAGGGTTTAAAAATATCTAATCTACCTATATTATAAAACAATCCAAACAAGGCTATATAAGACACGAAGCCTAAGTTACCATGGTTACCTACAAAACCTCCTAGGGCAATGACAAAACTACCTGGCAAAATCCAGTTAAAAATAGTAACTGCATTACTGTTTATTTTTTGTTTCAAAAGTTGCCCATAATATGGGATTATCGACACAAAGAACACAAGATATAACCAAGGTATTTCTGAACTTCGATAGCTCCACAACCCTACTAGCACGGCATAATATGTACTCCATATCACTACCAATAAGGCAACCGCATGAGAGCGTAACAGGTAGATTAATGGCAAGCAAAGTATAATCCAGGTAAGAAGATAAGAATCTAACTCCCCCGGGATGTTATAAATCTGACTAACCAGAGCGATACAAGCCCCAACAGCAAAAAACAAAAATGTCCCAGAAGCCTCTTTCCAGGTAGCACTCTTTTCTTTAAGAATAGAAAAACCAACGAGTATTTGTCCTAAAACTAAAGGCACAAAAGCAAGGATAGTCTTTGTCAATCGCGAAAAATCATCCCAATTATGAGCTAGCATCAAGATAATGCCTGACCCAATGAGCAATGCACCGAAAACTCCAAAAATCGCAAATAATTTATTTGGTTTTCCTACATCTTTTGTTGCATAATATTGTTCTATTTTATCAGCCAACTCTGGTGAAATGACTTTATCACTCACTAGAGTTTTAAGCTCTTTATTAAATTTTGAACCCATGATATACAATTGTTTAGTTATAAAATTAATTAAAAAGACAGCTGCTGCAACGCAGCTGTCTTTCAAATCATCAAAACAAGGAGCTCCTTCCCCCAATCTTACTTCATAACCTATGAAATAAGCGCAGCTCCTTCTTTCGACAACTATCCGTTATTTTCAATAAACTTTTTATCCCTAGTGTTTTTCTGCACGGCAATGGCAGCAAATAAACTTAGTGTAAAGGACATCCCGTAAAACCCTTTCTCACTTAATTCTAAATCGGCGTTCCAAAGCCCTATGATTAATAACAGAATAGAAGTAAGTGTTGTAAACCAACTGATTCCATAATAAATTTCGGTTACCGGGATGCCCTCTAATCGATCCCTAACACTTTTTTGAACAGATACTGCAGAGAACAACCCAAATAACAGAATTGTAAAATAGTATCCTTTCTCGTTTAATAGCATATCTGCATTCCATAGACCAATACAATAGGATATCATACCTATAAATAATGCCGACCATGATGCAGAAATAAAAGCCGGTGTAGGCTTTTGATCATATACCTTCGTTTCTCTTGTTTCTAATTTTTCCTGAACTGTATCTTCAGATACGTCGTTGCTAAATTTATACTCCATAATAATTTGTTTTTGATGATTTAGTTAAACGGTACAAATGTGGAAAGAATGGAGAGAGTTTAAAATTCAATTTTTACAAAAAACTTACGATATAATTTATATAAATATTAAAACATATCAATATTCATAGTATATTAGCAATAAAATTACTTACGACATAATGAGTGTTATTTCTTCAATTATACAAACATTATCACCCGATGATAAACGCAGTTTTGTTGCTTTACTAAAACAAAAAAACAAAAGAAACGATTCAAAAAATATTACGTTATTTAAGCTTTTGGATACTGCTGAATTTCCAGAAGAGCCAGATGTGAAAATCTATGGAAAACCTTCTAAAAATGCATTTCATGCATTAAGTAAAAGATTACATGATAGTTTAATTGACTTTGTGGCTTCTAAAAGTTTTGAAGGAGAAACCTCTGAGGAAATGGAAATTCTCAAACTTTTACTGGCCAGTAGAATTTTCTTCGAGCAAAAACAATACAAGATTGGTTTCAAAACGCTTCAGAAGGCAGAACAAAAAGCAAAACGATTTGATCTTTACAGCATTCTTAATGAAATTTATTATACAAAAATTCAATATGCACATGTAAATACAACTGTAGAATTGAAACATGTTATTGTTGATTTTAAAAATAACAAAACCGCTCTCCAGCAGGAAGAAAATTTAAATCTATTCTATGCCACTATACATAATGAGCTCTTTAAACCAGATCGAGACTTCACCGAAGTAATTCGAAAAACACTCTCTCAATTCGGGATTTCGATTACCCATGACCTTACTTTTAGGTCGCTTTTTAAGATTCTCGAAATAAGCAATAAAGCAGCACATATCACCAGAGATTATTTTACCATTCTCCCATTTGTCGAAGAAACCTATACGCAAATAGACACCAAAGAAGAATTGGTAGACAAACATTTGTTCTACCATATTCAGATTTTATATTATGTAGCAAATGCCTATTTCAGGAATAAAGAGTTTGATACATCTTTACATTATCTATCGCTAATGGAAAAACAGATGCACAAACACCAAAACAAATATTACAAAAGGTTCTTCCCCCAATTCACTTTACTACTTACGTTAAATTTTAACTATACCGGGAATGCAGAAAAAGCAATAACACTTATTGAGAAATTCGATGATACCAGTCATAAAGAACAAATCACCTATGTTTTGGATCTTAAATTAAGTCTAATTGTATTCTATTTCCAACAGCAGCGCTATAAAGAGGCTTTAGGTATTTTTAATAAATTATATCATAGTGATCAATGGTATACTGAAAAGGCAGGAATACTCTGGGTACTTAAAAAAAATCTCGTAGAGGTTTTACTACATATAGAACTAGATCATATAGATTTGGTAGAATCTAGAGTAAATAGTTTTAGAAAAAAATATGGACCCTATCTAAAAGAACAAGGTGAACGTAGAGCGCTTGAGTTCCTAAAACTTACCCTTGAGTATTATCGTAAACCAGAAATTATTACCGCAAGGTCTTTTCAAACTAAAGTAGAAAACACATTAACCATTCCGCCAAAAGAACAGGAAGATATTTTTGAAATGAGTTTTTATGCCTGGTTAAAATCCAAAGTATACAAGACCGATCTCTATACTACAACCCTTGATTTGATACACTCCAATTAACAGGTACTTGTAACAAAAATTACTGTAGTGTGTCAAATAAGTAAACAAAGTTATGGGTAAGGAGAGTAAAAAAGAAGAACAAGAAAGAATATATTGGCAAACCGCAGCCGATAATGAATTAAATTCATCAGAATGGTTTGGTGCCATTATTCGATATTTCTGGCATTTGGGTAGAAAGAAGTTTAATACGTTTTATAATCCTGCTCAACTTAAAAAAAATGCGATTATTGGAAATCTTGCAAAGATACTGCTTATGTTAGCCTTCTTCGCTTTTTTATACTTCAAGTACTACTATCCTCTTAGATAAAAAAGGGGTTTCTAAACATTAACACCCTAATTTACGGCTTTAACCATACTTTCACATAAGCGCTTATGCAATTTTAGTACCTTCCGCCGATCAAAAAACTCATTTTATGCTAAGAAATATACTCTGGCTGCTTATGCTAGCAGTAGCAATAACCACAACAGATGGTTATGCTTTTCAATCTAAAAAAAGAAAAAAGGGAAAAAAGAAAACAACAGAACAACCCAAAAAAAATGGTGACAAAAAAGGTGCAATTCTACCGTATAACGAAGTTATAACCAAAGAAGCCAAAACCGATAAGGGGTTATTCGATGTACATGTATTAAAAGACAAATACTATTACGAAATCCCCGATTCGTTATTAAATCGAGAAATGCTTATGGTAACTCGTATTGCCAAAACGGCATCTGGTATTGGTTTTGGCGGGGGAAAACAAAACACCCAGGTGCTACGTTGGCAACGCAAAAACAAGCAAATATTGCTAAGAGTAGTTTCACATCAAGTGTTTGCAGCAGATTCTTTACCTATTCATGAAGCTGTGGTAAATTCGAACTTTGAACCGGTACTCTATGCTTTTCCTATTAAAGCTTTTCGAAAAGATTCTATAAATAACGCAACAGTAGTAGATGTTACCGAACTGTTCAAAAAAGATGTTCAGGCATTTGGTTTTCCTGGGAGAAGAAGAAAACAGTACAAAATATCAAAACTAGATGCCAATAGATCTTATATAGATACCATAAGAAGTTACCCTCTTAATATTGAGGCTCGCCATGTAAAAACTTATAATGCTTCTGAACCACCTTCTAATTCTAGTACTGGCTCTATTTCTTTAGAAATGAGCAACTCTATGATTTTACTACCAAAAACTCCTATGAAGCGTCGTTACTTCGACCAACGTGTTGGGTGGTTTGCGCGCGGACAAGTAGATTATGGTTTAGAAGCGCAAGAAAGTAAAACCATACGTTACCTCGATCGATGGAGACTTGAGGTTAAGGATGAAGATATAGAAAAATTCAAAAGAGGAGAGCTTGTAGTACCCAAAAAGCAGATCGTCTATTATATAGATCGTGCGACACCAAAAAAATGGCGAAAATACATCAAACAGGGTATCGAAGACTGGCAGGTAGCATTTGAAGAAGCAGGTTTCAAAAATGCTATTATTGCCAAAGATCCTCCAACGGTTGAAGAAGATCCAGATTGGAGCCCAGAAGATGTGCGATATTCTGTGGTACGCTATCTTGCTTCACCGATCCCAAATGCTAATGGGCCACACGTTAGTGATCCTAGATCAGGAGAGATATTAGAAAGTGATATCAATTGGTACCACAATGTAATGACCCTACTTCGCAATTGGTTTTTTGTGCAAACAGCAGCAATAAACCCTGAAGCTCAAAGTGTAGCTTTCAAAGATGAAGTAATGGGAGAATTAATACGATTTGTTTCTGCTCACGAAGTCGGGCACACACTGGGGTTACCACACAACATGGGAAGTAGTGTTGCCTACCCTGTAGAATCGTTAAGAGACCCTGAATTTACCAAAAAATATGGTACCGCTCCTTCTATTATGGATTATGCCCGATTTAATTATGTAGCACAACCTGGTGATGGCGATGTTGCGTTAATGCCCAATATCGGGATCTATGACAAACATGCTATTCGTTGGGGATATCAACCTATTTTAGATAAAAGTGCCGAAAATGAAAAAGCAACATTGGACCAATGGATTCTGAAACACCAGGACGATCCTATGTATCGATTTGGAAGGCAACAATTTGGTGTTATTGACCCTAGCTCACAAACCGAAGACTTGGGTGATGATGCAGTAAACGCCAGTAACTACGGAATTAAAAATTTACAGCGCATTGTACCTAATCTTATGAAATGGACCGCAGAAGACGGTAAAAACTATGATGACCTGGAAACCATGTACGGACAGGTATTGGGGCAATTTAACCGATATATGGGACATGTAAGTTCAAACATTGGAGGCGTATATGAATATTTCAAAACCTATGATCAAGATGGGGCTGTTTATACTCACGTGAGTAAAACAAACCAAAAAAGAGCTATGCAGTTTTTACATGATCAATTATTTGGCACACCTTCATGGTTACTAGACAAAAATATTTTTGATAAAGTAGAATCTGCCGGCAGTGTAGAACGTATAAGAAACATTCAATCTAGAACTCTAAATAGATTACTAGAACATGGTCGCATGGCACGTCTTATCGAAAATGAAGCTTTAAACGGGTCAGAAGCATATAGCCTTTTAGACATGATGACAGAACTACGTAGAGGGTTATGGTCTGAACTTCGTTCAGGAAAAACTATTGATGTATATCGCCGTAACATACAGAGAGCCTATATCGACAGAATGGAGTTCTTAATGACCAAAGAACAACCTAAAATCCCAGCTAATATTAGACGATTTGCAACCCGCACCAATGTAAATGCATCACAAAGTGATATTAGAGCAGTTGTTCGTGCAGAATTAAATACGTTACGTAGAGATGCTCGAAATGCAATTGGGCGATCTGGAGATAGAATGACACGTTATCACCTACAGGATATCGTAGAAAGAATCACCTCGATTCTGGAACCAAAGAAATAATAAAAACAAATTATCTACATAATCCCTACTCTACTCAAGAGTGGGGATTTTTATTTTACATACGCTCAAGCCAACAAGGCCATACGTTAATTTAATGATAAAATATCCCAAAATCAGAAACTCCTATACTTTCATATATCTCATATTATTATTTTTATGAAAAATGAATCGATAACAAAAAGTAACTAGCTAAATATTTTGCAAACAATTGGTCGGGGCCAGATGAAGAAAAAAGAGATAGACACATTACTCAAAAAAGAATCGGGAAAGATATTATTAAAAAAAAATCCGAAAACACCTTTTGGGAAGACATAAAGGGAGAGACCGTTCTCTATTTTTTAACTAGAAGAAAATTCGATTACCTAATTGTAACTGAATATAGAATAGTATTGATTATAAGAAATAAACTTTTTTTTGAGAGAGTCTTCAACAGAATTGAAAACTTAACTTATAACGGAATTAAATCTACTCTCGAAGTGTCTGATCAAAACGAAAATTTTTTGGTTTCGTTGAATAAATTCAGAATTAACTATGAAGAATCAAAATTCATAAAGGAAAGGTTATCTGAATTTAGAGATAGTAGAAACAAAATTCATTTACCAAATAACCGAAGATAAAACCAATTAATAATATACGAATACAACACCTATGAATTCTATTGAAGTTATCCTATTAAACTTTTCCGAAATTAGAAGACGTAGTATTAAACTATGGAATGGGATTCCAAACGAACACTTGCATTGGAAACCTGATGAAGAGGCTTTATCAATTATTGAAATGATTAGACACGTTTTAGAAGCCGAACATCTTTTCCACAAAATAATACAGAACAGAGGAAATTTAGGTGATTACAAATCGCCTTGGGAACACTTGGAGTATTCAGACTTAAAAAATGAACTGGAGTTTGCTGAGAAACATAGAACAGACTTTTTGAATATGATCAGGGAGTTGAAAGAAACAGATTTAGAAAACATAAGAATTGAAAGAAGTGAAGTAGGGCAAAGCAAAATACTTGGTGATTATCTAAACAGGATAGCATATCATGAGGCTGTTCACACTGGGCAAATGCTAGATTATTTAAGAACTGCCGGGATTGAAAGACCCCAAGTATGGGATTAAGAGTTAATCCCAAAATAGTAACTCTATAAATTATTTAAAAATTTAAGAACGAATGTAACCGATTTACAAACCATAAATATGTGATCTATATGCTCATGAAAAAAATAGTAGTTGCTGCTTTCGCTTTCGTTGTACTCACAAGTGTATTAGCTTCATTTAACTCAACTAAGGTAGAACGTTATGATAATGCTGGTAGTTTAAGCGAAAAAATTGAGACGCACATTAAGCGTTATATTGAAAATGATGACTATCAAGGTGCCGTTCTTATTGCGAAAGATGGAAAAATACTTTTTTCGAAGGCGTATGGAATGGCAGATAGGGAACAAAAGATAGAAAACACTACAAAAACACCTTTTTTGATAGGATCATTAACAAAATCGTTTGTTGCGGTAACTGTAATGCAACTAGTAGAAACTGGAACACTAGATTTACATGCACCCATACGAACGTATATCCCAGAGCTTAAAGAAGAACTAGGAAAAGAGTTAACACTCCACATTCTTCTTAAACATCAATCGGGTCTGGCACAACATCTAGAAAGAATCACTAACTTCGAGGATAAAGATGTAAGTGCTAAAGAAATTATTGATATCATTAATACTTCTTCCCTTTCCTTTACTCCCAGTTCCCAATACCAATATTCTAATCTCAACTACACTCTATCTGCAATTGCTATAGAAAAGGTTACGGGCAAATCATATGCTCAGGTATTACAAGAAAAAACTTTTACTCCCCTGGGAATGAGCCTGTCTGGAGTCGAAAGAAAATCTAATTATCTCCAAAACAGGGCAAAAGGTTATCGTAAAGGTACTTTTGGGATTAAAAATGACGAAAATATTGTCTCATATGCCTTAGGTTCGGGAGATATTTTTTCTACGGTTGAAGATTTATACCAATGGGATCAAGCCCTCTATAATAATAAACTACTAACAGAAAAAAGTAAAGCACTACTCTTTGATGGAGAAAGTTATGAACTTGGTAGTTATGGGTATGGGTTTCGAATTATGGATTACCAACGGGGAAAAGGCAACACCAAAAATGGAATTCTAATGCGCCATGGCGGAACAATGAATGGATTTATGTCTAATCTGCATAGATATTCTAACGATAAACTAACAGTGATCATACTGGGAAATATGAGAACTTTCCCAATACGAAAGATGACACGGGAATTAAAAGAGATAGCATTAAATATAAAGCCAGAAGACAGAATTAATGCTAAACTTGAGTAACCGAATAGAGCTGATTACAACAAAGGTGTTTTATCTGTGTCGGCAGCTTAAAACTATGGTAATGTTTTAAATAAATTACATTCTAAAACTATAAACTAAGATTCTAAATGGATACGAATTCTGAAGGCATCTTTACCGCTATAAGAGCATCATATTCTCAGTTATCTCCCGAGTGTGAGGAGGAGTTCCTGGAAAATGTAAAATTTTGCACCTACCAAAAGGGAGAAATTGTGGTACGAGAAGGACAGTATTCTAAAAAAGCTTATTTAATTATAGAAGGCTGTTCGAGAGCATACTATTTAAAAGATGGTAAAGATATTTCTGACTGGTTTACCTTCGAAAATCAGTTCATGGCTTCAATTATTAGTTTTTTTAGTAATGAACCAAGCCCACACTATGTCGAATTTGTTGAGGATTCTAAAGTTATAGAATTTTCAAAAGATACAGTAGATAAACTCTCTAAAAAGTATCACGATTTTGAACGACTTATATCTGCCGTAGTTACTGAAACTATGTTGGGGTTATGTGAACGACTTCATACTATTCAATTTGCGAAAGCAGAAGAACGGTTTAGTCGTCTTATAGAAATCTATCCAGATATTACTCAAAGAATACCACTCACGCATATTGCATCTTACTTAGGAATCACTCTAGAAACATTGAGTAGAATACGAAACCCTAAAAAACAGATTTGATATAGATCAAATGATAATACTTTCATTAGATAGAATTTTGTACAAAACTAAAAGATGGAAGAAAATTCAATACAACTTAAATCAATTTGGGGAAGCTGGTGGGAACCCATTAGAAAATGGTTTTATCCTTCATGGTTACTATATGAAACCACCATTCGCTTTTATGAGTATGGCATATACACATACCAATACATTTTAACCTTATCATTACCTGTAAATGAAATAACTATCCAAGTTTTAGGCATTTTATGTGCAGTAATTTCATTCTTAGTGTGCTTTCTGTTTTTAACAGTACCATGTTGCATGGCTTTATTCCGATTTTTTAGACCTGAACCATGGTCTAGTCCTACTCTATTTGAAAGAAAATTGAAAACCTATTTCTAAAATTATATGAAGAAAATTGTCATTATTAATGGTCATCCTGATAAAAAAAGTTTCAATTATGCATTATCTGAAGCCTATAAAAAAGGAGCGCAAAAAGCGGGTGCTGAAGTTCAAGAAATTAATATCAGAGAATTACACTTTAATGTAAACTTACAATTTGGATACAGAAAACCATGTGAACTTGAACCAGATTTGATCTCAGCTCAGAAAAAATTACAGTGGGCAGATCATTTAGTTTGGGTATATCCTGTTTGGTGGGGCTCAGTTCCTGCAATTATGAAAGGTTTCCTAGACAGAGTCCTCCTTCCTGGATATGCCTTTAAAAAAAGACAAAACTCGCCTTGGTGGGATAGATACTTTACAGGCAAAACTGCAAGAATAATTTGCACACTAGATCAACCTGCCTGGTACTATAAACTCATATATAAAAGCCCAAGTCATAATGCGATTAAAAAAGGAACTTTACATTTCATTGGCGTGAAAAAAGTAGGAATTACAACGATTGGACCTATAAGGTTATCAAAAGTAGAGTTTAGAGAAAAGTGGTTAAAAAAAGTTGAAAAGTTGGGGACATTGCATAAATAATAGAAGTAATATGAAAATAACAAACGGTAAAATACTCATTTGCACAGGCATTGCACATTCTCTCTTAGGGTTATCTAATTTTGGATTTGGCAAACAATTTAGAGGATTTATGGATACATGGTTTTTTAAAATCAGTGATGGACTCTTGGAATTCCCCCTACTCCATGGCCAGATGAATTATGAAAACTTTGCTGCATTTTGGTTTTTCTATTTTGGCGTAGTAATCATTCCTATGGGAATAGCGGTAAATCATATAGAAAAAACAACAAGAAAAATACCTAATACTTTTATTTGGGGGTACCTTATTATGATACTTATGGGAGTGTATATGATTCCATTATCAGGAATGACATTCTTTATGTTACCACATGCCGTCTATATGATAATACAAAGAGGTAAAACATGAAATGTATCTTTAAAAATTGCTGTTCTAAACGTTAAAAACTCTTCATTTTGAAATTGATTACACCAATACCATGAATAATATCTCAATAACAACAATAGTACTTTTTATCGTGTCTACGATAATCACGCTGCTTCTTTTTTATAAGTCATCAAAAAATAAAAAAATGATGGCCGGAATTCTAATTTGGATGACCCTTGTAGGTATATTAGGTGATTTCGGTTTTTATACTGTGGATAATGTATCACCTCCTAGGTTTATTTTTCTTTTAGGTCCGGGAATACTATTCGTACTCCTTCTCTTTCTATCGAGAAAAGGAAGGCATTTCAGTAACCAACTAGATCTAAAATGGCTTACATTACTTCATATTGTACGAATTCCCGTTGAAATAGTTCTATATCATGTATTTCTGGCAGGTTATATTCCAGACCTAATGACTTTTGAAGGCTATAATTATGATATACTTTCGGGGTTTTCGGCTTTACCGATATATTATGCTGTATTCATTAAAAACTGGATAGGACGAAAAGGGCTATTAATCTGGAATTTTACTTGTTTAGGATTATTGATTAATATTCTAACCATTGCAGTACTTAGTGCTCAAACTCCTCTTCAAACATTGGCCTTTGATCAACCTAATATAGGTGTAACATATTTCCCTTTTGTTTGGCTCCCAGCCCTAATAGTTCCTATTGTGTTCTATTCTCATTTGTCAAGCATATTTCAATTATTGCGAATAAAGGATAAGAAAATTCCAATCTATCATAAGAAAAGATAATCACCACAATCTACGATACACTCGATAAGGTTCTTACATATATGACCTACATATAATCCAAAAATAATCGCTATTTTCACCCCAAACTGATAGTTAAAAGAGATCTTACCAATAGATCTAAACACCTACATTTATATTTTCTGTGTATAGCATTATTACCTTTTTGAAAAAAAACCTAACATTTTCAAATTTCTGGATACGAAACGAAATTAGCCTTTTCATTATAGCATTAGTTGCCAACCACTTAACTGAGGAAGAGAATTTTCCACTTAATGACGATTACCGTTTTCCATGGTATGGGATTTTCGCATCAATGATGGTAGGAAGTGTAATCTTAATTATTAGTTATTTTAATTTTAAACACTTTAAGGGCAAATACTTCAGCACCAAAATTAATACCCAAACACTTTTACGTTTTCTGTTTTCAACATTAGGGTATATTGTTTTGGCATATGTTCTTTTATATTTCATTTTAATAGGAGCTGTAGATGCCGATTATAATTTATATGGGTTTCTTACAGGTATATCACTTACTCTTCTGGTGAGTAGTATTGGAATATCGGCTGCATTTGCAAAAGATATATATGAACTGCATAAGATGGAGTCAATAAGCGGAAAACTGAAAGTGCAACAAGGAGGCAAAATAACTTTGGTAAACTACTCTGAGATTAGTTTTATCTATAGCGAAAACAAAATAGTATATATTGCAAAAATCGATGGAGCTTCTATTATAACAGATTTCACATTGAACGATATCGAAAGTAAACTTAGCGAGCAAAGTTTTTTTAGAGCAAATAGACAAATCATTCTTCATGCTCGCTCTATTGAACAAGTACAATCTATAGAAAACGGAAAGTTATCGGTATTACTCAAACCCACTTTGGCAGACAACAAAGCTTTTCAGATCACAATTAGCAGATATAAAAAACAAACATTTATGAATTGGTTTCAAGGTAAACTATAAATCACAATGATTATTCGGCTATTATTTTGATACCATTCAGCAAAAATGAATGGTTTTCCTCAGTTTTTCAGACTTTATCGTTATTAATTCGTAGTGAAATTAAAAACGATTAAAAAATGAATAAGACCTTTTTAACTACCAAATTAACGCCTGTTGTTGTCATAATACTTTTTTCTATTTTATACCTAACAGGGTATTTTCAAATGATGATAGCCGCTTTAATCGTTCTATTAGCAAGTGCTATAGAATATAAAAAAGAACTATTTACATCGTTAGGTTTTCAGCGCAAGAGAATAAACGTAAAAAGTCTATTAGTGATGGCGCCATTGTTTGGTATAGCTTTTTTTCTAGTGTATTATTATATTATGGTTCCTGGTGTTACGTATCTAACCGGACAACCTATTGACTATTCTGCATTCGAATCTTACAAAGGTAATTTACCAGCAATCTTAAGTTTATTAGTTTACATTTGGTTATCGGCCGCTTTTGGTGAAGAAATTGTTTTTAGAGGATACTTGATGAGACAGTTTACCAAATTTTTTGGCTCAAGTACAATAAGCCTTGTTCTAAATGTTTTAATTTTCGGACTTATTTTTGGATGGCTTCATGCTTATCAAGGAATTACCGGACAGATCATAACAGGGATTATAGGTATGATCATGGCTCTCATTTTTCATTTCCGTAAAAATGATTTATGGTTCAATATTGCTGTACATGGCTTTTTTGACACAACAGCCTTGGTATTTATCTATTTTGGAATAGGATAATCGAACAGCATGTAATTACACCACAACTAGCTTTTGAACACTTTAGATTCTGTGTATTTGTAACAAAAAAACTATTACTAGTACTTATAGGTAAACAAAAAGTAGATTATGAAACTTACTGAATTTAATATTGGTTCGAATATCATAAAAATTGAAAGAAATTTTTTAGGGACAGAGTATGTTTATCTTAATGATTCACTAAGCAGTAGGAAAAGAACATTATTCGGGACCACCCATAATCTAAAAATTGATGGGATAGATTATAGTATAAAATACACGGTTAAAGATTGGTTTAAGAATTGGACCGGAAAACCCGCTTTTGAATTAATTTCGGGAGAACGTATTGTTTCTGAACATAAAATTACAAATTCCTTATTTTTCTCTATGCAGTTTATGCTCTCGCTAGTTATTTTTTATGCGATTAGTCTTGTTCTTTGGATGGTTATAGAATCTGCTAAAAGAGGTTTTGTTTTGGATGCATATTAGAAGAGATGTATGCTGGCTTCTATAAGTTATCGGAAATTCATCTTAATTTTGCTACCTTAGTGACGCATGGGTAATAGCTAACATATTTTGAATGACTAGAGACATCATCGACATCAATGATTTTACCATTTTAGTAGAGACTGCATGCTCACAGGAAGTAATCAAAGATTCTTGTCGATTTGATGAACCCGTAATTGCTGTAGCCTTTTACGGTTCTGGAAATGTTGACCTGGAGATGAGTTACCCAACTGGAAACCGCAAACTAAAGTACACCAAAGGGCTAGCACTTTCTTTTTATGCCGATGAGCAAGTAGATTGTATTCATACCGTATCCAAGGACCATCCGCTAGAATGTATCGTAATTGCAACGGCAACTCGAAATTTACAGAATCTTCCCAATCAGGAAGGCGAGTTATTCTCTGAGTTACTTCAAAATCTGGTACATCCAAAAGATCACTATGTCGAAGGCCCTCACTTTTATATGACCCCTGAAATGCATCAGATTGTAGATAGCCTTTTTAATATAAAGTATGAAGGCAAAACCAAAATGATGTTTTTCAGAAGTCAGGTCACCGCCTTACTCTCACACTTTTTTGGTCAATTGGCTTTGAATCATACACAAGAGATGAAATCGGTTGATAAAAACCGTCTTGAAATGGCTAAAGATATTCTTTCTAAGAATCTGGATAACCCCCCCTCATTAACCGAGCTTTCCAAAAAGCTTGGTTTAAATACTACCAAACTGAAAAAGGAATTTAAAGAGGTGTTTGGGTTACCTGTATTCAAATACTTGCAAAACGAAAGGTTAACTACTGCTCACACTTTAATAAGCACAAAAAAAACTACTGTACAAGAAGCTGCATGGCATGTGGGCTATGACAGTTTAAGTTCCTTCTCCAATGCTTTTGCCAAAAAATTTGGCTATCGCCCCAGTCAAATAAAGTAGTTCGCCTTTTCGAACAAATCATACTTCTTTTTGAATAAATAATCCTGATAAGGCTCCACTAGTTTTGTCCTGTATTTAAAAATTATAGGACATGAAAATCATTAGAGCAATTTTAATCGGTATCGGAATTTGGATCCTCGGAGTAAGTGCGTACACGCTTTCATATGAATTTCAAATTCTTTCAGATCCAGAACAGCAAGCCAATACAGTTTTGTTCACAGTAATTATTCCTTTAGTATGGTTAGGCTCTTATACCTACTATAAAAAAGGACACAGCACCCATGGATATTTTGTCGGACAAGTATTTTTACTTGTCGCTGCATTCTTAGATGCGACAATCACTGTACCTCTACTCATCGTACCAAATGGCGGAAGTCACTACACATTTTTTACAGATATAGGCTTCTGGTGTATTGCAGCAGAACTTATGGGTGTAGCTGTGCTATACTACTACATCATGGTATATCCAAAAATCAAAACATTATCAAAATGGAATTCAATTTAGAAACCACAATAGTATTGCTAACAATCATGTTAACTGGACTTACTGCAGGTTTGTGTTTTACATGGACAAATGCGGTCACTCCGGGAATAGGACAACTAGACGACTTGGGATTTCTTCAGGCCTTTCAGCAAATGAACAGAATGATTATTAACCCAACATTTATAATGGTATTCTTTGGGCCGTGTATAGGCACAATACTTATCATTTACCTCAAATACCAAAATGCAGATATATCGTTTTGGATGTTCGTCGTAGCTGGTCTCATCTTTATCCTGGGAGTTGCATTTGTAACCGTCTTCAGAAACGTACCACTTAATGAGGTTTTGGATCAAACAAATTTAGTTACTGCCGCTCCCGAAGAACTTTTGGGTCTTCGCAAGAAATTTGAAAACCCATGGAAACAATGGCACTTAGTTAGAACCATAAGTTCACTCACATCCTTTGTGCTCTTGCTCATGGGGTGGTTATTCACCCATGTATCATCATCTCAATTAATAAATCATTAAATATATACTTATGAAAAATAACATTTTAGTTATCGGAGGAACCGGTAAAACCGGAAAACGAATTGTAAACCTATTGAATAATTTAGGACACCATGTAAGAGTTGGTTCCAGATCGGGAAGCCCTGCATTTGACTGGCATAATCCTGAAGGATGGTCGGCTGCTGTAGAAGGAATGGAAGCCATTTACATCACGTATCAACCAGATTTGGCAGTACCTGGAGCACTAGAAGCTATAGAAGGACTGGTAAAAGTTGCCAAAAGTAACCATGTGAAAAAACTGGTATTACTTTCGGGTAAAGGAGAGAAAGAAGCACAACTCTGTGAACAAGTAATCATTCACTCTGGCTTAGATCATACCATTGTAAGAGCCAACTGGTTTAATCAAAATTTTAGCGAAAACTTTTTAACAGAGGGAGTACTGGCCGGACATGTAGCACTACCTTTTGCCGAAGCAAAAATCCCGTTTGTAGATGCAAATGACATTGCCGAAGTTGCAGTAAAAGCATTAACAGAAGACACCCATAACGGTGAAATCTACGAACTTACGGGGACAGAAGGATTGACTTTTGAAGAAGCTGTATCTATTATTGCCGAGGCTACCGACAGAGAAATTCAATTTACAGGAGTGAGTATCGAAAGCTATGTAGCAGCTCTTAGAGATCACAAATTACCAGAGGACTTTATCTGGCTTATCGAGTATCTGTTTACTGAAGTTCTAGGGAACCCAAGCAACTCAGATATCACCCATGATATTGAGAAAGTACTCGACAGAAAACCCACTAGTTTTCAGGAATATGTAGAAAAGACAGCATCAACAGGAGTTTGGAATCTTGTTGCAGACCAGTCTATTTAATGCACTTACCTAAGGGTAATGTAAAATAGCATTACCCTTAGGTATTTTTCTAAACAAAGATTCTAATTTCCACAGTAGAATTGAGTTAGTCAAACAACAAACCGAATATCTACGAATTCATCTTGATTCACTATCTTTCGAAGACATATAAAAAAAGAAAAACATAGTGTACATAGATATAGAAACAGAAAGATTACTCATACGACCAATTGCTCTAACAGACGCTAAGTTTATTCTTGATTTGGTAAACTCTAAGGGATGGCTAAAATTTATTGGAGATAGAAATATTTCAAATGAAGATGATGCAAAAACATACATCCAAAAAATACTAGATAACTCAAATTTTTATTACAACGTTTTTGAATTAAAAGAAACTAAAGAAGCCATTGGCGTAGTCACTTTTCTAAAACGAGATAACGAAAAATTTCCCGATATAGGATTTGCTTTACTCCCAGAGTTCGAAAAAAATGGATATACCCTTGAAGCCAGCAAAGCATATCTTGATAAGATTAGTCACTCAAACATTTATGAAGATATCATTGCTATCACCTTGTCTAATAATAAAAGATCAATTAACCTATTACAAAAACTAGGACTCAATTACACAGGCAACCACAAAAGAGGGGAAGAAATCTTGTCGTATTATAGTTTAAAAACAAAAGTTAGAGGTAACAAATAGGTATAATGAAACACATGATATAGGCGTTATATATATTAAATCCTGTATTTGAAAAGTATTCTCAAAATAACAACAAAAATTTTGCTATTTGTTTTTCTAACCATAGTAACTCAAATTGGCGGAATTGTATATGTACTCAGCATGATCATTTCAAAAAAACTGAAGTGGAAGTCAAAATTTAAATCAATTTCAGTTTTTATCACATGCTATGTAATAACTTCCTTATTTTTAGTTCCTCTTATTGCTCCCATATTTGGTAGAGAAAAAGTAACACATACAGATGGTATACAACCTTCTAATTATCTCACCACTGTATTAAATAGAAACTATGTTACTCCAGAACTTAATGATGTACTCTTAAAAACCGAAAAAGCATTGAAAGGATCTGGTATAGAAATTAGTTATTTAGATGCAAATTTTCCGTTTATAAATAAATTTCCGTTACTCCCTCATTTAAGCCATAACGACGGGAAGAAAATTGACATTAGCTTGATTTACGAAACAAAAAATGGAGTAATAACAAGTAAGCAAAGATCGGTAAGTGGGTATGGAGTATTTGAAAACCCTAAATCGAATGAATACAACCAAATACATAAATGCTTAGAAAGTGGTTATTTTCAGTATGATTATCCCAAATATGTAAGCTTTGGCAACATAAATAAAGAATTGGTTTTTTCAGAAAAAGGCACAAAAAAACTCATTCAGGCCATATTAAGAAACAAAGATTTAGGAAAACTATTTATCGAACCGCATTTGAAGAAAAGAATGAACTTAACACATTATAAAATACGATATCACGGTTGCAGAGCTGTAAGGCACGATGATCATATTCACATACAGTTACATTAAAAGAAATATCTACAACTTTTATAAGCACTAGGTATACATTACAAAATTATTATGCCATTCTACAACGTCGCTATTTATTTGGTACTTTAGTGGCTGTAATACGAAAATTTACACATTATATTCATTAAACAAATACATATGAACTTTCATGTTACTCTTAGATCTCTTTATGTAGTTACATTGCTTTTATTGGGTAATTCTGTTTTCGGTCAAAATATCAAGAAAGAAAAAATGGAACTGCTTAGCTTTATGACCGGTGAGTGGATCGGAACAACCAAACTATATGAGGAGGGAGTAATCACAAAACAAGGTTCTGCCTACCAAAAAATCACCTATGATCTGGATAAGAATATTTTGGTTATTGAATTGAATACAGAGTTCTTACAACTCCACACAATAATCTATTATGATGAAAAAGACAGCACCTATTATTATTACCCTTTTTCAAAAAGAGGAGTTGCCAAATATCCCGCAGCATATAAAAATGGTCAATTCATAGTTTCTAGTAGTGAAAAAAATAGATTTGTTTTCTCCAAAACTGCAGATGGAGGGTTTCAGGAATATGGTGAACGGCTAGTTAATGGAAAATGGACTAGGTATTTCCAAGATGATTTTAAAAATACGAAGTAAACAAAGAGTATGAAAAAATTTTGGTTTCAAATAATTCTATTCTTAACCTTTTCGAGTCTAGCAAAAATACATGCTCAGGATGTGAATTGGTTAGAATACTATTCTATAGAAGAAGGTCTTAAAGAACCTGATAAAGTAGGGTATCTGGTTTTGAGAGGAAAGGATTTAGAGAAGTTTCCTATGGAAATCTTCAACTTTAAATACCTTAGAAAGATCGACTTACAGGATAATAAAATCAAAACTATACCAAAAGAAATTGGAGAATTGGTATATCTGGAAGAGCTAATCTTACAAGACAATGAAATAGACTCTTTACCAGAAACTCTAGGCAATTTAAAAAACCTGAAAGAACTATATTTAAGAGATAACGATCTAACGTATTTACCTGATTCTTTTGGAAACTTGAGCAACCTTACTCATTTATTCGCAGCAAATAACAAATTAAAAGAGCTTCCCAGATCATTTGATCAATTGAGTTCTTTAACCGATTTAGATTTAAACGGGAACAATTTTTTAGAATTTCCTAAAGCTATACCTTCTATCATTTCACTAGAATATATCAATCTGGCAAGGAACGGTATTGGTAAATTAGGTGATTTGGATAAACTCAGTAAACTACGTGAACTTCGGGTTTCAAAAATAAATGAATTCCCCTCTTCAATTTTAAACTCAACCAGCATAAAATATCTTTTCTTTTATGATTGTGATTTTGGAGAAATTCCAAAAGAATTATCGAATCTAAACACATTGATTAAGTTAACTTTTGAAAATTGCTACCTAAAACAACTACCTGAAGGATTCGAAAAACTCAATCAGATAAAGCGACTCGATTTACGCAACAATCAAATTGAAAGCTTTTTACCCCATTTTAATAATTGCCACAAATTCAAAGAAATTATATTGTTGAGAAATAAAATTTCCGAAGAGGAAAAACAACAACTTAAAAATATGTGTCCGAATATCAATTTCAGGATATAACAAGAAACAATAGACTTTAGTAAACTCTAAACCAACAAATTACTTTTTAGGTCTAAACACTTTTATATTTTCGTCATTGGTATCCATCGTATGTTCCCCTATCAACTCTAAGCAATACGGAATAGCAGGAAAAACCACTTGCATACATTCTCTAATCGATTTAGGTTTCCCTGGTAGGTTTATGATTAATGTTTTATTGCGAATACCTGCTGTTTGTCGAGATAAAATAGCTGTAGGCACATACTTCAAACTTTCTTGACGCATTAGTTCGCCAAACCCAGGCATCATTTTATAACATACTTCCTCTGTAGCTTCAGGTGTTACATCTCTAGGTGCAGGACCTGTGCCTCCTGTGGTAAAAATGAGACAACATTCTTTTGTATCACTAAGAGTTATAAGTCTTTCCTCAATGATATGCTGCTCATCGGGAATTACTTCATAAACAGATTCCCAAACCGAAGACACATACTCATTCAAAACATTAATAATCTCTTTTCCAGAAATGTCTTCATAAATCCCTTTACTTGCCCTATCTGAAACGGTAAGTATGCCAATCTTTAATGAGTTCATAGTACAGTACACATAATTTCTTGCAATAATAGGGAGATATAAAATCAAATGCAACATAGTTGCAATTAGTATTTTCTTATTAGATTTGTACTTCAATACATCTCTATTATAAACCATAACAACGATGAATATTTCTAATAAATTACCAGTAACTGTTTTAAGTGGATTTCTAGGTGCAGGAAAAACTACACTTCTTAACCATGTTTTACACAATAAACATGGATTAAAAGTCGCGGTTATTGTAAACGATATGAGCGAAGTAAACGTAGATGCCGAATTGGTTAAAAGTGAAAACACGCTCTCACGTACAGAAGAAAAATTAGTAGAAATGAGCAATGGCTGTATTTGTTGCACCTTGAGAGAAGACTTAATGATAGAAGTAGAACGACTTGCTCGTGAAAACAGATTTGATTATTTACTCATAGAAAGTACGGGTATTAGTGAACCGGTTCCAGTGGCTCAAACTTTCTCGTTTGTAGACGAAGATAATGGAATCGATCTATCCCGTTTCAGTTATGTAGATACTATGGTAACGGTAGTTGATGCCTTCAATTTTTTTAAAGATTTTGGAAGCCCAGAGACCCTTATAGACCGAGATTTAACCAATATCGAGGGCGATGTAAGAACTATTGTGAATTTATTGACAGACCAAATCGAATTTGCCAATGTTATTATTCTCAACAAAACCGATTTGGTAACCAAAGAAACTTTAGGAATTCTAAAATCTATAATTAAAAAACTAAATCCTACTGCCAAAATTATAGAATCTTCTTTCAGTAAGGTATCTCCAGAAGAAATCTTAAACACGGGGTTATTCGACTTTGAAGAAGCAGAACAAAGTGCAGGATGGATAGAAGAATTGAATAAAGACGAGCATACCCCAGAAACCGAAGAATATGGTATAGGTTCATTTGTATACAGAAGTCAAAAACCTTTTGATCCTGTTCGATTCCTAAATTATATCCGCAACCAATTTCCAGCAGGAATCATTAGAAGTAAAGGACTATTCTGGATCGC
The DNA here is from genome assembly GCF_023195925.1 of Aquimarina acroporae. Lineage (GTDB taxonomy): Bacteria > Bacteroidota > Bacteroidia > Flavobacteriales > Flavobacteriaceae > Aquimarina > Aquimarina acroporae. Next base: position 8,578 of record NZ_JALPRE010000004.1, on the reverse strand, counting down.
TTCAAGACCTGAACAAGCTCTTGTCTGGGGTCAGGCAGGAGGATCAATACGAACAGATTATGCTGGTGTTTGGTGGTCTAGCATGCCCTTTGAAAAAAGAATTCAGTATTTACCATTTGTAGAAAATCAACAGCATATTGAAGCTGAATGGGATGTTACATTTGGAGATCGAAAAAATGAGCTGGTATTCATTGGTCAGGACATGAATAAACAACAAATCATTGCAGAACTTAATAGTTGTTTAGCAACCGATGAAGAACTAGCAACCAAAACATGGGTACAAGGCTATGATGATGAATGGCCAGTTGACCGAGCTTTTGCTTTACAATAGGTTCTTAACTTTACAGCCCTTTAGATCATTCTGAATTATATCGAAGTTGATAATTCATCAAGAACAAATAGATGACGGTAACTTTCATATTACTTAAACAAAAGGTAAAATAAATGTACCCTTAATGCTGTATCTTGTTTCACCGTTCAGTAATGCCTAACTCAAAACTTTGATCAACAACCAAAACATCTAGTTGAAGGTATTTTATGTACCTATTAGCATTTATTCAAAAATAATATGGAATATAACAGACGAAAATTTATATCCTTTATTGGTAAAGCCGGTTTAGGGACCATGATAACACCTCCTTTTTTAATTAGCTGCGGTAATAACAGCAATACCGTAAATATAAAAGATGAACCAAAAGAAACTCTTGAGCTGCTAAAAGAAACCATTCTAGAAGGTATAGCAGCATCAGACCAAGACGATTTACTACTCGCAAAAGGTCTAGATTATCATACCATTATTAAATGGGGAGATAAAATTAGTAATAAAGATCACTTTGGATTTAATAATGATTTTACCTGCTTTATTCCTTTTGACGAAAATAATCCAAAAGACGGATTGTTATGGGTGAATCATGAATATGTAAATCCGCTTTTTGTGTCCAATTTCAATTTCCATGACTTTGAAAAACCTGAAGAACATCGAACTATTGAACAAATAGATAAGGAAATGTATAATGTTGGGGGCAGTATTATAAGAATTAAAGAAGAAAACGGAAAATGGAAGATTGTAGAAAACGATCCTTATAATAGACGAATCACGGCACAAACCCCTATTCAATTAAATTGGGACTCCCCTATAAAAGGAAAAACTACCGTTATGGGTACACTTAGCAATTGTTCTGGCGGGATTACCCCATGGCAAACCTTTCTCACTTGCGAAGAAAACTATGATGGTTGCTTTGGAGAAACAGAGTATGATGAGCAAAATGTAGCTACTCATAGACCCAGTTGGTACGGTTGGGAAAAGTTTTATGAATACCCCCCAGAGCATTATGGATGGGTAGTAGAGATAAACCCAAAAGACGGAAGCGCTCAAAAACATATTGCCTTGGGTCGATTTGCCCATGAATGTTGCACTGTATATGAACTAGAAGATAAAAGAGTGGTTGCATATACTGGAGATGATAAAAACAACGAACACCTATACAAATTTATATCTTCTAAACCTGGTTCTCTAAAAGAAGGCACACTTTATGTAGCTGATACTATTAACGGAAAATGGCTTGCTTTAGATTGGGAAAATCAACCCATTTTAAAAAGCAAATTTAAAGATCAAACCGAAGTGCTCATTAGAGCCAGAGAAGCAGCAAAATTATTAGGTGCTACCGAATTAAACCGCCCCGAGGATATCGAAATTGATCCTATTACCGGAAATATATTTGTGACATTAACCAACAACAAAAGTAAAGATGATTTTCACGGCTCAATTTTAAAAATTGAAGAGAACAATGCAGCTTTTGACGCTCTTGATTTTAAAGCCTCTACCTATATCGCAGGTGGAGAAGAAAACGGTTTCTCATGCCCAGATAATCTAGCATTTGACCAATCGGGAAATCTTTGGATGACTTCAGATATGTCTGGTAGTAGTATGAACAAAGAAGATAAACCCTATATGCCATTTAAAAACAATAGCTTGTTTGTGATCCCAAGATATGGTAAAGATGCTGGTAAAGTAATTCGAGTAGCATCTGCACCACGCGATGCCGAACTTACCGGACCATGGTTTTCACCAGATGGAAAAACATTATTTTTAAGTGTGCAACATCCCGGAGAACAAACCACCGATGTGAACAATCCAACCAGTAAATGGCCTTTTGACAAGGACAATATTCCTAAACCCGCCGTGGTGGCTATTACTGGTGATTTAATAGAAAAAATGAATAAACTTAGTCAAATACAGGAGTCTCAAAATTCCTGATAAAGCATAACTACTACATTTTACAATACATCCCCCCGCTCCTATATCGAGTGGGGAATTTTATTTGATATTGCTTGAGTAGGTTAAAGTATATCTAAATAAAATACACGGACATTTCCTCTCCATTAATATTGCTATTTTTATTAAAAAATATATGATTACTTTTTATAACTATATACATTTGATGGCAGTAATTTCAAATAAACCCTTATGAAAACAATAGTAACCCTTTCTCTTTTCTTTCTAATCTCATATAACTTTACCTATGCTCAAAGTGAAGAATGTCTTAAGAATATCAGAACTGGAACTTTTGAGTATGTAACGTCCGGAATTAAAGTAACTGTTATTAGAACCGAAAATGAACAAATAGAATTACTAAATGAAGGGAAATCAAAAGCTATTAGTAAAGTTCGATGGATAAATAATAGAGAATACATTATAACTTTTGTAAAATCTATCAATTTACCAGGTTGTTTAAAGGAAGGAGATGAAATGAAAATGGTTATTACCGAATGTAATGGTAATACATATACCACCATTGGTTCTTCCAAAAGGTGTGGAAATGCTGGAATAACAATTACCAAAATACAAAACTAAGGCTCAAACAATAAAACAAAAAGCGTAAATATAGAATAAGGTTAGTTGCAAAATGAAAAAAACATTATTGTTACCCGATCAGGAAATATCTCCTTCTTTAACGGCTTCTGTTAACTCCTCTTGTAATGAAATGATTTGGGAAAATGGTGTATCGATTTCTCAAGATGACTATAATTTGTCTAATTTAGAATTCTTTTGTGAAAGCTTACCTAAGGGGTATTTTCCAGATTATGCAGTTAGTGATACAGGATGTTCGGTAGTCTCTAAACGTTTTAAAACCTTTTTAGAAGACATGGGCATAGATAATATTCAATATTTTCCGGCTACTATTATTGAAAATGTGGACGAACCAGTCAAAGAAGGATATTTTGTCGCTAATATTGTTGGGGTTTTAGATTGTATCGACAAGAACCTCTCCATAATGGATATGGATCAAGACGAAGGAAATATCATGATTTGGAGTATCGATCAACTCGTGCTTATGGAAAATATGCATACCTCTGACAAGATTTTCAGAGCAAAGTATTTTACTAGAATAATTTTGGTAGATGAATTGTTTAAGGAGGCATTTAAACTGACAGAAATGGAGGGTATAAAATTAATATCTCCTGAAAGATGGGATGGGTATAATGGAGAAAGATAAACGTGTACAAAATGTGAAGTCGCATTTTGCAACTCCAATGAGACACATGTAATAATCTCTACATCATATCTCAGTATTACCACCAAAAAGAAATGTTTTACAGAAATTCAAAACCATTTTGAGAAGGTATAGATGTTAAACGCAGGACAACGTATGAGAAAATTCCTTTTGATAGTAATAACTGTTAACTCTTTGCATAGTATAGCTCAAAAAAGAACTCAAATATTTTTCAAAGATTATGTCGAATGTTATTATTCAGATAAAGAAACTAAACCGATATCGATATATGAAAGCCCCAGTGGAAAAATTATTACAGAATTGACAGTTTTGACAGAATCTCTTTGCTGGTATAAATTTGCAATATCTGAATCAAATAATGGCTGGTTGAAAATAGAAAATGTAATTGTTTTACCTGCTTGCGAAGGAAATGAATTGAACAATGATATTGGAAAATATAAAGGCAAATGGATATCATCTGAAAACATGAAAATTTCACTTCCCCATTTCACAAAAGAATCAGGAGTTAAAATTAACTTCTATGAAAACACAGATAAAAATTCAAATATTATATTTACTGCTATTGAATATTTATCAACTGAATTGACTGAGGTAAATGGAACTTGGGCAAAAGTGAAATTCAAAAAAAATGGAAAGTTATATACTGGATGGATTGAAAGAAAATATCAATGCCCATATCCTTGGACCACTTGTCCCGTGTGGAATTAAAAACGTTGCCTGACAAAGCATAAGAAAACATATGGCTTTAGGCTTAATCAAAAGGTATATGTGTATTTGTAAAGTCGCCAAACATAAAATTTGATTAATTATAAATGACAACAATCGAGTTTATAAATAAGCTGCCAATTCTGGAACAGGAACTTAAAGAAGCTCTTCTTGAGCATTCTAACATTTCCAGGCATGAAAAAGGTGACTTCATCATTAAAAACAATGAGTACATTAAGGTTCTAAAAATTGTATTAGACGGAAAAGTACGAGTATACCAGGCTAATGAAGATAGAGAAATTCTAATCTACTATTTAAACGCTATGGAAACCTGTACGTTGTCACTTTCTGCTTGTTTTGAAGATTGTAAAAGCACCGTAAATGCTATTGTTGAAGAAAATTGTAGTATTCTAAACATTCCTGTGCGATTTGTTAGAGATTGGAATTTTAAATACAAATCTTGGAATACTTTTACTACTAATACCTTCAGAGAAAGTTATAATCACCTTATTAATCAATATTCGACCTTAGCTTTTCAACCACTTAAAGACCGTTTGTTTGATTATCTAACCTCAAAAGCCTCCAATGGTATTGTTAAAAAATCACATCAGGAACTAGCCCGAGAATTAGGCACCACCAGAGAGGTAATTTCCAGATTGTTAAAAAATCTTGAAAAGAGTAACAGACTAATATTAGGACAAAGAGAAATCATACTCCTAGAAAAAAAATAATAGGCTTGTAACAAAAGTCACAGGTATACCTTTATTGCGTAGCGTTACTTTGTATTGAAAATAAAATACAATAACAATGAAACGTACACAAACACTATTAACAGTAATAATTTTAGTTATAGCATTTACGTCTTGTACAGGACAAGATAAAATGAAAAAAGAACCCCTCCAATCTTATACTACACATTCACCAACAGCACATCATAAAGTAGCATTAGAAGTATTAGAAGCCAGTAAAAAATGGATTGCCGAATTTAACCAAGGTAATACCGAAGCCTGCATACAAGGTTATGATGTTAATGCCGTTATGAGCGCCATGCCGTTTGGCGTTAAAAAAGGAATAAAAGAAATCTCTGAGTTCTGGATGCCATTTATAACTTCAGGGGCTACCAATTTAATATATACCAATGTAAGTGTAGAAGTTGCTAACGAGACTACAGCATTCCTTTCTGCCAATTGGAGCATAAACGTAGGACAAGGTATAATTTATCAGGAAAAATGGGAAAAGAAATCTGGAACCTGGGTATTAACCTATGATAATTTTCACGTTTTAGAACAGTTTAAAACCCCAAAAGACAATCCTACCAATCCAATAGGCAGCCATGTTGCGCTAGAAGAAATGATTAAGGCTTCTATGCTGTGGACAGATGGTTTTAATACAGGGAAGAGTGAAATTTGTGGAGATGGTTATTCTGAAAATGCCAGTATGCATCCTGTACCTTTTCCAACCGTTGAAGGAAAAAAAGACATTAAAAGTTTTTGGGCAAAAATGATTGAAGATGGTGCGACTAATCTAACGTACCATAACCCGACTTTTAAAGTGATCACAGATCATTCAGCCGTATTAACATCACTATGGAGCATGAATATTGGAGAAGGTAAAATTTACCAGGAAAAATGGGAGAAAAAAGAGGGTAAATGGGTATTAACCTATGATGAGTTCGAAGTATTACAACAATATTAATAAAAATTGAGGCTGTTCGAATCATATAGAACATGCCTCAATTTTTTCTATCTTCTCACTATGAAATTACAAAGCTTTACACTTCAAATTTTTGACCCCAAACAAACACTTCCCTTTTATATTGATGTTTTGGGGTATACGCTTTTAAAAGAAGCAACTATAGATGACAGTACATATTTCGATTTGGGCTTTAAAAACACCAATTTTTTTATTCAATTAAAATATACGCCACAACTTGAGAAAAGGGTATATCAAGAAGCAGCAATACATAATTACTGGAAATACAGTTTGTTTGTAGATGATATTCAAAAAGCATATCGCAATGTTCAAAAGCATAATTTCCCTATTGGGGAGCCCTATCAATTTGATGATATTGGGTATTTATCTCATACCGAAGATACCGAACATCATAAAGTAGAATACATTCAAAAAACATTTCGGCAAAACACACCAGTGCAAACCGAAGAACCCACAGCGTTGGGGCTATTGACCATACGCACCAAAGATCCCGTAAAAACTATTAAACTCTACGAAGACATTTTAGGTATGAAATTATTTGTGCGCATGTATGTCAATCGTGGTAAAGGATTTACCTTATACTTTTTAGGTGATCAGGATTTAGAAGCCCCCAATCCTGATATCGATGCTATTGAAAACCGAGAATGGATGTATCAACAAAGTCATTTATTTATTGAAATACAACATTACTGGAACAGTGAACAAGACGATAATTTCGTTCTAGAAGTTACCGACAAAAACGGCCTGCAAACCATTAATTTTTTAGGGAATTTAAATACTGTAAAACAACGATTGGTAGCCAATAATATTCTGTTTCATCAGGAAAAGGACCAAATACTATTTAAAACTATAGATAACCATACTATTTTGGTCAAAGCCGAATACACCAACGGGCATAAAAACCGGGACTTGAACGCTTAAAGGAAATTGAATTTTTTAAATTTAAGGGCAAGATGAAAAAAGAATGAAAAAATTACCAAAATATATCTAAATAAAACATCCTTAAGATTTCTTCTTGTCGATAATTATTATTTTTATAGAAAATATATAGTCGTCTTTTGCAGCTATATAAATGTGTTACCGATAATTTATACAAAATGGGTCCAGAAGAATTTATAAAAGCTTATGAAAATGCTTTGGCGACACAAAATTGGAAAAATATAGAACCTCTGGTTTCCAAATCTGTAACCGTTACATTTTCTGATGGCTCAGTACATTTTGGAAAAAGTAACGTTCAAACCGCATTTGAAAACAATTTTAGTAAAATAAAAAATGAAGAATATTTAATCGAAAATGTGAGATGGTTGCGCAAACAGGAGAGCTTTTCGGTTTACTTATTTGACTTTTATTGGACAGGCATTGTAAACGGAAAATCTGTTTCTGGAAAAGGAATTGGAACTTCTGTATTAATAAAAGAGGATAACAGTTGGAAATTATTGACAGAACATTTAGGGAGAAAATGAGACTGAGTTTTGAATACTAAAAACAGCTAACAATTTCTATATTACATATACTTCCTTAGGGAGTAAACACAGCATACAAGAGACGTAACCAATACACTAATCATTATGAAAGTTACAGCCGAAAAAAACGAAAAAGTTGCCAATATGATCTTTGGAACTATTTATCCTCTTTATCTGAATAGATTGGAGAAAAATGATAGAACAAAGGAAGAACTGGACCAGGTAATTAAATGGTTTACGGGATACGATCAAGAGACGCTAGACGGCCTAATCGAAGAAAAAGTAACATATAGAACATTCTTTCAAAAAGCTAAGATTCATAAGAACGCTCACATGATCAAAGGAGTGGTTTGCGGGTATAGAATCGAAGAAATAGAGGATGAATTTGAAGTGTACAAACAAAGCAGACAATTGGAAAAGCTGATAGATGAATTGGCTAGAGGTCGAAAAATGGAGAAGATTTTGCGTGAAGAAAAAAAGTAACTAAAAAACCTGCCACCAACAAGGCGTAGACATTGTAACCAATCTAAAACACTATGAGAATTCTTGTATTACTACTAGCCATAGCGCTGGTAAGCTCTTGTAAAGACCAAACGAAACAACAAACAACAGAACAAACCAATGACATGTTCCCGATCATTGGCACCTGGGAGTTAATTTCGGCAACTACGATTCAAGGTGATAGTACGTATCAAAAAGATTTATCTAATAAGCGAATGATCAAAATCATAAACGATTCTCATTTTGCTTTTCTTAATCACGACCTCAACAAAGGAGAAGATTCCTTGGCAGTATTCGTTGCAGGAGGAGGATCTTATACATTGGCAGGAGATACATATACCGAGGTTTTGGAATATTGTAATTTCAGAAAATGGGAAAGCAATACGTTTGAATTTAATGTAAAAGTAAAAGGTGACACCTTGATTCAAAGTGGTATCGAGGAGATTAAAGAACTTGGTGTTGACCGAAAAATAATCGAAGTGTACATAAAAACAGAAAAATAGTAGCTAAGTAATTCATCAACTGGCATTTGTACTTTTTATAATATTTCATGATTCTTAAGGCTTTAGCAGCGAGATTTTCAAAGCCTTATTATACTACTTAAGAGCATACAACCTCTGGTAGCGATAAGCTGTTATCCTCTAGTGATGTTTTATTAAGTTTTTAGGGTAACATTTAGGC
>NZ_JALPRE010000039.1 GCF_023195925.1 Aquimarina acroporae | reverse complement strand
CGATCACTCGCCTGCTTAGGATAAACCGATGGAGACGTTTGTGAAGATCCTGAAAAAACACAAAACCATACTATCATTAAAAGTAAGTGCGTCTTCATTAGCTGGCAGGGATTAGTAATTATTATAAAAAGATTTTAGGCCTAATTAGAATCAATGTTTTTAAGGGTAACTTCCTTAGATATCAAACTCCCATCACTCCCCATGCCTTCTACAAAAAATTTCATGTCTTTTACTGGTAAGTCTGGTATTTTGAACGTGGCTGCACCAGATCCCTGGTCTATATACAAATCTGGCAACCAATGTATAGTGCCATATTGTTTAAATAACCGACTAGCAAAATCTGGATATTTAGGATTATAGAACTCTTTAGTAGTTTCAAAACCACTATCAACAGCATGTTCCAGAATATATTTACTATTCTTATCACCCCTAAACCCATACAGCGGAAGCTTTCGGGTATAAATAAGTATCGTACCTGAGCTTCTTAATCCGGAAATATCACCTCTTTTATCGATCAAAATTCGATCAATATCTGCACTCTGTAAATTAAACAGTAACTCATAATCTGATAAACGAAAGTCATCTACATATACCTCTGGCCCTTGTAACCCTCCTGCAGAAGTCTTGAGAATCGGAACAATATCAACTCTTGGAGATCCGCCTCCTCCAAATGCTTCAAAACCAGTACCGTATATAATTCTAAATCCATTGGCGGCAATATAGTCTAATATATTAGGGTATTTTCTAGTATCTTCCAGGGTAATTTTTTTAGTATGTCTCTTAAAACGTTCTGGTATAAAAGAATCTTCCAACGGGTGTTGTTCTTTCTCTGTTTTAATCACCACCACGTCTAGTGCCTGTATATCATCAGTGATAAAACTCTGAGGAATATCTACCTGTTTTAACCTCGTTGATCGATTCTCATTTATAATCAAATCAGGAATATCACTGTTGAATGGCTTTTTAATGCTGTTCTTCTGAATATTTATATGCATATTAGACCG
>NZ_JALPRE010000038.1 GCF_023195925.1 Aquimarina acroporae | reverse complement strand
TTCTCATTTATAATCAAATCAGGAATATCACTGTTGAATGGCTTTTTAATGCTGTTCTTCTGAATATTTATATGCATATTAGACCGGGCCATACTACCATTGGAACGAATCGTAGAAAAACGTAACCGGTCATTCTTATTCAAAAACATGGTGTTAATTACAAAACTTTGATTTGCCTTATCTACATCGATCAACTTACCCGCGTTCGATCCAGAAGGAAACATATACACTTTCTCTACACTAGCTCCTTTTGAACTCTGTACTCTACCTCTAACTACC
>NZ_JALPRE010000037.1 GCF_023195925.1 Aquimarina acroporae | reverse complement strand
TTATGGTTAGATAATTTCCCGCTTACTCCCAATGGTAAGGTCGATCGTCGTGCTCTTCCGAGTTTAGATCTCACAGTAGGCGAGGAGTATATAGCGCCAAAGAATGATTTACAACAAGAATTAGTTAGTATTTGGTCCGAGGTTTTAGGTATAGCAGCAGATAAGATTAGTATTACGTCAGACTTTTTTAGTTTAGGAGGTCATTCGTTGAGTGCTATTACCTTGTCTAATAAGATTAATAAGGCATTTTCGGTAGAGTTACCTTTACGAGAGTTTTTTGTTCATCGCACGATATCTTCATTAAGTAATTATATAAGTTCTAGTGATCATGTTGTTTTTGAGTCGATTCCAAAGGCAGAATCAAATGAGTTTTATCCATTATCCTCTGCCCAACGCAGGATGTACTTTTTATATGAGTTTGATAAGGGAGCTACGAGTTACAACATGCCTGGATTTTATAAGATATCAGGGGATTATGATGCCTCTAAGTTATCTTCTGTTTTTGGCACTTTAGTTTCTCGTCATGAGAGTTTGCGTATGGTTTTTGATGTTGTGGGAGATGTTCCTGTACAACGTGTATTGGCTGCAGACGGTTTTGAGTTAGAATATTATAGTTGTGGTTCAGAGGATGTTTCCTTGTTTCTTTCTGATTTTGTACGTCCATTTGATTTATCGACTGATTTTCCTATTCGCGTTGGTATTTTGGATGTATCAGGGGAGTTTTCGATATTGATGATCGATATGCATCATATTATCAATGATGGCGTATCTCAGGAGATTTTAATGCGTGAGTTTTGGTCGTTATATCAAGGGTTAGCTTTACCAGCGTTACGTATTCAATATACAGATTATGCAGTATGGCAACAGAGTGCTTCTCATCAGGATATGGTTTCTTCTCACAAGTCGTATTGGTTAGCACGTTATTCAGAAGAGGTTAAGGTCTTAGATTTACCTACAGATCATGTTCGTTCAATGCATCGTAGTCATGCAGGTGCAGTACATAGCTTTAGCTTTAGTACATCTGATAGTGATAAGTTACGCTCTTTGGCGAGTTCTTCAGGAGTTACGATGTATACCTTGTTTTTAGCGATGTATAATATACTACTGAGTAAGTTATCGAACCAGAGTGATATAGTAGTTGGTACTCCCACGGCAGGCAGGCACCATGCAGATTTAGAGGATGTAGTAGGTATGTTTGTAAATACTTTGGCTTTACGTAATGAGGTGGCAGGGGAATTAAAGATTAGCGATTTTCTATCTGCGATACAGGATAGTACCTTATCGGCCTTTGATCATCAGTTGTATCAATATGAGGAGTTGGTAGATGCTTTGGATCTTCCGCGTGATGTAGGTCGTAATCCTTTGTTTGATGTTTTCTATTCTTATCATCAGGATTTAGACTCGACAGTTTTTGAGGGATCCGATCTTATGCTTGAGCCTTATGATGTTTCTCATACGATATCGAAGTTCGATCTTAGTTTGAATGTTTTAGACTCTGATCAGATAGGGTTATCTTTTGTGTATTGCAAGGATGTATTTGAACCTTCTACGATTGCACGTTTTAGTGATTATTTGTTAGCTATAGTTGATGATGTTTTATCAGATCAGGATCAGTATTTAAAGGATATAGATATTTTATCCTCTGCAGAGCGGGATCGTTTATTGTTTGATTTCAATGATACTTTTTCGGATTATGATTTGAGTCATACGGTTTTAGATATGTTTAAGAGCCAGGTTGCAATGCGTTCAGAGGCAAAGGCTTTGATCTTGGGAGATCGTTATATGAGCTATCAGGATTTAGATGATCGTTCCGATCTTTGGTCTCATGCATTGATCTCTCAGGGAGTTAAACCTGGTGCTATAGTTGGTTTGATTATGGATCGTTCTTTAGAGATGATTACCTCGATATTGGCAGTGATGAAGGCTGGCGCGGCTTATGTTCCTATCAATCCGGATCAACCTGTTTCTCGTACGCTTCATATGTTATCAGATTGTGAGAGTGATCTTTGTATTACCAATATAGATGATCTTTCAGAAGAGATTACATCTTCATATCGTTGTTTAGGATATGAGATTTTAGATAGTTTTGAGCTAGCTGGTGTTATAGAAGATTTACCCTATGTTAGACCAGATAGTCTGGCTTATGTGATATATACTTCTGGTAGTACGGGTCAACCCAAAGG
>NZ_JALPRE010000036.1 GCF_023195925.1 Aquimarina acroporae | reverse complement strand
AACTGGCATTTGTTTTTGCCATAGTTCATAATACTTTTCTTGTCTAGCGTAGAGTACTTCGTGGTTTCCTTCTTCGATCACCAGTCCTTTTTCCAGCACTACAATTTTATCAGCATTTACTACTGTGCTTAATCGATGTGCGATGATGATAATGGTTTTATCCTGGTCTCTTAAGCTTTGTACAGCTCTTTGAATGTAATTTTCTGAAGTACTATCTAGAGATGATGTTGCCTCATCTAATACCAAAACCTCTGGATTTTTATACAATGCTCTGGCGATGGCGATACGTTGTTTTTGCCCCCCAGATAAAGTAGCTCCATTCTCACCTAAGTATGTCGCAAAACCATTAGGTAAATTTTCTATAAACTCTAATATACCGATGGATTTGCATACCTCCATAATACGTTCTACATCGGGAGCAAATTCTCCAACAGCAATATTCTCAATCACATTACCCGCAAATAGATCTATTTTTTGTGGTACTACACTCACCAAATCTCGTAAGCTGCTATTGTCAATATGCTTTAGGTCTTGATTTCCTATTGAGATTTGCCCTTTTTGTATGGGATAAATATTCTGCAGTAATGACATCAAGGTAGATTTTCCCGATCCACTCTCACCAATAATGGCGGTAATCTTTCCTTGAGGGATTTGAAGGTTGAAATCCTTAAATACTTCTACTCTGGATCCATATCTAAAGCTCACATTTGAGAATTGAATATCTCCAACACTTTCCTGTGTCAGCTTTATTTTTCTTTCGTCTTCTTCTCTTTCCAAATCCATAATTTCAAACAAACGATCAGCAGCGATCAACGCATTTTGAATCTGCTTATTGGCACTGATTAGGCTCGCTACAGGGCTTGTAAAATATCCGATGATCGCATAAAAAGCCATAAGCTCTCCTGCCGTAATCTCTTTTTGAATAACAAAATAAGCTCCGCTCCAAAGTAAAATGATGGTAAAAAGTTGTGCGATGACTCCTGTACTTGAACCTGAAAAGACGCTATTAAGGGCTGATTTGTACCCTGTTTTTAATAGGTTAATAAATCTAGTTTCGGTTTTGATATTAGCATAATCTTCAAGTCCAAATCGTTTTATGGTACTCACAGAGTTTAGAGATTCGACGAGCTGGCTCTCCAAATCTGCTGATTTTTCCATGATTTCTCTCTCGGTACGTTTATTAAGCCTGTTGGTTACTACATAGATCACTGCATATAGTGGTATAATGGCAAGCATAATTAATGCTAGTTTCCAATAATAGGTAAACATGAGTCCAAAGGAGAAAACCAGAATCAATACATTTACTGTTAGGTTTAATGCTACTCCATTAATAAAAGCTCTTATTTTTACCGCGTCTCCTATACGAGATACAATTTCTCCTACACGCATGGTATCGAAAAACTGTTGTGGGAGTTTAAGTAGGTGTTTGTAGTATCCTAAAATTAAACGAGAATCTATTTGTTGTCCGGTTTTAATAAGAAATACATCTTTATAAGCTCCAATAATTAACTTTAGTATAAGTAATCCAACCATGACGACTCCCAATAAGTTGAGCAGTTTGGTACTAGTACCCATAAACACATGATCGGTAAGTTTTTGAATGTAAATCGAGGTCGAAAACCCTAATAAAGTATAAATAATAGCTCCTACAAAAGCTTGAATGAGCACGCCTTTATGTGGTTTTAGCAAAAACCAAAACCGCTTGAAAACAGATACTTTTTCATTACCAGTTACAAAATCTTCTTTGGGTAATAATAGTACTAATACTCCTGTCCATTCTTTGGTAAACTCTTCATGGGTTTTTTTATGAAACTTTCCATCACCTGGATCCATGATTTTAATATGATCTTTGGTTACCTCATAAATCACTACATAATGATGCAATCGTTCTCTAACAATTACATGGGCAATAGCCGGTTTAGGGATTTTAAACAAGCTTTCTAGGTCTCCCCGTACTCCTTTAGCTTCAAAGCCAAGTTTGTTGGCAGCTTCAATCAACCCCAATACGTTAGTTCCTTTTTTATCCGTACTTGCAAATTGACGAATACGTGCAATAGGAATTTGTAATTTATAATGCGCTGAGATTGATGCTAAACATGCTGCACCGCAATCGGTTATATCGTGTTGTTTTATTCTGGTCTTTGCCATGATGTTTTCTTTTTTTAGCGTTGAACTTGTGCAATGGTTGGACTCGATGGGTTTAACCAATCGTCTACTTTGTCATACAACAAATCGAATAAGGTGCGCTCAGTAAGTTGAAATCTAGCACTCAAGGTCATTCCTTTGTTAAAATTGCCTTTGAAGCCATTTTTAAGCCTTAGGTGATTTTGATCTATTTTACAGCGTACTTTAAATACTGGTGACTCGTTAATGATATCAACATCTTTACTTACTTCCAGAATCTCTCCAGTTGCTAATCCCCATTGATTGTAATTAAAAGCATCAATTTGGAAGTTTACTTTTTTGTCTTTACTCACCAGTCCAATATCAGAGGGTGACAAATAACATTCCGCAATAAGTCCTGTATCTGGTGAAATTTCTGCAATACTTCCTCCTCCTAAAAGGAAACTTCCTTTTTCGATTCCAACCACATTTTTTAAGATCCCGTCAATAGGAGCAGTAATGACCAATTCTTTTTGGTTTTGCTCTAGCTGCGATAATCCCCCTTCAAGATCACGGAGAGTATTTCGATATTCGGTTACACTAGCTTGCCAGTTGTTTTTTTGTTGTTTACGATATTGCGTTAAGGTATTGGCTGCCAATTGGTGCTCAAAAGCACTGTTTTCATATTCTACTTTGGCAACGACACCTTTGCGATATAACTTTTCATTACGCTCGGCATCTATTTTGGTTTTCTTAAAACGTGTTTGTAGTTCACTGACTTTTTGAGTGAAGTACAAATACTCCTTTTGATAGCGTGCCGATACAATGTTAGAAAATCTAGGATTTGAGGTGTTCACTAAATACTCACAATCAGCAATAAATTGCTTAGTTTCCTCTAGTTGAGAAGCAGAGCGTTGTATCTTGTCTTTTACTACTGTCGCATTGGTCATTAATAGCGTATCCCCTTTTTTAACCACCTGGTTATCTGCCATATCTACAAATACCACCTTGCCCGATTGTAAAGGAGTAATGGCAATACGCTCTTTACTGGGCCGTAGCATCCCTCTGGCAGTAGTATAAATATCAACTTTTATAAAAGGTAGTAACGCCAATGCGATGACCAGAGTGATTAAAATGGTAGCGTATATGGTTTTACTCCTACTGCTATGCTCAAACTGATGCACCTCGACGGTGTTTTCGATAATTTCTTTGGGAAAAAGCTGTTTCATCTGACTGAATTTATTTGTGTTAAAAAATGAATTGATAAAGAGCAACCGTCATATCAACTACAAAATGTGA
>NZ_JALPRE010000035.1 GCF_023195925.1 Aquimarina acroporae | reverse complement strand
ATTTACAGCCTTATTTGTATTTGTTATACGGCAACGTTTTGTGAATTCATATGTACATCTAGCAATTGTCCATTTTGAAGCGCCACTACTTTATCTGCCATAGCTATAGTATCGGGTCTATGGGCTATAATAATTCGGGTGATGTTTAGTTTCTTTACCGTTTGATTCACTACCGACTCTAACCCTACATCTAAATGTGAGGTCGCCTCATCCAAAAACAATATCTTCGGCCTCTTATACAATGCTCGAGCTAATAACAGTCGTTGCTTTTGACCTCCTGATAAACTACTACCCATATCCCCTATTAAAGTATGATACCCCATGGGCATGGCCATAATATCATTATGAATAGCAGCCTGTTGTGCACATTGTTCTATCCAGGACTGATCAAACTCTGGATCAAAAAAACAAATATTGTCAGCAATACTACCCGATAATAGTTGATCATTCTGCATCACTGTACCTATAAGATTCCGGTAGCTTCGCAAACCTACTTTTCGAATATCATAGCCATCAATCATCACTGTCCCAGTTTCTGGCTTTAGTAATCCCAACATGATTTTCATAATCGTAGTTTTACCACAACCCGAAGCTCCTACAATGGCTACTGAACTACCCTGCGCTATCTCAAAGTTTAATCCTTTAAATAAATACGGCTCATTATCTGAATATCTGAAACTTACATTGTCTAACTTTAACTCACCCGTTACTAAGGGTAATTGACGTTGACTATCGATATCTTTTTCCTGATCTGATAATATAATATCTCCCAAACGCTCCATATGTAGGGACAACATCTTAAACTGAATAAATTTATTGACTAGTGCAGAGGCCTTATCGGTAAACTGTTGTTTGTAAGACATAAAGGCATATAACATCCCAATAGTCATCAAACTATCCATCACAGAAGAAGCCGCCAGGTAGATTACTATAATATTTTCAAGTCCAAACAAAAAACCATTGATAAAATTATACCCGATATCCAACTTACCCACCTTGATACTCGTATTCATAGCATCTGCATAGTAATTATGCCAAACCGTTTGGCGTTGACTCTCATTACCAAACAATTTAATACTCTGCATACCACGAACAGTTTCCATAAAATTAGAGCTCTGTTTTGCATCAGCTACAATTACCTCTTCTGTTAACTGACGATAAGGACGGTATAACCCCAATCTTACCATGATATAAAGTACTACAGCTCCCAACACGATTAAGGCCAAGGTAGTACTGTAAATAAACATCATCACCAATAAACCTATGGCCATAATACCATCAACAATGGTTTCTATAAGACCAGTGGTCAGTAGCTGTTTTACATCTTCCAAAGAACCAAACCTAGAAATAATATCACCTATGTGGCGCTTCTCAAAATAATCCATAGGTAATTTTAAGAGGTGACGCAATAAATTCGCAGCCATCTGTATATTGAGCTGCGTACCCATATATAAAATAACAACACTTCGTAAGGCCGTGACTCCCAAATTCACAAGCTTCATCAATCCAAATCCCAGAGCAAGAATGATCAATAAATCTAAATCTCTGCTGATAATTACATCATCTACTACCAATTGCATATAAAACGGTGTAGCTATAGCAAATACCTGAAGTAGGATTGATAAAATCAGGATTTGAATCAAGGTGCGTTTAAGACCTGTTATTCTACTCCAAAAATGAGATAACTTCGCTCTTTTAGCGATCTTCTCCGGTTTGAAATCAGGGGTCGGTGTTAATTCTAAAGCAACGCCTGTGAAATGCTTAGATACTACATCCAATTTCAGTTCCCTAACACCAACTCCTGGATCATGAATTGTAACTTTATTTCCTCTAACGCTCTTCAAGACCACAAAATGATTCAAGTTCCAATGTAAAATACAAGGCGTTTTCAATTGAGACAATTCCTCCAATTCTAATCGTAATGGACGAGAACTCAACTGAAGGTGATCTGCTAATTGTATTAAACCTTGTAACGTTGCGCCTTTTGAAGAAATAGAATATTTTCGCCTTAAGCCATTAAGATCCAACTTATGACCATAGTAATTGGCAACCATAGCCATAGAGGCCAAACCACATTCTGCAACTTCGGTCTGGATAATAACTGGTAATTTCTTCCCCCAGCCATAATGTAATAAATGAATTGGATTTTGCATATACTATAATTTTCCGCGTAAACTGTATATCGGCTCTAATAACCATTGACCTAAACTGCGCTCTTCCAAAATAATATCGGCCGCAATAGACATCCCCGTTTGTAAAGCCATTTCTTTACCATAGGCATTAACCGTTTGATCATCTAAAGCCACTTTTATGCGATACACCGGTTCTTGTAATGACATTTCAATACTCGCCTCTCCTGGAGTAATAATCGTCTCTGATATTTGGATAATCTTACCACTATATAACCCATATCGCTGGTATGGAAATGCATCATAACGCATTAAAACCTGTTGACCCTTCTTAACAAAACCAATCGCACGGGAGGGTAAAAACAATTCTGCATGTAAAACCGTGTTTTCTGGGATGATCGTAAGAATAGGACGAGATGGTGATACATTTTGACCTATCGTAATATGAGAAGTGGTAACTCGACCATCAACAGGAGCCTTAACCATGTAGGAACTACTGTTTTTTAACTCTATTAACCGCTCCTCTAATCGCGTATATTGTTGCTCTAGTTCTTGTAAACGAGTATTCTTACGTAAAGGAGATTGTTCTATCTGTTTGCGCGTATTAGCGATTTCGGTTTTCTTTTGTATTAAAAAACGCTTAGTGGCATCTAATGAGGCCTTACCATTAAAATAAGCATTGCGCTTTGCTTGCAAGACTTCTTCTGAAACCAAACCCTTTTCTCTTAACTGCTCATATGTATCCCATTGTTGCTTGAGAATATCAACCTCTTCTCCTTGACTACTTAATTGTTGTCCTATTTGATAGTACTCATTTTTATGATTCATCAAAACAGTAGATAATCGGGTGCCTTCACTATCGAGTACTTCAGATTCATCGACCATACGTTGTGCAAGACCGATTCGCTGCTGCTCTAACCTATCGATAAGCTGTTGATTGATACTAAGACTATCCCCAGTACCACGCTCGGTAGTAACCTCTAGTAAATTCTGACCCTTACGAACTTTAGATCCTTCAAAACTATGCTTTTGATCGATAACCCCAGTAAAAGGTGCATAAACACGAACCAAACCCTTATCGGGTACAAGATAACCCGCCACTGTCTCGCGGCGGGCAAACTTACCAAATACCAAAAAAAGCCCTACAACAATAACCAATACCGTAATGGAAATCGTAAATATCCAAAACGATACAGGTCGAACCAATAAGACATCTCCCAGTAATCGCTGTGTATTATTCGCTATAGCTTCCCTACGAAATAAATTTGAACTCAT
>NZ_JALPRE010000034.1 GCF_023195925.1 Aquimarina acroporae | reverse complement strand
TCTCCTAATTTAGTAGGCACCCCGACCCCTAGTGACACGAGTTGTTTTGGTGTTAATGATGGTAGTGTTTCTTTGCGATTTGACAATAATGTAGCGAGTGGTTATCAGATGCGTTATTTCATTTATCAGGGAGATCCTGGGGATTTCACTGGCGATCCTGCATCGGGTAGTTTACCTCAGGCTTTTACAGACTATACTGTTCCATCATTAACTTCTAATGGTGATGGTACTTTTAGTGGTTCTTCGGCTAGTAATTTAGCGCCTGGTTCCTATTATATCATTTACCAGGAGGTTCGTTTTAATGGTGGTAGTGTTACGGTAAAGAGTGGTGAGATCACGCCTGGTTTTGATATTGATGGTCGCACGCAGATTGTAACGAGCGTTCCTACGATAGTTCAACCGAGTTGTGTTGGTGATACGGGTTCAGTTACTTTATCTTCTTCGGGTGGCACGAATTTAGGTTCAGGCATATTAGAATATAGTATAGTTGGTAGTAATGTTTGGCAGAGTTCCTCTACGTTCAATAATTTAACACAGGGGGTAGGTTATCGATTTATATCACGTCGTAGGTTTGGAGCTACGATTTGTGAGGGTACCCAGACGGGTTTGGTTACAATCAATACGATTAGTAGTTCCTTGAGTATTAATTCTGCTACTGGTATTATCACACGTCCTTATACTCCTAGTTCTACCAATGGTTTGTTACGAGTTTTCACCAATAATGGCAGTAGTCCTTATACGTATATCTTACGTGATGCGGATAATGGAGATGCTGAGCTACGTCGAATAAATAACAGTACATCTAACCCTCAGGACATTGGTAATTTAGGTCCTGGTAATTATAAGGTTGAAGTTATCGATAGTAATGGTTGTGATGCTACTACAGTAGTACTTCCTTTAGAGAGTTTACCTGTTCCAGTATTAGGTAGTCCAGTTGTTACTCAGATACGTTGTCGCGATGAGAACAATGGCGCTATCAGTATTTCTGTTAGTAATGGTTTTGCCTATCGCTGGTTTAAGGATGGTGCTCCATTCGCAGGTAGTACATCTAGTATTAGTGGTTTATCTGCTGGGGATTATGAGTTAGAGGTTATTCCCAACGGCGGTGATTTTGCTATTGCAGAGACCGTTGTTAGTTCAGGTGCTATTCCTATCATTAATCCTATCGATGTTGCGATTAGTAATCCTCAGGTTACCAATATTGATTGTCATGGTGATGGTGATGGTAGGATTAGTTTAGATATTGTTGGAGGGAGTAGTTATGAGTATCAATTAAACAATAGTGGTAGTTGGTTATCCCTTGTTGGCAGTAGTATTACTATTGTAGAGGGTGGTTTTTATGATGTTCAGGTTCGTAATGAGCGGGGTTGTTTATCCAATATTTTGACTGATATTTTTATATCAGAGCCTGATGAGTTGACGTTGTCTATCGATACTCAGGTTGATGTTAGTGTTTTTGGAGGTAATGACGGTTTGTTATCGATTACGGTTATGGGCGGTAGTCCTTCATATAGTTATGAGTGGAGTGGCGATAATGGTTATACTTCTTTTTCAGAGGACATTAGTGGCTTAGAGGCTGGATTATATACGTTAACTGTTCGAGATGCGAACTCTAGTGTAGGGGTTAACAATGGTTGTGTTTTAATACGTGATTTTGTAGTACGTCAGCCCGATGTTATAGAAGATACGATTGTAGATCCTACCTGTTCGGGGGGTTCAGATGGTTCCATCTCGTTATTGGTTAATGAGGGTATTGGTAGTTTTGGATATAGTTGGGATAATGGTATGAGTGGTAGTAGTATCACCGGATTATCCTCTGGGGATTATACGGTTACCATCACTGGTTTACCCAATGGTACACAACAACGCACCTATGAGGTAGAGGACCCTGTATCGATTAGTATTGATGCTACCGATACAGGTGTTATAGAACGTGTTTGGAATCCTACTTCGTCCAATGGTGTTATTCGAGTAGTTACTAATGATGGTAGTTCAGATTATACGTATATCGTTAAAGATGCTGACAATGGAGATTTGGAGTTGAGTCGATTGGAGAACGTTAGTTCTGGGAGTCAGGATATAGGCGGTTTAGGAGTTGGTAATTATAAGATTGAAGTTATCGATGGTAATGGTTGTAGAGCAGAGACCGATGTTATAGAGTTACCCTCGTTATTGGTTCCTCAAATAGGAGTTGCTAGTATTACCGATATTGTGTGTTATGATGATAGTAATGGAGGTATAAGTATACCAGTAGTAGATGGCTTTGCCTATCGTTGGTTTAAGGATGGAGTTCCTTATCCTGGCAGTACTTCTAGTATTAGTGATTTATCGTTTGGTGATTATGAGTTGGAGGTTATTCCTGAGGGGGGTGACTTTGGTATTGCAGAGACGGTTGTACGTTCAGGAGTACTCAGATTAGATAATCCTGCAGAGGTTTTGATTAGCGATCCTCAGGTTAGCGATATGTCTTGTTTTGGTGATGGCGATGGTTTATTAGAGCTTACAGTAAGTGGAGGTAATAGTTATGAGTATTTACTTAGTGGTAGTGGTGTTTGGGAGGCCTTGGTAGGTAGTAGTATTCCTATCGCCAATGGTGGTATTTACTCTGTTGTTGTTAGGAATGAGCTGGGATGTGAGTCTAATGTTTTGAGTAATATCGAGGTTATCGAACCTGGGGAGTTAAGCGTTGTGGTCGATGATCTTCGAGATGTGAGTTTGTTTGGAGGTAGTGATGGTAGTATCTCGATTAGTATAGATGGAGGTACTCCTCCATATCGATATGAATGGATAGGAGATAATGGTTTTAGTTCAAGTAGTGAAGATATAGCTAATCTAGCTGCGGGTAATTATATGTTGATGGTGGAGGATTCCAATAGTACAGGTTTGAGTAATGGCTGTGTATTGGTTGAAGATTTTAGTATTGGTCAGCCTGATATTATCGATGGCAGTGTTGTTGATCCTACGTGTTATGAGGGTTGTGATGGTAGTATTAGTTTAGTGGTCAATGGAGGTATTGGTAGTTTTAGCTATCAATGGAGTAATGGTATGGTTGGAGATCGCATAGAGGGTTTATGTGCAGGCAGTTATACGGTTACAGTTACGGGTTTACCCAATGGTGTTCAACAACGCACATATACTTTGGATAATCCTGATGAGTTGGTTTTTGATTTGCCTTCATCGATGACGTTTTGTTTGGATCAGGCATTGGAGGTTGATGGTAGTATTGTAGGAATAGATGGATTGGAGTATGAGTGGTCTGGTTCGGGGTTTAGTTCACAAGGCGGAGTTGTTGTATTTCCTGAAGGCGGGATTTATACGGTTACTGCTAGAGATGTAAATGGATGTATGGCGAGTCATCAGCTAGAGATTATTGAGAGTAGTGCTGCGATAGATGCTGAGTTTGGTATGTCGAGTCAGGTGTTTGTAGGAGAGGAATTGATTGTAGTGGAGTTGAGTTCTCCACTGCCAGATAGTATAGAGTGGTTGGTTCCAGAGGGCGCTATTGTTCAGGATCAGAGTGATGATGAGCTGATTATGACTTTTGCAGAGGCTGGGGAGTATGAGGTTGGCTTATTAACTAGGGTTGGGGATTGTCAGGCGATGCGTGTTAAGACGGTTTTGGTATTGGAACAGGATGATGATGTTGTTGGGGATGATGGAGAAGTGACCCAGCAGCAGGTTAGTAAGGGGATTAGTGATTTTCTGGTGTATCCCAATCCTACCAGTGGTAGGTTTACGGTCGATGTTGAGTTGGGAGAGATTGGTAGTGTTGTGGTTAAGGTTTTTAGTTTAAGTAGTAATCAGATGATGGCTAGAGTACAACAAGAGGGATTGAGAACATATAGTATTCCCTTTGATATCACAGGATTGGCTACAGGAGTATATGCCGTGGTGTTAGAAACACCCTATGGAAATGCATTAC
>NZ_JALPRE010000033.1 GCF_023195925.1 Aquimarina acroporae | reverse complement strand
ACAGAGTTCAAAAGGAGCTAGTGTAGAAAAGGTGTATGTATTACCTTCTATAGGTAATGGAGGTCGAATGATCGATGTAGACAAAAAAGATCAAAGCTTTATGATTAATTCAGTATTTCTGAACAAGAATGATACATTACGATTATCTACGATTCGCTCCAATGGTAGTATGGTAAAGTCTAATATGAGCATCAATGTAGAGCGAAATAGATTTAAAAAGCCTTTTAGTGGCAAGATTCCTGATTTCATAGATATAAAAAACCAAGCTATACAATCAGAAAAGGTATATATCCCTCAGAGTTTTATGACTGATGATATACAGGCGCTAGATGAAGTTGTAATTCGGGCAAAGAAAAGAGAACAGGAAGAATTAGAAGATAAATTTGTTCCAATACGCTTTAAGCGACACACCAAAAAGATAACAGAAAAAGATGCAAGAATGTATCCGAATATTTTAGATTATTTACGAACTCAGGGATATATGGTAAGCTATAATGCGGGTGGGGTATCGATAATTCAGCCTTGGTCTCGATCATCACCAGAGATATATGTAAATGATGTTCTTTTATCGAGTTTTGATGTCTTAGCAAATCTGGAGAGTACAGATGTTAATCGAATTTTAATTGATAAAAGAGGAGTTATTACAGCGTTACGAGGGAATGGGACTATATTGATTTATACCAGAATTAAACCATTAGGAGGTTATAGTAAAAGAAAAGAGAGTAAACAAATCATAAAAAAGGCTTTAGATAATGGCTTTGAACCGATAAAGGAGTTTTATAACCCTAGATACCCTAGTTATACAGACAAGCTGTTTAAACAATATGGCACTATACATTGGTTACCAGATTTATACATAGATCAAGGATCTGGTGCGACTACTTTTAAAATACCAGACTTACCGGTAAAAGACATGAAATTTTTTGTAGAAGGCATGGGGAGTGATGGCAGTTTGATATCAAAAGAAATAACAATTAATAATACGGATCCGAAATAAGATAAAGTACTTATTAGTAACGCTTTATTAAAGAAAATTTAAGAAAAATTCGAAAGTTATTTTCTAAATTAGGTATTTAATCTACCCTCCTAACAAATTGTTTCACAAAATCATTGTCTTATGATTAGATTTCGCATGCTTTTGGTTATGCTGTTTTTAGGCATTTATATGGGGGTTTCGCAAACAGCTTCGGGTGTTTCGCCAAACGAGTCGGTAAGTAAGTATTTCAAAATTCCTAGAGAAAGTATTTTTGTTCATTTAAATAAGAGTATTTATCTCCCTCAAGAAGAAATATGGTTTAAAGCTTACGTTTTTGATAGAAAAAATGGGTTGCCGTCATTGGCGACTACCAATTTTAATGTAGAGCTATTTGATGTTTCAGGGAATGAGGTCTATAGCGGTTTATTTTTAGGGTCTGAAGGAAATGCCAAAGGAAATATAAAAATTAATCCTAGTTGGGGAGCAGGTGAATACTATATTCGGGTTTCTACCAATTGGATGAATAATTTTATTGAAGAGGATTCTTTTGTGGCTAAACTTAAAATTTTAGATACAGGGCTCGTTCCTCAAAAAACAGATCAACAGTTAAGTTACGATTTACAGGTATTGCCTGAGGGTGGTCATTTGGTTTCTGAAATTGAAAGCACACTTGCGGCGAAGTTGATTGATAATAAGGGGCTTGGGATAATGTTTTATAAAGGTGTTGTTTTGGATGATACCGGTACTGAAATAACCACTTTTACTTCTAATAAATTCGGACTAGCAAAATTCACTATGGTTCCCAAGACGGGTATGACCTATACAGCCAAAGTTTTTCTAG
Organism: Aquimarina acroporae; assembly: GCF_023195925.1. Lineage (GTDB taxonomy): Bacteria > Bacteroidota > Bacteroidia > Flavobacteriales > Flavobacteriaceae > Aquimarina > Aquimarina acroporae. The sequence goes on along the minus strand of NZ_JALPRE010000033.1, from coordinate 1,933 downwards.
ATGAAGAGCAAGAAGTGGAGGCATCACTTCCTAAAACTCAGAGCAAAGGCATGGTGATGCAGGTTGATAATCAATCTAATGAGGTTTTGAAAATAAAACTATCGATTCATTCGTCAACCCGGCTTACACTTCAGAACCAGTTGTATTACTTGCTTGTACATCAAAATCAAAAATCAAAGATTGTTCCTGTAAGTTTTCCTGAAGATAAATTAGAGAGTGAAATTGTAATCGATAGATCAGAACTATATGCAGGGGTAAACACCTTAACGGTATTCAACAAAAACACACCAGTTTTGGAACGTTTGGTTTTTAATACCACCAACCAGAAGATTAAAGATGTGAGAGTTTCTAAATTGAATGCACAAAAAGACTCTTTAATTATGAGTATAAATGTCCCCAGCAATAAAGACATAACATATGATATGAGTGTTTCGGTTTTACCAGAAAAAACAAAAGGTTATGCACATCATAACTCTATGGTTTCTGCAATGCTATTGCAACCCTATGTAAAAGGTTTTGTCGAAGATGCAGGGTATTATTTTGAGGATAATGGTGAAGAGAGGCAAGCAGATTTAGATGTATTATTACTCACCCAAGGCTGGAGCCGTTATAGTTGGAACAACATTTTTAATTATGAACCCAAGGTGCTCTACGACTTTAATCGTGGTTTAGTATTAAGAGGCAGGGTACATAGCACTAGAGGAGCTAGTGTTGAGAAAGTGTATTTATTCCCATCTGATGGGAATAAAGGCAAGGTGATCGATATTGATCGGTCTAATAATAGTTTTGTGATTAACACTTTATTTTTGAAGAAGGATGACCGATTGCGTTTTTCTACTATACGCTCCAACGGCAGTATGTCAAGGGCAAACATGAATGTAAAAGTTCAAACCAATAGATTTAAAAGAACATTTGACAAAGAGTTGCCAGATATGCTCGATAGGAGTAGACTGAAGCAATTGTTACCTGTTAAAGTCCCAGAAAACTTTTATGTAGATGATATTGAGGAGTTGGATGAAGTTGTGATCAAGGGAGATAAGTTGGAAGAGTTGGAAGAGGCATTTATTCCGGAAAGGTTTAAAGATAAAACCAAGAAAATTACTTTAGAAGATACCAGAATGTATCCCAACATTTTGGATTATATCGCTACTCAAGGTTATAGAATTAAATATGGGTATTTCCAAAATTTACCCAAAACAGTGATGATAGTTCCTATAAATCCCACTTCGAGTTTTTTACCTCCAGAGGTGTATATAGATGATTTAAGGATAGACAATTTGGAACTTTTGTTCAATTTAAGATCAGAGGAGATAAGTCAAATTCTAGTAGATAAAACAGGTTCTGTTGCTGGACAAAAAGGATCTGGAAGCATATTTATATATACCAGAAAAGTTCCTTTACAAGGTTATAAAGACACGAAACAACATCCGTTTATAACCGAGCATATAATCGATAAAGGTTTCGAACCAGTAAAAGAAGTATACACTCCTGCTTATATAGACTACTACAATACATTTTTTGAAGATTATGGAGCGATTCATTGGTTACCAAATATAAAGATCGACTCAAAAACTGATGCAATTACATTCAAAATACCTAATACACCGTTTGAAAGCCTAAAGTTTTTTGTAGAAGGTATGGGTAGCGATGGTAGTTTGATATCTAAGGAAGTTATAGTTAAGAACATTGATTCTAATTAGAACCGGGCATTTACAATGAATGCTTTCTTAAGGTTTTCTTAAGAAAAGGTCTTAAAATAATTAGTATTTTAGGGGTGATAATCTGCCCACTCTAATAATTTTTAATTAAATCATTATGCTATGGTTGGGTTTCGCATACTTCTAGTTTTAGTACTACTCTGTACCACTTCTATTTATTCTCAAGTTGGTTCTACTAACATTTCACCCAATGAGTCTGTTGGAGATTATTTCAA
>NZ_JALPRE010000032.1 GCF_023195925.1 Aquimarina acroporae | reverse complement strand
TGGTTGGGTTTCGCATACTTCTAGTTTTAGTACTACTCTGTACCACTTCTATTTATTCTCAAGTTGGTTCTACTAACATTTCACCCAATGAGTCTGTTGGAGATTATTTCAAGATTCCCCGTGAGTCTATTTATTTACATTTAAACAAGAGCACGTATATACCTGAGGATGAGATTTGGTTCAAGGCCTATGTTTACGACCGCAAGAACGGTTTACCGTCATTGGCGACTACTAATTTTAATGTAGAGTTGTTCGATGGTTTA
>NZ_JALPRE010000031.1 GCF_023195925.1 Aquimarina acroporae | reverse complement strand
TGTATTATTCGCTATAGCTTCCCTACGAAATAAATTTGAACTCATGGTTAGCTATAATATTATTGTATTTCTTGTTCGGTCTGTGTGGGTAAGCATACCAAATTAGTTTTAGTAATATTACAATCTGGAGTGCACGAATCATGGTAGCCTCCATGTATTTTCGTCAATCCTAATTTGGAAATTGTACTCTTCTCAAAATTTATTTTTTTATTTTTCATATCTGTATGTTGTTATTCGTTTATGTTATAAGAATCTAGTATCTATCGATGCTGTAGATAAGATTTTAATAGTATCATTATGCGGTTTCAGAACAACTATCATATCTATTTCGTTGTCTCTAAATTCTGGACCATTTTCCTTTTTTGTAATTTGAGAAACTCTAACGATACGAACATCTTCGTCTTCTTGTAAAATATTTAAGTTCTCAAAACTCACATCTAGTTCATAATTGGACAAAACAGTTCTTAATTGATCCTTACCCATATTAAATAATTCATTATATGGGTGGTGGAGATTAAAAATTGCATCTAAATTATTATGTCTGTAAGCAGACGATAAGTTCTCAAATAGTTGATTTAAATTAGTATTCATTAATTATTATTTTCATAATTAAAAATGAATCGGGGTAGCTAAAACAACTACCCCGATTATCTACCTACTCTTCACTGCATTGGCTAGCAGCAATAAACCCTCCAGCGATAGCACCAAAAAGTCCACCTACTACAGCACCAATAGCACTTCCAACTCCAGGAGCTGGACCTGTTCCTATTAACCCTCCTGTAGACATACCACTTAGAGCTCCTCCTACTGCACCTGCCAGAACACCTCCAACAGTGACACCAGTGCATCCTCCATGTACAACATGTAATTCTTTATTTGTTAAATCTCTCATTTTGTTAATTTTATGATTCATAAAGTTTTAAACACTAGTCTTCCGAAAACATTCCTGCAAAAGCTCCTATACCAAAGCCAAGAGCTCCTACTATAACTGAACCTGCTGGTCCACCAAAAGAACCAAGTTTTGCACCTGCAGCTGCACCTGCTAAACCTCCTCCAATTGCTCTTCCAACTAGTGAATAGTGATTAGTACCTTCTCCTGCAGAGACATAGAATACTTCGTTTGTTGTTAAATCTCTCATTTTTTTTAGTTTTAATAGTTTAACTGTTATTCTTCTCCAATTGCTCCAACAACTGCCCCAACAACAGCTCCCACAACGATCCCAATTGGACCAAATGCGGCTCCTACAGTTGCACCAGCTATTGCTCCGTCTACTGCTCCTCCACCATTTACTTCCTGTACTTCTTCAAATTTTAAATCTCTCATTTTGTTAAATTTTAATTATACTTAGAGAACTGAGTCTCTACTACTCATTAGTTAGTTTTATTCTTCTTGCATTCCCGAACCAATTGCCACTCCTCCTGCACCTGCAGCTCCAAGTGCAGCGCCAGCTACAATGATCTCACCTGCAGTTGCAGCACCTGCTAAACCAATAGGAACTGTAGCTAATCCAGCAGTTGCTACTATAGCAACTCCCAAACCTATCAAGGCCACACCAGTTCCAATTGCTCCCCAATCCCAATCTCCACCATTTACTTCCTGTACTTCTTCAAAATTTAAATCTCTCATTTTGTTAAATTTTAATTATTAAACTTTTTTATATCAAAGCGCTTTGACTCCAACAAACATAAATTTTCAAATCACCTCAATGCAACAGTTTACAATAGACATTCTGGAATTTCGACCGATTTTCTCGAATTTCGATTTTGTTACTTCAAAATATAATTTCGTACACCTAGATCACTATTAAAAAACTAAAAAACAACTACTTAAACCGAAAAAGCAATAGCATAATAAAATGCAAAAATTGAAGACTACTCACCTAAACACATATATCAATTCAGATAAAGTTACTTCCCGTTTTTTACACCTATAAAATCCTATATAGGCATCTGAAAAATTGATATTAAAGTGCTCTTGTCTATTAATAAAAAAGATGATGATGACTATCTAACTAAATAAAACCCAAACCTCAGGTAATTCGTAATATCAGGTAAAAAAAAATCGCCTAAACATTGTTTAAACGATTCTTACTCAAACTCTCAAAATATACTCACAAATCAGCTAAAAATGTGCAGTCTATCAACAGAGAAGATTTTTTACCTTTCCATTTGGACACAAACCTGACAGCTCATAGGGGTCTGCGAATACTGACATGCTAATCCCATGGTACCTTGACCACAACCATTAGGGTTTGCGGTTGGCAAGGGAGCCGTCCAGTTCATATTTCCCCCTTTTACACTATCTAACTGTGCCACGTTCATTTTTTTTAAACTTAACTTCTTTTTAGTCTTCATAATTTTCAAAATTTTAACGAAACATATTTTTTACAATCATTATATCAGCAAACATAAAACTTCAAAAAGGTGATAGACAACAGGTATTATCTGACATTCCAGAATTTCGATCGATTTTCTCGAATTTCGATTTATTATACAAATGGTTATAAAAAAATCGCCCAAGAATCTTCTTAGGCGATTTCATATTGCCAATCTCTCACTAATCAGCTCTACATAACGTAGAAAATGTTTTACACACAGTATACTAAGTTTTAGCTTTACTAAGTTTTCTGAATCAAACATACAGCACTAACATACTATGTCACAAACCATTGTTTTGAAGATTCCGGAAATTCGATCGTTTTTCCTGAATTTTGTTTCTTAAACGAGTTTCTACACTTATTCACAACACAGGCTATATTAATGAAATATATTCGTAGGAATTCTTGTTGCTGTTGTTGGTAGACCACTGCCAGGGAGCCCCGTAAAATTACTTGGACATGAAAATGTTCCTCCATTAGTACCACCGGCAAAACCTCCTTTTACAGTATTGAGTTCTGCGACATTCATTTTTTTAAGACTTAATTTCTTTTTAGTATTCATTCTCTTTAGATTTTAAATTAATTTAAAGCGCTTTCTTTCAACAAATATAGTTGAGCACTAAATCCAATTAGAATTATGTTCTTTAGTATTCTAGAATTACGATCGTTTTTCCCGAATTATCTGTTTATTATTTAAAAAAGATTAATTTTTTAATTTAAAGTATAGAATGCCCACATAGAATTCTTGTTTTTTTGTTCTGCATAATTCATAGGGTTTCTCAGAATGAATAAAATAATGCTATTTTTGTCACAATAAGCAGCACTTTATTGAATTAGTTCCTCAACAAAAACAACATGCCTAAAGCATTCAAGTATATTTCCCTAGTAATTATTTTAACCGTTTTTTTTAGCACATCTGCACAAAACATCCAAGATTCTCTGTATAAATTAAATTATGAGCAATTGGAGAAGGTTTATCAGGAAAACAATTTTGATGATATAGAAAAAGCACAATTGGCTACAAAAATTTTCATAAGTAAGGCTAAAAAAGAATTAGATTCATCAAAAATTGCAAAAGGTTTTTACTTATATCATTTTACTGTTCCAGAAGAAGAAAATAGTATTAAATATCTGGATAGTTCTATTTCCTATTCCCAAACAAGAAAAACTAACGAATACCCAGCGCTAGCATATTTTTCAAAAGCTCAGTTTTATTTATATCATGAGCGAAACATTACACTAGCTGTAAATAATGTAAATCGAGCTAGAAAATATGCCGATAACAACATTGATCTCTCTCACCGTATTGATTACCTTATAGGAATTGTAAAGAGTGAACATCTAAATGAGAAACAAGAAGCATTACTACTATATAAAAAATGTGAGCGGTATTATAAGAACAAATCCGAAGCAAAATATCGGTCACGATATTTGAGTACTCTTCATGCGATCGCAGAAACATATTTAGGGCTTAAAAAATATGACTCTGCCACATATTATAATAAGTTAGGGTATTTAGAATCTTCAAAAAAAGACAACGGTAATTTCGAGAGAAACAAAGCATATTTTGTGTTATGTGAAGGTATTAACAAGCACATAAATCAAGAATATAATGCTGCAAAAGACAGTATACATAATGCTTTGCCCACGATCCTTGAAAACAATGATATATCTAATACTATCGATAGTTATTATTATCTAGGAAAATCATATTATAACCTTGAAGAAAAAGAAAAAGCTATAGTATTTTTTAAGAAAACCGATTCTGTTTTGGAAACTTTAAATTCTATTCCTCAATATAAACATGTTAAAACTTATGAGTATTTAAAAGACTATTATAAAGATGTTAATGATCTGGAAAATCAAAATAAGTATTTATCCAAACTTAATACAATCTTAGGTAAATATCTTAATGATCAAATAATTATAAGTAAAAAGGTTAAACAAGATTATGATATCCCAAAATTGCAGGAAGAGCAGCAAAGTTTAATCAAAAAATTAAATAAAAATACGAGTAATTATATTTTCGGTTTATCGATTCTAAGTGTATTTATATTAATCCTATCTATATTGCTATACAGACAATACCGGAAAAGGAAAACCTATCAATTACGATTCGATGAATTGATGAAAAAATCCCATTCTGAAGAAACGGACATAAGAAATAAAATTGACCCCATTACTAAGACCGAAGAAACTAAGGAGCTTCAAGTACCCGAAAAACATGTAAAATATATATTGGAAAAGCTTAAAATCTTTGAAGAGGAAAAAGGTTTTTTAGCAATAGGTGTCACTTCGCAGTCACTTGCTGATGATATTGATACTAATGTTAAATATCTATCGCGAGTAATAAATCATTATAAAAACAAAACCTTTACAAATTATATTAATGAGTTAAGAATTAATCATGCTGTAAAAGAGTTAAGAGAAAATGAAATGCTTAGAAAATTTACGATAAAAGCTATTGCAAATGAGTTTGGTTATAGTAGAGCAGAAACATTCTCAAATGTATTTTATAAGCAAGTAAAAATAAAACCTTCTTATTATATTAAACAGTTGACTAAATCTGAATTATGATATACTTTTTTGCATACTAAGAACACGTAATTCTGGAATTGTCAAAAGCTCTATTACTACAACACCTTATTTTAAGCTAATTTTGAAACTTAAATTTTAAAAAACTTATCAATGAAAAATCACAAATCATTTAACAAAAAGCTTTCTCTTAAGAAAATTAAAGTTTGTTCGCTCGAGAACTTAACTTCGATAAAGGGAGGACACGGAAATGGAGAAAATGGAACAGGAGGCAATAGGACTGTAGGCAATGGAACGGGAGGAACGTTACCAACGAATGATGACACTCTAGGAACTGGAAGTGGAGGGCATCATGGATGCGATAAGCGATATTTTTATTAACATGTAAGAAACATACTTCTCATATTTAATGAAGTAGTATTTTTATATACTTTAAAGCTTCAGGGATAAAATATAAATAAGGCTGTAAATTTTATTTACAGCCTTATTTGTATTTGTTATACGGCAACGTTTTGTGAA
>NZ_JALPRE010000030.1:0-2500 GCF_023195925.1 Aquimarina acroporae | reverse complement strand
CTCAGGATACTACTAAAAATACACGCCTTACTTATACCGGGCTATCACCGTCTATGGCTCCTCTTTCCAAAGGATTCTAATTCATTGTGCATCTTATATCGTAGTCCTACAACCCCAGCATTGCCGTAACAATACTGGTTTGGGCTAATCCGCGTTCGCTCGCCACTACTAACGGAATCACTATTGTTTTCTTCTCCTATGGGTACTTAGATGTTTCAGTTCCCCACGTTCGCCTCCTCGAAAGGATGACATGTCTTCAACATGCCGGGTTGCCCCATTCGGAAATCCTCGGATCAATGTGTATGTGCCACTTCCCGAAGCTTATCGCAGCTTATCACGTCCTTCTTCGCCTCTGAGAGCCTAGGCATCCCCCATACGCCCTTAATTAGCTTATGTCTTATGCTTTAACTTGCTCTTTTAGTTTTTTATTCTTTTATTATCACACACTATCACTAGTGTGCGCTCGTATTTTCTTAAATCAATATGTCAATGAACGTTATGGTAAATCATATAAATATAACTTACTCCTTGTGGAGAATACCGGAGTCGAACCGGTGACCTCCTGCGTGCAAGGCAGGCGCTCTAGCCAGCTGAGCTAATTCCCCGTCTCTTTATGTCGGCTAACTAGCCAGTATATAGTTGACAGTAGCACAACTTCTAAAATTTCCTTTTCAATATATAATCAATGAACTTCAACGGATTAACCGTCTATTGTAGTCTCAGGCAGACTCGAACTGCCGACCTCTACATTATCAGTGTAGCGCTCTAACCAGCTGAGCTATGAGACTGCGTTCGTACATTTAATTGACAGCTAAAGACTAAACTCAACAATAAAATCTAATCCGTCGTACCATTCTTCTCTAGAAAGGAGGTGTTCCAGCCGCACCTTCCGGTACGGCTACCTTGTTACGACTTAGCCCCAGTTACTAGTTTTACCCTAGGCCGCTCCTTGCGGTGACGGACTTCAGGTACCCCCAGCTTCCATGGCTTGACGGGCGGTGTGTACAAGGCCCGGGAACGTATTCACCGGATCATGGCTGATATCCGATTACTAGCGATTCCAGCTTCACGGAGTCGAGTTGCAGACTCCGATCCGAACTGTGATAGGCTTTATAGATTCGCTCCTTGTCACCAAGTGGCTGCTCTCTGTACCTACCATTGTAGCACGTGTGTGGCCCAGGACGTAAGGGCCGTGATGATTTGACGTCATCCCCACCTTCCTCGCGGTTTGCACCGGCAGTCTTGCTAGAGTTCCCGACATTACTCGATGGCAACTAACAACAGGGGTTGCGCTCGTTATAGGACTTAACCTGACACCTCACGGCACGAGCTGACGACAACCATGCAGCACCTTGTAATCTGTCCGAAGAAAACTCTATCTCTAAAGCTGTCAGACTACATTTAAGCCCTGGTAAGGTTCCTCGCGTATCATCGAATTAAACCACATGCTCCACCGCTTGTGCGGGCCCCCGTCAATTCCTTTGAGTTTCATTCTTGCGAACGTACTCCCCAGGTGGGTCACTTATCACTTTCGCTTAGCCACTCAGTCCGAAAACCAAACAGCTAGTGACCATCGTTTACGGCGTGGACTACCAGGGTATCTAATCCTGTTCGCTACCCACGCTTTCGTCCCTTAGCGTCAATACATTGTTAGTGATCTGCCTTCGCAATCGGTATTCTATGTAATATCTATGCATTTCACCGCTACACTACATATTCTAACCACTTCACAATGATTCAAGACTTGCAGTATCAATGGCAATTTTACGGTTGAGCCGCAAACTTTCACCACTGACTTACAAATCCGCCTACGGACCCTTTAAACCCAATGATTCCGGATAACGCTTGGATCCTCCGTATTACCGCGGCTGCTGGCACGGAGTTAGCCGATCCTTATTCGTAGAGTACCGTCAGACCCCGACTCGTCGGGGGGTTTCTTCCTCTATAAAAGCAGTTTACAACCCATAGGGCAGTCTTCCTGCACGCGGCATGGCTGGATCAGAGTTGCCTCCATTGTCCAATATTCCTCACTGCTGCCTCCCGTAGGAGTCTGGTCCGTGTCTCAGTACCAGTGTGGGGGATCTCCCTCTCAGGACCCCTATCTATCGTAGCCTTGGTATGCCGTTACCATACCAACTAGCTAATAGAACGCATAGCCATCTTATATCGATAAATCTTTAATACTAAAGCGATGCCACTTCAGCATACTATGGGGTATTAATCCAAATTTCTCTGGGCTATCCCCCAATATAAGGTAGGTTCTATACGCGTTACGCACCCGTGCGCCGGTCGTCAGCGGATTGCAAGCAATCCCTGTTACCCCTCGACTTGCATGTGTTAAGCCTGCCGCTAGCGTTCATCCTGAGCCAGGATCAAACTCTTCATCGTTTGTTCTTAAATATTATTCAAAACAATACAACGGAATTTTAATCGATTCTCTTGATGAGACTAGTCTTTAATTCTTTTTGCTACGTAAATCAAAATATAAAATATCTTAATC
>NZ_JALPRE010000003.1 GCF_023195925.1 Aquimarina acroporae | reverse complement strand
CAAAGCCTTATTATACTACTTAAGAGCATACAACCTCTGGTAGCGATAAGCTGTTATCCTCTAGTGATGTTTTATTAAGTTTTTAGGGTAACATTTAGGCCTTTGCAAACACTTACTATTAGTTACCAAAAACTGCAACATCATATAAAAGAAGTATAGTTACCTTTAGTAACTATATACACTTGTTGTAGGCAATTTCAATAAAGATGAGTAAAAAACAAATAATCATATATCAAACTTTTTCTTTCCTATTGGTAATTCCATTTTTATTGTTGATTGAATTAATTGATTCCAATTATAAGCTTAGTATTGGTTTCTGTATCGGATGGATAGTTGGAAATATTGTTAATCAATTTTGGTCTAAACCTGTTTATATAGATAATATCTATTTTGAAAATAATTCTCTGACGATTGAATATTTAAATCCTCTGTTGAAAAAGGGAATAGAAAAATATGACTTTGAAAAAATCTCTGATTTCAAAATAAAAAAGAAATCTCTCTTCGATAGATCTGGAAGAATAGAATTTAAATTTGACGAATCCGTTATAAAATATGCATATCTGAAAATGGATAAAGAAAATATTGTAGAAAAGACTACAAAATTATTTAATTAAAAAACTACCTTTAACAGCATATATATGATCATAGTAACCAAGCAATTCACCAACTGGCATCTGTACCTTTTATAATATTTTATGCTTTAGCAGCGAGATTTTACCAACCCATATTATAATACTTAGGGGCATACAACCTCTGGTAGCGATAAGCTGTTATCCTCTAGTGCTGTTTTATTAAGTTTTTGTGGTAACATTTAGGTCTTTGCAAACACTTACTATTAGTTACCAAAAACTGCAACATCATATCTAAGAAATATAAGTAACTTTGGTAACTACATACTTATATTGTCCTTCATTATGTACATTGTAGAAAAAACCTGAATTAAATACTTAAACAAGTGACAAACACCTTATTTAAATTAGCTTTTTTATTGGCTTTAACAATCTCATTGCCAATTTTAGCTCAAGACAGCCTTGTTTTTCAGCCAGAGCAAATGCACAAGGATTTGGTTAAGTTTAAGACTGCCTTGATTAAAACACATCCAGGTGTTTATGAATTTCAAACACCTGAAGAATTTGAGCAATTTACAAATCAATTAATGTTAGAAACATCTAAGCCTCTAGAGGGTAAAGCATTTTACAATGTTGTGTTGAAACTTATTGCCAAAATTCATGACGGGCATACTGGTGCATATCCCAAAGATCCACTGAGGGAGTCTTTCAAAAAACATAAGCGATTACCTTTCGAAGTTTTTATTAAAAATCAAAGGATTTACATTGTTAGAAACATGAGTAACCTATCGATTCCAAATGGTTCGGAAATTATTTCCATAGATAATGTTCTCTCCAATGAAATTGTTTCTAAAATGATTCGGCATTATTCTGCTGATGGAGTAACTATTTCGGCAATTGAACACTATCTTGGAGTATCATATCTATCATTTAGCCGAACGTACCCTATAGTTTATGATGCCAAATCGACCTATGAAATAACATATAAAGACTATGTCACAAGAGAAATTAAGACTAAAATAGTCACATCAATTTCAAACCAGGAATACTTAAAAATTGAACTCGAACGATATGGAACGAATTCTAATAAGTATAAAGAAAAAGCTTTTGACTTTACGATAAATGAGAATGAAAAATATGCCTATTTACAAGTAACTCGTTTTTTTAAAGACAGTTTCCAAGAACCAGAAAGTACATACCCCGATTTTTATAAAAAGTGTTTCAAAGAAATTGAAGAAAGGAAAATTGAAAATCTGATTATAGACCTTAGAGATAATGATGGTGGCAAAGTTAGTAATGCTGCTCATTTATTGAGGTATTTTGTGAAAAATCCTTTTACACCCGTAAATGAAACTACAACAAAGGGAAATGATCAATACTATCTGGATTATAATGATAATGAAAATGGACTTTATCTCGATGAGCAATTTGGTTTAAAGAAAAAATTAAATGGAGATTATAAGGTTACAGATTTTGACTACCTAACAGGGTTGAAAGTTTTTAAACCTATCGATGAATATGAGTATAATGGTAAAATTATTGTTTTAATTGACGGTGGAGCATCATCGGCTGGAGGTTCGGGAGCAGCAATTATACAGGAATATACTGATGCCATTTTCGTTGGAAGTGAAACATTTGGCACTGCAGGAATTAGTAATGGGGTGAATAAAATTTATGTTTTAGGGAACGAAACTGGGATCGTCTTAACAATCCCGGTTATGCATTCAGATATTGCCGTAAACAAACATTTAAAAAGAAGAGGCGTATTGCCCGATTATGAAATTTCAAATAACATACACGATATTATTAACAAAAGGGATGTTATGATGGAATTCGTTGTAAAAAACCTATTGAATAGAAGTAAGAAATAAAAAAATGAGGTACAACAATTTGTATATGTCGCATTTGGCAGGAAAACGCAACTTACAATAGATATTGTAAATCCTATTAAAATCGTAACAAATCATGAAGTAATTCGTCTTAAGTTTTTAAGCATATCTCTAACTACAATTATGAAAAAAATTTTGTTTTTCTTACCAGTATTAGCACTAACTGCATTTACATTACCGCAGAACAATTTTAAGCCCTTCGGAATAATAAGACACGATACCGATATTAAGAAATATATCGAATTGGGACAACAACCTGAATTTGATTGTGTAGGACGGTATTCTGAATCAATTGAAAGTAATGATTATGCCGTAGGCGTTTTAATTTCTCCCAAGTGGGTGCTTACAGCATCTCATTTTGTGCAAAAGACATCTTTCTGGAAGTTTGGAGATAATTTCTACCAAACCAAAAGAATAATCAAACACCCCAAACTTAAACCTGGTGCTCAAGAAGCCCAATGGAACGGATGGGATATGGCATTGATAGAACTAGACAAACCCGTCTTGGATATAACCCCCGCTAAACGGTATTATGGAAATAAAGAACTGGGACAAACAATTACTAAAGTTGGATATGGATACATTGGAAACGGAAACGACGGAATGGACAATCCAAGAAAACAAGAGAAGCTAGGAGGTCGAAACATTATAGATGCAATTGGAGGAACATTCGAAAACAGAAAATTTAGCACCGATGTTATGGTTTGCGACTTTGACAACCCCGATAATCCTGAATCTAATCACTTTGGATCGCCAATTCCACTTGAGTTAGAAATAGGGGGATCGAAAGGAGATAGCGGAGGCGGAATTTTTATGAAAGAAAATGGTGAAACATTCTTTGTAGGAATTGTTTCTGGAGCCCTAAACCGACAAATTAAATATGGTTCGGTAATGGCTTTGGCACGAGTTTCAACAGCAAATGAATGGATTGACTCCATTATTGAAAAAAAATAAAGCTCTCTATACAACACAATATATGTGCTCATAGCAACTAAGTAATTCACGGCCTGTTATTGTATTTTTATAATGATTTATGGTTTTCAAGGCTATAGCAGCGAGATTTTACTAAGCCTTATTATACTCCATAGGAGCATATAACCCCTGGTAGCGATAAGCTGTTTCCTTCTAGTGCTATTTAACTGAGTTTTAGGGTAACATTTAGACGTTTGTAAACACTTACCATTAGTTACAAACAATTACAACATCATATAAAAGAAATATAGTTACCTTAGTAACTATATACACTTGTCACCAAACAATGGAAAAGAATAAATGAAAGCCTTACTGAATATAGTAACTCTGACTATCTTTTTATTTTTCGGACAAAGTAAACAAACTAAATTAAACGGAATTTATTACTCTATCGATAATAAATTTGAAAGGTGGTCAATAATGGAGTTGACTGAAAATGGAATATTTAAATACAAATATGGTTTAAGTGCTTGTCAAGGAGAAATAACTGGAACTTATTCAATTAACAACAATAGAATTCGATTTAAGAATGATACAGAATTCATGAAAGAATATTTGGAATCCGAAAGAGATTCTTTGATTAAATCGGATTCAACTTTTATTGGAATTGGAATACCAATTTATCCTGACTTAAGTTTAACCGAATGGAAAATAAAAAAGAACTCAATAAAGCCGATTTCGGAAATTGATTGCGGTTGTATAATAGAAAAAGGAAAACATAAGAAAAAATAAAAATCGTTTGGTAACAATTGCGGCTGAATTCCTTAATCGGAATTCATTTCAGATTTGCTACCTTAGCGACTCATCGGAATGTTTTCTTCGTCAGCACTGCAGCTCGCCCGCTGCTATCGCAGCGTCGTGCAACAAGCCATTCACAGAACGTTAGCTACAAGCTGAAAATGAACACTCAAAAGATAATATCAATACTCTTTGGAATTTTAGCAATTTATCTAATAACTGAATTTTTATTAGATAAATCGGATAAAAGATTAAGGTCATTTGATAAAACATATGTCTTAAAAGAGAGCTTAATTATTTCTGATAAGTTTAAAACTGATTTTAAATCATCATATGGAATTAGATTAGACTTATTGAATGGAAATTATAAAGGAATGGCTGACACAATATTTCCTTTAGAAATTGACTTAAAGATTCTGAAAAATGGAAAAGAAATAGAATTATTTGGAGATTATAAAAAAAGTTATTTCATAAATAATAATGAGGCTCAACTTGCAAGTTTTATGAGCAAAAAGAATGCTGAATATGAAATAGAAATGAATATTCACGATGCTGAAATTGAAAGAAACACCAAAGAACTTAAATTATATATAGAAACCAATGTTCCTGCACCTAGTTATGAACTGTATTTTGACAGAGAATTTAAATGGGTGTATCAAATTATAACTGGTATTGTCATATTAATTTCATTAATTACTGGATATTTTGGTTTTCGAAAAAAAGCCAGCAGCTAACACGGTATATAGCAAATAGGGCGTTCGGTTGTTTACGAAAGTTCCTTGTTTATTTGAAACACCGCCAAATCGTTGTGCGTCATTTAATAAAAATTGTGAATTGAACAAAATAATAGGAATTATATTGACAACTTTACTTCTGGTTTCTTGTAAGAATTCGGAAAAATCAAAAACGGAAAACAATTCTGAACCTGAAAACGAAATCACTCAATCGGAATTTAAAAAAGTGGAATCTCAAAATTCGCTGAACTTGGAATACCAACTTTTGGACGAAAATGACGAACAAATAAATTTTTCGAGTTTAAAGAAAATGCCTGAATTCCCAGGCGGACTCGATTCTCTGACTAAATTCATTCAACAGAATTATAAATTTCATCAAGGATTTACGGAATACATAAATGGAAAAGTTAAATCGACTTTTGTAGTTGACACTCTTGGAAAAGTGGTGGAAATAGAAATAATTGAGGGATTGAGAAAAGATTATGATGATGCTTGTTATAAAGTAATATCCAAAATTCCTGATTGGAAACCAGCCGAATTAGAGAATAACAAAAAAGTGAAAGTGAAATTTCTTCTGCCATTCAAATTTGTGGCTGAAGAATAAAAAACGATCGCGCAACAATATATATGTGCTCATAGCAACCAAGTAATTCACCTACCGATTATTCTACTTTTTATAGTAGTTTATGGTTTTTAAGGCTGTAGCAGCGAGATTTTACCAACCCATATTATAATACTTAGGGCATACAACCTCTGGTAGCGATAAGCTGTTGCCTTCTAGCGATGTTTAACTGAGTATTAGGGTAACATTTAGCCATTTGTAAACACTTACCATTAGTTACATACAATTACAACATCATATAAAAGAAATATAGTTACCTTAGTAACTATATATACTTGTTGTACATAATAGAGAAATGAATAAAGAAGAATTTTACAATAATCTAATCAAAGCAACTGATACAGTATATCCTCTTACTTGTGAAATGGTTATAAACAAACTACCTAAAAACTTTAAATATGTTGTGAAAATCTTTTCAAATTTCAGAGAAGGTCTTGAAGAAGGCGAAATGACTTTTCCTGATGTGGAAAAACTTAACCAAACAACAGCCCCCATTGAGGCAAAAGAGGTAATTGAAATTCTATGGATGGACCACGCGATTCCAGAGTGGATAAATATTCAGGTAGAGGACTATGATGAGAATTATACTTATTTCTCTTTGGAATGCTGTGGGAGATATTCAAAGCTTAGTAATCATTTATATCACATAAAGGAAGGCTATCCGCCATTTCATTCTTTAAGTCCAGCTTTACCATCAGATTCATTGAATGAAGATGACGAGATAATCTCAAAATTTGATATAAACTGGAATAAACAATAAACTATGTACAACAACACCTAAACTGCATTAAAACGCAGCTTAGCCAAATGTTGTAGCGCATTAAAATTAAATAACTGAATGAATTTAGCCAGGCATTGCGAATTATGCGATAACCAAATCGTTAGTTTAAAGGAAGGGACTACCTGTAAATTGACAAACAAAAAACCAGAATTTAATAAAACTTGTTCAAAAATCGAATTGAGGGAAAAGTTCGAACAAACACTTAAGGAAGTAAACATTCATTATGAACAGGTTAAAAGAACCAAAATTGCTTCTTATGTAAATTTTGGAATATTTCTTTTCATAAGTTTATTTGTAATGTTCGGTGGATACTATTTAGGTAAATACGCATTAGACAGTGGAGTTATTTCCACTGTTCCAATTATAATAATGGGAGTTGGATTCTTAATTTTACCAATGGCTTTTGGACCATTAAACCGATACAGACAAGACGTAAATGCCGCAAAAAATAAAAAGGATAAAATAGACGAGGTTCTGAATTTATATAACATTGACTATACCATTGATCTAAAATTTGGAAAGGAAATTCATGGAACTCAAGAAGTTTATGCGGATTTAAAAATAAAAGGGTTAAGGTAAAACGCACTACAACAACATGTATAATTAATTGCGGCTGAATTCCTTAATCGGAATTCATTGCAGATTTGCTACCTTAGCGACTCATCGGAATGTTTCCTTCGTCAGCACTGCAGCTCGCCCGCTGCTATCGCAGCGTCGTGCAACAAGTCATATACAGAACGTTGTAACACATTTACCAAAATAAACTAATGGAAAAAACTTTTTTTAAAAACCAAACATTTCAAGTTTTAATAATAGTTGCTCTTGGACTTCTAATTTGCTGGAATCTATACACATTTTTAATTTCGAAAAGTTTGGTTGCACTTATTCCTACTTTAATTCAAATGATTGTTCTAGTCCTAGTTTTGATGAAACATAAACATGCAAAAATGGGAATTAACGTTTGGGCAGTAATACTAATGCTCGGAGGTGGACTTGTAATTCTTGGCAAGCTCATAAAATTATTCATTGGAGATGATATAATGGATGGAATAGGAAAGTTAGTCTTAAATATAATTATATTCTCATCCGGACTTATTATCTATTATTACAATCAAAAAACTGTGGAAGTAAAACGGACGGACGAAAAAGTGATAGAGTAAAAAACGTGTTACAACAACGTGTATAATTAATTGCGGCGGAATTTCCTCAATGGAAATTCACACACATTAATTATCTTTAGCAACGGTGGAAAGTACTCGCGTACTTTCTCACAACTAATCATACACAAAACGTTGTAGGCATTAAAAAACACTTTATGTTTAACTGGTTTAAAAAAAATAAGCGAAAAGCAGAATCTGAATTTCTCAAAACAAATTCTCAAGAATATTCTTTTCGCTGGTTTGAATTAGGTGATAGCGATAATCCTTTTAACAAAAAAGTGTTAGATGTAAGTTCTTATACAAGAACAACAATGGCTTTTACTAAGGAAAAAGCTGTGGCAGAAAAGTATAATGAATTAAGAACATCTTTGGGAAAGGAATTAATTGAAATTGATACATCAGATTTCGATAAGACATCTACCAATCTTCAATATCCACATAATGGAGATAAACTAGAAGGCATAGCATTTAAGTCTGATTCTATGGACTGTAAATGGGACATATACGCTTATGATGGTTATTTACTTTTTTCCAGAAGTTGGGACGGACAATTAGTTTATAAAGCTAAATATGGTATTAGTTCTGACAAATTAACAATATCCGAGATACTATTTGACAATTATTTATCAAAAGACGAAGCAATAAACGATGTTCATTTCTTGATTAAAACTCATGCAATCGGACAAGCTTTTCCTCACTTAATCCCAAAAGAATTAAAAACTGAAACGGAAATTGCTCAATGGTCATTTACTAAATTCGGAAATCGAGCTTATTATGCCTGTTATGATGACATAACGGATACTGTTGTTAATTCAAAAGAATAACCACCTACAACACGATACATGATGTCATAGCAACTAAATGGCTAACAGATTGGTCTGTGTATATTTATGAAGGCGCAATGCTTGCGGAATGGAAAAGTTAGCAACCAATGCGCAGTTTTTGTCGAAATCAGGGTAATAATTTGTCCTGCTACGACACATATATTAAACGTTAGCATTCATTATGGAAGCAATTTTTGAAATTATAATTATATTAATCTTCTCCTATCCTGGAGCAGGTTTTAGATGGTTTATTTCAAGATTTTGGAAATCTAAAAAAACGTTCAAGGATTTTTTAAATGATGATTCATATATGAATGGGATAATTGGTTTATTAGTACTTTCTGCTCCTATAATTATATATAATTTAATCTAACCAATTACAAAATGGGAATATGTAGATTGTGTTTGAAAGACAAAAAATTGATTAAAGCACATATAATTCCAGATTTTATGTACAAAGGAATGAAAGACGAAAAAAATGTATTTCATTCTATAAAAGGAATTTCTGATGAGATCAAACCTATCCCATTACAAACCGGAGAATTTGACAAAGGAATACTTTGTGAAGATTGCGATAATAGAATACTCGGAGGCAAATATGAAAGGTATGCCAAGTCATTAATTTTTAGTGATAAATTAAATCTGGAAACTTATCCAACTTATAAAGCGGAAAATGGCAAGGATTTTTCAATACTTAATGATATTAATTATGACAAAATGAAATTATTCTTATTATCAGTATTATGGAGGGCAAGTATTACAAATAGACCTTTTTTTAAAGAAATTGATCTAGGATATAAACACGAATGCAGAATTAAGAAAATACTTTTTGAAAATATTATTCCAGATGAATTAGAATATCCCATATTAGCAACCTCTTTTTCTCAAACAAAACATCCTTTGCAACAGATAATCGCACAGCCAAAAAGAATAAAATTTGCTAATAATATAAATGGATATAGCTTCTCAATGAGAGGTTTGAATTTTATATTTTTAGTTAACTCAATAAACCATTCTTTACCCAAAAGTATGACGGAATCAATATTAAATAAAAACAATGAAATGACAATTTTTTACCATAAAAACAAACAGGATTTTAATATTTTAAACTCTATTTTAAAATAAAAAACGAATGCTAACAATTTGTATATTGCATATGCCGCCTTCGGCAGGCAAACGCAACATACAAGAGAAGTTAGCGCAAATCAAAAAAAATGAAAATCATTTACTACATAATGTTTATTTGGATGACATTAATTCTTTTCGCTTCTTGTCTATCAAATAAAACGGAACTTCTTAAAAATACAGGATGGTATGACTATGGTTTTTATGGTAAAGTTAAAAAGAGCGTTGAGCATATTTATGACATGCGACCGGATACTACAGTCATTGAAGGAAGAAAATCAAGAAAAATTAGAATAAATAAATTATTATTTGATCTTGATTTCGAAGTAAATTTTGACGAGCAAGGAAGAACTATAAAATATCGCCCTAATATAGGAGGACATATATCTTTTTTTGAATATAATGACCAAAATCAGTTAGTAAAATTGAGAAAATGTAGCAAAATTAACGATAAGGATAAGGATTGTAGTGAACTTATAGAATATTTATATGATTACGAAGGAAATTTGATTGAAGAATCAAAATATGAAAGGAGTTATTACGATAATACCAGAAACAAATTGATTAATATATATATATATAGATTAGAAAAAAAATACAATAAACACAATGATATAATAGAAGAAAATTTGAAACTGTATGATTATGAAACTGATTATGAGAATAACGATGCTGAGAAATTAGAAAGTATTGAGATACGTAGTAAAGTTTTTCAAAATGAATACAATAACAATATGCAGTTGATAAAACAAAAATTTGTTCTAAAAACAAATGACTCATTGATTAAAGGAGATAGGTGGATTGATTATGAATATGACGACAACGATAATTTGATTAAAAAATGGACTCACTTTGCCTCCTACGATGATATAGAAACTTATTATTCTGATGGAAAATTAAAAATAAAAAACAGTAATACCTGGAGTGGTCCAATTAAATGTTATTATTTGGAAAATGGAGATGTCGATCACGTTGAATCACCAAAAAGTTATCATAATACAACCATTAAATGCGAGTATGGCGAATATGATAAGGTTGGCAATTGGACAAAACGAATCATTTACATAAAAGGTATACCCAAATATTACACCGATAGAAAAATTGAATACTACGAATAAAAATGCGCTAACAGTTTGTAATATGCATATGCCGCCTTCGGCAGGCAAACGCAACATACAAAGGACATATAAACAATAAAGCATATCGAATATATAATCCACATATACCTTTTCTTTCGGTTTTGGGCAGCAATGATTTACAATAAGAATTCATTGCCAAAGGAAACTAGAGTTTCAAATCCTAAAATGGAGACGGAAGGTATGTCTTGGACAGTTTTCTGGGAGGATGAGGGTCTACCAACCCCATCAATTAATTTGACTCGTGCCTTTGTATATGTAATCCATTATAGGACTTGTTTGATCATTGGAGACAAAAATAAAATAGGAAGTTATGGACCAAAATACTTTAACAAATTAATGTTCAAACTTGCAAAACTTTATTTTCCGGACTGGATCGGTTTTAACACGGAAAGGTGTTCATATGAACCTGAATTAGCAAATAGAGTTCTAAGGATCCAAAAAGTAGCTGAATGGCAGTTGAATAAAATGTTTGATAATGAAATCTAAAAAATTTACAACAATTTGTATAGTTCATTTGCTCCCTTGAGGATGCAAACACAACTTGCAAACCACGTTAACTTTAACACAGTAAAAAATTGCGTTAGTTTCTCGCCTCTACCCTATCAAGTCTGAACATAATTGAATGAATAAGACTCCCCTACCAGTAATACCTAACCTTAATAACACCTATCAAATCGTTTAATTTATTGACTTAGGTCAAATAGTTTGATCGTAAACAACACTAGTTTTGTACCCATATAAAAACCAATAAACGATTTAAAATGGTACTTGCAGAGTTAGATACACTAAAAATATTTGGTAACAGTAGTCAAGAACGTATAGAAAAAGCATTGGCGAATCTTCAAAACGGAAATGGAATTATCTTAACCGATGATGCAGATAGAGAAAATGAAGGTGATTTAATATTCTCTGCTCAACATATGACTATTCCTCAAATGGCATTGATGATACGAAAATGCAGTGGTATCGTTTGTTTATGTATGACCAATGAAAAAGCTGACTTTCTAGATCTCCCCTATATGACCGAGGAAAACACGAGTAATTTTCAAACTGCTTTCACTATTTCAATAGAAGCAAAAAAAGATGTTACTACTGGAGTTTCTGCCAAAGACAGAATAACAACTATTCAGGTCGCCTGTGATGAAAACACTACAAGTAGTGATTTGGCTAGACCCGGTCATATCTTTCCGCTAAGGGCAGACGATAACGGCGTTTTAGGAAGAAAGGGACATACCGAAGGAAGTGTCGATTTAATGAGATTGGCGGGGCTAAAACCCGAAGCCGTTTTATGCGAATTAATGAATGACGACGGTACCATGGCAAAAAATGACTCCATTTTACGCTTTGCCAAAGAACATGATATGATCGTAGTATCTATTCAAGATATTATTCATTATCGTAAATTTGTAAGAGACTATAAATAGATGACTGATTATAAAAAACTTACAAACTTCATAAAAAAGAATGTCGACATTACCAATGAAGATTTAAAAGTCGTGTTATCCTATTTTAAAACGATAAAAAAAAGTAAAAATCAAATCTTACTCCCTAGCGGTAAAAACAGTCAGGTTAGTTATTTTGTAAATAAAGGTTGTTTAAGATTGTTTTATATAGATGAGGAAGGGAAAGATATTACACGCTATATCGCATTCGAAAATCAATTCGCAACAGAACTGGTTAGTTTTATCACAAACCAACCTGCTCAAGAATCTATTCAAGTTATAGAAAACAGTGAACTGTTATACATTACTCATGAAGATTTTAGGCATCTTATGAAGAGCATTCCCAAGTGGAAAGATTTTTATACTGTGTATTTAGAAAAAGCATATGTAAATAATTCTAAAAGATTAAGCTCATTTACTACGCTAAATGCTTCAGAGCGCTATCAACAATTGTTTGAAGTTAATCCAGATATTGTAAAGCGGTTACCCAATAAGGTGGTCGCCTCTTATATCAATATATCACAAGAAACGTTAAGCAGAATCAAATCTAAATTCCTGCTGCAAAATGAAACAAGTTGAGTAAGAAAAAAGGATGAATTACCATTCTATTACTTCTTGTTGAATATGGTTACTTTTATATAAAAATATATGGTTACTTTTTGTAACTATGTACAGATGTTACCTGCAAGCTGAAAATCATAACTATGTTCAACATTTTCAAAAAGAAAGAAAAATCAGTTAATCAAGCTGAAAAAAGACCTAAAACGATTCTTTGCATTCCTGGAAATTGGAATAATAGAACAGAAATAGTAACTGCAATTGCAGAAAACAATATGAATGATTTCATTTTTGCTGGAATGGTTCTTTTGAATTTAAAAACCAACAAGGGATTTGAATTGGAAATTTGCGAAAGAGATGACAGAATGAAAGATTCTTTCAAATATGCAGGAATGGTAAATCAAGTATCAGAAGAATTTTTAGAAAAAATTGACAAGCACAAATTTGTTGTTTATCTGTCAGCAGAAACTGGTGATTTAAAATCTGCTACAGAAATTGCGGAAGCTGGAAATGCGATATTAAAATCTGGCGGAACTGGAATTAAAGTAGAAACAACTGGAAAAGCATTTACTAAAGAGCATTGGACTGAATTATTGAATGATTTTGAAGAATCGAACCTTTATCAAATGTACGTCTTGGATTCAATAAGTGACGGAAAAGGAACAACCTACACATGCGGAATGCAAAACTTAGGACTTAAAGACAGTATTGTTTACAATGAAGATTTCCAAGAATCAGTAAATCTACTTTCTATTTTTGGTTATTACCGACTTATAGACAAACCTGAAATTCAATCAGGACAGACATTTAGCACAGATATGGAATCGCCAATTTTTGAAATTAATGAAGAAAGAAATCAACCGAATATTGGAGATAAACTTTTTGAAAACCCATATGGAATGTGGAAATTAATAAGAAAATCCAGCAGGTAACAATGTATATGAAAAAAGGCGAGATAATAATAAAATCAAGGCATTTAGATTGCATCAATCTTTATGCTTAACCGAAAATTCGGTGCATCCAAACCGCCTACTTTTCATACACTAACGTTGGCAATAATTTGAATGAAAGAGCAACTAATCAAATCAATTTCAAAATATATTAAATTAAATTCTCAAGAGGAAAATTTAATCGAAACGTTTTGGATTGAGAAAATACTTGAAAAAGGAGATTATCTTTTGCGAAACGGTGAAACTTGTCGAACGGATAATTTTGTTGTTCAAGGAACATTGAAAGCATTTTACATAAATCCCGAAACAGGAAAAGAAGAAATCCTATATTTTTCAATTGAAAATTGGTGGGCCACAGACATTGAGAGTTTTCAAAAACAGAAACCTTCAATTTACAACATTCAAGCTATTGAAAAGACCACGTTACTACAAATACGCTACGACTCTTTTCAAAAAATGCTAAAGCAAATTCCAAAACTTGAACGCTTTTTTAGAATCATCCTTGAAAATTATCTCGGCAGTTTACAACGGAGAATAATCTTAAATAACGTTCTTGATGCAGAACAACGGTATTTGGGCTTTTTGGAAAATTACCCAGAAATTGCCGAAAAAGTACCAAACTATCTAATTGCTTCGTATTTAGGGATTACTGCTGAATTTTTGAGCAGAATCCGTAAAAAAATCGAAACATCTTAAACTACATCAATTTTTTTCACTTTCCCTATTCAGAACTTTGCTTCATAATCAAAATTAAAGAATATGAACAAGGTATTAATTATCAACGCAAGTGTAAGAAATGAAAAATCACACAGCCGAAAACTAACACAACTTTTTAAGGAAAATTGGAAAGCTAAAAATCCAAACGATACTTTCACTTATCGAGAAGTTGGATTAGAACAAATCCCTGCAATTAATGAAGAATGGATTGCTAGTGCATTTGTGAAACCAGAAAACAGAACAAAAGAAAACCAGGTAGGGGTTGAGTTCAGCAATGAATTGGTTAAAGAATTCAAGGAACATAATATCTATGTTTTGGGAACGCCAATGTACAATTGGTCAATTCCGAGTGGGCTAAAATCTTATATAGACCAACTTATGAGAATTAACGAAACCTGGAAATTTCGGTCAGGAGAACCTGATGGTGATTATGTTGGAATTCTTCAAAACAAAAAAATGTTTATCTTGTCAAGTCGTGGTGATACAGGTTATGGAGAAAACGAGAAAAACGAACATATGAATTTTCAAACAACCTATTTGAAATTCGTTTTCGGGATTATGGGAATAAAAGACATTTCTATCATCTCATTGGATAATGAAGAATTTGGTGGAGAAATATTTGAAAACTCTAAAAAAGAAATCTACCAAAGGATTGAACAGATTTAAAAACAGATGTTAACAAGGTCCATAAAATCATATAGATAAAGTCACAAGCTTTTACACAAAAATCCCTAGTAACCATCAACATAAAACATTTGACAATAGAAAGTACTCGACAGATAAATAGATTAAATATCAATACATAGCTTCAAATTAGTAAACACGTTTTTAAATGATTTACGTTCAGCAACAGGCTCATGAAAACCTTCAGGATTATGTAAGGTGCTATTGGAAAATTGAAAATAATAATGATCATTTCCAATCCTATACCATATTACCTGATGGTTTTTTCGATGTATTGATATGCTATCATAAAGACAATCTGGAAAAAGTGCTGTTAACGGGTTTATGGGACCAAAAAACCAATGTAATTATCTCACCCGGAACTACAATATATGGTATACAATTTAGACTACTTGCCGTTGAAAGTATAATTCAAGAAAGTATTACTCCGCTAATTAATACTATGAAGACGGTAAAGAACTCTTATTTGGGACTTACTGAATTTGAAAAAAGTGAAGATTCTATCTTTTTTGAGCACTTGAACCAATGCTTACTATCATGTGTTGAAGAACAAGTTGCAATTGACCCCAGGAAATCGATTCTTTTAAAATCGATTAATCAAACCAAAGGGAGTAAAACCATAGCATATTATTCGGAGAAAGCCCTCTGGTCGAAGCGACAAATTAATCGATATTTTCAATCTACTTTCGGGCTTTCCTTAAAAAAATACTGTAGTATTCGAAAAGGTGCTTCTAATTATAGCCAGATAAAAAATGGAGATCTGTTTCCTCAAAAAGGTTATTTTGACCAATCCCACTTCATAAAAGATATCAAGAAAATAACAGGATATACTCCCAAAGCATTGTTGAAAAATGAAAATGACCGATTTTTACAATTTTCAATCATAAAAAGTAAATAAATTGTGACTATATAAATTCAAAATCTAAGTTTTATGATATTGCAAATTATTAGGTTAACATCAGATTTACCAGAAGAAGAATTACAAAAAAGAGCAAAAGATAGAGCGCCTAATTTTAAATCTATTTCTGGTCTTCTTCAAAAATATTATATAAAAACAAGCAATGAGGGTGAATATGGAGGGGTATACATATGGGATTCACTACAGTCTTTACAAGCCTATCAACAAACCGATTTAGCCAAAAGTATTCCAGAAGCATACGCCATTAAAGGAGTTCCAGATATCGAAATTATGGATATTATTTTTCAACTAAGAAAATAAGTAGACATTCTTTACCAATTGCTATATAGATTGCATAATTCGCAAATTTCATATGATGACAAAAACAGAAGTAATCGAAATCTTAAATCAGAAGCATCAAATACTATATGACTGGCTCAAAAGTCATCCCAATGAAAAATGGCCCAAAGGCCCCGAAGGTAAATGGAATACTGGTGAGCATATTGTTCATTTAATTCAAAGTGAGAAAGCCTTAAATAGAGCTTTCCTAGTTCCAAAATTTTACTTGAAATACAAGTTTGGAACTAATAAAAGAGACAATCGCTCTTATGATCAAATCGTTAAAAAATATCAAGGCAAACTTGCTGACAATCCTGGTGTGGTTGCAGATATTTCTAAAAAAATGCCAATAATTAAGCCCTCTAATAAAACTTCATATATCAACAAGCTGGAAAAGCAACAAACGAAACTTATCAAGCGATTCCAAAGATGGAATGAGCGTGATTTAGATACTTTCCTACTTCCACATCCTCTTTTGGGCAGAATGACGATTAGAGAAATCGTAATTTGGACAGCTTACCACACCGAACATCATTACAAAATTTTGAAATCAAACCATTGACACAGTATATAAAATAGCAGTTAAGAGTTACACTTCAAGTTCATTTCTTTTCTGCTATCTTTGTTTAAGTCTAACATTGGCCTATGTACACCTGTTACTTTTTTACGCACTAACTTGACGCAAACATTATGAAAAAGCTTTTAATTATACTATTTATCATTCCTCTTTTATCGATGACAATTGAGAATGATAACGCTAAATTTATCGGAAAATGGGTCGGACAGGATGAAAATGAAATTGGATATTTAAACTTTGATTCAGAAGGGTATGCATACTTCGAAATGCAGGGACAAATAATAGGCGGAAAAGAATTTGTTCGAAATGGAAAAAAAGGAAGCATGACCTATGAAATAAATAGTGAAACAAATCCAATTCAAGTAGATTTAATAGTAACCTTGTTTGAGAGTAATGAACAAAAAAAGCTACTCTGTATCTCAAATTTCATCGATGATGATACTATGAAATTTGCCATTGGCTTTGAAGGAATACGACCAAAAGAATTTGATTCAAATAACTCAATAATTTTAAAACGAGATAAATAAAAACGTTTTACGACCAGGGCTATAAACAATTGTAATGGAAAGCAACGCCTCCCAAAAAACAAATTACCACGGTAAGGTAACCATCCCAAACCCATTGTTACATCAAATTCTAACCTATATCGTTGTGCTATTTTTTTGCTGTGTAACCCTAATATCTTGTATCTGGGCTGTTACCCTCATGACAACAGAAGGGTTTTTATCTGTAGGTGGTGTTCCTGTGATTATCTTTTTTGCAGGGTACAGTTCCTATGTAGGCTTATTAGTATTAAGGTATAGAGCTGCAAAAGTTACTTATGGTGAAAAGGGCTTTACAATAACCCAAAGAGGCAACAGTACTAGTTACATTTGGTCAGACATCGTGAAAACCAAATACTATGGTATGTTTCAGGTTTTAAAACTATCTAATGCCAAGGGTAAAACTATATATACTATTCACGGCATAACCAGGGCGAACAAACAATTTATTCAAAAGATTGGCAAAACTGTGGGATTTACTACCGATGTATTTTGAACTTGATATGAATCTTAGCTTAGACCATGAACTCATACGAATAATCGAATCTGACAAATGGATGATCGAAATCTTAAGACTTGTTAGAGATTTGCATTTAAATGATTGTTGGATTGGGGCCGGCTTTGTGAGAAATAAAGTTTGGGATGAAAAACACGAAAAAGATAGATCTGCATTGAACGATATTGATGTCATTTATTATGACAAATCTAATCGAACCAAAGAGGATGATCTACAAATAGAAAACCAACTAAGAACGCTTCGCCCAAAATTGAATTGGTCTGTAAAAAATCAATCGAGAATGCATATCAGAAACGGTCATGAACCATATACCTCTTGTTACGAAGCCATTTCTTTTTGGCCCGAAACTGCAACTTCGATAGCGGTACGATTGAATCTCAAAAACCAAATTGAATATATCGCACCTTACGGGTTAGAAGATTTATTTAATCTTGTAGTGGCACCTACCCCAAAATTTGATTTGACCACATACAAGAAGAGAATTCAAAAGAAAAACTGGAAAGAAAAATGGCATAAACTAGAAATAAAAACGACCTACAGCACCACATACCCAACCATAACACCACTATGAATAGTGCCTTTACATTGCTCCTATCCTTTTTACGGATCATCATGATATTTTTTCTTTTTATATCCTGTACTACTGAGAAAAAACATCAAGAATCAAGAAATAATACAAAATTAAAATACAAGGTTAGAAATCTAATCTTGCAAAAGCACAACACACAGAAATTAGAAGAAATTGAGTGGGATATCGTTAAATATTATGCGCTATCTTCTATGTCCAAAAGTTGGAAAACCCTTGAACCAAGAGTAATAGATTTAAAAGCGACACAACAAGAAGATGAAACTTTCGGAAAATCAGTATTGTTTAAGTTTAGATATACTTTTTTAGATACTACAAATGTTATGACAAAAGATGTGTTTTATGGCAAGTATTTCCCTGAAAAAGATTCGATTGGCAATCTTATGTACTTTACTGTAGCACATTCTATGTATTTTATCAAAACAAATGGAAAAGGTTCATATGAAGACTTTTTTGATAAAAACCCAGAATTTACCGTGATGAAAAGAAGGATTCTTGGTAAAAAGATGAATCATGATATCATAGAGAGTCTTGAAAAAGGATTGAAAAAAAGACAAAAAGAATAAAACCGTGTATTACAATTGGCACATTGTATATCCTCCGTTCTAAACCAAATTCACTTTCCCATAAATGCAATAGTATATTTACAATCAACCACAATTATATCTTACCACATATGATGTTGTTTTTTATACAGGAATACTATTATTTTTATAGAAAAATATATAGTAACCTTTTGTAACGATATATAAAAGTTAGTAGCAATCAACATAAATGAAACGAAAACTAAAAGCGATAGGATATTGGAAAAGTATCTTTGAACCAGAGTTTCCTGATCCAATTAATTTTGAAGACTCTAATTGGAATGTAAAAGATAAGGAATTGGTTTTAGAACATTTAGGAAGAGGTAAGTCTATCGCTGATTGGATGGGAATCAGTTGGTGTCGATATCGATGCGGAGAAAAGGATATGGGAGCGAGTTGTATGTCTGATGGAGTATATATATTTCCTGAAAAGCTGAGTCATTATTTAGAACACCATCATGTTAGGCTACCTGATGAATTTGTAGAACATATTAAAACATACGAGCCTGTTAAAATACTGTCGAATCGTAGTCAGTATACTATTGATTATGATTGGTGGAAGCAACAGCAAGGATTCAATAACCATGTAACATCAAAATCTTATCTAGCTGCAACTGATGAAGAATTGATCAGATTTGAAAAAAGAAAAACTACTAACTAGAGGCAAAAATATAATAAAACACAAAGTACGCGCAACACTAACATCAATTAAGAAAACTGAAATGAAAATTAGAGAAGCACATAGAAATGAGTATACCATTTCTACCGACAAGGATAAATTAGATATTTTAAGCATTCACAAATTCCTTGCAAACGAAACCGATTGGGCAAAAGGGATTCCCATCGATACTTTAAAAACATCAATCGAAAACTCTTTAAATTTTGGGTTGTATGACCAAAACAAGCAAATTGGCTTTGCCAGAATAATTTCAGATTATTCGACCATTGCCTATTTGGGAGATGTGTATGTTCTAAAGGAGTATAGAGGAAAGGGATTAAGTAAATGGCTGATAAATGAAATCATGGAGCATCCCAATCTTCAAGGATTAAGACGCTGGATTTTGTTAACAAACACAGCCGAATGGCTTTATAAAAAGTTTGGGTTCACAGAAGTACCTCATCCTGAATTTTATATGGAGAAACATGACCCAAATGTATATGGCGGCATAGCTACAACAAATACCAACGATGTCATAAAATAAGCATTCAATGTTGGGTAAATCCATAACCTCGAACAAAATCAAAAATCGAACCCCGTGAGATGATACACTTAACACAATTAATTTATCTAAAAGAAGGGAAAGAAGATATATTTCATGAATTTGAAGCCATCGCTATTCCTACCATTCTAAAATATAATGGGCGGCTTACCTTACGTATTCGACCAAACGATAATGTTGTCATCGAAAACACTATAAAAGTTCCCTATGAAATTCACCTGGTCGAATTTAACACTCAGGAAGATTTTGACAACTTTAAAATGGATGAAGAACGAAAAAAGTTTCTCCACCTAAAAGAGGAATCTATTGAGTCTACTATTTTAATTCAGGGAGTGCAATTATAGTAACAAAGTAAAAGCTTATACCCTCTATAGATCATATCACGCAAAGAAAAGTATAAAAACGAGTGTATACCTAACCTCAGTCATAATCATATCGTACTGCAATTATTATTTATGAAGGAATACTAGTATTTTTATAGAAAAATATATAATTATCCTTTGTAACCATATATAGGTTGGCGTAATATAGACAGACAAAGTACCACATGCTAGCATACGAGACATTTGTAAAAAAAGTACTTACCAGATATAGTCCGGTAAGCAATGCGTCTGTCTCCTTACTTCTATCAATTTCTAGAGTACAACAGTTAAAAAAGGGAGATATATTACTTGATATCGGTAAAATCTCCAGAGAGAAACATATTTTGTATAAAGGCGCCATCGTATCTTATTTTATGAATAGTAATGGGGATGTATATCATAAGAATATTTTTTTGGAAGAAGATTTTGTGGGGTCTACAGTCTCCGCCTTAAAAGAAAAACCATCAGAATTTGCTTTGGAGGTTATTGAAGATGCAACATTAATAAGTTTCGATCACAGAAAGTATCATGAACTTATTGCCAAGCATACCGATCTCAAGAACTTATATATTGCATATCTCGAAAAAAATTGGGTCATAGATAAAGAAAGACGAGAAATAGATATTGTTTTAAAAGATGCAAACGAAAGGTATCTTGACTTTATTAACAATCACCCAAAAATAGAGACCCGAATACCACTACATTACATTGCCTCACATCTTGGTATAACACCCACACAACTAAGCAGGATTAGAAAAAAAATCAAAAAAAATGATTCTAATCAACATATGTAAAGGAAAAGATCGTTCATCTTGGCCACCTTTGCCATATGAAATCAATACTTCTTTATTTACTTGCATGCATCGGAGGTGTATTTTTAGCTGTACAGGCCGGATTTAACACACAACTAGGAGCAATTTTAAAACAACCCATCTTAGCTGTAATCGCAACTTCAATCGCCAGTACAATCTTTGGGGTTATTGTCTTTTTATTCATCGGTAAAGAAACGTTTCAACTTCAAAGTGTCAGAAACGTACCATGGTACTTATGGTTTACAGGTGGTCTGTTTAGTATGACAGGTATTTCTCTATACTTTTATACAATACCCAAAATGGGAATTTCTAAGATGATTGCTCTGGGATTGTGCGGACAACTTATCTTTTCTCTAATAGCGGGAAAATTCGGATGGCTAAACCTCCCGGTAGAGCCCTTAACATCAAAACGCTTAATAGGAGCTTTTGCGATGATAATAGGAATCATATTAATAAACTCAAAATGAAAAAAACAACACTAAATATTCACAACTTAGTTCTCTTATGGGAGCTGGCGGGGAGATCATCTGGTGGTTTTAAAAAGGGTACAGCATACTCTGTATCTACAGTTGAAAACTCAGACTGGCCCAATAGAATTTGGGTTAACAATACTACATCCCAAGCAACAATACAGGATATAAAATCTGAAATGAACGATAACAATCAGATTACTTTCTCTCATTTTAATGAAGAAAACAAAGAAACAAGCGTAATGCTTGACCGCGGGTTTAAAATCAAATCATTACAATACGGCATGAGTTTATCTCTTAACTCAAAATTCAACATCGACAACAATCTTATTCTTGATAGAGTTCATGATACCATGAATGCAAAATTTTGGAGTCAGGCATTTTATGAGGCATTTCGCTATAAAATTGCTGCAGAAACGATCACTAAAACAAGTGATACTATTGAGTATTATCTTGTAAAAAATGAACAAACCCTGGTAGGAACTATTATTCTATTTGTTACCAACAATACCGTTGGGATTCATAGCTTAGGAATTATACCCTCTCAAAGAAAAAAAGGATACGCAAGAGAGATCATGAACACGGTTTTAAACATGGCTATAGATCGAAATTATCATCTAGCCACATTACAAGCTTCTGAAATGGCCAAAAACATGTATGCCAAAATGGGGTTTTCTTTAGACTTTATGATGGAGAACTATACACTAAAACTATAAATCATGAAATACATTATAGACCAGGAATGGCGTTATGCCACAAAAAAATTCGATCCCAATAAAAAGATATCGAAAGAAAACATAGACCTCATCAAAAGAGCTGTACAATTGTCTGTTTCCTCTTACGGATTACAAACGTATAAAGTGCTTATTATCAAAAATCATTCAATTAGAGAACAGCTAAAACCCGCATCATGGAATCAGAGTCAGATTACTGATGCTTCACATGTAATCGTTTTTTGTAATTATACTCAGGTAGCACCACAAGTTATAGACGATTACATCAATCTAACCGCAAAGACAAGGAAACTAGATATAGAAGTACTTAAAGGTTATGGAGATTTTATGAAGATGAAGGTTTCAGAAAAATCACCTGAAGAAATATGTAACTGGACCAAAAACCAAACTTATATAGCACTTGCAAATTTACTTTCGGTCTGTGCGTCTCTAGAGATTGATGCTTGCCCAATGGAAGGGTTTGAGGCAGAACAATACAACAAGATTTTAGGATTAACCGAAAAAGGATTAAATGCCTCTGTAATTGCAACGATAGGATATAGAAGTAATGAAGATGAATCGCAATACTTGAAGAAGGTGAGAAAACCAATTGAACATCTTTTTGAAGACATATAAAATACTACATACACACGATATATGCATTACAGCGGTTTGGGTACTAACTCAAATCGCTTTTTTGTTTTACTACCATACAAAGACATGAGATTTACTTACAGAAATTTACATTTCTATCCTATAAATTGTCCAAAACCAACAAACAACCTGTGTACTGCCAGTTCTACTTTTGCGGTATGAAAAATTACAAATTTGACAATCACTGGTATCTTGGTTTCTTAGGGTTTGTGGGTATATACAAATTCCCCGAGGTTATACATTACTTTCAAGGGCAAGGGTCTATTTGGGGACTGCTCAATCTATTGTGGTTCACTTGGTTCGCTTACTTTCTTCCAGAATCGGCAAAAACATCTAAATGAAACAGATACACCATTCTAGGTTTTACCTAATGACTTTGGCTACTTCAAGAAACTTGAGTTTTGCCCTTTTGTTTGGGTTACTTTCACAGCTCTTAGCGGCTCAAAACAACCCTGAGTTAGATCTGCAACAATTGCATATGATTACCTATCAACATACCTACAGCAAACATTACCAAAGCTGGTCGGTACAATACCGTGAATTCAAAAAAGAGTCTAAGAAGTTTCAAATACCAATTACCCTAAGTTTTGGTACCACCAATATCAATAGTGATTTTTTGGCGGATAAGAACATTAAAGATGTAGACACCTATGCTTTGGGAATGGGGTTTGATGGCTATGAATATCTAGGCAGTGGGTTTTATTTTAATCTGGGTATTGGGGTGTCCCCCGGTTGGGAAACTGTCGAGCGCATTACGAGCGAGAAAAGCACGAAGTTTTTAATTGGGGGTAATATCAACACAGGGCTATTATATGTTCCTTTTCCAGATTTTGGACTTATGATAGGAGGCAAAATAACAGGTAAGTTATCGAACTCCAGGGTATTAAATCGTGCTGTAGGTTTTGCGATTGAAGCCGGTATCAATTTTTAGATTACTGCATACAATAAAATATAAAAGTAAAAGCGATTTGAGTCCTAACTCAAACCATTTTTTCGTTCTAATAAAGTATATTGTAACGCCAAAAGTAGTACCTATACACCCCCACTACTCACACCTAACAAAGACCAGAATTGAACACCATGAACCCAAAAGAAAACCTCGCCAAACTAGAACTACAATTACCCGATGTTTCAAGCCCAGGAGGAAGTTACGAATCGGTAAACGTTAGAAAAGATATCGCCTATATCGCGATTCAATTTCCTATTCTTAATGAAAAATACAAATACCAGGGACGTTTGGGCAATGAAATTTCTACCCAACAAGGATATAAAGCTATGGAGCTATGTGCTTTGAATGTGCTGGCACAGATCGATAAAAAAATTGGTTTTGAAAATATTGTGGGACTCAATCATATCGATGCATACTTTCAATCGGGAGCAGATTGGGACGACTCCCCCATTGTGGTAAACGGAGCCTCAGATTTGTTTGTAAAAGTGCTGGAGGAAAAAGGAAAACATTCCAGAGCAATTTTTGGAGTCGAAAAACTACCTCGAAATTTTAGTGTGGGATTAACCGCTTCATTTACCGTTGAGATGAAATAAACAGGAATATATCATTTAAGGGGCATTATAGCTACAACCCCGAAAGCTCCCCTTACAAAAGGGAGCTTTCGATCGAAACGCAAACTCAACTCAATCACTCATAATTTTTGTTTGTTTTTTTCACTACTAACTTTAGTTATCAGTCTGAAACATCCAATAAAATTTTATCCAGTGGTTATACTGACCAAATCAGTTTGATAATAGTACAAACTGGAATTTTTAAACCCATTTTTCACTACTAACTTTAGTTATCATCCTGAGCTTGTCGAAGGATTGGCAATGAAAAAAAGAAAATAAGTACATCCTGAACCAAGCTGAGGGGTCCAGTGTGACACTACCATTCTTCACCTCACGTTAATCACGATTTACTTTCTGTTTAGCACCAATTATAAAATACAATATCGAGCCTATAAGATTAAAACATAAGACCACAACCACCCACACCAATTTTTGGTTGCTGTCTTTAAAATCATTCCTCACTATGTCGATAAGTGCCAACAGCGGTAATAGAAGTACCAATAGGGCAAACAATAGTATCGTAATTATTTGAAAATCGTTTAACATATTTTTTAATGTTGATCTTCATCATTATCTCGATCTTCATTTGCTAAAGTAAAAACATGCTGAATCCCACCAGAACCTGCACCACTGTTACCACATGGAGAATAATATCCAACTGCGTGAATCAAATAACTTCTATCCCAATCGGCACTTACACCTACACCCAAAGGTGAAATGCTCACACCAATTGTCCCTGTTCCTTTGCCGTAGGTTTCCCAACGGTACTTTCCATTCCCTACATGTTGTACACTTTGTTCTATTTGTTCATAGGTACCCACAGAGTTATTTGCTGTTCGCTCTGTGGTCACAGTAATTTTTCCATTACCATTTTGATCATGTTCTACTTTGACCAGCACATTAAATTGCCCACCTATATTTGAACTACTTGTAGCATAATGTGATATCTTGTTTCCGCACATATTTCCAGTCTGTTGACCTCCTCCAGTATTAGTATCACAAGCTTGTGCAGGATCAAGAATAGTGGGAGGGCATGTTTCGGATGGTATAATAATCATGGTATTGCTAGCAGATTGAAACACCCTGTCACCATTAGAAGACTTTGCATGATCCTCTATTTCCCAAAAATTTGAAAAATCAAAAGTATAGAAAGTATTATCTTCCAACCCCTTTTTATAATCTCTCCTAAATTGATTAAACTCCTCGACAGAATCAAAATGTAGAACAGGTTTATCACTTTTGGCAAAACTTGGAGGTTTTAATCCTGATATATCTTCTACTCCCATTTCTTTTAGCTGTTGTTCAAAACTTAGTTGAGGGCTGTCCTCCAATTCTTCTTGAGAACAACTAATAACAAGTATGCAAATTAGAATTGTAGTTAAAAATTTAAAATTCATAGTTTTAAAATTTAGATTAATATTTAATTAAAATGGTGTGTGTTTTTCAAGGTTTTATATCAATGCAATAGTTCCCACAAAAGATTAATAAACTTTAGATTTAGCAATATGTATCCTGAAGCTTTCAGTATACCTTTTAAGAGGCATAAGAAAACTGACCTTATATTTTTCTAAAATGTGGTGCTTACAAAATGACTTAAATAACTCTGAAGACTTTAAGTCCTATTCTTTTACATATTTGAACTCTGCAGACATGGTATTAAAGGCAAAATCAAAATTTATGTGTACGCTGTTGCTTCTATATTTTAAAGTGACAATGTTCTCGTTATAAGTTGTAACATCTATCAGTTTTGTACTTGTTGAATTTTCATACTCATTATGGATGACCTGTAAAGTATCTGCAGCCAATATTCGATATGGTGTCCCGTACTTCTTATTAAGCGTATCAAATAACTCCTTAGTAATTTTTTTCTTTACATTAAATGAACCTCTATTGATAATATTATCCTTATCAGTTCTTATAGCTAAATGAGAAAAAGGTAATCCTAAAAAATAACATGGGTTACGAACCTCAAAATAATTATACTCTTCATTTGGTAAATTTCTTTTTTCAAAGGCATAAGGTAGAGAACCAATTTCCTGCCCCAAATATTCTCGAAAATCTATTTCTTGAGAAAATGCTTTTGCAGAAAACAATATGCAAAAAAAGACAAATACTAGGTGTTTCACTATTTTTTTCATTCGCACAATTTATTATTTTTTAAATATATCAACTTTTGTTCCAACACTGTTAATTTTCATAAAATCCAAATGTAAATTTGGTGGGTTTATCATAT
This sequence comes from Aquimarina acroporae, assembly GCF_023195925.1. GTDB lineage: Bacteria > Bacteroidota > Bacteroidia > Flavobacteriales > Flavobacteriaceae > Aquimarina > Aquimarina acroporae. The sequence goes on along the minus strand of NZ_JALPRE010000003.1, from coordinate 808,384 downwards.
ACAAAACTCTGTACCGTGGTATCATACAGCACAGGAGCTTCTAATGCTTTCATGGTATTAATAATACGATATACTGTAGTTTTAGAAACCCCAAGTTTTTTTGATAACATTATAGGAGAACCTGTGGCTTGCATACGAATAAGTTGATCCATTCTAGACATAACTTCTATTTGTTGTAATATAATATTCATTCTATCGATTTTATTTTTCATGCGCCTATCTTTTTTGCATACGTACTTCTTTCTCAATACGCATTAGGGTATTTTTATACAATGTCACTTTATTCATTTCTATATCGAGCAAAGAATTCATTTGTACCATAATTTTGTGTACTATATTATGATGTACCTGTAGACGCAGTGCTATTTTTTGATCTGCAACTGTTTGTTGTTCTTGCGATAGTTGTTTATAGTATTTGGTAAGCATAGGTTAAAAAATTGAATTGCTGGTAAAACTTATACAACACATGCATCTGTTTTTAACAGAAAAATGTTTCTAGCTTTATATATAATATCTATAGTATCGTCTATAGCCTTACCCTTATCATACAATTTCATGATCCAATGGTAAATGATCATTTCATAAGGTTGGCAATGCACCAAACGATACATAAATCTATCTATTTGCAGATGTAGGGCTGCTAAAATGGCATAGATAAATTGGTGTTTATAATAATTTGCTTTTGACATCTCGTGGTGTATTTTAATGAGTCAAAAGTATACTATGGTAAAGGTGGTTGCAAGGGAAGTAAGTCCAGATTCCGGAATCTATAGTTGAAATTCTGGAATTTGTTTTACGATTTTTCTCACTACAGGTTTTCCAGTAATTCTCAATAAAATATGTGATTGGAATTAAAAAGACAATCCTATTTTAATATGTTTTTCAAGGTCAATTTGATTAATGTCGAATTTAACAAATTAACATTCAGTACATAAAAAGTTATATTTGCATCAAAAATACTCGATGAACCTTAGAAAATATCTAATATTTATTTTATTAGTCACGTTTCATTTTAATAATTATTCACAAGATTCAAAAAGTCTTAGTAAAGAACAATTATTAATGGATAAAAAGTATGAAAAGATTCGTGAAAATTTCTTCAATAATATAGACACAAACAAGCTTATTGCAAAGCAATATGCAAAAGAGTATCTTAGAGATGCAAAACAAAATAATGATAATGCTAATATTGCAAAGGCATATAGTTTACTAAGCTGGTCTAGCGAAAGGTTGAGTGACCAAAAAATCCAATACCTAGACAGTGCAATTGCTTTTGGTAAGAAGGTTAACCGAAAACATTTTCCGGAATGTTATTACACAAAAAGAGGGATTGCCTATAAAAATAGGGGAAACTTAAAAAGAACTTTGGACGATTATCTTGAAGGACTAAATTATGCTAAGAAATCTAATAATGAACTTTATATTTTTGCTTTAAAACATAATATTGCTTTACTAAAAAGAAAATTAGGGAAATACGAAGAAGCAAAGGTTTTATTTAAAGAATGTCTCGAGCATGAAGAAATGATTAAAAATAAAACCGAGGCAGATTCATTATCATACTTAATAACTTTAGCCGATTTAGTTTCTGTTTACCGGCTTAATAAACAGCTAGATTCTGCTATCATATTAAATAAAAAAGGAGCAATATGGGCTAAAGAGACAAAAATCTCCAGTTTATTTAGTTTGAATGATGGAATACACGATTATTATAAAAGTAATTATCAAAAGTCTAAAACCAAAATTGAAAGGGTACTTCCTTTCTTCTACAGTTATAAAAACGAACCTCTTTTTCAAGATTATAACCTAATTGACGCCTATATACATCTAGGGAAAGTAAATGTAAAACTAAATAAATTCGAAGAAGCTATAGCTTCTTTTAAGAAAGTAGATTCTATCTTGAAAACCATGAATTATGTAATTCCAGAAGGTAGGTTAGCATATGTGGAACTCATTAAATATTATGACTCTATACAAGACTTTGAAAATCAATTAAGCAATATTAATCGACTTTTAAGTATTGATAGTATAATTAACCGAGATTATAAGTCTGTTAACGATCAATTATTATTAGAATATGATGCAAAAGAACTTATTGAGGATAAAGAAGCAATAATTAGTTTGATGAATAAAGAAAATACTAAGTTTAAAAATCTAAATTTAGTTCTGTTATTAGTTGTAATTGCAGCTATTACAATAACTTTTTATCAATACAAAAAACGAAAGATATATGCCAAAAGGTTCAATAACTTAATATCCGATCAACCTAAAATTGAAGTTCACAAAGATTCGAATAATGATACGATAAGGCAACCTGTCTTAAACGATATCGGAATCTCGGAAGATATAGTTAAAGCATTATCCGAAAAGATAGATCATTTTGAGCAAAATTTAGGTTTCTTAGAATCCAATATAACTACAAATAGTTTAGCTAAAGAATTTAATACCAACCCCAAATACATTTCAAAAGTAGTACGGTTTTATAGGCAAAAGAGTTTTGTCTCCTATATAAATGATTTGAGGATAGACTATGCATTAGAAAAATTAAAAACAGACAGTAAGTTTCGAAAATATACTATTAAAGCTATTGCTCAAGAAATAGGATTTAATAATACTCAATCGTTTTCAACATATTTCCACAAAAAGAATGGGATTAATCCCTCTTACTTCATTAATAGACTTGAAAAAATAAAACATTAGCCAACAAAAACACACTACAAATTCCGGAATTTGTAGTTGTAAAAATTTAATTAATATGAATTTATACTAATTTTGATATCAGTAATATAAAATTAACCGTCATGAAAAAATTAGAATTAAAAAGGATTACAGTCGTTAAATTGTCAAGAGATCAGTACCACAAAATTAAAGGAGGTGAAGAAAAAACAGAAAACGGACAACTAGGTTGTCATAGCAATAATAATAACCCTACATGCTAATTTAAATTCACTTTTTCAATTCAATATATGAAAAGAATCATTTTGTTTTTCCTTATTGTTTCCTGTTCCAGCAATCATAATAATCCTCCCTCAATTTCGGCCGATGAGGCTATAGATTACTATCATGGGATGGAAATTAAAGACCCATATAGAAATCTTGAAAACTTGAAGGACACAACAGTTGTAAATTGGCTTAAGGAGCAAGAAAACTATGCGTCTTCATTTATCACTAAGATTGATAAAAGGAAAGAATTGATAGAGAAATTGAAAAATTTTGATGATTTACAGACATATAATACATGGGGCGAAATCATAACTAATGATGGACAGTACTTTTATGGTAAAAAATTAAGAGGAGAAGATAAAAATAGTCTCTATTATAGAAAAGGATTTAATGAAAAAGAAATTTTGCTATTTAATCCTGATGATTTTTCTAGAAATAATGAGGTTTCATATCAAATGAATTTTTTTAGACCAGATTGGAAAGGTGAAAAAGTAGCTTTAAGTTTGGTTAAAGAAGGAGAAGAAGTATCTCAGATTATCGTTGTTGATGTTAAGACTAAAAAAGTGTTATCGAAAGAAATTAAAAATTGTTCCACTTCATTGGGGGGAATTAGATGGTTACCTGATAATTCTGGTTTTATCTGCATTCATCTTCCAATCACCGAAACAACACACCCCGACTATCTTTTAAATACACAATCTTTTTATTACAACATTGAAAATGATGGTGCTGCAATACCAATTGATGTTTTTTCAAAAAAGAATAACCCAGAACTTAATTTAAAACCAGAAGACATTCCAAGAGTAATTATACATAATGATTATGAAGATTATGCTTTTGGGGAAATTGGTGGTTCATCCCTGTTTTATGATATGTATTATACGCCTATTGAGAATCTTCTAAAGCCTAATACTAAATGGTCTTTGTTGTATACCCAAAACGATAAGGTAAAAAAAATGAGATTGGATAAGGAAGGTAATATTGTCTTTTTATCGGCCAAAAACGCTTCCAATTATAAGTTATGTCGAACCAACTTTGAAAATCCAGATTTTGAAAACCCTGAGGTTATAATTCCCGAAAGCGATATTGTTATTGACGATTTTGTAATAACTAAAGATGGTATTTATTTTACTCGTATAAAAAACGGGGTTCATGCAAAATTATATCATATAGCAGGTAGTACAGAGAAAGAAATTAAATTGCCAAAAACTTCAGGGAAAATTACTATTAGAACGCAAGGAAGAAAAAATAGTGATTTACGAATATATAGTGGGGGGTGGATAAGTGATAATGAGGTATACAACTATAATTTCAAAGAAGATACTTTCACGGATGTCGGTCTAGACCCAAAAGTGGAAAATACTGAGTTAGAAAATTTGGTAGTCGAAGAAATTGAAATAGAATCTCATGATGGAGTTAAAGTTCCATTATCCTTAATATATCCCAAAGGAACTAATAAAGATAAGAACAATTATACATTATTTTATGGGTACGGTTCTTATGGAGGAGGTGTAAAGCCTTTTTACTCTACTGGTTTGTTAACTTGGGCATTAGAAGGGGGTATAATAGCCGTAGCACATGTAAGAGGAGGTGGAGAAAAAGGAGAGAAATGGCATAAAGCAGGCTTTAAAACGACCAAGGCGAATACATGGAAAGATATGATTGCATGTACTGAATACATGATTAGAGAAGGGTATACCGTTCCTGAGAAATCTGCTATTTGGGGAGATAGTGCTGGTGGTATTATGGCTGGTAGAGCTATGACAGAACGTCCTGATTTATATAAAGCAGTATTATTAACCTCTCCCGCGCTTAATATGGTAAGATGTGAAATTCAACCAAATGGACCGGATAGCGTAAAAGAATTTGGTACAGTCAAAATAAAAGATGAGTTCGAAGCTTTGTTGGAAATGGACTCTTATCATCATATCAAAGAAGGAGAAAAATACCCTGCTACTCTTGTAACTGGTGGAATGAAAGATGGTCGTGTTGTAATTTGGGATCCTGCTAAATTTGTTGCCAGACTACAGGCTGAAAATGGTTCCGAAAATCCCATTTTGTTTTCAGTTGATTTTGATCTGGGACATTCTGCTATGAATGCTTCTCAAATGAAGTTTTATGATTTTTTTGCCAAACCGATATCCTTTGCATATTGGCAGTTAGGTCATCCTGACTACCAAATTCAATAAACTTTGATGAAATTCACTTTAGTAGTAGCCCTTTTCTTTTCAGTTTTTGCAACTGCTCAAAAAATTGAGTTAGGGAATCTTATACCAAAACAACAAAAACTAAGCGAACAAGAAAAAAAAGATTGGCATTTTAAAGATATCATAGATGATACCATCCCGGGTATAAGTCTTAATAAAGCCTATAAAGAATTACTAAAAGACAAAAAGGGTGATACAGTGATAGTGGCTGTGTTAGATTCTGGGTTTGATATCAATCATGAAGATCTAGGAGATAATATCTGGAAAAATTCCAAAGAAGTTTCTGGAAATGGATTAGATGACGATAACAATGGCTATATAGATGACATACATGGGTGGAATTTTTTGGGCAATGCTACCCAAACTATAGTATATGAAAATTACGAATTTATTAGGGTTCTTAAAAAATTAAAACCTAGGTTCGAACACATTAATGCTAATACTATTGATCCTAAAGATCAAATGCTTTATTCGCTATACCTAAAGGCTCAGAAGGAATTGGATAAAAACATTGCTCTTTTAAAAGAAGATTATCAATTCTTAAAAGATGTGGTTGATGCAAGAAAAGCTATAGATCAGTATCTTTCCAGAACCGATTATACTATAGAAGAATTATCCCAAATCGACCCTAAAGGTGATACTTTACTCCAGAAACACATCAAAGAACGTAAATCTTCCTTGCGATATAATATGGATAAGGATTGGGAAGAGTACTTCAAGAAGGTAACAGAAATAAAAGAAAAATATAGTTTAAATATTCATTATGATGGAAGGGAGATTATAGGAGATAACCCCGAAATATTAGGAAATGAGCTCTATGGAAACAATGATACTGAAGGGGATCTTGAACTAGAATCTCATGGAACCAATGTTGTAGGAATCATTGCTGCCAATAGAAAAAATGATATTGGTATTAATGGCGTGACCAACCTTGTTAAAATAATGGTAATAAGAACCACTCCAAGAGGAGATGAATATGATAAAGATGTTGCTAACGGTATTATATATGCTGTAGATAATGGAGCTAAGGTTATCAACATGAGCTTTGGCAAAGAGTTTTCACTTAATCATAAATTGGTACATGAAGCAATTAAATATGCCGAAAAAAATGATGTCCTCTTAATATCTTCAGCTGGCAATGAAAGTAAAAATATTGATGAAATAGATTATTACCCAAACGACTATGATTTAAGAACAAAAAATGAAATTGCCAATAATTTCATAAGTGTTGGAGCTTCAACTTTTAGCCCTAAGCACTTGGTAGCTTATTTTTCAAATTATGGAAAAATGAATGTAGATATTTTTGCCCCGGGATATAATATTTATACCACTGCTCCAAAAGATACGTATGAAACCAATGGAGGCACTTCGTTTTCTGCTCCCATAGTTTCTGGCATTGCTGCACTTATAAAATCTTACTATGCGAACTTATCAATGTTAGAAATTAAAAATATAATTTTAAACTCAGGAGTAGATTACAACAATATTCTTGAACTTAAACAAGATGATGGGACAAAGAAATCTATTCCCTTCTCAGAACTATCCAAATCAGGCAAAGTAGTAAATGCATATAATGCCTTATTAATGGCAGAACAAATGTCTAAAAGAAAATAAGTTATTTTTTAATGCAAAACCATTGAATTTCAAAAAACGAAACTGTCATATAGTATTCTTGTGCCATAAATGTGTTTAACATTAAATTACACAAATATGGCATTAGAAAATTTGATCAGTGTTTCGTTTAGTCATGAAGAATTAAAAGAGTTGGATGAACTCATAGAGTACTAATAATTACAAATCTTGTAAAAAGCCTTTTCCAAAAATGATGCGTGTTTTATGAAATGAATCTTGCGTATCTCCTATAATAACCTCTATATTGTATTTAGGTTTATTCCAAATAATAAAAACTGGAGATTCTTCAAAATTACATTGTTGCAAATCGTAACTATACCCTTCTGCTTCAAAAAATTCATCGTTATTTTGTGTTTTATCTAGTAAGGTCTTATTACCTTTTTTATACATCTTATCTGGTTCTCCGTGTTTTTCAACCATTGATAAATAAAAGGACTTATCAATTATTATGTCAACATAAAAACTTACACTATTTATAATACCTCGTTCATCTGTAAATAGAAAAAGCATATTGTATGGTTGATTTAAATATTGATCGTTGGTATCAATAGTATAAATCCCTTCTATATAATGTTCAGCTTCAGGAACAGTATTGATATGTTTTCCTATAAACTCTAAAGGAATATTTTGTATCATACCATAAAATACTAATATTAATTTCATTTTAATTGTACAATCCTCCCCTGCATACCCTAATGTTAATTTAAAAACCTTGGTAAGTTTCCTTACCAAGGTATGATTTTATTAATCAACATTTCCCATTTGTATGTGAATGGACTTATTTGTTAAACCTTCATCCTGTTTACATAGGAACTTCACCGTAAAACTGTTCTTATTCCAAATAACATACAATGGTTTTTCTTCAAACGTACAGTTCTTTAAAGTATATGAACTCGATATAGCTGTAATCCCTTTTGATGAAACGGGGTTGTTAAAAGTCTCTTGATCTTTTTTGGTCATTTGATCGGGTTCACCATATTTTAATATTAATTTATCGTAAAGTGATCTGTCAAAAACACCGTTAAGAATAAAAGAAAACTTTTGTATCACATTATTTTTGTCAGTTTCTATAAGGATAAGATGATGCATTCGATCCATAAACACAAAATCCCCTTCTACACTGTATGAATTTGAATAAAAAGAGTAAGATTCTCGTTGTTCTAATTCATATGGGAAGTTGTCAATAGATTGATATAAATAATCTTCAAGTTGTAAAGCGTTCATAGATGGATAAGTTAATAATATTAAAAACAGTGTCCTATTATTTATTGACAATTTGTAGGTTCAAAAGAATTAAAGAACAACTATTTTTTGATAGACAATGATATGAAAACTATCTAAGATCAATATATTTGAATATATACTTTTACAAGTATTGTATTTATATACCATTATCATGAAAACAGAAGTTGAATTGCAATTATCATTAGCTCGAGTTGAAAAAATTATTGAAAGAATATCTAAGCTTAATAATCCTCCGGAAGAATTGAAAATTGAAAATGAAAATTATCGATTACTTTTAGAACAGCAATATGTGTATCGCTGGATATTAGAGCATAAAGGTTATGATTTTATTGACGCCTACGATAAGCTCGAAAAATATCTGAATGAAATAGAAAATTAAATCATCACAAATAGCTCTTGAATAAAATAAGGACTACCATATTCTTTAATCATTAGATCAAAAAATAATCGATCTATAGTTCCTTCCAAATAAATACTTAGCGACTCTATAAAGTCATTTTCATTAGTTTAAAAAAAAAAGATTGATATTGTTGATTAAGAAAATAGCCCGCTTCTTCCAGCAAATAAATTTTAGAATTCAATTGGTTTTTATCTTCTAAAAGTACAACATTCGGCAATTCACTGATATGCTTACCAATTAAACCTGTATTAATGGCAGAACAAATGTCTAAAAGAAAATAAGTCATTTTTTTAATGCAAACCCTTCGAGTTTCAAAAAACGAAACTGTCATATCGTATTCTTGTGCCATAAATATGTTTAACATTAAATTACACAAATATGGCATTAGAAAATTTGATCAGTGTTTCGTTTAGTCAAGAAGAATTAAAAGAGTTGGATCAACACATGCTTGGCATTCAAAAAATCTTTAAGGGTAAAACGGTAAACCTTACTCCGTCGCAACGACAACAATATGGTAGTATTGGCAACCACAATAAATTAATTGTAGACAAAGCCAAAAACTATATGGAGCAACACCCGCAGTGGATTCCCAGATTTTTAGACAAAGAAGAGTTTGATAAAGACCATGCTGCCAGAGAGCAAGTAGAAAACAGAGTACAATTGCTTAACAATTTATCGCAACAGTTACTAGATACCAAAACCTTACTCGATCATGATAATTATACCAATGCCTTAAGTTTTTATCGTATGATGCGTTTTTTAGCGGGCGAAAACGAACCTGGTGCAAAACCGGTATATGAAGATATGAAGGTACTATTTGCCAAATCGAATGGCACTACTGCCGAAGAAGAGTAATATATGGCATTTAGGCTATTCTTTTTGAAACAGTCTAAAAAGTAATTGTATGATGTCAAACTAAGCCTGTCGAAGTTTTTAATACTTTGATTTTCAAAATGTCTTCGACAAACTACAATTGACGTATTGTATTCTATAAATGTTGATTTTCATTACGACTTTTTAGTTCAGCATTTAAGATAAATAGTTTTGATTCAACCTTCTTTTCATTTTCTTTACTCGCCCAAAGAAAACGAAACAAAAGAAAAGGCGCTTTTTCAAGGTATTTTTCAGTTACACTGAAAACCAAATTTGTTTTGCTAAAATCTTTCCAAGGCTTCAAGATTTTTTACACAAAACAAATCTTATACTGGTGAAAAAGATTTTCAAAGCTCTGCTTTGTAACGTTAGTTTAAACAATGGATAAAATTCATTGAATATCTAAGACTGACAAACCCAGACTTTTTGGGTTTGTCAGTCTTTTTTTATGGGTTTACTTACCACCAAGGGGGTGGTCTTGAACCCCTTTTATGCGGTTAAGAACCCCTTCGAACCGGTCTCGAAGTGTCTCCAAGAGGTTCACAACTGTTCTTAATGAGTTACCCTAGTGTTTACAAGCGGTTCTGTAGTGCTTCTATGGGGTTATACAAGTGTTTCGTATGGGTACAATGCCCTTTACAAGTGGTTCTATACTGTTTGTTAGAGGTTGTACAACTGCATCGAAGGTATCTCACACCCTTTATAACTACTATAAGGATACTACTAACCTATCTAAAACCCTTTCTTACCACTACCTCAACCCATAAGAAAGATTATACAATGGTCTAGAACCAATATATAACCTTTTACAAACACTACTATATAGCTTGGTAGTAGTTATACATATGCTTCACACATTTCTAAATCACTTTTACAATGTGTTACGGTATCCCGTAATATATTCTCTTCGTTTTCTGGTAATATTGTTGGTTATATAGATATATGGTTACCTTTTGTAGCTATTTACATTAAAATCAACAACAGAAAGAATGATAATAGGATTACTTTTACGATACATAAAAACATATCAAGGAATAAATTATATTCCGATAACAAGTAAAGATAAATTTTGTGGATTCGTTGGTAATAATGGAATAGGAAAAAGTTCCGTTTTAGAAGCTCTCGACTGTTTTTTTAATGATAAGCAATGGAATTATAATATCACAACTAAAAGGAGTGGATTTTCCGTAACAACACCATTAATTACACCTTTATTCCTAATTAAAAAAGATAAAATTTCGGAAAGCAACAAACCGATATTAGAATCATTGAGTAATACAGTATGGGACTTGCAAGAAAGTGACATTCCAAGTATTAACAGACCTCATTTTAAAACATTTCAATCCCAAAGAACAGAAATAGAAAGAACTTATAAAAAAGAAGAATATTATTTATTCCCTTTAGGTATTGACCACAAAGGCAATTGTGCATTAAGTATTTTTAACTGTAATAAAGTGGCAATTACACTTTTCCCTGAAATAGGAGTTGGTAATCAAAATTTAACACCTGAAAATATAGAAAGTCTTAAACCAATACTAAAAGAAATTAAATCTCTTTACCAATATATTTACATTCCTAAAGATATTGATCCAGCAACATTTACTAAACTTGAAACAACTGAAATTCAAGCGTTAATGGGAGAAAGTTTGTTTGAAGTCCTAGAAGAAAGAGTTCCGCAGAGTCAGATTGCACAAATTAATAGAAGTTTAAATCAATTTTTAACTACATTATCTGAAGAACTTGATATTTACTCTTTTAGAACACCAACAGATAGACAGCAAAATTTGCGTAAAAATGACATTTACAAATTAATAATTGATGCCTTTTTTACAATTAGAAAACTTCATAAAAAACAAGGCAAACACTGGTTGGAAATTACCGACTTAAGTAGTGGTGAAAAGCAAAAGGCGATTATTGAAGTTACACATAGTCTTATAAAGAATCATAGAGAAAATACTGACAATCTAATTATTGCAGTTGATGAACCTGAAAGTTCGCTTCATATGTCGGCTTGTTTTGACCATTTTATGAAAATGAGTGAAATTTCGGATGAATCACACCAATTCCTTTTCTCTACTCATTGGTATGGGTTTTTACCAATTATTGAAAGAGGTAGCGTGACTGCTATAAGCAAAATCGAACAAAATCATCGCTTTGACTTAATTAGTTTGGCGAATTATAGAGAGATGGTTAAACAACAAATTAGAGATTCAAGGGGACAACTTCCTTATGACATCCGTCTCAAAAGTATGAATGATTTTGTACAATCTATAGTTACTTCTATTCTTGATGAAAATCCATTTAATTGGATAATTTGTGAAGGTAGTTCAGAGAAAATATATTTTGACTACTATTTCAAAAATTTGAGAAGTGAAAATAAATTGAGAATAATACCAGTAGGTGGTGCGAATGAAATAAAGCGAATTTATGAATATTTGGTTGTGGCAATTGATGAATTCAAACGTGAAGTAAATGGAAAGATTGCATTTATTCTTGATACTGATTCTGAGTTAGTTCAGTTTGAAACTCAAAATACTTCAAATATTTTTATTAAAAGATTGGTTAATGTTGACAATGAAACTAAATTAATTAACATTAATTCTAATCCAAAATCACCACCAACGGAAATAGAAGACTCATTGAATGGCAAGGCATTTTATAAGGTATTAAAAAAATATAAGTCTCAATATCCTGGTTTACTTTCGTTTGTAAACGTCGATATAGAAAAAAGTGAAATACCTTCTTATTTTGCTCTTGATTTAAGACCTAGTGAATATGAAAATCTTTTAAATTTCTTCGATTCAGATAATATAAAATATGATTTTGCTAAAGAGTTTATAACTGAAATAAGCTCTGAAATAGAATACATTGAAATGAATTGGATTAATGAAATAAGAACATTTTTTGAAGAATAACGCAAGCTAAAAATGTTTAGAAGTAATAGCAGTTTAAATGAAAATATAAACATATAACAAAGGTCAGTGCAAAATCCAAAGTTCTGTGAGTAAGAATCCGCTACTAATCAGAGCAGGGACTATTGTGCGACATACTAAACCAACTCTATGAATGATAGGAAAATAATATTTATCGGAGGAATCCATGCAGTTGGCAAAGGGATGTTTTGTAAAGAATTGGCACAAAAATTCAATTTTGAGCATTTGTCAGCAAGTCAAGTATTAAAATGGAATGAAATAAGTGATCCTAAAAACAAAAAAGTTCAAAATTTCACTACAACACAAGATAGATTATTGACTAATCTAGATAGAATTATTAAGTCAAATAAAAAGTACTTACTCGACGGACATTTTACTTTATTAAATTCAAACGGAGAACCTGAAAAAATTGATGAATCTACATTTATTGGAATACAACCAGAATCCATAATATTATTGACCTGTGAACCCAAAATAATCTTTGAAAGATTAAAACAAAGAGATGATTCTATATATAAATTGAGCGTTCTCGAAAAAATGCAACAAATGGAAGCAGAACACGCTAACTATATTTCAAAAAAATTAAAAATACCTCTATATACAGTTATCGATGGAAACGCTGGTTCTATAATTGAATATTTAAAAAATTATGAGAATACTAATTGATACCAACATAATTATTCATCGAGAAGCTAATCGAGTTGTAAACGAAGATATTGGATTACTTTTTAATTGGCTTGATAGATTAAAATATGACAAATGTGTTCATCCTCTTTCAATTGAAGAAATTTCTGGTCATCAAGATGAGAATGTAGTCAAAACAATGAAAATTAAAATTGCTAACTACAATTCGTTAAAAACAGAATCGGCAGATGACCAACTAATAACTAAAATAAGACAAACGGATAATTCACGCAATGATTTTATTGATACTAGTATAGTAAAAGAAGTTTACAATAATCGTGTTAATTATCTAATAACAGAAGACAGGGGAATACACAGAAAAGCCAAATATTTGGGTTGTGCAGAAAAGGTTTTTAAAATTGATGCCTTTTTGGAGAAATGTATTGCTGAAAATCCTGAATTAAAAAGCTATCAAGTATTAGCGGTAAAGAAAGAATATTTTGGTAATATCAACATAAATGATAAATTTTTTGAGTCTTTTAAACAAGATTATAAGGAATTTGGAGATTGGTTCAACAGGAAAGCTGACAATGTTTCTTACGTGTGTATTACTGATGGAGATGTAAAAGCATTTCTATACTTAAAACAAGAGAATAGCGATGAAATTTATAAAGACATCGAACCTCCGTTTCCTCAAAAGAAGAGACTTAAAATTGGCACATTTAAAGTAACTTCTACAGGATATAAATTAGGGGAAAGATTTCTTAAGGTAATATTCGACAATGCTTTACTATATGATGTTGAGGAAATTTATGTAACAATCTTCGACAAAAGAGATGAACAATTAAGACTTATATATTTACTTGAAGATTGGGGGTTTAAACATTGGGGAATAAAAACAACGTCCAATGGTGTTGAACAAGTCTTTGTTAGAGAATGCAAACCCAGGCCTAACATTCAACTACCAAAATTATCTTTTCCTGTAGTGTCAAGAAACACGACTAAATGGATTGTACCAATCTATCCACAATATCATACCGAGCTATTTCCTGATTCATATCTAAATAACGAATCACCAGAAAATTTTAGTGAAAATGAGCCTTATAGAAATGCTATTAAAAAAGTTTATATTTCACGTTCTTTCAACAGAAATTTGAATAGCGGAGATTTAATACTTTTTTATAGAACAGGAGGACATTATGCTGGTGTAATATCAACAATCGGAGTTGTTGAAAATATAGTGACTAATATTCGTGATGAAAATCATTTCATAGAACTTTGCCGAAAACGGAGTGTGTTTGATAATACAGAACTAAAAAAATATTGGAATTGGAACAAAAATAATAGACCATTTATTGTTAATTTTTTATACATTGACTCATTCCCAATGCCAAAAGTTAACTTAAAGAGATTGAGGGATTTAAATATTATACAAAACGCACCACGTGGTTTTGAACCAATAAGTAATGCTAAATTTGAACAAATACTAAAAGAAGCAAGAGCCAATGAAAGTTATATTATCCATTAAACCGGAATTCGCGAACAAGATATTTAACGGCACTAAGAAATTTGAATTTCGCCGAACATTGTTTAAAAATAAGGAGGTTAAAAAAATTGTTGTTTATGCATCTGCTCCTATCAGCAAAGTAATAGGGGAATTTGAGATTGATAGAATCTTTCATGAGGAATTAAACCTATTGTGGAATCAAACATCAAAATTCTCAGGAATTTCACAAGACTATTATATGCAGTACTTTAATGGAAAAGAAAGTGGTTATGCAATAGAAGTTAAAAATCCGAAAAAATATAAAACTGAACTTTGCATAAAACAAAATTTTGGATTAAATCCGCCACAGTCATTTGCCTATCTACGAGAAAACAATTTGCACAACATTGTATAAAAAACATAGGTACGTTTAAGCGATAAAACGAAACTATAAACATAAAACAAAGGCAATACAAAGTCGAAAGATTTTTGAATAGAATTCTGTTTCTACCCATTCATGAGAACGTTATAAGCAACTACCAAAACCAAATAAATGTATTATTGGGTAAATCAAGGAAAAACCTATAAAGAAGAAAAAGAAGGAGGTTATTTGTGGGCTCCGACTCATAATAGTTCTGGGAATTCAGTATTTCATTGGGACAATATGACTAAGCTTAATCCCAATGATATTGTTTTAAACTATTACAAAGGTTATTTAATAGGCTATTGCATTATTGCATCTGAATACTTTTTAGCATCGCAACCTAAAGAGTTTAATGTAGATGTTGAATGGCAGACCAAAGGCTATATGATCGATGCTAAATATTTCCTGTTTAGTACACCTTTGGACATTAATAAAGTTTATAGCAAAATTGAGCAATATTTACCTTCAAAATACGCACCACTTAATAAAACTGGAAATCCTTCTAAGATTAAAGCCAATCAAGGCTATCTCTATAAATTAAATTGGGATATTGTAAAAGTTATATTTGATTTAGCAAGAGTACGTCTAGATGATTACACTAAACCCATACAGACGGTTAATGAAGAGGCTTCTAAATATAATACTCCTAAACAAACAACAAGAGAAAGTTTAGTTATATCAAGAACTTGTCAAGGTGAATTTAGGCAACAAATATTAAAAAGGTGGGACTATAAATGTGCGGTTAACGGAGTAACCATTAAGGAAATACTTATTGCGTCTCACATTGTCCCTTGGAGAGAATCTAGCGACCAAGAAAGAATAGATGTTGACAATGGCTTGCTATTATCGCCAACATATGACGCTCTTTTTGATAGATGTCTTATATCTTTTGACGATGATGGCCAAATTCTATTGTCCGGTTCAATGAATAGAAATAATTTTTCTAAACTTGGCATAACAGGAAAAGAGAAAATCAACAACCTAACCGAAGGAAATAAAAAATACTTAAAAAGGCATCGTGAAAAATTAGTTAACTTATGATTAAAGTAGTTTGCGGAATCATATACAAAGACAATAAAATATTCCTGTGTAGGAGAAATTCAGAAAAACAATTAGCAGGATATTGGGAATTTCCAGGAGGTAAAATAGAAATCAATGAAAAACCTGAGCAAGCTCTAATAAGGGAGCTATATGAAGAGATTTCAATGTCTGTAAAAGTCTTAAATTACTTTGCAAAAGTGACTCATAAGTACGAAAAAATAACCATTGAACTTATAGCATACAAATGTGAATTTATTGAAGCTGAATTCAAATTGACCGATCATGATCTATACGAGTGGTTAGATGTACATCAGATAAAAAATAAAAAACTAGCCCCTGCTGATGTGCCCATTTTACAAAAACTATTACATAGCAATTAAAAACTGCATACTACAATTTGTATATTGCGTAAGCCGCCTAAAGCAAGTAAACGCATCATTCCAGAGACACTAACAATACTAAATAAAATTATGGGAATTTTTGACTTTCTAAACTCTAAACCTTCTGTCGAAAAGCTAACCAGAAGAATTGTAAACTTTGTTTATAATGCAGTACAAACTGAAAAAGGTGTTCGAGTTGAAGATGCCATTTGTGTTATGGCGACAATTGTAGCCGAAAGGTGTATTACAACTGCAAATGAGTTTTCAATTTATGAACATGATTTTGAACCAGGTTCGGCAGTGTTTTCTGAGAAAATGAATGAACTTCTTGTTGGTCCTGTAGCTGTTGACCATTGGAATGACCTTCCTCCAGAATCTGTTTTTGCAAGAATAAAAAGAAAACTAAATTCCCACTTTGATAAGGTTCCTTTCCCTTCACTACAAACAATTTTTGAAACGTATGCAAAAAATGTAGGAGCATCAGAATGGGGATATCTTACTTTGAGCGTTCCCGACGAAAACAAACCTTTTATTTTACCTTTACAAGCAGGCTATGAAACAAGAAAATATGTTGATCAAAACATAAATCTTGAAAGTGATGAAAAAACATTACGAATTGTAATAAACGCTTTATGCCATATTCTCATAGAAACTAAAACAGCATTAGATGCATCTATTTCTTTGGCTTTGACATTTGAGATCATAAACGGAATGTCAAAAACCGCAACAATGACAGACAAAAAGATGATGGAATTACAGGCAGAAATGAAAAAGTAAAGAATTTCCTCTCATAAGGTATAAAAGCAATAGTAGTTTAGGCGCAAACTTAAACCGCTATTTTGTTTTTAATTTAATATCTTTCTGCAATAAGGTAAGGATTTATAGGTCCACCTACATTAAATTAAGAACATATCCCAAAAATGATCAAACAAAAGCTTTTACCCCTATTGCTATTATGTATTTGTGTAAGCTGTTCCTCGCAGAGCAAAAAAATTCCTATAGCCATACAATTAGATACGATTAACACTACAGCAGATCTTACAAAATATAAACTACCGTCGTTCACTTTTGAGTATGATAATGACGCTAGACTCATAAAAATGATCGATTCTATCAAAAAAAGAGATACCTATCGGGTAAGAGAATTATTGTTTACTTATGACCAAAAAGGTAGGTTACAACAATATACCTACACCATAAATGGTGAACTAGACGATGGCCATACCGTAACCTATGATAACAATACGGTGACCATGTCATCGATGAATAAGCTAGGGGGCTATACCTACACCTTCGAACTAGATCGATCTAATAAGATCATCAAAGGTAAAAGTATACATACCAATGCTTATTTTAATTCTTCTATAGCACCCACCTATTATGATGATGGAAGCATTAAAAAAGGGGGAGATTTTAGTTATATCTATAGCGATGACAAAGGTGTTTTTGCCAATATAAATATGGAGCCCTGGTGTCGTGTGTTTTTTGAAAAACTAATCACGTTATCACTGCAAAAAAGAAACGTTACCACAAGAACAACCTATAAAAGTTCTGATAATAGCGTATATGCTACCAAAAACTACGAGTACGAGATCGAAAATAACTACCCAACAAAACTGCTCAATGGTAAAGTGGTATATAAAGTCATCTATAAGAACGATTAAAATCGATTAAACCAAAACACAATGTCGCAAACAAGACAAGAATATCTTAAACGCCTCACTATTGTGTTGGACTATATAGAACAAAATCTCGACGCCGACTTATCGCTAGCATCGTTATCTCAAAAAGCACATTACTCACCATATCATTTTCACAGGGTATTTGTAACCGTGGTTCATGAACGCCTAAACGAGTTCATTACCAGAAAACGTATAGAACGTATCGCCTCTATACTCCTGGTAGCACCAAACACCCCCTTAAAAAAGCTGGTCTATACCTACGGTTTTAATAGTGACAGCTCGTTCTCAAGAGCGTTTAAAAAATACTATGGCTGTACCCCTACCCAATTTAAATCTGAAGGAAAAAAAATATTGAGCAAGATTGGTATAGTGCCTTTTTCATCTCAAAAATACATTTGCTCCATTGCTAATCATAAACAATGGATACAAATGAATGCACAAATTACCATACAAGAACTCCCAGAGATACAACTTGCCAGTATATCGCATATAGGAGAATTTGATAAGGCAGGTACTATGTTTCAAAAACTAATGGCATGGGGGCACCAAAAAGAAGTACTCGACACTTCAAATTTTAAAGCCATTACGGTATATCACGACAACCCCAATGTTACAGAAACTACAAAAGTACGATTCAGCACCTGTGTGACTATCAACCAAGACATTCATCCTGATGGCGACATTAGGCAACTCACCCTAGGCAAAGGGTGGTATGTGGTTGGGCATTTCGAAATTAAAGCCGAAGACATATCCCTGGCATGGAAAAACATGTGTATCTGGGTGATCGAAAACGGGTATGAATTTAGAGATGCAGACTATTTTGAGACCTATCATAACGATCACCAAACACACCCTGAGAAAAAATGTATTATAGACATTTGTATCCCTCTGGTAAAAACTAAGGACATGAAAGCTGAAGAAATACAACCTATAGCGGTTTCAAATCCCCAACAAAACCTGGACTATCATGAATTGATAGGCTATATGAAACACTTACGAGCCTTTTTTCATAAAGAATACGAAACCCTGTTTACACTTGGTAACATTTATAAGGGAAGCCCAGAGTATTCTTATTTTTCGCTCACCACCGCCGAGTTAAAAAAACAAAAACTTAAATTTGTGATCATCCTCAATCACAAATCACTCAGCTTTTCGATTTGCTTGTCGGGTCAAAATAAAAGCATTCGTAAAAAGTACTGGAACATGTTTAAAAACAGTGATTGGGATCGCTATCATCTGGCGGCGTCGATCGATAAAAGTTTATCGATACTCGATCATACTCTGATTGAAAAACCAGACTTTAAGGATCAAAAAAAATTGACCGCAACCATTGAGACAGCGGCGATGAAGTTTATACGAGAACTTCAAAACATATTGGAGCACTAAAGATACTAGCACGATAAGAGAAGAATATATGAACATTTATTTTTTAATTGCAGGAATACTATGTGTACTCTTAGGGGTGGTGCACTCTATTCTTGGGGAGTATTTAATTTTTCACCCCAAAAGAGAGAAAGGGAAACTGGTGCCCACCAAAACGAATCCCGGGTTGAGAGAACGGCATTTAAGAATTATTTGGGCTACCTGGCACCTGGCCTCATTCTTTGGTTGGTGTATAGGAGCCTTTTTGGTAAAAATAGCAATGGCACCCACTACCCTAGATACAGCGTTTACCAATTTTATGATTACGGTAGCAGCGATAACCATGTTTGCTTCTTCGGGGTTAGTGCTTCTAGGCACAAAAGGAAAACACCCGGGGTGGATTGTACTCTTAGTAATCGCAATCTTGCTTGTCATCGGGAGCTAAAACAGTATCAGCTTGTGATTAGCTATGTGATAAAACTTGCACCTCATCTATGTGCGAATCACCAATATTGTTATTTTTATACACATGTAGTTGCTTTTTGTGACTCTATATCTAATTTATAACCAACTATGAAAAACATATTATTGGTAATCATTCTGACTTTTATTTTTTGTTTGAATTGTAATGCGCAAAACCACAAAACAGTGGTTTCAAATTTTATAGAAGCCTACAACAAAAAAGACTCTATTACAACCTTCAAATATCTTCATAAAAATTTTGTTGAGCATTTCGAACTAATTTCTGATACTGCCATTGCGAGCAAGTCAGATTATTCTAACAATTATGCATGGGGAAAAGTAATGAATGATAGGATGGAATTTGAATTATTACAAACTGATGACAATTGGGTAGAAACAATGTCAACATATTATTCAGATAGGGATAGCTTGCTAGATGTAAGTCCTTATAAATCGATTAGAAAATATATTATTGTTGATGGACAAATTCTTAAAATAATAGAAAGTAAATTTTCGGGATACAACAAATACGACAATCCAAGAAGAGATAAATACAATAAATTCTTTGAATGGCTCTTAAAAAAACACGGATTAACTATAAGTGATTTTGAATATGATCAAAAAGGTGCTGAAAAACTAAAAAAAATACTACTTGAATATTCAAAAGAATAATGATAATACTATATGCTTTCATACGAACTAAGTAATCAATCGAATGGTTCTTGTATTTTTAGTACGTTGTAATGCTTGTAAAAACTAAATTTAGTAACCAATACACTACAAAAACGGAAAAGCTAGGTAACATTTTGCTTTGTTAAAACACATATATCAAACTCTAAATATGAGTAAAATCTACAAATGATTGACTTAAATAAAAACACGGATGAAATTAAAGAGTTTTTAAGCTCTTCAATTAACCGAT
Organism: Aquimarina acroporae; assembly: GCF_023195925.1. Taxonomy (GTDB): domain Bacteria; phylum Bacteroidota; class Bacteroidia; order Flavobacteriales; family Flavobacteriaceae; genus Aquimarina; species Aquimarina acroporae. The sequence continues at coordinate 787,771 of NZ_JALPRE010000003.1, read as the reverse complement.
TCATAAAAGAAAATCAAATACCTAAAGCTATTGGAATTTATTGTTGCCCTTGGTCTGGATGGATAACAACGAACTTTAACATCACTAAGAAAGTTGAGGAAACCTCAAACAATTGCCCAGATTTTGAATTTGTAGAATTTGATTTTCTTGAATTAGCGGAATGGGAAAGTGAATACGAAAAAGACAATCCTGAATTCAAATTGAACGGAGAAATACAATACTATAATGATGATTTAGGAGATGAAAGTTTAAATGAATTTATATTTGAGTATTTAAAACCTATTGTATATGAATTGACGAAAAATTATGATTCAGATTTTCTTTTACAAATGTTGGATAGTACTAAGGCTGAAATTATTTAAAACCAAAGAACAATAGGATATATGACGTCATAACAAAGTCTTGTATCAATCTTCCGATAGAATATTTTGGTACAATTCTTGGTCGATAAAGGAGAAACCAAACTACTGTATCAAGCCATGACAAAGACGCTCCAAATAATCTGTGTTTTCATCTTTTCATCGTGTTCACTTACAAACGCCCAACAAAATGAACAGGGAGACTACATCGTGTTAAAAACAGGTGAAACCCTCTACGGTTCGGTTTCTTATATAAACGAAAAAGCAGTAAATCGAGGATTTCATAAAAAGATTAGGTTGACAAATGCTAAGGGAAAAACAAAAAAATACAAACGCGAAAACATCACAATGTTTCGAGTAAATGGAGTTAACTACCAAAGTTTTTGGCTGTCTCAACCTAGGCAATCGTTCCCGCCTAGTTCACTTGTAAATCCAAGATACAACATAGACTTCCGCAATGGGAAACTCTACTTTTTAAAGGTCATTAGCACAGGGAAATTGAGTCACTACGAACTTGAGTGGTTCGACCAGGGAGATAGCCAATTATGGTCAATGACACTCCTTAAAAAAGCAAATGACAACTATTTTATAAGAGCAAACCAGGGAATATTAGGGCTTAAAAAAAAGGTGTTACGACGGTATTTTGCAGACTGCTATGAACTACAGCAAAGTATACAAAATTCAGAAATAAAAAAGGTTTGGCAGGTCGTAGAAGCGTATAACAACAATTGCAATTAACGTTTAAAAACGATTTTATATTTTCGTTAGATCACTTCAGCTAACAAAAATTATCATAGTCCAACTTGCTTCTTCGGGATTAGTACTTCTAGGCACCAAAGGAAAACACTCGGGGTGGATCGTACTCTTAGTAATCGCAATCTTGCTTATCATCGGGAGCTAAAACAGTATCAGCTTGTGATTAGCTATGCGATAAAACTTGCACCTCATCTATGTGCAAATCGTCAATATTGTTATTTTTATAAACATATATAGTTACAAAAAGCAATTATATATCTAATTTACAGTCAATTAAAAAAAATGAAATGTCGATAACAAAAGAATCAGAATTAATCGGAATGAAAAAGGTTAGTGAGGTCGTTGGGACTACACTAAAGATGATGAGGGAATATGCCAAAATTGGTATGACAACCAAAGAGCTGGACGAGTACGGAGGGAAAATATTAAAAAGTTATGGTGCTAAATCTGCACCTAATGAAACCTATAATTTTCCAGGATACACATGCATAAGTGTAAATGAGGAAGCCGCCCATGGAATTCCGTCCGAGTTAAAAAAGCTTAAAGGAGGTGATTTGGTCAACATTGATGTTTCGGCAGAGTTAAATGGTTATTGGTCTGATAATGGAGGTTCCTTTGTACTTGGAAAGGACATACATAACCACCAACCTCTTGTGGATGCTTCCAAGGACATCTTGAAAAAAGCCATTTACAGTATTAAGGGAGGGGTGAAAATATCAGATGTTGGATTACTAATAGAAACGGAAGCAAAAAAATGTGGTTTTAAAGTCATCAGAAATTTAGCCGGACATGGAGTCGGTAGAAGTCTGCACGAAAACCCCGAAAATATATTAAACTACCGAGTTAGGACAAATCGAGAAAGATTTAAAAAAAATACGACTGTGGCAATTGAAACTTTTATCGCTACCAAGTCCACTGTTGCGGTTGAATTAAATGACGGTTGGACTTTAGTTGGCAACAAAGGTGGTTATGTAACTCAACATGAACAGACAATTCTAATCACCGATAAGGAGCCTTTGATATTGACAGACTCCAACGAAATTTGGACATAAAAACTGGCTACAATAACACCTATACGCAATACCCTTCGGGATACTGCGCTTAGCCAAAACGTTATACATACTAAAAAAGAAATCTTATGATGAAATTGATGGTTATGATGGTAATGTTCACACCGATGGCTACACCTATAATTTTTGACTTTACACAAAAATCAAATCTAAAAGATTGGGTTATTGTTGATGATGACGTTATGGGAGGGAAATCGTCGGGCTCCTTTGCGCTAAGCCCCGAAGGACATGGTCTTTTTAAAGGGGTAATATCATTAGATAATAACGGAGGGTTCTCTTCGGTACGGTATAAATTCGATAGAAAATCGGTGAAAGAATTCACTAAAATCGTTCTTAAAATAAAGGGGGATACAAAAAAATATCAGTTTAGAATAAAATCTAATTCACAGGATTATTATTCCTATATCACTACCTTCGAAACAAATGGCAATTGGCAAGAAATAGAAATACCGTTACAAAGTATGATTCCATCATTTAGAGGAAGAACACTCGATAAACCAAATTTTTCTGGTGATGCTATTGAAGAAATAGCTTTCTTAATAGCCAACAAAAGAGTAGAAAAATTTCAGCTACTTATAGATAACATAGTATTAAAGTAAATCGAGTATTAGAGCTATATACAACAATGTATATAAAAATTGAGCGTATGGTAAGAACAGTAACAACTTATTACCTTAAACAACATTAAAACATACGCCTAGCATATTTGTTGATCATCAATATTGTTATTTTTACAGAAACATATTAGAAGAATGTGAACCCTATAAATAAGTTTATATTCATTGAAAAACCGAAATGGAACAGGAAAAAACATTTAAAACAAAAACAGGATTCTGCCATATCTTAGCTGATAAAATAGTTTTATCAAGAGATGGGATTGTTGGCAACGTAGCAAAAGTGACCGTTGGAAATAATATCACCAGAATTCTAATCATTTATGGAATAATTACCCTTGGACTTTTCTATTTCGCTTTCAATGCATTTCAAAATGGTCAAACATTACAACCCATTATATTTGGATTACTCGGCCTTTATTTGATTTATGGAATTTTTAATAGTCTTAATAACTCTGCGATTCCTATAATTGACCGAAAAACAGTTAAAGATATAAGATTCAGAAAAGGAATTAAAAGATTAACACGTTCGAGATTTGAAGTGATGTTTCAAGATGAGAACGGAAATATAAAAAAGCGATTAATTATGCTCCCAGGTTCCATGACTAATGGCCACAACGAAACCGAAAAGGCCATTAAAATAATGAAAGAAGAAAAGCTATTGAAATAGAAAATAAAGAAATGTCAACACCATAAATAGCAAATAGAGAATTAGACGATTTCGACAAATTTGCTGCCAATTACAAACACGCTAATTCACTAGATTGTTAGTAAGATAAATATTCTAAAGATTTGGCTTTTTACTATCTATAAATTAAAAATCTATATAAGAACCTGAAATCATACCGAACTAAAAGAGCCTACTCAACATTATAAATGACATCATACGAACACTTAAAGCGAATGTTCCTACTATAATTCTAAAATGAGAAATACCTTATTACTACTTATAACTTTAAAATGTATCGTTGCCACCGGACAAATTGAGAGTGAAGAAATTTTTCCCGAGGACTACAGCAACATTTATCATGAGAAAACAAATGGTCAATTCTCTATATCAAAAACCAATAATAAGTATGGTGTATACCATAATGAAAAAAAAATATTTATAATTCCTCCTTCTTACGACAGGATAAGATTCTCATCGGGAAAGGAAATAAGCTTTATTGCTACTTTTTCAGAATTAGAAAATTATACGACTACAGTTTTTAATCAAAAAACAACGTCTACAAGAAAGGTAAATAAAGAGGTTTTAATAAATACAAAAAATGAAATTGTTTCTAAAAAGTATGCTTCTATAGATCTTTTTCAAGACAATCAATTGGCAATAGCATCATTCTCGAAGGATACGATAGATTATGAAGTTTTTATTGATACAAATGGGAAAGAAGTTTCAGACACCTATGTATACATTGATTATAACCCCATACTTAAGCTATACTGCGTAAAAGAAAAGGATGGCAAAGCAGGTATTGTATCAGATAACCTAAAAACTGTGATTCCGTTTGAATATGATAACATCGAAATAAGAAGATACGACAATAGTACCATAGTCGTGAAAAAAGATAATATGTATGGAGTCGTAAATCTGAAAAACGAAATAGTCGTACCTATTATTTATCAGGAAATCAAGGGTCATTTTGACGATAAGTACATTGTTGTAAAAGACAAAAAACAAATCTTAATCAACCAAAAAAACGAACTTGTTTTTAACGTATCATACGATAGAATTTACAATCCCGATACAAATGGAAATTATATTGTAAAAGATAACCGTAAATATGGGGTTGTAAGCAACTCAGGGCAGCTTTTGATTCCTATTGAATGCAAAAAAATTTATTCCCGAGAAATATTGGGGTACTATGTCACACAGAAAAACAAGCTATTTGGATTATACAACAAAAGGGGAGAATTATTAATTCCTATCGAGTATGATTTTTTAGCATTATTAATTGAGGATGAAACCTTACTAAAATCTATCGATTACAAAACGATTAATAGATTTATTGCCGTAAAAAACGGTAAATGTGGTATCATTGATATGAACAATACTACTATCATACCTTTTGAATATAAATTCATAAAATTTGCTGGTCATACAAATGACTTCAAAAAGAAAGTGAAGTCCTCGAATATAAAACGAGAAGATTATCTATATCAAGTTTTTATCGATGAGGAAAATCATTATATCGTAAACGATATGAACGCTAAAGTAAAAACCAAGTAAACAATGAAAAAAATAGTATTACTACTCTTTGTCGTAGCACTTATGTTTGGGTGCAATTCAGAGAAAAAAGAAATAGAAATTGATAGAAATAGTGATTCAAAAGAAATATTGAAAACTATTGACAATTGGAATAAAGGGTGGGAAGTAAAAGATGTAGAACTAGCTATAAAAGACTATTCTGATAAAACCGATTGGACCAATGCTTTTGGAGACAGAATGCAATCGAAAACAGAATTACGCCAACTTCTTACAGAAATTTTTGCAATGGATTTTGTTATGACTGGGGTAGATAACTATGTCAATGATGATGTGCAATTCCTTACCGAGGATATTGCTTTACTACGTTCAAAGAATATCAGATCAGGGCAGAAATGGAGTGATGGCACTATAATGAAAGATAGATATATTCACCACTTGAGGGTGTATCAAAGAATAAATAACGAATGGAAAATAACTAACCACATGATTAGTCAAGCGCACGAAAAAAAATAAAATCTACCTCCCAATATCTGAAAATATATGCTAAGTTTATCACCAAACCACGCAAATACTCAAATCTAAAACCGTTGCTAGAATTTTAAAACACATACTTACGATTTACATATCAGAATGAATAACATTTTTGAAACATTCAAACCTAACAATCCTTTAATTGCAAAATATGTCGATTACTACTATTTAGATATAAAATCACAAAACACGGTAACAGAATTCGAATGTTTCCCTCATTATTATACCACCATATCCCTATACAAATCCAATATAAGTCCACAAAAAGGAGAAGTGATCTATGATGACAACGCCAACTTTCTAGAAATTTTTACACCCATAAGAGATACTATTTTAAAGGTTAAACAAATGGGTAAAGTGCATAGAATAGTCATCGTTTTTAAACCATTGGGAATTCAGCAATTTTATAAAGATCTAAATTTTACCGATTTTATAAAAAACTACAGTTTCTTTAGCTCTGTAGAGCTCTCAGCACTTTTTGAAACTCAAAATACATCTACACTTACCACGCTATTAGATGCGTATTTAAGTACTAAGTTCATAGCATACAAAAACCCCCTTTTAGAAGAGAGTGTTCTGTTGATTTTAAAAAATGCAGGAACTGTACCCATTGAGCAAATAGCACTAGAGGTAGGAGCTAGTCGTAGACATGTAAACAGGTTGTTCAATACTCATTTTGGTATTTCTGTAAAAACATTCAATAAAATTGTTCTCTTCAGAAAAACGTTGGAAAAGAAGCTTTTTAAAAACCCTAAACAAAGTTTTACCGAATTGGCATATGAATTCAACTACTCAGACCAGTCACATCTAAATAAAGTATTTCAAAATTTAACTTCAAACTCACCCAGGAAGTTTTTAAAAGACGGTACGCTTCTCGGAAACGAGGATACATTTTGGCATTTAAAAAAATAATGCATTGTCCCATTAGTACAATTTTTTAAATACGATCCTAAATATATTTGTCAAAAAAAAACATGACGCGTATACTACCTTTACTTTTTATGCTGTTTGCAATAGCTACTCAGGCTCAGAAATCATATACCGAATTAACAGAACAGGCAATAAAAGTCATTAATAAAGAAGATACAACCAGATACCAGGAAGCCTACAACTTTATCGAAAAAGCTTTTCACGATTACCCAGATAGTATTACTGGAAACGAGCTATACTATGCTTCTATTTTAAATACCCAATTAAAAAACTACAACAAAGCTTTTGAGTATTTATCACCACTCGCCAAAATGGAAAAAGACGAAGATGGGTACCCCGGTTGGAGTTTTGTTTTAGATGAATACGCCAAAGAAGATTATAAAAACTTAATGCACGATAACCGATGGGAAACCCTAAAAACAGAAGCTCAAAAAGATAGCCTGAAATTTTTCAAAAATTTGAAAGAACGAGAACAGGAATTTTTTCGGGTGTCAAATGTTGATCTCTATAGCGCCACAAAAAGTAAAAATCTATATAAAACTTTAAGAACATTAAACCCCTACATTTCAAAAGAACATAGAGATTATTCTATTTCTCTAAAAATTAATGACTCAACGGCAACCTCTTACCTGGTTCACCTACCAAAGAACTACAACCCCCAAAATAAATACCCTGTATTATTCTTTTTACACGGTGCGGTGCACTATGGAGAATTAAAAAAATATCAGATCCCAGAGATAAATTTAGGGGGTTGGAATAGGTACTATACCAAATATGGTGACCTAAACAAGGTGATTTTAATTTTTCCAAGTGCCAATAAACAATACAATTGGATGACCTCTGATGATGGTTTTTTTATGATTCCTAAAATCGTAAAAACGATTAAAACAGCTATTAATATCGATGACAATAAAGTGTTTGTTTCTGGTCATTCTATGGGTGCCACAGGTTCTTTTTCATATTTGATGAAACAACCCTCGTTATTTGCCGGTTTTTATGGGTTTAATACCTATCCAAAAGTATTTACAGGAGGGACTTTTATTGAAAATATATCTAATCGATCATTCATTAATTTTTCAACAGACCAGGATTATTATTACCCCCCCAATGCAAACGACCAACTCGACAGTCTTATGAACGCTATGCAACTAGATTATAAAGATCATCGATACTTGGGCTACCCACATTGGTTTCCGCAATTTGATGAATCTGAACCTGCATATCAAATACTGTTTAATGACTTAAAAAAGAGAACTAGAAATCCTTTCCCTAAACATATCTCCTGGGAATTTGATGATAACACCTATGGGAATATCGATTGGTTATCTCAAATTACATTAGACACCTTACACATACAAAAAAACTGGCATAAGAACGTAAATTTCACCATAGACAAGTGGTTAAATTATGATGAAAAAGATAGCCTAATTACAAAAAATGTAAGTAAAAAAGCTTTTGATTTTCCTCGGAAATCTGGAAAAATTACAGCAGTGTATAACGATAATACCTTTCAGATTAAAACGTCTAGAATTACATCTTTTAAAGTAAATATTTCTCCAGAAATGATCGATCTGGAAAAGGAAGTCAAAGTGTATGTAAACGGAAAACTATATTTTAACGATATCATTACCTATGATAAAGAATTCATGATTCAAGATTTTGAAAAAAACAAGGATCGAACAAAGGTTTGGGTCAATCAAATACTAGTTAAAACTTGAAAAATGGGAGTAAAAAGATCATCTATATTCCTGAACATACTTGTAAAATACAATTAACTCACCATTAACACAGTATTCAAGGCTAGTCTTATACATTTGAAAGTATAACTTCCAAATTCAATTTAAATAGTAATCTATCCAAAAAAACAACCCAACATTATGGCACACAAAACACCTCTTGTATTCTTAATCACCTTACTTTTGGTTACACAAGGATTCACTCAAAAGATGGAACCTTTAAGACAAAAAATTGAGAATATTATCCAACAAAAAGATGTGGTGGTTGGTGTTGCCATAAATGGAACCGAGGCGAATGACACCCTAACGATTAATGGTCAAAGACATTTCCCAATGCAAAGTGTGTTTAAATTTCCTATTGCGCTAGCGATATTATCTGAAGTAGATAAAGGCAATTTTGCTCTCGACCAAAACATCGAAATTAAGAAAAGTGATTTATTGCCAGGCTTGTGGAGCCCTATACAAAAAAAGTATCCCGAGGGAACTACACTCACTTTAGCAGAAATTATAGAATATACCGTCGCTTTAAGTGATAATGTAGGTTGCGACGTGCTATTAAAACTTCTGGGGGAACCTGTAGATGTAGAGAACTATTTTTCTAAGCTTGGTTTTAAAGATTTTGAGGTTAAAATAAACGAAGAGACCATGCAGAATAATTGGGACAAACAGTTTTTGAATTGGACCACTCCAAAAGAAGCAAATAGAATTCTCGATACGTTTTATGAAAACAAAGAGGGGTTACTCTCGCAGAAAAGCTATGATTTTATATGGAATGTAATGAAAGGCACCAAAACCGGAAAGAAGCGATTAAAAGGGCAATTACCAGAGAAAACAGTAGTCGCACATAAAACCGGATGGTCTGGAAAACATAAAAAAACAGGAATAACCGCTGCAGTAAATAACATCGGTATTGTTTTTCTACCTAACGGAAATTACTTTACCATTAGCGTTTTTGTTACAGCATCTTCTGAGAGTTTTGAAGTCAATGAAAAAATAATAGCCGATATTGCAAAAGTAGCCTGGGATTACTTTATACATAAATAAACCAAACCAATGAAAAAACTTATAACCACCACCACAATCTTACTTCTTATACTTACCGTGAAAGCACAAAACAACCCGCTCCCAAAAGTAGTGAGCGGAAAAGTTGACCGTATTGAAAACTTCGATTCGAAGTATATCACCTCAAGAAATATAGATATTTGGACTCCAGAAGGCTATACGGAAACAAAAAAGTATCCTGTTTTGTATATGCATGATGGGCAAATGTTGTATGACCCTGAGAACTCCTGGAACAAACAGGCATGGGATGTAGATGATGTAGCTTCTGCCCTATTTACCTCTGGAAAAACCAAAGAATTTATTGTAGTGGGTATTTTTAATGGCGGAGCCACAAGACATGCAGACTATTTTCCGCAAAAGGTATTTGAATCACTATCAGACAGTGAAAAAGACGCAGCTACTGCACAGTTAAAAAAAGCATCTATTCCAATTTCGGAGAGATTTAGTCCACAATCTGATAAGTATTTAAAATTCATTGTTGAAGAGTTAAAACCCTATATCGATAAAAAATACTCGGTTCATACCGATAAGGAAAATACATTTGTAGCCGGCAGCAGTATGGGAGGTTTAATCTCGATGTATGCTATATGCGAGTACCCCAATATATTTAAAGGGGCTGCTTGCTTATCGACGCATTGGCCGGGAATATTTACACTCGAAAACAATCCTATTCCAGATGCATTTTTAAGCTATTTACAAGATAATCTCCCAAACCCAGAGGAGCATAAAATCTATTTCGATTGTGGTGATGCCACGCTGGACAGCCTTTATCCTGAAATTCAGAAAAAAGTAGATCATCTCATGGCGCAAAAAGGATACACCAAAGACAGTTGGATGACTCAGTTTTTTCCTGGAGAAAACCACAGTGAAAATGCCTGGAAGAAAAGGCTCAATGTTCCTCTTGAATTTTTGTTTACAAAATAACTTCCTGCAATAGAAATACCAAAAAACATAGGGTACACCTACCAAACTCAATAGTTGAATACGATGTATTTGAATCGGAAAATATAAAATTTAAATTGCCAGTATGATACTGGTAAAATATTTATATTTGACTCATAATCAATTCGAAACATAGCGATATGTTTCTTGTATGAGATCTTGTAATTCATTCGAATAATTGCTCAATGAAAGAACTGCTAGAACCCTACAGTATACACCCTCAAGAAACCGAAAAACTTGATGGTTATGCCAGCACCAATTTCCGAATTAAGAGTGAGGGCAAAAACTATGTGCTTAAACACTATCTAGAACCTAATGAATTTGAGCTCATTGATGAGGAAGAAAGAGTTTTACAATTGTTATTACAGCAAAAGCTACCCTTTCAATTACCATCATGCATAGAGAAGATACACACCTACAAAGACGGTTCATTTTCGAGACTATTAGCATTTATAGATGGTAAACTCATGTCTTCGGTAGAACAAACTACCAACTTGTTAGAAAATTTTGGTTCGGCAGTAGGGTTAATGAATACCCATCTACAATCGATAGAAAGCAGCATTATAAGAGCAAGAGAACTATTCTGGGATATGAAACATACCTTGCTCAATGCCGAAAAAGTTTCATATATAGAGCAACCCGAAGATCGAAAAGTAGTCAACTATTATTTAGATCTATTTGAACAGCTAGTTGTTCCTAAACAAAGAAAATTACGGCATGGTATTATTCATTCTGACCTGAATGACAACAACATTTTTGTAAAAGACAATACCGTAACCGGAATTATAGATTTTGGCGACATTACTTATAGTCCGCTTATTTATGAGGTAGCTATTGCCCTAACCTATATCATGCTAGCCAATGAAAGTGATCCTTTTGAAAAAGCAAGAGCATTTTTACAAGGATACCACAAGATCCTGCCTTTAAAAAAGGAAGAAATAGAATTATTGTATCTCCTTATCCCCTCAAGGTTATGTGTCTCTGTTTGTAATTCGGCAAAGAAAAAAGCCGAAGGAGAAGATACAGAATATGTTCTGGTAAGCGAGAGACCCGCTTGGAGGTTATTGCATAAGTGGTTGTCGATTAACCCTATTTGGATCAACAGTTTCTTTTTGGAATCTCTTCAACTTGAAAAAGAGACACTTGATATAGGATCATTACAAACAGATCGAAAAAAGTTTACTGGGAAATCACTGGGCACTAGTTATAACGAGCCCATTTATATGACAGGAGGGGCATTTCAATATATGTATGATCATCTTGGGAACACCTATTTAGATGCCTATAATAATATCCCTCATGTGGGGCATTGCCACCCAAACCTATCAAAAGTCATTACCAAACAGGTGAGAAGTCTTAATACCAATACCCGGTATTTATATCCCCAATTGGCCGACTATGCCAAAGAGATCACCAAAACACTACCAAACGCATTACAAAAAATATTTTATGTCAATTCTGGTAGTGCAGCGTCTGATTTAGCCATAAGAATGGCGCAAACCCATACAAAACGAAGTACCGTTGCCATTTTACAAAACGGCTATCATGGTAATACTCTTTTGGGTATCTCTGTTAGTGATTATAAGCACAACGGCAAAGGAGGTGACGGTAAACCAGACGGCATTATCACTTTACCCTTACCCAATAGCCATAATGCTCTCTCAAAAACAGGAAAAGAATATGCTGAAGAGGCTATTGATATCTTAAAAAAAGAGATCGATAAAGGAAATACTCCTTCTGCACTCATAGCAGAACCTATATCGGGTTGTGGGGGTCAGGTTCCTTTGGCAGAAGACTACCTAAAAATACTAAAACCGTTTTTGGAGCAGCATGATATACTGCTTATCGTAGATGAAGTGCAAACAGGTTTTGGTCGATTAGGCAACCATTTTTGGGGATTCGAAATGCATGACATTGTACCTGATATTATCATATTGGGTAAACCTATGGGAAATGGGCATCCTATAGCAGCGGTAGTCACTACCCAAAACATTGCTGATACGTTTGCTAATGGAATGGAGTTCTTTACGTCATTTGGTGGTAATCCTGTGTCCTGTGCTGTAGCACTAGAGCTACTAAATATCATAAAAGAAGAAGACTTACCTAAAAACGCCGCACGAGTTGGAGATGCTTTAAAAAATGGTTTAATCGATTTACAAAAACAGTTTGACTGTTTGGCTGATGTGCGAGGAGAAGGTCTTTTTCTTGGCGTAGAATTTATAGATAAGCAAGGAAAGCAAAGTGAGGAAATTGCAAATTTTATTAAAGAGGATTTAAAAAAACGTTTTATTCTGGTAGGTACCGATGGGCCCTATCACAACGTAATTAAAATTAAACCTCCTTTGTGTTTCGATTTGAAGAATGTAGCACATTTTTTAACCCATATAGAAGAAGCTATACAACTGGCTACCTTAACATATATGTGATAATCGAAATAGTAAAGCCAAAAGACAACGTAGATAATCCCTTATGAATAGCACATCGTTTCATGTTAAACCTGCAAACCGATTCTTACCACAAATACTACTTGTGGGTTTAGGGATAGGCACGGCAAACTATATCATGAACGACACATTAAACTGGATTCAGTGGGGCATTCAAGCATTAGCCACCAGTTTTATAATTGGCTATACTCTGGTTGTTATTGGGGTAAATAAGACCTGGTTTTTGTCTCATATAACCTCAAAAAGAAAACTATATCTACTGTTAAGTTTACTTTTCTTTATTGTAGGTATATTGGCTACGGAAATAGAACACCTTATTCGATCCTTAATTTTTAAAAGTCAACCCTTTGCACTGTTCTCTTCGGGTAAAATGTATTTGTTTAACGGAATCATATCACTTATTCTAGGTTTTAGTTTTTTCTATAATTTTTTTCCAAAAACCAAAAGTAACACAGCACATGAGGAAAATGATAGCTCATCACCTTTAGACAGTTCTGAAACTCTTACCAATATCCCTGTAAAACAAGGAGAAAATATTCTAATAATTGCCATTACCGATGTTGCTTATTTTGAAGCCTATGGTAATTACTCTTTTGTGCATAGCATCACCGGAGAAAAGAGATTATGTGATTACTCTTTACTTTTTCTGGAGAGACGATTGCACCATAAATTTTCGAGAGTGCATAGAAAATACATTATCAACGAAAACCATATCAAAAGAATAAAACCACATCTAAATAGTAGGTATGTCATTGAGTTTGGCAATGGGTTAGCATCCATAATAAGCAGTAAAGGGTATGTTATGACCATTCGCAAGCTCATTAAAATTGAATAATTGCATCAATAAAAAGAAATTGTATACTCTTCTGATATTCACTCATCCATTGTATAGTATCATTCAGCCTTAATATCGATCATTCGTCCTTTTAGACTTCTACAACCCATTGCATTTCAGTTATTTGTGACGGGGTTTATTGCATAATCAATCGTAATCACAAATAATTTCTAGATATGGACATCGCACATCAATCAAATATTCTACTTCATATTATAACAGGTTCACTTGCATTATTACTAGGAGTCATTGCTTTGGCAACCACAAAAGGAGGTAAATTACATAATACCAGCGGAAAGTACTTTTTAGGATTCATGTCTGTGGTAATTTTAACAGGCTTGATTGGGGTTTTCGTTTTTGGAAGAAATACATTTTTATTGGTAATCACAGTACTAAGCGGGTATGTTGCTTTTTCAGGATATAGAATACTCCAACTGAAGATAAATACACCCAAGAGTATCGATATTTTGGTAGCTATAGTTAGCCTGTTGGTTCTTTTATACTTTCTGTATTATTTCAAATCTATAGGTATGATCTGGTCCCCGATTGTGATTTACAGCACGGTTGGCGCACTACTATTTATAATTTCTTACGATCTTTTAAGATATCTAATCCCCAAAAGAACATACAAGAAACACCGTATCTGGATTTATGAGCATATTTATAAAATGACCAGTGCCTTTGGTGGTCTCCTTTCAGCATTTATAGGTACCGTATTCGAAAAATATCAACCTCATAGTCAATACCTACCTTCTGCTTTTGCGGTGCTTCTTATATTGGGTTTTGCCGGATATGTGTACAAATATGGACTCAAAAAATTCCCAAAGCCATAATACAACCAGTTACTGTTTCTTACGCCTTATATGGATAACAACTCTTTTAATCCTTCCTTTTCAAATAATATGCTACCAATTTTTACATCAGACCAACCTTCTTTTAAAACATAAGTAAAGGTAGGTGTGTTATTAATAAGCTCGCAATCTATATAAAACGATGAAACTCCATCGATGTCTATTTCTTTTAGCTGTTGGATATGAGTCGAAATAAAAAACAAAGAGTCTTTGTATTTTGTCAATCCTTTTATGGTGATGTTACAGATTTCTAATGCATCTTCTATATTGGTTCCACTAAAAAGTTCATCAAAAATTGCGAAGCAACTTTCTGTATTTGATGTTAGCACCACATTTTTAAGGTGTTGTACTTCGGTCATAAAATGACTATAACCATTAAGCATATCGTCTCGGTGGTTGATCCCTATAGAAAAATTAGAGAAAAAGGGAATTCTCGCATACGATGCTGGTACTCCTATTCCTAGGTGGCCGAAGTAGATCGACAGTCCAATAGCTTTTAAAAAAGTAGATTTACCCGACATATTGGCTCCGTTCAATACTACCACATTACTTAAGGTTTTAAAATCATTCTTTATAGGGTGAGTCAATAAAGGATGATAAAGACCTTTTAGTTCTATATGATCCCCAAACTCAGGATATGTAAATTTTCTATGTGCAATGGTTTGACTTATCGAATCAAATGCTTCAAAACAAAACAAATGTTCCCAGAATTGAAAGATTTTACCTTTTGCTTGAAGCTCTTCGATTTTGGAACATAATTCGATAACCTCGGTATCTCCAAACTTATATTCTCGTATTAGTTCTTCATAATGTGCTAAATTAAATACGGCAAAGAAATCTATTATTTCCCGAAGTATATTGGCATATTCATTCGGAAAAGCCTGTAAACTCAATCTGGAAAAACAAAAGCTATATAAACGATGAAAAAGCAATATCATTTGAGAAAGTCTGGATCGATGTTCTACTTTTATCTTTTTTGAAGTTAAAAACCTATAGGCAAACTTTCTTTGAGATAGATCACTTATATCATAATTGGTAAGAAATTCATGTACTTCTATGAGATAGGAAACCGAATAAGAATATGTACTCAATATACCTCTATTCGCGGTAAAACCCCGAAGGATGCCTTGTCGATGTTTAATGTCACTTTTACTCTTTAGAGGCGCATATAACAACTCTAGTAACTTACTTCTCGAAAAATTGTTCAACGTATGATCAAACAAAGGAAGTATTTCTTTTTCTATATGTAAATCTTGTATGTTATTCATCAATACATATAGACTGTATTCGCTATTCTTAGTTGCACGCTAAAAGTATAGGATCAAAACGCTTATCTATATTTCTTTACTTCAGAACCCGCCATATTATTGGTATTCATAAGGTAAGAAGTACTTATAATCTCATTATGGGGTATACTTCCCCCTATCTATTCCCGAAATATCCCCATATAAAAAGGGGGATATTCCCGATGGCGTGGTATGCTGTTTTAAACTAGGTTTGTAACTCACATTACTAATAAATCTTAACAATCACACAAATGGCTCTAGAAAATTTAATACCAATTACCTTTTCTGACCACGAATTGCATCAGCTCAGTCACGGAATACATACAATTAATAGTGTTTTAACAGGTAAAACCATTAGCCTCTCTACAGAACAACGAAAACAATACGGACGCATGGCTAATCAAAACAAACTTATTATTGATCGAGCCAAAAAGTATATGGAAGAATATCCTCATTGGATACCTAACTTTCTGGATAAAGAAGAATTTGACAGAGATTATCATACTCGAACACAAATCGATACTCATGTCGGAAAACTAAAAGAACTTGCTCAACAGCTTATTGACACTAAGATGCTACTTGATTATGACAATTACTCTAATGCACTTAGTTTTTACCGCATGGTTCGATACCTGGCAGGTGAGAATGAACCCAATGCAGAAAAAGTACATCAAGAAATGAAAGTTCTTTTTGGTAAAAACAGCAAACTAACCAACGATTCAGAGGAGTAATTAGCCTATTATTTGTTAACCACTTAGTGTTCAGCCTCACCATAAAAACCAGTCTCCTTTTGGTGATTATGGTGAGGATTAACATCTTTTTAAGGTATACTTCGACAACAAAGTATGCATCACATACGTTAGTGTTTAACACACTATCATCAACCTACTCATGAGTATATTACCTAAATATGGCTTGCTACAATATCGAAATTCGGTAAGAGTATATACCAAACCCATAGATGAAAGTCTGGTACTTTTTAAAGAAGAAACCAAAGCTCATAAAGTCTCTATATTTTTGCTTCATAAGCCCGATCAATTAGAAGAATTAGATAGTGCTATCAATTTTCTAAATAACTTTCGGGTAATGATCTATGTAGATTGGTTGGACCAAGTACTCGAAGATGATAAGGGAGAAGCCATTACCAATCTTATTACTGAAAAACTTTCAGAAAATCAGAAATTCATTTTTTTAGCTACCGAAGAAGCAATTCATTCTAAATGGTGTAATTGGGTATTGCGATTGGCAAAAACAAAAATCCCTACCGAGGCTATTGTAATGTTACCTATTCGTAGTGATTTTGATGATTACGGCGGAGAAGAACATCTTTCTAAATACCCATACATTCATGAGATAGAAGCCGAAAAATATGGGGTAAAGTATCCCAACGGGGATATCAAAGAATTAACGGAGTGGATGAACTCCTAGGATATTAGATTTTGAAATACAAAACATATCATTCCAGCATAGCCGGAATGATAGTATGTTTTATTTTTAAAGCGTTGTAGCTACTTTGCGTACAGCATTAATTGTTTCATCCAGATCTTCATAAGTAAGTGCATCTGTAATAAACCAGGTTTCAAAAGCACTTGGAGCAATGTAAATTCCATTGTCTAACATGCCATGAAAAAATCGCTTAAAAGTATCGTTGTTTCCGTTCGCCGCAGTATCGAAGTCTATCACTGCATCTTCAGCAAAATGTACCGAAATCATCGACCCCAATCTGTTAATTGTGTAAACCACATTATGCTCATCTAATGCAGTTGCCATTCCTTTATGAAGATAGGCCGTTTTTTCATCGATGCTTTTAAATATTTCAGGCTTACTATTTAATTCTGAAAGCATTGCTAAACCAGCAGCCATTGCCAGTGGATTACCACTTAGGGTACCTGCTTGGTATACAGGTCCTAATGGTGCCAGGTGATTCATAATTTCTTCTCTGGCGGCAAATGCCCCTACCGGTAGTCCTCCTCCTATAACTTTACCAAAAGTTACGATATCTGCATCTATTCCCAGTAATTCCTGTACTCCTCCTCGCGCAAGTCTAAAGCCAGTCATGACTTCATCAAATATTAACAAAATATCATTTTCAGTACATAGGGATCGTAAACCTTCTAAAAATCCTTTTACAGGTGGTATGCATCCCATATTACCCGCAACAGGCTCTATAATGATACATGCGATTTCACCTTTATTGGTATCTATAATACGCTGTACATGCTCCAGATCGTTATACCTTGCCAATAGAGTATCTTTTGCAGTACCCTCAGTCACTCCCGGACTGTTAGGGCTCCCAAAAGTAACAGCTCCACTACCAGCCTGAATCAAAAAAGAATCACTATGTCCGTGATAACAACCGGCAAACTTTATGATTTTATCTTTTCCTGTATATCCTCTAGCCAATCGCACAGCACTCATACAAGCTTCGGTACCAGAATTCACAAAACGTATTTTATCTATGTTAGGCACCATAGAAACCGCCAATTCTGCAATTTGAGTTTCAATTTCTGTAGGCATCCCAAAACTGGTTCCTTTTTTTGCTTTTTCGACAACAGCATCAACCACAGGAGGATGCGCATGCCCCAAAATCATTGGACCCCAGGAATTGATATAATCTATTAATCGATTTCCATCTTCATCATATAGATAGGCTCCTTTTGCTTCTTTTACAAAAATAGGATCACCTCCTACTGCTTTAAATGCTCTTACTGGTGAATTTACTCCTCCGGGAATTACTTTTTGTGCTTCTTTGAATAACGCACTACTTCTTTGGTAGATCATATCTAATTGAAATCTTCTTCTTCCTCATTATCGGCAGCTACTTTAAGTACCTGACCGATTTTAATGTTATTATCTGCTAAGTTATTATATGCCTTAAGTTCTTCAACGGTAATTTTGTATCGTTTAGAAATAGAATATAATGTATCTCCTTTTTGTACCAAATGACCACTACTACTAGTAATAGCGCTTACTACTGCCACCACTTCTTTCTTTGGCTTTCTTTTCTTGTTTCTTCCTAATACGTCATTATCGAATTCATAAAGGCGGTATCTTTCAATAATACTTATTAGTTTCTGTGGATATTTCTTATCGGTGGCATACCCTGCTTCACGTAAACCACGCGCCCATGATTTATAATCACGTTGACTAAATGTAAACAATCTGGCATATCGTTTTCTATTTTTTAGAAATAGAGAATGATCTCTAAAAGATTCACTAGCTCTATCATATTTCCTGAAACACTCTTGAGAACGATCATCATCATGATATACTCTATCCCCTTTCCAATCATGACATTTGATTCCAAAATGATTTTTGGCTCTACTGGTAAGTTCACCATATCCTGCTCCTGACTCTAAAATTCCCTGGGCTAGGGTAATACTTGCAGGAATACCGTAGCTTTTCATTTCATCTTTGGCAATGCCTGAATACTCAAAAATATATTGCTGTACCCGTTCTGCATAAGAAAGATTTGCAGCAGACTTTTTTTCTATTTTTATAGGTTCTGTGGGTAATACTTTGGGTTCAACTTTGGTAATCGAAGTAGATCTTGGAGTTGTTGTTTTTGTTCTAGAAGTAGATGTTACCTTTTTACTTCCTCCACATGAAATCATAAACGCAGATATAGATAACAGTACAATAAATTTCTTCATTTTTAGCTTCAAATTGTAATAAGGGGTAGCTTCTTTTTCATTAATTTTTTATTCATCCCGGCAATACCTTGTAACCCTCCGGTATGCACGGCTAAAATACGAGTATTTTTTGGAAAAACACCTTTTCTAATACGATCAAAAATTCCAAAAAGCATCTTTCCGGTGTATACAGGATCTAGTAAAATACCGTGTTCTGTCTTAAATGTATTTATAAACTCTATAAGTTCCTCATTTATTTTACCATAACCCCCAAAATGATAGTCAGATATAAGTTCCCAATTACTTTTTGGGGTATTTTTTTTTATTTCTGATGTAAGAAAATCTCCCTTCAGTGCTGGAAAGCCTAATACTTTTTGATGCTGTTGAGAGGCATTTATCAATCCCGAAATTGTACCTCCAGTACCCACTGCACAACAAATGACATCATAAGAAGCGTCACTAGAAGTTAATATTTCTTCGCAACCTTTTATCGCCAGATCGTTGGTACCTCCTTCGGGAATTAGGTAAAAATCATCAAACTCAGCTTTTAGCTCCTCCAGAAATTTAGTCGATGTTTTTTGTCGATAAGCATCGCGAGCTACAAATTTAAATTGCATTCCCTCGTCACTAGCAAATTTTAAGGTATCATTTTGAAGTAAAGTATTGTTTAAATTTTCACCCAGTTCATCACCACGAATCACCCCTATCGTCTTTAAACCCATCATTTTTCCTGCAGCAGCAGTAGCTGCAATATGATTACTAAAAGCACCACCAAAAGTCAAAATAGTCTTATATCCTTCAGATCTGGCCTGTAAAAGGCTGTATTTTAACTTTCTGAATTTATTTCCTGAAACTGTATCATGAATCAAATCTTCCCGTTTTATAGTCATTGAAACTTGTGCCCTGTCAAGCTCAGGACTAACAATTGATTGATTTTCAGAACTAATGGTATCTAATGAAAATATATGCATGATAACAGTTGATATTTGGGGTAAAATTAAGGTTAATTATTTTTTTATTAATTTTGGTCAACCAATTTTGTTTTAGCTATGAAAACCCTAAAGTTCTTATGTATCTGTTTTTTGTTCGGATTTTTCACCTCTGTCACTACCAGTTGCGATTCTTCTGACACGGAAGAAATCACAACACAACCACCGACATCTGAAGAACCTGATCCAGACCCTGACACCTCAGAAGAAGAACAACCCGAAGAAGAGCAGGAAGAGGAGGAAACCGAAGAAGAACAGGAAGAACGAGCCAGTATCACTTGGAAAAACTGGTATTTGTCTGTGCCTATTGATCGTGGTAACGGAAAAGCAACCTCTATTTATTACCAAGCTATAGAGAATGACGATTTAACCGAAGAAGAACGTACTTACTTTGACAAAAACGAAGATGGGAGTTATACTTTTTTTACAAAATTTACAGGATACACAACTTCTGGAGAGTACCCTTTAGATCAAAAAAAATACTGCCGTACAGAGTTACGAGAATATTGGAGAGGAAATCAGACTACTACAGACAATTGGTCTATGGAAACTGGTACTCACCTCATGGAATCTACCTTAAAAGTAAATCACTGTGATGGAAACAAGCAAACCTATGTAGCGCAAATACATGGGATCAAGAATGAAGCACTAGGACTACAAAATTCTCCTGCTACTGTTAAAGTACAGTGGTATGATGGGGATATAGTGATAGAATATTACCAAAAACCAGAAAGCGGTGAATGGACGAGCCAGGGAGATGCAAAAGTGAACATCGGACGAGTAGAATTTGAAAAATTCACTATTTTCTTAAAAATTGAAGATGGAAAATTACTCTACAAACTTATTTGTAATACTAAAAATATAGAAACCGAGTTTGTTGAACTTTATGATTATGTGGGTAATGGTTATCGATATGAGAATTATTTCAAAACTGGAAATTACTTTAAATGGGACGACGATTATACTCAATCTGCAGAGGTCATTCTATATGATGTAAAAACCACACACAACTAAACTAAAAAATAAAATTATAGATATTTTATAAAGCTCCAGGGCCTCCTTTTTTTAAGGTACTCCAAATTCTCTTCATTCTCATAGGCTTCTCTTTCGAAAGAGATATTTCTATACGCTTGTTGTGAATTACGGTAAATTATAAGCCTTAAAACGTATTCGATTAGGTATATAAGATAGAAAGGTAAAACCAGTAATTCTGCTTGCTGTCTCAAATGAATTCGCTCATGGTTTATAAAAGATTCATCATGCTTAAGAAAAGAATCTTTTACTACGATAAAAGGCCATAATGCAATACCTACAAAATGACGACCTATCAAATATTTGTTAACAACAACTGGCATATACCTGCAAGATACTTATTTTTGTATAATATGAACGGTTCTAGAAAAATAATAACTCCAAAAGAAGGAGATTATTATATCACCCCCGAGGGGTATCGATGTTTTACCGAACAGTATCATCTTAGAAGAGGATATTGTTGCGAGAGTGGTTGTAGGCATTGCCCATATGGCTATGATAAAAAAACAAATAGCTATTCAAAAAAATAGTCCCAATATCATAGGATATATGGTATGATTATTGTGGTGTATTTTCCTACGTAAGTTGTTGTTAAATCTATAAAAATCAGGGATTATGAAATTTTTTTCACTATTATCATTAATCCTTATCATCACCCTTAGCTCCTGTACCACTGTGAGAGTAGCTTCGGATTATGATAAGAAGGCAAATTTTAATTCATACAAAAGCTTCGCTTTTTACAAACCTGGTATCGACAAAGCTGATATTAGCGATTTGGATAAAAAGCGAATTCTAAGAGCTATCGAAGCCGATATGACCGCCAAAGGATTTACCAAATCTTCTAATCCAGATGTATTGGTAAGTATATTTACAAAGACCAAAGAGAATATTCAGGTGTTTCAAAACAATTTTGGCTGGGGCTGGGGCCCTGGTTGGGGTTATGGATGGGGTTGGAACCCATGGTTTTGGGGACCAAACTATAATTCGGTATCTAGAGTAACCGAAGGTACTTTATACATCGACCTTATCGATGCTTCTAAAAAAGAACTAATCTGGCAAGGAATGGGTACTTCTGCATTAACCAAAAATGTAGATAGAAAACAGGAAAAAATGAATGAGATTGTTTCGGCAATTCTTGAAAAATACCCTCCACAAGGAGGACAATAAAAGTATTCTTACTTACTCAAATAGCCTTTCTTTTTAGAAGGGCTATTTTTTTATGTACATTTATACATTACTAGATACTTAACAACCTATGCGTAATTTTTTACTTGGCGCCCTGCTTATGGCTTTACTGGCATTTGGGATTAAATATTTTATAGATCGATCTCAACTCAAGGAAACAGAATTAGAATCCTCAAACCTAATTTTGACCCAAATGAAAAATGTGGGTAAACTCGTAGTAACCGAAGGTCATTTTGCCGAAGTGATCACCTATAAAGATGCTAAGAAATATTACTTAGACATGTTTACTTCTCAAAAAGCGGCAGTAGTGGTAGTTAACGCCAAGGTACAAGTATCGTATGACCTTAGCAAAATAGATTACATCATAAACAAGGATAACAAAACAGTTACCATAACCAAAATTCCCGAACCAGAAATTGATATTAATCCTGATATTAAATATCACAGTCTTATACCGGGATTTCTAAACAAATTTGCTCCAAAGGATCATAATACGATTAGAAAAAAAGTAATATTACAACTGGAGAAAAAGGTCCAAACATCTTCATTGATCACCAATTCACAAAATCGTTTACTGAGCGAGCTTCAGAAAATCTATATTCTTACAAATTCTTTAGGTTGGCGATTAAAATATAACACGACCGAGATTACCGATGAATCTTCAATACTGCAATTGATAGATTAATTGCGAATAAATTGCCACCCCAGATTCAAATTGTTTATCACAATGTGAATCCAGGATCCCTAACACAAATTTATCTAAAAACGGATTCTAGTATCACTAGAATGGCAATATCGTATGGTTTCAAAACAAAAAAGATGGAAAGAGGATATCTTTCCATCTTAATAATCCATCTGTTTTTAAAGAAATTTATTTGTCCCTCAAACTTCTCAAATTATTACAGATTATTACTTTGTACATGTGTAACGAATGAAATAGAAGATACCCTACCCCCCTACTTCATTTTTTTTATTACATCCAAAATAATTTGAGCTAACTCTTGTTTATTTATTTTTTCTATTTGATGATGAAATTCATCAATTACCTTAAAATGAGCATTAGGTAATACATCACATATTCTTTTAGACTCTTCTTGAGTAACCATAGTATCCTTGCCTCCTACCATAATAACAACGGTAGATGCAATATTCTTGAGATCATGATCACCCAACTTAGGAGCATTCCCTAGTTGACGCATCATATTTGCAGTTTGCACCACAACTTCTTTCCATTGATCTACAGTATGTAAACTGGCAAGATAGTGTGCAAATTTTGGCACCTTTTCTTCAATTTTATCTGGATTTAGCATTCGTATTTCCTGTTGAGCAAAATCAGGGGTCCAATCAAACTTGGTTCCAAGAGTCAAAATTTTAAGTCCTAAATCTTGATACTTACTAGCTAAGCGCAACGCAACATAACCTCCCATACTGTATCCAAAAACAATGGCCTTTTCCAGCTTTTGTGTTTTGATATAAGAGTAGGTATTGTCCACAAACAGATCAATAGAGAAACTCTTTTCTATTGCCATACCTCCATGACCATCAAAGTTAAAAGTATGTACCTCAAATTGTTCAGAAAGAAGGTGCTTAAGCCCCTCTAGCTGTTGCTTAGTCCCTAATGCCCCATGCAGAAGTATAATATATTCTTTCAATTGATTTTAATTTATGTTCGTTACCCTGAAATACGATTTATATTTTAAGACGCAATTTATGCGGACTGGTTTTGGGGATTCTCTCTATAATTTGCCTAGCTTCCAAATCTAACTTAACCGTTACAATATACCAGACCACTTTCCCGTCAAAAGTGCTAGATAGTGTATCTACTGCCAAGTCTGTTAAATCTGAAAATGATATTTCTTTGTGCTCTTCAATAGTTTTTAGAATAAATGACTTTATAAGATCATATCTTCTTTTCAAAATATTTACCCCTTGCTTTCCCTGAGGATGTAGTGTCATTATTTTCTCTTCATTTTTCATCACTGAAATTTTAGATATAAGTCTTCAAAATAAATGATTGAACTAAAGTAAAACTATCAGATTTTGACACTAACTATTGTTCATCTTTTAAAAATAAACATTTTAAGATTAAGAGTAAGTCATCAAGAACAAATTACTAAAATATTAATTAGCAATATTTTAAAGTTTTTTAAACGACTACAAATGTTTACAAACGAAATTAATTACTTCCTAACCGAATCTTACTTTATGTCTCGCTTAGGTTTGCATTGTCGAAACATAAGAACTCGATAGTATCAATTGTTTAACGAAAAACTAAAATTATGAACACGCTTAAAAACAAAGTACAGTTGATTGGAAACTTAGGACAAGAGCCTGAAATTGTAAACCTAGAATCTGGCAAAAAACTAGCCAAATTTTCTATCGCCACTAATGATTACTATTATAATAAAACAGGTGATAAAGTAACCGATACGCAATGGCATAATATTGTAGCATGGGGTAAGACCGCTGAGATTATCGAAAAATACGTAACTAAAGGGCAGGAAGTTGCTATTGAAGGCAAGCTTACAACCAGGAGTTATGAAGACGATAAAGGCACTAAAAGATATATAACCGAGGTAGTATGCAATGAGCTACTTATGCTAGGAAAATAAACAGAAGTAATCTTGAATATTCAAAAAACCCCTTATGTTATTTCTATAAGGGGTTTCTACTTTTATATATTATCCTGGACAAAAATTTAATGTTTTTTGTCGTGTAAAGTAAGTTTCCTAAAATTAACGCCTCTAAGGTATTGACAAAATTCATTATTTTTAACAATACTAATCGCGTAAACCTAATTCCCTGTTGAATACGTATACCAAATACTGGTTCCTTGAAAATTTTAACCTCTTCAATAAACTTGGAAGAATTACCATGATGCGTATGTGCGAAATTTTGGAGATGGACAATATTGACAAAGGAGAGGTTATCGACTTGTCAAACCAACAAGATAAAAGCATTTTTTTTCTAAAAAAGGGAACTGTAAAAATTATAGATAGCAAAAGTGATACGGTAAAGTATATCGTAAAAAAAGGAAATATTTTTGGAGAACTCAGTTTACAAGACACCAATCAAAGTACCCATGAAAAAGCCATTGCTCTCGAAGATAGTATTATATGTTATATCGAGGCACATAGAATGGAAAAACTAATGGAGAAACACAAATCTCTTAAAAATGGAATTCTGAAAATCTACGGATTACGTATTAAAAAACTAGAAAGACGACTTCGAGATTTATTATATAAGGATAGTGCTTCAAGAATTTCAGATTTTATCAAAGATTATATTCTTGAGTTCGGAGAGGAAGAAGGCCATAAAATAGTTGCCAAAAATTTATTATCACACAAAGACATTTCTAACCTCACAAATACCTCTAGACAAACCGTAAGCAATGTAATGAGTCAATTAAGAAAAGACAGTATTATTGATTACAACACACAATATATTTCTATTCTTAAAGAGCCCATACCAACCTAAGTTTAAAACACATCATATTTATGAAATTCACACCTTCAAAAATCATCACAATACTCTTTTTAATTTTTTACGCTTCACAAATTCAGAGCCAAGAATTAAAAAACTCTATTTTCATTACTGCCAATACCAGTAAAGACATGGACCTAGAAGTATTACAACAAATAGTAAGTGCTTCGGAACAACAAGAAAACAATACGCTTTTACTCGTAGGGAACACCGCTGATCCTAGTAGTATTAAAGAGAATTCAACTCGAACCACAGTTGGCAAACAACTAGATGTTATTTCAGATTTTAATGGTCAAATTATTCTTACCCCAGGATATAATGAATGGAAAGTGTCTGGTTACAAAAATGTAAAGAGAATAGAAACATTCATACAAGATAATAGTAGTGCAAAATACTATCCAGATGATGGTTGTCCGATTAAGAAAAAAGATCTTTCAGACCAAGCAGTTTTAATAGCTATTGACTCTCAATGGTTTTTAGAAGATTGGGATAAAAATATTTATATCAATGACAATTGTGATATTCAAAACAGAACCCAGTTTTTTGATGAATTTGAAAGCATTCTAAAAAAAAATCAAGATAAAATTAAAATAGTTGCTATTCATCATCCCGTTTTTTCGAATACTAAGGCTGGACTCATTGCAAAAACAGGAGGCACTTCTACACAGGATTTTCAAAACAAACAATATACAATCCTTCGCAATAAACTGCTTACATTAACACGTCAAAAAGAAAATGTAATTTTCGTATCTGGTAAGGATCAAAACCTACAATACATCAACAAATACAATGTCCCGCAAATCATAAGTGGAGCTGTAGGCACTACCCAGAATATTGGATCCATCATGAAAGACGACTTTGGTTCGTCACAAACCGGATATGCCAAACTAGATATTTTTAGTGATGGTAAAGCAACGGTTTCTTTTTACAATGAGAATACCAAACAACCTATACATACACATACTGTTTTTTCTGGGATTAGTAATACCGTACGATACAATTTCGAACCCAGAAATGGCTTTGAAAACACAAAAAAATCCTCAGTATATAGTACAGAAGAAACGACAAAAGGGAAGTTATATCGCGGACTATGGGGAGACCACTATAGAAAATTCTACAGTACACCGGTAGAAGCACCCGTCGCATTTCTAGATACACTTTATGGTGGGCTAAAGCCCATTCGACGTGGTGGTGGGCATCAATCTAAGTCACTTAGATTAAAAGATAAAGATGGAAAAGAGTTTGTAATGCGAGCTCTAAGAAAAAGTGCCATAAAATTTTTACAGGCTACTGCATTTCAAGATAAATATGTAGAAGAAGATTTACAAGAAAGTTTTGCAGATCGTTTTTTACTAGATTTCTATACAACCGCCCATCCTTATACCCCTTTTGCTGTGGGTAAGTTGGCAGATGCTGCAGATGTTTACCATACAAACCCCAAATTATATTATGTCCCAAAGCAAGAACCTTTAGGTATATATAATGATGAATATGGTGATGAATTGTATATGATAGAAGAACGAGTAGCCTCTAATCAAAGTGATCTTGAAAGTTTTGGTAAACCCAAAGATATTCTCAGCACAGATGATGTACTTCGTGAAATAAGGAAAACAGGAAAGTCTATTGTTGATGAACCATCATACATAAGAGCCAGACTATTCGATATGCTTATTGGTGACTGGGATCGACATGAAGACCAATGGCGCTGGGCACGATTTGAAAATCCCGATGGTACAGAAATTTGCAAACCTATACCGCGCGACCGAGATCAAGCTTTTTCTATTTTTGATGGTAGTGTTCTTTCTTTTTTACGTTTTGCTGTTCCTTTTATTAGAATGATGCAATCTTTTGATGAGGAGTTGCCAAATACAAAATGGTTTAATTTTGAACCTTACCCACTTGATCTCACTTTCATCAATAAATCTAACTGGAGCGATTGGCAAAAAGAAATTAAGTACATACAAGACAACCTCAACGATGAAGTAATTGAAAAAGCTTTTGCATCATTACCAGATGAAGTAAAAGGACAAACAATTGAAGAAATTAAATCAAAACTTAAAGGAAGACGTGCCAACCTAGAAAATATCGCAAGGGCATATTACCTCTACATCAACAAATTCGAAGTCGTAGTAGGAACCCAGAAAAATGACAAATTTTTAGTAACCCGACTCCCTAATGGAAAAACTTCTATCAAGATACAACGCAAAGATCTAGGGATTTTTGATCGAACGTTTTCTAAAGAAGAAACCAAAGAAATATGGTTATATGGATTGAACGGAAATGATTCATTTACTGTCGATGGTGA
The DNA here is from genome assembly GCF_023195925.1 of Aquimarina acroporae. GTDB lineage: Bacteria > Bacteroidota > Bacteroidia > Flavobacteriales > Flavobacteriaceae > Aquimarina > Aquimarina acroporae. The sequence goes on along the minus strand of NZ_JALPRE010000003.1, from coordinate 759,523 downwards.
TGGAGATCAACCCATCATGATACGTGTTATGGGAGGAAGAAAAAATGACACTTACGATTTTAAAAATACCAGAAAAATTAAGTTGTATGACTATAAATCAAAAAACAACACCATAATAAATAAGAAATCTCGTAAGTGGCTTGTAGACTCCTACGATATCAATAATTATGATTACAAAAAAAGAAGATATCATGTAAATCAAGTATTACCATTACTTGCCTTTAATCCAGATGACGGGCTTAGAGTTGGAGTACTTAACACATTTACACAATATGGCTTACAGCGCAATCCTTTTACACATAAACAATCTATAGGAGCATCCTATTATACTGGTTCTTCTGGTTTCGACATTTCATACTCTGGCGAATTCTCAAACATTTTTTACAATTGGAATTTTGGTGTTGAAGCAGAATACAATAGTCCAACCTTTGCTATTAATTTCTTTGGATTCGGTAACGATACCGAATATGAAAGAGATGACGTTGATCTGGATTTCAACAGAACGCGAATAGAAAAATTAAGCGCTGCTGTTTCTCTTATCTGGCGAGGTAGAGACGGAGGAAACTTCTATTTTAAACCCATATTCGAGTCTTTTAACGTCGAGAATACGGAAGGACGATTCATCAATATTGTACCTGCTAATAATGATGTATTTGAAAAACAAAATTACATCGGTGCGGAAGCACACTACCACTTTGCAAACAAAAACGATTTGGCTTTTCCCACATTTGCTTTAAATACAGGAATTACATTAGGGTACAAAGCCAATATAGATGGAGGTGATAATGAAAATAAATTTGCCTACGTGGAGCCCTATTTTTCAATTGATCACAGCCTAACCAAACAAGGCAACCTTGTTTTCGCCACTCGAATAGGAGCCGAAGCCATCCTTGGGGATGATTTCGAATTTTACCATGGAGCTCAATTAGGTGGTAATAATGGATTAAGAGGTTTTAGAAATGAACGTTTTACAGGTAAATATGCTGTATACCAGAATATAGACCTGAGATGGCAACTAGGTAAATTTAAAACAAGTTTTATCCCTCTAAAATATGGCTTAACGGGGGGCTTCGATCATGGTAGAATTTGGATTGAAGATGACGAATCAGATACCTGGCATACTACCGTAGGCGGAACATTCTGGATAAGCGGTTTAGATACGTTTTCTGCCAATGCTGGACTTTACGGCAGTGAAGATGGTGCACGATTTGTGTTTACCGTTGGATTTGCTTTTTAGGTCAAGAATTAAACTTTTAACATACGCTCACACATATGAAAAAACCAGTAGTAATTGCACAAATTAACGAGTTGGAAACCAAAACACCAACACATGCCATTGTAAATGGTCTGGATCTAGTAATTGTTAAATACGACGACGATATTTCTGTACTCTACGGTCGCTGTCTACACCGGGGTGCTTTGATGGCAGATGGTCACATTGATGGAGATAATTTAATTTGTGGGGTTCATGGCTGGGATTATCGATATGACACAGGAGTTTCTGAATACAATAATAAAGAAGTACTACACAAGTTTACTACACAAATAAAAGGTAATGATGTATTAGTTGATGAAGAGGAAATTAATTTGTATCTGACTCAGCATCCTCAACCTTTCAATAGGGAAGAATATCTAGGTGCATTTGCCGATACGCACCCTGAAGATACAGAGCCATACACGAATTACATTAAGCATTTGGCTCAATATGGACTAAAAAAAGTAGGCCACCATGGGTTTACAGAGGCTATGGGAGTCGATCGAAATACACTCCCTAAATGGGAAAACATTCAATTTTTACCCGCTCAATTAGCAAAGAAACCATTACTAGATAATGAAGAAATAGCCACAAAAGTGGTAATTGGTCCAAGAGCAAAAAAACCATTAACGCTCGACATTCCTCTATTTGTGAGTGACATGAGTTTTGGAGCTTTATCGCGGGAGGCCAAGATTGCTCTATCTGCTGGTGCGGAAATGGCAGGAACCGGAATTTGCTCTGGGGAAGGCGGAATGTTGCCTGATGAGCAGGCACAAAACACCAGGTATTTTATGGAATACGCTTCTGCCGGATTTGGTTTTTCCTGGGATCGAGTTCCAAAAGTTCAAGCATTTCATTTTAAAGGTGGACAAGGGGCAAAAACAGGTACTGGAGGACACCTACCAGGAGAAAAAGTAAAAGGCGAAATTGCCACAGTACGAGGACTCAATGAAGGTGAAGCTGCTATATCTCCAGCTACTTTTACAAATCTTGTTACTGTAAAAGATTTTAGAGATTGGGGAGATAAAGTACGGGAAGTATCTGGGGGAATACCTGTTGGATTTAAATTAGCAGCAAGTCACATCGAAAAAGATATTGCCTTTGCTCTTGAAGCAGATGCAGATTATATCATTCTAGATGGGCGCGGAGGTGGAACCGGAGCTGCACCAACTGTTTTGCGAAACAATATTAATGTCCCAACAATCCCAGCTTTAGCAAGAGCCCGAAAATTTCTTGATCAACATGGTGTTAAGGATGTTACCTTAGTAATTACGGGCGGACTTCGAATAGCAGAAGATTTTGCTAAAGCAATGATGCTTGGTGCTGATGCCATTGCTGTCTCCAATGCTGCCATACAAGCAGTAGGTTGTGTGGGTATGCGTGCCTGTAATACCAATAACTGTCCTGTTGGAGTGGCAACTCAAAAGGAACATCTAAGAGCACGATTAAAGATACAATCTTCGGCCAGGCAATTGGCAAATTATTTTGAAGCATCTACAGAATTGATGAAAGTAATCGCCAGATCCTGTGGGCACAACGATATACGACAATTCAATTTTGACGACTTAACAACTTTTGATTATGACATGCATCGACTAACAGGTATCAACTACGCAGGTGTTTTATGATACATTGGTACCCATAGATCGAAATTATTAGAAAACGAATTCAAGAATAAACTAAAAGAAATGACGACTCAATTGCATTTGGCTGCTCAATACCTTGCTGCAGCAGGAATAAACTTTATAGAAAAAAAAGAAGATGATAGCCATACAAATCTTGGGTTTTCTATTGAGAATTCTTCTCTATACTCGAGAAAACTAGGAAACAAAAACATAAAGCTAAATCTCAATTATAAACTATTTGTATTAGAATGGGAGGATCAAAATATAATTACCTCATTTCCTCTACATGGAAAATCTCATTTGGAGATATTAGAATGGCTAAGGCAAATGGCAAATCAAAGTGGATTAGGCATATACTCCTATAATTTGCATTATGACCTTCCTTACCAAATTAAAAATGATTTTGTATTTGAGCTCAAGGACGACCTTAAAATAGAGAAATTAATAGATCATAGGGTACTAGCAAACACTGTGATTCAAAGTTTTCTTGATGAAAACAATCTTACTTCTGAGATTAGAATTTGGCCTCATCATTTTGATACTGGTGCATTTACACCTCTGAAAAATGAATCTGATATATCTATTGGTTTAGGAATGGCAATTCCTGACACCATGATTGATGATTATTATTTTTATATCAGTGCATATCGTGGTCATGACAGTGTAGATACCACTAATTTTAATACTTTATCCTCTGGACAATGGAAAAATGAAGGTTTTAAAGGAGCTGTTTTACCCTTAAATGGTATAGATAGTAACACTGGGGTACGTTTTTTTAACGAAGCATTTCAATCTTACAAAAAGTAGCACTAAAATTAAAAACTTCCTAAATCATGCTACAATCATTCAGCATCATATTTTCTATAGCTGCACTTTATAGTTTTATCAATTATAAATGGTTAAAACTACCAGCAACTATTGCTTTGATGATTATGAGCTTAATTACTATAATTATTATATCGCTAAGTAAAAGTATTGTTCCCGACTTCTATACATTCTTTTGTAATATCATCATCAATTCAGATTTTAAAACACTGTTATTAGATGGTATTCTAAGTTTTTTATTGTTTGCAGGAGCGTTACATGTTAATATTGAGGATATCGTTAAAGAGAAATGGTCGATTATATTATTCGCTTCTTTGGGGGTACTTATTTCTACATTTATTGTTGGAGGTCTATTATTTTTCGTGTCAAACGCAATAGGTGTTGATATCCCGTTTTTAGACAGTCTACTCTTTGGTGCACTTATTTCTCCTACGGATCCTATTGCTGTAATGGCAATACTTAAAAAAGCAAACATTTCTAAAAGTCTAGGTATTAAAATTGAAGGAGAATCTCTTTTTAATGACGGTATAGGTGTGGTAGTTTTTTCTGGTATATTAATTTTTGCAGGTATGGGTGAACATGGCATAGAAAGTTCCATTGGTTCAGAAATCGGAAAGTTATTTCTGGAAGAGGCTGTAGGAGGATTGTTATATGGTACCACACTTGGATTTATTGGATATTATAGCATTAATTCTGTCAAAGAAAACCCTCAACTTTGTGTAATGATAAGTTTAGCAACAGTAATGAGTGGCTATTCTATGGCTTCATTACTACATGTCTCGGGACCATTAGCAATGGTGGTAGCTGGAATGATTATTGGTAATAAACTTAATATCAAGAGTAATACCGGACCCACCCGAAAACTTCTAAATGAGATTTGGGAAGTGCTAGATGATGTATTTAACGGAATTTTGTTTGTGCTTATAGGCTTAGCAATTCATTTATTAAATTATGATCCTTTACACCTTACTCTAGGGGTAATCACCATATGTATTGTATTAGTCGCTCGTTTTATTTCGGTACTCTTACCGTATTCATTACTAAAACATACAGAAGATAGCCCAATAAAAACGGTGAGTGTACTAACCTGGGGCGGGTTACGAGGTGGTATTTCTGTTGCTCTCGCTCTGAGCTTAGCAGATAATAAATCCTCTGAGGTTATACTCTATATTACCTATGTGGTTGTTATTTTTTCAATTATAGTACAAGGACTAAGTATCGGAAAACTAGTCAAAAAGTTATACCCTTTGAAAACTTAATTATTTTTTACTTAAATATAACATTAACATCACATCTAACATGCAAAACAAACCCTCTACAGTAATTATATTCCGAACTCAAAAGGCAACAAATGGCATTAATATCTAAGAAATATTATAATAGAGATTTATCGTGGTTACGTTTTAATCATAGAGTATTACAAGAAGCTAATGATGACAAAAATTTGTTGTATGATCGTATAAAATTTCTTGCTATTTTTTCTTCTAATCTGGATGAATTTTTCAAAGTAAGAGTATCAGATATTAGAAAAATTAAAAATCTTGACAAGTCTTTACGTAAAAAACTAATTACCAAGCCTAACAAGCTATTAAGAAAAATTAAAAAACAGGTGCACCTGCAGCAAGAAGAGTTTGGAGCTATTTTTAGTAATCAAATTCTTCCTCTGCTTAAAAAAGAAGGTATTCACCTCATTAGCCATGATCAGTTTTCATTATCACAGAAAAAATTTGCAGAAAACTATTTCAAGGAGCATCTTGAACATAAACTAAGTATTAGTATCAATAACCAAGAAGGAAAAGAGACTGTATTTATTGAAAATGAACAACTCTATCTTACTGCATTATCTAATAATTCTAATCTAATCATAGTAAAAATACCGGATGACACTTCCAGATTCATTGAACTACCCAAGGAGAATAATGAGCATTTTATCACTTTTGTAGATGATATATTAAAATATAATCTTCCTCAAATATATTCTGAAAATGGTACTTCTAATTTTTACGCTATAAAAATTTCCAGAGATGCAGAACTATATATTGACAATGAATATTCTGGAGATTTACTTACAAAGATCAAAGACTCTTTAGGTAATCGAGATACCGGACAAGTAACACGTTTATTGGTAGATCGGTCAATGCCTTCTTATATACTAAACATGGTTAAAGATATATTAGACGCTAATGAAACCGATGTCTTATTTGGTGGTACTTATCATAATTTCAAGGACTTTTTTGGGTTTCCCAATCCTACTACAAAAAAACTAGCCGAAGATGATTTACCTTTAATTACTGATAAAGAGTTGTATGGTTTTGAAACTATTTTCGAAGCTATTGCAGAAAAAGATCGATTACGGTATTATCCTTACGAATCTTTTGATGATGCTTTAAGTTTGGTTCAACAGGCTTCAAAAGACAAAAACGTCACCAAAATAAAAGTAACGCTTTACAGAGTGGCCAAACAATCAGGAGTCGCAGAAGCTCTTTTGGAGGCAGCCAAAAATGGAAAGGAAGTATTTGTCTTTATTGAAACCAAAGCTAGGTTTGATGAAGAGAATAACATTCGGTGGGGTAAAATTCTGGAAGAAAATGGTGCAAAGGTTATGTATAGCTACCCCGGCATAAAGGTGCATTCAAAAATCCTTTTAATAGAACGCATAGAAAACGGAACTCCTAAGTACTACGGCTATATAAGTACTGGAAATTTTAACGAAAAAACATCCAAAATATATACCGACTTTGGATTAATGACCGCACATAAAAAAATAACATCAGAGCTTGGTCAGGTTTTCCAACTTTTGGAAGGAAAAAGTATACTTCCCAAAGCTAAAAAATTATTAATCTCTCCATTTTCAACGAGAACCACTTTTGAAACATTAATTAGAAAGGAAATAGAAAATGCCACAGAAGGTCATGAAGCCTATATCATCTTAAAATTAAATAGTCTCCAGGATCAAGAAATGATAGATCTTTTATATCAAGCAAGTAATGCAGGAGTTAACATAAGACTCATCATAAGAGGTATTTGCTGCCTGGTTCCTGGTATATCCGGGCAAAGTGAAAACATTTATGTTACTAGTATCGTCGATCGATTTTTAGAACATGGCAGAGTATACTTATTTGCCAATGGTGGAAAGGAGAAAATGTTTATCGGTTCTGCAGATTGGATGACACGAAATCTCGATCATAGGATCGAAGTGATTACTCCCATCCTAGATCAAGATGTGTTTTCAAAAATAAGAAAGGTGGTTCAACTTCAAATTGAAGATACTGTAAAGTCAAGAATCATAGATGAAGAGCAAAGTAATACTTATGCAAAAGGTTCTAAATCTATAAGGGCTCAAATAGAAATTTTACACACTCTAAGTAATTAGATCTAAATTTTCAATAGATTACAACATTACTATTCATTCAACTCAACAAGAAATATTCCTTCAGAAAAAATTAGTTAGCACATCGATCTTTTATCATTTCTATTGATTTTATTGATTCTTTTTCCTAAGTGAAATCAATATTAAAGGGTTATAAATTCAAGTAGAATGAAAACTATAAAGCTATGGTAAAACAAACGCCAGGATACTATTAGTAATTATCCCTATTTTCAAAATTTACGTATAAACTCTTACTCATTTCTTTAGGTAAACTTATACTTTTAGGTAACAAGCAATATACTCTTAAACCTATTTGTAATGAGCACTAACCAAACATTACGTAATCTTATTCAAAAAGATAAAATCTGGACCATAATCATAACGCTGCTACTTGTGATTTTGGGGTTTACTTCAATACCGTCAAAACCAGCAATAGACTTCTTATCTGATGTTAATAGCGATATGATGCTCGGTTTGGGTATCGCGCTCGAATTAAAAAGTATTGCCACTAGCATAGACCATTCTAATATCCCATTGGTAGGGGGACTAGCAACAGAACTAGAAGATATTTTTACTAAGATTATTAACTATCTAACGTTTGCCAACATAGTAATTGGTATTCAGACCATTCTTACCAACATGGGCAAATCTCTCCTATTCAAAATATTGCCTCTTATTTTTTTGGCAGGTATATTTTGGAAAAAATATAGTCTCCTAGCTATTCGTCTACTTATTATTATGTTACTTATTAATCCTGGCTTATCTATTTATGTAAATGGGATTCACTATGTATCAAAAAGCATGGAACTCACCCTGGGATCAGATCTTCAATTGCATCTGGCTTCTATAAAGAACAAATACGAAGAGAAGAAAGAACATCTCAAAACAAAGCAAGAATCCAGAAAGCAAAAACAACTAGAAAAAGCCAAAAAGAAAGGGCATAAGGATATTAGCATTTTCAAAAAAGCTGAAGATGCTGTAGTAGATAAAGTCGAAGATATAGGAGTAGATGTTGGAGAGGGGTTTTCTGAAACTTTTGAAGTCCTGAAAGAAGGAAAAAAAGAACTCATGAAACTTATGATCAATATGGTAAGTAATTTGGTTGTTCTTTTTCTAATCTTACCATTACTCTATTTTTATTTTATGAGTTTTTTACTGAAAAAATTCTTCCACTTCTCTGGCTTAAGTACCATAGGAACTGAACAACTCAACAACTTAAAAAGCCTTGAAAAAGATATAAAAACCGGCCTTAAATAAACCAAATACTCTTATCTCCTAACTATTAATATCATGAAAAAGATATGTACTACTATAACAACTGTTTTCTTGCTGATCTCTTCTTGTCAAACAGATCCTAAAAACGAAATTTCTGAAAAAAAACAGGAGCAATCCGACGTTTGTCCAACACAAAAAAAACGAATTGAGACCGAACCTACAATTTTAGGAATGGACATTTCACATTTTCAAGGAAATATTGAATGGAACAAAATTAAAGCCGATGGTGTAAATTTTGTATATATGAAGGCTACTCAAGGAATACATTTTCAGGATCCAAAATTTGCTACAAACCATGAAGCAGCTAGGAAAGAATGTCTGTATAGAGGAGCATATCATTTTTATGTAACTGGAATGGACCCCAAAAAACAGGCACAAAACTTTGTAGATACCGTAAAAGAACTGATTCCTGGTGATTTGCCTCCCGTATTAGATCTAGAAGAAGCTGGAATAAAAACTTCAGTAAACAAAGGAACATATGAAACCAATACTTTATTATGGTTAAAAATTGTAGAAGAAAAACTGGGTGTCAAACCCATTATTTATTGTGATCCCACTTTTGGAGATGTATACTTAAAACATCCTGAATTCTCAAAATATAAGCTTTGGATCGCAGATTACACCAAAGTCAAAACTCCAAAAATTCCTTATACCTGGAAAAACCAAGGCTGGACTTTTTGGCAAAGAACAGATAGTAAAAAGCTTGAAGGTGCACAAGGTAAAATTGATTATGATTTATTTCATGGCGATGCGAATTCGTTTCTAAAAATGGTTAAGAAATAGAATTTTGTAGGATACAACGGAAAATATTATAACATTACTTTATAATTTGATGAAAAAAAAATAAACTACCTTTTGCAAGTTTTTATAATTTGTGATAACTCAACTTTCATCGTCAATGAAATTTTCAATTACTTTTCGAAACTCACTAATAATTTGTTTACTTTTTTTTCCCTGGTTTTTAATCGCTCAAACTGCTATCGAAAACAATGACACTACTAAAAAAGCTACCGAAGAACTTCCGTTAGAACCAGAAAGAACCATCTCATTTACCACAGACCAAGGAACATGGATTTCTTTAGATGTAAGCCCAGACGGAAAAACTATTGTTTTTGATCTAATGGGGGATATTTATACTATTCCTATCGCTGGAGGAAAAGCTACCCAAATCACTAAAGGTATGGCTTATGATGTTCACCCAAGATATAGTCCAGATGGTAAGTCTTTAGTTTTTATTTCTGACAAAAGTGGTTCCGATAATATTTGGACTCTTAATTTGGAAACCAAAGAAGAAAAACAAATTACCAAAGAAAATAAACATAATTTCTTTTCGGCCGAATGGACAAGAGATGGAGAATATATTGTTGGTGCCAAAGGAAGAAGAAACATCAAATTATACATATATCACAAACATAAAGAAAAGGGAATCGGTAGTCAACTTTTTAGTAAACCTGAAAAATTAAAAGCCATTGACCCTGCATTTGGAGCCAATGGAAAATTATTGTATTTCTCACAAAGACAAGGATCTTGGCATTATAACGCACAATTACCTCAATATCAGATTGGGACATATGACATGGAAGATGGAGATATGGCAGTTATTACTTCGAGGTATGGTTCGGCGTTTACTCCTACACTATCGAATGATGGAAAATGGTTGGTATACGGAACACGCTTTGAGGACAAGACCGGTTTAATATTACGTGATTTAATAACTGGAAAAGAAAGATGGTTGGCCTACCCTGTTCAAAGAGATGAGCAAGAATCTGTCGCCCCTTTAGGAGTACTTCCAGCCATGTCATTTACTCCAGACAATAAAAATTTAGTGACCTCATTTGGAGGGAAAATATATGCAATATCACTTGACTCTAATTCTGCAAAAGAAATCCCATTTCAAGCCGATGTTCAACTTGATTTAGGCCCAAAATTAGATTTTAAATACCCTATTGATGACGCTAAAAATGCATTGATAACTCAAATAAGAGATGCAGTGCCATCACCAGACGGTTCTAAATTAGCTTTTACAGCGTTAAACAGATTGTATATTCAGAATTTACCAAATGGTATTCCAAAAAGAATTACAAATAATAATTACACAGAAGCTCAACCCGCTTGGTCTCCAGATGGAGATTATGTTATTTTCACTTCTTGGAAACCCGGAGGCGGACACTTATATAAAGTCAATGTTAATGGGCGGCCAAAACCAGAACAACTAACTAAAGTACCTGGCTTATACACAAATCCGGCATGGTCATATTTATCGAATAGAATTGTGTTTCATCGAGGGTTTGCGCAAACTTATGATGATGCAATTGGTCCTCTCACCGACAGATCCCAAGAAGATTTAGTTTGGATTCCTTCAAATGGTGGAAATATTAACATCATAGATAAATCAAAAGGTAGACAATTCCCACATTTTAATAAAGTAGATGACCGCATCTACCTTAGTCATCGCGAGAAAGGTTTAGTGTCTATTAGATGGGATGGGACAGATGAAAAGGAGCACTTAAAATTAACTGGGATTACTACATATGGTTCTCAAGATGCTTTCGATAAAGACCATCATCATATATTACCTTCACATGAAGCAATGGCAGAAAACAAAAAGGCTTCTAAACCTTCAGAAATAGTAATTGCTCCTGACGGTAAATCTGCAATAGCATTAATTAATAATGATATCTATACTGTTGCCATACCAAAATATGGAAAAACCCCTGAAATATCTCTTTCTAATCCAGAAAACGCTTCTTTTCCTGCTATGAAACTAACAACCTTGGGAGGAGAATTTCCAAAATGGTCTTCAGACAGTAAAAAAGTACATTGGTCACTAGGGTCAAGTCATTTTCGATACGATTTAGATAAAGGTAAAAAGTTTAATGACAGCATCGTTAAGGTCAAAAAAAATGTCGAAGAATTAAAAAAAACGGATAAAAATTCAGATTCTACACAAACTAAAGACGAAAAAGAAGCTAGATTTTATGCTGATGAGTTCAAAATAAAAATTAACTATCAAAAGGATACCCCTAATGGAAATCTACTCTTAAAAAATGCTCGTATTATTACTATGAAGGGGAATGAAGTTATAGAAAATGGAGATTTGTTAATTGAGAATAACCGAATAAAAGCAGTCGGAAAAACAGGTACACTTTCTCTACCAAAGAATATTACAACCATTGATCTCTCCGAAAAAACCATAGTACCCGGATTCATAGATACCCATGCTCATATGAGACCAAATTGGGGTGTACATAAAAATCAAGCGTGGACATATTCTGCAAACCTTGCATACGGAGTTACTACCACCAGAGATCCTCAAACCGGAACCACCGATGTCCTTACTTATGCTGACATGGTAGAAGCTGGGATGATACATGGACCCAGAATTTACAGTACTGGACCAGGAGTTGGATATTGGAAATACCAAATAGAAAGTCTCGATCATGCCAGAGATGTATTAAAACAGTATAGTGAATATTATAATACGAAGAGCATAAAGATGTACATGGTTGGTAATCGTCAACAACGACAGTGGATTATTATGGCTGCTAAAGAATTAAGACTTATTCCAACTACAGAAGGAGCTCTGGATTTCAAATTAAACATGACACAACTTATGGATGGATATCCCGGTCATGAACATTCGTTCCCAATCTATCCTATTTATGACGATGTCACTAAAACTGTAGCTGATTCTAGAATGGTAGTAACCCCAACTTTATTGGTATCCTACGGAGGTCCATGGGCAGAAAATTACTTTTATTCTAGAGAAAATGTATGGGGTGATCCAAAAATCCAATATTTCACACCTTATGAAGACCTAGCCAGAAAGTCTAGAAGAAGACCTGGTTGGTTTATGGATGAAGAACATGTATTTAAGAAACATGCAGAATTTATAAAACAGTTAGTAGAAAAAGGAGGATTAGCTGGTATTGGAAGCCATGGCCAATTACAAGGATTAGGTTTTCATTGGGAACTATGGGCGGTTTCAAGTGGTGGAATGAAAAACCATAATGCTCTAAGAATAGCAACTATATTGGGAGCAGAAGCAATAGGATTAGACACAGATTTGGGGAGTCTGGAACCTGGAAAACTGGCGGATATTAATGTGTTAGCAAAAAATCCATTAGACAATATAAGAAATACCAATACACTTACTCATGTCATAAAAAATGGACGGGTATATGATGCTGACAATTTAAACGAAGTCTGGCCTGAAGAAAAAAAGGCTGAACCATTTCACTGGCAAACTAAAAGACCTGAAGGACTACCTGGAGTAAGAAAGTAACGGAGATTACCAAATTATAATGAAGGAACATCAATCTACCGAAAGTAAATATTGGACACAGCGTTATTCTGAAAATCGAACGGGTTGGGATATTGGATATATCTCTACTCCTCTTAAAGAATATATTGATCAAATCACCGATAAAACAACTCGCATTCTTATTCCTGGTGCAGGCAATGCCTATGAAGCAGAATATTTATTCAACAACGGATTCAAAAATGTTTTTGTACTAGACATTTCTCAAACACCACTAGATGCTTTTGCAGAAAGAGTTCCCAATTTCCCAAAATCTCAACTACTCTTAGATGATTTTTTCTCTCTAGAAGGAAGTTATGATCTTATTTTAGAACAAACTTTTTTTTGCTCTTTTGTCCCTACAGATCATAACAGGAAAGCATATGTAAAACAAATGGCCAATCTTTTACAGCCCAAGGGTAAATTGGTAGGACTTTGGTTCGATTTTCCACTTACCGGGGATATGGAAAAAAGACCTTTTGGCGGAGATAAAGACCTGTATTTATCTTATCTCCAAACCCATTTTGCACCTGAAGTTTTTGAAAAGTGCTATAACTCCATTCCTGAAAGACAAGGAAATGAGCTTTTTGGAATTTTTATAAAAAAATAACCTCCCAATGGGAGGTTACTTCTAGTATTTATTTCACTACAATGACGTATTTAGTAGTTTAATAGTTCTTCTATTTTTACTTTTATCTTCTCTGTTGAAGGAATCATAGTCTGTTCCAAAGTACTATTTAGAGGAATCGCCGGCATATTTTCTGACCCTATGGTCATTACTGGTCCATCCAAAGACCTAAAACATTCTTCCTGAATTTTTCCCGCCAAGGCTCTAGCAAACGAATTATTTGTAGGTTCTTCGGTCACTACCAAACATTTTTTAGTTTTCTTTACCGATTCCATGATCGTTTCTTCATCCAAGGGATACAATGTTCTTAAATCTATGATTTCTACAACATCTTTAATATCTTTTGTGGCATTCAAAGCCCAGTGCACTCCCATACCATAAGTTACCACAGTTAGAGTTTCCTTGTCCTCTTGTGGCCATATAGGCTGCACTACATTTGCCTTTCCGAAGGGAAGTATATAATCATCAGATGGCTCTATGGTTCTAGCTGCATCTGTTCCTTTTACTTTGGACCAATACAACCCCTTATGTTCAAGAATCACCACAGGGTTTGGATCATGATATGCAGCTTTCATTAACCCTTTAAGGTCGGCTCCATTACTTGGGTAAGCTATTTTAATTCCTCGAATATTTGTTACCACAGATTCTACTGATGAAGAATGATAAGGTCCACCACTACCATAGGCTCCAATAGGCACTCTCAAAATCATAGATACCGGCCATTTCCCATTAGACAAATAACAAGAACGACTTACTTCTGTAAATAATTGATTAAGTCCCGGCCAAATATAGTCTGCAAACTGCACTTCTACGATTGGTTTTAATCCCACTGCCGACATTCCAACTGTAGATCCCACAATAAAGGCTTCCTGAATAGGAGTATTAAACACACGTTCATCACCAAATTTCTGAGCCAGTGTAGCTGCTTCTCTAAATACACCTCCCAATCTACCTCCAACATCTTGACCATATAACAAACACTCTTTGTGTTCTCTCATTAATTCTTCTACCGCAAATAAGGCGCAATCAACCATCACCACTTCTTCCTTATCAGACGGAGATCGATCTCCTTGTTCTTCGGTAATTGGAGTTGGAGCAAAATCGTGTGTAAATAGATCTTCTGGTTTAGGATCTTCGGCTTTCATTGCTTCTTCGAGATCTTTCGCTACCTGATTTTTTGCTTTTTCTTCTAGTTTTTGCACCTCTTCTTCTGAAAAACCATTATCAAGCAACTGTCTTCTTAGAACAGGATACGGATCTCTAGAACGTGCCTCATCAAGATCATCGCGATACCACTCCATACGAACTCCAGAAGTATGATGATTCAACAAAGGAACCTTGGCATGCACCAGTATAGGCCTACGCTCTTCTCTTATGGTATGAATGACTTCCTGTATAGCCAGATAACTTTCTGTAAAGTTAGCTCCATCTATAGAGATGGCATCCAAACCATTAAAACCCCTCGCATATTCAAAAGCATTCTGTGCTCGGGTTTCTGCTTCATTGGCAGAGATATCCCAACCATTATCTTGCACCAGATATAAAATAGGAAGTTGCTTCAACGCTGCCATCTGGAAAGCCTCTGCAATTTCGCCTTCAGTTACCGACGCATCTCCTAAAGAACATACCACTAAAGGTTTATCTTGAAGTGTTTTATCATCAATATCCACCAGCTCTTTATACTGTAACCCCAAAGCTACTCCAGTAGCTGGAATTGCCTGCATACCAGTAGCAGAAGATTGATGTGGTATTTTTGGTTTGTCATCATCTCGTAAACTAGGGTGAGAATAGTAAGTTCTGCCCCCAGAAAAAGGATCCTCTTTTTTTGCTAGTAATTGCAGCATCAGATCGTAGGGTCTCATTTTAATACCCAACAGCATTGCATCATCTCTGTAATAAGGAAATGCATAATCCTGAGGTAATAATTGCATTCCTACCGCAATTTGTATAGCCTCATGCCCCCTTGAGGTAGCATGTACATATTTTGATACCAGTTTAAAATTTTCTTCATATAACTCTGCCATAGATTTTGCCGTACAAAGCGTTAAAAATGCTTCTTGCAATACTTCTTTGGCAATGGTTTTTTCAGCTAACATAGTCTTCATTTTTCAAATTCAGATGACTCCTTAGGGAGTATTTCATTAATTATCCTACTTTTTCTTCTACCTCAACAGGGATGATCCAACCGTGTGCATCTTCCCTTTTTTGAGTTTTTATTTCGTCAAGAGTGGTTTTCATATCTAAACTCACCGGATTATGATCCGGTAACGATATAACCTCATCTTTATAGCCAATAGCCTCTACCATAGCAATAGCTACAGCTGTTCCAGTACCAAATGCCTCTTCCAACTTTCCTTCTTTAGAAAACTGAATAACCTCATCAATGGTAATCGGACGTTCTTCTACTTCAAATCCTTTATCTTTTAGTAAAGTGATCACACTATCCCTTGTTATCCCCTTAAGAATAGATCCACTGGTACTTGGTGTTATAAATTTACCTTCAACTTTAAAAAAGATATTCATGGTTCCAACTTCCTGAACATATTTATGCTCATTGGCATCTAACCATAATACTTGATCATATCCCTTTGCTTTTGCTTTTTCTGTGGGTAATATCGCTGCTGCATAATTTCCAGCTGCTTTCGCTTCTCCTGTTCCTCCGTCTGCCGCTCTTATGTATTCAGTCTCTGCATACAACCTAATTTTCTTAGTAAAAAAAGGACCTGCCGGAGAACAAATCACAATAAACTTATAGCTGGTTGCAGCTCTCATTCCGATAAATGGTTCATCGGCATACATAAATGGTCTTAGATATAATGCACTACCATCTTGTGGTGGAATCCAATTATGTTCTACACCCACAATCTGTTTTACTGCTTCTACAAACAGATCTTCAGGAACAGTAGGCATTCCCATACGAACAGCACTGTGATTAAATCGTTTCGCATTTTCCTCCGGTCTAAACAAAAGAGGGGTCTTGTCTTTCCCTACAGTAGCTTTCATTCCTTCAAAAATTGCTTGACCATAATGCAAGGCCATCGCTGCAGGATGCGTAGCAATCATCTGTAACGGTTCTATACGTGGATTTTGCCAACTTCCGTTCTCATAATCACAAACAAACATATGATCTGTAAATACTGTCCCCAGCGGTATGTTGTCAAAATCGATATTTTGCAATCCTGAATTTGAAGTTCTTGTAATTTTGATCTGCTGTTCCATTTTTATTATTTTTTGGGCGCATCCCTTCGGGCCGGGCTATTTACGCTACACGGTAGCTTGTTTCTATCCCTTGCGCATACTTTTTAACTATATTTTTCTATTACTATCAAATGCTTCTAATTCATCTCCTACCTTACGTAGAAATGATCCTCCTAAAAATCCGTCTACCACACGATGATCAAAAGACAACGATAAATACATCATACTTCTAATCGCAATTTCATCTCCTATGTCTGTGGTAATAACTTCTGGTCTTTTCTTGATAATTCCCAACGCCAAAATCGCTACCTCAGGTTGATTTATAATGGGAGTTCCCATTAAGCTTCCAAAAGTTCCAACATTAGAAATGGTAAATGTGCTTCCACCTATTTCATCGGGTTTTAAAGCATTATTTCTAGCATTATTGGCCAAATGATTTACATTTTTGGCCAGACCAAGAAGATTTTTCTCATCTGCATTTCTTACTACAGGAACAATCAGGTTTCCACTTGGTAAGGCGGTAGCCATTCCGACATTTATATCATCGTGCACTACAATCTTATCTCCATCTACAGATACATTAATCATCGGGTACTCAGCAATCGCTTTTGCCACGGCTTCAACAAAAATGGGAGTATAGGTAAGCTTTTCTCCGTATTTTTCTAAGAACTCATTTTTTACTGAGTTTCTCCAGTTCACAATATTAGTAACATCTACCTCTATATAGCTGGTAACATGAGGAGAGGTATGCTTGGAATAGACCATATGATCTGCTATCATTTTTCGCATACGATCCATCTCTACAATTCGATCTTTACCTTCAACAAAATTAATAGGTGGTGCGTTATAAGATGACTTTGGAGCCGAAGCCTCCGGTCTGCTAGGCAAAGGATACTTTCTATGCTTAAGATAAAGCATAATATCGCTTTTGCGAATACGCCCACCTTCTCCTGTTCCTTCAATACTTTGTACCTCTTCTATGCTTAAATTTTCTTTTTTGGCAATACTAATCACAAGCGGAGATAAAAAGCCGTCATTATCTCCAGTATTTAATGATCTAAAGGCTTTTTCTGCACTAGGTTGAGCTGTTGTAGTCTTTGCATTGGCATTTTTTTCTTCTTTTTTAGAAAGTTCCTCTTTTTCTGAAGGAGAAGATATCGGCACTTCACCATCTGCATCAATAACTGCAATTACAGTTCCTATTTCGACTACTTCATTAGGTTTATAACGAATTTCAGAAATTACCCCGTTACAAGGAGAAGGCACTTCAGAATCAACCTTATCTGTAGCTACCTCAAGTATTGTTTCATCTTCTTCAACTGCATCACCCACTTTTTTCAACCAATTCAAAATGGTGGCTTCCGAAATACTCTCGCCCATTTTGGGCATCTTTAATTCTATTACTGACATTTTAATTAACTAATGTTTGTTAGTTTATTATTACATTAAAATTCTACATCGGGATTGCACTACTCGCGAGAGCATTACTTACTCCTGTCCATAGTGCTATACGCCTCTCTAATGCTTGTTTACTGTATTGTAAAGCTTCCTCCCAGTCTTCTTCATTTTCACAAAGAGAACTTACCATTTCCAGACTAAGGGGACCATGCTCATCACCATCTAATTCGATATGGCGTTCTAAATAATATATAAGTCGTTCTAATTTTAATTCTGATCCTTTTGCAACACTCTTTACTAATTCAACAAACATATCGGGAATTAAATCTTCCCTTCCAAAAGTAAATACCGCGGCTATTACATGAGGTTTATTGGTCGCTATCACCTCAAATGTAAACTTCATAAAATCCTTCACTTCATCTATAATTGAAAGTGATTCTATTCCTTCTTCAACAGTGCCATTATTGCGCAAGTGAAGTATTAAGTTATCTATTTGAGTGGTATCTGCACCTGCTTCCTGCATAGCGCCTAGGTACATTTCAAAATGACTCACCGATTTTCCAGATTGATCAACATCACTTTCTTCTCCAAGTACAATTTCATTCACAAAACGCCTCACTTTAGCATTCGCCGAAGGCATCCAAGGAATACTTATGGTGGTAAGATGCAATTGTAGGCTTTTCAACAAAGACATAAAATCCCAAACCGCAAAAACATGATTCTGCATAAATACTCGTACATCATCTATATCCTTAATATCGTTGTATAACGCATGCGTTTTAAGTTGCTGTCGTAAAGGCTCTAATTCTTTTATGATATGATCTATATTCATATTTTATTTTTAAACTCCTCCAAAGTTTTATAGAACGCTTCTTGCGTTGGTCTTTCTTTTGGCACTTCTCTTAAAGGTTGTACTTCACGTAACGACTCAAAACAATCTTCTGGCAATTGTTGATATAACTTTGTGCCTTTGGTTTTCCAGCTAATCATTTCATCACTCACCTCTTTAATAACTTTGGCAGGGTTCCCGACGATTAAGCTTCGCTTAGGAAAAACAGTTTTTGCCTTTACAAAAGACATCGCTCCCACGATACACTCATCTCCAATTTCGGCATCATCCATAATAACGGTATTCATGCCTATCAAACAATTTCGTCCTAGATTTGCCCCATGTATTACTGCACCGTGACCCACATGGGCACTCTCTTTGAGTACAATAGATTTACCCGGAAACATATGTACAGTACAATTCTCTTGTACATTGACTCCATCTTCAAGAATAATCTCACCCCAGTCACCGCGAATTGCAGCACCTGGCCCTATATAACAATTTTTACCAATAATCACATTACCAGTAACGGCTGCCAGAGGGTGCACAAAACTACTTTCGTGTACTACGGGTATATATCCTTTGAAACTATATATCATGATTACTCCTGTCAATCTAAGCCTATCGAAGACTCTATTTCTAATTTACTATTTGCTACACTTCGACAAGCTCAGTGTGACAATATAATTTTATTTAAACCTTTTCAACGTTTCTTTAGTAAAATCACTAAGCACTAATCGACCGCTTATTACAGCTCTTTCTGCCAATAACGTATCCCAATGCTCTGTTCCTTCCCAAAAAACGTTTTTCATTTCTCTCATAGCTTCCGGATTATAAGTACATAAATGTTCAGCAAAAGCTTTTACCTCTTTATCCAAAGTTTCTATATCTTCAAAAACATGGGTAAATAAGCCTTTATCTCTCGCCCATTCTGCACTGTAAAAAGTGTTGGCATCTATCGCAATCTGAGACATAGCAGACAAACCTATTTTACGTTCTACCGCTGGCCCTACCACAAAAGGTCCTATACCAACATTAAGCTCACTTAATTTAATGGCTGCATATTTTGTCGCCATGCAGTAATCTGTAGCAGACGCTACTCCAACTCCTCCTCCTACAGTTTTTCCTTGTACCCTCCCTATAATGAACTTAGGGCATTTTCTCATCGCATTAATGACATTCGCAAATCCTGAAAAGAACACTTTTCCTGTATCTGCATCTTTTATATTTATAAGCTCTTTAAAACTTGCTCCTGCACAAAATGTTCGGTCTTTACCGCTTTTAAGGACAATCACTTTTATCTCATCATTATTACCTGCATCGGTTATAGTTTGGGCCAATTTTGCCAAAATATCTCCTGGTAATGAATTATGAGCGGGGTGAAAAAACTCTATGGTTCCTACTCCATTTTCTATATCTATATGTACGTATGATGCTGTCAATGTTATCTTCTTAAATGTTATACTATTCCGAATTGCTCAAAATGATGATTAAAATGTTTCGAATGCAACAAATCCCATTCGAACTTGTTCATTTCTCCAAACACTGCATTTTTTGTAATAGCTTCTGGATTTTCCTTGAAAAATGTTTCAAACGCATCATAAGCTTCTAATAACTTAGTTTTGGCAGAAGACAAATCTTCATGTTTCAAGTCTTCTAGAGATCCCTTTTTTAGTAAAGGATGGCTGTGCTCTTTTGGCATTGGTCTATGATTATAAATCATTTCCTGTACCCTTTCTAACTTATCTTCTGGTGTTGCTATTTCGAAATCCTGAATTTCTCCTGAACCTATTCTTATAGTATATTCTAAATGTTCTACCATATGTTGTGGAGTCATTATTCCCCATTTTGGCTTAAGATCTTCGGTTATTTTGGCCAAATATCTTTCAATATTTGATCTATCGACTTGTACAAATGGCGATTTTTTCTGTACCATAGTTAAAATGGTAGCGATAGCTGCTAATTCATCTTCTTGATCAAACACCTCTACAAACCACTTTACAATTCCACTTGGTAGTTCCTTACCTCTATGATCCCGATCAATTTTCTGCTTACACGTTAACCTCACATATACGGTATCATTATGATAAATTGGACGTAAGAATCTACACTCTTCAAGACCATAATTAGCTGCAACCGGTCCTTTATTTGGATAAACAAAAAGTCCTGCAGCAGCGGCTAGAATGAAATATCCATGTGCTGTTCTTTTTTCAAAAATACTCCCGTCTAAAGAAGTGATGTCTGTATGCGCATAGAAATGATCCCAGGTAAGATTTGCAAAATTAATAATGTCTGTATCGGTTACTGTACGTTTGTGCGTTTTTAGAGACATTCCTGGCTCTATATCTTCCCAATGGTAAGCAAAAGGATGTTTTTCTGATGGTTTATAAGCAGAATTTGCTTGATAAATCCCAGTTACCTCAGTAAGGGTTGTAGGTGTTCCTTGCACTGCACATCGTTGCATATAATGTTTGATTCCTCTCATACCTCCCATTTCTTCTCCACCACCAGCTCTTCCTGGACCTCCATGAGTAAGCATAGGTAATGGTGAACCATGACCAGTACTTTGTCTTCCATTTTCCCGATTTCCTACCAAAATACGCCCGTGATGCGACGCAGCTCCAACTACGAAGTCTTTGGCCATTGCATCATCAAATGTAAAAATCGAAGACACCAAAGAACCTTTACCCATATGAGTAAGAGCAATGGCGTCATCAAGAGTTTTATAAGGCATAATAGTAGATACTGGTCCAAATGCTTCAATTATATGAGCTTCTGTATTTTTAAAAGGATTATCTTCTCTTAACAAAATAGGAGATACAAAAGCTCCTTTTTGAGCATCTGCACCTACAGTTTCTATCTTATCTAAATCACCATATACCATTTGGGCGGTTTTGGCAATTTCAGAAACATTATTTCTAAAACTTTCAACCTGTTGCTTACTAGCCAGTGCTCCCATTCTTACCTCTTTACGTCTAGGATCACCAATAGTAACTTTATCAAGTTGTTGTCCTAGTGCTATCTGCACATCTTCTATAAGGTTTTCTGGTACTATTATTCTTCTAATAGCAGTACATTTTTGACCTGATTTTACGGTCATTTCTTTTCTCACCTCTTTGATAAACAAATCAAATTCTGGAGTTCCTGGCACAGCATCTTTTCCTAACACCGAAGCATTTAAGGAGTCGGCTTCCATGGTAAAAGGAACAGATTCTTCAATTAATCTAGGATGTGCTTTTAATAGTCGACCCGTATGAGCAGAACCAGTAAAAGTTACGACATCCTGAGATTCTACAGTGTCTAAAATATTTTTGGTCATCCCGCTTAGGAGCTGTAAAGCCCCTTCGGGAAGAATTCCGGAATCTATAATTACCCGAACAACGGCTTCGGTTAAGTAAGCAGTTTGCGGAGCTGGTAATACTACTGCCGGGACTCCAGCCATCCAATTCACAGCACACTTCTCTAACATTCCCCAAATAGGAAAATTAAATGCATTAATATGCACGGCTACCCCTCGTTTAGGCACCAAAATATGATGTGCCATAAAGCGTCCTCCTCTAGAAAGATCGATAGGGTCTCCCTCTACATGATAGGGTTGATTAGGAAATAATTTACGCAACGAAGCATTCGCGAACAGATTACCAAAACCTCCTTCGATATCAATCCAACTATCGATTCTTGTTGCTCCGGTACGATAACTCAATTCATAAAAATCTTCCTTTCTTTTGGTAAGGTATAAAGCCAATTTTTTAAGCATATTACCCCGTTCCTGAAAAGTCATTTTTCTAAGAATTTCTCCTCCTTTGGTTCTTCCATAGTGTAAAACCTCAGGAATATCTAAGCCCTCAGTAGTTGAACGCCCAATTACTTCACCCGTAACTGCATCATGCATCACAAGTCCTTCTCCAGAGCCTGTAACCCACTTACCGTTAATATAACTTTCTAATATTTGCATAAATTAGAGATTTGTATTTTCAATCACACATGCATATCCTTGACCTACTCCAACACACATGGTAATTAAAGCATATCTTTTATTTTGTTCCTGTAATTCTAATGCCGCAGAGAACGCTATTCTCGCTCCAGTTACACCAAGAGGGTGTCCTATAGCAATAGAACCTCCATTTGGATTTATTCTAGGATCATCATCGGCCAATCCCCATTCACGAATACACGCCAGAGCTTGAGAGGCAAAAGCTTCGTTAAGCTCGATAACATCGATATCGTTCATCGTAATTCCTGCTTTTTCTAACGCTTTATTAGAGGCTTGAACTGGGCCAATACCCATGATTCTAGGTTCTACACCAACCACTGCAGAACTTACTATTCTTGCCAATGGTTTTAGATTATATTTCTTCACCGCATCTTCTGAAGCTATAATAGTAGCAGCTGCACCATCATTTAACCCAGAAGAGTTTCCTGCAGTAACACTTCCTTCTTTTTTGAATGCTGGCCTAAGTTTTGCCAATACTCCTTTGCTAGTCCCAGGTTTTATAAATTCATCCTCTGAAAAAAGAATCGGATCTTTTTTTCTTTGAGGAATTTCTACCGTTGTGATTTCTTTTGCTAATCGACCTGATTGCTGAGCTTTGGTTGCCTTCATTTGACTCCAATACGCAAAGGCATCTTGATCTTCTCTTGAAATATTATATTTCTCGACTAGATTCTCAGCGGTATTTCCCATCCCGTCTGTTCCATATAAATCATGCATTTTTTGATTTACAAAACGCCACCCAAAACTTGAGTCATACATTTTAGAATCATTTCCAAATGCTGAAGAAGGTTTTGCTATTACATAAGGCCCTCTAGTCATATTTTCTACTCCTCCTGAAATGAAAAGATCACCATCACCAGCTTTTATAGCTCGATTTGCATGAATTATTGCTGAAAGACCTGAACTACAAAGCCTATTTACCGTTTCACCAGGAACCGTAAATGGTAAACCAGCCAACAACGATGCCATCCTAGCTACATTTCGATTATCTTCTCCAGCTTGATTGGCACACCCCATAATCACATCATCATAAGCCTCTTTAGGAATACCTGAATTCTTTTCTACTAATTTTTCGATAACTAAGGCACCCAAATCATCTGTTCGTACGGCAGATAAAGTTCCTTTATAATTTCCGATCGGAGTTCTTATTCCGTCTATGATATATGCTTCTTTCATTCTTGTTTTAAGTATATACGCTTTTATATTTTTATTCCCAGTCTTTACCAGTTCTATACACCACTCCTTTGAATAATGCTACAATTTGATCACCTCTTCTCACTTCAACAATATTAAAACCTATCTTGGTTTTACTGATATCGGTTACAGCTTCAGCTGTTAAATAATCACCTTCTTCTAATGCTTCTATGTGATTGATAGAAGTTTCTATAGACACTGCATACTTACCGTGTGTATTTGCCGAAAACCCAAATGCAGTATCAGCAAGACTGTAAGATATCCCGCCATGAGCCTTACCCATACTATTTAACATCTCCTTTCTTACGGTCATTCCTACTTTACATTTTCCCTTTTCTACATCAAGCACTTCGATCCCTAACCATTGGCTAAAGGGATCTTGGGATAACATTTTATGTGGTATAGTTTCTGCCTGTATCATATCGTTATTGACCTGCTATTTGCGCAGTATTAAAAAAGGTTTGATTCTCTTTGGCCATTTTTCTTAATAAAGGACTACACCTGTATCGATCCTCTCTATATTCATCATATAAACTATCTAACATCGTCACACACCAATCAATTCCTATTTCATCGGCCCAACTCAAAAGTCCTTTCGGATAATTTACCCCTTTGGTCATCGCGTTATCGATATCACCAGCAGAAGCAATATTCCAAAATAAAGCATCAGCCGCTTCGTTGATGAGCATCACCAAAACTCTATTAAAAATATATGTTGCAAGGTCTTTGTCTTCTTTTGGCATTGGTTTTTGAGCACCTTCTGAATAGTTATAATATCCTTTTCCAGATTTACGGCCCAGATACCCCGCTTCTGAAAGACGTTTTTGCGTAAAAGCAGGTTTGTATCTTGGATCATAGTAAAATGCTTTAAATACAGTTTCGGTAACTGTATAATTGACATCATTACCAATAAAATCCATTAACTCAAAAGGTCCCATTCTAAAACCTCCTAATGTTTTTAAACTCCAATCTATGGTAGCCACATCGGCAATACCCTCTTCCAAAATGCGCAAAGACTCTCCATAAAACGGTCTTGCCACACGGTTTACAATAAACCCAGGAGTATCCTTGGCAAGTGCCACAACTTTCTTCCAGTCTTTAATCGTTTTTACCACTTTATTGGTAATTTCTTCTGAAGTCTGTACAGCAGGAATTACTTCTACCAACTTCATTAAAGGAGCGGGATTAAAAAAATGAATTCCTATACAACGTTCCGGTTTTTGTAGGGAAGAAGCGATAGAGGCGATAGATAGAGATGACGTATTCGAAGCGATAATAGCGTCTTCTGAAACGTATCCTTCTAGTTCTTCGAACACTTTTCTTTTGATGTCAAGGTTTTCAACAATTGCTTCGATAGTTAAGTTTGCTTCTTTCAACCCTTCCAAAGCACTTACATAAGAAATATTTCCTTGAATACGTTTTTTCTCACCCTCGTCTATCCTTCCCTTTTCTACCAGACGTGAAAGCACTTTTTCTAATGCGCTTTTACTTTTTTCAAGGGCTTGCGTATTTGTATCGAATACTTTTACATCACATCCAGCGGTAGCTGCTACTTGTGCAATACCACTACCCATTGTACCCGAACCTATAATTCCTACAATCATATTACTTGCCTTTAAAAACTGGTTTTCTTTTTTCTATAAATGCGTTCACACCTTCTTGGTAATCTTCACTTTCTGCTGCTTCAATTTGCAATTCAGATTCCATATTTAATTGCTCTTTCAGAGTGCTAGTCATAGAACTATTGAGCAATCTTTTTGTTAGCCCCAACGCCTTTGTCGGCATTTGAGCAAGATGCAATGCTAGTGCATTCACATCCTCATTAAAAGTATCTACACCAAAAACTTTATATAACATCCCCAATTTCTCTGCTTCTTCGGCTCCAATTTTATCGCCCAACATCATTAATGCAGAGGCCTTCTGAAAACCGATTAACCTTGGTAAAAAGAATGTACCAGCGCTATCAGGAATCAGTCCTATTTTGCTAAATGCCTGAATAAAACTAGCCTTTTCTGTTGCTACTACAATATCACAAGCCAAAGCTATATTTGCTCCGGCCCCTGCAGCTACACCATTTACAGCAGCTATAATAGGTTTCTCAATAGCCCTTATTCTCTCAACAATAGGATTATAATGTTCTTCTAGTATTTTTCTGAATCCTGGGTTTAATTCTGGAGAAGTAACTTCATTAAGATCTTGTCCTGCACAAAAAGCTTTCCCATTACCAGTAAGCACAATTGCTCTTACCGCTTCATTAGTTTTACAATCGTCTAACACTTCTTGTAAAAGCAACGCCATTTCTCTATTGAAGCTATTAAATGTTTCTGGCCTGTTTAGAGTTACTGTAGCAACTCCTGTTTCTATTTTAAATTCTATTGAAGGCATTTATTGTTCTATTTTAAATTCTGGATTATAAATAATTCCCAGAATATTATTCCATGGGTCCTTTACTGAAGCTACCATAATTTCTCCTCCCACATTTGTTGGTTTTTCATGTATAGCGGCTCCTAGGTTTAATAATTTTTGGTACTCGTTTTCTATATCTTCTACTCCCCAATATGATAAGACACTATCTGATTTCTTTACAACCTCATTCCCTTCTTCTGGCAATAAGCCTAGTTCGAATCCTCCTATATTAAACCCAACGTAAAAAGGTTCATCGAAGTAAGGAGGTCTGCCAAAAGCGTCAGTATACCATTCTTTTGCCTTGGCAAGATCGTTCACCTTATATATCGTGGTTCTTAGTCCGAGCATATTATTTTAAGCATTTGAAATAATCGAAGGGTTCTAGGCAGTCTTCACATTGAAAAAGCGCTTTACAAGCAGTAGACCCAAATTGACTTACCAATTTTGTGTTGCTAGAACCACAATTTGTGCATTTCACTATTCGCTTATTGCCTAATAAGGCGGCTTTATCAGCTTCTTCATTTAATGGCGCTGCCACACCATATTTCTCTAATGCCTGTCTTCCCTTTGGTGTTATCCAATCCGTTGTCCATGCTGGCGATAATACTAATGAAACTTTAGCCTTTACATTTATAGCTTTAAACGCATTGACGATATCGTCTCCAATAACATCCATTGCGGGGCAACCACTATAAGTAGGAGTAATTTTAACCTCAACTACGTCATCATGATATTGGGCAGAACGTACGACCCCCATATCCATTATTGACAATACAGGAATTTCAGGATCATGAACTTTTTCCAGAACCGGAATCAATTGCGGATCGATATGTTGCTCTAGTTTGATTGTCATATTAGAAATGAACCTGAATTTGATTAAAACGAAAAACAGTATTTAGATCACTACCATTTCATATTAGGATAGGTACGCTGCATATATTGTAAATCTGCCAACAGGTATCCCATATGCTCGCTATGCACACCTTGTTTTCCTCCTTTTTGAAACCACTTCACTTCTGGTACCATTAAGGTTGCTTCTTCTAAAATCTCTTTTACAATTTGATGATATTTATCTTTAAGGGTAGTCACATCTACGCCTATTCCAGATTCAACAGCTATTTTATCATCATCGGTCATATGAAATAGTTCATCAGTAAATTTCCAAAGATCATTAACTGCTTCCTGTACTTTTTCCCTGCTCTCATCAGTCCCATCTCCTAATCTCTTAATCCAATCTGAAGAAAACCTTTGATGATAGCTTACTTCTTTAATTGCCTTTTTAGCGATTGCAGAAAGCATCTCATCATTACTATTTTGTAATTCCTGTAATAACAATAAATGAAATACATCATATAAAAATTGTCTTGTAATCACGTATCCAAAATGAACATTTGGTTGTTCTACTAACAGAACGTTTTTATATTGTCTTTCTGTTCGTAAAAAAGCTATATCATCTTCTGTTTTTTCTTCTCCCGATAATTGGGCAACATATTGATAGTAACTTCGCGTTTGCCCCAATAGGTCCAATGCCATATTGGTAGTCGCAATATCGGTTTCTAGGCTTGGTCCATGACCACATAACTCTGATAATCTTTGACCTAGAATTAGAGCATTATCTGCTATGCCGTAGATATATTGAATTTTATTTTCGTTTTTCATGTTTACAATTTGATTTAAACAAACGGATTTCACCCTTCCACCTGATCAGGATAATTCTGTAAAATTCATTACATATGTTTTACTTCGTCTGGCAACGTATAAAAAGTAGGATGCCTATATACTTTATCTTGTGCTGGCTCAAAAAGTTCACCATGATTTTCTGGGTTCGAGGCCGTTATATTTTTAGATTCTACTACCCAAATACTCACCCCTTCATTTCTTCTTGTATATACATCACGAGCATTTTCTAAAGCCATTTCTGCATCAGCAGCATGAAGGCTTCCAAAATGACGGTGTTCTAAACCATTTTTACTTCTTACAAACACTTCCCAAAGTGGCCAATTATTATTCATCACTTATGTTATTAAATTGCTTTTTTAAGCTTTTTTTCTTCTTGTTTTTTTGCATATGCCATAGCTGCATCTCGAACCCATTCACCCTTTTCCCATGCATTTACTCTAGCAGACATTCTTTCATGATTACAAGGCCCATGCCCTTTAACCACTTGCCAAAACTCATCCCAATCGATCTCTCCAAAATCGTAATGACCTGTTTCTTCATTCCATTTTAGATCAGGATCAGGAACGGTTAAACCTATAATATCTGCTTGCGGTACCGTTTGATCTATAAATTGTTGACGTAATTCATCGTTTGTTTTACGCTTCAATTTCCATTTCATAGATTGTTCGGTATGTATAGACT
Source organism: Aquimarina acroporae (assembly GCF_023195925.1). GTDB lineage: Bacteria > Bacteroidota > Bacteroidia > Flavobacteriales > Flavobacteriaceae > Aquimarina > Aquimarina acroporae. The sequence continues at coordinate 730,865 of NZ_JALPRE010000003.1, read as the reverse complement.
CTGCATCTGTTGGTCCCAACATCATTAATGAAGGCCACCACCATCTATTCAACGCGTCTTGAGCCATCGCTTTTTGCTCTGGTGTGCCCTTGGCTAACGTAGTCATAATCTCATACCCTTGTCGCTGATGAAAGCTTTCTTCTTTGCATACACGTATCATTGCGCGGGCATAAGGACCGTAAGACGTACTACATAACGGAACTTGATTAATAATAGCTGCACCATCTACCAACCAACCGATTGCTCCTATATCTGCCCATGTAATAGTTGGATAATTGAAGATACTAGAATATTTAGCTTTACCAGTATGCAATTGATCATAAAGTTCGTCCCTCGAAACTCCCAGAGTCTCGCATGCACTATATAAATACAATCCATGTCCGGCCTCATCCTGAACTTTGGCCAAAAGAGCCACTTTTCTTCTTAAAGACGGGGCTCTAGTAATCCAGTTTCCTTCAGGTAACATTCCTACTATTTCTGAATGAGCATGTTGAGATATTTGTCTAATATGAGTTTTCCTGTATTTTTCAGGCATCCAATCTTTAGGTTCAATTTTCTCGTCTCGAGCAATTCGTTGCTCAAAAATTTCTTCTAAATTCTTAATTTCCTTTTCACTCATAGCTTCGAGTTTTATACATCAAAATCTACAACCACTTTTTCAGTTGTAGGTACTGCTTGACAAGACAATACCAATCCCTTGGCTACTTCATCCTCTTCAAGCGCATAATTTATTTTCATTTCTACAGTACCGTCAAGTACTTTACATTTACAAGTACTGCATACCCCTCCTTTGCAAGCAAATGGTAAATCTGCACCAGCTGCTAAGGCACCATCTAATATATTATCGTAGTCATCATCCATGGCAAAATGAAATTCTTTACCACCATCAATGATTGTTACTTCTGTTCCTTCAAATTTATGTTCTACTGCCGCAGCCGCCTTTCTTTGATCTTCTTCAGATGCTCCTGAGAAGAAAAGTTCATAGTGTATTTTGTCACTAGACAGTCCAGCTTGGTTAAGTGAATCTCTAATTAAAAAGATCATTTCTTCTGGACCGCAAATAAAACAATCATCTACATTAGCAACGTTTATTACTTTTTCGGTAAGTTCCTGTATCTTTTCTGCTGTAAACCTTCCATTCAGCAGCGGAATATCTCGTTGTTCTTTAGTTAAAAAATAGAATATCTCAAATCTCCCGAAATATGTATTTTTTAAGGCTTCAATCTCTTCCTTAAAGATAATCGATTTAACGTTTCGATTCAAATAAAAGAGCTTAAAAGTACTGTTTGGCTCCAAAGCCAAATGAGTTTTAATAATAGATAAAATAGGTGTAATCCCACTTCCAGCAGCAAACACAATATAGTTTCTGGAAGCTGAAGGATCTACATCTACATAAAAGTTCCCTGTAGGAGGCATAATTTCTAAATGGTCTCCTTCCTTAAGCTGGTCGTTCGCATAATTAGAAAATACTCCTCCATTAATTCTCTTCACGGCAACTTGCCACTTATCCTCTACGGGACTAGAACAAAGCGAATATGATCTTCTAACATCTTCACCATTGATCATAGCCTTCAAGGTAACATGTTGCCCTTGTTTATATCCAAATTTTTCTTTTAACTCTTCCGGAATATCAAAGGTAAGAGAAGCACAATCTTTAGTTTCTTTTTGAACTTTAGAGACTTTTATGGGATAGAAATCTGTCATAAGTTTTATTTAACTATAACGTTATAGCTAAACAAAACTAACAATTGTTAGTTTTATACACAAATAATTGACGTTAATTTTAGCTAAAGCCCTTTATACTATCCCTTTGAGCAAAACCGAAATCATATCGCGCTTTAAAATACTTGCATCAATATTATTTTGCTTAGGATACCATAAATACAGTGTTCTTAGGGTCGACAAGGTGGAAAACACTATAATTTCGACATTGAAAGATTTTATTTCCTTTTCCTCGATTCCCTTCTTTACAATATCTCTAAAACTCTCTTCATAATCTTGTCTCATTTTTTCAAAATACTGAAGATTTTCTTCTTCAAGATGCATCCAATCATTATTAAGTGACGCTAATCCATCTGAATTTCTAAGTGTTACATCTATATGTAAACTTATGATATTCTCTAATTTTTCGGTCGCATTCTTATCTGATATCACAATTTGATTCATCCCACTTGTAAACTCCTCTGCCAAATCAATAATAATGGTAGATAAAATCTCTTGTTTAGATTGTATATGGTTGTACAAGCTCGCAGCCTTAATTCCCATGGCTTTAGCCAAGTCCCTCATGGTTACTGCACTATATCCCTTTTCTTTAAAAAGAATTGATGCAGCCCTGATGATCTCTTCCTTTCTGCTTTCAGGTTTCATCTATTATTGCTAGTTTAAATTCCATAAGAAAACCCTATACATCATGTTCACAATTAAAACACAATTACAGATCTTTTCATAAAATACTTTTTGTTTCCTATCAAAAATAGAATTAATCTGTTATTATCCACGTTTTTAATCGAAAAAACGTACATTACCCTAACTTAACTATCAAAACAAAACCTTTTGCTATGTATTATCTAAAGCTTTTCTCCTTCTCCTTTTTCATGTTTGCTTTATTGAATCAAAATGGATGTAATAAAAAAGAAAAATCTGTGACCGAAAACAAGCAGGAAGAAACTCATGGTATTGATAAAGGTAAGTTTTGGATTACATCACTGAATGAAAAGGATGTATCTAAAGAAAAGTTATACATGGTTTTTGATCCTGAAACGAATAGAATTTCTGGGTATTCAGGCTGCAATACATTTTCGTGTACGTATACCCTAAATGATGACAATACCATTTCTATTGGTATGGCGATGGCTTCTAAAATGTATTGCGAAAACAATGACGCTCTGGAAAGAGAATTTTTCAAAGCTTTATCCAACATAAAAACAGCAACTTTTAGCAACACCGAAATAACTCTGAAATCGGATAACAAAAAAGAAGTGTTTAAAGGTCAGAAAGCCAAAGACTAGAGTCTCTGGTTTATAATCACTTTTTTAGTAAAAGAACTACCAGTTGTTTGATCCTCTATATAAATAAAATACATCCCCGATGACCTCCCTGTAAGATCAATTTCTCCTTCATCATTGGCTAATCGCCCAGAATCTATCAAAGCCCCATTGATATCATAGACCTGATATGCAATAATATTATCGATATTTTGAATTGATACTTTTGCATCTGAAGGTACAAATGACACCACGATCTCTTCCACTTCGGGCTCAGTAGGAGGGCCTCCACCCGTATTTTCCTGAGATAACATATTCAAAGTAGTTCTCCCAGTATTATTTGGATCTAACCAATTTGATAATCTTGTTGCATCGGTGGTTCCTGCATCCCAAGAAGTTGCAAATCTCCCATAAAAGTCCGGTTCATTATTATCATTCACCCCATTACAAGCTGCTGTCCCACCTGCCAACTGACCAAAAATTCTACCATTTTGATCAAAGATCGCAGAACCAGAAGAACCCCCTTCTGTCACTCCAAGATCCCAATCATCTATTCTCCACATTTTGGTTTGAGAATTACCATTAAAAGGTATTTGATCTTCTGTTGGAGCATTATTATCTCTACATACTTTCATAATATCCCCTGCAGGATGGTGAATTCCAATTGAAAAACTTGGCACAGATCCAGTTCTATCCCAACCGGCCCATTCTAAATCCCAAGACGCATCCAATCCGCCATCAAGATTAAGTAATTTCATATCAGATTCACTATTTTCTGCTCGCAGCGTCGCTCCACTGGTGGTTTGATTAACAGTAGCATCTGTACTACTAACTGCAGTTGCACAAGAGGGATTAGGACTAATCCAATTAAATCGAAATGCCCAGGTAGCCTCTTCTCCCGCATTACAATGATTTGCAGTTAAAAAATACGGAGCTCTATCATTACTTGTATTATTTATTAATGAACCTGAACACACAAATCCTTGCATGATTACAAAGGCCACAGAACGTTTTAGTCTATCTTTTATAGCTTCAAAATCATCTCCAACCGGGCAATCTACATCATGATTACAATCTCCAGAACTATTAAGTGCTTTCTCTCTAATTTCTGCATCTGTAACCGATCTATATCCGTGTATAACTTTATCAATACTTAATTTCCCTTTTCCTTTTAAACCGGCAGGTTCAAAATATTCGATCCAGACATTATCTCCTTGCACCAACCATGTTCCCAGCTTTTTGTCGGGTCTGTTAAAAATATTTGTGTAAGCTCCTAATAAATCAGACTTATCATCGCTATACAAATAAATTTTAGCTCCACGAGGTATTTCATACCAATCAAAGACAAAATTCATAGTTTTAGCACCTTTGGATACGATATTTATCCTCCAAATTTTATCTCCATTTGGCAACACATCCCAACTACCAGAATTATTAAAATTAAGATTCACATCGATTTCATGTCCAAAGCGAAAAGGAACTCCTCTTTTTTTATCGTTTATAGCATCTTCATCTTGGATTTTCTGAAGATCAAAACCCTTCATAACCTCTGGAGCTATATTTTTTTTTGCTAACTCATCTATCAACCAACTTTCTGGTTCTCCTTCATTAGTAATCTGTGCTGTTATCAAATGACCAAAACACAAAAGCGCTACATAAAAAAATATCCTTTTCATTCTTAGATTCTTTAATGGGACTAATTTGTTCAATGTTTTACAATAATAAAACACCCAAAATTAGTTATACCCTACCATTTATCTTCATAAATTTAGTTAATAAATACTTATATTATGCCCCAAACTTGTAATTTTCCGGTTTTTAAACTCAAAAAGAAATCTTTTCACCCTATGTCGTTAGCTATAGAATCTAATCCACTAATTGATAGACTTCCTCCTCATCTGAAACAGTTTATCAAACCTCAAAATTATGAGGATTACACTCCTATCGATCAAGCAGTATGGCGTTATGTAATGCGCAAAAACATTTCATCTTTGAGTAAAGTTGCCCATAACTCATATTTAAAAGGATTAGAAAAAACTGGCATTTCGATTGATGCCATACCAAGTATGTATGGTATGAATAGAATTTTAAAAGAGATTGGATGGGCAGCAGTAGCTGTTGACGGATTTATTCCACCCAATGCATTTATGGAATTCCAGGCATACAATATTTTAGTAATTGCCTCTGATATTAGACAACTTGAAAACATAGAATACACTCCAGCTCCTGATATTATTCATGAAGCTGCTGGTCACGCACCAATTATTGCAAATCCTGATTATGCAGAATACCTTCGTCGTTTTGGGAAAATTGGCTGCAAAGCGATTTCTTCTAAAAGGGATTACGAAATATATGAAGCTGTTCGGCTTTTATCCATTTTGAAAGAAGCTCACAACACCAGCCTTGAAGAGATCTTAAAGGCCGAGGAACATGTTAAAGCGCTACAGAACCAGAAAGAAAACCCTTCCGAAATGGCTTTAATTCGAAATCTACACTGGTGGACCGTTGAATACGGGTTAATTGGCACAACCGAAGATCCTAAAATTTATGGTGCAGGACTACTGTCGTCTATTGGAGAAAGCGAATGGTGTATGACTGATGCTGTAACAAAATTACCCTATTCCCCCGAAACTGCCTATCAGGAATTTGATATCACTAAACCACAACCTCAATTATTTGTTACTCCAGATTTTGCCTATCTATGTCAAGTACTAGAAGAATTTGCAGATACCATGGCATTACGAAAAGGAGGACATCGAGGGCTAGCAAAACTTATTGAGTCGGAAAATCTGGGAACTATAGAATTAAGTACTGGATTACAGATCTCGGGAGTATTTACACGAATGATTAAAAATGAGGATAACGAAGTCATCTATTTCGAAACCTCAGGACCTACCGCACTTTCTTTTAGAGAAAAAGAACTTATTGGTCATGGTATCGACGCTCACCCTGATGGTTTTAGATCTCCGCTTGGCAAGTTAAAAGGCATCAACCTGGCTATAGAAAACATGTCACCGAGAGATCTAAAAGCTTATAATTTTTATGATGGCGAGTATATTGAATTTGAGTTTGAAAGCGGAATCACCGTAGCCGGAACAAATATTACCGGGATGAGAAATATTCAGGGAGAATTAATTCTCATTCAGTTTATTGAATGTACTGTGAAATACAAAGATGAGTTTTTATTCAGACCGGAATGGGGAACTTTTGAACTAGCTGTAGGTAAAGAAATTGTCGCGGCCTTTTCTGGGCCGGCTGATGACTATTCTTTCGATTTAGTCATTCACAAACCTTCTTCAGAAACGGAAAAACGACAATATTCTGCACAACAATTAGAATTGCACGATTTGTATAAATCTGTGCGAAATAGTAGAGAAGGGAAAAACACCAAATTTTCACTCGAAGCGGTTTTTGATATTTTAAGAGAAGCTCATTCTAACGATTGGTTATTACCCTTAGAAATCTACGAACTTGTACACGATAGAGATTTCGAATTCGCTTCTAAAATCAAAGATCATTTAGAAGAAATAAAACTAAATAGGAAAGAGATTAAGCATTTAATCGAAAGTGGTCTTAGTATTATTGCAAACGAGAATGCAACTGCCTAAATCTCAATCGACCTAAAACGAAATAAAAGGAAACTCTTTCTGGATATGGCTCTTTTTTAATTCTAACGCCTTTAAAAAGGAGACGTGTTGTTTACTCTCTGGATTAAATGGTCGATGCGCAATTCCCTTTTGAATTTCTGCCACTTTTTTCATAGTAGCTATACTTTCCTGAGCAACCCAACTTTGGCAAAATCTCTCCCAAATGTATTGTACTGCAGTATCACTAGGATGAATCATGTCTTCATTATAAAACCTATAATCTCTTAACTCGTCCATCATAATTTCATAGGACGGAAAATAAAAGCTATTCTCATCTTTTTGAATGGCCTGATGGATAGCTGCTATGAGATGAGATTTACTCTGATTATTTTCGACAAAACCATCTTTAATATGCCTTACCGGTGAAACTGTAAAAATAAGTTGCGCTGATGGATTTTGATTTCGAACTAGATGTATGCAATTTTGAACACATTGCATTACTTCATCAATAGCAAGCAACTCCTTTGTAAATTCTCTTTGTGGGATCTTATGACAATTCGCTACGATCATATCAAGAGCCAATAACCTATAGACCCAAGCTGTACCAAGAGTAATACCTATATGCGTTGCAGAGTTTATCTTTTCTTTACTGGCCACCAAAGCACTATTGAGTCTTTCTAACAATGCATCTTTATGAGGCGAACTTAACGAAGAATGAGCATCAAAGCAATGCCATTGTTCATTATGAAAAAACAGATCGGCGTCGGTATACCTTTCGTCTTGCAAAGCCATCCACAAAAAAGTCTCAATAGCTTTAGGGTGGAATAAAATTCCAAAAGGGTTTACTAGGTTTCTAAACTTAAAATACTCAAATCTGGCTCCAATATTTTCTGCAAAACATGACCCAAGCATAACCACCTCAGATTTATAACAAATCTTAGTTTCCTGAGACGGTAACGGTATTTTGGTTTGAAGATTCATCACCCCTTTTTTTGAGGTATTATTAGTTTAAATATTGTTTTGCATTTTTCAAGGCTTCCTCAAGACCACTAGGATTCTTACCTCCTGCGGTAGCAAAGAAAGGCTGTCCTCCTCCTCCACCTTGAATAAATTTCCCTAATTCCCTTACAATCTGACCAGCATTCAGCCCTTTTTCCTCAACTAGATTCTTAGAAATATAACAAGAGAGCAAAGCTTTTCCATTTTGTTCGGCTCCAAAGAGGGTTACAATGTTTTCCATTTCACCTCCCAACTCAAAAGAAAGATCTTTGATACCTCCTGCATCTAAATCTACTTTTTTTGCAAGAAATTTTACTCCATTTATTTCCTCAAACTCACTCTTCAAATCTCCTTTTAGGTTCTTAGCTTTGTCTTTAAGTAAAGCTTCGATTTGTTTTTTAAGATTGTTATTCTCTTCCTGTAAAGATGTAATTGCCTTAACTGGGTCTTTTACATTTTTCAATACAGTTTTCACTTCATTATAAGCTTCAGTCTGTGTTGTAAAATATTCTTTTGCAGCATCTCCTGTTATAGCTTCGATCCTTCTTATTCCGGCTGCAATAGCACTTTCTGAAGTTATTTTGAAATGCCATATATCTCGTGTATTTTCAACATGAGTTCCACCACATAATTCCATAGATTCTCCAAAACGAATTGCACGAACCTCATCTCCGTATTTTTCTCCAAACAATGCAATCGCACCATCGGCGATAGCTTTGTCATAAGAAATACCTCTAAACTCTTGCAATGGCAGGTTTTCTCTAATTCTAGCATTCACAAACTCTTCAACTTCTCTTAACTCATCGGCGCTAACCTTAGAAAAATGAGAAAAATCGAATCGTAAATTACCACTATGAACCATAGAACCTTTTTGTTCTACATGCGTTCCTAAAACAGCACGAAGTGCCTGATGTAAAAGATGCGTTGCTGTATGGTTTGATGCTGTTCTACCACGTTGCTTATCGTCTACTACCGCCTTGAAACTACCTTCTAATTTTTTAGGCAGACTTTTAGAAAAATGAACAATGAGATTATTTTCTTTTTTCGTATCAATAATATATGACACATCTCCATTTCCCGATTCTAAATATCCTTTATCACCAACTTGACCTCCTCCTTCTGGATAAAATGGCGTTTGATTAAAAACCAGCTGATAAAGCTCACCATCCTTTTTGCTACTCACCTTTCTATATCTAGTGATTTTCACCTCCGAAGACAGTTGATCATAACCCACAAATTCTTCGTCAGTATTTTCTAAAAGCATTTCCCAGTCTCCTGTTGACACTTGAGAGGCTGCTCTTGATCTATCTTTCTGTTTTTGAAGCTCTGTCTCAAAACCCTTTTCATCTAAGGCATATCCTTGCTCACTTAGAATTAATGCAGTTAGATCGATAGGGAAACCATAAGTATCATATAACTCAAAAGCTTTTTCTCCGGAAACTACTTCTCCTTGTGTGTTTTTAATAACATTATCTAAAAGTGTTAGTCCTTGATCCAATGTTCTTAAAAAAGATTGCTCCTCTTCTTTTATCACATTTAGTATTAGGTTTTTCTGAGCTTTTACTTCTGGAAAAGCACCACTCATCTGCTTGCTTAAAATATCGACCAACTTGTATATGAATGGTTCCTTGGTATTTAAAAAAGTAAAACCGTAACGTATCGCTCTTCGTAAAATTCTTCGAATCACATACCCGGCTCCTGTATTACTCGGCAACTGTCCATCGGCTATAGAAAAAGTCACAGCTCGCACATGATCTGCAATTACTCTTATAGCTACGCTTACCTTACCATTTGCGTCGGTAGGCAAACTATCTTTATCATAAGTAGAATTGGTAATCGTTTCTATTTCTCGTATTAAAGGAGTAAAAACATCTGTATCGTAATTAGATTTCACCCCTTGTAACACCATACACAACCTTTCAAAACCCATACCAGTATCTACATGTTGAGCTGGTAATTTTTCTAAAGAACCATTGGCTTTTCTGTTATATTGCATGAAAACCAAATTCCATATCTCTACAACTTGCGGATGATCCTGATTCACCAAATCTTTACCAGGTATTTTAGCTTTTTCTTCTTCTGATCGTATATCGACATGAATTTCTGAACAAGGTCCACAAGGCCCCTGATCCCCCATTTCCCAGAAATTATCCTTTTTATTACCCATGATAATTCTGTTTTCAGGAACGATTTCTTTCCATAAATCATAAGCCTCCTGATCCATTTCGAGATTTTCATCTTTTGCCCCTTCAAATACAGACACATACAAGATATCTTTGTCTATTCCATAAACATTGGTAAGTAGCTCCCAAGCCCAATGAATTGCTTCTTTCTTGAAATAATCACCAAAACTCCAGTTACCCAACATTTCAAACATTGTATGGTGATAAGTATCCATACCCACTTCTTCTAGATCGTTATGCTTACCACTTACTCGTAAACATTTTTGAGTATCTGCAATTCGATTGCTTTTTGGAGTCCCATTTCCTAAGAAAAACTCTTTGAATTGATTCATCCCAGCATTGGTAAACATCAAAGTAGGATCATCTTTTATCACCATTGGCGCAGAAGGAACTATACTGTGTTTCTTTGACTCAAAAAACTCTAAAAACTGATTTCTTATTTCTTGGGATTTCATGGATTCTATTTGTTGCAATTCTTTTTTATTCTACAATTATCATTTGCCTGATTTTTAAACCCTTACAATCTAATTTCATAAGAGATCAAAAATCGTCATTTGTCAGTTTTTTCTGGACTTTGCAACATTTTCTTATATTTGTTGCGTTGTCTTGTAATGAAAACAGGACTTTTTGTTTGATATCCTGCAAAAATAGCATATTTTAGATTATGTCAAAGGTTAAATATTACTATGATAGTGACACGCTTTCTTATCGCAGAATAGAGCAAAAGAAAGGGCGCAAAGTAGGTATTGCAGCATTAAGTATAGTTGGTGCTCTTTTGGCCGGCTTTATACTTCTCCTTATTTATTTAAATATCCCTCAATTAGAAACTCCAAAAGAAAAAGCTTTAAGACGTGAATTGGAGAATATGGAGCTTCAATATGACCTGATGAACAAAAGGCTAAAACGCAATGAAGACATCTTGGGTGAAATTGCAGAACGTGATGATAATATTTACCGTTTATACTTTGGAGCAGAACCTATTTCTGACGAGGTAAGAAATGCAGGTTTTGGAGGTGTAAATCGATATAAAGATCTTGAAGGTTTCGATAATTCTGAAATGATCATCGAAAGTAGTAAACGTATTGACAAACTCACCAAACAAATTGTAATACAATCAAAGTCATTGGATGACATCGCTGCCCTAGCAGAACAGAAAGAAGAGTTATTAGCTACAATCCCTGCGATACAACCTATTCAAAATTCTGATTTAAAAAGAATGGCTTCTGGGTATGGATGGCGAAGTGACCCATTCACCAAAGCAAGAAAGTTTCATTATGGCATGGATTTCTCTGCAGCAACAGGAACTCCTATCTATGCATCTGGAAACGGTGTTGTAACCCGTGCCGATGCTAATTCTACAGGATATGGAAAACACATAAGAATAGATCATGGATTTAATTATGTGAGTCTATATGCACATCTAAGCAAATACAATGTAAAGAAAGGTCAAAAAGTAAACCGTGGTGATATTATAGGTTATGTTGGAAGTACAGGGCGATCAGTAGCACCACATTTACATTATGAGATTTTTAAAGACGGAGAACGCATTAATCCTCGTAATTTCTACTATGGAAGTTTAACTTCAGAAGAGTTTAACGAAATGCTTAAAGCTTCAAACCTAATTAACGAAACCTTAGATTAAGCCTTTTATGCGTTATCTATTTTTTATTGCTGTTATTTTTGGTATCAGCACATCGATGCAAGCTCAAAAATATTCAAAGCAAGCTGTTGATTCGATGTATGTTATTGCAATAAAAACCCAGGAAGAACTTTCCAAACCAAAGGAAATTAAGATTATGGCTGTTGGTGATATCATGATGGGAACCAATTTCCCAAATGACAGTTATCTTCCTCGGGACGGGAAAGGTCCTTTTGATGATGTAAATACCATTCTTACTCAAGCCGATATTCTCTTTGGAAATCTTGAAGGCACCCTTACTGATGAAGGAGAAAATGCTAAAAGATGCTCAGACCCATCAAAATGTTATTCTTTTAGGTCCCCAGAATCTTATGGGAAATATTTAGAAGATTCTGGCTTTGATGTTATGAGTATTGCTAATAATCACATTGGTGATTTTGGAGCTGTTGGAATAAAAAACACCTCTAAAACTCTTGAAAAACATAACATTGCTTATGCCGGTGTTTTCGCTCAACCCTCTACTATTTTCGAAAAAAATGGTATAACGTATGGGTTTTGTGCTTTTGCACCAAATAAAGATTGCTTAAAAATTCATAACTTAACCAATGCAAAAAAAATTGTTCAGGAGCTTAAGCAAAAAGCAGACATTGTAATTGTTTCGTTCCATGGTGGTGCCGAAGGGTTCAAACATACTCATGTTACCCGTAAAACAGAACGTTTTTATGGTGAAGATCGAGGAAATGTGTACAAATTTGCACATACGATGATTGATGCAGGTGCAGACATAGTATTGGGTCATGGCCCTCACGTTTCTAGAGCCTTTGAAGTATACAATAATAAGTTTATAGCCTATAGCTTAGGTAATTTTTGCACATTTTCAAGATTTAATCTGGACGGCGTAAAAGGTTACGCTCCTATTGCCGAAGTGGTAATTGATCTTGAAGGAAATTTTATAAAAGGGAAACTTCATTCTGCTAAGCAAATTGATGAAATATATCCTTTTATGGATGAAAAAAAAGGTGCTTTAAAGGAAATTAAACGATTAACCGAAGAAGATTTCCCAGAAAGTAAACTCCTTTTTGAAGAAGACGGAAGTTTTAGCCAACAAAAAGAGTAACACTATGTATGTAGACTTACCTAAAAAAATGTACTATGGTATTGGCGAAGTAGCCGAAGCTTTTCATGTAAATACTTCGCTAATTCGATTTTGGGAAAAGGAATTTGATATTCTTAAACCCAAAAAAAATGCAAAAGGCAATAGGAAGTTCACTCCCGAAGATATCAAAAACCTCGAATTAATTTATCACCTTGTTAAAGAACGTGGTTTTACCTTAGAAGGTGCCAAAATTCATCTCAAAGAACAAAAACAGGAAACCCTTGACACTTTCGACATCATACGAAAACTAGAAGCTATTAAGGGGCAACTCCTTAAAATAAAAGAGCAGTTATAATTTTATTTCACCAGAATTGTATTCATTTCGATAGTTACATGATAAAAAAATCATCTAGAGGTGAAACAAAATGAAGTAATTGTATACTAATCTATTAGAGTAATCAGAAAACAACCACATTTTAAATGAAAAAGATTTTAATTCCCATAATAGTTCTTGTTGTATTAGCAGGAGGCTTATATAGCTTATTTGCCGGAAGATATAACAAGGCCATAACACTACAAGAAGACGCAAAAACAGCATGGTCAAATGTTGAAAGTGCTTACCAAAGAAGAAGTGACCTTATCGGGAACCTGGTAAAAACTGTACAAGGAGCAGCAGATTTTGAACGCTCTACGTTAAAAGAGGTGATTGAAGCCAGATCAAAAGCTACCTCGGTAAATATTGACCCAAGTAATATTACAGCGGATCAAATGGCACAATTTCAGCAGGCACAGAGTGGATTATCATCTGCATTATCCAGATTATTGGTGACTGTTGAACGATACCCAGATTTAAAAGCCAATCAAAATTTCTTGAATTTACAAACACAACTCGAAGGAACGGAAAACCGAATTAATGTTGAGCGAAACAGATACAACGAAACGGTCGGACAATACAATAAGTATATAAAAGTATTTCCAAATAATTTTGTTCTTGGTATGTTCGGAAGTTTTGACGAAATGGCAAGATTTAAAGCTGATGAAGGCGCTGATAAGGCTCCAGATGTAGATTTTGATTTTAAGTAATGTCTAAAGTAGAAGATTTTCTTACCGCTACCCAGGAACAGCAAATTGTTGGAGCTATACGCCAAGCCGAAAACACTACTTCGGGTGAAATTCGCGTGCATATCGAAAGCCATACAGAACTTGATGTTCTGGACAGAACCAAAGAGGTTTTTCATTACTTAAAGATGGATAACACCATTCAACGAAATGGTGTCCTCATCTATGTTGCGGTAGAAGATCACAACTTTGCAATTTATGGAGATGAAGGTATACATAAGATCGTAGGAGATAACTTCTGGGAAAGTACCAAAGATGCTATCCTTTCCAAATTTAAAGAAGGAGATTTTACTCAAGGTCTAATTGATGGAGTTTTACTTGCTGGTGAGCAATTACAAAAATACTTCCCCTGGGAACATGGGGATATCAATGAATTACCAGATGAAATATCAAAAGGATAGATGAAAACAGTACAACAATTTATAGGTTCTCATGTATTACTTTTAACGATATTAATCGCTACAGGAACTTCTTTATGGGGGCAAAGAGCTATTCCTGCCAAGCCTAAATTTCAAACTGCTGTTTATGATGAAGCAACTATGCTTTCTCCTTCTCAGGCAAAACGTTTAGAACAAAAACTGGTTCGGTATTCTGATACTACTTCTACACAAATTGTGGTAGCCACTATAAATTCATTACAGGGAGAAAACATTGGGTTATATGCTGCAGAATGGGCTCATGAATGGGGAATTGGACAAGAAAAAGAAGATAATGGGGTTTTCATTCTGGTTGCAAAAAATGATCGTAAAATTTGGATTGCCACAGGCTACGGTGTAGAGGAAAAACTTACCGATTTCATGTCGAAGACCATTGTCGACCAAATTATTACACCAGAATTTAAAAAAGGGAATTTTTATGGAGGGCTCGACAAAGGAACCACAGCCATTTTTGAAGTATTAGATGGCACTTTTAAAGGTTCTAGAAAAGGTTCTGGCAATAAAATTTCTATAGGGCAGATCATATTTCTGGTGATTATTTTCATTATTATCTTAAAAGCTATTTCTAAGAGTAACCGCGGAAATGATGGTAGAGGAAACCGAGGCAGAAGATCAGGAAGCGGTAGTCTGCTAGACGTTATTATCTTAAGCAATATGGGTCGAGGAAGCTTTGGCGGAGGATCCTCTGGCGGCTTTGGAGGCGGTGGTTTCGGCGGCGGCTTTGGCGGTGGCGGCTTTGGCGGTGGCGGCGCAGGTGGAAGCTGGTAATAACCAAGAGATAGCTTAACCTACAAAACCAATCTATCATCTTACCATTGTAAGAATAGACCAAAAAAACGCTAACTTGACCTTATTTACTATTTCTTTCTGAAGTATACAGAAATTGGCACGCCATGAAAATCGAATTCTTTACGTAATTGATTTTCAATAAAACGCTTGTAAGGATCTCTAAGGTACTGAGGTAAGTTACAGAAAAAGGCAAACTGAGGTTGCGGTGTTGGCAACTGTGTAATATACTTAATCTTAATATACTTCCCTTTGTAAGCTGGTGGCGGGTTATTTTCTATGATAGGCAACAACACATCGTTAAGCTCACTGGTTTTAATTTTTTTAGAACGGTTTTTATAGACTTCTACAGCTGTTTCTATAGCTTTATAAATTCGCTGCTTTGTAAGTGCCGAAATGAAGATAATAGGCACATCTGTAAAAGGTTCTATTTCTTTTCGAATCTGTCTCTCAAAATCTTTAAGCGTGTTACTTTCCTTATTTTCGATAAGATCCCATTTATTTACGAGTATTACAACTCCTTTACGGTTGCGCTCTGCCAACCAAAAGATATTTTGCACCTGACCGTCAAACCCTCTTGTGGCATCAAGTACTAATAAACAAACATCACTATGCTCTATTGCTCTTACCGATCGCATCACAGAGTAAAACTCAAGATCCTCTTTTACCTTCGATTTTCTACGAATCCCTGCTGTATCTACTAGGTTAAATTCGAAACCAAAACGATTGTACTTTGTATCTATAGAATCCCTTGTAGTTCCTGCTATATCGGTTACAATATATCTATCTTCACCAATAAGCGCATTTATAAACGAGGATTTACCGGCATTAGGTCTTCCTACCACCGCAAATCTCGGTAATTCATCTTCTTCCCGTTCTTCTTTTTCTGGCAATGCTTCAACCAAAGCATCTAAAAGCTCACCGGTACCACTACCATTAATACTGGCAATAGTATAATATTCTCCAAGCCCCAAGCTGTAAAATTCCACCGCATCTGCGGCTCTACGAGCATTATCTACTTTGTTTACCGCTACAAAAACCGGTTTATCTACCTTGCGAAGTAAATTCGCAACATCTTCATCCATTCCTGTAATTCCAGACTCTACATCCACCATAAAAATAATAGCATCAGCTTCATCAATAGCCAATTCTACCTGTTTATCGATTTCTGCTTCAAAAATATCGTCACTTCCTACTACATACCCTCCGGTATCAATAAGAGAGAATTCTACTCCGTTCCAATCACTTTTTCCATAGTGGCGATCTCTGGTAACTCCACTTACTGCATCAACAATAGCTTCTCTTCTTTGAATCAATCGATTAAAAAAAGTTGATTTCCCTACATTAGGTCGCCCTACAATTGCTACGATATTGCTCATCTGAGGTTTTTCTAAATTTTGTGCAAAATTAGACTTTTTATTTTAGCAATACTACAGATATCTTATCAGATTGATATTTAGATAAAAAGTGCAGAAAAATAAAAAGCTCCACGGTCGTGAGACCAGTGGAACTTTTCATAATTGATAGTCAGTCAGTGAAATAATTACTTGTTCAAATATACCAACTATTTCATTGAAGTTGGTTACTGTAAAACAACAAACTTTTTATGGAACTCATTAATCCTCGGTTCCTACCTCATAAATAGCTACCGTATTCGATACTTCATGGGTAATAATTACCAAAGCATTTCCTGTTGGACTATCTGCTGCTTTTACAGTAATTAGACCTTCTGGACTAATATCACTAACGTCTCTTAACCATTCTAAAAATTTAGGGCTTGATGGGTTAGATATATCATACACCATTACTCCTCCTGTTCGCTCTAAACCAACAAATAGCAAAGTTGTTTTTCCTACTTTTAAAACTTCAACAGCTTCTGGCTCTGCTCCCTTATCATCAGACCTCTTATCTGCATCTCCTCCTTCATTATTATTGAATGCGCTTGGATCAAGATCAAAAACGGTTTTTCCTATTTGATCGCCACTATCATATATTACAGTTCCCGAAGTAGACCAAATGGTAAACGACCTAGCTCCGTAGGCATAAATTTGATCAATATCTCCATCTCCATCTATATCCCCATTGGCAGTAGTAGTCTTTAACCTTCCAAGATTTTCGTCTAACTGTAAAGCTGCTGCATTTGGATACATGGTAGGATCAAGATTTAGATCCTTTACTCTTTCCTCTTCTGAATACCCATCATAATCTCTTGCATCACCTTCGTTTGCAGTAATTAAATACTCTCCTCCTCTAATTTTTGCATAAGTAATTGCATCTGGATGATAGAATCCAAGCACAGGCCAGTTTTGGAAATTTCCGACGATATCATCCTTATCACTAGCATCTATTTGATTGGCTGGTAAAGAATAATCCTTCACTCCTAACCCTATAATATCGGAGATTACTTTCGACTGTAGATCAACCACTGCTATACCATTATTCTCTTGTAAGGTTACATATGCAGTTTTTGAATCTTTAGATATTGCTACATACTCTGGTTCGACATCTTGAGCAAAAGAAGCGCCCGGACCAAATACTCTTAAATCACTACCAATGCTCTCTGTTGAAAACCCAGTGAATCCGGCGTTATTTACCTCTCCAGTTATAGTGTTTATTATCGTTACAGATCCCTCAGGGTCATTTGTATATAGATCATCTGGCTCACCTTCATTGGCAGCTACAATATATTTCCCATTTGGACTAAAGGTTACCATGTCTGGAAGAGGACCTGCAGGATACGTACTTAACAATTGTTGCGAATTTGAATCGTATGTTGCTACAGTTCCGTTTGCTTGCTTGTTTGCCGCATTTTCAAGAGCTACTGCAACTGTTCCATCATAAACTGCAACACTATTTGGAATACCATTTAAAGAAATAGCGGTTCCTTTTACAGGTGTTGATGGATCTGATAAATCCCATACAGATAGCACTCCATCATTTGGATTTACAACAAATAGTTTATTTGTTTTGGCATCAAAGGCAGAAATTTCTGCAAAGCCTTCATCTCCTGTTCCGTTGATAAAACTCCCTATTTTATCAAAAGTAAGATTTTCGTTACTTCCTCCACCACTATAATCATCAAGATCACAAGAAACCAAAGTTCCGGTTAGTATTGCAGTAAAAAGAATCGATTTGTTAAAGATTTTCATTGTAGATAATGTTTTGTGTGATTAAAACCTCAAATGTTATTATCCAATATTTCTTTAACGTTATGAAAAAGCTAAAAAACCTAATGAAAACTATCTGCTTATATTAAGAATAAGAAAAGCCTGTCATAAGTTATGACAGGCCTTTGTATTTGGTTGGATAGTTAATCCATTTAATTAATTACAAATCTTTTCACCATACTAAATCCTTCATCACCTTTAATATGGATCACATACACACCAGAAGATAGTTTAGAGAATCGTCCTAAATCGATGCTCATATCTGATTTACCAGCATCCATCACTTTTGTAATTACTGATCCCATTACTCTACCAGAAAGGTTATGTATAGATACAGTAATAAACTGGCTCTTTTGTAAAGACAAGTCTACAGAAAGATCTCCATCTGGTCTCAACAATGTAGGATACACTGCTGCTGCAAAAGTAGACGGCCCTCCATCACAATCTTCAACTGTAATTGTAACGTCTGCTGTTTTTTCACATCCATTTTTTGTAATGGCAACTGTGTAGGTTGTAGTCACCTCTGGAGAAACCGTAATACTTTGTGTAGTTTCACCAGTAGACCAAAGATAAGAATCACCTCCTCTAGATGCTGTTAACGTAACTGAAGTTTTTGCAATACTAAACACTGGCTGATCATCTAAACAAATAGTTTCATCGACCCCTGCGAAGGCAGTAAAATCTGTTACAGTCACCAATACCTCATCGCTAACTTCACAAGCTCCTTTGGTAACAGTTACAGAATAGTTTGTAACTTCAGTTGGCGTTACTGTTATAGTTTGTGTAGTTTCTCCTGTAGACCATAAATAAGAATCTCCCTCGGTAGCAATAAGTGTTACAGAATCACCTAAACAGATAAACTGATCATCTCCAAGATTTAATTTTAATTCTTCGACAGTTACTACTACTGTATCAGAACCTTCACAACCACCTTTATTTACTATTACAGTATATTCTGTTGTCTCTCCTGGAGTCACCTCTATTGATTGCGTTGTTTCACCAGTAGACCACTCATAAGAGTCTCCTTCACTTGCTGCTAAGGTGATCGTTTCTCCTAAACAAATAGTTTGATCATCACCAGCACTTACATTACCAAGGTCAGAAAAGGTAACGGTTACTTCATCACTATCTTCACAATCTTTACAATCTTTAACAGTAACGGTATATGTTCCAGACTCTGTAACTGTGATTGACGGAGTAGTTTCACCCGTTGACCATAAGTAATTTACTTCACTGTTTTGAGTAGTAATACAGTCTCCTAAATTAAAATTAAAATCACCTCTATTAAAGTTACGATCTGAGGTATCGAACCATCCAGAACCTCCTAATCTACCAACTTCATCTTCGGTAACATTGGCTCCGTTTCCTATTTGAAACGACGGGCCTTTTCTAGTGATACTAAATGACCAAGATCCATCGGTTTGAGAAACTGTTCCACTTACATCGGTATAGTAAACCCATCCATCTGTATTTTCGGTATTACAATCATGGTTTTTAGGACTACCAGATGGAGTACTTGTAGTTCTTCCGGTATAGGTAACGTCTACTTCTAAAGTAATTTGTGCATCATTATTATCGACTACAGTTCCTTTAAGAGTTGCCGTTCCATCTGCTAATTCTTGCCATTGCAAATCAACATTTGAAAAACGTCTTACAATATTATTTCTATCATCTTTAAGCCATAATACGTAGTAAAAATCTCTACCACATCTATAGGTATTTTCTATGCCATAAACCTCTGTACAATCGGTACATGTAGATACTCCCGATACCGAAGCTGTAAGAGTTACTTCTGTCTCTCCGCAAACGTCAACATCATCTCCAGCATCTACATTAATAGCACATGGATCTGGGTTTTCTACTTCTATACAAGGCTCAAATGGATGATGATGTAATTCCCCACCGATATGATTATAATTAGCGGCGATTACTTGTCCATTTATATTTCCGGAAGAGTTTTTGGTGACATCAGCTTTGGGAGCAAATAGTGTTCCCACTAGAGTTCCTCCTCCGTTCAACGTAATATTTTGAGCATTATAAAAATTCCACAAGATAAAACGCCCATGCTGATCTCCAATATTATTCATATTAAAAACATTCCAGTCAAAAGTTGACGCTGTATTTACATTAATAATAACTGGAGTATTTACGTCTGGCTCATTTTCAAAAGTTAAGTAAGGTAGGCCTAACAATTCTGCACCTGTTAAGTTAATAACATTCACTTTATTAGGAGCCAGGATAATTTTATAATCTGAACTAACAACTACATTAGCAGATAAACTACTCCATGCCATAGCTTTGGCTATAAAATCTGTAAAAGCAGCCTCGAAATTGATAACATTACTTTTTGAAACGGTGTTACCTTCTTGCTTTCTTTGCACCTGAATTCTAGGTTTAGCATCATAAGCCCCTGAAGTCACTCTGGTATTTACCGAAGCACTGTTGAGATCTATATCATGAACACTAGATCCGCTCATATTTCCAACTTTTACGTACCCATGATTAAGGTGAATTCCTTCTCCCGAATCATAAATAACCTTACCATTAATTACTAATGAAGAAGGTTCGCTATCTCCATTAAAAGCATGTTCTCCTCCTGTATGAGCTGCAATTGTAATAATTCCGCTCATAGTAAGATCTCCACCAATTGCTATAGGTCCCTCTGTATCTCCTCCTTTAACTGTTGTAGCATTTCTAATAAATGCATTATACCCTAAACTTGCGTTTAACGGGTTTTCGCAAGTAGTACCTGGATCAGGATTAATTTCTTCGACTTTGCTATCATCAGGATTCATAAATCCGGTAGATAACGTAAAGATCAAAATCATAGTGAAGGTAAAGGTCATATAAAAATATCCCCTCTTCCCTCGTTCGCTAAGTTTTTTTGTGAATTTTGACATGGGTTGCTGTGTTTGATTAAATTCAAAATTGAATTTGCTAGTTAATATTTTGGGTTTTAATAATATACTCGACTACTTTCATAGTTATGAAATCATTACTATATCATAGAGAACAAATGATTTTAAAAAACCTATTTATTTTCTGTAAACTAAAAAAGGATGTATTTGCTTTTAGCGCGTGCGAAGAAGTACTTTTTACTCATATTTTGGGGCGTTGTTTTGAAATTTGGATCACTAAAATATACATTACGTATTGAAGATCAGTTATAAAAACTTAAAAAACGTTAAAGTGCTATTTTTTTTCTACAAAACACATGTATAATCAAAAAAATTAAAGAAAAAACCTACAATAAAATTAATAAATTACTGAAAAACAAGATGATACTATTTATTATTATACCCAAAACGTTTAAGTTGACGTTGGTTACTTCTCCAGTTTTTATTAATCTTTACATACAACTCAAGATGTACCTTTTTATTAAAGAACTTTTCAAGTTCTTTTCGCGATTCTACACCTACTCTTTTTAGAGCTGCTCCTTTATGGCCTATAATAATTCCTTTTTGAGAATCTCTTTCTACCATTATTACAGAACGCATTCTAATTATGGTATCATCTTCTATGAATTCTTCAGTTTCTACTTCGACAGCATAGGGAATTTCTTTTTTGTAATGCAGAAGAATTTTTTCTCTTATGGATTCATTTACAAAAAATCGTTCAGGCTTATCGGTTAATTGATCTTTTGGATAAAAAGGAGGAGAATCTGGCAGTAACTCTACTAAGCGATCAAAGACTTCTTTTATATTAAAATTCTCTAGTGCTGATATAGGATATATTTCAGCATTAGACACTTTCTCTGCCCAAAATTGCACCTGTTCTTCTAACTGTTCTTGATTAGACTGATCAATTTTATTGAGTAATAATAAAACAGGAATCTTAGCATTACGAATCTTATTGAAAAAAGCTTCATCCTTAAGTTCTTTCTCTCCAATTTCAACCATGTAAATGAGAACATCTGCATCTTCAAAGGCAGACTTCACAAAATCCATCATTGACTCCTGCAACTCATAAGCCGGTTTAATAATGCCCGGAGTGTCTGATAAAATCATCTGAAAATCATCTCCATTTACAATACCTAATATTCTATGTCGAGTGGTTTGCGCTTTTGATGTTATAATAGATAATTTTTCTCCTACAAAAGCATTCATAAGTGTAGACTTACCTACATTAGGATTACCAATTATGTTTACAAAACCTGCTTTATGAGCCATACCGTGTATTTTTCACAAAGGTATATCAATAATAAACAAGAATGTAATTATCATATTAGATAATTCCTATTTATTAACAGAATCATGCTAAAAATGGTTAGCAAATAATTATCAATCTGTTATTTTTCTTTTTATTTTTTTATAAATTTAATTCCAGTATGTTTTCAAAACCCCATGAGGACACAATGTTTTAACAAAATACTGGGATACTTTGAAAAATTGCTTATCAATTCCTTTTTCTGTATTTGCAAGAAAATCGCTTATTATTATAAGTGTCCTGCATTTATCATTCTCAACCCTTTACGGGCAAGGATTTGATAAGCAATTGGCTAAGGCTAACAAAAGCTACGATGCTTTTGCTTATATCGATGCCAGAGCAATTTACTTGGACGTAGCCCAAAAAGGATACTCTTCTAGGCTTCTATATCAGAAATTGGCCGATTCCTTCTACTTCACTGCAGATTTAGACAAATCGGTAGAATGGTATGAAAAACTTCTTAATGATTATAAGGATGAAGTTGACCCAGAATACTTATTCAGATATGCCCAAAGCTTAAAAAGTGTCGAGAGATATGAAGAAGCAGATGAAATCATGAACAGCTTCTATGAGTTAACAGGGAATGACAAACGTGCGAACTTGTTTATCAACAAAAAGAATTATTTGGACTTTATCGAAATGCAATCTGGAAAATATGATTTGTTCAAATTGAATATAAACTCTAAAAATTCAGAATACGCTCCTAGTTTTAATCATAAAAATCAAATAGTTTTTGCTTCCTCCAGAGGTAAAGATTCACGAGATTCAAAAATGCACGGCTGGACCAAAACTCCATTTCTGGATCTTTTTGCATCTACCATAGACGAAGATCAAATCACACTTAAAGAACCCGAAAAATTAAAAGGAAAAATAAACACCAAATTTCATGAATCATCAACCACATTCAGTAAAGATGGTAAAACCGTTTATTTTTCTAGGAATAACTATACTAATAACAAATTAGGAACCAGTAAAAAAGGAGTTGTACTTTTAAAAATCTATAGTGCCACTTTAAAAGAAGGGAAATGGACCGATATTAAGGAACTACCTTTTTCAAGTGATAATTATTCGGTATCCCATCCTGCACTTAGTCCCAACGGTAAAAAGTTATACTTTGCCAGTGATATGCCGGGAACTTTTGGACAATCTGATTTATATGTAGTAGATATTTTGGGAAATGGAAAATTTGGAAAACCTCAGAACTTAGGTGAAAAAATAAATACAGAAGGGAGAGAAACTTTTCCTTATGTAAGCAATAGTGGTAGGTTATATTTTTCTAGTGATGGTCATGTCGGTTTAGGTGGTTTAGATATTTTTGTAGCTGTACCTTCTGCAGAATCGGATACTGATTTTAATGGAGCCTTTAATGTAGGAAAACCCGTAAACAGCTCTAAAGACGACTTTACTTTTGTTCTAAATGAAGAAACCAAAATTGGTTACTTTGCTAGTAATCGTAGAGGAGGAAAAGGAAATGATGACATCTACAGTTTTAGACAAACCGAAGAATTAATTACCTCTTGCAAACAGTACATTCAAGGAATCATAAGTGATAAGGAAACTAATGAAAGTCTCCCCGGATCAGAAATAATGCTTTTTGATGATTCAGGAAATTTGATCGAACAAACGACCACCAATAGCCTTGGACAGTACACATTCGACATTGAGTGTGAAAGCCAGTACTCTTTAAAGATTTCAAAAGATGGATACATACCCAGAGATATTTCTATGGCTTCTGATGATACTTTTGAATTTACCAATGAGATATCTGTTCCTCTGGATCCCGAAAAGAAGAGTGACCTATTATTAACTTCGGTTGAAGTAAATATTGGTGATGATCTTTCCAAAATCCTTCAGCTTGAGCCTATTTATTTCAGTTTGGATGACTCTGAAATTTCTCCCGAAGCAGAAGTAGAACTTCAAAAGGTTATTTCAGCAATGAACATGTACCCAGATCTTAAAATTGAAGTTAGATCACATACCGATAGTAGGTCAAGTTTCTGGTATAATAAAAAGTTAAGTGTAAAACGGATGAGAGCCACAGTAAAGTATATCGTGGAAGAAGGAGAAATCTACTGGCGAAGAATTCGAGGTAAAGCCTATGGAGAAAGAAGGCTGATCAACAAATGCGAAGACGATGTTCCATGCACAGAAGAGGAACACCAAGAAAATCGAAGAAGTGAATTTATTGTTAGAAAATAACTATTCCTTATAACTTTTAAAGTATTCCTTAGCTAGGGCATTCACTTTGGGTGCAAGAATAAGACCTGAAAGCACTGTTGGAATTGCCATCATAGCAAACGCACTATCAATAAGATTGATAGCAAATTCTATTTTTACCACTGCCGAAACGACTATCGACAAAATGTAGATGTAATTATAATACTTCCCGTATTTTGGTTTGGTCAAGAACCCTAAACATGTCGTTCCGTAATAAGAATAGGAGAACAGGGTAGACAACGCGAAAACCAATACCATAATCATCACCACCCAATCTCCAATACCATAAGGTAATACAGAATTAAAAGCTTCCAGAGTGAGAGAAATACCATTATCACTGGTGGTTTTCCATACCCCTGTAGAAAGTATTGCTAAGGCTGTTAACGTACAAACCAATAACGTATCTATTGCCGGACCAATCATTGCGACCAACCCTTCTCGAATAGGCTCATTAGTTTTTGCTGTTCCATGCATCATAGGAGCTGTACCAATACCCGCTTCATTTGAAAAAGCGGCTCGCTTTACTCCAGTTTTTATGAGATACCCAAGCGCACCTCCAGCTGCAGCTTTACCAGAGAAAGCGTCAGATAAAATAAGACTAAACATATCTGGTATCACTTCTATTTGCAAAACCAGAATGGTTACAACGGTAACAAAATATAACAGTACCATAAAAGGAACCAGTTTACTTGCCACAACTCCTATTCTTTTTATTCCCCCCAGTATAACAATAGATGCAATAGCTGCCAAAACAATACCGATATACCATTTTGCAGTATCATTCCAATCTAATACATCTACCAAAGTTTGTGTTAACTGATTTGCTGTAAATGCAGGCAAAGTCCCTACCAAACCAGCTAAAGCGAAAAGAATAGCAAGTGGTTTCCAGTGTGCTCCCAAACCTTCTACTATGACATACATAGGACCACTTAGCAAATTACCTTTTTCATCTTTAGAACGATACATAACTGCCAAGGAACAGGTATAAAATTTTGTTGCCATCCCAATTAGCGCACTAATCCACATCCAGAAAACTGCACCAGGCCCTCCTGCAACTATTGCCACCGCCACACCACTTATATTTCCCATTCCCACGGTAGCTGCAATAGCCGAAGACAATGCTTGGAAATGGCTCAATTGACCCGGAGCTCGATCATCATCATACTTACCAGAAAGCACCTTAAGGGCATGTGCGAAATAAAGAAAAGGAGTACATCTAGAATACAACAAAAAGAACAACCCACCTCCAATAAGAAGAACTAGCAATGGCCAGTCCCAAACCCATGAACTAAATTTTGCAACAATATTCTCTATAGTTGAAAACATAATATTATACTTAGGTGAGTACTACTTCATTAAAACTTATCTATTCTGTATTTCTAATAAACCTTGGCTTATCTATTCCTCGATCATACATTACAATACTGCCTGCAACTGCAACATTAATACTCAATTCTGATGTAAACTTTACCAAAAACTGAGATTTCTCAATAGCTTTTTTAGATAGACCATGATCTTCTGCTCCCAATAGATAAACGCATCTTTTAGGATGATTAAACGACTCTAGAGAAATTGCTTCGTCTGTTAATTCTACACCCACCAACATAGCTCCCTTAGGTAAATGTTTATAAAAATCTTCAAAAGTATCGTAGTGGAAATACGGCATCGACTTAACCGCATTGTGAGTATCGCAAGCTTGTTTGGCATATCGGTTTCCTATGGTAAAAATGAAACTAGCTCCCATATTCTGCGCAGAACGCCAAAGTACACCTAAATTTTCTGGAGTTTTCCCATTTTGGATCCCAATACCAAAAAATTCATTCTCGAAATTATCTATCATGCGATAAAAAT
This sequence comes from Aquimarina acroporae, assembly GCF_023195925.1. Taxonomy (GTDB): domain Bacteria; phylum Bacteroidota; class Bacteroidia; order Flavobacteriales; family Flavobacteriaceae; genus Aquimarina; species Aquimarina acroporae. Next base: position 704,594 of record NZ_JALPRE010000003.1, on the reverse strand, counting down.
ATGAAAAGATTGTAGTACGATGCTAGTATTATGATTCCTTTACCACATAAACCCATTTTACACCGCACTATATTTTATGTACGCATTTTTTAATTTAACATCATATTTATTCTTCTTGTAACCTGGACCGTTATATCCTTCGGCAAATCTTGCCCAGTTTTTTTCTTTTATCCAGTCAATTAGCTTTTTGCCTTTGAATGAAGTAGTAGCAACAAATTTTCCAAATGCTTTTAAATGTTCTCTTTCATGTTCATACATTTCTGAAACAAAGTGATCTACAGAAGCATACCCTAACCTTTCAAAATGAAAACCCATTATCTGAAACGCTCCCCAGGATGCAGCACAATAAGCAGCTTCGTGAAACGCTGGGTGATCTGAAATACCAGCCGCTTTTTCGAGTCTATCAAATTCTTTTGAACCTCCTTTATAATGCGTTTTGGTCCATTTCCTGTACAATACATCTTTGGTTTTCTCAGAGACGTATTTTGCCGGTTTTATCCCTCGTTTTTCAAGTTCTTTCCAAAATACATGTCCTTCGAACAAAATTCGAGGTCTTCCGTGTATTAAAAATCCTTTTCCTCGACTTTCTATCTCATTAACGGCCTTAACCATAGCCAACTCTAAACCAAACTGTTTTGCAAAGTCTTTAATATCTTTTTCCGAAAGAAATTTATCATTAAAAGCTACTAAATTTTTTTCTACCTCTATGAGTTTGGACCAAGTTTTCAACCCTACTATACCATCTACTACCAGATCATTTTTTAGTTGAAAATCTTTAACAGCTCGATCTGTATCTTTTCCAAAAAAGTTAGATACAAATACACTGTACCCCAGTTTAGATAGAATTTGTTCTAAGTGGTGTACATCTTCTCCTTGTGAACGATAACGTATGGTTCTCATGTATTGAAATTTAATATCTGCTTCAAATTAATGATAAAAGGTCATATTATGTTATTGAAAAGCTGTTTATTTCCTATAGCTTCATCTTTCTACATGTTTATTGATGCCTCTAACCAACCATTAAACAAGTAGTGTATGTTTTCTCATTGTATAGAAAGACGAATACTAAATGAACCACAACGAATACTAAAATCGTAGAAAACAACATGAATTATGACTGTACTTTTACATTAAATAGCCAACCTCAAAATACTCTGTTATGAAAAATGTAGCCATAATCATTATTTTATTTCAAAGTTTTCAATTCCTCAACGCACAAAAAGGGTTTACGAAAACTGATAGGTATTTGGTAACTACTGAAATCACAGATCAGGAGCAGGATTATCCTGCTTATGTTGTCAATTTGGTACGTACTGATAATAGCTCCGAAAAAATATCAACGTTAACTATTGAGGACACTGAACTTTTTGAGGACATCTTTATTACCACCTTAGAGAACCCTGGACTAGAAGGAGTCTCTGAGGTGATCAAGATGGAAGTAGAATATTTAGCTTGCTGTGCGCATGTAGAATCTTACTACTACATGGTAAAGGAAGGTGGTGAAATTGTAGCATTACCTAACTTACAAAATGTGTATTGTGAGGATTCTGATACGGATTATCAATATATTTTTCCAAACCAGGAATATGGTATAGCAGGTAATATTTTACAAACACAAACATATTATAAGAACACAACAGATATTAAATATGTGAATTTAAAGCAGAGTTATACTTGGAGTAATGTAGAAGGAAAAGTAAACATCTCAGAAACTACTGCCATCACATCGAACTAATAATCTTTACACAACTCAGTCTGATAAACAAAAAGGGGGAAACTTTTGTTTATTATACCGACAATCCTTTATAGGTATTGTCGGTTTTTGTTTTTACCAATATACTATAGAAAACGAAAATCAGTTTTGATTATATTTGTTACCAACCAGATTTACCACCAAATGACTATGTATAAACATATTTCTTTGTATTGCTTTTTTATATGGCTATTGTCTTTCCAAGCTAATGCTCAAAACAATCAGTTAAGAGCATATACATTAGAAGATGGTCTACCTCAATCTCAGGTTTATGATATCATTCAGGACGAAATGGGGTATTTGTGGTTAGGTACCCAAGGCGGTGGCTTATGCAGATTTAATGGAGAAGAGTTTGAGATATGGAACGAAACCCATGGTCTGCAGTCTAATTATATTCATGCTCTTGGTTTTGCAAATGACACCTTATTTGTAGGTACCAAGGGAGGTCTTTCAATAAAAGCTAAAAACAAATTTATTAATCTAGAAGGACCAAGAATTAATAAAATTCTCAGAATAAAAAACAAAACATATCTAGCCACCAATATTGGTATTTATCAATATGACCCCAACTTTGGGCTAAGAAAAATTAAACTGAATCCGAAAATTAACACTAGTATTATTAATGATATAGCCTTCGATGGCAGGCTATTTTGGGTAGCTACCAATAAAGGGCTATGGAAACTGAATAAAATACAACCCAATGCCCGTATTATAGAACGCCATAGCGCACATAATTTTACTGCAGCTATATTTCATAAAGACAAAATTTTTGCCGCTGCTTTCAATGAGGGAATTTTGGTATTAAATACAAATGCAAAATCTTACGGTAATAATTGGATATCGAAACCTTTACGAGTAACCAATATTTCAGTGCATAATGAAAATGAATTATGGTTTGCTACCGATAATGAGGGTATCAGAATTGTAAATGCCGGCAAACGTACTCAAAAAAGAATTATTAATAGAAAGAACGGATTATCAGTTTCACATATCCGTAAGAGTATTTTAGATCGCCAATCAAATATTTGGATTGCCACTTCTGGCGGTGGTTTTTATAAGTATTTTCAAAATAACTTTATTCATTATGATGAAAATACAGGACTAAAGGGTAATCGCGTATATGCTGTTCATAATGCTCAAGATGAAATATGGGCCTCCAATTCAGAGGTTGGTCTTGTAAAAATAGACTCTACAGGAATTCAACATATCCCACAAGATGATCGTTTATCCGAAGTTAGAATTAAGACAATTGCTAGTGATCAGAATAGAAATATTTGGGCTGGTACCGATGGGAAAGGAATACTGTTCAAAAAAAGAATTATAACTGATAGTATAGTAGTTGATTCAAGTGCTTCTAAAAACTCAAAAGTTGATTCCATTGTCAAAATAGACACCCTCAAAAAAACAACTTTCAAGAATTACCTTGTGGATCGTGACAATGGCCTTCCTTCAGACTGGATACGAACAGTTTTGGTAGATAAAAATACCATTTGGGCAGCTTCATATTCTACGGGAATATTCAGGTTTAAATTTGACACCATCAGAAAACGTATCAAAAATCTGAAAAAGTTCGATGGAAAAAGTGGTATTAAAGATCTCCAGATTAGATATATGAAAAAAGACTCTTTAGGGAAAATCTGGTATGCTACTCAAAATGGACATATTGGTTTCATAAAAAGAGGAACTGTAACTCATTTCGGTAATGTTCTGAATCAAAAAACCGCGATAAGCACATTGCTGTTTCATGACAATAAACTATATATTGGCACTGCCGGAAGAGGAATATGGTGGGCCGAACTCAATGAAAAAAGTATTGATGCGAAAAAGTTAAAAGGACGCAAAAAACCATATTCAGATAATATTTACCAAATGATATTTGATGAACAAAATAATCTATGGGTAGGTAGTGAAAGAGGTGTAGATCGTATTGAGCTAAATCAATCTAATGACATTGTAGATATTTTCCATTTTGGAAGAAACGATGGTTTTTTGGGTATCGAAACACACTTAAACGCTGTAACCAAAGATATGGATGGTAATTTATGGTTTGGGGCAATTTATGGTCTTACTAAATATGAACCTACCGAAACTACTAAGGCTACGATAAAACCACGGTTGTTTTTTGAGGATGTAAAAGTTACCTATCAAAGCGTAGATTCTATTAATCTTAATTCCTGGACCAATAGTGATCATATTCTAAAACTCAATCCTAACCAAACCGAATTATCTTTTAGCTACAAGACCGTCGATTTGGATCATCCCAATGATATTCAATATCGATTCAGATTAAATAATTCTGAGTGGAGTCCCTGGGCCACAGAAAGTAAGCAAAACTTGGCAGGATTGGCTTATGGTTCACACTCGTTTTCGGCACAATCCAGAAATTATAGGTGGGAAGAAAGTGACCCTATTACCTTTCAGTTTTTTATCGATAGTCCCATTTATGAAAAGACATGGTTCCAACTCGCAGTACTAGCTGCTATTTTACTTGTTTTAGGAGGTTATGCCCTAACCTACATTCGAAGAGTAAAACGAAAAAACAAAGAAGAACGTGAGCGTTTACAAATGCAAAATCACCTACTCTCGTTGGAACAAAAGGCATTGCGTTTACAGATGAATCCTCATTTTATATTCAATGCCCTTAACGGAATTAAAGCTATGGGAACTAGTAACCCACAGCGAATGAATACAACAATTAACACTTTTGCTACATTATTGCGCGAAACATTATATAATTCAAGAAAAGATTATATTACCTTAGACCAGGAAATTCAGACACTGAAACATTATATTGAAATTGAAAAATTAATGGCTAGTAAACCATTCTCATATGAAATTTCAGTCGATTCAGATCTTGATCCGGAGGAAATATTGATTCCTCCAATGCTCATACAACCTTTTGTTGAAAATGCGGTAAGACATGGTATTTTAAAAGGAGTGAGAGATGGAGAATTGAAAATACAGTTCCATACTTCAGAAGAGTATTTACACTGTACTGTTCTGGATAACGGACAGGGAATTTTTCAGTCTCAAAAAATTAAAACTAATACTGACCATCAATCTATGGCATTAACGGTTACTCGAGAACGATTAGAATCGATATCAGGAAAAGATGCATTAGATATTCAGGAAATTACAAATAAAAGTAAGGAGGTAGAAGGAACGCAAATTGCTTTCAAAATACCTTTGCAAACCGATTATTAAACTATTATGCTAACAGCTATTATTGTAGAAGATATGCCAGATGCACTCAAACTTTTAAAAAGTGATCTGGAATCTAACCACCCCGAAATTAAAATTATTGATACCGCACAAAGTGTAGTAGAAGCTGCAAAATCTCTACGAAATACTGAACCTGATATTCTTTTTCTAGATATTATGCTGGGAGACGGTACTGGTTTTGATGTTTTAGAAATTTTTCCAGAATTAAAATCGAAAATTATTTTCGTTACCGCTAGTGATGAATATGCGATTAGAGCTTTCAAATTTGCCGCTATCGACTATGTGCTAAAACCTTATTCTAATGAGGAATTGGCGCAGGCAGTAGAAAAAGCAAAACAACAAATTCAGCCTAATAAAGAGCGTTTAAATATTCTTAAAGATACCTTATCTGCTCCTGAACGTAAACCCGATAAAATCTCACTACACACTTTAGATAAGATCATTATTGTAAATCTTGACGATATCATAAGATGTGAGTCTGATAGCAACAATACGATTTTTTACCTGCAGGACGGACAAAAGATTTTTGTGACCAAAACTTTGAAGTATTTTGCAGATATGCTCAAAAGCTATCAGTTCTTGAGGGTTCATCAAAGTCATCTAGTCAACCTACAATGTATCAGTGCTTTTATAAAAACAGACGGTGGTTATCTTATGCTTAAGAATGGTGAAAATATACCAGTATCGGTAAGAAAAAAGAATGAGGTAATGGAAATTTTAGATAGGCTACATAGATGATCTAATTAGTAAGAGAAGGTTTTATCTTGTTTTTTAAACTCTTTTCTAATACCCTCAAAAATATCGTCTTGTAATATTAGATCACTCCCTCTGGAATATGCTTTCAGTGTAGCATAATACATTACATTTACAATCTCGGCTCCTGTGATTTCGTATTTCTCGGCTATCTCTTTCCAATCAATATTGTTTTCATATCCAATACTCTCTGGCAAACTTTTCTTCCATAATTTATGCCGTTCTGTAATTCCAGGCATTGGGAAATGTACGATATTATGAAAACGTCTTAAAAAAGCATCATCTATATTATTTTTAAAATTGGAAGCCAATATTAACAGTCCCTCAAAGTCTTCGATACGTTGTAACAAATATGAAACTTCCTGATTGGCAGCTCTATCATTAGAGGTATTTACACCTACTCTTTTATGAAATAACGCATCGGCTTCATCAAAAAACAAAACCCAACGCTTGCGTTCTGCCCGAGAAAAAACAAGTTCAATATGTTTTTCGGTCTCACCAATATATTTTGAAATCACCAGAGATAAATCAATTCTATAAACCGGGATATCAAACTTTTTACCCAAAAGCGAAGCGGTTAACGTTTTTCCTGTTCCAGGTTTTCCATAAAACAGAACACGATACCCTGGTTTTATTTTTCTTCCAAAGGCAGGATCTTTAAACACCTTTTTATGATAGGTCATCCAGGTTTGAATATCCGTTATTTGTTCTCTGGTTTGTGGATGCAGCACCAAATCATCCCATACCATGGAAGTGGTTATTTTTCGGGCTGGAAATTCTGCACTGTGAACAGGAGAAGCTTCTTTACCCAATAATATCAATTCTAGCCAATCGGCATCTGGTAACAACCTACCACTCATATTTGGTTCTCCGTTAGAAACTCCATCTACTTGTAATAGCCCATGTTTAGCAAATAACGCATCACTACCAAACATTTTTTGATACTGTAATCGCTTTTGCACATCATCTCCGGCAAGCAAGAAAAGTGCAGTTTCACCAGTAGGAATAATACCTCGGTGCTGTTGTCCTTTTACTCCTCCAAAAGCAATAAAGTCTCCTCCTTGAGGTAATGCTTGTGCCATTACTTCTTCTAAGAAGCCTGGTTTTACATAAGGAGTAATCGACAATAGTAATACAATTTTTTCTTCAAATGAAATTGCTTTATCTACCTGTAAAACGGCATCTAAAGATGCTACAAAAGGGCCTTCCTTATACTCATACAAATCAAATTTTTGTGTACCAAAGGAAGCTGTTATACGTTTTTTTAGTATCTCCTGTAAAGTATGGAGACAAAGGGTGAAGTCATCCTCAAACGTTGGTACAATTTTAAGATTACCTTTTGTTACTTGCATACGAACTTATATAAAAAGTGTAACTCCTGATTTTGATGAAGATAGCATTTATCTCTTTTCCAAAAAAGGGTTTTTTACCCCTTATTCTTCGGTTTCAGGAGGGGCAGATGACGACTCATCTTCACAATCCATATCCACCATTACGTGAAACGGATCTAATGCATCACTAGCTGCTTGAGCTGCCGCTTGTCTAGAAGCAGCATTGGCTTCGTGTAAACCTTGTACATAGTCTTGAATACCGGCACTGCACCCGGTATAATCAATAGGTAAAGTTACACTGCCATTATATTGATTGAACGCATCTACATGATCCTGTTCATGAGGAGCCAAGACATTGTCAATCGCATTTCGAACACGTTCATGTTGACACTCGGTTAATCCCTCGGGGACATCGGGCAAAGTAACACTTGTAGAAACACTGTAATTGATCTGTAACTGCCCTGTATAATGCCAACAATCACCCTCTGCACAATTTGCACAGTCTTCAGAAGGTGTTCTTCTCAAATTTCTTGTAGAGCCTACTCCTCCATTAAAAGTTGCATCGGTTCTACCTTCAAAATTTACTGAATTTGCATAAGCTGTTTTAGTGAAAGCTTTCCCAAAAGTTTGAAAATCTGGTAAACTCTCTGGTGTCATTACCATCTCCTCTTCTTTTTCTGCTTCTTTCTCCATGGCCATAGCATCTGCATTTGATGCTTGTTGTACACCTTCTTCACCAGTAGATTCCATACTCTCCTCTTCTTTATTTGCAGGAGATGCATTTTCATCCTCGGGCATCATCTGAATGGTAAAGGCTCCATTCTTTTGTTGCTGAACATGTTTCAACTCATGGGCCAATAATTGTTTACCTTCAATAGTTCCTTCGTTGTAATATGCTCCATTAAGTACGATATGATTTTTCCAGGTAAAGGCCTTTGCACCTATTTCTTTGGCGGCATTGGCCGACTCTTTGTCATTGTGTAATTTTACATCACCGAAATTATCATGCATTCTACTCTCAAAAAATGTTCTATTATTTTTTGAAAGGTTGCTTCCTTTGCTGTGTATGGTATTCATATAGTGACCGAAAAAACTCTTTGAACTATTGGATTGCCCATCAGATTTTTTTTGAACATTCTTTTTTTCTTCGTCTTCACATTTCTCACATTTGCGTTGCACCTGGCATTCGAAGAATTGATCGTTCTGTTGCTGTTTTTTTGAAGGTTGCTGCTTTTTGCTGCTTTTCCTTCTTCTGAATGATTTACGTTTCATTTTTTAACTTTGGATTTATGGACACCCTTCCTTAGTATCACTTTTTCTTAAATTATCTGCTCTAGAAATTACTTGTGCATTAGTATAGCTATTACTCCCTCCTTTCGCTCTTGGATATATATGATCAATATTCGCTTTTAAATCATCATTAGGATCATTATCATGTAAAATCTCAGAAGAATTACAGTCTGAAACTATTTTCCCTCCATTATTTGCCATGTTTTCATTGAGAATTTTTGTTCTCTGGGAACTTGAAAACTCTCCAAATGGTGCCACACTAGCAGGGTCAGGTATTGATGAATATGGGCCTGGCATACTAGTATTCTTATTTAATAAATCGAATAATCCTACGATTGCTGGTATTGTCTTACTTCCTACTACCAAACTTTGTAAAGGTTCAACAGCTTCTATTAATTTCTTTCTGATAAAATCCAATTGAGACTCTCCTCTAGATCCAGTTTTAGCTCCCATATTCCAATCTTCAATATATCTTCTAACTGCATCTTCATTAACTCTTCTGTAAGAAGTGTCCAGTTTTCTTTTAATAGTTCTTTTCCCAGTGAATTTAGGCATCAAGTCAAGTTGTTCCATCCCCTTTTGCAAGTAAAGAGGTAATACAATTCTCAAATCACTAGCCATTGTAATTTCTGTTACACCACTTGTGGTAACCCATCTAGCATGATGCGGTTCATCTCCCATGTTGAATGGAACCTCTTCGGTTATATCTGGGAATGGTTGTGTTGCTTGATTTGATCCCATAAGTTTACTTATAGAAGGAGTTAAGGCTGACATTTTGGAGTCTAACTTATTATTCAGATCCTTCTTCTTCGCGTTGTCTTTAGTAGTTTTTAACTCAGCTTGTATTCCATCAATTTCAGTTGATAAATTCACTGCCTGATTGATCGTTTCTGTCATGTTTTCATCTGTATTTTTACTTTTAGTTTTATTCAAAAACGCTGTAACTGGTGTAGGATCACTAGCTACTGTTAGTACTGCATTATTTTCATCTCCGCTAAAGAATAATTTATGAGATTTCCCATCGGCACCTTTAAATGTCTTTTTCTTCTTCCACCATTGCGTTATTTTGTCTATTGCTCCTTTAACCTTCTCCTTGCCTTTCTCTACCAAGTCTTCACCAAACTCAATAGCTTTAAGCACTCCATTTATTATTGGCATACCTATTTTAAGAGCTTTGCCTACTAACCAATCTATCCCTTCGGTGATTTTTTCTCTTACTTTACCGATAATTTCTGCTAGTTTCTTACCAATATCTCCCAGTCCTACCTGGTTTGCTAAGAAACCAATAAGCACAGGAATCCCTTTGGCCATTGCTCCTTCAAGAAAGTCTGCTGCCACTTTTATATTACCGGCTGCAATTTCCGCAACACCGTTTACAAAAGAATTTAGAATCTCAAGCATTGCTTTCAGGTGCTCTATAAAGGATTGAATCGCTTTATAAATCGCAATAACACTATTGATTACTGCCATAATTCCTGTAGGATCAAGCATGCTTAACAATTTGGTAACCACAGATTCTATCACCTTAGTCATGATCCAATTCTTAGCAGCATCGAGTACCATATTCCAAAGCTCACTTAATTTCTCCTGCACATACTCCCAAATTGCAATTGGCCCACGTTCTATTACATCTTTTACAAAAGCCCATATACCGGTGAGTTTATCTACTGCTCCTTTAATTTTGGCAACTTTTTCTTCTCCAATTTGCTCGGTAAGTTTGATCCATACTCGCTCCATGATTTTGTCAACGCTAATTCCTAAAATATCAAGAACAAGATTCAGGATACTTTTGAAGCTTAGGTCAGGAGGCATTTTTATACCTAAACCACCGAGAGAACCGAAGAGCCAAGTGGCTAGTCCTTTCATCAAGTGCTTAAGAATATTATCGAAGAATTGTACAAAACCTTGTTTAATACCTTTAAGGATGTTTTTGAGGAACCCGATTGGATCTCGTTTTATATTTCCGAAGGCTTCCATAGAACGTTGAATAATATTATTCACCGTATCGAATGGGAAATTCATTGCTATGAGTAATATTTCGATAGCAATTTTCACAATAGTTATCACAAATTTCACCAGTCTAATTACCGGATCTTTGAAGGTATTGAAGATTTTCTTAAAGACACCGAGAGGATTTAAGAAGTCTTTCCAATCCATAGACTCCCATAAACTGGTAAACAGCCCAAGAACATACTCGACGGTAAACCCTAGACGTTTGACCGCCTTATTAATTTTTTGGGTCATCTTATCGATTTTACCGCTTTCTTTCATCTGCTGGAACTGCGCCTCACCATCTGCCATTAGGCTGAAGAAACCATGAATAATATTTTCGGTATTTCTACGAACCTTATCACCTGTAAATGGATCTTTTCCAATGAGTACAGTTACCAGGAAGTATCCTCTTTGTTTTTTGGCAAATTCGCTTAACTTAGACACCAAAGCTTCTCGAAGAATTGCCAGCAATTCTATCATTGCATCGGTGATGAATGTGGTAATTCGCTCTATCGGAGTTAAGAATGCATCTGCTATTTTTGTAAAGGTCTCAATAGGCGTAAATAGAGAATCGAAAGTTACGGCCTCCCATAACGAATCGAAGATATTACCGACATCAGAAATTAAGGATAAAACCAAATTGATACTGCGATCGATCCAACCGGCACATTTTTCAAAAATGCCATTCTCTATCATCTGGCTCTTGATCTGGGTTCCGCGATCACCTAGTACTTTGAGACCCGCATTTAAAATATTAGTTCCATTGCGATCTACTTTTTGTTTGGTAACAGGGTCTTCTCCCAGTAATACCGTGAGTAAGTCATAGGCGTTCGGGAAATATTCTTTTACAAATGTTGCTAGTACGTTAATAGCAATATCGGTAACCATAGTTAAGAAATCTCCTCCAACCTCATCCACAAATGAAACGATATCGGTAACTACCGATTGGAATAGATTTGCAACATCACTCATTACTCCTTCGGGATCTCCAACATCATCGATACTTAACCTGTTCCAGAACCTTTCAAACCTTGATTCTACTGTAGATATGAGTCCTTTGAAACGTTTTACAGAATCGAACAACCAATTGGCAACAGGGTTCGTAGCTTTGAAATAATCTAACACCCATTTTACTGTATCTCCTCCTATTGGAATAATATCGAGTACTGCATCCAGTAAAGTCAATGGGGTCTTATTAACATCCCTTCCTGTTATTGGATCATACCCAAGAATATAACTTAACAAGGTATAGCCCGGAATTTCTACTACAAAATCTCTTACTTTATCCAACAGCCAATCTTTGGCCTTATCTAAGCCTTCTTCAATGAGGTCTGCAACATCTGAAGCCAGTCCCGAAACAGCATTCCAGGCATCACCAAGCCATCCTCCCTGAATCATAGAACCATTAGATTTGGCTTTTATGGTTCCTGCCAAAGGTGTTTCGGCCTTGGTCTGAATATCTGCCGGAGTATCATCAGATTCATATTCAACTCCATTAGAAGCGAAACCACCTGGACTTCCTATTTCTGATCGTTGAATTTGTTCCTGGTCTTCTTCAGAATCTTCAGATTTTGCTTGTATGTTTTCTTCTTCTTTTTCTTCAGTTACTTCTTTTGCCTGTATTTCTTCCTCTTCCTCATTTCGTTGCAGTTCTTCTTTTTCTTCATTTTCGGCTTCAGCCTTTCTACTTACATTGTATTTTAGCTTTCTAAGTTCTTTAAAAGTTTTAGGTTCGGTATCTTCATCTCCATGTTCGGGATCTCTTAGGTTTCCAGTCTTTGCTACAAGAGGATTAAAAAATGTATGCCAGTTACTGATATCATGGGTTTGCACCTGTATCTCGCCCCCAAGGTTATCATCCCCAGCGGTATTTCCATTTACACTTTTAACTCTATTAGGCCCCTCCATACCAACGACCAATCCGTAATGCGATCGTTTTTCCTTATAGGCAATATCACCAGGTTTAGGTTTATATCCTGGTGGGTAAGAAGCTTCTGGTGGAATAAAAGGTACTCCCAATTGCCATTTAGGCATTGGTATCCCTGCTTTGTTAAGTGCCCAAAAAGCAAATATTCCACACCAACTTGGCATAGCATCTCTATCTCCTTTACCAAGGTTACCATTATGATCAATGATGTTTCCGTAGAATTCTGATTTCTTCTTAATATTTTGTCTTGGGACAATATTTTTCTCTCCGGTTGGTTGGGATACTATTTTGTCTTTTCCGAAAGTGGTTTCGAAATATTCCATGAGGCGTTCCCATCCATAGCGATAGCCATCTGCTCCTTCTTTATTGGCTATGACTTTTCCTTGCTCCCCTTCGGCAAGCTCTACAGCTTTCGTTAATTGAGGTGCTACCTGTCGTTGAAGAATAGTTTTTTTCTGTACCGCGGTAAATGAATGTTTCCGTTGTACTTGAGATTGGGCAATAGGAGATGCTCCTTGCTGTATGGTATGTGTTAACTCATGAGCAAGCAGTGTTTTACCGGAGCTAGAATCCGGATCGTATTTCCCGCTATTAAAGTAAATGTGGTTACCATAAGTAAAAGCATGAGCATTTACTTGCTTACTCATTTGTTGAGCGCTCGCGTCGGTATGTATTCTTACACCACTAAAATCTGCCCCAAAACGGGATTCCATGAAGTTACTGACCGGCTCTGATAATGGCCGACCACCTGAGGTTGAATTGTGCAATTGATTTTCAAACTGCGCACCAGTTACCGGGGGACCGCGGCCGCTTCTTTGTATCGTATCTGAATGATATAAAGAAGATGGCCGCTCACTCGAATATGTTTGCAAGGTTTCCTCCTCTTCGTCTGAAGATGCTTGCGTATCATTGTTTTCCCTTTGAATAAAGGAAAATTGTTTCGTTTGTATAGCTCCTGATGCATCCTGTTCTTCATCTTCCATGCGTTGAACAGAAATTTCTGAAGCTTGGATAGTTTCTTCCTCTTCTTGTTCTTCTTCCTGGCGTTGCACCTCTGGAGGAGAAACATGTTGCACGCCAATTTGTGTTTCTGGCATGCCTACTACCCTATCTGCAATAAGATCGGCTTCTTTTTCATAAACATCATTGGGCTGATTTACCTTGACCTTCGTTTGAATGGCTGGCTGAAAAAAGGTAGGTTCAGACATAGGAGTCCTTTGCTCTTTTTGAGAACCAAAAAAAGCTTGTTCTGTTTTGCGTTGTATGCTCACAGATGGTTTTGCCGTTTTTTCTGCCTTTGAAAACAAATTTTATGTTTTATTCCATTCTACAAATAGTATTTCACTCATCCAATCTAATTTTATGGTTGAATAGTTCCAGGGAACATAAGACAATAAAATGTCTACTGTTTGTTCTTCTACATAGAGAAAATAAAAACCATTTTTCTTTTTCAATTTCCCTTCTCTTATCAAAAATGCTTCGCGTAATCCTTCTATGCTCGTTGTTTTTAATGCCTCCCAATGTGATATTACCGAAGTTAATAACTCGTTTACTTGGTTGTCTAAATCTTCAGTAGATTCAAGTTCGGTATCGCAATGTTGACCAGGTCTTAATCCCGATAATAGTTTTGGTAATGTTAATTTCCATTCTGGTGCCATGCTCTCACCAGTTGCCAAGTAATGCAACAGTATGGGTAGCTTATTTTTTTGGTGTATCTCTCCTTTTTCATTAATATACCCCAATATTTTTAGAAATCGTGGTATAAAGGGAGCTAAAAGTACCAGCCCTGCTTGTATGATTAAAGCTCCTTCATCTAACACCTCGCTACTGAATTCTGTATTTTTTGAACTATTAGTTTGATGTTCTCCTATATCACTTTTTGGTTCTAATCTCTTTCTAATATCCTTTTCTTTTTCCTGGATATTTTCAATAAGCAATTCTGGGAAATCATTTTTTATCTCCTTAGGAACAAGTAAGTTCTTACTTGAAATACGATCATTTATAACTTGTTCTCTAATTATCTTTTGTAATACTACCACCAAAGAAACATTTGATCGCGGTAGTTCTTTAAATATTTTATAGTAAAAATCAATTTGATGCGTGGGTAAAAAGTAATCTACATTCAATAGAAATAGCTTTAAGGTAGCATCTATTAATTGAGCTATATTCTTTTCTTGTGACCGTGCTTGTATAAGTTCTTTTACTACAGTTATATCTTTCAATTTAAAAAACCTCACAAAAGCATCTATATTCGAAACAGAATTAAGTAATACAAACTGAGAGGTTCTATTCTTTATCAAATTTTGTAAAAAATTACCGATAAGAAACTCCCATTCTTCGTTTAAATACTGATGATTCAACTGCCCTGTTTTTATATATTCTAAAACAATATTCGCATTAAATTCTTTCTTTGAAATTGTATTAGATTGGTGTTCTTGTATCGATTTCTCTATCGCCGTTTGAATTTGAGTGCTCAATAAATTATATATCGAATTACTCTCCTTAAGTAGATCTTCTTCTATTGTTAAATTGAGTTCTATGGTTAATTCAGGAATTTGGGTAACGGTGTTTCTATCACTTAATTTACTGGCATGTTCATCTACTAATTGTAAGACATTCTCTTTGATCCAATCTACAAGATCATTTGTCTTGGACATAGCTTCGTCTAGTCTATCGAAATCGAATTCTATACTTGCATTTTGTATTCTATGTAGATTATTGATTTTCATTTACCCCACAAGTTGATTTAACGCACTATCTATGGCTTGAAGAGCTTCAATATAAATTGATTTATGAAGAGCATCTGAAGTAGTTTTTGTTAACTCATTTTCTACTACTTTTTTCATGCTCTTTAAAACAGTGACACCTGTATTCCCAAATGTAGGATCTATAGTTTTCCAGGAGTTAATTAATCGATTGATCATTAATAATGTTTTCTCCGTTTTAACCTTTGCTTTATTTACGTCTTCTTTTTGACAGCACGCATAGAAAAGAGTAAGTTGTACCAAGATTTCAAAGTATAAAAGGGCACCTCTTCTCTGTTTTGGAGTAGATTTTATTATTCCGTCCAAAGTTTTCAATACAACTTGAATTACAGATACTGGGATATCCCCTGTCAACAACTGAAACTGTTCTTTCTGGGGTAATGTTTGTATGCTAGAAAACTTGTCAATAAATATCGATTTAAACAGTGGATATTGCTCAATAGATTTTTTGAAGGTTGCCGAACTTATCTTATCCAAAGTCTGGAATCTTTTTGCTATCTGATCAATCGAAGTGCAGGACACTGTCTCCTCGCGTAAAATTACATTTTCAAATGAGAAGTTCGCTGTACTATCATCGCTACAAATACCATTTACTATTTTTAGGGTTACGGTAACCGTATCTCTTTCGAAACCAATCAAACCAGGGTTTTGTTCTGTAGAAGTTTCCCCGTTGCCAAAATCCCAGAAATAGCTATCTGCAAACACTTCGGGAGTACTAAACTCTATAGTTCTTTTTTCAGGATCGATGTTATCGACTTTTATTTCAACTTCTGGGTTTTTAAATACCCTGACTTTAATTTCTTTGCTTGAGCCATCTACACTATAGCTTATTACTATATCTCTAAATTTACTATTCTCTACTTTAAAGTTATATGGTATAAACTCATTATCACTCACTGTTGTGCCTTCTATGGTTAATGTTCCTCCTTCTGGCTCAGCAAAAACCTGGTATGGTGTATCATCTTGATCACAATATTCATCATACTTCATTTCTAACCTAATATCGGTCTGATCGGGTTCATCATCCCCTCCAATCACGACAAAATTCATGGGCATACATGATGATTTACACATGTTAGGCACAAAGAAATCTGCAATCACAGTGCCATCTGGAAATTGATTAACAAGACCTTTCAATTCTTCATCGGTCAAGCTATCTCTTTGTTGCGGACCATCAAAAACACCAAAGACACTATCTATACCAAGCCCTTTAATAGAATTACTAGCTCTTACTTCTGAAATAGGACTAAATCCACTTGTAGCTTTCACATTCTGTTTAGACGACACAAATGCCCTAAACCCTTGATCTACTGTACTTGCTTCGGCCCGAGAAATATCTGCGGAAGCTGCTACAAAATCATTAATTACATCGGGGCCTGTAGTGGCTCCAAGTGTAATATTAACTGAGGTTCTTCCTTTTACCTGTTCTTCTCTTGTTTGATATCCTACAGAGGATACCACTAGTACCGAATTATCCGGATCGGGAACCGTTATCGTATAATTTCCATTAAAATCTGTGATAGTTCCGGTAGTTGTTCCTTTTACTATAATATTTACTCCTGGCAAAGGCGCTCCGGTTACATCAGAAACTCTTCCGGTAACGGTAATCGAGCGTATTTCTCTTTTATCATTATACACCATAATGAAGGTTCCTCCGTTAGTTACACCGGCCTTATGTTGTATACCACTATTTCTAAAGGCATACATAGCAAAAGTTTGATTAGAAATAAACAGAGCATAATTAAACAAGAAGTTTTTATATAGAACATTGAAAACTTCGGCTTTACAAATCCAAGTTACTGCTCCAAGACTTTCTTCCCATAATGAAGGTAGTTCTATATTGTTATCTCCAACATTGGCAGCATCTGCCAACAACAACATATATCCCGCAACGTTAGAGGCATCTTGCAACCGTTGTGTAAGTACATTAATTTTAAGTTCTACCAACCCATCTGGTAATGCTTCATATATCTTTTCAAGATAATACATCAAATATATAGGGTTAAGAAGCAACAACTGATTATTTGCAATACCTATAGCTCCAAAACCAACTGCAGAACTAAAAGCCAGTGGAGATATATAATCTGCATTTTTTATAGGCTCGTAAAATTTATCAAATGCATCTCCATAGGTATTTGCTTTGGTTTTGTATTGTGGGAATGCTTTTCTAATCATTGTAGACTGAGGAAAATTCTCAGTTTCGGGAGTTCCTTGTCCGAGAATTACTGGCAAGTTATAGAAATACACCATCACCTTTTGGATAGTACATCTTAATTCAGCAGCATGAGCATCATATTGAGACTCTATATCTGCAAAATAACATATTAGTTCTTCTGCGATATCTCTGTTTCCAGAAATGAGTTCTCCCAGACTATCTGTACTCGACAATAAGCTTCTAAACAGTTCGAAAATATCACCATTGAGTGCAACTACATCTATAGGTAATCGTTTTTCGTTTTTGATCTTTTTAACCTCGGCTAATGCGTTTTTCCAGTTAAGTCCTAAGTGCCCTTCAATTCTAAAAAAATCGTAAGGCTCTATATCATAATCGAGTGGATTTTGAATATACTTATTTGCTCCATATTTATCCCGATCATACGATAAATTGGTATCTCCTTTTTTAAGTTTCGATTTTCTGAAATTCCAATGATCATACAACTCGTCAGGAGAATTTGTAATATCATAATAATAGGGTATGGCTTTATCAGAAAGTGAAACATCTCCATAACTACTTGGAGTAATCTTTACCCGTTGCTTATCTTGAGAAAAAGAAGAAAATGGTATGTCGAGTTTTTGAATGAGAAGTACTATTTTCTTGAGTAAGAATTTTATTCTCCCTTCAGAACAGCAGCTACATGAAAAAGCTGGCGACTGAATCCAGTGATGCCTAAATTCATCTTCAGCAGAAATGGCATTTCCTAAGATCAAATGTCTGGGAAAGAGATCTTCATTTGGGCAGCAAAGCGTTAAACACTCATTGCATAATCTTCGTAACTCTTCATATGCATAAATTACATCTGAAAAGAAATCATAATAATATTGTGCATATAATACTTGTTGGGTAGTTATACTGCCATCAAACAAAAATTTAAATCTATTTTTTAATCCTGAAAAAGGATTACTTGGGAATTCGTCTTTGATATAATAACCAAATGAACTGTACGCTGCTTCCAGCACCTTTTCAACTTCAAGAAGAAATGTATCGTCTAATACCTTCAGGAAATTCTTTAAAACTTCGGCAGAGTTTAACAGCAAGGTACTAGGTACATTATATCTGGGCATTCTTATTTCTGGCCACTCAATACATGACGGTTCATGTAAGAATGGCTTTTCATCATTGGCTCCATATACCAATTCATCAAGATTTTCAGCATCAACTAATAAAGGTCTATGAGTAACCTCAACCGTACACCCTTTATCGTCACAAGAATCTGGGTCGCAGTTTTTGTTTTCTACTTTTAGCAATTCTACAAAAATTACCACCACCTTGTCTTCCAAAAATGCTGGCGTGATTGGTTTTTGAATTTCTGCAGCTCCGTTATTATGTAATAAGTATAAAGGGAACTTTTGTTTTTGTGTAATAGGGTCTATAAACGGTTTGTATAAAAACTCCTGCTCAGCCGAAAATTGATCATTATAAAATGTATAAGTGGTTTCTGGAAATGTTACTAAGTACCCTTTTGAGGTTACCCCAACACCTTGAGATATAGTTATGGCTGTACCGCTATCATTTACACTTACTTTCATACCACACATCACTCCAATACCGATGAGTGCCGTTCGTGTAAGTCGTTGTTGCTCCTCCAAATAGCCAAACATCTGATTAAGGCTCTTCTCTGTAAGCACTTGATCTGCTACAAATTTTGGATACCGATCATGTTGAATAGTTTGCCCCATAATAAATACGTTTTTTTAAATGATAGTGCTATTTAACCTAACCCTGTTTTCGTCATCTCCATCTTCACAATCATGTAAGGTGGCTTGAGGGTAAACACTTTTTAAGTTTTTAAATATTTCTATTAATTTTTCTAGCTTAATATGTAATGAGAGTTTATCAGGATCGGGTTTCGCTAACTCTGAAAGCCAATCACAATATGCTGTTTCAAATTCGATCAATTGTTCTTCAGAAACCCAACATATTTTGACACCCAAATGCGCAGGTGTTTCCATCCTGATAGTTTTTTCGGCAAATTTCCTGAAGGCGATTCCGCTATTAGAAACTCCTTGTTCTCCATTTAACACCACAGTAATTCTGAAAGAATATGGATCTTCTTCGCCACATAAATTGCAGTCTTTTTCAATACAAATTGGAAGCAAAGGATCTCCCTCGGGAATACTCACTGAAGGTAGGTTTCTAGGTCTTAATAAGATATGTTCTACCACATACACTTTTTCGCTCAATACAATCTGATCTATAAAGGCTTCTATAAGATTCTTTTGAGTATTTGCATCTGCTTCTACTGCAAACTTATCTGGCCCTGCAGCTATTATTTCGTTGCTATTATTTTCTAGAACAATGATAAAGTCACTTCCATCTGGAACTACTTTAAGATGCGTTTTTAAGGTTAATTGCTCTATAGCTTCATCTACATCTTTTTTCAATTGATTTCTTAAATCATATTCCTGATCAATGTCTTTAAGTTCTATACCTATCAAAATATTCTCATGTTGAGTATTATCGAGATACCAGACTCCATCCCATTTCCCATTAGTATTTTTAGTTACCTCATATCGAATAAACGAATGTGCTCCATTTAAACCCAACACTACTTTTATTCTCTCGCTTAATCCCGAACTATTGTCTTTATTACAGACTTTGGCTTCGTCCTTATAATCGATTGCCTTAGCTCGATTGGCTGAGATCGAGGGAAACTTTTCTAAAAAATTAACTTTATCAAAGATCAGCTCTTCTTCTGCTTTTTCTTCAGAACCATAAGCTTGATAAAGCATAAGAGCATAGTCATTAAAAGATTCTGCAAATCTTGCTAAAAGGTGATCTAAGAAGCCATTTCTTCGATCTAAAAACTGCGTTCTGTTTTCTAATAAATCATGAAATCCCGAATCATCAATATTTACATAATATTCTGATACTCCTTTAAGATCTTCTTCTCCAAATAAACCCGCAAAGTAGGTTTTTGAAATGGTCGGATTTATAGATAAGACATCTTTAAATCGCTCTAATTGCTTTACATAGGCTGAAAATAAATGTTCAAAAAGCAATAAGTATCCTTTTAATTGTTTGGTTTGTCCTTTTCTCTGTTCGGTTGTTGGTTCTTTTAAACCGTGTGGACCAACACCATAAGTTTCAGGTAACGCATACTGTAAAGGGTAATGAGAATTTTGATGTACATATTCTCCTTCGGGAACCTTTAAATCATTATCGATTTGAAGTATTTTATTCTGTTGTCTAATCCCTCTCCATAACTGTAGTGTATCATGAAGTTCATCCTGAAATGGAAGAAAGGGTAGTTCATCCTTAAACACCAACACTTTTGAGGCGTGAATGTATAATCTAGGTTGATGTCCTGGATCTATCTTTAACTCCCAGGGTTGAGATTCAATCAAATTTCCTGCTTCATCATATTTTGTAAGCGTAATATTTTTTACCGCCTCAATACCTTCAACATCCATTAAGATATTTATGATATCTGAGGTATATAATACCGTTTTTAAGTCTGAAGCATCTAATTCTTCATCAAGAATAAAACCATGATCTAATTTTGGTCCATGAAAAATCTCCTCGGTGTATTTGCCGTCGGTAAGAAGTTCACTAAGCGTATAAAACTTCACCACTGGATTTAAATATTCTGTAAATAAATAATATGCTTCTCCTAATACAGATTCTATATCTGCATTGGCACTCATTTCAATATCTGCACACAGACCAACATCTACAATAGGTACTGTTGATATTTTGCAATAATCTTCAGCCAGATTCCTATGCTCGTGCAAAGTTTTCTTTGCTTCCTCTACGGCTTCATTGGCCTTTTTCAATTGATAGAGATATTGGCTAAAAGGTCCTGTAGTATTGATATCTTCAAAAACCGTTTTAATGTCACTTTTTTGAATGATCTCTCTTCCTTCCTCTGTTTTAAACCAAATTTTTATAGGTAGTTCTAACAGATTGATATTTTCTACCCCACCCGAAGTGGTTACTTTATAACTTACATCAACTCTTAAAGGATCTCTTAAGGCCTTATAAAATACTTCATCGGCAACGTCGAGATGATAATTTGTAAGTTCGATGCTAACGATATCATTCGCTTTAACAATATTGAGTAATCCTTGGTCCAGTTGCGCCTTATACCATGGATCAAATCTCACCTCAGCCGTAGCTCTATGAGTATTAGTATCAAAAGAAAACTGATGAAAAATTTTACCACTGTTTAAATCTCCATATTGTGAATCTACCTCAAGTTCTAGCAATGTATCCCAAAACCCTTTAATAGTGATTGGGTGTTCGGTTTCTTCATAACTTAATTCACTTTCTTTACAGTCTGCATAAAAATCTGGATGACAAGGACATGGCGTACATTGTATCCATGCGTTTGCAATACCTGTTTGATCGATAAGTGCTTTTCGCCAATCATTATTGGTAAAGGGATTGACCGTTAATATCTCTCTAGCGGTATAAAAACATTGCTCATCCCATAGTACTTCTTCATTGGTTTTATAAGCTAGTAAGTCTTCTATAGAAAATCCAAGTTTAAAGCCTACTTCAGTCTGTGCAAAACATAATAGCTCTAACAAGGTAATCCCTGGATCATGAATGTTATAATCGGTCCAATAGGTACTCCCTAATTTTTCAATTAAATCAATCCCTTTTTTCCTTAGCACAGCGTAATCTTCGCTGTCTCTAAATCCTGGGTTTTTTAATATGGTAATATGCTCATTCATCGTTACACACTATTGGATTAACTATATTATTTGAGTTAAGCATTACTGTTAAATCATGTTTAAGCGCAGGAACAGAAACTAATATCGATCTGGCGGTTGATGCAATGGCTTCATCTACCAAAGTAGTTCCCCCAGAAGATTTAATATGTAAGAGTTCAAAATCTGTTATAAAATCTACGTAAGGCAATTCGTCTATAAAATCTATTAATACCGATTTATGCACTCTTCCACCAAAATTTAAATCTGTATCTGTTGTAAAAGCCCATGGACTTAAGAAGTTCATGATGTCTTTTTGTATTACTTCTTTGTAGTAATTAATATCTGGGAACTCGTCTCTTAAAACTATTTTACATTTTACTTTCACTTCTTCAAAATCGGGCTGCGCAGTATGGATGGTCACTTGGCAAGAAGTTCTTTCATTTAAGAATTCTTCAATATTTTTCAATGTACTTTTTTTGGTGTATGGTTTTAAAGGATCTATGTCATTTCTATTCGCAAGATTCGGAATTGTAATTATTGAAACATGTCCTGGAGCCACTTCGTTGTAAACTAAATTTCCTTCACTAAGTGAACCACCAATTTTGGTATGATTCAAACATTTTACTTTATAAATCTCTGGGAAAGCTTGAAGAACCAGGCGTTCATAATCCCAAATGGTTATAGCTCTATTTTTGTGTCGTAACCGCTCTGAAGCTCTCAAATAAAAAGACTCACTGTCTTCTTTTGGTGTTCCATCGAAACTTGTATATGGTTGTTCTATTTTCTTGATTTTTGCTTCAGGAGAAAATAGTTTTTTAATCTCACCAGAAGGTGTGATCATAGATGTATACTCTGTTTCTTCAGGAATTATACGCTTAACCTCAACCGCATTGGGATAAATCCCTATAATTTTACAAACTGCATCGGTGGCTTCTTTTACAGAACATCGTATCCAAATCAAATTACTCTCAAAAGCATTGTGTTCTAAACCAGCATCTTTGGGTATGATAAAACTAATCAATCCAGATTCAATTAACCCGTCGGTAGTATCGCCCACTCCATCTTCATCAAATGTTTTCCAGACATTATTATCTGCTAAGTATTCCCATAGTAAGTGATCTTCAGGTTTTTCAAGTAGAGGATCTTCACTACCTTCTTGCACCTGGAACAGTATTGATTGAGTATCTCCTGGTCTCAGATTTTCAAAGCCAATAAATAAACTACCTTGAGATTTATACTGGCCATCTAACCGTTTAATTAATTTACTAACTAATTTTGGTTTGGCATCTTGTAATTTTCTATGTTGTTCGCTATCTCCAAAAGGTCCTAAGTGAAAAAATTCTAATGGTCTATCTTCAAAACTACTCATATTCGATAATTGAGAAGAGCAACTTGCATTATAGCTTATAGTAAAAGATTCCAAAGTTGGACTATACGGATATCTTGGAGCCGTATGGGTATCCCGATCTAATTTCAAATAGCTTTGTAATGCATTATAGTAATCTCTATGTCCAAAATCATTCTTAAGCTTTACTTTTAAAAACCCTTTATTAGAATTTGCCCCATAGGTATTCCATGTCTGGTTTTTGGCAAGGAATACATCATCATGATTTTCGGTATTGGTAGATGATAAATCTATTTCTAACCAAACCTTATCATCTATACTTGAAGTGGTAGGATTCCTAAAAACCGATTCATTATCTAATAGTTGAACCCATTTATTCTTACTTAGTTTTAAAACTTCTACTGAAGGAGTGCTATTTGGTTTGTCTACACTATTGAACGAATTAAATTCGACATCAACAGGGTAATATGCGCTGGAATCGTCTCCATCATAATAATCAAAATCGATAGCGCCAGAATCGACAGTTCCATTATCTTTTAATGGATAATCTTTCCATTTAAAATTTAATTGAACTTTTGCTCCTTTTTTATAAAAAACCTCATCACTACCAATAATAAAGGAATTTCCAATGGTGGGTTCTACCCCCCAGGGATGAAAGGATTTTGATGGGTTTAATGGGCTTATATCATTGTGTAATTCAAGACTTTTTACACCATTCTCGTTATAGGTGTTATTTACCTCTCCAACTTCAACCTCTAGATTAATTTTTTTAATGCGGGTATTGCTTAATTTATCATAAATAAATGTTTCGGTATCATTATGTTCCAGCATAATTTTCAATACGGGTTCTGTCGCAGAAAGAGATCCTAAATGTACTTTACCATCATAGGCCGTTATCGGGTCTTTATCTGCTGTAACAGTCATGCTAAAAATTAGTTTTTTAACCCTCCCACCTATACCTTTAGAAAGTACCAAGTTGGTATCTTCTATTTCTAGCCATTCTTTTTCGGTGGTCACATATGCCCTATATTCAAACTCATTAAATTTCACAAAATTTGAAACTTCCATCTCAAGTGTTATCACTCTCGCTCCTTCCTTCAATCTTAAATAATGGGAAGCTATTGCAAACCCGATCTCAGCTCTAGGCATTTTAATACTCGAGAGCTCAGCGTTTACGTATTCTTTATTATGAAAGGGATGCCATGATGCTATATCTCCTTCTATAGGCTCTCCCAAACTATCGGCACTATTTATAATGGGGGCTGTAAATAACCTACGGTTATTAATCTGTGTTCCTATATTATCATCCTCATCACCATAATAAACAGCTGCCAAATGTTTAATTTTTGCTGTATTTAAAACAGTTTCTTTTGTGCTTTCATAGGTAATAATGCTACCCGTATCATCTTTAGGCCCCATGAACAATGTATTCTCCTTCAAGGCAAACGAGGATGTTACTTTATTTAGCTCTAAGACCAAAAAAGCTTTGTCTGGCGATTGTGCCAATTGCTTTAATTGCAATACATTTTGATAATAAAAATCAAGATGCCGTCCTGTTAATTCATTAAGGTGCTCTTTGGTTGACTCTAACAATTGCAACCAGGTAAGAAATAAAGTATAGTTTGGCTGATGATTGGGCCAATTGGTAAGATACTTATGGATATATTTTTGCGAAAGTTTACAGATGAATGTGGCAGATGCACTTATTTCATCTAGTATACTAGTAAAGAAATTATGCTGACTAACATATTTTATTTTTTTTGCAAACCCAGTTAAACCACCAAAAATAGAAGAATCGGCAGAAATAGCTGAATAATACGTAGTAAAGTCTGAAGATTCTAAAAACCTCTTACCCAAAAGGTTTGACAAACCAATAGCAATTGCATCTTCATGCCCTTTAATAGGTTCATGAAAAATATTCAAATCGGCTGAAGAACTATTTACGATTAGTTTTTGAGCAGGAGAACCCAGCAATGATGCCTTGTAATAGGCAAATGCTCTTTGTTCTAGAGGTAACAGTTTCGCCTGTATGTGATTGACCAAAATACCATTATACTCTTTATCCTCTTTTGTAAGTTTAAACAAGTTATCTACAACAATAAAGTAGGAAAATATAATATCAAAAAGTTCGGTATATGCAGATTTCAAACCTACATCCTGAGTTTCTGTATACCAAAGTAATTCTCTTATATGTTGAGACAATGTTTCTGGAGAATAACTTGCTGCTAAAGCCAATTGTGCACTTATATCGGTTGTAAAAAAAGGCTTCATTGTTCCAATCTGAGCATTGTTCAATGCTGTATAACCTATATGGTCTGAGAATTTGCCAGCCCAAACCATCCAATCTTCGGTAGATTTATCTATAATTTCTACAGAAGAAGGACTTAGTTTTGACAATACTCGTTGTCCTTGACTGGTTCCATTTCTGACTAGCGGATTTTTATTTTCGGAACAATTGCTCATTTTATACTGCTAATGGATGGTTGGTAGTTAGAATATTCATTTCTGTAGCTTCTTCACTATAGAATGGGAACACAAAATTGAATCTACTATTTGTGGCACTAACGATATATTCTATAGAGATGAGAAGCACTCCTTCGTTCTGTCTTGAATCATCAAGAGTAATTTTTTTAGCTTCAATTCTAGGTTCAAAATATAATATTGATGTTCTTATTCTTTCCTTAATCATGGTTTTAGTTCCAGTATCTAGGGATTCGAACAATAAGGTTTCAAGATGGCACCCGTATTTAGGTTGCATTACTCGTTCTCCGGGTCTTGTAGTTAACAATATTTCTAAACTTTTTTGAATATCATTATACAACTTAGTGGTTTCCAGTTCACCTTTTTCTCGATTAAATGTTGGTGGAAAACTCCACCCTACCCCAATAAAATCTCTTGCTGTACTCATTTTTCAACTTTTAACCTATTAAAACATTTGGTGCTCCAACGACAATCGTTCCTCCATGCGCTGTCGAATCCCCCAATCGCGCTGCTGGTTTTCCTTCGATCATTACGGTTGTTGATCCCGCAAGAATTGTATCGGGTGGCCCTACACATGTACACATATCTCCAACCCTGGCGGCAGGCATTCCTGCTATAAGTACTGTTGCACTGCCTTGTGATACCGGTCCTCCTACATGAGGTACTGTACCTGAAACCATTGGACAAACATGAAAATCTCCTATTCTTGCTGCTGGTGCTCCCATATTTCTTAATTTAATTGTACCACACTTCCTTTAACCGCTGTAGATCCTCCAGAAGATAACTCGGCCCCTGCTCCCCCTGATACTTTTGCATTAGCCCCTCCTCCTATATCAATATTCGATCCTGCATCCATTTTAATATCTGCAGATGCTTTTAGCTTTATATCTTTTATACTCTCTATCTCAATACCATCACTATTCATTATCAATTTATTACCATTACTATCTTCTAAAGTGATGCTAGTATCATCGTCATCCAAAATTGCGGTATGCCCTCCTGGAGTTTCAATTGTTATTTTCTTTTTATCATCATCAAATAGCAGTTTTAGCTCTTCTTTAGAAACAAAGCCTTTCTCAAAATTATCATTAGAACCTTCGATAGGAGCGTTATTTTTACTGCTATGTACCTTCCCCAAAATCACCCCGTATCGAGGATCAGAGTTCAAAAACCCTGTGATAACCTCATCTCCAATTTCGGGACGAAATACCCATCCTCTATTCTCTCCTGCATCTAGGGAACAAAGTCTCATCCAAGCGCCATCATCGCTGTCATGAACCATTGGCAACCGTACCTGAATTCTCTCTTCTCCATCGGGGTCTTCCAGATTTGTCACTACCCCAATTTGTAAACCTTGCACAGCCGGTAAAAGGGCAGATGCCATGGGTTGCTCTATTTTAAATTTTTCTGCAAACCGTTTTGGAGACGCTCCAAATTGTATAAATGTTTCCCAGTTTCCTTTTTCAATATGATGTCGTACTCCCGTGATCATTACTTTACCTTCAAAACGTTCTCCAACATTTTGCAACTCACACAATAGACCTGGTAATGGCGTATGGATTCCGTCTATCTTCAATTTACCTCTTATTTTAGCCAACCTTTGTCTTTTAAACATTCCATTGGCCCAATTCTGAAGTTCTTCTTGGTTTAATGCCGTATGCCGTATTTCTAGTTCTGAGTTATCAACCACTCCAGCCAAATCGTTTGCAGACAAATTTCCCGCTGCCGGCACCGATGGATCCTGAGCTTCACTATTTATAGCTTCTTGCTCTGCCGGACTCCAGGCTATCGATTTTAGATTTTCATATTGATGTCTTGCATCAATTTCGGCATCTAATTCTTTAATGGTAGCTCCATAGGTTAATGATAAGATAGGTTCCTGATTAAAATCTGGTTTTTTAAATCCAACTTTGGCACCTTCATTCGTAGTGATCCAAAACCCATTTTCTTCGGCTCGGCATACCATAAAATCCCAATCGGTACAGTTATATTGAACTACTTCTTTATGGGTAATTTCGGTAGAGTCACTATCTAGTGATAACCCATGATCTCGACATAATTGATCGGCAATATCAGAATCATTAAGGTCATGAAAATAGTTGTTACGGAGTTTGGTGGTCATCTTTATGGCTACATGTCGACATTCTACTACCAATACAGATGTACTTTTTCTAACTTTTAAACTGTGCTTTATTGTTACTCCTTTAAACACTGTTTCTTCATCGTTCTGATATCCAGCTAATATTTCAATTTCTTTTCCCGGAATGAGCTCATCGCTATTACTTGAAGTGAAACCTTGTTCAGCAGCAGAGCCATCTTGTAATAGCACAGTCGCCTTAGAAATACTGTTTATTTCCTTTTCTACAACGATACTCATTACCTTAAACTGATCTGAGATTTTGTTTCCATCTAACATAATAGTAAATGTGGAAACAGATTTTGGTTTTACGCTGGGTATGGTATTCACTTCACTCATGCTACTGGTGTATTCTTTTTTATTGGTGGAAAGAAAATTTCGGTACCGGGTTCCAGATTACGAAAACTCGATAGTTTATTTACTCTTGCGATCTGCACATAATGACTAGAATCTCCATAAATCTTATAACACATTAGTGGTAAGGTATCTCCAGCCTTAATCATTCTGTAATGGGTCATATCTGGGGATTCACGCCTTTCTTCGGCTGTACGTAAATTATCCTCTACGCTTCCGCTTAAGGTTACTTTACAAATTGCTCGAATTGGCTTTCCATCGGGATTAAATAATTTGAAATTGATATTTAATCCTGTACATCTCCCTTTAAACAAAAGGCTCCCCCATAACACTTGAAAATGTTTAGGTTCATGAATATCACCCTCATACTTTAACAGTAGATCTCTAAGTTCAGTGATATCTTCTTCTATAGATTCTCTAGGGTTATCATCAATAATTCCAGAGCTATCTATCAATAATTCGAATGCAAATTCTTCTGGCTTTTTAACGCTAAAACGTTGCTGTGCACTACTCGTTCCCTGCCCCTGACCATCCTGATATTCTACTTTATAGTCTAAAGTATAGGTCTCAGGATTGAGCATGGCAGTAAAAGTCTGTTGCTCATTTGGAGGATCAGAATAATCGGCATTTTTAAATGCAATGATCTTCAGTTTTTCAAGTTTACCACTAGCCATTACCTTTCGCTTTTATTTTCAATAATTTGTAACACTTGTTCGACTATATCTTTAGCCATTTTTTCTGAATCAGAGCCTTTATTTACATCATTATCAGAAGGTTTAGAACTACTACCTTCTCCCCCTTCAGACTTCGCCTGATTAACCGATATTTTCACGTTTAAATGTTTGATTTCTAAAGACATCTTATCCTTTTTCTATTTTAAAATGGTTATAGACAATTTCTAAGGTTTCTACCATGACTGAATTTTCTGAAGCATTTAAATCACTTACATTCCATTTTCGAGGCCAAGCTCTAAAGACTTTCCATGTTAACAATGGTTGATGACTACTATTGAGTAAACTTATATTCATATTTACAGGTTTAAACTCCTTATCATATAGCGCTTCTTTAACCCATTTTATAAGTTCAGAATCTAGGAGTAGTCCTCTTTTCAAAGTAAGATCTGAGAATTTACTTCTACCCGGGAGTTTATGTTCAAACAGGTTTTGGCCACCCTCTTTTATGTTCTCAACATCTAACTCCATGTTTAGTCCTCCTACACTTTGAAAACGCATATCATTATCATTTCCAATGTTTATGAACTCTACCCTGAAATGAAATCCTACAGGAGGATAATAGCCCCCGGCTCTATGATTATTCTCGTCTGCCATTATTTGGTTATCTTATGAATCTAAATTCATCATTTTTAAACCTTCATGCGCTAGTTCTAGGGTTTCTATAGCTACCTCATTACCATCAGCTTTAAAATCACTAGCCTGCACCTTTATGGGAAAAGCATTCTTGATACCCCATGTCATCACAGGCTCATGCTCTTCGTTTAATAAATTAATAGTAATATCTCTGCGTTCTACCTGATTAAGCTGAATTGTATTGATCCAAGCATAGAACTCTTTGTCTCCTGAGAATGTCCCTCTCTTTAGGGTTATATTGCTGTATTTTTGCATTCCCGGCATTTTTATCTTGTGGTACTCTTTACTTTCCCCATCTCTATATTCTATAAGCTCTACTTGAATATCAAGACCGGTTACTTCAGTAAATCCTATTTTGCTTCCTCCCCAGTCAACTGTGAAGTGAAACTTTGGTAATGGATATGCCATGATTATTTCTTTTTATGAATGAATTAATTTATTTTTCGTTATATAATCTCTGATTAAGATTCGGCTAATTTGTGAGAGAATTGTAGGATAATAAATTCTGCAGGTCTCACTACAGCCATTCCTATTTCTACGATCATTCTACCTTCAAGAATATCTTGAGCAGACATGGTTTTACCCAATCCAACTGCCACATAAAATGCATGTTCTGGTTTAGCTCCTTGCAGTGCCCCCTGACGCCAAAGATTGGTCAAGAAATTTTCTATCATCGTTTGTACCTTTATCCAGGTATTAGAATCATTAGGTTCAAATACAAAAGGTTCTGTAGACTTTTTACAACTTTCTTCAACCATGTTAAAAAAACGACGTACACTAATGTATCTCCATTCATTATCATTACCTGCAAGGGTTCTTGCTCCCCAGACCAAATTCCCTTTTCCTGTAAAACTTCTAATGGCATTAATAGATTTTCCTGCAACTGCATCGACATTAATATTTGCCTGCTCTTCGTGGCTTATGTTTACCGAAGGCTCTGTGACAGAATTCAGACTAACATTGGCAGGTGCTTTCCATACACCTCTTGCATTATCTACCTTAGCATATACACCCGCTATGCTTCCACTTGGAGGTATCGTATTAATTTTCTTTTTTATGTTTTTTACGATATTTCCAACAATGGGATGTTTTTCATAAAGTGCATCCTGAGCTGCTTTTTTGTAGTTGTACGCTGCTCCTGTAATGGCTTCTGTATAGGCAATGAGTTTTTCGAATTCAGCCAAAACATCATTAGCCACCTGACGTGCCATTCCTGGTCGTTCTGTACTGGTACTATAATCCCCATAATCTTTAGTTGTAGCCGCAACTCCTGCTGCTGCTCCAGGAAGCCAATCAGTACTCAATGAAGCGTAGAGTGCATTTACGGTGCCTTCGTCGGTAGTATCATTTAACGCAATCACATCGGTATTTTTGTCAATAGCTATTAGTCCTTTTGCAGCACCTCTTAGCATACTTTCAGATTTAGCATAAGAATTAAGGTCATTTGCTACCAGACTCTTACTTTTATCTATCCCGTTATATGTAGTTTGAAACCCTAATAATGTATTTCTAAAAAATGAGAAAAGGGATTTCAATGTAGATTTGGCCGATGCCGACGTTGTGGCTTCATCTACCGCTTTCTTAAATGTTAGATACTTTTCTCTTAAATTAGGTTGTGCAGAACCTCCTGCCAACGTTCCATTGGCCTGTGCCTCTTTAACTGTTGTTAGATAGTCAGAAATTAAAGTTACTTCATCATTGGCAGCTTCGTAGTTATCAATTAGCTGTAAATGTTCACTATCTGATGACAGTGCTTTCAGAGACACATCTGCACTAGATAAATTATCTATATTTTCTTTGAATGTACTAAGATCTATCTCTCTGGGGTAGGTCGCAACCACCCAAGGTGTATATGCTCCTCCATATTTCAAATTGTTGATTCCTACATTATTCCTAAAGTTTGATATGGCCGTGTCAAGATCTGCGGTAATATTTTCTTTTAAATCAAATAACCCCACTCGATCTTGTAGTTTGGCACACTGCTCCAACGCCATTTGTTGTAAGCTATAAAAACCAGGATCATCATTACCATCTGTAAGTACATTGGTAGCATCTGGAAATAGGATAATAGTTGGCTCATCAAACTTCTCTAATGCTTTTACTCCTGCTCGCAATCCGGTCGCAGGGATAGCATTTTCATCACCATAAACCGGTGCTGTTCCATACTTACCTACAGATACTATATAACAGTCGCCACCACCATTATCGAAAAATAATCTTAAGCTATCGTACATTAGATATCTTACCGTATTTGCAATACTTATACTGCTTACTGCAAAATTGTTATTTTCATCAACTATAACATTTATAGTATCAATGGTATTATCTCCTCCATAGAATTCTCTAAATTCTAATAATGATGAGATACGGGTGGGTTTCATATGAAGAGACTCTCCTTGTTTTTCTGCTTTTTGAGTATACCCCACAAAAGCCGGAATTGCTGTTTCTACCTGAGCTACCGAAGGTGGTAATTTTGGTATTTCCTCAACATAAACCCCTGGTGTTTTAAAAACTGTGGCCATAATATGTGATTTTAATTGTTTTTATAAATTCAAAAAAGTTTCGCTTATTAAATACTTGTTTTCGTCATCGGATAGGGATAAATTTCTATATCCCGGGACCTTGGTCTTTTTCAATGTTTCCGATCCATTATAGGCTACCGATATGGTATCAATAGCTTTTTCATTCATTCTTACTGGTAATTTGCTTTGAAATACATTTCCGCCGAGATTATCAAAATTTATAACCCCATCGTCGTCAGTAATATTTGTTACTTTGTTGGTTCGGCATACGTACTTTAACATATACTGTGCAGGTGCAAATCGAATTTTATATTGGCGAGTAGCAATTTCGGTATTGGCTGGAGTTACCGTATAAAATGTACCATCTTCCTTAATAAACCGATAATTTTCTGAAACTGCTAAATGATCGTTATGTATGTTTATCAGCCCTAAATAAGGTTTCCAATCATTCTCTAATCTGAAATACAGAAATTCTTCTTGTGCGTTTATAGTTACTCTGTAAATCCCTTCTGAAAAAGGCTTATTATCAGTGTTATAAAAATTCAATAGTACTCGTTCGATATTAGCTCCAGAAGGATTCTCTGATAATCCGATTACAGTTTCTTTAATTTCAATATCAAACTGCTTGCTTACAATGTTATATTGAAAATATTTGATGATTATTTCTGAAGAAGGAGTTTGCACCGTAATTTCTTTTTCTGGGCCAGTAAATTGCAAGCTTGTCGCTTGAGATATGTAGCTCACTTTCTCTAGTTGTCGAAATTGACTTGTATCATTGAGATTTCCCGAATTAGCATTTACTTTTTTAAGGCATTCAAAAGCAGTATTTGCACCGTTTCTAACAATATCATTGTAGAAATATTCTTGGGTAACATCGAAGATTGGTAATTTCTCGTTTAAATACAATGTATTCTCTACCGATTTATCATTACCGTCTACTATAGAGTTTGCATTGCTGAAATACAGTTTGTTGTTGTAAGGATCCTTTGTCTCAAAATTGGTTATTGTTGAAAAATCGAACCCAACAATCTCGAGAAAAAACTGAAGCTTAAAATCATTAGCCACTTTTAATGAAGGATTCGAACTATCTAATTGTTTAATGAGTACATATAAGGTATTGTCAAGAAACTTAGCTACCATTCCTGCTCCCCTAAGAATTTCTTTAGTAGCCGTGGTAGGCACGATACGAAGTACTTGTGGTTTTGATACCGAAAAATAATCGTGCTCTATTTCAATAGTAAATAAAGTTGCGTATTTCATTGGTCGATGTAATACCTTATGGTTTTAAAAGTTTTGACAATGTTTTTGAAGCATCTATTAGGACTTCAAATCAAAATGCAGTTACGTTTTTAGAACTCCAGCAATTGCACTTTTTTGCATCTGTATCTCAGTAATTAAACTGCCCTCATGGGTTTTCTCTTCATCGGCAATAGTTATCAGTTTCATTTTATATAGCACAGATGGAAGATATTTTCCTCCCAGAGTACTCCATAAATGGTTGATCTGCTCAAAATTCATGGTATACAGTTCGAGATGTAATTTTTCTATATTTTCATCGAGCGTGGGGAATTCTGCACTTGTAAAAAAATTGGTACTCTGAAAACATTGAATAACATTTGAAATTCTACTTAAAGCTGTAGTATATGTACTTAGGTTAACCGAAAACAGTACATATAAGTTTACCAGAATTTTAGGGTTACTTTTTATCACCCGATCTCCTTGTCTATAGATACCATCTGGGTTTTTTGATATCCTATCTTCTTCAATATTAACCAAGGTTATTACCACACCAGAACTTTCTTCTTCTTCGGTAGTTTCGGTACCATCTACTATTTTGGCAATATTACCTAATACGGCATATTTCTGCGTTGACGGACCGAGCAATCCTTGAAAATAGAGATTAGTCTGATCCTCAATAAAAGACAATGCTTTATTGATCATAGTACTTAAAAAATAAAAAATAATTGGGGTAATTATAGAAACAAGACACCTTATAAATTCGAAAAAGAGGGCTTTCGAATTCAAGTTAAATTCCTCAATATTCACAAAAACATTTACTGTTTTTCGTCCAAGAATATCTTCATAATTCGAGAATAAAATTATAATTTAACGTTTCCGAAGACAAGGGGTAAATCCCCCTAAAAGGTAGGAGCAAATGACTAATTCTATTTTTTGGACATAAAATCGCAAACGAAAACGAACTTAGAACATCGCTTTAACACCAGCAAAAATGGGGAAGAAATAGATTTAGTAAATTAAAAAAACTAATCGACTGAATTTATAATGTACTCCTTAAAATTCGGTATCGACTTGGATTCGAATCCACATTTTATCCGCATTCAAACGGAAGCTTCCTAAATATTCAAAAGAACATTCGTTTGGAGCTATAATAGATAAAAAAGGATTTTCATTTTTATTTTTATACAAATGATACACTTCACCAACCACTGGTTCAAAAGTAAATTTGGCACTATACACCAAGTTATTATACTCAAATTCTTCTATCAAGGCATCATACTCTGCTTTAAGTTCATCATACTTGGCTTTGATTTGTTTGTTTACTTTATGAATATTCGCGTTTTTCCACGCAACAGTATCATTGGTGGTAATTGCTGGAGCTCCAAGATCGGTAGCATAAGGTTTTAGAGCAGCATCATAGCTATCATTGTCTTCGTTATAAACTATATGATCTGGTTTTTTCTTTTTCACGGTTGTAAATTTATGCACTCTTACAGATTGCAAATTACTAATTCTTATTTACGCTTCCTACTTGCGTTTAGATATCTTGTTATGCGTAATATGTCTTTGTCTACTACATTTAAATCTTCCGTCTTCAAAGACTCTCTTTTTAAGATGTTTGGTTTTTCTACCTTGAACTCTTTTACGCCACATTCTAAAACTCGAAGCCTTCATTTCTTTGCGCATAAGTTCTATCACCTCCTGTTCTTTTAGCCCAAATTGAAATAAAATAGCATCAAAAGGAGTTCTATCTTCCCATGCCATTTCTACAATTCTGTCTATATCTCTTTCTGAAAACCTTTTATTTGTCATTTTAACTTTTTTCTATTAGGTAATGTATGTTTCTTAAGAATACGAACGCCTTCTTCCTTAACCACTGGATCATCAATCATTTTCCATAATATATCACTTGCTTTTTTACGTGTACTTTGCGCATTTACAATTGGGTATGGGTAATCTTCACCAAGGACAAAATCATTAAACTTTTGATCTAGTACTGTCATCTTGTAGGGTTCATGTATAAATTCTATAGGAATATTACGTAATTCTGGTATCCATTTTTTGATAAATTCCCCATCAGGATCATGAGAGATACTATTTCTCACCGGATTATATACTCGTAACATATTAATCCCTGTTTCACCAGCTTGCATCTGCAATTGGGGGAAATGAATTCCCGGTTCAAAATCTAAAAACAAACTGGAAAGGTACGCACTTGCGTCTTGCCAAGGCTGCCAAAGATTATGCGTAAAAAAGGAAACCACCAATGCCCGCATTCTAAAGTTCAAGTACCCTGTTTCTTTTAAACACCTCATACAAGCATCTACTAATGGATATCCGGTTTTACCTTCTCGCCAAGCTAATTGATACGCCTCAGAAACCTTTTTTTTCAATTTATGATACCCTTTGTTGATACTTTCAAATTCCATAATATCCTCCATTTCAAATTTTTGAACAAAGTGAATTTGCCAATGTAATCGGGAGGTAAAAGCGTCTATTTGCTTTTTATTACCCGAAACTTGCCTGAACTCTCTGGCATATTGTATCACTTGTCGCACCGACAAATTTCCCCATGCTAAATATGGTGATAAGCGGCTACACCCTTTTCTCGATAAATCTGGCTTTGAAATATGAAAACTATAGTTTTTATAACGGCCTTTATGGAAGAACGAGCTCAAATATTTTCTGGCCATAGTAGTTCCTCCCTTTTGAAACTTATCAATATCTGGAGTGGTTAAATCTTCGACAGTGAAAACACTTTCTACTTTTTTAAGGGTTTCTTTTTGAATAAAATCAGCCTTTTCAAATTCATATGTAAATTGAGGTCGAATCATGTAATTTTCGCACTCTTCTCTCCAGTTACTTCTATTTCTTAACCCTCTTATAATACCATTATTGCCATTTTCTTGCCAATTAATGAGGTTATTTTTACAAAAGATTTTGAACGCTTTATCTCTTTCATACGTTTTCTTAATACCCGTTTCCTGATGTGAAAACACAGTATCAATTTTCCAAAACTGCTGTAGCGTTCTAAATGTCTGTACTACCTCAGACCGTACCGCTAATACTTTTGTGTTATGTGTTGTTAATTGTTTATCTAAATCTTGTATTGACTGTTTTATAAAATTCCAATGACGTTCACTATAATGAACATCTTCTATTAAAGAATTTTCAAAAACATATAAAAAAAGTACAGGATTATCCCTACCAACCGCATTATATATGGCTTCGTTATCTTGCAATCGCAGGTCTCTTTTAAACCAGACAATATTAATATGTTGCTTATCATTAATAATCATTGGGGCTATTTATGATCTTGTTTGCTCTTTCTTTTAGCTTTTGCAACTTATCTCTATCCATCTTATCGAGTAGGTTAAGCATCATTCGCATACGTTGGTTAGATTCAAAATAAGAGCGTTTATCATCTAAAAAATTCCAATACAAAGCGTTAAACGGACACGCATCTTCTTCTGTCTTTTTAGTAACACTGTAGGCACAACCTTTACAATAGTTACTCATTTTATTGATATAACTACCACTAGAAACATAAGGTTTTGTTGCAACCACACCTCCATCTGCAAACTGACTCATCCCACGAGTATTTGTAATCTCTACCCATTCGATAGCATCTATATAAATACCCAAATACCATTCATCTACTTCATCGGGCTGAGTTTGAGTTAATAATGCATAATTACCTGTAACCATCAATCTTTGGATATGGTGTGCATATGCATGATCTAAACTCTGTTTAATTGCATGATGTAAGCAATTCATTTTGGTATCGGCGGTCCAGTAGAAATCTGGAAGAGGATTCGTGTTTTCTAAATGATTAGCAATTTGATATTCTGGCATTTTTGCCCAGTAAATTCCCCTCATATATTCTCTCCAACCTAAAATTTGTCGTACAAAACCTTCTACTTGAGAAATATCAATTTCCTCTTTGTGAGCACGCCAATAAGATACCACTGTTTTTATAACTTCTTTGGGATGTAATATTTTGCTATTCATAGCATAAGAGAGACGACTATGAAATAAAAAAACCTCATTACTGTGCATAGCATCTTGGTAGTCTCCAAAGTGCTTAAGAAGATTTCTACAAAAATAATTGAGCATAGCTAATGCATCTTCTCTACTTACCGGCCAATTAAAGTTTTGTACATCAATATTACCTATAGTTTGCACACCTTCTTTTTTAATCATACTTACCACTTCAGTAACTTTAAAATGGTACTTCTTTTCCTCAGGTATTTTAGGTTCTCCTGTCCATTTTTTTCGATTAGAATGATCAAAGTTCCATTTCCCCCCTTCGGGATTTTTAGGATCTAGCATCATAATATCATATCTTTTTCGCATATGCCGATAAAAGTATTCCATGATATACTGCTTTTTACCCTTAAAAAAGTCTGATAAATCTGAGCGTGATGTTAAAAAATGTTCGGTATCAAAAGCTTCGCTTTTAATATCTAATTTATCACAAAAACTTTTTAATTGTTGATCTAATCTATACTCATCTGGTAATTGATATTCAAATTTTCTTATTCCCTTATCTTTTATTATTTGTTGAAGATTAATTATTAAATCTTGTGCGTTATTTTCCTCATCCAACTGATAATAAATCACAGAAAATCCTTGTTCTTTTAACCATTCAGAAAAATTGCGCATGCTTAAAAAGAAAGCAACAACTTTTTGGATATGGTGTCTGGTATAATCGGTTTCCTGACGCATCTCTGCCAAAAAGTAGTATGTATCAGACTCGTTATTCTCATACCAAGAATGCTGTCTATTAAGTTGATCACCAAGAATAAGTCGTAAAGTCATAGTTTAAAATAAAGTAGGTTGCAGCCACATATTCTGATATTTTTGATTTGGGTCATATCGCTCAGATTGCAGTTTTATATTGAATTTTCTGTCTCTCGGGTCGTTACCGACACCTGCTACATATTGCCAATTCCCGTAATTGCTATGTACATCGTAGTCTAACAGCATAGATTCGAAATATGCCGCTCCAATTCTCCAATCCAGATGTAATTCTTTGGCAAAAAAAGATGCTACATTTTGTCTCCCTCGATTACTCATCCAACCTGTATACTTTAGTTCTAGCATGTTGGCATTAACAAATGGTTCTTTAGTTTCTCCATGAATCCAACGTTTTACGAGTGATTCATTTTTTTTCCATTCATATTTCTTGTCTAAAATCCCTTCAATTTTAAACAAATAGTTTCCATGTTTAAGTGAAACGTACTTAAAAAAATCGCGCCAAATAAGCTCGAAAATCAACCAATAGGTAGACTCATTTTTGGTGATTTCTTTTTCGTACTTTTTTATTTCCCAGTAGATTGTTCTCGGTGAAATACTACCATTGGCTAACCAAGCAGAGAATTTGGAACTATAGTCTTTACCAATAAGTCCATTTCTGGTTTTTTTGTAATAAGAAAGCTTTTGACTGTCCCACAGATATTCTGCTACTCTACTTAAGGCCTTGTCTTCCCCTCCACCGAATAGAAAAGCGGATCTCGAATCTATAGTAAATTCTTCATATCCCAAATCTGATAACAAAGGAATTTGAGTAGGGTTATCTATGTTGTGCTGGGCTAAACTCTTCTGAATCTTAAATTCAGGCCGAACCGATGTATATTTTTCACACTTTTTTCTAAAGTTGGTAAAAACTTGAGGGATTTGGCTCAATTCGAATGGAACATCATCGGGATGAAATAAAAACTGATCATAGTGTTCTTTCCATACTATGGTAAATCTTTCAATCGATTTTTTGACCGATAAAGAAATTTCTTCTTCTTCCTGAGTCCATTCTTTTTGTAAGTACACACTAGAAATATCATAATCCTCAAAGAACTGAGGCATTACATCTTCAGGGTGTTGTCTATATACAAATAACGGTATATTAAGCTTATCCAAATTATTTTTCAGCTGTTTCACCGTTTCTAACAAAAACTTCGCGCGAAATTTTTCGGTCTTTCTAAATCCAAATTTGTCGGGTTCAAAATAACGCGGATCAAAAAAGTAAATCGCTATCACAGTGTCATTTTCTAAAACAGCTCTATATAATGATTCATTATCCTGAACTCGTAGATCATTTCTAAACCAAACTAATCCTGTACTACCCATCTTTTGTTTTTTTATTCCTTCTACATCTTTCACTACAATACTTTACCTCATCCCATACTTTTTCCCACTTTTTTCGCCAGGTAAAAGGTCTTCCACATGTAACACAAATTTTTGTTGGGTGGGGCTTTCTTCTCATAAAGATAGTATTTGTTTAACAAATTTACTAAATAGCTAAACAAAATATTATACCTCTATATAAACTTTAACAAATGGGTTAAGGTATTTGAATCACTTCGTCTTCTGTAATCACAAAAACTTCATCTTCTAACTTCGGATTCAAAATATGCTTTCCAGTAAAGACTCCAAATGCGGGTAGAATCATTTGATGTGTTTGTTTAAAGAAACAAGGAACCGTGAGAGATTGCTTTCCTTCTCCCTTTAACCGAACACCTGGATGAATATGGCCTGAGATATTGAACATTCCTTCTCTACTTTCTGGGTGATGGGTAAGTAGAACAGACCCTAAACTCCATTCATCGCTAATGTGAATATTTAACTCTTCATATTTCACAGGAGAGATAACATCGTGATTACCACTAATCAAAACTATCTTGGCTTCAACAGTTTGTATCCAATTAGAAAACATATTCCATTCCTGATTAACATAGCTATGAAACAAATCTCCTAAAAAGCAAATTACGGCAGGCTTGAAATACAAAATTACCTGATCTAGTTTATCAAAATTTTGAGTTATTGCACCTTGAGGAACTGCACTACCATATTTTCTAAAATGGGTAACCTTACCTAAGTGTACATCTGCGATTAATAGCATATTAAACTCATGCCAGTATACACCTCCGCTAGGATGCAATTCAAAAGTCTGTCGATAACAATATGTAGTTTTAGTCTTGGTCAATAAGTATCAAGGTTTTTCTAATTGTATAGTCATTTTTTTAATACGGTCTGCCAGTTTTTCTGATGATAATTTTTCTCTCAAACGATCTGTAATTATAGGGAACGAAAATGGAGTGGGTTGTTTACAATGCCTCCATACAATATCCTGTTGTTCAATTCTCTCGAGAGCCTGTTGCAATCTACCTTCTTCCAGTTGATGCTCAAAAGTTTCTGTAAACGCTTGTTGAAAAAGTAAATTATCTGATTCATAATCTCGAAATACATTAAAAAACAATTGAGAACTTGATTGCAAATGTTTACTCTTTATCAACTTATCTGGATATCCTGTAAAAACAAGACCTGAAATAACTGCAACATCTCGAAACTTGCGCCTTGCCATCTCTGTAGCATTCAAACTTTTTCTTAAATCATCATGCAAAAATTGAGTACTAAAAAGATCATTATCTAGCACCTCTTGCATATCTATTTCCTGGTCTGATAGTAATTCGAAACCATAATCGTTAAAAGCTAAAGAAAAAGAAATTGGCAAAAGTAAACTAATTCTATAAGCCAACAAGCTAGCCAAAGCTTCATGAACAAACCGACCTTCAAAAGGATAAAAAATAGCATGGTATCCTTCTCGCGTTTTAAACGTTTCAATTAAAAATTGACTAGAATTAGGTACAATACTCTCCTTACGTTGCCTCTCAAAAATAGGTTGTAATGCCTTTAATTCTTTAGATTTCTTATCTTCTTCATTTGCAGCATATAACTCTTCTCTAATAAGATCACTCATTTCTGAAGAAAAGCTCATTCTCCCACCCATCCAACTAGGTACTTTTGCTTTTTTTTGTTTTGATTTTTTAACCAGAACCTGCATATTTTTCACCTTAAAAAGCTCTAGGTTTCTTCCTGCAAAGGTAAATACATCTCCCGGTTTGAGTTTTGAGATAAACCATTCTTCTATAGACCCAAGGTATCCCCCTTTCAAATATTTTACCGTCATTACTGCATCGCTCACAATAGTTCCTATTTGCAATCGATGTCTCATCGCAACTCCTCTGCTTTTTACTTTAAACTTTCCATCATCCTCGATCTCAACTTTTTTGTATTCATCATATGCCTGCAGACTTTGAGCGCCTATGGTTATAAAATTAAGAATCCACCTATATTGTTCTGAAGTTATAGCCTGAAAACAAAACGTACGTTTAATTTCTTCAAAAATTTCTTCAGGATAAAAACCATTCGAAACAGCAAGTGTAATGAGATACTGTACCAGAACATCAAAACTGTTTAAAAAAG
This sequence comes from Aquimarina acroporae, assembly GCF_023195925.1. Taxonomy (GTDB): domain Bacteria; phylum Bacteroidota; class Bacteroidia; order Flavobacteriales; family Flavobacteriaceae; genus Aquimarina; species Aquimarina acroporae. Next base: position 662,978 of record NZ_JALPRE010000003.1, on the reverse strand, counting down.
GCATTCTATCTTCCACTTGATTACTCAACACTGCGTTTTGTAAAGCAGAAGCTTCTATTAGTTCTATAGCGTGAGTGGGTAAAAAATAGATAACACTTTCTTTTCCAGGCTGATGACCACTTCGCCCTGCTCTTTGCATAAATCGTGCAACACCCTTCGGGCCTCCAATTTGAATTATGGTTTCTACAGGAGCAAAATCTACACCTAGATCAAGACTCGAAGTACATACCACTGCTTTAAGCGTTTCGTCACGAATAGCATGTTCGACCCATATTCTGGTCTCTTTATTTATGCTCCCATGGTGCATTGCAATTTCGCCAGCAAATTCAGGATATTTTTCTAATATTTTTTGAAACCAAATTTCACATTGAGCACGAGTATTGGTAAAAATCAATGTAGTTTTACTTTGATGTATTATAGGAATTACATACTCTAAAAGATGTAAACCTAAATGTCCTCTCCACGGAAAAGTCTCCATCGTATCAGGCAAAACAGACTTTACTTTTATTTTCTTTTTAATATTTGCTCGAATTAATACAGAATTTTGAAGATGAGTATTGTTTTGCCCTAACAAAACTTCTTGTGCTTGCTCCAAATTACCAATTGTTGCAGAGATACCCCAGATACGTAGACTTAATGACACTGTTTTCAATCTTGAAAGGGCAAGTTCCATCTGTACTCCACGTTTACTACCTAAAAGTTCGTGCCATTCATCTATCACAATTGAGGTTACATCTTTAAACATAGTATCATACCCTTTTGACGCTAACAAAAGTTGTAAACTCTCTGGAGTCGTAATTAACAAATCGGGCATATTTCTTTTTTGAGCAGCTCTTTCTTTTTGCTCAGTATCGCCGGTTCTAATACCAACAGTTAGCGGCACTCCTATGCCTTCTGCAAAGCGCTCTGTTGCTTGTTTAATTTCAATAGAAAGGGCTTTAAGAGGTGTTATCCAAATAGCTTTTAATCCTTTTTTATGCTTTGATTTATACTCTGGGTTTCTTTTGATGTATTCTAAAACGATTGCTCCCCATAATGCATAAGTTTTTCCACTTCCTGTAGGTGCGTTGAGTAAACCATGTTTTCCTTGCAAAAAGGCTGTCCATGTTTGTTTTTGAAACGCAAAAGGTTGCCAACCTTGTTGTTGAAACCAATCTATGGCTATTTGCTGAAGTTCCTTTCTATTCATGTAATTTTTCTTTGGAAGGAATCATTGCTTTTAAATCTTCTAGGGTGTTTGCATCCTGTATTTTTTTATCCTGACGCCAACGTAAGATACGCGGAAATCTTGTTGCTATTCCACTTTTATGTCTTTTGGAGAGCGCTATACCTTCGAAAGCTATTTCAAAGACCAACTCTGGGGTAACACTTCTAACAGGTCCAAAACGCTCTAAAGTGTTTTTTTTGATCCAAGCATCTACTTTTCTAAATTCAGCATCGGTTAATCCAGAATACGCTTTAGCAAAAGTGACTAATTCTTTATGCTTATCATCCCAAAGGGCAAAAGTATAGTCGGTAAATAAATTGGATCTTCTACCATGCCCTCTCATGGCATAGGTTAATACAGCATCAATAGTTAAAGGATCTACTTTCCATTTCCACCAATCTCCTTTTTTTCTTCCTACCAAATATGGAGAACCCTTTCTTTTTAACATCAAGCCTTCACTTCGTTTTTCACGAGCTTTATTTCTTTCTAGTGTTACCTGTTCCCAGGAATCAAAATACATTTTTTCAGATAATTGTAGTGGTGTGGCTTTCTCGATTCTTGAATTAGATAAATCTTGAACCAACTCTTCAAGTATTGCTCGACGTTCTTGAAATTTAAGATCACGAATATCTTTTCCTTCCCACTCTAATAGGTCATAAGCTCTTAATACAACAGGAGTTTTGGCAAGTAAAGCTTTAGAAACTGTTTTTCTCCCTATTCGAGTTTGCAAATCATTGAATGTTCCTATTACCCCTTCAGAAAATGGTAAAATCTCGCCATCAATAACGGTTCCATTAGGGACATAATTCACAAATTCATGAAATTCAGGATATTTATCGCTCACTAATTCTTCACCTCGACTCCAAACAAAAATATTACCATCTCTAATAATGACCTGTGCCCTAATACCATCCCATTTATGTTCTACACTCCATTCGGTAACATCTCCTAACTTTTCAATCTCTTCTTCTACAGCATATGCAAGATAAAAAGGGTACGGTTTAGACAAAAAGTCTGAGGGTTTCTCTTCAATAACCAGATCATGAAATGAAATCGTATTTGGATCCCAATTACCCATTAATTTGAAAGCCAAAACATCTTCATCAATTTGTGTAGCTTTTGCCAAAGCTTTGGTCATTAACTTTTGGCTTACCCCTATTCGGAAACCACCTGTGATGAACTTAACAAACACAAATCTTTCATAATAGTTTAATTCTTTAAGATTGTCTAGTAGATACTCTTTCTTTTCTGCTTCTTCCTTCTTTTTAAGATCAATTATTTCTTTTAAGAATTGCGTTAAACTTTTTTCGGTTTCTGTTTGAGAATTGGGAATAACCAGTGCTATAGTTTCTGCCAAATCTCCCACTATATGATACGATTCTTCGAACAACCAAAGTGGGATATTCGAGAGTTCTGAGGCCCACGACCGTAATAGCGTTGTGTTTATTGGTCTAGGGGGACGACGATGAGACAAAATAGCAATAGTCCAAACCTTATCTGTATCGGGAGCCTCTTTAAAATAAGTAGCCAACGCTTCAACTTTTACATTGGTTTTATTGGTACTATCCAATTTTTTAATCAAACTAGCAAATCGCTTCAAGTGTTCACCTCACTTTCTTTTTTTGTTTCTAATTCGGCCAATTCGCCTTCAAACTGAGTTTTCTCAGTTCTAGCGTCATATCCCAGTTCTCTTAAATACCTTGAAAAGATATCTGTATACCCATGTGTACTGATTATTTTTTCTGCTCCAGTAGCTTTAATTGCGGTAAGTAAACCTTGCCAGTCACAATGATCCGAAAGTACAAATCCCTTATCGATAGCTCTTCTTCTTCTTGCTCCTCTAAAGGTCATCCAACCACTTGCCGAGGCTGTTTCGTAAGGCACCATTTTACGAATCCATGTGCTTCCATGCGCACTTGGCGGTGCTACGACAATACTTCCTTTTAGCTCTTCTTTGGTGATAGAAGCTGTTATTAGAGTTGTTTCTGGTAACTCTACCAAAGGACGTATTACATTGGTCATATTTTCTATGGCTCCGTGGGTAAATATCTTCCCTATCGAAGTATCAAGGTGTTTCAATAATCTTTGCGCTTTCCCAAGCGAATATCCGAAAAGGATAGATGTTTTGCCTTCTTCTCTATTTGAGGACCACCATGAATTAATGTCTTCAAAAACCTCGTGCTGAGGGATCCAACGAAACGCAGGTAAACCAAAAGTACATTCGGTAATAAAAGTATGACAAGTAACAGGCTCATAGGGAGCAGAAATACCATCATCTTCAATTTTGTAATCTCCTGTAAAAACCCAGATTTCTCCCTTATGTTCGACTCTAACTTGAGAACTTCCTACAATATGGCCAGCTGGATGAAAAGAAAATTTAACGTTATTGATAATAAAAGTTTCTCGGTAATCTTTTCCAGTTACATTTATATCCCCTAACCGATGTTTTATGATGGGGACATTGGTATGATGAGTAATATATTGTTGATGCCCCCAACGACTATGATCTGCATGACCATGAGTGATAATAGCTTTTTTGACTTTTCGCCAGGGATCTATATATACATCTGCTGCTTCACAATAAATTCCATTTTCATTAAAGACCAGCAGCGGTGTTTTCATGTGATAGATTATTTTAAATTAATGCATTGAGCAGATTTGCCACAAAAACAGCAGTAACCAACGATGTGCGTAACCAATTCTTATGAATTAGACCATCTAAAATAGTTTCGCCTATTCCCCCAAAGGATATTTGATTATGCATAGGTACAAATTGAAAAAAGGTCGACATCCATACTAGGGTTATTAGTAATAATACTATTAGACTGAATAGATTGAATTCTGTAAAAACCTGAACAATAGCCAAGCTTAGTTGCCCTATCATCAAAGGCATTACAACATATGCGATTCTAGTTACATATTTTTTATGCCACATTTTTAAACCTTCTTTTTCATAGAATTTGAAACTTGGATATATAACAAGCTGAACCAACCATATAAGAACTAACATCCCAAAATCAAAAACTAATCTAAAAGTTTCGATATTCATAGTTCTTATTGCAATTGTTTTTTAATTTTAGTTTTTATTTCTTCATTACTCATCATAAAATCTGAAACATCTTTGGCCCAAGTTTGATAAGTAAGTTTAGATGGATGAACTCCATCACTAAAAAAATCTGAAGGGTGTGCCGATACGTTCATTTTTTCCATCCAGTCTTTTAGTGTTATCGTTTGGGCGTGATAAAACACATTTTCAAAGTTTATAACAACCTCTTCAAGTTCTTGGCCTAGAATTTCGACGAGATTACCTATAATAAACTTAATGAGCCAGGTAAATGCAGGGAACTCTTTTATTGGAGGCATGTTAGTAAAAATAATAATTCCATTTGTAAATTTGCCTCTTAATTCTTTAATAAGTTGAATGATATGAAACCCCCATCTTTTTGGGTGATTAAGAGTAAAAGCATCATTTCCTCCTAAACCTATAACAATAATATCGACCTCTTTCTCTTCTATTTTCGGAATTAATTTATGTACTACTTTTTTAGCAGTATAACCACTTTTAGCATAAACCTTCCATCTTATATTTGTTTGAAATCTTGTGGCTAACTCTCTAGCCATTGCCCCTGTAAAACCTTCATTATGTGTATCTACTCCAACGCCTGCAATTGTACTTTCTCCAATCGATATAAGCCTAAGTTCTCTGTTAGCACCTTTGTTAATTAGTCCTTCATTACCTTTTGCTTCTGGTAAAGAAGGAACCCTTTTCCTTATTAACTTTCCTTGAAAATAAAGAATTGGCAAGAGAGGAACCGACAGTATCACTCCCAAAATATATTTTATAGTATTCATACTGAACTAATGCAAGTAGATGCTAGAGGATCAATTAGAATTTAACGACTCAATTTGTTTTAAAACATCTTCGGCTTCGGCATATTTCTTGTCGCTTTCAGAACGATTAACTGTAGACAATTCGTGCCATTGTTTCATTAATTTCTCATATTTCTTTTGTAAAACTTCTTCTTGAGTTTTTTTCTTGAATAGACCAAACATAATAGATATTTTAGAACGTTAGTTAGCTGTTTAAATAATTTTGTAATTCTGCTATTTTTTCGGGCGTATCAAAAGCACCTCCATAATATGTTGTAACCGTCGCAGAAGTATCATCTTTAATTCCTCTTGAAGACACACACAGATGTTTTGCATCTATGATTACAGCTATATCTTCAGTATCCAAAATTTTAGACAACTCCATTGCTATTTGATTTGTTAACCGTTCTTGTACTTGTGGACGCTTCGCATAGTATTGTACTATTCGATTTAATTTTGATAACCCAATAACTTTCCCTGATGAGATATAAGCCACATGTGCCTTACCAATTATTGGAACGAAATGATGTTCACAATTTGAGTAAAATGTTATATTTTTCTCTACTAGCATTTGTCGATATTGATATTTATTATCGAATAATGCCACCTTAGGTTTATTTTTTGGATTTAATCCTGAAAAAATTTCATCGATATACATTTTGGCTACTCTTTCTGGAGTCCCGCGAAGCGAGTCATCGGTAAGATCAAGTCCCATGGTATTCATGATTTCTGCAAACAACTCTGCAATACGAACTTTTTTATCTTCATCAGACATATCAAAAGCATCAGCTTTCATTGGAGTTTCTATTCCTGTAAATAAATGATCATCTCCTATTTCTTCAAATGTAAATCCGTTTAAAGTATTTCCGTTGGTAGTTAATAAAGTGGTGTCTTCAAATTTCATAGCAATTTTTTGTTTATGTAGTATCTCAAACATTTGATCAAACAAAGTTTTTGGATACATTTTTTTTATTTCTAATACTTTTTAAGGTTATCTATTTGATTCAGCGTACTTCAAATCTACAAAAATGTTTAACTATTAACATAAAACATTAAACAATAATTAACATACTGCTATAAGTTTTATTGATACTGCCAACCTGTTTGAGATCTAACACATAAAAAACCCAGTATTCTTAAGAATACTGGGTAAAAACTATGCTAAAGCGAAGGGCTTTGCTACAATTTTATATCAAAGTTCTATAGTTTAAATACAGATACACATCTTTTATTTTATGATCATCCAGGGCTGAAGGATCAGAAGGAACGCTGATTTCCGGAGCCAAATCACCTGCACTGTTTATTGTCAAATCTACCCTTAAAGTCTCATGAACTGGCAAGAAATTGGTAAACGTGTTAGCATCTAGATCAGCTTCATATACTCCGTTCGAATTATTAAAATGAGTAATCGTTGTAGGTATCGTGCCATTACTATCTATACTCATTCCTACATTTATAGGAGTTGGAATTACAATATCTCCATCATCATCTCTAAATCCATTTTCGTCAATCTCCAAAATTAACTTAGCACTCTCAATTTCTAATCTTTTTCCTTGAAGAAATAATGGAAAGTGTTTCTCACTAAGTTCTAAAGGTACAGTTTCTCCTTCTTCGCTATGCAACAAACGATGAAATGTCTGAGAGAACTCTTGACGTATACTAAATACTCGTTGTAATATAAAGTCTTCTTCTCCTTGCAAGAGCGTATCTAATCTACCCAAAACTCCTTCATCACCTTCGACCTCTTCTCGAAACTGCGTATCATAATCTGCAGTGTAGCTAATATGTAAAATGGCATCATTGATCGTTGCATAATCAAAAGGTCTAAACTTTTTTGGTAACTCCAATTGCCAAGTGCTCTCTACTGCACCAGCACCTTCAAATGGCATGTATCGTTCATCTCTAAAATCTAATCTAAATACTCCGCTATCATTTTGCGCTGTGCTTGTCGCTACCGTAGTTGATCTAGAGGCTGGCACCAATGACAGGGATCCTTCGTCTAATTTTGCTTCTTTACGAATATAACTGCTTTTTAAAGTTAAAGTAACACTCACATTACTATACGGCCCTGTTATACAAGGAATTGTTAACCTTGCCGATTTAATCTTACGACGGTATTGCCCGGGATAAAACAGGTCAAAGTATAACTCAGGAACTGTAAACTCACAAATTCCAGTTTCCTTAAGTTGTAACAATGCGCTAGGATTTATTTGTGTAAGTGAAAACGCCTGATCAATTTCCATACTTCGCGTATTGGTTTCCATATACCTTAGCTCCATACTTCTTAAAGCATTCATTAATTTTTCTCCAGATAATAATCCAGCACGAGAATTATTCCAATAACTTCCATTTAAAAGTACAGTTGTATCATCATTACGCTCGAAGCGATAGGCGCGTTCTGCCATTCGCGCAATGGTCATCGCATTTTGATATGCTTCTCTATACAATCGTTGCAATTGACTAGATAACCACGTGTACAGCCCCAGGTTGGTAAACCTATCTCTATAAAACTCATAGGTCTCCTGCAATTGTTCTATACTTTTTTCGTGAAGTTCTCTAGATTTTATAGAGATGTCACGTCTTATCGTAGCTGCTTCTATTTGTTTCTCTATTTCCTTGAGTTCGTTTTCAGCTTGTTTCAGACTAAATTGCCAACCTTGCTCTCGTCTTTTCTTTGCTGCCATCATTCCAAGCAAATCAGCACCTCTACTGGCAGCCCCTGCCAAATATTGTAGAACAGAAGCAAATACTTGTCCTCCATCTGCTACTCCTGAAGTAGGGGTACTATTACTAAATCCTATTATTTTTGGAGCAAACTGAAAGCCAGAGGAAACAATCATAGGAATTACTGAGAACTCAGTTAATATATATGAGGTAATTTTCAAATCATTCTGCCATTGTTCTTCTCCTATCCTTCCAGTAGTAATAAGATTTTGGTAATAATCTCGTCTTGAAGTAATTGTAATCTCTCTTTTACGTAATCCTTCTAAACTAGTTTCTGCTGCTTTTACTTCCATATCTCTTAATCTAGAAGTCATTTTCAAAATTTCATCCTGTTGACTTAATCGCAATAAAGTTAACTCCTCTGCGCTCTTCTTTTCTAAAGCTCCTAATAAAGCTCCACCAAAAGATTGTAAAGCACCTGCGTATTCTTTAGCTTTTGCCAGTAAAAAGGCAAATCGATAAGGAGGAAGGTCTCCATTTATAGAATTTAAAATATCACTTAGTGACAAACCAGCAGCTTTGGCTCGAACTAATAATCTTGGATCAATTTCTGGAGCAAAAAGAGGGATTTGTCTACGTACTCCACTTATATTTAAACAGTTCCTTATTTTAAACAAACGATCATCTACTCTATCCCAATACACTAGTAAATCTGGATTCGGCGGGATACAAAATAAACAGGTTTGTTTTAGGAAGCTGGTATGAAAGGATATAAGATCAAATAAATTTTTAAACCTTTCTTTCCAATAAAACCCGTCAAATGGGAGATCTCTATCTATTTCAAAATCGATATTTACATCTCCTACAAAAGAAGGGCCATCTAAACCTAAAATTGCATTCTCAGAGGTATTTGAATTATTCGAAGTAGCATATACCACTGCAGTTGTAAAATACTCTGACAACCATTGTTCATTCTGAAATATCCGGGAAGGAGTTGGGATTATAAAATTATCTTCTGGAGCGGTAGGTCTTTCTGATTCATTTTGAGTATTACTTTCTAGATTATTTAAGAAACTTCTACAAGTACTACCATTCATTCTTCGATACAGTTGCTCATATGTCTGATCTTCGCTAACTTTTTCACAGTCTCCCAATTCTACCGGCTTTTTCCCCAGAATTTCACAAGCTAACATATAAAGTAAGGTTGCTTCATTAATAGATTCCATAGTATCTTGAGCAAATAAATGATCTCCCCAATCAAGTAAATTATCAATATACTTCATAGTAATTGACTTCATATAGGCTCCTAAGCGTAATCTTGCTATAGCATGAGGATTAAAAGGATCATTTTTATATACATTTACTGCCTGTTGATCGTTAAGACGTTCTTTCCAATTTTGTAAGGTATGATCTCTAAACTCAATAAATTGCCATACCCGATCGGCCATTCGCTTTTTTCTTTCTATGGGATCTGTAATTGCTTCTATATCTTCAGGTATTTTGTTTGAAGTTGGGTCAAAAATATAATGGTACCAACGTTGGGCATCCTCAAATTTTTTCTGACTGTTTAAATGATTTGCAATCAAAAAAGGAATATGAAAAAAGATTTCTCTGAAGTAGGTTCCCATAAAGCCTTTAGTAAATAGAATACTTGCTCCTTCTCCATCTAACGTATCATTCCAAATAGCATCTAAATTTAAAGTAGCTTTTATTGGCTCCTCTACTAATTCATCTCTTTGATAATCAATTGCCATAAAACCATCGATACCCGAGCTAAACAATTGTCTTGACATTTTTTGAACAAGTGTGGTTCCTAATCTCTTTACAGCATAAGGTTTCCAATGTCTATCACAATGCACATATAATAAATCATTATTAGTAAGAACCAATACATCTGATAAACTTCCATTCACAGGAATTACCTGTATCGGTTTTTCATCAAATTCAACTAGATCTGCCTCTTTAAGAGAATACAGGAAGTCATTTTCTAATGAAAATGAAGACCAAAAATACTTAAAGGCATAGCTTGAAGTTGGGGAATACCAGTATCCAATTTTTGTTTCTTCCTTAAGTAAACGTTTAACCGCAATTGAAGGGGTGTAACTGTCTATTCGTCTTAAACTCTCCCCTCTTTCACCTGTAAAAAGAACTATTGTATGATTCATAAGTTCATTAGCCAAAGTAAGGTTTCCAGTTCTTTCATCAATAGAAGGAAATATTCGTACCCAATCCCAATCTTGTTTGGTATAATTCTCATTTAAACTAGTTCCGGTACTCTCTGAAACTATTAGGCTATCTACTTTTAATCCTTCGATCTCTTCAAAAAGTATGGTTCTTGGTGTTTCCCAAGCATCATCTAACCTTAAATAAGTATATTTTATTTTATATATATGCTTATATTCTGCTTGATTACTTTCTTCCCACTCTGATTCTGGTAGTGGTCTTGTACTAATTTCACTCCAAAAAAGATACAATCTTTCATTATAAATTATAGGAGAAATAATTCCTGTAGGAATTTGAAGTTGAAGTTTTTTCCACGAATCTGAAGTTACACTAACTGAGGAAAAATTTTGCTGTGATTTATAAATATTTCTTACGGTTCGATAATAATATTCTTTTGCTTCACCATTACTGACTCCAAAAACATGTAATGTATCTTTATTCCCCTCTAAATCATGATATGCTCCAGCAATTTTCAGATTCGAAATTTCTTCAAACCCCTTCATATATTTACCATAAGCATCGAGTGCATTTTGAGCGGTAATTTCTTTTTGTAATAATTCAGATTCGAGGTCTCTAAACAACTCTGTTTTATTATCTCTTAAATCGGGTTCTATATAATTTTCTGGGTACAAAAATACTTTTCGATTGGCTTCCCAGACACGGTAGTTCTTCCTCCATTCCCATTGATCTAAAGGAATATCTGTAGGTGAAACATAATGTAGTGGTTCTCCAGAGTCTTCAACAATCTCTTCGGTTTGCTCCAAATTCATTAAGCATCGTTGTATATATAACTGTAAACTTGATATTCCTGCCACTACCCTAGAGGTTCTTGCACATCCTTCAAGCTCTGTATCGATTAAAAAATAGTTGTATAAATCTTTGGTAGTTTTAAACCAATGACCGTCATCAGTTAGATTAGAACGATACGTATTCATAAGATAATCTGTGAGTGCATCTCGCTTGAGTTCACGAATTTCATCTTCAAAAGGACCTATTTTTTCCTGCCATGCTTCTTCGGTGTCGTATTTGGTTCTTATAGCAGTAACTAAAGCTTTTACGGCTATTTTAAGATCATTAAATTCATTCGAAATACATAACGGCAAAGCTTCGGCTCCAATTCCCAAAAATTGAACAAGACCTATCACCTTAATGAATTTATGTAAAGCTTTTATTCCTAGATTTATGTTAACTCCACTTTCTACGGCAATTGGAAATAAACCCGAACTACTCATCGTTTGATTAAGGTTACTTACTATACTGGGATCCAACCCTAATAAAGATGCCAACTCATCATATATTGTATCTTGAAAGGCAGGTTGAGGAAGGTCATAATTGTATACCGAAAGCACAGTATTAATTTCTTGAGTGTTATCGTTAAAATTTACAAGTAATTTTCGATATGATTCTATCTGTTGCAAAAGAGATATTGTTGGTTCCCGATAATCTACTGGAATTCGTATTTGAAATAGTTGTGTATGATCTCCAGATTGCATTCTAACAAACTCAATGGTATCTGGAGTAAATTTGGAGTCTTTAAACCAAATTGAAAGTCTTTGTAATACGTTTACTAAAGCCATTAAAGTCGTTAAATCCTGCGTCCCCTGAGCTATTTGAGTAAGTTGATTGGTAAGAGATACTTCCAGTAAGTTATATCCTCCCAACCTTGATAAAGCCATTATTTTATCTGAGGAAATTTCAAGTTGATCTTCTAGCAAATTAGATATGATGCTACTTACATGTTTACCTAATACTATTTCCTGAGCTTCGGTAATGGGTAAAGGAATATCTCCCGGAACATTAATCATTGTGGAGACATCAAAATCAGGATGTAACCAATACAGCGTATCGTCTTCTATAGCTTCAAAAAGTGATGCATTGGCTGTGATAATCGTTCTTGATTGTGCTAGATCAAGTGTGCCTGTCCCTACCAATGTTCGATCGGATAGTTCTGGTGCTCCTGGCAATATATATCTAGCTATATTTTCAACTAAATTACCATACAAAGTTTGTTGTTCGCCCAAAGAAAGATCAGACCATATAGTAGACGGTATGGTAATATTAATTGTTGAAGGATCATTTAACACAGTAGGATTTATTTCATAATCTGCCGTACCCGATACTGGAGTAAAAATGGCATCGGTATTTGCATTTAAAATTGCTTGCGAATCTGCTTCTGATAATCCTTCAATTAAAGATAATATCCCATTACTAATTGTCGAGGTACCATTTAAGATTTGTACTGAAATAAGATTTAAAATAGACCCAATAACCCGTATTCTTTGTTCAACAGATAATCTATCTAAAATCTCTGAAGGAATATTAATATTAAACGTTTCTGGTATATGTGTTATCGCAGACATTTGATATCTTCTTAAATCTGCTGGAACCATACTTGAAGGGTTGGCCTCTACAATCGCTCTAGACTGGGATTCTGAAATTCCTTCAAAATAAGAGAATAAGGTATCCCTAAATAGTAGACTTTGGTCCTCTTGAATTTGTTCCCAGATATCATGAGACATTTCTTCTGGGGTTGACATCAAAGTATTTTCCATGAGGGGTTCTTCTATAATAAAACTCAATTCCTCAGGACTGTATTTGCTTTCTTTTTGCCAGTTTAATATAGTTAGTAACACTTGTATATCGTCTATATCTTGCAAATAACCAGCGGTCAAATGGTCCGATATACGAATAAAGAAAAATAATTCATCTACGGTTAATCTCAACTTGTTTACCAGCAGGGCATGACGGTATAGTATTGATAAATTCTCAACATTAATTTCAAAAGATCCAACAGGTGCATCGGCAGCTAATCCATTTTGTAAGGGTTCCTGTAAATATTGGATCAGGCTAAACAATTGTTCATTATCTACTCTTAAACCTGCAAGAAGACGATGTAACACCGTTGTTTCTTCAGTAGTACTTACTCCTGTACTTCGGTAAGAAGGGTGCTGAAATAGCAGAACTTCACGCGTTAAATCACTAGGTACCCAGCGATCAGTTTCTTCTTTCACAAAAGCAGGAAGGTTAAATAATAGATCAAAAAACGAAGGATCACCTCCAACTGATATTTGTCGAATTAATGCACACAACTGATCGACCTCGATTTTAAACTCTTTTTGCAATTGTACCACCTGTACAATTTTTTCAGGGAATAGTTCATGTACAATACTCGCAGGGTTAGCAAATGAAAAATGAATATTTTCAATGACTTTATCTAATTCGATAATCGACCAGTCTAATTGTTTCCATAATCGAACAAAACGGTGCATCCTATCTAAATGCGCTATTGTAAGATGATGTATTTTTTCTATTGTAATCTGAAGATTGTCATTTTCATACTCTCCAATAATTTCAATTTCTTGAAATAAAATTCTGGTTCTTGGATTCACAAAATAGGTTTGAATCAATTGTGCAAACTCTTCCCTATCTATACCTATTATACCTAAAATGTCTTGAACATTTACCGGATTTATGGAGTTATCTTCATTAATATCCACCTTGTATAAGCGTTCCAAAAATTCATGATTTACATCTTCCCCTACATGATCCCGTGCCTTATCTTCCAATAACAATTGATATTCTCGTGCGGAAAGTTCTAAAAACGATTGTGGTAAAATTGGAGCATCATGAGGTACATTTTCTAACAATGTCTTTGCTAAAGAGTGTCTTGACATAGGGAAATGTTCCAAATAGATTTCCAGTTCTTTCAATGGCAAATTAAATGGCTGTTTAAAACTATCGATCATAAGGGGATCTGCACCAATAAAACTTAGTAGCTCATATACTGAATTTTCTATTTCTGTTCGATCGGGTAGAGAGGCAACATCATCATGAGTTTCAGCATAAATAAAGTTTTCTAGCAGCTCATTTATAATAGTTAAATACGGAATTAACTCATGGGTATTATTGCAGTTTAAAATGAGTGCGCTCCATAAGTCTGGGCGTCTCCTACGTGGACTTATTATAGGTCCATCTGCCGAATCAGGAAAATGCGCATCCATAACATGATGTTGCAAGAATGTCATCAAATCCATGAAATACGCTACCGGACTAATGATAGAAGCACAATGTTTACATTTACAATGATCGGTTTCTCCAAAAAACTCTTCATATCCATTAATACGTCGTAGATATCCATCTACATCTGTACTTATATTATCGATCATGCTGCCTCCCAAAGGATTATTGATCTGATCTAAGATGTTTCCCAAAGCTATGTTTACACCTAAGCTTTCGTTACGAGCATTCTCATAATATCTTCTTGCCAAAGGCTCATCAAGACTGGTGGTCTCTAAAAACTCAGGAAAACTAACTCCTACTATTTCATTGGCAGATCTATAGTTAGTCTTAAGCTGTAATGCATGAGTTGCATCTCCGGTAATTTTATATAAGCGCTTGTTAGATTTAAGCGTATCAATAATAGTTTGTTGTTGTGTATCAGAAAAATTACCAAAACTTATATGTTGCCAATCATCACTATCTTCATCAAAATTCATTTGCAAGAAGTTAAAAGAGGTATTGGTTTCATAAAACTGTTCCATAAGATCTCGTACTCCTGTTTCCTCTAAAACTCTACTTCTTGCCCTAAATACTTGATTTGGATATAAGGTTTCTATCAACTTTTGTTTGCGTTGTGCTCGTGTCTCGATCAAGGCATCATCATCACTATTTGCGTTTCGTATAATATTTACCCAATCATTAACTTCGAGAGGAGCCAACTCTTCGATAGATTGTAACCCTATATTATTATAATTCTTAATGGCATTAGAGAGTTCTATATCTTCACTGGCAACAGCATACACATTGGCATTCAACAATAACACTTCTCCTTGTTCTTTACTAAAAACACCATTGTCTATTAGATTTGTAATCGTTTCTGGAGTTATGGTCGAAACCTGCAGATTGTAAGAAACCAAAGTAGTAGAAAGTTGATCATCAAAATTGGCTAGTGTACTTATCTGATATACCTTGGCGTGTTGCAGTTCTTTTTGCAGGAATACATTCTGTCGTATAGGTGTTTTTGGCTGAATGAGTGCATTCAGGTTTTCTGTCCCATCCCAACTTTGTATATGCAATACACCTTCATTCTTACTTTCCTCATCAAGTTTGCTGTGTTCTATAATGTTACCTACATATTCTTTGACAGCATTTTCATGTTCCAATTCAGAAAAATTTATAGCTTTTACAAACTCTTGCACACCCTCACTACTCTTGTTAAAGAAATCTTGCACCTCTTGGCTAATGTGACGTAGTGCTTTTTGGGTGATTGTTTGGTATACCTTTGGTTGTGTTTTAGCTAAATTTTCTGGGGTTTCTTGTTGATAAGTTAAAAGCTCAAGTACTTCCTCTTTTACAAGCTCAGGGGGAGTTTGTGGTGAGGTATTCACCTTTATAGTGATGGTGATTTTTTTAGGCTTTTTACCTACATTCCAAAGTACATTTTTACGAGTATCTTGAAGCAATTGATCTCCATCAAAAACTTTGAAAAACAAATCTGGTTTACGATCGAAAAAGAGTTCACTAAAGTATTTCTTAGTAAAGGAAAAGGAAAATGCTCCTGTATCGTCACTTATGGTACTCCCTACCAAATCATCACAGATTAAATCTTTGTCCCAGGCCTCTACTCTTAGCCCAGATAAGGGTGCTTTGTGTTGATTTACCAGTTGCCCAGTTATTACAAATGTTTGCATGATTTCTAATTTTTTGTTTGTACTTTTTTTATTGTTTTTGCAATTATTTGATGGCGCTTATCACCACACAGATTTCACTTCTATGCAATTGGGATTTACGTTATAAATGGGGAAGGGTATCATGACTCCAAATGAGTTTTGGAGTCATGATTGTTAGGGTTTTGGGGTGGACAACTTCCTAATATTATTCTTTAAAACATCCTTAGTTTCAAAATTTCTAAATCTTCAAAATCCTAAGAAAGAAGGTCGAGAATAACTAATTACGAGACCACGTTCTAGATAAAGTCTAAGAAAATGCGCCGCTCTATCAGCATCTGTTGTAATATCAATGATAATCCCGCCAAGAGAACCTTCAGGTTTCCCTATTAAATCAGCAAATCCCCTTCTATCTCCTCTTCCTATTACTTCCCGTATTCCCAAAAATCCAGAATCACTAGTTAATGGATCAATATGTTGTCGCAAAACTGGATCATGATAAATAGCCCTTCTGACTCTTGCCTCGACAGCAGTTCCAAAAAATGCAGCTTTGGAACTACCATTGGGATCTAATAAATGATCGACTCTTGCTACAGAACCTTCAGATGAGGTTAAGTACCTTTCAAGAAAACCTCGATCTCCTTCATCTACAGCTCTCGCTACTCTATCAACACTTCTATCGACTATTGTCTGGAGTCTTTCTATTATAGATCTTTGCTCCTGAGCTCTTGCGGAAAGTGCACTTGGTGGTGTATTAGAATCTGATGTTTGTCCTGATCTTGTTCCGCCAGTTATTGTGCCTATTGTTCCGGATATACCAGCATTAATCAATCCTGCTTGTAAAATAGCTGTTCCATTAAAATCGTCTTCAAAAATTGCCTGACGTAGAGCCTCTGTTCCACTACCTTCTATTGCTCCCAAAGTTGAATGGGTAGCTGCTCTAGTAATAGCAGAAGAACCAATTCTAGTACTTGCACTTGCAATGAGAGATTGAAAAGAACTGGCTTCACCTGCTAATACAGCACTTCTGGCACCAGCAGCATATCCTCCCAACCCAGCAGTCAATCCTCCTGTTACTAAACCAACAGCTCCAGAAAACACAGTTTGTCCAATATCATAATCTTCAATTGTTAATTGATCACTAGCTGCAATTGTTAGTAATTGTGAAGTAGCGTCTGAAGCAACTCCTGCGGCCAACCCTGCAACTGCACCGGCTATTACTAATTGCGTAATCGAAGCAGTTGCAGCGGCTGTCCCCATTACTGCTAATGCAGCTCCGAAGGTTAAAATAGTAACCGCTATTGCAACCAAGACCGCAGCAATTACGATTAAGGCTGTTTGCCACCATGCCAAATCGTCTTCTTGATTTTGCGGGGTAGCATTTGGATTATGCTGCCCATTAGCCAATTCACTATTCACATTTTCGGGAGCCAATAAGGAACCATCAATACTCCCATCTACCGTAGCTCTAGAATCAACACTTCCTTCTTGAGGTGTTAACCCTTGGTTTTCGGGTCTATTTTCTCCTTCAGGAACACCCGGCACTCTCTCTCTTTGAGGCGTTCTTCCATTTCCAGTTCCTGTAGCTCCTGGTCTTCCTAATTGTCTACCGAGACCCTGGCGATTTGCATTACCATTTCTTCCTTCTCTTGCTGTTTCTCCATCTTGTCCTGAGCCTCCTCGTTCATCGTCTCCAATATTGCTCTGACCTTCCCCTTCTCCCTCATTTCCAGATCCATTGCCAATTGTTGTGCCAGAGCCACCTCCTTCATTCTCTTCTGAGCCTGAAGTCCCAGATCCAGTATCATCACTTGAAGCTGAATCTCCTTCGCTAGGATCAAATACTTGATCCATTATTTCTTCTTGAGTCATAGAAGGGGAACCATTTAAAATCAATGATAGAAGCCCACTATCCGAAGAGTATGAAACTCCATTATAAATAACTATACCCTCAGGATGTTCACGAATCCATTCACTAAGAAATGCTCTTTCATCTGTTGTTGAATTAAAGGTATATTCGTGTACCTGTAAACTTTCTGCACCACTTTCGTTTGGAGTTCGAGTGGTTGAAGTCCACCTTCTTTGTTCGGTTGTAGACTCACTACTCTGCAACCCATCTGGATCAACTTCATTTATGGGGTTATTATGCACAAATTGGTAAATATTGAGTCCGTCTTCGCGACCAATAGGGTCTGGATTAAGCCAACGACATAGCCAAGGGGCATAATAGCGGTATCCATAATAATAAAGCTGAGTTGCATCGTCACGTTCTTTACCGGTATATCGATAATCCTTTAGCTGTACATCCCGTATTTGCTCACCAAACATAAAAGCCGAACCCCCAAAGGAAAAATACTCTTCATAATTAATAATATCTCCTTCTTCATTAAGCTCATAGGTCGATGATCCTAAATGGTCATTAAGCTGGTAATGTATTCTTTTGTCACTAATCGTATCGGTCTCTGCACCTAAGGTATCTATGGTCCATTGATGAAGTAACCCTACTCGCTCTTCTCCATCACTGAGATGCGAAGTATATCGTTCTAATAATAAGGTATCTCCTTGACGAACACGTTTAATCTCACAACCATCCAGATATATCTTTTCGGTGGTTTCCATCTCGCCATTGTTCATACGTCTGGTGATTTTACGTACTCGTTGCCCGTCTCCACCATACACATAATACTCAGCATCATTCTCGTCGCTAGTACGTTCAATGATAACTGCTGCAGAAAGTTGATTGAGATAGTTCCATTCTACTTGTCGAAGGTGTGACATATAACCTAGGTTTCCATTTTCATCAAATCGCGTTTCAGGATCGGTTACCGGAACTCCATTCAAGTCTTCTAGTTCTAAAGATCGATTTGAAGTTTCAGAAATCCATAGATTGCGTCTCCATCGTAACACATCGCCTGGTCTAGTACCAGAATGATGGGTCATAGATCGCATATTCCCATTTAAATCATACTCATATCTTCGCGTATAGGTTCTCACCAGGTTCATATTACTCAAAGAGATATGTCGGGTTCCTTTTACAAATCCAGGAGTATCTGTGGCGTGAGCATAATCTGTTCGCTCTAAAGCTTCGTGAGTTCTCCCTTCGGCTTGTATTAATTGATAAAAAGCATCATAGGTATACTGTTGTATCCTTGGCAGGCTAAATAAAAGCGTATCATTAGGTCTTGCCGTATCTGCAATATGAGTGATGTTACCCACCGCATCATAGGTATATCGCATATTTTGATATTGCCTCGCAGTAGTATTGGGAGTTGCTCTTCTAAAACTGGTTTTGCGTTGTAATCTGAAATTTAAAGTATCGTATTCATATTGCTGCACTACATCATTTCCTAAAACAAGCTCTTTTCGTTGTCCTCTGGCATTGTACTTACTTTCTCTTACTATAGGTTGTTCAGAAAGCACCCCATCTGCAGTACTTAGTAATACTTCATGAACGGCCCCGCTTTGGAAATAGTGATATCTTCTTATCGTTCCATCAGGTAGATCTTGAAGTACTGGTCTACCTAAAGCATCATACGAAATTCGGCTTTCAAAAGCTGGGCCGGCCATCCAAACCGGAGTAACCGTACCTGACCAGTCTGGAATTTCCTGATAATTTTCTAAGAGACGGCGATCTTTAAACAAGACATTACCCAAGATATCGAAGCGATAAAATCTATGTACTCCAGCTGGATCATAATATTCTACCAATTGCCCTGCTAGATTATGTTGCCATAGGTCGGTGCTCGATGTGTTTTCTGCATACACATATCGCTCGGTTAAGTGATTCATATCTAAAGCTCCATCGACAAATTTTTCTGTTACCCGGCCCCAGGTATCGTAGCTAAGTTGCTGATGAACATCCTTACCATCCCATAAATGAACAGGTTGGTTTAGTGCATTTACGAATTGCCATTTAAGGCCGGCATCCATACTCACTTCATGTAATACTCTCCCTTGCATATCTCTAGCATAGGTAAAAGCAATAAGACCTCTTGGATCAATAATTTCACTAGGATTGCCTAATTCGTCATGAACTATTCTATTTCTACGAATATTGCCATTCTCATCGGCCTCTTCGGTAAGGAACACCCGGCCCAATGCATCAACATTGGTAATTACTGGTGTGTTATAGTGCTGTTCAGATTTTTGCAAGGCTATTCGCTCTGGACTGTCTGAAGGATACGTAGCCTCGACCCGAAGGGCATAAAGACTTCCTTCAATAGCGTCGTTGGCATCATATTGTCTTGTTTGCCAAGGAGTAATTTCTACATAATTCTGAGTTCCATCGGCCAGAATGATACGCTTTTGTCTTCCTAAAGCATCATATTCTAGCAGACCAGATACGCCAAACGTTTCTAGCACCTCATCATTTTCAAAATCTATGATCGGGCTAAAATATGTTTCATATTGCTGTACGGGTTGTTGTTTATTATTATAGATTGTGTGTCCTGACACTCTCCAACGTGGTTCGGTAGAAGTATATAATTCTGGTTCTCCGTCGCTTCCTACCACAATTTCATCATCATCATTATATCTTATGGTATCTTCTCCTGCTTCTACTAGAGTTTTGGTCTGTACAGTTCGCGAAAAACCATCTACATAATTTACCGAAAGTTGAAAATTACCTTCCGGTTGATAATTTCCATTTCCATCAAACACCCATTCTTCTCGTACCAAATTCAAACTACGCAGAGGAAGTCGAAAACGTTGCCAACTATCTAATTCGTAATAAAAAAATGAGGCGCATTCCTGAAGATATTGCTCCGGATTTTGAACGATTACATCAAAACTAATTTCATCTGGTTCGATATAGTTCTCTAAACGATTATGCCCAAACGGTTCTAAAACTCCAGTATCAGACAGCAATTCTCCATGTAACGACGATCGAATAATCACTCCAAACGGATCATAGTATACCTCAGAAATATTTCGGTTTGCATCTTCAATTTCAAATGGGGCAATGACATGGTAATCTATAATAGCTGAAGTTGTATTACGAGCAATAATAACTCCTGTTTGGTCTACCAAAACTGCTGTTGATCCTGTGAGCGTAACATAATATGGGTCGTAAGTATATATAACCCTACCCCCATCGATTTGAGTTTCACCACTAGGTAAATAAAATTCATTTTCTGGTAAATACTCTAGTATTGCACTTGATTGCCACCATAATTCATCATGAAACACATAATGCCCTTCTATGGCTAACCTTTCAGTATATCGATCTTCCAAAACACTTTCTAAAAATCTATTATGAAAACATGCAGTTTCTGAATGGTGTATAAGTATTTTACGTCCAACCGATCGCCATGGCAAAACCTCAGTTTGGGCATCGTTCCAGTAGTAATTTTTACTCCATTGCAACAGTTTTGCTTCTCTTTCAAGAGTAAATTCTTCATCAAACGAAATTGGAGAACCGCTGGTTACATCGAATAGAGATTTTACGATCTCAAAATCATATAAATTTCCTTCGGAAGGAGTTTCGGTATGACGAAATTCAAAGCTTTTGCTCTCTAAAGGAATAGCTATTTCATATCGATCCCGTTCGTCAATATGCAATACATTTGTTTCTGATCCTTTGATATGAAACAACTGTTGCTCTTCGGTTGCTTCTTCATGAATTCTGGGGTAGGCAATTGCAACCTGTTGAACAGGAACTCCAAAGTCATCAATTCCCAAATACATACTATGCCTAATTAAAGGGTCTTCAGCATCTTCTTCATATACAATTTCAAGACTTTCTCTTTGGAACACCGCTACAGAAGGATCATATATTTCTTTTCTGGGTTGTGTTCTACGTATGGTATAATTGGTATGTGTTATCTGAAAAGGATGTTCGTTTCTTTCACCTTCTCTGGTAAGTCCATAAATTTCGGTTCTTAAAGGTTGTCCGGCTACACTTCTTATGAGATCAAAAAATTCTTCTGGTCCTAAATCATTTATCGTTTCTATATGAAAATCTTTCAATTGAGTGCTATAACTATCGTATGGATAATAACTTTCTGATCGCGTCTGCTGCCAACCCGGCGCACCATTATGAAACCATTTACGCACGCATACAGGATCTGTGAATTGTGTTTCAGGAATTGTAGAACTCCCCAAATAACTGTCTGAATCATATTGATCTACCAAACAAAATCCTCTAAACGCTCTTTCTTCTCCATCATAAAATCCATCATGATATTCATACCGTTGCATAAAACGTGTATGTGCAATATGATCGATCATTTCTACAGCATCAGCAACAGTTTGGTGTGATGGTATTCTGGTCATCCATGGGTAATCACTTTGTTTATCTCTTAAATAATGTTCTCCAGAATATCCGTAATGAAATCGAGTTTCCAATCCCATTGAATTTTCAATACTAGTGAGCAATCTTGGTTTTACGCCATTGGTGAGTTCCAAATAATGAACAGGGCTATCGGCATGCATAGCTAACATCGATGACCAAACCAGACATGGAGTGCCATTTCCTAAAAAATCTATGATCTGCGCACTCGAAATATTATCAATAAACGGTAACCCTGTAATTGTTCCTCCTTCTACAAAACGATTCCCCGAAGCATTGATCCAGTAGGTAATCTCTCCCCGACCCAAATAGACCAAATCTGAAGTACCACTTCCATCAAGATCTACCAGTCGAATGCGGCTAGCATCCAACTCAAAATCGAAATCCAGGTGTGGAGCATCTTCCATTATAATACCTGCTCCAAAATTTCCGTTTCCTAGATTTGGCCAATACTCTACCTTGCCATTATACACATGCACTTGATCAGGAAGGCCTGATCCGTTCATATCGACAAAAAAGTAATCTAGCATGGGATTTGAACCAATCATAGGTGTTCTGCTTACCCCATTAGATAGTGGTTTGGCTATTTGTTTTGGTTCTCCAAATCCTTCTTTTCCTTTTGAAGGATACCAAATAATACGATCTTCTTCTGTAGTTAGTATATCTGCCCTTCCATCTCCAGTTAAATCAAGAAGTTGGGTGTTGACATCCATTTGTCGAATATGTGGTATCGATGTAAAAGAAGTAAAAGTGTTCCAAGTTTCCTTATCTCTGTTGTATTCATAATATCCAGATTCGCGACCTTGCATAATGACTAAGTTGAGATTCCCGTCTCTATCGAAATCACTTAAAGCATAGGTCCCAAAAGATAAATTTGGCTTTTCTTCAACTTTCTGTTGTTTTCCCAAACGCCCCCCTCCCAGATTTGGTTTATAATACCAAACATCGTTGGATTCATATAAGATTCCCGGTAGCCCTTCACCATAAAGATCTACCCATTTGTAATTTAGTCCACCTAGCCCTGCTGGGATATTATCAATACTTTGTTCTGGAGCTGTTAAAAAACTGGATTGTACCGAAGGAGAAGTATATTCAAATAACAAAGGAGGAAGTATTTTGAATTCATATTGATCACCGTTTCTTCGGAAACCTTTATAAAATATATCTGATATTGTACTCCCGGAAGCATTGAGGTCATGATTCAACTCCAAACTTCCTACTAATGTAGGAGTTTGCCCTAATTCTTCGATACGATGAAACATCAATACTCTATGGCATAATCTATATATTCTTTGCTCAAAACCTGCTATGTATGATGAAAATGCATCTGGTCTAACTGGTAATTGTTCGGGCACTTCATCATATTGAGGAATCTGGTTTTCTAAAGGATGTTCTCCAAAATCGAATACTACTTCATACAACCAGTTTGGATCACTAATCGAGTTATGAGGTAGCACTGGAGTTGTATTCCCATAATAAATGCGTTTCAGGTATTTTTGGGCATTTCCTAATCCTTTGTATATTCTATTTCTTTCATAGCTGGTATTAGCATCAATGTTGGTATTGCTTTCTGATATATATTCATACCGCATAGCATTTCCCGTATTGTCATAGACTTCCTCGAGTAACCATTGAAAGATTCTAGTAGTATCTGCAGGGTCATAGATTTTGCTGCTATGGTCTGATGAATGTCCAAAAATCATGACTTGATTATTTTGGCTATGTACCCGCCAATGAATAGCTCTTGAAATTTTATTAATCCATTTTTCAAAACGAGTAAAAGAAGTATCCACTTTATTTCTGAAATACTGAATGTAAAACTCATCATTTTCCTCTGTTCTAGGTTCCCAAACCCCATCTGTTTCAACCATCCAAACAATTAGTTCCTGTCCTCCAAAAGCATACTTGTCTGTATGGTCATACTTGGGATATCCGTCTTTTAAACTTATTCCAATCGAAGGTATCCCTTGCAGTTCCCAGCCAGACCCAAAAACCGAATTTCTACTACCAGAGCTATACGCCAAGGTAAGTCCAGGTTGTATACCATTTCTTCCTGCAGTTAAGGGTATATCAACCACAACATTGGCTGCCCCTGTCTGTTCTGAAACTGATGCGTTAAAAGGCACTTTAAGATCTTCGGGATTGATTTGCAAAAACGAAATCCCTTCATTACCATTTTCCATAAATGTGATGTTTTAAAATTTACAATTTTGCGGGGATCAAAAATGTTATTACCTTGACAACTACAAAGTGTTATTTGTTTTCTTAATACAGAAAATCAAAAAGGTTAACATGTTTTTATTCTTTTTTTTGTTAACCTTTATCATTTAATAGCAATAATGAATAAAAGCAAAGACGTAATTCTACTTGAAGAACTTAAAAGAGGAAGCGATGATGCTTTTAAAAAAGTATACCAAGATAATAGAACGAAGTTTTTAAGTTTTGCCAAAAAATATGGCCTTGAATCACAAGATATATTAGACATTTATCAGGATTCTTATATCACTTTATATGAAAATATTGTAAGTGGAAAATTGATAGAATTATCCAGCACTTTATCTACATATTTAATAAGTATTGGAAAATATAAAATTCTGGAAAGATTGCGTAAGAATAAGCATAAGGTTAATGATGAATCTATATTCAACTTTTATAATGAAAATGATGCATCAATTGAAGCTTTTGATTTAGAATTTGAAAAACTAACTACCAAAGAAGAACTATTGGCTATGTACTTTGATCAATTAGGAGAAAAGTGTAAAGCCATTTTGATTATGTTTTACTACAAAAAATATAGTATTAAAGAGATTATGTCTTTTGGCAATTACAATTCTGAAAATGTTGTAAAAAGTCAAAAGTCCAGATGTCTTAAAACCCTTAAACAACTGTTTCATTCTACCCCAAAACAAAATGAATAAAGAAGAATTACTATATAAATATTTTTTAGATGATCTGTCTTCAGAAGAACAGTTGGTCTTTACCAAATTGCTTGAAGATGACAGTGAGTTTAAAGCGCAATTTGAATTCGAAAAAAGTGTTCAAAGAGTTATTAAAGCTAAAAACAGAAGTATTTTGGAAGAAAATGTTTCGAATTTAGAAACTGATATACATACTTCGTCTGAACCAAAAATCATACCTTGGAAAATATTTCGTATTGCTGCTTCCATAGTATTACTTATTTCTCTAGGTATCTATATGTACACTTCTTATTGGAGCAACTCTCCAGAGCAATTATTTGCATCGTACTATGAGAAATACCCGAATACTGTATTCCCTATTAATCGTAGTGACAACCAAGAAGAAACTGCAGAACTACTAGCTTTTGAAGCCTACGAGTCTGACAATTATAACAAAACTGTAGAACTACTAGAGGAACTAAGTTCTCAACGGGATCATGCATATATCCATTTTTATTTAGGGCACGCCTATTTAGAAAATAATCAGGCGAACAAGGCTATTCAAGAGTTTAAAAATGTTATTACAAAAGGACAAGACTTTTTGAACGAATCCCGATGGTATTTGGCGCTAGCATTTCTCAAGAATGATGAGTTATCAAAAGCACGTGAAATACTCAAGATTATTAGTAGAGAGGGTAAATTTAAAGCTAATGAAGCAAAAAAGTTACTAGAACTTACAGATTAGCTTTTCTTCTGCGAATTAACCATACAATAACTATTAACAATGGTACTACTATCAAAAAACAGTAGGTAAAAAATGCATTAGAATTTGTAATAGGTGCATTATCACCAATGACTATTAAGGCAGCCCAATACGAAGGAGGCACACTATTTTTATACTTATTAAGGAAAGTTAGCTTAGATGCTCTTAAAGCTTCTGATTTGGTTAATCCTTGATCCAGACCATTATAAAAATCTACGATTAAATCTTTACTTATTTTATCATTAATGGTCCACAGCGAGGACACCATACTTTTCGCTCCCGAATGAAAAAATCCTCGAGCAATACTTAGTACCCCTTCTCCTTGTTGTACTTCCCCTACCGAGGTATTACAAGCACTTAACACTACCATATCGGCTTGATTTTTTGCTGCATAAATTTCATTAAGGTACATTTTCTCATCGGCAAAAGCAATCCAATGATCCTCAGAATCGGTAACATCGGCATGTGAAGAAAGATGAATAACCTTATAATTATACATATTATTTAACCATCTCGATTTAGTCGCTTCGTTCCCTAGCAAAAGATTCCCAGAATAGATGTTATTAACCTCTTTGACTTCAGATTCACTAAAATTTAGCTCACGTAACCCTAGTTTCTCAAATTGAACCGGAGCCAAACCAAGATACATTTTCTTGGCACTATGTTTTACGTGTTGTTTAACACCTAAATACGACATAGAGTATGCATATCGTACTTCGGTGTTTTCTATCAAATACTCTTCTTTTTCACGATCTACCACCAAGGCCTCAAATGGAATTTTTTGTAAAGTATAGTCTGGAATAACAGTAAGCTTTTTCCCTTTAATCTTTTTGTAGATATTATCCGGAATAAGTTGATTAAAAACATCATTAGAAACCCTATTGAAACTGGTTGTCTTTTTGGTATCCCAAACCAAATTACTAAGCATTAGATATAACCTAGAAATTTTGTTATTAAGCGTTTCAACATTTTTTAGTTCAAAAAACATAGACTCTGTGCTTGTTTGTAAAAGCCCATACCCTTGATTCGCATTGAGTATGTATTGTAACACCATTTGATTTTCGGTTACGTATCTTTTTTGAAAACTGGTATACGGCAATAACTTTACATCTCTTTTAAGAGCAATGTATTCAGGAAATTCAATTCGTAATGAATCTACAAAATTACTGTAATTACTTTTGAGTCTATAAATATCATTCTTTAGGGAATCTAAGTTGTTTTTTGATTGTATAATAGCATTTTGTAATTCATTTTCTGACCATAATATTGCTTGCTTTAACTCATATTCTCGTTTGGCAATATTTTCAGGCAATTTTGCTATTTCTTTGGCTTCTTCACCAGAAATATCTTCAAGCAATAACAAGGCTTTATTTCTTTCCATAAAATAATAAGCCTCCCGATGTTTCTTCAAGATGTAACAGGCTTCTACAGCTTTCATATAGAGTTTTGCTCCTTGTGCTCTCCAGAATAATTTAGATTGATATTCTGTACTTTCAGACCTAATGACATCTACCAATTCATCAGCCAATCTAAATGTTTGTAAGGCCTGCTCCAAGTGAGATGTATTTCTTTCAAATTCATAATACTGCAACCACCCATTTGCTTTGGTTACTATATGATTTAACAACACAACTTTATTCGGTACGATTTCCAAATCCTTAATGCTTGGTAAATGTTCATAATTTATAGTTGAGCTTTTACCTGTAGAGAAGTGTATTGCTTTTTGATAATATTGTAATGCTTCTTTATATCTTTTTTGTCGAATAAAATAATCCCCAAAATTATTATAAGGCCCGCTATTTTTGGGATTATAAGCGATAGCTTTCTCTAAATGAAGTGCTGTATTGTCAAAATCTGATAAATTTAAATAAGAGATTCCTAAGCTATTATGGACAATACTTCTATTTACAGAATCTTTTTCATCTATTGTTTCTAGAATCTGACGTTGGTAAATTAAGGCTTTTTCATATTCCTCAATTTCAAGCAGTCGATTCCCTTCAATTTGAAATATACGATTTTTGTAAACATTACTTTTGAGCTCTTTTTTATCTAAAATAGTATTGGCTTTTTTCAGATTATTAGCTATTTGATCTGAATATTCTTTATACCCCATCAAAGAATACGTATTTGCTAATTCTATATATGCGATTAAACGGTTTGTATGTAATGGATTATCATCGTATGCAGAGATTACCTTCTCAAAACATACGATCGCTTTATGAAAATCTCCTATTTCATTATATAATTTGCCTAGCTCCCTATAAGCTAATAATGTTTTGCTTCCATTCTCATAATTATTAACCAAATCTGAATAGGCTCTAATTCCCTCGAAGAAGTTCTTATTTCTATAATTAAAATACCCTAAATTATATAGTGTTTTCTGAAAAGAAGAATGATCCAACGTATCTATAGATTGCTTTATGCTTAAGGCCTTTTGCGTAACATTGATCGCATTTTGAAGGTTCTTGGTATCTCTCTTTTTTAACCACCTTTTATAATACCATTTGCTTCCTAGATCATGGTAACAATCTGCCAAAAGGGCTGTTGACATTTTAGTTTCATTGATCTGTAAAAAAGAATCTATTTTTTGCTGTTTAATTTCAGTACTATAATCAGAATTAATAATTGCAAGGAAGTCCTCCTTTTGTTGCGAAAAGCAAAAGACACAGGAGGAAAAGAAGAAAACCCAAATGCAAACGTAGTGTTTCATCTGTTAAAGATAATAAACAAACCCTTGAAATTGTACTTCGCATACAACTCTAGGGGTTTAGAATACTTTCTATGGTCTTTCAGGCAATAATATTTTGCCATCTTCAATACTAGAACTAAGACTGGTTGAGAATAGAGCACTATTTAAAACGTAATTTTTCAATTGCAAAGGTGAACTTCTATCAAATAAAGCTGCTGTTTTTGCGGTAATCAATGCTGTTGAAAAAGATGTTCCTTCTATATTTACTCTTCTGGTACTCCCGTCTGCCGTTAAATCTAAAATATAACCTCCAAACGCAGTAGCAACATCTGTAGTATTGGCTCCAAAATTAGACCTGGGGTGCATGATTAATCCTCTTACTTCATTTCCAGATAATATTTCTGGAGTACCGCTATACCCTCCTACTGCTAAGATATGATCCAAATTATATCCGGAAGGAAAATGACCATTCCCTGAAACATCGGTATTTGTCCCTCTATTTCCCGAAGAAGCAACAATCACGGATTTATCTCCTAATTCGCTAATTAAATCTTCCAAAATTTTTTGTCCACTAATATCATAATATCCAAAGCTTGTGTTTATTATATGAATGTCTGAAAATTGTTTTAGATAATTCATAGCACATACAATTTTCCAATACGAGCTTTTTCCTTGGTTGTCAAATGCTTTTACAGGTAAAATGCGATAACCACTTGGTCCTAGTGTTCTTTCTAACTCATCTGTAATAATTTTAGCAACATACGTACCATGGGTATGATCATCTTTAATTTCTGCAGTATTATTTACAAAATTCCAACCAGATATTTGATCTGGGCATATAGTATTCCTACTGGTATCATACAGAATGGGGTTGGGAAAATATCCGTAATCTAATCCAGTGTCCACAATTGCAATATTTATAGAAACATCATTAGTGATTGGTGGGAAAAGATCAGAACTAAGTTGCACTGAACTTAAGGGTAAATCACCTCGGTAATCATTATTAATAAAGAAATCAAATTGATAATCTCCTTCTACTCCACTACCACCATCTTCGGCACTGGATAGGTTTTCTTTAGATTCTTCGATATCGATTATAGTGGTATCGATAGTCCATAGTTCCACTTTATCCACTCCGCAATCACAAGTGTCATGAGAAACAGCATGATTTGCCCTCCTAATAGAATCCTTTTGTATAGGAGAAAATGTTCTATTATACCGAACAACCAATTGATTAGGAGATCTTGCGGGTTGAAAGTTATCTTCGCCGCTAACTCCAACCGATTCTTCACAACCTTGAAATAAAAAAACAAATAACATTGCCATACCCCCTGCTATGGTAGGCTTATACTTAAAAAAAGATTTAATATCCATAATACTCCTCCTTTCCAAATTCAATGCAATTAATGAATGAATTACGAATTTCCGATGTACCACAGTGGTGTATACCCACAAAAAATTCTTTAATTTCTTCAGTAAAACCAAACGATTGCTGTACAACAGTTTCGTTTGTTAATAAAGAGTACGCTTTCATAAATATAAATTTTGATATGTGTTACTTACATAATGTATTCTCAAGACAAAGGTTAACATAGACTTCTAAAAATAATGATTTACATTTCAAATAAGTAATTTTAAATCAACTATTTACCGCATCCAAAAAAGGTAAGGTTACAAATTTGTATTTATAAAAGATTAACTATCATTTTTTTTGTTTGTAAACAAAGATTAAAATATTATACCGCTCATCTACACTAAACTACCATTCGTCGATAGTAAAATAAGTTTAAACGAAAGTAAAAGAATTATTGAGATATAAAAAAGCATCTTTAAGGGTATCGAAGTTTGATTTTAACCAAAATTTACAAGTATGAGTTTAACTTTTTTATTAATAGAAGATGATGAAATAGAGCGCTTAAAATTTGCAAGAGTAATGCAAAAGAACAACTTTAATCACAACTTAATTGAAGTCGAAAACGGTGAAGAGGCCTTAAAAATTTTAGAAAATAAAGACGCTTTACCTGATATTATTTTTTTAGATTTGAATATGCCTAAGATGAATGGGCTAGAATTCTTACGGATACTGAAATCTGACACATCGTTAAAATATACCCCTGTTGTTATCCTGAGTACTTCAAATAATCATAACGATCTTAAGGAATGTTATGAGACAGGAATTGCCGGGTATCTAGTTAAACCTTTAAAGTATGAAGACTATGCGCATAAGATCAAATGCCTGATCGAATACTGGAGCGTTAACGAGTTTGTGAATGTTTAAATCCTAAATACAAATAGAATATGAAAGGTATTGTTTTTACTGAGTTTTTAGAATTGGTAGAAAAAAAGTTTGGGCTTGAAATGGTAGACACCATAATAGAGCAATCTAATTTACCATCTCAAGGAGCCTATACTGCTATTGGCACCTATGATTTTACAGAAATGTTAAGCTTACTAAAACATTTAAGTGAAAACAGTGGGCTTAGTATAGACGATTTACTATTAACGTATTCTGAACATTTTTTTAGTGTTCTTGCTGATAGTTATCCCGATTTGATCAAAAAATATACAGATCCTCTAGATATGCTATCCTCAATCGAAAATCATATTCACGTAGAAGTACAAAAAATTTACCCCGATGCTGAACTACCTACTTTTGAGGTTTTAGAAAAAACTGATGACAAACTAGTAATGATCTACAAATCCAGTCGGGCTATGTATAGTTTTGGTCTGGGATTAATGAGAAAGACTTTTGAACATTTTGATACTAAAGCTAACATAACATATGAAAAATTAGCATCAGATGGAACCGAAGTTAAATTTAGTATTGTAAAAACAAATGGCTAATGATATAAAAATACTCCAACGCGCTTTAGACAGAGAAAAAATAGCCCGAAAACAGGCCGAAAAAATTCTTGAAGATAAATCTAGAGAACTTTTTGATACAAGTTTAGAACTTAAAGAAGCTAACGAAAGACTAGAAGAGTTGATCGATGTAAAGAGGTCAGAACTTCAAGGAGTCTTCGACAATTTGGTAGATGCTTATGTTCTTATGGATCTTTCAGGCAATGTCTTAGACATGAACAGATCTGCCGTAAATTTATTTGGTTATGACATATCTGAAGGGCTTAATGTGTTAAAACTCATATATAAAGAAGATTATGGGTATGCCATGACCTCGTTCAATGCACTTCTAACCACAGGGTCATTTTCTGACTATCAGGCTAGAGTTTACACCAAGCACAAAGGAATAAGGACTGTTCATATTAATGCCAGTATTATTAAAAACAAAAATGGTAAGGCCATTGGTGCTCAAGGTATCGTAAGAGATATCACAGAAAACCTTACGCAACAACGCATTTTTGAAGAGCAAAAAAAACAACTTAGTGTTATCGTAGATAACTCTTCATTAGGTATTGCTCTCACCCAATTTGGCAAAATCATACAAACTAACCGCGCATTTCAAAATTTCCTGGGGTATACAGAAGAAGAACTCAAAACAATGAGCGTAGCAGATATATCTGTGAAAGAAGAATATGAAGAATCTGCAGAAAATATGGAAAAAATGAACTCAGATCAAATAGATCATTTTACAGTAAACAAAAGATATGTTCAAAAAAACGGTTCCCATTTTTGGGCTCGAACTAGTGTAGCTGCGGTAAGAAACCCCGATCGAAGTGTAAAATATCAAGTAGCACTTATAGATGATATTACCGAGGAAATGGAACACGAAAAACAACGGGAAATTTTACTCGATAACTTAGAAAAAAGCAATAAAGATCTTCAGGATTTTGCCCATATAGTATCACATGACTTAAAATCTCCCTTACGAAGCATGAATGCATTAATCACATGGATTAGAGAAGACTATGAAGAAGTTCTAGATGACACTGCTCAAAAATCCTTCGATATGCTACTTAAGAAAGTTGATAAAATGGATCATCTTATTACCGGTATTTTGAAATACTCAAGTATTGACAAAACAGAAACCTCAAAAAAACCAATTGATCTAAAAGAAGTTATACAAGATATAATTGATATCATTTTCATACCCGATCATATTAAAATTTCAGTAACATCTCCGTTACCGGTAGTACTTGGAGACAAATTTAGACTTCAACAATTATTTCAAAACCTTTTAAACAATGCCGTAAAATATAATGATAAAGAAGAGGGAATTATTACGGTAAATTGTGAGAATGAAAATGATTTCTGGAAATTTAGCATAGAAGATAACGGACCTGGTATTTCAAAAAGATATCATCAAAAAATATTTCAGATTTTCCAGACCTTAGATAACGGTAAAGAATCTACAGGTGTTGGACTTTCTATAGTAAAGAAAATCGTCGATATGTATCAAGGTAAAATCTGGGTTGAATCAGAAGAAGGCCTTGGCACAACTTTTTATTTTACCCTAAAAAAAGTATAGAATTATGTTTATTACCCCAAATACCATTGAAAACATTGTCAAGCAAATTGAAGAAACTGCTGGTACGCAAACTGCACTGCTGTTTATTGCAGAACACACCAAAATTGATATTGAAAATTTAATCTTAGAGCTAAACCAAAGACAAATTACATTTGCTGGTGGAATTTTCCCTAGAGTGATTTATAATGACACTGTTTATGAAGAGGGAATTGTTGTGAATTTTATTGATCAGATACATCATGCTTTTGTGATAAAAAATCTGGATCAAAAGGAGTTTACAATTCCAAAGATCCAACTTGCCTCAGATAAATCATATTGCACCTTTACATTGGTCGATGGACTCACTGGAAATATTGCCAACTATTTATCAGAGTTATATAGAACATTAGGCACCTCCTCCATCTACTTTGGCGGCGGAGCAGGAAGCTTAACTCTTGAACAAAAGCCTTGTCTTTTTGATAATGATGGTTTCTACATGAACGCTGCTATATCTTTGATATATGAAAGTAGAGTTAGTATTGGAGTAAAACATGGCTGGGAAAAAGTTGATGGTCCGCTCATCGCCACCAAAACAAATAATAATACCATTCAAGAAATTAATTGGAGGAATGCTCTTGAAGTTTATAAAGAAATTGTTGAACGAGATTGTAAACAAGAGATTACTGTAGATAATTTCTTTAGTATTGCCAAGGCTTATCCTTTTGGTATTGTTAAAGAAAATTCTGAATGCATTGTTAGAGACCCCATTTCAACCAATGAAAAAGGAGAACTGATATGTGTTGGTGAAGTATTAAATAATACAGTACTTGATATATTAAGAGGGAAAAATGAGAACCTAATTTCGTCTGCTACTGAAGCTGCAAAGCTAACCACAAAAAATGCACAGAATCCAAATACCGGAATCATTATCGATTGTATTTCACGAGTTCTTTTTCTTGAAGAAAATTTCCAACTAGAACTCAATACGGTAATTGAAGAGCTTAGAAGTAAAAATAACCAAATGGAAATTAGCGGAGCATTAACCTTAGGAGAAATATCTTCTTATAATGGATACCTCGAATTTTTCAATAAAACAATAGTAATAGGGCTTTTTGAATAGTATGGATATCGGAAAAAACATAGCAGATATTTTACAGCTATATGAGTTTTCTATGGCTATAGGAAAGTCGTTGGATTATGAAAAAAATTGTGATAAATTTTTAACATTACTATTGGCTCGTAAAAATTTAAGCGGATGCTGTATTTTACGAAAAAGGGATGAGCATTATGAAAAATTATATGCTTTTCCTGCGGCATCAGTGAGTAATAAATATATACCACATAACCAATTCCTTACTTCTTGTTTCAAAAATAGTGAACCCAAAACTGGGATTTTTAATGACAGCATTAAAAAAACGGTTCCAATGTGCACAGAAAAAGGAGCTTGGGTATATTTCAATCTTAAAGAAGATCTCGGATTGTTTTTATTTGAAAATAATGGTAACCTTTTTACTTCTATTGACATCAATCAACTTAATCCCATTATCGCTAAATTTTCTTTGTCTTTAGACGCATGTGAATCTTTTTCTAAACAACAAGACTTGCTAAAAAAACTAACAAGCCAAAACCAGGAATTGAAAGAATATGCCCATGTTATCTCTCATGACCTTAAATCTCCTCTAAGAAACGTAGTTACCCTAATTGCCTGGACCAAAGAAGATGCTGGTAATCTTGACGAAAATCTTTTGCAAAATCTAACTGGCATAGAAGAAAATGCTGAAAAAATGGATAATTTGATCAACGGTTTATTAACATATTCAACCATAGATAAGGAAGATATTGTAGCAAACCATATAGATATAAAGCCCTTTATTCAAGAAATTATTGAATCGATAAATGATTCTAAAAAAGAGATTACAACATTTAATATTCACACCAATGTAGAATCACTTAATTTCAATGCTCTTCAATTCAAACAACTCTTTTTTCATTTAATAAGTAATGCAATTTACAGTATAGACAAAGAAAATGGTGTTATTAATATACATATTGACCAGCACGACTCGATATTAAAATGTAGTGTTCAAGATAATGGAAAAGGAATCGCAAAAAGGTATTTTGATAAAATATTTGAAATTTTTCAAACCCTTGAAAATGATAAAAAATCAACTGGCGTCGGACTTTCTATCGTGAAGAAGATTATTGAATTGTATGAAGGAAAAATCTGGTTAGAGTCTCAAGAAAATATGGGTACGTCATTTCATTTTACATTAAAAACTTAAAGCCTATGAAATTTCAACAATACAAGAAGAAAAAAAATGAAGATTGGGTATGTAATGAATCCTCTAAAATCGAACTAAAAGCCCCTTTGGTTTTGGTATTCGGGAATCGGTATGCCTTAGATAATGATACCATCTATGAAGAGGTGAAACAACTTTTTCCTGATGGCGATATTATTTTTGGCTCAACCGCAGGAGAAATTATTGGAGATAAAGTACTTGAAGAATCAATAACATTAACGGCTATAGAGTTCGAAAAAAGCAGTTATCGCATCTATCGAGAGAATAGCCTTGATCATGAAAAAGACTCTCTGGAGCTCGGAAAAAGACTCATACAAAAAGTTCCCAAAGAAGGTTTAAAGCATATTTTTGTAGTATCTGAAGGAAGTTTTGTTAATGGTTCTGCTTTAATCGAAGGTTTAGAATCTGAACTAAAAGGTATTGCTATCACAGGTGGACTCTGTGGTGACGATTCTAGATTTGAAAAAACCATATCTGGCTATAATGAAAACCCCAAAGAAGGTGAAGTA
This sequence comes from Aquimarina acroporae, assembly GCF_023195925.1. Classification (GTDB taxonomy): domain Bacteria; phylum Bacteroidota; class Bacteroidia; order Flavobacteriales; family Flavobacteriaceae; genus Aquimarina; species Aquimarina acroporae. The sequence continues at coordinate 627,496 of NZ_JALPRE010000003.1, read as the reverse complement.
ATTGTAATTGCTTTATATGGTGAATCTCTAGAGGTAAGCTATGCTCAATACGGTGGTTGGACTACATTTGGCCCAGAACGTATTATTACCAAATCTGATCAAAATGTGCTACACGAATTAGACAATCAACCCGCATTAGATCTTTACAAAAAATACCTAGGTGATAAAGTTGCCGAATTACCACAATCGGCATTGCTATATCCATTGAGTGTTAAATCTAAAAATAAAACAGAAGCGATAGTACGTACTATTCTAAATATTGATGAATCTACAAACACTATGACTTTAGCTGGTGATGTTCCTGAAGGTTCTACGGTTCAACTCATGATGGCAAATATCGATCATATTGTAGACGGAGCTTTACAAGCAGCAGATATAGGCATGAAATCCAGAAAAAATAAGCCAGAATTAGCCATACTTATAAGTTGTATTGGCAGAAAACTGGTAATGGACCAACGCGTCGAGGAAGAAATAGAAGAAGTCATAGAATCGATTGGTTCTCAAGCCAAAATCACCGGTTTTTACTCTTATGGCGAACTTGCTCCATTTACAGGAAATTTAAACTGTGAATTGCATAACCAAACAATGACATTAACACTATTTAGTGAATAACATGCACTCATTACTAAAAAGACAAATACGAAAATTCCTGAATTCGGACCTGGATCGATCTGAGGAGATCTCCGAATTTCTCAAAGCCATCGATAGATCTTATCAAAATTATGATGAGCAATTTACGATGTTACAAAGAGCAATGTCTATTAGTTCTCAGGAATTGTTTGAAGCCAACAGGAGATTACAAAAAGAAGCAGAAGAACAAAAAAAGGTAATCAACAGTTTGACTGATGCTACCAAAGTATTACAATCGATAACTATTAAACACGGAGAGGGAGATGACAATGAAAAAAAACTTACAGGAATAGAGCTTGCTGGTCTAATTGAAGAACAGGCCTCACAAATTGCTGAAATTGAGAAGCATCGAGAAGTACTTCTTCAAAATCTGGAAAAGAGTAATAAAGAATTGAATGATTATGCACATGTAGTGTCGCATGACCTTAAATCTCCTTTAAGAAGTATGAATGCATTAATTAATTGGATAAAAGAAGATTATGCAACAGTTTTGGATGAGCAAGCCCAAAACACTTTCGATATGCTCCTTAAAAAGGTAGACAAAATGGATCACCTTATCAATGGTATCCTCAAACATGCAAGTATTGATAAAGTCAATTATCAAAAAAAAGAAATTGACCTCAATGTACTCGTTCAGGACATTATTGATATTGTTTATATCCCAGAGCATATTGAAGTAACCATTATCAATTCCCTACCAACAATAGAATGTAATAAGTTTAGGACGCAACAGGTATTTCAAAACCTAATAAGTAATGCAATTAAGTATAATGATAAGGAAAAAGGTTGGGTTAAAATATCTTGCACAGATCAAGAAAGCTACTGGCAATTTGAAATTGCAGATAATGGCCCGGGAATTTCTAAACAATATCACAACAAAATTTTTCAAATATTTCAAACTTTAGACAGTAAGAAAGAATCTACGGGAGTAGGCTTATCTATAGTCAAAAAAGTCGTGGATCTATGCGGAGGTAAAATTTGGTTAGATTCAGATGAAACCGTAGGAACTACTTTTTACTTTACATTTAAAAAATAAAATTATGAATGAAGCCCCAAATTTAAATTATATCAAAGAACTAGCTGCAGGCTCTGAAGAGTTTGAGCAAAAGTTAATTACAATTGTAAAACGAGAATTTCCTGAAGAAAAAAAAGAATTCCTCAAAAACTATTCTGCCAAGTGTTTTGAAGAAGCTGCAGAACATGTTCATAAATTAAAACACAAAATTGGAATGTTAGGTTTTGAAAAAGGATACCAATTGACAATTAAATTTGAAGAAGAGCTTAAAAAGAATGAGTTTTCTCAATTCTCAAAATTTATGCTTATTTTAGAATCAATAGAAAATTTCCTTAAAATACACTAAAAAAGATCTTGTCCTATGAATTGCATTATAATTGATGATGAAGAAACTGCTAGAATGATTATTCAACAACTATGCTCACAAGTTGATCAACTTTCGGTAATTGAAGAATTTCCTAACGCAATTCAAGCTATTAAGTTTTTAAATAGCAATAAAATTGATCTTATTTTTCTGGATATTCATATGCCCGATTTTACAGGTTTTGATTTCATTCAAACGCTAAAAAATCCACCTCAAATTATTCTAACCACATCAGACAAAAATTTTGCATTAGAAGCATTTGAGTACGAATGTATTGTAGATTATCTGGTAAAACCAATAACACTTCCCCGGTTTCTTAAGGCAATACAAAAAGTAGAAACTGATGCTTTGGAAAAGAAGGAAATTACAGAGTCTTCAGCTGGTGAGAATAACTCAAGTTCTTCTGAAGAAAATGATTTATATGTGAATATTGATAGACGACTTATCAAAATTGATCTTCCGACAATCAATATAATTGAGGCAAAGGGAGACTACATTTTAATTAAAACCGAAAAACAAAATTATACTGTACATTCTACACTCAAAAAGATCGAAGAAAAATTACCAGATGATCTTTTCCTTAAGGTACACAGATCCTATATTATCAATTTTAAAAAAATTATTGATATCGAAGACAATAGTGTACTTATAGAAAAAGATGTAATACCTGTAAGTAGGTCTAACAGACCTGAATTAATGAAACGTCTTAACCTACTGTAGTTATCCCTCTATTTTTACGATAAAAATATAACATATATCCCTATTTAATGACAAGAAAGGATATATGTCTTTAAACTACCTATGCACATAGTTTTGTGTTATTCATCCCTCAAAAACAGGCACATAACCTCTCAAAAATACCAAGCATCGAAAATCGACGAAATTTTTCAGCTTAAGGTAACGGCAACTTAACGATTCAAATGTACCATCTACCGAAAAAATCCCCAACTCACCTAGTATATATGTAATTTTATAGTATAAGATTAGAAAATGCGCATCTTCTAGTTCTACAATAGACACTAATAACCCTAAAATAGAATGCTATGAGATATCTAATCCTTATTTTGTCAGTACTCTTATTACCTTCATGTTCTGTAGAAGATGACTTTGCTCCATTATCCATTGAACCAATATATATGGATAATACTGCAGCCAACGTGCTAGTAGATATTATATATGTTCTTCCAAACGAGGATTATGATAAGACATTCTATAACCTAAATGAAGCAAAATACATTGATTTCTTAAATGGTTGTTTTTTTAATCGTCATGATATCGGAATAACTATGGGAGAATCAAAAACTATTATAAACCCAGAACTATTTAACTTAAAGGATAACCAACACCAAGAACCTCAAGTTTTTAGTTCAGAGACAGAAAATCTTTATAAAACAGATCGCTTAAGTATATTTATTATACCCAGATCAAACACGTATGGTATTGCTGGTTTGGGCTTACCACATAGATTGCTCATCACAGACGAGTTTCTTTTTACCACTACTAGTCCTCACGAAGTTGGACACTCGCTTGGGTTAACTCATAAGGAGATTGAAGGAAACATAATGTGTAGAAAAAAGCCTTACTTAAGAAAAGAATTCGACGAAGATCAAGCATATACTATGAGAGAAAAAATATTTGACCTTTATAATTAATAAACCTAATAATATAGCGACGACCTAAGTAGAAATTATATACCTATATTATTAATAAACAGCAGAATAAAGAGATTGGGTATTCTGCTGTTTTTTTCATTCCTATTTCTTGATTTAATAGAATAATTCACTCAAAAATAGTTAAACGGGTCAATGACACCATTCATCTATTCAATCATACTACTTATCGAATAACACCATTTACCAGTGCACAGATTGGGTAATTTAGAGTATCGAAAAAACCTAAATCATACCATAATGAAAAAAATAACTACCCTACTATTAATCATTATTACTTTCTCAATGAAAGGTCAAGAGGCTTTCGATTGTAATGATGGTACATTTTATCAAGTAATTTCTGGTGCTATGAAAGCATACGATCCTATTACGGGGTCTTACTCAGATGCTTTACATATATATACCTCATACAATGCCGGAGGATATAATGTAGTAGACAATTATCTATATGCAATTAAAAAAGGAGATAATCACCTACTAAGAATTGCAAAAGACATGGTTATAGATTTAGGCGCTGTAACACCTAACGGAACCACCGTGTTTGGCGGTGGTTATGCCGCAGATGTGGACCCAGAGGGTAATCTTTGGGTATTCCAAAATAACAATAAGCAAACATTTCATAAAATAACCAATTTGGCTAGTTATGACGGTACATCTTCTCCGGTTTTTGAAATCGTACAAGCCGATGTAAAAGCTCCAAGTACCTGTGCAGATATTGTATATGTGAACGGTGCTTTTTATGGTGGTAGTAGAGGAAAAATCTTTAAATGGGATCTGTCTACGGGCACTCCTGTTTTTTCTAGTAAATCAGTAACAAATTTACCAACCAGTACTTTTGGAGCTGCATACGCAGATTCTAATAACAGATTATATTTTTCTGATAACAATGGAGGTCTTTACTTAATTAATGATTACGAAGGAAATAACCCAACAGCAACCATGCTGAACCTAACCGAAACCACAAACTCTAATGATGGATTTAAGTGTGCTAGCGGTGTTTCTCCTCTTGACAAAGATCAAGATGGTGTTTTAGATTCTATGGATGCCGATTGTGATGGTGATGGAATATTAAATGTGGTGGAATGTAAAGGAATTGACCCATATGGAGACGATGATGATGATGGTATGTATAACTATCTTGATGATGACATAAGCGGAAATGGTGATAATGTTGTGCAAGATGCTTTTGACAGAGATAAAGATGGTAATCCAGACTTTTTAGATATAGACTCTGATAATGATGGAATCTATGATATTGTTGAAGCGGGTCAAGGTGCTCAAGACACCAATAATGATGGAATGTGTAATGGTCAAGATAATAATTTTCAAGATTTAGACGCTGATGGTGTAGCCGATGTTTTTGACGCTGACCAGAATGGAACCACGGTTACGCCATTAGATTTTGATAATGATGGTATTTTCGATTGTTATGATATCGATTCTGATAATGACGGAATCGTAGATATCATCGAAGGGCAAGAAAGTGGTTCGTACTTAGGTATATCTGGTAAAGATGAAGATAGAGACGGATTGGATGATAACTTTGACGCTGATTTTGGCGGTTCAACCAATGGAACTGTAAATACCGATGGAACCGATGGATATGATCACTTAGATACCGATTCTGATAATGATGGTATTTCAGATTTTTTAGAAGCCTATGATAACGATGGAGATGGCGTAGCAGAAACGACACCTTCAGGTATAGACCAAGATGAAGACGGTTTAGATAATAACTTCGATCAAAGAAAAACAAACTTTGACTCTGAAAATGGTGGTCAAACTCCAGCAAGCTTCCCTATTCCAGCCATTTGTGATAGATATAATTACCTAGGAGAATTCAATAGCAACGGAAAACCACTATACCTTGATGGACAAGATGTAGTTAGTCAGGAAACTTTGGATATGATTAACAATGCATTACCAGAAGGATATCCAGTACCAGATTTCAATCCGCATTACATCTCATCGGGATATGATACAGATGTAGTAGTACAAGAAAATGCCGAAATCTGGATAACATTTGTTGGTGAAGGTGCAGGTTACAGAAATACCCTTGGATTCTACACCTACGATATAAATAATCCCTCTCAAACGATTCCACAGCCAGAAGACATTACAATTATATTTCCAAATGTTTCTGCTGTAGGTAGTGGTGGAGATTTAGAAGTTGGTGATAAGGTAAAAATTGGTAGCTTCCCTCCTAACACAGGAATAGGTTGGGTATTACTAGCTGATGCCTGGAAAAATGGATGCGTTGATACAGGTAACTGGCAGTTACACTCTAATCCAGATTATAATCCAGAAAATGATGAAACCCTAAGATATCATAATGTATTGCTTAACGATCCAGATAGCGAAAGAATCATTCTAGGTTTTGAAGATATACGAAGAGATTATGCTTCTTGCGATCAAGATTTTAATGATGCATTATTCTATATCACTGCAAGTCCAATTACTGCTATCAAAACCGATAATTATGCAGATATTAATAGTGGTACAGACGTAACTTCTGCAAATGATGGAGGTTTAGAAAGTAACGGAGACCTTGCTAGCTTAATTGCAAAGCGTAACTTCAACAGAATAAAGACTAACAATGTATTTAACACCAAAAAGAGCCAACAACGTTTTATGCCAGGTGTAAAATCTTATAAGTCTGCAAACAACGAAGATTTAAGCGTTCATTTCCCAGAAACAGGAATTAAAGGAATAGAAACAACGTATGTATCTAGCCCTGAAGATTTATTGGGAATTACCAATGCAGAAGCCGTTTTCTCAATAGATTATTACGAAGGAGAATCAAGAGTTGCCGCAGCATTAGCTACATCGACCAAAGGTTCTGTATATGATCATTCTAAAACTATATGCGATAGACTAAACGGTTCTAAGCTACTTGACGTAAGAACAGTACAAATTAGAAAGCACACTGTAGTGAGCACAAAAATTGAAAGAGCGACAGGTGAGATTGAATATGCATTAACATTCTCTATACGAAAAGCAGAGTATGAAAATGAAATCTACAGTCTTTGGAATATCGGTAACTACCCAGAAGGTGATTATGTAAATTTCCAGGTGTGGGGTGGTACAGTATCTCAGGTAGCTAACATTACCAACCACATTATAGACTCTTTTGTTGCCAATAAGCCACTTAGAAGTAACAAATTAAAAAACATTGTACCTACAGTATTTGTAAAAGAAGGATCATATGCCAACGGAAAATTAACGTTGAACATCGTGAACAAAGCCAAATCTGCAAATATGAAGTTTTCTGGTAACATGAGAGTTACAGAGCAGTCTGAAGAAGTAAACACAACGAAAACTGTGGCATTATCAGGAGCATATAATGAACAAGTAATTATAGATACAGGATACTTATTTGACATAGGGTTCTCACTTCAAGGTGAAGCCTCTACACAAATAGATGCACTTTACCTGGCAGATGGGCCATGGGGAATCGATTATGCAGAAAACGGTGTTGTGGTTAGTGATTTTGAAATTGAAACAAATAGCAACGACGTTGATGAAAACAAGTATATGGTAGAAAGAAATGCTTTGGTACAAGGAGAAGTAAAAGAAACTTTAAACCTGTTCAGAAACATTATGCCAGGTGACCTATCATTAGATGTGACAGACTACAAAGCTGTAACTTTCGAAATGATGAATACCAGAGATATCGAAGTGATCTTAGTTACTGAAGGTCTTAAAGATTGGAATAATAGATTGAGATATACGATCCCTGCAAGTGATGAAAAACAAAGCTATTCTATTGCCTTCTCAGACTTTGTAAATGGTACTAATCAATCTGAAGAATTAGAAAAAGTAAGAAGCATTGTATTCTCTGTACAAGGTGATTACCAAAACTTCTATGCCTTCGAACTTCAAGTATCTGCTTTGGCTTTCAGCAATGGATCAGGAACAGATGAAGAAATTGAAGAAGATGATATTGTTGAAGATGATGAAGTAATCGCTGAAGAGGTTGAAATAAATGAAGAGATTGCGGTTACACAGGTTAAGAATTACCCTAACCCTTTCAGCTCAGAGACCACTATAGAGATTCCTGGTATACACCAAGAAGTACTTATCGAAGTAATCGACATGTTAGGAAGAACGGTAAGAAAAGAATATGTAGCAGTAAACAGAAACAAAATACGTTTTGAAGCAAGAAATTTAACTCCTGGAATCTATCATTATATGATAAGAGGTCAGCAAATGAGAAGATTTAAGGGAAGGTTATTTATAAAAGAGACAAGATAAGTGTTTCGGATTTGGGTAAATAGCGGGAACCAAACTTAGTGGTTCTCGCTATTTTTTTTGTAATCGTATTATTTTATCATCAAAAATAGGTTTCTTTAAGAAGTACCATTTCAGTTTAAATCCGAATTCGGCAAATTCGAATCCCGCAGCGGTCGCAGAAGCTATATTACTATATTTCCCGTATAAATTACCAATAAATCGATCTGAGAATCGATACCCGAACTTACCTTCTGCCCTAAATGTAGTGGAGGCTTCTTCTTCATCAACAAATTGTTGCCCCAGAGCCGCACTCAAACTATAGATCCATTTATTGTCTGAAGTACTCGAAAGCTCAGCAAATACCTCTCCCAAATTAAATGTCCCCGGACTAAAATAAATCTCGGGAACCTGATTTTTAAATGAAATATATTGATAATTCAACCCTGCTTTTACTACAGGACGTTTCAAAAAACTATAATATAAGGAGGTAAATAATAAATTCCTGACATTATCATCGGTCTGGGTGGTATAGATATATTGTGTATACCAACCTAAATTAAAGTTGGTTCCTAAATTATAATTAAGGAAATAATTATTCATGACAATTTCCCGAGCTATAAGATTTGCATTAAAATTCTGCAACTCTCTTCTATATCCCAAATCTAAATTCTGAAGTTTAAAAGGTTTAATAGTTACAATACCTTCTGCCGTGATCTGGGTATAATCTGTTGTAATTGCTTCAGAAGTATTTACTCCCAACTTTCCTAACAAAGAAATTCTCCCACTCAACTTATATGACGCTCCCAAAGAAATGTCATGCGACGATGCTTCTACATTGGTTCTGGTATTTTCTGTCGTTCTGTATGTGTAATTAACTGTAGATTTAAACCTTGTCGAAAACGGAATTTCAGAAAGCAAACTTATGCTAAAAGCCTCGTTATCTCCATTATCAAATGTAAACGAAGTCTTTTTCTCAACAAAAGGAGTGTGAGATATCTTTAAGGTTTTAATTAGTTTTTCGGCATCCTGTTGTTTTGGATAAAAACGTAATGTAGCAAAAGCGTATTCATAGGCTTTCATATCATTTCCAGAAGCTCGATATGCATTGGCAATACCCAAATTACCATCAAAAGAACTAGTTTCATTCTTTAAAATAGATCGATATCGATCTAAACTAACCCCAAAATCACTGGTATACATTCCATAGGTAGCTTCTAGGCTAAAAACTCTGTTCTCATTCGGAAACTTAGATTTTAATTTTTGAATTTGATTTCTGGCAAGTTTATATTTTTGGTTCCATAGTAATGCCTGAATATACCGTTCATAGGTAGAAAGCACCAAATCTTTATCTTCTTTATGTTTTGCTAATTTTTTTATCGCTTTTTCTGCTTGTTGTAAAGCCTCTTTATCCTTAAATTGTTTATGGGCAATTAGAGCAAGGCCATTGAGTGCAACAATACTATCTTTTGGTGTAGAGGCCAAAGTTTTATACACAGTTTTCGCATCAGAAAATTGGTTAGTAACGATATATATATTTGCTTTATTGAGTAAGGTGTTTTTGTCTGCAGGAAAGTCTATAAGATTTTCATCAAGAAGTTCCAAGGCATCTTTATAGTTTTGGTTTTGTGACATTTCAAAGGCATAGCCCAGGCGCACAAATTTTCTAGAAATAAGGGCATTGGCATTACCCGGCTGCAATGAAAGAGCTTTATTAACCCATTCTAGAGCTTGACTATATTTTTTTAAGTTGGATAATGTATTGGCATATCCCAAAACACCAGGAAAACTACTTGGGTTTTCTACTACTAGTTTCTCATAATAAGATTCTGCAGCTGTGAATTGTTTGTCCCACAATAAAGATTCTGCATAATTCAACTTAATCTCAAAATCTTCAGGATATTTTTCTTTTAACTCGGTAAAAATATCCACGGCTTCTACAGTACCTCCCAACAAACCAACCGCTCGGCCGTAACAGAGTTTTGCCGTTTTATTTTCGGGATATTCCTTAAGGATATCGGCAAAAAATGTTTCAGCTTTTTTATAATCTCCTGTTTCTAAAAAAGTAAAACCTTCTTGCATATCTTGTGATCGAAGAATAAAAGAGATAAAAACAAAAAGAGAGAGTAATACTTTTTGAATCATTTGTTCATTTTGATAACAACAAGTTAAGCATATCTTTTATTATGTCACAACCAATAATGTTTTTTTATCTATACTTTTTTTCCTTTGAACTTTAGCAATCTTCTTCTTAACGAAAATCTATTCATACCACTTTCAAATTGCACCATCTTTGTGTGAGAATTAATACTTAATAACAAATTATCATGGTGCTTTCTATAACCAAAAATCAAGGAGTATTTGAAATAAACGGAAGTATTGTCGCTGAAAACGCTCAAGCATTGCAATATCATTTTGAGCAACTACTATTTTGCGAAAAACAAGTTATTTTATCCGTAGATCAAGTAAAAAAAATTGATGTCTCAGGAGTCAATGCTTTGTCCAACTTATACAAAAGAGCTATTAAGAGTAACAAACTCTTTTACATTATTGGAAAAGAGAACAAAAATGTAAGGAAAGCTTTTTACAAAGTAAATTCTATCTTAAAAAAAGAGGCTTTATAGTTCTGATATTATATCACTATGTAAGATAATTAGGTAATAATTTATCTCTCCAAAACCTACACTAAAAAACATCTTTTAGAGCATCTATAAGTTTTCTGAAAATTATAAGGAAAATCCAACCAAACCATCTCATTTTGACAAAACCAACCTTTTTTTACGGAAAAACATTACTTTTTACACCTAAAAACCAGTAGTTTTTAGCAAAAAAACTATGAGAAAACCCACATAATCTTTAACGTTTGTAGTATTTTTTATAGATTTCTGTAAGTAAAAATGTTAAATTTTAAGGTATAAACACCATTTTATCGACAAAACACACTGTTTTTGGCAATAACGTACAAAAAGTGTGGTTTTACCGTATTAAAGGTCGAGATAACTTTTTTAGTTTTACTATATGTTGACTAACAAACTCTTTCTCAACATAAAAGTAGACTTCGTCAAAAAATGGTAACATAATCTTCAAAGTCCCAAGAAGAATATGAGCAAAAACAAAACCATTTAAAATTTAAATAGCACATAGAATACCCAAAGTAAATTTTCGTCAAGGTGAAAAATAGACTTCTAAACCCCAGAAGAATATTTGACCCAATTTAAAATGTGATAAACCTAAGAAACTAGGTAATGTTCAACGAGTACTTCTTTTACAATACCCTTGGAGTATTCCCAAATCTTTAAAATTAGCATGACAAAAATTACCAGAATTATTATTCCATGCTATAATGAATATTATAGACTGGAAAGGGAGAAATTTTACAACTTCCTATTAAAGACACTCAGTCCGGTACTAAGGTGTTTGAAAAAAGTGTTATCGAAAATGTATACAACCAAAGATTCATTAGCAATTGGTTATTCGATATCGAAATATTTCTAAGGCTCAAAAAACATATAAGAATTAATGACCTATTACACCGTATTAGCAAAGAACCTCTAGATAGATGGATCGAAGTAGAAGGATCTAAAATAACGCTCAAAGAGTCTTTCCTTATACCAATAAATCAACTCATGATATGGTTCAACTACTCTAAAATTAGAACCGTTGGCAAAAATGTTTCTGAAAACTTAAAATTAAAACTGAATGACTATATAACTACTATTTTTTAAAAAAAATAAAAAGCTCTAAAACAGCTAGCAAAATATAAAATCAATAAGATTTTAACCCCAAATTATCAGATCTAGAAGATCATTATAACTGTAGTAAACGCGAATTCATCTTGCCAACAAAACTATTAAACGAAAAATATCAGTTTTTGACAGTTTATCTTATTAATTTGATAAAGAAGAACTTTTAATTCATTAGGTACTGTATAAGCCAATACCTATTTCCTGTCACCAACTGAAGGTTAAACTTTTAATATCTAATCCATTTTTCAGCTATGAAAACAACCAACTTTAAACTATCAATTTACGTTACAATTTCTTTACTATTTATTCTATTTTCCTGTGAAAAAGAAGAAGTATCTACTATGATTGCCCCCTCAATCCAACAAAATACAATAGCAAAACCCATTCAGGATACTACCTATACCGACGCAGAGCTTTTAAAAGTTTTGGAAGAAGAACTCGATTTTTTAAAAATCGAAGAAAAAACTGGTATTGTAGACATCTCACATATGGATATAGTGAAAGAAAATCCTAAAAAAGTGTATGTACACTACCTCCCTTGGTTTCAAAGTAAAGATTATGATGGATATTGGGGACAACACTGGACTATGACCAACCAGAATCCTGATATCGTAGACGCAAACGGAAATTCACAAATTGCTTCATATTATTACCCTTCTATCGGACCATATTCATCAAGCGATCCTGATTTGCATGAATACCATTTTCTTACCATGAAATTGGCAGGAGTAGATGGAGTAATTTTTGATTGGTACGGGAGTAAAGATTTACACGATTATGCACTTATTAAACAAGCTACAGAAACATTTATTGATACTTTGGAAGATCTTGGTCTCAACTTTTCTATCATGTATGAAGATAGGGTAGCAATGCAATCTGCCCAGATGGATCTATCCCCCAGTGTAGTTGCAGCTGCTCAAGCAGATTTCTCATACATCAATGATACTTATTTTTCTAGTCCAGAGTATATAGAATACAATGGTAAAAAAATGTTATTTGTTTTTGGCCCTCACTATATTAATACTGAAAATGAATGGAATCAAGTATTTGACGTATTCCCTGAAGAAAATAAACCTCATTACCTTACCTTATGGGCTGCTAGTGATCGGGTTGGGGTAAATTCTGCTGGAGAGTTTCTGTGGGTAGACAAAGACCATTTACTTGCTCATGAGTACTATTACGATACTTATTTACCACAAAACAAAATTACAGTAGGTTCTTCATATCCCGGTTTTAGTAGTTTTTATGCTGACGGAGGATGGTCAGATGGTATTAATGAATGGAGTATAGATACTAATGAAGGAAATACCTTTGTAGAGACACTCAACTACACCCATCATGAACAATCAGATTTTATTCAAATTATCACATGGAACGATTTCGGAGAAGGCACAATGATAGAACCCACACAAGAATTTGGTTTCACATATTTGCAAATCTTGCAAGAATATACCGGTGTACCCTTTACTCCATATGACCTACAAGTTGCATTAGATTTATACAATGCCAGAAAAGAATTCAAAGATAACCATGAAGTACAGCGAATACTAAACCGAACTTATCGCTATGTAAAAAGTTTAGATATGGAAAGGGCGAATAAAGTAATACAATCTGTTACACGTTTTTACTAGTATGATCATCAAAAATCAAAATAAATCATTTAAAACCTTAATCAATTTATTTTCTAAATACCATTTAATTTGGTCTTATTAACTTTTTTTTAAGGAAAACAACTTCAAAAAGAGATCAAAAAGGGACTTTTTTTAACAAAAAAACTATGAGGAAACCCACATTATTTTTAACATTTGTAATATTTTTTTACTATTTCTGTAAGTAAAAATGTTAAATTTTCATGTAAAAATACCATTTTATCGACAAAATACACTGTTTTTGGTAGTTACGTACAAAAAGTGTGGTTTTCCCGTATACAAGGTTGGGGATAACTTTTTTAGTTTTACAATATGTTGACTAACAAACCCTTGATCAACATAAAAGTAAACTTCGTCAAAAAATGGTAGCATAATCTTCAAAGCCCCAAGAAGAGTATAAAAACGTATTACCATTTACAATTTTAGAATACCTAAGTAAATTTTCGTCAAGGTGTGAAACATAATTCTAGGCCCCGGAAGAATGTTTAACCCAAAATAAAACAGAAAGCGTCACAATAACAATGGCCTTTCATTTTACTTCTTCTGAATAATAGTTGAAGTAGCCCAAATCTAAAATAAAATGACGATAATTATGGAAACCAACCTACTATGTTTGTACAAATATTGTGGACTAGAATCAAGAAAAAATAATCCTTCAAAAGTAGATTTCATTCACTTCTTTATTACATGTATACAACATGTGGTAACTACTATAATTACCAAAAAGTTTATACCATTTAATTTTCATGCTATACATAAAGCATCCATATCCCATTTTAAAGACCGTACTTTTTTACCGCCAACAAATTTCTTCTCACTGTATAAGAACTGAAACTTTACTATTCATCTTACAATAATATCACAGTCAAAAAAATTAAAAAAGCGATTGTATGAAAAAAATAACTACGCTATTCTTACTACTCATTGCCATTTTAACATCGAGTTATGCGCAACAACCTTTCGATTGTAACGAAGGTAAATTTTACCAGGTTATTTCTGGTGCCTTACGATCTTATGATCCTATAACAGGAACATATTCTGCCCCCTTACATATTCATTCTGCTTACAATGCAGGAGGATACAACCCTGTAGATAACTTCTTGTATGCCATAAGAAACAAGGATAGACATTTACTAAGAATTGGTAAAGACATGGTGGTTGATTTGGGTGAAGTTGCACCCAATGGAGGTGTAAAGTTTGGAGGCGGTTATGCTGCCGATATAGATAATGAAGGTAATCTATGGGTTTTTCAAAATTCCTTAGACAAGAGATCCTTTCATAAAATCATAAATCTTCAAGACTATGACGGTTCTTCCGCTCCTGTTTTTGAGATTGTAGTATCTGATCAAGCCTCCCCCCAGGCTTGTGCAGATATTGTTTTTATAAATGGTAATCTTTATGGCGGAAGCCGAGGAAATGTATATAAATGGGATCTTTCTACGAATACACCTGTATTTAGTGGTAAAGCTGTAACAGATTTACCAGGGCATACCTTTGGAGCAAGTTACACAGATACCAGCAATCGCTTATATGTATCAAGTAACAAAGGCGGATTGTATCTGGTTAATGATTATAAAAGTAGTAGCCCTTATGCTACCTTATTGAATAATACCGAAGTAACCAATTCTAATGATGGATTTAAATGCGCTATAGGAGTCTCTCCTGTAGATGCAGATCAAGACGAAGTATTGGACCCTTTTGATAAAGATACCGATGGAGATGGTATACCAGACCTTGTAGAAGGTGGAGGAGTTGATCCCTATGGAGACGATGATTCTGATGGCACCTTTAATTATCTGGATCCAGATTTTGGAGCAACTTGTAATAGCGGTGTTTCGCTAGCTTTTGATACCGATAGAGATGGTGTACCCAATGTTTTAGACCTTGATAGCGACAATGACGGTATTTTTGATATTGTAGAAGCCGGGTTAGGTAATTATGACACCAATAACGACGGATTATTTAATGCAGAAGACACAAACTTTAATGATGCAGATCTTGATGGTATAGCAGATATTGTAGATATCGATCAAACGGGAATAGCTTTCTACCCTCCCGATACTGATGGAGATTTAATTTATGACCCATATGATATTGATGCCGACCAGGATGGCATCATCGACTTAATTGAAGGTCAAAATAGTACTAATTTCGTTGCTCCTTCGGGGAATGACACTGACAGAGATGGAATGGATGATGCTTTTGATCCAGATCAGGGTGGTACTCCACAAGGTTATGTCAACACTGATGGCACTGATAATCCCGACTTTTTAGATACCGATTCTAACAATGATGGTACTCTAGATCATGTTGATGCTTATGACACCAACACCGATGGTATTGCGGATACCGTAGCAGCCGGAAACGATTTTGATCAAGACGGGCTCGATGATAATTTCGATCTCAAAGAAACAGTTTTTGATGCCGACAACGGAAATCAAAATCCAAACAGTTTTCCTGTGCAAAGTATTGGTGAGCGATATAAATATATGGGCACATTTGGAAATAATGGCACTCCAAATTACCTGAGAAATAATGAGACCTTATCATCAGATTATCTCAATAGAATTGCTACTGCCCTTCCCGAAGGAAGTTCAATTCCTAACATGAACCCTGACTATATTTATTCTGGATATGATAATGATGTATTTATAGAAAACACTACCAATATTAAGGTCACTTTTATCGATGAAAATACTAGCTATAAGAGTTCCTTAGGATACTACACATATAATGTAAACAACCCATTAACCAAAACTCCAGATCCTGAAGATATCACCTTGGTATTTCCAAACGCATCTAAAACAGGGAGTAATGGAGAACTTATGCCAGGGAATACTGTAGATTTAGGAAGTTTCCCTGCAGGCACAGGTATAGGTTGGGTGTTGTTAACCGATAGTTGGAACGGTGCTATGGTAGATTCTGGTTTATGGCAATTATATTCAAATCCTGGCTTTAACCCAGAATGTGATGATGCCTTAAAACCTCATACTATTTTGTTGGCTGATACTGCAAATAAAACAATTGTTCTCGGTTTTGAAGATGCCAGAAGAGACTACCCTGCTGCAGATCACGACTTTAATGATGTTCTATTTCACATTAGTGCAAACGAATATTCAGATCTAAAAACAACCAATATTCCTGAACTTACCGAAGAAGGTGTAGTTACCTCAGGGAATGATGGTGGTTTAGAAAGTAATGGTGATTTGGCCAATTTAATTGCAAAAAGAAATTTTTTAAGAGCAAAAACCAATAACGTTTTTAACCAGAAAAAATTACAGCAAAAATTTATGCCAGGTTCAAAAAAATACAGATCAAAAAACGGTATAGATCTTAGTGTTTATTTCCCTGCAACAGGTGCTACTGGAAATGAAAGTTCTTATGTATCAAGTCCAGATGATCTTATAGGTGTAACCAATGCTACTTCAGTTTTCTCGATAGATTATTACAATGTAGATGACAGAGTTGGAGCCGCATTGGCTATGGCTACCAAAGGTGGAGTTTATGATCATTCTAAAACCATTTGCGATCGTCTTAATGGTTCTATTATTGAAGATATTAGAACCCTAAAAGTGAGAGATTTTACTCTGGTAAATACTCGAATAAAAAGGCCTAACGGAGAAATAGAATACGCGTTACATTTTTCTGTACGTTTAGATGAGTATCAGAATGAATTGTATAGCCTTTGGAATATCAATGAGTACCCAGAAGGAGATTATCTTAATTTCCAAATCTGGGGAGGGTCTATACCTCAAACGGTTAATATTGCTAATACTATAATAGATAAATTGGCAGAGGAAAAATCTCTTGGAAAAACGTTTATTCCTGATAATATCCCTCCAATATTCATTCAAAAAGGGTTTTATCGCAACGGGAAATTAACGCTGAGTATGATCAATAAATCTAAAGCAACTCAATTTTTATTTGAAGGAAACAAGAGAGCCACAGAACTTTCTTCCGAAGAATTTATGACTAAAACCATTGCATTATCTGGAGCTTATCAAGAAACCATTACAATAGACACAGGGTACTTATTCGATATTGGTTTTTCTATAACTGGGGATGATCCTGCCAAAGCAGATGTGTTATACTTGGCCGATGGACCATGGGGCATTGACTATCAGGAAAATGGAGCTAGTATTGCAAATTTCAAGATTTCAGAAAACGAAGTGTCAGAGAATGAACATGATGACTATTTTGTAGAAAGAAATGCTAGTGTACAAGGTTCTATAAAAGAGACCATGAATTTATTTAGAAATATCTTAGGAGGTGATCTTACTCTTAATGTTTCTGAATACCAAGGAGTTTCGTTTGAACTACTTTCGAAAACAGATGTTGAAGTAATTTTAGTATCGAATGACCTTGTCGATTGGAATGATAGATTACGATATACCATAAAGGCAAATGATACACTTAAAAAATATGTGATCTCATTCTCAGATTTTACGAGTAAAGCCAAGAAAAAGATGACCTTAGAAGATGTAAGAAGTGTGGTATTTTCTATACAGGGAGACTACCGAAACTCAGTTCCATTTAATCTTGAGGTCAATAAACTTGCTTTTGTAAGGGATCTTGATATAAACGAAGATGATAATGATACTGTAGCGGTAGATGAGGATACACAAGACCTTACCAGTAACGTTGCTACGGTAAGCAACTCTCCTAATCCTTTTAAAAGTGAAACCACAATAAAAATGCCTACTCCAAACAAAAAAATAACCATTTCGGTTATAGATATGTTAGGAAGAATAGTGCAGGAAGAGGAAATAACGGGGAATCAGACTTTATCAAGTACATTTACTTTTACCGCTAAGAACTTAGCGCAAGGAGTATATAAATATATTATTAGAGGAGATAACTTCAAAAAACGATATGAAGGAAGTTTCCTAATACGATAACCAAAAGTGACTGCTTCGATTGGGTGAAAAAAATTATGATATGTTGAGGCATTCCCTATTTAACTTTATTTAATTTTCTGTTGGCTACTGTACTTTATAATAAAGTACAGTAGTTTAACAAAAAAAGAATGTAACTTTAGTAACACTAGAATAATAAATTCAAAAACTATACGAATAAATATATGATAGCCCTCATGAAAGCATTGAAAAACATCACTGCTGAGCAGAAATTCATGCTTAGTGTGATCATTGTTAACGGAGGGAACTATCTTTACAATTTACTTCTCGGAAGAATCCTTGGACCTCAACAATTTGCAGATGCGGCACTTCTTATTACATTTTTACTCGTGCTTTCTTTTATTGCTATGACGTTTCAGCTATCTACTGCAAAATTCTCGGTACTGTTTGAAAATAGTATTTTTAAAAATTTCATCAATATCATTTACAAATACGCTACACTTACTGGTATTGTATTTGGTATTCTCATTGTAGCATTTTCTAATCAACTACAAACCTTATTTAATACCCAAACATCTTTGATGTTTATTCTCTTTGGGATTGGAGTACCCTTGTATTTCATTATGAGTGTGAATCGAGGTTTTTTTCAAGGCTCCAAAAAGTTTGAAAAACTAGCGATTACCTATCAGGGAGAAATGATAAGTCGTTTATTGATTACTTTACTATTGATTTACACGATCAATCTTCAGTCTTCAATTCTTGTGTCTTTGGGAATAGCGTTATCATTTATGTTCGGATTGATTCCTTTTCACGCAAAAGATATTAACCCTATAAAGAAATATACATTACCATCTGCAGAGAATAAGTATATTCTTCGATTCTTTACCTTGACTGCATTTTATGAACTGAGTCAGATTATTATAAACAATAGCGATATCCTATTGGTGAAACACTATTTTGAAACTTATGATGCCGGCTTATACGCATCGTTGGCTTTAATAGGCCGTGTAGTATATTTTGTCGCCTGGATGTTTGTGATGCTTTTATTACCTAAAGTAGTTCAACTACAAAAAGAAGGTGTATCTACCGCCCCTATACTGTTCAAATATGTATTTTACATCACACTCTTATCCAGCTCTATTGTAATTGGCTGTTACTTTTTCCCGGAGCTTGTCATTAATATCATGTTTGGGAAACAGTATATAAGTATTGCTCCATTACTATGGAAATATGCTATTGCAACTTCACTCTTTGCAATTTCTAATATATTCGCTTATTACTTTTTATCGCTGGATCAATACATTCCTGTGATTATCTCTTCTTTACTTGGAATTCTTCAGGTAGTACTTATCATTTTATTTCACAATTCTTTATTACAAGTTGTCATTATGCAAATCGTCGCCATGACGATTCTACTCGTCTTTCAACTTTTGTTTTTCGTAGGATATCAAAAGATATCTTCAAAAAACTTAACGAAAGGTTAGTTCCACTCGTCGAAAGAAAAATTCTATTGATCGAAAGATCAACTGTACAATTAAATGAAAAAGAGAAATTAGAACTATAAGTAACCTTAAAATTCAACATTATGGCACTTAAAATTACCCAAAACCAAGGAATCTATGAGATCAAAGGCAGCATTGTTGCCGAAAATGTAAATTCATTAAGAAGACATTGTGAACAGCTCCTATTTAATAAGGAAAAAGTTGTTTTATGTTTAGATAAAGTCACTAAAATTGATAATTCTAGTGTCCATGCCTTGAACTCGATTTTTAAAAAAGCTGTGAAAAACAATAAGATATTCTATGTTATTGGCCAGCAAAATCAAAAAGTAAGAAATGCTTTCGGAAAAGTAAGTTATGTTTTAAGAAGCGATAATCTATAAACCCCAACCCCAAAATAAATATCATGAATTTACAAATAATACATACCGCAGGAAGGTTTGAGGTAATTGGTAACTTTACCTTAAACAACACAGAACTTGTAAAACGACAATTCAATTATCTTCTAGATAATTATGAAGAAGTTGTAATGTCTCTTAGAAAAGTTGAAAAAATTGATCAAAATGGCATCCAAGTACTCAAAGACATATATGCTAAAGCGAATAAGAGAAGTAAAATTTTGTTTGTCTTTGGTAAAGAGAATAATGTGATAAAAAAGGCTTTCAAAAAAAATAAAGTGAATTATATTTTTAGAGAAAACTATTAACTATCATATACGTCTTTTTTTTCGATCAAACAACTCGAAGAATCTGTTTTCATATGTTGTTTTTTTGATAAAGTTACTATAACTTGTAGATAAAATAAAGACGTACCCCCTTGCGTCCTAAAATCTTGAAATCAACTTACCCCTTAGTATTTCAGCTAGATTTTAATTCGTACTGGTCTATTCCATAAATTGATTTCTTATGAAACTAGCTATTGTAACTGCTTATCCTCCCAGCAAAGTAACTTTAAATGAGTATGCTTATCACCTAGTAAAACATTTTAGACAACATTCTGATGTATCGGAGCTCATTATTTTGACCGATATAAAACCAGAAGAAGCTGATATCAACTTTACAGAAAATGGGTGTAAAATTACTGTAAAACAATGCTGGCGTTTTAATAGTTATACCAATATTTCTTCGGTCATGAAGGCTGTAAAAGAAACTCGCCCAGATGCAATTCTATTTAATCTCCAGTTTATGAAATTTGGAGACAAAAAAATAGCTGCGGCATTAGGTCTTTTATTGCCCATGTTATGCAAGCGAAAGAAAATACCGACTATCGTATTATTACATAATATCATGGAGCAGGTAGATTTACAAAGTGCTGGTTTTACCAAAAACAAACTACTCCAGAAAATATATAATTTCATAGGCACCACCCTTACAAAGTTTATTTTAAAAGCAGATAGTATAGCGGTGACCATTAGTAAATATGTAGATATTCTTGAAGAAAAATACAAAGCCAAGAATGTAATTCTTATTCCTCACGGAACTTTTGAGCTACCAGAAGAGCCAACATATGACTTGCCAGAAGGCCCACAAAAAATAATGACATTTGGTAAATTTGGAACATATAAAAAAGTAGAAATACTGATAGATGCCGTTGAGAAAATAAGGGATAGAACTTCTGAAAACCTAGAGGTGGTTATTGCTGGCACCGATAACCCAAATGTACCAGGATACTTATCATCTGTGCAGGAAAAATACAAAGAAACCGACCAAATTACATTTACCGGATATGTTGCCGAAGAAGATGTTCCAAAGATTTTTGGAGAAAGTGCTATGGTTATTTTTCCGTACACTTCGACAACAGGTAGTTCTGGGGTGCTACATCAAGCAGGCAGTTATGGTAAAGCGGTAGTCATGCCTGACCTAGGTGATTTAGGTATTTTGGTTAAAGAAGAAGGGTATCGAGGTGAATTTTTTGATCCTACTAGTACCGACAGTCTAGCCGATGCTATTCAAAAAATTGTTACCAACCCAAATTATCGTAATGAACTGGGAAAAGCTAATTATGATGCAGCAACCGCATTTCCGATGAGTAGGATTACCAGAATGTATCTAGAGAAATTTGGGGAAATCAAAATGGCTTAGGTTTTTTAATGCAAATATATCAGTTGGAGATGTGCTTAAATGCTTTCTTTTTCTCTCCCGAAGCATTAATAAAACCAAAGTGTTTTTGTTTATGTTTTCGCCAAGGTAGTCGCCCAACTACGCTACTAGGTACATTTTCAAAATCGTAAAGCGTCCAGGATAGAAAATGAACATTATATTGTTTTATCAATGTTTGAAATTGCTCATGATATTCTGCCTGGGTAGTTTCTGAAGGGCCAAACGGACTCCAAAATCCTTTGTTCGATGACAGTCCAAACTCCTGCAATACCATAGGCTTATCGATTTGTTTTTGTAACTCTTCAAAAGAGTTCGAAAACATATCAATATCCAAATAATAATGAAAGGATACCAAATCTACTTCGTTTTGTAATATAGAAGCCGATTTCATATCGGACCATCCAATGGTAATTAAATGATTAGGATCATATTGCTTGATTTGAGCTATCATTTCCTTTAACCATCCTGTTACATTTTCTTTTCCTCTACTTTCAAAATCTAAATTTGGTTCATTCTTTACATCCCAAGCCAATATGGCCTTATGATCCTTAAAAACACTTATAATTTGCTCTGCATGGCGATGTGTTAGTGTCCAATCCAAAACTGAATAATCTCCATAGAAATCAAATAATGTTACCACAACCATAATCTCTTTTGATAAGGCTGTATCTAATAACAATTTTAACTTTTCAAGCTTTTCAGGATCTACTTTTGCTTTTCCAAAGGCTTCATACGGCACAAAAACACGAATAGTATTTAGTCCTGCATCATGAATGATGTCAAAATCCTGACCTATCACTTCGATATCAAAATTTTCGCCAAACATATCCCATGGAGTTTTTTGAGGGTAATAGTTAATGCCTTTAAGTTGATATTCTTTATCCTTAACATATATTTTATTATCCACAACTTTGGCAAAACCATTTGAGATTTGTGGTGTTATCATTTCATCATTCTCCTTTTTTACCAAATGTCGTATTCTCCAGTATCCATCTTCAAGCAATAACAAAACCTGATAGTTAGTAATATCTTCTGTTTGAAAAAGCAATTCATTTTGTTGATAAATATGCTGAAACGCTTTTACCCCAGAATCTGTAATTACTGCTAACTGCCCATCTGCACTATAAAAATCTAACGAAATATTATGAGCAACTGTGGTGCTATGTATAGAAAGGTTGTTAGATACATTTGCTGCAATAGTGCTTTCTATATTTTGCATGGCACTTGCTGTGTAATAATCATCGATGGCTTTTAACTCGTTGTTCTGATACGCCACATTACGTACATACCATGCATTTAAGTAGTCTTTCTCAATATCTAGAATAGTTTGCTCCTCTATGGGCCTACCAGGATTAATAGTATCTTTCCAGATAACCTTGGGTACATACACCTTTTCTTTATTCAAAGCTACATGCAACATCGAAGATCGATCTGCACCCGAACCCAAATAGGCAAGTACCTGACTAATACCAAAGAGTGCTATTATCACAACCCCAAGAAAAGAGAGTATAACCAGACTTCTATATATATTCCTATTCATTCTCATCATTGCAGTACTCTATTTTTAAACCATTTTGCAATACCCATCGATTTGATTCTAAAATCATACTCTCCATCGGGATAAAATCCTTCTTCCAAGACGAATTTGACCCTACCTTCAAATGATGTTTTTACTTTTGTTTCTATTAACTCGTTGTTCGTATAAATTTCAAGTTTTACTATGGCACCATCGGGTATAATCTGTCCCATAAAACTGGTGAGAGGTCCTACAACAATTTCTCTTTGATACATATCGAAACTGACTTCAAAATCATCTAATACCCCATCAAATGTAATTTCTAGTATTTCGCTCTCCGCAATACCATCTATAAAAGCACTTATTTCCCAGGAATCTGCATGATCTGGGTGCAATAGTTTTGCTGTTACTATACCATTTACGGTAGTACCTTGTGTTGTTAATAGTGAGCCTTCAGAGTTTTTAATCACAAAATTGACCATGGTACCATCACTTACAATATTGCCAAAACTGTCTTTTATTACATCTGAAGTGAAAGTTGTTACCTGGTTTCCATCTGCATATTCATGCTCACGAAAACTGTAAATTTTAAAGTTCTGAGCTAATGAAGGGTATATTTCTACTGTAAATTCTTTTGAGTGTATTTCTGCTATCTGAGAAGAGATTAATAGTTTCCCCTTTTTTGAATATGAAAAAATATTTTTCCAACTAATTAGATCTTTGGTAACCTCTTCATATTCTTTTTCTAATCCCAAAAACTGATGCTTAAGCCATATTTTTGTACTATCAGCAATGGGATTATCATATATATCTGAAGGCACTACTACATGCATGGTATAATCTTCACCCCCAGCAACAATGCTTGGCGGCCCCACATAGGTTTCTAATTGGATCTTCGTTTTCGATTTTGCCTCTATATCTATTACTCCTTGATAAAGACACTCTCCTTCCTGAACCAAATAATAATCTAATCTTCCTTTTTTTCGAGAAAAATAATCTGGAACAACAAATTCACCTGTAGAAGATGTAATCATAGTACTACCATAGGAACTTTTTAAGAAAAGTTGGGCCGCTAGAGTTGTATCTCTTTCAAAATCGATGATAATGTTATCTCCCGCCTCATACGTTTTCTGCGTAGTTTTTAGTCTCACTTTAGTCGGTGAATTGGGCATATTAAAAATCATAGTAAAACCTATACAGCAAAATATAGAGATACTAATTAAAATGATATGTATTTTGCCTATTCTCATTAATTTGATGCTCCTACATAATTATTAATCTCGATTTTGACATATTTAAATCCCTTACCATCAATTGGTATTAATTGGGATTGTTTTTGATCATGCCTTCTTTCGGGAACCATCTTCTTACTTATTTCCTCATTGGCTAATCCGTTTACAAAAATGTTCTCCATGCTTTCATCGATCATTATCGCACAAGAAAGGTCTTCAAAATCGTACTCAAAAAAGAGTTTCCTTTGAGGCCTAATACCTTCGGGTAAATATTTACTTGCAACCCATATTAATTTTCTTTCTGAATCATAATAAGAAATTATTAACTGAGGTATGGTCACTTCTCGAAGTCCTGAATTAAATAGTACTCCTTGAATGCCAGTGTTTTTTACTGTTAAATCATTAATCACAACCCTTTTATAGAGATCTACGGTTGCCACATTACCAGCACATTGTAAATTAAACTTAGCCGGTTGGCCGTCAAAATCAACTGCGGTAAACTGTTCTGGATCAAATGTGGTAGGTTTTTGATCATCAATATTTTTCCATGCGATACCTTCGAAGTTCATCCTAAAACTCGTAGTTTCTTTTGGCATTAGTTTATGCTTAATCTGATGTTTTACATTATAACTAGCCAATTCTATATTATCATCGTTATACAAAGTTCCAGATACGACAACATCAGAAGGAACATTATCTACATTTTGTAACTCTCCTACGATGTAGTATTGATCTTCATTATTTATAATTCTAGCAGACAGCACCTCCAGAACAGGTTGTTTTAAAACATCTTCATGATGTGTCTGCTCAGATGTAATTCTTCGACGCCCATGATTGTAATAGGTTGGGATATTTTCTGAAAATAATTGATCGGGTGGAATGTCTAAATCGTAATCTAAAGGCAATACATACCATTTCCCTTTTTCTTTTTTTAACTCATGATAAAATGCTTTGTCAATTTTTTCCAGAGGTGTAATCCAGTTCCCAGATACTTTTGTTTTGGCCGAGGTATCGGTCTGCTTTAGAACCTCGATAGTCAACTTATCTAACTTCGCATATGAACTTAACAGCCCATCTGTAACAGAAACTTCGAGCATAAATTGATCTAATGACTTATTACTACCAGGATGCAAATAAGAATATGCCCTTTGAAATTCTTTAAAATCCAGAGCATCATAATAAGCAGTTATTACATTTTCGGGTCTAATTTGAGTTACATTTTTCACATAAAGAAGATAAATTCCAAACGCAAATATCCCACACATTGCTATAGCCCAGAGAAAAGATGCGCGAATAACCGATTTCTTAAAGCCGACATACTCTATACCATATTTGAAATAAACAGGAAATGCTTTGAATTTGGATTTTAGCGCGTGAATCCAAATAAGCTGTATATTGATTATAAATGCAATAAGAACTGTAAGTACAGGTATTAACCCCCACATCAACTTTTGAAACAAAGGAACATTATCCTTTGGTAAAATATTGGATAATGGTGGAACATTTAGCTTTTCCCATACCATAATACCATTTTCTAGTTGCCGTAAACGCTGCCAACCACAGAAATACAAAATAGGGTCGTAGAATTTATCATTAGAGAACACATATTTCAGGTTGTATTTTTCGGGAACCGTTAAGAATTGCTGTAAAGATCCTATTCCTTCTACTCCTCTAAATTTAGAATTTTCGAGTCGCTCCACTGCTCTTGTAGTTAATTCAGGTAATCTTCTTGCCGAATGATAATTACCATCTACCGTCATTGCATCGGTTTGCGCAGAAAGCCACGCCATTTGATCTCCAAACCCCAATGGTAAATATCTCCAATGATCGTGCTGATCTTGTTTTAAAAAATTGAGAATAGGTAACATTTTTATTTGTGCAGGTTGTAAAGGTCTGAAATAACCTAAACACATGGTAAAAAAGGTCATCAATACGATTGCACTGCCTAGCAATCCTCCCAATATTCGATGTAACAAATTCCCATATCTTCTCTTTATTTTATCTCTGAGATCTCCTTCTACAAATCGATAAGCAAATTCTCCAAATATTGGAAGCGCCATCAATGAGGCCCACAGTGTAAAGCGATCTAGCGTTAAAATATTAAAGGCGTTATCTCCTAATATTGCTCTGGGAATAGGTGTTGTTCCTCCAGTTCCCAAAATAGTAAGTAATGTAAACGACAACCCGAAAAAGAGATATCGTTTGCTAAAAAATCGATACCATATATACGGTAGCAAAAACAATAATACTCCCCAGGGAATTAAGAAAAAAACCAAACCAGAAGAGGTTACTTCCAGAAAATTGTCTCTTGAACCATGAGGTATAGGCACCTGGGTAATAGGGTTATTTTTGGTATTGATCCAATATGGAAGAATACAGAAAATAATAAGAATTAATGACCCAAAACCAAAAGTTATAATTCGTCGTAGTAACCCAAAAAATGTCTTAATAAAATGTAGTAATCTAATTTCCTTATAACTACCTGCTTTGTCTCTTGCGGCATCCATAATTATCATTCCGATTAATGGAAAAATAAAAAACACCATCCCAAATATAGGAGTTACATGATGCGAAGTCACAGTTACCGAAATTAAGCTTAAGGCATTTATTAAATACTTCAGTTTTCCAACCTTGATCCATAAATAAATTTCGGGAAGTGAGTGCATCAGCACAGAAATACCAACAATACTAGGTAACTGGCCAAAAATATGTAATGTCTCTATAAAAGTTGACGAAAAAACCGCTAAGATCGCTGTATAACCAGCCACGGTTCTATTAGAAGTGAGCACCAAAGCATAACGATATACCCCGGTAATAAATAATATGATAGCAATTATAGCGACTGAAAACAGTCCAAATTTTAATCCTCCGATATAAGATAGCAACCCTATACTTTGGTGAACTAATGGAGGATACCCCATGACCGTAAATCCTGTATACCAGCTATAACTCCAGGGTTCGAACCAACTGTTGGCATAGTGGTTTCCAAAAAACAAGTGAATTAATGCATCATAGGTGTATTCTATAGTGAAGAAAATAGAAGTACCATGAAATATAACTCCAATCAATAAAGCAGTGATTAAATACTTATTCGTAGTTGAATTCATAGACTCGCCGTAGTTTCTGATTTAAATATACAACAAAGGTTTGGGATTCGACGAATGGTATGTCTTTCGATAAAAACCATTCATCGAAACCAATTTTCCAGTGAACGAAATACCATCATACCCCCTACTTGTTTCAGGTACTTTCGAAATGTAATCCCAAAATAACAGACTATGAAAACCGGAATTATTGTCCCTTGCTATAATGAAGAAAAAAGATTAAATGCAGATGCATTTATTAACTTTATAAATAAGAAAAACAACTATCATTTATGCTTTGTAAACGATGGCAGCAAAGACAACACCATTTCTGTTCTAAGGCAAATTCAAAACACAAACCCAGAAAAAGTAAGTGTTATCGATATTAAGAAAAATGTAGGAAAAGCAGCAGCAGTCAGAGCAGGTGCAAGATATTTACATAGTAGAGGAGATATTAAATTTGTAGGCTTTATAGACGCTGATTTATCGACAGACTTTGATGATTTTGATGGATTACTAAAAACCTTAAAAACAAATCGGAAACTAAGCATGGTATTTGGATCAAGAGCTAAAAATGCGTCGACGGGAATTCAAAAAGATGGGATGAGAGCTTTTTTTTCTAAAATTATCAAAATGCTCGTTTTCTTCATTTTAAGGTTACCTATAGAAGATACTCAGTGTGGAGCAAAAGTGTTTAGAGCTGAATTGGTTCCGGTATTGTTCAAAAGAAACTTCTTTAGCAGATGGTTATTTGATATTGAGATGTTTTTAAGAATGAAAAAACACTTTGGTAAGGTTAGAATACTTAATAAAATACATGAACAGCCTTTAAAAAGATGGATACATATGGATGATTCTAAACTAGGACTAAAAGATTCTTTAGAAATCCCTTATCGATTATTGTCCATATGGTTTAACTATAATGTAATGCAAAATTTAAAATACACTCCCAAGGAAAAAATTATTGAGCCTAATGTTGAGATCTATGGTATGCCCTTTGCCCCCATAGCCCCATAACAAATAACCCAGACACAAAAATGTCTGGGTTATTTTATTGGGGAGGAGCGAACATCGAAGTTATAACTTCGATGTTTACTTTTAACTTACCAGTCTAAGTTTCTTATCGCTTACACGCTTATATTTTCTTCCGTACCAAAGTAAAATTCCACTTACCGGTAGAGACGCACATACTAAACTCACCAAAAAAGCGATAATCTTTCCCGCAATACCGCCAATGGCTCCAATATGAATATCATAATTCATACGAATTACTTTATCTGCAAACGCTGCATTTTTGTATTTCCCATAAATACTTGGAGTCTCCATTTCTTTTAGCGTATACTGATCAAAAAATAGATAATCCATATTATAATACAATCCCTCAGAATTACTCACTTCTACTAAAATCGATGTGGTATCATTTTCTGGATAGTGTAACTCAAAACTATGTGCTTCTTTATATCTATTCTTTAAAATAGGAATTAACTTATCATACTCATACTTTGGAGTAGATGTAGTCACTACTACTTTTTCACTTTCTGGAATAACGAATCTTGGGTCTTTATTACCTCCTGTGGCTACATATGCTATAAAATAAAACCAGTTAAACGCCATAACACAACCGGTAAAGGCTAGAATTAAACCAAAAGAAGAGATATAAAATCCTACCACGGTATGTAAATCAAAATTCTTACGTTTCCATCTTGTATTTGCTTTCCAATCAAACTTTAAGCGTTGTTTCCAATTTTTATTATTTCTGGGCCACCATAAAATTAAACCACTAATTAAAATGAATAGAAATAGTAATACCGAATACGAAACAATTCTGGATCCTATAGCCTCTGGTAACCACAACTGCAAGTGGCCTTTTAATACAAAACCAAAAAATCCTGCCGTATTATCAACTCGTTTTATAAATTCACCTGTATAAGGATTTAAATAGACACTTTGATAAAAAACCTCTGGTTCTGCTTCATAAAAGACCACCTCAATGGCTTCATTTGGTTTTCCATAGATTACTCCATGAATTGTTTTATCAGGTATAATTATTTCTGCCAAATCCTTGACCTCAGATGCTTTTATAAAATGTTCTTGTTGAACAGTTACATATTTGTAATCGTCATAAAACCCTTCTATTTCTTCTTTAAACACCCATAAACATCCTGTTACAGAAACTACAAACACAACCAAGCCCGTCATTAACCCAAGGATTCTATGAATTTTCAAGATGGTTTTACGAGTATTTTTTTTCTTAGGTTTTGTCATTGTTCGTTTATTTATGTTTAAATGAGAAACACCCCCAGAGTTCAAGAGACCTCTTGGGAGTGTCTTTTCAAAGTGTAAGTAAGTGAGGTTAGTTAGTTACTTTGAAAATTCCTTTAAGCCCTAGCCCTAGTACTTTGGCTCCTTTAGTAGCAGTTGCAGTTTCAGGATCTACAACATAAATATGTGTTTCGGTTGCGGTAGAACAGCTAATATATACTTTACCATCTTCGACAAACATTGGTGATGTATAACGATGCCCATGAACTGGGGCTCCACTAACATCAGTGACTGTTTGGTTTTCTAGATCGATCACCACTAGTTTAAATACATCTTTTTTAAAGAATGCTCCCCATTCTCCTGCACCATTGGTATCATCCACAATTATTCTTCCTATAGCTTTTCCGTTTCCAACATAATCCATCAGGAACAATTTCCCTCCGTTTGTTGCTTCTTCTATATTAAAGAAATAATCTGGGTCGAATTCTGTAGCACCATTTTTAATTCTTAAAATCCCAGAAGGTTTAACAGCTGATGTGAATCCAGCACTTAATGCTGAAGGAGAGAATGAATAAATATCTCCGTTTTCTGTTTGTTCTATACCTGTACTATGCCCATTAACTCCTATTGGACTACTACGGTCATCTTCTATAATCTTTTCTAATTCGAACTCTGGATACGTTAAAATTGCAACATTAGATTTATCTGCTCCAATATTGGTAAACGTTCCATCTGGAAGTAATTTGTGATATGATATAAAAAGTTTTCCGTCTCTTAGTACCATTCCTGTTACCCAAGGGATATAAGGAGGGTTTGCTGGGGTTCCATCTCCCACGCTACTATCTACTGCGTGTGTTTCTATTTTCTCTACCAAACCAGTTTCTGCACTCACAATATAGAAGCTTCTATCTGGTATTGCTGTAGCACTTGCATCTGTTACTGCACCACTTAACTCAACCGCGATAAGTGTATTATCATCTAGCGCTGCATAATTATCTAAAGTAGATTGAAATTCGAAATTCGCTTTTTCTTCTAGCTCACCTTCTTCATTAAGCTGATATGCAATACACTTATCATCATCTGCATACCCTGCAGTAAACACAGTATTTCCAGCACTGTGAAAGAATCTCCATCCTTTTAGGGGGGTTCCTTGTCCTTCAACCGAAATCTCACCAGAGGTTAATGCATCTAATGAAGGTAACTCCAGAATATAGTCTACCGGACTTGCATCTCCTACTGGAAATGCCTCGAAACCTACTACATATTTTGAAACCGAGGAAGTATCTCCTCCTGAGTTCGGTTCGCCATTATCATCATCACTACTACAAGAAATAGCGACTAGCGCCATCGCTAAAAGTAGGATTGTACCTTTAATACTTTGTATTGTTTTCATTTTTGATTTAGTTTAAAAATTAGCAATTGTTTTAATTTGATAAATAGTATCTAAACTTTATATAAAAAGCTCGTCCTGGCTGCTGTATCAGGAAATTGTCAAATATTCTTGCATCAGTAATATTTCTGGCTAATACAGATACATTATATTTTCCTTTGTCAAAAGAATAACCCAATTGAACATTATGAGATATTTGTTCAGGAATGATATCTCTTTCTTCTGGGCTTCCTTCTACAAATGATGTTAGGGGATAATCGTGCACGTAATAAGTGTTCCAGGAAAAGTTTAGTTGATCATCTGAAGCTAGAATATCATCAAACTTTCCTCCGATTCTTGCATTTCCGAACAAATAAGGAATATTAGCGATGCGTTGGTTTTTAAGAAAATCGACGCCAGTATTTTCACCTGCATTACGATCAATTATATTTTGATAAGTAGCATTAACATCCAAAAAGAACCTATCCTTATACAACGTTCTTATTTCTCCTTCTACTCCAGTACTTCTAGCATCTGCCGTATTATAATATCTCGAGAAAATCCCTTCTGACCTTATAGCGATAAAGTTTTTTGACTCTCGTAGAAATACATTGGTATCGGCCTGTATTTGAAGATTGTTAAATGATGTACTATACAACGCTCCAAGATTCACATTATAGCTTTCTTCTGGAAGTAGTTCGGGATTCGATTTCAATAAAAAGCCATCTCCAAAAAGCTCGAACCCTTCAGGTATTCTATAAGTTCTCTCAAACGATCCCTTAATTTGTAATCGATCTATTATCTTATAAGTTGATGCCAAACCATATCCTAACTCTTCTAATTTGTTTTCAAAACGAGTGAATCGATCTTCTTCTACACTAGCAAAAACATCTTCAATAATCCCTTCAGAATTCAATAGGTATCCTTTGGTAAAAAGTGAAGTATTTAATTTGGCGTCGAATAATTTGAGGTCGTAAGAAACTCCCAATATATTTTTACTAATGATATGTGGATCCTGAAATGCTATTCTACCAGATCTCGCAGGATCTTCACCTTTTCTTTTTATGTAATTTTTGGAATAATTAACGAGTACACTGTGCTGCTCATTAAATGTATAGGTAAACAGCGCATTGACTAGATGCAGATGGTCTTTAAAGGTAAATAAGGTTTTATTGGCTTCAAATTCTCCTAAAGTTTGATCTGTTCTTTCGGTAAAGTTTCCGAACCAATCGTATCTACGAGCAGAGGTGTCTACAACTTTTTCTTGATTTTGAGTTACTGAGGCATAGATATTTATCTTCAGTTTATCTCGTAATAAATTTTTCTTTTCAAAATTGATACTTCCTGAAATAACATCGTTTTCGGTAAATACCTCTCCAAAAGGGTTTGAAGGGTCTATAGGGTGTTGAATTTCATTTTTGTTGGCAGATGCCAAAAACCCAAATAGCAATCGATCTGCAAATGGTTGATCAACCCATCCTGTTTTAAGATTTATCATCTGGGAATCATAGGCATCATGAAACCTCCTCACCTCATCGACAATCTCTCCTGTTGGGTTCCCTAAATCATCTCTAATTACAAAACCATCTACATTTGGATCTACTTTATTAATCGTATAATCGTTATCTGAATAATTATAGTATGACGCTAGCTGAAAAGTAAATCCTTTTTTACTGAAATATTGCCCATTAAGTGTGGCTCTATGTGTATTAAACGAACCAATATCGTATGATACGTCCAGAAAATCTTTCTTTTTACGATTTGTAACAATATTTACGGCACCTCCTAAAGCGTCGGCCCCAAGATATATAGGTACAACACCTTTATACACTTCGGCTCTTTCGATAAGTGTAGCGGGAAAATTGTTCAGCGACAGAGAGCTCCCAAAGTTTTCAAGAGGAATACCATCTATAAAAAACTTTATCTGTTTTCCAGACAATCCGTTGAGTGAAAAATCGAATGCAGATCCTAGTCCTCCCTGTTGTCGAACATTTACTCCTGGTATTGTAGTAAGTACAGCATTAATATCTACACTCATATTTTTGAGTTCTTTGGCTTGAATAACCTCTACTTCAAAAGCTTTTTCCCGGGCTTTTTGGGCTTCGGTTTTTCCTTTTACCACTACATCAGTTAATTCTTCTATGTTTTCTTCGAGAACAATGGTGATACTTTGAGATGCATTCGTATTAACCACTATTGAGGTAAACTGCGTTTTAAAACCAATAAAACTGGTTTGTAGGGTATAAGAGCCCTTGCTAAGTCGAATACTAAACTTACCATCAAAATCGGTACTTGTTCCAACATTTTTAAGGCCAACTATTTGTATAGAAGCCTCTGGTATCGGGTTCGATTTTTGATCCAATACTACGCCTCTTATCACCCCTTGCCCACTACAAAAAAGTACAGCAAAAAGTAAAAAAAAGACACAACTTTTTCTTTTTGAAATAACCACTGACTATAATTATTTTTTGTTTACTTTAGCGACCGGAAAAACAATTATTTATAATTGGTCTAAATAAATTTAATTGCAAAATTAGTGTCTAGGGAAGGAGAAAAATGACGCATTATGGATAAAAAAAGACGTGAAAAAACGTCACTTAAAACCAAAATACATAGCAAACATAAAATTGAGAGTTTGTATGCTATTTTAGAACCAATTAGTACTCAAAAACAATGTGGTATAACATCAAAAAAATTTAGATTTCTCGAAGAATTCGGTGTTGGATCTCTTCAGGTTTACAAATTCGATGGTTTGCACATTGCCATATCTGATGTAATTCTAAAGGAAAATCTTTTTATTGAAGGATCTCTGCCCAACAACTTCCTTGAACTCTCCTTTCTCATAGAGGGTGAGCAAATTATTAAGATCGAAGGCATTCATTATGATTTAATTTATGAAAGTCAGGAATGTTATCTTTTATATCTTTCAAAACTGCGCGGCTCTATATCGTATCACAAACGCAAACGTCTGAAAGAAGTAAAAATAAGAATGAGTTTAGATTTTATAAAGAGACATCGTCTAGATGCCGAATATAATATCTTGGAAAAATATGCCTTGGCAAAATCAAAAAAGAACTTTCTAAAGCCTTTGTGCCCCAAAACTCAGGAAATTCTTTCCGAAATTCTTTCAGACAAAAGAAAGGGCTTGTTAAAACGTTTGTTTTTAGAATCAAAAACACTTGAACTCATTGCTTTAAAACTAGAAGATACTTCGAAATCACAACCTGCTGTAACCGCTCCTGTTGATCATTTGGTAAAAAAATTATATCAAACGCAGCATCTTATTGCTTCCGACCTCTCTATTCAACACTCCATTCAACAGTTATCACGAGAAATTGGTTTAAACGATTTTGTATTAAAAAAGGAATTTAAAAGCCTATTTGGTAAAACTATATTTGAATATTCTACGCAACTACGTATGGAAAAAGCAAAGCAGTTATTGAATCATAGTAAAAAACCCATCTATGAAATTTCAGAGCTGGTGGGTTATAAAAACTCAACGCATTTTACAGCAGCATTTAAAAAAATAGAAGGTACAACTCCAAAAAAGTATAGAAATGCTAAAAATCTAAAATAAAAACTTGCATCACGCTATTTTTTTACGTTGTTGAGCCTTTGCCAAGATCTCCATTTTTCTTAGATCAAAAGATTGTACATTCATGCATGCTTCTACCCAAAGGTCAGTGACATGTATTAACTCATCTTTGGGCAACGGATTAATCATTTTTTTACATTGAATATGATGATATTCAAAATTATACCGATCTCTTAATTGATGAATAAATTGATGTAATTCTATCATTGATCCATTGCTATTTGTAACCTTTTCTATAAGCCCAAAAGACTGCAAAAACCTTGATGTATACATCTTATTACTTCTAATCAAACTATCGGCATCAGGATTCGGGATTTTTCTGGATAATAAGCTATGCGCTCCCATACCAGGGAATAAATTGAATTTATTTTCTGGAAAGCAAAATTTTGCATGTTCGGTAGCAACAATAAAATCATGAGCCAAGGCACATTCAAAACCTCCTCCGTAGGCATTACCTTCTACCAACGCAATAGTAATAGCGGGCAAACCAAATGCATTATATATTCCATATATGGCATCAATACAAAGATGTGCATACCTTCGTAACCTCTCGATATTTTTTGTTCTTATACATTCAAGAAAAAAAGGCAGATCTCCTCCCATGTTGTAAACACCTTGATGTTCTGAACCGGACACTATGAATTGCAAGGGTCTATCAGGATGAGAAAAATACTCAAATAACCAATCACGCACCTCAACAAATTCCTCAAGCCCTTTTAAACAAAAATTTGGCATTCCGGTATCCTTAATTTTCCAAAAAAGCAACTTCTCTTCTGGAAAATATTCTAAAGTAACGCAATCAAACTTTCTCATATTATTGTGGCTTTTGCACAGCTACTTGATTTTTGGCTATACCAGATTGTTTTTTAGATTTCTTCGCAAACAACTTATCTAGTACGAATCTCTGAACACCCAGGGTTAACAAAATGTAGAAAGGAATAAGTAATAAAACTCCACGTACTCCGAACTGTTGATATCCCAGAGCCCCCATTCCCCAACAAATAAGCACCCATTGAATAACGTAGATTGTAGTTACTCTTTTGCTGCAGTAATAGAAAAAATTGAAAACTGCATTTTCTCTAACTCTTGTCACCAGTAGATGCATGAGCCATAAACATACTAAATTGAAACCCGCTAGATATAACACTCCGCCAGGACCTAAATGAAAATAGTCTCCAAAGTGATATTCAAAATTGTAATAGCATAATCCTCCACCAACAACCATTAATACAATTCCCGAAATGAGCATACGTGAGAACAAATAATTATTGCTTTTATTTTGTTCTTTATACCACATCCCGAAGAACATTCCAATAAGTATAAAAGAAAACCAAGGAAATACCGCGAAATAAACATTCCAATCGGCTCCCCAAAGAAGATTTAACAAATAACTCACACCTGTTATATCTACCTGAAAACCATGTACTTCCTTGGTCAATACAACAATGAATAATGCAAAAAATAGCGGCACATATTTATTTTTAGAAAAATGATTGATAACTCCCATGAACAATAAAGAAACTCCTGCTAACTGAAGAATGTCTCCCGTACTAAACATGTAAATCATATTATCAAGAGTTGCCGGAGTGGTCCAACCGTATGCTTCTATAAAATTATCTGGCATCGTTCCCACCAAAACAGGGAGCACAAACTTTAGGAAATTCATTAAATATCCAACGGCCAAAATATAAATAGCTCTTTTAATAGATAGCACAATGCTTTGGTTTCTAGATAAGGTAAAAGACACTCCCATAGCAATTAAAAACATTGGTGTTCCTTTACCAATGAAATGAATAGTTTTTCCTAACCATGTCTCAGATTGTGTGATTAGGTCTCCATAAATCCAAAGGGTATGTACCAAAATCACCATGAGTACGGCTATCCCTCTGGCCAAATCTACAGCAAGTATTCTATTATAACTTTTCATGAGTTCTTCTATTATCTTTAATTCTTTATTTAAACTATTCTGTAGCGTTATCAACAGAACTTTGAGTTAGAAAGGATCTATCTTTATATTGAGCTATTGGATTTTTGATAGTTCCCATAAACTGTAAGCTTTCTACAGGATCTGCCAAATTGAGCATATGTTTGGTATTTAGTAACTGTAGTCGATTAAGGCAGCACCTTTTAAACTCTGGAGCAAAAAGATCTATTTTCTCAAATTTATCAGACAGATGTTTATTTGCATCTTGATATTTTAAGATACATTGCGCCACTTTATTCCATAGTACAGATTCATCATATCCTCCCTGATACACAAGGATATCTGATAAAAACCTAAAAAAGCAATCAAAAACATCAGTTAAAATAGCCAGAGCTTTAATCTCATCATTTGTATCAACATACAAACGTTTTGCTTTTTCTGGCAAGATTCTTTTATCATCAAAAATTGCTATTTCTTCGGTGATATCCTTCATAATTACTTTTGTAGGAATGTAATTATCGAGAACCAAAATTAGATTCTCACCATGAGGCATGAATACTAGTTCATATTCATATAAACAATGCAAAAGCGGAGTTAAATATGCGGTTAAATAATGTTCTAGCCATATCTCAACCGTAACTCCTGATTTTTTAATCAATTCAACCGCAAGTGCTTCCCCCTTACTGTCTACATGAAGTAATGCGGCCATTGTCATCAATTTTTGGCTCTCGTTGATTTTGGTATACGGGCTTTCCCTCCATAATGCAGACAACATTTTATTATGAGCTTCGGTTTTCCCAAGTGTTTCATAATATCTGTTTCTATAGCCTACAGTGGCTACTTCCCCTAGCATTGTGAAGCCGATTTTTTGTAAAAACTCATCATTATCTAATAGTTCGGAAATCCATTCAGTAATAACCGGTGTACTTCCCATGTAGTAGGGAGAGAGTCCACGCATAAATCCCATATTAAGTATTGATAACGATGTTTTGGTATATAATTTATAAGGATTAGAAGTATTAAAAAGTGTTCGAATTGATTGTTGCGCTGCATATTGATCTTTTCCTTCGCCTAATAAAATAATATATTGTTGGGCTATATCCTGCGCAAATATTGTACTTATCTTATTCTCCCATTGCCATGGATGTATTGGGATAAATATATAATCTAGAGGACTTAATCCCTGAGCATTTAATTTTTCAGCAAACTTTTTATAAACGTCTTCTCCCAATTCATTGATTATGAATTTTTCATAATTGTATGATGGCGTGCTATGAAATTCTGCCTTAGTTATATGTGCAGCTATCCAAACTAATGAAAATGTTGTTCTTATTTCTGGGGCGAAATGCTGGTATTGCTTAGAATTGAATCCGATACGTCCATTATTCGCAACAAAACAAGGATGTCCTTCGCTCATAGCTTTTTCTACTTCCTGAAAGTTGGCATTTGTCAACGAAGCAGCACTATATTTTTCATGTTTGTGTTTATAAGCTGCTCCATACAACGTACTGGTAATCTCCTCCATATACGTAGGTAACATATTCTCTGGAATTCCTAGTGTATTCTTAAGTTCTAAAATAAAATCTAGAGCATCTAGTTCAGTTTCTTTGCCCTGCTGATTTTTTTTTATCGATATGCCATTAATATGTAGATGATCTAGCGCTTGAGTTTTTGCTTCAAAATAGTAGGAGATTTCCTCACTATCTGTATATAGCTTATACAAATCCCAATTTTCATTATGACCAATGAGTTCAAGTTCTAGTAGTAATTCATGGGCAAATTCGCTTATCGCTTTTCGAATTAAACGTCTATTTACTATAGCCCAAACATTAGGATTTAGGTGTGCTGTATGATTGGATAAAACTAAATTGTCTGACATTGAATGCATTGTTATATCTATTTCTGTGGGTGAAGGAATACGTTTATAATTTTCTCGTGCGCATATTGCTAATTGTGCTATTTTATGAGGCAACTGAATTTTTTTTATATACTGAAAGCCAGCTTTCTTATTCAGCACATGTATTTTTTCATTAGAAATATCGGGTTCAACTACTACCCTTTTGGCATCTGCTTTAGAAAACAAAAAATCCATAACCGTAGTGAATACATTCCAGGTAAATCCAGGTATTTTCTTTTTCACCGGAGCTACTAAAATATGCATCCCAATATCTCCATCAAGTACATCGTAATGTTCTGCAATTGTATCGTATTCGGGATCATAAAATTCCATCAAAAACATAGGTATCTCATTTAGAATTCCAATAACTACATGATGATGTATATTTGCCTCTAAGTCTCTATACTCGCTTTCAACTTGGTACAGGCTAGAGTTTTGCATTCCCCAATATTTAGCATATGGTCTGTTTACCCAATCATGAATGGTTTTTATATCATTTTCTGGCTGAAAGCTTCGAATTTGTAGTTCTCCCAAATCTTCTATATATCTGGAGAATAAAATATTTGTTTTTTCTATTGTGGCCATTGTTCTAAGTTGCTTTTAAAATCAATCTTTTGAATTTTGTTTTAAAAAATGTTACAAAAAGTATCAAGGTTAATCCAAACCCTATCCATGCAATGGAAAACGGAATTTCTAATCCATATCGCTCCACCAAAATTCCTACTAAGAATGATGAAATAAGTACCCCAAGATTTTGAAAGAAGTGTACTTTACTGTAATCTATAGCATAGGTATCTGGTGTACTAAATTCAAATAGTAACACATCAAAACGAACGATGGCTCTAAAAACCGCCCACCCATATATTACTCGACCTATAATTACAACTAAAGGGATTGGCACTCCCTGTATCCAAAGTCCTAAAACCCCAATACATAACGGAGTTACGATACGTGTAGAAGTAGTCTTTTTTGTTTTTATATCCCACCAAAGTACAAGCAAAGCCACTAAAGCAGGGATAGCATAAATTGTTCCTGAAACAAGTTTACTATTGTAGGTAGATATATATTCCCAATAGGATGAAAAAAAGGGTCTAGTTATGAATCCACTACCATACAAGACCAGCGTAATAAGTCCGATTTTAAGCACAAATCCTTTGGGAATAACCTTTTGATCAAGAGTTATCTCTTTTTTATCTTCTACAATTCTCGAAGTATTGTATCTTGTGCTTTTGAGTAGGTATATAGTCATCCCCATTTGGATAAAATCTCCAAGTGCCATGATCAAAAAAATGTAGCTTGCATCAATCGCATCAACAGTAACGCCTCCAATTACAGCCCCTAAAACACCTCCCAAATGAACTACAACAGATAGGATTCCTATAATTTTTGAGTGTTCTTTTTTACCTGTAATTTTTAAAATATAGGGGTATACCAACAGGTAACTCCCTTTAAATAAAATCATCAACAATGAAATCATCCAAAAATTGATATATGAATCGGTGTAGTAACAACATAAGGCTAGTATTCCTGCTATACACTGGGTATACACCAGTATATGAAGCTCAGCAATCTTTTTAGAGATATAAGCCCAAAACGGAAATGATATCATCACCATAAAACAAATTGCGGCAAAATAATATCCAACCCACTCTGGATTCGTAACTCCAAAACGAGCTTCAAAAAACTGAGGATAAAAAGGATGTAATAAGTAATCGCTTACTACGGCAACCAAAGTCATTATAATGAGAAATCTTTTCATATCACTGGGGTTTCCTTCTTAATTTCTTCTTCTTCGGTCACCTCAAATTGCTGAAAAGCAATTCTTCTCTCGATTGGGTAATAATCGGTTCCTGTAATTTCTCTTATGATGTAAGAATTACGATACGCTGCCATTCCTAAGTCTGGAGTTACAAAACCATGGGTATGTAACTCTGCATTTTGCACAAAAATATCTTTACCCAAATGATCTATCGCATAGTTGCGATGTACGTCATATCTTCCTTTTTCATCCCATCGAATTTGATCTTTGATCCCTTCAAGAAACTCAGGTTGATGATACGCATATCCTGTTGCTAGAATTAATCCTTCTATATCTTGTTTATAGTGTTTATCCTGCTCTGTTTGATGAAATTCTAGGTAAAACTTATCTAAAGCCTCATCATAAACTGTCTTTTGAAGTTCAGAATTGGTTCTCAAGTTAATTTTTACATCGTGCAAAAGGCGTTTTGTGTAGATAAGGTCAAAAATCTCAGCGATCAGATCCTGATTAATCCCTTTATACAAATGTTTTTGATTTTTAATCAATCCATCTCTTTTGCTTGCAGGTAGGTTATAAAAATAGTCTACATACTCTGGAGAGGTCATCTCTAGAGTTAGTTTTGAATATTCTAATGGAAAAAATCTTGGAGATCGGGTAACCCAATTTAATTCATAGCCTTTATCATCGATTTCTTGTAAAAGGTCATAAAAAATTTCAGCAGCGCTTTGCCCACTGCCTAATACAGTGATTGATTTTTTAGACTGCAACTGTTCCTTTTGAGTAAGATATTCAGAAGAATGAATAGCCTGTCCTTTCAAATTTTTACAGCATTTAGGAATATAAGGTTGTGTCCCGGTGCCCAATACTAGCTTTCTAGCTTTATATACTCTTTGTTCATTGGTCTTTACACAAGTAGAAAAGACCGTGTAGTACTTTTCCGAATTGTTATAAAGTATTTCGGTAACTTCTGTTTGAAAATGGATATTTGGTAATTTTTGAATTGCCCATTGACAATATTGATTGTATTCACTGCGTAAGAGTAAAAAATTCTCTTTGATATAAAATGAATAAATACGCCCCTGTTCTTTGATATAATTTAAGAAACTAAAAGGATTGGTTGGATCGGCAAGAGTGACCAAATCTGCCATAAAAGGAATTTGCAAAGTAGTATCTTGGAGCATCATACCTGGATGCCAATCGAATTTCTCTTTTTTATCCAAAAAAACACCTTCAACTTCAGGAATAGGTGCTGTTAAACAAGCTAGTCCCAAATTCATAGGTCCAACTCCAACAGCCACAAAATCAAGTATATTTTCAGTCTTTGTCATGTTCGTTTTCATTTAGTTATTTGTTTTATGTTGTAATCCGGTATCCTTTATCATTTGTATGATATTGAGTAAATCAGAAATAGTACTTTTAGGATTTAGGAGTGTAAATTTTAAATAGATTTTATCGTCAAACTTTGTACTTGCCACTGATGCCTGTCCGGATTTAAAAAGTGTATTTTTTATGTAAAGGTTAATCCTATCATGCATGGTATCGTTATCCACTCCAGGTGTGATAAATCTAAATACTAGTGTGCTTAATTCGGGTTGGTGTACAATTTCAAAAAAGGGATCATCTTTGATACTGTGATAAAGGTCTAGCGCTAAATAATGTACTTTTTCAAGGAAAGACCCTATCGTTTTCGCTCCAGTCATTTTTAAGGTAAACCATAGTTTTAAAGCATCGAATCTTCTTGTCGTTTGAATTGATTTCTCAATTAGATTAGGACATGTTTCATCTCTATGCTCCAAAGGGTTTAGGTAATCGGCATAATAAGACACATACTTAAAATTTTTGGTATCTCTAACCAAAAAAGCACTAGAACATACCGGCTGAAACATAGTTTTATGAAAATCGATAGTAACTGAATCTGCATCTCCTATCCCATTTAATAAATGGCGATGTGTTTCGGTTAAGACATAACTTCCACCGTAAGCCCCATCAACATGAAACCAAATATCATATTCTTTGGCAATCTTTGCTATGGTGTCGATAGGATCAAAACTACCAAAGTCTGTAGTTCCTGCTGTCGCTACGATAGCCACAGGAATATTCCCAGCTTGTTTTTCTTTTTCTATAGCTTGTACCA
This sequence comes from Aquimarina acroporae, assembly GCF_023195925.1. GTDB lineage: Bacteria > Bacteroidota > Bacteroidia > Flavobacteriales > Flavobacteriaceae > Aquimarina > Aquimarina acroporae. The sequence continues at coordinate 584,967 of NZ_JALPRE010000003.1, read as the reverse complement.
AAGCATCTGGTTTCATCTTCATCTTATTATCTACAGCTACAGGAATTACAGCATTATACCCCATCCCCATTAATGCAGCATTTTTCTTAATGCTAAAATGTGCCTTTTCTGAGCAGAAAAATCGAAATTTAGATACGACATCAGACCATCCATTTTCTTTTAGATTGAGACCAAAATGACGAAAGGCATAGTCGTCTCTAGCAAGCAGAAGGGCCATAAAATTAGACTGAGTACCTCCACTGGTAAAAACCCCGTCTGAAGTATCGGGCAGTTCCATTTTTGAGCAAATCCAACGAATCATTTCCTGCTCTATTAAGGTAGCCGAAGTACTTTGATCCCAAGTTTCTACAGCAGTATTTACAGATGAAGCTATGAGATCTCCCACTAATGCAGGTAGTAAAACCGGGCAGTTAAGGTGGGCTACATAATCTGGGTTATGAAATGCAATGGTATGATCTAGATATAACTCTTTGATCTCTTGTAAAGCCTCATCAATATCCAGTTTCGTAGTAGGACTGGGTGTTATTAAGTGCTGCTTAGAGGTAAAATCACTTACAAAATCACCACTATAAAACTGATCACGATCTAAAAAAGATTTTACATGTTGTATCGCTTTATTAAGATATTCTTCGTAGGTATATTTTGATTGTGAGTCAAAAAAATGAGCTATTTCACGATCAATTACTAAGTTCTCTTGTGTGTCGAGGAGCATATTATTTTTATTTAATCTAAATAAGTTTTACAAATTTAGATTGACATCCTATGAGATCCATGACGAATTTTGGAGAAAAAATGACGTGAAGAAATGTATCCGTAGTATTTAATTTTAAGATAACACAGATCTTAACATTGGATAATACAGGTCATAACGACTATCACCAAATAATATTGGACACGTTGAGAAAAACGTGAAGGTGGTTGAAATGATTTATAAAATTATAAGTATCAAATATTTTTTTAGACAACAAGCGTTAATATTTGTTTAATATTTGATTTTTTTCATTAAACAATTTGTATCTTTATACAAGAGAAATTTAAAAGAGAACCTCAACGGGTTTCAATATTTTCTGAAACAACAATATTTTTAAAATTTCTTTAAGAATTTTTATTAGAATTAAACTATTACGCTATGGAATTGATACAAAATGCTTTAGAATTTGAAAATCGTAAAATGTCAAACATGTCTACAAGTGATAGAGTGGCTGCCTCTCGAGAGGCAAAATCGTTGATATTGAGTATTAATGAAATTTATAAAAAAACCAAAGACTCGGACTTGATGGATCTTATGAAGCGACTTACTCAAAAAAAGAGAAAAATAGAAAAGAGATTAAAAGGTAGTCCCGTTTAATCTAAAAATTGATGAACAAAATGTTATAATAGTTAAAAGCCAACTTGATAAAAAGGTAATATGATGGTGTAGTAGTTGGTTTAAGATGAAGAATACCCTGTTTCTATGATTCTTGACAGGGTATTCTTTTTAAAATGAAGTTTATGATTCTAGAAACCACATATAGTAGTAAAGAAAATAGACGAATCATGAATGATATGGTGGGAAAGCCTTTCTCCTTCATTCAGTCTATAAAAATGAAAGGAATAGGCTCCAAAAGAATGATCATCGATGATGTTAGTCCAAACCTCAACAAATTTTTAAACGTAGTTTCCGACCTTAACTACGGAAGCATAGAACTTAGACCAAGAGGTATTTTAATTGGTATCAATAAAGGGTTAAGGAATTTTACATGGATTATCCCATACTATCAATTCTATATGTATAAAACCAATGGAGTGAGCATTCATGCACAAGGCAAATATGTACACTTCAAAAATAACCGCACTCATAAAGAAAATCGTTCGTTCTTTCAAAAACTTACCCGATTAAAAACGGAATACGACATTAGATATCCTCATGTTGATTCTATTTAATTTATTTCATTAAAATATGAATACAGAACTTAATGTTTTAGGAACTCCTTTACAGTCTTGTTGCTATGAACCCCTAACTGGATATTTTAGGGATGGATACTGTAGAACTAACGCAACAGATACCGGTACTCATATTGTCTGTGCCATAGTAACTGATGAATTTCTGGAATATACCAAAGAACAAGGAAACGATCTATCTACACCAATCCCATACTGGAATTTTCCTGGTTTATCTCCAGGAGACAAATGGTGCTTGTGTATTTCAAGATGGTTAGAAGCTGAAAAGGTTGGAAAAGCTCCTCAAATTAATTTAGCTGCAACTCATCAAAAGGCATTGCAATTTGTGCCTCTTGAAACTCTAAAAAAGTATAGCCATATTTCTTCTTATTCATAATACATGGTTATTCATCAAGTGGTTTGATGAAAATCCTAGCAACAAAAAAGACCATTTACTGCCCATAAATGATCTTTTTCTGAAACAATCCACTAATAAAACACTATTACTATTTGAAAAAGTGTGTAAGCTAATTCTAGCCAAATAGGTTTTTTAAATTTAATTTTGTGTCCGATATGTTGGGGTATGTAATGTTGCTAAAACCTGTTAGCACATTTAGACTTTACTATGTTTTAGGATGGTACACTACACCATTCCTAAAGATGGTCCCTTTAATCGTTTATCTATTTTTCGTTTTTTTACCGTAACCAATTTCATGACTTCCATTAAATAGGGATCTTTAGTTTTTTTATAGATTTCATTGATCTTAAGTATGATTTTTTTCGCTTCTCTGGATGCCAAAACCCTATCACTTGTCGTCATGTTAGACATACTTCTTTTTTCAAACTCAATTGCCTTTTGTAATAATATCATCGCTTTATGTTTATCTGTTTAAATTAATCTTCAGTTTCTATTAGAAATGGTGTTTTTCCATCTGTCACAATAATTTTACTATTTGGGGATTCAGAAAGTTTATTAAATGCTTCAATACTTCGTATTTTGATAATTTCCTGAGTTAAACCTTCAGACAAAATCTTTTGAGCGTCTCTTTCTCCCTTCGCATTTATAATTTTTCTATCTGCCTCTAATTTGGCTTGTTCGATAACAAATTTCATACGCATAGCATCCTGTTCTGCCTGAAGCTTTCGTTCTATAGAATTGGCTAAACCTCTAGGTAATTGAATACTCTTCATTAACACTGCTATAAGTTCAATACCGTCTGCTTGTTTTTCTAAATTCTCTTTCATTTTTGCCTTTATCTCCTCTTCAATAGATGCGCGCATGCCTGAATGCATATCCTTAGCATAGAATTTGGCACACACATCTGATGATGCTGACCTAAAAACGCTGGTGATAATAGATTCATAATCACGCCCAAGGTTTTCTAACACACTTGGAATTTTATTTTGTTCTAATCGATAAAGAATTGAAATTTCAGAGTTAACACTCAACCCTTCTTTACTAGGAAGACTCAAAATTAACTTGATATTACTGGTTTGGGTAGACTCCTTAATCACCTTACTTATAAATGGGTTATAAAATACCGTTCCTTGAGTTGATACTTTGTCAGAAAACTTTCCAAGAGTTTGTTTCACTCCAGCTTCTCCTGGACGAATTACAGCACAACTAGTGTATGTCAAAAAAATTATTGCTAACCCAAAAAAACACTCTATCCTCTTCATATTTTGTATCAATTTTATTGTTCTGATTATAAATTTAGCAAACAAAAATCATTAATTATTATTTATATTAATTATAATAAACATAATTAATATTTATATTTATGTATTTTAAGAACCTCTTAACATTTTGTAAAACAAATACATACAGACTAAATTAAAAGTATTACTATTGAAAAGCCTTTAGTTATGGGACTTAAGGTCATTAATCAAATAATTAACATTATAGATTATTAATGAACGTGCTTAAAGTTTAACAAAACATTCATGATCACATAAATTATTTTTATGCAATCAATATAAAATATAAATAAAAATATATGACAAAGAATATGGATTTTTGCGGCAGATAAATAGATAATTTCAGACATCTACTGTTTCTGATTTGAACTTTAAAATATGTACCTATGAAAAATAAATTAAACTATCTGCTATCTATATTTCTCCTTATAATCCTTACACTAGGGTCTTGTAAAAAGGAAAAATCAGCACTCTTGGCAGATCATTTATTAGATATTCAACAAAAAGAATTGTCTGAAACCAATTCCAAATCTGAGTATTCAAATGATTTTATCAATGTCGATGAAAAAATCCTGGAAAATAAGATTACCACAAAATCTTTCTATAAAAATGAAGACAGTTATATTATAGATTATCGATATCCTGTTTTGGATGTGAAACAAAATAGAACATTTAAAAAATTTAATGATTTTATTACCAATCAATATTTAGACTATTCTATTTCGGTAAAAGATATTATTAACAAACAAAAGCTTTCTTGCCAAATTGGTTACGACCAAACTGAGCGATTAAAACGCTTGATTAATTATAAGATATATACCAATAACTCCAAAGTACTAAGTATCCTCCTTTACAAAGCGAATCATTATGCGAATGAGAACCAGTATTCCTATTTATTTAAAACACTCAATTTTGATACGTCTAAAGGAGATTTCATATTCTTCAATACTTTGTTTCGAGAAGGAACTGAAAGAGCGGTTTTTGAATTGGTTAGAAAAGCTTTAAAAGAAAAGATACAAACAGACCAGAATTTTGAACAGTGCAGTGAATTAACATATGACACTTTTCTTGCTTATAAAGATAATTTTGTAATCGATAAAAATACAATCAAATTTTATTTTGATGACTGCGTAATCTGTCCCGTATATTCTGGAAATTATTTTGTCGAAATTTCGCGATCTGATATTTTAGATAAGCCATACAGCAATTTTTAGTTTGAATACTAGTTTACTAAAAAAATAGGTTCAAACATAAAAGCTTGAACCTATTTTTTATTTAATAAACTATCTCTTATGTTTAAATCATTATTATCTGAGTACGTACAAATTTTTATAGGAATCTTACTAGCCAGCATAGGTTTAAAAGCTTTCTTATTACCCAACGGATTTCTTGACGGAGGAGTCACTGGTATTGCTATATTATTGAATTCTAACTTTGACATTAATATTTCATGGATACTCATTGTATTGAGTATTCCTTTTTTGATTTTGGCATTTTTCTCCATATCAAAAACTATGGTTCTAAAGTCGATTGTAGCCATAATAACATTGGCAATAATGATAGAATTTGAAACTTTTGAAACGATTACTGATGATAAGTTACTCATCTCGATATTTGGTGGGTTATTCTTAGGGTTAGGTATCGGAATAACTGTAAAAAACGGGGCTGTCTTAGATGGAACGGAAATTTTGGCGATATATATCAATAATAGATTTGGTATTAGCATTGGAAGAGTCATTTTGCTCTTTAATTTTGTTCTTTTTTCTATTACTGCAATTATCGCTTCAAAAGAAGTGGCTATGTACTCGATTTTAACCTTTTTGGTCACTGCAAAAATTACTGATCTAACTATAGAAGGTTTTGAGGATTTTATAGGAGTTATGATTGTATCTAAACATAGTCAGATCATCAAGAAGCAGATTGTAGATCAAATAGGTGCTGGTATGACCATCTATAAAGGAGTTAATGGTTTTGGAAACAGCGGTAAAATCGAAGATTTCGAAGTTATTCATACTGTAATTAATAGAATGGAAATTAGTAAGATTAATAGACTTATTAATCATATTGATCCCAATGCATTTGTGATGGAATACGATGTGAATCGAATTAAAGGTGGGATTTTAAAACGCTATTTGGGTCCTAAACCAAATACTAATTAAATTCTGAAGTAAATTCTTCTACGATCAAACCTTTTTCTAAGGTATTAATAACCCCAAGAGCAGCTCGTTCTCCCGAGATCATAGCAGCATTTAAAGAAGCATTGAGTTGTTGATCACCAGCTAAAAATATACTTGAAGACAATTGTGTTTCTGATGGTAGCATTTCATATTGAATATTAGACAGATCGGGAAGTGCCTTTCTAATTTCATATCGTTTTATAAAATGATCTACTTGAATATTACAATACCTTTCTAACTCAGCACTTACTTGTTGTATTAATTCTTCAAGGTCGAGTTGATGATCTTTTACAACGGTAACTGATACTACCTTTTTTGAAGTTTTAGCATCATCTTCTAGCGAGGTTGCAGAACAAATATTGTTAATCAAAGTACTATCTTGTGCTATTAGCCCTATCAGAGAAGTATTTCTATATTCTCCTTTGGTCTTAAAATAAAGGGTGTCGCAACTTTTCCAGGTAATTTCTTGATTTCTTAAATTAGGAATTAGCACGTTTGGATCTGTGGCAACGATAGTAAAATGGCTTTTAATATCCTCTCCATTTTCTAACACAATTTTTTGTTCTTCTATGTACTTTACTCTTGTATGATATTTGAATGAAGTAAATTTTAAATTTGCTTTTAATTGTATTGGAATTTGTTCTATCCCCTTTTTAGGAATAGCAGCATTACCTTCTCCAAACATCTTGTATACGAATTTGAACATTCTTGAAGAAGTTTGAAGATTTGCTTCCAGAAAAATACCTCCGAAAAAAGGTTTAAAAAAATGGTTAATCATGGTTTCAGAAAAACCAAACTTTTTTAGAAAAGAAAGCGTTGTTTCTTCTTTTTCTTCAAAGATTTCAGAAATCTCTGTTTTTTTAAGAAGCCTGTTTAGTCTAAGAACCTTCCATTTATCTGCAATACTTCCTACATTAGAGAAAAGAGTCGGCAATAATAATTTGATACTCCTTAGCGGATCACCTAGTAACGTACTACCCTTATCGGTGAAAATTTGCGCTCCTGGTAAAAAATGTTGTAACGTTAAAGCATCATAATCTAAATATCGCTTTGCTGCAGGATAGGCTGTTAGTAACACTTGAAAGCCATGATCGAGAACACAATCTTCTACAATATCGGTTTTCACACGCCCTCCGACTCTATCTGTAGCTTCAATAATAACCGGATGATATCCCGAATTTTCCAACACTTGTGCTGCTATTAATCCGCTGATTCCTCCACCAATAATGTGAATTTTATATTCAGATTTGTTCATATGATCCTACACTACTCCTAAGAACTAGTTCATCCTTAAATTAAAAGCTAATATTTGCCGCACTGACTTTTTATGCTTATTCTCACATTTTTTCAGTATTCTTCTTTTAACGTAATTATCAATATCACCAGGTTGAACCCAATCCATTAAACCATAATTAAAAATACTTTCATCATACATATGTTGTATCATACCATTGCTATAAAAAGTATATCTATCTTCAAGATAATCGTTTCCTATAGCCACAGAGCAAATTTCCTTCATGATCTTTATATTTTTGTTTAACTTTTTTGACATAACGCTAAACAAATTTACAATTTTTATTTTTAGAACCAAAACACCAAACTACATATGTTGCAACAATCAATTGTTTAACAAATATTTAAGCACTTGCATATTCGCCATATCCACGCAAAGCTACAAGTGCTTTTTTTACTTGCTTGCCTTATACAAAAGACGCTGGATACTATTAATTTCTGCTTTGGTAACTTTAAGTAAAAGTCTTTGCTTCCTTTTTGAAAACAAATTACCTGAATGTTTACTATCAACCTTTGCCCTAAAAAGTAGAGATTTACAATATTCTAACCTTTCGCTTAAACTCCTGTGGTTTATTATATCTCGATACAGAGGATCCAAACAACACAGGGTATTTTTTCTGAATAATCTTTTCATTTTATCTTGTTCGAAATTTATAGTTTCTTATTAGAAACCTTGTATAACATACATATATAAAGGCATTCCCAAAGTGATATTAAATGGGAATGTAATTGCTAGTGCCATAGGTAAATACAAACTTGGATTTGCTTTTGGCGCTGCAATACGCATCGCTGCGGGAACTGCTATATAAGAAGCACTTGCTGCTAGAATGGCAAGCAAAAAACGATCTCCATTACTAGTTAGAAAAATACCTGAAATCTTAGCAACTAATATACCGTTGATAAGAGGTATAACAATAGAGAAGAGAAATGCGAACCACCCTTTCTTAAGTAATGCTCCAATCTTTTCACCACTTGTTATTCCCATATCTAATAGAAAAACAGCCAAAAAGCCTTTAAAAATATCGGTTGTAAATGGTTTAATGCCTTCGGCTTGAGCATCACTTGCTATAAAACCAATTACTAAACTCCCCAATATTAATAGTACACTACCATTGGTCACGGCATGTTTTACTAGTACCAAAAGTTCTTTTGCAGATTTTTTTCCATTTGAATATAGTCTTAACAGTAATACTCCAATAATTATAGAAGGTGCCTCCATTAAGGCCATTACAGCCACCATATGACCTCCAAAATCAATTTTTTCCATCTCTAAGAAACTCACTGCCGTGACAAAGGTTACAGCACTAACCGATCCATACGCCGCGGCAATGGCACCAGCATTATCTGCTGTAAACTTTAATCGTAAAATAAAAAAGGTGTATACTGGTACAAGAAGCGCCATTACAATACCAGCTACTATAGCATAGGTGATTTCGATACTATATTCGCTGTGAGCTAACTCTTGCCCACCTTTAAAACCAATAGCGAGCAAGAGATATAATGAAATAAATTTAGAGGAATTTTGTGGGATCTTAAGATCACTTTTTACTTGTGATGCAATGATTCCTAAAACGAAAAACAACAGGGCCGGGTTTGTTAAATTATCGACCAGTAGGTGTATATTCATTGAACTAAATCCTTGTGGTTTTAATCTATAATTTCTATTTCCAGAATCCCACTAATTCTTACCCTCTTGCCATGTAATAGAGCCTCTTTATAAATGGTTTTACAGTTTTCTTTTTCTTTTAATAGTTGAGATACTCGATTATCATCATATTCGGTATTACTATGTTCATTTCCTTCACACATAGATAACCTGTGTAATTTGTGAAAATTGATTTTTTCTCGAATTAAACTATTGATCACATCTGTAGCTTCTGAAGGGGTAAATACTCCATCTACCAATTGCAACTTGTGTAAAACTTCTTTCGTTATCATAATATTTATTTAGAATTTAATTTATTTTTCACTCTTTGATTGAAGACTATAAAAGCCACAAGACTCATTACAAATCCTGCCTTTATTAGTTCAGAAAACAATGGGCTCTCGTAATAAAAGCTTACAATTAAAGCTCCTGTAAAGGCAAACAAGAACGTTATTAAGCCTACAACTTGAATACTGTTTAAAATTTTAACTTTATCAATTTCAAGTATAAGCCTAGATTCACCATTTCTTATATGAATCATCTTGGGAGGTAACTTAATATCGGTTTCCATACTGACTATTTTTAAAATATTGATATTTCCTGAAGGCAAAATTAAATAGTACAATCCATATATTTTTATTTATATTTGTAATGAATAGCATAAGTATTATTTATGAATTATACATTACATCAATTACAAATATTCTTAGAGATCGTTGACAAGGGCAGTATTACCAAGGCTTCAGAATCATTATTTCTTACCCAGCCAGCAGTATCGATTCAGCTGAAAAAATTTCAGGATCAGTTCCCTCTTCCTTTAACCGAGATTGTGGGAAGAAAACTATATGTGACCCCGTTCGGAAACGAGATAGCTGAAGCCGCCCATAAAATTTTGGATGAAGTATCAGCCATTGAGCACAAGGTGAACCAATATCAAGGAAAATTAGCCGGTAAACTATCTATTTCTGTGGTATCTACAGGTAAATATGTGATGCCTTACTATTTATCAGAATTTGTAAATGCACATCCTAGTATAGATTTCAAAATGGATGTTACCAACAAGTTAAAAGTAGTAGAAGATCTGGAAGAGAATCGTGTCGATTTTGCTTTGGTATCTGTACTTCCAGAACATTTAAACTTAGAAAAGTTACCTCTTTTAACAAACAGCTTGTATTTGGTAGGAGGAACAGAAAGAGAAAAAAATCGTGAAGGAAAGAAAGAGTTAATTTTTACAGAGCAACCACTGTTGTATAGAGAACATGGATCTGCTACTCGTAACGCTATGGAAGCATTCATAGAAGGTAAAAATCTTCCTGTAAAGAAAAAAATAGAACTCACCTCGAATGAAGCCTTAAAGCAGGCTGTAATTGCAGGATTAGGATACTCGATTATGCCAATGATTGGTATAAAAAATGCACTCAATTATGGTGATATCACCATTATTCCATTCAAAGGATTACCTATAAAAACACAATGGAATTTGGTATGGTTAAAAAGAAAAAAATTATCACCAGTTGCTCAAGCTTTTGTAGATTACTTACATACAGAAAAAGACAATATTACCTCCAAATACTTTAGTTGGATAACATAAAAAAATCATTATACCTAAACAGGCATAATGATTTATATATTTTGACTACCAAATGGTAAAGATTAAAAATCGGTCAAATTCCGAAGATATCATCGTAGGTCTATTTTTTATTCTGAAGCGGTTGATCATTCAACGTTCTTTTTCTTTTCCTTCGTAAAAAGCTCTTACTACCAAAATATTTTTGTAGTAAGCCTGGTCTTTTTACATAATTGTTATTGTTATTCATGTTTTTATACTAAATTATGAGGAATAAAATTACAGTAACTGCATATAAGAGCATTGAAGCTATGACCATTATTCCTACAGATTCGAATATTCTCTTTTTAAAATTATTCATTTCGCGTTTCTAGATTACTTATGTATCACCTCTCGTTTACCCAACAATAATTCTCGTACAAATTTTAATGCACTTTTCACAACTATTTTAAGGTGCCTATAATATAATTCCATGTGTATGTTTCTAATTTGATTTTAATTTCAGATTGATCTATAATCTGAACTTGTTAGTGATTTTATGTTCTATAAAACTATATGTATTAATTTGTCACAAAAGCTTCTAGCTTATTCAAGTTTTTTATAGAATGTTGTAGGCTAAAATGAAGTGTTCGAATTGGAAATGGAATATTAATTCCTTCAACTTCATAGGCTTTCTTCAGCTCTACAAGCGCCTTACTTTTTGCCTTTAACCTGTCAAGTCCACTGGTTCCTTCTATCCAAAATCTACAGAGGTAATTGATAGAACTGTCCTCAAATCCTGTATAATAGAATTCTATCTGTTTATCAATTGACTCTTGATCAAAAAACTCTGAAATAGTATCTTTCGTTAACTTTTCAACCTTCTCCAAATCAGATTCGTATCCAACACCACACTGTATTGAAACTCTCATCTTTATAGTGAGTGAATAGTTTTTAAAAGGATTTTCTATAATTTGCTTATTGGGAATAACAACAATATTATTATCTGCTTCTTTTAGCACAAAATAATTTAAGTTAATATCCATTACTTCACCGGCATACCCATTAGTTTCTATCCAATTCCCAACTTGAATATTGTTTCTAAATGAAAGTACAATTCCCGATATAGTATTAGATAAAGTTCCTTGTAACGCTAGTCCCACAACTAATCCTGAAACTCCTGCTCCAGCTAAAATACTCGTCAGGGCCTTACCTAAATTAAGGGCTGATAAAGAAAGTAATAGTCCTGCTAAAACCACTAAGACAGCTGCCGATCTGGCTACAAGTTTTGCTATAGATGTTTGTTTAATTTTTTTAATAGTTAATTTGATGGTCGCTCGGTAGATAAATCTGGAAACCAAATATGAAACTAGCATCACTATTATGGCTACCAATAAGTTTGGAAGATTATCTATAAAAACATTAGCCCAATCTTGTAATTTATGGGTTACAACTCCTACCGAGGAATTTATTTCTACGTTCATTTTATATTTTTTAGTTAGTATTAGTGAGACTTAATCATACTGGTGTCTAATTGTTCACTAGTTTCTTTGTTCCAAGCCGATAACATCCAACTAAATTTTTCTAACTCCCTGATGTAACTTCCCATCATATCTAATGTTCCTTCATCACCAGCATTTTGAGCATGAGAAATAATCACCCTCATTTGCACCAACAACTTTGTATGATCGTTGATTAGTTCACTCACCATTTCTTCATCTGTTTTTAATGGTGAAACTTCTTTTATCGACGCAATTTGAATATAATCGCTGTATCTAGATATTGGATGATATCTTAGGGTTAGTACGCGTTCTGCGATTTCGTCTATTTTTGATCGAGCGTCATTATATAATTCTTCAAACTTTCCGTGTAATTCGAAAAAATTTTTTCCTAAAATATTCCAGTGGAAATTTCTTAATTTTTGATAATACATATGGTAGTCTGCCAATAATGTGTTCAGTTCCAAAACAACAGGCAATAGTTTTTCATCATTCATTTTCAAATAATTCATTTGTTATGATTTTTAAAGATTAGTAAATAGATGTATCGATTAACAGCTAAAAACTGATTACAGGTTTGTAATAGAAAAGAAATTGTTTTTTTAAAGAAATCTGTTATTCAAAAATCAATACACTTTCAATATATGGCAGATAGGAATTTTGTCAAGCGATTTAACGGGCTTTAACCTTACTTAAGAATCTTTAACATAAGAAATGTTAAATAAAAACGAGGACTGTTAAGAAACCATAAAACCAAATACTAAGATTACTCAGTTTTGCATAAAGCATTGAACAAAGCTAGCAATATCAATCATAGTTAACGAAAACGGGATCTCTACATTGAGATCCAAAGGATACGTTTAATTACCTCCCTGATCTATTTCCTCATTTTGAACTCTTGGCACCTTATCCAAAATTTCTATTCCTTTTTGCATCACCAGAGAGTTAGGGATAGTTACATTTTTACCATCATCGGTTTTTAGGAATAGGTAAAAACCTGTGATATCGATTAGTTCACCGGTCCAATCAAAATCTTTGTCTAAAATCCTAATCCTATCACCTATCCGAACAGGGTGACTAAAAAATAAAATAACGCTTGCCGTGAGACTTGATAAAATTGACCATTGTGCAAAAAAACCAACTCCTAATACTGCTAAAACAGAAGAAATAAATACTGCAAACTGTTTATGATCAACTCCCCAAATAATGGCAAGAATAGAAATACTAATAATATAAATCAACAAATAGCTAAGGTTCAGAATGACTTTTCTTCGATTGATCTCGATAGCTTTAATAAAACCAAATTTCCCTATAGCCCTCTTGGTTAAAAAAATAACAATAACCATTACAGATAATAAAATAATACTATAAAGTATTTCCATTTTATATGCCAGCATAACTCATGTATTTTAAAAATGTAAAGGTAATATATGAACAACATTATTACTATTTACCAATTGAAAAAGCAGTATACAATATTAAATCGTTCATAAAAACCAATTACTATTTTATAAGATCCGAAGGGCTAATCGCAAATTCTTTTTTGAAGCATTTTGAAAAATACGAAGGATTTGCGAAACCAGCCTGGTATGCAATTTCGGCAATGCTATGTTGTTGTCTAAGCAATAATTCTTTTGCGCGATGTAAACGTACAGAGCTTATCAGTTTATTAGGAGATTTGTTTGCTATCGATTTCAATTTTCGCTGTAGTTGTCGCTCACTTATTCCTACTTCTTTGCAAAGCATTTCAACTCCAAACTGTTCGTTATCTATATGACATTCTATCTTTTGTAAAACCTTTCCTAAAAAAGAATCATTTTGGCACGTATGATATTGACTGTTTTTTTGACTCAAATTAATACTACAAGTTTTTGGTGCTATGGTGAAAAGTTCTAAGGATTGTCCTGATTCGATATTAAATATTGTTTTGTACGTCTTGATGTTTACGCTGGCCCCGATTAACAAGTTTTTTACAGTTTGGGTTAATATAATTTGATTAGGTAAGGTGTCATCAAAGATAGTGGTAGCAAAACCTTCTGTTTCTTCACAAATACACTTCTTAACGTAACACTCCTTGATATCTATCCCAAGAGATAAGGTGATCTGTTGTTGTTCTCGAAAAGCTTCTACCATATTCGTAGCGCAATTAACCGCCCTGCTTGGTCCTTCAAAAGTCGCTGTAAAAGCCATAGAGGAATACTCTACTAGACTTCCATTGTATTGTGCTATATATTTTAAGATTTGAGCTCGATCATCTTCATTATTTTCTTTTACACTAACGATCTTCCCAATCATTACTGTGTATAATTTCTTTTCATAGATAGGCTGTGGTTCAACATTACGAATAAATGTTTCCATTTCTTTGAGTATCTCCTCAGTATTACCCACCCAAAACAAATGGTCATTGCCTTCAAGTTCAACAAACTTAGATCCCTTTATACGCTCTGCTATAAATCGTCCTTCTTCAATTTTTACATCAATATCATCAGTTCGCTGTAGTAAAAGTGTTGGTACTTTTATAGATCCTAAAATATCTATAATATCTACCTGCGTATTCATCTTGGTCAATATCACCGCCGATTTTGGACTAGCTCCAGATCGAAAATAATTTGCCAACCAATCCATAAAAATAGTATCATTAGCTTTTGATGGTGCTAAGGATTCTAAATTCATTTCTCCACTTCCCCAGTTATTTTCAATCATGTCATACACCTCTTGTCGTTCTTGATCTGTAGGCGCCCAAGGATAGTCTTCTGAATATTTACGTTTTGCAAAAATACCGAAGGTAATTAAAGAGATTACCCTATCAGGATAAGTAGCGCTAAATAATGCAGAAACACTTCCCCCTTCAGAATGCCCAAACAACACTGCTTTTTCTGACGCTACTGCATCCATTACCACAGTAATATCTTCCATTCTTTCTTCTAGTGTTGCGAAATCTACTACCCTATCAGACAGACCGGTACCTCTTTTATCAAAAAGAATAACCCTGGCAAATTTACCTAGTTCTTCAAAAAAACTAACAAGCTCTGGACACGACCACATTAAATCAATATTAGACACCCACCCTGGTATATATACCAAATCTATCGGTCCAGTACCAAAAACCTGATACGCTATACTAATATCTCCACTTTTGGCATATGTTGTTTTAGGCTTCATCATAGCTCTTCGATATAAATTAACTGTTTGTAAAACTATAAAAAGAGAAAGCTCAGGCATTAAAAGAAGTACCTACAAAGTGTATACTTAATTCTCTAAACCTTCAAAAGGAGGGGTACATTATGTAGACATTGAATTTTTAAAAAACTGATAATCAGTTTTTTAAACCCAAAAATATATTTATTAATTCTCAGGTATAGGTTAGTGATCCTATTCTTGCTCCAATTGAATCAAATAGGATAAAATTTCTTGATCTGGAGCTAATTTCATTTTTTTACGTAGACGATATCTTGCTGTCCTAGCACTATCTGGTGATATGCCTAAAATACCCGCCATTTCTTTAACATTCAGGTTTAATCGTATTAAGGAACAAATCTTCAAATCATTAGAACTTAAATCAGGATGTCGCGATTTGAGCTTTGTATAAAAGCCTTGGTGTGCATCTTCAAAAAATCGGCTGAAATCCTCCCAATCTTTATCAATACTAACATTTTTTCGAACAATTTTATTAAGGTCGGTGATGAGTTTGTTTTTTTCAACAGAAGGAGCTTTTTTAATACTTTGTATTGTTTTCTGAATCTGCTGTACAATTTCATTCTTCTTTATAAAATTAAGAGTATATGCGCTAAGTTCTTTATTCTGAAAATCTAGTTGCTGCTTTAATTCTTGCTCTTTCAACTGTGCATTTTCTAAATTTTTCTGACTTAACTCGTATGCAGATGCCAGTAACTCTTGATCTTTTTCAATGAGTTGTCTATTTTTTTGAACCCTTTGTCTTGATATTACATAAATAAAGATTCCAGCAATAGCCATGGTAATAGTCCCTAATAACAAAAGATATTGAATAAGTCTATCTTTTTTTTCCTGCACTTGTAGAGATTGCAAAGCTTTATCCCTTTTTTCTAACTCATTTTCGAACTCTAAATAAGCTACCTGTTTTGACTTTTCAAGATTGAAAAGAGAATCCCTAAGTGTTATATATTTATCATAGTATTGATACACCTCCTCAGGCTTACCTTGTTGTTTTTTTAATTCTTTTAATTCTTCATACGCTAATAATTCATACTTTTTCAAACCATTCTCTTGCGCCAACCTTAGTCCTTTATTGAGCTCTGAAGCCGCCTCATCAAAACGATCTGACAATCTTAAAATCTTTCCATGAAGAATCAAATTATTTGTCAATCCATCTGTATCACTTACTTGACGACCCAACTCCATAGACTTTTTGATATGGTAGTATGCTTGTTCTATCTCGTTCTTATGTGCATATAACATCCCTAGTTTATTGTGAGCTTCTGCAATACCATAGGTAAAGTTATTATCGGTATGCATTTGTAATGCATCTGTTAAGTATCGTACTGCATCTTCATCTTTATGCTGTTCTATAAGCATTGTCCCTATCTTAGTAAATGTAGTCGCAATTCTACCCTTTAATCCTAAGCCAGTAAATTCATTTATCGCTCGCTCATAGTGATATTTAGCTTTTTCATATTCCTTAAGATCTGCATATACCATCCCAATATTAAGTCTAGTATTGGCTACACCAGTTTTATCGTCGAGGTCTTCATAAACTTTATAAGATATATTAAGATACTGAAGGGCCATATTTAGATTTCCTTGCGCCCAATATGCCACTCCTATCACACGGTTAGCTTTTGCTTCTCCATCTTTATAGTTGAGTTGTTCTGATAATTGAAGCGCTTGTGAACCATATTGTATAGATTTATTAGCATCTACAATCCAATATTCGAAACCGATATTATTTAACATATCCACTTTTAAAGCATCATTATCTTGATGTACACTTAGTTTCTGAAGTAATGTATCTATTTTTTGAGTACTTGCCCATAATTGCACAGAGTATAAGGCCAGAAAAGAACCAATGATTAAGCAAATGATCGATTTATGTTTGGTTACCCCCTTTTCTGATAGATAAAAAGAAACTCTGGAAAATATCATTAAAAAAGAACAATTACAGGAATTAGTGGTTTTAAGCTTTTTAATTAGCTATAAAACTACTTATCATTTTTTTAATCTAACCTGTAAGAAATGTTAAATCCCTGAGGAGTAGCCTTCTTTTGAGTATCTGCCAACCCAGATTTATTTTATTTAATAAAAGTTCAAAACTTCTATACTTTTTTTTCACAAAGTAGTAAGGGTTTGCCTAAAGAATAAGAAATGTCATTCAATACTTTGATATTTTTCTTTATATAAAATAATCAAATTACAGAATGAGATAATAAAACCTGCCGAAAACAAATAACATAAAAAAAGAAGAATAATAAGTTGCATTCTATTTGAGGTGATACTTTCTTTGGTCCATGCTTTTTCTGGATCTCCTAAGACAATCATCATCTGCTCGTTTCTTGAAGGTAAAAAACCATGAGAAGTTTTAAAAGCCTCAAAAGGGTTGTTCTCTACAAACTCATCACCAATAACTATATCTTTCTCAAGATATGGTAGTGTTTTTGCCTCACGAGCAAAGTGATAGGTAGCATAAACACCAATGAAAAGAACTATGAATTCTACAGACAAACGCATCCATGTCCTGATGATTTTATTTTTAAGTGAATACAAAATAAGAAACCCTGCCAATACTGTGGCTATAAAAACCCCAAACTTGACAAAAAAAGATGTGTTTTCGTCAGAAGCATACCAAGAAGGAAGTGGTATGATAAAAGCTCCTGTAACCGATGCTATCCAAGTGCTCAGGAGTGTAATTTCTTTCCAAACCTCTTTTAATTTTGAAACCAGCATAAAACTATTCTTTTGGGGTTTCTAATACCAACATTTTTTCTTCCTCACCACTATTACTCATAATTAAATGAAGCTCTGGTGTTCCCACACGATCATCTTTTTCTAACCAAAACAGGTAATATCCAGGCACAAAATCCTGAGTCGCATTTTGAGTAGGCTGGTTAAATCGAAACCGTTTAATTTCTTGCTCTTTTTCGAATGATAATTTTCCGAAGACGAAAAAACCTTCCTCTTTTCCAGAGTTCACTACCACTCTAATCTTCGTTGTTGCATCATTCTTGGCGGTATTGTTTATCGTCTGCATTTTAGCATCGAAATCCTGATAAATCGCGTTGAGGATGAACTTTTTATCATCTATTTGATCAAAATTTTTATCCAAACCATCCAAAGTTTTCTTGGTCTCCTGTAATGTGGATATGTATTCGGGAGAAAGTGCATATTTTTCATTGCATTTTTCTAGCAAAGGTGCTAATCCCTCATATTTACTATCTAATTGATTATAGGCATCTATCAAATCATCATTTGCCGATGCTGCTACTTTATCTTTAAGATTTATGATCGTTTGTTTAGTCTCAAGCAATACTTTTGTTAAGTCATTACTTTTAGGGGTATAACTTGCACAACTACATATATATATTGCTGTAAAAATTGAAATGACCATCCTAGATAATTGTCTCATGTGTATGAAGTATTGTTGGTTTGTTATACTAGTGATAAAATTATATTTACATACAATATTCTACTATTACAAAACCGACAAATACAAGGAAATATCCGACATGGGAACAGCGCTTTCTTATTCAATCATTAATATTCTTATACTACAAGATTATATAGTGCTGTTTGCAAAAAGACAATTTTTATATGATTATTTAATGGCATAAAAAAAGGTCTTCGTATTTGAAGACCTTTATATCAATACCTAATAAACTACATTTTTAGAATTTTATAAACTTCCCTCTTTTTATCCCCAAAAACAGACAGTAAATACATTCCTTTTGGAAGTTCATCAACATTTATACTTAAATTAGAAGTATTTGTTTTCAATATTTTATGAATAAAGAGTTTTCCGGTTACATCAAAAACCTTAACATCTTGTATGTTATTTAAATTAGATAATGTTATAGTTTTGTGAGCAGGATTAGGGTAAACACTAATTTGAGATAATTTCTCTTCTTGATCTATATTATTTAATTGTTTCACACTGTTACAATTGCCAACTGTAAATTCATTTCGCATATTGAACGTATTGTTCTCGCCACCAGTTGGTAGACTATACGTATAATAGAAGTATATCGTCTGTCCTAGAATTGCATTGATTTGATAGGGTTGCCCTGGAGTCACTATATAACCTGGGTAACTACCAGAAGGTGATGTTCCGTAATATAGTATACATATATTATCCCCTACGCCAGAAATTTCAGGAATGAAAGTAATTGATGGGTTTTGCGAATCTGAAGATATCGTAAACCTATATTGTTCATTTGAAGATATCCCTGAACATTCATTATTTCCAGTAACCTTTTCTTTAAATTCTACATAATTAATATTAAACCCATTACTATCGAAAACCAATCGTAATTCACGAATACCACTGCTAATTGAAATGTCATTTACCGTTACCGTAGTATAAGACTGCCAATTTCCAGTAATAGGAACAGTAATTATATCTGTTATAGAAACACCATCTAATTCTAAATGAAAACTACCTCCGCCAGAAGGAGAAGCAACTCTAAAATCTATATTATATCTCTGAGATCCAGCTGTAGCATCGATATTATACGCTAACCATTCCCCAGCTTCAATCCATCCTACATTGTGACCTCCAGCACTATCACCAGTAACTTCTATATCCACATTATCATTCCTATAAGCACCACCAGTATTCCCCGCATCAACATCAGAATAACCAATACCTTCACCTCCATCTTTATAATTTTCTGCTTCAATCACACCTGGTATCACAATACCAGTAGCTAAGCTATTTACTGTTACTTGAACATTTGCAGAAATACCTCCGCTTGCTGCAATAATTGTATAAACACCACTATCTGAAGAAGAAAACAATCCATTCTGATCAATTGTTCCTCCAGAAGAAGACCAGTTAAAACTTGAAGCAAAGAGATCACCAAATTGATCGTAACCCTGAGCGCTGAATTGTTGGCTTTGACCAATATTTATTATACTGTTTTCTGGAGTAATTTGTATACTAGATAATACCCGATCATCTGAAGGACCAGTATATTCAAAAGTCATTCTACCCAAATTAAATCCACCTTCTCCAACACGTACCCTAATTACTTGCTCCCCTGCTACAAGATTCACATCTTCGGTTACAACATCTTGCCAAACATTCCAATCTGTTCCTGTAAATGGAACAGTAATATCGTCACTAATTTTTGACCCTTCCTGTTCAAACCAGAATGGTCCTCCTCCATTGGTATTACCCGACGCATATCTCATCGTTATTTTGTAAAGCCCTGGGTTATTTACATTAACTGTATATTCTAACCACTCTCCAGGGTCTATCCATCCAACAGTAGCTCCTTCATTATCGTCTGTATTTGCATCTACCCCTTCATCCTGTCTAAAATTTCCTTCATTGTAGGCTGTATTATCGCTATAGGTAATACCTTGTCCATTTCCTCCTTCAAAAACATCGAAATGTCCTGATTCAATTGTCCCAGGAATAGTCATCAGTGTTCCCTGATACGCAAGTTGACTCCCAACTTGAATTCCGATAGAATTAGATAAGTTAAAATTATTTCCTACAAAAGCCTTGGCATAAACTTTAGGAAAACCTGCGGGCAATGCTCCACTATTGATAGTGTAAGGAGCAGTGGTATCTGTTCCCAATAACGTTTCGTTTGCATAAAATTCTACTTTCGTAACCCCAGCCCCTGTAACCGTAGCAGTAAGATCAACATTACCTCCAGAGGGTATTTCAAGAGTATTTGTCTGCAAGATTACCTGTACCTCTATATCTCTACTCGTAGCCATACTATTACTAGGAACGTTTAGGCTGTATCCATCTGAAAAACGAACTGTAATCGGAGAATTTCCGTAATTATGAGCAACATAAGTTGTGGTTTCATTACTTCTAAACGCAGCTGCTATTGGGTAATCGGCCGTTATTTCATTTGCTAATTGACCGAGAGAAACCATAGTATGCAACCAATGGTATGTTTGTGTATCTGAGATTCCCACTTTTATATCTCTTGAAGGGTATGCACGATACAAATCAAGTGCTTTTTGTGGATCAGCAAATGATAAAAATTTCCAATACGTATCATACCACAGATTCGCATTTGGAACATTATTTAATACTTCTGTATTTTGAGTCATTTCTAACCAAACTCTATCAACATAATCTTTTCGATGTCCCAAGTACAATGACCCAGCATGAATAGGATATAATTGAATTCCGTATGAAGCCGCTACATCGTTGGTCCACCAAGTACCATTATCATATCCTCCAGCCCATACTCGTGCCACCATATCGTATTGATATTCTGGCTGAAAACTTCGTTGTTCAACATCGAACCAGTATTCCTGAATTGTAGATAATTCTGTCGTATATAAATAAACACCTAAATCTCTTATTTCTTTATTATTAGTAATTGTACCCCAATGAATTAATGCCGAATTAAATTGCATAGACTCTGAGGTAGATTCTTGGTCATTTCCAAAAGGTTCTGTAGAAAAACCATTTGCCCAGCTATGTCCTCCATATGGACTAAAATTTCTTAAAAACGGGAACATGGAGTCGGTCCGGGATGGATTGGCAGCATCTCTAACCAATAAATTAATCATTTCACCCCATTGAGCCGCCCAACCCGGATTAAACTGTTCGATTGCAGATGCAGCATGAATAAAATATCCCCAGTGAAAATGATGATCATTTAAATTGGTATCTTGTCTATGTCCTGCCGGATATCCAATTAAAGCATCCCAATCTGAGTTATAATAGAATAAAAATGATACTTCACCATTTTCTGCAGATAGCCAGTCTTCTAATCTTACTCTAACAGTATTAATTAATTGATCCCTAGCTTCTATATCACCAATTTGATTTGCTATTCTAGCAGCTTGCACCAATCTGTTCATATCTTGCCCCTGATTATAGGAGTCTGTCCATTCAGCTAATCCATCATTTTTAATTTGATCAACGGTACTTGCCAAAGCTCCCAAATCAAAACCACTGGTATATTTTCCTAAATCAGGTAATGTTGGTAAGATTCCACTAAAGGTATTTTGAACCGTAAAAGTATTCCCCTCAAGAGTCTTAATAGTTCCTCTTACTGAATGATATTCATATCCATTTGGACTTGGTGAACCCGAAGACAATCTATCCCACTGGTGAGGTAGTAAACCTTGTAAAATTTGATTATGACTCCCTTCTTTCACATCCGTCGTAATTGTAAATGTAGTTCTCACCTGACCGTTCGTCTCGTTATAATCCCAATCTACCCTTGTATTATCAGGAAAAACAAACGCATATTTTTCATAATCTGAAATAGCAGTATTTACATCTACACCAAAAGGTAATAATACCATCGACCAATAATTCTTACCATTCAAAGTAGACGTATAGACTCCGTTACTACCTATCCAAGTAGATCCAGAAGGAGCAAACACTACGTAATTTGAATTATTCATGTTATTTTGAATAATTAGTTTATTACCATTAGTAGTAACTCCAGCTTGATTGAAATTTACAGCTACCTTAGCTGCACCTGCGGTATTACTTTTTTCAAAATATACAAAGGGGGAACCTATATTTACAGTACTATAAAATTGGTTTCCCCAATTCATAGTTACGCTCCAATCAGAATGATCAGATACGGTAGAGTTGGGTTCTCCTAGATTCTCGGTTCCAATGACAATTGATTTTACATCGCTCATAGGTTGTCTATATTCTATTGCATTAGAAACCAAGGGAATTGTATAGTTAATATTTAGCCCTTCTGCCAATGACCTAAATGACAAAGGGTAATTAAATGCTTTCCCTCCATGATCAGTTTTAATCATGTCTGACCACCAATCATTGGTAGGTATTGGTTTCGAAGCAGCTTCACCAGAAACCCAAGGAGTTCCAGATGGAAATCCGTTTCTGCCGGCAATATCTACTCCAGGAAAGGTAGTTGTGTAGCTGCCGTTTCCAATAGGAACAATTTGAGCATGCAAATCCTTGTGCAAAAAACTTAGTATCAGTATACAAATTACACTGATAGTATTATACCATTGTGTTTTCATTTTGTTTTGAGTTTATGTTAAAATTTTTAAGCCCGACTAAGGTTATTTATTTAAAAGTTATGTAATATTATATCCTCGCTGCTATTCCAATTGAAAGCCTGATTGTATTGTGCGATCGGAACTCCCACCTACAAAAACTTCGAATTCCCCCGGTTCTATCAAAAATTTCCCTTGATTATCATAAAATCCTAATTCTTCCTTTTTCAAAAAGAATTGTACTGTTTGAATTTCTCCTGGCTTTAATTCAATAATCTCAAAGCCTTTTAGTTCTTTTACAGGACGTGTAATACTGGCAAAAAGATCTCTGATGTATAATTGCACCACTTCCTTTCCTTTTACTTTACCAGTATTCTTTATATCTATCGAAACTATTACTTCAGGATTTCCAGCACTTTTATTAATGATTTTAGTAGTAAGATTCTCATAAGCAAATGTTGTATAACTAAGTCCATGCCCGAAAGCATATAACGGTGTGTTCTCTTGATCAGAGAAATGGGACCAAAAAACAACGTCTGGTTCTGGTTCTATTGGTCTACCTGTATTTTTATAATTGTAGTAAATTGGCACCTGCCCGACATCTCTTGGAAATGACATAGGTAACTTACCGCTAGGGTTATAATCTCCATATAGCACCTGAGCTATCGCATTACCACTTTGCGATCCTAGCTGCCATCCCTCAACAATTGCAGGGATATGCTTATCTGCCCATGATACTGTTAATGGACGCCCATTGTTTAGTACCAACACTATATTTTTATTTACCTCATACACCTTTTCCAGGAGATCCTGTTGCACTCCTGGTAAATCTAATTTTGTACGACTTCTTGCTTCTCCACTTTGAAAACCAATTTCTCCCAGGACCATAACCACTATATCTGATTGTTTTGCCAGATCTATGGCCTCCTGAAATTTGGTTTTATCATCTGTATTTATCTTTGTTTCGTGTATAAAAGATGTTTCACCTAAAGATACCTCAGCCCCAATTGCATATTTAAGTTCATTTCCCTTATACTTTTGCATTCCTTCTAAAACCGAAATTGCAGAATCATCATCTGCGGCTATTCTCCAACTCCCTAATGGACTATTTTTATCGGCGGCCAAAGCACCAATTAAAGCTATTTTTTGGCCTTCTTTTTTTAGAGGTAGAATGTTTCCTTTATTTTTAAGAAGCACAATAGATTTCTTAGCCATATCTAAAACGGCATCATGATTTTCTTTGCTATTTAATATTGAAATCTCTCGCTTTTCATCACAATACTTAAAAGGATCATCAAACAAACCAAGTTCAAATTTCACCTTTAAAATTCGACCTGCAGCATCATCTATAAGTTCTTGACTAACTTTTCCTTCTCGAATTAAAGCAGCCAGATGTTCTACATATACATAGGATTCCATATCCATATCTGATCCCGCATGCACAGCTAACTCTGCAGCTTTTTTTTCATCCCGAGCATATCCATGTGCAATCATCTCTGTAATAGAACCCCAGTCTGAAACAATGAATCCGCCAAAATCCCAACTACCTTTTAAAATATCTCTTTGCAACATTTTATTTCCCGTGGCCGGAATACCATTTAATTCATTAAATGAATTCATAAAAGTTCTAACCCCTATTTCTGAGGCTTTTTTAAAGGGTGGAAAAACAATATTATGCAATGTTGAGGTTCCTATATCAACAGTATTATAATCTCTACCAGATTCTGAAAAACCATATCCTGCAAAATGTTTTGCACATGCAGCAATTGTATTGTTAGCAGCTAAATCTTCTCCTTGAAAACCTTTAATTCTGGCTTCGGCGATTTTTGTTCCTAAAAAAGGATCTTCCCCTGCCCCTTCCATCACACGACCCCAACGAGCGTCTCTTGAAACATCTACCATTGGAGCAAATGTCCAATTAATCCCAGCTGCCGATGCTTCTAAAGCGGCTACTTCTGCAGATTTTCGTATGGCTTCCATATCCCAACTTGCAGATTCGGCTAATGGAATAGGACTTATGGTTTTATACCCATGAATAACATCAAAACCAATAATTAGTGGTATTCCCAATCGAGATTCCTCAACTGCAATTTTTTGCACTGCCCTTACATTATAAACTCCTCTCACATTAAGCATAGATCCCACCCATCCTTTACGAAGATGTTCATATTTTTTGGCAGCAACACCTTCTTCAGGTTCAGGACCGGTTAGGTCCCAAAAACCATTATACTGGTTCATCTGGCCTATCTTTTCCTCAAGTGTCATAATTGATAATAAAGAATCTACTTTGGCCTCAATAGGGTCAAGCTGCATCTTTTTATGGTTTTCTTGCTCTATTTTTATATCACCGGATTTACCACAACTCGTCAAAAGCGTGGTTAGAGTAATCATAAAAATGATAATACTATTTCTCATCTAGGGTATTAAATATTTACTGATTTATAAAAATTGGAAGATTATCTGGGGTTAATAATCCTCCAATCTAAAATGAAATGAAACTAATTCTGCTCTTTATTGGTATACTCTTACATAATCTATTTCCATGGTGGATTCAGTAAATGCAGGATCAATGGTTCCTCCCAAGGTTCCTCCCATGGCTACATTGAGTATTAAGAAGAAACTATTACTTGAAAATGGCACATCGCTTCCGTACGAAAATGTGTGATAAGAGGTTCCATCTATAGAAAATACAATCTGAGTAGATGTCCACTCTACTTCGTATATATGGAAATCTGTTGTTGCACCCGAAATTGTTGTACGATCTACTACAGCATTACCTCCTGAATTTTCTGGAAAATGTAACGCACTAGAAACTTCATCTATATTATTCCCTACATGTTCCATTATATCTATTTCTCCGCAAGCTGGCCATCCTACCTCATCAATATTTGCTCCCAGCATCCATATTGCGGGCCAGGTACCTCCTCCTGCTGGTAACTTTGCTCTTACTTCTACTCTACCATGTGTAAACTCAAATAAATCTTGTGTTTTAATTCTTGCCGATGTATATCCTCCAGCTTCTGATTTAGCGGTTATCTTAAGGAGCCCCTCATCTATTATTACATTTTCTGGATCATTAGTATATGACTGGGATTCATTGTTCCCCCAACCACACAAGCTTGGACAACCATCACCTAAATCATATGTCCACTTGGTATTATCTAAACTACCATTGGTTTCAAATTCATCAGACCAAACCAAAGTATTAAATGCAGAACCACTAGTATTATCAGATCCCTCTGGAGTAATCAAAAACCACCAGTCAAATTCACTATTCCCATCTGTAGTTCTTAGAGAAAGATCATTACCTGGATTATTAGGATCATAACCAACTAATTCATAGGAATGGTTACCCCCAGTATAATACCCTATAAATGAGGTTCCTGTGAGATTAATCATTACTCTATCATCTGGCGCTGTAATAGTCCAAGACCCTGTATAGTCAGATAATGGGTAATTCAAAATATCTGCCCCATCTGGAGTAATTGTATGTGAACCTAATTCATCAATAAGACCGACCCTGCCGAATACCGTGCCATCAGTATTCTCATTTGGATCATCATTGGTACTATCGGTAATATGTGTAAAGGTTCCATCTGCGTTAAAGACATATCTATCATCGTACATTCCGGTACCCGCTTTGTCATTTGCAGGTGCAGAGAACCATTCTCCAAAGACATCTCCTCCTACAGGGCCCAAACCAAAATGTCCACCTACTTCATTTTTTATTCTCCATCTTCCAGAAGTTAATAAGTCTATGAGCGCCTGAGGTGGTTCATAGTTAACTAATACCTCAACTTTAAAAGTTTTACTAGAAGAAACCCCACCCGTTCCGTTCGCAATAACAGTAACCGTATAAATATTTACTCCTGTTTGAGAAAAACTAAATTCATTAATACCTGATGGAGAAGAATTAATATTTTCATTGTACACGTAGGAATATGACACAGCATTATCTGCATTTGCTGTAAATACTACTACACCGCTTCCATCTCCGTATGGATTATCTGTATCGGCGCCAACTATATTAATATCTACCGTTAGGTTTGTAGGAGCCTTTAACTCTCCCAATTGTGCATCATCTTCTTGGCAACTCAGATTTACTACTATGAGTAATGTGAGGGCTACCATTCTTTTAAAAATATGTGTTACCATAACCTTATTTTCATTTTATACATTTCATTTGTTCAATGATCAAATACAGTATGTTTTATTATTTTTTATTATTTATAAGTAGTTTTTCTTATTTATAGTTTTACTAATCTAAACTGCCAAAATACTCCCGACCCTGTTTCTATAACCAAACTTAAAGAATCATCATTCAAAGAAGTCACGTTATACGTGATAGAGCTAGGAACCGGTACTCCAGGTAATTCTCCTGCATTACTTGCCTTTGCTAATCCCACAAAACTACCTTCTCCATTTATAGTTAAAGTCCCAGCAGCTTCATCATAGAGATACGTTCCTGCATTAGTGCCATTATGAGGAGCAACTGGAGTACCACAAGCATCGGTACCTCCTTGCCAAGCTTCTACCCATGTTTCTCCTCCCATTACATTGCTAAAGCTTCCATCGGCTCCAAAAACATATAAATCATTGTAATAACAAGCTCTTGCTTCTACACAAGCATCATCACAATTAAACCAGCTTACATCACCAGGTGCAGGGCCCACACCCAGCGAACCCGCCTCTGGAGCCAACTTCCAAACACCTTGAATTGGTATAGTAGGATTTTCTCGAATTAATCTAAATTGCCAAAATACTCCAGACCCAGAACCTGTTTCTATAATCACACTTAGGGTATTATCATCTATAAAAGAAACTTCATAGGTTATTGAGTTTGGTACTGCGACATTGGGAAGTTCACCCTCATTATTAGCTTTTGCTAATCCTATATACGCCCCTTCACCAGTTAACGTAACAGTACCTGCCACTTGATCGTAGGTATACGTCGCCGGATTAGATCCGTTGTGAGGAGCAACTGGGGTACCACAAGAGTCTCCACCTCCTTGCCAAGCTTCAACCCAAGTTTCGCCTCCAAGAATATTACTAAAAGTCCCATCGGTATCAAAAACATATAGATCATCATAGAAACATGCTCGGGCACTAACACAGGCTTCGTCGCAATTAAACCAACTTATATCTCCACGTGCAGGTCCTACTCCTAAAGCACCCGCCTCTGGGGCCAACTTCCAAACTCCTTCAATGCTAGCGACCACAGAGGTAGTGAGTATGATATCATCAAACAAATATTCTGTATCGTCCCCGGTATTTCCAAAATCAAAGAAAATTGTCAATTTTTGATATTCTTGTGAAGTATCAATACTACCAAAATCAAAACTCAATTCCTCCCAATCA
This sequence comes from Aquimarina acroporae, assembly GCF_023195925.1. Classification (GTDB taxonomy): domain Bacteria; phylum Bacteroidota; class Bacteroidia; order Flavobacteriales; family Flavobacteriaceae; genus Aquimarina; species Aquimarina acroporae. The sequence goes on along the minus strand of NZ_JALPRE010000003.1, from coordinate 556,680 downwards.
TTGGATACTGAATTTACGACATCTACTTCATGACTTATATTCTCGTTTGACCCATTTTCAACTTTTAATTTAACAGTTATCCCGCTTTTTGGAGAGTTTATCTTTAATTGAATTAATTTATTAGAAGAGAAATCAATAGGTTCTTCTAGCACCAATGTGCTACCTGCAAATGTTTCTGCTCCATTGTTTTTGATTGATCTCCCGACCTTAGAACTTGAATTTGTTCCTGAAGCATTTGGATTATCGATAACAGAACTATTTGTACCTCCAAAATCTACAAACTCATAAATAATGAAAGATTCAAAATCGATAGGGAATTGAATCGGATCATTCCCTGAGACTACAATACTTTGTGTGTATTCATTGGTAAGACCAGTAGGGCCAACTCCTATAATTTTAACTTCATATGTTCCTGCAGCGTAGACATGCTTAACCGAAAAACCTGGTAACACCACGGTAGGTTCTTCATTCTCTACATCTCCAAAAAAAACTTGAAAAGATGAAACAGAGATTCCACTTGGTATTATGGTCACTTGCCCCGTATTATCCTGTGTAATGTTAATATCAACCGCTATATCGGTAGGAGCACTCGCTTGTAATTCTTCTAAGCTATCATCTTCATTACATCTATTAAATGTAAATATGATTAAAACTATTAATAATAATGACTTAAAAATTTTCATCGTTTTTCTTTTTTGTTCCCTTTAATACCCTGGGTTTTGTTGCCATATACCTCCTGCTAATTGAATTTCAATCAATGGAATAGGAAACAATTCGTGTTTTCCTACTACAAATCCATTTATCTCGTCTGCAGCTCTTCCTGTTCGTACTAAATCAAAAAAATGATGCCCTTCACCAACAAGCTCCACTCGTCTTTCTGAATAGATTGCGTTGGTCAATGCTACTCCGGTAACTGTAACATCAGGTAATTGAGCTCTTGTTCTAACTCTATTAAGGTATACCAGTGCTCTATTATCATCACTTGGAGACTTTCTGTTATGAGCTTCGGCTGCCATAAGCAGTACATCGGCAAATCGTATAGCTCTATAATTGTTTGGATTGGTAAGATTTGCATCTCCCGTATTTAGGTCACCCACACGCGCAATATATTTTCGATTATAAAAACCTGTGTGTTCAAAACCTGTTGAGAATGTTGCCCCCGTTTGTGATGCCCAAGAATTGATATCTAAAATCGCTACATCTCTTCTAATATCTCCTGGTTCAAAGGCGTCAAATACTTCTTGGGTAGGGATGTTGAAACTGAAACCTGATTCGAACAACGGCCCTGAATAATTTCGAATACCATTAAAACCAACAGCAACATTACCTTCGCTACATTGCAAACAACCAAATCCTGCTCCTTCTTCATCAGAATATTGTATTTCAAAAACCGATTCTATGTTATTTTCTCCTGCTTGCTCAAAAATTGATTCATAATCAGACACCAAATCATATGGTCCAGCTACGACTTGCTCTAAAATGGTAGCAGCTTCCGAAAATTTATCTTGAAAAAGATAAACTTTCCCAAGTAACGCCTGAGCAGCTCCTCGAGTTACTCTTCCTATTTCAGACTGAGTATCGGGCAGGTTATCTGCTGCAAACTGTAAGTCTTCTTCAATTAGTGCATATACGTCTTCTTTTGGTGCTCTATCAAAACTAGTTTCTTCACCAAATAAAATTCTTTTGTCAATTGCCAAAGGCACATCTCCAAACCACTTTACCAATTCAAAATAATAATATGCTCTTAAAAATCTTGTTTGTGCTATCACCTCATTTTTACCAGGAAAATCAATTTTGTTTTGAAATTCCATAATGTAATTGGTTCTGTTTACTCCTCCATACATCCAAGACCAGATATCTCTAAGTTGAGCATTAACCGGTGTGTGCATCATATCATCTATTTCCTGAATACCTGGGACATCAGTAGCACTCTCACCACCTGCCAATGTATTATCTGATGCAATTTCTCCCAACATCACATTTATGTATGTAGATTGAAGAGGGTCATAAGCAGCTATTAAGGCATCTTGATATTCTTGCTCTGTATTAAAAAAGTCCTCAGAATTGGGGTCGACCGACTCCACATCGACAAAATCATCACTACATGAAGTTATCAGTAACATTGTCGCCAAAAGGATTATTGGTACTATATATTGTTTACTCTTTTTCATTTGTTTAAAATTTGAGATTTACTCCTAATAAATATGTTCTTGGCACTGGGTAAAATCCTTGATCAATTCCTCCACCAATCGGTTCTCCAGAAGATGCAGAAGGGTCATACCCATTGTACTCTGTGAAAGTATAGAGATTGTTTACCGTTGCATATATTCTAAGTTTATCGATTCCAAGAGTCTCCATATCGGCTTCATTAAAGGTGTAGCCAAGTTGTATATTTTGAATTCGAACATATGAGCCATCTTCTACATAAAAACTAGAAAACAAACTATTTGAATTGGCTCCATTGGTCACCCTAGGAAAAGCATTGGTAGTACCCTCACCTGTCCATCGATTTAAAAAGCCATTTCTTCTGTTCACTAATGGTTGATCTCGTTCATAATTCCTAACAATATCATTTCCTAAGGAAGCAAAGGCATAAGAAGAAAAGTCAAAATTCTTATAGTTAAACCCTATATTAAGTCCCATGGTTACGTCTGGTATAGGGTTTCCTATATCGGTTCTATCATCAGAATCGATTTGACCATCATTATTCATATCGACATATCTTAGATCCCCTGGAGCAGCGTTTGCTTGGGTAGCATGAGCATCGACTTCGGCTTGGTTTTGAAAGACGCCATTGGTTTGTAAACCATAAAAGTATCCTATTGGTTTTCCAACTTCCATTCTAGCTGGAGAATCCTGCCCCACGCCAAAAGAACCTCCTGGTATAAAACCACTATCACTATTTACAAATAATACCTCGTTATCTAATGTTGTAAAGTTATAGCTGATATTGATATTTAAATTATCCGATAGCTTGTCTGCATAACTAATTCTAAACTCAAACCCTTTATTCTCTACAATACCAGCATTAATAACCGGAGGAGAAGACCCCGGAGCACCGGCCCCTAGAATTCCTGATACAGGTGAGATTACCAATAAGTCCTCGGTTTTTTTCTGGAAATAATCGAAGGTGATATCAATTTTGTTTTTCCAAAATCTGGTATCAAGACCTATATCTAAGGTTTTTTGTTTTTCCCATTTTATTTCAGGATTAGATAAGGCGCCTATAGCTTCTCCAAAAACCAATTCGTTATTTATGACATACGTTCCTTCTCCATTGAGCAAAGAAATAAATCTGAAATCAGGAATTCTATCGTTTCCGATGATACCGTAACTTGCTCTAAGTTTTAAAAAATCTAACCAATTACTATCTGCTAAAAAAGATTCGTCAGATACGACCCAACCTAAAGAAGCAGATGGAAAATATCCGAATTTATTCTTAGGTCCGAATTTGGAAGAACCATCACGTCTTATTACCGCTGAAAGTAGATACTTGCCTTTAAATCCATACTGTAATCTGGAGAAATAGGATAGTAACCTAGCATCGAAAGTATTTCCACCGTTAAGGAAATTATCTCTTATATCTGAAGCCTGTGATAACTCTGCATTTTCAAATGAATTCCCTGGGATATCAAATCCGGTAAAACTCGTGAACTCACCGGTTGATTTAAAAACCGACATTCCTAATAGCAATTTAAGGTCATGATCTTCTGCGAATACCTTTGAGTAGGTAAGGAAATTGTCCCATGTAAAGTCTCTGAAGATATCTTCATCTTCGGTAACACTACTTCTGTCTACGTTAAAAACTTTTCCTGAACCATAGAATACTTCTGGTGCAAACATTTTCTCAGACACTTCTGCATAATTAAACTGAAATCTAGACTCTGCTTTAAAATTCTCTAAAAACTTATAGCTAAGACCTGCAACTCCACTTATCTTATGCACTCTGGATTCATTAAAGGTATTTGCAATTTGTGCAACAGGGTTAATTACTTCATTTCCCAATCCTTCTGCCAAAGTAAAATCTCCATTTTGATCAAGTACAGATAAAGTGGGGGCCATATTTAATGCATTAAATAAAACTGACCCCAATGCATTCTCCAATAACCTATTTCTATCTGTATAAGTATATATGGCTGAGGTAGATAATTTGAAGTTTTCAAAAAATTCAAGATTATAATTTGCTCTACCTGTGAATCTCTCGAAGTTGGAGTTACTGCCACCTACAATTCCGTCTTGACTTAAATATGAAGTCCCTGCAGAATAATTAGATTTACTTCCTCCTCCACTTACATTAAAATTCACATTAGAAATAGCTGCAACTCTAAATATTTCATCCTGCCAATTGGTTCCTTCACCAAGTTCAGAAAGGTTTAAAAAAGGAGGAGTATTTCCTCCATTAACAAACGCTTCGTTTATTATAGCTCCATATTCTGTTGCATTGAGCACAGGTATTTTTCTAGAAGTTTCCTGAAATCCAGTATAAGAATCGAGCTCAAACTTTAATTCTTGGTTTTTTCTTCCTGTTTTGGTTGTAATTAATATAACCCCATTTGCAGCTCGAACTCCATAAATACCAGCTGTGGCATCCTTAAGTATATTAATACTTTCTATATCATTTGGATTAATTACACTGAGATCTTCAATTACATTTCCATCTACCAAAATTAAAGGTCTATTATCTCCATTTGTACTTATACCCCTAATGGAAATAGTGGAAGCACTTCCTGGGGCACCTGATTGTGAAGTAATATTCACCCCAGCTACTTGGCCCTGTAATGCTTGTTCTACTCTAACCACATTGAGTTCTTCAATGGTTTCGGCTCCTACTATAGATACGGCTCCAGTAACCTCTTTTTTGGTTTGTGTTCCGTATCCAATAATTACTACTTGCTCTAAGGCTTGACTGTCCTCCTCTAAGGTAACATTGATCTCTAAATCTTGACCAACTACAATTTCCTTAGTTATAAATCCCACATAAGAAAATGTGATCGCACTACCGATAGGTACTTTATCTAACACATAATCCCCATCAAAATTTGTTACTGTTCCATTTGACGTGTTTTTTACCAATACATTTACCCCCGGAAGAGGTAATCCATCGGGGGCAATTACCTTTCCTGTAATCTGAATTTCTTGCGCATGTATCAACGATGTTAAAAACATGGCTATTGCGAAATATGCAATTTTCATAAATATTTTTGTTTGATTTTCTCAAACTTAAACAGTATTGTTAACAAATTCTCAATGAGCAACCTCAACAAAAAACATACATTGTAGGAAGGAAAAAAGGATTATTTACGAGGATTCCGCAGCAAACCCATTAAAAATAAGACTCTTATAATGTTTTCGTTTTATTAAATAATTGTAAAAAAATATTAAATAAAGGAAAGCTCTAACGTTGGAGTTGAGGTAATGTTGAGGTGTATTTTAAAGTTGTTGTAGTGCTAAATCTCAAGAATGTAGTTCACTAAGTTATCAGAGTGTTCTAATTTTAACTTTTTTCTTAAACGATATCTTTTTATCTCAACACTTCTTACAGAAATATTTAACAAAGGAGCAATTTCTTTGGAGGATAAATTAAGCCTTAAATAGGTACAAAATCTAAGGTCATGAGGCGTTAAATCATTGTGCTTTGCTTTTAGTTTTTTCAAAAAATCTTTATCCACATTGTTGAAAGCCTCTTCAAAGTGTTTCCAATCGTCTTCATTATTCAAATTCCTATTAATAATTCGTTCTACATTTTTGACTCCTCCAACATTCATCTCAGATTTTTGAAGTTCTTTTTTTATAGTATTAAGAATTTCATTTTTCTTAATAATATTCATGGTAGAAGTAGCTAACTCCCGGTTTTTATTCTCTATGTCTTGAGTTAACTTTTCATTATTCAACTTCATAATTTCTTTTTCAGACTCAAGTCGTTTTAGTTCCAGTTGTTTTCTATTTTCCTCAATAAGTTTTTGCTTTTGTCGTGTATAATATCGTTTATACAGTTTATGCATGAGGAATAATATAAACAAAAACAGCAATGCATAAATTATAATAGCCCAAACTGAAACGTACCAAGGTCTTTTAATTGTAAAGTCAAATCGAGCAACGTTATTAGTAGGTATATTGCCTGTTTTTGCCCTTACCAGAAATGAATACTCTCCGTAAGGTAAATTCTCAAATACTACTTTCGAATTTGTGGTCCAATTGCTCCAAAAATCATAGAACCCCTCCAGTTTATATTCAAACTTGGAAACCATATATTTATCATATTCAGGAATCGTATACGCGAAGGAAAAAGTATTAAAATTGGGCGCAAAAACAGGATTTTTTTCAAATCTAGAAACCTCTTTAAATGCCGTTTTTTTGTCTTTTACCCATATTTTATCTAAAATAATCTGATGCGTTTCGTTATGATTTTTTGAAGTATTTAATATCAAATACCCCCTTGTAGTGCCTATTAAATATTTATCTTTTCCTAAAAACATAATATTCTCGAAACCAAACATCTCTTTTCTCAATGACCTTGGTATCGGAATCCTTGTGATTTTGAAATCCTTAGAAAACTGACTTTTTTCAATATAACTGATATTGTTTTTGGAGAAACTCCAGAGTTTTCCATTATTATCTTTAATAAGCTTTCCTATTTCATGATTTTCATTATTTGAAAACTGACTTGTGACACCCCCCTTTTCAAATTTACCAGTAGAAGCATTGTATACATACAAGCCTTGTTCATGTGAGTATAAAATATCTCCTTTATATTCTATGACATTTGAGTTTTTTCCTCTTTCTACAAGTGAAGGCGTTTCAATCTCAACAATAGTCTTAAAATCTTCATCTAACTTGATTTTAAACACTCCTTTATTTTCATGATTTACCCAAACCGAATCCTCAAATAACTCTATGAACCTAGCAGAATACTCAAACCCCTCTATCTTATGTCGCAATTCCCATTTCCCTTCATTCTTGTGCAAAACACAAAGGCCAGTATAGGTTCCCTGTAACAGCTTATCGGGGTGTTTGGCAATTGGTTTAAAAACCCAGCCTCCATTTAAATTTGATATTAATTGAGCATTATCATAATCAATTAGAAATGTTCCTGAATCGTGTCCACAAAAAAGAGAATCATCATAAACATAAAGACTCCAAACCTGCCCATTGGTGCCCTTAACAAACTTGAATTCTTCATTTAAACCTATTGATTTATAAAATAGCCCCTGGTTGGTTCCTAGGTATAAGACATTGTTAAAAATAACCGAAGTATAAACCGTACCAATAGTGCCATCTACATCATCAAAAAGCTCTATTGGAGATTTAATATTAATACAATTGATCCCATTGTCGAGTCCAAGCCAAATATTATTATCGGCATCTTCAAACATAGATAAAACCGTATTATTGCTCAATCCTTGACTTTGATTGATCTTATAATTTATAGTTCCCTCTTCTGAAAGGTATATTACACCTTCAGAAATGGTACCAAGAATGAAGCTCCCATCTATAAGGCGTATACTACTAAAAATGCTTATCCCTTCTAATGAATCATCTGCCGGTATATTCCATTTTTGTACGCCCTTCTTTGAAACAGTAAAAAACCCGTTACTACTGGTAAGTACCAAAATACCATTAGAAATCTTGGATATACTCACTACCTTATCATTTTGTGCAATCGCAAAATCTGTAACTAATCGTGGTTTTCCTTCTTCAATCTTATAGATTCCTTTAACAGGGTCCTGAAAATATATTACTCCATTAACATTGTATAACCCAACAATACCTGTGTTAGATTCCACAAAATTGATTGCCTCTGTCTCATCATTATAAATGTATATTCTATTGAGCGATTGAAAAAGCACCCAATTTTGCAGGTGAACTATTTTCCAAAACTGCTCATCCTCTATCAGTTTATCCTTAACAATATCACTCAAAGAGGTATACTTAAGATTACCAAAATTGTTCTTCTTCCAATATCCGAAATTCATGTAAGAGCCTGTGTAAACTCGATCACCTACAACATTTACAGATCTGGTGTTAGTTCCATTAGGAGTAGAATATAGTTTCCAATTTGTTCCATTATATTCTAGTAACCCTCCTTCATTTGCCACATAAATGTATTTTGAGTCAGATTGAGTAATAGCCCAGTTTTGAGTTCCAGCATTATAAGTCTCAGGCAGAAAGGTCAATATTGGTGGTAATTCCTGTGACGAAAGAATATTCGCGTACAGAAATGAATAAAATAAAATTATGTAGTTATAATATTTCAATTATCTAAAAAAGATATAAGTAGCCACTACTATTAAACATATTCCAACTCCTACTAACTTTGTATATCTCCACGGAGTAATATCTACATCTTTAGTATACTCTTGTATATAAGCTTTCTTTTGAGGATACAATTTACCAATAATTAGCATTATCGCGATATTAAAAATAAAAAGTATGGCCATTACATGAAGGAAATGTGGAAAGTCTCCTTTCATAATAGAACTATCTAATACCACATAAATAAGATATAATAATGCTCCCGAAATAATGGCAATATTTGCAGCGATTGCAGGTACTTTTTTAGTTAAATACCCCACTACAATAATAGTAAGTATAGGAATGCTATAACACCCGTTTACTTTCTGTAAATATTCAAAAATGCTACTTACCTGTTCTAAAAATGGTGCTACAAACATAGCTAGTATAGCGAGAATAACTCCAAAGCTCTTTCCTGCTTTCACTACTTGTTTTTCAGAAGCTTTTTTATTGAAATATTCTTTGTAAATATCTATACCGAACAGGGTTACAGAACTATTTAATGCACTATTAAAAGAACTTAAAATAGCTCCAAACAAAACAGCCGCAAAGAACCCAACCAATGAAACAGGTAAAACTTTACTTACCAATCTAGGATAGGCCTCATCTGGACTAGAAAGCTCTCCTTTAAATATATGAAATGCAATAATACCTGGTAAAACCACAATTAAGGGTCCTAATATTTTGACAAAAGCACCAAGTAATAATCCTTTTTGACCTTCTTGCAAATTTTTTGCTCCTAAAGCTCTTTGTATTATGGCTTGATTTGTCCCCCAATAAAATAATTGTACCAACATCATACCTGTAAAAATAGTTGCAAAGGGGATTGAAGATTCTGACGAACCTACGGCATTAAATTTTTGGGGATTATCATTCATTAAGATAGTAACTCCTTCAAAGACACTTCCATCTCCTATTTCGGCAAGACCAAAAACCGGAATCATTAATCCTCCTATTAACAAACCAACGGCATTAATTGTATCAGAAACCGCAACCGCTTTTAAACCTCCAAAAATTGCATAAATAGAACCTGTAATTCCAATTCCAAAAACACATATCCAAATAGAAGTAGTTTTTGAAACCTCTAGTAATTCTGGAATATTAAACATGGTCGTTAGAGCCAAAGATCCAGTATATAGCACTACAGGCAAAAAGACTACTACATATCCAGTTAGAAATAACCCAGAAGTTAAAGCTTTTGTTGTGGTATTGTAGCGTCTTTCCAAAAACTGAGGCACTGTGGTTATTCCTCCCTTCAAATATCTTGGCAGTAAAAAAATAGATGTTACCACCATTGCAATTGCTGCCAATGTTTCCCAAGCCATTACTAAAATTCCTTCGGTGAAAGCCTGACCATTGAGACCAACAATTTGCTCTGTTGATAAGTTGGTAAGCAATAGAGATCCTGCAATTACTACCGCAGTTAAACTACGTCCACCAAGAAAATACCCTTCTGATGAAGTTTCATCGGTTTTTTTTGTGGCCAAATAAGAAATAATCGCAACCAAAAGGGTAAAACCTAAAAATAAAATAATGCCCATGTTAAAATTTTAGAGATTCATAAACTGCTAAAAATATCAGATATTATGATAAACTTGTCAGGTTTTTTGTGCTAATAACTATGCTGTATAGTTTTTGTATAGGTTTTCCTATTTAAACAAGATTCATTTCTAAACAAATTCAGGTTATTGTTAAGAATCAATCCTCAAGAGTTTAAATCAAATTCAACTAAATTTATCTCTATTCTTATCATTTTTATCCATCTTTTATAGCAGTAAAACTAAAACATATTATATCTATATTTTTTAAATTTTTATTGAAAACTAGGCTTCATAAATTCGATTTTAGTGATTTTTTCAATCAAATATTATTATATTAACAAAACTATTTTCTAAAAATAGTTCTCCACAAATCGAACTAATTGAATTTAATTATGAGAGCATTTGACGTGATTGTTGCTTATGAGGATCCTCTAAAAAGACTTGGAATAAAAGCAATGCTAGAAGCCCCAAAAGAGTTAGTTTTTAGGCTGCATGACGACATAAGTGACTTGAATAAACTGAGAAAAAAAATAATTGAACTACAACCTGACTTTATAATTATTGACGCAACCCTAAATTCCAATAATTCCGGTATAGAATTAGCTCAATTTACCAAGCTCCATGCTAAAAAAACTAAAATAGTAATCATGACTTTTGATTTGGATCCTCATCTTAAAAGCATATTAAAACATCTTGAAATTAGTTGGGTTTTGTATAAAGCAGATACCGTAGAAAGCATGAAAAAATGTGCTTGGAGAGCTATACATGACAAACCCTATATAAGTAAAAAGTTCAGGGATAAATGGTATTCTAAAACGGTAAACGAAAATTGGAACAATCCACTTGAAAAGCTTTCAAAAACAGAAATTAAAATTTTACAACAAGTGGCTAAAGGAAAAACAAATAAAGAAATTGCCTTGGAGTTTTTCAAAAGTGTAAAGACCATAAAAAATCATCGCCAAAATATCTGTAACAAATTAAACTTACAAGGTAGTAATGCTCTTCTAAAATATGCTTTGGAGCTAAAAAACACTACTACTTTTCCCGGAATTTCAACATTCTAAGAATCTGTTTATTTTGATCTTTTTATCAACTATGTTATTCATCTATTAATTCTATCCTTTCATAGAAATAAGAACATGTACCTATTTTTTTTAGGAATGAGTATGAGTACTTTAGCAGCGTATACTCTGATGCATCAAACTTAAAACCTAAACTATGAAAACATGTATTATAGTAATGAGCACTTAACCAAACATTAGACAAACCTTACTTCCTGTAATATCATAAAAATACCATTACAGCATTTTATCGAAGCTTATATACTCAAAATAGGCTCACCTAATTATTGAATAATCTTAACGACAAACTCACTCGTAATGAAAACTTTTACCCTAAAATGGATATTGTTTCTTCTTATCCATTCGACACTTGTACATTCTCAGGAACTTATCATCAAAAAAAACCAGGATTTTTTAATTACTAATCTTGTAGAACCAATACCTAAAATAGGTAAAGTCAACAAAAGTACAACTGTAAGCCACCGACCCATTTCGTTAGATCGAATAACTTATTATGCCGATCAAATCTCTAAGGATTTGATCCTATCTAAATCTTATGATTTTTTCCAAGGATTGCAAAGCCCTTTTGATCCCAACATATGGGTTTTTCTTGAAAGAGAACAAATAGGGGGAGCTTTTAGATTAAAAAAAATAAATACTTCTCATGGACAGCAAAGTAATCTGATCTATAAAAAAAATACGAATAGATCGGAGATTGCTTTTAAACCAATCGCATGGACTCAAAATCCAAATAAAATTTATGTTGAAGGTATTTTTTTGGATGCTGCCGAGGAACATCAAGGAATTTGGATACTTGATCTCGAATCTAAGCAGCTTGAAAACCTTGATGTCTCATTCGATTACATGAAAACCCCTTTGCTTTCACCGACGAGAGATCGTTTTTATTTTGTAGGTTCATTAGATAACAAAGTCGATAATTTACATGGTAACACCGATGTTATCTTAGAATACAACATAAAAAGTAAAAAAGTAAAAACTATACTTAAAGAAAAGGGCGAGTACCTTCAAATCATTGGATGGAAAAACCAAATTTATAAAAACCAGAAAACACAACAACTAAAATTTTCTAACTTAAACTACTATTTGCCTTGGGATGCAGGAGTAGATCTATGCGTTTCTAGACACGGTACTCCGGGACCTGTTGGTTCTCATACCCACGTTGGCAGATGTAACATTTTTGGTCCAGGTGGACATCACTCATATCCTGCCATTGATTTTGCCACATCCTTATCTAGTGATCAAAATGTTAGAGCTTCAGCCAGCGGAGTCGTTTCTTTTTCAGGGATAAGTGGTAGCCTAACCAGTGGATATGGTAGGTTAGTGATTATAAGGCATAGTGATGGTACAAGAACCTATTACGCTCACAACAAGGTCAACTTGGTCAATCAAGGTCAAACCGTTAGCAGAGGACAAGTAATTGCAAAGGAAGGAACCACTGGGGGATCCACAGGAGATCATATTCATTTTGAGTGGCGAGCTGCTGGAGGTAATGCTTCTACCAAAGGACGTTTCACTGGGATTGGAGAGCCAAGACAAGATTATCGTTATCGCTCTAATAATAGTGTAGTAACCCCACCCCCTCCACCTTCCGGAGACACCACTGCTCCTACTACTAGTATTGGTGCTAGTGGCGGAACTACCCAAGCTGGAGATTTTACCGCAAACATTACCGATAATGATAATATTGAAGTAACAAGAAGATTCTACCAGGCTTTAGAGAAATACGGAGATAACTGGTATGCCAACCGAGGTAACGGTTTCTTTAATGATAATTGCAACGTGCTCTATTCTGGGTATACCATTGGAGCAGGAAACTGGTCTATTAACAACAAACATCTTAGACAATCTAATACCAGTTCTGATAATACGCAACTTAGTTCATTCCTATCTCAAAACTCTGGGTTACCCTACTTATACGAGTTTGCTGCCAAAGTCGAATCTACCTCTGGTCCTAGAAAGTTTGGAATACATATCATGGCAAGCGATAGCAATTTATCACAACGTGGGAACTCCTATCTTATATGGTTTAGTGGTGAAGACAATAAGGTGCGTATTTATGAAACCGTAAACAATGTACTTAATACCAGAGCCATTGGCGATGCTCCTCAAGACAATAAGTGGGCAAATTATAAGATTACCTATAGCCCTGCTTTTGGAGTATTAGAAGTCTTCAAGAATAACAAATCAGTATTGAAATGGACAGATACATCACCCATCAAAAATGGTAGTTCGATCTCTTTAAGAACAAATAAAACCTTAGTAGAATTTGATGATCTTAAAGTGTACAAATTTAGAGCAGGCAGCAGCCAAACTATAACAGCTGGTAGTGCGGTAACCAAAGATATGAGAAGAAGAAATGGTAAAGTAAAAAGTTTGGTAAGAGACGCCGCAGGAAACTGGTCAACACCAGGAAATTTAGATGTAACTATTAGTAGCTTATCAAAGCAGAACAATACTATACTAGATGATACTTTTCTTACCAATACTGTAATAGTATATCCCAATCCAACTGATGGAAAGAAACTGCGAATGAATTATCATTCTTCATCCAAGAATACAGCATATGTTTCTATTTATGATATGCTAGGAAGAAAACTTAAATCCACTCAAGATTACTACAAGGGCATAAATGAAAGAACTATGGATCTTAGTGGTTTTATAGCTGATCTTCAAAAAGGACAATATATAATTAAGGTATCTCTTGACCACATAACCAATACTATAAAAATCACAAAACAATAGAGTCTCACTTATCTACAATAATGTGATCTCAAACAATATACACCTCAATACAACTGAATAACTCTAAGTTATTTCAGAATAATTAATCGAAACCTCAACTTTATGAAAACTTTTAAACTAATAACTTTAAGAATACTATGCTGTTTAATCAGTGTAATAGGGTATTCACAATCTTATCTAACCAATGTAACGCCTATTACTTCTGGAGGAGATTTTAGCACACCAATATGGTCGCCAGATGGGGAAAAAATACTTTTTACAAATCATGAAAACAGTACTTTATTTTTTATAGATCTCAAAAAAAGTAATAAAGTAGAAAAAGTAAAAAGTGGAGAAGGAATCGGGTATTTAGCTAATTGGTCAATTGACAGCAACAATATCATATTCAGAGAAAAACCCATAGGAGGAACTTTTTCTAACCTTGAGGTAAAGAGCATTAATCTCGTATCTAAAAAGGAAAAAGTATTAGCAGGTGTACATCCTGATAATACCAAAATGGTAGCTCAAACAAAATCTGGTGATAATCTGCTAGTATACATTAACCAGAAAACCTTAAAACTTGAAGCAAAAAAAGGAGTAAATGGCAAACCCTGGGTAATTACTAAGGAGGATGGTCAATTTTATCACCCTATCGTTTCTCCAAATCAAGAATACGTTGTGGTGCATCAAGGTGCTAATATGTATAGTTACCGTATTTCAGGAAAAGACCAAAGAAAAGATCTGGGGATAGGTTTAGCAAGTAGTTGGCTTCCAGATAGTAGCGGGGTAGTCACTTTTGAGGATAAGAGTGAAGATGGTCATACTGTATCTGCTTCAGATTTATTTTATATATCCGCAAGATCTTCAAAAAAGATACAACTAACGGCCACACCAGATACCGTCGAAATGTGGGGAGATATATCTCCAAATGGAAAGCAAATTGCGTTTTCTGATGAAAAAACCGGAGCCATATTTATCGCAGATTTTAATCTAAACAAGTAAACCATGAACATATATAAATATTTAAATCATACTATTGGCATTATGGTCTTATTGGCGGTAATGCTATTTTCAAAAACAAGTCGTGCTCAAGTCGTTGTTATTGATCCAGGACACGGATATACATCTACTGGTGCCGACCCCGATGGAAGGACAGAAACTGAACATGCCACAGCACTTGCTGTGGGATTAAAACTTCGTGCAAAACTGCAAAATAGTTGTGGTAATTGGACAGTAAGAATGACAAGAACCACAAGGAATGGTTGGGTCTCTCTTACGCAACGTAGAACGATGTCTAATAACTGGAATGCAGACCGATTTATTAGTATACATTGTAATGGTGGTGGAGGCACTGGGACGGAGACCTTCTGGTCCAGATCTAGTAATTCACCCAACGCAAGCAACAGTCGTTTTTCTAGAGAAATTCAAGATCAAATGGTTGCTGAAGGGCAATGGGTAGATCGCAGGTCTTCTGAAGATCGTCCTTATTTAGGATTTACACTAGGTGTATTAAACCAAAACAATGCAATAGGTATATTAAACGAGATTGGCTTTGTAGACTCTGCCGATAGAAATAAGTTACTTAATGATACCTGGAGAGATCGGTTTGCTGATGCTTATGTAACAGCACTCAAAAATAGCTTGGGCAACTGTTCTGGAGGAGGAACTCCACCCCCTCCGCCTTCTGGAGATACCACTGCTCCTACTACTAGTATTGGTGCTAGTGGCGGAACTACCCAAGCGGGAGATTTTACCGCAAACTTTACCGATAATGATAATATTGAAGTAACAAGAAGGTTCTATCAGGCTTTGGAGAAATACGGAGATAACTGGTATGCCAACCGAGGGAACGGTTTCTTTAATGATAACTGCAACGTGCTCTATTCTGGGTATACCATAGGAGCAGGAAACTGGTCTATTAACAACAAACATCTTAGACAATCTAATACCAGTTCTGATAATACGCAACTTAGTTCATTCCTATCTCAAAACTCTGGGTTACCCTACTTATACGAGTTTGCTGCCAAAGTCGAATCTACCTCTGGCCCTAGGAAGTTTGGAATACATATCATGGCAAGTGATAGCAATTTATCACAACGAGGGAACTCCTATCTTATATGGTTTAGTGGTGAAGATAATAAAGTGCGTATTTATGAAACCGTAAACAATGTACTTAATACAAGAGCCATTGGCGATACACCTCAAGATAATAAGTGGGCAAATTATAAGATTACCTATAGTCCTGCTTTTGGAGTATTAGAAGTCTTCAAGAATAACAAATCAGTATTGAAATGGACAGATACATCACCCATCAAAAATGGTAGTTCGATCTCTTTAAGAACAAATAAAACCGTAGTAGAATTTGATGATCTTAAAGTGTACAAATTTAGAGCTGGTAGCAGCCAAACTATAACAGCTGGTAGTGCAGTAACCAAAGATATGAGAAGAAGAAATGGTAAAGTAAAAAGTTTGGTAAGAGACGCCGCAGGAAACTGGTCAACACCAGGAAATTTAGATGTAACTATTAGCAGTTTATCCAAACAAAACAATACTATACTAGATGATACTTTTCTTACCAATACTGTGGTAGTATATCCCAATCCAACTGATGGAAAAAAACTCATGCTTACATATAACAGTTCTAAAACATCAGAAATAACAATATCCTTATTTGATATTACTGGTAAACTAATACATCAAAAACTTGATAAGTCTAACAAGCTCAATCAAGGAAATATAGAAATAAGTGATATGGTACATAAAATTCCCAATGGCACTTACTTACTCAAAATTAATAATGGTACTCAAATTAATACTACCCGAATTATTAAACAGTAGTAAATAAACACTTAGAATAGAAAATAAACCAGTCAAAACCTGAATTAAGTAAGGTTTTGACTGGGTTTGAATAGTATTAAAAAGCCAAAAAAGAAAGGAGGAGATAACCAAAAAACTCAACCAACTAAAAACCTCACACAAAATAACACAAACTCGAAAATCTTATTAAATGAAAAAAATTCAATTTTTAATCATTGGTTTAGTTCTTATTGTATCCTGTACAAAAGAAAAAGTAAATGAAAACATCCCAAATGGAGAACTAGTTGAAGAAACCCAAGAACTCTTATCAATTGAAGAGGTGAATTCATACATAGAAAAACAATTAAAAGAAAAAGGAGATGTACTATGGCTTAAGACTCCAGCCAATATACTATGGAGCGCGGTAAAACATGGAGGCGGATATCTAAATATAGGATATGGAACACAAGTAAATTTTTCTGGCCAAAAGTCTTCTGAAGTCGAAACAATAAAAGAAAACATACTTTCCATCTTAGAGGCTAATGAAAATAAAGCAAAATCAGCCTTGGTTACAGAGGAACAAGAGGTTTTGCAGTATATTGAAGTCAAAGTTTCAAGCCTCAAAACGATCAAAGAGCTTCAAAAAATGGATAAAATAAGGTATATGGAACCCAGCTCATATACCTTTTTCCTTAAAAATGAAGAAATTCAAAAGAACTTTGGTTGTGCAAGAGATGGAAGACCTGTAAACCCAAATGATTATAGAGTTACTAATCCTGGTAGCTGGATTCCCTGGACGTTTGATATACATAACATTCCTCAGGCATGGCAATATAGCACGGGTGCTGGAATAACAGTGGGAATTATTGATTCTGGAATTTCTGATAGTCAAAAGTTTCTAGGGAGTAATTTTAATGATGGATTTTCTACAGGAAGAACAGTTGAAAAATTAGGTACTTTTGATAGTTCGGTTGTAGATGATTGTGGTCATGGTACAGCTATGTCTGCTGCAATTGCAGGCCCAAGAAACGATGACGCGATGCCCGTTGGTGTAGCTTATAATTGTAACCTAGTATCGTATAGAGGAACGGGAGATGTTCTATTGGACAGCAGGAAAGAAAGAAGATCTGTGAGTAAAGCACTAATGGAGTTAGCAGATAGATCCGATGTTAAGGTAATTTCAATGTCTATAGGATGGGTATGGACTGTAGGCAACATAAAAGATGCCGTAAAATATGCTCATTCCAAAGGAAAAATGATTATCGCTGCGGGAGGCACGTCTACCACCTTTACCAACTGGTACGCCGTGATTTTCCCTGCAAGTATGAAAGAGACTGTTGCTGTTACTGGTATTAGAGAAAATGGGAAACGTTGTAATATATGTCATGATGGAAGAAAAATTGATTTTACCGTAATGATGCAAAGAGATGAAGATTCAGACCGAACAATGCCAGTTTTAGGGTATAGATCAGATGTTAGAAATGTCGTTGGAGGATCTTCAATCGCCACGGCTACCACCGCAGGTATAGCAGCATTGGTTTGGGCTACAAATCCAGAAATGACCCGTGAACAAGTTCTAGAAAAGATGCAGAAAGCTGGTGAGTACTACCCCAATAGAAGTAATAGATATGGTTATGGAAAAATAGATGTTTTAAAAGCCGTGAAACAATAAAATGAAATAGGGTAATCTCCTAGCGATATATTTTGCTAAAGGATTACCCTATTTATTGCGTCACCCATTTTCCTCTTCATACAATTAACTACACTTTATGAAATGATGTTCCTGATCGTACCCAACGAAAAGAAATAGGAAGCCAATTTTTGCTTGTTTCTCCTTTATAGATAACTAAAAACATAAAAATCATATATTTTCTTATCACCAATACTGTTATTTTTATAGAAAATATATTTACAAAAGATAACTATATACGTTAGCTGCAATTGCAAAAAAGATAATTAATAGATTTGAAAATAGACGGCATACATACCTTTTCAACCATCAAAGCCTATCAGGATTTTATAAATTTTGAAGGAATCATTTATAACGGATTTTCCATTGCTCGACTAGAAGAGACAGCGAAAGTAATTCCAGAAAGTATGCCTCCATATCGTAAGCGTTTCTTTAAAATAATGCTGATATTAAGTGGAGAAATAGATATGCATAACAACCAGAACACTGCACAGCTTCAAAATAATACACTTTTTTTCTCTGGAGAAGGACATATTCAGTCCTGGGAGAGTATTGCACCAATGACTGGCTATGTCCTATACTTTACTTCTGACTTCTATTCGATAGTTCATAAAAAGAATAAATTGCATTCAGATTTTCCGTTTTTTACTCAAAATGCTTCAATGAGTATAAAGATAAGCCCTGAGGAGAGCAATCATTTACAGCGAACGTGTGAAAATATTATCTCATTATCTAATCAAGACTTATCAAACAAAGAAGATATCTTTAGGTCATACCTCAATATCTTGTTACTGGAATCTAAAAATCTTTATAAAGAAAAAATAGGGACAAATTCTATTATTGAAGATTCCGATAAACGTATCCTAAATAATTATAACCTATTAATTGAACAACAATATGGAACGGATAAAGAAGAAGTACTAAAATCAGTCAAAGAATTTGCAAATTCTTTATCCCTTCACCCTACCCATTTAAACTATGTGATTAAAAGCTTAACTGGTAATACAGCTTTGCAGCTTATTCATAATAGAAAACTGCAAGAAGCAAAATCTTTATTACTGCAAACTTCAAAAACCGTAAGTGAAATTGCATATGATTTACACTTTGATAACCCTACCCATTTTGTGCGTTTTGTAAAGAAAAAAACAGGCAAAACACCGCTTCAATTGCGCAATACTTAAAATTGGTCATTTCTTCTTGTTTTTTGGTTTAATCTGTAAGGGACTTCACAGGTAAATTTGTAGTGTAATTAATTATTAATACTATAAAAATCAAGAAAATGAAAACTATAGCACAAAATAGCACCTTCAAAATAGGAGGAGATTTAGAAGTGAAGCGCCTTGGATTCGGTGCCTTAAAGACAACTGGTAATGGCGGATATGGACATCCGGATGATAAAGGAGAAGTTATAAATCTTTTGAAGAAAACAAAGGGCCTTGGCATTAATTTTATTGATACGGCTGATAGTTACGGTCCATATATTTCAGAAGAGTTGATAGCAGAAGCGTTGCATCCTTATAATCTTCAAACTGTTGTTGCTACCAAGGTAGGTTACGAAAGACCTAATGGGAGTTGGGTTATCAATAACAACCCAAAGCGCATGCGTCAAGCACTAGAAGGAAGTTTAAAGCGATTAAAAGTTGAGCAGATTGACCTTTATCAATTACATCGTGTAGACACTGCAATTCCTCTATCAGAACAGATTGAGTTTTTAGCGGAGGCTCAAAAAGAAGGACTTATCAAGCATATTGGACTATCAGAAGTTAGTCTTC
The DNA here is from genome assembly GCF_023195925.1 of Aquimarina acroporae. Classification (GTDB taxonomy): domain Bacteria; phylum Bacteroidota; class Bacteroidia; order Flavobacteriales; family Flavobacteriaceae; genus Aquimarina; species Aquimarina acroporae. Next base: position 536,786 of record NZ_JALPRE010000003.1, on the reverse strand, counting down.
AACAACTACAAGAGGCGATGACATATGCACCGATAGCAAGTGTACAAAATCAATACAGTTATGGTAATAGAAAATGGGAAGATGTTTTAGAGTTTACAGCTGAACATAGCATAGCATTTTTGCCTTGGTATCCTTTAGATTCAGGCAATATTTACGGCAAGCAAAAGTTAGAAACCATCGCAAAAAAATATGGTTTTACTTCTCATCAAATAGCACTTGCTTGGTTGTTGCATCACTCCCATAATATTGTTGTTATACCAGGAACATCAAATCCAAAGCATTTAGAAGAAAATGTAGTCGCTGGTAGTATTCCATTGACACAAGAAGATTTAGATTTCTTAAACTAAAAAATAAATATCATGAAACCAGAAGTAAAAATAGCTTTGATAACTGGTGGCAGTCGAGGTCTCGGTAGAAGTATTGCCTTAATGCTGGCGAAAAAAGGTCACGATGTAATCATTACATATCGAAGCAAAAAAGAAGAAGCATCAGAAGTCGTTAAGGCAATTGAAAGTTTGGGGCAAAAAAGTGTTGCTTTACCATTGGATATTGGTGAGTTATCAAGTTTAGAAGACTTCAAAGAAAACTTCAAACAAACATTATTGAATCATTTTAAATCTGAACATTTTGATTTCCTCATTAATAATGCTGGAATAGGTGTTTCAATACCATTTGAACAAGTAGATATGACAACCTTTGACCAGTTTACAAATATTCACCTTAAAGGAGTCTTTTTCTTGACACAGCACTTATTACCTCTTATTCAAAACGGAGGGCGAATCATCAATGTTTCTTCGGCTACTACGCGTTATTACATCCCTGGTTATGCGCTTTATGCAACTATCAAGGGAAGTATAGAAACATTTACTAAATATCTTGCTCAAGAAATAGGTGCTAGAGGAATAACAGCTAATGTTATTGCGCCAGGACCAGTTGAAACAGATTTTAATGGAGGGATGGTTAGAGACAATCAGAAAATTAATGAAGTGCTTTCCTCAAAATCAGCACTTGGCAGAGTTGGTCAACCTCAAGATATTGGTGGTATTGTAGCATTTTTGTGTTCTCAAGAAAGTGAATGGATAACCGGACAACGAATTGAAGCTTCTGGAGGTATGAATCTTTAATGTCTGTTTCAAAATATAAATCAAAACTTTAAAATAATCAATTATGCAATATAGAAGAATGGGGAATACTGGGTTACAGTTAAGTGCCCTTTCCTTTGGAAGCTGGGTAAGCTTTCATAAACAAATAGATGGCAAGCTTGCCGATAGACTTATGGGCATTGCATATGATAACGGTGTGAATTTTTTTGACAATGCCGAAACCTATGCATTGGGCGAAAGTGAGAAAATGATGGGAAGAGTTATCAAAAATAAAAACTGGGAAAGAAGCTCTTTCGTTGTATCGTCAAAAGCATTTTTTGGATGGCACGGAAAAGATAACAAACCTAATCAGGTTGGTTTAAGCAGAAAACATCTGATTGAAGCTTGTAATGAAGCATTACAGAGGTTACAGGTAGAGTATCTAGACCTTTACTTTTGTCATAGACCCGATGAAAACACACCAATTGAAGAAGTGGTATGGACAATGAATATGCTCATACAACAGGGTAAGATTTTATATTGGGGCACTAGTGAATGGAGTGGTGTTCAAATAATGGAAGCGCGTAGAGTTGCACAACAATATAACCTCATTGGCCCAAAAGTGGAACAGTCTCAATACAACCTTTTAAAAAGAGATAAAATTGAAAATGAGTTTAAGGACATATACAAAAATATAGGATTAGGCACTACGGTTTGGAGTCCTTTGGCTGCAGGATTTCTTACAGGAAAATACTTAAGCGGTGTTCCTGAAGGTTCAAGATTTTCCATAAAAGGAATGGATTGGCTGTCCAGCCAATGGTTGAAGGAAGAAAAAATGCAACAAGTACAAAAACTTCAGAATATAGCAGATGAATTAAGTGTTAGCCTTGCATCATTAGCTATCGCTTGGACGCTTAAAAATCCCAATGTAAGTTCTACTATTTTAGGAGCTACTAAAGAAGAACAACTTATTCAGAATTTAAAGGCTCTGGACGTAATTCCATTGCTAACAAATGATGTTTTAGAAAACATTAATGATATTACAACTACAGGATGAAATCTTACATGTTTACTACAAGCCATAGCAAGTCTTATGCTATGGTTTTTGCTTTTACTGTCATTTCGATTTTGGTCATAATTGCTATGATTTAGGTTTAGCACAGTTTTATAGTTGCAAGTACATTTGTAATGTAAATCAGTGATCATTAAAAATTATAAAGTGATGAAAAAATTAAAATCAGCATTTATCGTTTGGATAGCAATATATCCAGCTATAACAGGAATATTGTTATCATTTGGAGAATACCTAAACCATTTGCCAGTTCTGCTTAGAACTTTTGTTCTGACTGTTGTACTGGTGCCGTTAATGGTTTATATTTTAATTCCTTTTTGGAGTAAAGTAGTTTCATTAATTAGAACAAAGAACAGCAGCTAACATTGTGTATAAGCAATAGCGGTTCAAGTGCGTACTTGAGCCGTTTTTGCATTTTAACAAGTAACTTGCTAACCGACAGCCTAGTGGCGTTAAATCCACTACAGCTCATACACGAGACCGTTGTACACCATTTGACAAAACTAATGATATTCTTAATTGATAAAATAGATTTCGAACACCAAGTAATAGTCTACAAGAGCATTACTGATTTAACTCAAAGAGTTGAATGGCAAGACGTTTTTGAAGGAAAATCCATTATTATTGATGAAAATGGAACTGAATACGAATGGGGTTCCTCAAAAAAGAATGAAATCGGAACTGTCTACAATTACACTTTAATTCCGACTTCGAGAGTTTCAGAATTAATAGATGAATGTTTAAAAATAGTTAGTATTCATCAAAATATTTGTGAATTTAATTTTTAAATTATGAGTTGGGATATTGTGCTTTTTTATTTAAAACAAAAAATAGAATCGGTTGCAGAATTAGACGATACTCAACTTGAACCGACTGACTTTAGTGGAATTTTAGAAAACTTATTTGAAAGAGTAAAAAAGGATGATAATCATAGAGAAATAATCGGAAAAAACTTCGCAATTGACTTCTTTTCCTCTAATGAGCATTCAAGTAATTTTATGCTTTCGTTGTATGGAGAAAATGGACTTTTCGAATTGATTGTATTAGCTAAAAAGTAAAATTGGCAGATTTATGACTCCGGAATTGACGGAATGATTGATTTGGATAACCCAGAGAATAACGGATACCAAAACCACAGAAAGTACGTAGAGCAAATAATGAAAAAATAAAAACGTTGTACAACAACATATATGTGATCATAGCAACAAAGTGATCAATCGATTGGTTATTGTATATTTATAAAGGCGTAATGCCTGCAGAAAGTAAAAGTTAACAACCACTGCCCAGAAAAATCGAAAAGCAAGGTAACAATTTGCCTTGCTACATTAATAGCAGATAACACACAAGCGTATTTAATTTTCATTAAATACACCATCTGTCATTGCCTCTCGCATACGTTTACTGCGCCCCTCAGCTTCGCAGTTCTTCACAACAGTATCACTACGCTTCCTCGCATTTAAAAACACAATCCCCGCAGTAACAAAGCTTGTCCCAGCTGCGGGGGAGAGTCTGTATACTGCGGGGATGTATAAAACAATTGCGAGGGCGGCTCTTTTACCAGCGGGGAAAGGGTAAACCACTGCGGGGAGCAGTTATGTAGCTACGGGGAGCCTTGATGCTGCTGCGGGGGATAGCAATACTGTGGGTTTATTGCCTTTTGTACCTACTCACATACCCTTTAAAACGATCTGGGTCTGCTTTAAACGCATATTTGCCAGCAGCCCGCACCTCGTCTACGGCTTCTTTAAGGTGTGTAAACGCTTTATCGCGTAGCGACTTAGATACCGAGTTCTCTTGGGCGGCACCATTGGCTTTGGCAAGTAGTTCTGCCATAGTATCAGATAGTTGAGCAGCAACATCTAGCTTTTTTACTTCAAATTTTGATAGTGCCAACTAATATTTAGTGGAAAAAATTATAGGAGCTAGAGTAGTTTTTGATGATGTACCCAACGAAAAGAAATAGGAAGCCAATTTTTGTTGCGTGTTTTTATAAACACTTGTTCATTCTTTGAATACACCTTAACCGTCTCAATAATTTCTCGTTGAATGTTTATATTACTATTCATTAGTCTAACTTCTTTTTGTAACGATTTCGTCCCATATTGAATATCCCCAGTTTTATTCCTACCTCACCAGTAAAGCCATTAATGCGATCTATTGGACTATCTACCAATTCTATTTTGCTAGAAAACCTGTATTTAATTCCCGCTTCTATCTGTGCATATCTCGAAATATTAAAAAGTGCACTAACACCAGGTTCCACAACAAAAATCGCGTCTAGATCATCATCGCCAATATCGATATCTTCATCACGTTCTACTGTCTTCCGATCTACGTACCCTGCAACTCCTCCTCCAATAAAAAGAGGAAAGGCTAAACTCACCCTGGAAGTACCAAAAAATATAGGCTCAAAGTGAAAACCTGCGTACCCAGCAAATAGATCGTCGTTTTCCATTGATCTCGGATTAAAAATATTTTGTCTAGAATACAAACCTTTCATTAAAAACCCCACTTCAAATTGTCGATTTGCCACATAAGCAATCTTTAATCCACTTACATATGTATCTTCACCCTCAATTTCACCATATCCAAGACTTAATCCCACATATACACCATGTACTACATTTCTTCGATCATTAAAAGTAATATACTTGTCATCTTCATCTTGTGCAAAAGCACCGAAAAAAATCATCGATAGCACTAAAAAAATAATAGTTTTTTGATTGTTCATTTTGTTGGTTTTACTGATTTTAATTGATGATAATATCTTTTATTTTATGCTTAAAGATCATTTAGAGTTACTATGCCTTTCATACCACTGATAGATATAATACCTTTTGGACTTTTACCATAGGAGGCTTCTATTTCACGAAGCTTTTTTAGCTTATTAATCATATTAGAACTAACATGTTCAAACGACTTGGGTAATCGAACTACACCTTGTTCTAATCTGGCGGAAAAGCGATGCGGAAAATTGGTAACATTGAGGTTAATGTCTGATGACTCCTGCTCTATTTCTATTTTAATACCCGGGTTAAGAATTTCTTTTATTCGAAAATCTACTATTTTCATGCTCAGATTCACATTGCTGGACAGACGATTTAAATTCAATGTACTAAACTTTAGGTCACCCGATATTACATCTAATTGTTCAATAATAATATCGTCCTTATTAGAATAAATTTCCAAAGTGCTCACCTCATTAATCTTAATATCAGACCCATCACTACTCAGGCGTAGGTTTTCTGAATTTTCCATATCCAGTTCACCATTCTTCAATGTAACAGAAGCATAGTCAAGATTATTTGCTCTTATTTTTCCGAATTTTAATTTGATATCTGCTTTATTCAAATCTTCTCCCAACCAAAGATCACCATGTTCTATGACCGCATTCAATAAACCATTCCAATCTTCGATAAAAACATCTCCAAAACGATTAGTTATTCGAAGCTTAACTTTTTTAGGCAAGAATACCTCATAATCTATTTTTACGTGACTTCGATCAAAGTCGATTGGATTATTGCGATTAAAAAAATCTGCAAACCAACCTGTATTCTTATTAGTTATTTGGGAAACAATTGAAATATAACCATTGGTAGAAGTGATTTCAGGTTGTATTCTACTTAGTAAATCTTTGGCATTTTCTTTTTTTCGATGGTTTACTTTTATCTGTATTGTAACGGCGACTTTATCTTGATCCCAACCTGTCATGGTAACATTACCGTATTTATTCTCCAAATTTAGCTCTCCTCCATTGGCTAAGGAAAAAGTCTTTTCAATGGTTTTAGATACCCTCTCCTGAGCGGTACCCACTGTTATCAAGAACAGGGACAAAGTCATCAAAAGGACAAATTTATAAGGTGTATCCATAATCATTGTCTAGGTTTTTAGAATCATTAATTTTTTGTAACAAGTTGCGAATCAACTCAATTCTTTTTTGATAGTTGGCTACAATTGCTTCCAGGATACGTTCATTATCCAAATTGTTTTGCAACTCTAAACGCAGAAGTTCGTATTCGGCATCAAGTTCATCCATAAAAGACAAAAACTCTGTTTTATCTTCACTAGAAAGGTTTGGGTTTTTCTCAACTAATGAAATTTGATATGCCAGCACATCTTTGTAATGCATATTAATTTCTTGTAGTTCTTTTGATACATATTGTTGTTCTGGGGTAGTGCTTTTATAAATAGAAAAACCTACAAAGCCACCTATCCCAAGAAAAAGAATCGCAAAACAAGCTACTCTCACCACTGGCCAAACCCAAAGTGGGATTATCCTAGTCTCTTTCTTTTGAAGTTCAGAAGAAATATGCGCCCACATTTTATCTCGATCGGCTTTATGCTCATTAAACTGAGTTGCATTCTCTCTAATATGTTTTTCGAAATTGTCCATTACATTTCGTTTATAATTTCTAATAGTTTTTTCTTCGCTCTATGATATTGTGATTTAGAAGTATTTGTAGAAATGCCAAGTATTTCTCCTATTTCTACATGATCATACCCCTCTATTAAATACAAATTGATAATCTGGCGATATCCTTCTGGCAGTTTTGCAATACCGAGCTTAACCTTTTTAATATCAACAGTTTCAGAAACATGCGCAGGCTCTTCATCGGCCAGATAAAACTCATGCATTTCCATCGATACTACAGGAATTTTTTTAGCTTTTAGACGATTAATACTTTTGTTGATCACAATTCGTTTTAACCAGGCTCCAAAACTGCTATCATATTTAAAACTATGTAGTTTTTTGAAAGCATCTACAAAACTATCCTGTACGATATCTTCTGCCTCTTCTTTATTCCCTAAAAACCGGATTCCAACATTATACATAGCATCTACATAAAGCCCATACAGCTCATATTGTGAACTAGCATTACCGGCTTTGCATTGCTCAACCAGTGCTTTATGTGTAAAACGGATGTCGGTTTCCAAAGGTTTGGGTTGATGTCATTTATGTAGCTAAAGACAAGGTAAGAAATAAAGGGTTGCATATCCTGATAAAAAAAAGTGAAAATTTTGCCATCGTGCAACCCTTCATTTTTTGGTTTGTCAATAGAGGTGAAAAAAATTCAACAACCTTTTAAAAAAATCAAAAAATGAACAGTCAATCAAAATTAAACCCAGCATCCAAAACCAACCTTTGGTTGTTGTGGCTTTTCTTTTTAGGGTATTCGACCGTGTTTGGTCAAACAAATCACACCATAAGCGGTACCATAACCGATCAAAACAATGGGGAAACCATTTTTGGAGCTACGGTATTTCTTAAAGGCACCAGTATTGGAGGAGTTACCAATGAATATGGGTTTTATTCTATCACCGCTCCTGCAGGAGAATATACCCTTAACATATCCTATATGGGGTATAAAGATGTAAATCTTCAGATCAATCTAAACCAAGACACCAAGCGAGATGTAGAACTTACAGAATTTACCGCAGAACTCGATGAAGTTATTGTGAAAGCCGAAGGTGTCGAGCGGGCTATTTTGAGAAAACCTCAAATGAGTGTTGCAAAATTGAATATTGGTACCGTAAAGCAAATGCCCGTCGTTCTAGGTGAGGTTGATGTGCTTAAATCACTACAAATGTTACCTGGGGTAACCAATAATGGTGAAGGCACAGGAGGGTTTCACGTTCGGGGAGGAGCTCAGGATCAGAACCTGGTATTACTCGATGAAGCCATAATATACAATACCTCTCATATGTTCGGTTTCTTCTCGGTATTTAATGCCGATGCAATCAAAGACGTAAAACTATATAAAGGTGGTATCCCGGCCCGTTTTGGAGGTCGAGTTTCTTCGGTTTTAGATATTCGTCAAAAAGATGGAAATAGTAAAAACTTTGGACTAACAGGAGGAATCGGATTAATTTCTAGTCGATTAACCGCAGAAGGACCAGTTTTTGGAGATAAAGGATCTTTCTTAGTATCTGGAAGACGGTCATATGTCGATTTAATTCTAAAAGCAGCTGGAGAAGAAAATAGTGTTTCATTCTATGATCTCAATCTAAAAACAAACTACAACATCAATCAAAACAATAAATTGTTTTTGAGCGGATATTTTGGAAGAGATGCCTTCAAACTTGGAAATAGTTTTGATAGTAGTTATGGTAATACTTCTGGAAACCTACGATGGAATCATATTTTTAATGATCGTCTATTCTCTAATCTCTCTGCAATATGGAGTACATATGACTACGATTTAGAATTTGCTCAAGATGAATTTGAGTGGGTATCTTCTATTACCAATTACAACCTGAAATATGACTTCAAATATTATTTCAGTGATGCTTTAACGTTGGATTTTGGTGCCAATGGATTGTTTTACGATTTTGACCCAGGCCAAATTAAACCTACCGCAGAAACTTCTCCGATCAACGCCTTAAAACTCGACCCCAAAAGGGCTCTAGAAGGAGGGGTTTATCTTAATGCTGAATACAAAATCACTGATAAATTAACTACCCAATTAGGCCTAAGGTATAGTGCTTTTTCACGCTTAGGAGGGCAGCCTATCTCTGAATATGCAAACGGGCAACCCGTAGTCTATAATTCTAGATTAGGCATTTATGAACGTGGGGAGGAAATAGGAGAAACCAATTTCTCGAAGAGTGACGCTATTAAAACCTTTACGAATTTTGAACCTAGAGTTTCTCTAGCCTATCTATTAAATGAAAACTCCTCTGTTAAGGCTGGGTTTTCAAGAACCGCACAGTATATTCATTTATTATCAAACACCTCATCGGTCACCCCTTTGGATGTGTGGACACCAAGTGGCCCTTTTATAAAACCACAATTATCTAATCAATATGCGGTTGGATATTTTCAAAACTTTGCCGATAAAAAATACTCTTTAGAAGTTGAAACGTATTACAAAACTGTAGATAACCGTATCGATTATATTGACGGATCAGAATTGATTGGGCAAAACAATATAGAAACTGAAATTCTAAACGGTGAAATGCGTGCCTATGGTTTAGAGTTTTTGCTTCGTAAAAACAAAGGTAACCTAAAAGGTTGGATTGCCTATACTCTGTCTAAATCTGAACAACGCACTTTAGGAGGAAGCGCAGGAGGACCTGGCATTAATAATGGTGAATGGTACAATGCGGTTTTCGACAGAACCCACGACATTTCTATTTCAGGTTCCTATCGATTGAATGATCAATGGAGTTTTGGTGCTAATATGGTATTTCAAACAGGAAGACCTGTAACCTACCCCAATGGTCAATATGAGTATGAAGGTTTGTCGATTGCGAGCTATGCTGACAGAAACTCAGATCGATTACCTGCCTATCACAGAATGGATGTTTCTTTAAACTACAAACCAAAAAAATATAAAAACAAACGTTTTAAGGGAGAGTGGGTATTAAGTGTATATAACTTGTACCATAGAAAAAATGCAGCTTCTATTTCATTTGGACAAAATCTTGAAACCGGAGCTAACCAAGCTACAAGAACCGCCATCTTTGGTATTGTGCCCTCTTTAACTTACAACTTCAAATTCTAAATCATGAAAACAATTAATAAACTCATTTTAATCTATATACTAGCTTTTTCTGCTTCTTGTGAAGATGTGATCGATGTTGAAGTTCAAAAAGGTCCCGAACGACTTGTAGTAGAAGCATCTATAAATTGGGAGAAAGGTACTGCCGGAAATGAACAAACCATTCAATTGCGAACATCTACTCCTTTTTTTGATACCAATACAACTACCGAAGTAACGGGAGCTTCTGTTATGATTACAAATACAACCAATAACGAGCAATATATCTTTGCCGATCAGAATAATGGTTCCTATACCACGTCAGACTTTGTACCCATTATTGGTCAATCCTATACCCTTCGTATTGATTATAATGGTGAGGTATACACAGCTACAGAAACGATGACACCCGTTCCCGAAATTACCAATGTTTTTCAATCTCGAGAAGAGGGGTTCGATGAAGACGAATTAGAAGTTCACTTAGTATTTACAGACCCTCCCGAAGAAGAAAACAACTATCTTTTTAAATTTCAACGTAGAGGAGATTTACTCCCCGATCTTGAAGTGGCAGAAGACGAATTTGTAAATGGAAATGAAATCGATTGGTGGTATGAACTTGAAGAAGATGAGGATGAAAACCAAACACCATTTAAACCAGGAGATGTAGTTGATATCGAATTGTTTGGTATATCCAGGCCTTATTATGATTATATAAAAATCTTAATTTCTCAATTAGGAGGAGTTGGACTGTTTGAAACAACTCCTACTTCTGTAAAAGGAAATTGCATTAATGAAACAAACCCAGACAACTACCCATTTGGGTATTTCAGATTAACAGAGGTGGTTAGAACTAGTTACACTTTTGTAGAAGATTAAATTTGGTTGGTTTGATGTCGGGTGCCAGGTTCCTAGGGCTTGGCACCTTTTTTATACTCATAATTTGACATCATTTATCTAATACCTTCACTTAATAAAATAATGTCTTTATCCAAAAAAGTTCGAAAATCATCTACCGCAGGATGCCCTAAAAAAGGAGCATGAAAAAAAGAAGAGGAATCATTACGCCATATTAAAGCATAGGTAATACTGCTGCTTCTAATCGCTTTATACAGGTTTTCTGTCCACCAATTATTTTGTGTAACATTTTCTAATCCGGTTTCTGAGAGTGCAAAAAGCATATTCTTTTCATTTGCAATGCTTTCTACAATTCGAAGATTATTTAATGCATTTTCAAGAAATCTACCATTTTTAAAATCGTAGACATCTATGCCTAGCATATCTACGTATTGATCTCCAGGGTAATTTCTTAAATACTCTTCGGGACTAGACAACCAATTTGGTGCATACATATACAATACATTATGTACATCTAATTCTTCAGATAAAATCCTAACCGTGTCTCGATATAATTGTATGTATTCTTCGGTCGTTCTAAATCCTTCTCCCCAATAGAAAAAATCACCATTCATCTCATGCCACGGCCTAAAAAGCACAGGTATTGGCTTACCTTCGGCATCTTTCAGCCCATTAAAAACGCGAGCTACACGCTCAAGAAACATTAAAAACAGGTCTCTAAACTCACCATTCTCGAGCATTTTAGGAACTACATTATTCATATCACCAAAATTTCCGAAACCCAAATTATTAGGATTTGTGGCATGCCAACTCATGGTAATAATACTTCCGTTTTCATGTGCATCTATTACAGCTTTAGTGAATTTTTCAATAAAAGGATCAACATCGGGTTGGCGGCCAATAAGCTCCAGATCAAAACCTACAATAGCAGGATAATCCATTGCCACATCTTTAAAATCTGGATCTAGTTTATCGGGCATCGGAAAGTTGTTACCAGTACCAAAAGGTGCTTGTTGACCAAATGCAATACCGCGTTGTGTTAACTCTAAAAGTTTTGAATGTAAATCTCTAGCTTCTTGACATAGATTTGCATCTGCAAAAATACCACCGTGATTAATTTGCAGAGGGTTTCTTTCGGCATTAGGATCAAATAAACTTTGATCGTCTGTAGAACAACTTAGAGATATGAAAAAAATTAAGGTAAGTCGAAAAGGAACTTTAATCACTTTTTAGCAATTAGTCGCATAAGAACAATAACCTTACAAAAACACCATACTTTCTTTTTAGAGACATGTCTTTTTCACAAATCAACTATTGTAAAAGTTCAAAAATTTCAAATAAACACTTCTAGTAATTTTGCATCAAAGGCATTAAGTTCTAATGTATCAATTTGCGCAGGCACCAAAATCGTTTCTCCCTTTTTGAGATTAAATGTTTGGTTTTTGCAATCCCCTTCTACCTCTCCATCTACACATATATAAATAACAAAGGAATCTATCTCATTAAGATCTCGTAAAACTTCATTTGTTATATGAAGGAAGTTGGTCTGAAAATAGGGAGAAGTCACTAATTTATTAATCTCGTTCTGTCTTTTTGCGTAAATGGTCCTATAGTTTTTAGAAGTATTGAAATCAATGGCATCCATAGCCAAATTAGTATGTAGTTCTCTTTTCTGTCCTGTAGTCTTATCTACTCTATCATAATCATAAATACGATACGTTATATCTGATGTTTGTTGAATTTCTGCCAATAGCACTCCGGCTCCTATAGCATGAACCCGACCAGCAGGAATATAAAAAGTATCCCCTTCTTCAACTTTTTCTACATTTAGGATCTTATCTAAGGTAGCATTCGCAAGGTGATCCTGATACATTTCTTGATTAACTTCTTGGTTAAAGCCAACGATCAATTCAGAATTCTTATCCGCATGCATGACATACCACATTTCATTTTTACCAAAAGAGCTATGACGTTGTTTTGCTAATTCATCTCCTGGGTGAACTTGAATTGATAAAGGTTTTTTTGCATCGATAAATTTAATCAACAACGGAAAATTTTCCCCAAAAATATCATACACGCGATTTCCTACTAACTCCTCTTTAAATCTATGGATTAATTCTTTTAATGTCTTTCCTTTTAGCTCGCCTTCACTCACACAGCTCTCATTGTTTTCGACGTCTGATATTTCCCAAGATTCTCCAATTGACTCTTGGTCATACTTTTTGTTGAGTATTGATTTCAGGTTGTTTCCACCCCATATACGATAACTAAAACGAGGGGTGAACTTTAAGGGGTATAACTTCATTTATTTCATTTTTTTTTGAGCGAATGAAGAGGCTATCTGTTGTAAGTACTCATTAGTATTGCGCATGGCGTCATCAAAATCTACAGCTTGCTCCATAATGGATGCTGTATACGAAACTCCAAAATCTTTGACTGTGGTTTCTGGTAAATCGATAGCCCCACAAAACAATGCGACAGCTATATCTTTTTGTTTAGCTGTAGTAACAACTCCTTGAATCGTTTTCCCGGAGAGTGTTTGACTATCAAGCTTTCCTTCTCCCGAGATCACCCATTGTGCCCCTTCAATCTTTTCACTAAAATTTGATAGCTTTTTAATCAATTGAATTCCTGGTTCAAGAGTTCCATTCAAAAAGACTTTTGAAGCTATTCCCATACCCCCTGCGGCTCCAGCTCCCTTTATTTGCTGTACATCAATCTGAAACACGCTACCTAACACCACAGAAAAATCCTGCAGACCTTGATCTAACATCTCAATATCTTCAGGAGTTGCTCCTTTTTGAGCTGCATACACGTGAGCTGCCCCGTTCTTACCATACAAAGGATTACTTACATCGCAAGCAATTTCGAATAAAACATTCCTCAATTTTGAATTTACATGAGTTGAATTGATCGATACAATTTTTGACAAATTGGCTCCAATGGGTATTACGGGTTTATTATTCTTGTCTAAAAACTCATATCCAAGAGCAGAAGCCATTCCGATACCACAATCATTTGTTGCACTACCTCCCAGGCCTAAAATAATTTTGGCTGCACCATTGTTAATGGCATCCAAAATCATTTCACCAGTTCCATAAGTAGTTGCATTTTTACAATTTAATTGCTCGTTTTCTAATAGTTTTACACCAGAAGCTTCTGCCATTTCAATAAAGGCTGTTTGGGAAGATTCTGAATATAGATATGAAGCTTTTATAGTTTTAAAATGCGGATTATGAACCTCAACACTTATGAAGTTTCCTTTCAAATAGTAATTTATTACTTCAATAGTTCCGTCTCCACCATCGGCAAGTGGTAACTGAACAATTTCAGCATCAGGACTTATTTTTTTTATACCAGCTTCTACAGCTTCACAAAATTCTATACCTGATAATGAATTTTTAAATTTATCTGGAGCTAAGACTATTTTCATAGCTAATAAAGTTTAACCTAATATCGAAACCATTGATATTGCCAAAAAACATATGACTACAAAATAACTCAATAGTATAACCACCTCGCGCTTTCCCTGGGTATAAAATATGACTTCGAGACCTTTTTTTGTTTCACGATTGATTAACAAACTAATGGTGTATCCAAATATCATAGTCACCAGACAGCCAATAGCATTCCACCAAAACCAGAACACATCGGGCACATATAACCATAAATACATATTAAAGGCCACTCCAGCCACGATACCAATATTGGCTCCAAGGGCGTGTGTTTTCTTTGTTAGAATTGCCAGGATAAAGGCTGCCAAGATAGGACCATAAAATATAGAACTAATCTTATTAATCACCTCTATAACTGTGCCTTCTATATTCCCTGCAAAGAATGCAAAAAACAAACATACCAAACCCCAAAACACAGACAATAATCTTGAGTAGGTTACATATTTCTGATCTGATATTTCTGGTTTAAATCTTTTTATAAAATCTTCTAAAGTAACAGCAGACAAAGAATTTACAGTTGAACTCAAGGAAGACATGGCCGCCGACATTATCGCTACTATCAAAATTCCTATGATACCATTTGGAAGGTATTTTATAATAAAAACGGGCACCATTAAATCGGCTTTTTTACCTTCTAAACTGCCTATATTACTCTGGTACACACTTTCCATCATAGCTTGAAATCCGGCATCTTGAAATAAAAGAGTTCCTAATACTAATCCCATAATACAGTATGTAAGTGTAATAGGGAAACGAAACAGTCCATTTGCTAGCAGTAATTTTTTAATTGTTGGCATGCCGTTGGCCGATAATAAACGTTGGGATTGCGTTTGATCGGTACCATAGTAGGAAGCATACAGAAACACTCCTCCTATCACCATTGGCCAAAACCCAAACTCATCATTTTTATGCGCATTATTGAACCCCCATTTGGAAAAATCTACCGCGGTTAATCTATCTTGATCTACCTGGGTAAGAAAATTTTCGAAGCCTCCGAGTTCACTTATTCCGTAGACCAAGCAAATTACTATCCCAAAGAAAAGTATGCACATTTGTATAACATCTCCCCAAATTACGGCCTTCATACCTCCTTGAAAGGAATAGATCATGGTTATAATTCCTATTAGCAATATTGATATCCAAAAATCGATACCGATAGTGGCCTGTAAAATTAATGCCATTGTATATACCATTACTCCCGTGGCCACCGAACGACTTATTTGAAATACAAAACTTATAAGTAATCTTGATGAAGCATCAAAGCGTTTTTCAAGATATTCATAAACGCTTACCACACCAGAATTATAAAGGGTTGGTATAATAGCTATTAATAAAAAAGCCATTGCCAATGGCACTCCAAATTCATAGGTTAGCCATTGCAATCCTCCTCCATCTTTAAGGCCAACAAAGGCAGGTGCAGATATAAAACTTATGGCAGACAATTGGGTTGCCATTGTAGATAAACTAAGGGGAAACCAACCTAAAGACTGACCTCCTAAGAAATAATCTTTAGAATTTTTATTTTCCTTAAAAAAATACCCTATCCCCAGAAATGCTAGTAAATAAACTACAATAATAATATAATCTATATAATTCATAAGGCTATGCTTTACTACTTAATTTATCCCTTAACCGAGGTTCTGCAGAAGTGTACCATTCCTGTCTCAACATACTTAACAACACTATATCTACCCTTCCAGTTCCATCTATTGAAGGTATAAAATTTCGTAATACTCCCTCTTTTGTACAACCTATACTTTTCATTGCTGCAATACTAATTTTATTGTTCATATGTACTCCAAATCCAACACGCTCTAATTCTAAATACTCAAAAGCAAATTCTAGTAAAAGGTACTTGCAATTCTTATTTATATGTGTCCCTCTGAAGTTTTTACCATACCAGGTATGCCCTAGTTTAACAACTTTTAGCACTTCAGAATAATCATAAAATCTGGTTGTTCCGGCGTACATATTTTTAATTTTATCATAAACCACAAAAGGATATTCTTTACTAATACTACGATTTTCTATTGCATGAGAAACATATTCATGTAACCGAATTCTATCTCTCCCCTCCTCAAGCAAATAATACCAGATATCTGAATCATCAGATTGTAGTAAAAGGTACTCAACATGTTCTAGAGTAAGCGGTATTAGTTTTACTTTCTCATTTTCTAGTGTATAGTCTTTTGTAAAATCTAAAATATTCACCTGTTGTGATTTATATATAACTACGAATTCATTAGATCGATAAGTAATGCCGCACTCCAAGAAAAATTATTCCCTCCGTATCCTGCTTTACCTTCTTCATGAATCTCTCTTCTCGAATCAAAATACTCATAGAAACCATTTTTCTCTACAATCTCTACAGTATCGTTTTTCATACGATTTGCCAGATCATTCTTCTCATATCTATAAAGGCCTTTACACAACATCCAATTTAAGTTCACCCAAACAGGACCTCTCCAATATTTTTTTGGATTAAATCGTTCATTTGAAGGATCAAAAGAAGCACATAAATATTGATCATCTTTACCAAATTTATCCATCATCACTTTAATAATACCTGCAGCTCTATCTTTATTTGGAATTCCCGCAAATAATGGTGAGAAAGAAGAGGACGAGATATAGCTTAATACTCTTTCATTTCTTAAATCATAGTGAGTATACACCCCAACATCTGAATCAAATAGTTTATCATTGAAAGATTTTATACTCTTATTCTGCCAGTGTTTAAGAGTCCTAATTTTATCTTCATTATTACCTAGAAGTTGATAAAGTTCAATTAAAGATTCATTCGACTTGATCAACATCGCATTAAACAAAGGATCTTGAATCAAAAATGGAGAAAACTCTGCGATCTTTTTATCATTATAGTTATGCTTTTTGGCGATCTCAATGATATGCAAATAATGATCATATTCTCTTTTTGTAGGCCTTTCTGAAGCATCTACATGTGTTGTATCTCTTCTTTCAAAAGTATATTCTGGAGGGTTCATGGTCTCCCAAATATCATCCCAAATAGGAGAGTTATCGGTTCCAGATTCCCAGTTATGATAAATATAAACTAGTCCTTCATCTTTAGGATCTCTGTTAGCATAAAAATATTCGTGATTAAAATAAACCTTATCAATAACTCCTTCTATAAACTGCAATGTTGCTTTCTTGTCCTTGCTAATTCTATATATTTCTTGCAACACAAAGCCAGTAACAGGAGGTTGCGTCATTCCGGTAGTTTTATATTTTTTTGAAGCTTGCGGATGTAACTTTGAAAGATGAAAATCTGCGCCCGGAAAATAGGAATCTGTTTCAGTATGAAAAATAATATGCGGAATAAATCCATTTTCCCACTGCGCATCTAATAAGGTTTCTATTTCTTTTTCGGCTTTAGACATATCAAAATGTGCAAATCCAATTGCTATTAACCCAGAGTCCCAAAACCATTGAAAAGGATATAAGTTTTCACAAGGTATACTAAAACTTCCTTTCCAGTTTTTATTTAAAACTTCTATTGCTTTTTTTTCTAGTAAATTCATGGAATGTTTTTATAATTCATAAAAACTTATCGCTTATCACAATTGAGATAAGCGACAAGTCTCAATCAAAAACTTAAAAATTGAAAGTGGCTGTTACAAAAATTCTACGGGGTAATATTGGTCTTCCAAAGAAAAACTCTCCATCTGCAGATTGGCCTGCGATACCTGCTCGTGGGTTTCCTTCGGTAAGTCCATCACTATCGAATAAGTTAAACACAGATACTCCAAACCTGATCGAATTATCGGTTAACGTTTTAAATGTATATCCTCCACCAAGTCTCACAATAGTAATAGCATCTAGTTCTACGTTGTTAGAATCATCTGTAAATTTTTCTCCAGTATGGTTTACTGTTAAACCAGCATCAAATTTTTTATCATCATAATTCACACCTAAACTCCCTAACAAATTAGGCTGTCTCCCAATCTCATTTCCTTCGTTTATTGTTGAAGTGGTATTGTTTACTAAATCGGTCGTTTCATTTTTGGTGATTTCATGATCTTGATAGGTAACAGTAGCGTTTACACTTAATGCATCAGAAAAACGATATCTACCTGTGGCTTCGAGTCCGAACGTTCTTGTAGTCTGTTCACTTCTGGCTTGATCTACCAATTGTCCACCAGATATTGCCTGATCAATACGAATACGGTCACTTAAATTCACAAAGTAACCCGCTACCGATCCTGAGAAAGTTGCAGTACCAAACTTAGCTCCCAGCTCTCCTTGAAGAATAGTTTCTGCTTCATAATTGGTATCTCTAATTCCCGGAGTTGGTGCAAATCCTCTTAATTGTGGAAAGAAAAACCCTCTTGAAAAGTTAGCGTACAAATTAGTAGACTCTGTTAACTCATATAACCCTGCCAGAGAAACGGCCCATGCTGTATCATCAATCTCACCAGTAACAAAACTACCGTCTGAAAAACTTACATTTTGTAACTCTGCAGTTAGCTCAGGATTAGAATATACTTGGGTTTCTTCTAATCCTCCTCTTCTAAACGTTCCTTTGGTATTTTCTATACGAATACCGATATCAAATCGCCATTTATCAAATACCATTTCGTCGGTAAGGTAAAATGCTGTCCTACTTTGTGTCAAAAAGTTGTTGGCGGTCATACCTATTCTATTATACAATCCTCCTTCAGAATAGATCACATTACCCCCTCCTCCATCGGTGTAACTTAAGTTTACCAAGCGAGGATTATTATTAAATTCAGATAACACTCTATATTGGTAATTTACATCTTCGGCTTCAGTTCGGGCTAGGTACGACCCCAAGGTAAATGTATGGTTCCCGTCTCCCGATTTCAGAATAAGGTTTACTTCTCCAGAATAATCTGTCATGGGTCTTAACCGATCTACATGAAGATTTTCAACTACTAAATCACTGGTATTGATTTGCTCTCCTGACCCTCCTTGATATGTAGCACTGAAACCAGTATTTCCGGGCGCCACTTCATCAATGTAATCTGCCAATGTTATCGGGTTACCAAAATCACCATTTCCTCCTACATAAAGCGCAAAATTATGTTCATAATTCGCATATTTCGTTTTAGCCTTAAATCTTAAATTGTCGGTAATGTCATAATTAAAATCTGCCAATAGATATCCTCCTCTGGTAAAAACTCCGTCATCTATAGGGCTTTCATAAACTCCGCCCGGGGTTAAAAAAGATGTATTAGCCAACTCACCAGATAATAACTGCTCTACCTCATCACCATCATTTCCATTAATACGTTCTCTTGATCCGCCTTGTAAAGGAAGTGGAAGAAAGAATTGTGCTCTATCGTTTATGAACTGCCCATGTACCGTCAACGAACCATTTTCAAATTTCTTTTTGATATTAGCTCTAAACTGAACACCTCTGGTATCTAAACCTGTTTCAATTGGCCCGTTATCTTTTCTAACAAAACCTGTTAATGCATAATATGTATTGGAATTTTCACCACCTAATCTACCTCCAGTATAAAAATCTGTTTTTAACCTTCCTCTACTTCCATATTCCATATTAATTATATTCTCATCGTTGGTATCACCTGTTTTACTAGTATAATTTATAATACCTGCTACAGATCCAGCACCATAAAGTACGGCTGCTCCACCTCGTACGAACTCGACTCCTTTAAACCCTATATCTGGACGAGCATATACATCATGAGCCGAGGAGTTAAGACCAAATGTACTCATCAAAGGCATCCCGTCATATTGTAAAGGATTAAACACATATTGACCTCCAGAAGGGAGACCTCTTACAAATAAATTTGTCGCAGTCTCACCACCACCACCTTCAGCAGTAATTCCGGGGACATCGCGCAAAATATCTGCCTGGCTATTGGCTGATAGCTTAGTGATTTCTCCTATTCCTTTTGAACTAATGGATAAAGGAGCCTGCTTTTGAGATCTAAACGTGGAAGATGCAGTAAGTACCACTTCGTCTAAACTGTTTCCTTCTTGCAGTACAATTTGTAGACTTATCGGGGATGCAGTAAGTTCAACCGCTTCTAGATGTGTTTTATACCCTATATATGAAATCTGCACTGTTCTTGAACCTGTAAGATCTGATGAAAAACTAAAATTTCCATCAAAATCGGTTATTGTTCCAGTATTACTTCCTACTATCGAAACATTTGCACCAGGTATAGGAACCCCTGTGTTATCTTTAACCGTCCCTGAAATTTCAGTTTGCGAGAACGCTATACATGTGCTAAATACACATAATAACGCGATTATACCTTTTTTCATTTTGAATGTATTTATGTGATAATTATTTCAAATTTATTAACGTATTCATAATGAAAATGCCAAAATATTAGCATATTTTTACGCAAACGTTCCCGCAATCGTTTGCAATTTGATTTATATAGAATTAGGTTTATGAAAAAAGGCGTAACTACTTTAAAAATGTTGGCTCAACATTTAAATCTGTCGGTATCTACAGTTTCCAGAGCGTTAAATGATCACCCTGATATTAATGAGAATACTAAAACCAAGGTGAAACAACTGGCAAAATCGATGAATTATACACCTAATATTTTTGCTAAAGGTTTCAGGAAACATAAATCAAATATTATTGGAGTTATTGTTCCAAATATCACACATTATTTTACTGCCACTATAGTACGAGGTATACTTGAACAAGCTTCTATCCAGGGATATCGTGTTATTATCTCAGAATCTGATAATGATGTCATAAAACAAAACGAAATGCTACACACTATGATTCAATTTGGAGTAGATGGAATACTGGCTTCTCTAACAAAAATGACTAGAGACATAGATAATATACTACCTATTGTTGATACATTGCCCTTGATTTTATTTGACAAAGTCTCAGATAAAATTCCATGTACACAAATCACTATTAACGATGAAGAAGCCGCTTTTAATGCTGTTGAACATCTTATCAATATTGGTAAAAAAAGAATTGCTATCATTAAAGAAAGAGAGTTTTCATATACATCAGAAAAAAGATACGCAGGCTATCTTAGAGCTCTTAAGGAACACAATATAGAAATTGATGAAAAGATTATTCTTAGTGTAGATGATATCTCTCTGATGCAAGGTAAAAGAATGGCAAATATCTTATTAAGTATCAAAAAAAGGCCAGATGCTATTTTTGCCATCACAGATACGGCTGCTATTGGAGTGATACAAACATTAAACAAATTCAATATTGAAATTCCCGAAGAAATCGCTGTTGTCGGATTCAGCAACTCTAAACATTCTACTATCATAGAACCTAAACTCACTACAGTAAATCAACCAGGAAATGCCATAGGAAAAACAGCTATTAAGTATCTAATAAATGAAATAGAGAATGACAATGAAGCTGATTTAATTATGAAAAAAACTGTAGAAATAAAAACTGAATTAATCGTTAGAGCTTCTACTTTCAAAGCATCATAAATAACATAAAAAAACTCAGGTATTTTTAAAATAGGTTAAAATCACTTCTGTCTATTTTTGATTTTCGTTATAAAATGACAGTGTTTTTCCCCGACTTTTTATCATAATCGATTATTGAATAAATAAAACTACAATTCAAAAATTATCTGTTTTTTACTATTTCAAAATTATTTTATAGTTTTTTTGACATCAAAAAGAAACACCCATTAACATACTACAAATGAGTGAACAGCTTTCCTAAAAGGCTACAAAAACAACAAGCAATATCCTGTTTTACAGTGTTTTAAATCTATTTCCAATAACTTCTTATTTACCTTTCTTATTAAAACAAATCGCTATTTGCGAACAACAATTTTTTGTGTGATTTAATATTTTTAGCGAACGTTCGCTTTTTTTATTAAAAACTTTTTTATAATATTGTCCTGTAATTAATTCACTACTACAAATAGTGAACAGCTTACTAAAAAAAGAATCTGGTAGACGCTGTCGAGTAGATATTGGAATTCAAATTATTAATACAAACAAAAATCTAAAGGATGAAATCTCAAGTAAAAACTAAATCACTGGTTACAAATTGGGCTATTAATAATACCATTGATTACAATGCAGAAAAAACCAATACCGTAAAACAAAAACAATAACCCTTAATAAAATTTAAAAAACTAAATTATGACTACTTATAATTCAGCTCTTGATACAGTTCGTAAACTAAAAGCTAAACATGGTAACACTTGGGCAACTATCAGACCAGAAAACGCTGCTCGGGTTGCAGCTCAAAACAGATTTAAAACAGGGTTAGATATTGCTAAATACACGGCATCTATAATGCGTAAAGATATGGCAGAGTATGATGCAAATAATGTAAACTATACTCAATCTCTTGGTTGCTGGCATGGTTTTGTAGCACAGCAAAAAATGATTGCGGTAAAAAAACACAAAAAAACCACTAACAAAACATACCTATATCTTTCAGGTTGGATGGTAGCAGCCCTGCGTTCTGAGTTAGGTCCTTTACCAGATCAATCTATGCATGAAAAAACTGCCGTACCTAAATTAATAGAAGAAATATATACGTTTTTACGCCAGGCAGATGCTGTAGAATTAAATGATCTTTTTAGAAGACTAGATGCTGGAGAAGATGTGCAAGATGAAATAGACAATTTTGAAACCCATGTTGTACCAATTATTGCCGATATAGATGCAGGTTTTGGTAATGAAGAAGCTACTTACCTTTTAGCTAAAAAAATGATTGAAGCTGGAGCATGTGCTCTTCAAATTGAAAACCAAGTATCTGACGCTAAGCAATGTGGACACCAAGACGGTAAGGTAACTGTGCCACATGAAGATTTTATAGCTAAACTAAATGCACTTAGATATGCTTTCTTAGAATTAGGAGTAGACGATGGTATTATAGTAGCGAGAACAGATTCTGAAGGAGCCGGATTAACACAAAAACTGCCTGTATCTCAAGAAGAAGGCGATTTAGCTTCACAATACATGGATTTTGTAGAAGCTGAAGAGGTAACTCTTGATAACGTAAGTGAAAACGACGTATTATTTAAGAGAGACGGTAAGCTAGTTCGTCCTGTAAGACTACCTAATGGTTTATACAAATTTAAAGAAGGATCAAACATTGATCGTGTTGTATTAGATTGTATTACCAGTCTTGAAAACGGAGCAGACTTGCTATGGATTGAAACTCCTACACCAAACGTGAAACAAATTGCACATATGGTAAACAGGGTTAAGGAACAAGTTCCTAATGCAAAGTTGGTGTATAACAACTCACCATCTTTCAACTGGACAATTAATTTCCGTCAACAAGCTTATGACCTTATGGCAGAAGCTGGAGAAGACACTTCTGCTTACAACCGTGAAGAATTAATGGATGCTAAATATGATGGTACTGAATTATCAAACAGAGCAGACGAAATGATCAGAAATTTCCAAGCCGATGCTTCTAGAGAAGCTGGAGTATTTCACCACTTAATAACATTACCAACTTATCACACTACTGCGTTGCATATGAATGATTTGGTTGAAGGTTATTTTGGAGATCAAGGAATGTTGGCCTATGTGGGTTCTGTTCAACGTCAGGAAATACGTAAAGGTGTATCCTGTGTAAAACACCAAAGAATGGCTGGTTCTGACCTTGGAGATGATCACAAAACATTCTTCGCAGGAGATAAAGCTTTGAAAGCTGGAGGTGCCAAAAACACTAGTAATCAATTTGAAACCGCAGAAACACCAGAATTGGTTCTAGATAAATAAATTTTTAAGTCGGGGTATTATTAACAAAAAGCCAAATTGAAAATAATTTCAATTTGGCTTTTCTATATCTAATATGCTCTTAATTATTTTTGATCAGCCTCTTCTTCCTTTGCCTTCTCCTGATCTTCTTTAATCATTTTTTGATCTTCTTCTGTTATTTTTTGGTGTTCAGCTGCAATACTTTGGTGTTCTTTTTCCATAGATTCGTGCTCAGCTTTCATAGACTCATGCTCCGTTGTCATTTGTTCAAGTGTTATCTCTCCTGACGCATGTTTTGTCTCCAATTCTGCATGCTTTTCTATTAACGCCTGATGTGCAGAAATTAATTCACCATGCTTTGCTAATAAAGCCGTATGGTTCTTTTCTGTTACTAAATGAATAGAATCATTCTCTATAGCCTTATGAGCATCTACCATTTGTTGATGATCATCTTTCATTGTGTTATGTTCTTTTGCCATGGTTTCATGAGATGCTTCCATCGACTTATGATTTTCTACCATTGCCTTATGCTCTGGTGCTTCGGCAGGATTCTGTTTACAAGAAACAAAGAAAAGAACAGTTGCAATTAATGTTAATTTACTGAGTGTTTTCATGATTTTGGTTAATTTGTTAATAGTTCGAATCTATATAAAACTACTATTTTGCGTTATTATTTTCTAATATATCCTTAAGAATTCTTACAAAAAATATGCTAATGGTAAAAAATCATTAATTTCGATATTATAAAGAAGGTCGAATATTTACGCTATGGAAATAAAAAAAAGCAGAAATACCGAAAAGCAAAACCTAGTTAGAGAAATCCTATCTAAAAGTGAACATACAATGTCTGCCGAAGACATTATGGCTGCCATGCCTATCAAAGTAAATAAAACTACCGTGTATCGAATCTTAGATAGATTTGCAGAAAAAGGAGAAGTTCATTTTGTTACAGGTAAAAACGGAAAAGCGTATTATGCGTTATGCAATGGCTGTGGTGTATCGCATAAAATTCATAACCATATTCATTTTGAATGCCAGGTATGCGAAGAAGTAACCTGTCAACCAAATACCTTAAACATACCCAATCTAGAAGGTTTCACTATCCAGGAAACCCAATTTCTAGTAATTGGAATTTGTAATAAATGTAAAAAATAAAAAAACCACTTGTTCTCCAACAAGTGGTTTCGTAACGACACGTACCCAACGTAAAACAATAATGATTAAAATCTCGTTATTTTATCTTACGGCGATGGGATAATTTTCTCCTCTATTACTTACTGAACCAGAAGTTCTTGGCCCACTTCCTCTAGCATGCATGATACCAGCAACGTGCGGTGAAGCCATTGAAGTACCGCTTAAAGTAGCATATCCTCCATTTAGATATGTACTTCTTACACTGCTTCCTGTAGCTATAACATCGATAGGATTCATGTTATAGTTTGAGAAAGAAGAAAAGCCTCGGTTACAAGTCATAGAAGCTACGGTGTATATATTATTTCCATTTACACAAGCTGGTTGGTAACTAGCTGCATTTGCACTACTATTACCTGCAGCAATTGCTACTAAGGTTCCTGCATTTCCTAATGCTAATAAAGCATTACGGTATGAAGAGTTACTTGAACAACCAGAACCAAAGAAACCACCAAGGCTTAAATTAGCTACATCTCCAGCAATGTCATACTGACCTACGTGATTAATTCCAGAAAGTATAGTAGATGTACTACTACTTCCATTACAACCAAAAACTCTAACAGACACTACAGAAGCTCCTGCAGAAACACCTACAACACCTATGCTATTATTGATAGCTGCTGCTGTTCCAGCAACGTGAGTTCCATGTCCGTTACAGTCATTTGCAGATCCTCCTACGAAAGATCTTGAATACGTAGTATTGGTTACAACATTTAAGTCTGGGTGATCTAAATCGATACCACTATCGATTACCCAAATCCACTGATCTTTACCAGCGCCGTTTGCAGCACCTCCAGCTCTTGAAATACCACATGGAGTTTGCTGTGCCATTTTTTGAGAAGCGTCACCACCAGGAATGATTTCTTCTACTTCAAATTTTGGCAATTCCACTACTCTGTCATACTCAATAGCTGCTACGTTAGGATCTTTAGATAATTTTTGAAATTCATCGTTATCCAACTTAACCGCCATTCCCGAGATTTTGGTAGTGTAATAATCTAAAACTTTAGATTGATCTACATCATGCTCCAACAAAATGGTGTTCATCTTGTTAATAGACACTTCTGAAATCTCTCTTACCGCTTTAGCCTTTTCGTCTCTATCTGTAAAATTAGATTTTGCCAAGACTTTTGAGGCTGGTAAGATTTTAGAATCATGGAAAACAATGATGTACTGTCCAGAAATAATTTTTCCTTCTAAACTAGTTGGTTCTACTACTGATTCTACTTCTCCACCAGAAACGACATCGTCCTGACAAGAAGTAACTGCCAAAGCCATGAGTAAAGCACCCACGGCTAGATTACTAAATTTTTTCATATTGAGTTAAATTTGTGTTAGGCCCCAAAAATATAAATTCAATTCAAAAATCATATATGGCAAAACCGTAGCGAAACCCCTTTAAAAGCAGGAATTAAGAAGCTATAGGCAATCAAAATAACATGTTAATGCAATATAGTTGCTTTAGCAAAATCAACTACTCAAAAAGAATTTAACAGGAAAAATCTTTCAAATAGAATTTGTAAGAAAACAACGATTTACGTAAATCTAAAAATTAACTTAATTTAACAATAATTAGCAAATATTTAACAAATTAGACTTGCGAAACACAAATAATGTGTTCAACATAGTCTAGTATTCTATTAAACAAACCGGCGTTGTGGTACTAAATTTATCGCGAAAAAAATTCTTATCACTATCTTAAGATTTAAAAGTCCAATAAATTCCTATATTTAGCATGTGAGTACGCATTACAAAAAAAATATAATCTGCATATTTTTTATGACAGCTTTTCTTTTTCTTAGAATTGCTGATATTCATGCATTTTCCCATTTTTCTGATGATGATCATCAAATAGATTGTGAATTATGTGAAATCATTACTACATCACATAAGTTAACACTGTTTTCCGGAGATGTATTTGTTGAGGAAGATCAAAAATCAATCACGGTTTTTCCAACATACAATATTGACTTTACCTACAACACTTCAAAATATAGTGCTACATTACCAAAAAGTGTTTATAATAAACCTCCTCCCTTTTTTTATTAAGATAAAAATTGTAGAAAAGTTGAGAATGTCCGCTGTTGTGTTGAAAAACATGAAAGCATTAATAGATCATTATAGATTTTTAGGGCTTCTAGCACAATAGACACAATTATTTCTTTTCGATTTAAAACGCTATTTAAGATCACCTTCTAGAATTAGAACCTAAAAAATTCAAAATAGACAATTCTTGAGTTTTGAATACTAGGCCATAAATGTCTCTAGAACGAATTCCATCAAAATTAATCTAATCACTTAGATGTAGGTTTAACAAATGCCTCACATCATTTGTTTTTACCATTAAATATTGCAACTAGTATATGAATCTTTATAAATCAGAATCAGGAAATTATTTATTTCTTATATGCCCGTCGGACCATATGGAACCTGTTTTGCATCAAATTTGTGATGCAAAAGCATATTTCTACACGGCACTAGGAGCTAATTTTAACTGGGATGATACTACTCAAAAGAACCTTATTAATTTTATTGAAAGTCGAAACATTCTTCAAATAGTCTTTGTTACCAAGTATACTAATCATTTCTACAAAAAAAATATCGGGACTAAAAACAACACTATTTTAAAAGTACATCGCAACTTATCAAGTTTAGAAAGAACATTACCAAATTACTTTTTAAATGAGAGCCATCCTATCTTACGAAATATGTTACTGGCATCAAGACATCTTGGAAGTCAAAAAAAACAGCTACTAGAAACGACATCTTTAGGCAAAACACTTAAAGAGCATGGTATTCATATTAAAAGTTTTGTCTATCATCCTGAAAACGAAGCTTTCTATAGTCCACGAATAATTGAGGAAAAAGTATTAATACACGGTAAAGTGTCTCTTAATTAAATGCTATACGTATGTTCCGACTTATTCTCATATTATTTCTTATGTACCAATTGAATGGTTGGTCTCAAAATAAGAACGAGAACTTCCCTCCTTCTGAAACTCCTATAGAGGTTACCGTTTCA
Organism: Aquimarina acroporae; assembly: GCF_023195925.1. Lineage (GTDB taxonomy): Bacteria > Bacteroidota > Bacteroidia > Flavobacteriales > Flavobacteriaceae > Aquimarina > Aquimarina acroporae. The sequence goes on along the minus strand of NZ_JALPRE010000003.1, from coordinate 508,941 downwards.
AAGGTTGAAAAAAAAATAAAATTAGATGGAATATTAAATGAAATTGATTGGAATAGTACTTCTATCACTGAAGATTTCTTTAGAAGAGAACCCAGACAAGGAGGTAAAGTACGCTATAAAACCGAGGTTCGTTTTCTTTATGATGACAAAAACCTCTATATCGGAGCTTTCTGTAAGGACTCAGTTGGAATAAAAGGAATTCGTATTCAAGATCTTCGTCGAGATTTTAGTTGGGGAGAAAACGATATTTTCGGAATCGCTCTTGACCCTCAAAATTTAAAGCAATATGCTCAAGGTTTTCAAACAACACCCTATGGTAATCAACGTGATTTCCAGAATTTTAATGGAAATAATTTCGATACAGGATGGAATACACTTTGGAGAGTTCGCACACAACGAACCAAGGATGGATATTCTGTAGAAATGGCAATACCATTTAAGTCATTACGATACAATCTCCCCAAAGAAGGCGCTACTATAGAAATAGGATTTACATTAGTGAGATATGCTAGAAGAGATATAGAAGTATCTTCTTTTCCTGCTATCCCACAGTCTTTTACGCCATATCGAATGACCTATGCCGCTAAACTAACAGGTATCGAAGCCCCTCCTCCTTCTACCAATATTAGAGTAGAACCTTATGCATTGTACCAATATGATGAAACAAAAATCGGAGATGAACTTACCGATAAACTAAACGATCCAAAAATTGGTTTTGATGCAAAATGGGCTATAAATCCTAAAACAGTTTTAGATCTTACGGTAAATACAGATTTTGCACAAGCCGATGTAGATCGCGCAGTAAACAACTTGGAACGTTTCAATATTTTCTTTCCTGAACGAAGGCAATTCTTTTTGGAAAATTCCGGAATATGGGCAGGTGGATTACAACAATCTATACGTCCATTTTTTAGTCGACAAATTGGACTTCAAGGAGAATTTAATGCCACTCCCGCTCCAATTGATGCAGGTATCCGATTTACTCAGCGTACAGAAAAAAATGCCCTTGCCGGTTTACTAGTTCGCCAACGTGAAACAGATAATTCTCCTGGAACCAATTTTGGCGTATTTAGATATCTGAAAAATTATGGAAGGGAAAACAACATTGGTGTAATGCTCACACATAGATTAGATGATAGTAATAACGATCTAAACCTGGACCGCAACAACAACACAACGATTACAATTGATGGGCAAATTCGTCCTACCAGTCAATGGGACATACAATATTTACTATCCACATCACTGGATGAACTTACCGGGGAAACCGGTTTTGCAGGTAGAATTTTTATAGGAAACGATTCAAACAAATACTATTATGGATGGGTCACAGAATATACCGATGAGAATTATAACCCAAGAATAGGTTTTGTTAGACAAAAAGATGTGATTAGACATAATCCAGGAGGGTATTTCATTTGGAGACCTAAAAAAATAAATTGGATTAGAAGATGGGACCCAGGAATGTTTATTAACTACAATCACGATGCGAGGGATCCGAGTAAATTTCAACAAGCTAGTCTTTATATTTTTCCGGTATTCACATGGTTCAAGGACAACAGTTTTTTGGAAATTTCTGCAACTCCAACCTGGCAAAATATCAATTTTGATTTTACTCCCCTAGGACTAGAAATTGAACAGGATAATTATTTTTACACTAGATATTTAATGCAATACAACACCGACTTATCCAAAAAATGGTCTGCAGATGTTGGTGTTAACTTTGGTAACTTTTATAATGGAACAAGAACAACTATAAATGCTGCGGCACGTTTTGCTCCTATCCCTCAAACCACCTTTTCTCTTAACTACGAATATAATGATATTAGGAATGTTGGTATTGCAGAAGAAGACCTAGAGACAAATCTTTATACTGCAAATTTACGATTAGCACTTAACCCTCGAATTCAATTATCTACGTTTTATCAATACAACAGCTTCAATGAACAGGGACGTTGGAATGCTCGATTTAGCTGGGAATATATGCCTCTGTCATTCATTTATCTGGTTTTTAACGATACGCAAACCGATGTGTTTGATCCCATGCAACAGAACACCCAATTTATAAGTAAAATCACTTTTTTAAAACAGTTTTAATATGCAATACCCAACAGGCTCTTTATCGAGGTTTAAAAACAAAAACACTAAAAAAACAATTAAATAACAGAACATGAAAAATGCAATCTTAATAGCACTTCTACTGTTCATAACTTCATGTAATAGAATAGAAAAAGAAGAAAGAATTCTAGTGCAAAAAGAAGGCGATGCCACGCTAGTAATTAATACCCCTAAAGCAGCTTGTAAAAAATGCCAAAAAATAATAGAAGGAGGACTTCAAAATGAAAATGGCGTACACCAGTCTATTTTAGATCTACAATCTAAAAATCTATCGGTGGTATATACTCCTGAGAAAACAACACCAGAAATTTTGGAGGTAGCTATAGAACAGTTAGCCCAGCAAATACCATGTAAATAAAATACGCAACTATGAAAACAAAAAACAAATTCTACAAGATTATATATGCAGTATGTTTACTATTTGTTTCTACCTCATTTAATAGTGTACACCCTATTAAAATATCATCATCATTAATAGAGTTTAATCCCAAAACAAATATGGTCGATGTTGAATGTAGAGTGTTTATCGATGATTTCACCTTCAGTATGAATGATACATTTACAAAAAACCTTAATGTATCTAATCTATCTGAAGAAGATAAAACCGCTATCGAAAAGTACTTTAAAAGATACTATAAAATATATATCAATGATATTTTATATTCACTCGAATACTCATCGTCTGAAGTTTTTGAAGAACACAATGTTGTTTCTTTTAAGTTTATAAAAGATGTCCCTCCCATAAAAGAAGGTGATCAAATTTGTATTGACAATACGCTCTTTTTTGAAGATTTTGGAATTCTCCAATCTAACAGGATTACCGTGCGTGTTCCTCCTTTTATTGCAGAAGATCATTTTGAAATAACAACAGTAGACGAACCTATACCACTTAATTTATAATATTTATATTCAATGGATAACTTAACTTCTTTTTTTATTAACGGATGGGAACATATCGTAGATATAAACGCTTATGACCATTTATTATTTGTAATGACATTATGTGCTGCTTTTAAACTAGAACAATGGAAGCAAATATTAGTTATAATAACAGCGTTTACTATAGGACATAGTGGCACACTCATTCTAAGTGCTTTAGATATTATTCCCGCAAACTCCAAGTTAATAGACATGCTCATCCCATTTACCATAATGATTACTGCAATAGCCAACATCATTAATTACAATAAACACGGAAAATTTTCTGATACAAAACTAAAATATGGAATTGCCCTTATTTTTGGTTTAATACATGGATTAGCGTTTGCAAGTAATTTCAAATTCATGCTGTTTGGCGATAGTATACTTATGCCATTATTAGCATTTAACATTGGTATAGAAATGGGGCAAATTTTTATAGTATTGCTCTTTATGTTTTCCTTATGGGTGTACACAAAGATGATAAGAGGTGAGCACTTTAAATGGAATCTGTTTGTTTCAGGGGCCGGTTTTGGGATAGCAGCTACTATTTTTTTAAACGCAATTAATGGTGGGGCATAAATACTATTTATAATAATGTATAAACGACAGAATATATCAAACAATTCCAGATAGAACAAAATCACAACAGCATAAAACATTAAAAATATAGTTATTACAAATTAAGATAAAGAATCTATCTCAAACTTTAATAAACTATACAAAACAATGCTTAATTTAGTAATCGAATAATACCTAAAACTAAAATGAAATGAATAAGAACACACATCACCTAGTTATTGCTTTATCCCTTTTGTTTTTGGTCACTACAGCCTGTAAACAGGAAAAAAAAGCTGAAGATCAAGAAGAAAATGCAGAAAATACGGTAGAGAAAGTAGAAGAACCTGCTGCACCTAAAATTACTCTTGAAAAATTAGAAGGATCTCCTGCATATGCTGATGCAGCTCTAGTATTAGATACTCCAGAAAATATTGAAGTTGCAAAAGCTGGAGAAATGGATTTTTCGTTTAAAGTAGAAAATTACGAATTAGGAGCTCAAACCGAGGGACCAAATGCAGAAAAACTCGCCAATTCAGGAAAAGGACAACACATACATTTTATTTTAGACAACCAACCTTATTCAGCTCACTACGAACCAAACTTTAAAAAAGAAGTTCCGGCGGGTGTACATCATTTGGTGGCTTTTTTGAGTCGCTCATTTCATGAATCAGTGAAAAATGAAAATTCTGTAGTAGTTAGAAAACTTGTGGTAGGAGAAAACCCTGAAGATACTTTTGGGTTAGATATGAAGACACCTACTTTAATTTACAGTAGACCAAAAGGAGAGTATAAAGGAAAAGACACGGAACAAATCTTATTAGACTTTTTTGTTCTCAACACTACCCTTTCACCAAGCGGGCATAAAGTACGTGCTACCATTAATGGTGAAGAATTCATGATTACAGAATGGGTTCCTCATACTATTAAAGGTCTTCCAATGGGAGAAGTAACTATACAACTCGAATTACTGGATGAAGCTGGAAATTTAATTCCTGGCCCGTTTAATAAAGTTACTCGAACCGTATCACTAAAAGAATAAGATAATATAACAGCACTTTTAGAAAGGCCTATTATCAAATACGATAATAGGCCTTAATATTATAATCCTTCTCGGCAGTTAATTTATGGTTACAACACTTTGATCAGCAATTAAGTTAATCCACTATTCTATTAGTTTTCCTACAGCATCTTTCAATATATAATTACAGTGATCAACATCTTCTACATTGAGTATCAAAACACCGGTAACCTCTACAATTTGATCTGTTTTAAAATTCGGTTTCTTCTTAAAAACAACTTCAACGACACTTTCTGGACCTGCTCCTCCACAAAAGAAACATGAAGACCTCGGGTTTTTAGAAAGCAAATAAAACCCATCATCATCAATAGAAAAATCTAAAAAATAACCTTTAACACGAATTTTAGCACCTTGGTAGGACTTTATAATAGGTCCAAATTTCGGTTTTAAAAAGATATCATCATACTTAGCGCTGTAGACATTATAAAATTTTACATCGGCAAAGTCATTCCAACTCAAGTTTTGCTGTGAAAACAGATTAAACTTAAATACTATAAAAAACGTTATACAAAAGACTATTTTATGCATCGGTTATTATTTTAGAAACATTTAATTTAAATATGGATAAGGAGGCTAAAATTGCTGCTAACAAAGTAGTTAAAATCACTATAATAAAAACAAATAATTCGTTGCTATCTGGAGTTCCAAACGCAAAATGATACCCATAAGAATTTGTAGAGAACTTTGAGAAAGCCAAGACACCTAATCTTCCGAATACCCAGCCTAAAACAAATCCTATTAAAGATAAAAAAAGTGCTTCCATAAATACTAACAGCATTAACTGTAAAGTATTTGCTCCATAGGTTCGTAGCAATGCCAACTCTTGTTTACGCTCCCTAACCGTTTTTACCAAGTTGATAAATATACTTAGCCCGGCAAACAAAAGTATGACTATTGCCATAATATTAATCGTTTGAAAACCTACTCCCAGAAATTTCATCAATCGTTCGATTTCAAATTTTGGAAGTGCTGCTTGCATCGCAGTTTCCTCATTAATAAATCTGGATCGTTGCAATGCTCCGACCGGGTTTCTAAATTTCACCAACACTGAGGTAATTTCCTTTTCTTCTTTATGCAGATCATGATCTACATGACGCTCTTCTTCATGTTTGCCATGACCCTCATTATGCTCCTCTTTATAATCTTCTGTAAAGATACTGGGCATATCTGCTTGTTCTTCTCCATGTTTAGCTCCATCATGGATACCATGTACCTCTTTATGTTCTTCTTCTTCTTCATGAGTACCTTCATGTTCATCTTCATTAGCGCTATGATCATCCTCGTGCTCATGTACCTGCCAAATACTTTCTAAAGTAGTTATAATAAGATGATCAACAACTGTTCCACTGGGTTTTAAAATTCCTGTAACTGTAAATGGCTTTTCATCATGGGTTTCGAATCCGCTTTCGGCAAGACCATGAGAACTAACAAAAGTATCTCCTATTTGTAGACCTATTTTTTTGGCTGCTTGATCTCCCAGAACAACTTCAAATGGTTTTTCGTTGAGCCTACCCCGATTTATTCTTGCACTATATACCGTTAAATATCTTTTTGTCGTACCTAAAATTCTAATTCCCTTATAATTATCGCCATAAGCAACGGGAATCTTTTCTTTAACCATTCGGCCCCTAACAAGATTTCTAGCTTTTTCGAACGATATATTCCCTGTAGGATTATCAATATGTAGTACCGATGATAAAACAAGTTGTAAAGGGCTCCCTTTGGCCCCAACAACCATATCAAATGGTTTGATATTACTTTCTAAATGCCGGTTAAGTTGACTTCTAATTTGTAAAACAAAAGTCGCCAATGCGATACTTATCATGAGTAACAAAACGCTCAAAATAGTATTTAGCGGTTTAGAAACCAGGTTCTTATAGGCCAGATATAACAATTTCTATAAATTTATGTGATTCTTAAAATGTGATTTCACTCTTTGATCATGTGTTATAATCACCAAATTACTTTTGCAAATTTCGGCTTCCTTTTTGAGCAAAGAAATTACCTTTTCACAATTTGCATCATCAAGGTTTGATGTAGGTTCATCTGCCAGTATAACTTTAGGTTTATGCACAACTCCTAAAGCAATAGAAAGTCGCTGCCGCTGCCCTTCACTTAAGTGATACACCTTTTTATTTAGAAGATTAGAAAGCCCCAAATGCATTAATAGTTCTTCCCTTCTATAACGATCATTTTTCTTGACAGAAATTCGCTCACGAAGGATTAAATTCTCAAGTAAGGTCAACGATCTAATAAAATGTGTATTTTGGAAGATTAGCCCGATATGTTGTCCCCTAAAACGATCGAGTTGTTTTCTGGTTAATCTATTCAAACAATTATCAGCTATAAAAACATCACCAGTTTTAGGAGGTATCAACCCCGCCAAAAGATGTAAAAACGTGGTTTTACCTACTCCAGACGGCCCTAATATTAACAAATTTTCTTTGGGAGGCAAATCAATATCAGGAAAAGAAAAAGCATCAATTCCTGAGGAATCATAAGCAAACTGGAGCGCACTTGTTTGGATCATAAAAATGTTTTGTCAAAAATAAATAAATATTACAAACGCAACAAAGTTGCATTTATAAAATAATGTTATCTTTGCGCATCAAAACAAAAGCATTTTTATAGTGAATATAGCTAATATACGAAATAACTCCGATACCCTAGGAATGATAGCTAGCACTTTGTGTCTCGCACATTGCATCGCTACACCTTTTCTCTTTATAGCTCATTCGGGAACTACTATACTACGAGATGTACATCCTACCTGGTGGAAAACGTTAGACATTATTTTTCTAGCACTTTCTTTTATGGCTATCAGAAAATCTGCAAAAACTACTGCGGAGCCAAAAATGAAGTATGCTTTTTGGATTAGTTGGTCACTATTATTTATCATAATTATTAACGAAAAATTATCAATATTACCTATACCTGAAGCAACAATATACCTGATATCTTCCTTATTGGTAGGCTTACATTTTTACAATCAAAAGTATTGTCAATGCCAACAGGAATGTTGTAAAAACTAAATAGAGCTTTATGAAAATGACGAAAGAGGAAATAGAATCTGCTGGAGACGCACATATTTCGGGAGCTGTAGAGACTCCTTTACGAAGTGATGCCTTCGACAAACCTGACGATACAAAAATCGAAAAAATACAATATCACTTCTCAGAGATTATGAAAGAACTGGGGCTCGATTTAACCGATGACAGTCTTTCGGGAACTCCTTACCGAGTTGCCAAAATGTATGTGAAAGAATTGTTTTATGGTCTTAATCCAGAGAATCGACCCAAAATTTCGACTTTCGAGAATAAGTATGGTTATCAAAAGATGTTGGTAGAGCAAAATATCAATATCGATTCTGCTTGCGAACACCATTTTTTACCTATTGTAGGTAATGCCCATGTAGGTTACATACCAAAAGATAAAGTGGTAGGCCTATCAAAAATTAATAGATTGGTAGACTATTATTCTCACCGTCCTCAGGTTCAAGAACGACTTTGCTTGCAGATACTAAAAGATTTACAGCAAACTTTAGACACAGAAGATGTAATTGTTGTAGTGAACGCAAAACATTTATGTGTTTCATCTAGAGGGATTAAAGATAAAAGTAGTTTTACTACAACAATAGAATACGGAGGGCGGTTTAATGAATCTGCATTCCGAAATGAATTTTTAAGTATTCTAGAAAAGGGCGAAGGGTAAAACACTTAAAACTCAATGAATAAGGGAGCGTTAGGAGTATTTCATGTATTAATGGATAAATCATTAAAATTTTGTTAAAATATAAAATACGTTCTCAATATTTCTGAAATTGCATTTATGTACCCAAGTGTACGCACACATATCGTCTCTTTTTTATTTCTATTGACCATACTGATTCCCAGGATTTTTAATCTGCATGAATTGGATCACCTCTTAGATGATGATATTTCTATTACTTGTGAGCTTTGTGACCTTGTTATTAATTCTGAAGAACCACTATTAATTGCAAACGACAATTCTTACGAACAAGGGAAATTACAAAACATCCCCAACACCCTTGTGATCTTAAGGTATTATCGCACTCCACAAGGTAAAATTGTTACGCCAGGGTTTATTTATAACAAACCCCCACCAATCTCATAAAGGAAACATTTTATATTATGATTATTTGCCTACACAAATTTGTGTCGGCATACCTATTTATGTATAGCTCAGTCGGTGGATACATAATTAGATACTATGCATAGTTAGTAAGAAGACACTTTAATTAAAGAGTTTCTAAATCACAAAAAACTCATTTATACTTTCTTCACTAAAGTTTCCTTCAGTCTCTGTTCGTTAGAGATTCTATTCGAATCCAAACATACAAGTCGTCAAACAAATTTTTAACATACACATATGCTTAAAGCAACAAACCTTTCCAAAACATATGGTAAGCACCAAGCACTTAGTCAATTGAATTTATCAGTAGATAAAGGAGAAATTTTTTGTTTATTAGGTCAAAACGGTGCAGGTAAAACTACAACTATTAATCTTTTCTTAGGTCTTATTGAACCCACAAGTGGAGAAGCATCAATTAATGGCGTAATGGTAGTCCCAAACAACAATAAGACTACTAAAATGATTGCCTACATCCCTGAGGTTGTTCAATTATATGGAAATCTATCTGGAATCGAAAACCTCAACTTCTTTAGTAGATTAGCTGGGTTCAGATACACCAATACCGAACTATCAAACTTTCTAATGAAAGCTGGGCTTCAGGAAGAAGCACACCATAATAACCTGTCTTCTTATTCAAAAGGGATGCGCCAAAAAGTAGGTATTGCTATTGCACTTTCTAAAAATGCCGATTACATTTTTATGGATGAACCTATTTCTGGTTTAGACCCCAAAGCCACGTTAGAATTTACCAATATATGCAAAGAACTAAGTAGCGAAGGTAAAGCCATCTTCATGGCGACTCATGACATTTTTAATGCTGTAAACGTGGGAACCAAAATTGGCATTATGAAAGAAGGGAAACTTGTACATACCTCAGACACCAAAGACATCAACGCAACAGAACTACAAAATCTATATTTAAAAACTATCTAAACTCAATTAAAATTCACACAATGAATATTTTTAAATCATTAACTACCCTATTACTAGTGCTTATAGGTTCGATATCATTTGCACAGGTAAAAATAACGGGAACCATCGTCGATAATCAAAACACACCTATTGTTGGAGCAACCGTATCCCTAATAAGCACTGAGAATACTTTTGGCAAACTCACAGATGCTTCTGGTCAATTCGAGATCAATGCTCCAGCAGGAAGCTACAATATTGAAATTCGATATTTAGGATTTCAATCTTTCAAAGATACTTTTGAAGCTACTGAAGGAACTCCATATGATATAGGAACTGTCACCTTAGATGAAGGCACCGAACAGTTACAAAGTGTAGAAATACTAGGTCGTGTACGAAAAGATTACAATAGTGATTATTCGTTTTCTGCAACCAAAGTAGCTATCAAAAACAAAGAATTACCACAAGTGGTAGCTGCCGTTACCAAAGAGCTTATCGCAGACCGCCAAGCATTTCAATTACCCGATGCTGTAAAAACAGTGAGTAATGTAGCAATTACAGGTCTGTATAATCATTACAACATACGTGGTATAACCCAAGCAGATGATGGACAAGTACTTAACGGTATGCGTACTCGTCAGTTTTACTTTTTACAGCCTATTACCTCTCACCTTGAACGGGTTGAAGTTATTAAAGGTCCTTCATCAGTTACATTTTCTAGTGCTGATCCAGGTGGAACTGTAAATATGGTAACTAAAAAACCATTGACTGAAAAACGTAATGAAGTTTCGGTATCTGCTGGTAGTTTTGGGACTCTAAGAGCGACCGCAGATTTTACAGGTCCTTTAAACGATTCTAAAACCTTATTATACCGTTTAAATGCAGCGATTCAGGAAGCAGATTCTTTTAGAGATATAGTAAATAATAATGCAATATTAGTCTCACCATCGTTAAGCTATATCCCCGATGAAAATACATCATTAAATGTAGAAATGATCTACAATACTGCAGATGGAAATATCGATAGAGGTCAGCCAATTTTTGGTGCTGTCGATGATACTTACGATCCAAATAGTACACCCATTACCTTAAACCCAGGTGCAATTAACGACTTTTACAAAACCAAAGAATTCATATTCATGACCAGTTTTAGTAAAAAGTTTACTGAAAATTTTGGTTTCAATGCCCAGTATATGAAACAAACTTGGGATGAAGATCTACAAGAACATAGAGCCGATGCATTCCGCCAAGCTTATGACGCCGATGGGAATATTGTTCCTAATCTTATTGCTATGAGATATGCTGAAAGACAACAAAATTGGAGCACCGATAATATAAGTGCATTTTTTAATTATGACATCAAAAAAGAGAGCTTTACGAATAAAATATTAGTAGGTTATGATGGAACCCGTTGGGAGAGAAGTATCGGTGGAGCAAACAGCTCTAGAGATTACTTGTTAAATGATGGTACCACTGCCAGATTCAGACCTGGAACCAGTGACCCCAATGACTTTCAACAAACCGCCGATGGATTATTAGTTCCTGCCGTGCCTCATTTAGATTTAACTAATCCTTTTAATGGAATTAGAAATACCAACGATTATGTGTTTTCAAGATTTGAGATTCCTGCAAACTTAACCACCTCTAGTGGGGTTTATCTTCAAAATCAATTTAAGATCGGAAAATTTTCAGCTTTGGTAAACTTAAGGTATGAGTGGTTTACCGATATTTTTGATTATGAAGGAGATGAACAAGAGTTTGAAACCAATGCTTTTGTACCTAGGATAGGTGTAACTTATGAAGTTACTAATGACATCAGTGCATACGCCACCTATCTAGAAGGTTTTCAACCACATACCAATACAATTTCGTTATCTCCATCTGCAGAAGGTTTCTTTTGGACAGCATCACCAGGTAGATTTGATCCTCTTGAAAGTAGTTTAATAGAAATAGGTGCCAAAGGAGAATTTCTAAATGGAAAAATATTTGCCAACATAGCTGTTTTTAGCATTACTCAAAAAAACATATTACTTGGTGATACCTTTGATATAGACAATTTAACAACCATCGGTGAGCAGCGCAGTAGAGGTTTTGAAATGGATATTTCTGGTTATATTTTACCTAATTTACAAATAATAGCTTCTTATGGCTATACAGATGCAACCATCGAAGAAGATGCTATTGCCGAGTTTGTTGGAGAACGAATAGGAGGAGCTCCAGAGCATAATGCAAATATTTGGGGGAGATACGATTTTAATTCAAACTCTTTATTAAAGGGAATAGGAATCGGTTTAGGCGCTCAATATGTTGATGAGAGATACACTTGGTATAACCCTACTTACTTACCTGACAGAGTACTATTGCCAGACTACACGGTATTTGATGGGGCAGTTTATTATAAGCCAAACTTTGTAAATATGCAGTTAACATTAAAAATAAATAACATATTTGATGAAACGTATTGGTTAGGAGGTCTTAACCCTAACAGATTGGGACCAGGAGCGCCAAGAAACTTTTTGTTGAATGCCACTTATACATTTTAACGCTAAATAGTAACAAATGAAATGGACTAACGTTAAGTTATTTGCATTTAACTTTTGGAAGAATGCAACAACGCCCAAAACTTTTTATCTGTTATTTTTTATTTTTTTACTACTAACAGCCTATTCGGCTGTTAGTGGTATAAGTAATTATGCTACCCAAAATGATATTCGATTAGAACATCAGGTTAAGGCTAGGCAAAGTTGGGAAGCTAACCCAGATAAACACCCGCATAGAATGGCTCATTTTGGAACTTTCGCCTTTCGAACAAATCCTATTCTAGGAGCTTTTGATTCTGGATTAGAAAGCTTCACGGGGAATACCGTTTTCTTAGAAGCCCACCGCCAAAATAGTGTTAACTTTTCTGAAGCTACGTTTTCTAACGGGACTTTACGATTTGGAGAACTAAGTTTAGCCTTGTTACTACAACTAGTATTACCATTGATTCTATTTTTTATAGGATTTTCAAGTGTTGCTGCAGACAAACAAAATGGAACGCTAAAAATGCTATTGTCTCAAGGAGCTACCTGGAAAGAAATTCTCTTCGGAAAATCTCTTGGGCTTTTTGGAATTTCAATGTTATTTTTTACTCCTATTCTACTAGCAACAATCATTACACTATTCGTTTATGGAAATCAAACCGAAAATGATTTTCGTTGGCTTCGTTTAGTGTTCATTGTCCTAGGATATTTAGCTTTTTTATTTGTTATTGCATCGGTAACCATTATCGTATCAACAAGAAGTAATAACCCGAAAAATGCTCTCTTACGTTTGCTTGGCATTTGGTTATTAATGGTTGTACTGTTACCAAAATCGGCACAAGCAATGGGTAATTACTGGTTTCCTACACCCACAAAACTAGCTTTTCAATCGGCTATTGAGAAAGAAGTAACCAAAAAAGGAGATAGCCATAACCCTGATGACCCTCACTATAACAAACTACGAGATTCGGTTCTTGCGGTTCATAATGTAAGCGAAGTAACCGATTTACCGTTTAACTATTCTGGTTTTGTGATGCGAGAAGGTGAAAAAATAACCTCAACACTATATAAAAAGCATTATGCCGATTTGATCAATATCTATAGAAATCAAAATGATGTAACAAGATATTCATCATTCATCAACCCTTTTACCGCTATTAAACAACTATCTATGATCATGTCGGCGACTGACTTTTCGTCCTATATAGACTTTCAAAAACAGGCAGACGATTATCGCTATCAATTAGCACAAACCATGAATGAATTGCAAATGGAATATATAAGTCCGAAAAGAAAGAGTGGTTCCGAAGGAAAAGTTCATGTTGTAGGACATGAACATTGGGAAGAGTTTCCTGATTTTGCACATAAACCTATGAGCTTTAGTAGTTCAATAAAACAAGTTTTCCCTGCATTGCTTTCCATAGCATTATGGACCATTGTAGCATTCGTACTATTGGTATTCACTTCAAAAAACGCAAAAGCAGTATGATAAAATATAAGTTATTCTTACAGCAATGTATTCGGTCAAAAGAAGTTTGGATGAGTTTGTTACTCATCACACTATTGGGTATTGTAGCTATCATTATTGGTAGCAAACACCTAGAAAGACAGGAACAAGCCATAGCAGAGGTGAGCTCATACCAAGAACAGCATTTTGACCGACAAGTGTCCCTTCATAATGAAGATTTGGGACTTTTACTATATTACGCGAATTTTGCATACATTAATAATTTAGATCCATTAGCCGGAGTATCAATTGGTCAAGCCGATGTAAATCCAACAGTCAAACGCATTACTATAAAGACCTTTGAAGCTCAAAAGTTTGATACCGATCTGGTGAACCCCATGAATCTACAATCTGGAAATCTAGATCTTTCTTTTGTAATTATCTATTTGTTCCCGTTACTGGTTATTGTACTAACATTTAATGCCGTATCTGAAGAAACCGAAACTGGTACGTGGCGTTTAGTTGCCATACAGGCCAAATCGAAACTAGGGTTTATTATTTCTAAACTTTTCATACGTTTTTTATTATTACTGGGTGTATTATTATTGTTATTCGGAATTGCAAAAACCATTCTAGGCATCCCATTAAATACGAGTTTCTTTGCAATGTTAGCATTATCGGTGTGCTACATTATTTTTTGGTTTACGCTTTCTTTCTTTGTAATTAATTTCAAGAAAACCTCTGGCTTTAACGCGTTATTACTTTTGTCTGTTTGGTTAGTGTTAATTATCCTATTGCCTGCAGGGGTTAATGCCTATATCGCTTCAAAATATCCTGTTCCCGAAGCTTTAAGTACGGCAATCGCACAAAGAGATGGATACCATACCAAATGGGATACCGATAAGCTGGCAACTATAGAGAAGTTTTACAAACATTATCCTCAGTTTAAAAAATACGGATACCCTACAGACGGATTTAACTGGTTATGGTATTATGCTATGCAACAAATGGGGGATGACGATTCAAAAAGTGAGCAAGATGCACTTAGCAAAAAAATTAAGTTACGTGAGCAATTCGGCACACAAATCGCAAAATTTATTCCTAACATTCATCTTCAGCTAGCATTTAATCAACTGGCCGGAACAAGCATGAGTCAACACATGGATTACCTGCAAAACACCGAAATGTTTCATGAAAAACTAAGGTTGTTCTTCTATCCTAAAATATTCGAAGGTAAACATGCTAACACTATTGACTGGAATCAGTTTCGTCCAGAACATTATGAAACGAAGACTACTGTGAATTTTCTTAAAAGTTTACTTCCTTTAGTTTCTGCATCTATATTTATGATTTTAATATCTATACCTAATATAAGACGATTATAGCACAGAGAAGATCCTATTACGGCTTCTTACTTTATCACTATGGAAGTAACCCGATATTCATAACAGTATCATTCTTGTTAATAGGTGGTGTACCGATCATATACAGAATAATTCCACTTTCTGATGCGGTAACATCTTCTAATTTATTGCCAAAAAAATCGGTAATATAACCTATAAACTCATCTCTTTTTACCAAATCACCGGCTTTTTTTTCTGTGTAGAAAAAGCCGGTCGATTTACTTTTAACGGTTGACCTTTTGGCGATTATTTTAGGTGTAATCGAATTAGGTTTAGAATTTGAACTCCACATATCTAAATGGGTTAACAAGGACATCATGCCTTGTACGATTTGTTGAGTCTCGATCTCCCCAGGGATACCTAACCGCCCGCATTCAATATCGACAGATGGAATTTTACGATGAAAAGCTTCTTGAGAGCAATATATACTCGGTTTTTGTAATCGTTCTTTAGGAATATCGAATATAATAGAGTAATCAAACCCCATGGCTAGAGCCATTTCACGTCCTTTTTTAGAAACCTCGGGCAAGGCCTCACTTTGATACCAGGCATTATATGAATATAAGTCTTCGGGTGCATCACCAGCGTGCATGTCTACAAAAAAATCAGATTTAGCAATAACTTCAGTAGTGATGATATGTGCTATACGTTGGGTAATGGACCCTTTTTCATCTCCCGGAAAAGATCGGTTTAGGTTCTTACCATCTATTGGATTTACAAAAGGACTTCTTCCTAAAAATGCGGGAACATTGGCGATTTGTACCAAAATAACTGTTCCCGACAATTGTTCTGGTTCTATTTCTTCATTCAAACGTTGTGCCGCTAATATTGGAGGGTACTCATACCCATGAACCCCAGCTGTAATTCCTAATGTAGGCCCTGCTTTGGAACCGTGAAACACGGTAACAGGAATAAAAGTGCTATCCTTTTCTACTACAACCGGAATTTTAAAATGACTTTTACTCCCAGGTTGGATTGTAACCTTCTGAAAAACTAACGGTTCTTGCGCAATTGTAACGGTTGAAATAAATAAAATTAGCCCTACGAAAATCTTTGTTTTTATCATAAAAACAAAGATAAATATACCTATCCAAATATTGTAGTTTTATATTCAGTTACCACATTTGTTAGAATAGAAAAATCTGTTATTCTAGATATGTTTTAGAAAATAAATTCATTATCAATATTACTTGATGACCTTAAATCTATCTTGTTTTTATTACTAATTTTAAGAACCTAAATTGCGAAAGGATCACTCCATTTTGGATCAATATACACATTAGTTCCTGATAGCGTTTTTATAAAAGCTTCTAGTGCCAAAATTTGCTCTTCGTTCAAATTGAGGTTTTGTCCATTCGCTCCAACTCCACCTCGTAGACGATTATCAAGATTTGTGTTTCCTGTAGCATCTATATTATTGTAATGCTCTAAAGCATCAGTAACTGTTGCCATACTAGCATCATGCATTAACGGACCGTTTATCTCTCCTTCATAGTTAAAAATATCTCTTAACGTTGGAGCTCTAGTAACCAAAAAATCACTAGCAATAGCATTCCCAAAAACTCCAGTTACGCCATTATTCAAACTTTCAGGGTCAATATCGAACTCTGGAGCAGTATGACAGCTAATACAGCCTGCTCCATTTTGAATAGCAGGCCTAAAAAACAGTTCTTTTCCTTCATTTTCCTGTTCGGTAAAATTAGGAAACGGCAAATTATCATTCTGAACCATTGCTCTACCGGTATCATATTTTGCATCAAAAGACTGTATACTACGAATAAACTGCGCCATGGTTTCTTGCAATCGATCTTCAGTTATACTGCTGTCGCCATAAACAAACTGAAACAACTCCTGATAATAATCGAGTTCTGATAATTTATTTAAAAGATTTGACAGGTCAGGAGCACCATCTTGACCACTAAAACCCATTTCGGCATGATCCTGAATTGGCTGTGTGGTTTGTTCTTCTAAGCTATTTGCTCTTTCATCCCAAAAAAAGCGAGTTTCTCTTGCAAAACGAGAATTAATCAAACGCATACTATGCCTACCTGTGACTCCATTAACACCTTCGCTTACGTTATCCTTGTCTCCAAACGCAAAAGCCTGTTGATGACAACTTGCACAAGCTATGGTATTGTCGACCGACAAATTTTTATCATAGAACAAAACTCTACCCAATGTTGCCTTGGCATCGGTAATTGTATTATCACCAGTATTATCTCGGGTAATATAATCTGGTATATTTTGATTTGCATAGTTAGCCAAGTTATCTAAATCAATGTTATTGCCAAACATTTGTTCTAAAACCAATGAATTTACAACATCTCCAGACACATCAACATAATCTTCATCTTCAGAGCACGAAGCCAATACAACAAGAGGTATGGCAAAAACCAAGTTTTTCAATTTCATATTTTAGAGTCTTATAATTGATTAGTAAGTATAAGACCCTTAAAATTCTAAAAGGTTTAATTACAACTTCTTTTTTCTTTCGAAAATGATACTTTGGAAGCGTTTTTTGAAATTGTAAAGACAAGCATATGTATACAATTTATGCTATTATGCGATTAACAAATTGATTGAAAACATGATATGTATCTCAAAGAAATAGACATCTAAAAACTGCGTCTATTGTTTACAAACCATTGAATTCAAACTAAGCTCATTATTTACTTATTTAGTATTTCTAACGCTCTTTCAATTCCACCATCTTTTTCTTCCTGAAAATCTTGGGTTGATAAAAACGGGACTTCATTCTCAGCATTTTTTGGTCCTATCCCTACAACTTCAAATACTTCACCTTGCGCATCACTATACACTTCATTAGATAATCCTACTGTTGCACCGTTAGGCAGTACATGCTCGAGAATAGTCGAAAAAGCACCACTTGTATTTTCTCCAACAATCGTCACATATGGTAGATCTTTTATGCATAATGCAAAAAGCTCTGCCGCACTTATAGTGTAAGGGCTTGTTAATACAACAATATCTCCAGTAAATTGAAAATTACCTTTAGGCGCTACAGTAAACGCTTTGTTTTCAGTAAAACTATTACCTAATCTAGCTTTTTTGAAATAGGAAACACGTTCCTGATCTATAAAACGAGATACTATATCTAAAGCCACCGTATCAAACCCACCATCATTAAAACGCAGGTCGATAACCAATTTAGAGACTCCCGATGCTTCAAGATCATTCATTATTCTATCTAAAACAGCATTTAATGCAGACAATTCATTATCAAAACTAGTCCCATATCCTTCCATCGATCCGATAATTATACATCCGACCTCATCATTGATTGATCCCCATACCATTCTCTCATTATCATCTATTTCAAAATTCCCTCCTAAATACCTTCCAAGTATTGTATTCACTTTTCGATCCACAAGATTTGAATAATCGCCTTCTCTCTCAATTAGAAAATCTCCACTTAAGCTTGCATTTAACCTTTCTATGAGTCTTGGATCTCCAGAATTAATTTCCACACTATTCTCTTGATCAACAATACTTACATGCCCATCTTCTAATTGATAAGCCAACTCTTCCAAAATATCATAAAAGTTATCTGCAGTTACTTGATCTCGTAAATTTTCATATTGAGCCCAATCTATATTTCGGGTTTCAAAAAAGGCATAATAATCGTTAAAAATATTCCAAAAATGATCAAAATTAATCTTCGGGTCTTTGGTCGCAGAAATCATATCAGGAAGACAATTTGGGTCAGGGTCTTGTACTCTAGTGAATACTATTTCTAAATCTGATAGTTCTGAAGTACCAATAGCTTCATTTTCGTTTATTTGATTTATTGTGAAACCAAAAAAATCTCCTGGTATAAAATTAGGGTTCTGTGTAGCGCATCCTACTGAATTAAAATTATAATGCACATCTGCATCATCTGTAAATTCGAAAACCCACCCTTTCTCTGCTACTTCCCAAAATCCATTGTCTATTGAAACTTCGGGCGGCATAACCGCATCGTCATCAGACTGACAAGCAGTAAAAATTAATACCATACATATCAGAAAATACCTTTTATTGTACTTACTTATTTTTTCTCTTACTATATTCATATGTGTATTCATTACAGTTTTATTTTTGAAATTATTATTAGTTAGGTCAAAAGAAAGTCGTTAAAATCGATACCCAATACCAAAGGCTACATAGGGTACCGTTACCACATCTCTACTATTCCCTTTTTCAAAACCAAATCCGGTACCAATTCCAGCTTCGTAATTAAAATGTTTGCCTATGTTTCTTCTTATACCCCAGGTAGCCACAGTAAGCAAATGGTATAAGTCAGATTTTTCGGCATCTTCTGTACTATGAAAATGATACCGCGCTCTAAGCGATATGTAGTTACCACTATTACCATCTACTCTTTTATCCTTATCTGCACGTTTTTGTAGGTTGTAGTACCATCGAGGTTCCAATGCTAATACGGGTCGAATATTTGAAGTATTGAGACCTCCAAAACCTATTTCACTACGTAAAGCAATTTGACTTGATAATTTTAATTCGTTGTGAGCCCATATGCCCAATAAACCAGTTTGAATTCCAAAAACCGATTTTTCGACTGAAACCTTTTTTGTCTTTTGAGAAAACCCAAAATAAAAACTTAGTACTAAGAGCGGAGTAAAAAATACTTTAATCATCTTTATGTGTTTTGATTTACACAGACTAAAGTATATTGACCTAAAAAATAAAGGAGTAATTTAAGCTCTGAAGAGTTCCTAAAACAATAGAATTGTACGAATCAGGAGGTTTTTTGAAGTTTTCTATAGGCTCCGGGAGACATTCCTTCGCTCGTATTAAAAGTTTTATAGAAAGCACTATTCGATTTAAAACCTACTTCCATACCTATTGCTTCTACAGAATATTTGTGAAACATAGGGTCTTGCAACAGGCTTTTAGCTGCCTCAATACGATATTCATTTACAAATTGAATACTACTTTTATTAAGTTCTTGATTAATAATCTGAGACAAATATCCTTCACTTGTTCCCAATCGGGTTGCCAGATCTAATCTACTTAAAAGAGGGTTTTTGTACAACTCTTCTTCCTCCATTAACGTATAAAGTTGACTTATAACCTTGGAAACTGTTGCCGCACTTACTTTCTTTTTTACGGGAGCTGTGGTCGTCTTTTTTGAAAGTAGATATCGATGTATTTCTTCTTTTTGAACAACAATCTGCAATCTAAAAACTCCATAGTATAATATCCACCACGAAAAAAAAGAAAGCATAATCCAAAGAAAAGGAGAAACATAGTCTGAATCGAAGACATAAAATTCGATACTAGATAAAAGCCAACAAATAATAAGGCTTATTATGAAGAAGTTTAATCGTAATAACCAGCGTTTTTTTTCTCTAGAAATTGTTGATCCTTTAATTAATTTTCTTCCCCAAACGATTAGAACTACATTAAATATAAAGGATGCATTATCCATAATAAAATACATCAAATCATTGATCCCTAGGTCAAAAAAATTATAAATAGTGTTGATATAAAGAATAGTTTCTATTACCACGGCTCCAACAAAAGGCACATAAAGCCATTTATACCATTTTCTCTGAAGGTATTTATGTTGAATTTGTATTAAAAAATAGGTAAATAAGGTAACTCCCAACAGATACTCTAATACTGGGTTATCTAAAAATTCTAGAACTGTATCTTCTAGATCAAACCACCCCAAAAGGGCTAAACTTGTTAATAAAAACAATGATAGGGAGAGATAATTATTGGCGCGATTCCTGAAAAAGTAAGTAGAAATTAATGAGATACTTATAAAATACCCAACAACTCCACTGGCAATAATTGCAAAATCAACTATTATTCTATTCAATCTTTATAGAAATTAATGATACTTAAGTTATAATACATAACGACTTTAAAGCACTCTAAAGTATAAAGACACTACAAACCCTAAAAAAGTTATGGATAAAAGTAAGGTTTCTTATTTAAAAAAATTAAAGTATTTAAAAGGATAAGTGTTGATAATAAAAAACCAGTTGTTTTCACAACTGGTCTTCTTCGTAGCGGGAGCAGGACTCGAACCTGCGACCTTCGGGTTATGAGCCCGACGAGCTGCCTACTGCTCTATCCCGCGCTATTGGACGGCAAATATACAACCATTTTTATTTTATACAAGTGTATTTTTATTAAAATATCATAAAAAAATTACAATACCCTGCTTACAAAGGATTTAGCAAACTACTGTTCTATATTTAAAGCCTCAAAACCTATCAATTGTTGCTCTTCGAACCTAGGGTGAAGCTCAATAGGATTACAGCAAACCTCACAATCTTCTACATATACCTGATATGTAATTGAAGGATCGAGTAACATTGAAATTTCTTCCCAACAATATGGACATTGAAAAAAATGCTCAAACATATCTTTTAGAATTCTATATTGAGTAGTTGACCAGTAAGTTGTAATAACTGCAATTCGGCAATTTTGGCGTCATATTTTGCCAAGTTCTTATTGGTTTGGGCATTTATAAGATTAATCTGCGCTTGTCTAAATTCTATAGAGGTAATCTGCCCCAACTTAAATCGTTCTTTTGATCTCTCAAAGTTATTTTGATTAGTAAGTACATTTTGCTGTTGAATCTGGAAAACACTTAACCTGTTCTTATAATTCCCTAACGCATTAGCGATATCTCTTTTTACTTCTTGTTCAATTTGCTTTTGCTGAATTTCCTGGTTTTCGACCGCGATCTTAGCATTTTTGATTCTGGTTATAGTACTCCCTCCATCAAAAATATTCCAACTCAAATTTACCGATGCCGATAAACCATCAGAAATCGAAGTTGCCAAAAATGAGGCTGCATTATTGTTATTCTTATTCCAGCCATAAGACCCCGTAAGGCCAATTGTAGGCAAATATCCCGATTTACTTACTTTAAGATCATATTCATTAATCTTGATAGAAGTTTGATTACGCTGTATTCTTACGTTATTTTCTAATCCTTTTTCTACAAAACTATCTATCTGTAAAGTGTTGATAAAATTTACCGTAGTATCTACCTCAAAAGCCTGAGCCAATTCGTTGTCAACGATTAGGTTTAAGTCTCTTTTTGTATTAAGTAATTGCTGTCTGGTATTAATTAGATTGATACTATCGTTTGCCACATCTACCTCTGCATTAAGCACATCTAATTTTGTATTTTGACCATAATCAAATTGGTAATTTGCTCTGGTTATTCTTTCTTGAGAAATTCCCAAAGTTTCTTCCAAAATACCGACATTTTCTGTTAATCGAGCAACTTCAAAATAAACAGTAAAAAGCTGAAGAATTGTGTTTTCTATAGTCTCTCTGGCCTGAAGCTCTGTTAGATTATACTGCTCTTTTAATCGTTTATAGTTATAGAATCGACCTAACCCATCAAATAAGGTATAGTTTAAATTTACTGCTGCACTGTAACGATCACTTTCGGCTCCATTTAGAATATTGGTTTCTCCGTTAGCAAATTGTGCCTCGATATTATCTTTGTTATACACTGCAGAGGCACTTCCCGTCACTGTTGGTAAGTAACCCGAATTCAATATATCCTTGTTATTTTCAGCTACTTCAATATCGTTTGTTGCTAAAATAATTCCGAAGTTATTTTCAAGGGTAAGTCGTAATGCTTCCTGCTTCGTCAATTCTTGACCCAATCCTACATGTACCGTAAACAGCAAGAAAACAAAATAAAAAATAGACTTATGCATTCTGTAGTTCTTGTTCTTGATGTTCTTCATGAGTTTCATTTTGTTCTTTGATCGCTCTCTCTACTTCTTCTTTGGTAATTTCATTCCCTGTCCACAACCATTTTGTAGCTACTTTAACATCGTTACTAAATGATAAAAACAGTGGTAATACCAATAAAGTTAATACGGTGGCAAAACCAATACCATATGCAATAGAAATTGCCATAGGAATAAGGAATTTTGCTTGACGACTTTCTTCAAAGATTAAAGGTGCCAATCCTGCAATGGTGGTAAGAGAAGTTAAGAAAATCGCTCTAAAACGAGATCGACCTGCTTCATAAATAGCACTATCAAAGGTCATTCCTGTTCTTAAGTTTCGATTAAATTTACCTATAAGCACTAAACCATCGTTTACCATAATACCTATAAGAGCAATAATCCCTAATAGTGATAATAGATTAATTGAAAAGCCGTGCAGCCAATGTCCTAAGGCAACTGCTGGTAGGCTTAACGGTATCATCAATAACAGCAACAAGGGTTGACTATAACTTCTAAAGGTAAATGCAATTACTATATATATAAGGGCTAATGCAGTAAGTCCAACTGGTCCCAAAGAACCTAAAAACTTACCTGCTTCTCTATTCTGCCCTTCGTAAGATGGTGTTACCGTTGGATACTTGGCAATAATCTCAGGCATAATCACCGTTCTAATTTCTTCCAACATATCTGTAGAGCTGGTCTCTTCGGGGTTTTTAATATCCGCAGAAATCTGCACTTCGCGTTGACCATCTAAGTGGTTTACAGCCACATCACCTCTTTCAATACTATAATTTGCGATCTCACCAAGAGGAATGCGCTCTCCTGTATTGGTAGCAATACGCATATTGTCCAGATCCAAAATAGAAGATCTATTATCTAGATCATATCGCACCCAAACCCTGATTTCATCTTGTCCTCGCTGAAATCGTTGTGCCTGAACTCCAAAAAAACCAGCCCGAACCTGTGTCATAATATCTCTAAGGTTCAATCCCAGGGCGTATGCATTTTCTTTGAGCGACAGTCGTATTTCTTTAATTCCTGCAGGATCATTATCTTCTACATCTTTTAATCGAAGATCGCTTTCAAATATTTCCTTTAACTCTTTTTTGGCTGCTTTGAGCTCTTGTATATTATTTCCCAACAAGGATACTGAAACCGGGCTACCCCCAAAATTACCTCCGGAGCCGTAGATCAATTTTTCAGTCCCAAATACAGGACCTACTTTTTCGCGTATACGGTTTGCGACCAATCCTGAATTAACGGCATTGGGTCGTTCTTCTCCCGGCAATAAATTTATCCGTAAAGATGTATTGGAAGAAGAATTCACATTTCTAATAACATTTTCAAATAACACTTTACCCTCATACTCCTCTCCTGTTAAAAATTCTTCGGAAAGCTCTTCATTTACTATCCATGCTTTTTCTTCTATCACTGAAATAATAGAATCTGTCACTTTTGCATTGGTACCATTTGGCATAGCTAATTCTATGGCTACAGTATCACTAGCAATTCTAGGAAAAATTGATGTACGTACCACACCTCCCATTATAAAACCAACACTTAAAATTAATAGGACCAGAAATATAGAAAAGGAGAAAATTCGGTTTTGTAATGCAAATCTAAAAATTGGACTATACAACTTATCCCTAAGCCATTGCATAATTCGATCTCCAAACGTATTGATAAGTCGAAGTTTCGCAAATACTTGTCCTATTGTTGTTTTGGCTTTTTGTTGGGGTTTCAAAGCTTTGGAGTGCGCAAGGTGCGCTGGCAAAATAATGAGTGCTTCTACCAATGAAACCGATAGCGTTAATAACACAATTACAGATACCTCCCCAAAGAAATCTCCAATACGACCATCTAGAAAGAGAAAAATTCCAAATGCCAACATTGTGGTCAAAATTGCCGACACAATAGGAGGTATCACCTCCATTGTACCATCTATCGCAGCTTGAACAGGGCTCTTACCACTTTCGTAATGCTGATATATATTTTCGGCAATTACAATACCGTCATCTACCAGAATCCCAATAACGATAATCATTCCAAAAAGAGACAACACATTGATGGTTACATCAAAATATCCTGCAAATATGAACATCCCCATGAATGCAACCGGAAGCCCAAAGGCCACCCAAAAAGCCAATCTAGTATTAAGAAATAAAGACAAAAAGGTAAGTACCAATAACATTCCGATAATTGCATTTTCCGTCAGAAGTTCTGTACGCTGTACCAAAGTGATCGATCGATCACTAATAACATTAAGTTGAACATTGGTATATTTCTGGTTAAAATCTTCAATATACTCCTTTGTTTTCTCTGCTGAGGAAATTAAATCTTCAGAATTGGTACTGGTAATCTCAACATTAACTGCTAAATCACCATTGAAATATGTAGCATTAGGAGACTCTGAAAACCGATCTCTAATAATGGCTACATCTTTTAATCGAATTACTCTTCCTGTGGGGTCTGAGCGTACAATAAGATTAGATAATTCATTTCCATAATACGACCTGTTATTGGCCCGAATTAAATATTCTTCGGCATCGGTTTTTATGGTTCCTCCAGTAGTTAAAATATTGGCCTGACTTACCGCTTGAGCTACTTGACTAAAACTTATATCAAATGCCAGTAAGCTGGTTTCGTTTACTGCTATTTCTATTTCCTCATCTGGATACCCGCTTATTGATATTTGAGAAATCCCCTCGATTGCTCTTAGATCATTTTCTATCTGTCGAGCAATTTGTTTTAACGTAACGAGAGGCACATTTTGCCCGCTCAATGAAAAACTGATTGTAGGGCGTATAGCTTCCTGTTTTGCTACTACAATGGGTTCCATTCCGGTTGGGAAACTTGGCACCCTATCAACAGCATTCTTAACCTCAAGCAGCATAAAATCGATATCCTTGCCTTTTTCGATTTCTACATTTATACTTCCACTATTTTCTCTAGAAGTAGAAGTAACGCGTTCAACTCCTTCGAGCCCTTTAAGGTTATCTTCTATTTTTAGCACAATACCCTCTTCTACTTCTAGCGGTGAAGCTCCCGGGTATGTCATACTTATACTTATATTTTTAGACTCTGTAAGCGGGAAGAAAGAAGATTTCAAGGACATCGCTCCAAAAATACCAAACGCAAAAAATGCAATAACTACTACATTTACAGCAACATGATATTTTATAAAATAAGATATTATTTTACGCATAACTACTTAGTTTGAGTACTTGCAGTATTACTATCTGGCACTGCTCTTCTTTTATTTGATTGCTTAAAGATCTTAACGAGCATCCCTGCATAAGCTCCTGGAACAGGTTTATTAAGAATTACATCACCATTGGGAACTCCTTTAAGCACCACTTTCTTTTCAGAAAAATAAACAGGTTGAACTTCTATAAGATCAAGAATGCTATCTCTTACAACAAACACCTTATCCCCATCCTGAAGTAGTCCTCTATCTATTTCTATTGCATCGTTTTCCTTTTTTGCATCAAGATTGGCTTCTAGATATACACCTTCTTTAAGCAATGGGTCCTTTACTTCGATAAAAGCTGTTATGGTTTGAGTTGCCTGGTCTACTCTACCGTTAATTCGACTAACAATACCGGTGTAGTTTTGAGTTTTACTAAGATTAGTCAATGCCACAGACTCTCCAATTTTGAGCAACTCTGCATATTCTTTTCCAATAGCGACTTCCATCTCATATACACTGGTATCTATAAATTCTCCTAGTTTCTGTCCTTGACGAATTAACGTTCCTTCTGTCACCAATGCTTCTGTTAAGACACCATCAAAAGGAGCTACCAAAGAATATTTAGAAAGACGTTGCTCCAAATTTTTCACATTGTAATAGGTCGTGTAGATATTTCTACCGGTTATAAAGTATTTTTCTTTTTCTGATGCAACCTCTGGTAATGGTGGCGTAGCTTTATTCATATCAAAAGCATTCAGGTAATTTTGCCACTTATCATAAATATCTGGGTAATCTAGCCTCAAATCAGGCATGATAGAAGTAACCAAATTGTATAAATTACTTTTAGCAGATTGCACGGATGCATAGTATTCTGAAGCATCTATTCGAATTAAAGTTTGTCCCTTTCTATAGGTTTGACCTGTCTTAAAGAGCTGAGCTCCTCCTTTAAAAATTCCCTGAACCTCAGAAAATAGTTCAAGTTTTCTTTTAGCTACTAAATTACCATTTGCAGCAATTTTTATAGGGATTGTCGTATTTTGTACAGTATCTACAAAAACTGTTTTGATCACTTTTGCAGATCGGGGCTTGGGTTTTGTTTTGTTAGCTATAATTGCCATGGCTGCAAAAACAGCACCCACAACTAATAACAATCCAAGGATAAGTAGTATAACTTTTCTCATAGCAAATTTAGATTCATTAGGTATGAAATCGCCTACAAAACTATCAACACCGTTGTTTTCATGCAGTTAAAGAACTCATAAAACTTAGTTTACAGTATTTTAAGTAGATCAAAACAAAAAAAACACCCGTAAACAGGTGTTTTTCAATAATATACTATTTTAACTCTATACTAATCTTCAGCTATGTCAGAGATTTTTTCCCTAATTTTCTTAAGAGCTGTTATTAGTGTTTCTATCTCTTCTTCACTAAGAGTATCTTGAACAGCAGGAATTAGATCATACATGATTGGTTGAACTTTTTCTACTACTTCTTTACCATAATCGGTTAAGAAAATTCTATTTACTCTTCTATCGTTTTCATCACTTTTTCTAACTACCAGGCCTTTACTTTCCATAGTATTCACCAATCTGGTCATAGATGTTTTATCTCTATGCGTAATGAATGCCAGATCGTTTTGGGGCTGTCCGTCATTTACATTTAATCTTTTCAAAACACTCCATTGTTCTTTAGAAAGATCTAAACCGTTTTCTTGAAATGCCTTTTGTACTAAAAACCCAAAGTCGTAGTGAATCTTACCTACCCAAGATAAGGCATGAGCATTCAAGTCGATGACTTTTGTATTATTCATAAATACTGTTGTTTAATTTCCAGCTACAAAAATATCTATAAAAATTAAGTTGAACAGGTTAGACAACATAAAAATATCGTAAAAGTAACATACTGTTTTTAAGTAATTTTAGCAGAAAGACCTTCTTTATAATCAATTCTCAAAAAAGAATGAAAAGCACTATTAAATTATTATTTTAAAGAGCCCAAATTAAGAATTCAATAAAAATTGATGTTTTCTGTTAAGAGGTCATTATGTCTATTTCTTCCTGAAGCGTTTCCCAATCTTCCATTAAATTGTTTAACTGATCTTTTTTGGCTTGGTAGTTATCAAAAAAATTGGATTGTGCTATGGTTTTATCATAATTTATAGCTAATTCTACATCAATTTCTTTAATCTCTTTTTCCAATTTATTAATCTTAGCCTCTATGTTGCTCAGTTTATTATTTAAGGATTTTAGCTTTTTTTGATCTTCATACGATTGCTTTGCCGTCTCCTTGGTAGTAGAAACTTCTTTAAGCTGCTTGTCCTTTTTCTCAATATCCCTTAAGTCATCAACGCTACGTTGTTCCAGATAAAAATCGATATCTCCCAAATACTCCTTAATCTTTCTGTCTTTAAACTCATAAACCGTATTGGTAAGCCCTTGAAGAAAGTCCCTATCGTGAGATACGAGGATCAAAGTTCCTTCAAAACTTTTCAAGGCCTCTTTTAATACATTTTTAGATTTAATATCCAGGTGGTTGGTGGGTTCATCCATTACCAAAACATTAAATGGCTCCAATAACATTTTACAAAGGGCCAAACGATTTCTTTCTCCTCCAGATAAAACTTTTACCTTCTTGTCTACATCATCCCCTCTAAACAAAAATGCACCCAACATATCACGAACCTTACTACGATTTTTTTCATTAGCGGCATTGATCATGGTTTCATGAATGGTGATCTCTCCTTCTAAATATTCTGATTGGTTTTGAGCAAAGTATCCGATCTGTACATTATGCCCAAGTTTTAGCATTCCTTCGTGAGATATTTCATCTATGATTATCTTTGCCAGCGTTGTTTTTCCTTGTCCATTCTGCCCTACAAAAGCAATTTTCGAACCTCTTTCGACCAAAAGATCGATATCGTTTAATACTTGTTTTTCTCCGTAAGACTTGCCAACACTTTCTGCTTCTATAACCACTTTACCAGGCTGAATACTGACAGGAAAGCTTACATTCATAACCGCATTATCATCTTCATCTACCTCGATACGATCAATTTTATCTAGTTTTTTTATTAGAGATTGGGCCATTGAGGCTTTACTAGCTTTTGCTCTGAATTTTTCAATAAGCTTTTCGGTTTGCTCAATTTGTTTTGACTGATTTTTTTGAGCAGCGAGTTGTTGCTCGCGCATTTCTTTTCTTAATACCAGATACTTAGAATATGAGGTATTGTAATCGTAAATACGACCCAGCGATATTTCTATAGTTCTATTGGTAACATTATCTAAGAACATTTTATCGTGAGAAACGATAACTACAACTCCAGAATAATTTTTTAAAAAACCTTCTAACCATATAATCGATTCAATATCTAAATGGTTGGTAGGCTCATCTAACAATAATACATCGTTATTTTGAAGCAATAACTTCGCCAGTTCGATGCGCATTCGCCATCCTCCAGAAAAAGTATCAGTTAATTTTCCAAAATCTTCTCTAACAAAACCAAGTCCTTGTAATACTCTCTCAGTTTCTCCCTGGTAATTATATCCTCCTAATATTTCATAATGCTGTGTAAGATCACTTAGCTCTGTAATTAGATCATTATAGGAGGTACTTTCATAATCGGTTCGTTCTGCAAGCTGAGCGTTAATATGATCTATTTGTCGCTCTGCTTTCTTAATTTCGACAAAAGCTTCATAAGCTTCATCTAGAACCGTTCTACCGAGTACAAAGTCGATATCTTGTTTTAAAAAGCCAATTTTCACCTCTTTATCCATAGCAATCTGCCCTGAATCTGGCTCTTGCTCTTTAGATAAAATTTTTAACATGGTTGACTTACCCGCTCCATTTTTCCCAATCAATCCAACTCTATCCCCTGCATTGAGTCTAAAGCTTATTTCTTCAAAAAGATATTCTCCTCCAAAAGATATCGATAAGTTGTGTATGTTTAACATCAGCTTTTGAATATTTTGTGCAAAGATGACTAATTTTGTGTTATCATAAAAATACGGTTATGAACTTATTTAAAGGCACAAAAATATACAGCATACTCACGGGGAGTTGTCCTGTATGCCAACACGAAAGCATGTACCAAAACAGTAATCCTTATAAGTTGAATGACACCCTTAAAATGCAAGAAAGATGCAGTCACTGTGGTACGAAATATAAAATAGAGCCTTCTTTCTTTTATGGTGCGATGTATGTGAGTTATGGGGTGGGAATTGCATTTGCAGTAGCCGCATTTGTAATTGCTAATCTATTTTTTGAACTCAATCTTTTGAACACCTTTTTTGTAATTGTAGGAACTTTGGTTGTTTTCATGCCCATAATTATGAGATTAGCCAGAAACATATGGATTAACCTCTTTATGCACTACAACAAAGAAAAGAGCTTATCATCTTAATTCTTTAAATCTCTCTATACTAATTGATGGTTCCAAAGGGGTACCTTGTTCTATAAAATTAAACAAATGCTCTCCAACTGTAGGGCCTATTAAGATACCTCTGCTTCCTAAACCATTTAGGATATGAACATTTTTATGCACAGGATGCGTACCTAACAAAGGCCTTCTATCTCGTACCGTAGGACGAATACCGCTAACTTGATCTACAACTTCATAGGGAGCCCTTAAAACTGTATTAAGCTTTTTTTGTAGTTCTTCTTTTGCCTCTGTCGTAATTTCGGGTGTTTTATCCTTGTTATTATATGTTGCACCTACCTTATAAAGATCATTCCTTAACGGAATAATAAATACAGATGACTTAACTGCCTCGTTAAGCTTTAATTTTTCAGATTTAATAATGAGATACTCTCCTTTATTTCCTACTAAAGGTAAATAGTTAAAAAACGGATTGTTTTTCACTCCAAATCCTTCGCAAAAAACAATGTGTCTAGCTTGAAAACCTTTATAAACCACATATTCCTTTTCTATCTGAAGCTGATCATACTCAAAAACCTCTTTTTTAAGGCTTTCTTTAGTATCGATATACTGTAAATACAAGGACAACATTTGCTGTATATCTATTCTTCCTGTTCCTTTTACCTCTCCAAAATGATATGGTATATCTAATCCCGTATTTGAATTCGTAAGCAAATTTGCAGATAAAAACCGTTCAAGAACCGGCTTGTCACAAGCTTCAAACCATGTATTCTGTTCTTCAACAGAGTTAAACCTCCTGTAAATAGGAAGGGGAAATATAAGCTTTTTATTGAGCTTAGCTTCTATACTTTGATAAAAAGGAACTGCTTTTTCTAATTGTTCAACTGCTTGCCAGGCAGCAGTAAAACGCTTTAAGATAACAGGATTGTATAACCCTCCAGCTACACGAGATGATTTTTGTGATCCATCTTCAAACACAATATACGTTTTACCCTCTTTCTCCAGTCTCTCGACAAACGATAAGCCTGATAAACCAAAACCAACAATGATATAATCTAACATAGCACAAAAATATAAAAACGCCCAACTAAAGTCGGGCGTTTTTTATAACAATTATGTAGTGCTATCTAGATTAGTAACTCCACATATCCATTTCGAAATTTCGAATACTTTCCTTGATTCTCTCACTCTCCAGAAGTTGCATTAAAGCATTATCTACGATATAATCTTTAATCTCTCGGTCACCTTGCTCATTATCTTCTTTATAGATAATAGAGTTAAATCGCCGAGCATTAAGAATATGATCTAAAGTAAAAGGCATTGATGTATTTCTACGATTGAAAGCTGATGCATTATGAAGAATTTCTCTTACATCTGGGTACCATACCCAAAATAATGCTACCATATCTGGCTCATCATCGTCGATGAAGTTTACGTCTGGAGCTACAGGCGCTATACCTAGCAATCTATATCTTAATTCTCCCTGACGCTTATCGAAATACCAATATCCTCTTATTTTGTACTCTGTAATATCTGCAGAAGTAATATCTCTTCTATTGATATATTGAGGATCAACTTCTTCACCTGCATTATATTGCTCATATCCTAAATCTGTAGTATCAATTTTTGACATTGTAGACTCAAGATCCTGAAAAGTACGAGTTTCAGTAAAGTATGAATCTGAATATATACTCTTGATTTTACCGTTTTTAATATTGCTTACTAGTACATCATATAAAGAACGACGACTAGAATCAATATTATTTGTATCAATAGGATAGTACAATGGAAAATTGATTCTTTCATCAAGATCTATGGTTTCCCAAGTTGTCTTAGCCCATAATACATCACGTTTGTCAACATAACCATATTCTAATGGGTGATCATTATCATACATGATCTGCTCCTGTGTCTTCTTTCCAATATCGCTAGGCTGCGCCGCATTTAACGGATTCGTCTGGCCATATGAAAGGCAGGAAACAGCCAATCCTATAACGGTGAATACAAAATTTTTCAAATTCATAACTAATTTGGTTTATTTTAATTTGTTAACTCAACAATTACCGGAGAAATCTTCTTCAATTTATATCCAGCATTTGTCGTTAACTGTGCTTTTATATCAATAATCTGTACAGAAGAACCTCTCTTAGCCTTACGAAGTGCAGATTTTGCTTTAGAATCTAATCTACCACCACGAACACTAACTGTTGGTTGTCCTTCTACCTTAAATTTAAATCCTGTTACTTTAAGCTTAATGTCGAAATCGAAATCAGGAAGTATCGCTCCGATAGAAGAAATACCTAAAGCATTTCTCGCCATTTTGATAGATCCATCTTCACCACGAACAGTTCCAACTGGTCTTGGTATATCCTTAATTCTAAATTTCTTACTATCACTCACAGAAGAACCATTAGGTAACTTACCACTAACCTTGATACTTACCTCACGTGCTTTTACTGCAGTAACATTCATCATGTATTTTCCAGCACCACCCACTTTTCTTAAACCAGGTGCAGTAGCATTAACTGCAGGAACTCCAGGAATCGAAATTGTCATTGGGTTATTTACACCACGGTATACCACGTTCATTTTATCTGCCGAGATTACCGCAGAATTTGGCTTAGGAATTACCGCATAAGAACTCTGGATAGGTATTTTCACAATTGAATCACCTTCTTTGAATTCTAATTCACCTTTTACTTCTCTTTCTCCAACATTACCTGCTGGGAAATCAAGCATAATCTGACCATTCTGAACTTCAGTTTGCTCTTTACCATTAACCATTACTTTGGTTGGCTTAAGCGTTGCATCAAAACGACCTAAAACGATTCTACCTTTAAACTTCTCTCCACTAAAGAAAGCAGTTTTGTCTGGTACTACGATCGCCTCATAGTTACTAAAAGAAAGTTCTGAAGCTTGCTGTCCTGCTAATAATGCAGAAAGTACTTTGCTTTCTGTAGTCTTAACATCTGCTTGCATTTGAGTAAGTTTTGTTAAAGAAGCAACCATTGGGAAACCTTCGAAGTTATACTTCAACCAGTCTACAGGTCTATTATCTCTATTTCTTACCTCTCCAGTAGCAAATGTTTTGTCAACGTCATTTGCAACTTCAGCATCAACCTCTTTTACACTACGTATTGCAGAGGTTACTCCCTCTCTATACGTATTTATTTTGGTAACAAATTCTTCAGCTGCTGCTGTTTTATTACCTCCTTCAAAGAACTTTTGATCTAATGTCACAGACTTATCCATAGTTTCATAATCTGTTGGATCATCTGTACCTTGCAAAATCTCAGCTTTCAATTGCTCAATATAACTATTGAAGTCATTTGAAAGCGAACTAATTTGATCAGCTTTTTCCTTAAGCGGTGTATATTTCTCTGGTTGTTCTGTAACTTTTTCAGCCAGACCAGCCATAAATGCAGTATTACGCTCTGTAGCTATCGTGTTCGCTGATGTTAACTTTTCGTTCATCAAACCGAAAGCCGATAGTACTTCTTTTGACATATTTAATGCCATCATTGCGATGAAAACCAGGTACATCAGGTTAATCATCTTCTGCCTTGGGGACAATTTTCCTCCTGCCATATTCTTCTTAGATTTTGGTAGTTATATAATTATTTTAATTACTTAATGTTAACTTCTGTTCATTGCAGTTAACATACCACCATATACTCCATTAAGAGAAGAAAGGTTGCTAGCAAGACTTGTCATTTGTTCTTTAAGTTTCTCAGCGTTCTCCGCAATTTGAGCGTTTGCCTCAGCTTGCTTAGCAGAAGATTCTAATTGAACTTTGTATAAGCTATTTAAAGATTCTAGGTGAGACGCAGCACTTGCCATTTCTTCACTATACTTTTTAGTACCTTGAATAGCATCTACAGTTGGAGAAATATTTTTTGCAGCACCTTCGAAGTTACGGATGCTTTCTCCTAAACTACTCATAAGACTAGAATCTACTCTAGCTTCTTTAAGCATATCATCTAATTTCTTAGATAACAATCCTTCTGGAGTAGTATCTTGCTTTTTATCTTTCTTTTGACCTCCAGCTAACTCTGGGTATACAAGAGACCAATCTAATTCGTCATCTACTGGTTCAAATGCAGAAACTGTAAATACAAGTGCTTCTGTAATCAGACCAATGATAAGCATTTCGTTACCAAATGGCCAGTGCATAATCTTAAAAAGTGCACCTAAAATTACTACGGCCGCTCCTAGACCGTATACCATGTTCATTAACTTTTTGCTTGCTTTTGAATTTGCCATAATAAATTTGTTTTGTTTTTTAAATCTAAATTTTAAAAAAAGGGTTAGTAATTAAGTTGATAGAAAATTTTGGGACTTATTTATCATTACGAGTATTATCTTCTCCAGTCACGTCAGTACCCATGTAGTCCTGTACGGTTCTGAATCCGATATAACTTCTCGCTGAATCCGCATACTCGTAATCTCTGGTGCTTACCTGTAGGAAATAAGCAACATCTTTCCATGAACCTCCACGCACTACTTTACGTTTGTTTTGGTCATCACTAACATTTGGGTTCATTGATGACACAAATTCGTATGCTGAAGGATCGTAAGACGACTGTACCCACTCAGAAACATTACCCGCCATATTATAAAGATTATAATCATTAGGGTCAAATGTTTTAGCTTCGACAGTATATAAGAAGTTATCTGCTGCGTAGTTACCTCTAAGAGGTTTAAAGTTTGCCAAGAAACAACCGCGGTCGTTTAGTGCATAAGGTCCACCCCATGGATAAGTTGCAGACTCGAGACCACCTCTTGCTGCATACTCCCATTCGGCTTCTGTAGGAAGTCTGAAATAATTTACAAACTCCTTACCTTTTTTCTTTTGGAATGTATTTTTCTCAATAGTTCTCCATCTGCAGAAAGCCTTAGCTTGTTCCCAAGAAACACCTACTACAGGGTAATCGTCATAAGCACTATGCCAGAAATAATCGTTGTGCATAGGCTCATTATATGAATAGTTAAAATCTTTGATCCAAACCGTGGTATCAGGATATACCTTTATTACCTCTTCTTTTACGAAGTCTTTTCTTCTTCCTTTTCGCGCTCTTGCTGCCGATTGAATATCCATCCAAGTAAAACGGAACTCAAACTTACTTACGTCAAGTGTTCGCCTTCCATTATAAGACTCTTCCAATGGAATATACATCGTGTCCATTACTTCAGCATAATACTCATCGGGGTAATCTTCGATATCCCAAATGATATCTACATCTTTGTTGAGTTTTCTTCCTTCGTAACCAGTTTCTCCGATACCGCTATAATTCTCATACATATACTTTTCGTACGGTGTCATATCGGTAGTATCGGCATCAAGGAAAGCAAACTCTCCGACACCTTCATCATCCGGCACTTTTCCAAGCTCATCTGCCATAATAGCCAAACGAGTTCGAATCACAGAGTCACGAACCCAGTTTACAAACTGACGATACTCACTATTGGTAATTTCGGTCTCGTCCATGTAGAAGGAACGAACGGTAACCATTTTGGTGGGTGCGTTTGCTAACGCCGCTTTGTCATCATCTGACTTACCCATGATAAAAGAACCTCCTGGAATTAGGGCCATTCCGTAAGGCTTTTCTGGGTGCCACTTTTTCCCTTGTGCTCCTATTAGCTCTCCGCGGTTTCCTTTACCACAACTATAGAGCATTGCTACAATAGCAAAGAGTGATACAAATTTCTTCATAACGTGTTTTAGGTTAAGATCTTCTAGATTTAAGGACGTAAACCTATTTATTTATTTTCAGAAAAACAATTTTTTTCTAAAAAAAACCTTAAATCTGCCTAATAAAAATGTTAAACTTCGTTTTTTCGTTTTGCCTTATACCATCTTTCAGGTATTTCTTGATTACAAGCACGCTCATAATCGTTGTATGTGCAAGGTAATAACGTATGTCTTTTCAATTTATTATTGCCAGACGAAATAAATGGTATTTCTATCCACCATCTTCCTGTTTTTGCACTCTTATAAAAAGATAATATTTCATCTTCGATTGGGACATTATAATGTAATGTGCTTTTTAATTTTTTTACATCAAGTTCATTGGATCTATAGTTAACACCTTCTATAAAATACCAAATGATCTGAGCTATTAATAAGGACGCAGTATCCTCATTTTTAAAGTTTTTGAATTCGTATATACCAAAACTTTTAACTTTATCACTTATTCCAGCGTATCTAGATATCGCACAAATCTCTCGTCCGTCAAAACCATTTGGCGAAGCTATAGCTCCTTGTAAACTATTTGAATTTAATACCCCTAAATCTATAGACACAATATCTGCATCCCTCATTATAGGCTCTACAATAGTTACATCTGAAATTACTTCTCCCAAGCGATACGCATCAAAATATAATTTTTCTATAAGATCTATTTCCTCTTGAGAATTGAAATAGGTTTGATATCCTATATTACTATAATTAAACAGATTGTATGGTTGCTCTACTATTATTTTACCTACAAAAGATTTATTGGTAATGGGTTGCGCAGAATTTCCCAAGTCAAACCTGGCATCTACATTTGCCAAATTTACCATACG
This sequence comes from Aquimarina acroporae, assembly GCF_023195925.1. Classification (GTDB taxonomy): domain Bacteria; phylum Bacteroidota; class Bacteroidia; order Flavobacteriales; family Flavobacteriaceae; genus Aquimarina; species Aquimarina acroporae. Next base: position 471,968 of record NZ_JALPRE010000003.1, on the reverse strand, counting down.
TTCTAAAATGTCAAAAGCTCGATATTGTGCGTATACCAAATCCTGACTACCTCCTATAACGATAGGGATAATATTTTTTTGAAGCAAAGTAGACAACACCTCTTGCACAAGATAATAGGTGTCACTCACTTCATTACCAGGCAACACATCTCCAAGATCTACTATTTGTGTATCCCAATTCCCAGGATATAATTCATAGATAGATTTTCGGATGGCATCAAAATTTAATTTCTCACCTAAAAAGTCTTCATCATTTCTATTTTCCTGAATCCCTATGATAGCAATATCTACTTTATCAAGTTCAGGAATACCATTTTCTACGGTGTGAATATTTATTCTTTTTCCCAAAGATTGATCTGAAAGCAATTTGGTGTGGGCGGCAACTAAATCGCTTACCGGAGCAAGAAATTCGAAAGACATTGTTTATTTCTTTTTGGTAGTAGTTTTTTTCTTTTTGGCTGTCTTTTTCTTTGGAGCATTCTTTTCGATAAGATCCTTTACTTTCTCCAAGGTGAGTTTTGAAGCATCTACAGTTTTTGGCAATTCTATCTTGGTTTTCCCTTTAATGATATTACTTCTACCCCATCTTGCTTTTTCTACTCTAATACCTTCTTCTTCCCAATTATGAATTACTTTATCAATTTCTTTTTGCTTTTTTTCTTCAATAAGCTTTACAATATCTTCGTCAGATAAATTATCAAAATCGTACTTCTTATTTACATTGATAAACATTCCGTTCCACTTAATAAAAGGACCAAATCGCCCTTTACCTTTTTGAACCGGTAGGTTTTCATATACATATATAGGAGCGTCAGCTTTTTCTTTTTCATCTATAAGCTCTTTTGCTCTATCCAGCGTAATGCTTAATGGATCTTCTCCTTTGGCTAATGAAACGAACTTTTCTCCAAATCTAACATATGGACCAAATCGCCCATTATTCACTACCAAGGTTTCTCCTTTGTACTCTCCTAATTCTTTAGGCAATTGAAAAAGATCCATGGCCTCCTCAAAAGTAATACTACTCAACGTCTGACCTGGAGGTAAGCTTGCAAATTTTGGTTTATCTTCATCTTCTGCAGTACCTATCTGAACCATAGGACCAAATTTACCTAAACGAACACTTACTACTTTACCGCTGGCAGGATCTTCACCCAAAACGCGTTCACCTACTTCTCGATCAGCATTTTGCGCTACATCTTCAACTATTGGATGAAACTCTTTGTAGAATTCTTTCATTACATGTGTCCAATCTTCTTGTCCATCTGCAATTTCATCAAAATCTTGTTCTACTTTTGCGGTAAAATTATAATCGAGAATTGACGAAAAATGATTCACCAAGAAATCATTTACAACCATCCCCACATCAGTAGGTATTAATTTCCCTTTGTCACTACCTACTTTTTCTGATAAGTTTTTCTCTTCAATAGCATCTCCCGAAAGGATCATCTGAGTATACTTACGCATTTCTCCTTCCTTAGCACCTTTCTCCACATAGTTCCTGTTTTGAATAGTAGAAATAGTTGGAGCATATGTAGAAGGACGACCAATACCTAATTCTTCTAACTTTTTTACTAGAGACGCCTCTGTGTAACGACTAGGTGGCCGAGTAAACCTTTCTGTAGCTGAAATAAAAGAGTTATACAACGCTTCTTTCACCTTCATTGCAGGAAGAATTCCTTCTTGTTCTTCATCTTCATCATCGTTTCCTTCAAGATAAACCTTTAAAAATCCTTCAAACTTGATCACCTCTCCATTTGCCGTAAATTGTTCATTATGACCATTTGATTCTATCTTGACATTGGTTCTTTCTAACCTAGCATCACTCATTTGAGAAGCGATAGCACGTTTCCATATGAGCTCATATAATCTTTGCTGATCATAATCTACATTTACTGTATGCCTGGAGAAATCTGTTGGACGAATAGCTTCGTGAGCTTCTTGCGCTCCCTTAGATTTACCTTTATATTGTCTTGGGTTACTGTATTCTTCACCATAGGCAGAAACAATCTCTGCTTTGGCACCATTTTGAGCTTCAACGGAAAGATTAACACTATCTGTCCTCATATAGGTTATTAAACCTGCTTCATACAATCGTTGCGCCATCGTCATGGTTCTACTTACTGAAAAGTATAGTTTTCTAGATGCTTCCTGCTGTAAAGTTGATGTTGTAAATGGCGGTGCAGGAGATTTTTTTGCTGGCTTTGTAGTTAAATCTGCAACTTTAAAAGATGCTCCAATATTCTTTTTTAAGAAATCCTCTGCCTCTTCTCTGGTTTTAAAATTCTTAGGAAGTTTGGCTTTAAAAGATTTCCCTTTCTCATTTGAAAATTCAGCATCAATTCTGTAAGATGCTTCTGGGGTAAAACCTATAATATCGCGCTCTCTCTCAACAATCAATCGGACCGAAACAGATTGCACTCTTCCGGCAGACAATCCTCCTTTTACCTTACGCCATAACACAGGTGACAACTCATAACCCACCAATCTATCCAGCACTCGTCTTGCCTGCTGCGCATTTACTAGATTATAATCAATCGACCTCGGGTTTTCTATAGCTTTTAAAATAGCATTTTTAGTAATCTCATGAAAAACAATCCTCTTCGTTTTAGTTTTATCCAATTTTAGAGTTTCTGCAAGATGCCATGCTATTGCTTCTCCTTCTCGGTCTTCATCACTTGCTAACCAAACTATCTCTGCTTTCTTCGATAAATCCTTAAGTTTTTTTACAACATCTTTCTTATCCTTTGAGACTATATATTTGGGTGTAAATCCACCATCTACATCTACTCCAAGCTCTTTTGCAGGCAAATCTGCGATGTGCCCAAAACTTGATGCTACCGTAAAATCTTTTCCGAGAAATTTTTCTATAGTTTTAGCCTTAGCAGGCGACTCCACTATCACTAAATTCTTAGCCATAATCCTTTAATTTCAGACCACAAAAGTATATCAAAAAATTGATATCAGGATTCATTATATAAAAATAAGTTCAAAAAACAACCTTGTATAAGTTGCACTTAAAATTATCATTCTATTAATATAGAACCCTCATTTTTTGTTTCATCATCCTCAAATCCTATACTATCTTTATACAAGAAATATATGGGCAAATACACAAAAGAAGCTGTAAAGAACACTCCTATTACACACAATAAAAAACCGACAAACTGAGCCAACATAGACGAAATAAGAATTAACCCAAAAGCCACTAACCATACTTTATTCCCTAACTTAAAACTAGCTTTAATAATATCAGAAGTCCCAACATCTGGGTTAAATGCAAATATTACCCCTATTAATTGTAGTGGAACCATTACATAAAAAATAGGCAAATAACATAGTAACGCAGCCAATAAAGCGATACCAAAAGAAGCTATGGCTAGAGTAAAGATCTTTCCCAGGTATTTCCCTTTGAAAAACATAAAATAACTTGAACTTATAGAAGATCCCATATCTGCTTGTTTACAGACTTTATAAAAATGAGCCATGATACCCAGTTGAAAAGCTGATGCTAACATTGACATAACTATTACAAGAATAACAAACAAAATACCCAACCCAACAGATAATTCTTCATGACCATAATCATAACCAGAATAACCGGGCTCAAACCCTGCTAAACCTGCCAGAGCAAAAATCGGAATATACATTATCAGAACCAACGGAAGAACAATCAGCATAGAAATGAGTAAATGTATAAACCCCTGAGACCAAACCTTTTTAAACAAATCGATACTTTTGGTGAAGATATCTCCAAAATCTACAGGATTATTATTTTCTATTTTTTCAAAAAGTTTATCAGCTTGCATAATGTTTATTTTTTAGTTGTATCACTCAAATATAGATTTTTTCAAAATAAAACCCTGCCACTTTGTCATAAATCGTATTAAAAAGTATCTTTGCACATTATTTGCCTCAATTGGGTAAGGAATATTTTTATGGAGAAGATTATAGACGAAAACAAACAAGGACAACCTCTGATACTAGATCAGAAAAAAGAAAACCAACGTAAACTTTTTATAGAGAGTTACGGCTGCCAGATGAATTTTAGCGATAGTGAGATAGTAGCTTCTATTCTGGCTAAAGAAGGTTTTAACACCACACAAGATCTTGAAGATGCTGATCTTGTCCTAGTAAACACCTGCTCTATTCGTGAAAAGGCAGAACAGACAGTTCGAAAAAGACTAGAAAAATATAATGCTGTAAAAAAGATCAACCCAAGAATGAAGGTAGGCGTTCTGGGATGCATGGCCGAACGTCTGAAAAGTAAATTTCTTGAAGAAGAGAAAATTGTAGACCTAGTCGTTGGACCAGATGCCTACAAAGATCTCCCTAATCTTATTGAGGAGGTCGATGCTGGCCGCAATGCAGTTAATGTTATTCTTTCTAAAGAAGAAACTTATGGTGACATTTCTCCTGTTAGACTACAAAGCAATGGCGTTTCTGCATTTGTATCTATAACCCGTGGTTGTGATAATATGTGTACCTTTTGTGTAGTTCCTTTCACCAGAGGAAGAGAACGTAGTCGCGACCCTCAAAGTATTCTTGAAGAAATAGATGAACTTGTTGCGCAAAATTTCAAAGAAGTAACACTGCTTGGTCAAAATGTCGATAGTTATTTATGGTATGGCGGTGGATTGAAAAAAGATTTTGAAAAAGCCAGTGATTTCCAAAAAGCAACAGCAGTAAACTTTGCCAAGCTTTTGGATATGGTAGCAGAAAAGCACCCAAAATTAAGATTGCGATTTACAACGTCTAATCCACAAGATATGACATTGGATGTAATCAATGTAATGGCAAAACACCAAAACATTTGTAAATACATTCACCTACCAATACAAAGTGGTAGTGATAGAATTTTAAAAGAAATGAATCGCCTGCACACTCGACAGGAATATTTCGATTTAATAGACAATATCAAGTCGATAATACCTGAATGCGCCATTTCTCAAGACATTATTACCGGTTTCCCAACAGAAACAGAAGAGGATCACCAAGACACTTTATCTCTTATGGAATATGTAAAATATGAGTATGGTTTTATGTTTGCATATTCTGAAAGACCTGGTACTCTTGCTGCCAGAAAAATGGTAGATGATGTACCAGAAGACATAAAGAAACGAAGATTAGCCGAGGTCATAGAACTGCAAAGAAAACATAGTGAATATAGACATCAGGCATTTGTGGGTAAAACCGTAGAAATCCTTATTGAAAAAGAGTCTAAAAAATCTGATGCACACTGGAGCGGAAGAACAACTCAAAACACTGTAGCTGTTTTCCCTAAAGGAGAATATAAAATCGGAGACTTTGTTATGGTGCATATTGACGAGTGCACAAGCGCTACTCTATTAGGGGAAGCTGTAGGATATTCTGATAATAATTAATAAAGATTTAAACTCTTAACGTTTACTATCATATGGAATCAGTTCAAGCCATAAAACAACGATTTGGAATCATAGGAAATGATCCTAAGCTAAATCGTGCTGTAGAAAAAGCCATTCAAGTAGCTCCAACCGATATTTCTGTATTGGTCACTGGAGAAAGTGGTGTTGGTAAAGAAAGTATTCCTAAAATTATACATTCTCTATCTCACCGCAAACACGGAAAATATATTGCTGTAAACTGTGGTGCAATTCCTGAAGGAACCATTGATAGTGAATTATTTGGACACGAAAAAGGAGCATTTACAGGAGCTACCCAGACCCGAAATGGTTATTTTGAGGTAGCTAGTGGCGGAACTATTTTCCTAGATGAAGTAGGAGAACTTCCCTTAACCACTCAAGTACGATTGCTTCGCGTGTTAGAGAATGGAGAGTTCATAAAGGTAGGGTCTTCAAAAGTACAAAAGACAGATGTTCGCATTGTAGCGGCTACCAATGTAAACATGTTTGAAGCTATTAAAAAAGGTAAGTTTAGAGAAGACCTATACTATCGTTTAAGTACTGTTGAAATTCTATTACCCCCTCTACGCGACAGAAAAGACGACATACACCTCTTATTTAGAAAGTTTGCTTCAGATTTTGCAACCAAATATAAGATGCCTACGATTCGTCTGACCGATGATGCCATATCTTTATTAGAAAAATATCACTGGAGCGGAAACATTAGACAATTACGCAACATTGCAGAACAAATTTCAGTCCTTGAACAGAACAGAACAATTTCTGCGGTGACATTACATGGGTATCTTCCAAATATAGGTAGCAACCTTCCTGCAGTAATTTCTTCTGACAAAAAAGAGAGCGACTTTAGCAATGAGAGAGAGATTTTATACAAGGTGCTTTTTGATATGAAAAGCGACCTAAATGACCTTAAAAAACTAACAATGGAACTGATGCAAAGTGGTAACTCACAACAAGTTCAAAAAGAAAATGAGGGGCTCATCAGAAAAATTTATAGAGAAGAAAACGAAGAAGAAGTTCGCTTTAATGAACCTGTAACTCCTACTGAGGTTTTACAAATTGCACAACCCTCGACTCCTGCAGTAAGCGAAGAGGATAAATATCATTTTGCAGAAGAAATTGAAGAAGAAGAAACTTTATCACTCCAAGACAAAGAGCTAGAACTTATTAAAAAGTCGTTAGAACGTCATAGAGGAAAACGTAAAGCTGCAGCTGAAGAATTAGGAATTAGTGAGCGTACATTATATAGAAAAATTAAGCAATACGACCTGTAAGCGAGTACAATAAAACATTTAAGATCCAACACAGTTAATGAATATAATTAGAAACATTTTTATTGGTTTTTTAACCTTAGCATTGATTCAAAGTTGTGGTATTTATTCCTTCAGCGGAACTAATATTTCTCCAGACACGAAGACCTTTCAGGTGAATTTCTTTCAAAATCAATCCCCGAGAATTTTTCCCGGTGCAGACCAAACCTTTACAAATCAATTGCAAGATTTAATTCTAAACCAAACAAATCTTGATTTAGTAACATCTGGTGGTGATATAGTTTATGAAGGCGAGATCGTTCAGGATTATGTCTCACCTAACACCGCTACTTCAGATATTACTGCAGCTCAAAACCGACTTACTATTGCCGTTAATATGAGGTTTTATGACGCCAAAGACTCTACTCAAGATCTAGAACAACGTTTTTCATTTTTCTTTGACTACCCTGCTTCGCAATCAGAAAACACTGTTAGAGACGAGGCATTACAAATTATTTTTGAACGTATTACACAAGACATGTTTAATGCCACTCTAGCTAGGTGGTAAACCAAATTACCAATACATCAATACATACTACTTGAATCTAAAGGAACTCACATATTTACTACAGCATCCCGACCAATTAAAAACGTCGCAGCTCAATACTTTGGAAAAAGTGTCGAAGGAGTTCCCCTATTTTCAAGCTATTCGTCCTTTATTACTCAAAGCTCTTAAAAACCAAGGTAGCTTTAGATATAACCAGGAGCTTAAAACTACCGCAGCTTACACCACAGATCGCGCTGTACTGTTTGACTTTATCACCTCTGATCACTTTCAAAGTGAGAAACAAGAACAAGAAACACTGAAAAAAACAAAATCAGATATCGAAGTGGTCGATCATGAGGAGGTAAAAACATTACCTAGAATGGCTATGGATGATGCGGTTACTATGAAAATAAAAGAGGCCGAAGACGTACTGGATCCAGGGTTGTTTTCTATCAGAAAAAAAGAAAGTCTGCCACAACAAATTCATCAAAAAAAGGAAGATAAACAGCTCCCAAACTCTGATGAAAACTTACAAATAAACCAACCTCTTGATTTTACAAAAAAAGAGACACATTCATTTGCAGAATGGTTAAAATTAACCTCTTTGAAACCAGTTGAAAGAGATCTCGATCAACAGGAAACAAATACCATAGATGCAGATAAAAAAGAATCTGACGGGAAACTAAAACAAGAGGAAAAATTCAACCTCATCGATGAATTTATTGCCAATAACCCTAAGATTCAACCCGCTTCAAAAAACACTCCTACACGCAATTTGGCTAAGGAAAATCAAACTCCTGCAGACGAATTAATGACCGAAACATTAGCCAAAGTATATTTGGCTCAAAAAAATTACAAAAAAGCAATTCAGGCTTATAACATATTAATTTTGAAAAATCCCGAAAAAAGTGGTTTCTTTGCAGACCAAATTCGAGCAATAAAGAAATTACAAGAAAATAAATAACAATATAATGACAACGTTTTCAATCTTTTTAATATTAATCGTTATTGTATCTTTTCTACTAGTTGTAGTAATTATGGTACAAAACCCAAAAGGAGGCGGTTTATCTTCTTCTTTCGGAGGCGGAGGCACACAACAATTGGGTGGTGTTAAGAAAACTACAGATTTTTTAGATAAAAGCACATGGACTCTTGCAACCTTGCTACTTGTGTTAATTCTATTATCAAATATAGATCTTATGGATAATCAAGGAGCACAGGACTCAAAAGTAAATACTGACGATGTTCAAGTAGAGGTTCCGGTGACTCCTCCTACAACAGACGACAGCAATCAAGACTAGTTTAGTTTTGAAAAAAACATAAAAAAATGCCGACTTGTCATATAGTCGGCATTTTTTATTTCAATTTGTCAGTATCCTGCTACTGGCACAATTTCTGAAATATAAACCAACGAAAGATTTCATTAAATTTTAAACATAAAACTAATCATAAACATGGGAGTAAATATTAAACCTCTTTCAGACCGTGTGGTAGTAGAACCACTTCCAGCAGAAACTCAAACTGCATCAGGATTATACATTCCAGACTCTGCACAAGAAAAGCAACAAAAAGGTAAAGTTGCAGCAGTAGGTAACGGAAAAAAAGACCACGAAATGACTGTTAAAGTTGGAGACACTGTACTTTATGGAAAATATGCTGGTACAGAGTTAAAATTAGACGGAAAAGATTATTTAATCATGCGTGAGGATGATATTCTGGCAATCGTTTAATAATCTAAATATTTATTCAGATTCTTTAAATCACAAATCAGTTTAAACTATTCGAAAAATTGCTTTTCTAATTTTGTTGAGCAATTCTAAAACAACAAACAACAATGGCAAAAGATATAAAATTTGATATTGAGGCACGCGACGGTATTAAGCGCGGTGTAGATGCATTGGCCAATGCAGTTAAGGTAACCTTAGGACCAAAAGGTCGTAACGTAATTATAAGCAAGTCTTTTGGAGCTCCAACCGTAACTAAAGATGGAGTTTCAGTTGCTAAAGAAGTAGAACTAGAAGATGCTCTAGAAAACATGGGAGCACAAATGGTTAAAGAAGTAGCTTCTAAAACTAATGACCTAGCTGGTGACGGTACCACTACAGCTACTGTATTAGCACAAGCTATCGTAAAAGAAGGACTTAAGAACGTTGCTGCGGGTGCGAACCCAATGGATCTTAAAAGAGGAATTGATAAAGCTGTAGAAGCTATTACTAAAGATCTTGAAAAGCAAATGAAAGAAGTAGGAAGCTCTTCAGACAAGATCAAACAAGTTGCAGCTATATCTGCAAATAACGACGAAACTATCGGAGACCTCATTGCTCAAGCTTTTGACAAAGTAGGTAAAGAAGGTGTTATTACTGTAGAAGAGGCTAAAGGTACAGATACCTATGTAGATGTAGTAGAAGGAATGCAGTTCGACAGAGGGTATCTTTCTCCATATTTCGTGACGAATAGCGAGAAAATGACTACCGAGTTAGAGAGCCCATACATCTTATTGTTTGATAAGAAAATCTCTGCAATGAAAGATTTATTACCTATTCTTGAGCCTGTAGCTCAAACTGGTAAACCTCTTTTAATTATTGCAGAAGATGTAGATGGTGAAGCTCTTGCTACTTTAGTAGTAAACAAGTTAAGAGGTGCTTTAAAAATCGCTGCTGTAAAAGCTCCTGGATTTGGAGATAGACGTAAAGCTATGCTGGAAGATATCGCAATCTTAACTGGAGGAACTGTAATTTCTGAAGAAAGAGGATTTACTTTAGAAAACACAACTATAGAACATTTAGGTACTGCAGAAAAAGTAGCTATCGACAAAGACAACACTACTGTCGTAAACGGAGCAGGAGAAGAAGAAATGATCAAAAACAGAGTAAATCAAATTAAGGCTCAGATCGAAACTACTACTTCTGATTATGACAAAGAAAAATTACAGGAAAGATTAGCAAAATTAGCTGGTGGAGTTGCTGTATTATATGTTGGTGCTGCTTCTGAGGTAGAAATGAAAGAAAAGAAAGACCGTGTAGATGATGCTCTTCATGCAACTCGTGCCGCAGTTGAAGAAGGTATTGTTGCAGGTGGTGGTGTAGCTCTTGTGCGTGCTAAATCAGTTTTAGACAACGTTTCAACAGAAAATGCAGACGAAGCTACAGGTGTTCAAATTGTAAACCGTGCTATCGAAGCTCCATTGCGTACTATCGTAGAAAATGCCGGTGGAGAAGGTTCTGTCGTAATCTCTAAAGTTCTTGAAGGAAAAGATGACTTTGGATACGATGCAAAATCTGAAGAGTATGTAGACATGCTTAAGGCAGGGATTATCGACCCTAAAAAAGTGACTCGTGTAGCTCTTGAAAATGCTGCTTCTGTTTCAGGTATGATTCTTACTACTGAGTGTGCATTAACAGACATTAAAGAAGACGCTCCTGCAGGAGGCGGAATGCCACCAATGGGCGGAGGTATGCCAGGAATGATGTAATAAAAACATCTTACCATAAAGACCAACAAGGTAACTATCCTTGTTCTTACATAAAAAAAACCCGTTTCAAAAATCTGAAACGGGTTTTTTAAAAGTTCAAATCTAAAGACACCATAAGATAACGAGAAATTAAATTGCTTTGAAAAAGTATCGTAGAAAAATCTGAGTTATCTATCTGTCTAAAAACATTAGTATCAAATAAATTCCTACCAATAACGCGACCAGAAAACCATTTTAAATCTCTTGGCTTATATCTTAAGCTAAAATCCAAAAAAGAAACACTATTATTACTTTTCAAATCAGGCACATAGAAATAACTAAAAGCACTTAAGACAAAAGTTTTGTTAGGCTTATAAATTATTCTAAAAGTATTTTTAACAGCATTGTTTGTATTTCTAAAATTGTTTGAACCCACAAATGTAGCATTAGTATAACTGAAATTATTCTCAAAATTTACTGGAATTGCAAAGGAGGTTTTAAAGAACAAATCTCCAGTATAATTTTTTGATTTATTATTACGCAAATTTGATTCATTAACTACATTTTTAAAATTTGAAAACGTATATTTTGAAGTATGCACAAAAGTAGTTCGTAAAAATCTCACATAGCGACTAATAGAAAGCTCTGAAAAAACATCCTCATTTGTAACTGGCGCCTGAAAATAAGTTTTGGCAGTAAAATCATTATTAATATTGTAAGACAATAAATAAGGGTTTGCTCTTTCTTGGTATCCCAAAGAAAGATCTAATTCGATATTCTTTGAAAGATCATCAACCCTATAACTTAACCTATAATTATTCTTTTTTGAAAGTTCCAACGACACTATATTATTTACCAAAGTGCGATTTGAAGAAACGACATAATTAGAAAATAAGTTATTTTCACTAGGAGTTAGATAATCTAAATACCCTTTAAAACTAATTTTAGAAAATTTATTTATAGAATATTGATAACCAAGTAAGATATTAGGATACAATTTATCTACAAATTGATTATTCACTCCATCTTCCAAATCCTTTAAATTTTGTCTTGTATAATTCATTTTCAGGGTTGCACTAGCTTTCCATTTTTTATTTTGATAGCCAAGCGAAATCCCTGAAAAATAATTGGCTTTTGAGTAATTCAAGTTGTTACTAAAACCTTGTATTACAGAATCTTGGCTTTTTAATTCTGAAAAGAATGGTATTTCATAAAAGTTTGCTCCAAAAGAGAAATTATACTTTACTCCTACTTTTTTTCCTACTAACTGAACGTAGTTTTGAAAAGCCTCCTTCCTAAATTCACTGCTTTGAACCAATTTTCCTCCAAGATTTGTTTCTAAAACAAAATCACCTTCAGTTTGAAACAATTGTGGGGAGTTATTTCTAGAATACAAAGTAGAAAATTGCATTACAAGAGAATCATTTAATTTTTGAGAATACAAGACTCTATTTTTCCAAAAAAAAATTTCAGAATCTAAATTTGAAAAAGTAGTCTCTTCTAGATCCCTTTGAAATTCTACACGATCTAATATATTTTCATAGCTTATAGAAGAATCTATTTCCAACAGTGATTTTGCAGAAATGCTATAGTCCATTTTTACATCAAACCTTCCCTGTTCAGGTTTTTGCACTGTAGTCGTTTTATCTCGAAACGATAGATTATTCTCGAAAAAAAAATCTTTATTAAACGAGTTCTGAGATCTCAATTTATCTTTTAAATAAAATACATTATATCTAATTTTAAATTTAGGTGTGACTTTATGAATTAAATTGTAATTCCCCGACCATTCATCATTTAATCTTATTCTCGTATTTCCAATTTCGGGTTTAATAGAGGTCACATTAATATTTCTTTTACCAAAAAGGTTTTGGTTACGTATTTCTTCTAATGTTAAATTCGTAGAAAAATAATCGAAAGAAGATCTGTTTAAGCCTATATTATTTAATGAAAACACACCAAAGGACTTCACTTTTTTGGAGACACCAAGTACCGTGGAGGATAAATCATAACGCAAGACATCTCCCAATCCTAGTCCTAATTCACCATTCCCTGAATAATCTACCTTACCTCTTTTTAATTTTAGGTTTAAAGCCACACTTTCTGAACTTTCTACACCTTTAAGGAATGAATTCTTAGAATAATTTTCTATGGCCTCTATCTTATCAATTATATCTACAGAAATATTCTTAGTACCGATCGAATAATTATCACCAAATAGATCATCCCCATCCAATTGTACCTCCTGTACTTTTTTCCCTCTATACTTTAAAGATCCATTGTCCAAAACCTTAATTCCTGGTATTTTTTTTAACAGGTCTTCTACTTTTTGTTCGGTACCATCTTTATAAGCTTGAGGATTATAAATAACAGTATCCTTTTTTATCCTAAAAGGTCTTCTTGACACAAGAACTACCTCTTCCAATTCTGTACTTTTAGAAACTAACGTAAAATTACGCACATAAGTTTTCCCGACCAGCGGTAATTCTATACTATCTTCTTGTTTTTGAAATCCAAGAGTAGATGAAGAGAAATACAAAGTTTCATTGTATTTTTCTTTCACCTCATAAGAAAAGTTTCCTTGTTCATCGGAAGAAAAGAATTCTGAGATGGCAGAAGTATTTTTATTCTTTTTAATTAAAAAAGTAACTCCCGGAATTTTATCTCCTTCTTCATTTTCAACGAAGCCCGTTATTGTTTGGGAGATTAAACTATTTACAGAAAGAAAAACCAATAATAGTACTACTGATTTATACTTAACCATTAGTTTATTTTATCCAATTTTTCCGTAATCCCATTTGGAATATCTATAAAATAATTAGTAAAAAAACTTGGCAAATACATTATTTCTGCATCGCTCTCATACCCTCTTTCTTTTGCCCATTTAGCTTTTATAGCTGCATTTATTGCTAATTTTCGCCTTTTATAATCCATTAGCGACATCGAAGCAACATCTTCGTAACTACAATAATCCATTACTTCATGACTTAAAAAGAATTGTTTATGAAAATCAAATACTTCAGAAGCCGCCTTATTACTTTTCTTTACACTAAGTAATTTCCAATGGCGAGTGATCTCTTCTTCGGAATTAGAAGATACCGTGACTTCTACAATCATACCTGGTAGTGCATTTAATCGAAAAGGACCGAACCCAATAGGAACTTCAGTTGTAAACCAAGCTTCATAATACCTTCCATGAAGCTGTAGAGTTGCTTTTTGACAAGTGTACACGCCTATTTTTTTAATTTCATTTACAAATGTCCAATTAAGTTCTTCTGCATCAAACCTATATATGAATTCTTTCTGCTTTCCTTTAATAAAAGGAATTCGTGTAAAAACTTCATTTTTAGTTGAATATGAAAAACTTGAAAGTTTATCCGTATTTTTACGTTGCAATACTACAACCGTTGTACTCACATCAGGCTTTTTGACTGCATTGTCTAATTCATGACTATCGTTTACTTTAAAAACAGCTTCATTACCCCTAACTATAAGATTGGCATTACTACTATTACCTAACATATCTTTAAAACTATATTTCAACACATAATCCTGACTATTAGCTAATTGAAAGAGCCCAAAAAAAACTACTGTACAAACAAAGTATCGCATAATTTTATATATATTAATTAAAATAAGGGCACAACTTTTTTTAAAAGAGTTATGCCCTTATCAACAAAATTCACCTATTTCTCCATAGATTTAATAGCAAGTTCTCTTGCATCTGCGCAAGTAGAACCGTATCCCCAACCTATTAACTCCCCATCTCCATTTCTAATTTCAACGGTACAGCCAAATGCTTCGTCAGAGGTTTCTACACTTTTATCAACATTGGCAAAACTCATTAATGCTCCGGCTAAGAATAGCCCTAAAAAAACTTTTTTCATTTTAAAAAATTTAAAGATTAAATTAAAAAAGCTATTTTAGGTATAAATCAAATAGTAGAAGTTCTGGATTTGTATATAGTTGAAGATTCAGGACTAATTTTACCCCATATAATTACATGCACTAGATTAAACCATGTATACTGATATCCTGAATAACTTAACTATTACTAATATCTATAAATGTGTAAGAATTAAGTATTAAACCAAATATTCATTGTGCTTTTAAATCTTATCAAAAAATGTTAAAACATAGGCTTTACGATATAGGTAAGAATTCAGGAATACTTTTTAACGATATCCTCTACAAGACGAGAGGTTTTTTTATACTTTTCCTTGGCTATTAATCGTTTTGGAGGTGCCATTCTATCACTGCAATCTTTTAAAGAACAAGATTCACAAGTAACCCCCACCTTAACCTTAGGTATCTTAGAGTCATTTACAAAACCAATCTTTTTCTCTAATGCTGGAGAAATTAAAAATCCAATCCCGATACTTCGATAGTAATCATTCCTGAACGGGTCTTTGGTCGCAGACGTAAATACAAGATATTGCTGATCTGAGTCTGCATAATCAGAAATCTGAATATTAAATGCATAATCCAGATCCTCATTTGCCGTTCGTTGCAATGTTTTTATAGCCATCCATCGTCTACAATAATGCTCATTAATCTCATTGGCGTGCGGTTGCTGCTGATGCGTGATATGCAATTCCTTCACCAAATTAAATTTTTCGATTCCTTTTTTATGTGTAAATCTGAGAAAGAACACATTTTGCATTCCAAAATCCTTTGGCAACACATTGGTTAACCTTTGATAAAAAGATTCTGGTGACGCATTATACATATGCATAATTTTATGGAATGCTTTTTCAGAAAACTTATCAGTAGAAAACAGTTTTTTTAGATGGTCTTTCAAATGGTTTCTAGGAATAATCAAAGCTCCGGCGAAATAAGAGGCATAAAAATTATGCAACACCTCTTCAAAATTATCATATCGTATCCAGGAAAAAGTATATGGCCTTTCAGTAATTTTCAAATATTGATATCCTAATTCTTTGGCGTAAATAAAGGTTTTTTGCGCTTCATCTACTCGATCAGACAATAATAATGTCTTTGTAGAAGGAACAAACACAGATCTCAAATTATCCAACTCCTCTTCTTTAGGAATACCTGCTTCATTAATCGTATATCCATATTCCTCCTTTAATATTTCTTCTAACTCGGCAGAAGTTATCTTACCATCGAGACTCAATTGATAAGTATTGGCCGAACGAACCACTTTGTCCTCTAAATCCTTAAAAAAGTTATTGTGTGCTTCTTGATACGATCTAAGAGATGCCAAATAAAACCCCTCTCTACTCATGTTATAATGCTGTGCTATTTCAATAATAGTACTTATAAATGCATTCACTTTAGAAGGAGCATTTGCAATGATGTCTATTAAATCACTTTGCTGGATTCCGAATAACTCCAGAGGAATCTCATCTAGTATTCCCGATTGTAAAATCTCGCCAATTGGAGCCAGATTTTTATCTAATTTCAAAGATACTAATTGATCATACGGCACCTCAAGGGTGTCTGCCAGTTTAATAATTTTATCTGTTTTTGGATATTTTTTACCTTTTTCAATTTCGTTCAAATACGACTTAGATAACCCACTAAGCTTGGAAAGCCCAAAGAGAGAGAGATCCTTTTCTGTTCGTATTTGCTTGATTTTCAGACCGAAAATCAATCTTATATATTCTTCTGCTATTGCCATAATTTCAAAAATAGTAATTTTTGCGTAACAATTGAAAAAAGAAAAAATTCACATTTAGCGAACGTTCGCTTGTTTAATAAAAAACTTTTTTATAATATTGTTCACTCAAACGATAATAGTTATGGAAATACAGACAAACCTTAGCCAAAAAATTAGCTTCTCTAAAGATGTAAGAAACTATCATCCAGAAATTTTAACAGATGGTGCGTTGATTTTCTTAGAAGCTTTGCAAGATCGTTTTAACGAAAGACGATTAACACTTTTGAAAAACCGTGAGTGTCAGCAGCAGTTGTTTGATCTGGGAACTTACCCTTCATTTCCAGAAAACACCAAAGAAATTCGCAATAGCGAATGGTCTGCCGCTCCTATTCCAGCCGACTTGCAAGATCGAAGAGTCGAAATTACAGGTCCTGTAGACAGAAAAATGGTCATTAATGCATTAAACTCGGGAGCCAAAACTTTTATGGCCGATTTTGAAGATAGTAATGCACCTCTATGGGAAAATTGTTTACAAGGACAAAAAAATCTGAAGGATGCCGTCAACAAAACTATTTCGTTTTACAACCCAAAAAAAGATAAAACATACCAACTTAGAGAGAAAGTAGCTACCTTAATTGTGCGCCCAAGAGGATTACACCTTAATGAAAAGCACTTATTGATTAAAGATCAGGAAATGAGCGCCTCGCTATTTGATTTTGCTCTTTATTTGTTTCACAATAATGAACAACTAAAAGAAAATGGTACAGGAGCGTATTACTACCTTCCAAAACTAGAACATTTTACAGAAGCAATCTGGTGGAATGATGTAATTGATTTTTCTGAAGAATACCTAGGCATAGAACCAGGAAGCGTAAAAGTTACAGTTCTGGTAGAAACTATTACTGCAAGCTTTCAGCTAGATGAAATTATTTATGCTTTAAAAGATCATATTGTAGGGCTTAACTGCGGTAGATGGGATTACATTTTCAGTTACATCAAAAAATTAAGAAACCACAAAGGTTTTGTAGTTCCAGATCGTGCTCAGGTAACCATGACCAGTCCGTTTATGGATGCCTATAGCAAACTTGTAATTCAGAGGTGTCATAAAAGAAATATTCTGGCTATTGGTGGAATGGCTGCACAAATACCAATCAAAGATGACGAAGAGCGTAACGCAGCAGCATTTGCAAAAGTAAAAGCCGATAAAGAACGTGAGGTAAAAAATGGTCACGATGGTACATGGGTAGCGCACCCAGGGCTTGTTAAATTGGCTTTAGAGGTATTTGATACAAATATGCCAACTCCCAACCAAATGAATGTAAAACGGGATGATATTAACATTACTGAAGAAGATCTATTAGCAATTCCCGAAGGGACTATTACCGAAAAAGGAATTCGAGAAAACATTAATGTAGGTATTCACTATATCGCCAATTGGTTAAGCGGAAACGGAGCTGTAGCATTATATAATCTTATGGAAGATGCAGCTACGGCAGAAATAAGCCGAACACAAATATGGCAATGGCTAAAAAACGAAGTTACTCTTGAAGACAGTAGAGTACTTAACCAACAGCTGTTTGATGAATTATTTGAAGACGAGTTAAGAATCATTAACGAACAAGTAGGAGCGCAACTTTATGCCTCTAACAATTATCAAAACGCAATCTCTACTTTTAAAGAACTTGTAATTTCTGATGATTTTGAAGAATTCTTAACCACATCGGCATATCAATATTTATAGAATATATACAAACTGTAATCTAAATATTTATCTGAGATAAAAAACTTAGTGAGGGCAGCCCCCATATAGAGCAAGTCCAGATAATAGCATAATTTTTTCCGATTTTTTATAATTGTGCTCAAAAACGGCATTCACTTAGGTGAGTGTCGTTTTTATTTTATTTCCTCAAAGACATGTTGGGTAACATTTTATACAATCATGACATAAATAACTATATTGATCATCAATAATTCTTACTCATGGAAATCACACAAGATCTTTCTACCCAATCCAAGTGGAACTTACCTACTCTTTTAGCATTTAGGTTTACATTTGTATTCTTTACGTTTAATATAATTCCAGATTTATTCTATTACCTATCTAGCTTTTCTGGACAAGATAATCTTTTTGATTTTTATTCAGAGTGGATAGACCAACTATGCGTTTGGACAGGAAAAAATATTCTCGCTATAAAGTATGATATTAGAATTGGTCCTAATGGGAGCGGTGATACAACCGCAGATTATATATTTCAATTCATTGCTATAATCATTTCAATTTTCTTTACTGTACTTTGGACACTTATAGAACATAAAAAAGATAATTACCAAAAACTCTTAGTTTATTTTAGAACATTCATTAGGTATTATATTACGCTAACAATGTTTTCTTATGGTTTTTCCAAGGCATTTACCCTTCAGTTCTCCGAACTAAGTAATTTCGATTTAATCCAGACTTTTGGAGAACAATCTCCTATGGGGCTAATGTGGAATTTTATGGAATACAGCGATACATACACCAGGTTTTCAGGATATGCTGAAATTATAGCAGGGGCCTTACTTTTATTTAGAAAGACTACTATTCTTGGAGCAATCATGACCATTGGTGTTATGTTTAATGTTTTTATGATGAATATGAGTTATGATATCCCAGTAAAATTATATAGTGGTCTATTAACCCTAATGGGAATCTTTTTACTTGTTCCTGATTTTAAGCGATTAATTAATTTCTTCATATTGAACAATACGGTTAATCCCAAAAGGTTACCATCTTATTCTAACAAGAATAAACATCGAAAAGCACTTGCAATAACAAAAACTTTATTTATTATTTTCATCCTTTATTTCAACATTAGTGACGGATTAGAAGGGCAGGAAGAATGGGGTAAAAAGGCGCCAAAACCAGCTTTGTATGGAATTTATGAGGTTGAAGAATTTGTTAAAAATAATGACACCTTGCCTCCATTGGCTAACGATAGCATACGCTGGAAGCGCTTGGTCATAGACAAGTGGTATAGCGGAATTCAAACCATGGATGAAAAAATTACCGGATTCAAAGAAGAAACTGATACTATTACTAAAACTATTAGCCTGACATCCTATGGAGATAGTACGGATATTAAAAAATTCTCCTTTAAACAAAAAGACAGTTTATTTTATTTCGAAACCATACACCATGGAGATACTTTAATAATTGCTGCCAAAAAGAAACTTAGAGAAGATTTCTTATTAATCAATAGAGGTTTTCATTGGATCAATGAATTTCCATATAACCGATAGAAATTAATTACATTTCCACCTAAAATCTGATATTTTAAATTTCTTACCGCTACTAAAATTGTAATGCCACCATTCTGATTTAATAATGATGAAGCCATGTTTTTCCATTGTTGTACGCAAGAGTTTTCTATTGGCAATAACCTCTTTTGGTAATTGGGCATAGGAATGACGAGCTTCTTTACCAAAATGATCAAAGGCAGTACCCATATCCAGTTCATTCCCTTTCAGATCGGTTAAGGTAATATCTATGGCTGCACCTCTGTTGTGAACAGATCCTCCCTTAGGATCGGCAACATAACCCGGATTAGGAACAATTTTCCACATTTTTTTCTGAACACTATGTGGTCGATAACAGTCAAACAATTTAATTCTATATCCTTGACGCATTAAATCTTTACTTGCCGCCAAAAGAGCTTGAGCCACTTCGTTTCGCACATAACATTTTGCACAAGCGTACACTTGTTCTTTTAAGAAATTAGCAGATGTAGCATATTTCATATCTAAAATAAAATTACTAGACAATTTTTCTACATCAACAAATTCGTCGTTTTTTTTAGGGGTTTGAGAAGATTTACCGTTAGACAACAGCTCTATAGAGTCTTTTTTTCTCAGCATGCTTTGCTCTACCTTTTCCCCGCGTAGTCGAAGCGCTTTTGATTTTTCAAGAAGGCTAATAGTCTGAACTCCAGGAACAACTTTAGCATTATTACAAGACAAAAGTATTGCCGAAAAAATCAACAAAATCAATTTTTTCTTTTTCATATTCTTTTTGTTTTATCCCAATTACAAAAAGATTCAATGTATAATTTACTTTAGCAAAATTTCCCCAATAATTATGCTTTTTCAAACACTCAATCTTCTATAAAGATAGTCAATATTTTTATTTATCGATATTTTCAACCTTCTCTATTTCCAAAAACACACAGGAAAAACTACATCATTCCCTCTTCAAAACCGCATTAACCTCTCCACATTCAAGCATTTTGGTTCCATAATAAGGGTTTCTTATTTCTTTAGAATTAGAAAACCAATAACCGCCATTTCCATCAAATGCCATAGGGCAATATTGTTTATAAACTTCCCCAGAAACAATAGCCGTACTTGTAAGTATTTTTTCCACCTCCTCGGTGAGAGCTGCAAAAAAATCTCGTTGCTTATCAATATCTTTAGTTAAACTTATCAATTTTGCTGTGGCCCGCATTTCTTTATAGCCTTTTGATGTTTCGGCCATTTTTGCTGCCTCTTTTTGTACCGTTCCTGATGAAGAATTTACCATAGCTGCTTTTACCGATAGATAATTATGATAAATCATTTGAACATTTTTGTCAGAAAACTCAACTTCAGAATAAGCGTCTGTTTTATTGTAATCGTCATTCCCCTCTACAGTTATAACCTCACTATCAGAATCGGTTTTAGGCTCTTTTTTACAAGACACAAGACCAACCCCAATGAAGAGCATCATAACCATCAAACTACTAATTTTCCTAACCATTTCAAACTATATTTATGTATACTATTACGTTGCAAATTTATCTTTTCCAAAGCATATTCACTAACATATTTTTAATTTTAAGATGTAATTTTTAACAAAACTATACCATTTAAAATTAATAGATTTTCTAAATATTTTAAATATTTTTGCCGGAATAAAATTGTAGGAATGGGGTTTGAAGATTTAAAGCCAGAAGTAAAAAACATACTTCAAAACGAAAACAAAACAGTTACAGATAGACTTAACACAGTATGTCAACTACTTAAAGATCATATTGAGTATTATGACTGGGTCGGTTTTTATTTCAAAAACGGAGACAAGAAAGAATTAAAGTTACGCACTTATGTTGGGGAAGAAACTGAGCACGATATAATTCCTTTTGGGAAGGGAATTTGTGGACAGGTTGCACTTTCTAATGAAAACTTTGTAGTGCCCGATGTAAATGCTCAGGATAATTATATAGCATGCAGTTTTACTGTGAAATCTGAAATTGTTATTCCTTTGTTTAAAAATGGGGAAAATATTGGGCAAATCGATATTGACTCTGAAACTCCAGATCCATTTACCGAAGCAGACGAACGATTCTTAGAATACGTAAATCTAGAAGTAGCTAAAATTTTATAGCCTAAGAAAAATTGTTGGTTTGCCTTATCTAATTCTTTCAATTGACTTGAAAGAAAGTTGACTGTAGAAAAAACTTTGTCAAATAAGGGTATAGTTTCCTCTCAAAAACTTAGATGATATAGGATAAACGGTGGAGTTTGCAAATACAAAACCACTTTTTCTGGTGTAAATCTTACAGGAAAAAGGATTTCATTTTGAAATCTAGTTTTTAAGTTTAAATTTATACCCACTTGAGAAGCAAAGAACTATGTCACCGCTGTTAGAAAAAATATATGACCTTCAGGATATCCACAGCTTATCTAAGCATGAACAAATTGTTCAGGGTATTATAGAAGCCATTGATACTGGGATTCTGAAAGTTGGTGATAAATTACCTTCTATTAACGAGATGGTTTCTGAAGTAGGTTATGCCCGAAAGACGTTTGTAAAAGCATATACAGAATTAAAGGAAAGAGGGCTCGTAGAATCCAAAAATCTAAAAGGATATTACATTATAAGTGAAGAAACCAATGTTACTTTAAAAGTAGCTTTAATTCTGTTTGCCTTTCATAGTTTTCAAGAAGATTTTTATAACACCTTTAGAAAAGAACTCGGTAAAAAATATCATATCGATATTTTCTTTCACCACAATAACAGCACTCTTTTTAAGACCATTATGGATAACATTTCACGCAAGTATGGTATGTATGTTATTGCCCCCATACAAGAACCTGAAATTATCCCTATTCTTAAAACAATTCCTTCTGACCGCTTATTATTGGTAGATCGGTATCTAAAAATGCCTGAGGAGTATTCATATATTGCCCAAGAATTTGAAGAAATTACATACACCAAATTGGCCGAGCTCGCTCCCCAAATTGAGAAATACGATAATTTTGTACTTTTCTACAAAGAGAATACAGATCTACCTCCCGACATCTTATATGCGTTTAATCGGTTCATCAAAGATTTCAACATCAATGGTGAAGTTGTAGAAAATTACTCTCCAGAAATTCTCAAAAAAGGAACGGTTTATTTTTCTATAAGCGATTCTCATTTATGGAAAGTACTAAAAGGTGCTCGAAAAATGGAGTATCGTATCGGTTCAGATATTGGCATCCTGGCACATGACGATAATATTGTAAAAGAGATTGCTTTTGGAGGTATTACTACTATTTCAACAGATTTTAAAATGATGGCCGAAAAAGCAGCCAACTTTGTCAAGGTACGTAATAGTGTTCAAGAAATAATTCCCACCCACCTTAGTCAACGTAACTCCTTATAGTTCTTTTTGAGCTATTCTTAACCTTACTAGAAGGTAATTTACACATATAACATCCATATGTAATAATATCATTTTTTTAACATTAAAATGATAATATCCTAATTTTTAGTACCTAAATTTTAATATTTAAGAAAAAAAATTATACATTTGCTTAGTAGCATAGTGTATCATAGCACAATTAATGATCACTTGCGAGTATTCTAAAATTTCACCTATAAACACAAATCATATGAATCGAAAAACATTCTCCGGCTTTCTGATGTTTTTGTTCGGTTTTATCACTACCATTGTTTCTGCACAACAAACTGTGACAGGAACAGTCACCGAACCTCTGGGCCCGCTTCCTGGAGTAAACATCATTGTAAAAGGCACTCAAAACGGAACTACAACCGATTTTGATGGTAGATATTCATTATCAAACGTATCGGAAGATGCAGTCTTGATCTTTAGTTATCTAGGCTTCATTACCCAAGAGGTTGCTGTGGCTGGAAAGACCATTATTGACGTTATTCTACAAGAAGATGCTGCAGCACTCGATGAAATTGTAGTAGTAGGATATGGCACACAATCTAAACGAGAAATCACTGGAGCTATCTCACAAATTAAATCAGAAGATATTGCGCAGGTTGTGGTTGCTAACCCCACGGCTGCCCTACAAGGCAAACTTGCTGGAGTACAGGTAGAAAGTGCAGGTGGAGCACCTGGAAGCCCCACCAATGTATTTGTTAGAGGAGTAAGTTCTCTTACCAATTCTTTTCCGTTATATGTAGTAGACGGAACGGTGGTAGACGATATTGTATTTCTTAACCCCAAAGACATTGTAGATCTACAAGTCTTGAAAGATGCTACTTCTGCAGCTATATATGGATCTAGAGCAGCAAATGGAGTTATTATTATCACGACAAATAGAGGTAAAAAAGATACATCTCCTACTGTGAATATTGATATTAGAGGAGGAATAAATACTCAAGCCAAAGAACTAGATTTACTTAATGGCCCTGAGTATATTCAATTTTTAAATCAACGAAGAATTAATGATGGTCTAGCGGGTAACATTCCTGATCCGGGAATCAATACCGACTTTCAAGATTTAACTATAAACTCAGGCTCAATTCAGGATTATGGTTTTAATATTTCTGGTGGAAATGAAAAATCATCTTATTTCTTTTCTTCAAATTACTATTATGAAGAAGGTCTTCTAATTAGTGAAGATTTTCAGCGTATAAACGCCCGTTTAAACAGCCAGTTTGAGATAGGTAAAGTAAAAATTCAAGAATCATTTGCTTTTGCTGAAAACTCTTTCACTCAAAACCTCGCTTTTGGTAATCAAGGACCAACATTACCCATCTTAAATGCTACAAATCCAAATAATGAAGGTGGATTTGAAGCTGTAGATGGTAATCTATATCCAGGTGTTGGAGGTACAAATAAGTATGCTCAGGCACTTCTATTAGACGACGATAATACTGAACGTAATTTGTTAGGAAATATCAATATTGAATATGAAATAACAGAAGGATTGAAAGCAAGACTAAACCTTGGTATTGATTACAAAAACATTTACAGAAACTCTTTTCTGCCTACCTTCTTTCAAAGTAATACCGATGCAAGTAACAATTTAAATGATGCCAATGATTTAACAGAAGTGCGAGGAGAAATTTTATCTACCAACGTAGAACCTACTCTTAATTACAAAAATACATTTGGAAATCATGGTATAGATATTTTGGTTGGTGGTGCTCGACAGGAAGTTGACAACAATACGCTAGCCGTTTATGCTCAAGGATTGCCAAGTAACGACATTAGAAATATTGGCAATTTTACCGATCAGGTTGAAAATACTGGAGGTGGTAAATTTATATCCCGCTTGTTCTCATACTATGCAAGATTAAATTATAAATTTAATGATAAATACTTATTTACTGGAATCATACGCCGAGATGCCACCTCCAGGTTTTCTTCTAATAACGATCTTAATGAAGGTATATTCCCTTCATTTTCTCTGGGTTGGGTTGTAAGTGAAGAAAAATTCTGGCCACAAGATGGAATTATAAACACATTAAAACTTAGAGGAGGATACGGAGAGTTAGGGTCTCAAAATATTGGAGACTACGTTTTTCAATCTGTACTTAATCCATCGTCAAATGTAGCCTTTGCAAACAACCCAAACCAGGGATTTGCGATTACCTCCTTAGTAAATGAGGAAATTAGCTTTGAAACATCGACTACCACCAATTTTGGTGCAGATATTACGTTATTTGACCGGTCCCTTAGAGTAAGTTTAGACTACTTTAACAGAGATAATGATGATGTTCTCTTAGCATTAGACATTCCCTCTACTACCGGATCTTCAAATCCCGTAATTCAGAATGCTGCTTCAATCAACAATAAAGGTTTTGAATTTGAAGCCAATTATAGTTATGATAAAGGAAGTGATTTCAAATTTAATGTAGGTGTTAATTTTGCAGCTATAGAAAACGAGCTTACATCGGCAGCTAACCCGATTCTAGGTCCTGTAATCAATGAGGAGCAAACAAGGGTAAATAAATATGAAGAAGGACAACCGCTTGGGTTTTTCTTTGGATTTCAAACCGACGGTATTTACAATAGTCAGGAAGAAATCGACAATGACCCTTTTCTTGCCAATGACCCAGATCGAAGAAACCTTTTACAACCAGGAGATTTCAGAAGAGTCGACACTAATGGAGACGGCAGAATTGATGAGTCTGATCGGGTAAATCTTGGAGATCCTACTCCAGATTTCACATACGGTATCAATTTTACCGGATCCTATAAAAAGTTGGATTTTGGGTTGTTTTTTAACGGTGTGCAAGGAAACGAAATTTATAATGTAACAAGGTTCTTTGGTGTTTTCTTTGCCGATGATAACAAATTTGGCTTGGTAAGAGATGCATTTACTCCTGCTAATCCTAACACAAATATTCCAAGGGTAACCAATCTAGACCCCGCAGGTAATCAATTACCTTCAGATTTCTTTGTAGAAGACGGGTCATTCTTTAGGCTTAAGACTTTAGAAATTGGGTATGACTTAACTGATATTATAGGATCAGAATGGGTTAAAAAAGGTAGAGTTTTCTTTAATATGCAAAACGTATTTGTAATTACTAATTATTCAGGATATGATCCAGAAGTGGGTTCAACTTCTGGAGCACAAGCAGATGCAGATACCGGATTCTTTGGTTTTAGAGGAGTAACCAATCCTATTTTTGGTAGAGGTCTTGATGTTCGTGCACAACCCAGACCAAGAACATTTATCATGGGATTACAACTCTCGTTTTAACACAAAAATCACTTCAAAAATTACTTAAAGACATATGTCATGAAACTGAAAAACAAACTATTTCTCATTTCCATCTTAACTACACTCCTAGTGGTTGTTAATGGTTGTAATGAAGATCAATTAGAATTATCGAACCCAAATACGGTTGCAGAACCCGATTTTTTCCAGACTGAAGCCGACTTCAGACTTGCAGTAAATGGAATGTTTCACCCAGTAACCGCTGTACTCTTCTGGGGACGAGTTGTACATACCGGAGCATTACTAAGATCTGACGCCTATAATATTGTTCCATTTCAGCAAAATACAACCATGTCGACCCTAGAAGGACAACCTGGAATAGCCCGTTGGTCTTCAGATATGTTTCCACAGTTGTATCAAACTATTTTTAGAGCAAATACAATATTAGAAAAGATCAATGAAGAAAATGTTCCTGATGAAAATGCAAGAAACGAAATTATTGGGCAGGCTTATTTTATGAGAGCCTTTGCCAACTGGTATTTGGTAAATCTTTGGGGAAATGTTCCGTTAGTGTTAAAAACCCCAACTACAAATGAAGAGCTATTTCCTTCTGCAGCAACACCTGCCGCGATTAATCAAGCTATAATCGACGATCTTACCGAGGCAGCAAATCGATTACCTGACTCCTGGGCAGACGAAGATAAAGGTAGACCCACAGCAGGATCTGCACTAGCACTACGAGGTAAAACTCACTTATACATCAAAGACTACCCAAGTGCTGTTACCGATTTTCAAGCTGTGGTTAACAACTTTGGTTATCAACTATTATCTGCCGCCAATTATGAGCAAAATTTTACAGAGGAAAATGAAAATAATGTAGAATCGGTTTTTGAACTCCAGTTTTTAGGACAAGCAAATTTTATCTGGGGGACCGATATACCTGGGACAGGAACCCAAGGACATTACTTCATAGACTATTCTCCACCAAATTTAAGTCCTGACAATGGTCACTTTATAAATCCTCATATTCTTCAGGTTTTTGAAGACAATGCAGATGAAGTAAGAAGAAATGCTACTATAGCATTTGATTACCCCGGTGCTTTAGGATATGGTGGTGTTCCATTTACTGAAGATTTTGCAGACGATATTGCTGAAGCTGCGCAATTAGGAATCCCGGCTTTGTTTACCAAAAAATATGCAGGATTTGAGCAAGGGACACGGGAAGAAATTCCTGTACTAGGAAATACTATAGGAAATAACTGGAGAATTATTAGATATGCAGATGTTTTATTAATGCTTGCCGAGGCTCTTAATGAGGATAATCGAACACCAGAAGCTATTCCTTTTATAAATCAGGTAAGAGAACGAGCTCAGATAGCTCCACTAGCCCTATCTCTTTCTAAAACTGAAGTTACACAGGCCATTATTGATGAACGCGTTATGGAATTAACAGGAGAAGGACACCGTTTCTTTGATTTGGTAAGATGGGAACTGGCAGATGATATTCTTGGCCCAGGTTCTACAGTAGCTGGAGGAAGACACCCTAAATCTCTTGCTGGGCCTTCTGCCGTTTTCACGGTAGGTCAAGATGAGCTACTTTGGATCCCGGTGCCTGAGTTGCAAGCCAACCCCAACCTAAGACCAAATCCAGGATATTAAGATGGCTAAATAAAAATAGTTTTGATTGTTTGTAATTGTTTCCAATCACAACCACCAGGTAAGTACCACATATTTAACTTACCTGGTGGAAATATTAATACACTATATTATTCTTGAAAAAATCGGTATACTATATAGTCCTTATAATATTGCTTTCGAATTGCAAAAAGGAAAGTAACCCAAATCTGTTATTTTCTTTCGTTCCTTCTTCGGAATCAAACATCACATTTGAAAATACCATTACAGAAAACTCCGAAATTAATGTTATTGATTTTCAGTATTGTTATAATGGAGGCGGTGTAGGTGTAGGAGATTTTAATAATGACAATCTACCAGACCTTGTCTTTACAGGAAATCAGGTAGCAAGTAAAATTTACTTGAATTTAGGAGATATGAAATTTCAAGATATTTCTGAAACTTCTAACTTTAAAACATACGGATGGGTAACCGGAGTAAGTATAGTAGACATAAATGCTGATGGATTTGATGACATATACCTCAATGTAGGAGGGCCAAAATGTAATAACGATTGCAAAAACCTACTTTTTATCAATAGAGGTTTGAAAGAAAACAAAATTCCTTATTTCACCGAAGAAGCTTCTATGTATGGCTTAGATGATGGTAATTACAGTCAGCAAACAGCTTTTTTCGATTATGACCTAGACGGAGACCTTGATGCCTATATTGTACACAATGGAAACACTAATAGAGACAGGAATATCCCTTTGCCTAAAAAATACTTCCCAAAACACCTAGGCGATTATCTTTTGGAAAACAAAACAAAACAAAATTCTGACCAAGTTCATTTTACTAAAGTGTCTGACAGCCTAGGAATTACACACAAAGGTTTTGGCCTCGGTATTACCGTAAACGATCTTAATAATGATCATTTCCCAGACATATACATCAGCAATGATTTTATCACAAATGACCTTATTTATTTAAACCAAGGCCTGAATGAGAATGGCAATACCAAGGGGTATAAAGAGGTTAATCAGCAAATTTTATCCAAACAAACATATAATGCGATGGGTGTTGATATTGCCGATATTAACAACGACCAGTTTCCTGATATCGTAGTCTTAGATATGCTCCCAAAAAACTACGAGCGACAAAAGAAAATGCTTGGATTTAACAACTATGACAAATTTTTACTCTCACAAAAAAACGGATATACCCCGCAATATGTCCATAACACCCTACAAATTCATAATGGCATTCTAGATAATGAGATACTTCCTTCTTCAGAAATTAGTCATGCAGCTGGTATATCAAGCACCGATTGGAGTTGGGCACCACTTATTGCAGATTTTGACAACGATGGAAACAAAGATATTTTCATTACCAATGGGTATGTAAAAGATATTACTGATTTAGATTTTATCAATTATTCAGATCAAAATAACCTTTTCGGAACACCATCTTCCAGAAAAGAAAAACTCAAACATTTTGTAGATCAATTACCAGGTATTCATATCCCGAATGTACTGTATAGAAACAAAGGTGATCAAACCTTTGAAGATATATCTAATGAGTGGATGAAAGATAAAAACTCTTTCTCCAATGGAGCATCCTATGCAGACTTAGACATGGATGGAGACCTAGACTTAATTGTTAGCAATATAAATGCTCCAGCCTACATCTTAAAAAATAATACTTCGGAAAAAGAAAAAAACTTTCTCAGGGTCAAACTACAGGGAAAAGAAAAAAACAAAAAGGGAATAGGAGCAAAAGTTACCCTTTGGTGCAATAATACTATTCAAACACAATATAATGCTGTTATTAAGGGATATTTATCATCGGTAGAACCTATTTTACATTTTGGGTTGCCATCAAAACAAATAGATTCTATTCAAGTAGTGTGGCCAGACAAATCTGTGACTATAAAAAAAGATATTGTTGCCAATCAGCTAATCACTATATCACATGATATTTCAGAATCAGGAGAGGTTTTAAAATCTCAGGAAAAACTCTTTAAAAAAGATCTTCTTACCCTACCCTATGCTCACAAAGAAAATAGGCAGAACGACTATAGATACCAACCCTTAATTCCTCATCAGTTTAATGCTAATGGCCCGTGTATTATTGCAAACAACATCAACGACAAGCCGGGCGAAGAAATTTTCATTGGAGGAAGTAAAGGAACGCCCGGAATTCTCTATGCCGAAGATAATTCTGGAACTTACCAACCTATTCAGGAGTTTGATACCGAATATGAAGATACCGCAACTCTTTTTATTGATATAGATAATGATGGAGACCAGGATTTATATGTTGGCAGTGGTGGCACAGACTCTAACAATTACCCAAGCTTGCTTAAAGATCGAATTTACATAAATAATGGACATGGAACTTTTGATCCAACACCTCAAAAAACCCAATTTTATACAAACACCTCTTGTTTGGCAAAAAACGATATTGATCAAGATGGAGATCAGGATATTTTTGTGGGTGGTGGTATACTACCGGGAAAATACCCTCTATCATCGGCCAGCTTTATCTTAAAGAACGAACAAGGGAAATTTACGATTAATGAAAACTTAAAATTTCCCCATAGAGGAATTATTACAGATGCGGTGTGGGCAAATATTAATCAAGAAAACACCAAAGAACTTATTGTTGCAGGGCATTGGATGCCCATTACTATTTACACTATCGAAAAAAATAAAGTAAAAGAAATTCCTGTGAAATGGAAAACCAAACAAGGAAAACATATAGATATGTCTGGTTGGTGGAATACGGTTACTACTGCTGACTTTGATAACGACGGTGACATTGACCTTATCGCTGGAAATCAAGGAACCAATGGTTTTATTAAACCATCCTTCAACAAACCGATTTATGTATACAAAGAAGACCTGGACAAAAACGGGAGCATTGATCCTGTCTTAGCCCAATATTTCGAAACCGAAAAAGGAGTCTCTTTAAAACCCATACACACTAGAGACGACATCATGAAACAGCTGGTATTTTTAAAAAAGGAATATGGCACATATCAGGAGTTTGCCAACGCTTCTTTTCAAGAACTATTACGTATTACAGATTTAGGCTCCCAAACACTAAAAGCTCATCTTTTTGATTCTGTATATGCAGAAAACATAGGCAATAATACATTCGTTATTCATCCTTTACCTAGCATCTGCCAGTTATCCCCTATTAATGATTTCTTAATTCAAGATTTTGACCAAGATGGATTCAAAGATGTACTTGTAGTGGGGAACAATTATTCTGCAGAAGCTAATTATGGCAGACATGATGCAATAATTGGAATCTATTTAAAAGGATCTCAAAAAGGTTTTATTCCTATCAAAAACATGGATACGGGTTTTGTAGTACCTAAACAATCAAATCACATCATCTCTATAAAAAATAGAAATAAAGAACAACGCATACTAGCAACTCAAAACAATGATAGCATATGTGTTTTCAAAGTTAAGAACAAACTAAACGAAGCCTTGGTAGATCATTAGCAGTACTCAAGGTCAAAAGAATACAATAGAATACATGAAGGATATTATTACCAATAATATTGAGGTTTTAGGAAAAAGCGATGACTTTGACGTTTCGGTTTCTCTACAATCAGAATCTAACAACTTACAGATTTATGATGTTCATTTTTCATCAGATTCTTATTTTTCCCCACACCCAATTACGTTGCGATGGAAGATTCCGGCAATTAATGTAAAAGGAGTATGGAAACCTACCACCGATTTTTCAAAAAGAATTATGGATGATTGGGAATTAGATCATATGGAATCAAGAATTTCTGTAGATTCTCCCGTTATTTCTATATTTGGTCATAACGACGATAATGTTTTGACTTTCGCATGCTCTGACCCTATAAACACCACAGAACTTAATGCTCTATATAGAGAGGAAGACAATTGTATTTATTGTCATATTTCCTTTTTTACAGAACGACATCATAACATAAATTCATACAAGACACAGTTACGAATTGATCGAAGCAAAAATCACTTTTCAGAGTCACTGTCTGAAGTAGCAAGTTGGTGGAGTAATTTCGACTACCTTATTCCTATCGAGACACCAGATTTAGCCAAAACGCCTGTATATTCTACTTGGTATCAATTTCATCAGAAGCTTAAACCAGAAGAATTGCTCCTAGAATGTAAAATCGCTTCTAGTCTTGGTTATGAATTAATTATTCTTGATGATGGATGGCAAACCATAGATGAAAACAGAGGCTATGATTACACTGGAGATTGGCAACCAGAACGCATTCCAAATATGAGAAGATTTGTAGAGCAAGTTCATAACACAGGAATGAAATTGGCACTCTGGTATTCTGTCCCCTTTTGCGGTAAAAAATCCAGCGCTTATCAAAAATTCAAAGGTAAATTTTTAACTGAAGAACATCGTTGGGCACCTGTCTTTGACCCAAGATATCCCGAGGTAAGAAATCATCTCATTAACATATATATAAACGCCTTAAAGGATTGGGGTATTGACGGGTTTAAGCTTGATTTTATTGATGAATTTAAGGCATATCCTGAAACTGTACTTACCAAAGAAGATGGTAGAGATTTTTCATCGGTGAATCTAGCTGTAGATCGTTTGATGACCGATATTATTAATTCCCTACATGCTATAAAACCAGATATAGTTATAGAATTTAGACAGAAGTATACCGGCCCAGCTATGCGAAAATATGGGAATATGTTCAGAGCTTTTGATTGTCCGGGAGATTCTGTAATGAATAGGGTACGTATTGCAGATCTTAAAATGTTATCTGGAACAACAGCAGTTCATAGTGATATGTTCACTTATCACAAAGAAGAACCTCTCGAAATAAAAGCGTTACAATTGGTGAATACGTTATTTGGCGTTCCTCAATTATCCATTTTTCTTAATGAGGCTTCTGAGAACGAATTATCTATGATCAATTTTTACACAAGGTACTGGAACACAAATAAAGACATATTGTTAAGTGGAAAATTCATACCTCAAAAACCCCTAGCCAATTATCCAATATTAAAATCTTATACCGATAGTAAAACTATTATTGGAGTATTTGACAACTATATTATTGATTTTAAGGAAAAAACAGAACAAGTGGATATTATTAACGGGCAACTTGAAGAAAAGATAACATTAAGTAGTTCTGATAACTATGGAGGTTACCACTGCTTTATATACAACAGTGAAGGAGAAAAAATAAAAGAATATGATATTATGATTTTGATTGGTGCCATTCAGATAAAAGTACCTCCATGCGGGTTAGTACAATTAAAAAAAAATAACAATATTTGAGTATGGGACACGAAATTAGCACTATCGACATTGCCGTTATAGCATTTTACTTTATTGCTGTTATGTGTATTGGGTTATATGTAGCAAGAGGAACCAAAACAGGGGAAGATTTATTTTTAGGAGGTAGATCTTTTGGTTGGGGATTAATTGGATTGTCTCTATTTGCTTCCAATATATCAACATCTACTATTATTGGTTTGTCTGGAGCAGCTTACAGTTCTGGAATTGTTCAATCTGTATATGAATGGATGACCGGAATTCCATTAATTATTGCAGCATTATTCTTTATTCCTCTATACCTTAAATCAAAAATAACTACAATACCCGAATTTCTAGAACTTCGATTCGATCGAAGATCAAGAACCTTTTTTTCTGCGGTTACCATTTTCACCAGTATTGTTGTAGATACAGCAGGAGGATTATATGCTGGTGCAATTGTTTTACAGGCATTTTTTCCTAATCTTGTCATCTGGCAAACATGTTTAGTGTTAGCCGTTTTTGCCGGTTTATACACCGCTTTTGGAGGTTTAAAAGCTGTTGTTTACACTGATGCAATACAAGCAATCATACTAATTTTAGGTTGTTCTATCCTTAGCTATATGTTATTTGAAAAACTTGATTTTTCTTGGGAGAATGTACTTGCCGCTGCACCAGAAGGACATTTATCTATCATTAGACCTGTAGACGATGAATCTTTACCTTGGCCAGGATTAATAATGGCAGTTCCTATTCTTGGATTTTGGTACTGGACTACGAATCAATACATCGTACAAAGAGTTTTAGGAGCAAAAAATATTCAAAACGCCAGATGGGGTGTAATCTTAGCTAGTTTTCTCAAAATAATACCTCTATTCATTATGGTTATTCCAGGGACTATGGCTATAGGACTTTTTCCAGGTTTAGAAAATCCGGATCAAGTTTTTCCTACCACGGTTATTAATGTTTTACCTGTAGGTTTAATTGGGCTTGTACTTGCTGGGTTAATTTCAGCAATAATGTCGAGTGTAGATTCTACTCTCAACTCAGCATCTACCTTGGTGGTTATTGACTTTATAAAAGCAAAAAAAACAAATATAACCGAAAAAGAGATTGTAAAATACGGAAGAATTACCACGGTAATTTTAATGATCATTGCTGCTGTTTGGGCTCCACTCATAGTTAATTTTGGTGGAATATGGGTATACCTCCAGCAAATGTTCTCGATCATTGTCC
This sequence comes from Aquimarina acroporae, assembly GCF_023195925.1. Classification (GTDB taxonomy): domain Bacteria; phylum Bacteroidota; class Bacteroidia; order Flavobacteriales; family Flavobacteriaceae; genus Aquimarina; species Aquimarina acroporae. The sequence continues at coordinate 437,638 of NZ_JALPRE010000003.1, read as the reverse complement.
CTCCAATAGCAGTACTCTTTTTGGTCGGGATATTCTATAAACGAGGAAATGCTTCAGGGGCTTTTTGGACATTAATTTTGGGAACTCTCGGTGGTGCTCTCTTATTTATTCTGGGACAGTTTGATCTTTGGCCACTACATTACACTTATAATGTTGGCATCATGGTAGTAATAAGCACTATCCTGTTCGTGGCTATAAGTCAATTTGCACCAGCGCCAAATACAGATCAGATTAAACACTATATTTTCAGAAAAGAGTTAATTGAAAATGGAGAAAAAATGCCTTGGTATAAAGATTATAGAATACAGATTGTAGTACTTGCGATTACCATATTTATTCTATTAATTAAATTTTGGTAAAGGATCATATTCTCTTGATTAAATAACTTTCTAGTTCTATATCAAATGTATACTTTTGTTATTCACTATTTTTAAGGGTTTATTTACTCAAAATCAGAAAACAAAACAATGAAAATACTTGTAACAGGAGGTTTAGGATTTATCGGTTCACATACCGTAGTAGAATTACAAAATGAGGGGTTTGAGGTAGTTATTATAGATAATTGTTCTAACTCTTCTCCTGAAGTGCTTCAGGGTATCACCAAAATAACAGGAAAAGAACCCATATTTGAGCAATTCGATTTGAGAGAAAAAAGCAAGGTGCAGGATTTTTTCAAAAAACACCAAGATATTAGTGGAGTAATTCATTTTGCGGCTTCGAAAGCTGTTGGCGAAAGTGTAGAAAATCCATTATTGTATTATGAAAACAACCTCTCTACTCTTATATATCTATTGCAGGAACTATCTGGCAAAACATCTGCTAATTTTATATTCAGCTCTTCCTGTACAGTTTATGGTCAGGCTGATGAGCTTCCAATAACTGAAAACGCCCCTGTTAAGGTTGCGGAATCTCCTTATGGTAACACCAAACAAATTGGAGAAGAAATCATTAGAGATACTTGTAACGTATCAAAAAACCTTAATGCTATTTCTTTAAGATATTTTAATCCTATTGGTGCACATCCATCTGCTGAAATTGGGGAATTACCAATAGGGGTTCCTCAAAATCTGGTACCCTATATCACTCAAACAGCAATTGGATTACGAGAACAACTGTCTGTCTTTGGTGATGACTACCCAACTTCTGATGGAACATGTATAAGGGATTATATTCACGTTGTAGACCTTGCAAAAGCCCATGTGGTTGCTCTACAAAGACTCATCAGCTCAAACAACACCAATACTAATTATGAGGTATTTAATGTTGGAACGGGAACAGGGAGTACAGTTTTGGAAGTGATACAATCTTTTGAAAAGGTCTCTAACCAAAAATTAAATTATAAGATTGTAGGACGAAGAGAAGGTGATGTAACCGCTGCATTTGCAAATACCCAAAAAGCCAACGAAGAACTAGGTTGGAAAGCCAAAAGCACATTGGATGATTCTCTAGGTTCTGCCTGGAAATGGGAACAAAAGGTAAGAAGTTAACTTTTTCTCAATAAAGACAATAAAAAAACCTGAAACATAATGCTTCAGGTTTTTTTATTTTATAATTGAAAATTACTAATAAAAATTAGCTCTGTTATCTTCTATTTCTGCTGCTTCTTTTAAAGCATCAAACACCTTAGTGTTTACCAACCCTGCTTGAGATTTTGAAGCTTGGGAAGCATAACTAATATATGTATCTAATCCTGCAGCTGGAGTCTTTTTTGTTACTTCAATAACATAAACACCGTTATTACCAACTATAGGGCTTGAAACACCTCCTATTTCTTTAGCAAAGGCAGTACCAACAACTTTTGGCTCTGTTCCTGCACCACTAATTGTAGGTGTTTTCATATTTAAAGCAGATGCAGTCTTTACAGTTTGACCAGCACCACTAGCAATAGCATCAAGAGAACTCCCTGTAATTTTACCTTTAAGCATATCAGCTTTTTTCTCTTTTACCAATATAGGTTTAACCGTTGATGAAGCTTCTGATGCACTCATGATTCCTTTAACCTCTTTTGCTGTTAACTGTACTACAGCATATCCATTAGGAATATCAAAGCGTTTGATATCTCCAACTTTAGAATCTTCATTAAATGCCCACTGCACAATTGCTCTTTTAGCTCCTAAACCGGGGATATTCTCATCTAGTTCTTTTATTTTGTTAACTGGACGAACTGCAAGGTTATTTTCTTTTGAAACTTCCTCAAAATCTTTATCCTTAGCAGCTATCTGAAATTTAGTTGTTTCAGCAAAAATAGCATTGATTGTTTTATCACTAGGCTCTATTTTTTGTGCCACAGTAGCAACTTTAATCGCTTTTTGTTCATTTTTTTGTTCATCAATTCGAATAACATGATATCCGAACTGAGTCTCAACTACACCTAAATCTCCTGTTTTATTCTCAAAACAGTAATCGTTAAATGCTGGTACCATTGTTCCTGGTACAAAATATCCTAAATCTCCGCCTTTATCTTTATTCGAGTTATCTGCCGAAAACTTTGCAGCCAATTCAGTAAATTTTTCGGTATTACCTTTTACAGCATCAACTATACTATCTGCCAATGTTTTTGCTTCTTCCTTGGTTCTGCTCACATCTACAGCTGTACGAAGACCATTCCATGCCACAAGAATATGACTTGCTTTTACAGAGTCTGGTATTTGTTTTTGAGCTATTACTTTAGATACTTTAAAATACTCTCCATCTTTATAGGGACCAAAAACTCCACCAATAGGTAAATTATAAATAGTATCTGCCGCCACAGAAGGTAAGTCCTTCTTGAATTTGAAACGATCATCATATTTCAACACAGAATTCTGATTGATATATTCTTCAACATCTTCAACATTTGCAAATCCAGGAACAGAATCTGTAGTTTTTGTATTCTGATTAAACTCTACCCTATCGTTTAACAATGCAGCCACATCTTTTTCTACTTCATCCTCATCCTCTTTACTAGGCTTTTCTTCAAAAATTACATAACTAATGCTTCTAGAAGCTTCAGATTTGAATTGATCTTTATGCTTATCTATATAAGACTGAATTTCTGCATCTGATACTGTAACCTCACTATCCTGAATAGTAGAAAAAGGCAATTGCACATATTTAATATCTACATTATCATTTTCCATTTTATAAGCAAGTTCACCTTCTTTAAGTGTAGAACCTACACCAGCTTTTATCATATTAAGATATGTCTCTTCTCTTGCTGAACCGCTTATTGACGATTCATAATTTAGCCATTGTCTATAAGCATCAGGACTCGTTGCTTTTATATTAGCAACATATTCTTGCATCTTCGCTTTATCAAAAATCCCTGCTTCGTTCTGAAATGTAGGGTTGTTTGCTAATGATTCTGCTAACAATTCATTTACTTGATCTTCTCCTACCTGGATTCCTAATTCATCAAACTGCTCTTCAAAAACTACCTGACGCACCTCCTGATTCCAAACATAATTTACAGCCTGAATACTAGAAGAACCTCCTCCAAAGTTTCTAGAAGCCTCTTCCACTTTTCTAGCAAAATCGGTTCTATCAATATCCTTCCCATTTATTGTAGCAATGGTGTTTTCAGCTTTTTGAGACATTGCTCCTCCATTACGAAATAAATCTGCTAGCACGAAAGAAAAAAGGGCCAGCGCAATGATCACAATCAAAAACACTGAACGTTGTCTGATTTTATTTAAAACTGCCATGGTTTGTTATAATTTATTCAAATATAGTGGGCGAAAATACCATTTTATTGTAATAATACCAATTAAAACTCCTAAAGACTTAAGAAGTTTTTTTACTTCCAGTTTTTCCTTTGGAATCCTATAGTTTTCCCGCTTTGTTTTTTAAGAATTCGCAGGACCTTTTTCTTCCAAAATTCCAATAAATATCAACAATTGAGCTACTGCATATGTGCTCATTACTAATACATTATTATAGGGTAACGTTTTGTAAAACATATCTATTGCCAATAAACTATCTGACAACATAAAAAACAATGCTCCAGCTAATACTAAAACATAACTTTGACCCGAAACTTTTCTAGATCTAAAATAAGCTGTGTTTGACATGAAGAGAATGACTATCATATATATAGCTACCGGAATTAACATGCTTCCTAGCTTTTCATAAAGCAATGCGAATAGCAACACTCCATATATTAAAGTGAGCATAGGAAACAACCGCTTATTACCTTGTTGGCTTCTGTTTTTCAAAAAAATAAGTATGTATACGAGATGTGCGATAAGAAACATCGTTAACCCCAGCATAAAAAATACATTAGAATTTTGAGTAAATAACAGAAACACATCTCCCAATAGAGAAAACACCAAAGCCAAAAAAACCATTATAAAAAGAGGCTTTCTTATATTATTTCTTTGTGTTACTAGAAAGAGGATAAGAGATACCAAAATTGCTGGCTTAGTAAACAATCTATATTCATGCAAAATTGTATAAGTACCGCAAATAAGATCTGCCAGGACTATGAGAAAGAAAACACCTACAAAACGTATTCTTTTCTTATGCCAATTCAAATTCATAACACATTAAATACACCCTTAATCTTCTTGAATCACAATCAGTTCAACCAACTCTATCTTAGTATTAGAGGTTTCTATAACATTAATTTTGAAGGAGTTTATTTTTACCTGATCACCTTGTTCGGGAATTTCTTCGGTATGATTTACGATCATTCCTCCTAAGGTCTCATAATTTTCTCCTTCAGGGAGATTAAGTTTATAGGTTTCATTGATGTAGTCTACCTCCATCCTGGCAGAAAATCGGTACGCATTTTCGGTTAATTGCTCTTCTACTAATTCTAAAGAATCATGCTCGTCTTCAATTTCACCAAATAACTCTTCTACAATATCCTCAACTGTAATAATACCACTGGTTCCGCCATATTCATCAATAACCACAGCAATACTTTTACGAGTTTTGGTTAACTGATTCAAAACATCTTTAACAAACATGGTTTCTGGCACAAAAATAACGGGCAGTAAAATAGACCTTAAAGATTTTGGCTTTTTGAATAACTCAAAAGAATGAACGTATCCTATGATATCATCTATAGTACCATTAAAAACGAGGATCTTGGACAACCCGGTATCAATAAATAATTTACTTACCTCTGCAATAGATTGCGATTTCTCAACAGCTACAATCTCGGTTCTAGGAATCATTACCTCCCTAGATTTTACATCAGAAAAATCTAAGGCATTTTGAAAAATTTGAATTTCGCTATCAATTTCATCATGCTCTTCTACCGTTTCCATTTGTTCTGTAATATAATCCCCCAATTCTGTTTTACTAAATGCAAGTTGAACCTGATCTCCATCAGTTTTAAAGAATTTTTTAAGTACTACATCAGAAACCCATATGACAAAGGAGGAAATAGGAGAAAAAATAATGTAAAAAACATACGCAGGAAATGAAAATGCCTTAAGGAGATTATTTGAATAAATTTGAAAAAAAACTTTTGGCAAAAACTCTGCTGTAATTAATATCACCAATGTCGAAATTGATGTCTGTAATAGCAAACTAATACTACCTGCAATATTGGGATAATAAGCTTCTATGAACCTCATGAGTACTTCCCCCATGTAAATACCATAAATCACCAACGCGATGTTATTCCCCACTAACATGGTGGCTATAAACTTAGAAGGCTTCCGTGTTAACTTCCTAAGGATATTAGAAACAAAACCTGTTTGTTTCTTTTCTATTTCAATATGAATTTTGTTTGAAGAGACATAGGCAATTTCCATTCCTGAAAAAAAAGCCGAAAGAAGAAGTGAAATAACAATAACAACTATTTCGTATTCCATGAATTAGTTTTTGTCATTAGCATCGAAACGTTTTCTAAAATTTCTCTTGAAGAAAAACATAAAAGCCGCCATTATAGCAAAAAACAAATATAACATGCTCCGGCTATTCTCTTCGCCCCAATCATTATAGGCTTCATAAGCAAAGAAACACATAATTGCCAGATAAGCATATTCAAAAAACCTAAATACTTTCACGTGTATAAATTTATTAATGTTTACGTTAATATTGGTAACGAATTACTCGTCGATAAACATTACACCATCATTAATTCTTGAATTCAAGATAGTGAAATCCTGATTAGCATCAAAACCATCGGCTTCATTAATTGTGCCGTCGGGAAGGTAACTTTTATATGGTTGATCTGTAAAAATCCAGCTAATATTTTGATCCCAATAGAGTTGTTGAGCTTTTAGATGAGTACTATCTGCAGTTTTTATATCGACATTTCCTCTCATATCTATAAGACCCGTTTGCTGATATGAAATTGCATAGTCTGAAGTAATCACACTCACTTTTCCATCTTTATCAATTACATCTAACACAATACCCTCTGGAAACTCATAGTAACCAAATGGTTTATTGGTAAAATTAAGGATTTTTGAGGTTTTCAATACGGCACTTAACCTACCTGAATCTGTATATTTTAGATTTACATTGAAAGCCTCTGCAATTGGAGCTTCATCGGCAACCAAAAAACCTTGGCTGCTCGAAGTTTTAGATTGACATGAAAAAAACAATGTCACAGCAAAAGCTGTGACAAAGTTTACTATGATATAATATTTCTTTTTTTGCATTATAGCTTAGGAACTCTAACTGTTTCTCCTATCCAACATCCTATTTTTACAGAGCTTACTCCAGGGTTATTAAAGATATCGGTCTTAGAAGGAGCCAAACCTCTGTAACTTGCTGCAGTTTTGCTAGCAGTACTTTTCAAACTTGGATCAACTTTTCCAGCTCTAGCCGCATAATTTGCTGCTAACCAGTATACAGCTTGTTTGTTGAACTTTGTATCCCCACATGCATTTGCACTTGCAGCAACCATTTTAGAGATTCTCAAGTAACAAATACCCATAGAAGGTTTTTGTTGTAAAGCCTTTCTATAGTAGGTTCTTGCTTTTCCTTTACTTCCTAAATTCTTGTTATACACCTCAGCAATTTTAAAGTTCACCTTGGCTTTATCACTAGCTTTGGTTTCTAATTGTTCAGATTGCTTAAAGTACTCTAGAGCCTTAGAATATTTTTTATCTTTTAATGCCAATAAACCTAAGTAATATGCCGATTTTGCAGAAGGTTCGGCTTTATGTAAAGCCTCTACCAACTTAAAGAATAATGGATCTTCTGTACAATCTTTTGCAGACATTCTTCCTGCCGCACCTTTTAACCAATTAATATCGGTTTTCTTAGCCTCAAATTGACCTGTATATAAAGGTATTAGATTCTTACAATCTGCCAAATCTCCAATTTTTTGATTTACTCCAGCTTTTACCTTACTATAATTTGATAAGATAATAGTAGATCTCTTAAGTGTTTTCTTCTCTTTACTAGATAGTGCTGTTCCAGATTCTTCTTTATCGGTAATTGTAGCTATAGTCTTTGCCTTATCACTTTCTTCATCTTCTATCTTTTCGATAACACCATCGTATAGATCAAAAACCTCTTGTAATTCTTTTTTACCTTCTCCATGAAGATCTACTAATAGAGAAAAGTATGTATAAACATTTTTAGGGTTATCTACATTTTTCTTATCCTCTGTCCATGCTTTATGCAATTCTGCAAATTGATCTTCTTTTGATCCTATTTTATTGTCATACATCAATTGCCCTATAGTAGAGTGCATATCCCCTATTTTGGTTTTCGCAGGAAAATACTGAAATCTCTCTTTAAGTAATTGAATCATCTCCTTTGCAATTGCCACTTTATCACCAGCAGCAGCTTTTTTAAGTTTAGCTTTAAGCAACTTTTCTCCAAACTGGTATGTAGCAACACTATATGTTGGGCATTCTTTTCTTACTTTCCATAAAGGCTCCTCTGCTGCCGCATAATTCTTCACTTTAGCATGTTCATAAGCAATAGAAGCTGTAGTAGCACAATCGGTAGCTTGAGCACTTACCTTAGCAGTACTTAAAACCAACCCTGTTGCTAATACAAATAAAACTTTAGTATTCATAGCTGTATTCATTGTGTTAATTAAATTTTATTTTTCTAAACCATTTATCATTTAATGATAAACTCAAGGACACATTAAAAAACTCTTCTTTAACCAATCCAAAACTTGTTGTTCCTCGTTGGCCATACTCAAAACCAATATTAGCATTTGAGAACAATCTACCAACTGGTAGTCCTACTCCAAAAGATATGCCAAACTCATCTATTGAGTTGCCATTAATATTTAATCCGGTCTCCTCGTATCTGAATCCTGCACGGTAAACAACTCTACTAAAATAAGATGTTAACGAGTTGTACTTAGGCAAATAATACCCACCTAATTTAAATTTTGAAGCACTTTTACTTTCTACATTATCTTGAACAAATAATGCATTCATGTTATCTCCCGAATCCATATATACATATTCTGCCCCAACAAACCATTTTTTAGGTTTTCCGATACCACTACCAAATTTTACCTCGGCAGGAAGATCTATCTCCCTGTCTTCTAATTCGGTTTCTTGTCTTTCTGCAACAAGTTCTTGACCATTGTTTCCTAATACAATAGTGGCTAGTTCTCTTGAACCTTCTGCGGTCAATCCAAAAGATGGAGTAGAAACCACAGATGCATGTAATTCTAAATCTTCTGTGATCATCTTCTTATAGTTTACCCCTAAAGACACACTAAATGAAGAAAGATTTGAACTTGTTATTTCTCTGGTATCAAACTGTACTCCTGTCCTTCTTAGAATCGACTTATTTTCAATATTTCCAAAGTTATAATTAAAATCTAAACCAACACTTAGATTCTTGTTAACTTTGAACCCGGCAGCTAAAAAAACCTTATTTAATCCTCCAGTTCCGGTAAATTGTCTTTCGGTATCATCGTCTTCTACCGAATTTAAGCGATACCCAACAGAAGTAATAGGTATTACCCCAAATCCGAATCCAAACTTACCAGCTGGAATACCAACTGCTAAATAATCTAATGAAGCAATATCCCCCGAGGACGATTCTGTTTCATTACTAATATTAAAATTACTGTATGAAGTTCCTACAGTATACGCTGTAAGTTGTAATTCTCCAAACGAAGACGGGTTTTGAAGATTTAAATGAATACTATCTGTTAAAATACTCAAACCTCCCATCGATCTATTTTCTACCGTCCCTTTGAACTTCTGAATTCCTATTCCATAAAAAGAATAAGGGGATGAAGTTCCTTCTTGAGCATTAGAAATTATGGCTGTAAAAGCCAATATGACTACTAAAATCTTCTTTATCATCTACTATTATTAAAAGCTAAAATGTAGTTTAATCCCTCCAATAAAAAATTGGAAGTGGCAAATATGCTATTTTTTAATCTTTTAGACAAAAAATGTGCATCTCCTCCGGTTAAAATAACTGTTAAATGGGGGTAAATGTTGCAATATTCTTCAATTACGCCCTCTATTTCGTATAAAATTCCTTGCACAACTCCCGAATGAATAGCTTCATTAGTAGTATTACCGATATGATTTTCAGGTATCTTAGGCTCTAACAGGGGTAATTTTGCAGTGTAATTATTTAAACTATGATAACGTAATCGAATACCAGGAGCAATTGCGCCTCCCAAATACTCTTCCTTATGATTTTTAAACTCGTAGGTAATACAGGTTCCTGCATCTATCACCAATACATCTTTTTGAGGGAATTGATGAACGGCTGCTGCCACCAGAGCCAATCTATCAATCCCTAACGTGTGGGGAGTTTTATATAAATTTTTAAAAGGCATTTCTAAATGATGATCTACCACAACAGTTTTAAAACTTTTTTTTAAATGTATTATGGCATCTTCATTTAAGTTCCCGACAGAGGAAATTATAGCGTTGTTTATTGCCGAGAAATTTTTACCAACAGCATCAATCTCTTGGATAAAACTTTGTGCGTCAGTGTTTTTTTTATAAATGATCTTTGATTGATCAAAGACCCCTATCTTTATAAAAGTATTCCCTACATCTATTACAAGATTCATCTTTAAAATGGTATGCAACAAAAATACAAAATGAAATTTTTAAATTTTTCTTTTGACTATTAAAAAAAGCGTTCTATATTTGCATCCGCTTACAGCGAGGTGCCTTAGCTCAGTTGGTAGAGCAAAGGACTGAAAATCCTTGTGTCCCTGGTTCGATTCCTGGAGGCACCACCTTAAAAAGCCCGAACAAAATTGTTCGGGCTTTTGCTTTTTTAAACATTAAAGATCAATTAACTACAACTATCTCCAATATTGATTTGCTTCAGAAATTTTCAGAAAATTTATAGCTATAACCTGAGAAACCAATGTTAGACCAGAAGCATTGTTTGCATAATCTTTTCGCAGTTTCTTTAAAACTTCAATATCTGGCTGTGTAGATTTTAGCCCTTTTCTATAAAGTACTGAACTAAAAATCACTACTACTTTAAATCGATTTTTTACCAAAAGTCATTTAAATAAGGTTACGTTTTCCCCATACAAAAACTAATATGTTTTATCAAAGTCTACACTTATTACGTAGATCGTGCACTTATTACTTTTCACCTTCAGAACCCCTATTTAGCTTCTAATTTTACATCATAAAACAAAACAAAGGAGTAAATATTGTAAGCAATGAAAGACGGCAAATTATCAATAGACTTTATCATCATTTTTGCATTTATCATATGTCTGGCAGCTCTAAGTATGGATATTTATAGCTCCTACCTAGAATACTTTACGCAAAAGGGATTAGCCAATGTTTATTTAAACAACATATTAATCAAAGTCTACAGTAATGCACCTGTTTTTCAGTATTCTATTTTTACGAGGTTCATTTGTATTTTATTATTTGCTTTTGCTTCATTAGGGTTTCATGTAAAAAAGAAACCCGAAGGCAACAATCAAATTAAATACTATGTTACCGGGTCTGTTATCGGTATTTTGGGATTTATTTTTATAGCTGCAATACCAACTCCTTTATTTCTAAATATAGGCTTTACTATATTTTCATTTATTGGATTCATTTGGGGGTTTATCAATTTTAGAAGACACTTTGATTTTTATAGCCAGAAAGATGAATTCAATGAAAATAACCTGATTTTCAAACAAGAAAAAGGAGTAAAAGAAAACCCCTATTCGGTTAATTTCAAAACAGATAATGGATTGATTAATGTGGTAAACCCCTTTAGAGCCACTATGGTCTTAGGTACTCCCGGATCAGGAAAATCGTATTCGGTAATCGAAGAATACATACGACAGCATATCCAGAAAAAATTTACGATGCTGGTGTATGATTACAAATTCCCTTCTTTAGCAAAAGAGACCTATGCGTTTATGCAATATTATAAAGACAATTATGATATTGAGCCAAGTTTTAGTGTAATCTCCTTGGATGACATCCAGCGTTCTAACTTCGTAAACCCAATAAGCCCAGATCTAATAGGCAAAGCGGCAGATGCTATAGAAGCAGCACAAACTGTACTTTATAATCTTAATAAAGAATGGATCACACAAAAAGATTTCTTTGCTCAGTCTGCGATCTCATATTTTGCCTCTTGTATTTACTTCCTAAAAATATATGAAGACGGGAAATATTGTACGTTACCTCATGCAATTGCTCTGGCTTCGTGCCCAGATGAAAAAGTCTTCAAGATATTTTGCGATTATAAGGAGCTCAAATTTTTTATGACACCATTTGCCGACGCACTTGAAAAAGAAGCTTTTGAGCAGTTATCAGGACAAACGGCATCTGCAAGAATACCGCTATCTCAATTAGCAACAAAAGAGCTATTCTGGGTAATGGGGAATAACGTTTACCCCGAAATGAATATTCCTTTGGAAATAAATAACCCTAAAGAGCCTTCGATAATGATATTGGCCAATTCGCCAGCGACACAAACTACAAATTCACCAGCTCTTGGGTTAATTGCAACCCAGGTACTAAAAAAGATAAATCAGAAAAACAAACAACCATGCTCTGTTATCATTGATGAGTTACCAACGATGTACTTTATGGGATTAGACAACTTAATCGCAACAGCAAGGTCTAACAAAATCTCTACAACCATAGGAATGCAGGACCTGGAACAACTTAAGAGAGATTATGGGGATAAAATTGCAGAGACCATCTTCAATATTGTGGGGAACATTTTTAGTGGGTCTGTACGAAGCGATACAGCTACCAAACTACAGGAGATTTTTGGTAAGAAAAAACAAAAAATGAAAAGCGTATCTGTAGACACCAGTGCTACCTCATACAGCATAAGTGAAAACCTAGAATATGTAATGCCAGTGGCTACTATTTCTCAATTATCACAAGGAGAATTTGTAGGTATTGTTGCCGACAATTTTGGTGAAGAAATCAATAGAAAAATATTCCGTGGTAAAATAAAAATTGATAAAAGAGTAGATCAAATCCCAACCGCTATCCCTAAAGCACTCGAAGAAGAAGATGATGTAGAAAGCCTTGTTAACGGTAATTTCAACAGAATTGTAGAAGAAATAGATATTCTAATTGCCAGTGAGCTTTACAGAATAGAAGTCGAAAATGAAAAGGAGAGCAACCCTATTTCCGAAGAAATTATAAGCAAATAAATCATGAAAAATTATAGCATATCACAGCGTATCTTGTTAACAGTTGCTGCAGTTCTATTAAGCTTTTCGAGTACCATCGCTCAACAGTCTGATATCGCATTAGTAACTAAGAATAACAGTACGCTTCCTATATATTTTCCATTGGACAAGAACGACTTTATTAGAGTTTCTTCAAGATACGGATACCGTCTTCATCCTATCCTTAAAAAGAATAAAAAGCATCAAGGCATTGACCTAGTTGCTGCAAAAGGGAAACCAGTATTTGCGGCTGCTAGTGGAACGGTAGAAAAAGCTGACTTCGTAGAAGGTTATGGAAATCGCATTCTACTAGCCCATAGAGAAGACATCAAAACCCTTTACGGTCACCTTTGGATAAAAATGGTAACAAAAGGAGACACAATACAACAAGGGCAAATTATTGGTTTGGTGGGAGATACCGGAAGAGTAACAGGCCCTCACTTACACTATGAAATATGGCTCAAAGGGAAAAGAGTAGATCCCCTAATGGTTTGGAGAAGCTTGATTAAAAAAGAGGATAAGGAAATTGCAATGAATCAATAAAAAATAAAAATGGACAAAAACAAAAAAATAATAGCGACAGTTGTATTTACAGCCTTTATGGCACTGATAGGTGTTTTTATAAAAGTAGCCATCATGCCTTCGGACGAGTCTGATAAAAAGGAAGCCAAAATAAACATTTTGACACCAAAAGTTGATGACAAAAAAATTAAGAGAACTTCAAAAATTCAAAACTACGAAAAAGATAAATCCATTTTTGGTCTCAACAAGGTTGTAAAAAACCTTAGCGATGTTGAAGATGAAGAGGAAAAGGTTTATGTAGAAGAATCAATTATTAGAGGAATGGAAGATTCCTTGAATCCGCAAGAATTAGAAGAACAACAAAAATTATATCAAAACGATGCTTATGCTAGCGCTACTACTACGACTTATAATCAAGCAACAAAATCTCAGAATACTCAAGAAGTTCAAGAGGTTTATATAGACGATGAATTGCAAAGAATAATGGCTTTGCAAGATCAACTTATGGAGCAATCTAGAATGGCTGCCCAGTCAGATAACCCAGAAGATAACCTTAATGCTTTTGTCGATTCTTATAATCAGGTTGCTTCTGCACACGGACAACCTCCTATGCAAATGAAATCTGAAGGTAACCCAACCAGCCTGGGAACAGGAATGGGAGGTACTAACCCAGAAGATATTGCAAAAACGGCCCAAATGGCCAGCGAACGCATGTCCAACGCTATTAAAGATAAGTTTACCACAAAAAATCACTTTCAGGGAGCAGGATCTGCCAGAGGAGATGATAAAATCGTAGGATTAGTACCAGCAGAAACTGTTGATCAGGGTGTATTGGTTAATGGTAGCACCATAGCCATAAGAACCAAAAAAGATGTGCGATTAAGTGAACCTGCCCTATATATTCCAAAAGGGTCGGTGGTTTATGGGAAAGTTAATCTTTCAACAGATAGATTAATGATAGATATCAATAGCTATAAGGTTCATGATAAACTCTATCTATTAGATTTTAGTCTCTACGATTATGATGGACGAGAGGGAATTCATTTAGGTAATCGTACCTGGCCCAAAATCCCTTCTAAAGTAGCCAACGATGTATATGATTATGCTTATCAAAGAGGAACTCAAGCCGCAGCATTAGGTGGAAATAACAGTATCAATCTGGACGAAGCAAAAGACATCGCTATTCTTTCTGCTGCCAAAGAAATAAGCACCGAAATATTTGATAAAAGAACCGTGTATATGCCTAAGAAATACCACCTGTGGTTTAACATTAACACCAAATAACATGAAATAAGCCAATACAACTAAGTTGACACACATCAACATGATGATTGGCGATTCCATCTGACCTTAAAAAAACAATAAAAACACAACAGATGAAAAACGATACTCTAAATACCGTATTTCCAATATATGCCGTTGAGAATGATCTGATCGTATCTAAAAAGGGAGACATCAGCGTTGGGTACAAGTTAAAACTACCACAAATATATTCTCTCGATATGGCCGCCATCGAAAGGATCAATCAGTTATTTGACAAAATCATCAGGTCCTTACCTGAAGATACTATCATTCAAAAACAAGATTACTTCTTTGTCGACACGGTAAAAGAAGCCATAGCAAAAGGTGAACACATGTTATCTCGAAGTGATAACAAGTTTTTCTATGAAAAACCCACATTAAGCCATGAGTGTTACTTGTTTATCACCAAGGATTCTAAGAAGAAAATGAGTATTACTAGTAGCCCAAAACAGTACGAAAAGTATATGGAAGAGGTAGATACTTTTCTTAAAACTGTGACTACAAGTATTTCTTTCTTAATCAAAGAAGAATTTTTTGAAGTCGAAAAAATGAATACCGAATGTATGCTTGAAGTTATCGGAAAGTATTTTTCACTATCTCCAAAGGGAAATCAATCACTACAAGATATCTTCTTCGATAAAAAGCTTCAGGTGGGTAATAAAGTTGGAGAAATGTATGCCATAACTTCATACGATCAATTACCCCTAACCATTGAAACCACGAAAAAGAATATTGATTTCTCTACCCAGAAAACAAATTTTCAGATTCCGTTTATACAGCCTGTATGTCTTGGTTTAGAATGTAATCATATTTATAATCAGGTAATCTATATTAGTAGTTCAGACAGTATTTTTTCAAAATTAAAGACCAAACTTAACCAGTTTAAAAGTTTAGCCATTTTATCAAAGGAAAATGAAGTTACCTATGATCAAATTGATGAATTGGTAAGTACTGTGATTGAGAAGGAGTTGAAATTCGTAAACCAACATTTCAATATCATTCTTTGGGATACTTCTGAAGAAAAACTAGAAAACCATAAAAATCAATTAGAAAACTCTTTCAAAGAACTAGGAATTACCCCATACCAAATAAAATATGCTCTAAAGGATTTATATATCAATAATGCTCCCGGTGCATCTGTTTACATTCCTGAAAACTATAAGTTTATCGGGATCTCTGAGCAAACTCCAGTATTTCTAAATTTTGAGAGCTATTATGAAGGAAACACTAACGGAATTTTATTAACCGATCGCAAAAATGGAGCTCCGGTACGATTAGATTTATGGGATGAACCTCTAAAAAGAGGGCTTATTGTAAACCGTAATCGACTCATCTTTGGTCCTTCTGGAACCGGAAAATCATTCCTGATCAATCACATAGCCAGTCAATACTACGAGCAAGGGCATCATATCGTAATGATTGATATTGGTAACTCTTATAAGAAATTGTGTCAACTCGTAAACGGTCAATATTTTGCCTACGATTTGGATATGCCACTACAGTTCAATCCTTTTTACTTCCAGAGTCTAAGTGAAATAGATAACGAAAAAAAGGTATTTCTTACTTCTCTCATCCTGTTTTTATGGAAAGGTGATGACCCGCATATGAGAGAAGAAAAACAAATCATTGGGTTATATCTAGATGCTTACTACGAAAGTTTTGAATCTGATAGAAACAAGTTCCCTTGCATGTCTTCATTCTACGAATTTGTAGATCAACATACAGTTATGGATAATGAAGAAAAGTACTTTGACAAAACGAGTTTCCAGCTTTCACTTCGCGATTTTCATGATGGAAAATATAGTCAGATCCTAAACTCTAAAGACCAGATTGATCTTGTACAAGAAAGATTTATAGTTTTTGAGATGGATAACATTAAAGATCACCCGGTTTTATTCCCTCTGGTTACCATGTTGTGTATAGACGTAGTAATGGGAAAAATCAGAAAAATTCCCGAGATCAAGAAATCCATATTTATAGACGAGTGCTGGAAACCAATTTCAAAAGGAGAAATGGCACAATTCATCAAATATCTGTACAAAACGGTAAGGAAATTCTACGGAGAAGTAGCTATAGCCACACAAGATGTGGAAGATATTTTGGATACTCCTGCAGGACCTGCAATGATTAACAACACAGACACAATGATCCTTCTTTCTCATAAAAAGAAGATGGCGACCAAAGATAAGTTTGCACAATATCTATCCTTTAGTGAGTCTGATCTTGAAAAACTATTCTCCACCGATAAAAGAGAGGTCTTTATCAAAGTAGGTAGTGTGTCAAATGTATACAAGGTAACCGTATCGCCAGAACGATATGCTTGTTACTCTTCTAATGCAGATGAAAACAAATTCATATACGATGTCTATAACAAGAAGAAAAACATGCAATTGGCCTTAAGAGAATTTGTAGAAAAATAATTAGCAATTAAACAACCAGATAAAAACCACAAGTTATGAAACGCATTTTTTTAATATTACTAATGATTGTAGCGAATCATTGCCTAATTCATAGTCAGGACAACTTGGTACCTATCAACAAACAGGATACTTTATTGGTCTCTGATGTAAAAACCACACATCTCCTATTTGATAAAAAAATCAAATATGTGGATATAGGGTCGCCATATTTCGTGGCAGACACTTTACCGCAAATGATTCGTTTAAAGCATATTGGAGAAGAACTTATCGATTCTCGAAGTCAACTCTCTAACCTTACCGTAATAACTGATGACGGAGGATACTATTCTATTGCATTGGGTTATGATCGTTTTGCACAATCTGTAACCTATAAAGTTAAAGCATCAGACCATTTGGTAACAGTATTTAAAAAAGAAGAGCAGGAAGAAAAAGAAAAAGTAGATCAATTTGAAGGTTTATGTAATCAATTGGCGAGACACAGTCGAAACATTCTAAACCTTAAGGATGGTAAAAAAGGTGATTTAAGAATAGAGGTTGCGGGAATATATTATGTCGAAGAAAAAATTGCCGTTCGTATAGCGTTAAAAAATGAATCTACACTAGACTTCGATATCGATAATATCTTGTTTAGAACAAAATTACGTAAACGAATGAGTAAAGATTACTTATACCAGGAGCGTGTTATTTCTCCTATCTATACCTGTACCGATAATTTTGAAATCATAGGTCATGGCGAACAATCTGTAACCCTCCTGTTTAACAAGTTCATGCTCAATGAAAATGAGAAACTAGCGATAGACATTTTTGAAGAAAACGGTGGTAGATCGGTAAGTATAGATATTCCCAGAGAACGATTATTGCGTCCTAAGATTATCTAAAAACACAATAAGACCTAAAAAATGAAAGTACTTTTTATAATAGGATGTTTTTTTATCACGATGAACTCAACAGCACAATATCTGGATATCCCAGGGATGCTTATGAGAGGAACTGAGAGGAACAAGGTGAGAGAACTTGGGCGCCAGATGAGCAAAACAACTACAGCGTATACAACTACAGCGCTACCAACTCTTACTATAAGAGGTGCAAAGGAAGCTTATTTTTTCACCCCGGGAATCACCATTAAGTATGACGATTATAGTGATATCTGTAATGGATATATAGGACTTAAATCCAGAAGTACCTGTAACAATAAAAAAAACTACTTGATATATGCTCATAAAACGGTGTTATACCTCTTAATGACAACCACCAAAAATAGGGTGAATACAGGGGTTATGGAACAGATTAATGAGAAATATGTGAGTATAACCAATACCATATACAAGGAACTTGAAGCGATGAAACGCGAAGCAGAACGAAAAATTTTATACAGGTTATTATCTAAAAACTAACACACAGGAAAAAATCAAAAATAAAGTATTATGAAAGGGGCATTAAAATTAATCATCGGACTACTATTTATAAGTCAAACATGTTTAGGACAATTTGTTCATGTACATACACATTTCAATAATAACGACAAGAAAACTCGCCAAAAGTTGGGTGAACTTGGAGCGATCATAGGGGTAAGAAACGGTATACTGGAATCTCAAAATTCTCTCTTGAGTCAGTCAAACCGTTACATGCAGAGAATGTTAGACGAAAATTATACGCGAAAACATAATTATGAAGAAAAAGAACTCCCAGCTATTGCCGCTTCAATCGTTTCCTCTCTGGCCAGTACTACCGTATCGAAATATGCTGCGCTACCATATATGACTAGAACGAAAAGGGAATATTTTGAAAATCTTTCAAAAGACAGAGCCGTTCTAGCAGCTTTGATGTACTTAGATAAATCTAAAATTAAATCCTCAAAGCGTCAAGAAATTTACCAATTACGAAGTGAACTCATTAAGGAATTTTCTAAATACGATAAAGATGCAAGAAGGATTTTATTCTTTTCAGCATTAGGCTTTGTAGTAATTAACTATGCTACTTTTTCTGAAGTATCGGGAGTACTAAAAGCTGCAGACCTCACCCTTTCATTATAAATATTCACCTAATACACAAACCATAGAAAAAATGAAGGCTATAAATAAAATAGCAATAGTAATGTGTCTACTGAAAGGCTTGACCGTATCTGCTCAGGAATATCCTTTCCTAACAGATCCGGGGTCTTTGGGAGGCTCTGTTGGGGCCTACTATTTATACAGATCATTGTTATCGAATGAAAAGAATTTAACCAGTGAAATTAACAGGTATAGAAACAAATATTATGAAAGACTTGCTTACTTAACAGGTCCTGCAGCCGCAGGTGCTCTTTATGTTAATGATAAACTTGATGAAGAAATTTCAAATGCCAGAAAGCGATATAATACCCTTACCAATAGAAATAGCACCATGGCTTTCTTCAATTATACCAAGAAAAAGAGAAACACGAAGAACCTGGCAACTGCTAAACAAATGATCGATAATCTACAAGGGGAACTCAACAATAATAGTTCGCTAATAATCCTTTACGGAGATAGACTTAACCTTTATCAAAATGCAATGGAATCTATTTTTAATATTCATCGACTACTAGACATGATCGAAGATAGCGTAGAACAAAGTGCTCTAATTGATTTTATAACTAGACGAAAATAAACCTGAAGCTTAACTAAAAAAACATAACATGAAAAGAGTTTTGATATATGTACTATTTGTAATGATAAGCCTCTCAGTTAAATCACAGGTAGTTATTACTCATACCGTTAACGTAAGCTGGACCGACAATCTATCTCAAAGTCGTTACAAAAGTATCAATAGTGAAAACAACAAACTTACAGGTAAACTTACCGCGAATACACTATACATCTACGGACTTAATTCGATGTATAAAGAACAGTATGATGAACTAAAATCGTTGAACCAATTATTTAGTGCAAGAGCCAGAGGAACCGTGGCGAGATTTACTAATGGGACAACATTTAGCAATAACACGTATGAAAGTATGGGATACATCAATTCAAAGTACCCTATACTCAATTTAAACCCTGGAGATAGTTTTAGAAATCTGATTATTAGAAGAAGGTATAGCACTAAACTCAACAGAGAAAAGAAAAGAGTTGAAAAATATGCAAATACCGACAATCCTATTCCTGAAGGAGAACGCATTTATCTGATGCTCTCAACCATAGAAAACGTATTAAATATCACTTTACAAAATGAAGAATATTAGCATACTTATTATAACTGGTTTGTGCTGTTGTATGAGCATTCAATCACAAACGCATTCCTCATCTATAGCCGATGTTGTTGTTGCTGCAGAAAAAGGAGTA
Organism: Aquimarina acroporae; assembly: GCF_023195925.1. Lineage (GTDB taxonomy): Bacteria > Bacteroidota > Bacteroidia > Flavobacteriales > Flavobacteriaceae > Aquimarina > Aquimarina acroporae. Next base: position 417,539 of record NZ_JALPRE010000003.1, on the reverse strand, counting down.
ATCGCAGGACTTTTGGGGTGGGAACTAGACAACAAGAAAGACCAGCTTAGACAAATTAGAAATCTAAAAACCAAAGAAACTACCTATGCAAAAAACAGAAGGGTTACAGGTAACCTTAAAACATCTCCAGTATATGGAGCGGTTTATATAATGTCAAATAGTCTTAGTACTAAAATAGAAAATGTAAAATCAAATATCAAAACTCGAAAGTATGCCACTTTTGGAATCATGCACGGTCTCAAACGGCATGAAGCTGATCTAGAACAACAAGAAGAATATTACAAAAAGTTAAAGTCGGAGTTAGAGGTCATTTCAAGCGGTCTCTTGCTTAGCGGTGGAACAGGATATAACTACACGGCTTTCTTGAAATTATTGATTCGAATGATGAGAGTAAGAGAAAAAGTGCATCAAATAGATAAAGATGTATTAAGTCTAATGGGGGTTTCCAGGATTCTTGCAAAATAAAAGCAACTCTACTTAAGATTTCTGGAGCGAGAATAATGTAGCATCGAAAGAACAAATAAAAATTAAAAAAATGGATTTAACAGATATTATAAACAGTCTACAGACTGCTATTTTTGAAGGGAATGTAGGAGATAAAAATCTCTTAGGGCTATACCAATATATAGAACATATAATAGATTATGCTTATGGTTTGGCCGCCATATTAATGATCATCTTAGTGGGATCCAAAGTAATGAGTTACTTCGCAAACCCATCTGGGAACCTAGACCCATATACTTTGGTAAGGCCAATTTTAATCTTGGTGGCCTTGGTATTGTACAAACCACTGGTAGAACTTCTTTTATTTAGCCCAACAGATATTATTGCCGATGTAACCGAAAATGCAGCTCATTATGTCACCAAGGTTGGTGACGCCAAAGAATTTGAAGACAGTTACACTGGAAGTATTACTCATATTCAGGATAGCAATGCCGACGGAAGTGGTGACGGTGTTTATGATGTATTGCAAATTAATCCTGTCTTAGAACTACTACACCTTATTATCTTTTTCATTGCATCTGTGGTCGCAGGATACATTATGCTTAGACAAATTATATATAAAGCTATTTACTTTGTCATTGGAGTATTTGCGCTACCTCTGGCTTTAATTCCCGGCAACCAGGACGTACTGAAAAAATGGTTCTTCGGGTTCTTAGCCGTCCTGTTATGGATACCTATTCTTACAATTCTAAAGACCATTTTAATACTTATACATAATAACACCGCAGCAGGTGGTTTTACCCAGATACTCATGTCTATATGTTTACAAGTTGTAATGATCATTGCAGTGCTTAGAGTTCCTAAATATGCCAACATATTAGTAAGTGCTGGAAGTGATTCTGGAAGCAATTTTACCGCCAGTTTTATGACTGTGCCTGCTATGGCAATGTATAAGAAATTAAGAGGGAAATAATCATTAAAAAATAAAACATCATGGAATATAAAACACCAAAAGTATTAGAAAAAAAGCCTGTAATAGCAGGATACGATCTTCAAACTATTGTAATCATAGTAGCTTCTATCCTCCTATTCGTATTTACCATATTTAAGTCCTTTTTGTTATCACTCATATTTCTTGCCATAGGCGCTCTGTATGTATATGTGAACAAGAAGTTTCCACAAAAAGGAGAGTTAACCACCTTATTAAGGTACAACTCGAGTACAAAATGTATTAGGATCGATCAGCAAATAAGATCGATGGTAAAAAATAAATAATCAAAAATTATAAAAACAACAAATAAGATAATTGTCAAACTTTAACCAAACAACAAAATGAAAACTTTAAAATTCAACATTAAAAATCTAAAACTGAATACCATGAAACTTAAAATTAAACATTCAAAATTATGGTTAACGATATTGTTAATCGCAATTAACTTAGCTCCATTATTTGCCCAAACTGATGACGTAAATACTAAACTGGCATCATGGGGAGAAGATATTAAAACTATTCTTAATGCAGTAGTAGGGATTTTCTCCTTTGCTGGAGGCTTTTTAATCTTCGTTCAGTATATGCAAGGTAACGAACAGGCACAGAGAAACTTTATTCGATTTATTATTGGATTAGCAATTTTCGGATTAGTTGCTTTAATAGCAAACATTTTCTTACCAGACGCTACAGCAACCACAACCGCATAATACTAACTATCGTATAATCATTAATTCACAAGTCATCCTAAACTCAATATTTTAAAGTATAGGGATAGCAATAGAAACTGTTACAGAAAGATATCTAACCTGAGGGTTCAAAATTTTGAAGGCTTTTCAGTATACACTCAGGTTTAGTTATCGTTCGTATCACATTAAAAAATATATTATGGATTTAAAATCACTAAAAGATATTCCTGCAAGTTTTGCGTTGGCAAAAAAATCGCTTCTTTTTGGGCTCATTATTTCTACATTAGTTTCTTTAGGTAGTCTTACCTGGGCATTTTTCACAACTCAAAGTATCAGAGATACCGCCTATGTAATTACTAAAGATGGTCAAGCGGCTTTAATGCAAGGAGTAAATGTAAGCGAAATAGATTCGTATAGAAAACCAGAAATTCTCAATCATGTGAGGATGTTTCATACTGCATTCTGGGAAATCGATGAATTTAATTATAAAAGAAATATCGATAAGGCTTTATACCTAGCAGGAACCTCTGGAAAACAACTCTATAAAACACTGGATGCCAATGGACACTTTGCCAAAATATCCACAGAAAACCTGAAACAAAAACTCATTATAGACTCTATAAAAGTAAATGATAAAGTTAAACCTTATCAAAGTATATTTTATGGAAAACTAAGAGTATTACGAACAGACCAAAAAACAGAATCGATAAATGAGCTAAGAGCCAAATTTGTATTACACAACGTTTCCAGAACCGATAAGAATCCACATGGATTACTTATAGAAAACTATCATTTAGACCTAAAACCTATCGAATCTAAGAAATAGTAGGCTGTAATCACTAATTATTTAAGGTTAAAAAAATTGAAGTATGGAAGAAAAAAAGTTATGGACAGGGGTTCCTTCACAATGGATAAACTTCATGTTTTACCTTTGTTGTATCCCATTAACTGCAGCTTTTGGGTTGGGGTTGGTACTTGCCCTTTGGAAGTACTATGATACAAAACTTCATAAATTGATGGTTACCGATCAACGTATAATTGAAGAACGAGGAATCTTATCTAAAACCACCAATGAAATAGAATTGTACCGAGTAAAAGATCTTACGTTTGAGCAGCCCTTTTTCCTTAGAATTTTTGGCTTGTCGAATATTGTCTTGATAACCGCAGATCATTCTAGCCCAACATTTGTTCTAAAGGCCATAAAAAATGGAAAAAATCTAAAAGAACAATTACGAATAGCTATCGACATAAGAAGAGATCTTAAACGAGTTAGAGAAGTAGATTTTAGTTAATTCAATAATTATCTATTAGTCCTAAAATATATAGACCAGGATTAAACATATTATCTGATCCTAATTTACAGCCGATAACAAACTTTTTACAAAGCAGAAACAAGCAATTAAAAATCAAGAATTTAGAAACAATCTGGAGATGTATTCATCTTTTTCAGAAGCGACTCCTTATTTCAATTTCTAAAGACGAAGTAGTCATAAAACTAATTATAACCTTAAAATTTAAATATCATGCCACAGCAAAGAAAAATTTACGGAGGAGAATTATATTCAAAAGAAAACATTGTTGCTTACACCGGTGACTTACATGATAACCCTACTGTTTATTTCGTGCAGTACGGAGAAGATGGCCAAAAAACTTATGGACATATCACTCAGGATCATTACTACGATAAATTTAATATTGGAAGAGAGGACATAAAAACAAATGCTACGTACAAACTGGTTAATGAATGGTCTGAAGATGAGGGTTTGGTCTCAAGAGAATATGTCAACGGAAAATGCTTTCATGAAAGCCGTAGCGAGCACAAATTGGTAGGGCCCAACGACGAAGAAGTAAGAGAAATATTGGCCAAAGCGATTGATCATCATCCCGGTATCAAAAAAATGAATATGGGTGATTATGTTTCAGAACAATTGGATTTAATTGATGAAGAAAATGATCTGGAAGAACAACTAGGTCGATTGGCAGATCTATATGATGAAGTCGATCAAATCACTGCTCAAATGAAAGAAGCTTACCCCAAAAGTGCAGAAGATCTTGAGGAGGTAAAAGATAACCTGCGAGAAAGGATTGAAGAGCAATATGATATCATTCATGAAGAATTCGTAGAACAGCAACAAAACCAGAAATCACGCTTCAACGGGATGCATCAACCTATGAATGCTTCAGATAAACCTCAACGCTCTCTACATACCAAGGTAAGTGCGAAACAGGATAAAAACAATTCAAAAAACAATCAAATCAAGCAAAGAAGAATGACCCTTTAAGAGTATAAAATCACTTATTACCTAGATCATGCACTTATTACTTATCGTTAAAAACACCATGTATTGCCCTGTAAATTAGCTATTGCTAGTAAAGTGATTTTCACAAATTTTTTCATGCGATCTATTCGAAACAAATAACTATCAACCTTTAAAAATTAAAAATATGCCATACAGAGATAATTTATATCAGAAAGAAAATATTATAGGATATACAGGCGATCCTAACAATAATCCTACCGTGTATTTCAAACAAGAAAACAAAAATAAGAATGGTACTGTCGAGTCGGTAACCTTTGGCCATATTACTCAGGATCATGGTCTATATTTTAACATAGGAAGAGAAGAAGCTGGAGTAGCTGAAACCTATGAAATTAAGAATGATGGAAAATTAAACGAACAAGGTCAAAAAACAGCGCAAGAATACGCCAATGGAGTCATGTTTCATCCTAGTCGAAATGCTTTTACCGATGTTAGCAAAAATGATAAGATGAAAGAGCATTTATCTGATTCTATTGAAAAATTTGCTGAAATCAAACAAAGATATATCTCAAAATATGCTCGTGATCAGGTTAAGGAAATCATCAAAAACCCGAACAAGAAGGAACAACTTCGAGCACTAATAAAATTGGATAATCAGGTAAAACAAATCGCTGTAGACCTAAAAGATTTTCATTCTAAAAGAGGATTAGATAAAGACAAATTAAAACGGAAACATGAGCAGGTAGATGTATTAGAAAATCAAGCAAGACGGTTAGTTGGATCTAACTATTATGCAATCAAGAAAGAGCAAGAAATTCTTCAAAGACAGAAAGAAGAGCAACTACAAAAACAACAAGAACTCCTAGCAAAAAACCAACATAAGACCAAAAAGAAGTCGTTGGCTACGTTTTCAGAACCGTTAAACACACCATCAAGTCTTGGGGATAAGTTGCGTCTAGAGCAAGCTAAAAGCCATTCTAGTAAACAGAAAAATACCAACGTCTCTCAAGAACAAGGTACCAAAAAACAAACTTTTAAACCGAAGAGATAGTCATACAGAATATCAAATCACTAAAACATGTATCAAGGGTTAACCATTAAGTTGACCTCACAATATTGTAAGACAACATAATAAACGAATATTAACTTTTAAAAAATAAAAACTATGCCATACGGAGATGATCTTTATAAAAAGGAAAACATTTTTGCCTACACAGGAAAAATAGGAGAAAAACCAACAGTGTATTTCAAGAGAGAAATCACCAACGAAACCGGGGATAAAATGATTGAATATGGTCGTATTACACAAGAGCATAACAACAAGTTCAACGTTGGACGAGCTGAAGTAGCACAGAGCTCCAAATACGAATTAAAAAACGAAACCGTAACCCGGAAAGATAAAAAGGTTACCCGTAATAAGGAGTACGCCATGTTACCAAAAAAAGATCAGGATCCTAAGAAAGATAAAATCGAGTATGAATTCAGAAGTTTTCATACCAGTCGTAATCCTCATATACCGGTAGCTCCAGATGATCATAAAACCAAAGCGTTGTTAGCCAATGCACTTGAAGCTCATAAAGACATCAAACCAAAAAGTTCTAAAATTTATGTAGAAAATAAAGTAGAAGAATTTAAGAATGATAAGGACTTTTCGCAAAAACTGGATGAGCTAAATGCCAAAATTGACGAAATGGCTAAACAGAGTATCAAAAATCAACCCAAGAGAGAAAAGAAGCATAAAAAAACACAAAAGAGGCTAAAGAAATTTGTAAAGGAAAAAAGGGAACTAGCAGTAAAAAAACACAAAAGAGAAAAACCTGATTTATCCAATTTAGGTAAAGCACTCAATAGTGATAAAAAAGAAATCGTAGATCGAGTAAAAGCTAAAAGAAAAAACGAGCAAAACATTGATCAATCTAGTAAAAAGAGAGTACGATCGGCCACTATTTAAAACAATAACAACAGATTAACGATTGATTACAAAAACTACTGTATCAATTCACATTAACTTTTAAAAATAAAATTATGCCATACGGAGACGAACTTTATAAACCAGAAAACATAGTAGCATACACAGGAGATATCAATAATAATCCATCAGTCTATTTTCAAATCGACCATGGTAATGGTGATATAACTTATGGACACATTACGCAAGATCATAAGAACAAATTTAATATTGGTAAAGAAGAAGTAAGAAGAAGTGATTCTTATGAATTAAAAAATGAAATGGTCTACAACAAAGAGACTAAACTAAACGAGTTGAGATCTTTTGAATATGACCAGAACCGAAAGCAAGGTACTCACTTTCATAAGAGTCGTAATCCACACATAAAAGTAGATCCTAACGATTTTGACACCAAAGTAAAACTTGTTGAAGCGATTTCAGCCTGCAAGGAAATTAAACCAAAATATCTTGAACAGTATGTAAAAAACAGAATAGAGGAATATAAAAACACTTCTGATTTTGAAGAAAAATTAGACGAGATGAATACAACAATTGAGGAGGTGACTGCTAAGTATGTTCAGAAAAAGCCTAAGAACAAACTTAAATACGAAGCTAGAGAACAAAGATGCAAGGAACTAATTCTACAAGAAAAAACAGCATTACAAAAAGAGAAAATAGCAAAGGAGAAAGTAGATAAAAAACCTGACCTTAAAGCAATGAGCAATCCAGTAAATTCATCGAGCCAGCTTAGTGAATCTCAAAAATCCCAATTGCAAAGTGCGCAGTCGCAAAAAGATCAGAAACAAAGCAAGGATAACAAGAAGGTAGTAAAGCTGTAGGTTATTAAATAAAAAGTATATCAGTACTACTTAAAAAACCAGAATAAGCATATGTAATGCACATGGCCTATTCTGGATATTGTTAAAAAGCAAGAAAACCAAAAGATTCATGTTGAACATGATTTCATTTTGGCTGGTTGAAGTGGAGGTATTCATTTTGATTTTTCAACTATGGATACTTCCAAACTTCAAAAAAATTAGGCTAACTTTAAAATAGAAAATCAGATGGCAGAAGACAAAAAGCAAGAGCAAAAAGAAGATCAAGAGAATCAAGAAAAAAACAAACGTATAAGTTTTGAGGAAGCTATAGACTGCATGCCGCAGGAATCACAACTTGCCTTACGACTAATCATGGATGCCTTAAGGCTATCTGTGCAAATCCTGAAGTCTCCCTATACAATACCAAAAGGAACTGTAGACTTATATAAAAAACACTTTTCGAAACAAGACACTTCTGACGAAATTGAGCCTGAAGTTGAGTTAGCATCGGTTATAGAGCAAATCGAAAAAAATATCATAACTTTTGTAAAAGAACATCCAAATCCTAGCAAAGCTGAACTAGATAAAGTTCTTGAAGCTTCTTTTAAAGATGTGCCTAAACACTTACAGCCTATCGTACAAATGACCACAGAAAATGTGATGAACAGGTTAGCAACCGAGAAGAAAGCGAAAGCGGTGAAAGCTCAAGAGCAAGATGGACAAAAGCCAATAAAAAAAGAAAATGGTCTAAATGAGAATGCTAACCTTGAAAAGAAAGAAAACCATATTCAAAAACCTGAGCTACACAAAAAAGATAAGCAAAAAGAGCCAAAAGTAAATCCATTAGTAGCTCAACAGAAAAGCAAAAAACGCAGCAATAGCGTTATTGAAAACAAAAAAGAAAAGAAGCAAATAGAAGAAAAATTAAGAAAGTATAGGCCAATAATGAGAGAAGCTTTTTGTCAACCTTTAAATCAGGAAAAAGCACATATCAGAGATAAAGTGAAAAAGAGAAATGCATTGGCTAATGCTAATAAAGTTAGTCATGTAAAAAATAGAAATAGAAGTCAAAGTCTTAAATAAGAAAGAGAGGGGGAGGCGGGAAATTAATTTATTAAATCATTCATACATAGTCATTATTTAATTCTTAAATACTGATAAAATGGTTCAATTCTCCTGGTAGAAACCGGCAAATATTTTTTGTCTAATATTTTTAAATAAACACCATCTTTTTTCTGAACGTTGGATATAAAATTCACGTTTACTAGATATGAATGATGATTCCTGAAAAAATTGTTATTACGCAATAACTCCTCATAAGTACCTAAGTTTTTACTCGACACAATCTTTTCTCCGTTAATGGTGTAAAAAATAGTATATCTTCCTTCAGATTGTAAATACAGTATATCATCTACCTTAATAATTTTCACTTCAGAAAGTGATGGTATAGCCAGTATTTTAAGAGGTTCTGTAGGAATAGGTTTTTCATTACTTCTGGAAAAAGATCGTTTCAAGTCAATATTCGTTCTTGCCTTATTTACTGCTTTTATTACACCTTCTGGAGCTATAGGTTTAAGAATATAATCGATAGCTGCATAGCTAAAAGCTTCTAAGGCGTGCTCTTTATCTGCAGAAATGACGATTAATTCCTTATCCTTAATATAAGAAGCACATGTTTCTAATAGTTTGAAGGCGCAATCACTACCTAAATTAACATCTAAAAATATGATATCATATTCGGTTTCTTTCAAAACTTTATTTGCTTGCCCCATGCATTGTGCAACACTCTTAACTTTTACTTTCGGGCAATATTTCTTTATCACCTGTTTTAATAATTCTGCCTGACAAGAATTATCTTCTATGATAATTGCGTTTAATAAATCTAGCTTATTCATAATATATTTTAATCAACTGTTTGTTATCTGTTTAAATGTATTCAACCAACCCCATTAGTGGTTTAGTTAGTGCAAATTGGTCTAATCAATTAAGACCTAAAAGGGAATTTTGACGATTGAATGTTTATTAAATATGAAGATGTTTACTTTGTTGATTTAATCGTTTAGGATACATTAGAATTAGAAATAATACCTTGGTTAACGTAAGTCATTTTGTTTGAATTCCAATTTTTTAGAACAAAATAATTAGTAGAATAATGTTTTTTCATGTGAAGAGTAGTTTTAAGATTATGTATCAAAAGTAGTTTTAGAATTCCTAACTTGAAATACGTATCCCTACCTAAATTTCAATACTTTTTATGCTCATGTATAGATTATAAAAAAATATAATCATGAGCATTTACACATATTGATCACTTAAAGAGTACCCTATTTGTTTTCTTATTTTCATTACATATTTAGAGATGCTCCCTAGTTCGATATCACTGGTTTTTGATGGTATTACATGACTATCTAAAACCTGATCATAAATGGTTATCGTTCCAAAAGCCCCCATATCTGCATTTATTTTTATATGTATAGCAGTATATTTATTTACAGTACTACAGTTATAAACTTCAATTCTTATTTCGGGGTTATTATTTAGCTGTGCAGTGGTATAACTATTCACCGGAATTTCAATTTTTTCAATTTTCCCTTTCTTCATTCCAGTAAGCTGACTAGAATAATAGATATCATAACAATCCTCCCCACGGTTTATTAACTGCAATGTTGTCTTTATGCGTTTTCCAAATAGCCAATTACCTAACTTAATTTTTTGCGTTTTTGTATTTATAATAGGATATGACATACTGTTTAAGTTTAGATTAATAATGTAGTATTGAATTAATATGAGTATAAAATTATAGAATACTTCAGCGTAGAACTATTTCATTATATTTCACAGTACTCCTATTAAGGTTTCAGAAACTTTCAAACATGCCAAGAACTGCAGAATCTTAACCCCCCGATTCTACAGCACAACTATGTTAGATGTATACTTGGCTAGATGAATATCAAATTGCTCTACTAATACATTTGTATTTAAACAAACTTGATATAACTTCTTGTTTAGTGTTGGATAGTTTTATTTGGCTAATACTAAAAACATTTTAAAAATCCTGAACACCATTCTTTTTCTATATATGTTTTGCGAGTCTTGTGTAATCATTTTTATGCAATTGTCTTTTACTTGCTTAGTGAAACAAATATATTGAGACACCCTAGAAAATAATATTTCACCATATTTCATTGTTAATTATATCGATACAAACACTTTTCATAAAAAAAGCTGCAGAATCTACCCCATTGATTCTGCAGCCTAGCCATCTAACATCTTCTTCGTGACATTCATTAAACATCAAATCAGTTCCCCCTCTATTTTCCCTATGTTATAGATTGATTTGATGTGTTTTTTAATCTTCTATACGTTTAATTAGTTTGACAAGACAAATATATGACAGCCCTTAGGGAAATAATATTTCATCATATTTCATCACCCATCAAAAAAAGCAGTAACCAATTGATTAACTGCTTTTTAAATTTATTTTTTTCGTTTAAAACTGCTATAACATCAATACATTTGAATTAACGATGTCTTTTTCTTCTTTAAATAATTCGATCAAATTACCAGCATCTTTGGTATGTTCATCAAAAGGAATGAGTTTAATTTTTCCTTCTCCTTCTATATCAGGAGGAGCTTGTAAAGATTTTAAAACAAAAAATCGTTCATCATTAATAGTTATGACACCATCTAGTAATGTTCTATGTAAATCATTCATAAAAACGGGACCTCTTACGGTACGCGCCAAACCAGTGGTTTTTTTCTGAGCTTCTTGAAAGATTTGTAACGCTTTGGCTAACGGAATTCTAAAACAAGATTCTGAATTATGATCGGCTTCGATAAACATATAATAAGGTACCATTCCTAAAGCAATTTGGGCATTCCATAAATTACTCCAATCTTCTGGCGTGTCATTGATACCCTCTACCAAAGGTCCCTGGCACCGAATCACAGTTCCAGTTTCTCTAATTCTTGTTATTGCCTTTTTTACCTCCTCGTTTTCTAATTCTCTAACATGAGTAAAATGCGCGCAAAAGTTTAAATGTTTCCCCCTAGATTGAATATATCTAAATAATTTCAAGAGTTCGTCTGCATCCTTATCTGTGGTAAACCGAAACGGCCACCAACCCAATGATTTCGAACTGATTCGTATTACCTTTACCGATTCTATATCTAATATTGGATCAATATATTTTTGTAGTATTTTAGCATTCAACACCAAAGGATCTGCCCCAGTAAATAACACATCTGTAATCTCTGGGTGTTCTCTTAAAAAAGCCACAGGTTCATTGGGATCTTTGTATGAAGAATTTTGCTGTGCTTCTTTATCGTTAAACATAATCCATCTAAAACAATATGAACAGTAAGAATGACAAGTTCGCGACATGGGATCAGGAAAAAGACTCACAATAGTTCCAAAATTACTATACATACCTCGTATGCGTTCACCATTCATCTTTGGAATACTAGTATCTGTCTGTTTTACTTCAGGATACATTTTCCTTTTTACCCGTTGAATAAATGGAATCAATGTTTTATTATCTAGCCCACTTCGATATAACATCTTTAATGTCTCAAAATCTACAGCCGATAACATTTCTTTTCTGGGAAAAATAAGTTTGTAAATAGGATCATTGGGTACAGCATCCCAATCTATGAGGTTTTCTAACACATAATTATTCACTTTAAAATGAAAGACACTTGATAAGACATCAAATATATTTCTTTCTTCTTCTGGCAACTGCTGGTAATACTCAGTTTTCTTAAAAGTAGTATTACTATATGATATAAATTTCACACGTTTAAATTTTAGAAATTATGTGATTTCATTTTAAATAAAAATACCTACAGGGTTTAATTGTTCTTCTGTTAGTGGTTTTTTCAATATCCCCATTTTTACCGGTACATCGTATAATCTTCCAGGAGCTGTACGTCTCCAAAAATGACGTAAACCAGGCACAATCACTTTGGCAACTGGAAGCCCCACATCTGGTTGTGTTAAATCTACCACAAGGGTTTCAAGTCCTTGTTTCTTTACGGTTTCAATACAAAATTGTATACTATCGTAGAGATTCGGTTCGCAGAGCTTGGGATAATCAGTTTTCATATTTTTTTTCACATCCTTTACAGGTTCTAAATATGCATTATCCTTTAATTTGGCTGTTTCTAACCAATCGACAAACACTTTATCTGATGTGAGATATCCTTTGTCATCACTCTTTACTACAGGGAGTAACTGGTTCAATTCTATTACAGCTCTTTCTAGTGCAATTTCTGCATCTATATGTGCTCCAAAAGCATATAAAATCTGATCATTTTCGTCCTCTTTTATATTATGACTTACCGCCACAAAAACAGGAATTCCTAATTCTGTAGTAATATCCAGCACACACAAACTCCTATCAATCGCTTTATAATGATCAAACATTTGATTCACATAGGCATTATTTACTGTTTCTAAATCAATAGCAGGATATTGTATTCGATTATACCACCATATAGCTGCGGCATCTCTTTCTACCAACTCAAGAAAACCTTGTAAAATGGCTTCTTCCAAAGTATTTCCAGCAGCACACCCATTAGAATCGGGGTAAGAAAACAACTTTTTCTCATCCTCTGCCGGATACTGCGCATAGCAATACCCCGAAGGAAGATATTTAAACTCATTTTCGGTAAGACTATACACTGGGGTCCAATCTATCTTTTTGTCGATATCAAAAGGTATTGGGATAAGAGAGTAAAATTTGGTACTCTCATTATTAATTTGTTCTCGATTTTGATATTGTTCACTACTGTAGAGCATGCATTCATTAGGATGAATTGCTTTTTCCAGGTTTTTGTATGAATCCTTTATCGTATAGGTTTCTCCTTGATACATCAAACTATATCTTTCGATAGCTTCACATAAAGCACCCGTTTTTGCTTGAATTTCTGTCTTTCCTTTACCCCCGTTGGCACTTCTGAGATGAAGATTTAACCAGAATAATGATGAGCTTTGCAAGGCCAGGTTTTTACCCGAGCCAAAATTATAAATAGGCACCCCTTTAACTGGATGATATTCTTTTAGATAAGGTACCACTCCGGTAATCTCACTCACATGATGTCGATAACGTTGTAAAGTTTCTTCGGGAGTTACGGTTCTATACCCCCCTTGATGTTTTGATAAGGTGTCTTGTTTTTGCAACCGAATTGGTGAAGGATGTTGCTCGGCAATTTTTATATCTCCACATGCCTTGCATTGCGGTCGTTTTACGATCGTATGTACTGTTCTCTCATTCGTTTTTGCATCGAGTGAGACGAGACCATTTTCTAGGGTCAAATTATGTTTGTGATACAACCAGAAAACCAACTCAGAAAGTGCAGTGCTACTGCCCCATTGTTGTGTTAAAGGATGACTTATGAGAGGTCTGGTTATATTATTATCGGTTTTAGCCAATGCTTGGTATAATCTATTTTCTTGATCGTGTAAGACAAGTCGATGTTGTAAACATTGCCAGCAAGCAACCTCTTCCTTATCCGAGATCATTAATGGCCCTACATATGACCTGGTACCGTGTAACTTTAGCAATAACCATGGCATTCTATTATCTATCATTTCCTTATTGATCATTTCTAAATCAGGATGTAAATAACTAGTGGTTAATACTACAGTAACATGAGGATTCTCAGAAAATTCTACGCCTGTCGCAATACATAAATCTTTAAATAGGGTATCATCTACTTCACCCAAGGTTTTTACAGCTATCGTTTTAGATTTAAAAACAGTAGCCAATTTTTCTGTTTGATATCCTAATTCTTCCCAGTACGCAGCTTGTTCTGGTGTAAATAATGGTTTTGATTGAGTGATGTACCCTTCTGCTTCCAATTGATGTAATGTAATGAGTACTTCACTAAGGTTAGCACTATATCGTTGGTAATCTGAAACAATCATCTCCTGTGTTACTTTGCTATTGCTAACAGCTTCTAGGAGTTGAATTGCTAACGGAGACTGTAACAATACACTATCCTTTTCTGAAGTCATAATCGTATATTGATCATTGACTTTTACTTTGGCATATTTTTCTTTTATTCTATACAATGTATTTATCTACTAATAGTTTTGTTAAAAGTGCTAGCTATAATAGCTAAAAATACCGTCTGATACATTTTTTATACCAAACGGCATCATATTAGCTTTACAATATTGAAATCAATTTTTACGAAATATTTAGATTAAGAACAAGTTGCAATAAACTCTTCTACTTTTTTATTTGTGTCAAAGATTTTCATGTTAGTCTTTACATCTAATCTTGGACTAGAATAGGGCATGTATAACGTATAATCATATTTTTCCCCATTTTGTAACTCTAACTCAATTTCACTAAAATCTAAGGTTTTATACTGTTCTGAATCAGACTTATTGATAGTAAAAAACCCAGGGGTCAATTTTTGTTTGTTGTTTTCCGTCTTTTTATAGAAAAAATCGGTATCCATTAAAACTGAAAGTTCTAGTTGATATGGTTTTTCCTCTAAAACAATTTGTTTATTGTTATGTATACTGGTATTATCCTTTTTAGAAATCACAAACTTAGATTTAGCAATTGAAGTATCTAAAACAATATTAGTGCTTATAGGAATTTTCATCTCGCAACCCGGCCAGAAATACCATTTCTCTCCAGAGTCAATTGATATAAAACCTTCTAACTCACCTTTAATTTCGTTAAGAATACTACTATATAATTTTGGTTGTTCGTTATAAATATTTACCAATTCAGGTATAGTATACCCTCTGTTAAACTTTAATTGACCATCAATCAACTGTGTTCTTAGTAGGACTCCATTGGATAAAAAACCACGTCTAAAATGATTATAGTTGATATAAGCATCTCTAATAAAATCATTGATAGATTCAAAAAAATGAAATGTGT
Source organism: Aquimarina acroporae (assembly GCF_023195925.1). Lineage (GTDB taxonomy): Bacteria > Bacteroidota > Bacteroidia > Flavobacteriales > Flavobacteriaceae > Aquimarina > Aquimarina acroporae. The sequence continues at coordinate 402,487 of NZ_JALPRE010000003.1, read as the reverse complement.
TAAAGAACTCAACGATTCTTAATATATCTCTTTTGGTTTCTTCTTCTTTTGTATCTAAATCAGAAAATTTTGAAGCTATTACTTTATCAATCGTATCATACACCTGATACAATGGATCATTATTTGGTTTTTTATCAAATAATGATTTTACATCGTTCCGTACAGTTTTTTCCAATTCTGAATTCTTCTCCGATAAGGAGGTTTTCAATTCTTTTGTGATCATGGTTTAAAGTTTTAAGAGTTAATAGTTAAAAGATTGATTTCTAGCGAAAAAACACTTTTGCATACGAAATAACCATAATACATACATAGTCTTAACTTCGTCCACCTACGGTTTTAACCATCTAGAAACCAAACTTTTATATAATTTACTTTAAACCAAACAGCTTGACAAAAAAGCAAGGGTTTTTATCAAGGTTTTAACGTTTTAGAATCTTCACTAGTATTAAGAAGTCGTCGCTACAAATTCTTCTATTCCTTTTTTACTTGAGATTTCCATATTGGTTAATATATCTAGTCTTGGGCTATTGTATGGCACATACAAGGTATAATGGTACTTCTCTCCTTTTTTCAAAGCCAAATCTATTTCACTAAATCCTTGATTATTTTCCTCTTCAAACTCAGGTTTAGACCTATTTATAGAGAAAAATCCTGGTTTTAGTCTTTGTTCATCCGATTTTTCACCTTCCTTATAATAAAACTCATTGTCTCCTAATAAAGAAACTTCTAATTGGTATGGTTTCTCTTCCATCACAATTTGTGTTGCCTCATCAGACCCCTCTATTTTTTTAGTTACTACAAATTTTGACTTTTGCACAGAGGTATCAAGTAATATAGAAGTACTTAAAGGCATTTTCATTTCACAACCTGGCCAGAAATACCACTTTTCCTCAGACTTATCAACTTGGCCTATTGCGCCTCCAATGTTATTTAATTGCGTATCTATTTCATTAAGAATACTTTGATATTCTTGATCATTTAATGAACAAAGTTCATTGATATTATATTTTCTATCCACCTCTACATTCTCACCATTCTTCTTAGTACTAAATAAAGCTCCATTAGTCAAAAAACCATATCGTAAATGGTTATGCTCTAAATAGGCATCTCTAATAGCATCATTAGTAGATTCAACAAAAGATAAAGTGTTAAAAAACTGTGTAATTCTTAAAATTTTATCCTTTGTTGTATCATCTGGTATATGACTATCGATCATATGATATATAATATATGATCCGTCGTTTGCAGGTTTAGCATCAAACCTATCTTTAATTTCTTTTCTAATCTCATCAGCACGTTGGCTTACTTTTTTGTCGGCAGTTAAATCTTGTGTACTCATTTTTGTGATTTTAATTATTTAGATTGTGATTACTTTAAGTTCTTGAGTTGTACATAACGTTTAAAGACATCCAGATTTTTAATTTCGGACATCTCTTCGCAAAAATCTGCTACCGTAGCTAATAATGTATTTGCTTTTTCAGTTTGTTTTTCTTGCAATAGCAATTCACTATAATCTACAATAGCATTTAGTTTTAACAGACCAAATTGCATCTCTTCGGCATATTGTATTGAAGTATTAAAAAGAGAGTCTACTTCATCTGTTATTTTTTTGTTACTATAATATTTGGATAACCCTAGCAAGTTATAAGCAGTTGGAAGAAGAGCTATTTGCTTGCTACCTATTTGTCTTTCTATAGAATCTTCTAATAATTGTATAGCCTTATCATATTTTTGATCTTTTATATAAGTTTGAGCCATAGATGGTTCATAAAATGATAATGCCAAACTTTGACCGGCTTTTATTATTCCATCTCTTTGTATTTCAGCAGTGTCTGTTTTTCCATTAACCCAATCCTCAATAATATAAAACAAACAGGCAACCCAAACTTCATCAAGTCTATTCCCCAATACCTCATGCAATTCATTGACATATTTTCCACATAAACTTTTATCATTGACAATAGAAAGAAAACATACCATAAAAACATAAGAGGTAACAACCAAGGAGTCATTTTCGGTAGTCTTTGCATATTTTATGCTATCCTCATAAAGGCTCAGAGCTTTATCAAAATTCCCCCTGAAACTATAAATAAACCCTGCCATACCTGTGGCAAAAATATAGGGATCAAAACCATACTCTTCAAAAAGAGTTTTATCTTGCTTTAGATCAAAATTTTTAATCACTTTGGTAAGTAATTTTTCGGATTTTGATATATCTCCGGAAACAAAGTAAGATTGTCCCAAAAAAGAAGAAATTGCCATTTCCACCTTGTGGTTTTTCTTCTGAATTGATTTTTCAATGAGTTGTTCCCCAATATCTTTGGCTTCCTTACTTTTTGATTGTGCATGGAAATAAGAAAACAATGCCCAATCATTTTTTAATTCGTATTCATCGATGTTTTCATCAACAATAAAGTCTTTTTGAGATCTCAACATCCCTATTAATTCTGCATTCCTAGTAGCCATATCAAACGAAATATGACTCCCCCAACCTTCTTTTAAAGAAACTGCAGCCTGAACAAATATGTTAAGTTCCAACTCGCGTTTCAGTTTGCGATATTCATCCTTGATATTTACAACCCATTCTTTACTAATTTCATGTAATCGAAGTGCCTCTTCGTTGGCTGAGTTTTTTATATTCTTTTTAATCGCCTCCAATCCTAAATGAGATGCCTTGTTGTAGTTGGTAGCTTCTGCATGATGCCATGCCAATTCGAAAGGGTTATCTCTAACCATCTCATCAAAATCATTCTCCATGGTTTCTGCAATTCTACCATGAACTTCTTGCTTTAGCAAAGACACCATACTATCGTAGGCTGCATCTCGTATTAATGCATGACGAAATACATACTTTTCATTTTGTACCCGACGATGATGATAAATTAAATTCGCATCCATAAGGGCATTAAGGTTCGTTTGCACCATACCTTCATCATGTAATGATGATTTTACCAACAAATCATAGGTAAACTCTCTACCTATTGCAGAGGCAAGTTGTGCTGTTTCTTTGGCAAACCCAATATGATCTAGTCTTGCATTTAATAACCCTTTTAAGGTTACAGGAACCGACGCTGCATCAAAATTTTGTGCCAGCGTATAGATATCATCCTCTAATACCAAATACCGCTCTTCTAAAAGCATGCGGGTAAGGTCTTCTATAAATAAAGGGATTCCGTCGGCTTTATCTACAATATAATTTAGCGCTTTTTCAGCAATTGACTTTTGTTGTAATATATCTTTGATAAAAGACTGTGTAGATCCTTCATTAAGAGTTTCAAGTCCTATTTCGCTAATATTTTCTGAATTCCAATCAAATTGAAACTCTGGTCGGGTTGTGAGCAGTAACAAATAATTTTTATCATTCATTTTTGCTACTATAGTTCTTAAAAAATCTAAACTTGTAGGATCGATCCAATGCAAGTCTTCTATGATAAGAGTGAACTTTTTATCGGTATCGATATGAAGTATAAGCTTTTCTAATGCATCGTAAAGAACCTCTTTTTGTTCTATTGGAGAAGCCTTTGACACTTGGTAGGTCTCATCCAAAGGAATTGAAAACCATGAACATAATACAGGGATGACTTTTTCAGGATCGACATCAGATTTCTTTAGCGCTTCTTCGAGATGCGGAATCACAGTTTCATTATCATGAATTCCCATATCTCTTTTTAGCATTTCAAAAATAGGATGTAACGCATTATTCTGATGCTCAGGAAGACAACGACATTCTCGCACTGCAAAATCTTGATCGATCAATTGTTTTTTGGTTTCGTAGATCAACTTCGACTTTCCTATTCCGGCCTGTCCTTTTATAAGTAAAGCCTTTCCATCTTTTTCTTGTATTGAGTCCCAGGTTTCATAAATTTTGGCTAGTTCTTTGTCGCGACCAACCATTTTTTGATCTGCACTTCGCGGACTTAAATTTGAAAGGGCTTCTGTTTGGCGTTCTCCTGTTAAAAGATAAACCCTCGAAGTATTAATTGTACCTGAAAATTCTTGCGTTGTATTAAATTCTTCAAATTCCAGATGTGCTTCTAGTAATCTTCTGGTATTTTCTGAGGCTAAAATGTGCCCCGGTGGTGTTGAATATAAAAGGTTAAAGGCTTTATTGGTTACTAATCCTTCTGGGGAACTATTATGTTTTACCAATACAGTCCCAGAGTTCATCGATATCCTTATTTCCAGGCCAACCCCATGTTTGGCAAAAAGCAAAGTGCTTCTCTTTTGCAATTGTCCAATAAGTTCTAGTGCCGTTCTTCCTGCTCGTCTGGCATCATTATCACTTCCTTGAGGATATCCAAAACACATCATAATGGTATCGGCAATGATCCCAGAGATATGGGCACCAAAACGAACACCTACATCTTTACATAAATGCAATTGATCTTTTTGAATGGTTTCAATGGTTTCTATATCCATCATTGCACTATCAGATACCGATAGTGAAAGTTTTGCGCAAAGTACCGTGATTTGTCTTTTTTCACTATGTGCACTACGCCAAACCAACTGATTCACTTCGGTAGCATCTTCTGATCGCAATGAGGTTTCATTTTGCGGTTGTATCTGCCCTACCAAAGTATTAAAGTTGATTTTAGAAAACTCTTCATAAGCCAATGCTGCACTAGCAATACGTCTTGAATGATTTTTTTCTAAAACACGATTGAGTACTTTGCCCAAAGAATGCCCAAAAATTGAAGGAGGTAAGGGTACATCTGCCGGGTTTAGTTGTTTCTGAAACACCTCTGCTACATTTGCTCCCTGAATCGCAGGTTGACCTGTAAGGCATTCTAATACAATTAACCCCCAGGCATATAAATCTGATTTTACTGTAGGCGGTTCTCCTCTTAACTGCTCTGGAGAACTATAGGCCGGAGTCCCAATCACTTCGTGAGTAAGGGTTATATCTTTATAATCATCTGTTCTAAAATCATGGGTAAATATTCCAATTCCAAAATCTAATATCTTGATATGCGACCTCGTTCCTGTTTGGGTCACCATGATGTTATGTGGTTTGAGATCACGATGAATAATTCCTTTGGCATGCGCAGCAACCAAAGCATCGAGAACTTGCCCCATAAGTACTCCGGTTTCATTGGCAGATAGGCCATTATGCAACGTAATTAAATCTTTTAAGGTCTGTCCTGAGATATATTCAAAAACGGCAAAAGGTTCCTGATTTGCGGTAACTCCTTTATCTAGAAGTTTGACAATATTGGGATGATTAATTTCTGCACATAACTTTGTTTCGCGATCAAAACGGGCAATTTGTTGCTTTATAGATTTTTGATCCGGTATTTCCTTAAACTTCAGTATTTTAATAGCTACGGTTTGCCCTGTGCTAATTTGTTTTGCTTTATAAACAATTCCGTAACCTCCTTCTCCAATCTTCTCAAGTATGCTGTAGTTTTCAAGTTCAATATCGACATTGGGGGTAGGCTTAGTCGAGTGATTCTCCATGATTTAATTTTAAATTATCTCCTTTATAGTTTTATAGATTTATAATTCATTTCAGTTTGCTGTTGCCAAAACTTCTCCAATACACTGATCTTCTTTTAAGATTTGAAAAAATTGATGAGCAAAACGTATTTCGCCATATCGTCTTTCAATAATGTTTGAAAAGAGATAACCATATGGCTTTGTTTCCAGTAAAAATTTTCTAATTCGATAGATTTTCAAGTTCAAATAGTAGGGATCTAGTTCTTTACCAAACTCTTTACTCATATCGTCTAGTAAATCTTCGATTGACATCCAACCCTGATCACCAATAACAGCACCAGTTTGCACATCTTCCAGCCTTTTTCTCGCCAAGGCTAAAAGAATATAATTGTGAACTCGCTCTCCCAAATCTAGTTCAAGGTTTTGGGTGATAATCTTAATATTGATATGTTCTTCGTCTGAACTTAGGATAAATTGAAAGTAGGCATTGTTCACTACGTGCCCGTTATCCATAGTATCCTCCAACATCTGGTTTTCTACGAACACATACTCTTCATTATCAACAAGGTAGGCGTTATTATGAATCAAGTCTATAATATTACCCTCTTTTTCTAATTTCCAGGTTGCATCCTCTGGGTAAATTAAAACCTCTGGTTCTTCTTCATTTGGAAATGCATGTCCCGAAGTAAGCTCTATTATCTTGTTCTGGTCTTTAACAGACATTAAATAACTAGAAGGGGGATCTATATTTATAATATCCCACTGCGTAGATTCATGCTCTCCAAACTGGATTTTATGTCCTTTAGAAAGTTTTACTGCCGTATTGTTAATATACTCTCCATTTACTATGGTACCATTTCTACTATGGTCCTGAAGATACCAATGACTGCCTCGCCAAGATACTAAAGCATGTGATTGCGATATATCTTTTTCTGTAAGATAAGTGTTTACTATGTTACGATTTCTCCCAAAAGTATGTTGGGTATTGAGGTAAACAATTTCTCCGGTACTTTTATTTTTAATGATTGCCATTACTTAACTAGCCCAATTAAGTTCATGAAAATTCTTATCAGAATAAAATCGACCTTTTAAATTTCGGTTTTCATCATCTACTACAACTAAGCTTTCTACCTTCAAGAAATTTAGTTCATGATCAATGTATTTTCTAAGCAAATTTTTTAAAATATTTTTCTAGGGTTAGTACAATCACATTGCTCTAATCTAATTAGGTTCTGTGAGTTACATTTCCTGTTAAATACTACCTCTAAACCCTATCAAAAAACATCTTTTGAAGATTGTAAAGTATCCTTCTTTAACATGTGCCCTTTTTCCAAATATAAAAAAGAATATCACTCTTTTTATTATTAAAACTAAATTATGTGATTGGCAGATCATATTTTGCGGTTTACCCGTATTTACTATATGTAAAGAGCATAATTAGAAATCCTATCATACATTATTTTTAGCTTTTTAGCATAATCAGGTTTATTATTTCTTGGAGTATGTTTTGAAATATCTCAACATATATTCAGAGCTAAATCTCAGTGAAATACCATGAAATATTTTTAATAAGGACCTTTGGTAACTTTAATCATGTAAAACATCTTATTATGCCAAACAAATCAAAACAAATGAGAGTATTATTTACAGTACCAGGCTCTGTACCCATTCATAATACTTTTGATTCAGATCATCAAATTTCAAGTCCTGCTAATACCTCAATGAATTTTGCTAGAAAAGAGAGCCGTAAAAGAAGGCAAGGTAATACCAAACGAAAGAATGCTACTATCGTTTTGTATTCGGTTTCAAAGAACAAATAACTAATAAACCGAACAAAAAAACCCCTTCAAAAGTATCATATAATGATATCTTTTGATAGGGGTAATAAAATAAAACACAACAATTCTATGCTGTCATAGTAGATTCACAATCACAAAAAGAATGCTAAACACAGTACTTAGAATTAGCAAATTAAAACTTATTCTAGGCTTTTGTTGAGACAAAATAGCACCATTAAAAAACATGCACAGTATGGTTATGATAAATAGTTGTACCATTTGAAGTACCGTATTTCCATTCATTAAAATAAACATTGCTGCAACCGATCCTAAACAACTTTGTCCTATAATAGCTATTGGTGAATAGCCTATAATCCCCTTTTCATATTCTTCTAAATAACTTTGATAAATTTTCATGACTCTATTTTTTAAGAAACCTAGATGAATAGTTATTTCAGCTAAGTTTCAGATTATGTATTAATTATTATTTTCAATTTGATCTGTTGGTCTGTTCTTCCAGATCGATATATATTGGCTAGTCGCCATTTTACGTGCAGCATCTTTTGCCCTTTGGGCTATATCTCCTTCATACAGCTTATCAATGGTTTCGAACCAGAGCTCTAACCATTTTCCAAAATGTATCTGACTGATAGAGTGATTTAGATTTTGATCTACTTTTTTATGAACCTGCGCTGGGTTTCCTTTAAAACAAGCTTTCCCAAATAATGCTGTTACCCAAAAATCTGTTAACTTTTCTATGTGTACTGGCCATTGTTTTGGGGTTATATGGTTATTAAATATTGGTCCCAATACTTCATCTTGTCGTATTTTTTTATAAAAGCCAGACACCAATACAAAAACATCTTCTCTCTCATGTATATCTTTCATTTTTACCTGTTTTTATGAAGTTTTAAAGTCTCCTGTGTTATAGATGGATTTTTGAATGGTTTTCTTTTTCCCTTTAATACAGTACAGTGTCTCTTGTATTGCAAACCAGCAGAAATAGAATATTCCTATTGAAAATAGAATATCACCAATCATACGAAGCCATTTAAGAGTTTGTACAGTAGGCGAATACAATAGTTCTGCATCTCTGGCGAAGGAGTACCCTTTTGTTATTGAAGTATAGGCCTGGATTATACCTACAGGCAATAGACTAAGCACTACCATTGCGATTAAACCTATATTCAAAAACCAAAATGCTCTTTTAAGTTTTGGAGAATCCCAGGACCTATCTGAATAAAATCGTAAGCAAATAATAATAAAGCCCATTCCTAACATTCCATACACACCAAATAAGGCAGTATGTGCATGAACAGCAGTGGTATTTAATCCCTGAATATAGTATAATGCAATTGGTGGGTTGATTAAAAAGCCAAATACTCCTGCACCTAGCATATTCCAAAATGCCACAGCAATAAAGAAAAATATGGGCCACTTATACTTTTGCATCCAAGTGGTTGATTTCAAAAGGTTCCAATGCTCTCGAATTTCAAATCCCATTAAAGTAAGTGGCACAACCTCTAAAGCACTAAAGGTAGCTCCAAGTGCAATCGCTTGCACTGGTGTTCCCGAATAATAAAGGTGATGAAGTGTCCCTATAATTCCTCCTGCCAAAAATATGGTCGCTGACGCTATCGACGCCTTACCAGCAGTTTTTGCCGATAAAATTTTCATTCGTAAGAATATAAATGCGATAATTACCGTAGCAAAAACTTCAAAAAAGCCTTCTACCCAGAGATGCACTAACCACCATCGCCAGTAATTGATTACAGGTAAACTACTGTTCTCCCCATACATCAGTCCTGAAAAGAAGAACATACCTATCGCCATAACCGATATTAACAGTATGATCAACAAATGTTTCGAATCATCATTTTTTTGGATCCCATACAAAATATGTCTACCGACCATACCTACCCACAGTACTAGACCAACAGCCAAAAACAACTGCCAAAACCTACCTAAATCCATATACTCATACCCCTGGTGGCCAAAGAAAAAATTGGTTGTTGTATCTAAAAACTGATGTACTCCCAACCATTCTCCTACTAAGGAACCTAGTACTATTACAAGAAGTGCTACAAAAAGAAAATTAATTCCAAAAATCTGATACTTCATCTCTTTGCCACTAATCATGGGTGCCAGAAATAAACCTGTAGCCAACCAGGTCGCCGCTATCCAAAACACTGCCAACTGTGTATGCCACGTTCTGGTTATGGAGTATGGCAAAAAACTGGCCAAATCAAATCCAAAAAAAGCCTGTCCTTCTACCGTATAATGCACTGTGAGGATTCCCAATATAATTTGCAGCCCTATTAGCAATGAAATAACAATAATGTATTTCAGTACCGCTTTTTGGGATTTAAATAAGGTTATGGTTTTCAGGGGATCTTTCTCTGGATGCTTACTGGCTTCTCCTTTTTCATGATTTCTTACGTAGTAATACACTAATATTCCAATGAATAACAACAATAATATAATTGAAAAACCAGACCAAATTTGTGAATCTGGTGTAATGATATTGTCTATTAAGGGTTCATGAGGCCAATTAGAGGTATATGTATACTCTTTACCTGGTCTATTGGTACTTGCAGCCCAAGAAGTCCAAAACAAAAATGCATTAAGCTGATCTAATTTTTTAGCATCAACCAGTGCTCCTTCTTGAATAGCAAATTGTTCATGTCCTTCTGAAAAAATTGAGGCATAATACAATGCATTATTTTTAAAAGCATCATATTTTGCAGATGATATAGTTATACTGTTATCTGACGTATTAAATGTATTGGTTCTTATATGGTTAATTAATCGAGCCTTTAAAGCTGCTTTTTTCTCATCACCCAAATTTTCATAGCTATCTTGAAATTCATCTTTTGCCCAGGCATCTAACATATAAACCGCTTCCTTGTGAATCCAATCGGCTGTCCAGTCGGGAGCTACATAACTCCCATGCCCCCAAATTGATCCAACTTCCATACCTCCAATTGACTCCCAAACATTTTGCCCTTCTTGTATGTCTTTCTTGGTTAATATTACCTCTTGAGTTTCTTTTACGATTACTTTATCTGGAATTGGAGGCTGAGTTTGATAAATCTCTGTTCCTACCCATAGTAATGCTACAAACGACAGTGTAACTACACTTATAAATCCGATCCAAATCTTCTTCATTGTACTTATTTTAGGCTGTTTTCTATTTCTATTGCTTTTCGGAAAAGGATATTATTTTCCAGATGAATATGTTTATGCAGATCTTCCTCAAAATCTTGTAACATTGAGAATGCTATGTTATAGGTGGTACATGCATCTTTTGGAGGAGTATAACTATTGGTTATTTTTGAAATTAGCCTAAAACGATGCCCTGCATTGTCGTGCTCCTCATGCATCATAGCAATTGGATTTTCTACTGAATTAAATGAAATTGAGGTTTCTACTTTATTGCCTTTACTTGCTCTTGCCAGTTTTTTGAAATATGGGAAAAGAATCAATTCTTCCTTCTTCATATGTGTAGTAAGTTCATTTGCACTTTCCTGAAAAAGGGCTTTAACTTTAAATAACTCTGGGTGGTTTTGCCCGTGTACCTTACATAGCTTTTCTAGATACAGCTTAATCTCTGGTATCTTGTTTTCTACATATTTATGATGATTGTTATATATATAATCTGACAAAAAATCAATATCCCAAGATTGATAATCATTGTTATCTGGTTTCTCTTTGTAATCAATATCTAATTCTTCAATTAGCTCCTGCACTACAATATTATTATCCCTACAGACCTCATCAATACTGCGATTTCCGTTGCAACAAAAATCTATTTGATGGTTTTTAAATATCGTAGCATACTTATAATCTTTTGCTACGATATCACTTACCAAAGTGTTTTTATCTATTTTCATTTGTACTTATTTTTAAATGTTTTATTCCAAAAATGATCAGAGAAGTCACTTTTATCATTTCTAATACTACATACCACAAATGCAATCTGCTTTTAGGAACATCTGCTCCTTGAATGATGAATTGAGCCCGTTGGTCCAGTGCAGGTAGTAGCCATAGTGTTTGGGCTATTAGAATGAAAAGTGGTATTGAAAGAAAAATGAGACGGGTTTGCCTGTTTTTGGTTTCTTTTACACTTGTAAACAACAGTAGCAAACCGAAAGTGATTTCAACTTTGTTTAAGGCATTAAATACTAACTTACCAACACTTAAACCTATTTCTGTGGTAACTCCTGGAGCTTGAAATTTTAACCATGCCTCCATAAAACTTATAGCACCAATAAAACCTATCCAAATAAAGGTGATTGCTATTGTAGTATTTTTGTAATTTTTTCTCATAAAGGATTAAAAGATCTTTTTATCTTTTATTAAATTAAATTTTTTATCTTTTAAGAGTTGCCAGATCTGCATTTAGATCATTTGCCAATGTCTTTAACGATGTATTTTCAAGCATATGTCTAAGATCATTTCGTATGGCTACAAATTTGTGATGTAACGGGCAAGGGGAATTAGCATCACATTGCTTTAATCCTAAACCGCAACCAGTATATATAGCATCCCCATCAAGTACTCTTACTACCTCGCTTAATTTAGTATTCATTTTTTCCTCTTCTATAACAAATCCTCCATACGGCCCTTTAATAGATTTTACTAAATTATTCTTCGTAAGTTGTTGTAGAACTTTTGCAGTAAATGCTTGTGGCGAATTTATTTCGTCAGAAATTGTAGACAAACTCACCTTATTATTTTGAGATGTTTGCTGGGCTATAAAAATTATAGCTCTAAGACCATATTCGCAAGATTTTGAAAACATACTACTAAGTTTGGTACAAAACTATATAATATTTTTATAACGGACAAAAATATCCTTTATAAAACTATATTTTTTTCTTAAACCTCTTATTAATTCTACTTTTTTTACCGAATTTAGAGGGGAAAATAAAAGTCTACCAGGTTGCAACAGACTTTTTTAAAAACTCAGTTTTTGAGTTCCACTATTTTCATTAAATTTTCACTAATCTCTTAAACCCTCTAGAATGTCTGCACTAACAATCCACCAAATTAAAACCAACATTGCTGTTTGGAATCGAATAAGATGCACAGATCTCGGAAAATCGTTTTTAACATCTGTCAACTATTTCAGCATTACCTATCATGACTACACTATACTTAAAGAAACAAGAAATGGTATACCTCCTAAAAACATTCACTGCTATTTTGCTATACACAACGGAGGCTTGCAATTTTATCTAATCAACGACATTAACGATGCATTATTAGCCTCTTTTGATGGTGCAACCGAAGAAATCATTCAAATAGAACCAAAATTTGACGAAAACAGCACTGAAATATGTATTCCTAGGATTCCAGTAAGTAAAACAAAACCTATAAATGAACCTCCGTTTACAGACCAAATTGATCCAGCAGATGCACATCTTCGCATTTTAGCCTGGAACTACTGGGCCTCAAACTGGTATACTTCTTTAAAAAAGCAAGAAAAGCTGGATCATAATGTATTGCGAGTAATGACCATCCCTATGGAAGACCTTACCAGACTATTTAAAAATGACAATGACTCTGATTGTTACCCCGAACGAAGTATTAATGTCATGTTTGGGTTAAAGATTTTTCAAGACTTCGGTCTCAATATGGAGTTCATTTTAGACAATCGCCTAAATACTGATAAAGTGCCATTAGAATCTGGAGATCAGGTTTTTATGGATGTCTCAAGACCGAGACCTCCTTTTACTATTTCTGAGGATTTCAACTTATTATAGTACTTCACTAGCTTATATATTTACTAAGTACCCAAGAGATATGGTGGATTTTTTGTCAATCGGATTTTCTGTATTGTGCCAACTTACGATTCTTATTGGTCTTCTATATTGTTTTATAAGAAAGTACTTTTCTTCTATGACACTCTATTTGAGTCTAATTCTAATTATTGAGATAATGGGTTGGTTTGGTGAGGCTAATTTGTTTCTGTTTTCTATATCCTACTATATACATTTATTCTTTTTGGGGCACTATATTCTAATACATCTTTTAAGATGGGAAAAGAAAAAATTTATAGTGCTTTCCTTAATTTTTCTAACTCCTATGATCTACAGTTTGATTTCTAATACAGAAGTGACTTCCTATCAGTCTTATGATAGAATATTCTATATTTTCTCTATTATCATTTTACTCATAGCTGTGCTATTTAAGTATTTTGATGGTAAATTGTTTTTGTCAAACACTACGATCACCATATTTCTAACAATTCTCTTTTATTTTGGGATCGATTTTATTTTGGCGCTTACTACTAATTACCTTGTAAATGAACATCTTAATTTAGTTGGGTGGATCTGGCTCTTCAGGGCTTTTTGTTTGTTTTTATTTTATGTCGCAATAGTAAATTTAACATGGAAGACTGGAAAAACCCTTTAACTCCTATATGGTGGATTGCAGGAACATTATTCCTGTTTTCTCTATTGCTGTTCTTTATTATTGTATTGACCAAGAAATATGTGAAAAGAATAAAAAGAGAAGAACAGCAAAAAGTGAATCTAAAAATAAAGCACAATGAAGAATTGCTGCAAAATAGTATTGACATTCAGGAGAAAGAACGTACTCGAATTGCCGCCGATGTACACGATGAATTAATAGGGCAATTGCGTAGAATACAACTTATGAATACCGATGAGACATTAAAAATCCCCCTCAAAAACAGTATTGAGACCGCAAGAAGAATTTCTCATGACCTTACCCCACCCTTACTCAATGAGAGCTCTCTAAGTCAATTGTTTTATGGTGTTTTAACACCCATGAAAAATACATTCAAAATTGATTTTTATGCTTCAGAAAAACATGATGTTAATATTCCTGAAAAAGTTAAGATTAACATTTACAGAATTTTACAAGAAGTTATTACAAATATTGAAAAACATGCGGAAGCCTCGCAAATTTTTATTAGATTAAAGGTAGCAAAACAATTTATTTTCTTATCCGTAAAAGATGATGGTCTTGGGTTTGTCGAGAACAAAAATAAAGGACTCGGAATGAAAAATATTTCTCTAAGAACCAAACAGTTAAACGCAGAGTCTAGATTTACAAAAAATTACCCCAAAGGAACAAAATTTATATTTTTTTACAAGAAAAATGGATAATATTCAAATCGCATTAATTGAAGACGATAAGTTAATCGCTAACTTATTAAAAGATTACCTCGATAGCATTGAAGATTTTTCGATACTTTCACTGTCCTATAGTGGTAACTCTTTTCTGGATTCGATAGATCCAGATCACTTACCGGATCTTGTTCTTACTGATCTTCGCATGAAAGATGGGACGGGTAAAGATGTAATAGATGCATTAAACAAAGAATATCCAACTATAAAATCTATTGTTATTTCTTCGCATTATCAGGCCAATTATTTAGGATATATGTTTAAGTCTGGAGCCAATGCTTTTATTCCTAAAGGAATTGACAAAAATGACCTAGTTACGGTGATTCGAAATGTATATCGTAACGGGCACCATTTAGATGTAGATCAAATGGAAGTTTTAAGAGGCCAAATAGCGTCGAATACTCCCGTAATTCCGACCAATAATATTGATGAATTAACCCCAAGAGAATTAGATGTTCTTAAGCTATTATGTTATCAACTTACAGCCAAAGAAATTGGAGAAAAGCTTTTTGTAAGCAGAAAAACAGTAGAAACCCATAAATCTAATTTATTATCCAAAACAGGAGCTAAAAATATCGCTGGACTTATCATTTTTGCAGCACAAAACAAATTAATAGAGTTAGATAAAATTATACTCACCTAATACACAAAGCCTATAGAATAATTACTTCTGAAAAAAATCATGCGTCATTTGTAACAGTTCTTCATAAGAATTTGGAAATTTATCCTTTAGTGGAATTGTAAAATAAATAGTAATGGCAGGGAATTTCGAATATAGACTGTCAAAACCTATGTTTTTACACCTTAGCTTAGTTAACGACTTTAAAACATTATAGCTATCCGAAGAAATTGCATTTTTGATTCCTGCCAAAACAAATTTTAGTTGGGGTCTTTCGGGAAAGGCCAGATATACTTCATGAATTTGGTTTTCTATTTGCTGTAGCCATATGCATTTACACCTTTTGAATAGTGTGCTTTTTGTAAAACTGGTATAATATTTATGCAGTTCGGAATGTATTAACATCTGAATCTGTTCTGGTTGCCAATTACTTTGATAAGTATACTTTAATAATTCATACTTTTCTTTATTTTTCCACCTATAGGATTTTATAGTACTACATTCTTTTTCATGTATATACAAACATTTACTTTCTTGCTCCAGAAGAGGTATTCGTAACCCATTATACAATGAAAAAGCACTAGTTTTTTCTTGTATACGAAGAACCTCTTGCGGACAATCTTGCCCTACCAAAAGGTCATTAATCTTGCTATAAACAGAACGATCATCTTTATGATGATATGCATAGAATGTAGGTTTATATCTTATTTCTACACCTCCGGATGTAAGTTTAACCGACCATTCCAAAATCTGCAAACTATCCTTATCAAATAGAGGTTTAAATAGTTGTAGTGGATCAGACGCTAACTCTTTGTCTATGGATACAATCATTAGATTTACTATTATCTTATACTTCGTGTATTATTCATCTTCAAGAAAAGTAAACTCACCCTCCCCCCGAATTTTCCATCATACCCCCCAATAGAAAATATTAAGCTTGGATGAGTTTATGAGTATATCTACCAGCTATCCCAATGGGTTATTTTATGCCATGCATGGCTAGCAAAATCACCAAAATCACCTCCAAGGGATTCAAAGGCATTTTTAATCGCATCTACACTGTAGCCTGCTCCTTTCATGATTTCATTAATTACATCGGGCGCAAGGTTAAATGCAGATTTTAACGCTTCTGCTGTTTCTTTGGCTCCAAAACCTGCATATTTCAATGCCGATGCAGCCTCGTTCTGGGTAGCACCGAATCCTTCTTTTAAGGCATTTGCTACTGCTGTACTAGAAGCATTAAAGGCGCTCTTAACTCCCGAAGCTATTTCATTGACTCCATAACCAGCACCATGCATTATAGAAGCAACTTCGGCTTCAGATTTCTTAAAAGCAGTTTTAAGCCCATTTGCAACATCTGTAACTCCAGCGATGAAAGCTTGTTTTACCAACTTAGCCCACTTGGCAGCATCTTCAATGATAGCTTTGAAAATATCTTCTACATGACTTAAAATGTAGTTCTCTGCAGATTCTAGCACTCCTTTTATACTGCTTATATTAATGTCTGCATCATAAGGTCCAAAACTAAGACTCAATCCTTCAAAAGTGAAACCTCCCTGAACTTTAAAATCAATATTAGATGTTGAAGTAGAGATAGCTAATTTTAAATCACAGCTATCATTAATCCTTAAAGTTCCTAAACTAAACCCTGCTATGGTAGGGAAAGGAACATTTATATCTAATCCGTAACTAAAGTCACCAGAGAAATTATGATAGTCCTGAAGCACACACTTCATTTTTGTTTCTATGATAGCTCCATAATCCAGTTCAAACTGGATTCCACTTTTTGATATCGAAGCTTCGATCTTTTCATTGATCAAATCGAACAAACTCACTTGTGCTCCCAACGTAAAATAAGGTGAGGATGATGTGCTTATCGTCATCTCTGGTCCACCTGGCACGACCAATTGCTTGGTAGTTGCACTACTGATAACCTTCCTCTCAGCTGCCGTTTTAGGTATGGTATTGTTTGGAATTGGGTTTCCGTTTTCATCAACCTTAATGGTTACTCCCTTTCCATCTCCAGATAACTTGAATAAGGAACCCAGAGAAAGTGGAGACATGGTAATTTCGCCAGATACACCGTGTGCAAGATCAATTCCTAAAGCTCCATAAAATGTTAATCCCAGAATATCCATATACGCACTAAATCCATACCCCATAGGTGCCAACGAACCATCGGGTAATACAACTGGTTCCATTGGATTTTCGGCCCATCTAAATGATAAATCACTAAAAGATACCGGGAAATCTAAATGTATAGAGGTATTGGTAAATAATGTAACTACCTCATCGAGATCTAGTTTCGGTACGTAAAACGAGAGGTACAAGGGATTTGGTATTTCTTCTTCCATTTGGCAAACAATCGCAAACTGGTCATCATCTAGGGCAATTCTATTTTTATCATCACCAATATGGAAAGAACCATCTACACCTATAGCCAAACCTGCCGGTTCAAAAAACAATCCTATACCCACTCCAAAAGAGTCAAAATGTAATCCCTTTATAATCGGTGGCGTTAACAGGGTTGTTTTATTCCCGGTTAATTCTACTCCAACCTCTGCCTCAATATTATCAATAGTCATTGCAATTTGAGCATCGATAGTTGGGCTTTTGAATATATTGAAAGGAATAGTTGCTTTGATTTCGAACACCACAAATTTGAATAATGGATTAATCGTTAACATCATTGTTGGCTTATCGATATCAAATGTTTTACCATTTCCGATAGGAATTTTCACATCGTCTAACGTGAATGTTAAACAGTTAACTCCCATACTTAGTCCTGGTTTAAGAATTACTTCTATTCCAAAGGTAATCTCGGGACTGGGTAAAAAAGAAAGAATATGATCTAGTACTCCCTCCTGAAATGTAACATTATTGATATTTAGTTTCCCTCCTAAACGTAAAACTTCGTTTTCTTCGGAAGAAAAGAAATCTGAAATTACCACATCTGGAAAACCCGAAGGCCAATCAATACCCATGTACTTGCACAACTCACTCAGCCTATATTCCTGTTCTTGAGGTGGTTTGTTTTGGGTCTCGGGTGTTCTAGCCAAAGTAACCACCTCAAGCATATAGGAAATAAAAGTGCAAGAGGTATAATCTGTAGTTCCTTTAAAAAAGCTATTTACTTTATCTGGGTTTGCTTTACCTCCTTTTATTAACTTCTGAAAAGCTATTACTTCTGGATTATTTGGTGAATCCTGAAGTAGCTTTACAAAAGCCTGAGTAGCCTTCATGATATCCACATCGCTTTGTTCTACAGTAAACGTTTGTGGATCATTCCCCAGTGTAAATACTCTTTTTATAGGGTTGTTATTCGAGTCATAAATGATATATGTAGAAATAGGTCCATGAATGGGTTCAAAAACTTGATTCCCTTCTGCATTTACAGAACTGATATTTGTTAATGAACCAAAAAAATTGGACAGGCTCTTATTGTCTTCGTTATCTTGAAAAGCATCATATACAATGACCTCTTCAGACAACTTGTTGTCTAGTGTTATTTTTGGAAATGCCATGTCATTTCTTTTTAGTGTTAAAAAAATAGTTCTTTAGAGTTCTACGGGTTCTACCTCTTCGTTGCCTATGCTTTCTTCGTATTTTTCTATAGAGGTAGCCTCCTCTGCACTTTGATATTCTGAAGCAATTCTTTCCCATTCTTCACTCGCAGATTGTGCCGTCTCGACAGCCGCATTACTGTCGGTAATTAAACTATCTATTCCTGCTTGATGATCTGCACTTAGTGTACTTACAGATTCTTTCAGAGAAGCTCTAGATGTTTCTAATTCTTTAATAGCGTCTTTTACACCTTTTCCGCTTTCAGTAGCCGTTTTAGCTGCTTTTACCTTTTCCTGGAGATCTGCATAAGCTTTTTCAAAATCTTCAGTGGGAGCAATACCATCTGTTTCTATCTTTTCTTTAATATCGCTCATCAACTTATCTATATCTTCTAAAGAACTATCGATAGATTCTTTTGAAGGTTCAATAGATTTTTCTTTAATTTCTTTAATCTGAGATTTAAGTTTTTCAAGAATATCATCATCTGTAATTGAATCAAAATCATCTACATCCAATATCTCACAAACCTTATTTTTAAGAGCGTCAGACAGATCTGTACTAGAAACATCTCTAGAAGTCAATTTGATACTTTCACCTTCTAAAGTAGTATCATTAGCAATAAGACTTAAATGTTTTGTCTCTATCCCTTCAGGAAGGTTTGGTGAGTCTGTAATAGCATTTCCTTTGTGAATAAAGGTATCTTCATTAAACACCGTTGACGAAGTGTCATAAGTTCTTAAATCCTTTGCAGGCTTAGTTTGTAAAGGATCTCCATCAAAACAAAGTTCTCCCTTATCATTAACACTCCATTTTGTGGGTTGAGAAGACCTAACTTTTGGATCATTACTGAAACCAACATATCGTTCTTCTTTAAAAAAGGCTCCTGTACGTCCATCATCTCCTCCAGAAGAACTTGCTTTTCTTCCTAGTTCTAGTCGTATTCTTGTAAACTTTTTTGTCTCTGTATCAAATTGATAGTATGAAGAAAACTTTGTACTTCCTTCTGTAAATGATCCTTTAGAAGGATCAGTAAACCATGTGATTATCATAATTGTTATTTTTGTCGTTAATGTTTAAAGTTCAGTGGGAATCTCATCGGTTTCTGGCCATTCTTCGTCATCGGCATCATAACCCGAATCATCGGCTTCATCCTCAATTTCCTGTTCACGTTCTTCTTGTGCCTTATCCAACGCATCAGATTCTTTGGCAGCATCATCTACGGCTTGAGAAGATTCTTCTAATGAAGATTTTTCCCAATCATGCATTTCGTCTGAACTCTCTTGTAGTGTTTTATCTATACTTTCTGAAGCTTCCGTAAGAGTACTGTTCGCTTCAGAAAAATTTCCATCTTCTATATCTGTTTTCACTTCTTCGAATGAAGATTCCATATCAGATACAGCTTTTTCAAAATCTTCGGTTGGAGTATATCCGTCACTAATCTGTTCACTTATTTCCTGATTAATTCTACTAGAAGTTTCCTCCATCGTATCGGTCATAACACTCTCTTGCATAGCGTTTGAAGTTTCTGTATAACTATCTGCTACTTCTCTTGAATCACTAGTAAATTCTGATTCTTTGCTGTCTGCCTCAGAAGTGACATCCTGATCTGGAGTTTCATCTACGGTCTCTTTTCCATCTTTAAAATCATCCTCAGACTTTGATTTTTCTCTTAGTTTATCAACCTTACTCTTAGCAGATTTTCCAATTTTCATAGCAAACTCTCCCAAGAATAGCAGACCAACAATTAAACCAACTGTTTGGCCTAGTTTGGCGAAAGATGCATCGAATGAAGACGTTTTTTTCTTACTAGCAGGTTTACCGGGTATTTGTCTTGCTGTTTGTGAAGAAACTACATTTTTGTTTGCAATGGTTCCGGTTACCGCTGGGCCAATTAAATAGCTTGATACTGGAACACCATCTTTCATTGTAGTTTGAATTACATTCATCCAAACCGGAGTAAGAGAAACCGACACATCTTGTCCCGGGTTACTATCTCCCATGGTACTATCTCCATTCATTACTACTGTAGTTGTTTGTGGTGGTGAGGCAAAAACAGGATTCCCTTTAGCATCTGCGCTACACATGGTTAATGTGGCCGAATCTTCTTTTTCGTTTGAAACAATATTCAACGTAGCGATTAATACCGGAACATAGTTTGCTGGTGTTGGGTTTGGAGCTTGCTCATATAGAAAATATGGACCTTGCCAACCCGAAGTGAACATTTGTAGCCAAGTCATAACTGCGTTCCATGAACTTAATGTACAATTTTGAAAATTTTTGGTACTTGCAAAAAATGCATTAGTACTGTCAACACTTCCTTTTTTTAATGCTGCATATAGATTTTTGGTCAAAGCAGAGTTAGGATTTGCCATGGCAAAACGATGAAACAAAAAAGATTGAATCATAGCCTGTCTATCTGAAGTCTCTACACTGTATTCTAATGGTGGCGGATTATCAAAAGTAAACTGTATCGCCGACATAATTTTTATGGGAAACTGATAGTAATACGCATTATTAAGCTCCTTGATTACTCCGGTATACATAGCTTGTAACATCGATGCCTCTCGAATGGTTTGAACCTCTACAGTTTGGCCAGAAGCGATAGTGCTAAGTTTTGTATACTGATAAGGAGAGGTAGCTCCATCTTTGGAAGGATTAAAAACGTCATACACATCGATCGAATGTGGCAGATTGTTGGTCACCTTTACGATCGGGTTCTTATTTGTTGCCTGGGTACTAGATGCTTCGGCAACTGGGCTTTCATTTACTGTACTCATTTTTTTAGGTTTTAAGTGAAAAGAGCACCATGCATTGTATGGTGCTCTTTTAAAGTTTAATTTTCAGATTTTACGGGTACATTATTAATTTTTTGTCCTCCATAAGAGAACCCTCCCTGTCCATTCCAGCTATCGTCTATATCCATATGAGCAAAAAACTTTTGCTCCATTATCCCAATTGCCGGAGGTGGGAATGATTGAAAATATTCTCCTTCTAAACTTACAATCTTAGTGATTTTACCGAATCCTGTAGCGCGAATAGTTCCTTTTACATTTTCGATAGTAATATTTCCACCTTCTATAGCTTGGGTAATTTCAACTGTACCAGAAACAGTATTTTTTGAAGGTACTACCACCAAAGAAAAATGTACTATCGGAGCACCTGGTGTACCAACATTTCCTATGGTACCTTTGGTTAAATATGCTCCTGCAATTGCCGGACTTAATTCAAGTTCTTTTGTACTCATTTTGTAGTTTTTAAGAGTTTTGTTCCTACTCTATTAATGGGTTTTCAGATGACCCCAGGGGAAAAGTTTACGTAAAAGTGAATTTCAATACACCGGTAATTGAACTCCAATCAAAGTTCTAAAACACAATAGTTTTTTTACTCAGTACAAATATTGAAATTGGCAAAATGGGTATTTATACTTTATGAAATTTCATTTTTATTTTAGCCGAAGATTGGTTTAAATAAGAGCATTTAGGTTTAGTTATGAATAAGTTGTTATTTTTGTATAGCAAATTTGTACTATGAAATATTCTCACACCCTATTATTTCCCGTCTTCGCTTTTTTAATCTTTCACTCTTCTTATTCTCAGAATTTGACCAAAAAAGCTACCTCAGATTCTATATCTGCTCAAGAAACCCAGAAAGGAATGACTACTTGGCAAATGATAAAATATGACGGAGCATCGGTTTATGGAAGTGTTAAAAATGCCTATACCCAGCCTTTTAGATGGAAAGAAAAAGATTGGGCCACTTTTGGAGGTATTATGGGTGGAACCTTAACATTATTGGCCTTAGATGAACCTGCAAATGATTATTTTCTAGATCAGGGTGAAGATATACCAAGTGGTGTTAGAGAAGTAGCTTTTAGATTTGGAAAACCTTTGGTAAATTATGGATTAACTACTAGTGTGTATGCATTAGGACTAATTACCAAAAATCAAAAAATAAGAAAAACAGGTGTGCTTTTAATAGCTTCAGCAACTGCTGGAGGGTTACTACAAACATTTAGTAAAACTTTGGTAGGTAGGGCTAGACCTCTTACAGACGAAGGTAATTTAAGCTTTAGATTTTGGTCTAGTGAAGCAGGGTATCACTCTTTTCCTTCGGGACATGCAATTTTATCTTTCACCACAGCATATGCTATTGGTAAACAATTTAAAAACCTTTGGATAAAAGGAGGTATTTACACTCTTGGTATGCTTTCTCCGGTTTCTCGTCTATGGTCTGGTGCACATTGGTTGACTGATGTTGTTCTTGGAGTTGCATTAAGCGTAGTTATCGTTGATGGTATCGACAACTATCTCACCAAAAAAGAACGATATGTACACTACGAGAAAAAGAACAAAATAAGATGGAATCTTAACCTAGGTGCTGGACGACTCGGAGTTATTGGTACGTTTTGAGTTTTAAAAAACCACTATTATTCGATCTCTTTGTCATAATATGTTGTTGCATCATCGAGCAAGATATTGAGATAATTGTTTTCTTTTTCTAAACGAGTTTCGTCCCATTTCAGATACTTTATAAGATCTTCCTCTATGATAGATCGGTAGGTATGCACGCTTGCTATATCAAAATACAATCTTCCCGTTCTTCTTACAAAGAAATCGGCAAGACTATTGGTCATTTCATGATGAACACTATACCATAATTCGGCTCTAATTAGTCTTTCTTCTATAGCATCATTTAAAAAATAATTCACCTTGTTGATAATAATATCGGTTTGCTTACCATAGGTAGATACCAGATACCAGCCATAGTAAGGGTCTTCTATTTTTAAGTCTTTAAGCCTTTGGGTCACTTCTTGTAAGTATATATCAACCTCTTCTAGCGTATTTAAAGGCATACTGGTTAGTTGAATTTGCTGTGTATGAGACTTTGAAAACTTTTCTCTTCTTTTACTGCTCATGGTTTTGAGAACAGTATCGATAACACGCTGTGCCATTTTACGATACCCCGTAAGTTTCCCTCCTGCAATAGATATTAATCCTGTTTCTGAAATAAAAATTTCATCTTTTCGTGATAACTCTGAAGGATCTTTTCCATCTTCATGAATTAAAGGTCGTAGCCCTGCCCAATTTGATTCGATATCATCAATAACCAAATTTAAACTCGGGAACATATGATTTACTGCATTTAATAAATAAACGGCATCATCCTGAGTAGCTACTACTCGATTTAGATTTGCATTGTAATTTGTATCGGTCGTACCCACATAGGTGGCTCTTCCTCTGGGAATGGCAAAAATCATTCTTCCATCTGGTACATCAAAATAAATAGATTGGGTTAGCGGAAATTTTTCTCTTGAAAAAACAATATGCACTCCTTTGGTAAGGTGCAAGTGCTTATTATTCATTGAGTGATCTTTTTCTCTTAGCTTATCTACCCAAGGACCCGCTGCAGAAACATAGTTTCTTGCCTTTATTACAAATGTATTTTGGGTATTATGATCCAAACATTGTAGATTTTTGATTTTTCCATCTTCATCATAATTAAAGGATGTCATTTCACAATAATTAATACTATTGGCCCCAAAAGATGCCGCTTTTTTAAGCAATTCGACCGTTAGTCTGGCATCATCTGTTCGATATTCAGCATAATAACCTCCACCTGTTAATCCTTCTTCATTAAGTAATGGCTCTTTCGTTTTAGTTTCATCTGCTGATAGCATTTTACGTTTATCATCTCCCTCGACATTGGCAAGAAAATCATAAACCTTTAAACCTATTGAAGCCATGAATTTCCCGTAGGTACCTCCTTCTATTATTGGAAGCAACATCTTTTCGGGGACTACTAAATGGGGAGCTAGTTTATGTACAGTAGCTCGTTCTGTACCAGATTCTTTTACCAAACCAATTTCCATTTGCTTCAGATACCGTAATCCTCCATGTATTAGTTTTGTAGATTTATTACTGGTACCAGATGCAAAGTCATTTTTTTCTATTAGGCAAACCTTTAATCCTCTTGAGGCTGCATCCAAAGCTATTCCTGCTCCGGTAACTCCTCCGCCTATAACGGCCAGATCATATTTTTCATTCCCAGCTTTTCTTAGTTGCATATCACGATCCAGAACAGAGAACCGTATAGGTCCCTCTTCTTTTACAGCATGCATATTTTTATTTACAGATTTTGTTCTCTCTACCGCCTGCTGCCAACCCGTATACTTACGATTTCGTTCATGTGCTGTAATTTCTGGATTGAATATTCTATCTACTGCTCTAATTTTTGAGATATCTTTCTTGCGCCATACTCCTGCTTTAATACCTGCCAAAAATGCTGCTCCTAATGCGGTAACCTCAAGCATTTGGGGTCGATCTACATCAACATTTAGAATATCTGCTTGAAATTGCATCAAATAATTATTTGCAGAAGCCCCACCATCGACTTTAAGTTCTTTCATTTGCTTTCCGCTATCCTCAACCATCGCTTCCAAAACATCTCTGGTTTGATAAGCTAATGCCTCAATAGTGGCTTTAATAATTTCATTTTTGCCCGAATCAAGGGTTAATCCGTATATCGCACCTTTGGCTTCCATATCCCAGTAAGGTGCTCCCAGACCTGCAAAAGCCGGTACCACATATAAGTCATCAGAAGATTTTGTTGTGTTGCATATCTCTTCGGTCTCCGAAGCCTTATCGATAATTTCTAATTTATCTCTGAGCCACTGCACAGATGCTCCTCCCACAAAAATACTTCCTTCTAAAGCATATTTTATATTGTCCTCAGGCAGACTACAGCATAAGGTAGTAAGTAGTCCATTTTGCGAAGAATAAGGTTTTTTACCAGTATTCAAAAGCATAAAACAACCTGTACCATATGTATTTTTAGCAATTCCAGTCTTATAACCTCCTTGCCCAAACAAAGAAGCTTGTTGATCTCCGGCAACTCCGTAGATTGGAATTTCATATTCCTTATAGCTTACGGTTCCAAAATCTGAAGAAGAAAACTGGACTTCAGGTAATAAAGATTCTGGAATATCAAGTTCTTGTAAAAGTTTCTTATCCCATTCTAAACTAATAATGTTATACAACATTGTTCTAGATGCATTAGAATGATCTGTGACATGACGCTGTCCATTCGTAAATTTCCAAATAAGCCAAGTATCTATGGTTCCAAAAAGAAGTTCTCCTTTTTCTGCTTTTTCTCTAGCGCCTTCTACATTATCCAATATCCATTTTAATTTGGTACCAGAAAAATAGGAGTCAATCACCAGCCCTGTATTTTCTGAAACATATCCTTCTAAATCTTGTGCTTTAAGATGATCACATATTTTTGATGTTCTCTTATCTAACCAAACAATGGCATTATGTATAGGCTCGCCAGTATTTTTATCCCATACTACCGTAGTTTCCCGTTGATTGGTAATCCCTATTCCTCCTATTTCATCGATAGATATTTTAGATTTTTCCAACACCTCAACAAAGACTTCATTTTGATGTTCAAAAATTTCCAAAGGATTATGTTCTACCCAACCAGCCTTAGGGTAATACTGGGTTAATTCCTTTTGTGAGATACCACAAATTTCTCCAGAATTATTAAAAATTATTGCTCTTGTACTCGTAGTTCCTTGATCAAATGCTATGATATACTTCATAATCACATTGTTGAATTCTATTTAATATCCTGTAACGACTAACTTATCTTAGCTCTTCATGTTTTAAATTTTCCATCCTAAAAAAAGGTATTTTGAGGTTTCAAAAAACAATCTATGCTACTCTGTGCTACAATATACTACAAAAAATAAAATTAACCTCTCTCAATGTGTTTTTATTGGAATAAATATTTCCGCTTTCCAATCTAATTCATTACCTCCGTTCATAGGATTGTTGTAAAACATTTCTAAAGGTTCCAAGACAATATCAATGTTATTTTTACTTGCATAATTCATGATTGCAAACCATGAC
Source organism: Aquimarina acroporae (assembly GCF_023195925.1). GTDB lineage: Bacteria > Bacteroidota > Bacteroidia > Flavobacteriales > Flavobacteriaceae > Aquimarina > Aquimarina acroporae. Next base: position 376,020 of record NZ_JALPRE010000003.1, on the reverse strand, counting down.
TGATCACTATTCTTATAGTTACCGTAGTATGTCGCTTTAATTGCTTTTGAAGAGCTTATATTTCCTATTTGCAGCAAAGGGTCACGGTGTAACGAATCACTTTTTACAATGATAGGAAATCCAAAATCAAATTCAATATCATCACTATCTTTATTCCAGGATTTAATCTTCACAAAGGGAAGATCTCCTTTTTTATCTTTTTTTACTATGGAGACAAGCCTATCATTTTTACTAATCATCTCGCCAGCTTTCTCAGCTCTTTTAGACGTCCCTTGTACTGCAGCATATTCAAAATCGGGCATGCTAACTTCTCCATTGATCTCAACAACAAACTTTTTAGAAAAATCATATAATTCCTCTCTAAATCTGATGAGTTCTTGTTTTACATTTTCTACTCGATTTGAAGATCCTGTTAAAATATGAAATCTGTTTTTTAATTTGTTTTCTTCTGAAATAATGCCCACCACTACTTTGGTAACCGAATCATTTACTTGAGTAAAAGACCAATCAAGTATAAATGACTCATTATCATCAATTATTCTTTGTTTCACATTCTCAAAAACAATATCGTCTATTACCTCAACAGCTTTCTTGTTCTCTCCCCACGAATCCCAGTGTTTTACTTCATAAAAAACCCCTTGAGAAGCTATGTTCGATTTAAAACTTATTTGATAATCGTATTCTCTAATAAACAAAAACCAGGTTAATAAACCTACAATAAGAAAAACAGCTACTCCAAAAATCTTCCGTTTCATCAACCTTAGTTTGTCATTTTAAGATTTTGCACCACAAATTTTCCCAATGATCTCCCTTGTTCTAATCCAAGATCAATCGCTGCGCGATAATGGATCCCTCCATATAATCTACTTATGGCCGCTTCTTCGGCCGCCTGATGAAAAGATATAAAGGATCGAATAGGTAACCCATATGGTTCTTCCGTAGTATCATTAAATGCAAAACCATCCCCAAAAATATCGGTCAAAACCGTTGAAGCAGCACCAGAAACCACCGAATGTCCACTAGTATATTCAGGAAATGGAGGAGTTTGTAAAACAGGTTCCCAATTCTCATCGATATGTTGATTAATTAGTGTTTCTGGTCTAATAAGATTACTTCGGTATTTTTCATCCCAACAGCTTATAAAAGCATCTGCAATGGCTATAGATGTCTTGGTATATGCATATACCGTTTGGTTAAAATCTGATTGGGTTTTCTGACAGGCTATTTTACAGATTCCAATCCAATGTGCACCAGGAGTGATTTTTTTGGTAGCAAACATTAAATGTCCCTTATGAGTAGACACATAAGGATTACAGTCCCAAAACCTTGCGATTTGAATTTTCTCAGAGGTTTCTCCTTCATCTTTAATTGTATTTCCGACTTCATATGTTTCTAATACTTCCTTAAAAAAAGGTGAGTCTTTTTCTAAAGAAAAATCAGGATGTCCTTTGGGTGTAAATTGTGATGCAGAATCTATAATCGATGGGCGTATCTCTCGCCAATGAGGTTCTATGCCGTCCATGTAATCTGGAGGTGTTGGCTGCCATCTTGCAGGATCATCTGTATTAACCGAAAACTTAGGCATCGTTCTGGTTTGGGCATAATTATCTGTAGTTATCCACTTTTTAATATGACTTGCTACTTGTAGACCATAATCTCTTGAATTTTTGAAGCTTTGTTCATTTATTGCACCCCATGAGGCATACAAACTATCTCTGTATTTTTCTATTTTATCTTCTGAAAAGATCAGTTCCTTCCCAACATCTAGATAAGCTATCAAAGCAGCTACTTTATAGTTTACTATTTTGGTGGTATCTGCAGCTGGAACGGTTTCTAAACCATGTAATTGGCTCGCTAGAGATTTATATTTTTGATTTTCCTGTCTTATAATCTCATACGCTGCTATATTAGGATAATTATATATTCTACTCGCCACAGGGGGAGAGAAGATATCATGTACAATAACCTCAGTTAACTTATCTACTACTTTATGATAATCTTCCTGATTTAACGAAATCGGTTTTGACTCCTTTTCACACGAAGTACAAGTCATAAGTAATCCCAAAATAAACATAGAAACTTTACTCAGGAGATATATCTTCTTTTTCAATTGAAAACTTGTTCTATTCGTTGATTGCATAAATTTCGATTTTTTCATTGTTCATTGTCACTAAGAGATAATCTATTCCCTTAAAATTAATCATATTTAAACTTCTTACAGATTTTTGTGTAAAATTCAAACCAGTATCGTCACCTGTAATCATTTCCTTATCATTCTTAACAACAGCGCCAGGAAAACCGTCGAAACGGCCATGAAATGGAATAAGGCCATGGTAATTACCTGCCATTAGAACCTCTTTGGAACCATCTTTATCAAAGTCGTAACTTATCATTTTGGTCATAGGTGCAACTTGCAGTTCATCATCAAAGGGTACAAATGCAAAAGTTCCTTGTTCATTCTTGAGATACCCTGAAGCCAGTTGATGCACCTCAAACAGCCTAGCATTATCTAAGGTTTTCTTATCGAATATTTCTTCCATAGTTTTACCTGCAAAGCTTTTATAACTTGTAAATTTTTTACGTAAAAAATTCATTTGCCCTGCAAGATCATCTAACCCCAAAAGTGTATAATATTTAGCATCCTTTTCTTGTGCCAGTATTGTTTCAGTCTTTTGATTACCGTCAAAATCTCCGTAGTACATTCGCAATGGAAATTGCTCTGTGGCTCTAAACTTGGTATTCAAACCATAATTCCCGAGCATATAATCTACATCTCCATCATTATCGATATCGAATGGTTGAATTGTTTGCCATAATCCGTTTAGTTTTTCTTTCAGTACAGTTGTTGTCACATTAGTCAATTTCCCTTTTTGATTTTCAAAAAACTGAGGAGAAGTCCATTCTCCAACAGTGATCAAATCTGGAATATCATCCTCATTAAAATCGGTCCATATAGCATCAGTTATCATTCCTAAAGTTTCAAGCTCTTCAACATTGTCTACACTAAAACTTCCATTATCATTTTTCAAGATATAAGAATTAGGTAGTTTTCCAAAATCATTAGAAACGGCATATCCTCCCACAAAAAGATCTAAATCTCCGTCGTTATCTATATCACACGGTTCGATAACAGAAGTTTGTTCAAAAACATCTACCAATTGATTTTGCATAAGAGTTTCACCCTTATTGATATACAATCGATCCAACAACTGTTTAGACGTTCCGAAAAATTCTCCTCCTGCTGTTCCTACCAGTAAATCATTGATATTATCATTATTAAAATCTTCGATAAATGCAACAACATCTTCCTGGGTTTTAGAAGCTGTAAAAAGTGAAGTAAACTCTTCTACAAATCCCTCATTGGTCTGTAAAAACAACTTCGATGTTTTATGTTTGGCACTTCCGAAGAAAATATCATCTCTCCCATCGGCATTAATATCCCCCACTGCTACACCAGGTCCTTTATCTGAAATTTTATAAGGAATCAACTTTTGCCTATTTACATCCTGATAATTATTCTCTTTGTGAGTATACTTTAATCCGGGAATACTATCTACCTTCCTAAACCATTTTTTTGGCTTAGTAAATAACAAGGGGTAGTTTACCTTATCTCGCTTATGTAGTACTTTAATGGTAAGCGTTTGATTCGTTTTTATCTTCTCTGCCACTTGAATAGTATGGTCTGGCCAGATTATTTTTAAAGAATCGACCATTTTAGCATCTTTATAGCCTAAGTGAATTATGGGTTCTGACGAAGATTGGAAACCTCGTGAGGTATACAACTGTTTGTATTGCATTTTACCCTGATGGTATGAGATAACTTTGGTTCCAATACCAAACGGATTAGGCTTTTTGTAGACAAATTTCAGTTTTAAATAATTTGCGGTTGTATCTACTTTGTTTTCAAAAATTGTAGCCTTTGCATTTAGATTATTAGTTATTACATCTAAATCTCCATCATTATCTAAATCTGCATATGCACTCCCGGTAGATATAATACTATCTTTTGGAAGCCATTGCAATGTTTGATTGGTAAACCGTATTCCCTTTTCGCCTTTGAATATATAATTTTGTACCGCTCCGGTTGGCATAATATTTAGTGCTTCCCGATCTATCAATTTTGTAGTGGTAAGTTTATCCTTAATTTTTTCATTAGAAATAAACTTAATGTAGTCTAAATCATTTGGTCTTTTAGGAATTCCATTAGATATAAAAACATCTTGGTTACCATCTTGATCATAATCTGCAAAAAGTGCCGACCAACTCCAATCGGTTTCAGAAATCCCACTCAATAAAGCCGTTTCGGAGAAAAAAGCGCCACTTTGATTAATATGTAGCATATTTCTAGCATACTGATAATGATATCCCAATTGTTTTGTTCTCATTTGGAGCATATCTATAGTTTCATCTCCAACAGAGGCTTTTAGTACTTTTTCATCTTCTGGAGCCATATCTAACGTGAGCATATCCATATACCCATCATTATTGATATCGGCTACATCGTTACCCATTGAAAAACGACTGGTATGTCCGAATTTTTCTTTCAGTTTTTCTGAAAACGTTCCATCTCCATTATTGATATAATAATAATCATCTTCATGAAAATCATTACTTACATAAATATCTACAAATCCATCATTATTAAAGTCTGAAGTTGCAATCCCCAACCCATAGCCATTAGCTCCTCCAAATATTCCTGCTTCCTGGCTAACGTCTGTAAAAACCTCTCCATCGTTACGCAACAATTTATCTCCACTTTTATAGTCTCTTTTATTACGTATACTAGCTTTACCAAATGAATTTTGTGTATGTACGGCATGATTGAGTAAATACATATCTAAATCTCCATCATTATCATAATCGAAAAAAGCAGAAGTCGTTGAATAATTCTCAAAATCGAGCTGGTATTGTTCTCCTTGTTCTGTAAATGTACCATTGCGATTATTGATAAACAGTTCATTCTTTCCTTTAAGCCCTTGTATACCGGATACTGCACAAACGTAAATATCTAGATACCCATCACCATTTACATCGGCCATAACTGTACCCGTATTCCAATCTGAATTTCCTCCTACACCTGCTTGCTTAGTAATATCATCAAATTGAAAGTTTCCCTTATTAAGATACAAGGAGTTTTTACCTTGATTAGAGGTAAAAAACACATCGATTAAATCATCATTGTTGATATCCCCAACAGCCACTCCCGCACCATTGTAGAAGTACAAATAATCCAAAATATTAAGGCTATCTGTTGCCATTAAATTATTTTGAAAAGTTATGTTACTATTTTTAGATTGTACCTTTACAAATAGAGTATTTTGCTCCTGTTTTTGCGTACAGCCTACGAGAAAAAGTACTAGAAGATTTACTATGTACCACAGTTTACTCATTCAGCTTAAATATTTTTGGAGATTCATTATTTAAAGCGGTAAACAAATATTTTTCCTTAGAACTATTTTCTACCCAATTGAGAGATTTTACTTCACCTTCTATCAAAAATCCTGTAGACTTTTGTTCTTCATAACTTTGTTTATCTCTACTAATTAGAACTACTCCCCGACTTGCATCCAATCTAGAGAACTGAGGTTTAAAGTTGTAATTATTTCCTCCCAAAATAAGATCTAAAATCCCATCTTGGTTAAGATCAATAGTCTCTACATCGTTAATACAAGACAGCTGAGCTGATACCGGTAACATCTTGATTTCGAAATTACCTTGACCGTCATTATAGGCAACCAAGCTTGCAAAAGTATTTACTTGTTTTACCGAAGCTTTTTTTAGAATATCTGGAGAAAACAATTCTTGAATTGATTTTGTTGCATACTCTGAAAATTTAAGGTTTTGCTTCTTCAATGAGTTGATCTGTCTGGTTATTTCATTTTTTAAGTGTATTGGAATGTCCTTACCATCTATGGTTTGGGTGAAAATTTGCTCTATGGTGCCATTATTATCAAAATCACAGATAAAAGCTTTCATAGGTTTTTCAGAAGTAGCCTCATAAATTCCATTTAATCCACGATTTCCTAATATCAAATCGATATCTCCATCATTATCGAGATCCTCAGCTTTTACAGTATGAAACCATCCTGAAGTATCATCTAAGTTGGAAGTAGTAAGTTTTAATCTAGTACCATCATTTTTTAGAATTTTTGGACTCATCCAGTCTCCAACCACAATGAGGTCTGCTTTACCATCGGCATCTACATCTTTCCATGTAGCATCTGTAATCATTCCTAAGCTCGTGAGCTCTGGAGCATATGAAGCTGTAACATTTTTGAACCCTCCTTTCCCATTATTTTGCAACAAAAAACTTTTAGGAGTAACTCCGTATGTTCCCACTTCACTAAGGCTTCCAACAAAAATATCTAAATCATTATCTTGATCATAATCAAACAATCTAACGGTCGAGATATTACTACTTGATGGTAAAATAATGTCTCCTCTTGAAAAATTTCCTTGACCATCATTCACATAATATCTTACCCCTGTTCTTGCTCCTTTAAAATTTCCTCCTGATCCAACGATCAAATCGAGGTCCTGGTCACCATCAATATCTCCAAAAGCGGCAGCAGTATCTTCAAAAAAGTCTTCAGTAGTAAAACCTGACAACTGTAGTTCTCCTTTACTATTTTGAAAATACAAAACGCCCTGCTGTTTAAATGCTCCTCCGACAAAGACATCCTGATTACCATCATTATTTACATCTGCAACTGCTATAGCAGGTCCTTCTTTAGATTGCATTTTATAAATGAGTCCCTCATAATCAAAGTCTACATAATGATCCTCTTTATGTGCTGCTATATCCTGATTTTGCGTTGTAAAAAATATCTTAGCGGTATGGGCAACCTCATCAGTAACATTTTGTGCTTCTTTCTGATCTACTTCGATCAAAGTATTTAAAGCAACATCATGCAACGTTTCAGATTTTCCGTTGGGATATACGATACGCAATGAATCTGGTTTTCGATCTTTCCCCATACCGATAGTCATTACATAGTCTATTGAAGATTGAAAACCTCTAGTTGGAATTAGTTCTTGCCGTATAATTTCATTTTCACTAAAAACTTCAACTACACTCCCTATAGCATATGTATTTTGCCCTTCTCCTTTTACCTTTAGCCTGATGTAATTGTTATTCTCTTTTTCGGTATTATTTCGATACACGAAAACTTCGGCATTAAAATTACTTACAATCAAATCTAGGTCTCCATCGTTATCTAAATCCCCATAGGCCGATCCATTTGAAAACGTGGGTTCATCGAACCCCCAATCTTTTGTAACATCTGAGAAACTTAGATCTCCACCATTCTTGAAAGCATAATTGGGAATAGGATTTGATGGCATTTTATTGATAATACCATCTATTTCTTCCTTTTTACCTGTAAGCGTCATTTTTTGAATGATATCATTGGCGAAAAAATTCATAAAATCCTGATCGGTAAGATCATGGTATATACCATTGCTCACATAAATATCTCTATACCCATCATTATCCATATCAAACAACAATGCTCCCCAACTCCAATCGGTTTGTGCTACACCTCCGTAAAAAGCGATCTCAGAAAAGGTATTATCCTGATTGTTTAACTGCAATGAGTTTTGCATGAATTGGTTATAAAAATCTCTGTTTTTTTTAAGGTTGAACACATCATAAGTTTCGAAGGCACTGGTTTCTTTCAACCTTTGATCTTCTTCTGGCAACATATCGGTTACAAAAATCTCTGGATACCCATCGTTATTAATATCTGCCATATCTGCACCCATAGAAGAAATACTTAAATGCTCAACCCAGTCTTTTATTTCTTCACTAAAAGTCCCATCTCCTTGATTGATATAGAGGTAGTCTCTCTCATAAAAGTCGTTTGAAACATAAATATCTGGTAACAAATCTTTATTTACATCACCTATAGTAACTCCTAGTCCAAAACCAATTAAACTACCGTAGATTCCGGCCTCTTCACTCACATCCCTAAAAACACCGTCATCATTACGTAAAAGTTTATCTCCGCCTCCTTTTAAGATTGGAGGTAGATCCCAGTCCTCAGCTCTTAGATTTCTTTTGTTTACAAATCCCAAACTACTTACTGGTATAAAACTGTTATTAAGGATATATACATCAAGATCCCCATCTCTATCATAATCGAAAAAAGCAGCATGCGTTGTAAAACCGCAATCTGCCAAATTATATTCGGCTGCCTTTTCGGTGAACGTAAGATCTCCATTATTAATAAACAATTCGTTTTTTTGATCATCCCCTTCTACATTTCCAGCATTACACACATAAATATCTAATAACCCATCGGCATTAATATCTACCATCACCACACCTGTAGACCAAGAATTTTTTCCTGTCGTTCCCGATGTTTCGCTTAGATCTTCAAACTTAAAACCCCCTTTATTTAAAAACAATTTATTGTTTCCTCTATTGGCGGTTAAATAGACATCGGCCAAACCATCATTATTAATATCTCCTATTCCTACACCTCCTCCATTATAAAAATTCCGGTATTTGAAAATATTGAAATCTCTTTCATTTTGCACTTCATTAATGAAGTTAATGTGCGTTTGATCTGATGACAATTTTGTAAATAACTTTTCTTCGGAAGTTGAAGTTGAAACCTCTGTTGTTTGCTGTTTACACGAAAAAATAAAAAGCCCTAAAATCAATATTTTTAGTGATGATCGCATGTTAATTTTTAATTTTTTTTGCTAGTTGTAAGCTGTCATTGTTTATTCCAAAAAGAAAGTATTCTTCTTCGTTCACCTTAAGTTTTTGAATAGATCTAACCGCTCCTGTTATTTTAAAATCTTTTGTAGCCATATCCTTAAAATTCCCTTTACCATCGTTGATTAATAAACTTCCGTAAGAAGCATCTAATCTACTTAATTGTGTATTGATCTCATAGGTGTTTCCGCCTAAAATAATATCAGGAAAATTATCTCCATTTACATCATCTACACACATGTCATGTACAGATGAAATTTGTGTTTCCCAGGGAAGTACTATACTCTCAAAAGTAAGGTTTCCTTTATTTTCAAAATATGTGGTTGCCAGTGTATATACTTCTTTTTTCTGAGCCGATGTAATTTTACTTTTGGGGAAATAACTTTCAAAATTGGCTTTTGCAAAATCACCGTAAGACAGGAATTTTTTGTTTAGTGTCGGTATTTGCTTACTGAGTTCATCTTTTGTGGCTATGGGAGTTTCTTTACCTCTATAAAAATAAGTTACAATTGGATCTACTTTACCATTACCATCAAAATCATTTCTATACAGCTGTATAGGCTCATCTAAAGAGGCTGATAGCCTTGAATTGAGTCCCCAGTTACCTGCTAAAATATCGAGATCCCCATCATTATCCATATCAGCAACTTCTACACAATTCCACCACCCATTTGTTTTCTGAAGTGTATCTGGTGTACTATTTTCAAAATGTCCTTTACCGTTATTCAGAAAAACAGAAATAGGCATATAGTGTCCTACAACTATTAAATCTGAATCTCCGTCTTGATCTATGTCTACAAAATTAGCATCAAAAACCATCCCTATCTGGTCGAGTTGATTAGCATAACTATTTGTTACATCACTAAACTCTCCAGAACCATTATTAAGCATAAGATAATTCTGGGGTGTTTTTCCATATCTTCCTGGCACAGTATTAGAGCCTATAAAAAGGTCTATATCTCCATCTAGATCTATATCGGCCGATGTTACAGTAGATCCATTCGTTTTTATATCTTCTATACCGCTATCGAATTTTATGAACTTACCTCCTTCATTTTTATATATTCTAGGTGTACCTCTATACTCGGAAAAAGTTTCATTTCCGGCAGACAAAATCACCAAATCCAAATCTTGATCGCCATCTATATCGACAAATGTCTGAACAATATCTTCAAATTTGATATCTTCTTCAAAAACAGACTGAATACTTTTCTCAAATTCTCCGTTTACTTGCTGAATTAACAACTCTGAGGCATCAAATCTTCCTCCGGGAATAAAAATATCGTCTAAACCATCTTGATTAACATCTACCACCGAAACATGAGGACCTTCGTTAGAAATTGCATAAGGAGCCAAGGGTTCACTAGTAAAATCTTTAGTCTCAAATTCTTTATGCTCCCATGGTATAAAACACGAATCATTTTTTATAAAACTCACGATTCTTTCCCTTTTTGAACCTTTATCACCTCTACCAGTTCTTTCGAGTACATTAACCGAATTAATTTTTAAATCTTTAAAGGTTTCGGCATTGCCATTAGGCCAATGCACCACTATAGAGTCAATACTAGTTTGATTACCAAGTCCAAAATGGATATCTCCAGAAACCGATGACAGATACCCTCTTGTTCTATAATTCTCATAAGCTTGCATCTCATTATTTGCAAAGAGCGTAACTTTTGAACCGACAGCATCAGGGTTATTATCTGAACTTTTGAGTTTTACTTTTATGAAGTTGTTTTTTATCAGCTCATTGGCTTTGTTCTCATAAACAAAAACATCTTCGTCTATATTATTGGTAATAATGTCTAAATCTCCGTCATTATCAAGATCTGAAAACACTGCACCATTGCTATATGATTTTTTGTTTTGCAACCACAAGCTCGACATATTCTTAAAGGTCAAATCCCCATTATTTTTATAAAAATAATTTGATGCTTTCTTATCTGGTAATTCTTTAATCAATGAGAGGTCTTCACTTTTCATCCCCTTATTGATTCTTTTTTGGATTTTTTCATTTGCGATAAAACTTATAAAATCCATATCATTCGTAGCTCCTTTTATTCCGTTCGAAATAAATATATCTTTATATCCATCGTTGTCTAAATCTGCAATAAGCGGAGCCCAACTCCATTCTGTAGCTGCTATCCCTGAATAAAAAGCTATTTCACTAAAAGTATTTCCTCCTCGATTGAGCTGTAGGGTGTTTTGCATGTATTGCGGTTGGTATCCATTTTTCAAATATTGATTATAGGTAGTATACCCATATTCTGTACCTGAAGCTTTATAGGTTTCTAAATCTTCTGGTAACATATCTAGCGAAATAATATCATTTAAGCCGTCATTATTAATATCAGCAATATCGATACCCATAGAAAAGTGTGAAGTATGCCCAATTTTGCCTTTTTCTTTGGTAACAAGCTCTTTAAACTCTCCATTTTTTTGATTGATATACAAATAGTCATTTTCAAAAAAATCATTTCCAATGTACAAATCTGAAAAACCATTATTGTTCAAATCACCTGTGGCAATTCCCAATCCGTACCCAATTTTACCTTGATAAATTTTGGCTTTACCAGAAATATTCATAAAAACACCATCGTCATTTCTATACAATCGATCTCCAGACAACGAATCGATTTGTTTTCTTTTTGTTCCTCTACCATAGGTTCTATTAGGATGAACCGAATGATTAAGCAAAAACATATCTAGGTCTCCATCTTTATCGTAATCGAAAAAAGATGATTGTGTGGCGAGTGAAGCAATATCTAAATTGTAGTTACTGGCTTGTTCTTCAAAAACCGGAATCCCATTTTGATCTGGCCCACGATTTATGAATAGTTTGTTTTTACCTGTTATCCCCAGAAAACCACTCACTTTACAGAGGTAAATATCTTGCCATCCGTCATGATTAACATCAATGACTGAAACTCCTGTCGACCATCCTTCTTCGTCCTTTAAAATCTCAGGAGTTGCTTCTCTAAACTGAAGGTTTTTTTGGTTTAAGTATAAATGATTTGCACCTTGATTGGCGACAAAATATAAATCTTCCCAGCCGTCATTATTAAAATCTCCAACTCCAATACCAGCACCATTATAATAATACAGATAGGTAAGAATATTTAATTCTGGAGTGTTTTTCAGCGTATTGGCAAACTGTATGCCCGTGTCCTTATTATCTTTAATTTGAAACAAAAAGGGTTGCTTTTCTTTATAACAAGAAACCAATAACCAACTGATAACAAGAATTTTGAATCTAATAAATATACCTTTACGAAGACTATTCACATCAAAAAATTATGTAATTAACTAAGCCCTTCGTTCTTGAAGGGCTTAGTAATTTACATCAAATAAATTTTTATCTAATTAATATCCTGTATTTTGTGATAAATTAGGATTGGTAGCTACTGCGGTAGCAGGAATTGGGAATAATACTCTGAAAGTTTCTGTGTTTTCTTTCATGTCCCAAGTTTCGTTAAAAGTACCAAATCTAATTTGGTCATTTCTTCTCCAACCTTCTACCCATAATTCTCTTCTTCTCTCATCAAGTAGTTCTGCCATGGTATAACTTCCATTTGCGCTTACTCCTCTTAACGTTCTCAAGTTATCTATTATACTTTCAGCAGTTTCAGCAGAAGTCCCACCTTTCATAATTGCTTCAGCTTTCATCAACAATACATCTGCATATCTTGCCAATACAGTACCGTTACCTGGACTTGGTTTTCCATCGTCTCCTTCCTCAGTATATTTCATAGGCCTTACCCCTGTACGTTCGTTGTTACCACTAATACCTGTGGGGAAATCTTTTGTAAATACAAGAGCATTTCCTCCTCTATCGGTCAACGCAGTTCCATCGGCATCATATTGTTGACCGATTAGCATTCCTGTACCAAATCCTTCAGTAGGAGAACTGGGAGTTCCTAAGCGAATATCTCCTGTTTCAAAAGAGTCATATACTTCAGCAAGGGTAGCAAAACCATTCCATCCTCCTTGATTAGGGTGAAGTATATTCCAAACTCTATTACCTGTAAAGGTATCAAGTGCTAAAATGATTTCTTGATTGGCATGACCTGGTTTGAAGATTTCAAAATACTCGGCATCCAAAGTATATCCATCTGCCGTGATCGCATCGCAGGCTTCTATTACTCTAGTATAATCTGAAGCATCTGCACTTCCTGTGTATACTTCTTTATTAAGATATAGTTTAGCTAGCATAAAGTTTGCAAAACCTCGATCAGCAGTAAAGATTTCTCCCACATCTGAACCTAAATTAGGTAATGCTTCTGTAAGATCCTGAACAATAAAATCAAATGCTTCTGCTCTTGTAAGTACTCTAGGATCTACATCGATACCATCGTTTACGTCCCTAAAAGGTACCTGACCAAAGAAATCCATTACATAAAACATATTTAGTGCTCTCAACACCTTGGCTTGAGCCAGTTGCTCTGGTGATGCTCCAGATTCTGGTGCGATGATTTGATTACATCTAAATACTGCGGCATTTCTGTTGTTCCAAGCGGTTAGAATATGTTGGTGGTTTGCATCCCAAGTATGTTGGTGCATAGTTCTCCAAATTCCATTATCTCCCCAGTCTGCGCCTCTTGTAAGTACCACAAGTTCGTCAGATGACACTTCTAATAAAGCATAAGTATTGGCCTGGTCTCCCATTCCTTCAATATCGTTATATGCTGATTCTAAAAAGTTAGTTGGGTCTACACCAGTGAACGCACCTGACGCGTCTTCAGCTGGTATGGAGTCATCGAATGATGGTTCTAAGTCTGTACAAGCTCCGAAAGAAAATATCAGAACGCCTGCAAAGATCATTGCTCCCGATTTAAATTTAAAATTTTTCATTTTTCGTTTTTTACTAAAATATACTAAAATGTTACGTTTAATCCTAATGTGAAGGTTCTCGGTCTAGGATAGGCTGTGTAATCGATTCCTATTGATGGAACACCGTTTATTTGCTTATTAACCGAAACCTCAGGATCCTGACCACTATAATCTGTGATCACAAATAGGTTTTGAGCATTTGCATACACTCTAAATCTATCGATGATTTTAGAGTTATTCATATCGAAGTTGTATCCAAGAGTAACGTTCTGTAACCTTAAGAAAGATCCATCTTCCAAAAATCTGGTAGAAACATCACCAGCATTAAAAGGATCTTCTGTTCCTATTAAAGCAGCAGTATCTGTAGATACGTTTCTACCCTGTGATAAATTGGCTACAGTAAACAATGCGTTGGCAGTATTGTTATAAATCTTATGTCCAAATTGTCCTGCAAAAAACAGACTTAAATCAAGGTTTTTATACTTAAATGTATTTGTAAAACCTAAATTAAAGTCTGGTAATGGGCTATCTCCTGTAAACCTTTGTACATCTCCACCTGCATATTGAGCAATACCATTACTATCGAAACCTGTAAATTCTCTTAAGAAATAAGCATATAACGGTCTTCCGTCTGCTATCTGCTGCGCGAATGCTCCTGTTAAACCAGGACCATCAATTTGTCCTGTATTAATTGGTGCTTCATTAAAATTGGTAACCTCATTTTTGTTGTAAGAAATATTAAACTGCGTGTTCCAAGTAAAATTCTCTGTTCTTACAGCCTCTGCGTTGATCGCAAATTCTACCCCTTGGTTAATAACATCAGCATCAAGATTGTTCCAAACGAATGGAGTAACAGCCGGCTGAGCACTTGTTACTTGTATTAACAGATCAGAAGTATTTTTTCTATAGAAATCTATAGAACCTGTAATTCTGTTATCTAAGAATCCGAAATCTAAACCAACATTTAACTGAGATGTTTCCTCCCATTGTAGATCTGGATTATTAAATGTTACAGCACCTTCTCCTCCAGGAATAAAGTTACCTCCATTATCGATAGTTCCTGTTCCAAATCTGGTACGTTGTACATATAGGTTTCCTGGAATTTCCTGGTTACCAGTAACCCCATATCCAAGTCTTAATTTTAAGTCACTAAATATATTGCTTGGAATAAAATCTTCTTCAGATAATCTCCATGCTAATGCAAAAGATGGGAAGTATCCATATTTTCTATCTGGACCAAATCTAGTCGAACCATCAGCCCTTAGTGTTGCAGTAACTAAATATTTACCCATCAATGAATAATTCACCCTACCATAAAAGGATTGTAACTCATCGGTAAAATCAGTAGTATTTGCTCCAAAAACCTGAGCAGAAGCAATATTGTTAATCATAAATCCTGGATCAGGATTTCTAAAATCAGCCGCAATTAAGGTGGTAGTTTCCGCCTTAAATTCTTGGAAAGAATATCCTAAAATTGCATCTAAAGTGGCATTACTACCTATCTCGGTATTATAATTAAAATAGTTTTCCCAAAGTGTCGTAGTAAGATTTAAATCATCTATTTGAGCTCGACCCAAATCTTGTACTCCATTCATTTCTAAATCTGGAGAATAAGCTCCTGCTCTTCTTGATACAGATTTATCAAGCCCCACTAAGGTCTTAAAAGTAAGTCCTTCGAAAATTTCATATTCTGCAGACAAGTTTGCAAAAGTTCTGAAAGTGTTGGTATTATCTTGAATATAAAACAATAATGCAGCCGGATTCAGTTGCTCCTGAGAACCAGTAGATGTCGGAATTCCATTTGCATCATATGGAGCTAATGTAGGATTAGAATAATAAGATGCTGAAATTAAATCACCTCTAGCATTGGCGTTATCAGCGATTGGTGCTCTTTGGTCATCTACATCAGAAACTGTGATTTGAGAGGCCAATCTTAACTTGTCATCAAAGAATTTTTGAGACAAATTCACTCTTGCCGTAATTCTTTCTAAACCACTATTTTCTACAACACCTTCTTGATCAGAATAACTCAGAGATAATAAATATCTACCTGTATCTGTTCCTCCACCATAAGATACATTATGATTTGACGAGAATGAATTTCTATAAATTAAATCCTGCCAGTCTGTATCACTTCCTTGATCTAAAACACTTAAATCACCTCCAAGGGCAGTTTGAGCCGCTAAGAAACCTGCTCTATCTAAAACTTCTACACGATTAGGAACACTAGCAGTAGAAATTGATGTCGAAAATTCGAGAATAGGTTTACCTGCTTTACCTTTTTTGGTGGTAATAATCACAACCCCATTGGCTCCCCTTGAACCATAAATTGCTGTAGCAGATGCATCTTTTAAGATATCTATACTTGCAATATCACTTGGATTTAAGAAGTTTAAAGGGTTTTTTGCAGAAGCACCTCCAATATCTGCTCCTCCAGTTCCTGAAGAAGAATCTGAACCACTTAAAGGTACCCCATCTAATACATATAATGGGTTATTGTTACCTCGTACCGAAGATGTACCTCGTATTCTAATATTTACCCCAGCCCCAGGTTCACCACTGGTTTGGGTAATTTGTACACCGGCTGTTTTACCCTGAATAAGCTCTTCAGGAGAGGCTATCACACCACTGTTAAAGTCTTCGGCTTTTACCGAAGCAACAGACCCTGTAACATCTCTTACCGATTGTGTACCGTATCCAACTACCACAACCTCATCTAATTCTGAAGCGTCTTCGACCATGGTAACATTTATTGTAGTTTGTCCTCCAACTGCAACTTCTTGCGTTTGAAAACCAACATAACTAAAGACTAATATGGCATCTTCTGCAACATTGTCTATAGTATATTTACCATCAAAATCGGTACTAGCCCCCTGATTAGTACCTTTGACGATTACATTAATCCCAGGAACAGGCCCATTGGGATCTGAAACCACTCCAGAAACAGTGATTTGCGCAAACATCATACCCCCCGATAAAAATACAAGAAGGAATATGAGTCGTTTAAGTATCATACTTTTCATAATATAGAGTTTGATTTAAATTTGAATTGTTTCTAATATTTAAAATGATTTAACTGTTATTAAATTTACCATATAAAAGTGTAAGCAACACTAGGATGCCCTTATCTTTTTTATTAAAATTTTAACGATTTCGCAATACCATTATAGTATAAGAGACAAAACCTTAATAGACATAGACACCCTATTGTTACTTTTTTTAAGAATTTCTTATGAAATAGAAATTCTCCGCTAACAAACAAAAACTAATTTCACTTTCTAGTTTGCACATATAGATCTTATAATTCTTCTAATTTATTTTCAGAATAACACCTTGATACGGCTCAAGGTCTATTTTACCATCGTTATCTATCTTAAAATCTGAATAGTTATTTAATAATATTTCCGATATCGATTCTGAAGCATTAAAAACCATTCCAGTATCATCAAAATTTAACACCACCATAATTTTATCATCTCCTAAAGATTTCTTGTAGATGTATAGATTGGGGTTACCAAAATCCAATTCTTCAAAATCGCCATAAACGAAAACATCATTTTCCTTTCTCACTTTTAATAACTTTCTATAAAAATTTAAAATTGAGTCTTCGTCATCTTCTTGACGCTCTACATTTATCTTATCGTAATTAGGGTTGGTTTTTAGCCAAGGGGCTTTAATAGAAAATCCTCCATTTATTTCATCATTCCATTGCACTGGTGTTCGTGCATTATCCCTTCCCTCTTTATTAATCATTTGTAAAGCTTCTTCTTTTGAGTAGCGTTTTGTCTTTAGATTATCTTCATAGAAATTCAGCGATTGTACATCCTTTACCTCTTCGACATTTTCTAGTGTGATGTTGGTCATTCCTATTTCATCTCCCTGATAAATATTTAGTGTTCCATTTTGAGTTGCCTGCATCATAAAAAGCATTTTGGCAGATTGTTTCCAATACTTTTTATCATCTCCAAATCGGGATACCATTCTAGCAAAATCATGGTTTCCCAAAGCATTTGCAATCCACCCTTTGTTCCCCATCGCATCCCTCCATCTCTTGAAAATACGTTTCATGTTTACCAAATCAAAAACAGATGATTCTTCAAATTTCCCATTAACTATGGTACATTCGAGAATATCGAAATGATATAGCATATTAAGTTCTTTACGATCATGATTAACATATAACCCTGCCTCATGATGATTTATCCCTACTCCTTCTGCCAAAGAAAATGCATCGTATTTACTGATTACCTTTTCTGTCATTTCTCTTAAATATTCATGAACTCTTGGGCCATTGGCATAAACATCTTCGATTACTTTTCTAAAACCAACATTTGGAGCATCGGGATATCCTTCTCGTTTTGAAATCAAGGGTATTACATCCATTCTAAAACCATCTACTCCCTTATCGAGCCAAAACCTCATTGCTTCATAAATTTCTTGTCTCACTTTTGGGTTTTCCCAATTAAGGTCTGGTTGTTTTCTTGTAAAGAGATGTAAATAATATTCTCCAGAGGCTTCATCAAACTCCCAAGCGCTACCTCCAAAAAAAGACTTCCAATTATTAGGTGGCTCTCCATCGTTACCTGGTTTTCTCCAATGAAAATAATCTCTATATGGGTTATCTTTTGATTTCTTTGCTTCTTCAAACCATCTATGCTCATCAGAACAATGATTTGCTACTAAATCCAATACCAGGCGCATACCTCTTTGATGTGTTTGCTCCAGTAGTTCTTCAAAATCATCCATAGAACCAAATTCAGGCATAATTGAGCAATAATCACTTATATCGTAACCATTATCATCGTTTGGAGAACTAAAAATTGGACTTAGCCATAGGATATCAACATGTAAACTCTTTAGATAATCTAATTTTTCTATAATACCTCTTAAATCACCAATCCCATCGTTATTACTATCATTAAAACTTCTAGGATATATTTGATAAATAGTTCCTTTTTTGAACCAAGAAAGCTCCATATAAACAAATCTAATATGCGTTATAAAAAAAACTAATCCACGCGCATTTTAAACAATGTTTATTATCTTTAAA
The DNA here is from genome assembly GCF_023195925.1 of Aquimarina acroporae. GTDB lineage: Bacteria > Bacteroidota > Bacteroidia > Flavobacteriales > Flavobacteriaceae > Aquimarina > Aquimarina acroporae. The sequence continues at coordinate 357,415 of NZ_JALPRE010000003.1, read as the reverse complement.
TTACATTGTTTATCTCTGGTAGTAAAGCATAACTAATTCTGAACTGTAAGATTTGGGGATAATCAATAAAAGATATTTTTGTAGCAGCTAAATTGCTAAATGTTCAATAATTACTAGCTTCTGTTACAAATTACTAAACAATTCATCTAACTGAAAAGCAAACACCTGATTTTAAAAAATGCAAACGTTTGTATTATTGTATTTTTAGTGAAAATGATGTTTTATTAATAATTTTTTAACAAAATTATAATCGATTTTGAAAAAAAGAAGAATTAAACTTGAGGATATTGCCAGAAAACTAAACATTTCTATAGCTACGGTATCCAGAGCATTAGATAAAAATCCTAGGGTTAAGTTAAGTACTCAAAAAAAGGTTCTAGAAACTGCAGAACTAATGGGTTATATGCCTAACCAAATTGCCAAAAGTTTAAGCTCTGGAAAAACAAATATTATCGGAGTGATTATCCCCAGATACGATGAACCTTTTTTTATCGAAGTATGCAGAGGAATTGATCATTACGCACGTGAACATAATTACAAAATTCTAATTAGCTCTTCAAGAAACTCTTTTGAGTTTGAACGAGAAAATCTGATGTCTTTTGAGAAAGGTCTAGTCGATGGTATTATTCTTTCCCCAACTCATGAAACTGAAACCTTTACGCACATACGAAGTATTATTAAAAAAGGTATTCCCGTTGTGTTATTCGACAACATAAAGGAAGAGGTCTCTGGAGCAGATCATGTTTTGATTGAAGATGATAAGGCCTCGTTTTCTGCTGTTGAATTCTTAATTAAAAAAGGCAGAAAAAAAATTGGGTTTATAGGAGGTATAAAAGAGAAAAAGGTTTTTCAAGATCGGTTTAAAGGATATTTAGATGCCATGCGAGCTTATGATATTCCTATACATGAAGAATTGATATTACATTGTTCCTCACTAGAACGACAATTTGAAGATAATGAGATACAGCATTTTTTTAATACTATAAATACTACCCCGGATGCTATTTTCACCTGTACCGACAATTATGGTTTACTTACAATGAAAACTCTATTAAAGATGGGGTACAAAATCCCAGAAGACATATCAGTTATAGGGTTTGGTGATTTAGGACTTGGGAATATTTTTGTTCCTTCTCTTACTTGCGTCTCTCAGCCTAACTTTGAAATGGGCGAAAAAGCCGCGGAACTTCTCATTGCTCAATTTAATGAGTCTAATGAATTTAACCATGTCAAAAAAGTGATAAAGCTAAAAACAAATTTAGTTGAAAGAGATAGCACATAAAAACATTCTTTTTTTTTAACTTTAGCACTACGCTAACAAACTTTCTGGAGTTCATATTTTGAAGTTATATCGATTAACTTCAAATGATTCTATTATATACACAAAACATCTAAAGAAAGAAAAATGTCAGCAAAAAAAATCAACCTCCCCTTATTAGTTCTTGTTTTTTTCCTATTCCTTTCTAAAAGCTTTTCACAATCTCAAGATTGGGAAATATCTGTTTCTAATTATGAACAATATACTGGTATTGTTGCTGCCAATGGACGTATCGGGATTTTACCTTCTGCACAAATATTTCAAACCGATAAGATTATACTCAATAATGTATACGACAAAGAATCAGTTCTAGGAGTTAGTAAAATTTTACTGGGAATGAACTTCGGAAATCTTGAAGTAGAGATCAATGGTGATAAACTAGACAATTCCAAAATCAGCGATTGGAAACAAACCATAAATATGAAAGAGGCTAGATTAATCACTTCTTTCACTTATAAGGATATTGCAAAGATATCGTATAGTATTATTGCATTGAGAAATGTACCATATTCTGGATACATAGATATTGAAATAACCGCATTAAAACACCTCAATTTAAGGACCACAGGCAAAATTCAAACCCCAGAAGAGTATCAGAACCCCCTTAGTACATTTAGAGTTTTAAAAGATTTGGAAACTACCATGCCAATTCTACAAACTGTAGCCAAAAGTAGACTTGGAAAGCATACTGTTGCCACATCTGGAACATTTATATGGCATCATATCAATTCAACCAGAGAGAACCAAAGACCAAAGCTTACCCACCAAAAAATATCAGAGTACGACAACAGAATCTCGTTTGAAGAATCTGTAAAAAAAGGCACCACCTACAAATTTGCTTGGACCGCTGCACAGTGTACTACACAAGATTTTTATGACCCTCAAACAGAGAGTGAACGTTTTGTTATTTTTAATCTATTAACCCCAAGAAATGATCTTTTACAACAACATCAAAAATTATGGGAGGATCTATGGAAAGGAGATATTATTATAGAAGGAGACACTCAATCACAGCTTGATGTTCGTTTAGCACTATATCATCTGTATGCCTTCTCTAGAGCAGATTCAGATCTTAGTATTGCCCCCATGGGACTTAGCTCACAAAATTATAATGGTCATATTTTCTGGGATACTGAACTATGGATGTACCCTCCTCTTTTAGTTTTTAATCAAGGAATTGCAAGATCTTTGGTTAATTATAGATCTAATCGCTTAGAGATGGCGAAGAAAAAAGCCATTAATTTTGGGTACAAAGGAGCTATGTTTCCTTGGGAGAGTGATGACACCGGAGAAGAAGCAACTCCCGCCTGGGCACTAACGGGTACTTTTGAACATCACATAACAGCAGATGTGGGAATCGCTTTTTGGAATTATTATAGAGTGACCAAAGATAAAAAGTGGTTAAAAGAAAGAGGTTACCCGTTACTTAAAGAAGTTGCTGATTATTGGGTCAGTCGAAGTACTCCAAATGCTGATGGTTCATATTCAATAAAAAATGTGGTGGGAGCAAATGAGTTTGCTCCAAATGTTGATGATAATGCGTTTACAAATGGGTCTGCTATAACTTGTCTAAGATATGCTACTTTGGCAGCAGAAGCACTGGGAATTAGTTCAAATCCTAATTGGAATGCTGTCTCAGATAAAATAATCATTCATAAACTACCAGATGGAACCACTAAAGAACATAATAATTACAAAGGAGAAATCATAAAACAAGCAGATGTTAATCTACTCGCTTATCCTTTAAATATTGTTAAAGACAAATCAACTATTTTGAAAGACCTAAAGTATTATGAACCTAAACTCGCCAAAGAAGGCCCCGCCATGGCACAAAGTGTTTTTGCAGTAATATATGCGCGGCTGGGTGACGCAGAAAATGCATATCGATTATTTAAAAGAAGTTATGAACCTAATAAAAGACCTCCCTTTGGCGCACTAGCAGAAGCTGCGACAAGTAATAATCCTTATTTCGCCACAGGAGCTGGAGGAATGCTACAAACCGTAATATTCGGATTTGCTGGATTGCATCTAACCGATGAGGGCATCGTTCAGAAAAATCCTGTTTTACCAAAAAAATGGAAAAAACTTACACTTACGGGGGTGGGTACAGATCAAAAAACTTACGTAGTTAAATAATAATATTACATTGTTGAATCCCTAACGATTAGCGATGTTTTTACTATTTCTGTTTGCGGTTTATATTTCTCTACCTCATTATCAAGGTGATTAAGCAAAATCTTGGCTGCCTTGGCCCCCAAATCTTCTGCATGTTGAGACACAGTAGTTAATTTTGGATAAGAATGCCTTGACAATAACCCATCTGTAAACCCTACTACGGAAATATCTTGTGGGATTTTATACCCGAGTTTATGTGAAATATTTATAGTTATCGCAGCAGCAGTTTCATCTAAACCAAGTACCGCATCCAGATCGTTTTCTTTTAGGAACTTTTCTATCTCATTTTCTATATTGTGAGAATCTTGCTCTACCAAATCTAAAATAGTATCCTTAACCTGCAAATCTATAAGAGACACATCGTTGTTAGCATTGGCAACTTCTCTGGCTCCCTCTAACCTGAGTTTAGCTACACTTAAATCCCCAATAGTGGTTACCACTGCGATCTTTTTACAACCCGAATCTATAAGATATTGTATCGCATTTTTAGACGCCACTTTATCATCAACAATTACCTTATCGCAATCAATCTCATCGCTCACCCGATCAAACATAACGAAGGGAACATTATCCCGCTTCAACACCTGAAAATGATCAAATTTATTAAGCACTTGTGTTTCCTGACTTAACGCGACCACAAAGCCGTCTACACTGCTATAATTTAACATTTCTACGTATTCGACCTCTTTTTGGTAAGACTCATTGGTTATACAGGTTACAATTTTATATCCATTTTCTGCAGCTTGTTTTTCGATACCAAAAAGTGCTTTTGCAAAAAAATGATTTAAAATTTCTGGCAGTATCACCCCAATAGTTTTGGTTTTACTACTTTTTAAGCTTACAGCTAACGCATTAGGTTTGTAATTATAAAAATTTGCCAGTTCGTGAACTCTAGTAATGGTTTTCTGACTTATTTCAGGGTCATTTTTCAACGACTTAGAAACAGTAGAAATAGAAAGATTAAGTTCTCTTGCCAACTGTTTTAATGTAACTTTTTTTCGCATGACCTAATGTGTTTGACTATGTGTTATTTAAGACCAATGAGAGAATATTGGTCAGATTATCTTTCGAGCCTAAATTAAGCTTTTTTCTTAACCTATGTCTACTAACATCTACACTTTGTGAACTTACACCCAATAAAGTGACAAATTCTTCTTAAAGTAGATGCATTTTAAGGAGACACATAAACGCAAATCTTTTGAGGTAAGATTAGGACATTTCTTTGATAACACCTTACAAAAATCTTAATGTGATTTATCAAAATTTATTACGAAAATTACTTAACTATTATATCAACTTTTAGTTCTTATATAAAAAATCACTCTTAAGACTAGCCAAAGAATCTCCTCCTACAAAAACAGTAAATTTTCCGGATTCTGCTTCCCATTTCTTATTAGCAGTATAAAAAGAAATTAAACGTTCATCAACAATAAAAGAGACCTTTTTGCTTTCACCAGGCGCCAATTCTATCATCTCAAAACCTTTTAGTTCTCTAACAGGTCTGGTAAGACTCCCGAAATGATCTTTAATATACAACTGTACAATTTCTTTCCCCTTAACACCACCTGTATTTTTAACGGTTACTGTAACCTTTATGTTTCCTCCATTTGAGAACGAAGAATTGCTTAAAACTAAATCTTTATACTCAAAGCTTGTATAACTCAATCCATACCCAAAAGCAAATAATGGATCATTTTTTTCATCTGTATAGTGTGACCAAAAAACCATACCATCAGGGTTAGAAGGCCTACCTGTATTCTTAGCGTTGTAATATAGTGGCACTTGCCCAACATGCCTAGGAAAAGAAACTGGCAATTTTCCCGAAGGATTATAATCTCCAAATAACACATCGGCAATGGCGTTCCCTGATTGAGATCCTAGGTGCCATGCCTCCACGATGGCTGACGCTTTTTCTTCAACATTAGGTATAGCCAAAGGACGTCCGTTCATTAAAACCACAATAATATTTTTATTCACCTTGTAGACTTCTTCAAAAAGTTGTTGCTGTGGCTCGGTTAACTCAATATCGACCTGACTTCTTCCTTCTCCAGACTGAAAAGCTTCTTCACCTAATGCCATAACAACAACTTCGGACTCCTTGGCAACTTTTACAGCACCAGAAATACCTTTAAAATCAGCCCTATTTAGCTTAAGCTCCCTAATAAAACTTCGCTCACCAACTCCAAGGGCAACTCCTTTTTGATATTCTACCTTTGTATCAGAAGTAACTGCTGTTTTTATTCCTTCTAAAAGTGAAACTGCAGAATTAGGAAGGGCTTGTGCTCTCCAACTACCTATTGGACTATCTTTATCATCTGCCAAAGGCCCAATGACAGCTATTTTCTGAACTTTTTTACTTAATGGGAGAATGTTATTCTCATTTTTAAGTAAAACAATTGATTTTCGAGCTACATCTCTAGCAATCTCTAAATGTTCTTTGGTATAAATTTCATTTTTTTCTCGATCTTCATTACAGTATTTATATGGATCGTCGAACAACCCCAGTCTATATTTAATAGTTAGTATCCGTTTTACTGCCTCATCAACTAATTTTTCTTCTACTTTACCATCTTTTACCAATTGCACCAAACTAGTATCGTAGGCTCTTCCTTCCATATCCATATCATTACCTGCAATCATAGCTCTTTCAGCTGCTTCAGTTCGATCCTGAACATAACCATGAAATATCATCTCTGCGATCGATGCCCAATCAGACACAATAAAACCATCCCAATTCCAAGATTTTTTCACAATATCTCTTTGCAGCCCTTTATGCCCGGTTGCTGGAATTCCATCAATTTCGTTAAAAGAACTCATCATTGTGGCCACGCCTGCATCTACTGCAGCCTTAAACGGAGGCAAAACTGTATTATGCAACTCATATTCTCCAATACTCACAGTATTATAATCTCTTCCTCCCTCTGCAAATCCATACGCTGCCAGATGTTTAGCACAAGCTGCAAGAGTATTATTAAGTGCAAGATCATCCCCTTGAAAACCATTTACTCTTGCTATTGCAATTTTTGATGCTAAATAGGGATCTTCTCCTGCTCCTTCCATAATTCTACCCCAACGAGCATCTCTAGAAATATCAACCATAGGTGCAAAGGTCCAATTAATTCCTGCTGCTGTAGCTTCTTTAGCGGCAACAGATGCAGATATTTTTATTGCATCCATATCCCAACTGGCACTTTCTCCCAACGGAATAGGAAAGATGGTTTTGAAACCATGAATCACATCGTATCCAAAAAGCAGAGGAATCTTAAGTCTAGAATTTTCGACAACCGCCTTTTGCAACGCTTTGGTTCCTTCTACCGAAGTAGCATTGAGCATAGCTCCAACTTCTCCATTTTTTAATTTCTGGTACTTCACTTTATTTCCAACATCTGAAGGAGGACCGGTTACATCCCAACTTCCGTTGTATAATACCAATTGTCCAACTTTTTCTTCAAGTGTCATAAGAGTTAGAATCGAATCTACTTTTTTAGCTATTTCTTTGTTGTTAGATACCATATTTTGTGAAAAGCAAATCCCAGGAAATAAAATTCCTAAGATTAAGGTTAGTAGTAACTTCTTTAAGGTATTAAGTAGTGTCTCCATTTATTATTATGATTATTTTTTGGCCTTAAGTTTAGTGTATACCCTTAAAATTACTATTTTTCATTGGAAGTTGTTATCCTTTTAGGAATATCACAATTAATTTAATTTTCTACTTTAAATCCTGATAAATTTTCAGTAAAATGCATTAAAAATTATCTTTACAATAACCCACAATAACTAGGCGATTTTTTAAGTTCTAATTCTCTTTGCTTTTATAAGTTTTTTTTACTTAAAATTAATAGTAAGTTTATTGTAAGTATTCTATACCAAAGAACGACTTAAATTATTTAAAACAATTGTTTAAAAAAATAGCATATGTCTAAAACATATTATGACCCTTCAGACCTAAGGAAATTTGGAAAAATCACAGAATGGAGTGAAGAACTTGGTACTAAATTCTTTGATTATTATGGAAAGGTATTTGAAGAAGGAGCTTTGAGCGCCAGAGAAAAATCGTTGATCGCTTTGGCCGTTTCTCATGTTGTTAAATGCCCTTATTGTATTGATGCTTATACAAAAGATGGTCTTCAACGAGGGATTACAAAGGAAGAGATGATGGAGGCAGTGCATGCAGGTGCTGCAATAGAAAGTGGTGCTACTCTGGTACACGGAGTACAAATGATGAATAAATACGAAAAACTATCTATGTAACGCAACATAGTTTTTCTAAAACATGGTTTTTAATCTTTTGGAGCTCTCCTTAAGAGTAAAAAATCCAACAAAAGAAAATGATGTCAGAAACTAAGAAAAAGCAATCTTTACATAAAAGAAATGATCAATTGGCCAATGCCAATAGGCAGCTGGAAATTCTTAATAATGGAATTTTTGCGAGTGGTGAATTACCAAAATTCTCAGATAAAATTGCAGAAATTGATCAATTCCCCCTTCGTCCTAAAAAGCTGGAAATCTTACAGATTAATGTAGGGTATATGTGCAATCAGGTTTGCGAACATTGTCATGTAGATGCAGGGCCTGATAGAAAAGAAATTATGACCAAAGAAACAATGCAACAATGCCTTGAAGTTATAAAAAAAACAGGAGCACATACGCTTGACCTTACAGGAGGAGCTCCAGAAATGAACCCAAATTTTAGATGGTTTGTTGAGGAAGCAAGTAAAGCAGGAATTAAAGATTTTATTGTAAGAAGTAATCTTACCATTATAAGAGCAAACAAAAAATATTACGACTTACCAGACTTCTTCAAAAAACACAATGTACACGTGGTATCTTCTATGCCTCATTGGACTCGTGGTAAGACAGATAAACAAAGAGGTGATGGTGTTTTTGACAAATCTATCAAAGCCCTTCAAGAGCTTAATGATCGAGGTTATGGTATGCCCGACAGTGATCTAAGATTAGATTTGGTATACAATCCTTCGGGTGCCTTTTTACCAGGAGATCAAGCAGCCATGGAAAAAGACTTCAAAAAAGCATTACAAGAAGACTTTGGAATACAATTCCATAATCTTTTTGCTATTACCAACTTACCTATTAGTAGGTTTTTGGATTATCTCATTGCTTCTGAAAATTATGAAGACTATATGTATGCATTGGTTGAAGCTTATAATCCTGCCGCTGTAGCCAATGTTATGTGTACAAATACTATTTCTGTAAGTTGGGACGGCTGGTTATACGATTGTGATTTTAATCAAATGCTCGATCTTAAGGTAGCTAGCAAGGTAAAACATATTAGTGAGTATAATGAAGAACTGCTTCAGAACAGAAACATCGTTATTTCTCAACACTGTTACGGTTGTACTGCCGGTGCAGGAAGTAGCTGTCAAGGAACCGTTGCATAATTACTAAGCCCCAAAACATTTATGAAACGAACTTTTCTATTCCTTACCTTTCTGTTTATTTATTATTTTGGCAATGCTCAAAACTCATTAGCCGAACTATTAAAAACATTCAATAAGGAAAATATCCCTTATATAACGGTGAGTGAGCTTACTAAAATTCAGGATCAAGTGCTACTATTTGATGCGAGAGAACCGCAAGAATTTGAAATTAGCCATATTAAAAATGCAACGCTAGTTGGTTACAACCGTTTTAATATTAGCAACGTTCTAAAAAACAACATCGACAAAGATCAACCCATAGTTGTATATTGCAGTTTAGGTGTTCGGTCTGAAGATATTTCGGAAAAGCTGAAAGAAGCAGGATTTTCAAAAGTTTATAATCTATATGGTGGTATTTTTGAATGGAAAAATAATGATCATCCTGTAGTAAATTCTGAAGGTGAATTGACTGAAAATGTTCATCCTTGCTCAAAAGAATGGGAAAAATGGCTGGTGAAAGGGCAAAAGGTATATTCAAATTAAATGCTTAAATGTTGCTTATTACTAGTGACCAATATCATACATGAAAGAAAAAAACCTACTCATGATTTTTACCCGAAATCCAGAATTGGGTAAATGTAAAACACGTTTAGCGGCAACTATTGGGGATCAAGCCGCACTAGATATTTACAAGTTCTTATTACAACATACTGTAGAGATTACCCAAAACCTCCATGCAACCAAAGAAGTACATTATTCTGTTAAAGTTAGAGATAATGATATTTGGGACTCAGAAATTTATACTAAGAAACAACAATCTGGAGACCACTTGGGAAAACGAATGGAAAATGCATTTCAGAAAGGATTTACCGAGGGATATGAAAATATTGTTATTATTGGGAGTGATATTTATGACTTAAATCAAAACGATATAGAAAATGCTTTTGCAGCTTTAGAAACTCATAACTATGTAATTGGCCCAGCCCAGGACGGTGGATATTATTTATTCGGAATGAAATCATTAAATTCACGAGTATTTAGAAATAAAGAATGGGGAACCGATACGGTTTTAAAAGATACCCTTATTGATTTAGAAAATGAAAACGTAAAATTACTTGAAGAACGAAACGATATAGACTATTATGAAGACATCCAAAATATCGACGTTTTTCAAAAATTTATAAAATAACCATATGATTAAATATATTGAAGAAACTACTGAATTTCTTGTCGAAAGAGGCTTTGAAAACCCAGAAATCGGGATTATTCTGGGAACAGGACTAGGACAACTTATCAATGAGATAGAGATTATTAAAGAGATAAGTTATAATCATATTCCTAATTTTCCCACGGCTACCGTTGAGTTTCATAAAGGGAAATTAATTTATGGAACCCTTGAAGGAAAAACTGTAGTGGTTATGCAAGGTAGATTTCACCTATATGAAGGATACTCTTTGCAAGACGTAACATACCCTGTAAGAATTATGCATAAACTTGGTGTTAAAACACTTTTAGTTTCAAATGCATCAGGAGCTGTAAACCTAAACTTCAAAAAAGGTGAATTAATGCTTATTGATGATCACATTAATCTTCAAGGCGGTTCTCCGTTGGCTTTTAAAGGTGTTGAGCAATTGGGAAGTAGATTTACCGATATGAGCGCACCATATGACCTCGAGATTAATAAAAAACTTGAAAACATAGCAAAAACTAAGAATATTAACCTTCATAAAGGAGTTTATGCTTCTGTTCTTGGACCGCAGCTGGAAACACGTGCAGAGTATCGCTACCTTAAAACTATAGGAGCCGATGCAGTGGGAATGAGTACTGTCCCCGAAGTAATTGTAGCTAATCATCTAGATTTACCCGTTGCAGCAGTATCAGTACTAACCGATGAATGTGATCCAGATAACTTAAAACCCATAGATATCGATGAGATCATTGCCATGGCAGGTAAAGCAGAGCCTGAAATGATTGCTCTATTTAAAGAATTAATAACCACACTATAATACTACTAAAAAATAATGTTGCTGATTTGAAAGTTTTATCTTCATTTTCAGACTAACATAAATTATAACCCAAAATAACTTATATTTCCACTCTAAAGGAAAGACAAAATTCGATTTATGAGCTATTTAGATACTACACATGATGTATATAAGGAAGCAGCACTAACACCAGATGTTGGTTTATGCTGTACTACAAATCCTATTTGGGAACTACCCGGACTCAAAATTCCTAAAATTATGCAGGAAATGAATTATGGTTGCGGTAGTACAGTAAATGCAAGAGACTTAACAAATAACCCGAAAATATTATACGTTGGTGTTGGAGGTGGAATGGAATTACTCCAATTTTCTTATTTCTCTCGTCAAAAACATGGTGTTATTGGTGTTGATGTAGTAGAAGAAATGCTAGAAGCTTCAAGAAAAAATTTCAAAGAAGCTGAGGCTCAAAATGACTGGTTCAATAGTGATTTTGTAGATCTTAGATACGGTGATGCGCTTAACCTTCCTTTGGAAGATAATAGTGTAGATGTTGCCGCTCAAAATTGTTTATTCAATATCTTTAAAGAAGATGATCTCAAAAAGGCTATAGAAGAAATGTACAGAGTACTTAAGCCTCACGGGAGATTGGTAATGAGTGATCCTACTTGTGAGCAGCCTATGAATGATAATCTTCGAAATGATGAACGTTTAAGAGCATTATGTTTAAGTGGTAGCTTACCCATAGCAGAGTATGTAAAAGCACTTACAGATGTTGGATTTGGAACTATTGAAATTAGAGCCCGTAAACCTTATCGAATTTTGGATCCTAAAAATTATGATACTGATGAATTAATCTATATAGAATCTATTGAAGTAGCTGCTATTAAAGACCCTATGCCAAAAGATGGACCTTGTGTGTTTACGGGTAAAGCTGCTATATATTTTGGAGATGAAGATTATTTCGATGATAAAAAAGGGCATGTTTTACTAAAAAACCAGCCTATTGCAGTATGCGATAAAACAGCGGGAGCCTTAGCAGACTTAGGAAGAGATGATATCTTTATAAGCGAATCTACCTACCATTATGATGGTGGTGGATGCTGTTAAAAATTAAGGCTAATTAACTATAACCCGAAAGCTGGAAACAACATTATGTTTTCGGCTTTCTTTTTATAAAAACTTCTTAGCCATTGCCTTTCTAAATTCATAGATAATTAAAAACATTGAACACCACAATGGACTCATATTTACTTTGAGCTCTTTTCCTTTTGAAAATCGTATTAATTGCCTTGCATAAAAACCTCCTTCTGCTGCATCTTCAAATTGTTTCATTCCTGTTCTCACCACTAAATTCTCCAACACTGGAACTTCTCCCTCAAGAAAACCTGGAATGTCTTTCATATTTGTAATAAATGGGCGAGCCATACCAATAAGATCTACCTCACCACTTTGTAATACTTCGTTACAAAACCCGTAAGACCTAAAACCTCCTGTAATCATTAAAGGTAAATTACTTATCGCTCTAATTTTTTTCGCAAACTCTATAAAGTAGGCCTCTCTTCTCTTTGTGCTCTCTTTTACTTCTTTCCCCTCTTCGTTAAGTATAAAAAAAGCAAGTTTTTCGTAAGTGCCTCCAGAAATTTCTAATAAGTCTATTCTTTCTATATCCAGCATCTTTACAACCTCCAAAGATTCTTCTTCGATAAATCCACCTCTTTGGAAATCGGCAGAATTTAACTTCACCGCTATTGGGAAATCGTTCCCAACTTCTTTTCGAACTTCTCTAATGATAGTGATTAAAAGTCTGCTTCGATTTTCGATACTACCGCCCCATTTATCTGTTCTTTTATTGGTTATAGGCGACAAAAATTGACTTAACAAATACCCATGGGCAGAATGTATCTGAACACCCGTAAAACCCGCATTTTTGGATATTTTAGCAGCATTTACAAAACCTTTAATAACATCTTGAATATCTTCTTCGGTCATCGCTTTTGGCTTTCCAAAGAGTCCCATTTTCTTCAACTGCACTTCAGAAGGAGCCAAAGGCCTTCCTGTACTAAATTTGTTGGTTTGTCTACCAGAATGAGAAATCTGTACCCACGCATGATTTCCATTTGATGTAGCCTCTCTAGCCCAGGAACGTATCTTAGGTAACATATGCTCATCATCAAAACACACATTACCTGCAGATTCAAGATGCCTTCGATCAATCACAACGTTTCCTGTTATTAATAATCCCGCGCCAGAATCTGACCATTGCTTATATAATCTTTCAAGACCAACTGTTGGCTCAAAATTCTTATTACTAATACGTTCTGTCATGGCAGATTTTACCAGTCTATTTTTCAACTTGGCCCCGCAGGGAAGTATAAATTCTGTACTAATCATATATAAATAGTTCGATTACAATGATACACAATCCATATAAATTGTACAATCTATCAATTGTGTTTTAAGGAGTAGCATTAGAAAGTAATGCATTTCATCTATAAAATTTGCATTTTATCGGCATTTTTTGTTCTTTTATAGCACCCAAAGTTTCAAAAACCTTTCATTTTCAATAATTTAAACAACATTAAAACCTACTTGTGATGAAAAAAAATTACCTAGTACTTGTGGCGATTCTTGTACTATTATGTCCCCAAATAAATGCGCAGAACAGTTTGGATCATTCTGTTTGGGATCAGATTCTCATTCTAAATGTTTCAGAAGACGGAAAAGTGAATTATGAAGGTGTTATTAAAGATAGCCCATTATTCTACAAGTATTTTAGATCGCTTTCAGAAAATCCTCCTACCGAAAATTGGTCTAGAGAAGAAAAATTAGCCTACTGGATCAACGCATATAACTCTATTGCGGTTAAAATGATCATTGATAATTACCCTGTTAAGGATATTAATGAATTGCATGACCCTTGGAATCAAAAATTCTTCAGAATAAAAGATAAAAGATATAGCCTGGATGATATAGAACATAAAATCCTGAGAAAATTCAATGAACCTAGAGTTCACTTCCTTATAAATTGCGCTTCCTTTTCCTCTCCAAAATTGATGAATAGAGCTTATACTGCTCAAAATATTGAAGAGGCTATGGAAAAATGCACCCGAGATTTCATCAATGACCCCATGAGAAATATCATTACCAATCAGAAAATTAATATCTCTCAAATCTTCGAATGGTACAAAGATGATTTTAATAATGGTGATGTAGCGGCTTTCATTAATCAATACTCTGATGTCAAAATTAATAAAATACCTAAAGACGGGTATATGACTTACAATTGGAGTTTAAATGAAAAATAATTTGACAGGTAATTACAATATCACCGACCAAAAGTTACTGTAAGGAATTCGTAATACAGAAAACAAAAAAGATTACATCTCATTTCAATTTTATAGTGTGGCCCAAAGTTTGGTACTACTATACTAAGAGAGATAACTTCATCGATAAACGTTATCGTTTTTTGTGTTTCATCTCTTGTAATTTAACCCAAATAAAAATGAACAAAATACTTTTCATATTTGCTATTTGTTTAACTTTTGCATGTGGTGGAAGTAAAGCAGCCATTCAACAAACAAATACTATAGACACACAAGAACAGTCACAAAAATCCCAAGTAAAATCTGATACCGTTAAAATTAAAATTCCTATTGAAGAAAAAGCTCCCGATGGTATTATCGAGCAAATAGTTCCTGAAACCAATAACGAAAGTCATGATAAAAAAGAATCTGAAACTCATGTAAAACTAGATGACACAGGCAGCAACGTTTCTGGACAAGAAAAACCAGAAACAAATGACAATGCTGAGGTTATATTGGAAGCTTTTGATCACAGCACCTGGAATGATTTATTATCAAAATATGTTTCTAGTGACGGAAAAGTAAACTACAAAGGTTTTAAACAAAATAGAAAAGTATTCAAAACATACTTAACCTCTCTTAGTGAAAACATGCCCGAAGAAAATTGGAGTAAAGAAAATACACTAGCCTATTGGATTAATGTATATAATGCATTTACCGTAAAACTAATTATAGATAATTATCCTTTGCAGAGCATAAAAGATATTAAAGACCCCTGGGATTTAAGATTCTTTAAATTGGGAACCAAATGGTATACATTAAATGATGTTGAACATCGAATATTAAGAAAAATGGGAGACCCAAGAATTCATTTCGGGATAAACTGTGCCTCTTTTTCATGCCCTAAGCTGCTAAACAAAGCTTTTACGGCACAAAATGTAAATAAGGAGTTAGATAACCTATCGATTAGCTTTATTAATGACTCCCAACGCAATATTATTACTACAAATAAGATACAATTGTCTAAAATATTTTCATGGTTCGGAAAGGATTTTAAAACAGAAGGTTCATTAATCGATTTTCTAAACAAATACTCAAAAATCAAAATCAGTTTTAATGCAAAGAAAACCTTTGTAAAATACGATTGGACGTTAAATGAGTAAACTATTTGGAGTGAATTTCACCCCAATATCTTCTAAAGATGTAACCTCGATTACATACAACAAAAGTTAAAATTTTCACAAAGATTTTAAGTATCAAAATCTAATAATCGGACACATAGAATATCGATCAAAATCAACAATAATCACCTTATTACAAGCTATTTAAACTTTAAATGGCTTATTTCTTGCCATCATTATTTGGTAATAACCCAATCATTACAAAGTTCAAAAAAACGAGTTTTTATGTAAGGTCAATTTAGCATTCTCTACTAAATCGGTAAATAACGATTAACCGGTTTGTTAAGTTTCAAATTACAGGAATAAAAGAGAAAGACGAAGTAATAACCATTCTAAAAAACTATAAGCATGAAAGCTCCAGCATTTATACTAACACTATTCACAATATTATTTTTTAATCAAACAAACGCACAACAAAGTTTTGACCATAGCGTATGGGATCAAGCTTTACTATTAAATGTCTCTGAAGATGGTTTGGTAGATTATGACGGTTTTATGAGAGATAGCTCTCAATTATATAGATATTTCAGACAATTATCAGAAAATCCGCCTCAGGAAAGTTGGTCTAGAGAAGAAAAATTAGCTTACTGGATCAATGCATATAATGCATATACTATTAAATTAGTAATAGATAGTTACCCTATCAAGAGCATTAAGGATCTTGAAAACCCATGGGACAAAAAATTCTTCAAAATTGACGGTGTATGGCACAGTCTAGGAGAATTAGAACATAAAATCTTAAGAAAATTTGGTGATCCAAGAATTCATTTTGCTATCAACTGCGCTTCTATTTCTTGTCCAGTAGTCTGGAACAGAGCTTACACAGCAGATAATTTACATACAGCCCTGGATCAACAAACTAGCAAGTTTATCAACGACCCTTTAAGAAACACTATTACCGACTCTGAAGTGAGCGTATCTAAAATATTTACATGGTACAAAAAGGACTTCAAAGTAAATGGAGGAGATGTAAAAGATTTTATCAATAGATATTCTGCTGTAAAAATTGAAAATCAACCTAAAAAAGGATATAAGAATTACAACTGGGGGTTAAATGAAGGTAAAAAAGCATCCTCAGCATTTGCCCTAGATTAGGAGACAAATTATACAGAATAACACACTTAAATGAGTACATTTATAGCCCAATTTTAATACTCCTAAGTTGAAAATATCGATTGTTATTCCTATACTCAATGAAGCAGCTACAATTTGTAAGCTGCTTTCCTACTTATTTCAGAATAGCTATTCGCAAGAAAACCTAGAAGAAATTATTGTTGTAGATGGAGGCAGTGAGGATAACTCCTTAGAGGTAATTCTTCAATGTATAAAAGAAAACAATCCCAAAGTCAGCCTTATTTCTTCTCCAAAAGGAAGAGCCATACAATTAAACAGTGGAGCCAAAGTTGCCAAAGGGCGAGTTCTATATTTTCTCCATGCAGATTCGTATCCCCCTAAACATTATGACCATTTCATTTTGAATGAGGTTAAAAAAGGCAATAATGCAGGATGTTTTAGAATGAAATTTGATTCTAACCATCCTTGGCTGCGTTTTTTAGGGTGGCTAACACAATTTGAAAGTAAACGATGTAGAGGAGGAGATCAAAGTCAATTTATTACTAAAGATTTATTTGACGAGGTAAACGGATATGATGAATCTTATATCGTGTATGAAGATAACGATTTGGTAGACCGCCTTTTTGCCATTAATCAATTTGTGATTATCCCACAATATGTAATTACTTCTGCAAGAAAATACCGGGAAATAGGTGTTTGGCGATTACAATATCATTTCCTTAATATACATATGAGAAGGTGGATGGGAGCCTCTTCTGAAGACTTATACCGATATTATAAAGAAAAGGTAGTTTCTTAATTTAGAATACTAGTGATTACTGCTGGTTAAACTAATTTTCTATTTGCCAAAACAACTCCATCCCAATCTGCATAGATATATTGTGAATTTGCAATATTTGTACCTTCTATGATTAAATTCTCTCCTCGAAGGCCTACATTTCTTTTGATGCTTTTAACAGGGCACGTTCCTAATGCTTTAATACCTATATTCATGGTATTAATTTCTTTAGAATCTCGAATACTACCATACACAATAATACCTTCCCACTTGTTATCTATGGCTAATTTTGCAATATTATCACCAACCAAAGCACATCGTCTTGAACCTCCTCCATCAACTACCAAAACCTTACCTTCTCCTGGTTCTTCGAGTACTTTTCTTACATAAGTATTGTCTTCATGTAGTTTTAAAGTAACTACTTCTCCAAAAAAACTATCTTTTTTACCAAAGTGTTTAAGGTCTAAATTTAACAGGGTTAACTCTTCGGTAAATTCATCCCAAAGATCTGCGGTGTTAATAGTCATTATTAGGGGTTAAATGGTTTATAATAGTATAAAATTAAGGAATTATAAATGATCGAAAAGATAAATCCAAACTTAAAAATTGAAGTACGGTACTTTAAAAATACTGTCCAATACCAAAAACAAATCCATTGGTAGCATCTTCGGTAACTCCATATCCATAATCTATTCTAAAAATAGCATTAAAAATTCTTTTATGTATGAATCGTAATCCTACTCCAGGGTAAATACGGAAATTCTGAGTGTCTCCAAAATCTCCAAAATCTCCCCCAGGATTACGCCAACTGCCACCATCTACAAAAACATTACTCTGCATAATAAACCAATCTTTCTCATATAATGTATGTCTATACTCGGTATTTAAAACAATAACTCCTGTCCCTCGATCAATTGTATTTCCAACACCACGAATATTTAGATTATTATCAACAGCAAATGGTGCAAAAGGGGAATCATCATTGGTAGCAAGGCCCATACGCAGGCGAGAGGCCCAATTTCCCTTTTTTCCTACTCTATGATAATACAAAAAGTCGTTCCACCCGATAATAAAATCTGGTAGTACATTTTCTGTGCTTATGACATACTGCATATTAAATGTACTTTTAAATCCAGATACATACTGAAAATCATAATTCAGGTTATCATACTCATATATGAACTTATATAGAAGTTTGTTTACATCAAAATCTAATGGTGTTCCTTCTTCTGTGATCCCTCTTTTATACTCATAATCTTCATTAAAATAGTTTACTCCTAGTTCTATTCTATTTTGAAAATTGAATTGGTACAACCCGAGAATTTCGTAAGATGTATTGTTATACTTATAATCTGCGGTACCGCTACTTAAAAAAACAGGCTCTTCTGTAGTAATATTACTGTGATTAATGGCCAGCCCCAATCTCTTACTAAATAGAAAAGGTGCTCTTAGATTTACGCTGTAGGAGCTATAAATATCATTTTGATAAATCCCACCAAAAGTCACATTTTGTCCAAATAAATTGAACTCATAGAGCCCTATTCTAAAAGCAAACTCATCATCGTTGGTTGTGTATATATTAGCAGAAGGAATAATAGTGAAGTTTTCTTCTACCCCGTACACTACGTGATATCCCTCTTCCTTTTCATGTACCTGATAATATGCATGCGCTATAGATGGTAATCTCTTAAGTCTTTTGATATCTTCTTCAATCTTTAAAGAATCTAAAACATTCCCTTTTCTCATATTGGTAAGCTTTACTAGTGCTGAAGTTTTTGTTTTTTTATTTCCCTGAATGATAACTTCAGATATAGTTTTGTTTTGCGCAAAACCTGCGGTAGTTATAAAAAGTAATAGAAAAAAAGTGTGAAGGTTCATTGGTTTATTGAGTACAGCTCTTTTATTATTTTTTCTGATGGTTTATTTTGAATGGTAAACCTATTGTTATTTTCTCCTCCTACTTCCTTATGATTATGGTACCATTTCCATAAAAACCCTCCGGCAAACCAGGATTCTCCCCAGAATTCCTCATATAAAGCTGTTATTGCATTATTTTGCGCCTTTAGATCTACTTTTCCAGAATATCGACTAGAATCCCACGGTTCTTTACCCGTATATTGAATACTTCGGTATCCATATTCTGTAAATAGCACAGGTTTTTTAACCTTATCTTTTAATGCTATTATTTCTTTTTTATGTTTCTGCCACCCTTGTTTACAATCTTCAAGGCTTGGCGATTGGTTTTGCGACACGGGAAAATAGGCATCGATACCTATATAATCTAATTGACCCCAAAACGGAGCTCGGTCAAACTGATCCCAGTTTTCGGCATAGGTCAATTTACCTTTATATATTCCTCTTATCTCTTTGATTAATTCGCTCCAATACTCTGGTCTGGTCTGCACGAACGTATGCAACTCTGTACCTATACATAGTATGGGCACCTTCATTTCTTCGGCCAATTGCGCGTAAAGCACTATAAACTCTTTGTATGATTTCTCTAATTGTTTCCATTGTTCTTCAGAATTCATGTTAATATTTCCGGTAAACTCTCCATGCCAAACCCAAATTTGAGGTTTGAGCATTACCTTAATTCCTCTTTCATTAAGCAGTTCTATTGTTCTTTTGGCACCATCTCGTCGTTCTCCCCACCATTGTCTTTCTACATTAAAAACTACATTAGGTGTTTCCAGATCTCTCAAAAATCCAAATGGCATAACTGCTGCCCAATTTGCATTGACCTCTACTACAGGTTCTACATGAGCAGCATTTATTTCTTGAGGAGATCCTACAAAACTTATCCCATTTATTTTAGATGGCTGACCCGAGCAGCCACAAAAGATGATTATAAACAGCAGTAAAAAAACTTTTCGCATTCTTTTTTACTGCTGAAAATACAATATTATTAGAATACTGCTCTTAATCCTATATTAAAAGTTTCTCCTAACCCAGTGTTTCTTCCATCAACAAAATTGGTATACAACGCTTCTATGTTTAGCTCATTTGTTAATTGGTATTTTGCACCTCCCCCAAGAGCTGTAAAACTCTGATCAAAATCATTTCCTAAATCAACTAGTTCCGAATGTTGCGCTAAAGCCAGGACAGTAAACTTCGAACTGGGGAAATAACTAAAGAACACTCCTGGCGTTAGTCTCAAACTATTATTAGCAAAACTATCTTCTTCTTTACCAAAATTTAACTCAGAATTCAACTCTGTAAATAATTGAAATTTATTTCCAGGGAAGGTATAGTCATAGAAAAATCTATTTTGCCAAATAAATCCATTCTGATCTAGGAAAACTCCATTTTCTGTTTCGTTATCTACCAAAGGAATAAAAAAGGAACTCTGGATCGAAAAATTGTTGACGTTTTTTAAAGGAACAAACTTCACCGAAGGTGCGATAGATGTAAAACCAGATCTGGCTGTGTTGCGCTCCCCATCAAACTGAAATACTTCTAAAGCTCCACGATCAGCAACTACATTAGATCTAAATTCTAGAATTACACCAAGATTCCAACGCTTGTTTTCTCCAACTCCAGTATATGCTTCTACGGTTGAAGTAAAAAAAGTTTGCCTAGGCTCAGTACCGTCAGTAAATGTGCTTTCGGTTTGCGTATATAAATTATTAAACCATTTTATATCGTATTGCCCTTTCCCGATAAGTTTAGAAGGGGTTAAGGTTTGAATTACCGATCCTCCTTGATCGTCGTCATCTTGCGCAAACCCAAAGGTGATAGCAAATAAAAGTAAAAAAGTGGTTGCAATTTTTTTAGCTGATTTCATTTTTTGTGTATTTACTATATCATTAAAACACCTATAAATCCAATTACCCTATTTTAATGATATATCGTTAATTAATGTGATTATTATTTGATTGCGTTTAATGTCCAGTCATAAGCGTAGTAAGAAATTTTAGCCTTAGCAGGTAGTTTCTCTTTTCTAAAAAGGTTTACATAGTCAATTTCAGACCCTTTTCTGGTAAAATCTTCTTTATACCATTCGAAAATTTGTGATAACTGCACTTTATTTCCTTTCACTTTGATAAACTTTGGATTATTCAAAGCTTTTACAGTTTGACGTTGTAATTGCTTATCTAAAGCTGAAGGCTTGTATGCTTCCGGAATAATTGGAGGACATCCTAATCCAGCACACACCAAAGCAAAGTGAAATCTGGCTTCTCCCGGGAAATTTTTTCTAAGAATCTTATTTTCAAGATCGTTTAAGGTAGTTGGTTTACCTGCAATAGTATAGGTAGTCTTGTCGAAAAAACCTTTAATATGTAATGGTGATTTTACCGGATATTTAGCTACTATCCCCTTAATTACAGCAAGGTTATACGCATTGATATAAAAAGATTGAAATGTTTTAGGTTGACTTTTAGACACTTTTATCTTTGATGCCATCTCTACCAATTCATCTAAAGAAGCTGGGCTTTTCTTAATCGCCTCATATTTTACACGACCATTAGAGACATATGTTTTAAAAAATGTATCTGCCTTGGCAAAAAAATCATTGGTACTTTGAGCATAGGTAAGATGACCCACCAGTAGTGTTAGTATGATTATTATCTTTTTCATAGTTATGCTGTTTTGAGAATCCAATAAACTGAACTCAATTATAATTTTGTTATGTTAAAATTTACCTCGGCAACGGGCATTCAGTCGAATCGTAAATGAGCTACTTACATGAAAAGAAAATTTTTATCATATTCTCATTTATCTACTTATAAGATAAAAAAACATGTTCGACAAAAACTCTAAATCCTTACAGAGGTGTTAATTTTTAGACTCATTCTAAATTAATTAGACCACTTAAGTTCTTATATTTATATACGACTTACTTCGGGAAGTGATCACTTCTAAGTAATAAATTGACAATCAACAACTATTTTATATGGAACACATAGTAATTATCGGAAATGGAATTTCAGGGGTTACTGCTGCAAGACATATTCGTAAGATGTCTGATAAAAGAATAACGATCGTTTCTGCAGAAACAAATTATTTCTTTTCTCGTACAGCACTAATGTATGTATATATGGGGCACATGAAGTTTGAACACACCCAACCTTACGAAAATTGGTTTTGGAAAAAAAATAAAATAGAACTTAAAAATGGGTTTGTTTCTAAAGTTAACCACGCTTCTAACGAAGTTATTTTCGAATCTGGTGAAACTCTGCCATATGACAAACTTATAATCGCAGTAGGTTCTAAACCAAATAAATTTGGTTGGCCAGGGCAAGATCTTGACGGTGTTATGGGAATGTATCATAAACAAGACCTTGAAAATCTGGAAAAGTATGCTCCAAATAATAAAGTTTGCAAACGTGCGGTAGTTGTGGGTGGCGGACTTATTGGTATAGAGCTAGCAGAAATGCTACATTCCAGAAGTATTCCAGTTACCTTTTTGGTTAGAGAAGATAGTTTTTGGAACGGTGTATTACCCGCTGGAGAAAGTGGCATGATAAACAGACATATTAAAAATCATCATATTGATCTTCGCTTAGGCGTAAACCTAAAAGAGATTATTGCCGATGAAAACGGAAAAGCTAAAGCTGTTGTCATTCAAGAAACAGGAGAAGTTATTGATTGTGACGTAGTAGGTTTAACTGCAGGAGTTTCTCCAAATATCAGTTTCCTTAAAGATTCAGGAATTGAACTTGGTCGTGGTGTAAAAGTAAATCGATTTTTAGAAACCAATATCCAAAACATATACGCTATAGGAGATTGTGCAGAACAACATGAAGGTATAGGACTTAGAAGACCTATCGAAGCCGTTTGGTATACGGGACGAATGATGGGAGAAACGGTTGCGCAAACAATTTGCGGCAATAGAATTGAATATAAACCCGGACATTGGTTTAATAGTGCAAAATTCATGGATATAGAATACCAAACCTATGGTTGGGTATTTGGGCAACCTAAAGAATACGAAGAACAATTTCATTGGATTCATGAAGATGATACCAAATGCATTACTGTTTCTTATCACAAAGACACTAAACAGTTTTTGGGCATTAATACCTTCGGAATACGAATGCGTCATGAGGTTTTTGATCGTTGGTTAAACGAACAAAAGGATGTTGATTTTGTAATGTTCAATTTGGCAGAAGCCAATTTTGATCCAGAATTCTATAACCGATACGAAACCGAAATTCTTTCGGCCTATCATAACTCCAAACTTCAAACGGCTTAACCAAAACTAAACGTAGTAACCTCATGGAGTCACACTACCTATGAGATTAAAAAATATAACAATGAGTAATAAATTAAATCATAGCATGTCCCTTGCCAGTCCAGATGCAAAGGGTATTACTACCAAACAAAAAATAGCACTAGCAATTGGTTTTGTAGGACTTATTATTTTAGGATTAGCACTTTTTAATATCGATCTTCCAAACTTAGGAGTATTCTTAACAGCATCTTTGGTACTTATATCTGTAGGTACGATTTTATATGCTAATAATGCATATTTAACCAAACTCGAAGGAATTAAAAATGATGGCGTGTGGTTCAAATCTATTTCATCTAGAGGGATAATAGGCTGGCTCACCGGAGTCGGACTAACAGCATTTTATATTGTTCTATATTTTTACCCAGAATTATTAGGAATGGGAACCAATGGAGAGTCAAATACCGGCTTAATCTCATTATTCGACCCCTTAAGTAACTTACTAAGCGGCAGACCTGCAAGCCAATGGTTCGTTTATGGAACTTTATATACAATTGCTATTCTTGCTTTTGGGTATAAGTTTATATTGAAATATCGCCATAACAGATATCAACAATTACGCACTGTATCGGTAATGTTCTTTCAGCTAGGTTTCGCCTTTTTGATTCCAGAATTTATGTATGTCATGAATTCTGATGTACCATACTACGATCTCAAAAACATGTGGCCTTTAAATTATTACAACTTCGATCAATATCGAATAGATGCCTTTATTAAAACCGAGACTATAGGACTGAGTCTATTAGCGTTAGGAATATTATCAATTTTTGTCATTTCTCCATTTCTTACATACAAATATGGAAAAAGATGGTATTGCTCATGGGTATGTGGTTGTGGAGGATTAGCCGAAACAGCAGGTGATGCATTTAGACAATTATCTAGTAAAAAAGTTAGCGCCTGGAAATTAGAAAGATGGTTGATTCACACAGTACTTGTGTTTTCTGTAGTAATGACTACAGCAGTGGTATATACTTATCTAGGGTATGACCCAAAGAAATATTGGTTAACAAAAGATGTTTTCCTAATAAGCGTTGCAGTTTTCTTAACACTTGTTTTTGTAGGAGTTCTAGCATTTAAAAGAAAAGAGTTAGGCAAAGATGCCAGATATGGTGCCATAGGTTATTTTGTAGTGATCATCGCCCTTATTGCCATGCATTTTACAGGAACTACAGATCAAGTCTTTTTAATCAAAGCTGGAACTATGAGATCTGCTTATGGACTATATATTGGGTCTATTTTTTCTGGAGTAATAGGAACCGGTTTCTATCCTATTCTTGGAAATAGGGCTTGGTGTCGATTTGGATGCCCTATGGCAGCAATTCTTGGATTCCAACAACGATTATTCTCAAAATTTAGAATTACTACCAACGGAGGACAATGTATCTCCTGCGGAAATTGTTCTACCTATTGTGAAATGGGAATCGATGTACGATCATATGCGCAAAAGGGCGAAAACATTGTTCGTTCAAGTTGTGTAGGCTGCGGAATATGTTCTGCGGTTTGTCCACGAGGAGTATTGAAACTAGAAAATGACAAATTAGACGGTAGAATAAACTCAAATGAAGTTCTACTAGGAAATGATATTGATCTTATGAACTATGTAAATAAGAAATAAGACCTTAGAATTTGGAATACTTACTTATGAAATGCCATACTTAATTTTAGGTGTGGCATTTTTTTATGATTAACTTTAAAAAAAATGTTAGTATCACTTTTGGCTTTCGTCTAATGCAGTATTATAAACCAATATTCATGAACCAGAAATTAATACTTTTCGTTTTTACCTTGATGCTTTGGGGACAAACAGCTTTCTCCCAAAAAGAATATCATTATGAGTATTACAGCGATGGCACCTTAAAGGCCGAAGGTTGGAAAGAAGGAGAAACCAAGGTCGATTTCTGGCATTTTTACTACCCTAACGGCAGAGTATCACATGAGGGACATTTCAGAAAAAATCAAAAAACCGGGTATTGGTATTACTACTCCAAAGAAAGCAAATTACTTAAAGAAGGTCATTTTGTTAATGACAAAGCCGAAAAATGGTGGATTATTTACGATATTGCGAACGGAATAACAAGAAAATACCAATATCAAAATAATAAAAAAGAAGGATATTGCCTATTGTATAAAAACAATAAACTTTTTAAAGCTGAACGTTATATTAACGATGTAAAAACAGGAGAATGGACAGATGTTTTCAGTTTTAAAAGAGATAATCCCAACGCTTCTCTATAATGCCACCAATAATTAAAGTTATCATACCTGCTTTTAACGAAGAAGATTCTATTGCACATGTTATTAATGAAATTCCAGATGTTGTATCTGAAGTCATTGTAGTGAGTAATAATTCTACAGATCAAACAGAAAGTGTTGCCAAAAATGCTGGTGCTACCGTTTTACAGGAAGAAAGAAAAGGATATGGCTATGCTTGCTTGAAAGGCATGAAATATATTGAGGAGCAAGAGATCAAACCAGAAATTATAGTTTTTTTAGATGGCGATTATAGCGATTACCCAGAAGAACTAACCAAAATAGTGAACCCGATAATAGAAGATGATGTAGATTTGGTCATCGGCTCCAGAGTAAAAGAACTTCGTGAAAAAGGTTCGATGACATTTCCTCAAATCTTCGGTAATTGGCTAGCTACAAGCCTAATGAAACTTTTTTTTAATGCAAAATTTACCGATCTTGGCCCCTTTAGAGCTATGAAGTACAACAAACTCCTATCTCTTGAAATGGTTGATAAAACCTATGGTTGGACGGTAGAAATGCAGTTAAAAGTGTTAAAGAAACGTTATAGCTATACCGAAGTTCCTGTTCGTTACAAAAAGAGAATTGGTGTCTCAAAAGTTTCAGGAACCATAAAAGGTGCTATATTTGCAGGCGTTAAGATTTTAAGTTGGATTTTTAAATATAGCTTTTCATAATGGATATTGCTATCATCATAACCTACACATTGGCCCTACTCATTATATTTATGTATAGTCTGGCCCAACTGAATCTGCTAGTGAACTATTTAAAATCTAGAAAAGAGCCCGACAACTCGCCTACTTTTGATTTTAATAACGACGAAGAGATCCCTAATGTAACTGTTCAATTACCAGTGTTTAATGAACTTTATGTAATGGATCGTTTGTTAGATAATATAGCAGAGCTCGAATACCCTAAGAACAAATTAGAAATACAAGTACTTGATGACTCTACTGATGAATCTGTACATAGCACTGCTGTACATATAGAAAAGCTTCAAAAAACGGGATTAGATATTCAACATATACGTAGAGAAGATAGAACGGGATTCAAAGCAGGAGCCTTAAAAGAAGGATTAAAAATTGCCAAAGGAGAATACATCGCCATTTTTGATGCAGATTTTCTACCAGGTAAAAAATGGTTACTACAAACCATACCTTATTTTAAGGATAAAAACATCGGAGTTGTTCAAACTCGTTGGGGGCATATTAATAGAGACTATTCAATGCTTACCAAAATACAGGCTTTTGCTTTAGATTTTCATTTTACCATGGAGCAGGTGGGTAGAAATTTTAAAGATCATTTCATCAACTTCAATGGAACCGCAGGCGTATGGAGAAAGAAATGTATCGAAGATGCTGGAAACTGGCAAGGAGATACACTTACCGAAGATCTGGATTTAAGTTACAGAGCCCAGCTTAAAAAATGGAAATTTAAATACTTAGAAGAAGTAGAAACTCCAGCAGAGTTACCTGTGGTGATAAGTGCCGCACGTTCTCAGCAATTTAGATGGAATAAAGGTGCCGCTGAGAATTTTCAAAAATTGTATTGGAAACTGCTTAGAGATAAAACTGTACCCTTTAAAACTAAGTTTCATAGTTTTTTCCATCTATTAAATAGTAGTATGTTCTTACTGGTATTACTTGTTGCAGTTCTTAGTGTACCTGTAATGTATATCAAGAACAGCAATCCTATGTTTAGTTGGTATTTTAATGTTATTGCTTTCTTTGCATTAAGTACAGTAATCTTTTTCTTTTGCTACTGGCATACATTTAAGAAAATACACGGTAAGGGCTTCTGGAATTTTATGGAATATATAAAGATGTTCTTTACATTCTTTTCTATAGCAATGGGATTCTCGGTACATAATTCTATGGCAGTATTAGAAGGTCATTTCGGAAAAAAGAGTGAATTTGTACGTACTCCAAAATTTAACGTGAAATCGCTTAAAGATTCCTGGAAAGGCAATAAGTACATCAATAAGAATATCTCAGGAAACACAATTATAGAAGCAGGATTAATGGCCTATTTTGGATTTGCATTATATAGCGCTTTTAAATTACAAGACTTCGGGTTATTCTTATTCCATATCATGCTATTCCTTGGATTTGGTTTTGTTTTTCTAAAATCTGTAACTTCTAAGTTGTAATGCTACAACAATGGAAACATAATACGTTTTCCATACTTCTTATTATCATGGGAATACTCTTTTACTGGAGTTTTGCCTATCAATTGATACGTACAGATTTTGTTAAGATGATTAGTCTTTGGACTGCGTTATTTTTTATAGCCTACAAGATCATACAACAAAATCCGAATAATTGGAAAATTCTTGCCATTACCGCTCTACTATTTCGAATAGTATTTATGTTTGCCATTCCTAATTTATCTCAGGATTTTTATCGTTTTATTTGGGATGGACGTATGTTACTCGAAGGGTTTAACCCTTATCTGTCTCTTCCCGAAGTATGGGTTGCTCAAGGCAATCCTCCTATTGCACAAGCACAGGAACTATATAGCGGCATGGGAGAACTAAATGGAAGTCACTATACCAATTACCCACCCATAAGCCAATTTTGCTATTTTATTGCTGCCCTATTTGCTAGTAAAAGTATACTGGGGTCTGCAATGGTATTTAGAATCTTGATCATCTTAGCAGACATAGGTACTTTTTACTTCGGAAGAAAATTGCTAAAGATGTGTAATCTACCACAACATCATATTTTTTGGTATATACTTAATCCATTTATCATTATAGAGCTTACCGGAAATCTTCACTTTGAAGCCGTAATGGTATTTTTTGTAATCTGGTCTTTATACCTGCTACAGAAGGGATATTGGTATTGGGCCGCAGTAGTTCTCGCCTTATCAGTTTCTACGAAACTAATACCTCTATTATTTTTACCTTTATTTTTTCAAAGATTTGTTCCTTTAGAAGGAAAGGCTACTATAAAGCGTAATTTATTATCTGGCACACCCAAATTAATTGGGTTCTATGCCATTGTAATTGCTAGTGTTGCTATTACTTTTGCCCCATTTCTTTCAAGTGAATTTATCAAAAACTTTAGTAAGACAATAAGCCTTTGGTTTCAAAATTTTGAATTTAACGCTAGTATCTTTTTCATCATACGATGGATCGGGTTTCAAATTGTTGGGTGGAACGTTATCGAAACTGCAGGCAAAATATTGCCCCTAGTAACTATTACAATTTTGATCGGCTTAACCTTCTTCAGAAAAAATAAAACTACACCTCAATTGGCAACTGCTATGCTATTAGGAATTTGTTGTTATTACTTTTTATCTACTACCGTACACCCATGGTATATTGCAGTACCTTTATCTCTTTGCGTATTTACCAAGTACAAATTTCCCGTGGCATGGTCGTTTGTAATTATTTTTAGCTATACCGCTTATATACATCCGGACTTTAAAGAAAACCTATGGATGGTAAGCCTAGAATATATTACAGTATTTACTGTTTTTATTTTGGAAATCGTAAGAAACCGAAGGCAAAAACCTCAACTTATAACATCTTGAGATTAATCACCTCTTGTTCTGTTAACTTACGCCAATGACCCCGTGGAAGATCTTTTTTGGTAAGCCCTCCAAAAATTACACGATCTAGCTTAATAACATCATATCTAAAATGTTCAAAAAGTTTGTGGATAATATTGTTTTTTGAAGATTGTAGCTGAATACCTATTTCATTTCTACCAGAGCCTTCAATATAAGAAATATCATCGGCTTGAATAAAGCCTTCTTCTAATTTTACCCCACTTTTGATTTTTTCTAAATCCTCCATTTTAAGATTACGATCCAACTCCACATGAAAAATCTTACGTACATTATTTTTATGATGGGTAAGTTTCTTCTCTAAGTCAACATCATTGGTAAAGAGCAATAAACCTGTAGTATTACGTTCGAGTCTTCCTACTGGCTTTAGTTTAACTTTGGAAGCGTTTGCCACCAACTGCATAACCGTTTTATTCTTTTCTGGACTAGTTGTAGTTACAAATCCTTTCGGCTTATTAAGTAGAATATATTCTTTCTTTTCGGGAGTGATTAACCTTCCATCAAATTTTACTTCATCGGTAAGTTTTACTTTATACCCCATTTCGGTAACTGGCTTTCCGTTTACCCACACGCTTCCTGTTTGAATATAGAGATCTGCTTCTCTTCTAGAACAAACTCCCGAGTTTGCTACAAACTTATTGAGTCGCATTTCATCAGAATTGGAATTACTTTTTGAAACTCCCCCAGTTTTCTTTATTGGTGAATTACCTTTTCTTCTGGGGTTATTCCCTTGCCTTCCTCTTCCGTTTCCTTTACCAAAATTTGCTCCTCGACTCATAGTATAAATTTTGTGCAAAGATAATTGATTACTACATAGGATTAACAACTATTCTTTATCAAAAAAAACTGTACTTTGTCGTTCTCGATTTACAGTTAATTGTGTAATATCTGGTCTAGAATAGTGCCCAACAGGATCAAAATTTTGCCTTTCTTGCAGCACTCTATTAAAATCTATAGTTTCAATTAAAAGTCCTTCTTTATGCAATACAGGCTCTAGTACCCACTCTCCGTCAGGACCGGCAATACAAGATCCTCCATTTCCCAAAACATCGGGAGCATTTTTCAAAATCTCATCCTGATGTGGAGTTGTAACTGGAATATCTTCTTTTCTCATTAAACTGGAAACAGAAATAACATAGGATCTGGACTCTCTAGCAATAAATCTGGTAATATCCTTGGTATTGTAATCACTTCCTGGCCAGACTGCAATATGTAGATTCTCTCCCTGGCCGTATAATGCTGTGCGAGGCAACGGCATCCAGTTCTCCCAACAATTCAACCCTCCAACCGTAAACGCTTTAAGCGAGTGAACTTTCAGACCATGACCATCTCCTGGTGACCATGACAACCGCTCTTCATAAGTAGGTTGCAGTTTACGATGAACAGATTTAATCTCTCCGTTTTCATTAATATACACTAAAGATGCATATAAACTATGCCCTCCTCTATCTGTTGGCCTCTCTATAATCCCCAGGTAGACCGCAATTTGCTTTTCTTTTGCGATTTTACAGATACCATCTAGGTCTCCATTTTCAATTACTACTGCGTTTTGAGCATAATGCGCATGTAGTTCTTTTTGCACCGTACTATTAAACTTTGCTCCATTAGTAAGTTCTATCCAAAAAGGATATCCTGGTAATAAAGCTTCACCAAAAACAATAAGTTCTGCATTTTGAGATCCTGCCTCCGAAATTGAATTCTCTATTTTTTTTAATGTTTCAGACTTATCCAACCATACGGGCGAAATTTGCGCAAGTGCCACTTTAAGTAATTGATTTTTCATTTAGCGTATCCTTCTATTTAAACTGTTATATATTTTAATCTTGTTTTCTAAAAAAAAATTGTTTAACATTTAGCTAACATGCAAAAAATTGAATACCAACTTTTTAACTCACCAGAAAAGCATTACGGCAAAACCCTTACTTAACATTAAACTAACATTACAAACCTGTCAAAAAACTAAAAAAATGCATTTCTACGTTCGATTGCTTGAGAATATCGTATCAAAAAAACGCTTCCTCAATAAATGTCGAGGAGTAAACATATAAAAAGTACATAGTATTCAAAGTTTAATTTACGTTAAAACATTTCCATTTTAACTTAAACGTAATTCAAAACACACATTCTAATAAAATTCGAAAGCCAAAAAAACTGCAATTCCAATATAAATTTGCCATGTAGAATTAAAACAACAAAATTTTATAAACTCAAATCTTAAAACTAAAAAAAATGAAAAAGCTATTAATTTTAGTATTCGCTATCGTTCTAGGAACTAGCCAATTGTTTGCTAACAACAACCCTACAAAGAGCCCTGAGCAGCAGCTTAGAAACCAAATTGCATTACTATTAGAAAGCCCAGAAATTGTAGTAGAGCAAGGAGAATTAAAAGCCCAAATAGAATTTACTTTAAACAGCAAAGGAGAAGTAGTCGTATTATCTGTAAACGCTGAAAGAGAAATTGTAGAGAGCTTTGTAAAATCGAGATTAAATTACAAAAAGGTGGATTCTGATATCGCTAATAAAGGGAATAGAGTGTTTCAAATTACCCTTAAGATCAGAAAGCCGAAAGACGCATAATTTGAACTAGTCATAAATTATTATTTGGCAAAAGCAGTTGTACTACTTTTACAGCTGCTTTTGTTTTTACCATAGAATTCTATCTAAAATCATATTTAAATCAATAAGAACGATACTAAAAGTACCTGCAACTATGATAAACTTGAGCATGTTATGCAACCATACATAATGGCTTTTCCCTTTTGAAAACCACAAAGCGATAAGAAAGACCGATAACAACGCTAAGCACACATAAAAGTACAAATACATAAAACCTATCTCGTAAACTGTTAATAAAAAGTATATTGGTACGCCAGCGGCCAAAATCAAAATCGTAATTATCCTCTTCGAGGTTAACTCACCATAAACCACAGGAACTGTTTTATAATTTTGTGCCATATCGCCTTTAAGATTACCTAAGTCCTTGGTCATCTCTCTCATCATTAATATCAAAAACAAAAAGGTTGCGTGAACAAAAATGACGTGATCAAAATTCTTGTAATAAATAAAAACAGCAAAAAAGGGAGTTATTGCCAATATTGAAGCAACCATGTTCCCTATGATTGGGAATTTTTTGAGCTTGTGTGAGTACAACCAAATCCCGAAAATGTATAAAGAGAAAAAAACTACCGCTCTAAAAGAGACGTAACTCGCCAATACTACCGATAAAAAATTAAGAACAAAATATCCTGTAAGCTTGGTCTGCTGACTCACCAAACGATCAAGCATTGTTTTTTGTGGCCGATTAATTAGGTCTTTTTCCTTATCGTAAAAGTTATTGATGATATACCCTCCTGCAATAACTCCTGCAGATGCCAGTACAATAACAAAAAGATTGGGATCCAGAATTACATTTCGTAGTCTAATATGAGGTGCCAATATAAATATGGAAGTAAGATACTGTGCGAGAACAATGATAAGAATATTATATCCTCTTACTACAGAAAACAAACTCAATAACTTAAGTAAAAAGAGTTTATTTTTCCTGGAGAGCAACATCACACCATTGCCTTCTAGAAGTTATATACTACCTCTAGTTTATAATCTTTAAGAGAAGCTTGTGCTTTATCGAAGTCTTGGGTAAATCCTAAAATATAGCCACCTCCACCAGAGCCACATAATTTAAGATAGTAGTCGTTGGTTTCAATTCCTTTTTTCCATAAGCTATGAAATTGCTTTGGAATCATTGGCTTAAAATTATCAAGAACCACATGAGAGAGTTCCTTGATATTAGAGAATAAAGATTTCACATCACCTGTTAAGAAATCTTCTACACAGGCATCTGTATATTTTACAAATTGATCTTTTAGCATTTTTCGAAATCCTTCCTGTTTCATATTCTCCATAAAAATACTAACCATAGGTGCCGTTTCACCAACAATTCCGCTGTCTAGTAAAAACACAGCTCCTTTTTTATTCTCTGTACTTTGAGAAGGAATGCCAGCTGGCTCAATATTATCTTTAGAATGAATTAAAATGGGAAGACTAAGGTAACTATTCAATGGATCTAGTCCTGAGCTACTTCCATGGAAGAAAGACTCCATCAATCCAAAAATTTCTTTCAGTTTTAAAAGTTTTTCACGTGTAAGGTTTTCTAAAACCGTAATCTTATCGTTGGCATATTTATCATAAACCGCCGCAACAAGAGCGCCGCTACTTCCTACTCCATACCCTTGTGGTATACTACTATCAAAGTACATACCTTCATCGATATCAGCATTAAGTTTATCAAAATCAAACTTCACCACTCCATCTTGTTGCATCTCTTCTAGGTACTTTGCAAAATCTTTAAGGTTTTCATTAGATCTAACCGCATCATTATCTGGATTTTCAGAAACTTTCAAAGCTCCTTTAAAAAAGTTATATGGAATAGAAAGTCCTTTAGAATCTTTAATGATTCCATATTCTCCAAACAAAAGTATTTTAGAATAAAATAACGGTCCCTTCATCTTTTTGATATCGTTTTTTCTAATATGTCGCCTAATTCGGATAAAGTTACAATATTTTTGCTCCCAATCCTATTTTGTCACAAATATACTGCCCGTTCTGACAATACGCAACTAACTCGCTAGTAATGAAGCTTAAAACTTCATTTTTTTCAGAATCCGGATATAAAAGATGAACATTTGCCCCTGCATCTAATGTAAAACATAGTTTAGAACCTGTTTTTTTACGGTACTCCCAAATTTTATTAATTACGGTAAGGGTATTGGGTTTCATTAATATAAAATAAGGTAACGATGTCATCATCATCGCATGTAGAGTTAGCGCTTCACTTTCTACCACTTCTATGAAAGCATTCAAATCACCAGAAATTAATATTTCTTTTAGTTTCGTAAGATTAATAGACGCTTGCTCAAATCTCTTGTTAGCAAAAGGATGACCATGCATCAGGTCATGACCTACCGTACTACTTACTTGCTTTTCTCCTTTATCGATCAACAAGATCGTATCTTGATAATTTTTAAAATTTTGATGTACTTCATAAGGAAATTGAATAGCGTAAGCATCATTGCTCTTTGGTATTTCATGATGTGTTCCCCATACTGTTATTGGTCCCTCTAGACTACGGCAAGCGCTTCCAGATCCTAATCTTGCCAAAAAAGATGTTTTAACAATACATTCTTCATCTGTAATTTCTGGGTTTATTTTTCGTTCCAATTGCATTAAACAAAAGGCCAAAGCACTCATGCCACTAGCCGAAGAAGCAATACCACTGCTATGAGGAAAAGTATTTGAAGTTTCAATTACAAAGGTATATTGTTTTAAAACAGGAAGGTATTCTTCAATTCGTGTAAAAAAACTTTTAATTTTTGGTTTGAAATCTGGTTTTGGCTTACCTTCAAACAATAATTCGAAATCAAAATCTTCTCCTGGCTCATTTCTCTTTTTATATTGCAAACTTGTTGTAGTTTTGCAAGCCTCTAAAGTAAAGCTTATAGATGGGTTCTCAGGCAACTGTATTGGTCTCTTGCCCCAATATTTTACCAGAGCAATATTACTAGGTGAAGAGCAGGTTATAGTTCCTGCTTCTGGTAGTTTTGATATATTGGCCAAAACAAACTGAGAATAATCATTCATATGCAAAAAATTTAGGCAAAGATAAGTGCTGTAAGATATTTAAAGACAATCTTACTAAAAATAAATTGTTATTTTAGTACTGCACTAACTCATTTTAATGAAAAAAAGGTTAACACGCATTGGTATTGCCGTACTTGTATGTCTGGTTATAGGATTTTTAAGTAGTATTGCTACACAATCTTCTATAGACACTTGGTATATTACGTTGAAAAAGCCTTCTTTTACACCTCCAAATTGGATTTTTGCTCCGGTTTGGACTTTACTCTATACCATGATGGGTATTGCAGCAGGAATTGTATGGAGTAAGGGCTTTTATCATAAATGGGTAAAAGTTGCGTTATATCATTTTGGGTTTCAATTGTTACTCAACGCTGCGTGGTCCATTTTTTTCTTTGGATTACAAAACCCGTTAATCGCATTATTGGATATTATTGCCCTTTTTATCCTATTGTTATTTACGATTAAATGGTTTAAAGTAGTAAATGCTACTGCCGCTTACCTACTTATCCCTTATATTGCTTGGGTAGCCTTTGCAACTGCCCTTAATTTTGGTATATGGCAATTAAATTGAACAATGAATAAGGAATAAGATTTTTTATGAGTAAAAAAGCAATAGTCTTACAGACTACTCTAGAATTAATAACAAAACAGGGCATCAATGCTACATCGCTATCTCAAATAATAAAAGAATCGGGAGTGGCAAATGGCACTGTATATCATCATTTTAAAAACAAAGAAGAAATTATCACCGAATTATATCTAATGCTTACTCAGGATTTTGGAACTGTTGTCATGAGGAACATTCCCGAAGATGATCTGAAAAAGCAATTCACTGTCATGTGGCTTAATTTATTCTATTATTTTGTAAACAATCCTCTTGCATTTATTTTTTCAGAACAAATAGCTCGTTCTCCAGAAATTCCTCAAAGCCTTAAAGATAAGGCTCGACAATATTATCAGGAAATTGAAGAATATTTCAAAAAAGGTATTAAACAAAAAATCTTCAAGGCCTATAATACTCTCGTTATGGAAGAGCTATTTTTTGGAAACGTAGTTTCGTTAGTTAAAATCCATGAGAACGAACAAGTAAAACTACAGGAAAAACATATTAACCAAGCTATTGAAATTTCTTGGAGAGGTTTCTTAAAAGACTCCACAATTATATAGAACAATAAAAAACTCCGATCAATATATGATCGGAGTTTTTTTTAGCTTTTACACTATGCTTTAACTAGTTAAAAACAATATTTACACAAGAATCTTTATAGAGATCTTTTAATACAAACTCTATCGCTTTTTTTGCATTTTCAGCTTTTCCAAGCTGATCTCCTTTGAAGGTTAACTTGCCAGTATCTCTACTCCAGTAAAACTCATTATTATCAGACTTAATAATTCTTTTACCCTCTTTGGAAGTAACCTGAAAAGCATCAAACTCCTGGCTGTATTCTAGTCCCGATGGGAAATATACTTCGGTAACAAACTTAGTTGAACCTTTTCCATACATATAACATACGCAATCCCCTATATCTTTGGCTTCTGATACTCTAACCATATTATTCTGCACAATTTTCCAACCTCCATTCACTCTAATAGCTACCAAATCCATGAGCATGGTTCCTTTTTCTGCTAGTCGTTTATCAATAAAAGACTCAAAAACAACAACTGCCGATATGGTCCCTGCCCTCTCTTTTTGACTTTGAAAAACTACCTTATCTAAGGTAAGCTTAAACTTATAATTATTATCACCAATAATATCATCGAGCTGATTTGAGATATCTTTCTTTTCGTAATTTTTCCTTACCAATGCTCCAGATAAATTCACATAAACCGTATTACCAACATATTTTTCATCAAACAGTCGTAGTACATCCTCTTTTTGGGTTCCCTGGGTTAATGCATTCATTTTATTAATATAATCAACCAGTAGTTTCTTTATAGGCTCATTAGTAGTATTTGCCCAACTACGGTCAGTAGAGACGCTTAATAAAATAAGAACCATAACAAGCGTAATTTTTTTCATAGTTAACGAGGTATTAGTTACACCCCTTTAAGTTACGAAATTTCATGAAGAATAGCTAGTTATTCTCTTTGTAATTCAATCCAAATCAGACATTTCCAGTAGCTTAAGCACTGTTTTTAAATTTCGAGTAGTTGCCTTAGTTTTTAATTTTCTTTCGAAGAAATTATTATTCAATTTAGTTTTTCCGTAGCCATTAGCCGCATAAAAATAAACCACCTTATCAGTGATTGCGAATTTTTCATCTCCAAAAGAAGCATTTTCTAATTCCTTAACACTAACGACATCAGGAGCAGACTCTAATAAGGTAAAATACATTTTTTTATCTTCTATAGCTCCTTTTTCGAGCTTTTGTTTGAAAGGATTTTGACTATAAATCAATTCCAAGGTGTCGGGTTTAAGTATTAGGACTGGGACATCGAATCCAAATTTTTCTGCAATCCCTTGGTGAATAGTTACTGAAATATCGTTGAGTTCAGTTTTATTGCTCTCAAACAAAACATTTCCACTCTGTATATAAGTAACTACCGAGGAAAATCCTAGTTCTAAAAACAGCTCTTTTAAATCGGCCATTTTTATCTTCTTTTGACCACTTACGTTAATCCCTCTAAGTAAAGCTATGTATCTATTCATCTTCTGAAGTTATCGCCTGAGCAGCTATAAAACCACCAGTCCAAGCATTTTGAAAATTAAAACCTCCTGTTATTGCATCAATGTTCAGCACCTCTCCAGCAAAGTACAAATTCTTATGCCTTTTACTCTCGAAGGTTTTAAAATTTAATTCTTTAAGATTAATTCCTCCCGCAGTTACAAATTCTTCCTTAAACGTACTTTTCCCTTCTACTTTATACACTCCTTGAGTAAGTTCTTTGGCAAATTTATGCAATTGCTCTTTCCTCAAATCTGCCCACCGAATATTACTTGCTATACCAGAAGCCGAAACCAGACTTTGCCATAACCTCTTAGGCAATTCAAATTGAGCATATTTCGTAATGGTTTGTTTAGGTATTTCGTTTTTTAAAGACTTCAACTCTTCAATGATCTCATGTTGCGAATACTGGTGAAGCCAATTCACTATAATTTCGAATGAATATTGAAACGCGTTTAGCTCTATAGCTCCCCAAGCTGAAAGTTTTAAAATTGCCGGACCGCTCATTCCCCAATGTGTTATTAACAAAGAACCTTCGCTTGATAATTTTGAGTTTTTTACTTTAACAGAAGCGTTCGTTACGACACCCATTAAACTTTTAATTCTCTCATCTTTAATATTGAATGTAAACAATGAAGGAACTGGAGGTACAGTAGTATGCCCAAGGTGTTCTAGAAGTTTCCAGATTTTAGGATTACTACCAGTCGCGATTAATAATTTTTTTGCTTTATACTCACCTTGGTTAGAATTGATTATCCAGGAATCTCCCTGAGCATCTATTTTTTTAACTGCATGATTGGTTAATACATCGATATGCAATCTTTTAGCTTCTGACAAGAAACAATTGATAATCGTTTCTGAAGAGTCTGATACAGGAAAAATTCTTCCGTCTTCTTCTATTTTTAAAGCCACCCCGCGTTTCTCGAACCACTCCATTGTATCTCCAGTCATGAAGGTATGGAAAGGCCCTTTAAGCTCTTTTTCACCACGCGGATAATTCTTACTCAATTCATTTGGAATAAACTCTGCATGAGTTACATTGCAACGCCCCCCACCAGAAACACGAACTTTAGATAACACTTCCTTTCCTCTTTCAAGAATAGCTACTTTAAGTCCACCATCATTTTCGGCCACATTAAGAGCTGTAAAAAAACCTGCTGCTCCACCTCCAACTACTATAACATCATAATTCATGTATTCTATTTTCTAATTGTCTGATCGTATCTACTATAAAAACTCAATAGTCAGTTTAGTTACAAACTAATCTGTCTTTGCAAAATTCGGAAAATCGGTAATGATTCCATCAACTTTCCATAATTTAAATTGCTTCATTAAAGATTTATCATTTACGGTCCAAACAAATACTTTGAACCCTTTGGATCTAGCCAAATCAACTTCACTTTTAAGTAGTGAACTTGCTGGAGGATGCACAGAATATGCATCTAATAAGATTGCTGTTTTCAGTACTGCTGTTATATTATCTTCGGTTAAAACTCCAATTTTATACTGTGAAGTATTTTCTCTGAACTGTATCAACTGTTCATGATCAAAGCTGGATACAATAAACTGTTCGTGATCCCACTTGGCGGTGGCAACATATTTCTGGATCAATGACAAGGTTGGTAAAGCTGTATTTTTTCCTTTCAGCTCTATATTTAAGGAACAACAAGCATCAATACTTATAAGCACCTCTTCTAATGTAGGTACTAAGAACCCTTCTTTAGTACTCAATTTTCTTAGTTCTTCCAGGGTAAAGTCTTCGACCGCTCCACTCCCATTAGTAGTTCTATCCAAAGTATTATCATGAATTACAATCAATTCACCAGACTTACAACAGTGCACATCTATCTCTATACCATCAACTTCAAATTCTAATGCTTTTCTTATTGATTCTATGGTGTTTTCAGCCACCAAACCGGCAGCTCCACGATGACCAAATATTTTTACTGATTCCAAAATTCAATTTTTTATTTATGGAAAAAATAAAAAAAATACTCAGTTCCGAAAAATGAAACTGGCTTAACTTAATATTGCAATGTAGATGATAGTTAAGGTTTATGAAACAGACTAGAGAGGTCTTAAAGACATATCAATCTATGGGAATATACCACCTTTATATCTAAGCAAGGGTAGGACTAGGCATTGGACATAAAGGTGATTTCATCACCACGATAATTGGCAACTTGCTGATTTTTTGCAATTCCCTAAATTCTCCTATACCCCGGTATAGGAGAATTTTAAATGTTTAACACTTTATTTAAAAGCAGGAAAACCAGTAATATCCATTCCTGTGATCAACAAATGAATATCATGTGTTCCCTCATATGTGATTACGCTTTCAAGGTTCATCATATGTCTCATGATGCTATATTCACCTGTAATACCCATTCCTCCAAGTACCTGTCTTGCTTCTCGGGCTATTTTTATTGCCATTTCTACATTATTACGCTTTGCCATAGAAATTTGAGCCGAAGTTGCTTTTCCTTCATTTCTCAATACTCCTAACCTCCAAGCCATTAATTGCGCCTTAGTAATTTCAGTAATCATTTCGGCCAATTTTTTTTGCTGTAGTTGTGTCGCAGCAATGGGCTTATCGAACTGTATACGCTCTTTAGCATATCGCAATGCTGTATCATAACAGTCCATAGCTGCTCCAATTGCACCCCAGGCGATACCATATCG
This sequence comes from Aquimarina acroporae, assembly GCF_023195925.1. Lineage (GTDB taxonomy): Bacteria > Bacteroidota > Bacteroidia > Flavobacteriales > Flavobacteriaceae > Aquimarina > Aquimarina acroporae. The sequence continues at coordinate 317,184 of NZ_JALPRE010000003.1, read as the reverse complement.
TGCAGAATCTAAACATCCTAGCGGAGCTCCTAAACCACTTTTTCCTCGTAATAAGTTCTCTTTTGGCACTTTTACATTATCGAATATTAATTCTCCAGTTGCTGATGCACGCAATGACCATTTATTATGTGTTTCTGGAGTTGAAAAGCCTTCCATACCTCGTTCTACCACAAGACCATGGATTCTTCCTTCTTCATCTTTTGCCCAAACGACAGCAATATCGGCAAAAGGTGCATTCGATATCCAAAGTTTCGCTCCATTAAGCAAATAATGATCTCCTTTATCTTTAAAATTTGTAGTCATTCCTCCCGGGTTCGAACCGTGATCTGGTTCTGTAAGGCCAAAACACCCCATAAATTCTCCTGAAGCTAATTTAGGAAGGTATTTTTTGCGTTGTTCCTCATTTCCATATTTCCAGATAGGATACATCACTAATGAAGACTGTACAGAAGAAGTAGAACGTACTCCAGAGTCACCTCTTTCTATTTCCTGCATGATTAAACCATAACTTATTTGGTCTAGACCAGCTCCTCCATATTCTTCCGGAATATAAGGTCCAAACGCTCCAATTTCTGCCAAACCTTTAATAATCTGATTTGGGAACTCTGCTCGTTGTGCATATTCTTCAATAATAGGAGATACCTCGCGTTTTACCCAACTTCGGGCTGCATCGCGTACTAATTTATGCTCATCTGATAATAATTCATCAATCTGATAGTAATCGGGAGCTTCAAAAAGGTCTGGCTTCATATACTTCGAAATTATTTTTTAAGATATCTTCAAAAATAGTGAGATTCATTAAAAATTACTCAACAAAAAGCAAGGATTATTTCTTTTTACTCCAAAAAATGTCATTTATATTGATAAACAGTAAAACCAAAACAAATTTGACTTCTATCTACATCCATTAGACTGTAACGCTTGCAAAAAAAACATTTGCAAATTATAAGTAATGGATATACTCAGTCTTTTCATCCCAAATAGGATCAAAATCATCTTGAAACAAAACTGATTCTTTAACCGCATCCAAACCATCGATTATTTCTCCATTTAATTTCAAGCGCTGTAACCAATAAATAACTCTGTCTTCTCTAGACGTCAAGTTCTCTAAACCCACATCTTGTTTAATTGCTTCGGGCATTTTAAAATCTGGCAATTTGTATTCTGTATTGGGAAGTAAATTCCAGAAAAGCCCTACGGTAGTATTAGTTCCTGAAAAAGATTCAACTACTTGATAAAAACTAAAATCTCCCAATATTGAGAAGTTCTCATTATGCATAATGGTTACTCCATAAGGATAATCATAAGAAAAATCATCTTTTACAGGGATTTTTTTATTGGTAAAATAAGATTCTAAATAAAAATCATAAGGCTCTACATCTCTATAATTCGCTAATTTTCCTCCAACTCTTGGAAAAAGACTACTAGGAAAGGTAACCTTCGCGTTTGGTGTGCTTCTATCTGTTGTTTGTGTAAGGTTTATAATAGCTTTCTTTTCCAAGATATTATTATCAGAAACCTCTCCGAGTATAAATTCTGTTTTTGTGTTTTCACCTAATTCAGGAATTTTAACTTCTACATCTCCAATAAGAAAATTCGAAGTTAAATCAACTGTTACATAATCATTTTCTTTTATGTTTTCCTGGTAATAATATTTAGAACTACCATCTTGCGGATTAAAATAGTGAATATATAATTCTGATTCGTTCAACTCTTGCGAGAACCGCACATATTTACTCTGTTGAGTTGTACCACTAGAAAAACTAGCAGACGTATAAAAATTGAAAGGAGCATCTCCAGACGAAGTGATCAAATATTCCCCTGATTCCTCTCCATTTAACAATGTCACCTGGAACCTTTTGGATTCTCTAGGCAAACTTTCTTCAGAAAACCCCTCAATAGTAAAAACGTCATATTTATCTAAAGGAATTACCTGACCAGAATATCTGGCGCTACTCTCACTTACAGTTTTATGACTGCTAAAAACAGTCATATAGTACCTTGACTCATTATAACCTTCTGGTCTTTCTACAATAAAAGAGTCGTCATCTATCAATTCTTTGTAGAATAACACTTCACCACTTTCACCGGATACCAATACAGAATACTTAGAAACTCGATCTTCAGATAAAGACGAAGAAAATACCCTGTTAGCTTTCCCTTGTAAATTTATCTCCAAAAGGTTATTATTTATTTTGAACGTTTTTGACAATGATTTAATCTCATCATTTTGATCGACACCTTCAATAGTTACAGTTTGATCACCATTGTCTAAAGTCCTAGTATTGACCTCAACTTCATACCGGTTTTCGTCTTTTGTGATATCAGAATAGCTTATATCCCCTATTTTAAAACTTAAATTTTCCAATCCTGTTGCTGTCCATTCAAAAATAATTGTATTCCAAAAAACTCTGTTTTCTAATTCTGTAATTAAACTTAATTCGGCATTAACCACGGGATCCGGGTTGTCAGTCTGATTCGTTTCTGGTGGAGTACTATCATCACTTCCACAAGAGGCAATCATTAAAAGGTAACATAACAATAAAGCAATTTTTTTCATCTCCAATTTATTAGCATTTGTTATATACATGTCACAACAAAACAAATTGTTACCCTGTTTTTTAATTTTCTTAAATAATAGTGCTGAATTTTAATTTACAAGCATAGTTACGTAATAGACCTGAATACCGCCAAGGAATACGACAACTATTTGATTCATAAACTTGCAGCAACAGAAATAAGTAAGGTTTTTATTCAATTTCTATGTATTCTGATTTCCCACCTGACAAATCTCCATTCAACCAATTCCAGTTAAATTCTAATTTCAATTTTCCATTTTGTGTTTTTGAAATTCTACCTTTTGATTTCCCTGCTTTTAACTCCCCATCGATTGTTAGACACTGATAGAGTAACTCAATTTCCAAATCATTGATCTGCTTACCGATTATAAGTCCTTGTTGTATAGATCCACCTTTATAATTCGCAGTAATAATTGTTCCATTTTGGAAGTAATGAAAAACGGTTTCATCTGATGACAATCCTCTTTTATTTTCAGTTGTTACAAATTTTTTGTTGTCTAGGTTCAATTTGAGTTTTTTTAATTGGCTGCAATTAGCAAATATATAAAACGTAGGTAAAAGAGGTATTTCCAATTAAAAATCCGTGTACAATTTCCGCAGTCCACTATAGTATTCTACACAAATAAGATTTCTTTAACAATCATGATTTATTCACAAACAAACACACTATAACTCTGTAAACCAAGATTTTAAAAAAATAAAAGGCAATCTTTATTTCTCTGGCACAATTCTTCTATTTCACTAATCGTAATAAAATTTAAAACCTAAAAGAGATTAAAAGATGAAAAAATTATTTGTATTACCCGTATTAGCATTTGGTGTATTAATAGGAACACAAAGTATGAATGCGCAAGAGATTGCTTCGAATGATAATGCAGAAGTCGTTGCACCAGTTCAAGATAAATATATTGATTTAGCTGTTGAAAATTTGCCTCAAAAAGTTCTTGATGCTGTAGCAAAAGATTTTGCAGGTGCTTCTATTGAGAGTGCTGCTGCAAAGGAAGATGCTTCTGAATTTAAATTGATACTAAAGCAAGGGGAAAAAGAGATGGAAGTTTTTTGTGACGCCGATGGAAATTGGATCACCAAATAATGAGATGATAAAATTTAATTTGCACTGTTTTTATGTTGTGAATTAAGCTTTATAGAGTGATTGAATTTCGGAGAAAGGAAGGTGTATTATCTTCCTTTTTCTTTTATCACATGTTTAAATAAAAGTCTTGAGTTAGACTTATATATTCTTTGGTATACTGATGCCGGGAAATTTCGATCACCAATTCATCAGTTTTTACTTCTCCTCGCTTTTTACCAAACAATAACATCGATCTCTTCACTTCAGAAGTTAATGTTCCTCTTACTCTTGTTATTTTTTGTGGGTATAACCCCACTCGTTCTCCCAAATGAACTAATTTTTGTTCCTCATTTACTGGAACAATTATAGCCAATTGTCCCAGATCGGTCAATAATTTAGTCGCACCAATCAAAATGTGCTCGAAAGGCAAGGCATCTTGAAACCTGGCTAAATCTCTTTTTTGATCTGCAGTTTTATAATCCTCTGCATAAAAAGGGGGGTTACTAATAAGCAAATCATATTGATCATCTATCTCTTCGACAAATTCCTGGTATGAAGCATGATAACAAAATAATCGATCTCCCCATGGTGAAGCTTCAAAATTATCTACTGCCTGCTCATAGGCATCTGCATCTATTTCTAAGGCATCTACAATTTCGGCATTGCCACGTTGCGCCATCATTAAAGCAATAACCCCAGTACCTGTGCCTATATCAAGTATCGAGTTTACAGATGCATCAACTGGAGTCCACGCACCTAACAAAACACCATCGGTACCAATTTTCATTGCGCATCGATCCTGATGCACGGTAAACTGTTTAAACGAAAAAGGCAAACTCATGATGAATGTATTTGAGATGAGAGAAGAAACTCTAGAGATATAGATCTATTAATCCTTCGGGAGTGGTTACATGAACAGTGTTTGTATCCCGGTCTATTGTATCTATAAATTCATCATTCATCGGAATGAGAATTTCTATGCCATCACGATCAATCTCAAATAAAGCCTGTGCCGTAGAATCATTAATCCCTTTGATAACACCAACCTTGCCGAAATTTGCATCAACAATGGTAAAACCAATTACTTCATGGTAATAAAATTGATTGCCCTCCAGTTTTGGAAGTAAAGACAAGGGCAAGTATATTTCGGCTTTCATAATATCGTCTGCATCTTCTTCAGAATCGATATCTTCAAACTTTACTCTAAGCAAATCGCTTTTATGAAGTGCGCTTCTTTCTATAAAAAATGGAACCATGTTATTGTTATAATCAACAAAAACTGATTCCATTTTTACATAACTTTCGGGTTCATCGGTATCTAATTTGATCAATACCTCGCCCTTAAAACTAAATTTACTTACGATTTTACCGAGATAGAAGCATTCTTCTTTCTTCATTTTATCGTCAATAATGCAACTATTCTTCTTCGTTGCTAGCTTCTGTCGTAGCTTCAGCTTCTTGAGCTTCTGCAGCTACTTCTTCTGCGTTAGCTTCTGCTTCAGCCTGTGCTGCTTCAGCTTCACGTTTCGCATTTACTTCTTTCTCAGCTTCGAGAGCTTTTGCTTTTTCGTCTGCTTTAGCTTTAGCTACTGCATCTTTCTTAGCTGTTACAGCTCCCTCTTTTTCTGATACCCAAGCTTGAAATTTTTCTTCAGCTTGTTCTTCTGTTAGAGCACCTTTTCTAACTCCACCAGCTAGGTGATTTTTTAGTAAAGCTCCTTTGTAAGATAAGATAGCTCTTGCTGTATCTGTAGGTTGAGCTCCATTTTGTAACCACTTTACAGCGCCATCGATGTTTAAATCGATACTTGCTGGGTTAACATTAGGATTATAAGTACCTAACTTTTCAAGAAATCTACCATCTCTTTTTGCTCTAGCATCTGCTGCTACGATCCAGTAAAAAGGCTTCCCTTTCTTACCATGTCTCTGTAATCTGATTTTAACAGGCATATAAATTAATTTTTGGGTTCACGACCCGGTTTATAATTGAGGGCGCAAAGGTAAGTATTTTTATAAGAAATAGTTATATGTTTTTTAAGTTTATTTATGTTAATCATCCATACTTTTATATTCATTGATCGATAGCTATCTGCTTCTTGTCCATTTCATAAACACAGAAAATTCGCATAAAAACAGTATTAAATACTTGTAAAACTTCATTTTTGTGTATTTCATCGATAAAATATGCATTTTTTCGACTAAAAAATTGTTTTCTTCGAATTTTCACTCTATGTTTGTGATGTAAACATTTCATTTACGATTATATCGTAATAGAATTTGCAAAAGCCCCAAGCGTATGATTAGAATAACTACTCTATTTTTAGCAGTTTTCTGCCTTTTTATTACATCTTGTTCTACCGATATCGAAATCAATGACCCCGCATTGCAAACACTTATCGATGGAGAAGAATTTAGATCTACTTTTAAAAAAGCAGTTATATATGATGACGGAACCCTTGTAATATCGGGTAGCGAAGGTGAAAAATCTATCAGCTTTTCTACTACTTCTACCAAAGTAGGAACCTACAAGATCAACCAGAACACGATTAGTAAAGTAAGTTTCCAAAGTACTTCAAAAAAATTCTTTTCTGAAGATGAAACTGAAGGACAGGTAATCATTAATGAAATCTATAACAATGAGATTTCTGGAAGTTTCCATTTTGAAAATCTTAAAGATGACAATGGTAATACTATGGACTTTAAGCAAGGATGGTTTTACAGACTACCTTTGGAGAATGGAACCATACAAGAAGAAGAAGAAACAACATCAGAAGAAATAAACCCATGTCTTTTAAATGCATCATTGACTGCACTCATTAATGGTACAGAAATGATTACAGATAATCACTCGGCAAGATTAATTGGTGTAGAAAATGCATCTATATTAATAAAAGCTACGAATGAAACTGAAGAAGCAACCATAGTTTTCCCTTCAGATGTAGCACCAGGAACATATCCTTTATCTGGTTCTGGAAATTATAGTGCCACTTATGCTGCTTTAAACGATAAATCTTCAGCACTTTCTGGAACATTAATAATAAACGAACATAATACAGATACGAAGTGTATCAGCGGAAGTTTTGAATTTGAAACTAGAAGCGGAATCATAGTATCTGAAGGTTTCTTTGATTTTGGTTATTAAACCTAACTCAACTTTGACGACGAAAAGCACTCATTGGATATCATCATGGGTGCTTTTTTTTAATGTAAATAATTCAAGACGTTCGTCAAAAAAAGGAATTTACTTGCCCTTCACTTAGCCTAAACATGTTAGCTATCTAACATTTCGTCTTTTTTTTACGCTCTATCAAGACATCGTTTTTTGTTAATTTATTGCTAATTATTCCTTAAAAAACGTTTCCCGAATAGGTCTTAAATTAGTGCTTTATCATCTCGTACCTCCTTTAAATACTAATATTCTTTAACTATTGATTTAAAAAAATTGATAGAATTTATTTATGCCTTTTTGTTTTTTGAATGTAAGTCCAAAAAAATGCTATCGTCTCAAATTACATCAAATCAATTGGCCGATTGTTTTTAGTTCAAACATTAAAAAAATAAAAGCATGAAAAATTTTAAAACCATATTCTTAAGCCTATTAATTACCACTTTATTTGCAGCTTGTAGCGATGATGATGCAGTAATACCACCACCAGACCCAACTCCCTCTGATGCCGAATTATTACTAGAGAGTATTCGTGAAGACGGAGGAACTCCTTTCGATGTCGATAACCCTGCGCTTACGTTTACAGCTGCTCAAAATGTATTTTTACCAAGTGTATTAGGCATTGATTTCAGAATAGATAGATCAGTAGTTCCGGCTGGGCCAACCGCAAGATTCCCTATGTTTAAAGGATGGGAGACTACTCCAAATGGACCTAGAGAATTATACTATGTTATCACTGAAGCTTCCGATCGAGATACCGCAAGAGAACTCGGGGTTATTTTTGCCCCAAGAATGGCAGACGCCATCGGTTCTGGGGGAGAGCAAAATGCTACATGGACCGATGATGGAAGATTAGTTTTTGAAGGGTCTGTTGATTTTTCTCCTAAAAGATCTTTAGTACCTGGAGGAGCTGACGGATTATTATTTGGTTTCCCTCCTGCACAAGTAAACCCAGGAGCTATTGCCGATGAGGCATGGTCATCATATGTAGTTTTACCAAGTGGTGTTGTTATCAATGCACAACCAGTAGCAAATAGCACTGGGATTCATGATAGAATTCCAAATCCTGAAGGAAATGGACCAGAGCAAGAAGACGACTTAAACAACCCTAACTTTGCTCCTGATCAAGCATCAGTAGTAATGCAACTTTTAGATGGTTGGCAAGATGGAAGACCTTACTATTTTCATATCGTAACCGATACTTCTGATCCAGCGCCAGCAACCATAGAATTGGGAGTTTTTGCACCTAGATTAGCACAATTACCAACATTTGGACTATTCCCAGGGGGATCTATGTTACCGTTTAGCCCAACTGCCAATGGTAGAACTGTAGATACTGATGGAAATGGAGTACAAGGGTTAAATGCAGCCTCATTAAGTGACAGACAAGTACAGGACCCAACAAATACATTCCCAATTGATCCAAGAGACGAAAGATATGCTCCAATGTGGGATGCCCATATTACTGAGTTTACAGTACCTGAAGAAGAGCGTCCAATCTTAAAAAGTTTTGATCAAATCAACGAACTTCTTGCTGAGGGGATACTAATTCCTTTTAGAGGAAATGCAAACCCTAGTCCATTAGCAAATTCTTTATCTGATCTTTTAACAGCCACAGGAGCAATTATTAACTGTCCTGTGATTACGCAACCAGATGCAAGCGTGATTGGAACCCAAATAGGATCTCCGCGTAACAATTAATAAAAGAGTATTTAGAAGTTTTTATGATTATACCTTCTAAACAAAAGCTTAGTAGTCTTAGCTACTAAGCTTTTGATCGTTATAAATACACCACATAATCAAAATTAAAGTCGGTTAATAAATCTGGATAACTTTTCACGAACCTGACCTATAATTTTATGTATTTTTGAAAGTCTATAGTAAGGGCTTTTACTTTCTTGAAAACTATCTTTTATGTATTTAATTTTTGATACCGAAACAACCGGTTTACCAAAGCGTTGGGATGCGCCAATAAGTGACACAGACAACTGGCCACGTTGTATTCAAATCGCTTGGCAATTACACGACGAAATGGGTAATTGTATCGAACATGAAGATTATTTGGTAAAACCAGAAGGGTTTAATATCCCTTATGATGCTGAGAAAGTACACGGTATCTCTACAGAACTTGCAGAACAGGATGGAATTACATTACAAGAGGTTCTTGAAAAATTTAATGTTGCCCTATCCAAAACAAAATTTGTTGTTGGTCAAAATGTAGGTTTCGATGTTAATATTATGGGCGCAGAATTTTATCGTGCTGGTATAGAAAACGACCTTCAAGAACTCCCTGTTTTAGACACTTGTACCGAAGTAACTGCAGAGCTTTGTCAAATTCCAGGAGGTAGAGGAGGTAAATTTAAACTCCCTACACTAACCGAGTTACACGAATATCTTTTTGGAGTTGGTTTTAATGAAGCCCATAACGCTACCGCCGATGTTGAAGCAACTACCCGTTGTTTTCTAGAGCTTATTAGAAAACAAGTATTCACTATAGAAGAGCTTGATGCTCAACCAGACTATTTTCAGAATTTTACCCAGGCCAATCAAGCCCCAATACAGCTTATAGGATTAAAACATATTAATCTTAAAAAAGCTTCTCAAAAAATACGGGAAGAACTCGCCAAACAAGGCTCTTCGGATCTATCTCAACAGGAAATTAAACAAAATATAGCTGCGCTAGACGGAGTCAACTTTGCTCACCTACATAATCATACGCAATTCTCAGTTCTTCAGTCTACCACAAGTATTCCCGATTTGGTAAAAATAGCAGCTCAACATAAGATGAATGCTGTGGCAATGACCGATCATGCCAATATGATGGGAGCTTTTCATTTTGTACAAGCGGTTTCAGGTCATAATAAAAGTGTAAAAGCCGCAAATGCCGAGGCTATCGAAAATGGACAAGAACCCGAAGGCGTAGAAATGAAACCTATAGTAGGTTGCGAGTTTTTTGTTTGTGAAAATCATACGGATAAATCAAGAAAAGACAACGGATATCAAATCGTTATGCTAGCCAAAAATAAAAACGGTTATCATAATCTTGCCAAAATGTCTTCTATCGCCTTTGTGAATGGATTCTACTACGTGCCTCGTATAGACAAAGAAGTTATAAAACAGTACAAAGAAGATATTATAGTACTTACAGGAAATCTTTATGGAGAAGTACCTAGTAAAGTACTCAATATTGGAGAAAAACAAGCCGAAGAAGCTCTAACTTGGTGGCACCAAGAATTTGGAGAAGACCTCTACATTGAGATTATGAGACACAATCAAGAGGATGAAAACAGGGTTAATCAGGTTCTGATCGAGTTTGCCAGCAAACACAATATTAAAACCATTGCTACCAATAACACGTATTATTGTGAAAAGGAAGACGCAAATGCACATGATATTTTATTATGTGTTAAAGATGGGGAAAAACAAGCAACTCCTATAGGTAGAGGAAGAGGATATCGCTACGGATTACCTAATCAGGAATATTACTTTAAATCTGCTGAAGAGATGAAAAATCTCTTTAAGGATCTGCCCAATGCCATTATCAATATTCAGGAGATTGTAGACAAAATTGAACCCTTCGAACTTGCCAGAGACGTTTTACTTCCGGCATTTGATATTCCAGAACAGTTCCAATCTGAAGAAGATAAAATAGATGGCGGAAAACGGGGTGAAAATGCATATCTACGACATATTACCTATGAGGGAGCCAAAAAGAGATATGGAGAAATCACTCCTGAAATCGATGAAAGACTTGATTTTGAACTTCAGGTTATCGAAAAAACAGGATACCCTGGTTATTTCTTAATTGTAGAAGATTTTATTAGAGCAGCTCGGGACATGGGTGTTTCTGTAGGACCGGGACGTGGATCTGCAGCAGGTTCGGCAGTTGCTTATTGTCTTTGGATCACAAATCTAGACCCCATAAAGTACGATCTACTTTTTGAGCGTTTTCTAAATCCGGATCGTGTAAGTATGCCCGATATCGATATTGATTTTGATGATGAAGGAAGGGGTCGTGTTATGGACTATGTTATCGAGAAGTATGGTGCTAATCAGGTGGCACAAATCATTACCTATGGTACCATGGCAGCAAAATCATCAATACGTGATACTGCACGTGTATTGGACCTCCCATTAGGAGATGCAGATAGAATTGCTAAGCTTATTCCGAACATGTCCAAACTAGGAAAAATATTTGGTGTAGAAGAAGCTGTACTAAAGCAAAAGTTTAGAGGGGATGAACTAGAAAAAATTAATGAACTCTTAAATATTGCCGAAGGAAGTGACCTTGAAGCAGAGACCTTAAATCAGGCTAGAGTTTTAGAAGGTTCTGTTCGTAATACAGGAATTCATGCGTGTGGGGTAATTATTACTCCAGATGACATTACCAAATTCGTACCTGTTGCTCTTGCTAAGGACTCAGATATGTACTGTACTCAGTTTGATAACTCGGTGGTAGAGAGTGCAGGACTCCTGAAAATGGATTTCCTTGGACTTAAAACGCTTACCCTTATTAAAGATACTGTTAAGATTGTAAAAGCGAAACACGGTATTGAGTTGGACCCCGAGAATTTCCCACTGGATGACGAAGAGACCTATGCACTCTTTCAACGTGGAGAAACGGTTGGTGTATTTCAATATGAATCTCCTGGGATGCAGAAATACATGAAAGAGCTAAAACCAACAGTTTTTGCAGATCTTATTGCCATGAATGCGTTGTATAGACCGGGGCCATTAGAATATATCCCTAGTTTTATTAACCGAAAACATGGAACCGAAGAAATTATTTATGACCTTGAAGCCTGTGAAGAGTACTTAAAAGAAACCTACGGAATTACAGTATACCAAGAGCAGGTGATGTTGCTTTCGCAAAAATTGGCAGATTTTACCAAGGGTGAAGCCGATGTCCTTCGTAAAGCAATGGGTAAAAAGCAAAAAGCGGTTCTTGATAAAATGAAACCTAAATTTATTGAGCAAGCCGCTGCCAAAGGGCATCCTAAAGACAAACTGGAGAAAATATGGAAAGACTGGGAAGCATTTGCTGCCTACGCCTTTAACAAATCTCACTCCACTTGTTATGCATGGATTGCCTATCAAACAGCTTATCTCAAAGCGCATTATCCTGCAGAATATATGGCTGCGGTACTTTCTAACAACATGAATGACATTAAACAAGTCACCTTCTTTATGGAAGAATGTAAACGTATGAAGTTAGAAGTGTTAGGTCCAGATGTAAATGAATCATATCGCAAATTCTCTGTAAACAAAGACGGAGCTGTACGTTTTGGAATGGGAGCCATAAAAGGTGTGGGAACAGGAGCAGTAGCTACCATCGTTGAAAACAGAAAGGAAAACGGAGCCTACAAATCGATTTTTGATCTCGCAAAGCGAATTGATCTTCGGGCAGCTAACAAAAAAGCATTTGAAAGCCTTGCATTGGCTGGTGGCTTTGACTCTTTTGACGATACGCACCGTGGTCAATATTTTCACGAAGAAGGAGATGGAATTACTTTTCTTGAAAAAGCAATGAAATATGGATCTAAATATCAAGAAAGCGAAAATTCCTCTCAGGTAAGCTTATTCGGAGAATCTAGTGAAGTACAAATTCCTGAGCCAGTAGTACCTCCTTGCGAAGAATGGGGAACTATGGAAAAACTAGCTCGTGAAAAAGAAGTGGTAGGTATTTACCTTTCTGGTCACCCGCTAGACGATTTCAAATACGAAATGAAATACTTCTGTAATGCTACTTTATTAAATTTTGCAGATTTAGAGAGCAATGTTAATAGAGAATTATCTTTTGGTGGAGTTATATCCTCTGTAGAGCACCGTACTTCAAAAAATGGGAAAGGATGGGCTACTTTTATCATAGAAGATTATAATACTGCTCATGAATTTAGAATTTTTGGAGAAGAATACCTTAAACATCGTCCTTTTCTGGTAAAAAGCACATTTGTATATGCAAAAGCCTTTATAAAGGAAGGATGGGTAAACCGAGATACGGGTAAAAAGGGAGATCCAAGAATTCAATTTAATAGCTTTCAATTACTACACGATGTGATGGAAACCTATGCTCGTAAACTAACCATTCAATTAGATATTAATGAACTTTCAGACAATAGAATTGATGGGTTAAAAGAATTGCTAACAGAACACTCTGGGAACCATACGCTAAACTTTGTGATTTATGAAATGGCCGAACAATTAAAATTGCATATGCCAAGCAGAAAACAAAAGGTAAATATTTCACAAGAACTATTAGCCGCCCTTGAAAATGAATCTGTGTACTATAAGTTGAATTAAAGCCTTGCTTATGAATACCAAGGTGTTTTTGAGCTTAGTAAGGCTTCATAAATAATATTTTAATAAACGAGCAAGCTAATAACACGTATAGCCTGCTCATATATTATTTATTTTAGAAAGACAATAAAGGTTTATCTTCTACAACCTGATTTATAGGAATTTGACCTAGAAGTATTAAATCTTCGTACCAAAACTTAGGATTAATTAAACTTTCAAGGTCAAGTGGTTCAAATCCATAATTACACATCTGGCAATCTGTCCAACACATATCCTTTATCGCCCACATACAAGAACATCCATGCATATAGCCTCCATAGTAACAAGGCATATCATCACTCCCATCGAATCTCGAATCAATTAAAATTCCAGAAGTTCCATCAAAAACTACAGAAAGTTCAGAGTCACTTGTAAATAGAAGTGAAGCTAGATAAACAGTTTCATTTTCTACACTCAATTCGCTACTCATCACTATGATTTTTTCCTCCAAAATCTCACTCTTAATCTGTTCCTGATACTCGTTATGAGCAAACATTTTTTCAAAATCATAGGTCTCAAAGAATTTTTCTTTCGAAATACGGTGTGGGATCGAATGTTTATCAAAACCAATTTTTCCAAAATCAGGGTTGATATAAATTTCTATATACTTATGAATATCACGTAAGAATTGATATTTATCCAGATCATTGAGTAAGTCAGGTGCTACAGAACAATTACTGGTACAGATATAAGATTGTGATATATAAACACAAGTCCCCGAACCTTCGCATTTATAACCCTTATAGTCTTCTGCTAGTTCTCCATAATCGAATCCAAATCCTTCCGATATTTTATTCAAGATATACTCTGATAGGTCAGGATAGTATTCTTCTACCAATCCAAAGTTAAAACTCATCACTCCTTTTTCATTAAAACTTACTTCTCGAAGAAATTTGGTTGTAAATTCGAGGTTACTATAAAACACCTCTTTTAACACTTCATCTTGTTTTACAAATCCTAGTAATTCTTTGTGAGATTTTACCACTCCGTTGTTTTTTTTATCCAATTTCTGAAGAAACTCCTCTCCACTTTTTGCAAGTCCATTGATTTCAAAATTTGAAGCCTCCTCTTTTTGGCAAGAAACTACTCCTAAAATTGCGGTCATTAATAAACATTGTAAGGCATACCTAAAAAACTTTTTTGTGTACATTTTCTTAAATTTTTAAAGATTATCTACACTTAGTATCCTCACAAAAAGAGAAGTAAACATTAAAAGTTTATTTTTCACAAAAAATCCAGCATTTGGTTTTGAAGAATTGTAATGATAAAACAATTACAAAACCGACATCAAGCTGTTGAATCAGAACTTAAGATGCCGGCTTCATAAATAGTAAACTTGTTTATTTTACTGACAAGCTCTTACCTTTACTTCAAGGACATCCCTATATGACTCAAAACAATCTTCATGAGCATGTACATATCCACCAATATTATCTTTCAATTTTCTTTCATACCCAGCTCCAAATTTTGCGCGTTCTACATAGTAAAAAATATCGTAGGCCCCATCTGGAGGAGTTATAACTGTTGTAGCTCCATCTATTTTATTTTCTTTCCAGGCAATATTATCATAATCTACAGATCCTCCGGCTTGATTCGATTTATATTCTATCCCTATTCTAAAATTATCAGCAACGTAATTATTAAACTCTATTCGGTTGTGTTTTCTACCGGCACTTGTACAGTTCAATGCGGTATAATCTGTAGAATATCCCATTTTTGCTAAGCTGTTATTTTTCAAAAATCTAATAGTATATGCAATAGGTACTCCAGGATTATTACGACTATACACAGCGTTTTGCCCCTTGATAATAGGTTGTAAATCTCCAAAATTTTGGGCGGATATCGCTTCAGAAGCTACAGCTGCATTCCCCCCAATAGTAACGATGGTAATATTCGATTCTTTTAATATTTCTTTATACTTAGCCTCTACTTCTCCCGAAGCACTATTTAACCCACTTGCATAATTAAACGCTCCTGTTAGTTCTGCTTCTGTTGCTTCTTCGGTAGTTTCCATTCTAAACATGATAATTCTACCATAATTTACAGAATGTACGTAGGCAGGAGGGGTATTTGAATTAAATGCTGCTTTGATAGTAGACAACGATACATCTGAAGCAAAAACATCTGAAGGATTAAGAGGTATATCCATTTTTACAGTATAGAACACTTGCTTAAACACCATAATAGCAACTCTCTTTGTTGATGTGGTTTCGTAATTAAATTGTGCCGACACGTCTCCAGTAGCCCACTCTGTATTCATACCTACTTCAAGACTCATTTGTTTAGACGTATATGAAGTACTAGCAGAATATGATGAATTTGAAGGGTTTACATACCCTTCTTGATATGCATTTGCATTCCACCACTCCAATGCTTCATCGATTTTACTCTCTACCACAGAATTTCTCACATCTTCTACCAAGATATTCCCCTGCTCTCCTATACCTGGAAGATCCAAACGTAGAGTCATAGGACCTCTTGCTATTTGAAAAGGCTCTGGCAGACCATCTCTCATCGTTTGATTACCAATAACCAACGCTCCCGGCCAAACGATTCCGTTGGTTGGACGTAAAATAGCTACATCTTCAAAATTGGCTTTTAGATTATACGGAACGCTTACACAAGTAGTTTCTACTCCTTCAGAAAAAGACACTTCAGTAGTAGATTCGCCAGGTATTTTGAGCAAAGCTTCTCCTCCTGTTTCTTCGACTCCAAGCAATTCATTTGGGTTGTAATCGAGATTTTTAATAAAATCATTAATATTATTAGCTTCTGGATTAGTGATTGAACCGTTATCAGATTCATCATCTTTACTGCAAGAATTACACGCAATTAAAGCTACAAACAAACAAAGTAACACAGTGATTTGGGATCCCTTAATTAATAATGTTTTCATGATCGTGGTTTTTTTTTGATTCAACGAGTCAAAACTATCTGAAAACCCTTCTCTGACCTAATTTAAGGCATGGACAAAGCATGGACAAGGTTTAAAAATCAACACTTTAGCAACATAAAACTAAAACATTCATTTTGAATCCAGTTTATCCAGCAAAACCCCTAACCACGAGAGATTCATCTTTTTTCTAAAGAAATTAAAGCATAAAAAAAGTATTGTTTTTGAAGATCATAATCTGATTAAGGAATAGACAAGCTCAAGTTATCCATAAATTAATTACTTACCTTAGTTGGAAACTAAACATTCTTATACAATGAGGCTTTCGATTCTTATTTCTTCGCTATTTTCTCTTTCCATTCAATTTCTCAATGCTCAAAATGACAAAAAACTAGATAGCTTATTGAATAGCTATAAAATTCAAAAAGACGATTCTACCAAAGTGAATACTCTTGACGAATTATTTGATTATTATGTTTATCGAGATCCATCCAAAGCTGAAGATTATGCCAAAAAACAATTGAATATTTCAAAAAAAATCCAATATCAAAAAGGTATTGCCGAAGGATTTTACAATTTAGCTATTTCCTACAATAACAAAGAAAAGAGTGATTCTGCCAAATTATACTATTTGGAATCTGCTAAAATTTATGAGCAAATCCAAGACTTTAATGGAATAACTGGGGTAAATCATGGTTTAGCTATACTAGAATATTCTAAAAGTAATTATGACAAGGCTATTGATTTATTGGATAAAAATATTCAAATCTATTCCTCAAAATTCAAAGATTCCTCAGGACTGGCACTAACTTACGATTTCAATGGTATGATACATGCATATAAGGGCAATTACAATATAGCTCTACAACAAGTACTCAAAGGACTTACAATTTTCGAAACAATCAATGATGAAATCAGGATGGCAGATGCTTTGAATCATTTAGCAAATGTTGAAGCTTATTTAGAGAATCATGAAAAAGCCATTTCTTACGGAAAAAAAGCTCTGAAAATTTACAATAAGAACAACGACAAAATGTATGCTTCGCAAGCTCTTAATGATATGGGGAATTCTTATTTTTATTTAAAAGATTATGATAATGCAATTAAATATCTTACCAAGAGTCTACAATTATCTCGTGAGATGCAGATACGTACTATAGAAGCCTCATCACTTAACAATCTAGGAAAATCTTACACCAATATAAAACAATATGATAAGGCTATTTTTAATCTGAATAAAAGTTTGCAAATTCTAGAACAACTTGGAAACAAAAACAAAATTGTTGAAGTCTTAAATGATCTAGGGAAAACATATAACGAAATGGATAATTTTAAATTAGCCATGCCAATTCTTAATAGATCTATCCAGCTTGCAAATGAATTAGGAGTAAAAGGGAATCTAAGAGCCGGATATAACCACCGCTCGATTTCTTACGAAAAAACAGGTAATTACAAGAGATCTTTAGAAGATTATAAGCTCTACAAGTCTATAAGCGATTCCATTTTTAACAAAACCAAGTCCCAACAGATAGAAGAATTAAAAATCATCTATGAAACCGAGAAAAAAGAAGCCGCGATTGCTCTTCAGGAAAAAGAAATAGACAATCTCAATAAAGAAGTACAAATTAGTAATCTTAAAAACGGATTATATGCTGGAGGAATGGTCTCGTTTATTACAATTTCTGGATTATTATTCTTCGGTTTTCGACAACGAATCAAAAAAAACAAAGCTGAACGAGAAAAACAGGAAGAAATTTACAAACAAGAAATCGAATTCAAAAAGAAAGAATTGGCTTCACAAACTCTGCATCTCGTGCAAAAAAACAGTTTTTTACAAGAATTAAAAGAAAATCTCGAAAACCTAAAAAATTCTCCAGATAGGTTTAAAACTGAGTTTAGAAGAATTGTAATGTTACTGAAAAAAGAAAGTGCTTCAGACAAGGATTGGGAAGTATTTAAATCCTATTTCTCTGAAGTACATGATAATTTTGATCAGAAACTAAGAAAAGTATACCACGAAATATCAGAAAAAGAAATTCGCTTGGCCTCATTTCTC
This sequence comes from Aquimarina acroporae, assembly GCF_023195925.1. Taxonomy (GTDB): domain Bacteria; phylum Bacteroidota; class Bacteroidia; order Flavobacteriales; family Flavobacteriaceae; genus Aquimarina; species Aquimarina acroporae. The sequence continues at coordinate 299,082 of NZ_JALPRE010000003.1, read as the reverse complement.
AAAATGAATTTATCAACCAAAGAAATAGCAGATATATTAAATGTATTACCCGATAGTGTTTTAAAATCTAAATACAGACTGAAAAAAAAGTTGCATCTAGACAAAGAAACCGACCTATATGACTTTTTGATTAATTTGTAAGACACCTTCCTTTTTTGCTCACTTTTTTAGGAACGAATTAATCCTGACTATTACTTTCTTTTCGAAATAAATGCGCTATATTTCAAAAAAATATTTGATTTTTGCATTGGTATCAGAAAATCAAATGCCTGTATAATCAAAACAAATATTACGGGTGTAAGCTTTGGCAGAATTATTGACTAATTTTGTGAATACTAAATTAAATAAAAAATTTTTAAACAATAAATAACTATGGCACTAGAGATAACAGATGCTACTTTTGATGAAGTAGTTCTTAAAAGTGATAAACCTGTACTGGTTGATTTTTGGGCAGCATGGTGTGGCCCTTGTAGAATGGTAGGTCCTATCATAGAGCAAATAAGTGAAGAATATGAAGGAAAAGCAGTTGTAGGTAAAGTAGATGTTGATGCGAATCAAGAATTTGCTGCCAAATATGGAGTACGAAACATTCCTACTGTATTGGTTTTCCAAAATGGTGAAGTTGTAGGTAGACAAGTGGGAGTATCTCCTAAAAATGTTTACGCAGATGCTTTAGACTCACTTTTGTAGAGCATAGAATCATAAAAAAATGAAAAGGTTTGACGATTTGTCAAACCTTTTTTATTTTCACAGAAATCTACAATTTATGGATATTCAGAAAGAGATAAATAAAACCGGAGGCTTTACCAACCTTGAATTATTAGCAAAACAGGTTGTAGAAGGTTTTATATCTGGAATGCATAAAAGTCCTTTTCATGGTTTTTCTGCAGAATTTGCAGAACACAAAGTTTACAACAACGGTGAAAGTACCAAGCATATTGACTGGAAACTATTTGCCAAAACAGATAAGCTTTTTACCAAACGCTATGAAGAAGAAACCAACTTAAGGTGCCACATTATCATCGATAATTCTTCTTCTATGCATTACCCTAAAATTAATGAGCATCATGTAACTTCTCTTAATAAAATTAGTTTTTCAGTTCTGGCTACTGCCTGTTTAATGAACATCTTAAAAAAACAAAGAGATGCAATTGGACTAAGCATTTATAGTGATACTTATGATTACTATGCTCCGGAAAAGGGTAGTGAACGTCACCATCAAATGTTACTTAACAGACTTAATCAAACCCTTATTAACCCAACCGGTGAAAAGAATACTGATACTTATAGGTTTTTACACCAGATTGCCGAAAAAATACACCGAAGATCATTAATATTCCTGTTTACAGATATGTTGCAAGCTACTTCTAGTCCAGAAAAATTATTTGAGGCCCTTAGACATTTAAAATATAACAAACATGAGGTTATTTTATTTCATACTGTAGACAGCGAAAAGGAAATAAACTTTGATTTTGACAATCGCCCTACACGTTTTGTAGATGTTGAGACAGGTGATCATATCAATGTATATGCCGATAATATCAAAGATAACTACCACGAAGCCGTTTCATCCTATTTTTATGATTTAAAAATGAAATGCGCACAATATGGTATAAAATATGTGCTTGCAGATACCACTAAAGATTTTGACAAAATACTTACCACCTATCTAGTTGAAAGACAAAAATTTGCATAATTACAGTAAATTAAATTCAAAAAAAACAAAAAAAAGATTTGTGGGAAATAAAATGAGGTGTATATTTGCATCCGCAATAAGGCCTTGGTCTGGTAGTTCAGTTGGTTAGAATACCTGCCTGTCACGCAGGGGGTCGCGGGTTCGAGTCCCGTCCAGACCGCAAAATTGCTAAAGCTTCAATAATACATTGAAGCTTTTTTTAGCGATTAAAAATGTTGTGTTGTCTCACACTAAGTGTGAGTGGTTTAGTAGTAAACCAATGAGAAGCTTTTCCATATAAATTGGAGAGGCTTTTTTTAATTTGTAACCCCGTTGTAAAACAGTAAATACCCCTTTACCCTAATTTAAAATAACTCTCCCCAGTGATCCCATACTTTTTGAATATACAGTACTAAGAATACAATAGACACGATTAACTTTATAAAGGTACCCGCCAAAAAGCCTATAAATGAACCAAATGCTGCTTTTAGGGCTTTAGAAGTCTCACTACTATCTCTAATAAATTCTCCTATAAAAGCCCCCGCAAAAGGGCCGATGATAATCCCAAAGGGGCCTAAAAACAGGATCCCTACCATAAGCCCAAGAGAACTACCTATCATACCGTATTTGGTACCACCAAACTTTTTGGTCCCAAGAGCCGGAACTATATAATCTAAGACCCATACCAAAATTGAAACCCCTAGAGTAATTCCTAGAAATTTCCAATCTTGAGGAAAGACACTCGTAAAATGTAAAATCAACAAACCTATCCATGAAGTAAATGGACCAGGTAAAACCGGAAGAAAGCTTCCCACTATACCTAATAAGCAAAAAATGAAACCAATAATGATCAATACGATATCCATTCTCCTTGTGTTAATTTATTATTATTATTTCGTGATTTATTTATGATAAAATGGTTAATTCTAGCGAAATAAGGTTTTTCCATATACATACTTCATACACTATTACCTTTCTTTGTAGTGCTATATCACTAAACCAAAATATGTAATAAAACTACCCCAAAATTATGAAATCTTTTTTTGTATTTGCTGCTACTATATTGATTAGTACAGTTTCATTTTCGCAGAGTAATCACTTCACAACCAAAAAATGTAAAGAGGTTACCAACGAACGGGTACGAAGAGATTGTATTATTAAAGAAATACAAGCTTTCGTTGATTCAAATTATGATATTACAGCTATCTCTGCTGATGCAAAACCCGGAGCTAATCGGGTATATACCAGGTTCAAAATTGACAAAAATGGTAAAATTGTAGATATTCAAACTAAATCTACAGCTTTTCCTCTAGAAGTAGAAGCGATAAGAGTTTTAGAATCGTTCCCTAAACTTATTCGTCCCAAACAAAAGAAGAGCGAAGAAATAGTAACTATGGAGGAAGAAGTTTTTACCCTACCTATTGTCTTCAATGTAAATAAGACAGAAATAGATATGGATTTAAACACTGGAGAACGTTTAACCGACAACCAGTAGATAAACCAAAAGTATTTCTTTCTAGGCAACAATATTACACAACATTAAAATAGGAGAATTACTTTTCTGTTGTAACACCAACAACAGTTTTTTTTATTTTTTTCAACTAAAAAATTAGTTGCAACTAATTTTTTAGTTATATTTACAACATAGATCTTAGTAGATTTCTATGATTTAAAAATATACAAACCTTTTATTAAAATAAATTTCATGAAACAACTCACCAAAGCTGAAGAAGAAGTAATGCAATTGTTATGGCAACTTGATGAAGCTAATGTAGCCGCTATCATTGAACAGTTACCTGAGCCAAAACCTGCTTATAATACTATATCTACTATTATCAGAATTTTGGAAAATAAAGAGTTTGTTTCCCACCGCAAACAAGGCAAAGGATACATTTATTTCCCTCTTGTTAAAAAAGAAGAGTACAGCAACCAATCCCTTAACAAACTCATGAATAATTATTTCAATGGATCTTTTAGGAACATGGTTTCTTTTTTTGTTAAGAAAAATGATATGGATATCAAAGACCTAGAGAGCATTCTAAAAGAACTAGATCAAAAAAAATAGACATTACTTATGCTTAGTTACATTTTACAAACCATACTATTTCAGTTATTGTTCCTGATTTGTTACGATCTATTTCATAAAAAAGATACATTCTTCAATATGAATAGAGGGTACTTATTACTTACCTCGGCTATTTCACTGATATTACCTTTTATAAAGGTAAAAACCATACAGGATAATATCCCAGAGCAATATATAATGGAATTACCTACAGTATTTCTCAACACTACTCCTGGTCAGGCTTCATACGTTATTGAATTGAAACACACTGCAGAAAGCACTAGTCCTATGTTTGATAATATTAACTGGTGGTTAGTCATATACTTAGCAGGAGCTGTTTTTATGCTTTTCAGGTTCCTAAAAAGATTAATCTACTTAAAAAAACTTAGAAAAACCGCTATAGCAAATATTACTGAAAAGTATATCATATACTACCTCCCGAACTCTAGAGATGCCTTCTCTTTCTGGAAAACGATTTACCTGGGAGATTCAATCGACCCTAAAGAGAAAGAACAAATACTCACTCACGAACTGGTACATCTGGAGCAGTTACATACTGCAGATCATTTGTGGTTCGAAATCTTAAAAATAATTTTTTGGTTTAACCCATTGGTGTATCTGTATCAAACAAAAATAACCACTTTACATGAATATATTGCAGATTTTAAAAGCGTAAGTATACTAGGAAAAAAGAAATATTATCAACAGTTATTAGCGATTGTTTTTGATGCAAAAGACATCGAATTTATTAATCAGTTTTTTAAGAAATCACTCATCAAAAAACGCATACAAATGCTCCAAAAATCGAAGTCAAAAGAAATTGTAAAGATTAAATATTTGGCTGTTGTACCTGTCTTATTGGCTATGGTAACTTTTTCTTCATTTTCAAACAAAGAGGTTTCTAAAAAATTCACAAATACACTTATTCAGGTACAAGAAAATGACTCAATTGATACTGTATTAAAAAAGAAATTTGAGAAAGAGTTGTCTCAAATGATCATTAATAAAGCTTCTCTTGAAGAACTTCGGAACAAAGTTTCTCTTCGAAATAAAAATGGTGATATCTCAAGAGAAAGTTATATTAGATCTCAGGTATTCATGAGGCATATTGTTCAACAAAACATAAGCTCCAAAAAAAACAACAACCAATTGTCTGCTCAAGAAGAAGAGGACGCTCAACAACTTCTTAAACAACTAAATAGATCTTATGATCAATTTATGAAGGATAATAAAAATAGATCTTCAACTTCGGCTGATAATATTTCGTCTCAAAAAGAAGTCCCTTTCGGACAAATAGATAAAGTACCGGCAATGCAGAGTTGTGAAGATGTTGTTGAGAATACAAAAAGAAAACAATGTGTCTCTGAGGAAATCAATAATTTTGTGAATTCAAACTTCAATATTGAAGCCATTAAGCCTTATGCGACCCAAGGAATAAATCGTATTTATGCACGATTTAAGATCGACACTACCGGAGCTGTGGCAGATTTACAGGTTAGAGGATCTTCTGCTGAGCTAGAGAACGAAGCTAAACGTGTAATTAGTTTATTACCTAAAATGACTCCTGGCGAAGATGATGGTGAAAAGGTTACTGTGCTCTATAGTTTTCCTATTGTATTCAACATAGCGTCGTCTGGCGAGTCGAAACCTGTTTCAAACAATAATTTAGCAGTTAAAGATAGGATCACAAGGTTTGAAGATTTTACTGAAGAAGAAAATGAATGTCTAAACGCTGCATCGCTATCTCAAAAAAGTCTTGATAATTATCTCAAAATAACTACAGATGAGAGAGAAGTTATTATTCATTTAGTTGCTATTGAAAACGAAAAAGTTATTCGCAAAGCTCATCTTAAAAAAAGAAATACCTATCTCCTTAAAAACATTCCCGAAGATATCTATCGAATTGATATTTCCTTTGGAGAAGAGTATGTAGAACAGACTGTAAACGGTATTTGCACTGGGGCCTTCAAAAAAGAAACTATTTTTGAAAAAGGTACAGACAGACTCAACTTCCATTCTGTAAGAACTAATGATGGAAAAATTGTTCTCCCTTCATACTCCTATTCGGTCGAATCAAAAAAAGATAAAACAGATAATAGTCAAGAAGAAGAAAAAGTTCTAACAGATCAATTGTCAGATATCAAAGGGCATACCATTGAAATGGGATACTACCTTATTACCAACATATTTAAACATGACGACTACTTTCGAAAAGGCGTTAAAAAACTACAACAAATAGGATTGCAACCTCAGCATTTCAAAAACCCAAAAGATGGTTATATCTATGTATATCTAGCAAAGTATAATACCCTCCAGGATGCCAAAGCAAAACTAAACTCAGGTTTTGACGGACAGTTTGATGGTGACATGTATATTTTAAAAATTAAATAAAATTCTCCTTTCGTAATGTTTGATTCTTTAAGAAAAAAAATAATCGTTTCTTTTCTGACGGTACCCTTTATGCTTAGTAAAATAGAAGCACAATCGACAACTTTACAGGTTGCAGATAGTTTATATACCGTTGGAGAATACTCTAACGCTATTAAAAAATATATGTCTATTGATACCAAAGATCAATATACCTTATTACAAATAGCAAAATCTCATAAAGCAAAGGGAACCTATGGTGATGCCTTGGAGTTTTATAGAAAATCAGTTTTAAAAGACACTTCGAATAGCATTGTTTCTCTGGAGTATGGTAAGTTACTTATGACTACCAAAAAATCATCTCTGGCCGATAGCGTATTTACAAAACTAGTAGCAAAACACCCGCAAAATCCTAATTTCCTATATAATTTGGGGTTAACCAAAGAAACCCTTAAGGATAGTGTTTCTATTCAATTTTACAAAAAAGCATTTGACCTTGATAACTCTCATCAAAAAAGCTGTTACAAAGTGGCTAAACATTTTCTTCAGCTCAGGGAGTATGATAGTGTTGCCAAATATGCCAATATAGGGTTATCTCATTATGAAAACAATGTTGAGCTCATTAGTATATTAGGGCAAAATTACTTTAGAAAAGAAAGGTTTGACAAGGCCATTCCTTATTTCTTACAACTTATAGAACTTAATTACAAAAGTGAATTTATATATCGTTCATTAGCTATATCATATCACAAAGAGTATGAATATAACGATGCTCTAAAATACTATAAAACACTTCTCACCTATGATAGTCAAAATGCAAAGATTTATAATACTATTGCCGAAATTTACAGTAAACTTCAAAATCACAGTGAAGCCGAAAAGAACTATCTTATCGCTATAGAGTTACTAAAATACGACTTAGACAAAGAATATTATCGTTTGGCTATGTCTTGTAGGTTTCAGGATAAGTGGGAAGAAGCTATTGGATACATGAAGAAAGCTCTAAAGGAAAACCCAGATAATTTTTCTGCTCAATATGAATTAGCCGTTTTTGCCGATGCATATTATAAAGATCCCGAAAAAAAACTCTCATATTACAATAGATACATACAGAAATTTGGCCAAAAAGATTCTTCTCCAAAAGATAAGAAAAGAAGTTTTATGCGTTTTTTTGAGGAAAAAGTCCAAAAAAGAATTCATCAATTAGAGCAGGAAATAACTACCAGGGATAAGCACAAAAAGCAATGACCATTTATCTTGAAAACCAAAAAGGGTTGCTTTTTACAGCGACCCTTTTTTATTCATCTTTTATCCTAATTGTTATTGCTTGATTATTTTCTTAGTAGAAATAACTTGGTTGTTTTTATTTTGCTCAATAACATTTAAAATATAATATCCCGAAGGCAACTCACTAATATCAATAGTGTTTTGACTATCAGAGAACTTCACTTCTTTTTGAAGAACTCCAACCGAATTAAAGATCTTAATCGTTGCACCATTCGTTACGCCCGATACATTAATACTGTTTATTGCCGGATTAGGAAAAGTTTTAATTGTAGATATTTCCTCTACCGTTTCTCTTTGAGCCAAACTAACTGGCGCCGAAGAATATGTAAGTATAAGTTCAGGTTTTGCAATGGTTGCATTCTCTTTTGAAGCAAAAGCAAAATCATTACCCGAAGTCATATTCATAACCAATGAAATTTGGTTCCCAGAAATTGCACTTGCATCCAAATTGATGGTTTTTTCATCTCCTAAACCAAAATTAGCATCTAAGCTCCCCAGTAAAGCACCCGTAGAAGGTCTGTTTGCATTAGAAATGTTGGTTTCTGTCCAGCTATTTGATGCACCTTTATGGATAGTTAGATTCCCACTACCAGGATCAGAGACCACGTTAAATTTCAATTTGGCATCTATAACAGTTCCACTGATAGCAGAAAGATCAAACATTAAATAAGCTGTTCTCTTGTTTGCTTCTACTCTTACAATTACTTCATTATAACTTGAAGACCCTTGCGTATAGGCATCATGAACCGGGGTTAAAGCCACTGTTTGTTCTACAGGTTCTACTTTGGTAGTAACGACCTTATCTACATTAAACAAATACCCCGTAGCACCTTTATACAACAATCTGAGCGTTTTTTCTCCAGAAGACAATGAAATATTGGCTGTATACTTTTTATAGTCATGCCATTGACCATTAACAGGTATAGCGATACTACCAATTGTACTATTGCCTTCAACAATATCTATAGTTCCTCCTGCCCCTGCACTTGAAGCATAAATATCAAAAGTATATTGACTTGCCGAAGCAACATTAACCAGATATTCTGTATAGTCGCCATCTTTTATAAACCCTAAATTTTGACCCGAACTTGCAGGTGTATTCTCTACCCGAACACTTCCAGATTTTGTAGTAAAACTTTCAGTTTCAAAACTACCTGGTATTGCAATAGTTGCTGGAGGTGGTGGCGGAGTATTATCCTCTACCTGAATATCTACAGCTGCAGATGTAGTTGTAGCTCCTCCATTATCTGTGGCCTTCGCAGTAACAGAATAATTTCCTGGTGTGGTAATTGTTGTAGTTGTCTCATAAGGAGCTTGGTTTTCGGAAGCCACTAAATTTCCATTTACAAAAAACTCAACCTTAGCAATTGTTCCATCACTATCAGAAGCATTTGCGGTAAGTGCAATATTTGCACCTGTTTGATAAGAATCACCATTACCAGGAGAAGTAAGACTTACCTGAGGAGCACTATTGTTTCCTCCACAATCTACTAATACTTCAGCGGGACCTTCTCCTGATGGTTTGGTATACGCTTTAGATAATACAAACTTATCCATCTCAAATCCATCTTCTCTCATCGAGAATGAAATGGTATGCACACCAGCTGTTGGCACATTAATGAAGATCTTTTCTGGCTCTCCACAGTGATTTGCACCAGTACGTTGTTTACTCTCCCAGGTCCACTGATTTTTACCGGCACACCATTGCATACGTTGTCCAGAAGCAGGCCAGTTTCCATCGATACCTACATGCACTCCATTATCTTCAGATCCGGTAGAATGTGCTCGTACCCAAACAAAATATTTACCTGGATTGGTAAATTTCACCTTATAATTGATGATTGCTACTTGACCAGGTGTATTAGAAAAACTAACACCATTCTCAAGAGGGTCAGAATGTGTAACTCTGGTATCTGGTAAAATTTCTAAGTACCCGCCTTCACTTGCTCCGCTAGCATGATTAGCATCTGGATCTGGTGTTGGTGTTCCTGTAGTACTTGCATCAAATGCATACCATTGTCTATTGGTAGTCTTCGATTGACTTGCAAAGTGCTCAGCTTCTACGGCTACCACTCCATTTTGCTCCAAAGCAACGCAGTCTCCGTCTGAGCCACCATCGCCTCCGTTTCCACCTCCATCATTACATTCTAACTCTAAGATCAATTTTGGAGCTACAGTACCTTCTTTTGATGAAAAAGAAACATCATTACCTCCAGTTTGTTTAACGATAAGGGAAATAGTTTCTCCTGGAGTAACCCCAGACAAAGTCCATTGATACGACTGACCTACACCATAAGAAGTATTAAGAGATCCCAATTTGGCTCCTTCTCCTGGTTTATTTCCATTAGACAAATTAGCTTCTGTCCAATTGTTAGAAGTTCCTTTAAATACTTCTATTAAACCGCTACCACTATCTGAAGATACCGTAAGTTCTAATTTTGCTGCAGTTACTGTTTCGTTGGTAGATGGAACTGTGAATTTAAGGTATGAAACCCTATTACCACTTTCTACTCTAAGATCACCATTATTAAACAAGGTATTTCCTTGTAGATACGCATCTTGAGAAGCTACTGCAATCTTAGTATTGTCGCATCCACCGCCGTTTCCGTTTCCATCTTTGCTTGTGATTAAAGCTACCCAGTCATTATTATCTGGAGCTACCAAATTACCACCTAAAGTAGTTTTTGCAGTAAGATTACCTCCTGCACGCGGATTGTACCATTGTACATCATACTTACTGTTTCCAGCTGGTAAGCTAAGTCCGGTAGCCCCTCCATTAGGTCGATATACGGCGTATACATTCCCAGCTTTGGCCAATACATAATCATTACTGTCTGAAGTAACACCATCAGAGCTAACCATTTCTACCATAACTGATTGTAGATGATCATTAAAGAACTTTAGAGCATAGCCTCCTTCTTTGTATTTCTTACCTCTTTTTCTGTGATCATTACCGTTGATATCACCATCGTCATTGGTATATCCACTATAGTATTCTACTCCGGTTCCTCCAGCCATAAGAGTTCCCCAAAGTACTCTATGTCTCACTTCTTTGTCTGAGACCCTTACTCCTGTAGATGCAGGACCTTGCTCATCATTGGCCACTACCCATCTTTTACCGGCATTTCTTGATTTCTCTAACCATCTTTTCACATCGTTGTGTACATTGTTCTTTCCAGTTTGTATCGATGCTCCGGTTAGATTAGAGTTATTTCCTAATAATGGGTTATAACGCTGATCTTGCTGATTAGGATAGGTATGTATTACAATATTATGATCATACGGATCTACATTTTTGATATATGTAGCTGTAGCTTTGGCCACGTTATCTGTTAATGTAGTTTCTTCGGTTAAGTTCCAATTAAGTGCTAAGTGGTGCGCAAAACGAGCGATAAGTTCGCGATAGTATAGCTTTCTTTCTCTACCAAAGCCATTCCCATCCATTTTATTGTCGTTCTCGGTCTCCATGGTTTTAAAATGCAGGTAAACTCCTTTTTTATCTGCATACTCCATGATCTTTTCCCATTGAGCAGTTTTTGAAACATCAAAACGATCGTGATGTACTTTATTCCATTGTTGGCCTCTAGGTGTGTTTCCGTATTCTTGTTCAGAGACTTTTAATACATGAGGAAAAACTGCTCCACCATCTCCATCGGTGTTCCAAGTTAGGAACGACATTACATTAGCCCCTTCTCCAGAAAGATAATTGATCACCCCAAGCATTTCGGTACCTTTACCTCCATTCCAGGTATAGGCACTTGCATCTGCTGCTACATAATCTCTTTGGTGAGGTTGCCAGGTTTTACTTCCTATCTTATTCAAATTGTTATTAAAACTTGGCGTAGCATCAAAATCAACATAGTTTAAAGCATTTTCGGGTGAGTCTGCCCCGGCCTTAACAAACCATGGCCCATTTGGATTTGCTGGGTTGGTTCCTACATGCTTTAAATAATGTTGTCCTACATACTTTAGTCTTCCTAAGTCTTTACTTCTGAAATCTCTTCCAGATTTATCAGATTCTGCCACATTGAAAGATCCAGTAGCTCCGTTCATAAAGCCAGCTCCTGATCCTCCTCCATTTATAGCAACATTTGATCCTGACTTAAAAGATACAGACCATGACCAAGTTCCTGTTTGATCCGGCGCAAAATGAACTCTCCATTTATTTCCTGAAGCACAACCATTATTAGCAGCATTCCCACATGCTGCAAAATAACCCGGCACTTTATAGCTTCTATTACTACCCTGATGGGTAAATGTTACTTCCAGATTATAGTCTGAAAAGGGATTGGGGTTCGCAGTTTCTGATGTGTTAGGCCCATTAAACGTTAATGTAACCTTATGCCATCTTTTCAATTCTCCTTCTGGTGTCTGAGCTTGTGTTAAAAAACCCAGCAGAAAGAATGCAATTAAGCAATTGAGTTTAGTAAGTTTCATAATTAAATTTATTCTAGTTAAATGTATAATTTGTGAGTTAGTAATTATTTTAATGACTTAACAAATCATCATAACTAGGGGTAGATTTTGAGGTGCCCTCACCTCTTGAATTTTATCTATTTGGTCACTTTTATTTGATTTTAGATTTGGAACGAAAACTAAAGTTACACTTCACAAAGTTGATCATTGCAAGAAATTAAAATTTGAAGCATAGCTGCTAGAATTCGTTCCATATGAGTTAGTATTTGTTTTTGAAATTTTTCTTTTTCAATCTACTTTATAATCTGTTTTACGGTCACCTGATTTCCTTTTATAATCTGAACGAAATAGACCCCTTTTCTTAATTGGCTAAAGTCTAAGCTGGTAAAATCTATATTTTCATGAATCTGTTTTTCCTGGAATATTTTTCCTGAAAAATCGATCACTTTTATCGTTGCATTTTTAAAAGTATTGTCTGTATTAAGTTTAAGTTCGCTCACCACAGGATTAGGAGAAACAACAATGCTTGTATTTGCTGCTATGTTTTGAACACTTACCGGCTCTACTCCCCAAACTAAGCTCCCGTTTAAGTACAATGTAATTTTATCGTTTACACTATAACTATTTGATAATGGGTTATATGAGTAATCATCGGTTTCGTCAAAAGAGGACCAATTTGCTTTGGCAAAACGAGCCTGAATAGGTCCCGAATTCTGAAGTGCATCGACTCCACCGGCAGCCGGATCAAACGAAATTTCGAGATAATTCATTCCATTTGCTTCAGCAAAGGTTCCGTTTACAAACCCTGCTCCTAATTGTGCCCAATCACACCAAAAATTAAGATTATTATTTTCTTCCGAAGTAAACCAATACCTTATCGTAAGATTATTGTAAGCAACCGCTTCGCTACCGTTATTTACGATTTGTAAATGAGGGTTAATCATATTGTCGTTGGCATTTCCGTTTCCTCCTTCTCTATACTCCACACTAAGGTCTGACAAAACAGGTATTGTATGTACTTCAATATTAGTAGTGGTAGTATCTGTTCCGCCAATTCCGTTATTCACTGTTAACTCAACGGTAAATATTCCCGCCGTGGTAAAAGTATGTGTTACTTGCTGTCCTGTAGCACTAGTTCCATCTCCAAAATCCCAGGTATAGGTAAGTGCATTTCCTCTAGGATCTATAGATCCCGAAGCATCAAAGGTAACTTCAAAAGGAGCTACGCCGGTAGTTGCACTTGTTGCAATACTTGCCACTGGGTTTTCAGTTGTAATTGTAATAGTTTTGGTAGCCGCATCTTCTAATTTACCATCGCTAACAGTAAGGATAACTTCAAACGTACCTTCCTCGATATACTCATAGGTAGTTGTTACTCCTGTTGCTGTTGCGCCATTACCAAAATCCCAAGTATAGGTTAGCGCATCATTGTCCGGATCGGAAGAACCCGAAGCATCAAAAGCAATAGTGACTGGAGCAATACCGGTTTCATTATCGTTTACAAATGCGGCAACTGGTCTTTGATTTGGATCGATTACAGTAATCACAATTGTATCGGTATCGGTATTACCACTGGGATCAGCAACGGTAAGAGTAACCAACTGATCTCCAAAGTCGACAAACTCATGATCGATTGTCACTCCGGTTTTAGTAATTCCATTACCCAAATCCCAAGTATAGGATAGTGTATCACCATTTGGATCTGAAGACCCAGACGCATCAAAAGTAACGGTTAACGGACCATTTCCTGAATTAACAGAGGATGTTATCTGAGCTATTGGAGTATCGACCGTAGTACCTGGTTCTATACCGCTAACCAACTTCCCGTTTAAGTACAAAGCAACTTTTTCCCATGGAGCAAAGTCCTTTTTGGTTCCATCATATGAATAATCATTAGACTGATCTGTATCAGACCATGTACTATTTGCAATTTTAGGTTCCATTCTTCCTGAACCATCATTTCTACCCAAAACTCCTGCAGCAGGATCAAAGGTAATTTCCAAATAGTGCATATTACCTCCTGTATTTACGATATTACCTTTCACATTTTCACTTCCTATCATTGCATAGTCCATAAAAAAGCTAAGCGGCTTATCCTCTTCTGTTTCAAACCAATAGCGTATACTTAAATCTGCATACGAAACATCTTGAGACGAATTATTAAATAGCCTAAAATGTGGTTTAATTACATTACTTATGGTTCCTGAAGAAGCATCTTTATACTCAACGGTTAATACGCCATCTCCTCCAATTTCTATATTTCGGGGTGTAGATTCCTTTTTAATACCATTTATCCCAGTAGCCACCGCAGTGATCCTATATTGTCCATCTGGCAATCCTTGCAAATCGAGTTCGTATGGCGCAAAAACATCTTCACCTACTAACTCTCCGTTACTAAAGAATTCAACTTTAGCAATAGTATTATTTTCATTTAGAAGATTAGCTTCAACATGCACCTCGCTACCTGAAACAAACTTGTCACCAGATTTGGGAGAAAGCAATGAAAGATAAATCGCCTCTCCTCCAGACATTTCTTCCATTCGTAAGGCATGCTCTTTATAAATAGCCACTTCTACATCTCCTTCAAACACTGCAAATTTATCTCTGGGGGTATTATTGTCTGGAAACCACCAGAATCCACTTGCACCAATTTTATTTTCTTCAATAAAACTGTACATCTCTTCCCACCATTCAAAGCGTTCCTGTATTTCTACATTAAACTCACCTATATACAATGGTTTTTTTATAATATTGTGCGATTCATCTGCCCATTGGGCCATAAGTTTCATAGTTTGCTCCAAAGTAAAATTAGACCAGCTTTCTCTTATGTAGGGGTGAGCAGAAGTAAAATCTACATAAGGAGATTCATGAATTTTAATAAAGTCATTTCCCTCATCACCTCCAAAACCATATTTCAAACCATGAGCTTCCAGACCAGTACCTAGCAGATGATTAGGGTCTATGGTCTTGATAAATGCTCCCATCTCATCTACCCAGGCTCTTAAAGTTTCTGAAGCTAAATCATCGCCAAACCCTTGATATCTGGGTTCGTTCATTAGTTCCCATGCTAAAATGGTAGGATCGTTTCTATATTCTACTCCGTCATAATGATTTACTCTAGTAATAAAATATTCTACATAATTCTTATACCCTTCTATAGCAGACCTATTTGTAAAAAACTGCCCCTGATCATGAATTCCTGCACCTTGCACATCAATTCCTTCCCACTTTAAACGATCTTTTATTCCTCCGTAATCGTTCCAATAATTTTCAAGGGCGACTATTAGTTTAATCCCATTGGCTTCAGCTGATTTTACCACATAATCAAACAAGGAAAATTGGCCTTCGCTATACACTCCTTTTTGAGGTTCAAAACCATGCCAGTCTTCATGACTAAATCCCCATAAACGTACTACTCGAATCCCGTTTTTATAAAGTCTTCGCATATGTTCATCGATACGATTTTTATCCATAAACTGTGTTTCTATATCTCCGCTAGAAGATCCATAAGTAAAAAAATCATAGACATTGGCTCCTGAGAAATAAAATGGCTTTCCGTCGAGCATGAATTTATCTCCTTCGGTATATACAAAACCAGGTGGAGGGGTCAATTGAGCGTTCATAAAACTCACATTTAAAATCAAAAGAAAGTTTAGTATAAAAATCTTTCTAATTGCTGTTGTTTTCATTTTTGTGTTATAGTTAGTCGGTTTATTGATTGTTACATTCTAGATAAACAGTGTTGTTTCACACCTATTTATACTTTAAAATCTGTCTTACAATTGTTTGGTTATTGGAATCTATTCGCAGAAAGTACATTCCTGATTCTATTCCATCGGTAACCAATTTGAATTGATGTACGTCTTTTCTAATTTCATTCGATAGTACCACGCGTCCATTGAAATCTATTAGCGTAATATTAGCTCCTTTCAAGCTCGTATTACTTCCCAAAGTAACCTCATTAATAAAGGGATTAGGGAATGTGGTCAAATGAGTGATCTCTGCTGTATTTGAAGCTTTTATTGCACTTTCACAATTAGGAGAAGTAGCGCTATTACTGAAGTAAATTGAAAAGCTTCCTCCTTTAGCAACCAGAACAAAATTATCACCATCTTTAGCTACATAATAGGTTCCATCCAAATTGCCAAACCCTGTTCCAGAAAGTGTTACTTCTGGTTGAACACTATTAAAAGTTTGATTGGTAATAAACGCCGTTAAATCTATCCACCAACTTGGCACCCCATTATTCGTGTTCATAGAAAATTGCCATAAACCATTATTTTCAAGACTCCAGTTCATGGTTAAATTGGTTACATTGCCTAAATCAGGTCCACCCGTTCCTAAAACATAGATATTGTTATAAGTGGTATTTTCGACACTAGGTAGGGCATTTGGCAATGGTGTCCCAAAATCACAACTATTTCCTCCAGTTACCGGTTCATTGATTTGAATATTTGTCGTGGTCGCATCTGAAATTCCAGCTACATTCGATACCTCTAAACGAACTATATAATCTCCAGCAGCCGCATACTCATGTGATAACAATTGACCCGAACCTACGGTTCCGTCACCAAAATCCCAACTATAGGTAAGTACACTACCATCTGATATGGTAGATGCAGAACCATCAAAATTAATCGTTGCTGGTGCCGTTGCTACCGAAGAATCTACCGAAATACTTGCGGTTGCAACCGGAGTAGAAGTATCATTAACGGTAATGGTTACAATTTCTGAAACATCAGAATTTGCTCCATCGCTTATAGTAAGTACAGCTGCATAAGACCCTGATTGTGTATAGGTATGAGTCGGGTTTTCTTCGGTGCTCGTATTTCCATCACCAAAATCCCATGAATACGTCACTATAGCATTACTTGCAAAAATTGAGGAAGATGCATCAAAACTTACCAGTAAAGGAACCGTCCCCAACGTTGGTGTAGCTGTAAAATTTGCCTCCAAAACTGGTGGTGGATCGGTGGCCGATACGGTAAGTTGTTCGGTATCTGTAGCACCATTACCATCATCGGCAGTAAGAACTACCTCATAATTTCCAGCCTGTTGATAGGTGTATGACACCACTGCTCCAGTTGCAGTTTCACCATTACCTAAATCCCAGGTATACGTCAATAGATCACCATCTGGGTCGCTTGAAGTAGAAGCCTCCATATTAACTGTAAATGGAACAGCACCAGAAGTGGCGTCTGAAGTTATTTTAGCATTTGGTGGTCTGTTAGGAATAGGAGAACCGTCTCCTCCCGGTTCTAATCCCCAGACTAAGTTTCCTTTGTAGTATAAAGTCACTAATACATGAGGTTGTAATGATGTTTTTCCAGCATCATATGAGAAATCATTGTTTTGATTATGAGACTGAAACCCCGAATGATGCAAACGTGTTTGTATTTGTCCAGATTTTCCGTTGGCAGGTAAATCTCCAGAAGAACTTGCAAAACCAAGTTCTAGATAATTTTCTGTTCCTTGAATGCCATAGGCTCCTGTTACTCCTGTCACTTGTGCATAGTCAATGTTAAAACTCATAGGAACATTTGCCTCTGGTGTAAACCAATACCTTATCGTGAAATCACTTAAAGGTAAGTTCTGAACAGATTCGCTTACTACTTGAAAAACCGGTTTTAACTCGACGGTCGTTATCCCTGAACTATTGTCTCTATACTCGACACTAAAATCCGTTTCTGGCAAATTGCTGAATCTCTTATCGACAGTAACCGTTATTTCTGTTGGATCACCAGTAATTTCTCCATTTGCCTTTGCAAGTACAAGTTTTATAGTATGTGGCCCTTCAGACAGATTACTTACGGGTATAGGATCTAATGTAAACAATGTACCTTGTTCTATGTCATCTACAAAGTATTTTACATGCTGTCCTCCAGGTTCGATATCCCACAAAAAGGTTGAAAACTCGATATTAAAGTCAGGTCCTACTAATCCTCCGTTTGATGGTGACTGAATGATTACCGTTGGGTTTTGTGGCAAAGGATCATTGGTGACCATTACGGTAATGGTCTCTCCCAAGTCTGTTGGTGAATTATCACTTCGTTCCATCTGCAGAGTCAACTCATGAGGGCCTTCAGATAATGTTGTTCCATCTGCGTGTGGTCCTTCAGCGGTAATCAAACCTCTATCTTGTCCATCAATTTTAAATCTAAGTTTATATTGCTGGGAAGGTAAATCCCAGCCTTCTGTTTCGAAATTAATCGTTAATGGTGTGTTTACCATTTGCCCTTCTACAGGTGACTTAAAATATACATCTGGTAATGGACCAATTGGTGTATCAGCATCTCCCCCATGTAAGGTCCATAGCACGGCTGCATCAAACATTTTAAGACCTTGATCGGTGAGTAAATGCATAAACTGGTCCCGTAAAGGGAAAGCCACTCGCCTTGACGGAATAGCAATACTCGGTTCATACCCGAACAAGATAGGTCGCGTACCCGCTTTCGCAATTATTATAGCCTCATCCGTAGGATTTCCAAAAGGCAAACTTTGTGTAATTGAATATAATGCTGTTTGAACCCCAGCACCAGCTGCCATAGGGTGGCTTGGTGCTGTTACCGTAATATTTGAAAATCCATCGGGAGTAATTCCATAACCGGTATTTAATTCTCCAGAAGTCATTCGCAATTTACCATACATAAAAGGGTTCCAGGTAATTAATGGAACTCGAGCTCCCTCAAGATCATTTCCCAATTCTCTGGGATCTACCGTTGATGATACCAGAACCAAGTCATAAGGATTTGCAGTTTGCGGACTGGTTGCTTCTTCATCTGAAAACAAGGTTATTAAAAACCCTAGTTTTTGCTCTAATCGGGATTTAATGCGTTGATCTTCTCCTGAAAGGTTGTTCTTATCACCAACCACAAACATCACGTTAATGGTGTTCTTAAATTTTACATTTACCTCTGGAGTAACCGAGGCAGTATTTCCATTGTTATAGAATACTTTTGCCGCTATATTATATGACTTCCATATAATGGGGTTCCAAGTAGATTCGAATGGCGGAGTTGTAACCTCTTCGATCAAATCATTATCTATGAAATATTGAATTTTGGTAATTCCCTGAATGGTTGTATTTACCTTTAATTGTATAGGGTCTGAAGTGTCTATTTTTGCTCCATCAATAGGAGAAGTCATCTCCAATGTCTGTGCAGACGTTGTTCCCGTTTCAGATCCATCAATTTGCTTTATATAGGCTTCCAATTGATCGATTTGAGTTTGACTTAGCGTAGATACATCTCCATGTGCACCATCAACATTATACGTAGTAAGCACTTCTTTAATTGTTTTTGCCACTCCATTGTGCAGGTACGGGGCAGTAGCCCATACATCTTTTAGTGTAGGAACATCAATTCCCAAAAGAGGTTTTTGAAGTCTATTTCCACTATTTGCAACTATGGTTCCTACATCATGTAATTTCCCCGAGTTACTATCTGTAAAGCTTGCTCCGCTATGACAAGAATTACATTTCAGGTCTTCAAACAAGGATTTTCCTGCTACTCCTTGGGCTGTAAGTGATCCATCTGGGTTTCTATATGGACTTGGATCAAAAGAATTTAGTGACTCTATATATGCCGTTAAAGCATCTAGATCTGCAGATTTCCCAGCCTTTGGGTTTCCTAAAGATAAAGCCGTAGTGCCTTCATTAAAATCGGCATTACTCATAAATCCTTGCCCTTTGAAATGGAAACGAATATCATTTTCGAAATCCTGAATTTCATCAAAATTGGCACTCCAATGTACTCTTCCGTGTGCGGTTCCGGATCGCCCAATAAGCGAAATTGTATTTCTTAATCCTTCTCCGCGATCGGTGAAGTCCCAGGTTCTTCCATCTTGCGTACCATCGATATGGCAACTGGCACAACTTATATACCCATCTGTTCCCATTTTTAGATTTGCCG
This sequence comes from Aquimarina acroporae, assembly GCF_023195925.1. Taxonomy (GTDB): domain Bacteria; phylum Bacteroidota; class Bacteroidia; order Flavobacteriales; family Flavobacteriaceae; genus Aquimarina; species Aquimarina acroporae. Next base: position 279,362 of record NZ_JALPRE010000003.1, on the reverse strand, counting down.
CATCATAAAAAATTTGTTTCCCTTTTAGTACTACCGGACTCAAATTCTCTTGATTTACAGTACTTATCGAAGAAATTTTTTCTAAAGTTGCAGTACCACTTTTGATCATTTGATCGGCATCAAAAACGGTAAGGCTTCTATCCATAAAATTTTTTACAAAAAGTCTATTGGTAGTTCGATCAACTGCCAGCCCCTGCGGGGCTTTTCCAACATCTTTTTTCACCAATTCTAACCCTCGTTTAGGATCTAAAACAATTATTCTATTATTACCCTGCATAGTGATAAAAAGATAATTTCCGTTTGGGCTAAACAATGCAGAAGAGGGTTGCCCATGGTTATCGATATCTAATCTGTTTGATACAATTTCAGTACTACTAACCAAGTTTATTGGAGAAATCGCTGTTCGAACAACATTATCGAATGTAAGTGCCTGGCCATCTCTTGACAACCCCCTCAAAATATTGTCTTTCTTAGCAACCGACCATGCTGTATTATTATTAGGATGAATCGTTAATCCAGAGACATAATTTGGTAACCCTCTACCTGCATTTCCATTGTCCTGGGTAAAATCATCTAAGGGAAGTGCAATAGTGTTTTTAAGTGTTCTTGTGTTGATATCTATTTCCCAAATTTGACCTTCAGTATCTTCAGAAATAAACCTGGTCACCAATAAGGTTTTGCTATCTCCTGTAATTGCTAGTGCTCTAGGTGTTTCTCCTATTTCAAAAGAGGTAACAATGGTATTTGTTGCTGAAGAAATTTCTATGATTTTTCCTGACCCAAAAGCCGAAACAAAGCCTTTTTCTCCGTTTGGAGTAAAAACAACTGCATAAGGACGAGAACCCGCATCTAAAGAAATTCTTTTTTGAATCACCCCTTGGCTATTAAGAACATATAATTCATCAGAATCTCTACAGGTTATCCAGGCATTGTTATTTATATCTAATGCTACACTTATAGGATCGTCTCCTATAGTTACTTCTTTTATAATTGATAAATCATCTGCATCTATTAAAGTAACCGAATTATTGTCAGGATTTACAGACCAAACGATTCTGTTTATCTCATCAACAGTAATTGGTCCCGATTGGGTAGGTAAAGTGTTGTTTAAACTATCTGTTACCACCAAAGATTGGGAGGCAACTACAAATCCTCCATTATTATCTGATACCTGAACCTGAACAGTATAATTTCCTGATTCTGTAAAAGTATGTGTAACCGTATTCCCGGTCCATTCAGTTTTTGGAGATCCATCACCAAAATCCCATCGGTAACTCAACGGGTTTCCATCTGGATCTGTTGCTTGAGCAGTAAACTCTATCAAACTGCCAATAGCTATAGGAGATGGTTTATTTAACTCTATTTGTGTTACCTTGGGAGATTGGTTTGTAGTATCCCCTCCTGTGGTGAAATAGAAAATATATTCTTCCATTCCGTTTCCAACTGCATCTTTTATACCCCCTTCTACAAATTTTACCTCATACGTAGTGTTTGGCAATAACTTCTCTTTTGGAGCATAATTAATTACCTGATATGAGGTTGTCGTAACATCGCCTTTTATAGGTTCTCCTCCCAAAGGACTTACTTGGATAGTTTGATCATTCAGCGTTAAATCTTTTAAAGTTTCATTAATCACAAAACCTATAGTAGAGGTTACGGGTTGATTAATCGCACCAGCTTTAGGGAAATGATGACCTACAGAAGGAGGATTAGTATCTAAACCATCTTGATGCGCGAAAATCGATGTTTTGTCATCACCACTTGCCACTAAAATATGTCCGATTGGCATCCATTGATTATCTATAAACTGAAGCGTTTCATCACTAGACGGCGGAAAAAATTCTTGTTCAATTTCCATAGTTTCAAAATTGAACTTTACCCCTCGGTCAAACCTTCCTGAGAATCCAAATTCATCTTGAAAAATCATATACCGCCCCAAAGTAATCTGATCTGAATGTAAGCTAAACCCTCTCTTAACATTGGTTGGATCGCTAATATCGAACCCTACCAAAGCATCTGGACCTTGATTTCCACTCATAAAGACCAAATAATTTCTCCAAAGTTGAATTCCTGTGCTATATTGTTCATGTGGAATATCTCCCCCAAAAGAACCCAGAAATTTGATATCATTAGGGTTTCCAAAATCAAATACACTTATATCTCCCGTTTGCGGAGCATAAAACACATAGTTTCCCACCCGAACGACAACATCTGGCAAACCCACTGACGCGGGAATGTCGTCTACTTGAGCCCCCGATCTCATGTCAAAAACTCTATTTCCATCTATGGTATGTGGAAAAGTCTCAAGGTTGTCATAGTTCGATTGCCCATCTAAAACCGTATATAAAATATCTGAAGAAGTTACGGGTTTACGGTCTAACATATTAGAAAGATCTAAATATTTATATCCTGTTCCCTGAACTTCGGGAACAGAGTACTCTCGATAGAAAAGATCTCCTTCGAGTTTCCACCATCGATGTCCGTTATTTGCAGCGTCACTAAATTGCACTCTTTTTGGTGCAGTAGGGTTAGAAATATCCCAAATTCCCGTACCCGCCTGCCCGTTAATCATTAGGTAGTTGCGGTGGTAGGTATTAATTCGATCCCCTTCGGGGAAATTGGCTAGAAAAGTTCCCGCCGGCCAGGTTTGTGTTGTCATTTCTGGACCCGAAGTACCATCATATATCTGATTGACAGATTTTACTACCAGTCCGAAGGAAATGAATATTGCTATAGCAAACCATATGCGGTAATTTGTTTTTTTAAAAAGCATCAGCCATCTGGCTCGCTTTCTATATGCAGGCTTCATAATTATAGATGAGTTTGTGTTTATGCAGGTCTATGCACCCGATTGTTTTAAGAGATAATTAGGGTTAAGGGAGAGAGAATAGAATTTCTCTCTCCTCTTTTTATTCAATTAGAATATGGTTCTGTTTATTTTTTAATAATTTGTTTGGTTACGATTTCTTTGTTTTGATACACTTTTAGGAAATATAATCCTGACCTAAGGTCTGAAACATCAAGTAATGCTTCCTTAGCAGTAGTATTAATAATATTTGTTTTTAAAATCTTTCCGGTAATATCGACTACATTAATACGAGCTCCTTTCATTGAGGAAGTTCTACTAATTTGCATTGTATTTATTACAGGGTTTGGAAAAACTCTGAGATCTAAGACATCTACCACTTTACTGTTACCTTCGCATACCGGAGCAACATCACTATTGCTAAAATAAATTGTGAAGTTTGCTGTCTTTGATACCATAACAAAATTATTCCCATCCATAGTCACATCATATGCACCGTCTAAATTTGCGAAACCAGTTCCAGAGAGTGTTATTGACGGTTGTGGTGCGTTAAATGTTTGACTAGTAGTATTATCTAGTAGGTTGTTCCACCAACTTGGAACACCATTATTTGTATTCATAGAAAATTGCCATAAACCGTTATTGGTCAAATCCCAATTAATAGTAAAATTGGTAACATTACTTAAATCTGGGCCTCCACTTCCTAAAACATAACTTTTTGTGTAGGATGCATTCGCAATTGTACCTAATGGATTTGCCTGTGGAGCACCAAACGAACAATCCCCTCCATTTATTGGTTCTGTTACTATAATTGAAGTAGTCGCAGTATCAGAATTTCCAGAAGAAGTTGAAGCCGTTAGGGTTACTGTATAGTTTCCTGCCACAGTGTATTGATGCGATACATTGGTGCCGTTACCAGTGTTTCCATCGCCAAAATCCCATACAAAAGATAATACACTTCCATCAGAACTTGAAGATGTAGATGCATCAAAAGCAATAGTAATAGGTGCTTCGCCACCTGCACTACTTGAAGAGAAAGTGGCATCAACAACCACTGAAGTATCTGGATCGGTAACGGTAATTGTTTTTGTATCGGTATCATTTAAAGCACCATCACTTACCGTAAGAGTTACCAAATATGTACCGGGTTGCGTAAAAACATGAGATATCCCTGATCCTGTAGCAGTAGTTCCATCTCCAAAACTCCAGGAATATGTTAAGGCATCATTATCAGGGTCTGAAGAAGCAGAGCCATCAAACTGTACCGTTAACGGAGCATCTCCCGACATAACATCGCTTGTGAAACTTGCTACTGGAGGACGATTACCAGTACCTCCAACTACATTAGGGATTATAGGTGCTAAATGTGGGGTAAGAACATCCAGTTTCCATTGGTTTACTGAAGACCAATCGTCTTGTAAGATCCCTCCGGTATCACCAGAATTAGGATTCATACTCCAGAAGGTCCAGGAGTATATGTCTCCCATAAAATCTGTAAACTCTGTAAACCAAGTAAATGCAATACCCCCAAAAGCATCTTGGTTTTTTATTCCAAACTCTCCTAAAAACAAAGGAGAAGTTCCTTCTTCGTACAAATAATGAAAGTTATCTCTCCAAATACCTGGCATATTTTGAGGAAAGTTTGCAGCTTCGAACCAATCCTGTTGTGATACCTCTGGACCATATTCATGCGCTGAATACATCAACTTACTAGGATCTGATAATTGGACTGGGTATTGTCTTGCTCCCATTAATTGTCCTCCCCACCAGTATGAATTTCCTTCGAATTCTCCTACTCCTTCAACGATAATAAGCACATTCGGATTTACATTTAGAATTGCGTTTCCGCATCGCTCAGCGGCTTTGTTCCAATCTGTTGCTGGATTGCTATCTCCCCAGGTTGACCCATGTGGTTCGTTATTCAAATCCATACCAACAACAGCAGAAAAATCTTTATATCTATCTGCCATAAAAATCCAGTCGTTGATCCATCTTTCTTCTGAATATTCTGGGGTATACCAAAATTCCTCATTCAAAAACCCATCTGCCGCACGAGAGTGATTATCTAATACAATTTTCATGTCATTTTCCTGGCACCATCGTACCAAAACATCCATCAATTCAATAGGCTTGGTTATTGTCGATTCTTCTTCGTTCATAGGAGAAATCCCTGTATATGCATCACTTCCATAAGAAGGAATTGTAATAGTCGATCCTGGGTTAAGCATTTCATTACACCAGGGTACACGAATCGTATTGAATCCTAGATCCTTTATTTGCTGTAACACACTTTTCATATCTCGGGTCCATATTCCATGCGGAAAATAATTTTGGGTCTCGAAGCCAAACCAATTGACCCCTGTCAAACGCACTTCTTTACCTTTACTATCGAATAATTTATTACCCGAAACAGAAAGGAAATTTTGTTGTTGTGCAGTTGTGTAGCTAAACGCTATAGTAACTATCATTACCAATAGCATGCTGGCTATATCTTTTGCACTTTTAGTAGTATTTTTCATTGTATAGTGAATAAATTAAAAAGAGAGAGGTAAGCATTTACCTCTCTCCTGTTTATGATTTATTTTGTAATAATGATTTTCTTTCTGGTCTTTTTATTTGTTTTAAAATCAAAAACTTCTAAAACATATAATCCAGAAGGCAACCCATTTACATCTAAACGAGTTTCTTGTTGATAATTCTCAAAATGTTCTACTTTAAGAGTGTTACCAGTAAGATCGATTAATCGGATGCGAACGTTTTCAAGACCTTTCTTTGTAGATACGTTTACATAACTTTTTGCAGGGTTTGGACTTGCCATTACCTCTGGTTCTGCTATAGGCGCAATTGCACCAGCAGGAGTAGTATCTTCTGCAAAGAAGAATCCATATTCTGCATTTGCCAGAGCTACTTCAATTTGAGCCCAACTTCTGTGATAACGCTGTGTATATTCTTGTCCAGCATTATAAGCAGTTTCTAATCTTCCAAACTCTGGATCATTTTTAAGGTCTGATCTTATATCTAAGAAAGATACACCTGGTTGAATAACATCTCCATTAGGCATGGTTCCTGTAAAACCTGCTGGGACATATACTTCTTGCTCAAATATTCTCGAGAAATCACCACGATCTTCAAGGGAAGCAACTCCTTTATCATCTCTGTAGGTTGTCCACATTCGATCCAGAACTTCTTTTGCCAGATCTCTTGCAGCTGTATCTAACGTTTCATATTTACGCGTTGCAGCGGCATAATAAATTAGTGCTTTTGCCATAGATGCGGCAACACCAAGATCCTGACCGTAATCGGTAACAGTAACACTTAAGCCGCTATTGCTACCCGGACTTGCCGGATCCCAAGTATCAGGCTCTCCTGTCCATTCTAAAGTAGCTGGAATTTCAAAGTCGTCACTTCCAATAAGTCGTACTTCGCTCTTCACCCATGCTGCCCACTTATCCATAAGATTTTTGGCCATAGCATCATTGGTAATGTAGTAGTATTCTGCAACTCTTTCCATAGACCAGGCTTGCCACCCGAACCATGTTCCACTTCCTGGATCTTCATACACAGGATTATCATCATAAGCCATATCGTAAAAAGTAGACTTACCAGCTGGGTAAGGGCTATAATCTCCATTCCAGCTATTGGTAGCTCCTCCAGCTATTGCACCTTCCTTAGACTGTAACCAGGTATAAAATTCCATTTGTCGTTTTAAACTCTCGGTCCAATCTCTTACACCATTCTGAGAGGTTGGCTTTAATTCATCTATTTGTGTTAATGCATATGCAGCCATTGGATTTTGATATCCAAAATGACAATGGCTAGAACTAATTCTAAATGCCCATTGTGATGCCGGATCTGCAGAACCACCCCAAGACATATACCATGACATAAGATAATGTGCACTATCATATCCACTACCTGCGCCGCTTGTTGCACTTTGTACTCCTAATGGTTTGAAATATTTATCAAACATCGAAATTCTTAGGAAATCTCCCATTTTTGTTGCTTTATCTAAATCTAAAGCAGAAAGACTAGTACCTTGTTCTTTGGCATATACCTGAGCCCAGTACATGGCTTGTACAGCTCTTGCATCGGCATCTGGAGCACTAGTATATCTCCATTGCTTTGCATAGTTTTGGTCTAGAATAAACAATGGTAAATATCCATTTGTTCCTCCCCAATCGAAACTCTCCCAAGACGGATGCGGAATGGTTTCATAAACAGACTCCTGCTCACCTCTTTGGAAGGTGTTTATGTAAGAAGGTGTACTCACACCATCTCCACGATTTCCGTATCCATAAAAGTTATCATTGTCAAGTAACCAGTGCATCTGATATACATCTGGACCATAAGTTGCCGTTAAGTCTGCTGATACAGGATCTACACCTACTGGCGCACTAAATTCTAATGGTGCCGGATAATCACTTGGTAATGCAAACTCGCTTGCATATGCAGCAGGCGATGAAGGGTTATACGCAGCATTGGTTGGTTGATCTGCATTTGTTGGAATGATAAACTGCTCAATCTTATCCCATACATTCCCTAGCGGTGCCCAATCTCCTGTTACTCTACCGTTCATTACTTCTAGCCACAACCAATATGAATATAACTCACTGGTAGACTCATGCCCATAATCTGGTGCTTCAACGATCAATGTTTCAATTGAGTGATGAGGAGAACCATCTGCACTGAAATATCCATTGGCTGGATCATAAAATTCATTTCTCATTTCGATAAAACGATTCACATATTCATTATCTCCAGTAGGAGGGTTGATGATTATATCTCCATCGGTTACCGTTATAGAAATTATAGCTTGATCCTGACCATTATTTCCATCATCAACTGTAAGAGTTACAGCATAATTTCCTTTGGTTGCAAATGTGTTATCGATAGTAACTCCGGTTCCAGTATTTCCATCTCCAAAGTCCCAGCTATAAGTAAGCGTATCTCCATCTGCATCAGTTGATCCCGAAGCATCAAATGAAACCAGTAAAGGAGCCTCTCCTGAAGTTGGTGTAGCAGAAATATCGGCTATAGGGTTGGTATTTCCACCAGTATCTCCACAGGTTGGCGCAGTAGCAGACGTGCTAAAATATATAGTAAAGCCTCCTGTTTTGGATACCATCACAAAATTACCTTGATCTAAAGTAACCCAGTAATCTCCATCTAATCCTGTAATTCCTGTTCCTGTGAACGTTACATCTGGATTTGCCGAATTAAAACTTTGTGAAAGATTACCTTTTAAATCTACATACCAATCGGGTTGACCGTTATTCGTATTTATTGCAAATACATATAGTCCATTATTTGATAGATCCCAGTTGATATTGAATTTGGTAATATTATCTAAGTTTGGACCTCCATTACCTAATACATAGATGTTTTCAAATTCTGCATTAACTGAAGGTAAAGCATTTGCTATAGGTGTACCAAAAGTACAATCTCCTCCTGTAGCAACTGGGTTTCTTACAACCTCAATACTGTTAGAAAGATCAAAATCACCACTTAATCCCGTTAATGTTCCATCTGCAGCAAGACCAGTAATGGTTCCATTGTAACTAATATTATAAATAAAACAACTTCCTACTCCGGCACCATCGAAATCTACAGCTTCTGGTGTTGGTGGTAATCCTAAAATCTTACCTTGATCATCGGTAACAATCCACTGGCTTGTTTCTCCTACATTTCCGGTTAATGTTACTCCAGATACATTATCTGCAATACCATCTCCTACAGTAAATGCGAAAGGTCCTCCGGAAATTGTTCCTCCATCTACAGTAGGAATTACTACTACTGGATTTCGTACCACTTCTATACTATTTGATAGATCAAAATCACCACTTAATCCTGTTAATGTTCCATCTGCAGCAAGACCTGTAATGGTTCCGTTATAGCTAATGTGATAAATAAAACAACTTCCTACTCCAGCACCATCGAAATCTACGACATCTGGAGCTGGTGGTAACCCTAGAATTTTACCTTGATCATCGGTAACAATCCATTGACTTGTTTCTCCAATATTTCCACTCAATGTAATACCAGATACATTATCTACAATACCATCTCCTACTGTGAACTCAAATGGTCCACCGGCAATAGTACCTCCATTAACCGCTGGGGGAGTTGTTCCTCCGCAATCGGGAGCAGTGGTATCGTTTGTAAAATATATTGTAAAACCTCCTGTTTTTGATACCATCACAAAATTACCTTGGTCTTGTGTTACCCAGTATGCGCCATCTAAACCGGGTATTCCAGTTCCAGATAAGATAGCATCTGGACTAGCGGTATTAAAGCTATGTGTAAGGTTACTTCTTAAATCTACATACCAATCGGGTTGACCATTATTAGTATTCACCGCAAATACATATAACCCATTATTTGCTAGGTCCCAATTAATCGAAAATTCCCCAATATTATCTAGGTTAGGTCCACCATTCCCTAAAACATAAACATTATTGAATCTATCATTGATGTTCTGTAATGGATCTGTGGTAGGAGTCCCAAATCCGCAACTCACACTACCATCTGTAGCGGTTATTGTTGTTGTTTCTACACTACTGCCAAAAGAATTTGTTACAGTAAGGTTTACGATATAAGTACCTACCTGGGTAAAAGAAGTAGTTGCTGTAACTCCAGTAGCTGTTAGACCGTTTCCAAAATCCCAAGAGTATGTAAGCGTTCCTCCTGTTGGGTCTGAAGAAGTAGATGCATCAAAAGAAATATCAAAAGGGATTACTCCAGAATCTGCACTAGCGGTAAAACTCGCTATTGGACTACCATCTGTAACGTTAATCGTAACGGTCTTACTATCTTCTTTACTACCATCGCTTACGGTTAATGTTGCAGTGTATTCTCCAACTGCCGTATAATCATGGTCTATGGTTAATCCTGAACCTGAAGTTCCATCACCAAAATCCCAAGTATAGGTAAGTGTGTCTCCGTTTTCATCGGTCGAAGCAGTTGCATCAAAACTTACAGTAACAGGAGCTACACCAGTGGTAGGTGTAGCAGTAAAGTCTGCTACCGGTGCAATGTTTCCATCGGCTACTGTAATTGTTGTACTTGCTTCAGAAGAAATATTTGTGCCATCACTTACAGTAAGTGTTACTAAATATGAACCTATATCTGCATAGGTCACCAAAGGATTTACCAAATTTGAAGTCGTTCCATTTCCTAAATTCCAGTTATAGGTTAGCACATCTCCATTTGGATCTGATGATGCAGATGCATCAAATTGTACCTCTAGCGGTGCTACTCCTGAATCGGGAGTTGCTGTAAAAGAAGCTACAGGTGTATTTCCTCCTCCTGGTTCTACTCCTCCAACCAATTGATTATCTACATATATAGGAACGTTATCAATAATTTTCAAAGTGTTATCAATGCCTGTTCTAGAAAAATCATTGGTAGGATCCCATGCACTTTCACTTGCTGAGCTCGGAATTCCAACACGCATTTGGATCTCACTTCTATACTCTCCTTGTCCTCCTGGAAAAGGCATTTGATTTTGATCTACTTCTACTTCAACAAAGTAAATATTGCTAGCGGCATCCCATGCCTGTAAGCCTCCCACTGCACTTCCGGCTCCTCTGGAAGTGATTTCGTAATCATTTGGAGAAAGACCAGCTGCAATTCCTTCAGAAATATCAATAAAATATCTCGCCGTTAATTTACCCGGAACTCTAGCAGGCCATGCAGAACGATTATTTAACCAAATAGCTACTTCAGTAAATCTTGAAGATGAGCTGTTAATCTTAACTTCATTCAAAAATTCTGATCCAGGCACTTCAGGTTGGGGAAAATTAGAAAGAGGTGTACCTCCAAATTCCATTACCATTCTTGCAAGAACACCTTGGTAACATGCGTTATAATCTGTTGCCACCTCGTTTTCAACAAAATCTGAACGATCTTCGAGATACGCATCATCTGGTGAATCGGGACCACCAATTAATGCTCCCCAAAGAATGTGTCTTGACTCTTCGGGAATTGATTCACTTCGTCTCCAACTACTATGCTGTCCTCGGTGATGTACTTTGGTAGGAGGATTATTTCCATATCCAGTTACATAGCTTCTATTAATTGGGTTATCTCCTAAAGCATATTTTACCTGATCAACAGCAAAATCGTGATATTGTTGTTTTTTGGAAGTATTCACATTATCACTATAAATTAATGCAGTAAGAGATGCATTCATCGAATGACGTAAAGATCCCCAACGAAACAGGTGTGCTTGCCCTCCAGGTGAGTAGTTTATTCCTCCCCCTTGCTGCCAAAAGTCTAAATGGCGCTCAGAATCGATTTTATATTGCTCTTTTCCTGTTAAAATGGCCAATAAAACCATATTACCATAGGCTTTATCATCCCAAACCAAACTCCACAAAAAATCTGGTTGGGTATATTCTGCCTCGGCTTTATCCAAATATTTCTGATCTCCAGTTGCTTGATATAACCATAATGCTCCCCATACCAATTCATCTTCGTAGGGACCTGCCGGATAGGTTGGCCCTACCGGAGTTCCTCCATCGGTATGGTAAGACCCTCTATAGGTATCTCCAAATTCATATAATTCCTTAGCATGTTGTAGTAGTGTTGCGCTGTAAGCTGGATCACTATCTTTAAAGATTATACTTGCAGATGCTAAAGCGGCAGCAGTTTCACAACTGATCTCTGTACCAGGGTTTGCAGGAGTTAATTTATGGGCTTTACGAACACCATACATTGGATGAACATCTACCATTTCTGCTGGCATCCAAAAATTATGATCCTGCCCTTTTTCTGAGACCTGAGAATAAAACTCATTCGGACTTGGGTGACATTTAATAAAATAATCGGTTACCCATTTAATGTTACGTTTAAAAATTTCGGTTTGATTAGTCGCATCATACCCATCTTTGTACTCTAAATACCCCCAATTTAGAGCAGTGACTGAAAAGGCCATTGGAAATCCGAATTTAATATGATCTCCTGCATCGTGCCATCCACCGGTGAGGTCAAGACCTACATCTTGTCCATCATTAACTCCAGCATCAGCACGCCAACTAATTCTATTCCAGTCGGGCAAAATACCAGATTGTTGAGTTTCATAAAATAGAAGAGACTTTTGTAAAGCTTCTCCATAGTTAAACTGTGCAGTCAATGTACTGCACCAAAAATACAATAGGGCTAGTGCACCTATTTTCATAAAGTTTTTCATGAGTTTGCGTTAGTTTTTAAGTTGATTTATAAGCTACGGCAAACGAGTTATCTCCTATTATAAGAAGCCAAAGAAACAACCACGTTTGGTAAGAGTTCTGTATAATAAAGAGCTGCTAATCAACACTTTATAGACATCATTTTTCCGTAGAATTTATACGTTTTTTCCTTAAATTAAACTTATGTTATTCCTTGATTAGCTGTAGTTTAGACTTTCCGGCTATAGAGATTATATACACTCCTGCTTCTAGCGAAGACACAGATATTTCTTCCTTATCCGATTTAGAAACAATAGAAGAAACAACTTCACCCAGTAAATTGTAAATGATAATTTTTTCTCCTTTGTATTGACCTATAACCGTTACAATATCTTTTGCCGGATTAGGGTACAGACCTGCTATACGATCCAGATTTTTATTTAACCTATTACTATTGGTAGCTATAATTTTCCAATTTTGGTTATTGTTTTGAGAATCCGATTCCCATATCTGTACGTTGGCATTATTGGCCCCAGCCGCTCTATCTAAAGCAGTTTGCAGGCAATGAATTGGCTTTAAAACATATGCCCCATTGATGCCTTGAGATACTTTCCATTTCTTATGATCATCTGTAGCGCTGGTCCAGGTAGCAACATTCTCACCATTTCCACATTTGGCAAAAGGAACCTCAAGATATCTATTGGTACCACTATTTTTTATAGTGTATACATTATCTCCCAAATGATTAAAAACCCATTTTTGATCATTAAAATCTGCAGGATCATGCATCCTTGCACTATGATTCTCTATGTTTCTTGATAATAATCTTTGATTATTTACCGATGAAGTAATGTAATAGCTTCCATTGGCTATCAACTGAGGATTAGCAGAAACTACAGAAACATTATTTACCTGATCATTGTCTAGTGCCTGCTGCCAGTTTGTTCCTACTGGTCTAATATGGGTTTTGTATGCATACCCACTTCCTATTGCAGGAGATGAAGGCAACGCGACTGTTACTGCTTTTACTCCACTACCTTTAGACACTTTCTCTACTTTACTTGCGATCCAGTTGTTATTCTTCCAGAAGCTAACCACAATTTCTCTTTCGGACGATGCGCTATATTCCATATTAAAGGTATATGCATTTGCCGGGTTTATGGTTAATGGAGGAGTTTTAAATGTAACTTTATCATCGAGAGCGACTTCATTTTCGATAACTACATTGTTAACCTGATCTCGATCTAATGCATCTCTCCATGTGGTTCCTACGGGACGTATATGAACTTTATATACATACCCAGCACCCACCGCTGGCGTATTAGAAAGGTTTACCGTTATAGATTGGGTGCCTTCACCTTTTGGTACCGTTACTTGTTGTTGTCCCAGCCAATTGGTTGACGACCAAAATTCAACGACTACTTCTCTATTTGTGGCAGCTTTATAATCTACATTAAATGTATAGTTTGTCTGTGGTGTAATTGTAGTTGGAGCATTATTAAAAGTTACTTTGTCTTCACCTCCGCTTCCATTATCATCGACCAATTTATAGGTATGTACCCAGTCGTAATATGTAGTTCTATTTGCCGCGGTGTCATTCATACCATCTTGACCAGACTTAGGAGGGTTCCAATCATAGGTTTCAGTTACCAATCTCAAGTACATTGGTAAATCAAAATCTGCAGGTGGTTTTATCTTATACACGAATTTTCCATCAAGATAAAACAACACTTCATCCTTGCTTTTCCACCAGGCTCCATAGGTATGGTATCCTTTCCAGGAAGGTTCTCCTAAACCAGCTTTACCACCTTCTTGACCTACAGGAGTGTTGTTACAAACGGTACCACGGCTATGCGTGTTTGAGTTCATGTTTCTAATAGTGTTGTTTACCCAACTTGCGCCATTAGAGTTAACACCAACAGTTTCAGTAATATCTAATTCTGTAACACGAACATCACATCCAGATCCTTCATTTCGTTTATTAATGAGCCAAAATGTAGAAGACATAAACGTTTTATTGGCTTTCATTCTACACTCATAATACCCGTAGGTTTGACTTTTTAGGGCTCTTACCAAAGCTCCTGCATGCGTATATACATTTCCATTTACAGTTTCGGAAGATCCTAATTTATAAGCAGTGAATTGTAGGTTACCATCTTTTACTTTTACAGCATTTTTTTTGAAAATACCTGGAGGTCTTCCTATCCAGGTAGAAACATTCACGGCCCATTTTGAGGTGTTCAAAGAATTACCATTAAATTCATCGGAAAGGGCCTCTACTTTCTCCCATTTTTTTCCATTGGGAGGTGTTGGTTGCGCTTGTAATTGTACTATCGAAATACAAAATACCAGCAAAATTAAGAGTTTGTTTATGCGAATCATGACTTATTTTTTTGGGTTTTAAGCAGTTAACGTTAGTTTAGTGACAAGCCTTATTATTAGGGATTCAAAAGCACAATAATTCTTGTCGGTGATTCAATTATAAAAAGCTGTATAACAGCATTTTATAGACATCATTTTACCTCAAAATATGTACTTTTTTACCTTACAAAAGACGAAGGTAATTCCTCCAAAAAAAGAAGGTTATCTACACAACTAATCGTGTATTTATGTTTTTAAATATTTTGGAATTCTTGTCGCATCAAATCGTGATACGGTAATAGATAAGGTGCTTTCTTTTCAGAGAAGTGACATAGAAATGTATTCTTGAAATTTACAAGAATTGATTGAAGATTTTGCCATGTCCTAATGCTTACTAGTATTGTTTTTTTCATGGTTAGATTTGTGTGAATGTGATTAATTAGATTTTTGATCTTTTAAATTTTAAGAGTTATAATAATTTCATCAAAGAGAATATTATCAAGTTTTTAACGTTAGTTTTTGTGACCCAGTCACGCTTATATGAACGTATGCTTTCTATTTTTTTAAGGGTACATTAGGGGTACATCGCAAAAAAAAAGAATACATACGGCGTACTATTTTTATTTAAAAAAAGTAACACACAATTCGTCCAACTAACTACTAAAAAAGTGAAACGCCTAACCTACTTCACCTTTATCCCATTGTGGATATTACTATGTAATATTTGCTTTGCACAAAACAGTATTGATTCTGAGTTTCAAATCAAGCAAATCGATAGTCTTTTTGAAATCGCCAATCAAGATCTTATTGGTAATGGAGATGTTCTAAAAAATCTTATTAAACGATCTAAACACGTAAACTATACCAAAGGAGAAGTTCGAGGTCTGGTAAATCTTGGTGTTTATTATATGAATAACTCTATGAATGATAGTGCCAATGTGGTTTTTGAAAAAGGAGAAAAGCTCATTCAAAAACATCCCGAACTTGAATTTGTTCTCTCTTACATTTATAATAATAAAGCTACCATTTTAACCAATCAAGATTTGCATTATCAGGCATTAAAATATTTTCATAAATCTCATAAGATCAATCTAAAACGAGGTGATAAAAAAATGGCCCTTATTATTAAGATGAATATTTTGGGTTGTCATCTTTCTTTAGGTGAGCCCGATAAAGTTTTGGCATATTCTAAAGAGCTATTACAAGATTCTATTGTTAACACTCAGGAAGATCTAAAATATAAGCTCTATAGTAATCTTGCTATGGCACATTTTGACAAAAAAGAATATGGAAAAGCAATAAACTGGTGGAGTGCAAATCTCGAAAAAATCAAAGACTCTGAACAAACCGGTGAAATTAGTTATATACTTACATCTATAGCAGATGCACATCGTAGCCTCGGAAATTATGATATAGCTTTAGAAAATGCCTTCGAAGCTAAAGGACTACTGGAGTCAAAGCCTGAATTAAGTTCTTATGCTGCCGTTAACGCATTGGTATTAGGTAAAATTTATAACTCCCTAGAAAACCCCAACGAAGCTGTTGTTCACTTTGAAGATGCTATTCTTAAAAATCCTGATGATCCTATGGACATAGCATTTGCTTATAAAAATTTAGGTGCCATTTTTAAACGTATGGAATCTTGGGAAAAATCTAGTCTATATTACCAAAAACATGGTGCATTAGTTGATAGTTTATATGAATATCGAAATGAAGATATATCTAAAATATCTGAAGGCAAAATTCAACTGCTAGAGCAAGAATACGAGAATGATTTACTCACAAAGGATAATGAAATTCTATCTTATAAAAATGAAAAACAAGAACTCTACATTATTTCTCTTGCTATAGGATTATTTAGTATGTTAGTCGTTTTCTTGTCGGTTTTTCTCTATAAAAAATATCACAAAAGTGAGCAGCAGGTTGAACAACTAAAAGAAAATGAAAAGAAAATACTGGAACATCACTTACAAAGTAGAGAAGAAGAGTTTTTAGCTACTATGATCTCGGTAAATGAACGATTAAACAAACTTAGTTATATCAAAAAAAATCTATCCTCGGCTATAAAATATAACAACCGAGAAGAACTTGTAGAAGCCGAAAAACGATTAGAACGCTTTATTTCTTCTACCTCTGATCTCACCGTTTTAAAGGATAGAATAGAATCTCAATACCCAGGAATAACTGCCCAAATTAACACAAGATATCCCGAGTTATCCTCGAACGATATTCGACATTGTTTATTGATGAAATTGAATCTATCTATCAAAGAATCTGCTCAATTACTTAGTGTATCTACCCATGCTGTAAAAATGGCTAGAAAACGTTTAAAGAAAAAAATGAATATCCCAGAAGACACATCGCTAAAAGATCATTTACAAAACGAAATCGTATAGTTTTTTATACCAATACTTTGTATGTAAACTCTCAAAAATTGTGTAGCTTGTGAACCAGAAATTTGCGATAAATGATTCATAAAAGCACTATCTATATTGGCATCATTATTTTCATCTTATGTTCTTGTAGAAACTTTGAACTCAAAAAAAGAGATAAGGATGATATCGTAAAGGAGATGGAGGAAAACCTAAACACGAATGAAGTGGATCAACCTCCATTATTTTCAGTTTGTAGGGGTAAAATTGAGAAAGAACTTGAACAATGTTTTGAAAACACCATTACAAAACATTTGTACAATCATTTAATAAAAAAACAAATACAGGTATCGCAACCTATGAAAGATACCATATGGATTCCTTTGACTATTACAAAAGATAGTCAAATTATCATTGAAGATTTTGATTTACCAGATACCGTAGCTGCGGAAATTCCTGATCTCATAGCTATTCTGGAAGCAGGAATTCAAACATTACCAAAAATAAAACCTGCTCACGCTAGAAGTACATTTGTGACCACAAAATATAGACTTCCTATAGTAATTCATATTGAATAATACGGTTGCTAGATATGATTTGCGTAGTTTTGTAGCATATATCAACTCCCTTGTAACACTTGAATAACGAAAAAATTATATTAGGAATAGATCCCGGTACTACTATCATGGGGTTTGGACTTATTAAGGTTCAAAATAAAAAAATGTCCTTTTTGCAATTAAATGAATTACAATTGGGCAAATATGATGATCATTACCTTAAGCTAAAGCTCATTTTTGAGCGTACCGTAGAACTTATAGATACGTATCACCCAGATGAAATCGCGATCGAAGCTCCTTTTTTTGGTAAAAATGTACAATCTATGCTTAAGCTCGGACGAGCGCAAGGTGTCGCTATGGCTGCAGGATTAAGTCGTGAAGTACCAATTACCGAATATTCACCTAAAAAAATTAAAATGGCCATTACCGGTAATGGGAATGCAAGTAAAGAACAAGTAGCCAAAATGCTCCAAAACTTATTGCACATTAAAACCCTACCCAAAAACCTTGATTCTACAGATGGGTTGGCCGCTGCAGTATGCCATTTTTATAATATGGGCAGAGCCGATATTGTTGGAAAAAGTTATACCGGATGGGCTGCCTTTGTAAAACAAAACGAAGGGAGAATTAAAAAATGATTTCGGAGTATTGGCAAATTTGGATTTTACGAATCATCTTTTGTTATTTCTTTTTTAAAGAAATTTATAATACCAGATTTAAGTCTAAAAACAACAAAATCATATGGTTTTTGATAGTGTTCATATTTACTTTTGTAGGGTATTCTATATTTTTAGCTTTTAAAAGAAGAATTATAATTAAACGAGAGTTCAATCCGAAGTTCTCCAACACAAGTACAAACTAAGTTGTCTGGTATCTATATACATATTCCTTTTTGCAAACAGGCCTGTCATTACTGTGATTTTCATTTTTCTACTTCCTTAAAGAAAAAAGATGATATGCTTGATGCACTTATTAAAGAGATTATACTTCGTAAGTCTGAAATGGAAAATACAAGCATAGAAACCATATACTTTGGTGGGGGAACCCCTTCGGTTTTATCAATTGCAGAACTTACCTCTATTATTGATACTATTTATACACACTACCAAGTCGTTCAACACCCAGAAATTACTATTGAAGCCAATCCTGATGATCTTTCTGAACCAAAAATACAGGTACTCGCAAATAGTAACGTAAATCGACTAAGTATAGGAATTCAATCCTTTTTTGAAGAAGACCTTCAAATGATGAATCGAGCACATGATGCTCAAGAAGCAGAGCAGTGTCTATCTCTCGCTACTCAATTGTTTAACAACATATCTATTGATCTTATTTATGGTATCCCAAATATGTCGATAGATCGATGGAAAGAAAATATAACTAAGGCTTTAAATTTTGGGATACCTCATATCTCTTGCTATGCCCTTACCGTAGAGCCTAACACTGCCTTACCTAAATTAATAGAAAAAGGAGAAATCGCTCCGGTAGATGATGATTTGGCTCAACAACACTTTGAAGTTTTAATAGAATATTTGGCCCTCGAAGGATTTGAACACTATGAACTGTCGAACTTTGGTAAACCGGGGTTTCACAGTAAAAACAACACCGCCTACTGGCAAGGAAAATCATATCTAGGCATTGGACCATCTGCCCATTCATATGATGGGCTTCATCGAAGTTGGAATATAGCCAACAACAGCAAATATATTCAAGCTTTACAACAAGATCAGCTTCCAAACGAAGTTGAAACCTTAACCACTACAGATCGCTACAATGAGTATATAATGACCGGTTTAAGGACTATGTGGGGAGTTTCACTTCAAAAAATAGTATCAGAATTTGGAAAAAAGTATCTCGAGTACCTTTTACAACAAGCTCAACATCATATCAAAGAACACTTATTATTTCTAGACGGTGATCGGCTTTATGTCACAAAAAAAGGAAAGTTTTTAAGTGATGGTATTGCGAGTGATCTTTTCTTAGTAAATTTAAGCTAGGATCTCAATTCTGAACCACGCTTGAAAAGTATGACTTCAAAACCAATAAAAATAACATAAATAAACACAACGCTTTCGAAACAATAAAAGCTATTCCTTTGTTGTTGCAATGAAAGCCATATACTATATGATCACAACGATACGCTATCAGGAAAAAGACTATAAAATTGACTTATCTAAGCCCTTAGATATTTCTATACCTTTAAGAGCTTCTGAAGACAATGTGAATGCCTGGTATATCGATGCACCTAAAATCACACCAGTGGTTGATGGCGACTGGGTCGGAAAAGTAAGTGAAGGTGCTTCAACCAATTTTAACAGCATTTATTTTAATCCGCATGGTCATGGTACACATACCGAATGTGTAGGGCACATTACTTCAGAATTTTACAGTATCAATAAAATGCTTACTCAGTTCTTTTTTAAAGCCGAAGTCATCACCTTGCACCCCATACAACAAGATGAAGATTGGGTAATTACAAAAGAACTTTTAGAAAAAGCTCTTACTTCAACTACCAATAAGGCGTTGGTGATTCGTACATCACCTAACCCTAAAACCAAAATCAAGCAACAGTATTCTCATACCAATTGGCCTTATCTTACCGAAAAAGCCGCAGTTTATATTAAAGAAATAGGTATAGAACATTTGCTTATTGATCTGCCGTCGGTAGATAAAGAAAAAGACGAAGGTAAATTGGTAGCTCACAAAGCTTTTTGGAACTACCCCCATGAAATTAGATTTCATGCAACGATTACAGAACTCATCTATGTTGAAAATCACATTGCAGACGGTGAATATTTTTTAAATCTTCAGATCGCTTCTTTTGAGAACGATGCCTCACCCAGCAAACCATTATTATATGCCATTCTTTAGCAAATTTACATCTTATGTTTTTGCGCAACCTTTTTTATTTTAATACATCTAACATATAAAGCTTTCAAATATGAAACTATCAATTATTTATGTTGCATTTTTAGCCATTTTTACATATTCCTGTAATGGAGAAGATACAAATGAAAAGGCGTCGACAAATCAAGATCAGGTAGCTCTTAAAATCGATCCTAATCAATGTGAAGAACCATGGATTCAATTCGCAGGAAACTCCCGAGAAGAAAAAATGACCAATTATCTCTCCAGCTTAAATATTGAACTCATCAACTACAAAGAAGAAGCCAAAGATATCATGGCCTGTGCTGCTTGTGGTTGCCCAGGTCTTACGGTATATACGGTAACCGTTGATAAAAAACATCAGGCTCTACTAGAAGGGGAAGGATTTTCTATAGTTTCTAATTAATCTAGGAACCATATTTCTCACCCAATATTTTATATCTTTACCCCATGGAGCTATTATTTATTGGGCTTTTAGGAGGTGCAATCCTAGCCTACTTTGTTTTTAGTAGGTTTACTATGGCCAAAAAAAGGTCGGCTGTTAAAACACAATCGACCATTCTTATGGAAAAGATTAAAACGGTTTGCAAACTGGTCACTGTAGAAGGAGATTTTGCCGAGATTTATCATTATGAAAGTGTAAAAGAGAAGTTTTTCAGTCTTTTAACCGGAACCAAAAAAGCATTAATTCTAATTGATGCAAAAGCTTATGTTGGATTTGATCTTTCTAAAGTTAAAATGGAAAGCGATACCAAGAAAAAGCGTATTATCCTTTCACAATTCCCACAACCCAAACTATTAACGATAGAGACCGACTTTAAGTACTACGATAAAAAAGAAGGATGGCTCAACCCATTTACCTCTGGTGATCTCACTGAGCTTAATAAAGAAGCCAAGCAATTTATAAAAGATAAAATCCCACAGAGTGGTTTAATGGAAGCCGCCAGAAAAGAAGCCCTTATGGCTATCTCCTTGATGGAAACACTAGCAGAATCTATAGGATGGACCTTAGATTATTCGGCTCTGGAAATTGAAGACAATAATGACGACAAAAAACGGTTAGAAGATTAATGAGTATTGTTATTTCGACAGATCCTAATAAATTGGATATTGATGTGATACATGAATTTCTGAATAGGTCCTACTGGGCCAAAGGCAGGACTAAAACACAAATACAAACCACCATCGAAAATTGCCTTAATTTTGGAGTATATCTAGACGGAAACCAAATTGGTTTTGCCAGAATACTAACCGATTATACAGTTTTTGCCTATTTGATGGATGTATTTATTCTCGAAGAGCATCGAGGAAAAGGATATTCTAAACAATTAATGTATACTATTACTTCTCATCCCGATTTGCAAGAGGTAGGAAGATGGATGCTAGGCACTCATGATGCTCATGGTTTGTATCAACAATTTGGGTTTGAAGCATTACAATACCCCTCACGATGGATGTCTAAATTAGTAACCCAACAAAAATGAACGTAGAAGTTTTTAGAACATATTGTCTGGCCAAAAAAGGAGTAACCGAAGAATTCCCCTTCGACGAGCATACATTGGTATTTAAGGTAATGGGTAAAATATTTGCAATAACTGGTCTGGAACGTATCCCTTTCAGTGTGAATCTAAAATGTGACCCTGAGCGATCGCTGGAGTTAAGAGAGTATCACCCCGAGATTACCCCAGGATATCACATGAATAAAAAACACTGGAACACTGTAGATTTTACAGGAGGTCTTACCTCACAAATGTTACATGAACTCATAGATCACTCCTATGATTTGGTTGTTAACAGCCTAACCAAAAAGTTAAAACAAGAATTAGAACAGTTATAGTTCTTTAAAAAGCAGTAATACAATTATATTTACGCTTTCTGCCCCTTCTCAAGTATATAATTAAACTATTAGAATGAGTAACCCTCAAGAATTTTATAGTGCGCAAATTGCGCAACATCAAGTAGCACTAAAAAAGGTAAAAAAGCAACTGGCTGTATCAAGCACCATTCGTTTACTGGTTTTTCTGGGTATTGTGAATGTATTGTATTTTGGATATCCCAATACTCAAATCATGGTGGGTGGAACTGTTGTTGGAATTGTTCTTTTTATATTTCTGGTTAACAGGCATACCGATTTAACCTATATCAAAAACAAACTCGAGAAACTAATAAGTATTAACCAACTCGAGCTCGATGTTTTCGATGGTGATATTAGCAATCTTTCTGAGGGTAGAGAATTTATTAATCCTTCGCATTACTTCAGTCATGATATCGATTTATTTGGCGATCGATCTTTCTTTCAGTATGCTAACCGTACTACAACTTTGGCTGGAAAAAGTACTCTAGCTCAAATACTAACAGCCAATACTATCGATTCGATTGAAAAAAAGCAAAAAGCGATTCAAAACATAGCAGAACTGGCAGAATGGCGACAGGATTTTGCAGCTACCGCTTCTTTGGTCGATGTTACGGTGCCTATTGGTAATATTCAAAAATGGTTCCAGAACTATGTGCCTTTTGTTCCTAAAATCATGAGTAAACTCCCTATGGTCATTTCAGGAATATCCTTAGTTATGATCATACTGTTGTTCTTAGATATCATAACTTTTCAAGGATTTGTTTTGTGGTTTTTTGTAGGACTTGCTATTACCGGGACAAAGCTCAAAAAAATCAATGCTTTATACAATGATGCCAGCAAGGTAAAAGATACTTTTGAACAATATTACAAACTGGTAGACAAAATAGAAAGTACCACTTTTGAGTCTGCTTTGTTAAAAGAAAAACAACAATTGGTAAGACGAGAAGGTGAAAAAGCATCACAGACTCTAAAACAGTTTGCGAGCATTCTTAATGCCTTTGACCAACGTAATAATATGATGTTTGGGGTGTTGGCCAACGGATTATTTTTATGGGATATACTACAAAGTAGTCGAATAGAACAATGGATTACCAAAAACCACAGTAAGGTAGACCAATGGTTTGAGGTAATTGCCTTTTTTGATGCCTATAATTCATTAGGAAACTTTGTTTTTAATCATCCTGACTATGTATACCCGCAAATCACTTCAGAAAATATAGTTATCAAAGCACAACAGTTGGGGCACCCCATGTTACAGACTAAAAAACGAGTTGATAATGATATTGTTATAGACCAGGAACAATTCTTGATTATTACAGGAGCCAATATGGCGGGTAAAAGTACGTTTTTACGAACTATTGCTCTACAGATTATGATGTCTAACATAGGCTTACCGGTCTGCGCAAAGTCGTGTGAGTACCGACCTATTAAACTTATCTCGAGTATGCGCACCTCAGACTCCTTGAGCGATGATGCTTCGTATTTCTTTTCAGAGTTGACACAGCTCAAAAAAATAGTCGACGCACTAGACAAAGATGAGTATTTTATTATTCTAGACGAGATCTTAAAAGGTACCAATAGCAAAGACAAAGCTGCGGGATCACGAAAATTTGTAGAACGCCTGGTTGGAGCAAAAGCAACGGGTATTATTGCTACCCATGATTTGAGTCTTTGTGAAATTGCTAATGATTTACCCCAGGTAAAGAATCGTTTTTTTGACGCTCAAATTGTAGATGACGAGCTCTATTTTGACTATAAATTTAAAGACGGTATTTGCCAAAATATGAACGCTTCTTTTTTATTGAAGAAAATGGGGATTGTAGCTTCTTAAGATGAGGTAACATTTTGCCCTGTTATGACATATATATTAAACGTTGGCTGTAATTTAACAACTCTAAAAACTAGATGATAAATTTTTTCTTAAAACTTAAACATTGGCAATTATTTTTTCTGCTATTGGGAATTCCTCTAATTTTTCAGTTTTACACTATGTTTTCTTTTTTTTCGGATTTTGAAGCTGATGCAAACTCTAATTCCGAGGATATTTTGAATTCCTTTGACCTATTCCCAATAATAATGATTTTATTTACTGTACTTTTTTTTGGTTGGTTTTGGTCAATTGTGATGGGATTAAAAAAACAAATTCCATCGGAATTAAAAATGCAAACTGGAAGGTTCAAGCTTTTTTTCTTTTTCCCATTAATTTACATTCTTTTCTTTTTAATCTATATGACAGATTTTTTTAATGGATTAAACAACACAAATGACTCAGAGATTATTGGAATAATATTACCATTACATCTTTTTTCAATGTTTTGTATTTTTTACACAATGTATTTTGTTGCAAAAACTATAAAAACTGTAGAACTAAAAAGAACAGTTAGGTTTGGAGATTTCGCTGGTGAATTCTTTTTGTTGTGGTTTTATTTTGTTGGGATATGGATAATTCAACCTAAAGTGAATAAGTTATCTAAAAATTAAATCACAACAGCCGACAAGGTTTATATGTTATAGTAACTAAGTGATCAATCCAATGGTTGTTGTGTTTTTGGTAAGGCGCATTGCTTGCAAAAATGTTAAAAGTAGCAACCAATGCGCAGAAAAATCGAAAAGCAGGATAACATTTTGCCCTGCTACGACACATATATTAAACGTTGTGTACAATATGAAAGACCTAATGAAGCTAACTATTTATTTTAATTCTGGCCTTTAGTTTTTTATCAGGACAAACCATAGAAAAAGAGTTTATCGTAACAGAATACAATAACGGAACTGAATATCGAAAAACTACCGAAAAGATAGATATCGTTTCTGAAAAAATAGACCTTTCATTTATGAGAAAACATTTCTTCACTCCTAATCATTTCCCTGAAAAGTTTATTGACTCAAATTATCAAAATCAAACATTAGTAATTTGGAGAAATGAGAATAAAAAAAAGGATTTCAATAATAATTGGACAAATACATATAAATATGATTCTAAATCCCGGATTACTGAATATTCATATTCCGGATGTATAATTTGTTCTAATATGCCATATAATTTCAAAGTGACATATGACAAAAATGATCGTATTATTGAACTGAGAAATATGATTTCGGAAAAACAAAAATTTGAAATACAATATAATGCAAGCGGAGAGATAAAAGAATTAAAGATCTTCTCATCTAGCAACGAATTAATTAAAGCTATTTCATTGAAAAAATAAAAATACCGTACACAACACGATATATTTGATCATAGTAGCAAAGTGATCAATCGAATGGTTGTTGTATTTTTGGTAAGGCGCAATGCTTGCAGAAAGAAAAAGTTAGCAACCAATGCGCAGAAAAATCGAAAAACTAGGTAACAATTTGCTCTGCTACGACACATATATTAAACGTTATGAGCAAGCGAAGAAATGAAATTTATACAAAATAAAATACCTGAATGGATCAAACCTTATGCTGAATTAGGACCAGGTGTTTCTATGGACATTAAAATCAATGATCAAAATTTCATTTGGTATTTACAAGCTATGTGTTGCCCTCCTAACTATGAAAAATACTTAGTTATTCTTCATCCGTTTTGGATTAACAAAAAGGTTGAGCAACTTAACGAAAAAGGAGTTTTTCCAAAAGAAAGTGATATTAATGACAATGAGTTTGAGCGGATTAATTACTCAGATTTTTTTAACCGTTACGGAGAGAAATTTGAATTAGAGACTGCTATCGAAATAAAAGAAAAAATAGCAAAAGAACATTTAAGAGGTAAAAATAAATGGCCTGATTATTTATGGTATCCGGGAGAAGGAGAATCTGAGCTAACTGAACTAAAAATAGTCGGAAGCAACCTAATTAAGATTTATGGTAACGTAGAAAGTGACTTTTACTATGTTTTACTAAAGACTAGAGAAACTGATGACAATAAAGTTTTACGCGGTAAAATATCTGAATTAGATATGCTAGTGAAATTTGAACCAGAAATAAGAGATAATCCAAGTGCAATTTATCCTACTTCAGGAAATGAATGGTGCATTATAACCGATTATGACTGTCCCATGACGTTTGTTTGCGGAAGCTCTGAATTAATTGACAATATCTTAAAGGACAAAACATCTGACTTGGATATTTATGAAATAAAACCAAAGTATAAAGCAAAAAAGCCGGCTCATAACACTATATAACAAAACATAGCCGCCCTTTGGCCAGCAACGTTTGTTATATTTACCGTTATGCACAAGCTAAAATCTGAAAAGTAGGATGGATATGCGGACGGACGAAAAGTCGAAGACCTGAGTGTTTTTACAAAGGTGAATTCTATTCCAAAGGTTCTCCCCTATCAGCATCGGACGGAATAAAGGGCATCGCTATTTTGTGACGGTAATCGCTAAACCCAAAGTCGCAAAGCGATCGCGGGAATTGAAGAAAAACAGGACGCAAATGGTTCGCAAGCAATCATCGCTTTGCTTGAGTAATTTTGCAAAGTAACGGCTGAATGAAAAAGCCAGTGCATAACAATGCCTATGAGTTCATTGCGGTGAAATTCCTTAGCGGAATTTAACACGCATTTGCTATCTTAGGCATCATCATCGGAATTGCACTCACGTGCCATTCCGCAACAAACCATAGCCAAGACGTTACCTACCATATGAAAAAACTGATTTCCATAATTCTAATCATAATCGGATTGAATATCAATGCGCAGGAAATTATAACGGATTGGAATGAACTGGACGGACAAACCACTTTAAAAGAATATATTGAAAATCAAGCCTATGATTATTTGAATTTCAAACCGAACAAAAAGGATACTCTAACTGATAACGGAGTTAAAATTTCGCATCGTTCAGCTACGACTAAAGTAATTATTCGTGACCGAGCATCAATTCCAGATATTCCACTTGTTGTTATAAATGAATATCCAACGGATGCAAAAAATGTCTGGAATTCAATTTTATTAGTGGATGTTAAGAAAATTACTCTGCACAAACCAACTGAACAGACATCTGTGATTTATGGAAAACGTGGAGGAAACGGACTGATATTTGTGGAGATGGACAAGCGGAAATGGAGAAAAATAAAAAGAAAAAGAAAAATACGGTAGGTAACAACGTGTATAGCTCATTGCGGCCGAATTCCTTAACGGAATTCATTGCAGATTTCCTGCCTTGGTGACTTATCGGAATGTTTCCTTCGGAAAATTCCGCAACAAGCTATACACAGAACGTTGTAGGTAATTCATAAACTATCTAACTGAAACCACATTTACTCACTCAAAAGGTATATTCACTAAATTGTAATTTTTAAAATTATTGAGGTAAGTTACTTTCGATTAAAATAAATCGAATTAAGTTATGAATAATCAAATAAGATTAGTTATATCAATTATACTTCTGACTTCTATTTGTTCGTGTGCTACCCAAAAACCAACATATAGAGCAAACAATTCTAAAAGAATTATCATTATTGAAAATGATTCAGTATTGAGATATACCGAATTAATTGGTTGTTTAGGGAACTCAAACACTCTGAATTACACAAAAGAAAATGAGTTTTTAAAAGTCTCAGGAAATCTGGATATAAAACAAGACGGAATTTTTAGTCTTGCAACAGATTTGTATGGTTCGGAATTGAAAATAGAAAAAGATAGTTTGACAATAAAACGAACCGGAGAAGTTTTTTACGAAGATCAATTTTTAAAATCAAAAGCTGATCAAAAATTTCAAGAATTCTATATTGTTGTGGACCATAAAAAGAAGAAAATTACGAAATCAAATTTTAAACGGATTTTGACTAATCCTAATTTTGAAAATTACACCAGTTTTGAAATGAACAAAAATGATGCGAAAAGAGAATACGGAATTGACGAAAAATATAGAACTTTGAAATTAGTACGAAAATAAAAACTACCTACAACAACACATATGTGTTCATAGCAGCAAAGTGATCAATCTAATGGCTATCGTATTTTTGGTAGGGCTCAATGCTTGTTCAAAAGAAAAAAGTTAGCAACCAATGCGCAGGGAAAATCGAAAAGCAAAGTAACATTTTGCTCTGCTACGACACATATATAAAACGTTGGCGATAATTATAAAAAATGAAATTTGAATATATTTTAGAAGAAAAAGATTTTGTTGATTTTCATTTATTCTCAATCGATGAAAACAAAAACTCCAAAAAAATAAAAAATATTGGCAAATTAGTTGTTACCGGAATTCTAGTTTACTTTAGCATTAATATGTATACGAGTAATAACCTTGAATTTGCAATCATTTTAGGTGTATTAGCTATTCTTGCTTTGTTATTTTTTGACCGATTGTATCAATCTAAGTTAAAAAAACATTTCTCTAAAATAGCTCGTCAAAGTTATGCTGGACGTATTGGAGAAAAGGAAACAATGGAATTTACTTCAGAACACTTAATTACACAAGATAAAACTGGAGAAGGAAAAACTAAACTATCTGAAATCGATAAGGTAAACGAGACTAAAAACAATTTTTTTATTAAACTCACGAATGGAGCTTCATTCATAGTTTCAAAAAATGGACTTGATAACCCAAACTTAATCAAAAGTAAGTTGAACGAACTCAATATACCGATAGATGAAAACTTAGACTGGGAATGGAAATAAAAACTATCGCCAACACTATATATGTGATCATGGCTTAGATTCCTGATTAATCGAATGGTTCTTGTATTTTTGGTAAGGCGCAGAGATTTTAAAGCAGAATTAAAGTATAAAATCTGCGCAGAAATGTCGATGGTTAGGTAACATTTTGCCCTGCTACGACACATATATTAAACGTTAGGTATTATTAGATGAAAAAGTACATTGACATAGAAGATGAATTGAGTAAACTAAAAAATGCTTTTCCGAAATTCCTAATACCCGACATTAATTCTCTTGTCTCTAAAATCAACGCAAAAAGCGAGCACTCTGCAAATTGGGGATATGAGATGTGTATTGACGGAGAAAATATTGAAATTCCTTCCCGGATATATTGGGACGAATCAAAGCTAAAAATAAATGGTCTGACCGATAATCATAAAATGATAACTGCCTGTATATTGACTCGACATCATAACGGATACGTTAGAGAAAAGAATCTTGAAAAATTAATTTTGAGTGAAAAATATTGGACAATTCCTTACGTAATACAACTCATAGGAGAATATGTTATTGAATTACTTGAATTAATCTGGGAGAAATTTGAATCCATTAACAAAGAAAACTTAGTAAAATTTATAATCGAAAACGAAACTTATTGGTTTAAAACTAAACAGAGAATTGCAAGTTATTGGGATTGCTATCATAGATATGAAGGTAAAACTAAAAGTGACTACATCGGATTTAAATTGATAGATAGGATAGAAAATTTAAGTAAAAAATAATACCTAACAAGGTGTAAAAATGCATTAAAGCGCATTTTACACAAACCGTTGTAGCTAATTAAACCGAATGCAAAAAACAGCAGATTTTATAGAGAACAGAATTAAGTGGAGAGCTTCTCAACACAACTTGCCGAATAGTAGTGTTTTTCTATTTGACAATCTTACTGCTGACAAAAAAGCAAAATATTTGAATCATTTTAATCAAGAAGATTACGGGAAAATAATTTTACTCTTTACCGATTCAAAGAATAATTGGACAGCATTGGGGACTAAAAAGATTATTGGATACGATGGAACCAAAGTCAACTCTGTAAAACTAAACTCAATTCAAAATGTAGATTCTAAAAATCGGAAAGAATATTTCGAAAAAGCAGAAGCCGGTGAAACAAAACTCAAAAAATTTAAAAAACGCAATGAATCTGAATTGTTAGTTACCGAAATTGACGGAAAAGAAACGATTTTTATTACGGAAAAAGGAAGTGACCTATTCTCGCTCTGGAATATTATGATTATGATAACGCGATTAAATAAATAAACTAGCTACAACAACATATATGTGATCATAGCAGCTAAGTGATCAATCGAATGGTTCTTGTATATTTGGTAAGGCGCAATGCTTGCAGAATGAAAAAGTTAGCAACCAATGCGCAGAAAAATCGAAAAGTAAGGTCACTATTTGCCCTGCTACGACACATATATTTAACGTTACCCGCAAATGGAAAAAATAATATTCATATTAATAATTCTGACATTTAATCTGACTTTGTCTCAAAGTACGGAATCGGAATTTGAATTTCGTCAACTGACCGGAACTTTATTTGATGAGTATGGAAAAGCGTTTCCTGCACAGAATGTAATTGTTTTGGGAACTTCAATCGGAACTCAAACTGATTTTGATGGAAAGTTTTGTTTAATCGTTCCAAAAAATAAAACTGTATATATAGCTTTCCCATTTTGTTTTGATCAAATAACTCGAGAAGTTGGAATTACTGATTCTCATTTTGACTTGAAAATTGGACGTGGAAAACGAAAATCACGAAAAGCAACTCAAAATTGGAATTTGGAAATGGAAAAACTAAAAGTTGAACTGAACAAAATATATAATAGTAAGGAATATAAAACTGCCGAAAAAAACATCTGCGGGTAACAAGGTGTATAGCTCATTGCGGCTGACACGAGCGTAGCGAACTGGCGAAGCAATTCCTTAATCGGAATTCATTGTAGATTTGCTATCTTAGGAACTCATCGGAATGTTTCCTTCGCCAGCACTGCACTTCGCCCACTGCTATAGCAACGTTGCGAAACAAACCGTACACAGAACGTTAGCAGCAAACGAAATGAAACTAATAAGGCTAAAAAGTATTTCAGATCATTATTTTAAAGAAGCCTGGAAACTTTATGAAGATACTTTTCCTTTTGAAGAGAGAAGACCGTTAGATAATCAATCTAAAGTGTTGCAAAATGACTGTTATCATTTTGATGTTTTAATTGATAAAAACCAATTTACAGGATTTATTTTGTGGTGGGATTTTGAAACACATAAATACATAGACCATTTTGCTACGGGTTTAGAACAAAGGAATAAAGGTATTGGAAAGTTAATTCTAAATAAATTTATTGATAGGGTCGACAAACCGATACTACTGGAGGTTGAATTACCTACTTCCGATATTAATGAACGTAGAATAAAATTTTATGAAAGAGTAGGTTTTAAACTAAATGAACATTATTATGAAATACCTCCTATAAAAGAAGATGAACTTCCACTACAACTGTTACTAATGTCGTATCCGAATATGATATCTAAAAAAGAAGTTAATCTTTTTGTAGAAAAATATCATCCCATTATTTTCAAAAACTAATCCTGAAATTTTAGGAAAACAAATAGTTATAAATACAAATAAAGCTATCTGCTAACAAAGAACAAACACAGTTAAAACGAGTATTATTCAAAATCGTTAGGCATAAGTTAAAAAACAAAGAACAAATGAAATACAGATACACCATAATTTATGTTAAGAATGTAAAAGAAACTATCGAATTTTATAAAAAGGCATTCGGGTTTGAGCAGAAATTTGTAACCCCTGAAAATGATTATGGAGAATTAATTTCAGGAGAAACAACGATCGCTTTCGCCTCTATTGAATTAGGAAGTTCCAACTTCAAAAATGGATTCATTAAAATGGATCGGGACAAAAAACCGTTTGGTGTAGAAATGGCGTTCGTGACTGAAAATATCGAAGCTGATTTTAAGAAGGCTATTGAAATGGGAGCAACAGAATTTGAAGCTTTAACTGAAAAACCTTGGGGACAAAAAGTAGGTTACGTGAGAGATAATAATGGGTTTTTAATTGAAATATGTACACCAATCAAAACGGATGCATAGCTTAAAACATGTAACTAACGGTTATGCGAGACCGTTGGTAGCAATTAAATCATTACTATGAAAAATGCCTCCTTAATTTTTGAATTAAATGGATATCCATCGATTAAAATTTATGATGATTTTTTTGAAATTAAGGCAATTGACTTTTCCAAATTAAGGAAATTCAATTATTCGAGCATTCATAAAATTAAACACTTCAATCCGAATAACAATTGGTGGACAAAAATATACATACTTGGATCAATCTCTGCGCAGATATTTGCAAATGATGATCCATGGATTTTGAGAATAGAAAAGAAAAATGGTGGAAGTTGGGACTATCAAACTTCACCAAAAACTAATTCAGAATTTAATCAAGTGATTGATTTAATAAAATTGAAAGTATATAAAGAATCTGAATAAAAAAATTGTTAGCAACGACATATATAATCACAGCTGCAATGTGATCGATCGATTGTTATATATTTATGAAGACGCAGTGTTTCTAAAGAGTAGAATTTAGCTACCAATACATAATAAAAATTTAAAAGCAAGGTAACATTTTCTCTCACTAGAACACATACAACAAACATCGGTAGTAATTATTACAGAAAGTGAATAAACTTGACTTTAGTATATCATTAAGAGCAAAAGGGTTATCCAAACAGGAAATAATCAAGGAAATGGTTGCAAATGAGTTTGATGAATCAGATATCAAATATTATTTAAAAAAATCTGATGAAATCTATTTGAATCAATTATTAAACAATAAACGAACAAAAGACCCGATAAAACCCAAACGAACTCTTAAATCTATTGCTTTAATTCTAAGTCTTGTTTTACTTATAGGCGTTTTTTACGGATATTTATCGATAGGACTCATCGGATTGTTTATACTATGGAGTTTGGTCAAATTCGGCACTTACCGTAGATCATAAATGTAAAGTAATCTATATTTCTATTTTGGTTATATTTCGAGTTCATTAAATACAAATCATTAGAATGATTGTGGTTAGTCATAAACTAAAAACCAAAAACATAGTAATGTCTTCAATGAATCCCTCACAATGCTGAATTCAATATCAAAAAACTTATGAAAAAAAATTATTTTTCACTCTTTCTAGTCATGACTGTTTTGTCTTGTAAACAAACAAATCCATCCACAACAAGTGATGAAATTATTGATTGTGCAAAATTAATAGAAATTGACGGAAAATGGTTGCTCAATCATAAACCGTACACTGGTAAGTGTGAAAGCTACGAACATGGTAAATTACAATCCTATGCAGAATTCAAGAACGGACATGTGCATGGAACAATGATATACTATTTCCCCAATGGTCAAGAAAATGAAATCGTACAATGGACAGAGGGCATAGCAAATGGTAGCGTGAAGTATTTTTACGAAAATGGTCAATTGGCCGAAGAAGGTCAGGTTATTCAAAATTCTAAAGAAGGTATTTGGAAATCATATCACCCAAATGGAAACCCAAAAGCCCTGGAAAACTGGAAAAACAATGTGATCCAAGATTCAGTTTTTAGTTATTTTGCAAATGGAAATCTTCATTCAAAAGGAATTTTTATCGATGGAAAAGAACATGGTCGTTGGATCATGTATGATAGTATTAGTGGAAAAATTGATGGATATCTATTATATGAAAATGGAAAACCAATTGCTGTGGAAAAATACTAAATCTGGCTAAAAAATGGAAAATAAAAAAGCTTTATTGGTAATTGATATGCAAAAAGGATCTTTCACCTCTAAGACTCCTCGATTTGACAGTGATGGTGTGGTAAAACGTATTAATTAACTGGCCAAACTATTCAGAAAATTGAATTTCCCTGTTATCTACATACAACATGATGGAACAGGTTCGGGAGAATTTGAAAAAAATTCCATAGAATGGGAAAATTTAGATGAGTTAGACGTTCAATCTAGTGATCATAGAATTGACAAATATGCTAATGACGTATTCTATAAGTCAAAACTGCAAACGAAGTTGGCTACTTTAGGAGTAAACGAACTAATAATTACAGGTTGTGCAACCGACTTTTGTGTCGAATCAACAATTCAATCTGCCTTAGTAAAAGATTATAACATTACTGTTGTTGAAGATGGGCATACTACCGGAGAAAGACCTCAACTAACCGCCAAACAAGTGATTGACCATTATAATTGGGTTTGGAAAAATATGATTCCTACAAAAGGCCAAATAAGCGTTGTAAAAACAGAGCATATACAACAATTTACTAACAAAATATAAAAATATTAATCTGTGTGTAAAAACTAAATGGCAGTGTAACAATTTACTTCGTAATACCACTTATAATAAAAAATTGTAGCAAACTTACAATGAGAAAACAGACAGCATATATTATAATTGGAATAGGAACAGCATCAACATTATTTGCAATCTATGGCATGATAAGAGGAGGGAAATTCATTGATGCGTTAAGTGGAATTATAATTGGATTAGCACTTATAGGAACGGTTATTATTAAGCGAAGTAAAAAAGGGAAAGCTAAATAGAATAACAAAATGCTTACCTTGTAACATCATACAAGAACGACAATTAGATCGATATGCAAGCGACATTTTGCTTCGCTATGATTTAAAAATAAGTGTTGTAAAAAAACATAAAACCAAATGAGATATCTACTTTGCTTAGTATTACTCGTTACCATGAGTCAAGTTTTTTCTCAGGAAACTCTAGATTATGTAGAGGTTCAAACAGCACTAGAAAACTCATCTAGATCCCTGCATACAATAATTCATGTGCCAAATTCTGATTTTAAACTGGGAACAACTCTAGAGGTACCAGATGGAAACCTTGAAACAAATTCCTGTAATGAAATTCAATCTGATGTTCAAAAAAATGCAGACGTTCTCACTGTTTTAAATCAGTTGAACTTATTAGACAAATTATATATAGAAATTAATGATGAGTATGTCAATCTTAGATCAAAAGAAGTTTTTCATCCAAAAGAAACCAAATTATACATAGAAATGTTCTTTAAAACCAGAGATTTTGGATACCTAAGCTGTTTTGTTCCTGTGTTGAAGAAAGATACAGCAAAGAAATTGATCTATGATATATCTACTATATTTGATAGTAAACATTGTTTTAATACACTGAAGCAAAAAATATAAAAGTATTACACGATAACCTATTTACAGTATCGTGTTTAGGTTCATTACTATTTTGCTACCTTAGAGCTCAATTACTACAGTTCTCCTCCTATTAATGAAAACAACAACTATATGATCGCCTTAAACGATTTACTATTATTCGCATTGGCCGCTCTAATCATGGTGCTTTCACCAGGTCCAAATATGATCTACTTAATTTCGAGATCTTTATCACAAGGAAAAAAAGCTGGCATAATATCTCTTTTTGGAGTGATGTGCGGATTTTTATTTCATATTCTTATGGTATCATTTGGGCTCACCGCTATATTTTTTGCAATACCTTATGCTTTTATCGTTGTAAAATTTCTCGGAGTAGGATACCTTTTATATCTAGCCTTTAATACGATAAGAGACAAGAACAAGATTTTTGATGCAGACCAGCACCTAAAAGCAGATAAGCCATTAAAGTTATTTAACATTGGCCTTATGACCAATATCTTAAACCCTAAGATGGCTATTTTTTATCTTTCATTTTTTCCACAGTTTATAAAGCCCGAGAACGGTTCGGTATTGAGCCAAAGTTTTTTACTGGGAATAATTCAGATAGGTATAAGTTTTACCATTAACCTTTTAATTGTACTATCTGCAGCCAAATTGGCGAGTTGGTTTTCAAAAAAACCAATTTGGTTACGAATACAAAAGTGGTTTATGGCCTCGGTATTAACCGGATTGGCGGTTAAAATGGCGTTTGCAAAAGCAAAATAAAAACCGGCCCATGTCTTTGACACTTAAACATGTTGATTAAAAAATACACCTCAGACTGGATCACCAAATTTAAAGACCTAAAAGATGAAATCGATAAAGGTTTAAGTGGGATTGAATATAGTATCGAACATGTAGGAAGTATTTCTGTGCCAATGCTGGATGCAAAAGATATTATAGACATTGATATTATCTACAAACACGAATCGGAATTTGAAAAAATAGAAGAAGGAAAAATAAAATTATTAATTCGTGATATTTTAGGGTGTATAAGACTAAAATTGGCATATCAAACACAGTATTCAAATGAAAACTCTAATCAACCATATCATCGAACAATTTGTTGAAATTCAAAGCGGAAAAATATGGATCGGGAGTTCGTATAATATCAAACTAAGTACTGTAGATGAGAATTTGGTTTTCATAAACCCCATACAAGGGCTACATAGTATTGCCGAGATAATTTCACATTTGACATTATGGAGAAAAGAAACTATTCTAAAAATAAAAACTGGAAAAGGGAGTAAAACAGATGACTGCGAAGAAAATTGGTTGCCAAACCATAAACTTAAATTATTGGGTTGGGAATACATTATATCTGAGTATAATAAAACACTCAACGAATTGATTGATTTATTACAATCAAAAAACGATGATTTTCTAGATAACGAATATTACGATACCGATTTTAAAGGCAACTACAAATACAGTTTTGTTATTAAAGGGATGATTCATCATGACCTATATCATCTAGGGCAAATAGGTATCATCATTAAATATTTAAAAGAACATCCCAAATCATCTGAACATTAATTATTCTAAAGACTTCATTACAATTTTGTTATCTTAGTAACCCCTCTAAAATTAGTTGATACAAAACATTGATAACAGTCATGAAAAACTTATTCTTAAAGAAGGTACTTCTTTTGGTTACCTTATTAATTTCTTTCAACTCATTTGCCTGCGATTGTGATTGCGAAGGTGATTGTTCTTTTAGAGCTATAGCAAACAATAACTCGTTGGTAGCTTTGGTAAAAGTTATCGAATATACAGATTTTCTCGACTATGAAATTGATGGTTATGATAAAGAAATGCCCTTTTCTATGACCGTAGAAATCATCAAAACTTACAAAGGAGAAACATCAAAAAAACAGATTAAAATATGGGGAGCTAATGGTATCTTATGTCGACCTTACCTGTCAAACTTTGAAATAGGAAAATACTATTTAATCGCTCCATCCAAAATTACCACAGATTCTGATATTGGGAAAAGTGGAGACTACGATTTTTTCGCTTGCTGGACCGATTATCTCGCTGTAGATTTCGATAAAAAAATTGCCTATGGTGAATATACAAAAGGTAATGATCAAATTACACTTAAAGAATTTGAGAGTAAATTAAAAAGATGATTGTTATCAAAACTGTTCGTCTTAAAACCATAAAATCCACATCATGAAAAACAAAATATGCATCGTCATCATTTTCTTATTTAGTTTTCATGTATCTGCACAAAATATCTTCAGAACTGTTTGTCAAGGAAAAACAAATCGCTTGGACAGTCTGCTACAAACCACATCTATTGACAAGAAAGATAATCGAGGGAGATCCTTACTGCACTGGGCAATAGCATGCAAACAAAAAGAAACCTTTCAGCTTTTAATCGAAAAAGGTATCGACATTAATGCAGAAGATCATCAAAAAAGAACAGCAATGGATGTTGCAGTGCATTTCAACAAAGAAGATTACTTTGACACCCTTATTAAATTACAAAAAGATAATTCCTGGATCGACACATACGGAACTGCTCTATTACAAAAGGCCGTACTCAATAAAAGTGATCTTTTCGTAAAGAAACTCGTAGAATTGGGCGTAGATGTAAATCAAGAAAACAGCAGAGGAAGTACCGCTCTTGAAATAGCAAAAAGAATAGATGCTGACCAAATATACACCTTATTGGTATCTCTGGGCGCCAATAAGGATAAAGTTCGTAACATGACTTTGAAAGGCTCATATATGGGACAGGAACCTCCGGGTACAAGTGCAAAGTTATTTGCTCCTAATTTTATTTCTACAGAAGAATCTGAATTTGGATCGGTATTTAACAAAGACGGCACAGTATTTTACTTTGGTGTTGACGTAAATGGAAAAAATGAGATTCGCTACTCAACAAAAGTGAATGATACCTGGTCAAAACCTCAAATCTTTCTTTCGCATGAAACCTATGGCTACAACGATCCTTTTCTTTCTAACGATGAAAACAGGTTATACTTTATTTCTAATAGTGCTTTAGATGGAGAAGGTGACCCGAAAGATATCGATATTTGGTATGTTGAAAAAAGGAATGGAAAATGGTCTGAGCCCATCAATGCAGGAACAAATATTAACTCAGGTGGTAACGAATATTACATCTCTTTTACCAACGATGGAACCATGTATTTTTCATCAAACGGCAATGCCTCACCAGAAAATAAGGGATCAAACTATGATATCTACTATTCAAAATTCAATAACGGTACATTTCAAAAATCTGTTGCTCTTGGAGCAGCAATAAATTCTACAGCATATGAAGCAGACGTATGTATTGCTCCAGATGAATCCTATATTATTTTTTGCTCTACCAGAGAAAATAGTATTGGGCAAGGAGATTTATACATCAGTTTCAAAAAAGAAGATGCCACCTGGACAAAATCGGTAAATATGGGGCCCGAAGTAAATACCAAAAATTATGAGTACTGCCCATTTATTACCAAAGATGGTAAGTATTTATTCTACACTAGTAATCAAGATATTTACTGGATAAGTACAGAGATTATTAAGCAGCTAAAAAAGAAAAATTTGGAATAGTGATAACATGAATAACGCTAACTTTCCTGAAATTCGATCAAAACGGCTTTTATTAAGGCAACTACAACCCACCGATTGGGAAACTATTTCTTTTTTACGTTCAGACAAAAAGGTCAATGAATTTGTAATAAGACCCGGTGCCAAATTAAAAAAGGAAGCTTTAGCATTTATCTCAAAAATCAATAAAGGTATTATTGATAAAACTTTATACTACTGGGTAATTACAGAAAAAACCAACCCAAAAATGATTGGTAGTATTTGTCTTTGGAATTTTTCTGAAGATAAAAAAGTTGCTGAAGTTGGCTATGATTTGCATCCAGAACATCAAGGAAAAGGAGTTATGACAGAGTCTCTAAAAAGTGTAGTTCGTTTTGGTTTTAATACTTTACACCTGGAACATATTGAAGCATTTACACATCAACTAAACGAAAGCTCTACCAGATTGCTTGAAAAAAATGGATTTAGCCTCGTTCCAGGTAAAAAAGACGAACATAACCTAAACAATATAGTCTATGACATCAAAAAAAGCCCTTAACCCAATACTACTAATCATATATTTTTAGTTTATTTTCCAAAACTTATAATTCTCTACATAATTTAAACTGTTTAGAAATAAAACATAGATTCGAATATTAAAAACTGAATACAATACATTGAATAAAACACCTGTTAAAACACAAAAAAGAATTGAACTATTAGATGTTTTCAGAGGATTTGCCATTCTTGGAATTTTTGTGGTAAATATTGTTATCATGAATTCTACCTTCCTAAATCAGGATGTATTTGCAAAGCAATGGACCGCAACGGTAGATATCATGACTCAAAAGGTGCTGCAACTGTTTTTTTATACAAAGTTCTTCCCTATTTTCTCTTTACTTTTTGGGTTAGGGATTTCGATGCAGGTCTTAAAAATGATAGAAAATCACAAACTTTCATTTTCTTTCTTCGCCAGACGAATGTTTGTTCTTTTCATTTTTGGTCTCTTACATATTATACTATTATGGTCCGGAGATGTACTACATATTTATGCCATTTTGGGTCTTTTGACCATATTTTTCATAAAAAAATCAAATACTTTACTACTTACGTTATCTGGTATTTTACTATTCTTTCCGTTTTATGATCAATGCTTTACATTTCTATTCAAAGTCATCAACTTTACTCCTGAAATTTACCTTAGTGATTATACCGGTGAAACGGTAAATACCATCATCAAAAACGGCACTTATACTCAAGGAATACAATTACGATATCTAGAATATCTTTCTAACATCCCAATGTTAGTAGGATTTTTAGCGCCAATTGCTCTATCAATGTTCTTACTAGGCTTGTATTTAGGAAAAAACAAAATCTACAATACTTTAGACACCTTTATCACACAAATAAAAAAACCCATGATACTCATCACCATTGTAACTAACCTATATAGAGTATCTTTTTTATTCTTTCTTACCGATTTAGAAATTTATAAAAACGAAGTTATAAGGTCATTACTGATAAAATTGATGGTAGTGTCTGATGTTGTCATGGGATTGTTTTACTTATGGGGTATGGGAAGGCTTTGGTATCACACTACACTTAAAAGAATCTTATCTCCCATACAATATGCAGGAAGAATGGCATTGACCAATTATATAATGCACAGTTTCATAGGTGTATTACTATTCACATCTATAGGATTTCGGCTTTATGAAACCTTAAGCCCTTCACAGGCTTTACTTGTTGCCATGATTGTATTTATAATACAAATAATACTAAGCAAAATATGGCTAAGCTATTTTAAATTTGGACCTTTAGAATGGGTTTGGAGATGCTTCACCTACAAGAAATTACTCTCCATAAAAAGAAGTGATGTCTAAACAAATACTTAGAAAACATTTTAAATCTAAAAAATGAACAACCTAAAACTAAAATCAAATTCTGAAGTACAATTAGTATTTGATAAGTATCCCGATGTAGCAAAGGTGAAACTTTCAAATCTTCGAGAGTTGATTATTAATGTTGCAGATGAGACCGAAAACATATCTATGCTAGAAGAGACATTGAAGTGGGGAGAGCCTAGTTATATAACCAAACATGGGAGTACACTTAGAATGGATTGGAAACCATCCAGCCCAGATCAATATGCCATGTATTTTCAATGCACAAGTAAGCTAGTTCCTACTTTTCGAATAGTATACAAAGATATTTTTCAATTTGAAGGTAACAGAGCTATCGTTTTTAAAATAAAAGAGGAACTTCCCGAAAAAGAACTGAAGCAATGTATTAAAGCTTGCCTGACCTATCACAAAATCAAACAATTACCACTACTAGGACTGTAATACCTTTTCAACTATCAAAACATAGATGTTTTCTGTTGTTGTTTTCTATAAGCAGAAGGTGTAAGGCCTTTTATTTTTCTGAACTTTCTATTAAAATGAGATAAGTTTTTAAATCCGCTAGCATACGAAGCCTCAGCAATGGCCATATCAGGGTGTTTTAGGAGAATACGGCAAGAATTTTCTATCCTCACTTCTGTGAGAAACTGAAAAAAAGTTTTATTCGTGCGTTGTTTAAAATATCTGCAAAATGCATTCGATGTCATATTTGCTATTTCCGAAACCTCTTGCAAGGTAATATCTCTATGAAAATCATTCATCACCAACCGAAAGACTTTAGCCATTCGTTGTCCTTCATTATCTGTATAGCTTTTTTTGGTAATAGTTGAAGATATAGTTTCCAAATTGTCCTTACCAAGTATTTTAAGCATCCCTAAAAAAATAATCAATCTATCTAACCTGTCTTTTTTCTTTCTAATCGTTAAAAATAACTTTTTAAGCTCTTCTTTGTTTTGAGTAACCTTAATTCCAAAAACAGACCGCTCAAAAAAACCTGATAAATTCTCAAATTCAACGAGTTCAAAAAACTGCGCTCCAAAAGAGTTTTTAGTAAAAAAAACAGATAGCATATGAGATAAGGAAGAAGAACTGCTACTCTTTAGCACATGAGGAACTTGACTGCCAAAAATAAAAATATCATCTGGTTTAAAACTAGTAACCGTATCACCTACAATTAAACTTCCTTCTCCAGAAATAATCCAGGATATCTGAATCTCTTCATGTTGATGAAAAGCATCATAGAATACCACTCCTTTGTCTTCTTGAACAATAAGAGTATCTGTGGTTGCTTTAGGTATTTTAAAAGGTAGAGCTTTCATTTACTACATCAATATTAATCAATAAAACTAAAAAAATACTTATTCAAGTTAAAATAGTATCAGTATCTGATAATTTATTAATAATCATCCCGGTAGTTTCCCAATATCTTTGACCAAAACAATTCATATGGCAATAGAATGGAAGGGTGTTATGCCCGCTGTAACCACAAAATTTACCGATCAAGATACTTTGGACCTGAACATGTTTGAAGTGAATATAAATGCACAGTTAGAAGCTGGAGTGCATGGAATAATTTTGGGTGGTACTCTGGGAGAGGCTAGTACACTTAGCGATGATGAAAAAAGTACCCTGGTAAGAACTACAGTAGCATTAGTAAAGGATAAGGTACCCGTTATTATCAACATTGCAGAACAAACCACTAAGGGAGCTATAAAAGCAGCCGAAAAAGCTAAGAATGATGGTGCTCATGGATTGATGATGTTACCCCCAATGCGATACAATGCTGGTAAAAAAGAAACCTTAACGTATTTTAAAGAAGTAGCAAAAAGTACAAGTTTACCAATTATGGTTTACAATAACCCTGTTGATTATAAAATTGAAGTTACTTTAGACATGTTCGAAGAGTTATTGAAATTTGAAAATATTCAAGCCGTAAAGGAATCTACCAGAGACATCTCAAATGTTACCCGTATAAAAAACAGGTTCGGAGATCGTTTAAAAATCTTAAGTGGTGTAGACACATTGGCATTAGAAAGTTTGTTAATGGGTGCAGATGGTTGGGTAGCTGGTTTGGTCGATGCTTTTCCGCAAGAAACAGTTGCTATTTATGAATTACAAAATGCAGGTAAAATTAAGGAAGCTTTACAAATATATAGATGGTTTTTACCATTGCTTGAATTAGACATTAATCCTAAATTAGTGCAAAACATAAAATTGGCAGAAGTAGCTACTGGTATTGGTACTGAAAATGTTCGTGCTCCTCGATTACCTTTAGAAGGTAAAGAACGTGAAAGGGTACTTCATATTATTGAAAATGGTATTAAGAACAGACCACAACTCCCGAATTATAAGAATTTGAATTCATTCATCACATCATAATTATGATCACAGGTAAAAACTATATTGGTAATCGTCTATCGGCAACAGGAGACAATACATATACCACTTTTAATCCCAAATTAAACATTGAAAACGAACATACCTTCTATGAGGCATCGCAGGACGAAATTAATGAGGCACTAATCTTGGCATCTACTGCCTATGAAACCTATAAAAAAATGCCTGGGGTAAGAAAATCTGCTTTTTTAAATACTATTGCTGATGAGATTCTTGCGTTAGACAATACTCTTATTCAGGCTTATATGGCTGAAAGTGGTCTCCCCGAAGGAAGAGCGATTGGAGAAAGAGGCAGAACTATTGGGCAACTTAGAATGTTTGCTAAACTAGTTGAAGAAGGTTCTTGGGTAGATGCTACCATAGATACAGGCGACCACAATAGGACACCCATACCTAAGCCTGATCTACGTAAAATTTTAATCCCCTTAGGGCCAGTAGTTGTTTTTGGCGCAAGTAATTTCCCATTGGCATATTCTACAGCGGGAGGAGATACGGCCTCTGCATTGGCGGCTGGTTGCCCGGTCATTGTTAAATCACACCCAATGCACGCGGGTACTGGAGAACTGGTTGCCTCGGCCATTATAAAAGCTGCTCAAAAAACAGGAATGCCCAATGGGGTATTTTCTAACCTCAATAGCAAAGGTATAGAAGTAGGCACACAGCTAGTTAAGCACCCTGCAGTGAAAGCAGTTGGTTTTACAGGTAGTATTCGAGGAGGTAGAGCACTTTTTGACCTTGCCTCTCAACGACCAGAACCAATTCCTGTCTTTGCAGAAATGGGTAGTATTAACCCCGTTGTTATTTTACCTAATGCAG
This sequence comes from Aquimarina acroporae, assembly GCF_023195925.1. GTDB lineage: Bacteria > Bacteroidota > Bacteroidia > Flavobacteriales > Flavobacteriaceae > Aquimarina > Aquimarina acroporae. The sequence continues at coordinate 235,793 of NZ_JALPRE010000003.1, read as the reverse complement.
CTCACAATCAAGGAGAAATTCTTGCTAAAACCTACGCAAAATCCATTACTCTGGGAACTGGTCAATTTTGTACAAATCCGGGGCTAATTTTAGGGTTGAAACGTAATAGCTTAGATAACTTTATTCAAGTATTGGCTAATGAAATCGCAACCATCGAACCTTCATGCATGTTACACCCTTCAATTGTAACTAATTATGAAAAAAACAAAGAAAACGCACTTCAACAAAAAGGAACTACAACCGTATCTGAATATACAGACACTTTAGCTCCAAATTATGCCAGACAGGCTGTAGTAAAAGTAGATGGCAAGACATTTTTAGAAAATCCAGTTTTGCATCAAGAAGTATTTGGTCCTTTTTCTATAGTAGTGGCATGTAAAGATCAACAGGAATTAGAGACCATTATTTCAAATCTTGAGGGCCAGCTTACGGGCACTATTATTGCCGAAAACAAAGAAATAAAAAAATATACCACGGTCATAGAAGCTCTTCAAAACAGAGTTGGAAGAATTATCTTTAACGGCGTGCCTACAGGCGTAGAAGTTTGTCCAGCGATGTTACATGGAGGACCGTATCCAGCTTCTACAGATAGCAGATTTACGGCAGTTGGTATACATTCGATCAAACGGTGGGTTCGACCATTTAGTTTCCAGAATTGGCCCAATGATGCACTCCCAGATGAATTGAAGAATGAAAATCCGCTCAATATTTCCAGATTATTGAATGGCGAGCAAACCTATAATCCTATTTGAAAATGGCAAGAACAACTTTTACTTGCATTGACGCACATACATGCGGAAATCCGGTTAGAGTAGTCACTACCGGGCATCCTCCTTTAAGAGGTTTGTCTATGAACGAAAAAAGATTACATTTTTTAAAAGAATACGATTGGATTCGTCGTGGATTAATGTTTGAACCCAGAGGCCATGATATGATGAGCGGAAGTTTTTTGTTTGAACCTCATGACCCTCAAAATGACTTTGCAATTCTGTTTATAGAAACTTCTGGATGCTTGCCTATGTGCGGTCACGGAACTATTGGCACTATTACCATAGCCATTGAAGAAGGTTTAATACAACCCAAAACACCGGGAAAAATAAAAATGGAAGCCCCTGCAGGAGTTATTGAAATTGAGTATCAACAAACAGGTAAAAAAGTGGACTGGGTAAGGTTAAAAAATGTAGCTTCTTATCTCGCCGAAGAAAATTTAAGCGTAGATTGTCCAGAATTAGGAGAATTGTTTTTTGATGTTGCCTATGGCGGAAATTTCTATGCTATTTTTGATCCACAACCCAATTTTGAAGGCATGCAGGTATATACTGCTGCCAAACTTATTGGGTATTCTCAAATACTACGAGAACGAATTCATGCAAAATATCCTAATCTTTTTATACATCCCGAAAACGTTACTATTCGTGATGTAAGTCATATTCTGTGGACCGGAACTCCAATACATTCAAATTCTTCGGGAAGAAATGCCGTTTTTTATGGAGATAAAGCCATAGACAGATCCCCATGCGGGACAGGAACTTCTGCGAGAATGGCTCAATTATTTGCTAAAGGAAAGCTTAAAAAAGGAGAAGAATTTATTCATGAAAGTTTTATTGGTAGTACATTTATAGGAAAAGTTGAAAGCGAGACAATACTTGGTGATAAAAAAGCTATTATACCAAGTATACAAGGATATGCCAAAGTATATGGATACAATACCATCATTATTGATGATGATGATCCTTATGCTCATGGATTTCAGGTGATATAAACTATAAAACAAAGTCACAAGTAATGAAAAGCTGCATCGTTATAGGAGGAGGAATCATTGGGTTATGTTCTGCATATTATTTGCAAAAAGAAGGGCACCAGGTAACTGTGATTGATCAATCATCTATGGATTATGGAGCATCATATGTTAATGCAGGATACCTGTCGCCAAGTCATATCATCCCACTTGCGGCACCCGGAGTAATGAAAAAAGGCGTAAAATGGATGTTTAACTCTTCTAGTCCATTGTTTATAAAACCAAGACTTAATTCTGACTTTTTGCGATGGACTATAGCCTTTAATCGATCTTGTTCTATCAGAAATGTGAATAAAGGCATCCCTGCAATAAAGGACATTGCTATCATGGGAAGAGATTTATATGCAGATATAAAAAGTACAGAAGGTTTTACTTTTCAATTACAGCAAAACGGTCTCTTAATGATATGTCAAACTGATAAAATGCTGAATGAGGAAATACACGTTGCCGATATCGCAAAAAAAGAAGGTTTACCTGTAAAAACAATTTCTGCAAAAGAATTACAACAATTACATCCAGATACAAGAGTAGAAGCCAAAGGTGCGATTTTATATGAATGTGATGCACATACAACTCCTGGTTCCTTTATGAAAGAGATGAAGGAATATCTAGAATCATCTGGAGTTGTATTTTACAAAAACGAAAAAATCGAAACTATATCTGTTAAAAACAAAAAGATTACATCAATTGGTAATGCCCATAATATTTATACGGCAGATGAATTTGTTCTGGCGGCAGGATCATGGTCAAAATTACTTAGCAAAGAACTTGGTTTAAAATTACTTTTAGAAGCAGGCAAAGGATATCGAATAAACTCTCAAAGGAATTTGGGAATTACAACCCCGGCAATTCTTGCAGAAGCCAAAGTTGCTATTACCCCTATGGATGAATTTACTCGCTTTGCAGGAACTATGGAAATAGCTGGAATTAATCACAACATTAACAAAATAAGAGTAGAAGCTATAGCAAAAGCTACTCAAAAATACTTTCCCGAAATCGAACTCAACAAAGTTGAAAAAGATAACGCCGCATGCGGACTTCGACCCGTTACTCCAGATGGAATGCCATATATAGGAAAATCATCAAAATGTGACAACCTCACTATTGCAACAGGGCATGCGATGATGGGCTGGAGCATGGGTACATCTACCGGAAAACTGGTTTCTGAATTAATTTCAGATAAAAAAACCTCTCTAAATCTTGATGTCTATCATCCCGATCGTAAGTTTTAAAAAAGTATCTATTCTATAAAATACCGGTTTGTCTTTTGTAAAAAGCATCTTGTTGCTTCTTCATCATTTCTCGGGCTATCTTTTTCTTATAAGCATATAATTCTTCTTCTTCCGAAAGATCACCATATACCCTATCATTGATATCAAAATCTGTTTGTAAAACTACTTTACGCTGCGCTTCCTTTTGCTCAACCCAAGTTTTTATTTCACCTTCGGCATCTTCCAATTTATAATCATATTCTCCTTTTGGAGATAATAACTTGGCAAAAATTGGAGAAGTTTCTATAGCCAAAAACAGCAAAAAAATGAAAAATGACGGCAACCAGGGTAATTCATTCAAAGCAGTGACCCGTGCCATTAATCCATCAAAATTATCGATAATAGGTTGCGAGTTTACTACCTGATCTTCATATGCAGTTGCTAGTTCTGTTTTTTGAGCCTCTAATCCGGCAATTTTATCAGCATTATCTTTTTTGATTGCTACCAATTCTTCTAGTGCAGCATCATGCTTTTCTCGTTTTTCTTTATATACAGGTCCTTTTCCTACGATTTCTGTTCCTTTGCGACCTTCGGCCTCTGCAATATAGGTCTCATAGAGATCATTAACTTCTGTTTCTTTTGTAGTTATTTCCTGTTTTAAAGCATCAATCTCACGATCAATTGCTGTTATTGAAGGTGTATATTGCGTAGCTATTTGTTCTTTATTGGCAAGAGTCAAATCATTTTTTTGTTCCAGCAATACTCGATCAATTTCTTTTTCAAAAATCTTTAGTTCCAGGGGTTTTGAAATTACAATAGCGATAATAATTGCTAAAATAATTCTAGGTGAAGCTTGCAAGAGCTCATCAAGAAAATTATCTTTTTTCTTAATAGTAGATACGATGAAACGGTCCAGGTTAAAAATTAGGAGTCCCCATATCAACCCGAAAAAAATCGCGGTAAAATAATTATCAAAAACGGTATACAATGCATAACTGGCAGCTATAAAAGCCATTATCGCTGTAAAAAATACGGTTGCCCCTATCCCAGCATATTTATTTTGTTCTCCGCTAGCGCTCTCGGCCAAAATATCTGCATCGGCTCCAGAGCATAAAATAAAAAAACGTTTTAACATCATCTAAGGGTTTTTGATTGATAATGAGTTTATAACGGCAGTTTAAGTATAAATGTTGCATAAAAAAACTCCCAATTGGGAGTTTTAAGATTTTTTATAAACATTTGAAAACCAGACACTCCTCTAATCATTATCTTTTGCTGCTTTTCGTCTTGCTTTTCTTTCTTCTTTTCTATTCTTTTCTTGTTCTTTACGAGCTTCTTTAAGAGCATTTTGTGCCGCTTTTCTAGCCATTTCCTGAGCCTTTCTGGCTTCCTTTAACGCCATATCTCTTTCTTTCATCATTTCTTTACGAGCCATTTGAGCTTCTTTCATTGCCATTTCCCTTACTTTTTCGGCTTCTTCTCTAGCCAAACGAGCATGTTTCATAGCCTCCTCTTGTGCTTGATGTGCTTGCGCTCGCACCTTATGAGCCTCTTCCATAGCTATTGCTCTAGCTTTTTCAGCAGCTTCACGTGCTTTTTCGACTTGTACCATAGCTTCCTCTCGTACCCTATGAGTTTGCTCCTTTACTCTTTCGGCTTCTCTCCTAACCCTTTGTCTTGCATATTCTGCACGTTCTCTGGCTCTTTCTGCCTGCAACATTGCGATTTCTCTTCTTTGTTCTCTTACCTCATCGACTTCTTTTTCTTCGTTTTCTTCTAAAGCCAATTCTTCTTCTTCAAATTCTTCCTCCTCTTCGGTATCAGAATAAGTCGGTGGTGCCGGAGCTTTGGGTGCTCTAGGAGGTTTAGGAGCATTGCTTTTCGCCGCTTTTTTTGATATTGAAGGAGGTGGTGGAACATTACCAGTTTGTCCTTTTCTTACCATTGGAGCAGGAGGTGGTGGCGGAATCAGATCGTGCTTATCAGGATTTGATTTGTACAGACGAGTAGTTCTATATGCTGTATTTATCTTTTCGACCAGTCTCTGATCGACATTCTGCAATTTAACATCAAAATTAAACCCTTTTAAATCATCATCATTCCAGTCTTTGGTAATGTTGTCGATTTCTGTAGAAAGGTTATCCAAGGTAACTGAAGATCCATTTATTTTTATTTGATCATTCTTTACCCTAATTTCTATCTCTTTGTCCTGTGTACTTGTTGTTTTACTGTATCTCCAATTATTTTTTTCCTGAGCCACTATTTTATTATTGAAGAATAATAAACATAAGGCTAGAACAGGAATCACAGCTAGTAATTTAAGAGTAACTCTCTTTTTTGAAAATTCTTTGGTCATCATCTGTAATCGTTTTTTGGTTAATGAATAATTTATCGTACTTGTTAGCTCAGTGTGATGAGTACTGTTGGGGTAGTTAACAAGCAAGTTTACATAACGTTGTATTGAAAACTTGTGCTTCAATACAGTTTGATCTGCAAGAAATTCATGGTTCAGTCTAATGGCTTTCTTTATCCAAATTAATAGTGGATTGAACCAAAAAATAACTTGCAATATCTCTACAAACAGTATGTCTAAAGTATGTTTTTGTTGTACATGTGCCCTCTCATGAAATAACACTTCTTCGGGGATAGATTTTTGTAAAAAATCTGATTTAGGAACAAAAATGTATTTCAAAAATGTATGAGGAATGATATTATCATTCAGTAAAACGTTGGTATATAAAGGTTCTTTTCGTCTTTCATTACCTCTTACTTTCTTACCAAGGCTATATAGATTTCTAATGAATCGGAATCCAAATACCAAAACACCAAGAATATAGATACTCCATAACAAAGTAGTAAGATCAGACTTAGGCGATTCTTCTACTTTATGCACATTCGTCATATATACTGGCGGTTGTAACTCTTCGACGGCAGCAACTATCTCTTCGGGGTTGATGTAAACCACTTTTTCATAGGTAAAAGTGATAAGAGGAATACTATATGCGAAAACAATACTACATATAAGAAAATACCTCTTGAGATTGTGCACCTTCTCCTTTTCAAGAAATACCTTATAAAAAGATCCCAATAGTAATAGGCAAAGTGATGATTTGATAAGATAGGCTATCATTGTTTTTGCTTTTTTATTTGTTGATCTACAATATTTTTAAGCTCTTCTAATTCTGAAGTTGAAAGATTGGTCTCTGAAGTAAAAAAAGATGCAAATTGTGAAGCCGAATTATTAAAAAAGTTTTTAATCAACCCGTTAACATGTTTAGAAAAATAATCTGTTTTTTTCACCAAAGGATAATATTCTCTTGATTTACCGTAAAGCGTATAATCTACAAAACCTTTATCCTGCATTCTTTTTAACATTGTTGCTACTGTAGTCGTCGCAGGTTTAGGATCAGGAAAAGCATCTAACAAATCTTTCATAAACGCCTTTTCTAATTTCCAAAGGTATTTCATAAGTTGCTCTTCGGCTTTTGATAATTGCATTGCTCTACTTAATTAGAATTAACTCTACAAATGTAGAGTAAAAATTCAGAAATACAAATTCCAAAGGCTTAAAAATAAAAAAACCACTCATTTTGAGTGGTTTATTATTATTTTCCTAAACACTTAATTCGGTAAAATATTTATAAAAATAAGGAATGGTTTCTATTCCTTTTAAATAATTCCACACTCCAAAGTGCTCATTGGGTGAATGAATAGCATCACTATCTAGTCCAAATCCCATCAAAATTGTTTTGCTCTTGAGTTCTTTTTCGAATAGGGATACAATTGGTATGCTACCACCGCTTCGCTGTGGTATTGGAGTTTTACCAAATGTATCTTCATAAGCTTTGCTTGCTGCTTGATATCCAATATTATTGATTGGTGTCACATATCCTTGACCTCCGTGATGAGGAGTTACTTTTACGGTCACAGCTTCTGGAGCTATACTTTCGAAGTGTTTTTTAAAGAGTTCTGTAATTTCTTCCCAATCTTGATTTGGAACCAAACGCATTGAAATTTTGGCAAAAGCCTTGCTTGCAATTACCGTTTTTGCTCCTTCGCCAGTATAACCACCCCAAATACCATTTACATCAAGTGTAGGGCGTATAGAATTTCTTTCATTTGTTGTATAACCTTCTTCTCCGTATACTGCATTAATATCTAATGATTTCTTGTAATTCTCCAAAGAAAAAGGAGCTTTGGCCATCTTTGCCCTTTCATCACTCGATAATTCTTCTACTTTATCATAAAATCCTGGAATTGTTATATGATTATTTTCATCATGTAAAGAGGCGATCATTTTTGTGAGTATGTTTATTGGATTTGCAACAGCTCCCCCGTATAGCCCACTATGTAGATCTCTATTTGGACCTGTAACTTCCACCTCAACATAACTTAAACCACGTAATCCTGTAGTAATAGAAGGTACATCTTTGGCGATCATACCTGTATCACTAATTAAAATAACATCATTCGAAAGTTTTTCCTGATTTCGCTCTACAAACCATCCAAGACTTTCACTCCCTACCTCTTCTTCACCTTCGATCATAAACTTTACATTACAAGGCAATTGATTTGTCTTGGTCATCAGTTCTAATGCTTTCACATGCATATACATCTGACCTTTGTCATCACACGATCCACGGGCAAAAATTGCACCTTCAGGATGAATTTCAGTCTTTTTTATTACAGGCTCAAAAGGAGGACTATCCCATAAATCTAAAGGATCTGGTGGTTGTACATCATAATGACCATAAACTAAAACCGTAGGTAGGTTTGTATCAATTATTTTTTCACCATATACGATTGGGTATCCCGGAGTTTCGCAAATTTCGACCATATCGCATCCTGCATCTTCTAAGCTTTTCTTTATGGCATCAGCTGTTTTGATAACATCATTCTTATAGGCCGAATCGGCACTTATTGAAGGTATTTTGAGTAGTTCTACGAGCTCCTGAATAAATCGATCTTTGTGCTCCTGAACATAGGATTGAATTTGTTGCATGAGATGAGTTAATTTTTATTCAAAAGTAGTAAAAGTTTATATTTTTCGAGAAGGTTGTTTTTATTTTAAAACTATTGTTTATATTTGCACCCGCTTACTAGTAAAAGTGAGCTTGTTTGTACTGAGTCCTAAGTGGTACAAATAATACATGCGGGCGTGGTGGAATTGGTAGACACGCTAGACTTAGGATCTAGTGCCGCGAGGTGTGAGAGTTCGAGTCTCTCCGCCCGCACGACAAAAAACAAAAACCGACTTTAATGAGTCGGTTTTTGTTTTTATTGGGTTTATTCATCTTAGTTTTTTGCTAACAGTGTACTAAAGCAGAGGGACTTACATCAAATTCTTTTTTAAAGCATTTAGAAAAATAAGAAGGACATGAAAAACCTGTTTGAAAAGCAATTTCAGCAATAGTACTCTGCTTACTTATTAATAATTCTTTTGCCTTATGTAAACGAACATAAGCTATCAATTGATTTGGAGATTTATTCGTAATTACTTTCAATTTGCGTTGTAATTGTCGTTCACTCATGCCTATTTCCTTACATAACATTGCAACTCCATAATAATCATTACTCAAATGGTTATTTATATTTTGTATCACTTTTTGTAAGAAGGAGTCTTGCTGGAGGCGTTCAGGCCGAGTAACTTCAATAGTATTCCCGCCTAATTTTGACTTCTGAGAAATCACAAATAAAAGCAATGAAGTTCCCAACTCTGTTTTAAACATTATTTTACTTGGTATAAAGTTCAAAGGCATGCCAACCAATAAATTTTTAACTGTTTGTGTAAGAATAATTTGATTAGGTATCGATTGGTTTTTAATGAGTAGAACAAAGTCTTTTGTATCTTCATAAATATTATCTTTTATAGAGCACTCTTTAACATCAATTCCTACTGAAATTTGCACGTTAATATCCTTAGCTTCTTCAATTAGTCCTGTACTACAATTTACGGCTTTACTAGGCCCTTCAAAAGTAATGACAAACGAGCTCTTATCTTCAAAAACCAGATTTCCATTGTATCGATTTACAAACTTTTTAATTCGTTTTTTTGTATTTAAAATCTCCGGTTCCTTATTATGAATATAAACAACCATAAACGTATATAATTTTTTGTCATATACCGGTTCCAGTTTAGTATCTATACTCTGAATAAAATTCTTTATCTCTTTTAGTATAGTATGAGTATTTCCTATCCAAAACAGATGATCGTCACCTTCAAGTTCAACAAATTTTGATCCTTGTATACAATCAGCTATAAATCGACCTTCTTGAATTTTTACATCTATATCATTTGTACGTTGCATTAATAATGTAGGAACTTTTATAGAACTTAAAATATCAATAATATCTACCTGAGTGTTCATTTTTGTTAATTTCATAGCTGCTTTAGGGCTTGCCCCCGAACGAAAATAATTTGCCAACCATTCCATAAACGCAGGGGAATTAGCTTTTGAAGGTGCCAACGACTTAAGATTCATTACACCACTCCCCCAATTATTCTCTATCATATCATATACCTTCTGACGCTCTTGATCTGTCGGTGCCCAAGGATAGTCATCTGAATATCTTCGTTTTGCAAAAATTCCAAAAGTTATTAATGAAAGTACTCGATCCGGATAAGTAGCACTGAACAATGCTGAAACACTCCCACCTTCAGAATGCCCAAAAAGTGCTGCTTTTTTAGATCCAACAGCCTCCATTACCGCGGTGATATCTTCCATTCTCTCTTCTAGGGTAGCAAACTCTACTACTCTATCTGAAAGCCCGGTTCCTCTTTTATCAAAAAGAATGACTCTGGCAAATTTGCCTAATTCGTTAAAGAAATTCACTAATTCTGGGCATAGCCACATCAAATCGATATTAGATATCCATCCAGGAATATAGACTAAATCTATTACTCCCGAACCGAATACTTGATAGGCTATATTTATATCTTTACTCTTTGCATATTTAGTTTCAGGTTTCATAAAATATCCTGTCCTTTTATTTCATAAAATAATGCTATCGTTGTTTTCAAGTAGAAACTATACATTGAAAAACAACGCTACTCAAAGAAATAAACAACGTATCTAAATATGAAAAAAAAGGGGGTAGCAAAAGAGCCTCAAAGAATTCAAATATCTTATTTTCAAATCTTTAACAAATAACAATCTATTGTATATTATCGATTTTTTTTGATCACACCTTAATATTTATCTCAAAAAAGAAGTTTACACATTCCAAAAAATCGCTAACAAATACTTTAATGCATTATAACATGATATTTTTACTTTCAATAAAAGCAATAATATCCTGTTCAGAACTTAAACCAAGTTTTTTACGAATACGATATCTTAAGGATTTTACAGATGCCACAGAATTGTTTTGAAGTTTACTAATTTCTGTGGTACTGAGCTCCATTTTCATAAGACAAAGTAGTTCCTTTTCTTTTGGTTTTAATTCCGGAAACTGTTGATCAAGTAGTATTTTAAAATCAATATTTACCTCATCTAAAAACTTGTGTACATATAAGGAAGACATTTTAGAATCTTTCTCAGATAATAATGACGCAGATATCGAACGTAACGCAGACTTATGTTCTCTCCCATCTACCAAAGCTGTTACTTGCTTAATATCATCTATTGTGCTATTGAGGACTTCTTCTCTAACAGAACTTTCTACAACTACTTTTTTAAGTTCTTGTTCTCGATTTGCAAGTGCTAAGGCCGTTTTTACTTTTTCCATCTCTACTAATTTGGCCTTATTCGCTATCAACTCTAGTTTCTGTTTATTGTTTTTCCTAATAAAATTGATTAGAAGCAAAGCCGCAAGAGCCGTAATAACGAACAACCCTAAATACAATTTCTTTTTAGTCGATTCATTCTTTAGATTAATAGCACTTAGTTCTTTTTCTCTTTTGTATTGATAGGCAAATTCTAGATTTGCAAATCGTTTTGTTGTACTTTCTTTTACCAAAGAATCCTTGTATTTATCTTGAATCAAAAACGCTTCATACGATTCTGAAAACTTTCTGTTATTATGAGCTATTCCAACTTTGGCATGGTATGCAGATTGTATCAAAAACAAGGCGTTTACCTTTTTTGCACAGAAAATAGCACTGTCGATGTGTGCATTTGCTTTACTATATTCTTGATGTTTGTCATATACTTTTGCCAGATTAGCATGATTATGCGCTAAAATATTATACTCTGTAGGGTCTAACAACTTTAAATTTTCTCTATAAATATTGGCTGCCAGCTCATAATTACCTGCATTTGCATAGGTACTGGCCAAATTCCCTCTTATCTGCAATTTAAGAGCTGTAGCTGTATCTACTTCTATGGCCTTTTTGTAGTAGTACATCGCAGAATCTGCCTTTTCCTGTCTACTTAGAATTCTACCTATTCGATTCAACGTAAGGGCTTGCCCTCGACCTGAATTTGCTTTTTTATGGAATACCAACGCTCGTTTATGAAATCGTTTTGCTTTCTCAAAATCCATTTGTCTCGAGTAAATATTTCCCAAATTACTTATAGCCCTACCAACAATCATATCATACTCGATCTCTGTGGCAATATCTAGGGCCTCATTTGCGTATTGCAAGGCCGAAGCAGTATCTTGTAAATTTAAAAATATGCTAGACATACTATATAATAGTTCAGCTTCCATTTTTTGGTAATAATAGCTATCATATCCTTTGTCCTTAATTTTTTTATGAACATCTAAGAATATTTCTTTTGCAATATTACCATCAAAATAGGCTAATTGACCCGCCAGCTTTAATCTAAGTTTTAAACGTAAAGAATCTGAATCTGCTTTTTCTATTTGTAGTTTTGTAGCTTCAATTTTTTGGGTTCGTGCATCTTTAAACTTATTATCTACTTGTGCGTAAGAAAAAAGATAGCATAGAACTAATGGAATAAATAAAAATTTAGGTTTCAAGGTAGGAGTATTTTGGATAAAATTATTAGTGAAAATTTAATTTTAGCTAAAATACAACATCACAATCTACTTCATAATACATTTAAGTTTTCTAATTGAAAATTTTTGAAAAATTACTTCCTAAGATAATATTACAAAAACAACAAAGCAGGGAGTAATCTAACGACGATCTATATTTACAAAGAACGTATTACTAAATCCCAATCAAAGGCCGAACCAATATCCCATTTACCTGAAGTTCTATAATTAACATGTGAAGTGATTCCCATAAAATTTACTAATTCTTCCTCTGCAACGATTTTATATCGTTTATCTTCTGGTAAAAATGTAGCAGGAATATCATATTCTGCAGTTAAATATCGAAGTAATAACACTAAGCTTTTATATTGCTTTGTCGTGTAAGTAGCAAAGTATTGTTCTCCTCTAAATGGAATATCTAACTTTGTATAAAATTGTCTATCATCAATATGACAATACACATCGTTATCATTATACACAGTCACTAAATTATCGCCAATTCTCTTTAAAAATCCAATATTAGACATTTCGATCGCAATAGTTCTTCTACCTCCATTGGTATTTCCTCCAACCGCTCCCGATCCTAAGTGATATGCCCAAAAAGCAGAGGACCATAGATTAAGAATAGTCCCGTTTCTCGCAATGATAAACGGAACCGATACTCGATGATTTGGCCTAGATAATGCAGCTACATCTCCTTTTAGATATCCAGCTGTATAATGTAATACAATCTGCTTTTTCTTATGTTTTTCTTCTATGTAAAAAGAAGTGTCACCATTTTTTGCACGGCATTGTACATACAGCATCTTTTCTTGACTACCTTTGATAGGAACCGAACTCGGTGTTAAGATGAATTGCTTACCTGCGGTATCTCTTCCGGTATCAAAAAAATTTTTTTCGTGCTTGGCAATACTAGTAGCTTTCATGAAGATTTTGATTTGAATTCATCTTAGTCTTTCAAAAATATTGGGATATTTATAATATGACTAATACTAAACCGTCAAAAGTTAGGAGTTTTGCGACATCAATTGCCCAGATATTACTTCGTTTATTCTAATAGAGGGATAAAGGTGAATAGCAGTTTTATAAAGCAAAAATAAATGCAAATTAACTTAAGAATATAATCCAATCTAGGGTAATTTTTGTTTTAATTATTGAACTTTTCCAATTGTATTTTAGTTTTCGGAATCTCAAAAAAAATTCGTAAATTTAAGTACAATAAATTATAAATCAATAGCTTATGAAAATATTTCTACTTCTTCTATTTTTATTTCCTCTTACTCTTTTTGCCCAAACCAATTACTCGCAAGAGGATATTATTGCAGCAGCAACACATGACAAACAGTGGTTATTGACCAATACGACTAGTGATCAAGTAAATTACTCGTACGGAATTTTACAAATGGTGCAACCTTTTATTGAACATAAAACAAAGTGGAAAGCCGAATCGAAAGCATGCGGAACCAATTGTTTACAGTGGATACATCAAAGTAAATCTTCTGATCTTTTAACAAAGAGGAAAATTTCTTATAAGTTGTATTATGAAAAATTACCCACAGGTAAGCGAATCAGCACCAAAGTAGTTTTTGAAGGGAATAAGGATCTTATTGTTGACTTTTTTATGAATTACTGGACAGAAGATCTCGAATTCAACACAGGTCAAAAAAGCAAAGACTACCTCGCTACGGTGCGTTTTTTAACAGATATTGCCATATTAAAAATCAATGATAATGGCGATGCTTCTATAACAGTTACTACAGGTACTGCAAAAGATTCATATACTACTATGATATCTCAGAATTAGGAGTATTATATAGTACTACATAAAGTAAAAAGACGTTCTGTAGAACGTCTTTTATTCCTATTGCTTATGATTTTGCCAACTTTATAGAACAAAATAATCTGAGAACTAGAGTTATATACTCACGTATTTTCTATAAAATCATCTAAACTTTCCATTATTGATGCCGTATGCTCTGCATTTCCTTGTCTTAAATCATCATCTCCCATACCCCCTTGAACTGCATAAAATGCCCTTTTTACAAATTCTTCTTTTGAGATTTCTCTTGTCTTTTCCAGTCCAAGATTTGCAATAAACTTGACCAAGCTATCCGTCCTGTTTCCTGTAAAGGAAGTCCCTCCTCCTAATTCTTCACCAACACCAATTCCTCTTTCCAATTTATTATAAAATCCTGAAAGGCTATTGTTTCTATCATTTTCTGGTACATATTGCTTAACCCCATTATATATTTGTCCTTGAAATCTTTTATCATAATACAATACTACTTTATCGTATTTTATGAATTTTTGGAGCCTTTCTGTAGCATAGAACTTACCAGATACTACATGCTTCCTCCAATCATTAGCCTTTTCATCCCATCCATCTGCTATATGTTTAATGAGTTCTCCTGCTTTTTGTATCGAATTTATGTTTACAATAAGTCTTTCATTTACCTTTTCATTTTTCTTTTTTCGTCTACCAATGTGAAAATAATTTCCTTGCTCATAAGACAATTCACTAATTCGCTCTTTATCTTCATCTTCTATTTCATAATATTTTAGATTTTTAACTCTTTCAAACGTTTCTTTTGCTACCTCCATTTTTTCTGTATCTCCACTTTTTTTCGCCTTGTGATAACTTCTTACTAATATATCGGTACTTTTACCCTGTGGTTTTAAACGTAGATCTTTCACTAATTCTCTATCACTTTCTTTATTTGTATAAATAGAGTTTTCTTGATATCCTAGTATATTATATATCTTACCTTCTAAATCATCAAATTCAAATCCACCTTCTACGATCAAATCATAAATATCTTCTAATTTGTAACTATCTTTTGTACTATCAAATCGTAATTGATATGTCGAAGAATTCCCAATTATGCTTTTATTACTTAATTTGGACACCGATTGGCTAGCTTCTGAAGTATCAAGAGAACGAGCACCCATAATATCTGCTTCTTTTTCCAACCGAGTATCGTCATTGATATTTACTTTGCCTTTAAACTGCATGGTAGGTTTTACACGTCCCTGTTTTTGTTGTACTACATGCCAAGCTTCATGTGGCAGATGTTTTTCTTGCCCAGGTGCCAAATGAATATCTGTACCTTGTGCATAAGCATGTGCCCGAAGTTGTGCCGGTTTGCTGGAGTTATAATTTACTTTTACATCATCCATACTATACCCAGATAAGTTTTCAATACCTGATTTTAGGTTATCTGGTAAACCTGTATTGTTTTTCCGTTGGATAAGGTTTTTGCCATTAGTAAAACCATCAATTCCTAATTGTAGTTTACGTTGTATTGAACTAGAAGGGCGATTATCTCTTATGTTCGATTCTCCTCCAGTACTAAGCTCTTGTTCTACACGATGTACCGTTTCTCGTTGTGGTTCTTGAGTGTTTTCTATAGATTCTTTCATTTTGTATAATACATTTAGTACTAATTTGAACTTTTTCAGCTTCTTATTGACGACACCATTTATAGGCTAGTGACAACAAGAGTAAACTTACAAGGTTTTACCAGTTATTAACTGTATTTCTTAACCTTGTTAAAATTCCAACAGGGCCTGGATCTACATAATTAATTATTAATAAAGTAATTTGCCATAAAATCCTATCGGTTATCGTTCTTTTTCTCGCTGCCCGAAACTGATTAATGATAGGATTAATATAATTATTGACTATATTACTTATTCTGGTTAAATCAATGTTGTCCCAATTCTGTAACCGCGTTTGAGTCGCTATTTCCTGATCAATATTATCTAAAAAATGGCCGATCGACTTGTACATTAAATTTAGGTTATTTGTAGTATCCGTAAGTCCGTTTCTCCCATCTAAGTAAAGATTCTTGTCTAAGTTTCGATCTTGCCTATTCGCTTGTTGATTGTTTGTATGCTGGGTTACTCCATTTACCCATCCATTATTTGCAATATATTGCCACCTGTTTGCTACAGCCTGGTTTACCAAAGGCATAAGGACTTGAGGAATTGGCGAGCCTGCTCTTGGAGGGGTTATATCTCCAGCGATAAACACATTATCATACATATTCCGAACTGGTTCGTTTTTTTCAGCTGCAAAAGGGTGTTCGTGGTTCGCCACATTATGATGTTCCAACAAGTTTCTAAAGTTCTGCCCTCCTTGAAATTCAAAATTAGATGTGGCATACAAACTTATATTGGTGTTTGCTCCACTTGTAATGTTATCGAAACCTTGTGTATCATCTATGTGCTGACATACATGTCCAAATTCGTGTAAGAGCACTGCTGCAGGAGACATCGTACCTACTGTAGCACCCAATGTGGGAGGTGCACCTTGAAGAATGTAATCTTCATTCCAGACGGCAAATGTCATAAGCGGGTTCCAAGGTATTTCAACATCAGTACTAATTACACGAGCGGCTGCATCAGGGATCAGTGCTTCAGTTGCTAAGTTATATCCTATTTTTATAGTAACTCTATTGGACCATAGTCGGATTTTATCTAAAATAGAACTACCGATTACGGTCTGGTCAATATACCTCAATGCTGCTCTATACATTCGATCAAGGTCATTTGTATCTAATAACAATGCATCCATTGTTATTTGTAAATGTTGGGGGTTTTGCAGATCCAAAGAGTTCGTCAGCATATTAAAGAATTCATTCCGAAAATTTGGATTAATATCTGGTTGAGCAAGCACCCGTTGTACTATTGATCCATGAGATGTTGTTGTTATAGAATGGTTTAACCCGTTATTTTCTTTGTCACCTTTGTTCTCGCTTGACATTCTTGATTCATTTAACTGGTAATTAAGGTTTTTGGCTTGGTCACCCATCACATCTGCCTCTTTCTCTAATCTTACATCATCATTAATGTTAACCTTACTTTTTAACTGCATTGTAGGTTTTACGCGTCCTTGTTTTTGCTGCACCACATGCCACGCTTCATGTGGTAAGTGTTTTTCTTGTCCAGGCGCAAGATGGATGTCTGTCCCTTGTGCATAAGCGTGCGCCTGTAGTTGTGCTGGTTTACTAGAATTGTAATGTACCTTTACATCATCCATGTTATAACCAGAGAGGTTTTCGATACCAGATTTGAGTGTATCGGGTAAACCTGTATTGTTCTTTTTTCGCTGGATCGGACGCACCTTACTTGTTGTGCTAGTACGCATCTTTTCTTGTAACGTTTGTCGATCGGTAGTAGAGGTACGGTTGTCCATAAGTTGTGCCGTACCTCTGTTACTAGATTCACTAGCAACTCTTGGGGTAACCGAGTGCTGTTGCTGTTGAGTTTTATCTGTTTGTGTTTTCATATGCTCACAATATTGTTTTAGAGATCACTAGAACTCCCAAATTCATCATACTTAGGTGTATCAAAATTCTTTTTATGGTCTGTTTTATACTTTTAAGTCTCTTTAATACATACGATACAAACCTATTTTGGTATGTTATTCCTTCGTCGAAACAATCAAATTGACGATTATATTAACTCAAAATAACCCCTTCCTTTTGTAACTCCTGTCTTATGGCAGTTTCAAGGTTTTGTTGGGAAATCTTTGTTTTTTCATTGGTTACTGCTTGCAATGTGCATTTACGGATTACATTCATCATCAATCCACCAGAAATATTATAATTTTCTGCTATCTTCCATAAGTCTGTTTTATCATCTAGGGGTAGTTTTTTTGCAAAAGATTGCTGCCATAAGTGATATCGTTCTTCTACTCCAGGCATTTTAAATTCGATCATAGATTGGAACCTTCGAGTAAAGGCTTCATCTATATTATCTTTTAGATTTGAGGCTAAGAGAACTACTCCTGGAAAATCCTCGATTCGCTGCAGTAAATACCCTATTTCCTGATTTCCGTATCTATCATTAGCACTGCTTACTTGGGTACGTTGTCCAAATAAAGAATCGGCTTCATCGAAGAACAAGATCCAATTATGTTGCTGTGCCTGATCAAATACCTTAGCCAGGTTTTTTTCGGTTTCGCCAATATACTTAGAGACCGTCATACTGAGATCTATTTTATATACCTGCATACCGGTACTTTTACCCAATAAAGCAGCAGCCATACTTTTACCTGTACCTGGAGGACCATAAAACAAGCTTTTATACCCAGGTTTTAATCGTTTCCTTAGTTCTAGAGTTTCTAAAACCGTTTGCCCATGCATCAACCAATCCCTGATTTCCTGCAGGCTTCGTGCAGTAGATCTAGAGACGATAAGATCCTGCCAAGATAACCTGGTATGTAACCGTTGTGCAGGAAAATCAGGGCTGTATATTGCTTGATAAGGTATACCTGTTACCATGGAAGCTACATATTCATTGGCGATCATCCATATACCACTTAGCAAAGGGGCATTTCCCTTAGATTGGGGCATATTAATCATTCCGTGTCGAATGGCAATAAAATCTTGAGAAACTAAGGCCTGGTATAGTAATCGCTTTTGAAGATCATCGCCAGCTAATAAAAACATGGCTGTCTCTGCAGTAGGAACTAATCCTAAATGCCCTTCTAATATCAATCCTCCAAATTCGCTAAACCTTCGATCGTAGTCTTTGTTTTTGGTCAATAATATATCCAAAACTTCAGGTTTGATATGAGGAACCAGAGCCAGAATTAGTAACAGTCGTTCTTCAAAGTTGAGTTTGTGTTTATTGATAAAGTTAGCATAGCTACCTTCTTTACCCACTACGATTGGTGGTACTAATTCATCGATTGAATCATATAAAGTTTCTTGTTGAAAATGTAGTTCTAAACGGGTTTGCAGTACAGTACTTAGCCAAGCAAGTTCTTCCTGTAAAACTGTAGCATTGGCAGTGCTGGTGGTATTCGCGCCATATCGTTTGATATGGTTATCTTCTATGATCTCTGATTGTTTTTCCATAGTGCTTTTTTTGTCTTATTTCCATTTACAACCACTCTACCATAAGAATATCTTTCATCCATGGTAATTTTACGGTATGAAATCCCCAGGGTAGTTTTTCTAAAGTAATATCATGTGTTTCTCTTTGTACCTGCAACAACCAATGACCATCTCGGGTTCGTAATGATCCTTGACGACATAAATAAGAAGCTCTAAATCCATTTGGAGACAAGTTTTTCCATTTTGGGCCTCTCCCAATTACAGCGGTTAATAATCCTTCAGCAATTTCCTTTTCATCTTCTGATAATTCATCGGGAGATACTACCGCATCAATATCAAAACCACATAATAGTTTATTCAGAGGTAATCCCCCTTCAAACAACTCTTTATCATCTGTGTCACATAGATACTGTAAAGCACAAATTGCCCTAATAATAGCGGTTTCATCAACAAAATTCTTATCTTTCATCACTCCTAAATTTTCAAAAAAGCGTTCTAAAAATGGCCAGAACAATACCAATCCGGCATTTTGTATAGATATAAAATCTGTATCTTCGAAAGGTGAAGAAAATTGTTCTATCACCATAGATTTAGGCTTCAATCCTATGCGTTTTAATTCTTGTCGCAATCCCCCTAAACTAATTGCTAAAGGATTCAATATATTATTGACATCTATTTCTTGTATTGATTCTTTTGAAGCGCTATTTAGGTCGGTCAGTAATTGTGTAATTTGCTTTAAATTTTCTGCCGATAACTCATTAAAAAAAGGATGGGTGATTACAACTGATAATTCCTTAAAAAATGTTTTCCAAATAGCATTGTTATGAAATAAATTTTTACAAGAAGCTACCAAACTTTTGATATTATGAAGGTACTGACTATTTACTATTACCATATCTCCTTTAACATCAATTCCTAAATCCAAAAGTATTTCGTTTGTACACTCCAGTTCGAATACAGCATCGGTACTAGCTTTATGATATTTTAGAAAAACGGTTTTCCAAAAACTACTTTGAATCTTCCTATCTTCTTTGGCATATTTTTTTTGAATCTTATACCGAATACTTTGTTTGACGTTTAGAATCTGCTTTAACGAAAGCTCGGTGATCAATTCAAAAGAACTCAGTAATTGATGCTCTGTACTTGCATTTACGAAGCGTTCAAGATGCTTAACATTCCATTGTAAATCTTTTAGTAACTTTATAAAAGTTCCATTAGGTTTTTGTATTAATTGTTCTAACTGTTGCTGAAAATCAGTTTTGTTCCCTTGTTTTGTCCACCAAGGTAATACTCCTGTTTTTAGATAATGAACTATTGCTCTTAACGGTGTCTCTTCATAAGTCTCACTATTTTTTTGTATTTCTAAAACTTCTTCGACCTGTTGGTATTCAATAAGTTTCTCTTGTATTTTTTCAGTGAAAACAGCTTCAAAATTTTCTAAGGACACACTTCCTAAATCGAGTGTTAGCTGATCGATTTGTAGCGGTAACCCTGATGGATTTACTTGGCTAAATATACGATCCATCACAGCAGTTAATTGATTTCGACATATCGAGCTCAATTCTTGCTGTACCTTAAACGTATCTGCAGTTTTAGGTAGTTTAATTTCTAAAATTTGCTTATTGATAATGTGTTTTTGCAGAGTCATAGAACCTTTGTTTATCCATTGCTAATTTGGGCAAGAAATCGTCGATATGCATGATCAAATTCTTTCATCTGTTCCTGATCTAACCACTGGATATTTGTTCTGATATGTACAGGCGTTTCTTCTCGGATCGTTAATGCGATGAATTTTTTGAAATCACTATCCCGATATTGTTCTACCCACGTCGGAAGCACAAAAGTTAACTGTAAAGAATAAGGATCTTTAGTATCAGTAGGCATCCATCTACCAGGTTTCTCTTCTTCATTAAAAGGTATCGAAATTTCAAAACCAGTATTGAAAACAGAAACAATTTTATGTATTCCTTTATAACTGGTTGTTTGTGTAATCTCAACCGTATCACCAACTTGCAGGGAATGTGCTCCTATATGACAAAAAGTGTGGTTAGCATTTGTTGATGCCGTAAAATTCTCAATAGATCTTGATCTCAAGTAATACCTTATGTCATGAGTACGTTTCCAAGCTCCTCCAGATTCAGATTCTTGAAACGGAGCCTTAATCTCAAAAAAGTCATCTCCAACCGCAAGAACGATATAGATACCTTTATATTCAGTATTGTTCGTAATTTCAACTTCTTCACCCGGTAGTAAATCGTGATCTCCAATGATACATCTCGTAAACTCTTCGGTAATGGCTATTTCAAATTTTGTAATAGAGGCAGAACGATAACTAGCGACAAAAGGATAGGGATAGGATTTTCTGGGTCTAAGTAAAATATGTTCTATCATATGTAATCCTGGCGTTTCCCCCTTCCCCAGGTTTCTTCGACCATAATCCTCAATCCCTATCTTTAAGGCTATTCTTTTTTCTAGTCCTGATATATTCTTAGTATTCCAAACATCACTTCTGATATCATACGCTTTCGCCTTACAACCGCTAACCGCAGGATACTCCTTTAAAAATCGAGCTTTGTCAACAATCAACTTTTTATCAGAAGTATCTTCATTATCGATACTATCTTTTAACACCATCCCGTAAGAGGTAAACTTCTCTGCAAATCGAGCCAATAAATGGTTGAGAAACTTATTTTTTCGTAATAATCTCGTAGAGGTATCAGCTGTCATCTCTTGAATATAGGATTCATAACTTTCAGTGCTACCCACCAATTCGGTCATTCCCGGAACACAATTCAATAAGTTCTGATTAAAATATGTACAAGTATCTTCACTATCAAAACTCATGATTTTTTTAAAATTTGCTAACTGCGAAAAGTAATTGGCAACTACTTGTTCAAAAAACAATAAATACCCACTTAACTGTTTTGCGCGTGCTTTTCTTGTAGCAGAAGCACTATCAGGCAACCCTATTTCTCCAATACCATAATTCATTGGGAGCTGGTTCTGAATAGGGTAATATTGTTCTAATTTTGCGGTTTGAGTTTCAGGTAAAATAATATCCTTTTCCTGAAGTGATAAAGGTCTAGATCCTTCTTCTGTTCGTTTTTGATTGTAAATATTTTTAATTCGATCTATGTCAATACGTACTGTAAGCCCTTTGGATGTAAATGATAACTGAGATAATGTTCCATCTATATCTAAAATAGGTGTTTTAGAAGGGTCTAATGGTAACAACCAATTCTTTACAGTATTGGTTCCTGTGGCAAGAGCAAGCTTATCGATAACCAATATTCCTGGTTGATCCATTATTTCTTTAATCACATCAGAAGTTTGTATTTCCTCTTTTCGATAGGCCAGTGCTACATCTTTATCTTCTATAAAACCATGATGTAATCTAGGGCCATCAAAAATTTCATCTGTAGTTTTTCCCTTTTCCAATTGTTGCTGCAAAGTATAGAAAGGAATACGTGGAGAGAAATGAGTTCCCACACGATGTAACATACTCGCTACTAGCTCATTGACATCATCAACCGTATCTGATATTTCAATAGTCCCAAGCAAACGTACTCCTTGAGTATCCAATAATTTTATTTCATCAAAATCTTCGCAGATCGAACGACATGCATATAATTTCTCTCGAACCGAGGTGACAATCTTACTACCTGGAATATCAAATAATCCATCTTTTTCTATAAAGACCCTAAACAACCCTTTGGGTATGATAATTCCAGACTCATTTATATTTTTAGGAGCTATCTTTTCTACCCATGCATTTTTAACCCCTTCTACATCAATAACCATCTTGCGAATATCCATAAGTGTTACAGGATTAGTAGTCAAAATAGTGGCTGGGCTATACAAACTGTCATAGTTACTTTTACTATCACTTCCTAACAAATCTTGAATATCAAACTCCATGCGATAGGCTAGATCTGTAATTGCATAACATACTTGTTCTAAAATAGTAATACCGGGATCATGCATATTATGATCGGTCCAGGTATCTCCTGCCATTTTTTGAATTAATCGCATCCCTTCTGCTCTAAGGAATTCGTAGCTCAACGCACTGTCTTGAGGTACTTCTCTGGGTATTGTTATTGTAGCTGTCATTGTAAAAGTAATTCGTGTTTTTAGTACATTCTATGGTATGCGTTTCTTTATATCAATATTGAAAGAGTTATAATTTCATAATGTATGCTAATACAAAATATGGAGGACGGTTCTCATGAGGTTGATTACCCCCTGTTGATTCTAAATTTGCTTTAGCTATATTAATAGAAACACCTGTTTTGATAGGTTTTATTTTTTTGGACACCAAAACATTAGGTTCTTTTCCACTATTCCCAGAATCTACTCCATTAGGAGTGACTCGCTCCCCTGGCTGAGAGTGTTTAAGTAACCTATCAAAAGAGCCGTCATTATGGTTATGACCAGGATCTGCAATGTTGTGTTTGTGACCTTTATCTAAATGCGTATGAGAAGGCATTTCTGCCGAGGTAAGAGTTACTTCTTTTTTTCCTCCCGTATTTCCGGTTTGATACTCTGGATTATTTTTATCCATCCCTACAATAAATCTCCCCGATAAATCTGGAGTGTTATTATTTCCATCACACAACACCCATCCTTTTGGAATATCTTCACCAGACCACATAGAAATTAATCCTTTTGGTAAACGTGTATCCACATAAGTTTTTACCGCTTTTTGTGTGGCGAGTTTATCATGACTGGTAGCTGTGTTATCTAGTTCTTCGTTATCGGAAATATTGGATGCTTTTAAGTTTCCCTCTACTTGCAACATACCTTTTACAGAAACTCCTTCTTTTTTAGAAACTTTAAAAATAGTAGTAGGAGTACTCGTACTATCAATTATTGATACTAGTGGAGATGCATCGTTTCCTTCTACTGTTAATTTGGAGTTAGGTTCTATGGTTCCTATACCCACCTTACCTTCTCCAGATTTAATGAACAATTTACTCTGACCAGTAGCATCTTTAATATTAAATCCAGGTTGATTACTCGATGGTTCTTCGGAATTCACTCTAGGATTTAGGTTGACAGACCACTGTGGATTATCATCGGTAAAGCTCTCATATAGATCTAACACCTCTTGTGTGCCTACTCGTTCTCCATCTGCTTGTATAGACAATGGATTTCCTTGCAACTTTGCAATTCCATCTTCTGCCTGGTTCAATCCCGCCTCTATAAAATCTGCAAATTCCTCCTGGGTGGGTTTATCATTAATTTTAAAGTACTCTTTAAGTTCTGTTCTGTTTTTCTTATTAATTTCCACGTCTTCTCATTATTAGGATATTCACTTTTTAAATCACTTAGATTTTTTCTATTCACTTATAATTTCATGATATATGCCAATGCGAAATAAGGAGGACGATTTTCATGCGGTTGATTTCCTCCAGTCTTATTGGTATCAAAAGAGTGCTTATGATTACCGGCAGCTTGTGTCGTTCTGTTAAATGCCTTATAATAGTCATTAGAACTTCCGGTTCCTGATCCATCTCCTCTTTTAGCAGCACCCGTAAAATTATGAGTATGATTCCCTGCTTCTTTCGTAGTGCCAGAGTGACTATGAGAGGGCAATTGGTTAGTTGTAAGCGTTATTTGCTCTTTTCCACCTGTTTCCCCAATTTGATATTGTGGATTTTCTTTATCGAAACCAACGACAAACCTCCCCGATAAATCTGGAGTACCTTGTTTACCATCACACAATACCCATCCTACAGGAATACTACTGCTATTTCCCGACCACATTACAATCACTCCTTTTGGCATACGTGTATCTACATAGGTTTTTACGGCCATTTGGGTTGGGATTCTTTCATGGCTAGCGCTTTCTTTATCTAAATCCACGCTAGAAGAGATATTCTCTGCCTTTAAGTTCTTTGCAGTAATATCACCTTCTACCGATACTGTTCCCTGAATACGAGCTCCTCCTTCAGCAAGGATATCTACTTTTCTTGTAGTTGGGTCGTTATTACTTGATTTTCCAAATATCCTAAGTGTAGTCGTACCAACTTCGATTTTTGAAGAATCCTTATGTTCATTAGTATTTTTACCACCAAACAGAATACTATCTTCGGTAATTTGCATAGCTCCGATTGGTTTATCCAATATTTTATTTCCTTTTATCGTTAAAGGTGCAATAGGTTCTATGGTTCCAATTCCAACGGCACCTTCTCCAGATTTGATAAACAATCGGCTTTGCCCTGTGGCATCTTTGATATTAAACCCTGGTTGATTACTCGATGGTTCTTCGGCATTTACTCGTGGGTTCAAATTGATCGACCATTGTGGATTATCATCAGAGAAATTTTCATACAGATCAACTATCTCTTGAGTACCTATCCGTTCTCCATTTGCCTGTATAGACAAGGGATTCCCTTGCACTTTTGCAATTCCATCTTCTGCTTGATTGAGACCTGCTTCTATAAAATCTGCAAACTCTTCCTGACTAGGTTTATCATTAATCTTAAAGTATTCTTTGAGTTCTGTTCGGTTTCTTTTATTAATTTCCATAAGGCTGTTTTTTTATTACTTCATTCTTAAGATTCTATTTTACAATGAAGTCTTTATTTATTTCCATATAATTAATTCCCTCAAAGCTGTCCTCTTCAAACCCATTTTCGTTTACCACATAGACTTCATGCAGTTGAGCCGCCACCATGATCATATCTGGTTTTGATGGAGTTACTATAGATTTTCCATTATTTAAACTTCGTACATCGGTAAACGTCTTTCCGTCTTCACTCTGAAATAATTTGAGATTTGCTACATAATCTATATAAGGTCTTTCTGCAATGAAATTGATAATCACACTGGCATGAAGTGATCCTCCGATTTGAATATCACTATCTTCTCCATATGCCCAAGGTGACATGAATCGTTTGATTTCTTCTATTAACTTGTTTTTGTAAAAGACCTCATCATATCCGGGATAAAATTTCACAATACATTCTGTAGAAACTTGTAAATAACGAGGATTCGAAACCAATACTTCTGCATAAGTAGGAGCAAGTTGTTCTATATAAGAATTTATCTCAAAAAGTGTATCTGCTCCTACTTTTGGAGCAAAAGGATTAAATGGTAATTTTCCTTTTATATCGGGAACAACAATTACAGATACTCCTCCTATGCAATCAGGAGATGGAAGGCATTTTACTTTATAGATTTGAGGAAATTGATTTAATATCATATGCTCATAATCCCACATTGTCAATGCTCGGTTTTTATGTCTTAGTCGTTCACTGATTCGTTTGTATAAAGCCTCTCCCTTTTCTTTTGATTTTCCCTTACTAGAAGTAAATGGTTGTGTAATTTTTACAACCCCAGGTATCTGATTTAGCTCTTCTGTAATAGTGTCTATTGGTAAAGGATTCTCAAAATGTGCTGGTGCCACTGTTTTATTAGCAAGGGTAGCACTAATAACCTGAGTGCATATATCAATAGTATCAGACACTCCTTCAATATTTCTAAAGGCACAAATCTTAATCCAATGCAAATTTGATGGCATTATAGTACCTCCTTGAATCGCATCTTCTGGTATTCTTATTTTTACAATTCCGGTATTAACGAGTCCATTGGTCCTATCTTGCAATAGATCGGAAGGTGCTAATTCTACCCATTCGTTATTATGAAGATAACTCCATTTCAAAACAGGTTTTTCTACCTCGGGATCTGCACTACCTTCGGCCATTTGAAACAAAATCGATAATATTTGTGGTGTATCTAATTGCTCTATTCCCAGATATAATGAACCTTCATCTTTGTATACCGGAATCAATGTGGTTTGGTTTCCAGGCTGTATAGATTCATAGCCGAAAGGGTGTAAATGAAAAATTTTATTTGCATTATCGCTATTTCCAATATCTGTCGTGATATTTTCACAAGCCGTATATGAAACTCCAAGGCTTTTTATCTTTGGTTGATAAGGCGGATTGATCTTAAGTTTTTTTATTTCTGCCTTTTCCGATATTGCTTGTTGTAACGACAGACTATTAAATATCGCATGCTGAAAGTTTATAGGGGTTAGTTCTACTCTAAAATACCGATCCCAAAGTAATGCTTCATCTTCATCGGTTTGTATTCCAAACCGTTCCTTATATTTATAATCTGGGTTTGTCTCTTTTATTCTGGACGGTATATTGTTGATCGATATAATATTCTCCTGATCAAAAAGCGGAAATCCTTTTGTAATTTTGTTACCAGTTTCATCTTCAATTTTTTCAGAAAGTAGTAACTCTGCATTGCGATCTTGTAAAAAAATATCAGCTTTAAAATCATGATCATCTTCAATAATAGCAGCATCAAACCCTAACTTCTGATCAATAAGTTCGGCAAGTTCTTCTTCATTTAATGCAGCGAGTTCCTCTTCGGTACGATCTGCTTGAATCAACCAATAATTTTTGTAATGATCTACTAGGGATTTTGGAAGTTTGCTCCACTCTAAATGTAATTGTAAATCTTGTAATTGCTTTTGAGATATTTCTTCATTGGCAATATAAAAACTTGTTCCAATTTCAGGTTGAAAACCAAAAGGTTCAAAAGGTTTATTTGTATCTATTACACCTTGATCATTCTCTATAATGTTATGCTGCATCTGCTGAACATCTACTCGAATATGAACTTTTTGTAATGCTAAATTCACTAAATGCCTATAGTTACTTCGCATATGGTGTTGACCATTGTGCTCTTCTGGAGAAGAGTTTAAAGTACATACTAGGGTGGGTTGATCATATGTTATAAAACGTGAAGAAGGGGACTGGAATACTGTAACTGGCAGTTCATTATCTTGAAGCTGTATCTTAATTTTTAAAGCATTTAGATATACTTGATCCTTAGCATATCTCTGAACATTCTTTATAGGAGTTTCTACAAAACCTACTTCTTGAACCTCTACAACTTTAACATCGTTAAGGCCTATAATTTCATAAATTTTCTGGGTCTTATCTATTATATAATCTCCAATATCTGTGATACTAAAACTTGTTGTATCAGTGCTTGTAATAGTTTGATCCTTTATTTCAATATCTATATTAGTTTCTGATGCAACTCCCACATAATTCCCTAAGGAGTATTGTATATTATCCGTAGTAAACCATTGTTCTTCACTACTTAAATACGTTTGAAAAGGGATATTTTTATCAAAAACAGATTGTAGATCTTTAATTTTTTGCTTGTTCAGATTCAAATCTAGGAGAACTTCAATAGTACGTTTTCCATCTTTAAGCAATAAAACAGGTGCTCCAATCGCAAAACCAATTTCCGATGGTTTCAAAGAATGATCTGCGATCGAAGATTTTCTGTTGCCAAAGGTTTTAAACCTTTTACTTTCAGATTCTTCATCATATTGGCTAAAAAGAAAATCTTTGGAATTGGGAGTATCATAAATATCAGATAATAGTTCAATTTCTGGAGCAGGAATCTCCACTGAACGTAGCTGTCTTTCTGAAAATTCTAAAATACGATATACCTTGTTTTTATCTTCGTCAGAAGCTGTAGTATTCTCATGAGTTTGCATGACATGGATAAAGTCTTGTTTTCTTAACAACAACTCAACCTCAACATATTCTAGAGCTTGTTCTGCACTATTATCTATGGCTTGTAAATCTTCGAACACTTTTTCTAAAGATGCAGTTTCGCCTTTGTATAGAGGTAATGTATCTCCCGGATTGGGGTTTCCATACACTTTTTTTAGCATCAAATCGAATCCTTCGTTATTGTGTAATTCCTTTAAATTTTCCTGTCTTTGATGGATATTTTTTTTGGTATACGCCTGATTTAACAATTTATAAACCGGATTCCAATCTGTCGGAACTCCCTCTTTTTCTTCTTGATGCTTTAAAAAGATCAGATCAAATTGTTCTCTTTCTAAAAAAAGAGTTTTGTTGACATAAGCGATTGCAGCAGCATTTTCTTTTTTTACGGCTTCGTTTAATTGAAAAATATCTTCAATGTTTTCTGCAGGAAAATCTGGAAGTGTATCTCCAGGGTTCGGGTGCCCCAGAGCCATTTCAATCATATCTACAAAAGCGGTATCTTTTGTTTTTGCTTTATCCTGATGTACCTTCTTAATGGTCAAAGATTCCTTTGCAACAAAAACACTTTTTAATTGTGTTATTTTAGCTTTACTTATTACTGTATCTTCCTTGGTGATATACTCGAGTTCATTTCCTTCTTCATCTTCTCCAGCTTGTAGTTTTGTTCCCTTTTTTATTTCAAAATACTCGGTACTATCTTCTAACTCTAACAGTACATTTACCACATCTGGCACGGCTTCTTTTGGTTTTAATCCTAAACTTTGCCTGAAATAAAAATCAAGATGCTTTTGGGTAAGCCTATTTATTTTAGATTTTATATGATTCATTAACTTAAGGAAAGTCATGAACAGCACTACGTGGGGTTTTGATAATTTCGCCTTCTTTTCGGCATTGTTATAAAACAATTCTGGGTTTTCAACATATGCTGCTAGTTCCTTTGCCCAATGTTTTTGTTGTATTCTTCTACCTTCTGGTGAGTTTTGATTAAAAACATGCGGGTCATCCACCAGAAATGACTCCCAAGTACCTGTTGGTTTATTTTGTACATCAAAAAATTGGAGTTCTTTGGCTAAGCGCTGTGCTTCTATAACCAATTCTTCTATACTTCGTCCTTCGATAGCCACATAATCTGTATGCAAGGCATCAGAATTGCGATCTTTTTGACTGGTCCCATCTCTAAGGAGTATGGTATCTGAATTTTGAATAGTATTCATCACTTTCTACAACTTTACTTTATAGGTTTTAAGTAGCTTTAATTTTCACATTTGAAGGAACTAATTCTCCTTGTCCCGGATACATTGGCAAAGGATCTGGCGAATTTGCCGGAGGTGGTTGCTTTGCAGGAGATGTAACTTTAAACTCTGCTATAAAAACGCTCCCCTTTACGATTATACCTTTGTTTCCACTTTTACTTTTGGTCGTTAGTTGATCTGGACCCAACGCTTTTATTGTCAATGTTCCTAAACCTGGAATCACAAAAGGAGGTGCTACATACGAACAGTTTTTAACCTCTACCTTTGATTCATCTCCTTCAATACATACTTTCTTACCATTGATAGTGGTCTTTCCAGATGCGGTTATCTTCCCAGGTTGCACACTGACAACAGCATTTCCAAAAGCAGGTAAAAAATTAACCTGATCCCCATCTATAAGTATTAAATCCATGTCTCTTTTTTACTTAGTTCACTATGTGTATTAAAGGTCAAATGCAACTGCCGAAGCTTCATTAATATAAAATGGATATATCAGATTAAATCGATTGTTTGTGGCTCTTACTACATACTCAATACTGATATGTAACACCCCATTTTCAGGATCTATGTCGGTAACCGATACATCATCTAGTTCAATTCTAGATTCATATATTAACAAAGCTCTAGATACCACACTACTAAGTTCATTGGCTAATTGCTGATCTAATTCTGAAAATAAAAACTGAGTAAGGTCACATCCAAAATCGGGATGCATCATCCGCTCTTTTAAAGAAGTCGACAATAAAATCTGAAGGCTTTGTTTAATATCTTCTTCTCCTGAGGTTAGCTCTACTTCTGCTCCTCCAACTCCAAAAGCAGGAGGAAATGACCAACCGTTTCCTAAAAATTTATTATTCATATGTCTTATATTAAATCCACCTTTTTTCCTTTTACTTTTACTTTTCCTTTTGAACTGATATCAAAATTTCCTGCTGCCTCTATTAAAAAATCCTTAGCACTTATAATTTTAATACCATCCTTATCCATCTTAATACTATTACCATGGGCATCCTCCAGTCTGATTGTCTTTTCTTTCTGATCAATGACTAATATTTGCTCATTAGATTGATCAGCATCTGCTGTAGATAGCGTTACAGTTTCTTTTTCTTCGTCAAACAGTAATTGATAATTAGATTTGGTAAAAATGCCTTTGTATGTGTTCTTTTTCTTTACAGTATGTGGTGCTTTATTACTGTGCATAGCCCCTAAAATAATGGCTTGCCTTGGGTCATCATTTAAAAATCCGACTACCACACGATCTCCTTTTTCTGGAGGAAAGAAGACTCCATGATCTATACCCGCATCTAAGGTGGTATACATAGCCAGAACCTCTGCTGCTTTGGTTTCTCCATGAAAGGCTGGGATATGCACTTTGATTCGAAATCCGTGATTAGTATCTTCTACATCTCCGAGAACTGTTCCTAGCTGCAATCCGTTTATACCTGGTAATAATCCTGCAGCTGGTGTATTAATAATATCAGATTGTGCACTAAACCAATTCGCATCCATCCCAATTTGTATGTAAGTATACCAACCAGACCCCATAATAAACCCATGCCGAACTCCTGTGATGATATATTCTCCATCAAACCGACTTATATTTTCTATTTTTAGCGTTTGTCCTACATGTATTTTTCCATTCCCATTAATTCTAATCGTTCCTTGTACTAGAGAGAGTCTGGATTTTACAAGCTGTGCATCAGACCAAGACTGTAACTCTGATGGATCTGTTGGTACTGCATGTATCAAATTTGCTTCTTTGCCACCTATAGCTTCAGATAACTGTGATGTTTTATAATCAATAATATTAAGTACTTGTTCTTTTCCTTTTTTAGGAACACTCAATTCTAATTGATCTTTTTTTGTCTCCAAACCAAATGAATGTACTTTTTCATATTGATGACGACTATTAATTTTTAAATCAAAATGTGCTAAATCTATCCCAAAGGTTAATGTATGATCTGTACTTCCAATTTGTGGGGAAGAAACAGATACTACTCCATTATCTACTTTCACTAATTGCCCATTAGCTTCTGCTCGTGACACTATAAAATCCCAATCTGAAACATAGTACTGTACCATCTGAGGGTGCATAAAAGAGGTACTTTGAATTTTTCCCACCTTTGAATCTTCGTAAGTATCAATTAGACCTTTTATAATATTACTATCTGTTTGATTCTTAAATACTCTGTTTTTTCGTAACGTGGTCATTTGTATACTCGAATCACAAAGCTCGATAGTTAATACAGACTGATATTGCGTGCGTTCTATTTCCTGATTGATAACTACACCCTCAAAAATCCTAGTTTCATTCGTGTTATTTCCCTCATAGCGCATAAAAATCTCAATCAACGCTCCTGGTATAAACGCATTACTTTCTAAAGTGGTGAACTTTTGATTCGCTACACAACCGTCTGATAATTTGAGTTCTGCCACCGGTATTTTGTTAAACTCATTACTCGTATCTATAGACAATAATTCATACGATCCTAATGGAAGGATCTTGCCGTTGCTTTTGATCGTACTGGTTACTACTGTTGATGACATCTTTTATTTTTCTATTGGTGGAAAGTAAATTTCTTGTCCCGGGGTAAGATTTCTAAAGTCTTTTAGTTTATTCGCTCTAGCTACTAATGGATAATACAAAGGAGAACCATATATTTCTTGGCACATCAATGGTAATCGATCACCCGACTTTACGATGCGATAATGGGTAAGGTCTGGAGATTCTAACCCCAACTCTGCTACTTGCTCCTCGGGAGCATGATCTTCCATAAAAGAGACATTCAGTTCAGCTCGTAATGGGTCCCCATTTCTATCGAATAGGGTATAGTTAATATCTAAACTTGTTAATCTACAACTAAAATTCAATGTCTTACCCCAACTTAAAATTAGGAATCGAGGTTCGTGAATTTTACCCTTTATCTTGGTAGTATTCTTTAAAAAATCATCTATTCGATCAGTAACACTTTTTCGAGTACCTCGTAATTGTCTAAAGGCAATCTCAGCACCAAATTGATCTACATCAGTTCCATCAAAAATCAAACTCATACTAACCCTGGAAGAGTCGCTGTACATGAATTTGGCATTGCTCTGGTTTTGAGGATTGCTAGCGTCGTTGGTAAACTTATTTACAAAGCTTCGCTTAACTGACTCAGGATTAAACATCACTTCAAACTTGTCCTTTTCATTTGTTCTTTTTTGGTCATCAAAAGAAATGATAGTAAGTTTTTGCAGTTTAAAACCTAATTGACTTAATAATGCCATAATTTATCTAAGGTTTTTCTTTTTCAATATTTTTAATACATGATGCACACATTCCTGAACAATTTCCTGTTGTTCTTTTCTCATATCGGTGGATTGATCCATTTCGTTTGTCTGTGAAGCATCTGAAACAATTGCCCGAATGACAATTTCTTTGATCTCTACCGCCATTTTTATATCCTTAAAATTTGAAATCGAGTATATGCCAATTCCATAGTATCAATAGCTACAGAATTAGATTGTGCATCAAGGTCAGACACAGACCATTTTACAGGATATGCTTTTAGAAACAACCATCCTCCAATTGGAACACCTTCTTCATTGAATAATGTCACCAATACATTTGAAGGATTAAACTTAAACAAGGAAAATGTTGTATTAAATTCAATATTTAATGGAGAACCTATCTGACCTATAGCCGAAAAACCGTCTATACCATCGGTTAGACTGCTAGCAACGTAACCTCGTTCTAGTACCAAATTATTGTAATTTATCCTTTTGGGTATTCTATGTGAATGTAGGTTTTCTCCACCTTCATTTATGGTATCCAATTGTACTTCGGTACTAATCCCACTTACTTTTTGGAACCTAAGATCTATCGGATTAGGAATTACACCTCCAGATAGAAAGAATACTCCAAATCTGTGTGATAATGTTGGTTCTCGGTCTGCAAAATTGATTGCTCTTAAAACATCTAACATATGGTAATTTCTTAATTATGTTTCACTCGTAAATCATGAGCTATTAAATCCAAACTCTCTATTGCTATATCGCTAGTACTAGCGCTAAACGATGGAGCATCTAATTTGAAAGGTAATGCTCTAGAAACCTCCCAAACAACGATGCCCATCCCAGCTTCATCAAATAGTTCTATTCGAATGTCTTTCTTTTCACCAGACTTAATCCAATCATATAAATCACTGCGACGTTTGACCAATCCCCTTTTTAAAGTGACATTAATAGGTTTTCTTTGGCCACGAATTAAATGGTCGCCTATGGCCCAGCTAAAACCGTTTCGATACAATACATGATCGTGATCAATTTCTAAACCCGAAATCTCTGAGAAAGACATGATTTCTATTCCATTAATCGTTACCTGATAGTTATATACCGGTAACGGATAGGTTTGACTAATTTGCTGTTTATCGATTGCCACTGTACCTCGGTTTTTTAGATTTATATTGACTTACAATTCTGGTTTTATTATGTAGAATAGTACCTGCTTTGTTTACTTGAATTTTATGCTTCTTCCATGGTTACTCGAAACGCCATTAAATCCATAGATTCTATAGCCACATCATTAGAGCTTGCATCAAAAGAAGGAGCCGTTAATTTGGTTGGAAAAGCATCAATAACTTTCCAGCTAACCACTGTACTACCAGTCTCATCTAAAAGATGAACTACGATATCTCTTTTATCTACTTGGTTTAATTGTATGTCATTGATCCAATCATAAAAAACAGGAATACTCTTTCCTTTTACCAATCCCTTTTTCATAGATATGTTTACCGGTTGAATCTGTCCTGGCATATACATAATATTAGGTCCTACTTTTCCTCCGGTAGCAAAGCTTTCTTTATATGTAGTTGTTTCGAAGGATAATTCTAAACCTGATACCTCTGAAAAACTTATAGACACTCCATTTATATCTACTCTATAATTATAGGTTACCAAAGGGTAATCTGTTTTTATTTGTTCTTTAGTTAAAGCCATTGTTTTTTACTTTTTACTTATTCATTATATTTTTAAGTGCCAATTATGCTTCTTGTAGCTTATGAGAGAATTTTAGTATGATAAATTCCGCAGGGCGTACTGCGGCCAATCCTATTTCTACAATCATCTTACCTTCAAGAATATCCTGTTGTGTCATGGTCTTACCCAATCCAATATTTACAAAATATGCTTGTTCTTCGGTAGCACCTGCCAAACCTCCTTGTTGCCAAATTCCATACAAAAAGCTTTCGATCATGGCTTTCATCTTTAGCCAGGTTACTGCGTCATTAGACTCAAATACAGCAAACTGAGACGCTTTTTTGGTAGATTCTTCTATCATATTGAATAATCTTCTAACCGATACGTATCGCCATTCATTATCATTACCTGCTAATGTACGAGCCCCCCAAACCATGGTTCCTTTTCCAACAAAACTTCTTATGGCATTAATTGATTTACCGCTGGTAGTATCTACATTAAGTCTTTCCTGATCTTTAGAAGTAATTTTCTTTACTGGTCCTATGACAGCGTTTAAGCTTACATTTGCTGGAGCTTTCCATACTCCTCGTTCTCTATCTGTAGTTGCATATGCTCCTGCTACTGCAGCACTTGGAGGCAAAGTGATACGTTGTTTAGTTACTTCACTGACTACTCTACTATATAATTCAGATTGAGATTCTTTTATTGATGATAAACTAACAGATACCTGATCTCCACCAGTACTTGTAAGGTCACTTGTTCCTGCAGAAGACTCTACTACGGTGGCTCCGTTTAACAAAACAATATCAAAATCGCCCTTGTTTGTGAATGTATTCCATTCATTTATAATTTCATTGGCTGGAGTTCCGTCTCCGACATTCATTGTCAACGTTGCGTCTGAAATACTAAAAGAAGGTATGCTCCCTGATCCTTTATTAATTTTCACTTTTGGAGCATCTTGTGCCGCCCCATTATATACGATTCTTATTGCTCCTGCTATTTCTAATTGAAGAGCTTCATTGGCTGAAGAACCTGAGATTAAAACATCATCCTCATCGTAACGATAGGTAAGTGATGTTTGTAAATATGGCATGTACGCAGCACCATATTTTAAATTATTGGTACCTATTCCATTTCTGAAAGATGTTACATCTTCATCATCTTTCTGAATATCGAAAATGCAAAATCTATCTTTTAAGTCTTGACATTGCGTCAATGCACTCTGGCAAACCTCATGATAATCAACAGCGTCTAATCTAACCGCTTCACCAAGCATAATCAATGTAGGTTCATCTTCTTTACTCAATGTTTCCAGTCCTTTCAAAAATGAAGCTTTGTTGTAATCATCTTTGTAACTTCCAACAGAAATGATATAACAATCACCCCCACCATTTTTAAAGTATAAATCTACAGCGTGATACAAAGTGTGTTGGGGAGCTGTTACTTCAACATCTCCTATAAGATCATCTTCTGTAATCTTTACATTAAAAGATGCTGTTTGAGCTCCTCCAAACGCTTCTTTAAATTCTAAAAGCGTAGCTATTCTAATAGCTGTATTTCGAATATCTTTTCCGTTTTTTACCGCTTTTTCAGTATATCCTATAAAAGCGGGTACAGCAGTAGAAACCTCTGCTACAGATTGTGGTAAAAGAGGGACTTCTTCTGTGTACACATCTGGTGTTAAAAATCTAGACATATTTTAATAGTTTTAAATATTTATATTGGGCATTTCCAAAAAAACAATACGATTCTCCAGACATGCCTTTTCTTACTTAATTTTAATAATTTGAACTCCTTGTTGTTCTATTCTGGGGTTTGGTAAATGGCTGATGAGGACATCACCATCTTGAAGTAGTTTGATATTTTTAATGGGGACACTACTATAGGGAACTAAATCTTTAGACTCGAAAACCTTTATTTGGGTATCGGGAAAATTTAACTGAATAGAATTTATTATCTGATCTGTTGTATTTTCACCTACTACAATTTCATTGAAACTAATTTGATTATCTCTTGACTCTAAATTTATATCTGTCTCTTTTGTATTCGAAACAAAGTAATATTTCCATTTTACAGATTTTGCACCAAATATGGCTTTAAACTTCACAAATGCATTAGGAGAAGAAGTATCAATCAAATTTGCTTTTATAACAATATTCGCTAATGCAGAATACCCATTAAAAACTCCTTCTTGTATGGCTTGACCTACTATTAATTCCTTAATGTTTTCCCGTGAATCTTGATTAGAGAAAGAGATCATATTTCCTTCATCTATTTCAGAAAAGTCTGTAATTTCCTGGGTGTCATACGATGTTGGATACACATAAAAAGTAAAGTTATCATCTTCATTTAAAGGTAAAATACTTTCATTTCCTTTAGAAATAGGAGCCAAAACCCTTATCCCTTTTTCTGTTTTCTTAAATATGAATCCAAGAGCATTCAGGTGTTTTCTTGTTTCATTTTTTGGAACAAGCACTATATCTTTAGCTATCTCAGAAAGACAAGGATGAATAATTTCTATGTCAAAAAAATTGCGATATTGCATTTTACAATTTGTTTAATTGGGTATATGACTTATTTACAAACATCTTTTTATGCTGGTGGAGTAAGATTAAAAGTTAGATGAAGTTTTCTGATGGATGTTTAATTCTGTATTGGATATTGGTAATCCCACAAACTCCATACTTTGATCATCGATAAATGATAGCAAACGTACTTTATACAGCACCGAAGGCAGGTACGATGTATTTAGCGAATGCCATACCTGATTTTGCTCTTCTAGAGGGAGTGATATTAGTTCTAATACAAGCTTTTCAATATTTTCTTCAGATAATTGAGGAGCATTCAAAGGATCAAAATTTCTATTGACCTGAAAAAATTTAATCACATGTGATAAGAACTTAAGCGCTTGATCATATTTATTAAACTTAGACACGAACAAAATCAACAACTCGATTCTTATTTCCGGATTCGCTTGCGTTTTGATACCATTTCTTACGATTCCGGCAAATTGGTCTGCATTTCTAAATTTCCTATCCTCAGAAATATTAATCAGAAAAGGAGTTATTTTATCATTTGTAAAAGAAACCGGATCATTATTATTGGTACTTATAAAATCTATAATATTTGATTCTGTAGTACCTACAATATTCTTAAAATACTCATTGAGTTTATCCTTTAAAACCGTTAATACAACATCAACCATATTCGCTCAAATTTTATTGAATTTTTGATATCTTAAAATTAGTTCGGAAGGTAGTATCTGTTATAGTAGAAGTCCGGCAAATACGTAGATATTTCCGACAACACATATTGTATAAAATCGACATGCTATGATTTTTCCGACAATGGTAATTAATGATTGACCTTAACGTAAAAGAAGTCTAACCAAAACAACACACATGTCCTTATATGTATTACTATATAATTATGATATGCATGTCAATCTATCTTGTTAAAGATGCAGAAAACCCAACTTATATAAATTGGGTTTTCACTTGAATTTACTTAAATGAAATATAAAAACTAAATAATTAAATTTTATCAGAAAACTATCTTTCTACCATGATAATAACCTGAATTAATATACTCATGGAGTTCATGAACATTTTTACTGGTAATAGACCCTGCGGCAACTATTTCTATCTCACCTTTAGCTAGATTTACCATTTTCTTGAGAACTACTTTACCTTCTTGGGCAGTGTGTTTACCACCAGAAGTTAACACAGCTGTAATTCCATCTATTTTTAATACTTTTTTGAGAGCTTTCAGAATATCTGGGGTATCATCGATAGCTTTATGAATGACTACTTTCATTGGTAATGCTAATTTTACCAATGTTTTAATTCGCTTTATATCTAACGTATTGTTTTTAGTTAAAATTCCAAATACTACACCTTCAACACTAAACATATGACAATATTGAATCTGTTTTTTCATCAACTCAAACTCATCATCAGAATACACAAAATCTCCTCCGCGAGGTCGAATCATAACTCGTATAGGAATGTCTAATTCGTGTTTAACTCTTTGTATTACCTCCAAAGAAGGGGTAATTCCTCCAAGGCTTAAATCTCCACAAAGTTCAATTCTATCTGCACCATTTTGCTCTGCAATTTGTGCTTGTTTTATCCCTTCTACACAGGCCTCTTTTATAACCATAATTATTCATCTTACAGATTGAATCTTCTAATCTACAGTTTTAATAATTTTAGTAGTTCTCTTCGGCATCAATAAGTAGGTCATATATCTTATCATCTATAATTCTTGCACTTCCTATTAATGCAGCATTTTCTAATAGTTTACTTTTATATATTGGAGTATTAATTTGAAATTCGTTCAGGCTATCTTTTAAATCCTTCTCAAAGAAATGCCAAGCATTTGATATATTACCTCCAACAACCAGGGCTTCGGCTCCAAATTCTGAAAGCCAAGGGGCTAAAAAACCAGCTAAATTTTGAGAAAACTCTCTAAAAATGAATTTAGCGGTATCTAAATTCTCGCTATTCATGATAAGCTCTTTAACTCCTTTAATTTTATTTCCTGAAATCTCTTCGTAACGACGTTGAAACCATTGTGTAGAGAAATAGCTGTCTGCTATATCTTCTTTAAATTGCAAATGATATAATTCACCGTATTTCGGTACGCCAACGCCATGTTTTAAGGATATACCTTCATTTAAGAATGTTGCACCCAAGCCTGTCCCCAGAGTAATTGCTACACATTTTTTAAACGAAGACACCTCACCGATCCAAGCTTCTCCAATACCAAAGCATGCAGCATCATTATAAAACCTAATCGATGTTTCTGCATTAAGGTTAAGTTCTTCTTTGATATAT
Organism: Aquimarina acroporae; assembly: GCF_023195925.1. Taxonomy (GTDB): domain Bacteria; phylum Bacteroidota; class Bacteroidia; order Flavobacteriales; family Flavobacteriaceae; genus Aquimarina; species Aquimarina acroporae. The sequence goes on along the minus strand of NZ_JALPRE010000003.1, from coordinate 196,398 downwards.
TTTCGAAGATCGACATTGTATAATTCTTCAAATTTTCCCTCTCCCTTATTTGGGAAAATTCCATTGTAATAATCAAACGGTCCAGGAATTGCTATTCCAATTCCATTTAACTTCTCACCCTTAAGATTATCTATAGCAATTCCCAATACTGAAATCCAACTGTTTAATATGGTATCTCGAGAATCGTTACATCCAACTTCCATTTTATATATATGCTGGGTCTTATCGGGAGATCTCTCGTCTATGGTTGCTGCCATGATATGGCTTCCTCCTATGTCTACACCTATCGTCATTATTATTTAAACTTTTACAGTAGTTTTTTATCGTTTATCTAAGACATCCTAATAGTCTCAATGCTTTATCTACAAAAACTTTCTTTTACTTTACATTGAAATAAGATGCTAACCTAATATCATCAGAGGCTGCTCCAATCTTTATTTTGAACTCCCCAGGTTCTACTATTCGTTTCATATCTTTATTCCATAATGCTAAATCATCGGGATATAAGACAAAATTCACTTCTTTTTCTTCGCCTGCCTCCAGGTCAACACGTTGAAACCCTCTTAACTGAATTCCTGGTGTTACCACAGAACTATACACATCAGAAATATATAATTGCACTATTTCTGATCCTTTTCGGTCTGAGGTATTTTTGATTTTCACTTTTACGAATTGATTTTCATCTTTGGTTATCTCAGGTTTCTCAATCTGTAAATCTGAGTATTCAAATTTGCTATAACTTAAACCATGTCCAAAGGCAAATAAAGGTTTATTACTACCATCGACATAACCTCCTTTAGAAGATTTTTTAAGATTATAGTATAACGGTAATTGACCTGTATGTTTTGGAAAAGTAACCGGTAATTTACCCGATGGATTAACTTTTCCGGTAATAATATCTACTGTAGCCTTTCCTCCAAATTCTCCTGCATACCAGGTTTCCAAAATCGCATCTACTTGTATACTTTCATCTTCTAATGCCAAAGGTCTTCCATTTTGAAGCACTAGTATTATAGGTTTATTAAGCTTAGACACTTCTTGTATCAACTTTTTACCATAATTATTGAGTTCGAGACTTATTTTATCTTTTCCTTCTCCTGATTCTTCATCTTTTTCTCCTAATACCAAAACAACCACATCAGAATTTTTAGCAGCTTCTAATGCCTTTTCTATAGCTGAGAATTGACTTTTGGTATCGGGTTTAACTTTCCAGAAAAGTTTCATCCCGGCAAACTGTTCATACTCTGCAAATTCTAATTTAAACGGGTATTTCTTGTCTTTTTCTAGACGTATTTTATAATTTGACCAAACATTCATTTGTTCTCTTTTCCAATTATCGAGTACCAGCTCTCCATCAATATATAAACGAGCCACATCATCTGCGATCAATGAAAATTCATATACTCCGGTATACTCTGGCACCACATATCCTTTCCATCGAATTGAAAAATTATTATCAGAAATTCCTGGCGCAGGGCTTAAATTATGCCAGTATTTATTCAAATTAGATTCGATTTGTGTTACCTCTGGTTCTCCAGAGAGTTCAACATTGTTAAAATATTCTGCTGTCAAGCCTTTTTCTCCTTTTTCAGTTTGAAAAAATCGTTCGTCAATTTGTTCCATACTATTTGCGGGAACTCCTACCTCTACAAAGTCGACCTTGTAATCGGTTTCCTTAAATGCATCCAAAATTGAAATGCCATCTACATTTTTAGGTGAGTAACCTCCAAGCAAGAATTTATTAGCTAATTCTCCTATAACTGCTATATTTTTCACCTTATCTTCTAAAGGGAGTAAATTATTTCTATTTTGAAGAAGTGTTATTGATTTATTTGCAGATTCTAATGCTAATTCTTGATGAGCTTTTGAATGATATCTCTTACCTTTTAATGAAGTATCGATATATGGATTTTCAAAAAGCCCTAGTTTAAACTTTACATACAAAACACTACTAACCGCTCTATCCAAATCTTCAATATTTAATGTCTTATCATTTATACTTTCTATAATTGATTGCTGAAACAACTCATGGCTATAATCATAAAATTGCATGTCTAAACCTGCCCTAATCGATTTATTTATAGCCTCCTTTGGGGTCGATGCGGTAAAATGAGAATTGTTTTGTTTGGCGATAGCTCCTAAGTCTGAAAGGACCATTCCTTTGAAACCCCATTCTTCTCTTAATACTTTTTTCAACAGCCATGAATCAGCTGCTGCAGGAACTCCATCCCATTCATGATATGCGGCCATTGCTCCCAAGGCTTTTGCTTCGGTAAATGCCTTTTCAAAAACATATAAAAAATTGGATCTTGCTTCGCGTTCTCCTATAAAAACTGGAGCAGTATTTTTTCCTCCCTCAGGAATACTATGAATTCCAAAATGCTTTGGCTCAGCAATAATAGCGTTATCTGCGGTTAAGTCTTCACCTTGCATACCTTGTATTATTGCCACACCATTTCGTGCGGCCAAGTAAGGGTCTTCACCATAAGTTTCCTGAATTCGACCCCATCGAGGTTCTCGTCCAATACCTAAAACCGGTGAAAGAACCATATGAACTCCTACAGAACGTGCCTCGGCACCTATGGCTTTTCCAATTTTTTCCATGAGTTCTACGTCCCACATGCTACCCATGCCTATAGGTACCGGAAAAGCGGTACTCTTATTACCTTGATAACCGTGTAAGGCTTCTTCAATAAATAGTGCAGGTATCCCCAATCGTGTGTGTTCTAAGACATATTTTTGAAGTTCATTGGAGACCTCGGCAGATTCTGGATAGTAATCATGGATCGATCCAATAGTGGTTTTTTCCAGAATCTTATCTGTTTTTTCTTTAGACAATTTACCATTATACACTAGGTCATTTGCAGAATACATATCTAGTTGTCCCACTTTTTCTTCCAAAGTCATTCGGGATACCAAATCTGACACTCGTACTTCAATAGCCTCATCCTTATCTAAATATATCGGTGTTCTAGATTCATTCTTGCATCCTAGCAAGCTTACAATTGTGAAAAAACTAATTAAAAAGTGCTTCATGTTTCTGATTACTTTAGAACTCTTTTTAAACTTTAAGTGTTATCAGATACTTTTTTTATTCGATATCCTTCTATTCCGTAAAATACCAGATACGAATAGCAAATTATAGGAATAAAGAAAGATAATTGAATCCCTATACCATCTGCTACAGCTCCTTGTAACAATGGAATTAAGGCTCCCCCTACAATCATCATCACCAATAATGATGATGCCTGACTTGTATATTTTCCTAAATCTTTAATCGCTAATGTGAATATATTTGACCATAATATAGAATTGAACGCTCCTATTGCTATGGCGCTCCAGAAAGCTATTTCACCCTGACTCAAGATCATTACCAACAATAAAACAATAATAATTGATGCAAAAAGTGTTAGTACTTTAGATGGCTTTGACCCTCCAACAAGAAAAGCTAGGTAATTAATAATCAAGAATACTATAAACAGCCATATTTTTGAAAATGGTAGTAATTGAAGCGAAAATTCGGCTCCTTCTACTTTTATGGCAGTAATAAAATACAAAACTATAAAGAACAATACCGACAACCCGGCCATAATACTATATTTCTTAGTAGTATTTGTAATACTCCCCATAGAAACAGAGCCTAAAAACCTTCCTATCATCGCTCCCCCCCAATAGTAGGAAAGAAACACCCCTCCTTCGGCTTCGTCCATTCCCATCACCGATTCTAAACCAAAAAAATTGATTAGAAAGCTACCAATAGAGACTTCTCCTCCTACATAGAAGAAAATCGCAAACATCCCTAAAACTACATGTCGAAACTTTAAAACTCCAAGACCCTTTTCTATCTTTTCATTATTTACAAATGAAGGCAATTCTATAAATTTTATAATAATAGCCAGAGCGAGAAAAAGCCCACCATAAATAAGATAGGGCATCTTTAAAGAGTCTACGGTAATTTCACCATTTGAAAAAACTTTATATAATAATATAGCCCCAATTATTGGTGCTAGGGTAGTTCCAAACGAATTAAAACCTTGTGCCAAATTGAGTCTGCTCGAAGCTGTTTTAGAGTCTCCCAATATAGCTGCATAAGGGTTTGCTGTTATCTGCAAAATAGTAACCCCAGATGCCAATACGAACAAAGCTCCAAGAAAAATACCATATCGTTGGTAGTTCGCTGCAGGATAAAATAGGCAACATCCTATTCCGCATAGGATCAAACCCACGATAATCCCATTTTTATAACCTATTTTAGAAATAGGATCTCCCTGACTCACTGAGATCAAAAAGTAAATTAGAGAAATCACGAAGAATGCCCCAAAAAATGCAAATTGTATCAAAGCCGCCTGGAAATAAGAGAGTTCGAATACAGCCTTTAGATGTGGTATTAACACATCATTCATCACTGTTATAAACCCCCACATGAAAAATAAAAAAGTGATTGTTATAAACGGTTTTTTGTAATTCATTTTTTGTTTATCCATAGTGTTTGAACTTTGATTTTTGGTTTATTGATTGGTGTTGGTTTTATTTTTTGTATTCAAAAATTTGTAGTTTATCATTATTATTAGCTACCAGGATCAAATTCTGATTTTCAATAATTCTCATCTTTCTCACATCTTTATTGGTAAAAAAACCACTATTCACCACTGTTTCTGGGCTAAATCCTCCTTTCCCATTTCCATAAAGAAGTACACCTGTACCCGCATCGTTACGCATAGTTTCTATTTCTGATACATATAGATTTCCTGCAAGCAGAACATCTAAATTACCATCGGCATTAAAATCCTTAATAACCATATCATTTACGTTAGAAAATTGTGCCCTGTTTGGCAAGGGAGATATTCTAAATCCGTCTTTCCCTAAATTCTCTATATAAGAATTGGCAAAAGTTTGTGTCTCGTAATGAAGGGCCTCTTGTAAATTATCATTCCCATAAACTTCATTTATTTCTAAGGATGCAAAAAGATCATATTTTTTGATCTTTTGTTTAAGCTGCGGAATTTGTTGTGCTGAGCATGAAAAGCCTCTTAACGGGTAATGTTTACCATAATTGTAATATCCCAAAACGATATCGTTATTTCCGTTATTGTCAAAGTCTTCATAATACACATCAAAGGGAGTATCTGGAGAAGTTTTATATTTATAATTGAGCCCTAGATTTCCGGCAATAAAATCGATATCACCGTCATTGTCAAAATCTCCTTTTTCTATACTAAACCACCATCCAGATGATTGTTCTAATCCCAGAGGTTTAATTTTTCTAAAGTTTCCGTTATCATTTTCAAAAACTGTTATTGGCATCCATTCTCCAACAAGGATTAGGTCAGAGTCTCCATCGCTGTCATAATCCTCCCAGACACCATCGGTAACCATACCTATATTTTGTAGTTGAGGAGCTATCTGAGCAGTAACATCTACTAAGTTTCCATTTTTGTTCTCTAAAATATAGCTTGACGTAGGTTCGGGATACGATTTTGGAGTTAATCTACCTCCAACAAATACATCAAGATCTCCGTCTTTATCAAAATCGTTGGAGATTACGTTGGCTCCACTAACTGCTGGTAATTTTACTTCAGTATTTTTAATAAAATTACCACTTCCATTATTGATATATAAGCGATCAGTATATTCTTTAGCACCCGGCTTATATTCATACCCTCCGCTCACTACATATAAATCCTGATCACCATCATTATCGACATCAAAAAAAGTAGCATCTACATCTTCATTAAAACGATCATCTTCGAAAGGTTTCTGATAGGCTTCTGTAAAAGAGCCCAAAGTATTTTGTACATATATTGAGGCAGCCTGATCTTTTGCTGCCCCAATATAAACGTCTAACAGGGTATCTCCATTAATATCTCCAATGGCCAAAGCAGGCCCAAATTGAGATAATTTATGAGGTAATAAAATTTGATCTCCATAATCATCAAAGTAGTTCTCTTTATGACTGTGCTTTAATTTTTGAAGTTTTGTAATATCTTTAAAAATGGTCTCTAATGCCCCTTCTTTTATTGTATTTGTAGAAATTTGTTCATTCATAAAAAGAGTAATTTCCTGATTTGCCTGTACATCATTTAAAATGGTTTGCTTACCATTTGGCCAATCTATAAGTACCTTATGCACTTTTAAAAGATCATTTAATCCAAAATGAGCAATCTGTTCACTAGTTGAATAAATCCCTCTAACGTTTGTTGTCTCTGCAAACTGTTTCTGGTCTTCATACAATAGTGTAACTTTGGTTCCTAAGGTCGACGCATTGGTTTTATCTAATAGTTTAAATATCAAATAATTACAATTTGCATTTTCGCTGGTGTTATTTTTATATACATATGCTCTTTCATTGATATTGTTTACCACAATTTCAAGATCACCATCATTATCTAAGTCTGCATAGGCTGCACCGTTTGAGAATGTTTTCTGATCTAAACCCCAATCTTCTATAACCTTAGAAAAGGTATAATCTCCATTATTCTTAAAAGCATAATTTTTAAGTTTTTCGGAAGGTAAAATTTGGACCGTTTCTTCTAAATTTAAAATATCCCATATACTTACATCGCCGGCGTTAGGGTTATTTTTCACAAATGTATTGGCCACATCTACTACATAATCTGCCAGTCTTTTATTGGCATCTGTATTACGTATATCTCTCAATAAACCGTTGGTTACGTAAATATCTTTTAATCCATCATTATCAAAATCTGCGATTAGATTAGACCAACTCCAATCGGTAGAAGCAATGTTTGCCAATTCTGCAATTTCGCTGTAAGTACCATTTCCATTATTGAGTTGAAGGGTATTGAACATATACTGATAGTGGCCTCCATTATTGACTACTTTCCAGAAAGCCTCGGGATTCATCCCACTCATATTGGACTTTAATCGTACATTATCTTCTGCAGCCATATCGGCTACCATAATGTCAAGTAGTCCATCATTATTAATATCTGCAGCATCTACTCCCATACTAAAATATGACATGTGGTTTAACGCAGTGTTTGCGACATTCGTAAATGTCCCATCCTGATTATTTAGATAAAAGAAATCGGGTAAATAAAAGTCATTTGCGATATAAAGGTCTGTGAAACCATCATTGTTGAAATCACCTGCAGATACACTATTTGCATTACTAGTGCGTAAAACTCCTGCTTCTTCACTAACATCTACAAAACGGGTATTATTGACATTTTTATAAAGTTTGGATGCATACTTTAAGTCATTTTTAAGGTTGATACCAAAAAACTTAGAGTAGCTTCCAGGGTTTGGGGGTTGATTCAATAAAAAAAGATCTAAAAATCCATCGTTATTATAATCTAAAAACGTCGCATGTCTGGTACGTTGATTATTATCTAATCCAAATTTGGCAGACCGTTCCGAAAATGTGAGATCGCCGTTATTGATATATAATTTATTTCTTCGAAGTTCATCATCATCGTCATAAAGTTCTCTGCAGATATAAATATCGGTATAACCATCTCCATTTACATCGGCCAAGACGATTCCTGAGGACCATCCTCCATCATCCAAAATACCAGCTTTTTCAGTAATATTTTCAAAGTTCAAATTGCCTTTATTCAGATATAATTGATCTCCAACAAGATTTCCTCCAAAGAAAATATCTTGTAACCCATCATTATTGAAATCTGCAATACCCACACCAGCCCCTCCATAATAATTAGAATATAATAGAATATTCTTATCCTTGAGATCTACCACATCATTTGAAAAAGATATTCCTGTTTTGTCTGAAGAGAGCAATGTAAAAGTTTTCTTTTCTTGGGCGTTTAAACGTACACCCAAGAAAAGAAAAAGGCTAACCCAAAAAACCCATACTAGTTTCATCTGTTTATATTTATTGTTTTTTAATTGCCAGATGGAATAACCATGTAATCATTTTTACTTATTCACTGAATTATTACGGCTTATTTCGTGAACTCTAAGATAAAAAGAAGGGAAAACAATCCCTTCTTTTTGGTTAAATCAAATCTATATTCTTGGCTAATGCCAAATTATTCAACATCCCACCATATTCTGGTGGTAAATTGATCTGGTCCTTGTCTAGATATAGCCGCTTGATAATTCTGAGGGTTTGTAGTTTGCTCTCTTTCAAAGTAACGAAGTCTTCTTGGGATCATCCCATTAGACTCATTTCCAGGATAATCTACAGAAATCAGTACCGGAAAACCTGTTCTTCTCCAATTTGCAAAAGATTCTATATCATTTAAAAAAGTAACTATCCAATATTGTGTATTTACCTGTTCAAGACCATTGACTGCATTATAAGGATTTGCAGTTAAAAAATCCTGAATCTCAGTATCTGTTACGCTTTGGTCACCAACATCATACAAGTCTAATTGTCTCATTGCGGCTGTAACCCCTGCATCATAATGTGCGGCTGGATCACCTCCTGCAATTCCCCATCTAATATCTGCTTCGGCTAGCATAAATTCTACTTCTGCATAGGTTTGGAAAAAATAAGGTTCGTCTTCTGCTGTAATCAAATTTCTATTAGGTTCTGAAAAATTGTTGATATCATCTCCTCCAGGTATATCAAGAACTGTGGTAGCATCAAGCCCATTAGGTAGCCCTATTTGCATAGCAGGATCATTACTGCCACTTGTATTTCTATCACCATCACCGTCTGGTAAAGCTGCATAAATTCGCAATCTTGGATCTCCGGCCAAAGCATTGATGAACGTATCGCTTAAACGCATATCATCATCTGCACTAAATACCTGACCGTTACCATTTCTATTGATTCCTTCTGGGCCATCAGTATGTTCTACATAAGAAGTATCATCATTAGACTGCATTACACCACCGTCTATTGCTCTTTGTGCCCATTGTTGTGCTCCCGAGGGATCAACCTTTATAAGACGTAATCCTAAACGCAACATCATAGAATATCCAAAACGTTTCCATTTGTCTTGATCTCCATCAAAAAGAATATCTGCAGTACCGAATTGCGAAGTTCCTGTCCCTAAGGCGGCTGTTGCTTCTGCCAACTCATTTAGCATATCTGCATAAATTTCACTTTGAGGATCATAAGCAGGTCTAAAATTCCCATCGGTAAAACCTCTTCCTGCTTCACTATAAGGTACATCTCCATAAAGATCGGTGATTTTATGATAAATAAACACCCTAAGTATTCTGGCGATGGCCAACATTTCTTCGGAGTATTGATCTTCGGTATCTGTTTCTAATTGAGTGACTATATCTTCGATAATTTTCACTTGATCATTATACCCTCTTTCAAACCAGGCGCCAGACCATTGTGCATTGTAAAAGTATTTATCTCCAGCCCAAACACCACCTATTGAAGCCATGTGTTGTATCATCATCGAAGAATAAATTAAATTTCCTCTCCAATTCTCAAAACGATCTCCGGCGGTTCTCAAAATTGCATTAGTGAACTTTGGTCCTGGTTCTAGTTCTGTTGCTGTATTTGGATTAACATTTAGGTCTTCAAAACCACTATCACAAGAAGTAGTACCTAAAAAGATGACCAAAATTGCTATGATTATTTTTTTCATCGTTGAAATATTTTTAAATTCTTAAAATTTCAAATTAACAGTAAGTCCGTAACTCGCGATAGGCGGTAATCCAAAGTATTCTAACCCTTGAGCGTTACCTCCATTAAATCCTGCTTCTGGGTCAATATTCTCAGATTCTCTCATGATAAAGAACAGGTTTCTTCCAACGAGTGAAATACTTGCAGTATCTATGAAAATTTTCTCCAATAATTTTGATGGAAACGTATACCCCAAACTTAATTGACGTAATTTAATAAAATCTGCATCTTCAATAACCTCTTCTGCAATTCCTGAAATTCGTCCATAATACGCTTGTAATGTAGAATTATCGTGGGTAAAGGTGAATGGATTTCCTGCTTCATCAACTCCGCTTACGGTTAATCCTCCTTCTCTACCTTCTAAGGTACGCTTATCTAAACCTGTTGACAGTGCTATGGCATTGGTACCGGCATAAACCTGACCACCAAACTTCGCATCTATTAAGAAACTTAAATCAAAGTTTTTATATCGGAAGGTATTGGTAAGTCCCATGGTCCATGGTGGCACTCCTTCTCCTAAAATTTTACGTTCTGCGCTTTCAATAGGTAATCCATCTGCACCAAATACAATTTGCCCTGCAGCATTTCTTTCATAAGCAGTACCATAAATAACTCCGAATGGCTCCCCAACAATTTGGCTTATGCTAGCATCAAAAGTTCTAACATTACCTACGGTAAGAATATTACTTTGATCATCTGTTGCAACTATTTCACTTTCGTTGAAACCTAAATTATAAGTAACATCCCAACTAAAATTAGAAGTTCGTATAGGTGTTCCTCGAACTAACAATTCAAGCCCATTGTTTTCAAGGATTCCTATATTAGACAATACGTTGGAAAAACCAGAAGTATTAGAAATGTCTACAGGTAAAATATCTCTTTCGGTCTCATTACGATAGTACGCTACATCTATTCCCAATCTACTATTAAAGAAACTAAGATCCAACCCAACTTCGAATTCGCTTTTGCTAAAAGGAGTTAAAGACGTATTAGGTAATGTACCAGTAGCAATTTCTCCTAGAGGTTGCCCCAAATGTCCCTGTCCAAAAATACGATATGGCAGGCTTAATTGGTAAGGCGTTTCGGTACCTCCTGCTACCTCTGAGTAATTTGCCCTAACTCTACCAAAGGTTAACCAAGATGGCATATCCCAGGCACTAGAAAAAACAAAACTACCACTAACCGAAGGATAAAAATCATTGTTTGGTGATGACTTACCGGCCGCAGATAAGGTAGAAAACCAATCATTACGCCCTGTAACGGTCAAATACAAGAAGTCTTTATATCCAAGTTCGACAGAACCATAAATCCCTGAAAACGCTAACTCAGTAAGAGTTCTTTCATTACTTGTGTTTTCTACATTACCTAAAATTTCTAAAAAGGGCACTACAAATCGCTCTCCCCTTAACCTAAGAAAATCTCTTCTTTGTGTATTTTTGTTGGCCCCAAGAAAAGCCTTAATCCCTAAATTTTCAGTAACTTGTTTATTAAACCCTAAGATCAAGTCTGCATCTACCTGGGTTATATTATTTTCTCTTTCTTCGATACTTCCAAGTGGAGTAAACGCAGTACCATACCCCTCAATTTGAGTGGTTCGTGTGGTACCATGATCAATTCCGGCTCTGGCAGTAATATCTAACCAATCAAAAATTTGATACTTAACTGTTGCTGAACTCAATATTCTATTTCTTCTATCAAATGTTCTGAATCGCTCTGCTGCCCAATATGGATTTTGAACAAAAGGGTTTCCTGAAATTTGTTGCTCTACACCATCTTCATTAAATCCTGGAGCTAAATCTTCTATATTCACATTGGCTGGCAATAATCCCGCTGAGAAATTTGCATTTCCAGGCGCATCAGATACCCTAGGTCTGTTAGTTACCTTTTCTACAATATATCTTGCGCTTAAGTTTAATGAGAGTTTATCTGCTGCAACCGATCCTAAATTAAGTGAAAAGGATTTCCTATTTAATTCAGAATTAGGAAGTACATCATCGTTATCAAAATCTGTGGCTGCAAATCTATAATTAAAATTATCACTATTCTTTGACACTGCAACGGTGTTAATTATGGTAACCCCAGTATCATAGAACTTATCCAAATTATTACCTCTATCTACATAAGGTCTAGAAACACCATCAAATTGTACCGAAGAAGGTATACTCCCTAATCTTGGTCCCCAGGAAGAAAATGCAGTTTGCAACCCTTCTTGTGCTGTCGTTGGTGCTACACCTTGAGATCCCTGACCATAGGTTCTTTGAAAATCTCTTACGTTTGTTAATATATCTTCAAAAGTTATTTGAGTACTGTATTCTACACCAAACCCTTGTTCTCTCTTACCATTCTTTGTTTTTATAATGATCACTCCATTTGATGCTCGGGATCCATATAATGCCCCTGCTGCACCTCCTTTTAACACACTTACCGATTCGATATCATCTGGATTAATACTTGAAATTCCATCACCAAAATCTGAACCTCCCCATTCACTTGCCGCTCCTAACTGAGTATTGTCTATGGTAACTCCATCAACAACATATAATGGTTGATTTGTACCCGAAATACTTGAAGCCCCTCTAATAATAACTCTACTTGACCCTGCGGCTCCAGTAGATGGTGGTGTAATATTTACCCCTGCAACTTTACCTTGTAATGCGTTGAGAGCATTGGGTGTTTTTACTTCTGATATCGATTCACCTTCCAACTGGGTAACTGAATATCCAAGTGTTTTTCGGTCACGTTCAATACCTAAGGCTGTTACAATAACCTCATCTAATTGTTCTGTTTCTACGGTTAGCGATACATTAATTGTAGTTTGCCCGTTTACCGCTAATTCTTGGGTCGCATACCCCAAAGTAGAAAAAACTAAGACCGCATTTTGCTTTGGCAAATTAATCGAATAATTTCCATCGAAATCGGTTAAAACACCGACTGATGTGCCCTTGACTATTACGTTTACTCCCGGAAGAGGATTACCTTCCTTAGCATCTGTTACCTTACCTGTTACTGTTGAACCTTGTGCGAAAATAGATTCAAAACATGTAAAAGACATAAACAGCATAAATACTAGTAACTTCTTACACATATTTGTTTATTTAATTGTTAATTTGATATTTGTTTCCCTTAGGGTAATCATTAATTATTAACATAAATATTATAATATCATTAACTTTTCAAAAAGTTTTTCGATCAATAACGACGCTGAAAAGTTAAAAAGCAGAACAACGAAAACGTTTGAAGTTTCTAATATTTTAAAAAAATCTAATTTATTTCCACAGATAACCAACAAAAAGAGGTTATCTATATCCAGATAACCTCTATATTTTCAAACAGTTATTCTATTGTTATTATCATTGTAGGGTTCCTGTTAATTTAGTTTGTTTCCCATACAGTCCTTGAGAAATTCCATTCAAATAACTTTCTCTATTTACCCCATCTAAATTATACATTACAAAGGCACCATATCGATCTCTCTTTGTTCTATTTGCAAAATCTCTAGCTGTTGAGGCCGCAGTTCTCGTCACGTCAACAGCTGCAGCTGCCTTTTTCCTCTTTCCCAACCCTGGAACATTTATATTGGCATATGATCCATAAAATGGTTGAAATGCAAAATCTAAAAACTGCCCAGCTCTCTTTCCTTGTGATTGCATTTGACTCGTAGATTCACCTATACGATAATATGTAATGATCTTATTACTTGGCATAGCAGCTCTTAGCTCTTGAAGTAACCAAATAAACGAATTTCTATTAATTGCTGGTCTTCCCGGTATGGAACCATACTTAGCAAATTCGTCATCCAAATCTACCCCATCAAGACCATTATTCTTTACAACATTGGCCACTTCTTTAGCAAATCTTCTGGCCTCCGCCCTAGTCGGAAAGTTTGCAATACCAACTGCCTGATGATTTCCTAAAATCGACAATAGTACTTTTATTCCTTTTCTTTGTAATGGTTTGATCGTATTATTTCTGTTATTAAGGACTCTCCTAACATTAGGATTCATGCTCAATTTATGAGTCCTTCCGTTCTGAGTATGGTAATTGATATTCGCTGCAAAAATCACCGCGATATCTATCATTGGTTTCCCATTGGGTAAAGTATATGCACCCGCATTTTGCATCTTTTGGTTATTTACTTCTATATACATAACAGAAGCTGGGCTTTTTAATCCGTGCGCTTTTTCCTGTGCTTCGGTAAACTCTTCTAAATTGACAGGTTCTTCTTCACTAATATCATCCTTACTACAGGATATACCTAACATCATTAGGAGTGAGATAAATGTTGCAATTTTGATTTTTCTGATTTGTGTGTACATAATATATTTATTAAAATGGTTAATACTCGGAAGTTTAGGAAAGCTAAAAAGCTATCTTAAAGGTATTTAGAGCTTCTCTTTTACCCTAAAAAAAAAGATGAATAACCACTCAAATAGGTTGAACGAATCTAAAACCTATGTTTGTCAAAAAGAAGAAGTCTTCACAGTACGTCTAAATACTTTTGCGTTTAGGTTTTAGCCGTAAAAAGAAAATTTGATCCTAATAAATTTTAACGAAAGAAAGATCGCTACTGTAATGTAAAGTGAATGTTTTTAGCATTTAAAAGCTCCTTATGGGAGATAAAAAAATTGTCAAATGATACATTATCTATTTCAATTGTTTTTATCATTTTTTTACCTGTGGTTTTTTGAGAAGTGATAGTTAATGTATCTGAATTGTAATATTCTCTATCTAAATGAATACTAATTTTTTCAAATTTTGGAGTGCAAAAAGTGTAGAGAGGTGTTGCAGGTTCAACCGGATATATCCCCATCATTGAAAACACTACCCAAGCAGACATCGTTCCTGTATCATCGTTACCGGGTAATCCATCAGGTGTGTTTTTATAATACTTATCTAATAAGGAATTCACCGTTTTTTGAGTTCTCCACTCTTCTCCTTCGATATAATTAAATAGAAAAGGATATCCTATGTCGGGTTCATTTGCCATATCGAACTGTTGGTTATCAAAAACTTTCTGCAATTGTTCAAGAAAAACCTGATCTCCTCCCATCAAAGCTTTTAACCCGTCAATATCATGGGGTACCATAAATGTATATTGCCATGCATTCCCTTCGATAAAACCTAAATTTTTCACAAAGTTTGCACCTGTTTCGGGACGGTACGGAGTTAACCATGTTCCATCATTATTTTTAGGGCGTAGTAAATTAAATTCAGGATCAAAAAGACCTTTATAAGATAATGATCTTTTTGAAAAACGTTTGTAGTCTTGTTCTCTACCTAGCTCTTTAGCTAATTGCGCTATTGCATAGTCTGCAATATTATATTCTTGTGTTATTGATACCGAACCACTGTTAGTGGTTGCCGTGGTAAGATATCCCTTTTCTAGATAATCTTTTAGCCCAGGACGCAGAGGATTGTTTTCGATATGGTCTGCACTCTTTACCATTGCCTCATACGCTTTTTGAATATCAAAATCTTTTATCCCTCTTAAATAGGTATCGGCGATAATAATTCCCGCTGGATCTCCAACCATTGTAGTTGTTTCTGTAGCGTTTAGTTCCCACTTCGGAAGCCAACCCGACTCCTCGTAAATTTGCAACATACTTTTTATCATATTAGATTGTTGCTTGGGATATACAAGACTCATCAATTGATGTAAGTTCCTATAGGTATCCCAAAGAGAAAATACTGTATACCTAGTCCCATGGGTCTTTAATGTTTCTCTTGTTTTCATTTTCGGGTACTCCCCATTTACGTCATTCAATGTACTGGGGTGTATAAGTGTATGATACAGTGCTGTGTAAAATTTAATTTTATCATCTTCTTCACCTCCCTCAACTTCTATTTTAGATAAATATTGGTTCCACTCTTCATTAGTTTCTTTCCTAATCTGCTCAAAGGTTTTTAACCCTGTTTCTTTTTCAAGATTCTCCCTGGCATTTTTTATGCTCACATACGAGATCCCTACTTTTACTTCGACCTGGCCGGGAGCATCGAAATGATATTTCATATAGCCACCAATACTATCTCCTACAACCTCTTTGGTATATTGTTTCTTTAGTATAGTACTGTCATTGTATGCTTTCATCCATTCAGATTCTACCCCTTTGTATTTATTCCGGTTTTGCCAAACTCCAAATTCAACAGCCGGTTTTGAAAACTTAGCCACAAAATAAACAGGATATGTTTCATCGGGTTTATAGTAGCAAAAAGAACCTACCGTACGAAACCCTTCAATTTCGGTTGAAGAAACCATTTTTATCATTCCTCCTTGTTCATTGGTCAATCCCAATCCCAGATTAAGTAGAATATTTGCTTCTCCTTTTGGAAAAGAATATTTACTTACTCCAGATCGAGTGGTAGCAGTAGTTTCTACTTTGATATTATATTTATCCAAAGTGTTTGAATAATAACCTACTTTAGAAATTTCGTCTGAATATGTAGAACCATACTTTAAATGATTGGTTTGTAAGGTTCCTGTTGTTGGCATGGTAATAATTACTCCCAAGTCTGGGCAACCTACTCCACTTAAGTTGACATGACTAAAACCTGTTAAAAATGTATTTTCTTTTACATATGGGGTAGATAGCCATCGACTATCTTTTTCTAAAGGTAAATTTTGAGAACCTGCTACATTAAAAGGAGATACATTTACCATTCCTCTTACGGCTATCGGGCCAGGGTTAGTAGTTCCAAAATTAGATGTTCCTATAAATGGATTTACATATTTGGCAACCTCTTTTATTGGTATTTGCTCAGATTCTTGGTCTACAATAGCACCTTGTTTAAGTTCTTCTTGCTTACATGCCCCAAAAATAATACTAGCAAGGACTAAGAAAATCTGAAGAAATGTCTTTTGTTGAAAGGTTACCATAAAAGTTTATTGTTTATTACTTAAAGAGTAAGGTACAGCTTCGCTAGTATTTGCCCAATTTTTATTGGGGTCACTTCCTAATAGAAAATTTAATTCTCCTCCTTGTTGAATATCTTCAAATCTTAAATAACCTTTATCATACTCTTTTTGGTTTAAAGTAAGAGATTGAATATACATATTAGCATCTGAATTTTCAGGAGCTTTGATTTCAAAAGTTTTCCCGTTTTCCAAATGTAAAGTTGCTTTCTTGAATAACGGACTTCCAATAACATACTGGTTTACCCCTGGTGTTACAGGATAGAATCCTAACGAACTAAACACATACCACGCAGAAGTTTGTCCGTTATCTTCGTCTCCGCAATACCCATCAGGAGTAGCTGCATATAGTTTGGTCAATACATCTCGAATTTTTTCTTGGGCTTTATATGCCGCATTCGCATAGTTATATAAATAAATCATATGCTGAATGGGTTGATTGCCATGGGCGTAATTCCCCATATTTACGATTTGCATTTCTCTTATTTCATGAATCGTAAAACCATAATAAGAGGCATCAAAATCTGGAGGCATCGTAAATACCTCATCCAATTTTTTTTCGAACTCTGATTTTCCTCCCATTAATTGAATTAATCCCTCAACATCATGAAAAACAGACCAAGTATAATGCAAGCTGTTTCCTTCGGTAAAGGCATCTCCCCATTTTAATGGATTAAAAGGCTTTTGAAAACTACCATCTTCATTTTTACCTCTCATTAATTTGGTAGAAGAATCAAATAGATTCTTGTAATTTTGAGATCTTTCGTAGAAAGAATTAGCAACCTCTTGCTTGCCTAGTTTTTCTGCCATTTTTGCTATGGTAAAATCTGCATACGCATACTCTAACGTACGAGCGGCATTTTCATTAATCTTTACATCATATGGCACATACCCAAGTTCATTATAGTATTCTACCCCTTCTCTTCCAACTGATCTAATTGGGTTTCCGTTTGATAGGGGTCTACCTTCAGAAGTTGTTGCATTTTTAAGAATTGCTTCAAACAAAACCTCTGTATCCATGTTGGGTACTCCTTTCAGAAAAGCATCTACAATAATAGGTGCAGAGTTAGAGCCAATCATACAATCTCTGTGTCCTGGACTAGCCCATTCTGGTAACCAACCCGATTCTTTATAGGTATTTGTCAAGCCTTCCATAATATGCCCATTTAATTCTGGATACATCATATTGAAAAAAGGAAATACAGCTCTAAACGTATCCCAAAAACCATTGTCGGTAAACATATATCCCGGTAGCACTTTACCGTTGTACGGGCTGTAATGGACGATCTCGTTGTTCTCGTTAAACTCATAAAACTTCCTTGGGAAAAGAAGCACTCTATACAAACAGGAGTAAAAAGTTTTAATGCGCTCTGTGTTACTGTCTTCCAACTGAATCCTTCCTAATTCTTTTTCCCATTCTTTTTTTGCATTTTCTTTGGTTTGCTCAAAAGTATGATCACCAATTTCCCTGTCTAAATTTAACTGTGCTTGCTTTGGGCTTATAAAAGAAGAAGCCACTTTAACGTGCACAACTTCTCCTTTTTTGGTTTTAAACCCAACAATTGCACCTACATGTTCTCCTTCATTATCTTTAGAATTTTCAACCAATTTCCAACCATCTCCCCAGGTATGGCTTACTTCAAAATCTTTATCAAATTCAGCTACGAAATAGTTATGAAAATTATCTGGAACCCCGCCGCTATTATTTCGACAATATCCAATAATCTTTCTTTCTTCGGGGATAATCTTAACCATAGATCCTTTAAAAAAAGCATCTAGAATAATATAGGACTGCTCTCTCTCTGGGAATGTAAACTTAAAATGTGCTGCTCGCTCTGTAGGAGAAACCTCTACAGTGGCATCATGATCTGCTAAGTAGGTTTTGTAATAATGAGGTTTCACGACTTCGGCTTTATGAGAAAACCATGAGGCTCTTTCTTCTTCTTTATATTTAAGATCTCCAGTAACCGCCATTAACGAAAAAGCGGCGTAATCATTAATCCACGGACTCGGTTGGTGGGTTTGCTTTATTCCTCTTATCTTATTTTCATCATATTTATACGTCCAACCATCACCCATTTTTGATGTCATTGGTGTCCAGAAATTCATCCCCCATGGAGTTGCAATTGCGGGGTAGGTGTTTCCATTAGACAAATCGAAAGCAGAATCTGTTCCCATTAATGGATTTACCAAATCGGTAAGATTTTCTAACTTTTCAACGGGTTCTACAGCAGATTGCACTTCCTGGTTTTGTTGGCAGGAAAAGAATAAACACGAGATTAATAATATGGTTATATACTGGTTTTTCATTGCTTAAATTCTCTTAATAATTTACTAGTGCCGTGATTTTTATTTAATGTATACTTCAAGTAGTTTCACTTCAGATTTGGAATAAATAGAATACTTTTTCAAAATAGCAGGAAGTAACACAGTCTGTCCAACTTCTAAATCTACTTCTAAATCATTATCATATTGAATACTACATCCTCCACTTACACATATATAAATGACAAATGAATCCTTAAGGTTATCTGCTTCATAAGTATCATTATTTATCAGTAATTGATTAGTGGTAAAATACTCACAACTCACTAATTCTGTCGGTATGTTTTGCTTAGTTTCATAGGATGATTTATATATTTTTTCGGCCTTATAATCAATAGCATCCAATGCTAAGTCTGTATGCAATTCTCTATAATTACCATACTGGTCTGGCCTATCCCAATCATAAATACGATATGTAATATCACTAGTTTGCTGAATCTCTGCCAATAATACTCCCGCTCCTATGGCATGTACTCTACCAGTGGGAATAAAATATACATCTCCTTCCTGTACTTTGTCCTCGTTGAGGATGTTCATCAAGGTTTTATTATTGAGATGTTCCAGATATTCATCTTGATCAGAATCATTTTTAAACCCGACCACTAAATTTCCATTTTTTTCGGCATCCATAATATACCACATCTCAGTTTTACCAAAAGAGTTATGTCGTTCTTGCGCCAATTCATTATTAGGATGTACCTGAATACTTAGAGGTTCTTTTGCATCGATAAACTTAATAAGCAAAGGAAATTTGTTTTCAAAAAGTTCATACACATGTTTCCCAACTAACAAGTCTTTATATTCTGCTAAGATTTCGGGTAATGTTTTACCTGCCAAAGAACCATTAGATACTACCGACACATCACCATCGACATCAGATACTTCCCAACTTTCTCCAATATTATCTTTTATCGATTTTTTGTTAAAACGGGCACTCAGTTTATTCCCACCCCATACCTTTTCTTTTAATATTGGGTAAAATTTTAACGGATACAAAATTTTATCTGTAGCTGCCATTTTTGATTTACTGTATTAATATTTCATCAACAAAAAGCCATCCTTTTTGACCTACTCCCTGATGCCAACTAGGAAGTTTCCCTACATTATGCACTACTATCCTAATTTGTTTCGTATGTATAGTAGGAAACTCGATTTTAAAACGTTTTTTCTTTATTTCGGTCGCTTTGTTTTCATTTGTTGCGTCATAATTTATGGTTTCTATTTTCTCAAAAGGAGTATTTTCACTTTTGGCATAAATTTCAATCTTCTTTGGAAAAAAGATCCAGGATCCGGTGTCTTGCAGTGAACTTACTGAAACACTATTTATCGTTTGAGGTTCTTCAAAATTAATCTTAGTTACTAAATCATCACCTTCAAAACCGGCCCATTTCCCATCTGAAAAAGTAGTACTCGCTTCTACGAAATCAAATACTTTATACGATCCTGGGTATTTTACTGATGGTTTGTGTAGCATATCAAAATTTTCTACCCTATGTTTTATCTTAAAAAATTCTTCTTGCATCGTAGGGCTTGGTAACCATTCTTTTTGATACATTTTAGCTTTTAAGCTCACCGAATTGGTAATTTTAATCGGTTCAATATATCGAGAAGAAGTACTATCTGGTTCAGACCCATCCAGCGTATAATACAACCTAGCTTTTCGTAAAGGTTCATTAAAAACAATCTCTAAACTATCTTTAAAAATTGTTTGTTGTGTAACCAGCTTCGGGGGTTTTAAAGGTTTAATTTCTGCAAACCCTTCAAAAATTCCATGATGTATTACCGTTTGATCCTTTTGTATCATTTCAGCAGCATATTGCTCATCTACTTTGGTATTCCAAACATAAATATCTTTGGGAGAAATCTCATTAACAATCATAGAAAGTCCCTCGTTATCTACCAAAGTATTATGCAAGTTAAGAACCTTGATACCTTCTAAATCGACCAGATAATTTAATGTTTTGTTAGAGATTTTGTTATTGTCTAAGCGGAGATGCTCTAGTTTTTTTAATCTTTTTAAACCTTCGGACATATCATCTGTCAAATTGGTATTGTTCAAATCTAATTGCACCAATTGTTTTGCAATTCCTTTCAGGGTTGATATTGCTTCTTCAGAAATAGAATCTTTATCAAATTTCGCACTTAATTGGGGTTGATCTGTTGCTACTCTGTGTAAAGAAAAACCTGCTTTCACCACTTTATTTATAGCACTAATAGAAGCTTCTGGCACTATTTCTAGATCTTTTTCTAAATAATTAACCAGTAGATTAACCAAGGTATCATTATTCTCAAAAGCAAGGGCTTTATCTTTAAAACTTGCTCCATTATTGATCCAGTGTTTTAACAACCATAATTCGTTTGAGGTTATTTGATTTTTACCTGCTGGAGGCATATGATTTTCATCTTCTACAGGAAGTACAATTCTCTTTACAATGTTGCTGGCAATAGCGTTTCCTGGAAGAAGTCCTTTACCTTCGTCGCCTCCCTGTAAAATCATCATTTCTGAAATTAGGGACAACCCCCCTTTTTGTTTTGTAGCATTATGACACTGGATGCATTTGTCTTCAAGAATTGGGAATATTACATCTGAAAAATACTGAAGGCTATCTACAACTTTAGGTTTTTCTTTTTTTGTGGTTAAGGGTGAATATTGGGTTAGAAAAGTATCTCCATGCGTTAAAACACTTCCATAATGCCCTGTTATACTTATTAAAATTATAGTTAGTACAAACAAAGGGAAGTATAGCTTTTCTTTTGATGATTTTTTGAGCAAAAATAATATTGTAATTAGTATTGCTGTCCCTATTCCCGTATACATATGAATATTCGTAATTCCTTCTTCATAACCACCTTCAAGGGATAAAAAGTAACCCAATATACAGGCCAATATGGCAAAAACAGCACTAAAGCCTAATCCATTTTTAATAAGATTGTCTGAGTATTTTTTCTGAATACGACCTACTATTTCAAAATAAAACACCAATAGCAATCCCCCAATAGGAAGATGCAAAATTAACGGGTGAAAACGCCCTAGGAATAATAAAAACTCTGGTGTGTTATTTGTCGATTCCAAATAAAGTAATTCTGCCAAAAACATATCTAATAGTCCCAACATACATCAATTATTTTTGGTGTTAAAAATCCATTCATCCATAAAAAGCCATGCAGGGTTATCTCTACCTTGATGCCACTCAGGAATTGATGAAGTATTCGATATCTCGATTCGTATTTTATTCAATTCTTTTAACACTGGAATGTGAATATTCTCAAGGCTTATGCTACCTTGAGTTATTTTGTTATCAGAAATATCAACCGATAAAGATTCAAAACCACCTCCATCAGTAGAAATTTTGATAGTAATATCTTCTATAGGAAAGATCCATGCATCGGTATTTACCAAATACCCTATATCCAACGATTCTAAAACTATGTTCTTCTTAAAATCAATTTCGGCTATAAAAGGTTCTGTCACTCCAATCCATTGACCATCTCTAAAATTCAAACTTCCTTTTTTATGATTTACCAATGTACGGGTTCCTTGCCCAGGGTATTGCTCATTCAACGTAGAGATGATCGAAAGACGATCTACATCAATCCCTTTTTTATAAAAAATCACTGTTTCAGTTTCACTTGGTTTAAAATCTTCGTGAAAAGCCCTAAATGTATATTTCTCGGGTGTTGAGACTACAATAGTTTCTTTATATTGTTTCGATTCTTGAGTAGGCTCACTTCCATCAACAGTGTAAAATATATCTGCATTATCTAGCCTTAAAGAAGCGGTCATCAAAGAAGAACCATCTATAATTACATGATCTACTTCAATTTTCGGATTCGCTAGCTGTATTTCTTTTGCTTGTACAAAAGATTTCGATGCCAAACTATCCTTTTTATCGGTGTTACACGAATAAAAAAACACCACTCCTATTATAACTATTAAAACTCTCATATTCTGGTTAGTTTTATAGGATATGTTTGACCAGAGTTCCATTGAGCAACATATACATTATCATCTTCATCGATACATACATCATGAGGATGTTGAAATAATTTTATAGTTTGATACAATTCTGATAGTTTATCATTTTTGTATATCGGTTTTGTAGCACCAGGACAGGAAACAACTTCGTTTTTATTATTCATAATTAATAGAAAACCAGAAGCATCATGGGTCGATCCTTTAGATTTAAGCACCGCAAAATAAATTTCATCTTTATGAATGACTGGCCTGCATATTAAAGCTCCTGGAACCGCTATAGAAGATAGAAATTCACCTTGGAGAGAAAATCTTTTTAAAACATTTTGCTCTCTAGCAGTGATCAGTAATACAGGGTTATCTTTATCTCTTTGATCTAGGCAGATGCCATGAGCATTCAAAAACTGATCATTCTCGGTTCCTTTGCCTCCAAAAACGTTTAATAATTCTCCTTTATGATTGTAATGGGAAATAAATTGATTTCCATAGCCATCTGCTACATAGAAATCTCCGTTTTCAAGCACTGTAGTCTCGGTAGGTTTAAACTCTCCTTTGTTTTTGTATTTACCTGAATCTGCCGGATAATCTAACGTCATTACCACCTTACCATCTATAGTGGTTTTAATCACCTGATGACGCTCATAATCGGTAATAAAAAGAAAATCTTCTCCATTTTCGACAGAAAGTGTTAGACCATGTGCTCCGGGATAGTCCGTCCCCCAAGTCTCTATTAACTTCCCTGATTTGTCATAAATAATGATGTTGTTTTTTATATGATTTGTGAGCAGTACAATTCGCCCTTTAGAATCCTGAATAATTTCATGGCAATCGTTAACAGGAACTTCAGAAGCATTCAAATTCCCCCAGCTCATATCTACCTTATACTGGTGAGTATTATGACCAATGATCAAATCTTTGGAAGTATCAAACCTGTATGCTCCAGAGTACATAGGTAAAGTGAGCATTCCTGCCGAAACACAAACCGATTTATGGAGAAAATTTCTTCTATTCATACTTATCCCAGGTATTAAGCGATAATATCATTGATAACATGACCATGCACATCTGTTAATCTAAACCTTCTTCCCTGGTGTTTGAACGTAAACTTGGTATGATCAATTCCCATAAGGTGCATTAATGTTGCCTGAAAGTCATGAATATGCACAGGATCTTTTACTACGTTATACCCCAACTCATCGGTTTCTCCATAGGTGAATCCCGGTTTCACACCTCCTCCCGCCATAAAAATGGTGAAAGATCTCGGGTGATGGTCACGACCATAATTGGTATCTGTAAGTGTTCCCTGGCTATAATTGGTTCTTCCAAACTCGCCTCCCCATATTACCAGGGTTTCTTCAAGTAATCCTCTTTGTTTCAAATCTAAAATAAGCGCGGCAGATGCCTGATCTACATCTTTGGCCTGTTTCTCAATTTGAGTGGGAAGATTATCATGCTGATCCCAACCCATATGATACAACTGTACAAAGCGTACATCTTTTTCTATTAGCCGTCTGGCTAGTATGCAGTTTGCTGCAAAAGTTCCCGGAATCTGAGAATCAGGACCGTACATTCTAAAGATATGATCCGGTTCATCATCTATATTCATAGTTTCAGGAACAGAGGTTTGCATTCGATAAGCCATTTCATATTGAGCGATACGGCTATTGATTTCGGGATCTCCAAATTCTGATTCTTGTTTATGATTTAACTCACTTAAATAATCCAACATTTTTCTGCGATCTAATCTGGACATTCCATCTGGGTCTTTTAAGTACAGTACTGGATCTTTTCCTGATCGGAATTGAACTCCTTGATGAAGCGAACTCAAAAACCCATTTCCCCATAGCTTCGAATACAAAGGTTGTGCATTGGGCCGCCCGGTTCCTCTGCTTAATAACACAGAAAAGGCAGGGAGATTATTATTGAGACTTCCTAAACCATAGCTCATCCAAGATCCAATACTAGGTCTACCCGATTGTTGCGATCCTGTCTGAAAAAAAGTAATCGCCGGATCATGATTTATAGCATCAGTCTGCATTGATTTTATAAAACATAGTTCATCTACTACTTTAGAAACATAAGGCATCAAACTACTAACCCATGCTCTGGATTCTCCGTATTGTTTAAATGTGAAGTTACTATCTACCAATGGGAAACTTGCTTGACCAGAAGTCATACCTGTAAGTCGTTGACCTTTTCTAACAGATTCTGGTAAATCCTGCCCTCTCATGTCTGTTAGTTTTGGTTTATAATCGAATAAATCTAACTGTGAAGGCCCTCCACTCTGGAATAGGTAAATTACTTTTTTCGCTTTAGGTGCGAAATGGGGTAATTTTAAAGATCCCGGACTTAAATCCAAATTCTGAGCAGTATCTGACGCTCGAAACATTTGTACAGGGTCAATTAAAGAACCTAAAGCTAATCCCCCAATCCCTAATCCTACTTTCTTTAAGAAATGTCTCCTGTTATTATTATTAAAATGCTTGAATAACTCGTTCATGACTATTAACTTTTGGTAATTGTTTCGTCTAAGTTGAATAACAAACTAACTAAAGCCGTATACGCTTTATACTCTTTTTCATCAATACCTTTTGGCAATTCTCTAGTACTTTCTGAAAACTCCTTTGTAATCTCACTTTCGGCATTCTCAATTCGTTGTTCATTCAAGTATGCCGATAACTTATTTACTTCTGACTCATCTGGTTTTCTTGAAGTTATTTTTTGAAATAAAGTTTCAATCTTTTTTGGTTCTGAAGAAGAATTGTTTTTTAATACTTGAATAGCCATCACTTCTGAAGCTTCTATAAACTGTGGATCGTTCATTAGCACTAAAGCTTGCAAAGGTGTACTGGTTTTTTGTCGTTGTACTGTACAAAAATCTCTGGAAGCAGCATCAAAAGTGAGCATCGAAGGAGGAGGTACGGTACGTTTCCAAAAAGTATACAAACTTCTCCTATACAACCCTTCTCCTTTATCCTGAATATATTCGGTAAGACCAACTCCAGAGGTAGTTTCAGCCCAAAGGCCACTGGGCTGGTAAGGTTTTACACTTGGCCCTCCAACTTTCTCAACCAACAATCCACTAGCAGCTAGTGCATTATCTCGAATAGCTTCGGCCGGTAATTTATACCGAACTCCCCGTGCCAATAATTGATTCTCCGGGTCTTTTTCTAATAATTCTGGAGTAATTTTAGAATTTTGCTGATAGGTTGCAGATAAAGCCATTCTTTTTAGCATACGTTTAATATCCCAACCTTCTTCTTTAAAAGTAACGGCTAACCAATCTAATAATTCTGGGTGAGTGGGTAAAGCTCCCTGGTTACCAAAATCATCTGCAGTGGCAACAATACCTGTCCCAAACATTTGTTGCCATAGGCGGTTAACCATTACTCTTGCTGTTAAGGGATTGTTATCATCAAAAAACCAGGTTGCTAGCCCTAATCTATCTTTGCTATACTCTTCAGAAAACGGAAGTACATTTTCTGGTAATGCATAAGGCACTTCCTCTCCTGGGGCGTCATAAAGACCTCGATTCAATAATTTATTTTTTCGGATTCCCTTTTCATCTTTCATTACCATCAATTTGACTTCGGCAATAGAATCAGGTATATTCATAAATGATAACTTGGCATCGATTGTTTTTTTATCGAGAGTGATATACGGTTCAGGTATTTCTCCATAATCCATTTGTCCCTTTTCATTCAATTGATTGAAAAAACTATACATCCCGTAAAATTCTTCTTGAGAAATTGGGTCATATTTATGATCATGACAACGCGCACATTCCATAGTAAGCCCCATAAATGCTTTTGCAGTAGTATTGGTTCGATCCATCACATACTCTACACGATACTCTTCATCTATAACCCCTCCTTCTTGAGTGATTTTATGATTTCTATTAAACCCAGAGGCTACTATCTGTTCTAAATTTGCATTATCAATTTGATCTCCTGCCAACTGCCATTTTACAAATTCATTATATGGTAGATTTTCGTTAAAGGCATGTATTACCCAATCTCTCCAAGGCCACATCGTGCGCTCCAAATCATCTTGATACCCATGGGTATCGGCATATCGTGATACCTCCATCCAGTCTAACGCCATGCGTTCTCCATATGCTTTAGATGCTAGTAATCGATCTACTACTTTTTCGAAAGCATTTGACGATTTATCTTTAACAAAGTCTTCTATATCTTTAATAGTTGGTGGCAAACCCGTAAGATCAAAAGATACTCTTCTTATTAATCTTTCTTTTTTAGCTCTATCGGCAGGCTTAAGTTTTTCATTTTCTATTCGCTTAAGAATAAAAAAATCGATTTCATTCTTTACCCAATCCTGATTTACTACTCTAGGAATCGAAGGTTTTTCTGGAACTTTAAATGACCAGTGTGAATCCCATTTTGCTCCCTGTTCGATCCATTTTTTTAGTACTTCCTTCTCATAATTACTCAAGGTTAAATTAGAATCTTTAGGAGGCATAACTTTAAGAGACTCCTCAGTGTAAATTCTCTTTATCATTTCACTATTTGCAATATCTCCTGGTATTACCGCATAACGATCTTTATTTTCTCCCAAAGCTATATAGGCGCCGTCTTTGGTGTCAAATCGAAGTCCGCTCTCCATTGTTGCTTCGTCCGGCCCATGACACGCAAAACACTTGTCAGATAGAATTGGTTTTACATGAAAACTATAACTTATGTTATTAGGTATCGCTTGTTCTAACTCACCTTCGGCTCCGGTCTGTTCTGTACTTGTCTCTGCGTTTTTTTTGAGTGCTACATATTCCTCATTTGGAGAGGAAAACATCCACTTTATAAAAATTGCAGCAATAAAAAAAATCAAAAAGTACATCAAAGCTTGTCTCTTTTTCATCTGTTGATTTCTTTTGGTTATACAATCAAATTCTTAGTTTATCTTATAATCTGCATTTTTCAATTCATTGTTAACAAGAGAGTTTTTAACAGCATAATTAAATCCGGGTCTTAAGCAATATGATCCATATTCTCCGTTTTTATTTAATGCTATAAAGCCAACTTGTAAATATTCTAAATCGCTGTGATTTTTATGTACTTTATAAATACGTTCTACAACTTCTTTACAAGCTTCATACGGTGATTTTCCTTGTCGCATTAGCTCTACCACCATAGCGCTTCCTGCAGTTCTAATTATGGCCTCACCAAGTCCCGTTGCTGCTGCAGCTCCTACTTCGTTATCTAAAAACAACCCTGCTCCAATTATAGGAGAGTCTCCTACTCTCCCATGCATTTTCCAGGCAGCTCCACTGGTAGTACACGCACCAGATAAATTACCATCTTCATCTAGGGCAAGCATGCTAATGGTATCATGATTCTCTATATTAATAGTTGGTTTGTAATTTGATGTTTGCAACCATTCTTCATATGCTTTTTTAGAAGCAGGAGTAAGTAAGTTTTCTTTCTCAAAACCCTGTTCCAATGCAAACTGTAAGGCGCCTTCGCCTGTAAGCATAATATGCGGTGTATTTTCCATA
Source organism: Aquimarina acroporae (assembly GCF_023195925.1). GTDB lineage: Bacteria > Bacteroidota > Bacteroidia > Flavobacteriales > Flavobacteriaceae > Aquimarina > Aquimarina acroporae. Next base: position 168,107 of record NZ_JALPRE010000003.1, on the reverse strand, counting down.
ACCTTACGAGCCACAGAAATTGGATGTTTTATATGTTGTAAAAATGATACAGCTCCACAGTTACTGTTATGATCCATAATACATGCATCAAGAGTTACATTACCTTCTCGATCTGGAAAACCTCCCAATCCAACAGTTTGAATATCGGGATTTGCTTCAGCTGTTCGCACTCCTAATTCCACAGCATCTAATGCATTTCCTCCGGTTTCCAATACTTTCCAGGCTTCTTCATTTGCCGGCACACCATGATTCCAGGTAGAAATTACCACTGGTTTTACCGAATTAACCTCTTCTTTCTTTTCTATATTAAGACTCTCGCTCTTTTTTTCGTTGGTACAACTCAAAAAAACAGCGATTAACATCAGTATGGAATAGCGATATGTATATTTTCTTATTATCATTGATATATCTTATTAATTTCGGGTAATCCCATATTTATAAATTTCGCATCATTGGGTTTATCGCTCATTTCAAATTCTAAAACTCCTCCATTTATAATTGTCTTATGAGTAATAAATAATTGTTCCAGAGACGTTCCATTAAGTGTAACATTTGAAATGTATGTATTCTCCTTTGAGAGGTTTTTGGCCTTGATTGTAAAAACTTTTCCTTCTGGCAATTGTATCACAACTTCTTCAAAAATGGGTGATGTTAAAAGATAAGTTCCTTGTGCCGGGTTTACAGGGTAAAAACCAAGCGAGCTAAAAATATACCAAGATGACATTTGCCCGCAGTCCTCATTCCCGCAATGCCCATTAGGTTGATTTTGATATTGTTTTGATAAAATCTCCTGAGTTAATTCTTGAGTTTTAGAAGGTCTTTTAACATAGTTATACAAGAATGCTACATGATGGCTTGGTTCATTTCCATGGGCATATTGTCCAATCATACCTGTACTAAATATGGGTAATTTATCTCCTGGTTCGGGAGCATAAGAAAACATAGAATCTAGTTTTTGCGTAAATCGTTCGTTTCCTCCCGTCTTTTCGATTAAACCATCGATATTCTGAGGAACAAACCAATAGTATTGCCAGGCGTTACTTTCACAGAAATATGGTGTATATTCTTTGGGGATAAATGGTTCAATAAAATCTCCATTATTGCTTTTAGGTTGTATCCAAGATCTTTTATTGTTATAGACGTTTTCCCAATTTTTTGATCGATTGATAAAGTATTCATAATCATCTTCTCTTCCCAAATCTTTTGCAAACATGGCTATGCACCAGTCGTCATATGCATATTCTAGTGTTTTTGAAACCGACCAATTTTCGTGATGCTCATCGATTGGGATATATCCCAAACTCTTATATACATCAATTTGTCGATCGTTTACCATAGCACTCTCCTTACAAGCTTTATATGCAAGCTCAACATCAAATTCAAATCCTTTAAAATAAGCATCCACAATTACAGGAACCGCATGATAGCCGATCATCATGTTGGTTTCATTTCCTTGCATAGACCACACGGGTAGTTTGTTGGTTTCTTTATAATGTGCCAAAAGAGACTTTATCATATCTGGTACACGTTCTGGTTGAGTAATGGTATATAGAGGGTGTGCAGCTCTAAAGGTATCCCATAGCGAAAATGTATCATACCTATCAAATCCTACTGCACGAGCAATAGTGTCATTGGCTCCTTTATAGTTCCCGTTGGTATCGCTTAATAAAGTTGGTGCCAACATAGACTGATACATCATTGTGTAGAAAATTGTTTTCTTATCTACATCAGCTGTGGTTATCTTCATCTTTTGTAATTCCTTCTCCCATGTTTCCTCTGCTTTTTTCTTGTAATGGTCAAAGTCAAAATCCTTTGTTTCTTGTTCTAAGGAAGCCAATGCTCCTTGAATATCTGCAGTAGAAAGACCTGTTTTTATGACGATCTGTTCATTTTCGGAAGTGTTATAATTGACTACAATTTTTGTATTTTCTCCTTGTACAGGTAAAGAATTTATACTATCATTTTTAAATACCGTATAGCCATGAAATGGCTTAGAAAATTGCATTACAAAATAAACTCTTTGATCCTTTGCCCAACCGGTAGACTTTCGATACCCATGAAGTGTTGAGTCGTTGACTTTTTCTATAAAAGTATCCGTAGGTTTATCCCAATTAAGAGCATACCCTAAATCTATATGTATTGCAGTTGCAGAATCTTTAGGAAATGTATAACGATGTATTCCTACTCTTTTGGTAGTGGTAAGCTCTGCTTTGATACCATAATCTAATAAATCAACGGTATAATATCCTGGTGCAGATTTCTCTTTTTCATGACTAAACTTAGAAAATGGTTTATAATTGTTTTCTTTTATTCTTTCTGAAAACCTGCTATTTGTGGGTATTACCAAAATATCATATAAATCACCGGCTCCGGTACCAGTAAGATGGGTGTGTGAGAAACCACTAATGATAGAATCTTTATAATAATATCCTGCAATACGGTCCCACCCAGGAATTCCTATGTCTGGACTCAGTTGTACCATTCCGAAAGGAAGAGTAGCCCCGGGATATGTGTTCCCGGGACCATCGGTTCCTATAAAAGTATTCACATATGAGGTCAATAATGATTCGGAAAAAGCATTATTCTCCCTCTTGGCTTGTTCCTCTTTACAAGACCAAAGAAATAGCATGATGACGATATTTATGTATACTGTTTTCATTAGTCCGATTTCATCAGGAAATGTGCATTTTAGTTGTTTTTTGAAGATTTTATTACTGCAAACTGCTCATCTGTTATTGCCTCACCGTCGAAAAAAGATACCCCAGAAGCTCCATTGTTTTTTGCCAACTCAATAGCTACAGAAACATCTTTTGCGCTCATAGGTGGCAAATAAATACCCGTATGTAGTTTGGTATTTTTTCCTTTAAGGTCTGCTACTCCTTGTCTAGTAGCAAAACCTACCCAATCTACAGTTTCGTTATAAAAATTATAATAGATCATGGGTAAAACTTCATCTACATTCCATTTATCCCAACGTTGTCGTACCATATGATCTGCCATTTCAGGATAGGGGAAAACCGCTGCCGTCAATTTTTTCCCGTGTTTATGTGCTATTTCATACGCACCATCTACAACCGCTTTGATTTCATTTAATCTAAACTGTTTCCACTCAATATCTATTGCTGGAACTTCAGATTGTCTAATATCTTTACCATATAATCGTTCAAACTTTTCTACCGAAGCTTTAGAATAATCAAAATCAAAATCTGGCAACTCTTCATTTTGTACCAAATTATACTTTGGCAATAGTCCCACGGGTAAATAAACATCTGGATATCTTATATAATCTAGATGTACGCTGGCTACGTCCTTAACTTTTGCCAAACCTTCTACCAAATCCCAAACATGTTGTCGCGCTTCTGGATGACTAGGAGATAACCACTGGTAGTAGTCTACATAGGGTCTATCGTCAAAACAAGATTTGCCACTTCTGCTTACCATATACCAATCTGGATGTTGCAAAGCAATCTTATCATCTGGTCTGTTCATGGTAAACATCCATGCATGAACTTCTAACTCTTCTCTTACTGCCAGTTGGGTTAATTTTTCTAAAATTTTAGGATCTGCAAAAGTATTAATCAACACAGCGTCTATGCCATTATTTTTATATTTCTTGAATTCGGTTGTATACTCCTCATCTGTTTTTTCCTGGTTAGCGGTTATCCATGTCCAATATTTAAAAGGTTCTGTTTTCATTTCTAACACTCCTTCTTTCTGTGTAATTGTTTCCTTTTTTTCTTCGGCTTGACAACCGATAAGAATAAGTATGATTACTAGATATATACCTTTGATCATGTTCATATCAATCTTCTTTTTCAACTATTTTACCGTCTTCTTTTATGATGAATAAACGATTAGTAAATGGGCTCACTACTGTTATATTAAATCCTGTTTGATGATTTTCTAAATTCCGTATAAGTCTATTCCCTTCTATTTCAAGGTTACTTGAAGAAATTTCGTCAAAAGTAGTCCCCCATCGTTTGTTTTTCTTGTAGAACTCTTTTTGTTTTCGATACTGCTCATATAAATATTGTTTCACTATATGATCTTTAGGTATTTCAAAGGCATCTTGCTCTCCAGCTTTTTTTGAGGAGAAATATACGTACCCCCAATCTTCTGGGCGATGCATATTAACCACTCCCATAGGAGACCAAACCCAATTGTATTCTGACTCGAATTTTCCTTGTTTGTTTTTCTTTCTTTGGTATCTATTTTGTTCGAGCTGAAAATCCCAATTTACCCTCGAAAAATTCACTCTCCAAAAAGTATCTTTTGGAATGTTTTTATGATAATAAGAAGTTCTAAAAACTTTGAATGGGATAGCTACTTCAAGTGTCCACCTTTTATCAACATCAGATGGGTTATTTATAGTACCATTTATTTTTACTGCTGATTTTAAGCCATTCGCATCCCAATCGTTTAATACGGGAGTTCCTTCTCTATAAGGTTTGGTAATGAATAAATCCCAAAGCGTATTCAGGGCATTAATTTCGAATTCATAATAGTTATGAGTATCATTATCTGGATCTATAAAAATTTCAAAATCATTATTATAGAAAATAATAGTATCTCTTTGTTTTAAGTTTCCCCAAACATGAGGTTCTTCCATTTTGGCTAAAAAATACACGTATTTTTGATCCCATAACATTTTTACAGATGTTTTATACTTAGGAGTTTTTATACCCTCGATATCTATAAAGTGTTCTGTTGCTTTTACTTTTTTCCAGGATTCTTCAGATTCATTTCCATCTATATCAATAGATTGATCGGTAAAATATGCTATATATTTTTTAGGAGATACCCGCTCATTACTCTCCTGTGCATAAGACCAAAATACTACGAATAGAAATACAATCAAGCATTGTATATTACTATATTTTTCTACGCTGTAAATATGGTCTTTTGTTTGAATCATGATTATAAGGTATTGTCCTTAGTAAACTTAATAATTTCGCTTATCCTTCCAAAGGCAATGGCCACTGAGGTATCTGCGGCACCATAATAAATGGTTACTTTATCTTGTTCTATATCTTGCAGTGTAGCACAAGGAAAAATTACATTGGGCACATCACCTATTTGTTCATAATATACAGATGGAGATAGGAGATAGGGCTTTGTGCGATATTTTACATTTTCAGGATGTTTTTCATCTAAAATTGCTGCTCCCATGGCATAACGAAATCCATTGCAAGTATTAATAACACCATGATAAAACATTAACCAACCTTCTTCTGTTAAAAATGGCACCGAACCTGCTCCAATTTTGGTGCACTGCCAGGCACTTTCTTCAAAGGGGGCAACCTTCATTACATTTCGATGTTCTCCCCAATATTTCATATCTGGACTGTAACTAATAAATATATCTCCAAAAGGAGTATGCCCATTATCACTAGGTCTACTTAACATAGCATATTTCCCATTGATCTTTTGGGGGAATAAAACTCCATTTCTATTAAAAGGTAAAAAGGCATTTTCGCATTGAAAAAACTCTTCAAAATCATAGGTATATGCAATCCCTATTGTAGGCCCATGGTACCCATTGCACCAGGTAATCCAATATCTATCTTCGATAAAAGTGACCCGAGGATCATATTTATAATCGGAATGAATCATTTTGGTATTCCCTTGTTTCATTACTATGGGGTCATGGTTAATTTCCCAATTGATACCATCTTTACTAAAGCCAGCGAAAATATTCATTTGTACTGCCTTATTATCACATCTAAAAACCCCGGCAAAACCATCTTTAAACGGAACCACTGCGCTGTTAAAAATGCTATTTGAGGAGGGGATAGCATTCCTATGAATTATTGGATTTTCCTCATACCTCCAAACTACATCGGTAAACCCTTTTGGCGGGTCCTGCCAGGGAATATTACTCATTGGTTATCTTTTAATAAATTTATGAATATTGAAGTTTTGTTGCCCTTCAAGTTTCAAAATATAAATACCACTATTTAAATTTTGTAAGGCATCAAACTGAATGTGATCTTGCCCTGGTATTACCTTTTTCGCACTCACTAATTGTCCAGAAAGATTGAATATCTTAGCACTTGTAAAACTATGACTTCTCAATAATTTGATTTGTAAAGATTCTTTAATTGGACTTGGATAGATTAACACATCTTTGTCTGCCAAATTACCTATAGGTTCATCGTCGAGTTCATCTACAATATTTATACTTTTATTCATAGTGAGATTAGCCGATCGCGTACTTTCGTAAATTCTAACATTTCTAAATGAACTATTATTGCCGCTACCAGCGTCGTTATCATTTACAAGAATCAGATTCATGGTATTTCCTGTGTAAGAATTACCAATAGGGATCACATATGTTTTATAACTACCGTTAGCATCGTAATTATCATGGGTTCTAATTCCCCAGTTCTGAGTACCATGTACTTTAAAAATTCTATTGCTACTTAATGAATTGTTTTCATCAAAGCCAATACCATGAATTTCTCCTTCATTAGAGCTTTTAAAATCAAATTCTAACATCGTATTAGCTGTTATTGTATATGTACTTGATGACCGTTTCCAAGTATTATTTACCAATCGGGCAGTTTCACCATTATCTTCTATAAAGTATGTCCCATCAGCATCTTGATTAGAATAAGATCCCAATGTTACGGTATTAAAATCGATGCAATCTCCACACCCAACGGGAGGATTGGTAGCACTTGCTGGCCCTATTAATTCAATTTCGCAGATTTGGGTCATTGAGATTCCTCCTCTATTCTTGGTAGTATTTAAACGATAATAGGAATAATTGGTTGTGTTAATGAAGCTAAATTCTTTACGCTGAAACCTAGTAGACCATGTTTGTCCTACCCAACTATTTAAGTTAGTCCAATTGGTTCCATCATTTGATCCTTGAATGTTAAAGTCTTCTGGGTCTCTATCGGGCACATCGTTTGCGCTGGTGATTGCTAGTTTATTTACTACAACGGCATTAGGTAACTGTATCTGAATCCAACTAGGGTTGGCAGCTCCAGGTATCCCACCATTATCTAACCACTTACTCCAATTGGTATTTTGGGTACCATTGGTACTTAAATTATCAAAAGCTCTATTGGCTGATTCTGCACTATTTATTTCTGCCCTAGCGGTAATGGTTCCTGTTCCAACGGGATCTGTATGATCTACCTCATTGGTATTTGTATTGGTGGTAGTAAAGCTCCATACCGTGCCAGTTGTGGTTCCTATGGTATTTACCTCATCTATTCTCCAGTAATATGTGGTATTTGGATTTAAAATACCCGGATTAAAGGTAGTTCCAGGTTGATTTCCCTGAGCATCTCCCGATCCCAAGCTAGAAGTGGTTCCAAAAAACACATTATGAGAAGTCGCTTCAGATCCTGCAGACCAACTTAACGAAATATTGGTACTCACATTGGTTGCATTATTTGAAGGGTTAGGAGCACTAGCCGTTCCTGGCGCATTGCCCGGAGAAAGAGCATTATTAATTGCCGTAGCATATCCAGCCACGTCTGGACTATTATCAAAATCATCATAAATCCACATAAAACCTCCTGTAATTCCGCAACTGTTTTGCCAAGAGTTCATCCTACTTTCTACTGTTGCTATACTAGACTGCCCCGATCCTCCCCAAAGTCCAGGATATACCGGTATTCCAAAATCCCAGGTTGAAGAACAAGGATTATTACCGCTTCCTCCTGCATAGCATTGTAGATAATTTCTATCTATATTGCCAGGATAATCAGCATTTACCTGACTTACCAGAGCACTCCAAAAGCTACTTCTGGTATAGGGTACAATAGCATTTTTATACCCTAATCCTGCAAGCATTTTTGTAAATGCAACTGCTGATGGCACATGATATGTTCCTTCATCATCATTGTTAAATGCATCTATCCCTGGAATGGCATTCTTGAGCGCTAAAAAGTTTTCATACAACGTTGTACCAGGACCAAATCCTTCGGAGTTATAAAAATTGCGAACTGCATCAAATGTTCCAGAACCCGCTGCACTCAACCCAAATTCTACCCTATTAATTGATGTTGGCGCAGTTTTTAACCTAACAATATCGTTTGGAAAGTTAGGATATGTATTACCGCCAACATAAACCCCGTTTTGCACCAGTGGGAACTCTCCATTAAATCCTAAATCACCATTTGCCTCTATATGAATTGTCCATACAATTACCGTAGTGTATCCAGAATTACGTAATTCATCAATCGAAACATTTCTATTATTATAGATTGGTCCTCCGGCATAAATAGCCGTTTCCTGAGCGTTCATCTGAAAACTCACTCCTATCCAAAATAGAAGTAGTATTAATTTGAAAATGAATCTGTATGTTTTCATAATATTAATGGTTTTGGTTGTAAGAGTTATCTTTTTGTATTTATAATAAGTTTATCATACCACGTTTTTTTTAAAATAAATGTTGTTACCAGCATAATACAAATGACAATACTTAAATAATCATATTCTCTGATTATTAAATACATTGGAATCAAGACGAAAGTCATTTGCCAGATCACCCCAATAACACAATTGAAAGTATCTTTCCAAAAATCTGTATTAGAAGTAAATTCGGGATCTTCAATTTTAATTTGGTCGTACACTGGTTTCCAAAACCCCCATGGTTTTGTTGTCTTATAAAAGTGTTTCAAAACCCTCATATCATCAGGTTTACCTAAATAAACTCCTAAAAAACACCCTATAAACGATAATAGAAGTATCAAAGGAAACAGATAAATTGCAGGTGTTTCAGGAAAAAAAACAGGCACAATAGAAGCAGCAATTAAACCTGCCAACATGCCTCCAAAATAGCCATATGAATTAAAACGCCACCAAATCCATTTTAACACATTGGCTGCTGCGTAGCCACCGTACAAAGCCGAGGTCAACCAAACTGTTAGTGTATTAATTGACGAGGCAAAAAAACCAAACAACAGTCCAATAATTACTATTAATATTGATGAAAGGTAGCTGAACCTAACGTATGTTTTACTGGAAGCCTTGGGGTTGATATATTTTTTATAAATATCATTGACTAGATAAGCAGGAGCGGCATTAATAAATGCTGCAAAGGTTCCCATAAAAGCGGCTAATAACCCTGCAAGTAACAACCCTTTAAGCCCCACTGGTATAAATCGTTGAATTGCTAGTGGCAAAATGGTTTCAAAATCTATTCCTGTTCCTGCTATTTGTAACTCTGGTCCTAGATATACCAGTCCCAAAACTGCAAAACCAGTAATCATAAGATAACGTGGTATAGACAATACCACAATAGTTAATGCACTCATTTTTGAAGCTTCCACCTCATTTTTTGTAGACAATATGCGTTGCATATCATAACTTGGTACAGGGCCAGCCAAACTTGCAAAAATACCTTTGAAAATCATCATCATGAATAAAAATCCGAAAAGAGAAAATCCATCTTCTTCGATTTTGGTATTCACACTATCGATATATCCTGTCCAATCTATATCTAGTTTCGTCCCAAAAAACAAATTATCCCAATTTTGAGGTACTGAAGAAGAGATCTGCTCTGCAGAAACTGTTGTAAAAGCAATATATCCTATTACCAGACAGGAAATTGTCATGATTATGAATTGAATCACTTCTGTTCCCACCACACTGTACATTCCTCCTTTCAACGTATAAATTGTAGTAATTGCGATAATTAACAGTGCATAAGACTGCTCTGAGGAAATTAATAAAGAACCAATGGTGAACGAAAGATCCCATGGAAAAAATATAGTAGCAAATTTGCCTATTCCTTCAAAAAAATAAGCGATAAACCCAAGTGTACTAATAATTGCGAATACCGTTACAATGATATGGGATAGTCTTGCTCCCAAGTCTTTTCCAAATCGATATGTGATCCATTGCGCTCCTGTCATAACATTAGATCTTCTTAACCATGCTGCTAAAAACACCATAATAAAAACCTGATTCCATACTGGCCATAACCAGGGCAACCAAGCACTTTTAAGTCCATACACAAACATTGCTGTTACTGCCCACATCGTTCCAGAGATATCAAACATTCCAGAGGCATTCGATAAACCCAGATAATACCACGGAATTTCGTTTCCTCCTAAAAAGTAAGATTTTATATCTTTTGATGCTTTTTTAGAAACATAAAATCCCAGAATAAGAGTAATAATGATGTAACAAATAATTATTACAATATCGATGGTAGCTAGATTCATGTAAAGGTTGTTAGTTCTTTACTCCCCAGTTTTTATTAGGAGATGATCCCATAACAAAATGTAATGTTCCTCCTTCTATGATTTCCTGATGAGTAATATATGATCGATTAATTTCTTTTCCGTTTAATGTTGCCGATTGTATATATATGTTGTTATCTGAAACATGCTCTGCCTCAATGATAAAATCGACCCCATCCTTTATTTTTATGGTTGATTTCTCAAAAAGCGGACTTCCAATTTCATATTCACCAGAAGCGGGATTCATTGGATAGATTCCTAACCCACTAAATACATACCAAGCAGACATTTGACCACAATCTTCATTTCCACTAAGACCATTTGGAGTAGTGTTATATTGTGTTTTTAAGATTTGATTGACCCAATACTGGGTTTTCCAAGGCATATTGGCCTTATTAAACATATAGGCTATATGATGACTAGGTTCATTACCATGTGCATACTGCCCAATTAAACCAGATATATCTGCTGAAACATTGTCTCCTGTTATCTTAGAGTCTTCAGTGAATAATTGCTCCAATTTTGTAACAAAAGAACTTTTGTCTCCAAACAATTGAATTAATCCTTTAACATTATGCGGAACAAACCAACTGTGTTGCCAGGCATTTCCCTCTGTATAATCTGCATGAATACGATGAGCAGAAAATTTTGGATCAAAAGGTTCATGCCATGCAGTGCCTTCCTTATTTTTTCCTCTCATAAAGCCTGTTTCCTTGTCAAACAAATGTGTATATGCTTCGGAACGTTTTATAAAATATTGGTAATCCTCTATTTTATTAAGGGCTTTTGCAATTTGCGCTACACACCAGTCATTATATGCGTATTCTAATGTTATGGTAACCGATTCATCTAATAATTCATAAGGGATATATCCGTATTTTTTATAAAAATCTAACCCTCTTTCATCTTGCATCATGGTTTGCTTCATGGCTACATACGCTTTCTCGATATCGAAATCTCTAATACCTTTTAGATAGGCTTCGGCTATTACCGATACAGAATGGTAGCCTGTCATGGTATTTGTTTCATTTGCATATAAGGTCCAAACGGGTAATATCTTTTTATCCTCATAATATGCCAACATAGATTTAATAATATCTGAAACTTTATCAGGAGCAGTCAAAATAAGTAGCGGGTGCTCTGCGCGAAAAGTATCCCAAAGAGATAATGTAGAATATGCAGTATAATCATTAGCGTATAGAATACTGTCATTCTCTTTCCTAAAGGCCCCATTATTATCACTGTAGGTTACAGGTGCTATTTGCGAATGATACAAGGCTGTATAAAAGATTGTCTTTAGAGAATCTACCTCCGTATCAACGGTTATACGAGAAAGCACATTTTCCCAAGAAGTTTCTGATCTTTCTTTTACCGAATCGAATTCGAAATTATTTTTATGTTCACTAATATTTCTCTTAGCATTCTCTACACTAACCGAAGAGATTCCTACCTTTACTTCTAACTGATTTTTTATCACCTCATTAAAAAATAGTTGTACAGATGTGGCCGTGTCTCGAACGGTATTTGATTTTTCTACTTTAGTATTCCCTTTATATAAATCATAACCATTAATAGATTTTGAAAATTGAAGTACATAATATACTTTTTGATTTTTGGCCCATCCGGTACTGTGTCTAAATCCTGATACCGTGTATTTATCTTCAATGGTGATTTTTGAATCAACTGTTTTGTCCCAATTGACAGTATACCCCAGATCCAGAATTAAAGATTGATCATCACCATCATTAAAGGTATATCTATGAAAAGCAGTTCTAAGATCTGCAGTAAGCTCTGCCTTTATGCCAAAATCTTCGAGAAAGACACTATAATATCCCGGATTTGCCTTTTCATTTGCATGGGAGTACTTAGAAATATAAGGTATGTCATCTCGTGACTTTACAGGAAGAGAAAGGTCAACTTTTTTGTTAATTGGCATTACCCTGATATCCGTTAGATCACCTATTCCTGTTCCACTAAGATGTAAATGACTAAATCCAATAGTTTTAGAATCTGAATAATGGTAACCAGAACACCAATCCCACCCAGAAATACCATTATCTGGACTCACCTGAACCATTCCAAAAGGTACTGTGGCACCAGGATATGTATGACCATGACCACCGGTACCAATAAAAGGGTCTACAAATCCGGTTAAATTTGTTTCTATTATATTTATACCATTGCTACTAGTTTTTTTTCGGTCGCACGAAAAAAATATGATCAATAAAATTCCTAGTAACAGTTTAACATTGTAAAGTATTTTCATCTGTATATAATTTGCGTTTAAATGATTTGTAGACCACTAAAACAACAATAATATAAATATTTACAAATCTTATCTTTAAACGAATAATTTTAGACCAATAACAAAGCAACTCTGTTAAACGTCTAAAAAAAACACGGGGAATATGTTGCAAAAAGTTAGACAACTTATAAATATCACTCCCAGCAATAATTATAATATTACATTAAAGCATCATGTAATATTTTGGCTGGTATATTTCTTATTTACCACATTTAGATGGGGGAGTTACTTTAATGATTATGTGTATTCTTTTAAAACCACGGTATTAGGGTTTATCATACATATGACGTTGAGTTACTTCAACATCTACTTCTTAATGCCAAAATTTATTCATAAGCGTAAATACCTATTATATATCATATCGGTAATTATTGCGTTGTTTTTAATGCTCTTGGCTAAATTTTATTTAACCTATTTTATGGTGAGTCATAATGTTTGGCCCGAAGGTCCAGAAGTCACCAATGAACTTACTTTAAACTATGCCATAGAAATGATGTTGGGTGAGCTCTATGTAATGGCTTTTGTAGCAGCAATAAAGGTTACTTTGGATTGGTTACGTGAACATAAAAAACTAGTAGACGTAGAAAAATTGCAATTAGAAACAGAACTCCGTTTTTTACGAACTCAAATATCTCCTCATTTCTTTTTCAATACTTTAAATAACATTTACTCTTTGGCTGTAGAGAAATCAGAAAAAACACCTAAAACCATATTAAAGCTATCTGAATTAATGAGGTATTTGCTTCATGAAACAAATCAAAAACGTCAACATCTCTCCAAAGAAATTATTTGTTTACAAAATTATCTCGATCTTGAACGTATTCGATATGGTGAACTATTAAAAATCAATATTAACATTTCTGGTGAAATTGAAGATAAAGAGATTGCACCTATGTTATTATTATCATTTGTTGAGAACTCATTTAAGCATGGAGCCAATAAAAACATTGGGGAAGTTGAAATTAATATTGACTTTAACGTAATCGATGATTTTCTTCATTTTAAGATCACAAATCCACTTCCTACACAAATTAATAATAACGAAATCGTATCTTACCCCGGTGGTATCGGAATTGGAAATGTTAAAAAAAGACTAGAACTAGGATATAAACAAGAAGAATACGATTTAACCATAGGGGAAAACAACAACTTATACGTAGTGGATTTAAAAATTAAAGTGTAATGGATTTAAAATGCGTAATTATTGATGATGAGCCATTGGCAATAAATGTTATTAAAAACTATATAGATCAAACCAAAGGGCTCATATTATTGAACTCTTTCAACGATGCAACCGAGAGCGTCGATTACTTACGAAATAACGAACCTGATCTTATTTTTCTAGACATTAATATGCCACTATTGGATGGTCTAAACCTTTTGAAAAGTATCCCCAAAAAACCATTAACCATTATCACTACTGCTCATGAAGAATTTGCAGTCGAGAGTTACGAATTAGAGGTCGTAGATTACCTGGTAAAACCTATTTCTTTTCATCGGTTTTTGATGGGAGTAAATAAGGCATTTAAAATGAAGGAATACCAACAAAAGGATGATTTTGCCTCTCATAATGATAGAGCTTATCTTTTTATAAAAATTGATAAGAAAAAGATGCAGAAAATTTATCTGGATGAAATCTTATCTATTGAAAGTTTAGGAGATTATATCAAAATAAATACTGGGGCAGACAAGTATATGATTCATCAAACATTGAGTAGTTTTACTGATGAACTCCCTTCAGACAAATTTATACGCATTCATAGATCATACACCATATCTATTGAAAAAATAGATGCAGTTGAAGGTAATAGCATAGAGATAGCAGATATTCGTTATCCTATAGGTAGAAGTTATCTTAATGATGTGCGAAATACTATATTTAAGGATAATGAATCTGGATCTTCCTCATAATTTTTCTTTAGAAGAGAAAATCTATAAAAATACTTCGCTAAGGTTTTCTTGCTATAAGTAGGCATTGGGTCTAGTATCACCAATACTATATTTAATCTAAACCATGTTCTTATAGGCTTACATATAAATCTTAACAAAATTTATGTGTTTCAATGCTATTTGGGAATGAATTTTGAGACGTTATTCTTAAGATTTATTACTAAAAACCCCAAAAATCATAAGAACATGTTCTTTCATAAAAAAAATCTCCCCAAGGAGTTATCTCAGATAGATAACTTGTATGGAAAGGTAATTTCAAAATTCCCTGCCGCCAGCCGAATAGATTATTGTGAATCACTAATCTATAGAACACAAAATGATTTAACCAACACTAGATGTAGAATTAAAAAAATGAAATTAAAAAGACTGCTAAAAGCCGCTAAAACAGAAAGAAAAAGCCTGGCAAACTAAATGCACCAGGCTTTTGGCAAGAATCCTAATAATTAAACACCACTCATCATTGCTAATTATTATTTTTTGCTATTACTTTTTTTTATGACGACTACAATGTGAGGAGTTTTTGTTCCCAAAAGTATTTGCGCGTTTCCAAGTACCTGGAGCCGGTAAGAAATTCTGGCTACTTTTGGCAATATTCCCTCGAATATAATTTCTCAATTTTACCATTTCATTAGTATCATACATGATCTGAATCTTTTGTTCGGCACCAGAAGTTCCATCTGCGCTTCCAGCTCTAGTTACAAACACGGCAAAAACTTCGGCAATATCTTCTCCAGGATTTGTAGACGCGTATTGTGTTACAAATCGTTCTCTGTATTTATCATAAAATACCTGAGCATCTTCTTCGGTATTCACTCTTCGATATTCATCCCATATATCTTCCCAATGATTTTTATAGAGTGTATTGATTAATGCTCCATCTCTTGAGCATCCCTCTCCAGGAAAGTAATTTTTACAGTTATTCTGAGAAATAGATGAATCTAACTGGGTCTTATCTAAAGTAAGAATATGCCCAAATTCGTGGACAATGGTATAGGCCAATTCTCCACCAGCATTGAAACCTCCTTGGTACGCAAAGTCGATAGCAATTCCCATTTGCCATTTTTCAAGATCTTGTGTGCGTTCAACAACATAGCCAGCGGTACCACTCTCTTGCCCCATGTAAATCACAAATTCGCTCATTCGAGACCTATAATCTAACGGAACTATCTTTTTCACCAACTCCCATATTTCCTCATGCTTCTTTGTATCTCTTTGAAAACCCAAAGCCGCACCTGTTACGTTATAGTCTATTTCTTTCACAATATTATCTCCCTCGACCCTGTAAAGCGATATATTACCATTACTACTCTCATTACCAACACCTGGATTATCCTCATCATCTATATTAGAGTTTTCTTCTGGTACCGATGCATCATCATCTTTACTACAAGATTGAAATGTAATTGTTATAATACTCAGAAAAATTAATACTATATAGCTCCACTGGTTTACTTTCTTCATAATTCTTTGGGTTTATACTTTAAACTTGATTATATGTATACAACACCAAACTTTTAAATCACCCTATTTTTCTATTCGAATGAAGTTTATGATTTCACTATATAATTATCATAAATAACTGTATATAAACAGTTAATGATTATTTAAACAGCTCTGGAAAACTATCAATTTTTATATCCCAAACTGCAGGTAATAGGAAATAAAGTATAAGAGTGGCAAGCAAAATTGAAATTATATTCATCCATAATCCCACTTTTATCATTCTAGGGATGGTTAAAAATCCTGAGCCAAAAACTACAGCATTAGGAGGTGTAGCGACAGGAAGCATAAAAGCACATGATGCGGCTATGGTACCGGCAATCATTAAAAGATAAGGATGCACGTCGATTGAAAGAGCTAACGCTCCTAAAACTGGCATCAACATGGCAGCTGTTGCCACGTTTGATGTTATTTCAGTAAGAAAATTAACAACAGTTATAATTGAAAAAATCAATAATAGCGTTGGTAATACTTCGAATAGTGTAAATTGATTTCCTATCCATTGCGCCAAACCAGAGACCTTAAAACCTTCGGCAAGAGCCAAACCACCTCCAAAAAGCAGTAAAATCCCCCAAGGAATAGATTCCGCAGTTTTCCAAGTTATGATTCCAAGTTTTTTATTTTTTCCTGATGGAATTACAAAAAGGCTTATCGCACCAGCAATAGCGATTAAAGTATCATTAATTCCAGGAATTATTTTTTTTAATAAAAAAGAGCTAGATATCCAACATAAAGCGACTAGTAAAAAAACTACTAGAACTGCCTTTTCCTGATAAGAGATTTTCCCTAATTTTCGCAACTCGATTCTAATCGTTTCTTTTCCTCCAGGTATTCCTTCAACATCAGATACAAAAACAATTTTGGTTATATAAAACCATCCAATGATGAGCATAAATACCGAAAAAGGAAGCCCCAACATCATCCATTGTGTAAATGAAATTGTTTGTCCGTATACTTCTTCTACTACACCTATGAAAATGACATTGGTAGGAGTACCAATAATAGTTGCAATCCCTCCTATAGAACACCCATAAGCTATGGCCAACATTAATGATTGCCCCATACTTTTTTTGGTATGTTCTTTTGTTTGAATTTGTGATATTACAGCCAGACCAATGGGGAGCATCATAACTGCCGTAGCAGTATTCGATATCCACATGCTCAAAAAGGAGGTGGCAATCATAAACCCTAATATCACTTTGTTCCAATTACTACCAATACGATATATTATGTTAAGAGCTATTCGTTTATGTAAATTGGTTTTTTCTATAGCTACCGCCAAAATAAATCCTCCTAAAAAAAGGAACACCATCTGGCTTGCAAAAGCATTGGTTACATCTTTCACTTGCATTACACCGCATAATGGAAAAAGCACTAAGGGTAATAAAGCTGTCGCCGAAATAGGTATCGCTTCTGTGATCCACCAAATAGCTATCCAGGCAGCTATTGCCATAGTTGCTAAACCTTGAGACGATAAATGTTGTGGATCTAAAAACACTAAAATCAAAGTGAAAAACAAAGGTCCTGCAATCAATCCTATTGATTTAGCTTTCATGTAGTACGGCTTTAATTGTATTAGTTATGGAGCTATGCAGTGAATTTAATAGAAATTTTTGAATATATATTATACTATAACAATTCACTATTCCTTTTTATGTCCTGTACTTCTTAAACATAAGAAAAAAGGCCAAATCTAAAGATTTGGCCTTTTACTGGATATGAAACAAACCATAACTGATCTTTCCTTAAAATCGGTCAACAAAATCTTTTACTTCTTATACTATAGCTAGGGGCGAGTAAATATCATTTTCTTGACCGCGATAAAGATCTCAGTGTAGGCAAATTAGTGACTCATTTTATATTACTTTATTTTAATATTGAAATAAAAACGCACTCATAAAAGTTTGGCTAACCTATAATTTTAACCTTTTAGAACTTCTAGAAATCAACCAAAAAAGCACAAATACCTGAAATAAATTATAAATATTTAAAAGCTTCTTATTATATTGTGCTTTAGGAAAATAAGGTTGCACCCACTTATAATAAAAAATTTATAGTAGGATTCTTCGTTAATATATTCGAAACAATACTGGTCTTGAATATATTAACGATTATTAAGAATCCTTTTAATGGTTGATTTTATTAAATCAATCGTTATTCAGACCCTGCTTTTGTTGGCTCGCCAAAGTTTTACAATTGCGGGGTTGTTTTATTTCTAAGCATAACAAAACCCTTAATTATCTTTTCAAAAAAGAGGATAACAAGGGGTAATTGTCAAATGTATAATTAAATGGTGAGATTTCCTTACGGCTTTCCGTAAGCGCATCTTTTTTTGTCTACAAAAGACCTAAATCTTTGGTCATAGCAACCAGATGAATTGCATTTCTGGCCTTGAAGTTGAATTTTAATTTATTAAGTCTTTTCTCTATAGAACTTATACTATTAGGAGAAATATGATTCTTCTTAAAGTATTCTCCTATTTGTTCCTGGGTTAGCCCATCAGATAAATGTTTCAGCAACAGTAAATCATAATCTCTTAGTTCAAACACATTATTCTTACTCATCATATTTGATACACGTTGAGATATAAATCTACTACCTCTATATACTTCAGATACAGATTGCACCAATTCGTTTAGGCCATACCTCCCTTTACAAACATATCCATCTATATATTGTTCATCAAACATAGCTTTTATCTTTGCTGGGCGGTCTTCCATAGAATAAACTATAATTTTAATATCTGGGTGTATAGATCGTATTTCATCTATCAGTTCAATTCCTGAAGATAGCTTTCGTTCACGATGACTTTCTTTAAAGGAAAGATCTGTTACCAGTAGATCAAAAGGATCTCCATCTTGAAGTGCTCTTCTAAATTTGAGATAAGCATCATCACAATACTGTGCTTGTTGTATCTCTTTTACTCCGGTTCTCTCAAGAAGTATATGGGCTACCCCATGGTTAATACTTCCGAGATCTTCATTAACTAAAACTTTCTTAAACATAAGCTCGCTATTATAATTAATTCGGGAAATGTAATGTGGCTTTGAAGCCTCTTTCAATTTCTGAATCAAATATAAATGATCCTCCGATCGTTTTTATACGGTTTTCCGCATTTCGAAGTCCATTACTATAAATTATATCATCTTTTTTTACCCCAATACCATTATCGGCATAGGTGATTTTTATGTTTTTCTGTCCTTTTTTAAAGGTAATCGCTACCAGATTTGCCTCACTATGTTTTTTCATATTGATCATGAGCTCTTGCAAAATTCTGTAAACGATTATTTTTTTCTCGGGAGTAACCGAGTCCCAAGGTATCTCATCGATATCCTTGATTATAATTTTAGTATAATCTCCACTATAACTACTCATCATATGACCTAACTCTGCAGAAAAGTCCCGACCTTCATTAAAACTACTATTTTCTCGTGAAATATCTCTGGTACTATGGTAAATATCTTCCAATTTGTCTAATACGTCCTGATTACTTTGCTCATTTTGTATTTGCACCATCACATTATAGATATCATTGGCCAACTCATCATGCAATTTTTTAGAAATACGAGCTTCGGCATTGTATACATCTCTTATGATTTCTCTTTTATGTCGTTGTCGTAATAAATACACTACAATTACTGCTATTAAAGCAAGAATAATGGTCCCAAATAAATAAATGATACGTTGTCGTTCTTTTTTTGCAGTCTCAGCTTTAAGCACCAGATTTTCAGTGGTAAGTTTATCATTTTCATATTTGGTTGCTGCATAGATTTCACGGTTACTTTGATTTATTACTTGGCGTTTATCATTAAGCTTTAAAGCAATTTTGGCTTCTTCTTTAGTGTCATCCTTTAACTGTATTAAAAAGCCTAAAGCATCAACCATTGAAACTAATCCATTAATTTTTTCTGCATTTTGATATGCTGCCTCTGCATACTTTATGGCTTTTATTGTATCCTTGTCAAAATAATAATTAGTTAAGTAAATATTACTAGCTATTAAACCTCGCACATCCTTAATATATTCTCGGATGTTTTTGGATTTAAGTAATAATGGTTCTGAATTTAGATTTTGCGGATTCTTTAACCATTCTACATGACCTAAATTACCAAGTACACGAGCATATTCTTCTCTATTTTTCTTAATTAAAGTGTCATTTATAAGTTCCTTGAAAATTGAAATTGCCTCATCGTATTTTTCTTGATCAGATAATATATTTGCTCTAGTATTCCTTAAAATATGCAAACCTCTTACCGAAGTATCAATTTCTATTGCTTTTTGGTTATACTTTAAAGCTTCTTCATAATTTTTTTGTTTACGATTGGCAACAGAAATTCTATGATACAAGCCAGCCAAACTTCTACCATCATTGGTTTTTTCTAGATAAGAAAGACCATCTATAGCGGTGGTTTTACTGCCGGAGAAATCCTCAAAAAAATACTGAATATTAGCCATTTGCAATAAATTTCTTCCTGCTTTTATACTATCTTTTGTTTTCCTTGATATTATAAAAGATTCATTATAATATTTAAATGCCTCATCCAATTGATTATTTTGCCTATGATACAATCCTAATTTGGTAAGAGCTTTTTGAATATAAGAGGTATCCTTATTAAGAACAGCTAAATCATATAGTTCATTAGAATACTTTATCGCATCGGTATATTTTTTGTTTTTTCCAAGAAGTTTGGTTTTCCGCATCAATCCCATATAAACTAGAGAGTCTTGCTTATGTAAGCGCGCGAATTTCAAAAAGGAAGAAACATCACTTATCCTTTCATTAATGTTAATTGAGTCTAAATTACTATTACGATAAAAAACCAAAATGCTATCCAGCTGTTTTTGAGTCATTTTGGGAAGCTCCTTGTCTTGACCAAAAGCTGAAATAGTGATACAGGAAATAAGTCCCCATACACTAATTAGTCGGGGAAAGTTGACACGCCAAAGTTTCATACCTTAAAAGTACTAAATTTAATTCGGTGCATATATTATAAATGTAATACATGCACCGAATTAAAAGTACTTTTGTTTTCTTAAAATTGATAATAAATAATATTTTTAACCTTCATCTTCTTCTTCATATGAACCGTCCGAACCTTGGGTTCCGTACTCTTCAAAGGATACATCTTCGTCTGCAATACTATCGGTTGAACAAGAAGCTAAACTTATGGTCATAAAAAGGGCTGTAAGAATGTAAATAAATGTTCTCATGGGTATGAATTTTTTAGGTTTATGTATTGGATTACCGGCTGGTTTTCACCAACATAAGACACGGCAATCATTTTGAAAGGGAGTACTCCTTTTGATTTGGAAAGTGAAAATCCGATACGATAACTTTTAGTTACTTTCCATTGACCAATGGTTATCGACTTACGGATTTCCGTAAAAACTAAGTCTGTACATTTACTATGTTAGCAATATGTAACTGGAACTAATTTGTTAATGTGAATTTAATGAGAACCCAAATCTATATTCATAAACAATTCCAGGAATTCCAAAGATTCCTAAGAAATCCTAAAGATTCCAATAATTCAAGAACACTATGGAGACAAAAACAAGTATTACTTACAAGAATGAGATTCTTCAGAAGTACCAAAGGGAAAAAGGTGGAGAAATGAGCAACTATCTTTTTCAACCCACTCGCAAACAAATTAAAGAGGCATGTATGTGGCTATTGCCCAGGCGAAAAGGGAAGTATGATGAAGGCATTTTGAACAGATTTTTTAAATTTAAAGAAGGGGAAAACAAGTTGCACGCCATTGAACGTGTAAAAGGAGACAAGTTTAAACCTATTGTAAACTTTTTAAATGGAGAAACCAAGTCGACTACGCCAGCAAACTTAGAATTAATAAGTTGGCTCATCGATTTTAAACCCAGACCATTGTCAGTTTATCTTAAATCTAATCAATCTTTAGACGAGGAAGTTAAATCGGTACGATTTGCGCATCAAACCGATACTTATTATTCGAGGGGTAACCCTTTACAACTTACAAGAGAAGGTGAATTGATCGATATTCCCGAAACTAAGGTTATTGAACAAACCGATAAGAGTATTACGATCATTTCTCAAATTAATCCTAGTTTAAAAATTACAACGATCGTATCCTTGTAATCTTAAACAAAACTGTTAGCCAAAAACAAGTTATAAGAATAAAAAATTACCATTACATCACTTAAGAAAAGCCATAAATACCTTTTTATGGCTTTTTTACTTTATATTTTTCAAATTTACCTCGGTTCGTTTTATGAAAATGAATTTCGTTGTACTTTTACCGGTATAGAACTACAAGTTATGATAACAGTACCTCAGGCAATTCAATTGGTAGAAAAACATACTATACCAACTTCTAATACTATAAACATACCTACTACTGGTTCCTTAGGGTATGTTCTTGCAAAAGATGTAGTATCCCCCATAAACATGCCTCCTTTTAAGCAGTCTGCGATGGATGGATATGCTTTGGGTTCTACAAATCAAACAGAATTTTCCCTTGTCGGAGAGATCAAAGCGGGAGATGCACACATGCCCGAAATAAAAGAAGGAGAAGCTATTAGAATTTTTACCGGTGCACCCGTACCCCCAAAAGCCATGGCAGTAGTTATGCAAGAGAAAGTCGATGCTTCTGGCACCCATATCAAACTACATGAACCCATTGTAGCGAATGCAAATATTCGTCCTATGGGTGAACAAATTAAAACGGGAGACATTGCTTTACAAAAAGGAACCAAAATAACTGCATCTGGCATAGGTTACTTAGCTACTTTAGGCATTACTCATGTAGAAGTATATAAAAAGCCTTCGGTGGGTATCATCACAACGGGTAACGAATTGGTCCCCCCAGGACAATCTTTAAAACCCGGACAGATTTATGAAAGTAACTCGTCTATGTTAACAGCAGCATTATATCAATCTGGTATTACAGAAGTAAGTTGTTATAAAGTAGTTGATGAATACGATGCTACCAGAAATATTATTGAGAGTGCAGTTCAAAAACATGAAATGATTCTTATTTCTGGAGGAATATCGGTTGGAGATTATGATTTTGTGGGTAAAGCATTAAGAGAACTTAATGTCACTGAAATCTTCTATAAAGTAAAACAAAAACCTGGTAAGCCTCTGTTTTATGCTACAAAAGAAGATAAAAATATATTTGCATTACCTGGTAATCCTGCTTCTTCTTTAAGTTGTTTCTATATTTATGTTTTACCTGCTTTGTTAAAGTATTCTGGATTTTCTGAATATCATTTACAAAGAAGTAAAGGTGTTGCTCAATCTAAGTATATTAAAAAAGGGCAACGAGCAGAGTTTTTGAAAGCCATTTGTAAAGAAGGAAAAGTAATTATTCTCGACGGACAAGCCTCTTCTATGTTACGATCTTTTGCCTTGTCAAATGCCCTGGTTTATCTTCCCGAAGATATCACCGAAGTTAACCCAGGAGATACTTTAGAGGTCATCAATTTACCATAAAAAGTGACTGCTAAGACCAAATTTGTTAAAAAAACGCAGGTAAAAATCCTTATTTGCTAAAATTTATATAAAGAAAATGCCTTACTAAAAATTCGTTGTATCTTTAAAAACCAAACGGTTTTAGAAAGAATGAATTACACAATAAAAAGCAGGATTTGGATAGAGTCTGAAGAAGGAGTTTTTTTGGGAGAAGGTAGAGTTCGTTTGCTAAAGGCAATAGAAGAAACAGGCTCCTTACGTAAGGCAGCAAATCTATTAAACATGTCATATAAAAAAGCATGGAATCTTTTAGATAGCATGAACAAGGTAGCCGCAAAACCTCTAGTAATTACTGTCACTGGAGGTAAAGGAGGAGGAGGTGCCCATGTAACCGAGTATGGTAAAGCTGTAATTGAAACTTTTGACAACATCAATCAGAAATGTTGGCAATTTCTCGATAAAGAACTCAAGCAGATTTCACTATGATTGCCAAAACCAAAATAACCGGTATTATTCTGGCTGGAGGTAAGAGTTCTAGAATGGGAACCGATAAAGGATTGTTATTTTTTAATGAGAAGATGTTCATTCAACATATTATTGATAGCATTACACCTTTGGTATCTGAAATACTTATTGTGAGCGAAAACACCGAATATGATCAATTGGGTTATAAGAGAGTGGAAGATAGTATTAAAAATTCAGGACCTATTGGAGGAATTCATGCTGGGTTATCTTCTTCAGAGCGTGAATACAATTTGATATTAAGTTGCGATGTGCCCTTAATCACATCTAAACTCTTGAAGAGATTATTAACTAAGGAAAATTCGGTATTTGACATTGTTCAATTTGAAGCAAACGGCAATACCATTCCGTTAATAGCATTATTTAAGAGGCAATGCCTAAAGAAATGCCAGGAACTATTAGACCAAGGTGAAAAACGTTTAAGAAAATTGGTTCTTGAGCTACGTACAAAAACAATATCTCTTCCAAAAGAAGAACATATCTTGGTAAGCAATATAAATACAATGAAAGATCTTAACGAAATTAAAAATGGAGTTAACTATTAAATATTTTGGTATGCTTACCGAAGCAACAGAGATAGATAAGGAATCTTTTACTACGGAAGCCTGTTCTGTATCGCAATTGCTCAAAAAATTACAATCTACATACCCGAAATTACAAAACGTAGATTTTAAAGTAGCCGTTGATCAACAACTGGTAACTCTTGATTATATAATTAGTAATGAAGCAGAAGTGGCACTATTACCACCTTTTGCTGGTGGATAAAAATGACAATGAATTCATATAACTCTAGATATCACCGACAAATTCTTCTTCCCGAAATAGGAGAAGAAGGTCAACAAAAAATAGCAACAGCCAAAGTTTTGGTCATTGGAGCCGGAGGGTTGAGCTGCCCGGTCTTGCAATACCTTGCGGCGGCAGGAGTAGGAACTCTTGGTATTATTGATTTTGATCATGTAGAAGCATCTAATCTGCATCGACAGATTTTATATGGAAACAGTTCTTTGGGAAAAAACAAGGCCGTAGCTGCAAAAGAGAGACTCTCAGACCTTAATCCTGAAATAACCATTGAAGCCTATCCAGAAAAACTGACTCCAAAAAATGCCATTTCCTTATTTTCTAAATACGATATTATTGTAGATGGAAGTGATAATTTTTCGACTCGATATCTGGTTAATGATGCATGTGTAAT
This sequence comes from Aquimarina acroporae, assembly GCF_023195925.1. GTDB lineage: Bacteria > Bacteroidota > Bacteroidia > Flavobacteriales > Flavobacteriaceae > Aquimarina > Aquimarina acroporae. The sequence continues at coordinate 142,986 of NZ_JALPRE010000003.1, read as the reverse complement.
AACTAATAAACCTTTGGTTTATGGGGCTATTTTTAAGTTTGAAGGACAATTATCTGTTTTTAATTATTTGAATGGTCCTACTTATCGATGTCTTTTCCCAAATCCCCCGAAAGCAGGAAGCGTACCTTCTTGCGCAGAGATAGGAGTTTTAGGAGTTCTACCGGGTATTATTGGAAGCATGCAAGCCAATGAAGTCATTAAAATAATTCTTGATATTGGTGATGTTTTAAGTGGGCAATTTGTGATGTATGATAGCCTCACTGCCAAAAGCTCAATGTTTTCTGTACAACGAGTAGATTCAGAAGTATCTAAAGTAAAAAACCTAGCTTCAGAGTTCAAAAATACCGATTATGATCTTTTTTGCGGTATCAACACTGTTAAAGAAATTAGTGCTCTAGAAGCTTTTACCAGAAACGAATCTTTATTTATAGATGTTAGAGAAGCCTCTGAGCAACCTAAAATAGACAACCTTCACCCTAAATATATCCCTCTGGGAACAATAGAGCAAAATATTGATCAACTAGATAAAGAAAAAGAAATTGTTGTCTTTTGTCAGTCTGGAATTAGAAGTAGAAAGGCTGTCGAAATTTTGATGGAGCATGGTTTTACCAATGTATGCCATATTAAGGGTGGTGCAATCTCCCTTTCAGAATATCAAGAATCTAAAATCGCATAATACTTATGGAAAAAAAGAAACTAAAAAATGTTTTTATAAACGGTGCCATTTCGTCTGAGTTTATTGGCGAATCTATTGCCAAACACCAAACTAAAACCAGTATTGGAGCACATAACATTTTTTTGGGACAAGTGAGAGCCGATGAGATCGAAGGAAAAACAGTATCTGCTATAGATTATACCGCTTACGAAGAAATGGCAAATCTCAAGTTTCATGAAATTAGAGAAGCAACTTTCGAAAAGTATGATCTTACTTGTATGCATATTTATCATAGCCTTGGCACCGTAAACATTGGAGAGATTTGCCTGTTTGTTTTTGTTTCTTCCCCACATAGAAAAGTAGTTTTTGAAGCTTTGGAATATGTAGTAGAAGCTATTAAAGCAGAAGTTCCGGTTTTTGGAAAAGAAATCTTCGAAGACCAAACACATCAATGGAAACAGAACACTTAATCTATTACTCAATACAAAACATAACCTAATATGGTAGATATCACCCATAAAAGTTCAACATTAAGAATCGCAACTGCGCAAGCCATCGTAAAAGTGAGCTCGTCTAAAACTATCGAGGCCATTGAAAACGGAACTGTTCCCAAAGGAGATGTGTTTGCAATGAGTAAAGCTGCAGGATTGCTCGGGGTGAAAAAAACACCAGATCTACTTCCTGATTGTCATCCATTACCCATAGAATATACCAGAATTGAGTATACCATTAATGACCTTGAGATCCAAATATTGGTAACCGTGAAAACTATTTATAAAACAGGGGTAGAAGTTGAAGCTATGCATGGAGCCAGTATTGTGGCTTTAAACATGTATGATATGCTAAAACCCATTGACAAAGGTGTTGAAATTCACCATATAAAACTACTTGAAAAGAAGGGTGGTAAATCTGATTATAAAGATAAATTTAGAACCGATCTCAAAGCTTCAGTTATTGTTTGTTCTGATACCATTTCTGAAGGCAAAAAAGAAGATAAAGCAGGAAAAGCTATTATTGCTAAGTTAAAACAATGCGATGTTGAAATTCTAGATTACATTATCATTCCTGATGAAAAAGATACAATTCAGGAAAAAGCAAAACATTATCAGGAACAAGGAGCCGACCTTATTATTTATACCGGAGGAACAGGCTTATCGAAACGTGATGTCACTCCCGAAGCACTTAAACCTTTACTAGATCGAACCATTCCTGGAATGGAAGAAGCCATACGTAAATATGGACAGGATCGTATGCCTTATGCAATGCTTTCAAGAAGTGTAGTAGGAACAATTAAAAACACTTTGGTTCTGGCGTTACCAGGTTCTACCAATGGCGCCAAAGAATCTATGGAAGCTATTTTCCCTGAAGCCTTACATGTTTTTAGAATATTAAAAGGAGCCAGACATGACTAAACCAGGTGAGGATAATAACGTACTTGTAGATACTTTCAAAAGAAAGCATAATTATCTGCGTATTTCTCTTACCGAAAGATGCAATCTTCGTTGTACCTATTGTATGCCTGCAGATGGCATTCAACTGTCGCCAAAAGAACATATTATGACCTATGAAGAAATCTACACTATCGCCAAAGAATTTGTAGATCATGGGGTTACTAAAATAAGGTTGACCGGTGGAGAACCATTGGTTCGTAAAGATGTCTCATTAATTCTAGATAAGTTATCTTCCTTACCTGTTGAACTTACTCTAACCACAAACGGGGTCATTGTCGATAGATTTATAGAACAATTTAAAAAATGTGGTATCACTTCTTTGAATGTAAGCCTTGATTCCTTGGATTCGGCCAAAAACGAAAATATCACGAGAAGATCTTATTTTGAAAAAGTGTATAATAACATTCTCTTATTGGTAAAAGAAGGATTTACTGTAAAAGTAAATTGTGTTTTAATGAAGGGGTTTAATGATAATGAAATTATAGAGTTTATTAACCTGAGCAAAGATCTACCTGTTCACATTAGGTTTATAGAATTTATGCCTTTTGACGGCAATCGATGGAATATGGAAAAGCTAGTATCGCTTCAAGAAATAATGGACAAGGTACATTCGCATTTCAATCAAAATGAAGTTGTTAAGTTACAGGATGCGCCTCACGATACCACCAAGAGTTACAAAATCAAAAACTATAACGGTACTTTTGCTATAATAAGCTCTGTAACCAATCCGTTTTGTGATGGATGTAATAGAATTCGGCTCACTGCAAACGGACAATTAAAAAACTGTTTGTTCTCTTCTTCTGAAACCGATTTGTTAACATCTCTACGACAAGGTAAGCCTATTACTCCAATTATAGCGCAGACCATAAAATCTAAACTCAAAATACGTAGCGGAATGGATACGCTAGAAAAATTCAAAAAAATAGATGGACATAATAATCGAAGTATGATTACCATTGGAGGATAATTACTTATTTAACCATACACACAGAGTTAATATTCCCTTTTCCATCATATTCTTTAACAGGATTATGAGGGTCCAAAATCCAGGTATCATCTACAATATATTTATAGTGGTGTTTCCCTCCTGGTAACATCGTTTTATACACCCAACCTTTTGAGGTTTTAGTCATGAGGTAATCACTCTCTGACCAATCATTGAAAGACCCGGAAAGAATAACTTTTTGAGCATCTAAATAGCCATCAAGTATAAAACTCGCCTGAGCCCTAACATCAACCACAGAGTTATACCCATTAAACTCATTTAATACTTTATTTGGATTTACTGGATCTTCGATCCATTTTCCATCTATTATAAATTTATATTGATATTCTCCCGGCCGTATTCTTAAAGTTAACGACCAACAATCTTCGGTTTTATTCATCTTAAAGATTTGCTCATTCCATTTATTAAAGCTACCACTTAGTACTACCTCTTTTGCTTCTTGATATCCATTAAGGGTAAAAGTTATATTGCCAGATAAATCAGGGTATGCCGAATAGATTTTAAGATTATATGCAGGTAGCGCATGCCCATCTTTGAACGCCCTAACCGCATTACCATAATTTTTAGACGGCTCTGCCCATAGGGCATTATTAATCACAAATTTAAATTCCCAGGAGAACTCATCGGTAAAATCACTTAGCTTTTTCTTCAATTCATATCTATGATCATCAACTTTGGTCATGCGCCACTTTTTTTTGGACCAATTATTGAATTCTCCAGCGACTACCACATTTTTAATAGCTAAGTCATCAAAATCAAAAACTTCGCTATATTGATCTGCAGTGGCTATTTTGTAATCTCTTTTATCAAAAGTAAAAATAAGCTCATCTCCCTCTATTCGGTATCCTTTAATGGTTTCGATCTGACCAAAAGTTGGGATACTCAACAAAGCAAGTGTTAGAAAAATGATATGTATTCTATGTCTTTTCAATTTCTTAGTATAGGGCTATTTACAAAATAAAGCTTTTCTTTTTGATAATTGATAATAGTTCTTTTTTGTTGAAAAAATTCATATCCCAAAACTCCATCTAATTTGGTACCAAAAGCAACATTCATTTTATTCAAATTGGTTAGAATTGTATTCATTGGTCCAAAATAGATCGTTTCGCTTAATCGTACTCTAAACAATTTCCCTGCCACTACTTCTATTTTATGATCGCTAGCTCCAGATAATAACATCCTTTTTTTAGGGTAAAACAATTTCAACGCTTTTCTACCTAACTTCTTATCGATCTGGTTAAATTCTGCTGCGGTATCCAATCCAAATGTCACCTTCTTATCTCCAACAAATCCTTCTAAAACGATCGTATGGTTTTTTAATTTAAAGGATACCGTATCTATGATTTTTTCAGCATACACATTCTTATCATACTTATTACCATAAGCATCGACCTTGCTTAAGGTAATTTGATTAAGGTGCATATCGATAAACACCTCATAATCTTTTAATATGTTATACCCTATTATTCCCAAAAGTCTCATTTTTTTAGTTCGTTCAATATGAGATAGGTTAACGATGTCTGAAGTCTTATTTTTTAAATTGAAGTTTTGTAATATAAATTCTTTTACGTTTTGTTCAAATGTATCATCTACCACCTCAATTACTCCTGTGGTTTGTCTTTTTCTATTACCATGTTCATATTTTAAAGGAAAATGTACCTCATTAAGTATCAAGGTTTCTGATCCGGTATCAATAATAAAATTTCCCTTTTTGTTAAGAAGTTCCGCTTCTACAACTATTAGTCGATCTACTAGTTTAAAAGGAATTCGAGCAGTATATTCATTTAAAATTTCAGCCTCAGAAAATACAATATTTTGATCTGACGAGAAGAAAACCGAACGAGCTCTATGATCTTCAGCAATCAACATAGTAATCGCAGAAAGATATAACCATATACAGAGCAGTACCTTCTTCATATTACATTAGACCCCTAAAGGCTTTCAAGCGTTACACTTTTTAGGTGTTTTACGCCAAAATTTAATATAAGATTAAGAAAGATTGCTTGAGCTTTATTATGACCAAAGTCATTTTAATTCTACTATACGCTATCTAATTTTGACTATATAAAATTAAATAGTCATGAAAAACATTTTGCTACCTACTGACTTTTCAAATAATTCAAAAAATGCAATTCACTATGCCATGCATTTATTTAAAAACGAATTATGTACTTTTTACATTCTTAATGTTCAAAAGGCATCAAGATATACCACAGATGACTTAATGTCTGCACCAGCAAATACTTCTATTCATCAAACTGTAATTGGTGACGTAAAAAAGAAGTTATCAATTTTTGAAGATGAACTAAAAACAACATATGCTAATGAGAATTATACGTTTTTTTCATTGACAGATTATGATGTTTTTGTAGATGCTATACGACAAGCTGTAAAAGCTAACAACATAGATCTCATAGTGATGGGATCTAATGGCGCAACAGGTGCATCAGAAGTGTTATTTGGCAGCAATACACTTAAGGTGATTCGAAAAATACCTTGTCCGGTATTAATTATTCCAGAAGGATATTCATTCACTCAGCCCCAAACAGTCTTATTCGCTATAGATTATGGGGATCATTTTGTCACCAAAGGCATAGAACCTTTGACGGACATCTTAAACAAAAACAAAGCTTCTCTACGAATCTTAAAAATAAAAGAAGACGACACACTTACCATTACAGAATTTGATGAAAAAAAACAGATGAAAGAGTTTTTTAAAGAAAATAATCATACCTTTCATTCTATTATTAATGTGCCTACAGCCTTAGCGATTAATAGTTTTGTACAAATAATGGATGTAGACATGACGGCTATATTTATTAAACAGGAGACATTCATGGATCGTTTTTTTAAGGGTTCAGAAACCTCAAAAATAAGTTATGGCACTAGAGTTCCTCTTTTAATTATGCACATGTAACTAATTTGAAAATGCTTCTAGATCCATGATATCTACACTTCTTATTATTGTATATATTCTTATTGGGATCTTTATTGTAGTACGATTACTGCTTAACGGTATTCGTCCTACTAAAACATTAGCTTGGTTACTTGCTATTTTCACAATTCCGGTTGGCGGTATCTTCCTATATTTAATGCTCGGGAGAAATCGAAGAAAAAACAAACTCTTTCAGTTAAAACATACTCCCAAAGTCACCGCATATATACAACGTGCACTTACCCATTATGCTCCTATCTCGAAACATGAATATTTGGAACACCAAAAGCTCATTTCTTTAATTACCAAAAATTCATATTTCGCACCTAGCTCAGGCAACAAATTGAAATTGTTAAAAAACGGAGAAGCTACATTTACTGCTATTTTTGAAGCTCTAAAAAAAGCAAAACATTTTATTCACTTAGAATATTACATTTTTGAAGAAGGCGAGCTTACACAGGAACTATTCGATTTATTTTATCAAAAGATTCAGGAAGGAGTTAAAATTCGCATTATCTATGATGGAGTTGGTAGTATGTCTTTAAGTAAAAAATACATACAAAAACTTCAGGAAATTGGAGTCGAAACCAATCGATTTCTTCCTATACGTTTTGGCAAATTTATAAGCTCTATCAATTATAGAAATCATCGTAAAATCATTATTATCGATGACCAAATCGCTTTTACAGGGGGTATAAATGTATCTGACAAATATGTAAAAGGAGATCCTAATCTAGGTATGTGGCACGATATGCACTTGCAAATAGAAGGACCCGTTGTACATAGTTTACAAACTATTTTTTCTATGGATTGGTATTTAATCACCGAAAAAGAGGATATTCTTGATACTGCTTATTTCTCTGCCCATCATCAACCAGGAAACTCTACCGTTCAAATTGTTCATAGTGGTCCCGATTCTGATTATTCCTCGGCTCAACAATTATTCTTTTCAATGATTAATGAAGCCAAAGACTATGTATATATTACTAATCCTTACATCATCCCTGGTGAAAGTATATTAGAGTCACTTAAAGTAGCCGCACTTAGCGGAATAGATGTACGATTACTTCTATCAAAAAAGTCTGACAGTAAAATCGTAAAATGGTGTGTGCGGTCATATTTTGAAGGTTTATTGCATGCGGGAGTGAAAATTTATTTGTTTCCTGAAGGTTTTTTACACAGCAAAACCATAGTCGCAGATGATACCGTTTCATCGGTAGGAACCTCTAATCTCGATATCAGAAGTTTTGAGCAAAACTATGAAGTGAATGCGGTAGTTTATGATGACTCGTTTGCTGTAGCTCTGAGAAACGATTTTTTAAATGATTCTCAACAAAGTATTCAATTAAACTATGATACCTTTGTAAAAAGACCCTGGCACCATAAAATTAAAGAGGGAATAGCTAAGGTATTTAGCCCTGTCTTATAAATCATTTGACTATGAAAGAAGCAAAGAACATCGGATTAGTTTTATCGGGAGGCGGCTTTAAAGGAGTTGCTCATATTGGGGTTATTCAAGCATTAGAAGAACTAGGGATTTCTACCGCATATATTTCTGGATCTAGTGCAGGAGCCCTTGTTGGAGCCTTATATGCTGCAGGTCATGAACCTCAAACAATTCTTAACTTCTTTAAAAAAACTTCACTCTTTAATTTTAATAGATTTACCAGAAAAAAAGCAGGTTTTTTAGATTCAGAAAAATTCTATTCCGATCTTCTTACTTTCTTTCCTGATAATAGTTTTGAATCGCTTCAAAAAAAAATGTTCGTTACTACAACAAATCTAATAGAAGGTAAAACCGAAGTATTTAGTACCGGGCAACTTATTAAACCACTATTGGCCTCTGCTGCTTTTCCTGGAGTTTTTTCTCCGGTAACGATACAAAACGAACTCTATGCCGATGGGGGTATTTTAGATAATTTCCCGGTAGGTCCACTGCAAAAAAAATGTGATTTCATTATTGGTGTTGACGTATCCCCCATAAAAAAACCAAAAATTAGCGATTTTAAACACTCTTATAATGTAATGCAACGTGCATACTATCTTAGAGCAATGCCCAATGCCGAAGCAATGTTTACGCTATGCGATATTGTTATTCAACCGAAAAAATTGGTGAATCATGGTATTTTTAGCACAAGTGGGTTAGATAAAGTATTCAACTTAGGATATGAAGAAGCAATAGCACAACTTGAACCACTTTTAAAAAACAACTAATAAATGATAGTAGAACTGGAAAAAAGTTACGGACACTTTTTTGAGAAAGATCTTATTGAAGAAATCAACCAAGTGGCTGTCTTCAAAGAAGTTTCTGAAGGCGAAGAATTAATACGCCCTGGTAGCTATATAAAATCGATGCCACTCATTCTTCAAGGAGCTATCAAAATTCTTAGACAAGACGATGATGGAGACGAACTACTTCTCTATTTTCTGGAACGAGGAGATACTTGTGCTATGACCTTATCATGTTGTTTAGGGCATCATAAAAGTGAAATTAAAGCCATAGCAGAAACAGAAGCAAAACTTGTCATGATTCCGGTTGAAAAAATGGAAGAGTGGACAACAAAATACAAATCCTGGAGAAATTTTGTTTTTGATAGTTATCATAAACGACTAATAGAAGCCATAGAAACTATAGATAGCATTGCTTTCCTAAAAATGGATGATCGCTTACTCAAATATCTTCGAGACAAACACAAAGTAACCAGTGATCATATTATACATAATACACATCAACAAATAGCTTATGATCTTCATACCTCCAGAGTGGTAATATCGAGATTACTTAAAAAACTTGAAACCGAAGGAAAAGTGAAACTTAATAGAAACAGTATCGAAGTTATACATATTTGACCTTCTGTAACAATTGTTACTGCACTGTCTTCCTCACAAAATTATTTTTGACCAAAAAAATAATTGATGGAAATAATAGAGGTGTTAGGATTTGCCAGTGCATTGGTAATAGGTGTCGTTTTAGGCTTGATTGGAGGAGGTGGTTCTATACTTACCGTTCCCATATTTGTCTATCTCATGAATATTAATCCGGTGACCGCTACTGCTTATTCTCTTTTTGTTGTAGGTATTTCTGCTTTGGTGGGCACCATAGTAAACCTAAAAAAAAGGCTGGTACATATTCGTACTGCTATAGTATTTTCTGTTCCAGCTTTTATTGCAGTATACCTAACCCGAAAATATCTGGTACCTGCAATTCCGGGATATATTTTTAGTCTTGAAGAGTTTATACTTACCAAAGAAATGGCTATCATGATTTTTTTTGCAGCAATCATGATTCTAGCTTCTATATCAATGATAAGAAATACCAGAAAAGAAGAGCTACCAAAAGAGAAAATACAGTACAACTATGTACTCATTTTAATAGAAGGAATTATAGTTGGTGTTGTAACCGGAATCGTTGGTGCCGGAGGAGGCTTCTTAATTATCCCAGCATTGGTCTTATTGGCAAAACTTCCTATGAAACAAGCTGTAGCTACATCACTGCTGATCATCGCATCAAAATCCTTAATTGGGTTTGTGGGTGATGTACAAAATATAGCTATAGAATGGAGTTTTTTATTCTTATTTACAACGATATCTATTGCTGGAATCTTTTTAGGAATGTACCTATCCAATTTCATTCAAGGTAAAAAGCTCGAAAAAGGATTTGGATGGTTCGTTTTACTAATGGGAATTTATATCATCTTCAAAGAAGTAAGTTATCAAGTTTTGTAACAATAGTTACTGAATTCAAATAATAATTGGCTTATTTTTGACAAATAATTAATGAATAAACTATATTTCGACCCCGAGATAGAAAATTTTCAAAAAAGAAGTAGTACCAAATGAAGATAGAACAAATATATACAGGATGTTTAGCACAAGGTGCTTATTATATAGAAAGTAATGGTGAGGTTGCAATTATAGACCCTCTTCGTGAAGTGAAACCTTATATAGAAAAAGCTGAGGAAGATAACGCCAAAATCAAATATATTTTTGAAACGCACTTTCATGCAGATTTTGTGAGTGGACACATTACTTTGGCCAAAGAAACTGGAGCAGATATCATCTATGGCCCATTGGCAAATCCTTCTTTTAAGGCCATTATTGCCAAAGACGGTCAAGAATTTAAATTGGGAGATATTACTATTATCGCATTACACACTCCTGGGCACACTATGGAAAGTACCACATATCTATTAAAGGATAAAACGGGAAAAGACCATGCAATTTTTAGCGGAGACACTTTATTCCTTGGAGATGTAGGTAGACCAGATTTAGCTCAAAAAGCGGCTCATATGACTCAGGAAGAACTGGCAGGAACCCTTTTTGAGAGCTTGAGAAATAAAATTATGCCTTTGGCTGATGATGTTATCGTATACCCTGCGCATGGAGCTGGTTCTGCTTGCGGGAAAAATATGATGAAAGAGACAGTAGATACCTTAGGTAATCAGAAAAAAATGAATTATGCGCTAAGAGCAGATATGACCAAGGAAGAATTTGTAAAAGAAGTAACCGACGGGCTACTCCCTCCTCCTATGTATTTTCCTCTTAATGTAAAAATGAATAAAGAAGGATATAGCGATATTGATGAAGTCATTGAACGAGGTGCAAGACCTTTAAATCCAGACAATTTTGAAGCTCTAGCCAATGATACTGGTGCTGTGGTTCTTGATGTGAGACACCAAAATGAATATGTAAAAGGGCATATTCCCAGATCTATTTTTATAGGGATCGATGGTGGATTTGCTCCCTGGGTAGGTGCCTTAATCGCCGATGTAAAGCAACCTATTTTACTTGTCGCTCCAGAAGGTCGGGTAGAAGAAACAATCACACGTTTATCTCGTGTTGGTTTCGATAATACCTTGGGGTATTTAGAGGGTGGATTTGAAAATTGGAAAAACGAAGGCAAAGAATTTGACACGATAACTTCTATACCTGCTTTAGAGTTTAAAAACATTGTAGAGACCAATGAAGTTCCTATTTTTGATGTTCGTAAAGAAGGTGAATTTACTGCAGAACATTTAGATAAAGCTCATAACACTCCGTTAGATTATTTAAATGACTACCTGGGGAAATTCCCCGAAGACAAAACTTTTTATGTACACTGTGCAGGTGGATATCGTTCTGTAATTGCAGCTTCTATTTTAAAAAGTAGAGGAATTCATAACCTTATCGATATTGCAGGTGGCTTTAAAGATATAAAAGGAGTAGGCATGGAAACTACGGACTATATATGCCCAACTACACTAAAATAAATTTAGCACTGTGTAACATAAGTTACTGATTCAAAATGTAGCTTTTAATTTCTTTGCCCAAAAGATTAAAAGCATGAATTGGATATATGATTCATGGCCCTGGTATATATCAGGGCCACTTATTTCTCTGGTTATGTTCCTCTTATTAATGATGGGAAAACGATTTGGGATGTCTTCTAACCTTAGAACTATGTGCACCCTTTGTGGTGCTGGTAAAACATCAGATTTTTTCAAATTTGATTGGAAAGCACAACGTTGGAACTTAATCGTTGTTCTAGGAGTAATTATTGGAGGTGCGATAGCAAACAATTACTTATCATTAAATACAGTTATACCTTTAGAAACCAAAGTGGCTTCAGACCTTAAAAGCCTAGGCTTTCAAAGTGCCGGTGAAGCTTATATGCCAGACTTATTATTTTCTGAAGATGCTCTTAAAGATCCTAAAATACTTATACTACTTATTCTTGGAGGCCTGCTAGTAGGTTTTGGAGCAAGATATGCCGGTGGATGCACGTCTGGACATGCAATATCTGGGCTGAGTAATTTACAAATCCCATCGTTACTAGCCGTTATTGGTTTTTTTATCGGAGGGTTAGTTATGGTACATTTTATTTTTCCTTTAATCTTTTAATACTATGAAGTCTATTATTTATTTAATTATTGGGGTGTTTTTCGGAATCGTATTATTTAAGTCTGAAGCTGCATCATGGTTTAGAATTTACGAGATGTTTCAATTTGGTTCTTTTCATATGTATGGTATTATTGGAACCGCAGTAATAACCGGCACTCTTTTGATTCAAATGATAAAGAGAAATCGCTTAAAAACCTTCTACGGAGAACATATCTATATTACCCCAAAAGAAAAGAAACTTACAAGGTATCTTTTAGGAGGGATTATTTTTGGTTTAGGCTGGGCCTTGGCAGGAGCTTGCCCAGGACCTATGTTTGTTCTTTTGGGAGCTGGCTATCTTCCTATGTTTATTGTGATAATCTCAGCTATCTTAGGTACATTTTTATATGGTCTGTTAAAGGACAAATTACCTCACTAATTCTTTGGTTAGTTCATTTGAAGGAGTTTTGCCTTGTTCCCAGCAGTTAATATTGTAAAACGTAGTTTCAGCGATATTGGTTAGTGCTTCTTTGGTTGCAAAAGCCTGATGAGGAGTAATAAGAGTATTTGGTAGCTTCAACAATACCTGTAAGTATTCATCTTCGGGTTTATTTTTAGAATGATCATAAAAAAACAGACCGTTTTCAAACTCATATACATCGGCTCCATATGCCATGATCATTTTTGTTTGCAAAGCTTGAATTAGATCCTTGGTATGCACAATAGCACCTCTAGCCACATTGATCAATATTGTGTTGTTTTTCATTTGTGCTATAGCTTCCATATCAATCAAATGATGAGTTTGACTATTTAAAGGAGCGCTTAAAAATATGACATCTGATTCTTGATACACCTCTCTTAAACTCATATATTCGACACCATATTTCTCTATCATGGTTACCTCTTCATAAGGATCATGTGCAACCAGATTACAACCAAAACCTTTCATAATCTGGACAATTACTTTTCCTATGCTTCCCATACCTATAACCCCGATTGTTTTTTGGTAAAGATCAAAACCCACCAATTCACTTAGTGAAAAGTTATATTCATGTACCTGTTTATGAGATAACATTAATTTGCGGTTCAACGCCAATAATAGTGCAATTGCGTGTTCTGCAATAGCATTAGGCGAATACCCCGCAGCATTGGCTACTTTTACCCCTAACTTTTTTGCTTTTGCAAGATTGATATTATCATATCCGGTAGAACGAAGCGCTATATGTTTTACTCCAAAATCTTTTAATTTTTCTAAAACTGAAGAAGACGCATCATCAGCAGAAAAAATAGAGATTACATCAAAACCCAAAGCCATAACCGCAGTTTTATCGGTAAGACGCTCTGGCACATATTTGATTTGGTGTATTTCGTTATTTGCTATTTCCAGAAATGGAACCTCAAAATCCTTAGCACTATATATCAATACCTTCATCTATAAATTCTTCTATAATTAATAATTCTTGTCCTTTCAATGCCCAAATCACAACTTTCACATAATCACTTACCGCTTTTCTTGTGTTTTCGGGCTCTGTAACATCTATAGATCCTTTCCATATTAATTCTTTGTCCTTATCTGGGCATATACAATACAAGGAAGACTCTGCATGAAAAACCTGGTATTCTTCATAATATTCTTGGTCATGAAATATATCCTGGTTTTCATAGTAATCATCCCTAAAACTTTTAAAGGTTCTATCTAAATTTCTATAGGCTTTCACAACGGTAACTTTATCTTCTACTCCTACAACTTTAGAAAGTAAAATTGCATCAAAACCATTATCTATCAGGTTAGATTCTAATGCCATAATCTCGTCTTCAGTTTTTGGCGATGTTGTAAAGGCTTTCTCAAAAAAGTCCATACTCTTAACGGCATTCACCCCGTTTTTTCCTAATTCAGAAACTAACTTTCTTTCAAAAAATCGTCGATCGTCATCATTAGAGGTGATCCCGATCACTAATACTTTTTGTGCTTCAAAAGTTATTATATCAGGATTTTTCCAGTTTTCAACCAATTCACTGGTAGAGCAACTGCTCAAAACTACTATTGTAATTATCCAGACTAAAGTTTTAATAGTTTTCATTTTATTTTGATTTTAGTATTTGGTCTAATCTATTGACCACAATTTCTGTATATTCTGGAGTCTTTTCGATAATCGACTCTCCAGAAATAACATCGACATTTTTAATAGTTATATGACTACTACCTACGGTAGAAAGAATGATTAATTTATCTGTATCATTAGGGTGATTCTTTATAAATCGCTTTACATTTTTAGGAGGACTACCATATTCCCAGGAATTTATGATCACTAGAGCGTCCCACTTATCGATGTTTGTAGCGAACAAGGTATATACATCTATTACTTTAAAGTAAATTGTATCTTTTTCATAATGACTTAGTATATTTTTCACCAAAGAATCTTTAAATCTACTTCCTTGTGAAGCAATTAATACTTTGGTATTATTGTGTGAACTATTTACTTCAAAAGGAATTACGGTATCCATCGAGTAGGTATATTCATACCAAATCCAAAACCCGGAAAACAATACTAAAATTAATACTACAACTACTTTTAAAGTGCGTTTCATTAAGGTCATCAATTCAAAAAACGTTTTTGTTTATTTTGTTTTATTAGGGGTTTAATAAGATCAAAAACTTTTCTTTTCACTTCCTTATAATTATCAAAATAAACATTAATCTCAATCGCCAATATTCTATGGTTTTCTTTATACCTTTTTTCTCGTTCAAGTTGATCAAGTCCGTCTATTAAAATCATAAGATCATTATGATGAGCTTTGATTTTTTCCATGAGTGGTTTATGTATATTTTCAATTCTATCTAAGTTTTTTACTAGTTCTTTACTTTTCCCAAACTTTTCTTCTGACAACAGGTCTAAAGTGTATTTTTTTACTAATTCGTCTAAAAAAGTACATTCTATTTTTATAAATTCCAGCTCAGATATCCATTGTAGACAAACTTCATGTAATTCTTCTGGGCTAAACCACTCTATATACTTTACATTAAGTTGTACTGGTTTCATTTGATTTCGTTTTAATTGGAAAAGGCAGAGAATAAACCCCATTTTATCTGCTCTGCCTTATAGGTTTAAGCTATATCAATTATTCTTTTAGGCGGTTCTTTTGCTTCTTCTTTCTTAACAAGATTCAGCTTTAAAATGCCGTCTTCATACATAGCTTTTACCTTTTCTTCCTGATTAACACTAGAAGGTAATTGCAGCTTTCTGTCAAATGAACTGTAATTAAACTCTCTTCGAGTATAGTTTTCGTTCTTATCTTCTACTTCTTTTTTTTGCTTTGCACAAATATGAAGCATATCATCTTCTAAGGTTACTTCGATATCCTTTTTAGAAAAACCGGGAACAGCAATTTCAATTTCAAAATCACCTTTGTTTTCTTTAACATTCATTGCCGGAAGATTTCTTTCTCTTGTGAAGAAGTCATCTGCAAAAAAGTCGTCGGTATCTAACCAAGTAGCAACCTTGTCGTTAATCCATGGAAATCGGTTTTTATTAAATTTAATTAATGACATAATGTTAAGGTTTTTAATGAGTTATTATTCAATCTATGTTAAAAGTACTTTCCTAAATTCTTTAAAAAAATGACAATTGTCACGTTGCATTTTTTATTAGTTTTTTCTGTGTTTTAATATGCCTCCGGCATATGCAAATATTTCTGCTTTTAATATTCTGAAATGTTTGTAGAATTTTTCAAAAGTGACACACATTAATTCATGTTCTTGGTAGTAAGAATGATCTTCAGAAATGGTATTACATTCCAATATCCCTCCTAACTCACTTTCATGTTTTCTAATGCTATTGTTAAGTTTTTCTACTTCCTCCTCAACCTTTATCAGGCGTTCTTTAAATTCTTGTAATTTTTCAAAAAGATTGGGAGTATTAGGCTCAAAAACGTACGAATTCAATAACTGATTCATGAAATGAATTTCTCCTTCTATGAACTGAAGGCCTGATTTCCATTCTAAAGTCGTAAAATGTATGTTCTTTAGTTCTTTTTCGGTGCTAGGTATTGTTGTCATAATCGGATAGTTTTTAGATGTATTCGAATTTACCTAACCTTGTTGACGAAAAAAATGACAAATATCAGATTTACTGATAGTTACATTTTAAAAATGGTATTTATTTATATAAAAAAACAGGCAACCCATTAAAATCTAGGTTACCTGTAGTATTTAATCTTTTAAGTATAATAAATTTCGTTACACGATCTGTTCTTTGGTATTTTTAAAATGATCACGTATCAATGCTCTGGTTTGATTCTCGGTCATACTATCGGCTTTAAAAACACCTTCTACGTTTTGTGCAATACTCTTATAATTCAGCTCTAATTCTTTCTTGAACTTCTCTCCAGCCTCTGCTGGTCCAAAAATTGCGATATTATTTGCATCATTAAGAAATGGAACAATTTCTGAGAAATATGCTTTGAACTGGCGTTTTTCCCGTTCAAGATATTTACTATCATGTACCACATCTTGAGGTCCTCCTTTTAATCGAGTTCCAGAACCTCCATGTATACGAAAATTCTCTATATTCGATGTAATTGTAGTCATTTCTTCTCCATTTTCATTTACGGTAATGACATACGCTTTCTCTTTATCCATCCAGATACCTATATTTTTCATAATCTTTAATTTATTTGAAAATCATGTAATGCTAATACTGGAACTTTAGAATGATATCCTAAGTTCTTAACCATTGGTTTAGAGAACATGCTGCCGAAGAAACTATGTTTTCTATTCACAAATGTGATCATATCACTTTCTCTACTTTCTACAAATGCACTCAAGCCGCTTCTTACATCCACATTATGAAGTGTATGAAAACTATACTCTAAATTCTCGAAGTTTTCTTCCAGAAGTTGTTTGTTTCCTTGCTGTTCCTCTGTAAGCTCATCAGACTCTGAAATATGTAAAATGCGTATGGCTGCATTGTTAATCTTTGCTATCTCTATTAGATATTGAAGTTCTCTACGTTTAAAACTAGTTTTGAAATCTGTTGGAAAAACAATCTCTTTCGGTTCTTGGAAACTTGCTTCATTTGGAATTGCCAATACAGGACAATTTCTCACTTTTTCCATAATCAAAACCGTATTACTACCATAAACTATTGTAGCAGCATCTGTGTCTCCCTTTGTTCCCATTACCACAAGTTCTATGTCCTTCTTATCGATTAAGTCTTTAATTCCGTCAAGAAGACTGTTAAACTGAGAAACTATAAAAAACTTATGATCTGGGTTATCATCCCTAAATGTTAATCGCTCTAGTGTTTTTGCCAATCCAATTTCAGATTTTTCCTTTGCTTCTTCATATAAACGCTCTCCTGGTTCTGGAACCATCATACTTTCCAACGCATAACCCGTTGTGCTAAACGTATTTAAAACATAAAAATCACATGCTTCATTCTTATATAACTCAATAGCATATACTATTGCATTCCAAGCGTTTTTTGAAAAATCTGTTGGTAATAATATCTTTTTTTTCATTACTCTGGTTTTTTAGATTTATAATATAAATGTATAAGTAACGTATACAGAAAACTATGATAATTATCAGCTCGAGGTAGGAATTACCAAAAAAGGAATATCTGCTGCAAATCCTATTTTTTTAACTATAGGTTCATGAGTAATGCTCTCTATAATACTGTGCCTATAACGTAGCATTACTAGTATATCTATTCCCATTTGATCAATAAAAGTTTGAATAGTTTCTGATTTTTGACCAGAACTTGGCACCCAATGTATACTGAACTCTGTTTCTTTGAAGTATTCTCTGAGTTTTGTAATATTATAATCCTGCTCTTTGGTTAACTTTTCTTCTTCATTGACGTGCAGGATATGAATCGAACCTCCAAACAACTCGGTCATTTTTATAAGAGGCTCTAGCTCTTCTCTACTATACAATCGACTAAAATCTGTAGCGAAAGCAATACTTTTAGGAACTCTAAAATCATATTCATTAGGTATAGTGAGTATCGGACAGTTTTTTATTTTCTGAATAACTTTCACCGTGTTACTTCCCATAAAAACTTCTTTTAACCCACTAGCTCCTTTAGTACCCATTACTACCAAGTCTATCTTCTTACTCCGTATGGTTTTATTGATGGTTTCTGCAAGATCTTTAGATACCGAAATGGTCTCGAAGCTATGCTCATAATCTTCTGTATCTCTCACGATTTTATGTGATATTTCGATAAGATTATCTTCAGACTCTGCACTTAATTGCTTATACAAAAGATCCCCTTTACTTGTATCTAGCCTACTCGTTAGTCCAGGAGTATTTACATCAAAAGTGTTTAATATAAAAAACTCGCAAGGTTCTTTTTGAAATAGCCGAGTTGCATAAAAAAGTGCACTATATGCATTATTTGAAAAATCTGTAGGAACAAGTATTCGTTTCATGATCGTCGTTTTATAAATTACTTGATATAAAACTATTCCGTAAACGTGAGGAATACTATGACAATTCTCAGTTATCTGCAGGAATTATTAAAAAAGGAATAGTAGTATGAAAAGATATTTTTTTAATAACTGGCTCTCTCATTAAACGTTCTATAAAACTATGTTCATATTTAACCATTACTAGTATATCTATTTCAAATTCCTCGCAAAACGCCTGTATCGCTTTTTCTATGGTAGAAAAATCAGGAATGACATGAAAATCATATTTTATGTTCTTAAAATACTGTTCTAACGAATTCGAATTATAACGCTGCACATGCGATAGTTTTGGGTCATCATAAACATGAATCATTCTTACTCTGGCATCATAATATTCTGCTAAATTTATGATAGGACGAACTTCTGATTTATAGTACATTCTCTCAAAATCGGTTGCAAATGCTAGTTCACTAATGTCTTTAAAAAAGGATTCTTCGGGTATAACTAAAACAGGGCAATGGTCCACCCCTTTTATCAAATTTTGGGCATTACTACCTAAAAATAGTTCCTTGGCACCTGTTGCGCCTTTTGTTCCTATTACAATCATATCAAAAACAGATGTTGTAACTAGGTTTTGGACAACCTCAACAAACGAACCTTGCTTTGAAAATGTTTTAAAAACATGAGCAGAATTTGTTCGACAATTATTGATGTCGTCTATTATCATTTTCAAACCTTCTTGTGACTCTTCCTTTACTGAATCATAAAAATACCCTACTCTCTGCGAGCTCAACGTACTCGCCAATTGCACTGATTTTAATTCGTAGGTATTTAATAAGGTAAACTCACAAGGAATATTTGCATAAAGTGCCATGGCGTATACGATTGCATTCCATGAATTATCAGAAAAATCGGTAGGAATAAGAACACGTTTCATATCAATATATATTAAGGTTAAGATTGTATTCTTTCCTCTGAAGGAATAACCAAAAAAGGAACATTAGTATGATATGCTATTTGATTAATGACTGGAGTGAACAATAAATTCTCAAAAAAAGAATGCTTATTGTGAACCATTACCAGCAAGTTTATTTTGTAAGTATCCTGAAAATCTTCTACAGCCTCCAACACATCAACCCCAACAGCAAGATGAAATATATGCGCATGTTCTTTGAAATATTCATCTAAGAACGTCTTGATTTTTTCTTGAGCTTCGTTCAAAGGCTCTCCATAGTATGCATTTAATATATTCAATCTACTTATATGTTTATTACAGACCTCTTTAAGAAATTGTAAATAAGGGTTATTCACACTTAGTTTGTAATCGGTAGGAAACAAAATATCTTTTGGCGTTTCATATACAAACCCTTCAGGAACAGCCAGAACAGGACATTTTACTTTCTTAATGGTGTACATAGTATGTGTGCCAATAAATACTTCTTTGGCTCCGGTAGCCCCCTGAGTTCCCATAACAATGAGATCGATATTGTGTTTATTGACTACTTCTTTGATTTCCCCGATAAGCGTATTAAAAGCAGATAACCTCACAAATTTATGATTAGGGTTGTTAAATTCTTTCTTCACTTTCTCTTCAATTCTTTCAACCTCTCTTTTCGAATTTACCATAGCAACATCTTCTAAACCAAAAATCGTTGGACTTTCTATTAGATAACCAGCATGATAAGAAACCGGAGTAAATGTATTTAAAATGTAAAAAGTTACTTTTTCATCTTTAAAAAACTGCATAGCATATTGTATAGCGTTATATGCATTGTCTGAAAAATCGGTTGGTAATAAAACTCGTTTCATAACACTAAATTTTAATATCGTTGTAAATTCTGCATGATTAAAAAAGGAATTTTGATCTGCAATCCTATCTTGTCTATTGTCGATTGATACAGTATATGCTCCAAATAAGAGCGTCTGGAGTTAAACATCACTAGCAGGTCGGTAGGGTTATCTATCATAAATTTATTAATTGCCATCGTAAGATCATCAGATGCCACACTGTGAAACTCCAACTCCAAATCGGGTAAGCAATCTTCTAAAAACTGCTTATGATCTTCTTGTCGAAGGGATAGATTTTGATATTTAGAGACAAATAGAAAATTGATTTTAGATCTGAAACTCTTTGCTAAAGTGCTTAATAATTTTAGTTCTCTTTTCTTATATGGTAACAAGAAATCTGTAGGGAGTAAAAGGTTTTTAGGTTGCGTATATGAACTCTCGCTAGGAATCGCCAGTACCGGGCATTTTACATATTTTATTACTTGCAGCGTATTGCTTCCGAAAGTTAAGGCTCTATCATTACTCTTACCTTGAGTACCCATAACAACTATGTCTATGTTCTCTCGATCGACCAGCTCATTTGCTTCATCAACCAGAGTTCCAAAAACCGAAAGTGTTTCATAAGTGTGTCTGGGGTTGGGTGAAATCTGTTGTATATCATCAAGTATTTTTGATAATTCCTTGTCAGAATTTTTGAGGGTAGCTACTTTTAATTCTTCCAAAGCTTGCCTAGATACCGTAGTATCATGATCATATACCTCATCGGCATATGCATGCATAATCAAAAAATCGCTGCGCTCATATTTAAAAAGCTCTACAGCATATCGAATGGCATTCATTGCATTTTCAGAAAAATCTGTAGGTATCAATATCTTTCTCATCATTTACGGTTTTAAAGAAAATCTTCTCAAAACTAAATAATGACCCCGCCAAAAAATATGACTTTTGTCATTCCTGCAACCCATCTTTATCTCATGATTTTCTGCATTATGACTATTATCATATTTTACACTCACAAATTTTTTGATTTTTGCGACAAACCATGAATATATGGCAACATCGACTTGTTTTCACTGCGGAAATGATTGTGAAAAAACCGTTGTAAACTTCGACCATAAAACCTTTTGTTGTAATGGCTGCAAAACTGTATATGAAATTTTTTCGAGCAATGATTTATCCTGCTATTATGATTTACAATCTACTCCTGGAGCCATTCCTAAAGAAATTGAAGGAAAGTACGATTATCTCGATAATCCTGATATTATCGAAAAACTAATTGAATTTAGTGATCAAAATGTTCATGTTGTAACTTTATACATACCTCATATACATTGTAGTTCTTGTATTTGGATTCTAGAAAATTTGAATAAGCTTCATTCTTCAATTTCTACCTCACAAGTAAACTTTCCAAAGAAAACGGTTAGAGTTACTTTTGATACTTCACAAACTACCTTGAAAGAAGTAGTTATCTTACTTAACTCTATAGGATATGAACCGTATATAAGTTTAGATGATTATACCAAAAGCACACAACATATTAACCGAAGTCTATTCTATAAACTAGGAGTAGCAGGTTTCGCTTTTGGAAATGTAATGTTTTTATCTTTTCCCGAATATTTTGAAGTATCAGAGTTTTGGCTAGAGCAATATAAATACGTTTTTAGATGGTTGATGTTTGCTTTTTCAATACCTGTTGTTTTTTATGCTGCTCAGGAATATCTGGTATCTGCCTATAAAGGACTACGAAACAAAATACTAAATATCGATGTACCCATTGCTCTGGGTATTCTAGTACTTTTTATTAGAAGTACTATCGAGATACTATTTGATCTGGGCACAGGTTTTTTCGATAGCCTAACTGGCTTAGTATTCTTTTTATTATTAGGTAAGTTTTTCCAACAAAAAACATATACGTTCTTATCTTTTGAAAGAGATTATAAATCCTATTTTCCTATTGCAGTCACCAGAATTTCTTCGAATCAAAATCTAGAAGAAAACATTCAGGTTTATGAAATCAAGCAAGGAGATCGTTTGTTAATCAGGAACGAAGAGCTAATTCCGGTAGATAGTATACTTATTAATGGTAACGCCCAGATAGATTACAGTTTTGTAACAGGAGAAAGTGAACCTGTTTCTAAACAATCTGGAGATAAACTTTTTGCAGGAGGAAAACAACTTAACGGAGCAATTGAAATTGAAGCACTAAAATCTGTAGAGCAAAGTTACCTCACTCAATTATGGAGTAATGATGTTTTTAAAAAAGACAAAACCACTTCTTTTACCAATCTCACCGATATGGTAAGCCAATACTTTACCTTAATTATTTTCTG
Organism: Aquimarina acroporae; assembly: GCF_023195925.1. GTDB lineage: Bacteria > Bacteroidota > Bacteroidia > Flavobacteriales > Flavobacteriaceae > Aquimarina > Aquimarina acroporae. The sequence goes on along the minus strand of NZ_JALPRE010000003.1, from coordinate 120,548 downwards.
CATTGCTATTATTGCCACTGGCTACTGGTTATTTGTAGATGCTTCCAAAGCAATCAATGTTTTTACTGCGGTCTTAATCATTGCATGCCCCTGCGCTTTGGCGTTGGCTAGACCATTTGCACTTGGAAATGTTCTAAGGTTCTTTGGTAAACATAAATTTTATCTCAAAAATGCCGATGTCATCGAGCAAATGGCAAATGCCGATACCATACTGTTTGATAAAACCGGTACTATTACGGTAAACAAGAAAAACAACATTGAATATCACGGGCAACCTTTATCATATAACGAAGAAGCCTTGTTAAAAAATGCACTACGAGCTTCAAATCACCCTCTTAGCAGATCTTTATATGATACACTCGCAGAACATGAAATTATGACTCTAGATGAATACCAAGAGTATATAGGTAGTGGTATAGAAGCAAAACATGCCGAAAACTCTATCAAAATAGGTTCTACAAATTTTGCAGGAAAACCAAATAGCGAAAAACAACTTAATACCTCGGTGCATATAAGCACAAACAATAATTACAGAGGTCACTTCATTTTTTATAATCAATATCGAAAAGGATTCGAAAAACTATTCAAAACATTATCTAACACCTATAATGTATCTGTTATTTCTGGAGATAACGAAGGAGAAAAATCATATTTACAACGAATACTACCCAACCCTACCTCATTACTTTTTAATCAAAAACCAAAAGACAAGCTTTCTTATATCAAGAACTTACAAGAAAATAATCAAAACGTAATTATGATTGGAGATGGGCTTAATGATGCAGGCGCACTAGCACAGAGCAACGTAGGAATTGCTATATCAGAAAACGTAAATGTATTTTCTCCAGCTTGCGATGCCATTATGGATGCATCTGTATTTGAAAAAATTACCGATTACTTGAGTATTTCAAAAAGAACTATTCGAGTTATTAAATCGAGTTTTATCTTATCTTTTTTCTATAATGCAATTGGTTTATACTTTGCTGTAACAGGCCAGTTATCACCTATTATAGCTGCTATTCTAATGCCATTAAGCTCTATTTCTATTGTAATTTATGTGACAGTGTTTACAAATTTCCTTAGTCTTAAATTATATCATAAAAAGAATGGAGATATCGAGAAACCATAACCCTATTGAACACTTTCAACAGTGGTTTCATGAAGTGCTCAACTCACATCCCGAGGATGAAGTAAATGCTATGCAACTTGCTACTATTGGAATAGACGGTTTTCCAAAATCTAGGATTGTTTTATTAAAGAGGTTTACCTGGGAAGGGTTTATCTTTTTTACCAATTATAAGAGCGAAAAAGGAAAGGCAATTGCAAATAATAATAGAACCTCGCTTTCGTTTAACTGGCGTAAATCAAAAAGAGAAGTACGTGTTTACGGCCATACCGAAAAAATATCTGAAAATCTATCTGAAGGGTATTTTGAATCCCGTCCTAGAGGAAGTCAACTCGGCGCTTGGGTTTCTAAGCAAAGTACCGTTATATCCTCTAAAACTGTTCTCGACAGGCGTATGGAACAATTCGAGCAGAAGTTTAAAAACAAAGATATTCCTAAACCAACATATTGGGGAGGGTACATCGTTAAGCCCATTCAAATGGAATTTGTAAAATACAATTCATTAACCACAGAACATGAGGTTATCAAATATACACTTCAACAGGATTATAATTGGCTCAAAACAATTCACTTAGATTTCTACAAATAGAACCAATAATTGTTCGCTCTTTTTAACAAAGCTTATTTTTCTGGATATGGGGAAAATATATCCAAAACCATTTCTACAATTCCCGTATTGTAAAACAGATAGGCCACCAGAATTCCAATACCTATAATTATTAATCCCGTGGTAACTTTTCTTCTAAAATTAAATTTGCTTAAAGTCGTTTTCATCACTAAAAATTTAAACCATTATTTACTTCTCAAAAGTTCATAAATAAATAAGGTTTAAAAGCTGATAAATGTCATTTTTTAAGAAAAGGTTCACCCATACTTTTGAAGCATAATAAAATAAGTATGGGTGTTATTTATGTGCTCTTAACGATTAGTATTCTAGTAGCGATTGTCTTTTTTATTGCTTTTGTGTTTTCTATAAAAAATGGACAATATGATGACGTTTATACGCCATCTATACGTATGCTTTTTGAAGACGAACTTGTAAAGGAAGGCAAAGAAAAATCTTCAGCACCTCCTAAAACCAAACAATCTTAACATGGAAATGGAACAGTTCTATTACGATAATAAAATCGTAAAAAAATTCTTGTATGCTACAATGCTGTGGGGTATTGTAGGAATGTCGGTTGGTCTACTTCTGGCATTTATGTTTTTATTCCCAAATCTTACCGACGGTATATCATGGTTGAGTTTTGGTCGACTAAGACCTTTACATACCAATGCTGTAATCTTCGCGTTTGTGGGGAATGCTATTTTTGCTGGAGTCTATTACTCTACACAACGTTTACTGAAGGCAAGAATGTTTAGCGATATTCTTAGTAATATTAATTTCTGGGGATGGCAATTAATTATTGTAGGAGCCGCTATTACACTTCCTTTAGGTTTTACAACATCCAAAGAATATGCAGAACTCGAATGGCCATTCGATATTGCTATAGCAGTAATTTGGGTTGTTTTTGGATGGAACCTTATCGGAACCATATTAAAGAGAAGACAACGCCATTTATATGTCGCCATTTGGTTCTATATAGCCACAGTAGTGACCGTGGCAGTATTGCACATTTTCAATAGTCTCGAACTACCTGTTAGTGCATTAAAAAGTTACTCGGTATATGCTGGGGTACAAGACGCATTAGTACAATGGTGGTATGGTCATAACGCAGTGGCTTTTTTCCTAACTACTCCTTTCCTGGGATTGATGTATTACTTCATTCCTAAAGCTGCAAACAGACCCATTTATTCATATCGGTTATCGATAGTCCATTTTTGGTCGCTTATTTTCATATATATCTGGGCTGGGCCACACCACCTATTGTATTCTTCATTACCCGACTGGGCGCAAAATCTTGGGGTTGCTTTCTCGGTAATGCTTATTGCTCCTTCTTGGGGGGGAATGATTAATGGTTTACTTACCCTTCGCGGAGCCTGGGATAAGGTCCGCACCGATCCTGTCCTTAAATTCATGGTAGTGGCTATTACAGGATACGGTATGGCCACTTTTGAAGGCCCTATGCTGTCCCTTAAAAATGTAAACGCTATTGCTCATTTTAGTGATTGGGTAATCGCTCACGTTCACGTAGGAGCATTGGCCTGGAACGGGTTTTTAACCTTCGGAATGGCATATTGGTTAATTCCTAAGCTTTTCAAAACCAAATTATGGTCTACAGGACTAGCAAATGTTCATTTTTGGCTTGGTACCTTGGGTATTATCATGTATGCGCTACCTATGTATGTAGCGGGATTTGTTCAAGCATCTATGTGGAAACAATTTAATCCGGATGGAAGCCTGGTTTACGGTAATTTCTTAGAAACTGTAAATGAGATAATACCTATGTATTGGATGCGCGCTATTGGTGGAAGCATATATATATTAGGAATATTCATTATGCTATATAATGTTGTGAAAACCGTGAAAAGTGGAAGTAAAGTCGCAGACGAACTTGCCGAAGCAGCTCCTCTTACCAAGGTAACACGACACAGAACTGCCAAAGAAGGATATCATACCTGGTTAGAACGAAGACCTGTAAAGCTTACCATTTTTGCAACTATCGCTATTCTCATAGGGGGAGCGATTCAAATCATACCTACATTAATGGTAGATTCAAATATTCCTACAATAACGAGTGTTAAACCTTATACACCTCTTGAACTCGAAGGACGTGATCTTTACATCAGAGAGAGTTGTGTTTCTTGTCACTCTCAAATGATTCGCCCTTTCAGAAGTGAGGTAGAACGCTATGGAGAATATTCAAAAGCAGGAGAATATGTCTATGATCACCCTTTCTTATGGGGTAGTAAACGTACAGGACCCGATCTCATGAGAATAGGAGGAAAATACTCAGATAATTGGCACCTCAATCATTTTTATGATCCACAAAGTACCTCATCGGGTTCTATCATGCCTAGTTATAAATGGCTCATAAAAAACAAACTCGACAGATCTCTAACAGAGACAAAAATGGAAGCCATGGTAGCTTTAGGAGTTCCCTATACTCCTGAAGAAATAGCAAGAGCACAAGAATGGATGGATGAACAAGCAACACAAATTGAAAAAAATCTATATACCGATCCAGATTTTGCCAAAACCTATGAAGCCGATAAAAAATATGCCGAAGAAAATGGGTTAGACTTTGTCGAGATGAGACATCGGGAAGTAGTAGCTCTCATCGCCTACATCCAGAGATTAGGAACAGATATTAAAGTCAAAAATCAAGACGAAGAAACTATAGTACAAACTAAAGAATAAAGCCATGCTAAAATTTGTAAAAGGTCATATGGAAAGTATTGAAGGAATAGAGATCTACCCTATGATTTCCCTACTCATATTTTTCATCTTCTTTGCCGCATTGTTCTGGTGGGTCATTTCGGCTAAAAAAGAACACATTAAAGAAGTAAGTCATATCCCACTAGAAACCGAAATGGATAAAGATCTAACATTATGAAAACGACTGCATCATACATCAGAGTATTTACCTTTTTACTCATTGCTTATATTTTAATAGAATTAACAGTTGAAACCAATGGTAATTCAGCTTTTATTGAAGAACCTCTTAGCTGGTTAGGACTAGGTATGATTGCCTTATTTGCCATTGCGATAGAAATTAGTCTAGCAGCATTGCAAAATATACTTTTCCAATCTCTAAAACCAGATGCTCAAGAACGTTATATACTAACGCAAAAGGTGAAGAAGGAAAACCAGTTTAAATGGTTAAAAGATATTTATCTAAAACTGCTTGACAGCAAACCGGTAGAACAAGAAGATGAAATCATTCTTGACCATAATTATGACGGTATTAAAGAACTAGATAACAATCTTCCTCCATGGTGGGTATACGGATTTTATGCTACGATCATTTTCGGTGTCATTTATATGATTCGTTTCCACGTGTTCAATGACTATACCCAAACCGAAGAATATGAAACAGAAGTTGCAGAGGCCAAAATTGCGATTGAAGAGTACAAAAAGACCGCCAAAGATTTAGTAGATGTAAATACAGTAACGCTATTGACAGATGCAGCCGATCTTAGTGCAGGAAAAGCCATTTTTGCGACCAATTGCGTTGCTTGTCACAAAGCCGACGGTGGTGGTGGAATTGGGCCAAATTTAACCGACAAATATTGGATTTTAGGTGGTGGAATTAAAAACATATTTCGCACCATTTCTGAAGGAGGTAGAGATGGTAAGGGAATGGTAGCCTGGAAACAAACACTAAAACCTGCCGAAATGGCTCAGGTGGCCAGCTACATCGTCACTTTGGGCGGAACAACTCCTGCCGAACCCAAAGAAGCCCAAGGAGAATTATGGGTAGATCCTGATACTCCAAAAGAAGAAAAATCAAACGAAGAAATACAAGAATTAGTATCAGATTCAACCACTGTTGCACTGAACGAATAATTGAAAATTAAGACTCTTGGAAACGCCAACAAATGAAAAGTTCAGAGATTCGATTGCTACTGTAAATGCAGAAGGAAAACGAGCATGGGTATACCCCAAAAAACCAAGTGGAAAATTCTATGCCTACAGAAAATGGGTAAGTTATGGGTTGTTAATCTTCCTATTTTCTGCTCCGTTTATTAAGATTAACGGAAATCAATTCTTGCTTTTTAATGTCTTGGAGCGACGGTTCAATATTTTTGGAGCCCCCTTCTGGCCTCAGGACTTTCATTTGTTTGTAATTTCTATGATTATAGGAGTCATATTTATAACGCTATTCACTGTAGCGTTTGGAAGACTTTTCTGCGGGTGGGTTTGTCCACAAACTATTTTCATGGAAATGGTTTTCAGAAGAATCGAATACTGGATTGAAGGTGATCGCGGAAAACAAATTCGACTTGACAAGCAAGCCTGGGATGCCGAAAAAATCAGGAAAAGAATAACAAAATGGAGTATATTTTTCATTATTTCCTTCTTAATTGCAAACGTATTTTTGGCCTACCTTATTGGTAGCGATCAATTATTACAATATATATTTGATGGTCCCTTAAAACATGTTAGCACTCTAATTTCATTGCTAATTTTTACGGCTGTTTTCTATTTTGTTTTTGCATGGTTTAGAGAACAAGTATGTATTATTGCCTGCCCATATGGTCGGTTGCAAGGTGTATTGCTTGACTCAAAATCAATCGTAGTTGCATACGATTACAAACGTGGAGAAAAAGAGGCAGGTAGAGCAAAATTCAAGAAAAATGAAGACCGACTAAGCACCGGAAAAGGTGATTGTATAGACTGTTTTCAATGTGTACATGTATGTCCTACAGGCATCGATATTCGTAACGGCACCCAACTCGAATGTGTAAACTGTACTGCATGTATAGACGCCTGCGATCATATGATGGAAAGCGTAAATCTACCCAAAGGACTTATTCGATATGCCAGCGAAGAAAACATTGCAAAAAAGTCAAAATTCAAATTCACTCCCAGGTTAAAAGGATACAGTGCAGTACTATTCATTTTGATAGGTGTGCTTACCGGGATGCTATTTTTAAGGAATGACGTAGAAGCTAATGTTCTAAGATTACCAGGACAGCTTTATGAAAGAAAAGAGAACAATATAATTAGTAATGTATATACGTATAAATTGGTAAATAAAACTACCGAAGATATTACCGATGTACATTTTGAATTGCTATCCCACCAAGGAAAAATCGAACAGGTAACACACAAAAACTTTATTGTTCCTAAACAAGGAATAGCCGAAGGAACATTATTTATTGAGGTTAATGCATCTGCTCTAAGTGGAGATAAAGACAAACTAAAAATAGGGGTGTATAGCAACAACACTCTCATAGAGACTACTTATGCAGCCTTTTTAGGGCCAAGAAGTTATAGATAGAATTATAAAATCTAAGAAAATGAAAATAAACTGGGGAACCGCAATCGTATTGGTATTTATAGGATTCATTTCTTTTATTATGTACTTCGTTGTGCATATGAATACCAATAAGAAATATGAACATGACCTTGTTACCGAAGAGTATTACAAAAAGGAACTTGCTTTTCAGGAAGAAATTGATGCCGAAAAAAATTCAAGAGCTCTCTTGAATGACGTTTCTATGAAAAAAACACCTCAAGGACTGTCTATTCAATTTCCACAGGAGAAAGAATTCCAGAAAATTAGTGGAGTAATTTCATTGTATCGCCCATCAAACAAACAACTGGACTTTACTATCCCCATTACTCTCCAACAAAATAGTATGATAATTCCCGATGAAAACATGATAGAAGGAAAATGGAAAATCACTATCGATTGGGAGTATGAAAACACTCGTTATTTATTTAAAAAATCATTTGCATATTAAGTGCTGGTATCTGCATTCATATTAGGTCTTTTAGGTAGTTTTCATTGCATAGGAATGTGCGGCCCTATTGCGTTTATGTTACCTGTACACAAGTCGAATAGTGCTAAAAAACTATTTCAGGTTTTTTTATACCATTTTGGCAGGTTATTGGCATACGGAATTATTGGTTTTTTCTTTGGTGTATTGGGTAAGAGTTTTCACATATTTAATTTACAACAGGGATTATCAATTATCATTGGAATTTTGATGATACTTATAGTTATTGTACCTTCTCTTCAAACCAAAAAACATGCTTTCACCCGACCTATATATCGTTTAATTACAAAGGTAAAATCTGCTCTGGGTTATAACTTGCAAAAGAAAACAACAGATACATTTTTAACCATTGGTTTTTTAAACGGATTTTTACCATGTGGTCTTGTATATATGGCTGTATTTGGCGCCATAGCTTCTTCAAACATTCTAATGGGTAGTATGTATATGATATTATTCGGATTAGGCACCGTACCTATGATGACCATTGCCGTGTATACTGGTAATTTTATTACCGGAAAAACACGTAATCGAATACAAAAATTGATCCCCATATTTATAGTAATCATGGGAATACTTTTTGTTTTGAGAGGAATGGGACTCGGAATTCCCTACCTCTCTCCTGAAGCTTCTTCAGAAATAGTTTCTGCTAATTTTGAATGTCACTCCTAGTTTTATGGGCAGAACTAATTAAGTGTAACCATTGTTACATACAGTCTATTTTAAAAACCTTACATTTAAACATAAAAAGTGACATCAGGATTGGGTAATATATGATGAAAAATTTCGTCTAATGATATCAAAACCAATCATAACTTTTTACAGTACTATGGAAAAATACCTCACTGCATTTACCGATGCTTTTATGAATAGTGTATTATGGACATGGGATTCTATTTTGTTTGAGGTTCCTTGGTATATGAATTATTTCTGGGGACTTACCATTATTTCTTTATTAGTCTGGGGTTTAGAAATTGTGTTTCCATGGCGAAAAAACCAATCTATATTCAGAAAAGACTTTGGGTTAGATGCGTTTTATATGTATTTCAATTTTTTTGTCTTTACCATTGTAATAAGTGGTGTCTACAAACTGCTATCCCTGGCTTTTTCAGGTATTGGTATACAAACAAAGAGTCTAACTATTTTTGATATTTCTGAATTACCTATGTGGCTACAATTGGTCATATTCTTTATCATTTTAGACTTTGTGCAATGGTTTACACATATGTTACTACACAAATATCATTTTTTGTGGAAGTTTCATAAAATTCATCATTCGGTAAAAGAAATGGGGTTTGCAGCTCATCTTCGTTACCACTGGATGGAGAATATATTTTATAAACCTCTAAAAACATTGGGGGTGATGATTATTGGTGGTTTTGAACCAGAACAAGCCTATATTGTTCATTTTTTGGCCATTACGATCGGACATTTTAATCATGCTAATATTAAAATTACCTGGGGACCATTAAAGTATATTTTTAATAATCCGGTAATGCATCTTTATCATCATTCTTATACCCTACCCCAAGGTTCATTTGGTGTTAATTTTGGAATTAGTTTAAGCCTTTGGGATTACATTTTTAAAACCAATTATATTCCAGAAGATAGTGGTAAAATTCCTCTTGGGTTTCCCGGTGATCAACATATTCCCAGTAATTTTGGTGGGCAAGTGTTATATGGCTTTAAAAAGATGAAAAGTATAGATACGGAAAAGTAAATTTAAACGGTCATTGAAAAAAGTTGTGTTTCCGGTTTATTACGCTGTAATCGCACGTCAAAAGCCATGCAAATATTACGAACAAAGGGCTTCCCTTTATCCAATATTTTCATTCCATTATCAGAAACCTCCAGTAGTCCATCAGTTTTCATTTCATCTAATTTAGATAAAACCAAAGGCAATTCCTTAAAATATAAATCTTTACCCCAATGGGTTTCAAAATTGCACATTAAGTTTAAAATATGTCGGCGTATAATTTCATCTTCTTGATTTAACATATGACCACGATATACCGGAATAATACCTTCTTTTACCAAATATTGATACTCTTCAATATTTTTTACATTTTGAGCAAACCCATACCAACTATCACTAATAGAAGATACCCCCAAACCTATCATTAATTGTGTTTTAGAAGCTGTATATCCCATGAAATTTCGATGTAAATTTCCGTTTTCCATTGACTTGTATAATGTGTCTTCTGGTAGTGCAAAATGATCCATTCCTATTTCTACATAGCCCACTTGAGACAGCATTTTTTTACCAGTTTCATATTGTATTCTTTTATGTTCTGCAGACGGTAAATCTGCATCTTGAAATCCTCGTTGTCCATTACCTTTTTGCCATGGCACATGGGCATAACTGTAAAATGCTAATCGATCTGGGAGTAACTCTTGGGTCTTTAAAACGGTATGTTTTACAGCAGCTTCGGTTTGAAAAGGTAATCCAAAAATAATATCATGCCCAATAGAAGTGTATCCTATTTCTCTGGCCACCTGAGTGACATATTCAACATTTTCAAAAGGCTGCTCCCTATGAATCGCCTTTTGCACCGTTTCGTTATAATCCTGCACTCCAAAGCTTACTCTTCTAAAACCAACATCATACAAAGCTTGCAAATGCTCTCGAGTAGTATTATTGGGATGTCCTTCAAAACTGAATTCGCAGTCTTCGGCTTTTTCTGCCTGCCAAAAAATTCCTTCAATCAGATATTTCAAATGTTTTGGCGAAAAAAACGTTGGGGTCCCACCGCCTAAATGTAGTTCTTTAATTCTAGGTTTCTTATCAAAAAGCTCGAGGTATAACCTCCACTCCTCGAGTACAGAATGTATATAAGGCAACTCCACTTCATGACGTTTTGTAATTCTCTTATTACAACCACAAAATGTACACATGCTCTCACAAAACGGTAAATGAATGTATAAACTAATACCATCTTCGACATTAGTTTCTTCGAATGATCTTTGCACAGACGCTGACCACTGTTTTAAAGAAAATGTATCCATATCCCAATATGGAACTGTGGGATAACTGGTATATCTCGGACCTGGTATATTATATTTTGTAACTAAATTTGTACACATATGGAGATAAATTAATGAGGTTGTATTATTCGTGTAAGACTAAAAAAGGAATATCAATATGGTAGCTGATTTTCTCAACCGTGGGACGGAACAAAATTCGCTGAAAAAAGTTGACATTTTTAGCAATCATAGTAATCATATCGATGTCTCTGCTTTCAACAAAACACTGTACTGCTTCTTCAATATTGGTATTAGAGAGAAAGTGAAAACTATGTTCTATGGTATCTCCCAAATAATCATGCAAAAAATCTTTATTCCTCTTTTGAAGTTCTGACAGTTCTTTTTCTTTTTTTGCTATATGTAGCACTCTTAAAGAAGCATTACTTAGTGAAATAATACCAGTTATAGTATCTAATATCTTGCTTTTGTAGTTTAAGTTATAGTCTGTAGGAAAAGCTATTTCTTTAGGTCTTACATATTTTGCGTTTTCCGGAACTACCAAAACAGGACATTTAACCTTGGTAATTACATCTCCTGTATTACTGCCTATAGTTCTTTCTTTTAGGCCTGAAGCTCCTTTGGTACCCATGACTATATAGTCAATTTCTTTTTCTTCAACCTGTTTTCTAATGGCATCGATAAAAAAAATGTATTCATGAACAGAATAAAAATGATGTTTGGTATTTAGAGAGAGTTTTTCAATCTTTTGAAGTAGCTTTTGCATTTGTTCTCTACCATTATATGTTATCCTTGCCGTAATAGTATCTTCGGTATGAAAAAAAGTATCACTTCCTACCACTTCATCATAGGGAGACACATGCAAGAAGTAAAAATTACAACCTACTTTTTTAAAAAAGGATAACGCATATATAATGGCGTTCCATGAATTTTCTGAAAAATCTGTTGGAACAAGAATATTTTTCATCTCTAATACATTGTTACCAAACAAATGTATTGAGACGTTTTCTAGAAAAGTATGACAAAAATCAGTTTAGCCTATTATTCCATTAATTGTAAAGCTGGTAAATCAAGAATTCTAATATTCCTTCCTTCAATTTCAATAAGGCCATCTTTCTTAAAACTTGAAAGAGTTCGTATCAAACTTTCTGTAGCTATTCCGGCTACACTGGCTAAATCATTCCTGGAAATTTTGATATTGTCTTCGGGTTTTTTGTTCAATATTTCGGCAAACTGAAGAATGGTCTGAGCTGTCTTTTTTCGAACAGAGCTATACGCCATTTGTAGCAATTGTTCTTTTATTTCAGAAAGGTTATCAGTAAGTAATTCCATAAGTTCTAAAGAAATATTTTTGCTCTTCTCCAGAATATCCTTCAGATCATTTTTTGATATTCCTGCCAGTTCTACATTCTCTACTGCAGTAGCCGACTCTTGGTAGGGTATATTATCTATAAACGAGGTAAATCCAAGAAAATCATCGGCTTTATACAAAGCGGTAATTAATTCTTTTCCGCTTTCATCCATTTTATGGCTCTTTATAACTCCTTTTAAAATGAGATATATTTTATTCGAATGCTCACCTTCTTTATATACAACATCTCCTTTTTCAAATTCGAAAATCTCTCCATTGTCATCAAAAAAATTCTTGAGTTCATGCAGGTTACGCAACCCATCATCATTTGTGGCATCCTGTATTTGTATAGTCGCTTGATCGGCGATGATTTTTGATAAGATTTGCGCTTTTGCTAATCGACTCTCGATCGCACTTAATAACTCCTCCTCTTCAAAAGGTTTGGTGAGATAATCATCGGCTCCCATATCCATCCCTTTTCTTATTTCCTTATGCTCAGTTTTGGCCGATAAAAATATGAACGGGATTTGATTTGTGGTTGGATCTTGCGACAATGCCTCTAGCACTCCATACCCATCTATTTCAGGCATCATGATATCACAAACAATAATATTCGGATGTTCTATTTTTGCTTTTTCTATGCCCACCTTACCATTTGGAGCTGTACACACTTCATAATCCGACAATTCTAGCAATTCAGCAGTGTTCTCTCGTAAAGCAGTATCGTCTTCTATCAATAGAATTTTAGTCATTTTGGTGATTGTTTGTTATTGGAATTAAAACCTTGAATGTAGTCCCCTTACTCTCTTTACTAGTAAAAGTAATACTCCCTCCAAGGTTTTCCAAATGGCTTTTTACAATATTGAGACCTATCCCGGTACCTTGGTCTAATAATGCATTTTCTGCTCTAAAATATCTGTTAAAAATGAACTTTTGTTCTTCCTCTGGTATACCTATACCTTCATCGATGATTTCAAAAACATATTCTTTATTTTCAACATTAACGTTAAGGCTTATTATTGTATGCTCTGGTGAATATTTGATTGCATTCCCTATCAAATTGGTAAGGATTAACTCCAATATTTTTTCATCAAATTCAATAATGTAATCATCAATATTAGCGGGGTAGTTTATTCTTTGACCGTCTTTTAGTAGCATATTTGCATCATAGACCACTTCATTAATTACTTTGCTCAAAGGAAAAGTAGAAAACTTATAATTTACTTTTCCACTATCAAGTCGTTCAACCGATAAAAAATCGGTCAAAATATTATCTAAATACTTTACTTTATTTTTAATAGTATCAAGGTGTTTATCTCTTTTCGCCTGTTGATCGGTTTTAGTGTATTTTCCTATTAGGGTGGTAGAAGTTAAAATCCCACTTAATGGTGTTTTAAACTCATGTGAAACCAATGATAAAAACTTTGTTTTTAATTCATTAAGATCTCGCTCTTTTTGTAAAGATTCTTTAGCCTTTGCTTCAGCTTCTACCCGAAGTTTCACCTCTTCTTTTAACTCTTCGATAGTTTGATGTAACTCTTTGGTGCGAAGTGCTATTTTTTGCTCTAATTGAGTATTTAGTTCTTGAATCTTTTGTTCTTGCTCCTTTCGCTCACTAATATCTATTACCAATGCCATTACATACTCATTGTCATAGATGGTGAAAGGATTTAATCCTGCCTCCAGAGGAAATTCACTACCATCTTTACGAACTCCAAAAATATCTCTTCCTCTACCCATGTTACGTCTTTCAGCCTTATTTATAAAACTTTTAAAATGTGCACCATGGTTATGATGATACTTTTGTGGTATTAAAATATTTAGTGATTTCCCAATAAGTTCATCTCGATCATATCCAAAAATTTCATCGGCAGAACCATTCGTAGCAACTATAGTTTGTTCTTTATTTACTACCAGAATTCCTTCGGAAATTGCTTCTGATAAAATCTTAAAAACATTACTCTGTTTTTCAAAAACCTTCATTTTTCAAATTTACATAATTTGATTTACGGGAACTGACGAATATCATAAAAAGCCTCATAAAAGGTACTTAATTTTATCATATAAATTATTTAATACAATTAAAAATGGATACAACACAAAATATAGGAATTACTTTTTACCAGAATTTGGGAAAGCTTTTTTATGCTGTCGCAGCATCAGATAAAGTGGTTCGAGAATCTGAATATAATTCTCTTCGGAAAATTGTAAAATCAAAATGGTTACAGGTAGATGATATAGTAGATGAATTTGGTGCAGATGCAGCTTTTCAGATTGAAATTGTTTTTGATTGGATGGATTATGAAACTCCAAATGCCGAATCTTGTTTTAAAGAATTTGAGACATTTTACAACGACTATAAAACTTACTTCAGTAAAAGGATAAAACAACTTATTTGGGAAACAGCAAATAATATTGCTGATGCTTTTTCTGGCAAAAACAAATCAGAATTAATGATGCTTGGCAGATTAAAAATAACTCTGGAAAACTGATTTTTATCATATTCTAAAAGTTTTTGTCCCTTTACTTTTACATCAAATTTAAAACACTTCATTATGACACTATATGCAAAATTGAATGCCGATTTTACCGAAAATTATACAGGATATTCAGCTCTAGCTATCATAGTTTCTACTTGTCTTGGATCTATAGCTATTATGACTACTTTAATGAATGGAAATGCACCACTGCAAATGTTCATGGTTTTTATAAGTGTTGTGGTTTGCAGTGCTCATAACGCGGCAATTCTAACGGTTCAAAAACCTAAATTAGTATTCGATCTTTTAATCACCAGTTTGGTAGTAAATACCCTAATAATTATTGGAAACGGGCTTTTTTAATCACACTACATATATATTTCTTTAAAAGGTGAGTTTTTAAGAAAACTCACCTTTTTTCTCTTATTCTCTATACCCATGGAAGAGCTGATCAATATCATATTTTTAAATGAGTAACTCTTTTAATTTTAGCATACAAAATTAATAAAGCATGCCAAGACCAAAGAACAAGAAAGAACTAGTAGAGTTAAGTACCAATAATTATCGCAGGTTGGTTGAAATGATACATTCTTTTTCTGAAGAGCACCTGCATCAAGAGTTTCCTAAAGGTACCCTAAACAGGAATATAAGAGATGTATTAGCCCATTTACATCATTGGCATATAATGATGCTCGATTGGTATTCTGTGGGAATGACAGGAAAGAAACCAGATATGCCAGCAAAAGGATACACCTGGAAAACGACACCAGATCTTAATCGGGAAATAAGAAAGAAATATCAAAACACAGATTTAAAAGAGGTTATAAACATGCTTGAAAAATCTTTTAAAGAATTACAAAAAATAATAAATAATCACACCGAAAAAGAATTATTCGAAAAGCGAAAGTATAAATGGACAGGAACCACTTCATTGGCTTCATATCTCATTTCAGCAACTTCCAGTCACTATGACTGGGCATTTAAATTAATTAAAAAGTGTATTAAATAATAATATTATGAAAACCTTAATCTCTTGTCTCGTTTTACTAAGTTTTATAGCTTGTAAAAAATCATCATCCCCAGAACACACTATAGAAACTCCAGAAATAGAAAATGAAACTCTTCAAAACACTCCAAACCAAAGTGTCCAGGATTCTTTGGCTGTATTCTCTGAAGAAAGCTTGGAATTAAATCAAGAAAAAACAAAGGCAATAAAAAGAGAAAAGCTCATCAAAGCTCAAGACGACAAACCTCAATTACAAGAATTAGTGGTCTCTAAAAAACTCTACAAAGAAGAAGATCTGTATATTCTTGATTATCAATACCCATACTTAAATGAAAAACACCCAGGTAGTGTTATATTTAATCGATACATACAAGAAAACTACTTAGATATTGAAAAAACCGAAAATCAAATTCTTGAGGACAAAGAGTTGTTATGCGATACTTTAAAAATTAATCGATTCAGAGATAAACGAATTATCGATTACAAAATTTACAATGCCAAAAATGACCTCATCAGTGTAGTATTATACAAAGAGAATTATTATTCTGGCATGAAGTATTCTACCTACCTTTTTGATTGTATTAACTATGATCTTAATACGAACGAATTCATATACTTTGAAACCTTTTTTGAATCGGGATCTGAAACAGTGGTATTCAACACCATTAACACAATAATAACCGATCATATTAACTCTGGAGAATTATACTATGACTGTTGGGAGTTATCTCAAGGTGATTTTATGGCGTATAAAAATAACTTTGTAGTAGACGATAATGTTGTAAAATTTTATTTTGATGATTGTGTGATTTGCCCTTCCTACACCGGAACGTACGCCATAGAAATACCAATATCTAAAATTATGCATGTACTCAAAAAATACAACGATCCTCCTGAAGTAAGTTAATACAATATAGTACCTTAGTCCCTAAAATTTAGCTGTAGTATGAAAAGTAGTTTTAGTGAAATTATAAATTCTGAAAAACCTGTATTGGTAGACTTTTTTGCAGATTGGTGCGGACCCTGTAAAATGCTAGCTCCAATATTAAAAGAAGTAAAAGACGAACTTGGTGATACTATTAAAATCGTAAAGATTGATGTAGATAAAAATCAGCCATTATCGTCAAAATATCAGGTTAGAGGCGTTCCTACTATGATATTATTTAAAGACGGAAAGCAGCTTTGGAGGCAATCTGGAGTATTACAGAAACAAGATATTATAAATGTGATTACTTCACACCAATAGATCATGCAGCTTAATACCTATATAGATCATACCCTATTAAAACCAACGGCATCGGTAGACGACATTAAACAACTATGTACCGAAGCCAAAGAGCATCAATTTTATGCAGTTTGTGTGAGTAGTTATTATGTAGCATTGGCTCATAGCGAATTAATGCATACACCACATAAAGTCGCTGCGGCTGTAGGGTTCCCTCTGGGTTCTACGACTATAAAAATTAAAGTTCTTGAAGCCAAACAGGCCATAGAACAAGGAGCAAATGAGATTGATATGGCGCTCAATATAGGGCTTTTGAAGTCTGGATATTATAAAATCATTGAGGATGAGATAAAAGCTGTAAAAAAAGCCATAAACGATACTGTATTAAAAGTCATTTTTGAAAATTGTTACCTAACAGAAGAAGAAAAGAAAATGGCTTGCAGATTATCTTTAAACGCCGGAGCAAATTTTATAAAGACTTCTACCGGTTTCGGCATAGGGGGAGCAACTCTTGAAGATATACAACTTATGAAAAATGAAGTTGGAGATTATATGCAGATAAAAGCTTCTGGAGGAATAAGGGATAAACAAACAGCCTTACAATATATAGATCTGGGAGTTTCCAGGATTGGCACATCTTCTGGAATCGCTATTGTTACTTCATCTTAATTTCAAAAAAAGACATACAAAAACTGAGATTGTTAAATAATAACAATCTCAGAATTAGTCATTATACGGACTATCAAATTTTAAAAGTCATCACTGGTTTGTTTGCATGATTGGCGATATCTTCTCCAATACTTCCATTAAAAAAGTGGGCCAACCCTCTACGCCCATGAGTAGGAATCGCTATTATATTTGCTCCAATCTTATTGCTATAGTTAAACACTCCACTTTCTACCGAATAATCACTGTAGTATACCACTTTATCATGCATATCTAGATTACCCGAATCGGCTTTGAAAAGAAAATCTTTCACCATTTCTTCCATCTGTTCAGAACTCCTAAACCGCTCTCCAGGAAGATTAACGTATAACAAATGAACATTGGCTCCCATAGCATTAAACAAGTTCATTGCATTTCGATATGGTCTTACGTTTTCTATCTTAAAATCGCAGGCAAAAACAACTTCTTCCATCTTAAAATTAACCCCAGAGCCTTTGATTACCAACACAGGAATATCTGAAGTGCGCACCACTTTTTCGGTATTAGAACCTATAAATACCTCTTCGGTAAATCCACTTACCCCATGAGAACCCATAACAATAAGATCAACATCATGCTCATGTGCAGCTTGGTTAATTTCGCTAAATATCTTATAATTCTGTACAGTCTCATGAACCTTTATCCCTTTAAGATATTCTTTATCTAAGAAAGTATCGAATCTCTTTTCGGCTAATTTCATATAATACACAGCCTCGGCAACTTCTTGACTCTCATCTTTGGTAAATACAGCTTCAGATAAACCTAACATATGCAATACTACTATTTCTGCCTTTTGTTGTTTTGCAATTACTGCCGCAGCTTGTAAAGCATACTCAGAATACTCAGAAAAATCCACAGGTACTAGAATCTTATTCATTTTGATATATTTTTTAGGGTTATATAGTTCAAAGCTAATTGAGAATAACACCAAATCATATGATAATTATCATGTAATGAATATCAATTGTAGTATCTTTAACTGTACTAACTTACAATCATGAAAAAACACTACAATATTACTGTTTCTGGTACGGTTCAGGGAGTTTGGTATCGAAAAAACACTTTAGAAAAAGCTATTGAACTGGGAGTAACGGGATATGTAAAAAACCTTATAAACGGTAATGTATACATAGAAGCCGAAGGAACTAAAGAACAATTACAAGCTCTTTTAGATTGGTGTGCAATAGGCCCAGAATATGCAAAAGTAGATCAAGTTTCTTTTGAAGAAGGAGCTCTTATGTCGTTTGCTCGTTTTGAAATTGAAAGATAATTTATAGTAGTACTCCTTTTTCATTATCTCCTTATATCTGAACCGAAAAGCAAGACGATCTAACCTTAAAGAAACAAAATGCAAGACCATTCGTCTTCCGTAAAAGAGGGGTCACTTATGGATAGTATAAAAAATAATGTTTGGGTACAGATTTTTATAATTTACACCAGATACCTTATTGGAGGTACATTTGTTTTTGCCAGTATTATCAAGATCAAAGGAGACCGATTTACGGGAAATAGCGGAGCACTAAACCCTATCGATAGTGCGTGGCATTTTTTTGAAACCATCTACCAATCTGGATTATATTGGCAGTTCATAGGATGGAGTCAACTCATCGCAGGTTTTTTATTAATGACTCAACGATATTCAAAACTTGGAGCACTTATCAATTTCCCGATTATACTAAACATCTTTGTCATCACCTTATCCTATTATTTTGCATATACCCCGGTCGTTACAGGATTAATGTTATTCGCCAATATTATCTTATTGCTATGGGAATGGGATGAACTCAAAATTTTAGTACATCTGAACCCAAAATTCAATACCACCATGAGATTAGAAAAAGACGTTTTATGGCAGGTCTTAGGCTTGATATTATTTTCTTTTTCGATTATATACAGAGCTTCAGTAGAAAAATACAATATCATCCTCTGGTTAGGGGTCTGTTTTTCGCTAGGACTTACTGGCCTAATTCTAGGAATATCGCGAGAAAAAAGAAGAAACAGGCAGTAAAACTACCTGTTCCCTACTTTTCTACATATAAGGTTTCATTTCTTGTTTACGTTTCTTAAGTTGTTTTTCTATATCACTTAAAGATTCTTTAAATGCCATTTCAAAATTTTTCTCATTAGAAGTTGCATATATTTTTGGGCCAGGAAGACTTAATTCTACATCACAGATTTTCCCTTCTCCTTTGGGGTCATTTTCTTTTTTAAAGGACACATCAGATTTTATGACCCAATCATATTTTTTGTATAGTTTATTTAGCTTTTCATGTACATATTCTTCCATACTTTCACTAGTTGGCATCTGTACAAATTGAATGTTAGTTTTCATAGATATTTATTTTAGTTTCTGAATTTTTATCTTGATTCTTTAATTTTTGAACAACACTAGTTGCTACATTTTTTGCTATTCTTTCTGCTAGCTTAACATTTGATTGCTCTTTTTGTGATTGATCATTTGGTTTCACTAACCAAAGTGATTTTGATTCTATAAGCTCTGCCTCTTTTTCAATAAGTAAACGTTCTAATATTCTTTGTGCTCTTTTAGTAGAACCACTCCCCAAAGTAAAGGCAACCACTTTTTTACCTCTTAGTTTATGAAGGTTTTTTATATAATCTTTGATGGCTTTATCTGGTGCCCAATTATATGTGTTGGCACAAAAAACGTACAGATCAAAATATTCGTCTTCTATTTTGGAAGCCGAGGCCACAGTTATTATTTTCGTCATCCAACCACGTTCAGAAAGTCCTTGGGCAAATGATCTACATACCTTTTCATCTAAATTATAAATAGGATCCGGATCATAAACGATTACAGCTTTTGGATTTTTATTCTCTTTTCCAATAATAATCTCTTTTTCTGGTCCCGGTTTTGCAACAAAAAAAGTCAAGAGCAACCAGGAGATTAAAGTCAACCCGAAAAGTACCAATGCTGTTATCATAATTCTTTTAAATCTCATTATTTGCTAATTTCAATACCTCACCCAGCCATAAGCAGCATTCAGTAAAAACACACCTGACAAAAACAAAAACATGTAGATTACTTGCACTAGCTTAATGTTTATGAACTTCAACCACATTGTAGTCATAGTTGGAAACATAAATAACCCAAGACCAATTCCTAAGGACGTCCAACCAATTAGTGTAATAATGATAGACCAATTAGCCTCCCAAACATTGTGAAAAAGGATATTAAGCAACCCAATAAGAATAGCTATAAATGAAGTGATGATTGAAAACTTTTGATCGTTAAGGTCTTCAAATATTTGTTTTATTCGACTTGGGTTGAAACTAAGTATCAGAAAAAAAATGATAAGATACCATCCCCAAAATTTCGCTAAAAAGATAGATACATCCATAATCTTAGATTTAATAATCTACCCAAAAATATTAGCTCCTTTTCATTCTAAATATGACAAATATCATGCTGTATCAATTGTTTAAACATTGACATTTATCATGGTTTTCATCATCATTTTCATATAGATTTGGCTTAAAACTATAAAACCATGAGAACTACGGTAACGATACAAAACCTAAAATGCGCAGGTTGCGAAAGTACTATAGCAAAGAAGCTACATCTACTAGAAGGAATACAAAACATCGAAATAGATCAAGAAAACTGTACCATTTCCTTTAGCTACAACACCGAAAACGGAATAAACACCGTTGAAAAAGAATTGTCCCGATTGGGATATCCTGTAGAAGGTGATAAAAACACATTGCAAAAAAAGGCAATATCCTATATTAGTTGTGCCATAGGAAAACTAAGTACCTAACATCTTATTTTTGAATTATGAAAGAAACAGCAAAAAAAGAAGCTTCATCCAGTAAAATTTACGGACTTGGTTTTATAGGGGCTGCAATTTATTTTATTGGTACCGCTACTAGTTTTTGGACAGGTGTACTGGGGTTTTTAAAAGCAATTGTATGGCCCGCATTTCTGGTTTATGAAACCTTAAAATTTTTAGGAGCATAATTAAACTTGTGT
The DNA here is from genome assembly GCF_023195925.1 of Aquimarina acroporae. GTDB lineage: Bacteria > Bacteroidota > Bacteroidia > Flavobacteriales > Flavobacteriaceae > Aquimarina > Aquimarina acroporae. The sequence continues at coordinate 99,298 of NZ_JALPRE010000003.1, read as the reverse complement.
TATTCAGTAATATCATTTTCTATTGTATATTTACTGAAAACATAGTCTATGTCTTCTCAATCACGATTAGATCGTGCCTATAAAAAAGCAAAAGTAATTCCGTTTGACGATAACTCTAAATTTATACTATTTAGTGATTGCCATCGTGGAGATAATAGCTTTGCTGATGATTTTGCAAACAACAGAAATATCTATTTTCATGCATTAAGACACTATTACAACGAAGGGTTTACCTATTGTGAATTGGGAGATGGAGATGAGCTATGGGAAAATCTTAACTTTCAAACCATTTTTAGAGCGCATAAAAATGTGTACGAATTGCTTCAGCAATTTTATAAAGAAAATCGTTTAGAGATGATTTGGGGGAATCATGATATGGTATACCGTGACCCCAAATATGTCAAGAAACACCTTAGTTCTTATTTTGATCATAAAACAGATGCTATAGTTCCTCTTTTTCCTGGCATACAATATCAGGAAGCAATAATCCTAAAACATAAGCAGACCCAACAAGAGATGTTTTTATTACATGGCCACCAGGCCGATTTTATGAACTACATCGGATGGCGAATTAATAGGTTTTTGGTAAGAGTACTATGGAAACCTTTGCAAGTAGTTGGTATTGCAGATCCTACCAGCCCCGCCAAAAATTATAAAGAGACCATTAAGGTAGAGCGCCGAATAAAAAAGTGGATTGCCTCCAAAAACAATTTATTTACCATTATTGGTCATACTCATAGACCACGTTTTCCTGAAGCTGGTGAATTGGCACTGTTCAATGACGGAAGTTGCGTTCATCCCAGATCTATTACGGGTATGGAAATTCAAAATGGAAGTATTACACTTATCAAATGGCAAATCGCAACTACAGATGATGGTATATTAAAAATTATAAGAGTTCCTTTGGAAGGACCACAAAAACTAACTGATTTTGTGACCTCATAATGTATACTTGATTATGGATACCGTTCAGTACGTTATAGACCAAATTCCTATTCGCCATAATGCAGTCTCATACTTTATTTTTCTTGGTGTTTTTACCGGAATTTTACTGAGCTTGGTCATTCTGTTTAGAACCTCAAAAAAAGCTACTTCTTTTAAAGTATTCGGGTGGTCCTTACTCTTTCAATCCTTATTAGCTGCAGATGTTTTTTTATGCTACACAGGATTGATGAAATATGTGCCGCACCTCAATGACAGTACAGAACCATTGGTATTACTTCTGGCACCTTCAATCTATATGTTTGTGTATTCTTTGCTAGAACGCCAAACTATAACTCTAAAAAAACATTGGTTTCATCTTTTACCAGCTGTAGGATATTTTGTGACACAAGTTCCATACTATCTTCAATCAAAAGCCATTAAAATCAATGCATATTTAGGAGCCTATCATGATCATCTTGACAGAATACCTATTCCTAACGATATTACATATCCGTATTTATGGATTAAAGATGAATTTAGATGGCTTATATTATCTAGCTTTTTATGTTATATTTTACTTAGCATACGACTAGTGCTTAAACATTTATATGCCCGTAAAACAACCAATGCCGAGAACATAAAACTTAACAAATACAATTTTTCAAGAAATACTATTATCGGCTTTCTGGCCACTTTTATTCTAATTTTTATCGTTTTTCTCAATTTTGAAGATGATGGAGGCGATCATTACATCTTTATATTTCATACTGTACTAGTCATCACTACTTGTTTTGTATTATTATCTGAATCCAGGTTTTTTGAAAGTTCATGGATTGCCGATAAATATGAAACTTCGGGATTAACCTCGCATACATTATCTATTGATGATATTAGGAAGTATGTAGAAAAAGAGAAGTTTTATATCTCTGCGTCTGCGTCATTAAAAGATCTTGCAAATTCAATGGGGGCAAGTGCCAATTACATCTCCCAAATCATTAATACCTCAACAGGGTTAAACTTTAACGATTTTATTAATACCTATCGCGTAGAACTCTCTAAAAAACGGTTATTAGATGATCGGTATAAGCATCTCACTATAGAAGCTATAGGAAACTCTGTGGGTTTTAAATCTCGATCTGCTTTTTACAATGCTTTTAAAAAACATGTACATATGTCTCCGAAAGCGTTTATAAATGATCAAAACATATCTATTTCAAAATAAAATGTCCAGAATTACAATTTGAGACATTATCCATCAAAATCTGCAAGGTCATTGTTTTCAAAATGTACAATTTTGATCAACAAAAATTAAAACATTATGAAAACAAAAATAAGAAGGTATGACCTTGATTGGTTACGAGTAATCGTTTTTGGATTATTGATTTTCTACCATGTAGGAATGTTTTTTGTACCGTGGGGTTGGCATATAAAAAATAACCATATAGTAGAATGGATTCGCTGGCCAATGTTATTTTTAAATCAATGGAGATTACCTATCCTTTTTGTGATCTCGGGTATGGGCACCTATTATGCATTATCTTCAAGAAATCTATGGCAATTTAATCTAGAGCGTTACATACGATTAGGTATTCCACTGGCTTTTGGTATGCTTCTTATTGTTCCTCCTCAGGTTTATTTCGAACGTTTAGCAAACCATGAATTTACAGGTTCATATATGGCATTTCTCAGCGGGCCGGCCTATAAAGGTATCTACCCTGACGGAAATATAAGTTGGCACCATCTCTGGTTTTTACCCTATTTATTTTTGTATTCACTACTACTATCTCCAATATTGATTTTTCTCAAGAGGAAAAAGACTCGATTTATAACCTGGGTTTCCAATCTTTTGCAAAAATCATTCGGTTTCTATCTTTTTGTTATACCCCTTTATTTTGTTGAAGTCTTGATAGAACCTTTCTTTCCGGTAACACATGCTTTGGTAGATGATTGGTTTACCTTTATCAATTACTTTATTTTATTTTTCTATGGATTTGTCTTGCTAGCTACAGGAAATGTATTTTGGGAACAAATAGATCGAATTAAGAAAAGAGCACTTTGGATAGGCTGTGTAGCGTTTTTGATTCAAACGACCATTTGGATAATCGGTAAAGACAGTATCCTCATTCATTTTACAGAAGGAATGATTAAAGTTATTAATCTTTGGTCATGGATTTTAGTACTTTTTGGGTATGCAGCAAAATACCTAAATCGAAAAAGTAGCACTATTTCCTATTGTAACAGAGCTGTATATCCGTTTTATATTTTGCACCAAACCATAACTATTACCATAGGATACTACCTTATGGATCTGCACTGGAATACGGTTTCTAAATTTATAATTATGGTACTAGGAACTTTTCTGGCAAGTTGGGTATTGTATCACTTTGTGATACTAAAAATCCCTTTTCTTCACCCATTGTTTGGACTAAAAAAGGGATATTCATCTTACGATAAAAAATCTTGAAAATAACCTAAACAGGTTATCCAACATTTAAGACTTCTTCTATTTGTGGAGCATATTTCTTAATCGTCATTTCTACTCCAGATTTTAAGGTCATTTGGTTTACACTACAACCTACGCATGCACCTTCTAACTGAACTTTTACAGTTTTATCATCCTCAATGGCGATTAGGGAAATATTGCCTCCATCACTTTCTAAAAAAGGTCTTATTTCATCTAATGCTTTCTCTACATTTGCTTTTAATTCTTCAGAAGTCATTTCTTATTTTTTTACAGCAGAACAACCTGCCATTGTTGTTATCTTAATTGCTTCAGTAGGAGGTAAGTTTTCATTTCTTTGTACCACTTCCTGCACCACATTCTTTGTCAATTCTTCAAACGCCTTCTCGATAGAGCTTGCTGTTTGAAGTGCCGCTGGTCTTCCAACATCTCCTGCTTCTCGTATACTTTGCACTAACGGAATTTCTCCTAAAAACGGGACATCAATATCCTCTGCCAGATGCTTTGCACCTTCCTTCCCAAAGATATAATATTTATTGTTAGGAAGCTCCTCAGGAGTAAAATAAGCCATATTCTCTACAATTCCTAACACAGGTACGTTAATACTATCCTGCTGAAACATTGCCACTCCTTTTCTGGCATCTGCCAATGCTACATTTTGAGGTGTACTTACCACAACTGCACCAGTAATAGGTAATGATTGCATGATAGAAAGATGGATATCACCAGTTCCTGGAGGTAAATCTAGAAGTAAAAAGTCTAATTCTCCCCACGCAGCATCAAAAATCATTTGGTTTAAGGCTTTTGCCGCCATTGGGCCTCTCCAAACCACAGCTTGATTAGGCTGAGTAAAAAAGCCAATAGATAATATTTTAACCCCATAATTTTCTATGGGTTTCATTTTAGATTTGTCCCCAACCTTTACCGACAATGGTCGTTCTCTTTCTACATCAAACATTATCGGAGCTGAAGGACCATAAATATCGGCATCTAAAAGACCTACATTAAATCCCATTTTTGCCAGAGTAACTGCCAAATTTGAAGTTACTGTAGATTTACCAACTCCTCCTTTTCCAGATGCTACCGCAATAATATTCGAAATTCCAGGAATAGGTTTTCCTTTAATTTCATTTTTTGCAGGTTGTGCCGCTGGTGCAGCTTCGACCTTAATATTTACTTTTATTTTTGCCTTTTCATAAACATGTTCATGAATGGCTTTTAAGACATCAACCTCGGCTCGTTTTCTTATATGCAGAGCAGGTGTCGATAATACCAAATCTACTATAACCTCATCACCAAATGTGATTACATTTTTTACAGCTCCACTCTCTACCATGTTTTTCCCTTCACCGGCCACTGTAATAGTCTCAAGCGCTTTTAGTATCTCAGATTTTTCTAATTTCATGTATCTTTTTCTTTTCCAATACAAACAAATTCATCCAGAATTGTTCTTACTGCAAAGATAGTTCGAAAAGTTAAGATTATAAAGCCTCAAAATCGAAAAGGTTTATAACCATATTGTGGTTAGTGATACTTCATAAATAGAAAAAACATATCATAATTACGTGTTTCATTTTTCTTGCTCGTCAAAACTACACAGACAAAACAAAACGACTAAAACATGAAACACATATTTTTATTCTTATTTACTTTTTTCTTTTTAGGTACTATTCAAAATTACAGCCAAGGAAAAATTGATAAAGCAGAAAAAAGTCTATCACAAAAACAAGAGCAAAATAGAATAAGTTCAAGATCAAGAAGTAATAATGATGATGACGATCAATACTATGGTGATAGTTTTCTGGCCGATTCCTTCGGATTTATTTTGGTTGATATATTTTTATATTCATCATATTATGCATTGGTAGAAACTCCTATAGAACGAGAATATGCCGGCAGCAGGGCATCGATTACAAAATACCCTTACCTTTATGACCAGAAAGGAAATTACTCCTATGAACAAGATGATACTACCACCTTATTTAGGACCACTTTCTCAAGTCGATTTGTTGCAGAAAACAACAAACTGTACGGAAATCATCTCAACCTAAACATGCGATTCTTACACAGATTTGGATTAGAAGTAGATTATCTTCAACTATGGGAAGAAAACAGCAACTTTGGAACCAATACCCTCGCAATGTACACCGCCTTAGCAAAATATCATAGAGTGAGAACAGAGCGTTTTGATGCCTGGTGGGGTTTAGGAGCGACTTATGTAGATGGTGAAGTAGACGAATGGGGATTTACCTATGGAATAGGTGCAGAGTGGTTTTTTGCAAAACCGTTTAGTCTAGAAACTAATTTTAATCAAACCTTTATAAATGACAATACAGTAAATAAGTTTAATGCATTTGTAAACTATCATGTAAATCGATATAAGTTTTCTGCTGGATATGAACACCTCAAAATAGGGAGTGCAGATTTTTCGCTATTCACAGCTGGGGTTAGTATTTCTTTTTAGAGCTCTTTCATAGGGTCCCAAAACACTTTATCAAAATGTTGTATCTGGTTATCGATAACCTCTACCCCTTCATTTTCAAGGAGCTGTTGCATTAGATTGGTTCCTTGAAAATGGTGTTTACCAGTTAGAATCCCTTTGCGATTCACCACACGATGGGCGGGCACATCGTCACGACCGCCACAGGCGTTCATTGCCCAACCAACCATACGTGCACTTCTAGCAGCACCAAGGCACTTTGCTATAGCACCATAAGAGGTAACTCTACCATATGGAATTAATTTTGCAACTTCATAAACACGATCAAAGAAACTAGTGTCAGAACTGGTATTATCATTCTTTTTTACTCCCATGTGTATATAATTCTTGCAAGGGTAATTACTACTAAAATAAGCATTAAAATCCCCATAAAATAGTTAGAGTATTTTGTAATGGTAGCTGTTTTCTTTTCGATTTTTAAAAACGAAAACACATAAAAATAAAGAGTAACAAAAGTTCCAGATCCTGCTGCCAGAATAAATGTTATAATTTTTGGGGCATCATACTCAATTTTTCCGCTAACACTCATCCCTGCTGCAATAGCTACGAAATAGGGTATTGGCAAAACATTTATTGCCGACATCATCATACCTTTAAAAAAGCTTCGGGTATTATTATGCCTGTACACTTTTATCTTTGTTCTTCTTTGTTTAGCCTTAGCAAAAAAGTAAATAGCCATCAAAAAAAAGATTACCGCTCCGGTACGTAATAAAATATTTCGAACATAAGGGCTGAAAAAGATATATTTTGCTAAAAGAATAGCTACTAAAGCCTGAAGCACTACCACTATTGAAGCGCCAATTGCTACTAAAACACCATTTTTTTTACCGCGTTCCAGACAGGTTCTCGCGACGGTCATATTTACGAGTCCCGGTGGAATTACTCCTACTAATGAAGCAAAAAATGTAACGAGAAAGAGTTTGGTAGTTTCCAAAATCGCAATGCAATTAAGAGATTTTAAATTGGATGTAAGTTATGGGTTTATTTTGTTCTAAATATTGTTTTTCATAAAAAGTTTGAATCGAGGTAACTATCTCTGGAGCACCCTCATTATGATACACATTATGGTTAGCATATAACACTTCATGCCCTTCCCCATGCAACAAACCAAGAGTGTAACCATGCATAAATTCACTATCGGTTTTGAGATGAACTAGTCCATTGGGTTTGAGTATCTTTTTATAGCGTTGTAAAAACTCATGATTAGTGAGTCTATGTTTTGTTCTTTTATATTTAATCTGAGGGTCGGGAAAAGTAATCCAGATTTCATCTACTTCACCTTCATCAAAAATATACGCTATCAATTCGATCTGGGTTCTAATGAATCCTACATTATTCATTTCATTCTCAATTGCAGTTTTGGCTCCTCTCCAAAATCGAGCTCCTTTGATATCTATACCTATGAAGTTTTTATCAGGATATTTCTCTGCCAGACCTACCGAATATTCGCCTTTACCACAACCTAATTCAAGAACAATAGGTTGATCGTTTTTAAAAAACTTCTCTCTCCATTTTCCTTTGTATCCTAATGTATTATTAAGCACTTCATCTCGTGTAGGTTCGACTACATTATGAAATGTTTTATTTTCATTAAATCGTTTTAACTTATTCTTACTTCCCACCTATGTATTTATTTCTTGTATAAACTAGTCTATCGGATTATTGATTTGTTACAAAATTCTTGTATTACCTTTATCAGTTGGCATTGCTTTTTATCACCCCGTTTTATCTAAAGATAATTTTTTGGTAAAATTAAGGAAATATACGTACATGAAAATAGATTTAATTTTATTCTTAACATCAAATAGTTATTCAGTCTAACAAACTAAAAACTAAGACATTTGGACAAAAAAGTACTTGTAGCTCCATTAAATTGGGGATTAGGCCATGCCACACGTTGTATACCAATTATAAACGCTTTACTTCATGAAGGGTTCGAACCCGTTATAGCCTCAGACGGTGTTGCTCTTGCACTTCTAAAAAAGGAGTTCCCAAATTTGAGAACAAAAGAGTTACCTTCATATAAGATTGAATACTCAAAAAAGGCTAGTAACTTTAAATTAAAGATGCTTTTAAACAGTCCTAAGATTGCTCATGCTATAAGTGCTGAAAAAAAGGCCATAAAAAAGCTTGTTGAAGAAGAAAAATTTGCTGGTATTATCTCTGATAATCGAATGGGGGTACGCCATAAAAGCATTCCATCTGTTTTTATAACTCACCAATTAACGGTACTGAGTGGAAACACTACATCTTTCAGTACCAAAATTCATAATAAATACATTAAAAAATTCGACCTCTGTTGGGTTCCCGATATGGCAGATGACCCCAATCTAAGTGGTGAACTGGGGCATCCCAAAAAAAGTAGTGTTCCTGTTACATATTTGGGTCCGTTGAGTAGGTTTGAACATCAGGTAATGCCAAAGAAGTATGATATCATGGTATTGCTTTCTGGGCCCGAACCACAACGAACCTTGCTTGAACAAAAGCTTTTTCAGGAGTTTGAACAAAGTGATAAAAAAATAGTTTTTGTACGTGGTGTTATAGAAGAAACTCACAAAACGTATGTAAAAAACAACATCACAATTCACAATTACCTCATGGGTAAGGATCTGGAAAATGCTATTAACAGTAGTAATTTGGTAATTTCAAGATCGGGATACACCACTGTAATGGATTTAGCAAAATTAAAGAAAAAGGCATTTTTTATTCCTACCCCGGGTCAATTTGAACAGGAATATCTGGCACAAAGGCTAACCTATAATAAATTGGTTCCAAGCTGTGACCAAAATGAATTTACTTTAAAAAAGCTTCGGGATTTAAATATGTATAAAGGGTTAAGCAGTTTTAGTACCGACATCGACTACGGGGAACTTTTTCACTTTTTCCAAAGTAAATGAGAATTCGCTTCCTACGCGGTAATCGCTTTCTACATAAATACGCTCATGATGGGCTTCGATTATATGTTTTACAATAGCCAATCCTAGTCCGGAGCCTCCTTCTTTTCGGGAACCACTTTTATCAACTCTATAAAAGCGTTCGAATAAACGAGGAATATGCGCTTGAGCGATACCTTCTCCATTATCGGTTACTCTCACAATAACTTTATTACGAATAAGGTCTTCGATACTTACCTCGGTAGTACCGTCTTCTTTCCCGTATTTAATTGAATTTACAACCAAATTTGATAACACCTGTTGAATCCGCTCTTTATCGGCATGTACCATAATCGGATTCTTATAATTCATATCGAAAGCGAGTGCTATATTTTTTTTTGCAGCCTTCATTTCAAAAAGATCAAAAACACTCTGCACCAACTCTACAATGTCAAAATTGGTATAATTTAAATTAAGATCCCCCACCTCGAGCTTCGTAATCATATCAAGATCATTTACGATATAGATCAACCGCTCTACACCTTTATTGGCTCGATTAAGATACTTGTTTAGTATTTTAGGATCTTCCATAGCTCCATCTAGTAGCGTTAAAATATATCCTTGTACGGTAAAGAGTGGTGTTTTTAATTCGTGAGAGACATTCCCCATAAATTCTTTTCGGTAAGCTTCTCTAACTTTTAAGGTTTCGATTTCCGTTTTTCGATTTTGAGCAAACTTCTCTACTTCCTTAATCAAAGTTCTCATATCTGTGGTAACCGGACTGTCTTCTATTTTATCGACATCTAACATTTCGATATCATCATAAATTCTCCTTACTCTACGATAGATAAAGCGTTCTGCCCTATACTGCACAACGATAAAACAAATCGCATAGCACGCCACCGCAAAACCCAAAATAAAAAATGGATTTATTACCGATTGCATGTATAAAAAAACGCTCAGAGCGAGCGTTAATACTATAGTTATGTATAAAGACGAAAGGTATGCGAACCTATACGACTTCTTAAAGTTTTCTGCCATTTACACTACAAACTTATATCCAACTCCTTTAATCGTCTTAAAGCTATTGTCTCCTATTTTTTCTCTTAGTTTTCTAATGTGAACATCTATCGTACGTCCTCCTACAATAACTTCGTTACCCCAAACCTTATCAAGAATATCTTCTCGCTTAAATACCTTACCTGGTTTTGAGGCAAGTAAAGATAATAATTCAAACTCTTTTCTTGGTAAGATGATCTCTTTTTTGTCTTTTACAATTTTATATTCATCTCTATTAATGACCAAGTTTCCGATCTTTACAACATTATCTGAAGATTCATCTTCTTTCAATCTTCTTAATAACGCCTTTACTTTACTTATTAGAACTTTAGGACGAATTGGTTTTGTGATGTAATCATCTGCGCCAGCATCGAAACCTGCCACTTGCGAATAATCTTCACCTCGTGCGGTTAAAAAGGTTATAATAGTATTTTGTAAATCGGGCAGTTTACGAATTTGCTCACAAGCTTCGATACCATCCATTTCGGGCATCATTACATCCAAAATGATTAAATGTGGCTTCTTTTTTTTAGCTAATTTTACAGCTTCTACCCCGTTTTCGGCAGTAATAACATTATACCCCTCTGCGGTAAGATTATAACCAACGATTTCTAAAATGTCTGGTTCATCATCTACCAATAATATTGTAATATCTTTTTTATTCATTTTTTTGTTGAATTATATCACGACAGGTAAATATACATTGTTACTTCCAAAGTTTTAACAACTATTTCGCTGTAAACAATAAACTAACGTAAAAATCTTATAACCATAACATTTACTTAACGTAATGGATGATGAATATTTAATCTTGATGATCTCTATAAGTAGCCAATAAGTTCATTGTAGCAGTGATCAAATCTTTAGTTTCAGTTAGTAAACTAAAATATAAAGTTGTGTTTTTGGGACTACTTTCTTCGGTTCTGGTTCTTTCTATCTGTTTTGTGATTTTTGTACTCACCAGAGTATATAACTCTTGACGTTCTTCAATGATCCCGTTGAGTTTATTGAACTCTCTATTATCGAAAATAGTCTTTATATGACTAAAGAAATTGGCTAATTGATCCTCAATTTCTTTCAGGTCTTTTATCTGATTAAATCGTAAACGTTTATGATTATTATTCACATGTTTATGACTCACTTTTGCTATATACTCCAGAGATTGGGTAATATCTTCGAGATATCCCAGAATTGAAATATAGAAATCACTGGCACCAACGCTGGCCTCATCGAGGTTTTTAATGAAATAGAAAATACTGTCTCTTAACTCTTCGACTTCTGTTTCCAGTTTGGCAATTCCTTTTCTACTTTTCTTCAATGCTGCCAAGTCATATTTAGCAAGACTTTCTATAGTATTTCCGTATATCTTATTTCCTCTATTAATAAATGAAGTAATGTTATCTGAACTTTCTTCTATTACGCCCTGAATAGAACTACTTTCAGATTTTTTCAATCTATCTTCTGCTCTTTCTGCTCTTGTTTTGTTGCGGTATTTGATAGTACTTCTTACCAATAACAATATCGCAACCAATAACAATACTCCTGTCATTATGGGCTGGTGTAAATTGATAAGAAAAGCGATAGTTGCTGCTGCAAGAAATGCACTTATTGCAGTGAAGAACCACCCTCCAATTACATTAAGCACTCCAGCTACACGATATACTGCACTTTCACTTCCCCATGCTCTATCAGCCAAAGAAGTACCCATAGCTACCATAAAAGTTACATAGGTAGTAGATAGTGGTAATTTCATAGAGGTAGCGATCGATATCAAAATACCGGCTACCATAAGATTCACTGCTGCTCTTACCAAATCGAAAGCAGGTTTGTCTTCTTTTTTCGATGCAAAAAGAGAAGCGACCGTCGATTGTTCATCAAATTGTTTATCTGCGAAACTTTTGAAAGAACCTGGTGTTATTGCAGAAAACCACTCCGAAACTGAAATAGTCGTTCTCACAATCCCCCGTGATAAAAAGTTTGGTCTAAATTTTTCATCACCTTCTCCTTGTCTAGATAGGTCTATCGAGGTTTTTACAACATTTTGTGCTTTGGCAGAAAACCATAAGGTTAATACCATAATTAAACCTGCAGCTAGTAACAAATATGTAGGAGTAGCTACTTTTGATGCTAAAATACCCATGGTAAAAGTTTCTGCAGGCATACCCGACGCCGACCAAGCTTCATATGACTGCCATGCCGCAATGGGAACCCCAATAAAGTTTACCAAGTCATTACCAGCAAAGGCCAAAGCCAAAGCAAAAGTCCCTACAATAATAATAACTTTATAGATGTTTGTTTTAAATACAGAAACAATGATATAAGAAAGTAAAGACCAAAATACAAAACCTAAAGCCACGATTAATAACACATTGGTTTCTAGAAAACCTCTTAAGGTTAAAGCTATGGTTCCCGCTTCTGCATCTATCTCATATAAATCTTTTTTAGCCTTGATAAGTTCCTTTACAGATTCAAAAGAACTATTAAAGTAAGTATTTGCCCAATCTAATAAACCTTCGGCACCTCCATTATAGAGCATATCAACAGCAAGTTTGGCATAATTTGTTCCTTTAATACCTTTAATAAATATAAAATACAAAATCGCGGTAAGGGCTATACCCCCAAAAAGGGCTCCCACCCACTTCGCCTTTTTCTCGAAATTAAAAGATAGTAATAAGCGAGATATATATTGCACAATAGCTCCTACCGAGAACGCTACTACAACAGATAACAATATTCCGGTAATAATCTCTCCAGCTTTTTTGGTATTGATATAGTCTCCTAAATCACCTATAGAAAGTGATGCATCTGCAGATATCTTTAATAGCGCAACACACACGGCCGCTCCTAAAAGTTCAAAAACAATAGATACCGTAGTTGATGTAGGCATCCCCAAAGTATTGAAGAAATCAAGTAACAAAATATCGGTGATCATTACTGCCATAAAGATGATCATAATCTCATCGAAATAAAACTCGCCAGGAATAAATATTCCTTTACGAGCTACTTCCATTAGACCACTTGAAAAAATTGCTCCGGCAGCAATTCCCACACTAGCAACAATCATTATAGTTCTAAACGAAATCGCTTTAGAACCAATAGCAGAATTCAAAAAATTTACAGCATCATTACTAACCCCAACAATCAGATCTGCAATAGCTAGCACCGCTAGTGCTATGATCATGAATATGTAAATATCACTCATATATTTAATCAATACTTATAGACCACAAAAATGTTACTAATATTCAATCCACATGTTATTGAAATGTTATCTTTTCACTGCCTTTTGAGCATTAACGCCATACAATCAAAACTAAGGTTTACTGTTTACACCAGATTACCATTACTTTAATGCCCTACCTTCATATAACAAACAAAACCTCAAACATATGCTAGTTAAATATTAAATATTTGATTTTCAGTATTTTACTATATCTTCGCAATGATATTGAGTAAGATTTCTCCGCATTTTCCGAAAACGAAAGCGCTCATTTAGAAACGTTTGTTAAATCAATCAACCAAAAAAATAACATTACAAATACTTTATTATCAATGTTTTACGTATTCAATGTTAATTTAATGTTACGTAATTGTTGTTCAAAAGTAAAATTAATGTTACATTTGTAATGTAATCATTAAGAACCCCGAACAAAATATATTAAGACATGAAAAAAATAATTATAACATTGGCATTGTTGTTTTCGGCAACAATCTTTGCTCAAGAAGTAAAACCTACATTTGAAAAACAAGGAGATTTAATTAAAGGAACCTTCTACCATGAAGACGGAACTGTAAGACAACAAGGTTTCTATAATAAGGAAGGTAAGCTACATGGTGAATGGAAATCTTATGATGAAACTGGAAAGAAGATCGCCATGGGACAATATAATAATGGTGTTAAAACTGGAAAATGGTTTTTCTGGACAGCCGACAAGCTATCTGAAGTAAACTACTCAGACAATCAAATTGCTGATGTTACCACTTGGTCTAATAAAGACAACGTTGTGGTGAACTACGACAATAATTAATTGTTGAGAACAATAAAGTACAAAAAACGCTTCATGAATATGAAGCGTTTTTTGTTTGCTATACCCTCAAAAAATTATGAAAAGATATAGAGCAATTGACATTTTCAGAATTATTGTCTTTAATATTTTATTTACATTTTTATTCCAAAATTAACCTGCTTAACATAAACTTTTAAAAAGGTAAAGCCCAATAAACTCTTCAAAAATATTTTATTCACAGTACATTAAAACACGAATAACATACACCTAATGTTAAGAAAACATTTTACAAACAAACGCTGATAACAATTACCTAACATTATCATGACACATAATTAATTTTTGAATAACGAACATTTAACACTAAGATTCTTTCTTTGCCCGGAATTTCAGATCAAGTTAAATGAGAAAAATTGTTACCTTTTTTGCGTTCTTAATTGTAGGAATAACCTTCGCGCAAGAAACCGGATCAGTAACCGGAACATTATTAGACAAAGAATCTAATAACCAACCCCTTCCTTTTGCGAATGTGATCATTAAGGGAACCACAAAAGGAACCACTACCGATTTTGATGGTTTATATACTATCGAGAATTTAGAAGCAGGGACATATACATTAGAGTTTAGCTTTGTAGGATACGAAACTTTAGACAAAGAAGTAGTCATTACTGCCGGTCAAACTACTACCGTAAATGCAACTATTGGAGCTAGTGCCGCAGCACTAGACGAAGTGATTGTAAAAGCGACAAGCGTAAAGAAAGAAAGTGTGCAAGCACTACTTTTGGAACAACAAAACGCTGTTGTTCAAAAACAAAGTATTGGAGCTCAAGAACTTTCGAATAAAGCAGTAAGTAATGCTGCCGCAGCAGTTACCAAAATATCAGGAATCTCAAAACAAGAAGGCGGTGGTAATGTATACGTACGAGGTCTAGGAGACAGATACTTGAATACTACTTTTAATGGTTTATCGCTTCCTGCTAATAATGTAGATAAGAAAAATATGGATCTTAGTCTTTTTGCATCTGATGTTATTCAAAATATTGGTGTGAGTAAGACTTATGCAGCTAACTTTTATGGAGATTTTGCCGCAGGTAATGTAGATATCAAAGCAAAAGAACATAGTGGAGACGCATTTATTGATGCTGATCTAGGAACCAATATCAATACTGCCTCTGTTGGAAAAAACTTTTTAAAGAGTGAAGGAACTGGACTATTTGGTTTTTACAACAGATATAGTAATGACCCATTTGCTGTGATCTTATCTCATGGTGTTGACCCAGTTTCATCAGAAGGTCCTGTAGGTCTTTCTGGATCTATTACGGGAGGTAAATCTTGGGAGATAGGAGAAGAATCAAAATTAAGTGTGTTTGCTACTGCTTCTTTTGGAAGTAGCTACGAATATAAAAGAGGACAAGCGGCAAACGTAACTGCGGCAGAGAATCAAATATTCAGAGATTCTGAAATCTTCGAGTACAGTCGTACTACCACTGCAATGGCAAATATTGCTTACCGCATTAACACAGATCATAAAGTAAAATTTACATCTTTATTTATTAACGATGCTACCGATGAAGTAGGACGTTTTGGAATAGATGGAAATGGCTTTAATAGAAATACAATTGCCGATATAGACGACTTTGGATTTTTTACTCAAAACGTACAGTTTGAACAAGACATGATCTTTGTTAATCAAATATCGGGTACGAGTAAAATTAATGACAAGTTGAAGTTAGATTACGGAGTTGGTTTTAACAAGGTGTTAGCTCGCCAACCAGACAGAAAACGTATCGCAATTGAGCAATTTGATCTTGCTTTAGACAACGACCCAAATAGCAATCCTGTTCTTTTTCGCAATGTAGATTTTGACAACCAACGCTATTTTCAAAATATCGAAGATGAAGAATTGAATGCCAGAATAAATCTAGCCTATGAACATTCAGAAAATCTTTCTTTCAACTTTGGATACAACGGTCGTATAAAACAACGTGAATTCGACAACCAACGTTTTGGATTAAGTATTATTGAACCAAGAACAGAAGTTACAGATGTAAATAACTTAAACAGCATTTTTAATAGAGATAATCTAGGTGTTGTATTTAATACAGTGGTGATTAACCCTATAAACCCAGCAATTGGATTAGGAGACACCAATCTTCCTGGACTTCCTGAAAATACATATACAGGAGAACTAGATATACATGCGGCTTACGCAAGTGCTGTGTATAAAGTTGGCGAAAAGTGGACCTTCGTACCTGGATTACGTGTAGAGTCTTTCAATCAAAGTATTGAATATGATGTGATCAACCTTGCTTTTAACAATCCAGGACGCAATGAAGCTAGCGAAACTTTTTTCTTACCAAGTTTAAACATAAAATATGCGTTAAACGAAGATCAAAACATTCGTTTTTCGGCTAGTAGAACAGTTTCTAATCCAGAATTTAAAGAAGTTGCTCCTTTTGTTTATGAAAATGTAACCGATCGTATTGGAGGTAACCCAGACTTATTAAACGATCCTGCGTTCTCTTCTATTTTCAATTTAGATTTAAAATACGAATGGTTCTTTGAAAAAGGGCAGGTATTTTCTATTGCAGCTTTTGCCAAACAAATTAACGACCCTGTAAACTTAGTATCTGCAAATGATGCTACAGGAACACAACGTTTCTTTAGAACAGGTGATAAAGCAGAAGTATTTGGTATAGAATTAGAGGCACGTAAAGCACTTTTATTAGATGCCGAAGAAGAAAGTCTTCTTTCTGCCGGTTTAAACGTTACTTATACCTCTACTAAGCAAGATTTAAAGACGGTCTCGGGAACGTTTAACACAAACTTTAATAGAGATTCTGACGAATTACAAGGAGCATCTCCATTTTTGGTAAATGCAGATGTAAGCTATACTCCAACCTTTGGAAAATATAAACCTGTAGCAAACCTAGTGTTCTCATATTTCTCTGACAGAATAGATGCTCTGGGAGCAGGACAATTAGGAAATATTGTAGAAAAAGGAGTTCCAACACTTGATTTTGTATGGAAAAACAAAGTACATGATAACTTTGAAATCAACCTAAGTGTTAAAAATCTATTGAATCCTACAATAGAGAGAGTACGAGAAAATGCTACTATTTCAGAAGATGTACTTACTACTTACAACATTCCATTTACAAGAAATGCCAATAACGAGATTAATCCATTAGACGAATTTGCTCTTTCTAGCTATAAAAGAGGAGTGAATATCGGATTACAATTTAAATACACATTTTAACTGAATTAAAACGAACACAATTTTATTAAATTTTAGAACAAATGAAAGCTAATATACTTCTTTTAAAAACGGTTATTCTAGCAATGCTTTTTGTAGGATGTGCTAGTGATGATACCGCTGATATTACTATTAATATTGATGGAAATGGTAATACAAATGTAGATCCTGCCGATTTAATAATCGGAGGTACCTTGACAGAAGACCTAACCCTAGTAACAGGAACTGAATACTCACTTAATAGTGCATTAATTGTACCAGAAGGTTTCACCCTTACTGTAGAACCTGGTGTAGTGGTAAGAGCAGCTACTGGATCTGATGTATATATCGCAGTATTGCAAGGAGCAACTATCAACGCCGAAGGAACTTCATCTAATCCTATCGTATTTACCTCAGCTTCTACAACTCCTAATCCTGGTGATTGGGGAGGTCTAATTATTCTTGGTAGAGCACCTATAAACTCTGTAGTAGGGGGTGATGCTACTTCTACTTCTGAAATCGGAGGATTACCATATGGTGGTAGTGCAGTAAATGACAACTCTGGTATCCTTAGATATGTTCGTATCGAGTATTCTGGAGGAGCGGCAGATGCAGCTTCAGAAAATAATGGATTCTCTTTTTACGCAGTTGGAAACGGAACTACTATCGAGTACATACAGGCTTTCGAAGGAGCTGATGATGGAGTAGAGTTTTTTGGTGGAACCGTTGATGCTTCATTCATTTCTGTAATTGGAGCACAAGATGACTCTGTAGACTGGACAGAAGGATTTACAGGAACATTAACAAATGTATATATTGAGCACAGACAAACTCATGATAAAGGAATAGAGGGTGACGGCTTCAATACTGATATAGGGAACAACTCTAGCCCGGTATTTTGGTCTGCTCCTAGAGTAACCAATCTTACTATTAACGGAATTGGATCTTCAAACGAAAATGAAGCTATCAGATTACGTGCTGGAACAAGAGCAATATTTACCAATGTTTCTCTACAAGGATTTGCAGAAGGTTTTGACCTTGATGACTCTGAGACTGGAAACGGTGTTTTAGATGGAGAAACTACTGTAACTGACATTACTTTTGACGATATCACGCTTAACCTTAAAAATGATACAGGAGCTACCTTTGTAGAAGCCGATGTAATCTCTGGTGTAGGTAACGGTACTGGTGCAGACTACAGTTCATGGAACTCTGGATGGACTCGTAACTAGTAGCATTCAAAATATTTTAAAAGAAAAACCCTGGGAAATCCTAGGGTTTTTCTTTTAAATAATGGTAACTACCTAAAAATCAAATGAAAAGATACTTTTAACAAAAAACAAAAAGTACAAATCTTGAATTTTGTCAATTAAACTTTATCCCAATGTTAACCGTAATGACTCCATTTTTACAGTTTTAACGGTTACATAACTTTTCTATAATATTTTAGGAATATCAACTTTTTAACAAGCTTACCTCTACATTCCTAATAATATCTTCGTAATTTAAAAATCTCTACATTGGTCAACTCTCTGTTTTTTAGCCCTATTAAGCAGAATTTTCTTACTGAATCAAAGTCTAAAATTTCCCCCAAAACTCTGCAATATTTGAGTTTAAAGAATCCCTAACATGCATCACAATCCCTTAAAACAACCATAATGGTGGCATAAAATCAATTACTGTAAAACCGTATTTATTTGTATCAGATTTGAAATTTAGAAATGAGAAAAATATTTACAGTTTTAGCACTAGTATGCTTTGGAGCTACTTTTGCACAAGAAACCGGTACGATCGCCGGTAAATTATTAGACAAAGAATCGAACAATCAACCCCTTCCATTTGCCAATGTAGTCGTAAAAGGAACCACTAAAGGTTCTTCTACAGATTTTGATGGTTTGTATGAAATTACAGATGTTCCTGTAGGTACGTATACATTGGAATTTAGTTTTACAGGTTATCAAACCGTAGAAATTCCAAATGTAGTAGTAGAAGCAGACAAGGTTGCTGTAGTAGATGCAACTATGGGGGCTACAGCTGCTGCACTCGAAGAGGTAGTAATCAAAGTAGTTACCAATCGAGAAAGAGAAGAGGCACTATTGCTTGAACAGAAAGAAGCTGTTACTCTTAAAACATCGATCGGAGCTCAAGAACTTGCCAAAAAAGGGGTAGGTGATGTAGCTACCGCAGTATCTAAAGTAACTGGTATCTCTAAGCAAGAAGGATCAGGAAATGTTTTTGTAAGAGGTTTGGGAGATCGCTACAATGTAACAACCTTTAACGGATTACCTTTACCTTCTAATGACCCGGCCAAAAAGAATATTGATTTAGGTATTTTTAATACCAGTATTGTTGAGACAATCGGTATTGATAAAACTTATAACGCTCAAAACTTTGGTGATTTTGGCGGTGCCAATATCGATATTGTCTCTAAAGATTATAAAGGTACCGGATTTATCGAAATAGGATTCAATGCCGGAATTAACACCGAAGTTACCGGAGTAGATGACTTTTTCTTAACAGATGGACCTAACCGTACCGGATTTTATGATGCAGATATTCCTGCATTTCCATTAAACAACTACAATTTTACAACAAGCTGGGACAGAAGAGAAAGTTCTGCTCCTCTTAACTCAAGTTTTTCTCTAAAACTTGGAGATTCATATAACATCTTTGGTGGAGACACAAAATTGAGTGTTTTTGGTGTTGGATCATTCAGCAATAAATACACCTATAGAGAAGGTATATCTAGAGGAGGTGTAACGGTAAACTCTGTAGCAAATAGCGACTTCGATTTCTTCAACTATAATTACAATACCAATACCACCTTAATGGGGAATCTTGGTTTGAAGCATGGAAACAACAAAATTAGCTACAATGCATTGTATTTAAACACTTCTAGTGAGCAACAACAAGAGTTCTTTGGTATTATTGATATTGAAGATGACGCACCAAATGGTGGAGGTTTTATTCAAAGAGCTGTATTTTTAAGAACTCAATTGATCACACACCAATTACTTGGAGATCATGAGATTTCTGACAATTTTCAAATTAATTGGGGCGCTTCTTACAACTTCCTTGAAAGTACAGAACCTAACAGACGACAAGTAACATTGGTTCCTAGAGTAATTAGTGAGCCTGAGGGACCAAGATCATTCTTATTGGTATCTGCTGCCTCAGACAATCATAGATTTTATTCTGACCTAATCGAAGAAGAAATCGCTGGAAATTTTAAAGCTGATTACAAATTCAGTAAAAACGCTGAAGACGAATACAGAGGTAAAATTACCCTCGGATATAGCGGTAGATTTAAAGATGTAGATTTTGAAGCTACACAATTTAACTTTCAGATATTTCCAAGAGCAGAGCAACCCAATGTAGATATCTATAACGTTGATGCGTATTTTAACCAACAAAATCTTAACAATGGTCTTTATAGAATAAACACTTTCAGAGGAACAGTTGATGTACCTAATGCATTAGACCCACAGTTCTATAGAGGTGACCAAACGATTAATGCAGGTTTCCTAAACTTTGAGTATGCTTTTTCTCCAAAATTCACTCTTCTTGCTGGTGTAAGAGGAGAACAGATTAACCAAAACATCGAATGGTCTACTTCTTTAGAACCACAAGGAGACGAAAGTGAATTAGACACTTTTGAAATTCTCCCTTCACTTTCATTGAAATATGCTGTAGATGAAAGAACGAATCTGAAATTTGCTGCTAGTAAGACATACACACTTCCTCAATACAAAGAAAGAGCACCTTTCTTATTCCAAGAAGTAAACCAGGATTATTTTGGTAATGAAAACTTAGATATTTCTACAAACTATAACGTTGATCTTAAATGGGAATTCTTTCCAAAATCCAGCGAAATCATATCGGTTGGAGTATTCGGGAAACTTATTGAAAACCCTATCAATTCAATAGTGATTCAATCTGCATCCAATGATATTACCTGGGTAAACACAGGAGATCAAGCTACTGCGCTTGGTGCTGAATTAGAGTTAAGAAAAACGCTTTTCGACAACGAGGTAGATAAAATTGATTACAGCTTAAAAAACAGCTTAACCGCCGGGTTAAATGTGGCATACATGACCACCACTCAAGAACTTGATGGTGAAAAAGTACTAGAAGACACTGGTCTAGGTTTTATTCCTACCTATACCGATACTGGTATATCGGGTGCTTCAGACCTAGTCGCAAATGCCGACGTAAGCTTTTACAACGACTTTTCAGAACATAGAAACATCCGTTTGACACTTACCGCTAATTATTTTTCTGACCGAATTTTTGCCATCGGTAACTTCGGAAAAGGAAATATTATCGAAAAAGGAGTGCCTACAGTTGATTTTATCGCAAAAGCACAATTAACAGAAAATATCACATTAGGATTATCTGCCAGAAACCTTTTAAATCCAGACATCGAGAGATTTCAAGAGGCCGTAGACGGTGATACTAATGATGACCCAAGTTTAAATTTAAATTTTCAGCAACGAGACATTACTGTGTTATCCTATAAGAAAGGATATGACTTAAGGTTCTCATTTGCCTATAAATTCTAATTAAACCAACCTACTCTTAAACCTAAAAAAAAGCGAGAACAAATTTTAATCAAAATTCAAAAACAATGAAAAAAATCTTTTTTACATGTATGTTATCTTTAGCTGCTGTAGCGATGATTGTATCGTGTAACAGTGATGATGACTCTCCAGGTGGTACGGCATCTTGTACTGATGGAGTTCAAAATGGCGATGAAACTGGCGTTGATTGCGGTGGTTCTTGTGAGCCATGTGAGGTAAACAACACCCTTAATGGTGATGTTACTGAAGACACAACATTAGATGCTTCTATCGAGTACCAATTAACAGGAGCATATGTTGTAAAATCTGGTTCGGCATTAACTATTCCTGCTGGAACGGTAATTAAAGCGACCGGAGGAACAGCTGCTTATATTGCAGTTGAGAGAGGTGCGCAAATATTTGTAAATGGAACTTCTGCCGACCCTGTTATAATGACTTCTGGTGCTGCTACTCCTGCTCCTGCAGATTGGGGTGGATTAGTTGTGGCTGGAGATGCTCCAACAAACAAAGGATCTAATGTAACTTCTGAGGTAGCAGACCTTCAATATGGAGGTAGCAACGCTACAGACAACTCTGGATCTATTCGTTATTTAAGATTAGAATATACTGGAGCTACGTTCTCTAACGACAAAGAATTTAATGGTTTATCTCTTTTCGGTGTTGGTTCTGGAACTACTGTAGAGTTTGTACAGTCTTTCAACGGGGGAGATGACGGAATCGAATTCTTCGGTGGAACTGTAGATGGTAAAAACCTAGTTTCTACATTTAGTGGTGACGATTCTATCGACTTCGCTGATGGATGGGCTGGAGAAGGAGAAAACTGGTATATCTCTGGTGGTGCAAAAGCTGGTATCGAAGGATCTAACAATGGAGACGATGGTGATGCTACTCCTGTAACTATGGCTACGCTTTCAAATATTACTGTAGTAGGACCTGTAACAGAAGGTGCTCTTTTCTTCAAAGAAGGCGGAGGTACTTTCACTATTAATAACTTCTACACTAGTAATGTTGATCTTGGAGTAAACGTAAAAGATACAGATGCTGAAGCTGCTGTAAGAATCGAAAATGGTGATTTAACCATTACAAATATTCAATTTGCTGATGCTCCAGCAGGTCTTGAAGCAACTAACTATACTGGTGCTAACCAATCTTTCTTTACTGAAGGTATTGCAACTGGTGCCGGTAATGGTGCGGCTGCTCCAGATTGGGCAGCAGGATGGACTACTGGTCTTGATAACAGTTCTGCTGGTTCTGAAAATATTGCAGGTGAAGTAACTGGTGATGTTACTTTAAACGCTAATGTAGAATACATTCTTACTAGTGCTTTTGTTGTAAAATCTGGTGGATCACTTACGATTCCTGCAGGTACAACTATCAAAGCTACTGGGGGTACTGCTGCTTATATAGCTGTTGAAAGAGGTGCACAAATTTTCATAAACGGTACTGCTTCTGACCCTGTAGTTATGACTTCTGGTGCTGCTACTCCTGCTCCTGCAGATTGGGGTGGATTAGTAATTTGTGGAGATGCTCCAACAAACAAAGGATCAAACGTAACTTCTGAAGTTGCAGATTTATTATACGGTGGTAGCAACGCAACAGATAACTCTGGATCTATTCGTTATTTAAGAGTTGAGTACACTGGTGCTACATTCTCTAACGATAAAGAATTTAACGGTGTATCTCTTTTCGGTGTTGGTTCTGGAACTACATTCGAATTCGTACAATCTCTTAATGGAGGTGATGATGGAATTGAGTTCTTTGGTGGAACTGTAACTGGTAACAACCTTGTTTCTATCGGAAGTGGTGACGACTCTATCGACTTCGCCGATGGATGGGCTGGAAACGGATCTAACTGGTATATCTCTAAAGGAGCTAAAGCTGGTATCGAAGGATCTAACAACGGTGATGATGGTGATGCTACTCCTGTAACTACTACCACACTTTCTAATATTACTGTAGTAGGACCTGTAACTGAAGGTGCTCTTTTCTTCAAAGAAGGTGGAGGTAACTTTACAATTACAAACTTCTATACAAGTAATGTAGACCTTGGAGTAAATGTAAAAGACACAGATGCTCAAGCAGCTGTAAGACTTGAAGCAGATGCTCTTTCTATCAATCCTATGCAGTTTGATAATCCTGCTACTGGATTAGAACAAACAAATTATACTGGCGCAAACCAAGACTTCATCACTGTTGGTAACAACACTGGTGCTGGTAATGGTGCTGCAGCTCCAGACTGGGCTACTGGTTGGGCCATTGGCTTCTAACCAGAGACTCTTATTTCTAAATAACGAAAAAGGCTGCCAGTTGGCAGCCTTTTTTAATATTCAAACAGTTTAATGTATGTTACACTTTTACTTCTTTCCAGGTTCCTTTCTTAAACCAAATAATACCAATAACAGCAATTAAAACTTCTGCAAAGGTAATGGCTAGAAAAACACCCATAGCTCCCCATTCAAAAACAAGAGCAGCTAAATAAGCAAACGGTAGTTGAAAAACCCAAAAACAAAAGAAGTTAATGATGGTAGGTGTTTTGGTGTCACCCGCACCATTGAACGATTGAATAATTACCATCCCATATGCATAAAATACATATCCAGCAGCAATAACTCGTAAACTAAGAGCTCCATATTCTATAATTAATGCTTCACTACTGAAAACTTTGATAATCATCTCAGCGAATAGCAAATAAAACAATGAAACACCTAGCATAAAATAGGCATTGTATTTGCCTGTTTTCCAAACCGATTGCTCGGCACGATCGGGTTTTTGAGCACCCAGATTCTGTCCTACCAAGGTAGCTGCAGCATTACTCATCCCCCACGAAGGCATTAAAGTAAACATTAAAACACGTATGGCTATAGTATAACCTGCTAGTACTTCACTACCAAATTCAGCCATTATTCGCATTAAAAACACCCAACTCGATGTTCCTATAATGAATTGCCCTATTCCACCTAAAGAAACTTTGACAAGATTCATCATTGTTTGTGCTCTAAACACCAAATCTTTGAATCCTACTTGTATAGAGCTCCAACCATAAAAAAGGATAAGCAATTGAAAAATCACCGCACTACCGCGTCCAATGGTAGTGGCAATAGCAGCTCCCTGAACTCCAAAAGCAGGAACAGGGCCCCAACCAAAAATGAATAATGGGTCTAGTAGTATATTAAGCACGTTAGAAAATATGAGTACTCTCATCGCTACAGAAGCATCTCCTGCCCCTCTAAAAACGGCATTTATTAGAAACAGTAACATAATAGTCACATTCCCTCCGAGAAGTACCTGAGTATATTTATATCCTTCACTAATAAGGCCAGATTCACCTCCCATAAGCCCAAGTATTTCTTTAGGAAAAAGTATCCCAATTGCACTTATGATAATAGCGATTCCTACCCCTAGAAAAATAGATTGTACCGCAACCTGAGAAGCTCCATCTCTGTCTTTCTCTCCTATGCGACGAGCTACAATAGCCGTAACTCCCATACTTAATCCAATGGCGACTGCATATACCAATGTTAACACAGATTCTGTTAATCCAACGGTAGCAATAGCATTAGCTCCCAAGCTTGAAACAAAGTATGCATCTACCAGAAAAAATACAGATTCCATCATCATTTCCAGTACCATAGGTACCGAAAGCATAAAAATGGCTTTGCGTATACTACCAGAAGTAAATTCTTGCTCTTTACCTGCGATTGCAGCTTTAAAATAAGAGAATAAACGAGATATATTGAGTTTATTTTGAGTCATGATGTAAAAGAATTATAATTTAAAATATATGTAGTGTGAGGCTAAGGAAGAAATTCTTAGCTTCTAAATCGCGGAGTGACTATGTGCACAATTATGTACATAAATTCTTTATAACTTCATGATGCAACAAATATGCGGCATTATTTTTGAATATCAAAACATAATTTGAGGCAAAAACCATACTTTAACATACGGGTTAACCTTTTTTTAAGGATTTAACATAAAAGTACTTAGATCTTTTTAAAAGAATTAATTTTAAAATTGTATCTTTATTGCCCCAAAATAATTTTGTATGAAAAAAATCTACTTGCTATTAATATTTGTCGGTTTGATATGCTTGTCCTTCACCTCTGGGATTCAGGCGCAATCAAACACACCTCAGCGACAAGAAACCAAGGCCTTACAAAAAATCGAAGGACTTCGTGTTTACCCGAACCCTGCAACTGGTGACATATTATACATCACATCATATCTTCAACTTACTAAAACCGTTCAGATTTATACTGTTCTAGGCAAGAAAGTTATGTACAAAGTTTTAATTGGCAAGGAACTAGATATCAGTAATTTAAACCCAGGTGTTTATGTAATTAAGATCACCGAAGGAAAAAATCAAGATACACAAAAACTTATCATTGACTAGGGATACCTATGTTTCGTCAGCACTTATCCTTTTGTTTGAAATTTTCATAAAAAACTAGAAATAGAAACCGTTTTTTATACCTTTGTTCTACATGTTAATGTAGAACTTTTTTATGCTGTCAACTTCCATATTTTCTATTCAAAACAATTCTGATTTTGAGCAAGTAGCATTAAAAATTTTTCACCATCAATATATAAACACCAAAATTTATCAAAGATTTTGCAACCTTCTTGGAGTTACAAAAACCTCTGTAAAACATTTAGAAGACATCCCATTTCTTCCTATTGAGTTCTTTAAACAAGAAAAAATTGTAAGTTCTACTTTATCTCCTCAACAAATATTTACCAGCAGTGGCACCACGGGTAGTGTAGCCAGTAAACACTATGTTACCGATCTCAATATCTACGAAAAAAGCTTCAGAAAAGGGTTCAAACATTTCTATGGAGACATAACTCAATTCACCGTGTTAGCACTACTTCCTTCGTATCTCGAGAGGAAAGGCTCTTCATTGGTATATATGGCCGAAGAACTTATAAAAGATAGTTCTCAACCTAGAAGCGGATTCTATTTGTATGACACAGAAAATCTGGTTTCTATATTACGAACACTTGTTTCAGAAAATAAAAAAGCCATATTACTAGGCGTTTCATTCGCTTTGCTAGATCTTATTGAACAACACAGCATATCGCTGAACGAAAACATCATCGTTATGGAAACTGGCGGTATGAAAGGAAGAAGAAAAGAACTGATACGTCATGAGCTGCATGATGCACTTAAAAATGGCTTTGGAGTTTCAAAAATTCATAGCGAATATGGTATGACCGAACTACTTTCTCAAGCATATTCTAAAGGAG
Source organism: Aquimarina acroporae (assembly GCF_023195925.1). Lineage (GTDB taxonomy): Bacteria > Bacteroidota > Bacteroidia > Flavobacteriales > Flavobacteriaceae > Aquimarina > Aquimarina acroporae. Next base: position 72,412 of record NZ_JALPRE010000003.1, on the reverse strand, counting down.
ATAGTTCTTTTTCTTGCCCCCCATGGATGAAAGTGATGGTGCGAAGTCCAGAAGATCCGCTATCTTTTTTAGCAACAGGAAAAACCGGAGGCATCAATGTTATAGATCTGGCCAACATCAACTCTTGTTCTTTTATAGCCACTCAAGATTTGGGGAAAATTAATCCTGATGGAAGCTTTCAGGTATTAGGAAGGTTTGACAACAGTGATATACGAGGATGTAATTTAATGGCATTATAAGATGAGTAAAAAAACAGGATCAGGTTGTTTTTCATTTTTAGCCATAATTCTAATCTCACTAGTTTGCAGTAGCTTTATAAAAGTATTTTTATCTGTTTCTTCCTTTGTCGCCTTTATACTTACTCTATTTTTTATTTCATTCCTTTACGGAAGAATAACGCACAAAGAAAGCCAAAAGTCTACCTGGAGATATGTAAAATACAGTGTATTCTTTCTCGTTTTTTTATTAGGGATTCGATTTCTATTTCAGAATATCTCAAATACGATACAAGAGTTTCAACAACCGCAAATTTCAGAAAATATTTATACCGAAAAAATATATGAAAAAGGGGACTCTATTGTTGTACTGAGTCAGAATAGAAGGTGGAACGACAATTACGGAAACTCATTTCAAGGCCACTTTTCGGTTCGCGAAAAAGACTATGAATTAGCGAATGAAGAGTATTTTAAGTCGCATTCAAAATACAATTCCGGCACTTGGGGAGATCTATATCAATCCTTGGCAAATAACGATACCCCAAGGTTAGACCTTATCTTAAATCAATTGCAAGAAATACAATCATCAAATTCACTCAATCAATTCGAATTTGCCGATATGGTAGTTACTTTCATACAAGATATACCATATGCTCTTGTATTTCAACGCGCCTGTGAAGCACCAGAAAACTATGAAGAATCGATTAGAACTATACTTGAAAAATGCCCAAGCTGTTGTATTGGAAACATACCACATGGAGTACAGAATCCAGTAGGATTTATGGGGAACTTAAAAGGGGATTGTGACACTAGAACCGTAATTATTTATGCAATACTTAGTCATTTTGGCTATGATGTCGCCATATTAAACAGTGAATATTACAGGCACTCTATTTTAGGACTTAACATTCCCGCAAAGGGAACATACAAATTACATCAAGGGAAAAGGTATTATGTATGGGAAACTACCAATAAACATTATACCATTGGGACACTTCCGGATACCTTTGACAATATAAACCATTGGCAAATCATGCTTACTAACACTCTACATCATGGAAACTAAACTATTAACATTAGCTTTTATTGAAATCGCCCTTGCCATTTTGGTTTCTGTATTAATCTTATTCATTTCGTTTAAAATTCTACAAAAAGTCTTCTTTAAAAACATCTCTTTGAGTGAAGAAAATATGGCATTTTCTATTTTCTCTGCTGGAATTATCTTATCCATTGGAATTATACTTGCCGAAATAATTCCGTCTATAACCAATATGGTAAGATTATCGATGAGTTCGAATAACAACATTTCATTTGGGCAAATTATTCAATACTCAGGATTATATTTACTTATAGGATTTGTCTTTGCTATCCTTATTAATACTTCTGTATTTTTATTATTCTCTGCGCTTACAAAAGGGATTAATGAATTCAAAGAAATTCAACAAAATAATGTATCCACAGCCATCATAATTTCTGCAACCCTATTATCGATCACTTTAATAGCAAAAGACAGTATTGGTTTACTCATAAGCGCTCTTGTACCTTACCCAGAAGTTACCAACTACCTGATGTAACCCCTTAAAAATCTTATAATTATGTTAAACTTGTAATGATTATATTTTTTTTCGACTCAATACATGAAACTACAAGAAACAAAGGATGAAAAAAATAATAACTGCTTTATTATTGGTTGTAGTGACCACAATAAGCGCTCAGAATATCGACTATAATACGAGTAAAAGTTTTGTCGCTGAGGGTTATGATGTAACTGAATATTTCAATAACAAAGCAGTGAAAGGAAACAGTAAGTTTGTGACCACTCATGACAATGTAAAATACAAATTTGCTAATCAGGAGAATCTTGAAAAATTTAAAAAAGATCCAAATAAATACATACCACAATATGGAGGTTATTGCGCTTACGCAGTAGCGGTAAATAGTGAAAAAGTAGATATTAATCCCAAAACCTTTGAGATAAGAGACGGAAAACTATATCTGTTTTATAATTCCTGGGGAATAAACACTCTCGACAAATGGATTGAAGAAGATGCAGAAAAACTGCAAATCAAAGCAGATCAAAATTGGCAAAATATTAAAACAAAAAAATAGAAGATACTTTTGGTGTGGTAGCGTCGAGCCACATTGATTGCTAAGTTTTTTTCAATAATTGATTGGTTAGTTGACAAAGCCTACGAAGATTTCTCTAAGTAGGCTTTGTTTTTTTATGATTACAAATATCATTGAATAAAAATTACATCTTTCATCGCAACAATCTTCTTTAAACCCTTGTTTTAATACTATTTAAAACATTAAAGCTTTGATCTTATCTGCATACCCTCTACTCACTTTTACATTTTCTTGATTTAGAAGAATAAGCATATAACTTTTGCCATATTTTGCAACTTCTTTAATCTTATCAAGATGTACAATGGTACTGCGGTGAATACGTAAAAATTCCTTTGGATCTAGTTTTTCTTCTAATGTACTGATACCATGATTACTTATAAAAGTATCTGAAATTGTATGTAATTTAGAGTAATCTCCATATGCTTCTATATGGTAAATTTCATTTATACTTAAGGTAACATACTTTGTACCTTTCTGCACAATAATACGTTTAGGAAATTCATGTTTTTGCTCTATGTGATCTTCGGCTAAAGGAATAATTTGTTTTATATCCCCAATACGTGAAATAGCAGTATCAAAACGATCTTTGGTATATGGTTTTAGCAAATAATCTACTGCATGTACTTCAAAAGCTTTAAGCGCATACTGATCATATGCAGTACTAAAAACAATCTGTGGAAGCTCTTCTAAGTGCTCCAAAACATCAAAACCATTCATTCCTGGCATTTGGATATCCATAAATACCAAATCTGGCTTAAATTCATTGATAATCTTTATGGCATCTACACCATTATTAGCTTCTCCTAATAAAACTAAATCAGGATGCGATTCTAGGTATTCTTTAATCAAAGAACGACCAGATTTTTCGTCGTCAACTATAACTACTTTTTTCACATCTTTTTATATTACTGTTTTTGCTCAAATACTAAATTGCACTATTAAACCTTGTGGCTTATTATCAGCTAAAAACAATCCCGAGTTATACATTTTCTCTAATCGTTTTTGTGTATTACTCAAGCCTACCCCTGTGTTCATAATGTTAACTTTATCTTTAACTCCTATTCCTGTATCTCTAATTTCAAATAATAGCCTTCCTTTTTCCTCTTCTTTTATGATAATAGTCACTTTACCACCTTCGGTTAAAGGAGAAATCCCATGTTTTACAGAGTTTTCTACCAAAGGTTGTAATAACATTGGTGGAATTTTGCGATTCAATAACCCCTCATCGACTTGAATATCTATATGCAAACGATCCTCAAACCGTTTTTGTTCCAAATCTAAATATTTACGCACAAAGTCTAATTCATCCTTCAATGGAACCATATCTTCTCTACTCGCTCTCAGTTGATATCGAAATAAATCTGATAGATCTGCAATCATCTCACGAGTACCTTCCATCTCTTTAGGGATACTCGCATTTATAGTATTAAACACATTGTATAAAAAATGAGGGTTAAGCTGTGCTTTAATAGCACTAAGTTCACTTTTTAATGCTACATTTTTCAATTCGATTTCATATCTGATTTTACGTTGATTACTTATATAAGATTCATAAGCATGAAATATTGAAAACTGGATAAAATAAATTAAAGCCGGAATATAAATATCCCATTTTTCTTGATCTCCTACCAAATGACTTACACCTAACTGATCACAAACCCAGTAATAACCTTTCCAAACTACGATTATAAAAAATGGTAAGGTTAACAAATGTAATAATAAACGATAACGAAGTTTCCAGTGTTTGTATATTCTAAAAATTAATACCCAAATCCCAAAGGTGGTTAAAAGCATTATTAAATAATGTAATCCAGCATTATCAAACCATTCCCAAACACTGAAGAGTAATTTTAACGGATCTGGTTGATTTAGGTAAGAGGTCCAGAGTGTTAAACGATAAATACAAGAAAACAACAAATAGCCAGCAATAACAACTGTAAATTCCCCCAACCTAATACCAAATATACTTTTATTCCACATAATTATTAGTCTTTTGATTCATTAAAAACATATACTCGTATCATATATAACCACATGCCCCATATCTCCCAAAAGTTACACTATAGATATTCTAAGATACTGAACTAAGTTAATTCTAAACAAAACCTTAGAGAAGAATTATTCGATCAGTGGTACTATATACCGTTGAATCGCCCTAGGACCACTAGTCGATCTATTGGGCCATTCAACCAAAACACCTTTTAACAATAATCGAAAGTCCACATCTTTGAATCAAATCAGAAATTATGAAATCGTTACTATTTATTTTTATGTACTTCATTGCAAGTACCATTAATCTTCTTTACGCTCAAACAATTAGCGGAAATGTTAAAGATTCAGCTAATCAACCTGTACCATATGCTAATGTCATTTTAAGGAATTCTAACCAAAAACTGGTGAAAGCCGGAATAACAGACGAAAAAGGTACATTTTTACTAAAAGATATAGAAAACAATACTTATCAGCTTACCATTAGCAGTATTGGTTTTACCTCCTATAATAAATCCATTTTATTTTCTACTCCGTCTTTAGAATTGGAAACTATAGTTTTAGAACAAAACACAGAATCTCTTGAAGAAGTTACGGTTACTGCCAAAAAACCCATTGTAGAGGTTAAGCCTGACAAAACAGTATTTAATGTAGCCGAAACAATTACATCGTCTGGAAACAATAGCTTAGAAGTACTTCGTAAAGCTCCAGGAGTACGTGTAGACAATAATGATAATATTGTAGTAGAAGGTAAAAGTGGTGTTCTTATATATATTGATGACCACCAGAGCTTTCTTCAAGGTGATGATCTTACTTCTTTTTTACAATCATTACAAGCAGATGAGATAGAAAGTATAGAGATCATTACTCAACCCTCATCTAAATATGATGCCGCAGGAAACGCAGGAATTATCAACATACGCCTAAAGAGAGAAAAAGGACTTGGTACAATTGGCAGTTTTTCGAACACTTTAACTTATGGTGATTTTCTAAGAAATAATAGTCAAATAGGAATTACAACCAAAACTAAAAAATGGACATTAACTGCCAATTACAGTAATTTCATCGGAAAATCGACCAACTTCATTAATTTATTTCGAATACAAGGAGATAAAATATTTGATGCCCGTTCTAATACCGAAAATGATGTTACTAATCACAATATTAGAACCTCGGCAGATTATACAATTAACAAAAAAAATACGATTGGGATATCTGCCAACTTATCTCATAGAGATGCTTCTTCTGAAACAAATTCAAGGACTCCAATTATACAACGAAACACAGGTGTAATCGATAGTATATTGCTAGCACCAAATAACAGTGACAATGAAAGTTTAAATTTAAATACTAATTTCAATTATCGTTATAAAGATACACTGGGTAGAAGCTTGCTAATTGACCTAAATTATGGCTTTTACCAGAGAGATCGCTTCAACAATCAACCAAACTTTTATGTTACTGCTGATGGGAGCCCCCTAAACCAAAATATAACCGAACAAGACACTCCTATAGATATAGATATTTATGTTGCCAAAGCCGATTATGAACAAAAACTAGGAAAGGGAAATCTTTCTATAGGATCAAAGCTTTCTTTTGTTAAAACTGATAACATATTTGATTTCTTTACCATCGAAAACGGAATTCGTTCATTAGACGAGAATCGCAGTAACACTTTTGTTTATGATGAAGTTGTTACCGCAGGTTATATAAATTACAGCTTTGGAATTAAAAAATTCAAAATACAAGCAGGTCTTCGTGTAGAAAACACTGATTCTAAAGGGAACCTTACATCATCTAGTCAAAATGATAACGAAATTGTAGAGCGAAACTACACAGATTGGTTTCCCTCTGGAGGTATAACTTACCAAGCCTCAAGAAATAATTCTTTAGCTTTACTATACAGTCGCAGAATACAACGCCCAAACTACCAAGCATTAAATCCTTTTGAATTTCAACTAGACGAACTAAGTTTTAGGAGAGGTAATCCATTCTTACAACCGCAGTATACCGATAACATAAAACTATCCCATACTTATAAATATACGCTTACCACCAGCTTGAGCTATTCTTATATAAATGACTTTTTCGCACAGGTAACTGAAGCAGAAGGTGAAAACAGAAATTTTATTAATACTCGAAATGTTGCAGATCAAGAAGTCATTAATTTGAGTATTTCATATCCAAAAAAAATAAATGACTGGTGGAGTGTTTATATGAGCGGGTACATATTTTACAGTAATTTTAAAGCTACTGATCCTTCCTTTATTCCCGTTGATCAAACAACCTATGGCGGTTATGCCCAAAGTACATTTAAACTTGATAAAGGGTTCAATTTAGAGATTAGCGGTTGGTATAGCAGCCCTTCTATTTGGGGTGGAACCTATAATACAGATTCTCTAGGAGCATTAAATATTGGACTACAAAAGAAATGGGATAACTGGACCGTTAAGCTCACCGGAAACGATATCTTATATACCATCCCTTGGAGGGGAACTACCCAATTTGGAGATCTTTTTATTGACGGAAACGGAGGTAGCGATAGCCGAACAGTACAATTTTATATAAGTCATTCTTTCGGTAATAAAGATGTAAAAACCAAAAAACAGAGAAAATCTGGACTAGAAGATGAACAAGACCGAATAGGTAATTAATCGAGGGCATTCATCAATCGAAAAACCTTGTTCTATTCAATAAAAAATCTCTTGATTCCCAAAGCATAAACTCTATCTAGGAATCAAGAGATTTAATAATTTTAAATATGTAAAAGCACTTAAATAGCTCTTATCACAAAATAATTCTTCTTACCTCTTTGCAGTAAAACGAACTGACCATTAATCAAGTCTTCTTCTGTAATAGAAAAACCTTCTTTTACCTTTTCTTTGTTTACAGAAATTGAATTCTCTTTTAAAGCTCTTCTGGCTTCTCCATTAGATTTTAGGAATCCTGTCCCCTCTGCCAATGCCCCAATAATATCTAGACCAGTAGCAATAGTTTCTTTTGACAATTCTGCCTGAGGTACACCATCAAAAACATCTAAAAAAGTAGCCTCATCCAATTGCTTTAAATCTTCCGAAGTAGATTTTCCAAATAAAATATTCGAGGCTTTGATAGCATTATCTAAATCTTCTTGAGAATGAACAATTACCGTAACCTCATCTGCTAATTTTTTCTGTAAAATTCGCATATGTGGCGCTTCTTTATGCTCTTTTATAAGTACATCTATTTCTTCCTTACTTAAAAACGTAAATATTTTGATATACTTTTCTGCATCTTCATCACTAGTGTTTAACCAATATTGGTAAAACTTATAAGGAGATGTTCTTTTGGCATCTAACCATACATTACCCCCTTCAGATTTCCCAAACTTAGAACCATCAGATTTTGTTATTAACGGACAAGTAAGCGCATATCCTTTTCCTCCAGCAATTCTTCGTATAAGCTCAGTGCCAGTAGTAATATTACCCCATTGGTCACTTCCTCCCATTTGTAATGTACATTCGTGTTCTCGATACAGATGTAAGAAGTCATATCCCTGTACCAATTGATAGGTAAACTCTGTAAACGACATCCCTTCTGAAGATTCTGATGAAATTCGGTTTTTTACCGAGTCTTTGGCCATCATATAATTCACAGTAATGTGCTTACCAACATCTCTAATAAACTCTAAAAACGAAAACTCCTTCATCCAGTCGTAGTTATTCACCAAAACTGCGGCATTAGGAGCATCGCTTTCGAAATCTAAAAATCTTCCTAATTGCTTTTTTATAGCTTCCTGATTATGGCGAAGTGTTTTTTCGTCTAAAAGGTTACGCTCTGCAGACTTTCCTGAAGGATCACCAATCATACCTGTAGCTCCTCCTACAAGAGCAAATGGTTTATGCCCTGCTCTTTGATAATGCGCCAATAACATAATAGGAACCAAATTACCAATATGCAATGAATCAGCAGTAGGATCAAAACCTACATAGGCAGATCGCATTTGTTCTATTAGATATTCTTCGGTACCAGGCATTGCATCATGTAGCATTCCTCTCCAGCGTAATTCTTCTATAAAATTCTTAGCCATTTTTATATCATTCTTTTTAAGAGCGACAAAGATAAAAATAAGCACGAGATGTAACTAAAGTAATGGTATAGAAAAACTATGAAGATTCTATGGTAACATTTTTACGATATTTGATATTAACTATATAAAGGATATAAACTAATTAACATGACGCTACCTCGACCACCTATGCTGGTTAAAACCATATGGTTTTTAATTTTTATAATTTCATTTAGTAGAGGAGAGGCTCAAGTAGAACAGGATAGCGTATTAGAGTCACAATATCTTAACAAAACACAGTTTAGGTTATCAAAAAAAGAGTTAGGCACATCTCTTACTTATTTGAAAAACGCACTGGACTTTGAGTTACAGCGGATCGACCAAGATCAAGAGAAAATCTTGATTTACTACGCCCAGATAGGATTTGTTTATAGAAACCTTAATGAATATGAAATTGCCCTTGATTACTTTAGAATATTTTTAAAGTTAGCAATCCAAAGATATGGAAAGAATCATTTATATACTGGATACGGTTTTTTAAACCTTGGTGTCACCTATAAAAATTTGTTACGCCATGAAATGGCCTTAAGAGCTTATAACAAATCTCTAATAGTCTTCCAATATTGCAAAAAAGCAGATATGGTTGCATTTGTTTATAATAGTATTGGGGATATTCTTGCTAAAAAAGGGGAATTTAGTAATGCTATTGATCTTTATGAAAGGAGCATACATATAATCGCCAAATTATTTGGAAAAAATTATGTTGAAAATGGCAAAAATTATAAGAATATAGGAGCGCTCTATTATCTTAAAGAAGATTATGAAAAAGCATTATTGTTTTACAAAAAAAGTTTAAATATTCTAATAGATGTTTATGGAGAAAATCGCTTAGATGTCGCTGATCTTTGTTTAGACATCGGAAATATTTACAACGACAAAAAAGAATATGATAGTGCACTAAAATATTATCACAAAACTCTTAATGGGTACATGAACGTCTTAAGCAAAGATGATCAAAAAATCGTAGATTTAAATTTGTTAATAATAGACGTTCAAGTCAAAAAAAAGAAACTTAATGAGTTTAACAAAACTATTTCCTATTTTGACAAGGCTATAGTATCAAATAAGAAACCATACTCCAAAGACAACAGGGATACATTTACCCCAAGTGAATATTACGACTCAAAGCTATTACTAAAAATTCTACACGGAAAAGCGAAAGTATTACAAGAGAGATTTATTAAAGATAAAAATATAAGAGATTTAAATAGTAGCTTAAAAATATATGAACAAGCTGACATACTAATCGATTATATTAGAAAATCTTACCAGAGCCATAAAGATAAAATGGCATTTGCCAAAAATGCAAGAAAAGTCTATGCTGACGCCGTTGATGCAGAATTTCTGCTATATAAAGAAGCAAAAACTCAACAAACACCTCAAAAAATAATCTATTACGTAGAAAAAAGTAAAGGTAATACCTTAAAGGATTTAATTAATGAAGCAAAAACAAAGGAATTTTCTGGGTTATCAGACAACCTATTAGAAATGGATAGAATTCAAAGAATTAATAGAGCATTTTACCAATCCCGAATCATTGAAGAAAGTTCTAATATCGATATAGATCAATCAAAAATTCAAGAATACGAAAAAAAGATAGCTAATATCGACAGAATAGAGGATTCTTTATCGAATATTTTTAAAGACAAACATCCCAAATATTATCGGCTTAAATTTCAAAACTCTGTCATTCTAGTAGATGAAATTCAAAAAATGTTAAATAAGGAGACCGATTTGTTAGAATTTTTTACCTCAGAAAGTACTACATATGTTTTTGCGATAACAAAGGACAAAATCGAAATAAAAGCACTTAATATTTTAAATATTCCCAAAAAAATAACACAATTTAGACGGGCAATCGCCAACAAACATACCAAAGCTTATAAAACAATTGCTCACCAGTTATATCAGGATCTTATCTCTCCTATTGCCCCATTATTAAAGGGTAGGGAGCTTATAATTGTACCCGATGGGTCTTTATGGCATCTCAATTTTGATTTATTACTTTATCAAAAGGACATTTCTAACAATCCGAAAGAACTATCTTATCTATTAAAAAAACACATTGTTTCATATGCCAATTCTGCTAACTTATTGTTTTCAGATCGAAATGAGAGTATTTTTGATTTTTTACACGTGCAAAAAGAGTGTTTAGCATTTTCTTTTTCCAGCAATGCAAGTTTTCAAAGTCCCAACAGTATAAAAACACACGCTATTTCATCTAAAGAAAGTGACTTACCAGGGACTCGAAGAGAGATTAAGTCTATTTCAAAAATTATGGAGGGCCAATATTTTTTTGGAGATCAAGCTATAGAAGCTAATTTTAAAAAAAATGCAAGTAATTACAATGTTCTACATCTTGCCATGCATGGTAAAGTTGATCATGAAAACCCTGAGAACTCTAAACTTCTATTTACAAAAAGTGAAAATTCAGAAGAAGATAACAACTTATATAGCCATGAGCTTTTTGGACTGAATATCCCTGCTGAGCTTGCTGTACTAAGCGCTTGTAATACTGGCAGTGGTAAAATAGCCAAAGGGGAAGGTATTATGAGCCTGGGCCATGCATTTCAGTATGCCGGTACCAAAAGCCTATTGCTATCTAGCTGGGAAGTCTCTGACGAAACCACCCCAGAAATAATGAAATATTTCTACACTTATCTTAAGCAAGGAATGAAAAAAAATGAAGCATTACAAAAAGCTAAGTTAACCTACCTAAACTATGCAGATGCTGATCGAACACATCCATTCTACTGGGGAAGTTTTTACTTAATTGGAGAAACTACACCAATGCATTTTGATAACCACAAATGGCTTTATTGGATTACTAGTATATGTATCTTAAGCATAATCCTTTTTCTATCATTCAAAACCAAAATTCTCAAATATAGAAGGTTAATTCCTTACATTAGCATTACAGAACATACATAATGATATTAGTAACAGGAGCAACAGGTTTAGTAGGTGCCCATCTGGTAATGAAACTGGTACGGGAACAAAAAAAAGTAAGAGCACTCTATCGTTCTGAAACCAAAAAAGAGCAGTTTAAAAAATTGTTTGATTATTATTTTGAACAAGATGAATCCTTATATAACACCATAGAATGGTATCAAGGAGATCTTACCGATATTCCTTCACTCACAGATGCTTTTGATAATATTACGCAGGTGTATCATTGTGCTGCCAAAATAAGTTTCGATCCATCGCATTTTAAAAAACTGCGTAAAGTCAATATTGAGGGTACAGCCAATATTGTTAACCTTTGTTTGATTCATTCTATTAAAAAGCTTTGCTATGTAAGTTCAATTGCCGCCTTAGGAGAAAACAGTACGGGAGAGTATATTGATGAAACAGCAGAATGGAATCCCGAAATTCCTAACTCTGTTTATGCCATAAGTAAATATGGCGCAGAAATGGAAGTATGGAGGGGAATTCAAGAAGGATTACAAGCAGTAATCGTAAATCCGGGTATTATTATTGGTCCAGGTTTTTTTAATAGTGGTAGCGGAATTCTATTTAAAAGAATCAACTCAGGAATGAAATATTATACCACCGGTACATCGGGATACATCGGGGTTAATGATGTAGTAGATATCATGTATTTACTTACTACGGGGAATTACTCAAATCAAAGGTATATTCTCACTGCCAAAAACATGAGTTACCAAAGTGCATTCACACAAATTGCAAAAGCATTAAACAAACCGGTTCCCTCAAAAAAGATTTCTCCTTTTACTATGAATATCGCTTATGAGTTACAGAGAATTGGGCACTTTTTGTTTAGAACGAAACGATCTATCTTTAAATCGTCGATACGAAGTGCATTTACCGTTTCTTTATATAAGAATGATAAAATAAAAGAAACTCTTAATTACAAATTTACTCCTGTTGAGCAAGCCATTAAAGAAACCGCTACTCTTCTTCTGAAGAATTTTTGAATCTTTTATTTCGGGCTTTTTCAATCTCTTTTTCCATTTCTTCTTGAGATGGCACCAATTTATCTTTTACATCAAGAGTATCTTTTGCCTTTTTGATAGAATCTTCTATTCTTTTAATTGAATCTTCTTTCTTTTTAATTTTTTCAAAACGCACTTTTGAGCTATCAACGTTTGCTTTTACTCTTTTAAAAATTTTCTCATATCTCTCCAGCTGACCCGAATACCACAAGTTATTTTCAGCAAAAACAATACTATCGATATCATACTTCTTAAGAATATAAGACTCAGGATTGATCATTTTTTCTTCAAAAACTTTTCTACTAGAAGCTTTGGCTGCCTTTATAAAGGCTATTTCTGTAAGTATTTCTACCATCAGATCTTCTTCAAGAACGACTTCTGGTTTAGAAAATTTTTCTATACTCTGGCATGAAAAAACTAGAACAAGAACAAAACAAAATAAAACTCTTAGTATCATCTTTCAAAAGTTAATCTTTGTGCGTTTTTAACATCATAGAATTTAAAGTTCTTATACACCAGACTTCCATTAATGAATGTATGTGTAATTCTAGATTTAAATGTGGTTCCTTCAAATGGAGACCACCCACATTTGTAGGCAATATTATCTTTATTTACGGTCCATGGAGCATTTAGATCCACCAAAACCGCATCTGCAAAATAGCCTTCTTTGATATACCCTCTTTTTTCTACCTGAAATAAGATTGCAGGGTTATGACTCATTTTTTCAACTATTTTCTCCAAACTAATTTTACCTTTATGATAAAACTCTAACATAGCTGGCAACGCATGCTGTACCAATGGTCCTCCAGATGGCGCTTTGGTATACATGTTTTTCTTTTCTTCAAGCGTATGAGGAGCATGATCTGTAGCAATCACATCTAATCTATCATCTAGTAATGCTTCGAACAACGCATCTCTGTCTTTGGCTGTTTTTACTGCAGGATTCCACTTAATATGTGTTCCTTTTTCTTTGTAATCCTGATCAGAAAACCATAAATGGTGAATACACACTTCGGCAGTTATCTTCTTTTCCCTAAGGGGTATTTTATTGGTAAACAGCTCTAATTCTTTAGCTGTTGAAAGATGAAAAACATGTAACCTGGCCCCTGTCTTTTTGGCCAAAGCTACAGCATTAGATGAAGAAATATAGCATGCTTCTTCACTTCTAATAATAGGATGTAGTTCAATAGGAATATCATCCCCGTATTGCTCTTTATATTTTGCAGTATTATCTCGTATTGTTTGCTCATCTTCGCAATGTACCGAGATTACCAAATCTGTAGAAGAAAATATCTTTTCTAACACTTCTGGATTATCTACCAGCATATTTCCTGTAGAAGAGCCTAAAAACAACTTAAGGCCTGCAACATTTTTAGGATCTACCTTTAAAATTTCTTCAAGATTATCATTGGTTCCACCAAACATAAAAGAATAATTTGCATAACTGGTCTTAGCTGCAATTTCAAACTTCTCCTCTAGTTTTTCTATAGTTGTAGTTTGCGGAACCGTATTTGGCATTTCTATAAAAGAGGTAATACCCCCAGCCACAGCTGCTTTAGATTCAGTTTCAATATTTGCTTTATGAGTAAGACCTGGTTCTCTAAAATGAACCTGATCATCTATTACTCCTGGCAATAAATATTTCCCTTCAGCGTCAAAAATGTGAATATCTGGAGATTTTGCGCTTATCTGTGCAGCTATTTCCTTAAAAACTCCATTCTCGATATACACATCTCCGTTAAAAATTTTTCCTTCGTTAACAATGTTGGCATTTTTGATTAATACCTTATCCATAATCATATTTCGTAACTTTTAAACAAGCTTTTTAATTTCATTTTAATCACTCCAAAAACAGCTTCAGAAATAATTCCTTTGCTCATTTTTGAATTTCCTCGTGTTCTATCGGTAAATATTACCGGCACTTCTTTAATTTTAAATTTCAGCAAATACGCTTTAAATTTCATTTCTATTTGAAAAGCATATCCTACAAATCGTATTTTGTCTAAATTAATTTTTTCTAAAACCTCTCTTCTATAACAGATAAATCCAGCAGTTGTGTCATGAATATTCATTCCTGTAATAAAACGAACATATTTTGAAGCCAACCAGGAAAGTAAAACCCTGCTCATTGGCCAATTAACCACATTTACTCCTGTGACGTATCTTGACCCAATTGCTACATGTGAACTCCCTTTGGCACATGCATTATATAATCGTATTAGGTCATTGGGGTTATGAGAAAAATCGGCATCCATTTCGAATATGTATTCATATCCTTTTTGCAAGGCCCATTTAAATCCGGAGATATAAGCAGTTCCCAGACCTAGTTTACCCTTTCTTTCCAAAAGAAAAAGACCTTCTGGAAATTCAGATTGTAATTTTTTCACCTCTGCAGCCGTACCATCTGGAGAATTATCATCAACAATAAGAATGTGAAAATTTCTTTGTAATGAAAAAACATTCTTAATGATTCGTTCTACATTTTCTATCTCATTATAGGTAGGAATTATGACTATCGCGTCTACCATCTAGACCATTTTTCACGCAAATATAATTAAATAATTACTAGATTTTTTCTTGTTTTTGTGAGTTATTTGATTGTAATTTTACCCTTAACAGTTTATGGAAATTATTACACGAAACATCATTGCAAATAATTGGCTTACTATTCTCATTATAGCTTGCCTTGTTTTACTGTCTGTAGCTAAAAGGATTAACAGTCTTTCATTCTCAAATTTCATGATGCTTTTAAGCAATAATAAATACATTATTTCTTATCAGAAACCAAATCGACTTTCGACCAGTTTCAATAGTGTTTTATTGCTTTTTCAGATCATCTCGGCATCACTATTTCTATACTTATGCTTTAACGTTTTTGATTCGCAAGTTACTTCGTCAGAAATCAACTTATATTTTAAAATTCTTATTATATATACTGTAGTCGTTATTTGTAAACTATTAATAGAAAAAATAATAGGAACTATTTTTGCTATTGACACCATAATTGACGAATACTTGTTTTACAAGGTATCTTATCGCAATTTTATGGGAGTGGTTCTACTTATTGCCAACATTCTATTTATTTATACATTTACCCCATCCAAAATTGCACTTATCGCTCTCGTTATAGCATTGCTTGTCCTAAATACTATCGTGCTTATTTCTTTTTACAAGAAAAATGAAAACATAATTTTAAACCATAAGTTTTATTTTATTTTGTATCTTTGCGCACTTGAAATCGCGCCTTATTTTATACTATATAAGCTTATAATCTAAAATTTAGGTTACGAACGTAAGAAAAGAATATATATGAAAGTGAAAACAATTTTGGTCTCACAACCAGAGCCTAAAGTAGAAAATTCACCTTATTTTGATCTAGAAGAAAAGGAAAAAGTGAAGATCGATTTTATTCCTTTTATTCATGTTGAAGGAGTTGATGCCAAGGAGGTAAGATTACAAAAAGTGGATTTATCGCAATACACCGCAATTATTCTTACCAGCCGTAATTCTGTCGATCATTTTTTTAGAATCGCAGAAGAAATGCGTTACAAGGTTCCGGATAGCATGAAATACTTTTGTCAGAGTGAGGCGGTAGCATACTATTTACAGAAGTATGTTGTTTACAGAAAAAGAAAAATATATGTTGGTAAAAGAACGTTCCAAGAGCTTTCACCTTTAATTAAAAAGTATAAGACAGAAAAGTTCTTACTACCATCTTCTGATAAATTAAAACCTGAAATTCCTAACACCCTAGACAGTCTTAAGGTAAATTGGAAACAGGGGATATTCTACAGAACTGTTGTTAGTGACCTTTCTGATTTGAGAGATGTTTTTTATGACGTACTTGTGTTTTTCAGCCCTTCTGGAATAAAGTCGTTATTCGAAAACTTCCCAGATTTTAAGCAAAATAATACTCGTATTGCTGTATTTGGGAACTCAACAGTAAAAGCAGCCGAAGAACATGGTTTGGTAGTAAATATTCAGGCACCAACCCCTGAAACACCATCTATGACAATGGCACTTCAGAAATACATTAAAGAAGTCAACAAAAAATAACTTTTTAAGAACTTAAAGAGAGTTATCTTGATAACATATAATTAAAAAAGGATCTGAAATAAATCAGACCCTTTTTTAATTGTTTATTCTAGATGAATTAGAACCCATAACGTTGTGGCCCTCCTCTTCGGATTTCCTCGTTCGCATAAGATTCAAATTTCTTGAAATTCTCTCTAAACGCATTCGTTAATTTAAAAGCAGTGGTATAGTATGCTTCATCATCATTCCAAGTCGCTCTAGGACTTAGCACGCTATCTGGAACACCGGGACACTTTCTTGGTTGCGCTACACCAAAAACCGAATGAATATGATAATCGTCATACGAATATAGACCAAGATCACCGTTAAGCACCGCTTGAATCATAGCTCTAGTATACTTAAGCTTAATTCTTGAACCTACTCCATAAGGTCCGCCGGTCCACCCCGTATTTACAAGCCACACATTCACACCGGTCTCCTGCATTTTATTGATTAACATTTCTGCATACTCTGCAGGGTGTAACGGCATAAATGGAGCTCCAAAACAAGCAGAGAATGAAGGTTGTGGTTCTACTACTCCAGCTTCAGTTCCAGCAACTTTTGCTGTATATCCAGATATAAAATGATATGCCGCCTGACTTGGAGTAAGCTTAGAAATAGGAGGCAACACTCCAAAAGCATCAGCCGTTAAGAAAAATATATTCTTAGGGTTTTTACCAATAGATGGTGTCTTTATATTCTCTATATGATGTATCGGGTAACTTACTCTGGTGTTTTGTGTGATTGACGTATCAGCAAAATCAACCTCGCCATTATCATCAATAATCACATTTTCCAGAATAGCTCCTTTTTTAATCGCACCATAAATTTCTGGCTCTTTCTCCGCAGACAAATCGATCACTTTTGCATAACAACCTCCTTCAAAATTGAAGATTGTATTTTCTTTTGTCCAACCATGCTCATCATCACCGATAAGTTTGCGATTTGGATCGGTAGAAAGAGTCGTTTTACCTGTTCCTGAAAGACCAAAGAATATTGCAGTATCTCCCTCTTCACCAACATTGGCAGAGCAATGCATTGGCAGAGAGTTTCTTTCTACCGGAAGAATAAAATTTAATGCCGAAAAGATTCCTTTTTTAATCTCTCCCGTGTACCCAGTTCCTCCAATAAGTGCAATTTTTCGCTCAAAATTTAAGATGGCAAAATTATGCTGCCTTGTTCCATCTACAGCAGCTTCTGCCATAAAACCAGGTGCATTAACTACAGTCCATTCTGGCTTAAAGTCTTTTAACTCTTCTTGAGTTGGTCTTAAGAACATATTATAAGCAAACATATTTGACCATGGATACTCATTTATCACTCGTATGTTTAATCTATACTCCGGATCGGCACATGCATAACTATCTCTAACGAAAATTTCCTTTCCTGATAGGTATTTGGTAACCTTATCATAAAGCTTATCGAAAGCGTCGGGTTCAAAAGGAATGTTAATATCTCCCCACCAAATTTTGTCTTTGGTAATGTCATCTTTAACAATAAAACGATCCATTGGTGAGCGACCTGTAAACTCCCCTGTGTTTATTGCCAGTGCTCCCGACTTAGTTATTTTCCCTTGGCCTTTTTGCACCGCCTCATTCTCTAGTTCTTCTGGAGATAATTGGTAGCGCATTGTAGCATTTTCAATACCGTAATGCTTTAACGAAAACGTTTTCGTAATTGGATACAGTGGTTCCATAAAAATATGTTGTGTATGTTATGTACGTGCAAAATTATAAATAATAATTACACTAACCGTGAAAAACTTTACTTAATCTTAACAAGTGCGGCAATAAAGAAAATCCATCCAAAAATTAACAAAAAACCTCCCAAAGGCGTAATAAAACCAATACTTGATAGAGAAATCCCTAATACTTCATCTATTACCAAAAGATAGATGGATCCTGAAAAAAGGGCAATTCCCCCTATAAAGAAATAGAAGATACGTTTCTGAAAAGTCTTATTTAAAGCAGACATATTTCCTAAAATAATAAGCACAATTGCATGGTACATCTGGTACCTTACTCCGGTATTAAAAGAAGTGACACTTGACTCATCTACCAATTTCTTAAGGCCGTGCGCACCAAAAGCACCAAATAGTACTGCAATAAGAGCCAAGGTTGCCCCAGTAATCAAAATTGTCTTATTTAATCTCATTTTCTGTTCAATTGATTTTTCAAACATATTTTCTAAACTATTTAGACATTTTTTTTCAAAAAATAGAATTAATCCAATAGATAACACTTACTATTTTTTGAGGTATTTATTACATTCGTATCAAAGTTATCAAAATATAAACTTGTATGCGAAAGGTTTTAGTTATCGGAGCTGGTAAATCTACCGCCGTATTGATTAAATATTTTCAGGATAAAGCTGAATCAGAAAATCTTCAGATTATTATTGGAGACATTTCAATAGAAAATGCTCAAAAATTAGCTAATAATCATCCCTTCAGCGAAGCGATATTGCTAGATGTTTTTGATAAAAACTCCAGAGAAAATGCCATTCAAAATGCCGACATAGTGGTTTCTATGCTTCCCGCAAGATTTCATATTGAAGTTGCTAAAGACTGTTTGAAATATGAAAAAAATATGGTTACCGCTTCTTATGTGAGTGAAGAAATGCAAGAGCTTGATTCCGAAGTTCGCAAGAAAGGATTAGTATTCATGAATGAAATTGGCCTGGATCCCGGAATAGATCATATGAGTGCCATGCAAGTGATTGATCGAATTAGAAATCAAGGAGGTAAAATAATCTTATTCGAATCTTTTACTGGCGGTCTGGTAGCACCAGAAAGCGATACCAACTTATGGAATTATAAGTTCACATGGAATCCTAGAAATGTGGTTATCGCAGGCCAAGGAGGATCTGCAGAGTTCCTGCAGGAAGGCACCTATAAATATATTCCATACCACAAACTATTTAGAAGAACCGAGTTTTTGGAAGTAGAAGGATATGGGCGTTTTGAGGCTTATGCCAACAGAAATTCACTCAAATATCAAAGCATATATGGCTTAGAAGATATTTTAACATTATACCGAGGAACCATTCGTAGGGTAGGTTTCTCAAGAGCATGGAACATTTTTGTTCAATTAGGAATGACGGCAGATGACTATACCATAGAAAATTCTGAGCATATGAGTTATCGCGATTTTATGAATTCCTTTTTACCCTACTCTCCTTCGGATTCTGTTGAACTAAAACTAAGACATTACCTCAAAATAGATCAAGATGACATCATGTGGGACAAGCTTTTAGAACTTGATCTCTTCAACCCTCACAAAAAAGTTAGTATCTCAAATGCAACTCCTGCCCAGATTCTTCAAAAAATACTAATGGACAAATGGACTCTAGATGACGGAGATAAAGACATGATTGTTATGTATCATAAATTTGGATATGAACTCAACGGAAAACGTCAACAAATAGACGCCACAATGGTGAGTATAGGTGAAGATCAAACCTATACTGCAATGGCCAGGACAGTTGGACTTCCTGTAGCCATGGCAGCACTTCGTATTCTTAATAAAGAGTATACACATAGTGGAGTTCAAATCCCTATCAAAAAAGAGATATATGACCCCATCTTAAAAGAATTAGAAGATTTCGGAATCACATTTAATGAGATAGAGCGCGACTATTTAGGCTACAATCCTGATGGAGTAAAAGGTTAATTTTATTACAATTTTATACATTTATAACATTTGAAATTTCAATTTTATATCAATAATCGTATTTTTGGTTAACAGTTGAAATAATTCCCCTATGAAAAATAGTCAAGTAAAAATCGACGGAATTGATAAAGAAATTTTACGCAATTTAATGGAAGACGCTAGAAGACCCATTCTAGAAATTGCCAGAAAAGTTGGTATTTCTGGTGCCGCAATTCACCAAAGATTACGTAAAATTGAAGCTTCAGGACTAATAGCAGGATCAAAATTTATCATTGACCCGAAAGTACTTGGTTATAAAACGATGGCTTTTGTGGGTGTTTTTCTAGATAAGGCTGTTAGCAATCCAAAAGCAGTAAAACAACTCAAAGAAATTCCTGAAGTAATAGAATGTCATTATACAACAGGTAACTGGTCAATTTTTATCAAAATATTATGCAAAGATAATGAGCATTTGATGAACGTTTTAAACAAGAACATCCAAGCTATAGAAGGCGTTTCTCGAACAGAAACTTTCATCTCTCTAGATCAGCAAATCGACCGTCAAATAAACATATAAAAAAACCTCCAAGATGTAAACTTGGAGGTTTTTTTATCATCTAGGCACACATCTTATCTAGTCTCTTCTTCCTAAAAATATAGAAATGAAATATAACAGCGTAGCTAAGGAACCTAGTGCAGCCACTACATACGTTCTTGCTGCCCATTTCAATGCATCTTTTGCTCCCGCATACTCCTTTTGAGTCACTATATTGTTATTTTCAAGCCAGGCCAAAGCTCTATTACTAGCATCATATTCTACAGGAAGAGTAATAAACGCAAATAGCGTAGTCATCCCGAATAATACTATACCCAGCAGAAACACTGTATTACCGAGAAGCATTCCTGAAGCAGACATCACTAATCCTGCCATGATTACAAAATTTGAAAATTTCCCTGCCATTCCCACTACAGGCACAATCTTAGACCTCATTGTTAACCAACTATAAGCAGTAGCATGTTGTACAGCATGACCAACTTCATGTGCTGCTACAGCAGCAGCAGCTGCATTACGCTGGTTATATACTCCTTCACTAAGATTTACAGTTTTCTTTAGTGGGTTATAATGATCTGTTAGCATTCCTGGTGTAGAAATAACTTGAACATCAAATATGCCATTATCTTGAAGCATTTTGGTCGCTATTTCGGCTCCACTCATTCCATTTTGTAAATGAATATTGGAGTACTTTTTAAATTTACTTTTAAGTTTATTGCTCACATAAGAACTAACCAAGAAGATAATTCCCGCAATGATATAATATCCCATCATAACTTATGTACTTTTTATGTTTGTTAAAGTTACAACATAAAAAGCAAAAACCTCGCCATAAAAGCGAGGTTCTCGGTTAAATAAACTTGAGTTAGCCAATAAGTCGAGTTTAATCTAAATAACCATTTACATCTTCTAACGGAAGGCCAAAAGCCTCTGATATTGCAGGGTACACAACATCTCCATTAATTACATTTAGTCCTTTCTTTAGGGGTTCATTTTCTTTACAAGCCTTTTTCCAGCCCTTATTTGCCAATTGCACAGCATATGGCAAAGTGACATTAGTAAGTGCCAAAGTTGACGTATAAGGCACTGCACCTGGCATATTTGCTACAGAATAGTGCACTACATCATCAATAATATATACAGGGTCTTGGTGTGTCGTTGGTTTAGTAGTTTCAAAACACCCTCCTTGATCAACCGCAACATCAACCAACACCGTTCCAGGGCGCATATCTTTAAGCATATCTCTGGTAATCAATTTTGGCGCCTTTGCCCCCGGAATTAACACCCCTCCTACAATAAGATCTGAAGTTTTGATATGTTTTCTAATCGTGTATTCGTTAGAATATTCAGTATTTATATTGGCAGGCATTACATCATCAAGATATTTTAATCTTTTCGGACTAATATCTAGTATAGTAACATCTGCACCCATACCCGCTGCCATTTTAGCGGCTTGTGTACCTACAACTCCACCTCCTAGAATTAAAACCTTTGCTGGTGCTACTCCAGGAACACCTCCTAAAAGAATACCTCTTCCTTTCAAAGGTTTTTCAAGATATTTGGCTCCTTGTTGGATCGACATTCTCCCTGCAACTTCACTCATAGGAGTTAATAATGGAAGACTTCTATCTGGATCCTCTACGGTTTCATAAGAAACACACACCGATCCACTATCGATCATAGCTTTGGTTAGCACCTCACTAGAAGCGAAATGAAAATATGTAAATAATAACTGATCCTTCTTAATTAAAGAATATTCTGGTTCTATTGGTTCTTTAACCTTAATGATCATTTCAGCGGTTTGGTATACATCTTCAATTGTGGGTAAAATTTGCCCACCAGCACTTATGTATTCTTCATCGCTAAATCCACTTTGTAGACCAGCATTTTGCTGAATAAAAACGGTGTGACCATGTCTAACAAGTTCCATAGTCCCGGCAGGTGTTACACCTACTCTGTTCTCGTTATTTTTGATTTCCTTGGGGACACCAATTATCATATTCTTATTTTTTGGTCGAAAATAGCTGTTTTTATGAAATAAAACAATAAACCAGCCTCTAAAAATATTTTATTGATAATTTTAGCAGGTTTTCATTTAAATTGTTAAAATTTAAAAAACCTTGTTATAGATAGTTAGTTTTTATAGCGAAGCTTGAAATACAAGAGTATCAACCCTAAAATAATGGTGACAAAATTTGCTAAAATAATAGGAAAACTATCGATCAAAAAGCCATAAACCAACCAACAAAGTAACCCAGAAACAAAAATTAACAGCATAGATAATGATAAACTATCTGTTGATTTTGTTTTCCAGGTTTTATACACCTGAGGAAAAAAAGCCGCAGTCGTTAAAACTGCGGCTACGAGTCCCAGAATTTCTATTGGGTCAATCATATTGTTTTTGAGTTATCCTACTACATTTACAATCTTGCCAGGTACTACTATCACCTTTTTAGGTTCACGCCCAGCAAGTTGCTGTTGTGTTTTTTCGTGAGCCATTACAGCCGCTTCAATATCTTCTTTACTCATATCTAAAGGTAGCTCAAGCTCAAAACGTTTTTTCCCGTTAAAAGAGATCGGGTATACTTTTGCGCTTTCTACCAAATATTTCTCTTCGAATTTTGGAAAAGCAGTAGTAGTAATAGAAGTGGTATTCCCTAACTTTTGCCATAGCTCTTCAGCAATATGAGGAGCATAAGGAGATATAAGCACCAAAAGCTGCTCCAAAATCGTTCTTGAATTACATTTTTGAGCGGTAAGCTCATTTACAGCAATCATAAAAGTACTTACTGAAGTGTTAAAAGAAAAATTCTCTATATCTTCTTCTACTTTTTTGATTGTCTTGTGTAGCGTTTTAAGATTATCTTTTGTTGGCTCTGTTTCAGAAACTTCAAAAGCATCTCCATTATGATATAATTTCCATAATTTCTTCAAGAAAGAATGTACACCTGTAATACCCGCGGTATTCCAAGGTTTGGCCTGTTCTAATGGACCTAGGAACATTTCGTATAATCGTAAGGTATCTGCCCCATAATCATTACAAATATCATCTGGGTTTACTACATTAAACCACCTTTTAGACATTTTTTCTACCTCTCGACCTACAATATACTTACCATCTTCAAGGATAAACTCGGCATCAATAAACTGTGGCTGCCAATTTTTGATAGCTTCCAAATTGAGCTCATCGGAATTATTGATCAAACCAACATCTACCCTTAGCTCTTCGGTTTTATGCTGAGCTTTTAAACCTTTAGAAACATAAGAATTTGTACCACTAATTCTATATACAATAGCACTAGTACCTAAAATCATTCCTTGGTTGATCAATTTCTTAGCAAATTCTTCGACTGGCACAACTCTTTTGTCGAACAAGAATTTTTGCCAGAAACGAGCATATAACAAATGTCCTGTTGCATGCTCACTTCCTCCTATATAAAGGTCTACTTCTTTCCAATATTCGATTGCCTCATTAGAAAACACTTCATGTTCGTTTTGAGGATCCATATATCTATTGAAATAATAAGAACTCCCTGCCCAACCCGGCATCGTATTTAATTCTAATGGAAAAACGGTATTATGATCAATCTTATCATTTGAAACAATCGTATTGCTATTGGTATCCCAAGCCCATTCTGTCGCTCTTCCCAAAGGCGGCTCACCTGTTTCGGTGGGTAAGTATTTCTCTACTTCGGGCAACTCAATAGGTAAATGTTTAGCCTCAATCATTTGTGGCATTCCATCGACATAGTATACAGGAAAAGGCTCACCCCAATATCGCTGTCTACTAAATACAGCATCACGAAGACGGTAATTAATTTTTCCTTCTCCCTGACCTAGCTTTTCAAGTTCTTCTATCGCCTTTTTTGTAGCTTCTTTATAGCTTAATCCGTTTAAAAAATCTGAATTAGCGATAACCGTATTCTCTTTATCTGCAAAGGCTTCTTCAGAAATATCTACTCCGTCAAAAATATTAGGAATTTCAATATTAAAGTGTTTCGCAAAGTCATAATCTCGTTGATCTCCACAAGGAACAGCCATTACAGCTCCTGTACCATAGCCCGCTAAAACATAATCTCCAATCCAGATTGGCACTGGCACCTTGGTAAAAGGATGCTCTGCATAGGCTCCAGTAAAAGCACCACTAATGGTTTTTACATCGGCCATACGCTCTCGCTCACTTCGCTTAGCGGTCGCTTCAATATATGCTTCTACTTCGGCTTTTTGCGCTGCAGTTGTAATTTTTTGCACCAAATCATGTTCTGGCGCTAAGGTCATAAAACTAGCTCCAAAAATAGTATCTGGCCGAGTAGTAAATACTTCTATAACTTCATCATGATCTTTTACTTTAAAAGTCACACTAGCTCCTTGAGATCTTCCTATCCAGTTGGTCTGAGAATCCTTTAGAGGTTGTGGCCAATCAATGGTATTCAATCCATCCAATAAACGTTGCGCATATGCCGAAATTCGCATACTCCATTGTGTCATTTTTTTGCGAATCACCGGGTAGCCACCACGTTCTGACACTCCATTTACTATTTCATCATTGGCTAAGACTGTTCCTAGTTGCGGACACCAATTCACCTCTGTTTCGGCAAGGTATGTTAATCTGTATTTTAGAAGTACTGCTTGTTTTTCTTTGACAGAAAATGCATTCCATTGTTCGGCTGTAAACACATTCGTATCATCATCACAAACTGCATTTACCGCACTATTTCCATCTTTTGAAAAAATGGTTGCTAAATCTGAAATATCTCTGGCCTTATTTGCATCATTATCATACCAAGAGTTAAACAGCTGAATAAAAATCCATTGTGTCCATTTATAAAATTTAGGATCACTGGTTCTCACTTCACGACTCCAATCGAAAGAAAACCCTATTTTATCTAATTGCTCACGATATCTTGCAATATTTTCTTTGGTGGTAATAGCAGGATGCTGTCCCGTTTGAATAGCATATTGTTCTGCAGGCAACCCAAAAGAATCATACCCCTGAGGATGTAATACATTGAATCCTTTATGGCGTTTATATCTCGCATAAATATCACTGGCAATATACCCTAGTGGATGCCCCACATGTAATCCGGCACCAGAAGGATAAGGAAACATGTCTAGTACATAATATTTTGGTTTAGCACTGTTGTTTTCTGCTTTGAATGTTTGGTGCTCTGCCCAATATTTTTGCCACTTGGCCTCAATAGTATTAAAATCGTAGCTCATTAATCTAAAATTAAGATCGCAAATTTACGATTTTATGCGAGTTTACTACGTTTTTTCGCTTTAGTTTTTGGTTAACCTTGCTTTGGCTTCCATTGGCTGCAAGCAACTATAAATAAAAGCATTAACAGGCGTAGAAATTCCTAGTTTTTTACCTTCTTCAACAATAAATCCATTAAAATTATTTAATTCTGAAGGTCGCCCCTCTAAAATATCTCGTTGCGTAGAGGCGGTAGAATCAAAAGGTTGCTTCTCGATAAAAGCCATAATACGTTTTACCAGATCACTTGGTAGCCCTATGCCTTTGGCTACTCCAATCTCATAAATTTCCTGGGCCGTTTTCTCCAATAAGTTTTGCGTTCCTGAATCTTGATACATTTCACCAATAGTAAGTCGAGTTAGGGCACCTAGACCACTTACGGTTGCTATAAACATAAACTTACTCCAAATATCTACATAAATGTTTTTTGAAATGGTATTATGAAAACCTGCTTTATTAAACACTTGCTGAATAGTGGACAATCTTTTGGTAAGAGTACCATCAATCTCTCCAAAAACAACTTCTGGATCATGACCAAAATGAGAGATCACCCCTGGAGCTTCAATTTTACTATAAATTTTACACAACCCGCCCAGCACATGTTGTTTGGGAATAGCAGAAAGTAATTTCTCTACATTATCAGCACCATTTTGCAACGGAATAACCACGGTGTTCTCCTTAATTATGGGCAGCACCAATTTTGCAGCTTCTGCAACCTGCCATGATTTTGTGCAAATAAGAATAAGATCTGCCTTTTCTGCTTCATTAATTTGATCTGTCACTAAATAAGGGTGCGTCACAAAGTCTCCATTAATACTATTCACCTCTAAGCCCTTATTTTTAATAGCTATAAGATGCTCCCCTCTGGCAATAAGCGTAACTTTTTGACCAGAATTCGAAATTTTTCCTCCAAAATATCCTCCTACACCTCCAACACCAAAAACAACTGTGTGCATATATAAATCCTTTAAGTAAATAAGAATGTTGTTAAGTATACGTTATTCCTGTACAAACCAAAGTTAATTAACTATTCTTTATTATTTTTACCCGAAAATATAATTCTTTATGAGCTCATCCTTTGAAAAATACCAAAAACGCAGACTAATTTCTTCATACTTCTCGGTGGTGATTAGTATCTCTTTGGTTTTATTTTTATTAGGTTTATTGGGCTTGTTGGTTTTGAATACTAAAAAAGTAGCAGATCATTTTAAAGAAAAGATCGCTCTTACGATTTATTTAAAAGACACTGCCAAAGAGGTAGAAATCAAACAGCTTGAAAAAACGCTAGCCTTAGCAGAATATACAAAGTCGACTACATTTATATCTAAAGATGAAGCTGCCGAAGAACACAGTAAGGATATCGGTGAGAATTTTATGGAATTTCTTGGGTATAATCCCTTGCAAAATTCTATCGACGTATATTTGAAAGCTGATTTTGTAGATGCTGCCAAAATTGAAGATATTTCTGCGTCTATCACTAAGAAGAATTTTGTAGACGAAGTGATTTATGACAAACCGCTTATTTCTTTACTAAATGATAATATTAGACGTATAAGCTTTTGGGTATTATTAATAAGCGGGATTTTCACTTTTATCGCAGTGCTATTGATCAATAGTTCTATTCGTTTATCGGTTTATTCTAAACGATTTATTATTAAAACCATGCAAATGGTTGGTGCTACCAAAAAATTTATTCGCAGACCATTTGTCTGGAAAAGTGTTCGCCTTGGTATGATAGGTGCAATCGTGGCTCTTGTAGGAGTAGGTATTGTATTATATTATTTGAATAAGACCTTCCCAGAATTGGCTTTGCTAGATGATAAGGCCCTCTTAGCAATTTTATTTTTAGGCGTTTTTGGAATTGGAGTACTTATCACCTGGATTAGTACCTTTTTTGCAACCCAGCGATTCTTAAATCTTAGAACCGACGAATTATATTATTAAGCTCTCAAGATGAAAAAAGTAGCTAAAATATGGTTCTCAGTCGTTTTTGTGTTGTTTTTAGGCTTTATGTGGATGATGGTACAAACTTTTAAGCCTGTTCGAAATGTTCAACCTGAAGATGTACTCACCGTAAAAGGAACAGTAACCAAAATAGAAGAAGGCCCAGGTCTTGACCTTGTCATTACACTAAAAGGCGACGAGCACTATTACTATATTAATCGAGGCTTACAGCAAGGATTAACGGTAGAACAAACTCGTCTTGATATTTTAAACAAAACTGTTACTTTGTATCCTATTAAAAGATGGACTATCTTTACTCGCGACGGAAATATGGGACATATTTCTAAATTGATGCTTAAGGACAAGGTAATTTATAACGAGATTAATAACGATATACATGAAAAAACAATCCAATAAAAATTCATTACCGAAACCAGACTTCGTTTTCGGAAAGAAAAATTATATGTTCATGGCCATTGGTATTGCAGTTATTGCTCTTGGTTTTATTTTGATGGCAGGTGGAGGAAGTGACGATCCTAATGTCTTTAATCCGGAAATCTATAGTTTCAGAAGAATAAGACTTGCTCCCACGATTGTATTAATCGGTTTTGGTATAGAAATTTACGCAATCTTATTAAATCCAGATAAGAAGAAAGATAAGTAATCGATCAATTTATCATTCCACTACCCTATATTTGCCAAAGTTTAAGAAAACCCTGAATCCTTTATGGAAATCATTGATTCGATTATTTTAGGCATTATACAAGGACTTACAGAATTTTTACCTGTCTCCTCTAGCGGCCATTTAGAACTAGGAAAAGCTATTTTAGGTGACACCAGCGTACCCGAAGAATCTCTTCTTTTCACCGTAGTCCTTCATTTTGCCACTGCACTAAGTACTATTGTAGTGTTTCGAAAAGATATTCTGGAAATTATTTCTGGATTATTTAAGTTTAAAAAAAACGAAGAAACCTTATTTTCTTTCAAAATTATTATCTCAATGATACCAGCGGTTATTGTGGGTTTGTTTTTTGAAGAACAGTTAGAGCAATTATTTGGAGGAAACATCACATTTGTTGGTTTTATGCTTATTATCACTGCAATTCTATTGTGGTTAGCAGACAAAGCCAAAAACACGCTTAAACCAGTAAGCACCTCCAATGCATTTATAATTGGTATCGCGCAGGCAATTGCCATGTTACCAGGAATATCACGAAGCGGAGCTACTATTTCTACATCGGTTTTACTAGGCAATGACAAAACAAAAGCTGCTCGTTTCTCTTTTCTAATGGTTATTCCTTTAATTTTCGGTAAAATAGCCAAAGACCTTTTAAGTGGTGATCTTAATTTTTCGTCAGAGAACAGTATACCCATCATTGTTGGTTTTATTGCGGCATTCATTTCAGGGCTTTTCGCCTGTACATGGATGATTTCTCTGGTGAAAAAGAGCAAGTTAACGTATTTTGCCGTATATTGTATACTTGTTGGCATACTTGCCATCAGTTTTGGTTTTATTAAATAGCGCCCCACACAACAATGTTAACCGAACAAGATTATAAAGATGGTCAAATTCTATTGATCGACAAACCACTACAATGGACTTCTTTCCAGGTTGTAAATAAATTGCGTTGGCTTATTCGGAAGACGTTCGGCATAAAGAAAATTAAGGTTGGGCATGCCGGAACATTAGATCCTCTAGCTTCGGGGTTATTGGTAATATGTACCGGAAAATTCACTAAGCGCATACAAGAATTTCAAGGTCAAGCCAAAGAATATACTGGGACCATCACATTAGGAGCTACAACTCCTTCTTATGATTTGGAAACTGAAATAGATCAAACTTTTCCGATAGATCATGTTTCTGAAAAAAAAGTTATGGATGCTACTTCTCATTTTATTGGTGAAATACAGCAATTTCCACCGGTCTTTTCAGCCTTGAAAAAAGATGGAAAACGCTTGTATGAGTATGCCCGAGAAGGAGAAGACGTAGAAGTCACCCCCAGAAAAATAACAATTGACGAATTTGAAATTACAAAAATTGCACTGCCAGAAATTGATTTCAGGGTAGTTTGCAGTAAAGGAACATACATACGATCTCTAGCACACGATTTTGGAAAACATTTACAAAGTGGAGCACACCTAACCGCTTTGAGAAGAACCAAAATAGGGGAATTTTCGGTGGAAGAAGCTATGACTATTGAGGCTTTTAAAACCCAGTTACCAGTTAAAATTGAAACTAATTAAAATATTGTATAAGAAAATTAGTTATAGATACCTATGGAGTTTATAGAAAAACATAAAGCCCTGATTATCACATCGATGCTGATGGGTATTTTTGTTCTTAGTCTTTATAACATTAGCATGTTTAAGAAGCAAAAACAGCAATCTGAAATTCTTATGGAGATTCCTGAAGAATTCCTTGCTGAAGAAGAACAAGCTGAAGAAGAAGAACCGCAAATGGAAGAAGCAAGAGACCTAATCGCTTCTAAAAGAACTCACAATGCCTATAATGAAGATTTTGAAGATCATGATGAAATAGAAGAACGCATTAAATCATTAATGGAAGCCGAGCAGGCATCTTCAGAAAATGAAGAAACACAAACCAATGATGGCGAGGTGCCCATAGAAGAAAAAGCTGAAGGAGACGATACAAAAAAAGAAGAACTCGAACCCGAAGGAAAAGAAACCAATAACAGAAATAGTTCGTTAACCTACAGTCTTAAAGGAAGAAACTCGCTTGAATTGCCTAATCCAGTTTATACCTGTAATGGAAGCGGAAAAGTAGTGGTTAAAATTGAAGTGAACAAAAACGGATATGTAGTAGATACCAAAGTCGATAAAAAGCGTTCTACAACAAGAAATGAGTGCTTATTCGACAATGCTATGGAGTATGCCAAACAAGCACTATTTTCTCGTTCTGATGTAGAAGAACAACAGGGTTCAATTACATATTACTTTAATTATAGTAATTAGATAAGTTTGGTTAAATCTTCGATGATATTAACCCCCTTATCTTTATTATACCATACTTGTAAATCTTGTTTAAAATCTGCATCAAGACTACCGTGCTCAGCTTTATAATCGTTTACCATTTTTGTAGCTACTGAAGGTCGAGGACCCCAGGAATTTAGCACTTCCTTTTTATCATTATCAAATGCAATCAATTTAGGAATTGCTTTACCTCCATTGGTTAAAAAATTACTCATTAAGTCATCATGCTCATCGCGAGAAACAATTCTTAAATCGATCCCATCATTAAGTTCTGCCAATTTATTTATTACAGGCAGAGACTGTGCGGCATCGCCACACCAACCTTCGGTCAACACTAACCAAGTTACATTCAATTTTGCGTCAGAAAATATCTTTTTAGCCGCATCATTTACTTTTATAGTTTTATCTAATCGCTTCATTCTTCGATCATTCAACATACTATAATTTGTCAAAGCTTCGGTTTGATCATTACCGGTAGATTTACCTTCTAGCAATAGGCTACTTACTAATTCTTTATATTCTTCATAGCTAGCAGAATTAGAAATTCCCTTTTCTATTAATTCGTTTATTGTTATTGTGGTAGTATTCATATTTCTTTTCATAAATGTTACAAGATAAGACGATAATTATTTTTAAAACTTACGAAATTGGTTTTTTCATTCTATAATCGTACTTCAAGGAAGTATCAGAATAAATAAATGCAATATATTTATATTCTAAAATTCGGAATATGACAAAAATCAGATGTGGATGGTGTGTTGGTGACGACTTATACGAATCTTACCATGATAATGAATGGGGAACTCCTCTTCATGATGAGCAGCTTTTATTTGAGTTTTTGATATTAGAGACTTTTCAGGCTGGCTTGAGCTGGATAACCATTTTAAGAAAACGAGATAACTTCAGAAAAGCTTTTGATAATTTTGATTACAAAATTGTAGCAAAATATGGAGAAACTAAAAAGGAAGAATTGCTTCAAGATGCTGGTATCATAAGAAATAAATTGAAAATAAACTCTGCTATAACTAATGCCCAAAATTTCATAAAAATTCAGGAAGAATTTGGCAGTTTCGATAGTTATATCTGGGGTTTTATTGACAGAAAACCTATTAAAAACTCTTGGAAACATCATAAAGATTGTCCGGCAAATACCGAAATTTCTGATCGCATTAGTAAAGACTTAAAAAAGAGAGGTTTTAAATTTGTTGGATCCACTGTTGTATATGCCTTTATGCAAGCCATAGGAATGGTCAATGACCATGTAGTAGATTGTTTTAGATATAATGAGGTTTGATCATGGAAGGAGAAACCAATTTGACCAAACTGATACGATCATTACAGCCTAAGTTACAAGAGGGCGAGTATATTTTTTCTACCGTAGAAAACGCAAATAGTATTGCCAGAAGCGATATTCTTTGTGAATTCAAAGAAAAAGAAGGAGTAACAATCGTTATGGAGCGTCAAAAAGCGGATGACCACAAACTATCTTATACCTATATTGCTAACTGGATCACACTAAAAGTACATTCTTCATTGGACGCGGTCGGTATGACTGCAATTTTTTCGTCTGAACTGGCAAAACATAATATTAGCTGCAATGTAATAGCAGGGTTTTATCATGACCATATTTTTGTACATAAAAAAGATGGTAATAAAGCGGTAAAAATTCTGAAACAATTATCTGAAAACTATAAAGATTGAATTATAGTTTCACTCCAAAAGATAAATCTCCCGCATCTCCCAACCCCGGAACAATGTAGCTTTTAGCATTGAGCTCCTGGTCTACCGCTGCAATCCATAGATGTGTATTCTCGGGAAATACTTTTTCGGTGTACCCAACCCCAGATTCTGAACCAATTACAGAAACAATATGAATTTGACGAGGGGTACCATGCCCTTTCATTGCTTGTAGGGTATTTTCTAGTGTTTTCCCTGTAGCAAGCATAGGATCGGCCAAAATCAAGGTTTTATTCTCTAATCTTGGTGACGCCAAATAATTCACTACAATATCAAAATCATCACTATCTCTTTTATGATCCCGATATGCTGAGATAAATGCATTTTCAGCTTTATCAAAATAATTCAATAATCCGTTATGCAAAGGAAGGCCTGCCCGTAAAATGGCACATAAAACAATCTCTTCTACAGGAACTAGCGTCTTCTGTTCTCCTAATGGTGTTTGAACGGTTTTATGAACAAACTCCAGCGTTTTACTGAGTTCATATCCTAAAATCTCTCCTATACGCTCTACATTTCTTCGAAATCGCATACTGTCCTTTTGAATAGTTACATCACGAAGCTCAAGCACAAATTGATTTAAAACCGAATTTTCTAATCCTAAATTATGAATGGTCATAAGAGTATAGTTTTTAATACACCGCAATAAGGTAATATTAATTATTTTAAATATTTCAGAAACTCGTCTCTGGGAATTTCTCTAGCTCCTAAACTTGATAAGTGATCTGTATGCACTTGACAATCTATAAGCTTCACGTCTTTTTGCTGCAACCACTCTACTAACATTATAAACCCATATTTGGAAGCGTTACTCATGGTAGAAAACATACTTTCACCACAAAAGATCCTTTTTTCTTCTAGCCATATCCCATATAGCCCTCCAACCATAGTATTTTCTTTCCACACCTCAACAGAAATTGCATAACCCAAATCGAACATCTTTTTATAGGCATTTTGCATATCAGTTGTAATCCATGTTCCTTCTTGATCGGGACGATTTATGGTTGCACAATTATATATGACTTCTTCAAAATTTGAATTAAAGGTAACTTCAAAAGCTTTTTTTCGCAGTATTTGTCGCATGCTTTTACTTATTTTCAATTCATTGGGAAATAAAACCATACGAGGGTCTGGACTAAACCATAAAATAGGCTGTCCTTCATTATACCAGGGAAAAATCCCGTTACGGTATGCAAATATCAATCTATCTGTAGACAAATCGCCGCCTATCGCCAGTAATCCATCGGTATCGGCATAAGCAACTGGAGGAAATTCTATGGATTCTGTTAGAATAAACAAAGTGTAATTATATGAGTTTCTGCAACGTTAAATATCAATCAGTTGTTTGAATTGACCAAAAAAATCACAATCTTTGTTAAGACCTTTTAAGATAAATTTTGTTCATCATTGCTTTTTTGAGTTTTATTAAAAGGTTAACCTAAACCACAATATGAAAAGTCCGATAGTATACTACCGGACTTTTTACTTTTTA
Source organism: Aquimarina acroporae (assembly GCF_023195925.1). GTDB lineage: Bacteria > Bacteroidota > Bacteroidia > Flavobacteriales > Flavobacteriaceae > Aquimarina > Aquimarina acroporae. The sequence goes on along the minus strand of NZ_JALPRE010000003.1, from coordinate 38,319 downwards.
CTATTTATGTTTTTTTCTAGAACGGTAAGTCGTCGTGTTCTTCTTCAGAAAAATCGTTTGCTGGCTCAAATGCATCTGCAGGTGGCATTGGTGGTGCCGAAGCCGCAGGAGCAGCTGGTTGCAGGCTTTCGATTCTCCAACCCTGAATAGAATTAAAATATTTTGTTTCTCCTTGAGGGTTCACCCATTCGCGCCCTCTTAAATTGATACTTATTTTCACGTCTTGTCCCACTTGAAAATTATTCAACAGATCACACTTATCCTGAATAAATTCTACCATGATATGTTGTGGATACTGCTCGTCTGTAGTTACAACTATTTCTCTCTTTCTAAAACCATTGCTTCCAAAGGTTTGTGTCTCCCCGACCATCTTTACTTTACCTTGTACTTCCATCTTAATGTATTATAATTTTGCTGCTAAAATCTTCCATGCAATATCTATGTGGTTGTCATCTAAATATTGCTTAGCAAATTTATGAATTTCTATTGGGTTGGCCTGTGCTATTTTGTTCTTAATATCATCTTGTTTATTAACAAAATCTAAAGCTTCTTCTTTCCTTGGCAAATGCTCAATATTCGCAAGTTTACCTAAATCGTTTCCTGTAAAAACTGTACTATTCTTAATATCTTCTGGCAATTCATCTACACCAATTCCTATCGTACTCAACGGTTTAGGCACTTCAAACATACCTCTATTTGCACGAGTGTACCAATTTCCTCCCATACGGGCTACCTGATCAATTTTATATTGATCGATACGACCATCGGCATCAACAATATTTTCATTTACGTGCATTAACAGCACTTCACACATAACAAGATTACCAGCACCGCCTTCGCTTCCCATAGGTATAATATCATTTACTTTACACTCGAACTGTACCGGGGATTCACCCACTCTAAATGGCGCTACTTTTTCAGATTTCACCATAGTTAAACCCGATTTTGTAAACTCATTCACACCTTCACCATATTCCGTACTAGATAAAGACATTTGCTGCACAATATCATAGTTTACAATATTAATTACCACTTCTTTTGTGGCTTGAGCATTTTCTAAGGTATGTTTTGTAGTATTATCCCGAACCCTTCTTGCAGGCGAAAAAATTAGTATTGGAGGATTCGCACTAAACACATTAAAAAAGCTAAATGGAGACAAATTTGGATTGCCATCAACATCTACAGTACTCGCAAAAGCTATAGGTCTCGGGCCTATTGCACCCAACATGAAACCGTGTAATTTTCCTGTAGAAACAACTGAAGGATCTATTGTAATCATATTTTATTTTATCTTGAGCAAAGATAACCAAAGTTTGACCACTAATTTCAACTTTAGTATTCTCTTACATAAACAATAAAATTATATAAAAACGTTTATATTTAGGATTTAGTTAACGGTTCTTATGAATTTCTCTGATGAGCGTAATTTTTCTAGCTACTTTATCATTGTAGCAGTTTTGGTAATCACCATTCTTGTGTTATGGAATACTTCATTGTTCCTACAGCGATTTAAAGATGATGAACGTACCAAAATTGAAATATGGACACAATCTAGAAAAGCTTTTAACAGCGAACAGTCTGACGATTACCTCGATTTGGTAATTCTGATTGGAGAAACCAACAAATCGGTACCTTTTATAATTACAGACTCTAAGGGAGATTTTATTAGAGATTCTTTGGGTAAACCCGACCCTAGTTATTTTCAAAACTTATCTAAGAACGTACTTAATGACGAAAGGAAATTAAGGTCTTATCTAAAAAAAATCAAATCTGAAAACGATCCCATAGAACTTGATCTTAAAGACAGTGTACAATACATCTACTATGGCCATTCTGACGTATTAAATAAACTGAAATATTACCCCATAGCCATTGCACTCATTTTATTTTTGCTGATAGGAGTAATTTATTTCTTTTTTACTACTTCTAAAATAAGTGAGCAAAACAAATTATGGGCAGGTATGGCCAAAGAAACAGCCCATCAGATAGGAACTCCTTTGTCTTCATTGGTAGGGTGGAATGAAATCTTGAAAGGAGAAAATGTAAATCCGGATTACATAACCGAAATTGAAAAGGATATTTCAAGACTTAAAGTAATCACCGAACGCTTCTCAAAAATTGGATCAATTCCTATTCTAGAAGAGGTTGATATTGTTGAAGAAACACGAAATGCCTACACATATCTGCAATCAAGAAGTTCAAAGCTTATCAACTTCTCGTTAGATTTACCAGATAAACCTATTCTTGTTTCATTAAACTCTCAACTTTACAGTTGGACTATAGAAAATCTGGTTAAAAACGCAATAGATGCAATGCGTGGAAAGGGCGATCTAAAAATTGATTTATCTGATGATGCCAAACGGGTTTTTATACGAATTAAAGATTCTGGAAAAGGAATCCCAAAAAGCAAATTCACCAAAATATTTGAACCAGGATACACTTCAAAAAGCCGTGGTTGGGGCTTAGGTTTATCACTTTCTAGAAGAATTATTGAAGAATATCATTCTGGAAGAATCAAAGTTCTTAAGTCTGATATAGGGAAAGGAACTACCTTCCAAATTACCCTACGCAAAATAGGAGCTACCGTATAACAATAACTACAATAGAGCGTTATATAGATTCAAAATCTACTCAAGGTGAAAACTGAACATATAATTCTAAAGAGGGCAAATCTAACCAACAATTGTCCAGAATGTTATGCTACTGACGGTATGGTACTTTCTTTTATGCAAGAAAAAAAAACCTCTAGCTTTATAATTAAAACCAACAAAAAAGTACTGGATAATATTCATTGTAGTAAATGCGGTACTCAAATTTTTCCCGGACGATGGACTCCAGATATCGAACGAGTTTATGATTATCACAGAAAGACCATTACCGCTAAACCAGGTTCTACAAAATTTACAGGTTTATCTTATGCTATAGTTTTTATACTCATTACCATATTGAGTTTAGGGTATATTTACTTCAGCCATCCAGAACTTCTAGGCTTAACTTCATAGTCTTATGAGTACTTAGACATTATTTGTCGCAGATCGTCGCTAATCTTAAAAGTTTGATCAATATTAAAATCAAAACACACAGCTACGTCATGTCCTTCGGCACAAAGCACGCCATCATCGTTATAGAGCATATGATGTAATCCAAAACTCGAATTTTTAATAAATTCTACTTTGGTCTCTATAGTTACATTTCCTGGGAAAAACAATGGATGTTTAAAATCACATTTCGTAGAAACCAACATAGGTCCTTTTTTGGTTTCGTCATATAGCTTAGCCAATCCTGTAACATCCCAAAACTGTACACGTGCACTTTGCATGTACTTCATAAAATTAACATTATTGACATGCTGATAGGTGTCCATCTCACTCCAATCAATTCGTAGAGTGAGGGACAATTTAACATCTGAATTTTGCATAAACAATTATAAATTTGATTGAATGGCTGATGCCAGTGTCTCAAATTCTGATTCTGACATAGAAATTTTATGTTGAAAGGTCATGTCCTTCATTTCATTTATCGGAATCAAATGCACATGAACATGAGGAACTTCTAATCCAACAACAGCAATTCCCACTCGTTTACAAGTAACTGTTTTTTCGATAGCTTTGGCAACTTTCCTTGAAAATCGCATAAGCTCAAGATATTCGTCTTCCCCAAGATCGAATATTTTGTCTACTTCTTTTTTGGGTACACACAAAGTATGTCCTTTTGCATTTGGACTAATGTCTAAAAATGCGTAGAAATTCTCATCTTCGGCAACTTTATAAGACGGAATTTCTCCATTAATAATTTTAGTGAATAGGGTAGGCATTAAATTAATTTTAGTCGGTTTATGATCTCGAAATATAATTATTTTTTACAAGTCGAAAACATAAAAAAGCCTTTTTTAATTCTAAAAAAGGCCCTTACATAACTAAAATTTATTTTTATTCTCTGGTGATTTCTACAACATCAAATTTCATGATTCCGTTGGGAACCTGAATTTCTGCAACTTCTCCTACACTTTTACCCAGTAATCCTTTACCAATAGGAGAATCTACAGATATTTTCCCAGTTTTTAAATCGGCTTCACTTTGCGCAACCAATTTGTACGTCATTTGTGCGCCGTTGGTCTGGTTTTTAATCTTCACCGTAGAGTGAATTAAAACCTTAGATGTATCTAATTGAGATTCGTCTATTAAACGCGCATTAGCCAGCGTTTCCTCTAATTTAGAAATTCGCATCTCTAATAATCCTTGTGCTTCTTTTGCGGCATCATACTCAGCATTCTCACTTAAATCTCCTTTGTCACGCGCCTCTGCAATAGCTTGAGAAGCTTTAGGGCGTTCTATATCTTTAAGATTATTTAGTTCATCTCTTAATTTTTTTAGCCCCTCTGCAGTATAATAAGATACTTTGCTCATAACTTCATCGTTTATATAAATACAAAAAATCCCATAGAAAATGGGATTTGTTATTCAAAGATAACAAAAATTTCATGGAAGATTACAAATTTACGTAATTTGCCTTTACAATAATAATGATATGAAAAAGATTGCATTCCTATTAGGCCTTATTCTTATAACTTCTTGTAGCAGTGATGACGGAAATCAAAACAATCCAAATTTACCAAATGTAAGTTTTACAGCTCAAATCAACCTTAATTTACCTCAATTCGTAAACCTGAGGTTTCCGGGAGGAATAGAAGTAGATAGAACCGATGGTCGAGGTATTCGAGGATTGATCCTGTACAACCAAAATGATCAACAGTTTTTTGCATACGAATTAAGTGACCCAAACATTCCTCCTAGTGATTGTTCGGCATTAAGTGTGGAGGGAACTAGAGCGGTATCAAATTGTGGAAATGAAAATATGTATGAAATCACTTCATTTGGCCAACAAATACAGGGTGAAGGCGGGCGTCCTCTTCTTTCATATAGGGTAGAAAAAAACGGAAATACACTTATTATTTCTAACTAAGGTTATTTCCAGTTATATTCCCAATCTTTCCAGACTACTTCTAAGCCTTGATTTTTTAGCATTGTAACGACTTCTTCTGTTGAACGTTCATCAGAGATTTCAAACTGCTCTAACGACTGAGGCTCTACAACATATCCTCCAGGATTGGTCTTAGACTCTGCACTTATTGAAGTAATTCCGAGATTAACGATGTGTTCTCTAAATATTTCACTTTCACGAGTAGAAAGAGATAATTCTACATCTTCATCAAAAAGTCGGTATGCACAAATTAATTGTACCAAATCGGCATCAGTCATCGCTACTTTGGGCTCTAAACCTCCACTATGCGGCCGTAATCTGGGAAATGAAATTGAATACTTTGTTTTCCAATAGGTCTTTTGAAGATATTTTAAATGTAGAGCCGTAAAAAAACTATCGGCTCTCCAATCTTCTAACCCAAAAAGCGCCCCTAAGCCAATTTTATGAATCCCCGCTCTACCCAAACGATCTGGAGTGTCTAATCGGTAATTGAAATTCGATTTCTTTCCTTTGGGATGATGTTTCTTATACTCATCTTGATGATATGTTTCCTGATATACCAGTACAGCATACAACCCACTTTCAATTAATGTGCTATAATCTTCTTCATTCAACGGCTGTACTTCGATCGTAATATTTGCTACATGTGATTGAATAAGTTGTATTGCATTATTGATATAATCTACACCAACCGTTTTATTTGCTTCACCGGTAACCAGAAGAATATGATCGTACCCTTTGCTTTTTAAATATGCTACTTCTTTAAGTATTTCTTCATCGGTTAATGTTCTTCTGGGAATCTTATTGGTCATACTGAAACCGCAATAGGTACAGATGTTCTGACACTCATTACTAAGATATAACGGAGCATACATTTGTATCGTGTTTCCAAAACGTTTTTTGGTAATCATATTGCTTTGACGAGCCATTTCTTCTAAAAATGGTCTTGCAGCAGGAGATATTAGAGCCATAAAGTCATCTAAAGTTCTTTTGGAAGCACCCAAGGCGCGAAGAACATCATCTTCTGTTTTGGATATAATGGTATTTAAAACTTCATCCCAATTGTACTCGTCAAATATATTTTTAAAACTATGATTCATTTAAAAAACTTGTTAAAGGGCTACTAGCTTCGGCATGTTTTTTAACCGGGGCCAACTTTGCATTATATGCCATTCTACCTGCTTCAACTGCCATTTTAAAAGCTTTGGCCATGGCCACCGGATTTTGAGAAACTGCTATAGCGGTATTCACCAAAACTGCATCGGCACCGATTTCCATTGCTTGCGCTGCATGAGAAGGACTACCAATTCCAGCATCCACTATTACAGGAACATTACTTTGATCAATAATAATCTCTAAAAACTCTAAGGTTTTTAATCCCTTGTTACTTCCTATTGGAGCGCCTAACGGCATAACACATTGCACCCCTACTTCTTCTAACCTTTTACACAATACAGGATCTGCATGAATATATGGCATGACAACAAAACCAAGTTTCACCAATTCTTCTGCCGCTTTCAATGTTTCTATTGGGTCGGGTAATAAATACTTGGGATCGGGATGAATTTCTAATTTTACCCAATTTGTTCCCAATGCTTCTTTGGCCAATTGAGCAGCAAAAATGGCTTCTTTAGCATCTCTTACCCCTGAAGTATTGGGTAGTAGATGTATACGATCATGTTGTAAATGATTTAGAATATCATCATTATCCTTATGAACATCAACACGTTTTAAGGCTACTGTTACAAGTTCGCTTTCAGACGCTAACAATGCATCTCTCATAAACCTAGACGAGCTAAATTTTCCTGTACCGGTAAACAATCTTGATGAAAATTCCTTATCTGCGATCTTTAATGTATCCATTCTTTTAAACTAAAAAGTGTTTTTAATGTTTTCTATTTTCTCTTTCAACCCTTTAGGCTCACTTAGCATACTTGAAACGGCTACCCCAGAAACTCCAGTAGCTTTAAGGCCTTCAATATCTCTTATTCCTATTCCTCCAATCGCAACAACAGGCACTTTACCCTTGTACTGATTAAATTCGGAAAGAATTTCTGTATATCCCTCTAACCCCAAAATAGGGCTTAATTTCTTCTTGGTTGACGTAAATCGAAATGGTCCTAATCCTACATAATCAGCACCATTTTCTGCATGATCCAAACAATCTTCTAGAGTATTTGCTGTACCTCCAATAATAAAATTATCTCCTAAGATATTTCTTGCTTCTACAAGACTCATATCATTCAAACCTAAATGAACGCCATCAGCCATCGCTGCTTTAGCGACACTCACCTGATCATTTACGATTAATAGTGCTTCGTATCGGTCACAAATCTCCCTACATTTTAATGCTGTGGTTAATGATGTAGCAGCATCAGTGTTTTTCAACCTTAATTGTATCCATTTACCTCCAGCTCGACATACTTCTTCTATCTTTTGAAGATGCTCCTGAGGCGTGTTTCCTTGTGATATATATTGTAATCTAATCTCTTTCATAACTCCTTTATATACGATGATATCCCAAAAGATTCTTATTTGAACTTAGTACCTTCTCTACATATCGCTTTCCTTTAAAACATGCTTTGTGTAGCGAAAAACCAAGAGCAAGATGAGCCAGAATAGCAGAAGATAAAACACATCCGCTACCATGCTTCTCTGAAATATCTTTTCTTTTTGGTTGTAAAGCATAATATTTACCATCTTTGGTATATAGCTCGTCTTTACCGACTTCATTTTTTCTATGACCTCCCTTAAGTAAAAGGTTAGTTTTGGATCTTATCGCTTGAATCGTTTCATCTACATTTTTATCGGGAAACAGATGTTCAATTTCCCTATAATTTGGAGTAAGTAGATAGATCTTATTCAAAATTTCTTCAAACTGTTTTTCAGTTTTCATCCAGGATGCTATTGATGCATTATGAAAACTAAAACCTGAACTAGATTTCAATACCGGATCTACAACAATTTTTATGTCTCTATTTTGATCTAGAACCATATCAATTATGCTATTCAACATTTCCCAGTTTTGAACAATTCCAATTTTCACAAACTCTACTTTAAAGCGCTTAAATAATACTTCAAGTTGTGCTTTTATAACGTCAAAATCTACCCAATGAGAAAAGACAAAGTCTATATCATTTTGAATTGTATTTGAAGTACATACCGACAAACCATATACCTTCAAAGCTTCAAATGTCTTTACATCTGCAGTAAGGCCAGCCCCATTAGAAGGATCAAAACCGGCTATACTTAATACAAAAGGTCGAGTCTTCATTTTTAATTTAATGATATACTTCTTTCAACTTATTATAAATTTCTTTGAAACTTTCCAGCTCATTGTCTGTATTCCAAATACCACCCAAAACTCCTACACCTTTAAACCCTAGTTTAAATGTTGGCAGAAGAGTCTCTGCATTAATCCCCCCCATACCAATCACAAATTCATCAAGATGGTTCACATCGAAACCCTTACCCTCATACCCAACTTTGGATATCGAGCTGAAAACAGGACTTAATAGCACATATTCAAAAACTCCTGTATGTTCTTCTATATCTTCAATAGAATGGAAAGAACTAGATACTTTTAGATTTTTGTTTGTGTATACCTGTATCGTTACATGTAAAGCGTCTCCTAAATCTCTTCTGGCTTGTTCTTGCAAATGAATTCCTCTTAGCGAATATTCATGGCTCAATTGGTGACACTCATGAAGCATTATTCTATCATAATACTTAGGCTCTATTTGATCCAGCAGCGCTCTGTATCCATCGTCGCTAAACCCTGGTTTTCTAAGATGTAATCTTTCTAAACCAGCTTTACACAATGCATTAATTTTTAGTGCCTCATTCTCAACAATGCCTTCAGAGGTAATGACTATTAACATGGTATCGCAATACTATTATAAATACACTTCACTTCCCTTTTCTTTAAATTCTTCTGCTTTTTCTTGCATCCCGGTTTCAAGAGCTTTTTGATCGTCAATTTCTTTCTTAGCAGCATAATCGCGAACCTCTTGAGAAATTTTCATCGAGCAGAATTTTGGTCCGCACATACTACAGAAATGTGCAATTTTGGCACCTTCGGCTGGTAATGTTTCATCATGATATTCTCTCGCCAATTCTGGATCAAGCGATAGATTGAATTGATCTTCCCAACGAAACTCAAATCTAGCCTTACTTAAGGCATCATCTCTATGTTGTGCTCCAGGGTGTCCTTTGGCAAGATCAGCTGCATGTGCTGCAAGTTTATAAGTAATTACACCAGTTCTTACATCATCTTTGTTTGGCAGGCCTAAATGCTCTTTTGGTGTAACGTAGCATAACATAGCTGTACCGTACCACCCAATCATAGCGGCTCCAATTCCCGAAGTGATATGATCATAGCCAGGAGCAATATCGGTGGTCAAAGGTCCTAATGTGTAAAAAGGAGCTTCTCCACATGCTTCGAGTTGCTTATCCATATTAGCCTTGATCATATGCATTGGTACGTGACCCGGACCTTCAATAAATGTCTGTACATCATGTTTCCAGGCAATTTTAGTTAACTCACCCAGTGTTTCTAATTCTGAAAACTGAGCTTCATCATTCGCATCTGCAATACAACCTGGTCGTAAACCATCTCCCAAAGAAAAGGCTACATCATATGCTTTCATGATTTCACAAATCTCCTCAAAATGAGTGTACAAAAAGCTTTCCTTATGATGCGCCAGGCACCATTTAGCCATAATTGAGCCCCCACGAGATACAATTCCTGTAATTCTTTTGGCGGTCATAGGCACATATGCCAAGCGAACCCCTGCATGAATCGTAAAATAATCTACTCCCTGTTCTGCTTGTTCAATAAGCGTATCTTTAAAAATCTCCCAAGTAAGATCTTCGGCTTTACCATTTACTTTCTCTAAAGCTTGATAAATCGGAACCGTTCCTACAGGAACGGGAGAATTACGAATAATCCATTCTCTGGTTTCATGTATATTCTTACCAGTAGACAGATCCATGATATTATCTGCTCCCCATCGACATGCCCAAACTGCTTTTTCTACCTCTTCTTCGATACTTGAAGTCGTTGCCGAATTTCCAATATTGGCATTTATCTTTACCAGGAAATTTCTTCCTAAAATCATAGGTTCACTTTCTGGATGATTAATATTCGATGGTATAACAGCTCTTCCTCGTGCAATCTCCTCGCGTACAAATTCTGGAGTAATAACTTCAGGAATACTTGCTCCAAAATCCTGCCCAGGATGTTGTTTTGCTAATCTTTTGGCTTCCTGTATTTTTTGATTTTCGCGAATTGCTACATACTCCATTTCTGGAGTGATAATGCCCTGTTTTGCATAATACATTTGCGAAACGTTCTTTCCTTGTTTTGCGCGTTTCGGCTTACGAATATGATTAAATCGTAAATGATCTAAACTTTCATCATTTAGTCGTTCATTACAATAGGTAGAAGTAAAACTATCTAATTCTTCTACATCATCTCTATCAAGAATCCACTGCTCTCTTATGCGTTCAATACCATTATGAACATCGATCTTTTTTGAAGGATCTGTATACGGTCCACTCGTATCATATACTGTTACTGGTTGGTTTTGTGTTTTTTTACCTGTAAAACTATCCACAGTATCTGAAAGAGAAATTTCACGCATCGCAACGTTAATTTGAGGATGTATTTCTCCAGATACATATATTTTTTTAGAATTAGGAAATGGTTTTGTGGTAATTACATTTTCTTGTGGAGCAGTATCTTTTTTCTTCATTAGTATGGAATTTGAGTTTTGTAAAGCTTTAATTGATTATAAAAAGTATTGTTTACCCTCCCTGTGTAGCACGGATAATGGTAATTTGATCTTCATTTTTAAGAGTTATCTGACCCCAATTTTCCTTTGAGATCACTTCGTTATTTAGGGCTACAGCTATACCATTAACAGTAATTTGTAGCTCTGCTAATAATGTCGCTATCGAACTATTTTCTGAAATAGACTGAGATTGATTGTTTACGTTTACGGTCATATCTTATATGATTAATTCCATAAACTTTAGGTAGGATACACCTATGAGAAGAAAAATTACATATAACAATATGCAATTTTAACTTTTCCCTTCGTCGGTACTAACCGCATCAGGTTCAAAGGGTATTTCTCAGACCTCAACATATGGTAAAGGTCACCCCTAAAGTTTAATGTTGGTATAAATGTACTTAAACTTGTTTAAAAACAAGGGTTAAAAATCAAATTTCTAACCCTCATTTACTTAAAATTTTAGTGTTGCTCCAGCAAGAAAATTAATTCCTGCTTGAGGATAAAACCCTGCTCCTTCTACAGTGGTAACAGTTCCTGGATTGGTAAAATCGTCATCAAACGTAAAGAAGTATCCATTGGACACATATTCTTCATCGAAAACATTATTCACCAGCCCTGTGAGCACGATAGAGCTGAAAACCGGGATGTTTTTAATCTCGTAAACAATGTTTAGATCGTTCACAAAGAAACTATCAAGTTTAGAGGTTTCACTATCGATATTACCCATGTACTGCTCGCCAACAAATTTTGACAAAAATCCTATCTGTAGATTTTTTATTGGTTGGTATATGAACATATTTCCAGCTACCACATTTGGAGAATACGAAATATTGGTATCTCCCAAATTAACCAGGCTACCATCTCTTGAAGTAACAAAATCTTTATTCTTATTTGCACTAAGCGATATATTTGGTTTTACAACAAACTTGTCTGAAAGTGTAATATCTGCATCGATTTCTATCCCCAGGCGATAACTTTCACCACTAGTTGCTCGAATAGGCGCTCCAACATCGTCCAAAGCACCAGTTAATACCAACTGATCCCTATACCACATATAATAAATATTAGTATTGACTATTGTTCGTTTTTTGGCAAATCTCCATCCCAATTCTATATCGTTCAATCGTTCTGCTGTGTTTATTCCGTTTTCAAAATCACTCCTTCTTGGTTCACGATTGGCTCTTGCATAAGAAACATATAACTGATTTTCTTTATTAACCTGATAGGTCGCCCCTAATTTTGGGTTAAAAAACTCATATCTTTCATCAACTTCTAAAGGAACTCTATCTGACGTTTCTCCACTAGTTTCATAATCTACAAAACGCCCCTGTAAGTCGACAAAACCGCTCCATTTGTCATTGATTCTATAGGTAGTTTTCCCAAATATTGTAAATTCATTTTTGGTCCCATTCCCGAAGTAATACTGATCTCTGATTTCTGAACCTCCTGCATTTTGAGCCCAGATCACTTCTCCAAAATGATCTCCATCATAATGGCTGAAAAATGCTCCAAAATCAACATCGAGTGTATTGTTTTTATAATTAGCAGAAGCATTTACAACATAAAAATCATTATCTAACCATCTACGACGAATTAAATCTGTGGTGTTAATTGTTTCTCCTCCTAGCACAATAGGTGTAAAATCGTAATCAGCAAAATCTTCGTCTTCTCTATACTGTTCGAAAAACCCTCTTCCGTAGGTATAATTCAATCCAAGATTTGTTGACCAATTATTGTTATATTTTTGATTCCAATGCAACTGATAATGATCTTGTTTGTAGTTATCTACTTCATTATCATAAAATCTTGTATTTCCATTTTCATCGGTATATTGCCCTGCAGGATTAAAAGTACGATCACTTTCTAAAGTAGCTTCGTCGATTCCAAACCAGGATTGATAGGTAATTTCGTGGCCTCCAAACGCAATTGCCTTAATCAATGTATTCTCATCAACAAAAGACCCCTGTAAAAAGTAAGATTTCAAATCTGAAGATGCTCGATCTATATATCCGTCTGAAGCAATAGCAGATAAACGACCTGCTATTTCTATTTGCTCATTGATAAGACCAGTGCTAAACTTTACATTATGTCTTCTTGTTCCAAAAGAACCGAAAGAATTTGAAATTTCAGCATTTGCAATTTCAGAAACAGCATCGGTTAGTAAATTTAAACTGGCACCAAATGCTCCAGAACCGTTGGTAGATGTTCCTACTCCTCTTTGCAACTGTAGATTCTCTATCGAAGAGGCAAAATCTGGCAAATTCACCCAAAATGTACCTTGACTTTCAGCATCATTAAACGGAATCCCATTTAACGTAACATTTACCCTAGATGCATCACTACCTCTAACTCTAATATACGTATATCCCACACCCGCGCCAGCATCTGATGCTGTAACTACACCAGGTAAATAATTTAATAAAATTGGGATATCCTGACCTAGATTACGCTCTGCTAACTCCTCTTTTGATAGGTTGGAGTGGGTAATGGGCGAATCGGCATCAACACGAACAGATTTCACTAATACCTCATCCAGTTTTTCGACACCATTACGTATAGAATCGGTTTGTTTTTGTTGGGCTATAGCATTAAACCCAAATAGAATAACAAGAAAACAAAATACTACATTTTTCATTCGTAAATGATTTTTACGAATAAAAGGGGTAATTATTCTAATGTTTAAAATTGATAATTACTAAAATAAGCATTTAAAATGCCACCGCGCCAGCTAGCTCCTGCGCTAAAATATCCAAAGGACATTTTCTTTACGCTTGGCCTCCCTTGGCAGCATTACCTGCCCAGGTTCATCGGGTATGATCTCAGCTTTGCTCCAAAAAACACTTTGAAGGTTTAGCACCCCTTTGAGATTTCGGCGCAAAAATACTATGTTTTATTCATTTATCGTAACTTTATTTACTATAAAAACAATGCTTTTCGCTTTTTTAAGTTATTAAATTAGTCGAATTTAAGATATGAAGAATACAAAAAAGTCGGTTACGTTAAAGATAATTTTGGGGTATTTACTAGCCATTGTACTTGCCGTAATTTCTTTTTGGGTCATCTATAGACAATTCGGGAACTACTCTGAAATTACACAGATTAAAAATGACAACAATGAGAAGCTTGTTTTGGTTGGAGAAGCGATTACAGGTCTATATGAAGCAGAAAGTTTAACAAGGAACATTATTCAAACCTCAGATACTGAAAAATTTGCCGCTTACAAGGCAAAAATTGATTCCATAATAACTACTATAGATTTGGTTGGAGGAATGTCTGTTGATGGATTTCAAGCTAATAAAATAGATAGCATTAAAGTACTTATTGATAGCAAAAACAGAAATTTCGAAAAACTTATCGCTATTTATGAGCAGCAAAAAGAAAAAGGGTTAAAGGAAAATGTGATAGATCAGCTCAAAAAATCCAGTAAAGAATATGGTAACTATCTGGATTTGGACGATCGGATTAAAAATCAAAATCCAGCGACAAAAAGACTGATCAAAAATCTTATTAATTGGTCAAAAAAAGACAATGAAGAATACCTTACCAATCAAACCTTAGATTCTGTTTCGTATCACTTTTACAAAGTACTTATTGAAGTTGAAGAGCGGCAAAGAAAATATGAAAAACAAATAAAAGCCAGAGAAAACAAACTATTAAAGAACGATCAAATTATTACCAAACAGCTTCGTGATTTAATGGCAGCTATTGAAGACAGTGAAAGAAAAGAGTATGTAGCCAAACTAGAAAGATCTAACCATATTCTTGACAAAACTGCCAAATTTATCATCATCATAACGGCTATAAGTCTATTTATAGCGATTCTGTTTCTTTTCTTGATTACAAAAGATGTTTCTCAGAGTCAGAAATACCGTAACGACCTAGAACATGAAAAAACATATACAGAATCCTTACTCAAAACCAGAGAATCTATTATTAATACTGTTACTCATGATTTAAGATCCCCTTTAAACACAGTAATAGGGTATTCGGATTTATTGGAAAGGACTGGACTAAGTAATAAACAAAAGCACTATTTGGATCATCTAAAAAAGTCTTCAGATTATATCCTCCATTTGGTAAATGATCTTTTGGATTTATCAAAACTAGAGGCTGGAAAAATGATCATAGAAGAATTGCCTTTTTCTCCCAAAAAACTTATTGAAAATACCATTTCAAGTGTTATTCCTGTAAATGATAAGAAAAATCTGGACATTCAGATCATTACCGATGATCAATTAAAGAAACAATATCTTAGTGATCCTTTTAGAATAAAACAGGTACTTATAAACTTGGTAAACAACGCTTACAAGTTTACCGATCACGGCTCGATTACTATAGAAAGTACTATTGTTGAAAATGGTTTATCTCAAAAACAGCTAAAAATATCTGTTCAGGATACTGGAATAGGGATTACCAAAGCTCAACAGCAGTATATTTTTGAGGAATTCTCTCAGGGAGATGAAGACACCGAAAAGAAATTTGGTGGATTTGGCCTTGGACTTGCCATTACCAAAAGAATAATTAAACTCCTTAATGGTAAAATAACTCTGGAGAGCGAGCCTGACAAAGGGAGTAATTTTACCTTTTATATACCTATTAAACTTTCTAGCCCTTCTACTCCTGAAGAAGAATCAGAAGTTTCTGAAATACAAAACTTCATAAACAAGAAGGTGCTTATTGTAGATGACGACCCAAGTCAGCTAGCACTAACTAGTGAAGTAGCAGCCCTAGCCGGTTTATCTTATGACGTTTGCGAAAATGGCACTCATGCTGTTTCATTTTTAAAGAAAAACACATATGATCTAGTACTTACCGATATTCAAATGCCAAAAATGGATGGCTTCGAACTTCTAAAAACCATTAAAGAAGAATTAGAACTGATTGATTTACCAGTAATAGCTTTATCTGGTAGAACTGATACTACCATAGCCGAATATGAAGATGCTGGTTTTTCTGGAAGTTTAAGAAAGCCATATGCTCCCAAAGAACTAACAGATTTAATTGCAGAAATATTAAGTTTTGATTTGGATGAACCTGAATCAAGCATCAATATTGAAGAAAATGAAGATCCTGATAAAGAATACTCTCTAAACGACTTAATGCTCTTTGCTCATGGCGACTCAGAATCATTGTACGCTATTTTAGACACTTTTTATGAAAGTACGATTGAAAATATTGCTGATCTTAAAAATATGGTAAACGAACAGGACATAGAGCAAATCCAAAAAATAGCACACAAGATGCTACCCATGTTTAAGCAAATAAAGGCCAAAGAAGTTGTGCCATTACTTACCAAACTGGAACACCATGAACAATATGATTTGGATAACGATACTGTTCTCAAACTTGCCAAGCAAGCCGTTATCAATATAGAAAGTTTAATAGATAAGTTAAAAGTAGAGACCTAAAGACTTATATCATACTGCTTCAACTTATTATAAAGTGTTTTTCTGTCAATAGACAACATTCTAGCAGCTTTTGCTTTATTCCCATTAGCTTTCTCAAGTGCATCAAGAATTAATTCTTGTTCATTTTGGTTTTTAAAAAGACCATACGTTTGCTTAGCGCTAGTAGTTGCATATGCAATATCATTTGGAAGAATATCTAATGTGATCATATCTTTTTGGGATAGCAGTACCGAGCGTTTTACTATATTTTTAAGCTCCCTAAGGTTACCAGGCCAATCATAATTTTTGAATGCCTCTAATACCTCATCAGCAAAACCAACTACATGTTTATCTAGCTCTACATTTGATTCTTCTAGAAAATGATTCGCAAAAAGCATCAAATCTTCAATCCTATCTTTCAAAGGAGGAACTTTTATAGAAAACTCATTAAGCCTGTGATATAAATCTTCTCTAAACTCTCCTTCCTTTACCGCAAGACTCAAATCTTCATTTGTTGCGGCAATAACTCGTATATCAACTTCTATCTCTTTATTGCTACCAACTGGTTTAATCTTTCTCTCCTGTAATGCTCTTAGTAATTGTACCTGTAATTCATAGCTTAGATTACCTATTTCATCCAAAAACAAGGTCCCTCCATTGGCAGCTTCAAAATGCCCTACTTTATCGTTTACTGCTCCTGTAAAAGATCCTTTTATATGGCCAAAAAACTCACTAGAAGCAATTTCTTTAGGTATCGCTCCACAATCTACCGCGACAAAAGGTTTTTCTGATCGTTTACTAGCTTTATGAATACTACTCGCTACATATTCTTTTCCCGTACCACTATCACCTACTACCAAAACAGACATGCGAGTAGGGGCGACCAAAGCCACATACTCGTTCAGTTTTTTTGAAGCATCACTTACTCCTCTTACAAAAGCTTCATTTTGACTGGTAGAAACTTCGCTCTTAGGTGTTTTTTTATTTTTAGTAGGTATTGGTGCTTTACTTGTATTTAAAGCCTTTTGTATAGTTTGTAGTATGGTGTCCGGATTAAACGGTTTAGAAACATAATCGAAAGCTCCTTGTTTTATGGCGTTCACAGCCATATTGATCTCGGCATAACCAGTCATAATAATCACTTGAGTATCACTATTACTTTTATGAATTTCATCAAGTAACGTAATTCCATCTCGATCGGGAAGTCTTACATCGGCTAATACAATATCAAAAGTTTCCTTTTTTATTTTAGGAATAGCCTCATTTCCAGAAAAAGCTGTGGCCACTTCATATTCCTTTTTTTCTAAAAAGGTTTTCAGCATTGTACAAAAAGCCACATCATCTTCTACGATAAGTATCTTTGACATATTCTATACTTTTTTTGTTTGAGAACTATGTTATAAAATTACAACTAAAAACACTTAGTTTGATTAAAAACATAAAAAAAGAGACCCTTGGGATTGAGTCTCTTTTTTAGCACTAAACAACTTTATATCGTCCTTGGTTGCAAAACGATATCCTTTTTCTACCCCTAGATTTAAGATTTATTGTCGTTTGGCGTAATCCATTCGCCATTAGCGCTTGCAAATACAACTTTTTTGTTGTTATCGTTATCTTGTAAAATAATCTTATATGTATTGTCTTTAGCCATATAAGCTTTTACAATTCTTAATTTCTGAAAATCTCGAGCTACTGCTTCTTGCACTGCCATCGGTAACTCTACCGCTTTTACTTCGGTATATTCTTGTTGCTCATATTCATAACTGCCATAACCATACTCATCGTTAAGAGCTAATTCATCTTGAGCCAAAACACCCTGAGCCGAAAAAATACTTACTACAATCGCTACTATCATTTGTAACTTTTTCATTGGGTTTATAGTTTGTAAAATAATTTCTACACAATTATATAAGTAATAACTATTCCAAAAATACCAGCGAACCAATAAAACAAATAATTATCTGAAAATCAACTATTTAAAATACGTCAATAGTAGCTAGTTGGACTAAAAAAACTGTAGAATCCACATAAAAGTGTAGAAATTTTACACACTTTTGAAATGCAATAATTTTACCATTCCGGTTTTTTGCGGCTTGATTTCTTTAAAGACTGCTTTTGCTTACTTTCTAATCTTTTTAAAACCGACCGTTTTGAAGGTTTGGTGGGTTTTCGTTTTTTAGGAATATGAAGATTAGTTTTTAAAATCTCCAACAATCTTTTTATCCCTAGTTCTTTATTTTTATGTTGACTTCTACTATCACTACACTGCAGGATTAAGATTCCGTTTTTAGTCAACTTTGAAGAGAGTTTTTGTTGTAGTATTAACTTCTCCTCTTCGGTGAAGGCAAGTGAAGAAAGGATATCTAAACTTAATTCGATTTTGGAAGAAACTTTATTTACGTGTTGCCCTCCAGCCCCCGAACTTCTTATTGCCTTAAAACTTATCTCTTTTATGATTATAGAAGTATTCACGAAAATAGTTTAACCTGATGTGCAGATTTTAATAAATCATTCACGGTTTTTACTGGATTAAAAGTAGTTAGTGGCACTTCGACAAAAACACTTATCCAATTCGACATTGCCCCATTCCATAAACCTGGAAGCTCCAAAGCTTTTAAAACCTTCCCATTCATTGTTTTTCTGGTAATAAATCCAGCCTCAGGATCAACAAATTCTAATAAATTAAACTTATTACCCTTGTAATCTTTAACTCCGCACACTAAATCTACAGGATTAAAATGTGTCGCGCTATTTAGAATATCCTCTTGCCTTTGATCCTTTTTGTTAATTTGTGGAGTTTCAATGATTTGAAGCACCAATCGTCCATTTTCCTTTTTAACCCAAAACGGACCTCCTCCAGGTTCGCCTTCATTAATTACCATACCACAAACACGAATTGGTCTATTTAAAGATTCTCTTAAGAATTGGAGTTTGTATTTATCTGAAAATTTATCAAAATCTAGTGGTAATCTAACATTAAGTTGTTGTACCAGGAATTTCTTAATATCTTTTAATTCGGCTTCAGAAGGCTTTTTCTTATCTATAGAATCCAAAATTCTAAACACTTCATCCTGTATCTCAATTAGCTTACCGGCCAAAACTTTTTTGTAGCTAGAAACCTCATCCTGATACTTTCTCACAACTACATTATCTATGTTTTTTATATAAATAATGTCTGCGGTTAAATCATCAAGATTTTCTATTAAAGCACCGTGTCCTCCAGGTCTAAAAACTAGTGACCCATCTTTTGTTCTAAAAGGTTCATTTCTATAATCTACAGCAATAGTATCTGTTTCTGGTTTTTGAAATGAATATGAGATAATAAAATTGGTTTTCGTTTTTTCCTCGACCTTTTTCTTAATTCTTTCAAACTCTCCTTTAAAGGCTTCAAGATGTTCTTTTGAAATGGTAAAATGTAACTCGGAATCTCCATTTTCATTCGTATTATAACCCGCAGCTTCATATAAATGCTCTTCAAAAGAAGTTGCAATACTACTACTGTATTTATGAAATGGAAGCAATCCTTTAGGGTAATTACCAAAATTCATCCCTTTTTCCTTTAACATCATCTCGACAAAAATATAAAGTTGTCTTCCTTCAGATAAGGATTCAAATTTTGGATAGGACGTTTTTACCTTTTCCATGACTACATCGTAAAATGGAAATTTTTCTAATCCAATCAAAAAAAGACGAATAGCATCTGCTTTTTCAAGGTTGGTATAAGAATTTAAGCTTTCTTTCTCACAATTGTAATTATCTAAAAACCTGAACAAATCTTTAAACATTCTTGTGGCAGCACCAGAGGCAGGAACAAACTTTATCGTATCAAGGTCTCCAGATCTTGAATCATATAGTTTGGATAATTCAGATTGATAATGCTCAGAGAATTTAAGTATTCCGTTATTTAAGGTAGCTGCGCTTCTTAAAGCCACAAAAGGAATTTCGTTCTTGAATGTCTCAATTTGAGAGAACACTTTATCAACTGTTAATCCTTTCGATTTTATTAATTTAATGTCTTTATCTGTTATATTCACGTTTCTTATATATTAGTTGGTCAATTACCTTGATTGCTTTTTCTAACCGAGACATTTCGTCTCCTTTTATAGTGACATACGGAAGATCATATTTGTCTAGAGTTTCTTTAAACCTAAAAAACATCTCTTCTCTCTCGTTGGGTTTATCTCTAAGATCATCTGGCACCCAAGGGATATCAATATAGGTTAAAAGATACAAATCATAATTATTTTCTAATGAAATTTTATTTAAGATTTCTGGTACTTTTCCCTCATAGTATATCTCAGAGTATACTTTTAATTCCAATAAATTGGTGTCGCAAAATAGTATTTTGTTACCTTCTAACACTAATTTATTCTCTAATTTCATTTGACCTTCTGCTATGGGAAGAAGATCTTCGTATACACAGATTTCTTTGTGATTATCCCACTTTGCCTGAAGATATTCACGCATGTATTCTGGAACCCATTGGGTTTTATAGTGTTTAGCTAATTGTTCGCACATGGTAGTTTTACCCGTAGATTCTGGGCCAAAAAGTACAATTCTTAAGCTATTACCGGGTTGCTGTCTATACTTTTCTTCCATGCCAGATATCCAAAAATTGCCATAATTGTAAATAGAACGTATTGAAAACTAGTAAAAGTGAATCCTTTATAAAAATAAAGAGGTATAGAAATAAGATCACCCACAATCCAAAATATCCAATTTTCTATTTTTCTACGAGCCATTAACCACATCCCTACAAAAAATATAGCCGTGGTTAACGTATCAACATAAGCTGTCCAGTCGTTCCATTTATCAAATGTAATATATACCGAATACACAAAGATAATAGCGGCAACAAATATCAAAACCTGAACCAGTTTTTCCATTCGATTTGTCCGGCTGATAGGAGTAACATGGGTTTCATCAATTTTACGGGTCCAGACATACCACCCATAAATACTCATTATAAAATAATACCCATTAATCATCATGTCACCCAACAATGACCACTTAAAAAGTAAGTACACATAAATAGCAGTGCTAATAATTCCTGTGGGATATACCCATATTTTATTAAACCATGCAAAAAAAACACTTGCAACACCAAAGAAAACAGCAATTATTTCAAGAACAATATGTAATGTAGAATATTCTGAATATTGCCCGAAGAGAAATTCAAAAATTTGGCTCATAGTCGCTTCTATTACTTTTTACAAGTTTCATATACACCAAAACATGCTCCATTTCACCAAATGCATTTTTTATCTCGCTTGTCAAAAACTGCATGACCTTATCATACTCTCCATATACCTGTGTACTCAAGGGGTTTTCTAAAATAGTAAACTCTGAGTTTCTTAACCTTTTGATAAATTGAATAATATGCTTTTCATAATCATCTTGAAGCGGAGTAAGCGTTAGTTCAACAGAAACTTGCATATACGTAAAGTCAAAATTAAGGTTTGTATCATACGAAGGTACATATATTAAGAAGAAGGTAAAGCATATACACAGGTAAAACCTTCAAACTCGGTAAATGACAAATCATAATGACTAATTACGTCTTTATAATTTATGGCTCCAAAAACAAATGGGTATTCTAAAGTGAATGTGGAAATGTAAATATGTTGCTCAAAACTTAGTCCTGCAGTCGCAAATAATTTGTATAATGATTCTTTGGCTCCCCAAATTACCGTAAGCGCCCTAGTTTCATCTATATCTTGAGCCTCCAAATACGTTTTCTCTAAAGGGTTGACAAACTTATGAGCAATACGATTAATTTTATCGCGCTGTTTTTCTATATCTATACCTACAGGTTTGTCGCTAACAATTATTCCCGCAAAGTTAAATGAATGTGTAATAGAAATTTGTTTTCCATCTTTCAAATGCGGTTTTCCAAATTCATCATAAAACAGATCATGATCTGTATATCCTATAACGGCTAACAGGTGTCTCACACTCATAAAACCTCTTCGATGCATTTCAGATTTCATATTATCTACCCTATCCTGGCAATGAGGCGTTAACTCAACCTCATTACTAAGAAATTCATAAGACTCTTCAATCTTCCAAATCAGCACTTTAGTGCTTTTGTCTACTGTTATAGTTTTGTAAAGAGGCATTTAAAATCTTAAAGTTATTATGTACCTTTGCAAACTGAAAATTGACAAATAAAGCTGTTTTATTTTCAGGAAACGAATTTAGAACAATTTAGTGCCAAAAACCAAAGGGCGCTTTATAAACATAAAATAAATACTATGAGCACCAAAACAGCACCTTACGTGCCTTATAAGGTAAAAGACATTTCTCTAGCAGGATGGGGAAGAAAAGAAATAGAATTGGCTGAAGCTGAAATGCCAGGTCTTATGTCACTTAGAGAAGAATATAAAGATGAACAGCCACTTAAAGGAGCACGTATTGCAGGATGTTTACACATGACGATTCAAACTGCAGTATTAATTGAAACTCTTGTTGCTTTGGGCGCAGAAGTTACCTGGAGTTCTTGTAATATTTTCTCTACCCAGGATCAGGCTGCCGCTGCAATTGCAGAAGCAGGAATACCTGTATATGCATGGAAGGGAATGAATGAAGAAGAATTTGATTGGTGTATAGAGCAAACTTTGTTTTTTGGAGAAGATCGTAAACCATTAAATATGATTCTTGATGATGGAGGAGATCTTACCAATATGGTTTTAGATAAGTATCCAGAATTAGTAGACGATATTAAAGGTTTATCTGAAGAAACTACTACTGGAGTTCACCGTTTGTATGAAAGAATGAAAAACGGGACCTTACCAATGCCTGCTATTAATGTAAATGACTCTGTGACCAAGTCAAAATTCGATAATAAATACGGATGTAGAGAAAGTGCAGTAGATGCTATTCGTAGAGCTACAGACACCATGCTTGCAGGTAAAAGAGTAGTAGTTTGTGGATACGGTGATGTTGGAAAAGGTACCGCTGCATCGTTTAGAGGAGCTGGCTCTATTGTAACTGTAACCGAAATAGATCCTATTTGTGCACTTCAGGCTGCCATGGATGGTTTTGAAGTAAAAAAATTAGAAACCGTTATTGGTAATGCAGATGTTGTTATCACTACTACCGGAAATAAGGATATTGTTCAAGGACAACACTTTAAAGCTTTAAAAGATAAAGCCATCGTTTGTAATATCGGTCATTTTGACAACGAGATCGATATGGCTTGGTTAAACAATAACTACGGTAGCACTAAGGATGAAATCAAACCTCAGGTAGATAAATACACTATCGATGGAAAAGATATTATCATTCTTGCCGAAGGTCGTTTGGTAAACTTAGGATGTGCTACAGGACACCCAAGTTTTGTAATGAGTAACTCATTTACCAATCAAACATTGGCTCAAATAGAATTATGGAAGAACTCTGAAAACTATAAAAATGAAGTATATATGCTACCAAAACACTTAGATGAAAAAGTAGCAAAACTTCACCTTGCACGTTTAGGAGCAGAACTGGAAACACTAAGACCTGAACAGGCAGAATATATTGGAGTTACAGTTGAAGGACCATTCAAACCAGAATATTACAGATACTAACGATTAAAAACATTTCGTTTTTAAAATATCAATAACCCTAACTAATAGTTGGGGTTATTTTTTTGATTTATGTTTACATATTAAATTTAGTACATCCTTTTGATCCTATATAAACACATAAATGAAACTGATCTTTACTTTATTTCTTATATCGCTAACAACCTTTGCCCAGAGTAAGGACCAAGTCATTCAAGATATTAAAAGACAGTATTTAGTAATCTGCGAACTGCTCGAACAAGGCAGTCTAGTAGAGATTTCTAAAGAAAGCGATTGTACTGGCAATGGACAAATTAACACATTCGCATCCTTTTATTACCACAACGATAGTCTGGTATATATTCATTGTCAACGCCATGAAGGACATAACGATTATAACGATCACTATTATCTTTGGAACAACCAATTGATCTTCTTTTTCTCTGAATATTCATCCTGGATTTGGGATTATGAATCTACACCTCCGGAACAAGGATTTACCAATGAGATATGGACATATGAAGAACAGCGCACATACTTCAACAATAAAACTCCCATAAAATGTTTATATAAGACGTATCAACAAAAATCTGCCGACCTACCGCATGAAGAATCAAACAAATTGTCTGATACTATAAAAAACGTTGTTATTGATTGCGGTAGCGAATTAAAGCCTGAAGTTATAAGACGATATCTTTACCTTCGTAGTTTTCAAAAGGACAACACCAACAAAAGTATTTGTAATGTTTACGATTAAATCATCTAAAAAATAACCCTTTCCAGTTACCTGAAAAGGGTGATAATATATTACAAAGGAAAGATCCTTATGCTTCGAAAGGAACTATCGAAACGTAGGATTTATTATCTTTCTTTTTAGTAAATTTTACGATACCATCTACCTTTGCGTGTAGGGTATGATCTTTACCAGCGTAAACATTTTCACCTGGCTTGTGTGCTGTACCTCTTTGTCTTACAATGATGTTACCAGCCACGGCAGCTTGTCCACCAAATATCTTTACACCTAAGCGTTTCGATTCTGATTCTCTACCGTTCTTCGAACTACCAACTCCTTTTTTATGAGCCATTTTCTTTAGGTTTTATAGTTAATATTAAACAGTATTACCTGCCGTTTTATTTTCCTTGTAAAGCTTCGATTAATTCGGCTTTCTTCATAGAAGAAATTCCTGAAATCCCTTGAGCTTTTGCCATTTCTTTTAATTCAGCTACAGTTTTAGAGCTTAAATCTTCATTTACCGCTTTTGGAGCAGCTTCTTTCTTAGGAGCTTCTGCTTTTGGAGCAGCTTCTACCTTAGCTTTTGGCTCAGCTTTTTTAGCTTCTTTCTTTGGAGCAGCTTTTTTAGCTCCAGAAGTTACAATGCTTTCAATTACAATTTCTGTAAGAGCTTGACGGTGACCATTTTTTACACGGTATCCTTTACGTCTCTTTTTCTTGAAAACAATAACTTTATCACCTTTTAGGTGTCTTGTGATTTTCGCTCCTACTTGAGCTCCATCTATAGCTGGGGCGCCTAAAGTAACTTTATCTCCATCTGCAGCAAGAAGTACTTTATCAAAAGATACTTTATCTCCTTCTTCTCCTGCTAAACGATGTACAAATACTTTTTGGTCTTTTGCAACTTTAAATTGCTGCCCTGCTATCTCTACAATTGCGTACATAGCGTAACGTTTAATTAATTTATTTTTATATACAAGAACAACACCTATTTTGCAATAGGCGGGTGCAAATATACTGCTAATTAATTAAATGACAAATATTTTAAGCCTCTACCGGTGAAGAATTATGTCTTTTTCGAGTATTCCAGCTTTCTTTAAATAATTGCATGAAAGATAAGGTAAGTACAAAAGTAGTCGCAAATCCCATTATCGCTGCAATAAACACTACTATACCTACTCCTACATGATAGTGAGAACTCCAGTTGGCCAGCATCTCAGGAAGAAAATTAGTATTTATATTGGTTACATAAATAGCAAAGAAAATAGTAAAGATCATTGTAGCATTAAAACCGGTAAACAACCCAGCCATAAACCCTTTTTGATATTCAAAACCACTTCCTTTTTCTTCTTTATACGTTTTCATTGCTTTATACAAACCTATTGCAACTAGAATACCGTTTCCAAGGCTAAACACAGGATTGGTTTGTACTCCGATTAAAGAAAGAATTAAAAAATATGCAATAAGCCCAATTGCGATATAAACTCCATATTTCACAGGGATAGTAGACTTTTTCATAACTTTTCTATTTTAGGATTCTTATTAAAAGTATGAAATTTAAGAGTTCTTTAACCTTAAAGGCTTGTTAATTTATTGTTTAACAATGGTTTACGACTAGCTTTTTTATTGGTTAAGTACACTCCAAAAACGATCACTAACGAAGCCAGCAATTGGTAGAATGAAAACTTCTCACCATCCCATAAACCCCAAATTAAAGCAATAATAGGCATTGTGTAAGTCACCGAGCTTGCAAATACCGGAGTACTAATTTGTATAAGCTTGTTAAACATTAGCTTTGCAATTCCAGTTCCTACAACAGCTAGAATAGCCATATATAAAATACTAGTTTGCAATTCACTGCTAGTAAGTATCTCTGACCTAAAAAAACCTGAAAAAAACAGCACACATAGTGCTGGAATAACTAGAACAACAAAGTTTCCATTTGCGATTGCCATAGGGGAGAGATGTTGCAAATGACGCTTGATAATATTTACATTAATCCCGTACCCAAACGTTGCTATAATCACCAAAAAAGCGTAGCTATAGTCCTGATTCGGATTAATAATAGCACCTTCCCAAATGAGCCCAATACTTCCAATTAAACCAATAAGTACTCCTAGAAGTTGATTCTTATTAAAACGGACAGAAAAGAGGATTACCCCTAGCACAAATGTGATTAGAGGAGTAAGAGAATTAAGAATAGAGGTGATTCCACTATCGATTTCTGTTTCTGCAAATGCAAATAAAAAAGCTGGTATAAATGTTCCCACAAAAGCTGATATGGAAACCCATTTCCACTCTTTTCCATGAATGGTTTTGATACTTTTAAAACCTATTGAAAATAAAAAAATTGCAGCAAAAACAGTACGCAAAGCACCTAATTGCATAGGCGTTAACCCAATAAGGGATTTTTTAATGAGAATAAAAGAACTACCCCAAATAAGAGATAATATGGTAAGATATATCCATTTAAGCTTTCCGTGTTGCATTTCCCATTTTTGCTACGCTGCAAAAATGATAAAATTCTACTGGAACAAAAATGGTTTGGAATGAAAATTAACTAAGATTTAGCGTTCAGTCTTTCCAGTTTAAGGTTTCTATAAGATGTTTCATGTCATTTCGCAGATAATTGGCCGCAGGCAGAATAGAATCATAGTTAGGTTTAACTTTGAAATAGATAGACCCCAAAATAAAATGGTTAAGACTGTCGGTTACATAAAACTGAGATTGTGACGCCGCATCCCCTGTTACCTCATAAAACATACCATATACCTTTTTCTCTGCATCTACATAAGGTTCCTGTAAAATACCATCGGCTTTGATAACATGCTCCTGAGTTAAGTTTTGAGCATCTCTTAGAAGAGAATCCAAATTATTATTAATTTCGAAATAAGAAATATACAATGTTGCTTTTAGTCTTTTATACTCAAGATTATACCAGCACTTTCTATTTCTTCTGGCTTTTTGGAGTTCGGCAAATTCATTTTTTTCAAAGGTATAAGAACAAGGAATAGACACTTCTTTATACTCAGGTTTTGGATAACTCAACCTAAGCATTGCTTTTGGTTTTGGAAGCACTTCTCCACCACATGCACTGCATAAGAGCACTGTAAATATTACTATAAAAAACTTCTTATACACTTGTTTCATCAATTGTTAATTTCACCTGTTTTATTCTTTTCTTATCTAAAGACTCTATTTTAAAGGTATAATTTTCAATAGTTATCTTATCACCTCTCTTAGGAAAACTACCTGAAATTTCGAGCAACAGACCTGCAATAGTTTCAGCATCTCCTTTCTTATCTTCAAAGACGCTATTATCCTCTAATCGTAATACTCTATAAAAATCTTTAAGCGCTGTTCTACCTTCAAAAACATAATTTAAATCATCTAGTTTCGAATAAATCAAATCTTCATCATCAAACTCATCACTTATATCACCAACAATCTCTTCAATAATATCTTCCATAGAAATTAAACCACTGGTCCCACCATACTCATCTACCACAATAGCTAAGTGATTCTTTTTGTTTTTAAAGTCACTCAATAAATCATCTAAT
The DNA here is from genome assembly GCF_023195925.1 of Aquimarina acroporae. Taxonomy (GTDB): domain Bacteria; phylum Bacteroidota; class Bacteroidia; order Flavobacteriales; family Flavobacteriaceae; genus Aquimarina; species Aquimarina acroporae. The sequence continues at coordinate 10,314 of NZ_JALPRE010000003.1, read as the reverse complement.
TTTTTATTTTCAGGAACAAAGTATGGCTCTCTTATAAGGCTTACCCAATTAAAATTGCTTTCATTTATATAAGGTAGAAGATCTTTTACATACAAGATACCGGTTACTTTGTCTATACTTTCTTCAAACACTGGGATTCTGGAGAATCCTTTTTCAATTATCTCCGGAAGAATTTCTTTGTAAGGCGCCTCACAATTCAGTGCAAAAATATCCATTCTTGGCTTCATGACTTGTTTAGTATCAGTATTACCAAAAGATACTATTCCTTCAAGAATCTTCTTTTCTTCAACTGTTGTTTCCTGATCTGAAGTAAGCTCTAAAGCTTGTGAAAGTTGATCTACACTTAAATTAGATTTTTGTTTCCCCAGCTTGTTGTGAATTCTTGTAGTTACATTGCGCATAGGTTGACTAATTGGAGAAAGTAACCAATACAATATCCCTATCGGACGTGCCATAAACTTTGCAAATTTTACTCTATTCCTGCTCGCATATACTTTTGGCAAAATTTCTCCGAAAAGTAAGATCAAAAATGTAACAATACCCACCTCTACAACGAATCGCACATTAACAACACCTAACCAATCATAATCTAAGCTCTTAAAATATGTTTCACCAAGCGAAGCGAATAATAGTACAATGGCAATATTGATGAAATTATTTGCCACCAGAATGGTCGCCAATAGCTTTTTGGGGTTATTTAGCAATTTACCAACAATTCTTAGATTTTTTGAAGTGTTTTCATGATCCTTAAGATCTGCGGGAGTTAAAGAAAATAAAGCTACTTCACTACCCGAGATAAGTGCAGAAAACACCAATAACACCAAAAGCACAACCAAATTTATGGTCTGCATGATATCAAAAATAAATAGAGTAGCTAATAAAGGTTCAGGATCAGGGTCCAAATTATCTTCGTTTAGTTAAACATATCAGAACGGAAGGTCATCGTCTTCTGTTTGCTGCGTACTAGAGGACACTGCCTGTGGATTTGCCGCAGGCGTACTCATATTCGATGGATGCTGAGTATTTGACTCAGTGGGTTGGGTCTCGTTTTTAGGAGTTAGAAAGGTAAAATCTGTACATTGTATTTCTGTACTATATCGATCTTTTCCTTGTTCGTCTTGCCATTTTCTAGTCTTAAGTCGACCTTCGATATAGATTTTATCTCCTTTATTAAGGTATTTTTCGCAAATTTCGGCAGCTTTGTTTCTAACCACAATGTTATGCCATTCTGTAGTTGTCACACGCTCACCAGTACTTTTATTCATATAAGAATCATTGGTGGCCAATGGAAATCTTCCAATACAATTACCTCCTTCAAAATAATGCATCTTTACCTCATCTCCAGTATGCCCTATAAGCATTACTTTATTTAATGTTCCTGACATTCTCTTCTTTGTTAATATTAGTAAATGTAATAAAAAAGCCTCATACCTTAAAAAAGGAATCTATAAAATTACCTAACAAAATAGGAACAGGATAATTGTGTACCTCTTTAAAATTAACAATTTTTTGTTCGTCACTTATGTTTGGCATCTCACCTAGTTTTACGATATAAAATCGAGTGTATAAATGTTGATGAGATAATTTATGCACCAAATATTCCTTTGTATAGGCAGTAAGATCATAGCTTGCACCATCTATAATATCTTGAAATACCTTGTCTGAAGGGATACTTTCTTCGGTATATCCCTCTCCTTCTAACAATGGAAACTCATACAACCCTTTCCAAATTCCATTCCCCGTTCTTTGTTGAAGAATGGTATATTCATCATTAATAATAAAGACCGTATAATTAAAGTATCTTTTCTTAATCTTTAACTTTTTAAGTTTTACTGGCAACTCATTGATCTTACCTTTTTCTAACGCAACACAGCTATCATTTAATGGACACACAATACAATATGGGTTTTTAGGTTTGCACTGCAACGCCCCAAATTCCATAATGGCCTGATTATAATCTGCTGGCTTTTCCAGGTCAATTAATTCTATGGCCAATTTTTTAAACTCTTTTATTCCTTGAGTACTATTAATAGGAGTATCTATTCCGAAATATCTCGATAATACTCTATACACATTACCATCTACTACGGGAGCCGGTTCATTAAAAGATATAGAAGCTATGGCACTAGCCGTATAATCACCCACACCTTTTAATTCTAGAAGACCTTTATAAGTGTTCGGAAAAACTCCGTTCAATTCATTGGCTACATATTGTGCTGTAAAATGAAGATTTCTAGCTCGCGAATAATACCCCAACCCCTGCCATAATTTTAAGACCTGTTCTTCACTAGCAGAAGCCAAATCAAAAACGGTAGGAAACGATTCTACAAAAGACAAATAATAGGGTAATCCTTGCGCGACTCTGGTCTGTTGAAGTATAATTTCACTTAACCAAATTCGATACGGATCCTTAGTTTCACGCCATGGCATCGATCTTTTGTTTTGTAAATACCACAAAATGAGTTTTTTAGAAAAAATCATAGCAAATTTATCTGTTTTGCAAAATTAATTGAATAAAGATGATAATTTAATCTTAAGTATTGATTTTTTGGATTTTAAATTCTTATATTTGCCCCCTTGAAAATTTAAAAAACCCCTAAATAGGTAAATAATGACTAAAGCAGATATCGTAGCAAAAATTTCTGAAAAGCTAGGAATAGAAAAAGGAGATGTTCAAGCAACAGTTGAAACATTCATGGAAGAAGTAAAAAGTTCATTAGAAAGCGGAGACAACGTTTATCTAAGAGGATTTGGAAGCTTTATCATCAAAACAAGAGCAGAGAAAACTGGTCGTAACATTTCTAAAAATACGACTATCAAGATTCCTGCACACAATATACCAGCATTCAAGCCTGCAAAAGTATTTGTAGAAGGTGTTAAGACCAACGTAGAAGTTAAATAATCATATAAATAGAAGTACACTATGCCAAGTGGTAAAAAACGTAAAAGACACAAGGTAGCGACGCACAAGCGTAAAAAGAGAAGAAGAGCTAATCGCCACAAGAAAAAGTAGTTTCTAACTACTTTTTTCATTTAAATGTTCTTTGAAATCGAAATAAAGATCCTATAGCTCAAGCTACCAAAATATAGCCTTTATTTCAACGGAATTGTCAAAAATTCCTGTGAAAAAATTGTTTAATCCATTCCGATAGTTATCGGGATAAAAATCTATTTAAGAGTGAACAAAGAATTGATCATTAGATCTGGTTCCTCTACAGATTTTGCCTTATTAAAGGATGGAAAACTAATTGAATTACATAAGGAAGAAGATGATAGTAATTTTTCTGTTGGTGATATTTTTATTGCCAAAATAAGAAAATCTGTCCCTGGATTAAATGCCGCATTTGTAAATGTTGGCTACGAAAAAGATGCTTTTTTGCATTATCATGATCTGGGTCCTCAAGTATCTTCTTTACTTAAATTCATCAAACGTGTAAGCACAGGTAAATTAAAAAACTATTCTCTTAAGGATTTTCCTTTCGAGAAAGACATTGATAAACACGGTACGATTACAAACGTGTTAAAATCAAACCAATCGCTATTAGTACAAATAGTAAAAGAACCTATATCTACCAAAGGCCCCAGAATAAGCTCTGAGCTATCTATCGCCGGTAGATATATTGTATTGGTTCCTTTTTCTAATCGAATTTCTATTTCGCAAAAAATAGAATCTACAGAAGAAAAGGAGCGCCTAAAAAGGCTTGTAAAAAGTATTAAGCCCAAAGGTTTCGGAATTATTGTTCGTACAGTAGCGGAAGGCAAAAAAGTAGCAGAACTAGACAAAGATTTGCAAAACTTGATGGATCGCTGGAAAGCCATGTGTAAAAAATTATACAAAGCCCACCACCCGTCAAAAGTATTAGGTGAAATGAACAGAGCATCCTCTATTTTAAGAGATGTTTTTAATGACACCTTTACATCTATTGTTGTAGATGACGAAGAACTCTACAACAGAATCAAAGAGTATCTGCAAGAAATTGCACCTAAAAAGGAATCAATTGTAAAATTACACACCTCTAAGGCTCCCGTTTTTGAAAAATACGGAATCGAGAGACAGATCAAAACCAGTTTTGGCAAAACGGTATCTATGAGTAAAGGTGCCTATTTGGTTATCGAGCATACCGAAGCCATGCACGTTATAGACGTTAACAGCGGAAACCGCTCTAATAAAGCCAAAAACCAAGAAGATACTGCCCTCGAAGTAAACCTTATTAGCGCAGCCGAAGTGGCTCGCCAACTGCGTCTTAGAGATATGGGAGGTATTATTGTAGTCGATTTTATCGATATGAATAATGCCGAAAATCGTAGAACGCTCTTCAATCACCTAAGGGAAGAAATGAAAGATGATAGAGCGAAACATAAAATTTTACCGCCAAGTAAGTTTGGCTTGATTCAAATCACGCGACAACGCGTGCGACCTGAAATGAATATCAAAACCCGAGAGGAAAACCCGAATGGTGAAAACGGCGAAATTGAGGCGCCAATCGTTCTGGTAGATAAAATAAAGGTCGAACTAGAAAAATTAATTAAAAAAGACCATAAAAAGATCACCTTGAGTGCACATCCTTTTATTGCGGCTTTTTTAACCAAAGGATTTCCATCTACCCGATCAAAATGGTTCTTTGACCATAAGCGATGGGTAAAGATTGTACCTAGAGACGCTTACACGTATTTAGAGTATCACTTTCACGATAAAGATGGTGAAGTGATCAAGTAAAAAACTAAAACCCGGTTCGATATCGAACCGGGTTTTTTTATGCCCTATTTTTAATTCCTTCTACATTTTCTACGTTCATCTCAAAATTTGAGACACAAGTACTCTAGTTTTACCATTGAAATCAAACAATAACACTATTACCCTTCATCAAGGTAATGTATTTAAAAAATCAAAAAATGAAAGGTTTACAAAATTTAACTGTTCGTGAATTAACTAGTATTAATGGAGGAATGAATCCTCACACTACAAATGTCACTGATGACGGATCTGGAAACGGATGCACAGGGCCTGTTTTACCTATCGGACCTAAACGACCAACTCTAGAGGATCTTATCCAGTACTAATAAAAAATTTTCTTGTCTGAACCAAGATTATTTGTGTTGAACAAAACCCTGTTATGTATACATAGCAGGGTTTTTTAAGTTGTAACCGTCGTCTGCTTTTCCAACTGTTTGATAAAATAAGAAGGGTAAATACCTGTACTCTTGTAAAACGCTTTTGAGAAGGCATCGGGACTTTTAAATCCTATCTCGTTGGCAATAGCTTTTACGGTATACTTTCTAAAAGTAGAGTTTGACTTAAGTTGTGTAACAACGTATTCAATTCTAAGATCATTAATGTAATGACTAAAACTTTTATGCTTATTGGCATTTACAATCTTAGACAAATAATTGGCATTTGTTTTTAGCTCTTTGGCCAGTGAGTTTAGAGTAAGGCTATTTTTAAGATACCCTTGCTGCTGCTCAAAATCATCAAGTTTTTGTAGAATTTCGGTCACGATACTGTCTGAAATACCAATATCTGAATCTTTAGAAGACTCTTGCACGGGTTTTTGTTCCTCTTCTTTCGTTTGATTCATAAGCAGCTCAAAACGTTGCGTATAAGCCTTACGTTTACGATAATTCCAGAATAAAAAACCACCAAGCACCAGAGAAAACAAAGACAGCCCCAAAATTACTTTGGACGATTGGTTGTCTTTGGCTTCTAAATCTGTGATTAAGGCTTCTTTTTCTACAAGTAACTGCGGAATGTCGTAGTCTTTTTTAAGTTTATCTCCTAAATATCGATAGGTATGATCCAAAATACTGTCCGCATATAACAATCTGTTAATGTAAAAAAGTTGTTGATCTCTATTCTCGTTTATTTTATAATATTGAATCAACTTTTTATACGCCAATTTAGTTTCAGGTAAGATGTAATTTACTGTTTGAGCAAGAGAATCAATTCTTTTATAATAATAAACCATGTTTTTTTCATCCAATAACGCCTCATATGATTTTCCTAAATATAGATAAGCAGTTATCAAATCATATTCATTAAAAAAATACCTGTTTTCATAACTTAATAAATCCGGTAAAACATCATTAATTCCATCTATAACTTCACTATATCTTTTTTCATAATAATAAAGCATAGCCTTATTCAATTTGAATAAGTTCGCAGTTTCTTTCTCCTTTATCGATTTATCATTATTATTTAACCTTTCTCCAATAGAAGAATTAAGACCTTTTTTGTTATAAATTAAAGCAGAATCAATCTGTGAATTCAAACGATAAATATTAACCAAATCTGATAATGATACCAAATAACTAAGGGAATCTATTTTTCTCATTTCTTTTTTATTGCCAATGTAAATTAGACATTCTTTCATCATAGATTTAGCTTCTTCATATTTCCCTATCTTTCTTTTCAAAATAGCAATGTTATTTTTTAGAATAGATATATGGTTTTTGTTTTGGGATCTTTTTGCCCATTTCATTGCTTCCAAATAGTTCTCAAATGCTTTACTAAAATTTCCTAATTCATCATAATTGGTTCCTTTATAAATGTAAAAAAGCGCAGGAAAGGATTTATGTTTAATATTCTTTGTAATTGCTATCGCACTATCATTATATTGGATTTGTATTTCTGGGCTATCATGGAAAATAACACTAACCATTATATATCCAATTGCATTTTCTATAACACTATTTTCATTCTTACTTTTTTGGAGGTAAGCTCTAGCATAAACTTCAGTGTATTTATTTTCCCCATATCTTTCTTGTTCCCATCTTGATCTAAGCTCATCATAACTCAACTTTAGTAATGAGTCTGGAATTATAAGATTCTTTTCTTGAGCTATTGCTGCTTGCAACCCAAATACCACAAAAAAGAACAACAGTACTTGTATTTTATAGGGATAAAAAAATGTAGAAACAGGTTTCAAAAGAGATTGTACAATTGGTTTTACCTTAAAATAGATATCAAAAATAAGTTTTTTATTGCATGTAATCATTTTTCTTAGAAAAATCAATAATACCATTATTATCAAATACTTAACCCTTATAATATCGCCCTATTTTCATGAATTACGGGTATATTTTCTTGTTTTTGGGAGCAACTTGCCACTACATTTGACCTGTAAACGTAAAAAAACCTACGTCTAGATAATTTGTAACCATATGATTATAATTGCTTTTACTAATCATGAATAACTAACAAACTTAAAAAGGGAAAAGTAATGCAAAATATACTTATACAATTAGAATTAATATCGCGTATAGATAGACTTATTCGTATGCAGGCAACTGGCTCTCCAAGCACATTGGCCAGACGATTAGATATATCAAAAACCAAACTACATCGTATCATTAATACTATGAAAGCTCTTGGCGCCCCTATTGTTTATGATGTAGATGTGCAAAGTTATATTTATGAAGAAGTTGTAGGGTTTTCATATGGCTTTTATTTAAAATCTAACACTGCTAAATCTGCATTTCAATTTACTAGTTAAAAAAACAAAACCCCAACTCAAGAAGAGTTGGGGTTTTGTCATCATTTTAAATATAATTACTCACTGTCTGGTTGATATGCCGGATGCCCTGTTTGCCAAAAGGCAAAGGCTAAATTTTATATTCAATTAAGAACAAATAGTCTTAACTGATATGTACTTGTTGAACTATTTTGTGTTAATGGTTATAGGACTATCAAATAAAGACTTATTATATTATTGTTCATTGTCTAGAAGTATATTTCTTCCAATAGTAAATATACATGGCCACCCACTACCTGCTCTATCATCTCCTGTATTACATAAAGAATCTTTAGAATCTGGATCTGGAATACCCGTACCTCCTTTAACAGCAGCAAGTGTATTATGATCTAATTTTGCAATATTTACTTTTCCTAAAACTAACTTTTTCTTTGTGTGATTCTTCTTCATGATTATTTGGTTTAAATGTTTGATTCAAATATAGGTATTGGGATTAGAAAAAAATCAATAAAAAACAATCTATCGGTCTGTATTCTAAGAAAACAGACCTTTAAATACTTGTAAATCAACATCTTGTGTGATTCTATTTTTCTAGCTGCTTAATGAAGTAAGAAGGGTATATTCCTGTGGTTTTGTAGAAAGATTTAGAAAATGCCTCCGTAGTATTGAACCCTATTTCACGAGAAATTGCTTTAACGGTATACAATCTAAACTTAGAATCATCCTTTAGTTTCTCAATAACATACTGTATTCGCAATTCATTAATATACACACTAAAGCTTTTCTTTTTATACGTATTAATGATTTTCGATAAGTACTTAGAATTGGTATTTAATTGTTTTGCAAGATCATTAGTGGTAATGTTTGCAGATAAAAATCCTTTCTTCTTCTCAAATATTTCTAATCCATTTAAAATATCAGTTATAATCTCATTAGAAATTCCTATTGAAGTTTCTGCAACTTTTGCATCTTTATTATCACTGATCTCTTTTTCATTTGCTTCAGGAATTTTAGTTTCCATCAATTCATTAAACCTCTTTTTGTATTTAACGTTTTTATTATATTGTAATAACAAAATAACCATTGTAACAACTAGTACTGTTAGCGTTATAATTAATTTTAAATTTGATTTTTTCTCCTTCTTTTGTAAATCGCTTATCAAGAGTTCTTTTTCTTCAAGAAGTCTAGGTGTATCGTATTCCCTAATTATTTTTTTACTTAGGTCTTTATAATTTATATCTAAGATACTGTCTACAGCAAACAATTTATTAATATAATATAACTGTTGATTCTTGTCATCTTCAGCCTTATAATGCTTAATAAGCATCTCATAGCCTTCGCTAACCTCTAGAGAGGTAAAACCTGTCTCCTCGTGATATGTATCTATTTTTCCTAAAGACTCTAATACTTTTTCATTATTATTAAACTTCTTGTATAACTTTCCTAAATGCAAATAACCACTTACAAGTAATGATTTGTTTATTTTTCTAAATTGTTTTTCTATAATTGGCACAGCCTTTTCTATACTATCTAAAGAAGCTTTGTGCTGTTTTTTATAAAACTTGTTGATACCCTCATTCAACACGAAAAAATTATAAATGTCCAAGCTGTCTTTTAGAGATTCATTTATACCAATTTTATTGTAATAGGCAGCAGAATCTTGTAATCCTAACTTTACATAAGTGCTAGAAAGCGCTAACATGGTCGACAAATGTCCCTTACCAGATATATTATTATCATCTTCATACCGCAACACTTCTTCAAACATTTTAGAGGCATCTTCATACTCATAAATGATTTTTTTTAACAAACCAATATTATGCTTGGTCTCATAATAGAAACTTCTGTTATTTGCTTCATCGAAATATTGTAAGGCTTTTAAGTAATCATCTAAGGCTTTGCTATAGTTACCTAATCTTTTATATGTACGTGCTCTTTCAGAATGTGAATATGCAGGATAATTCTTGTCATCAAGATTTTTACTGGATACAACAGAACTATCAAGGTATTTTATTTTAAGTTTTGGATCAGTCGAACTAAATGATGCAGCAGCATATCCTTTCAATAAGGCCAAAAAGTTATTTTTCTTCTTGGCTTTAGAGATTAAAACCTTCGCATACAAAGGGAACTTAATTGAATCCCCATAACTTTTATTTAATGAATTCTCTATTTCACGAATACTTCGTTTTTTCAAAGAATCAGGAATTATAACATCAGCTTCCTGGCTTACTCCCAAAAAGCCAACTAAAAGCAATAAAGGAAAAACTATACGATAGTAGTTAGTGTTCACTGTAGTTTGTTTAGTCATTTCATAGCACCACGATTAACAAAATTAGTCGTAGCATATTTCTTTTTCTTTCACAAAAGACTCTGCTCAGGGTACTTTATTTCACATTTTTGCACAAAAATCCTAATTTTTTCTTAAAAACATGTTATGAAATTGGTGTTATTTCATCGTACTGCACAATAATTATATCACCTAAAGTATATCAATAAACCTAAAAAACCCAAAATCTATCCCTCTACTAGGGTATATAAAGATACGGTTTTCTCTTTTTAGTTGGTATTTAAGAAAAAATAATTAAAAAATACTGATTACCAATGTTTTAACCACCAAAACTCTTGGTCTGAATTCTGGGAATGCAGGGTCTGTATTCCCGAATGACGATGTACTTCACTTGTTTTTGGCTTTTTATCGAGCTTATATTTGAATGAATCAAAAAACGATCAGTCATATTTTTCACAAATCAAAAATTCAAGCCTTATGATGCAAGCTTTGATCTCTTTAGTAATGAAACTTTCACATTTTGTAGTTGATATGACGGTTGCTCTTTATCAATTCATT
>NZ_JALPRE010000029.1 GCF_023195925.1 Aquimarina acroporae | reverse complement strand
TTTAATCGATTCTCTTGATGAGACTAGTCTTTAATTCTTTTTGCTATGTAAATTAAAATGTAAAACCTTAATTTACATACGCGCTGTCAATCAATATGTCTATGAACTTTTTTAGCCTAAATTACCACTATTAATAGTAACCCGAACTATCGTTATTACTCAAGGAATCGAACCCTAATCAGCTAACCTAAATTAACCCTAACTCCAGTATAATTCTTCTTATGAACTTCGCTTGTCTCTCAAAGCGGGTGCAAATATACAACCCTCTTTTTAACCTCCAAAACTTTTTCTAATTATTTTTGAAAAAATTTTTACCAACTTACAAACTCAATGAACCTACGCAAAAACTCTTCCTAACAACCCCTCAAACATCTCCCGTTTTGCGGGTGCAAACATACACACCTTTTTCCATTCTACAACAAAAAAA
>NZ_JALPRE010000028.1 GCF_023195925.1 Aquimarina acroporae | reverse complement strand
AGACAAGAAAAGTATTATGAACTATGGCAAAAACAAATGCCAGTTTTATATCAAGTAAACAACAAAAGTACGCATGCAGCATAGTGCCTAAATGGGTTATTAAGATAGCATAAGGATTTTAATTAGAAACGGGGAGTTATTATGGATACAGTAATCAAACAAATAGAACTTATAGAAAGAATAGATCAACTAATACGATTGCAAGCTACAGGTCCTCCTGCAGCATTGGCTTCCAGATTAGGGATATCAAGAACCAAAGTTTACCGTGCCATTGATGTTATGAAAGAATTAAATGCGCCCATCATATATAAAATAGGACTACAAAGTTTCATATATGAAAAAGAAGTAAAATTTAGGTTCGGTTTTGTGGCGAAAGACTTAGGGTATGATGATTTAAGATCTATTCATGGAGGAAGTTTAATAGGAAAAAAACAATGTTTACAACAGCGTCCCGAAAAATGGTACGGAAGCTTTGTAGTATTGTAGTGTAGAGGGAATTACGTGATTTTTTTAGTTGTTGCAACAACAATGTAGAGAAGCCTACAGATTTAATTTGACGAAATTAAAGATGAGTTATTAAAATCAAATTATTAATTATAAAAAAAATTAAAATGAAAAATTTAGAAAATTTTAAGGTACAAGAACTAGAGGTACGAGAATGTCAAAATATAAATGGAGGTTTAATAGGAATCATAATTTCAGGTTTCATTGGTGGGTATGCTTTTGAAAAAGGAAGACAATTAGGATTACATCCGTTTTAAAATAACTAAACAAGAAGAAATATCAATTTTAAAATTCGAAAAACATGGAATTAAATAATATAGGAGTAGAAGCAATCGCATTGGATGAACAAATGTCAATAGAAGGAGGTAGTGCCGCAGCATATGTTGGTGCCGGAATTTTAGCATTTAGTGTTTTTAAATGGGCGTTTGAACTAGGAAGAGAGGCGGCTAAACAATAATTGCTTATAGCTTGATAAATAGAATATTTTTATTAAGTGATTTGTGGAGCAAAAACCCAAAGTATATACTTTGGGTTTTTTATTATCCAAGAATTATAATGTTGACCGCTAATTTTTTAAAAATCTTAATTTAATTTTTAGCGTCCCGAAAAATGGTACGGAAGCTTTGTAGTATTGTAATGTAGAAGGAATTACGTGATTTTTTTAGTTGTTACAACAACAATGCAGAGAAGCTCATAGATTTAATTTGACGAAATTAAAGATGAGTTATTAAAATCAAATTATTAATTATAAAAAAAATTAAAATGAAAAATTTAGAAAATTTTAAGGTACAAGAACTAGAGGTACGAGAATGTCAAAATATAAATGGAGGTTTAATAGGAATCATAATTTCAGGTTTCATTGGTGGGTATGCTTTTGAAAAAGGAAGACAATTAGGATTACATCCGTTTTAAAATAACTAAACAAGAAGAAATATCAATTTTAAAATTCGAAAAACATGGAATTAAATAATATAGGAGTAGAAGCAATCGCATTGGATGAACAAATGTCAATAGAAGGAGGTAGTGCCGCAGCATATGTTGGTGCCGGAATTTTAGCATTTAGTGTTTTTAAATGGGCGTTTGAACTAGGAAGAGAGGCGGCTAAACAATAATTGCTTATAGCTTGATAAATAGAATATTTTTATTAAGTGATTTGTGGAGCAAAAACCCAAAGTATATACTTTGGGTTTTTTATTATCCAAGAATTATAATGTTGACCGCTAATTTTTTAAAAATCTTAATTTAATTTTTAGCGTCCCGAAAAATGGTACGGAAGCTTTGTAGTATTGTAATGTAGAAGGAATTACGTGATTTTTTTAGTTGTTACAACAACAATGCAGAGAAGCTCATAGATTTAATTTGACGAAATTAAAGATGAGTTATTAAAATCAAATTATTAATTATAAAAAAAATTAAAATGAAAAATTTAGAAAATTTTAAGGTACAAGAACTAGAGTTAAAAGAATGTCAAAGTATAAAAGGAGGTTTAATAGGGATTATAATTTCAGGTTTCATTGGTGGGTATGCTTTTGAAAAAGGAAGACAATTAGGATTACATCCGTTTTAAAATAACTAAACAAGAAGAAATATCAATTTTTTAAAATTCGAAAAACATGGAATTAAATAATATAGGAGTAGAAGCAATCGCATTGGATGAACAAATGTCAATAGAAGGAGGTAATCCTGCAGCATTTGTTGGTGCTGGAATTTTAACATTTAGTGTTTTTAAATGGGCGTTTGAACTAGGAAGAGAAGCAGCCAAACAATAATTGTTTATCCCTTGATAAATGAATATTTTTATTGAGCGATATTTGAGTCGAAAACCCAAAGTTTATACTTTGGGTTTTTTTATTACTAGTCGTATCGAATTTTAGCTTTTAAAAACCTTGATTTGATTTTTAGCGTCCCGAAAAATGGTACGGAAGCTTTGTAGTATTGTAATGTAGAAGGAATTACGTGATTTTTTTAGTTGTTACAACAACGATGTATCAAAGTTTACAAATTTGATTTGACGAAATTGAAAATGTGTCATTTAATATTAATTATAAAAAAAAATTAAAATGAAAAATTTAAATAGATTAGAAGTTACAGAACTTCGAGTTAAAGAGATTACTAATATTTCAGGTGGTTGTGGTGGAGAAGATTACACCTGCGAAGAATTGGAAAAAATAATGGAAGCGTTGAAACACTTAACAATGATGTTGTAATCAATTTTTTATAAACCGATAAAAAAAGCTATGAAAAATATTAAAATTGATGAGCTAACTCTAGAGACCTCAATAGAGATTTCGGGAGTGGCTTTATATCCAGCGTTCAATGACGATAATATATTTCCAGTAGTAGATCCTGAAAATCCTGTATTCGATACAGACTGGGGTTGGATTGGAAGTGGTCCAGGAGAACACGGAATTGACCTGGAAGTTATTTAGTTTGACCATTCCCTCTATACGTTTGGTATAGAGGGATTTTTTGGGAGGATATTTGCGGTGATTTATGAGTAATAAAAAAAGCCTTTGCAATCTGCAAAGGCTTTTTAGATATGTGGTCCCACTTGGGCTCGAACCAAGGACCCCCTGATTATGAGTCAGGTGCTCTAACCAGCTGAGCTATGGGACCCGAAACGGACGGCAAATTTAAGGATTTGACCAATACACGCCAAACATTTTTTATTTTAATTTATCTCCTGGCAAAGCTCAATCAAAACTCCGTTTGTACTTTTAGGGTGAAGAAAGGCCACTAGCTTATTGTCTGCTCCCTTTTTAGGAACTTTGTTAATGACTTGAAAACCTTCTTTTTCTAAACGATCAAGCTCCTTTTCGATGTCATCTACATCAAAAGCTATGTGATGAATACCTTCTCCTTTCTTTGCAATAAATTTACCAATAGGACCTTCATCTGAGGTGCTGGCCAATAATTCAATTTTGCTTTCTCCAACTTTAAAAAAAGAAGTGATTACAGCTTCACTTTCTACTTCTTCCTGTTTGTAAGGGGCAACTCCTAAAAGCTGTTCGTATAGACGATTAGCTTTTTCAATATCTTTTACAGCAATGCCCAAGTGTTCTATTTTAGTAATAGGATTCATAATATACGTTTATCTTTATTGGTTAAAACACTATTGAAGTATTTAACTCTCTAATATCGAGTAAAAGTACAATTAATATGTATTTTTGCACCTATGGAAACAAACAGACAGAAAAAAATTGCTGGTGTATTGCAACGCGATGTTGCCGATGTAATACAGCATGCATTGCGTGAGGCTGGGGTTCAGGGGATTTTGGTTTCCGTAACCAAAGTAAGCGTTACCACAGATCTCTCAATCGCCAAAGTATATATGAGTGTTTTTCCTCACGATAAGGGAGGGCGTGTATTACAAGAGGTGAACGCAGTAAAATCACAAATTAAACATCAGGTAGCGCAACGTACCAAAAATCAGTTGCGTCGAATGCCAGAGATGAGTTATTTTATTGATGACTCCCTTGAATATATCTCCAAAATTGAAAAAGCGGTTAAAGGAGAGGATAACCCTATTCATAACCCTAATCTTTTAGAAAGACGTAAAAAGAAGTGAATTTTTCATACTACATCGCCAAGCGATATCTATTTTCTCCCGGGAGCAGTAATGCGATTAATATCATTACAATTATTGCAGCGGCTGGCGTAGTTATTGGAGCTATGGCTCTCTTTTTAGTATTGTCGGGGTTTGCAGGACTCAAAGATTTTAGTCTTCAGTTTTCTAGCTATTTTGATCCCGATCTTAAGATGTTTCCCTCAAGTGGAAAAACATTCACGTATACTCCAGAGCAAAAAGAAAAGTTACAACAATTAGAAAGCATAGCTCATTTTTCTGAAGTAATAGAAGAACGTGTTTTTTTAGAATTTAGAGATAAGCAAAAAGCTGCATTTATAAAAGGAGTCGATCAAGCGTATACTAATGTGGTTAAGACAGATAGCATACTGGTTTATGGAAACTGGTTAACCGAAAATGATTTTCAGGTAGTTGCAGGTAACGGGATAAGCAGAGAGCTTAGTATGACTGTTGAGCCCACATATACCAATCTACTTAGTATTTATGTGCCAAGACCTGGAAAAGGAATTCCCAATGATCCTACCAAAGCCTTCAGGTCTCAAAAAACAGTGAATATTGGGATATATAGTGTAAATGAAGAATTAGATAAAAAATATATATTCGGGACTATAGGTTTGGCTCGTACCCTTTTGGACCTTCCGGATAATCAGGTAACTAATCTGGAGTTTAAACTTAATCCTGGAGCCGATGAGCAATTGGTGAAACAACAATTACAAGAGATTTTTAATAACGATGTGATTATCAAAAATAGAGTGCAACTCAATGATACACTCTACAAGATGTTAAATACCGAAAACTTGGTGTCGTATCTTGTCATCACCTTGATCGCGGTTATTGCTTTATTTAATGTGGCTGGAGCAATTATTATGATGATTATTGACAAAAAGGGTAATGTGAAAACCTTGTATAATGTTGGAGCTTCATTATCCAATATTCGAAAAATATTTTTATTTCAAGGCTCACTTATGACCGTGCTGGGAACGCTGCTAGGATTGTTTTTGGGTTTTGTGCTCATCGTTCTACAACAGCAATTCGGGTTGTTGATGATAACTCCATCACTGCCTTATCCAACTAGAATTACTGCAATGAGTTTTGTTGTGGTATTTCTAACAATTTCAGTAATTGGTTTTGTCGCTTCTTTGTTGGCTTCAAGTAGAATTAATCAGAAACTGGTAGCATAATTTTTTTACTAAGAAGCAAACTCAAATCCAGCAAACTTTTCCTGAACTTCATCGAAAGCAGCAAAGACATCTTGAGAATGATCGCTAGTTACCATTTTGGTTCGGTATTCTTTAAAATGAGGGATCCCTTTGAAGTAATTGGTATAATGCCTTCTAGTTTCAAAAACTCCCAATTTTTCACCTTTCCAATCGATAGCCATTTGTAAATGCCTGCGAGCAGCAACAACTCGTTCCTCGATAGTAGGAGGGGGTAGATGCTCTCCGGTTTCAAAAAAGTGTTTCACTTCTTTAAAAAACCAAGGATATCCAATACTGGCTCTACCTATCATGGCACCATCTAATCCGTATTCATCTCGCATTTCTACAGCACGCTCTGGGCTATCGACATCTCCATTTCCAAATACAGGAATATGCATTCTAGGGTTGTTCTTAACCTCGGCAATGGGTTTCCAATCGGCATTTCCCTTATACATTTGTGCACGGGTACGCCCATGAATAGAGATCGCTTTGCAACCAACATCTTGTAAGCGTTCTGCTACTTCTACAATTCGAATTGAATTGTGATCCCAGCCTAACCTAGTTTTTACCGTTACTGGGAGTTTGGTGTGCTCTACCATAGCCTTAGTGAGAGATACCATAAGATCGATATCTTTTAAAATTCCGGCACCAGCACCTTTACTTACTACTTTTTTTACAGGGCAACCAAAATTAATATCAATAATATCAGGCCCAGAAGCTTCAACAATCTCAACAGATTTAAGCATAGAATCGAGATTGGCACCAAAAATCTGAATACCTACAGGACGTTCTTTTTCGTAGATGTCCAATTTCATGACGCTTTTGGCAGCGTCACGTATGAGCCCTTCACTCGAAATAAATTCGGTGTATACTACATCGGCACCTTGTTCTTTACATAATGCACGAAATGGGGGGTCACTTACATCCTCCATTGGTGCAAGTAATAAAGGAAATTCTCCTACATCTATATCTCCAATCTTAGCCACAGCGGTTTATATTTTTTGGCAAAAATACGAATTCTTTTAGACCTTGTCGGCAATTGCGGTCTTGTTGGCTTCAAATAATAGAAAAGATATGATATAAAGCTTCCAAAATCAACTATATTTGCAAGTCATTAGCAGCATGAGAATTGCGTGAGGGATAGGAGTGGCATCCTTTTTTTTGATGTGTGCTTCTCGGTAGTAATAGAAAATGCTAATAAAAAAGATATAGCGAATAGCCCGACCTGTAAGGGCACGCCCTGAAATTTATTTGAGAAAGAGAAATGAAAAACATTAGAAATTTTTGCATTATTGCGCATATCGATCATGGTAAAAGTACCTTGGCAGACCGATTGTTAGATTATACAGGATCGGTAACTGCACGAGAGGCGCAGGCTCAGTTGTTGGATAATATGGATTTGGAACGAGAGCGTGGTATCACCATTAAGAGTCATGCAATACAAATGGAATATACCTACAAGGGAGAACAATATATCTTAAACCTTATTGATACTCCTGGACACGTAGATTTCTCATATGAAGTTTCTCGATCTATTGCAGCTTGTGAAGGTGCTTTATTGGTTGTAGATGCTGCGCAAAGTATACAGGCACAAACAATTTCTAATTTATATCTGGCACTTGAGAATGATCTTGAAATTATTCCTGTGTTGAACAAAGTAGATTTGCCAAGTGCAAACCCAGAAGAGGTAACCGATGATATTGTAGATCTTCTTGGTTGTGATGCAGAAGAAGTAATTCCTGCCAGTGCCAAAACGGGAATTGGTATAGAAGATATTTTAGAAGCTGTGATTGAGCGTATTCCTGCGCCCGACGGGAATACCGATGAACCTTTGCAAGCGTTGATTTTTGATTCTGTATATAACCCTTTTAGAGGAGTAGAAACCTATTTTAGAGTAGTAAATGGTGAAATAAAAAAAGGACAGCAAATCAAATTTGTGGCTACTGGAAAAAGTTATTTTGCTGATGAGATTGGTACCTTAAAATTAAATCAGGTTCCTAAAAAAGTAATTAAAACAGGTGATGTAGGGTATCTTATTACGGGTATTAAAGATGCTCGTGAGGTTAAGGTTGGAGATACTATTACCGATGCTAAGACACCAACCGAAAATGCTATTGAAGGTTTTGAAGATGTAAAGCCTATGGTATTTGCAGGAATATACCCTGTAGATACCGAAGACTATGAAGAACTAAGAGCATCTATGGAGAAACTACAGCTTAATGATGCTTCATTGGTGTTTGCTCCAGAAAGTTCTGCTGCTTTAGGTTTTGGTTTTAGATGTGGTTTCCTGGGGATGTTACATATGGAAATTATTCAGGAGCGATTGGAACGTGAATTTAATATGACCGTTATCACAACGGTGCCTAACGTGTCTTATCATGCGTTTACCAATAAAGAACCCGATGAGGTAATTGTTGTAAATAACCCAACCGATTTACCGGACCCATCTAAAATGAATAGGGTTGAAGAGCCATACATAAAAGCATCGATTATTACGAAAGCTGATTTTGTGGGACCAGTAATGTCTTTATGTATTGAAAAACGAGGAGAGATTACAAACCAAACGTATTTAACTACAGAGCGAGTAGAATTATCTTTTGATATGCCTTTGGCAGAAATTGTTTTTGATTTCTATGATCGATTAAAAACAGTTTCTAAGGGCTATGCTTCATTCGATTATGCGCCTATTGGTATGCGCGCCTCTAAACTTGTAAAAGTGGATGTGTTACTTAATGGTAATACTGTAGATGCACTCTCTGCACTATTGCATCAGGATAATGCTTATGATATAGGTAAAAAGATGTGTGAAAAGCTAAAAGAACTTATCCCGCGTCAGCAATTTGATATTCCTATTCAGGCGGCAATAGGGGCAAAAATTATTGCTCGTGAAACTGTAAAAGCACTTCGAAAAGATGTAACCGCCAAATGTTATGGAGGAGATATATCTCGTAAACGAAAACTTCTAGAAAAACAGAAAAAAGGTAAAAAACGAATGCGTCAGGTAGGAAATGTAGAAATTCCACAGGAAGCATTTATGGCTGTTTTAAAATTGAATGATTAAAAAGAGAAGAAACCTAGTACTTTATAAAAACGTTAATTAATATCTAATAGGTCATAAAATATAGGACCTGAGCTGTATCTTTAACAATAAAAAGTCATGGTAAAAGTGAGATTGTTTTTTCTCATTGTATTTTCATTTTCCTTTTCATTTGGACAGACGATAAAGGGTACTGTTTTGGAGAAGAACAGTAACGTTCCTTTATCAGAAGTAAATATTTACCTAAAGAAAGATAAAACAGGCACTATTACAGATGAAAAAGGGAGATTTTCTTTCAAAATTAAAGCTGAAGTAAAGGAAGGTGACACTATCGTTTTTTCACACTTAGGTCATAAGAACAGATACTTTTCTATATCCGAAATTAGAAAAATCGGGAATATAATTTATTTAGAGTCTGATATAGAAGCGTTACATGAAGTGTCTATTTCGGCAGATAAAAAACTTCAATCCAATATTAAATTTAAAGAATTGGCTCCTTTGGAGAAGGCTATTCACTCTTTTGGTGCAGTATTGGTGAATGATAAAATTTATATTGTAGGAGGTGATATATCCCTTATAGAGGATGCACACTTAAAAATTATTCAAGATGATCCTTCTTTAACAGGTGGCCCAGGTTCGAATTTTAAAGACTTTTTGCAAGAATTAAGATCCAGGCGTGGTATATCAAATAAACACTATAGTGGAAATATGTTTGTTTACCATATATCTTCGGATGCTTGGGAAGTATCTGAAAATAAATTTCGAGAAAGGGCTTATCATAATTTGAACTTCTATGACAATAAAATTTATGTAGTTGGTGGGAAAAGGTTTTCTCAAAATAGGAAATATGAGTATCTAGATGATAAAATTGAAATATTTGATATAGAAAAGGATACCATTTTGGTAGAAGATGTAAATCCGCATCAAGCGGTAAATAGTTTTTCGTGCATATATAAAGATCGATTAATTATTCTGGGTGGCTCAACAAAACTAAAAAATGGTAAAACCAAAGTATATTCAGACAAAGTGAGATTTGTGAACCTGAAAACCGGTTTGTGGTATGAACTAGATAATATGCCAGAAGCAAAAGAACTGAATGGTGTTTTGGTGAATGATAAGCTTTATGTAGTTGAAACAGGCTCTGGTAGAAATGACAATACTAGTTTGGAAAGTTATGACCTGTTAACCGGAAAATGGGAGAGAGAAAGTGATTTTTTTGTGACAATGGATAGACCCGCCATAACACACAATAAAGGGGTTGTCTATTTTTTTGAGGAAGGAAAGATTCATACTTACGATACAATCACTAAAACTTTAAATCAATATTCGATTGACCTATTTCTAAAAGCTTCAAGTTTGTTCTGTTATAAAGACACTTTATATATTTTAGGAGGGATTGTAGATGATAATAGAATTCAATTACCATCTTCGCGATTGATAAGTATACCTCTTGAAGAGTTTGAAAAGACAAAAATTAATCGTTTTACAACGCCAGAAAAGTAAGAATTGTATTTCTTAATCGATAGCAAAAACATCGTTTAAATACATGTTTAAAGGTTGAAACGCATATTTTCAAAATTTATTTGTATATTTGTTATCCCAAAGCACAAAGCCTAAACAAATTATATAGGTGTTGCGAATGAAGTCGATAACATAAATTCAAAATTCATTCGTTATACTTATAGCACTAAACTGACAACTATGCAAAATCTATCCCCTACCCGTATTCCTATTTACGTTTATTTCTTTGCGATAGCTATTTTACTAGCATCAATATCGTAAGCAATTATAACGTATATAAAAAGGAATTTATAGTACAGAGGTTTTCTTAGCGTCGATCATTTTTTGCAAAATGTATTCGACCCCGTTTTCATTGTTGCTTTTTGTAGTATAATTTGCTACTGCCTTTACATTTGGGTGTGCATTCTGCATAGCAAAACTATATTTGGCTGTAGTCATCATTTCTAAATCATTATTATAATCTCCAAACACCATAGTTTCTTCAGGAGAGATTTTATAATTATGTTGTAGCTGTTGTAGTGCATGACCTTTATTGGCAAGGTTATGAGACAGATCGAGCCAAATTTCTCCAGAAACCTTAACTTTTAATCTGTTTTCGAGATGTTTTAGCGCAGGGTACAGATATTTTTCGGATCCTTTTTGATTGCAAACAGCTATTTTCAGGTATTTATCATTGGTTACCTGAGCAAGGTCATCTACAATTTCATAACGATCGTAAAATTCTGAAAACATATTTACAAAATCTTGTCCGTAGTCTTCGATATATCCTTTTTTTCTTCCGCAAAGAATAACTTGTGATCCTTCTAGAGTTTTGGTAATATCTAATAACTCCAAATAGGTTTCTCGATCGATTTCGGTGGTTTGGAGTTCTTCATTTTGCCTCATGGTTAGGGCTCCATTTTCTGCAATTACATAGATGTCATCCTTAATGGGTTTTAGCTTGTCTATGATGCTATAATATTGTCTTCCGCTAGCTGCTACAAAGGTAACTCCAAGGTTGTTTAGCTCTTCGAAAAGTTCGAAGAAATGACGACTCACTTCTCCTTTAGAATTGAGAAGAGTTCCATCCATATCGGTTGCAACCAGTTTAATTTGAGATAAATCCATGATAGCTTCTAATTTTTAAGTAAAGGTATATGAGTTTGGGCTAAAACTACCTCAATTTGTGTGAAGATAATATTAATTTAGCTAGATGGTAATGATTTGGGTAGGTTTCGACACAAATTATGATATTAACAACTTAGAGCATGATATTTTATCAAAAAGAGATACGATTACAGCATTATGCAAGGGGGTTTCATTTAATTACTCATGAAATTGTAAAGAACTTCCCTGAATTAGAAAAGATTACGATTGGTCAATTGCAAGTTTTTATAAAACACACTTCGGCCAGTTTAACGATAAATGAAAATGCTGATCCTACGGTACGTCATGATTTTGAGAGCCATATGAATATTATGGTTCCAGAAAATGCCCCATATTATGTTCATACATACGAAGGGCCAGATGATATGCCAGCGCATATTAAAGCCTCGTTGATGGGGACATCTGTTCAGATTCCTATCTCAGAAGGAAAACTAAATTTAGGTACCTGGCAAGGTATATATTTATGCGAGCACAGAGATTATGGAGGTGCCAGAAAACTAGTGTTAACTGCCTTTGGTACCTAGCATAAAGCATATGCTTTTAGAACCATTGCGCCCAAGGAATACGAGAAAACATAAAAAGCCAACCAATCGTGTAAAAAATAGCCAATACCTTAAACTTTGGTGTTGAGGTTAGCTTCTTTTTATGTTTAGAATACCCAATAGTAATACAAGTAACCATTAAGATCATCATAAGAGGATGCTCTACATTATATAATCGAAGTGTCGAATCACCCATTATTTCTCCCATTTTATGCGTTCCGGAGAACCAAACTACCATTGGCGATAAAAACAAAATTACCAGACCGATTAATAACTGTATATGGGTAACGATGAGAGCAAATAGAGATATTCTAAAATCTTTTGGAGCATATTCTCTTTTGGTAAAAAAACCTGCAAGGGAATTTATAGTGGCAAGAGTAACTATAAGTACTACTAGATAAGCCCAATAAGAGTGAACGATTTGAATTGCGTCGTACATAATGAAGTGTTTAGTTTGTTTTCAAAGGTAAGTATTATGTTTAAAAAATAATATTTATACGGTAAAAAGGGTAACAAAACAAAACTAGAAAACACTATATAAAAAAAGACTCGTCATAATTACCTTTTTTAAGAATGGAATATGCCAAAAATTCAAAACGTTAAAAAAGCGTTAACAAAATTTGTTAATAATTTAAAAAAGAGATAATTTCGCGGTCCCTAATCTCGAAAAAACCTACTGTTTGAAGAAAAAACTATTTCTCTTAATTGTATGTAGTTCTTACTTTTCTTTATCCTTTGGTCAGGATCTTGGCCAGATCGGTAAAGCCAAATTATTCAATCTTACGGGAGGTATTTCTGCCAACGCTATTTATTACGAAGGAGATGCCAATAGAGATCCTTTCACCTATTTTGTAAATGGAAATGTTAATATCAATATTAGTGGAGTATATAACATACCACTTTCTTTTTCGTATTCAAATCAGGAATTTAATTATAGTAATCCTTTTTCTTTTAACAGACTTAGTATCCATCCTTCTTATAAATGGGTAGCCACTCATATCGGTGATGTGAATATGACCTTTTCACCATACACTTTAAGTGGTCACCAGTTTACCGGTTTTGGGTTTGATCTTACTCCAGAAGGTCCATTTAAAATAAGTGCCATGTATGGGCGACTTTTAAAGGCTACAGAATTTAATCCTGATGAACCAGATGCCATAGCCGCGTATGATAGATTCGGGTTTGGACTTAAGAGTTCTTATCAATTTGAGAAATGGCAAATAGGGTTAATATTTTTTAAAGCAAAGGATAACGAGAACTCAATAGATAATCCTTTTCCAGCTTCTTTAGAACTTACTCCAAAAGATAATATGGTAGCAAGTTTAGAGACCAATATATCGTTATTTGATAAAGCACAAATACGTGCTGAGTATGCACTATCTGGAGTAACAGAAGATATTAGAGTACAAGACGAGAGACAAGATAAAGGAGCCTTTTCATTTCTTCTTGATGAAAATATAACCACCAATTATTATAATGCTTTTAATCTTGCCCTTACCTACCCTGCAGGAAACGGAACTATTGGGGCAAGTTATGAAAGGGTAGATCCAGAGTATAGAACATTTGGAGCTTATTTCTTTAATAATGACTTAGAAAATATAACCGCGAACGCAAGCCAAACTATTTTCAATAATAAATTGAATATTGCTATCAACGCCGGTTTACAACGAGATAACTTAGATAATACGAAATCATCAGAGTTGCAACGTATTGTAAGCGCGATAAATTTAAATCTTACTGCTTCAGAAAAAGTTGGTATTACTGGTTCATATTCTAACTTTCAATCCTATACCAATATAAGAGATCAATTTGATTTTATTAATGAAGTAGGGCAATTAGATAATGTAGATACACTTAATTATAGACAGATTACCCAAAATGCTAATCTGGGCATTAATTATGCCATTAAAAAAACTGAAACTAGGCAACATACAACAAATTTTAATCTGGTGTATCAAAATTCTAAAAACCTCCAAGACGATACAGAGATAGAAAATGGAACCAACGACTTTTACAACGGTACAGCTGCGTATACTATAGGGTACCCCAAACGGTTTCTAAATATATCTTTGGCAGCAAACACATCATACAATACCATAGGAGAAGACGAAAACTTGACTTTTGGTCCTACCTTATCTATTGGTAAACAGTTTTTTGATAAAAAACTTAGGGCTAATTTTTCAAGCTCTTATAATGCGAGTTATACCAATGGAGAGCAACAAAACAGTATTTTCAATTTTAGATTGGGAGGAAATTACATATGGCTCGAGCAACATAATTTTAGTTTAAACCTGTTAACTCTCTTAAGAAATACAGAACTAAATAATAGTACAGATTTTACTGCTACTTTTGGATATAGTTACAGCTTCGATGGATTTAAGCTTAAACTAAGGAAACGCAAACGCATTGCAGAAGAGAAACAAGCGAAGCAACCTAAAAACATACTTAGCTTCAGATATAGAAATGTCACCTATAGCGGTACTCCTGAGCAAATAAGTCAACAGTTAACCAATGTTTTTGAAAGCTCACAATTTGCAGATATTCCAAGTCATAAAAGAAAAGGATTGTCAGAGCTGTTAGAACTAGTTAAGCAACAAAAAAGTAAGAATAAATATAAGGAGAGCGCTCTTAACTTCTTAAAGGAACTCTATAGTTTTAATGATTTCAAGAAAGTATATGATGAGGCCTTATACCAGGCTATATCCAAAGTAAAACGAGATATGAGCTATATCGATTTTAAATTGGAAAAGAGCTTTGTAAAAACAAAGGTAGAATTAGATAACTTAAAGCAAGAGTCGTCATCAAATCAGGAAAAAATAAAAGAAGTAGAAAAAGAACTTGAAGAAAGACAACGGCGACTAGTGGGGCATAGATGGATGCAAAAACAATTTAGAAAATTAAGGTCTGAAGATGTGGTTACCATTCCTAAAGGATTCCTAAAAGAATTTAAAGAAAAACAAGTAGATAAGACATATCAAATATTTGAGGCAGAACAAGATATTATGAAAATAGAGGTATATTTAGAAGCACAGATTATCGATTTCTATTACAAAAAATCATTAGATCTTGTAGACCCAAATACTTTTGAACTAAGATATATTATTAAAAACTAAACCTGTTTGTATGAAGAAGCTTTGGTTTTTTGTTGAGGTAATTTTGAAAGACACTAAAAGTTTTATAAAAAACACTTTTACGTCTAAGGTTGCTGGTGTTACAAATGCTTTTAGAGGACATTTTGCTCTATATGTAATATTATTTTTGAGCGCGACTAAGGTTTTGGCACAGCCTCAATCATTCCCGGTTCAGGTTATTCCTCAGACCATACCCCCAGCACCTATTTTTCTTTCAGAGTATGCAGATGATACAACTATTAATAGTCCGGTAAGGGTTCAAATTATACTGAACGATTTTACCTTAAGCAATAGAGAAGTTCGTTTAAAAGCGTTTTTTGAAGGAAATGGTATTGCTTTTCAAAGTAATACCAATGTGGTAGGTGCTTCCCCAATATTTTTGGAAGGAGGTATTCCCACAACACTTACCAATGTAGAACTGGCTCCTTATTTCAGATTTGAAAACATCACTGGGATATCACCCAATGTATATGGACAACCAATTCCAGAAGGAGCTTACCAATTCTGTTTTGAAGTATTCGATGTATTAACAGGAAGAAGATTATCTGCGCGAAGCTGCGCAACTACGGTAATTTTCAAAAATGAACCGCCCTTCTTGGTTTCTCCTTTAAATAAAACCAATATAGAGCAGCAAAACCCGCAGAATATTGTTTTTCAATGGACACCTCGACATATCAACGTTAGTAATGTAGAATACGAACTAAGTATTGTTGAAATATGGGATAGTTATGTAGACCCGCAAACTGCTTTTTTAAGCTCTCCACCAGTTTTTCAAACTACAACTACAGCGACAACTTATGTGTATGGACCGGCAGATCCCTTATTTTTATCTAATAAAAAATATGCATGGCGAGTACAGGCCATTGCAAAACAAGGAACCGAAGAAATAGGACTGTTTAAAAACCAAGGATATAGTGAAATTTATTCTTTTAGTTATGCAACGCCTTGTGAAGTTCCGCAATCGGTCTCGACAGAAATAAAGGGAGCACACCAAGTAAATATTTCATGGGATGATTATACCACCGAAATCCCTAAATTTAATGTTCGATATCGGAAACAAGGGGATAACGGAGAGTGGTTCTTTAGCCAAACCTCTGCCAATTGGGTGACACTTTGGGATCTTAGAGCAAATACGACATACGAATATCAAGTCAATAAGATATGTGCCATTTCTGAAAGTAATTGGAGCACCCTAGATACTTTTACTACTGCCGAAGAACAGGATGAAAGTTCACTAATTAATTGTGGGATTCCACCAGATATTAATCTTGAAAACCAAGATCCAATTCCTAGTATTGAAACCGGTGAAACATTTATGGCAGGAGACTTTGCCGTAAAAATACTGGAAGTAAGCGGTGGCGAAGGGAGATTTACAGGAAAAGGGTATGTAACTGTTCCTTATCTCAAAAGTATAAAAGTAGCAGTAGAATTTACCAATGTACTTATAAACACCGATAAGCAACTTGCCCAAGGTACTGTCATTACAACCTACGATCCTACGCTTAGTAATATTGTAGATGTCGATGAGGCTATAGATACGGTAACCGATATTGTTGAATCTGTAGGTGAGATTTTTGAAGGAGATAATGATTTGGATGAAATCAATATCAATTTCGATATAACCGAAGAGAACATTACCATTGAAGATGGTAGAATAGTAATTACAAATCCTGATAATGGAGAAAGATTTGATTATCCTCTGGGCGATGATACCGTAATTACAGATGCTAGTGGTGATGTATATCATGTAGATGAACAAGGAAACGTTACTCAGGGAGGTATTAAAGATGAAGGAGGAATTGTTTCATCAAATAATGTAGATGGAGTGTCTCGAAATGGTGAATTAGAGTCTTTAACAGCTCCAGGACTTGTCGTTTCTTTTAAAGAATCTGGAACTTTTGGTTTTGACCAAGTGCCAGAAAACCAAAAAGATAAACTTGCAGAGTATTATGTTACTATAAAAGACAGCAAAGGTGAAGATTATACACTGGTACACCAAGCTGTTCAAAAGGGTCAAAATACTACCATTATAGCCGAGGTACAACAAGATGATACTACCTATGAACTTTCTGATATTGTTTTTAAAACCAAGCAAGGAGAAAAACTACCTGCAGAGGTCAAAGATAATGGAACCATAGAGGTAACCGTAAATGGTCACTATACTTTTGAGAATGAAACAATATATGCTGTAGTCCCCTCGAAAACTGAAGATAATAAGCAACTAACTGCAGGAGCATTTACTCTTTGGCATCTTACTGAAAGAAAAGTAGATATCGTATTGGTACCTGTGAACGATGCTAGTATAGATCAGGCTATTACCGATAATATAAGTAAGATATTTAAGAAAGGTGTGGCTACCCTAAATATCTCTATTGGCCAAACATTCAGTTTTGATAAAAACACTTTAGGAACCAACGGGCTAGATGTTGGTGACAGTCCTTGGCTAACTGCTTTTAATGAAGAACAAAAAGCAATTGCAACGGCATTTAGACAAGCGGGTAATTATAACAAGAACACCTACTATGTTTTTGTATTTAATGACATTACTCCTTCTAAAGATATAGCTGGGTTTATGCCATTACAACGCCAGTACGGTTTTGTGTTTACTAATAAAACATCAGCTTCGGAAGAAGGTAAAGGAGATGTAACAAAAACTATTGCGCACGAAATTGGACATGGGGTATTTGCTTTACAACACCCATTTACCAAATTTAACACAGATCAGGGTGCAACCAATTGGTTGATGGATTACGGCAATGGTGATTTGTTGAGCCATATGAATTGGGCGCAAATACATAATCCAGAGCTTAAGTTCTATATTTTCCAGGATGAGGAGGATGGGGAGAAAGTAGGTGAAGGATACGCTAACTATGTTTGTATAGACACAGAGCTGAAGAAAGAGCTGTTAGAAGCAGGGTATCATTTTTATGATATGAAAGGTGATCCTATTGTTTTGAATACAGATTATTTACCTCTTGCTTTTATGGGAAGTGATGAAGGAGAGTACTATGGTAGGGTTGGTGCGATAGGGTATAACAATCATTCTTATCTATATGGAATTTATAAGAAAGATGGTAAGCCTGTATTTTCTGGAAGATACCTTAGAAGTTCTATTGATTTAATTACTCCTCAAGAAGGTGATATTTCTAGGGGAGTATTAGTAAAAATTGACGAGAGTGGCAATTATAAGATAGTAAGAAAAGATGGTACTGTTGTAAAGTCGGGCAAAACCCAAGAAATAAAATGTCCATTTTCTAAGAAGGAAGAAGATGTTTTACCTGGTGATAATCTTATAGCAAGGGGACTTTCTGAAGAGAAAATCATTTTGGATTTAAGTGAAGGCATTGATCAAAGTGATCCCAAATATGAAGAGATTAAGATCTTAGCAAGATATTTAAAAAATCTCATTAAGGAATCGAAGTGGGCATTTTTGTATAAATATGATGCGAGTGTAGAAGATTACTCTAGACATTATGGAAGAAACTTATTAGTAAAGGTCTTAAAAGACAAGGAAATTTTTACTGTTTCGGATTTTAAACAAAGTTTTGAACATTATAAATACACAAAGGATGACGCTTATTATATTGATGATATAGACGTACTTATATCAAACTTTGATCCTTGGGAAGGAATACCAGAAGATTACAACAAACATACATTTGATTATACTTCGTTTGATGTTCCAGATTTGATGAGTAGAGAAATCATTGAATCTCAACTGGATATTATAGAAGATTTGTTTACCTCTATTACTTCTGAATACCCAGATTATTTTACAGATAAGCAGAAGAAAAAGTTTATTGATTTTATTAATAACAGAAGAACAGATGAAGGAATAGAAATAATTCTGAAGCAGAAACTTTCTCAAAGGAAACAATTTATAGCTGCATATCAGGCCCTAGGAGCATATGAAAAATATCATTACAGTATTAAGGACTTTAAGGTTAGGGAGTTTTTAGAGGCTACAGGTAATTATATTGGAGAAATCAAAAGAAATGAGGCTGCGGGTACAGCTATACCAATTCATATATCTGAAGGATATGACCAATACGTCGCTCTGCATAATAGTGAATCAGCTTTCTTTTATGGAATACAATTCCTTAAAATGTATGGAGATCTTTTAGAATTTGAAGTTATTGGTAATGCGGTGGTTAAAGCTCAAAAAGCGTTATCTAAAAACTTTAAAAAGTTCAAAATTCCTACCAAAAATCAAGATCTTACTAAACGCATAATTGCGGTAGAGAATAAAGTCACTGGATTTAATAAAGCCGTTCAAGGATCTTCTCAAACCGTTAAGGATAATGTAAGAACCTTAAGAAAATGGGCAAAAAGTAAAGGATATACTAAAAAAGCGGGATCAGGATCAAATTCAGATACACCAGAAGTTTGGGGGGAATATAAAAATGGTCAGTTTACCGAAAAAGTAAGATTTGATCATACTAGCGGAGATCTTACTTTGACTGCGAAAAATGCTGATGACGAACTGATAAAGATAAAATTTGCTGATGGCTCAGAAGTTAACGCAAACAAACTCTCTATAACTAATAAAATAGAAGGAGTAATCTCAGGATCGGTTAGTAAAACCAAAATTATAGCCAAATTAGATCGTATAGGAGGTTTAGATAATGCCAAAAATTTCTTAAACCGTTTAGATAATGCTGCAGACGCAGAACTTCTAAGACGATTAGATAAACTATCTGACACACAATTACAGAAGTTGGATGAATTGTATTCATCAAAAAACTTCCAATTACCTGGTAATAGGCCTGTGGTAAATGGAAAGAAAGCAACAGGCGACTTCACAGTTAAAACTCGGAACGATAAATATGATGTTTATTTTAACAAGTATGGATATGCTGATTTTTTAGACTCAAAATTTGGACCTGGAAGAGAATTTGCTCTTAAAACTGATGATTTAACTGGAGGGCATGAAGATTTTTCAACAGCTACAAAATGGCTTAAAAATAAATTTAAGAATGATCCAAATATTAAAATAAAGTCGAAATCAACAAATGTTGAATTAACGATAAATGGAAAAACTAATACATACACATGGCATCATCACGAAGATGGTAAAACAATCATGCTAGTTGTATCAGATGCTCATAACCAAGTAGCTCATACTGGTGGCGCATCAATAATTGCTAAATATTTGAAGGGACTATTTAAATCACCATATTAATAAAAGTATAATGAAAACAGGATTTGATTTTTTACGGACAATTATTTCCGATATAAATATTAGTGAGAAGGAAGTTGAGTTTGGATTGAAATTACCTTTCCTTTTCCGAAAATTTGCAGAATCATTTGATTTAGGTGAGAATGCATTGAGAATAGATAAGTTTTTGGATGAAGATAATGATTTCGGTCAGCTAGGAGTAGTTTTTTTTGAATTGAAGAGTGAAAAAATCTTTTTGAATGATTTCCTAAATGTAGAACAGATTTTTGTTCAATGGAGAAATTCAAAAGAAGATGTTGAGTGGGCAGAAAAAAAACTTATTAGAATTGGGTATTTAGGTCAAGCTGGTTTTGGTGGGTTATATATTGGATGTGACGAAAATAAAAATAGTGACGAAGTGTGGTTGTATAATGCTGATTCAGCGGTTAAGTTTAAAAAAGTAGCTGTGGATATTTTTGAATTTATAAAAAAACTACGTTTTACTAAGGATTTTAGTGATTTTGAAGATAGTTACGACTACCTTTTCAAAAACTGGGGTGAAGATTTTTGGAGAATACGGGAGAAATAAAAATAACGAATAATAGCATGAAACAAAACATAACTAAGTTTTTAGCACACCATAAAAGTGATTCTTTGGCGAGTTCCGAACC
The DNA here is from genome assembly GCF_023195925.1 of Aquimarina acroporae. GTDB lineage: Bacteria > Bacteroidota > Bacteroidia > Flavobacteriales > Flavobacteriaceae > Aquimarina > Aquimarina acroporae. The sequence continues at coordinate 7,836 of NZ_JALPRE010000028.1, read as the reverse complement.
GGTACTTAGTTTAGTCTAAGGGTGACCATTAAAATAGTATAAACACATGAAAAACTATTCCCTACTTATACTTATGCTCTTGCTTCCCATACTTATGTTTGGTGCGGTAGGAGAGCGAGTTGTTACACACAAAGATTCGGTGGTTAATCCTGTAAAGAAAAAAGACACCACTACATCTGGTTTGGTAAACACAACGCACCTATCGCAACTTCAACAAAAACTGTTGCTTAAAAAAGGAGTGTTAGGTATTTCAAGTACTACAACCGCACCTACCTTGGCCAAAAAGTTTAGAGCATTTCCTAAGCTCGATGCGGCCCATCTCGAGGAAAAACCATTTATGATTCCTGTCGCTAATAGAGCTCCAGAGTTCAATAAAGCGTATCTGGAAGAGAATTTTTCTAGAAATCCGAAGGCCGATACTTTGGTTAAAAAAGCAAAAGCAGCTTTTGATGCGATTAAGCAACTCGAAAATTTTGTTGAGGTTATTAGCGGGAAAGAATTGTTAGAGTTACCAGTTGGGTTAAGTAAAAAAGATTCTACCTCTGGGAATAGGGTAGAATTGGCGATTACAGAAGTAAAATTCTTACCTAAATATGCAGAGTTTAATGCTTGGGCACGGCTTATTATCCCGGTAAAAAGTCAAGATGGAAAACCAACGAGTGAGTTGTATTTTGGTGCAGAAGGTATTAAACTGTCTAATGATGGAGCTATTATTGGAGATATGAAATTGGTATTGCTGGGTGATACTGCACTTCCTATAAATGGTGATAATTGGTTGTTAACCCTCAAAGGAGATGTCAATCTAAAAACTGGAGCGTTTGGCGAGAAATCCTATGTAGAGTTCGACTGTACCGGGCTAAAATCTATTGGACTTGAAGGAGACCTAAGAGTATCACGTAATGTATTGCTCCCTATAGACGACGAAGGTAACTATGTATGCGGTGATAGCAAAGAAAATCAATATGTAGAAAATACAACTACCGTCGATAATAAGTGTTATGTAGGCACTTCATTTAAGGTAAATGCTACAGGTTGGAACGATCTATTACTACAAGTATCATTACCAAGGTTTGAGGTGGTAGGTTTCAAAGGATGGGGATTCCATATCGAACAAGCGGTACTAGATCTTAGTGATTCCCGAAATGCTGATAACTTAACTTTTCCCGAAAAATATGAAGAGTTATTCCCCCTAGATGATCGCAATTTATGGAGAGGAGTGTATGCCAAAGAAGTAGAAGTATTATTGCCACAAGGGATCGAAAAATTAAAACAAGGAAAAAAGCGAGTGGCCTTTGGAGCGCAACACTTAATTATCGATAGCTACGGTATTTCAGGTAGTTTTTATGGTAAGAATGTATTGCAAAGAGGAGAAGGGGCTGCAGGTCAATGGGGCTTTTCTATAGACTCAATAGGGGTAACTTTAGAGGTAAATTCCTTAAAAAAAGGTGTGCTCAGAGGAGATATAAAAGTGCCAATTATGAAATCGGAATTAGGTTACAAAGGGTGGATAGCCCCTCGAGAATATGGACTCGAAGTGACCTTAAAAGAAGAATATAATACTCCTGTTTTTCTTGGAAAAATGCAGCTTGAAAAGAACTCAAGTGTAGCGGTAAAAGTTAAAGAGAAAAAAGTATATCCGTTTGCCAATCTTACTGGTAGTCTATCCATCGCAGGTAAAATAGGCCAGGATGAGGGAACCGAATCTACAGAAACCAGCAATGCTTCCGAGGAAAAGGATAGTAAAGCATTTTCGATGAGAGGAGTGACCTTTCAGGAACTTGAATTAAATACAGAGCCTGGTAAAAAAGTAATACAAGCCAAGTATTTTGGATATGATGGAGATATTAATCTCATGTTATTTCCAGCTACCATAAAGGACTTACAAATGATAACCCCAGCGACAGATCAGGTAGGGTTATCTTTTGATTTGGTTATTAATCTTGATGAAGAAGGTTCTCATGCTACTACAGGATTACAGATCATAGGGAAATTAGCACCAGATGCACCCGTACATGAGTGGAGATTTCATAAAGTAAAAATAGATGAAATAGAAATCGACTATGAAAAAGGAGGTTTCGAGTTAAAAGGAGGTCTTAAAGTGATGGAAGACGATCCTACCTATGGTGATGGATTTACCGGAAATCTTATGGCTACCTTTAATGATCTTAATTTTACTGCTGAAGCCAAAGCGATGTTTGGATCTAAAGATTTTAGGTATTGGTTTGTTGATGTTTGGACCGACAGTAAAGGAGGTGGACAAAGTAAATTACTCATCAACTCTTTTGTGGGAGGACTTTCGAATAGAATGCGAAAAGTAAGTGGTAACCCTAGTGGTTTTACTCCTTCTGAAGCTGTTTACGAACCTGATGAAAGATTTGGTTTAGGCCTGCGAGCCGGAGTAGAAATTAGTACCCAAAATGCAGACGCCTTCAGTGGTAAAGCCTATCTCGAAATGGAGTACAATACCAATGGAGGGCTTAATAGAATTGGGTTTACAGGTGAGGGAGCCTTTATGTCGAAAGGTAAAAACGGTGGAGTGGCTTCAAAAAGAGATCTTACTAAACTTGAACAAAAAATTAACGATTTTGCTCGTAAGAACCCAAAACTCGTAGAAGAGTTAATGAAGTATGGGAATTACCTTGGATTATCAAAAAAGGCAATTCCGAAACGAGAAATAGCCTCTCAGGGAAAGATCGGAGTTTATGTGGGTATAGAAAGAGACTTCGTAAATGGCACTTTCGATGGAGAGTTTGAATTATACATGAAAACCACCGGAGTACGTGGAGGAGGTCCAGATAACTTTGCTGGATTTGCAAAAATTCATACAGGTCCAGATGAGTGGTATTTACATGTAGGAACACCGCAGCGTAGATTGTCGCTAGTATTCTCAGTCGGTAGTCAGGAGTTTGAAGTAGGAGGGTATTTTATGACCGGAACCCAATTACCCGATCAATTAGATCCTCACCCAAGAGTAGTACAGATTTTGGGATCAGATTTATTAAATGGAAACAGGAAAGAGGGACAATTGCAAGCTGCAAGGGGTTTTGCTTTCGGCCTAAGTTTTACCTACAGACGTAAATTTGAATTCCTTATTTTCTATGCATCCTTAGAAGTAGGTGCAGGTTTCGATGTAATGCACGCCTATTATCCGAATGCTAAATGTAGAGGCAGATCTGGTCCGGTGGGGAACGATGGTTGGTACTCTATGGGGCAAATATATGCATATCTATATGGCGAATTTGGAGTTCAGGTAGACCTGTTCTTTATAAAAGGACGGTTTAAAATTGCCGAGGCTGGTATAGCAGCGATGCTACGGGGTCAATTCCCGAACCCAGCCTATTTTCAAGGATATGTAGGAATGTATTATAGTATTCTGGGTGGATTAGTATCGGGTAGAATGCGACTTAAAGTGGATTTTGGAGAAGAATGTGTACTCGAAAGTATGGCCGGCTCGGTTGGGGTTCCAATTATCTCTGATATAAGTCCTTCAGACGGCTCGAATAAAGTAGATGTCTTTACCGCCCCTCAGGCAGTTTTCAATTATCAGGCGAATAAAATCTTTAGAGTAGAAACCGATGAAAACATTCGTTTCTTTAAACTGCAACTCAAAGATTTTACGGTATCTTCTGAAGGGAAAAACCTTGAGGGAACACTAGAATGGAATGATACCAACGACGCTGTTACATTTTTACCAAGAAAAACATTACCGTCACAAAAGAAAGTAACTGTTACTGTTGAGGTAAGTTTTGAAGAGCGCGTAAATGGCACTTTCCAAACACTTACAGAAAATGGCAAATTAGTTACAGAAAAGCAGGTAATTACATTTACTACCGAAAAGGCTCCAGATTATATTCCCTGGAGTAATATTACGTATTTGTATCCGGTGAAAGAACAAAAGAATTTCCACCCCGAAGAATATGAAAAAGGTTATGTGAAATTAAAACAAAATCAAGATTACTTATTCCAAAGTAAGTATAATATAAAGGCAGAGTTTAAATCTCAAACAGGAATGATTCGTAGGACCGATGTTTCTTATGATATACAAAAAGCCATGGTTCATTTTACAGTTCCTGAAATGGATCTAAACTCTGATTTTGTATTTAACTTAAATGTTTTTCCTGCAGGTCAGGATGTACCGTCAGAAATAGTGGTAGAAGAAACCGAGATCACTTATGATGAAGGAGAAGGAGATACAAGTTGGTATGATCCGGCTAGTGGAAACACAGAAACCGTAAATACTTCGGGAACAGCTACCATTGCCAATAAAAAAGCGGCCAATGTAAAAGTTGCTAATGCCGCTCCCAAGTCTATTCTTGATTATACGTTTAGAACAAGTAAGTATGCCACGTTTAAGGAAAAAGTTCAGGATTTTAGCACTACCAATCATGTAACAAATTTTATTCAGGCAGATATACATTCGCTTTCTATTGAGGTTGCAAATTATGAAGTATTTGATAAATCTGAAATTACTGGAAATCAATATACCGCTTCGAAATCTTTAATCTATGCAGAAGCCAAACTGAAGGATTCATATTATAAAAGAAAAGTATATCCATTGATATATCAGAATTACCCGTTAGATGGAGATATTCGAGTAAACCGGGATGAAGCAATCATGGGGGTTCCTCCAATTCGATCTTTTTATATCGGAAACGAATTTACTTCAAATTATGAAGATAATCCGAGTTCATATTGGGTAAAAAATCGTATTCCATTTGTTTATAACCTTCCACATAGATATAAGCTGGATATGGTACATCTTAGAAATCAGATTGTTAATCGATATGTAAATCAGGGAACCGCAAATCAGGCGATGTATAACCGATATGAATATTTAATAGAAACACCTTTCCCTCCTTTACCTTTAGGTGATTTTAAAGCTCAGCTTATTTATAGAACACCAGGAGATATTTATTCTAAAGGATACGAAATTAAATACAGTAATGATTAAGATGAAAAAGTATATACTGCTTATTGTTTTACTTAGCTCAGTACAGATTTTTGCTCAAAAGGCACCATCTATACAAGTAGTTGCTAGACCATTGCAGGATAAAGTAATGTTACGTTGGGCAGTCGATGAACCTAATGCCTGGAAAAAAGCTAATGAGTATGGGTTTTTAATAGAACGGATTACAATTTCGAGAAATGGAGAAGCTGTAATACCAAAAGAAAGTCAGTCGCTTACTCCTACAGCTTTGAAACCTAAACCGCTTATGGAGTGGGAAACTTTGGCTAAGCAAGACCAAAATGCAGCTGTGGTAGCTCAGGCTTTATATGGTGAGAGCTTTAAGGTCGATGCAATGAGTACCATGGAAAGCATAATAGCCATTAACCAAGAATTAGAACAACGATTTACGTTTGCCTTGGTAGCTGCAGAGCAAAGTTATGAAGCGGCTTTAATGGCGGGATGGGGTTTTGTAGATACAAATGCCAAACCAGGTGAGAAGTATTTGTATAAGATTAGTGTAAGTCTTCCTGCAGAAAGTGACATCACGATAAGTGAAGGCTCTATATTTACCAGTCCCGATTTGTATGAAGAGCTTCCTAAACCTATTGGTTTAGTAGGAGATTTTGGAGACAGTAATGCTGTGCTGAGTTGGAATTTTGATTTACTACAGAATGTATATACCAATTACATTGTTGAACGATCTGAAGATAAAGTTCTGTTCTCAAAACTTAATGGTTCTCCCATTTTTAATGCACAACAGCCAAAAGATGAAACTTCTATATCATTGTTTTATAGTGATTCTATTCCCAATGATAAAACCTTTTATTATAGGGTAAAAGGAAAAACTGCTTTTGGTGAAATGGGACCTCCATCAGATGTACTAGAAGGTACCGCAAAAAAAGGGTTGAACTTTGTACCTAATATTACTCAAAAACAAATTCCAGATGATAATACGGTAATTTTAGATTGGCAGTTTGAAGAAAAAGCAAATGAATTAATTACCGGATTCGAACTACGAAGAGGAATAAAAAATGATGGTCCATTCACGACCGTAAAGACCGATATTGCTCCTGCCAGTAGAAGGACAAAATTTCAAGGTTTAAAGCGAGTAAATTATTTTGTTATCGTTGCTAAAGGCAAAAATGGAACCGAAAGTGCTTCTTTTCCGTCATTGGTACAGCCAATAGATTCCATTCCTCCAAAGTCCCCGGTAGGATTAACAGGTGTGATAGATACTACGGGTGTTGTAAAGTTGTCATGGGCAGACAATATTGAAGAAGATTTAGCCGGATATAGAGTATATAGCGCCAATAATCCTAATGCAGAATTTGCTCAGGTTACCAGATCAGTGGTTAGAAAAAATAGCTATACCGATACGATTGCGGTAAAGAATATGAATCAAAAAATATATTACAAAATCATCGCTGAAGATCAACGCTATAATGCCTCTGGTTTTTCTGAAATGCTAGCCATAGATAAACCTGATCTTATCCCTCCTTCCCCACCGGTAATATCAACTTATGAGGTTACTGATGATGGGGTACAACTATCATGGGTGCCTAGTAGTAGTAAAGATGTGATAGCTCACATTATATATCGTAAGGATATGACTATATCTGATGGGTTATGGGAAAATGTAGCTGAAATCACAGCAATAGAAAATGTAGAATACATAGATAATGCTATTGTGGCTAACAAAATATATAGCTACACTGTAGTTGCCAAAGATAACTCAGGACTCGAAAGTTCGCCCGCAAACCCTTTTGAGGTAAATATTGCGCCAGAAAAAGTATCTGTAGAAGATATTAAGTTATCGGGAGTTTCTAATCGAGAACTAAGATTTATTCAATTGTCATGGAAAGTTAAGAATGATGCAATTGCCGAATATCGGTTGTATAGAGGAGAGAGTGAAAAACAATTAAAACTGTTTAAAACATTTGATGGAAATACGACTAGGTATCAAGATATAGAACTTGAGGTGGGTTCAGAATATGTATATGGATTACAGGTTGTTATTAAGGGAAATGTTCCGTCAGGAATAAAAAAGATTAAAGTGAAGTATTAAGAGAACAGTAATTGGTCTTTTAAAGCAAAAATACATTCATAAGATTGGGGCTCTAGAAAGTGGAATTAATTGAAATATGAAAAAGGTTTTATTTTTTTTAATGTTATGCATAAGCTCTAATTCTTTATGGGCACAACATAGGTATAAAGTCGAGTATGATTTAACTCTTACTGCGCCTCGTCCAATCAACAATCAAGTCGAGGTATTATCTTATAATATCTTTGCCTATAATAACAACACACGTTTGGGAGGGTTATATATTGGATCTGCTGTTTACCTCAATCCATTAAATATGACTAAAGACGAAGTGATAGAATATAATGTGGAGATGAATCGTTTTGGGCATCAATCTATGATTGATGGAGGAGCACAAAGATGCGGAGATACTACTATCTATTTTGACGATTATGATGGGAGTTGTACATTTTTCCAGTACTTGGGATTTTGTGATACTCCTAGAGGAATTAATGGGATTTCAAAGATAGAAGATTTAACTACGCTTAATCAAACTACAATTACAGAGGGAGCTAAAGTCTGTGAAGGTGCAGATTTAGTGGTTTTTGGTTGTGGGTTATTAAGTTATTCTGTCGATTATTTGTATAATGGGCAACAAAGAGAAATGCTCAGTTATGGAAAACATCCGGGAACTTTTTCTTTTGATATGGCAGATATTCCTGGTTTACAGGCAGGGGAACCTTTTGATTTAGTTGTTAAATATGTAGATAACCCTACATCTGCAAAAGATCAGTCTTCTGTGGGTTTCCAGTTTGTTGAATGTTCTCCTAATTTAGTAGGCACCCCGACCCCTAGTGACACGAGTTGT
>NZ_JALPRE010000027.1 GCF_023195925.1 Aquimarina acroporae | reverse complement strand
ATTTGGCGAATTATCATGCCCCCATTCATAAGGCACTTTGTTTTCTTGCCTTACCAAGACATTATTGATATAGAGTTTTACATTGGCGATACTTCCATCAGAATCTGATGCTTCTGCGATTACGACAAGATCATATCCTTGATTTACCGTCAAATTTCCTGAAGGAGATGTAAATGTTACTACTGGTGGTGTATTCGTATTCACACCCGTTACTGTTACTACAAATGTCTTACTTGTAGTAGCCCCATCATTATCTGTAGCTTCGGCTTTGATGGTATGTTCTCCTGGAGATAAACCTGACAGCTCATTAGCATTGTTTCCTTTACCCCACTCATAAGGTGCTTGAATTTCTTGACGAATTAGCATATCATCTATAAATAATTCAACCTTCTCAATGGTTCCGTCACTATCTGATGCATTTACAGTTACTTCAAAATTTGTATATCCTTCTTGTAGAGAAATATTTCCTGACGGAGAAACAAAAGAAACTGCTGGCGGGGTATTCTCTCCCGGAGTAGTATTATTTTTTGTAACTAGAATAACCCAATCTTGACCTCCATTATTGGGGGCATTTCCTAGAGATCTGTTTCCTCCACCACTAATATTTGTTACAGATCCATTCTTTAAACTACCACCGTTTCTAGGGTCATACCATTTTACTGTATATTGACCACTTTGTCCATTTAGATTTAAATTGGTAGAACCTCCATTTTTTAAGTATACTACATAAGCTTCACCCTGTTTTGCATAGCAATAGTCATTATTATTTGAAGACAATGAATTATTATTTCGCATTTGAGTTAACGGAAGATTGGCGATCTCAAAAAACCGAATTGCATGTCGGCCATAATCCCACCATTTATCTCTACTTCTAAAATCCTGCAGTGACAAGTCTGAATGTGCATTCTGATACCCAAAATACCATTCGTTCCCCCATCCACCAGCGAGTAAGGTTGCCCACATAGCATTTTTTCTACCATCGGTGTGAGAGTTTGCGGCATTGTTATCTGGTCGAATAGCATGCTGCGCATCTCCAGGTTCATCACAAGCGACTGCCCATTTTTTTCCAGCATTTCTAGAATCGTCTATCCCTTCTTTTACCTTACTAAAAACATTGCTAAAATCAGATTTATTGGTTTGTAATGAAAAGCCTGTTAGTCTTGATTGATTCCCTGTTAGGTAATCGGGAAAATCATTGGGGTGTTTGTGAATAACAATATGGTGATGATAAGGGTCATTCTTATAAAAATACTCTGCCATTGCACGCTCCTGTGCTGGTGATTGATCTACTGGTTGCGGTCCGCCACCGTTTTCTTCACCCAGATTCCAGTTTAGTGCCAAGTTATATCCAAATCTTGCAATTAACTCACGGTAATACAGTTTACGTTGAGTTCCTGTATTTCCATTATCCAGGAGTATTTCATTTTCGGTTTCTTGTGTTTTGAAATGTGCAAAAATTCCATTTTTTTGCATATGTTCTATGACAATTGCCCATTGCGCCAACTTAGATACATCTAGACGAGTTCTTTGATTGCTTGCGATATATGGATAAACGTTCTCATCATCTCCATTAATATTCATGGTTAGAAACGACATCGAGTTTAGACCTTCACTGGCGATATAATTTACTGCTCCTATTAACCCTTTTCCTTTGCCATTTTTCCACGTAGGATCGCCATTATTCCAATCACCAACATGTGGCGCATAATTCTTCCTTCTATTTCCTGCATTGGGGGTGTTATCAAAATCGGTATATGCTAATAAATTCTCTGGAGAATCTGGTCCTTGCTTAATCATATATTCTCCTGTTTCAGCAAATTTTAGATAATGCTCACCTACATACTGTAGGCGTCCTTTTGCTCTAAAATCTCTACCCGTTTTATTGGAAGCACTAATTGTAAAAGATCCTGTTTCTCCTTCCATAAAGCCTGCAACTGTTCCTGCAGTATTACTATCGTTTACCGCCACATTATTTCCTTTTCTGAAGGAAACTTTATAGTTCCAAACCCCTGTTTTATCCGGGGCAAAATGTGCTCTCCACTTATTACCATTACTAGCTGAAGTTTGTGCTGCATTACCATCGGCTGCGTAATATCCTGGCACCACATATGAAGGAGCACCACTTTGGTGGGTAAAGGTCACGTTTAATCGATAATTTAAAAACGGGTTCTCACTAGCAGTTTCAGAAGTGTTTGGGCCATTAAAAGTTAGTGTTACTTTATGCCATTTTTTTCGCTCACCTGTAATGGTGGCAGTACTGTTATCACTACCATTATCATCACATTTAGTTTCTGCAAGAGATAAGTCTGTAGCATTGGCACTGGTACGGTTTAATGTAATACGATCTAAGATATGATGTTTTGAACGCCCCGATATGAGCATGGTATACTCACCTGGCGAATCGAATTCGACGAAGATATCATGTGGATCATTGTCACTAGTTTTTGTCGTCCAGGTCCAGTTGGTAGTTCCTGTGGAATATACTTTAAAATATCCTTGACCACCAGCTCCTTCTGGATTCGGAGTTTGTCCAGATCCTTTAGGATAAACTCTTTCGCTGCCTTTCTGAGCATAAAAGCTACTCGCATCAGGAAATTTGAGCCAAGTATCATTGGCTTCAGTCGGGCTATCTCCTTCGCCAACTTTTGACCTCCATTGAAATTTATATCTTCCTGCAGCGTTTATTCTAATTTTAGTACTAATAACACCATTACCTGGGTCATTAAAATGATCAGGTCCCGTCCATTCCAAATATCCGTTTCCTGTAAACCCAGAAACATTACTCTTGCTTTTCCAGTTACCAGATATAGAAAGATTTTCAGCTTCTATAACTACCAATCCATTTTGTTCTTCATAGCCATTACATGAGGAGTCTCCTCCAGTATTATCTCCGCCACCATCATTTGAATTTACAGTAAATGACGTAGAATCCTCTGCGGTAGCACCGTCATTATCGGTAACCACGACTTTAATCGTATAATTTCCAGCTTGAATATTGGTTAAGGGATGGGGAGTATAATTTGCTCCATCGGTATCTACAAGGTTCCCGTTTACAAATACTTCATGCTTTTCTATATTCCCATCGGGATCATTAGCGTTAATGGTAACCGATAAATCGCTTCCTGCATCGTAGCTAGAATTATTAGGACTTGTAATAGCTACTGTTGGTTTATCATTCCCAGTATTGCCACCACCTCCTGTACAATTGGTCCAAACTTTGAAATCATCAAAATATGCATAATCATCTTGTGGTGAATGCCAAACAGGATCAGTTCGGTTTCCTCCTCTGTAGGTATGCATAACGATAGAATTAATTTTGACGCTTCCTTTTCCCGATAATCGAAACATTACATCATCCTGATCTACTAATTTTTGACCATCTACATACATTTTTAATATCCCGTTTTTTTGACCCGGAGTATTCAGCTTAAGGTATTGTTTTACAGTATACCACTTGTTTCTTTGTAGTTTTAGGTTTCCTAATCGTGTATTACCTCCACAGCGTGTTTCTCTATTGGGCAAATAATCATATACAATAAGATATGGTTCCTGGGTATGTGCTCTATTGGATCTCCACATCAATCTACAAGAAAATGCATTATTTACAGTATTCTGATTTTGTGTACATCCTGCAGGCTGTGATCCATTTGGTGTAGATGCCCCACCTAACCCTGGGAGTTTTCCTCCGGTAGCCCAAACAAAGTCATTGGCAAATTTTACCCGATATTCTAGAGTTGCTTCTTCAGCTCCATCGAAACTACTATCGAATACAAAACCTCCGCTTCTCCCGCTAGCATCGTTTTTTGTAAATTCTGCCCGTAGTTCTCCATTGATGACTCTGTTCCTTTGAGGAAAATCATTGCTTAATCCTCGAACATTACCTCCAGAAGTTCTTCCCGCGACCCTAGGGAAGTCATTATTTGCCATACTTCTGGTGTAGAGTTTATTTTGGCCATTATACTGACTAAAATTTTGATCAATAACCAATCGGCTATTGCTGCAATTCTGTGCATTGGCTCCACAAATTATGCTTAGTAAAACTACTAGCACAACCTGCCAATTATTTATAGTGAGGCTTCTTGCTTTCATTGTGTTTAATTATTAGTTAGACATTAAGTGTTTCTTGTGTTTGTGTTTTTGGTTACTTTGTATTTATCATTCTTTAATAAATTTGGTTTTATATGTTTTTTGAGAAGAAGATTTAACCTCGATAAAATATAATCCTGCAGGGAGTTTCTCCAATGAAATTTTAACTTCAGATTGTTTCGATGAAACTGGAAAAGATGCGATAGCTTCACCATTAAGGTCGAGTATATTGATTTGACTTGAGGATGAGGCTACTTGTTCTATAAAGATCGTCTCCTTGGCTGGGTTAGGATACACTCTAATTCTCTGGGCATTATTAATAGAGACTACCTTTTGACTTTTCCCGAGCATGCAAGAAGGAGGCTGCTCAGAATTACTAAAGCAAATTAAAGTAGATGAGTCTTTTGATTTTAAAATTAATTCTCCATTATCTAAGGTGACCCAATAGCTATCGTCTAAGCCCGCAACTCCGGTATTTCTCAATGTAATCTCGGGATTGGTGTCTTTGAGCTGAAATTGTGCAGTATCACTAAAATCTACATACCAATTTGGGAATCCATCGTTGGTAAGTATTGCAAATTTTGAAAGTTCGTTATAAATGGGGTTCCACTTTACCGAAAAATTGACGAAATTATGCAAAAATCCAGGAGCTCTATCTCCAATAATATGCACATTATTATAATATACATTATCAAGTCCTGGTATACCACCAGCAGCTGGTAAAGTAAAGCTGCAGGCAGAATTGTTTTCTACCGTTAATGTAATTGAGGTTTCTTTGGTTTCTCCTTTGGTATTTATAGCAATTGCTTTTAACAAATAAACACCTTCAGTTAACCCATTTACTTCCTCCGGATTTGGAGAACGATCATGGCCCCAAGTATATGGAAAAAAACGTTCTCTTCTAACGAAATTATCATCGATATAGAAATTTACTTCTCGTATATCGTTTTCATTATCTACAGCGTCAACCTCGATTTCAAGATCATACCCTTCTTCTACAGTAACATCTGAAGATGGTGTTTTGAAAGCTACAGATAGTGATTCTTCATTTTCATCTCCAGGCCCAGGACCATTATACCCTATCCTTGATTTAGATACTATAAAATCATCAAAATATGCATATTGATCTCGAGTAGGTTTAAAAGCATCACTACTTCCTCCAAAAAAGGTAGAAAGGTAAATACTATTCAAACGAATATCATCTTGCCCGCTTTGTCGATAATCTCCGTTATCGGTAATATCTATAGCTAATTCACCGTTTAACCAGCCACGCATAATTCCATTATTTTGCCCTGGTGTATTTAATTTATGATACACTTCGATATGGTTCCATGCCCCTTTTTTTAATTTTACCTGATCTGGTTGCGGACCTCCTGGTTCATCATATGGATCAAGCAAACTCCAATTTACTGATGCAGTCCAACCATCCCATGTAGGTCTTGTTTCAAAATGATTATAGAATTCTAATAATCCATCATTTCTCCACATCAATCTAAGCGACATATTTCTATCACTGGTTTGATAGGATAGCCCAGGTAATTTGGCTCCTGCTCTAAATTCAAAATCTTCCGGAATATATACTCGGTAACTAAAATATAACTCCTCAAAGGTATCGTAGTGATTCCAGAATAGTTTAGTATGCATTCCACTATCATTAGTTTTTACTTTTCCTTTGGGATATTTCACTTTTAAGACATTGCCTCTTTCTTGAAATTCTGAAATGAACACTCTTCCTTCGTCGGCCCCTTTGCAGAAATTAACTCCCAAAGCTGCTTCGATTTCTTCTTCGTTATATTGTCCTACCGGTAGCTGATCAAAATTGTTATGATACACAATATTTTGCTGTGCAAACATGCTGCTTACGCATACCAATAGTGATCCACATAGCCATTTTTTAAGCTTTGAATACTTCATTGTTTCTAAATTTTTTGATTAATAAGTCACCGGGCGACCCCTATATCACCCGATGACGCTGCATAAACATTGCATCTACTAATGCTTCGTGAATAATGTTGAGTTTTTATATCTTATTCCTTTCACAGTTAGAATGTACATTCCTGATTCTAAATCGGACACATCTATTTGAGGTGAACTACCATTTAGATTTTTGGTAATAATCACCTTACCTCTCATATCTATTACCTGTAATACAGAAGCTTTTTCAGGAAGATCATTTATGTAAATCATTTGATCTTCTACAGGATTTGGAAATAACTTAATTGGTTTTTCTTCCAGGGTTAATTCTGGAGATTTACTAGCGCAAAAAGGTGCAATTTCTGAATTGCTAAAGTATAGTGCGTAGCTTCCATTTTTTGAAACCATAACGAAGTTTGCTCCATCTTTAGCGACCCAATATGAACCATCCCAACCTGGTAACCCAGAATTTGACAAGGTTAATTCTGGACTTGCAGTATTAAAACTATAACTCATAGAATTTCTCAAATCTATATACCAATTGGGGACTCCATTATTGGTATTGATAGCAAATTGATATAGCCCATTATATTGAGGATTCCAATTGATCCTAAAACGTCTAAAGTTTGAAACATCTGGTCCTCCATTTCCTAGTACATGAACATTGGAGAATGAAATTTGATCAAACGCGGGTAAGGCGCTATTTAATGGGGTTCCAAAAGTGCAATTATCTCCTCCTCCGGTATCTCCACCAGAAACAGTAAGTATAAATGTAGTTTCTGAAGTTGCGCCTTCATTATCTGTGGCTATGGCTTTAAACGTATAGGTTCCGGCAGGTAAATTATTTACTTCATCAGGATTTGGTGACGTTGCGTGCCCCCACTCGTATGGATCAAAATTTTCCTGTCTTATAAATGTGTTGTCAATATAAAGTTTGACATTGTTTATACTTCCATCGCTATCTGAAGCATTTACACTCACATAGAGGCTATATCCTTCGTCTACCGTTAAATTACCTGAAGGAGATAAAAAGGATACTGTTGGCGATTGATTTACAGGATCATTTCCTTCTACAGTTACTATAATAGTAGCACTACTCACTGCATTATCATTATCTGTAGCTTCAGCTTTAAGGGTATGTTGTCCTACAGCTAACCCAAGAAGTTCACCAGCGTTTTCTCCCCGACCCCAAGTATATGGAGCTTCATCTTCCTGGCGAATTAAATTACCATCAACATACAATTTTACATTGCTAATCGATCCATCAGCATCAGATGCGTTAACGGTGACTTCAAAACTGGTATATCCTTCGTTTAAAGAAATATCTCCAGATGGTGATGCAAAAGAAATGCTTGGAGTTTGATTTTCTCCACCTCCTTCACAAGGAACAATATTCCAACTAGGACAAGACTCAGTAACAAAGTTTGTGGTTCCGTCGCTCACTGGGAAATCTGGCGAATCTGGATTCCTGGAGTTATTCCAAACATGAATTTCTGAAGGATTTCCTTGTTTTTTACGTGCTGTTGGGATTTCGTTGGCTCTACTACCTAAGTTGAACGTATTATCAAAAATTGCATTTCTGAACCCTGTATTGAATCCTGTACCACGATCTAGAAAATCTACTCCGGCATTAAGGATTGTAGAACCGTCTCTATTGAAAGTGTTATTATATACAAATCCATATGCTCCTTTTAAATCGATAAAGGCATCTGCACTATTTTCTCCTGATAATCCTTGGGCGGAAAATGTACAATTACGAATGATCGTATTTTTGGTTCCTTCTTTAATATCTGCTCCTTCGGCTGTTACATTTGGACCAATGATACAATCCTCTATAGTGTTATTATCACATCTTGGGTTGTACTTGTTATCGAAAATATTTCCTGCTTGTCCAGCACTTTCATGCTGTCCTTTATCTGATCCGACATATAGTCCTTCACCAATTCCTGGTTTCTTAATTCCCACGTTATATACCCTACAATTTTTCACCAAATTGTTACTTGACCCATCTCTAAGATGAATTCCTTCTTCTCCTAATTCACGAACTACAACATTTTCTATTCTACCGTGGTTGGCATTGTCAAAAACAATTCCTTTTGATCCTTCTTCAAGAATTAAGTCTTTAAGAATCCAGTAATCTCCAAGAATAAACATTACGTACCCATCGTAGGTTCCGTTAACTCCTTTTAAAATTGGTGGGTTCGAAGGGTTTTTAGCTCTAAGTATAATTGGTTTTGATGAAGTTCCATTTTTATCTGAACCAAATCTAGTTGCTTTATTTCCATAGTTAAACTTATCTGTTGCTGTGTATGTTCCTGAGGCTACTATGATTTCGTCTCCAGGTTGAGCATTTTTCATAGCTTCTATAATACAATCTACAGTATTACATTCTATGGTTCCTGAAGGAGGATTGGAATTCTCAGACCAATTCTCTACAATATCTTTTACAAATATTCCGTATTCGGTTAATTCATCATTAACTAATCCGTTTACCCCTTTTCCTAGTTGCACTTTTGAAGAACCTTCTGTTCTTGAAGGATCTGTATTACTAGGTTTATCACTTATAGACCAGGTCACATGGCTAATCTCTTTATCTTTAAGAAACTGCATCCATTGTTCTGTTTCGGCAGTGGCTATGCCACCATCGCCACTAGCATCTACAGCTCCCCATTCGGTTACAAATAAAGCTACACCATTGTTCAGGGCAGTTTGTGCTCTATTTCGAAGGCCTTGTGAATGCGTCCCTGCATAAAAATGTAAGGTATATGCTGTATTTACATCATTAATTGGGTCATTTGAAGCAGTATCTACCGCTTGCGACCAAGTTGGTGATCCTACTACAATCAAATTATCAGGGTCTTCAGATCTAATAGCCGCAATAACCGTATTGGCATAATTTTTTACTTGTGACCAGGACTGACCAATAGGTTCATTATATACTTCATAGATAATATTGGGGGTATCACCATATAAGCTTGCCATTTCTTTAAAAAAATCGGCAGCTTCTTGAGTATATTTTTCGGCTTCATGAGTATGCCAATCTACAATTACGTAAATACCTTGATCAATTGCAGCATCAATTATCTTTCTAATTTTTACAGTTTGTGCAGCTGGACTATCAATATATCCTCTTCCACCATCCCAATCTTCCTTTACTCCCATAGCTGCTCTAATAATTGAGCTATTCCAGTTTTGCGCTACGTGTTCTACGGTTTCAGCGGTGTAAAAGTCTGATGTATCTCCAGCATTACTCCAAAATAAACTATTCCCTGCTAGGCTTACAGGAACATTATCTTTATTAACAATTTTGTTTCCATTAACTCGTAATCTTCCATGTTTTTGTACTACTGTTTGGGCACTAGCGGTAAAGGCAAACAGTAAGACCCCCATGCATAGTCGTTTTAAACCATAATGGTAATTTACTCTCATTTTCATGATACTTTAAGTTTGTGATTTGTGTTAAGTTATTATTCATGACGCCAACAAATAACCCCAGATAAACTAAGAAGTTACTCTTGACGAGTTCAAATACCATTTGCTCCCGGTCACACACTATGTGCATCGGTTGGTATTTTCATTATGTAAAAAATGATTGCCTTAGATCATGAAAGAGGAAACTGGATCTTTTAGGCAAACAAGAGATTTCTGTTATATCGTGTAATATTTCGTTACAGATTTCAGGGCGTAAATAGTTTTCATAAATTAAATGTTTAAGTGTTTTACGTTATTACTAATCTTTCCCAATTATTCTGTCTAGTACCTTTTATCAAATAAATCACTAGGGGTAAATAAGATCAAAATTTGACAATTCAATATTAATCATTCTAATTGATCTGTAAGTCCGATTATAGGGGTAAAAAAGTACAAACAACTGATTATCAATGATTAAATAGTGAAATAAAATACAGAAAAACTACAGCAGTATTTAAGTATATTTTATCTTTATATCAAAAATACTGTCAAGTGCGATAATAATATTATACGTTTTTAGCGTTATTTTTAGAAAGTTCTTTAACCAATCACCCCAATTTTAATGAAATACAATATTAGCATACTAGTATGGGTAATTCATTTTTTTGCTATTTCTCAAGAATATAATTTCAATAATTTTATTCATCTTTCTGTATCTGAGGGTTTATCTCAAAGTACCGTATTGGCTGTAGAACAAGATCGGCTTGGGCAAATCTGGATTGGCACTCGAGACGGGCTTAATAAATATAATGGAGAAGAAATCACAGTTTATAGAACTTCACCTAATGATAGTACAACTCTTAGTAACAACGATATTTTATCAATTCTTGAAGATTCTGAAGGTAACATTTGGGTCGGCACTTATAATGGGTTAAATCGTTTTTCTCCCAAGGAACAAAAGTTTACACGGTATTTTTACAGCACCGAAAAGAATACCAATCAGCATTTTTCAACTAGAACTATTAAAGAAATAGATTCTAATCACCTATGGATGGGTACTTCTAGTGGTCTATTTATCTATCAAAAAGATAAAGCAAAATTTATAGAGATTACAGATACTTCAGGTAATGAATCTCAAATTTCGAATAGTACTATTCTTGAAATTTTTCAAGATAAAAATGATTCGGTCTGGATAGGAACTTCAAACGGTCTTTACCTAGTAAATTCTAAAGATTTTAGTGTAGAAAAATTTGATTGGAAAATAGGTGATAATATCAAAAACATTCAAGTTCAAGCCATAAATAAAGATGTAAACGGTAATTTATTACTAGGTACAAAACATAATGGTTTACTCGTGTACAACATCAAAAAATCTATTTTTTATTCCTATAATGAAATAGAAAATAGTCCCAATATAATACCTCAAAAAGACATAAGAAAACTACGATATGATAATTCAGGAAACTTATGGGTAGGTACTTATAATGGGTTATTCATTATAAAAAAAGATCAAAGCATTACCAACGTAGTTACCCAACCAGGAAACCCTAAAAGTCTAAGCAAAAACAGTATTAAAGAAATTTTTCTTGATCGCAATGGATCTATGTGGATTGGAACATATTATGGCGGAATTAATATGTGGAACCCTAACAATACTAACTTTAATACATTTTATGATATCAGAGGGCCTTTGGCCTTGCATCTAGGTGTTGTGAGTTCTATAGTTGAAGATCAACAAGATAAATTTTATTTCGCTACCGAAGGTCAAGGGATTAAAGTAAACTATAGTCATGGAAAGTCTGATGAAGAGACTACAAAATCGCTTAACACCCAACTAATAAATACAAATATTAAATCTATTTTACTTCAAAAAAACAAATTATGGGTAGGAACGCTTAAATCAGGTGTTTATCGTTATGATTTAGAGTCTAAAACATTTGACCAGAGTATAATTATAGAAAAAATTAATGCCGTTCTAAAAGACAAACCTGTTTATGCTATAAAAGCTATGGATCATTGTATAGCGTTTGGAACTTTTGGTCATGGAGTATATATATACAATCGAAAGACCGGTGGTATGAATCAAATTACCATAACCAATTCGCAAAGTCACTCGATAACCAATGTTAGGATTCGGACCATGCTTTTCGATGACGATAAAAATTTGTGGATTGGAACTGATAAGGGGCTTAATAAAGTTAAGTTTAAAGATCTTAATACTCCATCGCCGGAGATACTTCACTTTCTATATGAACAAAAAACTTTCTATGGTTATAACATTATTAGTCTCTTCCAAAATAATAAAGGCGATATCTTTGTTGGCACCAAAGAAAGAGGAGTACTACAACTCAATAAAGATACATTTGAAGCTATAGATTTCAATTTACGAAATTCTAAAATTACTTCGGCATATAGTATTGTAGAAGACGATCAGTATAATTTATGGGTGGGCTGTAATTTAGGAATGGTCAAGTACAATATTTCACAACAAAAGTCCACTATCTATGACCAATCTGAGTGGTTCATGGGGAATGAGTTTATTAATAATTCATACCTCAAATCTCGTAATGGAAATCTATATTTTGGAGGAACAAGAGGAGTTTCGTTTTTTAACCCAAAACAAGTTAAAGAAAGTAATTTCGACCAGAAAGTAATTTTATCTAAGTTTAAAATAAACGGAAAACCTATTGATGAAAACATTTCTTATCTAGACAAAATCTTATTGAATCATAACCAAAACTCTTTCTCTATAAATTTTGCTTTACCCAATTTTGTAAATTCTTCGAATCACAAATATGCGTATCGACTTTTGGGATTAAACGATGATTGGAAATTTACCAATAATCATGAGGTCTCTTACACCATACAAAAACCTGGAAATTACATTTTCGAAGTTAAAGAAGCGAATAATGAAAATATCTGGAATAAAACAACAACCATTTTACCTATTACTCTAGATGCTGCATTATGGAAAACACCAGTGGCCTACATTTTATATGTTATCGTTATAGCTCTCATTTTATACGTAATTTATAATAACATGAGAGCCAAAATCATTTTGGCTCATAAATTAAACTCAGAACGTCAAGAGCGTATACAGCAGCGGAAAATAAATCAGTCTAAACTTGAGTTTTTTACCAATATTTCGCACGACTTCAGAACACCTTTAACACTAATTTTGGCGCCATTGCAACAGGTAATCGAGAATTATAAAGGAAATAAAGATGTGTTTAATAAACTTCAGGTTATAGAAAAGAATGCAAGCCAATTACTAAAACTCACCAATGAGCTTCTAGATTTTCGGGCTTTTGAAAATCATCATACCAAACTTCTCACCAAAAACGAAAACATTGTAAAATTTGTTGAAGGGATATATAAGTCATTTGAAGAATATGCCGAAGTAGGTAATTACACTTATACTTTTGAAAGTATTGAGCACAATATACATGTGTACTATGACCAAACTAAACTAGAAAAAGTATTTTTTAATATCATTTCAAATGCTTTCAAATACACTCAAAAAGGAGGAATCATTCGTGTCAAAATAAGTCAAGATCAAGATCATGTAACTATTGAAATAGCAGATAATGGCAAGGGTATTAACAAACAGTTTATTGATAAAATCTTTGACAAGTATTATGAAGTAGCCAGCGATATTGAATATCAAAAACATTTTAACCAAGGAAGTGGCATTGGTCTTTTCATTGCAAAAAAAGCAATAGACTTGCATAAAGGATTGATTACAGTAGATAGTAAACAAGGTGCAGGTTCTATATTCGAAGTAGTATTAAAAAAAGGTAGAAACCACCTGGAGGATAATGAAATCTCCGGCTCCTCTTCTTACGATCCAATTGAGCCAACAATAATAGATATGGCACCATCACTGGATCATCATTTAGATGCTGAATTTAAGAATATACTTATTCCTTCAGAAACAGATACCATTCTAGTAGTTGAAGATAATGATCAATTTAGGCAATATCTTATTGATCTACTGAAAGAATTTTATGGTGTTATATATGCCATTGATGGCGAAGATGCATACCGAAAAGCTTTAAAATATAGTCCTAATCTCATTATTAGTGATGTTATAATGCCTAAAATGACTGGAATTGAGCTCTGCACACAATTAAAAGAAGAAGAACGCACCAGTCATATCCCTATTATACTCTTAACATCGAGGTCGTTGCAAATACACAAGCTTGAAGGTTTAGAATCTGGAGCCGATGCGTATTTTGAAAAACCTTTTGATATCAAAGAATTTCTCTTGGTAATCAAAAACTTTTTAGGGGCCAAGAAACGGTTAAAGGAACAATTGGCAAATAATACGGGGCTTGAACTGAACGATAATTTGATATCTCTGGATGACAAGCTATTCTATAAAGCAATGAAGATCATAGAAAATCATATTGGTAACCCTTCTTTTGATATCGCCTCATTTTGCTCTGAATTAGGTTTGAGTAGAACAATGTTATTTATTAAGGTAAAAGAATGGACCAACCTTACTCCGAAAGAGTTTATCCTTTCTATGCGAATGAAAAAAGCTACACAATTACTTGAGCAAACCGAATGCAGTATAGCCGAAATTGGCTATAAAGTTGGATTTAGGGATCCTAAATATTTTTCAAAAGCTTTCAAAAAACACTTTAAAAAAACTCCTACAGAATATGCGGAAAAATTTGGTTCCTAGATAAGGATTAAGGCTGCATTGATGTGAAGTCATTTTATCAAAAAGTCAAACTACATATCTACAACGAAAGGAAGTTTAATCTCTACTAAAGTTGGAACATCAAGATTAATATTTTTGATAGTCAAACCTACTTCTTTATTCATGGTTTTTTTATAAATTACTAGTCGTTCATTCAAGATTTTTAAAGAAAAGGATTCCTCTTTAAAAAAGCTTGAACTATTAGGGTCTAATTCGTTGATGCAATTCATTCCATTATCTGTTATCTCAAAAATCAACAACTTCCTTATCAGGTCAACTCTAAACCTTAGATCAATATGACCATTTTGTATTCCATTTATACCATGTTGAATTGAATTCTCAACTATGGGTTGAATGAACATTGGTGGAATGTAAACCTCATCAGTTTTGGGGCTAGATTGAATATTAAAACTAAATTTTTTGGAAAAATTTGACTGCAATTCTAAATAGTCATTAATAACTTTAAGTTCATCATTTAGTGATACGAATTCTTCCCTAGAATTTTTAAGGATTAAACGAATGAGGTTACTTAATCGATTGACATAAAGATTAGTCTTTTCAGATTTTTTATGCGCCAAACTACTTACAGTATTTAACGCATTGAATAAAAAATGCGGATTTAGTTGTGATCTCAACAATCGTTGCTCCAAATTCACCAGCTTATATTTGTTTTTTAACCTTCTTTGACGGAATAACAATATTCCAAATCCAATAAAGGCAAGTATTGTTATTCCAGAAAACACAGCAATTACAGTTCTCTGTTTAATAATTGTTTTTTGTTCGTTTGTTGTTTTTTCAAGTTTCTCAATTAATTGTTCTTTTTCATTAACTTGATATGCAATGTTTAATTCTCGTAGCTTTTCATCTAGCACCTGTTGATGATAGTTCTCCAGTAACTTTATATGTTGTTGAGAAAACTTTAAAGCATTGTCGAACTGTCCCTTTTTAATATATGCCTCAATTAAATATTTAAAGGTATTTGATTTTAACTCCTTTGTATTTTCATCGATTTTCTTAATCTTAGCTATGCTATCTAATGTATTTTTTAAAATCTGTACAGCATTTTCTAAATCCTCTTCTTCTATTAATACCTTACTGTAATTGGTTCTTGTAAAGTATTTTGATAGCCCATAATTTTCATCTGGATATTTATCAAGTAATTGCATAGATTTTTTAAAGTAGTAGAGCGCAGAATCTTTATTATTTTCATCAAGATAAAACTCTCCAATATTACCGTATGAAGCTCTGATACCAGCAATATCATTTATTTCCTCTCGGTTTTTTATGGATTTTCTATAAAAGTAAATTACAGAATCTTTTTTACCCAAGATATCATTAAGTATTGCCAATTGATGATATGTAACGCTTGCGCTTTTAGGGCTAGACATATGAAGAGAATCCTTTAATACCTCTAATCTATACTTGTAAGCCTCTTTTTTATCTCCCATTTCCAGAAAATTATGAGAGATGTATCCGTTAATATATGCATTTATTCTTCTATGAAAATTGGGATATTTATGGATCTGTTGTTTTGCTTTGAGCATATAATCTAACGATTTCTTATAATTACTTTCCTGAAAGTAAATAATTCCCAGATAGGCTAAAATACCTTTTAAGTACTTGTCTTCATCCTTTCTTAAATCTCCATTTTTATTTCTTTCCTGAAGATATAAAATCCCTTTATTCGCATAAAAAATTACCGAATCTCTTTCTTTATCTACTAAATGATAGTACGTTTTTTGTTTGTAATATGGCATCCAACCAACAAGATTTGTATTAGTTTCCAAGATATGCTTTAACTTCGGGAGAGTCTTTCGGTTTGGATCGGTATCAAAAAGTGTATCTACGTCTTTTTGAGAATATGTTTTATGTTGAGCAACTATCTGATGAATAGAAGAAAAAACAAAAAATAAAAAAAGGATTTTTTTAACCATTTTTAATAGCACTAAATAATATTACAAGAGTTTAATGTAGGTAACTTATTAAATAATTATGTTACCTATTAAAAAGACTACTAAAGCAAATAATTTTTTAAATAGATACTCTTGAAGAATATTATAAAAGATCCAATACCGGTTGTAATAATTGAAGATGATGATGAATCCTCTGCATTTTTAGCCTCCTTTCTAGAAGGCCACTACGATAATCTAAAAATATCTGGTATAGCAGCAGATATAAAAAGTTCGGTCGAATTACTAAGCTATACTAAACCAGAATTGGTCTTTATGGACATAGAACTTTTAGACGGAAACGCTTTCCAAATATTAGACAATATAGAAAGTTATAATTTTGAAGTAATTTTTACCACAGCACATCACTCCTATATCGAAAAAGCTATAGAATACTATGCTTTCCATTTTTTAACTAAACCAATAGATATAGTACAGTTATCAGAAATAATCCAGCGGTATACTAACCTTAGGAATCGCCTTTTTACGAAGCAAAAATATAATTCTTTAAAAGAATTTTTCCTGCAATCTAAGTTATTGATTAATTTGGGTACTGAGCACATATCACTAGATTTAGAACGTATTGTTAAATGCGAATCTAGTGGAAATTACACCTATTTCTGTACAAGCGACAAAAAAAAGCATTTAGCTTCAAAACCCTTAAAATATTACGATAGTTTACTTGAAAAAAAAGGGTTTTTTAGAGCAAACAGACAGACACTTATTAATATTAGACACATTAAATCTATCTATAGAAGGGAAAGCCTAATTCTTCAAAACGATGAAAAAATTGTGATTTCCGTTCGAAACCGAACAAAACTTTCAGAACTAATTAAAAACCTCTCTTAAATAAATATCCTTTACGCTTATCAGTTTATTATTTACGTAAATCATTTCCTATAAAAAAATAACGGTTTCCAATACTAATTTTAATGATCTATTTCACATTGATATATGTGATGTAGATCAAATATTATACTATACCGTTATAAAACATGATGATTCAAACTGGTTTTGAAGAAAAAATAAAAATACAGTTACGTGAAATTAGTGAACTCATAGATCAATCTTTTCAAAACGAAGAGGAGATTGGGGTATTCTCCGGACTTTCAGGACTAGCTTTATTTCAATTTTACTATGCCAAATTTAAAAATGATAATACAATAGCCGATAGAGGAGAAAAACTTATAATTGAAATTATACAACGAATTAATAATGAATACAACTTCCCGACATACTGTTCTGGTATTGCTGGAGCAGGTTGGGTATTGGATCATCTTGGACAAGAATCTTTTATTGAGCTAGATAATGATAAATTATTAAGTGAACTTGACACTTATCTCTATCAAAATATGGTTAGAGATTTGCAAAAAGGTTATTATGATTTTTTACATGGAGCAATTGGCTATGGTTGTTACTTTTTGAAACGATATCAAAACACAAAATCTAAAAAGCTTAAGGACAATTATGTTAAGTATCTAAATACACTTGTTTTTTATCTTGATAAGCTATCTGTCACAGATACATATGGGTTAAAATGGAGCTCTGTAATAGACACTACAAAAGGGACCTTAGGAAGCAACCTAAGTCTTTCTCATGGAATGTCCAGTATTATTAATTTTCTTAGTCGTCTATTTAAACATCTAGAATTTAGAGATGCTGTAGCTCCCTTATTGACAGGAGCAATTTCTTACATATCGTATTTCAAAAACATGGATAATTCTGATTATTATCTATTCCCAAGTTGTATACATGAGCCCTACATACCTAGCCCAAGCAGGCTTGCCTGGTGTTATGGAGATTTAGGGTTGGGAGTTTCATTAAGATTAGCTGCGATTGCATTACAGGATAGCCAATTATATGATGAAAGTATTAGCATACTAAAACATTGTGCAAATCGAAGAACGAAGGAAGAAACACTTGTGAAAGACACAGCTATCTGTCATGGAGCTTATGGAAACGCTTTAATTTTTGAGAGATTATATCGGGATACAAATGATTATTTATTTAAAGATACTGCCTTATTCTGGATGCAACAAGGAATGGATATGGCAACATTTAAAAATGGTTTGGCTGGTCATATGCAATGGAGCGGTAACGAAAAAGGATGGCAAAATGAAACTGGTTTCTTAACCGGAATAGCTGGAATTGGAATGGTAATGATTTTCTACCTATCAGATTTCAAAACTTCCTGGGATCAATCATTAATGATATCCTAGTAAAAAAACATCAAATCGGTCTTTATATATTAACAATTTAATTTTTTACTCATGAAAAAAAAGAAAATGTCAGGCTTGAGCCTAAGTAAGCAAACTATTTCAAGATTTAATAGTTCTCAAATTGTTGGAGGGGGTCATACAGACAACACTTACGGTACTTGTACAAACGAAAACACAGTTTCATGCAATGCCAATGGGTGTAGTTTTCCTCATCCACAAGTAACCGTTGGTCAAGGATGTACCCAGCCTACTTTAGGGCTATCATATTGTTCTCCTGGTGGAGGTGTGCCAGATGGATGTCGTTCTTATCATCCATGTGCATAACAGATGTAAAAAACAATATCCCAGTACACTTTAGTTGCTGGGATATTGTTCTTATTATAATTAATTCAACTATTTAGTAAAAGATCTCATTAATAGGGTTCGGTTGTCATTTTTCAATAAGTAATAAACGACTTGTGCTCATAGCACCATGCCCATCGTTCATTCGGTTCTGCAGAAATTATAATATTATGATCCCGATGCTCTTCATAATGTTTGCTTGCATGTTTATTTGGCGAAGAATCACAACATAATGTCACGCCACAGTTCTGACAAGTTCGTAAATGCACCCAAGTGTCTCCTGTTTTCATACATTCTGCACATTCATATTTCGAATGTTTTTTGATGGTGGTAGCATCAAAATTTTTGAGATGTTCACATATTTTGGGCTTGAGTTTCATGATAGTATAGATTTATAAAGTTGGTTACATTTCAGATAAATACTCGTGAACAAATTTTATAGCCATTGCCCCTTCTCCAACAGCAGATGCCACCCGATTCATAGCCCCGGCACGTACATCGCCAGACGCAAATATCCCTGGGCTACAGGTTTCTAATAAAAATGGTTCTCTATCTTTCTTCCAGATAGTTCTAAAATTCTCATATCTCGTTAAATCTCTCCCCGTTTCAATAAACCCTCTTTCATTTTTAATAATCCCTAATTCAATCCAATCTGTATACGGACGGGCTCCTATAAAAATAAAAAGAGCATCGGCAGGGACTTCTCTCACCTTATCTGGATCATTGCATGTAAGTTCTAATGCAGTAAGGCGTTTATTCTCTCCAATGGCCTTGGTCACATTGGTATGCCCTAGTAATGTAATATTATCGATGGCATCAATTTGATCAATTAAATAACTAGACATACTACTGCTTAAATCCTTCTTGCGCACAACGATATATACATTCTTTGCAAACTTAGAAAGATATACGGCAGATTGCCCAGCCGAATTTCCACCGCCGACAATATACACTTCTTTATTGCTACATGCTTGTGCCTCGGTCATCGAAGAGCCATAATACACCCCGGCACCAGTATAGCTATCAATACCCTCGGCTTCTAGTTTTCTATAATTTACTCCTGTTGTAATGACCACACTTTTGGTTCTAATGCATTCTCCGTTACCCAGGGTTAAACTCTTGTATCCATCTTTTTCTGCTATTGAAGTTACTTCTTGTGGTGACAAAAATTCAATCCCAAATCTCTTTGCTTGAGTAATTGCACGATGTGTTAGTTCCTGGCCGCTCAATCCCTTCGGAAACCCAAGGTAGTTTTCTATTCTAGAGCTGGTTCCTGCCTGCCCTCCTGGAGCATGTTTTTCTATTAATAATGTTTTGAGACCTTCAGAGCCACCATAGACCGCTGCTGCCAATCCTGAAGGACCGGCCCCAATAATAACAACGTCGTATAGATTGTCTTTGGGGTGAGCATTTAACCCTAAAGCCATAGCCAACTCGATAATATCTGGGTTTTTAAAACATTTACCATCTTGCAACGACACCACCGGCATATCTGAAGGTTGTAAATCATGTAATTCAGCAATTTCTTTAGCCTTATCACTAGTTTCAAAATCCATCCATTGAAAAGGAAATAAATTACCCGATAAAAAATCTTTGATATCGTGGGATTTCGGAGAAAACTGATATCCAATTACTTTAATTCCTTCAAATTCTGGTTGAAAATTAAGTTGCCATACATCCAAAAGATCGTTAAGCGTAGGATAGAGTTTCTCTTCTGGCGGGTTCCATGGTTTTGTTAAATAATAATCAAGTTGCACATCGTTAATGGCTCGTATGGCGGCATCAGTATCAGAATATGCCGTTAGTAATACTTTTTTCGCATCTGGAAAATACTTTTTTGCTTCAGCCAAGAACTGAACTCCCAACATTTCGGGCATACGTTGATCTACCAGAAACAGAGCAATAACTTCATTTTTTTTCTTAAGATCAATCAAAGCTTCTAGAGCATCGTTGGCCGATACCGTACTCATTACTCTATATGTCTTTCGATATTCAGATTTTAAATCTCTTGTAACAGCACGTAATACCTGTTCATCATCATCGAGCGCGAATATGATTGGTTTTTTCATTTTGACATGTTTATAATCCTCAAAAATTAAAATTATCTGGGTCGGGGCCGGTTCTTAAATTTTTATCTAGAGCATCTATACGCCTTACATCTTCTTGAGATAACTCAAAGTCGAATAGATCGGCATTAGAATCGATTCTTTCTTTTTTTACAGATTTAGGTATGGTTATTACTCCTTTTTGGAGATTCCATCTAAGAACAATTTGAGCCACTGTTTTTTGGTACTTTTCGGCAAAGTCGTCCAAAATAGATAGCTCAAAAATTTTGCCTTGCATCATAGGTGACCATGCTTCATATTGAATCTTATGATGCCCACAAAAATCAACTAAATCCTGCTGAACTAAATGAGGATGAAACTCCATTTGATTTACCATAGGAACAATGGTTGTATGCTCCATCAAATCTTCTAAATGATGTTTCATAAAATTACTTACTCCAATAGCACGAATCTTTTTCTCTTGATACAATTTCTCAAGAGCCTTCCATGTATCAACATATTTTCCTTGTACTGGCCAATGTATCAAATACAAATCCAGATAGTCTAATTGTAATCTATTCAAGCTATCCTCAAAAGCTTTCAACGTACTTTCAAATCCCTGATCAGCGTTCCACACCTTGCTAACTACAAAAATATCTTCTCGTGGTATAGAACTTTCTTTTATGGCTCTACCTACCCCTTCTTCATTTTTGTAAATACTGGCTGTATCTATATGTCTATATCCTTTGTCTAAGGCCCAATGTATAGCATCAACCACTTCTTGATCATTATTAGCAAGGTAAACTCCTAATCCTAAATATGGCATTGCTACACCATTATGTAACTGAAAAGCACCTTGTATATCTGTTATCTCTTTCATACTAATTTATAGGTAAACAAACGGTAAAAGTGGTCTTTCCTGGTTTTGATGTCACTTTTATATCTCCATTATGTTGGTTAATTATTCGTTGTACAACTTCTAATCCTATCCCAGTGCCTTCTCCAATACTTTTGGTAGTAAAGAAGGGATCAAAAATGCTCCCAATATCTTCTTCTGGAATTCCTTTGCCATTATCGGTAACATCTATTTTGACAAAACTTTTATCCCTATTTGTTGAAATCTGCAAAATACCAGAAGGCTCCATGGCATCTACGGCATTATCAATCAAATTAGTCCAAACCTGGTTGATTTCACTTACAAAAATTTTAGGATGAGGCAGGTCTATAGCAAATTGTTGTTCTACCTCGATGTTTTTCTTTTTTAGCTTGTGCTTCAACATCACCAAGGTACTTTCTATTCCCGAATGAATATCGGCTGCTACTTTTTCCTGAGCTCGATCCATATGGGTATAGCTTTTTACCGATTGTACCAATTTGGCTATTCTATCAGAGGCTTCACTAATTTCATCCACTATTTTTTCTGTAGTCAATACATTTTCAATCCACTCTACAGCACTTGCAAAATTTTCATCTCCCGTGGTATCATAAATCTTTTGCAAGGCAGGCACATCGACACAAAAATCAATTAAAGTTTCAGTAAGTTCAAAAGCATTATCTAATCCGTGATCTTCTAACCATTTTTCGAGCTCGTCTTCTTTTTCTGCACGCTCGGTGAGTTTCATCGTATTTCCAGATCGATTCGCAATACTACTAAAAAGAATATCATTAATAATATCTACTTGCTCTCCTGTGATTCGTAAAGAGGTAACTCTTTTAAATTTTTCGGGGACATGGGACAGATGTTTTTTTAGGGCTTTGGCACTACTTACCATTGCCGATGCCGGATTATTAAGTTCGTGAGCTAATCCTGCAGATAATTTACCCAAGGCCATCATTTTTTCTGACTGTACATTGTTTTTGGTAAATTCTCGAACTCTAGAAGTCATTTTATGTACCAAAGATTCAGTTAATTCATAATGCATCGCCACCATTTCTCTAAAAAAAGACTTCTCTAAAAATAGGATTTTGGCATCTTGGGTCACCTCCCCATATCCTGCTGCAGAACTCATTCTTGAAAATGGTAACAGTCCTGTGATTCCATTTTTCACAATTTCTCCAACCAATTTAAAGTTTCCATTACGTTCTAATTTAATAACAATTCTTCCTTCGAGAACTATGGACAAATTTGTAGTAGCATCTCCTCTTTTGAAAAGAAATTCTCCCTGCTTAAACGTTTGAACATCTGAATTATCGATTAACCATTGTAACTGGTTATCGGGTACGGTACTAAAATCTGGTATATTTCTTAGATCTTGTGTGGTGGGTTTCATTACCCTAAAATTACTTAATTAATATACCCTTTACAATACTTTGTTATTGTACAATTCTTAAGATTCTTATAAAATTTATGAGATTAACACTTAAAACTATAGAACTAAACATAAAATGTACCTTCTTCTCCAGAAGGTATACATAATACATGTCTAATTTTATACTTAGTAGGGGTAAAAAATCAGTTTTTCAAAGAAGTGGCTAAAGGTTTTACGAGTAAATTCTACCATCTTAATTATGGTTTTAACGGCACTTAAATATGGTTTCAACGGCATAAAGCTGCAAATGGTAGGGTTATCCGTAATATTTAACTTAATTTTTTGTTAATTCCATATTATAACTATATATTTAAATCGTAAACACTTCCATATTCTCAACCGCGATTTACCCCAAATCCTGAGAATAAAAATGCACAATTCATTTTGTTGTAGCACTTAATGTGTACGACGATTTATGAACCATTAATGCTTAAAAAATAGCATTATGATTTTACTCATATTCATAATTAATGAAAATTCTAAGAATTGTGTTAAAACTTGTAGTAACATATGATAAAAATTACCTTAATGTATTCATAAATGAATACGCTCCTCTTTTAGTATCATTTGATTTCTTACCATATGATTCAAAAAGAATAGGAGTTCCTTTAAAAGTGATTCCAAATCCGTTAGTTCTCATCCTATTTCTTTTACCCCTATTCTTGAGTAACTACTTGAAACCCTATACCAAACACTATAAACCACATATATCATAATAATCTATCCAGATTTTATGAAAACTCAAAAAACCAAAATTGATGTAGTTTAAAAAAATCGAAATGCTAAAACTTCTTATTGCCCCTACCAAAAAGCTATGTGCGATCATTTGCATATTATCCAAAACCCCTAGTAAGTTTTACCTGGGAATGCTCTTCTGTTTTGGAACGTTTTTATCTTATTCTCAAGATGCAGAGCTACAAGCCGATGGCCCTACAAGTATATGTGTTGGCGAAAGCGCTACGTTACAGGTAATAATTGGCGCCAGTATCAACCCTTATACTGTCGTTTATTCAGATGGAACCAATAATTTCACCCTTAATAACTATAATAGCGATGCTGATCCTGACAGTCCAACATTTGGAGGAGATCCAATCACAGTAACTCCAACAGTTACCACCACCTACAGTTTAGTTAGTGTAACAGACCCTTTTAACACTTCTTTACCTGTAAGTGCAACAACAATTACCATTAACGTAAATCCATTCCCTTCAAATATAAATACAACTATAAATTCTGGCAATCCGGTTTGCTATAATACTCCTTTTTTAATCGAAGCTACTGCTACCGATGGCGACACTTATGAATTATGGAATGAAACCAACACTACCAAAATAGGAGATATTCCTGTTTCAATTTCAATTACTTCTACTACTAATTTTGTAGTGAGAGCTATAAGTAATGCTGGATGTACTTCGACAGAGACTGTCAATGTCGTTTTAGAAAATATTCCTCCTACAATCACAGGAACAGGAGATCAAACCATCAATACGGGTTTAAACAATTGCGATGCCGCACTACCAAACTATATTTCTACTGTAACTGTATCTGACAATTGTTCTGCTATTGGAAATATAACTTTGGCACAAAACCCTATTCCAGGAACAACTATAACCGATCACAATACAATACAAGCTGTAACCATTACTGCTACTGATGAATCTGGAAATGAAAATACGTACAACTTTAATGTAACGCTAAACGACAACCAGAATCCTGATATAAGTTGTATTTCAAATCAAACACAAATCGGGAATGCTTCCTGTGAATATACACATTCAGATACAAGTTGGGATCCTTTGCCCACAGATAACTGTGCTATAAATTCATTAACTTATACATTAACAGGAGCAACCACAGGAACCGGTACAAGTTTAAATGGAGTCACTTTTTTTCAAGGAACCACTACTGTTACATGGGCCACCACAGATATTGCCGGTCTCAATAATAATTGCAGTTTTACGGTAGAGGTTACAGACAATACAGATCCAATTATAAGCTGTATCGCTAATCAAGTACAAAATACAGATGGTAGTCAATGCTCATTTACGAGAAACGACAACTCCTGGGATGTTTCTATCAATGATAATTGTGGAATTGCAAATGTATCATATGCTCTTTCTGGAGCCACCACAGGTACCATTGTCAACACTCTGAATGGTACTACTTTTAATGAAGGAATTACTACAGTTACTGTTACAGGAACCGATACTTCCGGAAACGACAACACCTGTAGCTTTACAGTAAACATTAATGATGCAGAAAATCCTATAATTCTTAATCTTCCAACGGATATAGCCATTAACAATATACCGTCTTCTTGTTCCCAAATTGTAAACTGGACAGAACCAACAGCAACAGATAATTGTGGTGTTTCAAGTCTTTCACAAACATCAGCCCCCACTACTGGCCTTAGTAGTGGAAGTACTTTCCCTGTTGGTATCACAACGATCACCTATACTGCTACAGATAACAACGGGAATACTACTATTGAAACGTTTACAGTTACCGTAAACGATACTGAAAATCCGCAAATTAGTTGTCCGTTAGATATTAACCTCAATTCGACTTCAGGTATTTGCGGTGCTGTAGTAAATTATACCACGCCAGTGGGCACAGATAATTGTCCTGGATCTAATACTGTACAAACAAGTGGATTACCTTCGGGCTCTACCTTCCCCGTAGGGACAACTACTAATATTTTTGAAATCACTGATAGCGCAGGCAATTCGGTAAGTTGTAGTTTTGAAGTTACTATAATAGATGCAGAAAACCCATCTATAGTAAATCTTCCTTCAGATATAATTATTACTAATGATTTAGATGACTGTGGAGCAATTGTATCTTGGGCAGAGCCTACATCTGCAGATAATTGTTCGGGAAGTTCTATTGTACAAACTTCTGGAAACCTAAATGGTACGTTTTTCCCTGTGGGAGATACTACAGTTACTTATACTGCTACAGATACCTCGGGAAACACTTTTAGTGACAGTTTTTTGGTTACTGTAAACGACACACAAATTCCGGTAATTCAAGACTGCCCATCTAACATTTCGAAACCAAGTGATCTGGGAGCTTGTACTACTACCGTGAGTTGGACTGAACCCAGTGTATCAGATAATTGTACTAGTTCTGGAAATATTATTTGGACTAAATCACATTTACCCGGAGATACTTTTTCTGTAGGTACCACTACAGTAACATATATCGCTACAGATGAAGCAGGTAATAACAGTATTACTTGCTCGTTCGATATCATCGTACAAGACTTAGAGACCCCAGTTTTAAGTAATTGTCCAATTAATTTGGATGTTAATGTAGATTCTGGAGAATGTTTTGCAACGGCCACCTGGACAGAACCAGATGTTGCAGATAACTGTACTGCGGTAGGAGATATTGTATGGACTAAATCTCACAATCCTGGGGATACATTCCCAACAGGAGCAACCACCGTTACCTATATAGCTACCGACGAATCTGGAAATAACAGTGCGACCTGTAGTTTTGTAATTACCGTAAATGATAATGAAATCCCAAACGTAATTTGTTTATCACCTACAATTAATTTAGATGCCTCGGGAAACGCAACACTCACCAGTACAAGTATAGATGGAGGTTCTACAGATAACTGCACCACCCCCGGAAATTTGTCTTTCTCATTCAGTAAAACCACTTTTAATTGTTCTGATCTGGGTAATAACGCAATTGTGGTAACCGTGACCGATGAAGCAGGAAATTCGAATACTTGTAATACTACTGTTACCATTGCAGATAACATCACTCCTACTCTTAGTGCCACAGCAGAAACAACCGATGGAAATGTGGGTGCAGACATCAATTTTTGCTCTTATACGGTACAGGGTTCACAATTCGATCCTAGTGTAAATGATAATTGCTCAGGAACTATATTATCTTATACCATATCGGGAGCCACAACCTTATCTGGAACAGGTTCGCTATCTGGCGTAACATTGTTACAAGGGGCAAATACCATTACCTGGACGGTATCAGATGGCACTAATACATCAGCTCCATTAACATTTACCAAAACCATAGTAGATACACAGCAACCAACTGTTAGTGCAGTGAGTAATCAGTTTAAAAATACTACTCCTGCTATTTGCGGATACACCGTCTCAGGAAATGAATTTGATGCCATTTTTACAGACAATTGCGCTGT
Source organism: Aquimarina acroporae (assembly GCF_023195925.1). Taxonomy (GTDB): domain Bacteria; phylum Bacteroidota; class Bacteroidia; order Flavobacteriales; family Flavobacteriaceae; genus Aquimarina; species Aquimarina acroporae. Next base: position 11,423 of record NZ_JALPRE010000027.1, on the reverse strand, counting down.
AACTTCAACCAGCTACACCATAAACTCTGGTACTCCGGTGATAACCTCAACCCTTGACGGAGTAACAATCCCTACAGGTTTAAATACCATTGTATGGACCGCTACAGATGGTGTAAACACTAGATCAACCAGTTTTAGAGTTACGGTAACTGATAATGAGAATCCACAAATATCTTCCCAGCCAGACATCGTAGAAAACATTACTACAGGCTGTGATCAAATTGTTAATTGGACAGAACCTACGGTAACCGACAACTGCCCTGGAACTACACTAACACAGACTAATGGTTTGGCAAACGGATCTGCATTTCCCGTAGGAACAAATACCGTATCATATCGAGCCACAGATGCTTCAGGAAACATCGTCACCATGAGTTTTGATGTAACTGTAAATGATTTAACACCACCGGTATTAACCTGTGTTCCTGGAAGCACTGCTGGTAGTCCATTTATCAGACAAGCAGATATTGGTGATTGCACGTATACAGTACTGGGGACAGAATTCGATCCTACAACAGATGATGGGTGTGACGTTGATTCGGCTATCAATTCATTTGATGGAACTACCACATTAGCTGGAAAAAAATTACCTGTAGGTATCAACACTATTGTTTGGACCGCTGTAGATGAAAATGGCAATAGTTCTAGCTGTACCATTTTTATTGAAATAGAGGACAATCAAAATCCCACCTTTACCGCGCCTATCGACAATTTTGCCCGAAATACAGATCCCACACAATGTTATTTTACCGTTAACGATGCAACTTTTGACTTAACAGATATTACCGATAACTGCGATTTACAAGACCCTACTTATATCATCACAAAAGATGGTTCAACGGTATTTACAGGAACCACTTCACTTACTGGATTGCAACTACCAAAAGATGAAATTAACCCTTATATCATTCAATGGACATTGAGCGATATTAATGGAAACACAGTGGTTGCAGATACTTTTAGCATAACCGTTTCAGACAATCAGGCTCCAACTTTTTTATGCAATGGAAACGTTCTGAGAACTATTCCCGGAGCCTCCTGCAGTTATACTGTACTAGGAAATGAATTTGATCCAACATCATTATCTGATAATTGTGACCTTTCCGGGGATTTAACGGTTTCTTATGTTTTAGATGGAATCTCTGGGGGTGCCTCTAGCTCTCTTAACAATGAAATATTATCTACTGGAGTTCATACCGTAGTTTGGACAGTATCAGATGCAATTGGAAATAGCGCTACTTGCGAATTTAATATAACTATTATTGACCAACAGGCTCCTATCATATCTCAGGTAACCGACCAAATAGAAAACGCTAGTACAACTGGTTGTACCTATACTGTAGTGGGAACTGAATTCGACCCAACTACAGTAACCGATAATTGCCCTGGGATAACCTTGGTGAACAATCAAAATGGAACCAACACTCTGGCAGGTTTTGATTTTCCCGTTGGTGTTACAGTAGTTGTATGGACCGCTACAGATGCTGGTGGTAATGTAACCACAATGGAGTACCAGGTAGAAGTCCTTGATGTAAACCCTCCCGATTTCGAACTAATTTTGAGTACCAATACTACGGTAAGTGTTTCAAGATCTACCAATAGTGAGGATTGTTTTTATGAAGTAGTCGACGAAGAATTTGACCCACAAGCCATTACCGATAATTGCACACTGGAAAACTTTACCGTTATCAACGATTATAATAATTATCGATCCCTTGCATTTGCCACCTTTCCGGTAGGAACAACTAATGTGAATTGGAGCATAACAGATAATGCAGGTAATGTAACCATCAAAACTCTTGAAATTACCGTAGTAGACGATGTAAAACCGGTAATCGACTGTCCTTCAAGTACCATTACCAGGGTAAAAGACAGAGGAGAATCTTTTTATACTGTTAGAAACAGAGAATTGCAACCAAATGTAGACGATAACTGCGGTTTGGCTTCTTATACGTATACTATTTCAGGCGCTACAACCGGGTCTGGAACCAATATTTCCGGAACACAATTAAATGTGGGTCTCAATGTTATCACATGGACAGCTACAGACAACGCAACTCCGGCCAATACTGAGACTTGTGTCATTACCGTTGATGTTACAGATAGTTTATTTCCTTCATTAAGTTGTGTAGATAATCAATCAAAGGATACAGACACGAATCAATGTTCATACACAGCACAAGGAACAGAGTTTGATCCATTTGCTTCAACTGCTGGAGCTACTTTAACCAATGACTACACCAATTCGGCTACTTTAGCTGGAGCTGTTTTTCCCGAGGGCACTACCTTAGTTACCTGGACCGCTTCACAAGTTGTAGACGGTACTACTTATACCGATACTTGTAATTTCTTTGTAGTAGTTACCGATAACGAACCACCTTCTATAACACCTCCTGCTGATATAGTGACAGGAACGACCAATCGATGTACAGCACAAATTCCTTCATTAGGCACTCCCATTACCTCAGATAATTGCGGAATACTACGTGTTTGGAATAATGCTATTAACAACAGTTACAATTTAGGAACACAATCTATAACCTGGTTTGCTGAAGACATTCATGGTAATATTTCATCGGTAATGCAAGATATCACCGTAGTAGATGATGACCCACCTACATTTGATTGTACTACCAATATAACAAGAAGAGTAGATCAGGGGCAGAATTTCTATACGGTTTTTGGAGATGAATTTGAGCCTTTTAGAGCTTTCGATTGTAGCTCTTTTACCACAACCAATGACTTTAACAATACCGATAGTCTTTCTGGTGTACAATTTCCGATAGGAACTACGGTAGTTACATGGACCTATACCGATGCTCTTGGTAATATTTCTACCTGTGTTATGACCATAACAATCAATGATAACACAGATACTTCTCCACCTGTTACCTGTAGACAAAATCAAGCTAGAAATACTGATACCAACATATGCACATATACCGTTCAAGGAGCAGAAATGGATGTTTCATCAACCGCACCCGGGGTAACGTTTACATATACCTTAACTGGGGTAACCATAGGTAGTGGTGGTGCAAGTCTAGGAGGAGTAGTATTAAATCGAGGGGAAACCATAGTTACTTGGACTGCCGACAATGGAGTTAGCTCGAATTCGTATTGTACTTATAGTATTTTTGTGGTTGACAATGAAGACCCTGTAATTACCTGGCCTGCAGATTTAAACTTAAACGCAGATTTTGGAGACTGCGTTGCTACTGGGGTCAACTTGGGAACCCCCACATCTACAGATAATTGCGATGGCCCATTAGACATTATCTATACTCAATCTACCAATGACACTACCTTCGAACTTGGTGAAACTTTAGTATACTGGTCGGCGAGAGATATTCGAGGGAACTTTCAGTTTCACACGCAACGAGTAACGGTAGTTGATAATCAGGCTCCAATAATTACATGCCCTACAGAAACTTACTATAGAGAATACACAAATCCCGGTGTAGATTTTTATTACGTAAACGGAAATGAGTTTACCCCTCCGGTATCAGACAACTGTGAAATTGTTTCTTATACCAATAACAGAACAGGCACTGGGTTCTTAAATGGTGAAGAATTAAGTGCCGGAAACTATACTTTTACATGGACCGCCAGTGATGGAACAAATACCACAACCTGTGATGTAAACGTTGTGGTCGTAGATGCTTTAGAACCAGAAATAGCTTGTTCTGGTAATGCTTCTCAAACAGCTGATAATGGTTCTTGTACTTTTACTATTCCCAATGGAGATACTAGTTATGATACTACCTTCATTTCCTCGGCAGGCGTATCCAGAACGCTAACACACAACCTAGCAGGAGCTCCTTCAAATACGACCTTAGCAGGAGCAGATATTCCCGTTGGAACAACAACAATTACATGGACAGCTACGCAAACTGTAGGAGGTACATTGTATACTAGTACATGTAGTTTTGATTTTATAGTAGAAGATGAAGAAGCCCCTATCATAGACACTCCTTTTGACGACGTAACACTGAATGTGACTCCCGGCACGTGTAACAATTCGGTAACCCTTGCCCCTCCTACAGCTACAGACAATTGTTCTGCTCCTGGAAACATAACCATCACAAGCAATGCTCCTGCAACTTTCCCAATAGGACTTACCGTAGTGCGATGGGTACTTACAGATGAAGCAGGTAACGATACCATCTACGATCAAAACGTAACTATAATAGATAATGAGCCTCCTACGATAACTAACTGCCCTGGGGCTTCAATTACGGTAGATGCTGAAGGCACTTCGTGTCAAGCAGTTGTATCATGGCCAGCACTTACAGCCAATGATATTTGCTCTGGAATAGATTCTTTTGTTTCTAACTTCTCTCCTGGTAGTTTGTTTGACGTAGGAACTACTACAGTAACATATACTGCTACAGACAATAACGGTAATGTTTCTACCTGTTCTTTTGATGTTATTGTTACCGATACTGCGCCCTCAATTACATGTGTAGCCGATCAATCCAGGAATGTAGATTCTGGAAGTTGTGCCTATACCGTTGTTGGAAACGAACTGGATCCAATAGCAGTAACCGATAATTGTACAGCACCAAGTTTAACCTGGAGTTTTGTAAACCTAGATACCAATGCAGTAGTTTCAGGAGTAAATACACTTTCTGGGGTTACCATCCCAAGAGGTCCCGAAAATGGAGTAAACACGGGTAGAGTAACAATCAACTGGTCTACCGAAGATTCCGCAGGACAAATAAGTACGTGTTCCTATGTATTAACTATCATTGATAATGAACCACCTAATATCATTGTACAAGGAAATCAGGTACGACCTACCGATCCTAATCAGAACTATTACACCGTTCAAGGCACCGAATTTGATGATGTAACGGCCTCTGACAACTGTGGTATTGTTACCAAAATAGTAAATGAATTCAATGTTACTACCTTAGACGGTCAACAATTAGCTTTGGGAGTTAATTCTATAACCTGGGAAGCCACAGATGATAATGGCAATGTAGGCACAGCTATATTCACAGTCACCGTCATAGATGATGAAGCTCCACGTCTTTTGAGTGCCCCAAATAATATTTCTGTAAATATATCTAGTGGTTGTAGTGCAGAAGTAAATTATACAGCTCCTACTTTCATAGATAACGTAACCGCTCAAGGAGATTTAGCTATTATTGTTACTCCTTCAGTAGCTGTTCCTGGGTATGACTTTCCATTGGGAGATACCGATGTAACCTATACCGTAACCGATGAAGCTGGAAATACCTTCAGTTATGATTTTACTATCACCGTTATTGATGATACAGACCCTACTATAAACTGTCCGCCTGGAGATTCGGGAAATCAATTTAACCGAAACACCAATAGCGGAGAACCGTTCTATACCACAGTGGCTACAGAGTTTGATCCTATAAGTTTTTCAGATAATTGTGATGTCACCTTAACCAATGACTATAATAATAACCCCACCCTGGCAGGTGAAACATTTCCTATTGGTACCACAACAGTAACCTGGACTGCAACAGATGACAGCGATAATACCACCTCTTGTAGTATTGATGTAGTAGTTATCGATAACGAACTTCCTGTAATCAATAATTGTCCGGACGCAACGGTAAATCAAACCGCAGAAACAGGAGAATGTTATTATCAGGTAGTGGGTTCAGAATTTGATCCTTTCTCTTTCGAGGATAATGCCGGTTTATCTCGTCTTACGTATTCATTAAATGGAGCTTCAGAAGTGGGAACTGATTTAAGTACCACTTTATCCGGAGAACAAATTCCTGTCGGAACTTTGGCCAATCCAACAACAACAGTTCTTTGGCGTTTGTATGATACGAGCAATAATGTAAGCGCCACTTGTACCACAGAATTTACAATTACAGACACACAAAACCCAACATTTGTCACTATTGCTACGCAAATACGTAGTTTGGATCCTGGTTTTAATACATATACTGCCAAATCTCCAGCAGATTTATCATGGAATATTCCAGTCACTGACAACTGTGATTTACAAATTATTACTTACCAAATTGATGGAGGAGCTGTAATAGGTACCGATCTTTCAACATCTATCATAGGAGAAAGTTTTGGAGTTGGAACCCATACCGTAGTTTGGCAAGCTACTGATGTGAACGGTAACTCTAATACGGGAAGTTATCAGGTAATTATCGAAGACAACGAAGACCCTACAGTAGTATGTAACAATATCACAATACAACTCGATAATACCGGTAACTACACTTTGTCCAACGACAATATAAACGCAATTGCTCTAGGTACATCAGACCCAAATGGTATTGCAAGTCTGATAGTAACACCTAACACTTTTGATTGCTCTGATGTAGGAACAAATACTATTACGCTAACGGCAACCGATAACAACGGAAATACTAGCAGTTGTAATGCAACAGTAACTGTGCAAGATACCACTCCTCCAACGGCCTTATGTCAACCAATATCGGTTACACTTGATGCTTTTGGTAATGCTTCTATTACCGCACAAGATATAGATAATGGATCTACCGATGCTTGTGGCGTGTTAAGCCTATCTGCAAGTGAGACAAATTTTGATTGTACCAACTTAGGTACAAATACGGTAACACTAACTGTTACTGATATTAATGGAAATAGCAGTACTTGTGATGCTATTGTTACTATCCTGGATACTATTACTCCTGCGGCAATATGTCAAAATATTACTGTAGCCCTAGACGCTACAGGAAACGTAAGTATTACAGGGTTTGATATTGACAATGGATCTTTTGACAACTGTCAGACCTCTTTGGTACGTTCTCTTAGTCAGTCTGATTTTGATTGTACTCACGTAGGTGATAACACAATTAATTTAACAGTTACTGATACCGCAGGAAATACTGATTCTTGTACTGCCATAGTAACTGTAGAAGACAATGTTCCGCCAGTAGCTATAGCACAAAACATTACCATAAACTTGGATAACACTGGAAATGCCAGTATTATTCCTGCCGATATTGATAATGGTTCTTCGGATAGTTGCGGAATCCTATCAATAGTTTTAGATAAAACAGATTTTGATTGCTCCAACCTGGGAGCAAATCCAGTAACAAATACTGTTACTCTTACCGTAACTGATGTAAATAATAATATTTCCAGTACAACTGCTTTGGTTACAGTTGAAGATGATATTGCACCAGTCATAACCTGTACAACAGCACAAATCGTAGGAACAGATAGTGATAAGTGTGGTTATGAACATATAGGAACCAGTTGGGATGCAACCGCAACTGATGGTTGTGTAACCATAAATAATCTTACCTATGCTCTTTCGGGTGCTACGGTACTTGCTGATGATCCTGCCAATACTTCTATAAACGGACAAGTATTTAATAGTGGTGTTACCACGGTTACTTGGACCGCAATCGATGGCAGTGGGGTTTCCTCACAGTGTTCATTCTCAGTAACGGTTAACGACACAACCGCTCCCACAGCCAATGCACAAAATATCACAATACAATTAGATGCCACTGGAAATGCCAGCATAACTGCCAATGATATCGATAATGGATCTACAGATAACTGTGGAATACAAAATTTATCTATTGATAGAACCAGTTTTACCTGTACAGATTTTGGAGTAAATACAGTCACATTAACTGTTACAGACACCAGTGGAAATACCGCTACCGATGATGTAATTGTTACTGTGCAAGATACTATTGACCCAGTTGCTTCTTGTACCCCCATTACCATTCAGCTAGACACGTCTGGAAATTATAATTTATCTACTGCAGATATCAACAACATCGCTTTCGGATCCTCTGATAACTGCTCAAATTTTACAGCAAGTGTATCTCCAAATGCTTTTACCTGTTCTGAAGTAGGTTCAAACACTGTCACCCTTACCATCACCGATATTGCTGGTAATACCAATACCTGCTCGACCACTGTAACTGTTGAGGATAACACTCCACCCATGGCACTTTGTCAAGATATTACCATCCAGTTAGATGCCTTTGGAGATGCTAGTATTCTTGCAACAGATATAGATAATGGTTCTTCAGATGCCTGTGGAATTAATTCTCTTGTTCTTGATGAAAACACCTTTGATTGTGCTGATTTAGGTGCCAATACTGTTACCTTAACCGTGACAGATACTAATGGAAATGAATCTACATGTACTGCAACAGTTACGGTCGAAGATAATATTGCTCCTGTTTTTACTCTCTGTCCTTCCAATCAATCTGCGAATACGGATACCAATGTTTGTACGTATACGCACTCGGATACTAGTTTGGATGCTACAGTTACAGATAATTGTGACTCTACTCCGTCTTTAACCTACAGTCTTTCTGGAGCTACTACTGTAATTACAGGTGCGAATACAACGCTTAATGGTCAAATTTTTGAGCAAGGAACAACAACAGTTACATGGACAGTTTTAGATACAGAAGGTAATAGTGATAGTTGCTCCTTTTCAGTAACAGTTACAGACACCGAAGATCCTGTTGCAATATGCCAGGCAGCTACCATTCAACTGCAAAGAGATGGAACCGCTTCATTACTGCCAGTTAATATCGATAATGGATCAACCGATAATTGTGCAATTTCAACTTATGAGATTTCAAAAGATAATATTACCTATAGTGCATCCCTAACCTATTCATGTGTAGAAACAGGAAGTAATACGGTTTATTTAAGAGTCACAGATTCTTCAGGACGTACTAATATATGTAGCACCAATGTTACTATTGAAGATACTCAAGCTCCTACATTAGATGACTTGACCGATAGAAATATGGTGACTGATACTAGTGTTTGCACATATACTCATACAGACGACACCTGGAATCCTACTGACAATTGTGATACCTCTCCAACAATTACCTATACCTTGGCCGGATCAACGACCGCAATTACCGGATCGAACACAACACTTAACGGACAAATATTTAACACTGGTACTACCACGGTCACTTGGTCGGTATCAGATAATGCTTCTCCTCCAAATACGGGAACAGTAATTTTTGACGTGGTCGTGACCGACGATGAGACCCCTACCATTTCTTGTCCTTCAAATATAACTCAAGATGTAGATAATGGTGGGGATTCCTCTGTGACGGTGTCGGGTATTTCTGCTCCCGTATATGCAGATAATTGTGGGGTTACACAGTTAACATATGAATTATCAGGAGCTACTACTGTTGCACCACAAGCCTCGGGAATTAATGAATTGAGCAGTACTATTTTTAATGTTGGGACTACAACAGTGACTTATGTAGCCGAAGATGCAGCTGGCAATACTGAAACTTGCAATTTCCTGGTTACTATAAATTCATTACCAGATAATACGGTAATTGTGTCAGAAACATCAATACAAACTTCAGAAGATTTAACATCGGATACCTTTACAGTGGTATTACCATTTGCTCCATCTGGAACAGTAGTTTTTAATGTTGTAAGTGATGACCTTACAGAAGGAACTGTATCTACAAGCACATTAACTTTTGATGCCTCAAACTGGGACACCCCACAAACCGTAACAGTAACCGGGGTAAATGATGATGTCGATGATGATGATATTGGATATAATATTATTCTAACCACAGATCAGGCAGCTACCGATGACTTATCAGGATACGAAAACGTGGATCCAGCAGATGTAGCAGTAATCAACTTAGACAATGATACTGCTGGAGTAACGGTATCTACAATTTCAGGAAATACTACCGAGGATGGTGATGCAGCAACCTTTACTGTTGTACTCGATACGGAACCTACACAAGATGTAACGATCACACTTTCGAGCAATGACCTTACAGAAAGCGACACATTCATTCCTACTACACTTACCTTTACTCCAGGAGATTGGAACAGCCCTCAAACCGTAACCGTTACTGGTAAAGATGATGACATCGTTGATGGAAATGTTACCTATACCATAGTCACAAGTAATACATCTTCTTCAGATCCAAAATATGCATCTTTGACTGTAAATGATGTTACCATTATAAATGAGGATAATGACAATGCCGGTTTTCTTGTAACTCCGACTTCTCTTACCACTTCTGAAACTGGAACAAGTGCGACTTTCACGGTAGTGCTAACTAGTAAGCCCGCTACAGATATCCAAGATTTTAATGTCGTCGTGAATGTGGCGAGTAATAATATTAATGAAGGTACTGTTAATGTTTCATCCTTGACCTTTACCGCAGCCGATTGGGACATTCCACAAACAGTTACGGTAACAGGAGTTGATGATGCTGTTGTTGACGGCAGTATTGCATATACTATTGTAAACACCATTGATACCAGCTTAACCACAGATCCGAATTATGATCCATCGGATCCAGAAGATGTATCTGTAAACAACACAGATGATGATACCGCTACATTATCTATAGACAACGTAACAGAAACTGAAGGTAACTCAGGAACAATTAATTATATCTTCACTATTACGCACTCTGGCGCAGAGGTTGTTGGTGGTTACGGAGTTACATTTTTTACCTCGAATGTTGAAGCGAGAGCACCATCAGATTATACTGCCAATGGTGGACGTATTGATTTTACCGGTGGGGCAATTGGGGAAACACAAAACATTACCATTTCAGTAAATGGAGATACTGCCGTAGAGATTAATGAAACTTTTAATGTAGTACTGAATAGCATTATAGCACCTGGTAAAAACATTACTATTGATCCTGCAGGGAAGACTGGTGTAGGAACTATTATTAATGATGACAGCACTACATTATCTATTGCCGATGCATCTATAACCGAAGGGGATTCAGGAACATCTACGCTTACATTTACTGTAGAACTAAGTGGTGAAGTTGAAGATGGATTAACCGTAGATTATTCCACGGCAGATAATACTGCTACTGCCACAAATTCTGATTACGTTTCAAGTACTGGAACTATCACTTTTGAAGGGTTAGCCAACGAGCAAGAGATTATTGAAATCACCATAAATGGAGATGAAATTGTGGAGCTGGATGAGTCGTTCTTAGTGAATTTGAGTAATATCATTCCTGTATCTGCACCTGCCATTTTTATTACGTTTAGTGACGATTCTGCCGTAGGAACCATCACCAATGATGATAGTGCAATAATTTCGATAGCTGGTTTTAGCGTGAATGAAGGTGCAGGAACAGCAGACTTTACTGTATCTACAGACACTTCAATTCAAAACGAAATTACATTAGAGTTTGCTACTTCAGATATTTCGGCTATTGCAGGAGCAGATTATACAGCTATAGGAACAACAGTATTGACTTTTGGCGGAGTAAACTCGGAAAATCAGACCATCAGTGTACCCATTACCAATGACAATATCATTGAACCTACCGAAACCCTAAATGGAACTATTAATAACCTAACAACAAACGGTCAAAGTATTACTCTTGCTGGTAACGTAACAGATCTATCGGCAATCGGAGAAATTATTGATAACGATACTGCAA
>NZ_JALPRE010000026.1 GCF_023195925.1 Aquimarina acroporae | reverse complement strand
TAGATATTCTAGGTGATGTCATCGCTGAACCTACAGAAACATTTACGGGAACTATTGCCGTAACCAATGCCAATGCACAACAAGTATCCATTACAACAGATACCGCTACAGCAACTATTAGTGATAATGATACAGCTGCATTGAGTATTAATGATGTAAGTGTAAACGAATCAGATGGTACTGCAACATTTACGGTAACTCTTTCTGGAAATGTACAATATAACTTTACAGTTGATTATAGCTCTGCTAATAATACTGCTATCGCGGCTAGTGACTATACCGCTATTACAACAACAACCCTAAGCTTTGGAGGAGCCAATAGTAATACACAAACATTTGATGTTACCATTCTTGAAAATACCATTGCCGAACCTACAGAAACCTATTTCATTAATCTAACCAATCTGGTAACCAATGGACAAACAGGAATATCTATTGCAGATAAT
>NZ_JALPRE010000025.1 GCF_023195925.1 Aquimarina acroporae | reverse complement strand
TTCACAAAACGTTGCCGTATAACAAATACAAATAAGGCTGTAAATTATAATTTACAGCCTTATTTATTTTTTAGATATTAATTTTATTTTACTTCATTATTTGTACAAGTAACACTAGCGGTACCACACATTATTCCCCGTATTGACGAAATAGGGATTATCAATCCCCCTTTTATATTGTCAAGATTATTAAGTTTTGATACTTCAATTTTGTGTAAAGGTAATTTTTTCACTGATTTATTTTTCATGTTTTTTAGTTTTTGTCTTTTTAATAATATATGCAATTGTTAGTATGAAGGTTTGCAATTAGCAACTTTAGAATGTTCTAATTCAATTCCTACTTATAATAATCTATGAGGAGTTGTTTTTCGAAGCAATTTATCATGCTTCGAACGTTATTATTATTTTACTATAACATTATCGCAAATAGCGAAACCGGTCCCAGGTTGACTCGCTGTTCCCTGACAATCATCTCCCAGTAAACTTTGACAGCCATCAGAGTCAAGAGGCCCCCCTCCTTTGATAGAAGTCAGATTATTAAGCTTAGAAATTTCTACTTTTTGTAATACCAGTTTTTTTGTTTGCCCTTTTTTCATTGTGTGTTTTTGACGATTAGTAATAATTTTAGAATGAACACAAATGTATAGAAAAACAGGGTGTTACCTATAAGTATTTGCTGTTTGAAACTCGAAATTCCCGAATTTCGAGTAACATATATTAATGCGTATTATTCATCAAAGCTATAGTTTCTAAGAATTTTCTTTGCCTAACTCTTTTATGAAATATGAAGGTTTAATTTTTACCTGTTTGTAAAAAGCATTAGAAAATGTTTCGGCAGTACTATAACCAAATTCATTGGCAATAGCCTTTATTGTGAATTTTCGGAGTTTAATATTTTCTTGCAATTCTTTAACCGCAAAATTTATCCTTAGTTCATTAAGATAACTTGTGAACGTTTTATCTTTATAATAATTGATAACTCTGGATAGGTATTTTACATTGGTTTCCATGCTATCTGCCAAGGATTGAGAACTTATTCCCGTTTCAAGATATTTGTGCTCTTTTTCAAATTCATTTAGTTTATCCAAAATGTAAGTAACATGTTTTTCAGGTACTTTTAGATCTTTATTTTTTATCGCAGGTTTATCTTCTTTGGCACTAATTTTATCTTCCGTAGAATTAAGATCCTTAATTAATGCTTCAAATCTGGATCTGTATTTTAGCTTTTTTTGATATTGATAAAACAAAAGACCACCAGACATTATCAATAACCCTCCAAGCGTTATAAGGCCCAACTCATAAGTATTGTTGTCATCATTTAACTTTTTAATTAGGGCTTCTTTTTCTTCTAGTAGGAGAGGAATGTCATAGTCTTCTTTAATTTTCTTACTAATAAATATTTGATCATTTAAGTAATTACTTAAAACGGAATTAAGCTTGTCTAAATATTTATTCTGATTTTCTAAATCTCCCGTTTCTTTATAATGATCTTTTAAGTACTCGTAAGTTTTTACATGCTTATATTGCGGTATAGATTTTAATGTTTCAAGAATTGAATCGGTTTTTTGGAAATAGAAAACAGCCTTTTTTTGATCACCACGCGCGTAATGTGATTTCCCCAAATAAAAATAACTATCTATGATGTTTGACTTATCATTGATTTCCAATATTTTTGGTAAAGCTCTATGGATACTATCAATAGTTGCGACATAGTTTTGTTGTTCAAATTGGTTAACTCCTTCGCATAGAGTGAAATACGTTTTTAATTGCGACTGTGTTATATCAGAACTTTGTGATGCTGTTTTATATCCTAAACTATTATAATATGATGTAGAATCATACTTCTTTAAACCAATATAAGTATCTGCCAAAGCATGCAATGTATAGAGATATCTTGAGGTATAGTTATATTCCTTTTTATTACGATAAAATTCTTCACATTTTTTGAAAATACGTATTGCTTTTTCTTTTTCTCCAAGATGCTCACTTCTAACAATACCAAAATAATACTCAATACGGTACAACAGTTTTGTATTGTTGTTTTTCTTTGCTAGTACCAATGCATGATTAAGATTTGATAATGTTTTTTTTATGTTTCTTCTTTCAAATAGAAAGAATTGTGCTTTTCGAAAATATGCTCTAGCAGGAAAATCATCGTTTTGTATACTCTTTGTAATGTAAATTATACTATCAGTATAATGAAGTTTTGACTTTGTATCGGTTACATTATATAAATGATAGTATGCTTCGGCTATCTTAATTGTATCATGATTTGCTTTTGCTTTTCTTAAATATGCAGAGATAGCTTTTTTTGCTTTTGGTTGATTACTTTCTTCATATTGTAAAAATGTAGATAAAAGTTCGGAGTAATCTTTTTGTAGTAAAGAGTTTTCTACGTTCTGTGCATAAATGAATGAATGAAAAAGAAATGTAATTAGGTAAAGTTTATATATGGATGCTTGATGCATGATTTATATTTTCAAGGGGTATAATGTAATCTACGACTTTTAATCTACAACTTTGCTGATTAATAACAAAAGTAATATTATTTTTATGCGCATTTTGTTGCAATATAATAAACAGATTATAAGTTATGAAAATTGATCTTAGAAGTGATACCGTTACTAAACCTACCCCCGAAATGCTTGAAGCTATAATGAATGCCGAGGTAGGTGATGACGTATATAAAGAGGATCCAACGGTAAACGCGTTAGAAGAAAAGGTTGCTACTATGTTTGGAAAAGATGCAGCATTGTTTTTTCCATCTGGGAGTATGGCAAATCAAGCAGCCATTAAACTTCATACCCAACCAGGAGAACAGCTAATAGCAGATCAATATGCTCACGTATATAACTATGAAGGTGGAGGAGTTTCGTTTAATAGCGGTGTTTCCTGTAAATTGATAAATGGACATCGAGGTATGATTACTGCATCACAAGTTGAAAGTTCAATTAATCCTCCCGACTTCTATCATAGTCCACTTACTTCTTTAGTATGCATAGAGAACACCACCAATAAAGGAGGAGGAGCGTGTTATAATTTTGAAGAAATTAAGAAGATTAAGGAGGTGTGTGTAACACATAATTTAGGGTATCATTTAGATGGTGCTAGATTATGGAATGCGTTAGTGGCAAAAGAGGAGACTGCACTGGAATATGGAAAAATGTTTGACACTATATCTGTATGTTTAAGCAAAGGACTAGGGACTCCTATGGGGTCTGTATTATTAGGTGACGCCAAGATTATGGAAAATGCAATACGTGTTAGAAAGGTATTAGGAGGCGGAATGAGACAAATTGGGTATATGGCGGCAGCCGGAATTTATGCACTAGATCATCATATAAACAGATTGACCGAAGATCATAGGAGAGCCACAGAAATAGGAGAGATGCTACAAACCCTTCCTTTTGTAACAAAAGTGGAACCTATAGATACTAACATAGTAATTTTTAATATCGATGGAGATGAAACCCATTTTATTTCAGAAATGGAAAAGCAAGGAGTCTATTTTTATAGTATGGGACAAGGAAAGTTAAGATTTGTTACGCATTTAGACTATACAGCAGAGAAACACTCTTGTTTTTTAGAGTTACTTTCAAAATATGCACTAAAAAAAGCTGTTCAATAAATTTGAACAGCTTTGGTAATTTATTATATAAAAAAACACTTAAAAAATTATACTTCCTTGGTATCAGCCGCAGGAGCATTTTCTTTTACAGAATTTATTCCGTTTTCCATACCTGATTCAGAAGAATACATTTGACTACTTCCTATTACTTGACCGTTACCGGCTTTTAGATTAAAAAAGAATCTACCATCTTTGGCAGTCTTTCGTTCATATCTTCCATCTTCTGAAGCATTCTTTTTAACCGAAGAAATTCCGTTTTCTGCAGCAGCTTTACTATTGTAGACTTCGCTAGAAAGTATTACTTGTCCATTTTTTGCCTTTAAAGTAAAATGATAGCTAGACCCTTCCTTATTTTTGAGTTCAAACATGTGTTCTATTTTTTTAATTAATTTTTTAGCTTCTGCTAAAATTATATAATAAAAAGGAAAAAGAAAAATGTAAAATGTAAGAACATTAGTTTAAATAAACATTTTGTCGAAAAAAAATACAGCTTATCGAATATGTTAGAGTTTAATCATTTCTATATCAAAAGAAATACCTAAAGCGATGTTAATTTTATCATAAGTTTTAATAAGTAACAATAATAAATCATCAACTATGAAAAAAATCGTTTTAGGGGTATTTTTAATATTTTTAACGCTAAAGGTAAGTGCACAGCAAGACTTACCTCAAAACCCAGAGCCTGGTAAATGTTATGTACGTTGTACTACTCCAGATGTTTATGAAAATCAAACAGTAAGGGTTCAAATTACTCCAGAGTATAAGAAACTTAAAACTTACCCTGCAACTTATGAAACGGTAACAGAACGTGTGGTTGTTAAGGAAGCTTCAAAAAAGCTAAGGGTGGTTCCTGCTAAATATGAAACTAGAACGGTAACGTTTGTGAAAAAGCAAGGAGCTTCAACGCTAAAAGTGATTCCTGCAAAATTGGGTAATGGTTCAGAAACTGTAGAAATTAAACCTGCGTATGCACAGTGGGAATTAGGATCTCCTGCACCAGATTGTGCTTCTAGTAACCCAGATGATTGTCGATACTGGTGTTATAAAGGCTATCCTGCAGAATACACAACTATACCAACCAAAACGTTGGCTAGCGACGCAACAACTTCTAGTAACTCAATATCTGAGCAAAGTGGAACGTATACAAAAAGGGTATTAGTAGAGCCGGCAAGAGTAATCGAAGAAGAAATACCTGCAGAGTATGGAACTATTACAAAAACTGTTTTGGTAAAAGATGCTTATAGTGAAGAGGTCGTGGTTCCTGCTACTTTTGAAGAAGTTATCAAAGAAGTTTTAACACAAAAAGGAGGATTAACCACTTGGAAAGAAGTAGAATGTTCATTAGTAGAATATTCGGCCTTGCCTATAAACTGGAATTTAGGAAGTGCTACACTTACTACCCAAGCCAAGAATTTAATTGATACTAGATTAATGCCTGTACTTGCAAATAATCCAGGAGCCAAAATGGAAATTGCTTCACATACGGATGCTAGAGGATCTAAAACCAGTAATAAAGCTTTATCAGATAGAAGAGCACAATCTGTGGTTAACTATTTAATTTCAAAAGGAGTGAACGCTAGTCGATTAGTTGCTAGTGGGTATGGAGAAACCAGATTGAAAAATAGATGTGCTGATGGAGTTACTTGTACAGAAAGACAACATGCTGCAAATAGAAGAACAGAGTTTAGGTTGATTCAATAAAACCTTTGGAATACATTAACACTACTACGAAAAGTGTCGGATTCGATTTGAATTCGGCACTTTTTATTTGGTGTTTTTTTTCAAAAAGCTAAAATAGTAACTAGGATCCCGCATAGAGCTGTATCCAGAAATTTTATCTAAGACTTTTCCTTTTTTATTGATTGCCACGATTAAAGGAAATGTTTTTCCTTTATTATAAGACTCTAGTAGTTTATAATTTTCTACTTTTTGTTTATCAGAGAGTAAATCTTTGTTTCTAGGAATATCAACATATAGGAAGACATGCGATTTTTTATACTGCTCGAATTTATAATTCTTGAAGAGATCTTCTTGTAACATCATACATGGTCTGCACCAATCGCTTCCTGTAAAGTAGATCATAATGTTTTTATCTTCATTTTCGGCAATTTCCTGAGCCTGATCCATATCATACACCCAGAATGTACCTTTATCTTGGGCAAATATCCCAAGCGTTAAAAAACATACTAAAAAAAAGAGAAATCTAAATTTCATATAGCATTATTTATTAGATCATAGCTCAATAACTATTCCATAAAATTCCCAAGTCCCGGAATATTAGGCATTCCTTCTTTTGCTACTGCGGCTAATTCTGCTTCATTTACTTGTGTAGCTTTGGCTATAGCTTTATTTAGATTAAGAATTAGGTAGTCTTCTAGTTGCTCTTTGTCCTCCAGCAATTCATCTGCAATTGAAATACTTTTAATTTCTCTATTTGCGGTAAGTGTAACTGTAAGGAGTTCATCAGAACTACTTTCATCTATTAAAACCGTATCAAGTCTTTTTTTTGTGTCCTCAATTTTTTGCTGAGTTTCTTTGAGCTTACCCATCATGCCCATCATATCTCCAAACATATCTTAATTTTTTTAAAAATTTAAACAAAATTAGTACTTTGGCAGACAATAAACCAAGAGATATTGACAAATTAAGAGTTCTTAGTTTTTTTACTGTCTTTATGTGTTTATAATTCATTAACATCAATCAATTAACAAAAAAAAGAAATAGATGAAAACTCTTCGCATTTTGTGCTTAGTTTCAATTACTTTTGCAACTTCATGTAAAAATAATACGACTACAGAATTGGAAACTAAAGTTCAGTACCCTATTGCAGATAAGAAACCTACAAATCTTGAAAAACATGGCGATGTTCGAGTAGATAATTATTTCTGGTTAAAAGAAAGAGAAAACCCAGAAGTTATAGATTACTTAGAAAGAGAGAATGATTATAATGATAAGATGACAGCTCATACCAAAGATTTTCAAAAAGATCTTTTTGAGGAAATGAAATCTAGAATCAAAGAAGACGACTCTTCAGTTCCTTATAAGCTTAATGGGTATTGGTATATTACTAAATTCGAAAAAGGAAAAGATTATCCTATATACTCAAGAAAAAAGGAAACGATGGAGGCCGAAGAGGAAATTCTTTTTGACTGTAATGTAGAAGCCGAAGGACATAGTTATTTTAGGTTAGCAGGGTTAAACATTAGTCCAGATAACAAACTTGCTGCATTTGGTGTAGATACGGTTAGTCGTCGTAAATATACGATACGTATTAAAAATCTTGAAACAGGAGAAATTTATCCAGAAACTATCGAAACAACTACAGGAGGGAGTACTTGGGCTGCAGATAGTAAAACTCTTTTTTATACCAAGAAAGATGATGAAACCTTAAGATCCCATAAAATTTATAGACATGTTTTAGGAACACCTGCTTCAGATGATGTAGAAGTTTATAGTGAAGATGATGATACGTTTTACACATTCGTCTATAAAACGAAATCAAAAAAATACTTAGTTATTGGTTCTGGTAGCACATTAACATCAGAATATAGAATTCTGAAAGCAGATGATCCAATGGGAGAATTTAAAGTTTTTCAGCCTAGAACTCGTGGTTTAGAATATAGTATTGCACACTACGAAGATCATTTTTATGTTCTTACGAATGCCGACGAAGCAAAGAATTTTAAATTAATGAAGGTTTCTGAGGAGAATACCTTAAAAGAAAACTGGGAAGAAGTAATTGGGCATAGAGATGACGTTCTTCTTGAAGATATTGAGATATTCAAGGATTATTATGTGATTAGTGAAAGAAACAATGGGCTTAATCTTATCAATGTGAAAAGATGGGATGGTACAGCCGATTATTATCTTCCTTTCGATAATGAAACCTATACAGCCTATACCAGTACAAACCCTGATTTTGATACCAAAACGCTAAGATATTCTTATAACTCTCTTACTACTCCCAATTCTGTAATAGATTTTGATATGGAAACTAAGGAAAAAGAGGTTAAAAAGGAAGTTGA
Source organism: Aquimarina acroporae (assembly GCF_023195925.1). Classification (GTDB taxonomy): domain Bacteria; phylum Bacteroidota; class Bacteroidia; order Flavobacteriales; family Flavobacteriaceae; genus Aquimarina; species Aquimarina acroporae. The sequence goes on along the minus strand of NZ_JALPRE010000025.1, from coordinate 44,824 downwards.
AGTATTGGGAGGTAAGTTTGATAAAAATAATTATGTTTCTGAAAGAGTATGGGCAACTGCCAAAGATGGTACCAGAGTTCCTATATCTATGGTATACCGAAAAGGAATAAAAAAGGATGGTACCAATCCGGTGCTTCAATATGCATATGGTTCTTATGGTTCTACGATAGACCCATATTTTTCTACGGTACGATTAAGTTTGTTGGATCGTGGTTTTATATATGCAATTGCTCATATCAGAGGAGGAGAGTACTTAGGTCGTTCATGGTATGAAGATGGAAAATTGTTTAACAAGAAAAATACGTTTACAGATTTTATCGATTGCTCTAAGTTTTTAATAGAGCAGGGGTATACTTCAAAAGATCATCTTTATGCTATGGGAGGTTCTGCTGGTGGTTTACTTATGGGGGCTGTAGTTAATATGGCACCAGAATTATATAACGGAGTTGTAGCAGCAGTTCCTTTTGTAGATGTAGTTACCACGATGTTAGATGATAGCATACCGTTAACAACAGGAGAATATGATGAATGGGGAAACCCAAATGTTGAAAAGTACTATTTATACATGAAATCTTACTCTCCTTATGATAATGTAATTGCACAGGAGTATCCTAATATGTTGGTCACAACTGGATTACATGATTCACAAGTTCAGTATTGGGAACCTGCAAAGTGGGTTGCTAAATTAAGAGAGTTGAAAACCGATAACAACGTATTATTATTACATACAAATATGGAAGCGGGTCATGGTGGTGCTTCAGGAAGATTTGAAGCGCTGAAGGAAGTAGCAGAAGAGTATGCTTTTTTATTAGATTTAGAAGGGATAAAAGATTAATTCAAAAATTTAATGTACCTTCGTACCGTTTTTATAACAGTAATTAGATCCCCCTATTTTTATCTAATTACCTGTTTAAATGCAACTATATGAGAGAAAATATACAGGCTTACAATAATGTTTTAGAACTTATAGGTAACACTCCACTTGTAAAACTAAACAAAATTATGGAAGGCTATCCGGGAAACTACTATGCCAAAATAGAGTCTTTTAACCCGGGACATTCTACCAAAGACAGAATAGCATTATATATCATAGAACAGGCTGAAAAGAAAGGAATTATAAAGCCAGGAGATACTATCATAGAGACTACCAGTGGTAATACAGGGTTTAGCCTTGCCATGGTAAGTGTTATTAAAGGATATGATTGTATTTTGGCAGTAAGTTCAAAGTCTTCTAAAGACAAAATTGCAATGCTAAAAAACATGGGTGCAAAAGTATATGTTTGTCCTGCCCATGTAAGTGCAGATGATCCTAGATCATATTATCAAGTAGCGAAAAGGTTACATGAAGAAATAAAAGGATCTGTATATATCAACCAGTATTTTAATGAGCTCAACATTGATGCGCATTATAATTCTACAGGGCCTGAAATATGGAACCAGACTAATGGTAACCTTACCCATTTTGTTGCTTGTTGTGGAACAGGAGGGACCATTTCGGGTACTGCAAGATATCTTAAAGAACAAAACCAAGAAGTTAGGGTATTAGGAATTGATGCCTATGGTTCTGTTCTTAAAAAATACCATGAAACAAAAGAGTTTGATTCTAATGAGATTTATCCATACAGGATAGAAGGATTAGGAAAGAATTTAATTCCTACAGCTACAGATTTTGAAGCTATCGACAAATTCGAAAAAGTGAATGATGAAGACAGTGCTCATACAGCGCGAGAGCTAGCCAAAAAAGAAGGTATGTTTCTAGGGTATACTAGTGGTGCTGCAATACAGGGTATAAAGCAACTTGCAGAGCAAGGAGAATTCGATGAAAATAGTAATGTAATTGTAATTCTGCCTGACCATGGTTCAAGATACATGAGCAAGGTATTTAGTGACGATTGGATGATGGAGCAAGGATTTTTTGATAGTCAACATGAAGTTGATGCCACTAAAGTTCAGTTCGTAAAGTAACGAATCTTAACATAAATTTTAAGCATCTGAAGTGATATCGGGTGCTTTTTTTGTGTGTTTTCTATTTCTGGGTTTTTATAAATTTTATACTTAAAGCTCTAAATAAATAAAGAAAACATATAAATACTTAATAATCAACGGTTTTTTAACATAGTTAAATGTCAAATAGTTAAATTGTATGTTTATAAAAGTGAATTTGAATATAATTATGTCATCAAATCAATTTTCCGTATTTTCGCAAACTTATAAGACACAAATTTTTGATAGATGAGAGATTTATTTGATAAGATATATAAAGACAAGGGACCATTAGGGAAATGGGCAGATCAGGCAGAAGGATATTTTGTTTTCCCAAAACTTGAAGGTCCTATATCAAATAGAATGAAGTTTCAGGGAAGAGAGGTAATTACATGGAGTATTAATGATTACCTTGGATTGGCAAATAAAGAAGAAATTCGTAGAGTAGATGCCGAGGCAGCAGCAAAATATGGTTCTGCTTATCCTATGGGAGCAAGAATGATGAGTGGTCATACAGATCTTCATGAGCAGTTACAAAATGAGCTTGCAGAGTTTGTTAATAAAGAGGCTGCTTATTTATTAAACTTCGGATACCAGGGAATGGTGTCTACCGTAGATGCATTGGTAAACAAAGATGATATTATTGTTTATGATGTAGATGCTCACGCATGTATTATTGACGGGGTGAGACTACATCAAGGAAAAAGATATACATATAGGCATAATGATATTGAAAGCATTGAGAAAAACTTAATGCGTGCTACAAAAATGGCCGAAAAGACAGGAGGAGGAATCTTGCTAATCTCAGAGGGTGTTTTTGGTATGAGAGGAGAACAAGGAAAGCTCAAAGAAATTGTAGCGTTAAAAGAAAAATATAATTTCAGACTTTTTGTAGATGATGCCCACGGGTTTGGAACTTTAGGAGCTACCGGAGCTGGAACGGGAGAGGAGCAAGGCGTACAGGAAGAAATAGATGTATATTTTGCCACTTTTGCCAAATCTATGGCAAGTACAGGTGCTTTCATAGCTGCGGATCAGGAAATTATCGATTATCTGAAATATAATTTACGTTCTCAAATGTTTGCAAAATCATTACAAATGCAATTGGTAGAAGGAGCTTTGAAACGTTTAGACATGCTAAGAACCATGCCAGAGCTTAAGGCTAAGTTATGGGAGAATGTAAATGCATTACAGAATGGTCTTAGAGAAAGAGGTTTTGACTTAGGAACAACGCAAAGTTGCGTTACCCCAGTGTATCTTAAAGGGAGTATTCCTGAGGCAATGGCTCTGGTAAAAGATTTAAGAGAAAATCATGGTATTTTCTGTTCAATTGTTGTGTATCCGGTTATTCCAAAAGGATTAATATTACTAAGATTAATTCCTACAGCTTCACACACGATGGAGGATATAGAAGAAACATTAAACGCATTCTCTGCTATACGTGAACGACTAGAGAATGGTACTTATAAAAAGATATCTGCAGCCGTTGCTGCGGCGATGGGAGAATAATATTTTTCGTTTTTATCCCTTTTTTTAATATCGAACAAAAATAAACCCGCTGTAAGCGGGTTTTATTTTTAAGATTATGTTTAAATGTTTTTTCTGAAGGTTCTTCTTTTCTTGTGCAACTCATGGTCATAACCATTCCATAAAGCTTGTATGGCTTTGTTTTCCTCTAATTCTGGATTGGTTTCTACTACCTCAATACCGTTTCGTAAGAAAGCTTCATTCATTTCTTTGAAAATAAGAGCGGTAACGCCTTTGTTTTGATATTTAGGATCTACACCGATAAGGTAGAATGCAGCAGTGTCGTTTCTTCGTTGTGCTTTAAGGATATGAAGAAATCTTAGTGGATATACCTTTCCATTCATTTTCTTAAGAGCCTTAGAAAAAGAAGGCATAACTATAGAGAATGCGATTAACTTACCAGTATTATCAGCAATACAAGTAATATATTCTGGATTAAGATATGGAAGATACTTCTTCTTGTACATATCTATCTGGTATTGCTGTATAGGAACAAAAGTTTGCAAACTGCTGTATGTTTTATTCAGTAGTTCAAACATATCATCAGCATACTTCAATATCTCTTTACTCTTATTAAATTTTAATAGCGTAAGATCATACCGCCTTTTGATTACTTCAGCAAACTTAATCACCTTCTCTTTGGTCTGTTTAGGGACTTTTATCTTATATTCTACCCATGTCGCCGCAGGTTCGAAGCCTAATTCCTCCATATGCTTTGCATAATAAGGGTAATTGTACCAGGTGATCATGGTGTTTAATTCTTCAAATCCTTTGATTAAGATACCTGCCTTATCCATATTCGAAAACCCAACAGGGCCTTCCATATATTCTAGAGAATGCTGTGCTCCGTATTCTGCTACCTTATCAAGCAGGGCTTTAGTAACTTCTACATCATCAATTACATCAAACCAACCAAACCGAACCTTTGGTTTCTTTTGTTCGTTTACTTCAATCCAATTAATAATAGCTGCAATTCGACCAACGATTTGATGACCCCTGTAGGCTAAGAAATATTTTGCGTCTGAATTTCTAAAAACAGGGTTTTTCTTTGGATTCATTACATCCAACTCCTCTTTGATTATGGAGGGAACGTAATAGGGGGAATTTTTATATAATTCAAAAGGAAACTTAACAAACGTGGTTAAATCTCCTTTTGAAGTAATTTCTTTAATGGTAATCATAAATCATATGTCATCTCGAATTCGTAGGCAAATATATGACCCTTTTTTAAAATTTTGAGTGTAAAAAGAGCATTTTGCCACTATACCGAAAGAGAAGTTTTGCTCAAATTCTAAATGCAACGAATAACTAGGGGATGAGCATGCAGTATACTCTATTTTCTATATTATTCTTTAACCGTTGTCAGAATCGCTATTATCCTCTTCGTTCTTTTTGCGTTTCTTTTCTTCTTTTTGACGCTTTTTCTCTTCTTTTTCGCGTCTCTTTTCTTCTTTCTTTCTTCTTTTTTCTTCTTCTTTACGCGCTTTTTCCTTCTCTTGCTGATACTTTTCATATTCAGCATCTACATCAACTTCTTCTTCTTTTTTCTCTTTCTCTTTAGCTTTTTCTTCTTTATCGTCTTTCTTCTGATCTTTTTTCTCCTCTTGCTCGAGTTCTTTTTCCATCTTTTCTAGCTCCTGGAGTTGTTTTTCAATATCATCCAATTCATCATCGACACCTTGATCCTGCTCCATTTTGTCCAATTCGGCATCGATATCCTCTATCATTTTTTGTTTCTCCTTTTCTGCTTTGATAGCTTCTTTTTCGGCTTCTCGAGCAGCTTTAGCCTCACGTTTTAATCTACGAGCTTCTTCTTTTTTGAATTTTTTATCTTCTTTTTTCTGTATTTTTTCATTTTCAATACGTTCACGTTCTAAACGTTCTTCGGTACGTCTTTCATCTAAATCTCTTTCTAACTCCTCTCTAAAACTGTCATCCTCGAAGTCATTGATAAACGGAGTTTTCTCTAACTTTAAACTATCATTCTCTACACCTTCAATTTCAGAATCTTCTTCTGAGTCATCTTCTCGGTTATCGTCTGAATCTCCTTCTTTTCCTTCTTTTCCTTCTTCGTCTTCTTCTCCTTCTTTTACTCCTCCTTCTAAACCTGGCTGCTCGATAATTTCATCCTTAGTATGCCAATCGAAGCGATAGGAAGCTCCAAAACTGAGCGTAAATATAGACGGTGTATCTTTAAAGTTAAATGCAATGTTGGCGTCAAACTGTACGTCTTGATTATATAAATAAGCACCTCCAAGCCTCATAATATTATCACTGTAGAAATCGCTCTTTTGGACCTGATACTCTGCAAAACCTGCCCATTTATTATTAACCGTATGAGTTGCTGTTAGAATCAATCCAAAAGCAGGATTTTCGGTAGTGATTTTATCGATAATTAAATTGGTCACAAAAGCCCAATCACCTCCATAGCTTGTGGACCAATTATTTTGTGTAGCAACTACAAAAATTGGACTTATCGAAGGATCCTCTGGAAAGGTAAACGGATTGTCTTTAGCAACAAAATTAACTCCCGCATAACCAGAAACAGCAGGGATAAGACTCTTCCATTTAAAGCGGTAACGTTCTTTCCAGCTTTTTAGGCTGTCGTAATTGGCAGGAACAGTATCTTTTTTCTTTAATTTTGGTTTATAAGGGTCATAAATTAAATATTTTGCCCCAATAGTATTAATTTCAAAATTACTTCTATTTATTTTTTGTTCGTTGGCACCAACGGTTTGTGTAACCCCATCGGCTCTATATCTACCATTTAATCGAATCTCAAGTTGCTCGATTAAAAGCCCATACCGAACACTATAATCGAAGTTAAAAACATTGGTTTTGGTGTCCAATATTTTATGTTTTTCTTTACCAAAACCTAAACCACCCTCTAGTTGTAAGACATTGTTACCCACAGAGAAAGCTCCTTGTGAAGTACCAGGTCTATTAGAGTTAATCTTCTCGGTATATTGTGAAGATGCCGCTAGTGTACACAATAAAAAGGTTACCAGCAAAAGAATAGATTTAGGGCTCATATTCAATAGATTTGGTTCAAATATAGCAGATTTTATCATTTTTTTAGGATTGTGGGCACCTATTTGTATAGAGAGTTCCCTATTTTTGAAAAAAAACGATATGCAAGAAGCTTCGTGGGATGGGGTATTAAAGGTTATCCTCATTATTTTGCTTATATATTATGGACTAAAAGTATTAACGCGTTTATTTGGTCCTCTATTGCTTAGATATGTAACAAAGAAAGCCGGAGAAAAATTCGAGCAACAATTTAACAGATATCAACAGTCATATCAATCTACAGAAGGAGATGTAACTATAGAAAAAAAGCCAAAGCAAAAATCTTCGAATAAAGATGTGGGAGAATATATCGATTATGAGGAAATTGATTAATTTGGCGCTTCATTTAGTAAACGTGCACAAATCATGTCTTTAATAAAAAGATTCTTACCCCATATACTGGTCATTCTTGGCTTTATTGTTATTTCACTACTTTATTTTAATCCTGTTTTAAGTGGAAAGATCATCTATCAGAGTGATATAAAGTTGTATGAAAGTGTAGCCAGACAACATATAGATTATCGCAAAAATACTGGTGAAGAAACATATTGGAACAATTCGGCTTTTGGCGGAATGCCTACCTATCAATTAGGAGCAAGGTTTCCTCATGATTACATGGATAAGCTGGATAGAGCCATTCGATTTTTACCTAGACCAGCAGATTACCTCTTTTTATACCTCTTGAGCTTTTATATTCTAATGCTAGTAATGCGTATTCCTTGGAAATTGGCAATATTAGGAGCATTGGCTTTCGGTTTTTCAACATACTTAATCATAATCATAGGAGTAGGACATAACTCCAAAGCACATGCCATCGCGTATTTCCCACTGGTAATTGCAGGAATTTTAATGGTATTTCAGAAACGATATTTCTGGGGATCTGTTCTTACTGCCCTGGCTATGGGATTGGAGATTCAGGCCAATCACTATCAAATGACATATTATTTGGGGCTCTTGGTTGGAGTACTTGGAATAGCATACTTGATAGATGCTTTTAAGAAAAAAGAGATACCTCATTTCTTCAAATCAGTAGGTTTTTTATGTATTGCTGTTTTATTGGGGCTAGCAACCAATGCAACCACTTTACTGTCTACTTCAGAATATGTAGAAACAAGTATCAGAGGGAAAAATTTCCTGGCAGATGAAACAACAAGATCTTCAGAAAAGAATGGTCTTGATTATGAGTATATAACCGAGTATAGTTATGGTAAATTAGAATCTCTAAATCTATTTGTTCCTAAACTTATGGGGTTAGGTAGAGCTTCTGATCTTGGCGAAGATTCTGCGTTTTATCAAAAATTATTGACATTAGGTCAATCTCCACAGCAGGCCAATTATTATGCTAGTGGAACACCGTTATATTGGGGTGCACAACCTTATGTAGAGGCACCACCTTACCTTGGAGTTACAGTTGTATTTTTGGCATTCTTAGGGCTTCTTTTGGTAAATGGTAGATTGCGATGGTGGTTAATAGGAGGGATGTTGTTGTCTCTAATGTTGAGCTGGGGAAAGAACTTTGAGTTTTTAACTCGGTTTTTTATCGACTATGTTCCCTTCTACAATAAATTTAGAGCCGTTTCAAGTATACAAGTGATTCTCGAACTATTAGTGCCAATGGCAGCGGTATTTGGAATTCATCGTTTGTTGAATGATAAAATTCCTTTCGAAGAGAAACGTAAAAAGTTCTTAATCGCTTTAGGAGTTTTTGGAGGTTTATGCTTAATCTTTTTGCTGTTTGGAGGTAGCCTGTTTAGTTTTAAATCTCCATCTGAAGTACAATTGGCTATTGAACAGCCTATGATTTTTGACGCCATTAAAGATGATCGAATTTCAATAATGAAAAGTGATAGTTTTCGATCGTTAGGTCTCATTATCTTGGTAGCAGCGGCATTGTGGTTTATGCTTCATAAAAAGCTTTCAGAAAATATTACTTTAATCATTGTAGGCGTATTGATCGTTTTTGATCTTGTAAGTGTTGATAGACGTAGCGTAGATGAAGAAAGTTTTATTTCTAAAAGAGAGTACAAGTCGTTTTTTCAACCTACAGGAGCCGATAAGGAGATCATGAAAGATGATTCGTATTATCGGGTATTGGACCAGGCTAGAGGATTCAATAACTCACACGTAAATACTTTTTTTAATGCTATAAATGGGTATACAGCCGTTCGTCCTAGAAAAATGGAAGATGTATATTTTGGACATATAGCCAAAGGTAATATTGAAGTAGCGAATATGTTGAATGTAAAATATATCATCCAACAAGATAAAGAAGGAAGACTAGAGGCAAAACAAAATCCGTCTGCCAACGGAGCAGCGTGGTATGTGAAAGAAGTGAAATATGTAGACGATCATAAATCTGAATTTGAAGCTTTAAAAACGCTAAATACTAAGGAAACTGCAGTAGTACGAAAAGAATTTGAAGCCGAAATAGGGGAATTTAACACAGATACAGATAGTATATCTACTATAGCTATTTCTAAAACAACACCAAATCACTTGGCTTATAATGCTTATGCTGCCAAACCAAGTTTTGTGGTTTTTTCTGAAACATACTACAAAAAGGGTTGGAAAGCATTTATTGATGGTCAAGAACAAAACATATATCCTGTAGATTATATGCTACGGGGACTAAAAGTGCCTGAAGGGAAACATAACATCGAATTCAAATTTGAACCTGAGGTGGTAAAAACAGGAAGTGCAATCACACTTGCCAGTTCTATGATCTTTGTGTTGTTGGTGTTAGGCGGATTGTTTTATAATTACAAGAAAACAGGTAGTTTATTATCTTTGACCAACGAAGATAAGTAACCGTATTTTGAAAGTTCTCATCATTACATATTATTGGCCGCCTGCTGGAGGACCTGGTGTACAGCGTTGGCTTAAATTTGTAAAGTACTTTAAGGACTTTGGTATTGATCCTGTAGTATATGTTCCTGAAAATCCTACATATCCTATAGAAGATGCAACACTTGCGTCAGATATTCCTGAAGATGTAGTTATACTCAAACATCGTATTTTTGAACCTTATAAATTTGCTCAACTTTTTTCTAAAAAAGAGAGTAAAACAATAAGTAAAGGAATAATCGCTAAACAGGAAAAACAATCACTTATACAGAAGCTTATGCTGTATATTAGAGGGAATTTCTTTATTCCTGATGCACGTAAGTATTGGGTAAAACCTTCTATTACTTATTTAAAAAAATACTTAAGTTCAAACGAAATCGATGTTGTAATCACTACTGGGCCACCTCATAGTGTTCATTTAATAGGGCTAGGATTAAAACAACAACTAAACATTACATGGATAGGCGATTTTAGAGATCCATGGACTACTATTGGGTATCACGATAAGCTCAAACTGACGCAAAAATCTATGCTAAAACATAAAAGGTTAGAAAAAGAGGTGCTACAAAGTGCAGATCAAATTGTAGTAACAAGTTTTCAAACCAAAAAAGAGTTTAATGATATTACCGAAACTCCAATTTCTGTAATTACCAATGGTTATGATGAGGAGCAGGTAGTAGATGAGAGTCTAGATACAGATTTTACCATTTCTCATATAGGCTCCTTACTGTCAGGCAGAAACCCGAAGTTATTTTGGAAAGCACTTTATGATCTTACACTAGAAAATGAGGAATTCGCCAAGTGTTTTAAACTACAACTTATTGGTGCAGTTAGTGATGATGTTTTGGAAACGATAAAAGAGGTTGGACTGTCTGACTTCGTACAGTTGTATGGGTATGTTTCTCATGAAGAAGCTATAAAGCTCCAGAGGAAGTCTCAAATACTCCTGCTTATTGAAATTGATGTGCCAGAGACTCGTTGCATAATTCCTGGAAAATTGTTTGAATATATGACCTCTAAGCGTCCTTTGTTAGCTATTGGTCCCAAAGGAGCAGATATCGCCAAATTAATTGAAGAGACTGATGCCGGTTATTTTTACGAATACCACGAATATGATGCCATAAAAACTCAGTTAGTATCTTTTTTTGAGCAATACCAGAATGGTCAATTGATTTCCAAAGTGCGAGGAATCGAAAAATATAGCAGGAGGGAGCTAACTAAAAATATGGCAGAACTTATAAAAGCTCTTAGATAAGTGTAAAACTTTAAACTTGAAGTTAATATAAACAATGGGATTAGTTGTAAGTCAATCTATACGAAATGTAATCATCACCATTTTAGGATTTGGAATGGGAGCCGTGAATACACTTTTCCTGTTTACCAATTTCATGAGCGAAGAGTATTATGGCTTGGTGTCGTATTTGCTTTCTGCTTCAAATTTAATTTGGCCTTTAATGGCTTTTGGAGTTCATAATACATTGGTGAAGTTTTTTTCTTCTTATACCGATAAACAACAGCAAGATAGATTTTTAAGTTTAATGTTGGTGTTACCTTTCGGAATAGCTCTGGTATTGGGTAGTTTAGGTATTTTGTTTTACGCTGCAATACAAGATTATTTTAGTAAAGGAAACCCAATTGTACAACCTTATATCTGGACCATTTTTGTGTTGGCATATGCGCTATCTTATTTTGAAGTCTTTTTTGCATGGTCCAAAGTAAAGTTAAAGAGTGTTTTTGGAAACATGATGAAGGAGCTATTCATTCGCGCATGTACAATGATTTTATTAGTTCTCGTTTATCTTGAAATTATTACTGTAGAGCAATTTATATTTAGTTTGGTTGGAGCCTATCTACTAAGAACCTTACTTATGAAAGTATATGCTTTTCAATTACATAAAATTAAATTTAGTTTGTCGCTTCCAGGTAATTATTGGAATGTTTTAAAATATTCTGGTTTAATACTAATAGCAGGGTCTGTAGCATCATTGCTCATCGATTTAGATAAGACGATGATCGAAAGGTACTTGCCTATTGAAAATGTAGCGAAATATGGAATTTGTGCCTATATCGCAAGCGTAATTATTATTCCTTCTAGGGCTATGCATCAGATTACGTATCCTTTAACCGCCAAGTTGATTAATGAAAAGGCCAAAGAGCAATTGGCTATTTTATACAAGAAGAGTTCGGTTACTCTTTTGATAGGTAGTGGATTACTGTTTGTATTAATTGTTTGCAATGTGCATCAGCTTTTTGAAACTATTCCCGATAAATATGAATTGTACATATGGGTAGTGATATTAATAGGAATTGTAAAATTGTTTGATAACCTATTAGGAAATAATAATGCCATTCTTTATAACTCAGATTATTATAGATTGGTATTGTACATAGGAGTAGGGATGGCTATTTTATCTTTTGTGCTGAATTTGATCTGTATACCCATATATGGGGTTACAGGAGCTGCAATAGCTACATTTTCTGCTGTTTTCTGTTATAATGTGGCCAAGGTGTGGGTGGTGCAAGCAAAGTTTAACATGCATCCTTTTTCTAATAAAACGTTGATTGTTTTTGCCTTGATTTTCGCTTCGGTGTTAACCTTTTATTTTTGGGATTTCAACTTTCATCCAATAGTAAATATTGCTGTAAAAAGTGTGTTAATCACTTTAATATATAGTGGGGTAGTGGTTGCCCTTAAAGTATCGCCAGATATTAATGAATTAATAAAGAAAATCCCTCGAGGTGCATAGCATTCAACTCAAAGGGATTTTCTAACTAACCAACCAAAAAAATAAAATTCGTATATATTGTTTTAGCTTCTACTTCTGGCAGTACGTGATCTGCTATTTGTATTTCCAGAAGATCTGCTATAGTTGTTACTTCTTTTTTTACTTACGTTACCTCTAGAGGTTGTCGATCTACTATTATATCGACTGTTATTAGAACGTTTTGTTACATTGCCAGATGTTTTTCTTGAAAATTCTCTTGGCTTTTGTGCTACAGTTCTACCAGATCTTTCGTACTTAGGCTTGCTACTATATGATCTACCGGTAATTGCTTTTCTGGTTCTATCTGTAGACTGTACCCTGTTTCTAGCAGGAGTACTATTTCCTGATCTTGCTCTTGATGCATTTTGAGTACTTCTTGTTACAGTTCTTGATCTTGTAACATTCTTTGATCCGTTATCATAGGATCTGCTTCTTGTAACACTTCTGTTTGCATTATCATAAGATCTACTTCTGGTAACACTTCTATTCGCATTATCGTAAGATCTGCTTCTAGTCACACTTCTATTTCCATTATCATAAGATCTGCTTCTAGTTGTATTTGCAGTACCATAGTTGTTTGATCTTGATCTACTTCTATTAAAGGTACTATAGTTACGATCATTTCTTTTATACATAGCTGTTCTGCTATCTCTTGATCTATAAGCTACGTTTCTTGCATTAGATACTCTGTATCCTCTGTTGTAACTTCTAATTCTACTGTTAGGTCTGTAATAGTTACGACTTCTATAAGGTCTAGCATAGTAACCATTGTAATAGTTTGTTCTGAAAACTGTGTAAGAACATCTATATGGGTTATAAAACCTTCTATATGGTCTGTCCCAAACGATACATCTGTTTACAACAGGAACTGAGAAGTATGAATGAAACGGTCTGTATACGTAATATCTATTAAAACTGTTAATGAATCCTGTACAGTTTAAGAAGTTACCGTAACTATTATAGTGAACATACAATCCTCCAACTCTAGCTACGCGACCCCAACGGTTATAATTAATAAAAACATCTCCAGCCTGTACAATTCTTCCGTAGTGATCATAAAATATAGGTGTATCTTCTATCTGTACCACCGCACCATAATCATCATACTGTACAAAAGCGTCATAATCATAACCAGAATTAAAACTTATATTTACTCCAGGTGCATTCACTCCAACGCTTACTCCGTTTCTTCTACCATTAAGGTAAAAGTCAAACTGACCATCTGCATATACAGAGAATGCAATTCCTCCTTCATTAAAGATGAAAGATTTTCCGTAGTTGTAATAACGAGCAGAAGATTCTGTATTCGTTTCGAATGCATTAGCACTTACTGTTGCTAATAAAAGTCCTGTAAAAAGTAAAACAAATTTTTTCATAATGTTTGATTTTAGACGAGTATCAAGATTTGTGTTTTGATGCTCACTTTTATATTATCAAGCAGCGTGCCAAAAAATATTAGGATGTTATGAAAATAATTTTCTTTACAGGGTATTAATGGAAAACCAGTCGTATTCATCTCAAATACGACTGGTTTTTATACTTAAATAGTTTTAACCTATTTCACTTATGTCTAAAGTAATATGTTTATTTTTTGATAAACTTGGTAATATATTGTTTTCCATTCGGAAATGATACAACAACTATATATAGGCCTTTTGGGTATTCAGCGAAGCTAATACTTTCACTTTGATTTATATTAGACTTAGCTAAAATCTTTCTTCCGAATAGATCTGATACTTCAATTGAAAATTTATCAAGTTTATGGGATGCTAAAATTGAAAATTCATCTTTTACCGGGTTAGGAACTACGGATAAATGATTAATGTTCTCAGAACTAGTGATATTTTCAATTTTGATACTTTCAGATTCTTTCTCTAAATCGGTAAGGTTTAATTGAATTCTATTAGATGTTTCATTAAAAGAACAGTAGTCGGCTTCATAGGGATAACCCAATCCGTTAATTTCTAGTAAGGTATTTGGGCTTCTATTGTTAGTGCCGCTAGGCAAAATACGGGTGCCGGGCTTTATGATAATTTTATTTACAGCACTAATACTTAAAGGAGTACTTAATCTTGAGCCTATTTCAACATTACAGGTGCCTCCAATATTTACATTTTGTGCTTTAACTGATCTTGTTTCCGGATCCATACAAATTGCAAGGTTTTCAGGCTGTGATGCATCGTTTACATAAGCACCGTCTAATAAATTGTTTAATTTATAGATATATACAGACCTACATTCAGTATTACTAACTAATAAATATTTATCATCGGCAACAATGTTTTTACCCATTCTATCTTTTTTAACATCAAATAGTTCTCCAATAGAACTTGCCTTATAATGGTTTATCCAATTATTTGGATAATATGTTTGTAAATTCGGAACCGTAAGATCGGTTAGATTAGAGTTTGTGTCATGTAGACTAATACCTAATCCTATTCTAGAGGCGAACAGAATATTATTAGCAAGAGTAATATCCCAAACCTGTTGATGGTAGGTTAAAACATTTGAGATTCTACTTAAAGTTTTACGTGACTTTAGTGTAATATTATTATTTTCAAATCTGTATTTTAAGATTTCCGTTTCTCTGGATTGTCCTTTATTAACTGAAATATAAAAATTATGATTTTTATCAACTAAAACGTTAGCTAGATCTAATTGTAGTTCTGCCAGTTTGTTAGATGAAAATAGATTGTTTCTATCATTTTTACCAAAAAAATTAATTCTGTGTGAGTTTCTTGCTATCACATATTTTCCGTTGTATGAGAACAAACCTTGGTTATTAGTAGTCCCTGCAAAACCAGTTTCATTATCTGCAAGAACTTTTACATTTTGAACTTGAGTATATATGCCGTTCGTTTCTTTGTATAAAACAAGGTGTTTTAAATTTGCAATCAATAATTCTTTATCATGCGCTGCAAATGCTAAGGCAAAATTATGATCACTACTCCTTATAATTTGATCTATTCCCCATATTTCTTGTTCCTTTTTGTAGATTACTATCGCCCGGTCTCTATTTATTTCTACTTTTACAAAAACTCGATCGTTTTGGACTTTAGCATCATACCCAAAATTAATTAGTTCCCAATCTACATTTAAGTAATCTGCTAAACCATATTTACTAAATCTCGTAGTTCTAGTAATTGTGCATTCATCTATAATTTCGTAAATACTTACTAGATCTGAACCACGATCGCAAATGGCAATTGTTCCGTCTTTCATATCAATATTATTCCCTCTACTTCCAAGATTTACTTTATGTGTATATTCATTTATGGGAGCACAGTTACCAACATCAGGGTCTGGATCTGGTGCTGTACTACATTCAGCTAATTGATTAACATTATCATAGATTTCTCCTCGGTAAAGTCTTAACATTTGGCGTACCCTATCTTTTTGACCTTGTGTAAAAAAGCGAGTACAGGTATCAAAATTATAATCCATATAATTTTGAACAGCCTCAGAAAGCCCATTATAACATGTGCCATCTCCCTTTTCACAATCTTCAAGGGTAACAGGTGGTATTATATATTCTCCTTGTTGATTTTGTAGCCCTTTCCACGCGGGGGCAAATCTTACTTCAGTATCACAAACCTCATCGCCAGATCTAGTACAGTCTATTTCATCACATTGATCACCGGTTTTAAAATGAAAAGTATGATATAGACCCAACCAATGCCCAACTTCATGTACCAAAGTTTTACCCAGACCGGTTGCCGGATCTGTTTGATCTCGTCCGACCTCCTTATAGTCAATAACAATACCATCAGCCACATTGTCAATGTCAAAAAATGGAAAACTAGAGTATCCTAAATCACCTTCGACCAAATCGGTAGTCCAGATATTTAAATAATGACTATTCGGGAAACCTATTTGTCTATTACCTTTTATGTATGCGTCATCTATTTGAGAAAATTCCCCAGATATTGTTGTATATCTAAATATTCCTGTTTTATTATCTCCAAAAATATCTCGTTGAGCAAGACAAAACCTTAATTTCATATCCACACCCTTATTATAAAGATTAGAATAGTTGGCATTAAGGATTTCAAGTTGCTCTATAATTTTAGCATCTAAAATGTTTTTTCCATTACCTAAAGACTCTCCACTATGTAGAATGTTAAATACTACTGGGATTGTTATGACTCTATCATCATTTGTTCTTATAGCTTCTCTTTTTTGATAAAACTCTTTTTCTTTTATATCGAATTGATTTCTAAGGTTTGGATTATTATCTAATAACATTTTCATGTATTCATCTGTCTTACATGAATAATTATATTGTTGAGCAAATATTTGATTTGTATTAAAAAACAGGACCACAAAGAATATGATCAGTTTTAATTTGGATAAAAAATGCATTTTCATAAGTAAAGAGTGATTTTTTCCGAATTAGGTTCTTGAAAACCTATGGTTTATTCCTAAAGTAGATTTTTCTTTGCTCGATTTCCTTCTTCTATTTTTTAATCAAGCATATATATACCGTCTTTAATTATTGAATTTATGTGTAGTAATAAACTCTTCTAGTTTTTGCAATCTTTCTTCTTGTAATTTGATTTTCTTTTCCTGGGCAATAGTATATAAAGTAAGTTCTTCAATTTTTTCCAGAAGCTTAGAATTAATTTTTCCTATAGCAATACCATTTTGCTCAACTTCTTTTGCCGAAGGAATATTAATTAGATGTCCTTTTTCCTGAATATGTTTTTCCACCTCTTCTAAGGTTGGTAGGTTATAAGTATCTTCAAATACATAATCTGCCCAACCTGCTTCAACAACGATTTCCTTTGCTCTCACTTTACCGTTAACCGATAATTTGTAATTTATACTTGGGTTTGTAGTTCCTATTCCAACTATTCCAGAGGTAAATATGGTTTTAGGGCCATCGATATACGTTCCTCCTTCAAAATCTCCTGCATAGTTTAAATGAAGTCTATCGCTTGTATTATGAACCAAAGCGCGATTTCCTGTCTTAGTTCCTTGATCTCTACCATCATGAGTCCCCAATTGAAAATCGGCTGCGCCATTTCTAATATACCCATAGACCAAAAGGTTAGATTTTGGTTTTGAACCTCCGTACCCAATAAGTACATTTTTTCCGATATCGTAGTTTAGATAAAGGTGATCTACGGCATCACTAGTAGAGCTTTTACCGTCAATATGGCGGGTTCTTAATCTAGAATTTCCATTACCCCCAATATTAACATTTCCTGCAACCGAAAGTTTCCAATTACCCGGGTTGCTTGTACCTATACCGATATTTCCGTTCCCCATGATTCTGAAGAGGTTTTGATCTCCAGGCCCTTGAATTTGAAAACCGTTTGTAGCACCGTCATTAATACCACCAACTCTTATGCGGGCAATATCATTTAGCCAGGATAAGGATACTGATGCAAACTTATTATTTGGATTTAATGCAGTTATAAATCCATTTGCTGTAAGATTTTTGGCAATTTGGAATTCTCCGGTATTACTTAATGCTGCAACTGGTGTAACACCACTTACTCCCCAAGTCCAACCTCTACCAGTATTACTACTCATATTCATTTTTATACTGTAATCGGTTACTGGACCAAATTTGTACTCTGATGCACTACCCATATGTATCTTATAACTATCGCTATTCCAGAAACGTAGTCCATTTCCATTTCCTGGAGTGACATTGTACTGAGTTTGTTGCGAAAAACTAAAGGTGGTTATTAAAAAAATTAAAATTAAAAGTATTTGATTTTTCATTTTGTGATATAGTTTGTTATGGATTTTAAAAAAGTGATATTTCTACGTAAAGTTGTTTCTCATAAGCTGCAATGATAGCAGACAATTGAAGAATACAGGTTCTGGATTTTTAAGAAGTTGAAGATTCAGAACTTATTTTTTTAAATTGATTAGGGGTAGAACCAGTAAATTTTTTGAAAGCATTATAAAAATTAGATTTTGACTTAAAACCACATTCTAATCCGATTGATTCTATGGTGTAATTGTTATAACTCGTGTCCAAAAGCATTTTTTTTGAAGCTTCTATTCTTAGGGTATTGATATAGTCATTGAAATTAGTATTCGTATGATTATTGATTAATTGAGAGAGATAGCCTTTACTTATTTCAAATCGATTAGCAAGACTTAGAAGATTTATGTCAGGAGATAAGTACCTCTTATTTTCAATGATATACGTATCGATTTTTTTGAAAGTTGTAAAACCAGTTTTTTTGTGTTTATCAGAACTTTTTGTATTTGATTTTAGTCTTGAAGCTGAAAATTTGTTGCTATTTAAGCTCCTCAAATATCTATTTGATATTGATAGTTTTAAAAAACTTAACCTATTTTGAATAAATAGAAATACTGTAATAGAAATGGAAATTAACAAAAACAAGAGATTAGGGGAAAGTTTTCTAGTGTACTGAGGTGTGTCGAAAAAATTAACTTTTAGGGGGATAAAAAGTATAGGATAGAAGATGATTCCTAATAACGTTAAAATTGTTCTAAGAGCAATGTGTTTTTTCATAGGTAAAATGGCGATTTATTTTACTTGTATACTCTACAGATGCAAGACCTAAATAATATAACAGGCGAAAACATCATTTTTCTGTTTTTTTTGTTTATCTCATTTGATAAATACTTCTTAAAATCTTACCAGGAATGAAAAGTTTTATTCAAAAATTAAATGTATTTCTAAACTAGTTTTACGGTTATATAATATTTTAACATTTCCCTTGTTATGGTAGAAAAGACAATTATCTTTTTTGTATTTTTATCTCCTCATTTATGGATAAATTGCAACATATCATTGAGTGTGCCCAAGAAGGGAATCAGTTACCGTTCAATGATTTTTTTAAACGTACTTTTCAAAAACTAAAACCTAAACTTTTATCTGTAACCAGATCCGAAGATGATACACAAGAAGTTTTTATTATAGCTCTCCAAAAATTTTGGGAAAGGTTTGTTATTAATCAAGAAGATTTACCTCATAATAGTGTAGGATATATCTATATGATGTGCAAAAATGCTTGGTTAATGCAAAGAAGAAAGAAAGTTGTTTCTACGGTTTCTTTTGATAACTCTAGTATTCGTAATAGCAGTTTAAAAGAAGAAATTGAATGGCGTACAAATGAAGATAGAGAAGCTAATGAAAGAGATGAGTTGTTGCAATATAAGGCTTTATCTCAAGCATTGAAGGCATTGTCTCCCAAATGTCAAACTCTTATGGAGAATGAATTGGAAAACGATACATCATTAAAAGAATTACAGTTACAATTGGGATTTACCAATTATCAGGCCTTGGTTCAGGCCAAATACAATTGCAAAAAACGCTTAGTTCGTATGGTATACCTAATACTTGAAGAACTTAAATCCCAAAAGATAAGTTAGATATGAGCAAAGAAAATAAAGACTTGAAACTTATAGAAGCGTATTTTGAACTCTCTTTATCTGATGAAGAATTAATTGCTTTTGAGGAAAGAATTGAAAGTGATCCTGAATTTGCTCGAAAACTATATATATATGAAGAGAGCTTGGAACTAGTAGAAAAAAGACATCCTTCTGTTCTAGAAAATCCAGAAATTAACGAGTGGAAAAAAATACTTGACGATCAAAAAGGAAGTCAAACTAAAGTAGTGCCCATATGGAAATGGATAGGAGGTACGGCAGCAGCTATAGCTGTTATATTCTTCGTTTGGCAAAATGATAAACTAAATACACCAGACATGACTATAGCCTTGCAGGAGGCTTGGAATAAAGAAATTGGTTTAGATTATCGAATGATGCGTGCTGCCAATAAAGATTCTTTACAAATTATAATTTTACAAGCTTTTGATAGTTATCAAGCAGAAAACTATGAAAAAACGATAACGATCTCACAATCATTTAACCCCGAAAGTCTATATTATGAAGATGCTTTATTACTAAAAGGATTATCCTTATATAAAAAAGGGGATGTTTCTCAAAGCCTAGAAGTTTTAGAATTCGTTTCAGAATTACCATCAAGAAAAAAGGCAAAAGTAGCATTGTGGTATCAAGGTTTAATTTATTTAGAGATAGGAGATTTAAAAAATGCACAAAAGTTGTTGGTGTTACCTGGAACCAAAGATCAAACCATAAAACTTAAAGAATAGCCTATTATTCTTTTTAAAGTACAACATCAAACTCGTAAACATGATTAAAAACTCTTATTTTTTCCTATTACTTATATTTCTTGTATCTAATATAATTTCGGCACAAACATCAAATGATACACTTGTAGTCTCTCGTTATTATAAAAAGGCCGATTCGCTTTTGTTAGATAGGAAACACGAAGAGTCTATCAAGCTTTTTAAACAGACATTACCTTTATATGAAAAGGCTATGGTCTGGGAAAAAGTAGCCAGTTGTTATAATAAGATTTCTGAAAATTATTGGAAGAATTCTGATTATGTAGAATCAAATATTAATTCGAAGTTAGCTCTTGAAATTATCAAGAAATATCTTCCCAAAAATAATAAGGAAGAGGCAAATGCCTACGATAATATGGGTAAGTGTTATGAAAAAAGGGCATTTTATAAAAAGGCACTTGAAAGCTTTGAATTAGCTCTCAAAATAAGACAAAAATTGTATAAAAGACAGCACCCTGATTTTGCAAAAAGTTATCATAGTATTGCTATATGTTATTATAGAACAGATGATATAAACAAGACGATAGAGTATTTTAAAAAAGCCTTGGAAATTAATATTGCTACTAGAGGAAAATATCATAACAATAATGTGGCGTCCTATAATAATCTTGCAATAATGACACGTCAATTAGGTGACTATAATTTAGGTTTAGAATATTGTCATAAAGCCTTAGAAGTTATTAATAATAATAAGAAAAAAGATAGCTTATATCTAAGTGGTGTTTATAATACTATTGCAGGACTTTATGAGAGAATCGGAAACCTTAATAAAGCTGTTGAGTATTCTGATAAGTCACTCCAGATCAGAAAAAAACTGTATGATGGACATCCAAAGCTAGCTGTAAGTTATATCATAAATGGAAATTTATTGGCGGAGAAAGAAGAATACACTAAAGCTTTGGAAAATATGGATCAAGCTCAGAAAATATATGCGAATAAGTTTGGAGAAAATCATCCTTTAACAGCCGAAGTTCTGCATTTTAAAGGCAATATATTCACAAAATTAAACCGATATTCAGACGCAATCGACTATCTAAAATCGGGGCTCGCTATAGAAAAAAAATATTTTGGAGAAAATCATGGATCTACAATAACATCTTATCAGAATATTGGGCATGCATATAGAAAGAAAGGAGAAATGATATTCTCATTAAAGTATTACCAAAAAGCTCTTAATATCTATACAAACACATTGGGAGAGAATCATCCAAAGGTTGCAACAATTTTAAATGATATTGGTGAGTTGTATGTGGATCAAGAAAAAATAGATACTGCTTTGGTTTACTTTTTTAAAGCAGAAAAAGCAAATTTTTCCAATAGTTTTAATCCAGAGGATAAAAATAAAAGGGAAGAGTCATTTGTAGATCCTTATGTCCTTTTAACAACGCTTAAAGGGAAAGCTAAGTGTTTGCAAAAAGTATCTGTAGAGAATAGTAACTTAGATAGCCTTGAACGTAGTATTTCAACATATAATAGAATTGATAGTTTAATTAATTCTATAAGTAAGGGGATTAATAATTATCAAGATAAATTAGCTTTCACAAAGCAAGTACAAGAGATTTATGGGAGTTCTATAGGATCGTATTTAATTCAATATAGAAAAACAGGAGAATTAAAAGCCCTAGAAAGCGCTATACATTATGCCGAAAAAAGTAAAGCTAGAACTTTAAAACAAATACTAATAGATGATAACTACAAAAGTTTTAAGCAATTACCAGAAAAATTAATAGGTTTAGAAAAAGAACTTAGGTTAAACCATTCTTTTTACACCTCAAGAATTACCAATGAATATTCTGATAAAAATACAGATACAGTGGCAATAGCCAAATATGAAAACCTACTGTTTGATATCAATAGGAAACAAGATTCGTTGACGAAAATATTTGAAACGAACTACCCTAAATATTATGATCTTAAATATAAAAATGAGGTTATCTCTCTTGCCAATGTTCAAAAAAAATTGGATGAAGAAACAACTGTTCTGGAGTTTTTTGTTGCAAATAGTAACTTATATTTATTCGTTATCTCCAAAAATGATGTTGCTGTTCAAGAACTTACTATTCCAGATCTAAGTAAAAGAATAAGTGAACTTAATCATTCGATAATAAATAAGAACTTAAGAACGTATAAGGAGTCATCCTTTGGTTTATATAATGAACTTATAGCTCCAATACGCGAGAACTTGGTAGGAGACCAGCTTATAATTATTCCTGATGGACCTCTCTGGCATCTTAACTTTGACCTTTTACTAACAGAAAGTAACACTGCCAAAGCTAGAGATTTGCCATATTTATTATTTGATTATGCAGTTTCTTATGCAAATTCTACAAGTTTGTTGTTTAATGATTTTCCAACGGCTAAGTCAACAAAAATTCGTAAAGCATGTCTTGCTTTTTCATTTTCTGATACTACCGGACTTACCAATACCAGCTCTGTAAGCATGGAAAAACTTAGAAATTCTACAGATGATCTACCTGGTACACGAAAAGAAATTAGAGCTATTTCTAATATTATTAATGGTCAGTATTTCTATGGATTAGAAGCTGTTGAATCGAATTTTAAACAAAATGCAGATAGGTTTAGTATACTTCATTTAGCCTTGCATGGGGAAGTTGATCATGAACATCCTCAAAATTCAAAATTATACTTTACAAAAAACAAGGATACTGTAGAAGACAACTTGTTATATAACCATGAGCTTTTTGCTATGGATATTCCAGCAGACTTGGCAGTATTAAGTGCTTGTAATACAGGGTCAGGAACCATTGCTAAAGGAGAAGGGATCATGAGTTTGGGTAATGCTTTTCAATATGCAGGAACCAAAAGCGTGTTGTTGAGTAGTTGGGATGTGTCTGACAAAAGTGCTCCAGTGCTTATTGAAAATTTTTATAAAAACCTAGCTAATAATATGAATAAGGCTAAAGCGCTTAGACAGGCAAAAGTAGATTTTTTAAAAACTGCCAATTTTGAACAAGTAGCTCCTTTTTATTGGGGTAATTTTTATTTGTTAGGAAATTCAGACCCAATCGAAATAGATAAACCCTTAGAGTCTCACTTTTTTTGGATTATTCTTGGTTGTATTTTAACAGCTTTTCTTGTTTTAGCTTATAGATATTACAGAAAGAACAAAAGTTAATTCTTACTTCCAGAAATTAGTATAACGAATAATAAAGTGATCATCTGGGATTATCTTTATTTTTGGTAATGTATGTAATGTGCTCTAAATATAGGTAATAGGAGTGTTTGATAGATTCATTAACAAAATTTTATCCATAAAAAATCCCACTACCTGAAGTTTATGGTAATGGGATTTTTAACAACTAACCAACAACTAATCTATGTTTTAATCGTCATCATCATCATCGTCATCATGACGATATGTTTTAAATCTCTTTCTGTTTTTATAATAGTGATTGTGATCTCTCTTATCAAAATGTCTAGGTTGTATTCTTTGATCGTAATATGGATCATGAGGCATAGTACAACCGTTTATACCGCAATATCCACATCCTGAAAAATGAACATCTCCTTCTACATACCTTATTTTATTGTATTTATTATAAAAGATATGTAATCCACCAACCTGGTTTACTAGACCTCTTCGATTATATCGCATGGTGACAGTACCTACTCTTCGTACTTGATTATATCTATTGTAGGTAATATAGTTTGAACCTACTCTTTTTAACCTTCCGTAGTAATCGTATCTTACTGTACGTTGATGTGGAGTGTTGTTTCTATATCCGTAGTAACCTCCAGGAGTATTAAAACCATTGGTATTGTTCCAAACATTTTGTCTAGATCGGGTTCTTAAAATTTTAAAATCGATTTCTCCCTCTGGATAGATAAAAAATTTAACACCTGCTTCAATAAAGACGATAGGTTGTGCGCGATGATAGCGTTTTGCAACCCTATTCCCATGGTGATCCGAGTTTTTGTGATCGGCTGCCTCTGCAGTTGTTCCAACGAACATTAGTGCAGCAATAAAAAGTACCATTTTTTTCATAACTTAAATGTTTTTGGGTTTATGCCTACTCATTAGCATTTCGGCTTCCGCTATTTGCTTACTAAATATTCAAATCGCGTGCCAAAAACATTTAAGTTATAGATACTGATGTTTAATTATCTGTTTTTCAGAAACTTAATAATTTCTTCTGGGTCTGCTCTTTCCTTGTAATCTTCTTTAATAAAATCATAGATGATAGTTCCATTTTGATCAATTACATACGTTGCAGAGATCGGAAGTTGCCAGTTTGAACTACCATTACTTTTTTCAAGATCAATACCAAATCCCTGGTATACTTCTACAAGGTCTTCGGGTAACGTAAACATTAAATTGAATTTTTCTGCGATTTGATTATTGGCATCAGATAGTACTTCGAAACTAAGCTCATTTTTTTCTGAAGTAGAAAGAGAATTGTCTGGTGTTTCTGGACTAATTGCTACAAGAACAGCATCCTGTTTTTCAAACTCAGGCAACGCTTGCTGAAGAGCTTTTAATTCTAAATTACAATAAGGACACCACCCACCTCGATAGAACGATAACACTACCTTTTTATTAGATAGTAATTGGTTAATAGATACGTTTTTATTCGTCGCATTGGGTAGGATAATTTCTGGTATTTTATCACCGGTTTTTAAAGCTTTGCTAACTAGTTTGTTATCTTTTAATACTTGAATACCATTATTCATAATAGCATGTGTGGTTTCAGGATATTTTTGTGCAGATTGTGCTGCGCGCTCCTGAAGTTGTGCTGTAAGTGACATGAGTTTTAATTTTTAAATTAGGAGCTATTAGCCGAAAAGAACCCATCGACATTACATAGAAAAGTACTATATTTCTCTTAAATCTTTTGAAAAGTAAATTCTTTGATGACCTTCAGGGAAATTGTTTAATCGCCCGAATTCTTTATACCCATTTTTAAAATAAAACTGTTCTGCTTGAAAATCAAAAGTATCTACTGTAGATAGCGTTGCGCCTTTTTCTTTGGCTTCTTTTTCTATGGTTCTTAATAATAGAGAGCCAATACCTCTTTTTCTGTAAGATTCTTGTACCCACAAAATCTTTATTTCTAATACTCCCCAATATCCAATGCCCGATAATATTCCTCCCAGAATTTCATTTTGTTCATTTTTCATTATAAATTCTAAAGGTGTCCAATTTTCAGATACTACTGGTGGAACTATATTAAGGTTGTAATCATTAAGCGCATTAACGATGTGTTTTGCTTGTTCTCGTGTGCAAGATTCTATTTTCATGAATAGGAGAGAGGTTATAGTTTATCCTTTAGATATACTCCAGTAAATGATTCTTTACTATTAGCAATCTCTTCGGGGGTTCCCTGAGCAACAATGTTTCCGCCATTTTTCCCTCCTTCGGGTCCAAGGTCTATAATGTGGTCTGCACATTTTACCAAGTCCAAATTATGTTCAATTACTAATATTGAGTGCCCTTTATCTATTAATTCATTAAACGATTTTAGTAATTTTTGGATATCATGAAAATGAAGCCCAGTGGTAGGCTCATCAAAAATAAATAGCGCTTTGTCTTTTGTATTTCCTTTTACTAAGAACGATGCAAGTTTAATCCTTTGTGCTTCACCACCAGAAAGGGTAGAAGAACTTTGTCCTAATTGTACATATCCTAGGCCTACATCCTGCAGGGGTTGTAGCTTTTTTCTAATTTTGGTTTGGTTATGTTCTGCAAAGAAATCTATGGCATTATCGATAGTCATAGATAAAATGTCATGTATATTTTTACCATGAAACGTAACCTCTAAGATTTCTTTTTTAAACCTCTTACCTCCGCAAGTCTCACATTCAAGATGTACATCGGCCATAAATTGCATTTCTATGGTAACAACACCTTCACCTTTGCATGTTTCACATCTACCCCCATCTACATTAAAGGAAAAGTGTTTCGATTTATAGTTTCTTATTTTTGATACTTTTTGATCCGCAAATAGCGCTCTAATATCATCATAGGCTTTGATATAGGTAACAGGATTTGAACGAGACGATCTACCAATTGGGTTTTGATCTACAAACTCTACATGTTTAATATTGCTATAGTTTCCTTTAATTTCCGTAAACTGACCTGCTTTTTCCCCATAACCTCCTAGTTCTTTTAATATTGCAGGGTATATGATTTTTTTGACCAACGTACTTTTTCCACTTCCAGATACACCGGTTATGGCGGTAAATACTCCTAAAGGTATTTTTACATCTATATTATTGAGATTGTTCTCACGGGCACCAATGACCTCTATATAATATTTAGTGTTTTTTCTTGCTTTGGGAACTTCAATTTCTAAGCTGCCATTGAGATATTTTGCGGTGAGAGAATCTGCATTTAAAATATCATCAAAAGTTCCGTTAGCGACTACACTTCCTCCATAAGTACCTGCCTCAGGACCGATATCGATGATTGCATCAGCGGCTTTCATAATATCTTCATCATGTTCAACAACGATAACAGTATTACCTAAATCTCGTAGGGATTCTAGTACCTTAATCAGTTTTTCGGTATCTTTTGGATGAAGACCTATACTTGGTTCATCCAATATATACATAGAACCCACTAAACTACTACCCAATGACGTAGCTAGGTTTATTCGTTGTGACTCTCCTCCAGATAAAGAGTTTGATTTACGATTTAGTGTCAGGTATTCTAATCCAACATTTTGCAAAAAAGATAGACGGCTATTAATTTCTTTGAGTAATCTTTTTGCAATTTTTGCGTCATACTCATTTAATTTTAAATCTTTGAAAAATATAGCCAACTCATTTAATGGTTTTTCTACCAAATCTGTTAGAGTAGCTCCGGCGATTTTTACATAATTTGCTTCTGGACGCAAACGTTTCCCTTTACAACTCGGGCATTTGGTTTTACCACGATAACGGGATAGCATTACTCGATTTTGAATTTTGTATGCCTTAGATTCCAGCTCCTGGAAAAAGTCATTGATACCTTCAAAAAATTCGTTCCCGTTCCATAAAAGATCTCTTTGTTCATCAGACAACTCAAAATATGGTTTATGAATTGGGAAATCGAATTTATATGCACTATTAACCAGTTGATCTTTGTACCAACTCATACTATCTCCTTTCCACGGAAAAACAGCACCTTCATAAACACTAAGTGCGGTATTAGGGATTACCAAATCTTCATCAATGCCAATAATATCCCCATATCCTTCGCATTGTGGGCATGCTCCATATGGATTATTGAAACTAAATAAATGAACATTGGGTTCGAGAAAGTTCATACCGTCTAGCTCAAATTTGTTGCTAAACTCTCTTTTGTTTTCATCAGATAGACGTTCGATGATGCAAACTCCTTTTCCTTCAAAGAATGCAGAATCTACAGCATCGGCCAAACGGTTATAAAAATCTTCTTCATCTCTCTTCACAATTCTATCTACCACTAAGTAAATAGTGTCTTCCTCCTTTACATCAGCTTCACCGATTCTTGTTACCGCTTGATCATTTATTTTAATACGCGCATAGCCCTGTTGTTGTAGTACATTTAATTTTCCTTCCAGGGTTCGACCTTCTTCAACGGTAATAGGAGAGAGTAACAACAGTTTTTCTCCTTCTTCAAAACCTTTTACATATTCTATAACATCAGTAACATTGTCTTTTTTTACCTGATTTCCCGAAACAGGAGAGTAAGTCTTACCAATTCTTGCAAAAAGCAATTTTAAATAATCATAAATTTCTGTGGTGGTTCCTACAGTAGATCTTGGATTGGTAGAATTTACTTTTTGTTCAATAGCAATAGCCGGAGCTATACCTTTAATATATTCTACTTTTGGTTTGTTAAGACGTCCTAAAAATTGTCTAGCATAAGAAGATAAACTTTCTACATATCGCCTTTGTCCTTCTGCATAAAGTGTATCAAAAGCAAGACTTGATTTACCCGAACCCGATAGTCCGGTAATCACAACTAACTTATTTCTGGGTATGACGGCATCTAAATCTTTTAGGTTGTGTAATTTAGCTCCTTTTATGATAATATGCTCTTTCGGATTTAGTGTCGTGATGTCTTGAATCATAGTAAATATGCGGTAAGAGCGCAAAGATAATGAATAGAAAACAAGTAGAATAACACATTGATAATGAATGTTTAGTTAAAAAAATTAACAGAAAATTCTTTGATTCTCGCCGATTGTTATTATATTAGCCGAATAGAACAAACTCAATTTAAACCAGAAAGCCTATTGTATACCTTTACTTTTTAAGTTTAACATAGCCCGAGCCCCAAGCTTGTTGGTACTAAAATTAAGTAAACGGTATGAAGGATTACACCCTAACAGACGCAGTTCTGGTAAACAACTACATCAAAGGAGAAGAAAGCGCGCTATCAATTCTCATCGAACGTCATAAGCAACGTATTTACAGTTTTATTTATTCAAAAGTATTTGATAAAGATGTTTCAGAAGATATTTTTCAGGATACATTTATCAAAGTAATACGTACTTTAAAAAATGGAAAATACAATGAAGAAGGAAAGTTTCTTCCTTGGGTTATGCGTATAGCACATAATTTGGTAATTGATCATTTTAGAAAAGGTAATAGAATGCCAAAATTCGAAGATAATGGAGAATTTAGTATTTTCTCTGTTATTAGCGATGGAGATTTGAATGCTGAGCGAAAATTGATCAAAAATCAAGTAGAAGAAGATTTACGTAACCTTATTCAAGAACTTCCTGAAGATCAAAAAGAAGTTTTGGTGATGCGTATGTATAGAGATATGAGCTTCAAAGAAATTTCTGATAAAACGGGTGTTAGTATTAATACCGCACTGGGAAGAATGCGATATGCTCTGATCAACCTAAGAAAAGTAATCGAGAAAAATAACATAGTTTTAACAAATTAATAACTCTTTTATATAATAAAGTAAAGTTAGCCCCGTTATAATTTTAAATAACCCTAATTTAAGATTATATAATATGGCGAAATTTTACTTTAAGTCTTCATCACAAAAAGAAGAAAAACATTTAGTACCAAGCAGAAGAACAATAGATTTTCTTCTTAGCTACTCAAAATCGTTGAAGGTTGTCGAATATGACAACTTAAAATTTGAAACGATTTTAAATTAAACTTATCAAGGCCTATTTTTTAATAGGCCTTTTATTTTTATGGTATTCTGCGATTACGGTCTTTCTACCAATGGTTTTGGTAATAATATCTTTATCCAGATCCCAACCTCTGGCCGGAGAATACTCTCTTCCGTACCAAATAATTTGAAGGTGTAAATCATTCCATAATTCTTTTGGGAATAGACGTTTAGCGTCTTTTTCAGTTTGTGTCACATTTTTACCATTACTAAAACCCCAGCGATACATTAATCGATGTATATGTGTATCTACAGGAAAGGCAGGAACGCCAAAAGCTTGTGACATTACTACACTAGCAGTTTTGTGCCCGACTGCAGGTAATTCCTCTAGGGCTTCAAAGCTCTGTGGTACTTCTCCATTGTGTTTCTCAATTAATATATGTGAAAGTTCGTATATACCTTTAGATTTCATCGGACTTAACCCTACAGGTCTTATGATATCTCTTATTTCTTCAACAGATAGTCGAATCATAGCATAAGGATTATCGGCTCTGTCAAATAATAAAGGTGTTATCTGGTTTACTCTTACATCTGTACTTTGTGCACTCATGAGTACGGCAATAAGAAGTGTATAAGGATCTTTGTGATCTAATGGAATAGGTATTTTTGGGTATAGTTCCTGAAGCGTTTTTATGGTAAAATCTACCTTTTCCTGTTTTGTCATTGTGTTTGTGTATTTTGCAGCTAAAATATTAAAATCTAAACCTTTTTGTATTCTTCTTTTTCATTAAAGTTTTTATAAAAACATAGAAAAGACTCTTTTTTGTTATATTTTTACTCAGAAAGTTTAAACAAATCATAAATCATACGATAGCATCAATTATGACAACACTTAAAGCGGGGGATAAGGCCCCAAATTTTTCGGCGCTAGATCAAGATGGAAATACAATTTCTATGGAGGATTTCAAAGGTAAAAAATTGGTAGTTTTTTTCTACCCAAAAGCTAGTACTCCTGGTTGTACAGCAGAGGCCTGTAATCTAAGAGATAATTATCAAACTTTTCAGGCGCAAGGTTATGAAATTCTAGGCGTAAGTGCCGATAGCCAAAAACGTCAGCAAAATTTTAAAAACAAATATGAATTACCTTATCCGTTGCTAGCAGATGAAGATAAGCAGGTCATCGAGGCTTTTGGAGTATGGGGACCTAAGAAATTTATGGGTAAAGAATATGATGGTATTCATCGAACTACTTTTGTAATCGATGAAGAGGGAGTTATTTCAGAAGTAATTCTCAAGGTAAAAACCAAAGAACACGCAGCACAAATATTATAATAAAAAAGCACCATGAAAATGGTGCTTTTCTTTTATCGTTTCTAGAGTATTACTCTATAGTTTCTTCTATACCTTTATAACCAAAGAAGTTATTTGCTTTAATCATTTCAGGAATTAACTCAGGAAGATCATCTTCCCATCCTGGCTCTCCATCTTGTATCTTTTGTAGCACTTCTCTTGAGAAAATATCCATAATGGTTGGATCATAATCGGTAATATCCTGAAGTTTTCCATTATACTTGAAGAATTTGTATAATTCTTTCATTCTTGGGTGCACCTTCAGATTATCGCTATTGGTTACTTTACCTGTTTCTTTGTTATGAAGAGGGTATAGGTATACTTTTAAATCTTTAAAGAATAATTTACCAAAGGCCTCAAGAATACCTCCACTTAAATGGCGATAGTATTTTTGATCAAAAATCTCAATTAAGTTGTTGACTCCCATAGAAAGAGCCATGCGCTCTTTGGTATAGTTAGAGAAGTATTCTACAACTTTATAATATTCTTTAAAATTAGAGATCATTACAGTTTGTCCTAACGAACAAAGCAGTCTTGCTCTAGACATGAAATCTTCTTCATCAATCTCTCCTTCTGCTCTAAGATTTGATAGTGTTATTTCAAATATGACCACTGTTTTATCCTTATTTACCTTGTTTTCACTCAAAAACATATTTAAGGATTTCTTGTAAATGTCCATATTTACCTTAGTAACCGGTCTAAAACTACCACGCAGTGCAAGAATGTTCTTTTTATATAAAATAGCAGCTGGTAATACGTTATTACCATCAGGGTCAAACATTACCGCTTCGGTCATACCATTTTTAACAAGTTGTAAACTCATTAAACGGTTATCAACCTTGGTGAATCGAGGACCAGAGAAATTGATAGTATCGATCTCTATTTGATCCTTATCTAAATGATCATATAAATAGCGTAATAGTTTTTTCGGATTATCATATTTATAGTAGGCACCATAAATAAGATTAACACCTAAGATTCCTAAAGTGATTTGCTGTAGTCGTGCATCATTTTCATGAAAACGAATATGTAAGATAATCTCATTATAATCCTCATCAGGTTTTGTTTGATAACGAATACCTACCCAACCATGACCTTTGTATTTTTTGGCAAAATCTATTGTTGCAACAGTGTTAGCGTAACTAAAAAATAACTTATTTGGATGTTTTTCTCTCGAGATTCTGTCTTCTATAAGTCTTACTTCATGTTTCAACATTTTCTTTAACCTGGCTTCGGTAACATAGCGTTTGTCATCTTCGATACCGTAGATCGCATCACTAAAGTCTTTATCATAGGCACTCATTGCTTTTGCAATTGTACCTGACGCGCCTCCTGCTCTAAAAAAGTTCCTTACGGTTTCTTGACCCGCACCAATCTCAGCAAAAGTACCATAGATATTTTGATTGAGATTTATACGTAAAGCTTTGCTCTTTATTGAAGGGACAGATTCGAATTCTTTGTCTCCCATTATTGTGATAGGCATAGTAAAAAGGGCTTTTTTTGTTTATTGTAAAGGTAATAATACCTTCAATATTAAAAAAGCCTTCTCGAAGATTTCTATATTTTATAATTACTCCAAATAAGAATTAAGATATCTATACAATTTTTGCCAAAAAAATATAATTACATTTGTTATAGAAAGATAACTATGGAAATAACTTTTCTTGGCACAGGCACCTCACAAGGTATTCCGATTATTGGTAGTGATCATCCAGTTTGTCTTAGTAAAGACCCAAAAGATAAACGCCTTCGTGTTTCTGTTCTGGTTTGCTGGGATGACTATACGTATGTTATAGATTGTGGCCCAGATTTTAGGCAGCAGATGCTAACTAACAATGTACGACGAATAGATGGTATTCTTTTTACACATGAACATGCCGATCATACTATGGGGATGGATGATATAAGGCCATTCTTTTTTAGACAAGGCGACATTCCTATCTATGCGCATCAAAGAGTACTGGCGAACTTAAGAAAGCGATTCGACTACATTTTTGCTTCAGAGAACAAATATCCCGGTGCTCCCAGTGTAATTGAAAATGAAATTTTGAATAAACCTTTTGTTCTGCAGAACTTAGAAGTAGTGCCTATAGATACAATGCACAATCGTCTTCAGGTGTATGGCTTCAGGTTTAAAGATTTTGTCTATCTCACCGATTTGAAAACGATTTCTGAAGAGGAAAAATTAAAATTAAATGGCGTAAAAGTGTTGGTGGTAAATGCGTTACGAATAGAGCCGCACCATTCGCATTTTAATTTGGAAGAAGCATTGGCATTTATTCATGAAATTCAACCCGAAAAGGCCTATCTTACGCACATTAGTCATATGTTGGGATTTCATGCAGAGGTTGAAAAAGAACTTCCTGACAATGTGTTTCTTGCTTATGATAATTTAAAAATTACGATTTGATATGAGGAATAAAATATTCATGTATTTGTTCATTTTTACTGCTTTGTTTGTACTTTTTCAATTTATTAATGCTAAAAAGGCAAAAGAGTCTTATGACGGGAGGATTGAAAATTTGCAACAACGGTTGCAAGAGTTGGAGACGTCTAAAAACGAAGCTATAGATTCATTAATCAATATAAATATGGATCTTACCTATTTTTCTTTAGATAGTGATGAAGAAGCCATAGCCTATTTTGAAGAGCAGGGTTATAATGCTAAAAAGTTAGAGTTAACGATTATAGATCAGATTATAGGTCAAAATAAAGCGGGAGAAGATAACCCTATCGTGCCTTTTGTGGGTATGGAAGGTAATATGGCGATCAATAAGGTAAGATTACTGAATCATAAATGGATCATTGCAGATTTTACCGATGGTGTGTATTGGGGGCAACTATTTATCTTATATGATGTAAGAGAAGATGGAGTAGTAGACTTTGAAGTTGAAAAGTCTTTTTTATATCCCCGTAACTAATAATTTTATATAAGAAACAAGCTTTCTAGCTGAGATGTAACAGGAAGTACAAATGTCTATAGTTGATCAAATGATTAAAGGAGAGGATTTTACTCCTTCCGAAATTCGATTCATTGAGTCTAAATTTAAAACGGTTTCTTTCAAGAAAGGGGATGTGATTTTAAAAGCTGGTGATCAAACGACTCATCAATACTATGTTCATGATGGCTGTTTACGTACTTTTTTTATAGATTATTCTGGTAAAGAACATACATTACAATTTGCGGTAAAAGATTGGTGGATTAGCGATTACACGGCGTTTTTTGATCAAGAAAATGCAATTCTCACTATTGAATGTCTGGAAGAAGCAATACTATATAAAGTTTTTCGGAAAGATCTTGAGTTGATCTACAAAGAGATACCCAAAGTAGAAACGTATTTTAGAAAAAAACTGGAGAAAGCTTTTTCAAGTTTTCAAAATAGAATTTTATCCAATCTGGCCAATCCTGCCAAAGCAAGGTACCTTGATTTTATTACTACTTATCCAGATATCGAAGCTAAAATTAAAAACTATCACATTGCTTCATATTTAGGGATTACCACAGAAAGCTTGAGTAGAATACGAAAAGAATTGGTAAATCATTAATAAATTACCATACATCAATTTTTTTGTCATATATCGGCTATAAATTTGCCAAATAATATAAAATTATAATGATGAAAAAATTAATAGCTATAGTATTGATAATGTCTGGTTTTTCTTGCGCCAAGAACAAGGAGACCAAAACTACTACAGAACCACAACAGGTTGTAGAAACCAAAGAAGAAGGTAAAAAGGTACTTTTTGTATTAACGAGCCACGCAGATTTGGGGGAGACTGGAGTAAAAACAGGTTTTTGGGTAGAAGAGTTTGCAACACCTTATTATTTCTTAAAAGATAAAGGTTTTCAAATTACTATCGCTTCTCCTAAAGGAGGACAGCCTCCAATAGATCCGAAAAGTGAGTTGCCAGATTTCCAAACACCATCTACAAAACGTTTTAATGATGATAAAGAGGCTCAGTTACAATTAGCAAATACTTTGGTTTTAGAAAATGTACACCATAATGATTTCGATGCTGTATTTTATCCTGGTGGACATGGTCCTCTTTGGGATCTTGCAGAAAGTAAAGTGTCTCAAAAGTTAATTGAAGATTTTTATAATGCTAACAAACCAGTTGCTGCAGTTTGTCATGCTCCTGCGGTTTTAAAAAATGTAAAAGGTAAAAACGGAGAACCTTTGGTAAAAGATAAAAAGGTGACAGGTTTTACAAATACCGAGGAAGCTGCGGTTGAGCTTACAGAGGTTGTACCGTTTCTGGTAGAAGATATGTTGAAAGAGAACGGGGGTATATACTCAAAAGGAGCAGATTGGAGTCCGTATGCCCTAGAAGATGGTTTATTAATCACTGGTCAAAATCCTGCATCTGCAGAACTTGTATCAGAATTACTTGTTAAACAACTTCAATAGTCATAATAACAATTAAAATAAGAAAAAGCTGCCAGTATATGGCAGCTTTTTTGGTTTGGTTTGAATGCTATATTGGTTAAATTACCTTTTCAATAATTTTCTTTTAAACAGAGCGCCATCAATTTCTAAAATGGCAACATATATTCCTCTGGAAAGCTCGGCTCCGTTTTCAGATTTTCCGTTCCATGAATATAGCTGGTTGCTGCCTGTTTTTTGATGATCTGCAACTACCTTTACCAAATTGCCGGTATAATCATAGACTTTGATCGTTACTTCACTATTTTCTTTTGAGGTATTGTGAAAAGTTACATGATCTCTAAATGTATTCGGATAAATTTTGATCGTATTTTTTACCGTTTCATTCTTTTCATTGTTTCGTTGCCAAGGTCTTCCCAAAGGCTGATCTAGCCATAATAAAATAAACTCATTATCATCAGGTAATCCTGTACCTATATGTCGCCCTACACTAAAAGGATAGTTATTGTCATTTATGATCCCGATTAAGAATGGATTGAGCACCACAACACTTTCGATGGTAACAAATGGAAAAGCAAAATCTCGTCCAATACCTACATCTCCAGGTAACCCAGGAAGTGATAATCGTCTTAAGTCATTTATTTTAAGAAGATCGACATTTAATTGCTTTTGAACAATTTCGTTATCTGGATTCATATCAACTTCGTATACCGCTTTAAATCCGTTCAAGTCTCCTTGTGATCCATCACGTTCAATAATCAAACCTCGATTAGCGCTAAACATAATAAAGTCCCCAATAGCGGTAGCTCTTTCATTAAGAGGATATTGAAACTTTTTACCCGTGTATGAATTACTACTAATATCAAATTCATGGATGAGTAAATTATTGTTTTCAGATCCTACCAATGTTTTTTCGAGTAAAGGAAATAGTTTTTGTGCATCTGTAGATAAAGCCATTCCTTCAAAACCACCACTACCTTTAACTCTAAATGGAGTTTCTAGTTGTGTATTTCGATAAGGCCAGTACATTCCGGCTAACCATGGGGTATTTTCACCATTTTGATCTTGTAAGTTGGTCCCGTCTCCAGCATTCCCCACTTTTGGAAAGTCACCAAATAAACATACCGTACGTATTTCTGGATATAACTTGTGTGAAACCAGTAGTGTTCTAAAATCAAAACTTTGTATATCTGCACGGTCTGTTAGGTTGTTTGCAATGATAATATCTGCTATAGCTTTGGTAAAGGTTTTGGGATCTACGGTTCTTTCTGCAAAAACATCTCCACGATCATCAGTATCTGTTCTTGGGTTAATTTTGGTTTCAATATTAAAACGAACCTGTGAAGCATTCTTCCATCGTTTCTCTGCTTCGGGATCTGATGCTCCAGGTCCGTTTTTATAATATGCGATATAAAATTCAACAAAATCGAATAGCTGTTGTAGTGATGGCATCACATATGGATTTATGAACCCGTTTTGATCTGCAAATGCTACCGATACTGGTGATAATGTAAGGTCATTAGATTGTGCTGGTCGACCAGGCAAAATTTTATCTGCTATGAACGTGTTTTGAATTTCATTGAAAGTAAGATTTTTTACCAATACTTCATCTTCAAATTCGTAAGGAGTACCATCTGCCTTACGTGTTTTTGCAGCTTCAATATGAGGATCATGATCCAAGACAGGAATGTTATCTAAGGTAATTCCACAATCTGTTTCGAGAGTAGGCATCAAATAGTCAAGAGCAGCTTCCATAGATGGTATTGTGTTTTCGGGTCTTAAATTTCGTGCACCTCTATGTCCTTGAGCATCAAATAAGGTAACATCAATAAGACCTTCATCAGTCATAAAATCAGGTTGCCCGTCTTTATTCTTATCAAAATTTTGAACTGCGTCAAGTAATAGATCAGGTCGATCAGAGATAATACCTTGTACACCAAGATCTAGTAAGAGATCCATGTTTTCGAGATCATTTACAGTGTAAACCACTACGTCGTGTCCTGCTCTGTTAAGAGAAGAAACATTGAACAATTCGCTAGAGGCTTTTTTAAGTGAAGCCGATGGATTTTCTCTACTACCTACCAAGGTGTTCGGATTTTGATCGTCTAACATGACAAACCATGGAGACATCACTGGAGCTTTACTACCATAACTTTGAGCATGAGACCTCATAGCATTCATTATTCGTAGAGCACTAAATTCTTCGCTAAACGGATTTTGCGGAGCTCTTAGTTCTTTACCAGGATTTTCAAAGTCGGGTAGAGGTATAGGTGCATCTAATAAAACTCCATTTTTATCAAAATGTAAGAGGAAAGGGCCAAATTCATCACCAATCCAAATATCACCATTCGCTGTCTTTTGTATAGATTCAATATCAAAGTCTGCACCGGTTAATACTCTGGTTTCACTAAACTCGTTGGTGATTGCAAAAGGAATCAAGTTATTGGGGTCCCTTAGTTCTATGTAGTCTACAATCTCGATGATACCGTCACCGCGACCTACAAATGCTCTAAACTCTGGTTTGATGTTGTAAATACGGAGATTGTAGTCGGCTGAGTTTTCAATACTCCCGAAACCGTTGTCAGACAATGCCATAAAGGTACCGTCGTAGTTGTTTAAAACAGAAGAGAATCCTTGAATAGGTTGCTTATTTAAAAAAGGAACTGGTTGTTGATTGATTAATCCTGAACCGATGTACTGTCCTGAGGTGGGCCCATCAGAGAAACTAGCAGCAGGTAGTACCGCCCTGCCAACTAAAATATCTCCAAAGTTGAAAAAGGACTTACCAGTTCCTTTTAGATATACTTTCTTACCGTAATAATTATCGGTAGGAATATCGAATGCTGTCTTTTGATCTTTTTGAGAAGTAAGATTAGAGGTCTGATCCTGAGCCATACTGGTAGCGATTGACCCAATGCTTAATGCACTAGATAATACTACCACCTTGGCCCTTGAGATAATTGGGTAAAAGCCTTTCATGTGTGATACGTTTAAGATTATTTGGTTAATTTCTACTCAAAAGTACTCTCATCTTATTATGGAATTGTTTGTTCTGTATAAATAAATGATTAGGAAAAAGTTAGGAGCTTTACCATTATGTAATATGTCCTTTTTATAGTTATATATATGTTACGCAAACGTTGTAGTGATCTTTTGCGATTTTTTTTGAATAGCTTGAAAATCGTTGAATTTTCAATAATTCTGAATGCTAAACAATGACTGATTAATGATTCTTCAGGTATTCGTTTATATTTGATTTGATAATTTATGATTAGATAATAAAAACACGGTATGAAGAATAGATTTCTGTTATTTTTTTGGGTGAGCTCTATATTAATTTCCTTGAACTCCTGTAAAAAACAATATGAAGGACCATTTCAAGGTTTTGAAGATAAAGGGAAGTATATAGAGGTATTTAAAAATGACGGGAAATATATTATCACTCCATATTCTGACAAAATTATTGAAACCTCATTTGTTCCTATAGGAGAGACTATTAAGGAAAAATCTCATGCTGTGATTCTTGAACCTAATGTAGAGGCAAAAGTTGAGGAGACCAACGAGAAAATCATATACGCTACCAAGGGTATAGCGGTGCATATCACCAAAGAACCTTTTGCAATATCTTATGAATATCAAGGAAAGAAGTTAATTTCGGAAAATAAAGGATATATAAAAACAGATTCTAGTGAAATTCTAAATTTCAATCTAGATAAAGATGAAGTTATTTATGGTGGAGGATCTCGTGTTGTTGGTATGAATAGAAGAGGTAAAAGATTACAGCTCTATAATCGTGCTCATTATGGTTATGAAACGCATTCAGAGCTAATGAATTTTACTATGCCACTGGTTTTATCTTCTAAAGTATATGCTGTTCATTTTGATAATGCTCCTATCGGTTTTCTGGATATTGATAGTAAAAAAGACAATTCATTGAGTTATGAAACCATTGGGGGAAGAAAAACATATCAGGTAGTTGCTGGAGACGATTGGAAAGATTTAATGGATCAATATACCGATCTAACGGGAAAACAACCACTACCGCCAAGATGGGCATTTGGTAATTTTGCAAGTCGATTTGGATATCACTCTGAACAGGAAACTCGTGAAACCGTAGAAAAATTCAAAAAAGACAGTATTCCTCTAGATGCTGTTATTCTTGATATTTATTGGTTTGGTAAAGAGATCAAAGGGCATATGGGAAATCTTGAATTTTTGACAGATTCGTTCCCTAATCCCAAGAAAATGATCAATGATTTTAAAGATGAAGGGGTAAAAACAGTATTGATAACCGAACCGTTTATATTAACAACTTCAAAAAAATGGGATGAGGCAGTTAGGGAAAGTGTATTAGGAAAAGATTCTGTTGGCAACCCTTATACCTATGATTTTTACTTCGGAAATACAGGAATTGTAGATATTTATGATCCCAAAGGAAAAGAATGGTTTTGGAATATTTATAAAGAATACACCCAAGAATTTGGAGTAGCCGGGTGGTGGGGTGACCTTGGTGAGCCAGAGGTTCATCCTTCAGATCTACTACATGCAGTAGGTAGTGCAGATGAAGTACATAATATTTATGGGCACGATTGGGCAAGAATGATTCAAGAAGGCTATCAAAAAGATTTTCCTGATCAACGACCTTTTATTTTGATGAGAGCAGGATATTCAGGCTCTCAACGTTTTGGAATGATACCTTGGTCTGGTGATGTAAGCCGAAACTGGGGAGGTTTACAACCTCAAACAGAGATAGCTTTATCTATGGGAATGCAAGGGCTTAGCTATATGCACTCAGATTTGGGAGGATTTGCAGGAGGAGAAACATTTAATCCAGAACTTTATGTACGTTGGTTACAATATGGGGTTTTTCAACCTATATTCAGACCTCATGCCCAGGAACACATTGCTCCCGAACCGGTTTTTCATGATGATAAGACCAAAGCACTGGCAAAAAGTAGTGTAGAACTTCGCTATCAACTATTACCGTATAATTATACCTTAGCTTTTGAAAATAGCCAAACGGGAATGCCACTCATGCGTCCTCTATTTTTTGAAGATAAAGAGAACAAAAATTATTATGAAATAAGTCACACATATTTATGGGGTGATAATTTCTTGGTTTCTCCAGTGGTAAAACCTGGTATTACTTCTAAAAGTATTCCTTTTCCAAAAGGAAACTGGTACGATTTCTTTTCTGATACTAAATACGAAGGAGGTGCTACATTGGATGTACCTATTGTAGAAGATCATATTCCGGTTTTTGTTCGAGGAGGAAGTTTTATTCCTATGATTAACACCATTCAAACCACAGAAGAGTATACCACCAAAAATGTAGATCTCCATTATTATTATGATGCTGCTGTAACAAATAGTTCTGGTAGATTGTATGATGATAATGGCAAATCTCCTCGTGCTTTTGAAAATGCTAAATATGAACTTTTAAAGTTCGAAAGTAAATTAGGAGTCGATAATGTAATAATTACGCTTTCTTCAGAGAAAGGAGCATCATATGCTTCTGATAAAAGAGAAATGGTTCTTATTCTACACAATTTTGAAAAATCTCCATCGACTATAATGGTAGATAATGTTCCTGCCAAATTTGAGTGGGATGATGAAAAAAAATTAGTAAAACTATCTTTCAAATGGAGTGCTAATATAAATGCATCTATTGAAGTGACTTTATAACGCTGTCTCATTTTTTATATTGGTTAATTCGCATTTTTGGATGTGAAAAAATCCTGTTTTTTCATTGAAACTGTTAAAGCCTTATTAACAAAAATTTAATAAGAAGAGTTAATTTTTAGCATATTCGTAATCTTCTAACTTTCAACCTGTAAAATCCAGTGTTTCCTCAACAAAATTAATACGTGGAAACCATATTTTTTGCTATTTGATTTGTTTTAATTTGTTGTTTTGTAGCTATTTAGATTGTAAATATTAACGAGATGTTAACATTTTAATTAACAGTCTTAAATTGCATTTTGAACGATTAATTCCTCTAATTTTGTACCATATCCGAAAGGAAAAAGTTCTTTAGAATTTCAGTAGTTAACCCCAAAATAAAATCTGCAAAATGACAAAGTTAGAGCATCATCGCATTGTAGAAATTAAGGAGAATTCTCCGTTTGAAAATAGATTTTATGAGTTGTTTAAAACATCTATAAGTGATCAGGTTCCTCTTTCCGACTTTAGAAAATTGTTTTCTAAATACACGAAAATGGATGCTTATATCATGAAAAATGGCGATAAAGATATTGGTTTGGCGTATTTTATGACCTGCCGGAATCCAGAAAATACCAAAGATGTTTATATACGTCTAGGTTTTGGAATCATAGAGGAGGAGAGAGAACGTTCTTATTTTCCAAAAGGACTAATCATGAAGACTATGATTATGGCCAAACTACAAAACTTATTCAGAAACGTATATATGGTAGGAATCACTATGAATCCTATAGTATACTCTGCTACCTGTAAATATTGGAAGTATTCTTATCCTAGTCCTCTGTTACCGTTTTCTAAGTCTATTGAAGCGGTAAAAACAAGAATTATCAACAGATTTAATCTGAATGAAGAAAGTAGCGATGTTATTTCTGTACCTTTTAATATCACTGAAATTGCAGAAATAAAGAATAAGTTAAGCATTAATGGTAGTGACAATCCTTATATTCAGTTTTTTAATTCAAAAATAGCAGAAACTAGCTATGATAAAGGACTACTTAGTATTGTTCCCATAGATTTAAAAAACTTAGGCATTGTTATTATTCGTAAAACAAAAATGGATGTAATGAGATCTATTTACACTTTTTTTGATGAAAAAGTCATGCCAGCACTTAGAGAATATAAACCAGCTAGAAATTAGATACACAATTCAATTCATCACCACTCACTCTTATGAAAAGACCTCTTCTACAGCTTTTGTGGAAGAGGTCTTTGTTTGTATAAACTATTATTTCTTAAAGTTTTTGTATTAACCATTCTTTAAACTGGTAGAAATTTTGTGGAGCTACACCATGTCCTACAGGAAACTCGTTAAGCGTGGTTTGTATACCCAATTGTGAGAGTTTTACTGGAGCCATACGTGCCCACTCAACAGGAATAACCTGATCAACACTCCCGTGAGAACAGTAAAAGTTTACGGTAGAAAAATCTTCATTTTGGTAGCCATCCTTCAAGATATCTTCATTAATATAACCGCTTAAGGCAATTACGTTATTAACCTTAGAAGGATAAGAGAGGGCAACGGCATAGCTAAGTATAGTACCTTGACTAAATCCTAGTAAAGTAACGTTGTCTGCATCAAGATCATAAGCATCTATAGCTTCATCAATGAAACTTGCAATTTTATCTCTTGATTCTATCGCTTGCTCATTATCGCTGAATTTTCCCTGAGGAGCATCAAAATAGATGGCATACCAGGCATTACCATAAGGTTGCAATGTATGAGGTGCTCTTACCGAAATAATACATAATTCTTCTGGAAGTTCTGAGGCAAATGAAAATAAATCATTTTCGTCACTTCCGTAACCGTGAAACATAAAAAGAACAGGAGTTTTTTCAGTATTCTTTTGAGGCGCTTTTATGATATGGTGTAGGGATAATGGTTTTGTTTGCATGAGCTCTTTTTTGGAGACCAAAAGTAGTTTTTTTATAAACTTTATTGAAGGTAATATCTAATCTTTCAAAAGTTAATAAAAAGTTAATTTTTTATGAGGATTTCCGTAAAAAATTAATAAATACTTGTAAATAAAACAGTTATTACGTAGCACAAATGTTAAAAATATGTTAAATAGCCATAAAAATATTACGTGTATACCGTAAATAATTTTATATTTAAGAAAATGTTAAGATAATTTTTCACTTCATTTCGCCCAAAGATGAATAAAAATTGTTTTCCATGTACAGTAACTAAACCCTATTTCTTATGAACAAAACTACCTACTTAATTATTATGCTATTTTCTGTGCAATCTATTTTTTGCCAAACAGAAAAGGACTATGAAAATACCATTCAGGTAATTACAGAGGCATACAATGCAAACGACGCAGATAAACTCTTTGCCACATTTTCTCCAAATCTACAATCTTCATTCACAATAGATAAAGTAAAATCTTTCATTAGCGAGAATCAATCGACCAAAGGTAGTATGGGTTCGGCGTCTTTTCTGTTAGACGACAATGGCAGTAAACGATATTTGACCGAATTTGACAATGCATCGTCAATCTTAGTTATTCAACTCTCTGAAGATCAAAAGGTAACAATGTTGTTACTCGAAGAATATTAATCAAGAATTACCCCAATTAACTTTTAATCAAAATATATGAAAAACAAGAACTTTACCCTGAAATTAGGAGGCCTATTACTCTTAATTCTAATGATATCAAATCCAGAAGCACTTCGAGCTCAGAGTAATAAGACGTTTGGAATGTTAACGTTTAACAAAGCAGTAAACATATCTGGAAAACAAAGAATGTTGGGTCAAAAAATTGCTAAAGCGTATCTCTACGCTGTAGAAAACCCAAGTGATGCCAAAGCTAAAAGAGACCTATTAACTGGTAAATTAATATTTGAAAAACAAAACAATATTTTACTACAAAATTCTAAATATAAGGTTACTAAGGATAGAATAGCCAAGGTGGAAGGATTGTGGAAAGAATACAAACAGTTACTAGATGGTGCTCCAAATTACGACAATGCAAAAAAGATAATAGAAACAAATACAGATTTATTAAAAGCCTCGAATAGTGTAGTTTCTGCTGTAATTCTAGAATCTAAAGGAGCTACAGATAGTGAAGCGTTGTTAGAGAACGAAGATTATGCAGAGGAAGATGGAGAATTGAAAAAGATCATCAATATTTCGGGAAGACAAAGGATGCTTTCTCAAAGATTAGCCTTATATTATTATGCCAATAGTTCTACACTAAAAGATAAGAATACCGAGCAGATGCTCAAAAATATCTATAATGAACTCGATGGAGCTATAAGTATGTTATTGATTTCGGAGTTTAATAACTCAAGAATTGATGAGAAATTGGGGGTAGCGATGTCTAAGTGGGATCAGGTAAAATCAAATAAGGAAAAATTGTTTAGTCAAGGAATCAAACCTGCAGATATGTATAGGTTAAGCAATGAACTTACAAAAGCTTTTAATGATGTAACTACATTATATGAAAAGGTAAAGTTATAATTTCTAAGTGTTAACTATAAAAAATACGTATCTATCTGGATAGGATAATACGTATTTTTTTTATCTAATCTAAAACTTAAAGTATGAAAACAAGATTACTCTTTTCCCTATTTACTTTTGTTATGGTTATAAATACTATAGCGCAAGAATTAAGTATCGAT
This sequence comes from Aquimarina acroporae, assembly GCF_023195925.1. Lineage (GTDB taxonomy): Bacteria > Bacteroidota > Bacteroidia > Flavobacteriales > Flavobacteriaceae > Aquimarina > Aquimarina acroporae. The sequence continues at coordinate 354 of NZ_JALPRE010000025.1, read as the reverse complement.
GCAGATATTAGGCCACGATTTGAATATCTAAATGGTTTTGGAAGCTTAATTCCTGATGGTGTCGATGCCGGAACATTTGTACAACAACGTTCAAGATTAAATTTCGGATACAAGCAAGAGAAATTTTCTGCTCTTGTAAGTGTTCAGGATGTAAGTATTTGGGGAGATACTCCACAAATTGCTGCAACCGATGGTAATGATAGTTTCTCTTTGGCGCAGGCCTGGATTGATTTTAAGTTTGGTAGCGGTTGGTCTACAAAGCTAGGAAGACAAGCATTATCCTATGATGACCAAAGAATATTTGGAGGTCTAGACTGGGCGATGCAAGGAAGATTTCACGATGCTGCCTTATTG
>NZ_JALPRE010000024.1 GCF_023195925.1 Aquimarina acroporae | reverse complement strand
GTCTACAAAGCTAGGAAGACAAGCATTATCCTATGATGACCAAAGAATATTTGGAGGTCTAGACTGGGCGATGCAAGGAAGATTTCACGATGCTGCCTTATTGAAATATGCCAAAAACGGTTTAAAATTAGACATTGGTATTGCTTTTAACCAAAATGGAGTACGTACACAAACTACATTATTTGATCCTAATAATGGAGGTAATGCCAGAGCGGTATTCGATTATAAAGGCATGATTTATGCCTGGTTACATAAAGATTGGGAAAAATTCTCAGGAAGTCTTTTAATTGCGAATAACTCTTACCAAAATCTAGAGGGACAAACTCCTGTAGATGGTACTGTAAGACGACAAACTTTTGGAACTCACTTGGTCGCAAAACCAGCAAAAGGATTATCTATAGCAGCCAATATATATGGACAAACAGGTGATTTCACCGAGGATGTAGAGCTTTCTGCATACAATGCGCTACTAGAGCTTACCTATAAGCCAGGGAAAACATTATTTGGTTTAG
>NZ_JALPRE010000023.1 GCF_023195925.1 Aquimarina acroporae | reverse complement strand
TATCAAACCAGAACACCGTTGTTTTTTAGGAAATCTTTAAGTGTTAGGTTAATTGTGATGCGCTTATTTAAGTATAAAATAGAATTTAATAACCTTTGTTTTATTGTAAATTTTAGCCAATATGGTAGTTGCTTTTCTGATTTTTTATATTTTTAAAGGAACTAATAACATCATAATTTTAATACCATGAAAAAGCAAAAACGAGCGAAAATTGAACTCAAAAAAATAAGTGTAGTGAGGTTAGATAAAAAGACAACAGGTGCAGTAAAAGGCGGAAGTTTTGTTATCTGCGGTCAGCCTGACACTGGAAGTGTACATACCGGAATAGCGGCTGCGGTTTGTATAGATTAACTGTTTTCCTGGATTAGGATACTTTGAGATCTTAATAAAAGAGAAAAGGTATTTTGACAATTCAAAGTTTCATATTTATTTTAAATACGACCTTTTATAAAAAGAACGTCTATTAACAATAGAATAAAAAAGCCCAAATCATTAATATATGTGATTTGGGCTTTTTGAATAAGCGTTTTAACTAATTAATCTCTAAGAACGCTTCTAGATATAACGATTTTTTGTATTTCACTAGTTCCTTCATAAATCTGAGTGATTTTTGCGTCACGCATTAATCGCTCAACATGATATTCTTTTACAAAACCATTTCCTCCATGGATTTGTACAGCTTCTACAGCAGTTTCCATCGCTACTTCAGAGGCGTATAACTTCGCCATTGCTCCAGAAAGATCATAGCTGTCATGATTATCTTTATCTATAGCTGCTTTGTAAACTAACATTCTCGCTGCTTCAATTTTTGTATGCATATCTGCTAGCTTAAATGCAATAGCTTGGTGATTCATAATTTCTGTGCCAAAAGCTTTTCTTACTTTAGAATATTCCTTGGCAAGTTCATATGCTCCAGCAGCAATACCTAAGGCTTGTGCAGCGATACCTATTCTTCCTCCTGCAAGGGTTTTCATAGCAAATTTGAATCCAAAACCATCTTCTCCAATTCTATTTTCCTTAGGAACTTTTACATCATTAAAAATAAGAGAATGTGTATCACTACCTCTAATTCCTAGTTTATCTTCTTTTGGTCCAATTTCAAAACCTTCCCAACCTTTTTCTACGATAAATGCATTAATTCCTTTATGACCTTTTTCTCTATCAGTTTGTGCAATTACCAAATAATAATCTGCCGAACCTCCATTGGTGATCCAGTTTTTGGTACCGTTAAGCACATAGTGATCACCTTTGTCTATAGCTGTTGTTTTTTGCGAAGTGGCATCACTTCCTGCTTCGGGTTCAGATAAACAAAAAGCACCTATAGATTCACCATTGGTTAATTTAGATAAGTATTTTGCTTTTTGTTCAGGAGATCCAAATTCATCAAGACCCCAACAAACCAAAGAGTTATTAACCGATACTATTACCGAGCAAGAAGCATCAATTTTAGATAATTCTTCCATAACCAAAACATAGGATAGGGTATCCATTCCGCCACCTCCATATTCAGGAGAAGCCATCATGCCTAAAAATCCAAGTTCTCCCATTTTTTTCACTTGTTCAGTAGGGAATTCTTGCTTGTTATCGCGTTCAATTACTCCAGGTAATAATTCTGCCTTTGCAAAATCACGAGCCGCGTCACGTATCATTAACTGCTCTTCAGATAATTTAAAGTCCATATTTGCTTATAATTTACTGTGCGTGCATAACACGCAATTCTTACTTTTCAATGAAAATAAATCGAGATAAGCTCGATAATTTTATTAATTCTACAAATATAGTTGATAATATGATAGTTTTAGTGTTTTTTTTGTTTTTTGATAGTTTCATTTTTTTTCTACAAAAAGTTAGAAATTTAGATGTTATTTTACTTTTGTGTACATGTAGTTTTATTCGTGTCGAATTATGTTTTTTAACAGGATAATTTTACTTTTATTTACCTTTTCACCATATTTAGTTTTTTATATTTGTCAGGTAACAACGATATATGAATTCTGCTTATTTTAATACCTTAAATATATGACTCAGCGCTAACCTCCCTTGGGAGGACATTTTTATCACGTTTTAAAACACCATTGGTGTTGTTTTTTAGAAAAAGAGTTAAAAGTTTGGTAACTGAAAAATATTAAATGAAAGAATTACTTAAGAAATACGAGAATAAAGCGCCTGAGATCATTTTTAATTGGAAAGATTCTGAAACCGATGCAGAAGGTTGGACAGTTATAAACTCACTACGTGGCGGTGCCGCTGGTGGAGGAACGCGAATGCGAGAAGGTTTAGATATGAATGAAGTACTTTCTCTGGCCAAAACTATGGAAGTTAAATTTACAGTTTCAGGCCCTGAAATTGGAGGTGCAAAATCAGGGATTAATTTTGATCCTAATGATCCTAGAAAAAAAGGAGTGCTAAAGCGCTGGTATAAAGCAGTATCTCCTCTGTTAAAAAGTTATTACGGAACTGGAGGGGATTTGAATGTTGATGAAATTCATGAGGTTATTCCTATAACTGAGGAATGTGGAGTATGGCATCCTCAAGAAGGTGTTTTTAATGGTCATTTTCAGCCTACAGAGGCCGATAAAATAAATAGAATCGGACAATTAAGGCAAGGAGTAATCAAAGTTTTGGAGAATACAACCTTTTCACCAGAAGTTTCAAAAAAGTATACTGTAGCTGATATGATAACAGGTTATGGTGTGGCTGAGGCTGTAAGGCACTATTATGAAATCTATGGAGGTGATGTTCAAGGAAAACGTGCAGTGGTTCAAGGTTTCGGAAATGTAGGTTCTGCAGCAGCTTACTATCTTTCTGAAATGGGAGCCAAAGTGGTAGGTATTATTGATCACGCAGGAGGTCTAATCAATGAAAATGGCTTTTCGTTTGAAGAAATTAAAGAGCTTTATTTAAACAAAAAAGGAAATAAACTATATAGCGAAACATTAATTCCTTTTGAGGAATTAAATGAAAAAATATGGTCGCTTCCCACTGAGATTTTCGCACCTTGTGCTGCATCACGATTAATAACTAAAGATCAAATTACGCAAATGATCAATTCGGGTCTTGAAGTGATTTCTTGTGGAGCTAATGTTCCTTTTGCAGATAAGGAAATATTTTTTGGCCCAATCATGGAATTCACAGATGAGCGTGTAAGTCTTATTCCGGACTTTATTTCTAATTGTGGTATGGCAAGAGTATTTTCATACTTTATGGAACGAAAAGTGCAAATGACAGACGAAGCTATTTTTAAGGATACTTCCGAAACAATAAAAAAAGCAATTCAAAACACGTTTGATAATAATCAAACAAAAACCAATATAAGTAAAACAGCATTTGAGATAGCTCTTAAACAGCTGATATAATATATTAATAGTATTAACTGAGCACAATTATGTTAAAGTATTTTCTAGGTAATAGTCCGAAATGGTTCAAAATGGTCATGATCGGATGTTTAATTTTTAATGTTTTCTCTTATTTCATTTTAGGACCAGTCGTTACGGCATGGATATTTATTGCAGAATTTATATTCACTTTGGCTATGGCCTTGAAATGTTACCCCTTGCAATCAGGTGGTATATTAGCGATCGAAGCTTTGGCTTTAGGGCTAACACATCCAATGTATAAACTAGATCATGGTAAAGTTGTATATGACGAGTTAGGTAAAGCTGTAAAAGGAGGTGTTCTTCTTGAAGTTGAACAGAACCTGGAAGTGATTCTTTTATTAGTGTTTATGGTAGCGGGTATTTACTTCATGAAACCTTTACTGATGTATATTTTTAGTAAAGTTTTTACTAAAATAAAATCTAAGATGTTACTCTCGTTATTGTTTGTTTTCTTGGCAGCAGTACTTTCTGCATTTCTTGATGCACTTACGGTGACCGCAGTTTTGATAAGTGTGGCAGTAGGATTCTACGGGGTTTATCATAAAATTCACTCAGGATCTGGAGATTATGATGATAGTGGTGTATTAGACAGGAAAGAACTAAGTGGAGAAACCCTTGAAGAATTTAGAAGCTTTTTGCGTAGTTTGGTAATGCATGGAGTAGTAGGAACAGCTTTGGGTGGGGTATGCACCCTAGTTGGAGAACCACAAAACTTATTGATCGGTGAGCGAATGGGGTGGGATTTTATTCAGTTCTTTCTAAAGATGGCTCCTATTTCTCTACCTGTTCTGGCTGCGGGTATGCTTACAACTGTAGTTTTAGAACTTACAGGCTCATTTGGTTTTGGGGCTAAATTACCAAATGTGGCTAGAAGAATTATTGAAAGTTATACAGATGAGGAAGATGCCAATCGCTCAGACAAATCAAAATATGGATTAATTGTACAAGCTGTATCTGCTATCCTTTTAATTATAGGTTTAGCATTACATCTTGCCCCCGTAGGATTTATAGGTTTGGCTTTAATTATTGTACAAACCGCATTTATGGGTATTACAGAAGAACATCATTTAGGAAAAGCTTTTGAAGAAGCATTGCCATTTACAGGGTTATTAGTAGTTTTCTTTGTTATTGTTGCCATGATACATGATCAACATCTTTTTAGTCCAATTATCGATTGGGCGTTACAATTAGATCCAAAAGATCAACCCTCAATGTTTTATGTAGCTAATGGAGTATTATCGATGATTAGTGATAATGTGTTTGTAGCAACGGTATACATTGGCGAAGTAAAGCAGGCTTTTGATGCAGGAGCAATTACAAGAGAACAGTTTGAGAATTTGGCTGTAGCTATTAATACTGGAACAAATTTACCAAGTGTTGCAACACCTAATGGTCAAGCTGCGTTCTTATTTTTGTTAACTTCGTCCTTAGCACCTCTTATTGGGTTGTCATATACCAAAATGGTTAAAATGGCATTTCCATATACGATTGTGCTAGGAGGAATTGGCTTATTAGGTGTGATATACCTATTATAGAAGAATTTATATACTTAACCTATAGAAATAACGTTAGTATACTAACACTAAATTAACGAAATCGAAATGACATATTTATCTATGCTAGGTGCTTTTGCCCAAAACACCCCAGAAATTGAAACAGCTGCCGAAGAGAAATCGCTATCGATTATGGATCTTCTTTTAAGTGGAGGTACTGGAGCGGTAGTAATTATTGCAATTCTTTTTGTACTGCTTTTTGTGGCAGTTTATATTTATTTTGAGCGATTGTTCGCTATTAAAGCTGCGTCTAAATATGATGAGAGTTTTATGCATCAAATTCGGGACAATGTTGCAAGTGGAAAAATTGAAGCAGCCAAAATTTTATGTGCTCAAACCAATAATCCTGTGGCAAGATTAACCGAAAAAGGAATTTCCAGAATTGGTCATCCTTTAGAAGATATAAATAAAGCGATTGAAAATGCAGGTCGATTAGAAGTATATAAGTTAGAGAAAAACGTAGGAATTCTGGCTACAGTAGCAGGTGCTGCACCTATGATTGGTTTTTTAGGAACAGTAATTGGTATGATTTTGGCATTCCATAATTTGGCGTCAAGTTCTGGTACTGCAGATATGGGAGTTTTGGCAGAAGGTATTTATACGGCTATGACCACTACAGTAGGTGGTTTGGTTGTGGGTATTGTTGCTTACATAGGATATAATCATTTAGTTGTTCGTACCGATAAGGTAATTCATACTATGGAAGCTCAAGCAGTAGATTTTCTAGACTTGTTAAACGAACCTGCTTAATATGAACCTTAGAGGAAGAAATAAAGTAAGTCCTGAGTTTAGCATGTCATCAATGACAGATATTGTTTTTTTGCTATTGGTATTCTTTTTGCTAACCTCTCCTGCAATTACTCCTGAGGCATTAGATTTGGTATTGCCAAAGGCCAAAGGGAAAAGCTCAAACGTGCAGAATGTATCCGTTAGCATTACGAATAAGTTACAATACTATGTAGACGATGAACGAATAAGCCAAAGTAGTTTAGAATCTACATTGCTATCACGTTTGAAAGGACAGAATGAGCCTACCATTATTCTAAGAGCCGAAGAAGGTGTGCCTATTGAAAGGGCTGTTGGAGTAATGGATATTGCAAATAGAAATAAGTTTAAAGTCATATTGGCGGTGAAACCAGATTAAAGATGATAAAACTAGATACAAAACATAAAAGAAAGTCGTTTGTGCTTACATTGTTGTTGCATATAGGGATCATCTTTTTATTGTTTTATCTTAGTTTGAATTATATCGTTCCGGAGGAAGAGGGAGGAATCGCAGTAAATTTTGGAACCACAGTAACAGGTTCGGGTAGAGTACAACCTAACAAACCTATTAAAACAGCTCCTAAGAACACTACAGAAGAGTCTGCTGCAAATGTTCCAGAACCTCAGGAAGAATCGCCAGAAATTCAAGAAAAAGTGGCTACACAGGAACTTGAAGAAGCTCCTGTAATTGCAAAGAAACCAAAGAAGGAAATTAAGAAAAAGGTAGAAAAACCTAAAAAACAGCCTCAAAAGACTTCAGATCAAAAAGTAGTAAAAGAATCTTCAAAGGATAAACCCGTTAAAAAGGTTGAAGAAAAAAAACCTGACCCAAAACCAGATAAATCTACATTAGATATTCTGAATAGCTTTTCTAATGGACCAAAAAATGATGGTAGTGCAAAAGGTGGTGAAGGAAACGATAGATCGCCTGGTGATAAAGGGAACCCTAATGGTGATCCCAATGCAAAATCCTACTACGGAACAGGAAAAGGGTTAGATGGTGACGGAAATTATAGATTAGGAGGAAGAAAAGCCCTTAATAAAGAGAAGTTTGTTCAAGATTGTAACGAATCAGGCATTGTTGTTGTAAAAATTGAAGTGAATCAAAGCGGAAGAGTAATTCGAGCTACTCCCGGAATGAAAGGTACTACCAATAGTGCTTCCTGCTTAATGGAACCAGCAAAAAGAGCTGCAATGGCCACAAAATTTAACAATGATCCTAAAGCTCCGGTAAAGCAAGTTGGAACAATTATTTATCAGTTTAAATTATCTGAATAGGTATTATGGATTATAGGGAAACCCTAGATTGGATGTTTGTTCAATTACCAATGTACCAACGACAGGGAGCTAGTGCTTATAAGGTAGATTTAGGTAATACTATTAGATTAGCATCTTATCTAGACGATCCACAAAATAACTTCAAGAGTATTCATGTAGGAGGAACCAACGGCAAAGGGTCTACAAGCCATATGTTGGCCTCTATTTTGCAAGAAGCAGGGTACAAAGTGGGATTATATACTTCGCCACATTTAAAAGATTTCAGAGAACGAATTCGAATAAATGGAGAGATGATCTCCAAAGAGCATGTGGTAGACTTTATACAAAAACACAAATCTTATTTCGAAAAAGAACAATTGTCTTTTTTTGAAATGACTGTAGGTATGGCGTTTCATTATTTTTCTGAATCCAAAGTTGATATCGCAGTGATTGAAGTAGGTCTAGGAGGAAGATTAGATTCTACAAATATCATAACCCCCGAAATTTCTGTAATCACAAATATAGGTTTAGATCATACACGTTTTCTAGGAAATACCATGGTTAAAATTGCGGGCGAGAAAGCCGGTATTATTAAGAATGGGGTACCTGTAGTTATAGGAAGGTCGAACAGGGAGACAAGAGGAGTTTTTGAGGAAAAGGCAAAGGAATGCAGAAGCGAGCTTTATTTTGCCGAAGAATCAGAGGTAGAAGTATACGAATCAGATCTAATAGGAGATTATCAAAAAGAGAATATGAGAACGGTTTTACAAACAGTATCAATTCTCGTAGAGAAAGGATGGAAAATTGATCATGAGGATGTAAAAAAAGGCCTTTTAGCTGTTACCGCGAATACTGGATTGCTAGGTCGATGGCAGATTCTTAAGAAGCAACCCAAAGTAATTTGTGATACAGCTCATAATGTTGATGGTTTGCAACGAGTATTACATCAATTACTTCAGGAAAGATATGAACATCTTCATATAGTTTTGGGAATGGTTAATGATAAGGAGATCGATGAAATTTTATCATTATTCCCGAAACAAGCAAGATATTATTTTACAAAACCAGATATCCCAAGAGGGTTAGATCAGAAAGAATTAAAAAAAACAGCAAAAAAATATAATTTATTTGGAGAAGAATTTGAGGAAGTAGATAAGGCGTATCAATCTGCATTACAGTATGCTACAAAACAAGATGTAATTTATGTGGGCGGAAGTACTTTTGTAGTTGCAGAAATAATTTAATTTTTCTTTGAAATTCTTTTGGTAGACTATAAAACTGTGTTATATTTGCATCCGCAATCAGGAACAAGGATTGTTAAAAAACATAAAGGGCGCGTAGCTCAGTTGGTTCAGAGCACTTGGTTTACACCCAAGGGGTCAGGGGTTCGAATCCCTTCGCGCCCACAGAATTGAAACCCGATGATTTATCATCGGGTTTTTTTATTTGTAAATATATTTACAAGCTTTTTTGTTATGGTTCGTTGTATAATATCTAAGACCGAAAAAGCATTGATATATTTACTTTTTTCAATATATATCTTCAAAATTCATTTTTAGTATAACTACCCTTGGGTGTAGCATAATAGTAGATATTGTCCCTTACATTTGACCTATAAGAATAGTAAAAAGGGGGTTGAAGCCTTGGGTAATGTAGATAAGAAAAACCAAAATAATCAACAATAACTATTCTTAACAGTAATCATATTCTGTAAAACAAAACTCATGTGACTGGGATTGGCGAAGCCATACATGGAATTGGTTAAGACATACTGGAATATGCAAAAAGGGTAAAAGATCTTAAAATAATTTAAAGTGAATTTAGAAGTAAAATTTAATCCCCATGAATGAAAGACATACTCGAAATAGAATTTATGTAAGTGAAGAGGAACAGGAATTAGTTAAAAACTTTCCAATTCTATTGGCAGGAAGTGGTATTGGAAGTGTAATAGCAGAATGTGCTCTTCGTTTCGGTTTTGAAAATATTACAATCATAGATGGTGATCTAGTTGAAGCATCTAATTTAAATAGGCAAAACTACACCGAGGAGGATATTGATACGAATAAAGTTGATGCTATTGCTAAAAGACTATTGTCTATTAATAGCAAAGCCAATATTAAATGTTTGGATCTTTTTCTTACTCTAGAAAATGTAAGTGAACATATAAAAGGGCATAAGGCAGCAATCAATGCTTTAGATTTTTCTTCTCCGGTACCGTTAATATTTGATACAACATGTCAAAAATTAGAGATACCTGTTTTACATCCTTATAATATTGGATGGGGTAGTTTGGTAACAGTAATAGCTAAAGACGGTTTGACATTAGATACACTAACTAAACCTGAAGAAGAGTTTAATGAAGTCAATGTCGTTAAATATGCCTCTAGTTATTTGAGGTTTTGGGGAAATCCGCAACAATGGATTGATGGTGTTGTCGAAAAATATATAGCAGAAGAAGAGGTTTTACCTCCTCCACAATTATCAATAGCATCTTGGTCTGTAGCATCAATGTGTACTCACTTGCTATTTAATATAGCTACAGGCAAAAAGTTTAAGCAGTTTCCTGAGTTCTACCTGTCGAAAATAATCGATGACAACCTATAACTAATATAGTGCGATATACCATTTTAATTTCGTTCACAACTTTATAAGTATAAAATAATACCGAGCGTATTATGAATAAACAACATTGATTATTGCTTTTAATAAGGAACAATAATCAATGTTGACACGGTTTTATCTTAGTTTTTAGACCAAAATATTATTATTTGTTGCATACGCAATAGCTTCAGAAATATTGGCTACACCCAACTTTGAAAAAAGTTTTCTTCTATGAAACTTTACGGTATCAGGAGATACAAAAATAGTTTCAGCAATTTCTCCGATTGTATATCCGCGAATCGAAAATTGCAGAATTTCTTTTTCCCTATTCGATAATGTAATTTTTTCAGTTGTTTTCCAAAAATCTCCGTCGAGATCATATTTGTAGATTTTGTTATCTCCTTTCTTGTATATCTTAATATTCCCAGAACTTTTTTCTGAGGAAAGTGATATTATACAAATAGCTTTCCAGATTTTTCCGTTTTGTGTTAAGTAAACCGGAGTGAGTTTTTGATTGATAAGAATAATTTTGCCATTAGGGTTTTTTAAATGGAAATCATAGGTAATGGTATGATATATTCTTTGTTCAACAGGAATGTTTTCATAAAAATCAAAGCCAATAGTATTAATTTTAAGAAGCAAATCAAGATCACCTTGAGTAACATATTTAAAATAGAAAGCATATCCTAGTTGCTGAACTTCTTCGGCGGTATGCCCACACAAAAATAACGGGTTCTCTGAAACATACTCAAACCCTTTTTTTTCATAATCTATAACATATATACTCTGATATGTTGTTCTTGCGAAGGCTTTTATCGCCTCCAAGTAATACATTGCTTGATCTTTTTCGTTTTCCGAGATATTTCTGACTGTATTTCTCGAAGAAAAAAAATCGTTTTCACTGACCATACGTAATCTAAGTTGGTTTAATGTTTTGTTAAAAATACATCTTTTTTTTTAAAAGGAATAAGTGGGTTTTGAATCACCAAACCATATGGTTTCTTTAAGTTTTTTTTAACAATTGTATAAAAGGGTGGTTTTGGCAACTACACTTTAGTGTGGTAGTTAAATTTTAAGGTGGTATATGCCCCTACCCTTTAGTGTGGTTTTTTATTAAGTAGTTGGTAACTAGCCTTTTGTGTAGTGGTTTCAGCTGTGTGCTGAAATAATTTTAGGTAAAACTAAAAATCATGACACACACAGTAAATCACTTAAACGAGGCTAAACAAAACGAACTTTTTAACATGTCAAAATTCGTAGTAATGGAGAATTTTAAACACCATACTAACGAGACAATGACTCAGGATTACAATGAAGATATAGCTTCTATTTATAAAGAAGAGATGGAATACTTATCAAATTCCCAAATCTCTACGGTAAAAAATGAAGATGGAGAGATAACTGGTACCATAAGAGTTTTAAAATGGGATTATGTTACGCCGTTACCAATTCAAAAGATGTTTAACATTAATCCCTTGCTATGTACCAATGGTAATCCTATAAATGAAATATTCCATATTGGACGTTTTGCCATTAAAAAGGAAGCTAGTGATATCAATTTGCTTAAAAAATTAATGGCCTTTGCAATCAAACCTATTTGTGAGCATAAGGATAATATAGGGTTTGCAGAATGCGATGCCAAATTACTTCGAGTGATGAGACTTATGGGGATTAAGGCAAAGGTAGTTGGAGAATCTATAGAATATTTAGGTTCTGAAACCATTCCTGTAAGCCTACCTTATAATGGATTGATAGATTTTTACAACGAGAATAAACATTTAATTGATTCTGAAGATTAAATATTACGAATGAAAAGCTAGCAAACTACACAATAGGGTAGTATTCTTCTGGAATACAGACAACTACCCCCAAGTGTAGCAGAATGAGAGAAATTCGATCTTAAATTTGAGTAAATAATGATAGTAATATATCTGAGTTCATTGATTTAGAATTTAAAATGTTTAAAAAAGCTTTTGCAGAGAAAAGCTAAGATATAGATGATTATATATGCATTTATAATTAGTTTTTATCTAAGATTGAATCAAGGTAGAAAAAGCCTTTGGTGGTAATCTAAAGCTTTAGATGAGCATGCTACTAGTTATGTAGTAATCTAAATAATAATCGAAATTATAATCATTATCTGATGCCTAACCTAAGCACCTTTAACAGGTAGAATAGGTAGAAAACACCCCAATATTATTTTTTATGCTAGAGAGCCCATGTGACTGGGAGTGGCGAAGCCGTATCTAATAACTAAAAATTGTAAAATTATGAAGAGCAGTAATGGTTGGCATGTCGTTTATGTAAAGTTTAGACATGAAGAAAAAGTAAATGATGAGTTGGAGAAATTAGGGGTAGAATCTTTTCTTCCCATGACTTCAACAATTAAACAATGGAGTGATAGAAAAAAGAAAGTATATACTCCTTTATTTCCAAGTTATGTATTTGTAAATATACAGTCCAAATTAGATTTTCATAAGGTATCTTCTTTAGATTCTGCATGTTCTTTCGTTCGATTTGGAAACGAGTATGGACGTGTTTCCGAAGAAGAAATTAATCAAATAAAATTGATGGTTGAAACCGAAGGAGTAACAGAAGTTCAAGCCAATACAGAACTTCCAAGTATTGGAGACAAACTTAAAATTGAGCAAGGAGACTTATCGGGTCTCGAATGTGAGGTATATAGAGTTGATAATAATCATAGAATAAGTGTTTGGATTAAATCTTTACGTCAAAATATATCAGCTACTGTACCCGCTTATTATTTTCAAAAGAACAATACCAATTATGTCTATCACTAAATGTGATATGGTGTAATCGCAATGTAAAAGTTAAATGATCAAACTGAGAATAAGTGATTACTGATTTGGGAATAAAACTATTTCCAAAGCAATTTACCTAGAACAAAAGTAGATCAACAATAAAAACACATCCAATATAAAATCCATGTTTCCTACTATAAAAAACTTGAAAGTTAATTTTCAGATTATAATTCTCATGATTGTGTTATCAATGTCACAAACTATAATCTCCCAAAAGACTTGGACTTTAGACGATTGTATTGCATATGCATTAGAACATAATCTTCAGCTCAATGACTTTGAGTTTAATACAGAATCGAGTTATGAAACTTACAAACAATCAAAAAGAAGTTTATTGCCTTCTATAGTCTTTAAGTCAGATTATGGTATAAGATTCGGAAGATCTGTAGATCCTAATGATAATAGTATTTCGAATACTGAGTTTTTTGCAAATACGTATTCTATTGAAGGTTCTATAGATTTATTTCAGAGTTTTCAGAAATTGAATGCTATAAAAGCTTCTCGATTTATTCATAATGCAACCCAAGAGGAAACCTTACAGCAAAAGTATTTATTGGCTTTTAGGGTGATGCAGGCATTTTATGATATTCAATTTTTTAAGGGAGCTTTGAAAATTGCAAATGAACAAGAAGGAATATCACAATCCAATTATAAACTTATCAAAAAACAAGTAGAACTCGGACTCATGGCAGGGGCAGATCTGTATGAGGCGGAGTCTATACTTCTATCAGATAAATTAGGAGTAACTCAAGCAAACAATCAACTAGTTGCTGCTAAAATAGCCCTAATGCAAGAAATGAATATTAAAGGGCTAAATGATATCCTTCTACAAGATGAAATTATCAATGTAACACAAACTTCAGAAACTTCTAAAATACAGTCAGATTCAGTATATGTAGAGGCCAAGAAATTTATTCCGATTATCAAAGCAGGAGAGTTAAGAGTAAAAGGAGCTCAAAAGCAATTAGCCATAGAGCGAGGGAAGTTATACCCTTCACTATCATTATTCGGACAATATGGGACGGGATACTTTGAAACAATCGTAGATAACGCGGGAGAAGTAGTTTCTTTTAAGGATCAATTTAGTGATAATGCATTTCAAGTAGTTGGACTATCTCTAAACATTCCAATAACTGATGGTTGGTCTGGAAGATCAAGGTTAAAACAACAAAAAATAGCTGTTTTGAGAGCCAAAAACGATTTAGCAACACAAGAACAGCAATTATATCAAACCATTCAAGATTTGGTACAAGAATACTATGCCTTGCATGCTGAATATAAACAAACTTCTAAAAATATTGAAGTCCAAAATTTGGCCTTCGACATTGCACAAAAGCGATATGAAAAAGGAATTATTAATGCAATCGAGCTCTTTACTGCCAAAAGTCTTTTGGCGACTGCTCAAAATCAGAATCTTCAAGTGAAACTAAAGATAGATGTGAATCAAAGTACTCTAGACTTTTACAGAGGTCTTCCAGTTTTTGATATTGAAAACTAACCTAGCCCAAGGAAAAGTATACAGATCATACGATACCCGCAATTGCTGTCAAATTTAAATAACAATTTATCATTTGACCAATGTGAGTCATCGTTTTAAAGGACCAAATAAAATTAAATAACAAATTAAGACGAAACAGAAATGGACATTCAAATTGAAAAGAAAAAAGGATTGCTACCTAAGCACTACGGTTACATTGCTTTGACCTTAATCATCCTTGTTGCAGGCTATCAATTGGTTTTTGCATCTAATCTATCAACGTATAGAACCGAGAAAGATAAGTTAGCACTAGCAGATGTTACTCAAGGTAAATTTGACGATTATATTACAATTAATGGAAACGTTGCACCAATTTCTACCATTTTTATGGATGCTTATGAAGGGGGTAGGGTTAGTGAAAAGTTAATTGAGGAAGGAGCTACTGTGAAAAAGGGAGACATTATTCTAAAATTAGAGAATATGAATCTTTATGAGCAAATTTTAGCTAGTGAGAGTAACCTTGCATTGAAACAAAATGATCTTCGTTCTACAAAATTAACTTTTGATGCTCGACAGGTGGATGGAAGAAGATCATTAGCTACCGCAAGTACAGATCTTCAAAGACTTAAAAGAAATTTTGAGCAAAACCAAGAATTGTATAATGAAGAATTGATCTCTAAAGAAGATTTTTTGATTTCAAAAGAAAATTATGAATTGGCTCTAAAACAATTCAATATCATCAAACTACAAACAGATAGAGATGAAAACTTTAGAAAAACAACTATTGGAGAGTTAAGCACTGATTTAAACAGAATGCAAAAAACATTAGGTATGGTATATCAACGTTTAGATCACCTTAATGTAAGAGCTCCGGCCGATGGGCAGCTTGGTTTTTTAGATGCTGAAATTGGACAAAATATATCTTCAGGACAACGTATTGGTCAAATCAATGTACTCACAGATTATAAAATTGAAGCCACAATTGATGAACACTATATAGATAGAGTACAATCAGATTTAACTGCGATTTTGGAACGTAACGGAAAGAATTTTGCTCTACGGTTAAGAAAGGTGTACCCCGAGGTACGAAATGGAAAATTTAAGGTTGATTTTGTATTTACCGATGATAAACCTGAGACCATTCGAACAGGGCAAAGTTATAACATTAAGTTACAATTAGGAGAATCTTCAGAGGCTACGTTGGTGCCAAAAGGTGGCTTTTTTCAGAGTACGGGAGGACAGTGGATTTTTGTAGTAGATCCAGATGGAGAAGAAGCTATACGCCGCGAGATTAGAATAGGTAAGCAAAATTCAAAATATTATGAAATTCTTGAAGGTTTGCAAATTGGAGAAAGAGTAATAACAAGTAATTATGACAGATTTGGAGATTCAGAAAGAATAGTTCTGAAGTAAACCATTTTAAATCAAAAGTTATACAAAGTAAATAATATTTAAAAATCGTTAGACATGATTAAAATAGAAAATTTAAATAAAAGATTTAGAACTGACGCTGTTGAAACATTGGCTCTTAACAATGTTAGTTTTGAAGTTGGAAAAGGGCAGTTTACTGCGATAATGGGGCCTTCTGGTTGTGGTAAATCTACACTGCTTAATGTGATCGGAATGCTAGACGGTTCTTCTGAAGGGAGTTATAAATTCAATGGCGAAGAAGTAAGTGGTAGTAGTGAAAAGCAATATGCAGAATTAAGAAAAAGTAATATCGGATTTGTCTTTCAAAAATTTAATCTGATTGATGAACTTACTGTAGAAGAAAATGTTGAATTACCTCTAATCTATCTCAAAATAGATAAAAAAGAAAGAAAATCTAGAGTAGAAGAAGTTCTAAAGAGAATGAAAATAGATCATAGAGCAAAACACTTCCCCAAACAACTATCTGGCGGACAGCAGCAAAGAGTTGCTATATCCAGGGCCGTTGTAACCAATCCAAAATTGATTTTGGCCGATGAGCCTACAGGAAATTTAGATTCAAAAAATGGAATAGAGGTGATGAATTTATTGAGTGAACTTAATAAAGAAGGAACTACCATTATTATGGTAACACATTCTGATCGAGATGCCAAATATGCTGATAGAGTTATTCATCTTTTTGATGGGCAAATCGTAGCCGAAGATTTTGCAAAAACTAAGCAAGAAGAAGAGCATATTGCAGTAGCTGTTTAACTTTTAGGTTTAATAAAAGTTACATTTCTTTTAATCAATAAACGACTTAATACTAAAGTACTATAATCATGGTAAATAATATATTAAATAAAGTTGGAAATACTCCAGTGGTTTCACTTCCGATTATTGGGAAACCAAATTTGAATGTTTTTGCAAAATTAGAATTCTACAACCCTACAGGAAGTGTAAAAGATAGAGCAGCTTGTTATATTATAAGTCGTTTACTCAATGATGGTACGATTAATAAGGATACAACACTTATAGAATCGTCTTCTGGTAATTTTGGAGTAGCTCTTTCTGCATATGCAAAACTTAATGGGTTAAAGTTTATTTGTGTAATTGATAAAACGACACTTCCGGTTAATGAAATGCTAATTCGTTTGCAAGGAGCAGAAGTCATTCGCATAACAAAACCTGATAACAATGGAGGTTACCTTATTAACAGGATTAAGAAGGTAAAAGAAATAGTTCAAAAAACTGAGAATATTTACTGGATTAATCAATATGCAAACCCTCTTAATGCCAGAGCTTATTATAATTCGTTAGGAATTGAAATTTGTTTAGAGGCACCCAGACAAAAAGTTGATTATTTGTTTATGGGAATAAGTTCGGGAGGAACCATTACAGGAGTATCTCAAAGAGTAAAAGAAAATTATCCTAATGCCAAAATTATAGCTGTAGATGTAGACGGATCGATTATTTTCGGAGGTAAAGCCCACAAACGTTTTATACCCGGAATAGGTTCAAGTATAAGACCTGACATACTTAAACATGCCAAAATAGATGATGTTATTTCTGTAAATGAAGACGAAACCATTGATGCTTGTCGAGAACTGTTAGAAAGACATAACTTATATGCAGGAGGTTCTTCGGGATCGGTATATGCAGGAATTAAAAAATACTTCAGGAGAAATAATGTTGAATCACAAGTTAATATCATGTGTGTATTTGCAGATAGTGGTGAAAGATATATTACAACAGTGTATAACGATCAATGGGGAGATATGGTTAGAGAATATAACCTGAAACGTCAATATTCTGAGGCAATTGCAGTATAAATATAAATTGATATCGATAAAAAAACTAAAAATGATATACCTAGGAGATAAAAATATTAAAGAAATAAATCTCGATTGGCATAAAAATGTTCAAGCCATCGAAACGGCTACAGAATGTATAGATGCCAACGATATAGCGCAACCAATAAAACCTTATTTAAGATACAGAGATCTTAAAAATAGGATTATTGCAATGCCAGCATTTGTAGGAGGACAAATTAATAGATCTGGTATTAAATGGATTGCCAGTTTTCCAGAAAATACTAAAAAAGGAATGGCTCGGGCACATAGCGTTATTATATTAAATGATACAGAAACCGGACAACCGGTAAGTGTAATAAATAGTGGTTCAATATCTGCTATTCGTACCGCTTCGGTAAGTGGGTTGATGATAAAAAAATTCCTTGAATTAGGTAGACATGAAAAAGTAAAAGTAGGAATTGTTGGTTTTGGACCTATAGGACAATACCATTTAGACATGTGTAATAATATTCTGGGAAGTAAGATTGAAGAGGTATTTCTATATGATTTGAAAAGTATTGAAGAAGAAAAAATCTCTAAAACTCTTCGAGATAAGGTAACAATCACTGAAAGCTGGGAGCAAGCGTACCGTGATGCAGATATCTTTATTACTTGTACCGTATCAAAAGAGCCTTACATAAATATTGAACCAAAGAAATCATCTCTCCATTTAAATGTTTCTTTAAGGGATTATAAAACAGATGTATACCCTTGGTTTTCAGGAGCCATTATTGTAGACGATTGGAATGAGGTTTGTAGAGAAAAAACCGATATAGAAATGTTTCACTTAAAAAATGGTTTGACAGAAGAAGGGGTGAAACCAATTCAAGATGTATTAAAAGGGTATCTACAAACTTTAGACAAGGACCAACCAATAATGTTTAACCCTATGGGAATGGCAGTATTCGATATGGCTATAGCTGGACATTATTTAAACCTAGCAAAAGAAACGAATATGGGCGTTTCGTTAGAAGCTTAACCTTGACATGAATTAAAGACTTATTTACTTCCTTTTTATTCTTCCATCTTTAAAAGATGTCTTTCGAAATAGCAGAAACCTTAAGATATTCTTTTGATCTAGGAATCCAAATACAGTACTAAACAGATATTAACTAAATAAGATTCTATAAAATCTTAAGGTATCTCGTACGCTTTTTTGAAATGAAAAATAATTAAAATTTAAAATATGGAAACTCTTACCACACTAAAAACAAACAATAATATCTATTTAGGAGAGGATGTGGTTACACAAGCCTCTTCGAAAAAGAATCCATTTATAATTACTCCAAATAATATTATAAATGTCTTAGAATGGGCCGAAACTCATAAGGATCAATTAAATGAATTGTTACTTGAGCATGGAGCAATATTGTTGAGAGGTTTTGAAATTAACGGAGCAGAAAACTTTAACAAGTTGTTTTCTATTCTTTCAGGAGAGGCAATGGAATATAAAAATAGAACATCTCCTAGAGATAAAGTTTATAGTAATGTTTATACTTCGACAAGTCACCCTAAAGATCAAACTATTCATATGCATACCGAAAACTCATACTCTAATGTATATAATAGAATCATAGCATTTTATTCTTTGGTTCCTGCACCTGTAGGAGGAGAAACGCCAATTGCTGATGAGAGAAAATTATTAGCAAGCTTAAAAGAAGAAACTAAAGCAAAATTTAGAGAAAAAGGGGTACAATATGTTAGAAATAGTATGCCAGGAATAGGATTGAGTTGGGAGACTATTTATCAAACTGAAAATAAAGATGAAGTTGCAACTATTTTGAAATCTTTTGGTCATGAGTTTTCATGGATTAATGAAGACCATTTAAGAATAAAATGGACTCTACCAGCTACCCAATTACATCCCATTACTAATGAAGAAATGTGGTTTAATCACATGTATTTTGGGCTTAAATATTTATACGACCCGGCTGTAGTAGAATATTTTGAAGAAGAAAATCTACCTTTTGTTACTTACTATGGTGACGGTACAGAAATTGAACCTGAAGTAGTGCAAGAATTTGTAGACTTCTATAAAGAAAACTCTATTGTTTTTACCTGGCAAAAGGATGATTTCTTGTTACTTGATAATATGATGTATTCTCATGGTAGAAGACCATTCGAAGGAGAAAGAACTACATTAACCGCAATGGGACAGCCACAAACGATGAAATTATAAAAAATTATTAGTAATCAACTTTTAGGTTAATAATATCCTCTAACTGTTTATTGAATTTTTTGATTTTTTCTTGCATAAGAAAGATGCTCTTTTACATCCTGAAAAAAGCTAACAAAAACATCATTTTATACTGAGATGATATCGAAATAGTTGATACAATTGGCCAGTTTACAGAAGTAGAAAATATAACAACAAATAAAACGTAAAACTCAAATAAATTAATGAAATGGAAAGTATAGCAAATAAATTATATATAGCTAACGGTGTTATGCTATTTCTTGGATTACTGTATCTCGGAATAGCCCTGTATCAGCTAACCAAGAAAAAAAGAAAATTCAATTTTTCTTCAAGTAGAATTATTAATTATTTATTGGGGTTTTTAGTATTGATTCCTGTCATTGCATCCTTTTATTACTTCCCAGTAGCATTTTATGATCAAGATTTTTGGTCTAAAACAGGTATTGAATATCTAAAATTGCATGAAGCATTGCGATTTTCTGCAGCAGGAATTTTAAGTTTTTATGCAATAACTCGTGCAACTATTTTCCTACGTCATCAAGACGAGTATTTTAATGTAGTGCCAAAATTACTGTTTTTGAGTCTTTTTCCTGGTTTAGCCAGTGCATTGAACGTAATGATCATAAATAAATTTATCACAGATGATGTTGGAGCCAATTACCTTTTGTTCTTTTTCGCCGTTACTACATTTGTTTATATCGTCACAGTTAGAATCTGTAAAAGAGAAACAGCAAGTCTTGGAATTTCTATAGCACATAGATTTAATATGCTTGTGGTACGTAAGATGTTTAAAATACCATTTGCAAAATATGAAAAAATAAAAAGTGGAAAAATATACACTATACTTAATGATGACATCAACTCTATATATTTCTTTTCTCAAAATGTAGTTAATATCTATACTACCATGATAACTACTGCGTTGGTTCTACTTTATATGTTCACCTTGAATGTTGTGAGTTCATTAATGCTATTAGGAGTCACTGGTTTAATTTTAGGTTTAATGATTTTGATGTCTGGTCCTCTAAAAAGAACTGGTCATAGCGCGAGAGCTAAGAGAGAACGATATACAAACTTAATATCCGGATTAATTAATGGTTTTAAGGAATTAATACTTCATCAAGTTAAAAGAGATCGGTTTCAAGAAGACATAGAAAATTCTAGTAAGATTTCATATGAAGGTAGCAAATCCAACATTAATCTAGGTATCGATGCATCTTTATTTTCAGAATTATCATTTACTATTGCTGTAGGCGTTTCGTGTTTATTATTCCCTTTAGTTTTTAATTTTGATAAGGAAGTTACTACTGCATATGTAATAGCCGTTTTGTTTTTGTGGGGACCCGTTGGAGCTTTGATTAATGGAGTACCACAAATAATTAATGTACAAGTGTCCTGGAAAAGAATCAAATCTTTTATTAAAGATGCAGATGTAGAAGATCAGGAAAGTAATGCTCATAGTAGATCTGCCGAAATAAGAAATGTTGAAAAAATCACAGTTAAAGATGTGTGTTTTGACTATAAAAACGAAGGAGAAAGTATCTCATATGGTATAGGTCCTATTGATTTTGAAGCTCAGAAAGGAGAATTGATTTTTATAGTTGGAGGGAATGGAAGCGGAAAAACAACATTTTTGAAAATACTTATTGGATTATACCAACCAGATTCAGGTAATATTTTGATCAACGATAGAAAAGTTAGCAATAAGGAATTAAGTGAGTGTTTTTCTGTGATATACAGTGATTTTTACTTATTCAAAAAACTATATGATATAAAAGAAGAAAGACTGGGTCAAGTATACGAATGGTTAGAAACGCTGCAATTATCGGGTAAGGTTACCATCGAAAATGGAGTTTTCAGCACTATTGATTTATCAAAGGGACAACGAAAAAGACTTGCCATTTTGAAGTCATATTTAGAAGATCGACCTGTTTACTTTTTTGATGAGGTTGCTGCAGATTTAGATCCTGCATTTAGAGATTTCTTTTACAATGAGTTACTGGTAAAAATGAGAGAAGAGGGAAAAATACTGATTATTATTTCTCATGATGACAAATATTTTGATCTGGCTGATAACATTTACAAAATGGAAATGGGAAAAATCTCCCTAAAATCAAAAGAAATACTGGCATTGTCAGAACAGTATTAATTAGTAGATATAATTGATTAAAAAAACAGAATCATGTTAAAACTTAATTTTTTACTGGTAATTAGACAGCTTAAGAAAGATAAAAAATCTTTTCTTATTAATGTCCTAGGATCATCGATTGGTCTAACCGCTATTGTTTTAATGGCACTTTACATTAATTACGAGGATAATTACGACTCATTTAATGAAAATAAGGATAGGTTATTTCGAGTTGAACGTATCGTTGATGACAAAATCCAAAGTCAGCTTTTTGATTCAGCTCCCTACGAATTAGCAGGTGAATTGAAAAATAAATTTCCTGAAATAACTAATGCATCAAGTGCAAGAACCACTAGCAATTACCTTTCTATTGGAGACGAGTTATATCCTCAGGAAAAGGGATTGGTTGTAGATCAAGCTTTTTTAAACATGCTTAGTTTTAACTTTATCAATGGAGATAAGAATAATGCGTTAAAACGCCCGATGAGTATTGTATTATCTTCTTCACTAGCTAATAAGCTGTTTCCAAATGGAGATGGAATTGGTAAACCTGTTAGAGTAAATAAAAAGTCATATTTAACGGTGACAGGTGTTTTCGAAGATTATCCTAAAAACTCTCACCTTAGCATGGAGTATATGATTTCTTTTAATTCTTATGAAGGACTTTATGGAATTAAAGAAACTAAAGGGTGGGATACCAATTATTCAGGGACCTATATATTGGTTGATGGTAAGGCAAAACAAGATATTCTTTCTTCTAAAATGAAAAATTTCCTTACGAATTATGTCAAGTTTAATGATGGAACGAAACAAACTTTAAGCCTTCGTCCGGTTACCGATGTATATTTAAAGACATTAAGTGTTAGAAACAGCGTAATGGGAGGAATAAGAAATAATGTTATTGTTATATATTTATTCGTGATAGTTGCATTTTTTACGGCTTTCGTTACTTCGGTAAACTATATCAACCTAACTACGACTCAACTAATTAATAGAGAGTTAGAGATTGGAATGAAAAAGGTTTTGGGTATATCCAAAACGCAATTGAGATACCAATTTGTTGCAGAATCTTTAATTATGGTGTTTAGTGTAATTCTTATTTCTACTGTCTTTTTACTTTTAATTTTACCTCTATTTAGTTCAATAGTGGACAGAGATTTGTCTTTGGCGTTTACTGGAAGCAGTTGGTTTTTTCTAAAGATATTTATAGGAAGTATTGTGTTCGGATTTTTAGGAGGATTGTACCCTGTGTTTTACCTAGCGTCATTAAAAATCACCTCTTTTCTTCAAGGAAATACCTCTATAAAAAGACGTAATTATTTAAGAAAAGGATTAGTTCTTTTTCAATTATTTATTACCATTCCTTTAATATTTCTGTCGATTTATACCATATCTCAAATTAAGTTTCTAAATGAAAAAGATGTAGGTTTTGAGAAGGAAAATTTGTTATTAGCTTGGGTTGAGGTGCCTGAGATGCAAGATCAGGAACAGTTGCAAGTATTAAAAAATACGCTACTCAGAAATCCAAATGTACTTAGTTATTCCATATCTGAAGCGGCTCCTTTCTTTGCTTCTGGAGAAGAAGTAAATGTAAATTGGGAAGGAAGTGATTCAAATGACAAAATCCGATTAACATCCTACGGAGTTGATTACGATTTTGTGAATACTTTTGAGATGTCGTTGAAAAAAGGAAGGTGGTTTTCAAAAGATTTTTCAACAGATAATATAAGCGGCTGCATTATTAATGAAACAGCAGCATCTATGTTAGGATGGAAAGATCCAATCGGGAAAACTATAGATAACGGAAGATTAAAAGTTGTTGGGGTTGTTAAAGATTTTAATCAGTTCTCGTTATTTCAGGAGATACCTCCTATGATGTTAACCATGAATACAGAGAATATGAAGTATGCTGCCGTAAGTGTAAAAGTTAATGCTAATGGCAGAACGGAAACAAGGAGAGCTATAAATTCGGTATTCAATTCAACGTTTAGAGAAACACCTATAGAATTTCAATTTCTAGATGAAGGTTTTGACGAAGGTTTTATGACAGCTCTAGAAAATGTAATGAAGATATTCATCCTTTTTTCTGTAATATCAGTCGTTTTAGTAATAATTGGGTTGTTTAGTTTGATTTCGTTTTCATTAAAAATGCAAAAGAAAATGATCGCTATTCGTAAGATATTAGGAGCTAGCACAAAAGGTTTGTTCATGTTTATTTTAAAGGAGTATATTGTCTTATATGGTATTGCAATGATTCTAAGCCTTATTTTAACATACTTTGCGATTCAACAAATTTCTCAAACATTTGCATACAGCGTAGAAGTTGGTCCTTTAGATTATTTAAACGTGATATGTATAACTCTTTTTATAGTATTAGCCACAATAAGTGGTAAAATATGGTCAGCTTCAGTCGATAACCCTATTAATGCTATTAATCATGAATAAAGTACTGCTGCCTAAGCAACATAGCTTTATATTTTTCTAGACCTTTTTAACAAAAAGAAGATTTTAAATTTTCTCTGAATAGGTGAAACAAATCTAGTATACACCAATTGCAGAGAACACTTTTCTCGTGTACTAAAGTATACGGGTATAGACTCTTATTATAATAATTTATTTCACTCTAAAAATTATGAAAAATCAAAATAAACCTATCGCTATTGTAGGATTGGGATGTCGATTCCCAGGATCTAGCTCGTCTCCCGAGAAGTTTTGGGAGATGCTAGTTGATCAAACTGATGCAGTAATTGATGTGCCATCAAACCGATGGGATAACCGACACTTTTATGATGAAGACGAAAATAAACCAGGCAAGATAAAAGCTCGTCAGGGTGGTTTTCTTAAAGAAAGCATAGAAGATTTTGATCCAATGTTCTTTGGAATTTCTCCCATGGCAGCAGAATCTTTAGATCCGCAAGAAAGAATTTTGTTAGAAGTTGCTTATGAAGCTTTTGAAGATGCAGGTATTCCGATCGAAAAGGTAAAAGGGACCAGTACAGGGGTTTTTGTTGGAGGGTTTACTTTTGACAACTACCTTATTAAGGCTGCAAACGATAATAAACATTTGGTGAATTCTCAAACTGCCTTAGGGATATCGTTAACTATGCTCTCCAATAGATTGTCCTACTTTTTTGATCTCAATGGACCTTCGATTACGATAGATACTGCTTGTTCTTCATCTTTGGTAGCTACTCATTATGCGTGTCAGAGTATTTGGAGAGGAGAGTCTTCTATGGCTCTTGTGGGAGGAGTAAATATGTTATTAAGACCCGAAGTGTCTATAAATATGAGTAAAGGACAGTTTTTGTCTAAACACTCTAGATGTAAAGCTTTTGATAGTGATGCAGGGGGGTATGTAAGAGGAGAAGGAGGAGGAGTAGTAATCCTAAAGCCTTATGAAGATGCAATAAAAGATGGCGATAAGATATATGCATTAATAAATGGTACAGGAGTGAATCAAGACGGTCATACCTCTGGAATTACAGTGCCAAATGGAGATGCTCAAACCAGATTAATACAAAAAGTTTATAAAGAAAATGGTATAGATACCAAAGATGTTCATTACGTCGAAGCTCATGGAACAGGAACTCCTGTTGGTGACCCCATAGAATTTGGAGCATTAAACAAAGTGCTATCTGAAAAAAGAACTTCAGATGATAAGCTCTTGGTAGGATCTGTTAAAACAAATATTGGGCATTTGGAAGCTGCCTCCGGAGTGGCAGGTTTGATCAAAACCGCTTTATGTTTAAATAAAAATCAGGTTCCGGCAAGTTTGCATTTTAAGAACCCTAATCCTGCACTTAATTATAATGACAGCGTTTTAAAAGTACCAACATCATTAAACGAACTTCCAACAGATAAAAAATCTCATGCATCTATTAACTCATTCGGATACGGGGGAACTAATGCTCATGTGGTATTAGAACAATATGCTCAAAATACAGATGAGGTTACAGGTGAATTGGCTAAGAAAGATAATTTTATTTTTCCAATTGGGGCTCGTAGTAAAGATGCTTTAGTAGCTCTTGCTAAAAAATATAAAGACTATCTCCAGAATGAAGATAATAACTTTGCTCAGGTACTTAGTAATACAGCCTATAGAAGATCTCATCATTCAGATCGATTGGCAATAGTGGCATCTTCAAAAGATGAATTATTAGAAAAAATAGAGGCTTTTGAAGAAGATATTTTAATCAAAGGTATTACCACTGGTAATGTTTCGTCAGCAGCACCAAAAGTAGTTTTCGTATATACGGGAATGGGGCCGCAATGGTGGAAAATGGGGCGTGATTTAATGCAAACCGAACCTGTGTTTAAAAGGGCTATCGAAGAGTGTGATGCCGAATTTACTAAAATTTCTGGGTGGTCCATCATTGCGGAAATGGAAAAACCTGAGGATATTTCTAAAATAGGGGAGACCTATATCGCACAACCTGCAAACCTTGTGATTCAAATAGGTTTAACAAAATTACTTAACCATTATGGAATATCTCCAGATGCTGTAGTTGGACATAGTGTTGGAGAAGTAGCCTCGGCATATGTATCTGGTGCTCTCTCCCTTGAAGATGCTCTTTTGGTAAGCTATCATAGAAGTCGATTACAACACACGACTTCAGGAACAGGTACCATGCTAGCAGTTGGACTACCAGAAGAAGAAATCAAAGATACCTTGATTGATTATAGTGATGTTTCGATTGCAGCAATTAATAGCCCAAAATCGGTTACTCTAGCTGGGAATGAGGAAAGTTTAAAGCTATTGCAAGAGAAATATGAAGAGATGGGGGTGTTTAATAGAATGTTAAAAGTTACGGTTCCTTATCATAGTCCAATGATGAATCCTATAAAAGAAGAACTTTTAACTTCTCTTCAAAAAATAAAGGGTAATGATACTACGATAGATTTATATTCTACAGTAACCGCGAATAAAATTTCAGGAGAAAATATCAATAATGAATATTGGTGGAGAAATGTTAGAGAATCTGTGCGTTTTGCAGAAACTGTAAATACTCTTGAGAATGATAACTATACCATTTTTATAGAGGTTGGTCCACATCCGGTATTGAAAAACTCGATGAAAGAGTGTGTAAATAATAATGAATCTTTCAATTTTCTGGAGACATTAAATAGAAAACAGCCTGAGCAGATCAACTTTTTTGAGAATATAGCTCAGCTTTTCACACTTGGGTTCTCTATAAACTGGGATAGATGGGTAGGAAAATTACCATACTTACCATTACCGTCATATCCATGGCAGAAAGATCATTATTGGGAAGAGTCAGCAGTATCTATTGAAAAAAGAGTTGGACGAAAAGAAAATGTATTTCTTCATCAAAAAGTGCAGTCGCCAAAGTCTACATATAAGGTAGAAATTAATAAATACTTTTTTCCATTCTTAAATGATCACGTAGTACAGGATAGAGTTGTATTTCCGGGTGCAGGATATATAGCTGCGGGAATTGCTTACTATCAAAATGAAATAAGTCCAGAAGTTTCATTTGGATTGGAAAATGTGAAATTTCACCAAATGTTAGTGATAGAAGAGGATAAATTACAGGATTTATATACCTCTTATGATGATAAAAGTCAAGTCTTTACCATAGATAGCTCTAATGTTGGGGAGGATATGGTTTGGACACAAAGAGCCTCTGGAAAGTTTATAATTGGAGATTATAAAAATGGAGCAACAAAAATAGATTTAACATCTAAAAATTTGAAATCTACCATTTATGAAGATGAAATTTATGAAAAGTTAAGTAAGTCAAAATTGGATTATGGGCCTTATTTCAGAACAATTGAAAATATTCAATTTGAGGAAAATGAACTAATCGCAACAATTAAAGGACATGAACAAATTAAAGATTCGTTGAATGAATTTTTTATTCATCCTACCTTACTAGATGCATGCTTTCAATCTGTAATCGCGTTTGATGATTCTGAATTTGTTCCGGTTTCTATGGGAAAAATGTATTGTCATTTTTCACCTGGAGATGAATTAGTTTGTTATTCAAATTTGAAATCTCGTACGGATAATTCAGTGTTAATTGATATGACAATTTGTGATGTTGAAGGTAATGTTGCTATTGAGATAAAAGATTTTAAATGCCAAGAATTGGTAGCAAAAACTCCTGAAAAAGAAGATTTTGTTGATGATTGTTTATTTACAACTAATTGGATTGAGGAAGAGTCTGATACTAATTTTACGACAGATTATGATACCGTTACTTACATTTTTACTGATGATTATTCAGGGTGTATTCCATTACTAGGTGAATTACAAGGTAAAGTTGTCGTACTACAACCAGGATCAGATTTTAAAGAGCTGGGAGAAGGACATTACATGGTAAATCTGGAGGATCTTGATGCAGTTTCTGAAGAAATAAAAGCTGATTTTAGTTCAGATGTAACCTTTGTGTACTTTGTAGAAAATGATACACTTAATCGAGTATCTGAAGTTGGAGAAGAGTGCCTTAAAAGGATCAAACCTATTTTGGATCTTGCACAATATTGTTCGAAGAACTTAAAGAATAAACTTACCCTTAATTTAATTACCCAAGGAAGTCAGTTTGTTCATGAAAATGATAAAATTCAATCTTTAGAATCTACAATTGCTCATGGGTTAGGAAGAATAATCGTTAACGAATTTCCTACTTGGGATGTAAGATTGTTAGATTTTGAATCTAGTAATGGAAACCCAATATCTACAGACTTGTGGAGATTAGTTCTTAGTAAGATGTATGCTTCTGTTAAGCCTTATGAAGAAATAGCAATTCGTAATAATACCATATTTAAAAGAAGCTTACAAAGCTGGAATAATGAAGATGTTGAGTTAACTAAAGAGACGGTAAGTTTTCAAGATAATATGCTGCAATTAGCAAATGAAGATTTTGATGGATTTGAAAATATAAGTTTTAAAGAGGTTGATAGAGCTGATCCTAAAGAGGGTGAAATTGAAATTTTAATTGATAATGCTTCGATTAATTTCAAAGATTATTTGAAGGTTACCAATAAAATTGTACCAGAATCTCTTGAAGGCTCGTATACTGGTAATTCAATGGGGTGCGATTGTGAAGGAGTAGTTACCAGAGTCGGTAAAGGAGCAAGTAAGTTTAAAGTTGGAGATAGAGTTATAGCCATCGCAAGAGGAACTTTTCAATCCTATACTACTACCTCAGAACTCTTAGCGGTTAAATGTCCTGAAAATTTAGTAGGTAAAGGATCAAACGTGGTACTGAGCTATTTGACAGCGGTATATAGTTTAAGAGATAAAGGTAATTTAAAGAAAGGTGATAAGGTATTAATTCATAATGCCACCGGAGGAGTTGGTATGGCAGCTATAAACTATGCAAATATGGTTGGAGCTGAAGTTTATGCTACTGCCGGGACCGAAGAAAAAAGAGACTACCTTAAATCTATTGGTATTAATAATGTGTACAGTTCAAGGAGTCTTGACTTTGCCAAGGAAATTCTAGAAACTACAAGTGGAAAAGGAGTAGATATTGTGTTAAGTGCATTGCCCAAGGAGACCATGCATCAAAGTTTATCGGCTTTGGCACCATATGGTACCTATCTAGAAATCGGTAAGAAAGATATTTTGGATAACGCTGCGTTACCCATGAGTTTATTCAATAAAAACATTTCTTTTTCTGCTATTGATGTAGATAGAATGACTAAGGAAAAACCTGAAGAAGTATCTAGCATATTAGAAGATATTGCATCTTTTATTGATGTAAATGAAATAGAATCTTTACCTGTTAAAGTATTCTCTCCCAACACTATTTCGGAGGCTTTCAGCTTAATTGATGAAGGAAAGAACATAGGAAA
This sequence comes from Aquimarina acroporae, assembly GCF_023195925.1. Lineage (GTDB taxonomy): Bacteria > Bacteroidota > Bacteroidia > Flavobacteriales > Flavobacteriaceae > Aquimarina > Aquimarina acroporae. Next base: position 33,269 of record NZ_JALPRE010000023.1, on the reverse strand, counting down.
GGTAATTATCTCATTCACCAACGAACAAGTAGAAATTTTTAGAGAAAAAGAACTATTAATTAAAATCGATAAAACCTATTTGATCGCTGGAGGAACAAAAGGTTTAGGTTTTGAGATTGGGAAATGGTTGATAGATAAAGGAGCCAAAAATCTTGTTTTATTGAGCAGAAGTGGTCTTAAAGATCCTAAAGCAATAGAAACAGTAGAAAAGATAAGAGAAAAAGGGGTGAATGTCAAAGCTTATGCAGTAGATGTTTCAAGTTTAGAAGAAATGTCTAAAGTATTCGAAGATATTAACCAAAACTTACCGCCAATTGCAAGTGTTTTTCATTGTGCTATGGTTCTTGACGATGGTTCTTTGGTAGATATGAACATAGATCGCTTCAGAAAAGTAATGAGACCTAAATTGGATGGAGCGTTAAATATTTATGAATTATGTAAGAATTTTGAGTTAGATAATTTCATTTTGTTTTCCTCTGTTTCTTCATTAATCGGAAATCTTGGGCAGGCTAATTATATCGTAGCTAATGCGTTGTTAGACTCATTTACTCACATATGTAATAACGAAGGGATACCCGCAACAACAATTAATCTTGGAGTATTGGCACAATCTGGAGTTGTGGCCAGAAGTGAGAATTTAGAAGACCTTATCTATCAGGGAACTGGAATTAGAAGTTTTACCAATAATCAGGTGCTCGTTGGATTAGAGAAAATACTATATGAAAAACCAAGACAGGTAGGCTTTTTTGATATCCATTGGGAAGTGCTGAGTGAAAACATGAAAGGTAGCGGGTATTATATGTTTGAAGAATTGGTTAAAACCAAAGTAGGTTCAAATAAAGGTTTAAATGATGAGCAAAATCAGTGCATAGAAGAATTACTAGCATTGGAAAAACCAGAACAACAATCTTATGTCGCGGCCTTTTTGAAAGAAGAATTATCGAGGATTTTAAAACTGTCTAAAGACAAAATTCAATCTGACAAAGGAATTGGATTCTTAGGAATTGACTCCATTCTTTCTGTTGAGCTATTAAGAGTAATCAATAACAAATTTGCGATCAATATGTCTTCTATGGAATTGTTGACCTTACCGTCTGTAAACAAATTATCTATAATGATAATAGATAAGGTTTTGGAAACAAGTGAATTAGAATTGGTGTAGTAAGCTGTGAAACGTAAAGAATTTTAAACAAAATGGAAGGACAAACATTACAAGAAATCTTTTTGAATAATATAAATTCTAAAGAAGAATCTGGAATTACCTTTATAGAGTCTAAAAATGATATCCAATATCTGTCATACAAGAAGTTGTATCTTGAAGCCAGTTATAAGCTTCATGCTTTGCAACAAGTTGGGTTATGCCCAGGAGACGAATTGGTATTTCAATTTCAGTCGAATAAGAATTTCGTAGTCACTTTTTGGGCATGTGTTCTTGGTGGATTTATTCCTGTTCCAATAGTATTGGGAACTACTTCAGATATTGCGGCCAAAATTGCCGGGGTATGGAAAAAACTGAAGAATCCTTATATCATTTCAGATGTTCCAGAATTTAAGAATATTCTAAAAGAATTTAGTTTAGAACATGACGATGTTATTAATGATGTTTTATCAAATTTCATTGATAATGATGAGCTTGTCTACAGTAAAAAAGCTGTTCCAGTAACTGTTAGTCCTTCTGATTTGGTATTTATTCAATTCTCTTCAGGTTCTACCGGTACCCCAAAAGGAGTAACAAATACCCAAGAAAGTATAATATACAATGTTGGAGTTTCTTTGGATAAGTTCAATATTCAAGAAGCAGACAAACTTCTTGGTTGGATGCCATTAACTCATGATATGGGACTCATATTCTTTCATATACTCCCATTATTGGTTAATGCAAACCAATGTCTGATGTCTCCAATGTTGTTCCTTTCTGCACCAGAAGTATGGATAGAAAGTTTATCAAAAGAACAAATTACGATTTCCGGATCTCCTAATTTTGGATTTGTTCACGTACTTAAAAATTTGGAAAGAGCAAATCTAGAAAACTTGTCTTTCGATAAACTCAGAGTTCTAATTAATAGTGCAGAACCAGTTTCAATAGAAGTGTGTAGAGAATTTGAAAAGGTCTTCGAAAAATATGGTTTAGCTCAAAATACAATTAACCCTGCATACGGTTTGGCCGAAGCTGTATTAGGTGTTTCTGCATATTACAAAGAAGACGCTGGGCTTAAAGAGTTTTTTATCGACCGCGGTGAATTGAGTATAGGAACCAGGATAAAATTTGAGGATAGTACGACTGAAAATGTAGCATCATTTGCAGATTTAGGATCATTTCTAGGTACTGAAATAAAAATAACCGATGAACATAATAAAGAGCTACCCGAAGATACTTTAGGTATTATTCAATTAAAAAGTCCTGCTATTACATCAAGTTATTATAATGATCCCGAAGCTTCTGCAAAGGTTATTTCAAAAGACGGTTGGTTTAACACCGGAGATATAGGCTTTCTGCATGAGGATCATTTGGTAATTACAGGAAGACAAAAGGAAATGATTATCATTAATGGGCAAAATTATTTCCCTAACGATCTTGATAAGTTGCTCGAAGAATTGCCAGAGATTCAATTTCAACATGCGATTTCATGTAACATTTTTGATGAGAAAAAGCATGAAGATGAACTTTATATATTTCTGCAATTTAGTGGACTAACTGAAGATTTTATTCTTTTAGCCAATAAGATCAAAAAAATCGTTAATGATCGTATTGGGATACAAGTAAAAGAAGTTGTCATGGTAGATAAAATACCAAGGACAACAAGTGGTAAAATTCAACGATACGTTCTTAGAAAGAAATTTCTTGAAGGAACTTATGATGTTATTCTTAGCAGTTTAGATCAAAATGATAGCCTTGTTGAAGAAAGAGAGTATGTTGCTCCTTCAACAGATATCGAAAAAACGTTAGTTAAGATCTGGGAAGACTTTTTTGAAATTGATAATATTAGTGTAACTGATAATTTTTTCTATTTAGGAGGAAGTTCTATCGGATTAGGAATTTTGGCATCTAGAATTCAAGAAGCATTTGATATACAAATTGACGTTAGAACATTATTTACAAAAACCGATTTTCAAGATCAGGTTGCACTTATAACTGAAGCTGGTAAAGCAGAACCAAGTAGTATTATACCAATTCCAGATAGAGAATACTATCCTTTATTTGACACTCAAAAAAGACTATTTGTAGATCATCAAATAGACAAAAATTCGTTATCATATAATACTCCTGTTGTTTTAGAAGTAAAAGGCGAACTAGATGTAACTCTTTGCGAACAGGCTTTTAAGCAAATAATAGAAAGGCATGAAATTCTGCGTACATCTTTTGAATTAAAAGACGGGGAACCAGTACAAAAAGTTCACGATCACGTAGATTTTAAAATTCAAATTGTAGAAAGTACAGAAAAAAATGTTCAGAATTTATTACAAGAATATATAAAACCTTTTGACCTGACAAGACCTCCATTGGTTCGAGTGCTAATTCAAAAGGAAAATGATGTTTACAGCAAAATAATTATTGATGTTCATCATATTGTAATAGATGCTGCTTCATTCGAGATTCTAATAAGAGAATTTGAGTCCCTTTGCAAAAAAGAAACGTTGGATCCCTTAAAGCTGCAGTATAGAGACTTTGTAGTTTATGAAAAGACTGTTGAAGAACACAAAAATACAAATGATCAGAAAAAGTTTTGGTTAGATCAGTTCTCGGAACTTCCAGAATCTATTAAGCTTCCAAACGATTATACCAATAGAGATTTAGATAAATCTGAGGGCAATAGCTTTGTTTTTGAAATACATGGGGAAAGAAAAGAGAAGTTACAAGCTTTGTGCAAAAAGGAGCAGGTAACAATGTCTACACTTACTCTTACAATATTTTATGTGCTACTTGCCAAGTTGTCAAATCAAGAAGATATTGTATTAGGGACTTCCACTTTAGGAAGATGGAAAAAAGAGTTGAGAAATTCAATAGGGTTATTTATCAATACATTGGCATTACGTTCATATCCAGAAGGGGAGAAAAGCTTTGTCGAGTTTTTAAGAGAAGTAAATACAAATGTTATTGATTGCCTTTCAAATGAACAATATTCTTTTGATCAACTATTGAGTGACCTCGATTTAAAATCAAAAGGGAATAGCAACCCTTTGTTCGATATTACTTTTGAATATCACAATTTTGATTGGTCTGATATAGAACTTTCAGATTTTAAATTATCAAGACTAGAACACTCAAACTTTTTTGCAAGATTTGATTTAGCACTTCGAATTGTTGAAAAAAATGGAATTCAACAATGCTCACTAGACTATCGTAAAAGTTTGTTTGAATTGGATACTGTGAAGCGCTTTGCTGAATACTATGAATCTATTATTGATGAAATAATTAATAATGAGTCTATTGTCCTAAAGGATATAAATGTTTTATCAGAACAGGATTATACAAAATTATTGGAAGAATTTAATTCTTCAGAACCAACAATTACAGATGGTAAAAATGTTATTGAAGTATTCTCAGAGCAAGTGAGAACGACACCAAATCAAGTTGCATTGGTGTATAATGAGAAAAGCCTGACGTATTTAGAACTAGATGAGAAGTCTACAAATTTGGCAAAAAACCTTCTTCATCTTGGAGTGGAAAGAGGTGATAAGGTTGGTGTTATGATGACTAGATCTTTAGATTTTATAGTATCTGTTTTAGGGGTTATCAAAACAGGAGCAGCTTATTTCCCTATTGATACAAATTTGCCTGAATCAAGAAAGTCTTACATGTTAAATCAATGTGATGCAAAACTGATTTTAACAAATGTAGAAAAACCTAACCTAGAATTAGACTCGAACAAGTTGGTTAATGTCTCTGAGTTACGAGAGCTTAATATCCAGAATTCATCTTTAGAACTTCCAAAACTTACGCAGGAAGATGTAATGTATGTGATTTTCACTTCAGGATCGACCGGAGCCCCGAAGGGTGTGGTAATGCAACAAAAAGGTGTTTTAAATTTAGTTAAGGGACTTAAAGCTAGAGTATACAATACATACCCAAATAAAACTTTAAATGTTTGTCTATTAGCATCATATGCTTTTGACGCCTCTATACAACAGATATTTGGAGCTCTTTTAATGGGGCATTCTTTATACGTTGCAGACGATGAAACTAGAAAAGATGGAGAAAAACTACTGAAGTTTTATAACCAAAATAATATAGATGTGTCAGATGGTACTCCAACTCACCTTCGCTTTTTTACCGACTCATTTACCGAAAAAAGTAGGTTAAGTTCTTTAAGCAGTTGGATAGTTGCTGGGGAGGTATTGTCTAAAGATTTAGTAAAGACCTTTTATGAAAAATCAAAAGGAAGCACACAATTATATAATTTTTATGGTCCAACAGAAACTTGCGTTGATACCACGTCTTTTAAAGTAGATCAAAATGAACTAGAGCAGTATGATCAAATTCCAATTGGTAGACCTTTACCTAATGAGCGAGTTTATATCACAGATAAATATGGAAACTTAGTTCCCCCTGGTACAATTGGAGAATTATGTATTGCGGGAGAAGGATTAGCATCTGGTTATATTGGTGATACAGCGTTGACCCTTTCTAAATTTTGCTCTAACTGGGTAGAGGGAGAAAATACAGTGTATCGCACTGGTGATCTAGCAAAGTGGTTGTCTAATGGTAATTTAGAATATTGTGGTAGAAAAGATGATCATGTTAAGATAAGAGGGTTTAGAATCCATATTGGAGAAATAGAATCTGTTTTGAATAGGATACCAGATGTAAATCATTCTGTTGTAATCGTAAAAGAAGGAGAAAAAGAAGAAAAGCAATTAATCGGATATATAGTTTCTGACAAAGAAATTAGTAGCAAAGAAATTCAAAAAAGGCTAGCATTAGATTTGCCAGAATATATGATTCCTAGAGCTTATGTTCAAATGCCTTCATTTCCTACCACCAATTCTGGTAAGGTCGATAAAAAGGCATTACCCTTACCGATAATTGATACAAATTATGTAGAACCTACAACAGAGTTAGAACAGCAGCTGGCTTCCTTTTGGCAAGAGATTCTAGCAATAGAAAAAGTAGGTATTCATGATAATTTTTATGAACTTGGAGGAGATTCTATTAAGGCGATTCAACTTGCAAGTAAATGTAAAACGGTTGGTTTACACTTTCAGGTAAAAGATATATTTAATCACCAGACGATTTCACAAATAGTATCTTACATCAAGGAGAGTGCCGGAACATTACAGGAAAAAGGAGTTTTATCTGGACCAGTTAAACTTCATCCAATTCAGAAACACTTCTTTGAAAGAGGATATAAAGACATTAGTCATTATAACCAATCGATGATGTTTAAAGTTTCAAAATCGGTTACTGTAGAGGTTCTAAACTTTGCATTAGAAGAGTTGGTAAAATACCATGATGTATTAAGAATGTCTTATGATAGCATAGAGAATTCTATTTACCCTTTACAGTCTTATAATTCCAGAATTCCTAAAGTTATTCAAGAAGAAGTGTCATCAGTTGAACAGATTCCCGCAAGATGTCAAAACCACCAAAAGGATTTAGATATTTTTAAGGGGAATGTTTTAAAGGCAGTTTGGTTTGAGACAGGAGACAATGATTTGCATAATCGATTATTAATCGTGATGCACCATTTAGTGGTTGATGGGGTTTCCCAAAGAATTATTATTGAGGATTTAACAAGTTTGATAGAACAAAAGATCTCTGGAGATAAACCTGCGTTGCCAGAAAAACAGACCTCATATAGACAATGGAATAAAAAATTAATTGACCACGCCACTTCTTCTATTTTAGAGAAGGAACATATTTACTGGAAGGAAGTTTTATCAAATTATAACCCATTACCTGTAGATATCATTAATAATGATAGTGCAGATTATAATGCTACCGATAAAATACAAATATCCTTGCCTTCAGATTTAACAAGAACATTAATTCATGATGCTCATAGTGCATTTCAAACAAATATTAATGATATTCTTATTTGTGCACTTACTTTGGCGTTATCAGATTGGTTGAATGACTCAAAAGTAGTAGTTGGACTGGAAGGACATGGTAGAGAAGAGTTGTTTAAGGATACCGATATAAACAGAACCATAGGTTGGTTTACAAGTCTATATCCCATTTGTCTTAATCTTAAGAATGTCAATAATATAGCGATGTTAATCGCCGATACCAAAGATATGTTAAGGGGTATTCCTAATAAAGGAATTGGATTTAATTTGTTAAGAACCGAGTCTAAGTCTGAAATCATAAGGTCTAATTTATCAGCCTTCTATGAAGATATAACATTCAATTATTTAGGAAGCTTCGATACTGGTTGGACTTCTGAAAGAGAGAATGTAATTGAACTAACCATTGAGGATACTGGAAATACTATAGGCGATCGTAATGTTAATAAACATAAATTATCAATAGATAGTCTAATTAAGGACGGTCAGTTACACATGGAATGGAAGTATGATGCGAAATGCTATAATAAAACTACAGTTCAGGAATTGGCAGATAACTATGTAATTGCCTTAGAAAAGATACTACAATTTACACTAGAATCAGAAATGGGTGAGCAAGCCCAGGAGAAGGTTGAAGACTTTGAAATTTTCTCTATATAAATCATTATTCATTAATACAAAGTTTTTAAAAATGGAAAGTAACAATATGAACAATATAGTCGAGCTTCTTATAAGTAATGGGATCAAACTATTTGTTGAGAATGATGAGATTAAATTAAAGAAAAAGGTAGGTCATCAACTATCTGAGGATATTTTGGATGTTATAAAGTCCAATAAAAAGGAGTTGATTTTTTTCCTGAAAAACCAAAAAACTAACCCTTTCTATAGAACAAAAACCGTAAGCGATTTTGGTTTACCTTCTACAATATCAAATGAAAAGCTAAATAACTTTTTGGAGTTACCAATACATCAAGGAAAAATATCTAATTTGTATCCACTAACTCCATTGCAAAAAGGCTTTTTGTATCATAATTTATATGATAATAACGAATCTGCTTACGTATGCCAGTTTTATTGTGATTTAAATGGTGAAATTTCAAGAGATAATTTTGAGAAAACCTGGAAATATTTAATACAAAAGCATACGGTTTTAAGAACGAGTGTTTTTGCAAAAGGTCTAGACGTTCCTGTTCAGTGTGTTTATGCTCAGGTTGAATGCGCAATTAGTGAACTAGATTATAGCGAAGTAGACCCTGCCAATATTGAGACTAAGTTTGATAGCTTTTTAAAACAAGATTTAGAAAAAGGGTTTTCTCTTGATAAAGCACCACTATTTCGCATTCATCTTATTGATCTAGGAAACAGATGCACAAGGTTTGTATTTACGCATCACCATATCATCTTAGATGGATGGTCTGTGCAAAATTTAATGAAAGATTTTTATAACTACTATGTGCAGTTAGAATCAGGTACACCCACCCCAAAATTGACTCTTGATGAATTTGGAGATCACCTTCGACACATTACTACATTTAATGAAACCGAAGGAGTTTCGTTTTGGTCAACGTATCTTTCTAGATTGTCATCATCAACATATCTGCCTTTTGTTACCAATGATTCATTGAGAAATAAGAGGTTTGGTAATAAAAAAGTCGAATTTACCGTTGAGGGTCCAATTCAAGAAATAACAAAGAAATACCGAATTACCGAAAATACATTAGTTCAAGGAGCATGGTCCTATCTGCTTTCAAAGTATACTACCAATGAAACAGTTGCTTTTGGTAACATTATATCTGGAAGAAACTTAAGACATAATGGTATAGATTCCAAAGCTGGGTTATATATGAATACAATTCCGGTTTGTAGTACTATTGACGAAAATGATAAAGTTTCAGATTGGTTACAAGAATTACAAAAACAGCATACTATTAGCAGAGAAGAGTACGGATATTTTTCACTGAATACTATAGAAAATCAGAGCGAAGTAAAAGGTTCTTTATTTGACACAATAATGTCATTTCAAAATTATATAGATACTGAATTGTCATCAAATGTCGATAGACCTCTAACTATGGATAATTTAAAAGGAGATACGGATACCAACTATACATGTACTTTAGATGTGTATTCTTATCAAAATCAATTAAGGATTGTACTTCTATACAATGATGAGTTACTTTCTGATGAGGTTGTTTCCAGCATTCAAGGGCATCTAGAGACATTATTAACAAGTATATTGGAGGAGACAGAATATGTTAAAGACCTAAATTACCTAACCAAAGAAGAAGAGAAGCAAATAGTTGTTGATTTTAATACAACAAAAGAAAACTTTGGTAGTGATATTACTGTATTAGGTTTATTTAATGAACATGTACAGCAGACTCCAGATGCGACGGCTCTTATTTTTGAGAATGAAAAACTTACATATGAAGAGTTAGATGTGTTGTCTTCTCGTTGGGCGAAACATTTACTTAAATCAGGAATAAAACAAGACGATGTTGTCGCAATTAGAATGACAAAGTCTATTGAGATGTTCATCACTATTTTTTCTATTCTCAAGACTGGGGCAGGATATATGATGATAGACCCTATGTTACCGAGTTCAAGAATTACGCATATGATGGAAGAAACCAAGAGTTCCATTATTGTAACTAATATCAATGAGAAAATATCAGGGTTAGATGCCTATTCGGTAATAAATATAGACCAATTCTCAAAAATTGATGATGAAACAGAGGCGTTAAAGCTACCAATGGTTTCTACACAAAATCTAGCCTATGTTTTATATACTTCTGGATCAACAGGTAGACCAAAAGGTTGTATGATTTCTCATGCGAATCTTTATAATTTCATCGCTTGGGGGAATAATTTTTACTTCGAAAATAAAGATGAAGGACATTGGGCCTTACTTAGTTCTATGTCATTCGATTTGTCTGTAACCGTAACTTTTACAAGTTTGACAAGAGGGAAAAAATTATTCATCGGAAACGAGGATAAAGACATGGATCAACTACTGGAAGAGTCTTTCACCAATCCAGAGATAGATACATTAATGCTTACCCCATCTCATGTGACTTTACTTAAAGGATTAGATGGTAAACAAACTTATATTAAAACTCTTATTTGTGGCGGAGAACAGTTAAAAAAGAGTCACCTAGAGATTATAAAAAATATAGATCCAAACATAACTATTTTTAATGAGTATGGTCCTACGGAAGCAACTGTTGCTTGTACAGCAACTAAAATTTCTATAGAAGACAAGACAATTCCTATAGGTCGTCCTATCGCAAACACCAAAATTTATATTCTCGATAGTAATCAAAAGAATGTTCCTATTGGAGTTTCCGGAGAACTATATATTCATGGGGCAGGAGTATCTAAAGGGTATATTAATAACGAAAAACTTTCTTCAGAACGATTTGTTACAATAAATGGAGAGTATTGTTACCGAACAGGTGATTTAGGAAGATGGGATAAGCAGGGGCAGATAGAATATTTAGGAAGAATCGATAACCAAATAAAAATAAGAGGATTTAGAATAGAACCAGGAGAAATTGAAAGTGTACTAGAAAATCACCCAAATGTTGAAGAAGCTTTTGTAATTGTTCAAGGAGGAGATGAAAACAAACAACTTTGTGCATATTTAAAAGGAGTTGATACTCTAGAAACATCAGCATTAAAAGAGCTTCTGTTAGAGAAATTACCAGATTACATGATTCCTAAAAGTTACATGTGGTTAGATACATTTCCTTACACTATTAGTGGTAAGATAAATAGAAAAGCACTACCAAAACATGATCTGTTCTTAGATGAAATTGTTCTACCAGAGAACGATATTCAAAAAGAACTTGTGACAATATATTCGGAGATATTAAAGATCGAAGAAGATAAGATTGGGATTACAAATGACTTTTTTGATTTAGGAGGAAATTCTTTAAACCTAATTTATTTAAAAAATAAGTTAGAAGAGGTTTTTCAGGTTTCTATAAATCTCAAAAGACTAGTATCTATTAAAAATATTGAAGAGCTGGCCAAAGAAATTGAACATTGTACAGCAATACATTTTTCCAGAGTCCCTAAGGTAGATAAAAGATCATATTATCCACTTTCTTCTGGACAAAAAAGGATGTACTTCTTACATCAGTATGATAAGGAATCTTTGGCATATAATATACCAATGGTGGCATCATTACGAGGAAAAGTTAATGTCACAAAATTAGAGTTAGCATTTCAAGAATTAGTTCAACGACATGAGAGTTTTAGAACAGTTTTTGAAACTGTAGATGGAGAGGTAGTTCAGCGTATTTTAACTAAAAATAATTTTTCGGTTGAGCATTTTAAGCAAACTCAAAAGGATCAAATAGATGAAATCTTGAACGATTTTATTAGACCGTTTGATTTAACTAAATCACCATTACTACGAGTTGGATTAATTTCAATTTCAGAAAAGGAATATGTGATTATATGCGATACACATCATATCGTTTCTGACGGAATCACAAGTAATATTCTACTGTCAGATTTTATAAAATTATATAATGAAGAAAATCTCGAGGATATAAACATTCAATATAAAGACTATGCAGTATGGCAACAGGATGAAAGACAACAAGAAATGTTGTTAAATGAAAGGAATTTTTGGTTAAACCAGTTTGCAGATGACGTTCCTTTTACCGAATTACCTATTGATGGAGCTCGTCCTGCAACAATCAATTATAATGGGCAAAACTTAAAATTTAGTCTTAATGAAACAAAAACTAAAGCTTTGAAAAGATTAGCTCAAAAAGAGAATACTACTCTTTTTATGGTTTTATTAAGTGTTTATAATGTATTACTAAGTAAGCTTTGCAATCAGGAAGATGTAATTATAGGAACTTCTGTGTCCGGAAGACCTCACGCTGATTTGGAACAGATTGCAGGAATGTTTATCAATACTTTGGCCCTAAGAAATTTTCCTATCGGTACTAAACCGTTCTTAGAATTTTTAAGAGAAGTTAGTAGTAGAGCGTTTGATGCTTTTGAACATCAAAATTACCCTTACGAAGATCTAGTAGATTCTCTGAATTTAGCAAGAGATACAAGTAGACACCCTTTGGTAAGTGTTATGTTTGAGTATTTTGACCTAGAAGAATCTAACTTTAACAGTAGTGATTTTGTTATTGAACCTTTGGACTATGACGCTAAAGTATCAAAACTTGATATGACCTTAAGAGCAAGTGAGGTAGATGATGAAATTGAACTTAATTTTCAATATAGAGAAGACTTATTTAATGCAGAGAGTATTGTAAAGTTTGTAAACTATTTTGAAAAAATTGTGGATCAGATAATAGAGGAACCAAGTCGGGAACTCAAAAATTTCAGCGTACTTCAAAATAGTGAATATGAGCTCTTACAAACTTTTAACGATACAGCCATAACTTATGATCAAGGTAAAAGTCTGGTAGCTTTATTTGAAGAACAAGTTGATCGTAATCCAGATCGTATCGCGTTAGTTTCTAATGGAGAAAGATTGACTTACAGAGATTTAGATGAAAGATCTAATAAAATTGCAAATTATCTTATCTCAAGAGGGGTAATTCCGGGGAATATTGTGGGATTACTATTTGATAGAACCGCAGATATGTTAACTAGTATATGGGGAGTATTAAAAGTTGGTGCAGGGTATTTGCCGCTTGATATTAATTTACCAGAAGGCAGAATAAGATATATGTTGGATCAAAGTAGAGCAACTTTTTTATTAACTCAAAATGTATATCTGGAAGCATATTCATCCTATTTGCCTGTTGAAGCTATACATTCAGATAGTATTAATTCTCAGAGTATTTCAAGGATTTCCTTTGAAACAGAAGCCTCAGATTTAGCATATTGCATATTTACTTCAGGTTCTACGGGAGAGCCAAAGGGAGTGATGATGACCCATAAGGCAGTAATGAATCTGGTTAAAGGGTTACAAGAAAGAGTATATAGTAGATATGAAGATAATTATTTAAAGGTATCACTATTAGCATCTTTTTCTTTTGATGCTTCTGTTCAGCAAATATTTGGAGCTTTTTTACAAGGACATGAGCTATATGTGGTAGATGAAGAGAGCAGAAAAGATGGAGTGAAACTTTTAGAGTTCTATAACGATAATAACATTGACGTTTCAGATGGTACTCCTACGCATTTGGGGATGTTGATGGATGCTTCAAAAGAAGGACAAAAGATAACTAGTTTATCTAGTTGGATTTTAGCGGGAGAGGCATTGTCTAAAGCGCTGGTGAATAATTTTTATAACAGGTTTGCAGAAACTACTCAGTTATACAATTTTTATGGTCCCACAGAAACTTGCGTAGATTCTACCTGTTTCAAGGTGAATAGAAAAGAACTTGATCTATATGATACAATACCAATTGGAAAACCTTTACCCAATGAGCGTGCTTATGTAACAGATAATTACGGTGGTTTGGTTCCAGTAGGTACCATTGGAGAACTTTGTATAGGAGGAGATGGTTTAGCTAGGAGTTATGTAGGTCAAGAATCATTAACATCGGAAAGATTTGTATCAAATTGGGGCGGTTCAGAAAATAAGGTATACCGAACAGGAGATATGGTGAGATGGTTACCAGATGGTAACTTAGAATATCACGGTAGAAAGGATAATCAGATAAAAATAAGAGGGTATAGAATTGAGCTTTCTGAAATTGAATGTCAGTTGTTGAATATCTCAGATATCGAAAATGGCATCGTAGTGGTAAGTGAAAACGAAAAAGAAAAATTTCTTGTTGCTTACTACCAAGCAAAAGATATAATTCCAGTGGCTAGGCTAAGGGAATTTTTATCGACACTATTACCAGATTATATGATCCCTTCATATTTTGTTCATATAAAAGAGTTTCCTCGCACTATAACGGGTAAAATAGATAGACGAGCGTTACCAAAACCAACAATAACAAAGCAAGAGAACCATTTAGAACCCAATACCGAATTAGAAAAGGAATTGGCAAGAATATATGCAGAGGTTCTTGATCTGGAGGTAGGTATTATTGGGTTAAATAGTAATTTCTTTGATTTAGGAGGGCATTCTTTAAAGTCTGTGTTTTTAACTAACAAAATCAATAAAAGTTTTAATATTAAAGTAGCTCTTAAAGATGTAATTGCATCACCAACGATCGCTCATTTGAATAAACTTGTTTTATCAGCCACAAAGAAGGTAAAACATCTTAGCATTCAATCTTGTGAGAAAAGAGAATATTATCCATTATCACCTTCTCAACAACAGATGTTTTTCCTGCATGAGTATAACAAAGATTCTAAGGCCTACAATATTCCAATGGTAGTTACGCTAAGGGGTGATGTTAAAAAGACCAGATTTGAAAAAGCGTTTCAACAATTAATAGAAAGGCATAGTATTCTACGAACTTCGTTCGAATTTGTAAATGAAAATCCGGTTCAGCGTATTTCAGATACGGTTCCTTTTTCAGTGGTTGATGTAGTTAAAAAAGAGACTATACAAGATACGATAAATGATTTCATAAGATCGTTTGACCTTGAAAAAGCTCCACTGTGGAGGGTTGGACTTTTAAAAGTTTCAGATCAAGAACACATTATGATAATGGACACACATCATATCGTATCTGATCAGGTAACTAATGAAATCCTTATTAAAGATTTAATTTCCCTATATAAAGGAGAAATATTGCCAAAACCCAAAATCCAGTATATAGATTATATCATGTGGAGATTGGAAGAGGAACAGCAGACTGAAATAAACAAACAAAAAGATTTTTGGTTAGAGAAATTCTCTGAAGAGGTTTCAAAACTTGAACTGCCATTTGATTATAGCAGACCAGAAAAAAGTAGTGAAAAAGGAGGGAAATATGAGTTTACATTAAACTCTTCTAAAGTTCAGCAATTAAAAAATATTGCTAGATCAGAAAAAGTAACAGCATACAGTGTGATTTTGACGATCTATAATATTTTCCTAAGTAAGTTATCTAATCAAACCGATATAGTAGTAGGAACACCAGCGGTAGGTAGAGAACATGATGATCTACAAAACGTAACAGGTAATTTCATTAATACCTTACCAATTAGGAATTATTTAGATACAAAGAAAACGTTTAATGATTTCCTTCATCAAGTACAAGAGGGGAATGCAATGGCTCTCGAAAATCAACTGTTCCCTTATGAAGAATTGGTAGGAATATTAAACGTTGAAAACGAAGCTGATCAAAATGGATTATTTAATGTGTTTTTAGATTACAGATTTGAAAATGAAGGAATAGACTTAAAAGATACAGAACTTGAAATAGTTGAATATGGTACATCAAATACCTTAGCAAAGTTTGACCTTCTCTTGTCTGTACTAGATACAGGAAATGAATTAAGTTTTTCATTTACATACAGTAAAGATCTTTTTAAAGAGTCAACTATAGTTCGTTTTTCAAAGTACCTGAAAAAGATTATTGATGTTGTACTTCTAGATGTTTCCAAAACAGTTCAAGATATAGATATCGTTTCAGAAGTAGAGCAAAAGAAACTATTAGTAGATTTTAATAATACAGAAGTAAACTATCCTGAAAACGAGACTATAATAGATTTGTTCAAAGAACAGGTTAGGTTGTATCCTGAAGAAGATGCATTAATATTTGAAGGAAAGCGCCTTACATACAGAGAACTTGATAGTAAATCTGATGATTGGGCCCTAAAATTAATGGATCAAGGTATTTCTCCTGGAGAGATTATTGGAATTCGGATGACCAGATCTATTGATATGATAACGGCAATTTTGGCTATTCTAAAATCTGGAGCAACTTATCTCACCTTAGATAAAGCTTTACCTGGTTCTAGAATTATTCATATGATGGAAGAAAGTGGTTGTGCATTTATTATTACCAATATAGATGAACAACCAGAAGTATTAGAATCATACCATTGGCTGCAAATCTCAGAATTAAATGAATCTACAATTGAGAATACAACTAGAAAGTTGCCAGAAGTAGATTTAGATAGTTTGGCCTATATTTTATATACTTCTGGGTCTACAGGAAAGCCAAAAGGCTGTATGATTTCCCATGCCAATTTATATAATTATATCTCTTCAAGTAACGAATATTATTTTGAAAGTTTTGATCAAGGAAACTGGGCTTTAATGAGCTCTATGTCTTTTGATTTATCGATAACAGCAATCTTTACAAGCCTTACAAGAGGGAAAAAGCTCTTTTTATGTGACGAGGAAAAAAGTATTGACCAATTACTTTTAGAGAGTTTTAATAATAAGGAGATCGATACATTAAAATTAACTCCAACGCACTTGACCATTCTTGAAAATTTAACTATCGAAAATACTTCGGTGAGAACCATTATTTGTGGTGGGGAGGCGTTAAAAAATAGTCACATCCAAATTGTAAAAAATATTAATGAAGATATTAAAGTATACAATGAATATGGCCCAACCGAAGCAACAGTGGCATGTACAGCAATTGAGGTAGTACTAGATGATGAAATTACCATTGGGTATCCTATGGCTAATGCTAAGATTCGCATCCTTGATTCAGATAAAAAACTGGTCCCAATTGGCGTATCAGGAGAAATATATATTGGAGGATCAGGTGTTTCTAACGGATATATAAATAGGCCAGAATTAACTTCTGAAAAATTTGTAACCCTAGATGAAGAACGCTTTTACAAAAGTGGAGATTTAGGAAGGTGGAATATTGATGGAAAAATCGAGTACTTAGGACGAATCGATAACCAAATAAAAATAAGAGGGCATCGAATCGAAATTGGAGAAATTGAAAACATACTTGAGCAACATTTAATGATAAAACAAGCCTATGTAACTGTTCAAGGAAATGATGAAAACAAACAATTACTGGCATATTTGTCTGGATACGAACAGCCGAAAGATGAAGAACTTAAAGATGTCCTGTCCACATTACTGCCGTCATATATGATCCCGAGCTCTTTTATCTGGATAAAAGCTTTTCCTTATACCAAAAATGGAAAGATTGATCAAAAAGCGTTAACCAATATCAATGTCGAGAAAAAGGAAACTTATACGGCTCCTTCAAATCCAATAGAAGAGAATTTGGTTTGCTTATGGGCTAAAATTCTTAAAAAGGAAGAAAATCAAATAGGAGTAGAATCCAGTTTTATTGATCTAGGAGGGCACTCCTTAAATGTAATTCAATTGGCCAATAGTATCAATAAAGAATTTGAGATTCAAATAAAACTAGATGACATTTTTAATGGGAAGACCATTCGTCAACTATCCGAAATGATAACTATGAAACAATGGTTAGAAAATGATAGTGACGAAAAAGGGAAACGAGAAGAAATTTTATTATAAACAACTGAAGTCAAGAAATCATGGAAGAATTACTATTAAAATTAAAAGAGCTTGATGTTAATATACGCGTTGAGGACAATAACTTAAAATTAAGTGTTCCTGAAGGATTCAAACAAGAAGGAATTATTGAGGAGATCAAAAAGAACAAAATTGATTTGATCAATTACTTTCATATGAACGAGAAAATGAAAGTAAATGCCACAGATATTCCTAAACTAGAGTCTCTTGAACCAGTAGCATTAACTCCTCCGCAAGCTCGGTTATTTGTTCTTCAAGGAATGGCAGAGGATTCAAATGTTTATAATATTCCTTTTGCATGTGAACTAAACGGGGCTTTGAATATTTCGAAATTAGAAGTTGCATTTGAGAAACTTATAAAGCGACACGATAGTCTACGTACACATTTTGTTTTAAATGACAATTATGAACCAAGACAAATCGTAAATGATAACGTAGAGTTTAAACTTGAGTATCAAAAATGTAAACAAAAAGAAGTAAACAGTGCTATTCAAAGTTTTTCAACCTCTTTCGACCTGGAAAAAGCACCATTACTTAGAGCAAAGATATTAGAAACCGTATCAGAAAAATTTGTACTATTAATAGATGTACATCATATTATTTTTGACGGAGTTTCGCTTCAAATATTTTTGAAAGAACTTATGGCCCTATACTGCGAAGAAGATCTTCCTGCTATTAATTTACAGTTTAGGGATTACGCTTCCTGGTATTACAGTGAAGACTATCAGAAAAACCTTTCTAATCAAAAAGATTTTTGGCTTAATGAATTAGAAGGTTATAAAAATACGGCAGAGCTTCCTGTAGATTTTAAAAAATCTTCAAAAATTTCATTTGAAGGCGCCTATGCTCATTTTACGATTGATAAAAAAAGAAAACGAGCAATTGAAAAACTATCCAAAAAAGGGAAAGCATCGTTATTTAGTGTTTTAAGTGGTTTATATAGTGTTCTACAAGCTAAATTGACCGGAGTCGATGATTTGGCTATTGGTACACCGGTAGCAGGAAGAAGACATTGGAGCTTAGAAAACATGATAGGGATGTTTGTGAATACCTTATCCATGCGTTTCAATCCAAGAAAAGAGGTGCGTTTTATTGATTATTTGAAAGAAGTGAATTCTAAAATTGTACAGTATTTCGAAAATCAAGAATATCCGTATGAAAAGGTATTGGAGGATTTAGGAATAAGTAGAGATAATGAAGTAAATCCTTTGTTTAATACACTTATCACTTTGAACAATTATAATCAAACACATTTAGAGATAAATGGAATTGAATTAAAACCTTTTGAAATAGATAAGTCTACCGCAAAGTTTGATCTTATTATGCATTTTGAAGATAAGGAAGATGAGTTAGGCTGTACTTTTGAATACTCAACAGAATTATTCAAAAAAGAGACTATTGAGCGGTTCTTTGAGTATTTCGTAAATGTAATTGACCAGGTTTCAGAAAATGAATCTCTAGAGATAGATGCAATTACTTTGTTAGATATAAATGCTAGTCAGCAACTATTAGAAGTTAATAATTTTAGTAATGTTGAATTTCCACGAGAAGCAACCATAGTAGAAATTTTTGAGAGACAAGTAGCTAAAACCCCTGAAAATATTGCTGTGGTATTCGGAGAGAACTCAATGACCTACAATGAAATTAACAATAAAGCGAATCAGGTAGCAAGAATGCTCCGTAATAAAGGAGTAGGTCGTAATGAAGTAGTAGGAGTGATGATGGAGAAGAGTTTTGAGGTAATTATAGGAATGCTTGGGATTTTGAAAGCAGGCGGCGCGTATGTTCCTATTGATGTTAACTATCCTCAAAACCGAATTGATTATATCGTAGAAAATAGTGAGCTTGGGTGGGTTCTGTCTACAGAAAGTTATATGGATCTTATTAATAATGATGATGTCTCCATACTATTGATGTCTCAAGCAGAAACAATTCATGATACTTGTAATTTAGAGGTCATGAATAGTCCGAGTGATTTAAGTTATGTGATTTATACCTCCGGTACGACAGGGAAACCTAAAGGAGTAATGGTTGAGCATAAGAATGTTGTTCGTCTTTTGTTTAATGAATCTTTCCAATTCGATTTTACAGATAATGATGTTTGGACGATGTTTCATAGTCACTGTTTTGATTTCAGTGTTTGGGAAATGTACGGACCTTTACTTTATGGAGGAAAATTGGTTCTTGTTTCTACCATGGATGCAAGAGATCCAAGTAAGTTTCTTAACATTTTAAAAGAGAATAAAGTAACAGTTTTAAATCAAACACCTACTTCATTTTATAATCTAATTAAAGAAAGTATTGATAAAAATGAGTTGTTGCAGGATTTGCAATATGTAATCTTTGGAGGAGAAGCCCTAATTCCTTCTAAGTTGAAAGAATGGAGTGAATTGCATCCAGAAACTAAACTTATCAATATGTATGGTATTACTGAGGTAACGGTTCATATGACATATAAGAATATAGGGTCAGAGGAAATGGAATTAAGCCTTAGTAATATTGGGAAGGCATTACCAACAGGATCTATTTATCTTTTAGATGACAATTTAAAACCTGTTCCGGTTGGAGTAGTTGGAGAGATTTATGTTGGAGGAGAAGGAGTTGCACGGGGGTATATTAACAATGAGGAATTAACCAATTCTAGGTTTATCGAAAGTCCATTTGATAGTACCGATAGATTATATAAATCTGGTGATTTGGCCATTTTGTTAGAAAATGGCGAGTTGGAATATAAAAGAAGAGCAGATAATCAAGTTCAGTTAAAAGGATTTAGAATTGAATTGAAAGAAATTGAGCATCATTTGTATCAATATGATTTAATAAGTAATGTGGTAGTCGTAAAAAAAGAGTCAAAAGATAATGAACCATATTTGTGCGCATATTATACCTCTGAAGATAATATCGATCTTAATACCTTACGATTGTACTTAACCGAAAAACTTCCACATTATATGGTGCCTTCATATTTCATGAGAATAGAAGAATTACCATACACTTCTAATAGTAAAATTGATATTTCTAAATTACCAGAACCAAAAACCGAAATATCTCTTGAGAATTATGAAGCGCCAACCAATGAAGAAGAAAAAGCTATATGTGAAATATGGGAAAAATATTTAGGTGTAGAAAGAATAGGTATCTCAGATAATTTTTTCAATTTAGGAGGAGATTCTTTAAGAGCAATAGCTTTAATAGCAACAATTAATGAACGACTAGCATCCTCCCTTGTCATTGCAGATATTTATTCTTACCCAACAATCAAAGAATTAGCAAATGCAATAAAATCTAAACAAGGTGAAGAATACGTTTTGTTAAGAAAAGAAGCTGAAGAAGAGCTTCGATTATTCCAGGAAAAATATAAAAATGAAAATGAATTTTTGGATACTTATGAAGAAGTGTATCCTATGAATGGTATAGAAAAAGGAATGGTGTTTTATTCTTTGTTGGGAAATTCAGAGAATATCCATAATATTCTATATCATGAACAAAATATGTATGATTTGCCTTTCGAGAACTTCGATTTTGAAATTTTCAAGAAAGCAATTAATCTAATTGTAAAAAAACATAGTGAATTTAGAAAGATCTACGATTTAGAAAATTTCGCTCACATTATTTTAAAGGAAATAGAGCCAGATGTTCATTTTATTGATTTATGCCATTTAAATGCCGAGGAACAAGAACAGTTTATTTCTGATAAGTTGGAGGAAGAAAAACTTAGAGAAAAAAGCCTTTCAATGTCATTGATATGGAGAATGCATATTTTTAAGGTAAGAGAAGGATTTCAGCATGTGTTATTTGATTTCAATCATTCTTTGCTTGATGGCTGGAGTTTAGCATCTTTTTTAACAGAACTCAACAATACTTGTAGAGCTTTAATGAAAAATGAAAACTACTTCCTTAAAGAAATAAAAAGTAGTTATAGAGATCAAATACTTGGTGAATTGATCGCTACAAGAAATAAATCTAGTATAAACTATTGGAAAAATGAACTTTCTGGATATAAAAGGTTTGAATTAACTCCTACAGGTTTACCACATGAAGTAGTAACAAATGACTTTGATCTAGGAAAAGGATATAGAAAAGAAATAGAAGATGCGGCGAACAAACTGAATACTAACTTTAAACACCTTTGTTTTGCAGCAATTATTTATTCTTTAAGAAGAATAAGCTATGAAAATGACCTTACTATGGGTATTGTTACCAATATAAGACCTTTAGTCCCCGATGGAGAAGATCTTTTAGGTTGCTTTTTAAATACAATTCCTTTTAGAGTACAAGTGCCAAATGGTATTACCTGGAGAGAATATGTGAACTATATAGAGAACAAACTTGTTGATTTAAAATACCATGAGCGTGTTCCTTTTTACAAAATTTTGGAGATTATAGACGAAAAAAGCATTGATACAAACCCAATCTTTGATGTTAAACTGAATTACATAGATTTTAGGGTTTATGAAGAGTTTGAGGGGTATACCGATGAAATTTTTGGGCCGGCTGCGGGCACAAAGTCCTATTTAAATGAAAACACACCACTTAACCTTCATATTCTTGCTAATAATAGTGACTTTATTTTAAGAGTGGTACATTCTGCATCTCTTTTAGAAAAAGAACAACCAGATAAATTATATGCTTATTTTAAGAATACACTTGATCAAATATTAGAAGATGCCGATCAAGAGGCATTTAGTGAAAATGTATTACCTGATGAAGATTACATTACCTTGACAAAGGAACTTAATGCTACGAAAACTCCTTTTAAAGAAGGAAATACGATTTTGGATCTATTCAAAAAGCAAGTAGAGCAAGCTCCTGATGCAACGTCGGTTTCATTTAAAAATGATTCATTAACTTATAAAGAGTTAGACCAATATTCAAATCAATTGGCTCATAAGCTTATTGATATGGGAGTAACAACAGACACTCTAGTTCCCATTTGCATAGATCGTTCAACAGAAATGATTATCGGTATTTTGGGTATTCTTAAAGCTGGTGGGGCGTACGTGCCAATCGACCCGACATATCCTCAAAATCGTATTGATTATATTTTGGAAGATGTACAATCACCATTCGTCCTTACTCAATCAAAGTATGATGAACTTTTTGAAATTCCAAGGGTGCTTCTTGATAATTCTACGGTATATACTAAGAATTCAAAAACAGCTCCAGAGGTTGATATTACTAAATCTTCACTAGCATATGTTATTTACACCTCTGGGACCACAGGAAAGCCTAAGGGAGTTATGAATGAGCATGCAGGAATTTATAATCGCTTATCATGGATGCGTGACTATTTTAATGTTACCAAAAATGACCATATTTTGCAAAAGACGAATTTTTGTTTTGATGTATCTGTTTGGGAGTTAATGTTACCTTTAGTATGTGGGGCTAGATTGGTTTTTGCAAAACCCGATGGGCATAAAGATCCAAACTATATCGAGCAATTATTGATAAAGGAAGGAATAACACTAATGCACTTTGTTCCTTCTATGCTATCTATTTTCCTATTAAGTTTAAATGAATATAAAGTCAGCAAACTGAGAGCTGTTATTTGTAGTGGTGAAGCACTCAAATTACCTTTAGTTAAGGAGTTTCAGGAAAAATTGAAAGATGTAGGATTGTATAATTTATATGGCCCAACAGAAGCTGCTATAGATGTTACTGCCATTGATCTAACAAATCATGATCAAGATAAAGTTACTATTGGGAAACCTATCGCAAATACTCAAATTTATATCGTAAATAGTAATAATGAAATTCAGCCGTGCGGAGTAAAAGGAGAATTACTTATTGGGGGAGTACAGGTTGCCAGAGGATATCTTAACAAAGAAAAACTTACTTCTGAAAAATTTATAGATAACCCATTTGATAAAAATGACCCTTATAAGTTGTATAAGACTGGTGATATGGCTAGATGGCTGCCAGATGGTACAATAGACTATTTGGGTAGAATGGACAATCAAATAAAACTGAGAGGAAATCGAATTGAATTGGGTGAGATAGAATCTAGTTTGGCCGAACATTCTTCAATTAATACGGTGATTGTAGACTATCAAAAATACTTCAATGATTATTGTATCATAGCATACTACTTAGCAGATCAATCTGAACCTATAGAAGTGAATGAGTTAAAGAGTTTTCTTAAAGAAAGCCTACCCGAATATATGATTCCTTCATATTTTGTTAAGCTCGAAGAGATACCATTAACTTTTAATGGTAAGCTAAATAAATCTGCTTTACCAAAACCTGAAATAGGTAGTATAGAAAAATATGTACCACCTACCAATAAAACAGAAGAAAAGTTAGTAGTAATATGGTCAGATATTTTAGGCATTAAAGCAGAAGATATAAGCATAAAAACAAGTTTCTTCAATATTGGAGGACATTCGTTAAAGGCAATTACTTTGGTGAATTCAATTTTGAAAACTTTTAATGTAGAAATGACTATAAGTGAAGTTTTTGAGAAACAGACGATAAAGGAAATTTCTGATTACATTTTAACGATAAAACAATTAGAAATTTCTGATCAAGAAATTGAAGAACGTAACCTCAAATTACTCATTTAAATTACATTCCCAATAAGGAATATTTACTCTAAAATTTGCAGTACTACATAGGTTCTACTGCAGATTTTAGAGTAACAGCAATAATTCAACAACACAATCTTTCATTTAAGGAAGGCCGAAATCTAATAGATTACTCTTCCTTTTTCACTTAAGAACAGACATTTATTTACCGTTTTACGAAGCTATAAGTATTTTTTAGCCTAATTCCCCTATTGTAAACTTTAAAGTTTGAATAAGGATAGGTTTAAATTAAATACAACTTCCAAAAGGTATAACGTAAAAGATAATCCGATGACAATAGACAAATACATCAGTAGGCTAAGAGATAAAAACATTTTTATCTATATAGAAAATGAGCGTATTGGGGTTGACGCGCCAGATGAAGCCATTACTCCCGAATTAATTGAGGAATTAACTGTCAAAAAACAAGAGATACTAGATTTTTTTCGATTTGTAAAAAAGACAAAACAATCTATAACAATTCCTAAAGCTGAGGATAAAGAATCCTATCCATTGTCATCTGCTCAACGTCGTATGTATTTCTTATATGAATTTGATAAAACAGGTATTTCTTACAATATGCCAGGATTTTATCGATTCAGTAAAGCTTTGAATGTTCTGAAACTAGAAGAAACGTTTAAGAGGTTGATAGAGCGTCACCAAAGTCTTCGAACAATTTTTGAGATTGTAAATGGGATACCAATGCAACGTGTTTTGGATTCAAGTTCTTTTAAACTTGAAAGTTATCAATGTGAGGTATCAGAGGTTGATGATCAAATTGAAAGGTTTGTTCGATCATTTGATCTCTCAAACGAATTACCAATTCGTGTTAAATTATTAGATACTAATGACGATCACTACATCATGTTGATAGATATCCATCATATTAGCAGTGATGGAGTATCACAAGAAATACTAATGAGAGATTTTTGGAATCTCTATCATGATGAAGTACTACCTGAATTACAAATTCAATATATCGATTATGCAGTATGGCAGCAAAGCGAGGAATATCAAGAATTAATGTCTAATCATGAGCAATATTGGTTAGATATGTATTCTGAAGTACCAACGCGATTAGAACTACCTATCAATAAAGCTGATACTATTGAAGTTTCGAAAGAAGCAAATGTTGAATTGTTGCAACTTACTAGCTATCAAAGTTTAAAACTTCGCGAATTAGCCCAGGCTGAGGGGGTTACGCTATATACAGTTTTCTTGGCCATCTATAATGTTTTATTAAGTAAGTTGACCAATCAAGATGATATTGTGGTTGGGACTCCAACTGCCGGTCGTCATCATTCAGATTTAGAAGGCCTAGTAGGAATGTTTGTTAATACCTTGGCCCTGCGAAACCATGTGGATGCTCAAAAGACATTTCAAGAGTTTTTATCCTCGGTACATGATACCACTATTGGAGCTTTTGATCATCAATTATTTCAGTATGAAGATTTGGTAGAAGCTTTAGGGTTGTCCACAAATTTTGGTCAACACCAGTTATTTAATGTTTTCTTTTCATATACACAGGAAAATAAAGGTGCAGGATTATCCGATTCAAATTTGAAAATGGAAAGGTATGAAAAAGATTTTCTGCCTGCGAAGTTCGATTTTAGTTTGGGGATTCTAGAATCAGAAGAACTTAGATTGTCATTATCATATAGGAAAGATGTATTTACACCATCGTTTATTGAAAGATGCATAAATTACCTAAGTAGTATTATTGATCATATCATCCAGGATGTTACAGAAACCCTTGATAATATCGAAATTATTACAGCCGAGGAGAAATCACAAATGTTATATGAGTTTAATGATACTTCGGTAGATTATAATTTAGAACAAACCATATTAGATCGATTCATGGTTCAATCTAAAAATACGCCTGATGCTATTGCGATTGAATTAAATAAGGAACAACTAACGTACAAAGACCTTCATACACTTTCAGATGTATGGGCCAAACATTTAATTGATTTGGGTATAGGCGAAGGAGATATTATCGGATTATTAATGACGCGTTCTGTATCGATGATTACTTCGATGCTAGCTATAATGAAGACAGGCGCAGCATATGTCGCTATTAATCCTAATCAACCTTTGTTGCGTACCTTACAAACTCTTGAGGATTGCGATAGCAAATTCGTTTTGACCAATATGGTAGATGTATCTGAAGAAATTACAAAACGTTTCCAATGTCTTCATCCAAATACTTTCAATTCGAATAACAAAGCAGACAAAAGCAGGGAATTACCTGGAGTATCTTCCAAGAGTTTAGCTTACATTATATATACGTCTGGTTCTACCGGGCAACCAAAAGGAGTTAAGATTAATCATGAAGGGGTTACCAACTTCATATTACATCAGAAAGAGTATTTTGGTATCTGTGCCAATGATCGTATTCTTCAATTTTCTCCATATTATTTTGATGCTTCAATAGAACAAATATGGTTGGCCTTAACTACCGGAGCTCGTCTAGTTCTTATTAATGAGGAAACTATTTTAGATGCAAAAAACTTTAAGGCCTACCTTTTAGAAAAAGGCATTACCCATCTTCATAGTACTCCTTCATTTCTGGAAAGAATAGAATTAAACGATTTACCAGATTTGAAAAGAGTTATTTCTGCAGGTGAAGTTTGCAAACCTTATCTAGCGAAGGAGGTTTCATCAAAATATGACTTTTACAATAAATATGGTCCAACTGAAACCACGGTTTCTTCAATAATTTATAAAGTTACAGCGGAGGATGATTTTGAAAGTAAAATTCCTATCGGGCGGCCGATTGCAAATACAAAATTATATATTCTTAACGATAAGCTAGCCTTAGTACCAAAAGGAGCCATAGGAGAATTGTATATTGGTGGTAGAGGTGTTTCATCGGGATATTTGAACAGACCAAATCTAACTAAAGAACGTTTTGTTGATAATCCCTTTGGAGAAGGTGTACTTTATAAAACAGGAGATTTAGTAAAGTGGTTACCTAATGGGACAGTTGATTATGTAGGTCGAAATGATTTTCAAGTTAAAATAAGAGGATATCGTATTGAGTTAGGTGAAATCGAATCAAAACTAGAGACAATTGATTCTGTAGCCAAAGCGGTAGTAACAACTTATGGAGGCGAGCATGATAAACAATTAGTAGCTTATTTAAGTGGTGAAAAGGAGAAAGATAATCAACTTCAAAAAATGTTATCATCTCAACTCCCAAATTATATGATCCCCAATCAGTATATCTGGGTTGATAGCTTTGCTCTTACCGCAAATGGGAAAATTGATATGAAAGCACTTCCTACTCCAGAATTTAATGGAGGTGTAGAATATATCGCTCCAGAGAATGAAGATCATCAAAAATTGGTAAATATATGGTCTGAAGTTTTGAATATTGCTCCTGATGAAATCAGCATCACTTCTGATTTCTTTAGTATAGGAGGGCACTCTTTATTAGCGATTACGTTAATCAATAAAATTAGCCAGTTATTCAATGTTGAGGTTTCTTTACGAGATTTGTTTTCGAACAGGAATATTATTGAACTAGCAAAATGTATATCCGATAAAGAAAAGGTAAGTTTTAATTCGATCCCTGTAGCCGAAATTGCAGAATATTATCCACTGTCGTCGGCACAGCAGCGTATGTATTTCTTATATCAGCTAGATAAAAATGGAACTTCCTACAATATGCCAGGGTTTTATAAGGTTGACAGAGAACTTAACCTTACAAATTTTGAAAAAGCATTTACTCAAATTGTAGAACGCCATCAAAGCCTTAGAACAGTATTTAAGATAGAAAAAGGCGCTCCGGTACAAGAAATTAAAGAAACAAATTCATTTAACATTGTATATCATCAATGTAACTCAGCCGAGGTAGATAGTTTTATGCAAGAATTTGTACGCCCATTTGACCTGTCTAATGAAATACCAATTCGTGTAAGTTTGTTAGATGTTAAAGGGGAGGATTATGTTTTGTTAATAGATATCCATCACATTAGCAACGATGGTGTTTCAAAAGAAATATTGATGAGAGATTTTTGGAATCTCTATCATGAAGAAGTTTTACCAGAATTACCTATTCAGTATAAAGATTATGCGGTTTGGCAGCAAAGCGATATTCATGGAGAATTGGTTACAGAGCATAAAGAATATTGGTTAAATACTTTTAACGAAATTCCAAGTAAATTGGAACTTCCAAAAGGTAAAACAGCCGATTTGGAAATTTCCAATGCAGAAACGCAGTCATTGAGACTCACTAGTCATCAAAGTTCTAAGTTACGTGAACTAGCTAGCACGGAAGGTGTAACGATGTATACATTGTTTTTGGCAATTTATAATGTTTTCCTAAGCAAGCTTTCGAATCAGAAAGATATTGTAGTCGGTACTCCAATTGCAGGACGTAATCATACAGATTTAGCAGGTATTGTTGGAATGTTTGTAAATACCCTTGCATTGAGAAATCAGGTAAATAGTCAAGTCACTTTTAAAGAGTTTTTATCTGAGGTACATTATACTACTGTTGAAGCATTTGATCATCAGTCGTATCAATACGATGATTTAATAGAAGCTCTAGGATTAAACCGTAATATTAGCAGTAATCCACTGTTTGATGTGTTCTTTTCATATAATCAGGAGTATAAAGAAATAGATTTTTCTAATTCTGACCTCAAAATGGAGGCATGTCAGGCTTCATCTAACCCTTCAAAATTTGAGCTGGAATTAGATGTTTTCGAAGAGGGAAAGGTGTTTAGCCTCGTTTTTAATTATGATTTTTCTTTATTTAACACTGGTACAATAGGTAGGTTTTTTAACTATATAGAAGAAACAATTAACCAGGTAATATCTAATCAAAATGTAAAATTATCGGAAATAGATATTCTTGGTGAGCAAGAAAAGAATCAAATCCTTTATGAATTCAATACTACTATTTCTAAAAATGATGATGATTATAATTTGGTAAATGCATTTGAGAAACAAGTGTTATTAACACCAAATGCTAATGCTATTTACTTTGAAGAAATAGAAATCAAATATCAAGAATTAAACGAAAAGGTCAATAAGCTTTCTAATTACCTTATAGATGTTATAAAAGTTGGTAAGGGAGATCAGGTGGGGATTTATTTAGGGCGTTCTCCCGAAATGATAATTGCATTTTTGGCTGTACTAAAATCGGGGGCAACCTATGTAGCTCTTGATCCTGAAAATCCTTTGGAGCGTTTAAACACGTTAATCGACGATTCAGGGATGAAGTTTATTCTTACGAATCAGGTGAATGATTTACTTTCCGCTAAAACTGAGATTAAGATTATAAACTTGAAAGTTGAAGCTGAAGATGTAAACAATATGTCAAATGAAAATCCAAATACTTCGATTCAAAATGACAATGAAGCGTATATTATTTATACCTCTGGAAGTACAGGAAAACCAAAAGGAGTAGTTATTCAGCATGATTCATTATTAGATTACAGTGTTACCTTCAAAAATTATTTTTCCTTAACCCCAGAAGATAAAGTAATACAACAAGCTTCACCAGCATTTGATACGGTAGTAGAAGAAGTTTTTCCTGCTTTTCTGTCTGGGGCAAGTATTGTCATTTTACGCGAAGGAGGGAAAAACATTACATCTCTTATTGAAAATATACAACAAAAAAAGGCCACCGTATTAAGCACAGTTCCGGCAGTTTTACAAGCGATTAATGATTTTGCAGGAGATTTAGATGATCTAAGAGTGATTGTTAGTGGCGGAGATGTTTTACTTCCTAGATATATAGATAAATTAATAAAAGTAAGTGATGTTTATAATACTTATGGGCCTTCAGAATCAACAGTATGTATTACATATCATAAGGTAGATGTTCTAGAAAACGCTTCCTGTATAGGAAAACCTATTTCGAATAGACAAGTGTTTATCCTTAATGAGGATAACCAATTAAATCCAATTGGTGTTCCAGGAGAACTTTGCGTTTCGGGAAAAGGCTTGGCAAAAGAGTATCTGAACGATATTGATTTAACAGCAAAGAAGTTTATACAAAACCCAATTATTCCTGGGGAGAAGATGTATCGTACTGGAGATGCAGCTATGTGGAACGAAGATGGATCAATTGAGTTTTTAGGTAGAATCGATAATCAAGTTAAGATAAGAGGTGTAAGAATCGAACCAGGCGAGATTGAGGCAAAATTAGAATTGATAGATTCGGTTAATCAAGCTTTAGTTACTACCTATGGTACAGAAGATAATAAACAACTAGTTGCATATTTATGTGGTAATGATCAATTGAGTAATAGGGAAATTAGATCCAATTTGGTATCCAAACTTCCAGAATATATGATTCCCGTGTGTTTTGTGTGGATTGATAGTATTCCTCTAAATTCAAATGGTAAAATAGATAAAAAGGCTTTGCCAATTCCTGATTTTGAATTGTATCAAGAGTATATAGCCCCTGAAAATGATGATCAAAACAAACTAGTAGAAATATGGTCTGAGGTTTTAGGTATAGATGCAGATAAGATTAGTATTATAGCAGATTTCTTTAATCTAGGAGGACATTCGTTAACGGCAATTACTTTACTCAATAAAATCAATAAAGTATTTAATGTTGAGATACCTCTAAAAGATTTGTTCATAAATCGTACGATAGCTGAATTGTCCAATCACATATTACAATTGGATCATATTGGTTTTGAGTCAATTCCTAAAATAGAAGAAAGAGATTATTATCCTTTATCTTCTGCTCAACGTAGGATGTACTTTTTATATGAGTTTGATAAGAATAGTACAACATATAATATGCCTGGGTTTTTTAGAATTGGCGAGAATCTAGATGTTTTAAAGCTGGAAACAGCATTTAAGAATTTAGTTATCAGGCACCAAAGTTTACGTTCGGTTTTTGAAATTGTAGATGGAGTTCCAATGCAGAGAATTATCGAAGCAAAAGGTTTCGAAATTGAGCATTACAAAGGAAGTAATCAAGATATTGAAATGTATCGTAAAAGTTTTGTACGTCCTTTTGACTTATCGGAAGATTTTCCAATCCGCGTAGCGTTAATGAATGTAGAGAACAATGAATATGTTTTATTTATAGATTTACACCATATTATAAATGATGGGGTTTCGCATGAGATTTTAATGCATGAATTTTGGGCATTATATCATGGGGAAGAGTTATCTGATATTCGTATTCAGTATGTGGATTATGCAGTTTGGCAACAAAGCAAAGAACATAAGTCTGTTGTTGATAATCATAGAAAATATTGGCTAGAGAAGTATAATGAAGAAGTGAAGACTCTAGAGTTGCCTACAGATTATCCCAGACCTCTAAGGTTAGATAATTCAGGAGATATTCATTCTTTACAGCTTACGAAATTTCAAAGCGATAAATTAAGATCTTTGGCAAATTCTTCTGGAGTGACCATGTATACGTTGTTTTTAGCGATGTATAATATACTACTTAGTAAATTGTCAAATCAGAGTGATATTGTAGTTGGTACTCCAACGGCGGGAAGACATCATGCAGATTTAGAAGGTTTAGTAGGTATGTTTGTGAATACGCTACCTTTACGTAACCAAGTTGACTCAGAACTTACTTTTACAGATTTTTTAACCGAAGTACAGGAACAAACTGTACAAGCTTTTGATCACCAGTTGTATCAATATGAGGAATTGGTAGATGATTTGAAGCTTTCCAGAGATTCGGGGCATAACCCATTATTTGATGTTCTTTTTAATTATAATTTGGGATTCGATGATGCTACTTTTGGAGATTATGATGTAAAGATTACCAATCTTGATGTGCCATATACAATAGCTAAGTTTGATCTTAGTTTAAATGTACTAGATTCAGACCAGATTAGTTTGTCATTTACGTATAGAACCGATTTATTTAATAGAGAAAGTATCAGTCGTTTTTCAGGATATTTAAACCGAATTGTCGATGAGGTTGTGAGAGATGCAGAACAAATAATTGCGGAGATTGATGTCCTGTCAAAGAGTGAAAAAAGGAAGTTATTAGAAGAATTCAATAGTACATTAATCAACTACGATTTAGACAGAACTGTATTAGATAGATTTAAAGCTCAAGCTTTACAAGTTCCGGAAAAGGAAGCTCTTACATACAATGATGAGCGAATTTCATATCATGAATTACATAAACAATCAGATGCATGGGCTACTCATCTTATAGATAAAGGAGTGATGCCAGGAACAATAGTTGGTTTATATATGGATCGTTCCTGCGAAATGATAACCGCTATTTTGGCGGTGATGAAAGCAGGAGCTGCATATGTGCCAATCAATCCTGAGCAACCCATCTCTAGAACAGAACATATGCTAGAAGATTGCGAAGTAAAAGTGATTATCGGTAATGTGTCTATCGATTTGCCGAATTTAGAATGGTATACCTGGTTAACATCAAACGAATTAGATAAACCAATTGAAACACTAAAAGAACTTCCATATCCTAGTGCTTCAGATTTAGCCTACGTTATATATACTTCAGGAAGTACAGGTCAACCCAAAGGAGTTATGATTCATCATGAGAGCCTTTCAAATTTGAATTGTTTTCAAAAAGACTATTTTGAAATAGTTCCAGATGATCGTTTACTTCAGTTTTCGCCGTATTATTTTGATGCTTCAGTGGAACAAATATGGTTGGCTCTTACTTCTGGTACTACTTTGGTGTTAATTAGTAAAGAAACGATTCTTGATAATGATAAGTTTACAGAATATCTTTTTAACAATAAGATTACCTATATACATAGTACTCCATCTTTCTTAGAAAATCTATTAATAGATAAATTACCATTGCTACGACTTATAATTTCGGCGGGAGAAGCATGTAAACCGTCTCTTGCAAATAAGTTAGTTGGTAAATCTCGATTAATAAATGAATATGGGCCAACAGAATGTACTGTAATTTCTACTACCTACGATATTACCGAAACGGTTACTACGGGGAAAAGCGTTCCTATAGGAAAGCCAATTGCCAATGTTAAGGCTTATATTTTAGATGATCATTTAAAGTTATTACCCCAAGGAGTAATAGGAGAGCTTTACTTAGGCGGTAAAGGTTTATCTAGTGGTTATTTAAAGCGTGCTGATTTAACAGCAGATCGATTTATAGACAACCCCTATGGATCGGGTCGATTATATAAAACCGGAGATTTAGTTCGCTGGTTAGCCGATGGTACCATCGAGTACCTGGGTCGAAACGATCATCAGGTTCAGCTTAGAGGTTATCGTATTGAACTCGGAGAGATAGAGGCACAGTTAGAAGCTATTGAATTGGTAGATAAAGCTTTGGTTCTGCCTTATGGTTCAGAGCATAATACTCAGTTGGTAGCGTATCTAAGTGGTGAAGAGCTAGATAA
>NZ_JALPRE010000022.1 GCF_023195925.1 Aquimarina acroporae | reverse complement strand
GCGGGTGCAAACATACACACCTTTTTCCATTCTACAACAAAAAAATCGAATAAATTTTAAAGAAAATTTTGAACCTGCTGATTTTAAAAAAGATAGAAAACGAAGATACTAAATTTAAATAAAATTCAAGCAATCTTTTTTTGCATTTTTAAAACTCAATACACAAAAAGCAGCCCTACTGCCCTCCTTGCTGAACCTTGGTAGTATCTGACCATTTGTTTCTAAGGTCATAAAAACTGAAATCTAAGGCTGTTTTTTGTTCTTTAAGGATATTTGACTGAAAACTACGTTGTAAGATATCTTCAATCCAATAATCTTCCTCCACATTTATTGGATCATATTCTTCTTTTAAAGAAATACTAAAAAGCCTAGCCGTATTATTATACCAAAATGCCCGCCAACCACTTCTGTATTCTTTAATCAATTCAAACATTGTCTTGCCTGTTTGCCTATTGATTAACTTTACTAGTATTTGCCCTTCAGTACGTGTGAGTTTTTTTAATTCGGCAGTAAACTCTTCTTCCATATATTTCTGAAGAATTTTTATGTATTTCCTTTTATCCTTTTTTGATTTGATATTTTCTAATCTTTCATTTAAGGTAAGTAAACGTTCAGCTGCCAATTTTGCATAAGGGTATACTTTTCTGGTTTTCCGTCTTAGAATTAAATACCTCCTTCTTGCTAGTTTATCTTTAAAGTTCAGTTTTCCCAGAATGATCACTTCATCTAAATCTATAGCATCATGCGGAATGGTATCTCCTTCTATTATATAATACTGAACATACCCTGTAGAATCTACCTTCGAAGAATCTATTACCTTATTAGTACCCTTTTGTGCAAAAAGAACACTGGAACTAAAGCATAATACTATGTGAAATAAAAGTCTAAACATCGTAAATTCAGGTACTCTAAAATTATTCCAAAATTAGTAATTAACATATTTTAAATCGTAAAATCTTTGTGAATATTATTAAATTCGCAAAAAAACTAAAATACTTAATACAAACCATGGCAAAGAAAAGTATACTAAATAAGAAGTCCCTTAATTTCCTAGAAAAATATTTAAACAATCCTGCTCCTACCGGATATGAATGGGAAGGGCAAAAAATATGGATGGACTATCTTAAACCCTATGTAGATGATTTTATAACGGATACGTATGGAACTGCCGTGGGGGTTATTAATCCGAAAGCAAAATACAAAGTAGTAATAGAAGGGCATGCAGATGAAATATCCTGGTATGTGAATTACATAACCGACAATGGTCTTATATATGTAATAAGAAATGGAGGTAGTGATCATCAAATTGCTACATCAAAGCGTGTAAATATTCATACTAAAAAAGGAATTGTAAAAGGAGTTTTTGGGTGGCCAGCTATTCATACCAGAAATAGAGCCAAGGAAGAAGCTCCTAAACTAGATAATATCTGCATTGATGTAGGATGTTCTACAAAAGAAGAAGTTCTTAAACTTGGAGTTCATGTAGGATGTGTAATCACCTACCCAGATGAGTTTTTTGTATTAAACAAAAACAAATTTGTTTGTCGAGCTCTTGATAATCGAATGGGAGGATTCATGATTGCAGAAGTAGCAAGACTTTTAAAAGAGAATAAGAAAAAGTTACCTTTTGGTTTATACATCACAAATTCTGTTCAAGAAGAAATTGGATTGCGAGGTGCAGAAATGATTACGCATACTATTAAACCAGATGTGGCCATAGTGACCGATGTATGCCATGACACCACTACCCCTATGATCGAAAAGAAAACTCAAGGTGAGACCAAAATTGGTGATGGCCCTGTTATTTCTTATGCTCCTGCGGTTCAAAATAGATTGAGAGAATTACTAATAACTACGGCAGAGGACAAAAAAATTCCTTTCCAACGTATGGCATCAAGTAGAATGACGGGTACCGATACAGATGCGTTTGCCTACAGCAACGGAGGTGTTGCTTCTGCACTTATCTCTTTACCTCTACGATATATGCACACTACTGTAGAGATGGTACACAGAGAAGATGTTGAAAATGTGATAAAATTGATTTATGAAAGCCTTTTAAACATTAAAGCTGGGGAGACTTTTAGCTATTTTGGAAAGTAAATTTCATTTTTTTACGATATAGAGGTAACAATTAGGAGTTAGAGACACTTATATAAAAACTATTGGGATTTTAGATATTGAAACTTAATCCATTTCAATATTTGAAAAGAGTTGTTATATTTGAAAAACACCCCTAGATTAAATACTGAAACCATGAATTTTAAAACAAGCCTGCTGGTACTTTTACTAGCAACTACCTCTTTTGTGTTTTCGCAAAAAAAAACCAACCCTACTCCTGAAGACGTTACTCTTTCTAAAGAATTAAAGGAGAAATATGATGAAAATGAGGTAGCCATTCTCAATGACATTGAGGAAATAAGCTTTAATTTTAATAAAAAGACCAATAAGGTTACTGTAGACAATAAAACTCGTAAAGAATATATTAATCTTGATACACGATCAGAAATTCCACTATATATTTTTTATAATGATCAAACCACAGTACATAACGTCAAAGTAACCTATAGAAATAATAAATCCACTGGAAAATATTTTAAGGACGAATACTACAATGATGATGAATTATTTCACACAGACGCTCGGGTACGTTGGACGGCCTTAAATTTTCCATTACAAGGGTACAAATACAACTTTGAGTACCTAAAAAAATATAAAGATGTAAAATACTTTGTAAATAGTTTTTTTGATGATGAATATCCTGTTTTGAAAAAAACGGTAAAAGTTCATGTGCCGGAATGGTTAGAATTAGAAATAAAAGAAATTAATTTTGATGGTTTCGCGATCTCTAAAAACAAAAGTGAACCAAATGAAGAAGGGGTTACTACTTTTACCTATACTGTAGAGAACTTAAATGCTATTCCTAAATACGAATACAAGCCAGGTCCTACGCACTACAGACCTCATTTATTGTTTTTAGCAAAGTCACACCAAAAAGATGGTTCTGAAGTTACACTACTAAAAAACACTAACGATCTTTATAACTGGTACCATTCTTTGGTACTTCAAATGAATGATGAAACAGATACTATAAAGGAAAAGACATTATCCATCATAAAAGACTGTAATACCGATGAAGATAAGATAAAAGCTATTTACTACTGGGTACAGGACAATATAAGATACATTGCTTTTGAGGATGGCATTGCCGGTTTTAAGCCCGATGAAGCTCAAAATGTTTACCGTAAAAAATATGGAGATTGTAAAGGAATGGCCAACCTTACCAAACAGATGCTTAAGATTGCTGGTTTTGACGCGAGACTTACTTGGATTGGGACCAAACATATTGCCTATGACTATTCTTTACCAACCATTGCTGTAGATAACCATATGATTTGTACTATTATAGACGGTGACAAAAAATATTACTTAGACTCTACAGAAAAATATAAC
Organism: Aquimarina acroporae; assembly: GCF_023195925.1. Taxonomy (GTDB): domain Bacteria; phylum Bacteroidota; class Bacteroidia; order Flavobacteriales; family Flavobacteriaceae; genus Aquimarina; species Aquimarina acroporae. The sequence continues at coordinate 70,416 of NZ_JALPRE010000022.1, read as the reverse complement.
CCATTTGGTTACAGTGCAGAAAGAATTCAGAACAGACAAGTTCTAATTGAAGATGGAGATAATTTTATCTTAGATAAAATACCACAGCAAAATTCTACAGAAAACCTTGAAACTTTTGTTGGAAATTATACTATTGACGATGAACAACTCATCGGAAATGTATCCCGAAGTTATGAGGGGCAAAGCAAATCATATTTCTTATACAATATTAACAATCTTAAAACCGACAAAAGAGATCAAGCTATCGATTGGTACATACGAAGAGATGACAAAAATGTTATTCTTGAAAATGTAAACATTACCAACACTACCAATAGAGATGAAGATTTAAGCCTAACATATATCATCAATCAAAAAAATGCGGTAAGTGCATTCGATAACGAACTTTATATAGATTTAGATTATTATAAGGAGTACAAAGGGCTAGATCTAGATAAGAGAACCGTAGACTATATTTTGCCGTATAAAATTTTTGAAAAAACTAAAATAAATCTTGAAGTGCCTAAAGGCTATAAAATAAAGGAGCTTCCAGAAAATCTTGTTGTCAAAAATGATGATTTTGAAATCTCATTTAATTACAAAAAGAATAACAACAAAATTGAATACGAAAAAATTATTCAATTTAAGAACGCGAAAATTAGTTCTAGTCACTTAGATTCCTGGAAAAAGTTTCATGCGAATCTAAAGAATCAATACCAAAAGCAAATCATATTAAGTAAGGACTAACTAACAAAAAAATAAAACGAGTATGCGGTATGTAAAAAAAACAAGAGCTTTTGTATTTCTCTTTTTGTTTGTTTTCCTTTCGATGCATTCACAACCAAGAAAAGCTGAAGAAATTAAGGAATACATTTGGGGTAAAAATGACACGTATAAAGAGATACCTCAAATTCCAGAGCAATGGAAAAATGAATCTGCAGTAATTGTATTAGACCAGTACAAACATAGTTACTCAAAATTCACCCCTTTATTTTCAAATTCTTTTGCAGGAATCAAAGTAAGAAAACATCATATATCAAGAAGAATTGTTAAGCTAAACGATAAAGCCGCAGTCGATGAGTTTTCGGAACTTGAATTCACTGAAGCAATGAAACGACAAGGTATTTTTAAAGCAGAAAGAGATAAAAAATTTCTTGGTCTACGAATTATCAAAACAAATGGAGATATTAAAGAGGTAGATATTGAAAATGAAAAAATAAAAATATCTAATTCTGATGCTAATCAAGACGAATATAAGCTGGCAATTTCTGATCTTGAACCTGGTGACATTGTCGATTACTACCTATGTACCGTAGACTCTTGGGAAACCAATGCAACTGTTTTTGATGCTATAGAGACTACTTTGAATGATGAATACCCCACTATGAATTTTTCATATAATATAAAGTTGGGTAATGACTTTTTCATTAATTACAACTCTTATAATGGAGCGCCAGAATTAAAAACACTTCCTACCGAAAATGAAAAAGAAAGAGAATATCTATTAGAAGCTAAAAATATAGATAAAAGAAAAGATAGTAGATGGGTGTTTCCTTTGGTAGAATACCCCTCATTCAAATATCAAATTTCATTTGCCAGAACTAAGAAAAAAGAAAAAGTGGTTAACGCTTTCTTGTCTGATAGTGAAGAGTTAGTAAAAACCAAAGTTGATGCAGACGATATTTTAAAAGCCTATGAAGATGATTATGAATTAAACCTCATAAGAAAGGAAATGAAAAGGTATTTTAAGGATAAAAACCTTAGTAAGCGGGAACTAGCGGAAGAAGCCTATTATTACATGCGTCACATCTTTTTAAACAGATATATAGAAAGTGTAGTCGCATATGAAGAAAAACTAAATGATCCCATAGTTGTATACAGCGATCCTCTGGTTATTACAAAAACAAGGCAGTTTCTATTGTATTTTGGTTCTTTTCTGAAAAACAATGAAATTCCTTTTGAGTTTATAAAAGCAAAAAGAAGGTTCGATGGCGAACTGGAAGATCTCTTGATCAAAGAAAACCTTGCATCACTAATTAAAGTAAATTTAGAGACTCCTATGTATTTTTATCCATTTTCCAGTAATACTCTGGCAAATTGGGTTCCTGCAACAATAGAAGGCACAAATGCTTATTCTCTTAAGTTTAACAATAAGTATAATGAAATAGAAACGGTAGAGAAAACCAAACTTCCTATATCAGATTACAAAGATAATAACACCTCTGAGACTTCAGAAATAAGTTTTAATAGTGATTTTTCGACAATAGCTATTCAAAGAACATCTTCGCTAAAAGGTCATAATAAAGTTGGTGAGATGGGAAGCAGGCTGTATTTTTTCGATTATATCAATGAAGAATATCAAAAATTTGGAACTACTCCTTACGCAGCACTATTAAACAAAAAAAATAAGAAAAAATACGATTTAAAATTTCCTGCCTATCAAGAGAAATTATCCCAAAAGAGAATAGAGCGATTAGAAAAAGAAACTGAGGAAGAATATGATTTTGATATCGACGATTATACCTACAACGTAGTTTCGCCAGGAAGATATTCCTTTACAGAAGCTTTAGTTTTTGAGGAACAATTTATTATTAAAGACGACTTGGTAAAAAATGCAGGTTCGAACTTTATTTTTGAAATTGGTAAACTCATAGGTAGTCAAGTGGCTATAGAAGAAAACGAAAAAACAAGAAGTGAAAACATCTACATGCCCTACCCTAGATCATACAACAATGAGATTAGGGTAAAAATTCCAGATGGATATACTGTTTCTGGATATGACAAATTAAATCTAAAAGTAGAAAATGCCACTGGTGGTTTTGTGAGCACAGCAAATTTAAATGATAATCAACTTATCGTAAAAACACACAAATACTACAAAAACAACTATGAACTTAATAGTAACTGGACTAAAATGCTTGACTTTTTAGAAGTTGCTTATCAGTTTTCGCAAGAAAAAATACTTTTCAAGAAAAAGTAGTAAAATTTAACCTTTTAGGAAAAAGAGCATTTATGGAAATCAAACCGCACTCAAAAAAAGCATTCACGTATACACTAAGTATTTGCTTTGGCTTACTTACTCTATTAAGTTATTCTCAACCCAGAAAAGCAGACGAAATTGAGGAATTTGTTTGGGGAGCAGATGATAAATATAAAGAATTACCAAACATTCCCAGTAAATGGAATAATGAATCTGCTGTTGTAATTTTGGACAATCAAAACCATTACTATAATAAGACCAAAAAATCACTGGATAATTTTTTCTTAACCCGAAGAATAATAAAACTAAACGATAAAGCTTCTGTAGAGAAATTTTCAGAATTCACCTACCCTACTTTCATCATCGATGGCATTAAGGAGATAAAGACCTGGATGGGTATTAAAATTATAAAACCAGATGGTACTGTAAAAGAAATTGATGTTGAAAATGAAAAAGTAAAAACCACTTCAGACAAGTCGGTTTATTATTATGGTTTTATTAGGAAGAGAATTAAATCTGATGAAATCTACAAACTGGCTATCCCAGAATTAGAGATTGGAGACGTATTAGATTTCTACATATACACCTATGAAGAGTATAAAACTAGCGGTAGCTATGTGATGGATGCTATAGAAACTACTTTGAGCGATGAGTACCCTACCATGGAATTTGTTTTAAAGTTAAAAGTAGAGAACGATTTCTTTATCAATTTCAATTCTTTTAATGGTGCTCCAGAACTGGAAGATATTACACAACCAAAACAACGAGATAAAGAATACAGACTTTATGCAAAAGATATCGAAAAACGAGAATCTTCATTGCAATGGGTTTATCCGTTGGTTGAATATCCTTCTTATAAATATCAAATTTATTTTGCTAAGTCAGGAGTATATGAAAAAAGAACCTTTGGTTTTCTTTCTGAAAAAGAAGATATCGTTAAAAAGAGTGTAAACACAGAAGAGATCCTAGATAAATTTGACCAACCATTTGCCACAGATTTAGTTGGTAAGAAAATTAAGAAGTATTTTAAGGACAAAAATTACTCTAAGCAAGAACTGGCAGAAAAAGCATATTACTATATGCGACACTTTTACTTTAACCAGTATATAGAAGCTGCTATAGCCGATAAAGAACGGTTTTTACCGTATCCTTTTAATTACTACGATGCTAATTCTATCGCTATTACCAGAAGTGGTCGGTTTTTTTCGAGATACTGCTCCTTTTTAAAACGAAACGACATTCCTTTTGAAATCATCTTAACCAAAAAGAGATATGATGGCGATATGGATGATTTACTTATACGAGGAAATTTAGAGTGGATAATTAAAGTGAATACCGAAAATCCATTTTATGCATATCCTGTAGATAATAATTCAATCTTAAACTGGGTTCCTCATATGGTTGAAGGTAACGAAGCATATATTTTGAAGTATGACGATAAGTACTACAAGGTAACAGATATAGAAAAAACGACTCTTCCTGTTTCTAATTATTTAGATAACAATTCTAAAGAAATCTCTAATGTTTCTTTTAGTGATGATTTTTCTGAAATAAAAGTAAACAAAGAATCCTACCACAAAGGGCATAATAAGATATCACAAATTGAAAATAGATTAACCTATTTAGATTATTTACCCGAAGAAAGGGCGAAGTTTGGCACCGCTCCTTTTGCAGATTTCTTGGGTAAAAAAGCACGAATAAGATATGACGATTTAAATAACGCTTACATAGAAAAGCTAACCAAGAAAAGACTAGAGCGTTTAGAAGAAGATACTGAAGATGAATATGATTTTAAAATTGAGGATTATAGTTATAAAACAGAAAAGACCAGTAGATATAAGTTGAATGATGAATTTGTTTTTAATGAATCTTATACTATAAAGGAAGATTTAATTAAACGAGCTGGCCCTAACTATATTTTTGAAATTGGTAAAATGATCGGTAGTCAGGTTGCCATTGAAGAAAATGATAAAGCGCGACAAGAAAACATCTACATGCCTTACCCTAGATCATATGATAATAAGATTATCGTGACCATTCCTGATGGATATACCATTTCTGGTTATGATAAATTAAATCTAAAAATTGAAAATGAGACTGGTGGATTCGTAAGTAGCGCAAAATTGGAAGGCAACCAATTGGTTGTTACATCACATAAATATTACAAGAACAATTTTGAACCAAATAGTAATTGGACAAAAATGTTGGAGTTTTTAGAGGTTGCATATCAATTTTCGCAAGAAAAGATATTATTGAAAAAGAAATAGTATGCTTTTTATCTATAAAAAACCCTTTGCTAACAAAAGCAAAGGGTTTCTTTTTTAACACCATTCTCTCTTATCTATTAAATAATATGACTATTACATATTTAATCGATAATTTTATAATTGTTTAATTTCATCATTAAATAGGATCCCATGGCAGACGAATACATCGACATCTTAGATTCTTCTGGTAATTTTACTGGCGACGTAAAACTAAAATCTGAAGCTCATGAACTGGGATTATACCACGCCAGTGTTCATATATGGCTTTATACACTTAACAGTGAACTTCTCTTTCAAAAAAGAGCAAGTATCAAAGATACCTTTCCAAGTTTATGGGATGTATCGGTTGCTGGTCACATCGCGACAGGCGAACAAATAGAGTTAGCCGCCAAAAGAGAAATTCAAGAAGAAATTGGTATTGATATACCTGTCAAAGAGTTAGATTTTATTGGAACTTATTTTGAAAGTAAAGCACCCACTCCTCAAATTATAGATAATGAGTTTCACCATGTATATCTATCCCAATTACATGTACCTTTAAATACTTTAACCTTACAAAAAGAGGAAGTATCTGAAGTAAAGTTGATACACCTTAATGAATTAGAACAAGTTATGAATGATAGCTTGCTAGATCATGAATATGTTCCTCATGACAAAGATTATTTACACTGGGTTCTTAAAGAAATCAAAAATCGAATTATATAATGCCATTATCATAACTAATTATGGTAAATTAGATGTATATACTAAATCCATAGTAATTTTGTATCAAAACAAACAAAATAATAGACAAAAACTATGAGTAATACAAACCAGAATACCGTAGAAGCTTTAAATGTACTTTTAGCCGATTACCACTTGCATTATCAAAAACTTAGAAATTTTCATTGGAACATTACAGGGCCAAACTTTTTTGAATTACATGCAAAATTTGAAGAATTATATGAAGACGCTAAGCTAAAAATCGATGAGATCGCAGAGAGAATTTTGACCTTGAGAGGAAAACCATTAAGTAATTTCAGCTCTTATTTAGATATTTCTAATATTAAAGAAGCAGAAACCAATCTTACAGATCATCAAATGGTATCTTCAGTACTTGAAGATCATGAAGCTTTACTTCAACAACTTAGAAGTGTAAGTCACGAGGCAGAAGAATTAAAAGATGAGGGAACTCTCGATATTACAGGAACTTATATAGGAGAATTAGAAAAAACCAGCTGGATGCTTAATGCCTGGAACCAGAGAAGTTAAAATATCATACATAGTATACCTTATGGCTTTGGCAACTTTCTCAGGAAGTTGTCAAAAGTCACCTAAGGTCATTACCAATTTACATAAAATTAGTACGCTATCAAGTTTGCTAAATGAAGTCTCGGGAATTACTTCCTTCTCAGGCAAAGAGTTATTCGCCATAAACGATTCAGGCAATAAAAATGTGATGTTTCGGCTAAACTCAGAGGGTAAAATTTTAGAGGAGATAAAACTTCCGGAGACTAAAAATGTCGACTGGGAAGATTTAGCTTATGATCATAAACAAAATATCTACGTTGGGGACTTTGGTAACAATAATAATAATCGTAAAGATTTAACGATCTATCGTATTTCTGGGATAGACTCGCAACAAATTTCCACAGCTAAAATTCACTTTTCTTTAGAAGATCAGAAAAAGTTTCCTCCTAAAAAGAAAAAGATGAATTATGATATTGAAGCATTTATTCATCTTAACGGAAACTTATATCTCTTCTCAAAAAATAGAAGTTCAAAATTTGAAGGTGCTACAAAATTGTACAAAATACCAACGACTCCCGGTAAACACGTTGCAAAACTTATTGGCACATACAATACTTGCTCAGATCCTAGTGATTGTTTTATTACTGGTGCTGCTATAAATAGAAAAGGAGATAAAATAGTACTTCTTACTTATAACAAACTATATGTGCTTTCAAATTTCAAGGGAGATCAATTATTTTCTGGTGATATTCAAAAAATAAAATTGAATCATTTTTCTCAAAAAGAAGGGGTTTGTTTTAAAGACGAGAACACCTTATATATTACTTCCGAAAAAACAAAGCATAAAAAACCCAAGCTATATAAGTTTCTTTTGAAATAATTTTATCTAAAAATCTAAACCTAAACCAAAAGTAAACCTTAGTCCGTCATCACTGTTAAACAATCCTAATTGTCCTCCAATAGTATCCATAGCATTGATCCACATTCCTCCTCCAAAAGAGTCATGCCATATATCAGAATCTTCTCCGTCTAACCATACACGACCAATATCATAACCTCCAAAAACACCTAATTGTAAAGGCACTATTCCCGTTTTAAACCTGTTGAAGCTATATCTTAGATCATTACTAAATGCCAAAGCACTTTCTCCTGTAAACCGTTCTTCTCTGAATCCTCTAAGCCCTTGGGTACCACCCAAAGTAGTACCTTGGTAAAATTCAAAATCATCACCGATATTAACTTCCGCCAGGATATCGGTTTTAAGTACCAACTTACGATTTCTAGAAATTGCTCCATAAAACCCAAGTTTAGGTATAATATACCCATACGTTCTTTCTGTATCATCTACATTGGTTGTAGCTCCTGCCCGAATACTAAATAACATCCCTCTGGTAGGGTTTACCTTATTATCGTAACTCTCAAATTGATAATGTACATCGAGATTTGCAAAGAATTTTCTTTCAAAAAAATCGGGATCTGCTGTTACAAAGTTTAAACCTGAAGTGATTAAACGCCCAGGAGTATCTTGTACTTCTACTCCTTCATATTTGGCTTTTATAGAAAATTGACTACCATAGATATTTTTTCTTGACACACCTATCCCGAAAGACCAAATTGCAGTTTTAACTCTGTTATAATCGAATCCAAGGTCATCATCAAAGTTTAATGTATTGTTTCCGAAGCCAAAAAAGTTCTGAGCAAAGTTCTCACTGGTATAAATGGCATTCATTAAGAAATTCCAATTCCCAAGGGCATTCATAAACTCTCCTGCATAAGATATATCGTAGCCCTCTGTCTGAAAATAGTATGCGGCTCTAAACGTATGTTTACTTTGATACGGATTATTTTTAAACCCTTTTACAGTATACACATCTGTAAGATTTACATTAAGTCCGTCATCAGGATTAAACCCAACAAAAGGCATTACTACATTAGTTTTGTCAATAAACTTATTATAATCGTAGATGTTGTAATTGTAAATATCGGTTAAACGAACCTTTGCACCCCCTTTTTCCTTGAATGTATTGGGTTTCGATTTATGATCATATACTTTTATTTTTCGTCCGTTCTCTATGGTATACTCATCATTATTTTGACCTCCAACAATACGTATTTTAATAGGTCTTTTTCCTTTTCCTCTAACGAGAAAACGATCATCATCATCTAACCCATAAATCCAAATTTCTTTGGTTTGATTGGCATCAAAAGTCACATCTATATATGGTTTTTTAATTTTTCCTTTTTTAATTCTAGAAACTTTAATTCTGGTTTTACTTTCTAATCGTTCAATTTCAAAATAATCATCCTTGTCGGTTCCTTTAATAATTGCATGTTTCGAGAGGTAAGAGTAATACCTGCTCGCTATATCTTTTATTTGATTTCTTCTACCTTTTACAAAGGTTTTAATCTTTTGTATGGTTTCATCTTGTAATTCTTCGGGAAGATTGGCAAACGATTTTTCTATAACATCATCCGTCAAATTTTCTTTGATATGCTCTGCCTGTGCCAACCAGTCCTCTTTTCTAGATTGCTGTAATAAAGCTTTATCTAGTCGTAATCCGGAAGAATTAATCCATCTTACATTTTTCAGTTCTTCATCATAAATCTGAAATTTGCGAGACAACGGAGATACAAACTTTACAATTCCCAGAATTAGTCCATCATAGTTACAGAACACCTGATCTCTGTCTCTTGGGATTGGTCTATAAATTTTACCATTTTCGGTATCAAATTGTGACCATCGCCATTGATCTGGATGGCGATCCCAATCTCCTAAAATCATATCGAATAACCTTGCTCTTATATAACTTTTCTCATCTATCTGATATTTTTCATCTTTACGAAGTTTGCTAATCATGTCATCTGTACTCTCAATATCATCGGGACTTCCAAATGAGGGTTCTTCACCGAATTCTTTGCCTGGTCGCTCTTCCAGGAAATATAATTCATCCCCAAAATTCTCATTGTACTTGCCTAAAGTGGCATGCTTAGGAATGTAGTATAAACTTGGGTTTGTATGATACACGCCTATAGATTCTGCCATGTTTCCCACGGCTAAAAACGCGTAAGGATAGCTGGAAGTATAAAAATCTGCCAATACTTCTTCGGTATAAGTATCATCAAATCCATCATCGATATAGGTAAACTTAAACGCCCCTTTCTGCAGAAACTGTGTCACACTTTTTCTCATTGCTCTAAGGCTATAACGTTTACCATCTTTGTCTATTAATCGAAGGGATTTAGTAACCTGCCCTCCTCCTTGCCTATCTATGGTAAATCCTCCCATCAATGTATCTAAAGTTGCTACCGGAACATTAAGCTCTTTACCGTAAACCGATCTGTGGTGATCTCCCCAAAAAAACCTATAAAGCCCAGATTTTTGTACCTCTTCTTTTTTGTATATAGAAGCAGAGGTTCTTGGCTTAAAAATATTGGGGATATTACTTATATCATATTCTCTATCCTTTTCATGAACCTCGGTTTGATATACCAATTCTGGAGTTTCAGATTCTCCGCTGTAGAAACGCACGTTAGAGGATCCATCGGTATACACATCCAATATCGCAAAACCTTGCCCAGGAAAGGCAAACAAACCATCTTTCCCAAGAGCAGCTGCAGAAACCTTAGATCCCGAACCAGACACAATCTGTTTGAGACCATCACTATCAATATATTGTAAAGAATGTTCGTGCCCAGATACAAAAACTATACGATCAATACTTCTTGCCATCGTAGCTAATCGTCTCATCATTCTATTATAGTGAGCATTAGAAATATCTTGAGTAGTTACTCCTCCTTGCGAACGCATTAAGCTAACTAAAGAACCTAGGATTGGAAGTGGTATTTTTTTCTTTGAAGGAAATATATGTTTCATGAAATGAAATTTTCCTCCATGAGGCCCATTAGTAAACATAGGGTGATGCATAGCCAATATTATGGTTTTCTTACTATGTTTCTTTAATTCTCCTTCTAATTCTACAAAAAACTTATCCCTCGTTTTTATATCACAATTATCATTAATCGTAGGGTGTTTATCCCAATTTACCAGATACCATTGTGTATCGATAATTAATAAATGAACTTTATCATTAATTTCTACACTTTCTAATGGGCAACCGTTATTGGGAAGAAAAGCGTTTTTCTTTTTCATTTGTTCAATGACATACTTTTCCTGTCTTCTTAACCCTTCGATCCCATTGTTATACCAATCGTGATTTCCAGGAATAAAAATTGAAGTACCATTAAACTTCTTGGTCGTTTCTACCTGTGCATTTATTCTATGTTCTGATAGTTCTCTATCGGGAGCATCCTTTTTGGGCATTCCTTTTTGATAAATATTATCCCCTAAAAAAAGCATATAACTATCGTTGGTTTTGGCTGTATCTAATACTTTTTCCAAAGCAGTGAGACCTTTTGTGCTTTCATTTAGATTAGCATACCCAGCATCTCCTACCAAATAAAATGTTTTTTCTATAGCCTTTTTAGGTAATGATTTTGAAAAGTTTTCGACCTTATAACTAGGTGAATAGGTTGCACAAGAACTAAGCAAAGTTAGAATGCTAATAGTAAGAATCTTATTATATTTATTCATTGTTTGAACTACAATCTCTTTTTTTTAATTATTTTGGTTACCGAAAAATGTAATTATGTCCTCTCTTTTAGAAAAAACTGACAATTTTGTATTGGAACTTTTTGAAAAAAAACTTCCGAACTCTTGTATTTATCACAATTACGATCATACCAAAAGAGTATTTAAAAGTACAAAAGAAATCATAGACAATACCAATTTATCTGTCGAAGATCAAGAAGTTTTATTACTCACTGCCTTGTTGCATGATACCGGATATTCTGAAAGCACTGATAATCATGAAGAACACAGTGTCGAAATAGCAAAGGATTTTTTGTCTAAGCAAAAAGTTTCTGAAGAAGTTATCGCCAAAGTTTCTGAGCAAATTATGGCCACAAAGATGGAACATAATCCTACGAATTTATTAGAAGAGATTATACGTGATGCTGATGCCTCCCATTTTGCCAAAGATTATTATGGTGAAACCAGTGAATTATTAAGAAGAGAGTTTAAGCTAAATAAAATAAAAAATCTAAACACTACAGACTGGTTAAAGGCAAATATTGATCTTTTCACAAACAAACATCGTTATTATACCGCTTATGCTATCGAACATTGGCAACCAAAAAAGGAAGAAAATTTGGCTAAGATGCTAGAAGAGCAAGAACGATTAAAAAAGCAAAAAAAGAAAGAAAAAGAAAAGCTCAAGAAAATGTTGAAGGAAGAAAGCCCCGAAAAAGGCATTCAAACTCTCTTTAGGGTTACATTGAGAAACCATTTAAAATTAAGTGATATTGCAGATACCAAGGCCAATATCCTTCTCTCGGTAAATGCGATCATAATATCGCTTGCATTATCTAATCTAATTCCAAAACTTGACAACCCCTCTAACCAGTACCTCATTTATCCTACACTTATCTTTTTACTATTTAGTATAGCCTCAATAGTATTGTCAGTTCTTGCCACAAGACCCAATATTACTAGCGGTGAATTTACCAGAAAAGAGATTGAGGAAAAAAAGGTTAACCTTCTATTCTTTGGAAATTTTCATAAAATGCCTCTAAATGAATATAAATCTGCCATGGCCGAACTCATGGACGATAAAGAATATATTTATGATACCATGATAAAAGATTTATACTTTTTGGGTAAGGTACTACACAAAAAGTATAAAATTCTTCGTATCACTTATACCGTTTTCATGATCGGTATCATTACATCTGTAATAAGTTTTGCAATAGCGTTTAATACCTTACAATAAAGAAATCTAGCTAATTTCTTTCATAAGGTCTTCATAGGTATAAAACTCTTTATCATGAGCGTTTTTATGATAAAGTATATTTACTCGCAACGCTTTAAGACCCGTTACGCCTTGTAAATCCTCAAGTTCAACAATTTCTATGTCGTCTTCCAGATAGTTCTTAGACTGTAAGAAATTAAGGTATTTAATATACTCTCTTTCGTCTGAACGTTGTGAATATATAACCACCAGCTTTCCTTTTTCGGTCACACGTTGGTCGGTACCTTTTATTTTAGATTTATCTACACGTTTCTTAACTACTTCATATCTGGCATTATATGTTCCATCAACATCAAACCTCTTCTCATCCATCCTAAATCTCACTGAAAGTGATGTATTGAATACAAGTACCATAGATGCAACATCTAGCGCAACAGGCAGGTCATTTTTCATCTGGTAATAGGCATTTTCCATCTCGCACATCACCTGTAATTGCCACAACCTAAGATTATAAAGATATACCCTATTAAAATTGGTTTGCTTCGTAATAGATTCTCCTATGTACATGTTATGCTCAACTCCATCAGATTTAAATCTTTCAAAATAATGAGGATACATTCCTTGAGCTTCATCCTGTTTTTGATCCAGTAATGCTGCCATTTTTTTATTGATAAGCATTACAGATTCATCATAGGCTTTTCTATGTTTATAAACTGTTTTGATATTCTTATCCAGCATTTCGTTATACTGATCGATAAGACTATTTAAATCCCTATCTTTCTTTTTAAGATGTTTAAAGAGTGGTGAGATGTCCTTCTTAATAAAATTGGTGATCTTTTGCTCACTATCAACTTGTAGCTGTTCACTTATCGTTTCAATATAACGATTTGTTCTATAACTAAGTTGTTCATAGATTGGCAATGGATCTACCTCTATTACCTTGTCTATTACCTTGGTTATTCCTTTAAGCTGTAGCACCAAATCTTTTTGAATGGCATGATTTCTTGCTTCTGAAGAACCTTTTATATCAATTTGACCATAAAGAGGATAAACATTGTCAAAGACTACTTCTCTGAAAGATACGGGATTTTCCTCTACCATGGCTCTCATAAAGCGTTTTGCTTCATGTCTAAATTTCCAATGTACACTTGGGTGAATAGAAGTACACTCTTGTTGTATGACCAATTCTAATTCATTTTCTGCCTTCGCCTTAGAACGCAATACCGAATCTACCAAATATGGCATAATATCTTTCAGCTTATTAGCATTAATGCTGTTAAGCTCTTGAACATTAGGTGATACAATTTCAAGAATCCCTAATAGTTTACCGTCACTTTTTATAGGAGCAATAATAGCACTGTTTATTCCTTGCGCAACTAGGTTTTTATACATCTTTTCCTCTGGAGTAGATTTCTGATATCTTTTTACATCAGAAATCGCAAAATAGGTAGACTTCTCGAATAAGTAGTAATATGTTCCACGACAAAGAGCTGCTTCGCAATTATCAGAAAATTTGTCGTAAAGAATATAACTATCTATATTCTTAAATGGTACTCTTTCAAAAACATCATCTTCGTCATTATAATTGGAGAAACCAACTTTAATCTCTGTAAGATTAAATATAGCCCTAAATATATCTTGAAAACTTCCTATAAAGTCTCCTTGCGTTTTGTCATATCTGATCAGGCTGGTTTTAAAATCTGACAAAGAGACATCTGTTGTGACATCAAACATATTGGCAATGACAATCCCTTTAAAGATCCAGCTATGCGGCGGGAACTTTTCTTTCCATATTTCTATATTATCAAAATTGTCCAGTAACTCTGCAACATCCTCATCTGTAATATCTTTGGCTTTATCGGTCTTTATAATTTCAATAAAATCTCCATTATAGAGAATTCTATAATGCCTAATAATACCATTGGCATCAGGAATATCATAAAAAAATGGTCTTCTAAAATCTATATTATACCCATAATAACTGCCTAATATAATACTACAGCCCATAATGTAATACTGGTCTTCGGCTAGGTTCTTGATCTGAGGTTCAAAGTCTTCACCCGCAGTTTCTATAATGTTTTGGTAGCGCTTAGTAGACTTTAATACAGTATTATGAAAAGGTATAGTTGCTATTTTTATTTCATTCAATTGTAAAATTTGGGAGAAAGAATCTTCCAAAATAAGATCTATTTGCGGAAGTAATTCGATTACCCGCTCTTCATCTTTAACCCCTTCTTCTAACTCAGGATATTCCTCAGCAATTTTTAAAACACTTCTTGCTCTCTCCTTAAGAAGCTGGTTATCACTATCTAAAAAGGTTCTGTATTGTTCAAAAAACTTCGAAAAGCTAATCGCAATTTCTAATGGAAAATCTTGCTCTAACACCCTCATACCTATTCATTTAGCTGGTTTCAACAAAAGTAATACAAAGCTAGCGGTCTTGCTAGATATTAACAATATATTAAAACTATATTATTTTATTAGTTAGTTGTCTATATAAATATGACGTTTATACTATCAATAATTAGACCCAAAAATGAAAAAAAATAAAAATTTATCAAGGAATCTAATTTTGTAAGCTGTATGTCACATCCTATTAGACTTGAAATACATCAATTTTGTTACACCCCACTTAAGATAATTAGGTTTTTTCTTTTTTACACAAAAACTTACCTAAATATATGATATCAAAAAGTTAATTTTTGGTGTTTATACCTTGGATTCTTTATTTTTATCACCAATAAATCGAAACACTATGAAAAGAATTGCTCTATTTGCTTCAATACTCCTACTTGTCGCGTGTCAAAAAGAAGAGAAAGGATACTCTATAACCGCTGATGCCGCTGGCTTTGAAGATGGCACTCAAGTTTATATCAATGCCATCAGCCAATCTAATAGGCCTGTTGTAATTGATACTGCAGTAATCAATCAAGGAAAATTCAAAATTTCCCTTCCTCCAGCAGAAAGTAACGATTTCAATTATATTACATTTAAAAACGTCCCTGGGAACATACTGTTTCTAGCAGAAAACTATCCTATACAAATGACTATCTACAAAGATAGTCTTAGATCTTCTGTGGTTAAAGGTGGTCATGAAAATGAGCTATTTTTTGATTATGTGAATACCATGAAAAATTTTAATGAGAAGAAAATTGATCTTAGTAACAAATATCAGATCGCTTCAAAATTAAAAGAAACTGAGAAGGCATTAAAAATAGCTACAGAAAAAGAAGAGATTCTAGAACAAGAAAAACAATACCGAAAAGATCTTATAGATAACAATAGTAATTCATTAGTTTCGATTATGGCACTGACAGATTTACTGAATCTCAAGGCACTTTCTGGCAAGGAAGCTAAAGAAAAATACACTGCTTTACCCGATACCGTAAAAAAGTCTAGATTGGGAAAAAACTTAGATAGACTTATCAATAACGCAGTTGCAATGTCGATGCAAAAAAGAATTGATATTGGTAGTGAGGCAGAAGACTTTTCTGCGCCAACTCCAAACGGAAAAACTATATCGCTTAAGGAATCTATGGGTAAAATTACAATCATAGATTTTTGGGCTTCTTGGTGTAAGCCATGTAGAATGGAAAATCCAAATGTTGTAAGAGTATACAACAAATACCATGACAAAGGATTAAATATTATTGGTGTATCTCTTGACAAGAAACAAGAATCATGGACCAAGGCCATTGCCGATGACAACCTAGATTGGAATCATGTTTCTAATCTTAAATTCTGGCAAGATCCTATTGCTCGTGCTTATGGAGTACGTTCTATTCCTGCAACATTTATTATTGATGAGTCAGGAAAGGTGATTGCTAAAAACCTTAGAGGGCCTGCTTTAGAAAAGAAGATTTCTGAATTACTTGAAGAAAAGTCCTTATAGTAAGTAAAAAAAATAAGAAATAGAAAACGACCCTGTTTGGGTCGTTTTTTTATACATATAACTTATAATTTTCCAAGTCTTTGCATTACAAACAAAATAACGATGGGTATAGCCAATAAACCAATCATAAATAAGTTTTCTTGAAACAACACTGGGGCTAAAAGTAGGGTAATCAAATATCCCCCAACAGCTCCTCCAAAATGGGCATCATGACCAATATTCCCCACCCTATTTTTCATACCAAAAATTGAATACAAAAGGTATCCTATTCCAAAAATGTATGCAGGAATTGGGATTGGGATAAGCATTAAATATAAACTCATAGACGGCTCAAACAAGATTCCTGAGTATATAATTCCTGAAACCGCTCCACTAGCTCCTACAGCACTGTAATGATATTCATCTTTATGAAAGAATAAAGAAAATAGATTACCAAACAAAAGACTCCCAAAATAAATAAGCAAAAATTGAAGATTTCCAACATGCTTAAGAACCACCGGACCAAAGAAATACAAGGTGAACATGTTAAAAAACAAATGTGTTGTATCCACATGTAAAAACCCAGACGAGAGCATTCTTACATGTTCTCCCCTGCGTATACCTCCAATATTAAACTTGTATTTTTCTAAAAAAGAGAAATCGTTGAATCCGGTAATAGAAACCAGAACATTTATTGCTATAATAACAATAAGAACAATATCGATACCAAGTGTACTCATGCAATTATGATTTTGATTCAAATATACCATATATTTTCACCTAAGAAAATCATCATATTTTAAGACTTTGGTATTAGCAAAAGTTTATGAAATATGGCATTGAATAATTATATCTTTGTAGGCTGATATTATTTTTTTCATGCAATTACTCACATATCGTCTTGTGTATCCTATTTTATGGATTATTTCTAAACTACCTTGGCGCATATTTTATATGTTTTCTACGATCATATATGTATTTGCCTATTATGTTATTGGTTACAGAAAAAAGGTAGTCACCCAAAACTTACAACTGGTTTTCCCAAACAAGCCTAAAGAAGAGATATTTCAAATTCGAAAAGCGTTTTACAAACATATGTGCGATATGTTTTTAGAAATGGTCAAAACACTATCTATTTCTAAAGAGGAAATGATCGAGCGATTTGAAATTAAGGATATAGAAGGGTTTAAAGAATTACAAAAACAAGATAAAAGTATTATTGTTTTAATGGGACATTACGCCAGTTATGAATGGGCAATCGCAGCACAATTCGTTTTAGACTTTCCTATTGTTGGAGCATACAAACGTATTAAAAACAAGTATTTTGATGCGCTTGTTCATAGAATAAGAGGACGATTTAAAGCATCACTTATTAGAAGTCATCATGTAGTAAAAGAAATCACAAGAGATAAAGTAAACCATAAGCTAGCGGCTTACGGGTTGTTATCAGATCAATCACCTAGACTAAAAAACGCGATGTACTGGACCGACTTTATGGGGATAAAAATTCCTATAATTACTGGAGGTGAAGTGCTAGCTAAAAGAATGGATTTACCTGTGGTATACCTCAAAGTAGAAAAGGTAAAACGTGGATATTACCAGGCGCAGTTTGTAACAATAACTGATGATCCAAAAAATTGTGAAGACCACTACATTACCAAAACTTATCTAAAAATGCTAGAAGAGCAGATATATAGCCGCCCAGAATTCTATTTATGGACTCATAAACGTTGGAAACACCGCAACGCTCAGATTCCTAAAGGTGCTGTGGTAGATTAACATACCTTTTTTTGATTATAACTTCTTTTAAAAGAAACTCATTTTTAGTTTTTTTTAACACATTATGAGTCGGTATTGACAAAATACCCGTATTTTCGCCATCCAAAACCCTACCCTACTATATGCAGTTACTTATTTATAGAATTGTTTATCCTATACTATGGTTAATTTCTAAATTACCATGGAGGCTGTTCTATGCTTTTTCTACAGGAATTTTTCTTCTTATCTATTATGTTATACGATACAGACGAAAAACGGTCACTGATAACTTAAAACTTGTATTCCCTGAAAAATCATCCAAAGAAATTGCAAGAATAAGGAAGGGGTTCTATCAACATATGTGCGACATGTTTTTGGAAATGATTAAATCTATTTCTATTTCTAATGAAGAAATGAAACAGAGATTTAAAGTCACCAATCTTGAAAAGCTTCAGGAACTAGAAGCCAAAGGTGAAAACATTATGGTATTTATGGCACATTATGCCAGCTATGAATGGTCGAATGTAGTAGATATACAAACAGGTTTTCAAGCCGTAGGTGTGTATAAACGTATAGAAAACAAGTATTTTGATCGTTTGGTTCGAAGAATTAGAGCGCGTTTTGGATCCAGAGTAGTAACGACCAAAAATGCAATGAAAGAGATTATGGCAGATCAAAATCGTGATGGTTTATATATGTATGGTTTGGTCTCCGATCAATCCCCAAAAATATACAATGCCATGTACTGGACTGACTTCCTGGGAATTAAAGTCCCCACATTTATGGGTGCAGAAGTATTGGCAAAAAGGTTAGGTATAAATGTATACTATCTAAAAGTAGAGAAAATAAAACGTGGATATTACGAGGCTACTTTTGTCCCCATAACCGAAGACACTAAAAACTGTGAGGATTACAGTATCGTTAAAAGATACCTTAGAATGCTAGAAGAGCAAATCAAGAGTAATCCGGAGTACTACCTCTGGTCACATAAACGCTGGAAACATCGCGAGGCTTTATCTAAAGCTCCGGAAGGCGCTACAATAGATTAATAAATGTTTATGTATCCAATACTGATAAATAACTTACCTTTATGAGTTTTTAATACATACACATGCAATTACTAATTTATAGTATTACCTATCCAATAATCTTAGGAATATCTAAATTACCTTGGAAACTGTTCTATTCATTCTCTACCTGTATATATCTTTTAACTTACTATATAATACGATACAGAAGAAAAACGGTGACAGAAAATCTAAACCTAGTTTTTCCAGAAAAATCTAAGAAAGAAATAAAAAAAATACGTAAAGCTTTTTATAAACATATGTGTGATATGTTTTTAGAAATGACAAAATCGCTTTCTATTTCTCGCGAAGAATTGATAAAACGATATAAAGTGACAAATCTCAATGAGTTTCACGAATTTGAAAGGAAAAACAAAGGTATTATCACACTAATGGGGCATTATGGAAGCTTTGAATGGTCTAATGCTATCGACTTAGTATCTGTAAATCCGTGTGTTGGTATCTACAAACAAATTAAAAATAAACATTTTGATAAATTGGCACATCGAATACGTGGTCGATTTAACTCAAGACTTATAGCTAGTCATAAGGTAGCGAGACAAATAATTAAAGATAAACGAGAGAATACAATATGCACTTATGGTATGATATCTGATCAATCTCCGAAAATAAATAATGCTAAATACTGGACAGATTTTTTGGGAATAAAAGTGCCAATATTTCTTGGTGGTGAATTTTTAGCACAACGTCTTGATGTTATTGTTTTATACCTACATGTCGAAAAAATAAAAAGAGGATATTATGAGGTAAAGTTCATCCCAATAACCGAAAATAGTAAAGAAGAAGAAAAATTCTATGTTATAAAACAGTATCTACAACTTCTAGAAAAACAAATACGAGAAAAGCCCCAATACTACCTATGGACTCATAAACGTTGGAAACATAAAGATTCACCTAAACCGGAAGGTGCTATTATTGATTAGTTCCTTCCGATCCATGTTTAAATAAGTACCATGTAAATTAAATACCTGCAATTCCTTTTAATACTTTTATTGTTTCTTCCGCTAATTGATCTGCTTTCTCCTGACTCATAGCTTCTGTATAAATACGAATAATAGGTTCTGTATTACTTTTTCTCAGATGCACCCAACAATCTTCAAAATCGACTTTTACCCCGTCTACAGTAGACACTTCTTCTTGCTGGTGTTTTTGATGAAATCCTTTTAAAATAGCATCAACATCTAACTCTGGAGTAAGTTGTACTTTATTTTTACTCATAAAATAAGATGGGTAGCTATTTCTAAGCTCACTTACGCTACATTTTTTCTCTGCCAAGTGTGTTAAAAACAAAGCAACGCCTACCAAAGAATCTCTTCCGTAGTGCAATTCGGGATAGATAATACCTCCATTACCTTCTCCACCTATCACGGCTTTATTCGCTTTCATTTTTTCTACCACATTTACCTCTCCAACTGCACTAGCTTCGTAGGTACCATTATGTTTTTGCGTCACATCTCTTAACGCTCTACTCGACGACAAGTTAGAAACTGTATTTCCAGGAGTTTTTCCTAACACAAAATCTGCACAAGCAACCAATGTATATTCTTCACCAAACATTTCTCCATCTTCGCTCATAAAAGCCAATCGATCTACATCAGGATCAACGGTTAGTCCAAAATCGGCCTTTTCCTTAACCACTAATTCTGACAAGTCTGTTAAATGCTCCTTAAGCGGCTCCGGGTTGTGAGGGAAATGCCCATTTGGTTCACAATATAACTCTACTACGTCTACCCCCATTTTCTTCAACAACTTAGGGATAGCGATTCCTCCAGTAGAATTAACTGCATCTACAACCACTTTAAAGCCAGCTTCTTTTACTAAATCGGCATTTACCAGTGAAAGATCTAAAACTTCATCGATATGCTTGTCAATATAAGTATCATTAACTGTGATAGTACCTAAGTCATCCACTTCAGCAAAAACATAATCGTCATTTTCAGCTATTTCTAAAATCTTTTTACCATTTTCAGCATTTAAAAACTCTCCTTTATGGTTTAGTAATTTTAATGCATTCCATTGCTTAGGGTTATGACTAGCTGTTAGAATAATGCCTCCATTGGCTTTTTCTAAAGGAACAGCAACTTCGACTGTAGGAGTGGTTGAGAGACCTAAATCTACCACATGTATTCCCAAACCTACCAAGCTATTCATAACTAATTGTTGGATCATTGAACCAGAAATTCTGGCATCTCTCCCAACAACAACAATAGGATGTTCTTTTTCTGATTCTTTTTTCAGCCAGGTCCCATATGCCGAGGCAAATTTTACGGCATCTACAGGCGTAAGATTGTTCCCTACCACACCTCCAATAGTTCCTCTTATTCCTGAAATAGATTTTATTAATGTCATATAATATTGATGTCTGTTGTATAATTTGAACGCAAATGTACAAGGTATCATACATTACTACAACTTTACTAATAAAGTTTACAAAAAAACAATATTCAATTCCCAAAAAATTGTAAATTCCCCTAATGAATTTTTTAGCTCATATCTATCTCTCTGGCCAAGATCCAGAACTAAAAATTGGCAATTTTATCGCCGATTCTGTAAAAGGAAAAAAATTCTTAGAATATCCAAAAAGAATAAGCCAGGGCATTACACTGCATCGAAAAATTGATAGTTATACTGATTCTCATGAAATTGTAAAGCAAAGTATATCTAGATTATCTCCAAAGTATGGGAGATATAGTTCGGTAATTGTAGATATTCTCTATGATCATTTTTTGGCCGCAAACTGGAAAGACTATTCTGCCACTCCGCTGGAACAGTACACCTTGGATTTTTATGATTTATTACTTGATTACTATGAGATTTTACCTCAAAAAATTCAGAACTTTCTTCCTTACATGATTCGAGACAACTGGTTATTAAGCTATGCGACTATTTCTGGTATAGGAAGTGTACTTTCGGGCATGAACCGAAGAACAAAAAATAGATCAAAAATGAATTTTGCTGTTATCGAACTAGAGCAGTATTATACAGATTTTGAAAAGGAATTTCGTTCCTTTTTTGAAGAACTCGAAGTATTCACCAAAAACGAAATGAGAACATTATGAGAGTTTTAGTATTATCATTACTCCTTATTCTTAGTTATTCTTGTAAAACTGAAACTACCAAACCTCCTGTAAAAGCACCTATAAGAGGACTAATTGCTAATAAAGCCATGGTGGTTTCTGCTAGAGCTGAAGCATCAAAAATCGGTAAAGAGATTATGCTTAAAGGTGGTAATGCTTTTGACGCTATGGTCGCTACCGAAATGGCCTTAGCAGTAGCATACCCCTACGCCGGTAATCTTGGCGGCGGTGGATTTATGGTCTACCGAATGGCCAATGGAGATATTGGTGCCTTAGATTATCGTGAAAAAGCACCTCTTGCTGCATCAAAAGACATGTATCTTGATGAAAACGGAGATCCTATCCCAGAGAAAAGCCAATTGGGTAGTTTAGCCGTTGGAGTACCGGGAACAATTGCTGGAATATTTGAAGTACATGAAAAGTTCGGAACATTACCAATTAAAGAACTATTATCTCCTGTGGTTGATCTAGCTAAAAAAGGATTTGTAGTTACCGAAAAACAAGAAAAACGTTTTCAACATTATAAAGACCTATTTCTTAAGGTAAATACTGACACCATCCCAATACTAAGAGGGTATACAGCAAACGACACCCTAAAAAATGAAGCCTTAGCATCAACTTTAGAACGAATTATTGAAAACGGAAAAGATGAATTTTACAAAGGTGAAACCGCTAAAAAACTAGTGGCTTTTATCCGTAATCATGGCGGAATTATAACCATGAATGATCTTAAAAAATACAAAGCAAAATGGCGAAAACCAGTAGAGTTTAAATATAAAGATCTCAAAGTAATCTCGATGTCTCCGCCTTCTAGTGGAGGTATTTGCCTTGCTCAAATCATGAAAATGATAGAACCTCATGATCTTACGAGTTTTGGTCATAATAGCTTAAAAACTATACAAGTGATTACAGAGGCAGAAAGAAGAGCTTATGCAGATCGTAGTTTTTACCTTGGTGATCCTGATTTTGTAAAAATCCCTATCGATACGCTCATCGATAACTCATACTTAAAAGGAAGAATGGATAGTTTTAGCTTTGACAAAGCCACACTGTCTTCAGAAATCGATTATGGCCAAATTCCTGGTTATGAAAGCGAAGAGACTACTCACTACTCTATTGTAGACTCTTTTGGTAATGCAATTTCTGTAACTACAACACTTAATGGAGCTTATGGTTCTAAATTGTATGTAGACGAGCTAGGTTTCTTCCTAAACAACGAAATGGACGATTTTAGTGCCAAGCCGGGTACACCAAATATGTTTGGGCTTATAGGAGCCGAAGCCAATGCTATTGCCCCAGAAAAAAGAATGTTGAGCTCTATGACACCTACCATAGTTGAAAAAAATGATAAATTTTGGATGTCTGTTGGGACTCCAGGAGGTTCTACCATTATCACATCGGTATTACAAACCATACTCAATGTGGAAGAATTTGAAATGACCATGCAAGAAGCTGTAAATGCTCCAAGATTTCATCATCAGTGGTTACCAGATGTGGTTGTATTCGAACCTAATTCTTTTGACAAAACCCTCTTGCAACAATTGCAATCCAAAGGGTACAACATCAACGAAGAAGAGTCTAGAATTATTGGTAAAGTTGATGGTATTCTTGCACTACCAGATGGAACTCTAGAAGGAGGCGCAGATAAACGTGGAGACGATACTGCTGATGGTTTTTAAAATCGTCATGCGTATCTACTAAACATGTAACAATGGAATTTGTTTCAAAACTAATTAACGCATTCGAAGATACCGCTAATGCCGAAGAAGCAAAAGGCATGGAAGCCTATATGAAAAACTTATTCCAGTTTTATGGTATTAAGGCACCAATACGAAAAAAGATATTGAAGGAGCTTGTAGATGATCATAAGGACTATTTTACACATTCTAACGTAACCAAAATAACCCACACTTTGTATAAAAAACCACATCGTGAATTACATTATTGTGCGATCGAATTAACAGCCAGGTTTTTGAAGAAAACATATAAAGTAAGTGATCTAGATTTTATAAAGACTTTAATTACTACCAATTCCTGGTGGGATAGCGTAGACTTTATTGCTAAACACGTTTTAGGAAATTATTTACTTCTATTTCCTAAAGAAATTTCTAGCGTGATTCCTGAATTCTCCAATTCAGAAAATATGTGGTTAAATAGAAGTGCAATTCTATTTCAGTTGGGATATAAAGATAAAACAGATACCAAACTATTATTTTCGCTTTGTGCGCAGCACAAATCATCTGATGAGTTTTTTATAAAAAAAGCCATTGGATGGGCTTTGCGAGAATATTCAAAAGTTAATCCACGGGCGGTAAAAGATTTTGTCTCCAAAACTAAATTAAAGCCCCTATCAGAAAAAGAAGCTTTGAAAAGAATACAGCTATAAAAAAGCATGATTATTATATAATAACCATGCTTTTTAAAACTATTTATTAATTTACTAATAGAACTTATAACCAACTCCCAGTTGGAAAGTCCCTAAGTTTGTATCGAAACCATCTACATCAGAAAGGTTGGCAATACCGGCGTTATATCTTAGGTTAAATAACAAACCTATATCTGTTAACTCATACCCAGCTCCAAAAGATAAACCAAAATCAAATGATTTTGTCGAATCTTCAATGGCATCATCTGCAGAAACTCTAATACCAAATTGTGGTCCTGCCTCTAAACTAAAACCTTCTACCGGATAGTACTTCCCTATCCCCAGTACTCTAATAAAATTCGCCTCTATATCCTCTGACCCTTCAGAAGAATATAAAAGTTCTGGTTGAATGTGAAATTTCTCATTTAAGGTAAAATCTGCCAAACCTCCAATAAACAAACTTGTTCTGCCATCGGCATCGGCATCTTGACCAAATTTTGAAAAGTTCACCCCGGCTTTAACACCAAATACAACTTCCTGAGCATTCATAGTCGTTAATGCCCCCAACAAAAAAATGGCTAAAAATACTTTTTTCATTTTCAATAATTTATGTGATTAATTGGGATAAAAGTATGAAAGTTACTCCATTGAATCGAGCCCTTTGAGCGTTAAAAAAAACTATCTTTTTGTTAAAGAATCTTAATTTTAAGGAATAAAAAAAGGGAGCTATAAATAGCTCCCTTTTTACAATATATATGAGTTTTACTTCACTTCTTCAAAGTCAACATCTTCTACATCGCTTCCTTCAGATCCATCACCTCCAGATTGATCTCCTCCGGCATCTGGTCCTGGCTGTCCATTTTGTTGTGCTTCCGCTTGTGCTTTGTACATCTCTTCACTAGCTACTTTCCATGCTTCATTGATTTTATCAAGAGCTGGCTGTATTACAGCTAAATCTTTAGATTCGTAAGCTTTTTTAAGCTCTTCCAAAGCTTCTTCGATTGGTTTTTTCTTATCATCAGATAATTTGTCACCAAACTCTTTCAACTGCTTTTCTGTTTGGAAGATCATTCCATCAGCTTCATTTAATTTGTCTGCAGTTTCTTTTGCAGCTTTATCTGCCTCAGCATTTGCTTCGGCTTCTTGTTTCATTCTTTCGATTTCTTCCTCTGTTAATCCAGAAGACGCTTCGATACGAATATCCTGAGACTTATTTGTTGCTTTATCTGTTGCAGATACTTTGATAATACCATTTGCATCAATATCAAAAGTAACTTCAATCTGCGGAACTCCTCTTTGTGCAGGTGGTATTCCATCTAAGTGGAATCTACCAATAGTTTTATTATCTGCTGCCATTGGGCGCTCCCCTTGTAGCACATGAATTTCAACAGAAGGCTGATTATCTGCCGCTGTAGAGAACACCTGTGATTTCTTAGTAGGAATTGTTGTATTGGCTTCAATAAGTTTTGTCATTACATTACCCATTGTTTCAATTCCTAAAGAAAGTGGAGTTACATCTAATAAAAGTACATCCTTAACATCTCCTGTTAATACACCTCCTTGAATTGCTGCTCCAATTGCCACAACCTCATCTGGGTTTACTCCTTTACTTGGTGCTTTCCCAAAGAACTTTTCTACCGCTTCTTGTACCGCAGGAATACGAGTAGATCCTCCTACTAAGATAATCTCATCGATATCACTTGTTGATAATCCTGCAGCTTTTAATGCTGTTCGACAAGGCTCGATAGTACGTTTTACTAAATCATCAATTAATTGATCAAACTTAGATTTTGTAAGTGATCTTACTAAGTGTTTTGGTCCACTTGCAGTAGCAGTAACATAAGGTAAGTTGATTTCAGTCTGTGGAGACGATGACAACTCTATTTTTGCTTTCTCTGCAGCTTCTTTAAGACGTTGTAATGCCATTGGGTCTTCTCTAAGATCCATGTTCTCATCTGCCTTAAATTCTTCAGCCAACCAATCAATTATTTTTTGATCTACATCATCTCCTCCTAAGTGGGTATCACCATCTGTAGATAATACTTCGAATACTCCATCTCCTAATTCTAGAATAGAAACGTCATGAGTACCTCCACCAAAATCGAATACAACAATTTTTTGATCGGTTCCTTTTTTATCTAAACCATAAGCCAATGCCGCTGCAGTTGGCTCATTAATAATTCTTTCTACTTTTAAACCTGCAATTTCTCCAGCCTCTTTAGTAGCCTGGCGCTGTGCATCATTAAAATATGCTGGTACAGTAATTACTGCACGAGTTACTTCTTGATCCAAAAACTCCTCTGCCGTTTTCTTCATTTTCTGAAGTGTCATTGCCGAAAGTTCTTGTGGAGTATATAAACGACCATCGATATCTACTCTTGGTGTGTCGTTATCTCCTTTTACCACTTTATAAGCTGCTCTTTCTACTTCTTTTGAAGATTCTGAGAATTTATTCCCCATGAACCTTTTAATAGAAGCAATCGTCTTGGTTGGATTGGTTACCGCCTGACGTTTTGCTGGATCTCCTACCTTAATCTCTCCACCTTCAACAAAAGCAATCACCGATGGAGTTGTTCTTTTTCCTTCTGAGTTAGTAATAACCACAGGATCATTACCTTCCATTACAGAAACACAAGAGTTGGTAGTTCCTAAATCTATTCCTATTATTTTACTCATTTTTATTATAAATTGTTATAGTGTTGTTCCTAAATATTCACAACCGACTTAGGTCAATGATTATGCCAATACGATCTATATGACAGGTTGTCATTAAGATAGTTAATCACACCTTCTAATTTATAGTTTCTACCATAAACCACAACCAATAAGAATTCTGCAAAAAACAGATTTATTTATTACCAAAAAACTATATTTACCCCGTTAAATATTTCAATAATTACGAATTATGGAATGTATCAGTATTTTTGATATGCTGAAAATTGGTGTAGGACCATCTAGCTCCCACACCTTAGGACCTTGGCGTGCAGGGCGAAGATGGATTGCTGAATTAAAAAAAGAAGGAGCATTTGACCATATCACTACTATTAAAGTAGACTTATTTGGTTCTTTATCCTTAACTGGTAAAGGCCATGCTACAGATATTGCCGTTATTTTGGGGTTATGTGGATATGACCCACAAACTATAGAAGTCGCTTCTATTGGTTCTTTAATAGATCATATAACAACTTCCAAAAAACTTAATTTTAACACTGAGTTACAAGTAGATTTTGACCCAAAGACACAAATTGTTTTTAATAAAGAGTTCAAAGATTTTCATCCTAACGCGATCACTTTTCATGCACAATTAGAAAGTGGTCAGAAAATATCTTCTTCCTTCTATTCTATTGGAGGTGGATTCGTGGTTAAAGAAGAAAGAAAGAGACAAGAAAAGAAATTAGAGGAATTTAAAGGTTTCCCTCTACCCATACAAAAAGCCACAGACCTTTTGGCATACTGCAAGGAAAAAAATAAAAACGTTTCAGAAATTGTTCTGGAAAATGAACAATCTTTACGAAGCGATAAAGAAATAGATCAAAGAATTGCCGAGGTATGGAAAGTAATGTTGGAATCTATGTATACCGGTTGTCATACCGAAGGAACACTACCTGGTGGATTGAATGTTCGCAGACGGGCCTTTGATACTCATAAAAAACTGATTGGTGAGACACCCTATACTACACCGGAAGAATGGATAGAAGCTATACGAGATACAGAAGTGAAATTTCGTCAAATTCTTAAATGGGTATCTTGTTTTGCATTGGCAGTGAATGAAGTTAATGCCTCTTTAGGTAGAGTAGTTACTGCTCCAACCAACGGAAGTGCTGGGGTCATACCCGCAGTAATGATGTATTATATGGTTATCGAAAATCACGATGCCAACTTTGATGATATAAAACAATTTATGCTGGTGGCTGGTGAAATTGGAAGTCTCTTCAAAAAAGGGGCTACCATTTCTGCTGCTATGGGAGGTTGTCAGGCCGAAATAGGAGTTTCATCGGCAATGGCAGCTGGAGCACTCACCGAACTCATGGGAGGTACTCCAGAACAGGTTTTAATGGCAAGCGAAATAGCAATGGAACATCATCTTGGATTAACTTGTGACCCAATAGCAGGATTGGTACAAGTTCCTTGTATCGAAAGAAATGCAATGGGTGCTGTAAAGGCTATAAATGCATGTGAAATGGCACTAGATACCGATGCTGCAAATGCCAAAGTTCCCCTTGATAAGGTTATAGAAACCATGTGGGAAACAGCTCAGGATATGCATACCAAATACAAGGAAACTAGCGAAGGAGGTTTAGCAGTAAAAGTAAGTTTAAGCGATTGCTAAAACTTAACATACCTATTTATTTACATCCTTCTTTCCTGCGAGTGTCTGCAAGTGCCATGATTTTCCAAGAAGTACCGCTATTGTACAATTGGAAAACATTCACCCCACAATGGCTAAAGATACCATTAAGATAAAATTCATAGGGTGTCCAAACATTTGCAATGCCATCATTCGCATCAATTTTAAATGATAATAATCTTTCATCCCATTTCTGATCAGCGGGTCGCTTATGTATAACAGTCAAAAATTTCTGAACGTCGGTTTTCACCGCTTTTATTTCTCCTTCTTTGGTTGTTACAATGGTTTGCAATACCATTCCTGAATCAATTGTTTTACTAATTTTTGAAGTATCTCCTTGATGAAAACCTTCAAAAAACTCTAAAATGGTAGCTTTTACCTGTTCCTTGTAAATTTTACTTTCATCTGTTGAGGAATTTTGTTGCGAATATCCATACATAAAACAGAAAAAAAGTAAGCCAAGAGTGATTGAAATTTTATACATAAAGTCGTTTTATTGATTTGCATAAAAATAAGATTTTAAATGTTATCTCAAATTTGAAACATGCTTAAAGGGAAATTATACCCTTTTCTCAATGATATATACTTGTCATGATATAAGTAAATGATTACTTTTACAGCTCTAAATTATAACTACAATGTCCACAGCAAAAAAAGACTATAAACGCGTTACGGTTAAATCTCTTGTAGAAATGAAAGCTAACGGAGAGAAAATTTCTATGTTAACAGCCTATGATTTCACAATGGCCAAAATTGTAGATGGTGCGGGAGTCGACGTAATTCTTGTTGGTGATTCGGCTTCAAATGTAATGGCTGGTCATGAAACTACATTACCCATTACATTAGATCAAATGATATATCATGCTTCATCTGTGATTCGGGCTATCTATCGCGCTCTTATAGTTGTTGACATTCCTTTTGGAAGTTATCAAAGTGATCCTAAAGAAGCCTTACGATCTGCCATTAGAATTATGAAAGAGTCTGGAGCACATGCAGTAAAAATGGAAGGTGGAAAAGAAGTTAAAGAATCTATCAAAAGAACGTTGAATGCGGGAATTCCTGTAATGGGACATCTTGGGTTAACTCCTCAATCGATCTATAAATTTGGAACATATACAGTAAGAGCTAAGGAAGAAGAAGAAGCCCGTAAATTAAAGGAAGATGCCCTAATGTTAGAAAAAATAGGTTGCTTTGCTATTGTACTTGAAAAGGTTCCGGCAAAGTTAGCCAAAGAAGTGGCAGACAGTTTAACCATTCCGGTAATAGGTATTGGTGCAGGAAGCGGAGTTGATGGACAGGTTCTTGTTACACATGACATGTTAGGAATGACACACGAATTTAACCCTAGATTTCTTAGACGTTATCTAGATATGTACACAGAAATGACCAATGCTTTCAAACAATATGTAAGCGATGTCAAATCTGTTGACTTCCCAAACGAAAATGAACAATACTAGAATACGTTAACAGCATTGTCGGTAAAAACAATTTCAAATAAAAAAAATCTCCTGGTTCTTCATGAAGATAATCACATTATAGTGATTAATAAACGTCCAGGAGATATTGTTCAGGGTGACAAAACTGGGGATAAACCTTTAAGCGATGTTGTTAAGGAGTATATTGCTGATAAGTATAGTAAACCAGGTAATGTATATCTCGGGGTAGTACATCGATTAGATCGCCCTACTAGTGGAATTGTGGTATTTGCCAGAACCAGCAAAGCTTTACCAAGGTTAAATAAACTTTTTGCCAACAAAGAAGCTCAAAAAACCTATTGGGCGATCGTAAAAAAAGAACCTCCCAAACAACAAGATTTACTAACTCATTGGCTAAAAAGAAACCCAAAACAAAATAAGTCTTATGCCAACAAACATGAAGTTCCCGACAGTAAAAAAGCTATTTTAGAATACAAAATACTCAAGAAGCTACAAAACTACTTTTTACTCGAAATAGATCTTCATACTGGGAGGCATCATCAAATTCGAGCCCAACTTTCTACCATTGGATCTATCATTAAAGGAGATCTAAAATACGGAGCAGACAGAAGCAATAAAAATGGTAGTATACATTTACATGCGCGTAAACTTAGTTTTATTCACCCAGTGAAGAAAGAGTCTATAACTATTATAGCTCCACCTCCAGAAGATCCAGTATGGAATGATTGTGTTTAATAATTGTTTTCAACACGTTCATACCTTTTTAAATAAAAAAAGCTTATTAGATAATTTAGTTGCTTTGACTCAATAATCATAACCAATTCATGATGTTAACTTATGTAAAACATCTCTAAAACTATCCCCAATTGGTATTTCTGTTTTCCCTATTTCCACATCATGTTTGGTATAAGCAGTAACTTTATCCTTGTTTACAATATACGACCGATGTGTACGTAAAAAGCGGTCATCCAATAATTCTAAAAAAGTAGTGATACTATGTTTTGTAACATAATTATCGTCAGGTAAATGAATTCTTATGTAATCTTTTATACTTTCTATGTAAAGAATGTCATTAAAAAAAACTTTTACCTGTTTGCGGTCTTTCCTAATAAATATAAAATCAGGTTTTATAGACGACTCTAAAACATTAGTTTGTAATCGATTATTATCCTGGAGCGCTAAG
The DNA here is from genome assembly GCF_023195925.1 of Aquimarina acroporae. Classification (GTDB taxonomy): domain Bacteria; phylum Bacteroidota; class Bacteroidia; order Flavobacteriales; family Flavobacteriaceae; genus Aquimarina; species Aquimarina acroporae. The sequence continues at coordinate 39,027 of NZ_JALPRE010000022.1, read as the reverse complement.
AACTTTTCGATAGCTTTAAGAAAACGTCCAAATGTTATGGGTTTCAAAAGGTAGTCAACAGCATTGAGTTCAAAACCTTCAATTGCATAATCTCTGTAAGCCGTGGTAAAAATAACCTTAGGTTTATGAATAAGGTTTTTTAAAAATTCTGTACCTCGTAACACGGGCATTTCTATATCAAGAAATAACAAATCTACCGATTGTTGTTGTATTATTTTACTAGCTTCAATAGCTGTTTCACAACTGGCAAAAATCTCAAAATCGTCTAACTGATTAAGGTGATTTTTTATGAGGTTTCTTGCAAGTTCCTCATCGTCTACTATGATACATTTATAGATCTTGCTCATTTCTTATTATTGTGTAGCTCCAGGGTTACCAAATATCGTTCATTTATATCTAAAATAGTGAGAGAATGAGATTCCAAATACAATAACTCCAATTGTTTCCTTACATTTTTTAACCCTAACGGTTCCTCTTTACTTTCAAGCTTTGTATTTGGTTTGGTATTTTCTACACTAAAATGAATCCACTCGTTTTCGGCTTTTAAATCTATATTAATTTGAGCTTGGTTTAAGGCTTGTTTTACACCATGTTTAAAAGCGTTCTCAACAAATGTTAGTAAGATTAGAGGGGCAATATAAGTATCATCAGATATAGCTTGTTTGAAACTTATGTTCACACGTTTCCCATAACGTACTTTTTCTAAAGCTAAATAATTTTCGATAAGTTCTACTTCCTTCTGCAAAGGCACATATTGATCCTTACATCTGTATAAAATGTAATCCAAAATATCCGATAACCGTTCAATAACTTCTGGTGTTTTATCAGATTTTTCTAATGCTAACGAGTACAAATTATTTAATGTGTTAAATAAAAAATGTGGATTTAACTGACTTTTCAAAGCCAACAGTTCTGCGGTTTTTTTTTGCTCTTTAAATTGTAATATTTGCTGCTGATTTTTATAAATCCTTCCTACCAAAAGCAATACAGTGGGAGTCAAAAACTTAATGCATTTACTTAAAAATACGCTTGGGTAAGCTAGTCGTTCCAAAAGTGACTCTTTAGCGTATTGCTTTCCTAATTCATTATAGGTTTCGTAGTATTTGGGGTCATAATACCAAAATTTAAACAGATTATAGATAACAAACAAACCAAACAATAACCCCAAAAGAAGTACGCCAAACACTATATACTTTTTCTTATTTAAAAACCTGGGAATTAAAATATATAAACACGAGTATGCTGTTAATATCTGAGTAAAAACAACCATAAGATTAAATTCTACGACTTGTACATAACTAGAATAAAAGTTGAAATTAGCAGTAAGAATAAAATATAAAAACACAAAGACCCAAAACAAAATGTGCTTTCCGAGATTTGAATTAAAATGTGATTTAAATATCTGCATAATTGAGTTGTAAAAATAGAATTTATACCCAAACCAAACTGTTTTTATCTACTAATACCCCGTTTTGATCCTATGTTTCAGCTAAAATAGTCTACTAACCCCATATTTAAGTTTTATAGTTGTAAATAGCGTGTTAGTCTATTTTTTCTAAAATGAGTGTTTCGTTGAAATAGTTTTATACCGAATTTAAACATTTGGTATCATGAAGAATCTATTCCTTCTTTTCTCGTGTCTTTCTTTTTTGGGCTTTTCACAAGAACATCGTATTCCCTTTTATAAAGAGAAAATAAACATTGAAGGAAAACTAACCGAATCTATTTGGCCACAAATCCCGGAAATTACAGGTTTCTACAATTGGATGCCAACAGATATAGGGCTAGCAGAGAATCAAACCAAAGTAAAAATGTTTCATGATGGTGAGTTTTTATTCGTGAGTGCTATTTACAAAGATTCTGAATCTAGAATACAAACCAATTCACTAAAACGTGATGCGTCAATTGGGTTGAGCGATTCGTTTATACTGATTTTGGATACGCAAAATCAACAACAAAACGCTTACTATTTTGCTGTAAATGGTTATGGAACACAAGTAGATGGTTTAGTTGAGCGGGTAAACGAAGGGTATGATTTTAGTTTAAGCTGGAATACGGTCTGGAAAGCTGCAACATCGGTTAATGGCACCGATAAAATTTATGAAATCGCTATTCCTCTAAAACACCTAAACTACAATAAGGGAAACACTGTATTCGGTATTCAAATGTATGTTAGAGATATCAAAAAGAATTCTTGGACGATTTTAAGTAATGTAAAACGTAATTATCGCTTATTCGATTTAAGATTTACCACACCGTTTATATTTGAAAACATTCCAAACAAATCTACATCTCGTTTTACCGTTACTCCTTCTATGACCGTAAATTATCAGAATGATGTTTTGGAAAATGAGGAAGAAACTACTTTTAAACCCAGCTTAGATTTACAATATAACCTTACATCATCATTAAGATTGGATGGAACCATCAATCCTGATTTTTCTCAGATAGATGTAGATCAGCAGGTAACTAACCTAACACGGTTTGCTATCTTTTTTCCTGAACGTCGTAATTTTTTTCTAGAAAATGCAGATCTCTTTTCTAATCTAGGAGTAAATGATGTAAATCCATTTTATTCACGAAGGATTGGAGCAACCAGTGATATACAATTTGGAATAAAACTATCTGGAAATATCTCTCAAAAAACACGTATTGGAATATTAAATGTGCAAACCAATGAAGATGATGATATTGATGCACAAAACTTTACTGCGTTGGTAGGAGAACAACAGTTATCTAAGAATTTCACAACAACCGGTTTTTTAATTAATAGACAACAGACCAATAGATTTCAATTTTTAAACAATTACAACCGGGTAACAGGTATAAATCTTAATTTTAAATCAGACAACAATAAATGGACAGGTGTTGCGAATTACGGTAAGAGTTTTAATCATAACCTTACCAAAAAAAATAATTATTACAATGTTGGTATTTGGTTTAACAAACGTGGCTTGGCATGGAATGTTAGTCTTAAAAGCTTGGGCGAAAATTATATTACAGATGTTGGTTTTACACCAAGGCTGTATAATTATGATGCCATTAATGATGTTGTAATTAGGGAAGGCTACACACAGACAACAGTAAGTTTGGAGTACGAAAAGTTCTATGATAGCTCAAAAAAACTAAATTCAATACGATTAATTAATTACAGTAACAACAATTATTTTAATACAGATGGGAGTCTGTCACAATCATCACACTTTTTAAATTCTGCTTTGTTTTTTAAAGACTTATCGGCTATTTATTATGTGTTTAATTATGATTATATCGACCTGAAATATGGATTCGACCCCTTGGGTAATGGCAATGCAGTAACACCAGATATTTATCACTTTGGAATTTTAAAAATCGGCTATAATTCGCCCAATAATCAAAAATTCAGATACCGACTTAATATACAGAAAGGTACCTATTATGGTGGTAAAAGAACAACAGCAGGTGCATATTTAAACTATCAATTATTACCTTTTGCAAATTTTGAACTATCGTATGACATTAACGATATTGATCTAGACATTCTAGGTAAAGAAACATTTCATTTGGTACGTTTTACTAAAGAAATCTTCTTTAACAATCGTCTTAATTGGACTACCTATTTGCAATACAACACTCAACAAAACAATTTCAATGTTAATAGCAGGTTACAATGGGAATACAAACCTTTGTCTTATTTGTACTTTGTTATTACAGACAATTTTAACCAAGAAATTTCCAGAACAAATTGGGGAGTTGCTTTTAAAATGAATTACCGTTTTGATTTTTGATTTCCTGTCATCTCATGAAGCAAAATTGACAGTTAAGATAAATTCTATTTATATGTTCTTATACTTTCTATTACTACTGAAGTTAGAATAAGAACCCCACCTATTACCGTTGAAAGCGCTGGTATTTCTTTCAAAAAAACAATTCCTATAATAATACCATATACAGGTTGCACACTACTTATAATGCTAGCCGTCGTGATCGAAAACCGCTTAAAACTAGATAAAAATAAAGTATGACCAATTGCTGTAGTTAATAGTGCAAGAGTTAAAGTTGCTGGCCATTGATCTTTTATCCCTGAACTATCAAAAATGAATAAAAAAGGTAACAAACATATACTTACTACAACCAATTGGTACCACATTAAAACAGAGCCATTATAATTTCCAACTTTTGTTTTCATGATAAGATTTCGCAGCGAATAACATAGTGCCGAAATAATTCCTAAGATAACTGCCTTGGTATAGGAATTTTCAAAATCTAAATCTGGCACTAAAAAATAAATACCCAACAGCACTAAAAGAGCCAACAATAAATGCACTTTTTGAAATTTAGTTTTTAATAAAAGAGGCTCCAAAAGCGCAGTAATTACGGGATAAGTGAAAATAGACAACATCCCAATAGCCACATTAGACAATTTTAAAGCATAGAAATAGGTGATCCAATGCAATCCCATTAAAACACCACTTAAAATAATAGTTGGACGATCCTTACTTCCTGTACTGAAGGATATTTTTTTCCACTTACAAAAAAGAAATAGTAAAATCCCTGCTAATATCGCTCTAAAACCAATAATTACCGGAACCGGCATATCTATATATCTCCCCAAAGCTCCCGAAGTACTAATTAGTAACATCGCCAAATTAAGCTCAAGAATATTTTTAAAATGTTGATTATTTTCCATAAAAATCTAAAAAATATTATCGCACCTGCCCTTTTGCCTTTTCTTTAATAATATCGGCAACGGGCCTACCTTCAATATTACTTTCTAACCATGACAATATGTCTAAGTACAGGAAAGCCCTTTTCTCATAAGGATGATTTTCATATTGTTTTAGCCTTTTATGTAGTTTTCTAAATTCATCTTTGATTTGATGCGGAAATATATCTCCAAGGTTTCTTAGAAATTTAATCATCTCTTTTTGTACTTCGTGCAAATCATCCATTTTAATTAGAAACCTATAAGTCTCTTTAAGTTGTGTTTCCAAATGATAATCCATTCCCGCTTCATAATGAGCTACCAAACTTAATACTCTGGAGAAACACATCAAATCTTCCCGCATTTTTAAAGATTTGTTATTGATAATTTTCGCAAGATATTCAATACTCTTCCTATGATTCCCCATTCCAAAATACAAACAACCTATTTTGTAATAAAACACCATAATATGGTGATCGTCTAATCTGTTTTTAAAATTTTCAATTCCATTTAATATTTCCTCTACCAAATACTCTCCTTCCTCGAACGTGCCTTCCAAAAAATGAATATTTAATTTATTGTTATAGATAAATTGAAATGACAATACTTCGATATTATCATCATTGGGGAAAGATTCTTTTTCTATGGCTTCCTCAAATTCAGCAAGCATCATCTTTAACTTTGTTTTATCCTTGATTAGATACAAGGACTCCAATAAATAATGATTACCTCTTAAAAAAAATACTGGATTTAGACCTATCATTTTGGGATGCTCATAGAACAAATCAACCCATTTTTTAGAATATTTATAACAAGACAAAAAATCCTGAATAATAAAACTATACCACAAATGAGCTTTATACAACCACAACTTCTCTCTAAATCCTAGTAAATTCCATTCATATTTAGGTAACTTGCTATGAAAATAGTTGGTAATAACATTATGCTCTTTATCGTTCCTAACATATCCACTTTTCAGCATAAGACCATACAACTGTAGTGACAGGTTAGATAGTCTACTGGTAAGCACGTTTTTCATGCTTAACATTTTTGCCTCTACGGTGAGTTCATCGGCTCTGTTATTAATACTTCTAGTTATATATTGAGTTTCTATGATTTTTTCTAGCTCGACGATTTCATAAGCAATATTATGCTCTTCATTCTCTTTTGCCAATGCTTTTGCCTTGTCTAAAATCTTGAGACTTTGCTTATATAAACCTTTATGATATAATATAGAAGCAAAATCTAACTGCTCTCGAATTTGAGATCTTATATTTTGATGCAAAGGACTCAACCTAAGACTAATCAAAATTTGTTTGTATAAATGCGCCTTTAAATTAGAAAGCTGTTGTTTCTTTACGATACCTTTTTTAACAATAAGTTCTTCATCTAAAACATCATTTTTATCTAAGTGATTAAATAAAGCTAGAAATTTTGAATCTGTATTCACTCCTAACCGACCAACATACACCTTAAATTGGCGTTTTTCCGATTTGGAAAGTGACTTTATCAAAACAAACAAAGGATCTTTTTGATCATTAGTCATTGTAAGAAAATATATTGTAATTAACTGATTAAAAAGAAGTTAAGTTTTATAAAAAACATTTTAGCATTGTAAAACAATCATCCAAATACTTCCCTTTTGAATTCCCAAAATATAAATTCGTAAGAGATTAAAGAAACATCTTTGAAGAATATTTTTTAAAGATCCTTTTTTCTACTAAGCACAAAAAATAATTCACGGGATTCTTATGAGTGATAATAAAGTACACATATTCGATACAACTTTAAGAGACGGGGAACAGGTCCCTGGTTGTAAACTAAACACAAAACAAAAACTTGTAATCGCAGAGCAGTTAGACCAACTTGGTGTAGATATTATAGAAGCAGGTTTTCCTGTTTCTAGCCCTGGAGATTTCTCTTCGGTAAATGAAATTGCCAAAATCGTTAAGAATTCTACTGTTTGTGGACTTACTAGAGCTGTAGAAAACGATATTAAAGTAGCCGCTGAAGCCTTAAAATATGCCAAAAGACCCAGAATACATACGGGGATAGGAACTTCTGACTCTCATATTAAATACAAATTTAATAGTACTCAGGAAAAAGTGATTGAGAGAGGAATTGCTGCGGTTAAATATGCTAAATCTTTTGTTGAAGATGTAGAATTTTATGCTGAAGATGCTGGTCGCACCGACAATGAATTCTTGGCACGAGTTTGTGAAGCCATGATCAAAGCTGGGGCGACCGTTCTTAATATACCAGATACCACGGGATATTGCCTTCCCGAAGAATATGGTGCCAAGATCAAATACCTAAAAGAAAATGTCACTGGAATCGATAAAGTAGTTATCTCTTGCCATTGCCATAACGATTTAGGACTTGCTACAGCCAATTCTATTTCTGGAGTAATTAATGGTGCAAGGCAAATTGAATGTACTATTAACGGTATTGGAGAACGAGCAGGAAACACTTCATTAGAAGAAGTAGTTATGATAATGAAGCAACATCCGTATTTAAATCTTAATACCGAAATTAATTCTAAATTATTGTATGAAACTAGTCAGATAGTATCTGATCATATGGGTATGCTGGTTCAACCGAACAAGGCAATTGTAGGAGCCAATGCATTTGCTCATAGCTCTGGGATTCATCAGGATGGAGTCATCAAAAACAGAGAAACATATGAAATCATCGATCCAGCTGAAGTTGGTGTAACTGAATCAGCCATTGTTCTCACGGCCAGAAGCGGAAGAGCCGCATTAGCCTATAGAGCTAAAAAGGTCGGGTATGAATTAACCAAACTCCAGCTGGACGATGTATATAGAGAATTTTTGACCTTCGCAGACAGAAAAAAAGAGGTGGTAGATGAAGATATCCACGTAATCATGAAAAATTCAAATATTACTTCCGCAGTAGTAGCATAAAAAAATAGTAATGAAGAAAACCTTATTTGATAAAGTTTGGGATGCACATGTGGTCAAAGAAATTAAAGACGGGCCGCAGATATTGTATATTGACAAGCATCTTATCCACGAAGTTACAAGTCCACAAGCATTTGGAGAATTGGAACAACGTGGAATTCCTATTTTTAGACCCGATCAAATAGTAGCAACAGCAGATCATAATACACCAACTGTGGATCAACATCTTCCTGTTAAAGATGATTTATCACGTAATCAATTGGCAGAGCTAACCAAGAACTGCGAAAAAAATAACATTACTTTATATGGACTAGGTCATAAGTACAATGGTATTGTGCATGTTATGGCGCCAGAATTGGGAATTACACAACCGGGCATGACCATGGTATGTGGAGATAGCCACACCTCTACTCATGGGGCATTCGGGACCATAGCATTTGGTATAGGTACTAGTCAGGTTGCCCAGGTATTCGCCAGCCAGTGTTTACTGTTACAAAAACCTAAAAGCTTACGTGTAAATGTAAATGGAAAGTTGAAGCCCGGCGTACTCCCTAAAGACGTGATCTTATATATTATCGCTAAACTAGGAACAAATGCGGGCACTGGTTATTTCTGTGAATATGCTGGTAACGTGTTCGAAGAAATGTCTATGGAAGGTCGTATGACCGTTTGTAATATGAGTATTGAGATGGGTGCTCGTGGAGGAATGATTGCTCCAGACGAAACTACTTTTGAATATGTAAAAGGAAGAGAATTTGCTCCTAAAGGTGATGATCTCGAAAACAAATTAGCCTATTGGAAGACTCTCTCAACCGATAAAGGTGCTGTATTTGATAAAGAATATCATTTTGATGCTGCCGATATTGATCCAATGATTACATATGGAACTAACCCGGGAATGGGAATTAAGATCACAGAGCTAATTCCATCAGAGAATAATGCATCTTTTGAGAAATCACTGGCTTATATGAATTTTGAGAAAGGACAATCTTTAATTGACCAAAAAGTAAATTATGTTTTCATCGGAAGCTGCACCAATAGTAGAATTGAAGATTTTAGAGTAGCTGCCAGTTTCATAAAAGGGAAGAAAAAAGCAGATAACGTTACCGCCTGGTTTGTTCCTGGATCTCGGCAAGTAGCACAACAAATAGTAGAAGAAGGATTAAATGAAGTTTTTGAAAATGCTGGATTTAGACTTCGTCAACCAGGGTGCTCAGCATGTCTAGCGATGAATGATGATAAAATTCCTGAAGGAGAGTATTGCGTTTCTACCTCTAATAGAAACTTTGAAGGAAGGCAAGGACAAGGAGCCAGAACCATTTTGGCAAGCCCATTGGTAGCAGCTGCGACGGCAATTGAAGGAAAAATTATAGACATTACAAAACAACTAAATTAATATCATGGATAAGTTTACTAAACTAACATCCTCTGCTATACCCTTACCCATAGAAAATGTAGATACAGATCAAATTATTCCTGCACGTTTTCTCAAAGCCACCAGTCGCGAAGGTTTTGGAGAAAATTTGTTCAGAGATTGGCGTTTTCATAAGGACGGAAGTATCAATTCAGATTTTATTCTTAATAATGAAAAGTACCAAGGTAGTATTTTGGTTGCTGGAGATAATTTTGGATGCGGATCTAGTAGAGAACATGCTGCATGGGCGATTCATGACTACGGAATAAAAGTAGTGGTATCTAGTTTTTTTGCTGATATTTTTAAAGGAAATGCATTAAACAATGGAGTACTCCCAGTTCAAGTAGCTCCAGAATACCTAAAAGAAATTTTTGAAGCTATAGAAAAGGATGCAAAGACCCATATAGAAGTCGATCTGGAAGCTCAAAAAATAACTATAGAAAGTACAAATTCATCATCGAATTTTGAGATCAATCCTTATAAAAAAACATGTCTCATGAACGGATATGATGATATTGATTTCTTAATCAGTAATAAAACAGAAATAGAGGCTTTTGAAATGTCAAGAGCATAACATAAAAAGAAATTAAGAAATTGAAACACGCCAATATCAAATTTGAAACAAAGTACATACTTTGGCGAGTTGAATATGACGAATAAAACAATATTACGAACACATGAAATTAGATATAGCAGTATTATCAGGTGACGGTATAGGTCCCGAAGTAACAGTTCAGGCTATAAAAGCCCTAGAAGCGATAGCGCATAGTTTTGATCATACATTTATATTTAAAGAAGCATTGGTAGGTGCTATTGCCATTGATAAAACAGGTAACCCCCTACCCGACGAAACGCTCGAACTTTGTGTGAATACTGATGCTGTGCTTTTTGGAGCTATTGGAGACCCTAAATATGACAATGACCCTAGTGCGCCAGTTAGGCCAGAACAAGGATTATTAAAATTAAGAAAAGAACTAGGTTTATATGCCAATATAAGACCAGTAAAGGCATACCAAACTTTAATCGATAAATCTCCTCTCAAACCAGAAATTATTGAAGGTACCGATATTTCTATCTATAGAGAATTGACCGGTGGAATTTACTTCGGAAAAAAAGAGTTGAATGCAGAAGGGACTGTAGCTTCTGATCTTTGTGAATATTCTAAACCAGAAATTGAGCGTATCGCAAGATTAGCTTTTAAAGCAGCTGAAAAAAGAAGAAATAAATTGACATTGGTCGATAAAGCCAATGTATTAGAATCTTCTAGGTTATGGAGAAAAGTAGTTACCGAAATTTCTAAGGAATTTCCTGCTGTAGCTTTAGATTTCTTATTTGTTGATAACGCAGCCATGCAAATGATCCTGAATCCTAGTCAGTTTGATGTTATTCTAACAGAAAATATGTTTGGAGATATTATTTCTGATGAAGCAAGTGTTATAGGAGGTTCAATAGGCTTATTGGCATCGGCTTCTGTAGGAGATACTTGCTGTATGTTCGAACCTATTCATGGTTCATATCCTCAAGCTACTGGAAAAGGAATTGCTAATCCAATAGCTGCTATACTTTCTGCAGCTATGTTATTAGAACATTTCGATTTGGTTGGTGAAGCTGCTGCTGTTCGAGATGCAGTAGAAAAAGCCTTGGAGCTCAATCTTACAACACCTGATCTAAATGCCACTAATCCACTAACTACTGAAAAGGTGGGAGACTTTATCGCAGATCATATTTTAAATCCTGAAGATTCAAATATAAATTTTGAAAATATACACGTGGGACAATCTACGATTATCTAATTTAGATAATTTTTCTGTTTGTAAGAAAGCAACTGCATCTGCAGTTGCTTTTTTTTATTAGGTATCTATTCACACTTCAACAATCGTTAAAACTGTTCATCTTCAAAACATTAATAGTTCTAATATTTTTAAAGCTTTTTCTAAATTCTTAATTTAGTACAGCTATAGAAAAAGAAAGTTTATGTTATTGCCTAGAACGAATATCGAAAATCAACTAAACAAAGTACGAAATAAAGAATATGCGCCTACTACCTGGAAAGAGCAGGTACTAAGAGTTTTTCAAGAAGATGCAGCTCATGAAGAAAGGATTCTTGAAAATCTTGATGTTAAGGAAGATGTATTAAAAAATGATTTCGATTTTGACCTGTTAGAAACTGGTAAAATTTATCATATCGATCAAATTAAAAAGATTTGTATCGATTACCGACTACGTTTCTTAGATTCAAAATATTTTAAAGGTAAGCTCCCTGCTTCTGCCGTATCTGCCATAAAAGAGTTAGAAAAAAAACACGATACAGAACTTAAGGGTTTTAAAATTATTGCACCTTCTAAATTGTTTAAGCTTGAAAATGCAGATGACCCCCTACTCTTTGCTCCTATGGGTAATGATTATTTTTATTTGGTCCATAAATGGGGGAATGATTTACACCCGTTACGCAAATTTATGATGTGGTTCTTCAAAAGTTTTGAAAACCTGCTCATCCTTACATTTCTGGTGAGTATTCTACTGACACTTATGGTACCCGATGGCTTATTTAGCAAAACAAGTGATACCTCAACGTTTCTTATGATCTTTTTCTTTATGTTTAAATCGGTTGCCGCGGTTGTATTGTTTTATGGTTTTGCATTGGGTAAAAACTTTAATACTGCTATTTGGAATAGTAAATACTTTAACGCCTAAACCTCATTACCTATGTTTCCTGAAAGTGAATATGAAAGAGTATATACCGGAAGTCTGATTAATATTCAGTTTGTACAAACAGTACTCCAAGAAAAAGGGATTAACTCCATTACCCGAGATGACATGAAATCTGGAATGATGGCTGGATTTGGTGGCGGTATCCCTGATCATATACAACTATTTGTAAAAAAGACAGATGTAGAGGAAGCTATCCCCATCATTGAAAAAAGTTTATCTTAAATTCATGGAAGAAGAGGAAGACAAACGACCTCAACGATCCTGGAACCTAATGATAGGCATTTCCATGGTAATTATTGGTAGCTTGCAATTATATAACAGGCTTCAGGAAGAGGGAGAATGGAATAGCAGGTCCTTTATACTTCTAATCTTTATAATCTTTGGAGCTTATGTTCTTTTTAGGCACTTCAGATCTTCAAATTGAACTAATTTGATTTTGATGGTATCTTACTCATAGCCCTTTCAGAAATTGCCGTAATCGATAAAGAAGGATTCACCCCAGGGTTGGCAGAAATCATAGAACCGTCACACACATACATATTGTCATACCCAAAAACCTTATTGTTTTTATCTATCACTCCTTGATCACTATTTTCACCCATCACTGCACCTCCCAATATATGGGCGGTAGAAGGTATCCCAGCCAAAGGTTCAAGACCAAAAACGGTTTCCTTACCATTCGCCATAGTAGCATAGCGTTTTGCCAAATCTAAGGATTCAGGAATAAACGCAGATGGCTTTTTACCTTCTGCGACTTTTGTGTTCATCATACCAAAACCATTACGTTTGAACGTTAAAGTACTGTCCAAGGTTTGCATGAATAGAAGCACTGTAGTACTCTTACTCCAATCCCTTGTTGTATATAACTTAATATAAGAAATAGGGTGTTTTATAAAACTTGTTACCATCTTGGCCAATCTTACTATGGTATTTTTACCGTGGGTTAATGGTAAATGTGATAATCTCCAAAAACCAGATCCCTTCCCATATCTAACAATCTCAAGGTGACTGTTTTCATCGGTATTTAAAATAGAACCTATAGCAACTCCCTTAGACATATCTTTTTGCCCGTCTAGGTTGGTAACGCTAATTAGACTTTCATTATTTGTTCGAATATCATCCCCCAAACGGTTAGAGAGTTTAGGTAATGACTTTTGTTTTAATTTCAACAATAATTTCACCGTTCCTAAAACTCCTCCAGAAAAAATCACTCCTTTGGTCTTCAATGTTTTCTTAGATTTAAAAAACCGAGTCGAAGATTTAAATTTCACCTCATACCCTTCTCCAACTGGCATCACGTCATAAACTTCATGTTCTGCCAATATTTTTGCTCCAAGCTGTTGTGCCAAATACAGATAATTTTTATCCAATGTATTTTTAGCCCCTATTCTGCAACCGGTCATACAGCTTCCACAGTAATTGCATCCTGTTCTATCGGGTCCTTTACCGTCGAAGTAAGGATCAGATACTGTTTTATTGGGTTTTCCAAAAAAAACAGCTACATCTGTGGCTTCAAATTTATCTTCGAGATCCATTTGCCCGGCCAGTTTTTGCAACGTCTTATCTCCATCAAAAAAGTTAGGATTTTTCTGCGCTCCCAACATATACAAAGCCGTTTTATAGAATGGAGCCAATTCTTCTTGCCAATCGGCCAATTGTCTCCAACTACCTGATGTAAAAAATTCTTTTTTGGGAACCGGTAACGTATTTGCATATACCAAAGAACCTCCTCCCACACCTGTACCCGATATTACGACCACATGTTTAAAAAAAGACATTTTCATAATCCCAAACCATCTAAAGAAAGGCATCCATAACCATTTTTTCAGGTTCCAATTGGTTTTAGGGAAATCCTTGGGTGCATACCACTTTCCCTTTTCTATTACCAACACTTTATATCCTTTTTCTGATAGTCGTAGAGCACTTACTGAACCACCAAAACCACTTCCTATAATAATATAGTCGTACTCTTCACTCATACTTTTAGTCTTATTTTGGTTGTTGCACTACAAACACAGGGTAGAATAAACCCTTGTTCTTTTTCATTGGATAACAGTGCGATTTCACTTTTGTTTTTCCAGGTTACCTCCCCTTCTATTAATTTTACCTTACAGGTACCACACTGTCCCATTGCACAAGCATATGGCATTTCTTTTTTGGCTCTTAGAGCACTTTCCAAAATGGTTTCTGAGGTATCTGAATGAAATAATAGTTCATGCTGATGAATAGATACTTCTATCTCATGAAGTACTCCAGTAAATTCTTTGGTAGCCGATGCAAATTCTTCGGTTTTTATACATTCTTGAGGGATTCCTAAGTTCGACAACACCCTTTTTGAGGCGGCCATCATGGGTTGAGGACCACAAATATAGCATAAAGAAACCAAGGAGATATTCTTCAAATAGTCTTTCTGCTTTTGTTCGTCTAAAATATCAAAGTCTACAATGTAGTTAAACCGGTCTGCATATGTACTAGATAAGTTATCTAATTCTTGTTGGGCTATAATATCATTTTTACTCTTACACCCGTATAACAGCGTAATATTGGCATCAGAAGTTTCAAGATAACATTTCAAAATAGATAATATTGGTGTTATCCCACTACCTCCTGCCACAAGTATTAAAGGTTGATTTCGTTCTTTGGGTAATACAAAGTTACCATAGGGTCCTGAGACCTTTAATTTATAATTTTCCTTTATTTGATCTACCAGATGATTAGAAAACTTACCTTTATGCACTCGTTTTACAATAACCGAGAGCTTTCCCGTTGAAGGGTTTTCACAAATAGAATAACACCGACTTACCAATCGCCCTTCAACATAATCTGACAATACCACATATTGCCCAGATTTAAATGTAAAAGGAATATTATCTAAGTTCTTGAACGTTATTTTTAATGAATCATGTGTTTCTTTAAATACGTTTTCAACTTCAAGTACAAAACTCCAACTCTTACCGGAGATAACATCGACATAGGTATTCCTCTTTTGCATTAAACCAAGATCTTGTGTTCTAAAACCTTCTATTGGAGATTTTTCTGCCAATAACTCCTTTTCATAATCCTGGAAACAATCTTTATAATGATAGAAAGGTACACGAGGATACAAATGATGCATCAAATGGTAACTTTGGTATAATGAAAGAAACTCAAGCCCTGGGATTGTGATCACTCTTGTATTATGATATTTATCTAAATTATTATGCGGGTAGTGAGGAATCCAATCGAAAGCAAATGCCAAAACTGGTGCTGCCATTAAAGCTGAAAGTATAAAAACATAGAACAATGCGGGCCCGTCTCCAGAAACAATTAAAAATGTGATCCCCAATAATATGCTAACACTAAACCCTATAGATTGTTTACGTATCAACTGCATTGCAGGATCTTTCTTGCTGTCTTTCCCCAGAGTTAACCCAAAGTAGTGACCTATTAATGTGAGACATCGTATAAAAATGGTAAAGGCATTTTTACCATTCACATAATGGTCTGGATCTTTTACCGGGTCGTTTGTATGTGCGTGATGCCTTAAGTGTATCACTTTAAAAGCACAAAATGGAAACAGCAAAAACATACTCGACAACCAACCTAATATCGTTTCAAAAACTACAACCGATTTTACTCCTCCAGCAATATTCCCATGAGAGGCTTCGTGAGCAATGGTAAACATTCCATATGCGAATACCGCTCCTATACAAGAAGTCCACACTCCAGACAGACCAGAATTAAATGCATACCACAGTACTCCATACCCTAATAATAGGGCTGCAAATAGCAATATGGTAGGCCAGGCCACTTTTCCGGTATATTTTTGCCATACTCTTTCATTCTTCATGAAGTAATTGATTATGTTTGAAAAAAGAATATTATTTTTCGAACTATTTAATCAAATATAGTTCGATTTTAATAAATTACCAAATATGGGAAGGAAATCGTTATCCAAAGACAGAAAGGAAAAAAACAAGAAAGTTGAGCAATGGACTCAGGCCATTCTCCCTAAATTAAAACAATCTGACTTAGGAAATCTAACCATGGATGACCTTGCACTCTTGATGAATAAGAGTAAATCGACCATATATCAATACTTTACCACCAAAGAAGAAATCTTTGAATACATTACTCAGGTTCGTATAGAAAGGTTATATAACTATAAAGAAGAAATAACAGGAGAAATCGTACAATTGGATTATAAATACAATACTCTGGTTGATATTCTTACCGAAGGAGCCAAAGATATCTCTGCGCATTATCTTAGACAATTGCAACAGCATTATCCTACCGCCTGGAAGATTATTGAAGGTTTTCTTTTTTCACTACTACAAGACCTGAAGCAATTTTACATAAAGGGAATTGAAAATAAATTATTTAATCCGGTCTCTGTAGACCTTGTTATTAAATTAGATGAATACTTTATTCTCCAGTTAATTACCGATGATCATTTTTTCAATCAAAGTAAAGATACATTGGCCTCCACCATTAAAGACTATATGTTTTTAAAATTTGAAGGTCTTATGAATTAATCTGGGGTAACATTTTCGGTTTTCTCGGTAAGTCTAAATCCAGCAAAAACACCATAGCTCCCTTCTCCTACTATATTTGTAGGTGGTATAATCGGCCTGAAAAACGGATCGTCATCAGACCTTCTTGGATTAATAAAATTAGCCAACAGGGTTCTATAAATAAGCTCATCCACATGTCCCACTTGTGCTGTAATTTCAAGACCATCAGAAATGCCAGATACAAGACCATCAGAAATTACAGGAAAACCGTCTCCAGTGACATCGGTTACAAACCTTTGTTGTCCAAAAAAAGCATTGCTCGTTTCTATATCGGTACCTCCGATTGGCTTATACTTTGCTCCCACGATATAGAAGTTATTGGTTCCTCTAATATCTTCAAACTGCACTTTTAAGTTTTCTATTCGCTGCCCGAACTCGTCAATCTTAAAACCAAGAGATGAAACTACATCTTCTACTTTCCCTTCAGGAATAGTGCATGTAGCAGTAAAACTTTGTCCCTTGGCGATAACATTTAGTCGGTATTCGTTTCCTGGTTCTATAGGAAATGAGCTTGCCTGTATTACATATCGTTTAAGTGTATCATCAAATAATAAGGATACTGATGTTCCATCTTCATTTTCTAGGGCCACGGTAGCATCTTCAATAATTAAATCTTCATTGGTTCCAAAGACAAAATCTACATCTTCATCAAAAATCGACTTGGTCTCAGAAACAGAAATCTTAATTTGTTCTTCTTCCGGAGAAATAAATCCATAGATAAGTACAAGTTCTTCTCCTTCGGGTTGGTTTATTTGATCATCTACAAACTCTGTACAACCTAGTAAAATAAAAGCGAACAACATTATACTATAGTTTTTCATTTGTATCCTGTTTAAAATTTCAAATTGTAATTAAATGATGGTACAAATAGGAAAATATATCCTTTGCTTAATACTCTCCTATTGGTTTCAAAATCGACTGTATTTACCTGATAAAAGAATGGATTCTTTCTGGCATACACATTATAAAAAGAAAAACCCCAGGTGCGCTCTCTCTTACGTTTTGTTATTTTATGAAACTGAATTCCCAATACTAACCTATGGAAATCTTCTCCTTTAAAATTATTTTTTTCTTCATTAAACACTGAAACTCCAGGAAAATCCCCATCGTTTATAGGAAAATCAGTAGTAGGATCTAATCCTACAGTATTAGGAACATTAAAGTTTATTCCTGATGAAAATACCCAGTTTGCAGACAACGTCGTTTTTTTGTTTTCTTTTTTAGGTCTATCTAACTTATACACCGCTAATAATGAAATATCATGTCTTCTATCGAAGCGATCTCTAAATCTACGACCTTGGTTTAACTCTTCAAATTGACGTTCAGACCATGATAGGGTATACCCTAACCAACCAGTAAACTTTCCTCGTTTTTTTCGCAATAGAAACTCTGATCCATAGGCCCATCCCTCACCAGTTGTTAAGCCATTAACAAAATCTACAGTTTGTATAGAACTGGTGATATTAGACAAGTCATTAACACTCGCAAACGAAGCGCCTTCTTTAAACTCTATAATATCATCCATCTTTTTGTAATAGGCTTCAAGCGTAGCTTCGTACATATCATCTCCAAAATCTTTGGCTAACCCTATTGCTACTTGTTCAGAAACTTGTGGTTTGAGTCCTTCGGTAGATGATATCCATAAATCTGTAGGCAATCCTAACCCACTATTTGAGAGTCGGTGAATATATTGATTCATCTTTGCATACGATGCTTTTATAGCCAATGTGGGTTTAAGTCGATATGCCAAAGCAAACCTTATTTCTGGTTTAAAATAGACTTTAGATTTATGCTGAAAATAACTTAACCGTAACCCTGGATTTATATTCAATTTCTTATTGAACTCCCAATTGTCTTCAACATACAAAGCACTTTCAAACGTTCGAATTCTTTGAGTATTAGAAATATCAATATCCTCACTATCCCGAATTGTAATGGCTTTGGGTTTAAAATTGTGATAGGTAGACAACATCCCAAACTTTAAAGTGTGTTTTGGGTTTGGATAATAATTAAAATCTACTTTTAATCCATAATCATCGATCCCCGAATTTGAACTATTAAACGAGCTATTATTAATATTGCTTTCGAGCTGCTCATTTTGAAATTTATAATTACTAAATATTAAAGAGGTATTTGAGAATAATTTGTTATTAAACTCATGATTCCAACGCAATGTAGAAGTGATATTCCCCCATTGTATTCTTTCATCTGTTTTATCATTTACCCCTTCATCTTCGAATCGCTCTTTTCTCTTGTATTTATCTTCTCCAAAATACAAACTCCAATACAGCTTGTTTTTCTCGTCAAAAACATGGTGAATTTTTGTGGTGATATCACTAAAATTATAACTAAAGTCGTTATTACTTTCTAAAAAGGGTCGTACTAATAAATCAAGATATGTTCTTCTTCCACTCAAAACAAAAGAGGTTTTATCCTTTTTAAGAGGACCTTCTAACATAAAGGACGACGAAATAAGGCTAATGTTCACATTTCCTTTTATTTTTTCTTTATTTCCATTTTTGGTATCAATTTTTACTACCGAAGATAGACGTCCCCCATATCGAGCAGGAAAACCACCCTTGAACATCTCAACGGTTTTAATTGCATCGCCATTAAAAATGGAAAAAATACCAAACAGATGGTTCGAGTTATATACAATAGACTCATCAAGAATAATTAAATTTTGATCTGGAGTTCCTCCCCTAACATAAAAACCTGCAGAACCTTCATTACCCGCCTTTACTCCAGGTAATAACTGTAGTGTTTTAACGGCGTCTTTTTCTCCAAAAATAGCTGGAGTATCTTTAATGATTGCTGGAGTAATACTCTCTGAACTCATTTGAGTCACCTCACTTTTTAAAGAACTACGATCTGATGTAATTACAATCTCATCAAGATATTGAGTATCGGGTTCCAGAATGAAATTTAGTGTGATATCTTTATTAAAATCTATGGTTTTGGTGATTGTCTTGTACCCTACAAATGAAATAAATACTTCATGAGTTCCCTCTGGTACCGAAAGTGAATAAAATCCATAGTCATTACTTACAGCACCAATACTTTGCTCTTTGATGTATATAGAAACGTTACTCAAATATTCCTGACTACCTTCTTCTAAGGTATAACCGCTTAATGTAACTCGTTGTACTCTTTTATAAATCAACAGCTTTTTACCCAATACCTTAAAGCGGTATAATTTAGACGGGAATAAATTTCTTAGAATCTCATTTAATGTTTGGTTACTACTATTAATAGATTTTTTCTGAGATAAGTCTATGGTATTTCCTGAATAGCTTGTGGTAAACCCAAGTTTATTTTCTAGCTCGGAGAGAATATCTCCAATAGAAGTGTTTTCTTTTACTAGACTGACTCTTTCATTGAGAATGGTTTGTTGTGCGTATCCCTTGGTAGAAATTAGGATGAGTAGTAGCACAACTACTTTTATGACTTTATTCTTTATGATTGAATCAAACATTCAAAATATTTTGTTACAATGATAAAGAATGTTTCTTTATGAATTACAATCTCCTCCCTTAATAATAATTCGATTTGCCTCATCTTTTTGGTGAGTAATATCGAATAATACGGTGAGAGTTTCCAAAACATCTTCTAATGATTCATTTTCAAAGACTGAAGTAAGTTTACAATGTCTTAATTGTGGGTTTTCCATAACGAGTTTAACATTATAAAATTGTTCGATATCCTCAATAACTTCACTCAAAAGGGTATCTTCAAACTTCAACACTTTAGATTTCCATGAAATAAAATTGGGATTATCATTTGTTTTTTTAGCCAATGTACCATTAGCTTTTGCAGTTACTTTATCACCAGGTCTAAGAATTTCCTGATTTCCTCCGGCGGTGAATTGTACTTTACCAGTTACTAAAACAATCTCTGTTTCTTTGGTTTCAGTATTTGTTTTTAAATTAAAGGAAGTACCTAAAACCTTTGTCTCAGTATTGTTTGTTAATACAATAAAAGGCTTATCAGGATTTTTGGTTACTTCAAAAAATGCTTCCCCATTTAGTTGAGTTTTTCTTGTTTCTCCTTCAAATCCTTTGTCATATGTCAATTGGCTTCCTTCTTTCAACCAAACAACAGATGCATCTGGGAGTTCGAATCTATTTTCTTTTCCTGCCTCAGCCACCAAAGTAACATCAGCATTGTAGTAATTCAAAAAATAGAATCCCAAACCGATAATTATCGCTACTGAAGCAGCTATTCTATAAAAAACTGTATTTGAAACTTTATTCTTTGCAGAGTTTTCTTGAACCGAAATTGTTTGCTTGAAACTACCCCACTCTTCTTCTACATCTATCTTATCAAAATCGGCTATGTCTTCTGAGGCCTTCCAGATTGATTTAACCTCTTCAAAATAATTCTTATTCGCGGTAGATTCGGAAATCCAGTCTTTCACAAACTTCTGCTCTTCCAGCTCCACGTCGTCCTCCAGATAACGGGTCAAAATTGCTAATATTTGATCTTCGTTCTTAATTGCCATAATCTAAATCTACTTCTAAAGTAACAAATATAGAATTTATATGTTCATCTTGTATTGTCATGACTTAAGTAAAATTTAATACTCTTGATATATAAATTCCATTTGTCGTTTAAAAGGCGAATAAAAAGTTAAGATGTTTCGTTTACTAATCTTGTTCTTTATAATACTTCTTTGCCTATATGACGAAGTAGTTTTTACAAACACGTAAATAATCTTAAAAAAATTAAAAAATTATTTCTTCCTCTAATAACTGATACCCTGCAAAAACGCCAAAACCGTTTTCTCCTTGTATATTAGTTGGGGCAATAACTGGTTCAAAAAAAGGATCATCTTCGTTATAATCGTTCAAAAAAGTAGCTCTAAGGGCATCATACAATATCTGTTCTGCATTGGCCACTTGAATATTTGCCGATAAGGTTTCTGAAAACGTATCGATAAAAAAGAACCCGTCTACGGTAATTAATGCATTTTCTCTGTTACTGTCGGTGGTAAATTGTTCAAATTCAAAATCTACTCTACTTACCTGTGGCTCCCCTGATCCAATATCGGTCGACCTCCAGTTCACAGCCGCCCCTACTATATAGAAATTTCTTTTATCTCTTATGTCATCAACAGTTACTTTTAAAGATTGATTTCCCAATTCATCATCTTCTCTATCCAAAATTTCGGCTCTTACATTTTGGGCCTGTTCAGCAGGAATAGTGCATGACGCCCTGTATTCTTTTCCTTCTACAACAGCGGTCAAAAAATACTGCCTCCCAGGAGTAATAACTAATTCTGAAGCCGCAGCTTCATAACTAAAGGTAATATTAGAATAGGTAAGCGTAACTTCATTTCCTTCTTCATCTGATAATACTACCAAAGCATCATTAACTATCAAATTTTCATTATTTTGCGACCCCGAAGCCGCTCTAGATCTCGATTTTGACACCTGTACTTTCAAGGTAGTATCCTGCGGAGATAAATACCCATTAATAACTACCAACTGTTCTTTTGCTAAGAGGTCACTTGCATCTACACTAGTTTCGCAACTTAGGAGTACCGCGCTTAAAATTATGATAATGCTATATTGTATGTATTTCATGAATTTTGTTTTTAAAGAATTAATGTGCATAATCAGCTTTAGAATTTGTAGGTATAATTTATGGATGGAATAAACTGTAAAATCGATACCTTTTTAAGTTCAGCATCATCAAAATAATAGTAGAATGGGTTTCTACGGCCGTAGATATTATACACCGAAAATCCCCATGTTCGTTCTCTATGTTTAGCAAACCTTTTATGAAATTGTACCCCAAGATCTAAGCGATGGTAACTTTCTCCTCTAAAATTATTGCGTTCTGTACTAAATGGCGTCGTACCCCCATTAAACAAACTAATAGGAATTGGAAAGTTTGCTGTATTAGATATCGCTTCTCTATCGGGTAAGTTAAAGTTGTTTCCCGATGAAAACACCCAGGAACCTGAAAGCGTAATTCTTTCATGAGGTTTATAAATACCTACTAATGACAAATCGTGTCTACGGTCATATCTTGCAAAAAACTTTCTTCCTTGATTAAGTTCGTCAAACTGTCGCTCTGACCATGACAGCGTATACCCCAGCCAACCTGTTAATTTTCCTGTTTTCTTTCTTAATAATAATTCGGCTCCGTAGGCCCATCCCTCACCTGTTGTGATATTTTCCTCCCAATCTATTTCTCTACCCGTCTCCAGGTCTTCAAGCAACAAAAAAGAAGCACCCTCTTTATAAGAGATCACATCATCCATCTTTTTATAGTATCCTTCCAGCGTAATTGCATATCCTTCATCCAAAAAATCTTTTGCTAAGCCCAAAGCATATTGCTGCGACACTTGTGGCTTAAGATTATCTGTTGAAGACACCCATAAATCTGTTGGTAATCCTATCCCCGAATTAGATAACAAGTGTATGTATTGATTCATTTTTGAATAAGAAGCCTTCAAAGCAAGATCCGGCTTTATATTCCAAGCAATAGTTGCCCTGGGTTCAAAATTGAGATAGCTTTTAGATTTAAATTGAAAATGGGTAACTCTAGCACCAGGAGATAAACTTAAATTCTCTGTTATTTTCCAGTTATCCTCAGCATAAATTGCACTTTCTAGAGATTCTATTTTTTGTTTTACGTCATTATTATCTTCTCCAGTTTCTCTTATTTTTGATTGTTTTGGTATAAAACTGTGGTACGTAGAAGCGACCCCAAAACGAATAGAATGATTAGGATTAGGATAGTAATCGAAGTCTGCTTTAATTCCATAATCATTTATTCCTGAGCTTAACTTGAATAAGAAGCGACTATCATTAAGTTTTTCGTCATATTTTAATCCAAAATTGTAATTACTAAAAATTAGTGATGTATTCGAAAAGAATTTATCGCTAAATTGACGATTCCATCGTAAAGTAGATGTTATATTACCCCAAAATAATCGAGTTTTAAACCGTTCCCCATCGTCTCTTTCATCTCCTGTAAATCTATCTTGTCCAAAATAGTTACTCCAATACAATTTATTCTTTTCATTAAAGACATGATGAATCTTAAAATTAAGATCTGTAAAAAAATATCCTGCTTTAAAATCTGAAGATTGAAATGGTTTAGACAATAAATCGGCGTATGTTCTACGACCACTAAAAATAAACGAAGTTTTTCCTTTTTTTATTGGTCCTTCTAGAACTA
The DNA here is from genome assembly GCF_023195925.1 of Aquimarina acroporae. Lineage (GTDB taxonomy): Bacteria > Bacteroidota > Bacteroidia > Flavobacteriales > Flavobacteriaceae > Aquimarina > Aquimarina acroporae. The sequence goes on along the minus strand of NZ_JALPRE010000022.1, from coordinate 15,552 downwards.
ATGATGACGAAATAAGACCTACATTTACTTTTCCGCTTAGTCTTTCTTTATTTCCATTTTTGGTATCTATTTTTAGTACTGATGACAACCTACCACCAAACCTTGCCGGAAAACCTCCTTTGTAAGTCTCTATAGATTTTATGGCATCCCCGTTAAACACCGAAAATATTCCGAAAAGGTGATTAGAATTATACACTGGAGCTTCATCCAGAATAATTAAATTCTGATCTGGAGTCCCTCCTCTTACAAAGAAACCTGCACTTCCTTCATTTCCTCTTTGTATTCCTGGCATTAATTGCAACGCTTTGATTACATCTTTTTCTCCCAGGATTGCTGGTATATCTTCTATTTCAGAAGGTTTAATAGTCACAACACTCATTTGAGTCACCTGGCTTTCATTAACTCCCCGGTCTGCCTCAATAATTACTTCATCTAAGCTTTCTGCAGATAATTCCATTTCAAAACTAAGCTCCACATCATCTGTAAGTTCTACAGTTTTTCGAATAGTACCATAACCAATAAAAGATACTATCAATTCATGTGTTCCTTCTGGAATGGTGAGAGAAAAAAAACCATAATCATTTGTAGTCGTTCCCACTTTGCTCGCTGGTACATATATAGATACCATTGGCAGGTATTCCTGGCTTCCAACTTCTTTTACATATCCGCTAATGGTGTGTTTTTTGGTTTTTTGGTTAGACGATTGACCAAAGACATTGGTAATACTTATAGCTAATACCCAAAAGGCAAGTAATACTTGTTTTGTTTTCAAGGTGTAAATGATTTTAGAGAAAAGAAAAAATGTTTGATTTTACTTTAGCAAGTAAAAGACTACAGAATGATTCGCTGTGCCCATAAACGTTGAAATCGCTGGTAGTAAGAAGTGTTATCACTACTCTGAGACACCCATTTCTCTACAAAAACCTCTTCTTCAGGTGTAGCTTTTCCAGAAAAATACTTAATTAATGAATACTCTAAATTGGATTGGTTGTACATGTTCATACCTATGCTTTTTTGGAGAGTGTCTTGTTGAGACACCCTGTGGTTAATTCATAGGGATGACGAACATAAAATAAGGTACACGTAAATTGTAGCAAGAAAATTTTTGAAAAAATTACAAAAAACTCAAAAATAGAAGTAATAGTGCAATAGCAACAGAAACTCTAATCTTTTTAAGAGCGTTGCTTATATGCGTTTCTACAGTTCGTTTACTTATGTTAAGTTCATCTGCAATCTCCTGATTCGTTTTTCCTTCGAATCTACTTAACATAAAAATTTTTTGATTTTGAGAAGGTAGTGTTTGTATAACCTTATGAATTTTCTGTTTCAATTCGGTTATTCGTATCTCTTTATCTTCTTCCTCCTCTTCAGAGTTTGTAGCAGATTGGTAAGCGATAGCATCTTTGTGATTCTGCCTGATTTTATTCAACTTAATGTAATCTAAGCATCTATTTCTAACCGCAGTATATAAAAAGGACTTGAGAGAAGTATGAATAACCAACTCTTCTCTTTTTTCGTAAAGTTTAACAAAAGTTTCCTGGGTTATATCTTTCGCAATATCAAGATCCAACACATACTTTTTTGCATGTATCGTAAGTACTTTGAAGTACTCTTTAAAAACAGATTCAAAAACTTTCTCGTTTTTGTTCCTGATTTGTTCTATGATAAGTTGGTCGCTAGTTATTGATTTCAAAAGATAATATTGTATGATTACTAATTGAACGTGATCAAAGCTTCATTAGTCTTTCAATACAAAGTACGATAAAAATTTCAAAATGTTACGAAAATCTTAAACTCCGACTGCATACATTTTGTCTCGAAGCTCTTTAATTTTAGGATCATTCATATATTCATCAAAAGTAGCATAACGATCTATCACTCCTCCTGGAGTAAGTTCTATAACCCTATTCCCGACCGTTTGAGCAAACTCGTGGTCATGCGTAGTAAATAGCACTGTTCCTTTAAATTTCTTTAGAGAATTATTAAATGCTGTGATAGACTCCAAATCTAAGTGGTTTGTAGGTTCGTCCAACATAATAACGTTGGCTCTTGTCATCATCATTTTAGATAACATACAACGTACCTTTTCACCTCCTGATAATACATTCGATTTTTTTAGAGCTTCCTCTCCACTAAAAATCATTTTCCCTAGAAACCCTCTAATGAATACTTCTTCTCTCTCTTCTTCGGTAGATGCCCATTGACGTAACCAATCTACTAGAGTAAGATCATTTTCAAAGTATTCACTATTATCTGCCGGCAAATAAGATTGGGTAGTGGTTATACCCCAAGAGAATTCTCCTGCATCAGCTTTTTGTTTATCATTTAATATCTGATAAAAAGCTGTTGTAGCTCTAGAGTCCTTAGAAAACACAACTACTTTGTCTCCTTTGGCCAGATTAATATCTACTCCTTTAAAAAGTACATCTCCATCAATACTAGCTGTCAACCCTTCTACATTGAGAATTTGATCCCCAGCTTCTCTATCTCTTTCAAAAATAATGGCAGGATAGCGACGACTAGAAGGTTTAATATCTTCGATATTAAGTTTTTCTATCATCTTTTTACGAGAAGTCGCTTGTTTAGATTTAGCAACATTGGCACTAAATCGTGCAATAAACTCTTGTAATTCTTTTTTCTTCTCTTCTGCTTTTTTGTTTTGTTGTGCTCTCTGCCTAGCTGCTAATTGAGAAGATTCATACCAAAATGTATAGTTACCACTATAATGATTAATTTTTCCGAAGTCAATATCTGAAATATGAGTACATACAGAATCAAGGAAGTGTCTATCGTGAGATACTACAATCACCGTATTGTCATAATTGGCCAAGAAATTTTCTAACCAAGAAATAGTTTCATAATCTAAATCATTGGTAGGCTCATCCATAATTAATACATCAGGATTACCAAACAAACATTGAGCAAGCAATACCCTTACTCGTTGTTTCGTATCTAGATCAGACATTTGCGTGTAGTGCAAATCTTCTTTTATTCCTAAGTTTGAGAGCATCGCAGCAGCGTCACTATCAGCATTCCAACCGTTCATTTCTTCAAACTCTACCTGAAGCTCACCTATCTTTTCGGCATTCTCATCGGTATAGTCGGCATATAGTGCGTCAATTTCTTTCTTAATCTTGTACAATGGCTTATTACCCATAATAACAGTCTCAAGTACAGTATACTGATCATAAGCATAGTGGTTCTGTTCTAAAACAGACATTCGTTTTCCCGGTTCTAGATGCACATGACCCGAGGTAGCTTCCATTACTCCAGAGAGTATTTTGAGAAACGTAGACTTCCCTGCTCCATTTGCACCGATAATACCATAGCAATTACCTTGTGTAAACGCTGTGTTTACTTCATCAAAAAGTACTCTTTTACCAAATTGAACCGAAAGATTTGAAACTGATAACATGATTAAAAAATTGAAATTTGAATTTGGCGCAAAAGTAGAAAAATGCTTTCAGAACCTGAAACAATCAGTCATTATTTTACCATAATAAGGCTATTATTTTCAAAACCGAAAACAAAGGATGTAATTAATCACTCAATACTAAACAGGTAGGACAATTTCTAATAAAATACTAATTATTAAAGAATTAACGAATTGTTAACAACTGTACTATAGGTTTCCATTTATTTTTGACCAGATAGTCGGTTAATAATAGTTCCCAAAATGCAGTTCTACTCTATACGATATATAGTTTCTATTACTTTGTTGTCATGCTCTATTTTAGGTTGTGGCTCTTCAGAAAAAAGTAATCGTGAATACACCTATTTTGGGGGAGAAATTGTTAATCCAAACACCAATTATATTGTATTATCCAAAGCAGATGAACCGGGAGATACCATTCTTCTCGATAGAAATAATCGTTTTTTCCATAAAATAGAAAATTTAAAAGAAGGATTATACTCTTTTAAACATGCTCCAGAAAACCAACTTGTTATATTAGAAAAAGGAGATAGTGTTCTTATTAGACTCAACACTCTTGAATTTGATGAATCTTTGGTATTTACAGGTGATGGGGCAAGAAAAAACAATTTTTTGATAGAGATGTATCTGCAAAATGAAATTGAAAGAGAACGATTACGCAGAACCGATTTAAAGTTATCACCGACGTATTTTAAAAGGAATCAAGATTCTTTATTAAAACCGAAGTTAGTTGCATATAATAAACTTACTAATAAATGTGAATTAAGTCCCTTGGCAAAAAAAGTAACTCAAGCTTGTTTTACTTTTGACTATTTTACAAGACATGAACTATATTTTCACAGTCGATATGGCATAGGAGGTCTTGATTCTACAATGGATTTACCAAAAGCCTTCTTTGATTATCGTAAAGATATTAATTACAGTGATCACGACTTAGAAAAGTTATACTCGTACAATAGGTATTTGAATTATTATTTTACCAACACTTCATTATCTAATGCTAAGGATATCAAAAATATTTATAAAGGACGTTTAGGAAGTACCATTCACAAATTAGATCATATAGATAGTATTATTGATCATCCTTATATAAAGAACAATTTATTAAGAAGAGTGACTACTAACTTTTTATTGAATAGTAAAAACAACAAAGACTCCGACATAGTCTTAAATCACTACTTATCGGTAAGTTCTAACAAAAAATCACAAAGAGAACTTAAAAAACTTGCCAAAGCCATTGCAAGATTAAGACCCAACAAAGTTATTCCCGATCAAGAATTAATTTCTTCAAAAGGAGAACGCACAAAACTTTCAGCTCTATTCAACAAACCTATTACCGCTTTATATTTTTGGTCTATGGAAAGCAAAGATCATTATATTAGAGCCCACAAAAAAGCATCATATTTAAGTGCTCTATATCCTGAAATTGATTTTATCGCCATTAATACTGATGACGATCAAACAAAAAATTGGTTAAAAACCATTAAAAGACATCATTATAATTTGGGTATGGAATATGAATTTAAATACCCTAAATGCTCTTCAGAAGAACTTGTGATTCACTCTAACAACAAGGTTATTCTCGTAGACCAAGAAGGTAAGATCATCAACGCAAAAGCAAATCTATTCTCTTCTGTTTTTGAAAGGCAGCTTATGCAATACACCAGACTTGCCAGCTTAGAATAAAAAAAGCCACTCTTAATGAATGGCTTTACTCTTTTTAACTTACTTAAAAGCTTTATTAATTTCCTTTTTGATAATCTGCAAGGAATTTTGCCAGTCCTATGTCTGTCAATGGGTGTTTTAACAACCCTTCGATTGAAGAAAGAGGTCCAGTCATTACATCTGCACCAATTTTAGCACAATCAATAACATGCATCGTATGTCTTACTGAAGCTGCTAAAATTTGAGTATTAAATCCATAGTTATCATAGATCATTCTAATTTCAGCAATTAGATTAAGACCATCTGTAGAAATATCATCTAATCTACCAATAAATGGTGAAACATAAGTTGCTCCAGCTTTAGCCGCCAATAATGCTTGTCCAGGAGAAAATACCAACGTACAGTTAGTTTTTATACCATTATCACTAAAGTACTTTATAGCTTTAACACCATCTTTGATCATAGGTACTTTTACTATGATTTGATCATGAAGTTTTGCCAACTCCTCTCCTTCTTTGATGATGCCTTCAAAATCTGTAGAAATTACCTCGGCACTAACATCACCGGTAACAATCTCACATATTTTTTTGTAGTGATTAATAATATTTTCTTTTCCTGTGATACCTTCTTTTGCCATTAAAGATGGATTAGTAGTTACTCCATCCAAAACACCTAAATCTTGTGCTTCTTTAATTTGATCAAGATTTGCAGTATCAATAAAAAACTTCATAATGTGATATTTAAATTGTTGTGTTTAGTTTTACTCTTTTTCGTTTGCGAAGATAACTATAATCAGGATTCTATAGCTATCTGTTCTGTTAATTCAATACTCTTCAAAATCAATTATAACTCATAATGATTCATCAGGAGTTTTTCATACGTCTTGTCAGGTAATACTCTTTTAAGTACAATTGAAAATTTTTGCATAAAAGCACCTACCTTATAATGTACCTTTGGTTTTTTAGTTTCTAAGACCTTAAGAATAGCGTTAGCCATATCTTGAGGATCACTTCCTTCATCCACATGAGCATCCATAAGTGCTAGTGATTTACCATACGCTTTTTCGTACGGAGATCCTTTTATCACTGGAGCGTGAAATCTACCTGCAGCAATATTTGTGGCAAAATCTCCAGGAGCTACATTAGTCATTTCAATATTAAACTGTTTCAATTCCATTCGCCAGGCTTCCGTAGTGATTTCTAGCGCTGCTTTGGAAGCACTATAGATTCCTCGGTAGGGTAATCCCATATATCCAGCTATTGATGTAATATTAATTACCAGCCCTCCTCCTTGTTTTCTCATTATGGGTAACACTGCTTTGGTAACATTAATTACCCCAAAATAATTTGTATTAAAGTTTCGAAAAATCTCCTCCTCTGGGGTTTCCTCTATTGGCCCTGTAATTCCCGCTCCCGCATTATTTATCAAAATATCTAATCGACCATGTCGTTTTTCAACCTCTTCAACCGCAGATTGTATAGTTTCTTTTTGGGTTACATCTAATGGCAAAAGTTCAAAAGGTCCAAAATCTGTAAATTTTGAAGGATTACGACTTGTTCCATAAACCGTATATCCTTTATTAAAAAGAAAAGTACCTATAGATTTACCTATTCCTGAAGAACCTCCAGTGATTAAAACAACAGTTGATTTATGATCTTTATTCATGCCCGCAAATATACAATTATGATTTTCGAAAACAGATCAACTATTCTGAAAAATGGATTTAAAATCAAGTAAAAGTTTGAGTAGATAAATAGAGAGGTAACAATAAGGCACAAAAAAAGGCAAGCTACCTACATCACACCGCTACGACCATTTACCTTTGCTGCGTTCCCGCCCTGGAGGATTCAACAGGAGCTGGTTGTGTAGGACTTGCCGGCTGCAAAGATACAACCTTTAGTTAATATTACAATCATTTTTCAAACCCAATTAAAATAAATATCTTGCTTCAAACTTTAAATATTACAATGAATACTCGTAACCTCTTCGTCATCACTACATTAAGCATTTTATTTTTTTCTTGTGGAAGTAATCAAGAAAAGAAAAAAAAATATTTTTCGATAGAAACAGAGAACAATCAGAGAATTTTTAAGCTAGGAGAAACCATAAAAGCAAGCATAAAAAACAACGAAAACATCAATATCGACTCTGTTTCTTACATCTTAAATGAAGAAAAAACAACTTCAGGAACGAATTTTAGCTTCGAAGAAAAAATAGATACCGAAAAATTAGGACATAATGTTTTAAAAGCTCTGGTGTTCTATGACGGAAATGTAGATACAATTACCAAGAAAATTACGCTTTTAAATAATAAATCACCAAAACTGTATACCTATAAAATAGTAGCAGATTATCCACATGATGAAGGTGCCTTTACTCAAGGTTTAGAATTTGTCGGAGATACTTTATACGAAAGCACAGGAAAAAAAGGACAATCCTCATTAAGAAAAGTAGATTATAAAAGCGGTGAAGTGATTATTAAGAAAGAAGTTCCTCAAAAATACTTCGCTGAAGGCATCACTATAATGAACAACAAAATTTTTCAACTTACCTGGCAAGCAAAAGAAGGTTTTATCTATGACCTTGAAAGCATGGAGAAAACAGGAAATTTTGCTTACAACGATAGCAAACAAGGATGGGGATTATGTAATGATGGAAAGCATATTTATAAAAGTGATGGAACCGAGAAGATTTGGATCCTAGATGCAGAAACTCTTGCTGAAAAAGGGTACATTGAAGTTACCACTAATAAAGGTGTAAAATCAAAATTTAATGAGTTAGAATGGGTTAATGGTAAAATATATGCAAATACCTGGCAAAAAGATGGTATTGCCATTATTAATCCATCAAACGGTGCTTTAGAAGGTGTTATTAATCTTTCTGGACTTCGAAACAAAGTAAAGCAACATCCTGAACTCGATGTACTTAATGGTATCGCTTATAAGAAAGACTCCCAACAATTATTTGTAACTGGTAAGTATTGGGGTAAACTTTTTGAGATTGAAGTGGTTGAATAAGTTCCTACAAAAAGGTAAATCTTCCTAATTAAAAATCTACAGATAAATTAAGTTTGTTGCAACACTATAATATATATCACGTTATTGTTATAGACCAATAATAAACCGTACCTTTGCGGCTTATTTTATTTATATGAACAAATTTGAAGCTTTAGGCCTCGGTGATGAAATTCTAAAGGCGGTGAATGATATGGGGTTTGAAACCCCAAGTGAGGTACAAGAAAAAGCAATTCCTATCTTACTTAATGAAGATACAGATATAGTTGCTCTGGCCCAAACGGGTACCGGAAAAACAGCAGCTTTTGGATTTCCATTAATCGAAAAGATTGATGTAAAAAGTAGAATTACCCAGGGGTTAATTCTTTCTCCTACTCGAGAATTATGTCTACAAATTACCAATGAACTTAAAAACTACTCTAAATATATTTCTGGCCTAAACGTGGTAGCCATTTATGGTGGAGCTAGTATTACAGAGCAAGCAAAACAGATTAAACGTGGTGCCCAAATTATTGTAGCAACACCTGGTCGTATGCAAGATATGATCAATCGCAAAATGGTGAACATTAGCGATATCGGGTTTTGTGTATTAGATGAGGCAGACGAAATGCTAAATATGGGATTCTATGAAGATATAAATGCTATACTATCTCATACTCCAGAGCATAAAAACACTTGGCTGTTTTCTGCAACTATGCCTAAAGAGGTCGCAACCATCGCTAAGCGATTTATGGATAGCCCAAAAGAAATTACGGTAGGTCATAAAAATACCGGATCAAAAAATGTGTCGCATGAATACTATGTTGTAAACTCACGTGACAGATATGCTGCTCTTAAAAGACTGGCAGATGCAAACCCTGATATCTTCTCGGTGATTTTTTGTAGAACAAAAAGAGACACTCAAAAGGTAGCAGAAAATCTTATTGGAGATGGTTATAACGCAGCGGCATTACATGGTGATTTAAGCCAAAACCAAAGAGATTTGGTAATGAAGAGCTTCAGAAATCGACAAATACAAATGCTGGTTGCCACCGATGTAGCGGCAAGAGGAATCGATGTAGATGATGTGACTCACGTTATTAATTATCAATTACCCGATGAAATAGAAACCTATACACACCGAAGCGGAAGAACTGGTAGAGCTGGAAAAAGTGGAGTTTCTATGGTAATCGTTTCTAAAAGTGAAATAAGAAAGATCAAGTCGGTAGAGCGTATTATCAAAAAAGAATTTGAGAAGAAAGAAATACCAAGCGGTGAAGAAATTTGTCAAGTACAGCTTTTTCACCTTGCCAGTGATATCGGAAAAGCAGAAATTAATCATGAAATTGATAGTTATCTACCTTCCATTCATGAGGTGTTAGACGGTTTTAGTAAAGAAGAATTAATTAAGAAATTTTTCTCAGTAGAATTTTCCCGCTTTCATAACTATTACAAAAATGCCAGAGATCTTAATGTAACGGGAAGAGATAATGAAAGAAGTTCTGGTGGAGATGGTACTACCCGTTATTTCATAAATGTTGGTGAAAAAGATGGGTTCGACTGGATGACCCTTAAAGATTTCCTTAAAGAAGTATTAGAATTAGGAAGTGACTCTTTAAGTCGTGTCGACGTAAAGGAAAGCTTTTCATTTTTTAATACTACTTCAGAATATCAAGAACGTGTACTTTCTATTTTTGAAGATTTCAGAATGGAAGGCAGAAAGGTGAATGTTGAAATCTCTAAAGGATCTGGTCGCAAAGGAGGAGGTAAACGCCGCCGCGATGGTAACGGTTTCAAAGGAAAAAGGAGAAGTGACGGTTTTAAACCTAAAGGAAAAAAACGTTTTGATCGTGGTGAGGGAAGAGATCAAGGTGGAAACTCAAGAAGAGATAGAAGAAAACGTAGTGATCGAAGATAAATCTAGATTAATTAACATGGTTATATGATTTTTGGCCCGATTTTTATGTTATATTCATAAATATTGAACGTCTATATACTATATGAAGAAACTTTTATTTTACATAGTACTATTTTTTGGTTGTATTACCTATGCTCAAGAAGGCAGCGAAACCGTATCTGGTAAAGTATTGAATGCTGCTAATGATAAAGAATTAGAAAGTGTTCATATCGTTAACCTTACACAAGTTATTGGTACTATAACCGATAAAGAAGGTGACTTTACCATTCAAGCAAAAGTAAATGACACCCTATATTTTTCTTATATCGGGTATAAGCCTATTAGAGTAAGAGTAACCAATGATTGGGTAAAATATGGTGATGTAAAAATAAAAATGACCGAACTGGGTATCGCTCTCGAAGAAGTTGTGGTTGCAGATGTACAGCTCACAGGGTATCTTGAGATTGATGCTAAACGTATACCAGTTTACAATAACTATAGATATAGTATTTCTGGACTTAATTCTGGTTATGAAGGAGGTAGTAGACAGCCAGGAGCTGTAAACAAGGTATTGGGAGCAATATTTAATCCTGCCGACTTTTTATATAATATTTTTAGCAAACGGTCTAAAGAACTTAGAAAGTTGCGTAAAATGAAAAAGGATGATGAGATCAGGAATCTGCTTGAAAACAAATTCGATAGAGCTACATTAATGGCTTTACTACAAGTAGAACGCCTTGATATTGATGAAATATTGAGAAATTGCAACTATTCTGCAGACTTTATCAAATTTGCTAATGACCTACAAATTCTTGATGCGATTAGTGAATGTTACGAAGAGTATAAAGTGCTAGATCGTAAATAATTGTTTATCCTAAAAGGAATCTGAATCTCATTTTACTTTTGCGAATGCAATGCAATTCGGTTTCCTTCTGAATCTACGAAGTAAGCCATATACCCATTGTTTTCTGAAATCTGTTTTTTACCAGAAACTACAGTGCCCCCTGCCGCTTCTACTCTACCGATTTCATTACCAACGTCCTCACAAGCAAAATATACCAAAACACCATTACGGCTTGGACTATAATGTTCATCAGCTTTAACCAAAGTCCCTGTTGACAACCCTGTTTGATTTTTATTAGGGAACCATCACATTTCTAAACCATCCATATTGTGTATGCTAATCTTAATATCAAAAACTTTTTCATAAAACGCTTTTGCTCTTTCCATATCAATTACCGGAATCTCAAACCATATAACCATCACAAACTTTTTAGTGTTTTAGAAATATACCAACAATTTAAATCGTCTAAAAATAAAATATGTAAACCTTAGCAATTTTTATGTCAAGATGCAAAGGCTACTTCAATCCCTGTTCATGATAGAATCTTTCAATAATTTCATGATGGCTTTTTATAGCTTTTTTTGCCCATTCCATTCTTTTTGCCAATTTTTCTTCTTCAGATAATTTCCAGGAAATATTGGATTTTCTTAATTCACTAGTAATATACTGAAGTATTATAGCCGCAGAAACTGAAATATTAAGACTTTCTGTAAAACCAACCATCGGGATATGTAATTTCGCATCTGCTTCTTCCAAAACCATATCACTAAGACCTTGTTGCTCCCTACCAAAGAAAAATGCAGATGGAACATTAATATCAAAATCTTCTAAAATTTTTGAATCATCATGAGGTGTTGTAGCAACAATCTGATATCCTTGTGCTTTGAGCTTTGTAATGCAATCTTTGGTGCTTGGATAACGATTAATATCTACCCACTTTTGTGCACCCATTGCGATTTCTCTATCAATTCGTTTCTGGTGAATTTCATCTATAATGTGAACATTCTGAATACCAAAGACATCACAACTTCGTATTACCGCACTAGTATTATGTAATTGATATACATCTTCTATGGCAACCGTAAAAAAATTGGTTCTTTGCGCCAACACTTTTTTATACAATCCAAGTCTTCTGGTAGTTAGAAAGGATTCTAAATATTCTAGGAGTTTTACATCGGTCATAATTGCTAAAATATAAAAAATTAACAGTATCACATATATAAAAAAACCGCCTGATCACAAGTATCAAACGGTTTCCCAAAATCTACATTTAATTTAAAAAACTGGTCAAAATCTAAAACGCTTCTTTTATTGACGAATAATAGTAAAACCCCCCAGAATTACCCCTAAAGCCGGGGGGTTTAAAGTAAACACATCGTCAAAATGCATCTTCAGAACTAAAGACTAAAAAGTCAATAGTCAATATTTTTTCTTTATGTCTCCAAAACACAATATTCAAAATTTACTCTTGAAATGGGTGTTATATGAAACATGTTGATTGTTGGTCTTGTATAAAGTTTTGTACGAGTAATTATATAAGAATATAATCTACTGAAATGCCTGTTAAGATTGAAAACTCTAGGTAGTCTAATTTCTGTTAATAAAGTCTTAAAAGTATTACGGAAACACCATAAATAATTAATAGAATTCCTATATTTCGAGTCTAAAAGAGAAACGAAAAGACATAAGAAATTAGATGTATATATGAGAGATGTTTTATGAGGATAAGCTTGATATCCTGAAAACATAGAAGTATGTACTAATTCACTCATAGTGGTTAATTTAATTATTAATCGTTATTCAAACCCTGCTTTTGTTGGCTCGCCAAAGTTTTACAAATAGCGGGGTTGTTTGCATATTGCATTCAACATAAAGCTATAATTAGCTATTATTGTGAAAGCTTTCAATATTCTTCATTAAATGTAAATATGATCCCTTTTTGCAACAACCTGTTAAGGTTCCATAATCTACTTTAGTTTAAAAAAGAAATATTCAAGGAACGTGCTATATTTACTATATGTTTCTAAGAAAAATATACAACTATACCTAAAAAAGGTATTCCTTATACCAGAAACAAAAACTCAGGGTGGGGTGGGAAAATAAGTTTTTTGCTCTGTTATTTTATTTATGTTTTTATACTTTAAAAACAATACTTAAATATAAATACAATTTACTTAACTAACACAGAATTAAACCGCAAATTTATTATGGTTTTACCATAAAAAATAAGTTCAAAACTATCAAACATTCTAATTTTTAACAACATATACCTAAATTAGAAAAAACGAGGGGTTAACATTCTATTATATTTTTTAAACAATTCAAATCTTAGCATGACTTCATAGCTCCCATCATTAAATTGAGATTGTCCTAATTCTGTACTTTCTCGGTCATATGCAAAACCAATCATCATAGAATCTGAGATCTGCACTCCTATTTGTCCTGTCACTGCGGCACTCCAACGATAAGCAACACCTAAAGTTAACCTTTGATATAATAAAAAATTAGCCGAAACATCTACCTGTAACGGAGCACCAAAAACCATTTTTGTCAATAACGCCGGTTTAAACCTTATATCATCATTGACATCGAATACATAACCCGCGATTAGATAATAGTTGATTCGTTCTTCGGCTAAGAAACTTACTGCATCGCTATCATTAATAGTTGTACTTTCATCAAAATGAGCTGTTTCTAACAAATTTGGAGCACTTAAACCCAGGTACATTTTATCTGTATGATAATATAATCCTATACCTACCTGAGGACTAAACTTATTGTCTATATTATTTTCAAACAAGGCGTCATTTTGATTGAACTGAATAAGCTGTTGAAAGTCTACATTTAATAAGTGAGCACCGGCCTTGATACCAAAACTCAATTTCCCATATTCTGAAGTAGGAATGGTATATGAAAAATCTACATCTATATAAGTTTCATCTGTAGGACCTATTTCATCGTTAACTACTGATAATCCTAACCCTACTCTTTCATTTTCTCCAAGTGGGGTATTTAAGGTCAAAGTTTGTGTGCGAGGTGCTCCTTCTAACCCTACCCATTGACTACGATGTAGTCCCATTATACTCATTACTCCTCTACTTCCTGCATAGGCAGGATTTACGCTTATTGTATTATACATATATTGGGTGTATTGAGCATCTTGCTGGGCATAGAATTCTGTACATATGGCACTCAAAATCATAATGACGATTGTAAACTTTTTTTTCATATAACTAGTTTATTAAGAACTATCCAAAAACAATACTTTACTACATGATAAACATAGAAAAAGTTGTTCATCATTATTTTTATATGTCGGTGAGACACCGTTTACTTCCGGTTAAACGACAATCTCTTTGGATAAAAGAGATTCAACTCTTTTATTTTTTATCGTTGGATATATAAATATCCTGACATACTTTTTGTCACTCCCGATTCTAACTGATACTCCACAAAATAATAATAGGTACCTACAGGTAATTCATCCTCCTGCTTAAAAGTGCTTCTTCCATTAGAAACCCCACTAAAAAAATTATCATTTCTTCCATAGTTATTGGCTTCAAAAACCTTCACTCCCCATCTATTATAGACCGTTAAAGTGTTTTCATATCGTTCCAATCCATTTATTATAAAGACATCGTTTATCCCATCACCATTAGGAGTTAGACCCGTATATATAGTGATTTCTTCACCAAACCCTATTTGCGTTATAGTTATATCTTCAAAATCTCCATCTCCATCAATGTCAATATTCGTAGTATTTGAAGGGTCATCTGAAACATCTATAATCTCTTCTCCATTAATAGATATACCTGATACCGTTGCTTGGTTCGAAACACTTCCAGATACAACATCTTCTTCTGTTAGGATGTAAATAGCGCTAAAACTGGTATCATCTATTTCTCCTGCAATCAAATCTATAGGTCCTCCACTAACATTTATACCATCCAGCAAGTCTGTCAAGGTTATATTATCTATATCTACGTTCCCATTGTTCTCAACTGTAAAAGTATAATGTATTTCATCCCCAGCATTTAATGCATTATCTCCATTACGATCTACATAGGTACCTATCTTAGTTAAAGCTAGATTTGCATTCGAATTATCTGTCACGATTATTCTAATTGTAGCATCATCGCATACTATTGGCATTATGGTATTACATAATGTATAAGTAATATTATATTCTCCTGGAGGTGTACCTGGCAAGACTAATATTTCTCCTGTTAATGGATCTAAACTCACTCCATCTGCAGGAGTAGCATCTATAACATTATTTATCTCGACATTTACTCCCAATATCGCTCCATTACTATTCAAGGTATCATTACTATCTACAACATTCATTGAATTTCCTCCTAAATCCCCTTCTATCGAAACTTCATCATCATTGGCTATAATCTCTGCGGAAACTATGACATCAAAACTACAAGTAATTGAATTTCCAGCTCCATCTGTTACTTCAAATGTATTTGTGGTTATTCCTACTGGAAATTCAGAACCCGATGATAACCCAGCAATTTGAGTAGTTAATGCTCCAGTACAATTATCCATACCTACTGGAGTTGAGAAATTAACTATTGCTGATGCTTCTCCTGAATCTACTTGTTGAGTAATATTCGCAGGACATACAATAGTAGGATTCGTAGTATCGTTAATCGTGATTGTTTGTGTGACATTGATACTGTTTCCGGCAGCATCCGTAACACTATAGGTTCTA
>NZ_JALPRE010000021.1 GCF_023195925.1 Aquimarina acroporae | reverse complement strand
TTGAGTAATATTCGCAGGACATACAATAGTAGGATTCGTAGTATCGTTAATCGTGATTGTTTGTGTGACATTGATACTGTTTCCGGCAGCATCCGTAACACTATAGGTTCTAGTGATCTCCTCCGGATTGCTGTTTCCATCACTAACATCACTCACAAAAGCTACTGTTGGTGTACCACAGTTGTCTGCCTCATCAGTGACCACAGTGATATCTGGTGTAGGTGCAGCACATTGTGCTGTGATTGGTGATGGGTTGCTTGCCGTTGGATTTGTAGTATCGTTAATGGTGATTGTTTGTGTCACATTGATACTATTCCCAGCAGCATCCGTAACACTATAGGTTCTAGTGATCTCCTCCGGATTGCTGTTTCCATCACTAACATCACTCACAAAAGCTACTGTTGGTGTACCACAGTTGTCTGCCTCATCAGTGACCACAGTGATATCTGGTGTAGGTGCAGCACATTGTGCTGTGATTGGTGATGGGTTGCTTGCCGTTGGATTTGTAGTATCGTTAATGGTGATTGTTTGTGTCACATTGATACTATTCCCAGCAGCATCCGTAACACTATAGGTTCTGGTGATTATCCCTATACTTGTATTTACATCACTTACAAAGGATACTGTGGGTGTACCACAGTTATCCGCCTCATCGGTAACCACAGTGATATCT
>NZ_JALPRE010000020.1 GCF_023195925.1 Aquimarina acroporae | reverse complement strand
AGACAAGAAAAGTATTATGAACTATGGCAAAAACAAATGCCAGTTCTAGACAATTTCCATAAAATCGATGCGGTAGCATAATTAAAAACTTCAAAAGCACCAGGTCATGAGAAAAATAGAACGACATATTGAACTTATAGAGCATTTGGATCGATTAATCTATTTAGGTGAAACCGGTACGTCAGATCAATTAGCAGAAAAACTAGAAATTTCAAAAGGATCTTTGTTTCAGATCATAAAGATCATGAAAGAACTCAAAGCCCCTATTGTTTTTGATATTAAACTACAAAGCTTTGTATATGAAGAACACATAAATTTTTCCTTTGGATTTTACACTAGAAACCTTTGCGGAGAAGAAGTTCTAGAAGTTTCTTCCTGCGGTATGCAAAGTATTGTTACCCCTATAGAATTTAAATACCCCAGCTTAAGAATAGTTGAATAATTTAAAAAACAAAGTCATGAAAAATTACAATTCACAAAAGCTAAAAAATGAGCTATCTAACAAATTAGAAATGGACTTCATATTTGATGAGATCAATGAACCAGAATTACAAGATGTAATTACCGATGTTATTTCATATTCTCAAGACCACGAATTTTTTATAGATGAAGACGAAGTGGGAGATTGGTTTTAAAACCCATTTCTAATTAACCATATCAATCAAATCATTAATCCATCTGTGTATACAGGTATAAAACGAAACGTTATGAATATCATTATTAAACACATAGAACTTATAGAAAGAATTGACCGATTAATTCGTATGGAAGCCACTGGTAATCCGGTTGACCTGGCTTCTAGACTAGGGATATCAAGAGCACAAACCTATAGAATTATTGATATTATGAAAGATCTTAATGCACCTATAGAGTATGACTTTACGATACAAAGTTTTGTATATGCAGAACACGTGAATTTTAAATTTGGATTTTATATACAAGATTTAGATTCGACCGAACTAAGATCAGTAAGTGGGGGAGCCTCTTTTCAAAAACCAACGCTTTTGGCAGCTATATAACTATGGTTGGGATAGTATAGTTTGCTGCTCGCCCCGAGAAATAATTCTCGGGGTTTTTTTATAATATTTTTAAGTAGTCTCATACATTGAGATGCTCATTTCTTATTCTTGCTAATATCATTAATCATAAAACGTAAAAAAATGAAAAATTTAAGTAACAAAGAATTATTAGAAACAAATGGCGGGGCACCATTCCCAATTCCAACTTGGCTACAACCCCTTGCAGATTACTTATTTGGTGTACCCGAAGAAGAGAAAGAGAATTTCAATAATTCTAATCAAAATTAAAAATCCAATTAAATAAACTTTTAAAACGTAAAAAAATGAAAAATTTAGAAAACTACGGAGTACACCAGATAAATCACATTAATCTATCGACAATAAATGGAGGTAATTTACTTTGTGAAGAAATAGGGTTTCTTGTAAACGTGGCGTTACCACAATTGAAGAAAGATATTGGAGAATTCATAGATGAACAAGTAGAGACTATTTCTGAAATGTTCTAAGATTTTTGCAAACTCAGACTTAAAAAAGTATCACAAAAACCTTCTCAACTACTAGAGAAGGTTTTTTGTTTTTATAATGACCTGTAAACATAGACTATCCAATACTAATTATAATCAAATACTACTCTGTTATGGTATATAATTTAGCTATTATGATGATTTTTTTGAAAAAAAACTACAATCTCAAAAGATGAGATTACCCCACCGTATCATTGTACTGTGAAAGGGAAACAATGAAACTTTTCACGGTTGTTGCAACAACGAAAACAGCTTACATATTAATTTGACGGAATCGATAATGTAGGCAATATTTAAAATAATCATTAATCATAAAAACGTAAAAAAATGAAAAATTTAGAAAATTTTGGAGTAGCTGAAATGAGCACGTTAGACATGACTCAAATTGATGGAGGATACTCTTGGGATGAGTTTGTACAAGATGTAAGCGACGCATATGACGCTACGGTAGAAGCAATAAGCGATTTTGGAAACGGGTTAGTTAAAGGAGCTTCTAAAGGATATAACTCAGTACATTAATAAAATAATATTTAATCAAAAAACTTTAAAAAAATGAAAGAATTAAATTTTAAAGAATTAGTCGAGATCAATGGTGGAGGAGAAGGATCTACTGCTGAGCAAATTGGAGAAGCTATTGGATACGGTATAGGAGTAGCTGCACATCATATAGCAGACTTTGGTAGAGGAGTATGGGATGGTATCAGCTCACTTTGGAACTAATCAAATCAAACATTAAAATAATAATAAATCTTTAAAAACGTAAAATTATGAAAAATTTAAATGCAAAAGAATTAATCGAAATCAACGGTGGACATGATGGTGTTGCTTACGAAGCAGGAGTAGTTATTGGAAATATCATTGAAGTAGCAATTACTGTTGTTGGAATTGGTAAAGTTGCAAAATGGGCAAAGAAGCTTTTCTAATCATCGTTAGAAAGACGCTAAAAAAAGTGAACAATTTGATTGTTCACTTTTTTCTTTTAAAGGTTCTTCCAAAAATTAGAAATACAAGTTAAAACGACATGAAAAAGTTTATTTTAATTTTCGTAATTGTTATAATTATAGGTATTGTTGGAATAGTCTATTTCTTTTCTAACCAATACAAAAAACAAGATCAACTTGTTATTGAAGCTGCTCCAGAGTATACTTCAATTCCTTTTAAATATTCTACTAGCGGACATATCCTTATTGATGCGAAAATTGATGATTCACAAAAAAAATATTCTTTTATTCTAGATACAGGAGCTTCTAATCATATCTTCACTAATTTCCCTAGCGAAAAAATAGGAAGTTCTATAGGAAGAAAAATTAGTAAAGATGTTAATGGAAAAACTACTTTTCCGAAAATTCACTCTATTGCTAATCTTGAATTTGGAGGTATTCAATTAAAAAAAATAGCCTTTAGTAAAGCCAATATAAAATTTCCTTGTTCAGAAAATATATATGGTATTATAGGAAAAAATATCATGCATCATTTTGCATGGCAATTTGATTTTCAAAACAAAGTTATTCATATTGCTAAAGAAGCTAAGTTTCTTCCAAATACCAACGAAGAATCCATTAAAATAAAGATTGAAACCAACATTTATAGCCATCATATTTATCTTCCAATTCAGATAGGAAAGAGTGTAAAAACTGATATTGTTCTAGACACAGGTTTTAATGGTCCCCTCATCCTAAACCCAAAAATCATAGATCAATTATATGAGATTAAGAAAATTGATATTCTAGGAGAGGCTAGCAAAGGGATAGGAGGACAAAGTAACTCAAAGCAGTATTTAGTGAATATTGATTCTCTGTCAATCGGGAAAAAACATCAATTACTTTTAAATACTATCACAGCCAAAACGAATAAAGACTCATCCTTCAAGGCAATAGGGCTTGGAGTATTAAAGAATTTTTTAGTCACGATAGATTGGAAAAACAAAATGTTGATTTTATCGAAACAAACAAATAATCAAAATTTTAAGCTAAAAGGTTTTGGAGTCAATCTTGGGTATACCGATGAAGTATATATTAAATCGGTAATTAAAGACAGTAGGTCGTACCACTTAGGCCTTAGACCAAATATGAAGGGGTTTCTAGTCAACGGAAAACTGATAACAAATGAAGAAGACCTTTGTCTTTTTGAGAATCAATTGAGTCATATAGATACTTTAACCTTAAGTTTTCCAAAACTGAAAAAAGATTTTTTGCTTTCTAAAGAATATTATGATTACTAGGAATGAATATAGGATAGTTAAATGTACATCTCAGAAGATGAGACGAACATATCTTATTATTGAAATGTAAAAGCAACACAATAATAATTAAAACTTATAGTAACCATGAAAAATCAAACATTAAAACAGTACGGCTCTTTATCATCAGAGGAACTTACAACCATTAACGGAGGTTGTGGAGGAGAAGATGTAACATGTCCAGAATTGGAAAAAATTATGGAAATGCTTGACAACTTAAAGTACATGCTTCCTCTTCTATAAACCAAGTTATCATCATCAATCATCAAAAATCGAATTGTATATAGTTTTTTAAAACTGTTGCATTTAAGGAATACATCAAAATGATAGTTTTCATTAAGAAATGAAATATCCCGAATATTAGCCGGATAGCATTTAAAAATATTTTGTAAACTATCATTTTGATTTACCTTACTAAAAATCATCCAAAACATATAAGCATGTTTTGTCTACATAAATTAAGTTGAGTATGAGTTTACACCCTCTACAATATGTAGAGGGCTTTTTATTCTCTAAAAAATACAAAAAATAATCCTTACATCTCAAAAAATGAGACACTCTATAACTACTATTGTATTGTAAAAGAAATAATTACAAAAACATTCATCAATCATCATTCATTAATCATTAAATCAAAAAACATGAAAAATTTACAAGAATTATCAAACATCGAATTAAGCAGTATTAGCGGAGGATGTCAAATGGACCCTTGTCCTTCACCAACTAAAGATCTTAAAGATCTTATATTGGGAGATGACTTTCCAATCCCTCCTTTTGGAGACCCAAGAGATCAAGATTATCAATTCCCTTACTAAAAAGCAACCTGTCTATAATAGGCAGGTTTTAAAATCTTTAGACATGAAAAATTTAAACGCTTTAGGGCTTAGCAATGCAAAACTTGCTCAAAAGGAGGCAGTTTAAATACCTTTCTAAGGCCTCCTTACGGTGATCCTTGAGACTGGGATAACTTTCTATTTACCAATTATCTCAGGTTTAATACATGTACTCTTAAAATTGAACTTTAGTTAAATAAAATCTTTAACGAACAAGTCAGTGAAATTAGACCTGCAAAGGTGCTACTTGTACATCGAAATTCCCTCTTTCTCAGTGATAAGGGGGAATTTTTTAAAAAACACATTTATCTACCAACTATTATCATGAAAAACAAAGAACAACTACTTCTTGAAATCACAAAACATTTTGAAGGCATGAATAAAATGCAAGCTTTTGACATGATTCATCAGATTGAGATTTTATTATTCTATACATCTGCTCCAATACAACATAAACACATAGAACAAATTTTATCGTCTGATATACAAGATTCACAAGAAATTGATCCCTTTTACTTCAATGTATTACCCAACGGAAATTTTTGTGAGCTTGTAGGTTCAAATAGTTGGATTCACATTTATAAAGAATATCCTAAACGTTTTAATTTGGGTTTATGGAGCTCCTATTATTTTAAAACAAAATTTACTCCCTTAGATATTAAACCATTGACAAAGGATCATCTTTTGTCAAGTATTAAAGGTTCGGAAAGAGAAAAAAGTATTATTGAGTTTCTACAAAAAAACAAGGTTACTACAAAAGATAAAATTAGTAACCAACTACTACTTTTAGAACTTTAAGTCTGAAGAAAAAGGTTTGTATATTTACCCCCTAGATGTACAAAAAACCTCAACAATCGATTACAGTTGCCGAAGCTACCAAAAAAATGGAGCGATATTGTGCTTATCAGGAAAGGTGTCATAAAGATGTAGCCGAAAAGCTTAATGAAATGAGACTTATTCCTGAGGCCCGAGATCAAATTATAGTGCATCTCTTGGAACATAACTTTTTAAACGAAGAACGTTTTGCACAAAGTTTTGCCCGTGGTAAATTCAGAATAAAAAAATGGGGAAGACAGAGAATAGTTAGAGAATTGAAATATCGAAACATTTCTCAATACAATATCAAAACCGCACTCAAAGAAATAAATGAAGTAGAATACCTAGAAGCATTTCATACCCTCGCAGAGAAAAAAAGCGCGACTCTCAACGAATCTAATTTAAACAAAAGAAGAAAAAAACTTACCGATTATTTACTGTATAGAGGTTGGGAACCCCAACTTGTCTTTGCCAAGGTAAATGAACTTATTCCCTACTAAATTCTTTTTGTTTTTCACTATCAATATCTCAAAAAATGAGAGCATCTCAAATTATGTTTACGGCATAAAACATTTTATCAATTCAAAAAATAAAACAATGAAAAATCTAAGTAATTTTAACGTAAGCGAATTAAGTAATACTGAAATGAAAACTATCGAGGGAGGTGATGGTATATTAGATTTAATTAACGATGTAGTCGATGCATATAATGCAGCAAAAGACATTTACGATAGCCTTAAAAAATTTACTCCAACTTTATAATTAAAATATTATAAAAACTAAAAAACTCTAATGATGAACTATTATCATTAGAGTTTTTTGCCTTTATTTTTAAAATCCATTTCTCTTATTTGTCCTTGAAATGGCCTCATTATTTTTATAATCGATCCACTTTTGCCCTCTTCGTTTACGCATAAAATTATCAAAATACCTCATGATAAATACATTATAGGTTGCTTGTGCAAAGTTTGAGAACTTTTTTGGTACTGATCGAATACTCATGGAGAATCCTGGGGTTAAATACGTCATTTGATGCCAATACCCTTCGGGCATATATAACGTCTCTCCGTGTTTTAAATTGGTAATATACCCCTTAGCTTTTTTTAATGCAGGCCATTTATCCAAATCAGGATTTGTAAAATCTATACCTTGGTGAGAAATCAAAGCATGCGGAACTTTATATAAATATTTGGTTTCAGAAGGTGGATAAAGAATACACTGCTTTTCTCCATGGAAATGAAAATGAAATATATTGGCTAGATCAATATCATAATGCATGAATACCTTAGAATCACTACCTCCAAAAAATAAGAATGGTAATTTCTTCATAAACTTTAAACCAACATCGGGATACTTAAAATCCTGTTGTAGCCGTGGCACTTCTTTGAGCAAATTATAGAGAAAAATTCTGTAGTTCGTAGACTCTTTTTTTAACAAATCAATATACTCGCTCATCTTCATTTTTGCATGAGCTTCATTAAATTTATGTTCAGAAGAAATTGGTCTGTCATCATAAACCGGAACCTCTTTTTCTCCTGCGAGTTCATTGATATAATCTAAACTCCACTTTTCGAAAGCAGGCCAATCGACAATCAATCGCTCAATTACTACTGGCTTTTGTAATGCGACATATTGTTTAAGGAACTCCTCTTTGGTAATCGTATTTACCCTTGGTATTTGCTCTAAATTTAATTTCACTAATTATGAAAAAAATTCTAAAACTATTTATCTGCTACAACATCTTTTGTAGTTTGTCTAGCAGACTCGTTTCTTTCAATCTTATGACTTGGTCTTGTCCATTTTGGCTTTTCTCCTAACGCTTCAAATTTCGAATCTTCAGCTTCAACAGTTTCAGGTTGCGCCTTTTTCACAAACGGTTTCTGTGGAATAAGTCCTAGTAAAGAGAACATTTCCATATCTTCATTTACATCAGGATTAGGTGTAGTTAGTAATTTATCTCCTGCGAAGATAGAATTTGCTCCTGCGAAGAAACACATCGCTTGCCCTTCTCTACTCATTTCAGTTCTTCCTGCAGATAACCTAACTTGGGTTTTTGGCATTATTATTCTGGTTGTGGCTACCATTCTAATCATTTCCCAAATAGCCACTGGCTTTTCATCTTCCATAGGTGTACCGTCTACCGCAACTAATGCATTAATAGGAACCGACTCTGGTTGTGGATTAAGTTTTGAAAGCGCTACCAACATTCCTGCGCGATCTTCTACTTCTTCTCCCATACCTATAATACCTCCACTACAAACAGTAACATTTGTTTTACGAACATTATCAATCGTTTGTAAACGATCTTCGTATCCTCTGGTCGAAATTACTTCTTTATAGTACTCTTCAGAAGTATCTAGATTATGATTATACGCATATAAACCTGCCTCTGCCAATCGTTGCGCCTGGTTTTCTGTAATCATCCCCAAAGTACAACAAACTTCCATATCTAATTTGTTGATTGTACGAACCATCTCCAGTACATTTTCAAATTCTGGCCCGTCTTTCACATTTCTCCAGGCCGCACCCATACATACACGAGAACTACCTGAAGACTTAGCACGCAACGCCTGAGCTTTTACTTGCTGTACACTCATTAAGTCATTACCTTCAATATCGGTATGATATCTAGCAGCTTGAGGACAATACCCGCAATCTTCGGGACACCCTCCTGTTTTTATAGATAATAAGGTTGAAACCTGAACCGTGTTAGGGTCGTGATGTTCTCTATGAATTGTGGCTGCTTCATAAAGCAAATCCATAAGAGGTTTATTATAAATATCTAGAATCTCTTGCTTTGTCCAATCGTGTCTAATAACGCTCATAAAAAAGAAATGTAAGTGTTCAAAAGTAATTGTTTAAAATCAAAATACACAACTTAGTAACATCAAATTCGAAGTTTTTAATAACAACAAACTTGTACGTTTTGTTAATTTCGATTCGTTTTTTCTAATAAAATACTAACGGCATTCCCTCCAAAACCAACAGCATTCACCATTATTTTCCGTATTTCTTTAGGAACCCTTTCATAAGTAATAAAAGGTACCGGTATAAACTCTTGGTATTGCAACATAAGAATTGCCATCTCTATACTTAAAATCCCGCTAGCTCCAAAAGTATGTCCTATTTTCCATTTATTGCTAGTTAATGCAGGTACTTCATCCTTAAAAACGGCCTTTATCGCATTATATTCTGCTTTATCCCCTTTAATCGTACCAGGTGCATGCATAACAATAGCATCCACTTCATCGATAGAACTATTACCTAATGCCATTTGCATTGATTTTTGAAAACAATCTGCATCGGTGGATATTGAAATATTATGTTTTAAAGGTTCGGTAGCATACCCAATTCCTTTTATATATGCCAAAGCATTATCAACGTTTCCTTTTTCAAGACATACCATAGCTGCTCCTTCTCCCAGAAACATAGAGTTTCTCTTTTTTTCCCAGTTGAGTGATTGACAAGGATAAGGTTTATCTACTTCCGAAGCATAAATCTTCAAAGCTTTCATTTGTGCTATCGTAAATCCAGTTAACGGCGCTTCACTACCTCCTGCCAAGAAAGTATCTGTAAGTCCTGATTGTATCCAGGCAACACCGTTCAATATAGCATGTAATGCTGTAGAACAGGTAATAGAATGACTTATTTCGGGACCGTTACTTTGCAAATCATGCGCAATCCAAGAAGATATATTCCCTAGAGTTGTTGTTGGTGAACTCAATGTAGATGACACTCCAGTTTTTATAAATTCTTGATGATATTTCTCAAATAGATGAGTGGCGCCTCTTGAGGAGCCTACATTAATTCCAAAATCTTTATTACTTGTCCATCCTGCATTTTCAATTGCTTTCCTGGAAGCATAGATCCCATATAGTACCGAATTATCTAAAGGCTTAAAGTGATCACTCTCAGATCGCAATTCTTCAATGATAGCTTTAGTGTCATCATCAAGCTCTGCTACCAAAGCAGGATTACCATCAAAATCTTTCAAAGAAATACAATGCTTTGAGGTTTGATAATTGGCCCAAATTTCTTCGGTCGAAACTCCTAAGGGCGATATAGATGATATCCCCGTAATAGATATTGGCTGCTGCAATTTTTAAGTTTTGGCAAATGTAACGGTTTGTTCTATTTTCTTCAATAGTTCTGCATTTTTTATGATTTTTTAGGAGTATTTTAGTAACAAAAACAGCAGAATAGCTACATATAAGTACAACCAAATATTATATATTTTCTATGGAAGATTATACTCCAAAAAAAAGTTGGTTTGCCAGGAACTGGGGCTGGGCAGTTCCTTTAGGCGGATGCCTCACAATTATCATTTTATTTTTTGTTTTTTTAGGATCACTCATTTTTGGGGTAAGTGAAATTATGACCAATTCTGACCCTTACAAACAAGCACTTACTAAGGCTCAAGAAGACACATATGTAGTCGATATTTTAGGAGAACCTATAGAGACCGATGGTATCATGCAGGGCAAAATTTCTTTTACCAATGGTGTGGGAGATGCAAATATTTCTGTTCCTATTAAAGGACCTAAAGGAAAAGCAAGGTTATATGTAGTTGGAACCAAACAAAATGATGAATGGAACTATTCTGATATGTATGTCATTATTTCTGAGACTGATGAACAAATAGATTTATTGGGTTATGAGCAAAACACAGATGAGAACGAGAATTTCGAGTAAATTATTCATATTTGGTATACCATTACTTATCATGGGGCTAATGGTTTTGATTACCTCATCAAAATTGTTTCATGTGAATACGGCTGCGCTTTCTAAGGCTATAACGCTGGATTTACTTCTAACAAGTCCTCTTATTTATCTATTCTTAATAAGAAAGAAAAATATTCCAAAAATTACCGCAGTTCCGGTATTTGTTTTAGGAATCATTATAGCTTCCAATATTATCCCAAAAGAACACCAGTCGATATTGAGCTGGATTAAAACATGGGTTTTTCCCATCATTGAATTGGGAGTAGCGACTTTTATATTTTATAAAGTGCGGCAAACTCTAAAATCATATCGAAACAATGCTAAACAAACTCCAGATTTTTTCGCTGCACTTAAGGATTCCTGTCGTGAAGTTTTTCCGGGGAAAGTAAGTACTTTACTGGCGATGGAACTAGCTGTATTGTATTATGGTTTCATTTCCTGGAAGAAAAGAGTACTTAAGAAAAATGAATTCTCTTACCACAAAAACAGTGGCACAATTTCTTTATTAGTTGCCTTAATACCCATAATAGCAATTGAAACCTATGTATTGCATATTCTACTAATAAAATGGAGTATAATTGCTGCTTGGATAGCAACTATTTTAAGTGTTTATTCCAGTTTTCAGATTTTTGGTTTTCTAAAATCATTAATGCAGCGACCCTTCGTTATTGATGAGAATACACTACATTTAAGATACGGAATTCTTAGCGAGACTTCTATACCGATTTCGAATATAGAAAGCATAACTCTAAACAGTAAAGATATAGTCTTGAATGATGCTGTAAGGAAATTATCTCCTTTGGGTGAATTAGAAACACATAATGTGGTTATTACTTTGAAGAAAAAACATACTCTAGTTGGCTTGTATGGAATAAAGAAAACCTTCGAAACCCTTGCATTCTATGTCGATGATAGAGATCGATTTAAAGCTTGTTTAGAACATCAAATGAACACCTCTAACAATAGCTGATTTATAACAAACTACTAGTTTGTTTTTACCCAATGCAATCCTTAACATTGAAATTCTATTTTTTGGTTAAAAAAAAGTTACATTTGTGTTAAGTAAACCTAATCAGAATGTTCCGAAAATTACCCCGAAAAATTCTTACCCAGGATTATGAGTCTATTTCTGATACTTTGGAAAATGATGGAATCGTAGTATTTGAGGATCTCCCTGATAATTTCTCGAAATTCAAACAATCTTTTGACGACTATCAAAAAACTAGGTTTGAAAACGAGATTAAATACTTATCGGGTTCTTACAACATAGACAAAACCAAATTGCATTATTACCGCAATCCTGAAAAACTATCTAAGAATTACGCCAAGCGACTTTTAGAATCATTATAATTCTTCTAAGAGTTCAAGTATTGCATCATAAACACTATCTAATTGATTAGTATTTATAATGTAGGGAGCAAGAATATAAATTGTACTTCCTAAAGGTCTAAGAAAAATTCCTCTTTGCATAAAGTGATCAAAGATTTCGTATCTCTTTTTACCATACCTATCCATCTCAATATTTAAATCAAGCGCAAAAATCACTCCTTTTTGTCTTGTAGACTTTACTTTGGAATGGTTTTTAATTCTATCATTAAATTCTTGATGGGCACTGGTGATTCTTTTAATATGATCCTGATATTCATGGCTTAACAATAGTTCTATTCCGGCTAAGGCTACCGAACATGCTATTGGATTGGCAGAGTAAGTATGCGCATGAAAAAAGGCCTTACCTACAGAATCATCAAGAAAAGCATCGTAAATATTCTGGGTGCAACTAGTAACAGCCATAGGTACGAAACCAGCAGTAAGAGATTTTGACATTGAAATAATGTCTGGTTGTATTTGCATATACTCCGAAGCAAATGTTTTACCCGTTTTACCAAAACCGGTCATTACCTCATCTGCAATTGTGATGATATGATGCGTTTTGCAAACCTCAAGAATTTTATCGAGGTGCTCTGGTTCAAACATATGCATAGCATTGGCTCCTTGAACCAAAGGCTCATAAATAAATGCTGCTACGTTGTTTTGCTCAATAATAGACAATAACAAACTAAGGATATCTTCAATATTATCTGAGCTTGGGGTGGGTATTCGTTTAACATCTATAAAAAAATCTTCAAACGGCCCATTATACACAGACAACCCTGAAGCCGACATCGCGCCAAAAGTATCTCCATGAAAACCATCTTCAAAAGCAATGATCGTATTTCGTTTTTCTCCTTTATTGAAGTGATATTGTAATGCCATTTTGATTCCCACTTCATTTGCAGTGGAACCATTATCGGAGAAAAAGATTTTTTGTTGATTATTTGGTAGAATCTTTATGAGTTCTTCAGACAGTTTAATGGCCGGTTCGTGAGTAAATCCGGCAAAAACGATTTGATCCAGTTGCTGCATTTGCTCACCTACTCTTTTCAGAATATGATCATTACAATGCCCATACATTGCAGTATACCAAGATGCTATTCCATCGATATATTCTTTTCCATTATCACCATATAACACTGCTCCTTTTGCTTTAACTATTGGCAGAGCTTCCGGATGAATTTTGTGTTGGGTAAGGGGATGCCAGAGATGTTGCTTATCTCTTTGCTGTAAACTTTTGTCCTCTGCTATTTTATCTACTGAAACTGGATCTATATGTTTTACATCTGATCTCATAATTCTTCTAATTTTTCTCTAAACAGTGTAGCATATTCTTTTACAACCGCAGCATCAAAATATGGTTCATCTTCAATTCTTCCGATCACCTCGACATCTGTCATCTTTTTGATGATATCTTCTGTTGTTTTATGTTCATCTCCATTAAAAATAACAGAAACCTTAAAACCTTGTTCTTTTAGTATCCAAATACTCATAAGAGTATGATTTATGCTTCCTAAATAATGTCTTGAAACCAAAATAACGCTATAGTTGGGCTGTATGAGATCAAGAATAGTATCTTCATCATTAAGCGGTACCAGCAAGCCTCCGGCCCCTTCGATTACAATATCATTATCTGTTTCTGGTAATTGAATATTATTTATATCGATAGATACATTATCTATTTCGGCAGCAGCATGAGGACTCATTGGTGTTTGCAACGCATAAGCATTACCATGAAATACCGATTTTTCGTTAGACACAAGATGCTTTACTTTATCGGCATCTGAAAAATCTAAATCTCCGGCCTGTACCGGTTTAAAATAATCGGCTTGTAATGCCTCTGTTACTATGGCAGAAACTATTGTTTTACCTACTTCGGTTCCAATACCTGTAATAAATATTTTTTTCTGACCCGCCTTGCTTTTACCCGGCATACCTTTACTTTTTTAGTTCTGGACAAAGGTAGCTAACAAGTCTAAAACTTCATCGATTTCTTCTTCCGAATTAAAGCTATGAAGACAAAATCTTAACCTTTCCTGACCCGAAGGAACTGTTGGAGATAAAATGGGCTTAACATCAAATCCTTGATCTTGTATTTGATGAGCAATAGCTTTTACCTTTTCGTTTCCAGAAATTATACAACAGTGAATCGCAGATTTGCTATCTATAAACATAGATATAAGGTTAGTATCCCGAATTTTATCTCGAAAATACTGGATATTTGAATGTAATTTTTCGATTTCTTTAGTTTTCTTCAACTCTTGGTAAGCTACCTGTATCGTAGCCAAAGAATGTGGTGGCAAACCTGTAGTATAAATAAAACTTCTTGCATAGTTCACCAAAAACTGTTTTAACTCTTTTGAGCCTAAAATAATAGCTCCATGACAACCCAAAGCTTTGCCGAAAGTATTAATTCTGGCAAAAACCTCATTTTCTAACCCCAATTCCTGTAACAATCCAACACCACAATTGCCAAAAACTCCAGAAGCATGGGCTTCATCTACCACTAAGTGGCAATTGATCTTTTTACAAAAATCAACAAAGCCTTTTAAATCTGGAATATCTCCATCCATAGAAAAAACAGATTCGGTAACCACATAGATTTCAGAAGTATCGGTATTCCCTTCTTTTTCATAACACAGTTCTACTTTATTACGTAAATCTTCAAGATCATTATGCTTAAACTTATATGATTTGGCGTTACTCATTTGAATACCATCACGAATAGAAGCATGAATAAGCTCATCATAAAAAACAAAGTCTCCGCGTTGAGGAACCGATGAGAAAAAACCAACATTGGCATCATATCCTGAATTGAAAACCAGTGCAGTTTCGGCATTGTGAAACGCTGCTAAGCTATCTTCAATGTTAGTATACAAACCATGATTACCAGAAAGTAGGCGAGAACCCGTAGCTCCATTTACCTTAATATTTTTATCAACAAGAAGTTGATGAGCGTTATCAAAAATAGTTTTAGAGTTTGCAAAACCTAAATAATCATTTGAAGAGAAGTCTACCAATTTTTCTCGTAAACCCAAAGCTCTTAGTGCTTTGTCCTTCTTGCGATTATTTATCTTTTTTTGAAGTCTTTCTGGTAACATGCTCCAAAGGTACAAAGACCATTAGGTTTTAAAAACCAATCTAATAATTATTATTATTTGATAAAAAATTATTGAAAAACAATAATTTTTATATATTTGTTATTGTTAAACAATAATTTTAGCATTATGAAGAACAATACAACACTTTTAACTATTATAGTTTATGCCGTATTACTTGCTTCTTTTTCTACTCTCATAAATGATATTAGGGAGTTTGACCTTATGCAATTTAAGAACTTTGAAAACTGGTCAAAAACA
Source organism: Aquimarina acroporae (assembly GCF_023195925.1). GTDB lineage: Bacteria > Bacteroidota > Bacteroidia > Flavobacteriales > Flavobacteriaceae > Aquimarina > Aquimarina acroporae. Next base: position 81,312 of record NZ_JALPRE010000020.1, on the reverse strand, counting down.
GCAGTTAAAGGTAAATCTTGGTTTACCTCAGAAAATGCGATATTATGGAGCAATTATGTGATCACCATCGGTCTTTTCTTTTGGAGAGGGTATCTTATATATGGCTTTACACATTTTATTTCAATTTTAAGAGAGATTGAAAAGAAGCATTACTTCAGCCAAAAAAATATCAACTCTTTTAAAAAAATTGGAAACGTTTTTATTACCTATACGATTAATGTATTTATCCTAAAGGTTTTATTGGCATTTATAGAAAAATCGTCCTTCCGTTTCTTTAATGAATTTAAAAACGAACTCACTTTTCTAATTCCATGTGGCCTTGCTTTTTATCTCCTTTCAGAGATATTTAAAAGAGCCAAGACTATAGAAGAAGAAAATGAATTAACAGTGTAATTTATGAAACTAAAAATTTTTGGAAATAAATCTTTATCGCAGCTCTTGTTTTACGTCGTTCGAATAACCACTATCGGATATTCAATTTCTTTACTGTTTATAGTTTTTTCTTTGATTAGTCATATATCTATGACTGTTTCTGATCAACAGTTTCAAATAAAAATCCCAATGACAGATTTTGTAATTAAAGGAAATTACGATTTGAGAACGATGATAGCAATAACAGTGTTTTTCATATTCTACACAGTATTTTTCTATGTTTTATCAATGGTACTTAAAACTTTTAAAGAAGAAATTTTATTTACCAAAACAGCCATAAAATATTTGATGTATTTTACTATTCTTAATTTGTTCTTTCCTGTTCTGTACGGAATCCTTCAGGTTATTATTTCTAAAAGAATTGACTTTAATGATCTATCGATTGCATTTTTGCATATCATTCTGGGGATTTTCTCTATGTTTATTATCGCAATCTTTAAACAAGGGGTTCAATTACAAGAAGAAACAGAATTAACTATTTAATTATGCCTATAATCGTGCATCTTGATATTATGCTAGCTAAGCAGAAAATGAAAAGTAAAGATTTGGCTGAAAAAATAGGAATTACTACAGCCAATCTCTCTATTCTGAAATCTGGAAAAGCAAAAGCAATTCGCTTTTCTACATTAGAAGCTATTTGCGAAGCTTTAGATTGTCAACCTTCAGATATTCTTGAATATGTAAAAGAGTAAAAAACCTCGCGTTAGCTGGCATTTACCCTAATTTCTCTACTGTAATTTATGTGCGGTACTAGAATTTGCAATGATAAATAATCACTGCACAGATACCCTATTGTCCAATTTTAATCATTCATCAAATGAAAAAAACGAAAAAATGGAAATTATACCTTCTATATCCAATACTTACACTTTGTAGCATAATGCTAATAATTATTGCCTACAAATTAAATCAAAGTACGGTAACTCTAACTGAAAATGGGGTTTACAAAACGCTTCACGTACCTATAAAGAATAAATTCATAGATATTAATGTAAATCTTGCAGGCGCGGCAGACAAACCTAAATTTGATCCTAATTTTATGCAGGGCCCTATTGTACAGTATACCAATAAAGAAACCCTTAATGTACATTGGTTTAGTCAAGGAAAACATCACAAAAAAGAGTATGATACTAGTATTGATAGTTTTTCAATTACTATTGGTGAAGACAACCATAATTTTATCTTGCCCGAAATATCTACTCCTTCTACAGTAATAAAAACTACACCTAATAAAGTTGCATTTATAAGTGATATTCATGGTGACTACAAGTACATGAACAAGGTTTTACAAAGTTTGAATGTAATCGACTCATTGGGCAACTGGAATTTTAGTAATAATCATCTGGTAATAACTGGAGATATGGTAGATCGAGGAACAGCCGTAGACCAGGTCCTTTGGAAAATTGTATTACTTTCTGAACAAGCTAAGCTGGCTGGTGGTATGGTACATTACATCATCGGAAACCACGAGCAATATATGCTTAAAGGAAATTTTAGCAGGGTACACCCAAAAAACTTATATGCTACTCAACAAATGATGTCTTTTAAAAACGCATATTCAAATAAAACCTACTTAGGAAAATGGCTACGAACAAGACCTGTATTACTAAAAATCGGAAACAGTCTTATTGCCCATGGAGGAGTAAGCCCAAAAACAGCAGAAAAAAACTATACAATTCAACAAATAAATCAAGCCATGTGGGATTATTGGAATGATAAACCTCTAGAAGATGACCTAAAAGAAATCATTCTTGGAAAAACTGGAGTTACCCATTACAGAGGATACATACGACTCAATGATGAAGTAAAAAAAGCATCTCTTGATCAAGTTCAAAATATTCTTGAGTCTTATAACGCTTCCAGAGTAATTGTGGGACATACAAATGTTGAAGCTATAAAACCTTTATTCGAGGGTAAAGTATATGATATTAATGCTATAGAAACCTCTCCTCAGGCGCTGATATTGGAAAACAATCAACCTAAGATTGTCAATATCGGTCTGTTGAAACAGGATGAACTTGATCAAACATATCATAGAAGTTTTTCATTATTAAAAACAAATGATCTAAAAATGGTAACATCTACTATACATAACATCATAAAACTCTCTATGATCCCACATCCATATTAAACTTAAGGTATTGGTGGAAAAGACTAAAATGAGCGTATATTTATTGAATGAAAAACATACGATATACGACTACTTCTAGCAAGAGAGAATTAGAACAAATTCTTCAGCTTCAAAAAAACAACTTGTCTTCTTCAATATCAAAAGAAGATAAAGAAAAAGAAGGCTTTGTTACTGTTGAGCACGATCTTGAATTGTTAACCAAAATGCATACTAAAGAACCTCATATCATAGCCAAAGATGATGATAAAGTGGTGGGGTATGCTTTATCAATGGTTCGAGAATTTAAAGAAGATATAGAAGTTTTAGAACCTATGTTTTCTAAAATCGACACTCAATTAAGGAACCTCAATACATATATTGTTATGGGACAAGTATGTATTGATAAAAACTATAGGAAGCAGGGAATTTTTAGAGGTTTATACAACAAAATGAAAGATGAATTAAATCACAAGTATGATGTGCTTATTACAGAAGTAGCAGCAAATAACATAAGGTCTCTTAACGCCCATTATGCTATTGGCTTTTCAGACTTGTTGATTTATAACGATAATGGCATCACATGGCATCTAGTACAATGGGATTGGAAATAAAAAAGAGGTCGTATTGACCTCTTTTTTATTTATCTATCAGAACTTCGGATTGTATTTTTTATCTGAATGTCATTTTCTTCTAGATCATAACCAAAGTTCTTCCCTTTATCGACACGAGAAACACCTTGTGTCATCCATTTTGGAGCAGGTTTGCCTTGCAAGTAATGATCAAAGAATTGCATCATTCGAATAGATAAATCCTGTCTATTTTTTTCCTTTCTGAGATTATGTTGCTCATCATTGTACACTAAAAGCCAAACTGGCTTTTGTAACCTTCTCATACCCATAAACATTTCTATTCCTTGATAATAAGGCACAGCTCCATCGTTATCATTATGCATCATAAGTAAAGGGGTCTCTATTTTAGGAATTCCAAACAATGGTGAATTCTCGATATACAAATCAAATCCATCCCATAAATTCTTACCTATTCTACTTTGAGATCTTTCATATTGAAATGCTCTACTCAGTCCTGACTGCCAACGAATTCCTCCGTAAGCCGATGTCATATTACTCACTGGAGCACCAGCCATAGCTGCTTTAAACTTATTGGTAACCGTAATTAAATACGCTACCTGGTAACCACCCCAACTCTGACCTTGAATACCCATATTAGCACTATCAATATATCCCAGTTTCTCGACTGCCTCAACACCAGAAATTACGCAATTATATGCACTAGGTCCTGGTTTACCATCTTCATAAACAATATCAGGTACAAACATAATGTAGCCATTACTTACCAAATAAGAAGGATTAACAACAGAAGCACTAGGTCGAGGAGTGTAATAGTTTCGATAGCTATCTGCCCTTTTTTCATAAAAATAGGTAATAAGCGGATACTTTTTTGAAGGATCAAAATCATCAGGTTTATAGATAATACCTTCTAGCATTTTACCATCATAACTTTTCCATGAAAACAATTCTGCGCCCCCCCATTTAAAGTCTTTCTTCTGAGGATTCACTTCGGTAATTTGAGTAATACGCCCAAAATTATCACTGGTATAATGTACATCTTGAAACGTATTGAAGTTTTGTTTCTGAAAAGTAATAACCTCAGCTTCTTGTGCTTTCTTATACTCATCGATAAAAAACTCTGAAGGTTTTATTTTTTCAATCAAGGTGCTACCTTTCAAAACGTACAAACCTGAGGCTTTTGTAGTTTTGTCAAAACTAGTAATCAACAACTTATTATTACTGTAAGACGCAACATTTCGATTTTCAGAATCTAATCTTAGTGTTCTATAAACAATATTCTTTTGCCTTCCTTTACCCGTAATATTCACCGGTTGCTTATCGCCCGACAAGGACACTTTCCAAACATCAAATTTATCGTAAATTAATCCGTTACCTTCTTTATCAAAACCTCCAAAACCATATCTATACGGAAGCATAGGATGGTCATCGTCTTCGTCATAAAAAGCCACGTTTAAGCTTTTGGTAAGATTTCTCTTTTCTAAGCTGTTTAAATCAAGAGAAAACCAATGTTTCTCCTGCATATCATAATACAATGCATACTTGTTATTTGGTGATAAAAAAGGCTGTAAGGCAGTTTTGGTAAGTGCTAAACGCTTCTTACCCGTGTATGTATCTATTACATAAAAATCTCTGGTCCATGGTAAATTCCATGAACGCTCTATAGAGTAAGGCGCACTGGTTGCTCCTAAAATAAATCTTTTTTCTTTGTTTTTATCAAAAACAATATCCTCAAAGATTTCATCTTGTAAGTGCACTATTGACTTTTTTTCTACCTCATAATAGGATAAGTAAGCTTTGGTTTCGAGTTCCTTGAACCTAGCCTTTTGCTCTGGTTGTATCATTTTATCACTCCAGTTCCAAACATCAACCTGAGGAATTTCATCTTCTAAGAGTGTTGTATCTTTTATGTATGTAACTTTTGGTTTTGAATAAAAGTAAAATCTAGCGCTATTTTCTGAAAAAAATGAAGTTTTCCCATCACTCAACTTCCAATTGTTTCTTAGGTTTTTTCCTGAAGTATCTACCAAATTTATGACCTCTTTGTCATTAGAAAGGAATAATTCATACTCCAAAGAATCAACATGGGTAGAATCTTTTGCAGACATAAATGAAAAATACTTACCTTTTTTATCTACTACTAGGCGATCATACAAATATTTTGTGGAATCTAGCACCATCTCTTTTCCAGAGGAAATATCATATTTAAAAACCCCTATATCCTTTTCTCTTGCTTCTTTACCTTTTTTATCCTTAGACTTTTTATGCGTTGTTTTAGAATAGTAGAAAGCATCCCCTTTTTCCGAAAAAGCAAAATCTTTAATCTGATAAATAGTATCTTTTTTCTTGGTGGTTAGGTGATATATAAGCGCATACTTTTGTTCATATGCTTTTCCTAACTTTGGCTTTACTGAATCTTTTACTTCTTTATCTTCCTTTAGCTTCTTATTTTTAAACTTTTCAATGACAACCCAATCACTAGACTTATCAGGCATTTTATAAGACATTACCCGCGAAACAGAATCAAGTATTTTATTTGTTGTAACATCATATATAAATAAAGCATCTTTTTCTTTTTGATCTTTCTTTACTTTTTTCTTCTTTTCCTTTCTAGTAGTTTCATATTTAGGTTTTCTTTTGAAAACAACAAAACGTTCATCATGTGTTATTGAAGGTTCATAACCATTAAAAAAAGTTGTTTTTTGTTTTGTTCGAATATTATAGATCTCAATATACCCATCGCCTCTTTTAGTGGCTGTTCTGATAACAGAAACTATCAATTTTCCTTTTTGGGATATCTTAGTATCTTCAATCTCTTTCCATAGATCATAATCTTCATGACTTAAAGATCGTTTTTGTGCCAATACCGAAGTGGTAACGACTAAAAAAACCAGAGTAATTACATTCCTAATCATTATGTTGAGCTATATCTTTTCCGAAAAGTATAAAACGTTTTATCCAAACATACTCGTTTAACATAATTTTATAGTAAAAGGGCTATAAAAACGAATAGCCCTCTACAATTTTGTTATTCAGTGTATTATTCTATGCCCAAATATGGATTATATGTATAATTTTTACTAAAGTTTCCTAAACCATTAAAATACTCATCAACAAGATGAGCAGGGTAGTAAGCTATCCCTCCAGCCAATAATCCTTGATTTCCTCCATCATTTTTATCATCCCAGTTCCAAGGTGCATTTGCTGAACCATTGCCATAGGATTTTTGAAAAGATTTTGCATTGCTAAATAAACTTGTATTAAAGCGTTGATCCCACATTCCTCCATTTTCGAAAATATTGATCAGTCTATATTTTACATTTCTATCGTAAATATCAGACGGATATTCACTGGTTGATTTACTAGGGTAATACACAACATAATCACTACCGCCTGGTTTTTGTTTCGAATGTGCTTTAATACCATGTCCTTTTGCTTCGGCAGAGGTTTTAAATCGATTAATTCCGTGATCATTTTGCAACGTCAAAGTACCGTCGATATCTTCACTACCATCGGTAAGTCCAGAATTAGGAGCCTTATAAGAGTAAAAATCTGAATGAAATACAGTAACGATACCTAAAGCCTTACCATAGGTCGAGTTATCCTTTTTTACAATGGTCAAAACACCTTCAAGATCGTTTTCATGCTCATCTATACGGTACAAGAACCAAATATCTGTCCAGTCTCTAGGATGAAAAAATGCATAGGTAATAAAATAATGAGTAGTGGTTTCTACTACCGAATAATATCCTACTGCATTCCCTTTTCTTGAAGAATTATCGATATTATTCCAATTGTTCTTAGCATTTAAATCACCATCAAAATCGTATTTGGTAATATAGTCTGCTTTACCACCGAGCCCATGCGAACCCGTTCTATCGACATCCTGGTAATGAACCGGAGCATGATGATATGCTAAGTCCAGATAAAAACTTTGACTTTTTTGAGGCACAAAATTGCTTTCTTCCTGAGGCAAATTGTCTGAAGTTTCACAACTTATAAATACAGTAATAAGGAGTAAAAAAGATAGGATTTTTTTCATTTTTTATGAATTTTAAGTGGTTAGGTTTCTTAAAATTAACATACCTATCTGGTTTTAGGTTTAATTGATTCTTAAGCCTAGATTATGGCATTCTATTATAATTGTTATGAAGTTTAAATAATTTTAAAATCTAATCATCGCATATAAAAAAACGCCTTCAAGTTTTTGAAGGCGTTTTTTTATTTATAGAGAATAATAGTTTAATCTGCTAAGACTATAACTTTATTATCTTTCATTTCAATAGTTCCAGAGTTTATAGGAAGTAAAGTTACACCATTTTCTTTGGTGAATTTTTCCTCAACTTCTTCTTCCAATGCCATCTCCCCGTATACTTTCACATTTCCTTTTCCTAATAAAGAGATTATTGGTGCGTGATTATCTAACATCTGAAACTCTCCGTTCACACCTGGTACGGTAACAGAAGTTACTTCACCGCTAAATAAAACTGCTTCTGGAGTTACTATTTCTAAATACATATATATCGTTGTTTATTATTAATTGTTATCATGTAAATAACAACTAAACTAGATTATGCTTCAGCTAACATTTTCTCTCCAGCCTCAATCGCTTCTTCGATAGTACCTTTAAGGTTAAATGCCGCTTCCGGAAGGTGATCTAATTCACCATCCATAATCATATTAAATCCTTTGATTGTATCTTTAATATCTACCAATACTCCAGGAATACCAGTAAATTGCTCTGCTACGTGGAATGGCTGAGATAAGAAACGTTGTACACGACGTGCTCTGGCAACAGCAAGCTTATCTTCTTCAGATAATTCTTCCATACCAAGAATCGCAATAATATCTTGTAATTCTTTGTAACGTTGTAGTAACTCTTTTACTCTTTGTGCAGTGTTATAGTGGTCATCACCTAGAATATCTGCAGTAAGAATTCTTGAAGTAGAATCTAACGGATCCACTGCCGGGTAAATACCAAGCTCAGCAATCTTACGAGATAATACTGTTGTTGCATCTAAGTGAGCAAAGGTTGTTGCCGGTGCAGGGTCAGTTAAATCATCTGCAGGTACATATACCGCCTGTACAGATGTAATAGATCCTTTCTTAGTAGAAGTAATACGCTCCTGCATCGTACCCATCTCTGTTGCTAATGTTGGTTGGTAACCTACCGCAGAAGGCATACGACCAAGAAGTGCAGATACCTCAGAACCGGCCTGAGTAAATCGGAAGATGTTATCTACGAAGAATAATACATCTTTCCCTTGTCCATCTCCAGCTCCATCACGGAAATACTCTGCAATAGTAAGACCAGAAAGTGCTACACGTGCACGTGCTCCAGGAGGCTCATTCATCTGTCCGAATACGAAAGTAGCTTTCGATTCTTTCATTACTTCTTTATCTACTTTAGAAAGATCCCATCCTCCTTCTTCCATAGAATGCATAAAGTCATCACCATACTTGATAATTCCGGATTCTAACATCTCACGAAGAAGGTCATTTCCTTCACGTGTTCTTTCTCCTACTCCTGCGAATACAGAAAGACCACCGTGACCTTTTGCAATATTGTTAATCAACTCCTGAATCAATACGGTTTTACCTACTCCAGCACCACCAAATAATCCAATCTTACCTCCTTTTGCATAAGGTTCGATAAGGTCGATTACTTTAATACCTGTAAATAAAACTTCAGTAGAAGTTGATAAATCTTCAAACTTTGGAGCCTGACGGTGAATTGGAAGACCATCTTTTCCTGCTTTAGGAAGATCTCCAAGACCATCAATAGCATCACCAATTACATTAAATAGACGTCCGTACACATCTCCACCGATTGGCATTTGTATTGGAGCTCCTGTTCCAACTACTTCCATCCCTCGGCTTAATCCATCACTCGAGTCCATCGCAATGGTACGCACAGTATCTTCACCAATGTGAGACTGAACCTCTAACACTAGTTTACTACCGTCTGTTTTATTAATTTCTAATGAATCGTAAATTTTTGGTAATTCAGTCCCTGCTGCGAATTCTACATCGATCACCGGACCTACAATTTGAGATACTTTACCCGTAACTTTAGACATTATCTAACTATTTAATGTTTAGTATTTAACTATGTAAAAAAGGTACTTTGCGTATTATCACAAATTACGACCTTTTTTCAGGCTGCAAATATAGTCTTTTAAAATGAAAAAATAATGTCTTTTATTTTGTTTTTTTCGCGCCACTAAATATGCTGTTTTTCAGGGGAAAATAACGAGTTGAAAACCTATCTGGATTTAGCATATCTACCATATAGAATAATTACAAATGCCCCCAAATACATTACCAATGTATATATAGCCCCGGCAATACCAAAAGCAGTATTTTTTAAGGTTACTACAGCAATTGTGATCGCTAATCCTGAATTTTGAATACCTGATTCTACCGCAATACTAATCGCTTGAGGTTTTCTTAATTTTAAACCTGAAGCAGTAAGATAACCCAACATCATACTAATCCCTGTCAGTAAAATCGTGGGTAATCCCGCTTGTTGAAAATACGGTATGATGTTATGTTTTTCTTTAATAAAAAGCCCAGTAATGATTAACACTAATAATATTACAGATGCTATACGAACTGGCTTCCCCATCTTAAGAGCAAAGTTTGTGGCTCTGGCTCTTATTAACATACCCAGAAAAACCGGCACTATCACAATCATGAGTAATTGGCCGATCATCTGTATGATATTTAAGGAAATTTCTTCTCCTTCACCAGAAAATTTCAGCAATGCAAAACTTACTATGAATGGAATGGTTATTATCGTAATAATACTAGAAATAGCCGTTAAGGTAACCGACAATGCAGTATCTCCCTTGGCCAAAAGAGCAACGACATTTGATGTTGCTCCTCCCGGGCACGCCGCCAAAATCATAATTCCAATCGCTATTTCGGGAGCTAAATTTAGTGTGGTAACTAATACATAACCAATAATAGGCAAAAATATCAATTGGTTTATAAGCCCAAGTAATACTGCTTTAGGATTCTTGGCTACTCGCTGAAAATCGGCCCGTGTTAAGGAAAGTCCCATACCAAACATTATAATCATTAATGAAATGGCCACAATTAAAGTTCCGGTACTGTTCATATAAGATATTGTTAGACAATATAATGATACTCAAATTTTTTCTAAAAGTCTAGTGTAGCCATCATATCTTGCCACATAGGTTGAAATTGAAAATATCCCGCCAATGGGAATCCAAGCTCTGCTCTAGTTTTCATAGCAGTTTCATGATCAATTTCAATAAGTTTTTGTCCAGTTTGCATTGCTAACAATTGTGCTTGACAACTTCTTTCCATAGTAATATACCACCAGGCCGCTTCATCTATAGAATGACCAACAGTGAGTAATCCATGATTTTGCAAAATTGCAGCCTTACCATCACCCAACGCTTTGGCGATGCGTTTACCTTCTTCTAATTCGTTTACAATACCAGAATAATCATCGAACAAAGCATGATCTTTATAAAAGGCACATGCATCTTGGGTAATAGGAGCCAATTCCTGGCCCAACACTGAAAATGATTTACCATATACCGAATGGGCATGTGCTGCAGCTACTACATCGGGTCGGGCAGCATGTATCTGAGAATGTATAGCAAAAGCTGCTCTATTTACCGGGAGCTTTCCTTCTACAACATCTCCCGCATGGTTTACCAATAATAAATCAGAAGGTTTTATTTGATTAAATGAAAGCCCAAAAGGATTTACCCAAAAATGATCCTGATGCTTTGGGTCTCTAACAGTTATATGCCCTGCGACACCCTCGGAAAAACCAAATTTCCCAAATATCCTAAATGCAACCGACAGCTTCTTTTTTAAATAACTTCTTTCATCTTCAACATTCTCAAACTTGGGAGGTAATGGAATATTTGAAGGTAACATTTCTAATGGTGGATTTTGTACTGCCATAACTTATTCTATTCTAAATATTAATTTGTTTTGCTTAGGGAAGACTTGGTTATTTCTACATACTCTTGATACCCTTTATCTGTTAGATAGGGCAGTAAAATACCCCAAAGTGATGTTAAGGGTGAGTCTTCTGTTCTATTACTAGTATTCTTTTGATCGATTATTGTTACTCCAGCACTCCAAAAGGTACTGGTCATCCATAAAGCTTTTATCATAACCTTATAATCAACTCTATTCCCTTCTGGAACCAATCTATCGGAAGCTATAAAATAAGACACCAAACTTCGGGCATCTTCAAACCGTTTTAAAGTAGCTTTTTTATACCCCTCAAGAATCACAGGATATTCTTCAATTAAGTACAGAATATCAAGAAAAAAGAACCTATACTTACTTTGAATCAAATAAAATTTCTTAAACATTTCTTCAAAATGAAAAAGAGTGATATACTGATTTTCAGGCATTATTTCTATAGCATTATCTAATACCTCTTCTTGAATTGCAGCAAGCAAATTTTCCTTTTTTTTAAAATAATAGGTAAAATTTCCAGGGCTAATCCCCATCGTTTGGGATATATCTTTAATACTAACATTAAAGAAACCTTTCTTATTAAAGAGAGTTACCGATTGTTCTATAATTTCCTGTTTTCTATCCAAATCAAAAGGGTGATTAGTATATTCATACTAATTATTGTTATTATTTAGTATAAACATACTAAATTAATTTACGAAAATCAAATATCATCAATATTTATTAGGTTACATTGACAAAATCCTCAATAAAAAGTTTAAATTTTTGACTATTTTGTAATTCTGAAATTTTATTTTTTATTAGATGGAAACATATGCTACAGCTTTAAGCTACGCAATACCTGGATTCGTAGTTCTGATACTCATTGAATATCTTATAAGTAGATGGAAAAAAGTACCCGTTAATGAGGCTATGGATACGATATCGAGTTTAAGTTCTGGAATCACAGATACCTTAAGAAGCTTAACTGGTTTGGCTATTATTATCATTAGCTACGAATGGATGGTAAATCATATTGCCTTAATAGAAATAAAATCTACTGTTTGGTTGTATATTTTGACATTTATCGGTTTGGATTTTGCCGGATATTGGTCTCATAGATTTAACCACACAATTAACTTATTCTGGAATCGACATATCATACACCATAGCAGTGAAGAATTTAATTTAGCCTGCGCTTTACGACAAAGCATTTCTGCCATTGTTTCAATATACTTTTTCCTATATATACCCATGGCACTTTTAGGAATTCCGGCTGGTGTTGTGGCTTTGGTAGCTCCAATTCATTTGTTTGCTCAATTCTGGTATCATACCCGACTGATTAATAAAATGGGAGTCCTTGAACATATTATTGTCACTCCTTCTCACCATAGAGTGCATCACGCTATTAATGATGAGTATTTAGACAAAAACTACTCCCAAATATTTATTTTTTGGGATAAATGGTTTGGAACTTTTCAGGAGGAATTACCACAAAAACCGCCTGTGTACGGAGTAAAAAAACCTGTAAACACCTGGAATCCTTTTTTTATAAATTTTATGCATGCTTGGGGTATCTTGAAAGATGCCTGGAGAACCAAAAATTGGTGGGACAAAATACGTATATGGTATATGCCAACCGGATGGAGGCCTGATGATGTTAAAGAAAAATACCCCATTAAAATTATTACTGACCCTTACAACCGAGAAAAATATAGAACCGAAAGCTCACTTTTCCTGAAGTTGTGGTCCTGGACCCAATTAATAGTAACATTATCTTTGCTTTATTATATGCTAGTGAGTTTTGGTGATCTTGAATTTATTCAAATTATTAATTACTCAATTTTTATAGCTATCACCATCTTCGCATACACTTCATTAATGGATAGACATCATATCACATTGTATGCTGAGCTCATAAAACTAGGATTAGGAATATTTCTCATCTTAAAATATGATGGGTGGTTCGGAATTGACAGTATTTTCAATGGTGGTTCATATCTTATAATAGCTTATATGATTATTTCTTTAGGACTTTCTTTCTATTTTCAGTTAATAGAAAGAAAATCTACTCAAACCTCTAGGCAAAAAACAGCATAAAAAAATGCCGTCTGAAATACATCCAGACGACACTTTTTTTATTACTCTAAATAATCTACTGAAGTTCAGCAGAATAAAATGTTGGATAATCTGCCGCTTTAACCAGTGGAAGATTTGACCCGTATGTTGTATTAATAGCTTGTGCTGCAGAGTTTGCTAAGAAAGAATATCCCCTTGCTGTCGGATGAACACCGTCTAATGAAAATAATCCTCCGAACACTAAGTTACCTTGTATTAAAAATTCGTCATATTGAATTCCTCCATTTGACACTTGATCTAATAGCGCATTAGCATCTACAAATGCCAAACCTGCTTGCTGCACCGCTGCGGTAATTACTCCATTAAATGTTTCTGTAGCAGTTGCAATTTCTTGTTGTTCTTCGGGAGTCAACACCCATTTATCTGCTAAAGGTACAGCTACTCCATTTACCGTGAGAGGATTTCCTGGCACAGCTTCTGTTCCTATAAAACTGCTTGCAGGCAACACCAAAAGATCTTCTGCCGTCGCTTGCCTCATGTTTACTAAAGCAGAATTGATCATCGTCAAATCTGTCAAACTCTCATCTAATATAACCACAGCATTATCTTCTGCCTCAGCAAAAGTAATTGTTCTACGTGCAATCTCGGCATCTGCATCGGCTTGAGAAATAGCTCCATTAGCAACTAAAAAAGCAAATGCCTGTACGATTCCTGCATTATAAGCAGCATATGCACTATTAACTGCACCTGCAGTAGCTGCATCTAATGGAACCGGATTATGTGGCACCGTAGTAAAGTGTGCAATAGCTGTTACATCAGGAATATTAAAAACCACTCCTTTGGCTCCTCCAGAGGTTAAAGTTGTTACCAATGTATTGTACACCTGAGTAAATAAAGTAGTATCTGTAATAGGATTGGTACCATCGCCACCACTAAGAGCATATCCTAAAACGTCATTATTTCCAATCCATAATGAGAAAAATGTTGGGCTTTGTGCCATTGCATCTGCCAAAACAGTAGTTGTAGGGCTAGATGCCATTCTCACAAAATATGGATTAGCAGTGGCTGGCATAGCCATTAAACCGGCTACATCACCATAACCAGGAGCTACCAAATGAAAACTTTTCGCTCCAGGAACTCCCATATTATTGAACGAACCTGATAAACCAGCAGTAATTTCAGTTGTTGGTGTAGCCGCTAAAGGTGCAGGACCAGAACCGTTAAAAAATAATCTTGGACCAAGTATAGGTGTTCCTCCAAGTAACGCTCCTCCTATATTATCACTCATTAAAGGTTGCGTAAACTCTCCACCACCTGCCAAAGCGAATTGTTGCGCTAGAATATTAGGCATCGAATTTTCTTGGCCCGCTATAAATAGCGCATTATCGGTAAATCCAGCCGTTAGGGAGTTTCCTAATGCTACAAACTTTGAGAAATCTGCATCTCCAGAGGTAATTACCACCTCTTCTTCTACCGGAGTATCGTCATCTGATTCACAGGCGATAAATCCAAAAATCAATAGAAGTATTAACCATTTATATTGAGTATTCATAAATATCTTTTTTAGATTATCATTATTCATTACAGACTGTTTATTGTTAAACTAATATAATACTGGGATCCTATTAGTCCAGTTCCGAAAGCAGTAAAATATTCATCTCCACCGATGTTGGTAGCACCTGCCTTTAATACAGTTTTTAATGAAGGAATTTTATAATTAATTTGTGCATCAATTACCGAGAACGAAGGAACTTCCCCATTTCCAAAGGCAGCTTCCCAGAAATAATCATCACTCCAACGATAACTAGCGTTAAATCCAAAGTTCTTAAATAAATTCGCATGTCCAAATGTAGCTTTTACCTTATGCTTTGGTGTATTGAATTCGGTTCTGAAATCAGGATCTTGATCTCTATCTAAATCCTGCTCTGCAAACGTATAATTAACACCTAAATCAAAATCTCCAGGGAGCTTAGTATTCACACCAGCTGTAACCCCAAGAGATCGTATATCTACATTAGAATTCGTATAGGCCTGGTATACTTCAAAATCATCATTTTGTAATGCCAACAGCGACAATGCTCCATCACCAACTTCTCCATAGAATGGTATAATAACATTTTGTGTCGAAATAAAATCCTTGTATTGGTTGTAATATGCGCTTATATCTATAATAAATTTCTCTACTTTTCCTCTATATCCAACTTCAAACGCTGTTACTTTTTCAGGCTTTACCGGACTTGCAGTAGACCTAACAGGAGCTCCCGCTAGTACTGAAGAAGCAGAGAACGAATTTTCATATGCTGACCTACCTACAATATCTACACTGTCTGATCCTAAAATACCCTGTCCTTCTCCACTAATATCAGTTCCAGAAAAAGTACGCACATCTCTATCCAGATTATCTTCTGCAGAACCTACAAGGATTGCTCTACCTACATCTAAACCTATATAAAGATCTTGTGTGGTTGGATTTCTAAAACCGGTTTGCACCGAAGCACGTATATTATGATTTCTTTCTTCTCCCAAAGTATATCCTATTGATAGTCTTGGAGAGAAATTTCCGTCAAACAATTCTGACTTATCATAACGAACAGAGGCAGTTACCTTAGCTCTTTCATCTGCAAATTTCTTTTGAATTTGAGTATATACTCCAAATTCTGAATAACGAATGGGCCCATCAAAATCTGTAAAAATAGTACCCGATGAATTTAGTTTGTATTCTCTAAAAGACCCCCCCACTTGAATATCGGCAAAGTCTTGGGTAATATGACTAAAATTATAATTAACATCGGCATGTCTCAGTTGTGTGTTATCTTGAAATCTTGACCCTGTAGACAAATCTGGATCTTGAATCACTCGATTAAACGTTTGTTGAAATTCTGGTGTTCCTGGTATTAACCTACCAGTATCTGCAGTTTGTCTTGCAATTGCATGCGCCTGTTCTGGTAACACTCCTGCTAAAGATGCTTGTGCAAACGCTCCGGCATATTCTCCAAACCAGGTTGAATCATCTTTCCAAGCTCTATTTATATTAATACCCGTAAATCGCGTATCATAAGAGTCTCCAGCATCCTCGTCTGTTATATATCCTCTTATGAAAAAATTATTATTTTTGATTTCTAACTTATGTTGTTGTAAGAAAAAATTACGAATAGAATATCTGTTAGCTCCTTGGTAAATAGTGGTACCTCTACCTACTTTTCCTACATAAATCAACTCTAGATCATTGGCAAAAGGCCTATAATGTAATGCTGCATCAAATTTTACACTTTCGGCAGGATAATCATTGAGATCACTCTCTAGATATCCTGTTCTACTTACATTCTCATTTGGCAATAAATTCTCTGCACCGGCTGGTAATACTCCCAAATTAACTAAAGCTTCACCAACTCCTCTAATATTTGTACTTACTTCATCTCCATAAACGTTCAATCCATCATAGTTTGGATCTGTTCTGTCTGTATCTGGATCAAGAACATTAACCTCACTCACTGCAAACCAGTCTGTACCTCTTAGATATGAAAAATTGGCTTTCGCGGCAAACTTATCAGAAAATGCATGTGCAATTCTTATTCCATAATCATAGTATTCGTTGTCGCCAGCTGCTTCTTGCGAAGTAATCCCTCCTTTGAAGTAAGCGCTAATTCCCTGATGATCGAAGGGACTTTTACTGGTCATAAATAAAATACCATTAAAAGCATTTGCACCATACAAAGCAGAAGAAGCACCTGGAAGAAGTTCGACACTATTAACATCAATTTCGTTCATACCAATTAAGTTTCCTAAAACAAAATTTAAGGCCGGAGCTGTATTATCCATACCATCTACCAATTGTACAAAACGAGTGTTGGCAAATGAAGCAAAACCTCTGGTATTAATCGATTTAAAAGTTAAACTATTGGTGTTGATATCTACACCTTTTAGCGCCTCTAAACCATCATAGAAGTCGGGAGCAGGTGTGTTTTTGATTTCCTTGATCCCAAAACGTTCGACACTTACAGGTGATTCGAATATACGTTCTGGAGTTCTGGAAGCAGAAATTACTACTTCGTCTAACTCTGTTCCTTCTTTAAGTGTAATGGTTACTTCTGCATTTTGTGATGTAATGACCGTTGAACTTGTTTCGAAACCAACACTACTAACTTCTATAGTAAATGGAGGCGATTGATCTACTGTTAAAGAAAAGAGACCATCGAAATCGGTAACTGTACCGACTGGTGCTCCTTTTACAGCAATATTTGCCCCCGGAATTGGTTGATCGTTGTCATCTACTACTTTTCCTTTAATTGTAGTTTGCGCAGTAGCGACGACACTCATTATTAGCATTACCACTAATGTAGTTGTTCTCATACCCCTGAATTTTAAAGTTATGACAACAATATACGTTTTTTTATGAATTTTTTAATAAAGTTGTTAAACCTTTATTGTATAAATACTACACAAAGTAATACGTAACAGTATTCGCAATTCAATTATTTCTGCATTATAGCTTAAACTAGCCAAAAAAAAAGACCCGTCTGAAAATTCAGACGGGTCTTAAAATTTTATGTTTTTTAACAATCTTTATTATAGATTGTTGATTGATAATCCAATATAATACTGAGAACCAATAAATCCAGATCCAACCGCTGTGAAGTACTCATCTCCACCAATATTGTTGGCTCCTATTTTTAAGTTGGTTTTTATTGCAGGGATTGTGTAATTAATTTGAGCATTAATTACTGTATAAGAAGGTATCTCACCAACTCCAAAATCAGACTCCCAGAAGAAATCATCACTCCAGATTACATTAGCATTGAATCCAAAATTCTTAAATACCTCATCGTTACCTACAGAAGCTTTAACCTTGTGCTTAGGCGTGTTAAAGTTACTTCTAAAATCTGGCTCCTCTTCCTGATCAAAATCTTGTTCTGCAAATGTATAACTCGCATTAAAATCGAATCCATTCAGCTTATATGTAAATCCTGCGATTGCTCCGTAAGAATTAATATCTACGTCAGAGTTAGTAGAAGCAGTAAATGTTCTTCTTGTACCAGCACTAGCTAGTGATTGTACAGCTAATAACTGCTCTGCAGCTGAACCGTTTACTACACCTTGTCCAGGCACTACAACAGTTTCGTTAGCAATAAAATCCTGATACTGGTTATAGTATACACTACCATCAAAAATGAAGTTACCAAACTGTGCTCTATATCCAACCTCATAAGCAGTTACTTTTTCAGGCTTTACGATATCAATATCAGCTACTTCTAAATCTGCAGGGTTTCCTGATGCTGCAAATCGTTGTACCGAACTAGCAGAATACGAATTCTCATATGCGTCTCTAGCTGTGTAAACGTTATTAAAATCGTCTACTACTCTATATCTGTCTAAGTTTTCTTCTGCTGAACCAACTAAAAGCGTTCTTCCTATATCAAGACCAATAAATAAATCCTGAGTAGTTGGGTTTCTGAAACCTGTTTGTACAGATGCACGTAGGTTACGTGTTTTATTTTCTCCGAACGTATAACTGATAGAGAATCTAGGTGAGAAATTACCATCAAACAACTGAGACTTGTCATAACGAACAGATCCAGTTAATTTTAATCTTTCGTCCAATAATTTTCTCTGAAGCTGCGTATATAGACCATATTCAGAATATTTGATAGGCCCATCTACATCGGTAAAAACCGTTCCTTCAGAATTTAATTTGTACTCTCTAAAAGATCCACCAATTTGAATATCGGCAAAATTACTTGTTAAGTGGCTAAAGTTATAATTTCCATCAGCATGTCTAAAAGAAGATTTCTCCAAGAACTTAGAACCTGTTGCAAGATCTGGATTACTAGTCACCTGATCAAACGCTTGTTGAAATTCTGGAGTACCAGGGATAAGACGTCCTGTATCTGCAACTTGTCGTGCTGCAGCGTGAGCTGCTGCTTGGGCAGCAGGATCGTTAGGGTTTCCACCAATTGTCGCTAGATATGTTCCAATATATTCTGTAAACCACTGCGAGTCAGATTTCCAAGCATTATTAATATTTAATCCTGTAAATCGAATATCGTAAGAATCTCCAGCATCTTCAGCAGTAATATATCCTCTTAAAAAGAAGTTATCATTTTTAATCTCAAGTTTATGCTGTTGTAAAAAGAAGTTACGTAATAGCGTTCTGTTGGCGTCCTGAGTAACTGTTGTACCTCTACCTAATTTACCAGCATAAATGATTTCAAAATCATCAGCAAACGGTCTGTAGTGTAAAGCAGCGTCAAATTTTATACTCTCTACATCATTAGCATTAAGATCTGCTTCATCATAACCTGTTCTACTTACCACTGTTTCTGGCAGTAATGGCAATAACGCTGGATCAAAACCAGGGTTTTGAGAAGCAAGTCCTCTTAACGAACCTTTAGCTTCATCACCATATACGTTTAATCCATCATATCCAACATTGTTCTCTCTTGTTGCTCCCGGATTATCTAAATCTCTTTTGTCTGCTGCTAACCAGTCTGTACCGTTAAGGATAGAAAAACTTGCTTTTGCTGCTAATTTATCTGAAAAAGCGTGCGCCATTCTAATACCAACGTCATAAAATTCATTATCACCTGCTGCTTCCTGAGATGTAATACCTCCTTTTGCATAAGCACTAATTCCTTGATGATCGAACGGATTTTTACTATTCATGAATAATATTCCATTAAAAGCATTCGCACCATAAAGTGCAGAAGATGCTCCTGGAAGTAATTCGACACTTTGTACATCAAGCTCACTTAAACCAACCAAGTTACCAAGTACAAAATTAAGTGCTGGAGCAGTATTGTCCATACCATCGATTAACTGTACAAAACGAGTGTTGGTGAATGTAGCAAAACCTCTGGTGTTAATAGATTTTAATGCTAAACTATTAGTATTAATATCAACTCCTTTTATATTTTCAAGGTCTCCATAGAAATCTGCCGAAGTTGCATTTTTAATTTCCTTGATACCATATCTTTCGATAGTTACCGGAGATTCGAATAAACGTTCTGGTGCACGAGAAGCCGAGATTACCAACTCATCTAAGAAAGTAATGTCTTCTAATACAATTGTAACTTCTCCAGTTTGCGAAGTCACCACTACGGTAGTAGGATCAAAACCAATACTTGATGCTTCTAGCGTAAAAGGATAATCTTTATCCGTTGTCAAGGTAAAGTTTCCATCAAAGTCTGTGATCGTAGAAACATCAGTACCTTTAACAGTAACACTTACTCCTGGTATAGGTTGATCGAATCCATCAATAACCCTACCATTTACCACATTTTGTGCCATTCCAATAATGCTTGAAAAAAGCATTAAAACTAGCGTAATTGTTCTCATAAGTAGATTTGTAGTTTATATATAATTAAGTTGATTCTTCTTATGCACGCATAAGAAATCTTTAATATTTGGGATGCAAAACTACACTTTTTTCGCAAAAAACAAAGAAAAAGTGCGTTTTATCGTGAAAAAATGTTGTTTAACGACCCTGAAAATCAATAATTTGTTAAAAAAACGTGTTTTTGGGGTAAAGTTGAACGTAATGCAATGACGAAATGTAGATATACATAAAACTACTAAAAATAATTAAGACAGGTATAACCATAACAATAGATATTCAATACCTTGAACCATTGAATGTTATAAAAAAAGCCAGCTCAAATAAGCTGGCTTTTGCGATTATTAAATAAATATGCCTTATTCTACTGTTACAGATTTAGCTAAATTTCTTGGTTGATCTACATCTTTACCAAGCATTACCGCAATATGGTATGATAACAACTGCAATGGAATTGTAGTAAGTAATGGAGTTAAAAACTCTATTGTTTCAGGTATCTCAATAACATGATCTGCCAATTCTTTAACAGTCACATCACCTTCGGTAACTATACCAATGATTTTACCTTTTCTAGATTTGATTTCCTGAATATTACTAACCACCTTTTCATAATGTCCTTTCTTGGTTGCAATAACTACAACTGGCATTTGCTCATCAATAAGTGCAATAGGACCATGTTTCATTTCTGCAGCAGGATATCCTTCTGCATGGATATAAGAAATCTCTTTAAGTTTTAATGCTCCTTCCAACGCAACAGGGAAATTATATCCTCTACCCAAATACAAGAAGTTTTTAGCATCCTTATATGTATCGGCAATATGCTGAATATGATCATTAGACTCTAGCGCTTTTTTAACTTTCTCCGGAATTCTTTCTAATTCCTGTAAATAATAGAAGAAGTCGCTATTTGATATAGTTCCTTTTCGCTCTGCAAGCTTTAATGCTATTAAAGAAAGAATAGTAATTTGTGTAGTAAACGCTTTTGTTGATGCTACCCCAATTTCAGGACCTGCATGTGTATATGCTCCGGCATGTGTTTCTCTTGAAATTGAAGACCCTACTACATTACATACACCAAAAACAAATGCTCCTTTTTCCTTTGCCAATTTGATCGCAGCCATAGTATCGGCAGTTTCTCCACTTTGAGAGATTGCAATTACCACATCATCCTGATGTATTACAGGGTTACGATATCTAAACTCTGAAGCATATTCAACCTCAACCGGAATTCGAACTAATTCTTCAAAAATATATTCGGCAACCAAACCAGCATGCCATGATGTTCCACAGGCAATAATTAAAATACGTTTTGCATTTAAAAGTTTAGCCAGATTATCATCGATCCCCGCCATTTTAATAATCCCATCTGACACAAGCATTCTACCTCTATAGGTATCACTTATCGCACTTGGTTGCTCATATATTTCCTTAAGCATAAAATGGTCATAACCTCCTTTTTCGATTTGCTCAAGATTAATTTGTAGTTCTTGCAAATAGGGATCTACTAAACTATCGTCATGTATTTTACGAATCTTCACCCCTTTGTTTCTTCTTACAATGGCCATTTCTCCATCTTCAAGATAGATTGCATTGTTTGTGTACTCTATAAAAGGAGAGGCATCTGAAGCGATAAAAAACTCATCTTCACCAACACCGATTGCCAAAGGGCTCCCTAATCGTGCTACAACAATTTCGTCTGGTTTTTGCTTATCAAAAACCGCAATTGCGTATGCTCCTACAGTTTGGTTCAAAGCCATTTGCACAGCCTTACCAAGTTTTACATTCTCTTTGGTCTTTACATCCTCAATTAGATTAACCAATACCTCTGTATCAGTTTCTGAATTAAAGGAATACCCTCGATTTAACAATTCTTTTCTTAGAGATTCATAGTTTTCTATAATTCCATTATGAATAATCACTAAATTTCCAGAATTAGAGTAATGAGGATGAGAATTTACGTCATTTGGCACCCCATGAGTAGCCCATCTGGTATGACCAATTCCTATGCTTCCGTTTGTTGAAATTTCTTTTTCTACTCGTTCCTCAAGATCTACTACCTTACCTTTGGTCTTCGACAATTTAATTTCGTTACCATCGTAAAGGGCAATTCCTGCCGAGTCGTACCCCCTGTACTCGAGTCTTTTTAATCCTTTTAGAACGATTGG
Organism: Aquimarina acroporae; assembly: GCF_023195925.1. Classification (GTDB taxonomy): domain Bacteria; phylum Bacteroidota; class Bacteroidia; order Flavobacteriales; family Flavobacteriaceae; genus Aquimarina; species Aquimarina acroporae. Next base: position 58,656 of record NZ_JALPRE010000020.1, on the reverse strand, counting down.
ATAAGCCTCCCTATGACCTATATAACCTACGATTCCACACATGATTTAAGTTTTTTAGTTGTTTTTTGATTCGGTATAAAAAATATCTAGTTTTAAACGTTTTGATTCGGGAACAGCTTCGGTATTACCGTAAAGAACTGTTCCTTCATGGGAAACTATTGATGAAAGGGGGGATATTCTTTCTCCTAAGACAATATCACTGTTGGGATCAGTGTCATCTGTTCGTACAAATGCAAAACCATCTGCGTTTGTAATAATATTTACATTTTGAGATACCGCTAATCCTAACTTAGCATTCTCGATATCACCGTTTAGAACATTTATTATATGTTGAGTGATTCCTATCTCATAAAATTCTCCTTGATCGTCTGAGTCTCTGGAGATTCTTCCCAGGTGGTCTATAACAGAAAATAAAGGACTATCTAAATTAGCACTTGCGTCTGCACGATAATCTATAAGTACTTCACCTGTATCGAGATTAAATATATATACTCTTTCTGGTTCGGTTTCACCAGAAGTTACCATATCCTGATTGATATAAAATTTTAAAGTAGCATCATTGACCAACCAATTTTGTCGCTGTAAAAAAGCTAACTCATTTTCTTCTTCGCCATTTTCGTTCGTCACAGTACCTCCAAACAAATCGATTATTGCATAAGAACCATCTCCTCCTTTAAGGTATAAGTTTTCTTCTCCCGCAATTCTATCTTGATTGGCAGTCATTACCTCATTGGCTATCGTTGCGTTTAAGTCGGTCTCGATACCATTAATAACATTATTACCAAAAGTTAACCTTAATGTTGACTGGTCTTCAATAATATCAGTTGTACTTCCATCCCCATTAGAATCTGAAGTATCTTCTCGGTCAAATGTATAAAACAATGTAATATCTGCTCTAGACATATCGAACCTAAACATACTACCATTGCCATTTACCGGCTCTACCATGAAATAAATTCCTCTAAAATAATTTCTAAAGTTATTGGCATTACTTAGTTCTGGAGCTCCTTCTTTATCTAAAATTTGAGTAGTAAAGAAGTCATTATCAAGTTTTATTCTAAATGCAGGAGCAATTCTAGTAATATCTGGCTCTGTTCCTTCATCATTACCGTCTGGACCTTCTAATTCTATTTCCAGAGGGGAAGGAATAAACGCATCATTAGTATATAAAGGAACTTCTCTTAATTGAGTTTCAAAATTAGCATCAATAGTTGCTATATCATCTGAAAAATATTGTTGTCTATCACTTGACTCAGGATCGAAATCTCTTAAAAAGTAGTTTGATTTATAAATCGATAATCTGAATGGTTGATTACCATATAAAGAATCTAGCTCATAAGTGGTAATGGTTTCTCCAGCATCATTAGTCTCTGTTGCTGTAATCGAACTAAAATATGGTATGTTTAATACTACACTGTCCATTCTTGCATTATCACCAAAAGTAGGATCATCTCTTTCTAATTGTACTTGCGACAAAACGCTATATACAGATTGCCCATAAACGGGATCGTTATAAACCCCAAGCAAGTTAGACGACAAACCTAATGTTTGTACTCTCTCAAATTTTTGAGTATATGCTACTGGAATAGCTGCATACTCAAGATCTTCAAAATTAACATCTCCTATAATTTCGCTACCAACCGAATTGAAATCATCATCACAGGATAAAAAAGTAAAAATTATAGCTACTATAGCCATAATTTTAATCAATACGTTTTTCAAATTCATAAATAATTCATTTGTACTTACACCAGCACCTCTGTTTGATAGAAGGCTTCGTAAGCATCTGCAAATTCATCTGGGTTTTTATATTCTAAAACTGGTTGGTCTACATTCTTTAAATGCTCAGATAATTCATCAGAAATACTTTCAGATCCCACGATAATAGCATCAGAGTTATCTATTGCTACTTTCATCAAATTGTCGTAGGTCGGTGATGCTAGAACACTAATTTTTTCTTCGGCTATTCCATCAAACTTCACCTTTTCCATCATAGCATTGTCTAAAGTACCATCATATCCATGATTGTATACAGAAGTAACTATTTTACTATGGCCAAAAAGCGGCTCATTTGCATAATAATGTTTCAAATACAGTGGTAAAAGAGAAGCCAACCATCCATGAACATGAATAACATCTGGTGACCAGTTCAATTTTTTTACTGTTTCAATTACACCTTTTGCAAAGAAGATTGCTCTTTCATCATTGTCTGGAAATAAATTTCCGTCCTCGTCTGTCAATGTAGCCTTTCTTTTAAAATAGTCTTCATTATCGATGAAATACACCTGCATGCGCTCTTTTGGAATAGAAGCAACTTTAATGATTAGCGGCATATCTAAATCATTAATTACCAAATTCATTCCCGAAAGACGAATTACTTCATGCAATTGATGCCTTCTTTCATTGATATTGCCATATCTGGGCATAAAAATTCTAATTTGACCTCCTTTGTTGTTGACCATTCTTGGTGCCTCAAAAGACATTGATGAGATTTCGGTCTCTGGCAGGTAAGGTATTACTTCTGATGATACGTACAATATCCTCTTATCTTTCATATAATCGATACTTTTATCGTCCTCCTTTTGGAATTAATTTTGCAAAATTACGAAAATTTATGCAGTCTGCCAGTAATATCTTATTTTTGCACGCCTTTAAGTTTCAGCACAATGCAGGTACACGAAAAAAGACTAGACATAAAACACAATGTTGCAACCTTAAAAAAACAAGGAAAAACCATTGGGTTTGTCCCTACAATGGGAGCTTTACACCAAGGTCATCTTGCTTTGGTTGAAAGAGCAATTCAAGAAAATGATGTAGCTGTGGTGAGTATTTTTGTTAATCCTACGCAATTCAATAACAGTGAAGATTTGGTAAATTACCCTCGAACTTTAGAGGCCGATGTTGAGCTTTTATCAAAATTATCTGAAGATATTATCGTATTTGCACCCAGTCCTGTTGAAGTTTATGGAGATCACATGAATTCGATTTCTTATGACTTTGGCGGAATAGAAAATGAAATGGAAGGAAAATACCGTCCAGGCCATTTTGATGGTGTAGGCACTGTTTTAAAACATTTCTTTACTATAGTATCTCCAACCAGGGCATATTTTGGAGAAAAAGACTTTCAACAACTTCAAATTGTAAAGAAACTTGTTGAAATTGAAAAAATGACAGTTGAAATTATAGGCTGTCCTATCTTTAGGGAAGCAAGCGGATTAGCATTAAGTTCTAGAAACAAAAGGCTAAACAAAGATCAGCTACAAGCTTCTCCCCTGATATACAAAGTGTTAAAACGAGTACACAAAGACTTTGGCATAAAAAATGTTATAGAATTAAACGAGTGGGTTTCTCAACAATTTGAAAATAACAAAGAACTCGAGCTAGAATATTTTGAGATTGCAAAGGTTTCTGATCTAAGATCTATCACTCAAAAACAGAACGACACTAAATACCGAGCATTTATCGCCGTATTTGCTGGTAAAATTAGACTAATAGATAACATTGCCCTAAACTAAAAATAACTAACTTTGTAACATGCTTGTACACGTAGTAAAATCAAAAATTCATCGGGTTAAAGTTACCGGTGCAGACTTAAACTATATTGGAAGTATTACCATTGATCAAGATCTTATGGATGCTGCTAATATTATTGAAGGAGAAAAAGTGCAGATCGTTAACAATAATAATGGAGAACGCCTAGAAACTTATGCCATTCCGGGACCAAGAAACAGCGGTGAAATTACCCTTAATGGAGCAGCAGCCAGAAAGGTAGCAAAAGGTGACGTGCTTATTCTTATCACTTATGCAATGATGGATATTGAAGATGCCAAAAACTTTAAACCAAAACTTCTTTTCCCAAATGAGGAAAACAATTTGCTAAAGTAACAGTGAATCAAAAACTTATAAAACTTCTTAAAATAATACTCCCAATTGGCTTGGGAGTTTTTTTAATTTGGTACTTCCTGAGTTCTGCGACTCCAGAATACAGACAAGAGCTACTTAATAGTATTGTTAATGCAGACCCAATGTGGGTAACCCTCTCTCTCATTTTGGGAATTGCTTCTCATCTCTCCAGAGCATATCGCTGGAAATTTATGTTAAACCCTCTTGGATATAAGCCAAAACTCTACAATAACTTTATGGCGGTCATGATAGGCTACTTAGCCAATCTTGGCATTCCCAGATCGGGTGAAGTACTACGAGGAGTAACCACTTCTACCTACGAAAAAATACCATTTGAAAAAGTTTTTGGAACTATAGTATCTGAAAGAATTACTGATTTAATCATGCTCGTTCTAGTCACATCTTTGGCAGGAATTCTTCAGACCGAATATTTAATGAACTTTTTGGATGAAAAGAACATTAACCCTATTTACACTTTAGGAATATTAATGGGTCTAATAATCATAGGATATATTGGCTTAATGATATTGAAAAAATCATCAAATAGATTTATAATAAAAATTAGAAACTTCGGCCTGGGACTATGGGAAGGTATGAAGAGCATCTTTACCATGAAACAAAAATGGGCATTCCTCTTTCATACTTTTTTAATCTGGTTTCTTTACGTACTCATGTTTTATGTAATAAAATTTGCTGTTCCGAACCTTAGTAGCGCATCTATTGGTGTAATTCTAGTAGCATTTGTAGTTGGCTCTTTTTCGATGTCAACCACCAATGGAGGTATTGGAATCTTACCTTTTCCAATAGTTGTAGGTGCTGTTTTTGTGTTTTTTGGCTTTGAAAAAAGTGATGGCGAAGCTTTTGGATGGATACTTTGGGGCTCCCAAACCGCAATAAACATAGTTATAGGTGCGTTATCCTTTTTGTTTCTGCCTATTGTAAACCGGGAGAAATAACTAAATTTTTATATATTGTCCCTAGCTTAACCTAAATCTTAATTACTTATGAAGAAAAGCATAACTTTAATTATAGCCTGCATTTTTGTTTTTTCGGGTTATAGCCAAGCTATTTATGAATCGTTTCGTTCTATAAAATTAGATCAAAGCAGGGAACTCAAAATTCAGCTACCACGTAACTATAAAAAGAATGTAGACAAAACATATCCACTAATTCTTGTTTTAGATGGAGATTACCTCTTTGAACCTGTGGCAGGAAATGTCGACTATTTTTCATATTGGGAAGATATGCCAGAATCTATCGTGGTTGGTGTCAACCAGAGAAAGACCAGAGAAGACGACTGCAGATATGATCTTGCAGAATATTTACCAAATCAAAAAGGAGCTCAGTTTTTTGAGTTTATAGGGCAAGAACTAATTCCTCACCTTGATCAGACATATAGAACTGCCCAACTTAAAATAATTATTGGGCACGATTATACGGCCAATTACATTAATTACTTCCTTTTTAAGGACAATCCTATATTTCAAGCATACATTTGTTTAAGCCCAGAATTTGCACCACCTATGGTGGATCGTATCACCAATATTTTAAGTAGCTCTTCAGACATATGGTATTATACTGCTACTGCCACCAATGATGCAGAAATTATTAAAAAATCGGTTAGAGACTTTAATGATCAAATGAGTGGAGTAGAAAACCCTGATACCCATTTTTTCTTTGATGACTTTGATGAATCTTCTCACTACACCTTGGTAGGAAGAGGAATTCCTAGAGCACTAGAAGCCATTTTTGAAATGTACAGACCAATAAGCAAAAAGACCTATAAAGAAGTATTGCTACCTTTAGAAACATCGACGTATGACTATTTGGTAGACATGTATAAGACCACAGAAAACCTTTATGGTATCAAACGACAAATACGAATTAATGATTTTGTAGCCGTATCTACTGCTATCGAAAAAAATCAAAAATGGGAAGAGCTAGAACCACTAGGAAAATTGGCTAACAAAGAACACCCAGAGAAAATGTTAGGGTATTATTATCTAGGTATGTTTTATGAACAAACCGGTGAACCTAAAAAAGCAATGAGAGCTTATGAAAATGGATTTCAGCTTGAAGAGGTAGCTTTCCTTACAAAAGATTATATGCTAGACAAGGTAAATAAGATTAAGGAAGATTTTGGATGGTAAATTACTATCTCCAGTAACATATTCGAAAAGGATCCTAAAAAAGGGTCCTTTTTATTTTTAAGACGCTTCATTTAAAATCAAATAGTAGTATTTTTACACCTCATCTTTTTGAATATGGCCAAAACCAAAACTGTTTTTTTCTGTCAAAACTGCGGTGCTCAATATGCAAAATGGCAAGGACAATGTACTTCTTGCAAAGCATGGAATACGATTGCCGAGGAAGTCGTACAAAAAGCAGAAAAAAAGGACTGGAAAAATGCTACTTCAGCTCCAACTCAAAAAACAATTGCAAAGCCTCTTCGTATTTCAGAAATCGATACTAGTAAAGAAGCAAGGTATAACACAGACGATTCTGAATTAAACAGAGTACTTGGGGGCGGATTAGTTCCCGGTTCATTAACCCTTTTGGGAGGAGAGCCAGGTATTGGAAAAAGCACATTATTATTGCAAATTAGTCTTAAGCTCCCTTACAAAACTCTATATGTTTCTGGAGAAGAAAGCCAGAAACAAATCAAAATGCGGGCAGAACGTATTCACTCTAAAACTGATAATTGTCTTATCCTAACCGAAACCAAAACTCAAAATATTTTTAGGCAAATAGAAGCCACAGAACCCGATATTGTCATTATAGATTCTATACAAACCTTGCACAGTGATTATATTGAAAGTAGTGCTGGGAGTATATCGCAAATACGAGAATGTACTACAGAGCTTATCAAATTTGCAAAGGAAACCGCTACTCCTGTTATTTTAATAGGCCATATTACTAAAGACGGCAATATTGCCGGACCAAAAATATTGGAACACATGGTCGATACCGTACTTCAATTTGAAGGAGATCGTAATCATGTCTACAGAATTTTACGTGCTTTAAAAAATCGTTTTGGATCAACATCTGAGCTTGGGATTTATGAAATGCAAGGCAGCGGATTGCGGGAGGTAAACAATCCAAGCGAAATCCTAATATCAAAAAAAGATGAAGATCTAAGTGGTACTGCCATAGCCTCAACCTTAGAAGGCATGCGCCCGCTAATGATCGAAATACAAGCATTGGTAAGCACCGCAGTTTACGGAACCCCACAACGAAGCGCTACAGGGTATAATCTGAAGCGATTAAATATGATCCTCGCTGTACTCGAAAAACGTGCAGGTTTTAGACTAGGAGCTAAAGACGTATTCTTAAATATTACCGGAGGTATTACAGTAGATGACCCCGCTATTGACCTTGCAGTAGTAGCATCGATTTTATCATCTAGTGAGGATATCCCAATTCCTAAAGACTACTGTTTTGCTGCCGAAGTAGGACTTGCAGGAGAAATACGACCCGTCACAAGGGTAGAACAACGCATACAAGAGGCAGAAAAACTAGGTTTCTCTACCATTTTTGTATCCAAATACAACAAAATATCGTTGCCAAACTCCAAAATAAAGGTACAACTGGTATCTAAAATTGAGGATGTTGCAGAGTATTTGTTTGGGTAAAAAAACCTCACATAAAAAATATATGAGGTTTTTTAAAATTGACTTTTTTTATTTGGTAGATGGAGGAGGTGATAAATCAAAAGCAAAGTTTGTCTTAAATTGAACGCTTAAGTACAATGAATCTTTATAATCTTTCTTGATTTCCACAAATTCCTCTCCAATTTCTAATAATATATTTTTGATAGTATTAATACTCTCATTACTATTTGTACTAATACTTACAAAAGCTTTTTTTGGAGATTCTGAATATTTTGATTCATTTTTCTCATTTAAAATATGCTTTCTAAGTATTTGCTTTAAACTATCTATTGGAAATGCGGTAAAATTGTCAACTCTAACACTATCCTTTTTTATATAAAGTTCATTTCGTTGTTTCGAACAAAATATTATACGATTATCAGGACAAGAATGACATGGGGATATTCTATACCTTGAGTTGTTAATGTTAAAACCAATAACAGGTTTTTGATTTTCGCAGGTTATACGATCCAAATTTTGTATTAAACTTCCAAAATTCTCCAAGCTATCTAAATCAAATTCATAGGATTCAGCTACATCATTGTAACAAGAATTGAATGACAAATCTGAAATCAAATTTTCACCTACTTTGCTTTTAACAGATGTATTGCAGCTCACAACTAATAGGGCTGCTAATATGAAAATTATATTTTTTTTCATTTTAATCACAATTTTTAAAACTAGTATTTCTTACTACCGTATTTTGTAATTGATAAAATCTATCACTATCCGTACTCGAAAGTTTTCCAAAATAATCATATGCACGTAATCCATCCCAACCAAATCCCATATAATAGTCTAATGAATATTTATTATTATCAAGCTCCCTCATTGCTTTTGCAATTGGAACTACATAATTTTCAACCATATACACATGTTGCGCATTGCTATCCATAGTTCTTAGATCTCTTTGATAATAATTATATAATTCGAATAACCTTGGCCTATCATTTGGGTCTACATCACCATTATGTGCTTGATCTACAAATCGAAACAACTCCGCATGAATTCCCTCATGAAGTATCATAGCTGCGGTGTTTATTGAATTTGCGTTGGTGTTTTCTATAATAATAGATAACTCTCCCGTTGTTCCTATTTTGCTACCATCTGTGCATGCATCATCGCTGCTAACACAATTTCCTATTTTAAAGGTTAAAGCATATTTAGGGTCATCAATAAATTTGCCAATTGTAGATTTAAATAAATCTCCGTTAGACTCTTTTAAAATCTCATAGACGCAATCCGCTTTCGAGTTCTTAAAACTTGCGTCTTTAATTATTAAAAATTCTGTAATTAAATTTAACACTTCACCATCCGAGGATACCGGTATAATTGTTTTATCAATTGCATTTCCCTGACTACCAGCAGATCCACTACATGTTGTTACTTGCTTTACATAAGAACCCCTATATTGTCTATGTGAATATCTAGCAGAAACTATAGCTCCCGTTTGTGTATCTACCTCTACATCATACCAATATGTCCAACGTTGTACCACAACACTTGATGTAGTACAACCACCACCGCCACCACAATTACTAGTAGGCTCTAAGCCTTCAAGAACATCACATTTTTGAGGTATTCTTGTAATTAGGTCACGAACAGAACCATCTAGCCGTTTTGTTTGCAAAACACCATTTTCATAAGACTCTATACTCACTTTCTGGCCTTTACTATTATAAATGTATGCCATACCAGAAAAGTCTTCCACACTTGTATAAAATAAATTAATATTTTCACTGTCTACCCTGGGTAGTAGTTCCACAATATAAAACTCTGGTTCATCATTAGTGATAAAACGAGCAATTAATCTGTAAACAGATGATGTATAACCATGTACAGAAGGTTGAGAAAAATATTTTTTCTCAATTAAAAATTCATAAAATAAATCTCCTCCTATTTTATTGATTGTATAAGAAGACCAATCGATAAGCAATTCATCTTTTTCTATTTCAACAGAATTTTCAAATTGATCAAAAGAAAATTCTTTTTCGAGTATTTGAATAGGAGTTAATTGAATATCCTGAGAATCTTTCTCTCAACTTATAGTAATACCCAGAAATAAAACAGCTAAAAAATAAATTAATTTCCCCAATTTTTTGTTCATCATAACTTGAATGATTTTAAAGATTTGTAAATAAACTAATAATTGGGTAGGACTGATGTAAATCGAAGTCGAAAGTACAAATAAAGATCAAAAAAGACGAATCAAAAAACCTCAAAATATTTATGGCTTAGCCATATTTGCTATATAAAAATAATCCGCTACGGCGCGGGATTAGGATTGTTCTCATGCACCTCTTCTATCTCTTTTAAAATCTCTTTAGAAAGCGTAAGGTTAATACTATCTATGTTTTCCTTTAATTGAGTAAGGTTTGTAGCCCCTATAATATTACTAGTAACAAATGGACGATCATTTACAAATGATAATGCCATTTGAGTTAAACTAATACCATGTTTTTTGGCTATTTCATTATAAGCTCTGGTTGCTTCGAACGACTTTTCATTATGATATCTTGAAAATTGCGGGAACAACGTTACCCTACCGTCCTTGGGCATTTCTTCTAAATATTTTCCGGTTAACTGACCAAATCCAAGAGGGGAATACGGTAAATGACCCACATTTTCTCGATGAAGCACTTCTGTAAGGCCAATTTCATCTTTTCTGTTTAGTAAATTATATGGGTTTTGAACAGTAATCATTTTAGGAGCCCCTTTTCGCGCTTCTTCACTGTATCTCATTACGCCATAAGCAGTTTCATTAGAAACTCCTACTTGTCTAATTTTACCTTCTTTTACAAACCCCTCGAGCGCGTTTAGAATTTCAGCAAAATTATCTTTCCACTGCTCTTCCTTATCATGAATATAACCTCTCACTCCAAAGAAATTGGTATTTCTTTCAGGCCAATGTAACTGATAAAGGTCTATATAATCGGTTTGTAAACGATCTAAACTTTTATGAATAGCATCTGCAAATTCGGCTTTGGTAAACCCTCCTGTTCGAATATGTTTTACAAATTCTCTTGGCCCTACAATTTTGGTTGCAATAACAACGTCTTCACGTTTCCCTGTTTTCTTTAACCAACTCCCAATAATACGCTCTGTACTACCCTGGGTATCTTTATTAGCAGGTACAGAATACAATTCGGCTGTATCTATAAAGTTCACTCCCTGGTCAATAGCATAGTCTAACTGATCATGTCCCTCTTGCTCTGTATTTTGCTCTCCCCAGGTCATACTCCCAAGGCATATTTTACTTACTTTAATATCTGTGTTGGGTAAGGTAGTATACTTCATTTATGTTTAGTCTAGTAATTTAGTCGATTAATGAGGTCAAAAGTAGAAACTCTTAGGATAAACTATTGCAAAAATTATCATAATAAATTAAATCTTAAATAGCATAAAAGCCTTACTACCAAATCTAATTGTGTAGTAAATCTACAATAAACCACATTTTATCTACAACATATTATGGCACACATATGTCAGATTTATCATAAAATTTTGACTATCAATTATTTATACTTTTAAAAGAAATATGGAACAATTATTTCTTCTATTCTAAAGCATATAGGGTTGTAACAACTACATACTAACTAATCATAAATAACCCAACCAAAACTGTGTATGCAAACACTCAGGGGGTGTGGTTTGACCCCAATAAAGAAGAGTAATGACTGACTGTACTCTACTTTTAACCTGAAAAAGAGCTTCGATATGAAGCTCTTTTTTTTTACAAAAACAGACGCGACTACCCCATTGCCCCGCCTGTTTCATACAACTAACCAACCTAAACACCAATTATTGCGTTTAACATTTATATAAACTTACTTCGTTTTTATATGTTACAAAATGAAGAATTAGGGAACGATACTTTTGAATGAGGGAACTTATATTTTGAATAAAAAAACCATGCACCTCAAATTGCATTAATCTTAATGTGGAAAGCTCACTATTACCAACAAAAAAAGCGCTTATAGCGCTACATTTATTACAAGGGAAGGATTTTAACTACCTTACCATATACATTTTTGGTCCATCCGTTTAGGTGACCCCGGTTATTACCGATCAGTAATCCTCGTTTCGCATTTTTTCCTTTTACCAAATGCGTAAAACAGTTTCCTCTTACTTTACAAAACACAATATCTCCTGTTTCACAGTCTTGCCAATCTATAGGCTTTAATATTACAGGTTGTTTTGATTTCAGTATAGGTAACATCGAATTACCAGGCTCCTTGGAGACGATTGTCTCACCATTCAATAGTTTTTGAATTTTCCAATTCATCATTCATAGTTTTAAAATTAAACTTCAATTCAAAAACTATGGAGTATGGTATTCACCAGAACCTTTACAAAGGTATATATTTAACTGTAATAAACAAGTTCAGAAAAAAAGCAGCTAATCAACATTAGCTGCTTTTTGCAATTAAACTTTATGAATTAGCCTTTAATTTAATTGTCCTTCTTTAAGTTCTGAAATATCTTTTTGTCTTAATTTATCGATCAATGCCTGATACATTTCTTTTGGAAGACCACAAGCAATCAGATATTCTTTCATTAAGTTTTCTTCTTCTTTTTCTATAGACCCATCGGCCAGCAGGACCACTGCTGCCTGAGCAAGTATATTGATCAATGCCTCAGAAGACAGTGCATTTCTAGCTTCGTTGAGATAATTAAAAACCTGGTTATCTTTATTAGCATGTTCCTTAACCTGGTTATGAATACTCATTAGTTCTTCCTTCATTTCAGGAAATCCGGCAATGGCATCCATAATTTCACGCTCTTCTTCTGGAGCAAAATCATTGTCAATAATAGACATATGGGTCATAGAAGCGACAAGTGCTCGACCAAAAACTTGTTTCGCCTTCTTTTGATTTTCATCAATCTCCTGTTGAGAACGCTGCAATATTGTCTTTATATTTTCATTATAAGCACTTTTACAACTATCGCATTGGTAAAATCGATCTACAACATCTAATGGAATTACAGGAATAAAAAACAAAGTAAACCAACGGCGGTACAACTTGTTAACTAGGTTTCCATTGTTACAATTTGGGCATGAATTGGTGAGAACGGGACTTTCACTCACGGTGTGTTTTAGTCCTCGTGTTCCGAAGATAATAAACATAATATGTAGGTATTTATAAATTTGGTGTCTTAAAGATACTATAATAATCGAAAACACCTAATAATTATGCAGTTAACTCTGTAGAAAGGCTCCCTTTTTACAAACTGAAAAACATGGTAACCCTATAATTTACACTAGTCAATAAACGTGTAGATAATACCTGTAAAAACAGTGCACTACTCTTTGTTCACCTTTTTGTTAATACCGCATTTTCTCCTCACCGTTCTTTCGGCAAGGGCCGCAACATTTCTGGCTTGCCCCTCAGATATTCCGTCTTTAATAACCTCATCATATACGGATTTGTTTTCTAAAAGACCTCGTAGCACACACATAAACCCTGGGCTGTCTTTCCCTTTATAAGGATTCTTTTTTTGGGGCTTTGCGATCAACTCCCCAAATAAGCGATCTTTTAACACTCTATCTTGCTGTACTTCTAATACAAATGCATATAAAACATTTTGATCTGCCGGATCCAAATCATTCACCTTATCCAATGCATTATTATATTCATCATTGGTAAAAGTAAAATATTCATAGATATCAATGTAATTGACATGTACCGCTTCTTCCTCCTGTATCTCTTCTTCATTCTGATATTCGTCCTCGCTCTGATACTCTTCTTCATAATACTCTTCGTTTTCCTGACTCATGCCTTTTATCACAGATAGTAGCAACAATACAAAAATGGGTAGCCTCTTCATGGGTGCAATGGTTTTAAATTATGGGGTTTAATAAACGTTTAGCAACGTCTTTTTATCAACTGCTTTCCTTATCTTTATTATTTCGCATAAAAACAGAATGCTTTGCCAATATATGCATAATTAAGTATTTTATTTTGGTTTCCTAAATCTATGGCATACTTTTTGGTTTTTATCGAATAAATTGATTATTTTAACCTCGTTTTTAAGGTTATTTTAACAATAAAAAACAATTTATGCCGTTTGATAACAGGCGAATTTAACTTTAAAACTAAATAGATTTTTAACACCCAAACATTATGAAAAAATTATTTCTACTTGCATTTGTGCTATGTGCAGGATTATCGGTTCACGCTCAACAATATAACAGTAAAGAGCTAAGTGAACTTTTTAGCGATGAGCTTTATCCATTGGCAAAAGATATCTCAGAATATACTGGTAAGGTTATTGCTCATGGTAATGTCATTTCTATTGTAAAAAAGACTGGAACTACTTCATTGGCTAAAAAGAAGATAGAAGGTATTTCTGTGGAAGCCTACACATTTTCCTTACTCACCTCTACAGGTAGAGAGATCAATCTAAGCAATGACCAACTACTCGCCAATAAAGTTGTCAATAAATTCTTTGACGTCTTAAGACGAGTTAAAGAAAGTATGAAACAGGATAACAGAGCAGATGTTGAAAAGATACTTGATGCACTTTAGATAAAATCTTTGTTTACTAAGCAAATAAAAAAAGCGACCAAAAATGGTCGCTTTTTTTATTTATTATTTCTTATTTCTGCTCACCTAGATATCATTTAATAACTTAGTGATCTCATCTAGTTTTGGTGTTAGAATTACTTCAATTCTTCTATTCTTGCTTTTTCCTTCATTGGTATCATTACTAGCTACCGGAGCAAACTCTCCTCTTCCTGCTGCTGTAAGGTTTTGAGGGTCAATAGCACTATTCTCCAACAAAATATTTACAATTGCTGTAGCCCTTTTGGTAGATAAATCCCAGTTACCTGATAATTGCGTATTCCCAGTATACGGGTCATCATCGGTATGCCCCTCAATAAGTACTGCAATATCTTGATTCTCGCCCAGCACTGTACCCAACTGTTTTACGGCACTTCTACCTTGCGATCCTACTGCCCAACTACCCGATTGAAACAACAGTTTATTTTCCATAGAAATATAAACCTTACCGTTGCGTTCTTCTACGGTAAGTCCCTTTCCTTCGAAGTTTCTAAGGGCTTTTGATATGGCTCCTTTTAACGCTCGCATTTTGGCATCTTTGGCCGCTATTAGACCTTCTAGCTCATCTATTCGTTGTGAACGAGCATCTAGATCTCGTTGCAGATTATCAAGTCGAGTACGCTCCTGTGCCAAAGCTCGCTCCTTATCTTCAAGTTGTCCTAAAAGTTCTCTGTTTCGTTTACTGTTGGCAGCAATAGCAGCAGAACTGTTTTTTTCTAAGGCATCATACGAATTCTTTAAGTTTTCATAATTCGCTACCGAAGCCTCATATTTTCGTTGCAATTCATCTCTTTCAGACAGTGCTTTTTGATACTGCGCATCTAATTGTTCTAGTGCTTTTTTATCGGCTTCACTGGCTTTTTCAAGTGCTGCTAAATCATCCTCCATTCTACGATTTTCACGTTTCAGATTGGCATACTTGCTTTCTAGTTCTTTATATACTTTGGAAGTAACGCAAGAAGAAAATAATGTTCCTACGATTATAACGCCTACAATCTTTTTAATCATATTCTAGGTTTAATAGTTTATACTTATCAATCACATTTCAAGTTCGACCACAATAGGGCAGTGGTCACTATGTTTGGCTTCAGATAAAATAACGGCTCTTTTCAATTTATCTTGTAGTGGTTGTGCTACCATTCCATAATCCAAACGCCATCCTTTGTTATTTGCTCTTGCATTGGCTCTATAGCTCCACCATGAATAATTATGAGGTTCTTGATTAAAGTGTCTAAATGAGTCTATAAACCCACTATCTATAAAGTTCCCTATCCATTCTCTTTCTACAGGTAAAAAACCTGATACGTTTTTATTTCTAACGGGATCATGAATATCAATCGCTTCATGACAAATATTATAATCTCCCAGAATTATAAGATTCGGGTAGTCTTTTTTAAGGTCATTGATATAAGTTTGAAAATCGGCCATATATTTTAGCTTATGCTCTAAGCGCTCAATATTTGTTCCACTAGGTAAATACAGGCTCATGACGGAAACACCATTAAAATCTGCTCTTAGATTCCTTCCCTCATGATCCATATAGTCTATTCCTGTTCCATACTCTATATGATCGGGTTCGGTTTTAGATAATATTGCCACTCCACTATATCCTTTTTTTTGTGCACTATACCAATAGTTGTAGGAATATCCAGCTTTGGCGAATACCTCCAGATCAAGCTGTTCTTTATTTGCTTTTATTTCCTGAAGACAAATTACATCTGGATCGGCTTGTTGTAACCAGTCTAAGAACCCCTTATTGATAGCTGCACGTATGCCGTTTACGTTATAGGATATGATTTTCATGAACAGAAGTTTTAAATTTTCAGTAAAAATAAAATTTACCTTTGATCTATACGTTTAAATACATCATAAACTTAAAATTGTTGCAATAGAACTTATTTCTAACCTATAGGATCTTTAAATAGATACTTTCTGATATTTTTTTATGATCTTTATAGAAGCAACCACAAATCACAATATTATGTTTAGAGTCTTATGCATAGCCGCGGTTTTTAGCCTATACACATGTTCAACTACAAAAAACACAGCTTCTAATACTTCAGCTGCAAAAACTGAAACTCAAGAAATAACTGCAAAAGAAATGATCGAAAAAGGATTTAGTAAAGGTACCCTTACTATTAGCAAATCTAAAGGCTGCACTCATATTCTAACCATAGAAGAATATAGTGATAACCTGGACCCTATTAATCTTACAGATTTCTTTAAGGAAGATATTCCTTCCCAGGTATGGGTCAAATTTGCCAATTTAAGAATGGCCAGCAGATGTGGCGATGCTCGTCCTGTTTCGATAATCGAAATAAGCAAACGAGAAGAGTAGGTACATTACCTTACCACAAATCCAGCAACATCACTACTACTTTTGCTTTCTCCAAATCGAGCAAAGTAGACTCCAGACCTAGCAAAAGACATATCTAATGGATATTCAAACCTATTATTAGCATCTCTCTTCACTAAATTCGAAGCAACGATTTGCCCAGAAATGCTAAAGATATATACTCTTAATTCTTCGGGCGCATTACTATCTACCTTAGAAATTAAAAACTGATTATCTGGTTCTGAAATTACCGTAAGATTCGTATTTAAACTTGGATCAGGACCAGCAGTATCATCAACAATTTCTACTGTATAATCATGAGTACTTCCGAACTGCATAGACTGGCATGGTTCATTAAGAGGCCCACCAGTATTGGTCACCGTATCTCCTCCTCGAATCCTAAATAAGTGTGTCCCCAAAGGAGTATCATTTGGAATAGAGAAACTAAATTCAACATCAGAATTAGCAAGAGTAATTGCAATACTGTTCACTATGAGTTCTGAAGTTTCAAAAATATTATTATCATTAAAATCTATCCAGATAGAAAATCTTTCATGCTCTTCTTCGTTTCCAAACCCAGACTGTACTGTGCCAGAAAACTCTCCTACGTTTCTATTTAACTGAATTGTGAAATCCTGTGTAAAATCTTCATATCCTGTACCACAAGAAATTGGTCTATTAGACACATTGGCAAGTTCAAAAGAGATAATCCCATCTCCAAACTGAGCACAATCTGAATTAGGAGCACATAACTCATTAGTAATTGTTGCAGAAATGGTATCATTGGTAGCAAGTTGATCTCCTACCAATGCTGTTCCTATTTCAAACTCATAAGTCCCAAATGCTTGCATGTTTACCGTGGCAGTAAAGGTATAGGTTGCTGATTCTTCTGGTTCAATGGTACCGGTAAACACCTCATTTACTGCTGCCCCCCCATTAAAAGTATAGAAAACTGGAATATTTGACTGTGAAGAGCCTCCAAAATTAAAAATGGTTATTGTAACTTCTTCGGCATCTGTAAATTGTCCCGTTTCGGTTGGAAACACTAAACTTCGAATTCCAACATCATTGGCTAATAGATTTCTAACTACTGCACTAAAGCAATCATTATCTGGCGAAACATCTCCGGTTAAGTTAGTTTCCACTGTAATTTCATAACTAGATTCTGCAGCTAGATCTGCTGTAGAAGCAAACGAAAAAGAGGCTGTTGCACCTGGTGCAATAGGCCCTGCAAACATTTCAGTTTGCACAGCACCTCCATTAATAGCATAATCGACCGGTATATCACTTTGTGCAACAGTACCAAAGTTCTTTATGGTAACTGTTATTGTTTCAGTATTGCTTAACGTTGCATCGGTAGGGCTATCAATACTTACTACTCCCACATCAGTGGTTACATCTTCAGCAACTTTAAAAACCCCTACAATATTTCTAGCATTGTTTCCTCCAGATTCAAAATACTCTGCAATATGCCAAAAAGTACTATCATCTACAGGATCAACGGTGATTTGTGCATAATCTCCATAACGATTTTGTGTTGTCCTGTTTATATCAGATCCAACAGCAATAGTTTGCTCAGCAATAGTCATTGTACCCAATGGATCTCCTGCTAACCTACCCGTATATCGTATAGAGGCAAAGCTATCCGCTGTAGCTCCATTATCTGTTGTTCCCATTGTTGTATATCCCATACCTATGTTTCCATAAATATCCATTGCCATACTTGCACACCATGCACTTTTACCATCTGGAGAAGTATATGTTCCTTCCTGGTGTACTGTCCATGGTTGGCCATCTGCTGTTTGTCTTAGTTCATACCATCTAATAGCGGCTATATTATCTTGGTCTGTATCGATATCTATAGGAAAATTAAGAACTACAGCATTGTAGTCACAAAACCTTCGGTAGTTGGTAGCAAACATTACCGCTCCTTGAAGCACATCAATATCCTGTCCCGAAGAACCTGGCTGAGGAAGATTACCAAAGGATCCTCCATCAAAAGTAGAATCAAATGGTGTTACGGTAAGCTCTTCTGCTTCGGTAATCGAAGATTCACTTAAATTAAACCAATCGACATTAATTTCCCAAAATTTCAAAATATCTGCTGTAACTCCTGCCCACTCATCATCTTGAAAATATACAATACGTGCTCCTCCTTCTGGTGGCAATTCTGTTCCAATTGCATTAAAAGAAGCCGGACTATAAAACCCCCCAATACGAGCTCCAGGAAGTGGAAACCCTACCATATCTACATTATCCTCTCCTTTAAGCATTCTTTCCCTATCGATCACGAATACTACTTCACTTTCCTGCACATTACCTTGATCTTTATTTGCCGTTACATAATATCCATCGGACCAGATTGAAAATTTTGTATAATCTGGAAAAGAACCTGTATTAAATCTATAGGTAAACCACCCATCGTTTACAGGATCAGGCCCTTGACCAACTGCTACCAAAAATCCATTAGGCGAATTTGAAAATTGCGTAATCACAAATCGATCTGCAAAACTATCATAAAACACTATTGGATCTCCCAAGGTTTCTCCTGGAAAAATGCTGGCTAACGATGTTGAACCAACTATTTCATTACCAGTCCTGTCGTGAATTGCAAAAGCAGAGTTCTTGGCACTGATATAATGATTAGGCCCTATAGCTCCCGTTGGGTCTGTTGGAGCAGTCGAACTAGAATTAACTTCAAAAGTAAGTGAAGGAGCTTTTCCTGGCCTTTTAACTTGATTGTTTTTACCTAAACTTAAAAGAGGGTCTTTTCCGTTTCTTGGCAACCCTTTTCCTGGCACGATTCTATTTGCTCCTGTTCTCCTTGGATTAATATTTCCTTTTCTAGGTATTTCTGGAATCAACTTTCTGCCAGAAAGGGGGCCTACCTCTTTCATGTATACAGAAGTACTGGTAAAAGTAGCTTTGCTCGATTTCTTTTCTTGAGAAAAACCAATGGCAAAAACCAATAGGAAAGCGCTTAAAATAATCTTTTTCAGTAGCATAAAAATGGGATTTAGTTGAGTTTTCGGGCTCTTAACCTGATGGCTAAAATACAATTAAACTTCAAAATTTGATAATCACAGAATGCTTATTCTTAATTATCTATAAAAAAGACATATAATTTTCATAAAAGATTCTTTATTTTTTTATGACATTTCATAAAAACAAAAGCTGCCAAAAAAGTATGACAGCTTTATATATAAAACGGGTGATGTATCTATTTATTTTAACCAATATTCTGCATCGGTCTTTTCAGAAATTATAGACTTAAGTTCTGTGATAGGAACACGTTTTTGTTCCATAGTATCCCTATCTCTAATGGTAACCGCATTATCGTTTAAGGTGTCATGATCTACTGTGATACATAGTGGTGTTCCATTGGCATCTTGTCTTCTATAACGACGACCAATTGCGTCTTTTTCATCATAGATGACATTGAATTTCCATTTAAGGTCATCTACTATTTTTTGAGCAACTTCGGGCAAACCATCTTTTTTGACCAGAGGAAGAATTGCTGCTTTTATAGGAGCCACAACAGCAGGAAGTTTTAATACCACTCTGCTACTTCCATCTTCAAGATCTTCTTCTTGTAATGCAGTGGAGAACACGGCTAAAAACATACGATCAAGACCTACAGAAGTTTCTACCACATATGGCACATAACTCTCTTTAAGTTCTGGATCGAAAAATTGCAACTTCTTACCTGAATACTCTTCGTGTGCTTTAAGATCAAAGTCGGTTCTGGAGTGTATTCCTTCTAACTCTTTAAAACCAAAAGGGAAATTGAATTCTATATCGGCAGCGGCATTGGCATAGTGAGCTAATTTATCATGATCGTGGAAACGATAATTTTCCTCGCCCAATCCTAGTGAAAGGTGCCATTTTAAACGAGTTTCTTTCCAGTATTCATACCACTTCATTTCATCACCAGGGCGAACAAAAAACTGCATTTCCATTTGCTCAAATTCTCTCATCCTGAAGATAAATTGTCTTGCTACAATTTCATTTCTAAATGCTTTTCCTGTTTGTGCAATACCGAAAGGAATTTTCATTCTTCCTGTTTTTTGCACATTAAGGAAATTCACAAAAATACCTTGAGCTGTTTCTGGTCTGAGGTATAGATCTGTAGCAGTATCTGCAGAAGCCCCAAGTTTGGTACCAAACATCAAGTTAAACTGTCGAACATCGGTCCAATTCTTTGATCCTGTTTCTGGGCAACCTATCCCAAGATCCTCTATTAACTGTTTGAAGCCTGCAAGATCATTTTCTTCCTGAACTCTAGTAAGTTCTGCAGTAATTCTATCAATTTCTTTTTGCCTTCTAAGGACATTAGCATTGGTACTTCTAAATTCCTCTTCATTAAAAGCTTCTCCAAAACGTTTTTTGGCTTTGGTAATATCTTTTTCTATTTTCTGATTGATTTTCTCTCTAAAGTCCTCAACCAAAACATCGGCTCTATATCTTTTTTTAGAATCTTTATTATCTATAAGAGGATCGTTAAATGCATCGACATGGCCAGAAGCTTTCCAGGTAGTTGGATGCATAAATATAGCGGCGTCTAACCCTACTATATTCTGGTGCATATTAACCATGCTTTTCCACCAATACTCTCTAATATTTTTTTTCAGTTCTACT
Organism: Aquimarina acroporae; assembly: GCF_023195925.1. Lineage (GTDB taxonomy): Bacteria > Bacteroidota > Bacteroidia > Flavobacteriales > Flavobacteriaceae > Aquimarina > Aquimarina acroporae. The sequence continues at coordinate 37,564 of NZ_JALPRE010000020.1, read as the reverse complement.
CCATTTTGCCCATAATCATAAACGGCACTTAAACCGTCATAAATCTCACTAGAACCAAAAATATACCCATACTCTTTTGCATGAGCAATTACCTTTTTAAATTTATCTTCTTGCTTTGCCATTGCGCAAAAATAATTGAATTTGTATGAATTGAAAGCGAAATTATCGATTTAATGAATCGAAAACAAAATTTCTCATAAAAGCATAAAAAAAGCCGCTATATTGATAAAATATAGCGGCTTTCAAATTTATATTTTGAAGAAATTATTTTAACTCAAACTGAGTATTTGAAATCATTCTTGGTCCAGAGAACAAGTTTACCACATAGTTTCCTTTCACCAATTCTCCTTCGGCAGCATCTACAAGCACACATACATCTAATGCGTCATTTTCATAAAACACCTTGTTTTTACCACTATAAGTAAGAATTCCATCATCAAAGTTTACAGAAACTTTATCTCCAATAAGGTTGTTTGCTGGGTTAATAACCTGAACAAAAAGATCCTTATCGCCTTTTTCTGTTAACTTGTTAGGAGACAATGTAAAACATACTCTCACTTTTTCTGCTCTACTTGCTTTAGAAGTACTAGTGATTTTTCCACTATTTCTAACTCTTACACCTTCTGCTTTAATATTTGCAGCTGTAAGTGCAGAACCTCTTTCAACGATCTCTGCTAACTTATCATTTTGCGTCTTTAAAGAATCTGAAAATATAATTCTTCTATTTAAGGCTACAGAAGTACTATCAAGGTCTGTTGCAAGTTGCGTGTTTGCAGCTGTTAAACTATCTGCCAATTTAAATAATCTTTCACGCTCCTTTTTAAGTTTCCCTACTTCTCTTCTGTATCTAGAAATTAAAGCAAGATTTGCTTCATTATCCTTCACACTATCTAATAACACTACAATACGCTCTTTAGCTTTTAGTAAATGGTCATCCATCACTTCATTAAGAGCAATAGCATTATCGTACTTAGTAATTAATTCACCTAGTTCACTTTCAATTAGATCTTTTTCTTGTTGCAAAATCGCTTTGTTTTGCTTCTCTTCGTTGTAAAACTTATACGTAAATATCCCTAGAATAAGTAAAAGTGCAGCTAGCACACCTATAAGGATTTTAAGGGTTAAGTTATTGTTTTGAGTTGTCATAATTAATTTCTAATTTTTGATGGTTATTTCAAATAGCTAAAATATAATAATTAATGATAATCCCCCTAATAAAATGCTAAGAGACTTAGTCTATTTATTCTTTCCGACATATTGTGCTGCCTGTAACAACCCTCTGCATCAGAATGAAAGGATACTCTGTACTACTTGTCGTCATGAGCTTCCTTTGGGGAATTTTCATAACGTAAACGCAAAAAAAATTGAAAAAGTATTTCGTGGAAGAGCCAATATTGAAAATGGAGCCGCCTTATTGATATTTCAAAAAGGTGGGTTGGTTCAAAATCTAATACACAATTTAAAGTATAGAGGAAGAGAAGAAGTTGGAGAAGAGCTTGGGAAATGGCTAGGCGAAAAATTATTCCAAAGCACTGATTTTCAAAATATTAAATACGTAATTCCAGTACCCCTTCATAAAAAAAGACTTAAAGAACGAGGATACAATCAGGTTAAAAAATTTGGAATAGAAATCTCTAAAAAAATTAATGCAGAATATACTGATACTTTTTTGAAAAAAAATTCCTACAACAACACTCAATCTAAAAGAGAAAAACTCAAACGATGGCAAAATACAGCTGAAACATTTGAGTTACAGAACACGTCTTTATTAGAAAATCAACATATCCTGCTAGTAGATGACATTATTACTACAGGATCGACCATTGAAGCTTGCATAAACGTTTTAAAGACAGTTCAAGGCATTAAAATAAGTATTGCTGCTATGGCAATAACAGAATAGTTTTTTTGTTTTTTAATATAGTTGTTTCTTTGTGTCACTAAAATTGGCTTAGGAGATATGAATAAAAGATTAAGTTCAGTATTATCTGTTTTTATATTATTAATCTTGGTAATAGGTTGCGCTAAGAAAGGTTCTATTACCGGAGGTGAAAAAGATGAAACTCCTCCTGTTTTTATCAAGGCTTTCCCACCCAATTTTTCAACCAATTTTACTGGAGATGAGATTCGCATCTATTTTGATGAATATATTAAGCTGAAAGATCCACAAAAGCAAATTATCGTTTCTCCGCCAATGGATCCTAAACCAACCATTACTCCGCTAGGAGGTGCAAGTAAGTTTATAAAAATAAAATTTCTGGATACTCTTTTAGAAAATACCACCTACAGCATAAACTTTGGAGAAAGTGTAGAAGACAATAACGAAGGTAACACCTATCCTTTTTTCAGATACGTATTTTCTACCGGTGATTTTTTGGATTCTCTTTACATAAAAGGCACTATATCTGATGCTCTTAAAAATGAAGTAGAACCTAACATTACAGTTGCACTTTATGAAGTAAATGAAACGTATACCGATTCTGTTGTCTTCAATACAGTACCCAGATATGTAACAAATACCCTTGACAGTACTTTTTTCGATTTGTATAACCTAAAGGAAGGGAAGTTTAAACTTATCGCTCTTAAAGACAAGGCGGCTAATTACTTATATGAACCAAAACAAGACAAAATAGGGTTCTACAATGAAATAGTCTCTTTACCAGAAGATACTGCTAAAATTTTTAATTTGAATATCTTCAAAGAAACGCTTGACTTTAAAGCATTACTCCCTAAACAGGTTTCAAAAAATGAATTCTTCTTTCCTTTTGAAGGAAAAAAAGATAGTATGAAAATTAAACTTCTTAGTGAGGCTCCAGATACTCTAAAAACCAGAATTATTGCAGATAAGGAAAAGGACACCTTACATTACTGGTTTAAGCCTTTTTTTGAAGCCGATTCGTTGCTATTTGAAGTAACGAACTCCAAAAACTACAAGGATACTTTAGTCGCCAGGTTTAAAGATCAGTATAAAGACTCATTACAACTCACAGCTTCGGGATCTACACTAGCGCTCAACAAAAATTTTGTTTTCTCTTCAAATACTCCCCTAGATGTTATTAATGAAGAATTGATTGCTCTAACAGATAAGGACACAGTAGATGTACCTTTTTCTATTAGTTTAGATACACTAAAAAATGAAGCAGAGTTAAATTTTGAAAAGCAAGAAAGCAACTCGTACCGATTACAGCTGTTACCCAATGCTGTAACAGATTTTATTGGCAATGTGAATGACACGATCAATTTCACCTTCAGAACCAAGAAATTGGCCGATTATGGAACCATATTCCTAACCTTACAAAACATCGATTCTTATCCGGTTATAGTTCAGCTAACCAATGAAAAAGAGGATGTAATTCTGGAAAAAATTGTTACCAATAATGAGGTATTGACTTTTGATTATTTAGACCCTGCGAAATATTTGATACGAGTAATTTTTGATCGCAATAATAATGGCGAATGGGATCCTGGTAATTTTTTAAAAGGAATACAACCTGAAAAAGTTAGTTACTTCCCTGAAATAATTGATGTTAGAGCCAATTGGGAAATTAAGCAGACCTTTATTTTGGAGTGATTTGAAAAATATCTGCATCCTTTAAAAACGGCAATTTTTCTCTTGTTTTTTCAATATGAGACTTATCTAAAGTAGCATGTACTACAGCTTCCTTCTCAATAGGGTTTTCTGGTAGCACTGAATACCCCAAAACATCATAAATTGCAGTATGCCCATTGTACTCATATCCTTTCCCATCTAAACCAACCCTATTTACCCCAATACAATAACACATATTTTCAATCGCCCTGGCTTTCAACAAACTATCCCAGGCATTAACCCTTGGTTTAGGCCAACTAGCCACATACAATAAAACATCATAATTATTAGTATTTCTGGCCCATACCGGAAATCGTAGATCATAACAAACCTGAAGTTTAATCTTCCACCCCATATAAGAGACCACAACTTCATTATTTCCCGCAGTAAACACCTCCTGCTCCTTCGCCAAAGTAAAGAGTTGATGTTTATCATAATACTCTAATTCTCCATCTGGAAACATAAATACAAATCTATTGTAGTATTTATTTTCTTCTTCAATAATCAAACTCCCAGCAATCGCACAAGCTTTTTTAGTTGCCATTTCTTTCATCCAGCTTATGGTATCACCTTTCATAGATTCTGCTACTTCTTTGGCATTCATGGTAAAACCAGTGCTAAACATTTCTGGTAATACAATGAGGTCTGTTTTTTGGGATATAGCATTTATTTTTTTAGTAAATACAGAACGATTTTCTACAGGATTTTCCCAAGCCAAATGAGATTGTATGAGTGTGATATCTAGAAATTGTTTCATGGTCTAAAATTAGCAAAATATAGTAGTTCACAGGCACTTTTAATCATAAAGAATACTTTTCGATTATAGCGGCAAAATCCTTTTCTTCAGATAAGTAAATCGGATAATGAAATTCGTCCAGTTTTTTTAATATTCTCAAAAGCGTTATCTGCTCACTATTCGTTAAATTACCACTTACCATTTTAGCTGCCTTATGAGCTTCAGAATACGCTTTCATGATATTTTCTTCTCCAAATTTTGTCAACCTTAATAGTTTACTCCTTTTGTCATCAGGATTAGGAAACTGTTCTATAATCGAGTTTTTTAACAAGCGTTTTATCACCTCCATTCCCGATGATTTGTCATATGCCATTTTTCTGATAAGTTCTGTTTTACCAATAGGACCAGCGCCATGAAGAATCGCTGTAAACGCAAAATCCATATCTGTAGCAAAAGGTAGGTCAACCATAGCAGATTTAATATATGTATTAGAATACCTGCTCATTCTACCAATATGCGCAGCTATTTCTGCCTCAATACTATGACCTGTTATTTCATACTTTTCTGTAGAAACAGTACTATCCATTCGTTTGAAAAGCCAGTTTGAAAAGGATTTTAGTTGAATATCCTTGTCCTTTCGATCCTTCACAAACTCTCCCGTAAGATCGATCAGTTGTTTTATTAAGCTATAAATTTTCATTAGAAAAAGTGCTTTTTAACACTAAATTATAATTAATTATTACTATATAATACTTTTTTGTTTAATATTTGCCTAGATATTTTAAACAAAAATTCATTAACCCTCAAAAAGTTGATTATGAATATCAAAAATACTGTTTTAGCGCTTTCTTTACTATTTGTTTCCTATATGAATGCCCAAGTATATGGAGAATTATCTGGAAATGTTACCGATCAAAAGGGTCAACCCATTCTTGGGGCTTCAGTTTTTTTGGAGAATACCCAAAAAGGGGCACAAACCGATTTTGACGGTAAATACAGGATCGAAAACATTACACCGGGTTCTTACAATCTTATCGTGAGCTATGTTGGATTTGAAACACAAACAAGATTTAATGTGATTGTACGATCTAAAGGAACGCCTTCCTATAATTTTGTTCTTAAAGAATCTGCAGAGGCATTAGACGAAGTTGTGATTAGTAATGCGAATAAGATAAGCCGACCTAAAGAAACTCCATTATCTACACAATCCTTATCGGCAGTAGAAATTGCAACCTATCCTGGGAGCAATAATGATGTTGTTCAAGTTGCTCAAACTTTACCTGGAGTTGCTCCTTCAATAGGAGGGTTTCGAAACGATTTAATCATAAGAGGGGGCGCTCCCAATGAAACTGTTTATTATCTAGACGGAATGGAAGTTCCTAATATTAATCACTTTAGCACCCAAGGAAGTGCTGGGGGACCAGTAGGACTAATTAATGTGTCATTTATAGACAATGTAACACTATCTACCTCGTCTTTTGGAGCTCAGTATGATAACCCATTATCGGGAGTATTGCAGTTTAGTCAACGTAACGGAAACAGTCGGAACTTAAGTGGAAATTTTCGAGTAAGTGCTAGTGAAGCTGCATTAACGCTAGAAGGTCCCCTTTTTAAAGGTAAACAAGAAGAAGCAAAAACAACCTTTTTAGTATCGGCCAGACGTAGTTATTTACAGTTTTTATTTGAGGTAATAGGTCTTCCTTTTAGACCTAACTACTGGGACTATCAATATAAAATAAACCACAAAATTGATAGTTACAATGAGATATATCTTACAGGTTTAGGATCTATAGATGATTTTTCTGTAGAAGCTCCCGAGGATTTTGATGCAGAACAACAAGCACAATTAGAACAGGCTCCATTTATAAACCAACGTACCAATGCCATTGGATTGTCTTGGAAAAAACGATTCAAAAATGGCTCTGGATTTATGGAAACCACTTTGAGCAACAACACATTGGTCAATGAATTTACCAGATACGAAGATCCAGAAAATGAAACCGGAGTTATTTTTAACAACGATGCCACCGAATCAGAAACCAAACTTCGATATCAAATCACAAAATTTCTAGGAGACTGGAAACTTACTGCTGGATTTAACACACAATATTCTGATTATAATAACGAAACCATAAACCTCACCGACAACAACTTTTTTAATACAGAAATAGATTTTTACAAATATGGAATGTTTACCAATGTGACAAAATCCTTTCTTAATGACAAACTTGACCTTTCTTTTGGTTTTAGAGTAGATGACGATAGTTTTACAGAAGGTAACGACCTATTATCTACATTCTCACCCAGGTTGTCATTATCTTATGAATTCAAGGAAAACTGGAGATTAAATGGCTCATTGGGAAGATATTACAAATTACCTCCATACACAATACTTGGATTTAGAGATAATAACGATATTCTGGTAAACAAAAATGTAAAATACACATTAAGCGACCATTATGTACTTGGCATACAACACTATTTCGGACCTTCTTCCAGCATTTCCCTGGAAGGGTTTTACAAACAGTATGATGATTATCCGGTATCAGTTTTGGATGATGTATCTCTGGCTAACAAAGGAGGGGATTTCGAAGTGCTAGGAAGCGAAGATGTTATTACAGCCGGAAAAGGAAGAAGCTACGGGGTAGAACTCCAGTTTCAACAAAAACTTACCAATAATTTCTATGGCATCTTTGCGTACACCTGGTTTTATAGCGAATTTACCGGACTCGATAGAGACCTATATTTACCTTCTGTCTGGGATAGCCGTCACTTAGTTTCATTTACTGGTGGATACAAACTCAAAAAAAACTGGGAGATCAGTGCTCGATATAGATTCGCAGGAGAAACTCCTTTCGTACCTACCGATCTTGACGCAACTTTGGCCAATTACCCTGAAGTAATTCTAGACTACGATAGATTAGGAGAAGAAAATCTAGATATCTTCAGTCAACTTGATTTACGAATAGATAAAAAATGGAATTTCAAAAACATTTCATTAGATGTATTTGTAGAAGCACAAAACGTTCTAGGACAAAAAACTCCTCAACCTACCCAGTTTGGATTAAACAGAAACTCTAACGGAGATATCATAGAACCAAGAAGTTTGACACCAATACCAACAGACTCGGGACAAATAATTCCCAGTATTGGAATCGTAGTAGATTTTTAAAATTTAACCGTGATTTTATCTAGGTAGTTTTAAAGCCTAAGTTATGGAACATCAAAGAGTTTGTTAAAAATTTTAATTACACTCTATTTATTTTAGATCATTGCCCAATTTTGTCGTATCATTTTACAGAAAATCCTTATTTTCGCAAACTTAATAGAAAGAACGACAAAATGAGCACGAAGTTTCCTGAATATAAAGGACTTGACTTACCAAAACTAGCTGATGAAATACTAGCTTTCTGGCAACAGAATAACATATTTGATAAAAGTATTAGTGAGCGTGATGGAGCAGAACCGTTTGTATTTTTCGAAGGCCCGCCTTCGGCAAATGGGTTACCTGGAATTCATCACGTTATGGCGCGTGCTATTAAAGACATTTTTTGTCGTTATAAAACCCAAAAAGGATTTCAGGTTAAGCGAAAAGCAGGGTGGGATACCCACGGTCTTCCAGTTGAACTTGGAGTAGAAAAAGAATTGGGTATTACCAAAGAAGATATTGGAAAAAAAATCACCATAGAAGAGTATAACGAAGCTTGTAAAAAAGCAGTAATGCGCTATACTGATATATGGAATGATCTTACCCAGAAAATTGGGTATTGGGTAGATATGGATGATCCTTATATCACCTACAAACCAAAATATATGGAGAGTGTTTGGTGGTTACTTTCTCAAATTTACAAGAAAGGACTGCTTTATAAAGGATATACGATCCAACCATACTCTCCAAAGGCTGGAACGGGATTAAGTTCTCATGAGCTTAACCAACCAGGAACTTATCAAGATGTTACAGACACTACGGTAGTTGCTCAATTCAAAGCTAATACCGATACATTACCTAATTTCCTTAAAGAAATTAACGGTGATATTTATTTTCTTGCTTGGACCACCACTCCATGGACCTTACCTTCAAATACGGCACTAACGGTGGGCCCTAAAATTGATTATGTGGTAGTAAAAACCTTTAATCAATATACTTTTGAACCCGTAAATGTGATTCTAGCCAAGAATTTGGTAGGAAAACAATTTGGAGGAAAATTTGTGCAAGCCGAAACTGAAGAAACACTAAACGAGTTTAAACAAGGAGATAAAAAAATTCCTTACTTGATTTTAAACGAGTTCAAGGGAATCGATTTAGTCGGTATTCGTTATGAACAACTTATAGATTACGTTCAACCATATCATAATCCAGAAAATGCTTTTAGAGTAATTTCTGGTGACTTTGTTACTACCGAAGATGGTACTGGTATTGTACATACTGCCCCTACTTTTGGTGCAGATGATGCTATGGTGGCCAAATTGGCCACTCCGGAAATCCCTGCAATGCTGGTAAAAGACGACAATGACAATTTGGTTCCACTGGTAGACTTACAAGGAAAATTCACAAAGCATGTTGGTGAATTTGCAGGTAAGTATGTAAAGAATGAATATTATGATAATGGTGAGGCCCCAGAGAAATCTATAGATGTTGAACTTGCTATTAAACTTAAAACAGAAAATAAAGCCTTTAAGGTTGAAAAATATGTGCACAGTTATCCAAACTGTTGGCGTACCGATAAACCCATCTTGTATTACCCTCTAGATTCTTGGTTCATAAAAGTTCCTGAATTTAAAGATCGTATGCACGAGCTTAATTTAGGTATTAACTGGAAACCTAAAGCTACCGGAGAAGGAAGATTCGGAAACTGGTTGGCAAATGCCAATGACTGGAACTTATCAAGATCTCGTTTTTGGGGTATCCCTCTTCCTATCTGGAGAACCGAAGATGGTAAAGAAGAAATGATCATAGGGTCGGTTGAAGAGTTAAAAAATGAAATGGCTAAAGCTGTAGATGCTGGAGTTTTAGAAAAAGACCTCTTTTCAGATTTTGTAGTTGGGGACATGAGTGAAGACAATTATGAGAAAGTAGATCTTCATAAAAATGTTGTAGATCAAATCACCTTGGTTTCTCCATCAGGAAAACCAATGAGAAGAGAAAGTGATTTGATCGATGTATGGTTCGACTCTGGATCTATGCCTTATGCACAATGGCATTATCCATTTGAAAATAAAGAAAAGGTTGAAAACGGAGAGAAAAAAGCCGATTTCATTGCAGAAGGAGTAGATCAAACCAGAGGTTGGTTCTACACGCTACATGCTATTGCCACTATGATATTTGACGATGTAGCCTACAAAAATGTAGTTTCCAACGGACTTGTACTAGACAAAAACGGTCAAAAGATGTCTAAACGTCTTGGCAATGCGGTAGATCCTTTTGAAACACTAAAAACATATGGTCCAGACGCTACCCGCTGGTATATGATAAGCAATGCTAACCCTTGGGACAATTTAAAATTTGATTCTGAAGGTATTGCAGAAGTACGTAGAAAGTTTTTCGGAACATTATACAACACCTATTCGTTCTTTACGTTATATGCCAATATCGACAATTTCTCTTATGAAGAAGAAGATATTACGCTAGCCGAGCGTCCTGAAATTGATCGTTGGATTTTAAGTGAATTGCATACCTTGATCAAAAATGTAGATGCATTTTATAACGATTACGAACCTACAAAAGCTACCAGAGCAATTTCTAATTTTGTTCAGGAATATCTAAGTAACTGGTTTGTTCGTTTAAGCCGAAGAAGATACTGGAAAGGAGATTATCAAAAAGATAAAATATCGGCCTATCAAACTTTATATACTTGTATGGTAACCGTTGCCAAATTAGGTGCTCCTGTTGCCCCATTCTTTATGGATAGACTTTATAAAGATTTAGTAGCGGGAACAGGAAAAGAATCATTTGAAAGTGTTCATTTGGCTCATTTTCCTGAATATGATGAATCTTATGTTGACAAAGCTTTAGAACACAAAATGCAGAATGCTCAAACCATTTCTTCATTAGTGCTTTCTTTACGTCAAAAAGAAAAAATCAAAGTAAGGCAACCCTTGCAACGCATTATGATACCGGTTCTAAATCAGACTGAAAAAGAAGAGATAATTGATGTTGCAGATTTGATTAAGAGCGAAGTCAATGTAAAAGAAATTGAGCTCTTAGACGATGCTTCGGGCATATTAGTAAAACAAATTAAGCCAAATTTCAAAACTTTAGGCCCTCGATTCGGGAAAGATATGAAGTTGATTGCCAACAAGATACAATCGTTTGATCAAGAGGCGATAAAAATTCTTGAACAAACTGGCAGTTTTGATATAGAAATTAATGATAAAATTGTTACATTAGGTACCGATGATGTAGAAATTAGCTCTCAAGATATAGAGGGTTGGTTGGTTGCTAATTCAGGTTCTTTAACGGTAGCGTTAGACGTCACTATAACACCAGAGCTCAAAAAAGAAGGTATCGCCCGAGAGCTTGTAAATCGAATCCAAAACATGCGTAAGGATAGTGGTTTTGAAGTGACAGATAAAATAGAAATTGTTTTCCAGGAAAATGAAACTGTTCAAGAGGCAATTACAACCAACGAAGCATACATTAAAAATGAAACCTTAACCGAGACAATTGAGTTTTCTTCAGATGTAATAAATGGTACAGAAATTGCGTTTGATGACATTGCAACCCAATTGATAATAAAAAAACATTAAGAGTATGGCAGGAGATATCAAAGTAAGGTACAGCGATTCTGATTTGGAAAAATTCAGAGATATTATCGTTGAGAAAATGGAAAAAGCGCAAAAAGATTTGGAATTACTAAGAAGTGCCTATAAAAATGACGGGAACAATGGTACTGATGACACTTCTCCAACATTTAAAGCTTTTGAAGAAGGCAGTGAAACTATGTCTAAAGAAGCAAACACACAACTTGCTATAAGACAAGAGAAATTTGTTCGTGATCTCAAGAACGCTTTGTTACGTATAGAAAACAAAACGTACGGTATTTGTCGTGTGACCGGAAAATTGATTAATCCTGAACGACTAAAATTGGTTCCTCACGCAACATTAAGTATCGAAGCTAAGAATATGCAGAAACGATAAGAATACAAAAGTATTCTTTCTATAGTATAGAATCGACCTCAAAGGTTTTAAAACCTTTGAGGTCTTTTTTTTACCTTGTATGTAACCTTTTTAAAAAACACAGGTATTACTAATAGAAACTGACCAAAAAAGACTAACATCTTGAAAAATTTAAGTGATGAAGAGTTAATGATTCTGGTATCCAACGGTAATTTGGACATGATGAGTATTCTATTTGAAAGATATCACATTCGCATCTTTAATTTCATAGTAAAGATGACCAGAGACAAAGAAGTAAGCCAGGACATTACTCAAGAAGTTTTTTATAAGGCGATTAAGTATAGAACTTCTTATAAAAATGGAAAATTTTCATCTTGGATATACACCATCGCAAGAAACATATTTTCTGATCATTATCAGAGGCAGAAATCATCGGCTCAACGATTAGATGATATCACATATAAAACTGAAAGTCAAACTGAAGATAATATTGATAAAATTGAAACAAACGAACAGTTACATAAAGCGCTTAACCAACTAAGTAAAAGCGATAGAGAATTGGTAGTTATGAGTCGATATCAGGGTATTAAATATCAAGAAATTGCAGAAATAACAAATTCTACTACTGGTGCAGTTAAGACAAAAGTACATAGAGCTATACACAAATTAAAAGATCATTATCTCCAAAATATTTAAAACGATGAATTGTAAACAAATAGAAGATCAGCTTATAGAGTATATAGATGGAAATCTAGATGACAAAACATCTCAACTCATCGAATCTCACATTTCTAGATGTGAGAATTGTAAAAAGGCCTTGATGGAACTTCAGGAAGTTTTTACAGCCATCAAAAACGAACCTCAACAACTCCCAGATGAAAGTTTGAAGTTAGATTTTGAGACGATGTTACAAAAGGAAAAAGAACTACAAGATGATTCTAAAGTGGTATCACTATCTAGAGTCTCCAGAAATACCTGGAAAACTCCATTACAGATCGCTGCGACCATAGCATTAATGTTTTCGGCATATTACTTTGGAACGCTTCAAAACAATGAATCTTTATCTCAGGAAATGGCTGTACTACGAAAAGAAAAAACACAAATGAAAGAAGCAATGACCATTTCTCTAATCGAAAACGAATCGGCTAGTAAACGACTGCAAGCAGTAAACTATGCTGAAGAGTTTGAAAAGCCAGGAAATGAAATTCTAAAAGCTTTAATCACCAAAATGCATTATGATGACCATATTAATGTGAGACTAGCTGCTGCAGAAGCACTCGCAAAATTCTCAGATAACGAGATGGTACGTAAAGCATTAATAGATGCTCTGGATATGGAACTAGATCCGAGTATGCAAATTGAATTAATTCAAATATTAGTTTCTATAGAGGAAAAACGCGCGGTTCCGTCTATGGAAAAGTTACTTCAAAATGAAGAAACCCCAAATTATGTGAGAGACCAGGTAAAAATTGGTCTTCCGAATCTAATTTAAAAATCAAAAAACAGAACAGATGAAAAAAATAATAATCTTAAGTATCTTATTCTTAACTGCGGTACAGACAAAAGCACAAAATTACACACAGTCACTACAAGGAGTTAAAAAGGTTAAAATTAGCTCAGAAAGCGATGTAAAAATAGAAGCGCACGACAAAAATGAAATCCTAATACTTGGAGAAGGACGTGAAATGCCTGAGCGAGCAAAGGGCTTAAAAGCAGTTTATGCTGGAGGGAGTGATAATACTGGCATAGGTATATATGTTAAAAAAGAAGGGGACATTTTAGCTGTTCGTAATCTAAAAGGTATGCATAGCGATGGACTCTCAATATACCTTCCTAAAGATGTTAATGTTAGTATTGAACGAAGTAACCTTGGGAGTATTTTTTTAAAAGGGTTTTCTTCAGAAATTGAAGCATCTACCAATGTTGGAGATATTAACATGACAGATGTTACAGGACCTATCGTAGCTCGAACAGCTACGGGAGTAGTTAATGTTGTTTTTACCAAAGTTAGTCAGAGCTCCCCTATATCTCTAGTTTCTTCTACAGGAGCTATCGATGTAGCCTTACCATCGGGAACACCAGCCAACCTTTCCTTAAAAACAAGTATGGGAGAAATTTATACCGATTTCGATATCAAATTTCCTGAGGCAGATAAAGACATGAAAATTGTGGCAGGAAAAAGAACCGTAAACACCAGCATTAATAATGGCGGTGTAGATATAAGTCTAAGATCATCTACTGGTAATATTTACCTTAGAAAAAAATAAAAAGAGGTCAATCATCAATTAATCAAAAAACGAAAACATGAAAAATGTACTCACTCTAGCAGTATTATGCTTTATCACGCTACAAATACATGCTCAAAAAACAATTGAAAAGGAAATTAGCACATCTGCTGATCTGGTAAAAGTTGAATTCAAATTTGCAGACGATATCAATATTAAAACATGGGATAAAAATGAAGTTTATCTCAAAGCAGAAGTAAGTGTTAATGATGGAGAATATGACGATTACTTTACGCTAAAAGTAAACAATACTTCTTCGGTATTGGATATCAAATCAGATTATGGTGATTTATTTGACAAATGGAAAAAAGAAGGAAAATCTAACAAGAAAAACAATTGGGGGCCTTGTAACAACTTCGATATTGATGCCAACTACACACTTTATCTACCTAAAAATTCAAAACTTAAAGTAAAGAGTATCTCAGGAAGTGTTGCTTCAGAAAATTATCAAGGTAAGTTAATGGTTGATATTATTAGCGGAAACATAGACATCAAAAACTACGACGGTGATTTAGAGCTATACACCATAAGTGGTGACATAGATATACATATCGCAAAATCCAGATTAAAAGCAGAAACTATTTCCGGAATGATATATTCTGACAAAGAATTAGAATTTGATCAAGGAAAAAATCGAATAGTTGGGAGCAAAGTAACTGGTACTTTTGGTGATGTAAGAAGCGATTTACATCTCAAAACAATAAGTGGTAGTATTTTTATCAGAAAACAATAGTATATTAGTAAAAGCAGATGTTTCATAGTAAAAAGAATTTGGCTACTTTCGAAGTATGAGGTGGTCAAATTCTTTTTTTTTACTCTTTACAGTATTGAGCACTCCCATTTTAGGGCAATCTACTTTTGACAAAAGTATTGATGCTACCGGAATTGAAGAAGTGATCATTGTTTTAGACAATATTTTTCAAATTGACATCACAAATACTTCAAAAGACAAAATTATCTATAATGCGATCTCGGAAGGAGAATACAAAGACAACATTCTCATTAAATCACATCGAGAGCATAAAAAGTTGATCATTCAAGACGATGTTCAACCATTTTCAGACAATTTTAATGACAAACTTAGTGCACACAAAGTAATTGCTATTAAAGCCACATTTAAAATCCCATCTCATCTTAAAGTAACTGTACGCTCTGATTATGCTTCCTTAAATAGTAGAGGCCAGTTAAAAACGCTCTTTGTAGAACTTAAATCTGGTGATTGCATGCTTGACAACTTTACAGGAGATGCTACCATCAATACTTTGAGCGGCGATATTAAAATAACAACAAAAAATGCCGAAGTAAAAGCCATCACAAAATTAGGTAAACTAAGATCTCAAAAAATTACCGGATTACATAAAATAACCTTAAACTCTATTAGCGGAGATATAAGTGTTTATAAAACAAAATAAAACACTATTTTTGTCCGTCTCTTTTAATACCGATGTAAACAGATACATGTATGTCTATTAAGAAATCTATTTTAGTTATAATTCTGGTTTTGTTGATTGATCAAATCACAAAATTTTACATTAAAACTCATTTTGCTCTTCATGAAGAGGTAAAAGTCTTTGATTGGTTTCGCATTGTATTTGTAGAAAATAAAGGAATGGCATGGGGAGTTGAGCTCCCAGGAAGTTATGGCAAATTGATCCTTACGCTATTTAGACTTGTCGCAATTGGCGGAATAGGATATTGGCTTTATGACTCTGTACGTAAGAATAGCCCAATGATTCTTACCTTTTGTATCGCTCTTATTTTTGCCGGTGCTTTTGGGAATATTGTTGATTCGGTATTTTACGGAATGTTATTTGAAGAGAGTACCAAAACCAATATTGCAGCGTTTTTACCTGAAGGTGGTGGATATGAAACCATATTCTACGGTAAGGTAGTTGACATGATTCAGTTTACACTTTATGATGATGTACTGCCCGACTGGATTCCTTTTTGGGGAGGAAAACACTTTTCATTCTTCGATCCAGTATTTAACATTGCCGATTCTGCCATTAGCATAGGAGTGTTTTTGTTGATTGTTTTCAACAAAAAGGCATTTCCAAAAAAGCTATAAAATTTTATCTAAATAATCTTTCAAAATCTTCAGATTGAAGAGGCTTGGTAATGTAGTCTGACACTACATCTATCGCCTTAGCTCGATTGATATCTCTATCATCTATAGATGAACTCACTACATACAAATCGATTTTATCCTGTAATTCATTTTTGATTTTCGAAAACTCAGTTAAGAATTCCCAACCATCCATTACTGGCATATTTAAATCAAGAAAAATAACCTGAGGGACATCTACCGTTTTTGTTTCTTGTATCGAAGCTTGAAAAAAATCTAATGCTTCCTTTCCATTATTGAAAACCATCACAGACTCTGAAAGTCTTTTAATTTCAATAATCTTACTCACTAAATTTATGTATATGCTATCATCATCGATAATGCAAACACTTTCAATATTTTGGGACATTTTATAAAAATTAGGAACTTCTAATATAGGGTAAAGAATCCTTGAAATCAAAAAATGTTAGTTAACCCTCAAAATTGTACGTTTTTAACGGAGTAACACAAAGGTCTAGACGTATATCTTCAGGAATAATGCCTTCTATCTGCTCTTCAGCAGTAAAAAAGGAAAGACCTATTTTTAGTGTTTCTGGCTTACAACTGGCTAGAAATCGATCATAAAATCCCTTTCCATAACCCACTCTGTTTCCTAATAAATCAAAAGCTAGTAGTGGTATAAAAACTACTTCTATATGTTCATTTGGGATAGGGATTCCTCCATCGGGTTCAGGAATTCCCAAGGAATTTACTTTCAGTACTGTGGCGTCGGTAAGCAAAAAATTTTCTAGAGTATTGTTACGAAAATTACTCTTAGACACCACTACATTTTTGTCTTTTCCCTGAAGAATATGAAGAATAAATTCAGTATTGATTTCCTTTTGCTTTTGTATCGATAAAAAAAGATGAAAAAATGATTTTTCCCAAATTGGCAGCTCAAGTAAATTGTTGGCAATTTTCATACTTTTTTCATTAACCTCATCTTCACTTAAGCTATTTCTAAGCGTTTTATACTTTGCCCGAAGTTCTTGCTTATTCATCCTCTAGCTCTTTTGTAATTCTAAAAATAGCATCTCCTTTATACACAATTGGGGCTTCATTTACATTAATAACATAGCCTTCGTTACTTGCTTTGACAACGTGCCTCATTTTACCATATGGATCTGTAATCGTTGCCAAAATCTCCCCTTTTTCTACGTGCTTACTCACAGGAACTTTAATATGCAAAAGACCACTGTATTTGGCTCGCATCCAAAAACTCTTTTTAATTATGATGCTTTTTGCATTTACCAAAGGTTCTTCAAAATTGGGATGCAACATTTCAAAATGTTTTAAAATTCGCATTACTCCCTTTACCCCTTCTACTGCTACATCTCTACTACTGTTCTGAGATTTTCCTCCTTCAAAAAGCAAAATATCTATTCCCTTTTTTGCACAGGTAGCTCTGTACGACCCCTCCAGATTTTTAGAATACAATATAAATGGAGCATTAAATACTTTGGCAAATTTTACTAAATGTTCGTTTTTAGGGTCTACTCTAATATGTGGCGCATTAAATCTGCTTGCTCCACCAGTATGAAAATCTAAACAAAAATCGGCAGCTGGAAGAATCTCATTGATAAATTGATACGCAAATCTAGTTGCCAATGAGCCATTTTTGGTACCGGGAAATACCCTATTCAAATCTCGTCCATCAGGAAAAAATCGATCCATATTTAAAAACCCAAAAACATTTAAAACAGGAATACAGATAATACTTCCTTTTACAGGTTTATTGATCTTCTTAGCAATAATCTGTCGTACCACCTCAACACCATTAATCTCATCTCCATGAATACCTGCTGTAATTAAAACCGTGGGGCCAGGAACTTTAGATCTTTCAATAATAATAGGAATCTCTACTTTGGTAGAGGTATATAGTTTTGCAATATTAAAATTAATGGTAGTACTTGTTCCTAAAGGAATTTCGTTACCCAGAATGTTAAGTATATGCGTATTTTCTTTCTTTGTCATGTGCCTACAAACTTCTTTCGATATATTTAATAATCGCCTTTGCAATATCCTTACCCGTAGCAGTTTCTATACCTTCAAGCCCGGGAGAAGAATTTACTTCAAGAATAAGCGGTCCTCGATTACTTTGCAGCAAATCTACTCCAGCGACCCCCATTTTCAAAGCTTTTGCAGCCATAATTGCAGCTTGCTCTTCATGCCGAGTCAATTTAATTAATGAAGCGGTACCTCCTCTGTGTAGATTCGAACGAAACTCTCCTTCTTTACCTTGTCTTTTCATTGCTCCAACCACCTCTCCATCAACCACAAAAGCTCTTACATCTGCACCTTTGGCTTCTTTAATAAATTCTTGTACGATAACACGAGCCTGTAAACCATTAAAAGCTTCTAATACAGACTCTGCTGCTGTTGTAGTTTCAGCTAGCACAACTCCCAAACCTTGTGTTCCTTCTAGAAGCTTAATGATCAAAGGAGCGCCTCCAACATGTAAAATTACTTCAGAAACATCTTTGGAGTAATTGGTAAATACGGTTTTTGGAAGCCCCAATCCCGCTTTTGATAGAATTTGTAAGCTTCTGAGCTTATCTCTAGATTGAACGAGCGCCTGAGATTTTAAAGTTGTAAATACATTCATCATCTCAAATTGCCGTACTACCGCTGTACCGTAAAACGTAATAGACGATCCTATTCGAGGAATAACCGCATCTACATGATCTAATCTTCTTCCACGATAGTAAATTTCTGGTTTTTGTCTTTCTATTACAATATCACAATTAAGTGGATCTATAACCTGTACATTGTGTTTACGCTTTACCGCTGCTTGAACAAGTGCATTGGTAGAATACAAATTTGCACTTCGCGACAAGATTTTGATATTCATTATAATTTTTGATTATAAGACTGATTTTCTAATTGAGGATCGACCAAAAATTTTCCACTTAAAAACCTACGACTAATAAGAAGAGGAAACCGCATATCATCACCCGGAGATAGGTTTAACGTAATAGGATATGTCTTTTCGAAAACTACAATCTGGGTTCGAATTGCATATTTTACCTCAACTTGACCATTGTTACTTTTAACCGCTGAAATATCATAATTTTTAAAAGTAAACCTCTTTCTGTTGTATTCAGGATGCATAGCATCTAAAAAACTACACTGTAATGTTTGATCTATTTCTCTTATATCGACGCAGTGAATAGAAGAAGTATAGGCTCCCGTATCGATCTTAGCATCGATATCTTTTAAATCAAGTAGTGGTAGGTCTACTTTATCAGTTCGGCCAATTATTTTCTTTTCTTCCTCCAAAAAAACAAAATTGGTGTTGGGACTACTAATGTAAGAAAAATCGAGTTGTATTGCATAGTTCAACATATTTTTAATGTTTCTTATCATTTTTACATGGTTTTTAACAAAATTTAAACCCAAAACTTCTATGTTACAATTGAGGTAAACTATTAACTTTACCTTTGGAATATGCAACAAGCCTCTTTAGACATACAGATTAAAACTCTCCCCACTTCACCAGGAGTATATCAATACTATGATAAGGACGACAAATTACTCTATGTAGGGAAAGCCAAAAACCTTAAAAAAAGGGTTACTTCTTATTTCACCAAGAGTCATGATAACTACAAGACTAAAGTTTTGGTGAAGAAAATTAATTCGATAAAACATATTGTTGTCGAAACTGAAACCGATGCGTTATTATTAGAAAACAATCTTATTAAAAAATATCAACCCAGGTTCAATATCATGCTTAAAGATGATAAAACCTATCCCTGGATTTGTATTAAAAAAGAGCGTTTCCCAAGAATTTTCTTAACGCGAAATATGATTAAAGATGGCTCTGAATATTTTGGACCCTATACCTCTGTTAAAACTGTACATACGCTGTTAGATCTCATCAAAGGGCTTTATCCTTTACGAACTTGCAACTACGATTTGTCACAGGATAAAATAGATAATGGTAAATATAAAGTTTGCTTAGAATACCATCTGGGAAATTGCAAAGGACCCTGTGAAGGCCTACAGGAGGAAAAAGAATATAATGATAACCTAAATGCCATACGGCAAATCATAAAAGGAAACTTTAAAGATTCTTTGGCTGGTTTTAGAAATCAAATGGTGAGTCATGCAGAAAAAATGGAGTTTGAAGATGCTCAAAGAATCAAAGAAAAAATAGGAATTCTAGAAAGCTATCAGGCTAAATCTACTGTGGTTAACCCTAAAATAAGCAATGTAGATGTGTTTTCTATTATCTCTGATGAATCCTTCGCCTATGTGAACTTTTTACAACTTTCTTATGGGGCAATTATAAGATCTCATACCACCGAGATTAAAAAGAAGCTAGAGGAAACAGATAAGGAAATTCTTGAGTTTGCAATTATCGAAATAAGACAACGATTTGGTGTTACCTCTAAAGAGATTTATGTTCCTTTTAAGGTAGATGTAGGTGAGTATATAAAAATTACAGTTCCACAATTAGGAGACAAAAAGAAGATCGTAGATTTATCGTTGCGAAATGCAAAATATTATCGTCAGGAACGTTTCAAACAAATAAAAATCATTGATCCGGATCGTCATGTGAAACGATTAATGGCTCAAATGCAAAAAGATTTAAGACTCCCTGAAGAACCCAGACATATCGAATGTTTTGATAATTCAAATATTCAGGGAACTAACCCCGTAGCTGCCTGTGTAGTTTTCAAAAACGGAAAACCAAGTAAGAAAGAGTATCGAAAGTTTAATATCAAAACGGTAGAAGGACCTAACGATTTTGCTTCTATGGAAGAAGTGGTATACCGCAGATACAAAAGACTTCTTGACGAAGAACAACCTTTACCCCAACTCGTGATTGTCGATGGAGGAAAAGGACAACTCTCTTCTGGACTTAAAGCTCTTGACGCTCTAGGTTTAAGAGGAAAAATAACCATTATAGGTATTGCAAAACGTCTTGAAGAAATTTATTATCCAGGGGATTCGATTCCGTTATATCTAGACAAAAAATCTGAAAGTCTTAAAGTAATTCAACATTTAAGAAATGAAGCACACAGATTTGGTATCACGTTTCACAGACAAAAACGAAGTAAGTCTGCATTAAATACAGAACTTGATGCCATACCCGGTATTGGAGAGAAAACCATTGTTGAATTGCTAAGGCATTTCAGATCAGTAAAAAGAATTCAAGAAGCGACCAAAGATGAACTTATACAAGTTGTAGGCGATTCGAGAGCAACCAAAGTATATAATTATTATCTTTCAAAAAAAGAGCCTTAGTGAAACTAAACTTCACATTAAGAAAAAACCTCACCAGAATAGTATACCTCACACTACTATTTTCAAGCTCTTTATGGTCGCAAAACACCAATGTTCCTGAAAACAATGAGGAAATTGATATGAATGACCTCGAAGTAGGTCTCGTATTAAGTGGTGGCGGTGCCAAAGGGCTGGCTCATATTGGAGCGTTGAAAGTTATTGAGGACGCCGGAGTAAGAATAGATTATATTGGTGGTACCAGTATGGGGGCAATTGTTGGCGCCTTATATGCTTCTGGATACAGTGCAAAAGAATTAGATTCTATATTCAGGTCTGTAGACTTTGACACTTTTATACAAGACCAACTTCCGCGCGATGCTAAAACTTTTTATGAAAAAGAAGACTCAGAAAAGTATGCTGTAACACTACCATTTGATAAGTTTAAAGTTGGATTGCCAAAAGGACTGTCTAAGGGACAAAATTTTTACAATCAGTTTTCAAGGTATACCGCTCATGTCAATGACATTTCAGACTTCAGTAAACTCCCTATCCCTTTTTTCTGTATGGCCACAAATATTGAAACTGGGCAACAAGTGCTACTCGACAAAGGATATTTGCCAGAGGCTGTAGCTGCCAGTGGAGCTCTTCCTTCTATTTTTAATCCTATTGAAGTTGATGGCATTTTAATGACAGACGGAGGTGTTTCAAATAATTATCCGGTCGAAGAAATAAAAAGAAAAGGAGCCGAAGTTGTTATCGGTATCGATGTTCAAGATACCTTAATGCCCCGTGATCAATTAAATTCTATTACCAATATCATGTTGCAGATAAGCAACTTCAGAACCATTAAGGCTATGAAGGATAAGGTTGCTGACACCGAAATTTATATAAAGCCTTCTATTATGGATTTTTCGGTAATGTCATTTGACCAAGCCGATGAAATTATTGCTAGTGGTCAAAAGGCAGCGTTTTCAAATTATGAAAAATTAAAAACCATCGCTAAGCTACAAAAGACCTCCAAACCCAAGAAAAAAGTACCTAAAACAGAAGAAAATTTACTTATAAGTGGTTTAACCATTACAGGTAATACTAGATATACCAGAGCATACATTAGAGGAAAATTAAAGCTTAAAACTCCAAGTGTAACAACCTACAAGAAGTTAAACGAAGGTATCAATAACCTTTCTGCCACAGGAAACTTTGATCGGGTAAGTCATAAACTGATAGATACCAAAGAAGGGAAAGAACTTGTTCTTAATGTGAAAGAAAGTGAAAATAAAATGCTACTACGTTTTGCATTGCATTATGATGACCTGTACCAAACTGCAGCTCTGGTCAATGTAACCCGAAAAAGCTTGTTTTTTAATAACGATGTTCTTTCACTTGACGTTGCTCTTGGGGATAATATAAGGTACAATCTAGATTATTATATCGATAAAGGATTTTATTGGAGTACTGGTTTAAAATACAGATACACCAATTTCAAAAAAGCCTTTGATTTTGCATTTATCGGCCAGTTTGGTGAAATTCCCAATTTGGGCATTAATACCATAGATATCGATTATACCGATTTTAATCTTCAAGCCTATGCCGAGACTTTAGTACGGCAAACTTTTTCTGTAGGATTGGGAGCAGAATATAAAAGACTTAGAATTATTTCTGAAACTTTTGGTGAAGACGAGAACCAAATTCCTCGAACAGTATTCGAAGATAGCGATTACTGGAGTGCTTTTGGATACATCAAATTTGATACCTATGACAATAAGTATTTTCCGAAACGAGGCATTTTGTTTGAAGGAGATATTCATTCATATCTCTTTTCTTCAGATTTTACCAATAGTTTTAATGAGTTTTCTATAGCCAAAGCGCAATTAGGATATGCAACGCCACTTTTTAGAAATACATCACTCATTTTGAGCATGGAAGCCGGAACCAAAATTGGTAACGCAGCCATTAATTCTCTGGATTTTCTTCTTGGTGGATTTGGAGCTAGAACCATTAATAACTTTATTCCGTTTTATGGGTATGATTTTCTGGGAATCACAGGGCGAAGTTTTGCAAAAGGGCTTATTACTATAGACTACGAGCCTTTTAAGAAAAATCATTTCAATGTATCGGCAAATTTTGCCAACGTTGGTAACAAATTATTTAGTACCGGACGCTGGTTTGAAGATCCTGAATTTACAGGATATGCCCTGGGATATGGTTTAGACACTTTTGCAGGACCGGTACAAATAAAATATTCATACTCCCCAGAACTAGATGAGAGCAACTGGTTCTTCAGCATCGGTTTCTGGTTTTAAGGAATTATACTCCCAAAAAATAGAAATATTTACGATATTTGTAATGTTATGAGTTTGTTTTGGCAGGATTTATTACTACTGTTACATTACCTTATTAAGCGAAATCCTGAATAAGGCAGATTTCCTATGTATATCGCTTAACAAAAAGTTCAACAATAAACTTAAACAATCATGCCTTTTTATCATTCTTTAGGAAAAATACCGCCTAAGCGGCACACCATCTTTAAAAAACCTGATGGTACCTTATACTACGAACAATTATTTGGAACTATTGGTTTCGACGGAATGTCTACCAATCTTTACCATGAACATAGACCCACGCAGGTCAAAGAAATTAAAGGAAGTTATAGTGTTGCACCAAAAATTGCCATTGGAAACAATATTAAATCCTACAGATTACATGGATTTAAGATAGCTCCTGAAAAAGACTATCTTCAAAGTCGGAAAAATGTACTTACCAATAGTGATGTAAGTATTATTTTGGCTGCACCTCAAGACTCAACTTCAGATTATTTTTATAAAAACACTGATGCCGATGAACTTATTTTTGTTCACCGTGGAAGTGGGAAATTTAGAAGTCATCTGGGTAATATAGATTTCAAATATGGTGATTACATTTTGATCCCTAGAGGAACTATTTACAAACTTGATTTTGACACTACCGATAATCGACTTTTTATTGTTGAATCTCGAAGACCAATTTACACACCAAAAAGGTACCGTAATTGGTTTGGGCAACTTCTCGAACACTCTCCTTATTGCGAGCGTGATTTAAGAGCTCCGCACGAATTAGAAACCAACGATGAAAAGGGTGACTTTTTAATCAAAGTAAAAAAACAAGATGAGATTTTCGATATGGTGTATGCAACTCATCCCTTCGATGTAGTTGGGTATGATGGCTTTAATTTTCCATATGCATTTTCTATACATGATTTTGAACCTATAACCGGAAGAGTACACCAACCACCACCAGTACATCAAACTTTTGAAACAGACGCTTTCGTTGTATGTTCTTTTGTGCCCAGGTTATACGATTATCATCCAGAGGCTATTCCTGCTCCTTATAACCATAGTAATATAGATAGTGATGAAGTACTATACTACGTCGATGGTGATTTTATGAGCAGAAACGATATTGACGCCGGACATATTTCTTTGCATCCAGCCGGTATTCCTCATGGGCCACACCCTGGAGCTGTAGAAAGAAGTATAGGAAAAACCAAAACAGACGAGCTAGCTGTAATGGTAGATACTTTCAAACCTCTAATGGTTACCGAAGAAGCGATGCAAATTGCAGATGAAAGTTACCATAAGTCTTGGTTAGAATAAAATGGGACACATAAAGACTTGTTGATATGCTAAATTTCAGAATAGATATAACACCTCACCTAAGAGCTATGTGGTAGCTTAAATGATTAACTATAGATACGTTCTTTTTTTATTCATTTAGTAACTCATTATAAAACAACATTATTATGTCAACCAATATAACACCTCAGGATTTAGAAAAAATAGTTCCTCAAGCTGAAGATTTTCTTCCCTTGTTGGGAACCGATTATGTAGAACTCTATGTTGGCAATGCCAAACAAGCAGCATATTATTACCAAACCGCATGGGGTTTTGAACCTATAGCCTATGCTGGTTTAGAAACAGGAAAAAAAGACAGAGTTTCTTATGTGCTACAACAAGATAAAATACGATTGGTGCTCACATCTCCTCTTCAACCAGATGGTGACATCAACCAACATATCAATGCTCATGGAGATGGAGTAAAAGTAGTTGCTTTATGGGTAGACGACGCAACTAAAAGTTTTGAAGAAACAGTAAAGCGTGGAGCCAAACCCTATATGCAACCTACAACCGAAAAAGATGAACATGGTTCTGTAGTTTTCTCTGGAATTCATACTTATGGAGAAACTGTACATATTTTTGTTGAGCGAAAAAACTATAATGGTGCTTTCTTACCTGGTTACATGGCATGGAACAAACCTTATAAAACCAAATCTACTGGTCTAAAATACATTGACCATATGGTAGGAAATGTAGGATGGAATGAAATGAACAAATGGTGCGAGTTTTATGCTAAGGTAATGGGATTTGCTCAATTGGTTTCTTTTGATGACAAAGATATTTCTACTGAATATACGGCACTTATGAGTAAGGTAATGAGTAATGGAAATGGACGTATTAAATTCCCAATTAATGAACCTGCCGAAGGAAGAAAAAAGTCACAGATAGAAGAGTACATAGATTTTTATAACGGAGCTGGCGTACAGCACATCGCTGTGGCAACCGATAACATTATCGAAACCGTATCTCAACTACAAAACCGAGGAGTAGAATTTTTAACTGTTCCTTCTACCTATTACGATACAGTTTTGGATCGTGTGGGTGAGATAGACGAAGATCTTGAACCTTTAAGAGATTTAGGAATTTTAATCGATCGCGATGATGAGGGATATCTTTTACAAATTTTTACAAAACCAGTACTAGATCGTCCAACAATGTTTTTTGAAATTATACAACGTAAAGGAGCACAGTCATTTGGAAAAGGAAATTTCAAAGCACTTTTTGAAGCCATTGAGCGTGAACAAGAACAAAGAGGAACGCTGTAGTTAAAAAATAATTTCACATATTCCAATAAAGAGCGTTAATATCTTGAGAAAATTGAAAAATTATGTGTTTTGGTCTAAATTTTTGTTAAAATTCATAATAAAAAAACGTTTTCGTTTGAAAATTATTCAAAAAAGTTGATTTTTGCATTATGAGTGGAGTGGTTACCACTTATATCTAAAACAATAATTATTCTCATAATTTAAGTTTTTAGTTGGTTAATAAAAGTAAAAAAGAGAGCTGTGGTGGCTCTCTTTTTTTGTTATTTTGATATTTTGATAACAATATCAATTTTTATGTCTTCGCATTAAATAGTACTTTTGGAATGGATATTGTTAATACGTAAATCCGAATAGCTTACGTTATATATGTACAAACAATCCCAAATACTATGAAAAAGCTTGTTTTATTCATCTGTTTAGTAATAGCATCTACTACTATAGCCCAGGAAAATCACAAAGCATTTGATTCTGGTGAATGGTTTAGATTTAGAATCCACTATGGATGGTTTACTGCCAGTTATGCAACCTTAGAGGTAAAAGATGAAGTATTAAACGGTATGCCCGTTCATCATATCGTAGGAGAAGGAAAGTCTTCTGGTGTATTAAGTGTCTTTTTTAAAGTAGAAGATTTGTATGAAACCTATATCGATAAGAAAGAAGTTAAACCTTATCGATTTATTAGAAAGATTAATGAAGGAGGCCATACCAAAGACATAGAGATTAATTTTGACCACGGCCAACACGAGGCTTTGGTCTTCAATAAAAAGTACAATACAAAAAAGACATTTTCTATTAAAGATGGTGTACAAGACATGATGTCTTCTTTTTACTATCTAAGAAATAGTATTAACACCACATCGCTAAAAAAAGGTGATGAACAGTTTGTAAACATGTTTTTTGATAGTGAAAATTACCGTTTTAAGTTAAAGTTTCTTGGAAGAGAGGTTATTAGAACTAAAATGGGTAAAATTGCATGTTTAAAGTTCAGACCTTACGTTCAGGCCGATCGTATTTTTAAAGAAGAAGAAAGTATGACTGTTTGGGTAAGCGATGATGATAATCGCATGCCTGTTAGAATAAAGGCAGATATATTAGTGGGCTCCATAAAAGCAGATCTAGATGCCTTTAAAGGCCTGAAACACCCTTTTAAAGTAGTAATAGATTAAATGAATGAATCTATAAAACCAGAAATTGCTGAAAAAATAAAGCAATTAGAAAAAAAATTTAAAAACTCAGGTCAAGACCTAGGTTCTTATTTAGATGGCTTACTTCATGATAGATATCTCACCTATTGGGATTATATACATTTAGACACCTTACTCAGTTTACAAATACCGAGAACTCATTTCCCAGATGAAGAGATTTTTATTACCTATCATCAAATCACAGAGCTCTATTTTAAGTTGATTATTCATGAGTTAAAGCAAATCATTGATGATAAACTACAAAATGCAGATTTTTTTACTTCAAAACTTAATCGGGTAAATCGTTATTTCAGGGTATTGATCAATTCGTTTGATGTAATGATTAAAGGTATGGATCGAGATCAATTCTTAAAATATAGAATGTCTCTTCTTCCTGCCAGTGGTTTTCAATCGGTACAGTTTAGATTAATAGAAATTTACGCTACTCCTCTTGTTAATTTAGTAAACACGAAAGAGAGAGATTTGTTTTCAGAAAAAGATAAATTAGAAGAGGTTTTTGAACATCTCTACTGGAAATCTGGAGCTACAGATATCGAAACTGGTGAAAAGACGCTTACCTTAAAGCAGTTTGAGTATCGATATACACCAAGAATGATGCGTATCGCTAAACAGGTTCAAGCAACAACAATCTATCATAAATACCTAGAACTCCCAGAAAAAGAACAAAATAATGTGCACCTTATCGAAGCATTACGTACTTTTGACACCAATGTAAATATTAACTGGTTATTGATGCACATGGGAGCCGCTTTCAGATATTTGAACAAAGAAAGAGGTGAAGTTCTTGCAACTGGTGGTACCAATTGGAAAAGCTTTCTACCTCCTAGCTTTCAAAGAATTATATTTTTTCCTTCTCTTTGGAGTGAACAGGAAAAAGAAGACTGGGGAAAGCAATGGGTTACCCATCAATTTAATACCGCAAAATAAAAATAGTCATCAGTTGAAGCAAATAGGTTACCTACTGCTACTTATGGTAGTAGTATTTTCATGTCAAAAGGAAAAAAAAGAAACGAATACAGTTGTTCCTGAAGTTAAAGAGGAAGAAAAAAAACCCCCGGTTGTAAGGGAGTTTGGCTATATACTCGATGATTTCAAGGTAGTAAAAGATACTATAAAACCTGGTGACAGTTTTGGTGAAATAATGGATAACCACGGTATTACCCGAGCCAAAGTATTCGAAATTACCAACAAAATTAAAGATACGTTCAATGTAGCTAGAATACAGGCAGGTAAACCCTATATGCTACTTAAGGCAAAAGACACTTCAGAAAAAGCCCAAGTATTTGTATACCAAAACAATAAAATCGACTATACAGTTATTGATTTTAGAGACAGTATTATAGCCAGTAAGAGAAAAAAACCAGTAAAACTAGTTGAAAAAACTGCTTCAGGAACCATAAGTAGTAGTCTGATGCAAACTTTTGACGACCTAGATCTAAATTTTCTGGTAGCCTATAATATGGCAGATATCTATGCATGGACTATAGATTTTACTCGACTTCAGGCGGGAGATCGTTTCAAGGTTATGTACACCGAGAAGTTTATAGATGATACCATTCCTGCAGGAGTAGATCAAATCAAGGCTTCTTATTTTGAACATAGAGGAAAACCAGTATATGCTTTTAGATTTAAAGACGACTCTATTAATAATTCAATAGACTATTTTGATGAAGAAGCCAATAATTTAAGAAGAGCTTTTTTAAGAGCTCCTGTAAAGTTTAGTAGAATATCTTCAAGATACAACCTAAGACGTAGGATCAAATATTATGGCAATAAAATAAGACCACATAGAGGAACAGATTTTGCCGCTCCTATTGGCACACCCATTTTAGCCACAGCCGATGGAATTGTTACTAAATCTGAACGTAGGGGCGGAAATGGTAAATATGTAAAAATAAGGCATAATGCGACTTATGACACACAGTATTTACATATGAGCCGACAAGCTGTAAAAGTAGGTCAATTTGTGCGACAAGGAGATGTAATAGGCTATATTGGTATGACTGGAAACACCAGTGGCCCGCATGTTTGCTATCGATTCTGGAAAAACGGAAAGGAAGTAGACCCTTTTAAACAAGACTTACCCGCTTCAAAACCATTGGCAGACAGTTTACGCCCTGCATTTTATAACCACATAGAACCTTTAAAAGCAGAGTTAGACAGCATACAATTTAAACCAAAAGAAATTTTATAAAATGGCATTACCAACTATTAATCCCACCACCACAAAAGCCTGGGAAGCATTACAAAAACATTATGAGAGTATAAAAAAAACACATCTCAAAGATCTTTTTAATGAGTCTGCCAGTCGAGCAAATGATTTTAGCATTGCTTGGGAAGATTTTTATGTAGATTATTCTAAAAACAGAATAGATCAAACCACTAAAAAATTACTCCTAGACCTGGCGAGAGAAGTAAAATTAGACGAAGCTATTCAACATTATTTTGGGGGAAGCACTATTAATGAGACCGAAGGAAGAGCCGTTTTGCATACAGCTCTAAGAGCTCCTAGTACTCATGAAATTAATGTTGATTGTAAAAATGTAGTTCCTGAGGTAACCGCAGTAAAGAAAAAAATTAAAAACTTTTGCGATCAGGTTATTTCTGGAGCGCTCAAAGGACATACCGGAAAACCATTTACAGATATCGTAAATATTGGTATTGGAGGTTCAGATCTTGGGCCAGCAATGATCACAGAAGCATTAGCATTTTACAAAAATCATCTTAAGGTACATTTTATATCTAATGTAGATGGAGACCACGTACATCAACACTTGAAAGATCTCGATCCAGAAACCACGCTATTTGTTGTGGTTTCTAAAACATTTTCTACTCAAGAGACGCTTTCGAATGCTACTACCGCCAGAAAATGGTTTATAGAACATGCATCAAAAGATGCCGTAGGAAAACACTTTGTTGCTGTTTCAAGTAATATACCAAACGTTACCAATTTTGGCATAGAAGAGCAAAACATTTTTCCCTTATGGGATTGGGTAGGTGGTCGTTTCTCGCTATGGAGTGCTGTAGGGTTATCAATAAGTCTTTCTATAGGATATGAAAACTTTGCTTCCTTATTAGAAGGAGCCCATAATATGGATGAACATTTTAAAACGACTCCTTTTGAAGAAAACATTCCTGTTATTCTTGGTATGCTAAGTATTTGGTACAATAACTTTTTCAATGCAGAAAGTGAAGCCATTATTCCATATTCACAATATTTACATAGACTTCCTGCATATTTACAACAAGGCATAATGGAGAGTAATGGTAAAAGTGTAGATCGCAATGGAAAAGAAGTTACCTATCAAACTGGAACTATTATTTGGGGTGAACCAGGCACCAATGCACAACATGCCTTTTTTCAACTTATACACCAGGGAACGAAATTAATACCAGCAGAGTTTATAGGTTTTAAATATGCGCTGTTTGAAGATCAAGATCATCAGGATAAACTCATGGCAAATTTCTTTGCGCAAACTGAGGCATTGATGAATGGGAAAACAGAGAGCGAAGTAATTGAAGAACTTTCTTCGAAAAACACCTCTGATGAAAAAATTAAACAACTCACACCTTTCAAAATATTTGAAGGCAACAAACCCACCACTACGGTTTTGATTGACAAACTAACTCCAAAAAGTTTAGGAGCCCTTGTATCTATGTATGAGCAACGAATTTTTGTGCAAGGTATAGTATGGAATATATTTAGTTATGATCAATGGGGAGTAGAATTAGGAAAACAACTTGCTACAAAAATACTATCAGAAATTAACAAAACTGAAAGTTATCAACATGATTCCTCTACACAAAACCTTCTGAAGAGATATTTGAAAAAATAAAAAACAAGGCCCTTAATCTTCATTATTAAGGGCTTTTTTTCTTAATTCTGACGATCTCAAAATGTTAAAGTTGCATGTTTTAAAACAAAAAAAATTAACATTACCCTGGTTAATAACTTTTGAATATCTTCAACAAACTGACTATCAGCAAGTAGTAGAAAATCGTTTACTTTATAAATGCAAAATTTATGTGAAAAACTCTTAACATTAAGGTAAAGTTAGATTCCATAAATCTTTGTTCTTTTGCACGAATTAATTTAACTCATACTATTTATAATGAAAAAGATTACATTATTATTTGTTGTAATCCTCATGGCATTCGTAGGGGAAACGTTTGCACAGGGAGTAGTAACAGGAACCATTTTTGATGGTGAATCAAATGCTCCTCTTCCAGGAGCAAACATTCTTGAAGTACGAACTTCTAATGGAACAACAACAGACTTTGATGGTAAGTTCTCTCTTAAGGTGAATAGCCCAACAGGAACTATCAACATTTCTTATGTAGGATTTGGATCAAAAAACATCGCTTATGATGTAACTAATGGAGATCAGGATTTAGGAACAATTACACTTCAACTTGACAATTCTTTAGAAGAAATCGTAATTGTAGGTTCTGGAGTTGTCGATTTAGCAGAGGATAGAAAAACTCCTATCGCTGTGGCAACTATTAAAGGAGATGACATTCAATTAAAAGCTGCAGGTAACGTAGAATTTACTGAAACGATCAAAAATACTCCTTCGGTATATGTGTCTAACCAAGCTGGAGGATTTGGAGATAGCCAGATTTTCTTAAGAGGTTTTGATAACACTAACACTGCGGTATTATTAAACGGACAACCAATTAACAGTCCTGAAGACGGAAGAGTATTCTGGTCTAACTGGGCTGGTATGTCTGATGTAGCAAACGCAGTACAGGTACAACGTGGTTTAGGGTCTTCTAAACTTGCAATCTCTTCTGTGGGTGGTACTATCAACATTATCTCTAAAACTACCGACCAAAGAGAAGGTGGATTTGTAAGATTATTAGCAGGTAACGATAGCTACGGAAAAGCAACTGTAAGTTACAACTCTGGTTTATCTGATAACGGATGGGCATTTTCTGTATTAGTTGATCACTGGCAAGCACACAGAAAGTATGCTGAAGGTACTGCCGGACAAGGACAGAACTACTTATTCTCTGTTGGATACAAGCCAAACGAGCAAAATACTTTTAATTTCTTAATTACTGGTGCTCCACAGTGGCACGATCAAAATTTCTCTCAAGATCTTGAGGTATATGAAGAATTCGGAGAAAAGCAAAATAGAAACTCTGGTTTCTTAAATGGAGAGCGTTTTACTGAAAGAAGAAACTACTACCACAAACCAGTAGCTAACTTAAACTGGGATTTTGACATCAATGAGCAATTAGACCTATCTACTGTACTTTATGCATCATGGGGACGTGGTGGAGGAACCGGTGGTCTAGGAAGAGGAAGAGTTCGTGTTAACGATAATAATAATGAAAATATCGATTTCGATCGTATCGTTGCCAACAATATTGCTACTGCTGATGCAAATGGTTTCGGTAACTTTGGATCTTCATATATCAGAAGATCATCTGTAAATAACCACAACTGGTATGGTTTACTTTCTAACTTAAACATAGAATTAGAGCAAAACTGGACGTTTGATGTTGGTTTCGACGCTAGATTATATAGAGGAGATCACTTTAGACAAGTAAATGATCTTTTAGGTCTTAACGGTTTCACAGATAACTTTAGAACAGACAGACCTTCAGATTACACATTTACTGAAGAATTTGCTGCAGATCCTTGGTCAGCTTTATTTGATTTTGCAGACGAAGCTAACCGAACACAGTTTGACTACTCAGAAAACATCAATTATGTAGGTGGGTTTGGTCAAGCTGAATATGCAACAGATAAATTTGCTGTATTCTTCCAAGGTGCTGTTTCTACACAATCGTACCAAAGAGAAGGACGTTTTGTTGGTAACGGAGATGGACTTGGAAAATCTGAAAAGTTAAACAAAGTAGGATACAACGTTAAAGGAGGTGCTACATATAACTTCACCCAAGAACATGCAATTTATGCAAACGCAGGATTCTTCTCTCGTCAGCCGTTTTTAGATAATGTATTTGAAGATATCAGAAACTCTAATGCTTTAATTGAGCCTGAAGTTGATAACGAAGAAATTACTGGTTTAGAAGCTGGATACCGTTTTAGAGGTAAAAACTTCGCTTTAAACGTTGATGTCTACAGAACTGAGTGGGCAAACCGTTTCTTAAGTACTGCTGGTCCAGAATTAGCTAATGGAGATTTCACTACGTACAGATTAACAAGTGTAGGTCAGATTCACCAAGGATTAGAATTCGATTTCGAATACCGTCCTGATGGAGGAAGATGGAGATTAAAAGGATACGGTTCTATTGGTAACTGGAAATTTGAAGGAGATTCTCCTTTCATCCTTTCTAATAACGATACTGCAACTATTATTGAAACTGGAGAAATTCCTTTAACTGGAACAAAAGTTGGTAACGCACCACAAACTTCATTTGGTGTTAGTGGATATTTAGATATTCTTGACAACTTATCTGTTGATATGGATTACAATATCTATACTGACCTTTACGGTTTCGTAGATCCTGAAGATGTAGTACAAGCTTCTATCGATGGAACTACGTTCCAAGCACCAAGATTACCTTCTTATGATCTTGTTGACCTTGGAGTTACATATAAATTTACTTTTGGTGATCAAAGATTTACAGTAAGAGGAAATGTTAAGAACTTATTCAACTCAGCTTACATCAACCAATTAGATTCTTTCGGATATTTCTTAGGAATTGGAAGAACTTGGAACGCAAGTGTAAACTACAAGTTCTAATAAGAAAATTATCATATATTTTAAAAACCTCATTCGATATCGAATGAGGTTTTTTCTTTTACACACAACGGTTTATACTTCTTTGAAAACCGAAACCCCTTATTATCACTGTGTTCAGACGGAATAACCTAACCTCAAAACACCAATGTTAATTAACTGAAAGTTAATGTTTTACACCTTCTTTTCATCTCAAAATTACCATTACTTAACTTTTAGATAAGGACAGGTAGTAGTAAGATTGCTTCTTTTGTAGGAAACAATTAACACTCAAATTATTCCAATGAAAAAGATTGCATTTTTATTCGCTGTAATCCTTTTAGCATGTGTTGGGGAAACATTTGCACAAGGGGTAACAACTTCTTCCTTAGGAGGTAAAGTAACAGATAATACAGGAGGCCCTTTACCAGGTGCCAATGTTATAGCAACACATCAACCTTCGGGTACAACATATGGCGCTACAACAGACTTTGATGGATACTATAGAATTTCTGGTATGCGTACCGGAGGACCTTATACAGTAACCATATCATATGTGGGTTTCAATGATTTTAAAAAAGAAAACATTTACCTGCAATTAGGGCAAGCTTTTAGAATTAGTACCCAAATGGTAGAATCTTCTACTGCATTAGACGAAGTGGTTATTCAGGCTTCAAATACTGGGGTATTCAACTCAAACAAAACAGGAGCAGAAACTAATATCTCTCAACGGGATATTCAAAATTTACCTCAAACCTCACGTTCTGTAGCAGACTTTGTAAGATTAACTCCGCAAGCGCAGGTAACAGAAGGTAATGATGGGTTTAGTATATCATTAGCCGGTCAAAACAACCGCTACAATGCTATTTATATCGATGGGGCTGTAAACAATGATGTATTTGGTCTAGCAGGTTCAGGAACCAATGGGGGTCAAACCGGTGTTAATCCTTTCTCGGTCGATGCTATCGAATCTTTTCAGGTACAAATTGCACCTTTTGATGTTCGAATTGCAGGTTTTGCCGGAGGAGCTATTAGTGCAGTTACAAGATCTGGAACCAACGAAATTGAAGGTTCTGCTTATGCCTTTGTAAGAAATGAAGATTTAGCAGGAAAAACGCCTCCAATATTAGTAAACGATGGGGAGTCTAGAGAGAAATTTCCAGAATTTACAGCAACCACCTATGGTGTAAGAGTAGGGGGACCTATCATAAAAGATAAGTTATTCTACTTTGTAAATTACGAAAGAGAAGACAGAGAAGTTCCTCAACCTTATAATATTAGCAACTATAATGGTAACACTAATACCTTAGCTGCAATTGAAGATCTTAGAACACGAACTCTGGCTACTTATGGGTATGATATAGGCGGGTTCCAAAACAATATCACTTCTTTAGAAAGTGATAAGCTTACCATCAAAGTAGACTGGAACATAAATGAAAACAACAAACTTTCTTTTAGACATGGTTATGTAAAAGGAGATAACCTAGAGGCTAGAAATTCTGATAACGACGCTATCGGGTTTTTAAATGGATCTGAAAGGTTTGTCACAGAAACGCATTCGTCTGCCCTAGAAATTAATTCATCTATAGGATCAGATTTCTCTAACAACCTCATTATAGGTTATACTAGAGTTCGAGACGATAGAGATCCAGATGGAGCTGCTTTTCCTACGGTAAGAATCGCAGATGGCTTAAACGCTTTTCGTTTTGACGAAGGTTTGATTTTTGGAAATGAGCCCTTCTCTACGGCCAACTTATTAGACCAAGACATCTTTACCTTTACCAATAACTTTGAGATTTATAAGGGAAAACACACCATTACACTTGGTACACATAATGAATATTCTAAGATCAAAAACCTATTCTTCGCCTTTAACCACGGAGACTACACTTTTCTTACAGTTGATGATTTCTTAAATGGGCAGCCTGTGAACTTTTATCAAAGAGAGTATTCGTTGGTAGGAAGTGGTGCAGTTGGTGACAACTCTGATGGTGCTGCTGAATTTGATTTACTTCAATTTGGTTTTTATGCTCAAGATGAAGTTCAATTTACCGATAACTTTAAAATCACAGCTGGTCTTCGTTTCGATATTCCTATCTGGGAAGATGGTGCCGTTAACAATGATTTTAACAACAGAACTATTCCATTACTAGAAGCTGCAGGATATGATTTACAAGGTGCACGTGTAGGAACAGGAGTTGACACACAAGTATATGTCTCTCCAAGAGTTGGTTTTAACTGGGATGTAAATGGAGCTCGCACTACACAAATACGAGGAGGTTTCGGTATTTTCACATCAAGACTACCGCTAGTATGGCCAGCTGCAACTTATAATAATAATGGTATTACAGGAGGCCAAACAAGAAGTTTTGACTTATCTGATCCTGTAATCTTTAACCCTAACGTAAACGAACAACCCGTAAACGTTCAGCCAGGAACTGGTGGATTAGGAGGATCTATAAATTTATTTACTCCAGATTTTAAATTACCTCAATTATTCAAAGTCAATTTTGCTATCGATCAAAAACTTCCATTCTGGGGACTGGTTGCCAGCGCAGATTTTCTTTGGAACGATAATATTAATGCTCTTTATTATCAACAGTTAAACATTCAAGGGGTAGCTGGCACATTGGTAGGCCCAGATAACAGACCTTTCTATAATGACGATGAAATTGATGATACATATGGAGATATTATTCTAGCTTCGAATACTGGAGAAGGAAACTCATGGAATGCAAGTGTTACCCTTAGAAAACCATACGATAATGGATTCCAGGGTCAAATATCATATTCATATGGTGATGCAGAATCTATTTTCGACGGAACATCATCGAGAAACATTTCACAGTGGAGAGGTATAGAAACTGTAAATGGTAAAAACGCACCACAACTAAGTCGATCAGACTTTGCGCAAGGGCATAGAATTAATGCAAATATGTCTTACGAAATAAAATGGAACGATAACATTAAAACCACTATCGGAGTATATTATGAAGGAGCTCAGTCTCAACCGTATTCTTTCATATACCGAGGAGCTCTATTGGGTGATAATAGAACCGACAATGCGTTAATTTATGTTCCTGCAGATGCTAGCGAGATAAACCTCGTTCCTTTCACTGATAGAGATGGAATTGAAGTTACTCCAGCACAACAGTGGCAGCAATTAAATGCATTTATAGAAGGAAACGATTATTTGAGAGATAGAAGAGGCCAATATGCTGAAAGAAATGGAGATCAAGGTCCTTGGAGCCATGTAATTGACCTTCGTTTTGTACAAGATTTCTCTATTAAATTTGGAGACAAAAACCACACTTTACAAGCTACGGCAGATATCAATAACTTTACTAACTTGTTAAATAAAGATTGGGGTAAACGTAAATTTATTCCTGGAACGGTAAGCTTAATCAATGTTGAACAAGGAGGGCCAAACCCAGAGTTTACCTTTGACCAAAGTAGAGTTGCCAATGGTATCGAACAAATTACCGATACAGGAAGGTTAAACTCTTCAAGATGGCAAATGCAAGTAGGTTTACGTTATATCTTTAACTAAGAAGTTATCATTTTTAAATACAAAGAGGCCTCATTCTGGTTAGAATGAGGCCTCTTTTATTTTTATATGTTATCTATTTATTCAACTACTATTTTACGTAATGCATTTCCATAGGGTGTTTCTAACACCACGGCATATACTC
>NZ_JALPRE010000002.1 GCF_023195925.1 Aquimarina acroporae | reverse complement strand
GGGTTACATTTTTTTCTTTTTGTACATAAATGCTCCAGCTATAGAGGAAACACAAAAACCAATTGCAATATAAAGTAAGAGTTCGTATAGATTTTTGATATTTAGTAGGTTACTTGTGGTAGTGGATGTGATTTGATTAATTTCTTTAGGAAGTAATTCAGGGTTGTTTAACATATTACTTTCCCTACTCCTCTCCAAGGTGTTATTTAGATATTCAGGGGTTATGATATTTTTGTAAAACAAATACCAAATAGTAGTTGTGAGAAAAGCGAAAATGCTAAAGCAGAAGCCTATTGTAACGGCCTCTTTAAATTTTAGATAACCATTATTATTCTTTTTAAATATGTATATAGCATAAGGCATAAAACCAATTATAAGAAATAACTCTAAGGTGATATTTAACTTATTTCTAGATCCTGGGTGGTTAAATATTAGGTATGCTACTGTCGATTTTAACCCCCACAGGAAACCATATATTAACCCATATATAAGTATATGTTTATAGATTGAGGTTTTGTTAGGTTTCATAATAGATAGGAATTACAGTTTTTTCTTTTCATGCATAATTGCTCCCGCTATAGAAGCAATAAAAGAACTAAATGAGATATTGATTATTAGGGTGTATAATTTTATTTTGAAATCGAATTTACTCCTGGCAGCCGATGTTATCTGGTCAATCTCTTTTGCAGATAATTCGGGGTTTTTTAACATCTTTGTTTCCCTATTTCTCTCAAGAACAGTACTTAAATAATCGGGATGTATAATGTCTGTATAAAGTAAATACCAAATTTGACTAAAAATAAATTGGAAAATGCCCATAAAAATCCCAATTTTTAGTGCATCAAGAAGTTTTAAATAACCACTATTGTTTTCTTTATATGCATACATAGTATAGGTTATGCCGCTTATATATATAAATAGTTCTATTATAATCGCTTCTGTATTCCATTGTTTTGGAGCACTTAAAGAGTTGAAAATTAAATAAATTATGGCTCTATATGAGAACCATATGCATCCATATATTAACCCATATATAAGTATATGTTTGTAGATTGAAGCAATTTGATTAGTCATATTTGTTTTTTTATTTGAGGCTTAAGTTTTATCCGATCAAGACTTAAGGTTGAACTTTTTTATGCAAAATAGATCCGGAGAGTATGGAAATAAAAAAACCAAAAAATACTACCCAAAGAAATGAGATTATCGTAATATTTTTTTCGGTATTATACTTTTGAAAAAGTCTAATTTTATCATACAATTCCTTTGCTGAAAGATTAGGTCTGTTTTTTAGAATCCAATTTTCGTAAATCAAGGTAATTTTGGAAGACAAATCATATTGGAATATGTTTAACAATAAAAAATGATATATGGCTAATATTATACCTCCTGTTACGGAAATTATCATACCTGTTTTTAAGGCTTTATTTAGTTGTAGTATATTGTTATGGTATTGTTTATAATTCAAAATACAATAAGTAATAATTACAGTTTGAATCAGTAATCCTATGACTAAGGAAATGATCGGGTACAATGAAAATACTTGAATACTTTGAAAAATAGAAAAATAGATAATCCAGAATACCCCCAAGTAAATTCCAAATTTTATATTGTAATTATGTATCTGTTTATTATTCGGCATTGTTTTTTAAATAGTGAATTTAATTTTACAACGTTTATTTTGCTGCTATTTTTACAGCACAACAAAAATAATGTTCAAATGATAGTTTAAACAAGTAAAACTAGTCGTGTTTTATGAAATAAGACTGGTTTTTATAGAAATTTGCAATTTAAAACTTAGTGTAAATTACACCTATCGTTTACTATAGAAACAACAAACAAAATTTGAAATGAATAAGATATTTCTTTTACTTTTTTTCTTCAGTATTGCAATGCATGCCCAAAAAGAGGAACAAGTAGTTTCAGATTCGATACAGTCAAAAACATACTTTCAGTTGTATGATTTGTTTTTTGAAAATTTAGAAAAAGATCCAGAAAAAGCTCTTGTTTATGCAAATGCCTATTTAAAAAAAGGGAAAAAGGAAAATAAGAAAACAATTATATCTCATGGATATTTTTTGTTATCGCACCTATATAAAGACAAAAAAGAATATTTAATATATGCAGATAGTATCATAAGTTTAAATAAAGAGAGTAAAGGAAAGGAATATCCTGCCAGGGGGTATTTGCTTAAAGGCGAATATTACTTAAAAAAAAGGCAATATGAAGATGCCTTTGAAAATTATAAAATAGCTAACATTTATGCTACAAGAAGATCTAATTCAAGAATAATATATCATTCTAATCGGGTTATAGCAAAATTTAAAAGCAGAGCAGGATTACATGAAGAAGCGGTTCGTCTATTTAAAGATTGTCATGAGTATGCTGTAGATAATGGAATAACCAAAGGGGTAGAGGATTTGTTATTACTGGCAAATGAATTGGTAGCGATAGATTCTTTGGAAACAGCTTTGCGGTATACTAAGAAGGGTATTAAGAAATCGTTAGATAGAAAAGATGAAGAGCACTATAATTCTTTTTTACTCCAGGCAGGAGTCGTTCTATATCGCCAAAAAGAATATAAAAAATCTTTAGATAGTATAACCAAATCTCAAGTGTATCTAGAAAACTCAAATAAACAAGATGAATTAGTAAGGTTGTATTATTATTTGGGAGAATTGCACTGGATACTCAATAAAAAAAAGACGAGCGTTTTATACTATAAAAAGATGGATTCTATTGTTCAATTATTTAGGACTTATGATCCAATTATTTTATCTGGATATGATAATTTAAAGAATTATTATCATGACTTGAATTATAGTTCTGAAAGCGATGTGTTTCTGAAACGACAAAACAGGCTGGATAGTTTGTTGAAAGAAAACGTTCAAGAGAATTGGATGAGAGAAGTAAAAATATATCAAACCTTTCGTATAATTACAGGAAAAGATGTTATACTCTCTGATCAAAAAGATGAAATATTGAGTTGGAAACTTTTTTTTCTTTTTGCCGTTTTCGTATTTGTTATTTGTATTTCAGTTATCATTTATTTGGTTAAGGATCGTAACCGTTATCAAAAGAGTTTTAGAGCAATTGTTACGCATACCAACAAAGCAGAAGAGCCTTCACTTGAAGCTAAAGAGGAAAAAGAGAAAGAGCTAAAAGATTTAAACATTTCTCAAGACGTAATTCAAAAAGTAATTAAGGGGCTTGATGAATTTGAGAAAAAAGAACGGTATTTAAATAAAAAGTACAATTTGGGAATATTGGCCAAAGAGTTGCATACCAACTCTTCGTATCTGTCTAAAATCATTAATATTTCTAAAGGAAAAAATTTTGCAACCTATTTGCATGATCTTAGAGTAGGATATGCTATAGAGCGCTTAAAAGACGATAGACAATTTAGATTATACTCCATAAAGGGTATTTCTGAAGAAATTGGTTTTAAAAACAGTGAAACCTTCTCAAAAGCATTTCATAAAAAGACAGGAATTTATCCTTCATCTTTTATATCCAGGTTAAAACAGACCTAATCCATGTCAAAAAAGAAATTGGATTACATCATGAAAGCATGTAATCCAATTGTTATACTATAAAGTAGGGTTGTATTAATACAACTCTTGTTTTTTCTTCATGATCAGTCCGGCAAACAAAGATATAATAAAACCGAAAAATAAACTACCAATAATAGAAAGTGCTACTTGTATATATGGTGAGGTCATTTTTTCTGTAAACGCCATGGTTTGTTCAACCATTGCCTCAGTCATATCTGGGTTTTCAAGTAATTTTTCTCGTTGTACCTCTAGCATTTGTGCGTTGTAGGTGGGCTCGATTACTGTGGTAAGTGTAAAGGTCCAAATGACACCAATAATACCGCTTATTAAAGCGATTCCTATACCTATTTTAAGAGCGTCAGAAAGAGAAAGGAAACCGGCATTTGCTTTTTTATAGGCCTTAATACCGTATACGATGGCTGCAATCATAATAAGGAATCCTATAATCCCGATAGACCAATGCGGGTCTGTATACATTCCGGTGACGTACATTACTACACTTAAAAGTACAGATACTACACCCAGAATAACTCCATAGTTTATAATGATCTTTTTTGAAGATACTTTTTCTTGTTCCATTGTTGAAAATTGTTATGGTTATTTAATAACTCATAAGTATTCAAATATAGTAAAATGTTACAAGTTCGATCTATTTTCTTCTATGAAGTACCAAAGTTTCTACTTGATCATGCCTCTGCCAATTCCTGATACAACGGGTCTTTTACAATGGTTTGAATGATCTGTTTTTTGGTTTCGCATTTCTTTTTGCGAACATATTTTTCGGTATAACCGGTATATTCTGCGATTTCCTGACTGCTTTTTCCTTCGAAGGCAAGCTCCCATAACTGTCGGGTCGTATCTTTTAGGGTAGAGAAATAAGAATAGAATAAGTTTTTGCGATCGGTTTGAAACAATTGTTCGGTTACTGAAACGTGATCATCATTAATATCATCTGCATAAATATCTGCCATAGCCCATTTTCGT
Organism: Aquimarina acroporae; assembly: GCF_023195925.1. Lineage (GTDB taxonomy): Bacteria > Bacteroidota > Bacteroidia > Flavobacteriales > Flavobacteriaceae > Aquimarina > Aquimarina acroporae. The sequence goes on along the minus strand of NZ_JALPRE010000002.1, from coordinate 2,646 downwards.
TGTTTACGCATTTGGTTTCTCCAAAGGTTTTTGCAAGTACCTCTAAAATATCCCCCTAGAGTGGTATTGATTAAATCATTGTTCGATTGTAGTTTGGCATATACCAACACCAGCGCATCCTGAAAAATATCTTCGGCATCTTCATAGCTTCCTCCTTGTCTTTTGATATAACTTTTCAAGAATGGTAAATGTTGCTTATAAAACGATGTTAAGGTGGCTTCGTTTCCTGCTAGTATTCCATTAATAAGTTCTTGTTCACCCTTTGCATTCATACTATTTGTTTTCATCCCTTTTTTGTTTACTTGTTGAGTTGAGTGCTTTTAAAAATTAACTGCTACTGTTTTTCCTTTTTTTTTGTTTTTTGATGCAGTTGATTTTTTTGTGTTTTGTTGGGTACACATCGTAAATAGGGGACCGATATTGTACATTACAAATGTAGGGGAGGAATTAGGGTAAAAACAAGTGAAATAAGCCTTGATTTATAAATATAGACCGGTTTTTGTATATGTATTTTTTGTTTTAAAATACTGATAATCAATATTTTGTTGATAATTCTTGGTTTTAAGACATCAAATATAATTGATCTCTGGTTTTATAGGGGTTTTAGGGGAGGAATCTTGTCTTTTTAAGTGATTTTTACAGAAAAATATGGTGTAAGGGTATAACTATATTGGGTGCAAAAAAGATATGTTTCTGGCTAAGTGATTTTTTTAAAAAAAGAGAAATTGCTACGTTGAAAAATGAATATTTCTTAAGATTGAATGATAAGAATCGTATCCTCTTTTTATAAAAAGAGAATCATAATAAAACGGTTAATATGTAAAAAATGAATGGTAGTTTTTACTCAAATGGATCGGGGTTTTTTTGCAGAATAGCTCCGCCTAATAAAGCAATAAGAGTGCCGACAATCATATTTCCGATTAAAGAAGCAATAGATATAGCTAAAACAAAGCTATTTTGATTATTCTGAGTAATATCAGATTTTTGTATATCATTTGCTGATGGAGTTTTATTTAATTCTACCAGTCTGTCTAGGATATCCGGTGCTAAAATTTTTAAAAGAAATATATCCCATATGATATATATGATACTACCTATTAAGGATATACCAACACCAATTATAAAAGCTTGACTTAATTTTAAAAAACCGTTACTAGCCAGTTTATATTTATAAATACCCAGAAGTGTCACAATTATGAATAACGAAAGATTAATTGCTGAGAATACCCAATTAGTGGTAGTTCTATTCTCGGTGATGTAAGAAACATATCCGTATATTATCAAGAAAACACCTAGTATAAGCCCATATTTTATAATAAACTTTTTGATAGAAATAGTAGTTTCGACCATATAGTAATTTATTTTTAAATGTTTTGTTAAAACATTAGACTACAAATATAAAAAAATGTTACAATTACCATAAAAATAGCGTTTTATCGGGATAATTCACATTTTTATCGTATATTTACAAACAGTTTACGGTTTTTCCGTAATCAAAATGCGGTGTTAGGTGCCGTAAAACAAGGGGATTTACTCATTTTGGGGAATGATGGTTAAAGTGTTGACGTATTGTGATTTAAGAGTGAATTTCTTTGAAAAACAAAATTTTGTAATAAATTAGAGATTGAAATACCCCAATTTTTAAAATTGTAAAAATATATTAACTAAAGAAATCACGTATGAGAAAATTATTACTTTTTTTATCGATTGTAGCCTTTGTGGGGCTATCATCCTGTTCTAAGGATGAAGTAACTGAGATTTCTCAGGAAGAGAAAGAGTTGCTGGTGAAACAAACCTTAATCGAATTTAATAATAGTGCTGTTAAGACTGGTAAATTACAAAGTTTTGCTAAAATTTGGACATCAAAGTCTGCAACAGCTTCGGAAGCGGAGTTAGAGGAAATCTTACAAAACTTTCTAGGAGATCAGACACAAGTTTTTTTGGATTTGTTCTATGAATTGGAAGCTCTAAATTTGTCTAGTGAAGAATTCCATTCTATCGCTAACAAATATGATTATTTGAGATCGCACATAAGATTGAATAAGAATGAAAATGGTGTTTGTGGAGTTCAAGGAGCTGTGGGGGATTTTTTAGATTGGTTATTTGAGTGTGAGGGAAGTGAAGCGGCTGAGGATAATTGATTTTATTTTTTCATGAAACATTTGTCATTTTAGAAATAAGTTGTAAATTTGCACCTCGCAAAAACGAAAAGATTAAAAGATGAGAAAAGGTATTCACCCAGAAAATTATAGATTAGTTGCTTTCAAAGATATGTCTAATGACGAAGTTTTCTTAACAAAGTCTACTGCGAATACTAAAGAAACTATCGAGGTTGATGGTGTTGAGTATCCGCTAGTGAAATTAGAAATCTCTAGAGCTTCTCATCCATTCTATACTGGAAAATCAAAACTTATCGATACCGCAGGACGTATCGACAAGTTCAAAAACAAATACGCGAAATTCAAAAAGTAATTTGGCAAGAACGAATAAAAAAAGCCTTTCTTTTCAGAAAGGCTTTTTTTATGAAATATTGTTTTCGAATCTTGGTAATAAATTTAAATTTCATCTGATTTGCTTTAATTGAGCTTCCTTTCTTTTTTTCATCGCCAAAAAAGAAGTAAAAAAGTCTAGGCGTACAAAAGGAAC
>NZ_JALPRE010000019.1 GCF_023195925.1 Aquimarina acroporae | reverse complement strand
TGTATTATTCGCTATAGCTTCCCTACGAAATAAATTTGAACTCATCGTACCAGAACTATAGGTTTAGAAAGTAATTTTTTTTCTGTTCATTACATAAAGGTGTACAAGATGTATGCACTCCTCCTTGAACCTTCTTTAATCCTAGTTTTGAAATCGCATTTTTATTTAAACACAAAATAGTTCTCTTTTTATTTTTCATGGCATATCTTTTAGAGTATACTCGGTTGTATTTTATTTTAAAGTATTTATTGTTTTCTTAAAAAAAGAGGTGATTTAAAAAACCACCTCCTCTTCTTATTAGATCAATTATCATATATTTCAATAGCGGCATTTATTAAGATCACCGCTATACCAACTGCTCCTACACCAGTTGCAGCCGTTGCTGCAACAGCTACTGCAGTAGCTACTAAAGCTTGACCACTTACTTCTGTACCTCCATTTACATGTGATAATTCACTATTTGTTAAGTCTCTCATTTTTTAAAATTTATTTTTTAGACTTTTTTGCCTGATCTTGGGCTCCAGCAAGCATACCCGCAGTAACTGAAATCAAAGCTACATCTGCTAGAACAATTGCTGCTATGTATCCAATTAATGGTGCAGGACCTCCACTTACTTCTTGTACTTCATTTATTTTTAAATCTCTCATTTTAAATGTTTTAAAGAATTATTTATTTTTTAATTATCAACCTATTAATTTTTGGCCTCATGCATTCTTTGTGCTGTTTCTCCAATGACTTTACCAACGGCATGCCCACCAGTTATAGCACCTCCAACTAAAGCACCGACAGCAGCAACGGCTTTTACTGCTGCAGGAATTGCAAATACCACAGGGCCTCCAGAAACAACTTCGATTTCTTTAAATTTTAAATCTCTCATTTTTGTAATTTTTAAATTGTTAAACATTATTTTAAATAAAGCGCTTTGTTATCAACAAACATAGAACTTGAAGCAGCTTAAAGACAACACTTAACATTGCGTATTCCAGAAAAACGATCGTTTTTCTGGAATACGGTTTAGATTTAACCATCTAAAAATGAGAACATGACATTTTCAAAAAGTATATATTAAAAAACGCCTGAAAAATTTCAGACGCTAGTAAATCTCAAAGTAATTAAACTCTGACAATAGTATATTAGCAGATCAAAAAAAGTGATCTACAATTCTATTTCTTGCCAACTCAGCACACCATTTAGACATGCCGAATTTGATAATTATTCTAGCTTGCTTACTGGATCTATGAGTGAGGTAATTTTACATTTTCAAAATGGCTAAATTTAAGATTCTAGAAAATCGATCTATTTAAAATTATAAGAATAAAAAAACGCCTAAACTCTATTTAGGCGTTTTTGAAGTATATAACAATATTGGAATTATCAATTATTAACAGATAGTGGGATTTGTAACCGGAACTGTTTTATCATCACAAAACTTATAAGTAAGACCACTAGGGAAACAATCAAATCTTAAGGAGTCCGTTAATTCTGTAATTCCCGGCCTAGTTTGTGTATAAACATTACCTCCTCGTACATTATTAAGTTGCGTAACTTTCATTTTTTTTAGACTAAGTTTTTTTTTGTTTTTCATGATTTTAAATTTTAATTAAACAAAATTCAAGCGCTTTAACACTAACAAACTTAGTATGATACTAGGCACTAATAAAACTGTAATCTAGCGTATTCCAGAAAAACGATCGATTTTCTGGAATCCCGTTTTATTTTAATTAGAAGAGTTTTTTTACTTATGATAGTAAATACAGATAAAGAAGAATTAACAACTACCCAATCATTAGACATTCATCCCATTTGGTCTCAAAAGGGTCTAAATATGATAAAATAGAGAGTCCTATTCCCGCAATCCCTTCAAGTAAATTAATTTCTGGTTTCCAAGTCACCTTATCTTCACCTCCACCTCTCCAAAGCATATATCCCGCATATCCATCCTTATGAAAATCCATCGATATAGCTTCTTTAATCCAAAAATCTGCTGCATCTTTAAAATCTTTATGTTTGGTCTTCTTAAAAAGATGATTATAAATTTGTAAAATTCCGTATGAACCATGACAAAGCCCTGCATCAACAACACCAGCTTCTTTAATATCTGTTCTTTTTGTGGAACGTAGCAAAACTTCTAATGCATTTTGATATAATTCTTTATCCTCTAAAACTTCCGCAGCCCTCAAAAGAGACATTCCAATACCCAAATCACCATAACACCATGCTAATCTAGAACCACCATTTTCTGGTTGTTCATTAAGTACCCAATTTGGAAATGAAGCTGTAAGAGAAGAATCAGTGTTTTTGCAACTGGTTAAATAGTAGGAAGCTTGTCGTATAAGACCTATGATATCTTCCTTAAAATCATCATGTTCTGCCAATCTAGCCAAAAAATTAATCGTACTTGACATACCATGAGATAAACTTAAATTGCAACCTTTTAACCCTTCTTCCCTCTTTAATACCGATTCCCACCAAATTCCATTCGAATGTGATTTAGCAGTTTCTTTTAAACAATTTATTAAATAATCAAGGTGTTTTTTGTAACCAATTTTTAAATCGTTGGATGTAGTTTTTAAATAGCGCTTGTAGAAATAATATCCGTATCCTAATGCTCCATGAAGAAAGTCAAAATTACCTTCTTCAATATCAGATTTCATCATTCGCACTAAATATTCATCTATCCCTGAGGAAAGAAAATCATCATCAAGTTCTATAAACTCTTCTTCTTTCAATATCTCAACTACCCAAGCAGCACCAGCAATGCCATCACAAAATGTAGGATATACATATCCTTCGTTTATAGACTCAAGCGCCTTAGTTATGGTCTCTGCAGCTTTATCGGCATACTCATCATTATCTTTAAACTTTGAATAATAAAACTGAAATAATGAAATCCCTGAAATACCAGAAAGTACTCCTATTTGTTTATTTTCAAGGTATTTTTCCTCTAAAATAGAATGTATTTCCTCTAACTTTTGGTTAAGTCGAACTTCTAAACTCATATAAAATAAAGTATTGATCTAGCCAAATGCCCGATCTAGTTTTGGGATAAATATAGTGTGCAATTACTATTAACATCAAATCTTATTACTCGAAATTCCGGAATCAACTATACTAAAAACTCGAACTACACTTGAAACTTCCTATTGGAGAACCATCTGGTATTTTAGGAGAGGGCAACACTTCAAAAAGTTCAGGTCGCTTTAAGAAATCATTTATTTGTTTTATATAGAACGTGTTATATATTTTAGTCACCCCCTGTTCTTTACTATTTCCTAAAAACGATGATAACTTAAGGAGTTGATCATAGGCAATAGCATTCACTTGTGTATGTGTTTTTTTACTTTTACTAAGATTCATAAGGTGTTTCAACACATTTGTATTTATAGCGTGCCTAATTTCATTATAGTAATTATTTGAAGAATTATTCTTAAACGTAGTTTCTATTAAGGTATCCAACAATTCGTTCAACCCTAATTGTTTATTATCTAAACTCTTTTGTTGTACTAGTCTAGATGCCCTTTCTGGATGTAACAACAAGGTTAAACTCATATCACTAGCAGTCGAAGCGGCTCCTAAAGCATCAAACCCTACCCCAGTTTTTCCTTTGAAAGATTCTCGGGTTCTTCCATATCCAAAAGCTCTAGGAGGAAATAATGATAATTTCTCCTTTGGAATTACAAGGTTCTCAGGAGATAATGTCTGCAGCACTTTTTGAAGTGCATTTCGTTGTTTTTTAGGAGCTATAACTTCAACAACTGTTTGCTTATCACCTTTAGTAGCATAATTGTAATTAAGACCTCCTATTAACTTACTAGTAGCTTCAGTTTGATAACGATGAAAAAAATACAAAGGCACAAAAACATCCTCTAAAACAGAATAAGGTTCTCCTGTTCTAATATTATCAACCGAAAAATTTTCTATGGCTACTCTTCTCACATTCATAACATTCTGCAATTCTTCAGAAGCATCTTTTCCATTATCCCAAAGATGCGCCAATTCATGCGCACCTCCTAACGGTCTTGCATCACTATCTGAAATAAAACGAAGTCCAGAAGTGTATGCTTTATCCAAAATTTTATTGAGTGCCTCTTTTTCATTCTCTCCACTTCCAAATTGCGAATAACTATAGGCGACGGTTACCTTATCCCAATCCCCGATTTTTGTATCATAAGCATTTGACAAATTTACCTTTCCATCTTTGAGAGTAATTGTAGGATGCGGGTAATCCATCACAGAAGCTCTGCCACTAGTACTTGCTGCAAAATTATGAGCAAAACCGATAGTATGTCCTACTTCGTGAGCAGAAAGTTGTCTAATTCTTGCCAGTGCCATTTCTAGCATTGGTTTGTAATTATCATCATTATCTTTAAAAGGCTGATTTAATAATGCTTGAGCAATCAAAAAGTCCTGACGAATTCGTAAGCTTCCTAAACTAACATGACCTTTAAGAATTTCTCCTGTTCTGGGATCGATAACACTAGCCCCGTAGCTCCAACCCCTTGTAGAACGATGCACCCATTGAATTACATTATATCTTAAATCCATGGGATCCGCATCTTCGGGTAGCATTTTTACCTGAAAAGCATCTTTAAATCCTATAGCCTCGTAGGCCTGGTTCCACCATCTGGCACCATCTAGTAATGCTGACCTTACGGGTTCTGGAGTACCTGGATCTAAATAATATATTATTGGTTCTTTCGCTTCGCTTAGCGTTTGATCAGGGTTCTTTTTCTCTAGCCTATGTCTTCTTATATATCTCTTTACAATGGGTTCCTGAATTGGAGTCGAGTAATCCAAATAACTAATAAACAAAGCCCCGCTTCGAGGATCAAATTCTCTTTTTTGATATGTATTATCTGGTAACTCTACAAAAGAATGATGCTGAGTTACCGTAAGAAATTGAGAATTAGGCGCTACCGATCTTATATTTTGCCCAGTTGCTGATCCCTTGTAAGTTAGCAATGCCTCAAACTCAACATTTTTAGGAAAACCTTTGGTTCGCTCTAAACTTAATGCACTTTTTGACAGGTCTACACTGTATTTACCTTCTTTTTGTCTTTTTAAACGAGAAGCCACACCATGCGTATCCTGTAACAAAAAGGGTGTAATATCTATGATGTATCTTTTATCATTTGATTCTTTTATTTCAAAACCAAATAATACCGATTTGGCAAATGCTTGTTGCACACTTCTTTTTTCCAGAACATTATTGGTAATAGCTCTATATCGTTGATTAGGTTGTACCAACAGCAATTTATTTCCTTTTTTAATAAACTTCACTACTACTCCATCTCCTATCTGACCCCGGTCTAGACCGATGTCATTAGATCCTAAACCAGTGGTAAGAGAATGCACATAAAGAAACTCTTTGTCAAGGTTCTCTACTTCTAGGTAAATTTCATCTTTGTCTTCATTATAATGAAAATTAAAATATCCTTGATACGGTTTTAAATTTTTATGTTTCTCTAAAAATTGTGCCGAAGTGGTGCTGTAAATTACAATACATAACCCTAAAAGTAATTGTTTCATTGACGATAGTTTGTGTAAGAAGTTTGAAAGATTTTAAAACTATAAAATAATGTAAAAATTATTTCTTACTGAATTGTTAAATCCTATTTTTGTCAAAAAATTTAGAATCGCAATGATTAACACAGATACTTTACAAGATCTAAGAAAGCGCCTGGTTGCGTTAAGGAGGTATCTTTGACGTTGATGCCAAACTTATTGAAATAGCCAACGAAGAAGAAAAAACATTTGCTCCCGATTTTTGGAACAATGCTCAAGAAGCCGAAAAATTAATGCGTTCACTTAATGCGCAAAAGAAATGGGTTTCAGACTACGAAAAAAGCGAGACTCTGGTAGATGATCTCGAAGTACTTTATGAATTCTTCAAAGAAGGAGATGCTTCGGAAACAGAAGTAGACCAAAAACACAACGAAGCATTGGAGCTTATCGAGGAGCTCGAGTTTAAAAATATGCTTAGTGATGAAGGTGATAGTATGAGTGCTGTCTTACAGATTACGGCTGGTGCTGGAGGTACTGAAAGCTGTGATTGGGCAAGCATGCTTATGCGTATGTACCTGATGTGGGCAGAGAAACGTGGTTTTAAAGTAAAAGAGCTAAACTATCAGGAAGGCGATGTTGCCGGAATAAAAACGGTAACCTTAGAAATTGATGGAGAATATGCATTCGGATGGTTAAAAGGTGAAAACGGAGTACATAGACTTGTTAGAATTTCTCCTTTTGATAGTAATGCAAAGCGTCATACTTCTTTTGCGTCTATCTATGTCTATCCTTTGGCCGATGACAGTATAGAAATTGATATCAGTCCAGCAGACTATGAAATTATAACTTCTAGGTCAAGTGGTGCAGGTGGACAAAATGTAAATAAGGTAGAAACGAAAGTACAACTTACTCACTTCCCTACAGGTATTCAGATTTCATGCTCAGATTCGAGATCACAACACGACAATCGAGAAAAAGCCTTACAGATGCTTAAATCACAGTTATTTGAGCTTGAATTGAAAAAGCAACAGGCACAACGTGATGAAATTGAAGCTTCTAAAATGAAAATTGAATGGGGATCGCAAATAAGAAACTATGTAATGCACCCCTATAAATTGGTGAAAGATGTAAGAACTGCAGAAGAAACAGGAAATGTAGATGCGGTAATGGATGGAAATATAGATGCTTTTTTAAAGGCATACCTAATGATGATGGGACAACAAATAGAAGAATAAAATTATGACAACTATATACCACAATAATAGATGTAGAAAATCGAGAGAAACTCTTGCCATTCTCGAAGATAAAAATGAAGAAATTCAAATCGTAAATTATTTGGAAACGCCTCCTACAGAGAAAGAGTTAGCAGGTATTATTAAACTTCTAGATATTTCTCCGTTGGAATTGGTCCGCAAAAACGAACAAATCTGGAAAGATAATTATAAGGGTAAAGAACATTCTGATGCTGAACTTATCTCAATTATGCATCAAAACCCAAAACTTATTGAACGCCCAATAGTTATTAAAAACGGTAAAGCGGTACTAGGAAGACCACCTGAAAATGTGACAAAAATTCTTTAACCTAACTTTAACGAAGTTGGGTTTAAACCTTCTCTTTTTTCAAAAGTCCAATAAGAATTGGGCATCTTGATAATGGGCTGAACATATCATAAAGTATAGTCAATTAACAGATCGTTAACCCCATTGCACGTGCCCTTTGATACTTTTGAATCACTTTTTTAACATCAATTCATGAAAAAAAAATTATGTGTATTACTAGTGTTAATCACTAGTAGTCTATTTGCTCAACAAAGAGGAGAATTTTCAAACACCCCAATTCGTTTAACCGGTTCGGTTCTGGATCAAGACACCAATGACCCTCTCGAATACGCTACTATTTCATTTTACAGTCTAAAACTGAAAAAAGTCGTTACTGGTGGTATTACCGATGCTCAAGGAAAATTTGATATTGAAATCAACAAAGGTGTTTATGATATAAAAATTGAATACATATCATTCAAAACTCAAACACTTCCAAAAAGAAAGCTTTTCAAAAATACCGATCTTGGCACCATTACACTTGCTTTAGATACCGAATCCTTAGATGATGTTGTTGTCATTGCAGAAAAGACCACGGTAGATATTAAACTTGATAAAAAAATATATAATGTGGGTAAAGACCTTACAGTTCGAGGAGGAACGGTAAGTGATGTTTTAGACAATGTACCTTCAGTTTCTGTAGATGTAGAAGGTACGGTTGCATTACGAGGAAATGATAACGTTAGGATTCTTATCAATGGAAAACCTTCTGGGTTGGTAGGATTAAATAGTACAGATGCACTTCGCCAATTACCTGCAGAGTCGATTGAACGTGTAGAAGTAATTACTTCTCCTTCGGCACGATATGATGCAGAGGGAACAGCTGGTATTCTAAATATTATTTTAAGACGAAGTAAATTACAAGGACTTAATGGTGCTATCACCGTAAACGGAGGATACCCCACTACCGCAGGAGTATCTGGTAACATAAATTATAGAACTGGTGATTTTAATTTCTTTACCACTTCAGGATATAATTACCGAGAAGTTCCTGGTAATTCACTAACAGAAAATCGTTTTTTCAATATAGATGACAGCGGTATTGATAATCCAGACACCTTTTTGAATGAAAAACGCGATTTCGATAGAGAAAGAAAAGGATTTAACACCAACATAGGAGCAGAATGGTATATCAATGAAACTTCGTCGATAACTACCTCGTTTCTATATAGATCACAGGATAATAAGAGTAACACCACCAATATTATTACAGAACCTGATAGTAATGGTGCTATTTTAAGTGAAAACATTCGTTTTGATCCAGAGGTAGAAGATGACATTACCAAACAATATTCCTTAAACTATGTAAAGGATTTTAATGATGAAGGGCATAAATTAACTCTAGATTTTCAGGTTGAAAATAGCAGTGAAGAAGAGCGCTCTAGGATCACACAAGAGAATATTACTGCAATAGAACTGGTAAATACTCTTGAGGATCAGGACCGTATTTTGTTACAAGCAGATTATGTACTTCCTATTGGTAAAAAGAGCCAATTTGAGTTAGGTTATCGCGGGAATTTTAATGAGTTGGATACTGACTACTTGGTGCAAATCGAGGATAATAGTGTAATTACTACCGATACAGATTTATCGAATAATTTAATCTATAGTGAACAGGTAAATGCTGCGTATTCGCAACTTGGTAGTGAATTTGGAAAACTATCGTTTCTTCTTGGACTAAGAATGGAAGCAACAAGAATCATTATAGATCAACAAACCAGCGGTAATTTTAGTAGAAAAAATTATACCGACCTCTTCCCTACTGTTAATTTAGGGTATAAAATCACCGAAAAGCAAAGTCTTACTCTTGGGTATAATCGTAGAATTAGAAGGCCAAGATCTAGATTTATTAACCCTTTCCCTTCACGATCTAGTGCTACAAATTTATTTCAGGGTAATCCAGATTTAGATCCCAGTTATGCAAATGCTTTTGATTTTGGATATCTAAACAGAATGGGGAAACTCACTCTAAACACTTCAATTTACTATACACATTCTACACAGGTATTTACGTTTATTTCTGAAGACACCGGTGATACGGTTATTATTGGTGCAGACGACACCAACCCTGGAACCGAAGTTCCGGTAATACGAAGAACCCCGATAAACCTAACAAATTCTGATCGCTATGGATTTGAATTCACACTTACCTATAGTCCGAGTAGAAAATGGAGAATAAATGGTAATTTCAATGCTTTCCAAAATAGCGTTAGAGGTGAAAACAATGGCGAAAACTTAGATGCAGACAATTTTAGCTGGTTTGCCAGAATGAATAATAAAGTGACACTTCCTGCAAAGATAGACTGGCAAACGAGCATCTTTTATAGAGGTCCGGGTGAAAATGCACAAACCAAAACAGATGGTATTTTTAGCATGAATCTTGCTTTTAGCAAAGACCTTTTCAAAGAAAAAGCATCATTAACCTTTAATGTAAGCGATGTATTTAATTCTAGAAAACGAATAAGTACCTCGACTACTTCTACTTTTATATCAGATAGTGAGTTTCAATGGAGAGAACGAAGTTTTAATCTTGCTTTTACCTACAGATTTAACCAGAAAAAGAAGAGACAAAGATCACAAAGAAATTTTGGCGGAGGAGATGATGAGTTTGAAGGATAAAAGAAAAGGGAACCATTATGGTTCCCTTTTTTATATACGTTAATTGTATATGCTTATTGATTAGCTTTGCGCTTTGCTTCTCTTCTTAACTTAAAGTTTTCAATATTTGCACCAATAATCCAGTAAGGAATTACGAAGGTTAACAAAAAGATCATTAACCAAAATCCAATCGTTAGGATAGTTAAGAATGCTAAAAAGCCAAGATACTGATCAAATTCAAACATAACAATATTCTAATTTTCTATTTTCGCCAAAGATAATAACTCTTATTTAGATGTCATAATAGAAACATAAATTATTTTCATTTCTATAATCATCATCATTTGCCCAGAAAAAACTGAATCTTTATTCAAAAAAGCGTGGTAATTGATTAAATTTGCACTCTTAAAAAAAACAAATCATCATACCTATGGAATATAGAATAGAAAAAGATACAATGGGTGAGGTAAAAGTTCCTTCAGATAAATTATGGGGGGCACAAACCGAAAGATCACGAAACAATTTCAAAATTGGAGCTCCAGGCTCTATGCCACTTGAAATTGTATATGGCTTTGCTTATTTAAAGAAAGCCGCTGCATATACCAATTGTGAACTTGGAGCTTTACCTATAGAGAAAAGAGATCTCATTGCACAGGTATGTGATGAAATCCTCGAAGGAAAACATGATGATCAATTCCCTTTAGTTATTTGGCAAACCGGATCGGGTACGCAAAGTAATATGAATGTAAATGAAGTCATTGCCAATAGAGCGCATCAAATTGCTGGTAAAACTATTGGCGAGGGAGATAAAACATTACAACCCAATGATGATGTAAATAAATCTCAATCATCAAATGACACCTTCCCTACCGGAATGCATATAGCAGCATATAAAAAGATTGTTGAAATCACTATTCCTGGAATCACCAAACTAAGAGATACTTTAAAGAAAAAATCTGAAGAGTTTAAGGATGTGGTAAAAATTGGACGTACGCATTTTATGGATGCGACTCCTTTAACCATAGGTCAAGAATTATCGGGATATGTTTCTCAACTAGATCATGGCCTTAAAGCTTTAGAAAACACATTACCTCACCTTGCCGAATTAGCTCTAGGAGGAACTGCTGTAGGTACAGGTCTTAATACACCAAAAGGTTATGCAAAAAGAGTTTCAGAATTTATTGCTCAGTTTACTGCACTTCCATTTATCACTGCCGAAAATAAATTTGAAGCTTTAGCTGCACACGATGCCTTTGTAGAAACCCATGGTGCTTTAAAACAACTTGCGGTTTCTTTAAATAAAATAGGAAATGATATTAGAATGTTGGCTTCTGGGCCAAGAAGTGGTATTGGTGAGCTAATCATTCCTGCAAATGAACCAGGAAGCTCAATCATGCCAGGAAAAGTAAACCCTACTCAATGTGAGGCATTAACAATGGTATGTGCTCAGGTATTGGGTAATGACGTAGCCATTAATGTTGGAGGTATGCAAGGTCATTTTGAATTAAATGTTTTCAAACCGGTTATGGCTGCTAATCTTTTACAAAGTGCCCAATTATTAGGTGATGCATGTGTATCATTCGATGAACATTGCGCCCAAGGTATTGAGCCTAATCAAGCTAGAATTACAGAGTTATTGAATAATTCTTTAATGTTAGTTACCGCTTTAAATACCAAAATTGGATACTACAAAGCTGCTGAAATTGCAAACACTGCACATCAAAACGGAACCACTTTAAAGCAAGAAGCTATAGCTTTAGGATACGTTACCGAAGAAGAATTTAATGAGTGGGTAAAACCAGAAGATATGGTTGGCTCGCTAAAATAAATTTTAAAACTATTACCAAAGCCCCGTATTCATTGGATTCGGGGCTTTTTTTATTGTGTAAATTTCACTTCGATATACTTTTACTTTGGTTTATTAAAGATTATTTTAATATCATTGTAAAGTTATGTTCGCAAAATTTATTGTTCTTTTTACATTACCTTTTCTTCTGATTTCATCAGAAATTACTCCAGAAACCTATATTGGGAAATGGGAAATCCAAGGAGGTTCGGTTATAGAAATCTATCGTGTCCAAGATATTTTTTATGGTAAAATATTCAAACGTGCTACCAATCCGTTATCAAACTTCAACGGTTTGGATAACAAAAACCCCAACAAAGAACTACGAAGTCGCCCATTACTGGGTATCGATATTCTCGAAAAACTCACCTATAAAGACGGAATTCTATCGGGAGGCACAATTTATAATGCCGATAGTGGAAAGATATACACAGTTAAAGTCTGGATAGATAGCGAAAATAAAGACCTTTGTTATATACGTGCATACAAGAGCTTTCTATTCAAAACATTTAAAGCAAAAAGAGTGAATTAATAAGTTTTTAATTGCAAAATTTATTCTAAAATCATACCATCACAAATACGATATATCAAAAAACCGCATCTCATGGAGATGCGGTTTTCCTATTTTCCTTACTATTTCAGTTCCCCCAATTGCAAAATTTTGTCCCCCAACAAAGTCTTTACAATTTCCTATCTGTGAATAGCGTGGCTGCAAGCTTTTGGTAATTCTTGCAAAAATTCTTGAATAAACTTAAAATTGATTTTAAAGAGTGTCATAATATTCAATGTAATGTTGTTATATACTATCTAAATTTTGATGATGTAAAAGTATTGCTTACTCGCCTTATATGAAATACGTGATACCACGTATATTTATACTACCTATGTATTGCGTGACTTGAAGCTTTTGGTAATTCTTTTACAAATTCTAGAATAAAGTTGAAGTTAATGCCGAATAAATTCATGATTTCTATGTGTATTTTTAATTATTGTGATTGTTGCTTTAAATTTCTGATACAAAAGTATGTTTGAAAACAACACCAAACAATGGGTAAAAACCCCGAAATTTGGGAGGGGGAATTTCCCCTAGCATTAAGTAAAAAAACTTCAAAACCCCTATAAACATTGGGTAAATCAAAAAAGCACGGTAATTACCGTGCTTTTTTAATACTATCATAAATTCGTGTTTTAGGATTTTTCTACAATTGCCTGAGCAGGAACTTCTACCTTTTCAAGAGCTTGATCTAAATCCCAAATCAAATCTTTGGCACTCTCCACTCCTATCGACAATCTAACCAATTGATCTGTTATCTTCATTTCTTTTCTCTGAAGCTCATCTACACCAGCATGCGTCATCGTTTTAGGATGCTCAGCCAAACTTTCTGTACTACCCAGACTAACTGCTAGTTTCATAAGTTTTAGGTTATTTAAAAATGTAAAAGCTTCTTTTTCTCCTCCAACGATATCAAAAGAAACCATAGCCCCAGGAGCCGAACATTGTTTTTTATAAATCGCAAATGCTTCTGTGCCCTCTTTTAGTAATCCTAAATAATGAACCTTATTCACTTTAGGGTGATCTTTCAAATATTCAGCAACTATCTGAGCATTCTGCGTTTGTTGATCCATTCTCACTTTTAAAGTTTCTAAACTTCTTAACATTAACCAGGCTGTATGCGGACTTACCATATTTCCAAGAAATGTTCTTAACGTTTTAACCCGAATCATTAATTCTGCATTTCCAAGAACTGCTCCTGCTATTAAATCACTATGTCCTCCTATGTATTTTGTTGCAGAATATAGTACCAAATCTGCACCACACTGCAGTGGGTGTTGCCATAGTGGCCCCATATAAGTATTATCTACAGCAACCAATACCTTTTTATCTTCGGTACTGTAGGTTTTTGCAATGTTACCAAATCCATCAATATCAACAATATCATTGGTTGGATTTGCAGGAGTTTCCAAATAAATCATGGCTAGCTTATCTGCTTTACCAGAATCTTCAATCATTTGAGTTACTTCTTTGATACTTTGGTTTGGCATAACTCCAATAGTATGAACTCCTATTTTATCTAAAAAATGTTGGATAAAGTGATCTGTTCCTCCATATAAAGGATTACTATACACCAGTAGATCGCCAGGTTTTAAAAACTCTAATAAAACTGTACTAATAGCCGACATTCCACTTTCAAAAACAGCACAATCATCAGCTTTATCCCAAAGACATAATCTATTCTCCAGTATTTCAAGATTCGGATTATTAATTCTACTATATATTAATCCTAATTCTTCTTTTGGTGATTTTTCACGTAAACCATAGGCAAGCTCAAAAAAAGCTTTTCCCTCTTCGGCTGTTTTAAAGACAAAGGTCGATGTTTGAAATATTGGGCATTTTATAGCTCCTTCAGATAACTCAGGTTTATAACCATATGTCATCATTAAGCTCTCGGGGTTAAAGTCGTGTTTTTCCATGGTTTAAAAGTAATTCAAAAAGAAATAAAAACCATTTTTTACACTTTATTAAGAATAAAAAATAAAATTTGAGTTATTGAGAAGAATTATTTTCTATTTTAGTTAAACAGAAAAGACTTTACTAGAAAAATATTATGGACTCTTTGGATAAATCTATATTGCTTTTACTTCAAAAAAATGGTAAAATAACGATCAAGGAAATTTCAGAACGATTAAACCTAACCACTACCCCTATTTTTGAACGAGTAAAACGTTTAGAACGTGAAGGGTATATTAAATCTTATAAAGCAATCTTAGATCGAAAAAAAGTTGGATTACAACTCATGGCTTTTTGTAACATTACGCTAAATCAACACCAAAAGGACTTTATAAAAAAGTTTGAAAAGGATATTCAACAGTTTTCCGAAGTCGTAGAATGTTATCATGTGGCGGGAATGTTTGATTACTTAATAAAAATATATGCTGAAGATATGGAGAGTTATCAGGATTTTCTTTCCAATAAACTGGCATCATTAGAAAATATTTCTAAAGTTCAGAGCTCCTTTGTGATGACCGAGGTTAAAGATTTTTCATTTATGCCAATCCCATAAAAAATAGCATTCCACTTAACAAAACATTTAGAACTCATATAATACCTTTGATAAGGAATTAAATGAAGCAACTACTATGAACATTACAAACGCAAAAGTACTTATAACCGGAGGAAACTCTGGAATTGGTAAGGCTACCGCCAAATTACTTAAAGAAAAAGGAGCTCAGGTTATTATCTCTGGAAGAAATGAGACCACCTTAAAACAAACCGCTCAAGAACTTGGTATAGATTATATAAAAGCCGATGTAACTCTTGAAAATGAAGTTGCCCATATGGTAAGTGAAGCTAAAAGTAAAATGAATGGTCTTAATGTATTGGTAAACAATGCTGGTTACGGATATATATCTAAACTTATTGATATTGAGGCAGACAAATTTACCGACCAATTTAAAACCAATATACTGGGAGCTGCTTTATGTGCCAAAGAATCTGCTAAGCACTTTGTAGCTCAAGAGTATGGAAATATAATTAATATTGGTTCTACATCCTCTTTAAAAGGATCTCCTACGGCGTCACCATATGTTGCTACCAAATTTGCTCTTAGAGGAATGACCGAAAGTTGGAGAAATGAATTGCGCCCTCATAACATAAGAGTAATGCAGGTAAACCCAAGTGAAGTAATGACCAGTTTTGCAGATAACAGAGTCGATACTAACACTTCAGAAAAACAATATACAGAAGCAGAACAAAACACGAAACTTAGAGGACAGGAAATAGCGCATACCATATCTAGTCTCCTAGAAATGGATGACAGAGGGTTTATAACCGAAGCTACTGTTTTTGCAACCAATCCAAAGGTTTAAATCCCTATTCAACTTAAAAAGTCAACCCCATTAACAGAAGTTTTTACTTAGTAAATTCTATACTCTGTTGATGGGTTTTTGATTTTACTGTATTGGTCTTAAAATGGTTTGCAACCATAAGAAGAAAAATAAGAAAGAATATTACCGATCCTATAATAAACATACTGGTCTGAATACTCTCAAATAGAACACCTCCCAGAACCAAGCCAAAAATACTTGCAAAACTCCCCATACTATTTCCATAGCCTTGTATTGCTCCTTGTAAATTTTGTGTACCGGTTTTCGATAATACCGACAAAAAACTTGGCCACATTAAGCCATTTCCTAGAGATAAAAATGTGATTGCGATATACATGATTACAATACTAGAAAAAGAGAGTAAATAAAAACTTAATGATAATAACACGGTACCTGTTATGATGCAACTCACGCTAGAAACTTTTCCTGACAAATATGATAACAACGGGCCCTGTACCAAAATCATAATAGCACTAGAATATGCCAAAAAAATCCCTAACTCTATTGAGCTCCACTCTAAAAGTGTAGATGCATAAATAGGTAATCCTGCATAAAAAAGACTAAATGCTAAAAAGGTTAGAAAATAAACAGCATATAATAAAGGAATGCCATCTATTTTGAGTACATCTCGAAAACCATTACTACTTTCATTTGATTGACCGGTATGACATTCTTTATGTTCTACCTGAAAAAAACGTCTAAAGGATCTAAAACTCAAATTTCCTGTATCTACTACACATGGATTACTTTCTGGAAGTCTAAAAAGAATAACAAAAATAGCTATTAACGATATTAGTGCTGCTAGAATAATAGGAAGTGCTTCCTCCAAAAATGTTGAGGCTAATACTCCTGCTACAGCTGGTCCAAGAACAAATCCGAGACTTGTTGAAGCTCCCATCATTCCAAAATTTTTATCTCTATTATTATCTGTTGATATATCTGATAAATAAGCATTGGCAACAGAAACATTACCCCCAGTAAACCCGTCAAATATTCTAGCTACAAAAATTAAAATTAAAGGTAATGTAATTATGTAATTGCCCGTAAACCCCGATGTCGCTTCCCACAAATTAATTTTGGGTAAAATAAAGGCTAATAGAAATAATGACCACGCTACAAAAGTTCCCGCTTGACTGATAATTAAGACTTTTTTTCTTCCAACACGATCAGACAGTTTCCCCAATACAGGAGCTCCTATCAATTGAAAGAAAGGGTACATTGCTCCCAGTATACCATAAATAAAACCATTTCCTCCTAAATCAATGACAATAAAAATAAGAATAGGAATTACAATGCTATAACCCAGTATACCTATAAAATTCACTAGTAAAATTGGAAAAATACTTTGATTGAGAAAACCGAAAAAACGCATACCTTAAAAATAAGACCGTTTCTTTCAAATACATGTTAAACAATTGCCAATATAAGATGAATATTTAGCTCATAATTTTTACCAGAAGTTCCTTTAAGATATCTCCCTGAGGCAAATTCGCAGCTCCTACTCCTTTTCCTTTTATATCGGCTTCTCTAAGCAAAGCAATAATCTGACTTACTTTTTTCATAGGGTAATTACGAGCAGCTTCTGTGTAGTCTTTTACGAAGTAAGGATTAATTTTTAAAGCACCTGCAACGTTTCGTTGCGATTTATCTGACAGCCCATGATACTGTAAAACCTGAGAGAAAAAGCTGTATAGTAAAGATATTGTAACCACCAAAGGATTATCTTTTGGGTTTTGAGCAAAGTAATTGATGATACGATAAGCTTTTACTTCATTTCGTGAACCTATAGCTTTGCGTAGTTCAAAGTTGTTAAACTCTTTACTTATACCAATATTCTCTTCTATTTGATCTGCTGAAATTTGTTGACCTCGCGGAATAATGAGCTTTAGCTTTTCAAGTTCATTATTAATCTTGTTAAGATCGGTGCCCAAAAACTCTACTAACATTTGTGCTGCTTTGGGTTCGATTCCGTATTTTGATCCCGATAACACTCTTCTTATCCAATCGGCTACCTGATTTTCATAGAGCTTTTTGCTCTCATAGATAATCCCGCTTTTTTGAACAGCCTTATACAGTTTTTTACGTTTATCTATTTTTTTGTATTTGTAGCAAATTACCAATACTGTAGAAGGTTGTGGATTTTCTACATAATCGGTTAGTTTCTCTATGGTTCTTGAAAGATCTTGCGCTTCTTTTACAATTACAACTTGGCGTTCTGCCATCATTGGAAATCGCTTTGCGTTAGCAACTATATCTTCTATAGTAACATCACGACCATATAAAACCATTTGGTTAAAGCCTTTTTCTTCTTCAGCCAGGACATTTTTGTCGATATACTCTGAAATGCGATCTATATAATAGGGTTCTTCCCCCATCAAAAAATAAATTGGTTTAATATTACCGTTTTTAATATCAGTAACAATCTGTTTTACTTCATCCATTCAGAAAAAATCATCAAATTTGTCATATGCAAAAACTAAATTTCCCTGCATATAAGTTTCGACTCAAAAGTAGCGAAAATAAAGTTTCTATTTTTGGTCGAATTCGTAAAAAGTTTTTCATTCTTACTCCCGAAGAATGGGTAAGGCAACATACTATACACTACCTTATTGAAACCAAAAAATATCCTGAGAGCTTAATAAATGTTGAAAAATTAATTAAGGTTAATGATCTAAACAAAAGATATGACATCATCATTTTTAACCCAGATGGTAGTATTAAACTTATTGTTGAATGTAAATCTGCTGATGTAAAAATCACTCAAGATACTTTTGATCAGATTGCGAGGTATAATTTGTCTTTGGATGCAGAATATTTAATGATCACCAATGGCATGCAACATTATTATTGTCAAATGAGTTATACTCTTCAGCAATATACTTTTCTCAGAGATATACCACGATACCAGAAATAAACAAAGGTAGAAATCGCAAAAATCAGTACACCAAATTATTCAATTTAGGGAAATACTTCGGTTATTTTAATGAATTCAACTTTACTTTTGGATTGCGTATTCAACGTTTATTAACTGGCGAAACTAATCTTAAAACCTAAAATTATGAATTCATTCAAAACATTCACTTTAGTGATTATATCTATTGTTTTCTTGATGTTTACTTCTTGCGAAAAAGATGAAGAACCCATCACAGAAATCAATAATAGTCAAGAAAGTATTCCCAAAGACATCATTCAAAAGCTAAAACAAGCAGGCTTCTATACTCAAGAAGGCTTAACAAAAGTAGAAAATGGATATGTGGTAGAATATGATATTTTTCTAACAGTAGAAGAAATAGAAGAATTAGCCAACTCAAATGATGTATTTGCCGAAAATGAAAAGCATTATCGAACAAATAATCTGGTTTCGGGCACAAGAACCATAAGGGTGTATGTAGATCCTGCATTAGGAACTTTTGTAAGAAATTCTACAGATGAAGCCTTACGAAGATATAATGCTCTTAATCTTCGTTTGACTTTTCAAAGAACAACCAATGCGACAAGTAACGATATTCGTATAATAGCGGCAAACCTTGGAGCAGGAACATATGCTCGGGCGGGATTTCCAAGAAGCGGAAGACCTCACAATACAATTCAAATGAGTACTTCTTTTTATGGAGGAACTAACAGGTTGGGAAACACCGTATCGGTTATTGCTCATGAAATTGGTCATTGTATCGGGTTCAGACATACAGATTATGCCAACAGAGCCTTTAGTTGTGGTAGTGGTGGTAATGAAGGTCCTGCAGGTGTAGGTGCAATTCATATCCCTGGTACTCCTACCACACATGCAGTAGCGAACTCTTGGATGCTTGCTTGTATAGGAAGAGAAGTTAATAGACCGTTTATAGCGAGTGACAGAACTGCTTTGCAAAGGTTATATGCAAAAACTCCTCCTCCAACAAGCCCTGTTTCTTTTTATAGATATTACAATAGCAGTGCGGTAAATCACTATTACAGTACTAGCAGAAGTACTCCATCAGGATATAGATACGAAGGTGTACAGTGTAAAATTTATAGTCAACAAGTTCCTGGAACTGTACCCCTGTACAGGTTTTATAACAGCAGCAGGGTAAATCATTTTTATCAACAAAGCCGAAGCACACCCGCCGGATATAGATATGAAGGTGTGGCTGGATATGTTTTCCGTTCTGGAGGAAGTGGGCGAATCCCTTTATATCGTTATTACAATAGTAGTGCTGTAAATCACTTTTATACTACCAATCGAAACGAAGGAAACAATGCTGCTGGATACACCTATGAAGGTGTAGCGGGTTATGTTCTCCGATAACTAATACTCTTAAAATATAAATCTAAAAATCTATTAGTTTTGCCAGTTTTTAGGTTAAAGAATTATTTTAATTTGATTGCAGCTATTTTCAGAATAAACTCATTAATTTGCAGTTGTGAAAATAGCTGTAGTCATATTAAATTGGAACGGAAGAGCTCTATTAGAAGAGTTTTTACCTTCTGTAGTTCAGAACTCGAAAGAAGCTACTGTATATGTGGCAGATAATGCTTCTACCGATGATTCAATAGCATATGTAGAAAAAGAATTCCCTAACATAAAAATTGTTCAAAACAATGAAAATGGTGGATATGCCAAAGGATACAATGATGCTCTTTCTCAAATTGATGCCGATATTTATTGTTTACTCAATAGCGATGTCGAAGTAACCCCGAATTGGCTTTCGCCCATTATTAAAGAATTTAGTGACTCTGAAAAAACTGCTGCTGCCCAACCAAAAATACTGGATTACAAAAAGAAAACTCATTTTGAATATGCTGGAGCTGCTGGCGGATTTATAGATAAATTAGGATATCCTTATTGTCGAGGGAGAATATTTGATACTATAGAAGAGGATAAAGGACAATACAATTATAGTACTCCTATTTTTTGGGCTACCGGTGCTTGTTTGTTTATTCGCAAAGACGTATTTGAAAAAGTGGGTAAACTAGATGAAGATTTTTTTGCTCACCAAGAGGAGATTGATTTGTGCTGGAGAATACAAAATCATGGGTATACCATTATGTACCTAAGCGATTCTACTGTATATCATTTAGGTGGTGCTACTTTGGACACCATGAACCCTAAAAAAACATATCTCAATTTTAGGAACAACTTGTATCTTTTGATCAAAAATGTAAGAAAATCGCACCTGTGGTTTGTTATACTTATCAGGTTGATTTTAGATGGGTTAGCTGGAGCCAAATACCTGTTTGAAGGGAAATTTCCGCACTTTATTGCTGTCATCAAGGCGCATTTCAGCTTCTACCGAAATTTTAACACTTTTATTAAAAAACGCAAAAAACTTTCTAAAACGGGGAAATATTATTCAATTTTTTCCGTTGTATGGCAGTATTTTATTTTAAAACGTAAACATTTTAATCAATTATAAGGTCATATAATAAATTATTGTTAACAACTTAGCATTACGTCACAATTTTAATAATTTTGAGTTATATAACCAGAACAAGACTAAAAACAGATTTTCTAATGAAAAAAGTAATGATTATTGGCGCTTCTATGGCCATACTATTCTCTTCTTGTGTTTCTCAAAAGAAATACGCAGAACTTGAATCAAAACAAAAAGAAACCGAAGATTTATTAAATACTGCAACCGTTAAATTAAATAGTTGTTTAGAAGAAAAAGCAAGTTCTTCATCTCAATTAAAAGTATTACAAGATCAGGTGTCTAACCTTAAGAACCAGAATTCTGCATTATTAAACAATGTAGGTAACCTTGCTACGCTTTCTACTAAAGAAGCTGAGAATCTTGAAAAATCTTTAGAAAGCATCAAAGAAAAAGATTTACAAATCAAAACCATGAGAGATGCCCTTACCAAAAAGGATTCTGTTACTCTTGCCCTCGTAACAAGTCTTAAAGGAGCTCTTGGTAACCTTGCTGATGAAGACATTGAAGTAAATGTTGAAAAAGGAGTGGTTTATGTTTCGATTTCTGATAAATTATTATTCAAGAGCGGTAGCTACAATGTTTCTAGTCGTGCTCGAGAGGTACTTGGTAAAGTTGCCAAAGTAGTTAATGACAAACCAGATATTGAATTCTTAGTTGAAGGTCACACTGATAATGTGCCTATTAAAAACAAAGTTTTATTAGATAACTGGGACTTAAGTGTAAAAAGAGCAACATCTGTTGTTAGAGTATTACAAAATGACTTTAAAGTAGATCCTAAGCGTATGACTGCTGCAGGAAGAAGTTATTATGTTCCTGTTGCTGGTAATGATACAGCAGCAAATAAAGCTAAAAACAGACGAACAAGAATCGTAGTACTTCCAAAACTTGATCAATTCTATAATATGATCGAGGACGGAATGAAAAAAGCTACTCAAGGAGGAAACTAAGAACTTACGTTCCTTAAAACAATAAGAAAAGGCTATCCAAATGGATAGCCTTTTTTATAGCTTGATTTGGACTAAGTCTAACCTCATATTCTTTCTTCTTATTACTGTAAATATTTCTTCTTTATAATCCCATTCTTTCCAATTAAAGCGATCTAACCGTCCTTTCTTTTAATACAATATTCAGCAAATAAAGTTCAACTACAACTTGTTACAATTAAATAAGAACTTTCTGTAAAACCTTATTAATAGTGGTTTCACGTTCAAAAAAGAGTGCACTATTATATACAACTAAAAAAGCGACACTTACGTATCGCCTTTATTGTGGTTATAAAACTAATTAAAAACAATTAAATACTAATTTGTTTCATGAAAGTTCTGTCATTTACATTAAAGTAAATATAATAATCTCCCGCTGGTACTCCCGTAAAGTTATAGGCTCTTTGTACTACTTGGTCTTCGCTTTCTAACACTTCTTCATTTAACATATTACCGTCTTTATCATAAATTGATATTTTTACCGGAGAGTTTTCAGTTTTTGTAACCATGGTTCTTGCGATTAAATTCTCCACAAGAACTTTTGGTTTAAAAATAGTTACCGAAGAATTATCTATTAATGCAACTCCTTTATCATTTTTAATTACTGGAGTTACTTTTACATCAAATTCTGTTTCCGTTTCTACAAAATATACACCATGCTCTACCGTACTTAGGTTAAAATACTTTCTATACGATGGCATCGCTTCTAAGGTTACATTAAATAATACAGTTCCTGAATAATCTTTTAGATAAAGTTTCTGTCCTTTACTAATATTTGCTAACGATACGTTGATCGTAGAAGAGTTCTCGATTTTTACTGATAAAACATCTGAAGCTTTTACTGCAGTACTTAACAAGATTGCGAATAAAGCTAAGCTAACGTTAATTACTCTTTTCATAACTTTCTGTTTTTGTTGTTAATATTTCTCGGTACAAATGTATAGCACCATCTTTCATCAAAACACAACAATATTTGCATATATATGTGCTATATTAACCCTGCAAAGTACTGAAAAACCATACGTAAGCTAATTTAACATATTATTTGTGTTAAATTTACAATTACTTAACAGGAAACATATCATATTCGTAAAGAAAAACAGTTGCGACGTAAGCATTACTAATAGAAAAGAAAAACTCTATGAAAGTAAATAAACCATCACTAGAAAAGATAGTTCCAGAATTTGGTAGCTCATTATATTATGAAACATTTTCAGAAGAGAATAAAAACAAGGCTCCTATTTGGCACTATCATCCTGAAATAGAGATCGTCTACGTAAATGGAGGAACAGGAAAAATGCAAATTGGCAGTCATATGTCTTACTATAGAAATGGTGCCCTAATGCTTATAGGGTCCAATTTACCACATTGTGGTTTCACCGATGGTATGACAGGAAACAGTAGTGAAACTATCATACAAATGTTACCAAATTTCTTAGGAGATTCCTTTTTTCAAATTCCTGAAATGATTTCTATTGGTAAATTGTTACATCAGGCTCAGAAAGGTATAACGTTTCATGGTGATACCAAACGTAGTATTGGTGCACAAATAGAATCCCTAAAACAACTAGAGCCTTTTGAAAAACTGCTTGGTATTTTACAAATACTGAAAGAAATGGAAAAAACCGATGATTATACTATTCTAAATGCTGAAGGTTTTATGATAGAAACCGAATTACAGGATAACAACAGAATAAATCTTATTTTCAATTTTGTGCAAAAAGAGTTTAAAAGACCTATCCCTTTAGAGGAAATTGCTGATATTGTGAGTATGAGTGTTCCCGGATTTTGTAGATATTTCAAAAAAGTAACCAGTAAAACCTTTATACAATTTGTAAATGAATACAGACTAGTACATGCTGCTAAGCTATTGCACGAACAACAAATGAGTATTGCAGATGTTTGTTACGAGAGCGGATTTAGTAATTTCTCACACTTTAGTAAACTTTTTAAACAATTTACCGGAAAAACTCCTAGTGTTTATAGGAACGAGCTCAATTTTATAGTATCTTAAATAATATCAACTGCCCCCTTACCTTCTCTAATTAATTCGGGTTCATCACCAGTGAGATCGATAACTGTTGAAGGTATGTTATCACCATACCCCCCATCGACTACCATATCAACCAAATTATCCCATTTCTCAAGAATAAGTTCTGGATCTGTAGTATACTCGATTACTTCATCTTCATCATGAATAGATGTTGATACAATGGGGTTTCCTAGCTCCTCTACAATTGCGATACAAATGTTATTATTTGGAACCCGAATTCCAACGGTTTTTTTCTTTTTAAATACGGTAGGTAAATTATTACTCCCAGGCAAAACAAACGTATAAGGTCCTGGTAGTGTTCTTTTAAGTAATTTAAACGTACGATTATCGATTTGTCTTACATAATCAGAAAGATTACTTAGATCTTTACATATAAAAGAGAAATTAGCTTTCGCTAGTTTAACTCCTCTTATCTTAGCGATTTTTTCTAGTGCTCGGTTATTGGTAATATCACAACCCAACCCATAAACTGTATCTGTAGGGTAAATAATTATACCCCCATCTCGTAAACAGTCTACCACTCTTTTTACCTCTCTGGGATTTGGATTTTCATTATATAACTTGATATACTCGGCCATACAGGGGATTTATGTGAAAAAGCATTACAATTTACGCATTATAAAACTTTAAGCTTTGCAAAACGCAGTAATAGTTTTTTGATCCCTCCTTTTTCAAAATGAATTTCAGCTTTTTTATCTTGTCCTATGCCTTCTATCTTCAGAATTTTACCTTTTCCAAAACGCATGTGTTCTACTGCTGTTCCTGCAACCAGCTCTCCATCAAAAAGGTTTGTCTTTGGTGTATCTGAAGTAGTATTAGAAACCGGTCTAAGCTTTCTTAATTTTCTTAACTGTTCTTCACTAGGTTTATGAGCAAGAGGTGGTGTTCCTGAAACCGGCTTTTTAAGTCTTAGTTTACTCTTGTCAACTTCTCCAAAAATATCAGAATCGATAAGAGGTTTATATCTGTAGTTTTCTACGGGAGCAAGATAATCAAGATACTTATCGTCTATTTCTTCGATAAATCGGCTTGGCTCTGCATCGACCAATTTACCCCAACGATAACGTGATTGGGTATACGTAAGATATGCTTGTTTTTCGGCTCTGGTTAAAGCAACATAAAATAATCTTCGCTCCTCCTCCAGTTCGCTTCGGGTATTCATACTCATTCCAGAAGGGAAAAGATCCTCCTCCATTCCTACTATATATACATGCGGAAACTCAAGTCCTTTAGCGAGGTGGATTGTCATAAGAGCTACTCTATCATCATCTCCCTTATCCTGATCGAGATCGGTAGCTAGAGCAACATCTTCCAGAAATTCAGCTAGGGATCCGGTAGCATCTGCTAATTCTTTTTGTCCTTCTACAAAATCACGAATACCATTTAACAATTCTTCAATATTCTCTATTCTGGCAATTCCTTCTGGTGTACCGTCTTTTTTCAATTCTTGTAATAAACCAGTTTTCTTTGCTACCATCTCAGCCAAAACAAAAGCATCAGAGGTCTCATTGGTAATTTGAAAACTTTTGATCATATTCATAAAGTTTTCTAACCTAGTCTTGGTTCCGCTATTAATTTTCAGATTAATCCTATCCAGATTTTCAATGACCTCAAAAATAGAACGATCATAATGATTTGCAGCTACCACTAGTTTATCTACTGTAGTTCCACCAATTCCTCTAGTTGGATAGTTAATCACTCTTTTTAAAGCCTCTTCATCTTTGGGGTTGATTACCAATCTTAAATATGCTAAGACGTCTTTTATTTCTTTTCTTTGATAAAAAGAAAGCCCCCCGTAAATTCGATATTTTATATCTCGTTTACGTAGTGCATCTTCAATTGCTCTAGATTGTGCATTGGTTCTATATAGAACGGCAAAATCTCCATTTGGCAATTGATGTTGCATTTGGTTTTCAAATATCGAACTGGCTACATACCTTCCTTCATCTCCATCTGTCAACAATCGATTTACTTTTATCTTCGGACCAAAATCATTGGCGGTCCAAACCACTTTATCAAGCTTGGTTTTGTTCTTATCGATTACCGAATTCGCGGCCTCAACAATATTTCTGGTCGACCTATAATTTTGCTCCAATCTATACTGTTGCACATTATCATAATCTCTCTGGAAGTTAAGAATATTGTTAATATTTGCTCCTCGAAATGCATAGATACTTTGTGCATCGTCTCCCACCACACAAATATTTTGAAATTTATCTGATAGCGCTCGTACGATAAGATATTGAGAGTGATTGGTATCCTGGTACTCATCTACCAATATATATCTAAACCTATTTTGATATTTTGCAAGAACATCGGGGTAACGGTTTAGCAGCTCGTTGGTTTTTAATAAAAGATCATCAAAATCCATGGCTCCAGCCTTAAAACATCGCTCTACATATTCTTGATAAATCTCACCCATTCTCGGTCTTTTTGCCATTGCGTCTGCTTCAACCAACTCTGGATTTTGAAAATAGGCTTTAACCGTAATTAAACTATTCTTGTAGGATGATATTCGTGAATATACCTGCTTATACTTATAAATATCTTTATCTAGCCCCATTTCTTTAATAATAGAAGCTATTAAACGCTGGCAATCCTGAGTATCGTAAATAGTAAAATTTGAAGGGTACCCTAATTTATCTGCCTCAAATCTTAAAATCTTAGCAAAAATAGAGTGAAAAGTTCCCATCCAAAGGTTTTTCGCCTCACTTGCTCCAACAATATCTGCGATACGCTTTTTCATTTCACGTGCAGCTTTATTGGTAAATGTCAATGACAAAATATTAAAAGGGTCTACCCCTTTATGCATTAAATATGCTATACGATAAGTAAGTACTCTTGTTTTTCCAGAACCTGCACCGGCTATTACGATCATTGGTCCATCTACTTGTAGTACCGGAGCCCGTTGGGCATCATTCAATTCTGCTAAATATTCTTCCAACGTAACAATTTTTTAAATGCGAAATTTAAGCAAACCTAAACGTAAATGGAAGTGCTATTGCAGTTTTTTGTAAACAACCTATAGTAAATAACTTTTACATAAAAACACAGAATATCAACAAGTATTTTTCCTACATGTTGATAATTATTTAATAAAAAACATAGATAAAAAGCATATTTTTAAGTTAAAAAGTATTATATTGAAAGCAATTGCCACAAACCTAAATACGAAATAACCTAAAAATTACCCCTTATGGCCCCAAACATGAATGTACAGTTTATCGAAAAAGAGCAAATCAAATTTTTAAAGTTTCCTAAAAAAGACGTTCTAGACAAAAGAAAAGATCAAATAGATCGGTTTTTAGAACTACAAAGAGCACTCTCCTTAGGTAATTTGGAACATCAAAAAGTAAAAATTGTTTTTGTCGACGATGCTGGATTCAAAAGAGTAGAGACCACTAT
Source organism: Aquimarina acroporae (assembly GCF_023195925.1). Taxonomy (GTDB): domain Bacteria; phylum Bacteroidota; class Bacteroidia; order Flavobacteriales; family Flavobacteriaceae; genus Aquimarina; species Aquimarina acroporae. The sequence goes on along the minus strand of NZ_JALPRE010000019.1, from coordinate 78,044 downwards.
TTGGGGAATCACCGATAAAGAAGTGATTTTAAAACAAGCTACTATAATACCTTTAGAAAGAATTATAAGTATATCATAGTATAAATAAAAGATTATTTTCTATGGCAGAAGATATTATTATTTAATCTTAACTCGTTCTATGAGTAACAAAGACGTATTCTCAACCAGAATACGTCTTTACTTGTTAAATCACGACAGATTCTAGAATATATTGAATTATTCACATACTAAATTCTTTATTATTTAGTTTTGTTTCTAACTAAACCCTAACATTTCACTACTAATCTACCTGCTATGATTCAGAAATTTCTGAAGTATATTCTATTTGCATCCATACTAATTAACGGAGCTATTTCTTATGGACAGTCTGATACAAAAATACTCATATCAGAAAATCAGCAAGACTTAATTAATAACTTGTTAGTTCAAAAAAGTGGTCAGCCCACCACTATCGAGTTATCAAAAAACAGCTTTTTACACCTACAACTCAATATAAAGGAAGAACAGGAATCCTCATTGGTACTGGTAGGTAATGTTAATGATGAAAAAGCATCTACCTTTTCTTTAGTTTCAGAACAAGGAAAAGTCTCTGGAGATATTTGGTTACAAAACACCAAGACTGCTTATAAAATTTTTACAGAGACCACAGGCAAAGTATATATTGAGGAGGTATCTATTAATGATGTATTATGTGTAGACTATGAGCAATTACCTTCCAGCAAAAACAATACCAGTAAAATTCAAAATAAAATGAATTTACAATTAGAAAGTTTGCCTGGTGCAGCTGGTGTAATTTACCTTGATTTTGATGGAGAAGTAGTAACCGGAACACGATGGGCAGGTGGAGCCACTATTGATGCTCAACCAGTTAATTTTTCTGATCAAGATATTACTAGAATATGGAAACTTATGGCAGAAGATTTTCGACCGTTTAACCTAAATGTTACAACCCGTCGTGATCTTTTTGATGCTACTCCAAGAAATCGAAGAATGATGTGTATCTTCACTCCTACTACTGATGCCCAACCTGGATCTGGAGGAGTAGCATATTTAAGATCATTTGCTTCAAATTCTTTTGATGACCCTTGCTGGGTTTATAATATTAGGTCTGTAAGAGCAGCGGGAGAAACAGGTTCTCATGAAGTTGGACATACCTTAGGTTTATCTCACGATAGTCAAGGAAGTACAGAGTACTATGCTGGTCATGGTACATGGAGCCCCATAATGGGATGGAGTGTAAATAGGGCTATTGGTCAATGGAGTCAGGGAGAGTTTGAAAATGCTAATCAAACCCAAGATGATATTGCTATTATGGCAGATAGCAGAAACGGTGTTGGTTTTAGAAATGATGATCATGGTGATATCATCAATAATGCTACCGAAATAAGAGTAAGTGATGATGGAGAAGTAAGCTCAGATGAAAACTTTGGATTCATTGGTACTAGAGATGACAAAGATGTGTTTTCCTTTGTTATTGAAGCTGGAGATGTCTCTTTTGATTTTTCTCCCGATCCAGATTATCCCAACCTTAATATACAAGCTAGAATTCTTGACCCTTTGGGAGAAGAAGTTGCTATTTCGGATCCTTCTGGACTCAGCGCATCTATTAACGTAAATCTTCCCGATGGGACCTATTTTATTGAAATCGATGGAGTTGGTGAAGGAAATCCTATCACGGGGTATTCAGATTATGCTTCATTAGGAAACTATTTTATTGCAGGAAACTATAAACCAGGGGATAACAACCAACCACCCGTTGCAAATTTTGAAGCTATAAAAAATGGTTGCTCTCAGGTAGACTTTACGAGTACTTCGATTAATAGAGTAAATTCGTATGCCTGGGATTTTGGTGATGGAACTACTTCTACAGAGCAAAACCCAACACATAATTATGAATCTGGAGGAACTTTTACAGTGTCACTTACAGCAGTAAATAATACTGGTGAAAACACCAATATAAAAACCGACTTTATAACGATCAATATACCTGATCAACCTACAGGAAACGATCAAAATATTTGTCCTGGTAATATTGCTACTTTAACAATATCTGGTAATAGTGAGTTTAGATGGTACGAACAAGCTGAAGGCGGTCAAGCAATTGCAACCGGAACTACTTTTGAAACACCCGAACTCGACGCTTCGAAATCTTATTTTATATCTGGTTTTATAGAAGACTGTATCACAAGTACAAGAACCGAAGTAAAGATAGTCGTTGTTCCAATCCCAGAACAACAGGATATCATTGTGAACACTGCTCAACGACTTTCGGTTTCTTCAGAATTTGCCGAATACCAATGGTATCTCGACGGTGAAACTCTAGAAGATGGTGTACAAGCTGAGTACTTACCTCAAGCTATTGGAGAATATACTGTAGAAGTCTTTAATGAAGCTGGTTGTAGCTCAATTTCTGAGATCTTTACCGTAGATAGATCTCAACTTAATTTAAGTTTAGAGAGTAGATCTTTTACCTACTACCCTAACCCTGTAAAAGGAGAACAACTACTTAATATAGATGGAATTACTATAAATGACTATGATCTAAAAATTGTTGATATCCTTGGGCAAACCGTATTTCAGTCTAATCCAACTTCAGAATTAAACGTTTCTGAACTATCTCAAGGTTTATATATCATTTTGATTAACAATAAATCAATAGGTAAGTTTGTAAAACAATAAAACTACACTAAAGCCGTATAAAAAAGCTCATTTACAACATTGTAGGTGAGCTTTAGTTTTGGTAAAAAAATGTAAGTATTTTTTTAACTTTCCTTTAATAGATTTTTGAATATCTTTAAAAACCAAAACTTCAAGTTTGAAAAACAATATACTGATCTTTACAATTGTGTTATTCCCTTTGTTTATTTTTTCTCAAAAAAAAGGGAAAATCATCACAGAATATGGGAATACCTATGAGGTAAACAATCCGGATTTTAAAACCGATCTCAACAAAGAATTAAAGGTAGTTTTTGATGTAGGAAGAACATTTAAGGACTCTACCAAAGTAAACCCACTTATCAACACAGCTGCTAGATACCTTAACATGCACGTTGATGCAGGTGTAGCACGTGAAAAACTGAAAGTTGCTTTAGTAATTCATGGCAATGCCGCAAATGATGTTTTAACCAATGCCAACTACAAATCCATCTACGGAATAGATAACCCCAATGCTAAATTAATTTCGAAACTTTCTCAAAACGGGGTGCAAGTTGTTTTATGCGGACAAACAGCAGCACACAGAGGTATTACAAAAAATGATGTACTACCAGAGATACAATTTGCTTTATCGGCAATGACAGCATTGGTACAACTACAAAATAATAACTACAGACTTATTAATTTCTAAAACTGATGAACTCAAAAACACAAACGCTCTTATTACTCTTATTGGCAATTTGTTCTATACAGGCACAACAAATTGATCCAGATATCAACACAATGGCCGAAGAAATTGAATCTAAGGTCATTGAATGGAGGAGAGATTTTCACCAAAACCCTGAACTCTCGAACCGAGAGTTTAAGACTGCAGAAAAGATCGCAAAACATTTAAATAATCTAGGGCTAGAAGTTACTGAAAAAGTAGCAAAAACTGGCGTGGTCGCTATTCTTAAAGGCAAAAAAGCCGGAAAAACAGTTGCTTTGAGAGCCGATATTGACGCATTACCCGTTACAGAAAGAGCTGATGTACCATTTAAATCGATAGTAAAAACTACATTTTTAGATACCGAAGTGGGTGTTAGTCATGCTTGCGGGCATGATACGCATACTGCTATTTTAATGGGTGTTGCAGAAATTCTTGCCAAAAACAAAAACAAGGTTTCGGGAACAGTTAAGTTTATTTTTCAACCGGCAGAAGAAGGTCCCCCACCTGGAGAAGAAGGAGGCGCAAAACTAATGATCAAAGAAGGTGTTCTGAAAAATCCTGATGTAGACGCTATTTTTGGATTACATATTAACTCAGGTACTCCAGTAGGAAAAATAAGATATAAACCGGGAGGAACAATGGCAGCAGTAGAACGTTTTGTTATCAATGTAAAAGGAAAACAAACACATGGTTCGGCTCCATGGAGCGGTGTAGATCCTGTTCTCATCTCAGCAAAAATTATTGATGGTCTGCAAACCATTATTAGTAGAGAATCGCCTTTGGTAAATGAGGCGGCGGTAATTACCGTTGGTAAAATTACCAGTGGTGTTCGTTTTAATATTATTCCCGAAAACGCAGAAATGATCGGTACGGTACGCACCTTAGATCCTTCTATGAGAGAACTAATTATAAGACGTATGACCGAAATGGTACCATCGATAGCCAAAGCTTATGGAGGTGATGCTACTATTGAGTTTCAAAATAATACTTCGATTACCTATAATGACCCTAATTTGGTTAAGCAAATGCTACCCACCATTCAAGGTGTGGCAGGTAAGGAAAATGTTTTACTATCAAAAGCAACAACAGGAGGAGAAGATTTTTCATATTTTCAAGAGAAAGTACCCGGCTTTTATTTCTTTTTAGGAGGAAAAACTCCTGGTACAACAAATGCTCCTGCTCACCATACTCCTGATTTTTATATAGATGAAAGTGGTTTGGTACTAGGAGTTAAAGTAATGTCACAACTCACAATAGATTATTTAAATGCCCAATAAAATTAGTAGTACTTTTTAAATGGAAAATATAGTAAGCTTTTTAGGTGCCATATCCTGGTGGATGTGGATTATTATTGTTTTAGCTTTAATCGCGATACGTGATGTCTTTTTTAATAAACGACATACCATAAGTCATAACTTCCCTATTGTTGGTCATTTGCGATATATGCTGGAGAGTATTGGTCCAGAAATAAGACAATATTTTGTAGCAAATAACCGAGAAGAACTTCCGTTTAATAGAATTGAAAGAGGATGGGTATATGCCTCTTCTAAAAATGAAAATAATTATGAAGGTTTTGGTACAGACCGTGATATATATCAACACCAACATATTTTTGTAAAAAACTGCCTGATTCCTTTTAAATTGGATAAGGAGCATCCAAATGTTAAGGATAAGAGTTTTTTGCCTTGCGCCAAAGTAATGGGACTTCATAACCAGAGAAAAAAACCTTTTAGACCTGGCTCTATTATAAACGTATCGGCCATGAGCTTTGGTTCTTTATCTGCAAGAGCAGTAGAATCATTAAACTTAGGTGTACAAAAGGCAAACGCTTATCATAATACGGGTGAAGGAGGACTTTCTCCATATCATAGTAATGGCGGTGATGTTATTTTTCACTTCGGAACGGGTTACTTTGGAGTTCGTGATAAAGATGGTAATTTTTCTATGGAAAAAATAAAAGAACTCGTCGATAAAAACCCTTTTATTCGAGCTATAGAAATTAAACTTTCTCAAGGTGCTAAGCCTGGAAAGGGAGGTGTATTACCTGGTGCTAAGATCACCCCAGAAATTGCAAAGATAAGAGGTGTAGAAGTAGGAAAAGATGTATTATCGCCTTCCTCACATACGGCTTTTTCTGATGTTCCTGGATTATTACAATTTATTGAAGACATAGCAAACGAAACAGGGCTTCCTGTTGGAATTAAAGCAGCCATTGGTAAAACAGAACAATGGGAGCTTTTAGCTGAACTTATGGCAAAGAGTAATAGAGGTCCCGATTTTATAGCTATAGATGGTGGAGAAGGTGGAACCGGAGCTGCACCTCCGAGTTTTGCTGATCATGTGTCCCTACCATGGGTATATGGGTTTACTGCTATTTACAAAATCTTTCAAAAACATAATCTTACCGATCGTATCGTTTTTATAGGTAGCGGAAAATTAGGTTTCCCAGCAAAAGCTGCTATGGCCTTTGCAATGGGTGTTGATTGTATTAATGTAGCCCGTGAAGCTATGATGAGCATAGGATGTATACAGGCTCAAATATGTCATACCAACAAATGCCCTACCGGTATAGCTACACAAAGTAAATGGTTGCAAAAAGGAATTGATATTCCTTTAAAATCTGAACGCCTTGCTCAATATTTTAAAACATTTAGAAAAGAATTTATAGAAATTACACATGCTGCTGGGTACGAGCATCCTTGTCAATTTACAATGCAAGATGTTGACCTTAATGTAGATGATGGAGAATTAACCAAAACTCTTGAAGAATCCTTTAAATATAGTAAGACTCCCGTTGAATATACTTGTGCTGAAGATTTGAAACAATGTACGTATATTGGCGGTTCATATACATCATAATTATAATTACCAATTACCATGGATCTTGAAATTATCCCCTTAGTTATATCTTTAATTCCCGCTACTCTAATAACAATATTGGCTATATTCTTTTTTAAAGTTCATACTCAAAACGAAGAAAGACGACGTAGATTTTTGTTACATAGAGAGAATCAAAAACAAGCATTCCCGTTGCGTTTACAGGCTTATGAGCGAATGGCTTTATTCTTAGAAAGAATATCTCCAGGAAAACTGTTAACAAGAATGGCTCCTGTGGGAGAAGATAAAGAAAGTTATGAGTCTCTATTGATACACACTATAGATCAAGAGTTTGAACATAATCTGAGTCAGCAAATTTATGTATCTGACGAATGCTGGAATACGATTAAAGCCGCAAAAAACGCTACTATAGCGATGATTAGGAAAACGACATTAAACAAAGAAGTAGATTCTTCAGATAAAATGAGAGAAGTCATCCTTACCGAGTTAGTTGAAAAAGGAGCTCCCAGTGATGTTGCCTTATCAAAAATCAAGGAAGAGATAGGAGACTTATTCTAAATATATGTAAACAAACAGGAAATCATAAAATACGAATTCGGTTGCGTAAGTTTATTTTTGAAAAAAGGAAGTACGGATTTGAATTGTTGATGGACTTGCACAAGTTCGAAGATAACCCTAATGTTTTTTTCGATCCTAATCCTCACACCATTGATTTTTTCGAAATTTTTCTGTTTGAAAATGCCACTGGAAAACTAGAACTGAACGGATATACTTTGCCCGTTACTCCTTACAGTATTTTCTTCATCTCCCCTTTTCAGAAAAAAAGTTGTAATATACCTTTAGAAGGTGTAAAAGGCTTTCATCTGGTTTTTCAAAATGATTTTTTATCAGACTTTTTTAATGATAAACTGTTTATTTATCGTTTACAATATTTTTACAACGCTCAACATCCACAATACTTAAAAATCAAAAAAGAGGACTATGGTATTGTACAATTGGTATTACAAGAAATCATTAAAGAGATAAAAGCGTATCAAAATGATAGTCCACATATCATTCGTTCGCTATTATACTTTTCACTATCTAAATTGAATCGACTCTATGCGCAAGAATATCATCTTTCTGATGACACCCAATCCAATTCAATGATTTATAAATTTAAAGAATTACTTGAATTGAATATCAGAAAGGTTCATTCAGTTCAGCAATATGCAGATATACTCCAAGTCAATAGACACCAGCTTAACACCTTAGCCAAAAAACACTTTGGAAAAACATCTAAAGAAGTTATACATCAACGCTTACTACAAGAAATAAAAATGGAACTTAGATATTCTGATAAAACTATTGCCGAAATAGCTTTTGCTCTCAACTTTAGCGAGCCTAACAATCTTACCCGTTTTTTTAGAAATTTTACAAACACCAGTCCAGTAACATATAGAGCAACCTACCAAAATGATAGGTTTTTACCCTAAAGCGATAGTACTCCGATTTAAAATATATTAGACATTTACATAAAAAAAATGAAAGCAAATCTTTTATTTCTGTCTTTAAGTTTATGTGCTATAAACTTAATATTTACACAAAATACTGTAACTAAAATTGATATGATTTCTTCCAACTGGAACCTTCCTGAAGGTGCTAGTTTTGAAAAATTTGAAGGTAGAAACACCTTGGTATTGAAAAAAGGAAGAGCTACTCTCAAAAATCTTCAATTTACAAATGGTTCTATCGAGGTAGATATCTATGCAAATGCTAAAAGAAGTTTTGGAGGTATTGCCTTTAGAAAAAAGGAAAATACCATGGAAGAAGTGTATATACGTCTTCATAAATCGAACCAAGCAGATGCTGTACAGTACACTCCTATTTTTAATAATGAATCGAACTGGCAGTTATATAGAGAATACCAAGCCAACGTTCCTTTTAGAAATAAGGAATGGAATACATTGCGAATAGATGTTCTAGATCAAATTGCTGTGATATCTTTAAATAATGAAAAAATAATGACGGTTGATCAGCTTAAAACAGATAATATCGAAGGCGCTATTGGAGTTTGGGCACTATTTGGTGCTCGATTTTCCAATTTCAGAATAACTCAAAAAGATCCTTCCATAAAAGTTAACACGCCAAGTGTTTTACAGGTAGCAGACTCAGGAATCATAAGAAAATGGAATATTACCCAGGCATTTTCATATGATGTCGATGCCTTAAGTTATGCTTCTTTTTCAAAAGAAGAGTATACCGTAGTTCCAACAGAAGTCTCTGGTTTATTGCCTATCTCTAAATTCGTTAAAAAAACTTCATCTGGAAATTTTGAGCAAAACAAAGAGAATTACATTGTGGCAGCTACCAATATTCATTCCGATACAGCCAGTAACAAGTTGTTTTCGTTTGATTATAGTGACAAAATCATTGTTTACCTTAACGGTACACCCATATTTAGAGGAAATAATGCTTTTAGGCAAAAAGGAGTGCAATATACTGGTCATATCGATATAAATACTAATACGCTATATTTACCACTAAAAAAGGGGAAAAACACACTCCATTGCGTAGTAATAGACAAAGCTAATGGCTGGGGATTGATTGGGAAGATTGAATAGTCAAAAATACAATGGTATATTTCTTAATTAAACGTAGTGTTTTACATCAGATGTAAATTCTTCTACCCTGCCATATCAATGTCCTTAAGCTTATTTTCTTCGGCTAGTTTTGCTTTTTCGGCAGCATATTCATAGCCTTGTCGCCACCAATTACTCATTAGCTTTTTATTGAACACCAAAGAATTTTCAGTAAGCTTTGAAGGCGTGTAATACAAATTTAAAGGAACATCTTTATTTATGGCTGCCAATTTACCCAATACTGTATCATGTCCTTCGACCTGATCCAACATATAGCCAAATAGATTTACCATTAAAGAAAAAGGATTTTTACCCAATACTTTATTATGCTCCATATTTTCAGATTCTAGTATGATCGCATCTACCTCGGTAGCTCCCCTGCGTATGGCTTCTCGAATAGGAACCATACACCCAAAACCACCATCCGCATATTCACAACCATCTTTAGTAACAAGACTCATAAAAGGCACATAATTACAGGAGATCCATATCCAATCACAAAAATCTTCATAGCTAAAATCATTGATAGACTTGTATTCTGTCTTGCTTTTGGTAAGATTAGAAACAGTTACCACTACATCTTTCACCTTTTCTTGTGCCAACTCAAAATCTTGCTTAGTAAAATTACGCCTTATAGCGCGTCTTAAATTTTTACTTTCTCCAAATGTTCTTTTTAACTTGATAAATTGCCACATAGATGATAAAAAATTGATAGAGACGAATTCTCTATTTCCCTTTTTACGAACTCTAAATGGGTTTACGTTAAAAATAGTTCGTTGATTTACATTGGTATACATATCATATACCTTATCAACATTCCCCAATGCCAAATGAGGAATTAATAAACTACCTGTAGAAGTTCCCAAAAACAAATCATACTTTTTACCTTGTTCTTGCATTAAGTATTGAGCAACTCCACCCGCATAGGCTCCTTTACTCCCTCCTCCAGATATTACTAATGCTCGCATATTTATAGTTTGTTATAATGATTTTTATCTCTGGCAAATTCATACCCTTTTGTCCACCATTCTGTCATCTTCTTTTTGTCGAAAACCAGAGAATTTGTTGTTAGAACGGTTGGGGTATAATATAAATCCAGAGCTACATCTTTTTCTCTTGCGCTAAATTTACCTATTCTTATATTTTGATATTCGATCTGATCCATCATAAAATTAACCATATTGGTAATTAGCGAAAAAGGATTCTTTGTCGGCATACGATTTATGTAATTCACCTCGGTTTCTAAAACGATGACATCCAGCTCTTTTGCTCCTCTCTTAATAGCTTCTTCTATAGGAACCATAGACCCTAGTCCACCATCGACATAATCACAAAAATTCTTTCTTACCAAACTCATAAAAGGTGGGTAGTTACAGGAAATCCATATCCAATCTAAAAAGTCTTCATATTCGCAATCCTTTATCGACTTATACTCTACTTTGTTTGCCGAAAGATTCGTAACCGTAACAACGACATCATGGCTTTGAGATTGCAAACGTTTAAAATCATCTTTAGAAATGGCGGTCTCGATTAACTCTCTCAAATTTCTGCTGTCCCCAAAAGATTTTTTCCCTTTCAGCAGATTGCGAAGTACATTAAGGTGATTTATGCTTATACTATTATATCCCCTTTTCTTTTTAATAATAAAAGGACAACTTTTAAAAATCGAAGATTGATTTACAGAGGTATAAAACTTCTTTATCTCTTCAATTTTTGACATGGCTAAATGCGAAACCAACAAACTACCTGTAGAAGTACCAATAAACAGATCATATTTTCTATTTAGGTCCTGAATAAGATGTTGCGCAACTCCTCCGGCAAAGGCACCCTTACTGCCTCCCCCCGAAATTACTAATGCTCGCATATATTTATTAAGATTATGGGGTTAACTTTTTCTCTAAAAAATCTTTCTGATTCTTAGGTAAACCATTCATTAAAGCTACATATTTCTTTTTATATTTTTCCTGCTTCAACAAATTATCTAAAATTTTCCGACAGGAATTTCGAAATCTCCAGTTATGATGGGTTGCGCCATCTACAAGGTTCACGAGGATTGAGTCGGAAAAAGCTTGTAAACTTTCCAGATAAGTGAAGGCATTTTGCCTGGTGCTAAAATGAAAGGCTGAAGAGGTATATCGAGATAACTCATTATAAAATTTTTGATGATTGTTTGTTTGATAATCTGAAGTACTAAGGGCTAATACCAACCAAAGCATTCTAACGTTCTTATCATTGAAACCTATAATTTCACTTGTAGCATCTAAATACTCCTTTCTTTTTTCTGGAAAATTGGCCCACAAATGATACAGTGCAGGTTCTAGCGTAGCATAAGATGCATCTTTGAGTAAAGATTCATAGGGCTTTTGCAGGTCTTTAGGTATAGTACTTAAAGTACTCGCAATTGCCTGTCTTACAAATATATTGTTAGTTTCAAACGCACGTTCATAAAGAGTGATAGCTTCAGGAGAAGTATTCCCTGCTAATTGATATACTACTTCCTGTCCCAAATAATCATTTACCGGAAAATCAAGTGCTTTTGCCAGTGTACCCCATTTACCAGCCATAGGTTGAGTACGCTCCTGAGCCAAACTTAAATATCGTTTTATAAATTCAGACTTGGTGAGTATATCTAGTGCTTTTTGAGAGGGGAATTGTACATTTTTCAACCATAATGTGGCATATTCATCAAGATCTTTACCACTAACCTCTTCTGCCACTGCCAAAAAATTATCGGTTGTTGCATTTTTAAACTTATATTTCTCTAAATAATTATTAATAGTAATCTTAAAGCTGGTATCTCCTATAACATCTCTCAAAGCATATAATGCCCAGGCTCCTCTTTGGTAAAAGGTTAATGAACTAGCTTTTGGATCTAAAAGTGAGGTTGCGGTCTCAGTTTTCGACAGGGCTGTGAGTTGTTCTGCGCTTTCATATAATTTATACAAGAAATAATCTTCTCCAAAAATCTCTTTCTCTGCTAATAATGCATAATACGTAGCAAAACCTTCTTGCAACCAATGGTGTGTCCCTTCTGTTTCGGTTACTAAGTCTCCAAACCATTGATGAGCGAGTTCGTGTGCATTTACATTAATATAATTACGATCTATATAAGCCGTTTCATCTACTATGAATGCATCAGAAAAAATAGTCGTTCCTGTATTTTCCATTCCTGCATATAGGAAATCTTTTACTGGTATTTGTTTATAATTTTGCCAAGGGTATGCGTATCCTATTTCCTCCTCAAGAAAATCAAACATACGTTTACTATGCTTGTAGGTAGCTTCAAACTTATCCTTTGCACTAGGATAAAAGTACATTTCTAGCGCAATACCACTATCTGATGTTTCTACTACCTTCTCATAATTACCAATAGCAAAAGCTAGCAAATAACTACTCATAGGTTTGGTCATATCATATTTCCATTGTTGAATGGTATCATTAACCATTTTTGTTTCAACAAGTTTACCATTGGCAATTACCTCTGCTCCTGTAGTATAGCTAATAGAAAGATCGAATTCTACCTTTTCGTTCATGTCATCAAAACTCGGTAGCCAATTGGATGTATATTTTCCTTGGCCTTGAGTCCATATTTGAGGATTTCCCTGATAATCTTCTACAAAGTACAATGCCTTTTTAGGAGTGGCTTTAAAGAAAACTGTGATATCATGATTTGTATTCGCCTCAAAGTTTGACTGTACCAAAATTTCTTTGTTATCATAGGTGAAGTTGATTTCCTCGCCGTCTAAAAGGGTTTTAGCAATTGTCATATTTTGCGCATCAATCTTTATAGATCCTGTCTTTTGCTTTATCTTAAAAGTGTAATTTACATTCCCTTTTACACTTTTAGAATCTGCATCTACCTCAATATCGACCTTCCCTACCAAAAAGTCTGCATGATCGATCTGTTGGGTAAATCCGTAGTAGTATGTAAAAAATAAAATAAGATATAAAGTAATACGCATCATAAAAATATCATCAAATGTTCTGCCAAAATAACGAATTTAGCTTGGTAATGTGACAATATTTGCATTGAAGAATTATCTATAAATAGTATATTCGTTCTAATGAATCCAAACCTGTTACAAACACCTATCGATTATCTCAAGGGCGTAGGCCCTTCTCGAGCAGATTTATTACGATCGGAACTTGGGATTCATACCTATCAAGATCTGGTTAACCTTTTCCCCAACCGATATATAGATAAAACCAAATATTATAAAATCAATGAGCTACAAAGAACCTCTGCAGAGGTACAAATTGTAGGTAAAATTGTTCACATTAAAACGGTAGAGCAAAAAAAAGGAAAACGACTGGTTGCCAAGTTTATGGATGATACCGGAGAAATGGAATTGGTTTGGTTTAGAGGGCATAAATGGATACGAGAAAACCTAAAGTTGAATACTCCATATGTCATTTTTGGAAAGACCAAATATTACAATGGTTTTAGTATGCCACACCCAGAAATGGAACTATTAACAGAGCATCAAAAAAACCTAAGAACGGTTATGCAACCTGTTTATCCTTCTACTGAAAAACTCTCTAACAAAGGAATCACCAACCGCATACTGATGAAAATGATGCAGCAGTTGTTTATTGAAACCAAGGTTCGTTTTTACGATACGCTTTCCAAAGAAATACTCGACGAGCTGAAGTTGATCCCAAAAAACGAGGCGGTATTCAATATTCATTTCCCAAAAAGCCAAGAACTGTTGGCCAAATCGCAGTATCGCTTAAAATTTGAAGAGCTTTTCTATATTCAGTTACAGCTTATCACAAAAAAGCTAATTCGTAAACAAAAGATAAAAGGATATCCTTTTACTGAAGTAGGTGAATATTTTAATACTTTTTATAAGGATCATTTACCATTTGCACTTACCAACGCTCAAAAAAGAGTGATTAAGGAAATTCGAAATGATATAGGAAGTAGTGCTCAAATGAATCGATTACTTCAGGGTGATGTAGGTTCTGGTAAGACCATAGTGGGTCTTATGGCAATGTTATTGGCAATAGACAATGGTTTTCAAGCTTGTTTAATGGCCCCTACCGCAATTTTAGCAAATCAACATTATCTGGGCATTAAAGAACTAACCAAAGACATGAATATTAACGTGAAACTTTTAATGGGGAGTTCTACCGCCAAGGAACGCAGAGAGATACATGAGACTTTAGAAGATGGAACACTTCATATTCTAATTGGCACCCATGCGGTTCTTGAAGATAAGGTGAAATTTAAGAATCTTGGTTTAGCCATCATCGATGAGCAGCATCGTTTTGGAGTAGCGCAACGGTCCAAACTATGGCACAAAAATGACTACCCACCACATATTTTAGTAATGACCGCGACACCCATCCCCAGAACTCTCGCGATGAGCTTATATGGCGATCTTGATATTTCTGTAATTGACGAGCTTCCTCCCGGCAGAAAAGCAATTAAAACGGTACACCGCTATGATAGTAACAGATTAAAAGTGTTTAAATTTATTGCTGATGAAATTCAGAAAGGACGTCAGATTTATATTGTTTATCCGCTTATTCAAGAATCTGAAGCTATGGACTATAAAGACCTTATGGATGGCTACGAGAGTATTGCACGCTCCTTCCCTGCTCCAGAATACCAGATTTCTATAGTGCATGGGCAAATGAAACCCGCAGATAAAGATTATGAAATGGAACGCTTTGTAAAAGGCGAAACACAAATTATGGTTGCTACTACGGTGATTGAAGTCGGGGTTAATGTTCCAAATGCCAGTGTAATGATCATAGAAAGTGCAGAACGTTTCGGGCTTTCACAGTTACACCAGCTACGCGGTCGTGTTGGACGAGGTGCAGAACAAAGTTATTGCATCTTAATGACTAGTCACAAACTATCTGCAGATAGTAAAACCAGATTGGAGACTATGGTTCGTACTAATGATGGTTTCGATATCGCTGAAGTCGATTTAAAACTACGTGGCCCCGGAGATATTATGGGAACCCAACAAAGTGGGGTGCTTAATCTTAAGATAGCAGATATTGTACGAGATAATGATATTCTTAAAACGGCAAGGTATTATGCCATGAAAACACTAAATGAAGATTCTTCTTTATCTCTCGAAAAGAACAAAGTACTACTTTATACATACCAACAGATGGCAAAACACAAGAATATCTGGAATTATATAAGTTAAAAACTATCATAAATTCATTTGTATCACGTTTATAACTATAAACCTGATTGTATGAAATTTTTACCCATTTTAAGTTTATTTATTTTTCTGATTTCTACTCCTACTTTTGGTCAAAAGCTTAATGAAAAGGATTGGATGAAACTTTCTGATTATATTTCTGCTGGTAATCAAGATAGTTTTAAAAAATTTTTGAATGATCATAACTTTTCCAAGGTCGATGAACCTAATCAGAAATATACCTTTTACCAATGGAAACAGAGCGAACCTCATTTTTATGGAGTTCGAGTAAACAAGACATCTGGCCAGGTCACCTATATGACCAACGATCAAAATTATGTATTAAAGTTGATATCTAAATTTATTGCAGATTATGCTCTGGTAAAATCTGAAACCAAAGGAACTACCTCAACCACGCATGTCTTTCAATCTCCTAATAGCACAATTGCTGTAAAACTAGACTCCTCTGGAGAATCTGGAACGCATTTACTATTTGCCATATCTAACCAATAACCCAAAATCTCTGAAATGTAAATCTTCTCAAGATTAAAAACATATAAATTAAATCAATTTCATATATTCGGCTGTAGCAGAGTTTCCTTTGTACAAAACACCGAACTCTGGGTACAGTATTAAAACGAATAAATCAGCCAAAGTGAATCATTAACATGTCGAATGTACTCATAATTGTTTCGGGAATTGGCGCTATACAAAGTACTTTATTTGCTCTACTAGTTAGTAACAAAAAACAAAAACAACGTTCTGACTGGATTTTAATAAGCTGGTTTCTAACATTTTCAACTCATCTATCTTTAGGAATTATTCATACAATCACTCCTATTACATTTATTGATATATTAATAATGACCATAAGTTTTTTGCATGGACCGTTTTTCTTGATCTACACCAAAAGTATAATTGGCTCAACAATAACCAAAAAAGACATATGGCATTTTATTCCCTTCTTACTCTTTACAATAGCATGGGTGTATGTTCATGATATACATAACACAACCTGGGAAATTGCAATACTAATCCCAAAATTGATTTCACTAATTCTTTATCCTTTATATATATTCTTTTGGTTTCAGAAAAAAATCCGTTTTTTTAAAACCAAAACTGCCGATACTACTATTCTTGAATTCCTATGGATTAAAACTATAGCTCTATTATTCTTAATCAGTATACTCTTAGGCCTCTTTAGATTATCTACTGAACTTATTGTAGGTGTTTCTTATTTTGAGCTTATGGATGTACTGCGTTATGTACTTCTGGTAACTGTACTAGGGTTTTATGGTTTACGGTATGGTATGGTCTATAAACCTGAACTTTATCCTATCCCTTCTACAGAAGAGAAAAAATACAAAAACAGCCCTCTACAACAGGAGGAAATCACCGAATTCAAAGAGAGAATAAATCATTTTTTTCAGCAAAATGATGACTATTTGGATGCAGACTTTTCGTTACCTGTATTATCTAAAAGCATACAAATCCCCAAACACCATCTCTCACAAATCATAAATTCTGAAATGAATACTACTTTCTATGACTTGGTAAACTCAAAAAGAGTTGAATATGCTATTCAAAGAATTAAAAAGCAAAATGAGCTTAACATTACCTTAGAAGGTTTAGGATACGAAAGTGGATTCAATTCTAAATCTGCCTTTTTCTATCATTTCAAAAAACATACTGGTAAAACTCCCGGGCAATTCAGAAAAGAAATAAGTGCAGATTAATTAAGAAGGTCTTTTTTATCGTTTTTAGTCATGATGTTTGTTGTACAAATAAATGACAAACATGAATAAAAGAGATTTTATAAAAACGTTGGGAACCGCTTCCCTTCTTCCCTTAGTTACTCCGTTACCAACCTTTGGCACAACCTCATTCTTTTCAAAGCAAAAAAAAGTTTTGATACTCGGTGGTAGAGGTTTTTTAGGACCAACAATCGTTGAGGCTTTTATAGCTTCTGGATATGACGTTACACTACTTAATCGAGGGAAAACCAATGTACACCTTTTTAAAAATTTACCTGTCATCATTGCAGATCGGGAAAAAGAAAATAAACAAGGGCTTAGAACTATAGCCAAAAAACATAAAGAAACATACTGGGATATTGTGGTGGATACCTGGCAAAAATCCCCCAAAGCGGTAGCAGATTTCCTGCAAGAATTTAAAGGACAGTTTGGACATTATCACTACATCTCTACGATATCTGTATATGACAAATGGGATAAAAAATACATACAAGAAGATGAGCCTTTAAATCCTCTTCCAAAATTTCCCGAAACTGTAGAAGAACATTTCCGCTATGCGATAAGAAAAACTCTGGCAGAAGAAGCCATTAGAGAACACTGTAAAGATTTCACCATATACCGAAGTCATGGTATAAGAAGTTATAGAGTAGGCAGACCAGGGAATCCAGATTCTGAACCCTTTTGGCCTATTAGATTTTTTAGAGGTGGTGAAATAATACTCCCCAATGTACAAAACCACCATATGCAATTCACCGATGCCATAAGTCTAGCAAATTTTGTGGTACACTGTTCCAAATCAAAAATCTATGGATCTTTTAATGTTGCGAATACTCCAACCCCATTCAAAGATTATGTCTCCAGTCTAATTCATGCTACCCAAACTCCCAAAAAAATGCACTGGATTGATGGCGACTTTCTGATTAAGAATGATATCATTCCCTATAAAATAATGCCTTTTTGGCGAGAAACCCCTAAAGGATCGTATTATTTCAACGTGCAAAAAGCCATTTCTGCAGGACTAGTTAATAGACCTATGGTAGAAGTAATCTCTGATCAATTAGAAGGGTATAAACACCGATACCCCAACGATGATATCGTTTTTGGGGAGAATATCAATGGACAACAAATCAAGTATTATTCTAGTGATAAGGAAAAGGAAATTATAAAAAAATGGATGCTACATACAAATAAAAAGAATCATGAATAACTAACATTCAACGACTTTATCTATATTTAGAGACTTCGTAGTGCTAACCTTATAAAAGAAATTAGTTACAAGAATAGATTTATTAATTTGCATCTAAGGATACTAAAAGATTATAAAAATTGATTCAAGAACACGCTAGTAGGATTAATAATGCCCTTTTGTATATAGAAGACAATCTAGATTCAGAACTATCTCTAGATACCATCGCTAAAGTTGCTCATTATTCTCCTTTTCACTTTCATAGAATTTTCAAAACTATTACCAACGAGCCTTTGCAGGTATATATAAACCGAAAGCGCCTTGAAAAAACAGCAGCACTACTATTCAGAAAAAAAGAAACTCCAATTTCGGAGATTTACACGAAATATGGTTTCAACAGTAATTCTTCGTTTACGCGTGCTTTTAAAAAATTTTATGGAATAAGTCCTTCTGAATTTAGAAATATAAGTCCAAGTAGATATAGCAAGATCTGTAAACTCAATAGCAAGAATGGACAAATAACTCAGGTGTTTGAAGAATACATTTGCAACATCAATAACCTTAAAAACTGGATACAGATGAATGCAAAAATAGAAATCAAAAACATGCCTGAACAAGATGTAGCATATATCACCCATATTGGAGTCAAAGATCTAGGAAGTACGTTTTACAAACTAGTACAATGGTCAAGGCAAAAAGGATTGTATGAACAGCCTGATTTTAAAATGGGTACAATATACCATGATAGCTTTAAAATTACATCTCTAGATAAAATACGAATGAGTGCCTGTGTACTTCTCGATGCTCCCATAACCACCGAAGGCGAAATTGGGTTAACTAGCATAGCTGCCGGAAGACATATCGTTGCCCATTTTGAAATTACACCAGAAGATTTTGAAAAATCATGGAGCAGCTTATTTGTTTGGATGAATGAACAGGGCTATAAAAAGGACGATAAAAATCCTTTTGAAATATATTATAACGATTTTAACACGCATCCAGAGAAAAAGTGTATTGTAGATTTTTGCATCCCAATTGAATAAATCCCACAGATAACTTGTTCAAAAAAAGTAGTTACTTGATCTAAGTGACTACTTTTTCATATACATATTCTGTTAAAAATTTGCGCAAGTAAATACTTGCACATATATTAGCAAGCAGATACTTGCATATATTATTTATGGAAACAAGAAGAGATGTATTTCAAGCTATTGCAGACCCTACCCGTAGGGAAATTATAGGTTTACTCGCGCAACAAAGATTAAATCTTAATACCATCGCTGAGAATTTTGATATGAGCCGTCAAGCCGTTTCTCTTCATATTAAAATACTGCAAGAATGCAATTTGATTACGATAGAAAGAAAAGGCAGACAAAGAATATGTGAGGTTAAACTCGAAAAACTGGACGAAGTAAATGAATGGACACGTAGTTTACGTGTATTCTGGAATCATAAAATACAAGCTCTTAAAAAAGTTGTTGAAGATCCTGATGAATCTAAATAGTTATTAAATCTTAATTTACCATCTTTAAAAACAATACATATGGGACCTATTATCATTGAAGAAGTTTTTGATGCACCAATAGAAAAGGTATGGAAAGCACTCACCAACAAAGAAGAAATGAAAAATTGGTACTTTGACCTTTCTGAGTTCAAAGCTGAAGTCGGGTTCGAGTTTTCGTTTACAGGTCAAGGGCACTCAGGAGAGACTTATGTTCATTTATGCAAGATTACAGAAGTAATACCTCTTAAAAAGATTCAATATAGTTGGCAGTATAAACATTTAGATGGGTATTCTTTAGTTACTTTCGAACTAAAAAATAAAGCAAACAAAACCATAGTCACCCTTACTCATAGTGGCTTAGACTCATTCCCTAAGGATCATCAAGACTTTCGTAAAGATAGTTTTAAAGGAGGATGGACAATGTTACTTACTAAATTTCTCGCAGACTATCTCAAAAACTAAAGCCAATAGTTATTGCTAAATAGGTAAAATGAAATTTTTAATGAATCTCACAATTCCGTTTTTAGAAGGGCCTTTTACATCTGCATCTATAAGAATTAAATCCCCTTCTTTCTTCTTTAAGTAAATTCCGCTCATAAATACATCTACCAGATTAAGCTCTGACTCAACATTAAAACGTGTATTCTTTTGCCATGCCATTATTCTGCTAGTTGCCACACTTGAGTTTGCGATGGCATGATCGGTAGTAATGGGCTCTCCTTTGGTTAAAAGGATTAATTTTCCCGGACCTTTGGCGGTGGTAAAAATCAGACGACCAAATAGTAATGATGTTAATCGTAAACTTACTACTGCAGAGATTTTAATTCCTTCACTCATACCCACAAAGTTTTTAAAATGAAATATTACCTCCTCTCCTTCTTTAATATCCCATTCTACAAATTCATGACTTCCCATTGCTTTAAAATGAACTTCTTCAGGCCTTGATTTCATTACTACTTTATTCATAGCAAAATTGCGTGTAAAAAATCGTGCAAACATGGCAGATCTCCACTGCGGGATTGCAAATTTTGGTGCCCTCCCGCTTGGCTCAAAAGAACGCGATAAATAATAGTTTTCATTGGTTTTAGCAGGATCTATCATATACTGGTTTCCATACTTTTTTAACTTACCATTTGCCATTGTTACTTCAGACTCTAAAAGTGTAACATAATTTTCATTATCCGAAGAAAATGCGACTCTGGAAAATACATACAGAAAACTTTTAAGAATTAAAAAACCGAAAGCTATATCTAATAATAGATTAATAAAAATAATAGCATCGAATGAGGATTGAACGGTACGTTTTAACCGTTTTCTAACATCATCAATCTGGGCGTTTAGCATAGAATTTATTGCGGTAGTAGACTCCTGTACTTCTTCACGTGTTCCATTTGCTGAATTACGTACTTGGTGAGTTAAATCTCCCAACAATTCGGATCTCAAATCTGAATACGAATCACTTGCAGCTCTTTTTGCACTATTTTTTGCTTGGCAAGGAAAATTAAGCTTACCCCAAAAACCACAATCCTCCTCGTTAAAAAATGGAGCCATCTCTGGTAGTGTAGGTTTAAAAACCTTACTATAAACTGCACTTACATCTTTTTCAAGATGTTCTGTTTTGTTTGCTATAATCGAGTTTATCTCTTTATTGTTATCAACTATAGCCTCATGAATACATATTACCTCAGCATCCAGAGAAAATTCAAGATCTTTTTCAAATTGATCCCGCTTATATTTTCTACTCTCATACGTTGAAGTCATGAAGGTATTATCATAAATAGCATCGATCGAAGCTTTATTCATTTTACTATTTAAAATAGCTCCTGGAACTATAAATAATAACAAAGGGGACCAATACAAAAATGACTTTAAAGTAAGCTTACCTACACTCCTTATTCCTGTTTTTTTGAATATTTCCAAATTCTGATGAAATGCTAAATATAGAAAGCGTATCAAGATCGTATAGGTCAAAAATAAAATCAAGTGTTGGATATCTAACACCAACCATATTACTAGAAGTATTAGGGCAAATGGCAGTGAGCGTAACTTCCCCTTGAAAACAAAAAACAAAAATGCAATTTTGTAGCATACGAAGTGCACAATACCTATTGCTGTTTGATATTCTTCTAAAGATATCTGTTCTGAACTACCAATTAAATGAACATAGCCTGCAAAAAAAGTAGGCAAAAGCCCAAAGATTCTATAGTAGTTCTTACCTCCTAATACCAAAATCAATGCTATTGGCAATATATACAACGGTATTGCATATAGTAACTTAAACTCTTCATGAATATGAAACTGTGTTATACTAAAGCCAAAAGCTGCAAAAAGAGATAAATCTTCTATGGCGGGAAGTAATCCTATTAAAACAATAAATAAAAAAAGACTATTCGATCCTTCTTTAATAAAGGATTGTTTGAATTGTGTAAAGCTTGTCATCCCCCAATGAAGTGTTGGTTATTTCATTACAAGATAAGTAATTCAACTCAATTGTAAGTTAGAAACCTAAAATCAAGCCACTATTGCAAAACTGAAGATGAAGAGTATACCTAATTCTTATAATTCACCAAATGTTGTATATGGTCTTCTTCATTAAACTTATGGTTTTCCCACTCCGGAATTCGAATATTGCTATGAGAAGCTACCGCAGGGGTTTTACATAAAGTTGAAAACTTGCGTAGTTTTAATATTGCGTTCAAATAGCTCCTACTAATGCTCTCCGAGGTTCCTTTATACATCTTATCCAATTTAGAGGTGATAGATTTCTTCCTCTCTCTAACCAAAACAATATCTATATCATTACTATACAAATCTTTGCGGAGCTCTGTAAGTTGTTTCATAACGCTATACGCTAATTTCATAGAAACTCTATGTTTAATTATCGTTCGTATTTGATTTGTTTGTCTAAAAATTAATGAAGTGATAAACATTGTTGTCGCACCAATAAACAACAAAAATCCGAAGTAAAAACTATTCGTGTACTCAAAAATTAAAAGACCTATAGGTATACTAAGTCCAGATAAAACCTGTATAATAATTGGGATATAATGCCTAAGTGTTAGCATTCCAACACATTTTTTATGGATATCATATACTGCATGAACATTATCTTTTAAATCATTAATTTGGTTAGCTTCTACGATATCGTCTGGAAATTCTTGACCAAATATTTCTCTCCATTTTTGCGCTGCCAACCAATATTCTTCTTCATCTGCAAAATTTATAGCACCTTCGGCTTTATGATAGGCGATTATAGCTTTGTATTTAAATTTTATGGTATTTGGAATCAACAAAAACCCTCCTATGGCTTTCCATTCCTTTTCATAAAGTTCATCATTGGTTAAATATTTAAAGAAATCTTTACACATTTCACTGTAGTAAGAGTACGATTTATCTTTAAACTCCCATGAAACTAAAAATTGATGGGCCAAAGTATCTATTAAAACATCGGTAATCGACACGTTACAATGCTCTTTCCAGGTTTTCATCATCTGGCACAATCTTTTTAAATTAGCGTTTACAGCAGAATCTGTTGTGCCAAAATTTCTGATACCTTTTCCAAAATCTCTGTTTTTCCAACTACCGCCCTTTTCGGTATTTGCATAAAGATGCACATCATCTTTATAAAAAACAGGAGCAATATTGAAGCACATTCCATCAAAAAAACAAACTTTTATTCCGAAGTCACTGTTTTGTATAATAGTATTAGGATATACTTTGGAAATAGCCATGCGAACATCCTCAAGGAATAAAAGTTGTCCGTTCTCGGGCATTTTAGAATATTCTGTAAGCAAATGCGATGGCATTTCAAAAATCATATTAATTTCATTAATGCCATCGTTTGCCGTTTCTCTTCCATAGCTACCCACATAAACACCTCCATGATCGGTATTTATGTCCCAGAAATCATTATTTAATTTTTTGCAAATAGAGCAATATCTTAGCTCTATTATAGCTTTCTTCCTGGAAGAGATCTTTAATTTGTCACAAAAGATATTAAAGTTAGCAGATATACTCATTCTTTGTTATTCAAGTTTTACAAAAGGTATAGAGCTACACATGTGGTATCTTGGATTTAACATAAAAGAATTTATTCTTCAATGTAACTCCATATAAACTCTATTTATACAAGAATAATGTTGCCACTAATGACTTTAATATATCAAAAGGTAATTCGGTCTAAAATCACATACGTAGATATATGTTTATTGTAAGCCGATTAAGAATGACAAAAGCCTATTCAAAAGTTGTGTGAAATAGAAAGAGGTTTCATCATCAAAGGTAATTTTAGTTCATAGGTAACTTCTTTTAATTTATCAATTTATTGGGGCACTTCATTTTTCTTATTTTAAATTTACAAACTAAACCAATAAATAGTCTATGGTAAAAGCACAATAAAAATGCGTGCTTTTTATAAAAACTCCGATAACTCGCAAAAAACCTACAAAAATGAATAAGAAAAAAGTTACAAACAATAGCAAAAAACAGTTTTTTAAGCTTTATTAACACAATAAAAGTGTATTTCATCGTAAAATACAAGTATTATTCTGCATATTATTTGTAGGAAAGCGTGTACTTTATCTATAATTTACATCAAAAAACGTCAACCAAACACCGATCCAGATAAAAAATGTTTAATTTTTAATATGGTGTGAAACAAAAAAAGTCCACACCAAAACGGTGTAGACCTTTTTTAACATTATTACAAACTACTAATTAATTACAACTTTCTTTACGATTTCTCGAGAACCATCACTTATCCTAAACATATATAATCCACCTTGTAGTCCTTCCAGTTCGATTCTATTATTAGTTACACTTCCCTTTTTTATTAAACGCCCTCTAATATCTGTAATAGTATAAGTCGCTTTTCTATTATCTCCAAGTCGAATACTCAAATACTCTTTTGCAGGGTTTGGTGCTATTTGAGCACTAAATACTTTATCTTCAACACCTAATTCTCCATCTATCTTCACTTTTTGAATACCATTCAAAGCTCTAGAAGCCGATCCTCCAATATTCACAGTATAATCCTCTACTTCGCCATATCCGAAAGTCTCACAAGATGTAGGTGCTCCGTTCCATTTCATAGAAACGCGCATTCTGGTATTCCCACTTAATGCAGAAGAAGGCACGGTAAATGAGTAAGACAGATTCCCCGGGTTAGATGTAGCACCAGTTACTACCTGTTCTGCAGATTCAAAAGTTCCATTTTTATTGAAATCTATCCATACTGCCCAATTTTCGGTATAATTGGCGCTCACAAAACCAATACTTAAAATGACGGTATTCGAACCATAAGAAAGAGTTCCGGTTTGACTTGTGAAATCGCCATAACCTCCATTGGCCGCTGTAGCATTTGATATGCCTCCTATTTCAACATAATCAATAAACTCATAATTGGTATTATTACCTTTTGTTGCACAATAGGATATTGTATTACTCAAGGTTGTTGCTGTTATTGTTGCTGCACTTGAAGTATTATTTGCAGCATCATTTGCTGTTACTTCAAAGCTGTACGCGGTGGCCGCTGATAATCCTGATACCGAAAATCCTGTACTCGATGTGGTTCCCATTAAAACTCCATTTTGAAAAACACTGTACCCAACTACCTCTACATTATCACTTGAAGCATTCCAAGTCAAATTCAACGAAGTTTGAGTTAGATTAGAAACAGTAAGATTGGTAGGAACTGTTGGAGCTTCAGTATCAGGTCCAGAACCTCCTCCCCCATTAAAACTATGGTTTCCCAAATCGTCAAAAGTATTTTGTGGAAACGAATCCCACTCTGCTGTATCATAATTTGCAGATGGCGAACCTACACTAGGTTTTCTTCTTAAAGTTACATCTTTAGCGAAGTTTGAAGACCCTCCATTAAATGTACCTATAATATCTATTAGCGTTCCATTCTTAAATAAACCTACTGGATCATTACCATTAAAAGTCATTGGAGAAGCACTAGTAGTAAGGTCTGCAACATTTTTTATAGTAGT
This sequence comes from Aquimarina acroporae, assembly GCF_023195925.1. Lineage (GTDB taxonomy): Bacteria > Bacteroidota > Bacteroidia > Flavobacteriales > Flavobacteriaceae > Aquimarina > Aquimarina acroporae. The sequence continues at coordinate 52,620 of NZ_JALPRE010000019.1, read as the reverse complement.
ATTTGCAGAATTGTTTGCTATAACATATACATCATTATTACTCACCGTTCCTGTTAAGTTTACTCCTGCAGACCATGAACCAGAACCATTGGTTTGTCTTCTAATTTCATAACCACTTAGGTTCATTGCCGTACCGGTAAAGTTTGCAATTTCTATAGCTTTGTTATTTGAAGAACCTTCGATATATTCTGAAATAAAAAGCTCGGTTGCAGCGCCTCCTCCGGTATTGTCATTCTGTGTAGTAATGTTAATGATCACACTTGCGTTAGAAATATTACCAGCTGCATCTTTTGCTCTAACATAATAAGAATAGCTGGTATTTGGAGTTAGACCAGATACTGCATATCCCGTAGAGTTTACTGTAGTTAACAATGTATTATTCTGATAGATATCGTATCCTGTTACTCCTACATTATCTGTAGATGCACTCCAAGCAAGTGTTACTGCAGTTGTAGTTATATTACTTGCTGTTAAATTTGTTGGTATACTAGGTACGGTAGTATCGCCACCTCCTGTATTGCCAAATCTATCCTCTGCCTGAGGACCTCCCCATATTTGTGTTGCAAATGCTGGATTATCGATAAATGGATTTCGGTTTCCTTGTATATTTTCGAGTAACGGATTTCTTTGCAACTCCAACTGAGATACCGGATCTTCTGCATTCCATTCTAAGAACAATTGTATCATATCTGGGTCGCTAGAAACAGTAGTACCAACACCGACATTTGTAGGTAAACATCGATTACCATATCTTATATACATATACATCATCATTCTGGCCACATCTCCTTTCCATTCGTCTCCTGGGTACCAATGACCTTGAGAAGTAGTACCAGAGTTTCCTGATCCATCTGCAAACTTTCTGTTTCCTCTAGAAGAATTTCTCTGCACATCTGCGGGACGTAAGTGATGTGCATCAGAACCAGGGCCTTCGCTACCTAAATTAGGGTTTCCCAAAGACCTTGGGTAGACATGTTCTCTGTTCCAATCTGTAGAACCTCCTCCATTATTATTTACGCCACGTGTTCGATCTGTAGTTGAATTACCATCGGTATCGCTGTAACCATAGATCAAAACCACTCTGGAAGAATTATTAGGATCTAAATCTGTTTGTTGTAAGGCATCCCAAACTCCTGGGGTATATGACAAAAATGTAGTATGTGTATTAGTTACCTTGGTTGCCAATTCGCTTTGTAATGCTTGACCAGACAAGTTTAAATTGACATCATTGTAATAGGACGGAACCTGACTATAAATGGTAGCAGATATAGCCAATAGTAAACCTTGTAAAGCTTTTTTCATTTGTGTGATGAGTTAGTTTGTTTTTCCGAAGCCGAAACTAAAATTAATTTATAAGATTTTACTATGTGAAATGTTATGAAATCATTACCTAGTATGTTGAAAACCTGTATTTTACATTAAAAAAACAAAATAAGTAATTGATTATCAATTGTTTAACCTAATAAAGATATGTTAATAAGTTAATTCTTACAATCATCATCAGAATTTTATTTCACGAAGTAATGTTTTTAACATATGTTTTGTGTCATCTTACCATATATATTATACGGCTTTTAAGTATCTGTTTCTCAATAATTTGTATTAAATTTAAATACTAACTTAAGTGTACTGCACAGAAAGGATTTTTAGACCAAAAAAAGGAATTCAAACTTAATCGAGAACAACAAACTATTGAAAAAGATGCGTATTATTTAGAATATCTTTGACAAAGACACATCGAAAGAACTAATAATCACTTTTTTGAATTAAAAAACGATTCCTTTTCTAAAACCTCTCAAAAGGCAAACTTTTCAAGTTTGCCTTTTTTTGAGAAAAAGTTACACTTCTCCCAAACCCAGAATAAACCTGCTTAAATACCTAATTGAAATTATAGTTACGAAAGTGAATTTAATTTGAACATTTTATTTTGAAATACTAACTCTTAAACAATTAACAACAATGAAAAAAATCTTAGAACTAAAAGGTGTACAAAAATTAAGTAGAAAACAGCAACTGAAAATTAAAGGAGCTGTATTTAGTGGCTGTTGCAGTGCCAATCAGTGCAGAGTGGTTTGGGCTGGTGGAAGTTTTTGTGAGCCCGGACGCTGCTCTTTTGCAGGATGCATCTTTTATTAAAAACAAAAAAGGGAGACAAATTGTCTCCCTTCTTAATTATACATTAATTAGGCCAAAAGAAATGATTGCTTTGCTATTTCTAATTCTTCATTTGTTGGAATGACCAAAACCCTGGTTCTAGAAGAACTGTCACTAATATCCCTTATATCTTTTGATCGTATTTCATTTTTTTCTGCATCCAGTTGTATTCCCAAAAAATTCATGTCTTCGCACACCTGCGCTCTCATTTTCTCAGAATTCTCACCTATACCAGCAGTAAAGACAATTGCATCTAAACCATTCATTGCAGCAGCATATGCTCCAATAAACTTTTTAATTCTGTAAGCACTCATTTTTAAAGCTAACCTGCAATCTGAATTCCCTTTTTCTGCTTCTGCTTCAATATCCCTTAGATCACTATACCCAGTTAAACCCAACATGCCACTCTCTTTTTGCAATAGGGCATTAACTTCATCTAAATTATACCCCAAAGAATTAACCATATGAAATATTACTGCCGGGTCTATATCGCCAGATCTAGTTCCCATAATTAACCCATTCATGGGAGCAAATCCCAAAGTATGATCTATACTTTTTCCATTTTCAATTGCAGTCATACTACAACCATTACCTAGGTGAATAGTAATAATTTTGGAAGTTTCCTTTCCTAAAAAACCTATTGCTTTCTCTGAAACATATTTATGGCTTGTACCATGAAAACCATAGAGTCTTATATTATACTCATCCAAAAATTTATTGGGTATCGCGTATTTATGTGCTTCAACGGGAATAGTTTGATGAAATGCAGTATCGAACACAGCAATTTGTTTTGCTTTCGGAAAAATATCTTCAGCTACCAAAATACCTTCCAAATTGGCTGGATTATGCAAGGGTGCAAGTGCAGACAATTTTTTGATCTTATCCTTTACCTCTTGATCGATCTCTACAGTATCAGCAAAAGTACTACCGCCATGCACTACTCTATGCCCCACCATATCGATTTCTGCAGCAGATTGTAGCACACCAACACTACTATCTAACAGATATTGAGCCACTATCTGCAAACCATCTTTATGGTTATTTATATGATCAACCTTTTCTATTTTATCTTTCTTAGTTTTATAGGTTATTTTAGCATCATCAAGACCAATACGTTCTACAAGGCCAGAGCAAATTACTTCCTCTTCTGGCATTTGAAACAATTGAAATTTTATTGATGAACTTCCAGAATTTAAAACCAGTACTTTCATACGCTTACTATTATTTTTTTATAATCCCTGAGCCTGAATTGCCGTAATAATTACTGTATTATATACGTCATCTACAGTACAGCCACGACTTAAATCATTTACAGGTTTGTTCAACCCTTGTAGCATTGGACCTATGGCTAAAGCACCCGTTTCTCTCTGTACTGCTTTATAGGTATTGTTTCCAGTATTTAAATCAGGGAATATGAGCACACTAGCTTGTCCAGCTACCTCAGAATCTGGTAATTTACTTTGACCAACTCTCATATCAACTGCTGCGTCGTACTGTATTGGGCCTTCTATTTTTAGTTCTGGGTTCTTTTCCTTTACTATAGCGGTTGCCTTTCTTACAATTTCTACATCCTCCCCTTTTCCTGAAGTACCAGACGAATATGACAACATAGCAACTTTTGGTTCTATACCGAAAGCAGCCGCAGATTCTGATGATGAAATTGCAATCTCTGCAAGTTGTTCTGCATCAGGATTGGGATTAATCGCACAATCACCAAATACAGACACTCTATCTTCCAAGCACATAAAAAACACAGATGAAACTACTTTTACACCAGGCTTAGTTTTTATGAATTGTAATGCTGGTCGTATAGTGTGTTGCGTGGTATGCACTGCTCCTGAAACCATGCCATCTGCATGTCCTTTATAAATCATCATGGTTCCAAAATATGAAACATCTGCCATCATATCCTTTGCCATATCTAGATTAACATTCTTATGCTTTCTAAGTTCATAGAACGTTTGTACATAATCATCATAATTAGGAGATTCTGTAGGGGATATGACCTGAATCTTATCAAAATCTATAGGAATATCTAGCTTAATTGCTTTGTTTCGAATTTTCTTTTCATTTCCTATTAGAGTGATATCTACTACATCTGAGGCTAATAATCTTGAAGTCGCCCTTAAAATACGTTCATCTGATCCTTCAGGAAGTACAATATGTTTTTTATGTTTAAGTGCTCTTCGCAATAGATTATACTGGAACATTCGCGGTGTTAAACCTTCAGACTTAAAGGTAATTAACTTCTCTGCTAATCGATCTTCGTTTACATACTTTTCGAATGTGCTAATAGAAGTATTTATTTTCTGAAGATTATCAAGATATATTCTAGATCTGATAGAACCTATCCTATTGGTGATCGAAAATGTACCATTAGGTACAGATATTATTGGAAAAGAAATTGAAACTCCTTCGATTAAATCAAGGATTGATTTTTCAGGAATAATTCCTCCGGTAAGAATAATACCTGCTATTTTCGGATAGTTATCTGAAATATTGGCTTGCAATACCCCTAGAATAATATCTGCTCTATCCCCCGGAGTGATTACCAGACTATTATCCTTAAGATGTGTGAGATAATTTCGTAATTGCATTGCACCCACGCCAAAACTCCCGGCTTGATTATTCAAATATTCCTTACCAAACAACACGGTACCTTCAAGTTCGTTTACAATTTCCTTAATGGTTGGATTGATAAGAGAATTAATTTTTGGAATCACAATGCGATCTACTCCATTCTTAAAATCATTATCAAAAAGAGTACGTAATCCATCCTCGCAACCAGGAGTGACTTTATTTGCCACCAGTGCCATAACTTCTACATCTTTACTATTAAATGTATCATAGGCTAATTTGAGACCCCCTACAATTTCTTCATTTTTTTTATCTATCCCACTAGCTACTATAACCGCTGGTATTCCCAGATTCTTAGCTATGATTACATTAATATCAAATTCAATAATACTACCTTCATCAGAGAAATCTGTCCCTTCTACCAGAATAAAATCAAATCGTTCCTCTAGATTTTTATATTTCCTGATGATTCCATCAATAATCTCCCCTGATTTTCCTTGATTGTATTTTTGAAGTACTTCACTGCGTGTAAAGGCATACGCATTTTTGAAATTAATATCTAATTCAAAATGAGAGATTACAGTATTAATATGATTATCTACCTCTCCTTCTTTTGGATCGTCGATAATAGGCCTAAAATACCCAACTCTTGCTACTTTTCCCAAGAGCATTCTCATCATTCCTAAAACAACAATAGATTTACCACTATTAGGTTCAATAGTAGCAATATAAACGGCTTTACTCATGTAAATAAATTTGGTTGGTACAAAGATATGCTATAGTGCGTATTTAACATAGTATATACCTTTATTAAAACGTATTAATATTCTCCCATCATAATATTAACAAAACTATTTTGATATGCATAAAAAAAGGTTTAGAAAAACTCTAAACCTTTTATAAATCGTTTTAAATTTTAAGTCCTAGTTGATATCCTCCCCTTTCTCTAGTTTTTCTAACTCACCTGTTAATCGGTTTTTAAATCTATCTGGAGCTTTTGCCATTGAGGTATTCATAGCTTTTATGGCATTTTTATAATCTCCATTTGCAGCGTATGCTCTAGCCAATCCGTAATTAGAAGGCCATGCACCATTAGATTTTTTCACATTCTCTTTAAGTACAGCTAAAGCCTTATCTTTTTGTCCTTGACCAATCAATCCTGTTCCCAACTGAAATACCTCTGTTGGATTTCCAAGTTGTGCAGCCTTATCAACAAAAGTCATTGCTTCACTGGTTTTCCCTTGCTTTGCTAAAATTCTGGACTTCAAAGATAAATTGCTAAAGGTCTCCTTGCTGAAAAAATTACCACTTATTGATGCATCAATCCATTTCAAAGCCTCATCTAATTTACCTGCATTAAAAGCATAATTTGCAGCATTATCCCAATTGGATTGTGTAAATCCAGGTGAATTCTGTAAATCGCTTTCTATTCCTGCTAGTACAATACTTTCAACATCTACTTCTATAGTAAATGGAATTTCCTTCTTTTCCCATCGTAAGGCAGCTACAGTACTATTTGCCTTATATTCTGGAAATAAAAAGGTTAACGTCTCTGTATGTGGAACTTCTTTTGTTTTTACATCTACACGTAAGGCATCTTTCTTTTCATCATAAAAATAACTACCCCAGGCATTATAATCCTTAGAAAAAATAACAGTGGCCCCACCATCTTCTTTAACAGCTATGTGAAGTCCATATAGTCCCGCTGCTAAATCTTTTCCTTCTACCTTAACGTTGTGGGAAAACTCTATGGTAGTGTTGTTATTAGCTCCGGCACGCCATGGAGCTGCCGTAGAAGTACCAAAACCTAGGTTATTATACCCATAAGGAACTAATTTCCCCCAAACTTCTCTTTCTTTTACACTAGGTCTACCATAATCTATGGTTATATCGGTAATTCCTACTCGTTGAGTTACTTGAGCTCTTTGACTTCCTTCCGGAACTTTTAACTGTGCGTTTGATTGAATTGAAAACATTAACATTGCACCGACTATGCAAGAGGTAAACAGTTTGAATTGTTTCATGACTGACATTTTTTGATTAATTATTTCACTATAGCAAAACTGATTAAGTATTTGCATTTAGCCAATTTAAAAGGTAATTAGCAAATGCTATGTTACCGTTGTGTTAAACTCAAAACGAAAGTCATAATTGATTGTTAAAGATCACTACTCCTTTAATAGCTGATCAATAAAACTCTCAAAATCTCTTTTAAAATCTAAATACTTTTGACCTGTTGCCGGTCCATTAAAACCTGTATGTATTTTACGAACCTGTCCCTTTTTATCGATGAAAATGGTAGTTGGATAGGATAATACATGATTAAGCATTGGTAATTTTTCCTGGGCTTTCTTTTTATCAGAAGTCCCGTATTGTGCCAAAAGTACAGGGTAAGTCACATTAAGTTTCTGCGTTAATCGATCAATAGCTTTAAAAGCCTTTTCTTCTGTTTTCGCATACTCAAAAGCTAAAGCAACAAATGCTACATCTTTATCTTTATTTTGGTTATAATACTCTACATAATATTTGGTCTCATCCATACAGTTGGGGCACCAGGTTCCCATAATTTGTGCAATCACCACTTTATTTTTGAAACGTTCATCTTCTAGCGAAACCTTATTCCCGTTAGTATCTGAAAAATTAAATGCAAACTTATCATACCCTTCTTTTAAAAAGGTTAAAGATTCTTCAGATGGTAATTCATAATTTTCGTTTCTTTTTGCTATAAAAGGTTCTTTCCAATGATTACCAGAATAGAAATTACCTTGAATAGTGCTATCTGTTACCTTTGCAGTAAATAGAAAAGCATGTGCGCCATCAAAAGTAGAAAGTTGAAGTTCGTCATTGTTTAAAACGCCTTCCAAATAACGATAATCACCAGTAGTGGTCCTAAATGTTCCTGAAACAACGTTTCCATTTTGCTTGAAAATACCTTTAGCAATATATCGATCTTCTTCATTATTCTCACTAAAAACCGTTTCCCAGTTTCCAGTAAGATCATACGTTGTTTTATTGGTAATAGCAAACCTATCCTGGGCACCATACTTAGCTTCAAAAGGAACTATTCTATCTAAGCTTTCTTTGATAAAATTTCCAGAAATAGTTACAGAATCAACAAACTTTGCAGCGATATAACCCTCAAATACAGGGAAGTTTATTTTAATAGAATCACCATTTATCCTTACTTCATCGACATCTATTACTTCTTCTGCATTAAATATTTTTAAAGTTTCATCTTCCATTACTTCAAATAAAAACGGAAGTTTTTCATTATCTTGAACAGTAAGGGAGGCTCTCCATGGCCCTTCTAAAAAATCTACAGGTTGTTTTTTAATTTCTTTCTTACAACTCACCAAAAATACAGTAAGTAAAGCCCCTATTATTGTTTGTGTTTTCATGTTCTTATAATTCTATATTTCTTAGTATCTAATGATATAACTATAAATTATCTTGGTGTAAATAAAGGTCCTTTTTTTAAAGAATTCAAATAAAAAATGTCTAGAAAAAGATATTTCTCCCAGACATTTTTTAAATATTACAGAATAACTATTTACTAGTTATCTCCATTTTTTCTATTCTTATTTGATTCTGAAGGTTTTGTGCGCCTTCTATTCTTCTCTGCAATTGCCCTTATACGCCTTGCCCGATCTCTTTTAGCTTCTTTACTAGACGTTCTTTTTTTCTTAGCAACGGCTTCTTTCATTCCTGACCCTTCTTCTTTTCCTGTCTTTTTTCTAACCTTGGTTGTAGTTACTTCCTTTTTATTTCTATCCACTTTTTTTTGAGCAACAGCATTTTGACCAACAAAAAGCATCAAAGCAAATAGCAACATACTTAGTTTTATTCCTCTCATAATTTAGTATTTAGGGCTTTCTTTACCAAAAATAAGCATTTACTTTTGATATTCAACATGTAACAACATACACATCAAATAAGATACCAAAAATTTATTAGATATCTACTACTAGAAAAACCACAATTAGATAATTTATAACCTAACATTCTTGTTTGTTTGCTCTGCTCAATATATTATCTTTACCGACTAAATTTAGAATGAGCATCAATGAAAATTTCATACAACTGGTTAAAACAATTCATTAACCTTGATTGGGAAGCAGAAAAAACAGGAGAATTGCTTACAGATCTTGGACTAGAAGTAGAAGGAATTGAAACCTATCAAAGTGTAAAAGGGGGATTAGAAGGTGTCGTAGTTGGACAAGTGTTGAGCTGTGAAAAACACCCAAATGCCGATAAATTAAAAGTAACCAGAGTAGATTTAGGAGCTGGCGAGCCTGTTCAGATAGTGTGTGGAGCACCAAATGTCGCAGCAGGACAAAAGGTTCCCGTAGCAACTATAGGAACCAAATTATATGATGGTAATGACAAGGAATGGGTAATCAAAAAAGGTAAGATACGAGGTGAAGAAAGTCACGGAATGATTTGTGCAGAAGACGAATTAGGTCTTGGAAGCAGTCATGATGGAATTATGGTTCTTGATGCAGATATCGCTGTTGGAACTAAAGCTTCTGAAATTTTTGACGTTGAAAACGATAGTGTTTTTGAAATAGGGTTGACTCCTAATCGCGCAGATGCCATGAGTCATTGGGGTACTGCAAGAGATTTAAAAGCGGGGCTGCAACAAAAGGATATCAACATGGAGTTAATTACTCCTTCGGTAAGTAATTTCAGAGTTGAAAATAGACTACATAAAATAGATATTGAAGTTAAAGATGCTGATCTTGCTCCAAGATATTGTGGGGTTACTATATCGGACGTTAAAATAAAAGAATCGCCTTCCTGGTTACAGCATAGATTAAAAGCCATTGGAATTACACCAAAAAACAATGTGGTAGATGTTACCAATTACGTTTTACATGAGCTAGGACAGCCTTTACATGCTTTTGATTCACATTATATAGAAGGAGATAAAATAGAAGTTAAAACTTTAGATAAAGACACCAAGTTCACTACACTAGACGAGGTTGAGCGAGAATTACATGAAGAAGATTTAATGATCTGTGATGCTGTTAAACCTCTTTGTATAGCAGGTGTTTTTGGAGGTATTAACTCTGGAGTAACCGAAACTACTACTTCTATTTTCTTAGAAAGTGCTTATTTTAACCCTGTAAGTGTTAGAAAAACTGCTAAAAGACACGGTCTTAATACCGATGCCTCATTTAGATTCGAAAGAGGTATAGATCCAAATATTACTGAATATGCTTTGAAGAGAGCAGCGCTTTTGATACAGGAATTAGCAGGAGGTAATATCTCTAGTGAGATCACAGATCTATACCCAAAGAAAATAGAGGATTTTCAAGTATTTTTATCTTTCGAAAATGCAGCCAAGCTTATAGGTGAAGAGCTTCCTCAGGATACCATCAAAAGTATTCTCTCTTCACTAGATATAAAGGTAAATAGTGTTACCGAAACCGGAATTGGGTTAACTATACCATCGTATCGCAATGATGTGCAAAGAGAAGCAGACGTGATAGAAGAAATTCTAAGGGTATATGGATATAACAATATCAATTTTACTCAAAAGTTAAATGCATCTATTGCTAACATTGATAAATTCTCTGACTATAATGTACAAAACACTATCTCTAATCAGTTGGTAGGTCAAGGATTTAATGAAATGATGGCCAATTCGCTTACCTCTCCCGATTATAACTCGTTAAGTGAACAGTTCAATGAAGAAAATAATGTAAAAATGTTGAATCCGCTAAGTAACGATCTGGCGGTTTTAAGACGATCTATGTTATTTTCAGGTCTTGAAGCTGTATCCTATAATATAAACAGGAAAAGATCTGACCTTAAATTATTTGAGTTTGGCAAAACATATCACCAATATACTGATGACCGTATAGAAAACAAACATCTTAGTATTATTGTTTCTGGAAACAGAACTCCAGAAAGTTGGATAAGTGGTACCCAAGAGACAAGCGATTTCTTCTATATAAAAGGTATAATCACTTTAGTTTTAGAGCGTTTAGGTTTATCTAAATTAAAAAGTTCGCCAATAAAAAGCGATTTACTGTCTGAAGGACTTTCTTTTAGTCTTGGCAAAACAAAGTTGGTTGAATTTGGTATCGTAAAGAAATCTATATTGAAACATTTCTCTATTACTCAAGAAGTCTTATATGCAGATTTCAATTGGGATAATGTATTACAATATGCTAAGCATAATAAGATTAAGTTTACTGAAATTCCTAAATTCCCAGAGGTAAGAAGGGATTTTGCACTTTTATTGGATGAAACTATCAAATTTGAAGAAATACATACAATTGCTAAACAAACAGAAAAGCAATTATTGAAAGATGTTAACTTATTTGACGTATATCAAGGAAACAATCTTCCCAAAGGAAAGAAGTCTTATGCAGTAAGTTTTACATTGCAAGATGAAAACAAAACACTTACTGATAAACAAATTGATAAGATCATGAAAAAGCTTCAACATAATTTTGAAAATAAATTAGGAGCTGAGCTAAGGTAACTTCGATACAAAACATCAATTTTTAAAAGCCTACGTTATTTACGTAGGCTTTTTTATTTTTGAAGTATATGTGATTTTTGTAAGATCAAATAACCTTCTAGCTTTGATTACTATTAACGTCCTCCCTCTTTTATTTTTGCTTAGCAAAACACAATAATAAAAAAAACCAGGCTAAAGGCCTGGTTTTTTATTATACTATTCTAATTTCTTAAGGATTAGAACCACCCTCTAATGCTTTAAGCTTGCTCTTCATATCTTCAGCCTTAGGATCATCCAATTGGTAATAGATTTCCATAAGCGTACGAACAGCATCTACATTGTCTGGTTTAGACTTTAATGCTCCTTCAAGATAAGGCACAGTCTCTCTATACATATCTTCTTTCTGCTTCTTTAATACTTCATACTTCTTATAATCTGCACTTGAAGTACCAAGCTCATTCATTTGTGTTACAACTTTTTGAGCATCATCAAGGATTAATGCCGCCATGTTGATTTGAGCAGAACCATAGTCTGGTCTTAATTCTAATGCTTTCTTGTAGTAAGTCTTCGCTTGCTCATTATCACCTAAACGACCTGCACTTACACCAAGGTTGTATAATAAATCTGCATTTTCAGGGTCATTTGCAACAATTTGTTCCATAATCTCCTTATACTTTGCAATATTACCTAACTTATAGTATACATCTGCTTCTGCTTGTAGTAATGCAGTATCACTTGGATTATTAGCTTTTGCATCTTCGATAGCTTTAAGCGCTTCTTCATCTTTACCCTGAGTTAAGTAAATTAGTGCAACATTCTTAGCTATCTCACCTTTTTTAGAAGGAGTTTTACGAACTTCTGGCTTGATATAATTTCCAGCTTTTACCGTAAGATCTCTAGTTTGTTTAGAATCGAAAGGCTCAACTTCTCCAGTTTCCTTATTAGTAGCAACATACTCTGTAGCTATACCACTAAACCCTAAATCTTTTAATTCATTATAGTACTTTAAAGCAGTATCATAATCTTTACCATTTACTGCATTTCCAGCAGCATAGTATAAATAGGTAGTATCCTGCGGATTAGTTTTATACCCTAGGTAAAGTTTTTCTGAAGCTCCTTTGTAATCTTTAGCATTTTGTGCCTTAATTGCATCTTCAATTAAAGACTGACGTAAAGTTTGTAACTTAAGAGTAGCATCTGCAGTATATTTTGAATTACCAGCTGCTTTTTCGATTTCTACTGCTTTTGAATATGCAGCAGCTGCAGCCTCTATTTTCTCCAAAGATTTACCAGCAGATCCTGCTAATACCTGACCATTTAAAAAATGATATTGCGCTTTCATTTTTTCGTCTGCTGCCCCTAACTGTGCTTCAACTGCTTTTAATGCATCAGCAGCTATTTCCAAATTTCCAGATTTAAGCGCTTTAGCTGCTGCTTTTAATCCTTGTTTTTGAGAAAATCCAATAGTACTAAATGTTAGAAATAATACTACGATAATTTTAGTCTTCATTACTTGATTTTTTTTAATTGGGATTTTAAATTATTCTTCAGTTTTCTTATCAATATTCGTGCCATCCGAAGCAACATCAGTATCCGTAGCAGATTCTGCAGTATCTTCTACATCATCTACCTGATCAATATCATCTTCATCATGCATTACTTTGGCCACCGCAGCGATAGAATCTTTACCTTTCAAATTAATTAAACGAACACCTTGTGTAGCTCGTCCCATAACGCGTAAATCTTCTACAGATAGTCTAATTGCGATACCCGATTTATTTATAATCATTAGATCATCTAAATCTGTAACGTTCTTTATCGCTACTAAATTACCTGTTTTATCGGTAACTGAGATTGTTTTAACTCCTTTACCTCCTCTATTGGTAATTCTATAATCTTCTAATTTAGAACGCTTTCCATAACCGTTTTCAGAAACCACGAGAATGTTACTCTCCATATCATTAACGGCTACCATTCCGATTACTTCATCCTTATCATCAGCAAGACGAATACCTCTTACCCCAGAAGCACCTCTACCCATCGGTCTGGTTTTTTCTTCTTCGAATCGAATAGCCTTTCCAGATTTAACTGCCAACATCACTTGACTTTTACCATCTGTTAACTTAGCTTCAAGCAGTTCATCATCTTCCTTAATAGTAATCGCATTGATACCATTTGTTCTCGGACGAGAATATTGCTCTAAAGATGTCTTTTTGACCTGACCTTTTTTCGTTGCCATTATGACATAGTGCGAATTGATGTACTCTTCATCCTTAAGATCTTTGGTACAAATAAATGCTTTTACTTTATCATCGGTACTGATATTTATCAGGTTTTGTATTGCTCTTCCTTTCGAGGTCTTACTTCCTTCAGGAATTTCATAGACTCTCATCCAGAAACATTTTCCTTTTTGAGTGAAGAATAACATATACTGGTGATTGGTCCCAACAAATAAGTGCTCTAAGAAATCTTCACTTCTGGTAGTACTTCCTTTTTGACCAACTCCTCCTCTATTTTGCTTCTTATACTCTGTAAGAGATGTACGCTTTATGTATCCCGCATGAGAAATAGTGATCACCACTTTTTCATCAGGAATCATATCTTCTATACTTAAATCTCCACCTGCATATTCAATCTGTGAACGACGCTCATCTCCGTACTTATCTTTTACTTCGATAAGTTCTTCTTTGATGATATCCATTCGACGTTCTTTTTTATCAAGAATATCCTTTAAATCCTCAATAGTCTTCATCAATTCATCATACTCAGCTCGCAACTTGTCTTGTTCCAGACCTGTAAGCTGACGCAATCTCATTTCTACAATTGCTTTGGCTTGAATTTCGGTAAGCTTAAAACGTTCTATCAGCTTTTCTCTAGCTTCATCGGCATTGGCTGATGCTCGAATTAACGCAATTACTTCGTCAATATTATCTGAAGCTATGATTAATCCTTCCAGAATGTGTGCTCTCTCCTCTGCTTTTCGAAGTTCAAATTTTGTTCTGCGAACAACAACTTCATGTCGATGTTCTACAAAATGATGAATCATCTCTTTTACATTCAACAACTGTGGTCTTCCATTTACCAAAGCAATGTTGTTCACACTAAAAGATGACTGTAAAGCTGTATATTTATATAAAAGGTTTAATACAATGTTAGGAATCGCATCTCTCTTCAAGATATATACGATACGCATTCCTTTTCTATCCGACTCATCTCGAATAGAAGAAATACCATCGATCTTTTTATCATTAACGAGATCTGCAGTTTTCTTAATCATATCAGCTTTATTTACCTGATATGGTATTTCAGTAACAATGATACATTCTCTACCATTCACTTCTTCGAAGGTAGCCTTTCCTCGCATTACGATTCTTCCTCTACCAGTTTTGAAAGCTTCTCTTACGCCGTCATACCCGTAGATGATACCTCCTGTTGGAAAATCTGGAGCTTTGATATGAGTAATTAACTCATCTATCTCGATATCATTATTATCTATATATGCAATGGTACCATCTACTACTTCGCTCAAGTTATGAGGAGGCATATTGGTAGCCATACCAACTGCAATACCTGAAGCACCGTTAATCAAAAGACCCGGTACTCGAGTAGGAAGCACAGTAGGCTCCTGTAAAGTATCATCAAAATTAAAAGTATGATCAACGGTATCTTTTTCAATATCTGCAAGCATATCTTCAGATATCTTACGCATTCTTGCCTCTGTATAACGCATTGCTGCCGGACTATCACCGTCTACAGAACCAAAGTTACCTTGACCATCTACCAACATGTATCGTAAACTCCATTCCTGAGCCATCCTCACCATGGTATCATATACTGATGTATCTCCATGCGGGTGATATTTACCCAGAACTTCCCCTACAATTCTGGCAGATTTTTTATGGGCGCTACTTGCTTTAACCCCCAATTCATACATACCATATAATACACGTCTATGCACAGGTTTAAGACCATCCCTAACATCTGGAAGTGCACGAGATACAATAACTGACATCGAATAATCGATGTAGGCCGATTTCATCTCATCTTCAATATTGATAGGTATCAGCTTTTCTCCTTCTGTCATAAAAAACTTTTTTCTAAAATTGAATTAATAAACGCGCTAATTTAAGTAAATTAAGACGTTTTTAACACGTATTTCCCCATGTAATATACGTAATTTATTAACAACTATAGTACACCCAATAGTTAATAAGTCTGCAAAGGAAGGTTTTGATTATTTCAGCTTTTTTTGTCTATTTACTCGGGAAATGTAAAAAATGGAAAGAAAATTCCTAAATTCTTAGTGTAATACTAGACATGACAAATTAACCTACAACGTTTTTTTTGTTAATGATCGATTAAAAGGAATAGTTTTTGCCCTAGTAATTCTAAAAATTACTATTTTAGTTATTAAGAAAAAGAAAGAGATTATTTATGGATGATAATTTTTCACCTAGAGTTAAAGATGTAATTGCTTATAGTAAAGAGGAAGCCCTTCGATTAGGGCATGACTTTATTGGCACGGAGCATCTTATGTTAGGGTTATTGCGCGACGGAAGTGGAAAAGCAATCAGTATCCTTGATGCCTTAGATATAGATTTAACCAATTTGCGAAGAAAGGTTGAAATTCTAAGCCCCGCCAATCCTAATGTTGCAGTTGCTTCAAACGAAAAAAAGAACCTTCACCTAACCCGACAAGCAGAGAGAGCTTTAAAGACTACATTTCTTGAAGCTAAACTGTTTCAAAGTTCTTCGATTAATACAGCGCACCTTTTGCTGTGTATCTTAAGAAATGAAAATGATCCAACCACGAAACTTTTAAATCGTTTAAAAGTAGATTATGATAACGTTAAAGACCAATTTAAATATATGATTGCTAACGAAGACGAATACCTAGACAATCCAAAAGCCGAATCTTTCTCTGAAGATGATGACGATTTGTCTGGAGACAGTTCAAAAGAAAACCCTTTCAACTCACCTTCTGGTGGTAGCAAAGCTGGTAAAAAATCTAAAACTCCTGTTTTAGATAATTTTGGACGTGATCTTACAGCTATGGCAGAAGAAGGTAAACTTGACCCTGTTGTAGGTAGATCAAAAGAAATAGAAAGAGTATCACAGATACTTAGCCGAAGAAAGAAAAACAACCCGCTTCTTATAGGAGAACCTGGAGTTGGTAAATCTGCTATTGCTGAAGGCTTAGCCCTAAGAATCGTAAAGCGTAAAGTATCACGTATACTTTTTGACAAAAGAGTTGTTACTCTAGATCTTGCTAGTTTGGTAGCCGGAACGAAGTATAGAGGACAGTTTGAGGAGCGCATGAAGGCGGTCATGAATGAATTAGAAAAGAATGACGATATTATTCTCTTCATAGATGAAATTCACACGATCGTAGGTGCTGGAGGTGCTACCGGTAGTTTAGACGCTTCTAATATGTTTAAGCCAGCATTGGCCAGAGGTGAAATTCAATGTATAGGAGCTACTACACTTGATGAATACAGACAATATATAGAAAAAGATGGTGCTTTAGAAAGACGTTTCCAAAAAGTCATTGTAGAACCTACAAATATTGAGGAAACTATCGAAATCCTTAATAATATTAAGGAAAAATACGAAGAGCATCATAATGTAAGCTACACACCTGAAGCCATTGAAGCTTGTGTAAAACTTACAAACCGATACATGACAGATCGTTTCTTACCAGACAAAGCTATTGATGCTTTGGACGAGGCTGGTTCCAGAGTTCATATTACCAATATTGATGTTCCTAAAAAGATTCTTGATTTAGAAAAAAAGCTTGAAGAAGTTAGAGAACTTAAAAATAGTGTTGTTAAGAAACAAAAGTATGAAGAAGCTGCAAAACTAAGAGATGACGAAAAGAATCTTGAAAAAGAGCTTAGTGTTGCGCAAGAACAATGGGAAAAAGAATCAAAACTACATAAAGAAACAGTTGATGAGGAAAATGTAGCAGATGTAGTTTCAATGATGACAGGAATACCTGTAAATCGTATTGCTCAAACCGAAAGTAACAAACTTGCAGAATTACCTGAACTTATTAAAGGTAAGGTAATTGGTCAAGATGAAGCAGTAAGCAAAGTTGTTAAAGCTATACAACGTAACCGTGCTGGGCTTAAAGACCCTAACAAACCTATTGGCTCTTTCATTTTCCTTGGTCAGACAGGGGTTGGTAAAACCCAACTTGCTAAAGTCTTAGCCAAAGAACTTTTTGATAGTGAAGACACTCTTATTCGTATCGATATGAGTGAATACATGGAAAAATTTGCTGTTTCAAGGTTAATAGGAGCACCTCCAGGATATGTTGGATATGAAGAAGGAGGACAACTTACCGAAAAAGTAAGAAGAAAACCTTATTCTGTAATCCTGTTAGATGAAATTGAAAAAGCGCATCCAGATGTATTCAATATGATGCTTCAGGTTTTAGATGACGGATACTTAACAGATAGTCTTGGACGCAAAATTGATTTCCGAAATACCATTATCATCATGACCTCTAATATTGGAGCTCGTAAATTGAAGGATTTCGGACAAGGAGTTGGTTTTGGTACGACTGCCAAGAAATCTCAAGCCGAAGATTATGCCAAAGGTGTTATTGAAAACGCACTTAAAAAGGCATTTGCTCCTGAATTTTTGAACAGAGTAGACGATGTAATTGTATTCAACGCTCTTGAACGAGAAGATATTCATAAGATTATCGATATTGAGCTTGATAAACTTTATGGTAGAATCAAAGGTCTAGGTTATGATCTTACCCTTAGTGAAAAAGCTAAAGATTATATCACCGAAAAAGGTTTTGATAAGCAATATGGTGCAAGACCGTTGAAAAGAGCTATCCAAAAATATATTGAAGATGCTCTAGCCGAGGAAATTATTAATGCACAATTGCAAGAAGGAGATAGTATATTTATGGATATGGATGAAGATGCTGGAGAATTAACTATAAATATTAAGAAAGCCGAAGAGTCTGCAGGCTCTTAAAAAAGTGCATACCTAATAATAAAAAATCAAATAAAAAGACTGTCTTTCTCACGAAAGACAGTCTTTTTTTGTTCTGCAGTTCTTATCTTAAACTTTTGTTAAGGTGTAGTTTTTTAATTAAATTTTAAAAGTTAAATTTGTTATGCTAACAAACTATTGAATGATTACATCTTTTAATTTCAGTTTCTGCAGAGCTGAAATATATAACGACTATATCCTTACAATAATGAAAGAAGGAATTACAGTTATACCCAAGTATAACGACCTTCTTCTTATGGCATCTGAACAGTATTATAAAAACAAACCTTTCGTCTACATTTCTAACAGAGTAAATTCCTATTCTGTAAACCCTAAAATACATCTAGAAATGTCTAAAATTCCAAATCTTATAGGTTTTGCAGTCATTTCTAATGAACCTTTGCAAAAGCTCCAAGCTAGGTTAGAACAATCTATGTTCGAAAAAGACTTTAGGTTATTTGAGTCTAGAAAACTTGCAATTGAATGGAAGGATAGTATTATCCAAAACTATCTATCTAAAAACCCTTTGAATTAAAACTAATTGCTTTTTTCTAACGTAAACCATCGAAGAACACAATGAAAAAATACAACCTCACCTTCTGTCAACTCGAATTTCACGATCATTATGTCGTTGCAGTAATGAATGAAGGCATTGTTGTTTCTAAAGAAAATAACGCTATTCTAGTTGAAATAGCTGAAAAACATTATCAAGATACTCCTTTTGTATATATTACCCATCGAATTAATTCGTATTCTGTCGATCCAACGGTATATATCAGAACCGCTCAAATTGAATCACTAAAAGGTTTTGCAGTGGTCTCAAAACATGAATCACAAAAAGTTCATGTAAAATATGAAAGGCAATTTTTTGAAAAAGAATTTTGTTATTTCGAAACCATGGACGAGGCCCTAAAATGGAAAGATGAAGTTATAAAAAAGCATTTAAAATAAACCGCTAAGAAACCATTCCTTATTTCAATCTATTCAGAATAATTGAATAATTCTTGTTTTTTTCTTAACTTATACAAAGGAAAACAGGAAAAATTAATGATTACTTCTTACGATTTTGGGTATTGTAGAGCCGAAGTATACAATGATCACGTTATTGTATATATCAATAATGGTGTAACCGTTTCTCCCGAAAATATATCCGAATTAAATTTTGTAACCAAAAAACATTTCGAAAACAAACTATATATATACATCACAGTAAGAGTAAATTCGTACACGGTAGATCCTATGATATATCTGGAGAGTAATAAAATTGAAAATTTATTAGGTTTTGCAATAGTTTCAAAAGATTCAAAACAAATAAGCCAAGTCAAAATAGAAAAGGTATTCACCAACAAAAAAATCAAACAATTCAGGACATTAAAAAAGGCCCTACAATGGAAAGATAAGATCATTAAAAAACATGTTTCTTAGGGTAGTTCTTCAAAAAAGCAATAGCAAGTACCGATCTTACCAGTAATTATTTGTATATTAAAGTGATTTTACTACTTGAAACCAACTATGGCACAAATGATTACATCTTATGCTTTAGAATTTTGCGATCTTGATGTTTATGATGATTATGTTGTTTCCAGAATACATGAAGGCATAACTACCAAACCAGAAATGCTAAAAGTATTTTTTAAGCTCATGGATATTCACTACAAAAACAAACCCTTTGTTTATGTTTCCCATAGAGTACATTCTTTTTCCATAAACCCTGCTATTCATGCAGAATCTTCCAAAATCCCTAACTTACTTGGTATTGCAGTTGTTTCCAGTGACCCAATGCAAATAGAGCAGGTTAAAATGGAAAAGTTCTTTTTCAAGAAAGACTTTGAGATATTCGATACCATAGAGAAAGCTTTAAAATGGAAAGAAGAAATCCTAAACACCCACAAAGATTAATGAGTTAAAAAAGAAAAGTGGAGCATAAATATACACCCCACTTTTTCTTTTAAAATTGAATACTATCTACTTCGCTATATTTACAGCTCGTGTTTCTCTAATAACGGTAACTTTTACTTGTCCAGGATAAGTCATATCGGTCTGTACTTTTTGAGAAATTTCAAATGAGAGACTTGCTGCTCTTTCATCATTCACTTTTTCACTCTCTACAATAACCCTCAATTCTCTACCTGCCTGAATTGCATATGCCTTTTTTACTCCATCAAAAGCAAATGCTATTTCTTCAAGATCTTTTAACCTTTGTATATAAGAGTCCAGCACTTGTCTTCTTGCTCCAGGTCTTGCTCCACTTACCGCATCACAAACCTGAACAATAGGAGATATCATCGAAGTCATTTCCACCTCATCGTGGTGCGCACCAATTGCATTGCATACCTCTGGTTTTTCTCCATATTTCTCTGCCCACTGCATTCCTAAAATTGCGTGAGGAACCTCTGTCTCTGCATCAGGCACTTTACCAATATCATGCAATAATCCTGCTCTCTTTGCCAGTTTTGGATTTAAACCTAGTTCAGCTGCCATAACTCCACATAACTTAGCCACCTCACGTGAGTGTTGCAACAAGTTTTGCCCATAAGAAGACCTATATTTCATACGACCTACAGTCTTGATCAATTCTGGATGCAACCCGTGAATACCGAGATCTATAACCGTTCTTTTTCCCACTTCAATAATCTCCTCATCGATCTGCTTTCTTGTCTTTTTTACGATTTCTTCTATACGAGCTGGGTGAATTCTTCCATCGGTTACCAGCTTATGAAGAGATAACCTAGCTACCTCTCTTCTCACCGAATCAAAACAAGATAGGATAATAGCTTCAGGTGTATCATCAACAATAATCTCTACACCTGTAGCAGCTTCGATTGCCCTAATGTTTCTTCCTTCACGACCAATAATTCTTCCTTTTACATCGTCGCTCTCAATATTAAAAACAGACACACAGTTTTCTATTGCCTCTTCTGTTCCTATTCTTTGAATAGTATTAATCACTATTTTCTTAGCCTCCTGCTGTGCTGTAAGCTTTGCCTCTTCTATTGTGTCTTGAATTAAGGCCATAGAATCGGTTTTAGCCTGCTCTTTTAAAGACTCTACCAATTGCTCCTTAGCTTCTTCTGCTGAAAGACCAGAAATAACCTCTAATTGCTGTACCTGACTTTTATGAAGTTTCTTAAGTTCAGATTGTTTTTTCTCCAGATAATCATTACGCTTATCATAATTTTTTATCTTTTCTTCTAATTCTGTATTGAGTTTTTTATTCTTAGACAATTCACTAGAAACCTGAGACTCCTTATCCCTGGTTCTTTTCTCTGCCTCTGCCATTTTCTTATCACGAGATAGTATTACTTTTTCGTGTTCAGATTTTAACTCAATAAATTTTTCTTTAGCCTGAAGGATTTTATCTTTTTTGATGGTCTCTCCCTCCTTTTTAGCCTCTCTTATTATACTTGAAGATGTTTTCTTCGCATTTTTAATAATTTCTGATGCTTTATTACGCTCGAGCACTTTTGCTATAATAAACCCCACTACTAACCCCACAACTGAAGCAATAATCAATAATATAGTGTTATCCATAATCCATGTTAGTATTTATATATAAAAAAAGCCTGCACTAGTAAAGGTTTTGTATAAACTCTGTAAAAACAGGTTTAGGGCTAACAAATTGCTCAAGAATCCGCTCAAAGGCGGCGCGCTTTTACAACTTAAACTCACCCTTTTTAATTAATTCTTGTTGAGTTTATCAAAATAACAACTAGTGCAGGCAGTAACCTTATTTATTTTTAATGAACGTTATGACATGTGATCGTGCAATAATTGACTAAGCGCACTTAGTCTGCTTGCTACAGTATCCATATCATCATTTTTATCTATAACTTTTTGTTCGACCTGAGCGGCAAACTGCAAAGCACACATAGCTAATACATCTTGCTTATCCCTAACCGCATAGCTCTGCTCAAACTGCTTTATCATAGCATCTATCTTTTTTGCAGCTTTACGTAAACCTTCTTCCTGTTCTGGATTAATGGTTAACGGGTATACCCGATCTGCAATCGATAGTTTAATCTTAAGCTTTTCTGCCATATTATTACTATTCAGAGAGTTGCGCTATACACATATCTATCTCTCTAATTAAGGCGTTTATTTTGAGCTTGGTCTCCCTTTTATATTCATCACTGCCTAGCATTGCGTTCGCATTTTTAAGAGCACTAAATTTCTCTTCCCAATGCTTTAATTGATCTGATTGAAGCTGAGAACTAGTCTCTAATTCTTGTATCCTATCCTTAAGATTTGCATTCTGTTGTTTCATTAATTCATACTTATGAAGCAACTTGCTTATCCTATTCTCAAGAGAATCAACAATTTCAATTAAATCACTCATTAATATATTTTACACAATACTTCGTTACACAAAGTTAACATACCAATTGAAAAAACCCAATAGTTTTTAAACTAATTTCATATAGGGTTAATCAAGGCCCTCAACCTTAGAAATTTCGTCTACTTTTTTTAACGCTGAAGCAATAATTTGATGCATGTCATAATACCTATATTCTGCCAAACGTCCTCCAAAAATAACATGTTTTAGCTTCAATGATTCTTCTTTATACTTTTTAAATATCTCTTGGTTTTCATCATTATTAATTGGGTAATATGCTTCTTTTCCTGTATCCCAGTTTTCAGGATACTCTCTTGTAATAATTGTTTTAGACTGTTTTCCAAATTCGAAATGCTTATGCTCTATGATACGGGTAAACTCATATTCGGCATCATTATAATTAACTACAGCATTCCCTTGATAATTATCTATATCTAGTGTCTCGTTTTCGAATCTTAGCGATCTGTACTCTAACTGTCCAAATTTGTAATTAAAAAACTCATCTATCTTACCGGTATATACCACTTTTTCGGCCAAAGCCTCTAGCTCCGTTCTATTTTCAAAAAAATCTATGCTCGTTTTTGTATCAATATCCTTCAGTAATCCGTCAATAATTACATTATATCCACCTATTGGGATTCCTTGATACACATCGTTAAAATAATTGTTGTTAAAAGTATACCTTACTGGTAGCCTCTTGATGATAAAAGCAGGAAGTTCAGTAGCCTTTTTTCCCCACTGCTTTTCGGTATATTCTTTTATAAAGGTTTCATAAATATCTTTACCTACCAGCGATAAGGCCTGTTCTTCTAAGTTTTGAGGTGACTTAGTTCCATATTTTGCAATTTGTTCATCAATTTTTGCCTTTGCCTCTTCGGGAGTTTTAGTTCCCCACAATTGATAAAACGTATTCATATTGAAGGGTAAATTGTACATCTTACCTTTTGATAAGGATATAGGGGAATTTATGTAATTATTAAAAGTTGCAAACTGATTTACATAATCCCAAATCTTTTTGTCATTGGTATGAAAAATATGAGCCCCATATTTATGTACATTTATACCGTCTTTCTCCTCACAATATACGTTTCCTCCTAAATGATCTCTTTTATCAATTACCAAGCACCTTTTATTACGTTTGGTCATCTCATGCGCAAAAACACTTCCAAATAGCCCTGCACCTACTATTAAAAAATCATATTTTTTTTCTATCACGTCTTGATTTTTACTTTCCTCTATAACGAAGGTTAATATTGAAAGGTCAAATCTATAACATTATATTGGTTTATCCTGAACTAATAATACCAAGAAAACTACCTTCTTAATTATCTCAATATTTAGTAGCATAAAAAAATAAAATGTATGTATCTTTCCTTCCTGAAATTTATTAAAAATATGATGGGCTATTACATTTCCAGAAACTACAAATCTCTTTTTAATGCAGCCGGTAAGGCAAAGACCGATTGTGAAGCTATTCTTCATAAAAAAGGGTTTAAAAACCTGGGATTTAAACAATCTTCAATTCCTAATTCGGCACTTGGGGCAATTAAAAATTTCTTCGGAATTACTTATGCCTTAATACGATTACCGTATAAAGGTACTTTGTGCACACAATACCCTTTAAATAAGTTTAGGAGCTATGTATTATTTGTAGCTCGTTTAAAAAGATGTAAAATCATCACTATAGTACATGATGTTAGATTTCTTAAAGGAAAAAGTAGTAGTCCTACCAAAGAGCTGAATAAAATCATACGCTCAGATGCCATCATTGTACATAATGACGCTATGAAAAAATGGTTTTTAGATCAGAATGTCAAAATACCAGTTATTGTTCTTGGAATCTTTGATTATTTGCTAAATGATGGATTACCAAAACAAAATGAAAATGACAATAGTGAACAACCATTTGAGGTCGTATACGCCGGAGGGTTTGGTGGAGGAAAAAACTCCTACATATATGATTTAGACACTCTTGTAAAAAAGGATTTCAGAATGAAACTCTATGGTGTAGGTTTTGACGAACAAAAACTACAGGTACCTAAAGAAGAATCGATCCTACTATATCAAGGAGTATTTCCTGCAGATCAAGTTGCATATCACATCAAAGGATCTTTTGGGTTGGTTTGGGACGGCATTTCTACAGAAGAATGTAGTGGGCAATATGGACAATATTTAAAATTTAACAATCCGCATAAAACTTCTTTATATATTTTGTGTGGTTTGCCAGTAATCGTATGGGACAAAGCGGCCATAAGTAAATTTATTCTTGAAAATGGTCTAGGATTTGTTGTCTCCAATTTAAGTAACCTTAGTGATTTGTTACATAACATCACTCAGGCAGAATACCAAACGATGAAAGCCAATGTCGAAAAAGTAAGAACCAAAATTATCTCTGGAGGATATCTTGAAGATGCATTGAATAGCTCATTTCAACATATTGAAAGAAAAAATAAGTAGTTTTATACAAAACAATCATAAATATACGTTTATCGTCACCTATGCGCGTTACTCTCATTGCAATCATATTTAGTATTGGTCTTTGTTTTGGCCAGGAAAATGTTCCAACAGATTATTTTATGCATCCCCTTGATATTCCTATGGCGATATCAGGAACTTTTGGAGAATTAAGATCGAATCATTTTCATTCCGGATTAGACATGAAAACCAATGGTGAAGAGGGATTAAATGTATATGCCGCAGCTTCGGGAAGGGTTAGCAGAATAAAAGTATCACATGGAGGTTATGGTAAAGCACTCTATGTAGTTCACCCTAACGGATATACCACGGTATATGCTCACTTAAAAAAATTCTCCCCAAAAATTGAAGCATTTGTTAAAGAACGACAATACGCCAAGGAATCTTATGAAATAGAACTGTTTCCAAAGTCTGAATCACTTACTGTAAAAAAAGGAGATATTATTGCCTTAAGTGGTAATACGGGCGGAAGCTCTGGCCCTCACCTACACTTTGAAATACGAGATCCAAAGTCTAGACCAATGAACCCTATGATTTTTGGAATTCAAGTAGAAGATACCAAAAACCCAATCATAAATAGTTTATGGGCATATACCGAAAGTAAAGATGGTCATGTAAATGGAAGCCAGATACCTTACCGGGTTAAATTAACTCCTACAGAAGATGGGAACTATACAGCTGAAAACCTGAAAGCTTTAGGAAAAATAGGTTTTGGTGTATCTACAATAGATAAGCAAGATCTCGCTAATAATAGAAATGGGGTGTATGAAATTTCTACTTTGATCAATGGCAATGAAAATCTAAAACTGAAAATGAATCGTTTTTCTTTTTCGGAAACACGATATGTAAACAGGCTAATTGATTATGGTTATTTTCAAAAAAACAGAAGTCGAATAACTCAACTATTTGTTAAACGTAACAACCCGCTAACAGTATTTAAAAAGAAGGAAAACAATGGGTTTATAACCATTCAAGATAGTTTATCATACTCCTACAAAATACAAATCAAAGATTTCAAAAATAACACTACAACAATTAGTATTCCTATTGAAGGGAAACGACTAGATTCTATCATTAAAAAGAAAGATGTAAACACACCCGATTTTGTCAAAGCCAACGAAAATTTCACTTACAATTCTGGGATTTTCGATCTTCTTATTCCAAAGGGAAGCCTCTACGAAGATACGTATTTGAATATCGATGTAAATCGAGAGACCGCTGTTATACATGATGCAGAAACACCTTTACATAAGAACATGACACTAGCCTTTGATGTATCTCACTATAAGGATGAGGATATTAAAAAGCTGTATATTGGCCGTGTAAATAAGAAAGGTAAACCTTCGCATTCTAGAACAAGAAGAAAAGGAACTCGACTTTCTACAAGAACCCGAACTTTCGGAAAATATTCATTATTTTCAGACCTTCAAAAGCCTACAATAGTACCTGTAAACGTTTCAAGTAAAAAATGGATATCTAGCGCAACGCATTTAAAAGTAAAAATTAATGACTCTGAATCTGGAGTAAAAAGCTATAGAGCAACGATTAACGGTAAATTTATTTTGATGGAGTATGATTATAAAACCGGAATGCTAGTGTATGACTTTAGTGATAATATTATTACAGATTCAGAAAATAATTTTAAACTTGTTGTGTTAGACAATGTAGGAAATCGAGCAACATTTGAAACCACTTTCTATAGAAAACCTTAAAACCTTTTTTCTTGAAAAATCATCTTTTCTTCATTCATTTCTTTCTTTTATTCGCAATTGGTCATACCGTTTTGGCCCAAGAAGCTACTCTAACTGGAGTTGTACTTGATGAGAATAACATTCCAGTGCAAGGAGCCAATATTACATACAACAACACCGGAACTCAATCTGACCAAAATGGAGTGTATGTGCTAAACATACCTGCGAACCAGGAAATACAAATAAATGTTAGCCACATTGCATTAAAAAGCCTACAGTTCACTATTAAACTAGATGAAAATCAAGAATATGAACTGAATCCTATCTTGAAAAATAATGTAGAACAAATTAGTACGGTAGTAATTTCAGGAAGGGAACGCAAAACGGTAGAGGGAATAACCACCTTAGACCCTGAAACCATTCGTAATACACCTTCTGCCAATGCGGGTGTAGAAGGTCTATTAAAAAGTCTACCTGGAGTAAGTTCAAATAATGAATTAAGCACACAATATGCTGTACGAGGTGGAAACTTTGATGAAAACCTAGTGTATGTAAATGAAATTGAAATCTATAGACCTTTCTTAATACGATCTGGACAACAAGAAGGGTTAAGTTTTGTGAATTCAGACCTTGTAAGAAATGTAGATTTTTCTGCTGGAGGATTTCAAGCTAAATATGGAGATAAGCTTTCTTCTGTTCTGGATATCACCTATAAAAGGCCTACCCGATTAGGCGCTTCTGCCAATTTAAGTTTATTAGGCGGTAGTGTCTCTGCAGGTGGCATTTCTAAAAACAAAAAATTATCAGCTCTCGTAGGAGTGCGTTATCGCGATAACCGACTATTAGTAAACTCGAAGAATGCTGAAGTTAATTTTCAGCCTTTGTTTGCCGATGTACAGACCTATTTGTCGTATAACTTCTCAGACAAATTCGCATTAGATTTCTTAGGGAATTTAGCAGTAAACAAATACGATTACGAGCCCATAGAAGAACAAATAAACTTTGGAACTTTACAAACTGTGCAAGCACTTAGGGTTAGATATCAAGGACAGGAAGAAGATCAATACGATACGTATTTTGGAGCACTAAAGGGAACATACAAACCTAATGATAATCTAACACTTAGGTTTATTGGATCTGCGTATCAAACTCAGGAACAAGAACATTTTGACATACTCGCTTCTTATGCCCTCGGTACTGTAAATACTGATATTGGTAGCGAAGATTTGGGTGATATCGAATTTGCCGAAGGTATTGGCTCTCAACTAACACATGCCCGTAATGATCTGGATGCACTAATCTTTAATGCAGAACATAGAGGAACCTACACTTCCAACCAACACAAGTTGGATTGGGGAGTTAAATTCACTCATGAAGATATAAAAGATCGTCTTCAGGAATTTGAAATTATTGATTCAGCCGGGTTTTCTATTAGACCACCCATATTAGATATCATTAACGATCAACCTTACACCCCTTTTTCGAGTCCAATAGTACCATTTAGCAGTGTTAGAGCAATAAACGACACTAAAATAGATCGTCTTTCAGGATATATGCAATACAGTATTCGCTCTACCATAAAAGAACACGAAGTTTGGACAAATGTAGGTGTTAGGGCTCATAACTGGAATATTTATGGAGATACTGTTAATAGTACCGATTCCCAAATTGTTTTTAGTCCAAGAGCTCAAATAGCGATAAAACCTGATTGGGAGAAGGTAGATATGGTTTTCAGAGCCTCTGGTGGTTGGTATCATCAACCCCCGTTTTACAGAGAGCTTAGAGACTCTTTAGGCGTGGTTCGCCCTGAAGTGAAAGCTCAACAATCTATACATGTAGTACTTGGTAATGATTATAGTTTTAAATTATGGAACAGACCCTTTAAATTAACCTCAGAAGTCTACTATAAGAAACTGACAGATGTTAACCCTTACACTATAGAAAATGTAAGAATACGATACCGAGCACGTAATAATGCCGAAGCATATGCAATAGGTGCAGATATGCGACTAAATGGGGAATTTGTTCCGGGAACC
Organism: Aquimarina acroporae; assembly: GCF_023195925.1. GTDB lineage: Bacteria > Bacteroidota > Bacteroidia > Flavobacteriales > Flavobacteriaceae > Aquimarina > Aquimarina acroporae. The sequence continues at coordinate 23,871 of NZ_JALPRE010000019.1, read as the reverse complement.
GAAAGTTGGGTAAGTTTAGGTTTCTTAAAGACAGAAGAAAATATTGATGATAGAGGGTATATTTCAAGACCAACAGATCAAAGACTAAAAGTAGGGGTACTTCTTCAAGATTATGTTCCTTCTATACCAAGTTTAAAGGGGTATCTTAATTTAGTATATCAAACAGGTGTTCCTGGTGGTTCTCCAAGTTATGCCGATCCATATGATTTTCAATCTAGATTACCCGACTATAGAAGAGCAGATTTAGGAGTATCTTACATCATTGTAGATGCTAACAAAAGGTTGAGAAAAGGCAATTTCTTTAACTCCTTCAGAGAATTAAGTGTTGGGGTCGAAATTTATAACCTTTTTGATAACGAAAACTCTATCACTAACACTTTTGTGCGTGATGTGGCTAGCCAAAGACAGTTTGCCGTTCCTAACTTACTTACTCCAAGAGTTTTTAACGTAAGAATGGGGATGAAATTCTAGTTTTCTATAAAATTCTTTAACACGCCGATTACATAATCTACTTCTTCTCTGGTATTATATTTAGAGAAAGAAAAACGAACTGAAGGGTTTTGTAGATCATCTTCACATAGTATTTCTGTAAGTACATGAGAACCTTTGCTACTTCCACTTTGACAAGCACTACCTCTAGAACATGCAATCCCATTAATATCCAAGTGAAACAACAAAATACCCGCTTTCTCGGGAGACATTGGAATACAAACATTGATCAAGGTATAGGTACTGTGATTTAAATCACTACAATTGGCATTAAATTTCACACCTTCAATATGCGCTTTAAATTGATCAACAAAGTATTGCTTTAGGCTAACTACATATTCTTTCTCCTCTTCTAAATGCTCATATGCCAACCTTAATGCTTCATCCATACCCACAATATTGTGTACACTTTCTGTGCCCGCTCGATACCCTCTCTCCTGCTCTCCACCAAAAATCAAAGGTCTCAAACCAGAATTTTTTCTAATATAGGCAAAGCCTATACCTTTAGGTCCATGAAATTTATGAGCGCTTACTGCTGTAAAATCAATATGAAGCTCCTTAAGATCAACCTCTAAATGACCCATAGATTGAACCATATCACTATGAAAAAGAGCATTATGCTCTTTACATAAATTACCAACTTTGGCAATATCCAAAATAGTACCCACTTCATTGTTAACATGCATTAAACTAACCAAAGTTTCGCCTGGGTAAGTCTTTAATAAAGATTCTAAATGTTCATAATCTACGCTTCCGTCCTTCTGAATATTTACATAACTTATTCTTACATCATGATGCACACCTATTTCCTGAACAGTGTGTAAAACTGCATGATGTTCAATTTTAGAAGTTATAATATGTTTAATATTTAAATCTCTAACTGCACTGTTTATTGCCAGGTTATCAGCTTCAGTTCCCCCAGAAGTAAAAATAATTTCTGATGCTTTCACACCCAGATATTTAGCTATATTCTTTCGTGCTTGTTCTATATGATTTTTTGCAGAACGCCCAAAACCATGTGTAGAAGACGGGTTTCCGAAGTCATCTTCCATTACCGATACCATTTTGGTAATTACTTCGGGTCTCAGCTTTGTAGTAGCTGCACTGTCAAAATAAACCTTTTGCATAAAACTCAAATAATTAGTTGTCTAATCTGTTTAACAGGTAGAATTTCTAAAAACTGGTTTGTTTTTTTATGAAATCCCCAATTTTCAGCTCCACAAAACTAGTTTAAATAAAATTATTTTTAGCAAGTCGTCATATAATCTTTCAATTACTTTATTTTTGCCATGAAATAAAGTCAAATTGATTAGAACATTTATCTTTTTTTATCGTCTTTAGTACTAGAAATTGATACTTTAAACAAGAACATGTCGAAACATACATCAATTAGAAATTTAATTTATTTTCTTTTTTTAACACTCATCGCATCTTGTGACGACGGTGACATTATTATCACAAGCTTTGAATTTGATGATGTAGATTTACAACTTTGCACAGGATCAAAAGAAAATGAATTCGTTTTCTTTAAAATAAATGAGAGCATTAATGAAGCTATTTCCTATAATTTCATAAGTGATACTTATTCTGAAACTACCGTAACTCCCACTCCAATTACTATCAATCTCGATAATACAACGAATAGTTTAATTTACAGACAGTTTAGCGCTACAATCACTGCAGATTATTATTGTTCAAACATACCACCTGCAGATATATTGGTTAATGAAGAATTGGTAGGAGCGTCTGGTATCGCAGAAATTTTTAATGAAATCATCCAGGAGGATGATAATGATGGTGTTCCTGCAGAGGATGAAGATATCAATGGTAATGGGAATTTGGAAGATGATGATACCGATGGAGATGGAATTCCAAACTATAAAGATCAGGATGATGACAATGATAATATATTAACTAGTGTAGAGTTACCCAACAATATTCCCGACAATGATGATCCAAGAGACTCTGATGGCGATCAAATCCCTGACTACTTAGATGATGACGATGATAATGATGATAAATTAACCCGAAATGAGGATAGCGACGCCAATGGAAACCCATTGGATGATTTTTTAGATGAAAACAACAGAATAACACCTTTATATTTGGATCCTGATGCTGATAATGCAGAGGTTATTGTTGCTCCCAGCAAAAACAATACTGTGCAAACTACCTTCAGAACTACAGTTACTGTGAATCAACTCATGTTTGATGGTGACAACGCCAATTTTGAAGACAATTCGTTCTCTTTCGGTTTCAGAGATATTACCGTTTCTATAACTACAGAATTATAAAATAACAAATGAAAAAAACTCTTTTTCTTATTATAACCATGTCTCTTTGTGCTTTGAGCTGCAGTGAAGGTGATATTATTGAAGACAATTTTAGTTTTTCAGGTACCTTGGAGAATTGTTCTACCGGAGATGATTTTGTATTTTATAAGGTTGATTCTGAAATCAACCAAGCTTTATCACTAAATTTTACGAATACAACTTTTGAATTAAATACTGTTCCCGAAGAATTAACATTTACTGTCACCCTAAATAGTTCTACAAACACTTTAATCTACAGACAGTTTGATTCTACTATAGATGGGAATAGCTATTTTTGCTCCAGTGTGCCACCCGGGAACATATTAGTAACCCAAGAACTAATAAGCACCAATGGAACAGCAACCATTACCTATGCAGTTCTGAGTGAAACCACTACCGATATTACTTATACCCGCACCATAACATTGACGAATATTACATTAGAAGGAAATGGTATCGCTGTACGTAAAGAATTAATTGAACTAGGAGCAGATGAACTCACAGTTGCTAAGTAGTATCTACTTTGGGTTCTGAATAATATATAATTCCATAGCGCCTAACCCATACTTTTTATAATCTGCATCAGAGATTCTTACATTATCATATCTTCCAAAAAGGTATTTTAATTCTTCTTTTAATACTCCTTGTCCTACTCCATGAATAAAGACAACTTTGGGTATTCGTTTTGATATTGCAAAGTCTAATTGCCTTTTGGCGGTATCCAATTGCAGAGTTACCATATCATGATTTGTCATTCCTTTGGTAGATTTGATCAGTTTATGAATATGTAAATCTACTTCCATAGGTGGAGCGTTTCTTTCTTTGGGCTTAGAAACTGGACGCTTAGGTTTCTTTTTATACACCTCTTTATGTTGTAAATTTTTGTGCACCTCTTCATAAGAAGGAAGAATCATTTCTCCCGATTGTACCCTTACCACTTCAGAAACCAAAAAAGTCATCTCAAAACCGTCTTCGGTTTCCAAAACCACTTCACCATCATCAATAGCTACTATACTTCCAGTAATTGGATCATCAATTACCGATACAATATCTCCTATTTCAAACACTCCTTTATTCTTCCTCATCATACTGGTTTTCAGCAGGGTTTTCGTTAAATTTTGAAGGCAATTTAGAGTTAACCAAAAACAAACCAAACATCAACAATATCAACCCAATACTTTGTATGTAATAATTCTTTTGGGCGGCAGCAATCTCTGTGATCAATGCCAACCCACCTCCTACTATGAAAAGTATGCTAATTATCTTTTTAATTCTATCATAATTCATATCGCAAAAGTATCAAATAATAGATTTTTACCGACATGATACTATAAATAACTTAATTATGTATATTGCAGTGAACAAAAAACCTATACCCTTGGAAAAATACATGCTCCCATGCCTAAATAAAAAGCTTTTTGGTGTAGATTGTTTGGGTTGTGGTATGCAAAGATCTATCGCTCTTTTATTCAAAGGTGAATTTGTAGCTGCCTTTTATATGTATCCAGCTATATATCCTCTTATATTTTTAGTTTTATTTCTTGGGACTAACATTTTTGTTAAGTTTAAATACGACAGTTTTGTTAAAACTGGCCTAATCATAACCACTATAGCTACTATGATCATAAGCTATGTGGTGAAAATGAACACAATTTTTAATTAAACCTTTATTTATGGAAAAACAAACTTTACCTAATTCAACCCTGATTTTAGTCTTTGGTATTCTATCTATTTTAGGATGCTGTTGTTATGGTATTCTAGGTATTATTTTTGCTATTGCAGCCATCGTTATGGCAAAAAAAGCAACTGCTATTTATACTGAAAATCCTGAACTATATACTGGATATCAAAATGTAAAAACAGGAAAAATATTGGCTATAATTGGATTAATATTAAGTATCATATACTTGATATATACAATTTTCTTATTTGCTACTTTAGGTTCGGAAGGTATTATGAATATGCAAGAAGAAATTTTAAGAAACTACGGAGGATAGTATATTCCTTTTATATATGACTACTGGATTGTCAGAAAATTATTTTTAACTAAATCTTTATTTATGGAAACTAATCAACAGAGACCCAAAAACTACCTAGTAGAATCTATCTTAGTTACAATCTTTTGTTGTTTACCCTTAGGAATCGTTGGTATTATAAATGCCTCGAAGGTAAACTCTGCTTTTGATCAAGGAAACTACGATGAAGCCAACAAAGCATCTGCAGATGCCAAGAAATGGACAAGAATAGGTTTTATTGCAGGAATAATTTTCGTTGTTCTTTACCTTATTTTCATATTTGCAATGGGCGGAATGGCAATGTTAAGCGGAGGCGGTTATTAATGAAAATCAAATATATAGGTATAGGTATACTATTATGCATAATAGTATACCTATATTATTTTAACAACCCTGCTATTGAAGGGCTGTTCCCAGCATGTCCCTTTCATAGTGTAACCGGGTTGTATTGCCCGGGATGTGGTAGCCAAAGGGCGCTACATCAATTACTACACTTTAATATTCTTCAAACGTTAAATTATAATGCCTTATACGTACTTGGTTTATTTACCATTTTCTACAATATTATTGTAGAGGGTATAAATAGATTCACTGCAAAACAGTATTATAATTATTTATACCATCCTAAAACTCCTATCATTTTTGGAATTATTATCGTTCTGTTTTGGGTTTTAAGAAATATACCTGTTGAGCCGTTTTGTCATTTAGCTCCGTAAGACAACTATTTGAAATATAATTATATGTTATCACCATGAGTTAACAATCAAAAAGAAGCCATTATTGACCAATTGACAAAAGAAAATGAAATCGCAATCATATTGATTTTATTATTGAGTGCAGTCTGTTTGATATCTTTGATTTTACTACAAAACAGCAAGAGAAAGAGAAAATATTATATGAGAAAGTACTTCGAAATACTAAATACTGAAACCATCTAAATAAAAAAGGAGACCTATAAAAGATCTCCTTCTCTTATGTAAATAATTTTAAATTATGCTTCTGCAGTTTGAGAAGATGAGGCATTAACAGCTAGATTATAAACCACTAATCCGAAGCCTATTTTGTTAATAGCATCTCCGATGTTGTATATAACGTCCATTGCCAATCCTCCAAAAATTCCATCATACCAACCCGGGGTTCCCGCCATGTAGCCGATAGGATAAATAGCCCATCCTACAAGTACAAACCAGCATAATGTTTTATGTGCTGAAAGAACAGCTCCACCCGCACTTTCTGCTAGTTTTTTTGCTTTACCTAACCAAATATCATAAACAATAACGAAATATGCTGCACCCGAGATTAGCCCCCAGAGCCACGCTTGATCTCTATAAACCGCCTCTCCGAAGTATCCAGTTACTAGCATTATAACAGACAATACAATCAATCTCCACATCAAAGACTTTTTGGCTCCAGCTACTTTTAAAATCAAGTAAAACTCCACACACATCAATGGAACGGTTAGTATCCAATCTACGTAGCGAAAAAATGTCGGGGAACTGCCATTTGCATACCAATAGTCTCTCATATACCAGTAATGTACAGCAGCTATGAACGTAATTAATCCGGAAACCAAAATAGAGGTCTTCCACTTTCTATCGTAACTGTTCATACTAAAGAAGAAGAATACAGACGCAGCCATCATTGCCATGCATCCAACAAAAAACGTAAATCCTACATAATCATTTGTAGCGATTTCAGGGGTCAGGATAGTTAATAACATATTTTTCATAACATTTAATATTTTGTTTAATCAAATTTAAGAAAGGTTAAACAAATAATGTTTAACTTTAAGACAATTTTATTAAACAAAATGAAAAATAGACAATCAATTATTACGAATTTGACAAATACAATGTTAATAGCTACCTTTTTTTCACTTTGGCTTTCTGTCTATTTTGAAAACCAAATAGAAAATTATTTAGCCTATTTCTGTATTCTTTCTTTAGGCATTCTTCATGGTGCAAATGATATTAAAATTGCGCAAAAGAGTAAAGCTCTTAAGAATAATTACAATTTCTTATCCTTCTTATTATCCTACTTAGTAATAATGATTTTTGTAACTATATCCTTTTATGTATTCCCAAGTATAATTTTAATAACTTTTATTGTGTTTAGTGCTTATCATTTTGCAGAACAGCACTGGATACACAAAATTCAAGAATCAGACATACTCACAAAACTGTTCCTTTTAACGTATGGCCTATTTGTACTATCGATACTCTTTTACACCAACGCTGTTGAAGTTTCACAAATCGTAGAAACTATAACTACTATCATGGTAGGTGATGAAGTTTACAAAGTTATGCTAATCATTCTCTCGCCTTTATTACTGATGCTTGGAGTGAAGTTATATCTCAATAAAAAGATATCGGTAAGTTTCGTTCAAGAGCTCTTTTATTTGTTGGTTTTTTTCATTGTTTTTCATACTGCATCCCTTTTATGGGCATTTGCTATTTATTTCATTTTTTGGCACAGCATTCCTTCTCTGGTTGATCAAGTATTTTTTTTATATGGAGCCACAAAAAAAGAGGATTTCTATAAATATCTGAAATCCTCTTTTTTATATTGGTTAGTATCGATAATAGGAATACTAATTATATATGTAATCTTTTATAATCAAGCTAAATTATTTACGGCTATTTTCTTTGCCTCTTTAGCAACTATAACATTTCCTCATGTTTGGGTGATGACCAAACTCAAGAAATAAAATGCATCGATTACTTTTCAAACTCCTTAAGAGTTTTAGTAATAATCTCTACACACTCCATCAATTGCTCTTTTGTCATTACTAATGGCGGAGCAAAACGAATTATATTCCCGTGGGTTGGCTTTGCTAATAATCCATTCTCTTTTAAAGCCACGCAAATGTTCCAAGCTGTTTCACTTTCTTCAGAATCATTAATTACAATAGCATTTAACAATCCTTTCCCTCTAACCAGATTTACGATTTTTGAATTAGCTATATATTTATTCATTTCAGAACGAAACAATTCTCCCAACTCATAAGCATTTTCTGCCAATTTTTCATCTCTTACTACTTCTAAAGCAGCAATAGCCACTGCAGCAGCAACAGGGTTACCTCCAAATGTACTACCGTGACTCCCAGGAGTTATTACATTCATAATATCATCATTTGCCAATACTGCAGAAACCGGATATGCTCCTCCACTTAATGCTTTCCCTAGAATTAAGATATCTGGTTTTACATCTGGAGTGCCAGAACAGTTTTTGTCTGTACAAGAACAGTTACCACAAGTAGCTAATAATCTACCTGTTCTAGCGATACCTGTTTGTACTTCGTCTGCAATAAAAAGCACATTATGTTTTTCACACAACGCCTTGGCCTTAGACAAATAATCCTCAGAAGGGACATAAACTCCCGCTTCACCTTGTATAGGTTCTACCATGAACCCAGCAACATTTTTGTTATTCTCAAGAGCATGTTGCAACGCTTCAAGGTTATCATATTCAATTTTGATGAACCCTTGAGTATAGGGCCCGAAGTTTTTTCTAGCTACCGGATCATTAGAAAATGATATGATTGTTGTTGTTCTTCCGTGAAAGTTATTCTCACAAACAATAATTTGCGCATCATTTTCAGAAATTCCCTTTTTCTCATAAGCCCATTTACGACATACCTTTAAAGCGGTTTCTACAGCTTCGGCTCCCGTATTCATAGGTAAAAGCTTATCAAAACCGAAATACTCAGTAGCAAACTTTTCGTACTCTCCTAATTTATCGTTATAAAACGCTCTAGAAGTAAGAGTTAAGGTTTGTGCCTGATTTACCATAGCTCCTACAATCTTCGGATTGCAATGCCCTTGGTTTACCGCAGAATATGCACTTAAAAAATCGTAATACTTCTTTCCTTCTACATCCCAAACATATACTCCTTCACCTTTACTCAAAACTACCGGTAAAGGATGATAATTATGAGCACCATACTTGTTCTCTAAATCGATTGCTTGTTGTGACGTTAATTTTTCCAAAACAGCCATTTTTAAATAATTTAAATTGATAAAATAACCATTCCTTCTGTACCTTTATCCTTCCGAAAAGACTCGAAAATTCAGCGTGGGAGAGAAATCATCCCTAAAAGAGCTGCAAAATACTAAATCTTTACCTAATTATTGATTCTGAAAATATACAATCCATGCAATTTTGAATGGTTCAAAATAATTGAGAACACCCCTTACCACTGCTCTTCAACCTTTATCACATTTTTAACTTTATACGCTATCATTCTTTGCTGCCAAAGATGAAATCTGTAACTCCAAGCGTTTCATTTCTCTTAGTAATGTATTCTTGTCCATTTGCATCCAGGCATATAGTTTTATCATGATCATAAAACTCATACTTGTAAAACCAGCTACTGACCAAATAATAAGCTCATCGGTGGTATTAGCATTCAAAAACTTCACTATACAATAAACCAACATAATAAAAGCGATAAAACTTACGATATTCATCATAATGATAATCCATCTGTTTTTGGTTTTAAAAAGCCCTCCTACCATTTCCAGAAGGTTTTGCTCACCTAGTTCATCATAAAACTTAGCTTCTTCTTTTGATAAAGTTTCTTTGATTAATGCATCAATGTCTTCCATTTTATTTTCCATGATTTCTGTTTTTTAATATTGATTTTAATTTTTCTCGGGCGGTAAACAAACGAGATTTTACGGTACCTACAGAAATTTGCAGAATACCTCCAATTTCTTTTACCGAATAGTCTTCGACATAAAAAAGATGAAGTACGATTCTTTGTTTCTTCGGAAGCTTCCCAATGGCTTCTGCCATTTCAACCTTAATACTTTCTGAATCATCCGTCTTTTCATTAAAAACAAGTATCGATTGGTCATTCTTGTATTGCTTTAAATGATCAAATTCTTTCTTTTGAACTCGTAGCCAATCCAAAGCAAGGCGAGTAACAATAGTTAGTGCCCAGCTACCAAAATTGTTTGGCTCATTTAACTGATGGATTCGAATACAAATTTTACCCCAACTATCTTGTGCTATATCCTTAGAAGCTTCAATATCTTGAGTATACCAATAGGCTTGTTTACAAAACTTAGTATGCCATCTTTTCACCAAAATCGCAAGAGCCTTTTTGTTACCCGTTTGATATTGCAATACCAATAAAGAATCAAATATTTTATTGGGCGAATTCATACTCATCTTTATACTATAGACGTGAAATTGAAAAAGAGGTTCATTTTTTTATTTCTTTTATTAAGATATATTGAATTATTCACAACTATATGCTTTCTATTCTTATTTTTGCGCTATGGCAAGAAAAAACAGAAGACAAATCTTTGAACAGATCGAAGTAATTGATGCAGGTGCAAAAGGAAAGAGTATTGCCAAAGCTCCTGACGGAAAAGTTATATTTCTGAACAATGCAGTTCCTGGTGATGTAGTAGATATACAAACCACCAAGAAGAGAAAAGCATATTATGAAGGTTCTGCGACTTATTTTCACAAAAAATCTGATAAACGAGTTGCGCCAAAATGTGATCATTTTGGAACCTGCGGTGGGTGTAAATGGCAATTCATGTCTTATGAGCATCAACTAGCTTACAAACAACAAGAGGTATATAATAATCTTACTCGCTTAGGCAAGATTGATCTTCCTGAAGTGAGCCCAATCCTAGGATCTGAGCATCAGTTTTTCTACAGAAACAAAATGGAATTTTCTTTCAGTGATAGTAGATGGCTTACTCTAGAAGAGATACAAAGTGAAACAGAGATTGAAAATCGAAATGCTTTAGGTTTTCATATGCCAGGAATGTGGGATAAGATATTAGATATTAAAAAATGTCATTTACAGGAAGACCCTAGCAACTCCATTAGGAATAAAATCAATGCATTTGCTACGCAAAATGGTATTTCTTATTATAACCCAAGAAATCAACATGGGTTATTACGTACTTTGATGATACGAATTGCATCTACGGGCGAGATCATGGTATTAATTCAATTTTTTGAAGAAGACACCGAAAAAAGAACCTTGTTATTAGATTATATAAACGAAGAGTTTCCTGAGATTACTTCTTTACAATATGTAATCAATTCTAAAGGAAATGACACTATTTATGATCAAGATGTCATTTGTTATAAAGGAAAGGATCACATTGAAGAAGAGATGGAAGGATTGCGTTTTAAAATCAACGCAAAGTCTTTTTATCAAACCAATTCTAAACAAGCATATGAACTTTATAAGGTAACCAGAGACTTTGCTGGGCTAACCGGAAACGAATTGGTATATGATCTTTATACGGGTACAGGTACAATTGCCCAATTTGTAGCCAAAAAAGCCAAAAAAGTGATTGGTGTAGAAGCTGTTCCAGAAGCTATTAAAGATGCCAAGGAAAATGCAAAACGTAATGAAATTGACAATACGGAATTCTATGTTGGGGACATGAAAAAAGTGTTTACCAAAGATTTCATTTCTTTACATGGTCAACCCGATGTTGTTATTACAGACCCTCCAAGAGATGGAATGCATAAAGATGTAGTGGAACAACTTTTATATATTTCGGCTCCTAAAATCGTATATGTAAGTTGTAATAGTGCAACACAAGCTAGAGATTTGGCGTTATTAGATAAGGAATATAAAGTTAGTAAAGTACAACCTGTAGATATGTTCCCACAAACCTATCACGTGGAGAACGTTGTATTATTAGAAAAGAGATAGATCATATGAAATTACACAAATATGCTGGGCTTATTTGCGCTTGTCTGTTGGCACTTCCTATAATTATGGGATGCGAAAGAGATGATATCTGTGCTGATGGAACCCCTACCACTCCATTTTTAATTGTAAAATTTATAGACTTTGAAAATGGAACCGAAATTAAAAATCCTACAGAATTACAGGTACAAGCTGTAGGCGTAGATTCGCCTTTTGATTTTGGTACTGTAACAGACTCTATCGCTATTCCATTAAGAACCAACGAACCTATTACAGATTATCAATTTACCATAGATTCTGATACCAGCAATGATGATACAGCTGCAAATACTGATACTGTAAGTTTTCAATATACTACTGTAGAAGAATTTGTAAGTAGCGCTTGTGGATTTAAAATAAACTTTGAAGGACTTACCGTTTCACCTCCAGAAGCAGGTACCGACGGTAGTTGGATCAGAAACATAACTATACAAAGAGAGAACGTAACCGATGAAACAACTGCACACGTATTTATTTTTCATTAGTATTTTAATATCGGGACTCACTTTTGCACAAGAGGAAGAACCAAAAAAAATATCTGCTAGAGATACCTTACCTCCTGCCGAAAAGTATGGATTGAGAGCTGGTGTAGATCTAAGCCGTATTATTAGAACAGCAGTAGACGATAATTATGAGGGCTTCGAAATTGTTGCAGATTATAGAATTTATAAAAATTTCTATATCGCCGGTGAAGTTGGAAATGAATCTCTTTTACGAGATGAAGAAAACATTAGTGTTGAAGGATCAGGAAGCTATTTAAGAGCCGGTCTCGATTATAATGTATATGATAACTGGTATGGAATGCAAAATAGTATTTATGTTGGGCTACGATATGGCTTTTCTACCTTTGATCAAACCCTAAATGATTATGCTATTTTTACTGGTACCAATTATTTTGGTCCAACCGAAATAACAGAAAGTATTGAATCTGATGGACTCAATGCCAGCTGGATAGAACTTGTATTTGGTATTGAGGTTGAACTCTTCAGTAATATTTATATGGGTGCTAGCGTGTCTTTAAGAAGTTTAGTGAGTGAAAAAACTCCTGAGAGGTTTGACAACCTATACATTCCTGGATTTGGAAGAACAAATGACTTTAGCAGTATTGGTGTTGGATACGGATATTCTATAAGTTACCTTATTCCTTTTGCTAAAAGAAAACGATAAAAAAAGACCCAAGAAATATGGGTCTTTTTTTATCATTTCTAAGTATTCTGCCTAAAAAGCTTCTTTTAATAATTCTTGAAGTGCATTCCAGGATTTTTCATCTGCGTCTTTATTATATGCCAAAGGTAAATTAAACTTTTTCCCTAAAGAATCTGCAGCTTTACTAGTAAAAGAATGTGTCGTATTCTCATATGCTATATACTTATAATCAGCTTTCAAACTATCTAGAGCTCCTTTAAAAGCATTTACCGATTCTACAGATACAAATGGATCATCTGCACCATTACATACCAATATTTTTGCTTTCAGCTTATCACTTGGCATTACCGGAAGCTGCACCCCGCTATGAAAAGCTGCTACAGCATCTAAATCGAGACCCGCATTAGCCATAGTTAAAGCAACGCTACCCCCAAAACAATAACCAATCGCAGCGATTTTATCTGGATCAACAGATTTTTGAGATTTTAATATTTCTAATGCCGCATTAAATCGTTTGGTAGCACTATCAATGTTACCCATAACGCTCATAGCAAATTTACCAGCATCATCTGGGTGCGATGCTAACTTACCATCGCCATACATATCAACAGCCATAGCAACATAACCCAATTCAGCAAGCATTTTTGCTCTTTCACGAACATAATCGTTATGCCCCCACCATTCATGAACAATAATAACTCCTGGTCTCTTTTCTTCAGAATTTTCATCATAAGCTATATACCCTTTCATTTTTAAACTATCGGAAACATAATCAATTTGCTCCCCTTTAACTTTTACTGGCTTTTCGACAGCAACCTCGGTTTGCTCCTCCTCTACAGTGGTTTTATTCTCTGATTTATTTTGATTACAACTTAAAATTAAGAATGGAAAAAATAATAATACAAGATATTTCATAGTGATTTATATTACTTAGTTAGTTTAAATTAATATTGTTTTTTTAGTCTTCTACATAAGGAGCACCAGCTTGTTCCATAGTTTTCAATACAGAATTCACTTCATCTGTAAGTCCTTTAAACTGAGAAGAAATCGTGTTTAATTGATTTTTTATTATGTTCATAGTCTCCACATGAGTAGCTGTTGGTCCATAGGTAGAGCGTTGTACTCCTCTAAAAATAGCGAACATTCTAGATTGAATTGTAGGCCTACTTTTCTCTCCTACCTGTCCTTTCGACGGACTTCCGCTAAATTTCTTTTGAATACCCAATAAATTATTTTTTAAAGCAAAAATTCTAGCATCTAGATCTCCAGGAGGAGTATTTGCCATTTTTAATGCGGTTTGCATAGCATTAATTTTTTTATTCATTTTTGCGAGTTTCAAATCTAGTATTGACACCTCTTTAATCGTATTTTCATAATCTCTCCAAAACGCAGTTACATCTTCTATTGAAGCTCCTTTTAAAGCTCCATTTCTAAGTTGTTTTACTTCAAAACTCATGGGCTCAGATAATGAGGTTACCACACCATTTTCTACTTTAGATAACGTAGCGGTATACTTTCCTGGTGCAGCCATAAATCCTTCTGGAGCTCCAAAAGAGTTAGCTCTGCTATTCAATACCACTGCATCTGTAGCTGGGTATTTCAAATCCCAGGCAACTCTATGAAAGCCCGGAGTAACAGGTCCATAAACTCTACGAACAGTGTTTCCTTTACTATCGGAGATTGTAATTACAACTGCTGGCTTTGATGCTATTTGTTCTGCATCCACTTTTTCCCAACCCGGGAAAGAAGTATCATTGTTCTTATTCTTTTTTTCCAGTTTTTGACGAGCTTCAGAAACTGATTGTAACCCTTCTTTTAAATAATAGGTAAAAACAGCTCCAAAATCTGGATTAGGTGCAACATAATGCGAAGCTCCTAAACTACCTTTTTTATCTTCAAAATCAATATCTGGTCGCGGAACATACCACCATGCATCTCTAGTTGAAAACAATGTAGCTTCTTCGTTTAATTTAGATTCAGATATATTTCTCAATACTGAATAATCATCAAGAACAAAAAATCCTCGACCAAAAGATGCAGCAACCAAGTCGTTCTCTCTTCGTTGAATCGTTAAATCACGAAAAGAAATTGTAGGCACATTTCCCTTTAACTTTATCCATTTATTTCCTCCATTGATAGTGAAATAGATACCAAACTCTGTAGCTATAAACATCAGGTCGGCATTAATATGATCCTGAACCAATCTCCAAACCAATGTTCTATCAGGTAAATTCCCTTTTATAGATTTCCAGGTACGTCCATTATCTGTACTTTTTACTAGATAAGGGTTAAAATCTCCATATTTATGGTTATCTAAAGCAGCGTAAACGGTATTAGAATCAAAAAGATCGGCTCGTATATCATTAACAAATGCAGTAGAAGGAACACCTGGTAATGATCCTACATTAATTCGTCTCCAAGTACTACCACCATCTTCGGTAGCCTGTATGATCCCATCATCAGTTCCAATATACAATACTCCATCTTTTTTAGGAGATTCTGCAATAGAGGTGATCGTATTATAATTAGACATTGCTAAAAAATCCCAAGGAGCATCCCAAGATTGTTTTTTACCCATAATAGGTAATTCAATTCGTTCCTGATTTTTGGTTAAATCACCAGAAATGGCGGTCCACTTATCTCCTCTATTATCTGATCTCCATAAGCGCTGCGAAGCAAAATAGATTCTTTTAGGATCGTGAGCACTTACCAAAATAGGTGCATCCCAATTGAACCTTTCAAAATTTTCATTTTCACCTGGTTGAGGCTGTATATCGATTACTTCTCCGGTAGTAAGGTCTATTCGAGATAGGTTTCCTTCCTGCCTTTCGGCATACATGATATCTGGATTCCCCGGTTCTGTAGCGGGTTGATGTCCATCCCAGTTTAAAACAATTTTCCAATCTGAATTTTGAATACCTTGCACATTGTCTGTTCTTGAAGGCCCTCCTTGTGTACTATTATCCTGAGTTCCGCCATAGATATTGTAGAATGGCTTTGCATCATCGACAGCTAATTTGTAAAACTGAGTTACCGGTAGGTTATCAACAAATTTCCAGCTATTGGTAAGGTCAAAAGATTCGTATAAACCTCCATCAGTCCCTACTAATAAATAATTCGGATCATTCTTTTTAAAAGCAATAGCATGATTATCGGAGTGCTTATGCTCTTCTTTCATTCGTTTAAATGTTTTTCCTCCATCATCAGAAATTTGCATCCGAACATCAACTAGATATAATCTCTCAAAATGATGTGGAGATGCATACAACTCCTGATAATAGTGTGGGCCGGTAGCCCCAGAAACCGCATCAGATTGCTTGGCCCAAGTGGTTCCCCTATTTGAAGAGCGGTAGACTGCTCCTGTTCTCCTATCAAGCTCAATTGCCGCATAAAGAATATCTGGTTGTTGTGGTGAGATCGCAAGTCCGATCTTACCCATCCAGGATTTAGGCAACCCTTTTTCTAAAAGTTCCCAAGTTTCACCACCATCAGAACTTCTGTGAATTCCAGATCCGGGACCACCTCCCATATATGCTGCAACGGTACGATGCCTTTGCCAAGTTGCTGCATATAACCGATCTGGATTTCTTGGATCTATGTGTAAATCTGTAACACCAACCCATGCATTATCACCAAGTGTCTTTTTCCATGATTTCCCGCCATCTACCGATTTATACAGACCTCTTTCTCCTCCTTTTTTCCATAATGGCCCTTGTACCGCGACCCAAATTATATTAGTATTACCTGGGTGTACTATAATTTTAGAAATATGTTCAGATTTTTTCAATCCCATATTTTCCCAAGTAGCACCTCCATCTTTACTTCTGTAAACTCCGTCGCCATATCCTACATGACGGCCTCCAACGTTCTCTCCTGTTCCTACCCATATCACATTATGATTTGTTGGATCAATGGTTACACAACCAATAGAATAAGATGTTTGTTTGTCAAAAATAGGATTCCATGTTGTACCCGCATTAACCGTTTTCCATACTCCGCCAGAACCTACAGCTACATACCATACGTTTTCATTTTTTGGGTGTATTGCTATATCTGCGATTCTACCCGACATAAATGCGGGGCCTATATTTCGAAATTTAAGACCTGTAAATACCGAATCTGTCAGCGACGAATTTTGAGGAGTAACACTTCTGGATCTTTGTCCCATTGCGGCCAATGAGAATATCAATAAGAAAGAGTATACAAAGACTTGTGTGAGTTTTTTCTGCATAAGAATTTTGGTGATTAGTTAACACTAGAAAATTATTGTTATTTCAATAATTTTCTCTTAACAAAAACATAAAACTCTACAGAATAACTTAGCTTCTATATTCCTTAGATTTGACTAGCGTTGATACTTCGCTTTTTTACTCCCAGCATACATTTCATATTTCACTAATCTAGATTCCAGCTTACCATTAAATACCTTAATTTTTCTTGATGGTCTAAGTCCAACATATTTAAGTGCCGTCAGATTCCCTGTAATAAACCAAGCATTAGTACCGGGATAATTTTGTTTTAGAGTATCTCCGATTTGACCATAAAACTTTTCAATATCAACCTCTAAACGTTCATCATAAGGAGGATTAAAAGCTATATGAAGAGGTCCTTCTATTTCTTTGGATGATGTAAAAAAATCTCCTTCTTTTATATTTACAAAATCTGTAAGATTAGCATTTTCAACATTTTTAAGAGCTTTTTTAACCACTGAAGGGGCTTTATCCATACCTATAATACTGTGATGGAAATCTCTAGTTTTACTTAAGCATGCTTCCTCTATTTTTTCGAATAAATCCAAATCCCAATCGAGCCATTTTTCAAAGGCGAACTCTTTTCTATTTAAATTTGCTGGAATATTGCATGCGATCATTGCTGCTTCTATAGCCATGGTTCCACTCCCACACATTGGATCTAAAAAGTCACATTGTCCATCCCAACCAGATAATAACAGTAATCCCGAAGCAAGAACCTCATTAATTGGAGCTATATTGGTAGCAGTACGATATCCTCGATGATGTAGTGACCCTCCAGAACTGTCTAAAGAAATTGTACACAAATCTCTTTGTATATGTACATCTATAGAAAGATCTGGGTACGTTAAGTCAACATTAGGCCTTCTACCCTTTTGTTTTCTAAACCGGTCTACAATAGCATCTTTAGTTTTTAAAGCAATAAATTTAGAATGATTAAATACCGTAGAGTTCACTGTAGCATGAATTGCAAAAGTATCGTCTACATCTAAGTAATTCTCCCAGCGAATATTTTGAACGAAATCATATAAATCTTTCTCGTTTTTAATTCTTCTTGAAGTAATGGGTTTTAAAATTTTTATGGCAGTACGTAAACATAAGTTAGCTTTATACATAAATCCAGTATCACCATAAAAGCTCACCATACGATTACCTATCTCAACTTTTTGAGCACCAAGATTTCTAAGTTCCTTTGCCAAAATATCTTCAAAACCGAAAAGTGTTTTGGCTACCATTTTAAATGAATTACTCACTATTTTCTTATTCTATGTTCAGTAATTAGCAATTTCTTCGACTAAGAAGTAAACTTTACTGCTTATTTATAAATTTCAACGGCAAAAATACATTAATTTTGCGCCCTATGCTAAAAGATTCAACAATGTGGTACGAGTCATGGTTTGACACTCCGTATTATCATATACTATATAAGGATAGAGATCACTCTGAGGCAAAAGAGTTCATGGACAACCTCAGTAAATACTTGAGCCTGGAAAAAGGAGAGAAAATACTCGACCTTGCCTGCGGAAAAGGCAGACATAGTATTTATCTTAATAAACTTGGTTACGATGTTACTGGTGTAGATTTATCTAAGAATAGTATAGCATATGCCTCACAGTTTGAAAACGAAACGTTAAGATTTAGAGTGCATGATATGTGCCAACCGTATCCCGATAAATTTTCTGCGGTGTTCAATTTGTTTACAAGCTTTGGCTATTTTGATAAGGAAGAGGATAATCTTTCTACGATAAAAGCTATAAAGTCAAACCTAAATGAACAGGGGTTTGGAGTAATAGACTTTTTAAATCTAGATTATGTTACCACAAATCTTATTGCAGAAGAAACAAAAAAAGTAGGCGAAATTACTTTCCAGATCAAAAGATATGTTGAAGCTGGGTATATTTTTAAAGAAATCAGGTTCAATCATAATGATGAAGACCATTTATTTACTGAAAGAGTTAGAGCATTAACTTTGGAGGATTTTAAAAGTTACTTCGATAAAGCAGGAGTATACTTATTAGATATCTTTGGAAATTATCGACTTCATAAATTTGAGAAAAGTACTTCACCTAGACTCATATTAATATTTAAATAGGGTGTATAATTATATTTTATCTATAGCGGCAGTTTTTATTGGAAGCTTGATCGTATTCATTTTCAAACCTTCTAACCAGAAGAATTTGAAACTATTATTGGCATTCAGTGGTGCTTTCTTACTTGCCATTACCATTTTTGATCTTTTACCCGAAGTTTTTGAAAACAATGAATTTGCCAAAAGAACCGGTATATGGATCATGATCGGAATTTTACTGCAAAAAGTTCTTGAATATTTTTCTAAAGGTGCAGAACACGGGCATATACATTTAGACAAAAACACTCATCAAATCCCCATACTGTTATTTACAAGTTTAGGTATACATGCCATTCTTGAAGGTTTTCCTATTCATCATACAGAAGGTATTCTTTTAGGTATCATAATACACAAAATACCGATTGCCATGATACTTACTACGTTTTTATTAAACACAAAGATTAAGACATTTGCCATAATAATGACTTTATTTGTTTTTGCTTTATTAACTCCTTTAGGCACCTTTATTAGTGAACATATAGCATTAACTCAAAAATACTATAGAGAGATTACTGCCTTAGTGATTGGTATTTTTCTACATGTATCCACTACCATATTATTCGAAAGTAATGAAGGCCATAAATTTAATATCACCAAACTAATGGTAATCTTATTGGCAACATTTACTGCTTTTATAATATAAGCTATGTTTAGCAGAGAAGAATCTAAACAAATACGACAAGAATTTTGGACCAGTTTTGGAAAGTTGTACCCGCAGAAGTGGTTGTTATATAATACTAAGATCAAAGATGTAACCCTTAAATTTACATTCACTACAAAAAAAGCTCAAGTATCTATTGATATTGAACCAAATGATGAAGTCTTTAGAACTTACTACTATGAAAAAATTGTAAGTTTAAGAAAGATTCTTACTTCAGAATACCTCAAGGATATCATATATAATCCTGAATATCAACTCGAAAATGGAAAGATTATCCCTAGAGTTTATGTTGAATTAAGTGATGTGAGCATACATAATAAAAAAAACTGGGATGAAGTGATGAAATTTCTATCAGTAAATATGATCCAACTTGAAACCTTCTTCTTAGAATATAAAGATTTCATACAAGATTGACTCTCAAAACATAATTTCCTAAAACCAATCAAAAAGGTAACTTACTACATCAGAAAGTTTTACAATTTCTGTGTTTTTTTCGGCTCTCAATTCAAAAAAGAAGCTTTATTCCTACAATAAAATAACAAAAAATCACCTTTTTTCGCATTTTAGCATATTATTTAAGCATTTAAACCTTATTTTAACTTTTTTTGAATATATTTACGTGCCCCAAAAACGAAATAATGATTAGCCTTAAAATATTTAGATATTTTATATGCTTTATCTGTACCTGCTTATTCTTCATAGATTCGCATGCCCAGCAATATGAAGAAATGTCTGCTGCAGAACTTAGAAATACCTTGTCTCGTACCGAAAAACATCTAAATTCGGTAGGAAGAGCTAGAGGTATTATGATTACCGAAACAATCATAGATATAGCAGAAAAATTTAATACCAAACAGCAGTATTACCTAAAAGCTAGTTCTTATAATTTACTGGGTAAAATATACTTCTCCTCCAGAGACTACGAAGAAGCGTTAGAGAATTTCAAGATTGCCGAGTTGTTTTCAAAAGAATTAAGCGGATTTAACGATCTTGCAATAGACATTAATAACAATATGGCACTGGTTTACTTAGAGGGATTTAATAAACCAGGAAGAGCACTTAAAAGAATAAACAACATCTATAAAAATTCTTCAGAATTAGACGAATACACAAAACACCTTGTTCAGCTTAACCTAGCCAACATATATTTAAAAACCGAGCATTATCACAAGTCCAACAAACTCCTTAAAAAGTGTTTAAGTTATTTTGAGAGAAATCCTGAATACACTCCTAAATTGGTAATGACCTATACCAGTATTGGTGAGTATTATGCGCATATAAGACATTACAGTAAGGCCATAAAAAACTTTGAACTAGCTGCTTCTATAGCCGAGAAAAATGAGTTGTATCGTCAAGCGATGGTTATATATGAAAAATATGAAAATCTACTTATCAAATTAGGTAATAAAGAAAAAGCATATGTAATCTTAAAAAAATACACCAAGCATCATCAAACAGCCCTCGAAAATGAAAAACTAGAAGCAGACCGATATAAAAAACAATTGACGGTAAGTGAGGCTAAAAAAACAATAGAAACTCAAAAAGCTCAACAGTCTAAAACCGTATCTATTTTTACACTTACTCTACTCCTGCTATGCTTAACCTTATTCTGCTTTTTTGTGTATAATCACAAAAAAACTAAAGTGCTTGGAGAGTCTCTAGCTTTGAAAAATAAGGAATTAAAAATCTCGAAAGAAAAGTCTGATCGTCTTGCTGCTGTAAAAACAAAATTTATTTCTACGGTTAGTCATGAACTAAGAACCCCCCTTTACGGTGTAATTGGTTTATCATCAATTCTAATGGAAAGAATAAAAGATGAAGAAAATCATAACTTCATTAAGTTAATGAAGTTTTCTGCCGATCACCTCCTTAATCTCATCAATGATGTTTTACAAGTTACCAAAATGGAATCTTATGAAATACAGCTAGATGAATCTGTATACAACATTAAGAACCTGGCAAATGATATCAAAAACTCTTTTGAATATCAAGCTGAAAAAAATGGAAACACACTACATCTAAATCTTGATCCAAACATTCCGAATATGTTAATCGGAGATCCGGTAAGATTATCACAAATCTTTATTAATTTAATTAGTAACGCAAATAAATTTACAAGAGAAGGAAATATTTGGCTAAACTTTATACATCCAAAAATAAATAATGACACTGTTGAAATTACTTTTGAAGTTAGAGATGATGGAAGAGGTATTCCATTGGAAAAACAGGAACTAATCTTTGAAAAATTCTCTCAGGCAAATTCTACCGATCATACTACTGGAACAGGGTTAGGGTTAAATATTGTAAGAAAGCTAGTAAATCTTCATGGTGGGGATATAAAAGTAAAAAGTGTTCCTAATGAGGGTGCTACTTTCTATTTTAGCATTCCTTTTAAAATTCATGAATCTAAAGATGAAGAAATAGCCCAACAAATACCAGAAAATGTGGTTTCTCTGGAAAATAATACCGACTACAACATTTTGATAGTAGAGGATAACAAAATCAATCAAATTGTAACACAAAACATTCTAAAAACTAAAGGATTCATTTCTGATATTGCCGATGATGGTCTTGTCGCTGTAGAAATGGTAAAACAAAATCACTACGACCTTGTATTGATGGATCTTAACATGCCTAATATGAATGGTATGGAAGCTACAAAGAAAATAAGAGAATTTAACCTAGATATCCCTATAATCGCATTAACTGCATCTGATACAAAAGATACCATTACAGAAATACTAAATACCGATTCCGGCTTCTGTGATTATATGCGTAAGCCTTTCAAAAAGGAAGAATTTTTCAAAAAAATCAATTCGTATTTAGTTACCAATATTTCTAAAGCTTCATAAACTATTTTCTAGATTATAAAATAGAAAATAAATAGGAAATGAAAAATACTTCCTGCAAGAACAAAAAGGTGCCATATCACATGACTAAATGAAACTTTTTTGAGAGCATAAAAGACAATTCCAAATGTATAGGCAGCTCCTCCCAACATGAGATACATCATTCCTTCTTCTCCCACAACTTTTGTCAAATAATCTATATCCAACATAATTAACCATCCCATGATTAAGTAAAGAAGAACAGACAAAAATTGAAATTTGCCGGTAAAAAATAATTTCATTATTGAACCGAATAGTGCAAAACCCCAAACCAAAAAAAATAACAGTTTCCCTTTGCTCGCAAATAAGGTAACAAGCGTTACAGGAGCATAGGTGCCGGCTATAAGTAAATAGATCCCTATATGATCCATAATCCTAAACTTTTTCTTCAACTCGGCGTTAGAGGTGTAGTGATATG
Organism: Aquimarina acroporae; assembly: GCF_023195925.1. Lineage (GTDB taxonomy): Bacteria > Bacteroidota > Bacteroidia > Flavobacteriales > Flavobacteriaceae > Aquimarina > Aquimarina acroporae. The sequence goes on along the minus strand of NZ_JALPRE010000019.1, from coordinate 834 downwards.
CTGTAGAAGCAAAATATAGCACTAATAAGGAAATAGAATATAATATGATCGAAAAAGTACTATATACTGTTTTATGTGTATTATAGAAAATAAGAAGAAAAAAACCAACAACGGATAATATAAGACCTAGCCCATGAGTTAACCAATTCCATCGTTCTTCTATAGGAGACTGCATACTCATATCCTTCTATTTTGTTTTTGAAGACAATTCTGAAAGTAAGCGATCTACATCTTCTATCGTAGGTAATTTCCCTATGAGCTTTCCTTCTGGTGAAATTAGAAATTTGGCTGGTATTTCAGACACTCCATATGCTCTAGCTATGGGGGATAATAATACAAATCTATTTTGATGTACTATTTGATTTTTCCAGATGAAACCATCCTTTTCTGCAGCTTTTTTCCAAGAAACCGAATCCTTCTCTAAAGCTACTGTAACTATTGTAAGCTTATCTTGATATTTTTGATGAAGTTTAGCTAGTTTAGGATTTTCTCTTCTACAAGGTGGACACCACGATCCCCAGAAGTCTAACAAAACATATTCTCCTTTTAGACTAGATAGCTTAAATGGTGTTCCATCTACTAAAGTAGTTTCAAAATCAGGCGCATCTTCTCCACTACCCGCTCCGGAAAATTTTATATACACATATGTGACTATAATCATAGCCAGCACTGCATAAATTATGTAGTTGAATACTTTATTCATAGATAAAGGCACTTTCTTGTTATAAAAGATAAGCAAGATACCAATAATGACATAACTATATCGTTATTTTCACATTTCTATAGCATAAAAAAACCCTCATCATAATGATAAGGGTTTTCAAAAGAAGGCGG
>NZ_JALPRE010000018.1 GCF_023195925.1 Aquimarina acroporae | reverse complement strand
GCTATGTTGGTAGTTAAACCTAACTTTTTGAAGTGGAGTCCTAAACCAGCCGATGGACAATAACTAAATTAAGGTTTGTTTTGTATTCAATCCCTGCAAAAATGATTTTTGCAGGGATTGATGTTTATTTTTTTTAAATTTTCAATTTACCCCCCTCATAATTACATAATTCTTATTACTTAAATACGTATTAATACTTAATTTTGAATGTCAAAATACTTAATTTATGAAGAAGGTAGTTGTTATCGGTAACGGAATGGTAGGATATAAGTTTTGTGAGAAATTTGTAGCCTCCGAAAAATTTAGCGAATATAAACTCATAGTTTTTGGAGAAGAACCTAGAAGAGCTTATGACCGTGTTCATTTGAGCGAGTATTTTTCTGGAAAGACTGCTGAAGACTTAAGCATGTCGTCTGCCACTTGGTATGAAGAAAACAATATTGATCTCCATACCTCAGAAATGATTACCGAAATCAATCGTGCAGAAAAAAAAGTTGCCAATCATAGGGGTGACACATATTCTTATGATTATTTAGTACTAGCTACTGGATCTTCTGCTTTTGTTCCTCCTATTTCTGGTATTGAAAAAGAAGGAGTTTTTGTATATCGAACTATTGAAGATTTAGAAGCCACAAAGGCATATGCTAAAAAATTGAAAGAACAAGGTAAAATTGAAGCTGCAATACTTGGTGGCGGACTTTTAGGTCTTGAAGCAGCAAATGCAGTCAAAAACCTTGGGTTAAATGCACATGTGGTAGAATTTGCTCCTAGACTAATGCCTAGACAATTAGACAATGGAGCCAGTAACATGTTACAGGCAAAAATTGAAAGCTTGGGCTTGAAAGTCCATCTTTCAAAACAAACACAATACATTCAAGGAGAAAAAGCCATCGAAGGCCTACAATATATCGACGACACAGAATTAAAAGTAGACATGCTGGTGGTTTCAGCGGGTATACGTCCAAGAGATGAAGTTGCGCGCGAAGCCGGATTAGAAGTAGGCATTCGCGGAGGAATATTGGTAAATCAGCAAATGCAAACTTCTGATGAATGTATCTACGCCATTGGAGAATGTGCATTATTAAATAGTATGATCTATGGCCTAGTTGCTCCTGGATATGATATGGCTGCTGTAGCGGTTGATCAAATAACTGGTGGAGCATCAGAAATGCCAGAATATATCGATATGTCAACTCAATTAAAATTAATTGGGACCGAAGTTGCTAGTTTTGGAGATGCTTTGAATGATGCCAAAGACGATATCGATGAGATAATTTATGAAAACAAACGTAAAGGGGTTTATAAAAAAATAAACGTTTCTAAAGATGGGAAAAAACTCCTAGGTGGCATATTGGTTGGAGATTCTTCAGATTACAATTCTCTGTTTCAGATATATATTAACGGAATGAAATTACCTGAAGAACCCGAAGACCTAATTTTGGGAAGTAGAGGTGGCGATGGAGATGGACTACTTGGTGATGTAATGGATCTTCCTGATAATGCTCAAATATGCTCATGTGAAAGTGTGACCAAAGGTCAAATATGTGGTGCCATCGAAAATGGAAATGCAAATGACTTGGGCGATGTAATCTCCTGCACAAAAGCTGGAACAGGTTGTGGAGGGTGCAAACCTATGGTTAAAGATCTCGTAGATGCCACGCTCAAATCTTTGGGTAGAGAAGTGAAAGATACCATTTGCGAGCATTTTGAATATAATCGACAAGAATTATATGATATCATAAAACTCAAAGGATACAGGAAGTATGATGAAGTACTAGACCATTTTGGTAAAGGAGACGGTTGTGAGATATGTAAGCCTGTGATCGCTTCAATTTTAGCCAGTATTTATGCTGATACTGCAAATGAAGAAGCTCCAATACAAGATTCGAATGATCGATTTTTGGCAAACATTCAACGGAACGGGACATATTCGGTAGTACCCAGAATTCCTGGAGGAGAAATCACTCCGGAAAAACTAATTGCACTGGGAGAAGTTGGAAAAAAATATGACCTATACACCAAAATAACAGGAGGGCAAAGAGTAGACTTCTTTGGTGCAAGACTAGATCAATTACCTAAAATATGGAAAGACCTTATCGATCATGGATTCGAGAGCGGGCACGCCTACGGAAAATCTTTAAGAACAGTAAAAAGTTGTGTAGGATCAACTTGGTGCAGATATGGAATGGATGAAAGTGTAAGCTTTGCTATTGAACTAGAGGAAAGATACAAAGGTTTACGATCACCTCACAAATTAAAAGGTGGCGTTTCTGGATGTATACGTGAGTGTGCAGAAGCACGTTGTAAAGATTTTGGAGTCATTGCTGTAGAAGGTGGTTGGAATCTATATGTATGCGGAAATGGTGGCGCCAATCCTAGACATGCAGAACTTTTGGCAGAACAAATAGACAACGAAACTGTAATCAAATATCTTGACCGTTTTCTGATGTTCTATATTAGAACTGCAGCTCCTTTAGAAAGAACCGCAAAATGGTTAGATAAATTAGAAGGAGGTATAGCATATCTCAAACAAGTAGTAATTGATGATAAACTTGGTCTTGCCGATGAACTTGAAACAGAAATGGAAACTCTGGTAGGGTCATTCAAATGCGAATGGACACAAGCTATCCAAGATGAGGAAATTATGAAAAGATTCAATCACTTTGTGAACAGTGAAGAACCAGATGATAACCTTGTCTTCGTTTCTTTAAGAGATCAAAAAATGCCGCAGCCCTGGAAATAAATTTAAGGAGATAGATTATGGAAGAATTATTAGAACAATACAAAAGTACTACAGTACAAGATGTTACTGTTTGGTTTAAAGCCGCGCAGGTAAGCAAATTCCCAAGTAATGGAGGTGCATGTATTAAATATAAAGACAAACAAATAGCAGTGTTTAACTTTGAAAGAAAAAAAGCATGGTACGCTTGCCAGAATGTTTGTCCGCACAAGATGGAAATGGTATTAAGTCGTGGAATGATTGGTGACCAAAATGGAGTTCCAAAAGTAGCTTGTCCCATGCATAAAAAAACATTTTCATTAGAAAACGGAGAGAATCTTAACGGAGATTTGGACCCTATCGCTACCTACCCAGTAAAGATTGAAAATGGCTTTGTATATGTAGGCTTTTCTGAATAAAGATACAAACAGAACATAGTTATTTCCCGTAGAAAAACATACATTTGTTTGCATAACCATATCGTACTTTTATGCCAACCGATAAACTTAATGCTGCCTATATTTTATTTGATGAAGCAAATGCAAAAGATCCAAATAAAGAAAACTTAAATGGTGAATCTATTGCCAAGGAGTTAATTTATGGGCAGAGAATGACTAAAACTCTGGAGCAATTTGCTCCAGAAGCTTCTGAATCTTTAAAACTTGCAGCTAGGTCCCAACATATTTGCAGATGGGAAATCCCAAGAGACTCCTACCCTATGGATCGTATAGGGTATCTAAAATGGAGAGAAGAACTTAAAAAATTTCATGCAAAAAAAGCTTCAGAAATTTTAAATGAGGTTGGCTATAGTGAAGAAGTCATAGAGCGCGTTTCTTTTCTACTTCAAAAAAAGAAGCTTAAAAAAGATGAAGAAACGCAAACCCTCGAAGATGTAATTTGCTTGGTGTTTCTTGAGTACTATTATCAAGATTTTTCACAAAAACATTCAGAAGAAAAAGTAATTGATATTCTCAGAAAAACCTGGCGTAAAATGTCTAAAGAAGGACATAACGCAGCATTAAAAATCAAATATTCCGAAAAAGCCTTAGCTTTGGTTAAACAAGCTATAGCCTAATATAAATTGAAAAGAGACTCCTTAGATTATCAAACTTTTAGTCGCCTAAGTAAGATTTACATTGTTGCTTTGGGAGCCATAGCTTTGTTTACTATTGGTGGGCAATTTCTTATTCAACGATTTCTTAGTTCTCAAATAGATGATTCACGTATCATAAATATTTCGGGAAGACAAAGAATGTTAAGCCAAAAATTAACCAAAGAAATCTTATTATTTTCTCACCCCGAAAAGAATAAAACTAAGGAAGAACTTATTGCTAATGTACAATCAACTTTAGAACTCTGGAAACAATCTCATAATGCCCTTATTCAATTTAATCAGACTGTTCAAAAAAGAAAAAATGATAGTACTGATATTGAGAAAATGTTTACAGATCTTCAACCCCACTTTGAACTCATATTTTCTAGTAGTACAAAGGCGATTCAGATTTTCAAGAAAGATACTATTGATAATAGCCTGTTAAATGCTCATATTAATACCATTATTAATAATGAGCCTCTCTTTTTAGAGCAAATGGATGCCATTGTTTTTCAATATGAAAAAGAAGCGCAGCAAAAAGTTTCTGACCTCAAAAGGGTGGAGTATGTATTATTTGGTGTCATATTATTAATTCTAGTTTTTGAGTTTTTCTTATTATTTAGACCGGTTGCACTAAGTATTAAAAAGACGATCTCGAAGTTATTGGTCTCTCAGCAAAAATCTGAAGAGATGGCGAGAAGAGCCGAGGAATTAAGAAAGGTTCAGGAAGAAAATGTTCAGGAGCTTATCTCTTTGACAAGAGCTGTTGATCAAACGTTACTATATGCTCGTGTTGATGCATCTGCAAATATTAAAAGTCTAGGACAACGATTTGCTAAGCTTCTTCAGGCAGGAGAAGAATATGAACAAAAGAACTTGGTAGAACTTATGTCTCTTACCGAAGTTCAAAAAAACAGGCTTTTACGGTTAATTGCTCAAAACAACGGAGGGGTGTTTAATGAGGAGTTTGAGTTTGAAACCAAAACAGGAGAAAATATTTGGTTAGACATCTCAATTTTAACTGTCTTCAAAGAATCTGGGAATTCTGAAAAACTTGTATTGTGTTCTGATATATCAAAAAGAAAAGAAGCTCAAATTGAGGTAGAGCGGCTTAATGCTTCAAGATATAGAGAAAAAGAGGAACTTCAAAAGTCAAATGCCAGTCAAATCGTTGAAGCTCAAGAAGAGGAACGCAAAAGAATTGCTAAAGAAATTCACGATAGTATTGGTCAAATGCTAACTGCTCTTAAATTTAATATTGAATCTATTAATTTAGAGAATATTGAAAAGACCAAGCAAAAAATCGAAGGATTAAAACAGTTATCTAAAGATTTAATACAAGGAACAAGAATTGCAACTTTTAACCTCACTCCTCCCGAACTAAAAGATTATGGTATTTCTATTGCATTGCAGAAAATGGCTAAGGAGCTATCGAAGTTAACCAGTAAAAAAATAGTATTCGAAAACGGATCAAACTTTGATCTACGTTTTGATACCTTAGTAGAAACCAATTTATACAGAGTTACTCAGGAGGCCGTAAATAATGCCATTAAATATGCTGAATCTGAGCATATCATGATACGTATTAATCACACATCTTCACTGCTAAGCATTAGCATTGATGACAATGGAAAAGGATTCGATATTGAAAAAGTGCCCTCAAAACCAAGCAATAATGCCGAAGGTGGTATGGGGCTATTTTTCATGAAAGAACGTATGAATTATATCGACGGAAGGATTTTTCTGAACTCGATTCCTGGACAAGGAACCAGAGTCACTCTTAATTATCCAATCTCCTAATAGTAAAGTTTATTTATACTTTGTTTGGTTTATTTTTAATAACCTCGTTTCGGTAATAATCTATAATCCCATCAATTGGTCGTCTTACGATATTTCCTACTGTAAGGTGATATGGCCAAACAGCTGCTCGTATGATATCTTCGCTAAAATGAGCAATCGAACCAATAAAGTGCACAGGTACATTCTGAGCTTCTGGAAAACACAATACTCTCGTTTCTACAAACTCCTGAATACCTTCGGTAATAATCTTATAGAAGTATCCATTTCGTTCACTTGTAAAAATAAACTCTGCAAAAGAAGCTAGATAGGTATTAGGATTCGGTTTTTTGTATAAATTTTCTTTTATACTATCTGAAGACAAATCAAACCTTTTTTCAAACTCTGAAGCTACTTCTGGAGGCATTCTTTTGTAGTAATAATCTCTTATAAGCCTTTTTCCAAAATAGTTACCACTAGCTTCATCCATTAAAATATACCCTAAAGAATCTACTGCCATATGTATATCATCTCCATCGTAATAGCAGCTATTTGATCCCGTTCCTAAAATACAAACAATTCCAGGCTCGGTAGTCGCAGCATACACGGCAGCAACCATATCTTCCTTGACCTCTATCTCTGCATTTACAAAAAAGTCTTCAAAAACATTTTTTAACATTGCTGCAGGTCTAGGTGTTCCGCAACCTGCACCATAAAAATTAACCACTTCTACTTTATCTTTATACGAAGTAAGTTCTTCATTACTACGAATTCTTTTTTCTAATAAAGATTTTTCGAATACAGCTGGATTTAATCCCTCTGTACGTGTTTTAAAAACGATTTCCCCGGTTCCATCTAATAGAATCCAGTCACATTTAGTAGAACCACCGTCGGCTAATAAAATCATTTGAAAAGTTGTTTGTTGTTAGCAAAGAAAATAAGCCCCGAAATAGTATCGGGGCATTGTATTATATATTATAAGTTACCCACGTGAGTTGAAAGATCAACTAATTTAGTAGAATACCCATATTCATTATCGTACCAAGATACCAACTTAAAGAAATTATCATTAAGAGCTATCCCTGCATTTGCGTCAAAAACAGAAGTTTGAGACTCTCCAACGAAATCTTGAGAAACTACTGCCTCTTCGGTATATCCCAAAATACCTTTTAATTCGTTTTCTGAAGCTTTTTTAACTACAGCCTTCAATTCATCATAAGATACAGATTTTTTGGTTTTTACCGTTAAATCTACAACTGAAACATCTGCCGTAGGTACTCTAAAAGCCATACCTGTTAATTTACCTTGTAAAGCAGGAATTACTTTGGTTACAGCAACAGCTGCTCCTGTAGTTGAAGGTATAATATTGTTTAATGCGCTACGTCCTAATCTATAATTTTTCCTAGAAGGGGTATCAACAGTAGATTGAGTAGCCGTAGATGCATGCACCGTAGTCATTAAACCTTCTTCAATTCCAAAATTATCGTCGATAACCTTGGCCAAAGGAGCTAAACAATTTGTTGTACAAGATGCATTAGATACTATGTTATCGGTAGTTTTCACTTCATTATGATTCACTCCCATTACGAACATTGGAGCATCTTTAGAAGGAGCAGAAATTACTACCTTTTTAGCTCCTGCTTTAAGGTGTGCATCAGCAGTACCTAGTGTAGTGAATATTCCTGTACAATCCATCACTACTTCAACTCCAGCAGCATCCCATTTTAAATCTTCTGGGTTACGTTCAGCGGTGATACGAATTTCTTTTCCGTTTACTACCAAGTTACCATTTTTTACTTCAATTGTTCCGTCGAATCTACCGTGTACGGAATCATATTCTAATAAATAAGCTAAATGTTCTACATCTAATAAATCGTTAATCGCTACTATCTCTACATTATCTCTTTGTGAAGCGATCCTAAAAGCAATTCTTCCAATTCTTCCGAAACCGTTAATTCCGATTTTTAACGTACTCATATCTAATAATTTAGTTGTTTTAATTTTAATTTAATGTGGTTATAGGTTTATACCGAAGTGATATCGGCGACCTTTATCAAGCCATCATGCTTGTGTATTCTTTTTTCTAAAGCTTTGGTTAAAGGAACAATCGTAACTGTTTTATGTACAATTCCAATCATTACTTCACTTTTCCCTTCTAGTAAAGCTTCTACTGCTCCTACTCCAAGTTTACTAGCCAATACTCTGTCGTAACAACTAGGCGCTCCTCCTCTTTGAATATGCCCTAACACAGATACCCTAACTTCATAACCGTCTAGATGCTCTTCTACATATTCTCCTAACTCAAAAATATTCTTCCCAGACTTGTCCCCTTCAGCAACTACTATAATACTTGAAGTTTTACCGCTTTTTTTACTCTTCTTTAAAGATTCTATAAGCCTATCGACTCCCATATCCTCTTCGGGTATAAGGATCTCTTCGGCTCCTGCGCCAATTCCAGCATTTAGAGCTATATCCCCAGCATCGCGTCCCATTACTTCAATAAGAAATAATCGGTTATGTGAACTTGCAGTGTCTCTAATCTTATCAATCGCTTCAACAACGGTATTTAATGCAGTATCGTAGCCAATGGTATAATCGGTACCATTTATGTCATTATCAATAGTTCCAGGTATTCCTACTACAGGAAAACCAAACTCTTCAGATAATTTCAATGCTCCTGTAAAACTTCCATCTCCTCCAATAACCACTAAGGCATCTATACCATTTTTTATAAGGTTGTCATGAGCTTTTTGTCTTCCTTCTACTGTTCTAAATTCATTTGAACGTGCAGATTTAAGAAAAGTACCTCCCTTATTAATAATATTTCTTACAGACCGAGCATTCAGTTCTTCTATCTCATTATTAATTAACCCTTCGTATCCTTTATACACACCATAACATTGTACCTGAAAATAACTACATGCACGTACAACAGATCTAATGGCAGCATTCATTCCCGGGGCATCTCCACCGGAAGTTAATACAGCTATATTTTTAACTTTCTTTGTCATTATAGCCAAAACTATCGTTAATGAACAGAATAACCTAATTTGCTAAAAAACTAAAACGTTTTCGGTTAATAAATTCAGTATTTACCGACAGAAAAGGCTATATTTTAACACATTTTCATGAATATCGTTAAGAATAAGTCAATATCTTAATACAGCACTAAGCTTGATTAAATCTCCTTTATCAAACACATATTTTTCCTTAAAAATATTCATCTAGCAAAAACGGCCTACCTAAGTAGACCGTTTTGATAAATTAACACTTGAATTTTTGATTACTCTTGAATCAAAATTAAATACTGCCAAGGACTCAGTTCATATTCCTGATTTGGTTTTGCTTCTATTACTTCTTCTGATGTGTAGTCTTTAAACTTACCGGTATACTCTGCGGTAAACTTAACAGGCTCCTTTGTCATATTGGCTACAAACACAATCTTATTCCCTTCTTTCTCTCTTACAAAAGCCAACACCTTTTTATCGTCTGATGTTTTAACTCTGGAATAGGAAGCTGCATTCTTTCCTCCATGCAAGGCGGGATTACTATTCTTTAGCTTACCAAGTTTCTCATAAAGCGGGAAAAACTTCCCTTTGTTCTTTATGATAGTATCTTTTTCAAAAAATAGAAGTCTTTTATTCATGTCATATTCCTGACCAGAGTATATAAGAGGCATTCCTGGTGCAACATAAGAAAGTGCGGCAAATAATTCTTTAGCCTCTCCCATTCTTTCTTCTACCGTACCATTCCATGAATTTTCATCATGATTTGATGTAAAGTTCATTAAAATATCATCTTTAGCATACATAGAGTCTATTTGAACCATTCTTTTGTCCCACTCCTTTGCATCTGCTTTACCTTGTGCAATGTCATTCATTTTATGGTGAGTATCCCAGCCATACCCCATGTCAAAAGCATTTTCCATTAGTTCTGGCTCCCAGCCTTCTGCTAACATAAATACTGGCTTTATTTTTTTAAGTTCAGATACAGTATGCTCCCAAAAATCTACCGGTACCATTCCTGCTACGTCACAACGAAAACCATCTACTCCTTCTTCTTTGATCCAATAGATCATATCTTTTCTCATTTGCGCTCTCATTTCTTTATTATCATAATTAAGATCAGCAACGTCGGTCCAATCGGTCCCCACAGTATGAGTAATGTTCCCTTCTTTATCTTTGGTGTAATACTCTGGATGTTCTTTTAACCACAAATGATCCCAACCAGTATGATTTGCTACCCAATCTAAAATCACATAAATCCCATTGTCGTGAGCGGTTTTAACTAACTCTCGAAAATCTTCCAGAGTACCAAATTCTGGGTTTACCTTGGTATAGTCTGAAATCGCATAATAGCTTCCTAAAGGACCTTTACTTTTGGTTGTTGAAATAGGATATATAGGCATCACCCATAAAATCTTTACTCCTAATTGCTTCAACGCAGGAATATCTTTGGTAAATGCTTTGAAGGTTCCCTCTTCTGAATATTGACGAATATTGGCCTCATAAATAACTGCATTTTCCATAATACTATCACTCACAGGTGCTAGTACTTGTTTCACTTCCTCTTTTGTCTCGGCATTTATGTTGGCAACTGTTTCCTCCTTTTTGGTTTTTCCGCAGGAACATAAAATTCCTAATACCAGGAGATTTAAAATTGCTTTTCTCATATTGTTTAAGTTAACTATAGTTATTGTTTTATTTTAGTTCGATAATCATTGATTGCTTTGATGCAATCGTAAAGTTTTCTGAAATATCTATATTAGAATCAGTAATAATATCTGTACCCGTTTTTAATCCTTTAATTCCTTCTGTAAATCTTGCTACATCAATTTCCTGAGATGTAGTGCTATTATTAAGTACTACCATGATTGTTTTTGTATCATCATATCTGAAATAGACATAAACATTGTCGAATGGTATAAACTGCAGTAATTTACCGGTATGTATAACCGGGGTATTTTTCCTCCAGTTCAATACCTTTTTTGTAAAAGAATGGAAAGCTTCCTGATCTTTGGTTCGCCCTTCTTCTGAGTTCGATGATAAAAAGGCACTTTGTTTATCGCCTTTCCAACCACCTGGAAAATCTCTACGAATATCCCCATCACCTTTTTTGTCACGGTTTCCTAGCATTCCAATCTCATCACCATAATACATTTGCGGAATCCCTCTGGTTGTAAATACCAACGTCATTGCCATTTTATACTTTTCTATATCTCCTTGATATATTTCGTTAATTCTATTGGTATCATGATTTCCTGCAAACAACAGAATATTATTGATATCTGGATATAAAAAGTCATTGGTAAAGTTATCATAAGCCCTTATCATTCCTTTATCCCAAGCCCCTTCATCTTCATTAAAAATCACAGTAATGGCATCATGTAGCGTAAAGTCCATTACCGAAGGTAAATTGGAGTTAAAATTGTCTATAGCTCCAATCTTACTGTCTTTTTGCCAATATGCCATCTGAGCCTGATCGTGCATCCAGACTTCTCCCACAATATTAAAATTAGGGTATTCATCCATGATTGCTTTAGTCCAGCTTGCTATACCTTCTTTGTCATTGTAAGAATAAGTATCTACTCTAAATCCATCTAAATCTGCATACTCGATCCACCAAATTGCATTCTGGGTGATATACTTCAGTAATAATGGATTACTTTGATTCATATCTGGCATCGTGGTATCGAACCAACCATTCATACAACCCTTCGCATCAACCTGTGAGGCATTAGTATCAAATTGAGTAGTCATACGATAGTTACTCCTTCTAAAACCTTCTGGCCATTGATGAATCCAGTCTTTGGTAGGAAGATCTTTTATCATCCAGTGCTTTGATCCCCAGTGATTAGTTACATAATCCATGATTAATTTCATATCAAGATCATGCATCTCTTTTGCTAGTCTCTTATAATCTTCATTACTGCCATATCTAGGATCTATTTTGTACAAATCACTTTGCGCATAGGTATGATATGAATACACGGGTTCATCGTCTTCTAATAAAGGAGTGCTCCATAAAGCAGTTGCTCCCAAATCTTTTAGATAATCCAGATGATCTATTATACCCTGTATATCCCCTCCATGGCGACCTCCTGGGTTTGATCTGTCTGCTTTTTCTTTGGTATCTGGATGAGAGTCATTAGAAGTATCTCCATTGGCAAACCTGTCTGGCATGATCAAATATAGTACATCACTACTATCAAACCCTTTACGACTTGAAGAGTTTTCTCTTCTAGCCTTAAGCTCGTAGTCTATAGAAGAGTGAATTTTTCCAGCTTCTGATAACTTGATCTTCTTCTTTCCGGCTTCTACCGATGTGGTATTAATCGTAATGAATATGTAGTTTGGGTTTTCAGTTTTTGTGACCTTTGTAATTTCTAGATCATCGCTTGACACATCTAACTTGGCAATATCTTTTCCATATACCATTAATTGCAAATCCTTTGCTTGCATTCCACTCCACCAAAATGGAGGTTCTACCTTTTCAACCTGTGCGTTTACAAATGAAAACAGAAAACAAGTGAAAAGAATTATTAATTTACCTTTCATGTCTTTATAAAGTTATTTTTAGAGGTAACATCGAACTCGCCAAATGATCCTTTGAGGTATCTCAAAATGATACAATAGCATGTTTCATTACATTCTTATTTATAATGTTATTGTATGCTGCGAAGTAAACACCCCAAAAAAGAATAATTTTTTTGGGGTGTTTAAAGCTTATCTAATCCATATTTTATACCGTAATTAAACTATTCGGAGAGATCGTAAATTCTTTATTATCTACATAAATAGTTAATTCCTGGTTTCCTTCTAAAGTAAAAGAAGTTCCTTCTTGAGAGACTTTTACCTTTAATATCTGGTTTCTGAAATTTACATTAAACGTATATCCTTTCCACTCTTTTGGAATTCTAGGAGTAAATGATAATTTATCATTCTTTATTCTTAGACCTCCAAAGCCTTCTACAATACTCATCCATGTTCCCGCCATACTTGTAATATGCAGACCTTCTTCTACTTCTTTATTATAATCGTCGAGATCTAATCTTGAAGTTCTAAGATAAAAAGTATAGGCTTGATCCATTTGATCTAATACCGCAGCTTGTATGCTATGTACACAAGGAGATAAAGAAGATTCATGCACTGTAAATGGTTCATAAAAATCGAAGTGACGTTTTAATTCTTCTTTGGTAAAATGATCTTCAAACATATAGAACCCTTGTAATGTATCTGCTTGTTTGATATAAGGTGATCTTAGAATTCTATCCCAACTCCATTTTTGATTAATAGGACGTTGAGATTTATCTAAATCGGCAACAGTGATTAGTTCTTTATCTAGAAAACCATCTTGTTGAAGATATACCTGATATTTTTCAGAATATGGGAAATACATTTTCTCAGCCACTTCTAACATCGCATCGATTTCCTCTTGATTCAGTTTGGTCTTTTCTATAATTCTAGTATAATCGGTATTGTATTCAGCTTTTACTTTATCTATATTCTCGATACAATATTCTATACACCACTTGGCCAAATAATTCGTATACCAGTTGTTATTGATATTGTTTTCGTATTCATTAGGCCCAGTAACACCTAAAATCACATATTTCTCTTTATCTGTAGAGTAAGTCGCTCGTTGATGCCAGAATCTTGCAATGGCAATCATCACTTCTAATCCCTTTTCTGGTACATAACTATAATCGCCTGTATATCTCACATAATTATAGATTGCAAAGGTCATTGCTCCATTTCTATGTATTTCTTCAAAGGTGATTTCCCATTCATTATGACATTCTTCTCCATTCATGGTAACCATGGGATACAATGCTGCTCCATTTACAAAACCAAGTTTTTCTGCATTTTCAATGGCCTTATCCAAGTGATGGTAACGATAGGTCAAAAGATTTCTTGCTACCAACTGATCCTTTGTAGCCATATAAAACGGGATACAATAAGCTTCGGTATCCCAGTAGGTACTTCCTCCGTATTTTTCTCCTGTAAATCCTTTTGGACCGATATTTAACCTTGCATCTTTCCCTAAATATGTCTGATTTAACTGAAAGATATTAAATCTGATACCTTGCTGAGCTTTAACATCTCCTTCGATTACAATATCTGCCATTTCCCAGATTTTGGACCATGCTTTCTTTTGTAAATCTAGCATCGCATCGAATCCTGATTCTGAAGCTTGTTTTAATACAGCCGTGCTAGCTGATACTAGGTCTTCATTTGTATGATTTAAGGATACTGTATATCCTCCAAACTTAATAATAGCAGCGGTTTCGCCCTTCTCTACCTCTACCGCATAGCTTAACCTGGCATAAGTGCCATTGGTTTCTACATTAGGGTAAATATTGGTTTGTTTATCATTTACAAAAACTTGATTAAGCATACCGGTACACACATGAAATTCAGTTTTCATGGTCTTTGATAAAATATAGGCCGAGTTCCCTTTATGAGAAACATCGTAGGTATCCCAAAACTTATCATCCCAGTTAGAGTCTTCATTGGTAATTCCTGAATCTAAATATGGTATAAAAACAATGGTAGCATCCTTATTAACAGGAATAACCTCATACTTTATTGCTCCTACCTCATCTAAGTCTAGACTAAGAAAACGGGTCGCTTTTACCGAAATTTCGGTATCGTTTTGTAACACCGCATTAAAAGAACGCTGATACCAGCCTTCTTTCATGTTTAGCTCTCTTCTAAAGTTGGTTATCGATTTACATCGGTACAAATCTAGCTTTTCATCATTTACCATGACATCTATACCAATCCAATTGGGAGCATTAAGAACTTTGGCAAAATACTCAGGATATCCATTTTTCCACCATCCGACTCTGGTTTTATCTGGATAATAAACTCCCGCAATATAGCTCCCCTGAAAAGTTGGACCGGAATACGTCTCTTCAAAATTAGCTCGTTGTCCCATTGCTCCATTACCTATACTAAAAAGGCTTTCTGAGGATTTAACTCTCTCTGCATCAAATCCTTCTTCTATAATCGACCAGTTGTCTGGTTTTATATAATCCTGATTCATCTCTAATTTTGTTTTTAATTGAAGAATAATGCCTTGGTTACAATTGTAGTAGCATTACTCTATAATTGGCTAATTTATTTTTTGATTAATTGGTTTATAAAGGTCTCATCTATTTCTGTAAAATCTGCAAAAACATAATCTGCTTCATGCAATACATCTTTGCTTCCTATTCCTATACTTATCATATTTGCATTGTTTGCAGCTTGTACTCCTGCTACAGAATCTTCAAATACAATACAATCTTCAGGTTTTACACCTAATTCTTTGGCTCCTATTAAGAATACCTCAGGATCTGGTTTTGCTTTAGTTACATTGGTACCGTCTACAATGGTTTGAAATTTGGTTGTTAATTCTACCTTTTCTAAAATAGCTCGAGCGTTTTTACTAGCTGAACCTAAGGCAATACCCTGATTTTCAGAAACCAAATAATCTAACACTCTTGGTACATCTGGTAAAACTTCTGAAACATCCATTTTGGATATATAAGATAGGTATTCTTCATTTTTCTCAGTCATAAGTCGGGTAAATTCTTCTTCCGAAATGGTTTTATTACCCCACTCTAATATTTTTTCTAAAGATCGTATTCGGCTAACTCCTTTTAGTTGTTCGTTTTGTTCTTCAGAAAAAGAAATCCCTAATCCATTGGCTAAATTTTGCCATGCCAGGAAATGATATTTGGCAGTATCTACAATAACACCATCAAGATCAAAAATAAAAGCTTTCTTCATGTCTCTTTTTTAACTTAGCTTATTTAAAATTACATTATCATCTACATCTTTAACTCTTGTTACTAACAATGCCGCTATTATAAACGACACTCCACTTATGACCAAAGCATACATTGCGTTACCATTATAAAAGTATTTTACCAAGGGACCTCCAATAAGTGCATTCACTATCTGTGGTAATACAATAAAGAAATTAAATATCCCCATATAGACACCCATCTTTCTGGCAGGAATAGAACCCGCCAAAATTGCATAAGGCATTGCCAGAATACTTGCCCACGCAAATCCAATACCTATCATAGGAAGTATCAATAGCATTTCATTAGAAATAAAATACATTGATATAAAACTCACGCCTCCTATTACTAAACATAATGAATGCGTTAGTTTACGTCCAACCTTAAGTGCTATTACTGGCAAGAAAAAAGCAAATACAGCAGAAACAGCATTATATACTCCAAAAAGAAAACCTACCCAATCACCAGCATCTTGATATGCTTTGCTACTATGATCCTCAATAGGCAAACCATATACATGATGAGCAATTGCTGGTGTTGAAAACACCCACATTCCAAACAAAGCAAACCACGAAAAGAACTGTACCCAACTAAGCTGTTTCATGGTAAGAGGCATTTTTCTGAAATCTGAGAAAATATTTAACAAAGAAGAAGACTCTTCAGTTTCTTCTTCTCCTTCTTCGGCTTCAAAAGCTTTAAGCTCTTCAGGAGTATATTCTTTGGTTGTAAAAACTGTTAGTAGGATACTACCAATTAAGACTATTGCACCAATAATAAAAGACAATAGTAAATGCATTGGCACTTTACCTGGTTCGGCAACATTAGAGATACCAAACCAATTTACAAACGCATAAGGCAACCAAGATCCTATCACTGCACCAAAACCAATTAATGCCGTCTGAACACTAAAACCAAGTGTTCTTTGGTCAGAAGGCAGGTTATCGGCAACTAGAGCTCTAAAAGGTTCCATAGCTACATTAAAAGAAGCGTCCATAATCATGAGCATACCAGCTCCAACCCACAAAGCAGGCATAAAAGCAGTAAACATGTCGGCATTAGGCATAAGTAATAATCCCAAAGATGCTAACACAGCTCCAGTAAGAAAATATGGTCTTCTTCGACCTAATCTGGTCCAGGTTTTATCACTGTAATAGCCTATTATTGGCTGAACGATTAACCCTGTTAAAGGAGCTACAATCCAGAACCAAGACAACTCGTGTACATCGGCTCCAAAAATTTGTAAAATCCTACTGGCATTTGCATTTTGAAGGGCAAAACCCATTTGTATCCCTAGGAAACCAAAACTCATGTTCCAGATTTCCCAGAAACTTAATTTACGCTTGTTCATTAAGTGAATATTTAATTATTACACTGATAAGCGCAAGACTTATCAAAACTTATTTATGTGTAGAAAGTGAAAATATAAGTTTTGATCGACCCCAAAGATATTATATTTTTTTAATTAAAAATACTTAGTCTTTAGTTTTTTTTGTTGATTTTCTTTGAACCAAACTGGTATCAATTATTACAGTTCTATACTCCTCGGTTACAGATTCATCACCTTCTAATTTATCTATTAACAACTTGGCTGCTCTTATCCCCATATCCTCACCATGCTGGCTAATAGTTGTTAAGCTTGGAATGAAATGTTTGGATAAAATACCATCTGTAAAACCAATAATCGCTACATCATCTGGCACTCTTTTTCCTTGTTCATGAAGAACTCGAATTGCAGTCACAGCGAATAATTCGTTCACTGCAAAAACAGCATCTATATCTTTTCCTTTTAAGAAACTCTCTATTTCGGCCTCACAGTTGTCGATATCTTCAATTTTTAAGATATACTCTTCATTTTCAGGAATATCATATGCTCTTAATGCTCTAAGGTATCCATTCGTTCTAAGCTTCCCAACACTTATATAATCCACTGTGGTTAAAATTGCAATCTTCTTACACCCTATAGATAGCAAGTGATTTGTTGCAGATTGCGCTCCTTTTGCATCATCTATGATTACCTTATCACAAACCAATTCATCTATAATTCTATCAAAAAGAACTACCGGCATTCCCTGACTCATCGTTTCTTCTATATGATGATAATCTTTTTTGAGCTGGGTCTCTTTGGCTACTGATAGAATAAAACCATCTGCACTCCCACTGGCAAGCATCTCCATATTAATCACTTCTTTATCAAAAGAGTTGTTTGAAGAACATATAATAACGTTATACCCTTTTTCATTGGCAACCTTTTCTACACCACCAATTACCGTGGTAAAAAAATGATGAACAATCTCGGGTATAATTACACCAATAGTCTTTGTTTTTCTATTCTTTAAACTCAGTGCAATGTTGTTTGGTTTATAATTATACAGTTTAGCGAAAGCTTTAACCTTTTGACGGGTATCTAGACTAATTTCCACACTGTCCTTTAGGGCTTTTGAGACTGTAGAAATAGAAACATCCAGTTCTTTTGCTATTTGTTTCAGGGTAACTTTTTGTTTCATTTGTTTTTTGTTGTTAGCGTTTACTTTTTCCAATCCAAATCTTCCCTGTTTTTTTCCAATTATAAAGGTATCAAAAGCATTGAGACCATTTGAAGATTATCAAATAACAGGCACTTTTTTAATCACTTCTCAAATTTTGGGGCGAAAATATGCTATATGAACACAATAAAACTTAAAATTTTAACGAAATTTTAAAAGTTTTCCACACGCAAACGTTTTCGTAAGGTTTCGACTACATCTCCATTGAAGATTTAACGTAAAATTTACATACTTTGGATGCAGAAAGTGAAAATATAAGACTTAAAACAATCAAAAACTAATTTAATTTTATGAAAACATTTACTAAAAGCGCATTGTTTTTATTGTGGTTGATACCAATGAGCTTTTTCGCCCAGTCCACCGTCACGGGAACGGTCACTGATGCTGGAAGCGGTCAACCCATTCCGGGTGTAAATATCATTGTAAAAGAGACTACTAATGGAACTTCATCCGACTTTGATGGTCTCTATTCAATAGACAATGTAAACAACGGTGATATTATAGTCTATTCATACGTTGGTTTTGTACCTCAGGAAGTAGCATACACTGGTCAAGCTACTATTGACATCGTTCTGGAAGAAGATGCAGCAGAACTTGAACAAGTAGTATTAATTGGATACGGTGCTGCCAGAAAGAAGGATTTAACGGGTTCTGTTTCTCTGGTTACTTCAGAGAACTTTAATACCGGTAATAACGTTACTGCAGAGAATTTATTCACTGGTCGTGTGGCGGGGGTTAACATTAATACCAATGGTGGTCCTGCAGGTAACTCAGAAATTAGAATTAGAGGGGGAGCTTCTTTAAACGCTTCGAATGATCCATTAATTGTATTAGATGGTTTACCTCTTTATGATCCTGGTAACTTAAATAATGGAGCACGATCTGTACTTTCGGCAATTAACCCTAATGACATCGAATCATTTTCAATTCTTAAAGATGCATCGGCTACGGCTATTTATGGTAACCGCGGTGCGAATGGAGTTATTATTATAACAACAAAAAAGGGAAAGAAAAAATTACAGATTAGTTTAGATTCTCAAACTAATATTACTACAGCCAATGAAGTAGTTGATGTTTTTACCGCGAACGAATATCGTGATTTTATCGCTCAAAATTTTCCAGATCGTTTAGCCGATCTCGGAAATGCTAATACCGATTGGCAAGACGAGATTTATCGAGACGCTTTTTCGTCGAATCATAACTTGTCATTAAGTGGTTCTATTTTGGAAGTTTTACCCACTCGATTAACGATTGGTAGATCTGATCAGGAAGGTATAAGAAAAACTTCGAAATTTGAAAGAACAACTACTTCCCTTTCTTTAAACCCGAGAGTATTCAATAATCATTTAAAAATAGATTTAAATGCAAACTTAAATTTTGAAAAAAACAGATTTGCTCCGGGTGTTGAAGGTTCTGCAATTACGTTCGATCCTACACAACCAGCTCTTGATCCAACTTCACCTTATGGAGGATTCTTCGAATATCTTAATAACGAAGGTTTTGCAAGAGCCAATGTACAGAGAAATCCATTAGCACAACTATTACAAACAAGAGACATTGCCAATGTTAGAAGAATTTATGGTAATGCAAAGTTTGATTATCAATTACACTTCTTTCCTGATATGAGAGCTGTAGTAAACTTAGGTTATGACCTAAGTGAGACAAAAAGGTTTGAAGAACGTTCTACAGAAAGTGCAAACACCTTTAATTCAGCTCAAGGAGAATTTAACGGTTTTAAATCCGATACTGATTTTTCTGTGGAAAACAGATTACTTGATACCTATCTAGTATACAACAAAAAATTGGGAGCTCTTGATATCGAAGCTACTGGAGGGTATTCTTATCAAAAATTCGAAGAGGAAGAGTTTAGAACCAGTGATCAACGGGACCCTAACAATGAACCCGAATTAGATATCCAAGGAGATGTTGTTTTGATTGCCTATTTCGGAAGAGCAAATTTTAAACTTTTCGACAAGTACTTTTTAGCAGGTTCTTTTCGTAGAGATGGTTCATCAAGATTTGGAGAAAATAATCGATGGGGTAACTTTGCCGCAGCCTCTTTTGGTTGGCAAATAAGCGATGAAAATTTTCTTAAAAACTCTAACACTTTAAGTAATTTAAGATTACGTTTAGGATATGGTATTACTGGACAACAGGACATCTCCGCTCCATTTGATTATATTGAACGATACGGTGGTAGTGGTCCTAACACTCAGTATATACTAAATGGACAAGTTGTAAATATTGTACAACCTCAATTTAGAAATGAGGAAATTGAGTGGGAGAAAATCACAGAATACAATATCGGTTTAGACTATGGATTCTTTAATGACAGAATTAGTGGTTCTGTAGATATCTTTAGAAAAGAGTCTGATGATTTACTTTCTCAAGCTCCTGTGCCAGATGCGGCAAACTTTTCTAACCAAGGATTCCAAAATATTGGAAAATTCACCACTGAAGGTCTTGAATTTTCTATTAATGCTGATGTGATAAGAACGAATGATTTAAACTGGAATCTCAGTTATAACTTGACATATATTGATAGGGAAATTGATAAGTTAGCTTTTAATCAAGACATTCTAGTAACTGGGATCAGTGGAGGAACTGGAAATACAATCCAAATACAAAGACAAGGTGAAGATCCATTTTCTTTCTTCACATTTGCTCAGGTCTATGATGAAAATGGAAGACCTATTGAAGGAGCATATGCCGACCTAAATGGTGATGGGGTAGTTGATAATAATGATCGTTATGTTTCTGGAAACGCAGTGGCAGATATCACAATGGGACTTCAGTCTAGTTTAAACTATAAGAACTTTGACTTTAGCTTCAACCTAAGGGCAAGCATTGGAAATGAAATATATAATAATGTTGCCTCTGCAAATGCGCAAACCGGAAATATATTCAGAAACGTGTTTAATAATGCCCCTGTAAGTATTCAGGACACCAATTTCCAAAATACTTCAGATGTTATTCAATCTGACTTTTATGTAGAAGATGCTTCTTTCTTAAGAATGGATAATATTACCCTAGGATATACTCTTAGAGATCTTATGAAAGGTGTCTCTAGCCTTCGTTTATGGGCTGGTGTACAGAACGCCTTTGTGATTACAGATTATTCTGGTCTTGATCCTGAGATCCAAAATAATGGTGTTGATAATACGATCTTCCCAAGAGGACGTACGTACTTATTAGGAATAAACTACAAATACTAAAACATTAGGAAATGAAACTATATAAGATATTTTTATACGCATTTCTTTTTATCGGTATATTTTCTTCTTGTGAAGACGATTTAAATATCGAATTAGAAGATGATGACGATTTATTAGCAGAGGACGTATTTAACACCCCTGATGGTTATGAACGTGCTATTGCTGGAGTATATGCAAATCTATCTGTAGTAGGATTAGATGGTCCTGGAACATCAAATATTGCGGGTATCGATGCCGGTACTGGACAATATGTTAGAGGTCTATTCAACCTACAAAATTTATCTACAGATGAGACTATTTGGACTTTCGAAAATGACCCAGGTATACGCCAAATTCAGAGAAACCAATGGGATGCAAATAACGTGGTGGTTCTTGGTTTCTGGGCAAGAGCAACTTTCGAAATTTCATTGGCAAATGAATTTTTACGTCAAACTACAGATGCCAAGCTTGATGAAAGAGGCGTTTCAGGAGAATTAAGAAATACTATCACAGCCTATAGAGCGGAAGCAAGAGTATTACGAGCGTTAGCCAACTATCATTTATTAGATCTATTTAGAAGAGCTCCATTTGCAACAGAAGAGGATGCAGTTGGATTTACTCGTGTTCCAGAAATTGCTGGACAGGACCTTTTTAATTACATTGAAGCTGAATTGTTAGCTGCAGATGCAGATTTAATTGACGTAGCGACTGGAAACGCTGCCACTTATGGTAGAGTAAATAAAGGAGTTGCCAAAATGATTCTTGCAAAATTATACCTAAATGCAGGAGTATATCTTGGAGATGAAAACCAACGTTTTGCAGACTGCTTACGAGTTTGTGAAGAAATCATAAACAGTGGGTATTCCTTAACTCCAAATTATCTGTACAACTTCTTAGCAGATAATGATACCAACGGTGCACAAAATGAAATCATCTTCCCGGTAATTGCCGATGGAACAACTGTTAGGAATTTTGGTGGAGCTGGTATTTTAATACAAGGACAAATGAATGCCAGATCTGGTTTTCAACCTACTCCAGAATCATTAGGTGTTGGAGGTTTTGGTAACTTATATCGAGTAAGAAGACAGTTTGCCGAATTATTTGTGAACGATGCTCTATTTAACAATGACTCTAGAAATACAGTTGTTTCTCAAGATATAGAGTTAGATGATATGGGTAATATTGTTACTCAGGAAGATAGACCTATTGAAATAGCTGATATTAGTGATACTTCTGGAGGATACTTACTAGCTAAATATTCTAATATTACCTCTGCTGGTGAACCAGGTAAAGATGCCACATTCGTAGATACAGATTTCCCTCTATTTAGATTTGCCGATGTACTTTTAATGTATGCTGAAGCGCACTTAAATAATGGTGGTGGAGATCGTGCAACAGCTCTTGGATATGTGAATGATTTACGTGAAAGAGCATTTGGAGACGCCTCTGGTAATATAGCTGATGCAGATTTAACCCTAGACTTCATCTTAGATGAAAGAGCAAGAGAATTACACTGGGAATGTCATAGAAGACAAGATCTTATTCGATTTGGTCAATACAGCGGAGGAACTTATAACTGGACATACAAAGGAGGGCCTCAAAACGGATCTGCAATTTCAGAAAACCTTGATCTATTTCCAGTACCTGCATCAAGTAGGTCTGCGAATCCTAACCTAGGACAAAACACAGGATTCTAATATTATGAAAAAACTAAATTTATATACAGTCATGAAAAAGATATCAATTTTAATGTTTGCATTTATAGCATTATTATGCTTTAATGCATGTGTAGAAGATGAAGAACCCACATTCGTTGTTCAAAATGAGCAATCTGAAGGACCACTCGTAGTAAGTGCTAGCTCAAATGTTACTTTAACTAAAGATACTGCAGATAACCTTGGTTTCACTTTAGTATGGGAAGATGCAGGATATAATGTTAATACCCCTATTAGCTATAGTATAGAAGCTGCTGCTGCAGGAACAGATTTTGCAAGCCCAACAGAAGTTGCGGTAACTACAGATCGTTTCTACTCATGGACAATCGGAGAGTTAAATGGATTAGCATTAACCCTTGAATTAGAGCCAGATAATGAAGCGTCTATGGAATTAAGAGTAGTTTCTTCTCTAGGAACAAACGGTGGAGCTGCTATTGTTTCAAATTCTATTGCTCTTACTGTGACTCCATACAGCACTGTAGTGCCACAAAAAGATCTTTTCTTAGTAGGAAGCGCTACCGCTCCAGGATGGAATAACGGAGACCAAGCAGGTCAACATCCTAATACAGCTTTGGTAAGAGATCCAAACAACGAAAATCTATTTAAATTTACAGGATGGTTCCTTGGAGGTGGTGACAATGCCTTTAAACTATTAGAAACGCCAGGTTTCTGGCAACCACAATGGGGAGATGATGGAGGATCAATTACTAGCAGTGATATTTTAGGGGGAGATCCTGGAGTATTATCTGTGGCTGCAGATGGTTACTATGAAATCACTGTGGATATTGAAAATTTCACTTTTGAAGCTAATTCTTTTGATGCAAGTGCATCTGCATCTTATGCTACGATCGGAATTATTGGTGACTCTACTCCAAACGGATGGGATTCTGATACAGATATGACGCAATCTACTTTCAATGAGCATTTATGGTATATCATAGATATTACATTAACTGATGGAGAAATGAAGTTTAGACACAGTGATGACTGGCCAGGAAACTGGGGTGCAGATACTGCAATAAGCGGTCAAGCTACTACAGATGGAAACCCACCTAACATACCTGTAACAGCAGGAACTTATGACATATGGTTTAGTGACCTAGACGGGCGTTTCATTTTCATTCCTAAAGGATAATTATTCTTAATCTTAAAAAGTTGAAATGAAAAAAATTAAATATATATCACCAAAAGCCTTCCTCCTACTTGGAGGAATGGTTCTTGGCCTAGCAGGTTGTACTGAAGATGATGATTCCTCTACAGATCAAGAGGTAATTATCACCAGTCAATCACTAAAAATGGATCTTACACCATTCCAAAAGGAAGATGCTGGTGTTTTTATGCAAGCTTTCTACTGGGATGTAGAACCTATTGGAGGATGGTATGATCAAGTAGGTACAGAAATTGAAGAATGGGCGAATGCCGGTATCAATAGAATCTGGTTACCTTCGCCAAGTAAAGGAGCTTCTGGATCATTTTCTATGGGATACGACCCGATGGACTATTTTGATGTAGGAGAATTTAGCCAAAGAGGTTCTGAAAACGTAGAAACTCGTTTCGGATCAAGACAAGAATTAGAAGACTTAATTCAAAAAGCACACGCTAACGATATTGAGGTTATTGCAGATGTGGTTATGGGTCATAATTCTGGTGGTGGGTTACAATATAACCCATATAGAGATGCAGAAGTATTTAGTCTATTTGATGAAGAAAACGGAAATGCTTCTGGTAAATTCAATAGGAATTTTGAACATTTTCATCCTAATGCAATTGTAGACTCTGATGAAGAAGCATTATTCTTTGCTGAAACAGATTTGAGTCATGCTGTGCCTTATGTACAAGAATGGTTATGGGGTAGAGATGATTCTGTTGCAGAATTCTATAAATCACTTGGTTTCGACGGGTGGCGTTTTGATTACGTAAAAAGTTTTGCTCCAAAATGGGTAAAAGCCTGGAACGACAAAGTTGGAGGATTCTCTGTAGGAGAAAACTTTGATGGAAACCAACAAGTCTTAAAAGATTGGGTCGATGCTTCTGGATCTCCTGCATTTGATTTCGCTTGTTTCTATAGATTAGACGAAACTCTGGATAGAGCAAATGATCTTACAGCTTTAGGAGATGCTGGTAATATGTTAAGAAAACTCGATCCTGCAAATGCTGTAACCTTTGCTGCGAATCATGATACAGAAAAGGATCCCAATCCAGATAATAGAATTAGCTATGGTAAGAAACTGCTAGCCTACTCTTATATACTTACTCATGATGGTTATCCTACAGTTTTCTATCTTGATTATCAAGCGTTCAAAGGTCAATTAAACACCTTAATAGAAATTTATAACACATTAGCTACGGGTGATGTTGAAGTAATTGAAGCTAATAAGGATGAATATATCATGAAAAGAAGTGGTAGTGGTGATAACCCTGGACTTGTACTTTACATGAATATTAGTAATCAAACAAAACAGCGTGTTGTTAAAACAAACTGGGCCAATAAACAACTGGTAGATTACACAGACAACTCAAGAGCTACACCAACGGCAGATAGTGAAGGTAATGCTACTTTAAGTGCTCCTCCGGGAAGCTATGCTATTTGGTCTATAACTAAAGAATAGATTTCTTTTTACAATAATAAATTAGCAAATAATTAAAAGAGTGCTTTTTTTTAAGCACTCTTTTTTTATTTTTACATCAGCAAAATTAATACTACCTCTCTCATTTGCGTCATTTTTGGTTAGCATAGCATAATCAAAAAGAATTACTTTACTTTGTAAAGAAGTATAGTCACACAAAAAATCAACATAATTTAAAATAGCTTAATGCCAAAATTTCCCTTTTACAAACAAGCTGAATCTAAGGATTGTGGACCTACTTGTATAAAGATAATTGCAAAACATTATGGTCGAATTCTAAATACACAAAGACTTAGAACTTTAAGTGAAACAACCAGAGAAGGGAGCTCTCTTTTGGGATTAAGTGATGCTGTCGAAACTATTGGTTTTAGATCATTGGGAGTAAAATTATCCCTTGCAAAATTAGATGAAGTCCCGCTGCCCTGTATTGTACATTGGAATAAAGTTCATTATGTTGTAGTTTATAAAATAAAAACAACCCGAAAAGGAAATATGACTATATATGTTTCAGATCCTGCTCATGGACTTATAACATATACCAAGGAAGAATTCATAAGAGCATGGATTGGTAACAATGCCGATGAACATACTGAAGAAGGTGTCGCCCTTTTGCTCGAACCAACGCCAAATTTTTACAATGATAATTTAGATGAAACTGATGAAAAGTTTGGTTTCAAGTTCATTTCCAAGTACATTTTTAAATACAAAGCATTTCTGTTTCAGCTTGCTTTGGGATTAACCGCTGGTAGTTTATTACAACTTATAACCCCTTTTCTCACACAAAGTATTGTAGATGTAGGTATCGAAAATCAAGATCTTGATTTTATTTATCTGGTTTTGATTGCAATGTTATCCCTTTTCGTTGGTAGAACCCTAATTGAGGTACTTCGGAGTTGGATTTTATTGCATTTGAGTACACGAATAAATATCTCTTTAATCTCTGACTTTTTCATTAAATTAATGAACTTACCTATCTCCTACTTCGATGTAAAAATGACAGGAGATTTACTACAAAGGATTAACGACCATAAGAGAATTGAACAAATCTTAACCATGTCTTCATTGAATGTATTATTCTCTATGGTTAACCTTATAGTTTTTAGTATTGTTCTTATATATTACAGCATTCCGATTTTTGGAATTTTTGCCGTGGGAAGTGCTATTTACTTTGCTTGGATTCTTATTTTCTTTAAAAAGCGTAAAAAACTTGATTACAAGCGCTTTTCGCAAATTAGTGAAGAACAGAGCAAGGTTATAGAATTGGTCAACGGTATGCAAGAGATTAAATTGCATAATGCAGAGAAAAGAAAACGATGGAATTGGGAATTTGTTCAGGCAAAACTATTTAGAATTTCTATAGAAAATCTTGCCTTAGAGCAGTATCAAAGTGTTGGCTCTTCTTTTATTAATGAACTCAAAAATATTTTGATTACCGTGTTTTCTGCAAAATTGGTAATCGATGGTGATATTACATTAGGTATGATGCTTGCCATTACAGCTATCGTCGGGCAACTTAATGCTCCCATCGCTCAGCTTATTAATTTCTTAAGAGAATTACAAGATGCTCAAATATCTCTTGAACGTTTGGGAGAAATTCATAATAAGGAGGACGAGGAACAAGCTGGTGATGAAAAAATAAGAGAAATTCCAGAAAGTTCAGGGTTTACTATTAAAGATATTAACTTCAGATATGTAGGAGCAGACAAACCTGTTTTAGAAAATCTTAGTCTTTCTATTCCTCCCAATAAAATTACCGCTGTTGTTGGGGTTAGTGGTAGTGGTAAAACAACCTTAATGAAGTTACTATTGAAATTCTATGAACCTGATGAAGGTCAAATTTTGATAGGAACTCATGATTTAAAACAAGTTTCCCAAAAGTCTTGGAGGGATCAGTTTGGTGTAGTTATGCAAGAAGGATATATTTTTAATGATACTATTGCAAATAATATTGCAGTGGGTGAAGACTATGTCGATAAGAAAAAACTGGCTCATGCTGTAGATGTAGCCAATATTAAGGAGTTTATAGAATCACTTCCTCTTTCTTACAATACTAAAATAGGAATGGAAGGAGTTGGTCTAAGTACAGGTCAAAAACAACGTTTATTTATAGCGCGTTCGGTCTATAAAAACCCAAAATTTCTGTTTTTCGATGAAGCCACCTCAGCGCTCGATGCCAATAATGAAAAAGTAATCATGGAAAAATTGGATACTTTTTTCAAAAACAAAACAGTAATGGTTATTGCCCATAGACTTAGTACTGTGAAAAATGCAGATCAAATTGTAGTGCTGGATAAGGGTAGAATTGTAGAAGTAGGAAATCACGAAGAACTGATAAAAAACAAAGCAAACTACTTTAACTTAGTAAAAAACCAACTAGAATTAGGAAAATAATATGCCAGATACATTAGATGACATACAGCTAAGGAGTGAAGAAGTACAAGAAATATTAACTCGAGTACCTCATTGGATGATTCGTTGGGGTAACGTGCTTATTTTGGTTTTAGTCCTTTTATTATTATTCTTATCGTGGTTAATAAAGTACCCCGATGTAATACCTGCAGAGGCCATTGTTACTACAAAAATTCCTCCTCAAAAAGAATATGCAAGAACCAATGGCAAACTTGAATCTATATTGGTTAAGGACAATCAAATTGTACCCGAAGATACTCCCTTAGCTATTTTACAAAGTACTGCAAACTATAAAGATGTCTTTTACCTGAAGTCTATTGTCGATACTACCAAATTAAGTAACGAAAGTTTTACATTTCCTGTTGAGCAATTGCAAGGTTTATTTCTAGGTGATATTGAAACTAGTTTCGCGTTGTTTGAAAATAGCTATTCAGAATACGTCCTTAATAAAGAGCTTCAGCCTTTTTCTAATGAAGCTATAGCTAATCAAGTATCGTTATCTGAATTATATAGAAGATTAGAAAGCTTAAAGGCTCAAAAAAGATTGGGTAAAGCAGAGCTTGATTTCAAAAGAAAAGAATTGCAACGACAAAAAGAGTTATTCGAAAAAGGAGTGATTTCTGAACAAGAATATGAAAATAAAGAACTAGATTTTTTACAAGTTGACAGAAATTATAAAAACAACGATGTTCAATTATCTCAGATAACAGAAAACATAAGTAATGCTGCCAAAAATTCTAAAGGCACAGAAATTAATAAAAGGAAAGAAGAAATCAATTTATTTAAAAAAGTATTGCAATCTTTTGATCAACTAAAAAAGAGTATTAAAGATTGGGAATTGCAGTATGTATTAAAATCTGATATTGAAGGTCGAGTTTCATTCCTTAATTATAGAAACAGCAACCAAACCGTTACGGCTGGGGATGTTGTTTTCATAATTATTCCAATCGAGAAATCTTCGTACATCGCCCGTATCAAAGCTCCTTCTCAAAATTCTGGTAAAATTAAAATCGGGCAAACTGCCAACATCAAATTAGAGAATTTTCCAGATGATGAGTTTGGAACACTCAAAGGAACTGTCGATTACATTTCACTGTTACCAGATAGCAATGGATTATATCTAATCGATGTAGCTTTACCTGATAAACTTATAACAACCTATAACAAAGAGATTCCTTTTAAACAAGAAATGCGAGGAATCGTAGAGATTGTTACTGAAGATCTTCGTTTAATCGAACGATTTTTCTATCAATTCAGAAACTTAATGGATAAATAATCGAGGCTAAAGTTTATATTGATCACGCCGCTTTGGGTAAGTATACGCAAAAAGTACTCCCCTCTCCTACAGAACTCTGAACTTCAATTGAACCTTGGTTTAATTCAATAAGTTCTTTACAAATTCTGAGTCCAAGCCCTGTACCTGTCTCGTTTTGTGTACCCGGAGTTGTAAACGTTTCCTCAGCGAATAATCGGTTTAGGTGTTGTGGATTAATCCCTACTCCAGTATCTTTAAAACGAATTTCATAGTGATTCTCTTTATCCTCAGAAACCAAAGCAATTGAATCGCCAGGATTACAAAATTTAATAGCATTGGCAATTAAGTTTTGGGCTACTATTCCAAACATATCTCTATCTGCATAGATTATGGTTGGATCTAGATTATTGATCAGTTGTATATCTTTTTGCATTGCCTTCTGCTGAAAGAAGGAGAACTTATCTGAGATAACATCTGAAATATCAAAAGAGGTAGGTTGAGCATTCAATTCCTTTAATTGAGATTTTGACCAGTTTAATAAATTATGTAACATAATTGAGGTCTGGTGTGTTCTATTTGCAAGCAATGGCGTTATTTGCCTAAATTCTTCTGTTGAGATTGTATTATCTTTTAGAAGATTTAGACTTCCCTCCAAGCCGTTTATTTCATTTTTTAAATCATGTGAAATTATAGAAAACAACTTATTTTTTACCTGATTAGAGTTATCCAACTTAGCTATTAATCTTTTGCGTTCATTTCTTGTTCTAATAATTAGAATTAAAAATGTTAATATAGCGATTACAACTCCCAAAGAAATATAAGTAATCAAACGATATTGAAACAATTGAGCAGAGGTTTCCCGTTCTCTTTTTTCTTGTTCCTCTATAAGTTTAAGTTGTTGTAATTCTGCTTCATATTGGGCTTTAGTTTTTTCTACTTCTTTCGCAGTAATTTCAGATCTCCTTTTGTCTGCTAACTTTTGATATTTTCTTTGCCATCCTAGAGCACCTAACAAATCTCCTTTCAAAGAATCTAATTTAAAAGAATACTTATAATTCTTTAACAGTAGTGGCACAGCATTAGCTTTTGAAAAATCTTCTCTTGCAGTTTTAAGAAGTCCATCTGCTTTGTTGTATTCTCCTTGTTCTAATGCTATAATACCTAATTGTTGTTTTGCATTTATAACCAGTAATTTAAAATTGGTCTGACTACCCACGCATAAAGTAGTATCGTAATATTTTTTTGCAGCTGCATATTCTTTGCCGTACATAGCTGCTTTAGCCATAATACTGTAAGATTGGGCAGTATGCCTAAGATCATTTTGAGTCTTATTAATCTTCAATGCTTCTTTCAATAATTTTTTAGCTTCCTTTAAATCTCTGTTTTCTGTATATAACAACGCCAAATTATTCATTACCATGCCTAAACCATCTGTTCTTAATCGCTTTGTTATTGCAATAGATTTTAGATAATACTTTTCCGCAGAAGGAATATCTTTCAATTCCTTATAAATAATGGCTAGATTGTTATAAACGCTAGATAAACCTATACTGTCTTTTAGCTGTTCACGATATAATTTTGCTTTCAGTAAATAGTTTGCACCTTTCTCAAAATTACCCTTACCTTGTTCTATAATGAATCTATCATTATACACTGTAGCCAAACCATTTAAGTCATTAACTTTTTCTAAGTGAGTAAAGGCTTTTTGGAAATTTCTATCAGACTCTATACTTCGATTAAACCCATTACTTATATTTCCTTTTTCCCTGTAAACCAGTCCTAAACCTTTATCATATTGTAAAGCATTTCCTATGCTAATTAGTTCATTAGCAAACGTATTAGCCCTATCATATTGTTCTTCAGAAACTAATTCTCTAAGGTCATTTACAGCGTTATTAAAAGTGATAGAATCCTTTAACGTTTTTATTTCTGAAAGGTCAAAACGCAATCCTTGATTTTGGGAAAAACCAATGCGTATGATAAGTATTACAAAACATATAAATAAGTGTTCCTTTTTTATCTTCATATCTTGGGGCTTATATTAGACAAAAGGTTAATTTTATCCGCAAAATACACAAAAATACAACACAAACAACAATTTGAAATCTTTTTCTTACAATAAATTATGGTTTTACCATAAAAAAAGAAAACCTCTTTAATAAAAAGAGGTTTTTCTATTCATTTACATTGATTTTAGCAAAAATTATGAGTTGGTATCATCTATGGCATTAGTTTGTTTTCCAGTTATCCAATCATTTATTAAGTCTTCCAAAACATTAAGAGGAACCGCTCCATTGGTTAGCACTACATCATGAAATTCTCTTATATCAAATGTATCTCCTAATTTTCCTCTGGCATATTCTCTAAGCTCCAAAATTTTGTTCATACCAATTTTATATGCGGTGGCTTGACTAGGCATTACAATATGACGCTCTACCATTTTTATAGCATCACTTTCTGCGTTTGGTGTATTATCGGTATAATATTTTATACCTTGCTCACGAGTCCATTTTTTTGCATGAATTCCAGTATCTACCACCAAGCGACAAGCTCTCCATAGCTCCATAGCTAATCTTCCAAAATCAGAATATGGATCATTATAAAGTCCTATTTCTTTTGGCAGAAATTCATTATACAATCCCCACCCTTCTATATATGCAGTATATCCTCCAAATTTTCTAAACTTGGGAATATCTTTTAATTCCTGTGCTATTGAAATTTGCATATGATGTCCTGGTATTCCCTCATGATAGGCTAAGGCTTCCATTTGATAAATAGGCATCGCTTCCATATCATACAAATTTGCATAATAGGTTCCTGGTCTGGAACCATCTGGTGTTCCCCTTTGATAAAATGCCTTTCCTGCACTTTTTTCCCTAAAAGGCTCCACAGCTTTAACAACAATGTCTGCTTTCGGTTTTGTTAAAAATAACTCATCTAACCTAGATTTCAGATTATCGATTAGCCCAACTGCTCTTTTTAAATAAGCTGCTTTTCCTTCTTCATCATTAGGATAATAAAACCTTTTGTCTTCTTTCATAAACTGAAAAAAATCTTGTAAGGTTCCTTCATACTTAACTTGCTTCATAATGTCACGCATTTCATTATGAATACGCTCTACTTCCTTTAGACCCAATTCATGAATTTGATCGGCTGTCATATCGGTAGTTGTAGTTCTTTGCAATGCTATATTGTAAAACTTATCCCCTTTCGGAAATTTCCAAGCACCATCATCCGTAGTAGCTCTTTGTTGTTGTTTTTCGAGTAAACCAATAAGATTATCAAAACCACGTTTTACATCCTCAGCTAACGCTTTTTCAGCATTCGTTAACAACTCTTCTTTTTCTTCTTCAGAAAGCTCTATTGCTCCTATTTTTCCTTTGAAATCGGCTAATAAAGTACTCTCATGGTTAGATTGATCAAAAGGCCGTCCTTTAATGATGTTTCTACTGTCGTCTAGGACTTTGGTAAAAACAAACTTTGGAGGTAGAATTCCATTCTTTTCTCTCATTTTCATGTTCTCGATCAACTGCCCAAATAGCTCGTCCATACCACTCAGTCTAGAAATGTATGCTTCAGCATCGCTCTTATTTTCTACACGATGCATATTTATCATAAAAGCAGGAATTTCTGCCTGCATACCGTGCATTTGATTTACAGGGTAATCGTACAATCGATATTGAAAATCCTCGATTTCATTTTCCAAATCTTGCTTCATTAACTTGTAACTAAGCAACGTAGCTTTATTTAATTTTGAAATATCAACAGAGTCTTTAAGATACGCCAATCTTTGCTTAGTAAGCTCCATATTTTCAACTTCTCTCTTAGAAGATATATCATCCCATTTTCCATAGTCCTCAGTTTTTACTCCTAAATAGGTTTGGGTCATTGGGGATCTATTCATATCTACAACAAATTGTTGTTCGAACCAGTCGTTAAGTTCCTGAGATTTTTGTGCTATCTCTTCTTCGCTTATGACTGCTTTTTCAGGCTCACCAGATTGTTCTTTACAACTCAACACCGTTAATAAAGCCAATCCTAATAAAATCCTTATGTTACTTAGATATCTAATCATATTCAAGCTCTAGATTGATTATTTTAATATTGAAACTTCTATTGAAGAATCATGAAATACTTTGTGTGTCTGCTTCGTAAAATCTGATTCTTTCGCCTTAAAGATATTTGGCACATAGGTTTGTGGGTTCAAATCGATCAAAGGAAACCATGTACTTTGTACTTGAATTTGAATTTTATGTCCTTTCTTGAAGGTATGATGTACATCTTGTAATTTAATATTTACATCAGTTTTTTGATTAGGAACAAAAGGTTCTGGTTTACTAAAATCATTTCTAAAACGCCCTCTCATTATTTCACTACGAACCATCATATGATAATTCCCCATTTTGAGGTATTTCTGAGTCTCTTGAGTATCTTCTACATCGTTAGCAAATACATCTATCAATTTAACCACCCAATCTGCATCAGTCCCTGTTGTGGCTACCTTTAATTTAGCCAGAACCTCTCCAGATAAGGTTACATCTTCTGTGAGTACAGGAGTTTCAAAGACTAATACATCAGGTCTTCTTGCAGCAAATCTCTGATCATCGGTCATGTATTTTCTAGGAGTAAATACCATTTTAATATCCTCAGAATACGGCACAGGTTTTTTAGGATCACTTACAAATTCTGAAAAATCTCCTCCCTGACTTTCATCAAGACCTTTGGAAGAAAGGTAAAATGTTTTCTTCTCGGTATTCTTTGGTGGCCAACTTTCATATGAATTCCATTCTTTTTTACCTGTGTCAAAAATCTGAATCTCTGGTAAACCGGTTTTATCATCTCCGCTACCTTTCAAGAAATGATTAAAGAACTTAGTTTCTACATTCTTTTGGTAGTTTTCAGACAATTTATCACCAAAATATACATTCCCAACGGCTTGTCTTTCTTTACTACGTGCCCAATCTCCGTGGCTCCACGGACCAAAAACCATGATATTATAATTATCACTTCTATTTTCTATGTTTTCATAGGTCTCGAATGGACCATACAGGTCTTCAGCATCGAATAATCCTCCCACAACCATAACTGCAGGTTTGATTTTTTCTAAGTGTTGGATGATTCCTCTTTTTTGCCAGAACTCGTCATAATTTGGATGTTCTTTTAACTGTGTCCAAAAAACATTATCTTCTTTATAATATTTATCTAGATTACTTAGTGGACCAGCATCTAAGAAAAACTGGTATTGATCTTTACTTTTTAGATCAGGAAAGCTGTACCAACCTTTATCTGTAGGTTCTGTTTTTTCATATCCGAATACTGCAGTTGCTCTCCAGTAGCTCAAAAGATACGCTCCGTTATGATGAAAATCATCAAAAAAGAAATCACCAATACAAGCCTGTGGCGAAACCGCTTTCAGTGCTGGGTGTGAATCTAGTAATGAATATGTTGCATAAAAACCAGGATAAGAAATACCCCAAACTCCAACTTTTCCATTGTTATTGGCCACATTTTTTACCAGCCAATCTATAGTATCATAAGTATCACTTGCCTCATCGAATTGCTTCCCTTTTTTATTAGGAATATAGGCACGCATATTATCATAGACTCCCTCACTCATCCATCTACCTCGAACATCTTGATATACTATAATATTACCTTCTTTCATCAAGTATTTATTAGGCCCAATTTGAGATCTAAACTGATCTGCTCCGTATGGTCTTGAACTGTAAGGAGTTCTTTGCATAAGGATAGGGTATTTCTTTGAAGTATCTTTGGGAGAGTAGATTGTAGTATGCAGCTTGGTACCATCACGCATTACAATATCTACCTCTTGTTTTGTGTAATTTGCTTTTACATCATAACTATCCTTTTCCTGGGAAAATCCAGAACAAGAAATAAGAAGAAATAAAAGCTTGAGAACAGTAATTTTGAAGAATCGCATTTTGATAAATTTAGTTTATGGTGGAAGATAAAAAAATGGTATTGTGAGTATGATGCCTTTAAGGAGATTTTAACACAGTGATTGTTTGAGATCACTTTCATTCAAACTACAAAAACCTTTGGTGACCCCACCAAAGGTTTTTCTATTCATACCTTATGCAGCTATACTCTCAATATGAATACCCCTACACATATTAAGCATACCACAAAAGATACTACTGAGCTTGAATGTTTACTTCGATCAGGTTATATCCTCCTCTTGGATCTCCAAACCATGTTACTCCTGGTGCACTGTTGATAACACCTTTTCCGAACTGTACATCTTCTAGTGATGATACTCTTCGAATTGAAGTATCTGCGTCTGCAGCTCCCGTATTTGGAGTTCCCTGGTTCATTACTTGATTTGGTCCGAATCCTACTGGCTCGTCGTCTTCCGTTCCTGCATCATATAAATAAGTATTTGAACTTACTTCGGTTCCTGAGAAAGGACTTCCATCATCATTGAACAATGTTAGACCAACATTATTTGTACTAATAATCCAATCATTAGATTTTACAAACATAGTTCCGAAACCAAGTTTATAATCTTGTCCTTGTGGTACTTCGATGGTAAATGTATGAGATCCTCCTGGCATAATTGGCCCTGCTTCAGCCGGCAGAGCAACAGGAATACCAAAATCTTTCAGGTAATCATAAGCGACCATTCTATTTCCATCTTCAGCTATTTCTTCCATTCCACTGGATGGTTTTGCTTCATCTCCTTGTGTGAACCAAGGGTCTCTATCTGTGTTAAATGCATAAATGAATGATGGAGAAAAAGGTGTTAATGAAGAAGATAACCTTAACGGCGTTCCTTGTGATCCAGTTTCTGTAAACCAGTTATAAAGCTCACCTGGCATACCATCTTCTGCAATAGCTTCTAACCCTACTCCTCTGTCTTCTTCACCTAAGGTAAATAATGGCTCTGGTTGCGCATGTAGTACCACAATACCAGGAGTAACTACGAATCCGTTATCCTGGCTTGCTGCCATACCCGGATCAGGTGTATTAATTGCAGTAATGGTAAGCGTAAATGTTCCTGCCGAGCTTCCATCTCCATTAGTATAATCTAATACCGCTGTTACATAAATATCTCCAGTTCCTCTTCCAGGCACCAATCTTACAGAAGTATTAGGATCCGCTGGTCCCACATCTGCTCCGGCTGGAGGAAATGTAGTTGGATCTCCGTCTGCTTCGGTACCTAAATCATATAATGACAGTTGATCTGCAATATCTACACCATTCAGTGCCTGCCCGTTAGGAAATAAATCAATTCCAGCAAGGTCTGTTGGTGCCAAGAACCAATCATTACTATTCCCCATCATCGTAACTGGGGTAAATTTGGTTCCAGGTACAGCTTTAAATGACACTTGATATTGAGATCCATCTGTAGTTAATGGTCCAGGACTACCTGCACCAACTGGAGTAGTAAAGGTATGCACATTTAAATAGTTTACTGTATTTTTAATGGTAATACTAAAAGTAGTTCGATTAATTGGTGTTGCATTACCCATCCCAAAAGTTGGATTTATAGCTTCGGCCCAATCGCTGGCAGCATCACCTTCTCCGTCATAGGCAATGCTATAACTTGGTAGTCTTACTCCTTCTACAAATTCACCTACAGTCCAAATTCCTGCTTCTACAGCAACATTTTCTCTTGCACTACCCGATGCTCCCCATTGCACGAAATCAATGATTGCATCAGCACTTGCAAAAGTGTTTGTAGAATATAACCCTAATCCTTCACTATCACCTAATTCATTCCAGTTAACCACTAGAAATTCTCCCGGAGCTAATTCTTTATTTCCGCTTACTATTGTTGCGTTATCTATTTGAAGGTATTGACCAGGCCCTAAACATAACCAGTACGGGGCAAGGTCTACAGGAACTGTCCCGTTATTCCATAATTCTATTTGTTTATCTTCCCCATAATTTACTTCATTTATTACGATAGAACGCACATCGTTATTTGGCATGGTAAGTACGTTTTCTGCACCAAACGTAACCGACGTTGTTTCGGCCCAATTTCCTGCTCCGTTACCCTCTCCATCGTAAACGATACTATTTTCGGCTCCAGAAACGGTTGGTACAAACTCTCCTGCTGTCCATAGACCAGCAGATACTGCAACATCTTCTCTTGCACTACCTCCTGCACCATACTGTACAAAATCTACTAAAGCATCAGAGTTAGTAAACTCGTTGGTAGAATATAATCCTAAACCTCCATTATTATCGGGTAAATTATATGCCAAAACAAGATATCCCTGAGCAGGAATTACAGTATTACCGCTTTGTGGAGTTAAATCACCTATTCTCTCATAGGTTCCAGGCCCAAGGCATAACCAATAATCGTTAAGGTCTGCTTCCTGATTTCCTCTATTAAAAATTTCAATAAGATCAGTTCCCTGAAATCTCACTTCGTTTAATACAACGTCATTTTGAACGTTATCTGTTCCTCCATCGGGTGGAGCTACAGCATCATCATCGTCACTACACGATGCAAATGCTAATAGTCCGATTAATACTAAAAGATTAATTTTTTTCATGATACAATATTTTTATTTGTTTGTTTTATTTTGAAACAAATGTAAATATCAAATCAGCTTAAAAACGGTGACAAAAGTCACTGAAACATGTTAAAAAAATGTTATTTAATTATCTGATAATCAAATAGTTGAATACAAATTTACCTCAACACCAAAAGGTGCTTTTACAGCACCAAAAAGAATTGAAAAAATGAAAATTTTATGCGGTTACGAGTTGTGTAAGTTCGATGTGTCTTTTATGTTGAATCAATAAATTTGTTGCTTGTAATTTTTTGGTTAACCTAGAAACTACTTCTCGTGACGTTCCTAAATCTGAAGCTATTTGCTGGTGAGACATTTGAATCATATTGCAGTTTTGCAACTTCGCCTTCTCGGTCAAATAATTTACCAATCGATCTTCTATCTTGTAGCATACAAATTGCTTTGTGGTATGCAGTAAATCTTCATAATTACGCTGAAAATCTTTTAATATAATTTGGGTAAAGGACGGATACTTCAAAAACCATTCTTTTACCTTTTGCATGGGTAAGCATAGGACTTTGGTTTCTTTTTCGGTCATTGCAGAAAAACGTACAGCTTCCTGTGCAAATAAGTGATTAAAACTTAATATACAACATTGACCCGGATGGATATAATATAAGAGAAATTCAACCTCTTCTTCTTCGGCACACATCTTAATTAAACCATCTAAAATAATAGGTAAGAAATTTAAATAGCTTCCTTGTCGCACCACATATTCTCCTTTTGGGATTTCTTTAAGTTCGCCAAATGATAAAATCTCATCCTTAAGTTCTGTCTCTATAAATGGAAAGCACTGGGAAAGTTCTATTTTTTCTTTTATCATTCTTCAACTGATTATGGTTTGTACACTTATACAGTCGAAAAATTGATATTTACTTACAGCAGCGCTATAATAAAAATTTATAACGCTATCTTTTTTAATTATTTATTATGATAGTTTTGCAATCCAGTCTTGAGCCATTTTAGGTATTCTTGTACGTCTGGAGTATATGCGGTAGTTTGATTTAATAGATTCATATTAGCATCAATTAATACATAATAGGGCTGAGAATTATTTTTAAAGTTAACCGTTTGAAAGGTTGCCCATTTATCTCCTATGGTGCGAATGTTCTTTACTCTTCCGTCTTCCTTCAGAAACTTAAATTGATCATTTTCTGATAACTCTTCACGATCATCAACATACAGCGAAATAAGTACATATTTATCTTTAAGTACTTCTATAATTTCTGGATGACTCCATACCTGTTCTTCCATTTTACGACAATTAACACAGGCCCAACCTGTGAAATCTATCATAATCGGTTTGTTTTGAGCCTTTGCAGCCTCTACTCCTTGATCAAAATCTGTATATGCATCTAAACCAAGGGGACCGTGAGACTCTTTTTCGTAAATACTATAAAATAACGGTGGAGGAAACCCGCTTAACAGTTTTAAGTTTGCATATGCTGTA
Source organism: Aquimarina acroporae (assembly GCF_023195925.1). Taxonomy (GTDB): domain Bacteria; phylum Bacteroidota; class Bacteroidia; order Flavobacteriales; family Flavobacteriaceae; genus Aquimarina; species Aquimarina acroporae. The sequence continues at coordinate 100,211 of NZ_JALPRE010000018.1, read as the reverse complement.
TTGGTTAGGCCTGGAATAAGATATACCACAAACAATAAGGTTACAATTCCCAAACCTTTTCTACCCAAACTTAATTTCTGAATAGGACCATCGTGAGGAAATTTAATCTTACCAAAAAGATATAGTACCATTCCTATTCCAATCACTATCCAAATACCAATAAATATTTCTCTTTTTAAGATACCCCAATGCTCCACAAGGTCTGCATTCGATAAAAATTTGAATGCCAAGGCCAATTCGATAAAACCAAGTACAACTTTTACAGTATTTAACCAGCCTCCGCTTTTTGGAAGTGAGTTTAACCAATTTGGGAACAATGCAAATAACGCAAATGGTAACGCTAGCGCAAGACCAAAACCTCCCATACCAAAACTAAGTTGCATTGCACCTCCATCGGTACTTAACGACCCTCCTAATAAAGATCCTAAAATAGGTCCTGTACAAGAAAAAGAGACCAATGCTAGGGTAAGTGCCATAAAAAACACACCTACTATCCCTCCTATGCTTGTGGCTTTACTATCTAAACTATTACTCCAAGAAGAAGGTAAAGTAATTTCAAAATAGCCGAAAAACGAAATGGAAAAAACTATAAATATGATAAAGAAGACAATGTTAAGGGTAACGTTTGTCGATATATTATTTAATATTTCGGGGTCTACCGAATCTAGTAAATGAAAGGGTAAACTTAACAATACATAGATGGCAAATATGAAAAACCCGTATAAAATAGCATTAAACAAACCTTTTTTCTTGTCTTTTGCACTTTTGGTAAAAAATGACACGGTAAGAGGAATCATTGGAAATACACAAGGCGTTAACAATGCTATCAAACCTCCTAAAAATCCTAAAATAAATATGTTTAAATAACTTTTCTGATCTACTTGATCTGAAGGAAATTTTTCCTTCCCTTTCACTTCAATATTAAGCGATTCTGATTTAATTTTATCAGTTTCTGTAATAGAAGTAAGGTCTCCTTTATTTTCTGAAGCTTCTCCGCTCAAATTCAAATTAAACTCAACAATATCTGGAGCCAAACATCTTTCATCATCACATACAGAAAAAAACACCTCTGCCTTTACAGTTTTTAAATTTTTATCTATTTGCTTAATTTTTTGGATAAAAGTCACGTTCTCTTCAAAGTACTTTACCTCCATTTCAAAGATATTATCATACTTTTCTATCCCCGCGGGCTCTATAGTCTCTCCTACTAGTGTATATGTCTCTGGAGTATTGTTAAAAGAAAACTCTGTAGGTGTTGGTGCAATATCATCGGTTTCGGCTTCTTTTTGAGAATATAAATGCCAACCTTTATCTAATTTTGCATTGAATTTTAGAATATAACTATCTTCTGTTTCCTTTTCAATAGTAGCTTGCCATTTAATAGGCTCTAAAGTTTGAGAAAATGATATTGTAGAAAATAATACAGTTGTTATAAATAGTAGAAAGTACCGCATTAGGTTATTGTTATTTTTAATATTTGTTTAGTTTGAGGCTTAATTTTGAATCGGTCATCTGCTCTATAGTTTATTATCCAAATAATCTCTTCTCCAGAACATAACAACCATACTCTTTCTTTTGCGAGCAAAGATAATTTTTCATCTTTAAAATATTTGCTTAATTTTTTCTTGCCCTGCATTCCTAACGGATAAAAATAGTCGCCTTCTTTCCATTTTCTTACAACTAAAGGGTATTTTAACTTTTCTTTATCAACAAAAATGGTCTTTAAATCAGCTGATTCCATTGTACTTACATCCTTAAACTTTAAGGCTCCCGAAGGAAACATAAGCATAGTTTCTTCTTTTGGAATTTTGTACTGGTGATTGGGTACAGATGTGATAATAGGACTTATTAATAAACGTTCTCTATCTTTAACCAGTCTATATTTCTCTGAGAAAATTTGCTTTCCAGATTGAGCTGTAATCATTTGTTCAATATCATTCCAGGCTCGAAAACCATAATCTTTCAGTAAAAAATACAAGCATGTTTTCAAATTTCCATACTCCTGCAACCTATCAATAGAAATACTTATTGTCCCATCTTCACAAAATAGAAGTACATCTTTTTCAATCTTAAATAATTGTCCTTTTATGAATTCATTACTCGCTTTTAGATGCGTTAATGTATTTTTAAAATTACTTAGAAAAGTAGTATTGATAGATTTAAGCTCGGGAATGATATCATGACGTAACTTATTTCTAAGATACTTTGTACTACTATTACTACTATCTTCTCTCCAATGCAGCTCATCTTGTTGGGCAAACTCTAAAATTTGTTCTCTAGAATATGGTAATAATGGACGAATGTAAGTGTTGTTAATTTCTGGAATGCCAAGTAAACCTTCTATTCCTGTTCCCCTAGATAGATTAATTAAAAATGTCTCTAAGTTATCATCTGCATGGTGGGCGGTAAGAACATACTCGTATTGATACTCATTTGCTATTTTTTCGAACCAAGAATATCTCAATTCTCTAGCTGCCATTTGAATAGAAAGCTTATTCTCTGTTGCATATTGTTCTGTTTCAAATTGAGTGCAAAAAAATGGGGCTTTTAATCGTGCGGCCAAATCTTTTACAAATACTTCATCTTCATCACTCTCTTTTTCTCTGAGTTTAAAATTACAATGGGCGATACCAAATTCAAAAGACTGCATTTCGCATAATCTGGCAAGTACCACGCTATCCAATCCACCACTACAGGCAATTAATAATCTACTCCTCGATAAAAAAGAAAGATGATTTGAAATGTGTGCTTTAAACTCTTTTGATAACAAGACGACATTAATTTTTAATGATTTTTCAAAGATACAATTTTGATTTACTATCTAAGAACGATTCAAACCTTGTTTTATTTGCTGATTTTCAAGTTTTTAACACCAAAATTGATTTGTTTTCGTTATTTTTAAAGAACAACTCTTAAATCGCTCACCAATGAATACGACATATGAATTACAGAAATTTTACGGAGCCGATGATCAAAAGGAATTTGGTAAAAAATTATTATCCATAGTCCCACACTTACACCCATATGTAAAGCATCGATTATATATTGCTGAAAGCGTTGGTATACTACCTCAAAATATGTATTGTTCTAGTGGAATTATTGACGACGCTATATTAAAACTCTACTATGATGATCTTGATATAGAAATTGACACATTAACTCTAGAATTACAGCTTTTTAAAATTGCCGATGATCTTATTGATGATCTCTATAATAAGGAAGGCTGGCATCAACGTAGTATTAGTACTAATTACTTTCTAAAAAACGAATTAGAAAAGCTTGAAGAAACATATACTGTTGAAGCAGATAATGAATTAATAATGAAAGAAGATCTCGACGACATTTGTTACCACCAGAGCGTAGAAAACAAGCAAAACTTCATTTATGATGATTTAGATTCTGAAATTTTAAAAATTATAGACTCCGAACCCTCCACAGATTTCAGAAAGCAGAAACTACTGGGTAAATTCTACAGTTGGTTACCCATGGAAACTTCAAAAATTATTGATTTATTTATTTTCGGAAAGTTAAATTTCGAAGAAATTGCTACTATTAAAGATCTAACTGCAACTGAGGTTAAGGAAACTATTATCAACGTTAGAAAAAGTTTCCGTAAAAATTTGATTTAACTTTTTACAGACATTGTTTAACCTTTAAGTATTAAAGGCTTTCCAAAACTTCCCTCATTGCTTTTGCTTTTAGCAAACATTCTTCATATTCCTTATCAGGATTAGATTTTGCTGTAATAGCACCTCCAACAGTATATGAAATATATCGTTGTTCCTCGTTATACAAAATGCTTCGTATTACTACATTAAAATCAAAATCTCCTTCAGGCGAAAAATATCCTACAGCACCACTGTATAATCCTCTTTTAGACTCTTCCAAATTTTCTATGATTTGCATCGCCGAAATTTTTGGTGCTCCTGTCATACTTCCCATAGGAAAGGTGGTTTTAATGACATCCACAGGTGATATTGTTTCATCAATTTCAGAAACTACCGTAGAGATCATTTGATGTACTTGCTTAAAACTATACACCTTACACAACTCTTCAACCTTAACCGAACCTTTTAACGCAGTTCGGGACAAATCATTTCTTACTAAATCGACAATCATAACGTTTTCAGATCGCTCTTTTGGATCCTCATGAAGCTCCGTTGCAAGATTATCATCCTTCTTCGGGTTTTCTGCTCTTTTTGCCGTTCCTTTAATAGGTTGAGAAATAATTTTACACCCCTCTTTTCTTAGATATCGTTCTGGCGAGGCAGACAATAAATATGTCCCATGATTTTTAAAAAAAGCTGCAAACGGAGGCTCTGAAATGTCATTTAAATGATGATAGGTATACAACGGATCAATACAACTGTCTTTTGCAAAAAACTCTTGACAAAAATTGGCTTCATAAATATCTCCACGTTGGATATGAGCCAACATTAGTGCTACTTTTTCTTTATACACATCCTTGGTCATGCCAAGGCTAATTTTAATTTTCCCGCAAGAATTGTCTTTCTTTTCAGATATATCAAGTGTTTCAGAAAATGAATGAATGGTATCTAGATCGGTTTCTATTTCATCATCAACCATTCTTAGGTATTGAATTTCTAACTCATTGCCTTTTAAAAGAATTAGTTTCTTAGGTTGAAAAAAGAACAAATCTGGAAAATAAAGATGATCATTATTTTCTGATCGTAAATCTTCTACATCATTTTTCAGATCATACGAAAGATATCCAAAAATCCAATCTGATGTTTGTTCCTGATATTCTTTGAGTGCATCAAATGCGTTAAAATAGTCGGTTTTAACTGAGGTAAAAGCATCTACTGCCAATACTGCATCATAGCTCGAATATGTTTGGTTATAGTTATTTGAATCTAACCATACTACCTCATCAAATCTTTGTGCCCATTGTAGTAGTTTAATCTTAAAAGCTAATGGGTTTTCAATATTATATTTCTGATGTATGCGCACGTATTCAATTAAATTTCATGTGCAAAAGTACTTATAACTTGCTTTAATCCCAATGAAAGTGTTTCATCAATTACAGTTTCAGATTCTACAGAGAAATTATCATAAAAAGAAGGAAAACTAAAACTCTCTATAATCTCTCCTCCAAAACGAGGAAAAATACTTTTTGCATATTCAAGAGCGGTAAGCCCTCCTCTTTTCCCTGGCGACGTGCTCATTAATAATATTTTCTTACCTTCTAGAAAATTACGATCTAAACGAGATAACCAATCAATAATATTTTTGAAAAAAGCACCAAAACTTCCGTTATGTTCATTTACGGAAATGATTAAAGCATCAGCTTCTGAAATTTCTTGATTCAATCCCATTACCATCGCCGGAAAACCTTTTTTTTCTTCGTCCTCACTATACATAGGCATTGCATAACTATTCAAATTAAGAACCATAATATCGTGTTCTTTAATTTCAGAAACTACATGTTTAACTAATTTATGGTTGATTGATGTACCGCTGTTAGAACCGGCAAAAGCAAGGATTTTTTTCATTTTTTGTTTGATTTGAATTTCAAAAGTAACCAAAATGCCTACAGTCGCAAAATAAGTCTACCTTTGTACCATCAAAAAAATAAATCAATTGACTTTTCGAGATTTAAACTTAAGTACCCAGCTTCTTAATGCTCTTGATGATTTGGGGTATGAAATTCCAACTCCAATCCAGGAGCAATCTTTTTCTGTGGTCATGTCTGGTAAAGATGTGGTAGGTATTGCACAAACTGGAACAGGTAAAACCTATGCCTACATGCTTCCTATTCTTAGAATGCTTAGATATTCTGTACAGCAGAACCCAAGAGTACTGGTATTGGTGCCAACTCGTGAATTGGTTGTACAAGTAGTTGATGAAATTGAAAAGCTTTCTACATATATCAATGTTCGTATCACTGGTGTTTATGGTGGAACTAATATCAATACTCAAAAACAAACCGTTGCGCAAGGGTTAGATATTATAGTGGCTACTCCGGGGAGATTATACGATTTGGCAGTAAGCAGAGCGTTACAATTAAAGTCGATCCAAAAGTTAGTCATTGATGAAGTAGATGTCATGATGGATCTTGGGTTTCTACATCAACTCATGAATATATTTGATATTTTACCTCAGCAAAGGCAAAATATTATGTTTTCGGCTACCATGACCGAAGAAGTCGAAGATATTATTTCTGAAATATTTGTAAACCCCAAAAAAGTCTCTATAGCCAAAAGTGGTACTCCTCTTGAAAACATAAAACAAGGATTATACTCGACGGCAAATTTCTATACCAAAGTAAATCTCTTAGAGCACTTGTTAGCCAACGAAGAAGAGTTTCAAAAAGTATTGCTCTTTGTCGCCAATAAAAGAATGGCAGATCGGTTGTTTGAAAGATTTGAGCGCACATTCTCCGAGCAATGTGCCGTTATACATTCTAACAAAACTCAAAATTACCGACTGCGTAGTATCGAACAATTCGAAAGTGGTGAGCAACGCATACTCATTGCTACAGATGTAATGGCACGCGGGCTAGATATAGACGATATTTCTCATGTTATTAATGTAGATACTCCTACCTACCCAGAAAACTATATGCATCGTATTGGTAGAACTGGTAGAGCTCAAAAGCAAGGGGTTTCATTAATTTTGGTTACAGAACAAGAAGAAGAATCTGTAGAAAATATTGAAGCTCTAATGGAAATGAAAATCGAACGATTTGATTTCCCAGATCGTGTTGAAATTTCTACTGAACTTACTCCCGAAGAGCAGCCAAAAATTAAAGAAATATACAATCCCACCAAACGCCCCAAAGATGAAGAAACTGGAGCCGCCTTTCACGAAAAAAAGGAAAAAAACAGAAAGGTTAATCTTGGAGGAAAATACAAACGAGAAATAAAAAAGAAATATAAAAAACCTAAGACCAGAGGAGATAAAAACTACAACAAAAAGAGAAAAAGAAAATAAGTTACACTTGTAACAACTAACCCTGTACATCACATAATGAAAGACCAATTCAAAAAGTCAATCTTATCCAATAGAAGTATTCAAGAATATATTTACTTGTCCTATCTCTTTCTCTTACTAGTGGGGACTCTTAGTTATTCGATTTTTTATGCCTTCCTAGATATCAATATCATTAATTACTCCAACGTACTAGATATATTGTTAAGTCCCATTGTAATATTAACAGAAAATATAAAGACTCCTTTGGTAATGGGAGGGTACATCGCTATCATTCTTTTAGTATTCTCAATATTGAGAAAGAGAATTAAAAAGTCGTTACAAAAAGATCTTTCAGATGAAAAGAGAAATAAATTAACCAAAAGTTACAATTCTTTTAAGAATGCAATGTTTGTAATTCCGATAGCCGGAACATTAGGTTTCTATTTGGGTTATGCTATTGCTGGTGGAATGAAAATGAGCAAAAGAATACAAAATGGAGACTTCGAAGTGAATCGCTTACTAGAGTTTTCTAATGGAGATTCGAAAAAAGTAAAATTGATTGGGCTAAACAGTCAATATATTTTTTATGTTTTGGAAAACGAAAGAAAAATATCGATTTCTCCTATTTCAGGAAATCTAAAAACAGTACAACATATAGATCAATAGGGGTTAACTTCTATATACATGTCTTAATTTATAGTATACTACTTTGGTCTTGCTTACCAAAAAAGGATTTCATTGTAGTTATAGTTTTGGGGATTTTTTCACACTATTTTTCCAGATTCTGATCTCATAAGTTTTAAATTTGATATTGGAAGTGAAACGTTTTGGAAGCATCCAATTTTTAGATTACACTATTTCATTATTCAAATCTGGTCCCTAATGAATCAAACAAACGATCAAAAAAAGAAAAAATCAAAAGTAAGCATAGGTAAAGCTTTTAAGACCATTATTTGGCCAAGGAAAAGTTTGGTATTTATAGGCCTTATTCTTATCGTTTTTAACCGAATAGCCGGGTTAATCCTACCCTGGAAAAGTAAAGCATTACTAGACGAAGTAATCCCTTCAAAAGACCTCGGACAATTATATGAACTACTTATCATAGTAGGTATAGCAATACTTGTACAAGCGACTTCTTCATTTCTTCTTACCAGAATCCTAAGCGTACAAGCACAATATCTAATATCGGAGTTAAGAGCACAAGTACAAAAAAAAGTACTTTCTCTACCTATTAGTTTTTTTGACAACACTAAGTCAGGAGCATTGGTATCAAGAATCATGAGTGATGTAGAAGGAGTTCGTAATTTAATCGGTACGGGATTGGTACAAATGGTAGGCGGTGTATTCACAGCGATTGTTTCATTAGGAATACTTATCTACATCAACCCTTGGATGACACTTTTTGTATTAGTGCCAGTTAGCTTATTTGGTATTGTGGCATTAAAAGCCTTTAAATACATACGACCTATTTTTAGAGTACGTGGTGAAATTAATGCCGAGGTAAAAGGAAGATTGACCGAAACCCTGGCTGGAGTTCGTGTAATTAAAGGGTTTGGCGCTGAAGAACAAGAACATAAAATTTTTGAAAGCGGAGTACATCGTTTGTATCAAAATGTAAAGAAAAGTTTAACTGCTACCGCTCTAATGACCAGTTCATCTACCTTTTTACTTGCCGGAATTGCATCTACAGGTATTATGGGTATTGGGGGGTATTACATGATGCAAGGAGAAATGACCACAGGTGATTTTTTATTTTTCACCATGGTTCTCGCCTTTATGATCGCTCCTATTGTACAAATGAGTAATATCGGCAGTCAACTCACTGAAGCACTTGCAGGTTTAGACCGAACTGAAGAGTTAATGAATATGGACCCAGAGGAGGACGCCCTTAACAGAACTATACATCTTAATGGAATTGCAGGTAACATTGTATTTGATGATGTTAGTTTCTCCTATGAAAAAGGAAAAGAAGTTCTGCATAATATTAGTTTTACAGCAAATTCTGGTACAGTAACGGCTTTGGTTGGTAGTTCGGGATCTGGTAAATCTACCATCGCTGGGTTGGCAGCTACTTTTTTAAATCCAGAATCAGGTACTATTACAATCGATACTCAAGACTTATCAAAAGTAAATCTTAATAGTTATCGTAAAAACTTAGGAGTTGTGTTACAAGACGAGTTTTTATTTGAAGGTACTATTAGAGAAAATATTTTGTTCCCTAGACCAAATGCTTCAGAAGAACAGCTTCAACAAGCTGTTAAAGCAGCATATGTTAATGAGTTTACCGACCGCTTTGATGATGGACTCAATACTCTAATTGGAGAACGAGGCGTAAAGCTCTCAGGAGGACAACGCCAACGCATAGCCATTGCCAGAGCCATTCTTGCCGATCCCAAAATTATCATTTTAGATGAAGCTACTTCTAATCTAGATACCGAAAGCGAAGCTTTAATTCAAAAGAGTCTCGCAGAATTAATGAAAGGCCGAACAACTTTTGTTATCGCCCATAGACTAAGTACTATTAAAAAGGCAGATCAAATCTTAGTAATTGAAGCCGGTAATATTGCTGAACGTGGAACTCATGACGAATTAATTGCTGCCGAAGGAAGATATTTTGATCTATATACTTACCAGGCTCGAATATAGAATATTAATTTTCGAATGCATATGTTGATATAACGAACCAATAACGACTTACTACATAAAGTAAGTCTATGAAAAAGTTATTAGTTCTCATTGTTATACTTCAATTTGGAGAAATATATTCACAAAAATCAACAGTACCCGATAAAGAGTCTTATGAGTACTTTCTAGATTTTTTTACTTCCAGAGATTCTGGAATTCATCAAACTGCGCTTAATTACATAGACCGTAATTGGTCTGACCATTTTGAGATACTAGCAATTGAATCTTTATATTTCCTCAAAAGCCCTTCCACCTCACAAAAACTAATGCGTATTCTCGAGAGAAAAACCAAGAAATATTATTCCTACGATTTTGATTCTTGGTATGATTATATATGGAACAAGAAACAAACTTATCTCCCCTCTTATTTTATATTCAAAGCTACATTGCATAGAGGTATCGATAATCGTTTTGCCAAATATTTTTTGGATCGTGATACACAGTCTACCATTAGATTAGACGAAGTTCGCTGGGGTGGAGTTATTCAGGATGGCATCCCTCCTCTTCGTAATCCAGAAATGATCCAGGCTTCTCAGGCTACATACTTGGATGATGACAATATTATTTTCGGAATTTCTATCAATGGAGACACAAGAGCCTACCCTAAACGTATTCTGGCTTGGCATGAAATGTTTACCGATAAGGTTGGAGGAGTCGATGTCGCAGGAGTATATTGTACACTATGCGGTACGGTAATTCTATATAAAACCGAAAAAGATGGTATAAAATACGAACTTGGCACCAGTGGTTTTTTATATCGATCTAATAAATTGATGTATGACAAAAAAACACAATCTCTTTGGAATACCCTTTGGGGTAAACCGGTACTTGGCCCCTTGGTTGGAAAAAGGATAGCGTTAGACTATTTAAGCGTAGTTACTACTACATGGGGTGAATGGAAAAAACGTCATCCCGAAACCAAAGTATTGTCCCTAAATACGGGACATCGTAGGGATTATGGCGAAGGTATAGCTTACAAAGATTATTTTGCTACCGACGATCTAATGTTTACAATTCCAAGTACAGATCGAAGATTAAAAAATAAGCAAGAAATTTTAGCTATCAGATTACCAGATAAAACTGAAGAGAACATTGCTATTTCTTCCAAGTTCTTGCGAAAAAATCACATTTATGAAGGGACGATTAATAATCAAAACTTTGTGGTTTTTACCGATAAAAGTGGAGCGCATAGAGTGTATTTTAGTGAAGGTATAACCTTTACTTCATACGATCAGGAATCTGCGGTAATAGATACTAGTGGAAATTCCTGGTCTCTTGATGAGAACCATATGAAAAATATCACCTCCAATAAAATTCTGAAAAGATTACCTACGCATAATGCATTTTGGTTTGGGTACAAAGCTGCTTTCCCCAAAGTTAAATTAATAAAATAACCCCTACAGTTTAGGGGCTATTTCCATTGATTATTCGTGTAAATGAATTGACTAGACCACTTGTGGTATCGCTGCTCTAAGTTCTTTGGCTGCAATAACCATAGATTTTAAAGCTTCCTTGGTTTCTTTCCAGTTTCGGGTTTTTAAACCACAGTCTGGATTAATCCATAATTGATCTTTAGGGATATACCCTTGTGCTTTTTGAATTAAACCTACGATTTCCTCGGTTTTCGGTATTCGAGGAGAGTGAATATCATAAACTCCCGGACCTATATCATTAGGATATTTAAAACCTGCAAATGCATCTAGTAATTCCATTTGAGATCTTGAACATTCGATGGTAATTACATCTGCATCCATATGTGCAATGTGATCTATAATATCATTAAACTCAGAATAGCACATATGGGTATGTATCTGTGTATAATCCTCAACCCCAGACGACGAAATTCTAAAAGCATCAATAGCCCACTTTAGATATTGATTCCATTGGTCTTTTAACAAAGGGAGTCCTTCCCTCATTGCTGGCTCATCAATTTGAATCACCTTAATTCCTGCACTTTCAAGATCCTTTACCTCATCTCTAATTGCCAAAGCTATTTCTGCACATGTCTCTGATCGAGGTTGATCATTTCTAACAAAAGACCATTGTAAAATCGTAACTGGTCCTGTTAACATCCCTTTTACCGGCAAAGGAGTTAGAGACTGAGCAAATTTTGACCATGAAACAGTCATTTCTTTCTTTCTACTCACACTACCATAAATAATTGGTGGTTTCACACATCTAGACCCATAACTTTGTACCCAACCGAATTTGGTAAAGGCAAACCCTTTTAATTGTTCTCCAAAGTACTCTACCATATCATTACGCTCAGCTTCACCGTGTACCAAAACATCTAAACCGAGCTCTTCCTGTATTTGTATGGTTTTTCCAATTTCACTTCTCATATAATTATCATATTCAATTTTCGAAATTTCTTTTCTTTTGAATTCTGATCTCTTTTTACGAATGTCTTTCGTTTGAGGAAATGAACCTATAGTAGTTGTAGGGAAATCTGGTAGTCTAAGAATTTCTTTCTGTTTTGTTTTTCTAGCTAAAAATTCAGACTTACGACTTTTATCTTTAATTGTTAGCTTAGAAACCCTCTTTCTGACCTGCTCATCGTGTAATATCTTTGAGTTTCTTCTGCTATCTATACAAGCACTATTATAGCTAAGTGCGATAGCTGCATTTTCATCTTCAGGATACAAAACACTTACTCGTAAAGCAGATAGTTCACCTAATTTTTGTTTTGCAAACGATAGCCATTGTTTGATATTAGAAGGTAAGTCTTCATTTTGCATTTCTAAATCAAGATCGCAAGGTGTATGCAATAAAGAACATGAAGGGGCAACCAAAACATTCTCTACTCCTCGTACATTCACTGCTTTTAAAATCGTTTCTATAGATGCTTTATAATCATTTTTCCAAATGTTCCTTCCGTCAACAATCCCTAGAGACAGTTGCATCTCTTTAGGCAACTTTTCTAAAACAATATCAAGCTGCTTAGGGTCACGAACCAGATCAATATGCAAAATATCGAATTTCAAATCTTGTGATATCAGTTCTAAATTGGTTGTAACACCTTCAAAATAAGTAGTAATCATAAACTTAACATCAGGAAAACAAGCTTTCAATTCATTATATACTTCTTTATATACTTGTTTTATTTCTGAAGAAATGTCAAGTGCTAAAAAAGGCTCATCGAGTTGAATGCATACCGCGCCAAGAGCAGCTACTTTTTTAATAATACTGATATACACCGGAAGTAGATTCTTAATCAGTTCTATTCTGTGAAAACCTGATTCTTTTTCTTTCCCCAGTAATAAGTAGGAAATGGGCCCTAACAAAACCGGCTTAGTAATAAGACCATATTGTTTGGCTTCATAAAACTCATCAATAACCTTTGTAGAAAACAATTTGAATTCCTGATCTTTATAAAATTCAGGGACGATGTAGTGATAATTAGTATCAAACCATTTTGTCATTTCCATCGCAGTTACATCAAAAATTCCTTTTTGGTATCCCCTTGCCATGGCAAAATATAAATCCAATACAGGGATCTCTTCTGTAATTAATGCTTGATACCTTTTTGGTATGGCGCCCACGGTCAATGACATATCAAGAACCTGATCATAAAACGAAAAGTCGTTTGAGGGAATTAAATCAATATTGGCATTTTTCTGTAATTGCCAATTGTGTTGTCTAACGTTTTTCCCTACCTGAATTAGGTTTTTGTAGGTAGTCTTGCCAGACCAGTACTCTTCTAAAGCTTTTTTTAGCTCTCTTTTACTACCAATACGCGGGTAGCCTAGATTGTGTGTAAGCATAGTAACATTTTAAAAATTAGTAATAATTCTTAAAATTCTTTTAGTAAACTCACTAAGTCTTTCGTATTTGGCAAGAAGAAAAATAAAGCCATAGAGATATTCATCGCATAAGAAAGCGATAAATACATCAAGCTTAACTCCTACTTCAAATCGCGAAAGTATAGTCAATTCAATAATAGGCAGGTCTCCTGGCTTATAACATTTTTATCTTCCTTCCCATTCTATTTTACAAGAACAGTGGATTCTAAATTGATAAAAACTATATAGTTATTTACAGTTGCGCGACAGCTCATGATTTTCACATGATTCCCTATTAATCTACAATTACGTAAAACCTATATTGGTTGATGAAGAATTTATGTAAAGAACTTTATCTCTAGTAAAAGTACCACAAATATTCTCGAAACCTCCTTAAAATTTCTACAAAGTGTTTATTATTAAACTATTCTAATTTAAAAGCAATATTACCTTCTGAATTAATAATTTTAAGCGGAGTTGGTTAAAACTAATTTCGGATTAATTCTGTCGTCTTCCCTCCTAGTTGCAGGATCATTTTATTTTCTGAAGGGAAAAATTCGATTTTCACTCCAACTTCATCAGACTGAAATTTATTCTTCTCATGGGATTCAACAGGAAAAGTTGGTCCGTTTTTAGCGTTAACTACGAGTACATCCTTTTCTTGGGTCATTTTAATTTCAAAAGGAAACACCTCTGCCGTATATGTACCCAAATAAGGCACTAACTCCTCAGGTGTTAGCTCTAATGCTGGTTTAAACTCTGGAAAGTCATAAGGTGCTCCAAAATATATTTTCGCTACTCCCATTAACACCTCTGTTAATCCTAGAACCACTCCATTTGAAACATAGGTCATCACCAGATTTTTGCCAGGTATATAAATCGCCAATGATTGAAACCCATCAATACCTCCTGAGTGACCATAATTCTCTCCTTCTTCATATGGAAATTTCATAAGTCCTAAACCAAATCTATCTTTTAACTGTTTCATTTTGGATAATGATTCATCAGACACCAATTTCCCTGAAAATAGTAAATGATAAAACATAGCCACGTCTTTGGGGGTAGCTATTATTGCACCAGCCGCAGCGGGTACACTCATATTTGTTTCCGGTTGTATCACCCAATCGGCATGGTAGCGATACGAATTTGCCTCATTATTGTTGATATCGATTTTACCCCCATATTTAGTAGTATTCAAATTGTACGGAATCGTAATTCTTGATGCTAAAATTTCAGCATAACTTTTCTTTTCTATATCCTCGAGTATATATCCTAAGAGCAAATAATTAGTATTAGAATATTTTGCTTCCTTATTGGGTTTAAATTGTATTTCCTTTTTCACAATACGATCCATCATTTCTTTTCGTGTATTGGGAACAAGCATCCATTTTCTAAAATCTTCATCATTGGTAATGTTATAAAGCCCACTTCTATGCCGTAACAAATGTTCGATTGTTATTTTATTGGCATTAGGCACTTCTGGAAAGTAAGTGCTTAAGGTAGTCTCTAATGTAAGTTTTCCTTCGTCAATTAATTGCATAATAAGAGTAGCAGTGTACGTTTTGGTTATAGAACCAATACGATATTTGGTCTTATTATCGGCCAATATCTTTTTTTCTGCATCGACATAACCTATTGAACGTGTATAAACCTCTTTTCCCTCTTTAAGAATAGATACACTCCCCATAGCCTTATTTTTCTGTTCTAACAATGTAAAAAGGCTATCCAGTTTCTGATCATCAAATTTTTGCGCGGTCAAGCTTAAATTGCAAACAACACAACTTATAACTATAAATGTTTTAATGAGTCTCATTTTTTATAAAATTATATGTACCGTTTTTCGGTAAGATGAATATTTATTTTATTGGTAATCTGAAATAAACGATTTCAACTTTTCTGTATCGGTTAAAAGCTCTTCTACCATCTGTAGGCTATCATTTTGTTTATATAATCCTTCTGAATTAACCAACACATGAAAAGGGATTCCTGAAAATCCTAATTTTCGCATAATTTGAATTTCATTTCCATTAGTATTCAACTGAAAACCCTTGGGATTATTTTTATCTATATACGATCTCCATTTTTGCACATCGTGATCAATCGAGATATCTATAAATACCACATCATCTCTTCTAGTATACTTATCTTTAATTTGATCTAGAGTAGGTTTTTCCCTTAGACATGGAGCACACCAAGTGGCCCAAAAATTCACGAATAACGTCTTGTCTCTAAAATTTGACAATGAAATTGTATTGTTCTGAGGATCAACCAAGGTAAAACTAGGAAACTCAGATTCTGCTTTCTTCGCGAAATCCCAAACTATACTTGCATTAACCAATGTTCCATCAAATTGTTTTCTGAAGTTCTCTTTCTGAAGGATTAACGGCTGAGAAAACATAAAACAAATAAGTGCTCCTGTCATGGTCAAAAACAACCATTTCTTATTTCTGTTTTTTATTTCATGCCTAGTTAATAGTAACGTAGTTATTGCAAAAATCAAGAGCACAATGATAAACGGAAAATAAAAGTACCTGAATGGTTTAAAAACCACTAGTGCAACGAGTACAACCGGTAAAAGTTTTAATGAAGTATTTTTGTTAATACGTCCTGACAGATAAAATCCTAAGATGCAAGCCAAAATAGCAATCCATCTTAGCATTGAGAATTCATAAATAACTTTTGCATAACGAAGAGACAAAAACACTGTAACAATCGCAGCAATCGCAACGACTATTCCTAAAAGGATTTTAAAAATTTCTTTAATCATTACTAAAAAGATTAAGAATAATTACTAAGATTCCTTCTGTATCCAAATAAAAATGGTCGTAGCGGCTCTGGAAACTACAAATACAAAACTCCCGAACAGCGTTGGTAATGCCGACACCTTTAGTCCACCCGCCAACATATTGGTTGAAATATCACCTATCATGTCTATTCGATCCAATGCCTCTATTAACCCAATGAGTTGCCCCAAAATACCCCAAACTAAAATTAACAACCCTAAGGAATTAATTAGCTTTATGTATTTTGTAGAAAATCGTTTTTCCTTAAAGAATACCAATACATTTCTAACAATTAAGAAAAGTATCAGTAAAAGGGTCATCAAAATTGGTACCATAAAAAATAACCCTCCATCATGTAATAAATGAAGAATATGTGCAAATGCAGAATGATCTTGCGGTTGAATGAAGAATAATAATGTCATATTGAATATATTAAATTAAAAATATTTTTATAATCTTCGAAAATGGCTTCTATTTTTTCTTAACAATATGCACTTCAGGCAAATTTGTGGTGAAAAAATGATCTTGCGATGCACTATTGCGGTGATCGAAGTATTTATCGAAAAAATTAATAATTAGAGAATTGGTGATAAAGCTCATTCTTGTAGGGTCTATAGTTCCTGTTTCTGTAAGTGAATGAATTTTTGACCAATAAGACAGGTCGCCAAAATTGGCATGCCCTGTATATTTTATAGTAGCTAAATAATAATCTTCTTCTGTTATTTTATCGTATACAAAGAAATTTGGTGTGAAAAACGTATCATAATTTCTATCGGCATGCAATACCAATAATGGTTTTTGAATCGTAGTATCTACTACTCTACCCCATTGTGCACCATCCATATTAACCACTGCTTTAACACGATTTTCTACACTTGCATTTTGTACTACAGCTGCTCCTCCCCAGGAGTGCCCCAAAGAGCCTATTTTATTAAGGTCGAATTTTTTAAAAAACACACTTTCCCGATTGCGATTTAACGCTTCTATTTGATCTAAAACGAAAGAAATATCATCTGACCATCTATCTAGGCTCTCAAAATAAGGTAAGTAACGATTTAGTTCTAATACAGCTTTGCTTTTTGACGCTGTGTTCTCTTTTTGCAAACCCAAATTCATTCTCTCATTGATATAGCCAAAATCTAATCCAACATTCATATCATCTATATTTTTCTGACTCCACCTCAATTTTTTGCCTTTATATTCTGTCATGAACGATTCATAAATATGGTCAATCCCAACTACGATATATCCATTACTTACTATTTCTTCTACGATAGAGGTATACATTTTACTGTTCCAAAGCAAACCATGTGACAAAAGAACTACCGGAAACTGTTTGTTTTCTATTATTGGTAAAAGTTTTTGAGTATGCGTTTCAATTAGTTCAAAATGGCTTCCTATAAAAGAAGGCATACCCTTACTTTGTACAAAAGCTTCTGCATACCCTTTTCCCATATGCACTTCAGGTTTTGTTATTTTATGTGTTGAAGGGTACCAAATATGGATTGTTAATTTTCTATAGGCTCCTTGTTCTTCACTTAGTTTTTCAATTCTGGAATGATCTTCAAGAAATATTGTTTGCTCTCCGACCCGGTATTTGCCAGAGGGAGAAGGCAATTGAAAAACCGGAAGTACATTTGCCAAAACCAAGCTAAGAACAGAAAATAGAAGTCCAAAAACTAATACTAACTTTCTAATCCAAACATTCAATTTTTGAAAAACATATAGTAATATCAAAAGACTAAATGAAAAATACCCTGGAAACATTTGCCATCTACCTTGTTCAATACTCAAATGAAGAATTAATAATAATGTACATACATATAAAGAGTATTTTATAAGTGATGATCGCTTTATAAAGAAACTCACAATACCGATCAGTACGCAGATCAAAAAGATAAGTTCTAGGATTCTCATAAAAATTTAATTAAGATTCGAATTTGAATCAAAACTAAAATCAAAACCAATTCATATAAGGTAATTACGACGAATTACGATTTCAACCACCGATATAACCTAAAATTCAAGGGAGAGTGTTACATCGGTTAAAAACCAACAAAGTTTGGTTATTTATCGCATTATTAACGTACTTTAAAAAAATATATAGATATTAAACGTTTATTCAATAGCAATGATATCTAAAGAGTTTATACTTAAAAAAATCGCTCAGGTATTACTCCATTCCATTTTTTGGATTGCAGTATTATTTTGCTACACCTATTTTTTTGGATATAATACGCAAGATATTAACTATGTATTTTCTTTCTCTTTGTTCCTGATGCCCGTAACCATGGGGACCACTTATACAGTGATTGATATACTAATCCCTAGATATTTGCTTCAAGAAAAATATCGGTTGTTTATTTTATACTGTGTATATACCATTATTATTTCGGCCTATTTCATTGTAATTTCCTTTTTCTACGGATTAATTTTTCTAACAGAAACAAAAATTGGAGATATGGCTCCTATGACTAGAAGTCCGTTGTTTCTATTTATCGCAGTATACTTTGTGGTGTTTATTGCAAGTGCACTTGATCTAACAAGGCATAATTACAAGTCTAACACTGCAAATCAAAAACTGCAAACTAAAATTTTAGAAACACAATTAAAGCTAAAAGAACAAGAATTAAGGTATCTAAAAATGCAGATTCACCCTCATTTTCTTTTCAACACTTTAAATACTATGTATGGTTTTGCTATTAAAAAATCTGAAGAGACTCCTGAATTAATCTTAAAGTTATCAAATCTATTAGACTATTTGTTGTATCAATCTGATAAACCTCTGGTTTCACTTGATCAGGAAATCGAACATATTTATGACTATATAGCTCTCGAAAAAATGCGTTTCAGAGATTCATTAGAAATTTCTTTACAAATCGAAGATACCGATAGTACCATAGAAATTGCCCCTATGCTTTTTATCCCATTTGTAGAAAACAGTTTTAAACATGGACAATTAAGAAACGGAAAACTTCACATCTCTATAGAGTTGAGTTGTAACAACACTGAATTATTGTTTAAAATTAAAAATTCTGTACATGCGGACATGGGCCAAGAAAGTAGCGGTATTGGACTAAAAAACATTCAAAAAAGACTAGATTTACTTTACCCCGAAAACTACCAATTAGATATAGCCAGAGACCATGACTGGTATACGGTCACATTATCGATAAAAGTTTCAAAATTAAATTTACATGAGCACTAAAATTTCTTGTATAGTAGTAGATGATGAACCCACAGCGCGAGAGGTTATTTTAGATCACTTGAGTAAAATTAGTCAAGTAGATGTAGTAGCCACCTGCAACAATGCTATCGAAGCTTTTGAACATATTAATGAGAAACAAATAGATCTTATTTTTTTAGATATACATATGCCCGATATTTCTGGGATTTCATTCGCTAAATCGATTAACAAAAACATTAAGATCATTTTTACAACTGCCTATAGAGAGTATGCAATAGATGGCTTTGATCTGCACGCTGTAGATTATCTTTTGAAACCTATTTCATTTGAAAGGTTGTTAAATGCTATAACAAATTATTTTGAAGTTTATCACAAAGATGTTCCGGTGATTCAAGAAGAAACTGAAAAAACCAATTACATTTTTGTTAGATCAGATAGAAGAATGAAAAAGGTCGATTTTTCGGAAATTGAATATATAGAAAGTTACAGTGACTATATTAAAATTCATTGTACTTCTCAGGTTATTGTCACCCGAGAAACTATTAGTAATGTTCAATCTAAACTCCCACAATCTGAATTTATGAGAATTCATAGATCCTTTATTATTGCCGTAGCTAAGATCGATTCTTTCTCTAATGAAGAAATTATACTGCGCAACAAATCCCTTCCTATTAGCAGAAATTATAAAACTGAGGTAATGACAAAACTTGGACAGATTTAATTATAGTATAAAAAAGGCGAACCATGTAGGTTCGCTTTTTAATATTCAGAAAAAATTATCTTTTAAACGTGTAAAGGTCTATTTTCTGTAGCGGCCAAAGCTGCTTCTTTAACCGCCTCAGTAAAAGTTGGGTGCGCATGAGACATTCTAGAAATATCCTCTGCAGATGCTCTAAACTCCATAGCTGTAACAGCTTCGGCAATAATATCTGCACAACGTGCTCCTACCATATGAACTCCTAGCACCTCATCTGTAGCTTCATCTGCAAGAATCTTCACAAACCCATCTATATCTGCACTTGCTCTTGCTCTCCCTAAGGCTCTAAATGGAAACTGACCTGCCTTATACTTTACTCCGGCTTCTTTCAACTCTTCCTCAGTCTTACCTACTGCTGCCACTTCTGGCCAAGTATATACCACTCCCGGGATAAGGTTATAATCGATATGTGGTTTTTGACCCGCTAAAGTTTCTGCAACAAAAACACCTTCTTCCTCGGCTTTGTGAGCTAGCATAGCCCCTTTTACAACATCTCCGATAGCATAAATATTAGAAACATTGGTTTGAAGATGATCATTCACCTCTACTTGTCCTCTTTCATTAATTTTCACGCCAGCAGCTTCGGCATTTAAACCATCGGTATAAGGACGACGGCCCACAGAAACTAAACAATAATCTCCCTTAAATTCTACTGGATTTCCTTTCTTATCATCTGCAGTAATAGTAACTTGTTTTGCAGTGGCTTTTACTCCAGTTACTTTGTGAGAAGTATAAAACTTCACCCCTTGTTTTTTAAGTACCTTTTGTAACTCTCTGGAAAGTGCTTTATCCATGCCTGGAATAATTCTATCCATATACTCTACAACAGAAACCTCTGCTCCCAAACGTCGATATACTTGTCCTAACTCTAATCCTATAACTCCACCTCCAATAATCACCAAGTGTTTAGGTACTTCTTTTAACTTTAAAGCTTCGGTAGATGTAATTACTCTTTTCTTGTCTATTTTAATAAAAGGAAGCGTAGATGGTTTAGATCCCGTAGCTATAATTATATTTTTAGCTTCGATAGATTCTACTTTACCATCAGTTTTGGTAATATCTATGTGAGTTGCATCTTTGAATGCTCCAACACCTTCATATACTTCAATATTGTTTTTCTTCATTAAAAAATCGACTCCACCAGTAGTTTGATCTACCACAGCCTGCTTGCGAGCGATCATTTTTTCAAGATTAAACTTTACCTCACCTGGTATTTCGATACCATGGTCGGCAAAATGCTTTACTGCGTGCTCATAGTGATGCGAAGAATCTAGTAATGCTTTACTAGGAATACATCCTACGTTTAAACAAGTTCCACCAAGTGTTGAATATTTTTCGATTATTGCAGTTTTCATACCTAGTTGTGCGCATCGAATAGCAGCTACATATCCACCAGGTCCAGAGCCAATAACGGCTACATCGTATGTACTCATAATAAGTTATTATGTTGTCGTATTAAATTTTGAAAAGACAAAGTTAAGGTATTATAGAATAATCTATTACTTAAATTCTCAAAAAGAATACAAGAACTTATCGATATATTCATACTTTGACAGCAATATTTAGAGCATTTCAAAAGTTATATGATAATCGTTGCAAAATAAATACCCGAAAGAATAAGCGCTCAATATGTTTAAAACAAAAAACTTTGCTACTTTGCAACATGATTATTTATTCATAAAACCTAAAAACGATTCTTTTCGACTACTATGAGATACCTATCCCCTCTTGTTTTAATTTGTGTCATTATTTTGTGGAGTTCCTGTCGTAAAGATTTTGAATCTGGACCAAGTTCTGGTAATCTTCAATTTTCTACAGACACGCTATATTTGGATACAGTATTTACCAATATTGGTTCTAGTACCTATAATTTTAAAGTATACAATCGTACCAACGACGATTTTACAATACCATCTATAGCTTTAGAAAGAGGTGAAAGCTCAAATTATAGATTGAATGTAGATGGAATACCTGGTAAGTCTTTTGAAAACATCCAGGTACTTGCAAAGGATAGCATTTTCATATTTATTGAAACGACAACAGATATTACCGATGAGACCTCAGATTTAGAGTTTTTATATACCGATAGAATACTATTTGATAATGGCGCCAACCAACAAGATGTTGACCTGGTAACCCTTATTAAAGATGCCATATTTTTATTTCCTTCGAGAGATGCTATGACAGGAGAGGTAGAAACCTTGTTACTAGGGTTGGACGATGAAAATAACGAAATTAGAATCGAAGGCTTTTTCTTAGGTGACGATCAACTCAACTTCACCAATGAAAGACCTTATGTTATTTATGGATATGCTGCTATCCCCGGAGGAAGAACATTGACCATAGATCCAGGAGCTCGCATACATTTTCATGCCAATTCTGGCTTAATTGCCGCTAATAACGCTACGCTGGAAGTGAATGGAGCCATAAGTACAGATCCTGATCTTTTGGAAAATGAAGTGATTTTTGAAAGCGACCGTCTTGAACCTGGCTTTAGTGATGTACCCGGTCAATGGGGAACTATTTGGCTTACAGCAGGAAGTACCGGTCACCAGATCAACCATGCAACTATTAAAAATGCCACGGTGGGTATATTAATGGATTCTAATGATGGTACTACAGATCCAACACTTACAATTACTAATACACAGATTTATAATAGTTCTAACGTAGGGTTATTGGCACGAACGGGACATATTTTGGGCGAAAATGTGGTTATAAACAACGCGGGTCAAGTAGCGCTTAATTGTGCATTGGGAGGTATCTACAACTTTAATCATTGTACTTTTACCAACTATTCAAGTATTGGTACAGGTTTTAGACAATTTCCTGTAGTGTTAATCGATAACAACATACAAATTAGTGAAAGCGAAGTAGTAATTGCAGATTTAGTTGAGGCAAATTTTTCGAACACTATCATTTACGGAAATCAAGATTTGGAACTTCTCTTTAGCAGAGTTGAAGGAACCGCTTTCAATTATAATTTCAAAAATTGTTTGATTCGGTTCAATGACGTTAGTAATCAATTTACAGATAACGCGTTGTACGATTTCTCTAATACCTCTCTGTTTGAAAATAACATTTTTAATGAAGATCCTAATTTCAGAATGCCTTTTGAAAATATGCTAAACATTGGAGAGAACTCGCCAGCAAATGGGAACGCTTCTACTCCAACTTCTGGTTCAGATATTTTGGGAACTTTACGAAATACCACAGCTCCAGACATAGGAGCATACGAAAGTGTAAATTTTACCGATGGTAATTAAAATTTGGTGCTGTTTTTGATTTTAGTTTTCAACTAAGTATTAAATAAACATCATGAAACACATTGTATTTGCAAGTGTCTTTTTAGTAGCTCTGAATTTATATTCACAAGATAAATTTGAAAATCATAATGTATCTTTTGACTGTGGTATTTCAAGAAACAAAAGTAAAGCTGTGTTGCACATGGAACAGCTCATGGTAGAGAAAGATTTTGATGCTATTAGATCAAATTTACAATCAAAACAAACTGCAAAACAATTTCTAGCTATAGTGATTCTTGAAATATTAAATAACAAAAATCACATCCAGTTAGATTCTATAGAACAAGATCGAATAAATCGTTTAAAACAGTCTGGAAGTATTATTTTTACATGTTCGGGATGCGTTTATCAAGAAGTGAATCAATTTGAAGGAATTTTCTCTTCCGACAACAATCATTTCTTATTAAAAAGTGCCAAGGAATGGGCATATAAAAAACTTAACAACAATTAATTCATGTCAAATTATATATTCAAATCAGAACGTCTGGGCTTTCGTAATTGGTCCTTTAATGAAACAGAAGCATTATTTGAAATTAATAATGATGATGATGTAATGGAATTCTTCCCATTTAAACCCTCAGAAAAGGACACTCACAACTTTATTCATCGTATGCTACAGATGCAGAAAGAAAAAGGGTTCTGTTACTTTGCGGTAGATATTTTGGAGAATTCAGAATTTATCGGTTTTATAGGATTGTGTGAACAGACGTACCTAGAAGAGTTAGGATCATTTGTAGATATAGGATGGCGGCTAAAAAAAAGTATTTGGAATAAAGGATACGCTACTGAAGGTGCCAAAGCTTGTCTTGAATATGGTTTTAATACCATCAATCTTGAAACTATATACTCTGTTGCTCCCGAAGTCAATGTAAAATCTGAATTGATCATGAAAAAAATTGAGATGCAAAAAACCAAAACTTTTGAGCACCCAAAACTTTTAGACAATTCGCGATTAAAGAATTGTGTACTCTACCAAATTCAAAAAACAGATTACAAATAACCATCACTTATCATCTTATAATTTCGACTGCTTTTATGCGTTAGAATGATTATCTTGTAAGAAGTAAAATACATGTTCATGAACCACTTTAAAAACGTAGTACTCTTTTTTATTTTATCAATAGTTTTCACAAAGGATATCGCTGCCCAAAAAGCAGCCCTTCATGATAAAATAAATGAAGATATGTATAAAAATTTCTCTCAGGCATATGCAAATTCCGACTATGAACTATTTGCTTCAATACACAATTCTGACATGTTACGAATTTCTGGAAATGGTGGAGAGATCAAAAGCGTAGATCAATATCTTGAAGGATATAAAAAGAGATGGAGCACACCGAGTAAAAATTCTATAAAAATTGAATTCAGATTGTTTGAACGTATCCTATCAGATACCATCGTATCTGACAGGGGTATTTATAAAGTCACCTATATAAGTGATAAAAATGAAACACAATACTCCTACGGAAAGTTTCATGTATTGTTGCGATTAGAAGATGAACAGTGGAAAATTCTCATGGATTATGACTCTAACGAAAATAAAACCGTAACTGAAGAAACCTTTCTTGCTGCTTACGCTCTAAAAGCGTATGAAAAATATTGCCCACAATAAGAAAACAGCTATTTTCTTTTGCTCTTAAAACATTTTACAAAATCTCCCCTTTTTGCACATGAAATTAAAACTGAATCGAAAAATAAAATTAATATTCACCCTGGGGTTAGTAGTATTAAATATAAGCTGTGATCAAATCTCGAAAACAGTAGTTAGACAAACCATTGAACCTTACGAAAGAATCAATGTGTATAAAGACAACTTTATATTAACCAAAGTAGAAAATACAGGTGCTGCATATAGCTTAGGGTCAGATTTAGGCCCAATTTTAAAGATTGTACTATTACAGGTACTCCCCATCCTTATTTTACTAGTTTTACTAAGACAAATAATTATAAAAACTGAATATTCGAGACCTACCATTATTGGTTTTGCTTGTATTATTGGAGGAGGAATAGGAAATCTCTTCGATCGTATTATCTATGGTTCTGTGACAGATTTCCTAATCATCGATATTGGTATCTTCAAAACTGAAATTTTTAATATGGCAGATGTATCCATAATGCTAGGATCTATATTGGTATTATCTGTAGCACTGTTAGATAAAAAAGGGTCTTTTTTTAAGGAGAAAATGCAATAATCATGAGCTGGATTAAAGTAATATCGTTTGAGCAAGCGACAGGTCATCTCAAAAAAATATATGACCGTGTTAAGGGTCCAAACAATACTATTGACAATGTATTGTCTATTCATAGTTTGAGGCCTCACACGCTCACAGGTCATATGGGGTTGTACAAAAATGTTCTTCACAACTCTAACAATACGCTCCCCAAGTGGTATCTAGAAACACTAGGAGTTTATGTAAGTCACCTTAATCATTGTAGTTATTGCGTAGATCATCATGCTGCAGGACTTAAAAGACTCTTAAACGATGAATCTCGCTACGATGATGTAATGCAATCTTTACTTATAGATAAACCTGAACAGCATTTCAAATATCAGTATTTAGAAGGTTTGTGCTATGCCAAAAAATTAACTCTTTCACATATCAAGATCTCTGAAAGCGATATTCATAAACTTAGAGAACAAAACTTATCCGATGGTGAAATACTAGAAATCAATCAGGTAGTAAGCTATTTTAACTACGTAAATCGGACAGTAGTAGGTCTTGGTGTAAATACCGATGGTGATATTATTGGGCTTTCACCTAATGATAGCGACGACCCAGATAATTGGGGGCATTCTTAAATATAAGACCAAAAAAAGTGCGTAAACAGTAAGATCTACGCACAAATTCTATAAAAGTTCATATCGATTATGCTACGAACAAAGGCTTATCAGCCATCATAGCATTTACATCGTCTGCGATTTGATGTAATACAGCTTCATTTTCTACATTATCAATTACTCTATCGATAAGTTCTACAATTGCTAACATATCGTCTTCTTTAAGACCTCTAGTAGTAACCGCAGATACCCCGATTCGAATCCCAGAAGTAACAAAAGGAGACTTATCATCAAATGGAACCATATTTTTGTTTACGGTAATATCAGCTACACCCAAAGCTTCCTCAGCTTGCTTACCAGTAACATTTTTGTTTCTTAAATCAATCAGCATCATATGATTATCGGTACCTCCAGAAATCACTTCATATCCTTTCTTTACAAAGGCTTCTGCCATTACTGCGGCGTTCTTTTTTACCTGAACAATGTAATGCAGAAACTCATCTGACAAAGCTTCTCCAAAAGCGATTGCCTTTGCTGCGATAATATGCTCTAGCGGCCCTCCCTGATTACCAGGAAAAACAGCACTATCAAATAGCGACGACATCATTCTTTTCTTTCCACTTTTTAAGGTAATTCCAAAAGGATTCTCAAAATCCTCACCCATCAGAATTAACCCTCCTCTAGGGCCTCTTAATGTTTTATGGGTGGTAGTGGTAACAACATGACAATGAGGAACAGGGTCAGAAATTACTCCTTTGGCTATTAAACCCGCAGGATGAGCAATATCTGCCATTAATATAGCTCCTACACTATCTGCTATTTCTCTAAATCTTTTATAGTCTATTTCTCTAGAATATGCTGATGCTCCTGCAATTATTAATTGAGGCTTTTCTGCTTCAGCAATTTCTTGAATTTTATCATAATTTAATCTACCTGTCTCTTTCTCTACACCATAAAAAACAGGCTTATATAGTTTCCCTGAGAAGTTTACTGGTGATCCGTGTGTTAAGTGCCCTCCATGAGATAAATCAAAACCTAAGATTTTATCTCCAGGTTTTAAGCATGCATGATATACAGCAGTATTCGCTTGAGAACCTGAATGCGGTTGAACATTTGCATAAGCCGCTCCAAACAATTCTTTGGCACGATCGATAGCTATCTGTTCAACTTCGTCTACTACAGCACAACCGCCATAATATCTTTTACCAGGATAACCTTCTGCATATTTATTGGTAAGTACTGATCCTGCTGCTTCCATTACTTGTTCACTTACAAAGTTTTCTGAAGCAATTAATTCTAATCCGTTAATCTGGCGTTCTTTCTCGTCCTGAATTAAATCAAAAATTTGTTCGTCGCGTTGCATGTATTCCTAGTTTGTTAATAAAAAAGCAAAAATAGGGAATACAATCGTTACAATCGCCTAAACAAACCTTAATAAATATAAACAATTTGTTCACAGTTTGATCTCAAAGACTTCCCATTGAAATATTGTTAATTTTTGTTATATTTTTAGGTTAGAAATCAATGGATTAATTGAAAAAAAGTGCATAAATAAACA
This sequence comes from Aquimarina acroporae, assembly GCF_023195925.1. Taxonomy (GTDB): domain Bacteria; phylum Bacteroidota; class Bacteroidia; order Flavobacteriales; family Flavobacteriaceae; genus Aquimarina; species Aquimarina acroporae. Next base: position 72,442 of record NZ_JALPRE010000018.1, on the reverse strand, counting down.
CATTATCAAATCTTAAGATTCTTTTGGATATTTTTTTGCATAATTAAAAACTTTTAACCGAGCGAAAATTATATATTTGATTCTCGGAATTACCAACATTATTAAAAAAACGACGATGCCTATAACTGCAAATGATCCTAATAGAAAAACGTGGATTAAAACTACTCCCAATACTGATTTTCCAATTCAGAATATTCCTTTTGGAGTATTTTTGACAAGAGATGATATTATTACGATTGGGACAAGAATTGGCGATACCGCAATTGACCTTGGTGCTCTACACCAGTTAGGGTATTTTGACGGCATTCCGCTAACCGATGATATCTTTTTGCAAGATTCTTTGAATGATTTTATTTCTGATGGTAAGAAAACATGGAGATTGGTAAGAAATAGAATCGCCGAAATCTTTGACGAAAAAAATAACACTTTAAAAAATAACAAGGACCACAAAACAGAAGTGCTTTTCGCTCTTGATGAAATAGAAATGCAGCTTCCTGTAAGCGTAGGTGATTATACCGATTTTTATAGCAGCATAGAGCACGCTACCAATGTAGGAACCATGTTTAGAGGAAAAGACAATGCCCTCATGCCAAACTGGTTACACCTTCCGGTCGGGTATCATGGTCGTAGTAGCTCTATTATTCCATCTGGAATACCTATCCATAGACCTCAGGGGCAAAAATTAACAAATGGAGCCACAGAGCCTATTTTTGGCCCTTCACGATTGGTCGATTTTGAATTGGAAATGGCCTTCATAACTACAGATGCAAACGCATTGGGTGAACCAATACCAATCGAAGAAGCCGAAGATTATATTTTTGGATTAGTATTATTCAACGATTGGAGCGCCAGAGATATTCAAAAGTGGGAATATGTTCCATTAGGACCTTTCTTAGGAAAGAATTTTGCTTCTTCTATTTCACCATGGATAGTCACTCTCGACGCACTAGAGCCTTACAGAACAAATGGTCCTAAACCATTAAAAGAACAACTACCTTATCTTCAGTCTTCTGGAAAGAAAAGTTTTGATATTGATCTCGAAGTAGCGATTCAACCTGCTAACGAAAAAGAAACTATCGTTTGTAAAAGTAATTTTAAGTACATGTACTGGAACATGTCTCAACAACTGGCTCACCATACCATTAACGGTTGCCCAGTAAATTCTGGAGATATGATGGGTAGCGGAACGCTATCTGGTCCAACCCCAGATTCTTTTGGATCTATGCTGGAACTAAGCTGGAGAGGAGAAAAGCCCGTTCAACTCAAATCTGGAGGAAGTCGAAAGTTTATTGAAGATAACGATACAGTCATTATGAGAGGGCATTGTGAAAAAGACGGTGTTAGAATCGGGTTTGGTGAGGTATCAACCAAATTATTGCCTGTTTTCAAAAAATAAAGTGCTGGCTTAGCAATTATAAAACCTCGAAAAATCTTATTTCGAGGTTTTTTTGTTATTTTGTGGCATCAAAATTGATTTCATATCCCAAATCTAAAATATTATAGACATGAATAAACTACTACTATTATGCACAGTGCTTGTGTTAGCTACCTCTTGTAGTAGCGTTAAACAAACTGAAAAAGCACTAAATACCGGAAATTATGATCAAGCGATCAACATTGCACTAAATAAACTTAGAACAAACAAAGAAAAGAAAGGTAAACAACCTTATATTCTTATGCTTGAAGAAGCTTACGCAAAAGTTGTTGATAGAGACAAGAACGCGGTAAGTTATCTTGAAAGAGAAGGAAATCCTGCAAACCTAGAAAGAATGTATAACACCTTACTTTCGCTAAGAGATAGACAAGAAAGAATAAAACCTCTACTCCCTTTATATTTGGTTGAACAAGGTCGAAATGCGAATTTCTCTTTAGAGAACTATGACCAAAAAATTCTTTCAACAAAAGAACAATTGTCAAACTACTTATATGAAAGCGCCAAAGGGTTATTGTCTAATGCCAACAGAAAAGAAGATTTTAGAAGAGTATATGACAATCTTACATATTTAGACAAAATTACCCCGAACTATAAGAATACGAGAAATCTTATAGAAGAGGCTCATCTTAAAGGTACCGATTTTGTTATGGTCAATATGAAGAATAAAACCAATGTTATTATTCCGAAACGATTAGAAGCAGATTTACTCAACTTTGGTACTTACGGTCTTGATGATTTATGGACCGTATATCACAGCCAACCACAAAAGACCATTAATTATGACTATGCCATGGAAGTAACTTTTAGAGAAATTAATATTTCTCCTGAACAGGTAAGAGAACGTCAGCTGGAAAAGGAAAAATTAGTTAAAGATGGTTGGGAATATTTGCTGGATGAAAATGATGAATTTGTACTTGATGAAGAAGGAAAGAAAATCAAAGTAGACAAAATGGTTAAGGTAAGATGTGAATATTACGAATTCACGCAATTTAAAGCTGCAAACGTAGTTGGAAATGTACAGTATAAAAACCTAAGAACTAAACAATTGCTTGAGGCATTCCCTATTGCTAGTGAATTTGTATTCCAGCATGTCTATGCTAATTATAATGGAGATAAAAGGGCACTAGAAGATGATCTGGTAAGGTATCTAGGGTTGCAAGCAGTACAATTTCCATCTAACGAGCAAATGGTATATGATTCTGGTGAAGATTTAAAAAATAAACTTAAAGGTATTATCACCAACTATCGATTTAGATAAACAAAATAGTATGTAAATAAAGAAAGAGACTCCCTTGAGTCTCTTTCTTTATTTAAAATCTATATCAAACAAATTGATGCAATACTTGTGGTGTAATCATACTATGCGAAGCATGATGCACCGTTACTCCGTTTCTTATAACTATAAACTGTGGAGATTCATGATATACTTGAAATCTAGCTGCAATTTCTGATGAAACATCTCTATAGCTCAACAGATCCAAATAATACAAATCAATTTGGTTGTCCTCAATATCGAAACTACTCTCAAAATTACGGATCACCATTCGACTAATTCCACATCGCGTAGAATGCTTAAATATTGCCTGAGTCTTAGTTTCAGACTTTTTTGCAATCTCGTTAAGTTGATCTATTGAAGTAAGTTCTTGCCAAGGCAATGCTTTTTTTTCCTGTTTTTCTTTTTCATCTCCAGAGCTAAATAGCTTTCCTAATAATCCCATTGCTTTTCTTTTAATTTATTACAAACTTAAGTAAATGATTCCTATATTTAAATAGCACCTATTTTTGGTCGTTACTGAATGTAAAATATTACACCAGTCAAAAAGTCAGCTAAACCAAGGGATTTAAGGACATTTTGACGTATTTATTTAATAGGAATATTATTTGATTCTTATCAAACGAACTCAAAATAAGAACAAATGAATTTTAATAATTTCACCATAAAATCACAAGAAGCCATACAACAGGCCCAGCAATTGGCGCAAGGCTTTGGACATCAACAAATCGAGAATGAACACATTTTTAAAGGAGTTTTTAATGTCGATGAAAATGTACTTCCTTTTCTGTTAAAAAAACTAAATGTAAACTTACCTTTACTAAAACAAGTTTTAGATAGTACTTTAGAAAGCTTTCCTAAAGTTTCCGGAGGAGAACTTCAGCTATCCCGAGAAGCTGGTAAATCACTTAATGAAGCTAGTATTATTGCAAAAAAAATGGATGATGAATATGTTTCGATCGAACATTTAATCGTCGCTATTTTTAAGTCAAAAAGCAAAATTGCTCAAATTTTAAAAGATCAAGGCGTTACCGAAAAGCATTTGAACGAAGCGATACATGAAATTCGTAAAGGAGAAAAAGTAACATCACAAAATGCCGAGGAAACTTATCACGCATTAAACAAATATGCCAAAAATCTCAACGAACTTGCCGAAAGCGGAAAGTTAGATCCCGTTATTGGTCGTGATGAAGAGATACGAAGAATATTGCAAATTTTATCTAGAAGAACCAAAAACAATCCTATGCTTATAGGAGAACCTGGTGTTGGTAAAACAGCAATTGCAGAAGGCTTAGCGCATCGTATTATTGCTGGTGATATTCCAGAAAACTTGAAAGATAAACGTATTTTTTCCTTGGATATGGGAGCACTTATTGCAGGTGCTAAATTTAAAGGAGAATTTGAAGAACGTCTAAAAGCGGTAGTAAAAGAAGTAACGACTAGTGACGGTGATATCGTTTTATTTATTGATGAAATTCATACCCTTGTCGGTGCGGGAGGTGGCCAAGGCGCAATGGATGCCGCTAATATTCTAAAACCGGCACTTGCTAGAGGCGAGTTAAGAGCCATTGGAGCCACTACACTAGATGAATATCAAAAATATTTTGAAAAAGACAAAGCATTAGAGAGGCGTTTTCAAAAGGTAACGGTAGACGAACCTGATACAGAAAGTGCTATTTCTATACTTAGAGGAATCAAAGAAAAATATGAAACGCATCACAAAGTTCGTATAAAAGATGAGGCTATTATTGCTGCTGTAGAATTATCACAACGCTATATTACTAATAGATTTTTACCAGACAAAGCTATAGATCTCATGGATGAAGCGGCTTCAAAGTTAAGAATGGAAATCAATTCTAAACCAGAAGAACTTGATGTGTTAGACCGAAAGGTAATGCAGTTGGAAATCGAAATTGAAGCTATAAAGCGTGAAAATGACGAAACCAAATTAAAAGCACTAAATGCTGATCTGGCTAACATTAAAGAAGAACGTAACGAAATCTTTACCAAATGGCAAAGTGAGAAAGAAGTGGTAGATGCCATTCAAAACACCAAAAAGGATATAGAAGAATTCAAACTCGAGGCAGAAAAAGCAGAACGTAACGGTGATTATGGTAAAGTAGCCGAAATACGATATGGTAAAATTAAAGAGGCCCAGGAAAAGCTTGAAGACCTTCAAAAACAATTGGAAGCACAGCAGGATCACACTTCGTTGATTAAAGAAGAAGTTACCAATGATGATATCGCAGAAGTGGTTGCGAAATGGACAGGTATCCCCGTTACCAAAATGCTACAAAGCGAACGAGAAAAACTGCTGGTTCTGGAAAATGAATTGCAAAAACGCGTAGTTGGTCAAAAAGAAGCTATTCAAGCGGTAAGTGATGCAGTGAGACGTAGCAGAGCTGGTTTACAAGATCAGAAAAAACCTATAGGATCCTTCCTGTTTTTAGGAACCACAGGTATTGGAAAAACTGAGCTTGCAAAAGCTCTCGCAGATTATCTATTCAACGATGAAAGCGCCATGACCCGTATCGACATGAGCGAATACCAGGAAAGACATGCAGTAAGTAGATTGGTAGGAGCACCTCCAGGATATGTAGGGTATGATGAAGGCGGACAGTTAACCGAAGCTGTAAGAAGAAAACCTTATTCTGTTGTATTGTTGGATGAAATTGAAAAAGCACATCCCGATACTTTTAATGTTTTACTTCAGGTTTTGGATGAAGGACGATTAACTGATAATAAAGGTAGAACCGCAGATTTTAGAAATACCATTATTATTATGACCAGTAATATGGGAAGTCATATTATACAAGAAAAATTTGAAAGCATTAAGGATATGGACACAGCTATGGAAGCTGCAAAAGTAGACGTACTTGGACTTTTAAAACAAGCAGTAAGACCCGAGTTTTTGAATAGAATTGATGATATCATTATGTTCTCACCGTTAACTCAAGATAATATAAAAGAGATAGTAAAGCTTCAATTAAAGAATGTTTCTGCAATGCTGGAGCAACAAAACATAACTTTGGAAGCTACAGATGAAGCTATCAATTATTTATCTAAAAAAGGATTCCAACCAGAATTTGGTGCCCGTCCTGTAAAAAGAACGATTCAAAAGGAGGTTTTAAACGAATTATCTAAAGAGATTCTGGCAGGCAAAGTTTCTACAGAAAGTGCAATCCTTTTAGATGAATTTGATGATAAAATGGTATTCAGAAACCAGGAAAATTTGGTCTCATAATCAAGTAAAAAAACCGTAGAAAGGCTAAAAACAAAGCAGTTAATCTTAAAAAATGGTTAATTGCTTTTGTTTTTTATACACAAAAAACCGTTGACCTTATTCCCTTAACCTCTGTATAATTACGGTTTTACCGTAGATATTAACAAATTTATTCCTACAATGGTTAATAACTAAATCTAAAAAAAAAGAAGGTTTTACTTACATTGCACCCTCAATGAAACCAACTATAGTATTACTTCTTCTATGCACATGTCTGGGCTTTGGTCAAAGCAAAAAGGGGGCATTGTCTGATATTAAGAACAAATATCTTCTTATCAGAGAATTGGTGGATTCAAATGCATTAAGGGTACACCATACTGATTATTCTTGTGAGGAAACATCAGAGACGGGAGCCCTTACTTTCTATTACAATGGTACCGAACTAAAACATATCATACATACCTACACCAAAGGACATGTAAAATATAGGGATGAATTTTATATCTGGGATGACGAATTGTTTTTCCAATATGCCACTCATGATATCTGGTACAAAGATTATAAAAGAAAGAAAAACGGAAAACTTCAGTTGGTAAATGTTACCCTAACCCTAGAAGAGCGGTTTTACTTCAAAAACAGACAAATTCTTAAATGTCAATTTAAAGACTTTGAAAACCGCAGTGATAATCCCAAAAGAAAGACAACCGCATACGTTCGTAACAAAAATGTAGGATGCGAGGAAGCTAATAAAGCGTTAGAGAAGTATAGTATTTTACTTAAGTATCAAGACATTAACATTGAAAACGCATGTGATCTACCAAGAAGCATCACCAATAAAGAACCTCAAGATATCATCTATAATAAAGCAGGTTTTTAGATAGTACATAAATAGAGCTGTGTTATTTTTTTGCTAAAAAAAATACCGATTGGTATATTTTTTAATATATTTGAATTATAATTAATTTGATAATGTTAACTAAAGCAGAACAAACCAAAGAGTTTATTATTGAAACTGTGGCTCCAATTTTCAACAAAAATGGATATGCAGCGACTAGCTTAAGTGATATTACCAAAGCAACAGGGCTGACCAAGGGTGCTATTTATGGGAATTTTAAAAACAAAGAAGAATTGGCGATAGCAGCCTTTAGAGCAACTGAGAAGAAAATGCTTAGACGTATCGCAGATCATCAGTCTTTAAGCGCTTCTCCTATAGAACAATTATTTCTGGTAACCGATTTTTATAGAAATTATTACAATTACACACAAGAGATTGGAGGTTGCCCAGTAATTAATATGTCGGTAGATTCTAAACATCAAAATGATATATTGTTTGAATCTGCTAAGTTCTCTATAAACAAAATTCAAAATAACCTCGCTAAGCTTATTGAACTAGGAAAAGAAGCAGGTGAAATTAAAACAAATGTTCACGCCATGAAATACTCTAAAAGACTATACTGTATGATTACTGGAGCTATTTTTATGACACATACCATGGATGATAATGACTATATGTTAGACACTATGGACCAAATAGACCAAATGATTCACAAAGAATTAAAAAAATAATTTTTTTAACCAAAAATATACCGATTGGTATATTACTAAACAAATCGACATGGAATTATCAAAAGTATTAGAAAGTAAAGCCAAAATCAGATTTCAAGATTGTGATCCATTCAACCACCTTAACAATGCATCATACATCAACTACATGATTAATGCGAGAGAAGATCAGATCGAGAAACATTATCAGCTTGACATTTTTAAGTTAGCAAAAACACAAGGCATCAGCTGGGTTGTAGGATCCAATCAAATTGCCTATTTAAAACCTGCACTTGTAATGGAAGATGTAGTTATAGATTCACAATTGATTAGACATACTGAAAATCAGTTACACGTTGAAATAAGAATGTGGAATCATAACAAACAAGAATTAAAAGCAGTGATGTGGAGTACATTTATTCATTTCAATTTATTGAAACAGAAACGATGGAACCATCATGAGGAGCTTATGAAATTATTTCAAAGTGTAGTAAAACCTGTGGAAGCTAATAATTTTGAAGAAAGAATTTTACAATTAAAACCACAGAAAGTGTAACACTATCTATTTTCTACCGTCTTATATAAACATACAACCACTTAATGCCTGGCCATATGAAGTCTTCTGGTGATTTAGGATCTTCTCATAAAAAGAGAAGCTCATATATTTATATAGGATTTTTTATTATCGCTATTCTTTCAATGATCGTTGTGATTTGGAAAATGGGCATGTTAGACTAATTTTAAACCCTATGATGAGAGTTGTTACTATACTATCCATTTTCCTTATCTCTTTTGTTAGTACTGCACAAAACAATGATTCTGGAGCTAAAACCACTTATTTTTTCATTCGCCATGCCGAAAAAGTTACTTCGAATCCTAAGGATAGAAATCCTGAGTTAACCAAAGAAGGTATGCAAAGAGCATTAAAATGGGCCGAAGTACTTCAGGACACCAAGATTGACATGGTATTTAGTACAGATTATACCCGAACGAAAAACACAGCGAAACCCATTGCTGATTCTAAAAACCTTGAATTGACTATTTACGATCCTAGAAATTTATACAACTCAGATTTTCAAAAGCTTACCAAAGGAAAAACCTCAGTAATAGTTGGACATAGCAACACCACTCCAGCATTTGTAAATAAAATTCTTGGTGAAGAAAAATACCAAGGTATAGATGAATCGATTTATGGAAAAATGTTTATCGTTACTATAGAAAACGATGGCATAGTAGATATTCTTCTTACTATTAATTAGCAACATTCTTTCTCTACGTATACATATATATCCTCTAACTCAATTTTAGAAAGCAACTTAAGTTGCTTCTTTTCAAATAAAACATCAAGATCAGTTAATGATTTACTAAGATCGTCTGTTTTGTAATTATTATAATCTACAAAACGTATTCCGTTTACTACCCTTGGGTTGTAAGCTTCTCGAAATCTAATTCCGCCCCCATTTACTGCATATTTATAAGCCAAATAATCTATGGTGAAGTTTTCCTTATGAATCCAATACAAAAATTCATCATCATAATCTGTTCCGCCTCCCTCTTGATCAAAAGTAACTTTAACCTTATAATATTTTGTGCCTTTTATCTTAGATTCACCTACCAATTCTTTATTTACAGCCGGAGCATTAAGCCCATAAGGCAATCCTGCAAAATAATGTACCGAATTCACTCCATCACTAATTCTAGTTGTTAAAGAATCGGCCACTATAATTGGGCAATTTTCTATTGTTCTTTGTAAACCTGAATTACTAACCACATCATGGACAACACCACGCGGTCCTTCAACAAATCTTTCCAATCGATAAACACCTTCATCCCTTTTACTTCTATATTGCTTTCCTCTAAACGTAAAATGAATAATTGCTTGGTCATATCTAGCGCCACCAGAATTTTCTATGGCCTTATCTACAATGTTTTGGGCAGTAAACTGAGTCTCTGTCAAAGAAAATGCATAAACAATCACAAATGCACATGCGGCTAAAAAACTTTTCATATCCTCTCCTTTTTGGGATTAAAATTAAACTTTATACCTGCATTAGTTGTAACATTTTTGTTAAACTAACATGTGGTTATATTTTTACGACGTAATTATAAGATTTTCTTGTTGTTACAAAAATTGCAAATGTGACTGCCCAGCATTCTTTTTTAAATCTATTTTTTCAATTTCTAAAAAAAGATAATTATTTTGCATGTGTAAAGATCCCAAAATAACAAACCACATGAAACACATATTATTACTTTTAATCTGCCTCTATGCACATACTACATTTTGCCAAGATGAGGCTACTTACAATAAAACACTGGAAATATTTCAAGAAAACTTTAATGCTCAAAATGTTGATGCTGTTTTCAACTTGTATACTACTGAAATGCAAGAAGCTATGACAAAAGAAGGGATTACTCGTTTTGTAAATGGATGTTATACACAGTTTGGCAATTTAAAAAATCTAATATTTGTGGAAACCGCAGAAGGAGTTAACAGCTATACTGCAGAATTTGATAAAATTAGCTTGCTTATGGAAGTTCAGCTAAGTGCAGATGGAAAAATCGCAACTATCCAGTTTCAAGAACCTTAATGACTTTTTAAATAATCATGTTTGATTCGAAGCTTTCTTTACAGAAAGCTTTGTACTTTTGTAAGCCTTTTATTATCACAATGAATCCAAACAAAATCAACATATTAAATCGAAAAGCAAAATTCGAATATGAATTCCTTGACAAATACACTGCTGGAATAAAACTAGCAGGAACAGAAATTAAGGCAATTCGAGAAGGAAAAGCAAATATCGCCGAAAGCTTTTGTGAATTCAACAACAATGAACTTTTCGTTATCAACATGCATATTGAAGAATATTCGCATGCGACATATTTTAATCACAATCCAAAAAGTGAACGTAAGTTACTCCTGAATAAAAAAGAGCTCAGAAAACTTGAAAAAGAGGTAAAAAACACTGGGCTTACCATTATACCTACGCGATTGTTTATTAACGATCGTGGACTTGCCAAATTAGATATCGTTCTAGCTCGCGGTAAAAAAATGTATGACAAGCGAGAGACTATAAAAGATCGAGACAATAAAAGAGCCCTAGACAGAATCAAAAAGGACTTTAGATAATATACTCGTTCTTTAGTTCTTATTCTCTAAAAGGGGTACAAATCTAAACTCTCCAAACTCATGCTTTTCAAATTGGGTCTCACTTTTCCGAATAAATAATGTCATGATTTGAACATCTTCGCCTACTGGGATTACCAATCTACCATCAATTTCTAACTGACTTAATAATGATTTTGGCACATAAGGAGCTCCTGCTGTTACAATGATCGCTTTGTACGGGGCGTGCTCTACAAGTCCTTTATACCCATCACCAAACGAAAGATGTTTAGGTCTATAGCCCAATTTCGATAAAAACAACTTTGTCTTTTTAAATAACTCCTTCTGGCGTTCAATACTATACACTTTGGTTCCCAATTCACATAAAACCGCTGTTTGATATCCCGAACCTGTTCCTATTTCTAAAACTTTATCCCCATTTTTAACCTGTAATAGTTCAGACTGAAAAGCTACCGTGTAAGGTTGAGAAATCGTTTGATCTGCCGCTATAGGAAAAGCTTTATCCTGATAAGCATGATCTTCGAAGCTTGAATCCATAAACAAATGCCTGGGAATTTTATTGATTGCAGACAAAACGGCTTTATCTTTGATTCCTTTTTGGATCAAAACATCAACCAATTGTTTTCTTTGTCCTGCGTGTCTAAGGGTATCTTTCACTCTAATATGGGTTATTTAGCAGGCTAAAATTACGTAAACATTTTATCTGAATAAATTTTTTATGACAAAAAAATATCAACAAAAACACATTACCTTCACTATGATATTTTTATAAATTTCAAAAGAACTTATCATTTACTCCAATCTTATTAAATTTTAGCTTTTTAGATATAATTAGGATTTAGAATTTATAAATAATACTATTTTTGTGTAAAATATTGAATTATGCTCAAAGCCGGAGTACTCGGTGCGGGACACCTTGGTAAAATCCATTTACGTCTTCTTCAACAATCTGAAAATTATGAGCTGGTTGGTTTTTATGATGCCAGTGCGAAACAAGCTAAATCCATAGTAGACGAATATGGGTATACACTTTTTAATTCTATCGAAGAATTAATTGAGGCTGTAGATGTTGTTGATATCGTCACTCCTACGTTTGCTCATTTTGATGTTGCTAAAAAAGCAATAGAAGCAGGAAAACATGTTTTTATCGAAAAACCCATTACTAATACTGTAGAAGAGGCTGAAGAGCTAATTAAACTTGCCACCGCAAATAATGTAAAGGGACAAGTAGGACATGTTGAACGCTTCAACCCTGCATATACGGCGGTATCATCAAAAATTGACAACCCGATGTTTATCGAATCACATCGATTGGCAGAATTTAATCCCAGAGGAACAGATGTGCCTGTGGTGTTAGATTTAATGATTCATGATATCGATGCCATTCTTAGTGTCGTACATTCTGAAGTAAAACACATTAGTGCTAGTGGTGTATCTGTTATTAGTGAAACACCAGATATAGCAAATGCCAGAATCGAATTTGAAAATGGGTGTGTTGCCAATCTTACAGCGAGCCGTATTTCATTAAAAAACATGCGAAAGTCAAGGTTCTTTCAAAAAGATGCCTATATCTCTGTAGATTTCTTCGAGAAAAAATGCGAAGTCGTTAAAATGAAAGATGCCCCAGAACAACCAGATGATTTTGCCATGATTTTACAAAATGCAGAAGGCATAAAGAAACAAATTTACTTTGACAATCCTGATGTTCCTTCAAACAATGCTATTCTTGATGAATTAGATACTTTTGCGCAAGCGATCAAGAACGATACCACTCCAATTGTATCTCTAGAACAAGGTAAAAAAGCATTAGAAGTAGCTCTTAAAATCATAGCCTGTTTTAAACATTAAAAACTAAACTCACAATATACATTCAAATTCGCAATACATGAAAAACATAGCAGTAATTGGTGCAGGTACCATGGGTAATGGTATAGCTCATACTTTTGCTCAAAAAGGTTTTAAAGTACAACTCATAGATATTTCTCAGCAAGCTCTAGATAAAGGTTTGGCAACGATTACCAAAAATTTAGATAGAATGGTTGCTAAAGAAAAAATTACCGAAGCAGACAAAGAAGCAACTTTGGGCAATATATCTACTTACACCAACATAAAAGATGGTGTAGAATATGCTGGTCTTGTCGTTGAAGCTGCCACAGAAAATGTGGATTTAAAACTTAAGATTTTTAAAGATTTAAACAATGCTTGTCCAGAAGATACAATTTTAGCTACCAACACCTCCTCTATTTCTATTACTCAAATCGCAGCAGTAACAGATAGACCTGAAATGGTAATCGGAATGCATTTTATGAATCCGGTGCCAATCATGAAACTTGTAGAAATTATTCGTGGGTATAACACTTCTAACGAAGTTACCAATACCATTATGGAGATTTCTAAAGAATTAGGTAAAGTTCCTGTAGAAGTAAATGATTATCCTGGATTTGTAGCCAACAGAATACTAATGCCAATGATCAATGAATCTATTGAAACTTTGTATAATGGTGTAGCTGGAGTTACAGAAATTGATACGGTAATGAAATTAGGTATGGCACATCCAATGGGACCTTTGCAATTAGCAGATTTTATTGGGTTAGATGTTTGTCTTTCTATTCTGCATGTAATGTATGAAGGTTTTAAAAATCCAAAATACGCTCCATGCCCATTACTTGTTAATATGGTGCGTGCTGGAAAATTAGGAGTGAAAAGTGGAGAAGGTTTTTATGACTATTCCGAAACCAGAAAAGCAGAAAAGGTTGCTAAGCAATTTGCTTAAAGATTAGCTTTCGACATACATAAATTTTATATTTACAAGTTGGAGACAAACCTCCAACTTTTTTATTCGCAGTATTTAACAAAACAAACTATGACTATTAAAGCATTTACCCATCTTCTAATTTTCATATTCGTATTTTCTATTTTTTCCTGTAAACAGGAGAACAAAGAACAACAAAATAACGAATCCTCCTCACTCACATCAGGATATAAGGTAGAAGTTACCATGAAAAATACTCCTGATAGCACCTGGGTATTTTATGGAACCACTAAAAGTAAAGATTCTTTAATGGTTATGAATGAGAAGTTGGAATTTGAAGGTAAAATAGAAGAACCTCAATTTATTTTTATTCATACCAAAGATTATAATAATGGGGTTACCTATTTGTGGCTAGAAAATCAAAACATAACAGTCTCTATAGAGAATAGTAATCTCTACACAGCAAAAGTTGCAGGTGGTAAATCTCAAGAGGAGTTTGAAATACTCGCCGACAAAAAGAAAGTGTTGGAAAAAGAATATATGGAAGTCATAAAACCACTTCAGACAAATAGCGGCACCGAAAAATATCTGGACTCTCTAAGTCTAAGAAGTAAAGAAATATTGGATGAGCTAGGATCTATTGAAAAGAATTTTATTAAAGATTATCCAGACTCCTATGTAAGTGCACAAACATTGAGTTTGATGGGTACTACTTGGGATAAACAGGAAGTATCAAAATTGTACGAAGGACTTTCAGACAATATGAAAAACTCCAGTTATGGTTTATCTGTTAAAGAGTATCTCGCGATACCCAAAAAACCAAAAATTGGTAGTAAATATGTAGATTTCGAATTACCCGACACCAACGGCAAATCAATAAAACTTTCTGAAGTAGAAGGAAAATACATTTTAGTTGAATTTTGGGCTTCATGGTGTGGTCCCTGCAGAAAAGAAAATCCAAATCTAATCAAAACTTATAATCAATTTAAAGATAAAGGTTTTGAGATTTTAGGTGTATCACTTGATGGTAAAAAAGATAAATGGACAAAAGCTATTGAAACTGATAAATTGCCTTGGACCCAAGTAAGCGATCTTAAAGTCGTAAATTCTTATCCTGCCTTGGTGTATTCGGTTAATGTAATACCTTATAACTTTTTGATAGATCAACAAGGAATAATCATAGCCGAAAATCTTAGAGGGCCAGAACTAGACCATAAACTAAATGAACTATTTAATTAGTAAAGCATTGTATGGCAAAAATACTTCCTTTTAAAGCTGTTCGTCCCACCCGGGATAAAGTAAGTTTGGTGGCCTCCAGATCGTATCAAAGTTATACTGCCAATGAAAGAGATTCAAGGATGGATTATAATCCATACTCCTTTTTACATATTGTAAATCCTGGATATAAATATCACAAAGAAATTTCTGGTGAAGAACGATACAAATTAGTACGAAACAGATATCTCGAATTTAAAGAAGATGAAATCTTTGTACAAGACGATACCCCATGCTATTATGTGTATAAAATTGTAAATCGGGAACAAGAATCTTTTTGCGGTATCGTAGCTGCTACAAGTGCAGAAGATTATGAAAACAATGTTATCAAAATTCACGAAGACACTTTACAGCATCGCGAAAACACCTTTAAAGAATATCTCAAGACTGTTGGTTTTAATGCAGAACCTGTATTGCTAACTTATCCTGATAATAATACCATAGAAAAAATAATTGATCAAACCACAGCATTTAGATCAGAATATGAATTTACCACTACCTATCGGGACACTCATTATTTATGGAAGATAGACGATCAAACATCTATTGAAACAATACAAAAAGCATTTTCTAAGGTAAAGACAATTTATATCGCAGATGGCCATCATCGCTCGGCTTCCTCATATCTTTTGGCAAAAGATCTTAAGGAAAATAATCCACAACATACCGGAGAAGAGCCTTACAACCATTTTATGAGTTACCTTATTCCTGAGTCTGATTTAAAAATATATGAGTTTAATAGATTAGTAAAAGATCTTAATAGTTTAACCAAAGAGGAGTTTTTAATACGGCTTGACGAATGGTTTAGAATTGAAAATAGAGGTATCGAAGTCTATAAGCCTTCAAAACCTCATCATTTCAGCATGTATCTAGATGGTGAGTTTTACTCACTGTATCTTAGAAAAACTATATATAAATTCGATAATGCTTTAGAGGAATTAGATGCTCAAATACTTTATCAAACCGTACTCAAACCGATCTTAGGAATACTTGATCTTCGAACCGATACCAGAATTGAATATTCACATGGTAAAAATGACATTATTTCCGTAAAAAGTAAGATCGACAATAACGAATACCAAGTAGGTTTTGGGTTGTTTCCGGCATCAGTAATACAAATGAAAAAAATCGCAGACGCAGGTTTAAAAATGCCCCCTAAGAGTACCTATATAGAACCTAAATTACGAAGCGGTATTACCATTTACGAATTTTAGAACATCTAACACTATTCTTTCATCCTATCTAAGGCTCTAAGTAGTTTACATTAAGCAATATTACTTTATGGATTTTAGATATCTTTGCAAACTATGAATGACATTGAACAAAATCTTCAAAGCATAAGGGAATCAATCCCAAATGAGGTTACTCTGGTAGCCGTTTCCAAAACTAAACCAATAGAAGAATTAATGAAGGCCTACAGTGCTGGGCAACGGGTTTTTGGAGAAAACAAAATTCAAGAAATGACCGAGAAGTGGAGTAAAATGCCAAAAGACATCAGTTGGCATATGATTGGGCATGTACAAACCAACAAGGTAAAATATATGGCTCCCTTTGTAGATCTTATTCATGCGGTAGACAGCCTTAAATTATTAAAAGAGATTAATAAACAAGCAAAAAAATATGATCGAGTTATCGGTTGTTTGCTACAGATAAAAATTGCTGAAGAAGATAGCAAATTTGGACTTTCTACCGCAGATGCTGAACAAATTTTAGAATCCAAAGAGTTCGCTGAGTTATCCAATATTCGTATTCAAGGACTCATGGGAATGGCAACATTTACAGATGATCTTGACCAAATTAAAAATGAATTTAAGGTAATTAAGACTCTTTTCGATAAATTGCAACCTAAATACACTAATTTTCAAACACTTTCAATTGGCATGAGTGGTGATTATAAGACTGCCATTTCTAGCGGAAGTACAATGGTTAGGATTGGAAGTTCTATATTTGGAGCAAGAAATTATGTGTAACATAAAACTATTTTGATTAATACAAAAAAGAGCTACTGAATTTAATATGTACGCAATTTTAGATATAGAAACCACTGGTGGAAAATATAATGAGGAAGGGATTACCGAAATTGCTATATATAAATTTGACGGACAGAAAGTCGTAGATCAATTTATTTCTCTGGTGAATCCTGAGCGTCCCATACAACCTTTTGTAGCAAATCTTACTGGAATAAATAATGATATGCTACGAAACGCTCCAAAGTTTTATGAAGTAGCCAAACGAATTGTAGAAATTACTACCAACTGTGTAGTTGTAGCACATAATGCCAATTTTGATTATCGTATTCTAAGAACGGAATTTTCAAGATTAGGTTTTGATTTTGAACGACACTCTTTATGCACCGTAGAGCTTTCTAAAAAATTAATCCCAGATCAAAAATCATATAGTTTAGGAAAACTGGTACGAGGTCTAGGCATTCCTTTGTCAGATCGACATCGTGCCAATGGAGATGCACAAGCTACCGTTAAACTCTTCAAACTTTTGCTTACAAAAGACACAGAGAAAAATATTATTAGTGATACCGTGCGAGTTGATCCCAAAAAGCAAATAGATGATAAACTTCTACGACTTATAGAGCAAGCTCCTTCTGCAACTGGAGTATATTACATGCATCGTGAAAACGGAGACATCATCTACATTGGAAAAAGTAAAAACATCAAAAAAAGATTGAACCAGCATTTTACCAATGATAATAGAAAGTCACGTAAAATTCAAGAAGAAGTTGCCAGTGTATCTTTTGAAGTTACTGGTAGTGAACTCTTAGCCCTTCTAAAGGAAAGCGAAGAAATAAAACAAAATAAACCCAAATATAATAGAGCTTTAAGAAAAAGTATATTTGATCAGGCACTCTATCATTTTACTGATAAAAACGGATACATTAATCTTAAAGTAGAAAAAGCATCTACTAACAAAGTGAGCATAACTACCTTTACCAATAAGCAACAAGCAAAAAGCTTTTTACACCGTTGGACAGAGGAATTCAATCTATGCCAAAAGCTTGTAGGACTTGATAAAGGAAAAGGGAACTGTTTTCATCATACTATAAAACAATGTGAAGGCGCTTGTATTCAATCTGAAACACCCGAAGATTATAATAAAAGGGTGCAAAAACTTATCGATCAAAACTCCTTTATCAGTCTAAATATGATGATTATAGATCAGGGAAGGGATATTGACGAACAGGGGGTCATATTAATTGAAGAAGGAAAATTTAAGGGTTTTGGATATTTCAATCTTAATTATCAAATTAATAATATTGAAATCCTAAGGTCTATTATCACTCCTATGCAACATAATAGAGATGCCCAACATATTATACAAAGTTATATTCGCCAGAATAAAAAAATAAAGATTATTCCAATTCCCAAAGTTTAATTTTTAAGTTTTAGTACATTTATTGAAAACCATAAAGTTTGACCACAAAAACAGAACATAAAAACTGGAAAAACAAGTTGCACGAGATTATCTATGAAGCAGATACTCCTCTAGGAAAAGCATTTGATGTAGTCTTACTCATTCTCATTGTTTTAAGTATTATTTTCGTAATGCTAGAAAGTGTAAAAGGTTTACCTATCAAAACCTATGAATTTTTATACTATGCAGAATGGATTATTACGGTATTTTTTACGTTTGAGTATATTGCTAGAATTATTTCTATAAAACAACCCTCTCGTTATATATTTAGCTTTTACGGTATCATCGATCTATTATCTACCTTACCACTGTATTTATCTTTTTTTATTACCGGAACGAGCGCACTGCTAGCTGTAAGGGCATTAAGACTACTTAGAATCTTTAGAATCTTAAAGATTTCGAGATATATTGGTGAATCTAATCGTCTTGCCAAAGCCATCCGTGATAGTGGAGCAAAAATATCTGTCTTTCTGTTTGCTGTTCTAGTACTTTGCATTATCATGGGTAGTGTTATGTATTTAGTAGAAGGAGAAGAAAGTGGTTTTAGAAGCATCCCGATAAGTGTCTATTGGTGTATCGTAACATTAACCACCGTAGGATATGGAGATATTGCCCCCACTACTCCTTTAGGGCAATTTCTCGCGGCTATTATTATGATTATGGGTTACGGCATCATTGCTGTACCAACCGGTATCGTGAGTGCAGAATATGCCCAACAATCCAAAAAAGTACATCTAAATACTCAATCCTGCAGTAATTGCCATGAAACAGAGCACCAAGATGGTGCCAAATTCTGTCACAGATGTGGAGAAAGCCTATACAATGAATAACAACCTTATTGTAATTGTTGGACCAACTGCTATTGGAAAAACAAGTTTAAGTATAAAATTAGCACAGCATTTCAAATGCGAAATAGTTTCAGCAGATAGTCGGCAATTCTATAAAGAGATGTATGTAGGAACTGCAGTGCCATCTCCAGATGAACTTAAAGCAGCACCCCATCACTTCATACAACATAAAAGTATTAAGGATGCTTATAATGTTGGAGATTTTGAAAAAGAAGCTCTGGAAAAGTTAAATGATCTTTTTAAAACCAATCAATATGCAATTTTAATTGGTGGATCAGGTTTGTATATAGATGCCGTAATCAAAGGATTAGATTATTTCCCAGAGGTAGATGCTTCGATAAGAATGAAGCTCCAAAAAGAACTAGAAAACAAAGGAATTTCCTTTTTACAAGAACAACTAAAAACCCTGGATCCTACATACTACAAAATTGTTGATCTTCAAAACCCACATAGAGTAATGAGGGCATTAGAGATATGCATAGGCAGTGGAAAACCTTACTCTTCATTTATCACATCTACACAGAAGAACAGACCTTTTAATTGCATCAAAATTGGTATTACCGCAGATAGACAAACTATATATGACCGAATTAACCAAAGAGTTGATATAATGATCCAACAAGGTCTTATTGAAGAGGTAAAATCATTATATCCAAATAAGGATTTAAACGCGCTAAATACGGTTGGATACAAAGAAGTATTTAATTATTTAAACAACGCCTGGGAAAAGGATTTCGCTATCTCAGAGATTAAAAAGAATACCAGAAGATTTGCCAAAAGACAACTCACCTGGTTCAAAAAGGATAGTGAAATTGAATGGTTTGATTACCTAGAAAATATTACAAACATTATCAATCATGTACAAAAAAAAACACTATGATTATAGTCTCATAGTGTCTTTAATTTAGTATGGTTACCGTTATTGTTAAAGTCTGTCCTATCCT
Source organism: Aquimarina acroporae (assembly GCF_023195925.1). GTDB lineage: Bacteria > Bacteroidota > Bacteroidia > Flavobacteriales > Flavobacteriaceae > Aquimarina > Aquimarina acroporae. The sequence goes on along the minus strand of NZ_JALPRE010000018.1, from coordinate 52,597 downwards.
TCTTCTCCTCTTACTACTAATCTAAATCCTTCTCCATGGATATTTAGGATTTCTACATTTTCATCCTTTTTGAGATACTTTCTTAATTTTGCAATGTAAACATCCATACTTCTAGAAGTAAAGTAATTGTCATCTCTCCATATTTTGGTTAACGCCAATTCTCTTGGCATTAAATCATTGAGATGTAAAGCTAATAAACGAAGTAACTCATTTTCTTTTGGAGATAATTTGATAGGGTCTTCTTCTTTGAAAGTTAAGAATCTGAGTTTAGAGTTTAAGTGAAAACCTCCTATTTTAAACTCAAACTGTTTACTATCTGCAACTGATTCTGTACTTTTTCGTTGCATTATAGCTTGTATTTTCATTAATAGCACTTCACTATCAAAAGGTTTATTTAAGTAGTCATCGGCTCCTACTTTATATCCCTTTAATACATCTTCTTTCATCGCTTTTGCGGTCAAAAAGATAATTGGTATTTCTTCGTTTTTATCCCTAATCTCTTTGGCTAGGGTAAATCCGTCTTTATAAGGCATCATAACATCAAGGATACACATATCATAGTCATCCTTTTTAAATTTTTCGAAGCCTTCCATACCATTTTTAGCATGCACTACATCATAATCATTCATTACTAGATAATCCTTTAACACGGTTCCGAAGTTTGGATCATCTTCTACAAGCAAAATCTTTTTGTTTTCTGTTTCCATATTTTATGATATTAACGGTAATTTAATTATAAATGTGGAGCCTTTTCCCCTTTCGCTCTCCACCCATATCTGACCATGGTGGTCGTCAATTATTCTTTTTACGTATGTTAACCCTAAACCATGACCTTTTACATTATGAAGATCTCCTGTGTGTTCTCTAAAAAACTTCTCAAAAATCTTCTTCTGTGCCACTTTACCCATACCAATACCTTGGTCACGAATCTTAAGGACAATACTATTTTTTACGTTTTCAGTATAAATATCTATTTTAGGTTCTTTCTCAGAATATTTTATCGCATTATCTAAAACATTTACCACCACATTGGTTAAATGGCTATCATTTGCCAATACAGTTGTTTTAAGCGCACCTAAATGTGTTTTTATATACCCTTCTCTATTTTCCACAATTAAAGATACATGTGTCACAGCATCTTCTATAATATCATGCAGTTCTTGCCTGTCTTTTTTGATATTAAGTTCGTTTTTCTCTAATTGCGAAATTCTCAATACATTTTCAACTTGAGCGTGCATACGTTTGTTCTCTTCACGTATCATGCTCATATAACGCTGAACTTTTTCCTGATCACCCGAAATTTTAGGGTTTTTCACAGCGTCTAATGCTAAATTTATTGTAGCAATAGGTGTTTTAAGTTCATGTGTCATATTGTTAATAAAATCGGTTTTAATTTGCGATATCTGCCTCTGCTGCATCAATTGTGATAAAGCACTTGAATACGCTACCACAATAATCAAAGTGAATATTATAGACAATATGGCCATACCTTTAATAGTCGATAAGACATACTGTTTCTTACCAGTGAAATTCACAAACAATTGATATTCACTAGCTCCTTGATCATCTACAAATAATGGTATTGCATATGTAGCAGGGTGATCTAAACTAAAATCTTCAGAACGTACTTTTGTAGCTAATGATTTGCTATAAATAGCATATTCAAAACCTACTTTTATATCTCTTTCTTCGAGTTCTTTTTTCAGTAGATACTCAACTTCTTTCTTTTTTACCCTTCTATGAATTGGGATAAAACTAGCTATCTCACCAATTACAATTTCATAGTCTTTTCTTTGAAGATCGGTTAACCCTTTTATTCTTCTTTCTAATTTAGACTTAGAATCGAGTTTTAAACCTCCTCCTGTTTCCTCTTCAATTGCGCTATCTACATTACGGTTTAAAATATTTTTTAACTTAACCGTATCTATATTAAAATTTATGAACGAAGAGAACAACTTAGAATCTTCATCCAAAATATCATTGGCATAACCAAATGATTTAGTTGAATTGTCGATACTAATATTTAAGAGCTGTCTTATTGTTCTATTATCAGGTTCTTCTATACTATCCAGAATTTCCCTTAAAGGAAAAAACATTTCTTCAAATTCTCGATACTGAATCCCATTGGATACTGAAATTAGAATTTGTTTGGCATTATAAGAGAACTGCTCTTCATTATTCTCTACTGTGTTATTAATCCAATATCCCTGAACGAAAATAATCCCGATCAGTGACAAACTCATAAGGATTATCAGCAATACGAATAACCTTTTGTTCATAGATCAAAAGTAAGACTTTAACATTTAGCTACTTTACGGTTTAACCAAATGTTAACAAAATGAAGGATTAGGATTACACGGATCTTTAGAAGACAACTCTCTATGAATGCTACTTACTTGATTTTCAGTTTTTTCAATATCTATATTAGGTACAATATAGTCGGCCAAAGGAATTTTTTGATCATCCTCCCATTGGTTATTCATCCTAGAAATGACCTCTTCTCTGGTGGTTTTATCTCTATCGAGAACTCTAAGTATTCTTATTTCCTTGGGAGCTGTAACCAAGATTGTGAAATCACACTGCTTATATCCTTCGTTTTCAAAGAGAATTGCAGCTTCTTTTATCACATATTTACTTTTTTGCTTCTCTTTCCAGGCCATAAAATGACGTGCTACTGCAGGATGAACAATTGCGTTTAATTTATCTAATTGTTCTGCATTATTAAAAACAATACCTGCAATATAATTCCGATTAAGCTGTCCGTCGATATAGGCGTTACTTCCAAATAAATCTATAATTTGTTTTTTTAGAATTTCATCGGTGTTCATCAATTTTTTTGCTTCAACATCTGCAATATATACAGGAATCCCGAGTGTACTAAACATTTTTGCCACGGTAGATTTTCCACTTCCTATTCCTCCTGTTAGACCAACAACTATCATAACATTACCCTTTATTTAAGTACCACAAATTGAATCTGCTTTTCTTGCAAACGAACATCATGAATAGCAGTGGGTTTATTTGTAAGTTCCAAAGTCAGAAAAGCACTCTCTTCTGAAGCTTTTGCATAATCTGCAACTACTCTAAAGTCCCTCTCACTGATTTCATTATACTTATCTAACCCTACTCGGTAGACCACAGAAATTTCTTTTGGAAATATTTTAATCTCAACCCCTTCCGGAACATTATTCAAAGTAATAGGGATTTTTTGGCTGCCTTCGGTAAATTTACTTACCAAAACACTAGCTTGTACTGTGCCTGGACTTACTGTTATATTGGTCGGCAGCTGTTCGATATCAAGTTCGAGTTCTGAAACATAATTTAGATTAAGTCCTTCTAGATCCAGTAATTTTGTTGAAATACTTTCAATGGTATCTACAACTTTTAAAGCTCCACTTATTAATACAGAATCTGGAGTTACTTCAACCCCCTTATCGCTACCATAACCCACAGCATATTGAATGTTATGATTAATTTTGATAGGAATTTTCTTTTCTTGATTAATATCTAATCGTAATCGTATTGTGTCTTTTTTTAATGCTAAAACCCTACCTTGAAAATCTAATTTACTTTTTAAGATGGATGATTCTTTATTTACATAAAAAAGATACTCCTCGTCTTCATTTATAATGGCGTCTTCTACATTAAATTCTAGTACTGGTTCTTTCCAATTATGATTTATAAGCCGGAATCCATTACCATTTAATGTCATTCTTAATGTTTGATCACTATCTTCATTAAATATTTTACCTTCAGGAATATTGGTATAGCGCACACCAACTTCTACTTCTTTAGTATAGTTTTTTGAAAATTGAATCAACAGCCATAAAATGGAAGTAAAAACCAGGAAAAATAAAAAGGTCTTTACATTGGTTCTTTTAAAAGAAAAGGGTTTTCTTTTTCTACTAGACATAACGATTACTTTGAGAAAAACAATGCTGGGAATTGTTTTTCTGGATCTCTTTTCAATAGATGAATATAATAATAAGATTTAAAGAATCCTTTTCCATATCCGTAAAATTGAATAAAAACAGCCAAAATAGATTGCAAAGCAATAGATATACTTCTATAGGTAAACAGCGCTCCAATAAAAATCAAAACGAAATACACCCCTAAAAAAGCAGCAAAATACCACCATCCACAAAACACAGTGACCAAAGCAAACAATATATAGCATAAAAACATTGAAGGTAACCAATATGTTAGCTTTGCGGTTTCGGGGTGCCATTTATTTAAAATAGGACGTACCAGACCAAACTTATGGACCTGAATATGAAATTTTCTCCAGGAAATTCTTCTTTTATGAAACACTATTGCATCTGGAATTAACGCTGTATCATATCCTAATTTCCATAGTCTTATGGTAAGATCGGGATCTTCTCCAGGATGTATTTGACCAAAACCTTGCGAAGATTTAAAAGCATCCTTAGACAAGCCCATATTGAAACTTCTGGGCTGAAACTTTCCCATCGTATTTTTTCTACCTCTTATACCTCCGGTAGTAAGGTATGAAGTCATACTATAACTAATAGCTTTTTGCAAATTTGAGAAACTTTTATGAGCATCATCTGGCCCTCCAAAACAATGCACAAAGTTTCTAGACAAAAATTCATCAACCTTGGACAAGTAATCCTCTGGTAAAATCACATCACTATCAAGAATAATAAAATAGTTACCTTTTGCTTTACTCATCCCGTAATTACGAGAATCTCCAGGTCCTGTATTCTTTTTATAGTAATAGCTTATAGATAACTTATTTTGATACTTTTCTATAACTCTTTCTGAAGTATCTGAAGATCCGTCTTCTACAATTACAATTTCAAATGGTTTATTATAATTCAACACCATCATACTTTGTAACAATTCGTCTATTTCTACAGGACGATTATATACCGGAACTATAAAAGAGAAATTTAGCTGCATTTTATCTATGAAAAGACTAATCAAATAAAAATCCCATTATAACTATTAATGGGATTTTTAAAGATAACTTTATTTAGTACTTTTTATTTTTCTTCTACAAACTTATCCATCACCATTTGGCTTACCCCCATATTTGAGAAGCCACCATCATGATATAAGTTTTGTAAAGTTACTTTTTTAGTAAGATCTGAGAATAAGGTAACCGTATAGTCGGCACATTCATCTGCAGTAGCATTTCCTAATGGAGACATCTTATCTGCATATTCTATAAAACCATCGAATCCTTTTACTCCTTTACCAGCAGTAGTAGGTGTAGGCGATTGAGAAATTGTATTTACACGAACTTTTTTATCTCTTCCGAAAAAATACCCAAAACTACGCCCGATAGATTCTAAATATGCTTTATTATCTGCCATATCATTATAATCAGGAAACACACGCTGCGCAGCCATGTAAGTAAGAGCAACAATACTACCCCACTCATTCATAGCATCCTTCTTGTATAAAGTTTGCATAGTCTTATGAAAAGAAAGTGCAGATACATCCCATCCTTTTTCACTCCAGCTATAATTTAAATCTGTATAGTGACGTCCTTTTCTTACGTTTACAGACATTCCTATAGAGTGTAAAACAAAATCTATTTTGCCTCCCAAAATTTCCATTGATTTTTCTACTAGATTTTCTAAGTCTTCTAGCGAAGTAGCATCTGCAGGTATAACCTGAGAATTGGTTTTTTCTGCCAACTCGTTGATCGCTCCCATTCTCATAGCAACAGGGGCATTGGTAAGAACAAAACTCCCACCTTCTTCAAAAACTCTTTCGGCAGTTTTCCAGGCAATTGAACTATCGTCAAGTGCTCCAAAAATAATTCCTCTTTTACCTTTTAATAAATTGTGTGACATTTAGATGTAAATTAAAGTATGGTTATACGAGCGGTAAAGATAACAAAACCCTATTAATAGCTACACAAGAAAACAAATTTTAGGGCAATCCTTAAATTGACCTTTAGTTTAATAATGCAACAGAGACTTAGCATGAGTCAAAGCAGTATCTGAAATATCTTTACCCCCTATCATTTCGGCAATTTCTCGTACTCGTTCTTCCTTAGACAACAACTTGAGCTGTGTAACTGTAGTATCGTTTATATCTTCTTTAAAAACTTTGTATTGACTTTGGCCATTGGCAGCTATTTGAGGTAAGTGAGTAATGCTAAACACCTGCAAATTGGAACTCATATTCAACATAAGATCTGCCATTTTATGTGCTATTTCACCAGAAACCCCGGTATCGATTTCATCAAAAATAATGGTTGGCAATTGCGTATACCTAGAAAGAATAGTTTTAATAGCCAACATAATTCGAGATAGCTCTCCTCCCGAAGCTACTTTCCTAAGTTCTCCAAAACTCCCTCCTTTATTTGCTGAAAAAAGAAATTCTAGTACTTCCTTTCCATTCGAGAAATATTGCTCTCGCATTTTTACTGAAGCCTGAAAAGTAGCATTAGGCATTCCCAAAGCTTTAAGAATTTCCTCTAACTCCACTATCAATGCAGGTAGTGCCTTTTCTCTTTTCTTATGAATTTTAACAGCTACCTCATCTAATCGATCTTTGGTTGATTGAATTTCTGTCTTAAGTTTTTCAATATCTTCTGAAAGCGATTCTGTCTTCGAAACCTTTTGTTGCAACTCTTCTTTCAATTCTATCAACTCCTCAATTCCTGATGCACTATGCTTTACCTGAAGATTATGTAATAATTGAAGTCTTTGATTGGTCTCTTCCAATTTTTGTGGATCAGCTTCCAATTTTTCTAGTTCATCGACCAATGCCGTATGCACATCTTCTAATTCTATTGCTATACTTGCTACACGACCCGAAAGCTCTTTCAACGATCCAGAATACAATTCAATTTTAGACAGGCTTGCTTTTACCGTGTTTAATTGATCTGATATCCCAATATCTTCTGAAGAAACCATACCAATTGCACTTGACAATCGTTCCTGTATTTCCTCTATGTTATTAAGTTTTTCATATTGCTCTTCGACCTCTTCAAGCTCTCCCGGTTTTAGTTTTGCATCCTCAAGCTCTTTTAAAAGAAACGAATTATAATCATATTCTTTGGTGAAGTTTTCTTGGTTAGCAATTAATTGCTGCACCTCTTTTTCCTTTTGCTTAAGGATACGAAGTCCTCTCTTGTACGACTCTACTTCTCTATGAGTTTCTGCCAAAGCATCAAGCACTGTAAACTGAAAATCATTACTAGTTACTTCTAACGTTTGGTGTTGACTGTGAATATCTATAAGTTTTTCTCCAAGAGCCGCCAATGATTGCAACGTTACTGGAGTATCGTTTACAAACGCACGTGATTTACCTGATGGTAAAATCTCACGCCTTATTATAGTTTCATCTTCATAATCTAAAACTTCTTCTTCAAAAAGCTCCTGTAGTTTATATTGCTGTATAAGAAACTCTCCTTCTATAATACATTTTTGAGAACTATCTTTTACACTACTTAAATCTGCTCGTTTACCAAGTAACAAACCTAGTGCTCCTAGTAATAAAGATTTACCTGCTCCTGTTTCTCCGGTAATTGTTGTTAAACCAGAATCAAAAGAAACTTGTAATTGTTCTATTAACGCAAAGTTTTTTATAGAAAGTCCTCTTAACAAAAGGTAGAAAAATTTTAAAGTTCGAAGTGGTAAAGATAATATAGTTTACAAAAGAATGTATTCGCTTGTTTCTAATTTTTTAAAACTTTATATCTTTCCAATTATCTCTGTAGGTGGGTGCAATTTTATTTAATACCTGAATTGTATCTGCAATATTTACTGATGGTCCTCCTGACAATATACTAGAAACCTCTACTGCTTTAGCGTCAAAAAAGACTCTCATAATAAAAGAATTAGGTCTCACACTATGTAGCTTTTCCAAAGTTTTCATAGCTTTAGTGATCACTTGTTTTCCCTGCTTTACATTATTATGCATCACGTCTAACCCTTCTCTATGATAGGTATACATTGCCTCTCTATACCCATCGAAGGTTCCAGAAAGTAAATCATCGTTAAGTCGAAATCTAGACTGTAAACCATCTGCCGGATTCCAACCAAGCGCATTGCTACTTTGGGCATTTCCAACTATATTTTTAGCTTCTTGGTAATAACTAGTTCCTCCGTTAAGTTCGAAAGTATCTGCATCAACACCAAGAATAGTATATAGATAATAAGATACTACGGAGATTAGGTTAGACTCGAAATTATTCGGATTATAATTCAAAGGTTGAAATTCGAGATAATTAAAATTAAATTGACGATCATTAACATTCAAGATCGTAGTAGAATAGTTAGAACCATATACCGGACGCGAAGCCTGTACCTGAACTGTTGCAGTAAACGCATCGTTATCATACCCAACTATGGTTACAAAAAAACTGCAGTCTATTCTCTCTTCTGTTCTATAATCAACTGTCGTCCAAACCGTATTATTGATAAATTCTGTCAATGATCTTTCTAAGGTCTTAAAAACTTGTAAATTGGGATTTCCTGTCTGCTCTGCATTAACAACAACAGTCGCATTAAATTCCTGACCATAAATGGTACTCCCAAAAACAAGCAGCAGTAAAAGAAGGAATTTATTCATCTTTTTTAAGTTGATTAATTGTATCGAATATATCTTTGGCAACCTCAGATTTTGTTTTTAGTTCAAACGCTTTAATTTCTAATTTATGATTAATCAAGGTTACTTTATTTGTTTGTCCTTTAAAACCTGCTCCTTTATCATTGAGAGAATTAAGAACTATCAAATCTAAGTTTTTCTTCTTTAATTTACCTATTGCGTTCTCCTTTTCATTTTCTGTTTCTAAAGCAAAGCCTACCAAAAATTGATTTTTCTTTTCTGCACCCATCCACTTTAGGATATCTTTGGTTCTTTCTAATTCAATAGAAAATTCAGTATCGGCTTTTTTTATCTTTTGATCTGAAACATGCTTTGGTCTGTAATCTGCCACCGCAGCAGAAGCAATAGCAATGTCACAATTTTCATAACGTTCTATCACCGCTTGATACATATCCTCTGCACTAACCACAGGAATAACATCAATCAAACCATGACTTACCGTTAAAGATGAAGGACCGAGAACCAAATATACTTGTGCTCCCAGGTTTGCTGCAGTTAAGGCCAATTCGATTCCCATTTTACCGCTTGAATGATTCCCTATAAATCGAACTGGATCTATAGCCTCATAAGTTGGCCCTGCAGTAATAAGAACTGTTTGTCCTTTTAAAGGAAGTTTTTCTAAAATATCTTTTTCGAGAAAATCAATAATATTTTCTGGTTCTGCCATACGTCCTTGACCTACCAATCCACTCGCTAGCTCTCCAGATTCCGCAGGAATCATGATATTTCCAAATTCCTGAAGTTTTTCAAACGTTTCATGAGTAGATGGATGATTATACATATCAAGATCCATCGCAGGTGCAAAGTACACCGGACATTTAGCCGAAAGATATGTTGCCAACAGTAAGTTATCACTGTTACCACTTGCCATTTTAGACAAGGTATTGGCAGTAGCTGGAGCAATGAGCATAACATCTGCCCAAAGACCAAGCTCTACATGATTGTTCCATAAGGCGTTTTCATCTTCTTCATCAAAGAAAGAAGATACTACCGGATTTTTTGATAATGTTGAAAGGGTAAGTGGTGTTACAAAGTCTTTGGCAGCGGGTGTCATCACCACTTTCACTTCGGCTCCAGACTTTATAAAAAGTCTGACCAAAGAAGCTGTTTTATATGCAGCAATACCAGCGGTAACACCTAATAAAATCTTTTTACCGCTTAAAATCGACATAAATTTATAAAGATTCTGAGTCTGTCTTTGTGTTTCTATGATAGATCTTATCTTCCAACCATTCCTGAACTGCTAATGCATGTGGTTTTGGTAATCTTTCATAAAACTTAGATACCTCAATTTGCTCTTTGTTTTCGAAAATTTCTTCAAGACTATCATTATAAGTAGCAAATTCATCTAATTTTTCTAACAACTCTTTTTTAATATCTGTATTAATTTGAGTAGCTCTCTTAGAAATAATAGAAATTGCCTCATAGATATTACTTGTAGGCTGATCTATTAGGTTCTTATCTATAGTAGTTGTATTTACCGGCGCATTGCTTTTTTTCAAATCCATCGTTCTACTTATTTTCTATTTATATTGTTCTAATCTTTGTTTTATGTCCTCGGCTATAGTTTCTGCTTTTTCTGTAAGCTCTCCTTCTTTATAGTACTTCTTGTAATTTTTGTAATACCCTTGAGCTACTTCAAGCCTTTCCTTCACTAAATCTTCATAACTACCTATAGCAAGTAAATATTCTGACTCTAATTTGTAATAAAGTACTTTTTCTCTGTATATGGAACCAGGATAATCTACCAAATAGTTATCAAAAGCAGAAATAGCTACTTTATAGTTTTCTCTATGGTGATACTGCTTTGCTATTTCATATGCCTTTTTCTCTTTTTTCTCTCTAAGCTCTGCAACCATTGCATTCGCATCTTTCAACTTATCGCTTTCAGGGTATTCGTTTATATATGCCTGAAGTTTCTCGATAGCCTCGGTCGTCTCTTTTTGGTCAAGACTATATCTAGGAGATAGCTCGTAGTAGCTTTTCGCAGATTTAAAGGCTGCTTCTTCTCTTTTCTCACTTCTAGGATATGATTTTGTAAATCTCTCAAACTGATATCCTGCCAGATAATGATCCCCTAGTTGATAATAGGTGTCTGCATAATAGTACATGATTCGCTCTGCCTGAGGCTTCCCTCTGTATTGCGGAACAATCTGTTCAAAAAGTTTCAAAGCTTTTGCATACTTACCCTCTTTATAAAGGTTTTCGGCCATCTTATATTTGGGCGGAACTTCCTCTTCTCTTAAGACCTTTTGATATTCGCTACAAGATCCAAAGAACAATACACAAATAAGTAAATACAATAATCTCTTCATACGTAAAAAAACATCTGGCAAAAATAGATATTTCTGCCGTATTACAAAAACTTTAATTCATCAATTAGTCGATCTTGCTTCACATCACAAGCAATATGACCTCAATTAGGATACAAGATTCAAATAAGAACAGAAACAAACCCATTCTTATTTCAATAACTCATCAATACAAGCATTGTTGCAAAACTTAAAAAAGACTTTTAACAAGATGAAGCTCTTAATCTTTAGTATGAAATGAAGATGTTTTATCTAATTTATTATGATCTAATATAGTATACCCTTCCTCATCATGATAGAAAGCAGGCATAAAATCCTCATCTATCTTTATATTTTTTAATAGATACGAATGAACTTGATGTACTTCTTGTGTATAGGATTCATCATAGTAGCTCACCAATATTAAAACTTCTCCATTTAGAGTTTTTAAGCTTTTTCTGTTAAACTCGTGTAACGGACTAGATTCCTTTATAGCATGCACTACGGTCCAAGTTGTGGGGAGGTAAGTAATATTATCTCGTTCTAACTTAAGTCGATAAAAACTATTGGTAAATTTACCTGTTTTATCTTTTTGCGACAGTGCCAAAGTTGCCTCTATACGAGGTTTAATCATAACATTAGCGCTCCTACTCATAAGCCTAAACATAATACAATCAACGTCGTTATGTTTTTTCAGAATAATAGTCTTACTAAACTGAATATTTGCCTTAGGTTTAGAAAACCTTCCATAGAGTAATCCTGTAACAAAAGAAAAACTAAGTAATCCTATTAATGCTTCAAACGAAGAAATCAGTCCGAAAAGCAATCCTTTTGGAGCCATTGCACCATAACCAACTGTTGTTAAGGTTTGAGCTGAAAAAAAGAATGCGTTTAGAAAATCTCTATAAACACTCCCTGTAGGCTCTGCGATTCCTGAAACCCCTAAAAAGGTATAAATAAGAGCAAATAGGGTATTCAAAAGTGTGTACCCCAAAATCACCCATAGGAAAAAGCTTGTCCAACTAATGCTCGTCAGATAATTATAACTTTCTGACAAAGTTCCTGGTCTGTTAATGTGCTTGATATTAAAAGAACCATCAGAATTAATAAACCTCTTCGCATCTTTAAAAGAAGATTTACCAATACCTGGATCTTTTATTTTTCTAGCCATTTACCAAACTATTTATTTGCAATAAATTTTTTAATCTTATCAGACAACTTCGAAGATACCGCAACCAAAGGCAAACGAACATGATCTTCGCATATACCTTTCACTTCAAGAATATGTTTTATACCCGCCGGGTTCCCTTCTTCAAAAGCGTAATCTAGTACAGGTAAGAGTTGATATAGTATATCAAAGGCTTTTGCGGTATCTCCCGACAATCCAAGTCGAATCATTTCTGAAAACTCTTTCGGAAATCCCTGCCCTACTACACTAATTACCCCATCGCCTCCTGCAGCTACGGCCGGTAAAGCTAGAGCATCATCACCAGAAATCACCAAAAAACCTTCAGGTCTATCCTTAATAATTTTAAGAACCTGAGTGAAATCTCCCACTGCTTCCTTGATTCCAATCACCTTATCCATTTCAGCAAGACGCAAAGTAGTTTCTGCAGTCATATTCGTTCCTGTTCGTGAAGGAACATTGTACAACAAAATCGGGATTGGCGCAACCTCGTTTATAGCTTTGTAATGCTCGAATATTCCATCCTGAGTGGGCTTGTTATACATAGGCACTACAGAAAGTATAGCTGCAAAATCAGATAGATCAGTGTTTTTTATCTCGTTAATTACCGAATGCGTATTATTTCCCCCAATACCTAATACCAACGGAAGTCGTTTATTATTTACTTTTATAATATGTGCCACCAACTCTTCCTTTTCTTCTTTTGAAAGAGTTACAGATTCTGCAGTAGTTCCTAAAACTACCAAATATTCAATATTACCTTCAACACAGAAATCAACCAACGATGATACTCCATCGTAATCTATTGAACCATCTTTTTTGAAAGGTGTAGCCAAAGCTACCCCAGTTCCCCTCAGAAAACTACTCATATTACTTGTAAAATTTTTAGATACTTTTTAAGTTCAATTATAAATAAATTAGTGTTATTCATAGTCGCTCCAATAATGAGATCATTAATGCGATGATCTACCTCAGCAAAACCAACCTTTAGTTTTGCCTGTGATGCAGCTGCTACAAAATTCAACTCTACTCTATTTTCGTTGTAAAAATTAATTAAAACATCATAATCTTTTTTAACGAATCTTGAAATGACTTCACTTTTTACAGAACCATTTACTCCGAAACTCTTTTCCGTATAATAAGAAGCGTCTTTATCCTCCACAACATCCTTTTCTTCTTTATACCCAATTATGGTAAGATTTTCTGATGTAACATTAAGCTCATTGGCCATTTTCACCAAAGCTAATGTATTTACAGGTTGAGAAGCATCAACTAGAATTGCCAATGTAACAAGGTTAGAAATACCCTGAGAAGAAGAATCTCTTTTTTGTAAATGAGATTCTATATTTTTCTTTATTGCATTTCTTTTAAGACCTTTTAAAATCATTTATCAAAAAGATTAAGAAGCCACAAATGTAGCTATTTTAAGGCTTAAAACCATCTTAGGCCTCTTAAGAAAAGGAAAGTCACTGATTATCAATACAACTCAAAAGAATTCCTTATCTAAAGAACGTGTAGTTAAGGGTTTTGTTTCAATAAAAAAGCTTGTAAAAAAATAGAGCCCTGCAATTTCTGCAATATTAATAAGCGTGGTAAAAACTCTAGTATAATAATATAGTTCATTAACAGCAAGAAGAGCATCAACAAAAAGGGTACAACAGGCTGCTATGAAAAGAAATACAGATTTTTCGAATCTATCTGCTGTATAGATAAAAAAACAAACACCTACAAAAGACACCAAACTGACAACAATAATAGCAATTGAGCCCACAGAATTTTCAATTTTTGGTAACACCAACTCTGTAATTGAATATACCAAATAAGAGATCAACAGAACACTTACAACCACAGGGGGTGAAAGTAGTTTTTTAAGCACTATATCCTTTCGAGCAATATACTTTCTTAAAGAAACAATACAACATGCATAAAATAAAGCTATTAACAATGCTATAAATTCATAATACTCCAGAAAATCTATGTATGTAAAAACATCGGTCACCAAAATTACCAACATTGCTAATAAAAAAAAGTAGCTTACCTTTTTGACATATTGAAGATGTAAAATGATTAAAGAAATAGGAACTAAAGGCTTGAAATATATCAAAAGTTGTTTATCGAAAAACACAGATAAAACAAGAACAACCAAAAAAGAGAAATAAAACAGTAAATATGTAATCGTGGTATACTTCAAAAGATTTTAACAATTCTAATATTTATTCAACTCCAAATCCCTGTAAACCTAAGGTTCTTTTAAAAAAAATCCTCCTCATTGGGTGTTAATTTATGCTGTTCTATAAAAAATTTAACTAAGAAAAACTGTCCAAAGACCTGCAAAAGGTTTCCAATGACCATAAAAACTTCTAAAAAAACATATAATTTATATAGAGCAGTAATAATATTCACAATTAAAAAACAAGATGCTGCTACCATTAGAGAAGAACTCACCACTGTTTTACTGTTTAGATAGATATAATAACATGAACATACAAATACGGTAAAAAATAGAATAAGAATAACAAGATACATGCGATCATCATATACACTTGGCAATATAAGCCCCGCAACTGAGGCCAATACATAAACAATCAAAGCCATCGTAATTATAAGCTGAACTGTAAACACCTTGTTTAATCTGATTTTAATTTTCTTTAAGCTTTTCCAGAGTAAAATAATATTTAACAAATAATACACCGACAACAAAACATTAAGCACCCTAAAATACCTTATAAAATCTTTCATAGATAGCACCTCTGCAACCAGAATCACGCCCATTGCAATTAAGACCAGGGCGTTTTTATGCTCTGCCCTAAGAATATAAATAGCAGATAAAAGAAGTAGTACTACAGGCTTTAAAAAAATAGAGAGATGCTCCATAAATATGGAAGCGGTTATAAAGAGCAAACTCGTGAAATAGAATAGCTGATATGCATAATTTTCTGTTTTCATTTGCTGTTGTTTAGAACCTGTAAACCTCCAAATGATATATCTAAAGGCTTTACATTCAATTAATTTAATAAAAAAATCAATGCAACAGATATTACAACCAACATAATAACTTTAAAATTGGCTGATTGAAAACAAAAAAATCCATAAAAACTCACTTTACAATTCCTTCAACTTAAGAGGAGTGGCACTTGAGATCTTAAATTGTACTAAAAAGAAAACTGCAAGTAACTGGTAAATGGAATTTATAATTTCAAAGTGAATAGAAGAGACATAAAACTTATTGAGAGCAAAACAAGAATCACTTATTACAAAATTTAAGACAGCTATTAAAAACCAAAGAGATTTTGAAGACCTTACATTAATATAATGAATCACAGCACCAATAAGTAATAAATACAGAATAACTATATAACCAATCCCATAAGGACGAATAGGCCCCATTTCTTTTTCGGTAACCTCATAAATCTCATACACGATGAAGGTCCATGCAACAAAAAATATAGCCAGATAAATAATATCTGTAATATTATAATCAATAGGCTTATAATTTTTGTATAAATAATAGAACAGTATGAGATAACACAAGGTATAACTTAATAGCACATAAATAAAACTATTCTGTATGTCGGTAAGTAAAAAAATATCTCCAAAAAAACACAGCAATAGAACAATTAAAAACAGCCCATCAACCTTTTTCACATTAAACCAATACAACATAAAAAACAGTGGAACCGTAGTTGGTTTAACATACAACTCTAGCTCTGACCACTGCATTGCTGTGCTTAATACACACAACCCTCCAGTAATTAAAAGCAATATTTGTATTAAGGTTCTAATTTTCATTTTATTTTAAGAAGAAAATCATCTTCTCCGATAATTGGAATTTCTAATTTATTCGCTTTTTCTAATTTACTAGGCCCCATATTTGCTCCCGCTACGACAAATGATGTCTTAGATGAAATAGAACTCGATACTTTACCTCCATTATCTTCAATCATTTTTTTGAGTTCATTACGTGATATTTTCTCAAAAACACCAGAGACTACAAACGTTTGCCCCTTTAAAGTATCGGTTTGGTTGGCCAACTTTTCTGCCGATATTTCCAGTTGTACTCCAAAATCTTTTAATCGAGTCACCAACGTTCTATTTTTTTCCTGACCAAAAAATTCCCGTACACTTTCTGCTATTTTTATCCCTATTTCATCTACATTTACCAAATCTTCTTCAGAAGCATCTATAACAGCATTAATAGTTTTGTAGTGCTTGGCCAACTTCTTAGCTACGGTTTCTCCTACATAACGAATACCCAAACCAAATAACACTCTTTCAAACGGAATTTCTTTTGACTTCTCGATTCCTGTAATAAGATTATCTGCACTTTTCTCTGCCATTCTTTCTAAAGGAATTACTTGCTCCTTTTTCAGTTCATACAAATCTGCATAATCGGTAATTAGGCCTTCATTCACCAACAAAGCTACTGTCTCACCTCCCAAACCTTCTATATCCATGGCCTTACGAGATATATAGTGTTGAATTCTACCTATAATTTGAGGAGCGCACCCATCTACATTCGGACAATAGTGCTGAGCTTCACCCTCTTTTCTAATTAATTCGGTTCCACACTCCGGACAATGGGTTATATATTGAGTAGGTTTCGATTTTGAATCTCTTTTCTGAAAATTTACTCCTACTATTTTAGGAATAATCTCTCCTCCTTTTTCTACAAAAACCGTATCTCCAACTCTTACATCTAATTTTTCAATTTGATCAGCATTATGTAAAGATGCTCTTTTTACTGTTGTACCTGCTAGCGCAACTGGAGCTAGATTTGCCACAGGAGTTATAGCACCTGTTCTACCTACCTGATATGTAATCTCTTCAAGAATTGTAGATGCTTGTTCTGCCTTAAATTTATACGCCATAGCCCATCTCGGGGCTTTAGCGGTAAAACCAAGCTCGTCTTGTTGTAGCAAGTCATTTACCTTGATAACCACTCCATCGGTTTCATAAGGAAGCGCATGCCTGTGCTCGTCCCAATAGTTCACAAACTCTAGTACTTCATCTATAGTATTGACCAGTTTTGATTCAGCAGGAACTTTAAACCCCCAGTCTCTAGCTTTTTCCAAATTCTCAAATTGCGTCGCAATCCCCAGCCTTTCACCTACAATACTATATAACAAACAATCTAATGGACGTTTTGCCACCTCACTACTATCTTGCAATTTTAAACTGCCAGATGCTGTATTTCTTGGATTTGCATAAGGTTCTTCACCCAAAGCAATTCTCTCCTCATTCATTTTGGCAAACCCTTCAAAAGGTAAGATGATCTCTCCTCTTATATTAAATTTAGGCGGATAATTCCCATTCAATTTCAAAGGAACAGATTTAATTGTCTTTATATTGGTAGTCACATCATCACCTTGTATCCCATCACCTCTGGTCACAGCCCTAACCAGCTCACCATTTTCGTAGGTCAAATTGATGGAAGCACCGTCATATTTTAGCTCACAAGTATATTGAATCTCACCATCAACCATTTTTTTGATTCGTTTCTCCCAGTCTAACAAATCTTCTTTGGAGTATGAATTATCCAACGAATACATACGTTGTTCATGAACTATTGTATCAAAATTTTTGGTAACAGCACCCCCCACCCTTAAGGTAGGTGAATTTGCATCATAATACTCTGGATACTTTGCTTCTAGATCTTGCAGCTCTTTGAGTTTCATATCAAACTCATAGTCACTAATTGTTGGAGCATCTAGTATATAATAATTATGATTATGCTGTCTAAGCTCATTTCGTAATTGATCAATTTGTTGTTCTATACTCATTTGTGTCAATATATATAACGTAAATCAAAGATAATGGCTGCAATATCCCCAATCTAGTTTACAATTTTATTCTCTACTAATCTATTTATATTATGTACGATCTGGTTTTAACCATTTTGGAACTTGAACAGGTTTGAATTCCCGCATTTTCTCTAACAACCTATCAATATCATTATCTACCAAAAGGAGTTCATAATTCTCCATTTTCAAAAAACCTCTCTTTACCATATTTTCTAACAATTCCAGTAAATCATCGTAGAAACCTCCTGTGTTTAACAACCCAATTGGCTTTTGATGTAATCCTAACTGAGACCAAGTAATAATTTCAAATAGTTCCTCCAATGTTCCAAAACCACCAGGTAAAGTAATAAACCCATCACTTAGCTCCTGCATTTTCATCTTTCTTTCATGCATATTTTTGGTGGTTACTAATTCCCCTAGACCTTGATGAACGACCTCTTTCAATTTAAGAAATTCTGGAATAATCCCAATTACTTCTCCTTTATGCTTAAGGGCACCCTTTGCGACTTGGCCCATAACTCCAATTTTTGCAGCTCCATACACTAAAGTAATTTCCCGTTGCGCCAGTTTTTCTCCGAGCAAAAAAGCTTCTGATATGATTTCATTATCATTACCTTCACTACTCCCACAAAAAACACAAATCGACTTTAACTTATTCATAATTTATTATTGTTTAAACTAGCCCTTATCATTCGGTCATTATCATATATATCTTTTCGTAACGTAACCGATTCATAACCATAACTTTCAATCATATTTTTGGTTTCTTGCCCCAAATATTGATTAATCTCAAAATACAGAACCCCTTCCTCTTTTAACCTTTCCTTGGCTAACTGAGTAATTCTTTCATAAAACACCAACGGATCATTATTAGGCACAAAAAGTGCCTGCGATGGTTCATTATCCAAAACATTAGGTTGCATTTCTTTCTTTTCCAACTCTCGTACATACGGAGGATTCGATACAATTATATCAAAATCTTTTTCTTCTATGTCTTCGTTTAATACATCTAATCTGACATAGTTCACAACCACATCATTCAATGTTGCGTTATTTTGAGCAACAGATAGGGCTTCGCGTGAGATATCAATAGCATACACTTGTGCTTTTTCTAGTTTTTTGGCTAAGGTAATCGCAATACATCCGCTACCGGTTCCTATATCAAGTATTTTGACATTTCTCTTCCCCTTATGATCCTTTACAATCCAATCTACCAATTCCTCCGTCTCAGGTCTCGGAATTAACACATGCTCATTTACCAAAAATGTAAACCCATAAAAGCCAGTGTCCCCTATGATATATTGAATAGGTTCTTGTTCTTTTAAGCGTCTTTTTGCTTCAGAAAAAAAACTTACAATCTCTTCTTCTACCACATGTTGCAAATGCAAAGCAATATCAACTCTACGCCAACCTAGCTTTTTTTCGGTAAGCATATAAAAGAAAGACAACACTTCTTCTGCATCATACGTCGCAGCTAAAGATTTTAGAAAACTATTCCTTAATTCACTAATATTCAATGTCCCTAAATAAAATTATAAATCTTTGATCATCCAGGTTTGACAACTATAATGCCCCGTGTCCCCAACAGGCTCTGTTAATGCTTTAAAACCAACTTTCTTATAGAGTTTCCTGGCAGCCTCCATATACGGCATAGTTTCTAAATAACATTGAGCATATCCCTGTTCTTTTGCAAATTCAAGGCAAGTTTGTATCATTTTTACTCCAATTCCTTTTCCTCTTACCTCTGGAAGAAAATACATTTTCTGGAGCTCACAAATTTCTGAAGAGGCTTTTTCCAAAGGAGCAATACCTCCTCCTCCAACAACTTTACCACCTTGTTCTAAAACAAAATAAGAACTTCCCTTTTGCGTGTAGGTTTCAAACATCTTATCAAGCGATTCATCTTCATAGGCAGTACCCACTTTAGGTACTCCCATTTCTAACAAAACCTCTCTAATTATCTGAGCCAAAGCACTATTGTCTTCAGACTTTATTGTGCGGATTTTAATTGTATCCATTATAATTTTTAAACTACTTTTGTGCTATTATTTATCAATATGATTTTAACCTTAACTATCCTTTCCCAATAGGATAAATTATGTTTAATAAATGATATTGAAAGATACATTAAATCTATGCAGGAATCAATGAAGAAAATTCTAATATTATCAACAATATTAATAGGTATAACTGCTTGCTCTTTTTCTAAAAAACCTACATTTAAATATGTAGATAATCTTTTTGTTAAAAATGTAAGTATGCGTGAAATAACCTTGAATGCAGATGCTATTTTTGACAACCCAAATCACTTAGGAGGAAAACTATCTGTAGAAGATATTCATGTTTTTGTTGATAACATTGATGTGGGCACTATTTCTGCACAGGAATTTAACGTTCCTGCAAAAAGTGAATTCTCAATTCCTTTGCAAGGTACTTTCTCACTATCAAAGATTTATGAAGAAAATAAAAATTCACTTTTAGGCAGTGTATTAAAAGTTATTCAGACCGATTCTCTTCAAATTCAATACAAAGGAGTTATTCGGTATCACTTAGGCAACTTTTCTTACCCTTACCAAATCGATAAACAGCAAAAAGTAAGTTTAAAAAAATAAATTGGTGAATCACGAAAAATACATACAAAGATGTATTCAACTTGCAAGAAACGGATTAGGAAGCACCTACCCTAACCCTCTTGTTGGAAGTGTTGTTGTCCATAATAATAAGATTATTGGCGAAGGGTGGCACTACAAAGCAGGGGAAGCTCATGCAGAAGTGAACGCTATAGGCTCTGTTAAAAATCCTGAGCTTTTAAAAGACGCTACCATATATGTAAGCCTGGAACCATGTAGTCACTTTGGTAAAACACCTCCGTGCAGTGACCTAATTATTAGTAAAGGCATAAAAAAAGTGGTTATTGGCACTATAGATTCTTTTGCAAAAGTATGTGGCGCAGGAATACAGAAACTTATGAATGCAGGCTGCGATGTCACTCTTGGTGTTTTAGAAAACGAATGTAAGGATCTAAACAAAAGGTTTTTTACTTTTCATGAAAAAAAGCGACCATATATTATCTTAAAGTGGGCTGAAAGCAATGATGGATTTATAGCTCCAGAGAACATTCCTGACAGAAAACCTGTTTGGATCACCAACAAACAGTCCAGGCAAATTGTTCATAAATGGCGTGCCGAAGAACAAGCGATTTTGGTAGGAAACAATACTGTCACAAAAGACAACCCAAAACTCACTACAAGAGATTGGGATGGGGATAATCCCACTAGAGTCATCATTGATAAATCTGGGATAATCCCCAATGACTCCAGTGTTCTTGACAACTCAACACCTACTATTATCATTACTACAGATATGTTTAGAAAGACTAACACCTCCAACATCATATATGAAACCGTAGATGAAGCAAAAAATATTGCCCAAGAAATTTGTGATATACTATATAAACATCAAATTCAATCGGTAATAATAGAAGGAGGCTCATTTACACTACAATCCTTTATTGATAAAGACTTATGGGATGAAGCCAGAGTTTTCGAAGGATCTACTACCCTAAAAAACGGTGTACTTGCCCCTAATATTAATGGAAACATTGTTACCAAACAACAGATAAAAAAAGACACCTTAATAGTTTACAGAAATGATTAAAAACATAATATTTGATTTTGGAGATGTCTTTATAAATCTAGACAAACCTGCTACTTTAACAGAACTTTCTAAATTAGGAGAAATTAATGATTGGAAAGATTTGACTAAGGTTAATCAACTTTATGAAACAGGTGAAATTTCTACAGAAGAATTCTTACAACACTACCACAATGAATTTCCCAACGCCACCAAAGAACAATTAATTGATGCATGGAATGCAATTTTGATTGATTTCCCCGAGTATCGCTTAGATTTTCTTGAAGAGTTATCTTCTAAACAAGAATTTAATCTTATCCTACTTAGCAATACCAATGCATTACATATTAATTGGATAAAAGAAAACATATCCTTCTACAATCGATTTAAATCTTGTTTTAAATCCTTTTATCTTTCACATGAAATTCATTTAAGAAAACCCAACACAAATATTTTTGAATTTGTTCTTGAACAACACCAGATACAACCATCTGAAACGATTTTTATAGACGACACTAAGGAAAATACCGATGCAGCGTTCTCTTTAGGAATACATGTTTGGAACAATAATCCAAAAACCGAAGACATCACAAACTTATTTACAATAAAATCTAATTTATTTTGATCTATTTACTACTAAGCATATTAGCCTCCAGTCTGATATTCATTATATTTAAATTGTTTTCTAAATACAATGTAGACACCTTACAGGCAATCATCATTAATTATATTGTAGCCTCTATTTCTGGTATTATCGCCTACTCTGAACCTGTTAACCTTACTACCATATCTGAAGAAGGTTGGTTTTTTGGAGCTATGATTCTTGGGGTAATTTTTATTTCAGTATTTAATCTTATGGCTATTACTACACAAAAAAATGGTCTTTCGGTTGCCGCAGTAGCTACAAAAATGAGTTTGGTCATTCCTATTCTTTTTGGAATATTTATGTACAAAGAAAGTACTGAGGTTTTAAAAATAATCGGAATTATCGTAGCACTTATTGCTGTTTATTTAACCTCAATGAAAAGTACTGGTGGAGTTTCAATCAACAAAAACAATCTTATTTTTCCAATATTAGTATTTATAGGAAGTGGAATTATTGATACTAGTCTTAAATATTTCGAAACCAATCATGTTGCCCAAAACGATGTACCTATTTTCTCTGCTTCCATTTTTGGTTTCGCGGCTATCGTAGGAATCATAACTCTTGTATACAAATCGATAACCAGCAATCTACGCCTATCCATTAAAAATGTTATTGCCGGTATTGGTTTAGGTGTTCCTAATTACTTTTCAATTTATTTTTTAATAAAAGCGCTTCGCCATGACAACATAGATAGTTCTACTATATTTACAGTAAACAATGTTGCTGTTTTAATTGTATCTACCATTGCGGGCATATTACTTTTTAGGGAAAAACTATCTTTAAGGAATTGGATAGGAATTGTCCTTGCGATGGTAAGCATCTATCTTGTAGCTCAATCTTTTTAATTATTGGAAACTAAAGACACATACAAAACAATCGCATCTCCTGGAGAAGAGGTTTTGTTTAAAGATCGTAATAGCAAATTTTTCGGCTATTCGTTTCCTGTGTCTTCAGAAGAAGATATCAAAGTAGTGATAGAATCCTTGAAAAAGAAGCACCACTCTGCCAGACATTGGTGTTATGCTTGGCAAATAGGGACAGAAAATATTAAATACAGAGTAAATGATGATGGTGAACCTTCGAACTCTGCTGGACAACCTATATATGGTCAAATTCAATCTTTTGAAATCACTAACGTTTTACTTGTTGTAGTTCGCTATTTTGGCGGAGTTAAACTTGGTGTAGGAGGTTTAATAAATGCATACAGATCTGCAGCAAAGTTGGCCATTGAATCCTCTGTCATTATTGAAAAAACTATCGACGTCTTTTACAATATTACATTTGAATATAAAGACATGAATAAGGTAATGCGAATTATTAAAGAACACCAACTGAACATCATTAAACAACAACTTGAATTAAACTGTAAAATTCAATTTTCTGTAAGAAAAAAAAATTCCCATAAAATAAAAGAGGTTTTTTCCCCGTTGTACGATATAGAAATTGAAGAATTATAAAATCAATAATTTTTTATTTTCTCAAGTAAGTAAGATGGACAGGGAATTGGTTTTTTGGTTTTACTATCAACAAATGCTAGGGTCGTAGACGCTATTGTTAATAATTCTTGATTTTGATTATAAATTTCATAGTCAAAAATTATTTTTACTGTAGGAATTTTCCGGAGCAAAGTTTTAACAGTTAAGGTGTCGTCGAAGAATGCAGATTTCTTAAATTTAAAGTCTAGAGTAAATACAGGGAGTATAACACCACTTTCTTCCATCGATTTGTAGGAGATACCTAGCCGGGATAACCAATCAATTCTTGCTAATTCCAAATATTGTGCGTAATTTCCGTGATGAACCACGCCCATCTGGTCGGTTTCGGAATAGCGAACAGTTAATTGAGTTTCTGAAGAGATTGGCATAAATTGAAATGAATAATTATTAACATTTATAAAAGTAGTACTATCAAATTATGCAAAAAAAATAATTAAAATTCAACACCTAAAACGTTTTTTTTTTACATTTTTTGTTCACATATTTGTCATGCAAAATCAGTAAGGAGTTTTTCAACAATTTCTTTTTAATAACCTAAATAAAAACAGTAAATCTAACCACTCGAATGAATGTAACTGCGCAATCGGTTTGGGATAATTGTTTATCGTTTATAGAAGATAACATTACACCACAAGCTTTTAAAACTTGGTTTGAACCAATTAAAGCTGTAAAACTTACAGACGGTGCATTAAGTATTCAAGTTCCCAGTAAATTCTTTTATGAATGGTTGGAGGAGCACTACGTTAACCTTCTAAAGGTTTCTCTTACAAGAGAATTAGGAGAAAGTGCTAAACTAGTATACGTTATTAAAATGGAAAATACCTACGGCAATAAAAAGCCGTTTACAGAAAAAATTCCAAGTGCTAACCGTACTCCGGTAAACTCTCAAGAGGTAGATGTTCCTATTAAAAGTAAGAATCCAGAATTAAAAAACCCCTTTGTAATTCCTGGAATTCGAAACGTAAAGATCGAATCACAATTAAATCCTAGCTATAACTTTGAAAACTTCTTAGAAGGAGATTCTAATAGACTAGCAAGATCTGCAGGTATGGCTGTTGCCAATAAACCTGGCGGAACTTCTTTTAATCCTCTTCTTATTTTTGGTGGCGTTGGATTAGGAAAAACTCACCTAGCTCATGCTATTGGTGTAAATATAAAAGATAATTATCCCGAGAAGACAGTTTTATACATATCAGCAGAAAAGTTTACTCAGCAATATATAGAATCAGTAAAAAAGAATAATAGAAACGATTTTATTCATTTTTATCAAATTATTGATGTTTTAATTGTTGATGACATACAACTGTTATCTGGTAAAGCTGGTACTCAAGATGTATTTTTCCACATCTTTAACCACTTACACCAAAATGGAAAGCAGGTTATTTTAACTAGTGACAAGGCTCCTGTGGACATGCAGGACATTGAACAAAGACTACTTTCTCGTTTCAAATGGGGATTATCTGCAGAGTTGCATCAACCAGATTTCGAAACAAGAGTTTCGATTATTAAAAATAAATTATACAGAGATGGTGTTGAAATGCCAGAGGAAATTGTTGAATTCCTTGCAAACAACATCAAAACAAATATAAGAGAACTGGAAGGAGCTATTATCTCTTTAATAGCACACTCTTCTTTCAACAAGAAGGACATTACTATCGACCTTGCCAAAGCCATTGTTGACAACTATGTCAAAAACACCAAACGCGAGGTATCAATAGACTACATCCAGAAAGTAGTAAGTGATTATTTCCAAATGGATGTTGAAACCCTTCAATCAAAAACTCGTAAGCGCCATATTGTTCAAGCAAGACAGCTAGCTATGTTCTTTGCCAAGAAACTTACCAAAGCATCTTTAGCAAGCATAGGTACTCAAATAGGGAAAAGAGACCATGCCACTGTTCTACATGCTTGTAAAACAGTTGATAATCTTTCTTCTACCGATAAGCAGTTTAGAAAATACGTAGAAGACCTAGGAAAGAAGCTTACTCTGTAAATTTTCCAAAATGAAAACCAAAATATTAATGGTATGCCTTGGAAATATCTGCAGATCTCCACTAGCAGAAGGCATTTTAAAATCTAAACTTAACCCTGAACAATATCTTGTTTCATCTAGCGGAACCAGTAATTATCATATTGGGAATAAACCAGATATAAGATCCATTCAAACTGCAAAAGCTCACGGTATAGATATCACCGATCAGAGAGCTGCTCAATTTAAAAGTGATGATTTTCAAATATATGACTTCATATATGCAATGGACAATTCCAATTATGAAAACATTATCAAACTAGCCAACACTCAAGAAGATAAAAACAAAGTCAAACTCATTCTAAACGAGACTCACCCAAACAAAGGTTTTGATGTTCCAGATCCCTATTATGGCGGAGATCAAGGCTTCGAAGAAGTGTTTCAAATGCTAGACGAAGCTTGCAATGTAATCGCTAGTAGACTTGAAAAAAAGAATTAACTCATCAGATACAAAGTTTTTGTATATTTAGAATTGCTTATTAAATCATAAACCTAATTAAGCAATAACTATAAACTAAAAAAAGGTTCTTAACCAAAAATACTCTATACAACCTATGGAATTTAAACCCCTAGATACCAAAGGAAAACTATATTTAATTCCAACGCGATTAGGAGACGACATCCCTCTTGAGGTTCTTCCTATATCTATCAAGAAAGTACTAGAACAGGTAAACCACTATATTGTAGAAAATGAAAAACCTGCCCGAAGATTTATCAAAAAGGTTAGTCCAAGTAAATCACAACGGTCTCTAGTTATACACACGGTTAACAAATACACCGATTCTTCAGAAATACCAGGATATTTAACACCATGTATTAATGGAGAATCTATAGGATTAATGTCAGACGCAGGATGCCCTGGTATTGCAGACCCAGGTGCCGAGGTTATAAAAATAGCCCATGAAAAAGGAATACAAGTAACCCCTTTGGTAGGCCCTTCTTCAATTCTATTGGCCATGATGAGTAGCGGAATGAATGGACAAAGCTTTACGTTTAACGGATATTTACCCATAGACAAAAATGAAAGAAAGGCAAGTATTAAATTACTAGAAAGAACTTCTTTAGAAAAAAATCAGGCCCAAATATTTATTGAAACCCCTTACAGAAACGACAAAATGCTTGACGATCTAAAAACAATCTTGAACAACAACACACGATTATGCATCGCCAGTGACATCACATTAACCTCTGAATTTATAGCAACTAAAACTATTGAAGAATGGAAAAAAGAAGAGGTTAGCCTTCACAAAAGACCAACCATCTATATCATTCAAAGAGATTTTTAGAAAAAACTTAAGCTTTCGCTTTTCTATTTGCAGAAACCGAAGAAAGATCGTACCCTGCAAATCGCTTCATGTAATACCGAATTGTAGTACCAAAAGCATCTTCAAACCCAACTACTCCTCCTGTTCGCAAGTATCTTTTTACTGCATTAGGACCAGCTAAATGTGCTGCAGCCAGGATTCCCGATTCTGTTACTTTCACCCCATTTATAGTTTTACCCACCGACCATTTAATATCTCTACGTAAAACCCATTTGTTTCTCGATAAATACGCATTAAACGCTCGCTCCTGAAGCTCTGGATTACTTAAAAAATCTTTCTTGCTTATTTGCACACCAACCAAAGCGAGAGTACCACGACCAAATTGATACTTCCCCATATAACCGAATTGATTCTCTACACCGTAATCTCCTCTAGATTCTTTAAAAGCTAACGCTTCTTTAAAACCCAAAAAGCCTTTACCAAGCTCTACAGAAACAAATTCCTCTTCGGTTTCAATTTCGTTAAAATTAGGAGCAACGTAATACAGGTCTAATCCAGCTGTACTATAAGAACTAAAGTCTATGCTTTTTTTTGTTGTAAAACTTAACAAAAGTATCCCCCCAATTGTAAGTAGTATAGATAATCCTATTATCTTCTTTATCATATAAAAAATTTCTAAGTAGACACCCAAAAAGATGTTCCCCTCTACTTAAATTTTTGCCGTGCAAATATACGGCTTTTTCATAAAATAACAACCAGATTATGTTAAAATAATTATAATGCTGAAAAACAGTTATTTACAGTTAAAAAAAACCAAAAAACCCTAAAAAAAGCTATGAAAATCAACCAAAAAACACACTTAAACGTCAAACTAAGTTCTTTTGTCGAGAAAAAGTAACATCTAATATCTAATTGAAATTCACAAAAACAATGCGATATTTGTTAATAAGTTCAGTCCTTTTTAGCAATCTCAAAAGAAAAACCCAACATTTTCTTATCAAAAAAAGGATTGATTTCTACCGCTTAATACCTTGCTTATTAACCCAATCGATATATTGCTTTTTATTACGATTGTGCTGCTGAATTGTCTTAGCAAATTTGTGATACCCAAAATTCTGAACATTAGCAACAAAAAAGTAGTAATCATGCTTTTCATAATTTAGCACAGCATCTATAGCAGATATATCTGGCATAGCAATAGGTCCTGGAGGTAATTCTGCATATTTATAAGTATTGTAAGGACTATCTAGCTCCAAATCTTTATATAAAACCCTTTTAATAACTGTTTGCCAATCTTTACGGTGTTTCTTTAAAGCATAAATTACTGTAGGATCTGCATCCAGTTTCCACCCATTTTTATATCTGTTCATATACACCCCTGCTACACGTGGACGCTCATCAATTTTGGCGGTTTCCTTCTGCACAATTGAAGCTATAGTTATCACTTCCAAAGGCGATAATTCTATCGCCTTAGCTTTGTTTATTCTAGATTCATTCCAAAATCTCTTATACTCTTTCAACATTCTTTCTCTGAACTGACTCGCTGAAGTATTCCAAAAGAACTCATATTTATTTGGGATATACATAGCTAAAGCAGACTCAGTCGTAAAACCGTTTTTCTCAACAAAAGCAGTGTCCTGGAAGACATTTATTAAAGAAAGACTATCTGCTTCAATTTGCATCGCAATCCTTCCTGCTAAATTCTGCAACCTCTCCTGATTATTAAAGCTAACCTGAACTGGCGTATTCTTACTTCTTAGCAGGTTTATTATTTCATTATTATTTAATCCTTGTTTAAGAATGTATTTACCTGCTTTAATATTATTTGCGTAACCTTTTTTTCTTGCAATTCTATCAAAACTATAGATATCTTTTACAAGGGGGGTTATCTTTTCAACTACTTCTGTATAAGTGGCTCCTGTTGGAATAAAAAGTGTAGTCGTTTCAGATTCAAAGTTAGTATTTGGTGAAAATATTGCTTGATATACATAATAAGCAAAAATACCCCCTACTACTAAACCTATTAATACTATTGCTAATAATATTTTTTTAATGTACATATATTAATTGATATAAAAATTCGTCCTTGTAATCGTTGTTAATTAGGTTCCAGTCTTTTTTCGTTCCTATTTTTTTGAAACCCTTATTTTCGAATAATTTTACACTGGAAAGATTATCTTCAGATATATTGGCATATAATTGATGTAGTCTTAAATGAGTGAAGCCATATTTAATGATCAAATCTAGTGCTTCAGATCCATATCCTTTTCCTCTATTTTCAGGCTCAGCAATTACAATCCCCACTCCTGCTCTATTATGTGTTGGATCAAAATCAAACAAATCAATAAGACCAAGAGATGCGTCATCATTAGAGCAAATCACCAATCGTAACTGTTTGATCTCATAAATATCCTGATGAGCATTCTCGAGATATTGTTTAATCAAAAAACGGGAATATGGGGTTTGCGTAGAACTCATTTCCCAAATTTGTTCATCATTTTCAATAACATAAACAAAATCAAGATCTTCGGGCTCCAAAGCGCGCAAATATATATTTTTTCCTTTTAGCGTTAGCATGTGATCTCTCCTTTGAAGACTTGTTCTGCCGGACCGATCAAAAATATATTTTTATATCCCGAAGGTTCCTTTCTAAAAGTTACTTTTAACTCTCCTCCCATAGTATCTATACTCACCTCTTCCTTCTCTGTTTGTTGAGTTGCATGCATAGAGAGTGCCACGGCAGTAACTCCAGTCCCACATGACAACGTTTCATCCTCTACTCCTCTTTCATAGGTTCTTACAGCAAATCGACTTCCGTTTTTCTTTTCTACAAAATTCACATTACTTCCCGTTTCAAAATATGGCGCACCATTTCGTATTTCTCTTCCCACATTTTCAACATCAAAACTCTGCAACCCTTCAACCATAGTAACGTGATGTGGAGATCCAGTATCTAAAAAAAGATGCGAATCAAATGTTTCTATCTCAAAAACATCTTGCATTTGCAGATATACCAGCCCGTCTTTTATCTCAGCATGATGTTTACCATCTATTGCGGTAAAAGTCGCTTTGTCCTCAATCACCCCAAGAAAAGCCGCAAAAGCCACTAAACATCTACCTCCATTTCCACACATAGAGCTTTCATTACCATCAGCATTAAAATAAACCATCGTAAAATCATCTTCTTCATTTTCAGGAAGTTCCAAAAGCATTAATCCATCTGCTCCAATTCCAAATTTCCTGTCACAAAGTCTTTTAAATAATTTGGTATTATTTTTGGATACTAATTGATCACGGTTATCAATGATTACAAAATCATTTCCTGTACCTTGATATTTATAAAATACTAGATTCATTAATTTAAAATTAAGATGACAAAGGTACAAAGAATGTAAACATAAAATCGTTGTTAATTGTGAGTTAAAAATCATAAAAAAAGTATACTATAATTGTAATTTTAAGAGTTATTGATAGTCTATAGAGATACTACTAGTTAAATCAAATAAAAAAATAAGGAGATGAAAAGATTTTTGAGTTTATTGATTGTAGCTATTTTGGCAGGAGTTCTAACCTTAGGAGCCTATAAAGTATTTTTAGAACCAAAGCCAGTGGCAATCACACAAAACGAAACCCAACCCAACGTAATACCAGCTACATATACGGTTACAAACACCAACTTATCGAGTATCGAGACGGATTTTACTGTTGCCGCAGAAAAAACTGTGAATGCGGTAGTGCATGTAAAACAGTATGGTATTACAAAAACCCCAAGAAATTTAATGGAGTTTTTTAGAAACGGTGGATCTGAAGAAAGAAGAATTCAAGGAGCCGGTTCTGGTGTAATCATTACAGAAGATGGTTATATAGTAACTAACAACCATGTTATCGATGGCGCTACCGATCTTGAAGTGACTTTAAACAATAATAAATCCTATAAGGCCGAAGTAGTAGGAACTGCACCTGAAGCCGATATTGCACTTATCAAAATCGATGCTGATGATAAATTATCATATATCCCTTTTGGAGACTCTAATGCTGCAAAAATAGGGGAATGGGTATTGGCAGTAGGTAACCCTTTTAATCTAACCTCAACCGTTACAGCAGGAATAATAAGCGCTAAATCTCGAGATCTTAATGAGCAAGATTCTAATGTTCAATCTTTTATTCAAACCGATGCGGCAATAAATCCCGGTAATAGTGGTGGTGCTTTAGTAAACGTGAAAGGAGAACTTATAGGAATAAATACGGCTATCACATCGCAAACCGGTAGTTATGTTGGGTATGCATTTGCTGTACCTTCCAATAATGCTAAGAAAATAATAGATGACATTATTGAATTTGGAGAGGTACAACGAGGTATTTTAGGGATAAGAGGCGGCACTATAAACCCACAAGCCATGGAAGAATTTGATATTCCGGTTTCACAGGGGGTTTATGTAGCATCAGTAGAAGAAAATAGTGGTGCCAATAAAGCAGGACTTCAGAAAGGAGACGTTATTAGAGAAATTGATGGCTTGCCTATTCGAAAATTCTCAGACCTTACTGGTTATGTAAACAGCAAAAGACCAAGAGATATTATCAATGTTAAGGTTCTTAGAAGAAACAAAGAGCTTGTACTACCTGTTACCTTATCTAAGTTTGAAATTCAAAACTACAATATCAAAGATGTAGGTGTAGAAGTTGTAAATCCACCAAAGGATTATTTAAAAAGATTCAATGTAGATCACGGTGTTGTGATTAGCAAAGCTCTAAGCTCAAGAATGCAACGATATAACTTAGAAGGACTGGTCATAAGTGAAATTGACGGAAAAAAGGTTAAGAATGTAGTTGAAGTAAAGAAAATTATTGAAAGCAAATATCAGGATGAAGATATCACTATAAGTCTGATTGACAGAAATGGTGAAAAACGAGAATTTGTTTTTCAATAAAAACACTTCGAAACCCTTATAAAATAAGACATCCCATTGTTGTAAAAAGACAATGGGATTTTTTTATGAAAAAAGGTTTTACGAAAACGTTTGAAATATATACTTTTGCACGAAATTTCAAGACTGTAAAAAACACAACAAAATTATGAGTTCTAACGAAGTTTATGAAAAAGAACTAGCCTTTCAAGCTGATAGGCGTCGCGCAACCGTAGCATTTATCAAAACAGTTAGTGATTTATGGTACGACAATGCTGTTGAATTAGTCCTTTTTAGAAATCAACTAATCGACAAAAATGTAAGCGAGATCATTAATCTGCACGAATATGCTGGAGAGTTTGTTCAAAAACCTATTTCAATTTTTGACTCCGTAGAAATTGCACAAGCAATTAAACTAATGGATTTACCTCCTGCAAAGTTAGACATAGGTAAATTAACTTATGAATATCATTTAGCAAGTGATGAGTTTGGTTCTATCAATCGTTTTGTTCAAAACAAACTTAAAGATGCTAAAAAATTCAAACCTATTTCTCCTAAAAATGTTGTTTTATACGGTTTTGGAAGAATCGGTAGATTAGTTGCAAGAGAACTTATGACCATTACCGGTAAAGGTAGCCAACTAAGATTAAGAGCAATCGTAACAAGAGGTGCGATTACTGAAGAGGTTTTAGAGAAAAGAGCTTCTTTACTAAGAAACGACTCTGTACACGGGGATTTTGCAGGAACCGTAGAAACTGACATTGCAAATAGCTCCCTTATTATAAATGGAACTACCGTACATGTAATAAGCGCCAACAATCCTGAAGATATTGATTACACTAAATACGGAATAGACAATGCTTTATTAATTGACAATACCGGTGCATTTAGAGATCAAGAAGCATTAAGCAGACACTTAACAGCCAAAGGAATTGATAAGGTTTTATTAACTGCGCCAGGAAAAGGTATTCCAAATATTGTTCATGGAGTAAATCATAAGGAACATGACCCGGATAAAGTAAACATTTTCTCTGCGGCGTCTTGTACCACAAATGCAATCACTCCTATATTACAAGCTGTAGAAGAAAGTTTTGGTGTTGTAAACGGACATTTAGAAACTATTCACGCATATACCAACGACCAAAATCTGGTAGATAATATGCACAAAAAATACCGAAGAGGTCGTGCAGCTGCATTAAACATGGTTATCACAGAAACCGGTGCAGGAAAAGCAGTTTCCAAAGCACTTCCAAGTTTTGAAGGTAAACTTACTTCAAATGCGATTCGAGTTCCTGTGCCTAATGGTTCTTTAGCTATTCTTAATTTGAATTTGGAAAAGAAAGCCTCTAAAGAAAGTATGAATGCAATTATAAAGAAGTATGCTTTAGAAGGAAATTTAGTAGAACAAATTAAGTATTCATTAGATAACGAGCTAGTATCTTCTGATATCGTAGGCTCTTCTGCTCCATCAATATATGATAGTAATGCAACCATAGTTGATACCAAAGGACATAATGCAGTATTATATGTTTGGTATGACAATGAATATGGATACAGCCATCAAGTGATTAGATTGTCTAAGTATATTGCTAAAGTAAGACGCTTTACATATTACTAGAATACATAAAAACATAAGTTTAAAAGCTGTTACAACATTTTGTAGCAGCTTTTTTTATCTTATTAGTTTGATGTTGTAAAAGCGAAACAAAAACCTACATAACAATACCATTATTATTCTTTGAATTATTAAAACCACAACTTCTTAAAAATTAAAATTAAAGAACCACGTTACAAACAACTAACTATCAAACACTTAAACTTCAACACTAAATCAGGTAAATTCTTACAAAAAAAACTTTCTAATTACCAACAATATCGTACATTTATTACCGTTACAGAAGAAATTAACCGCTAACAAAAAAGTAAAAACCTTAGTAAAAACATAGGATTGTAAGCGGCTAAATTAATTTGAGCTCTAAGTAGTTTAATAAACAAGGCTTTAGCATAATTACCAAAAACAAGATTATTCACATGAAATTACCACAGTACCTATTCGTTTTAACCATATTATTATTTTCTTTTTCGATAAAAGTGAATGCTCAAGAAGAAAATATTACGGCAGAACAAGCTTTGCGACAAGAGAGCATAGAAGGTCAATTTGATGTAGTTATAAAAAAATCAGGGAGATATCAGGAATATAAAGTTGTAAAACAGGTTTGGTTAAACAAGTTAAAAAGTAATACTATAGATTCTATTAAAACCTTAGAATCTAAGTTGCAGACTTCTAACCAACAAATTTCTGAACAAAAAACCACTATAACAGGTCTTCAGGAATCTTTAGCTAAAACTAACGAAGATTTAGCTAATGTTACCAATGATAAGGATAGTATTAACTTTATGGGAGCTTCCCTAACCAAATCAAGCTACAAAACCATTATGTGGCTTATTATTGGAGGTCTACTTTTATTTCTTGGTTTTTTTATTTTCAAATTTAGAAACAGCAATGCTGTGACTGTTCAGGCCAAAAAGGCTCTTGCAGAAACAGAGGCAGAATTTGAGGACCATCGCAGAAGAGCATTAGAACGCGAGCAAAAAGTAATGCGCAAATTGCAAGATGAGATCAACAAACAACGTAAGGCCGGAGCAAAATAAAATTGTTTTAGATTTTTATCTTATTCTTTCGCATCTTTGCACTCCTTTTCAATACTATTTTGTAGATGCGTATAGATATTATAACTGTTGTACCCGATATTTTAAAAAGTCCTTTTGAAGCTTCAATAATGAAACGTTCTATAGAAAAGGGACTTGTTGAAGTACAATTACACAATTTACGAGATTATACCACTGACAACTACAAACAAGTAGATGATTACCAATTCGGTGGTGGCGCTGGAATGGTCATGATGATTGAACCTATAGATAAATGTATCTCGAAATTAAAATCAGAAAGAGATTATGACGAGATAATCTATATGACTCCAGATGGCGAGACACTAAATCAAAGTATCGCCAATCAATTATCCTTAAAAGGAAATATTATTATATTATGTGGTCATTACAAAGGTGTAGATCAACGGGTAAGAGATCATTTTATAACCAAAGAGATATCAGTTGGTGATTATGTATTATCAGGAGGAGAGCTCGGAGCTTTAATCCTTTGTGATGCGATCATACGACTTATTCCTGGAGTTTTAGGGAATGAAACCTCTGCCCTAACCGATTCTTTTCAAGACGATTTGCTTGCTCCTCCTATTTATACAAGACCCGCCGACTATAAAGGATGGAAAGTACCTGAAATTCTCACTTCTGGAAACTTCCCTAAAATAGAAGCTTGGAGAGAAGAACAAGCCTATGAAAGAACCAAAAAAAGAAGACCTGATTTATTGGATGAATAAAATCTGAAATAAATCTCATTAAAACATTGCAAATAAGGTAATAATAGTTATTTTTGCACCCTGATTGAAACAACCTCTGGCGAGAATCGTGAATGTTGCTTTAATAAAACTATAGAAACTATATCAAAATGGAAGATTTAGTAAAATTCGTTCAAGACGAGTTTGTAACAAAAAAAGAATTCCCAGAATTCTCTGCTGGTGACACGATCACAGTATATTACGAAATTAAAGAAGGAAACAAAACCCGTACTCAGTTCTTTAGAGGGGTTGTAATTCAAAGAAGAGGTTCTGGATCTACAGAAACTTTTACAATCAGAAAAATGTCTGGAACTATTGGTGTAGAGCGTATCTTCCCAGTAAATTTACCAGCACTTCAAAAAATTGAAGTAAACAAAAGAGGTAAAGTACGCAGAGCTCGTATCTTTTACTTTAGAGGACTTACTGGTAAGAAAGCCCGTATCAAAGAAAAAAGAAACTAAGATTTTATGCTTATATAAAAAAGGGTCGTTATATACGACCCTTTTTTTATGAACAAAAGTTAATATCTTCGGTTCATAAGTAGTTGATAACTAATAAAATAAGAAATATTGACCATGCCATCAATTTTTCTTATATTTATAATAGAAATTACAAGATTTAGAGATGACACAAGGATTCCTAACAATGTAATTCACACAATACGTTCTTTGAACTTCTTAAGACCAATTTGAAATTAAAATAAATATGGAACGAAAGTTATTTTTTTGAGTACATCCTTGAAATAACTTTAAGGGCTTTACTTTAAAATCATTTCAAAATGAAATTCGGAAGAAAAAATTAAGTTCTGACACCTTTTTAATTTTAGATGGCATTAGACTATCTGAATGAAAAATCTGAAAATTACGTAGTAATAGACAAATTCAAACATTCTTAAATAGTCGTAGGAGTAGAAATAGATTATACAAATTTTTTGTTTGACAAATTTAAGTCTACTCAAAATCGGAAATAAAATATCATGGTATAAATAACGAAAGTTTTTATTTCATTGCGGGTAAAACAGCTAACATCATATTCTTATTTCCAATGAAGCCATATCAAAATACTTGTATTCTTGATATGGCTTTTTATTTTAAAAGACTAATAAAAAAAGAAACCTATTTTTTATTACATCCTTATTTTACCCACTTAATTTTTAATAAATTACAAATCCCTCCCTTTAACTCAAAACTAACATCTCGCAGGTTGCATTTACCTTAGTAGATTTGTATCTTCGCGCTCGGAAAATCTATGACCGACAGTATCGCTAGTGGCAATAACACTGAAGATATACTATAAATAAGTTTCTACTGTTTGTCTTAGAACAAGTAAACGACTAATTATTCTTCAAAATAATAGTTTAGCTATAAATATTAGGTGCACGGTTATAACAAACTGATTTCAAAAAAGGTACCTAAAACAAAATTTTTAAATATGGGAGTTAATACCTCAAAGATTATTTACACAAAAACAGACGAAGCACCCGCTTTAGCAACGTATTCGTTTTTACCAATAATTAAAAAATTTACTGAATCGGCAAATATTGAACTTGAGACTAAAGATATTTCTCTAGCAGCTCGTATTTTAGCTAATTTCCCAGAAAACTTAACAGATAAACAAAAGCAAGATGATGCTTTAGCTCAATTAGGTGAACTAGCACAACAACCAGAAGCCAATATCATTAAGCTTCCTAACATTAGTGCATCAATCCCCCAACTTAAAGCTGCGATTGCAGAACTACAACTTCAAGGGTTCAACTTACCTAATTACCCGGAGGAGCCTGAAAATGCAGAAGAAAAAGAAATAAAATCTAGATACGATAAAATAAAAGGTAGTGCGGTAAACCCGGTTTTAAGAGAAGGAAACTCTGACCGAAGAGCTCCAAAACCGGTAAAACAATACGCCAGAAAGAATCCACATTCTATGGGCGCATGGAGTTCAGATTCAAAGACCCATGTAGCTACAATGTCTAGTGGAGATTTCAGGTCAAACGAAAAATCTGTTACAATCTCTGAAGCGGGAGATGTACGCATTGAGTTTGTTGATAACAATAACACCACCACCGTACTTAAAGAAAAAACTGCTTTGCTTAACGGAGAAGTAATTGATGCTACGGTAATGAGTAAAAAAGCATTAATAAAGTTTCTAGAGGAACAAATCGTTGATGCAAAAGAAAAAAATGTGTTGTTTTCGTTACACATGAAAGCTACAATGATGAAGGTTTCTGACCCTATCATTTTTGGTCACGCCGTAGAAATCTTTTTTAAAGATGTATTCGAAAAATACGGAGAAACTCTTGAAGAAATTGGTGTAGAAGCTAATAATGGTTTTGGAGATGTCATTAATAAACTTAAACGAGTACCTGACACTCAGCGTTCAGAAATAGAAGCTGCCATTAAAGCTTGTTACGAAAATGGACCGAAATTAGCTATGGTAAATTCTGATCAGGGAATTACCAACCTTCATGTTCCTAGTGACGTAATTATCGATGCTTCTATGCCGGCGATGATTCGTAACTCTGGACAAATGTGGGACGCAGATGGAAATACTCAAGACACCAAAGCAGTGATTCCTGATAGTAGCTATGCTGGCATTTACCAAGAAACTATAGACTTCTGTAA
Organism: Aquimarina acroporae; assembly: GCF_023195925.1. Lineage (GTDB taxonomy): Bacteria > Bacteroidota > Bacteroidia > Flavobacteriales > Flavobacteriaceae > Aquimarina > Aquimarina acroporae. The sequence continues at coordinate 14,723 of NZ_JALPRE010000018.1, read as the reverse complement.
AAAGCACGGAGCATTTGACCCTACTACTATGGGAACTGTTCCTAATGTAGGTTTAATGGCAAAGAAGGCAGAAGAATATGGTTCACATGATAAAACTTTTGAAATCCCAGGGAATGGAACTGTAAGAATAGTAGACGCTTCAGGAAATACATTAATTGAACATAGTGTAGAACAAGGAGATATCTGGAGAATGTGTCAGACGAAAGATGCTCCAATTAAAGATTGGGTAAAACTTGCAGTAAATAGAGCAAAAGCTACCAATACACCTGCAATTTTCTGGTTAGATAAAAACAGAGCACATGATGCTGAACTAATTAAAAAAGTAAATACATATTTACCAGAACATGATACCTCTGGCTTAGATATTCAAATCATGTCTCCAGTTGAGGCTACTCGTTTCTCATTAGAAAGAATAAAAGAGGGTAAAGACACCATTTCTGTTACTGGAAATGTATTGAGAGATTATAACACCGATCTATTTCCAATCTTAGAACTTGGTACCAGTGCAAAAATGCTTTCTATAGTTCCTTTAATGAATGGCGGGGGTCTTTTCGAAACTGGAGCCGGAGGATCTGCACCAAAGCACGTGCAACAATTTAACAAAGAAGGTCATTTAAGATGGGATTCTTTAGGGGAGTTCTTGGCACTAGCAGTATCTTTAGAACACTTAGGGGAAACCAATAACAATCCGAAAGCTTTAGTCATTGCAGAAGCATTAGATGAGGCGACCATCAAATTTTTAGATAATAAAAAATCACCCTCCAGAAAAGTAAATGAGCTTGACAACAGAGGAAGTCACTACTACTTAGCTTTATACTGGGCTCAAGCACTAGCTTCTCAGACTAAAGATACCGAATTACAAAATGAGTTTGAAGTTATCGCCAAACAACTTGGAGACAATGAGACTAAAATTATTCAGGAGTTAAATGATGCTCAAGGAAGTGCTGTAGATATGGGTGGATACTACTGGCCAAATGTTGAAAAAGTATCGAATGCGATGCGACCAAGCGAAACATTAAATAGTATTATAGGATAAAAAACAATAATTGTTTTTAAAAAAAGGCTTGTAAAATAAGATTTTACAAGCCTTTTCGTTTTTTAACAATCCAGACAAAAAAATTAGAGTACATGCAACCCTTATGAATATCATTTGTCTATACAAATACTAAACATCATCTAATGAAAACGCTAACTAAGTTCTTATTATTCATAATTCTTGTCAACTCCACTGTTCATGCCCAAGAAGATACAAGTACTGATTATATTGAGTTCAACGATCGAAACAATATTTTACATGGAATATATCTTGGTATAGATGCCACTTATGGTCATCTAGACGGCAAAAACAAGGTATCTATTTTAGGAGCAAAACTAGCCTATGTTGCTAATAGAAAAATGGAATTAGGGATTGCAGTAAGGACATTTTACTCGGCACTAAAAGAGGCAGATCGAGCATTTAACACCAACTACAATGTATTTGGAGTCTATGGAGGTTTACATATCGAAAACGTAATCTTTAATGCTAAAAAAGTGAAGTTATCTATCCCCGGACTTATAGGGATAGGATACATAAAAGGTTCAGAAAACTTCACCAAAAGTACAGATATGATGCTGGTCGTAGAGCCGGGAATTAATGCGCTTTTTAATATCAATAAACACATACAGCTAGAAGGAGGCGTTAAATATCGTTTTTCAAGTCCTATCGACCCGGTTCCCACAGTAATAGAAAATATTAATGGACTTTCAATTGGTGCAGGTGTAAAAGTAGGGGTATTTAACCTGGGGAAAAACAGATACAAAAAACCAATTAAAAATTCTCAAAATTAGAGTCTAATCTGGTTTTCTGAAAAATAATTCAGAATTACTCTTGAATTTAAAAAAAGCACAAAAACCAACACAAACAACTAAACACCAAAAACTTACATATTTTCAAATTATATTCAAAAGCGCTATAAATCTTTGTACCACCCCTCTTCTATACTTGATTCTAAATTTTAGGCACAATAATTGATAAATTTATCACATAGGTAAAAATAGTTATAAATGCCCCGGATGAAAAACGAAAATAAAGTACAAACCAAAAAAATAAAAAGCGCCTATGTATTTTCAGAAAACAACCAAGTATATCTTAAACACGATATCAATAGTAAATCCGGAAGTGGTCATTCTTTACACTCCACAGAATGGATACCCGTTAGCTTTTGCTGGGAACCTTAATTAGTCCGCTAATCTTGCTAACCATTTTAATCATTTAACAATCTTTTCAGTAACAAACAGCCAGAGTATTCTTCTTAAAGGTATGTTCATTTTGGAAGAGGAGATATTTAAGTAATTATTTAATATTCACAATACTCCAAATACAATCCATAAATAACATATATTTAGGAACTCCAAACGGTGATTTAGGATGAATATTTATTAAATTTAACACCAAAAGTGTATTAAAAACACCTTCCTAACCGTACAATTTTTTAAAAAAATTGCTTTTGAAAAAGAATCTTTTGTTGAGCCTTCTGGCTATTTGTACAGTGCAACTTTCAATATTTAGTCAAGAAAAATTTACTGTAAGTGGTACCATTACTGAAAAATCAAGTAATGAAACCCTTATTGGTGTAAATGTAATTTTTCCTGAAGTGGGAAAAGGAGTAGTTACCAATGAATATGGATTTTACTCTATCACTTTACCCGAAGGAACTTATAAGTTGCAAATAAGTTATCTTGGTTTTAACGATATCACTCAGGATATTAATTTAAATGAAGATAAAAAACTCAATTTTCAGCTCACTGAAGCTTCCGAAATGTTAGACGAAGTTGTTATTACCGAAAAAGTAGAACAACTCAATATCAAAAAACCCCAAATGAGTGTAAATCGGTTATCGGCCGAGACTATAAAACAAATTCCGGTAGTTTTAGGAGAAGCCGATGTTATTAAATCGATCATACTTTTACCTGGGGTTACAAGTGGTGGTGAGGGCGCTGCTGGTTTTAATGTTCGAGGAGGAGCTGTAGACCAAAATCTCATCTTACTAGATGAAGCCACTATTTTTAACTCATCTCACCTTTTCGGATTCTTTTCTGTATTTAATCCAGATGCTATAAAAGATATCAAACTATATAAAGGAGGAATCCCCGCCAGATATGGGGGACGTATTTCGTCGGTATTAGATATTTATCAAAAAGAAGGGAATAGTAAAAATTATAAACTTAGCGGAGGGCTCGGAGCAGTAGCAAGTAGACTATTGGCAGAAGGGCCTATCGTAAAAGACAAAGGTGCATTTTTGGTAGGCGGGAGAGCCTCATATGCACATCTTTTTCTTCCCCTTTTTGACAATGATAATGTAGCTTATTTCTACGATCTTAACACCAAACTCAATTATAAACTCAATGAAAATAACAATCTATACCTATCAGGGTACTTTGGAAGAGACGTTTTTGGAATTGCAGAGAGTTTCGAAAATATTTACGGAAATACGGTACTTAATTTAAGATGGAATCACCTATTTTCTGACAAGTTATTTTCAAACCTTTCTCTAATATATTCAGATTATTTCTACGGACTCGAACTAGATTTTGTAGGCTTCGAATGGGACTCTGGAATACGAAACTTCAATATCAAATACGATTTGAAACACTATATCGGTGATAATTTTCAACTTAATTATGGAATCAATAACATCTACTTTCGTTTTAATCCTGGAGAAATAAAACCTAACAGTGAAGATTCTGGAATAATTAGAGAAAAGCTTATTGACAAATATGCCAATGAATTTGGAGCATATATAGATGCCGAACATAAAATTTCAAACAACCTTACTTTACAATATGGATTGCGATTAAGTAATTTTATTAGGCTCGGGCAAAATGAACTAAATGTTTATCAGGATGACAACCCTCTGCTGTTCAATCAAGAATTACAAATATATGAGTCTGCAGAACCTATAGGCACCGAAACCTTCAGCAGAAATGATCAAATCGAGACCTTTACCAACTTCGAACCAAGGTTTGCACTTGCCTACGCTTTTAATGATAATACCTCAATTAAAGCTAGTTATAATCGCATGGCACAATACTTACATCTTTTATCAAATACAAACTCCCCCACTCCATTAGATGTTTGGACACCTAGCGGAAAATATATAAAACCTCAATTACTCAATCAATATGCTTTAGGATACTTCAAAAACTTTAAGGACAATGAATACTCTATAGAAACTGAAGTTTTTTATAAAGAAATAGAGAATCGAATCGATTATATAGACGGAGCAGATCTTATCGCTAACAACGCTATAGAACAAGATATCCTTAATGGCGAAGCAAGAGCATATGGATTAGAACTATTACTTCGCAAAAATGAAGGTAAATTTAAAGGCTGGTTGGCATATACCCTATCTAAATCTGAACAAAGAACTCCAGGGAGAACACCTCAGGAACCAGGTATTAACAACGGAGAATGGTATAATACTCCATATGATAAAACCCATGATATATCCTTTAACGGAAGTTATGAAATAAATGAAAAGTGGAAATTTGGAGCTAATTTTGTATTTCAAACGGGGCAACCTACAAACTACCCAACAGGGCAATTTGAATTTCAAGGATTAACCGTACCTGTTTTCGATGGGCCTAGAAATAGTAATCGCTTACCATCGTACCATAGAATTGACATTTCGGCAACCTTAACCCCTAGAAAAAACAAAGCCAGAAAATGGAAAGGTGAATGGGTATTCAGTATATACAATCTTTATAATCGTAGAAATGCTGCATCTATTACCTTTACCAGAAATCAAGATACATTTGCCAATGAAGCTATAAGAACGTCAATTTTCGGAATTATACCTGCTGTAACCTACAACTTTAAATTCTAAAACAATGAAGAAAGTACTTTTTATATTATTAGTATTATTCACCATAACAAGTTGTGAAGATGTAATCGATGTAGATGTACCCAACGGAGAACCTCGTTTAGTTATTGATGCTTCTTTTGAGGTATATCTCGATGAAACACCTGTTTCTGTAGAAGGAGGTGTACGGCTTACCTTATCTGCCCCATTTTTTGATGAAGAAGTCCCTATGGTTAGCGACGCAACAGTTTTTATTACAGATTTAAGTGATAATTCGGTCATCAATTTTTTTGAATCTGGTAATACAGGTTTTTATATTCCTAACTCACAATTTATCCCAGATTTCAACACCACATATCAACTTACCGTTATTCATAATTCTGAAACCTATACCGCTTCTACAGAACTTATTCCTACTGTACCTATAGATAATATTGTACAAGGAGATGCTACTTTGTTTGATGGTGATGAGACTGAGGTCATTATATTCTTCACCGATGATGGAAACCGTGATGATTTTTATCTATTCGATTTTGATTTTAGTTTGTTCCTGGCTAGTGAAGATAGATTCTATCAGGGAGAATCTTTTAACTTTTCATATTTCTATGAAGACATGGTAGTAGGACAAGATGTTACTATTAAAATTTTGGGGATAGATGAACGCTACTATAACTACGCTACTATTCTCATTGAACAGAGTGAACAAGATGGAGGAAACCCTTTTCAAACTCCTCCCGCAGTACTAAGAGGAAATATCATCAACACTACAAACTCAGATAACTATCCTTTAGGATATTTTAACCTTTCTGAAGCCAGTCGTTCTGATTTTACAATAGAAGAATAATTTTTAGCCAGTAATTCTGAAAAGATAAGGGCTTGATCTCAAAAATGAGTATTTTTGAAGCATGTCTTTTACAAAAACTACAGAAAAAACTTCTCATTATAATCATTTAGAAAAAATGACCATTAATGAGTTGCTTACCAATATAAATACCGAGGATACTACAGTTCCCAATGCGGTCAAGAAAGCAATACCCCAAATTGAACAACTCACCGAGCAAATCGTTCAAAAACTAAAAGAAGGCGGAAGACTATTCTATATGGGTGCAGGAACTAGTGGTAGGTTAGGAATTGTCGATGCTAGCGAGTGCCCTCCTACATTTGGAGTTTCGCATGATTTGGTCATAGGGCTCATTGCAGGAGGAGATACGGCAATACGGAAAGCAGTAGAATTTGCAGAGGACAGTACAGAACAAGGCTGGAAAGACCTGCAAACCTATCACATTTCAGAAAAAGATGTCGTAGTGGGTATTGCCGCTTCTGGCACTACACCTTATGTTATTAGTGCTTTAGAAAAATGTAACCAACAAAATATTATTACGGGTTGCATTACTTGTAACGAAGGAAGTCCGTTAGCTCATACTGCTCAATTTCCAATCGTTGTAACGGTAGGACCAGAATTTGTAACTGGTAGTTCTAGAATGAAAGCAGGTACTGCACAAAAATTGGTGTTAAACATGATTTCTACAGCCACCATGATTCAATTAGGGCGGGTAAAAGGAAATAAAATGGTCGATATGCAATTGAGTAATAACAAACTAGTCGATAGAGGTACCAGAATGATTATGGAAGAATTGAATATAGACAGACCGTTAGCCGCCGAATTACTACAAAAATATGGTAGTGTACGAAATGCAATAAACAATTATGGAAACTAAACGAACAAATAAAGAATTATTAGGGAAAGGCGTACAACGTATGGCTATTGCACTTATTTTCATGTTTATTAGCCCAGTTATCATTCACTCTGCCTTCAAAAATCAAGACCACCCCTTGTACATCCCTATTCTAATTTTGGGATTAGCGGGAGCAGGATTTGCTATATTTATGGCATTCAGAGGGATTCGAACCATTATGGATTCGATGTTTGGGAAGAAATAATTTTCTATAAAAAAGAAATAACCCCTTGTAGAGATTATTCCTTTTTTAAATTTGATGGTAATTTATAATTTCACTTGACCTAAAGCGCCATCAACTTCTGCTCCATAATATTTTTCTGGATCAGAAAGAGTCTCTTTAACAGCGTGATACATTACAGTAAGTGCTCCTCTTAATAAGGTAAAACCTAAATCTCCTCCATTTACAACAGATAATTCATTGTCATTTAACGGCTCTACTCCAGCTTTTTCTAAATTTTTCATTTTTTGATTGTTTTATATTTAACATTTAACAAACACCCTTAATTGTGTTTTTCTTGATGCAAGAATAGAACCTAGTAATCTCAAATTCTGAGACTAAGAAAAAAATAAATTAAATTTTTAATTCGATAAGAAAAAAAGTACTGAATACTATCTTAAATACCTTCTCTATTATTAATAGGTGAAGTAGGATTATAACCAAACCCAGGAATTTTTATAGCAACTCCTAATTGATCCAGAATATAACCAATAACTGCGTAATGATGAATAGCATGGCTATTTGCATGACAAAGAATACTATCTAATGTATAATTTACAGTCACCTTACCCTTACCCATATTATCGGTAACGTGAATCAAATAGTCGGTATTCACATCTACGTATGAAGTTAAGGTCTCCTGAAGATTATAAATATGTTGTTTTGCAACTTCTTTATCTGTAGATAAAACTTCATCCCGTTTACGAGCCGTTAAATCAATATCATTAGTATCAAGACCAGTAATAATACAATCAAAAAAGTCTAATGTATGTCTGATATGAGAGCCTATACTCGAAAAATAAGGCCCAATTGAAGTATCTTGATAGGTTTTTGAATCTATTGCGTCTAATAAAGCAACGGCGCTATTAAGGGTATGGTTAATTGAGGATATAATTTGTCGTTTCATAGGAAATATAGACGTAATATACATAATTAACTTACAAGATGATGCTATTGAAGTGCAAAATTTATTTTTTTAAAGACGACTTAAAATATTAGAAAAAGATTAACGTTAAGAATACTACCCCTATTCTACCCAAATAAATACCTTACTCACAAAACAGTAGGATATTTTCCACCTTATATATGGTTTACCCGTAAAATTCAAGACAAAGTGCGTATTTTATCGATTAATGACGTTTTTTTTTGGACATTACATAAAAAATATTGTATAATTGCTTAGTGATTTAAAAGCCCCAGTATGATGAAGAGAATTTCACTTATAGTATTTCTATCTTGTTTCATCCCCCAAATTAATGCACAAGATACCTACGATGATGCCTTAACTGCAGCCAGTTATGCATACTCTCACAGTAAAAAAGCGCATGGCGCAAATAATGTATATCATACACAAGAATATGCCGATAAAGCTATAGAAGCATTTGAGAAAGTAGAAACGTTAGCAGAACAATGTAAATGTAAAAAAGCTAACGAAACTGCTTATCAGGCAAGAGTTGATATGGAAAGTTCATTAGAACAAGACACATATGAGCGTAGTAGATTTTTTGCAAAACGTGCCAAAGACTTAGGTTCTAAGCTATTAGAAGAACTTACTCAGTGTCAAGCAAATTCAGGAACGTATGCATATGAAGAAGACCCTGTGGCTGAAGAAGAAAGTGAAATCGCAGAAATCTCTGAAGAAGTTTCTCAAAAACAACAAGAATTAGAAGAAAAGCGTCGTCAGTTAGAATTAGAACAACAAAAACTACAACAGCAAATAGCTGAACAGAATAAGAAAAGAGCTGAATTTGAAGCAAGACGTGCAGCAGAATTGAAAGAGCAAACACTAGTAAAGTCAAGAGCCGAAGATGCTCTTAAAAAGCTCGAAACGGCCCTACAAGAATTAAGTGTTGTACTCAATGAAGAGTCAACTTTTGAAGTTCAGGCAGATTATCTTAGAAGTGAAAATGATTTAAAGAATGAATCTCTTGACGATACAAAAAATTACTATGTAAATAGAGCAAAAGAACTTACCCAAACCGCTATGCAACAATTTGCAGGCTATAATATGGAAAACTAACAGATACTGAATTTTATTTTGTAGCCCCAAAATAAAATTTTTAGAACGGCGCCTCTTCTTAAAGGGGCGTCGATTTTTTTACCCTATTGTGAATAAAAAACAGGTTTGAAATATATTAAAATTGGAAATATTCCATATATTTGGAAAAATTCCTAATTATTCTATTTTTGAGAACCATATTACATCTCGATCTTGATACATTTTATGTCTCTGTAGAGCGTATTATAGACAGTTCCCTAATGAACAAACCATTATTAGTAGGAGGAACCAGTGATCGTGGTGTTGTAGCAGCTTGTAGCTATGAAACCAGAACATTTGGTGTTCACTCGGGAATGTCGATGAAAATTGCAAAAGAATTATGCCCAGAAGCTATTGTCATAAAAGGAAATGCAGGTACCTATAGTAAATACTCAGATGTAGTTACAGAAATCGTCAAAGAAAAAGTACCTGTATTCGAAAAATCAAGCATCGATGAATTTTATGCAGACCTATCTGGGATGGATAAGTTTTTTGGAGCTTATAAATATGCTTCAGAATTACGCCAGAAAGTAATTTCAGAAACAGGACTTCCTATATCTTTTGGTTTATCTACAAATAAGGTAGTTTCAAAAGTTGCCACAAACGAAGCCAAACCCAACAATCAACTAAAAATTGATTTTGGTACAGAAAAGCCTTTTCTCGCTCCACTATCGGTCAAAAAAATTCCAATGGTGGGAGACAAAACCTATCATACACTCAGAAATTTGGGTGTTCGTTATATCAAAACCATACAAGAAATGCCCGTAGATGTCATGAAAGGCGTTTTAGGCGCAAATGGACTTACTATCTGGAAAAGAGCCAACGGCATAGATAACACTCCTGTTATTGCTTTTTCTGAACGTAAATCTATATCTACAGAAAGAACTTTTGATCGAGATACGATAGATATACATAAGCTCAAAAATATTCTAATTGCGATGACCGAAAATTTATCGTATCAATTGCGAAGAGGTAGCAAACTTACTGCCTGTGTAGCAGTCAAAATTCGATATTCAGATTTCAATACATACTCCAAACAACTTAAAATACCATATACCAGCGCAGACCATATTCTTATACCTAAAATTTTGGAGTTGTTTGAAAAACTATATCAAAAACGATTATTGGTACGATTAATAGGGATTAGATTTAGCCATCTGGTGGGGGGTAATTACCAGATTAATCTATTTGAGGATGATGAAAAGCAGCTTAATTTATATCAGGCCCTGGATAACATCAGAATTCGATACGGGGATCGAAGCGTTATCAGGGCCGCTGCTATGGGGGCTTCTACTATAGGTAGAATGCACAATCCTTTTAATGGTCAGCCTCCAGTAGTATTGGCGCACAGAAAACAATAAAAGATTCTATATCATAAGGGCGTGTCCACCAAAGTGGCCGGGCTATACACGCTACACGGTAGCTAGCTCCTATCCCTCACGCAATTGATAGTTAAAATAATATCAGGATATGTACCTTAATTGTCATTCATATTATAGTCTTCGTTTTGGAACCTTTTCCGAAATAAATCTTCTCGAATTGGCAAAAAAAAACGACATAGAATGCATCGCTCTCACAGATATCAATAATACTTCTGCCTGCTTAAATTTTATTAGAAAGGCTGTAGATTATGCGATAAAACCCATTATTGGTATCGATTTCAGAAATAACCATCAACCATTATATGTAGGACTTGCCAAAAACAATGAAGGGTATAAAGAATTAAATGATTTTTTATCATATCACTTACATCATAAAATCGAATTCCCTCAATCTCCTCCTTCTTTTAAAAATGCTTTTATCATTTACCCTTTTGAACATGTCATAAAACAAAACAGAACTCATTTTGAGCCTCATGAGTTTATTGGCATAGCCATAAAAGATATTCCTAAACTACGCCTTTCCAGGCTACACCCTTTAAAAAAGAAACTGGTCATATTACAGCCGATAACCTTCAGAAATAAAAAAGATTTCAATGCACATCGTTTATTAAGGGCTATTGATAACAACATCTTACTAAGTCGTTTATCAGAAGATCAACAAGCTTGTTTTTCTGAACAAATGCTACCAAAACAGAAGATCAAACAGCATTTTATAGGGGTTGAGTATATTTTACACAACACAATTAAAATTCAAGAACAATGTAACGTTCATTTTGATTTCTCGAAAAATAAACCTTCACTCAATCAAAAAACATACACTGGTTCTATTGAGGCTGATAATAGATTATTAAGAAAACTTTGTGTAGAAGGCCTTAGCTACCGATATCCAAATGCCGATCAAAAAGTTCGTGATCGATTACATAAAGAACTTGGCCTCATTACCAAAATGAATTTTGTCTCCTATTTTCTAATCAATTGGAGAATCATTTCCTACGCCAGAGAAAAAGAATATTACTATGTTGGTCGCGGTAGTGGAGCCAATAGTATTGTTGCCTATCTATTACGTATCACCGATGTAGACCCTATAGAATTAGACTTATATTTTGAGCGATTTATAAATACGCATCGTACCAGTCCACCCGATTTTGATATTGATTTTTCCTGGCGAGACAGACAGGATATCACTCGTTTTATATTCGAAGAATTTGATCATGTCGCACTATTGGGAACCTATGTTACTTTTCATTACAAAGGTGCCGTAAGAGAATTAGGTAAAGTATTTGGACTACCTAAATTTGAAATAGATAAGCTATCAGAAGGGGATTATAATTACAACACTTTAGATCATATACATAAATTAGTAATTATTTATAGTCAACTCATTCAAGGAATTCCAAACTATGTGAGTATACATGCTAGTGGAATTCTAATCAGTGAAAAACCTCTACATTATTATTCTGCTACCGATTTACCTCCCAAAGGTTTCCCTACTGTTCAATATGATATGATCATTGCAGAAGATCTAGGACTATACAAATTTGACATTTTAGGACAACGAGGACTAGCCAAAATAAAAGATGCTATAAAAATCATTAAATACAATCAACCAGAGTTAGCCAATTTTGATATTCATGATGTAAAAAAGTTCAAAGAGGATCCAAAAATCAATACCCTAATTAAAGAAGCAAAATGTCTGGCGTGTTTTTATGTTGAATCTCCTGCTATGCGCATGCTCTTAAGTAAACTTAAAACCGATAATTATTTAGGGTTGGTCGCGGCTAGTTCAATTATTCGCCCTGGAGTAGCCAAAAGTGGTATGATGCGGGAATATATTCTACGTGAGCATGACAAAGAAAGAAGAAAGAATTCTCACCCTATCATGCTTGATCTCATGCACGATACTTATGGAATAATGGTATACCAGGAAGACGTGATAAAAGTTGCTCATTTTTTTGCCAAACTCACCCTCGACGAAGCCGATGTGCTCAGACGTGGAATGAGTGGTAAATTTAGATCAAGAAAAGAGTTTAAAGAGGTTCAGCTAAAGTTTTTTAGTAATTGCAGAGCAGAGGGATATTCTGAGTCGTTAATTTCAGAAATATGGGATCAAATAGCAAGTTTCGCAGGGTACGCCTTCCCCAAAGGACATTCTGCTTCTTATGCTGTAGAAAGCTATCAGAGCTTATTCTTAAAAGCCTACTTCCCTATAGAATATTTGGTAGCTACATTAAATAATGGGGGAGGTTTTTATCGTCCCGAAGTATACTTACATGAGGCAAAATTATTGGGAGCAAATGTTGTTACTCCATGTATAAACACCAGCGAATATGAGCATATCCTAAAAGGAAAAACAATATTCCTAGGGTTTATGATGCTACGGAATCTAGATTATAAAACATCAGAAATTATACTTAATAATAGAAAATTCTATGGTAGATATCACTCGCTAGATGATTTTATTGATAGAGTCCCCATAGGAATAGAACAAATTAGTATTCTTATCAAGATTGATGCTTTTAGGTGTACTCAAAAAAACAAACATGAATTATTATGGGAAGCACATTTCAAACTTAATAGTACGCCTCAGGAAATTAACTCTCAACCTCTGTTATTCCAACAAAAACGTACCAAATATAAGCTCCCACAATTAGAAGTATCTAAACTAGAAGCTACTTTCGAGCAAATCGAATCTTTTGGTTTCCCGTTATCTGGGTATTATCCCATATTAGCCACGATGCCTCTTAATAAAAACAGAGCTACTCAATTACATCTATACCTCAATAAACGTATCGATATCTACGGATACTTAATTGCTATGAAAAACACAAAAACTCATACAGGAAAACGTATGGCTTTCGGAACATTTTTGGATCAATATGGTGATATTTTTGATACTGTATTATTTCCAAAAGTTCAAGAAAAATACAAGCTCAGAGGCAAAGGTATTTATAGGATGTATGGTAAAGTAGTGAAGGAGTTTGGTTTTTTAAGTATTGAGGTTATCAAAATTGTAAAACAAGATTACATTCAAGATCCCAGATACAGCTAAATAAAAAGTTTTTAAGACAAGTCTCATAGTATCAGTTCTATATATAAAAAATGACATTCTCTGTTCGAAAATGTCATTTTTTATACATTAACAATTATGATACAAAACTAGTATGCGTTTTCTAAAATGCGCTCGGCTACATCTAGTGTTAAATCTCCTGTTTCTGATAAGGCTACCATACCATGAGATTCTAACTGAGTGATGATATCTTTCAACTCTTCTTTTTTAACACTGTAGTCACTAATTTTTGTAGGTACACCTAAGCTATTAAAGAAATTTTCTGTTTGTTGTATTGCTGCCTCAATTCTCTCATCAGCATTTCCTTCAGTAATGCCCCAAACTCTTTCAGCATACTGTAATAACTTAGCTTTTTTATTTTCTTTTCTTTCTCTAAGAAGAGAAGGTAATACCATAGCTAAAGTTCTTCCATGGTCTATATCAAACTTAGCAGTAAATTCATGTCCAATCATATGTGTACTCCAATCTTGCGGTACTCCAGAGCCTACAACTCCGTTTAAGGCCATAGTAGCACACCACATAAAGTTTGCTCTGGCATCGTAATCTTCAGGATTATTTAATGTATAATCTCCTATTTCAACTAACGTTTGTAAAATACCTTCTGCTGCCCTATCTTGAAATTTGGCATCTACGGGAAATGTAATATACTGTTCAACTACATGTATAAAAGTGTCTACAATACCATTGGCAACTTGCTTTTTTGGTAATGTATAAGTGAGCGTTGGGTCTAAGAATGAGAATTTTGGAAAAAACAATGGAGAATACACTGCATACTTTCCTGTTTCATCACTAATTACCGAAAAAGCATTCATTTCAGAGCCTGTCGCAGGCAATGTTAGTACAGTTCCAAATGGTACAGCTTCTGTTACCGGTACTGGTGTAAACCCGTGTTTAATTAAAGACTTATAATCATTACCATAATATTTCGCTGCAATAGAAATATATTTAGTAGCATCCAATACAGAGCCACCCCCTACTGCTAAAATAAAATCAATATTGTTTTCTTTAATATACTCAGCAGCTTTAATACAGGTTTGCAGTTGCGGATTTGGTTCAATACCTCCAAATTCAAATATTTCAAAACTTTCCAGAGCCTTTACAATTTTATCAAAAGTTCCAAATTTCTTTATACTTCCGCCTCCGTAAATAATTAAAACCTTAGCATTTTCTGGTATTAATGTAGCTATTTCAGACAATCTGTCTTTTCCAAAAACTACATGTGTTGGGTTGTAGAAATTAAAATTAAGCATAATGATTCATTTAATGTTTTTTATACAATAGATTGCAACTTTTACAATCCACATGATAAAGCACTTAATATAACGTATAAGATGATACTAATTTATTGTAAACTCACAAGCAAAAAATTGATGTATGATAATAAATCTATGCAAAACACTTAAAGATTTCCTAAAAAACAACGGTGTTCTGGTTTGATA
>NZ_JALPRE010000017.1 GCF_023195925.1 Aquimarina acroporae | reverse complement strand
ACCATCTGTTCCGTTAGTACCTGCTGCACCAGTTGCACCTCTAGCACCATCTGTTCCATTAGTACCCGCTGCACCAGTAGCACCTCTAGCACCATCTGTTCCGTTAGTACCTGCTGCTCCGGTTGCACCTCGAGATCCATCAGCACCAGTAGCACCTCTAGCACCATCTGTTCCGATAGTACCAGCTGCTCCGGTAGCACCTCTGGCACCGTATGTTCCGTTTGTTGCTGCTGCACCAGTTGCACCTCTTGCACCGTCTTTTCCATTAGTTCCCGCTGCACCAGTAGCACCTCGAGCTCCATCTGTTCCGTTAGTACCGGCTGCTCCGGGAGCACCTCTGGCACCGTCTGTTCCGTTAGTTCCTGCTGCACCAGTTGCACCTCTAGCACCGTCTGTTCCATTGGTACCTGCTGCTCCGGTTGCACCTCTAGCACCATCTGTTCCGTTAGTACCAGCTGCTCCGGTAGCACCTCTAGCACCATCCGTTCCGATAGTACCTGCAGCTCCGGTAGCACCTCTAGCACCATCCGTTCCGATAGTACCTGCAGCTCCGGTAGCACCTCTAGCACCATCCGTTCCGATAGTACCTGCAGCTCCGGTAGCACCTCTAGCACCATCTGTTCCGTTAGTACCAGCTGCTCCGGTTGCACCTCTAGCACCATCTGTTCCGTTAGTTCCTGTTGCACCTGTTGCACCTCTAGGACCTTGGGGTCCTGAACTAATTAATGATGATAAATCAACTTGATTTCCGTTTTCTATTGAAAGTATATTGGTTACTGGGTTAAATGTCAATGTTTGATTGTCATTTCCAGAACATAAGCTAGTCCAGCTATTATTATTGTATTGGAAAACACAATTTTCATCTGTGTTATATAGGATTGCTCCATTAAAAGGAGTGATATTATTCATTTGAGCTGTAGTAACTCTGGTTAGGATCAAGGCTCTATCATTACTTTCGAGTTCCAATAGGGAAGACGGGTCGATGAGATTAGGGTTATCACCAACCTTAACCTGACCAAAAGAGGCTGTAAACGATAAAAATAAAATGATTAGGGGTAATTTTATTTTCATATACATGTAGTGTTTTCGGTTAAAGATCTTAATGTGTCGTACTTTAACTTCTTTAATAACAATTTATAAGTAGGTATTTTAACAGTTTAAATATAAAAATGTTAATACATTAAAATCTATTTAACAAAGCAAATATACACTTTTTTCGATAAAATACAATTTTTACCGGTAAAATACCTTTTAAGTGTTGAGGAAATCCCTTTTTTGTTAAAAGTAAAATCTAAAAATAGAAAATTGATATTTAGTTTTGTATTTTGAATAAATCTAATATATTTGCGGTCACTAAT
>NZ_JALPRE010000016.1 GCF_023195925.1 Aquimarina acroporae | reverse complement strand
AATCCCTTTTTTGTTAAAAGTAAAATCTAAAAATAGAAAATTGATATTTAGTTTTGTATTTTGAATAAATCTAATATATTTGCGGTCACTAATGCGGGAGTAGCTCAGTTGGTAGAGCGTCAGCCTTCCAAGCTGAATGTCGCCGGTTCGAACCCGGTCTCCCGCTCGAAAAGATTCTGCTTCTTTTATGAATGATGCAGAATCTTTTTTGTTTTCTTGTCGTTATATCATGTATTTGGTATGTTGTAATTTCTTAATTTCGTTATGAAGGGAGCATTTGATGCTTAATCACTTATTCTTGTAATTTGAAAAAAAATAGTTTTTACATAAAGTTTTTAGGTTTCATTTTGTTTTTTCTGTTACTTTATAATATTGGTTGGGATAAAACTTTAGAATCTTTAAAAAAAGTTTCATTTAGTTACTTACTTGGAGCATTACCTGTTTTTTGGATAGCATTTTATTTAAAGAGTTTACGGTGGAAAATAATTTCTAATTCTTACGGGATTTCTTTATCTAGTTACCAGGCGTTCAAGGTGTTTTTTATTGGTTTGTTTCTTGCGAATATTACTCCAGGGAAAATAGGGGATTTTGCAAGATTATTTTACATTAAAGAAAACTTGCCAAATAAAAAAGTGGGATTAGCTAGTCTAATTATGGATCGTTTGTTTGACTTAGTTTGTCTTCTTTTTTTTAGTTTAATAGCAATTATATATTATCAGGTTTACTTTAATTTGTTGAAGCCTCCTGATACTTATGAATCAATATTGTTTTGGGGTTTTGTTTTTGTTGGGTTCATTTTGGGGTATTACTTTCTTAGGAATAAACTGAAGAGAATTTTAATGCCGTGGTTGAGTGCTTTTAATTCACATAACTTAAAAGGAGATAAAGTGGTATTAGGTATTATACTTACTTTTTTTAGTATGATATTGATTTACGGTATTTTTAATTACGTCGCTTGGGGTATGGGGATTTCAATTGATCATTTAGGTTTATTTCTTGGAGTTTTTATTTTAGGGGTTCTATCTCTTCTTCCGATAACTATTTTAGGGATTGGTGTTCGCGAAACTTCTTTGGTTGTGATATTCAATCTATATGGACTTGCTTCGGAAGATGCAATCGCACTATCTTTAATTATTTTCGTTCTACAACTTATATCCCTAATACCAGGTGCTATATTTTTTTACTTATCTCCTGTGGAAATAAGTCAGCTAAAAAAAATAAAGTAAAGTTAGCGGGATAACCTTTCGTTATCTTGTATGTCCATCCACATAGCAAATAATAGTGATTGAAAGCCTGATATAGTTAGGAATATAAAAATGATAAGGTAATCTGTTGGAGTTTTAGAGTCGGGTACAAAAAAATTGGCCAGTAAATGATACAGAAAATACATGTTAATTATTCCAATGATGAATGAAATCCAGTACAAAAGAAATAGAGGATGAAAACTTCTTATCAAATATTTTGTGTGTAGTCTTGTGAAAAAGGATCTGATTAATAAAAAGAGTATAGGGAAGGTTACTTTAACTACATTCAATTTTGATTGCTCTCCAACTCCATATACTGGTTTTATTTTTACTTCTCGAATTGTGCAAAAAGCAATGTTTAATTTTACTAATACATCATTTGGCATTCCGTATCTCTTGTAGATTTTAAAAAGGGGGATAGAATTTAATGCATGATTGGACATTGCGGTGTATCCACTTTGCGTATCTGAGATGCCCCAATAACCAGAAACTATTTTTGTGAGAATACTTAGAATAGAGTTTCCTAAAAACCTAATACGAGGAATTATGACCCATGCGCTTTTGTGTATAAGTCTATTTCCTTTTACATAATCAATTCCTTCTTCGACTATAGGTTTACAGATTGATTCAAGTTCGTTAGGATCCATTTGTCCATCACCATTCATCACTACGGCACAATCTATATCGTGATCTTTACACCATTTGTATCCGGTGGCGACAGAAGCCCCCACACCACCATTTTTCAGATGTTTGATTAAAATGATTTTTTCATGATCGGGGTTGTTATTTAGAATTTCATTAGGGTGAAACTTCTTAACTTCTTCTATGTTTTTTTGATGAACTTCAATATCTGCCCGATTATAAATGGTAGGAGTAATTTCTGTCCTTAGATTAGAAGTAAGTTGTAAAGAAGAATTGTTGTTATTTTCTTTAATATAATTAAGAACAACATCTATAGTTTGGTCTGTGGAAACATCATCGATAATAATAATACGGTCAACGAACTCAGGCATACTTTCAATTACCA
Source organism: Aquimarina acroporae (assembly GCF_023195925.1). Taxonomy (GTDB): domain Bacteria; phylum Bacteroidota; class Bacteroidia; order Flavobacteriales; family Flavobacteriaceae; genus Aquimarina; species Aquimarina acroporae. Next base: position 143,457 of record NZ_JALPRE010000016.1, on the reverse strand, counting down.
TTGTAATTTGAGAGGCTTCATTGTAGCATGGGATTACAACACCGATTGTTTTATTATTAAGCATTATCTTTTGTTTTGGTTTTTATTTCTTTTTGATATTATCTTCGGCCCACTTTAGGTTGTTTTTAGCTAATTGGTAATTAGGATCAATTTCTAAAGCTTTCTTACAAGCTTCATATCCAAGTTCCCATTTTTTCATTTGATTATATGCAGCGCATATATTATTGTAAGCTTGAAGATTGTTTGGGTCTATTTTTAGCAGATCTTTACAAGTAGAAATTACTAGCTCGTATTCTTGAGAATTATAATATAATAGACTTAGATCTATATAATTTTCGGGATTAGGGGTGGTTTTAATTTTTTCCTTTAAAATTTCTATTTCTTTTAGTGATTTATTTGGTTTTGCATTAATCGTTGCAAGAAGCTCTTTGGATTGAGTATGGTTTGGGCTTTTTTCTAAGGCTTTAAGCAAAAAGTTTTTGGACGGAGAAATTCTGCCTCTTCGATAAAGGTATCGTGCATAAAAATATTCTGGGGCAGGGGAGGTCGTATTAAAACTAATGGCAGATTTAAAATATTTTTCAGCTTCCATGTAATTTTTCTTTGCAGCATATAGTATCCCAAAATTAATATGAAGAATAGGATAATTAGGTTCTAGTTCGTTTGCTTTGGTGAAATATTGTAGTGCAACGTCTAAATTTCCCTTTTCCATTTGAGTAAGTCCATAGTTCATGAGTCCTCTTCCGTTTTTTGGACTTTTCACAGTTACATCTTTCCATAAGCTCTCTTCAGAATTCCATACTTTGTTTCTTTGAAAAGTTCCATAAGCATGTGATGCCATTAACGCAGTAAAAACTATTATGATACCTGAAGAAATGTTTTTATTGTTTTGAATTAAGTTGTACTTGCGTATTGTTATAAAAATAAACCAGGGAATTGCTATAAAGAGTCCTATATAAGGGAAGAAGGTTCTATGGTCATTAGCGATTTGAAATAGGGGATTAAAACTCGTTGGTATTAAAGCAATGAAAAACCAAGCTATTCCAAAAGAAATAGGTCTTAATTCTTTTTTTAGTGCCGTTTTAATCATTAAGAATAGCATTCCCAGAATTATCAATAACCCGCTTACAATCCTAAGATCATACCATGGTTTTATGATTTCTATGTCAGGGTCGGCACTTAAATTTATTGGTAGTATAAAATTTCCAAGATAGTGCATGATTACAAAACATTGAGTGCTCACATATTCGAATCTTGTAACTAAGTAGTTTGTAGAAACTGTAGCATCTGGAGTTAAGTAATATTGATTAAATATGAATAAGGATGTTGCAATAATAGCTGTAGGACCAATTTTTTTTAAAAATGAGGTTATTTTCTCCTTCGTGTTTACTTTAAATTCATCGATAATTGCGTATTCTTCAAATAAAAGGATGTAAACGAAAAGTATTGGAAAAAACATTACTCCAGTTTGTTTTGTCAAAATCCCAATTATCATGGTTCCTATATATAGAAACCATTTCCTTCCAAAAGGATGTATGTAAAGCAGCAATGATAAAACTACACAGAATGTTGAAAAAGAATCAGATCGCGCGCATATGTAATTAATAGTTTCCGCATTAGCGGTATGCAGAGCAAACCAGGTTGTCGCCATTAAGCTAACACTACCAATATATTTGTTTTTATTATCGGCAGAATCATATAAGTGTTTGATCAAATAAAACATAAGAATGATCAAAACCACAAACCAAAGGAAAATATGATAATGATAATATTTTGGATTTAACCCTCCAGCTAGCGAATAATCAATGGCGTTTTTGAGGGTTATGATAGGTCTATAGGATCGGTTTGCAGGAAGCGAACTAAATGTATCGGCATTGGTAAAAAACTCTGTCCAATTATTTAAACTACGAATAGATTCATTTTCATTAATAGTGTGGTAGTCGTCAAAGAAAAAAGGGTTGTCAAAATGGTTTAAATATACAAAGAAAGTCGTAGCCAATATAGCAATCAAAACAAGAATCTCATTTCTTTTTGTAAGTAGACTACGTTGCATTCTTTTGGTTAGTTTTTAGGGTTTTTGATGATGTTTAAACTAAGTCCGGTTTAAAACTTAATATTAATACGGTCTAATATAAATATTTTTTGAATATCGATTTCGATATTCTACCCAGTTAAGAGTTTGTTTTAGTATAGAATATGTATTCGGATGTGTTTTTCAAAAAAAGAAATTATCTGAAATAGTGCTTATACAGTGGTTTTTAGGACATATTGATTTTTTTTGATATAATGTAGTTAGGTCTTTCTTTTACTTGATCAAAAGATTTGCCTAAGTACATTCCAATTACACCTAAAATAAAAATGATTAAGCCAGATAGAAACCAGATTGAAATGACTATACTAGCAAAACCAAGAACTTTAATTTCTCCATTAAAATATTTGTACATATAAAATAACCCTGACAGGAAAGAAATAGCTGCTATAGTTAGCCCCAGACGAATAGTTAATTTAAGAGGTTTATCAGAAAATGAAATGATGTTATCGATAGCAAGATGTATTAACTTTCTCCATGAATACGAAGATTTCCCTGAGGCCCTTGTGCTATGTTCGACATTGATTTTCGTACTTTCAAACCCAACCCATTGCACCATGGTAGGGAAAAAACGAACATAATCTTTCATAGATAATATCGCATGAATTACAGATTTCTTGTAAATTCCAAAATTTGCAATAGAAGGATCTTGTTTGCTGTTGGTTAAATAACCGAACGTCTTGTAGAAAATTTTTGAGGAAAGTTTTTTAAATATATTATCTTGTCTTTGCTCTCTTTGGGCATAAACAATCTCATACCCTTCTAATACTTTTTTATATAATTTAGGGATTTCTTCTGGTCTATCTTGTAAATCGCAATCCATTACAATGATCCAATTACCTCTAGCATTTGCCAACCCTGCGGTAATTGCGTAATGTTGTCCAAAATTTCTACTAAGTTTTATTCCTTTAACATTTTTGTTATTATTACAAATTTCGTCAATGGCTTCCCAAGAGCGATCGGGGCTTCCATCTTCAACAAGTATAATTTCATAATTGTCGCAAACAGAAGTTAACGTTGAATTCAACCTGTTCACCAATTCATGAACAAGATTTTCAGCCATATAAACGGGGCTTACAATTGAAATTTCCAAAAATCTTATTTTTATAATTTACAACTTAATTCTATCAATACTTAGAATCAACCATTATAGGGTGTTTGACTAGTAAGTCTGATTCTAAATTTTTTAAAAGGTAATATATTTTTTTCTGTATTATCATCGATTACCTCACTCAATTTAATTAATCCTGTTTTACAAACTATTACCGGACAATTTTCTTTTATGAATATTACTTTACCTGCATCTCTGTTTTCTATGTGTACATCGTCTTCTATTGATGCATCCAGAATTCGTATTTTTTGATTTCCATTAATAAATGTTGAAGCACCTTTATAAGGTTTTGATACTGCATTTATTAGGTTTAAAATTGATTCAGCACTTTGATTCCAGTCAATTTCGTAGTCCTCCTCATCTCTCCAAAGACTATAAGTGGCAAGTTTTTCATTCTGCTGATATGTAGTTATTTTTTCTCCTAAACGTATTTTTTCAACTATTTTTAAAACAAGTTCTACATAATTATTAGTTATAATGTTAATAGCATCAGAAATTTTTATGGGATAAGAGATTTCTGTTGAAGATTGTTCAATTATTGGACCTTTGTCATATTCTTTTGATGCAAATAAGGCAGTTACTCCAATTACTTCTTCTTTATTAATGAGCATGTTAACCAAGGGTGAAAAACCTCTGTATTTTGGTAATAAAGAATCATGTAATACAATTAATTTGGATTTGCTTTCTGGAATTAACCAACGCCAAGATATTGCTATTGAAAAATCTGAGGTTATTACATATGAATCCTTTCTTTCGTAATGTTTTATCTCGTTTTTTAAGCAGTAGGAAATAATTTTTTCTGAAAAATCATCTTTCACATTTTTATCTCTGCCGACAATAATTTCTGATATATGTATTTCGTACCCATTACTTTTTAATGCTTTTAAAACCTCAAAGCCTTTTTGTGACATTAAATAAAGTGATACCTTCATAGGTGTAATAATATATTGAAAAATTAAAATTATCAATATAATTCACAAAAAAATAAAAGAATTTAGATTATTGCTTTGTAGTTAGATTGTTAGGATGTCTTTGTTTTATGTATTAGTTTAGTTAATTAATCCTAAAGTTTTTTTGTTTTTTGAAAATATTTGAAATAAACTTACCTCTTACAATTAATAGCCTTGAATTTTTACTTCTTTACTAATTTTAGAATGATTTTAATATGAATATTCCATTTAATAAACCTTACATGACAGGTGATGAGTTGTATTATATTAAAGATGCAGTTGCTCGTGGTAAGATTTCCGGAAATGGATATTATACTCAAAAATGTCATGATTTTTTTGAAAATAAAATGGGGTATAGGAATTGTTTGCTTACATCCTCATGCACCGATGCGTTAGAAATGGCAGCGATTCTGGTTGGCATAGAACCGGGAGATGAAGTGATCATGCCCTCATTTACATTTGTTTCGACCGCTAATGCTTTTGTCTTAAGAGGCGCAAAGGTAGTTTTTGCCGATAGTTATGAAGATAACCCGAATATTGATGCCTCAAATATAGAATCTTTAATCACTTCAAAAACCAAAGTTATTGTGGTTGTGCATTATGCTGGAATATCTTGTGATATGGACACTATTATGGATATCGCGAGTAGACATGGCTTGTTTGTGGTGGAGGATGCAGCACAAGCCATTGACTCTTATTACAACGGAAAGCCTTTAGGTACCATAGGCCATTTGGCAGCTTTTTCTTTTCATGAAACCAAAAATATTATTTCAGGAGAAGGAGGGATGCTTGTCGTGAACGACGAACGTTTTGATAAAAGGGCAGAGATAATCTGGGAAAAAGGAACCAATCGTTCTGCGTTTTTTAGAGGTGAAATTGATAAATATTCATGGGTAGATGTAGGTTCTTCCTTTCTACCTTCTGATGTAACAGCAGCATTTTTATTTGCTCAATTAGAGAATTTACAAAAGATTCAATCCAGAAGAAAAAAAATTTGGAACAACTATTTTTTTAAACTTAAAGAGCTTGAGGAAGAAGGGTTTGTTCGTTTACCGGTAGTTCCTGATTTTGCAACTGCAAATGGTCATCTTTTTTATTTAGTTTGTGCAAATAATAATGAGCGAGGCGAGTTAATCTCTTTTTTAAAAGAGAATGGGGTACATGCAGTATTTCATTACTTATCACTACATAAAAGTCCTTTTCATTTGCAAAATAGTATTTTAAATACATTGGAGCATTGCGATAATTTTGCAGATCGATTACTTCGCCTACCTTTATATTATGAATTGGATATAGAGGATCAGGATAAAATAATTAATTTGGTAATAAGTTTTTTTAGAAGAATATAAAACTACTATGAAATTCGAATACCCCCAGGAAATAAATTACCGAACAGTTTTTATTGGCTTAGCTATTTTGATAGGACTTTTAATGCCTTCTTTAAGCTTTGACTATGGTATCACCGAAGATACTAGGTTTCATAATGATCATGGGAAAAGGATTCTAAATTATTTTAAAGGGTTAGATAATTCTGCTACATTAAGCCCTATTAATGAAGAAGGGAAATATATTAATATTTCTGATAGTGACTTGGACCTGATAAAAGGGATGAATGGTTTTGGTGGTTTTTTTGATTTAGTTAGTAATTTTTTTCATCAGTATTTCTCTTTTATAGGTAAGTATGAGTTTAGCAATATGATGAATTCGATATTCGGGTTTTTGCTATTTCTTTTTTGCGGTTTATTAGGGAAAGAACTTGGAGGCTGGAAAGTTGGATTGTTTACACTTGTTTTTATAGTACTTACTCCAGTTTTGTTTGGGCATTCTATGAATAACCCCAAAGATATTCCGGCGGCTGCATTTTATATGTTTTCTTTATTTCATATTGTCAAATTATTTGAAGAACTCCCTGTAATTACCTTTCGACGCGCTTTTTTACTAGTGCTCAATATTTCTTTATTGATTAATATTAGAGTGGCTGGGCTTATGGTACTCGGATACGTTTTGTTAGTTGTTTTTATGTGGTGGCTTTTTGAAAACTATAAATCAAGTTTTAGAAAAATAGACATCAAGAATTCTTTGTTAATTGTAGCTAAAACTTTAGCTGTTTGCTTATTTTCTTATTTGGGAGCAAGTTTTTTTTGGCCTTATGGACACACTAATCCTACATATGTACCTTTAGAAATATTGTTGAAATTTAAAGAGTTTGACGGTTTCGTAAGTACACAATTGTTCGAAGGAATTTGGAGAAGTAGTTTTGATATGCCATGGTATTATTCTTTTAAAAGTCTACTCTTTATACAAATGCCTTTGCACATAATTGTGGGTATAATTCTTATCCCTTTATTGTTTTATAGAGAAGTTATCGAGAAGAAAATTCGTTATTCAATTTTGTTGTTCGCGACTTTTTTTCCTTTATTTCTAATGATCATTGGCAATGTTAATAGTTACAGTAATTCTAGGCAGTTTTTGTTTACAGTTCCTCCTATAATTATATTAGCGGTTTTGTCATATTTTAAACTTTTTAAGATTTTACCAAACCTAAAATCCAGAAGAGTGGCATATATTTTACTGGGACTTTTGTTATTAGAGCCTTTAAGATTTATGGTTGCTAATCACCCTTTGCAGTCGGTTTATTACAGTCCAGTTGTTGGAGGGGTAAAGGGAGCTTATGCAAATTATGAATTAGATTATTGGGGATTTGGTATAAAACCAGCAATAGATTGGTTAGAGAAAAATGTAAGCCCAAAATATGATTTGGATTCTCCAGCTAGAGTTAGGATGTATTATGGAGAACAATCAAAATTATCATACTATTTGGATAAAATTCCTAGTTTAGAATATGTACTGGTAAGAAGAGATTCTCCAGATTGGGATTATTCGATTATTATGCTTACCGAGGGAAAATATAAAAAAGATATCAATGTTAACTGGTCTCCTGAAAACACTGTGCATGAAATAAAAGTAGATGGAGTGACCATATGTTATATTGTTAAAAATATAATTGAAGAAGATCGTATTACTCAGTTAGAAAAACAACTAGGGCAAAGTCCTACATCTGATCAATACGTAACTTTGAGTTTGTTGTATTACAAAGAAAAGAACTATTTTAAATCTATAGAAGCGTCTAAAGATGCTATTAATTTACAACCAAATAATAGTGTAGCGTATAATAATTTGTGTACGGCTTATAATGAACTGTTAATGTATGAAAAAGCTATTATTGCTTGTGAAAAGTCTTTACAATTCCAACCTGAGAGTAACTTAACAAAAAACAATTTAAAAGCTGCTAAAGAAGGATCCTATCGAAGGCAAAATTCGCAATTGTCTAATGATGATTACATAAATCTAAGTTTTAACTATTATAAATTAGGATACTTTACAGAAAGTATTAAAGCTAGTGAAGAGTTATTAAATATGAATCCGAATAGTAGTTTGGCATACAATAACATTTGTTCTTCATATAACGCTCTTGAAGAATACAAAAAAGCCGTGTTGGCTTGCGAGAAAGCTTTGCAAATTGATCCAAATTTTCAATTGGCTAAAAATAATTTGGAGTGGGCAAAACAAGAACTAAAGTAATGTTATTTGTTTTTTTGATGTTACAGAACAATTATAAAGAATGGCTTTTAAGTTAAGAACCTATAGAAAGTATATAGAAATTTTGTTTGCAGTTATATTGCTGTATGGAATACTTTTTAATTATTCGAAGCTTATACTTTCTGTTTCTGAGAATTACCACCCTGTTTGGAGTGATGAGTTTTTTTATTTCGCAAATACAGATTCTTTCATTCAAAACAATACATTGAAAGCTGCCTTAACATTAGGAGGAGAAGGGAGTATTCTTTTTGGTGCTGATCCTCATGGTTTTGGATATCCCTTATTACATGGTGTTATAGGAAAGATTTTCGGTTGGAGCAATTTGAATATGATTTATTTTAATTTCTTAATCATTTGCATTCCGATTATTCTAATATATCGAATGAAAACAATTTCAATAAGCCAAAAGATGTGGATTGTGATCTCAATACTATCTTTTCCTTTTTTTTCTCTGTATGCCTTCACATATATGCAGGAAATAATTCACGTTTTTACAGCCTTATTACTAAGTTTTCTAATGTATAATATATATCAGAAGGATAAAGAAGATAACGGGATTTATGTTTTACTATATATACTTTTGATTTTTATAGCAGGGATTTTTAGAAGTCTATGGCTGTTTTGGTTGGTGGGGATATTACCATTAGCAGAAGATAAAAAGCAATTTGTTAGATACATAGCTATTTTTGCTTTTGGAATCTTCTTTTCTTTTTTGGTGAATCACTATGTTTATGAACCAGTACCAAATTATTTTTCTTCACTCATAGACTTTCTTAAAAAAGGCGAGTTTGGAGAGTTGTTTTCATCGTTAGTCTCAAATTTTTGGAACAATTTAAGGTTGTATTTTTTTGATGATCAAGGAAGTGTGATTTATTTGCTAATTAAGTATGTCAACCTTGGAGTTGTGATTTACTTTACTTCCATTGCAATTAAAACCAAAAATGAAATATCTATTTCCCTAGCTTCTATAGGCGTTCTCAATTTTTTGTTACTTTTTTTCTTGTATGATGCTTTCAGCTGGAGGGAAATAAGAACAATGTCGCCACTATTTTATTTTTATATCATCTTTATTGTTACTAATTCTAAAAGTATCATTCAATATTTACAAGTTATAATCTTATGTCTATTGTTCCTATCTAGTATGGAAATGTCAAGGGAACGTATTGCTGAGAGAAATGAAATTGATGTCAATAAATTCATTGAAAGTAAAGAAGCATTTTTTGAGATCGCGGAGAAAATTCCGGGTAATTCTAAGGTTTTGATTTCGTATTTACCAGAGGATCATTCATTAGACGTACTTAATTTACCCCTTTCAACAAATACTAATTTGCCAATACATTATATTATTCAATATTATGATCTATATATCCCTTCTTATCATTATGTTTTAAGTAAACCGGGAGTAAATTATGAGCAGTATAGAAAAGTTATTGATAATCAGTATTATACGTTGTTTAAAGTAAGAAAGTAATACGATAAAATTCATCAAAAAGAGAAAGTATGAATATTTTGAAAACCAAAAAATCCATTATTCGTCAAAGCAATATAGATAATATTATAGTTTTTATAATTTTCTTTATTCTCTTTTTTGCAATTGCCAAATACATTAATACCGATATACCGGCTCATATCCGATCTATTGTAAGAGTAAATAATGGAGAGACAGCTTATTCTCCTAATTTCTTGTTCTTCTTTGTGGTTAATTTACTTTCTTTTTTTTCAAATAATTATTCGTTAATGTTATTTGTAGTTGTTGTTGTGTTATCGTTAGCTACTGTGTGGAAATTTATTATTTCTAAAGAAATTATTGATAGCTTAAATAGTGGGATTGAACATGAGTATAAACATAATATAATTCGGATCTTGGCTTTTGCTTTACTATTTTGTTTTGCAATACCAGATTTTTATAATTTTTTTGTGTTAAAAAAGATGTATTTGGGGAGGACCCCATCTGTAGTTTGGCATAACTCTACTACAATAAGTTTATTTCCTTTTGCAGTATTATTATTTTGGAAACAGTTCCAACTTTTTCAAAAAGATGTTAAATCCTTATTGGATAAAGATCTTCTATTAGTAACTGTTTTAGTTATTTTAAATATCTTGATCAAACCATCTTTTATTTTTGCATTTGTTCCTACTACTGTATTCATTGTATTGTCCGATTTTAAGTTAAAGAATTATAAAAAATATAGTATTCAATTATTCCCAATAATGGTGGGTGTATTATTTATAATTATACAATTTATCTCAATTTACTACTATCAAATAGGATCGTTTCAATCTCAAAAAAGTGGTATTACTATCGGAGAACCTTTTGAATTTCTAAGGCATTTTGTTCCAACTTGGTACTTGCCCATAGCCTTTTTATTGTCATTTGCATTTCCAATTGTTACAAGCGTTTATTTCAAGGAAATATTTAATTACTCTCCATTCAAGTATGCACTATTTCTTACGATTACAGGAATTATAATTAGTGCGTTTTTTGTTGAAGATGGCCCTAGGAGAAATCATGGAAATCTAGTTTGGCAAAATATAATTTGTACCTTTATCTTAATGTTAACTACCGCATCGTTTTTGATATCTAAGTCATTTCAAAAGAATTGGCTTTCAAAAAAAATGGTGATTCTATGGAGTGTTTTTATTCTCCACTTTTTATCTGGTATTTTATATTTATTTAAAATCTACTTTACAGATTCCTATTATTAATATAGCTGTTTAAAAAATAGATAGACCAGTAAGTGTCGTTAATCGTTCCAAAGCATACATGCCTAGTTCAGAGTTACCCTTAGGGTTAAGAGGAGGACTCCATACGGTTACTGTATATTGTCCTGGATGCACAGCAGTAATTCCTCCGCCAACACCACTCTTACCAGGAAGGCCCACTCTAAATGTAAATTCACCAGCTTCATCATAAAAACCGCATGTTTGCATAATGGCATTAATACGCTTGATCTTATTTGAAGGTAAAATTTCTTTTTCTGTTATTAATTTTTTGCCTTGATTGGCATAAATCATAAAAGCTGTAGATAATTCTTTACATGACATTTCTACGGCACACTGAAAAATATAAAAGTCTAATACTTCTTCTATAGGGTTGTTAATATTACCAAAGGATTTCATTAGATTTAATAGGGCAGCATTTCGATGGCTGAATTTTTTTTCAGATTCAAAGACACTAGGGTTTATATCTATAGTAGGTTCATCTGCTATTTCGCGAATAAAATCAAGAAATTCTTGTTTAGGTTTGTCAAGTGCCGAAATTAATATGTCTGAAACAACCAAAGCTCCAGCATTTATAAATGGGTTTCTAGGTATACCATTTTCATACTCCAATTGTACCAAGGAGTTAAATGGATCTCCAGAGGGTTCAACATCAACTCTTTTAAAAAGTTCATTATCCTCGACGATACACATAGCAAGAGTAAGCCCAAATACCTTTGAAATACTCTGAATCGAAAAACGTTCGCTATAATCTCCAAATTGGTAATGCCCAGAGTTGATACAATAGAGGTTCATTCCAAATTTTTCAGCATCGATTTTTGCCAGCTCAGGAATATAAGTAGCAACTTTTCCAGTATTTACTTGGGTATGTATTTCGGTTTGAATTTGCTCAAGAATTTCCTTGTAATTCATAGATTATAGCTAATTAAACTCTTTTAAAGAACTGCCAGATTCCAGTTCATAAGGTGCTTTATGTTGTTCAAAAATTCTTGCAGATAATTTCCCTTCTAAGGTGATGTCATTATTATACACTCTTAACCAACTGCCTTCTCTTAGTCCTACTACAGGTTGTGAATTTAAATTATGAAATTCTTTTATGCGAGTTTCCCTTGTTTCACCTTTATGGGTGGAAGTGGGGTCAGGATCCAAATAATGTGGATTTATATTAAATGGTACAATTCCTAGAGTTTGCAGGCTGGGAGGATGTACGATAGGCATATCATTTGTGGTTTGCATGGTTAAACCACAAATATTACTTCCTGCACTTGTTCCCAGATAAGGTATTCCAGAGGCTACAGCATCTTTTATAAGTTGGATGCAATTATTTCTATATAGTTGGTCTACCAAAAGAAAAGTATTTCCACCTCCTGTATAGATTGCCTGTACATTTTTAAAAGCTTCTTTTGGGCTTTCAAACATGTGAATACTCATTATTTTTTTGTTTATTTTTTTGAAGATATTATTTACTCCAATAGTATATTCATCATGTGAAATGCCTCCTGGTCTTGCATAGGGAATAAATAATACTTCACCTTTGTCTTTGTACAATTCAATTAGCGCCTCAAATAAATATTCTAAAGGTTGACTACCATGAATGGTCGAAGTACTTGCGATAATACAGTTTGTCATTAATTTTTCTTATAGATGGTTTAACGTTTTCTTATCTTGAAATAGCAAGGGAAGATAAAAAAATGTAGTATCTTAATAAAGAAAAAAAATAAATATAACCGATGAAACTAAATCTAGCTTTTCTTTTTATATGTGCTATTGTAACCACTCAATCTATAGCCCAAATCACTTCGAGAGTAATGATCGAAGGAAAAATTAGTGCACCCATTGGAGACGATGTTGAGGGTGTAGTAATTTATAATCAGAATACAGACAAAGGAACCATAACAAATAAAGAAGGGGTCTTTAAAATTCACGCTGGTATCAATGATAAAATTGAGATTGTAGCTATGCAATACCAGCATTTTCTGGTTTTGATAGATAAAGGGGTTGTTGATAGTAAAAGACTGAATGTGTTTTTAAATGAATCTGTAAATGAACTTGAGGAGGTAGTAGTTACACCATATGATCTTTATGGTAACGTAAATGCGGATGTAAAAAAAATTGGATACAGTAAAAGTGGACTGGGAGAAGTTTCTAAACAAACATCGGTTAGAATAAATGATACAGATTATGATTTTAGACCTGATGAGTTGTCAACTCTAGAAAATAAAGTATTCTTAGAGGATAGAATGATAAACGGTTTAAATTTTGTGAATCTTTTTAAACTGGTTTATGAAGGGAATAATACTAAAAAGAAGAAAAAAATAAAGGATATCGATGTAAAAGTGAGAGATATGTATAATGATGATTTTTTTCAGAGCTTTTTGGCTTTAGAGATAGATCAGATAAACGATTTTATATTTTTTGCTGAAGATAATGGATTAAATAATTCTTATTTCGAATCTGGAAAAGAGCTAGATCTTCTTCAGTTTCTCGTATTCCAAAGTAAATTATACAGGCAACAATAACAGAACTTGTTTTTATTTTGTAATGCTACTCAAAAATCCAAGTCTCTTTTAAATGGGCATCATATTTGTGGAAATATGATTCGTTATATTTAAAAGATTTTAAGTGAGTAGAATATTACAGTTACTTCTTTTTTTAATTTGGTTTCAAACCTTTGGGCAATCAGAAATGCTTAGAGGGAGAATTGTAGCCTCTTCAATAGAAGGGTTTGCTATCAATATCGTTAATTATTCTAATAATAGAGGAACAACAAATGACGAGAGAGGTTATTTTGAAATCCCCGCCAAAGTAGGAGATACGGTCGTATTTTCGTCTGTCCAATATCAAAAAGTTTCCTATGTTGTTGCTAAAGATGATTTAGAAAAAACTGTGCGAATAACGTTAAATGATAAAACGTTACTTTTAGATCAAGTACAAATTAGCAATATAGAATTATCGGGAAACTTGGATAATGATGTTGGTAAAGTAGAATTAAAACCATTTGTAGATAACCGAACTTTAGGCTTGCCATTTAGTGATAGACCACAACCTACATTAATAGAAAGGAGAATTTATACTGCTAGATCTGGTATATTGGATCTCCCTATCAATTATCTTAATGGGAAACTTAAAAAGCTAAAAAGAATCAAAGCTCTAAAAGACCTCGACAGATTAATAGAAAAAGGGGAAACTACTTTTAATACTACTTTTTTTACAAATAGCTTAGGCATACCCGAAGATTTTATAACCGATTTCATGTATTATTGTGCAGAAGATGATTACTTCAAAGATCTTTTAGAGAATTCGAAACGTTTATCACTAGTAGAGTTTTTTGCGCAAAAAGCAATATCCTACCGGGCATATAAAGAAATCGATTAACCCTTTTAAATAATGTTATTTTAGTTACTTTTACCTCTTAATGAATTTATTGTAATGAAGAAGATACTATTGGTGCTATTTTTTGGAGCTTTTTTATTGTTTAGTTCCTTTACAGCACATAAATTTTATGTGAGTGTTACTCAGGTAGATTATAATCAAGAACAACAGTCTTTACAGATCATAACTAGAATTTTTATAGATGATTTAGAAGAAGTTTTACAAGAAAGATATGATAATTCTATTGAGTTAGGATTAAAAGGTGAAACTTCGGGAGTAGAGACCTACATCAAAAAGTATTTAAATCAGAAGATAAATTTTGTAGTAAATGGAAAAATGGCCTCATTTACTTATGTTGGAAAAGAATATGAAGATGATTTGCTCATATTTTATTTGGAAATAGAAAACATTACCTCCTTCGATACGATAGAAGTTTCAAATCAAGTATTAATGGATCTTTTTGAAGAACAACAAAATATTGTTCATGTAAAAAAAGGAAACAAACGAAAAAGCCTTATCCTTGAGCATAGAAGGGATACAGGGATGTTAAAGTTTAGTGAATAAATCATTAAACTTTTAAAAAACGATTATTTTGCAAATCATAAACAATTAACTCAAAATCATTTAGATGAAAAAGATACTTTTATTTCTTTTGGGAGCTTTTTTGATGTCGGGGTCTATGGCATACGCTCAAAACCAGGAGAAAGCATCAGAAGGTCGTGAATTAGGGCACACAAATCAGAACAAATTCAAGCAAATGTATGAGGAGTTTGCAACTCCGAATATGTATAGAACAGCGTCCGGAGCACCGGGCTCAGCCTATTATCAGCAGCAAGCAGATTATAAAATGGATATTGAGCTTGATGATAAGAATAAAAAAATAACGGGTAAGGAAACAATTACTTATACCAATAATTCACCAGATGATTTAGAATTTCTTTGGGTACAGTTAGATCAAAACATGAGAGCAAAGGATTCTAAGACTCCTTTGATTCAAGCAGGAGGAGTACCTCCGGCAGATCAACCGGGTTCCTTTGTGTCTAAATTTATGGGAGAGCCATTTGATGGAGGTTTCAATATCACTGCTGTAAAAGATGTAAACGGAAAACCTTTAAAACATACTATAAACGCTACGATGATGAGGGTAGAAATGCCATCTCATCTTAAGTCTGGACAGAAATTTGTCTTCTCTATAGACTGGTGGTACAATATCAATAACCATGTTGATAACAGGGGAAGATCGGGATATGAGGAGTTTGAAGATGGTAACAGAGCATATGTAATTGCTCAGTTTTATCCTCGTATGGCAGTTTATAATGACGTAGAGGGTTGGCAGAACCATCAATTCTGGGGAAGAGGAGAATTTGCGTTGCCTTTTGGAAATTTTGAGGTAAATATTACTGTTCCTTCAGATCATATTTTAGATGGTACAGGTGTATTGGTAAATAGGAAGGAAGTATTTACCAAAGATATGATGCAGCGATATGAAAAGGCTAAAAAGTCATATAACAAACCTGTCCTTATTGTTACCCAAAAAGAGGCTGAAGCCAAGGAAAAAGGTTTTGCTACAGACAAGAAAACCTGGAAATTAAAAGCCGAGAATGTACGTGATTTTGGTTTTGCTACATCGAGAAGGTTTATCTGGGATATGATGGCAGTTAAAATAGGTGGTAAGGATGTTATGGCTGTATCAATGTATCCTAAAGAAGGAAACCCTCTTTGGGAAGACTGGTCTACAAAAGTAGTAGCAAGTACATTAAAGTCTTACAGCAGAATGACTTTCGATTACCCATATCATAAAGCTATCTCTGTTCATGCTAAAAATCAAGGGATGGAATATCCTATGATCTGCTGGAACTATGGAAGACCGAATCCAGATGGGAAATTTAGTGATAGAGTAAAATATGGAATGATGAGTGTAATTATTCATGAAGTTGGGCATAACTTTTTCCCAATGATTGTGAATAGTGATGAGCGTCAATGGACATGGATGGACGAAGGTTTAAATACTTTTGTACAATATGTTGCAGAACAAGATTTTGGAGAGTGGTATCCAGAGGCAATTGCGCCATTAAAAAAATACCCTTCAAGAAGAGGTCCGGCCCAAAAAATTGTTCCTTATATGAGTGGAAATCAAGATTTCTTATCTCCTATTATGACACAGTCTAATAATATTCATCAGTTTGGTCCAAATGCATATGCAAAGCCTGCTACGGGATTAAATATTCTTAGAGAGACCGTAATGGGAAGAGATCTTTTTGATTATTCTTTCAGAACATATTCTCAAAGATGGATGTTTAAGCACCCAACTCCAGAAGATTTTTTCCGAACTATGGAAGATGCATCTGCGGTTGATTTAGATTGGTTCTGGAGAGGTTGGTTCTACACAACAGATTACACAGACATCGGTGTAAAAGAAGTTAAGAAATTTGTAGTATCTAAAGAACCTTCACAACAAGCAAAGGATTTTGCGGCAGCAAGAGGTGTAAAAGTTGAAGATTTTGGACCATTAGTATTTATGGTTGAAGAAGGTAGTGATGAATACAATACTGTAAAAAGTAATGGAAACATCATTTCAGATGGGAAAACATTGAAGGAATATTTAATGGATAATTTTTCTATAGATGAGAGAAAAGAATTAAAAGAGCCTAAATATTTCTATGAAGTAACTTTTGAAAAACCAGGAGGCCTTGTAATGCCATTGATAGTAGAGTATACTTATGAAGATGGGACTACTGAAACTGTTAAGTACCCTGCAGAAATTTGGAGAAAGAACGACAAGAGTGTAAAAAGAGCTATTGCATCAGAAAAAAGTATCACAAAAATTGTAGTTGATCCAAATATGGAAACTGCAGATATCGATACTTCTAACAATAGTTGGCCTCAAGAAAATCAAATAGGTAAATTTGATAAATTCAAAAATAAAGTAAAAGGTCAATAATAGTAGACCATAAAATTTTCATAAAGGAAGCCATCTCTAATCAAAAGGAGATGGCTTTTCTTATGATAATAACTATATTTGTATCGTTATGATTACACTTCCTTTATTTATCAGTGGTACAGAGATTGCTTTTATAGTTTTTATATTGGTAATGGTCTTTGGTGCAGATAAAATCCCCGAGATCGCAAGAGGGTTAGGAAAAGGCATGCGTATTGTAAAAGATGCAACCAACGATATTAAATCAGAGATCACAAAGAGTGCTGAGAAACATGGTATCGATACTGAAATTACTTCTTCAATTACCTCTGATATTAAAAAAGAAATCGATCAGGTTAAAGATGATATCGACGAAATTACTGGTCCTGTAAAACGAAAGTTTTAAGCGTAGCCCATCTTTTTTTTGCGGTTTCTTCAAATTTTAGCTTCTGTTTTTTAATAAAAATCAAAAAATTGACTGTTTTTTTTGGGCTTACATATTTTGTGAACCTGTCATTTGAAATCCTACATGTTTACTGGGGTTAAGGGGAAATTTTATCTTTTTAAGAAGTGCTATGCGAGCATAATATTTGATTTTTAATTGTGATTCCTTCAAAAAAATAGCTAATAATTTGTTATTTATTTAATATATTAGTGGTGAAATTAACTAAATGATAAATATTCAATATTTTTCCGAATTTGTCATTGTTCAACTTTTACACACAAACTCATAAACTTTACTCTAAGATGAAAAAATTTATCCTCCCCATTTTAGGACTGCTTCTTGTGTTCTCTTGTACCAAAGAAGACCCTAACGAAATCAATGATTCTGTAATAGAATCTGTAGAAAGTCAAAAACTACTTTCTGTAGAAGAATTAAACGCTTATATAGCCGACGAACTAAAAACCAATGGAGATTTAGATTGGTTCAAAGCTCCAGCAACAGTTTTATGGAGCGCCGCTGTACACGGTGGGAATGTTATTAGCATCGGATACGGTGAACCAGGTCAAAGTTTTTCTTTACAACGTTCTCCTCAGCTTATTGGTGCTAGAAATAACATAATAGAAATAATTAGCAATACCGAACAGCAAAAGAGCTCCGATGTAGTAAAAAATATGGACGAAACCCTAAATTTTGTTGATGTAACGGTTGAAGACTTCAATACCATTCTTGCATTACAAAAATCAAAGGATATTAGATATATAGATACCTTTTATACAGGTTATTTGCAAGAAGATGAAGTACAACAAAAAGACTTTGGATGTGCTCAAAGCGGTGAGAATATCAATGGTAGTGATTACAGAGTTATTTCTCCTAACTCATGGTTACCATGGAATTTTGACATTCACAAGGTTCCACAAGCTTGGAATTATAGTACAGGTGCAGGAATAACTGTTGGACTCATAGATACTGGACTATCTGCAAATCAGAGTTTATTAGGAAGTAATTTTAACGATGGAGCTTCAACGGGTAGATTTGTACAAAGATTTGGAACTTATATCGACTCGCCATGGTGGTGGTCAAACAATATCGATGGCCCTAATGATAGATGTGGTCATGGAACTTCTATGGCTTCGGCGTTGGCTTCACCTAGAAATGATAATGGTATGCCGGTTGGAGTAGCCTATAACAGTAACTTGGTATCTTATAGAGGTACTTCTGATGTTGTTCTAGAAGATTACCATGAAAGAAAAGGGGTTAGCAATGCATTAAAAGCATTAGGAAATAGAAGTGATGTGAAAATTATTTCAATGTCTATTGGTTATCCTTGGTCAATTGGTAATGTAAAAGATGCTGTTAGGTATGCCTACAACAGAGGAAAAATGATTATCGCTGCTGGAGGAACTTCAACATCGTTCACAAATTGGTATGGAGTTATTTTCCCTGCAAGTATGAACGAAACTGTTGCGGTTACTGGTATTAAAGACAATGGATATAATCGTTGTAGTAATTGCCACGATGGTAGCAAAATTGATTTTACCATTGTTATGCAACGAGCAGGAGATTCTGGTAGAAATGTACCAGTAATTGGTTTTAACAACGGAAGTAGAAATTATGTAGGAGGATCATCTGTAGCAACAGCTACTACAGCAGGTATCGCTGCATTAGTATGGGCTCGAAATCCTAATTTGACCAGAGCACAAGTATTAGATAAATTAAGAAGAGCAGGAGAGTTCTATCCAAATCGTAATGGTAAATTCGGTTATGGAAACATAGATGCGCTTAAAGCAGTACAATAATAGCTGATGAGAATTTGATAATTGAAAAGGAGAAGTGTAATAGCTTCTCCTTTTTTATTTATCCTATTTTACTCGACTTATAGTAAGCCCGTCTCGTATAGGTAGTAAAACGGTTTCTATTCTTTTATCTTCTACCAATAGTTTATTATACTCAAGTAGGGCTTTAGTAGACAGATCGTCGTCGTCTACGTTTTCAATGACTTTGCCACTCCATAATACGTTATCTGAAAGTATAACTCCCCCAGAATTCATTTTTGGAAGCACTAGATCAAAATATTTAGGATAATTTGGCTTATCGGCATCAATAAAAACCAAATCGAATGTTAGATCAAATGTGGGAATAATTTGAATAGCATCTCCAATATGTTGATGAATTTGATTTCCAAAAGAAGAACTATCGAAATATTTTCGTTGCAATTTTTCTAGTTCTTCATTAATATCAATGGTGTGTAACTCCCCAGTAGATTGCATTCCTTCTGCTAGGCATAGTGCAGAGTAACCTGTGTATGTACCTATCTCGAGAATATTTTTTGGACGTATCAGCTTAGATAGCATACTTAATACCCTTCCTTGATAGGGACCACTCAACATTCTTGGTTGCAAAATTTTTTGATAAGTCTCTCTAGTTAATTGTTGCAATAATTCTGGTTCTGGTTGTGTGTGATTGACAACATAGTTATCTAGTTCTTCAGGTATGAAGTGCATATTAGTTTTTTTTACAAAACTATAGATTTGAAGCGATAATATATGCAATCATACTTTGAAATTGTATAGTTTAGATGAAATAACGAATTGATCTATGGTTTAGGCTTTTGAGGAAGTTATGAACAAAGAGCGCCTCACTTATGATCGTGAAGCGCTCTTTGTTTTGGGGCTCAATATTGTATTATGGGGCATTATAGATTTGGGTTCTTTTAGATACTCTCTTTAGTCGTTAGATTTGGGTCTATAAACTAATGTCCTCACATCTTTTTTGTTCCCAGATTTTCTTAAGCCACCTAGTTTATCTTATTATCGTCATAACAATCTATACTTAGGATTTTCAAGATCATCTTTGTTTTTAATGCATTACTAATATATGAAATTTTATAGATTAAAAGCAAATAATATCGATGAAATACACATTATTTTAACATTTGAGTGTTTTTTAATGTTGTTTTAAGTAAACTTAAATCCACCTTATTTAAAAACCAAAGCCAATTAAAATCAATAATTGGCTTTGGTTTTTCTAGTAAATTGAAATTAATTTCAATCTGTATTTACAGTCTCTCCAAGAATTTTACTGGTTAAATGTTGTTTGGCTTCATCATTCTCACCAAACAGCCATCGCAATACATTATCTTCCCATATTTCGTCATATTCTACGGTATTAATGATATTACGCTCAAGTGCTAAATCAAGAATTTTTCCAGGATAAGAAGATTGCGGTTCACTTTCCATTTCACCAAGCGGATATGGATCATCAAGTCCCATGATGACTTGTTTGCTCCCTTGTTGTTCTACGGTAAGTTTTAATGATCCTGTATCATGTACTAGCGTGTCAAAATAAATATTTGGATGACCCACTGCTTTTCTAGGGTGATGTTTCCCTTCAAAAAGATCGGGTCTACCATCGAACCCTTGAATTCTTCTACCTAAGTTCATTTGTGCTAATTGCCCTCCGTGTGCAAAACATGTCCTAATATTTGGGTATCTGCTTTGCATCCCGTTCAAGGTGTAAAAATGATATGCATCACCACATTGAGCCAACATCCAAACTAAGTGAAAACGCCATGCAACGTTTTCTAACTTTATCATTTTGTCTCCGTCATAAGGATGCACTTCAATTGCAAGTTTGTATTTATCTGCAAGTTCAAAAATAGGGTCATTTTCTTCATCAAAAATACAACGCCATTGTCCAATAGAATCCATAAAATGAGTAGGCAGACATAGCACATACATGCCAAGTTCTTCTACGCAACGTTCTATTTCCCACAAGGCACCATTTATAAAACCTGGATGTACAACAAAACCACAAGAGAACTTATCGGGATGATCTCTTTGTACATTGGCATTGAAATCATTCTGAAAACGTAGCGCGTGTTTCATTTCTTCCAATCTTAAACCATTTCCATATAATTGAGAGAGGTTAAGTACAACAGCATGATCGATTTTGTTTCGCTCCATCCATTCCAACTTTTCATTTAAGAAAAAACTGGAATGAGTTACAGGGCGTTTCCATCCTTTTTGTAGCATATACTTGCGTTCATCATCTACCCAAAAAATTTCCTTTTCTTTCATGAATTTTGGAATTTCTTCGGGATACGGCAGTAAATGCGAGTGTCCGTTTATTCTAAGCTTTCTTTTCATTTGTTTGTTATGTTGTTATGTCTCTTAAAGTGTAATCAATATGTTTTTATGCGTACTATAAACATTTATGATTTCTTTGTTGGGGCTTCCATGATTGTTCCACAATTTGGACAGGTACACTTTTCTATATCACTGTAGTACTTATCAAAAATTATGGGCATATCAGTTTCAATATTGTCTAGGGCAAATGCTTCACGATATAACTGCGTATTGCAATTTTCACAATACCATTCTAAAGCGTCCATTACTCCTTCATCACGAGGGTATTCAATTACTAAACCTACAGTATTGGCTCCACGTTGTGGGGAATGAGGTACTTTTGGAGGTAATAAGTAAATATCACCCTCTTTAATATGTACATCTTTTGGTTCACCATTGTCGATAATTTTTAAAACAATATCTCCTTCGACCTGATAGAAAAACTCAGGAGTTTCATTATAGTGATAATCTTTTCTATTATTAGGGCCACCAACAACCATAACAATAAAATCCCCATCTTGCCAAACACATTTATTGCCAACGGGAGGTTTTAATAAATGTCTATGCTCTTCGATCCAGGCTTTAAAATTTAATGGTGAAACTAAAGTACTCATATGTCTATTTTAATTTTGATGTGTATTTCTTATTAAATTTAGCTATTTTGATTTGTATTTTATAATAACAAATGGTTAACTATAAGGACTTTGTCCTTCCTCCGTCTACCGGAACATTAATCCCGTTAATGTAAGAAGCAGCTTCTGATGCTAAAAAAGCTACTGCATTTGCTATTTCTTCTGGTTGTGCGAAACGCCTAGCTGGGATATCATTTTTCATTGCATTTGAAACTTCTTCTATCGATGAATTTGTTTTCTTCGCTTTGTTGTTAAGAATCTCATTTAGCCTTTCTGTAGCTGTAGCACCTGGTAACACATTGTTTACAGTAATGCCGAATTGACCGAGTTCATTGGCTAAAGTTTTTGACCAATTAGCAACCGCACCTCGAATAGTGTTGGATACTCCCAAGCCATTTAAAGGTTGTTTTACAGAGGTAGATATAATATTTATAATTCTTCCATATTGCTCTTTTTTCATGGCAGGAACCACCAACTGTGCCAATACATGATTACACTTTAAATGCTGTGTAAAAGCTTTTTCAAACTCCTCCAAATTTGCTGTAAATACTGGCCCTCCTGCTGGTCCTCCTGTATTATTTATCAAAATATGAAACGGAGTTTGTAATTCAGAAATTTTTTCTTGGAGTTGTTTAGGATTTTGAAAATCTGCAACTACATAATTATGTTTTTGTGATAAACTAGTATCTAATTCTAGTAAAACCTGTTTTAACTTATCTTCATTTCTAGCAACTAATGTAATATTTGTACCTAAAGCAGCAAGTTGTTTTGCCGATGCCTTACCTATTCCTTGTGTACTTCCACAAACAAGGGCATTTTTTTGGGTTAAATTAAGGTTCATTATAATTTCTTTTGTTGTTGTTAATACTGTATGCAAACATTCTTTGGCTCTGTAAAGAAACG
Organism: Aquimarina acroporae; assembly: GCF_023195925.1. Taxonomy (GTDB): domain Bacteria; phylum Bacteroidota; class Bacteroidia; order Flavobacteriales; family Flavobacteriaceae; genus Aquimarina; species Aquimarina acroporae. The sequence continues at coordinate 120,593 of NZ_JALPRE010000016.1, read as the reverse complement.
CAGTGCTTCAAATCCTCCTTCGCGTCCTACGCCAGAATTTTTTATTCCTCCAAAAGGAGTTCGCAGATCACGCATCATCCATGTGTTAATCCAAACGATACCAGACTCTATATTTTTTGCAAAATGCATGCTTCTATTTAGATTGTTGGTCCAAATAGTGCATGATAATCCATATGGTACGTCATTTGCCATTGCCATTGCCTCATCATCTGTATCAAAGGCTGTTAATGTTACTACTGGTCCAAAAATTTCTTCTTGCATTAATCTACAGGTTGTGTCGTTGGTTTCTATAATCGTAGGCTGTAGATAGTAACCTTTCTCATGACTTTTAACTGTGACATAATCTCCTCCATAAAGAATTTTACCCCCTTCTTCTTCTTCTGCCATATCGATATAGGATTTTACTTTTTCTAAATGTGCTTTAGATACCAAAGCTCCAATTTGCGTGGAGGTTTCTAGGGGAGGACCAATTTTAAGCTTTTTGGTTCTTTGTATAAGATCCTTTTTAAATTTGTCATAAATCGGTTTCTCCACAAATATTCTCGATCCGCACAAGCAAATTTGCCCTTGATTAGCAAAAGAGGACCTAATGGTAGTATCCAGCATTTTTTCATAATCACAATCTGCAAAGATGAGATTAGGGTTTTTTCCTCCCAATTCTAGAGAAAGTTTTTTGAACATTGGAGCAGCGGTGCTTGCTATTTTGGCTCCTGTGCTTGTGCCACCGGTGAATGAGATTGCTTTAATTCTTGGGTGTTCTACTATCGCTTGTCCTGTACTATGCCCCAAACCGTGAACAATGTTTAATATTCCTTTAGGTAAACCAGCTTTTTGACAGATTTTACTCAATAGATAAGCTGTCATAGGTGTAATTTCACTAGGTTTTGCTACTACCGTATTGCCAGCAGCTAGAGCCGGAGCAATTTTCCAGGTAAAGAGGTACAAAGGAAGATTCCAGGGAGAAATACATCCTACAACACCGATAGGTTGTCTAAGGGTAAAATTAATGGCGTTGAGACCAATACTTTCATGAGCTTCACTTGAAAATTGAGTAATTGCTTGAGCAAAGAATTGAAAATTTGAAGAAGCTCTTGGTATATCTACACTCTTGGCCAGAGTCAGGGGTTTTCCGTTATCTATAGATTCGGCTTTGGCGAGTTCATCAAGGTTATCAATAATTCCTGTTGCGATATTAGATAGAATTTCACTTCTCTGTTGTAGAGTGGTTTGCGACCAGGAAGGAAATGCAAGTTTTGCCGCTTCGTAAGCCAATTGTATATCTTCAGATGTAGAATTGGGAATCTGCCCATAAACCTCACCAATAGATGGGTTGTAGTTTTCAAGCCAATTATTTTGAATTGGAGCTTTAAATTCTCCGTTGATATAATTTAAAATTTTTTCCATTTCCACTAGTGTTTTAACTTAACTGAAAATATATTTTAGTTGTTCTGCGGTATGTTTTAGATCTCCTGTATAGGTTTGGATCTCATTTTCATTAAATCTGGCAGAAGGACCAGAAGTGCTAATTGCAGCAATGAATTTTCCGGTTGTGCTAAATACAGGTACTGCAACACAAACTAATCCGATTTCATTTTCTTCCATATCTAAGGCAAATCCCCGCTGTTTTATTTCTTCAATCTCTTCTATTAATTCCTTTTTGTTGGTAATGGTATTTTTAGTTACGGTTTCAAGATTTAACTGAGAGATTGTGTTTTTATAATTGTTGTCCGAAAAAGCAAGCATAATTTTGCCTAAACCTGTACAGTGTAATGGCTTTTCGCTTCCGATTCTGGAATTAATCTGCAGATCATGACGACCAACAACCTTATCTAGAAAATATACTTTTTGATTTCGATAGATGGCCAGGTGCGCGGTTTCTCCTGCTCTTTGTACCAGTTCTTCCATAAAAGGCCTCGCTTTGGAAATAAAGTTTTTATGAATGCTTACATTTTGTCCTAATTCAAAGAGTTTAAGTCCAAGCCGATATTTTTCGTTTTCTGGATTTTGTTGAATGACATTTAAGGTTTCCATAGTGGCCAACATACGATAAACTGCACTTTTGTTGGTTCCCATTAATTTTGCGATCTCGGTTACACCCAACTCCATTTTGTCCATAGAAAAACAGTCCAAAATTTTGAAGGCCTTTTCTACAGAAGTATTTAGAATTTTCTTGTCAGATGTAGTGCTCATGTTCTAGTCTTTCTTTTTATATGCTACAGCTTTAATTTCGATTAATAGGTGTGGGTGGGGTAGTTGGTGAACGGCTACGGTAGTTCTTGTAGGCCCTTCATAGTCGAAGTATTGCGCATATACTTGATTATACCCTCCAAAGTCATTCATATTTACCAGGAAAGTGGTAATATCTACTACATCTTTAAGGCTGGCACCTTCTTCTTTCAAGATATCATTTATATTTTCTAGAACTGCTTTTGTTTGCGCTTTAATATCCAGATTGGTAGTCCCAAATTCATCTACTTCAACACCTTCAAAAGAGTTGTCGGGCCTTCTGGAACTAGTGCCAGAAACATAAATGAAGTCACCAACACGTTTTACATGTGGGAATTTCCCTCTGGGAGTGGCTTTTCCTTGTACTAATTTTCCTTTGCTCATAGTTTATATGAATTATTTTAGTCCTGCTATTTTATCTTCCTCCAATATGTCATTGGTTTCTTTTTGCACCTGATCTAGGATGGTTTTTATATCCCGAGATGTATCAATTTCTTTATCGGCTATAAGATTTAGTAAAGCTTTGTCTTGAGCTCTACCTATTTTCATTGCTTTGGCATAATTGATATCTTCATTAAAAGTTACCATAGAGTATTTAGAAAAGTAGGTATCAGGGAAAGCCTTTTCCAGTTCCATTTCCAATTTTCTTTTCTCTTTGAAAAAAGGATTCGCAACGTGATCCCGCATTTCATAATAGTTATCTATTGCTAAATCTGCAATAGCATCGGTGTCTTTCTTTCGTGCTTCCTGATATGCTTTAAAAGTGGCTTTCCAATCACCTTCATGTTGCTCTAAAACTTCATCAAAAACAATAATATCTTCAAAAGAAGCATTCATCCCTTGTCCGTAAAAAGGCACAATAGCGTGAGCAGCATCTCCAATTAACATTGTTTTTCCCTCATAATACCAAGGATAACATTTTACAGTACCTAAAGCTCCTGTAGGATTATTAAAGAACTCATTTTTTAAGTCAGGGATAAGCGCTAATGCATCAGGAAACTGAGATTCGAAAAATTCTGTAACTTTTTCTATCGTAGTAAGGTTGTTGAAATTATATTCCCCTTCTTCGTAAGATAAAAATAAAGTAACCGTAAAACTACCATCTAGATTAGGTAGAGCTATTAGCATATATTGACCTCTTGGCCATATATGCAGGTGATCCTTACTTATTCTATGCTTGCCATTATTATCGGCTGGGATCTCTAATTCTTTATAGCCATGGGTTAAGAAGTTTTGAGAGTGACTAAACAGAAATTTCTTTTCTAAGTAATAGCTTTTCCTCAATGCCGACCCTGCACCGTCTGCACCAAAAATAACATCTGCGCTTATTTCAAGTTTTTCTTTGGAGGTATAACACTTAAATTTAGCAACGTTCTTTTCGATATCTACTCCAGTACACTTTTTGTTGAAATGGATATTAACATTTACATGTTTTTCTGCTTCAGTAAGCAGAAGAGCATTTAAGGTTCCTCTGGACATGGAGTTAATATATTCTCCTTCTCTTCCCGAATAATTTGACACAAAGGTATTGCCCTGAATATCGTGCATGAGTCGACCATACATGGGGATACAATACGGTAACACTTTATCGGTAATTCCTACCATGTTAATAGCTCGAAGTCCACGGTCTGATAATGCGAGGTTAATAGAGCGTCCTGCAGAAATATTGGTAGTTCTTAAATCAGGTCTTCCTTCATATAAAGAAACTTTATATCCTCTTTGCGCCATACGCAAAGCAAGCATTGATCCACATAATCCTGCTCCTATAATGAGTATATGTTCTTTTTTTGACATAACTACAATAATGTTTTTAAAGTTTCGGTCATTTTATATACATCCTCATAACTATTGTATAGAGGAGTTGGGGCGCAGCGTATTACATCAGGTTCTCTCCAATCGGTAATAATATGATTATTGGTTAATTGCTGATGTAAACTTTTATCTGCGTTTTTGACCTGAATAGATAATTGACAACCTCGTTCTAGTGGATTGCTTGGAGTAATGATACGAATTCGATCGGTATCTATTTCATTGATCAAAAACTCAAAATAACCAGTAAGAGAAATAGATTTCTCTCTTAAATTTTGCATTCCTACTTCTTCAAAAATGTCTAGCGAAGCTTTAATGGCAGCCATAGATAGAATAGGGGGGTTGCTTAATTGATACCCTTCGGCTCCTGGCATAAGATCAAATTCTTGACGCATATTGAATCTGGTATCTTTATTATGACTCCACCATCCAGAAAAACGTTTTAGTGTTTTGTCGTAGGCATGCTTTTCATGCACAAATAATCCTCCCAGACTACCTGGGCCAGAATTTAAATATTTATAGGTGCACCATGCAGCAAAATCTACTCCAGATTCATGCAGGTTAGGTATAATGTTACCAACTCCATGGGCTAAATCAATACCAACCATGCAATTTTTGGCATGACCAAGAGTTGTAATTTTTTTAAGGTCTAAATATTGCCCGGTGTAGTAATTCAACCCTCCAATAAGTAATAAGGCAATTTCATCACCCTGTTGATCTAAGATTGTTTCTAAGTCTTCCAGCCTTAATAATTCTTCTCCTTCTCGGGGAGACCATTCTATAATTCCTTCTTTAGGATCGAATCCATGAAAACTTAATTGAGACTCAACTGCATATCGATCTGACGGAAACGCATCACTTTCTATCACAATCTTATATTTAGTTTGAGTGGGTTGGTAAAAAGATACCATTAGGAGGTGTAAATTCGTTGTAAGTGTATTCATTATTACAACTTCCAAAGGTTTTGCTCCTACAATATTAGCCATGGCATCTGTTAAGAATTCATGATAAGGCATCCAGGGATTTTTAGCTTCGAAATGCCCTTCTACACCTAGATTTGCCCAATCCTTAAGCTCTTGTAGTATATATTCTTGTGTGTGCTGAGGTTGAAGACCGAGGGAGTTTCCACAAAAATAAATCCAGTTATTTCCATGCTCATCTTTAGGAATGTGAAAACGGTCTCTATAATGTGCCAGTTTATCTTTTTGGTCTTGTTCTTTAGCATAAGCCAAACTTGATTTTGGTAAGGTAGGCATATATAGTGTTTTAATAATTGAAACAGTGTTTCACTAAGTTACGAAATTGAATTTGTTTCTCAATTGTTTTTTTGAAAATTAGTATTTGGAAATTTAAACTTCTAAAGACCTTTCTTGTTTTAATTGTCGAAGATACCTAGAAGGTGATTGATTATTGTATTTTTTAAATTGTTTAGAGAAGTAAGATGGATCATTAAAACCACATTTATACATGACTTCGGAAATAGTGATATCTTGGTGGTTAAAATATTCTTCAGCTTTTTTAATTCGGAATTCGTTTAAAAAGTCAATAAAGTTTCTGTTGGTAACCCGTTTAAACATCCTGCAAAAGGAGTTAGGTGTTAGTCCTATATGTTGGGCTAAAGTTTCAGATCGTATTTCCTGATCATAATGGTCATTAATGTAGGTATATATTTTAGAGAATCGTTCGATAGAGAGTTTGCTTAGATCTAGCGTATGCTTGTTTTTTAATATTTTTCGGGGTTCTTCACAATTAGAAAGTGTATCTAAGATATTGATGAAGTTTAAAAGTTTCTCTGTTTTATTTTGTTTTGCAAATTTTAAAAAGTTCTTGGCTACTTTTTTATGGGTTTTTTTTGAGAAAATAATACCTCGTTTTGAGGTTTCAATGAATTTTAGCAGCTTCTCGAATTCTGGAAAGAGAGCTAGTTTCTCCTGAACAAAGCGTTCAGAAAACTGAGCAACTACTTCTATAGTATTATTGGTTTCCTTATTGCCAAAAGGCATGTGAGGCATATTAGGTCCTAAAAAAACAAGCAATCCATCTTCATAATTTTCAAAATGTGTTTCGATTTGAATACTTCCTTTACCACTTTGTATAAATACCAGTTCGTATTCAGGATGCAAATGCCAACTTACAATTCCACATTGTGATTTGTCGGTATAGGTTTCGATCTTTAAGGAGGTAGATCGATCGAGATAAATCTGCTCATAAGCTATTTTCATGAAACAAAATTAACAAATTTTAAGTTTTTGGTTTATAGTTAGGAATATTTTGTTTTAAATTTAGAATAGTTTGTACCACTTGTTTTTGGGGTTAGTTTCTAATTTTGATCCCGAATAATAATATAGTCGTATTTCGGAAATGAATTCTTTAAGTCTAATTTTTAGTAATTTAAGATATCTGGCTCCTGCGGTGGTTTTTGCGACCATTAATGTGCTGTTTGGAACCTGGGCAATATATATACCTGCTGTAAAAGAAAAGCTTAAAATAGATGAGGGAGATTTAGGTATTGCTATATTCTTTATGGCTTTGGGTACCTTAACCATGTTAATACTGGCTCCAAAGATTATAAAAAAACTAAAAGTAGGTAAGGCTACAGGATATGGAGTTTTTGGGTTAATATTTGTGTTCCCCTTATTATTTATGGTTTCTTCATATTATTGGTTGTGTGGAGCTATGTTTCTTGTAGGAGTTTTTTCTGGTTTTACCGATATCGCTATGAATACCTTGGTGACAGAAATTGAAAAAGAAGACAAAGTTCATATTATGTCTGCCAATCATGGTTTTTTTAGCTTGGGAGGAATGCTCAGCGCTGGAATAGGAACTTTTTTTCTTCCTTATGTGAGTGTCCCACTATTCCATGTATTGGTGGTAGCCATAATTATGATCTTATTGAATGGTTTTCTTTTGAAGCAGTATTATCGGGTAACATCTAAAGAAATAGAAGAGGTTTCTTTTAATATTCGTTATTTTATTCCTTTATTGGGATTGATTCTTATCGGATTTTGCGTAATGGCTGCAGAAGGTGCGATTGTAGATTGGAGTGCACTATATCTCGAAAAGGTTTCTAAAGCAAAAGTATCATGGACCGGTTTTGGGTATACTGCATTTTCAGCAACTATGGCGTTTGGAAGATTTTTGGGAGATGCTATAAGTGCGAAATTAGGTTCGAAACGAATAATTACCTTGGGGACTTTGCTTGGAGGACTCGGTTTTGCATTAGTCTTATTAGTTGATCCATTAATTACCATCATAGGATTTGGACTGGTAGGTTTAGGTTTTTCGGTTATTGTACCCGAGTTATTTAGAATAGGAGGGAAAACCAAGAATGTTGAGTCTTCTCAGGGAATATCAATAATAGCCGGTTCCGGATTTGTAGGCTTTTTAGTTGGTCCTGTTTTATTAGGTTTTTTGGCAGATATCTCTTCTCTTAAGTTGAGTTTTATAGCACTATTAATATTTAGTGTTGTTTCCTTTGGAACGTCACTATTCATCAAAAAATAAGTTAGGTGCTACTCTTTATTCGGTAGTAACTTCAATATTGGTGAAATATAACTTCCAATTCCCTTCGTTTCTTTGATGTGTTTTTGCGATTTTGATACCGTTAAAATCGCTATAATCTTCCCAAGTAGTTATGAGTGAAGGTTCTTTGGTGTTTTTTTCTCGAAACACCCATTCTTTAATAAGGAAATCTCCTTCAAAATAAAAATCATACGCATCACCAGGAGTGTATCCACCTTCATTGTTGTATACAATAGTTAAGCGTTGCATTTCTTTTCCACTTATCGGAGCGATATCCTTAAGTGAGTGTTCTGAAGTAAAACTGGCGGCATCCCAAGATAAGTTAAAAGGAGCTAGAAGCCAATATTTGTCATTTATAAATCCTTGGTCAGCTTTTTGACTACTACTGTCTATAGAAGCTCTGTTATATGTAATAGTGTCTTTTTGTGAAATTAGAGTCACAAGATTTTCTTTAGGTCTCCATTTCCAAGTGCGGTCATAATGTAATGTATCTCTATCTACGTTAAAGGTGAATTTTATTTCTTGAATCTTATCCCAATTTTTAAAACCATTTGCAAAGGCAATGGATTCACTTGTACTTGTTAATTTAGGTTTACTATCTTCTGCTATTTCAGGGTTTTTCACTTCAATGTCATCTTCATATTTATTTTCTTTTTTTACTTCTGTTTTACATGAAATAAAAAGCAAAGAAATTATAATTACGATAAAGTGATTTTTCATGATGGTTTATTTTGGCTAAAAATATAAAAAGAAAAACCTTGCTAATAGAGATTAACAAGGTTTTAGCTTTTATAAATAATAGAATTTACTCTACTGTTAGCGTGTATTGTGGTGTTTTGTTTAACGGACAGAAATACTTATAAGTTCCTTTTTTCAGAGTTACAGTATTAGAACTTTCTGTTTTTCCTTCGGCAACTACCTTGGTAACATAAGCTTCTTTTATGTGGTTTTTTGCATCACCAGCATCTTTTCCTTCTGGTACTAAAACAAAACCTACATCTGTACCTGCACTGTTGTTAGAGATGTTGAAAACATAACTTCCTTCAGATAGTTTGATTTCTTTTTGAGTAAATTCTCCTTTAGTTTGTTCAAGAGATACTGTTTTTACTTCTTGAGCTTGAGCAGAGAAAGTAATTGCTAAAATAAATGTGAATAATGAGATTAACTTTTTCATGGTTTAATGATTATTAATGTATTAATGGTTTTTAATTAATTTCTTTTAGATTCTGAAAAGGAAAGATGTAAGTCATGCTTTCCTTTTCAGGATATAATAAATGTTTAGGAAAATTATTTCCAGTGGTTACACTTATACTGTTGTAGTTTCTAGTGGTTGTGCTACCGGAAAATCTACTGGTATTTGAGTTGTACTATGAATGTAGTTTGAAATTGTTTTATCTCCTACCAATACAATAGTATCTATCAAACTTCCTTTGGTATATCCCGCAGAAAAGAAGTTTTCTACTACTTCCTGGTCTGCACGGCCTCTATTTTCGGTAACGTTTTTAGCCAATTTAGCCAATGCATCTAATTTAGTATCGAAAGAAGCTTTTCCAGCTCTAAGTTCTAATATTTGTTCATCGTTAAAACCGTTCATTTTTCCAATTGCAGTATGTGCAGATAAACAATAGATACAATCGTTTACTTGACTTACAGCAAGGTTTACTACCTCTTTTTCTTTAGCAGAAAGTGATGTTTTTGCATTTGAAAAGTTTAAATAATTTTCTAGTGCAGTGTCGCTATGTGCATAGGTAGCGTATAGATTAGGAACGAAACCTAGTGCTTTATTAAGGTTGTCAAAAATCGCTTGGTTATTAGCGCTTACTTCTTCTCTGGTTGGTACATTAAATGTGCTCATAATTTTAAGTTTTTAGTATTCTGATATGTTCAGATGATTTATAATTGTTATTTATATGTATGTTACAAAGGTCCGTTAGAAATAGTGATGTATAAATGATCGTTTTTCCCGATAACTTGTCAATATTTCCTCCCTTTATTTTTTTAATGTTGATTTTTTACAAATGGCTTTTCGGCATCACAGTAGAAGTCATGAATTCCCTTTTGTTCGCAATGCTTTTTTGTAATTAGCGAAGTCATGATTTGTCTTTTTCCTTGTCTGAAGATTTCGATTAAGTTGAAAATGGATTTATTTTTAGTCATCATTTCTATATGTTTTTAAATATCCTATTCTGTAAATAAGACTTAATTAATAGTATGTTTTAATTACAATACAAAGATGCTGTATAAAAGAGGGCGAGGAAATGGTTCTTTTTCCCTTTGACTTGTCAATATTTCCCGAAACAAAAAAAACCTCTGCAAAGCAGAGGTTTTTTTGTTTTCCAATTAATTACTACCCTAAAAGAATTTTACATCTTTTCTATTCATCCATAAAATCACTGCGCTTAGCACAAATGTTGCTACTGCTGTAATGAACAGAACTCCACCATCGTTATTAATTTCAATCCCAAGTTTGGTAAGGTGCATCATTATGGCCCCACCAATAATTCCCAAGGTGAGCATTGCGCCAATCCAAATAGTTTTTGGAATTAATAATAAGACACCCGCAATAAGTTCTATAATACCTGTGCCAATGCGACCGTAAGGTTCAAGGCCTACCTTGGTAAAGATATATACACTATCTGGGTGAGCGGTGAATTTAAATCTAAGAGTTTGAATTAAAATGATTGCAACGATAATTCGAAGCAATAGGGGTACGATTTTTTTCATTACGCGAGTTTGTGTTTACTTTTTTTGGTTCAATTAGACTTATAAAACGCTGGGTAAGGCGTCTATTTTCCCATTAAAAGTATTCTTTCTTGAGATAATATACAATTCTTCGATGTTGTTATCTTTTTTGAATTGATGTATTAACTCGGGGAGTTTTTCTCTTAAAAACTGCGCAAAATCCTCAGTATCAGTACTTCTGTTAGCTCCTTTTCTTACGGTTTTCAAGTAAGAGACATTTAACAGTTCTAGATTACTTCTTTCAGATAGAAACAGTAAATATTCGTCATTTTCCTTAGCGTTTTTGATTTCAACTCGAAAATCGATTTCGCTTTTGGAGAGTAATCTCTTATTGAAGTTGCTGAAGTCATTGGTATATACTACTTCTTCACTTTGTTTGTTAAGGTATACGGTTTCCAATTGATCTTCATATGTAACTTGAGCTGTTCCCAAGTAGGATATAAGAATAAAAATACCAAAAATTATATGCTTGCTATGTTGTAATAATGAGTTTTTCATAATCTTAAAGTTTTACCCGAATCAAATTCGTCGGTTGTTTTATAATAACAGTACAAAGTTGGGGCGAAAACTAAAATAATACCATATAACTTTTTCCTATTGACTTGTCAATATTTCCCTGCAGGTTCTAGTTTTAATTGTTTTTTGAACTCTGAGGGAGAAAAAGATGTATGTTTTTTAAACATTCTACTCAAATGAGAAGCATCTTCAAATCCAATTTCATATGCAATCTCTTTGGCAGTTTTTTCAGTATAAATAAGCAGGCGTTTGGCTTCTAAAATAATTCTGTCATGTATAATTTGCAAGGGACTTTTTTCAAATTTGGCAAAATTATTAGACAGGGTTTTTGGTGATTTGAACATTTTTTCGGCATAAAATGCTACAGAATGTTCTTCTCTGAAATGGAATTCTACAAGTGCATTAAATTCTCTTATCAAATCGACTTGTGATTCAACTACATTGAAATCGTCCTGTTGTTTAACAAGTCGGGTGGTAGTTATTATGAATCGCGCCATTAGCATTCTGAGCATTTCGGCTTGAATGGTATCGACTGTGTCTAGCTCTTCTAAAAGTATTTGGTGAAATAAATCTAGTTTATTTTGTTCTTTTTCTGGTAAGCGTATCACCGGAATTGCGCTGTTTCCATAGAACAATACTCCCATACAGCTTACTTCTTTGTCATGATCTTTGATACAATAAAACTCTCTATTGAATTGGTACACAATCAAGTTTGATCCATCTATATATCTGAAATATTGATTTGGAGTAAGTACTACGATGTTATTTTTTGTTATCGTTACCGAAATACCATCAATTTCAAGAACAGCATCTTCTTCCCTTACCCATATGAAGGTGTATAAGCCTATTTCTTTAGAATTTTTATAAGTATACAATACCTCTTCATCGGCAACAACCAAAACAGCACCTGTAGAAAACTCTTTAAACTCCTTTGTCATACTATAAAGGTCGTATTTTTACCGTTTTCATTACATAGATTTTTAATAATTTATTGTTAATGTTTAATTCAGGAAAGACTACAGTATAGAGACTGATTATCAATAAATTTAGTATTGGTTTTACAAGTTGTTCTTAAAGAATTCGACAGCTAAATTTACAGTTTTATCATGAATTTCTTTACGATTTACATTAGGATGATCTATAGTAATTGCAGGAGCAACTTTTTTCCCAAAAGCGGTGGCTTCGTTTAAAAATACATAGTGGTCTACATGTTCATCAAATAGATGAAGACTACTAGTTTTTATCAAGTTGTGGTATTTTTGCGCATTGTTTTTAATGGGAGTATTTGAGTCTCCTTTACCCGCAATAATAAATATTGGAGCAGTGATTTCTTTGGTTTGTTCTTGAGAGTGAAATCCAAAACCGATAGCAGGAGCCATTACAAAAAAGGCTTTTATTCTGGGGTCTTTAACCTGATTCTTGTAGGTTTTATAAGATGCTACAATTAAACTATCGGTGTCAAAATTGATAACTTCATCTGTTTGAGGGAATTCTGGAGGCATTGCCCTGTCATTTTCATGATCATTAATTTGATGATCTCTATCGACATAACCTCCTGCAAGAGCTATATTGGTATAACCACCAAGAGAGAAACCGACTCCTCCGATTTTTGAGGTATCTACTCTTGAACCCACAAGTTCGTCGTTAAGAACATTGGTAAGAATAAATTTAATGTCAATTGCTCTTTCCCACCATTTCACAAATTCCCTTGGTATTTTATTGAAAGTGGAGTTGCCATAATGATCTACAGACACCACTATATATCCCTTTTTGACCATTTTCTCAATAAACCATGTGAGAGAAAAACGATTCCCTCCAGTACCATGAGAAACTAATAATAATGGGAATTTTTGTTCCGGAATGCTGGCGTTAGGAATGGTCTTAATAGTTTTAAAAAGTTCTTTGCGATCAGAATTTTCTTGGTTTTGAGTTATAGAATCGTATGTAGGATACCATATTTCTGTAATCAGAGGGCGATTTCTAGAAGTATCAGTGTAGGTTATAGATTTTTGCCCGATTGAAAATTCTTTCTTTTCCTTTGAGTAACAGGAGAATAATAAGAGTAATGTAACAATGAAGATTAGTTTTTGCACAGCTAGATGATTATGGTTGTCTATCACCTAGAGATACAAATCCTTGGGATTTGTTACACTTTTAGAAAGAAAATGTTGCTATTTCTTATCCCAGGTGGTTTTGGAGATACTGAAAACATTAAATACGTCTTCGGTCTTTTTCTCGAAGGTCATACCATTTTTTAAAGCTACTTTTTCTGAACCTATATTTTCAATATGTACCACTGAAACCAAAGAATTGGCAAAATCGTTTTCAAACGCATAATTTTTGCATTTAAAAGCTGCTTCGAAAGCATAACCTTGATTCCAATATTTTGGAAGTATTGAATACCCAACTTCTAATCGTTCTTCATCATCTATAGTTTGCACCAGAAGACCACATTGACCTATAAATCGATTCGTTTTTTTATCGATAAGTACATTCATTCCTCCCAGGTTGTTAGCATATCGGTTCGTTGTTTTGTCGTACCAGGCTTTGCAGAGCCCTGACGCATTTAGACTTTGATCCAGGCCTAGAAATTTGGCAACGTTTTGTTCTTCGAAAAGCTCGGTCCATTCTTCAAAGTCTCTTTGTTCCAATTTTCTAAAGGTAAGTCTTTCGGTTTCTTCTCCGATAAGCATGTATTTCATTCAATAAGTATTTAATCTTTTGTTAGATTATAAGTACTACAAATCTAGGAGAAATTTTAAAACAAAGTTGTCTTTAGAATAAGAACTATAGAGCAACTTGCTTGTCTATTTTATTCTTTGAGTTTTTATTGCTAAATCTTTTTTTAAGAGAGTATATGACGTAACCAAAAACATAGAGTATTAGATATACAACCATAATTAATAACATAGTTACGAGGTAGTTATTTCCCAAAGATTCAATGATGCTTTCTGATTTTCCTATTCCTATTTCATTTTCGATCAAGTAGGATGTTGAGTAAATAGAAAAAATTATTCCAATAAGAATTATTTTAACATATATATTGTCTAAAAAGCGAAAATTGATTTTAGAAACTTTGGTTTTGGTTCTAGAAGTTTGGGTCACCTCTTTTTGATGATTTTTCATGGGTTAGATTGTATGTTTGAGGGTTGTTAAGAGTGTGATTAATACCAGTCATAGAACTTGAAGTTCTATAATTCTAATATCAAATCATACATGTTAATGTGCTATAGAGCACAAATAAAATACAATCATAACGATGTTTGTGGGGAAACGTTAAGAACCACGAATATAGCTATTATCTAAGAATTTTAACGTGTTTAAAGTAGGTTCTTAAATTAAATTTTGGTTAAATGATTATCTATATGTGTTACTCAGATTGGTGTTTTAGTGGAATTGTTTCCTGATCAGGTTTTGCATATTGAAAACGATCCAGTAAAACAGGCAATGCATACCCATCGAGTCCTATGCCTGCTACGGTTTTTGCTTTATCTAGCTGTATCCAGCCATCTGGATGCATTATACCTTTATCTAGATAAATATGTTGAATTGCCCCAATAACAAGAATGGTATCATTTTCTTTAATATGATATTCATTTACATATTTGCATCCTAACTTAATAGGACTATTTTGTACATAAGGGCTTTGAAAATCATCTAAATACTCTTCTTTAAGTTCCGTTTTATCAAACTCAGAAATATTTGCTTCATATTTCGCAGCAGTATGATGAGCATCCTTAATACTATCTTTATGCACCTGATTTACGGTGAAAAAACCTGTTTCTTTTAGGTTTTTATAAGTGTTACGCGGTACAGTGGTAGGGCGTAAAATAAAACCAAGCATCGGCGGGTTACTACCAATGTGAATGACCGAATTAAATATAGCTACATTAGTATTTTCATTGGCATCTTTGGTAGCGAGTAGATTACAAGATTTGTAACCGGTACAACTATTTATAAAATGTGCTTTAAACCGAGAAGGCATGTTAGAAATATCTTCTAGTGTGTAATGATTCATTATCTTTAACGGGTATTATAGTGAGTAAGCTTATTGTCAAAACTAATCAAACCAAATTATATAATGTCTAAAGAATTCAGTAAATATTTTGAGACGAACCGAGAAACCTGGAACAATAAAGTGGAGGTGCATGCAGCAAGTAGTTTTTACAATATGGAGGCTTTTAAAAAGGGAGAAACTTCGTTAAATGTTTATGAATTAGATGCTTTAGGTGATGTTTCAGGGAAGTCTCTTTTACATTTACAATGTCATTTTGGTCAAGATACGTTAAGCTGGAGTAGGATGGGAGCGCGTTGCACAGGTGTCGATATTTCAGAAAAAGCTATAGAAGTTGCACAACAACTTAACAGCGACTTAGATTTGGATACATCCTTTGTATGTTGTAATGTTCTGGACACATCCTCATTTGTAACAGAAAAGTATGATATTGTATTTACTAGTTACGGAGTTATAGGTTGGTTGCCAGATCTTAAACCTTGGGCCAAAATGATTGGTGAACGATTAAAACCAGGGGGTAGTTTCTATATCATAGAGTTTCATCCTATAGTATGGATGTTCGATTATCTGGAAAAAGAACCTAAAATAAAGTATGGTTATCATCAAAAAGAGGTCATATATGAAGAATATCAAGGTACTTATGCAGATACCAATGCTGATATAATAAGTAGGGAGTATGGTTGGAATCATGGATTAGGAGAAGTGATATCATCTCTTTCTGAAGCAGGACTCACTATAGAGTATTTAAAAGAGTTTGATGCATCACCATATGAAATATTTCCTGACCTCATAGAAAATAAAGATGGGATGTACGAGATGGAAAATAAGTTGTATCCTCTACTATTTGCAATTAAAGCTACTCTTTAACCAATAAGCCGTTTGAGCCACTTTAATTTTTTAGTGCTATACGGAGCATACTTAAGGTCTAGTTCGACCCAAAAAGGTTTTTGCAATACACTTTTATAGTGTGAAAATGTTTCAAAACCATATTTACCGTGGTAACTACCTATTCCACTGTCGCCAACCCCACCAAAGGGTAACGACTGTTCTGTAAAATGCATTACAGCATCGTTTACTGCTCCTCCTCCAAAAGAAATTTCATTCAATATTTTGTTTTTGGTAGCTTTACTTTTGGTGAATACATAACAGGATAGAGGTTTAGAGAACTGCCTTACTTTTTTAATAGCATCTTCAATGGTTTCAAAGGTAAGTATTGGTAAAATAGGACCAAAGATCTCGTCTTGCATTACCGCATCTGTAAATTCTACATCGTTAAGTACTGTAGGCGGGATAACTCGTTCTTCTTTATTACCCTTTTTACCAATGAATATTTTGTTCTGGTCGATCAAGCCATTAAGTCTGTCAAAATTCTTCTCATTAATGATTTGAGTATAATTGTCGTTATCTACGTGGTAATCTGCTTTTTCGATATATTTTTTAATACCTGCTAATAATTTATCTTTAATTGAGGACTCTACAAGAACATAATCTGGCGCAATACAAGTTTGCCCGGCATTCAGATATTTAGACCAAACCAATCTTTTGGCGGTCATATCAATATTCACGTCTTTTGTAATTATCGCAGGGCTTTTTCCTCCCAATTCAAGAGTTACAGGGGTAAGGTGTTTAGCAGCAGCTTGATACACTATTTTTCCAACAGGAACACTACCAGTAAAGAAAACTTTGTCAAATTTAATATTGAGAAGCTCTGTAGTTTCTTTTACACTTCCTTCTATGACCTTGAATACATTTGCATCAAAATTTTGATTGATTATTTGAGCCATAATTGCCGAGGTTCGGGAAGGCACTTCGCTCGGTTTTAGAATAACCGTGCACCCAGCAGCAATAGCAGCAATAGCTGGACAAAGTGATAATTGATAAGGGTAATTCCAAGCACCAATAACTAGCACTGTGCCATAGGGCTCAGGTATAATGTAACTTTTTCCTGGTAAATTTGTGATTCCCGTAGAAACTCTCTTCTTTTTAGCCCACTTTTTTATTTTTACCAGGGCAAGATCAATATCATGATAAATTAAAGATAATTCTGTAACGTAGGTCTCAAATTCAGATTTTTTAAAATCTTTATAGATAGCATCATAAAGTAACGATTCATTTTTTTTGAGTACACTTTTTAAGCGTTTTAACTCTTGAATCCTAAAGGAAATATCCTTAGTGGCGTTGCTATTAAAAAAACTACGTTGTTTATCTATAATTTCTTGATAACTCATATTTTAACTTCTTCGGGGGATTGAATTTGAATAGGTTGATTAATGGGTTGTTTATTGATTTTTTGTTGTTTTTTTTGCTCTTCTAACTCACGCTGCATTTGTTTTACAGTTAATGTACTTCCATCATGACTCCATCCCGGAGGGCCAAAAATGTACATAAATTTGTGATACCAATTTTTAGATTTTTTAGTGTCGTTCCAAATGTCTCTGTATTCATGAGTAAGGATAACCCAAGGGTTGTATGAATTAGGAGCATGAGTAACACCATACTGTACCTCGATATTTTCGTCTAATTCTTTCCAGGTACCAAATATTTTGTCAAATATATTAAGAAACCCTCCATGATTCTTATCCATATACTCCACGTTTTTGGCATGGTGCACCTGATGCATTGTATGTGTATTGAAAATCTTTTCGATGAATCCCATTTTTGGAATATAAACCGAGTGTAGTTGAAATTGCCATAGCGCTTCAATTCCTAGACAAACAATAACCATGTTTGGATCAAAACCAACAGCGGGGATCCACATGTAAAATAATGGTTTATATAATAGGGTAAACCAACCATTACGAACGGCAGTTCCTAAATTGAAATTATCGGAAGAGTGGTGTACTATATGAGCTGCCCATAGAGCTCTTACCATATGATTTTGTCTATGAAACCAATAATAGGTGAAGTCATCTGCCAATTGGCACAGCAACCAAACATACCATGCAAAACCAAAAGACTCCCACCCCATAATATTGGTACGTATACCATTTACTTCTGGGTTGAATAACTCATAAACAAAGTGAAAAAGAATAATTGAAAAAACGGTCTTAAGTAAAGGTCCAATAATCGCAGAACCTACGCCCATAAATAGGCTAGCCCCAAGATCTTTCCATTCATATAAGTTCTTATTTTTATGATCATGTGTTTTGCTATACGTAAGTTCGAGTAGTATAAGTGCTAGAAAACATGGGACACCATACTTTAGAGGTTCGATAAAATCCATTACTAATTTTTCAATTTTTTTAAGGGCAGAAGATAGTAAGATTTTTTAGTAAATCTTTAACGTTTGAAGTATAATTCTTGAAAATAATGGTTTTTAACGCTTGTTTAAAGAGAAATACTTCAGTTTGCTCAAAAAAGTCAGCTAAAAATTCATTTAGCAAATAATTGAGTTTGATCTTTAAATGACTTGAACTCTAGTGCATTTCCACAGGGGTCATAAAAAAACATAGTAGCTTGTTCTCCTATTTCTCCTTTAAATCTGATATAGGGTTCAATTACAAACTTTATTTTTTTGTCCTCTAGTGTTTTGGCTAGAAGATGCCATTGATCCCAGCCTAAAACAACTCCAAAATGTGGGACAGGCACATCTTTGCCATCTACAGAGTTGGTATGATCTTCCTCGGTATTTGATTTTGGTTTGTAGTGTATCACTAGCTGATGACCAAAAAAATTAAAGTCTACCCAGTGATCACTACTTCTTCCTTCATTTAATTCTAACACAGAATTATAAAAATGTCTTGCCTTCTGTAGATTATCTACAGGTATTGCGAGATGAAAAGGAGATATAGAATTACTCATGATATTAGATGTAAGTATGTTGGGTTTAAAAAAATTATACTTATAGATGTTAGTTGAAACTTCAAGATACGCTTTCTATGAGTTATCTAAGAAGTTTATCAAGAATTAACAGCTTTTTAGCGATTTCTATCCCTTCTTTTTCGATTGTTTCTGGTTGAAATTGTCTTTTTGGAGGAATATGAATTTCCTTTTACTTTTTTGGAAGTAGAACGGTGTGCCCTGGAGTTTTCTTTATCAATAACTGAAGCCTCTTCAGTCTTACTAGAGTCTGTTACATCTGTTTGAATTTCCTTTAATTCTTCTTGCGTTAAATATCTCCATTTTCCAACAGGAACGTCTAAAGAGACGTTCATAATTCGAATGCGTTTTAGTGTCACTACCTCGTAACCAAGATATTCACACATTCTTCGAATTTGACGATTTAATCCCTGAGTGAGAATAATTCTAAAGGTGAACTTGCTTATTTGTTCTACTTCACATTTTCGGGTTATTGTATCAAGAATTGGGATTCCATTTCCCATTCTTTTTATAAACTGTGAGTTAATAAGTTTGTTTACCGTAACGATATATTCTTTTTCATGATTGTTTCGAGCTCTTAAAATTTTGTTTACGATATCACCATCACTGGTCAAAAATATAAGTCCCTCACTGGGTTTGTCTAATCTACCAATAGGAAAAATACGTTTAGGGTAATTTATAAAATCAATAATGTTGTCCTTCTCGTTTTGTGCGGTGGTACAAACTATACCTACAGGTTTGTTAAACGCCAGATATACATGCTCATCTTTTGGTTTGTTTATGCGTTCGCCATCTACCTGAATAACATCTCCTGGAGCTACTTTGGTGCCCATTTCGGGGATTTTACCATTGATAGTAACCCTGCCTTGATCAATCAGCTTATCGGCTTCACGCCGCGAGCAATACCCTACTTCACTGAGATATTTATTAAGTCTTGTTAATTTAGAATTTTCCACACGCAAAAGTAATCATAATCTTGAATACGAAATGATAAATATAAAAGTACTGAATGAATATGTATCTTTTAAAACGACCACTATTCTTTTAAAAAATCAATAATCATTTGGTCGACCTCTTCATAGAATAAGGAATGTCCAAGATTCTCGGTAGGAATAAACTTTACATTTTTCCAGTTTTTACCAATAGCTTCAGCTTCAGAAAAAGGAGCGACATCGTCATATTTGTCGTGTATGAGTAGTCCTTTGTTAGAGATTTTTTTTGCAAATTTTGAAGCCGAAAATTCTTCAAAATTAAAGCCATATTTGTTTTTAAAAAATTGATCTAAGGCATTCATGAATTTAGGTGATAACTTCAATATACCCTGAAACTGCTTCATGATTCTGGAAAGATCTGAAGGAGGAGCCAAAATAACTAGTTTGTTTATTTCTTGATTTGGAAAAATGTATTGATGGTATATAGTGGTCATACCTCCAACAGAATGTCCTATTAAATGATCAGGACGGTATAGTTCTATAACTTTTTGAAGACATTTGGTGTAGAATGGGACACTTAAGATCTTACCAGAGGAATTACCATGAGCGGGAGCATCAAAAGCGATTACATTGTATCCTAAATCATGTAGTTTTTTAATTACTCTTTTCCATCGATGAGTGTTACTTTCCCAACCATGAATCATGATAATAGTTTCACCCATACTTGGCCATCTGTAAGTTTGAATATATATATCGTCTATAACGATAATTTCATCTTCGGCTTCTTCAAGAAAATCCTCCTGATCGGGTAAAACTTTACCTTTTCTTGGCGTGCAGAACAAAATATATGCTTTATAAACAGCTCTCTTCGGCGAAAATAAGAATAAGAGCTGAAGGTACTTTCCAATTAGAAAGGGTAGGTATTTTTTAAATTTTTCTCTCATTCATCTTCACGATGTACAGTTTCTATGCTAAATGCCGGAAGGCAAATAGCAAGATACTCACATTCTTCATCAAAAGGATTAGCATATTGAATTCTTGCATTCTTTTCAATTTTAATAGATTGTCCTGCACTTATAATTACCTTTTCTCCATCTATTGTGATTTCCTTTTTTCCTTTAATGACATACGTGTATTCTTCAAATTCGGGAGTTTGAAAAGGCTCACTCCAACCGGGTGGAGCTATCATGTGAGCAATACTTATTTTAGAGTTACCATCTGTAGCTCTACCGTAATATTCTTCAATCAATTTACCATCGTTTGTGGGAACAATAAACGGTTTGGTTTGAACCTTATATTTTTTATCCATACTAATGGTATTATTTAGTTTTCATTCCAGCTTATCCAAAAATGTTTAATTTTTGCTGAATCGGGAATTTTAGTAGCCTCAATTTTGATGTCAGTTGTATATTGAAACTCTCTGGGGAGTTGAGTTTTATCAATAGTAAAATATGCCTGAATGCTATCTACAAAGATGACTGCTGTACTCAAAGTATTATTAATCTTGGAAATCTTATAGTGGTCTTTAATGTCTTTAAAGACACTTCTCGAAGATAATCCAGAGGGAGTAGCATAACGAGAATCGATAACTTGAATATTTTGAATAGTTGAGGTAGGATCAGATTGTTTTTTGGCCTCAAGTACAAGTAATCTTGCCCCCTTTTTATCATAAATTTCGATCTCATTAGACTCGCTTACATACTGGTTTCCTATGGTTTTCTTAGCAATTGAGTCGTTAGCAAAGATAGAATCTAGCTGATTGACTTGAATTTCATTGGTCAAGTTCCCTATTCTGTTAAAAGTAATTTCAAAAGGGTTTTGTTTTTCTTCTTTTTGGCAACTAATGGCAATAATAGAAAAGATAATTATGCTGTAAATAAATCTATGTGTCATATTCTATAAGTTGATGATTTGTGTATAGATAAACGTAAATTATGCTTTCTGCTTATATATGATATTGAAAATTTAGGAAAATGCTCTGCAGAACTCTGCATATCTACTTTATTTTAATAATTTGTTTAAAACACCTAATGCTCCTCTAATAAAAGTGGCACTGGTAAGAACCTTGATTACTGCCTTTTCTGTTGTGCTGGTTCTTCGGCTTCTTGATCTCGAACTAGATGATTTTTTAAGCTTTTCCCGCTCCTTTTTGGCGGCTGCTTTTGCTTCTTCGGCTTCAGCCTTTTCAATTTTTTCATTCAAAAGTTCATAAGCACTTTCTCTATCGATTTCTTCGTTATATTTTTTGGCGAGATTTGATTTTTTTAAGAGGTCATCTAGTTCACCTGGAGACAATATATCCATACGACTCATAGGCGCTCTTAACATAGTTGCGGCAAGAGGAGTAGGTCGCCCTTTTTCATCAAGAGCTGATACCAGAGCCTCTCCAATCCCTAACGAAGTTAGTATTTCTTTGGTGTCGTAGAAATCTGAAATGGGATAATTCTCTGCAGTAAGCTTTATGGCTTTACGATCCTTTGCGGTAAATGCTCTTAAAGCATGTTGAACCTTTAAACCTAATTGTCCTAATACTCCATCGGGTACATCGGTCGGATTTTGGGTGACAAAATATAAACCAACTCCTTTTGAGCGGATTAATTTTACAATACTTTCAATTTGATCCATCAAAGCATTTGAAGCTTGTTTAAATATCAAGTGGGCTTCATCAAGAAAAATTACCAATTCGGGTCTGCCACTATCTCCTTGTTCTGGAAAAGTACCATAAATTTCTGCCAAAAGACTCAACATAAAGGTAGAGAAAAGTTTTGGTCTGTCTTGTATATCTGTTAGTCGTATAATATTAATAATACCACGACCATTTTCATCAATTCGACATAAATCTTGAACATCAAAAGATTTTTCACCAAAGAACAAATCTGCGCCTTGTTGTTCCAACTCGACTATTTTTCGCAAAATTGAACCTGTAGAAGCCGTTGAGATTCTTCCGTAATCTTTTTCAAGTTCTTCTTTACCTTCTCGGGTAGCATACTGTAATACCTTTTTAAGGTCTTTTAAATCTAAAAGAGGTAGTTTATTATCATCACAATATTTAAAAATGATAGAAATTATCCCGGCTTGTGTTTCGGTAACGTCCAAAATTCTTGATAATAGTACGGGACCAAACTCACTTACAGTGGCTCTTAGTCTTACCCCATCTTGCTCAGATAAGGAAAGAATCTCGACAGGAAAGTTTTTAGCTTCAAATGGTATCCCTATTTTTTCATGTCGTTCATCAATTTTTGGATGCCCGGGACTAGCTGCAGCAATACCACTTAAATCTCCTTTTATATCCATCAAGAGTACCGGTATTCCCTTTTCACTCAAGTTTTCTGCCAATACTTGTAGTGTTTTAGTTTTTCCTGTTCCGGTAGCTCCTGCAATTAATCCGTGACGATTTAGAGTCTTTAAAGGAACTTTTACATGAGCATTGGTTATGGTTTCACCTTTATACATGGCTGCCCCCATGGTGAGGAAATCTCCTTTAGTGGTGTAGCCTTTGTTTATATGATCAAGAAATGCCTGGTTATCACTCATAATAGATGTAATTTTTTGATAAAAATATAAATCTTAACTTTTCTATCGAAATTATAGGTTACTTTTAATGTAAGTTAAGATATAATGTAATTTAAATATGAACAAAACAATATACTTCGTTTGTCTTTTACTTTTATGTTTTGGATGCAACAGTTCCTCGGTTAATACTCCGGATGAAATAGTTTTTCATAAAACTCATGAACCTAAAAAAATGAACGCACCCTTTTCTGATGCTGTACAAGTTGGGAATTTATTCTTTTTGTCGGGCCAGGTGGGTATGGATCATGCTACGAGAACACTTGTAGAAGGAGGTATTAAAGCTGAAACAAAACAAACTCTTGAAAATATAAAAGCCGTTTTGCAACATCATAATATGGAAATGAAAGATGTTGTGAAGTGCACGGTTATTCTGGCAGATATTGAAGACTTTTCATTATTTAATGAAGTGTATAAAACGTACTTCCCACAGAAACCTGCTAGAACTACTTTTGCAGCCAAAGGGCTTGCTGTTGGAGCTAAAATAGAAATAGAATGTGTTGCTGTTAAAAATTAAAAGGAATACTCATTGCTATTAAACTTTTGTAGTTCACATTTTTGAATTCGTAGGTGAATATTAATTACCTTTGCACTCTTATGCAAAAAAGTATTCAGGAATTAGTTGATCAAGGAAAAATGCTTCCGTTAATGGAAGAGTTTTATACGATTCAAGGAGAAGGGTATCACAAGGGTACTGCAGCCTATTTTGTGCGCATTGGAGGATGTGATGTAGGATGTCATTGGTGTGATGTAAAGGAAAGTTGGAATGCAGAGCTTCACCCGCCTACAGATACAGATAAGATAATAGAAAAGGCAGTACAATATAGCAATGTAGTGGTTGTGACAGGGGGAGAACCCTTAACTTGGGATATGTCTTCTTTGACCAAAGGATTAAAGGATAAAGGAGCCAAAACGCATATAGAAACATCTGGGGCCTATCCGCTTACTGGAGAATGGGACTGGATTTGTCTTTCTCCAAAAAAAGTAAAACTTCCCGTTGAAGATATCTATGATCATGCAAATGAGCTTAAATGTATCATTTATAATAAGAATGATTTTAAATTCGCAGAGGAACAGGCTTCAAAAGTTTCTAAGGATTGTATTTTGTATTTACAACCAGAATGGAGCGTTCGGGAAAAAGTAATACCTCTTATTGTAGAATACGTGATGCAAAACCCTAAATGGAAGGTATCTCTTCAAACTCATAAATATCTAAATATTCCATAGAAAAAACTTTCTGCTTTTACGGTTTTCTCTTTTTTAAAGGAAATTACAAGTATTTGGTAAATAGGTGATTACGGTTAATCCGTAGTTTTAAGGGAAATTTCCCCTGAGTTAAATATCAGATCGAAGGAAAACACTTAGATTTTCTCCATTTTTTTAACACTTTTTGTGTAGTTTGTCGGTATTTTACCTTTATGTAACGAATATTTAATTTTTGGTTAATCTTTAACTTGACATGAGTCTTGATGGTTGTTACTTTTATATAAGTAATTTTAAATCAATGGGCTATGAAACAATTCTACACAATTTTTGAATCAAATTTTAAATCGGTGATGAGCTTTATTAGCGAATTACCAGGAGCATCTTGGTATGCAATGCGAAGGTAGCATGAACATATGAATGATTTCATATGTTCTGGTATACAAGCATAAGCCAGTATGTTAATAGCGAAAAAGGTTGTTTTACTAAACAACCTTTTTTTGTAAGAAAAAACTTCAATTTACAGTAGGTTTTTTATTATACTATTCATGTGGTCGCTAAAATTTGTGATTGGTCAAAAAAAGCAAATTTATGAACTTTAGATTTTACTATCTGCTTCATTTTGAGTATATTTAATACCAATTAATGTTTAATTGATTTCACACATGAATAAATTTTTTAAAGCAATAGGGCTAGGTTTTAAATCTTTTATTGGATTTATAAAAGACCTTCCCGGAGCATCTGGGAGTGCAATGCGCGGATAACACGTTTTTGTGCTTAGATGTGACTTAAAGTATTAATTTTTTATCACAACGTATATTGAAAGAGACTATCCCCAAATGGTATGGTCTCTTTTTTTATACTATTAAAGAGAAAAGATCTTTTTTTTTGTCAATTGTCGGGTAGACTGTTGAAAAAAATAATGTTTTATGAGCTCAAACATAATTTAAAGTAATGTAAAAAGGCGGGAAAAAGGGGAAAAAACCCCTAAAAACGATTTTTTAAACGTAGGTAATTTCTTCAGAAATTAACATTGAATATGTTGTTTTGTGTTAGACATCGTCAACAATTTAAGTTATGTCTAAAATTTAATTTGACTACTGTTAATTTTTTTACCCCTCAGTATATGGGTAGTATCTTTGTTTAACAAATTACAAATCAAAGGATTATGAAGTTATTTTACGGTATTTTGGTAATAGATTTGAAAGCTTTAAAGTCTTTTTTGAAGCAATTGCCTTCGGCTTGCAGTAATGCAATTCATAGATAGTATATTTCCTTTTATGCGTTGAGAAAGGAAAAGTTAGTTAGTTGAAGTTAGTATTATTATATATTAGGGATTTGGGGAAATAACCCCATTTTCCTAGTAAAAAACAACAACTGTTTCTGGGGAGATTTCTCCTAATTTTGGTTTTTGTGTATGTTGTCGATGAAATATTTGGTTATGTCTAAAAACCGTCAAAATTGTTGATTGTGAGTAATTTGAATGTTATATTTGAATATTAATTAATAAATTAAGAATATGGGGCTATTTTACACAAAATTTAGATTAACATTTAGAATTGTAATGGATTTTCTAAGTGAATTACCTGGAGCATCTAGTAACGCAATTCACAGGTAAATTAAAAAAGTATTAATTACTCTTTTTTGTGCACACAGAGTAATCAAAATCATCTATTTAGGGTTAAAAAAAACAGCTTAGTTCAACTAAGCTGTTTTTTTATACAATATTTTAAGTTCCTTACTACATGTAAAAAGGAACTTCTACTCTAGTGGTATCCCATCCCATTACCATATGGTATCCTTTATCTACTTTCTTAAAAGCTATAGAGAAAACTTCTAAAGCATCTCCAGAAGCAGCAGGTACTTTAATACGTGCAATATCTTTTCCTTCATCATACGAGTATGCTCCCCAGCTATCTAAATCAGAATTTAAAATAATTGTCCATTCTTTTTCTCCTGGAATAGTATATAAAGAATAAGTTCCTGCTTTCACAGTCTTATCTCCCATCTTGATGTCCTTGAATATTTTAATTTCGGTAGCTTCATCGGCACCAGTTCTCCAAACTTTGTCAAACTTCACTAAATCTCCAAAAATGGTTCTACCTTTTTTTTGCGGTCGGCTGTAAACTACTTTGATTTCTGGTTTAGCATTTCTATCGGCTTTTGCATACGTTATATCCGTTGGACTTTTTTGTAGTCCTGCAAACTTTTGAGCCTGAATGCTTGATAATGTACCCAAAAACATAATTGCAACTAATAAGAGTGATTTTTTCATAATACTAATTTTTATTTCAAATTTAAGTTTCGTAAAGATATAGGGGAACTCAAAAGAGAAATGTTAATCGTGTCTATAAATTCTGTTAAAACTTTGAAGATAACACATTGATAGCATATTCCTTCAATAATAAGTTTTAAGTTTCATATTTTGCTTAAATATGTCTTTTTAGGTTTTAAAATGTAATTAATATTTGTTTTTTTATTTCGTTTTTGTAATTATAGGACCATATTTGATTTCTCAATTAATAGAAAAAGAAAAATATGTGCGGAATTGTTTGTGCTTTTGATTTAAAGCAAGATGCAGAGGTATTAAGACCTCAATTATTGGAGATGTCAAAAAAAATTCGTCATAGAGGACCAGATTGGAGCGGTATTTATTCTGATGCCAAGGCGATATTGGCTCACGAAAGATTAGCTATTGTAGATCCTGTTTCGGGTAAGCAACCTCTTTTTAGTGAAGATAAAAAATTGGTATTAGCGGCTAATGGAGAGATTTATAATCATAGAGAATTGCGTAAGCAATTTGAAGGGAAGTATAATTTTCAGACAGATTCTGATTGTGAAGTTATTCTTGCGCTTTACCAAGAAAAAGGACCAAACTTTCTTGACGAGTTAAATGGGATCTTTGCTTTTGCTTTATATGATGTCGAAAAAGATGTATATTTAATAGCTAGAGATCATATGGGAATTATTCCATTGTATATGGGATGGGATAAAAATGGTACTTTTTATGTGGGATCTGAGTTAAAATCTCTTGAAGGAGTATGTACAAAAATAGAATTGTTTTCTCCAGGTCATTATTTATATAGTAAAGATCAGGAGTTGAAAAAATGGTATGTAAGAGATTGGGCAGATTATGAAGCGGTAAAGGAAAATCAGACCAGTATAGATGAGCTTAGAGATGCGCTTGAAGCAGCAGTGCATAGACAGTTGATGTCTGATGTTCCTTATGGGGTGCTGTTGTCAGGAGGGTTAGATTCTTCTGTTACTTCTGCTATTGCAAAGAAATATGCAGATAAGCGAATAGAATCTGATGATGCAGATGCAGCTTGGTGGCCTAGGCTTCATTCATTTTCTGTTGGATTAGAAGGATCTCCAGATTTGGCAGCGGCACAAAAAGTAGCAGATCATATTGGAACGGTGCACCATGAAATAAAATTTACAATACAAGAAGGGTTAGATGCTATAAAAGATGTTATTTATAACCTTGAAACCTATGATATCACTACAATTAGAGCGTCTACTCCAATGTATTTGATGGCAAGGGTAATTAAGTCAATGGGAGTGAAAATGGTGCTTTCTGGTGAAGGAGCAGATGAAATATTTGGAGGGTATTTATACTTTCACAAAGCTCCAAGTGCACAAGAGTTTCACGATGAAACCGTGCGTAAACTTGATAAATTACATATGTATGACTGTTTGAGAGCTAATAAATCTTTAGCAGCTTGGGGTATCGAAGGTAGAGTTCCTTTTCTCGATAAAGAGTTTATGGATGTTGCGATGAGAATAAACCCTAAAGACAAAATGATTAATGGTGAGCGCATGGAGAAATGGGTGATTCGTAAGGCGTTCGAATCGTATTTACCAGAGAGTGTAGCGTGGAGACAGAAAGAACAGTTTTCTGATGGAGTAGGATATAGCTGGATAGATACGTTAAAAGAAGTTGTGGAGAAAGAGGTGTCTGATGAACAAATGGCTAATGCGCATTTCAGATTTCCAATACAGACTCCGCAAAACAAAGAAGAATTTTATTATAGATCAATATTCGAAAGTCATTTTCCAAGTGATGCAGCTGCGTTAAGTGTGCCACAAGAACCTTCTGTTGCATGTAGTACCAAAATTGCACTAGAATGGGATGAAGCATTCAAGAATATGAATGATCCAAGTGGAAGAGCAGTGGCCAATGTTCACGAGGAGGCTTATGAGTCTTTTGAAGAAGTAATATAATTGAAGAAATCAGTTTATTTATTAGCTGAAGTTGAGTTTAATTGAGATTTTAAAACCCTGAGAAAAAGTTTCTCAGGGTTTTATTGTAGTAGTTTGTATGTACTTTGGTATTTAGCTTCCGCATCTACCGCTATTTAACCATCTAAAGTTGTTCTGCAATTCAAACAAATATCCTTGGTATGTTACCTTGTCTCCTGGAGCATAGCTTCTGCTTCTACTGTAAGGGGATACTCCGTCGCAAATGTCAGCTGGTGGGGGAGTTGTAGTTTCACATTCTCCAATGCGATTCCATCTTGTAAAATCTCTTTCATATAAAGATCCTTGATACGTCACTTTATCTCCAACATTGTATTGTCTTCCGCTTACCCATTCATCTACTCCTTCACAGATATCGGTATTTCCTCCACCGTCGCCACCGCCATCTCCAGTAGGGTAAAGTTGATTTGTTCCAGAAATATCCAACGCAGATAATCTGCTTCTAAACGGAATACGGCTACCATCTTTTTCTAACATAACAGGTTGTCCATTTTTACTAAAGGTAAAACTGCTGTAGATCATTATGGAGGCTACGTCAAAGGCTCCTGGGTTGATCGAGTTGTTACTTTTTCTGAATTGACTAAGCGCACCATCTTGAATATTCTCTGGAAAAATATTGACAAATTGATCTCTATCACTACGATTTTGCTCATGAAGATAACCTAGCGTATGTCCTATCTCATGAATCATAACTCCAGTACCCGTTCTAATACCCATATTAATAGTACCTCGAGTGCCTTGAACTCCCAGGCTGGCAGAAGCACAGTTACAGTCTCTTCCACTGTTTCTAATAGTTACATAATAATTTTCATTGGTTCTTTCTTTGAACCTAATATTGGTTTTGGTCCTCCATTCTTGCATAGAACTTTCGGTAACTTGTCTTTGATTGCTAGTTAAGCTGTTGTCTAATACATAAATAATAGTGTTATTAGGCCATTTTCTTACTCCACCTTCAAGACCTAGTTTGGCATCAACTTCTCCCGGAATAGGTTTTTTGTCAAAATTAATAGACTCATCAGTCAATTGTTCTGAGCTAAATAAGATATCACCATGTCGGTAAATTCCTTTGCCTACATCCTCTACCTCAATAGATTCTCCCAGAAAGAATTTTTCGATTAAATTAGGTGTTTCTCCTGTTTGATCAGGAACTTCATCAAAGCTTTCGTTTGAACATGAAGCAAAAAATAACCCAAGACTAAGTGTGGTAGCTTTTGCTAAATTCATCAGATTTTGTGTTTTCATTTTAAAGTTTTAATTATGAGTTTTCGTGTTTTCGTTACGCGGTGAATAACTCATTGATTAACTTTGTTAGTACAATTGAAGAAGTTAAAAAAGAACTAAAAAATGTTAATTATTCATAAGGCTTGAGAATTCGTAAGAGATTGACTAGTAAGCGTAAAGTGAATAGAAATTTTGAAAAAATAGCGAGTTTGTTTTTAAGCGTTTTTAGAGATTCTTTTTCTGAAAGAAGAAATATTAAAATTATTATAAAACGCGTTTAAGGTCGTTTTTATCGTTTTTAAGAGCTTTTTTTCTTTTCCTGGTATTATTCTTAACTAATTGTTGATAACTCTTTAAATCATCTTAGAGAAAACCCTTTTATCCTTTCGGTGTTTTTTTATCTTTGTTCGTTAACCAAAATTATCATAATAATAAAGCTGGTTTATGAGCGAAGAACAAAAGAAAAATAATTATTCTGCCGATAGTATTCAGGCATTAGAAGGAATGGAGCACGTACGTATGCGTCCATCGATGTATATTGGAGATGTAGGAGTTAGAGGATTACACCATTTGGTGTATGAAGTTGTAGATAATTCTATTGATGAAGCTTTAGCAGGACATTGTGATAGCATAGAAGTTACTATTAATGAAGATAACTCTATTACTACAAAGGATAATGGTCGTGGAATACCTGTAGGGATACATAAAAAAGAAGGTGTTTCGGCTCTTGAGGTGGTAATGACCAAAATTGGTGCTGGAGGTAAATTTGATAAAGATTCTTATAAAGTATCTGGGGGACTTCATGGTGTTGGAGTATCTTGTGTAAATGCATTATCAGATCATTTGCATGCTATTGTGCATAAAGATGGTAAAGTGTGGGAGCAGGAATATGAAAGAGGGAAACCATTATATCCTGTAAAATCAACCGGTGATACAGATTTTAATGGTACTATAGTTACGTTTAGACCAGACCCAACGATCTTTCAACAGACCCTGGAGTATAATTATGATACGCTAGCTAGTCGTATGCGTGAGTTGGCATATCTTAATAAAGGAATAACAATTACCTTGACCGATAAGCGTCATCAAGATGAGGAAGGGAATAATGTTTCTGAGACTTTTCATTCTCAAGAAGGATTAAAAGAATTTGTAAGATTTCTTGATGCTAGCCGTAGTTCGATTATTGGAGATGTAATTTCTATGGAAGGAGAAAAGAATAATATCCCGGTAGAAGTTGCTATGATCTATAATGATTCTTATGCTGAGAACCTTCATTCGTATGTAAATAATATCAACACTCATGAAGGAGGTACACATCTTTCAGGTTTTAGAAGAGGTCTTACATCTACACTAAAGAAATATGCAGATGCTTCAGGAATGCTTGATAAATTGAAATTCGAAATTTCTGGAGATGATTTTAGAGAAGGGCTAACAGCTATCGTTTCGGTAAAAGTTGCAGAGCCTCAATTCGAAGGGCAAACCAAAACTAAGTTAGGTAACCGTGAGGTGACTTCTGCGGTTTCTCAGGCGGTTTCTGAAATGTTAGAGAACTATTTAGAGGAAAATCCTAATGATGCAAAAACCATTGTTCAAAAAGTAATTCTTGCTGCTCAAGCGCGTCACGCTGCCAAAAAAGCACGTGAAATGGTTCAACGTAAAAGTGTAATGAGCATTGGAGGATTGCCTGGTAAACTTTCAGATTGTTCTGAGCAAGATCCAGCATTGTGCGAAGTGTTCCTTGTAGAGGGAGATTCTGCAGGCGGAACTGCAAAACAAGGAAGAGATCGTAACTTTCAAGCGATTTTACCATTACGAGGGAAAATATTGAATGTAGAGAAAGCAATGCACCACAAAGTTTTTGAAAATGAAGAAATCAAAAACATTTTTACAGCTTTGGGAGTGACTATTGGTACTGAAGAAGATAGTAAGGCGCTAAACCTTTCAAAACTACGATACCATAAAATCGTAATTATGTGTGATGCCGATGTAGATGGTAGTCACATTTCAACACTAATTTTAACTTTCTTCTTTAGATATATGAAAGAGCTTATTGAAGCTGGACACATATATATAGCGGCACCGCCTTTATACTTAGTGAAAAAAGGCGCTAAAAAGCAATACGCATGGAATGATGATCAGCGAGATCAAATTGTAAGAGAGTTTGGTGAGAATTCGAAAATACAACGTTATAAGGGTCTTGGAGAGATGAATGCAGAACAGCTTTGGGATACTACCATGAATCCAGAATATAGAACACTGCGACAAGTAAGTATTGATAATCTTACAGAAGCCGATCGAATATTCTCTATGCTTATGGGTGATGAAGTGCCACCAAGACGAGAATTTATAGAGAAAAATGCAGTTTATGCGAATATAGATGCATAAAATTCTTTAAGAATTTATTAAGAATCCGTCATATTTATGGCGGATTCTTTTTTTTACACTAAATTAGCGAACTGTTAACAAAACTCTAACAAGATTAGAAGCCTCATATTACTTATGAATAAGAACTACTTAAGTTTTTTGAAACTGATCGAGAATGTTTATACATATAAAAATTCTCGAAATTCTTTTCTTTCTCAATTAGAGTTGCAATCCCTCAAAAATTTAAATTATTTACAAATGAAACTACATTTATCTAAACTTTCATTACTGGCAGTGTTATTTGTTGCTAGTAATGCAATCTTTGCTCAGCGTAGCGCAGATAAACAAGTGAGCTTTGATGGTAAAATCGAAGAGTTATTTTTTCACGAGTTCTCTGCTGTTCCTATTGTTTTAACAGATAAAACTGTTGCAGGAATTGATGCCGACAAAGGAACTAAGATCTGGGAAGTTAAAGGTGATCGTATTTCTCTTTTAGGAGGAGCGATACAAGCTGATCAGTCTAATTATGAAATGGTTCCGTTTTCTCCTTACATTATTGTTTCTAATCTTTTGGTAGATACTAGAGATGGTAAGGTGATTCTGGATAAAGAAAAGGAAGGATATAAGAATATTAAATCTTTTCAGATAATACCAGAACTAGAATCATTCGTTTTTCAATGTACTACAGAAGAAAAGACACAGAACAAAGCATTTCTAGTTTCTTTAAAATCTAATGCGATTTCGTGGAAAACAGATCTTACGCTTAAAAAACGTGGCAGCATTGATAATGTGATTGTTGATAAAAGTAATAATGTAGCGTTCTCTATAGGATCAAATTTGTTTATCCTTAATGGGCAAGACGGAAGTGTTATTTTAAATGAAGAAGAGAAGATCGGAAAAATCTTCCTTAATCCATCAAAAGATGTAATCTATGCGGTAGAAGCAGCTGGAGGAGGTCTTGGATCAATGATGGGTGCAGCTTTAACAATGAACTTGAGTAAATTAGCTGCATTAGGTGATAAAATTTATGCTTTCAATTCTGCAGACGGAAGTAAGGCATGGAAAAAACCTATGAAGTTAGACGAAGGATTTATGTTTGAGCAAGAAGTAGATGGTAAGTTATTCGTTATGCACGAAAAAGCAGGTAGCTTATACGACTATAAAACAGGTGAAAAACTTTGGAAAAAAGACTTCGAAAAAAGAAGAACCAATGAAGTAGAAAAAGTTGCTGAAGGATATATGGTATACTACGGAGCAAGAAAAATGCTGGTAGATGAAGTAGGTAAGAAGGTTTGGAAAAAACCTCAGTTTAATGGTAATGATTTCTTAGCTGAAGTAGGAGAAGATGATACTTATGACGAATTTAGATATTCAAAAGGAAGTATTATTGCTACTCCATATAGAATTGCATACTACGAAGACGGTTTGAAAAAAGCGGTTTGGAAATTTGGTGTAGACGAAGAAACCAGAATCGCTTATGACGAGAAAGAGAAAAATGTAATTGTTCTTGATGGTAAAAAATTATACCTACTAAATCCAGATAAAGGATGGGGGAAAGATAATAGCCAAAAATTAGAGCTTAAAAAACATAAAGATTTTAATAAACTAGAAGTTAGAGGAGATAACTATTTCTTAAGTAGCTCTTGGGAATTTGCGATCGTAGGTAAAGATGGAAAGGTTAAGAAAACCAAATATTACCCGCAACCTGGTGAAACAGGACGTAAATTGTTAAATGTAGCTTCTGGACTAGTAGGTGCTGCTGGAGCTGCTTATCAGGTAGCAGGAGTTTATAACGCTGGTGTTGGAGCAACATCTGGAGTAGCTGAAACCGTTTCAGGAGTAAGACCTCCGGGAACAGGTGGTTTTAACCAAGCTAAAAAAGGAGCAAACCAATACCAAGCAGGTGCATATGCAGGAATGGCATCTTCTGCTTTGTATAACCCTAACAGATATGATGGTTCTGCAGATACCAAAGACTATGCATTTTACTTTACTAAAGATGATGCCGAAACTAAATACTTAGTGCAAGTGACTAAAGATGGAGGAGAAGAAAAAGATAAGTTTACTTTTGAAGATAATAAGCCAAACTACCACGTAGATGAGGTAGAGAAAAGAGTATTCTATTCAAAAGGAAAGACGCTTAATATTTTTGACTATCAATAGTCTTGAAGTATAGATAAACATATAAAAAGGTGTGTCGCTAGACACACCTTTTTACTTTTGACAATCTTTTGGTTTATATACTACATAAAGCGTTTATGCGTTTTTTTATATATTGCAATGCCTATAAACCCGAATCAATGAAAAAAATTACCTTCTTAGTTATATGTTTTTTTGGCTATGTGTGTCCTGCACAAACCGATATAGATCAAATCCTAGAAATCGGTATCGAAAATGCACAAAGGTTCAGTGAAGATTACTTTGCTCCTGCTGGAGAAGCATTGATTAACAATATGTCTAATGGGTGGTATTCTACTGCAAAAACTAAAAAATTATGGCATTTTGAAGTAGGCTTTGTTGGTAATGTGGCATTTGTAAGAGAAGATAAACAAAGTTTTTTGTTTAGAACACCAGAGTATGAAAACATCACATTGCCCAATGGTACTGCAACGCAATCGGTAGCTACAGCTCTTGGAACCAATCAGGGCGATGTAACCGTAATTATTAATGAAGGTCAGGCTTCAGAATTAGAAGTAATTTTGCCAGATGGGATCGGTACAGCCGAAATAAATTCTGTACCAGGAGGGTTTTTGCAAGGTTCTATGGGATTAATTAAAAGTACAGAAATTAAACTACGTTTTTTACCCAGAATCAAGGCTGTAGAAGATGCCGAAATTCAATTGTATGGTGTGGCTTTTCAACACGAATTTACCGATTGGGCTTATGGTGTAAAGAGATGGCCGGTTAGAATATCTGCTTTGTTAGGCTATACTAATGTTAAGGGGTTTTACGATCTTAATGGAGCGTCTGCGGTTCCCGGTACAGATCAGGAGGTAGAATTAAATTCAAATTCATGGTTACTTACCAGTATTTTTTCTACCAAATTACCCATACTCAATTTCTATGGAGGGTTAGGGTATTATTTTGGTTCAAATAATGCCGATCTTTTGGGAACTTACCAAATCCAAAATGGTCCTTTTGCATCTACAGTGACCGATCCTATAAGCGTAAAAACTAAAACAAGAGGAGTGAAAGCAACTATTGGTGCCAGAGTAAAATTTGGGGTGTTTAACGCGAATTTAGATTATACACTACAGAATTTTAGTAACCTTTCTCTTGGACTGCGTTTTGGGTGGTAATTTACCATTTATTTGTTAACTAATTCATTAAAGAATTCGTATTTTCGCGCTGGCATTAAAATCAATTTAATGCGAGGAATTAATCATTAATTAAAATACATATAAAATAATGAAAGTTACAGTAGTAGGAGCTGGTGCAGTTGGTGCAAGTTGTGCCGAATATATAGCGATCAAAAATTTTGCTTCAGAGGTAGTGTTGTTAGATATCAAAGAGGGGTATGCAGAAGGTAAAGCGATGGACTTAATGCAAACGGCTTCCTTAAATGGTTTTGATACAAAGATTACGGGAACAACTGGAGATTATGCCAAAACTGCAGGGAGTGATATTGCTGTAATTACTTCAGGAATTCCTCGTAAACCGGGAATGACTCGTGAAGAGCTTATCGGTATAAACGCTGGTATAGTTAAAACTGTATCTGCAAGTTTAATCGAGCATTCTCCAAATGCTATTATTATCGTAGTTAGTAATCCTATGGATACGATGACATACTTGGTGCACAAAACTACAGATCTTCCTAAAAACAGAATTATAGGTATGGGTGGTGCTTTAGATAGTGCTCGTTTTAAATATAGATTGGCCGAAGCATTAGAGGCTCCAATTTCTGATGTTGATGGTATGGTAATAGGAGGTCACAGTGATAAAGGAATGGTGCCTTTAACAAGATTGGCTACTAGAAATAGTGTTCCTGTATCAGAATTTATTTCAGAAGAAAGATTAGAGCAAGTTGCTGCAGATACTAAAGTTGGAGGTGCAACTCTAACTAAATTGTTAGGAACATCTGCATGGTATGCTCCTGGTGCGGCAGTATCTGGATTGGTTCAAGCAATTGCTTGTGATCAGAAAAAGATTTTCCCTTGTTCAACATATCTTGAAGGAGAGTATGGTTTAAATGATATTTGTATTGGTGCTCCTGTAGTATTAGGTAGAAATGGAATTGAAAAAGTAGTTGAAATAGCGCTAAGCGATGCTGAAAAAGCTAAATTAACTGAAAGTGCAGAAGGTGTTAAGAAAACTAATGGGCTATTAGAATTATAGTTCTATTTTAACATAAATAATGATAATAATAAAAGCTGCTTTGTTGCAGCTTTTATTTTTTTATATTTGCCACATGAACAAAAAATGGTACTTCGGTATTTTTATAACGATGCTGGCACTACTTGTAGTGGCTCAGCAACAAACCGTTGTGCCTAATCAAGAGATTGTACTTGAATTTACGAATAGAGATATTGCTTCTTCAGAGATTCAATATACTATTGCTACAGTAAAACAAAAGCTACAATCGATAGGTGTGAAGAACACCAAAATTTCTGACGATGTAGAAAATGGTACACTCAAAATTACCTACTACAGCAATGAAGATGTTTCTTTTGTAAAAAGTATACTCTCAGATTCTCAGGTCGCACTTAGTCATATATTGTTTGACCAGGACGAGGACAAGCAAAATACACCAGAAGATCAGGATTCGAAAGAGTTTAGCCTCAATGTATACGAAATTCAGCAAGGTGGTGACGCCGATTCAGATTTTAACGGTACTCTTGTTATAGAAGTAAAACAAGAGCAGAGTGTAAAATCTAATCCAAATGTATATGAGTTTGCTGCTAACTATAGTATCGATAGATTACACGATGTTAATAAGGCTGCTCAAAAGGTAAATAGATATATTGTCTTAGCTATTAACCATGACTCTCATAAAATTCCAGAAGTAAGAGCTGGACCAAATTCTTAAAGGAATAGCTTTTTTAAATATCATATTCCAAAAATTACATCGTTTTTAAGGTGAAGCATATCAAGTGCGTTTCTTGAAATGTTTGATCTTTATCTATGAGATTGTATCATTCATATAATCGAAATACATCAATTTTAATAATCAATAATCATAGTCAAACCAAAGCTGATCTAGTTGTAGGTTTGACCCAAATAAATTCATAATGCAAAACAAAGGACTTGTCAGGTTATTTGCGATTTTATTCGGATTGGTATGTGTGTACCAATTATCGTATACCTACTTGACGTACACAAAAGAAAAAGAGGCTGAAAATTACGCGATTCAGAAATATCCAGAAAGCGTAGGAAACTACTCAAAGTTAAGAGAAGTAGCAGAAGGAGTTTACTTAGACTCTATAGGTAAAGAAGAGATTTTTGCTGGTATCACTTACAATGAAGCTAAAAACAAAGAGCTTAATAAAGGTCTTGACCTTAAAGGAGGAATTAATGTAATTCTTCAAATCTCTGTTAAAGACATTTTGAAAGGACTAGCAAATAATTCTAAAGACCCATCTTTTAATCAAGCCTTGTTAGCTACAGATGAGGTGCAGAAGAATAGTCAGAATACATATATCGAAGATTTCTTTACAGAGTTTGAAAAAATTCCAGATGCAAAATTAGCTTCGCCAGACATTTTTGCAAACAAAAACTTAAGTGATGATATTACTTATGATATGACCAACGATATCGTAAAGCCTGTATTGCGAAGAAAAATAGACGAATCAGTAACGTCTGCTTTTGAAGTATTGCGTAAACGTATCGATAAATTTGGGGTTACCCAACCTAATATTCAACGTTTAGGAGAGTCTGGACGTATTTTGGTAGAATTACCAGGAGCTAAAGATGTTGATCGTGTAAAATCATTATTACAAAGTACTGCTCAATTAGAGTTTTGGGATGTATATAAAGCAGAAGAAGTTTTTTCTTTCTTGTTTTCGGCAAATAACTTGTTAAAAGAAAGATTAGAAAAAACAAAAGAAGATGCAAAAACAGAAGTAGAAGAAGTAAGT
Source organism: Aquimarina acroporae (assembly GCF_023195925.1). Classification (GTDB taxonomy): domain Bacteria; phylum Bacteroidota; class Bacteroidia; order Flavobacteriales; family Flavobacteriaceae; genus Aquimarina; species Aquimarina acroporae. Next base: position 82,320 of record NZ_JALPRE010000016.1, on the reverse strand, counting down.
GAAGTAGTAGAAGATTCTACACAGGTAGATACTACAAAATCTGATGCTGATGCAGCAATCGAAGATTTATTAGAAGATGCAGACGATTCTACAGATGTCGCAGAGCAAGTAAACCCAATCTTTGACCTAATGGCTGGTCAAGGTGGTCAAGGTGGTCCGGTCATTCTTTCTTTACAAAAGAAGAACGCAGACCAAATGATGGCCTATCTTAACGATCCAGAAGTAAGAGCTTTGCTACCACAAGAATTAAGATATGTGAAATTTGCTCTAGGGAAGCCGGTTAAAGATTCAGATATTTTAGATCTATATGCGATAAAAGGAAATAGAGACAATACACCAGAACTAAGTGGAGGTGTAATTACTGATGCAAGACAGGAATATAACCAACTAGGTAAAGTTACAGTTACCATGCAAATGGATGGTAAAGGAGCGAAGAAATGGGAAGAAATGACTGGTCGTGCTTTTAGTCAAAGAAGTCAAATCGCTATTGTACTAGATGATGTTGTATACTCAGCGCCAGGTGTAACTACTGGAGCTATTAGTGGAGGTAGAAGTGAAATCACCGGTGATTTTACTATAGAAGAAGGACAAGATTTAGCAAACGTTTTAAGAGCAGGTAAGTTACCAGCTTCGGCAGATATTATTCAGAGTGAGGTAGTAGGTCCGTCTTTAGGACAAGAGGCTATCGATAGTGGTATCATGTCTTTTGCTATTGCATTGGTATTGATACTAATATGGATGATATTCTACTATGGTAAGGCTGGTGCTTTTGCCGATGTGGCATTAGTGGTAAACATCTTATTTATTTTTGGAGTATTAGCAGGTCTGAAGGCAGTACTTACACTTCCTGGTATCGCAGGTATTGTATTAACGATCGGTATGTCTGTTGATGCCAATGTGTTAATATTTGAGCGTATTCGAGAAGAATTAGCAAAAGGTAAATCTCAGGTAGATGCGATTAAAGATGGATTTAATAATGCGTTGTCTTCTATTCTAGATGCTAATATTACAACAGGTCTAACAGGTCTTATTTTATTAACCATTGGTACAGGACCAATTAAAGGTTTTGCTACTACATTGTTAATAGGTATTCTTACTTCATTGTTTACTGCAATTTTTGTAACTAGATTGTTTATCGATGGATATGGTAAAAATGGAAAAGAATTAGCCTTCTCTACAGGAGCTACTAAGAATTTATTTAAGAATGTGAATATCAATTTCTTGAAAAAGAGAAAAATAGCTTATGTTATTTCAGGTATAATCATTCTTGCCGGTGTTGGTTCATTGTTTACAAATAGTTTAGACTATGGTGTAGATTTCGTTGGAGGTAGAAATTATACAGTTCGTTTTGCTAAGGATGTTGTACCATCTACTGTAGAAAAAGATTTAGTTGCTGTTTTTGAAAGTGCTCAGGCAAAAACTTTGGGAGCAAATAACCAGTTAAAAATCACTACTAAATATAAAGTAAATGAAACTGGTGAAGCGGTAGATCAAGAAATATCAAATAAGTTATTTGAAGCATTAAAGCCTTATCTAACAGAAGGGTTAACATATGATGAATTTGCAAACGGAGATGAAGATAAGCAAGTAGGGATTATGCGCTCTATGAAGGTTGGTCCTACCATTGCAGACGATATTAAACAAGCTGCTTTCTGGTCGGTATTGGGATCACTTATTGTAGTATTCTTGTATATTTTATTACGATTTAGAAGATGGCAGTTTAGTTTAGGTGCTGTGGCTGCGGTATTCCATGATGTATTAATTGTACTTGGTATATTCTCTTTAACATGGAAATTTATGCCTTTTAACATGGAAATCGATCAGGCATTTATTGCTGCGATATTAACGGTAATAGGTTACTCTCTGAATGATACCGTGGTAGTGTTCGATAGAATACGTGAGTTCTTCCAGGAACATACAGGATGGCCACTTGATAAAAATGTAAACGGAGCTTTAAATAGTACGTTGAGTCGTACATTAAATACCTCTTTAACTACCTTGTTAGTATTGATTGCGATATTTATTTTTGCTGTTCCTCTTAGAGGATTTATGTTCTCATTAATCATAGGGGTGCTAGTAGGTACATATTCATCGTTGTTCATCGCAACACCGATTATGCATGATACTGTTAGCAAAGTAGGTCTTAAAGAAAAGAAGAAGCCAGAAGAAGAATAGTATATTCTATTATATATATTAAAAAGGCTCGTATTGACAAATACGAGCCTTTTTATTTTACCTTATTTCTTCTTGTTTTTATTTATCAACACGAAATCGTTTGCGTTGGGTTTAAGGAGTTTTTATGCGCTATTATTTTATAAATTAGGCAAGATTATCGTTAAAACTTGATGAAATTTTAAATTTTTATTACGGAGTATTTGTTTCGTAGCAACTACAACAACTTTAAATTTTCGTTGATCGCATAAACAATTATTATCAATAAAAAGGGGTATCTCTCCCTTTTTGTTTTACCCCACATATAATAGAGAGAAAAGGGAAACATTCTAGTAGGTTAACTTGTTTTTGGAATAGATAGTGGTAGCTCTTGGTTGCAGAGATTACCTATTATTTATTTTAACACAAGAAATATGAAAAACAACACTTTACTAGTAGTGTTATTATTCTTTTGCACAGGAATAATAGCACAAGAAGTGCATACGTCCTATTTGTGGCATATGCAACAACCCAATTATTGGCCTGAAAAAAGTAAGGCAACCCCAAATCGTTATCAAACCGTATGGGAGTCGTTCAATCTGAAAAACTCCGGAGATTCATGGAATGTCTATGATGACGGGAAAAGTCACCCGCTTAATAATCTTGAAGAAATATTTAGTAAAAATGATAGGGTAAAGGCATATCAGTATGGGCCAAAAAACTCTGTTCAAACACTTTTAGGGCTGCCAAATGGAGGAGCTCAAGTAAATTATTCTGGTTGCTTGATAGAGAATGTAAATAGTCTGGCTAATGCTGGAGCATGGGGATATAGCCAAGGGTGGCAAAATAACTTCATTGAGGCAAAAAACTGGAAAACATCGGGTGGACAACCAAGAATGGATTTAACTGGGTTTACATTTCATCATGCCCTAGCTCCGTTAATTAGTGAACGCGCACTAAGAATGGAATTGCAAACTCACAAATTCATCATGAATCAAACTTTTGGCGGAGAATATTCAAAAGGCTTTTGGCCGGCAGAATGTTCTTTTTCAGAAAGAATAATCAAGGTATTGGTACAAGAAGGTTTTCAGTGGTCGGTGATTGCAAACAGTCATCTGTCAAGGACCTTGAACGATTATCCCTTGGATTATGGTACCTCTGGAGTTAATATTGATCCTCCAAACCAAGCAGATAAAGTACCTACAAATGGTAATAACTGGTGGAAAGGCCAAATAGATGGTAGGGGAGGTACTTTTGCAGCGCCGTATTGTTATCAAGCACACAAAGCGCAATATATAGATCCCGAAACTGGACAAGCATTTAAAATGGATGTGGTGCCAATGGCTGATTTATTGAGTTATCAAAATGGTTTTAGCTCAATGGGAACTACTGATATCGATAATCATATCAAACCATACAGTACAAACAGCCAACCTTCAATTGTTTTGTTGGCGCACGATGGGGATAATGCCTGGGGTGGAGGAGATAGCTATTATCAGGAATCAGTTCCAGGCTTTGCCAATGAAGCTGCATCAAAAGGATATGACCCAACGACTATACAACAATTTCTAAATTCGTATCCTGTTCCAGAAAATGATATTGTAAAAGTAGAAGATGGTTCCTGGGTAAATGCAGCAAACGATTGGGGTCACCCACAATTCATAAATTGGCTTTGGCCACTTTACAATACTTCAGATTACAGGTTTGATCCTAACGGATGGACAGAAGATGCCAGAAACTGGGCAGTGATAACCGCAGCCGAAAATTATGTGATTACAGCCGAAGATAATAGTTCTGGTGTCGATATTGCCAAAATCATAGACCCTTCTCTTGGGGCTTCTAGTGTAGAAAAAGCATGGCACTTTTTCTTACCTTCATTGACCAGTGGATATATGTATTATGGAAAATCAATCGATATGGAGGTAAAACAAACGCTTGCAGGTAATATTGCTATTGATCATGCTATGGATGCCTTGGGAGGTTCTGTCACTACAGATACTACTCCTCCTTCAGTTTTTATTCCGCAACGATTCCCATATAATCCAGGAGGGAAAGGCTTTGGGCCTATTTATGCATACCAAGAAGTACAAAACTCTTCAGACTTTCATATATGGACCTTTGCATATGATGTAAGTGGGTTAGCATCTGTAGTGTTAAAATATAGAACAGATAATGATGGACAAAATCCTATGGCCGATACTTCCAATGAAACCTATGTTGGAGGAGAAGGAGTGAGTTCATGGACCACAATTTCAATGGATCAAAAACAGTTTCCTAAGGGCAATATTACTCAAGATCCGGAAATAGACTTTTTTATAGAGCCTACTTCAATTGCAGATTTATGTTATGCTGAAATACGAGGGTTGTCAAATGTATTAGTTGATTACTATGTAGAAGCTACAGACACAAAAGGGAATGTGTTTAAAACACCAATTCAACATGTTTATGTAGGAGATTTTAATAGTAGTGATGAAGTTACTGTTGAGGTTTCTCCAGATTCTGGAAATTATGATGATGAGATAGAAATAGTCCTTGATGCATCTACTACAGCAGACAATGCTTCAGTATCTATATATTACACATTAGATGGTACAGATCCAACAAATAATAGTCAAGTATATTCGAATCCGTTCACTATTGGTGGTCCCACGAGTGATTCCGTAGTTTTAAAAGTGATCGCATATGATTCTGAGGGGAATATTTCTGAGGTTGTTACCAATTCTTATTCTTTTGGAGACTTGCCAGAATATAACGTGTATTTCAAAAATACATCAAACTGGAATACAGTGTATGTATATGCTTTTGATAAAAATAATAATAGTGCGCTGCCTGGTTGGTCCTGGCCTGGGAGAGTAATGACTCAGCAGCAAGCTTCTCCATGGTATCTTTATACTATTGCAGAATCTGTAGAAGTAGGTTTGGTATTTACAAACGGTTCTGGAGAACAATCTGATGATCAATTTAGAAATAGTGATGGTTGGTTTGTACTTTCAGAAAATCTATGGTACGATAACTGCCCTTCAGATTGTCCTGGGCAACTTCCAGAACCTGTACTTTCTGTAAATCCAAATGGAGGAACCTATGATGGAACTATAGTTGTTAGTTTGGAAGCTACCAATAATGGAGTTATCTATTACACCTTAGATGGTTCAGAACCCAATCAATCAAGTGAGGAGTATCAGAGTGAAATATTAATAACAGAAGATACGACTTTAAGAGCTGTGGCCTATAATGTAACTGGAGTGTCTAATAGTATCAGCGAAAATTATGTAATCAACGAATTAGAATCGTATACATTGTATTATAGAAATACTTCAAATTGGAATGATGTATATGTATATCTATTCAATAGAAATACTAATCAGCCACTACCAGGGTGGTCTTGGCCGGGAAGAACAATGTCAAGAGAACAAGCATCCCAATGGTATAGCTATGAAGTCACAGAAACTTCGGCAATAGGTATTGTGTTTACAAGTGGTAATGGTTCTCAGTCTGATGATTTAAGTAGAGATAGAACAGGGTGGTTTGATCCTACGACCAATCAGTGGTATGATACCTGCCCTACCGCTTGTCCTGGCGATACTCCTTCAGGTAATTTGATTATCAGATACAATAACAACAGTACAAATTGGGGTCAAGTATCTCTTTATTATTGGAATACTTCTCCTGCTGTATTAACAACCGTATGGCCAGGGGTACAAATGACCGATGATGATGGTGATGGTTGGTATGAGTATGTTTTGGAAGGAGTGAATTGTGCCAATGTTATTTTTAGTAATAATGGAAGTCAACAAACTGAAGACTTGGATATTTGTGAAGAAGGTTGGTACGATAATGGTTGGGTAAGTAACCCAGAGAGTACCAGGCTGCTTAAAGATATATCAGATTTGGGTATTTCCAGACCTTATCCCAATCCTTTTAATGCTGCAATCAACTTTAATATTTCGTCGGGTTTAAAAGCAATAAATGTATCGATTAGGGATATTAAAGGGACGCTTCTGTTTAATGAAATAATGACTATAAAAACTGGCAAAGTTTCAATTCCACTAGATGTGGCTAAAGGAGTGTATTTTCTGAAAATTGGAACTTCAGAAATAAATAGTGTCTTTAAAATAGTTAAGTAAAAATAATCCCTCTGAATCACTATGGTTCAGGGGGATTGATATTAATTTTTCTGAAAAGAAATAGAGTCTCCTTTCTGTAAGTTCCAGGTATCAGTTAATTTGGCATTAACTTCTAATACATATTGTGCAGGTCCTTCTGATGGAAGAGATGTTTCATCAAGTGGCTGCGCGTTTTTTTGTATGCTTACTACTTTGTATTTTGAGTCGATAAATATAATATCTAGGGGGAACTCTGTGTTTTTCATATAGAAAGAATGCGGTGATTCATCGGGAAACATAAATAACATCCCTCTATCGTTTTGCATCGATTTACGGTACATTAACCCTGTTTGTATTTGATACTCGTCATCTGCTATTTCAATGTTTAACTTAGTAATAGGCTCAAAAATAGAATCTTTAAGATGATATAGTGTAAGTTCTCCTTCTTTGGTGAAAGTTACTTCTTTTACTAGATTTTTAGTTTCTTTTTTATCTGATTTGCAAGAAAATAAGTGTAGGGCTAGGCATACAATAATTGCAATATAAATGGGTTTTTTCATGAGTCTAATTTTACAGGATTAAAAGTATATAAAAAAGTTACAGTACAAAAGTTTATCGCCTGGTTTAAAAAGAGGTTACACTTATTTAGGTATCATATGAAGTTCGATATTGGGTCGTAGTTTATTTGAAGAAATAAATTCTAAATACAAAGGATCTTTTTCTATCATTTTGAGAAGTCTTTTTTTGATCTTGAATTTCTTCTTTCTAGCATAGAGTTCAGAGTACCCCATGATATATGCGATTTCTTTCATTGAACTACCTTCAAAATATAGATGAAGTACCTTTTGGCTATCAGGATGAAGTTTATGGAAGTATTTTTTGTATAATATATCTTTTTCAATAGCTCCAATATCTTCTATTATGGTATTTTCTTCTTTATGATTTTGAAGTAGTTTTTCGTTTAAGATTAGCTTCTTATTTTTTCTAAGTTTGTTTAACCATAACTTTTTGCAAACTCCATAGAAATATGATTGCATAGAGCCTGTAATTTCTAAACTATTTTCCCTGGCCTTCTTGAAAATCACCACTAGTGCATCTTGAAATATATCGTACGCATCTTCTTTATTTCCTGAATTCTGTAAAATATGTTGGGTTACTGTTGGGAGATTATTTTTGTAAAATTCTTTTATAGCTCTATTGTCACCCTTTAGTATATCGAGTACGATATCTTGATTAGTCTTAGCTGTCATAGTTAGTTAGTGATTTCTGTGAGTTAGCAATCAAAGTGCTTGTCAAAAGAAGATAAACAGCTCTGATTATTTAGGTATGGTTAAGGTATAGACCGTGATAAGAAATGACAATGCATATTGAGTAGATATACCCTTTGAATGAGTAAAGGGTATATCTATTCTAGTTTGAGGGAGTGTTTTGCTAAAACTGTTTTAATTTCGGTATTTAGTCGTTTTTCCAGTCAATTTTTCTGGAAGCCATCATGATGGTTCCCAAAATGATGAATAAACCAATGCTTCCTACTAAAAGTGCATAGTTTTCTAATTGAATGATTACAAAAATAAATGCGTAAAGCCCGGTTAATGAAAGCCCAATAAAAGTCATAAATTTTAAACTTCGCAAAATGGCTTTAGAATACATAGAAATAAGTAATACCACGGCAATACCTGCTACTAAATAAGCATATAAAAAACTAGAGTGTTCAGAAATTGAAAGGAGTAAGGTATAGAACATGGTAAGCGCTAACCCAATCATAAGATATTGAAAGGGGTGAATATTGATTTTACTTATGGTTTGTATCAAAAAGAACACAAGAAATGTAAGTGCTATAACCAGGTATCCATATTTTGCGGCACGTTCACTTTTTTGATATTCATCTACTGGAATCAATAGTTTTACACCAAAGGCCGAAGAGTTGATTTCAGGAAGCTGTCCAAAAAAATCTTGTTCAAATTCTCTGTTAATTTGTAGCACCTTCCATTGAGCTTTAAAACCATCTTTTGTGATTTCTTTAGTCTTGGTATCAGGAAGATAGTTGCCATTAAAACTTGGAGAAGCCCAATTTGAAGTCATAGAAACATTGGTTTCTCTTCCAACAGGAATAAACCTTAACTGTTCACTGCCCTTGATAATAAGATCCATAGTAAAGGTAATAGAGTTTTCCCGAGGCAAGGAAGTGTTCTTTATAAATTGCGTTTCCAGTGTATTGGTATAGGAGTTTTGACTGTATCTCGATCGTAATGGGTAGGCGTCTGAACCAACGTGTAATTCTAGATTGCTTTTAATCCCTTTTAAGTTTGTTGAGTTAACGATTATGGTGGCTTTGTTCCATAAAATATCCTTTTGATCAATATCTTGTTGCTCAAAATCTGGAACTGTAAAAGACCCTTTTATTTTCATATCTGCCGTATAGACTACAGATTCATAAATGCTTCTTCCAAGATTTTCAGATTCTACATTACTGTCTATGTCTAAAGTATTCGGAAAGAAGAAAGCATCATGTACAGTGATAATATCTTCTTCTATATATGCTTTGGTCTTGTCGTCCCAGCTTTTTTTGAGATGGTGGCTTTGATATGGGATTTTCAATACTGGACCATATAGAAGTACCTCATTCCCCCATTTCTGATTAATTTCTTTAACTACTTCTTCTTGTCGGAAAGATCGCTCTCTAATTAAGTTTTTAATGTATGATAAAGGAATGAGTAAAACTAAGATGAGTATACCTACCATTAGCATGCGTATGGTAATTGAAGTTTTGATCCATTGTCCGAATGACTTTTTTTGTTTTTGGGTTTCCATAGATATAAAATTTATAGTTTATTAATATTTTGGAGATTACTGCTGTCGATTTTTGTTATACTGCTGTATAAAGTGATACATGATCATCAAGAAACCACCAAATCCGATGGTGAATGACCAAGTGTTTATATGCTCAATGGGAAAAATGAATCTTTTCAAAATATCTGAAAGAATACCTAAGGGATTTTGAATAATATCCCAACTATTCCATCGTAAGATTCTACCAAGATAAATCCCAAATCCGCATAAAAGTAGTGTAACGTGTATGATGATATTGGTAGCTTTTTTGGATACGCGTTCTCTTAATAGTTCTTGCATCATTTGTAGAGATGTAAAGCCAATGATTGCCCCATTTACAGCAAACGATAAGATGAGTAGAACATCAAACCAAACCGATTGTAATGTGCTTATTCTTATATGTTGCAGGTCTGTCAAAATGTAGGGGGAGTTGGGTAAAAACACTAGCCATATGATAAAACCCAACCAAAAGAAGATGTTTTTGATTTTTCTAATACTTAATAAAAAAGTGATTCCATAAGGGATACAGGCCAGAAATAAATTCCAGACGAGAAATAAGAAAAAGACAGAATCTGTTTTTATAATTCTTATAAGAAGAAGTATTAGACTAAAACCAACTGATATTATAAACCCTTTTATAAAGGGTAGTTGCTTATAAATGAGATTCATGATGCTATTATGTTTTTTAAAGGATTTAGCTCTACGAGTAAGATGTATCCAATCGTTATCGGGATATTGAGTAAAAAGAGGGATATTGTGAGTAGGTTCTCCCGGTAATGATGATAATTGATAATGGAGTTGGCAAGCAAACCAACTAGGGTAATACTGTTGAACACAAATGCTATGAGCACATAAAGAATACCAATTTTTACAATATATCCCGATTGAGAAATAAGAAAAAACAGTAAGAGTAGGGTGCCAGACAAAAAGCTTATTGAAGCTGTGAGTAAAGCATTCTTGTTGATTTTTTGTGATATCTTCATTTTGTTATTTTTAAAGTACTTTGAAATTCAAAGTAAAATGATAAAAAAAATTATTTTTGTTTTAGTAGTTTTTCAATTGCATCTACGTGTTTTTTAAAAGCTTCACGCCCTTTTTTTGTCGCAATGTATTTGGTATTGGGTTTACGGCCTATGAATGATTTTTCTACAACGATATATTCTTCCTTCTCTAATGCTTTGGTATGACTAGCTAGGTTACCATCGGTGGCTCCTAATAATTCTTTTAAAATTTTAAAGTCTGCAGATTCATTCACCATTAAAATCGACATGATTCCTAGCCGTATTCGGTGGTCAAAAGCTTTATTTATATTACCTATAATGTTTTTCATTAGCATTTTGGACTATTAAATTCGTGAAATTAATTTACCTATCGTGTGTAAAGTAAATCAAGCTTCCGTAGATAATATGCATTACTCCAAATCCCATCACCCAGAACCAAAAACCATACCCTGGAAATATAGCACAAATCAAACCTAAAACAATTTCTATATAGCCCAAATATTTTACGTTACCAATGGTGTATTTCGAAGCATTAACAAGAGCCAAGCCATAAAAAATAAGCATTAAAGATCCTGTGAGACCGTAATGATTGCTGTATATTTTTATAAGAATGTAAATGCCTCCAGTAATTAAGGGTATAAGAAAGGCAGTTAATAGTCTGCGTGAAGTACCATTCCAAAGCGTTTCATTGTTCTTTTTTGCTTTACGGGTGCTCAAAAATATTACTGTAATTATACTTAAAAATGCCACTGCTGCTAAGTCAAGCAGGATGTAACTAAATATTTTACCATCGAGAATAAGATAATCTCTACCGCTTATACTTACCAAATAATAAGCTACTGCAGCTCCGATTAAGGCATAGACTCCTGCCATAATACCCGATAACCCGCTTAATGAGAAAAAACGTGATGATTTGTTCATCATATCTTTAATCTCTGTAATGTCTTTTAAGTAATCTTCTGTGCTCATTTTAAAAGTACTTTGAAAAACAAAGTAAAAACAATTTCTTGAATTGAACAAATTAATTTTTGTATTTGGTATTTAGAAAGTTTTATTTTTGAAGTATGAACCCTGCCGAAGCCTATATTTTAGATCAGCCTGAACCTTTTAAGTCTATTTTACTTCATCTTCAGGTTCTTATAGAAACCACAGTTCCCACAGTAGAGCTTATGTACAAATACAAAATACCCTTTTATTATATTGAAGGTAGACCGTTTTGTTATCTTAATCACACCAAAGGATATGTAGATGTAGGTTTTTGGAATGCAGGTCACTTAACTAAACATCTGGAACATATGACTACAGCTGGGCGCAAGGTGATGAAATCATTACGATATACCAGTGTTGAAGATATTGATAGCACTATTTTAATAGATGTTTTAAAAGACGCATATGAGGTAAAGCACAAGAAGTTTTACTGAAAATTACGCTATACAATCGGTTGATTCTATAGCGTAATTATGTATTTTAATTTTTTGAAGGAGACAAGAATTTGTAGACAATGCCTGCAAGAATTGCACCTATTATTGGAGCAACCCAAAACAACCATAATTGCCCTAAGGCCCAATCACCAGCAAAGATTGCTTGACCGGTACTTCTAGCAGGGTTTACGGAGGTGTTTGTTACAGGAATACTTATGAGGTGAATAAGAGTAAGACCTAGTCCAATAGCGATACCTGCAAATTTGGAATTCGCTTTAGAATCAGTAGCGCCCAAAATGATTATTAAAAACATAAAAGTCATAACTACCTCTGTGACCAAAGCAGATAGCATGGTATAACCTCCAGGAGAATGTTCATCATATCCGTTGGCGGCAAATCCTCCTACTTCGAAGCCCGCTTTACCGGTAGCGATAACATATAAAACCCCTGCACCGGCAATAGCTCCCAAAACTTGTGCAATAATATAGGGTATGAGATCTTTTTTGTCAAATCGTCCTCCTATGAGAAGACCTATAGATACCGCAGGATTCAAATGGCAACCTGAAATATGTCCTATGGCATAAGCCATGGTAAGTACAGTTAGACCAAAAGCGATAGATACTCCAACGAAGCCAATTCCTAATTCGGGGAAAGCAGCTGCTAATACAGCACTACCGCATCCTCCTAGTACCAACCAAAATGTGCCAATAAACTCGGCAATAAGTTTTTTCATAATCGTGATGTTTAAGTTATTATTAATTAGGTATTAGTGATAATCCTAACGAAAATTTCACAATCAGGGGAGTAGAATACAAGGTAAGTTACTAAAAAAGCAAATTTCAAAAGACGAGGTTTTTGAAATTTGCTTTAGAATTCGATATAACGTAGTTTTCTTCGATTACTGGGATGTTATGCATCCGTAATCTTAAGTTTTAGAGATTTTTAGGAGTGAATTTGATTCACAACTTGTCTTATTTTTACCAAATTACTCAGTAGTTTTTCCAAATGATCTAAGTGTAGCATATTGGCTCCATCACTCTTTGCGTTTGCAGGGTCAAAATGAGTTTCCATAAAAAGACCATCAACACCAGTAACGATCCCTGCACGGGCAATGGTTTCTATCATGTCCGGGCGGCCTCCAGTAACACCACTAGATTGGTTAGGTTGTTGTAACGAATGAGTGACATCTAATACTGTGGTGCCGTATTGTTTCATTGTCGGAATTCCTCTGAAGTCTACAATCATATCCTGATACCCAAACATGGTACCACGATCAGTAATCATGGCATTGTCATTACCACTATCTGTAACTTTTTTAACCGCATGTTGCATGGCTTCAGGGCTCATAAATTGTCCTTTTTTAAGGTTTACAGTTTTACCAGTTTTGGCTGCAGCAACAACAAGATCTGTTTGACGAACCAAAAAGGCAGGAATTTGCAATATATCTACATACTCAGCAGCCATAGCCGCGTCTTCATTCTCATGAATATCTGTTACGGTAGGAATTTCGAAAGTTTCACCTACTTTTTTAAGAATCTTAAGCGCTTTTTCATTTCCTATTCCAGTGAAACTGTCGATACGACTTCTATTTGCCTTTTTAAACGAGCCCTTAAAAACATAAGGTATTTTCAACTTTGAAGTAATTTCAACTACTTTTTCAGCAATTCGTAAAGCCATTTCTTCACCTTCTATAGCACAAGGGCCTGCCAGAAGAAAAAAGTTATTGGCATCAAGATTTTTTATGTTTTTAATATTAGAAAGATCCATATGTTTTGTTTAAAGAAAGCAAAGATAAACCTTTTCATTTTTGGAGTAAAACAATACATCGTAAAAGTAAAAATGGAGAGAAAATATTAGAAAAATGATGAGGGTGTAAGATTATCTAAATATGATGTTGTATTATGGTTATTTTATTAATTACATTTTCATATACAACCTGTCAAAATAACTCGTACCTTTGCACCCTTAAAAATGAGGCGTTTATGACAGCTATAAAAAATATTGCAATAATTGCTCACGTAGATCATGGTAAAACTACGCTGGTAGATAAGATTATGTACCATTGTCAATTATTTCGTGAGAATGAAAATACTGGAGATTTAATTTTAGATAACAATGATCTGGAACGTGAAAGAGGTATTACCATTACTTCAAAAAATGTTTCGGTAACCTATAAAGGAACTAAAATTAATATTATTGATACTCCTGGTCACGCCGATTTTGGAGGAGAAGTGGAGCGTGTTTTAAACATGGCAGATGGAGTATTACTTTTGGTAGATGCATTTGAAGGGCCAATGCCACAAACTCGATTTGTACTTCAGAAAGCAATAGATTTAGGACTAAAACCTTGTGTTGTTGTAAATAAGGTTGATAAAGAAAACTGCACCCCAGATGAAGTTCATGAAAAAGTATTCGACCTTATGTTTGAACTAGGAGCAGAGGAGTGGCAGTTAGATTTTCCTACGGTTTATGGTTCTGCTAAGAACAATTGGATGAGTGAAGACTGGCAAAAGGAAACCGATAATATTGAACCTTTATTAGATATGGTGATCGAGCATATTCCTTCACCTAAGATTGAAGAAGGTACACCACAGATGCTAATTACCTCATTAGATTTCTCTTCTTTCACAGGACGTATTGCGATTGGTCGTTTACAAAGAGGAACGTTAACCGAAGGAATGCAAGTTTCATTGGTAAAACGAGATGGTAGTATTATAAAATCAAAAATAAAGGAGCTTCATACCTTCGAAGGACTTGGAAGGCGTAAAGTTGAAAAAGTAGAAGCTGGTGACATATGTGCATTGGTAGGTTTAGAAGGGTTTGAAATTGGGGATACTGTAGCCGATATCGAAAACCCTGAAGGATTAAAAACCATAGCTATCGATGAGCCAACGATGAGTATGTTGTTTACCATCAATGATTCGCCTTTCTTTGGTAAAGATGGAAAGTTTGTAACATCACGCCATATTAAAGAAAGATTGGAAAAAGAACTTGAAAAGAACCTTGCACTTAGAGTTCAAGAAACCGATAGTGCAGATAAATTTATGGTTTTTGGAAGAGGGGTACTGCATTTGTCTGTTCTTATTGAAACTATGAGAAGAGAAGGGTACGAATTGCAAATTGGACAACCTCAGGTTATTATTAAAGAAATAGACGGCGTTAAATGTGAACCAGTCGAGGAGTTAACTATTGATTTACCAGAACATGTATCTGGAAAAGCTGTAGAAATGGTATCACTTCGTAAAGGGGAAATGTTAAGTATGGAAGCTAAAGGCGAGCGAATGGTTTGTGAATTCTTAATTCCGTCAAGAGGAATTATAGGGTTAAGAAACCAGCTTTTAACAGCAACTGCGGGAGAAGCCATCATGGCACACCGCTTTAAAGAGTATCAGCCGTTAAAAGGAGATATCCCAGGACGAATTAATGGTTCTTTGGTTTCTATGGAAAAAGGAACTGCTATTCCGTATTCTATAGATAAACTTCAGGAAAGAGGAAAGTTCTTTATCGATCCGGGAGAAGATATTTATGAAGGACAGGTAATAGGAGAAAACTCTCGTGGAGATGATATGACCGTAAATGTTACCAAAACCAAAAAACTTTCGAATGTGCGTTCTGCAGGAGCAGATGATAAAGCGAAAATTGTACCTGCGATTAAGTTTTCACTAGAAGAAGCCTTAGAATATATTCAAAAAGACGAATTGGTAGAGGTTACTCCAAACCATTTGAGATTAAGAAAGATTTTCTTGACCGAAGTAGAGCGAAAACGAAATAAAATAGTGTAGATATAAACCTTTTTATATACAAAAACCCCTAAGCTAAGTAGCTTAGGGGTTTTTCATCTCACACAAACATAATAAAATGCTTATCTTCTCATCGCATATCTACTAGCCCCCGGTAACTGTCTTAAAAAGCCTTTGAGAGCTTTTAGATCTACGATCATGATTCCATAAAATAATTTCATAACCATACTTTTTTAAATTAATCCCTTTTTCAACCTTTTCGAAGAAATACTTCTTCTTTACATAAAGACTACACTAACTAGACCAAGTTCCATAAAACAGAAAGATTTATAAAAACTTTAAGACTTTGACCTGGAAATTATTGATTTATCCTTTAAGTATTTTTTGATTATAAAATTCTAAAGAATAGCTATTAAGAATGATATAAAATGTAAAAATCCTAAGCTGGGGGAAGCTCAGGATTTTTTATCGATATTTTGGGGTAAATTGGGGTATGATTTTGGGGGCTAATCCAATGTATTCGGGTAATTCATTTGGGGGCTTTCGGTATTTTGGGGCGAATTGCCATAAATGATTCCTTCAATTCTACATTACAAATGTAAGAATATACATCCATGTGTAACTTGTAAAAAACAACAAATAATCGGTAAAAAGTAATTTTTTTTCGACCAAATACGCAATTTTCGACGGTTTTACTATTTTTTGAAAGCAAGAAAGGCGTAGTGTAGGGTTGTTATCCCTTTCTTTGTACTACTTCAAAAACTTTGTTTCCATCACATTTTAACGTTTTAGAAGGGTATTTTAGCAGTAAAGCATAATCATGAGTCGCCATGAGGATGGTATTTCCATTTTTGTTAATGTCCTGAAGTACTTCCATAACTTCTACAGAAGTTTGTGGATCAAGATTACCGGTAGGCTCATCGGCTAATATCAATTCAGGGTCATTAAGTAAGGCCCGGGCAATAGCCACACGTTGTTGTTCCCCTCCAGATAATTGATAGGGAAACTTAAAATCTTTAGTTTTCATACCCACTTTGTCCAGAACATCGTCAATCTTAGAATCCATCCCTTTTTCATCAGTCCAACCGGTGGCTTTTAATACAAACAAGAGGTTATCTTTTACAGTTCTGTCGTTTAGCAGTTTAAAATCCTGAAAAACGATACCCAGTTTTCTTCGTAAGAATGGAATTTGATTTTCTTGCAAACTTGGTAGGTCAAAATCTACAATACTTCCTTCACCTTCTAACAATGGAAGATCTCCATATAAAGTCTTCATAAAACTACTCTTCCCAGTACCCGTTTTTCCGATTAGGTAAACAAAATCTCCTTTATTTACTTCTACATTAACATCAGATAAAATGAGACTTTCTCTCTGGTAGATAGAAGCGTTTTTGAGGTTTAATACCGTATTAGACATAGTTTATGATTCTGAAGATTAATAATATTGGTAAAAGTAAAAAGTTTTCGCATAAAAAATTAGGTTGGCAGATTGTTTTTGAGGATTCTTATTCAATAACAGTGAATAAGAATAAATATTTTGTTACCCCTTTTGTATTCACTTTGAGTTTCTTTTTCATATTGGTCTTAAACAATTATATGTTTAAGTGTAATTATCTTCAAAATCTTTCGTTATTAGTATGAAGATTAGGCTATCTTTAACACAAAATTTATTCGCGGGAAACGATATTTACCTTTTGATTGTAATACTTAGTTAGATGAACAAATACATCACCTCGATGCTTTTTGTGATTGGCCTTTATGCAAGCCTTTCTGCACAGCAATCCGCAATTTATACAAATGAATTGGTACTGTATAACCAAGCACTGGAGTTATATAATAATAATCAGTTTTTGGCAGCGCAAAATTTATTTGATAAAGTTAGAGATCAAGTAGATGACGAAAAAATTGATGCCGATTGTACCTACTATATTGCCAATTGCGCTGTTTGGTTAAACCAAAAAGGAGCCGATCAACTTCTGGAAGATTTCGTTGAGAAATACCCCACTAGTATTAAGCGAAATTCTGCTTATCTCGATGCTGCTACCTATTATTTTGACAATGGAAAATATGCCTATGCCAGAAAATGGTATGACAAGGTAGATACGTCTAATTTAAGCCGTAAGGAACAGGAAAAATTCAATTTTAATTATGGATATGCCTACTTTAAAATTCAACGATTCAACGAAGCAAAAAAATACCTGAAAAAAGTTCAGGATTCTCAAGAGTATGGTGCTAAGGCAAAATATTATTTAGGTTTTATTGCATATGAAGGAGATAATTATCAGGAAGCCGATAAACTTTTTGATGAGGTTAAAGACTTAGATGAGTATAATAAAAATTTGTCTTACTTTCAGAGTGATATGAATTTCAAATCGGGTAATTTTGAAGAAGCGATACAAGAAGGATTATCACAACTACCAAAATCTAAACCCTCAGAGAAATCAGAATTAAATAAAATCATTGGGGAGAGCTATTTTAATTTACAAGAATATGAAAAAGCGATTTCATATTTAAAGGCATATCGGGGTAGAAAAGGAAAATGGAATAATACTGATTATTACTATCTAGGATATGCCTATTACAAAAATGAGGATTATGAAAATGCAATTTCCGAGTTCAATAAAATTGTAGATGGTCGAAATGCAACCGCTCAAAATGCATATTATCATTTAGCAGAATCATATTTAAATACCGGACAAAAGCAGCAGGCGTTAAATGCATTTAAAAATGCTTCAGAAATGAATTTTGATGCTAAAATTAATGAAGATGCCCTTTACAATTATGGTAAGCTTAGTTATGATGTAGGAAACTCCTATGAAAGTACTCCTGGAGTATTACTGCGATTTTTAGATGAGTATCCCAACACAGAATATAAAGAAGAGATCAAAGAGTTACTCATAAGTTCTTATATCACTTCAAAAAACTATCGAGAAGCTATGGATCTTCTTGAGGAGAGTCGAAATTTTGCCGATAAAGGAGTATATCAAAAAGTAGCTTTTTATAGAGCTATAGAACTATACAACGAGAATAACCTTAACGAAGCTATTGAATTTTTTGATAAATCGTTGAAATATCGGGTTGATCCTATCTTTACTTCTCGAGCCATATATTGGCAAGCCGAAGCGCATTATTTATTAAACGATTTTGATCAAGCTCTTATAGGATTTAAAGACTTTCAAGGAAGTGCAGGTGCTTCTACTTCTACAGAATATAAGCAACTGTCTTACAATCTTGGGTATACCTATTTTAAACTGAAACAATATACCCAAGCGGCAAAGTATTTTGAAGCGTTTTCTAAGGAAGCTGATCTAGATGAGGCTAGAGAAATAGATACCTATTTAAGACTGGGAGATAGCCATTTTATATCCAGTAAATATTGGCCAGCCATGGAAGCTTACAATAAGGCGATTAAAAAAAATGGTCCCGATGCAGATTATGCACACTATCAAAAGGCTATAAGCTACGGTTTTGTTAATAAGAACGATCAGAAGATTAGAGATTTAGAAATGTTTTTAAAAAAATACACTAGATCTACATACCGTGACGATGCTATGTTTGCTTTGGGAGATGTATATATTTCTGAAAACAAAATTGATAGAGGGATTGAAGCTTATGATCGTTTAATACGAGATATGTCTAGAAGCTCATATGTGCCTAAAGCTTTATTGAAACAAGGTTTAGTTTTTTACAATGGTGATCAAAGTAATAGAGCATTATCTAAGTTTAAACGTGTAGCTGCCGACTATCCAGGAACAGATGAAGCGATACAAGCAGTAAATACAGCACGATTAATCTATGTCGATTTGGGAAGAACAGACGAATACGCATCATGGGTAAAAGGTTTAAGTTTTGTTGATGTAAGTGATGCAGATCTCGATAATACCTCTTTTGAAGCTGCCGAAAAACAGTTTCTTGATAACAACGAAACCGGAGCCATTAATGGTTTTGAAAAATACCTTAACGAATTTCCAAATGGTTTACATGCTTTAAAAAGTCATTTTCAACTGGCACAATTATATTTTAAAAGAGGTGATAAAGATCAAAGTATTCCGCATTATGAGTTTGTGTTACAAAGTGATCGTAATGAATTTACAGAACAAGCTTTGGCAAGACTATCTCAAATACACCTTGAGAATCGCAGCTATGAAAAAGCAATTCCAATACTGCAAAGACTTGAAATTGATGCCGATTATCCTCAAAATATCATTTTTGCGCAATCAAACTTAATGAAATCGCATTACCAGTTATTGAATTATCAAGAAACCATAACATATGCAGATAAAGTTTTGGCTAATCCTAAAATTCAAAATGATGTAAAAAGCGATGCTAAAATATTTACTGCCCGTGCAGCTTTACAAACTAATAATTTGATTCGGGCAAAAGAAGCATATGCAGAGGTTCAAAAAATAGCTACAGGGGAGTTGGCAGCAGAAGCATTATATTATGATGCGTACTTCAAGAATCTGGATAATAATTTTAAAGAGTCAAACATTACCATTCAAAAATTAGCCAAGGATTATCCTGGATATCGTTTATATGGTTCCAAAGGCTTAGTGTTAATGGCTAAAAATTTCTACGGACTTAAAGATGCGTATCAGGCAACCTATATTTTGGAGAGCGTTATTAAGAATTTTGCTGATTATCCTGATGTAGTCGATGAAGCCACTGTTGAACTAAGAAAAATCAAAGCCGAAGAGGCAAAAACTAATTCATCCATCCAAACAACCGAACAGTAATAATCAGTTTTAAAACGATTTGTATTTTATGATGAAGTATTTTAAGAACGTATTTACTTTTATCTGTGTAAGCGTAATAAGTTGGGGAACTTTGGCGCAAGAAAAAGAAGATGAAACTCTAGAAACAGAACGAGTAGTTATCGTTAAAGCATATACTCCTACCATTAGTGATGCGTTTAAGGTAAAATCTACACCAATTCTCAACGATTCTATTACACAAAAGAAACAGGATATTCGATATAGTATTTTTTCAGTTCCTGTTGCTTCAACATACACGCCGGCAAAGGGAAGAGCTGCAAATATTGATAGACCTAAACCCATTAAGATATTTGATAATTATGCTACTTTGGGATTTGGGAATTTTACTTCTGCGTTGGCAGAATTTTATAGCAACTTTCAGCTCAATCGATCTGATAATGTAGGCCTGTATTTGCATCATAATTCTTCTCAGGGAGGAATAGAAGAGATATCCCTAGACGATAAGTTTTATAATACATTTTTAGATCTTAACTATACATCCAGAACTCGAAAATATACGTATGGGTTAGAGTTAGGAGCAGAACATCAGTTGTATAATTGGTATGGTTTGCCAGAAACACCCGCGTTAACCCAGGAGCAGATTAATGCCATTGATCCGCAACAAAATTATTTTGGAGTGAGATTAGGAGGGAAATTACAGTTTGATGATCTGTACTTTAAAAAAGCTTCATTGCGATATCAGTTTTTTGGAGATGCTTTGAGTTCTGTAGAGCATCATGTGGTTGCAAAACCTACTTTTGAGTTTGAAATAGGGGATTCCTTAATTACTACAAACTTTATAGTCGATTACCTGAGCGGAAGTTTTGATCGAGATTTGGATCCTATTTTACAGACACCAAATAATTATGGAATTTTAAACGTAGGTGTAAACCCAAGTTTGGTTATTTTAAAAGATAATCTTACTGTGAATTTAGGAGCCGCGGTATATTATAGTATAGATACCGAAAATAGTGATAACGATCTTTTTATTTATCCCAAGATAACAGCATCTTACAGGTTAATCGATGATGCAGTAATTGCTTATGGGGGATTAGAAGGAGACCTTATTCAGAATTCTTATAGAGATGCAGTGCAAACCAATCCATTTGTATCTCCTACTTTGGTAATAGAGCCTACCAACAGATTATATGATGCCTATTTTGGGCTAAAAGGAAAATTCTCTGATGTAGTAAGTTATAATTTTAGAGGGAGTTATATTTCTGAAGATGAAAAACCACTTTTTGTAAATAACCAAAGAGCTGTTGTTCCCTTAGAAGGATATGATTATGGAAATTCTTTTTCCTATCGATATGATGATGTAATTACTTTAGTGGGCTATGGTGAACTTAATTTTGAAATCAATAAAAAATTCAAGTTGGGGGTAGCAGCAGAGTATTTTAATTATGATAATGAGGATGAGCAAGAAGCTTGGAATTTACCCGATGTTAAGGCATCTATTTCGTTGGATTATCAAATTAGTAAGCAGTGGTTTACAGGAGCGCAGTTGTTTTATGTAGGAGAACGAAAAGATATAAATAACGAGGTTGCTATTGTTCCTACTTTACCTTTACCAACGGTTACCCTAGATAGTTATTTCGATGCCAATGTGAACCTGGGATATCGATTAAACGATCAACTTCTTTTCTTTGTTAAAGGAAACAATCTAGCGGGAGAAAACTATGAACGTTGGGTGAATTTCCCGGTTCAAGGCATACAGGTTTTAGGAGGTGTTACGTATAAGTTTAATTATTAGGGAATCTTATTTTGTTGATCTTCTGATAACTAAAATTACGTTGGGTATAATTTTTGTTGTATTTTAGGTAAAAATGACCCCTATGAGAACCTTTTTACTATTCCTTTTTGGTTTGATTTCAACTTTGGTGTTTTCGCAGAAAAACTTTAAGCTGTACTACGAAGAAACTCCTAATGGATTTACCATACTGGCAGATAATGATGAGTATAGTCCCGTATCAGCTCTGATGAACTTTAGATTAGAAAACTTAGCTTCATCCAATGGGAACAATAAAGTTTTTGTAGCACCGCCAAGGACTAAAAAGTATGTAATTACCGAGTTAACTGTAATCGATAGGAAAAAACGTATAAAACTAGGCTACGAATCTACTTATAACCATGGAAACCATAATCTAACGGCATATGATGAAGATTTTAAATATCAATTACCATTTGAAAAAGGTGCTACGTTTTGGTTATCGCAGGGTTACAATGGTAAGATCTCACATCAAAACGAATATGCTTTAGATTTTAAAATGCCCACTGGTACTAAGATTTATGCTGCTAGAGAAGGTGTGGTTATTCAAATCGAAGAGAGTTTCGAGAAAAGTTGTACAACCTCAGAATGTGCCAAATTCAATAATTTTATTCTGGTGTATCATAGTGATGGTACATTTGCCGAGTATACCCACATTAAAAAAAACGGTGCCGTAGTAAAAGAGGGTGATGCCATTAAAATGGGACAGTTTATTGGTTATAGTGGTGATGTGGGTTGGGCGACAGGTCCTCATCTACACTTTGTGGTTTTCTTTCAGCGACTAAAAGAAAGAGTCACATTGAAAACAAAATTCTTGACCAGTAGAGGAAAGGAAGCCATCATTTTATCAGAAAAAGAGCAATATACCCGATACTATTAAGAAGTAGTTTATTGGGAAAAGGCTTGAGGATTAACTTGCGATTATAGTCACCCCCTGTTTTCAGGTGTTTTGATTTCATTGTTTATAGTGTTTTAAGAATATATAAACCGCGATACCTTGCAGTATCTAATTTAGGTTTATCAGTATCAACTTTTAATACTATATAAAATGAGAAATATCAACTTGAATACCTGGTTCACTCTTTTTGCTTTGTTGTTTGTTTTAGCTGGTGTATGTAGTATACTTAATAATGCATATGAACAAGAAACGTTAGTTTTTACTCCTACGACGACTTTTTTAATTAAGTTATATCCCATACTTAACTTTCCAACAAATGGGTTAGGGTATAATGAACTTATAAACGGATTGTATGGTATTTTAGGAGGACTAGTTATAAATGTGTTGTTATACTCTTTTGCGCTAGAACGTTTTGTATACAGTATTAAAAGTTTATATCAAAGACTAATGATATTCTAGTTTTTCTTGCACTATTAATGTGTCGTATCATATCGTTTGAATATATAAAGATTGTTAATAGCTCTTTCATTTCTTATTGCTTTCATTATCTTTCGTAATTCAAATAAAAACGAAGAAAAATGATCAGAAAAATAATGGCCATAACGATTTTGACCATAACTTTTACAGCATGCAAAAAAGAAGCTAAAACTGAGGGTCTTTCCCATGAAGAAGTTGATATAAGTGCTAAATTCAATGAAATGTTGGATAGTTATTACGAGGAGGGATTACAACTAAATCCTGTTCAAGCTACCTTCACCGGAGATAATCGTTTTAATGATCAATTCCCTAATCCACTTGCAGAGGAAACCGTAAATAAATTAAAAGGATATTATACGAAGTATAAAGAAGAATTATCTCAATTTGATGATACATCATTATCGGGAAGTGAGAAAATGACAAAGGCCATTTTAAAATGGGAATGTGATATGAACCTGGCAGCTTTTAATTTCAAAAGTGATTATTTTCCAATTGATCAAATGTGGTCAATAAATTTGGTAATGGGCCAGTTGGCAAGCGGTGCTAGTGCACAACCTTTTAAAACTGTAGAAGACTATCATAATTGGTTAAAACGCTTAGAAGGTTATCTTGGGTGGATGGCTTCTGCAAAAGCCAAAATGCAGGAAGGAATGAAAGAAGGCTACGTTTTACCGAAGTCCTTAATTGTAAAAGTACTTCCTCAGTTAGAAGCATTAACAGTTACTAACCTTGATGAACATCTTTTTTATACACCTGCCAAAAATTTTCCGGAAAACTTTTCCGAGGAAGATAAAAAAAGATTAACCGAAGTTTATACCAACATGGTACTGGAGAAGATTGTTCCAGCCTATGCTTCTTTGTATGAATTTATGAACAGTGAGTATCTGGCCGCTGGTCGTGAAAGTTCAGGTATTGCCAATATTCCTAATGGAGAGAATTACTATAATCATCAGATCAAGTTGTATACTACTACAGATATGACTGCAGATGAAATTCATAAACTTGGGCTTTCTGAAGTTGCACGAATTTCCTCTGAAATGGAAAAAGTAAAAGAACAAGTAGGGTTTAAAGGTGATTTGAAATCTTTTTTTGATCATGTACGAAACAAGAAAGAACTAATGCCCTTTACCGAACCACAACAAGTAATCGATAACTTTAACGCTATTCATGATCTAATGAAGCCTCAAATTGAAAAGTTATTCGATTTAAAACCAAAGACTCCTTTTGAAGTACGTCGTACCGAAGCGTTTAGGGAAAAATCTGCTAGTGCAGAATATAATCCGGGCTCTTTAGACGGTACAAGGCCTGGTGTTTTTTATACTCCAATTCCGGAAGTAAAGAAATATAATACTTATAGTGATGAATCTTTATTTTTACATGAAGCAATTCCTGGGCATCATTATCAAATCTCCTTAACTCAAGAAAGTGAGGAATTACCAAAGTTTAGAAAGACATTATGGTATAGTGGTTATGGTGAAGGATGGGCGCTCTATAGCGAATCACTCGGAAAAGAATTGGGCCTCTATACAGATCCATATCAGTATTTTGGAATGTTAGGAGCTGAAATGCATAGAGCCATTCGTTTGGTAGTTGATACAGGTTTGCACTCCAAGGGATGGACCAGGGAACAGGCGATTCAATATTCTTTAGATAATGAAGCCGAATCGGAAGCTGGGATTACTTCTGAAATTGAACGATATATGGCAAATCCTGGACAAGCTTTATCGTATAAAATAGGGCAGTTGAAAATTAGAGAATTAAGAAGTAAAGCAGAAAGAGAACTAGGCGATACTTTTGATATCAGACAATTTCATAATCAAGTATTGGAAACAGGTTGTGTTCCTTTAGCATTACTCGAAAATAAAATCAACGATTGGATAGCAAAAAGTAAATAGTCAAAATTTAACTTAAAAATAAGCCTTAAGAACAATATTGTTCTTAAGGCTTATTTTTTAGAAACTTGTATACGCTTTTAATACCTTTTGTCCTAGCATTTTTGCAGTGGTTAGATACAGAAATTGTTTCGGTTGTGTTGTTAAAAACTCACTCATCAACCATTGTTCCATATCATTAAAAATCTCTTTAAATAGATTTGGTCGATATCTGGTTATTGAACCTAAGTAAAAGATGGTGCAATAAATAATCATCTCGGTCGGATATCGATGTTGTTTTTGTTTGGATACGTACATATTGTAACCGCTATCTCCTACATAATACCATATTCCTTTATTCAAGATTTGTTGCGATAGCATATAATAATCTTCTCGTGCGGGGCTATACCTATCGGTTTGTAAGGTCTCAATAAGATATGGGATACCATCTATTTTTTCAATATTGTATCCCAGTTTTTTTAAGCTCGAAATATCACGACCATCACATTGTATCTTGGCTTTTATCCCTATTTCTTTACCGTTTTTGAAATATTCGGTCTTAGACAGCTTACAAAAAGCTTCATTTTTTCTATAAATTTCACTGTATGCTCTGTGAATACCAACACAATGTGAGAGTAGGTTCTTGAGGTTAATCGTGGTATTGGTTTCTATAGTTACACCATTAAACAATCGATACAATTCTGAGGCTACTTTTATTTTGCTGGTCTCTATGGGTTGTAAGGTTACCCCACTTTTATGAAATGTATTATTATTACGCTCACTTATTCCATGGAGATAGTTGATGTGCTGACCATAGTTATATTCTAAGTTCAATACTATTTTGGCAAGGTTAAGAAATGAATAGTAAAAGAGTAAAGGTTTTGTGTTTAAAGGAGCATTTTCTGCAGCGTTGTAGAAGTTTTTGGCCTGCTCAAGTAGAGAAAGTAAAAATTTCTTATCGGTATTCTTCTTTTTAATGACATAATCCCAAAATGCCCAAACATCTGATATAATAAGTTTTCGTTCATGGCCTAGGTAGACCAAATTTGTTTCTTTTGTAAATAAAGGGAATCCGTATTTTTCTTTTAGTTCTGTCATGCTGTAAGCTGGCTATAAAATAGTGTATAAAGCTAAAGTTTTTTTAATAAAATTGGTGCGTTAAACCGGGCTTTTACTTGCAACTATAGGTATCGATCTGATGGGTGTATATTATCATTTTGGGTCTAAAGACATTACATAGTCGTAGCTTTCGTTTAAGTATTGAGCTAGTTTGTCAAGATCTTTCAACATTACTTCAGGAATTAGTACATAGCCTTTCATAGTAGCTCCATATGATTTGTAAAAGGTAGTTTCAAACTCCTTCATGTATTTTTCTTGTACTTCTTTAGAAAATCGTATTCCTATTTCTCCAGCTTTATTAAAGAGAGAAAACATATATCCATTGGCCGAGGTGTAAGGCATGGTTTTTCCTTTTCTTTCAAATCTGGGACACTTTGCTATGAGTTGATCATAGATTGCTAATTTTTCTTCCCACATAGTATGTATCTTATTAGAGTTGTTTAATCATAGCGTTTTTGTTATTCATATCTTGAACAGACGTTGCATTTATTTTGATGTCCACAAAATCATAGTTATACGTGTCTTGAGCTTGAATGAAACTAGCTTTATGAAATACAAAAAAAGCTCCTTGTTTCTGCCAGTTTTCAAAAAGAGTGGTTACTTTTTCTCCAGAATCATTGATGGTAATATCAAATCCAAGAGGAAGAAAAGAATCGAAACTGTAATAAAAATTTACTGGTTGGTCGATACTGTTTTTGAATTGAATGTGAAATGCATTTTGGTTCTTAAATTGGGTAAACCCAATGAATCTAGGATTTTTATATCTTGTCTCTGGTGCGATGCTTAACCAATGTAACTCATGAGCTCGAGTAAAAAGTGTTACTTCAGGGCTTAAATTTTTATTAACTTCGTTTGTTATTAAATCCTTACTCCATGAGGAATTTTTTCCATGTTTTAAAATGATATGTTTTTGATCATAAAGCTGCTCCATTCTACCATCATTTTTTTGAGATAGTATAAGAGTTTTAAACCATTTTTCGGGACCTTCACAGTGCGCCAATGCATAAATAGATGAAGGAATAGCAGCGTCTACAAAACCTAAATGTATTTTTACCTGATCAAGAATATGTAGTGTAGTGGTAATTTCATCAGCTTCTGTATTTGCTGTGCTTATAATTTTCCATTGATCGTTAATTTTTTTAAGCACATTTTGCCAGGATACTAACCAATAAACTGGTTGTTCGCCCAAAACTCCTTTAACTGTTATAGAGCCAATATAACTTGCCATTGTTCCGTCATCAGAAATTTCAATAATAGGGTCAGAGCGTTTAATCATTTCATCAAAATCCATTGCCTCCAAATAAGATTGAGTGCCTTTTATTTTATTTGCTTTATTAACGATCTGCACATTTCCTTTTCTTACATCATACCATTGTTCAGCATTAGGCCGAAAAAATAACTCTGCATCTTTTTTATAATGTGCTTGTTCAGTTAAATCAATCAATGCTTGAATTTTTTGCTTTTCATTTTCAATATCAATAGACTTATGACATGATTGAGCCAAAAAAATAGAACACAAGAATACAGTTTTATATATGATGACAAAAACGTTTGGGAGTGCAGTTTTGAAACCTTTCATTTTACCTGATTTAGTATAAGCGAAGATGAGCTAGTATCTATTACAGATAAAATTATGGTTTTATTTCTTATAGTAAAGTTAAATGTTTAGTGCCTACTAGGGTGTTTTCTAAACAGGTGGTCTAGGGAAACAGTATTCAAATTAAGAAAACCTTAACCTTTTCACTTCTGGTGAATCGCTATTTTTAGCCTTTTAAAACACATCTCAACTCAACAATATTATGCAGAAAATTGCTTTTTTATTCATTAGTTCTTTATTCATTATTTCATGTCAGAAACCTGAGCCAGTAGATTTGGTTGTTATTAATGCCAATGTTTATACTGTCGAAGATGCAAACCCAAAAGCAGAAGCTTTTGCTATTAAAGATGGTAAGTTTATAGGGGTAGGTAGTAGTGAAGAAATATTAAATTCATATTCTTCAGACACAACCATTGATGCAGATGGAAAGACTATAGTTCCTGGTTTAATTGATGCTCATTGTCATTTCTACAATTTAGGAATGCAACTACAGAAGGTCGACCTTGTAGGTACGCAGAGCTATGATGAGGTGCTGGAACGCATCATAGCTTTCCAGAAGCAAAAAAATGTGACATTTATTACTGGTCGGGGATGGGATCAGAATGATTGGCAAGTTCAGGAGTTTCCGAACAAAAAGAGGTTAGATAGTCTATTTCCAGATACTCCGGTCGCTGTTCGCAGGGTGGATGGACATGCAATGCTAGCAAATCAAAAAGCACTTGATATGGCTGGTATTACTGCCGAAACTAAGGTTCCTGGAGGTGAGGTGATCCTAAAAGATGGTGAACTTACCGGAGTGTTGGTAGATACTCCAATGGGTATGGTTGATGCAGTGGTTCCAAAACCTACAGTTAAAGAACAGATTCAAGCCTTGAAAGATGCGGAAAAGATAAATTTTAGTTATGGATTGACGACAGTAGATGACGCAGGCCTTGGTCCAGAAGTGATCTCAATTATAGATAGTCTTCAGAAAAAGGAAGCTCTAAAAATAAGAATGTATGTTATGGTAAGCAATGTACCTGAGTATGTTGATTTATATCTTAAAAATGGTGTGCATAAAACAGATCAACTCAATGTATCTTCTTTTAAGGTATATGCCGACGGAGCTCTTGGATCTAGAGGAGCAGTATTGAAAGCTCCTTATAGTGATAAAGAAGATCATCATGGAGCTATGGTAATTGGAGTAGAAGAGTTTAAAACTCTGGCTAAACGATTAGCAGGCTCTCCTTTTCAAATGAATACACATGCTATTGGAGATTCTGCAAATGCAGTGGTGATGAAAACATACTATGATGTACTACAGAACAAGTCAGATAGAAGATGGAGAGTTGAGCATGCACAGGTAGTAGCGCCAGAAGAATTTGAAGCTTTAAATAATAACTTGGTAATGAGTGTGCAACCCACTCATGCCACCAGTGATATGTATTGGGCAGATGAACGATTGGGAGAGAAGCGAATAAAAGGAGCCTATGCTTATAAACAACTATTAAATAAAACAGGGATGCTGGCACTTGGTACAGATTATCCTGTAGAACACGTAAGCCCATTTTATACATTTTATGCTGCGGTAGCGAGAAAGGATCTTAAACAATATCCTGAAGGCGGTTTTCAGAAAGAGGATGCATTAAGTAGAGAAGAAACCCTGAAAGGAATGACCATTTGGGCAGCCTATAGTAATTTTGAAGAAACAGAAAAAGGAAGTATTACCAGTGGTAAATTTGCTGATTTTGTTATCCTTGAAGATAATATTATGGAAATCGAAGAGGATAAAATCCCTAATACTAAGGTTAAGGCAACATATATTAATGGAGAGCAAGTCTACGGTAACTAAGGACTATCTGCCGCCGTTTGCTTGTAAATCGGCAATACACTGTGCGTCAAGTTGAGGTACAGTGTTTCCCATGTTCATCATACCGCTTTCAAATTCTATTGCAGCCTCCATTAAACAATTAGGTACGTTACAGTGACCACTATTTTCAGGATCTTCATGATTCGATTGTAATGGGGTTCCTATATTTACTAAACCTAATAGATGAGCAAATTCATGGTTTAAAGTTGCAGTTTCTATAATATTTAGCATGGGAGCATTAGGATTTGTGCTCAATCGTCTTAAAGTGCCTTCATAAATTACTATTGAAGTATTACGATAAGCAGAACCTAAAGTAACTTGTCTATTGGTATCTCCACTTTTGCTTCCATCTGCAAAATATACATACACAGTGATTTCATCTCCTGCATTAAATAAAGATCGATTATTGTTTTCAATCTCAGCAATTTCTTCTATAGTAAAAGGAGCAAGGTTCGATGATGCTATAGAGCGTTGATTAATTGTGATACCGTCGGGTTTAAATAAACGATCTTCTAGAAACTGTTTAAAAGCATTTACGGCAGTTATGGTTGGTTCAAAACCTTGTACAGAAACCATTTCTACTGTTAAACTTGTAAAATTGGTACTACTCAAAAGGTCGTTTGATGAACTCCCAAGAGGTTGACGATTTTCTGCAGGAATAGATGTCGCAGATAATGGTGTACTATCATCATCGTCTGAACAACTCACCATGATAAAGGCAGAAAAGAAAAGGTATGCTAAAAACTTAGTTACTTGCACGAGATTTAGTTTTAGTTAAGGTGTGGTTCATTGTGTTTTATAAACGTAATTATATAACTAACGTCGCAAAACTCTGTTGCCACAAAGATTATACCATCTTACATGCTATGTAGAGATAATTTAGCTAAGTAGTCGTTATTTTCTCCTTCAAGTAACAATTCGCAGATAAAACCATTAGCATTTGCGGCATTTTGCAGTGTGTTGTAGTCAATATATAACCAATCAAACCAGTCTGAGGACAGGTTTTTGTAGATCATACGATATTGCATTTCTCCATAATACCCAGCAGAGGCATCTACCCAAAAACCGCCTTCCTCATCAGTATATAAATATGAAATATCAGAAGAGTCTATTAGCACTTGTCCATTTGGATTTAGTAAGGTTTTTAGGTGATTAAAAAAACGATCAATGTTTTCGAGTTTTCCTATTATACCACTACCGTTCATTAAAAATAGAAGTGTGTCATAAGAGTTTTCTTTATGCGCAAAGATATCTTCTTTAAGTGCTACCTTGACTCCTCTTTGTTTGGTTATATCTACTGCTCCTTCAGAAATATCGATAGCAGTAACATCAAGGTTCTTTTTATTTTGGAGATATAGAGAGTGACTACCAGCTCCGCACCCCACATCTAGAGTCTTTCCATACGAAAGATCTAATGCCATTTGTTCCAATTTTGGCATTTTAGAATAGTCTCGAAACAGGTAGGGTATAGGTATAACATCATCGTCGAAATCTGGAGCCTGTACCACAATATCCTCAGTATACTGTTGGTTAAAAAAGTCTTTCATCGCTTCACCAAAGATATCTTTGCTCATGTTCTTAAAGAGTAAATCGTAAATTGTAATTTTGTACCTATGCAGGAATTTATAGATCAATTGCCACAACTGGCCAAAGATAAACATAACGAGAACAAAAAGTTCTTTGCAAAGCTTAAAAAAAAGCCCCCGAAAAAGTTGGATCACATCATGCAAAATTTACATGATGATGAGTTTGAACAAACAGACTGTTTACAATGTGCAAACTGTTGCAAAACAACAGGACCTTTGTTTACAGATAAAGATGTTGAGCGTATCGCCAAGTTCTTCAAAATAAAGCCTCAGAAATTTGAAGAAACTTATTTACGAAGAGATGAAGAGGGGGATTTGGTATTGCAAGAGGTTCCTTGTACTTTTCTGGGGGCAGATAACTATTGTTCTATATACGAGGTACGACCCAAGGCTTGTCGTGAATATCCACATACTGACCGTAAAAAATTTCAACAAATCTCCAATTTAACTTTAAAGAATATAGCAATTTGTCCAGCTGCATATAATATTGTTGAAAAGATGAAGGCTATGTTATAATTTAATAACCCCTATATTCTTTAAAATATAGGGGTTATTGAGTAGTGTTTTATTTGTAAGACTATATGATTATAACCCTTTCTTTAAATCTTCGATAGTTTTTGCCATTACAACTCCAGGTAATTTAACAGGAGCAGCTACTTGTGCTAAGAATGTACCTTTTACTTCACCGGTTTTATAGGTAGTAAATCCAATTCTATATAATCCAACAGTCAGTGCTTTTAAAGGATCACTAGCCTCACTTTTATATCTTAACAGAGAGTTATAACTGCTTCCACTTGGTTGTTTTGGCATTTCGCTACTGTCATCATTCTTTGCTAAAGTTGTCCAGTTAGCACCTTTAACAGCATCTTCGCTAATTTTGTCTTTACTAACGATATCTGAACGCTCTAAGGTAATATAAGTATCAAAGAAATCATTCGATCCTGCGTTTTCAGTATATGCAGTAGCTTCGGTAGCTCCTTTAATTTTCGTTTTACCTACTGGAGACATCATTCTCACACCAAGTTCTGGAGCAACAGCAGGAACCCAAACATAGATATAGTAGAATTTTTTCCCCTCTTTTACCTCGTCTTCGTTACCAGGAGCAGCATACCCTAAGTACGATACTACATCAGTATAAGGAATTTTAATAGTTTTAGGACCGACTTTTTTCTCAGTTAAACCTCCAAACTTTTTTAATTTTTGAGCTTGAGCAGCAGTAGTAAAAACTAGGGCAAATGCACTTAATAAAATTAAGGTTTTTGTTTTCATAATAATTGATTTAGTTATAGTTATTCTTGATAAATTAGACCTGTTTATATACTGTAGAGTAATTTATTATACAAAACATAGACAAATATGGGTTTTTATACAAGAAAGAACACCAATTGTTAATTAATATATCATTAACAATGTAAAAACAAGATGACCCGACTTTACCCTATTAGATTGTAGTGTTTTGTGATATCAGATAAATTTCGAGTCATCTTTACAACAATAATTATATTTTAGAAATCTATATCATCTCCAGCTTTGGCCGATGCAAATTCGGCGTTATATTTTTCCATGAGTTCTCCCATTTTTAGAGCCATACGAGTATCTGTAGCCATTTTTGGCGTCCAGTGAGCTCCAACAGAGCTCCAGTCGTTAACAGAAAGTCCATACTCCTGTAAAATTGAAGCAGCATCTTTTCCTTGTGTGGCACCCATATTTTGATGACACATAATCTTTACATAAAGTTCAAAGTCTTCCATGACATTGGTTAAGCCGCTGTTTGCGGTGTTAGTTTCTGCTCCAGATTCTTCATTAGTTTCCTTGGAGGAAAACTTTCCAATATTCGAATTCGTAAAGGCGTCTCCATATACTTTGGCAATGGCAAATGTAGTGTCTTGAGACATTCTTGCGTTCCACTCTGCAGAAACTTCATCCCAGATAGGTTTTTCGGTTCCCACAACTTGCAGAACTTCTTCAAGATCCATACCTCCGGCAATTTTGGCATTGGCTGCTGCCCAAGTTTCCATATCGATCCCCGAAATAGGATCTAATAATCCACCGGCTTCTGCGGCTTCTATATGAGAATTCATTTGAGCATCTAACTTTGCTTGTTGCTCTTTTAAAAAGTCATCGGCGGCATCATATGCTTTTTCCTGTGCATCATCCAGTAAAGCAATTCCCCATAAAAAATGTTTTTCATTAGAAAAACCGTATTCTTGAATTTGATTGTTAAACGCTTCATCATTATCTCCTTTACTATTTTTAATTTCATTTAGAATATTAGATGCATCGTCATGCGAAAGTTCACGAACTTGCTCTGGCATTTCAAATTTATGCACGTATCCGTATCTTCTAATACCAACCGGGAATTGATTATTTAGATCTACCCAATGAGGCTCGTTAAGATTAGGTTTAAATGGCCAAACATCATGATTTTCACTGGCATCTAGATTCTGAAAAGATAAATCTGCACATGGCCATGTAGAATAGTCATAGCTATGCCAATTCATACGATCTAGTTGTGTTAAATAATCTCGATACTCGTCTTTGTTTTTTCCGGTTACATTTTGATATAGTTCATTTACTGTGCTCATACTATTAAATTTTTAGTGATTGATTTTTGTTTTTATAAGTGTGATAATATTTCCTGCTTTTTCTGTTTGTATTCTTGTTCATCGATGAATCCTGCATCAAACATTTTCTTTAGTTTTTCAAGTTTTTGCATTAGATCATCTTCTGGCGAGTTATTTTGATTAAGAGCGTTTTGCTGAGGTGAAGAAGTTTGCCCTTGATTATTTTGGTTATTCATCATATTACCCAACATTTGCCCCATTCCCAGTCCAGCTCCCATTTGCATACCTAGGTTTCCGCCTCCTTCATTTTTTGCCATATTTTTTAAAGCTTCCAGCTGTTGGTAATCTTGATAACTAACCCCAAGTTCTTTCATAGCTTGAGCTTCTGCGCTCATATCTGCAATTCTACCTATTCTTGTCTTGGTTTCTTCGTCAAAGCTGGTGCCTTCTATTCTAAAGTCCAGTAATTCAAATCCCAAATCATCAAAAATCTCGATACTGGCGTTCTTTGAGAATGCTGCTATTTCATTTCGATGTTTGTCAATTTCTACATAGCTAAAGGATGCATTTGCAAGAAAATCACTTATCGGTTGAGTGATTCTGGAGAGTATCACCTTTTGTATGGCTCTAACCGGATAATAATCATCTCCTGCTATTACGTTTGTGAAAAAATCAATGGGCTTAGTGATTTTGAAAGAAAAGTTTCCAAAAGCGCCCAAACCAACAGGAAAGTTATAAACTGGGTCTTTATAGGTAATGGGCGAAGGAGTTCCCCAGCGTATATTTTGCATTTCTGCTTTTCGGTAAAAGTAGATCCCAACTTTATGTGCAGATTCAAATTTGTACATAATACTTTTGATCGTAGTCCAAAATGGAATATTCCCAGTTTTAAGATCGTACAGCCCTTCTTTTTCAAAAAAGCCTTTTACTTCACCTTCATACACAAAAAGACATCCTTGTCCTGGGCCTACAATAAGTTTCGAAGCATTCTTAATTTCATCTCCATCTTCGGTCCATTTTTCAAAAAGAGTTTCTGGCTTTGGATTTTGCCATTCGATTACCGATCGCAGTTGATTACTAAATGAATTTGACATATCTTTTTCTTTTATAAATTATTGGTAGTTGGTTAAAAATGCCGTTTTGGCTTTGAGGTCTTTCTCATACCTGTCTTCATATTCGGGTATGATTTCGATGCGTTTTTTTAGGTACGCTTCTACATATTTTTGATATTGCGATGCTAACGCTACTTTACTATATATTTCAGAATCTCTTAGATGATTTTGGAATTTAAATTCTTCGTAGCGTAAGTAATGTGTTAAACCAGCTTCTTCTCCTAGGGCATGTATGGCAAAATGCTCAATATTCCTGGCTTTGGTTCCAGGTTCAAATGTATTTACAGTTTGACAATAGGAACAGGTGCTATAGTAGGATCTGAAGAAATTATCTTTTACAGGAAGTTTTGCCTGGCATTGGGTACAACAAAAATCTTTGGTTAAAATATCTTTGACCTCTATCAATAATTTATTTGCTGCATCTGCGAAAATTTTGACTTCGTATTTTTTTAATTGCTGTTCTAAATTAAACCTGAGAGTATGCCCTTTATCTCGTTCTTTATTAAAAGTTTCTGAGCCAAAATCTACACCAATATCCAAAAAGGCATCTTCAACTTTTTCTTGCCATGTATCATCTATTTTGTAAATAAGATCAGTGGCTTGTGAGTAAATTCCTTGCCATGCATTGCTAAAAGTGGTTGTTTCAAAATCTGTTGCTTCAAATAGCATGGGTAAAGCAGCTTCTGTTTTTTGGAGTATTTCTTGGAAACGTTCTTCGATTTTTTTGAGAAAACTGTCCCACCTGTGTTGTGTATTACTGAAAGACATCTTAATGTAAGGAATTAGAATTAGTAAAATGGATTTCCGCAGAAATCACAGTATTGTAGATCGGTATCTTCAGGTCTGGCCGCTCCGCAACTTTTACATTTTTTAGTTTCAAGACCAGCATTTGTTTCTTCGTACTTTTTGGTTGATGAGATTGCGTTGGCAAGGATATCATCCAAAAGATTTTTTTCTTCTTCGGGTTTTTCGTTATTCTTTTCTTGCATCTCTAATTTTTAAAGTGAATTAAAACGTATAACCCTTATGCTACCGAAGTAAGACATAAGGGTTAACTGGGTCAGTTGATCATATTCCAAATAATATATTATAACCCTTTCTTTAAATCAGCAATTGTTTTCGCCATAACTACTCCAGGTAACTTGATGGGGGCAGCCACCTGCGCAAGAAAAGTACCTTTTACTTCTCCTGTCTTATACGTTGTGAAACCAATTCTGTATAACCCAACTGTAAGTGCTTTTAAAGGATCGCTAGCTTGACTCTTATATCTTAAAAGTGAGTTGTAGTTGCTTCCACTAGGTTGTTTTGGCATTTCACTACTATCATCGTTACGCTCTAGAGTTACCCAGTTTGCACTTTTTGCAGCGTCTTCACTAATATTGTCTTTACTCACAATGTCAGATCTTTCTAAAGTCACGTAAGTGTCAAAAAAGTCCTTAGAACTGGCATTATCTTGATATGCTTGAGAAGAAGTTGCTCCTTTTATTTTTGCTTTTCCAACAGGAGACATCATTCTAACACCTAATTCTGGAGCTACTGCAGGAATCCAAACATAGATGTAATAAAATTTCTTTCCGTCTTTTACTTCATCTTCATTTCCAGGAGCAGCATACCCTAAGTAAGACACAACATCGGTATATGGTACCTTGATGGTTTTTGGTCCTATCTTTTTTTCAACAGAACTACCGAATTTTTTTAGTTTTTGAGCGTAAGTTGTAGCGTTACTTCCGAAAGCTAGAATAGCAAGTACAATTAAAATTTTTGTTTTCATTTTTAAAATTTAGATGTTAATTAATAATTGATTAGTTTTTATTTTGCCAGGTATGGCATCGCCATAATAAAGAGTATAGCGAAGGCTAGAATAATGAGCCCAATAAAGTGATACCAAGGTGTTTTAATATGGCTTCTTTTAAAGTCTTCAAAATTCTCAAGTAATTCTTGATTCTGAATTTCTCTTTTCTCAAAAGCTCCTTTGCAATGCCCGCAGACGGTATACACCTTTTTACCAATTGGGAAAAATGGGATCCAAAAAACGTGAACGTACTTTTTATATCCTTGTACCCACATATTATTTTGTGTATTGCAATGAGGGCAGTTTCCCTTATCCAGTTTTTGAGGTGCGATTGTCGAAGAACCAGTTCCAAATATGATCATAGTATAGAAGTTAGTTAACTATTTTTAGAGCTATAGAATTACGATAACTTGAAGGTTTTTTAGATAAACAGAAATGATGCAACAATCATCCAGGCACCAACGATAAGTCCCAGAACACCGAGTTTACCTTGTTTAGGAGCTAGTTTTTCTCGTAGACGTACTGCTTTTTCTTTGGCGGCTTCACTTTTAGATAAGAAAAACTTGTTAATGAGTCCAAATCCTAGCATGAAACCTAAAATAGCTTCTACTACATTTCCTGCTAAAAGCGTGATCCACCAAATCGGGTGTGTAGTAAGCCAACCAATGTTTAATACAGCTGAGATAATTCCCCAAACACCCCAGAAACAGAATACTAATCCGATCCATCCCTGATAAGGTTCAATTTTTTCTAATAGTTCTTTCGCGTTTGGTTTTTTTGCAAGTAATAAAGAAGGTACTGCAATAATACTTAATAAGATTAATGTAATTCCCCAAGTCATAATATTTATATTTAAAGGGTTAGTGATTATTTACTTTGTGTTCCTCAAAACTATATGTAGTCTAAATACTTCATTTCGCTTCTTCAGAATCACAGTACAAAGATGATGTAGACAGCTCTAGCTAAAAACACCTTTTTCGGTAAAAAAGATCACCCTGAAAACAGGGGGGTATATGATAATGTAAATCACGGTTTCTAGTGATAGATCAAAGTGGACTGAAATTTAATTTTGAGGTCAATAATTTTTTTAATTATGGGGAATACAAAAAGAAATAGAGTCTTATACAAACTTATATTGTTTTTGCTAGTTTTTTTCAAGGTCAATATTCATGCGCAACAGTTATATCCAGCTAATTTTGATGTAGCAACACTCAACGGTACTAATGGATTCAGGATACCTGGTATTGACCCTTCATCACAATTTGGTGCGGAAGCGAAATTTATTGGTGATATTAATAATGATGGTTTTGAAGATCTCGCTTTAGGGGTTAACAATGCAGATATAGGAACCGTAGACTTGGCAGGTGCAGTTTATGTGATTTTTGGAAGTAATACTGGATTTCCTGCTTCATTTGATATAACCACATTAAATGGAACTAATGGATTTGTTATTGAAGGGCGCGACGATGAGAGTAGACGTATGGGGAACTCTGTAGAGGGTATAGGTGATGTTAACGGTGACGGGATTGATGATTTAGCAATTTCTGCTTCCAGAGTTGATTTTGTGATTTATGGGAGATCCACTGCTTTTGCTCCAACACTAAATATAGATTATATTATCGGTGGCGGAAATGGATTTAGGATGAATTTTTCTTTCTTCTCTTCTAATGAAATAATAAAACTTGGAGATGTTAATGGGGATAATATAGATGACTTTGTAGCAAGTAACGTTATTGGCGGCCCAGCTGCTATTGTTTTTGGGCGATCATCTAATTTTCCTGAACTTATTGATACTGCTTATTTAGATGGGACTAATGGGTTTAGAACCAGTTCGTTTCCTAGTTCTAGAGCAGCATATTTGGTCGGTGGGGCTGGAGATATAAATAACGATGGCTTTGATGATATTATTATTGGTGAATGGTCAAGATCAGGTACACTTTCTTCCGGAGGCCAGAGAACCCGCGTGTTATTTGGTAAACCTTCTTTTTCTATAGTAGAAGATTTAGTGGCCTTAGATGGGACAAATGGTTTTACAGTTGATAACTCTGGTGGAGGTTTCTTAGTTTTTGTCGGAAGTTTAGGAGATGTAAATAGCGATGGTGTAGATGACTTTTATTCTGAAAGGAGTGCAATCTTCGGTAAGCAGTCTTCTGACCCTTTTCCAGCTCATATACCTCTGAGTGATATTGAAGACAATAGCCTTGGTTTTAGAATGCCTGGCTTTTTAACATCTTCTTCCATAGGTGATATTAATCAAGATGGAATTAATGATTTTATATCTGTTTATAGACGTGAATCTGGATCAGATGCCAATGCTTATATAGTATTTGGTAGTACAAGTGGCTTCCCAAATCCAATTGAAGAAAGTACTCTTAATGGTACTAATGGATTTGTTATTCCTGGATTTAGGACATCTAACATAGGAAGACCTGTGAGTGGAGGTGGTGATATTAATGGAGATGGAATCGCAGATTTCATAGTCGGTAGTCCAGGAGAAACGCCTATTGGTAGTACAGAAAGGACAGGAGAAGCTTATGTAATTTTTGGTGGGGATCATTTTGCAGAGCCTTTAAATATGGGATATCCTCAAGCTATTAATGAAACTACAGTTGGGTTTACTCTTGTGGTTAATGGTCCAGAAACAGGAACTATTCATTATGCAATTTATCCAGGAAACTTTTCTGGGGATCCCGATCACGACGATATTCTAAATGGAACTGGAGCTACAGAAAATGATAGTTTTTTAATGAATACCGCAAATACAGACATTTCAGAAATAATCTCATCATTGGCTGCAGGAACAACCTATGATGTATATCTATTTTTGGAAGATGGGGTTGGTAATCAAGGAGAGATTTATCACATAGATAATGTGACTACCTTGTCTACCTCAGATACAGAAGATCCTACTGCTAGTAACCCATCTCCAATTAGCGTTCAATGTTCGGGAGATGTGCCTTCTCCAGACCCTTTGGTGGTAACAGACGAAGCTGACAATAGCGGAGTGCCCCCAGTGGTTGCCTTTGTGAGTGATGTGAGTGATGGTAACAGCAATCCAGAAGTAATTACTCGTACCTATAGTGTAACCGATGGGGCTGGTAATAGTATTAATGTTACACAAACGATTACAGTGAACGATACTACCAATCCCACAGCTAGTAATCCTGCACCGATAAATGTAACATGTGTATCTGATATTCCAATTGCAGATAGTACTGTAGTGATCGACGAGGCAGATAATTGTGGTGGTATACCTGTAGTCGCTTTTGTAAGTGATGTAAATACAAGTCCCGGAATAATCACCCGTACTTATAGTGTAACCGATGCGGCGAGAAATAGTATTAATGTTACTCAAACTATCACAGTAAATGATACTACTGATCCTACGGCTAGTAATCCTGCATCTATAAATGTAACATGTGTATCTGATATTCCAATTGCAGATAGTACTGTAGTGACCGACGAGGCAGATAATTGTGGAGGTATACCTGTAGTTGCTTTTGTAAGTGATGTAAATACAAGTCCCGGAATAATCACCCGTACTTATAGTGTGACAGATGCCGCGGGTAATAGTATTAATGTTACTCAAACAATTACAGTAAATGATACTACTAACCCTACAGCTAGTAATCCTTCACCGATAAATGTAGCATGTACTTCAGATATTCCGATCGCTGATATAAATGTGGTGACCGATGAGGCAGATAATTGTGGAGGCACTCCTATGGTTGCCTTCGTAAGTGATTTAAGTGATGGTAATACTAATCCAGAAATAATCATCCGTACTTATAGTGTGACCGATGTAGCGGGTAATAGTATTAATGTTACTCAAACAATAACAGTAAATGATACTACCAATCCTACAGCTAGCAATCCTGTACCGATAAATGTAGCTTGTACTTCAGATATTCCAGTCCCAGATATAAATGTAGTGACCGATGAGGCAGATAATTGTAGAGGTATTCCTATAGTAGCCTTTGTAAGTGATGCAAGTGATGGTAATATTAATCCAGAAGTAATTACCCGTACCTACAGTGTGACTGATGGAGCAGGAAATAGTATAAATGTTACCCAAACAATTACAGTTAATGATACCACAAATCCAGTAATTGATTGTCCTGCCAATGTTACACAAAATGTTGATCCTGGTTTAGATACAGCTGTTATTACATACGTTAATATAACTGGATCTGATAACTGCTCAGTTCGCTCTGTACAACAAGTAGCTGGTTTGCCTTCAGGGGCTGAATTCCCAATTGGAACTACGACCAACATTTTTGAGGTAATAGACGATGCAGGTAATTCTTCTCGTTGCAGTTTTGATGTAATTATTGTTGATACATCTCCAACAGTTTGCGAAGTAAATGCTGGTGAAGATGAAGAAATAGCAGAAGGAGATGATGTGCAATTGGCTGCAATAGCCTCTACTCAAGGTAATTTTACGTGGTTTCCATCTTCAGGATTGAACAATACAAGTATAGCAAATCCTGTGGCTAACCCAAGCGAGACAACTACATATACTGTCGTTTTTACTGGAGATGACGGATGTATCGCCGAAGATATCATAACCGTATTTGTGAGGCCATTAGAAGAAGATGAAACTAAATATGGTTTCTCTCCAGATGGCGATGGTATTAATGAGTTTTGGGAAATAGATACTATAGAAAATTACCCTAATAACAAGGTATCTATTTTCAATCGATGGGGAGATTTGGTGTTTGAGGTTGAAGGGTATAATAATACATCAAGAGTTTTTAGGGGAATTGCCAATAGAAAAAGAGGTTTAGGAGGTGATAGACTTCCCGAAGGCACATACTTTTTCTCTATCGAAATAGAAGGTAGTCATAACTTAAAAAAGTCAAATGGTTTCCTTGTTATAAAAAGATAATTTAATGAAAAGAGTAGACATAGTTATAGCGATTATTATGCTGATTGGAAATTGCTTTTTTGTATCAGCACAACAGACACCAGTATTCGCAAATTACAATTACAATACGGTGATAATTAATCCTGCTCATGCAGGCTTTGATCCTAGTTCAGAATTTACCTTAAGCAATAGAGGGTATCTTAATACTGTAGATGGCAGCCCTCGAAATATTGGGTTATTATTTAATTCACCCTTGAAGTCTGAAAAAATGGGATTTGGTGCTGGGGTCTTTAGTGATCAAGTAGGAGTGACAACAAACACAAATTTGTTTGCGGCATACTCCTATAAAATATTCTTTGATCATAATTATAATAGAGCAAGATGGTGGTCATACAATCCACATGTTTTATCTTTTGGAGTTACCGCCGGAGCGATGATTTATGATGAAAATTTATTAGAATTAGGAATACCTAATGATCCTAATTTTGCTGCTAATATTAATACTGTAATTCCTACGGTAGGATTAGGTTTTTTGTATAATAGAAACCATTTATATTTAGGTTTCTCGGTACCTAATCTGTTAGGAGATTCTTTATCATCTGAGGATAATATAAATATAGAAACACCATATTATGCCTATGTAGGATATCGTTTCTTTGCTACACGTTTTGAGGAGATTTTAATAAACCCCAGTATACTGGCTAAATATGTTTCTGGAGCTCCGGCACAATTCGATTTTAATACCATGGTTAGTTATAAAAATAAAATCGAAGTTGGTGCAGGGTAT
Source organism: Aquimarina acroporae (assembly GCF_023195925.1). GTDB lineage: Bacteria > Bacteroidota > Bacteroidia > Flavobacteriales > Flavobacteriaceae > Aquimarina > Aquimarina acroporae. The sequence goes on along the minus strand of NZ_JALPRE010000016.1, from coordinate 40,034 downwards.
AGAACCAATTCATCTATAAACCTTCTAGCAGGGGTATATCTATCTGATCATTTACGTGTAATTTACAATTACAACCAAACGGTTAGAAATGCTCCAGTGAATAATACTCATGGTATCATTCTAAGTTACAGATTGGGTGATGGTTTTAGGAATAGAGGAATAGCATCAAAATAGACCTTGTATTACACATTAATGTTCTATATAATTCATTTTAAGAGCATATTTTGTTAATCCTGCAATATTTCTAACATTAAGCTTGGTCATTAGGTTTTTTCGATAACTCTCTACTGTATGTTTGCTCAAAAAAAGCTTATCTGCGATCTCTTGGGTAGTGTGCTCAAGAGCAATTAATGTAATCACATCTATTTCTCTTTTGGTGAGTTTTATTTCTTCTTTTCTTTTATTTGAAAGTTTATTTTCTAAGTAAATGTCTTTTATTTCTTTAGAGAAGTATTTTTCACCTTTCAAAATTGATTTTATTGCTTTTAAAAGCTCTTGTTTTTCAGCATTTTTAGGAACATAACCGTCTACATTATTTTCTATGAGTGTATCAATACGGTCGGGGTCGCTATGCATACTGACCACCAAAGTCTTAATATTTCGATTGTGTTCTTTGACCAATGTATTTAATGTAATCCCATCCATCTCTGGCATGGAAATATCTGTGATAATAAGATCTACTTTTTCTTCTTTGTTAATATCCAGATACTTTATAATCTGTTCTCCATTTTTTGCGGTTAATAGAATATTATAGTCGATTTCATTACTTAAAATACTTAGTAACCCATCTAAAAACATTTTATGGTCATCAACAATGATTATATTATACTTCATGTAGGTTAGTTTCTAGGTTGTTTATTTCTATATTTATTATTGTTCCTCGGTTTTTTCTAGAATCGATGTTTAATTGCCCATCCATTCCTTGCAATCGGTTTTTGATATTCCTTAAACCAATACCTTCGGTAAAGGTAGTAACATCGAAGCCCAATCCATTATCTTCAAATAAAATATTTAAGTTATTGTTTAACAAATAAAATTGCAAATCCATGGAGGACGCTTTTGCATGTTTAATCGTGTTTGTAATAAGTTCTTGAATTACTTTAAAAATTTCAAGTTTAACGTTTTGGTTTATTGCATTGATTTTATTTCTCGGGTAAGCCTCAAAAGATGTTTGTAAATCGGTGCCATTACCAATATTATTGAGATACTCTTCAATTACGTCACAGAAATGGTTCTCTGAAAATTTCTTGGGAATAAGAGTATGAGAAAGACTTCTTACTTGGTGATAAGTATCATCTAGTTGTTTATTAATACTTTGTAAAAAGGAGTTTTGATTTGTTTTTGTATGGTTGAGCTGCAGTTTTATGGCCGCTAAATTACCTCCTATACTATCGTGCAATTCCTGAGCGATTCTTTTTCGTTCTTTGTCCTGGCCTTTTATAGAAGCTTTGATAACTGCAAGCTCTTGATCTTTGAGGAGCGCACTTATTTTTTGCTGACCTATTTCTTTTTGTTTTTTATTAAGTTCACTTTGAGCCTGAAGTTTTTGATAATAAATAATTAGTAAACCTATGATTGGTATAAGAAGTACCAGAAACGAGTATAAAATAGTATTCTTGATTACTTTTTGTCGCTCTAGTTCGGCTTTTTTAATCTCTTGATCTTTTTTTAATAAGCTAATTTCATTCACACTTTTTTCTGAAGCGTTTTGAAAAGCTAGAATCTGATTTTCATTTTCTTTATTTTCAATTTCTTGTTCCAGCCTTAAGTTTTTAATAGCTTCTTCCTGATTTTTTAATCTTAGTTGGCGATTGGTATTTTCTACTGTTAAAATTTTTATTTCTTTTTCTTTCTGTTCGGTTTTAAATTTTACCTCTAACTCTCTTATTTCTTTGGCTTTTTGAAGTTCTACAATCGAATCTTTTATTTCGATTTCTTTCTCAAAATAACCTATAGATTCTTTGAAATTTGATGTGCTTTTAGCTATTTTTTTCAAATTAGCATAAATGTTTATTTGTTTGTCTAAGAAACCTAAATCTTCACAAATGATGAGAGCTTCTTTATAGGCTTGTATTGCCTCTTCAAAATTTTCTTTCTCCCTATGAATTAGTGCAATATTCGTAAGCGCATCTAAGGTAGGTCTATGGTATCCTTTTTTCTTTCCTATAACATATGCTTTGTTATAATAAGAAATAGCATCATCATATTTCTTTAATAGATGATATTGTACACCAATATTTTGCAAGACAATTACTTTTTTTCTGGATTCGCTATCGTTTTTGTTTTCAAAGTGGATTAATGATTTCTTTAGAAAAGATAATGCAAGATCATATTTATTTTTCAAAGAATATATGCTGGCAAGGCTTACGTAAGAAGTAAAAGTTAATTCAGGATCTTTTTTATAAGTCAGACAAGATTCCAAAAGTTCTATGGCATAATCATAATCTTTTAGTCTTATATAGGTAGAGGCCAGATTATGGAGTTTTCGATAATACTGTTTTTTATCATGATATTTTTGAGAAATTTTAAGCCCTTTTAAATTCCATTTTTTACTTTCTTCTAATAAGCTTTTATCTCCATAGGCATTGGCTATGATGTTGTAAGCTCGGGCTTTTTTAATCATAGAAATAGAGTCTTTTCCTCTTTCAAGTATTTTAACGCAACGATTTCCATAGAATAATGCAGAGTCAGCTAGATTTCTATCATTGAAATATATTCCTAGGAGTAGTGAAGCATTAATAATACTAGATTTGTAAATCGTATTTTTTAAAATTCGGTGGCTAGTGTTATATGCTTCTAGTTCTTTTGGTGTACCCAAAAAATCATGTGCTTGTTCTAATTGTTTTTTTTCATACCTATATGTGTTAATTTTTCCAGAAGGAGGAGGTAGTTTTGTTTTTTCAAATTGCCCAAAGAGATTAAGGCCAAATAGTATGCAACAAAAAAAAAGAATGTTTTTTCTAGAAAAAGGGATCATTCTACAAATTTATTGAATATTAGGGTTAAAATACATCCCTGAAAACAGGGAGTTCATATAATTAGAGCATGTATTTCATAAATATGGACAGTGTAATAGAGGAAAAATTAGAGGATTACACTTTGGCAAAAACGGAAGAGAGGTAGGTGTACTTTAGATACGGGGCTAACTAAAAAAAATTGAAGAAGCATAATTCATTAGGGTGAATAAAGTATATTCATCCTAATGAATTATGAAGGCATTAAACCGCCGTTCCAGACGTTAAATTATAACCTACTGTTTGCGGGGTTCCTTTACTAGATTCTTCTTCCTCATCGTCATCATTGCAGTTGTTTCCGCTACCACCATATATTGTAGATAATGATGCTCTTACTAAAGTGTTGTGTTTGTTTTTAAGTTCTTCAATTCTAATTTTCACAATGAATTTGATTTATATGATTAAACGTTTTATGCGTATTACCACATAGGTAGTATATACATAAAGTTTATGTCAAAATACGTCTTAGTGTTACCCATTAAATGTTGATTTTTGCAGAGATTACTGCAGGTTTTAATAGTGAAGTATTGCTATAATGAGCTAACAACGTATCCGTTATTATGAAGATTTAGCTTTCTTGGTTACCAAATATTAATTATAAAGTAAATAGGGTTTACGCATTTCCTTATATTTTTTTAAATCATCACTCCAAGATTTTTTAATTTCTGTTACGCTTACACCGTCCATAATTTGTTGCTGTAATTTTTCGGTTCCGGCATGAGCTGTAAACGACTTTGTATTAAAGAATTTTTCTTTGTTAGTAGAGTGTTTGTAAGCATCAACTAACCACCATAGGTTAATAGCGTTTAAGCGTTTTGTAGTTCTTAGATCGTGCCCATAGCAGACTTCACCGCGGTGTTTTGGATATTTTGCACCAAAATTCGGTTTAGGGATATAGGCATAATCGAATTTATCGATAGACAAATCGGGAGATCCATAAATTTGGAATTGAGTTTCGGTTCCTCTACCAGCATTAATGGTTGTACCTTCAAAAAAGCCTAGACTAGGGTATAAGTTAATGGCCATATCATTGGGTAAATTGGGTGAAGGTCTGATAGGTAAAGTGTATTCGGTATTATGTGTATAATTTTTTATAGGAACTATGGTAATATCGCATTGTAGATTATCACCTAACCAACCTTGTCCATTTACCATTTTTGCATATTCCCCAATAGTCATACCATGTACTAGCGGTATTGGGTGTACTCCCAGGAAATTCGTATGTTCCGGCTTCATTGTTGGACCATCTATATAATGCGCATTAGGGTTTGGGCGATCGAGTATGATTACCGGGATTTTGTTTTCTGCACAGGCCTGCATCACATAGTGTAATGTAGATATGTAGGTGTAAAATCGTACCCCTACATCTTGAATATCAAAAACTACGATGTCAATTCCAACCAAAGAAGCGTTAGATGGTTTTTTGGTTTTCCCATGTAGAGAAAAAATAGGAAGTCCGGTCTTTATATCCCTGCTATCCGCAACTAATTCACCAGCATCAGCTTTTCCCCTAAACCCATGCTCGGGAGAAAAAACCTTTTGTATAGTAATATTACTAGCAAGTAAAGAATCTACAAGATGTGTATAATTTTGATTGGGAATAGTATCTTTAAAAATCACAGAAGTTTGATTACCAACAACAGCAACTTTTTTATTTGCCAGTAATGGAATATACTCTGAAGTTTGGTTTGCCCCAACAATCACTTTGGTTTTTGTTATTAGGCTATCTTGAACAATATATTCTTGAGAAATAGGTTTATTGATAGTTCCGTTAGTGGTTCCTGCAGTGGTTTTTATTTCACTAAAACATGAAATAAAAATTAAGGAAAGGAATAAAAATGTATTTTTGAATGCAGTTCTAATAAAAACCATAGTTAAGCTTGAATTTCGAGTATTTTATCGCTAAACGCCTTATCAAAGGTAAGGAACATAAAAGTAGCATTTCAACTCCAATTGTAAAAATTGCTATTTCTGCCATTGCAATAGGTATGATTATGATGCTGATAACCGTTGCCACAGGTATAGGTTTACAACGCAAAATTCGAGAAAAAGTTGCCGCATTTAATGGCCATATACTTATTAGTAGTTTTGATAATAATAGTAGTGTCGAATCGCTAATTCCGATAAGTACGAATCAAGAATTTTATCCAGAATTTGATGGGGTCGATGGTATTGTTCATTTGCAGGGTGTTGCGACAAAGATCGGATTAATACGTACCGAAACTGATTTTGATGGAGTAGTGGTAAAAGGAATTGGCAAAGACTATAACTGGGATTTTTTTAAGGAATATATTGCAGAAGGTCGTGTTCCAGATTTTCAAGGGAAACTAAATAACGAAATAGTGTTGTCTGCTCATTTTGCAAACCGATTAGGGTTGACGGTTGGAGATAAAGCTATTACCTATTTTCTTAAAAAAAATGCCAAATCGAATTCACAACCCTACATTCGGGCGTTCGAAATTGTAGGGATATACAATTCGGGATTTCAAGAATTTGATGAGACCTATTTATTTGCAGACATACGACATGTACAGCGAATGAATAAGTGGAAAGCAGATGAGGTAGGAAATTTTGAGGTATATATTGATGACTTTGAGAAAATAGACCAAAAAGGGCAGGAGATCTATGAAAACATTCCATCTACATTAGATAGTCAAACCATTACGTTAAAGTATGGGACCATTTTTGAATGGCTCAAGCTTTTTGATCTCAACATTATTGGGATTATCGCTATTATTATTCTAGTAGCAGGTATCAATATGATTACCGCCTTGTTGGTTTTGATCCTTGAAAAAACACCTATGATTGGTATTCTAAAAGCTTTGGGTGCTGCAGATTGGACCATTAGAAAAGTTTTTTTATACAATGCAGCATACCTCATTGCCATTGGTTTGTTTTGGGGGAACTTAATAGGAATAGGATTACTATTTATTCAGCAAAAATATGGAGTAGTTGGTCTAAATCCTGAAACGTACTATGTGAGTACAGCTCCGGTATATATAGATATTGGGTACATCCTTTTACTTAATTTAGGAACAATGATATTGTGTATTATTATGTTGCTTATACCGTCTTATATTGTATCCAAAATATCACCAACGAAATCTATTCGATTCGAATAAACTAAATATCCGAAATAAAATCCTATCGCTAAATTCTTAGTTTCTACATGTAGAAAACACTTACTAATTTGAAGCCTACGAATTCTCATTTATAACCCTTTCTTGTTTTTCAGTAAAATATATTTGGAAACAAAATCCTCATAATGAATTTTAAGACAAAATCGTATTCTCTAATTGTCCTGGTAGTATTTATTTTTAGCTCTTGTACCCAATCTAAAAAGAACATTTCTAAAACACAAAATGATAAACTCATTGCCCAGGTAGATGTTAAAGGGGAAGAAGAAAAAAAACCGTTATTATCAGAAATTATATCTGTAGATGTGGGGTTTACTACCATATATTCAATGATTAAATCTACAGAGTATTTAGAAATGTTTAGTGGAGACCAGTCTTATACTGTTTTTGTTCCTTTAAATGGAGCAATAGAGAAGTTACATCCAAAAACTTTAGAGAGTTTAAAGAAACCAGAAAGTGTAGAACGACTTAAGTCTATTATGAATTGTCATATCATCCCTGGTTTGGTAAGCAAGCAAGATATGGTAAAAGCTATAAATGAATTTGGAGGTAGTGTGAAACTAAAAACTTTAGGGGGCGAACGATTAACTGCTACGATAAAGGATGATAGAATTTATATGATAGATAAAAACGGAAATGCAGGTAGATTAATGATGAATGATATTGAAGCGAGTAATGGAATTATTCACACTATTGAATCCGTTATGATGCCTAAGAAGTAATAAGTAACGTAAACACAATCAATAAGTATTGTATTTATTCTGGAACGGGAACCATAATTGGTTCCCGTTCATTTTTATAAATAGATTAAAAGTGTTTGAGAAAACATTATCAAAATGAAAGAGAAGTGTTCTATAAAAAGTGTTAAGCTGGTATTGAAATCGATAATCTAGATTGTATCTTTGCAATCAAAATATCCCTAACTTGGGGATCTTAAAATTACTTAGTGTGGAATACGCAGAAAATATATTAGAAACTATTGGAAATACGCCTTTGGTTAAAATGAATGCATTGGTTGAAGATGTTGATGCCTTAGTGTTAGCCAAATATGAAACATTCAATCCTGGGAATTCTGTAAAAGATCGTATGGCATTAAAAATGATCGAAGATGCTGAAGCTGATGGTCGGTTACAACCTGGAGGTACCATAATCGAAGGAACTTCTGGGAATACAGGTATGGGTTTGGCTCTTGCCGCTATTGTTAAGGGGTATAAGCTTATTTGTGTGATGGCAGATAAGCAGTCGAAAGAAAAGATGGATATTCTTAGGGCAGTAGGTGCAAAAGTAATGGTTTGTCCTACCAATGTAGAACCTGATGATCCAAGATCATATTATTCTGTTTCTAAGCGTTTGGCAGAAGAAACGCCAAATTCATGGTATGTAAACCAGTATGATAACCCTTCAAATGCGCAAGCGCATTACGAATCTACTGGGCCAGAAATTTGGAAACAAACCAACGGGAAAGTAACACACTTTATAGTTGGTGTAGGAACAGGTGGAACTATTTCTGGAGTAGGGAAGTATCTAAAAGAGCAAAATCCAAATATTAAAATTTGGGGGGTAGATACCTACGGTTCGGTCTTTAAGAAATATCATGAAACAGGTATTTTTGACGAAAATGAAATTTACTCTTACATCACAGAAGGTATTGGAGAAGATATTCTTCCCGAGAATGTTGACTTTTCTGTGATAGACGGATTTACAAAAGTAACCGATAAAGATGCCGCTATCTATACTCAAAGACTAGCCAAAGAAGAGGGGATGTTTTTAGGGAATAGTGCCGGAGCAGCTATCAAGGGTTTGTTACAACTCAAAGAACATTTTACAAAGGATGATGTGGTTGTGGTGTTATATCATGATCATGGTAGTCGATATGTTGGAAAGATGTTTAATGATGACTGGATGCGAGAAAGAGGATTCCTTGAAGAAGAAGTTTCCACAGCAGTTGACCTTATAAGGGATCACGAAGACAAACCACTAGTCACGGTGAAGACCGAAGAGTTGGTTTCGCACGCTATAGAGCGTATGCGTAAATTTCAGATTTCTCAAATTCCGGTGGTAGATAGTGAAGGTTTTGTAGGTTCTGTAGACGAGAGTGCTTTGTTCAAAGCATTTATAGAAAATAAAGACATGGATAGTACGCCAATAAAAGAAGTAATGCAAGAACCTTTTCCAATCGTAAATGCAAAGGCTTCTCTTGATGATATCTCAAAACTTATCAAAAACGGCAATCCTGCAGTACTCGTTGCATTAGAAAACGGGAAACATCATATTATCACCAAATACGATGTTATAAGCCATATAAAATAAATTTTTATATTTAAATAATTTAACCCCTCTATTAGCGTTATTTGCTGATGAAGGGGTTATTTTCTAATTTTATTAGAAAGTACTACGCAACTTTAACGGGGGAAATTGATCTATTTAAAATAAAGGTGCGCGTAAAATGAGGGAGTATGTACAAATATACATTTGACTTTTCTGATATAGACGAACTTAGAAACTATTTCAGGTCACAACTTGACCCTGAAAGTACCTCAGATCGTATATATTTTCCACCAGAAATTGCTGAGGGATACTTGTCATATTATAAAATATCTCCAGAGGTTTTTCTACTGGTTAATAACTATAAAGCCAATGCAGATATTGAATATATTCGAAGACCAATAGAGGAAAAAGATATTATTCTTCACTTTAGAAAATATGCATTAAGCCATCAAATTCAGGAAAATCAAATTGTTAGCGAATATTCAGATAGTTATACACCCGGTAACATGAGGTGTATGCATGCGCGACAAGGAGAACAAGTCTTCATTACCAAAGGTGCCGTGGTGAAATCGACAATGATCGTATTAAAAAGCTCTTATACCACCCCGTATTTTATGAAAAGTAGCGATATGGCTGAAAGAGTAGATAGTTATATACGCTATTCACATCAACACATACATAAATTTTACCTTTCTTATAAACAGTCTAATCTTTTTGATCAAATTGTACAACCCGATTTAGATACCGTAGAGAACTATTTGTATTTTATAGCAAGAGGAATTCGTTTACTTGAAACTTTTTGGAAAGATGTTCTTAAATGGGAAACCGAAAGCAACCCTTTTAATATTAATAGTGCGCAGGTCGGAAATATTTATAAGGTAAGTAATTACCTAAAAGATAACTTACATGAACCCTTCATAGGGGTAGATCAGTTAGCGACTATGGCTCATATGAGTCGTACCAATTTCTTTAATATGTTTAAAGAGATTCATAATCAAACCCCATTAGAATTTTTTAATAATAAAAAATTAGAAAGTTCGTATAATATGATTTTCGGAGAAGGGTTGTCTATTAAAGAAGTTATGGAAACTCTTAACTATTCGAATTCTTCAAAATTTAGAAAAGCATTTTTCAATAAGTTTGATATCTATCCCGACATTGTTTTATGATATAAAATAAAGATGGTCACTAAAAAATAGCAACCATCTATAACCTAACACAAACTCAACTTAGCTTAGGGTTTTGTAATCTTTATGTCGTTTTTGAAATAGTTTTCCCTTTATTTCTATAACAAAGTAAAGAAATGAAATTGTTGCAAGGTTTTCCATTAATACATAAAATCTTACCAATAGTACATTTTGGGGTAAATTAACTTGATTTTAAGAGTTTTATGTCTTTTTACCCTGTTTTTTACGGTAGAAAAGTATGTTTTTGATGCTAAAATTAGGTTTTAAGCACATCAAAAAAGAGGTAAAATTGTAAAAATGAGGTTTTATAACAATTAAACTTTAAGGTTTTCAATTAAATACAGCAATTTATCTTTTGAGCGTAATGATTAGTTCTGATCTAAAATTTTCAGAAAAGTTTCTGGTTCAGGGCGAACGCGATAATTATCGGTGAGGTCTGAAAAAATAATTTTTCCTTGAGCATCAGTTATAATTACAGTGGGTAAAACGGTATCGCTATCATATCCTAAAGTTTGAAAGCCCATAGGTAAACCATTTTTGGCAAGTATCCCGAGTTGCTTGGCAACTTTGTTATTGGTGTCTACAAGGAAGTTAAAACTAAGTCCAAATTTTTTAGCTAATGATTTTGTGTTTTTATGGGGTTGCGGACTAATAAACACAGTATTTACATTTCTTTCTTCTAACTCTTTGTACTGGGCTGAGATTTCTTTTATTTGTGCCATACATAGGGGGCACCAATTTCCTCGATAAAATAAAAATATTGAAGGATTCCCTAAGAAACTTGAAGTTTTTACTTCTTTTTTAGTTCCATCTTCTAGGATAAGTTCAGGAAGGACCTTTCCAACTGACAAGACATTATTTGGGCCTCTATTTTCAAAAATAGAATACCATTTAATATATAAAACCCAACCAAGAAACATACCAATACTGGGAAAGGATCCATTAATAGCTTTTTCAATAATGCCACCAAAAATCATACTTATCATGAATCCGATCCCTACAATCGCTGTGTAAACTTTAAGATTTGCATCGGTTCTGGCTACAGGTTTGATAAATAGCAGCATAAAAAAGGATGCGATGCCAATTGCAGTTGTTATTCGCCCAATGTATCTGTAGGAAATACCATGATTGAGTAAGTGAATAATACCATCAATCAGGAAATATGTAGCAATTAAAGGGAAAATAGAAATGAAAATTGATTTAAGTAAATTTTTCATGATAGCGTTAGTTTGAAGGTTAGTCAAAGTTCGTTGATGTGGCTTACATTATTCATTTAAAATTTATTATTTTCGGGTTCTATATCAAAAATGCATATTACGATTTTGTTCATCCTACCTGAAGATGTAGTAGCATTTCAATCATAAACTTCTAATACTTTATAGGATGAACGAAGATTTTCTACATTACTTATGGAAATATCAAAAGTTTGATGTTACCAATTTAAGATCAACAGCAGGTGAAGAGATTTTTCTGTATCAACTGGGAATCCACAATACCAAAGAGTCAGGGCCAGATTTTTTTAATGCCCTTTTATCAATCAACGATCAAAAGTGGGCGGGTACCGTCGAAATTCACCAAAAATCCAGCGACTGGTATGTGCATCATCATAAAAAAGATAGTATGTATGACAATGTAATTCTTCATGTAGTCTGGGAAGATGATACCGAAATCTATAGAAAAGACGCTACAAGAATTTCTACACTACAATTAAAAGATTATGTTTCTACAGATGTATTGCACAAATATCTTCAGCTTTTTAAGAATAGAAGCCAAAAATGGATTGTTTGTGAAGATGAACTGCATAATGTTTCTGATTTTGTCATTTCTAATTGGCAAGAGCGATTATATATAGAAAGGTTAGAACAAAAAACAGGTTTGATAACTCAGTTACTAATAAAATCATCAAATAATTGGGAAGAAGTACTCTTTAAATTATTAGCAAAGAGTTTTGGATCAAAAGTAAATGGGGAAGCATTTTTGAGTATGGCCGAATCGATCAATTTTGCAATACTTCGAAAATGTAGTGGCAATCTCAAACAAGTCGAATCACTTTTCTTCGGGCAAGTAGGAGAACTTGATAAGATGTGGGGTAATAACGAATATGCAAATAATCTTTTTACAGAATACAGCTATTTAAAAAACAAATTTAATCTTGATCGCATTGGAGTGCTTCCAATTCAGTTTTTTAGACTAAGACCTCCAAATTTTCCAACGATTCGTTTAGCACAATTAGCCAGTTTGTATGGTGCTAGCACTCAACTATTTCAGAAGATACTGTTGTTAAAAACAAAAGAAGAGTTTTATGAGTTTTTCGAGTCCGTCGAGATCAGTGAGTTTTGGAAGAATCATTACACGTTTAGCAAGGAATCTACTTTTCGAAATAAGAAAATTACAAAGCCATTTGTCGATTTACTCCTAATAAACACCATTCTCCCTTTAAAATTTGTTTATTCAAAAACAATGGGGAAAAATTGGGAAGATGAAGTGCTAGTCGTAATCAATCAAATAGAGCCAGAGAAGAATAAAATAGTAGATAATTTCTCAAATTTACAATGGTCTATACAAAATGCTATGCATTCACAGGCAGTCCTGCAACTTAGAAATGAGTATTGCGATAAAAAAGCATGTTTAAAATGTGCCATTGGTAATTATTTGCTTACTACGGGATAAAGTTTAAGATAATATATTTATTTTGCGATATGTTATCTAATCTAAGACACTTTTTAGAACGAAACGGATTTTATGTATCTTCAAGGTTGGCAGATCGGTTTGGAATGAGAGCTAAGAACGTTCGTTTGTTCTTTATTTACTTAACTTTTGCAACGGCTGGCCTCGGATTTGTATTATATCTTAATATGGCCTTTTGGCTCAAATTGAAAGACCTAATATACACAAAAAGAACGTCTGTTTTCGACCTATGATAAAAATTCAGAACTGGGGTAGACCTAGAATATATATAGCAATATCGCTACTAGCTGTAGTAGTGGCTATTGGGGTACTTGGGTTTAAGTTTTTTTCCAACTACTCTTGGGTAGATGCATTGTATATGACAGTCATAACAATGACGACTGTTGGCTTCGAAGAAGTACAACCCTTAGATGATAATGGGAAATTATTTACGGTATTTTTAATCTCAACTAGTGTTGTGATTTTTGCGTATTCTGTTTCAGTTATTACAGAATATATAGTTAGTAAAAATGATCCAAAGAGAGTATTACTTAGAAAAATGCAAAAAATGATTCATAAGCTCGAAAATCATATCATTATTGTAGGATATGGTCGAAATGGAAAACAAGCGGCCGCAAAACTAATGGCCTACGATAAACCGTTCATTGTTATCGAAAATGATAGTGAGATTATAGAAAGATACCAAAGTGATAAGATATTGTTTCTAAAAGGAAACGCGACAGAAGATGAAGTGTTAATAGAAGCAGGGCTTAAAAATGCAGAATGTTTAATATGTACGTTGCCAGAGGATGCAGATAATTTATTTATAGTACTAACCGCAAGACAAATTAATAGAGAACTTAAGATTATAAGTAGAGCTTCTCGAGATGCATCGTATAAAAAAATTAGATTGGCTGGTGCAGACAATGTAATTATGCCAGATAGAATAGGAGGAGATCATATGGCTTCTTTGGTAGTGGTTCCTGACTTAATAGAATTTTTAGATAACCTTTCTATTGTGGGTAAAAGATCTATAAATATTGAAGAGATTTCTTTTGAAGATATGTTTGAAGATCAAAAGGAAAGAACTATCCTTAATATAGATATGAGATCAAGAACGGGATGTACTATTATAGGGTACAAGTCTCCTGCGGGTGAATACATCGTGAACCCAGAAGCAAATACAATTCTAAAGCCTGGTAGTAAGGTGGTTGTTCTCGGTAGACCTGAGCAAATTAACCTATTAAATAAAGAGTTTGATATTTAGCAATTACAAAACATTTAACCTTTAAAAAATTGTAAACAACTGTTTTTTTTAGCATCTTGCTGGCTTCATAACAATTAAATTCAATTAACTCACATCATCATGAAGAGATTTCTTCTTTCAATTTTAGCATTAATACTTCCTTTTATTACCATAGCACAAGAGACCACAGAAAAAGGCCTTGACCAAAGAATAGATGAAGGCTTTAAGCCAATTTCAGACTTCTTCTCAAAAGTAATTTTCTTCGAGGTATTTAGTGGTGCACCTTTTGTAATCATTTTATTAGTATTAAGTGCATTGTTTTTTACAATTTATTTTGGTTTTCCGAATATCCGATATTTTGGACGAGCTATAAATGTAGTTAGAGGTAAATATGATGATGTTGAGGGTCATGGAGTAGGGGATCCAGGTGCTGCTGTAGATGGAGATATAAAAGATACGATTAGAGACGAATCAAAAGAAGGGGAGGTTTCTCACTTTCAGGCATTGGCTACTGCGGTTTCGGGAACAGTAGGTAATGGTAATATTGCGGGGGTAGCCCTGGCAATTGCATTGGGAGGACCTGGTGCAACATTTTGGATGATCATCTGTGGTTTATTAGGAATGTCTACAAAGTTTGTAGAATGTACGCTTGGAGTACAATATAGAGATGTAGGTGAAGATGGTACCGTGTACGGTGGGCCTATGTATTACTTAAGTAAAGGTCTTAAAGAAAAAGGTTTTGTTTGGCTTGGTAAAATAGCTGCGGTTTTGTTCGCGATATTTTGTATTGGAGGGTCCTTTGGAGGTGGAAACGCTGCGCAATCGAATCAGGCAACAGTGGTTTTAAAAGAATTGCTTGGATTAGAAAGTGCTGCGGCTGGAACAGTGATCGGATTGATACTGGCCTTATTAGTTGGAATTATTATCATTGGAGGAATCAAGCGTATCGCTTCAGTTACAGAAAAAGTGGTTCCATTTATGGCAGTGATGTATATAATCGCTTGTTTATATATTATTTTTAGTCACTTTTCATTTATAGATGATGCAATTGGATTAATCGTAACAGAAGCATTTAATCCTAAAGCAATAGGTGTAGGAGGTGTTATAGGAGTGCTATTAGTAGGTTTCAAAAGAGCGGCTTTCTCAAATGAAGCTGGAGCAGGATCTGCGTCAATCGCACACTCTGCAGTAAAAACGAAATATTCAGCTTCTGAAGGTCTGGTTGCCTTATTAGAACCGTTTATTGATACAGTAGTTATCTGTACAATGACAGCATTGGTTATTATTATTTTTAATGCTAATGGTGCTTTTGTTTACGGTGGTGATGGAAGCGGGGCTGTAATGATTGACGGAGTATCCTACGAAGGTGCTGGTATTACAGCAAAAGCGTTTGGTGCTTTTATACCTTATTCTAATATATTCTTAACTATTGCTGTAGTTTTATTCGCAGTATCAACAATGATCTCATGGTCTTATTACGGACTTCAATCCTGGAAATTTTTATTCGGTAGAGGTAAAAAAGCTGACTTAACTTACAAATTACTTTTCTTAACTTTTGTAGTTATAGGAGCGGCTGCTAGTATGAATTCAATTTGGGCATTCTCTGATGCAATGATTTTTGCCATGGTATTCCCAAATATGATCGGGTTATACTTCTTGTTCCCGGTAGTTAAAAAGCAACTTAAGAGATATTTTGATGCTATTAAAGCTTCAAAAAAATAATAAATAACACTAAATAAAGTATGAAATCCCATTTTGAAATACATTCACGTTTTCGAAATGGGATTTTTCTTTTGTCGATTTTTTTGTTTTTGATACTTATCTTTTTCAGCTTTAGATCGATAAATGAACAAGAACAGCTAGAAATAGCAGAGGTGAAAGAACTCAGTAAGCAAGCTGTTTCTTTATACGCTAGTAAATCGATATCTAAAAGAGAGTATAAGTTAAGACCTTTTAATCCTAATTTTTTGAACGATTATAAAGGGTATGTTTTAGGGCTCTCCCCCGAAGAGTTAGATAGGTTATATACATATAGAAGTAAGAACAACTGGTTATATTCTATTTCAGATTTTCAAAAAGTAACAGGAGTTTCAGATGCTGTGTTGAAAAATATTTCTCCGTTTTTTAAATTTCCAGATTGGGTTTCGAAGCGTAAAACAAAAAGAAAACAACATAAAATATTTCGCAAAACTTTCTATCAAAAGTTGGATTTAAATACAGTTACTATACAAGAGTTGGAAAAAGAGGTTAATATTCCTGGTTTTGTTGCCGAAAGAATTGTAGGATATAGAAATAAAATAGGAGGGTTTGCTCATGATATTCAATTGAAAGATGTACAGGGCTTATATGATTATCATAGAAAAAAGATTCTATCTGGTTACACTGTGAAAAAAGGGAAGCAAATTAAAAAGGTTAATATTAATACAGCCAGTATCAATGAATTGATAGCTATCCCTTATTTTGATTTTGAAACGGCTCTCGAGATTAGAGATTTTATTAAAAAATATGGAGAAATTTCCGATTTTGAAGAATTAGGAAAAATCGACGGGTTTTATTTGGAAAAAATCGATAGAATAGCATTATATTTGACATTAAAATAATAATCGGAAAAAATTGCTGTAAATTTTGATAAATCCTAAATTTAAATGGAGTTTCTTCGGCTTCAAATGGATTTATTTTAATCAAATGGTAATATTATTAACAATACACGTAAAGATTGCGTTATAGAGTTTGTAAAAAAAGTCATAGTTAACTATGAAACTCTGGCGATTACTACCTGCATAAGGCAGGTCTGTATTTTAAAACTATAAAAGAACAGATGAATAGTATGTATTTTACTGAAGAGCACGAATTGTTTAGGCAAAGTTTAAAGGAATTTCTAAAGAAGGAAGTCGCGCCACATATTGAAAAATGGGAAGAAACAGGTGTTATAGACCGTTTTATCTGGGAGAAATTTGGGGAGATGGGATATTTTGGAATAGCATATCCCGAAGAATATGGTGGACTAGGGCTTGATCTTTTTTATACAGTTATTCTTTTAGAAGAATTACAAAAAATCAATTCAGGAGGATTTGCCGCAGCTATCTGGGCTCACGTTTATCTGGCAATGACACACCTTAATAAGGAAGGTGATCATAGAATAAAAGAAGAATACTTAAGACCAAGTATCTCTGGTGAAAAAATAGGATGTTTAGCGATAACAGAACCTTTTGGAGGTTCAGATGTAGCCGGTATGAGAACTACTGCGGTCAAAGATGGAGATCACTATGTGATTAATGGTTCAAAAACGTTTATTACCAATGGGGTGTATAGTGATTATTTAGTAGTTGCGGCTAAAACTAGCCCAGAACTTGGAAATAAAGGGATAAGTATATTTGTAATGGATCGCGATACACCTGGAGTATCGGCTACCAAATTAGATAAGTTGGGGTGGCGTGCTTCAGATACGGGTGAAATAGCTTTTGATGATGTAAAGGTTCCTTTAGAAAATCTCATGGGAGAAGAAAACAAAGGTTTTTCTTATATAATGCAACATTTTGCCCTGGAACGATTGATAATGGGAATTAATGCTCATGCTAGAGCAGAATTTGCTGTAGACTATGTAATACAATATATGTCTGAACGAGAAGCTTTTGGTAAGACTATCGATAAATTTCAAGCACTAAGACATGCTGTAGCCGATATGGCGAGTGAAATGGAAATGTGTAAAGAGTTCAATTATTCTATTGCCAAAAGATTAGATCTTGGGCAATATGTGGTAAAAGAAGCTTCTATGTCTAAGTTGCTCTCTACCAAAATGGCGGATAAAGTAGCATATAAATGTCTACAACTGCTTGGGGGTTACGGGTATATGGAAGAATATCCTATGGCAAGATTGTTTAGAGATAGTAGGTTGGGGCCTATTGGAGGAGGAACTTCAGAGATATTAAGAGAAATCATAGCCAAAATGGTAATCGATAAAAAAGAGTATAAGCCTGCCACTTAATCGGGTAGGTTAAGGTTAACCACAGTTAATCCTAATTTGATATAAATACTGTTTTCGAGTAATCTTTCGATGTCTTGAAAACAGTATTTCTTTTTACTAGTATTTTCATTGAATTATGAGTGTTTTATCAACACGAAAACGTTTTCGTAATATTTCAAACGTTTTCGTTCTTTTTCAAATCAGTAATTTGAAAAAAATTAACACAAACACTAAAAAAATATGAAAATCAGCAAGTTTTTTTATGGATTTGTCATTCTGGCGTTTTTGTTCGTTTCCTGCGCCAAGGATGAAGTAGTAGATACCGTTCCGGTAGAGTCGGCAGAGCCTTCCCTAGAAGTTTCTGCAAAGGCCCTTAAGCCTATAGGATCTGGAGTAATGATGCAAGCATTTTATTGGGATGTTCCAGCGGGAGGTACCTGGTGGAATGTAGTAAAAGGTAAAGTGAGCTCATGGAGTAATGCTGGGATAGATGCCATTTGGTTGCCTCCAGTAAGTAAAGCGCAAAATGGTCCCTTTTCTATGGGGTATGATCCTTTTGATTATTATGATTTTGGTCAGTATAACCAAATGGGAAGTACAGAGACTCGTTTTGGATCTAAAGCTGAGTTAGAAAGCCTGATTTCTAGAGCGCACAGTAATCAATTAAGTGTCATCGCAGATATTGTTATAAATCATAATAGTGGAGGAGATTTAGAATGGAATGAGTTTGCAGGCAAAAATACCTATACCAAGTTCAATCCGCTGTCGGGTAAGTTTAATAGAACCAAATATGATTTTCACCCTAATGACCAATATAATTCTGATAGCGGAATATTTGGTGGTTTCCCAGATTTAAGTCATAAAAAAGGATATGTTCAGGATTGGCTGTGGAAAAGGTCAAATTCAGTTGCGAAATATTATAAGAATACCATGAAATTTGATGGATGGAGGTTTGATTATGTGAAAGGTTTTGAGCCTTGGGTTCCAAGACAATTTAGAAATGCTGTAGGAGGTTTTGCTGTAGGAGAATATTGGGACGGAAATGTGAATACCTTAAACTGGTGGGTAAACCAGGCACAAATGTCTGCTTTTGATTTTGGTTGCTATTATAAAATGAGAGATGCATTTATGGGGAATAACCTGAATGCGCTTAATGGTGATATGTTATGGAAAAGAAACCCTTCAAGAGCGGTTACGTTTGTGGCGAATCACGATACAGATGAAATTATTAACAATAAGCTATTGGCTTATGCATATATTCTTACCCATGAAGGTTATCCGGCCATATTTTATAGAGATTATGAAGAATGGTTAAGTAAATCTAAAATGAATAACTTGATTTGGATTCATAACAACCTTGCAGGAGGAAGTACTACCAATTTATGGACTGATACTGATGAGTATATTGCAAAAAGAAATGGTGGAGGAGGAAAAAATGGATTAATTGTATATATAAATAATTCAAACTCATGGAAAGAAAGATGGGTAGAAACAAATTGGTCAAGTAGAAGGATCAAAGACTATACAGGTAACTCTGGTTGGGAGCCCGTAACTCAAGGTGGAAGATGGGTTAAAATTCAAGCGCCACCAAAGGGGTATACAGTTTGGTCATTAAAATAATATACTGACTAAAACTCCATAATAGAAAACGGTTTTTTATGTGTCGAACTACCCCCCTTGAGATGCGTAAAAGGTCGTTTTCTTTTAGATATGTGATTAAAAAAAATCAACAAGACTAAAAAAAGCTTTGTAGATTCTAGTTTTGTATTATCTTTGCACTCTAATTTTTAAAGAAAGGAGGTGCAACTATGTTAATAATACCAGTAAAAGACGGAGAAAATATAGATAGAGCGTTAAAACGTTTTAAGCGTAAATTTGATAGAACAGGTACGATGCGTCAGCTTCGTAAACGTCAACAATTTACAAAGCCTTCTGTAGAGCGTAGAGCTCAAGTTCAAAAAGCGCAGTATATTCAGCACTTAAGAGATCAAGAAGAAATTTAATAGTTGAGACGCAGTCTGTTTTGCGCAATCGCAAGACTTCGTTTTTTCAGTATAAAATTAAACCGTTGAGGTAATAAAAGTTTCATACTTTTGTTGTCCAACGGTTTTTTTATGTTTATTTCTGAATTTATCGACTACCTGTTTCTGGAAAAAAAATATTCAGAACATACAGTTACAGCTTATAAAGCTGATTTAAATTCTTTTTTAGAGTTTTATAGACGAGAATATGAAGATTCAGATATATCTCAGGCACATTACTCTCAAATTAGGGCTTGGATTGTAAGTTTGGTAGACGCCAATATTTCTAACCGAACAATTAATAGGAAAGTTTCTTCTCTTAAAACCTATTATAAATTTCTTTTAAAATCTGAACAAATTGAGAAAAACCCTTTAGCAAAACATAAAGCATTAAAAAGTTCCAAAAAACTGCAAATTCCATTTTCATCTGATGAAGTTGATAGCGTGCTGAATGAACTTACAGATAATGGTGATTTTGAAAGTGTTCGAGATAGGTTAATAGTCGAGCTTTTTTATGCTACAGGAATTAGAAGAATAGAATTAGTGAATCTTCAAATTTCAGATATTGATTTAAGTACAAGGCAAATAAAAGTGTTAGGTAAAAGAAGTAAAGAGAGGTTTGTGCCTTTAATTTCTTCAGTCTGCGAAACATTAGTGGTGTATTTAGAGCTTAGAAAACATAAGTTGCAGGATACGTCTAATCCTTTTTTGTTGCTAACTAAAAAAGGCGTTAAAATATATGAAACACTTGTTTATCGCATCATAAATGGTTATTTTAGTAAGGCTTCTTCAAAAGTAAAGAGGAGTCCTCATATTCTAAGACACTCTTTTGCGACTCATTTACTTAATGAAGGTGCAGATTTAAATGCTGTAAAAGAATTACTTGGTCATTCCAGTTTAGCTGCTACTCAAGTTTATACGCATCATAGTATAGCTCAGCTAGCAAAAGTTTACGAACGATCTCACCCAAGGAATAAAAAGTAATAGTGAATTCATGTCACTTCTCTTTTAAGCTTAATATATTGTTGAACCAATTAAACTAACACCTATGAAAGTGAACTTGCAATCCGTAAATTTTAATGTAGATCAAAAGTTGGTGAACTTTACTCAAACCAAATTAGATAAGCTTGAAACATATTTTAGTAGGATAATTCATGCAGATGTATTTTTCAAAGTGATGAATACAAGTGGTAAAGAGAACAAAGTAACCGAAATTTTGCTAAGCGTTCCCGGAGGAGAATTTATGATTAAAAAAATCAACAAAACCTTTGAAGAAGGTGTAGATGAGTGTGTTAGTTCTCTGGAGAGACAACTTAAAAAACGGAAGCAAAAATTAAATGCGCATGTTTGACTTTTTTTTTACAAAATAGTTTTGTCTAAAAAATAAATTATTATACATTTGCAGTCCGTTAGAAATAGCGGACTTTTTTATGTTCTAAAACATAGTGAAAAGCCGATATAGCTCAGCTGGCTAGAGCAGCTGATTTGTAATCAGCAGGTCGTGGGTTCGAGTCCCTCTATCGGCTCAAAAAAAGCTAAAAAAATAAATAATTTAGAGGCTTTTTTAAATTAATTTTGAATTGTAAAATAATTGATTAATTTTGCGCACTCAAAATTGATAAAGTTCAACTTGAAATATTGAATTTTTTGAGGGGAGATACTCAAGCGGCCAACGAGGACAGACTGTAAATCTGTTGGTTTTTACCTTCGCAGGTTCGAATCCTGCTCTCCCCACTTAAATTAAACTTTTAGAGACTTTTTAATTTGATTAAATTGTCGTTAAAAAGCGGGAGTAGCTCAGTTGGTAGAGCGTCAGCCTTCCAAG
The DNA here is from genome assembly GCF_023195925.1 of Aquimarina acroporae. Taxonomy (GTDB): domain Bacteria; phylum Bacteroidota; class Bacteroidia; order Flavobacteriales; family Flavobacteriaceae; genus Aquimarina; species Aquimarina acroporae. The sequence goes on along the minus strand of NZ_JALPRE010000016.1, from coordinate 18,705 downwards.
CTGAATGTCGCCGGTTCGAACCCGGTCTCCCGCTCTAATGAGAGCTAATCGTATTAAGATTGGGTTTATATAACTGTGATGATAATCAGATTTCTTTTAAAAATGTAAAGATGCTCTGGTTTATCATTGTACTCGTTTAAAAAGCCGGTGTAGCTCAGGGGTAGAGCGTTTCCTTGGTAAGGAAGAGGTCACGAGTTCAAATCTCGTCATTGGCTCTAGGTTCTAAGTATAAATTGAACACTAATATATAACTAAGATTAAATAAATTAATTATGGCAAAGGAAACTTTTGATCGTTCCAAACCGCACTTAAATATTGGTACTATTGGACACGTTGATCACGGTAAAACAACTTTGACTGCTGCAATCACTAAGGTATTGGCAGAAGCTGGTCTTTCTGAAGCGAGAGACTTCGATACTATCGATAACGCTCCAGAAGAAAAAGAAAGAGGTATTACAATTAATACATCTCACGTTGAGTACCAAACTGCAAATCGTCACTACGCTCACGTTGACTGTCCTGGTCACGCGGATTACGTAAAGAACATGGTAACTGGTGCTGCTCAAATGGACGGTGCGATCTTAGTAGTTGCGGCTACAGACGGACCTATGCCACAAACTCGTGAGCACATCCTATTAGGACGTCAGGTAGGTATTCCTAGTATCGTTGTATTCCTTAACAAAGTGGATATGGTTGATGATGAGGAATTACTTGAATTAGTAGAAATGGAAGTTAGAGAATTACTTTCTTTCTATGAGTATGACGGAGATAATGGTCCTGTAATCGCTGGTTCTGCTCTTGGAGCTCTTAACGGAGAGAAGAAATGGGTAGATACTGTAATGGAGCTTATGGCTGCTGTTGATGAGTGGATCAAATTACCAAAGCGTGATGTAGATAAAGATTTCTTAATGCCTATCGAAGATGTATTCTCTATTACTGGTCGTGGTACTGTTGCTACTGGTAGAATCGAAACTGGTGTGGCAAACACTGGAGATCCTGTAGAGATTATTGGTATGGGAGCTGAGAAATTGACTTCTACTATTACTGGGGTTGAAATGTTCCGTAAAATATTAGATAGAGGTGAAGCTGGAGATAACGTAGGTATCCTTTTAAGAGGTATCGAGAAAACTGAAATCTCTAGAGGTATGGTAATCGTTAAGCCTGGATCTGTAACTCCACATAAAAACTTCAAAGCTGAGGTGTATATCCTTAAGAAAGAAGAAGGTGGTCGTCACACTCCATTCCACAATAACTACCGTCCACAGTTCTACGTTCGTACAACAGACGTAACTGGTAACATTGCGCTTCCTGATGGAGTAGAAATGGTAATGCCAGGAGATAACTTAACTATTACTGTTGAGTTAATTCAACCAATCGCAATGAACGTTGGTCTTCGTTTTGCAATCCGTGAAGGAGGTAGAACAGTAGGTGCTGGTCAGGTAACCGAAATTTTAGACTAATACATATATTATATATAAGTGAGGTATTCGCCTAGCGAATACCTTGACTTATGTATACGGGTTTAGCTCAGTTGGTAGAGCACTGGTCTCCAAAACCAGGTGTCGGGAGTTCGAGCCTCTCAACCCGTGCAAGAATAGTTAGTAAATTTCATAGTAAAAATTACTAAAGATTTAAATGATAATGATGGCAAAAAGGATGTTCTTGTTTGCTTGAAAAATAAATAACAATGGCTGGATTAATAAATTATGTTACCGACTCATACAATGAATTGAAAAATCATGTAACCTGGACGCCTTGGTCTGAAGCTCAAAGGTTGACATTGGTAGTAATTGTTTTTTCAGTGATTTTTTCTCTGGCTATTTGGGGAGTTGATACCGTATTTAGTAGGGTTATAGAACAATATTTTACTTGGGTTAAATCTTAAATTACTGTAATGGCTGAAGTGGATAATTCGAAGAAATGGTATGTGGTAAGGGCTGTTAGTGGTCAAGAGAATAAAGTTAAAGACTATATAGAGCGAGAAATTGCGCACATGGGTCTTGAGGATTTTGTTTCTCAGATTCTTGTTCCTACCGAAAAGGTAGTGCAAATTCGAAATGGAAAGAAGATCAATAAAGAAAGAGTATACTTTCCAGGATATGTAATGATAGAGGCTAACCTGGCAGGTGAAGTGCCTCACATTATTAAATCTATTAATGGTGTTATTGGTTTTTTGGGTGAAGTTAAGGGAGGAGATCCTGTACCGCTTAGAAAAGCAGAGATTAATAGAATGTTAGGTAAAGTAGATGAGTTAGCGGTAAAAACTGATAACGTTGCTATACCGTATACAGTAGGAGAGATTGTGAAAGTAATAGATGGACCTTTTAATGGGTTTAATGGTACTGTAGAAAAGGTAAATGAAGAAAAGCGTAAACTAGAAGTAATGGTGAAGATTTTTGGTAGAAAGACTCCACTTGAACTCAGTTATATGCAAGTAGAAAAAGTATAATAATTGTTACATTATATATTCCAGAATTGTTCTTTTGCTTCCAACTGTAGAACAATTCTAATTTAAAATTAGAAAAATGGCTAAAGAGTTAAGTAAAGTTGTAAAACTTCAAGTTCGTGGAGGTGCTGCAAATCCATCACCACCAGTTGGACCTGCTCTAGGTGCTGCCGGAGTGAATATCATGGAATTCTGTAAGCAATTCAATGGTAGAACACAAGATAAGCAAGGTAAGGTATTACCTGTTGTTATTAGTGTTTATAGCGATAAGTCTTTTGACTTTGTTATTAAAACTCCTCCAGCAGCAGTTCAAATACTGGAAGCAGCAAAACAGAAGAAAGGTTCTGGTGAGCCTAACCGTAAGAAGGTAGCAAGTATTACTTGGGATCAGGTAAAAGCTATAGCAGAAGATAAAATGCAGGATTTAAATGCATTTACAGTAGAGTCTGCTATGAAAATGATCGCTGGTACTGCTCGTTCAATGGGTGTAACCGTAAAAGGACAAGCTCCTTTTTAATCAAAAAACGATTACAAAATGGCAAAATTGACTAAAAAGCAAAAAGAAGCCCAAGCTAAGGTTGAAAAGAATAAAGCCTATACATTGGCTGAAGCTTCTGCTTTAGTAAAAGAAATAACAAACGTAAATTTTGATGCTTCTGTAGATCTTGCAGTTCGTTTGAACGTAGATCCACGTAAAGCAAATCAAATGGTACGTGGTGTGGTAACTTTACCTCACGGAACAGGAAAAGACGTTAAAGTATTAGCTTTGGTAACTCCAGATAAAGAGGCTGAAGCTAAAGAGGCAGGTGCAGACTTCGTAGGTTTAGATGAGTACCTTGATAAAATCAAAGGTGGTTGGACAGACGTTGACGTAATCATTACTATGCCTAGCGTTATGGGTAAATTAGGGCCTTTAGGACGTGTTTTAGGACCTAGAGGATTAATGCCAAACCCAAAAACAGGAACGGTAACAATGGATGTGGCTAAAGCTGTGTCTGATGTTAAAGCTGGTAAAATAGACTTTAAAGTTGATAAAACTGGTATCGTTCATGCTGCTATTGGAAAGTCTTCTTTTGACGCAGAAAAAATAGCGGGTAACGCGAAAGAATTAATAACAACATTAGTAAAGTTAAAACCTCAAGCTGCAAAGGGAGTGTATATTAAATCAATATACATGTCTTCTACAATGAGCCCTGGTGTTGAAGTGGATGCGAAAAACTTTGCTGGGTAATTAAGATAAACGATTATGACAAGAGAAGAGAAATCACTAGTAATTGAAGACTTAACTGCTCAGTTAGCTGAAAACGCTAATATTTATTTAGCCGACATTTCAGGTTTAGACGCAGGAACAACTTCAAATTTGAGAAGAGCTTGTTTCAAAGCTAATGTATCATTAAAAGTAGTAAAGAATACTCTATTAGCAAAAGCTATGGAGAATTCAGATAAGGATTTTGGAGAGTTACCTACTGTATTAAAAGGTAACACTTCAATTATGTTTGCTGAGGCTGGTAATGCACCTGCAAAGGTTATCAAAGAATTTCGTAAGAAATCTGAAAAACCTCTTTTAAAAGGAGCATTTATTGAAGAAGCTATATTTGTTGGTGACGAAAACTTAGACGCTTTAGTTAGCATTAAGTCTAAAGAAGAAGTTATCGGAGATATTATTGGCTTATTACAGTCTCCTGCTAAGAATGTAGTTTCTGCATTAAAGTCAGGTGGAGGTAAACTTGCAGGTATCCTTAAAACATTATCCGAAAAAGAAGGATAATCATTTAATAGTGTACGCACTTTTTAACAAATTATATTTCAATTAAAAAAAATTATTTAAAACGATAGAAAATGGCAGATTTAAAAGATTTCGCAGAACAATTAGTTAACTTAACAGTAAAAGAAGTTAATGAGTTAGCTGATATATTAAAAGAAGAATATGGTATTGAGCCTGCTGCTGCTGCAGTTGCTGTAGCTGGTGGAGCTGCTGCTGGAGGTGGAGATGCTGCTGAAGAAAAATCAGAATTCGACGTAATCCTAAAGGCTGCAGGTGCTTCTAAATTAGCAGTTGTAAAGCTTGTTAAAGAATTAACAGGTCTTGGTCTTAAAGATGCTAAAGAATTAGTTGATGGTGCTCCTAAACCAATTAAAGAAGGAGTAGCTAAGGATGAAGCAGAAGCTCTTAAAACTCAATTAGAAGAGGCTGGAGCTGAGGTTGAGCTTAAGTAAGCTTACCATAGATTAACACATAGGTTTAGACCCAGAGAGTATTCTCTGAGGTCTAAACCATTTTGCGTATATAAATGTTAAGTGTTTTTTTATACGCACCCCTTTTAAAAATTTTAATTTAATTCCGTCCATTGATGTTAGCAACGCAAACTGAAAGATTGAATTTCTCTTCTGTAAAGAACAGACCTGAATATCCAGATTTTCTAGATATCCAGATCAAATCATTTCAGGATTTCTTTCAATTAGAAACAAAATCTGAAGAAAGAGGAAACGAAGGTCTTTATAATACCTTCATGGAAAACTTCCCGATTACTGATACTCGTAATCAATTTGTACTTGAATTTTTAGATTATTTTGTTGACCCTCCAAGGTATGACCTTCAGGAGTGTATTGAAAGAGGTCTTACTTATAGTGTGCCTCTTAAAGCACGTCTTAAATTATTCTGTACAGATCCAGAGCACGAAGATTTTGAGACTATTGTACAGGATGTATATCTTGGTACTATTCCTTACATGACACCTAGTGGTACTTTTTGTATTAACGGGGCTGAGCGTGTTGTAGTTTCTCAGTTACATAGATCTCCGGGAGTATTCTTTGGACAATCGTTCCACGCAAATGGAACAAAATTATATTCTGCCAGAGTAATTCCTTTCAAAGGTTCTTGGATAGAATTTGCTACCGATATTAATAGCGTGATGTATGCTTATATCGATAGAAAGAAAAAATTACCGGTTACTACACTTTTCCGTGCAATTGGTTTTGAACGTGATAAAGATATTTTAGAAATTTTCGACCTTGCAGAGGAAGTAAAAGTTTCTAAGTCCGGGTTGAAAAAAGTTTTAGGAAGAAAGTTAGCTGCTCGTGTTCTAAATACGTGGCATGAAGACTTTGTGGATGAAGATACTGGAGAAGTGGTATCTATCGAGCGTAACGAAATTGTTTTAGATCGTGATACTGTTCTTGATAAAGATCATCTTGAAGAAATCATAGAATCTGGAGCAAAAACCATTCTACTTCACAAAGAAGATAATCAGAAAGGAGATTACGCAATTATTCATAATACATTGCAAAAAGATCCTACTAACTCTGAGAAAGAAGCGGTAGAACATATATATCGTCAACTTCGTAATGCAGAACCGCCAGATGAAGAAACGGCAAGAGGTATTATAGATAAGTTATTCTTCTCTGATCAGCGTTATAACTTAGGTGAGGTTGGTCGTTACAGAATGAATAAGAAATTAGGTCTTGATATTGAAATGGATAAGCAAGTGCTTACCAAAGAAGATATTATTACCATTATAAAATATTTAATTGAGTTAATTAACTCTAAAGCAGAGATAGATGATATCGATCACTTATCTAACCGTCGTGTTAGAACCGTGGGAGAGCAGTTATCTCAGCAATTCGGTGTTGGTTTAGCTCGTATGGCGCGTACCATTCGTGAGCGAATGAACGTAAGGGATAATGAGGTGTTTACACCTATCGATTTGATTAATGCTAAGACATTATCATCGGTGATCAATTCCTTCTTTGGTACCAACCAGTTATCTCAGTTTATGGATCAAACAAATCCATTAGCAGAGATCACTCACAAACGTAGACTTTCTGCATTAGGACCAGGAGGTTTATCAAGAGAGAGAGCCGGGTTTGAGGTGCGTGACGTACACTACACACATTACGGGCGACTTTGTCCGATTGAAACACCTGAAGGACCGAATATTGGTTTAATTTCGTCTCTTTCTGTATTTGCAAAAGTGAACTCAATGGGATTCCTTGAAACACCTTATCGTAAAGTTGAGGATGGTAAAGTAGACCTTAGTGGATTCACATATTTAAGTGCAGAAGAAGAAGAAGAGAAGCTTATTGCTCAAGCCAATATTCCATTAAAAGAAGATGGAACAATTGAGTCTGATAAGGTAATTGCACGTATGGAAGGGGATTTCCCAGTTATTGAACCAACCAACGTAAATTATGCAGATGTTGCACCAAACCAGATTGCTTCTATTTCTGCATCTTTGATTCCGTTCTTGGAGCATGATGATGCGAACCGTGCCTTGATGGGATCAAACATGATGCGCCAGGCAGTACCATTATTAAGAGTAGATGCTCCTATTGTAGGAACAGGTTTAGAACGTCAAGTAGCTTCAGATTCGAGAGTTTTAATTAACGCTGAGGGCTCTGGTGTTGTAGAATATGTAGATGCTAATAAAATTACTATCAAATACGATAGAACCGATGAAGAAAGAATGGTTAGTTTTGATGGAGACTCTAAGACATATGATCTTATCAAGTTCCGTAAAACCAATCAGGGAACTAGTATCAATCTTAAACCAATTGTAAGAGTAGGACATAAAGTAGCTAAAGGACAGGTATTATGTCAAGGATATGCTACAGAAAATGGAGAATTAGCTCTTGGTAGAAATATGAAAGTAGCCTTCATGCCTTGGAAAGGGTATAACTTTGAGGATGCAATTGTGATTTCTGAAAAAGTGGTAAGAGATGATATCTTTACTTCTATTCATATCGATGAGTATTCTCTTGAAGTTAGAGATACCAAACTTGGTAATGAAGAATTAACCAATGATATTCCTAACGTTTCTGAAGAGGCTACTAAAGACCTAGATGAAAACGGGATGATTCGCGTTGGTGCAGAAATCAAACCAGGTGATATTCTTATCGGTAAGATTACTCCAAAAGGAGAAAGCGATCCTACTCCGGAAGAAAAATTATTGAGAGCGATATTTGGTGATAAAGCTGGTGATGTTAAAGATGCTTCTTTAAAAGCTTCTCCTTCGTTACACGGTGTAGTTATCGATAAAAAATTATTTGCTCGTGCAATAAAAGATAAGAGAAAAAGATCTCAGGATAAAGAAGATATCGAAATCCTTGAAAGATCTTATGATACAAAATTCGAACTGTTAAAGTCTGAATTGGTAGATAAATTATTTGCTATTGTTGGTGGAAAAACTTCTCAAGGGGTTATGAACGATCTAGGAGAAGAAGTACTTCCAAAAGGTAAAAAGTATACTCAAAAAATGCTGAATAGTGTTGATGATTATACACACCTTACTAAAGGAACCTGGACTACCGACGATGATCTTAATAGAATGGTTGCTGATTTAATTCACAACTATAAGATCAAAGAAAATGATTTACAAGGTAATTTAAGAAGAGAGAAGTTTACAATCTCTGTTGGAGATGAATTACCATCAGGAATTATTAAACTTGCTAAGGTTTACATTGCTAAGAAACGTAAACTTAAAGTAGGTGATAAGATGGCAGGTCGTCACGGTAACAAAGGTATTGTTGCTCGTATCGTAAGAGAAGAAGATATGCCTTTCTTAGAAGATGGAACACCAGTAGATATTGTACTTAATCCACTTGGGGTACCTTCGCGTATGAACATTGGTCAGATTTATGAAACTGTATTAGGATGGGCAGGACAGAAATTGGGTAGAAAGTTTGCTACACCTATTTTTGATGGAGCTTCTCTTGATCAGATTAATGAGCTTACCGATGAAGCGGGAATACCAAGATTTGGGCACACATATCTTTATGATGGTGGAACCGGAGATCGTTTTGACCAACCAGCAACTGTAGGTGTGATCTACATGCTTAAACTTGGTCACATGGTAGATGATAAGATGCACGCTCGTTCTATTGGACCATACTCGTTGATTACTCAGCAACCTCTTGGAGGTAAAGCGCAATTTGGAGGTCAGCGTTTTGGAGAGATGGAAGTTTGGGCACTAGAGGCTTATGGAGCTTCAAGTACGCTTCGTGAAATATTGACTGTAAAATCTGATGACGTTATTGGTAGAGCTAAAACATACGAAAGTATTGTTAAAGGAGAGCCTATGCCAGAACCAGGTTTGCCAGAATCGTTCAACGTATTAATGCACGAATTGAAAGGTCTGGGACTTGATATCAGATTAGAGGAATAGTATATGATAACTGTATGCTTCTGATGAATTTCAGAAAGCATACAGGTTATTCTAATGACTATTCAAATTTAAATTACAATAATTCTTTAGCAACCATATATTATGGCAAGAAATAATGATAAGAATGCAGTAAAGAGATTTAACAAAATCTCTATTGGTTTAGCTTCTCCAGAATCTATTTTGGCGCAATCAAATGGAGAGGTTTTAAAACCTGAAACTATTAATTATCGTACTCACAAACCTGAGCGTGATGGTTTGTTTTGCGAGCGTATTTTTGGACCTGTAAAGGACTTTGAGTGTGCTTGTGGTAAATATAAAAGAATTCGTTACAAGGGGATCGTATGTGACCGATGTGGAGTTGAAGTAACAGAAAAGAAAGTTCGTAGAGACCGTGTAGGACACATTAATCTTGTTGTTCCTGTAGCGCATATTTGGTATTTCCGTTCTCTACCTAATAAAATTGGATATTTATTAGGGCTTCCTTCAAAGAAGCTTGATATGATTATCTACTATGAGCGTTATGTGGTAATTCAACCGGGTATCGCTAAAAATGAAGAGGGAGAACCTGTTCAGAAAATGGATTTCCTTACAGAAGAAGAGTATCTTAATATCTTAGATAGTCTTCCACAGGAAAATCTTTATCTAGATGATAATGATCCAAATAAATTCATCGCTAAGATGGGTGCAGAATGCTTAATCGAAATCTTAAGAAGAATCGATCTAGATGCCCTTTCTTATGAATTGAGACATAAAGCAAATAACGAAACATCTAAACAACGTAAGACTGAAGCTTTAAAGCGTCTTCAGGTTGTTGAGTCGTTACGTGATGCTAATAAAAATAGAGAGAATCGTCCAGAGTGGATGATCCTTAAAGTGGTACCGGTAATTCCACCAGAATTACGTCCGTTAGTACCTCTTGATGGTGGTCGTTTTGCAACTTCAGATCTTAACGATTTATATCGTCGTGTAATCATTCGTAATAATCGTTTGAAGCGTTTAATGGAGATCAAAGCTCCTGAAGTAATTTTACGTAACGAGAAACGTATGCTTCAAGAATCTGTAGATTCATTATTCGATAACACACGTAAAGCATCTGCTGTTAAAACAGATTCAAATAGACCATTAAAATCATTGTCAGACTCGTTAAAAGGTAAGCAAGGACGTTTCCGTCAGAACTTACTGGGTAAACGTGTTGATTATTCTGCTCGTTCGGTAATCGTTGTAGGACCAGAATTGAAATTATTTGAGTGTGGTCTTCCAAAAAATATGGCAGCAGAATTATACAAACCTTTTGTAATCAGAAAACTGATTGAAAGAGGTATTGTTAAAACTGTAAAGTCTGCTAAAAAGATTATAGATAGAAAAGAGCCTGTTGTTTGGGATATCTTAGAGAATGTTCTTAAAGGACATCCGGTATTATTGAACCGTGCTCCTACGCTTCACCGTTTAGGTATTCAGGCGTTCCAGCCAAAGCTTATAGAAGGTAAAGCAATCCAGTTGCACCCATTGGTATGTACAGCATTTAATGCAGATTTCGATGGTGACCAGATGGCGGTACACTTACCTTTAGGACCAGAAGCAATATTAGAAGCTCAATTATTGATGTTGGCTTCTCATAATATTCTTAACCCTGCAAACGGTTCTCCGGTAACCGTACCTTCTCAGGATATGGTATTGGGACTTTACTATATGACTAAGTCTCGTAAATCTACTCCTGAATTGGAAATCAAGGGAGAAGGATTAACGTTTTATTCTCCAGAAGAAGTTATCATTGCGTATAACGAGAAACGATTAGATATTAATGCAAATATTAAAGTTAGAACAAAAGACTTTAATGAAGAAGGAGAACTTGTTAATCAAATTATAGAAACCACGACAGGTAGAGTTTTATTTAATGAAAAAGTACCTGAAGCAGGTGGATACGTAAATGAGGTTTTAACTAAGAAATCTTTAAGAGATATTATTGGTAGAATTCTTAAAGTAACTAGTGTTCCTGAAACTGCAAGCTTCCTTGATGAAATTAAAACCCTAGGGTATAATTTCGCATTCCAGGGAGGATTATCATTCAGTTTAGGAGATATTATTATTCCTGCAGAAAAGCATACAATGATTGCTGATGCAAATAGTCAGGTTGATAATATCGTTGCCAATTATAACATGGGACTTATTACAAACAATGAACGTTATAATCAGGTAATCGATATTTGGACTTCGACCAATGCTGAGTTAACAGAGTTATCTATGAAGCGTATTCGAGAGGACCAACAAGGGTTTAACTCGGTATATATGATGCTTGACTCTGGAGCTAGGGGATCTAAAGAACAGATTCGTCAGTTGACAGGTATGCGTGGATTGATGGCAAAACCTAAAAAATCTAACTCTGCCGGAGGTGAAATTATCGAAAACCCGATTCTTTCTAACTTTAAGGAAGGGCTTTCGATTCTTGAATACTTTATTTCTACTCACGGTGCTCGTAAAGGTCTTGCAGATACCGCATTAAAAACGGCAGATGCTGGATACCTTACACGTCGTTTGGTTGATGTGGCTCAAGATGTTATTGTAAATATTGAAGACTGTGGTACGCTTCGAGGAGTTGAAGTTACACCGCTGAAGAAGAATGAAGAGATTATTGAAGGATTAGCTGCAAGAATTGTAGGTAGAACTTCATTAGTAGATGTGGTGAATCCATTGACACAAGAAGTTCTTGTAGAAGCAGGTGTTGAAATAGATGAAGCAACAGCCGAAATTATAGAGAACTCTCCAGTAGAGTCTGTTGAAGTGCGTTCTGCTCTGACTTGTGAAGCCAAGAAAGGTATTTGCGTAAAATGTTACGGACGTAATCTTGCTACAGGTAAAACTGTTCAAAGGGGAGAAGCTGTTGGTGTAGTTGCCGCACAGTCAATCGGTGAACCAGGAACTCAGCTTACATTACGTACCTTCCACGTAGGAGGTATTGCAGGTAACATTTCTGAAGAGAATCAGTTAAAATCTAAATTTGCAGGTAAAGCTGAAATTGAAGAATTAAAAACTGTAAAAGGAGAAGACACAGAAGGAAATGAAATTGATGTAGTAATTTCTCGTACTTCTGAGATTAAGGTAATTGATCCTAAAACGAAAATCGTTTTAAGTACAAATCTAATTCCTTACGGTTCTCAGTTATTCGTTCAGGATGGAGATAAAATAGAAACAGATCAGGTGATCTGTCAATGGGATCCATATAATGGTGTAATCATCTCAGAATTTGCCGGTAAAGTGAAATATGAAAATATTGAACAGGGTATTACATACCAGGTAGAAATTGATGAACAAACCGGATTCCAGGAAAAGGTGATATCTGAATCTAGAGATAAGAAGAAAATCCCTACCCTTTTAATTATGGGTAAAGGAGACGAAGTACTTCGTTCGTACAACTTACCAGTAGGTGCACACCTTATGGTTGATGATAATGATAAGATTGGAGTAGGTAAGATCTTAGTGAAGATTCCTCGTAAATCTGCTAAAGCGGGTGATATTACAGGAGGTCTTCCAAGGGTAACCGAATTATTCGAAGCTCGTAACCCTTCTAACCCAGCAGTGGTGAGCGAGATCGATGGTGTTGTTTCTTTCGGAAAAATCAAAAGAGGTAACAGAGAGATCATTGTTGAATCTAGAATAGGAGAGATCAAGAAGTATTTGGTGAAACTTTCTAACCAGATTCTGGTACAGGAGAATGACTATGTACGAGCGGGAATGCCGTTATCTGATGGATCTGTAACTCCAGAAGATATCCTTAAAATTAAAGGGCCTTCTGCGGTACAACAATATCTTGTTAACGAAGTGCAGGAAGTATATCGATTACAAGGTGTAAAAATTAATGATAAGCACTTTGAAGTTGTAGTACGACAAATGATGCGTAAAGTTAGAATTCAGGATCCAGGTGATACTATTTTCCTAGAGAATCAATTAGTTCATAAATCTGATTTTATCGAAGAAAATGATGCAATCTTTGGAATGAAAGTAGTTGAAGATGCCGGTGACAGTGAAAACCTAAAACCTGGTCAGATCATTTCTCCAAGAGATTTAAGAGATGAGAATTCTGTTTTACGTAGAGATGATAAAAACTTAGTAACGGCAAGAGATGCATCTCCAGCTACAGCGACTCCAATACTGCAAGGTATTACAAGAGCTTCGCTACAAACTAAGTCATTTATCTCTGCAGCTTCCTTCCAGGAAACTACAAAGGTATTAAACGAAGCTGCGGTAAGCGGTAAAGTTGATTCACTTGAAGGTCTTAAAGAAAATGTAATTGTTGGACATAGAATTCCAGCAGGTACAGGTATGAGAGACTATGAAAGTATCATTGTAGGTTCCAAAGAAGAATATGAAGATAGAATGGAACAGCGACAAGAAGTTAATTATAACTAATTATAGAGCCTGCCTTTTTAGGCAGGCTTTCTTTTTTATAGAAAGCAATAAACAAGACCTTTAATATGGCCGAAAACAAAAACCAAAAGCAGAATCAATTAAATATAGAACTTGATGAGGCGGTTGCAGATGGGATCTATAGTAACTTAGCTATAATCAATCATTCTGTTTCAGAGTTTGTGATTGATTTTGTAAATATTATGCCGGGCAGACCAAAGAGCAAGGTTAAAAGTAGAATTATTTTAACTCCTCAACATGCAAAAAGACTTTTGAAAGCTCTGAATGATAATGTTAATCGTTTCGAATCGGCTCATGGAGAAATAAAAGATTATGAACAGGTTCCAATTCCTATGAATTTTGGACCTACAGGAGAAGCTTAGTGTATAGGTATTTCCTATAGATATGAAAAATAGTATTGTTTTTCATAATTTAAAATTTAAAACCCGCTTAAAATAAACAGTTTTAAGCGGGTTTTTGTCTTTTTTTGTATTTACCTTTATGCTAATGTATAACTTATGTTAGAATGCTCTAGAATTCAGAAGTGAAATGAAACTGAATACTAGGATACTTTTGTTGTGTCATCTGAAGACTAAATGAAGAATCAGCTAGAAATACCAATTGTCCTTGTTTGTCTTTGGCAAGGAATTTATTCTTTACTCGTTTAAATTCTTTGAATTCTTCATTCAGAGGATCTTCAGGATCTACCCAGCATGCTTTGTGAACATTGAGGTTTTCATATGTACATTTTGCTCCATATTCATGCTCCAAACGATATTGAATAACTTCATACTGCAGTGCTCCTACGGTTCCAATTACTTTACGCCCATTCAATTCTAATGTAAATAACTGCGCTACACCTTCATCCATCAATTGATCTATTCCTTTAGCTAGTTGCTTAGATTTCATAGGATCAGCATTATTAATATATCTAAAATGTTCTGGAGAAAAGCTAGGAATTCCTTTATAGTGCAGTATTTCTCCTTGGGTAAGCGTGTCGCCAATTTTAAAGTTCCCGGTATCATGTAAACCAACGATATCTCCAGGGTATGAAATGTCTACAATTTCCTTTTTCTCTGCAAAAAATGCATTAGGACTAGAAAATTTTAATTTTTTCTTATGCCTTGTATGTAAATACGGTACATTACGTTCAAAGGTCCCCGAAACAATTTTGATAAACGCTAATCTATCTCTATGCTTTGGATCCATATTGGCATGTATTTTAAAAACAAATCCTGTAAAGTCTTGTTCTTCAGGTTTTACCAGTCTTATATCACTTTCCTTAGGGCGTGGGGGTGGAGCAATAGAGATAAAACAATCTAAAAGTTCTCTTACCCCAAAATTGTTTAATGCCGAACCAAAAAACACAGGTTGTAAGGTTCCGTTTTGGTATTCTTTGTTTTCAAATTTCGGATAAATACCCTCTACTAACTCTACTTCTTCTCTAAGCGTATCGGCTGCATCATCACCAATTAAAGTATTAAGTTCTGAAGAAGAAAGATCTGAGATTTCTATGGTCTCTTCTATATCTTTTCTACTGTCTCCACTAAAAAGGTTAATGTTTTTTTCCCAAATATTGTAAATACCTTTAAAATCATACCCCATTCCTATAGGAAAACTTAATGGAGTAACGGTTAAACCAAGCTTTTGCTCAATTTCATCCAATAATTCAAAAGCATCTTTCCCTTCTCTGTCAAGTTTATTGATGAATACAATCATAGGGATATTTCGCATCCTGCATACAGAGACCAATTTCTCTGTCTGTTCCTCAACACCTTTGGCTACATCGATTACTACGATTACACTATCTACTGCGGTTAATGTTCTGAATGTATCCTCAGCAAAATCTTTGTGTCCAGGAGTATCTAGAATATTGATTTTGATGTCCTGATATTCAAATGCTAGTACAGATGTAGCTACAGAAATACCTCTTTGGCGTTCAATTTCCATGAAGTCACTAGTAGCGCCTTTTTTTATCTTATTAGATTTAACGGCACCGGCTTCTTGTATAGCACCTCCAAAAAGAAGAAGTTTTTCGGTCAGTGTAGTCTTTCCTGCATCAGGGTGTGATATAATTCCAAATGTCCTTCTTCTGTTGATTTCCTCAGTAAATTTCATAAATCTATCAAATAAGGATGCAAATATAATATTTAAAAAATCAACCAGAGATAGATTTGCACTATCAAATAATATATAAGGAAAGAGTATTTTTTAGATTTTATAGTGTCTTTTATCGCTTCACTGTGTATTTTGTCGATTTTGTTATGGAAAACCATAAGAATAATTGTTAAATTTTTAATTTTATGTACAACTTTTGCAACACCAAACCTAACAATAAGTAAACCGGTAAATTGTTAATTAGACAAATAATTGGTTCTTGAGAAGATGCAGTATTTAGGTTATTTGGTAATTTTTAGCAGTTTCCCCTAGATGATTATTAACGAATATAAATATGCTTTTTATCGATATAAAATGCATTTTATCGATATTTTGTAGGTAATTAAACGACAGAATATGTCATTTTAACGTTTATTTTAACTATTTTCGTGTCGAATTACGGTAAAACCGTAATGTGAATTTTAGTTTTAATGCGGTTTTGTAAATAATCTATAAAAAACATCCCCTTTATCGTTTTTTATAGATGAGATTGTAAACACATCGTCAACTATGAAAAAAATTACTCCAAGTCTAGTGGGTCAAGGAAGAGTTTTGTCTTTTTTGATTCTGTTAATGGCAACCTATTTTTCCCTTAATGCTCAATCTGGTAAGGATGGAGATTTAATAGTTACAGCAGCCAACACAGTTTTAAATACTTACAGTCCAGTAACTTCAGATATTACAGCGGGAGATACAACTATCGATGTAAATGATGTGGCCTCAGATTTAGGAGGACTAGCAAGTGGTGATCTTGTCCTAATTTACCAAGCTCAAGGAGCTACTATAAATACGACTAATACGGTCAGTTATGGTGATATTACGGATTATGGAAGTTCTGGATTATATGAATTTGCCTACGTTTCTTCAGTATCGATAAACGCGATTACACTCACATGCTCTGTGGCGAATTCTTATTTTGTAGCGGGAAGAACTCAAGTGGTCAAAGTACCTCAATACAATACACTTACCATTCAGGCTGGAGCGTCGGTTGTACCTTTGGCTTGGGAAGATTTTGCCGGTAGTAGAAGAGGTGGTGTAGTGGTGATAAATGCTGTTACTATTGATATAGAAGGGGATATTGATGCTTCTGGTCTCGGGTTTAGAGGAGGAGAAATTGAAAATAGTACGTCTCCTACTGGAGCGAATTTAGAATCAGATTATGTAACTGCCAGCAGCGGAGATTCTGCTGAGAAAGGTGAGAGTATTGTAGGTTATCAAGCAGATTATGATGCCCTAGGAGGGCGATATGGACGAGGAGCCCCTGCCAATGGTGGAGGTGGTGGAAATGGACACAACTCTGGAGGTGGAGGAGGATCCAATGGTAATAATAGTAATACTTGGTTTAATGGGGCAGGAGTAATGTGTTCGACGTGTACAGGTTCTTCGGCTTGGACATTAGATCCAGATTATATAGCCAATGGAAATGCTCTTACAAATTCTTCAGGTGGAGGACGAGGAGGGTACTCTTATGGTGCGAGTAATCAAAATGCATTAACCATAGCTCCAGGAAATAGTGCTTGGTCAGGAGACCGACGTGATCCAGTTGGAGGACTGGGAGGAAGACCTCTTATTGCTAATGAACAAAATAGAATATTCCTCGGAGGAGGAGGAGGAGCTGGAGATAGAAATAATAGTGCTAGTCAAGATGCTGCAAACGGAGGTGGTATGATCTTGCTAGGAGCTACTTCGATTACAGGTTCTGGAAATATAATAGCTAATGGAGCCAACGCTCTACCAACAGTAGGAGGTCATAACGACGCACCAGGTGGAGGTGGAGGTGGTGGAAGTATTGTCTTGAGAGCAGCTTCTATTGCGAATACATTAACTTTAAGTGCAAATGGAGGGGATGGAGGTGATCAATTAATCACCAATAATGAAAGTGAAGGTCCCGGAGGAGGAGGAGGAGCTGGATTCGTGGCTATCTCAGCGGGTACACCAACTATTAATATTAATGGAGGATCAAACGGAACCACCACTAGTGCCGCAGTAACAGAGTTTCCTACTAATGGAGCAACAAGTGGTGCTAGCGGAGAATCGGTTACAGGTATAGCGAATAGTGCAGTAACCTGTGCAAACCCTGGAACGATTAGCGGATTGGTGTATAATGATGCAGATGGTAATGGAAGCCAAAATGGCGGTGAATCTGGAATTGGATCTGTAACCATTGTAATAACTGATGCAAATGGAAACACTCAAACCGTTCAGACTAATCCTGATGGAACGTATAGTGCCACGGTGCCCCCTGGTAGTACAACTATTGATGTTTTAGATTCAGATACAGATCTTCCTACAAACGCAATTCAAACTGAGGGAGATGACCCTACAATTATTACGGCAATAGCGGGAACCAATGTAGCTTCTTCTGTTGATGGTTTTGTTATAGATACTGATGGTGATGGAACTAGCGATGTATTAGACAATTGTCCAACAGTTATGAATACTCAAGTAGATAGTGATAATGACGAAGTTGGAGATGCTTGTGATGACGATGATGATAATGACGGAATTTTAGATACTAATGAAGGATTAAACTGTGCCAGTTCAGATATTAATGTTGGAACTGCACCAGCGGGAAACCAAAATGCCGTAGGGGAAATCAATAATATTTTTGATTTCAATGGTGTTGATGTAGACTTAACTACAACTGTAAATCAGGTAAATGGAGGTACGCTCTCTCAATTACAGGTTGAAAATACTACAGCATTAAGGGTGCAAGGACAAGCAATCGACGATGGAATAGGTGAAAATGTTACGTATATATTTACATTTAGTCAGGCAGTATCTAATGTTAAATTTAGATGGTCAGGAATAGATCAAGGAGATAAAGTTACTGTAAATGCTGCTGGACCTGGTGTACAGAGTATAAATGTTGGATACTTAATGTCGCCTTCGACTTTTCCTAATAGTTCCTATGCAACTACTTCAGGTGGGAGTTCGCATGTTATTACAGGGAATAACAGTTTATCGCCGACAATAACTTCTTTTACAAATGGTTCAGGAGATACAACAATTAATTATTCAGATATAAGCATTGATGGTCGAATTACTTCTTTTAGTGTAATAACCAATAAATTAAGACAAGATGGTAATGTGGCAAATAGCGGAAATATTACTTTCTTGTTTTCAAATTTCACATATTGTACTAGTCTAGATACTGATAATGACGGTGTAGCAAATCATTTAGATATTGATAGTGATAATGATGGTTGTCCTGATGCTTTAGAAGGAGCAGGTAGTTTTGTCTTTTCAAATCTTACGGTAGATGAGAACTTGGCAAACTCTGCTACAGGGGTTAATAGTTCTGGTATTCCAACTATTTCTGGTAGCCCTCAGAATTCTACTAGCGCAGTAACAAATAATTCGGTTAATACTTGTGATCCAAATTTAGCTAATGTTACAGAGAATGCCCCTGAGAACGCCCCTTATACGGCTAGTGCCCCTGCGCTTACAGGTACTCCAATTGGAGGAGTTACCTATACGATCAGTGGAGGAGCGGACCAGGCACAGTTCACAGGTATCAATGCTGCTACCGGAGAAGTT
>NZ_JALPRE010000015.1 GCF_023195925.1 Aquimarina acroporae | reverse complement strand
GGCTGTTGATGGAAATGACTATACTGCACAAGCAGCGCAAAGCTACACCCTTTCTGCTGGAGATACTTCTATCAATCTACCGGTAGATATTCTAGGTGATGTCATCGCTGAACCTACAGAAACATTTACAGGAACTATTGCCGTAACTAATGCTAATGCACAACAAGTATTCATTACAACAGATACCGCTACAGCAACAATTAATGATAATGATGCTCTGGAGTTAAGCATTGCTGGATTTACCATTACAGAAACCGAAGCTACACAAACCGCAAACTTTACTGTAACTAGTAATATCGCTGCGGAAGAAGATATTGTATTTACACTAACCACTACCAATGGATCGGCTGTTGATGGAAATGACTATACTGCACAAGCAGCGCAAAGCTACACCCTTTCTGCTGGAGATACTTCTATCAATCTACCGGTAGATATTCTAGGTGATGTCATCGCTGAACCTACAGAAACATTTACAGGAACTATTGCCGTAACTAATGCTAATGCACAACAAGTATTCATTACAACAGATACCGCTACAGCAACAATTAATGATAATGATGCTCTGGAGTTAAGCATTGCTGGATTTACCATTACAGAAACCGAAGCTACACAAACCGCCAACTTTACTGTAACTAGTAATATCGCTGCGGAAGAAGATATTGTATTTACACTAACTACTGCTGATGCTTCTGCTGTTGATGGCAATGACTATACTGCACAAGCTGCGCAAAGCTATACCCTTTCTGCTGGAGATACTTCTATCAATCTACCGGTAGATATACTTGGAGATTTAGTTGCTGAACCTACAGAAACATTTACAGGAACTATTGCCGTAACTAATGCCAATGCACAACAAGTATCTATCTCAACAGATACCTCTACAGCAACTATTAGTGATAATGATACAGCTGCTTTGAGTATTAATGATGTAAGTGTTAACGAAGCTGATGGTACTGCAACATTTACGGTAACTCTTACTGGAAATGTACAAAATAACTTTACCGTTGATTATAGCTCTACTAATAATACTGCTATTGCGGCTAGTGACTATACCGCTATTACAACAACAACCCTAACCTTTGGAGGAGTCAACAGCAATACACAAACATTTGATGTCACTATTCTTGAAAATACCATTGCTGAACCTACAGAAACCTATTTCATTAATCTCACAAATCTGGTAACCAATGGACAAACAGGAATATCTATTGCAGATAATCAAGGAGAAGGAGAAATACTAGATAACGATGCCTTAGAATTAAGCATTGCTGGATTTACCATCACAGAAACCGAAGCTACACAAACCGCTAACTTTACTGTAACTAGTAATATTGCTGCGGAAGAAGATATTGTATTTACGCTTAATACCACCAATGGATCGGCTGTAGATGGGAATGACTATACTGCACAAACAGTGCAAAGCTATACCCTATCTGCTGGAGATACTTCTATCAATCTACCAGTAGATATCCTTGGAGATTTAGTTGTTGAACCCACAGAAACCTTTACAGGAACGATAGCCGTGACCAATGATAATGCACAACAAGTATCTATTACTACAGATACCGCTACAGCAACAATTAATGATAATGACGGATCTATAGTTGGCATTTCTTCTACAATTGATCCTTCAGAACCAAATACTAATGGATTGTTTACTATAGATTTAAGTAATCCGGTATCTAGTCCTACCATTATCAATTATACCGTTTCGGGTACGGCAACAGAGACAGAAGATTTTGCCGCTTTACCAGGAAGCTTAACAATCCCAACCGGAATAACCAACGGAATCATTGAAATCGACATATTAGATGATATTATTTTAGAAGAATCTGAAACTATAATTATTACCATAACATCAACCAATAATGCAGTAGTTGTTGGTGCCATTAATGAAGCGTTTGTAACCATAACCGATGACGATAGTTCTCAAGTTACTATAACGTCTACCACTCAAGCGGCAGAACCAAATACTGACGGAGTATTTACTTTAAATTTGAGCAACCCAGTGTCTATTCCAACAGTGATAAATTATCAGGTATCTGGAACCGCGACTCCAAATGTTGATTATACTGCCTTAACCGGAAGCATAACCATTCCTGCAAATGATACTTCAGGAATGATTGATATTGCTGTTCTCGATGATACCGCTGTAGAAGGGCTAGAATCTGTATTCATTTCCTTACTTACCACAAATAACGCAGTGACGATTAACGATGCTGGAGAGGCCATTGTAAACATAAGTGATAACGATGTTTCAGAAATAAATATTCAAGTCCTGAACAATGCCAGCGAACCCTCTACAAATGGCCAATTTGAAATAACTCTAGATCAACCGGTTACCATAGACACCTCTATAACCTATTCGGTTCAAGGTATTGCTACTCCAGATGTGGATTATGCGCAACTGAGTGGAACCTTACTAATACCAGCAAATACTACATCGGTTATAATACCTGTTGAAGTTATTGATGATGACCTGGTTGAATTCAACGGCGAAAGTTTGGGCATTACCCTAGAAACAGTAGAAGATGTATTGATTATAGGAACGCAAGATCAAGCTACTATGATCATCGAAGATGATGAAATACCAACTCCGGGAGTTGAACTCATTAAAACTGCCAACCTGCAAGGTATTGGAGAAGTAAACGATATAATTACCTATACATTTACGATCATAAACATCGGTAATGTTGGTTTAGATTTTATAGAAATAAATGATCCGCTACTGAGTGACACCCCTATTCCTGTGAATGGAGTATTACCTCGAGGTGAACAAATTTCAATCATACAGGAGTATTGGGTTACACAGGATGATATTAACGAAGGAAACGTAACCAACACTGCATTTGTTTTTGCTGAAGATATCGTTTTAGGAACTATAATAGACGATATCTCCGATAACGGAATCATAGAAGATGGAGACGACAACCCAACTGTTGTTGAATTGTCCCAAAACGAGAGTATTGCTCTCATTAAGACTTCAAGATTTAATGATGAAAACAGTGATGGAGTTTCTCAAATCGGTGAGACTATCACGTATAACTTTACCATAACTAACACTGGTAACGTTACTCTATACAACATAAGAATAGAAGATGATCTTCCTGGTTTGACGTTAACTGGAGGACCTATCGTTTTAAAGCCAGGAGAATCAGACGATTTTAACTTTACGGCAACTTACGCAATTACGGTAGATGACATTTCAAATCAAAATGTAATAAATCAAGCTACGGTATTTGGAACAAGTGACACAGGAATTACAGTTCAAGACTTGTCAGATGGAGAATCCAACTTCGAAGACAATCCTACAGAAACTCCATTACGTGGTTGTGAGATTGTGGTTTACAATGCGCTTTCTCCAGATCAAAACGGAGCCAATGATGTATTTGTTATCGAAGGTATAGAATGTTACCCCAATAATGAAGTGACAATATTCAATCGATGGGGGCGCATCGTTTATGAGAAAAAACAATACAATAACCAAGACAACGCATTTAGAGGAATTTCAGAAGTGAGAGGAACAATTGGTGAAGCTGATGGACTACCAACTGGAACTTACTATTACACTATTTTGTATTCAGACTTCGACGGAAATACTCAAAGTTTAACAGGATATCTATATATAACTGGCAAATAAAAAAAGGTCTTTTTCAAATTTGAAAAAGACCTTTTTAGTACTCAAGGTGGGAATCGAACCCACACTCCCGAAGGAACTGGATTTTGAATCCAGCGCGTCTACCAATTCCGCCACTTGAGCATTTACAATCGAATTGGACGGCAAAATTAAAAAAATATTTATTCTCAACCAGTAAATAAGTAATAAAATAAGAGCTAGAGTTGAAATAAATTTTTAAATTTGCACCTTGTTTTTAAAAAGTAAGTTTTAACTCATTATAAAACAACATTTTACCCTATGCCACCCGTAAACACCGAAGCAAAGTTTTTTGCATGTAATCAAAGTACTGAACTCGCAGAAAAAATCGTAGGCGCCTACGGAGCCAAATTAGGAAATGTAATAACATCAACATATAGTGATGGTGAGTTTCAACCTTCTTTTGAAGAATCGGTAAGAGGATCACGAGTATTTATTATTGGATCTACGCATCCAAACTCAGATCATCTTATGGAAATGTTATTAATGCTGGATGCTGCAAAAAGAGCTTCAGCCAGACATATTACCGCAGTATTACCATATTATGGTTGGGCACGCCAGGACAGAAAAGACAAACCTAGAGTTCCTATTGCTGCAAAATTGATTGCTAAAATGCTGGAAACAGCAGGAGCGACAAGAATCATTACTATGGATCTGCATGCAGATCAAATACAAGGATTCTTCGAGAAACCAGTAGATCACTTATTTGCATCTACCATTTTCTTACCGTACTTGCAATCTTTAGGTCTGGACGATCTTACTATTGCATCACCCGATATGGGAGGTTCAAAAAGAGCCTATGCTTATTCAAAAGCATTAAAAAGTGATGTGGTAATCTGCTATAAGCAACGTGCCAAAGCTAATGTGATTTCTCATATGGAACTTATTGGTGATGTAACCGGTAAGAATGTAGTTTTGGTAGACGACATGGTAGATACCGCAGGAACATTAACAAAGGCTGCAGATTTGATGATAGAAAGAGGCGCAAAAAGTGTACGAGCTATATGTACACACCCACTGTTATCCGGAAACGCGTATGAGCGCCTGGAACAGTCTAAACTAGAAGAGTTGATCGTTACAGATTCAATTCCTCTAAGACAACAAAGTGATAAAATTAGAGTGGTAAGCTGTGCAAATTTATTTGCCGATGTAATGCACCGAGTGCATCACAACGAGTCTATCAGCTCTAAATTTATAATGTAAATTAGTAATATCATAAATTTTTAAAATGAAATCATTAACTATCAACGCATCTCAAAGAGAAAGCGTGGGCAAGAAAGCAACTAAAGCCCTACGTAATGCTGGACAGGTACCTTGTGTGATCTATGGTGGAGACACTATTGTACACTTTGCAGCGCCAGAAATTGCTTTCAAAAACTTAGTGTACACTCCTGACGTTCATACCGTGGTAATAGCGTTAGATAATGGTACAAAAATAAACGCTATCCTTCAGGATATTCAGTTTCACCCAGTAACAGATAAAATCTTACACATCGATTTTGTTCAGATTTTCGACGACAAGCCAATCACAATGGAGATTCCTTTCAAGACAACTGGAAATTCTCGTGGTGTTCGTGCCGGTGGTGTATTGCGTTTTAACCTTAGACGTATCAAAGTAAAAGGTCTGGCTACAGATTTACCAGATATCATTGAAGGAGATATTACCGAGCTAAGAATCGGAAACAAATTATATGTTACCGATGTAGCAAGTGATAAATTTACTATCCTTCACCCAGACAACACGGTAATTTGCCAGGTGAAAACATCTCGTAACGCAGTGGCAGATGACGCAGATGAAGAAGAAGATGCTCCAGCAGCAGAAGCTCCAGCAGCAGAAGCTTAATTCTGGATCAACTATATTACAAAAGCATTCTGACCCCAATTCAGAATGCTTTTTTTATTTTTATACCATATTTAGGGAGCGTGCCCTTCGTTTTACTACGGTCGGGCTATCTGTTTTTACTCCTCGATTGTTTGCCCTTCGAGAACACTTCGACAAGCTCAGTGTTACATTAGGCTCATAATCTGCGGGGTAATCACTACTATCCCTCACGCAAAACCAAAAAATATGCTTTCTGTTTTCAGAACATTATTTTCAAAAGAAAAAAAGGAAACCCAGGAAGATCCTATGAAAAAATTTCTCGTTGCTGGTTTGGGTAATATAGGACCCAAATATCATAACACCAGGCATAATATCGGTTTTAAGATTTTGGATGCTCTGGCAAAAGCCGAAGATCTAACCTTCGAAACCAAAAAACTTGGCGACCTAGCTACATATAAGTTTAAAGGTCGTACCATTATATTGCTTAAACCCAATACCTACATGAACCTAAGCGGTAAAGCAGTGCGGTACTGGTTAGAAAAAGAAAAGGTGCCTACAGAAAATTTATTGGTAATTACAGACGATATTAACATTCCTTTCGGAACAATACGTCTAAAAGCCAAAGGAAGCGCAGGAGGACATAACGGACTTAAAGACATCGAGGCACAGCTACATACATCAAAATATTCCAGATTTCGATTTGGAGTAGGTGCAGAATTTAGCAAAGGCAGGCAGGTAGATTATGTATTAGGCGAATGGAATAATGATGAAGAAAACGCAATGCCAGAAAGAATTGAAAAAGGAATTGAACTCATAAAGTCCTTTGCAACTGCAGGTCTCTCTAATACAATGAACATCTTTAACGGAAAATAAAGAAATGTATCCCAACATTTCCGTAATTTTATACATCAAAAATATTGCTTCTTGAAACTATACAATGACGCCAACACATATACCAGTTCTTCTCCTTCGGTGATTACCATCGGAACCTTTGACGGTGTACATATTGGACATAAAAAAATAATTGAGCGGTTGGTAGAAAGCGCAAAAAGAAATGATCTAGAGTCTGTAGTGCTCACGTTTTTCCCACACCCAAGAATGGTGCTTCAGCAAGATTCAAACATTAAACTGATCAATACTATCGATGAGCGATCTCAAATCTTAAAGGAAACAGGACTAGATCATTTGGTCATACATCCATTTACCAAAGAGTTTTCGAGACTAACGGCCGGAGAGTATGTACAAGAAATGCTTATAGACAATCTCAACGCAAGGCATATCATTATTGGTTATGATCATCGGTTCGGAAGAAACAGAAACTCAAATATCACCGATCTTGCGTCTTACGGGATTCAAAATAATTTCACCGTAGAAGAAATATCTAAACAAGATATCGATAATGTAGCGATAAGCTCAACCAAGATACGACAAGCGCTACTAGAAGGAGACATTACCAAAGCCAACACCTATTTAGGGTATAATTTTATGCTTACAGGAAAAGTGGTAAAAGGAAAAGAATTAGGAAGAAAACTAAGCTACCCAACAGCCAATCTCCATATTCAGGAAACCTATAAACTTATTCCAAAAAAAGGAGTTTATATCGTACAATCTAAAATCGATAATAAATTGTACTTTGGCATGATGAATATTGGCAACAATCCTACTGTAAATGGGACTCAGCAAAGTATCGAGACTCACTTTTTCGATGCCGATTTCAATTTATATGAAAAGAAAATACAGATTGAGTTATTAAAACGAATTCGAGATGAGAAAAAGTTTGACTCAATAGAGCAACTTCAGGAAGCCATGCAACAGGATGAAGAATTGTCTCGTGAATATATAAATTCATTAGTATGATCAATCGTTGGTTGTTCACTCAGATCGATAATAGTGCACTCATAATATTTAGAGTATTTTTTGGTTTTCTTATCGCTGCAGAAGCTATTGGAGCAATTTTTACAGGCTGGGTAACACGAACCCTGGTAGAACCCAAATTTACCTTCAATTTTATTGGCCTTGATTTTTTACAACCCTTGCCCGGCAACGGTATGTATTTTTACTTTGCCATCATGGGTATATTTGGTCTATTGATCATGATTGGTTTTAAATACCGATGGAGCATGCTTGGGTACACCATCATGTGGGCAGGAGTATATTTCATGCAAAAAGCATCCTATAACAACCACTACTATCTACTTTTGTTATTGCTCATTATGATGAATTTTTTACCTGCAGGAAATTACTTTTCTGTCGATGTAAAGAACAACCCTGCATTAAAAAAAATATCGATGCCACGATGGTGCGTACTGGTAATCATTATTCAGTTATGGATTGTGTACACCTATGCTTCTGTAGCTAAACTCTATCCCGACTGGCTAGACTACACGGTTGCAAAAAACCTAATGGCGGGCAGAGCCTACTACCCTATTATTGGAGATATATTACAAGGTCATTGGGCACATGTGAGCGTAACCTATTTTGGAATCCTTTTTGACCTTCTTATTATACCACTTTTATTATGGAAAAGAACGCGTCTGGCTGCATTTTGCATTAGTATCTTTTTTCACTTGTTCAATTCGATCATATTTCAAATCGGGATTTTCCCCTATCTATCCTTGGCGTTTAGCGTGTTTTTTTTCTCAAGAGAGCGTATACATGCTATTTTTATGAAAAAGAAAGAGTTTTACACCGATAACGAAGTAATTGTTCCATCCTATAAAAAGATTCTAATTCCGGTAGCCATAGTTTGGTTTATTATTCAAATTGCTTTACCTCTTAGACATTGGGTAATACCGGGAGACGTTTTATGGAC
Organism: Aquimarina acroporae; assembly: GCF_023195925.1. Lineage (GTDB taxonomy): Bacteria > Bacteroidota > Bacteroidia > Flavobacteriales > Flavobacteriaceae > Aquimarina > Aquimarina acroporae. Next base: position 141,305 of record NZ_JALPRE010000015.1, on the reverse strand, counting down.
CGAAGAAGGTCACCGCATGAGCTGGAGAATGATGCTGCGAGGACGATCCGGTACCACAAATTTTTATATCGTCGACAAAGCTACCCCAGATGCGAAAAAGACATATATAAAAAAGAGTGATCATCTTTCTAAAAAACAACTACGTTTGGTCTCTACCAAACCCGATGCGATGTGGCAATTTGCCCAATATCTGAAGGAAAAATATGCTTCAGAAGGAAGAGATATATCAGTATATGTAAAAAGTCGAATTTCTATAAATGGGAAACCAAGAAAAACATTTATAGATCCAGAAGTGGACCTAGCCAATGCCCCTTGGAATTATTTTACCTCAAACCCATGGATTATTACCTATGATAATGAGGAGCCATAAGACTCCTTACTTTTAATTAAAATAGTAAGCGTATGACGTCTAAAGTTTTGGTAAAGAATAGTTGTATCTTTTTTTTATTGTTTTCATTTTTCGCTCAGGCACAAGATGAAAAAAAGGATTGGTACAGGGTTTTTGGCACAACTCCAAATACAGTTGACAAACATCTTTATGATGATTTTAAAAATGCTCCATCTATACAACAGAAAATAAAAATCATAGATACCATCGCCGCTATTCATATTCAGGCTGGGAATACTGATTCTATACTTTATTATGGAGAGTTGTTACAAAAGGAGATCAAGTTACACAAAGATGAACTAACCAACCCAGAGCGCTACCTCTCAAAATCTTATGATATTCTAGGCAAAGGAAAACTTAAAAAAGGGCTCTTTGATGATGCCATGCAACATTACCTTGATGGCATTAATGCTTCTCCTCTTTCTACAATGAGTACAATGTATTATACGCATCAACTTGGTTTGGGTATCGTGTACCTCAACCAGGAAAAATATGATACGGCATTACCAATTTTTGAAATGTGTCTCAAAAACTCTGAAGATAAGGGTATTCAAATATTAGCCAAAAAACACCTAGCCGATGTCTATTTCTTCAAGGAAGATATTCAAAACGCAAAAGTGTACTATTTAGAAGTTCTCGACCAGTTAAGCTCACATAAAAATCACAAAATAGCGCTGGAAACGCAATTAAAACTGGGACGCATCGATCTGCATGAAAAAAATATTAACCAAGCTCTTGAGTATTTTTTAAATGTAAAAGATCAGGCTTCTCAAAATAATTATTATGACTTGTATATCGAAGCTGCCATAAGGATAGGGATTACGTATTACCGGCAGGGAGATCTTGAAGTAGCCGAAATGATTTTATCGTCTGCTTATGTAAACGCTGTACAATGGAATAAACTAAAACTACAGAGAGACGTCATTATGGTTCTTAAAGACCTTAAAGTAGCGAATAAGGATTATAAAAATGCATATCACCTTATGACTCAATATCTCTCTATCTCTAATCAGATTCTAACAAATCAAAACAAGAAAGTAGTTCAAGAGCTAGAGATTAAATACCAAACCTTGCAGAAAGAAAAAGAGATACTTGCCCTTAAAGAATCGCAGTTATTGAAAGAAGGTGAGATTGAGAAGGAGCGAACAATCAAAAAAGCATTTTTGATAGGATTTCTGGTGGTATTATTCCCAATTATAGGATTACTATTTGTATACTTTCAAAAGTTAAAAACACAAGTAGCTTTAAACAAATCTCAAGAGGAGGTGAACTCACAAAAAGTTTATGGTTTAATGAAAGATCAGGAACTAAATCTTATTAAGGCCACCATGGAAGGACAGGATAAAGAACGCCAGCGCCTTGCACGCGAATTGCACGATAGTATAGGCGGGAATTTGGCCAGTATAAAATTGCAACTTTCAAACACCTTTAAATCAGAAAATCAAAGAGTTAATATCATCAAGCAAGTTGACGAAACTTATCATCAGATCCGAGATTTTTCTCATAACCTAACACCAAAGAAATTTCAAAAAAATCCTATTACTGTACTCATAAATGAGTATATCAACAATGTATCTAACGGGAGTAAACCAGACATTTCGTTTCATCCTTATCCAGAAAATGAAATCGATAATATTGAGCCTTATCTTACAGAAGAGCTATTTAAAATATTGCAAGAGCTACTTACAAATTCACTAAAACATGCAAAGGCCAGTAGTATCGATATCTACATCAACAAAAGCGATGAGACTGTACAATTGCTCTTTGAAGACAACGGAATTGGATTTGACACTGACAAAATACCTGAAGGAATAGGTTTTCAAAATATTAAAAATCGACTCAACACGCTTTCAGGCACCCTATTTATAGACTCTATGCCAGGTCGTGGGACTGTGGTTACTATTGAAATCCCGGTGCTATCTCCGGTGTCGAGTTAACTACAGCATCTTATAAGTCGTCGCAAATATGAAAAACGGGGTAAAACTGATCTAATATTTACGACTTTACTGCATAAACTAAAAAACATAAGAGACAAAGGTATGGTGTGATATAATACTGCCTCTCCTTATAACTCACCCGATACCTTTGACTCCTATGTTTTTAAAACAAATAATCAATATTCAAGAGCTCAGAAGAGCTCTTGAATAATCAAATTTATATCAGACAGTTCCCTTTAAAACAACGAACTGGACACCAACGATTGGTAGTGTGGGCATTACCTCCAGCACACCAATAAATGTTTTGTTGTCCATTCACCTGCTTAAGTTGCTCTCTGTTTAAAATTTTACCTAGGTTTGACAATGATTTTTTCATATTTGTATAATTTATTAGATTTAAAATATTAAGCACAAACTCCGTAACGTCCAGCACCGTTGGTGAAATCACATCTTCTTGTTCCACATTGAGAATCACTTGTACACTCACATCCTCTTGGAACTCCAATTCCATTCCATACGTCTCCACCACCAGCACAGATATCTTCTGAATCAGTAAAGGTGACACCACCTTTTATTGTTTTTTGTTCGTTTCTGTTTAATGCTCTTCCTAAGTTTAACAAAGATTTTTTCATTAGTAATTATTTAAAATTGAATGATATCCCCGATCATTTAATGACACTCAGGGTTTGTGTCAATACATGTATACAATAATGCGATGACAATGTGTGTTCTGTTTTTTCAGCTACACCAATGTTTAAAATCGTTTTGCTATTACAAACCCGCCTTAACCAAAGACATGATTCTATTACTACTAATTATGAAGTGCATTGGAAATAAAAACCATACAAGCCCTGTCTGATTTCACTTCCAATTAGAAATCAGATTTTCCTACTTTGAATAGTGTATCGTCTTTCAAAATGAACTTCATTTTCTTGACTCTTCACACTTTCGGAATTTGTTACCCTTTTTTTCTAAAAAAAATAAAACTTAAGATGGTTATAAGTAGAAACCCTATGATATAATAGGGTGTAAAGTTGTGTTCAAAAGTTGGAGTTGTATCCCCTATTAACACAAAAGAAGCCCAATAATACGGAGATGCTTCAGATAGCGAATGCTTTTTTAGGTATTTTCTTTTTGCGTTACCTAGTGCTTTAACTTTGGATGAAGAGGCTTCTAAATCTTCATAGAAATACTTCATTACACTTGACGTAGAAGTATCATTAACATTCCATAACGACGAGATAACTGCATTGGCTCCAGAATAAAAGAAACCTCTTGCTAAACTGAAGACACCTTCACCTTTATTAATTTTTCCAATATTTGTTTGGCAAGCACTAAGCACTACCAGATCAGCATTATTTTTATGGGTATATAGCTCATGCAGTTTAATCGTATCCTTGAAAAAATAAACCTCAGGTTTTTCTCCAGAAGTAGCATGGGTTGCCAAATGTATTATTCTGGCATCTTTGCTTTTTTCGAGAAATATTTCTTTACTTGCTTGTTCAAACAAATATGTATCTCCTTTTAAAACAGTATTGATAGAAAGAATTTCGTTTTCGGTATTCTGTAAAACAGGAAGCCCCATCGCTGAAAACCGAATTGGAGCAAATCCTACAAAGTTAAGATCGGTTTTCCTTTCTGTTTCACCAGTTTGTTCCAGAAATGACATTGAATAGGTGTAACTAATATCATTTTGTTCGATTAAATATTTTATTGATTTTTCATTTACACTAAAAGCCTCAAAAGGAATATTTTGCATGCCTACATCGGGAATAAGAACAAGATGCTTATCTACAATTATTTTTTTGAGATGCTCTCCAGGGAAGAGTTCGTTATACAAGGAGAAAGAAACTTCTTTAAAAAAAGTGAGCTCTTTTTTGGTTTTTAATGGTTTGGATATAAGTTGTTTATATTGCTTTAAGTTAAGCAATACCTCTTCGGTGTTTTTGACCTTAAAACTAAATGTATGATCATGAGATATTACCAATCCGAACAGACTTTTCTCTTCTCCATAATTTTCATCGAGTGCATATGAAACAATTACGGTATTCAAATCTAACGCCTTTCTTATATCTGAAAGGGAAAGAGATTCCATCTTTAGCTTTTCATCAAAATATTGAGGGTTTACTCGATATAAAGAATCATTAAATGCCCGGTAATACTCTTTTAATTCGAATAGAGCGTCTTTTTCTTTACTGTAAACATTAGTATTAGCATGTATTTTATCCTCTAGACTTAAAATATCTTTAGTTAGTGCCAGCCTTTTATCTAACAATTCTTTTGGCAAATTAAATTGTAACGTATTTTCTTTAATTCCTTGTATAAGTAGTAAGGCCCTGTTCTTTTCCATATGACGGAACATGGCAACCTCATCCTTTAAAAGATGTGCGGCTCGTATTCCTAACACATAAACTTCTGAAGCCTCTTTTCGCCAAAGCAATTTTGTATTGATTTCATAGCTATTTTCGATAATCATGGCCACTAACCTATCACTAATGGTCACTGTACCTAGTACCCGTTCAAGATAACTACGATCTTTTGTGGTTTCATATAGGTTAAGTAGAATAATTATTTTACTCCGTAACGCTTTAAACACATCCCTTCTATCGCCAGTTTCATACAGATTCAATTGTGTTGGAGGAGTATGAGTCACCTCCCCTTTTTGCCCAAAACTCCAACTTAAAGAGATCTCTATATTTTCAAGAGCCAACTCATACTTTCGCTGTTCCTTATAAAAATTGGAAATATTTCTATAGCTTTCTGCTTTTCGGATTTTATTGTTTTTATTAAATCTCAAACTACGCTCTAGAAAAAATAAAGCACTATCTTTTTTATGATTAAGATGTAACTCACCTAGATTAACATATGAATTAGAAATTACCATCGAGTCCTTCAGCTCTAAACCTTTGTGTAGATTTCTTTCGTAGTAATATTTAGCTTTTTCAAAATTATTGAGAAACCTATTTCCATATAAATTTGCATAGCCGGCGTTAAGTGAATAAAACTTAGTTCGTGTTAACAGCCGTTTTTCTTTTTGTATCAGACTATCTGCCTTTGCTAGCAAAGCAATACCTTCTATTGATGCCGATTTTGTTTTTAATGCATCATAAATTATGGTGGTGTTTATATATGATGACAAAAGACTTGATTCTGAATCTATATCTTTATTCGAATCTGTTTCTAACAAATAGATGCCTTTTTTAGAATAATCTAAAGCCTTATACAACTCTCCTTTTCTTCTATAGTATTTACCTAACTCTACATATGATCTAGCTACTTTGTTTTGAGTAATATTAGCTGTTATTACATTTTCGAAACAACGAACTCCTTCAGAAAACTGTCTATTTACGAAATAGAATCTACCTAAATTATAAAGCGCGTTTTCAAAATTAACTGTACTTTTTTGTGTTTCAATAAAATGATCTACCTCAATATTGGCATATTTAATGGCTAGGCTATACTTTTTTTTGATATAATACTGTATAGAAAAAAAATGAGCAATTTCTATGATCTGCGTACTATCTTTTGTACAACGCAATAGCTCATCGACTTCAGCACTTTTTGGCACTTCTTTACTAGCCTTAAGTTGTATATATTGATCATAGCAATTTTGGCTACTTATAGGCATTATGTGTCCTATAAGCAGCCAAAAATAGATGAGATATTTTTTGAGATTCAACAACAATATTTAGTCACAAATAATAGCTGGATCATTAATCGTATACGTTCTGTAATCAATCTGACGAAGTACAGCTTTTTTAACAATATCTGGATCTTCAATAGGATCTGATACTCGTTGATTTAATTCCTGATATGGGGCATCCTCCCAATTATGAATTATAATATCTCTGTAGTTCCAGATTTCTGCATTAGGGTTTAACGGACAAGGAGTCACTTGAATAGTTCCATATATTGTAGTATTATCGGCCCTTACCTGAGCCTTCTCTGCTTCGGTAGCTCCTAGTTCATAAACTACGATAACTTCGATGTCTACAACCGTATACTCTACAGGGGTGCCATCTACAAAAGTTAGATCCGGAAAACGTGAATTCTTCTCAAAACTTGTTGTGGTGTCTTTTTCTAAATTTTCAACTTCTACCAACTCATTACCTTGTTGACAAGCCGATAAAATTAAACACACCAGTATTCCTAAAATTACATTTTTTCTCATTTTTTGTATTTTTGTTTGCCTACTCTTCCCGAAAAACTAAAAAGTTACCCACGCAAAAGTATAAAATTTTATTTTTGCCCTTTAACAGTAGAGTATGGACGGCAACTTCATTTTAAATGAGCTTGTAAAAGAAGATTCAAAAATAATTACCGGGATATACGACAAAAATTTTCCTTTGGTCAAAAAATTCATCCTTCAAAACAAGGGAAATCTTGAAGACGCAGAAGATATATTTCAGAAAAGTCTGATTCAGATTATAATTCGCTACAAAAAGGAAAAATTTGCTATAAGCGGTAGTTTTGACGCCTATTTGTTTGTGGTTTGTAAAAATCTTTGGCGAAGAGAGTTAAATTCTCATAAAAAACGGGTAACAAATGTTGAAAAAGTTGAAGTACGTGATGAATATGAAGATAGTTCATACGCACTTATAGAGCAAAAACGACACGAACTGTTTACCGAAAAGTTTGCTCAAATAACAGGAAATTGCAAAAAAATCTTAACCCTGTTTTTTGCAAAGACATCGTATGAAGAGATCGTTGCCAACACAGAATACACTTCTGAGTTGGTCGTAAGACAACGAGTGTTTAAATGTAAAAAACGTCTTACCGAACTAATTTTAAAAGATAAAAGATATAATTCATTGAAGGAATTATGAGTGTAGAAGAAGATATATTAATTGAACAGTTTCTAAGAAATTTACTGTCTGATGAACAGCGAAATGATTTTTTGGATAAAGTTTCTAACGACGTCGATTTTAAGCAAAAGTTTCTTTTAGAAAAGCAACTTTTTGAAACTCTAAACGAAGAAGAATGGAGTTATGCTTCTAATGTGGATCCAGGAGAAGTAGAAGAATATGCTACGCTATATAAAAACAATGCAGAGCGTTTAGGGAACATAATAGAAAAAGCGAAAGCCAACCATAAACGCAAAAACAACCTACGACGGTTAGTATACTTTTCTGCTGCGGCTGCAGCACTAATAGCAATATTTATCAACTTTTACCCTCAAAAAGACCTTAGTAGTCCAGAAGAAGTTTATGTACACTATGCAAGTAGTTATGAATTGCCTTCACTTATAAGCAGAAACTCTGAAGATAATACTAGTTTGATCGCTGCAGAACATAGTTTTAAAAACAAAAACTATCAAGAAGCTTTAAACCATATCGAGGCATTACTAGAAAAAGATAAAGACAACAGCATTTTATATCTGTATAAAGCTATTTCTCATTTAGAACTGGAAGAATACGACAGTTCAGAAAAAACGTTGAATGCTCTTATAGACCGTGATCTTATCGATTCTGAAAAAGGATATTGGTACAAATCGCTTCTTTACTTAAAAGCAAATGAGTTCAATAAATGTGAGCAAATGCTCAACATTATCATTGAGAATTCCTATTTTAAATATAATGATGCTAAGGAAATGCTGAAAGATTTGGAAGATCTTAAAGAATAGATCTTATTTATAAAAACACAATCCTAATATTATATTCCTTAATTATAAGGGTATTATATCCAACTTCTGAATAAATGTAACATGAAAAAATCTTATTCATAGCTAACGACATTGCTTCCTATGGTGTAAAAACCAAAGTTGACCTAATAAAACGTTGGTTGTTATATCATCTTTTTACTGTTCTAAATTATCCCTAAGTGCTCTATTTCGTTACCGTGATTTATCCTTCGTATTATAAGACTGAATTCGTCCAAAATAAATAATAGAGTCTCATTTTTTGATACTCGTATTGCTTACTTTTGGCGATATTTTAGAAAATTATTTTAAAAATCAATAAAGAATTATGGTTAAAATTTATCATCTATTCATATTTTTTACTCTAATTATGTTAGCATCTTGCGGAACAGATGACAACTTACCTCCAGATACGATCCCGCCTTCTAATATCACTTTAACTATTAACGACCTAAGTGATGACAATACAGAACCAATTAGAATAAGCAAGAACCTAGATATAAAGGTAAATGCAGAAGACGATAGAGGAGTCTCCAAAGTTGAAGTATTTATAGATAATCAAAAAATCAATGAAGATGTTACGGCTCCATTTGAAATAAGTGTTGATGTTAACTCTTTTGAAACAGGTGAATACACATTGAAGATATCTGTATCTGACGAAGCAGGAAATACTGCATCTAAAGAAGAAACAATCATTATTGATAACACCATACCTTCTATCACTAATTTATCAATAGCTAATGGTACTATAATCGGAGGTGACCAAAATGAACTTACTTTTGAGGTAATAGATGATACTGGCATTGAAAAAGTTAATATTTATATAAATGACAACAATATTGAAGAAATTACAGACGACAGTTACTTAGTCAATATTCCTACTAATGATCTTGCAGATGGGAATAACGAAATTCGTATTGTTGCTTTGGATCTAACAGGAAACACTTCAACTGCTAATCTTAATGTTGTTATTGATAACTCTGGTCCGGAAATTACGTTAGAATCTATTACTGAGGGGCAAATTGTTGATGCACTAATAAATTTCAATCCAAATGTTACAGACACTTTCTCTGAAGTTATTACTCTTGAAGTTTTGTATAATGATCAACAACTAAAACTGTTTAATGAGGTTTCCAATTATAGTTTTGATTTTGATCCAGAAATATACCCTGTAGGAGCAGGGAACTTTAAATTTATCGCTACAGACGCCTTAGGAAATTCCACCACAAAAGAAATCAGAGTAGAAAACAAAAGACTATTATTAACTTTAAACGTACCAGATAATCTGGTACAACAATCTACTGTAGAATACTGGGCTTTTGTTTCCGGAGCTGATGGTAAGCCGTTAGATACAAAACAAATTACAAGAGACATTTCTGAACTTAAATTTTATAGCGATGAAGAGTTCACAAACGATGATATTTTCACCTTAACTCTTGTAAATTACAATAATGGAAACAGTTACGGCTTATACTCCATTCAAAATTTAACAAGAGAAACACCGGGGAAGATTAACTTATTTGGACCAAAAGAAAGTCGTGTATTACAACTAAATGTAAATTATCCAAGTTCCGGATTTTCAAATACTACATCAATAAGAGGTCGTGCTATAGACCATAATGGCGTAGAAATAAATGATCTATTCAACATAAGTAGTTTTGATCCTATTTGGGATGAAAATGCAGGAACTGAATACTCATACGTTTATGCCAATGATCCTGTAACAGGAAATTATAGCTATGAAAAAATTGAAAAACCTTTTCCTAACGACTATACGCTTGAAGCAACCAACTTTTCCACCGAAAATATTGAGCAAAGAACAGTTGAAATGACCAACTCAAATCAGAGTATGTTTTTTAGACTGTTTGGATTTGATAATGAAATAGCTTTTAATACTGATTCATACCACGAGATATTCTTTGGCTCGATCGGAAGAGGAACAGCAAACTATAAGGTAAACACCTCTTTTCATAAGTATAGACATAGAATCGCACTGAATGATTACATAACCGAACGTGTGGGATTACCTTCTGCCACTTATACAAGACCAAACTGGAATCTGGATTATTCTCAAAATCAAAATACTATTTCATTAACCAAAGATGGACAAGAACATAAGGTTGGACAAGTATACTTAACTAACCAAAGTAACTTTGACACTCGATATTCATGGGTTATTGTATTCGACAGCCAGAATCAAGATAACATAGTTATACCCACGATTCCTGAAGAACTAAGCCACTTAACCTTGCATTCTTATTCAAAATCTAACACCTTTGAAGTAAGGCAAGTTGAAATTTCAAAATATAAGGGTATCAACAGTTATTCAGAATATCTAAATCTAGTTGTTAAAGAGAATAAGGAATATAAAGAGGTTTCCGAAGAAGTAGATTCAATTTACAAAGTAATTAATAACTCAAATGCACTTTTCATTTTCTGGAACTTTCCTTTCTAGAAGACCTTACTAAGTTATAAAAACAAGGTGGAAACACTCTTAGACTGATAAAAAAAGCCTTGGTAATTAATTGCCAAGGCTTAATTATTATATACGTCGTATTTTCACTAAGACTGCTATAAATTTATTTATAATGAAGATAAAATACATACAAGGGCACCAGGTGTGACACAATTACTGCCTACTCCTCATATCACACCAAATACTGTGACCCTTATATACTCAACTTTGACATTTTGTAATATTCTTTAGATATTAAACAGACTTCTATTACAATCTAACTCAAATTGAAAATCAGTAATCTATTAGTTTTGTTGCAACCTAAAGAATAAATATACTTTCAAAATGTCCTTCAAACTAAAATGTGGCTTTTGCCAACTATTTGTGATTTTCGGAATTGAATTTATTCCTTGTAGATAATGCTAAGTTTTAAGAATTAAATTGCGAGCAGTTTCCATATATTACTTACCCCAAAAACAATATATTTCGTCACTTGTTGCCATCTTAAAAACCCAAACATAACTCCCCAACATATCGTAAAATCCAATTACTTTAATCTGATACGAAATAAGGTTTATTTACGATGCCATTCGCCCCAAAAGAAGATGTGGCACTCTTTTTTTAATCCTCAAAAAGCCCAATATCTCTCAAAAAATAGCTTAAAGTGAAGATTTTTCCTTCAAAATATAAAGGCATATTATTTCTTTAGTGTATTAATTATCAATTACAATAGGACAACATTTTTTAGTATTGTCTCAAATCCTGAGACAGAAAAAATATAACCTTTGCAATCTATTATGATTTAATATTAATTTTATAACAAATTTTAACGTAAACCTTAATTTTTTAGTCGTCACTTAATTGCCTATGGAACTCCTCATTGATTTTACACTCCATCTAGGAGTGATTGCCAATGCGCTTTTACTTTATATTTTATGGAAGAATGGTTTAAAAGAATTTCACTTTAGAATGCTTTTTGTCATTTTCTTGTGGATACTATTCACCCAAATCTGTTTTTTTGGTTTTATCAATGAAAGTAAGACCATTTTCTTCGCTACTTTTTTATTTCAGGACACTATCCCTATTAGCATAGGACCATTTCTTTTTTTGTACTCCAAAGCCATCTTTTACCCTAAAAAAGATATCATAAAGAAAAATATAAAACATTTTATCATTCCTATTTTATACCTTCTGTTTGCAAGCATTCCAAAACTTGTAAGTTTAATTAATAGTCCCGAAGTTTTTGGACACCTTCGTGTAGGATTAGAAAACCTGTTTGCACTTAACATCGTATACTCCCTTATCTACTGTATTGCTGCGATAAGACTTCTTAAAAAAACCAACAAAATTGTTCCTCAATATTATGCTCATGTAACTCCTGGTGATTTTAATTGGTTACTAAAGCTTTTATACAGCACAGTCTTGATTACAGGAATAGATGTTTCTATTACCATTTTTGAAGTTGTATACGGTGATATCAGCTCGGCAGTTGGTATTATTGCCTTATTTGTAGTTTTCTTAATCGTATACTTGGCTTACCATGGGATTTCACAAACAAAAGTGTTACTCCCTGAGTTTCTCCTTAAAAAGATTCCTTCTATAGATAAAAATAGTGGAGACACCTCTACCTCTTCTAATAATGATACCAAAGCGATATACTCACTACAAGAAATGGAATCTTTGCAACAACAGCTCGACGCATTGATGCAACAACAACAGTGGTATTTAAACACAGAGTTGTCTTTAAAATCTCTATCTGAAGAATTGAACATTTCTGATAAAAAATTGTCCTATCTGCTTAATCAGCATATGAAGGTTAGTTTTTATGATTACATTAATCGTTTTAGAGTTGAAGAAGTGAAAGCACGTATTTTAAACCCGTCCTTTTCAAAATATACATTATTGGCCATTGCCCTGGAGTGCGGTTTTAACTCTAAAACCAGTTTCAACAGAACGTTTCAAAGGTTCGAAGGAATAACACCTTCTAATTTTAAGAAACAAACTATAAACTCTTAATTACATCCTATTTAACACATACAAGGTCACTTAGAAAAAAGCATATATTCTAGTAACAAACGCTCTCCAAATTTCTTCAGTAATTCAATGTATTTAAATATATCTTTTCTTTAAATTTGCTCCTTCATTGCGGTAACCTTGCCTACAGGAATATTCCGCTCAAAAAAGATATCATGTTAGTAGTATCACAAATCATTGAAAATAAAGAGGAATATATCAAAGCGTTGGCAAAACGTAATGTTGATGCCGCTCCTGTTTTGGATCAAATTATTACTCTTGATGAGAATCGTCGTGCAACACAAGCAAAATTGGATAATACCCTTGCCGATTCGAACAAATTCTCTAAAGAGATTGGAATGTTGTTCAAAAATGGAGAACAACAAAAAGCAAACCTATTAAAAGAAAAAACAGCACAGCTTAAAGAAACTTCTAAAGAGCTTTCTTCGGAGTTGACCAATATACAAAACGAACTTTCTGAACTTTTATATACCGTTCCCAATATCCCTCACCCTTCTGTTCCTGATGGCCAAAGTGATGAAGACAATGAAGAAGTTTTTAAAGAAGGTGACATCCCAGCTTTGGAAGAAGGAGCTTTACCACATTGGGAATTGGCTAAGAAATATGATATTATCGATTTTGAGCTTGGGGTAAAAATAACAGGTGCAGGATTTCCTGTGTTTAAAGGTAAAGGTGCGCGGCTGCAGCGAGCATTAATAAGTTACTTTTTAGATAAGAATGCTGAGGCGGGTTACAAAGAATATCAGGTTCCACATTTGGTTAATGAAGCCTCTGGATACGGAACAGGACAATTGCCAGACAAAGAAGGGCAAATGTATCATGTTACAGGAGACGATTTATATCTTATCCCTACGGCAGAAGTTCCTGTTACCAATATGTTTAGAGATGAATTATTGAAAGAAAATGATCTCCCGATTTGTTGTACTGGGTATACCCCTTGTTTTAGGAGAGAAGCTGGATCTTATGGTGCTCATGTAAGAGGTTTAAACCGTTTGCATCAATTTGATAAGGTAGAAATTGTGCGTATCGAAACTCCTGAAAATTCATATAAGGCTCTAGATGGAATGGTGGAGCATGTAAAAGGAATTTTGAGAGAACTAAAGTTACCATATCGTATATTAAGACTTTGCGGTGGAGACATTGGATTTACTTCTGCACTTACTTATGATTTTGAAGTATTTTCTACGGCACAGGATCGTTGGTTAGAAATCAGTTCTGTGTCAAACTTTGAATCCTATCAAGCTAACCGTTTAAAACTACGTTTTAAAGATAATAATGGTAAAAAACAATTGGCTCACACCTTAAACGGAAGCTCATTGGCATTACCAAGAGTTATTGCTGGTATTTTAGAAAACTATCAAACTCCAAAAGGAATTAAAATCCCTGATGTTTTGGTCCCTTACTGTGGATTCGAATACATAGATTAGGCTATCTATAACATATCGCTAAAGCGTATTTTGCTATATTTACAAAAAAACTTGCAAAATGCGCTTTTTCTTTATCTATATTGCTCTATTTATATCTTTTTCAGCGTTCTCCCAATCTGAGCAGCTGGCTAAGAACTATATGCAGCAAGGGCAATATGAAAAGGCATTAATCATTTATCAAAAACTCTACGATAAGAACCCGAATCGTATGAATTATGTGTTGGGATTGGTAGAGTCACATCAGCAGTTAGAACAATTTGAAGAGGCCGAAGGTGTATTAAAAAAACGAATAAGCCAAGTACCCAATAATGCTCAATTACTTGTTGAATTGGGGCATCATTATGAGGTACAAGGAAAAGCAGATCAAGCAAAAATATACTACGACAAAGCTGTAGAAACATATAGCAATACCGATGTGAATCATGCCTATTCTCTTGCTCAAACCTTTGAAAAATATAATCTTCTAGACCAAGCTGCTTTGATTTATGAAAAAGGGATGCAAGACAATCCCAGGTCCAATTTTAATGTACAACTAGCCAAAATTTATGGCGAGCAAGGCAAGTTGGAGAAAATGTTCTCGAGCTATTTATCCTTACTGCAACTACAGCCTAATTACATTAATGTTGTACAGCGTAATTTTAGCGATTATATCACCGAAGATTCTTCAAATGAAGCCAATGTTATTTTTAAGAAGTTGCTGATCAAAAGGCTTCAGCAAAACCCAGATATTTTATATAATGAAATGCTGAGCTGGCTCTTTGTTCAACAAAAAGAGTTCAAAAAAGCGTTTGTGCATGAAAAAGCTATTTATAAACGAAAAGATGAAAGTCCGCAGGGTATTATAAATTTAGCCAGAATTGCTATTTCAGAAAAAGATATTAAATCTGCTACCGAGATTCTTGATTACATTTTAGAAACCTCGGCTTCTAAAGACATGAAACTTACCGCACATAAGATCATACTAAAAGCAAAAGTAGACGAAGGAAATAAAAAGGAATATGATAATATCGTAGAACAGTATAATGCTGTATTTAATGAATACGGCAAATCTAGAGAAACTATAGGTTTACAAATTGATTATGCTCATTTTCTGGCCTTTAATCAAGATAAAAAACAAGAATCGATAACCTTTCTGCAAGATCTGATAAAGAGAGAACGTTTATCCAGGTTTCAATCATCGAGAGTAAAAATGAAAATCGCCGATATTTTGGTTTTAGATCAAAAATTCAACAAGGCTCTTATCTATTATACTCAGGTTCAGAATGTATTAAAAAATAATTTCCTTGCACAAGATGCAAGATTCAAAGTAGCAAAAACAAGCTATTATAAAGGCGATTTCTCTTGGGCACAAACGCAATTGGATGTTTTAAAATCTTCTACTTCGCAATTGATCGCAAATGATGCCATGGAGTTAAGTCTTATTATAAGTGATAACTCTCTTGAAGATTCTACACAAACTGCACTTAAGATATTTGCCAAAGCCGATTTACTGGCCTTTCAGAATAAAAACCAAGAGGCTATCGCTATGTATCAAAAGATTCTCGATAATCATAGAGGGGAAAAGATTGAAGACGAAACTTTTTTACGACAAGCTAAGCTATATGAAAAAGAAAAAGATTTTGAAAAAGCCAAAGTAAATTACCTAAAAATCTTAGAGTTTTTCGAATACGATATATTGGCCGATGATGCTTATTATTGGTTAGCCGAATTGTATGTTAATCAATTGGGAGAACCCGAAAAAGCAAAAGAACTGTATGAAAAAATAATTTTTAACCATGCAGACAGTATTTATTTTGTTGAAGCCCGAAAAAAATATCGAACCCTAAGAGGAGATGCTATAAATTAGTATAGTTGTGGTATAACCAAAACGAGGTTTGTTTATTACCTTTGCCTCCTTAAAAATCACAGAGATGTATATTTACAACGTTACTATAAATATTGAAGAAACGGTTCATGAAGAGTGGCTACACTGGATGCGAAAAGAACATATCCCCGATATGTTGGCGACAGGAAAATTTAGTAAAGCGTTAATGACCAAAGTATTGGTAAACGAAGAAATGGGAGGTATTACCTACTCTGTTCAATACACCACAAGTAGCAAAGAGACTTTACAGCAATATTATAGTGAAGATGCCGATCGACTTAGGGCAGAATCCCAACGTTTCGCAGGTAAATTTGTCGCTTTTAGAACAGAATTAGAAATTGTTAGCGAGCAAAATGGCTAAACACAAAAAATATAAGGAGGATAACTCTTCTAGATCAGAAAAAACTGCCGTAAAAGCCAAAAAGCATCTTGGGCAGCATTTTTTGAAAGATGAAAACATCGCCAGAAAAATTGGAGATACTCTTACCCAAACTGGGTATACCAATGTTATCGAAATTGGCCCTGGTATGGGGGTTCTTACCAAATATATTCTTGAGAAAGAACTCAATGTTGTGGCCATGGATCTCGACAATGAATCGATCGAGTACCTCAACACTACTTTTCGTTTAGAACATGCAGCATCTGAAAGAAAAAGCATCTCTTTTCAAGTATTAGAAGCCGATTTTTTAAGATACAACTTAGATACGCTTTTTAGTGAAGAGCAATTTGCCATAACCGGTAATTTCCCATATAACATTTCTTCCCAAATTGTTTTTAAAACATTGGAACATCGTGATCGTATTCCTGAGTTTACAGGAATGTTTCAAAAAGAAGTGGCACAGCGTATTTGCGAAAAACCTGGTAGTAAGGCCTATGGTATTTTATCGGTACTCACTCAGGCGTTTTATGATGCCGAATATCTATTTACGGTACCTCCCGGAGTATTTAATCCTCCTCCCAAAGTGGATAGCGGGGTACTACGACTCATTCGTAAAAAAGAATATTCGCTCCCATGTAGTGAAAAACTACTTTTTACAGTAGTAAAAACTGCTTTTGGTCAACGTCGTAAAACCCTAAGAAACAGCCTTAAAACTTTGCAGCTTACCGATACTATAAAAGCATTGGATATTCTAAACAAAAGACCAGAACAATTATCGGTTGAGGAGTTTATAGAGCTCACTCTTCTTATCGAAAAATCGTAACAACACGATCATTTTACATAGTCTTAAAGCCCAATTAAATTGTTTGGTTATCTTTGTGTGCGTTTGTAGAGAGTTCACCAAAAAACTATCCCATGCCGTTTCAGATTTCAGACGAGCTTATTGTACAGGTAAAGCACCTTATCGAAACCGAAGGTGATGACCAATTACACAATATGCTTAATGAAGTTCACTTTGCAGATATCGCAGAGGTTATAAGTGAACTTAACTTATCTGAGGCCACATATCTCATTAAATTATTAGATAGCGAGAAGACTTCTGAAGCTTTAATGGAGCTTGAAGAAGATTTTAGGGAACGTATTCTTGAAAATCTGTCAGCAAAAGAAATTGCTGAAGAGCTTGAAGAGATGGACACCGATGACGCTGCCGATGTGGTAGCAGAATTACCTAATGAATTGGCAGAAGAGGTAATCGCAGAGATTGAAGATGAAAAACATGCCGAGGATATTAAAGAACTTCTTTCTTATGAAGAAGATACAGCCGGTGGACTTATGGCCAAAGAATTGGTAAAAGTTAAAGAAACCTGGACCGTGGCAGGATGTGTTCGTGAAATGCGAAGACAAGCCAAAAATGTGACTCGAGTACATTCTATATATGTTGTTGACAAAGAAGAAAGGTTAAAGGGTCGACTTTCACTTAAAGATTTACTAACCGCGCCAACCAAAGCTCATATAAGTGATGTTTACATTTCAAAAGTAGATTTTGTGAGTGTTGATACCGAAGGAGAAGAGGTGGCTCGTATCATGCAGAAATATGATTTAGAAGCTATTCCCGTCATAGATCACGAGGGTGTATTGGTAGGAAGAGTAACTATTGATGATATCGTAGATTTTATTAAAGATGAAGCTGAGAAAGATTACCAGTTAGCAGCAGGTATTTCGCAAGATGTTGAAGCCGACGATAGCGTTTGGGAACTTACCAGAGCAAGATTACCCTGGTTAGTACTCGGTCTTTTTGGAGGGCTGGGAAGTGTATTCATTATGGAAGGGTTTGAAGAGGCCCTTGCCAAATATAAAGAACTGTTTTTTTTCACCCCTCTTATTGCCGCTATGGCTGGTAATGTTGGAGTACAATCGTCTGCTATTATTGTACAGGGTTTGGCCAATGATGTGGTTAAAGGAAGTTTGTTTAATCGATTGGTAAAAGAAATAAGCCTAAGTCTTATAAGTGGTGTCACTCTGGGAATATTGGTGATTCTATTTGGTGCAATAACAGGAATGGAACTAGATTTTAGTCTAACTATTGCATTGTCTATGCTATGTGTTATTATTGTTGCCGCTTTAATAGGAACCTTTGTACCCATCGTACTAGATAAAAGAGGGATTGATCCTGCGATTGCTACGGGTCCTTTTATCACTACCAGTAATGATATTTTTGGAATTTTTCTATTCTTCTACATCGCCAAAATTATTCTTGGATTTTAAATACTATCCCGATATGTACTCAAACCTGCTACAGCTATAGACAGGCTTGAGTAAAACAGGTTTTACACGGTATATTTTGTATTAAAACTCCTTAAAAAGTTTCTTCACAAGTATACACATGAGGACAAGAAATGTACTTTCTGCAGTAGAATGGTCCTGTTACAGACCCACTACACGAGCAACCGCATAATGAAAGATCTTCTCCAGAAGCTTGCCCCTTGATCTTACCTTGGCTTGCTCTTGAGAGCTGAGCCACCCCTTCGATGTTCAAAAGATTTGTTTTCATGTAAAATATAATATTGGTTAATACCTTAAAATTAGAACTAATTTTAATTGGCTACAGCAATTTTAACCTTTTTAAGTTATTATTTAGATTAGAAGGTTTTATCGCACATTTTTGGTTCTATTTTTTTACTTTTAGTACCACGTCTTATTCACATTCAAACTTAGATACTAATGCCAGAAATTTTTGAACATCATCTTACCGTACCCGCTTCTGCTATCGATGATATGAATCACGTAAACAACGTAATGTATCTTCAATGGGTTCAAGAAGTGGCTAAAAAACACTGGGAAACAAAAACCGATTCAGCCATTAGAAACACCTATGTTTGGGTAGTTCTAAATCATTATATAGAATATCATCATCCTGCCTTTGAAAAAGATGAAATTATTCTACAAACCTGGATCGATAACCATAGAGGGGTGAAAAGTGAAAGGCACACCAAAATTCTTCATAAAAAAACCAACAAAGTATTGGTTTCGGCCAAAACAACCTGGTGCCTATTGCATAAAGAAACGTTAAGACCCACCCGCATCACAGATGAAATAAGTACCTTGTTTTTATAATAGTAAAATTGGTTATGGAAGCAATTAATATCAACGAGAAATTATCAAAATTTGACAAGCAATGGCATCCTCATCGCATCGCTATGGTAGATGATAATCAGGTATATTTGGCCAAATTATCTGGAGATTTCATATGGCATAAACACGATGATGAAGATGAACTTTTTCAGGTGATTAAAGGTACTTTACACATGAAATTCAGAGATAAAACAGTAACCGTTAATCCTGGTGAACTTATTGTAGTACCCAAAGGAGTTGAACACTGTCCTTCTACCAAAGAAGGAGAAGAAGTTCATGTACTTTTATTTGAAAAAGCAAGTACCAAACATACGGGAGAGGTAGAAAGTGAAAGAACCGTTTCAAAATATATAGAGCTATAGTTCTTACCATTTAACAATCTCGCAACATAGTTGTCTTAGAATAAATTGTACCTTAAGGATTCTCACCATTACATCTTTTTATCATGACTTTAAAAAGAAGAGACTTTATTCGCACTACTGGACTAGCAATGGGGTATAGTCTACTCCCCTATTCTAATTTATTTGCAAATACGAATCAAAAACAGCTTGGTGTTTGTTTGGTTGGTTTAGGGAATTACAGTACTTCAATTCTCGCACCAGCTTTACAACTCACAAAACATTGTAAACTCACAGGAATTGTTACCGGTAGCCCATGGAAGATACCAAAGTGGCAAAGAAGATATGATATCCCCGATAAAAACGTATACAGTTATGATACCATAGATCGTATCGCTAATAACCCTGATATTGATGTAATTTACATTGTTGTACCCACGGGTTTACATGCTACCTATGCTATTGAAGCTGCCAATACCGGGAAACATGTATGGTGCGAAAAACCCATGGCAAAAACAGAAGCTGAGTGCAAAGCTATCATTGAGGCATGTAAAAAGAATAAGGTCAAACTTTCTATAGGCTACCGTATGCAGCATGAACCCAATACTCGCACTATAATAGATTGGGCAACAACAAAACCTTTTGGTGCGATAAAAACTTTGAGAGCAGAAATTGGTTATAACGTAGGAAATCCTGCACGAAGTTGGCGTTTGAATTCAAAATTGGGAGGCGGCACCATGTATGACTTAGGCGTATATGCCCTTAACGCTGCCAGATATACTACAGGAGAAGAGCCTATTACGGTTTCAGCAAAGCAAATGACTACCAGACCAAAGATTTTTACTGAAACGGACGAAACTACTCACTTTACATTAGAATTTCCTTCGGGGGCTATAGCTCACGGAAAAACCAGCGTTGGTAAATCTATGCATGAACTCTATGTAGATTGTGAAAAAGGTTGGTATACTTTAGCTCCTTTTTCGATGTATGGCGGAGTGCAAGGGAAAGCAAGCAATGGTAAATTGTTAAATATCCCTATTAAAAATCAACAAGCACAACAAATGGATGATGATGCTCTAGCCATCATACAAAATAAGCCGGTTATGGTGCCAGGAGAAGAAGGAATGAAAGATATTAAAATCGTAGAAGCGATCTACAAATCTGCAAAACTTAATAAAACCATTACTTTATAATCGAAAACCCACTTGAAGATCAAGTGGGTCTTGAAAAATACGTTACGGCCCCTGACCTCCGTAATCGTTTTATACCTTTAAATTTTACTCTGTTCTAAAATTCCATACCTGACCTATAGTTGCACTTTGATGAATATCTTTCACCACAATTCGCCAGTAATAAGCTGTACCCGGAGATACCGATACATCGAAGGTATTTACATCAATGTTTTCAGCAAACAAGACTGGAGGATTTGTATCTCCAAAGTACAGATCATACGATAGTGCATCGTCATCACTATCGGTAGCACTCCATCTAAGAGTAACCAGGCTCCCCGATAACCTCGACCCTAAGGCCGGAGTCACCAACTCTGGTACTCCTGGAAGTGTATTTATCGTCGCTTCAGGCTCTGTAAAAAAAGATTGAGTACTCGAATAATCACTCTCATTACCTTCACTATCTATGGCCTTTACCCGCCAGTAATAGGTAACCCCTTTCTCAAGATCAAATACCTTACCTGTCGTTGTTGTCGTAGCTGTAAATGCAATGGTACTAAAATCACTCTCTTCTGATATTTCAATATCATAACTAACCGAATCTCCATCAACATCAATAGCAACACCCCATACAAACTCTAAAGCAATACTCGTACAGGTCAAATTATTGGTAGGAAATACTAAACCAGGAACTGCAGGAGCACTGTTCTGTGTAAAAAAAGGAGTGCCTCCATCATCATCGCCACTACAGGAAATCATTAATCCTAATATCACTAATCCTATATAATATCTTATAGTTTTCATCGCTCTGCTCCTGTTTTATTGTTTAACCACCTTAAAAGTTACTCCTCCTTCAATCGATATAAGATATATCCCTTGTGGTAAGTTTGTCATTGGCAAGACTACACTACTAGAATCTACAGCATACACCCCAGAAGAAACTACTACTCCTATCGAATTATAAATCGATATCTTCATCTCAGAAACGGCCGTTGCTGGAACCGATAGCGTAACATCGCCTCTGGTAGGATTCGGAGCTATTCTAAATTCATCGAATAAACTCACCTTGCTCGATAAGCTCCCTTCGCAATCTACACTAGAAGAAACTTCCAACACATCTCCATGAACAACATCTACAGCAAAACTCTTGCTATCAAATTCACCTACTACCTCATTATTGATCACTGCCGTAAATGGTGCGGTACCTGTAGTAAGCTCTACCAACATCTTTGTACCAACCACATCGCGTTGTACAGTAGTAACACCAGATAGTAATTCTGCTTCTTCAATAACCACCTCAAAACATTGTTCACAACCGTTAAAACCCTCTACTCCTATACATACTGAATAAGTACCAGGTGGTAAATCATGTATCGCAAGTAAAGACGTAAAATTATAATCTTCTCCATTAATGGTGGTATGATAATCTAATGCAGTAGCAGCACCGATAGTAAGTATACCATTATCTTTATCTACACAAGTCTCACTAGCCGTTGTAATCGTGAAATTATTGGATGGTAAACTTAGGATAGGACAACTGTTCACAACATTAACCGTTCTGGTCACCTCCATTGCAGCATTGCCTGAAGCATCGCTAGCTGTATACCTAATGATATAACTACCTACCGCATCAATAAAATCTGAAGTATCGATATTTACCACGCTACCATCATTGGTAGTTGCTCCCAACTCTGTATAATCAGATCCTAATACGATCTCTTGCGGATTGGCACCGATTAAAGTTATTACAGGAGCAGTAGTATCTACTACATCAATTGTTCTGGTTACTTGTACGGCAGTATTACCTAAGGCATCAGTTGCATTATAGGTAACTGTGTACTGACCCGATTGGTTGGTATTTACAGATGATGCATCGATCAATACAGCACTGCCATCATCTGTAGTAGCTCCTAATTCTATATAGGTCGTACCTAATTCTATGGTTTGTGGGTTAGCACCGGTTAAAGTAATAACAGGAGCAGTCGTATCTACTACGTCCACCGTTCTAGTAACTTCTATAGCCATATTACCGGAAGCGTCTGTTGCATTATAGGTAACGGTGTACTGGCCAAGTTGGTTGCTATTTACTGATGATGCATCGATCAATACAGCACTTCCATCATCTGTAGTAGCTCCTAATTCTGTATAAGTCGTACCTAGCTCAACAACTTGTGGATTAGCACCGGTTAACGTAATAACAGGGGCTACACAATCGTCATTAAAACTTGCGGTATCATCCTTTTCCCAACTACTTAAATATGGTGCAGTAGGGTCATCTACCTGAATACATATCAAATCATCATTAAATCTAGCATTAAAATCAGTCATTAGATTGTTATTTCCATTTCTAACATCTAGTGATACTAATAATGTTTGCGTAACCGAAAGTTCTTCTAATTGTGGACAATTAGTTACGTCTAAATATGTGTATGGATTTTTACTTGCTCTAAGTTTTTTTAGATTTGGATTATTTACAGTTAATGTGCTTATATTATTAGATCGTAATTCTACTTCTTCTAAAGCTGGGATAACCGATAAATCTAATTCAGTTAAATCATTTTCAGCAGCATCTAAAATTCTTAAGTTGGTATTACTGCTTAGGTCTAACGAAGTTAAATCGTTATAATCAACATTTAATGATTCCAGCGCAGCAAAGGCTTCAATACCGGTTAAATCTGAAATATCAAGACTGCTTATATCTAAATCAACTACTGTATTTATTTTTTCTGTATACACCTGATTGTCATTTGCAACTCCGTTACCCATACTAGATGCATCACCAAGAGCAACTGCATTTCCATCAGCATCATGTGTTTCTAAATAATTTTCAAAATTAGTATCAGGTACAAAAGTCAAGTCACAATAAATCGCAAAATTCGCCGTATCATCTTTTTCCCAAATATCTGGATATAACTGAACTACTTTATCAGCTTTAATACAGGTTAAATCAGGATTTCCTTGTGCGTCAAACCAGGTAAAATTATCGTTATTTCCGTTCGCTACGTTTAAGGAAGTTAATTGGTTATTTGCTACGCGTAATTGTAAAATATTTGGATAAGCCGATATATCTAACTCTGTAAAATTATTCTCATTTAAGATTAGTTGTCTTAATAATGGATTCTTAGAAATATCTATGGAATTGATCCCTGTATTAGATACACTTAAATTGGTTAAAGCAGTAAGTGTAGAAATATCTACATCTCCTAAATTGGTATTTCCATCAAGGTATACTTGTTCCAGAAGCACATTATTGGATAGATCTAAACTCGCTAAATTGTTATTTGCTAAAGTAATTACACTCAGTTTCGTATTATTACTTAAATCTATACTCGTCAAATTAGTATTGTTACGACATCCTAGGAACCACATATCCCTAAAATCTTCGATACCAGTCATGTCTACAACCAAACCATTGTGTAGATTAAATCCTTCAGACACTTCAACTAAGGCGGTATATACATAATCATCAATTACTCCATTACCATACCCTTGATTTTCTAAGAACGTTTCAAAAGCATCATCTGGCACATACGTCATTCTACAAAACTCTGCATAAGTAGCAGTAGCATCTTTTAACCAACCTGCTATTACTGCAGCAGATGGATCATCAACCTCGATACACGTTAAACTTGGATTACCGGTAACATCCATATTATCCAAATCGGCATTGTTTCCGCTTCTTAAATTCAAGCCTGTAAGTTGTGCATTTTTACAAGATAAGTTATCCAGAGTGTTCTGTTTCACTAAATCTAAATACGTAAGTGGTGTACTATCACACTCTAATCTACTTAAGTTGGTGTTGTTACTTAAATCTATTTCGTTTATACTGGTATTACTAAAAGACAGGTAAAACAAATCGGTAAGATGGGTTACATCGAGGGTGCTTAAAGCATTACTACCACATTCCAGATTTTCTAATAATGGATTGTTTTGAATATCTAATGTAGTAATACCTATATTTTCGCAATACAATGATGTCAAATTAGCCTGATTCCTTATATCTATCGCCCCTAAATTATTGTTCATAACCGTCAAACTTGATAAATCATTGGCACTTATATCCAAGCTTGTGAGATCATTATCTGCTACATTCAAAAATCGTAAAGTCGTATTGGTTGAGATGTCTACACTGGTGAGACTAT
Organism: Aquimarina acroporae; assembly: GCF_023195925.1. Lineage (GTDB taxonomy): Bacteria > Bacteroidota > Bacteroidia > Flavobacteriales > Flavobacteriaceae > Aquimarina > Aquimarina acroporae. Next base: position 116,402 of record NZ_JALPRE010000015.1, on the reverse strand, counting down.
TATTTGCCACGGCTAAACTTTCTAACACGGTTAATCCTGTAATATCAATACTTGTCAATTTTGTATCGTCTGCAGTGATACTTTCTAATAAAGTATTATTGGTGAGGTCTAAACTCGTATTGGTTAATGGATTTTCGTCAATCCAAAAACGAATCAGACTTTTAAAATCTTCAATTCCTGTAAAATCTTCAATTCCCTCATCTCTAGGAGTCAAGAGTTGAATATTTTCAATTTTCTCGGTAGGGACTAAATGGTCATCAATAACTCCGTTCCCTAAGCTATTTGCGCTTCCTATAGCAACCGAACCTCCAAATTCATTATGTGTTTCCAAATAGGCTTCAAAATTAGCATCTGGTATGCTAGTAAATCGACAGAACTCTGCAAAACTTGCGGTAACATCCTTTACCCAACTTGTTAAATACCCGGCAGTTGAGTCGTCTACTTCAATACAAGTCAAATTAGGACAACCATCTACTTCAAAATCGGTAATAGCACTATTGTTTCCATTCTTAACATTTACATAGTTTAAATCATCGTTATCTGTTACGCTAAAATCTAATACGTTTACATTATTACTGACATCTACAGAGGCGACATTCGTTTCATCAAGGTCTAATTTTTCTAAATTTGTAAGATGACTTACATCGATTGATGTGAGAGGATTTCTGCTTAGCCTTATATCTTCTAATAGTATATTATTCTCAATATTTAATGTAGTAAACTGATTCAAAGACGCAATGATTCGAGTCAAGTTCACATTAGCACTTATGTCAATACTACTTAAGGTTGTTTCATGAATTTGTAAATCTTCTAATAGTACATTGGCACTTACATCTAAACCAGATAAATTATTTGTAGAAATAATCAAATCTTTTAGCGCTGTATTTGTAGACAGATCAATAGTGGTTAAGTCATTACGCGATACCTCTAGCCGCTCTAATGCAGTTAAATCTGTGATATTAATACTGGTTAATCCCATAGCACTAGCTTCAATTCTCTTCAAATTTGTATTAGCTGTAAGATCTAAATCAGTATCAGTCAATACATTATTAAAAAGAAACACGACTTCTAGTGCGGAGAAATCTTCTAAACCAGTTACATCTGTAACTCCTTGAAATCCAATAAATAGATCAGTAACATTTTCAATATTTGCTGTTTTCACAAAATTGTCGTTAGCAATTCCGTTTCCCATACTAGTTGGATCTCCAACAGCTACATTGTTATTATCAGCATCATGTGTTTCTAAATAATCCTCAAACCTATCATCGGGCACATAGGTCCAATTACAATCATCACTAAAACTTGCCGTTGCATCTTTCTCCCAGCCTGACAAGTAGCTGGCTGTAGGGTCATCGACTTGGATACAAAATAAATTCGCATTTCCGGTAGCATATAATTCTATATCGCTACTGTTATTACCATTTTTAAGATTTAACGAAGTTAATTGTCCATTTTGACACTCGATATATTCAATATCAGGACTTGCACTAAAATCTAACACTTCTATAGCTGTATTGTTTACATACACCTCAATTAACTTGGTGTTTGTGCTTACATCTAAAACAGATAAACCAGTATTACTAACTCCAATGTCTTCAAGATTTGCATTGCTAGTCACATCTAGTGAAGTAAACATTGGCATATCTTCGACGAATAAATCGGTTAAGTTGCCTAACCCACTCACATCGATTGTTGTTAATTGATTCTCACCAACGCTAATTGTTTCTAATAATGTATTATTTGACACATCTAAAGTTCTTAAGGAATTTCCTCCTAAATACAAGCTAATTAAGTTTGTATTGTTCGTTATATCTATTGTAGAAAATACAACATTGTCTCTAATTCTTAAATCTGATAAAGAAGTATTCACACTTACATCGACTGTTGTAAAATTATTCCCATCAATATTAAAATAATTTAAGTTTGAGTTCGAACTCACATCAATATTAGATAGGTTATTATTACGAAATTCAAGACGCTGCAATTTTGTTAATCCAGAAACATTAACAGTATTCAATCCCATGTCTGAGCAATAGATTTCTGTTAAGTTTGTATTTGCCGTTACATCTAAACTTCCTGAAGTAATAATATTATCAAATGCTCGCAACTGTTCTAAACTTGCAAAACCCTCTAAACCAGCAAGATTTGTAATTCCTTGATTGGAGATGTTTAACGTAATAATATTTTGAATTCTTTCTGTTCCCACATAATCATCATTGGCAATACCGTTCCCCATACTTGTTGGATCACCTACGGAAACTACTCCTCCTGTTTCATTATGGGTTTCTAGATACGCTTCAAAATTATCATCGGGCACATAGGTTTCAGAACAGAATAGCTTAAACTCTGTTTGTACATCTTTTCTTGTGAAGTTTGCATCAGCATATGTAATATCATCAACCGTTACACAAGTCAATCCTGGATTGTTACGAATATCGAAATCATTATTGTTGAAATTCGTATTATTTCCATTTCGAAGATTTAAATAGGTAAGCTGATTAAATGCACAGGATACATCTTCGATCAATACATTTTTAGAAAGATCTAAACTGGTAATTTGATTACTTTCGACAAACAGTTCTACAAGCTTCACATTATTGCTAACATCTAAACTAGTCAACTCATTCTCGTAGGCTTGCAGTTCTAACAACTCTGTATTTTGAGAAACATCTAAACTCGTTAGATCATTATCGACACAATCTAAGTCTTCTAACAACGAATTTTGCGTTACATCCAAACTTTCTAACGAATTGCTATAACAGGATAGAATTTTTAATGCTGGATTGTTAGTAACATCAAGGTTGTTGAGCTGATTATTACTACAATACAAACTTTCCAACATCGTATTCTGGGAAACATTTAAGCTTGTAATTTGGTTTCGTAAACAACTTACAAAAGTTAATGCTGTATTTTGTGAAAGATCTAGACTATTAAGGTTATTTCTGCCTATAGCTAGAATTTGTAATGCTACATTCTGTGAAAGGTCAATGTTAGACAATGCGTTATTAAAACAGTTCAGATTTTGTAGTGCTATAAAATCTTCAATACCCGTCGCATCACTGATACTTAATCCTGAAATATCTAAATCAGTAACACCTTCTATTCTTGAAGTAAATACCATATCATCATTGGCAATCCCATTACCCATGCTATTGGCTTCCAAAAAAGCTTCAAAAGCATCATCGGGCACATAGGTTTCCTGAGCAATTAAGACAAAGGTAAATAAGGAGAAAAACGAAAAGAGTAGTTTTGTTTTCATACAAGGGGCTTTTGAATTTATAAGCTATTCAAAGCGATCAAAAACGATCTTCTTCAAACTGAGGACAAAATAAACACCAAAACCTTCTTTAAGAAAATTTTAACGGTGGCAAAAAGTGGCAAACCCCTTTATTTATGGTAATTTACGTAGGGCTACGTATATAATCTAGCTGATATTTTGAATGAATTTTTCCAACTCTTCTCCCGAAGAAAGTCCTAGTTTTTTGCGAATACGATAACGCGTAGATTTGACAGAATCTATAGAAGCATTGCGAACGGTCATGATTTCTTTTATGGAAAGATTAAGGCGCAATAAAGCACACATTTCGCGTTCAGATTTGGTAAGCGCCGGATACAACTCTCGAAGTTTGGCATCAAAACCTTTATTTACCTCATCGATTTTGGATTGTAATCCCGATAGTTTTCCTTCGGTTTTGATTTGCACTTCTAGTTCTGCGGTAAGTGCATTGATCGCTTTTTTCACCGTATCTGAAGCCTCCGGTGCAATTTCATTTTTTAAGCGATTGAGAAAATCTTGTTTAAACTCTAAACGCATGCTATTATCGGCAATAAGTCTCTTTGTTTCTTCTTCGCTGGCTTTCACTTTGGTATCCAACAATGCTTTTTGAGCTTGTTCTTTTTCAAGCTTTTCTGTTAATATACGAGCCTTATTTTTATAATTTCTTCTCGTCAAAAAACCTATTACCAAAGCGGCAATTGCAGTAAGTAAAAACAACGCAAAATACAACCACTTTTTTGAAGCCTCTGCTTTGGCTAGTAAAGCTACTTGCCTTTTTTCTTGCGCAAATGCTAAGCTATCGGCTAGTTTTTCCTGATTGAATTTATGGTTTAATTCTAAAGCCTGTATTTTTTTTATGTTATCAATATTGAAAATAGAATCTGAATGCCTATTAAAGATTCGATAATCAAAATACGCTTGCTTATAATTATTCATCTTATGGTGCAAAAAGCTTTTTCTTCGGTATCCCAAAGCAATTCGATCTCTAAATCGTTCTTTTTCTGCAATAACCAGTGAAGAATCTGCATACTGTAATGAGGACTGGAAATCTTCCATCCTTTTATATAGCGTAGAAAGATTGTAATAAGCCGTACATAAAGAAAATTGCTTGTTTAAGCGTTTAGCATAGGCAACACTTTCTTTTCCTAAACGAAGTGCTTCTTTATAATTTCCTTTCTCCCTAAATAAAGCCCCTAAATTATTATTAACTCTTTGTAAGTTATCTACACTTTTAATAGATACAAAAAGGCGCTTAGCCTTATCATAACATACCAGAGCAGAATCTAATTTATTGCTTTGTCTATAGGATACTCCCATCATATTATATCCAGCTCCAAGACCGTGAGTATCTTTAATATTTTTTTTTATTTCAATTGATTTTTTATAAAACGCTATGGCTTTATCATGATTCTTTCGATGCCTATAGGCCATACCCAGATTATGATAAACATCTGAAATTAATAAAGAATCATTATACGTTTTAAAAATCTCTAAAGCTTTTAAATAATAATCTATAGCTTTTGTATGAAAAGCCTTGCGACGATTGAGCACACCCATTTGTATATACGCCGCTCCTAACTGACGTTGGTTTATACCATTTTTATGATTTTTTATGAGTAATAAGGCTTCCTTCAAGGAGTTCTCAGCATGACTTAAAGTTCCTCCCATTTGGTGCGAACTCAAATCAATTAAAGCATTAATTTTCACAGAATCTGTTGAAGCTGATTTCACTTCTTTTTGTAAACGCACCAATGTTGTATCTGCTTCCTGAGCAACACTAATTACAGAAATCAAAAACAAGAAAAGGGGTATGCGAAGTTTCATTACAAACAAACTTACTTATAAATTTGGATATATTTTTCAGAATGTATTTAAAAACAAAGTGTACAACTTTCCTAAAACCAGAAAAACCACTCAACTCATTGAATGGTTTTCTTGAAAAAACGTATTACGGCCCCTTACCTCCGTAATCGTTACTCTTCTGACAACAGCTATTCTGTTCTAAAGTTCCACACCGGGCCAATGGTAGCACTCTGGTGGTTATCCCTAACCACTATACGCCAGTAATAAGCTGTGCCCGGAGATACCGATACATCGAAGGTATTTACAGCAATGTTTTCAGCAAACAAGACTGGAGGATTTGTATCTCCAAAGTACAGATCATACGATAGTGCATCGTCATCACTATCTGTGGCACTCCACGTAAGGGTAACCAAGCTCCCCGATAACCTCGACCCTAAGGCCGGAATCCCCAACTCTGGTATTCCTGGAAGTGCATTTATTGTCGCTTCGGGCTCAGTAAAAAAAGATTGTGTAGCTGAGTACTCGCTTGCATTATCCTTACTATCTATAGCTCGTACACGCCAGTAATAGGTAATTCCTTTCTCAAGGTCAAATACCTCACTTATCGCCGTTGTAATGGCTGTAAATGTAATGGTACTAAAATTGGACACTTCTGCTATTTCAATCTCATAACGTATCGCATCATCATCAATATCTGTAGACGATCCCCATACCAATTCTAAATCAATACTCGTACAGGTCAAATTATTGGTAGGAAATACTAAACTAGGAACTGTAGGAGCACTATTCTGTGTAAAAAAAGGAGTACCTCCATCATCATCACCACTACAGGACAATACCATTGCAATACTCAATAAAACGATATATCTCTTTATACTTTTCATCATGTTCTTTTTATTGTTTTACAATTTTAAAGGTGCCTCCTTCTTCAAGCTTTACAAAGTAAATCCCTTGTGGTAATTGTTCCATTGGTAGTAATACTTGTCCTGAAATAATACTATACTTCTTTGAAGAAACTTGAACTCCCAGACCATTATATAGCGTTACATTGATCGTTTGTGCTTTGCTATTCGGAAGCGTAAGTGTTACATTACTGCGAGTTGGATTAGGAGTGATACTTACCTGATCAAACAAACTTACGTTAGACAATAACTTCCCTTCACAATCTAAGCTAGAAGAAACCTCCAACGTATCTCCATGCACTACATCTACCAGAAAGTTCTTTGTGGTATATACTCCTACTACCTCATTATTGATGGTTGCCGTATAGGGTCCTGTACCTGTCGTTACTTCAACACGAACTTTTGCCATTCCTGGTTGCGTAATCAATTCTGTTTTCCCTTCTAAACTCTCTTCATCTGCAATTACGACTTCAAAACACTGCTCACAATTTGCAAAACCAGCTACACCAATACAAATTGGATAGGTTCCTGGAGGTAAATCTCCTACTTCTAAAGATGATGTAAAACTATAATCGACATCGTTAATCGTAGTGGTATAATCTAATGCCGCAGTAGCAGTAATGTTGATTATACCATTATCTTTATCTACGCAAGTTTCACTAGCCGCTGTGATCGCAAAATTATTTGCTGACAGGTTGGATAATGGACAGGTGTCTATCACATTGACTGTTCTGGTAATTTCAGTAGCCCTATTCCCAGAGGCATCTGTAGCATTATATCGAATGGTATAGCTCCCCACAGCATCTACAAAATCGGTAGCATCGATCACGACTGCGGTACCATCATCGGCAGTGGCTCCTAGCTCTGTATACCCAGCTCCTAAGCTTATCTCTTGGGGATTATCTCCAATTAACGTAATTACTGGTGCAGTAATGTCCAATACATCAACTGTTCGGGTTACTTCTATTGCCGAGGCCATACCAGAAGCATTAGTGGCATTATAAGTTACTTCATAACTCCCAACTATATTGGTATTTACTGCCGAAGCATTAATTACTACTGTACTACCATCATCAGCAGTAGCCCCCAGTTCAATATAGCTACTACCGGCCTCAATCACTTGAGGATTAGCTCCAATCAAAGTAATTGTTGGAGCTACATTTTCACAATTTAGAATATCTCCTATGGTAAAAGAACTGCCCGTAAGATTTAAAGTGGTTTGTCCATCACCATCAGCTACGTAACTGTACAATCCGCAGAAATTAGTAACCCCTGTTTCTATAATATTTAATTGATTACCCACTGTCCTTAAATCTGTAAGATTTAAGGAAGTGATAGCGTTACCCGAAATTGTAGATTGCAAGAACGGACTCATATCGGTTTCGGTGATTTCTGTTAGGTTTTGCAACCCACTTACATTTGCAAGTACTGTATTATCTATTATCCTAAAATATCTTGTAGAGGTTACTGATTTCAGTGCATCTATATTCGACAGTGCTGTGTTTCTCTCTAGCACCAAAAACTCTGTTGCTCCAGATATAAAATCTAGCCCGTCTAAATTGACCAGGACATCATTATCACTAACATTCAGAAAAACATCGGTTGTGGTAGCAACATTGCTTAATGCTTCTAATGTAGTAAGGTTTGGATTTCTCAAAATGTTAATACTGCTCCCGATAGCAGTTACAGTACCAAAATCTGATAGGTCGGTAAGCTGTGTTTCATCAATGGTAAAACTCCCCAGACTTTGCACTGCATCAAAATTGAGAGTTGTACTATTTACATTGAACAAATTGAAGCTTCTTCCTGTGCTCACCAACATAGGAAGAGACACGGTACCTGCATCTACATTCCTCAAGGTAAAAAAGTTTTCGACCATCGTGAGGTTAGGCACACTGATCGTAGAAGTCACAACATCTGTAAAAATTAGAGATCCTGGACCAGAACTATTGAAGGTATTAGCCCCCGTAAGTGTAGTTACATTGGGGAAAACCAATGGATGAGTCAATGCTTGATCGTCTACACGTAATAATTCTGTCACTGTTATATTCATTATCGAAGAAATATCTGTTAACAATGGATTATCTGAAATAGAAAAATTGGCTATTGGATCAACAATCCCCGAAAGAGCAGTAATATCTGTAAGTACATCATTACGAAAGAAAGCAATACCATCGGTAAGTGTTCTAAGATTATGTAATCCAGTCAAATTAGGTAACAAATCATTATCTCCTAATACCAATTTTCCATTGATTACCTCAACACCAGCTAATCCAGAAAGATCAGTAATATCATTCGAATTACGTATGATAAGGCTTCCGTTAATGGTTTTACAACTTCCAAGTTGTGCTAAAAAAGCATCCAATTCTACTTGCGATGCAATTCGCACATCTCCATCGATCCCACAGTCTGTGCATATTTCTGCATAAGAAGCCGTGGCATCCTTATCCCAACTTCTATAATTCCCTGTTCCAGCATTAGCAGCGGTTTCATCATCGACCTCGATACATGTAAGATTTGTATTCATAAGTACTGAAACGTAAGATAGCGTACTAAGGTTGTTGCTGTTCTTAAGATTTAATAGCGTTAATTGGTTATTTTTTACTTCTAGTTCTTCCAATACAGTATTCGAACTCAAATCCAAATTGGTAAGATTATTATTATTTCCGTAGAGATATTCCAGAGTAATATTAGCGCTTACATCTAGTGAAGAGATTTGATTATCCGAAAAATACAGTTCTTCTAATAAGGTATTGTTACTAACATCTAATTGAGTTAATTGATTGTTCATACATTCTAAATAATCTAAGACTGTATTTGCACTTACATCCAGACTTCCCAAAGCGCTATTATTTATGGTTAGATCGGTAAGGGATGTATTCGCACTTAGATCGATGGCTGCAAGTGGAGCTGTATCCAAAGACAACCTTGTTAAAGCAACATTGTTAGAAACATCTAAGTTTGATAATTGACTATTGCTAATCGATAACCCCATCAAAGCAGTATTCGCACTCACATCCAAACCAGTTAGAGGGCTATCTATAGAGAGCGTACTTAAAACTGTATTCGTTCCCAGGTCCAATGTCTGTAATTGAGTATCAATAATGCTAACACGAGATAACTTTAGGTTAGCGCTAAGATCTAAACTTGACAATGTTGTACCATTTAACCCTATGATTTCTAAATTCGTATTTTCACTTAAATCTATTGAAGTAGCGGGGTTACCAGTACTAGAGAGTTGTATTAAAGCTACAAAATCCTCTATGCCTGTAAAATTAACTATCCCTCTATTAAACAATTGTCCTCCAGAACCTGCTACAAAACGCTCTACGCTAACAATATTTGCTGTAGGCACTACATTATCCAAAGTCCCTGAATCGTATCCAGCGTCTATCAATGCCTGTTCAAAATTATCATCGGGAACACTCGTAAAACATTGATCGGCATATGCTGATGTAGCGGCATCTATTTGCCACGCCGCATAGTTTCCTGCTCCAGCATTGGCATCAGCTTCATTATCTACTTGAATACATTGTAAATTCGGATTGTTCTGTAATTGAAGGTCTTCTATTGCCGTATTATTTCCGTTTTTAACATTCACAAACCGCAGGTCACTATCAAATCCAATTAAGAACCGTAACCCAGATAGCGATGAAACATCTAAAGTTGTAATGTGGGTTCGGGGAAACTCAATTCTAAACAAAGAAGGGTTATTACTTACATCGAGACGAGTAAGATCATTTCTCCCAACAAATAATTGTTCTAACAAAACGAAGTTGTTAAGATTAATATCTACCAAGCTATTATTAAATACCTGAAGATATTTTAATACTGTAGAGCTTATTTGTAGTGTAGTAAGATCATTACTATCGGCAATTAATGTTTCCAATACTGGATGTTGACTTAAGTCTAACGTAGTTAATTGATTTCGAGTAACTCTTAATGTAATGAGATTTACTAAATCACTTACATCTAATGTAGAAATATTATTATCATGGATTAAAAGTGTCTCTAAGGCCACAAAGCTTTCGATCCCGGTAAGGTCTGAAATATTACTATTGGAAACATCTAAAGAGGTCAGTGATATAATATTGGTAGTAGGCACTTGTCCATCATTTGCAATATCATCATACACTGCTAAGGCATTTTCAAAATTTGCATCAGGAATCGCAGTGTATTGCGCCTGTATTGCAAAACCAAAAGTCATAAAAACAAAATAAAGTAGTACTTTTTTCATGCATAAGGGGTTTTTGATTTTTTGCAATAATACTGTAAAGTGCTGATCGCAAGATGATTTTGACGGTGTCAAAAGGTGTCATTTCTATTCACTCCCTTCAAATACGTAGGACTACGTATAGATAATTATACTGAAAAAACCAATTACACTTTTAAGCTAACTCCTGAATAAATTGTTCCAATCTTATTCCAGAAGGGATATTCATTTTAGAACGAATTTGGTTGCACATGGATTCTATTACTTCCAGAGACATATTTCTGATTTTCATAATCTCCCCAATCGACAGTTTAAGAAGAAATAACGTGCATACTTCGCGCTCATTATTGGTGAGTTCTGGGTATACGATTTCCAATTTACTCTCAAAACTTGGGTTTACTTCTCTTATTTTTTGTGGAGCTTCTGACAACCTTTTTTCATAAGCAATCTGAAATTGCAATTGTGCAGTTAGTAAGCATAATTTTTGAGCTTCCTCAGAATTTATTGTATTTACAACTTCTTCTTTGAGCTTGTGAACAATATTTTCATGCAAAAGTGATTGTCTATTTCTATCTAACCTATACTTCTTAAGTTCTTCTTCTTTAACCGTTAATTTTTGTTCCAATATTAAATTAGCTTCCTTCAGTTTTTTCACTGTCGATCGATACATGTAGTTTTTAAATTGTAAATATCCAATGCCTACCAGAGCAATAATCAACAAAGTAACGCTAAAGTCAAAAATGGTAAATACAAGTAAAGGTGCAATCATATAAAAGGGATTTTATACAATAGTATTTACAGACATCTGGGACTCCAAAATATCCTGGTGTCAAAATGTGTCAATCTCCTTTTTTGGAGATAAAATACGTAAGGTTACGTACGAAATCTACTCCCCCAGGTTTTGGATAAATTTTTCAATTTCGATATCTGAGGAGATATTCATCTTTTTACGAATTCGACGGCGCATCGATTTCACAGAATCTGAAGAAACATTACGAATTGTCATGATTTCTTTTATAGAAAGATTTAGTCGAAGTAAGGCACACACTTCTCGTTCTCCGCTAGTAAGTTCTGGATACAATTTCTGTAATTTCTCATCAAAACTCTTGTTGATATAATTGATCTTTTCTTGCAGTCCCGATAGTTTATTTTCGGTATCTATTTGAAGCTTCAACTGTGTGGTTAAAGAAGTTAAAGTCTTTTGTATGTTTTCGGGTTTTGCACCTATTACTTCGGTTTTGATTTTATCTAAAAGTTCTTCTTTAAAAGCTAACCGCATACTATTGTCGGCAATCAATCGCTTTATATTTTCTTCTTTGATATTAATTTCCTGGTCCAAAATTTTCTTTTCGGCGTCGTGCGTAGCTTGAGCAATTTTAGCGCGTTGCACATAGTTCCGTCGCATAAGAACACCTATTATCGTACCTCCGATAAGAGTAACAAATACTAAAACCAGATATAATTTCTTTTTACTAGCTTCTGATTTGGCTACCAGCTCCACTTCTCTTTTTTCTTGCAGAAATTGAAGGCTATCTGCCTGTTTCTCTTTTTCAAATTGATAGTTCAATTCAAGAGCCTGCATTTTTTTGGCATTCTGGATATTAAAAATAGTATCATTGTACTTTTTATACTTTCGGTAGTTTTCATGAGCTTCCTTATAATTACCCATCTTGGCATATACAAAACTCTTCCGCCTGAAAGAAACTGAAACTCTTTCTGTAAAACCCTCATCTAAACCAACCTGCAAAGAAGAATCGGTATATTTAATAGCTTTTTCCCATTGTTTTATTTTTATATAATCACTTGCGAGATTATAGTATTCTACACAAATTGAAAGTTGCTTTCCTATCCTTTTGTAGTAATTCAAATTAGCCAACTTCAAAGCAATCGACCGATCATATTGTTTTTGCATACTATACAATACAGCTAGATTTCCATATACTCCATGTAAATCTTCTTTGCTATTGATCAAGGTAAAATACTCCTTTGCCTTTTGATAACAGATCAATGCAGAATCTAGTTGTTTATTCTGTCGATAAGAAACCCCCAGCATATTGTACCCAGCTCCCATTCCAAAAGTATCTTTTACCTTTTCTTTGAGCAGTATCGCTTTTTTGTAATTTTCAATTGCCTTGCGGTGTTCCTTTTGATATCGATATACGAGTGCCATATTATGATATACATCTGCAGATTTGGAAGAATCTTTCATTTTCTCGTAGTATCGCAAAGCATCTACATAATAGGCAATTGCTGTTGGATAATCGGCTTTTCTTCGATTCACAACTCCCAATTGCACATAAAAAGCAGCTCTGAAGTGATATAATTCACTTTGCGTTTTACCATTTACCAGAGATAAGCCTTTAATAAAATGACTTTCTGCCTGACTGAAATCTCTTTTTAATTGATATTCTCCTAATTGCAATAGTGCCTTTGCTTTGGTGGTATCTTCTGAAGCTAACTCTACTTGTTTTTGAAGACCCACAAGCGTCGTATCAGCGTCCTGAGCTACAAGAGATATAGAAAATAAAAAAATGAGGGGTATATACATTTTCATAACTACAAAATTACCTAATAATATAATAAATAAAACCACCCAACGATGTGGGTGGTTTTGAGATGTAAACAAATCTACTATGGCCCCTTCTGCCATAGTATGGGATATAAATGATGATTATGGTATTATTTAATCACCATTTTCTTGGTATCAATTTTTGTTCCTCCAACATATAGAGTGAAGAAATAAGTTCCTTGAGCCAACCCTTCGCTGGTAATATTTAGTTCTCCTTCTCCAGTTTGAGTTAAGGCAACCTTCGAAAATACCTGTCCTGTCATTGTACTAAATACGATAGAGGCATTTACCGTTCCTTCTGGCAAGTAATATCGTATCCTAGATGTTTCATTGAATGGATTCGGAATATTTTGATACAATACAGGAATATTTGATCTGGTTGTTGGGTTTTGAACTCCGGTCGTATTTTGTTCCAATGCCTCTATACGAGCAATTAATTCGTCTATTACAGTTTGTTGAGCCTTATTTTCTGCTATTAAATCTTCAACTTCTTGTTGAGTATTTACAAGTTCGTTCTCCAAAGAAGCCACTATAGGATTGAGATTTACAGTTACAGCACTACCATTTTCAATTTCTATGGTAAGTTCACTACCGTTTAAGACAGCACTTGTTAAATTTTGATTATCGGTTCCTGTACCATCTTTTAGCGAGGATAAATCAATACTATTACCTCCAGAAATGCTTAAATCTGTATGGGTAAGGGTTAAAGTTTGCGCATCGGTATTGTCTAAATAGGCCGATAGATCAATAGTATTGGTCCCGCCAGAAATACGCAAGGTATTTGTAGCTAAAGAAAGTTCTTGGCTATCGGTATTATCTAAATAATCTGAAAGATCTACAGAAGTAGCATCGTTACTCAAAGTTAATACATTACCAGAAAGGTCAAGATCTTGTGCATCGGTATTATCTAAATAGCCAGAAAGATCTACAGAAGTAGCATCGTTACTTAAAGTTAATACATTACCAGAAAGATCAAGGTCCTGTGCATCAGTATTATCTAAGTACCCCGATAGATCTATAGTATTGGTCCCTCCAGAAATACTAAGCTCATCACTGGTTAAGGATAATTCTTGGGCATCGGTATTGTCTAAATAACTTGAAAGATCTACAGTCTTTACTGCTTCTCCATCTCTTTCTAACGATAACTCCAGTGTATTTCCATCGAGTTCAAAAACGTCTATCGTTTGATCATCTGTATTGTCTAAGTACTTTGAGAGGTCGACCGTGGTCGCATCATTAGTTAGACTAAGTGTATTGCTCGAAAGTTCCAAATCTTGAGCATCGGTATCGGTAACCCATGCTGTGCCATTCCATAAATATAATTTGTTTTCCTCATTGTCATAGACCATCATTCCATTTTCGTTGGCATCCAAACTTGCACCAAAGGTAGTACGTTGATCTGTAGTCATTCTATTGATCAAAAGTCCTTTATCGGAAGCATTTAGATGCAAAGAAGCATCAGAGTTAATGTTCGGAAATGTGTTCCCACTAAATCCAATACCTACATTACCATCTTCTCCTAGTGCCATGGTGTTACTAGGCGTATTGGGCTCAATCTTGAAAGGTAGTTTACTCCCATTTGTAACATCTCTAATAAAAAAGTTAGTTTCGTTTCCAGCTACATCCCATAACTGTGTACCATACCCTCCACCACTTTGTGCTAAGCGCATAGTGGGTGTATCTCCATCGGCTATGTATAACTCTATATTTCCTGGGTTATTAGTTCCTATACCAATATTTCCATTATCTGCCATGTAAAACGCATTATTAGGAGCGCCAGCATCTATTCTAAACGGTTTCTTACCTCCGGTTGCATCATCTATTGAGAAATAATTATCTCCTCCATTACTGCTATCATTAAACGTAAATCGCCAGTCATTCCCTGGGAAAGAAGCACTTGAAGAAGTATCTTCAAAATACATCCTGAGGTTGTCCTCACTCATTACAAAAGTGTCAAACCCGAAACTATATCCATTTGAAGCATTGCCCCCAATTTGCAAGGAACCTTTTGCAATTACATCACCATTAAAAAATTGATTTTGTGCAAACATTGACGAAGTGGAAACACAGAATATTAAAAAAGTAAAGGGTAGTTGTTTTTTCATTTATTAAGGGGTTTTTCAGAAAACTTATTTACGCGGCAAAACTAAATATCTACCCTAGATGATGATATAGGTAACCCTACGTATTTATGTATGTACCAAAACCCAATGAAAACAGGAAAATCTTAAATTTTTCAAAAATTATAAGAACATCTCTCGTTATTATATCCGAAGCTTGTATATTAAGTATTTTTGCATCTTAACAACACCGATAATGAAGATTCTCCACCTCGATACAAATCACCCTTTACTCATTAATCAACTTAAAGAAGTAGGCTTTCAAAATGACGAAGATTACACTTCATCTAAGATCGAAATTGAAAGTAAGATTGACCAATATGATGGTATTATAATTCGTAGTCGCTTTGCAATAGACAAGGTGTTTTTGGACAAAGCTAAGAACCTAAAGTTTATAGGTCGAGTTGGAGCAGGATTAGAAAATATAGATATCGAATATGCTTCTCAACAAGGGATCGAACTATTTAATGCTCCCGAAGGAAATCGTAATGCCGTAGGTGAGCATGCGCTGGGAATGATTTTATCATTATTTAACAAGTTAAATCAAGCTCATAACAGTGTTATTGATGGAAAATGGTTACGCGAAGCCCATCGCGGACTTGAGCTAGACGGAAAAACAGTGGGAATTATTGGCTACGGAAACATGGGGCGGGCTTTTGCTCGAAAACTAAGAGGGTTTACCGTTGAAGTAATTTGTTATGACATTCTCGAAGATGTTGAAAATAGTGATGCTACTCAAGTTGAACTCGATGAGTTTTTCGAAAAAACCGATATTCTAAGTCTGCATACTCCAGAGACTCCCAAAACGATAGGGATGGTCAATAAAGAGTTCATCAACAAGTTTAAAAAACCATTCTGGCTCATCAACACAGCCAGAGGAAAAAGTGTAGTCACTTCGGATCTTGTTGAAGCATTGCAAAACAAAAAAATTCTAGGTGCAGGACTAGACGTTTTGGAATATGAAAAATCATCTTTCGAAAATCTTTTTTCGAACACTACAACAATGCCCAAGGCTTTTCAAGAGCTTATGGGTATGAATAATGTATTGTTGACTCCCCATGTTGCAGGTTGGACAGTAGAGTCTAAAGAAAAATTGGCCCAGACTATTGTAGATAAAATTAAAGCTCAGTTTTGCTAAAAGATATATTCATAGCATTAGTCTCTAACTACACCAATGATCAGGTACATAGTACTGCTCTGTGGAAGGCTGTAGAAAAGCATCATTCTACCAAAAAGCGATATTATCACAACCTCACTCATTTAGATCATATTTATCAAAATCTAATACCAATAAAAGATCAAACCAAAGACTGGGACATCATGCTATTTGCATTGTTTTATCATGATTTTGTCTATAACATCCTTAAACAAAACAATGAAGAACAAAGCGCTGTAAAGGCAAGAAAGGTTTTAATCGAATTAAATCTAGATGAATCAAGAATTGCACATTGCCGGAAGATGATAGTAGCTACCAAAGGGCATCAGGTTTCAGAAAATAACGACATCAACTTATTTACTGATGCCGACCTGGCAATTTTAGGAAGTGACTGGAACAGCTATGAAACCTACTATAAAAACATCAGAAAAGAATATAAATATTACCCGTCGAAACTATATAATCCTGGTAGACTTAAAATGTTACATCACTTTCTTCATATGCCTCGTATTTTTAAAACTGAACATTTTTTTATGCAATATGAGGAAAATGCCAAATCTAATCTTCAGCAAGAAATCAATATCTTATCAAAATAAACAGAGTTTTTCTAAATTTATAGGGTGAGGAAAACGATATTCATTTTTGCAACTTTAATTATTGCTTTGCTTTTGTTATTTCAAATAAGCAAGTATAGTTTGTTTACTGGTAGTGCTTCTATAGAAATTGTAATTGCTGTTATCGCCATAGTTTTTTTTATTGTTGGTGCTATCATCAACAAAAGAGTAATACATCAGGGGCAGCAAACTTCTGCAGAGATCGATCTGCAAAAAATCGAAGAGTTAGGTCTAAGCAAAAGAGAATATGAGGTTTTATGTGAAATTGCCTCTGGATTGTCTAATAAAGAAATTGCAAATAAATTGTTCGTTTCAGAAAGTACCATAAAAACACATGTATCTAATGTTTTGGTAAAGTTAAATGCAAAACGTAGAACACAAGCCATACAAATCGCCAAAAAACTTCAAATTATTGAGCAATAACGGCTAAATCATACCAAAGTCGTATACAATTCATACTTTAGTATGAGTACTAATTATCGAGATAAATCTACTTTTGGATCAAACTTTTAAAGAGATGAAACCGACATGTTAAATATAATTATTAACACACAAGGAAATGATTATTTTTAACATCAAAGGTTACATGTGACCATTAAAAAACAATACAATAAACACATGAAAAACACAGTTATACGTTACGGAATTTACAGTGCAATTACTATTTGCGTTTTGGCACTAGCGGGCTGGTTTCTGGGAAAAAATTTAGATTATTCTATACAAGAAGTTATCGGGTATACCGGTATGGTGGTATCATTACTTTTTGTATTCTTCGGAATTAAGCATTTTAGAGACAAAGAAAATAATGGAACTGTTTCCTTCGGAAAAGCATTACTTATCGGAGTTTTGATTTCCCTTATAGCAGCTCTCGCATTTGGAATCCTGGATGTAATTTATATAAAATACATTAATCCAGATTTTATGACAGAGTACTATAGCCATTATGTAGAAGAACTTCGTCAAACACTATCTGAAGCTGACTTTAAGGTTGAATATGAAAAACTGGAAGCGCAAAAAGAAATGTTCTCCAATACATTTTTTAGCTTTTTGCTAATGGCAGCTACCGTATTTATTATAGGATTCATCATTTCACTTATCTCAGCATTAGTACTACAACGAAAACCAATTCAGAACTAATCAAAAAACATAGAACAATGCAATATAAAGCCAATACTCCAGATGAATACATCGCTGCGATCCCCGAAGAGCGGCAACCGATAATGACCGAATTAAGAAAGATCATTAAAAAAAATCTACCCGAAGGATTTTCTGAAGAGATAAGTTACGGTATGATCGGTTATGTAGTACCTCACAGTATGTACCCCGAAGGATATCATTGCGACCCTAAGTTACCACTTCCGTTTATGAACATTGCTTCACAAAAGAATTTTATTGCGGTATATCATAGCGGTATCTATGCCAAGAAAGAGCTTATGGACTGGTTTGTAGGTGAATATCCAAAACACATGAAAACGAAACTGGACATGGGTAAAAGCTGCATTCGTTTTAAAAAGATAGACCAAATTCCACTAGATCTTATAGGAGAATTGGCTGCCAAAATGAGCGTTCAAGAATGGATAGAGATCTATGAAACCAATGTAAAAAAGAAATAATGTTATGGATAAAAGAGTAACAGGACTAGGAGGGTTTTTCTTCAAAACCAAAGACCCAAAAGCAATTAAAGAATGGTATGGTAAACATCTCGG
The DNA here is from genome assembly GCF_023195925.1 of Aquimarina acroporae. Classification (GTDB taxonomy): domain Bacteria; phylum Bacteroidota; class Bacteroidia; order Flavobacteriales; family Flavobacteriaceae; genus Aquimarina; species Aquimarina acroporae. Next base: position 98,042 of record NZ_JALPRE010000015.1, on the reverse strand, counting down.
GCTACCGGTAGATGATTATGGTTGTACGTTTTGGTGGAAAGATAAAGAAGGGAACGATTGCTCTACCCAATGGAGTCCCTTTAAGGACGACACCACTTATTTTGCTCCAAGCAAAAAAGAATTTATGATGAACTTTCGGGTTGAAAATCTAATAGAACTGTTAGAGGTACTTAAAAAAGAAGGTGTTACTGTGGTAGGTGAAGTTGAGGAATATGAATATGGCAAATTTGGATGGATTATCGATCCTGAAGGAAATAAAATTGAACTTTGGGAACCCATAGATAAAGCTTTTTTATAGTCGAATCATTATTGGAAACATTTTTTTTGTATTTTTCATGAAGTTAATCAATTAATTAAACAACATGAGCGAAGAAAACAACAATCTAGGGGATGACCTTAAAAAAGGAGCAGAAGAAGCCGCAGAAACTGTAAAAGAAACGGCCAAAGAATTTGCTGAAGATGCCAAGGAGGTATTTAGTTCTAGTGAAAACAAAAAGATGCTTGCCGGAATTCTAGGAATCGTTTTAGGAAGTCTGGGAATTCACAAGTTTGTTCTAGGATATACCAAAGAAGGTGTAATTATGCTAATTTTAGGTTTATTAGGAATCTTTACCTGTGGTATTACTTCTTCAATTTCTTGGATCGTAGGAATCATAGAAGGTATCATGTACCTTACCAAATCGGATGAAGAGTTTTACCAAACCTATCAGGCGGGTAAAAAACCCTGGTTCTAAAAAGTTAAAAAAGTCAGAAAACTTACTTCTGACTTTTTATTAATTTATTATTATCGTAATATTGCGATATATAAATGAATAATGGGAATTACAAAATCACAAATATTCGATCAAAGACAAAATGAGCTGGCTCAATTTTTCAAAGTACTTGGGCATCCTGCAAGAATTGCTATTCTGCAACACATTAGCACTCAAAACTCTTGCATATGCAATGATCTTGTCGATGAAATTGGCCTGGCACAAGCTACTATTTCACAACATCTTAAAGAACTCAAAAGTATTGGTCTTTTAAAAGGAGAAATAGAAGGTAAAAGTATGTGCTATTGTATTGACCTTGATCGATGGAACGAGCTACAGGAATCCTTAAATTCATTTTTTAATAAAACAAAGCATAACTGTTGCTAACCAGCAACAACACTAAAAACAATAGATATGACGACATCAGAATTCATAACGTTATTGGCAGAACATCAAGGTAAATCTTTATTATTTGAATACGCACCAGGAATGTTGGTAGGCACCAATTACCACATCACCGAGGTAAAACATATCACCGTCGAATCTGTAGACTGTGGTGCACAAACCGACTCTTGGAAGGAGACCGTTATTCAGCTTTGGGAAAGCCCTATGGAGCTAGGTAAAGCAGACTATATGAGTGCTTATAAAGCTTTGGGTATCCTAAGAAAAGTAGGTAAGATGAAGTCGTATGAAATGGACGCTCCCGTTAAAATGGAATATGGAAATGCCATGTTTCATACAGCACAGCTACTTATCACAGGTTTTGTAGTAAAAGAAGGGCAACTTATTGTAAAACTTGGCGTTGAAGCTACAGATTGTAAGGCAAAAGAAACCTGCGGAGTGCCAGAAACTGCAGAAGCAAGTGTAGCGAATGCATGTGCCCCAGGAAGTGGGTGTTGCTAAATGAGTGCTCCCATAGAAATAGTATCTTTTTCTGAAAACGATTGGTCAGAAATCGCAGCCATTTATCAAGAAGGAATTGCTACAGGAATTGCCACTTTCGAAACCAAAGTTCCTAGTTGGCAGGACTGGGATGCATCTCATATAAAACCTTGTAGGTTTAAGGCCATGAAAGAGAATCAAGTCATGGGTTGGGCGGCCCTATCCCCTACTTCTAAACGAAAAGTGTATCAAGGCGTAGCAGAAGTTAGCATTTATATAACTTCAAAATTTAGAAATTTAGGAATCGGTAAATTACTTTTATCTCGATTAATAGACGAGAGTGAAGCGCAAGGATTCTGGACGTTACAAGCCGGTATTTTTCGCCAGAATAAAGCTAGTATAGCGTTGCACAAAGCTGTAGGATTTAGAGAAATTGGATATCGAGAAAAAGTAGGAAGACTAAATGGGGTCTGGCATGATAATACTATTTTAGAAAGACGAAGCAAATTAATTTTATAACCACAAAAACCATATTATGAATATTTTAGTGCTATGCACAGGTAATTCTTGCCGTAGTCAAATGGCCGAAGGCTATTTAAAACATTTTGCAGGCGGACATGCAACAATTTACAGTGCCGGTGTAGAAACCCATGGAGTTAACCCCAGAGCAATTGCCATTATGAAAGAAGATGGCATTGATATTTCGAATCATACATCAAATAACCTGGATGAATATCTTAACATCAAATTTGAGTATATACTTACTGTATGTGATAACGCAAAAGAAAGATGTCCTTTTTTTCCCGGTAAGGCAGAACGGTTACACTACAACTTTTTTGACCCATCAAAAGTAGAGGGGACTGAAGAAGAAATTCATGCGGCTTTTACCAAAACAAGGAACCAAATTAAAGAATATTGTAAGAATTTCGTTGAACAAAATGTGACTTCTTCAATTTCTTAAACATAAAAAAGGCTGTCTTCTAGAAGACAGCCTTTTGTAGTATTATAATCTGTATCAGCAATACTATCCTTGTTTTTGTATTTCTACAGAGTGTGGGTAAGGTATTTCAATACCAGCAGCATCTAGAGCTAATTTAGTATTCTCAAGAGTCGCGAAGTACACATCCCAGTAATGTTCAGGTTTACAAAATGGTCGTACCGCAAAATCTACAGAGCTCTCACCTAGGCCCTCTACATTTACCGAAGGAGCAGGTTCTTTCAATACTTTGTCATTGTCAGTTAACACTTTAAGAAGTACCTCTTTTGTCTTTTTAATATCTTCATCATACCCTACTCCTATCGTAAGATCTACACGCATTAATCCTTCGGCAGTATAATTTATAATATTTCCATTGGCCATAGTACCATTCGGTACGATAGCTAATTTATTTTGTGGGGTTGTTAATTTGGTAGTGAAAATTTCTATCTCCTTTACCACTCCCAATACTCCTTGCGCTTCAATAAGGTCTCCTATCTTGTATGGTTTAAAAATCATAATCAAAACTCCTCCAGCAAAATTTGCTAGTGAACCTTGTAATGCCATACCAATGGCCAAACCAGCCGCTGCTATAACTGCAGCAAATGTGGTTACATCTACTCCTAATCTTGATATTACTATGATAATCAAGAATATTTTAAGTGCCCACGATACAAGGTTTAATAAAAACTTTTGTAGGGATTCATCATATTTACTTTTGGCAAACACTTTGGTAAGTCCTTTGGTTATACGTTTGATCACCCAAGAACCAATGATATAAATGAGAATTGCTGTAATAATTTTTGGTCCAAACTCTTTGGCCAAATCAATACCATAATTCATCCATTCTTGTGCTTTTTCTATTCCTTGCTCTGCGTCTACTTGTAACATCGATAGTAACATTTGTGCGATTTTTAATATTAGTGTTTATGTTTAAAATTATAAATTCATTTGTAGATATGTATTATCTAAAAATCAACTTTTGTTTTCAAATTTAAATCCAGGTTGGATATAACCTTCAGGGACATTTTCGGGTGGTACAGTTAGCACATTCCCATCTCTTACCGCATGATAATGTGGGGATAAAATTTCTATACCCGCGGCATGAAGCTCATTTTTAATATTTTCATGAAGCATTGAATAAATCAATGCTGATTTTTCGGGATTTTTGGTATATACATTGATTTCATAATTCACATAGAAATCATCTAGATTTTTTACCAAAACAAAGGGTGTAGGCGTCTCAAGTATCATTTCGGTTTTCTTGGCACCTGCTATGAGTGCTTTTATAACGTCATTACTTGGCACATCGTATCCAATAGTAACAGAAGTATGCAAGATAATACCAACATCTTCGGCAGCATTTTTTGTGAAATTAATGATATGGTTTCCCAAAATAGAAGAATTTGGGATAGTTACATCCAGATTTTTAACCGTACGAATTCTAGTAACCAAAAGACTTCTTTCGGTTACATCGCCAATCGTATTTCCTATCTCTACTCGATCTCCAACCTTAAAGGGGCGCATATAGGTGATTACCACGCCTGCAACAATATTTGATATTGCCGATGTTGAACCCAGAGAGAACAGAACCCCAAAGAAAATAGACAACCCTTTGAATGCCGGAGAATCAGATCCAGGGATATAAGGAAATACTATAATAAGAGCAAATGCAATAATAAATACACGAAGTAAGTTGAATGTAGGTCGAGCCCAATCTGCATGAAAACCGTCTAGTCGTACAGCTTCTCGCTCCAGTTCGGCTGTTACATATTTTAAAAATTTCAACAAATATTTCGTCACAAAAAAGATGACCAGAATAAAAAACAGATTAGGAATAAACCCAACAAGCCCATCATATAAAAACAATAATGGCTTTTTGATGTAACCCAATACAATATCTGCATACTCTTTGGTTTGTGGCATTAGACTAAACAAGAAAGGGAGATAAAATACCAGGAAGGTAATTGTGATAGAGATACGCACTAACCTAAGTAAAAAAGTAAGAATATGTCGTTCTCGCCTTGGAGTGATAAATCTAAAAAACTGAGAAAACTTGGCACTGCCGAAAAAGATATTATACTCTAAGCGATTCACCTTGGTTTTTAACCAGGCAAACAACTTTTTCATTAAAAAAAGAAAGATCAAAATACCAACAAAGGCTATCCCAAAATAAACGTATTGCAGCACCATAAATGTTGTTTAGAGTACTAATTTACATATATCGGAAAGGAAAGAGAGCAAATGAAACCGCAAAAAAACTATGGTTAATCGACAAACAACACAAAAAAACTATAAATAGCCTCGTTACTTTGCTCTTACCTCAAGTTTTTAGGTGATCACTCTTATAGTCAAACTCTTTAATTCAGATTATTAACTAAGGCATAATCTAGAGGTAATAAGGCTCCAATTTTAAGACTAGCCATGTGCCCATCATACACTATACTATTGGGAGGTGAATGATTTCCAAATTTGTCTACCAAAAAATAGCCTTTGGGCACCCACATTTGGGTGGTAAGTTTTTGATCGTAGATTACTTTTGTTTTGTTAAACACCAATTCAACCTTTACCAACCCTCCTTTTTGGTAAATTATTTTAAAAAAATCAAAAGAATCTCCGGCAACTCTATCGTCAAAAATCCTAAACTTATTCTCTTCCAATGTTTTGGTAATAAGGGCCCTCATAAAATGTAAACCAGAACCTTTATAATATGAGGCTCTGTTTTCAATATGTTTTTTTGACGGTTCTTTTCTAAGCTCTTTAAAAAAAGATGTTCCTGAAACATAACTGATACGCCTTTGCTTACCATTTTCTGGATCATTCGTAAATTGTAATTCAAAATCGAATAAAGTATATGATATTTCATATCCTAATAACTTATTTCGAATTTTTAAAGGAACAGAAGCACTGGCAAACAACACATTTTCTTCTGGGTTATATTGTAATTTAATATCTTTTTCATTGATAATCTTACATTTCTCCTGAATTGCTAAATCTCCCAAAAAGTACTTTTTAAAGTACCTCATCTTCCGTCTTCTACTCCATGTATCTTTTGATAGTACAACCTCGCCTAACTCTTCGGTTTGTTCACCAAGAAAAACTTTTTCATATTGTTTCTCAAGAATCATTTGATGATCTAGCACTACCGTTTGATATCCCAAATAGGATACAATCAGTTTTTCTGAAGGCATTTGATTTATAATGAGAGAGAATTCTCCTTTTGTATTTGTCACTGTACCGTTTGTTGTACCATCTAAATAAACGGTTACTCCAACTAGAGGTTTTTCAGTTAACTTATCGTAGACAATTCCTTGGATTTGTTCTTGAGAATATAAAAAAAAGTGTGTTAAGAAAAGAAGTAAGGTGATGTAGTTTTTAATCGAAAGGTTATTTATCCCCATTTTTAAAATATTTCTGTTCCAGCTCTGCTTGAAACTCCTCCATAACAGGCTTCACTGTACTGTCGGGTAAATCGGCAATGCGAATATACATTAACCCATCGACCGCATTATTAAATAATGGATCCACATTAAAAGCTACCACTTTAGCATTTTGTTTAATGTATTTTTTAATCAATACAGGAATACGAAGACTCCCTGGTTCTACTTCATCAATAATTTTATCAAACTTATTGAGATCACTTTTACTTTCATCAAATACAAAATCCTTATCGGCATCCTTTAGCTTCACCTTGAACTCTTTCTTAGGCCTCACATATTGTGCCACATATGGATCATAGTAATGAGATTTCATAAATTCTATCATCAAAGACTTCGAAAAATTACTAAATCGATTGCTTATACTTACCCCACCAATCAAATACTTATGCTCGGGAAAACGCAGTGTACAATGTACAATACCTTTCCATAATAAAAACAATGGCATAGGTCTTTGCTGATATTCTTTAATGATAAACGCTCTCCCCATTTCAATAGACTGGCTCATCATTTTATGCAATTCGGGTTCGAATCGAAATAAGTCCTGAAGATAAAATCCATCGATTCCAAAACTTGCATAAATTTTTGATCCCATTCCCATGCGATAAGCTCCTACCAACCTTTTGGCGCCGTTATCCCACAAAAACATATGGTGATAGTACTTATCAAATTCATCAAGATCAATTGGGTTATTAGTTCCTTCTCCTATTTCTCTAAAAGTGATTTCCCTAAGTCTTCCTATTTCGTTTAAAATATTGGGAATATCCTTTTTCTGAGCCAGAAATACCTCATAGTTCTTACTCATCAAAAGTCTCTTATCATTATCGCGACAAAACTGAAGTTCTGTCTCAATCACCTGAGTATTTCCTTCACCAGCAATTTCTTTTGGAGACTTTGGAAGTTTTAAATTCCTTGGGATAGATTCTCTTAAGGTCTTTTTCTCATAAGGATTGGCTAACATGTACGTCTTTTTCCTAAGAAAATTGGTAAAATTATCTAACTCTGTATGTTCTTCCTGGTCTTTTACCGATATTGGGTTTCCTATCCTTACTTTAATCACTTTATTTTCTTGTGAAAAAAGCTCACTAGGTAATTTGGCTGTTCTAAGGGTATCGCTTATAGATGCCAATCGATAAAACAGACCGCTATTGCGCGCATGAAAATAAATAGGAATCACTGGGACTTTTGCCTTTTGAACCAATCGCATAGCACTATCCTCCCAGGTTTTGTCTACATAATTCTTTCCATCTTTAATGGTAGATACTTCACCAGCAGGAAAAATACCCAAAGGTTTCCCTTCCCTAAGGTGCAAAATAGCTTCTTTAATACCTTTATGACTAGACTTAGCCTCCTTTCTATCTTCAAAAGGATTTACAGGCATTATATAGGGTTTTAATGGAATAAGGTTATGCAATAAGAAATTAGCAATGATTTTATAATCTGATCTATGTTCTACCAGTAACTTTAACAAAACAATACCATCTAGCCCTCCCAACGGATGATTAGAGATAGTAATAAAAGCACCATCTTTTGGTAACCGTCTTAAATCTTCTTCCGGAATCTCATATTTAGCCCCGTGAATCTCTAATGCCTTGGTTAAAAACTCCTGATCTTTGAGGTGGCTAATTTTATCGTACTGCCTATTTACCTTTGATAGTCTGGTAATTTTAAGAACTAGCCAGCCTAAAAAGGTACCTATAAAACCGAGTTTATCTAATTTGAGCCCTCTGGCTATTTCTTTTGCTGTGATTATGGGCATTAAATACAATTTGCGCTAACTGCAAATATAGCAAAATCCATGAATTGGTGATTTCATTATTTTGCGACCATTTGATACGTCTCCCTTGTAATTTGCTTTAGCAAAATTTCTTTATTTTTTTCTAATGAACCAATAGCTTCTTCGGTAAAGTGTCTTATGGTAAATAACGAAACTCCTGTATTATAACTAACTCTAAATTTTGCTTTAAGTTGCGGTAACAATCCTATAAATTGGTCAAATTTGTCGTCGAGACAAACTGAAAAACTAATTGCTGAATTTTGAATAAGATCTACCTTGATATGATGCTTATGGAACAAACCAAATAACTCACTAATATTCTCTTCAACAATGAATGAAAAATCAAGTGATGATAATGACAATAAGATTTGATCTTTTTTAACGATAAAGCAAGGTATATAAGGCTCCAGGGGTTGTCCCTTTTTCACTGAAGTACCTGGAGTGTCTGGGTTTAAAAATGACCTTACAAACAATGGAATTTCTTTGCGCTGTAAAGGTTGAATAGTTTTGGGATGTATTACAGAAGCTCCATAAAATGCTAATTCTATAGCTTCACTATAAGAAACATGAGTCAACAATTGGGTATCTTCAAAAACTCTTGGATCTCCATTTAAAACTCCAGGAACATCTTTCCAAATACTCACACTATCAGCACCAAGACAATATGCAAAAATACCTGCAGTATAATCACTTCCTTCCCTGCCAAGGGTAGTGGTAAAATTATTGGTATCAGAGCCTATAAAACCTTGTGTAATAGTAAGCCCATTTGTGTTTATTTTATCTAAAATAATTCGTTGGGTTCGTTCCCAATCTACTTCGGCATCTCGATAAGAAGCATCGGTTTTAATAAGTTCGCGTGCGTCTAACCAGTCATTAATTAATTCGTTTTCATTAAGGTAGGCACTAATAATGGTGGTCGAAACAAGTTCTCCATAACATACTATCTGATCATAGATATAGTCGTATTGCCTAGATTTATTTCTATCTAGGGTAGTCGATAAATCTGAAAACAAATCTCTTACTTTAGTGTAGATAGAATGTTGTTCATTCTCAAACAATTCTTTTAAAATAGTAAGGTGGTATTGATACAAATACTCAATACGTTCTTTCAAATCCGAATCATTTTGCAAATAGGAATCAACAATTTTCTCGAGCGCATTAGTGGTTTTTCCCATCGCAGAGATCACAACAACTAGCTCCTGACACCCTGTTTTTTTAAGCACTCTTGCAACATTTCTTACCGCATTAGCATCTTTAACAGAGGCTCCCCCAAACTTAAAAACTCTCATGTGTTTTTTAATTTTCACTTACAAAAGACTGTAGCCCCTGTTCATCCATCTGCACCACCCTCCAGTCGTCAAGAATTTTTGCTCCACTTCTTATATAAAAATCTACAGCATGGGTATTCCAATCCAGGACATTCCACTCTACTCGTTTTACCCCTTTTTCTTTGGCATACTGCATTACTTCTTTATACAATGCCATTCCTATACCCGTACCTCGCATCGATTCTTTAACGATAAGGTCTTCCAAATGCACTGTTCTTCCTTTCCAGGTAGAAAATCTAAAGTATACCAGTGCTATTCCTACTATTCCATTCTGAGTTTCGGCAACGAAACAATGAAAAAGTGGGCGATCACCAAAACCTTCTCTTACCAAATCTTGAGCTGTTACTTCTACCGCATCGGGTTCATTTTCAAAATTTGCCAATTCTTGTATTAGGTCAAGTACTTGAGCCATATCATTAGCCTGTGCATCTCTTATAATGTAGTCCATCAGAAAAAAGTTTATCAAAACTATAAAATATGTAGCAGAAACAGCATAATTTTTTAATCTTATACGTCAACCATTTAGTATTTAACAATTCAACGAAGTGTTTCATAATTTGATCGTTCGAAAACGTTATAGTTATCTAAAAAATAATACTTTTGCATCAAATAAAATTCACCATAAATGACTAGAAAGAACCAAACCTTAGGAGAATTTATCATTGAAAATCAGAAAGACTTTCCTTATGCCAGTGGGGAACTGTCTCGATTGATAAACTCGATACGACTAGCAGCAAAAATGGTGAATCATGAAGTAAACAAAGCTGGATTAGTCGACATTACCGGAGCAATTGGAGAAACAAATGTTCAAGGAGAAGATCAACAAAAGTTAGATGTTCTGGCTAATGAAACTTTTATCAATACCTTGACAAACCGAGAGATTGTATGTGGAATTGCCTCTGAAGAAAATGACGAATTCATTACTATAAAAGGTCAAAAAAACGATCATCGCAATAATTATATTGTTCTTATGGACCCTCTTGATGGTAGTTCAAATATTGATGTTAATGTATCTGTGGGTACTATTTTTTCTATTTACCGAAGAGTAACTCCCGCAGGAACCCCAGTTACGCTAGAAGACTTTTTACAGCCTGGAAACCTACAGGTTGCTGCAGGGTATATCATTTATGGAACCTCAACCATGCTAGTTTACACTACAGGGAATGGTGTGAATGGTTTTACACTGAACCCAGCATTAGGAACCTACTATTTATCACATCCAAACATGCAATTCCCAGAAGACGGAAATATATATTCTGTAAATGAAGGAAATTATGTTCATTTTCCACAGGGAGTTAAAGATTACATTAAATATTGCCAGGAAGAAAAAGAAGATCGCCCATACACATCGAGATATATTGGTTCTTTGGTTAGTGATATTCATCGTAATATGATAAAAGGAGGAGTTTATCTTTATCCAAGTACTGCAAAATCACCTAACGGAAAATTACGCTTGTTATACGAATGTAACCCAATGGCATTTATTGCAGAGCAAGCAGGAGGAAAAGCCAGTGATGGTTTTAGAAGAATCTTAGACATAAAGCCTACGCAACTGCATGAACGAACTCCTTTTGTATGCGGTAGTAAGAATATGGTAGATAAAGTTGAATCATTTATGGCCAGTCAAGAATCATAAGTGATACAGCTTATAGATATCAAAGAATAATAATCGTATATTTATAACCAAACCCCTGGTTAGTTTATCCCGAATTATAGACGAAAACGTTACACATAGTCTTTTTTAAAAAAAGGGCACGATTTCTGATAAACCAACTTTATCGGGCATTAACCCTTGTTTTTAACGTATTTATGTTAATTTTACGTAAAGTTTAATCAAAAACTATTAAACCGACCCAAAATGGCCAAAGAGAATAAAGCTGTTAAAGAGGACATCGCTAATGATCCTTCATCAAAAATTGAAGCGATCAAAAATCTTATTTTTGGTGATAACATTGCCGCATATAACTCAGAGTTTGAGCAGGTAAAAAAAGACATCACTATAAAAAAGAAAGAATTAGAAGATTTTATTGAAGACACTCGCAAAGAGTTAAATCAAGCTATTGATAATCTTAGTACAGATATCAACATTAGGATTACCGAGCTAGAAGACAATTTAGCAGATAAGGCAGAGGCATTAGATGCTAAGAAAGTAGACAAAACATCTTTGGGAGATCTACTAATTAAGTTGGGTGAAAACATCAAACAAAAGTAATCCCATCTATCCTTGAATATGGAAGAGCAGGATAAACTTAAACTTCTTAAAGAACTTCTTCTTACAGAAGAAAAAGAATACGCCGATTCCATAGCTCGAAAAGTTGAAGAACTCAGCAAAATAGTACATCAAAAACAGGAACTTTCTTATAAAGTAGACCCTATTATTGATGACAAACTTGAGGAATTTGTAGAAGAAATCCCCAAAACCCTGGGACCAACTATTACAGAAGCGCTTAAAGAAGAAATTAAAAATTCTCAAGATGCCGTTGTAGAAGCCTTATTTCCCATTATAGGTAAAATGATCAAAAAGTATATCGCTCATGAAATGCGATTACTTAGTGAAAACATAAGCCGTCAAACCCGAAAAGCATTTTCATTCAAGAGTTGGTTCAGAAGAACAAAAGCAAGAGCTCACGGAGTAACAGAAGGTGACCTTGCGTTATCCGAATATTCTAAACCACGTTTAATACAAATGTTCGTAATTGAAAAGGACTCTGGAATACTAATTACAGACTATAGTCCTCTTTCTGAAGGAACTATTGATAAGGAAATGATCGCTGGGATGCTTACGGCAATTAAGAGTTTTGTTGAAGATGCTTTTCAGGGAGGAGATCAAAATTTAGAATTAATCGAATATGAATTATATACAATCCATATTCAAAATTTTTATTCTTATTACATTGCAGCTGTAATTTCTGGTGCTTACTCTATGATGTTTAAAGAAGTCTTGGAAGATCAAATTCTGGACTTCGCTCAACAACACATTTCTAGAAGAGAACTAGATAACAGTAGCCTTTTTACTAAAAAATTAAAAAAATATTTCGCAGATGACATTGTCTAAAAAAGTAGTGCTTTTAGGACACTTCGGTGTTGGAAAAACGTCATTATTCAGACGTTTTGTCGACAACGAATTTTCAGAAGAATATAAAGTTACACTAGGAGTTCAAATAAAGAAAAAAGTGGTTACTCTGCCTGATGGTAGGGAACTATCGATGATCATGTGGGATACCGAAGGTCATTCAGACTCTGTAGAAGACACAAGAAAATCTTACTTATTGGGCTCTCACTCTTTTATTTATGTATTTGATCTTACCCGAGAAGAAACGTACAAAAACCTCAATAAGGATTTAGAATATCTACGATCAAACTATAAAAAAGTACTTATTAAAGTATTGGGTAACAAACTAGATTTGGTAAATGAAAAAAATACTACGGCGCGTCTAAAAGAACTCGAGATTCCATTTGATGTGCTAACCAGTGCCAAAACCAACAAAAATGTACAAGACTTTTTAACTAATCTTGCTGAAGAAATTACGGTCTGAGAATTATGGAAAATTATATTGAACAGCTACAGTTTCACCAAAAAACTCAGGTTATCAAAATATCTCAAGATGGAGTTATTCTTGAAACCGACACTTCTTTATTTAACTGGAAAAAAGGAAATTCGATTTATGAAGCTCATCCCTTTTTTGAGATCTTAAGAAGTTTTACAGAAGAACCTGGTGAACAGTCGGCTCTTAATTTTCCGTGTATCCATTTGGAGAATGACATAACAGATGACGAACGTATTTGTGATGTTTCGATAGTATTTCAAGGCAAAGAAATCACCATTATTCTGTACGATTATACAGAAAAGTATAATGAACTTAATCAATTTGCACAGCAAAAAAACGAATCTATTTTACTAAGTAAAAAGCTTGAATTAAAAAATAAATATCTACTAGAGAAAGAGGAGTTCAAAAACAGTTTTATCGCTAATATCAACCATGAGATAAGAACACCTCTCACCAGTATTCTGGGGTTTATTGAAGTTCTGGAAAAAACGAAACTTACTTTTGAGCAAGAAGAGTTATCCAGAATCATCAAAAGAGAAAGTAAACACCTCAATGCTCTAATAGATGACATGCTAGATATTTCAAAAATTGAGTCAGGTACACTCAAAGTAGTAGAAGAACGATTCTCTTTTGGAGAACTTATCGATGGCTTTAAAGAATCTTACCAAAAGGTGGCCGAAGAAAATGGTATCATTTTCGAAACACAAATAGATGACGCCATACAAGAATATCTTATCGGTGATCGCACCAGAGTATTTCAGATTCTGAATAACGTACTCAACAATGCTTTTAAATTCACCGAAGAAGGTAAAGTATCATTTTCGATCTCTAAGAATTACCAGCGCACGAATAAATTAAGCTTAACTTTTAAAATAGAAGATAGCGGATTTGGTATTCAGGAGGAAAATATTCCACATCTTTTTGACCGTTTTACCCGGTTCGATACCGATAAACAAATTACAGGAACTGGTTTAGGATTGGCTATTGTAAAAAACCTAGTCGATCTTCTTAACGGAGAAATAAAAGTAAGTAGTACACCCGAAAAGGGAACTACTTTTATTATTAAGCTTCCGTTTAAATTTGAAGTTACAAAAAAGGCCGCTACTGAGCGTAAAAAGAAAAAATACAAGCTACCTGCGGGTAAGAAAAAGTTCAGGATTTTGGTGGTTGAGGACGAGGAAATTACTCAATATTTAGTCATGAAAATATTGATTTCTCAAGGTACATTCTTTGTCGATATCGCTATAAATGGCGAAGAAGCTATTAACTATATAGAACGCCGCACTTATGATTTAGTAATTATGGATCTTAACGTTTCAAAACATGATGGTTTCCAAACTACTCATATGATACGAAATAATTACGGCGATAAATACATTTCTGAAGTTCCTATCATTGGTTTTTCGGGGAAAGCCGATGAACATGCTCGTGACAAATGCTTGCGATCGGGTATGGATGACTTTATCGCTAAGCCCTTTGAACAAGAAGAATTACTTTATAAAATCACTAAACAGATTGCAAAAAAGGCTGCCGATTAGGCAGCCTTTTTGTTATAGGTCCAACAGATAATTATAATAATTATCTGTTCATATTCTTTATTTCATCTGCAAAAATATCTCCATCTGCACCATTATCGACTAAACGCAATGCTTTATCAACTACATACTTAGCATTATCGGGATTAAAACCAAGACCAATACTTAGTTTTTCTAACAATATAACCTGATCATCACCTTTAATATTATCTGCATATACCATTCTCGCCAAATCAAATAATCGTTCTAGTCTTCGATCATAATCTACCGGAGGATTGATAGGATGTGAACTATAATCTTTTACAATGGCTTTATAATCGCTTTCAGAAATATCAAGGTTACGTGCTAATCGATCTAAGAAAGCTCTTTCTTCGTCTGTAATTACACCGTCACTCATAGCTACTCTTACGATTGCTGCAAAATGGTCCTGATTTCGTTTCTGGAACCCACTATCAAATAAATCAGATATTGACATCATGTACTTTTGTTTAATTTGCCGCAAATATAACTAAACTCTACTCCTTTTAAAATATATCATTATGCTTTTTTTATGATATACAGGGGGTAGGGATATAAAAGAGTAATGCGTTCTATAATAAAAGCAATTATGAACAGGTTTATCAAACAATTATTTCGTGTTAATCTAAAGGTTATTCTTGAATTTATTAAAGAACTACCTTCATCTTCGTCAAATGCTATTCATAGATAAACAACATATCATGAAACGCATAGTTTCTGCTTGGTTGCAAAAACACAAAAAGCCAGTTTTAGATATTAAAACTGGCTTTTTAAATATGCTTTTTTTCAAAGGTTTTAAATGATAGTGTAATATCATTCAGGTTATTACGACTATACATGTGGGATTTTAAAAAATAGGAATTAGCCTTTCCTTCCTTATTATTTACAACACAAAAGCCTTGGAAACCTATATACCGAGGCTTTTTATGTAAAAATGATAGCAAACTATTACCATATATCGATGGATAATATCACAAATTACCACTCATCGATATAGTTATATGGATTGGTCGATTACGAAAAGTATTTGAACTATCACACTAAGAAATTCTCTTTTTTGGATAGTACTTTTATCCCGTAGATGTAACAAAACAGTATAGTTTTTAACTCCTTAAAAACAAAATACTTAAACATACAGATCCCCAAGATCGCATATCGTCATGAACTGAAGCTATACCGCCCCGTATAGCTTTTGTTTTTTTTAGAAATGTAGCTTGCGAATCTATGGGGGATAAGAAGAGAATTTTTCTCTTTTGGTGCCTACCCGTAAAAACTTAACCCCTCATGATTCACAACCTAAACACAAACTCTTTGTAAAACGAGCTTGACTAACTCGGTGCAATATTAAAACACAACAGTTTCATTTTTTGATACTGAGGCAATTTCAAATGTTAAAATCTACTTTTACTACCTCAAAGAATTAAGACAAAGCTATATCATGAGTTTGCCATCCCCATACAGAAATCTGTATTTCCTATTTGTTTTTTTCAAATTAAGATAGTTTTAACCCCCTATTACCTTAGTATGATTTACATTGTACTTTTAAAATTTTTACATGCAACATCAAAAAAACTTGTTCGATCTTCCTCAAGACATTACTTATCTCAATTGTGCTTACATGTCTCCTCAGTTAAAATCGGTTACAGAAATCGGAACTCGAAGTGTACTGCGAAAAGCAAGACCTAACGAAATCTTACCTGAACACTTTTTTGATCAAAGAACCGTGCTTAAGCAACGTTTCGCTTCATTAATTGATGCTCTAGACTATCGAAATACTGCAATCATACCATCTGTATCCTATGGTATAGCTAACGCAGCAAAGAATACTCCCTTGAAAAAAGGGGATGAAATCATATTGGTAGACGAGCAGTTTCCCAGTAATTTTTATGTGTGGCAAGATGTTGCCAAAGATCATGGAGCAGTTATTAAGACGATTACTCCTCCTGCTGAATTTAATCAACGAGGGCAACAATGGAATGAAGCTATTCTCAGTGCCATTACATCAAAAACCGCAGTGGTTGCGATGGCAAATGTGCATTGGGCAGATGGCACTTTGTATGACCTTAAAGCAATACGAGAAAAAACAAAAGCAGTACATGCGCTTTTGGTCATAGATGGTACACAAAGCATTGGAGCACTCCCCTTTTCTATTCAAGAGGTAGATGTTGATGCATTGGTATGTGGAGGTTATAAATGGATGTTAGGTCCTTATGCGATTGGCATGGCATATTATGGAGAGGCGTACCACCAAGGCACTCCTATAGAACATAATTGGATGAATAGACATAACAGTGAGGATTTTAACAACCTTACCCAATATGAGGATCGATATCAGGTAAAAGCAGCGCGATTTTCGGTAGGAGAATCTAGTAATTTTGTCCTTACACCTATGCTCATTGATGCTATAGACCAATTATTGAAATGGACACCAGAAAATATTCAAAACTACACAAGACAAATTTCCAAAAAAGCAATTACACGACTTCAAGAACTCGGCTGTTATATTGAAAATGAAACACATAGGAGCAACCACTTGTTCGGTATTTATTTACCCTCTCATATCAATATAGACAAAGTGAAAACTAAATTAAAGCAGGAAAATATTATTGTATCCTATCGCGGAAACGCTATACGTGTTTCACCCCATTTATATAATACCGAAGATGATTTTAATAGGTTTGCATCTCTTTTCGCTTAGAAAAATATTGCTCTTGTAAGAAATTAAGAGAGCACTTATCTTTGCCTTTAAAAATTTCGCCTCGTGAGTGTATCTGTAATCTCGCAAATTGTTGAACAGTCTCTGCAACAGCAGAAACTAGGGAACGCTATTGCCCATTCTCAAAATAAAGTACATCTTCAGGGTCTCATAGGTTCTGCTTTATCTTTTCATATCGCAAGTGCTTTTCAAAAAACCGAATTACCTTTTCTTTGTGTTTTTAATGATAAGGAAGAAGCTGCATATTACCTTAATGACCTAGAGCAACTTTTAGGAGATAAAAATGTACTTTTTTATCCTGGTAGTTACCGTAGACCCTACCAAATTGAAGAAACCGATAATGCCAATGTTCTACTTAGAGCAGAAGTACTAAATCGTATCAATTCCAGAAAAAAACCAGCCCTCATTATTACCTACCCCGATGCGCTATTTGAAAAAGTAGTAACGCGAAAAGAACTTGAAAAAAACACCTTAAAAATTGCGATCAACGACACCCTATCTCTTGACTTTGTGAATGAGGTATTATTTGAATATCAATTTCAACGGGTAGATTTTGTAACAGAACCTGGTGAATTTTCAGTTCGTGGTGGAATTGTAGATGTATTTTCTTTCAGTAATGACGAACCTTATCGTATTGAGTTTTTTGGAGATGAAGTAGATAGTATTAGAACTTTTGATGTAGAAACCCAGCTATCTACAGAACAAATCAAAAAAATAACTATTATTCCTAATGTAGAAAACAAAGCCCTTCAGGAAACAAGAGAAAGCTTTTTAAAATATATTCCCTCTAAGACCGCAGTTTTTACCAAAGATATTGATCTACTTTCTGCAAGAATCGATAAAAATTTTGAAAAAGCACATCAAGCTTTTCAGACACTTTCAGAAGAAATTAAACATAGTACTCCCGAGGAGCTATTTGCTACTTCAGACCTTATAAAAAAGCAATTATTAGATTTCACATTGGTGGAAATTGGAAATCGCCCACTTACCAAGGCAGATTATACCGTAAAATTAACTACCAAGCCGCAACCCTCGTTCAATAAACAATTCAATTTGCTTATTGAGAACCTGAACGAAAATTATGAAGAGGGGTATAAAAACTATATTTTTTGTGTAAGCGAACAGCAAGCCAAACGTTTTCATGATATTTTTGATGATGCCGATCTTAATGTAAAGCAATATGAGACCATTGTTTTTTCTGCTTTTCAAGGTTTTATAGATCACGATCAAAAAATTGCTTGCTATACCGATCACCAGATCTTTGAACGATATCACAAATTCAATCTTAAAAACGGGTATGCCAAAAAACAAGCCATTACACTTAAAGAACTCACCAATCTTGAAGTAGGCGATTATGTGACTCACATCGACCATGGAATTGGAAAGTTTGGCGGATTACAGAAAATCGATGTCGATGGTAAAAAACAAGAAGCTATAAAGCTCATTTACGGCGAACGTGATGTGCTATATCTGAGCATTCACTCTCTTCATAAAATTTCAAAGTTTAATGGCAAAGACGGTAAGGCACCGCAAATCTATAAGCTTGGTTCTAAAGCCTGGAAAAATCTTAAGCAAAAAACCAAAGCTCGTGTTAAGCATATAGCTTTTAATTTAATACAGTTATACGCCAAAAGAAAACTACAAAAAGGGTTTCAATATGCTCCAGACAGTTATTTGCAACATGAGTTGGAAGCTTCTTTTATTTATGAGGATACACCCGATCAAAGTTCTGCTACCGAAGCTGTGAAAGCAGATATGGAGAGTGAACGGCCTATGGATCGTTTAATTTGTGGTGATGTTGGTTTTGGTAAAACTGAAGTTGCTATTCGCGCCGCTTTTAAAGCAGTAGATAACGGTAAACAAGTGGCCGTTTTGGTACCCACTACAATTCTGGCTTTTCAGCATGCTAAAACTTTTCGGGAACGCTTAAAAGATTTTCCTGTTACAGTAGACTATTTAAATCGTTTTCGAACTGCAAAACAGAAAAGAGAAACTCTCGAAGATCTGGCTGCCGGAAAAGTAGACATCATTATAGGGACGCACCAACTGGTTAATAAGAATGTAAAGTTTAAAGATCTTGGGTTACTCGTAATTGACGAAGAGCAAAAGTTTGGAGTATCGGTAAAAGATAAGCTCAAAACTATCAAGGAAAATGTAGATACACTAACTCTAACAGCTACACCAATTCCCCGAACGTTACAGTTTAGTTTAATGGCCGCTCGTGATCTATCAACCATCACCACTCCACCTCCAAACCGATACCCTATAGACACCCAGGTAATTCGATTTACAGAAGAGACTATACGAGATGCGGTAAGCTACGAAATACAACGTGGCGGACAGGTGTTTTTTATACATAACCGTATCGAAAACATTAAAGAAGTAGCGGGTATGATTCAACGCCTTGTACCCGATGCTAAGGTAGGTGTAGGTCATGGCCAAATGGAAGGCAAAAAACTTGAAAGCTTAATGCTTTCTTTTATGAGTGGAGAGTTTGATGTATTGGTCTCTACAACAATCGTAGAAAGTGGATTAGATGTACCAAATGCCAATACTATTTTTATTAACAACGCCAATAATTTTGGACTTTCAGATCTACACCAGATGCGAGGTCGTGTTGGGCGAAGTAATAAAAAAGCCTTCTGTTATTTTATTACCCCTCCTTATTCTGCAATGACCGAAGATGCACGAAAACGTATTACAGCTCTAGAGCAGTTTTCTGAGCTTGGTAGCGGTTTTAACATAGCCATGAAAGATCTTGAAATACGAGGAGCAGGAGATTTGTTAGGGGGCGAACAAAGTGGATTTATTAACGAAATAGGTTTTGATACCTATCAGAAAATCTTAAATGAAGCTATTGAAGAGCTTAAGGAAAACGAGTTTAAAGACCTATATACAGACGACTCTGAAGAGAAAGTATACCTAAAAGACACCCAGATAGACACCGATTTTGAACTACTGTTCCCAGATGATTATATCAATAATATTACCGAACGCCTTAACCTATACACCGAACTTAATACCGTTAAGGATGAAGAAGGGTTACAGGGATATGAAAAACGATTAGTAGATCGCTTTGGTGAACTCCCAGGTCAAGCTATTGATCTATTAAACTCTGTACGAATAAAATGGATTGCTACCAGTATTGGTCTGGAGAAAATTATCCTCAAACAAAATAAGTTAATAGGCTATTTTATTAGTGACCAACAATCTAATTTTTATCAAAGCTCTAGCTTTACTAGAGTCCTACAGTTTGTTCAGAAAAACCCTGGAGTTTGTAAAATGAAAGAGAAACAAACTCGCAACGGTTTACGATTGTTACTAACCTTTGAAAACATAAAATCTGTGGACAAAGCGCTAAAAGTTTTACAGCCCTTAGCACCAGAAAATAAAACAGCTGAAGCATGAGAAACAAATTGGCAATATTGATTTTCTCCCTAGTAAATAGTGGAATACTATTTGGACAAAATGGAAAATTTGTACCTCTTGAGCATTCCAAAATGTATTATGAAACTTATGGCGAAGGAGCTCCAATATTAATTATTAATGGAGGCCCTGGCATGAACAGTAGAGGTTTTCGGTCTATTGCCAAGCTTCTAGCCAAAAATCATAAAACCATTATTTACGATCAAAGAGGCACCGGATACTCTGAATTACCAACAATTAATTCAGAAACCATTACCATGGATCTTATGGTCAATGACATTGAAGCTTTAAGAAAATACCTTAATATTTCTGAGTGGACTGTCATGGGGCATTCTTTTGGAGGCATGTTAGCTTCATATTATGCATCAAAATACCCCTATGTGACTAATGGAATGGTTTTATCGGCCTCGGGAGGATTAGATTTGGAACTATTAAATTATGTTGGTCAAAACATTTCTTCTAAACTATCCAAAAATGAAACCGAAAGTCTACAACAATGGACGCAAAAAATAAACCAAGGAGACACAACATACCATGCCCGTTTACAACGAGGCAAAGCTTTGGCTCCAGCCTATGTAGTAAATAAGGAACATGTGCCAGTTATTGCCGAGCGACTTACACAGGGTAATCAAGTTATAAATGCTTTGGTATTTCAGGATTTACGTAAAATACAATACAACTGTATTCCTGCTCTATCCACCTACAAAAAACCAGTTCTAATTATTCAAGGTAAGCAAGATATTATTGATGAGAAAACTGCATTAAAAGCACATCAAACATTTTCTAATTCCAAATTAATACTTCTGGATGATTGTGGACATTACGGATGGTTAGATCAAAAAGAAACTTATCTATCTGAAGTTACCAATTTTCTAAAAACACTTTAACCTAAATAATACCCCATTTTAAGAAGCACAACCCTTTTCTCTAATAAATGCGCCGTTAAACGTGGGATTCTTTAAGCTAGCATAGTAAAATTCATACACAAAAAAGTAGGAAACATCTTTATTTTTAGTGTTTTATATTCTGAAAAATATCTATAAATTGCAACAAAAACCGTTCAACCACAGAAAACTGCAATTCATCGAAAAACTTTAGCATTCCGTCGTTAGATATCTTTTGATGTAATAGTTTGTTTTTAATTTCGACAAAAATTATAACAATAAAAGCTCCTAAAACCATGCAGAAAAGAGAAGAATTCAGTTTTTTGAAAGGCACCTGGAAACAGTTAACCAAGCTAAATCATAAAGTCCATCAGCTTATAAACAATATAAACAACGATAAACTGTATGCGATCAATTACTCGAATCTAAAAAGACGATTTACTGAGGAATTGGAGAACTACAAAAACAATCCAGAACTTATCGATATAGACGAATTCTCTATGAACTATTCTTTTGGATATCATTGTTTCAATAACATAGACGACACTTTAAGTAAACAAGCCATGTTTATTGAAGTAAAAAGTTATCTCAAGACCATTCCTATTCGTGCATGCGCATAAATGATCTTTTACTTCATCCAGTTACAACAATCTCATTAAAAAACTAAAGATATATTCGATTAAAAAAATACTTTGCCCTTACTTCATCCCAAAAAATAATAGTTCATTCCGTAGAATTATTAGTATATTCCCCATTCAATTATACAACCATTAAATTTGCCTGAGCCCCTTTGTTATAAGGTTTGTCGGGTAAATGTCGGGTTAAAGACGAGTCAAAAAATTTGAGAAACTAATTCTGAAAACTAATATTGCTGAAGAAAATGAATACAAGTTCTAGTGATCACCAGAATCAAACTAAAAACTTAAGCATTATGAAACAGCCAGAATTAGGTTTAAAAATATCCGAACTCAGAAAATCTAAAGGATTTACTCAAGAAGAACTGGTCGAAAAATGTAATATCAGTGTAAGAACTATACAACGAATTGAAGCCGGAGAGGTAACTCCCAGAAGTTATACTGTAAAAACGATTTTGTCGGCACTCGATTATGATCTCAATCAGATTCAAACTTCGAACTCAAGAGTAACCAAAGAATTTAAAAAAATCTTTCTCCTAGATGTCGATGACAGCAAAGAAGCTGGTTTTTTGAATCGTCAACTTTCCATAGCCTGGATAAGTGGAATTATCTATTTTTTCTTAGGTTTTGCTGAAGTCGCTATCGATTATCTTCGGTATCAACAAGAAGAAATGGTCGTTCATAACGCCGTCTACATTCTGCTTAAATTATTGATTTTAGCTTCAATAATTTTGTTTATTCGCGGATTCGTTCTCACCGGTAAGATCTTAAAAAACTACTTACTGCGTATAACTGCATTCATACTCATATTCATTGGTTGTTTGTTTTACATCTATGACATTGCTTCATTATATGTTGGGGAACTAGACTTTGAATTCGTTCTAGGAGCCCAAGCTATAACCTATGGTGTAATTGGAATTTTATTCGGAATTTCTATACTTCGTTTGCAAAATGCACTGGGAACCTTAGCAACCGTAACCGGAGTATTTGAACTTATTTCCTACGGGTTTATGATTACTATTGTCTTATCACTTCTTGGACTATTTTTTCTTACACCCACTATTATTATGGAAGTAATTTTATTGTATAAGGTATCTGAAATGTTGAAAGCAAAACAGAAAGAAATCGATCTCGAATAACATTAACCACCTCTTTTAAAAACATTTGCTACATATATTGAATATACGTTCAATAAGGCATTTCCTGTGTCCAATTCTAAACACCTTTAAAATGAAAAAAGTATATATTTCTATCGTATTTGTTCTAATAATATCCATTTGCTATTTCTTTTTTGAACCAATTTTTGCCTACGCTGCAGGTTGGAATACAATGCCAACTACAACATCTTTTAAACCTATAATTGATCATCAAGAAGAGGTTTCAAAAGAGGCTGATAGTGTACTCAAAATTATTCATCAACGATTAAAGTCTCCTGCGGTATCTATTGCAGTAGGACAACATGGTAAAATTGCATGGGCCAATGCTATTGGATATGAAGACATAGAAGAAAACACTCGGGCAAGTCTTGATACCAAATTTAGAATTGGGAGCACATCTAAAGCAGTTACTTCTTTGGGAGTAGGCGTATTGCTTCAGAACAATAAACTGAGTCTTAATAGTAAAGTTAAAGATTTTGTTTCTTATGCAAAGGGTCATTTGTCAGACATTTCCTTAAAACAACTAGCTTCCCATACCTCGGGAATAAGAAATTATGGCGCCTGCTTTTGTTTTCCTATTTGGGAATACTATAACAATGACGAATATACAACAGTGCAACAAGGTGTAGAGATCTTTAATAGTGACAAACTACTATTTGACTCAGGAAAAGGTTTTAGCTATAGCAGTTTCAATTACACCCTCTTAAGCGCTATGATCGAAGGAGCCTCAAAAACTACTTTCCCCGAATTTATGCAACAACATGTATTTGAACCAATAAACGCGATGAATATTGTTGTAGAAACTTCAATATTACCAAAAAACACTGCTAAGTTTTATGAAGTATCTGGTAGTGAATACCAAGAAGTTTACAAAGTTAACAATAGTAATAAATGGGCCGGAGGAGGCTTTTTGGCTACACCAACTGATTTGGTTAAAATAGGCAATGCTTTTTTAAATCATCAATTGTTCGATAATGAAACCAGAGCAATGCTTATTAAACCAGTTACTCTGGATAATGGAGAAGTTAATGAGCAAGAATATGCCATTGGTTGGAGAAACAATACCAAAGATATTTTCAACGATGGTAAAAAAATAACCATCTGGCATCATGGGGGTATTGCCAACGGGTCTATATCGTTATTAGCTTTATTTCCAGAACATAATTTATCAATATCGATGCTTGCAAA
Organism: Aquimarina acroporae; assembly: GCF_023195925.1. Taxonomy (GTDB): domain Bacteria; phylum Bacteroidota; class Bacteroidia; order Flavobacteriales; family Flavobacteriaceae; genus Aquimarina; species Aquimarina acroporae. The sequence continues at coordinate 73,783 of NZ_JALPRE010000015.1, read as the reverse complement.
TAAAAATGGATCTTCTTCAGATTTATTTGAGAATGTATATGCAATTGCAAAATTGTTTATACAAACAGAATAGCGAGCAGTATTTCAAACATCAAAAAGCGAGACAGTAAAAAGACCGGGGAAACCCCGGTCTTTTAAATTCACAACTCAACAATTTTTGAATTAGCCTATCTCAATGAGATTTTGCGCACCGCTCCGGCACCTCCAAACTCGGAAATGTAAAGTGCTTTACCATAAAGATCAGATGTAATACCATTAGGACCATTAAATGAAGCTTCAGCAGCGGGTCCATCTACAACTGCAGCGTCTCCAGTTCCTGCAAACTCCTCAACCTGACCATCTAGAGTTACTCTAAATATTTTATTTACTGCAATTCCGGTAGCAAAAACAGAATTTCTAACCACAGTAATATATCCTATCCCAAAACCGTTAACAACGACATTAGGAATATTTGCTATTAATGAAACTTCTCCATTAGGTGTAATTGATAAAATATCTGCGGTTGCAAAATTTCCAACTACCAAATTCCCATTACGATCAAAATCAATTCCTACTCCCCCTGCCAATCGCGAATCATTGGCATAAACACTTACCTCTCCTTCTGGTGTAATTTTATGTACCGTAGGTGTAATGAAATTAGAAACGTAAACATTGTTATCATGATCTAAAGCTAATCCTGTTGGCCAGCCTTCTATCGTAGCCAACACCGTTTTTGTTCCGTCTGGAGCAACTTTGAGCACATCTCCTCTGGCAGTATTATTATCGTTATTCACATAGAAATTACCATAGGTATCGATAGCATTCCCTAATGGCCCCGACAAACCTGTAATAAATTCAGAAACATCTCCTTGCTTAGAGATTTTAAATACTCTGGTTCCATTACCCCCCGTATTTACAAATTGTCCATACTCAGAAACATATACATTTCCTCTTCTATCTACCGTAACGGCATCGTTTCCTGCAAAATCTGAAACTATAGTTTCTACTTCTGGATCTGGATCTATACCATCACCATGGCATGAAACACAGATGAATGACACTCCGGTTGCTATAAAAAAAAGTATAGCATAAGTTCTTAAATTTTTGATTGCTGTTTTCATATCGTGATTTTTAAATTCTGTTCGAAAGTATCTCACAAACAGCATAAAAATCGACGCCTTGGATCGACTCGAACCTTTTTCAGGCCACTTTTAGCCTTTTTTTAATATAGTTACTTGGTGTATCATTCGTCTCCAGTTTAAAGGCTTTATTAAAAGTAGATTTTGAATTGAATCCAACATCCATTGCAAGTGCCAAAATAGTATGATACCGATGTTCGTTATTTTCAATTTTTTTCAAAAACTCTTTAATTCTAAAATGGTTGATATAATCATAAAAACTAGTTTTTGTAACCTGATTAAGATACCATGATACATTATGTGTAGAGGTGTTCAACCGTTCAGACAAATCTCTTAGAGTAAGATCGCTTTTTAAAAAGATTTTTTCTACTTCCAAGACATAGCGCAAACCTTGTTTAAGCTTTTCAATTTCTGCTTCAGGCAATCTGGGCTGATTGTTTTTTGCTTTTTCTGATGTAGCCTTCAAGGGAATTCTAAACAATTCAGGTTCCTTTAAACTATAGTACCCAATTACAAAAATAAAAATACAGATTCCTGCCCATAATGCATCATAACCTATAGGGTATAGCGAATATGCAAAAAACTTAGAGGCGATAAAACTGATACCCCACACCAGTAAAAAAACGCCTATAGATATTTGAAAAAACACCAAAAAAGAAACCAAATGTTGTCGATATGAGACTCGATGTTTTTCTTCTTTTTTATATTTCTTAATAAGATTAATATTTAAAAACCAGTAGTATATGTTTAATAAAATCCCAGATCCTTCGATGATAAAAAAAGGAATATTAAAAACTCCAGAATTAATACTTTCTTTGTAATCTTCGACACTAAAAGTCATTCCGTAGAGGAAAAATAAAATTTGCAGCAACGCCGGAGCAAAATGATACCATGGCAATCGATACTTATCATTATTAGAAAAGGCAAGACGGCGTAAATACACATAGCAAAGTGGACCAAATATAAAAATTACCGTATCGATAAGAACGGTCCAACGAAACAGCACTACATCCAAAAACCTAAAATAGATCATTCTCCCAAGTAACATGATCACTGCCATTATTAAAATAAGAGAAAGTATAGTATTTGCAGCTTTGTTTTTGTGTTGCAATACTTGTATAGTGATCGCCAAAAAAATGCCCTGACTAATACCCAGAAAAAGTATAAGGTCTAAAAACTCAAAAGATATCATTCCTAAAAAGCTAAGTAGCATACAAAACTATATTAATGAGGCACTTTTTCGACCGAATGGATATAACCGCACCTATTTAACATTACCTATGATGCTCATAAAGGTATGCATTATTGCTGTTTTGTAATATCTCATATTCTTGTTGAGAGAGTTCTTTTTCTGGAAAGTTATGCAAACTATCTATCACTTGATTTTCGGTTCGCAACCCCATAACCGCAGAACTTACCCCATGATGTTTCAAAACATATTGCATAGCGGTTTGCGAAAGTGTTTTTGAGGCTCCGGTTACCGTTTTTAGACATTCTACACTTTTTTCTACTTGTGATACAGAATGACTTAGGTATTCTTTGGCTGATTTTCCTGCTAACAACCCTTTAGCAACAGTACCTCTTGCCAATACGCCTATATTATTTTTTTGCAGTAACGAGAGACACTTCTCCTCTGGTCTTCGGTCCAGAAGACTGTATTGCATCATTACACTGGTGATATTCGATTTTTCGACATATTCACGAATCACATTGGGCCGTATAGACGAAATACCATAATATCGTATTTCACCTTGTTTCTTAAGGGTTTCAAAAGCATCAATAATTTCATCGATAGGATCATCAATGGTTCCCCCGTGCAACTGATACAAATCTATATAATCTGTTTGCAGTCGTTGTAAACTTTTATGAACGGCAGTAAGAATATAATTTTTGCGAGGATTCCAATCCCAACCACTGCCATCGCTTCGCCATTTATTCCCAACTTTGGTCGCAATCGACACCTTATGTCTATGCGCTTTTAACGCATTTCCCAGCAAAATTTCGTTTTGACCCTGATCATACAAATCTGAAGTATCAAAAAAGTTCACCCCGTAATCTATGGCTTTATGAAGTAGAGAGATTGCATTTGGATTTTGATAATCCAAAGACATACCTCCAAAGGATAAAGCACTTATGCTAATATCTGAATTACCTAGTTGTCGATATTCCACAATTATTTTTTCATAAAGGTAGTATCAAAAATGATAAAAAGCATCTTCTAGATGTTCTATTTGTGTTCCCAAAGTATTTTGAATAATGGCAACAATATCAAATCTCACCTCTACATCTAGATCGTTCTCGGTGATATATTGATCTAGTGCTTTTACCACAGATTGTATCTGTTTGGGTTTCACAAAATCTTGAGGATTACCAAAGTCTGGAGTACTTCTTGTTTTTACTTCAATAGCTACCAGAACCTCATTTATTTTTGCAATAATATCGACTTCAGATTTTTGATAGCGATAATTTCGCTCCAGAATCTCGTAACCTTTTCTTTTCAGAAATTCAACAGCCAACTGCTCTCCTTTATTACCTAATTCGTTATGTTGAGCCATAGCTACAAATATTCTAATTGCGTTTGTGTATCAGTAACCTTCAAAAAGGCCTCTGCTCCCAAAATTAAGGGTCGATTATCTTCAAGATGCCCCATAGGGAACTTAAAAGCCACCGGAAAATTGTAATCTTTTACAATATCAAGAATGATTCGTTTCGGTTTTTTTCCAAAAGATATATTATTATCGTGCATTTTGGTCATTCCACCAACAATTAGACCTGCAAGATTTTCAAAATATCCATTTCTTTTAAGGTTTTGGAGCATACGATCAATATGATATAAATACTCATCAAGATCCTCGATGCATAATATCTTCCCAGTCGTATCTATTGCCGAGGGAGAACCACACATTGAATATAGCATTGATAAATTACCTCCAACAAGTTGCCCTTTTGCTTCTCCTGCTATATTTTTCTTTGAAGAGGATATATTGTAACCAGAACTTTTCCCGAAAATACAATCTTTAAAAGCCTGAATAGCAACCCTTGTCCCTTTATGAAAATCTACTGGCATAGCAGCATGTATAGTAGCTACATCAAGATTATGAATATGTGAATGTAACACAGTGATATCAGAATAACCTATTACCCATTTAGGATATTTTACAAATCTTGAAAAATCAATTTGATCTACGATCCTAACGGTACCATATCCTCCCCTAGCGCACCATATTGCTTTTATTTCGGGGGTATCGAGCATATTCTGAAAATCTACCAATCGCTCCTGATCACTCCCTGCAAATTGATCATATTTCAAACCAATTGTTGAACCTATTATCGGTATTAAACCCCATCTTTTTATGATCTCTACAGAATCCTGAATTTCGCGCATATCAATCTTTCTGGCGGTAGAAACGATAGCTATTTTATCCCCTTCCTTAAGGAAATCGGGTTTAAACATGTCTTAAAATTTCAAAATTATGATACTAATTAACAAATACTTTCGTTATTATCTATTATATTGTGTTGAATTTGTCCCTCAACTTACTATTAAACCCTATATGCCTATGATATCTGATACTTCGTGTAATTTAGATTCCTTGGACGTTTATGTACCTTCTCCAGAGAACCCTTGGAACGTATCAAAAATAAATCATTTGTATCGCAGAGCCGGTTTTGGAGCTTCCAAAGCAGAGGTTTTGGCAGCACTTGCTCAAAACGACCCTTCTGCTCTTGTAGATTCTTTAATCGACCAAGCTATAGCATTAAACACCACGCCCCCTCCTATTTGGAGCACCTGGAATCGTGATCAGTTTGAAGCTGCCGAAGATGCTAACCCCGATAATGATCTTGGATTTTACCGTAGAGAAGGTAAAAATCAAATGGTTAATGATTTAATTCAGAATAGAGTTCGAGATCGTTTGACCCTATTTTGGAGTAATCATTTCGTAACTGAAGATGACACCTATAGAAGTCCCGCATACCAAACCCAATATTATAGTCTTTTGCAACTACATGCATTGGGTAATTTTAGAGATTTTGTATATGACATAGGAATCTCTAATGCTATGTTGGTATACCTTAATGGTGATGAAAATATTAGAGACAGGCCTAATGAAAATTATGCTCGAGAATTATATGAACTTTTCTCTTTGGGTGTAGACAATGGCTATGATGAAGATGATATTCAGGAAACGTCAAAAGCACTTACAGGATATGTTGATACCAATGATATCCCTTGGGGTGATATTTTGTTCAACCCTGGACAATTTAGCAATGATACCAAAACTATTTTTGGGCAAACCGGAAACTGGGGATATGATGATGTGATCAATATTCTCTTTCAGGAAAGAGCCTCTCAAGTAGCAACCTTTATATGTTCAAAATTATATGCATATTTTGTGAGCCCAACGTGTAGCGACGCAATTGTAGCACAAATGGCACAAACCTTTATTGCTAATAATTTTGAAATTGCTCCAGTACTAAGACAACTGCTAAAAAGTCAACACTTTTTTAATCAGGAAGCTATAGGTGCTGTAATTAAAAGTCCTTGTGATTTACTAATATGTTTCTACAATGAATTAGGTTTTACTCTTACCAACACCGATGTAAATGACTACATAAGAGGTACAGTAAGAATATTGGGGCAGGATGTACTTAATCCAATTGACGTAGAAGGATGGCAGGGAGACGAAGACTGGATAAGCCCAGATTTACTCATTGGTCGCTGGGAAAGTGCTCGATTTTTAGTGAATAGAGCTTGGAGTGAAAACCAGCAACAGTTTAGAGATTTCGTGGTAGGGTTACCTATTGGTACTGCTGCCGATGGAAATCTGCAAACCACCTTAAGCGGACCCGAAGTAGATATTGTGGTGCGCGCCTTGGTGAATTACTTTTTCCCTCGTGGAATGGAGGACACAGTAATTTTTAATGAAATTTCAGGTGTATTTAGGGATATAGATGCCTTTCCACCTAGTTACTACGAACCAGATGCCGTTGCTCCGGCTAGATGGTCATTAGATCGCCAGGAAGTGGCAGAACAGTTTTATGCCTTCCTGAACTACATCGTAGACATCCCCGAATTTCAACTTAAATAAAATTACTATGTGCAATAATCACCACCATTCAAATATAAAACTAGACAAAAACGGTAATTGTAATACCGATGAACATAAGAATTGGAATCGCCGGTCTTTTTTACAAGCCTTAGGACTTGTAGGAGGAGGATCGATGATGCTGGCCAATACTCCACTCTCAGTTTCTAAGCCATCGCCTTTATCTATGGCATTAAGTCAAGCTGAAACTGATAAAATTTTAATTTTAGTAAGACTTCAAGGAGGTAATGATGGCTTTAACACCATTATACCCGTGTACGACTATGATATTTATGCCAATGCGCGACCACTCATACGTATCCCTCCTAGTGAATTTATTTCGCTAAATGACGATTTTGCTATGCCTAAGCCCATGAACAAACTTGAAGGTGTTTGGGGAGATGGTAAAATGAAAGTAGTGCATGGCGTTGGTTATGAAAACTCCTCACTATCTCACTTTAAAGGTTCTGATATTTATGCCAACACCAACTTGGTAGAAGATGATCGTACCGGTTTTATGGGGAGATATTTTAGTGAGATATATCCTGACTATTTTTTCAATCCACCGGCAAGTCCTCCATCTATTCAGATTGGAAGTATTGGAAATTTAGTTTTTAAAGGGACTGAAAGTGATTATTCTTTTGCGGTTTCTGACCCCAGAAGATTACTTCAAATTATAGAAAACGAGACTTTCTATAATCTAGACGACATTGATGAAAATTGCACCTACGGAGACAAATTAAGATTCCTTAGAGAAGCAACAAACACAACGTTTAATTATGCAGAAGTTATTAGTGCTGCCTATGAAAGATCAACAGATTTTGGAGGCTACCTAGATGACAGTTTAGGAAGGCAGTTTAGTATCATTTCGCGATTAATTAAAGGAGGTTTGGGGACAAAAGTGTATTTAGTTACTCTTGGAGGTTTCGATACACATAATAATCAAATTCAACGACACCAACAATTACTTACTTCATTCTCTGAAGCGATAAGTAATTTCTATGCAGATTTAACTGCTGCAGGATGGGATGACAGAGTACTTTCAATGACGATGTCTGAATTTGGGCGTAGGTTTAGAGAAAATGGATCTTTAGGTACCGACCATGGTACTGCTGCACCAACCATGTTCTTTGGAACCGGGCTTAACGGAAGTGGTTTTGTAGGAGAACACCCAGATTTAAATGATCTTACTCGAGGAGGAAATGTTACCAACACTACCGATTTTAGACGTGTATATGCTACCGTAATGAAAGATTGGTTGTGTGTAGACGAAGCTATGGTGGGTAGAGCATTACTAGATACCAACGGAGGCCCTTTTGAATCTCTTGATTTAGGATTCAACTGTTCTGGCACTAACCCTGGCATACCTACAGATGGTGAGAGCTTAGCCCATATACCTACATATAGCGACAGTCAGACTTATATTAATATTGTAAGTCCGCAAACCACTCATATTGAAGTAACACTTTACAATGTAGTGGGTCAAAAAGTAGCAACATTGGCAAATGAAATGCTTATGGAAGGCGTGAATATGGTAGTAAATGTAAAAGAATCTGCCAATACTCGATTGAGTACTGGTCCATATGTATATCAAATTCAGACCAATAACGGCAATTTCAGTAAGTCGATAGTAATATCATAAAAAACAAGTATATATTCCTGTCAGTATTCTTCAAAAACAAATGAGGTTTCTGACAGGTTTTTTTGTGCCTGTTTTTATTACCTTTGTGCCTTATTTTTAAGTTATGAGCACACAGGGAAGATACACCATTACGGCAGCTTTACCATATACCAACGGACCCATTCATATTGGTCATTTGGCAGGAGTTTATGTTCCGGCCGATATTTATTCACGATACCTTAGAATTACCGGTAACGATGTTGCCTTTATCTGTGGTAGTGATGAGCATGGAGCCGCCATTCCTATGCGTGCAAAAAAGGAAGGCGTTTCACCTCAGGTAATTATTGATAAGTACCATGCTATCATCAAAAAGTCATTTGCAGATTTTGGTATTTCATTCGACAATTACTCGAGAACCTCTGCCCCTATTCATCATGATACCGCTTCAGAGTTTTTCAAAAAAATGTACGAGGACGGTAAATTTATTGAAGAAACTTCTGAACAATTATACGACCCAGAAGCCGACCAATTTTTGGCAGATCGTTTTGTAACAGGAACTTGTCCGAAATGTGGTTATGAAGAAGCCTATGGTGATCAATGTGAAAACTGTGGTAGCTCACTTAATGCAACAGATTTAATAAATCCTAAATCCACCATATCGGGTGCAGAACCCATTTTAAAGCAAACGAAACATTGGTTTCTACCTTTAAATCAATATGAAGATTTTTTGAAAGAATGGATTCTAAAAGGGCATAAAAAAGACTGGAAAACTAATGTTTACGGGCAAATTAAATCCTGGATCGATGATGGATTAAGACCGCGTGCGGTTACTCGTGATTTAGATTGGGGAATCCCGGTTCCTGTAGAAGGAGCTGAAGGAAAAGTATTATACGTATGGTTTGATGCTCCCATTGGATATATCTCCTCTACCAAAGAATGGGCAGAGCGAGAAGGGAAAGATTGGGAACCTTATTGGAAAGATGTAAACACGAAGCTTGTGCATTTTATAGGTAAAGACAATATCGTTTTTCATTGTATTATCTTCCCAAGTATGTTGAAAGCCGAGGGGAGTTATGTACTGCCAGAAAACGTGCCCGCCAATGAGTTTTTAAATCTGGAAGGAAATAAATTATCTACTTCCAAAAATTGGGCGGTTTGGTTACATGAATATTTAGAAGAATTCCCAGACAAGCAAGACGTACTTCGGTATGTACTTACAGCCAATGCTCCTGAAACCAAAGACAACGATTTTACCTGGAAAGACTATCAAGCTCGCAACAACAATGAACTAGTAGCCATCTTTGGTAATTTTATCAATAGAGTTGTAGTACTTACACATAAATATTACAATGGCGTGGTTCCAACACCTGATGCATTTTCTGAAGTAGATGAGCAAACATTAAAAGAACTTAAAGCTTATCCAGCCGTTATCTCAAGTTCAATAGAACGATATAGGTTTAGAGAAGCAAGTCAAGAGCTAATGAATGTTGCTCGTCTGGGGAACAAATATTTGGCAGATGAGGAACCCTGGAAACTTATTAAAACTGACGAAGAACGCACTAAAACAGTAATGTATGTAGCCTTGCAAATTGCTTCTGCGTTAGCGACATTATGCGAACCATTTTTACCATTTACCAGTACGAAGCTGAAAAATATTCTAGCTCAATCTGATGTATCGTGGAATGATGTTTCTGAAAAAGAAGTATTGCTTCCAGCAGATCATCAAATCCAAAAAGGAGAACTATTATTCTCAAAAGTAGAAGACAAAGAAATTCAAAAACAATTGGAGAAATTGGAAGCTACCAAAAAAGCGAACGAAGCCGAAAACAAAACTGTTGAACCACAAAAAGAAACTGCTACGTTTGAAGATTTCACTAAATTGGATATACGTGTTGGAACGATAGTAGAAGCCGAAAAAATGCCAAAAGCCAAAAAGTTATTGGTACTTAAAGTAGATACAGGTATAAACACAAGAACAATAGTATCTGGAATAGCAGAACATTTTACTCCAGAAGAAATTGTGGGTAAAAAAGTAACTGTACTCGTTAATCTTGCTCCCAGAAAACTACGTGGTGTAGAGAGTGAAGGTATGATTTTAATGACAGAAACTCCCGAAGGTAAATTAGTATTCTTAAATCCTGACGAAGACGGCATTAATCCAGGAGCTGTAATAAATTAAGCCTAAAAAGGTAACAAATCACCCTGTCATTACATTAATTAGGAAAACATATTAATGAGTAAGATTATTTTTACACTTTTATTGATCTCTTTTTTTGTGCAATCGGTACAATCACAAGAATTACTTTCAGAAAATGAATTAGCACTAAAATCAAGTTTAAGCGAACGAAGAGAGTCCATTCCGATCATCGATACGCTTACAAATGATTTATCTCTATTTATAATTGATAGAAAAAATATTCATTTCAATAAATTCGATAAAGAATTCAAAGTAATTGACCAGCAAAAATTTGAGAGACCAAAATCTCAAATAAAAAAATTCTTAGAAAAAGTACACCCTAGTAAAGAAGAGTATTTATTTCTGCTATCTAATGACACCAGAAAGAAGTTTGAACTATTAAAAATCAATACCCACCAGCAGGAAATAAAAGTAATTCCAACATCGTTTTTATCTGATAAAGAATATTATTTAAAAACCTTTACCTATAAAAATCAAATTTGTGTTTTAACGGTTTTTCGTAAAACTTCTAAAGTAAATATTCATAAAATTAGTAGAGACGGAAAAGCAAAAACTTTGACCTACGATTTAACCAGTGAGGAGTTCTTCGATAAATTTGACAAGAAAATATCCTTATACAAATCATTTATTGTTTCCAACAATGGAGCAACAAGATCAACTTTTGGTATTGAACATATAAAAGAAGATATACCAAATGCTTTAGAATCTACTTCCAAACTAGTAAAGCTATACCAACAAAAAGAAAACCTTATTCTAACCATAGATAATGGCCATAAATATACTCAGCTCATTACTTTTAACTTGGAGAGTGATTCTAATTTCGAAGTTAACAACTTTGAAAAAGTACAATTACTAAGTGCTTCTGAAACTAATAAATCCTTTACCAAATCAAATTCTTTGATTTCAAAAAACAGATTGTATCAAATTATTGGACTTAAGGGAGAGATGAAATTTACGGTAAAAGACCTCAACTCTAAAGAGCTGATTAAATCATTTTCATTACAAAAAGAAGATTCTATTTCTTTCAAAAATTCTCCAATAATTCAGGAAGGAGGATACTATGTAAACTATAGAGAAATGGAAAAAACCCAAAAATTCCTACGAAAAATTGCAGCTGGAAATATGGGTATTTCTGTTTATCATAGAGGTAATGATATTAATGTAACTTTAGGAGGAGTACAACAAACTTCTTATGCATATCCTATGATGGGCTTTGGGGCGATTGGAGGTGTTATGACCGCCGTTGCAACCTCAATGATGACACCAACATATTATGCTTACGCTAGTTATTCTTCATCGAAATCTACCCGAATTATTTGCTTATTTGATAGCAACATGTCTCATATAGATGGAGAACTATCTCCCAATGCATTTGATAAAATAAAAGATTTCTCGAAAGAGGTTCTCAATAAAAAAGCAGAAACAGTTTTTAAATACAATGGGCATTATGTCTATGGATATTATGAATCTCTAAAAAAGAAGTATTTTCTTAGAAAGTTTGAGGACTAACCAATACATCCTTAACATTTTTATACATAAAGCTAAAATGCACTATGGCTATTTCGATACAGAAGACAAGATATACAAATTGCTTACATTCGAACACAAGTTTACACTTAGGCCAGTATCTTCATTCTATGAAGATGCATGTTTTTGTACAGAAAGCGTTTTTTTTAAGTCCATATTCCAGATCTTCGATAAAACATAATCACAAACAATGAATAAGCTCATTTTAATTTTTGCTCTACTTTTTTTCTGTGCTCAACCTTTACTTGCTCAAAAAATTGTGGCATTCAGTGACATAGAACTAAAGAAAAACAGAGATGTTGTTCCAATTACTAATGTTGAATCTAATAAACTATCATTATTTATTTCGGACAAAAAAAACATATACCTGAAGAATTATAATCAAAAATTTGAATTGATCAATGAAACAACATTTCCCAGACCTAAATCGAAATTAAAAAACATAATCGAGGGTGTAAATTCTTCTGAAAACGAATATATCTTTTTACTTAATAATGAAATATCTAAAAAGTTTGGTCTTCTAAAGATCAATTCATCTGAAAAAACGGTTAACATAATTGAGAATTTGGCGGTTAACTATGATCAGTATATACTTACTTTTAAGTATAGAAATCAAATTTATGTGGCAACCATTGAAAAAGACACATCAAAATTGTTCATTCATAAATTGGAAAATGACGGATCAATGCAGAGTATTGAATATGACTTATCAGATGAAATTTTCTATAATAAGAAAAATAAAGAAGTTTCCTTATATGAAGCACTGCTTCATAAAGTTAATGCACTAGATCCGGGAAAATTAAAAATCGATTATATTGAAGCCTCTATTCCTAATTCTTTAGAAAAGACTTCGAGTCCAGCAAAGCTTTTTATTAGTAAAAATAAAGCTCATATAGTACTTGATAAAGGGCAAAAACTTTCGCAAATAATTACCCTATCCTTAGATTCGTCTATTGCCGAGGTTGATAACTTTAAAAAAGTAGAATTGTCCAATGATAATGGTATCAAATCAAATTCTTTCATATCAAAAGGTAATTTATATCAACTAATTGCTTCCAAAGAGAGAATGAAGTTTATGATTACCGATATTTCTTCAAAAGAATTGATTAAAGAAATACAACTTACACAAAATGACCCTATAAACTTTAAGAACACACCTATAATTCAAGAAGGAGGAAGTTATACTAATTATAGAGAAATGGAAAAGACGCGAAAGTTCTTAAGAAAGATAACCTCTGCAAATGTGTCGGTATCGGTATACCATCGCAATGATAGTACAGAAATTACCCTTGGAGGAATAAAAGAATATATCGCTTTGAGTTCACCAGGTCTCACTGGGTTTAATTTTCCTGGACTAAACCTTGTATACGAAACTCCTTTTTTTAGCGCATACAAAAGCTATGAAAGTTCAAAGTCTACGTATATAAAATGCTTATTTGATAACGATTTTAAACATATTCAAGGAGAAGTACAAAAAAATGCTTTTGATAAAATTAAAGGATTAAGGGACCAGATTTTTGATGAAAATACTGAAACCATCTTCAGGTTTAATAATCAATTGATTTATGGATATCACTATCCAAAGCACCATAAATATTATTTAAGAACTTATGAATACTAGCTTCTAAAAATCACTCTGTTACTGGGGATTTTGATTCTTCATCAACTTCAATATCTTTTCTAAGATCAAGTTTCCTAAACGCTGGGGAAATTACTGAGGTAAGAATCACCGTAAGCAAGGTCATACTCCCTCCAAATACCACTGCGGTTACCGTACCCATGTATTTGGCAGTAATACCACTTTCGAAAGCACCTAACTCATTTGAGGAGCCTACAAATATTGAATTTACCGAAGATACTCTTCCTCTCATATGATCTGGCGTTTTAAGTTGCAATATCGTTTGTCGCACCACCATTGATATACCATCTGTTACACCACTAAAAAATAGTGCTACTACCGATATCCAAAAAACAGAAGATAATCCAAATACGATAATACATACTCCAAATCCAAAAACAGCCAACAACAGTTTTTTTCCTGCATTTTTATTAATTGGGAAATAGGCGGTAGTAAACATAATGATAAATGCTCCAACAGCAGGAGCTGCTCTTAAAACTCCAAATCCCTGAGGTCCTACTTTAAGAATATCTTGTGCAAAAACTGGCAATAATGCTACTGCACCTCCAAAAAGAACAGCTACCATGTCCAAAGTAAGCGCTCCTAGTACTGCTTTGGTCTTAAAAACAAATTGAATCCCTTCTTTTAAACTTTTTAATACAGGTTCACCAATATTGGGATTCATAATTGGTTTTTTAGGAATTCTCATCAAGCAAACAAAAGCAAATGTCGCCCACCCTACAATGACCAACATAGCCCAATTTACACCGATTAGATTTATGGCAAAACCTGCTAAAGCTGGTCCTAGCACAGCGCCAATTTGCCAAGTCGAGCTGCTCCAGGTAGCAGCATTGGGATATACTTTCTTGGGAACCAACAACGCCAAAAGAGAAAAAATAGTTGGCCCCAAAAATGCTCGAACCACTCCCCCACAAAATACTAGAACATAAATCCCAACCAAGATAGTAGATTGTTTAAAAGAAGTAGTAATACCGGGTGAGGTTAAAAAAAACAAACCTAAACTAATGCTTAAAAACCCTAAGATACAGATACGAAGTAGATTTCTCTTTTCTTTTTGATCAACAATATGTCCAGCAAATAAAGCCAAAGACACTGCAGGAATCACTTCCATAAGGCCTATGATTCCCAAAGAAAGGGGATCTTTTGTAATACTATAGACTTGCCATTCTATAACGATAAACTGCATGGTCCAAGCCATGACCAGAGAAAAACGAAGTACTAAAAACACACTGAATTCTTGATATCGTAATGCCGAATACGGATCGTTTTTCATGAAAGAGGAATTTGTTGGGGTAAAGATATGGTATTACATCAAAATTTATCTCAACGTAAACTTAAATCCCCTCAATATCAAAAAAGATAGTATCTTCGTTCGTGCTTTGATGAATTTATTATTGCTATCGACCAAATGCTCAAAATAGCGTATCATTCTATTTACACTCATCCCTTGCCCGAAAAACATCGGTTCCCAATGATCAAGTACGAATTGCTTCCAAAGCAACTATTGTATGAAGGCACATGTGTAGAAGATAATTTTTTCACTCCCAAGGTCCCCAGCACTCAACCAATTTTGGCAGTACACACCCAAGCATACTTTAATGAACTTATCGAACTTACCTTGGATCCAAAAGCAGCCAGAAAAATTGGATTCCCTTTGTCTAAAGAATTGGTAGATCGCGAAGTGATCATTGCAGATGGAACTATTAAAGCATCAGAATATGCGTTGCAAAATGGTATTGCCATGAATATTGCGGGAGGTACGCATCATGCATATACCGACCGAGGAGAGGCATTTTGTTTACTAAACGACCAAGCCATTGGGGCCAGATATATATTGCAAAACAAACTAGCTACAAAAATTTTAATTGTTGATTTAGATGTACATCAAGGTAATGGGACTGCCGAGATTTTTGGTGATGACCCAAATGTGTTTACATTTTCAATGCACGGAGCAAAAAATTATCCTTTTAAAAAGGAGATTTCTGATTTAGATATTGCATTACCCAACGATATCGATGATACCGAGTACCTTACTATTTTAAAAGACACGCTGCCCAAGCTTATCCAAAAACAACAACCTGATTTTATTTATTACCTGTGCGGGGTAGATATTCTATCTACAGACAAATTAGGAAAACTAGGATGCTCCTTAGAAGGATGTAAAGAAAGAGATAGATTTGTGCTGCAAACCTGTAAAGATTTAAAAATCCCTGTGATGTGCTCTATGGGGGGTGGTTACTCTCCAGATATAAAAACTATTATAGAAGCACATGCCAATACCTTCAGGCTAGCTCAGGATATTTTCTTTTGACATTCTTATTAATCGTTTGTAAACGAATATTTATCGTATCTTTCTCAATTATAAAATCTTAGTCATGAGGTTACCATACATATATCTCCTTCTTGTCCTGTCTATTTCGACAACTTTTGCTCAGAATAACCCTTCGAATGTCTTGAAGTTTACCGACGGTATGAACTCTCCTAAAGCTTCTTTACAGGAGATCTCATGGATTAGCGGATATTGGCGAGGAGAAGCCTTTGGTGGTACAACCGAAGAAATTTGGAGTGATCCCTTGGGTAATTCTATGATGTTTTCTTTTAAGTTGGTTGTAGATAATGAAATACAGTTCTATGAAGTAGGCGGCATTACCGAAAATAACAACACTTTACTATTACAGCTCAAGCATTTTCATGGAGATTTTAAAGGCTGGGAAAAGAAAGATGAAACTGTAGATTTTAAGCTGGTAAAAGTCGAGAAAGATCGAGTATATTTTGACGAGTTTACTTTTGAAAAAATTAGCGATAATGAAATAAACCTTTATGTTGTCGTGCATAATAAAGATGGCTTCAGTGACGAGGTAAAATTCAATTACAAAAGAAAATAATTCATGACTAAAGAATGCCCTGTTTGTGGAAATAAAATTATTGGTCGTGCAGACAAACGATTTTGCAGTGACTACTGTAGGAATTCGTTCAACAATCAATTAAACAAGGATAGCAAAAACTTAATTCGCAACATCAACAACAGGTTACGAAAGAACTATCGTATTCTTGAGGAGTTAAACCCTAATGAAAAAACCAAAACTACTAAGGCAAAATTATTTGCCAAAGGGTTCGACTTTCAACATTTTACCAGTATTTATGTTACCAAAACTGGGAACACCTATTATTTTGTTTATGATCAGGGTTACTTACCTTTGGAGAATGATTTTTACGCTCTGGTAAAAAGAAACTAAGCAATATGGTTGAAGGATTCTCTTTAGTTACAATACCAATGGATGACAATTTGTTTTTCATATTGATTTTTATCCTGATAGTTCTGGCAATAATAGTAATTTCATATTACTTTAATGATAGAAACAAAATACTTAGAAACTTAAAAAAAGTCCCTGTTAAACGTATTGCCTCTATCAAAGAAAATGAGTATGCAAAACTCTTCGGTAAAGCCATAGCCTTAGATACTACATTGGTCTCACCTATCAGCAAGAGAAGTTGTGTATATTATCAAATTAAAGTCGAGAAAAAAGTGAACACCGGAAAAAGTTCTTCTTGGAAAACGATTATAAAAGAAGAAAAATATATCGACTTTGCGCTACAGTCTTTACAAGAAAAAGCGATTATTCATACTAATGGTTCACATAAACTCACCTATCTTGTAAAAGACGTGAAGAAAAGGTCTGGATTTCTTAACGATGCCTCGCAAAACTTAGAACACTACTTAAATCAACATCAGGAAAGTAGTGAAGGTTTTTTTGGTTTAAACAAAACACTACGATACAACGAGGGAGTTATTGAGATTGATGAAGAAATTGCAGTAATGGGCACAGGAAATTGGAAAGAGTCTGATCATAACTTTGATCGTTACTCTTCCAAAACCTTATATCTATCGGGTGATAAAACAAACAAACTATTGATTACTGATGATCCAAAAGCTTTAACGACAGGATAGCAATTATAAATCTCTCCAATGTTGGCTGTTTAATTGAAGTGCCGCTTTCATTACATCTTTTTGACTAATTTGCCCCACTAATTTACCATCTTCCAAAATTGGAAAGCGTCTTCTCTTAGTTTGTAAAAACTTATTGGCAGCATCAAATATATTTAAGTTACCATCAATAGTATCTACATCCCTTACCATAAAACGTTCTACTTTAGCATCATCGATAGGCATATTATAATAACGACTTTCATTTAATTGTTTGATACAATCTCCTTCAGAAATAATTCCTAAAAGTTCATTATTTTCATTTACCACCGGCCCTCCCGAGATTTTATGTTTTACCAAAGTATTAATTACCTCCATAACCGATTGGTCTGGATTAAACGTAATAAGGTCTCTGGTCATATAATCTGAAACTTTTATAGGGGTATCATTTTGCTTCTTCGTCTTAGCTCGTGCCCCTTGAAAACTGATTATTCCCATAATGTTAAGTGATTTAGTGATTACTAAATATAGTGATTTTCAAAAACTTAATCAAACAACCCAATATTTTTATCATACTTATAATTATTTCTTTTCAATTAAAACTTTGTCAAGAATTTGTGCAGACAATACTCATTTCTTTTAACAATTGTTCAATATTTGTGGCTAATTTCTTACCTTTAGCTAAACCAATACACATATGCGAAAATTTTCTTCAACGTTTACGCTCCTCCTCCTACTCGTTTCTATATTTTACACTTTTTACTCCAGCAAATCACATAATATTACCGGCTTAGATACTCCTCCTCAAGAGTTTTCTACCCTGCGCGCATTAGAACATGTAAAAAAAATTGCTGAAGAGCCACACTATTTAGGAAGTAAGGGACATGAAGGTGTTAAAGCTTATATTGTTGGAGAGTTAAAAAAAATGGGGTTACAACCTCAAATTCAACAAGGCTACTCTGTACATAATTCTGGCGACTGTAGCTACCCACAAAATATATTAGCAAAAATTGAAGGAAGTTCTGAGGGTAAAGCTTTATTGCTCATGACCCATTATGACAGCTCTCAACATTCTTCCTTTGGTGCCAGCGATGCGGGAAGCGGAGTTGCAACCATACTTGAAGGAGTTCGCGCATATTTGTCTTCAAACAAAACACCAAAAAATGATATAATTATTTGTATCACCGATGGAGAAGAATTAGGACTTAACGGAGCCGATCTTTTTGTAAGAAAACACCCTTGGGCAAAAGAGGTTGGGGTAGCTCTTAATTTTGAAGCCCGAGGAAGTGGAGGTGACTCTTATATGCTATTAGAAACCAACGGTAAAAATGGTAAAATGATGCAGGAATTTGCTAAAGCCGGAGTAAAATATCCTGCGACCAATTCTCTAGCCTATAGCATCTATAAAATGCTACCCAATGATACCGATTTAACGGTACTTCGGGAGCAAGGTGATATCGAAGGATTCAATTTTGCATTTATCGATGACCATTTTGATTACCATACCTCAAACGATACTTGGGAAAATCTGGATCTAAGCACTCTTCAGCATCAAGGGAGTTATCTCATGCCATTGCTATCCTATTTTTCAGAATCTGATTTGAGTACCATGAAATCGGATCGGGACTATATTTATTTTAACACTCCGCTCTTTACCCTGGTCAAGTATCCTTTTAGTTGGATATTTATACTACTTATTATTGCTATTGTACTTTTTATCGGATTAATTTTCTATGGCAAGACTGCGTATAGAATAGATTTTAAAGAAGTACTAAGAGGCTTCGCCGCTATGCTTATAGTAATGAATCTAGCAGGGTTTCTTACTTTTGGTATTTGGGAACTTCTCAAAATTATTTATCCCCAATACAACGAGATACAACATGGTTTTACTTATAATGGGCATACCTATATTACCATTTTTGTACTCCTATCAATTGCCATTTGTTTCAAGGTATATAAACGATTTAGCAAAGCCGAAAATTTACCAAGTTTAATGATTGCTCCTTTATTTATGTGGTTGGTACTATCAGGATTAGCCGCATTTTATTTACAAGGTGCCAGTTATTTTGTGATTCTGGTATATTTTGGTTTGATTTCTTTATTTGTACTCATTCGTCAAAAGAAACCTAATCCATACCTGATGGTAGTGCTATCACTTCCTGCTATTTTTATTCTTGCTCCATTTATCGCGATGTTTCCTGTAGCTTTAGGACTTAAAATCTTGTTTGTTTCTGCAATACTTACTACGTTATTATTTGGTGCATTATTACCGGTTGTTGATTTTTACAAAAGAAAAAATATATTAGGTAACATTGCATTGGTATTTACCTTAGTATTTTTGATATCTGCTCACCTAAATTCAGATTTTACCGAAGAGCGTCAAAAACCAAATAGTTTGGTATATATTCTGGACACCGACAAAAACAAAGCAGTTTGGGCAACGTATGATAAACTTCTAGATTCATGGACCAAAAATTACATCACTCCAGAGTCTAATATTGCAGATACCTACAACGCAAATGCTTTGCAAAGCAAATACGGAAGGTCTTTTGCCTATGCCAACGATGCTCCCTTAAAGAGAGTGCGCGTACCAAGAGTAGATATAAGCAGAGATACGGTCGTTGGAAACCTAAGATATCTCGATGCCTGTCTGGCACCACAACGAGAAATTAAACGAATAGATGTGTATACTAAAACAAAATTCAATTTTGATTCTCTGTATGTAAATGGAGTGACCGCTTCAGATTTTGAATATTCAGACGGGAAAACATATAACGCCTATACCCAACGTTGGAAACAACACCTATTAACGTATTATGTGAGTAAAAACGATCCTTTAGAGTTAAAAATGCAATTTCATAAGGATTCTATTCCCGAATTTGTCTTCTACGAATCTTCATATGATCTATTACAGAACGAGCTTTTCTCTATACCCGCAAGAGATGAAAATATGATTCCGAAGCCATTTGTTTTGAATGATGCGGTAATCATTAAGAAAAGTTTTATTGTACCAGAGTACCAGGAAAAGAAAACAGATAGTATTTTTGTAGGTATCGAAGAACCTATTGAAAATGAATAATTCAATTTTACGACAAGTAACCGACATTCAAGTTCAAGCAGACAGATTAATCAAAGAAAAAGTTAGTCTAGAACAAATAGAACAATTTGGGCAATACTCTGATGAAATCAAGACATTTCTTTTAAATCATATTGAGGATGAATTTATTCTTAATTACATTAATGAAATTCCTAATCTCGATTTAAGTACAGAAAGCAAAACCACGGGAATTATTGATCTTTTGGCTATGTTTTTTGGAGGAATTGGCGGCTCATATTATAGGGAGAAACGAAAAATAGATAGTGCAAAAGAATCCATTAAAGATATTCGAAACAAATATGCTTCTTCGGAATTCATGCTTAAAAATTATTTTGGATAAGAATGAGGAATATAGCAATACTAGGAACAGGTTGGTTAGGCTTACCTTTGGCAGAAGCCTTTATAGAGAATGGGTTTACGGTTAACGGCTCAACTACTACTGAAAATAGGGTTAACATATTACAAGAAAAGGGAATTAGTGCACACCAAATTGCATTACAAGAAACTGGTCCCGAAGGTGATATTTCTGCTTTTTTAAAAAACACCGAAATACTCATCATCAATATTCCACCGGGTTTGAGACGTAACCCAGAAGTGAATTTTGTAAGCAAAATACATAATCTGATTCCACATATCGAATCATCTAATGTCAAAAACGTACTTTTTATAAGCTCTACATCAGTTTTTGCCGATGTAGAAGGATTTCCTGTAACTTCGAATGAAACCTTGCCAAATGCTACCTCAAACGCCGGGAAACAGCTTATTGAAACAGAGCATCTGCTGCAAAAAAACACTCACTTTTCTACCACCGTTTTGAGGTTTGCAGGTTTATTTGGTCCCAATCGCCATCCCGCAACGATGCTCTCTAAGAGAAAAAATATTAAAAACCCAAAGGCTCCAGTTAACTTGATTCATCTGGAAGACTGCATAGGAGTTATAAAAAAAATAATCGAGACTAGTTGTTGGAATGAAGTTCTTAATGCTTGCTACCCAGATCATCCTGAAAAAGCAAAATATTATGGTCAGGTTTGTGAAAGCATGGGATTTCCCGCACCAGATTATGATTTTGAAACTCCTTCGAAAGGGAAACTTATAGATTCTCAATATCTTATGAAAAAATTAAAGTACACCTTTAAAAAGCAACTAATGGGACTTCCCAAAAACAACTTTTAGTAGTCCCATCATAATAAGTTAAGATCAATGCTTATTGCAAATTGTCTTCTATAAATTGATACTTTTCATGACCTGTCTGCCAAAAAGCAAAGGCAAATACGTTTGCAATTTGTTCAAATTCTTTTGATTTTGTATCATTAATACCATGCCCAGACTCATAATCTACATGAAAA
The DNA here is from genome assembly GCF_023195925.1 of Aquimarina acroporae. Classification (GTDB taxonomy): domain Bacteria; phylum Bacteroidota; class Bacteroidia; order Flavobacteriales; family Flavobacteriaceae; genus Aquimarina; species Aquimarina acroporae. Next base: position 52,226 of record NZ_JALPRE010000015.1, on the reverse strand, counting down.
ACGATAGGCTTATCAGAACTATTTAAAGCCTGTAACTTTGCAGCAAATTTCCCTGGCTGCCATGCGATTACTCTAGGATCATTCATCCCGGTAGTAATAAGTGTAGCTGGATATTTTTCTCCTTTTTGTATGTGTAGATACGAATCCATTTCTATTAATGCTTTACACTGAATAGAATCTGTACTTACACCGAACTCTTTTGTATTATTTGGACCATTGGGAGTAACTTCATTTCTTAAAGGGTTCATCATACCCACCTCGGGTATAGCAACTGCAAAAAGATCAGGTCTCTCGGTCATAGCTCTACCAATTAAAATACCGCCAGCACTTCCACCATGTATAACTGTTTTACTGTTGGTTGTATACCCCTTTTCGATCATATATTCTGTACATGAAATTAAATCTTTCCATGTATTCGGTTTAGTAGTCTTATTACCTCCTTGATACCACTTATCGCCTTTTTCTCCTCCACCTCTTACGTGAGCAACACAAAGCACTCCGCCTTCTTCAACCCAAGTCAGCCTTGATGGAGAGAAAAAAGGACGAATGGATATCCCATAAGACCCATAACCCAATAATAATGTTGGATGTTGCCCTTCTAGTGTTATATCTTTTTTATGAATTATGGATAATGGTATTTCTTCACCATCATGTCCTGGAACTAAAACTTCCTGTATTACGAAATCGCCAAACTCAGGGTAATCGGCAAGATTAACCAGATTTGCTTCCTCAAATTTCTTCTTTTCAGCATCATATCTATAGCGTATATAATCATTTTTCCATCCCATGGAAGAAATCCATATTTCAGAGAAATCAGCTCCCTTTGCATCAATATTAACTCTACCTGAAGCTCCAGGCAAATCTATTGCTGTCTCTTCTCCTCTATTTATATTATATAATTTCCCTTTTACACCATCTTTAATTGTGGTATAGTAAATCCCATCTGAAGTAAAGACAAAGGTATTAAGAACTTCATTTTCTTTTTCTTCAACCAAAACGGTAGGGTTATCAAAATTAGGATTAACTATTGAAGTCTTTAACAAACGAAAATTAGGCGCATTCTTTGATGAAGTATATATTAAATCCTGGTCCATAAAAATTGCTTCACTAATCTTTTCTTCTTTTTTGAATAGTGGTTTCCAAAGCAATTTATTTTCTGATAAATCTTTTATTTCTGCATAATAACAATCGTAATAAGCAGTAGCTCCGCCAATGTACCCGAATAAATACTTGTCATCTTTGCCTTGTAAAGCGGCTATTGGAAAATCTTCTGGCGAAAGATTTAATTCTGGATGTGTCTCTCTACTTAATAGCACATTCAATTTTTTTGAATCATCCCCTATTTTATAAAGAACAGACTTCATATCTTTTAAAAATTTATCTGAAGTAGGATCAATTTCAGGATAATGTAAATACATAAATCCGCTATTATCTGGCAACCAGCTTACTCCGCCACCATCTGAAGGCCAACAATGATCAATTACTACCGGCAACGATTTTTTAGATTCCATTTCAATAATAATCATCTCCGAAATTTCAGCTCCGCTATGAGTCATGGCAACTGCGATATGAGACCCATCCCAACTAGGTTCTATATAATTGATTACATACGTATGACCTGTCTCTGGTTTAAAGCTTTTAGGGTCATATAACAGTTCATCTTCACTGTCAAAACTTTTACGATAAAACAAACGGGCAACATCTTCTTCTGCTCCTTGTTTTAAAAAGAAATACTCATTTTTTTCTGTAACTCTTACATCAGATACTTCGTAAGACTTTCGGTTGTCATATGCTAACATTTTTTTAATCAGTTCATCCCTACCAGAAATTTTACTCAAAATATCATCTGCAAATTCTCCTTCTTCTTTAAACCAATTTTGAACAGTCGAATCCTTTAAATTTTCAAGATTTCTATACTCATCTAATATTTCGGTTCCAAAGTAATTTTCTGAAACCGGGCTTGAAGGGGCTATAGGATATTTATACTGATTTTTATTGTTTTCTACTGGCTTGGAACAGCTTATAGCACAAAGAACAATGACTAGTAAAATTACCTTTTTCATGAGTTTAATTTGATGTAAATATTAGTTATAAATATATGTTGGAATTTTTAGAAATGTTACCATAAAAAAACTCCAAATCAAAAAAGATTTGGAGTTTTCTTTATTTCAAACTTAAAATACTAGCCTTTCACACTAGCTTTAAGATACTCTCGGTTCATTCGAGCAATGTTCTCAAGTGAAATTCCTTTTGGGCATTCGATCTCACATGCACCTGTATTGGTACAGTTACCGAAACCTTCTTCATCCATTTGATTCACCATCGCCAATACACGCTCTGTTGCTTCAACCTGTCCCTGTGGCAATAAGGCATATTGCGATACTTTTGCCGAGGTAAATAACATTGCAGAAGCGTTTTTACAAGCCGCTACACAAGCACCACAACCAATACAAGTTGCCGCTGCAAATGCATCATCTGCATTTTCTTTATTCACAGGAATTGCATTTGCGTCTATTGTATTTCCTGAAGTATTTACTGAAATATACCCTCCAGCATGTTGAATTCTATCAAAGGCACTACGGTCTACCATAAGATCCTTTACCACCGGAAATGCCTTAGCTCTAAATGGTTCTATATAAATCGTATCACCATCATTAAATTTACGCATGTGTAATTGACAGGTAGTAATCAAACGATCTGGCCCATGAGGCTCTCCATTAATTTGCAAAGAACAAGAACCACAAATTCCTTCTCTACAGTCGTGATCAAATACGACTGGCTCTTCTCCTTTATTTATTAAATCTTCGTTTAACACGTCTAACATTTCCAAAAAAGACATGTCTCCTTCGATGCCAGATATTTGATAATCTACCATCTTTCCTTGCGATTTAGCATCTTTTTGACGCCATATTTTTAGTGTAAGATTCATAGCTTTTTTATTTATAAGAACGTGTTTTTAATTCAATATTTTCGAAGTTCAATTCTTCTTTATGCAACTCTGCATCTTTTGGTTCGCCTTTATATTCCCAAGCGGCTACATACTTAAAGTTTTTATCATCTCTAAGGGCCTCACCTTTTTGCTCACCATCCTGTTCTACAGATTCTTCTCTAAAATGTCCTCCACAAGACTCATTTCTATGTAATGCATCTTTGGCAAACAATTCTCCTAACTCTAAGAAATCTGCAACTCTACCGGCTTTTTCTAACTCAGGGTTCATACTATCTGCAGTTCCCGGAACTTTTACATTTTTCCAGAAGTCTTCTCTTAAAGCCGAAATTTCGTCTATTGCTTCTTTTAGCTCTTTTTCATTACGAGACATTCCACATTTATTCCACATGATTTTACCTAATTTCTTGTGGTAATAATCTACAGAATGTTCTCCAGATCCACTCATTAACTTCTGAATTCGGTCTTTAGCGTCTTTCTCAGCTGCATCAAACTCAGGAGTATCTGTAGGTATTTTTCCTGTTCTAATATCATGTGATAGATAATCTCCTATGGTATACGGTAATACGAAATATCCATCTGCTAATCCCTGCATCAATGCAGACGCTCCTAATCGGTTTGCACCGTGGTCAGAGAAATTAGCTTCACCAGCTGCATAACATCCAGGAACAGTAGTTTGTAAGTTATAGTCTACCCATAAACCTCCCATGGTATAATGTACCGCTGGGTAGATCATCATTGGAGTTTTGTACGGATTCTCATCTACAATCTTTTCATACATCTGGAACAAATTACCATATTTATTCTCGATAACTTCTTCTCCAAGTTTTGTAATTTCTTCTTTTGAAGGGTTTTCTATTCCAGAAGTCAACGCTTTCTCTTGACCATAACGTTGAATTGCAGAAGCAAAATCAAGATAAACAGCCTCTCCAGTTTTGTTCACTCCAAAACCAGCATCACAACGCTCTTTTGCAGCTCTAGATGCTACATCACGAGGTACTAAGTTTCCGAATGCCGGATAACGACGCTCCAGATAATAATCTCTTTCTTCTTCAGCAAGTTGCGTTGGTTTTAATTTACCAGCACGAATAGCCTCGGCATCTTCTTTTCTTTTTGGCACCCAAATTCTTCCGTCATTACGAAGAGATTCAGACATCAATGTTAATTTTGACTGATGATCTCCAGATACTGGAATACAAGTTGGATGAATCTGAGTATAACATGGATTCGCAAAGAAGGCTCCTCTTCGGTGAGCTCTCCACGCGGCCATCACATTACTTCCCATCGCATTGGTACTTAAAAAGAATACATTTCCGTATCCTCCTGTTGCCAATACCACGGCATGCGCAGAGTGGCGTTCGATCTCACCGGTAACCAAATTACGAGCAATAATTCCTCTAGCTTTTCCATCAACCTTCACTAGATCCAACATCTCATGACGATTAAAAGGCTCAATCTTTCCTCGGTTAATCTGACGGTTCATTGCAGAATAAGCTCCCAATAACAATTGTTGCCCTGTTTGTCCTTTGGCATAAAATGTACGAGACACCAATACTCCTCCGAATGAACGGTTGTCTAGTAAACCTCCATATTCTCTTGCAAAAGGAACTCCCTGAGCTACACACTGGTCAATAATATTACCAGAAACCTCTGCTAAACGGTATACGTTTGCTTCGCGAGATCTATAATCTCCTCCTTTTACCGTATCATAAAACAAACGATAATTAGAGTCTCCATCTCCTTGATAATTTTTTGCTGCGTTTATTCCACCTTGCGCTGCAATAGAATGCGCGCGTCGAGGAGAGTCCTGGTAACAAAATGTTTTTACGTTGTATCCTAGCTCGGCCAAAGTTGCAGCTGCACTTCCTCCGGCTAGCCCAGTTCCAACCACGATAACATCGATATTACGCTTGTTAGCTGGGTTTACCAGGTTGATAGTATTTTTATGTTTTGTCCACTTATCTGCCAGTGGACCTTCAGGTATTTTAGAATCTAAAATTGACATAGTAGTGGGATTTTAATGATTATGATTAAGATGAAGTACGACAGCGATAATGATAAACCCTAATGGAATAGCTATTGCAAAAGCTTTTGCAAACTTTGTCGCACCAACAGAATACTTATTATTAAATCCTACAGATTGGAAAGACGATGCAAATCCGTGCCATAAATGTAGTGCCAAGAACACAAAAGAAAGCACATATAAACCGGTTCTAACCGGGCTTACGAATTTCTCTAGCAACTCGTGATAATAGCGAGAAGGGTCTTCTGGAGCAAACTCTACGTACTTGTGTACCATTTCAGGAACCCAAAAATCGTAAAAATGAAGTCCTAAAAAAGCCAAAACCACAAGTCCCGAATAAATCATGTTTCTAGACATCCAAGAAGCATTGGCTCCTCCATTATATTTTGCATATTTTACTGCTCTGGCGTTTTTGTTTTTAATTTCCAGAATAAATCCCATTACAAAATGAAAAATTACTCCAAAGATTAGAACTGGTTGCAAAACAAATTGTACCAAGGGGTTGGTACCCATAAAATGAGATAGCTCATTGAAGGTTTCTGCGCTAAAAATTGAAGTAAAATTGATAGTAAAATGTTGTAATAAGAAAAAAACTAAGAAAAGTCCCGAAAGTGCCATCGCTACCTTTCTAGCTATTGAAGATTTTATCAATCCACCCATTATTTAAAATGTTTAATAATTAGTTGAGCAACAAAAATAGGGCTCAACACCATTTTAGCCAAGCTTTCTGAAATGTTTATTCTCTTATTTATAATGAATTTAAAGTAGGATTTATAGTTTGTTTAAGTTTCACTACTATATCGTTTGAGTACCTATGTAAACATTCAACAAAAAACACATATTTTTTTGCCGAAATCACATTTTTTGTATGAAAAAATCCTAATTCTTGATTAAATAACTGCTTTATGGAGAAACAAACTCAATCAGGTTTTATTTCTTAAAATAGTACATTTGATAATCACTCAACATTTTCATAAAATGATTTTTAGATCAAAACGTATTTTGTTCATATGTTTTTATAGTGTATTTGCTCTTTATTCAAATCCTGTTGCATCAAATACCTTCCAATCAGTCCCCGATAGTTTGAAAAATAAATCCTCCAAGGAACTGATAAATAACATTAAGAATTTTTCTCCCGAACAGGGCAAAATCTATGAAAAAGCACTATACCAAAAATCTAATGACAATTTTATTTTATCACAGATAACTTATGATATTGCCACACATTTTTATAATAATGAGCAGTACCCCCGATCTATATACTATCTAAATAAAAGTGTTCATCTTGCCAGAAAAATTAACAACGATTCCTTGTTATGTAAATTCTATCTCAAAACAGGAAACGCTTATCTGAAAGATTGGAAAAATCAAAAATCTCTAGATGCTTATTACGAAGCTTTAAACATTGCCAAAAAGAAAAAAAACACCAAACATGTACTTATTGCCCAATCTGGAATATCTATTATTCATCGAAGAATGGGGCAATTGGACAAAGCTCTAGATGTATGTAAAAATGCACTAAAACTTATAGAAAAATCTTCCTATTATCATAAAACAAATCATGTTAGTTTACTTACCATATTAAGCGAAATCTATCTTGACCAAAAGAAATACGATTCGGTGATAAAATACGCAAATATTGGAATTGAAATGAGTGAACGCATTGATTATTCGATAGGAGCTATTGATTTATATACCAAAAAAGGAATTGTCTATTTCGATAAAAACGAACTCGAAAAAGCCCACAAAAACTTGTATGAGGCAGAAGAAATTTTGAGTAAAAAAAACATAACACAAAAGAAATCTATTTTAAACGTTAATTATTTCATTGCCTATTGTTTATATAAAGAACAATTATATACTCAAGCAATATCGCGTCTAGAAAAAATTCAACCAATTTTAACAGAAAGTGACTCTAGAAACATAAGAGTACTAGAAATCTATAGATTATTAATTGATTGTTATGTAGCTATTGACAAAAAGGAAGAATCTATATTTTGGTTGCAAAAGCTAATCAAATTACAGGATCAGTTTCAAGATGAAAAAAACAAAACAGTAAGTAAATTACATCATAAAACCACAGAAGAACTCGCAAAGCAAATTATGGCTTTAGAAAATCAAAAGAAAAAAGAAAAACAATACAAAGAATACACATTTATCTCCCTTTTATTTGTGTTTGTATTGCTGGTGGTTTTCATTTTCAAGTTTATTAAAAAACAGAAGAAAAATAATGTCGTATTTCAACAGCTTATTACAAAAATAAACTCACTTGAAACCAAAGAAGTTCATACACCAAAAAATCTTATCATAACAGACGAAAAAGTGCAATCCATCTTAAACGGGTTAATAAAACTTGAAAAGCAAGAATACTTTTTACATACCGAATGTGACCTAAGATCAATGGCAAAAAAGGTTAAAACCAATACCACCTATTTATCAAAAATCATAAAAGAACATAAAGCAAAAAGCTTTAATGATTATATAAACGATCTACGAATCGAATATGTACTAAAACGGCTAAAGAATGATAGGAAATTTAGATCTTTTTCGATAAAATCTATCGCTTTAGAAATTGGTTATAAAACCGACAAGTCCTTTACCAAACATTTTAAAGCTAAAACAGGTTTAAACCCTTCCTACTACATCAAAAAAATAAACCATGATCAAAATCAATAAATCAATGCCGTAAATCATTTAAAATACGGTAGAGAATTTATGATTTATAGCTTTTAAAAAATACCTTGAAAAACAATTAAAAGCTATAAAAAAACAGTACTAACGTATTTAAAACTTTTGATCATGAATACAAAGCAAAAAAAAACATTACACCTTGAAAAACTAACAATTACAAGGATAAATCGAGGTTCTATGCACTTATTAAGAGGCGGTGATTGTGATGTTACAGAACCCGATACGGGGACACATTGGACGCATAATCGTTGTGACAATATATTCTAATAAAACACATTGATTTAGTTATGCCATTTTTACTTCCGTAATTTGCTTGAATTACGGAAGTTCTGTTTTTATCGGTATCAATTTCAGCATACATTGAAGTCTAAATCACTTGGGTTATCAATTGATTTTGAAAGGGGATGCCGAAAACCTTACCAACAGAGTAGGCTAATTTTATTTACATAAAAACAAAATATTATGTTGTCTAAAATTTTAAAACTCGAAAACGTCGAAAAATTAAACAAATCAAAACAACAAACAATTAATGGCGGGTCTTGCAGAACGAATCTTCGTTGTTCTACATCACAAGATTGTTGGACAGTAACAGGGGATATGTCTGACAAGTGTTTTCAAGGGTATTGCCATATTTTTTAATCCACAATCATTTTCACCAACTAGCGACCTTCGGGTCGCTAGTGGTATTTAAAAAGCCTGCGTATTTTTATCCAATGCTACTATTCAATATTAATTTTGCATCTTCACAACTATAGCTTTATTTTGTATATACCATTTCCTTGATTAATTAGCTCTAATGATGCATTCCAAATTACCCAACATATCTACTACCATTTTCACCGTAATGAGCAAAATGGCCAACGAACATCAAGCCTTAAATCTTTCTCAAGGTTTTCCAAATTTTGATGCCAGTCAAGAACTTATTGATCTAGTTACAAAAGGGATGCAAAAAGGACATAATCAATATGCTCCTATGGCGGGGACAATACCATTAAGAGAGGTTATTGCCGAAAAAAGTAATAGGCTTTATGGCAGTACGTATCATCCAGAATCTGAAGTAACCATTACTTCGGGTGCTACACAGGCAATTTTCACCATTATTGCCGCTTTTATTAATCCCGGAGATGAAGTCATTATAGTAAAACCTGCTTATGATTCTTATGAACCTGCAGTAGAATTATTTGGAGGAACGGTTGTTCCAATACAGTTGTCAGCCCCAGATTTTAAGGTAAACTGGACTGAATTTGCTCAAAAAATAACGACCAAAACCAAAATGGTAATTATTAACACACCTCATAACCCCAGTGGTACTGTTTTGTCTAAAGATGATATGTTACAACTGGAAGCATTACTGAAGGATACCAATATTATTCTGCTAAGTGACGAGGTATATGAGCATATTATTTTTGATGGTCAACCCCATGAGAGTGCCGCAAAATTCCCTGGACTAGTAGAGCGCTCGTTTATCACCGCCTCTTTTGGGAAAACATTTCATACCACAGGTTGGAAAATGGGATATTGCCTAGCCCCTGCTCAACTCATGGAAGAATTCAGGAAAGTTCATCAGTTCAATGTGTTTTGTAGTAGCCACCCTATGCAATATGCGTTGGCCGAATATCTAAAAACCCCAGAACATTATTTATCCCTTCCCCAGTTTTATCAAGAAAAAAGAGATGTATTTCTTTCTTTGCTTCAAGACTCCAGATTCAAGTTTATACCAGCGGCAGGGACTTATTTTCAATTATTAGACTATTCAGAAATAACAGACGAGAATGATGTTACTTTTGCAGAACGTCTTACCAAAGAGCATAAAATAGCTTCGATTCCTGTTTCTGTTTTTAATTTAAACCAACAAGATGATAAGGTGCTACGATTTTGCTTTGCCAAAAATGAAGATACTTTAAAAAAAGCAGCAGAGATTTTGTGCAACATCTAATCCCTATTTACCATTCACTTAACGTGGGTTGTTTTGTGAAATCTGCAATTTTCTGAAAGATGAAATCCATAATCTCAGAGCTTTTTTATAATCAATTGTTTAAAATTCAAACCTCAATTGAATCACTTCAAATTCTTTCTCTTCTTTTTTCTTTTTCTTTTCTTGTCCGGTGTTAAGATTTGAAAGTGAAATACCCAACAATCGTACTGAGTTTTTCATTTTCTCCTGATATAATAATTCTTTGGCAGTCTCTAACAATATAGCTGCATCGCTCACAAAATAAGGTAACGTTTTACTACGCGTTTGTAAGGTAAAATCGCTGTATTTAATTTTTAAGGTCACCGTTCTACCCGCAACTTTACTTCTTTTTAATCGTTTTTGAAGTTCTTCGGCGATATTTTCTAGACGCTCTAGCATATAAATTTCTGAAGAGATATTCTCGCTAAAAGTTCGTTCTGCAGCTAACGATTTACGTTCTCGATTTGGTTTCACCTCACTCAAATGAATCCCTCTTACAATGCGATAATAGTGTTTTCCAGATTTACCAAAATGTTGATTTAGAAATTCTTCAGATTTTGATTTTAAATCTTTCCCTGAATAGATTCCCATTTCATACATCTTAGCTTGGGTAACCTTACCCACACCATAGAATTTTTTAACGTCTAAGTCTTCGAGAAACTCAATAACTTCTTCGGGATTTACTGTTTTTTGTCCATTGGGCTTATTGTAATCACTAGCAACTTTGGCGATAAATTTGTTTATAGATATTCCTGCTGAAGCGGTAAGACCTACCTCATCAAAAATGCGTTGTCTTATTTCTTGCGCTATTAAAGTAGCGCTCGGATTTCCCTTTTTGTTTTCGGTAACATCAAGATATGCTTCATCTAGAGATAGTGGTTCCACCAAATCGGTGTAATCGAAAAAGATCTTACGAATTTGGGTAGATATTTCCTTGTAGCGGTCAAACCTTGGCTTTACAAAAATTAAATCTGGACATAATTTTCTGGCTTTAAAACCTGGCATAGCAGATCGCACTCCATACACCCTGGCTTCATAACTTGCAGCACTTACTACGCCTCTTTTTGACCCTCCTCCAACGGCTAGTGGCTTCCCTTTCAATTCAGGATTGTCCATTTGCTCTACAGAAGCATAAAAAGCATCCATATCAACATGTATAATCTTTCTATGTGCGTTCAATTCTTCCACATTACAAAAATAGTGGATATTGGTGATCTAAAATATGATATCTTTAAAGTAATCAAAGGCAATGTTTGATAAAAGGAGATTGAAATGTCAAAAACAGCAATTATTTTAGGAGCTACTGGATTAACAGGAGGTATTTTACTAGATAAACTTCTAATTGATGATCGATACCATAAGATTATTCTTTTCTCTAGGAAAAGTTCTGGGGTTCAACATCCAAAAATAAAAGAACATATCGTAGATATGCTAAAGCTGAGAGATTATGCAGAACAATTTGTAGTAGATGACGTTTTTTGTTGTATTGGAACGACCAATTCAAAAACTCCGGATAAAGATTTGTATCATGCAATAGATTATGGCATTCCTGTTAGTGCAGCTCGATTATCTGCAACCAATTCTATTTCTGCTTTAATCGTAATTTCTGCTTTAGGAGCAAACTCTGAAAGCCGAATTTTCTATAATCGAACCAAAGGAGAAATGGAAAATGCAGTTCTAGAATTTAACATTCCCAAAATTCATATTTTACAGCCTTCTCTTATTGGAGGAAAAAGGTATGAAAAAAGAACAGGAGAATATTTCTTTAAGAAAGTCATGAAGGTTATGAATCCTATACTTTTGGGTTCATTGAAAAAATACCGTTCTATTTCTCCTGAAACGATCGTTTCAACCATGATTTGGTTAGCAAATAATGATTTTACTAAAAAAAGAATTCCTTCTGATGAAATTGAAGAATTAGTCGCCAAAAAGTGATAAAATTTGGTTCGCATACCGTATGCGTATCTTTATAAGCCCTTGTCATAACTGTATTTCCAAAGCAGCTTCTAATTTTGTTTGAAAATTAATCTTATTCAAAAATCAAAAAATTATGAAGCTTTTAAAAATTAGTAGTATACTCCTTTTTTCGGTTCTAGTATCTACAAATCTTTGTGCGCAGTCGAACACTAAATCTATCAGTTTAAAGAAAGGGGAAATACTAGACATTCTTTTGATAAAGACAAAACCAGGAACAGAGAAAGCCTTTGAAAAATATAGAAAAACGGCTTTTCCAGTGGCTTTTAAAAGAACGTACCAACCTTTGCCTGGTTTTAAAATTGCAGAAACTACCCAAGGAAATATACAACCCTCTTACTTTGCATTGGGTAAATGGAACGATTTGGAAAACCGCGAAAAATTTATTGCTGAAATCGAAACAGAAGTTCCAGATTTTCATCCTCAACGTAGAGATATTTGGTCACACTTCTATTTAACATACTATGAGATGCCAAATGACATATCTGTTACATTTAACAAAGACAAGTACATTGTTGCTACTGCATATTGGAAAAAAGATGATACTTCATTTGATAAATTCGTGAAATTATGGTTACAAAAATCTAAAGCCAAAGGTGGAGATACTGTATTACAATTAACCAATGGAAAATCTCCAGCAGGATATTATCATAACCCAGATATTCTATTAATGACAGCATGGAATAGCAAAGCAGAATTTGAGTCTTTTTATAAAGAAAACCTAGCCATGAATCACTCAGGAATATTACATCTTAATCAATTTGTACTTAATTAAACTATATCTTTAAACCTGTTAAGAGGTAATCAAAAAAAGCAGACCCATAGCCTTATGCAATTATTCTTAAATCAATTAGTCTATTTCGGATATTTTCAAAGCGTATTTATACTCTTTATTTATATGTTTTCTCCTCAAAAAAGAAAAAGTATTAATAGGTATATTGTTTTTTTGGTATTGGTGTTAACTATTGGTTTAACGGGACGTATTTTTTATATATCGGGACTGTTTATAGATAATTATCGTTGGGTCATTTTTTCAGAATTCGCCACCTTACTTTTTGGAGCAACCATATATCTATTTACGAGATCAAGTTTACTAAAACGTCCTTTCTCATATAAAGATTTACTGCACTATGTCCCTGCTATTATTTACAATTTGTTTATCACTTTAATTTTGATAGTACCATCAGACGAAGTCTTAAACAAACGTGTAACCAATGGCACTCAATTGCAAATCGCTTTATGGTTCATATCCATAGGTCTGCTTTTTAATATAACCTATTGGATTTTGAGTTTAAGAATATTTCTTCAATTTAGAAAAGACATTCATAATGAACTAAGTTATAGTATTAAATCCCGGTTTTTTATGAATTTTCTAATTGCAGTAGGTGTTTGCCTGTTTTGTTGGTGTGTTATGTTTCTAAATTGGATTCTTGGGCTTCCATTCTTTAGTAAGCTCAGCTGGCAATTGATATGGATGAGTTTGGTCATTATTATTCTTTTCATTGCCTTTTACACCATGAAAGAGCCAGAACTCTTCAAAGTTACTCCAATGGTAACCTCAAAAAAATATGTGCAATCTAAATTTTCCAATCGGGAACTAGATCATCTCAAAGAAGCTTTGGAGCTATTGATGCACGAAAAAAAACCATATCTAAATCGGAAACTTTTAAAATCTGAACTTGCAGAAATGTTGGGTATAAGTAATCCAGAAATGGCCAGGTTGCTCAACGAGCGTATAGGAATGAATTTCTTTGAATATGTGAATTATCATAGAATTAAAGAATTTATTGCGCTTTCAAAAACCGATAAGGCCAAGAACATGACATTTTATGGCCTTGCCCAAGAAGCAGGTTTTAACTCTAAAACCACCTTTAACAAATCGTTTAAAGATCTTATGGGATCTACTCCAAAAGAGTACTTCTCGAATTTGTAATCATATTAAATCTAAAACATGTACAGACTAATCTTTATCATCATACTATCTACGACTTTTGTAAATGCACAAATAACCATACCTGCACTAAGTCCAAAAGCCAAGACTACACAAACTGTGGGGTTAACGACTATAGACATCGAGTACTCTAGACCCAGCAAAAGAGGTCGTGAAATCTTTGGAAACCAAGGATTATTACCCAATGGAGAGTTTTGGAGAACAGGAGCAAATACAGCCACAAAAATCACTTTCGGAGATGATATCAAAATTTTAAATGCACTAGTAAAAAAAGGATCTTATACCATACTAACCAAACCTGGGGCATCTCAATGGGAAGTTTATTTTTATCCTTACCAATCAGGTAACTGGACTTCTTATACAAGTCAGGAACCGATATTGAAACTTAATGCTAAGGCTATCAAATTAAACGATGTAGTAGAAACGTTTTTAATCAATATTGATCAAATCTCATTGCAAAATGCAGCCCTTGTATTTAGCTGGGATCGCACCAAAATTGTACTTCCTTTGCAAGTAGAAGTTCATGAGAAAACTATGAAAAACATCACCAAAGTACTATCTGGACCTTCTGATTTCGATTATTTTCAAGCAGCTCTATATTTACACGAAGCAGGAAAAGATTTAGACACTGCTCTAGAATATATACAAAAGGTAACAAAAGGAGAAAATGCAAGATTTTTTCAAGTATACCGAGAAGCGCTTATTTTGGCAGATTTAGGCAGAAAGAAAGAAGCTGTATTGGCTTCTCAAAAATCTCTGGAACTTGCCAAGAAAGCCAAAAACAATGATTTTATTAGGTTGAATCAAAAATTTATTGAAAATCAATCAAAATAATTTATATTTCTATTTCAACATAACTATACAAATATGCTATACTCCCTGGTCGTACAGGGAGTTTTAATGCTAACACCATGGTCGAAATAGAACGTAAATTCTTAGTAAAGTCTGATCTTTTTAAAAGTGAGTCCCATAAACAATATCGTATTGTACAAGGATTCTTGAACACCCATCCCGAGCGTACCGTTAGAGTACGAATAAAGGGAGAACAAGGCTTCCTGACCGTTAAAGGAATTGGTAATGCCAGTGGAGTCTCAAGATTTGAATGGGAAAAACCAATAACCGTTGCCGATGCAGAACAATTATTGCTCATTTGCGAACCCGGAATGATCGAGAAAATAAGATACGAGGTCAAAGCAGGAGAACACATCTTTGAAGTAGATGAGTTTGGTGGAGAAAATAAAGGACTATGTATTGCTGAAATAGAACTAAAAGAGGAAAGCGAAACGTTTTTAAGACCTACCTGGTTAGGAAAAGAAGTAACTGGCGATGCAAAATATTATAATTCTCAACTTAGTAAAAACCCATTTATTTTGTGGTAATCGAGTACTACAAAAATGGTTTTTTTCTTATTAAAATATTTTTTTGTTTGGTTAACCAAATCGTAACATAAAACGGTGTAAGGTTAATATTTCGATGGCGTCTAAGCACACTTATTATTAACCAAATTTGAAAATTATGTTACACAAATTCAAAAGATCCCTTTTAGGGATCACAATGTTCTTATGCCCATTTTTCACAGTCTTTTCTCAAATACCAGTAAATGGTTTTTATCCAGAAAAAAACACTTTTACTATCGCCCCCAGTTACTCTTACAAGAGCTATGATCAGTTTTACAGGGGGTCTACTTTGTCTGATGGTAATCCTGCCGGACTTGGAGAAATATCCTCTTCAATTGTATCATTTTACGGTCAATATGCTATTTTAGATTGGTTGTCATCTACAGTTACCCTACCATATATACAAGTTGAAAGTGAAGACGGAGCGCTCGATCCGGTACAGCAAGTAGCCCAAGTAGATGGTATTCAGGATTTAGGGATGTTTATGAAAGCTCGGGTTTTCGAGAAAAGTTTTAAAAACGCATCTAGAATTACCTTTGGAGGAGCTGCAGGTGTTACCTTCCCAGTTGGAGATTATGAAGGTGCAGGTGTACTTTCTTTGGGAAATCAAGCAACTACCATTAATGGTTCTGCTATTATTCAATATTCCTTGCCTATAAACATATTTAGTGAGGTACAACTAGGGTATAGCCAAAGAGATAGTGATTATTTTGACATTCCTAATGCCATGCTCTACAGTGCAAAAATTGGCTTTTATAACAAGTTTCTATATCTACACGCAAAACTAGATATACAAGATTCTATGTCTGGTTTAGATATTGGAACTCCAGAATTTGGAGAAGCTGGCGGGGCGAGCATTCTTCCTGAAACTGAGGTTGATTACACCAACCTTTCTTTTGACTTTTATGTCCCTGTTTATAATCACACACTTGGCGTTTCTGCTAGTTATGGTACCACCATAAATGGAAGAAATCATAGTAAAGAATCGGGATTAGCCTTTGGGTTGGTATATACCGCAAAATAAAATACATAGTAAAGAGTCACCTTCAAATCATTATATTTGAAGGTGTTCTTTAATTTCTCTATCATGAAAGCCATATATTATTTCTTTAATTCTAAAACAATCCTTCTGTTTTGTTTAGTGATAACTACTGCTTGTCAGCAACCAAAAGAAAAAACCGAGACTCAACCTGAAACCGCTTCGGTTTCAGAAACAAAACCGTCAACCAAAGAAATAAAAGCACAACTGATAAATGAAGGATATCAGATTTTTGATTTTCCTGATAAAAAGACGGGAGATACTATACTCATGCAGCAGTACTATATTGCTTTTTTAAAAAAAGGACCTAATCGTTCTCAAAACGAGGAAGAAGCTCAAAAATTACAAAAAATGCACTTAGAGCATCTTGGACGAATGTATGAAGAGGGATATGCCGATATTTCTGGACCTTTTGGAGATGACGGGGAGATACGTGGTATTACCATTTATAATACCCCAACGAAAAAAATGGCCGATAGTCTCGCCAACCTGGATCCCATGGTAAAAGCTGGTAGATTGGTTATCGAAATTCATCCTTGGTGGGCGGCCAAAGGGCATCCCCTAAGATAGTTATAGAAGTTAAAAATACTTTAGTGTCCAATCGATTAACTTTTGCTTAAACGAAGTATACGGAGGAGTCATCAATTCGATAGCGCTTGGTAATTTTTGCCTAAACATTGCTCTTTCATTTGTGAATTCAATAAAACCATAGTGTCCCCGTGATTTTCCAATTCCACTATGATTAGTTCCTCCAAATGGTAAATTAGGATTCCCCACATGCACTGCAGATATATTAACACAAGTACCTCCTGCACTCGTGTTTTGAATAAAATACCGAGTATTCTTTTTACTTCGACTATAAATGTAGAGTGATAAAGGTTTTTCTTTGGAGTTAATTAATTCAATCACCTCTTTCATATCATTATATACAATCACAGGAAGTATAGGTCCAAAAATTTCATGCTTCATAAGATCAGAATCTAATGGAACATCTACTACTACCGTTGGTTCTATAAAATTGTCTACCTCATTCATTGTTCCTCCAAAAACAACCTTGGCTCCATGGTAAATTGAATTTTCTAAATATTCTTTAAGTCTAAGAAAATGTTTAGTATTAATAATCCGAAGATAATCGGGAGAGTCTTTAATGGTTTGCCCATAATGTTTTTTTATCTGATTGGTCAATCTTTCTATAAACTCTTCCTTTTTGCTTTCATGTACGATCACATAATCTGGTGCAATACAAATTTGACCAGCGTTTACAAACTTGGCCCATGTTATTCTGGAAATAATATTTTTGAGATCTGCTGTCTCATCAATAATCGTAGGCGATTTCCCTCCTAGCTCAAGCGTAACGCTAGACAAATGCTTTGATGCTGCTGCCATTACCAATTTTCCAATTTCTGGAGCACCGGTAAAGAAGATATGACTAAACTTCATATCCAGCAACACTTTTGCCACTTCTGCACCTCCTTCTACTATTGCGACCTCTCTATCTTCAAAAGTTTCATCAATGATACGTTTCATTACTTTTACAGAATGCGACATAAATTCTGATGGCTTTAGTATAATCGCATTTCCCGCTGCTATTGCAGAAACCAATGGTGCAAAAAGGAGTTGCATAGGATAATTCCAAGGTGCAATAATTAAACACATGCCTTTTGGTTCATACCGAATCCATGAAGAAGACCCAAGCATGGTAATTGGTTTTCCCACACGCTTGGGTTTCATCCATGTTTTAATATGTTTTACCGCAAATCTTATTTCAGAAAGTACTGGATAAATCTCTGTGAGATCCACCTCGGCAGCAGGTTTATGATAGTCTTTCCACATCGCTTCCCGCAATTCGGTTCGAAATTTCAAAATGGTCTTTTGAAATTTTTTCAATTTGCGAATACGTTCAGAGGCATTGGTCTTCCCTATTATTCTGTAGTTAGTTTCCTGCTTCTTATATATTCTTTCAATTTCAGAAATTTCTGTTTGAATGCTATCAGTTACCATAACCTACACCTGAAAGGATTATGAAAACAGAGATTGTAGCTTCATCGCTACTCCCATATCTCCTTTAATTTTAATTTTCCCTCCCATTACTGCAGCCATTGGGTTCAATTCTCCTTTAATAAGTGACATGAAATCATCAAACCCCACATCAACTTGGCAATCGGCATCCTTATCTTCTGCAGATACGACATTGGTATCTCCTGTACCATCTATATATAATTGTTCGTCACCAAAATTGAACTTAAGTGTGTTGTTTAAGCTGTCAGCTTTTGCTGCTTTTTCCTGAATGGTTTGCAGGATACTGTCTAAATTACTCATAACGTTATTTTTATTTGTATTCGAATTATTTTGTTTTGCTTTTTCGTAAGAGACATCATCAATGATCATCTTGGCAATAATCTCTCGCATAATTTCGGATGTGCCTCCACCAATGGTCCCTATACGACTATCTCTAAACATTCTTGCGATCTTAAAATCTTCAATATATCCATATCCCCCAAATGATTGTAAACACTGGGTCATGGTTTTATCAGACAGTTCTGTGGCCAATAATTTTGCCATTGAACATTCCTTAACCGCATATTTTCCATCATCATTCAATTTTGAACAGTATAGTACAAATTGCTTGCATGACTCAATTTCAGAAGCCAATTGTGCCATACGATGTCGCAGCACCTGAAACTTATTAATAGGTCTACCAAATGCCGATCGCTCAGACATGTATTTTAGGGTATACTCCATAGCCGTTTCACAAGCAGAATATCCCATAATTGCACCTGCCAATCGTTCTACTTGTAGACCTCCCATAAGATAATAAAACCCTTGTCCTTCTTCGCCAATCAGGTTTTCTTTAGGTATTTTCACATTATCAAAAGCAAGCTCTGCTGTATCAGAAGCATGCCAACCCAATTTTTTTAGTTTTGTTTTGCTTACTCCTTCTCTATCTAAATCTACAATTAACAAACTTACTCCCGCCGGACCAGCTTTTGGGTCAGTCTTAACCACGCATATAACAAAATCGCCATAAACGGCATTGGTTATAAATGTTTTAGAACCATTCACTATGTAGTAATCTCCTTCTAGAACTGCCGTAGTCTTTATATTTGCCACATCAGATCCTGCCGTAGGTTCTGAAATACCGATACAACTTATTTTTTCTCCTGAAATGATCCCAGGAAGGTACTTTTCTTTAAGTCTTTGTGATCCATATTTCACAATATATGGTCCAGACATGTATTGCACCACTGCCTGGGTTATGGCAAATCCACCAGAAAACACTTTTGCTATTTCTTCGCAAAAGATAACATCGTAGAAAAAATCGAGATTTGCACCTCCAAATTCTTCGGGATACGAAAGTCCAAGAAATCCCATCTCACCCATTTTTTTCCAAATCTCTTTGGGGATACGACGATCCTCTTCCCATTGGTCTATATTTGGAATAACTTCTTTCTTAAAAAAAGCTCTCAAACTATCTCTAAAGAGTATATGTTCTTCATTAAAATAATAGCTATTCATGTGTGATCTTTTTAGATGTTGTATTGATTTTCTTTTATAAAATACGTTGCAACTTTTCTACGTAAACTAATGACATCATACCCCGGAAGCTGCAATAGTTTACCAATTGTTTTTAAGGTCATGGCTGCCATATCAGTTTCTACCGAAGTAAAAGTGACTTCTTTCGCTGCTATTTTTATACGATCTGCAGACTCATTCATCAATAGTTTTGAAATCGCCTCAGGGATATCTCGATGCTCTTCTTTTGTTTTAAGTGTTCTTAGAATTACTGACTCTAACATATATATTTGAGAAATAATATCTGAAAGCTTTGATAATACTTGTTGCTGTTCTTGAATTTCCTGCTGAAACTTCTGTATAGCTTGCCCACTAATGAGAAAAAAGGCCTTTTTACAATGTTCTAGAAAACTGGAAGCTGTTTCTTGAAAATTTGTATGCGTTGTAATGGGTTCAAGATTCCCTGCCTGTACCTCCTGAAAGGTTTCCATTGACAATTGCATTAAAGGTAACTTCCCTTTCATGGCATATTTTAAAATGGTACTTGGAATAACCAATCTATTAATTTCGTTGGTTCCTTCATAAATTCTGTTCCCTCTTATGTTTCTATAATGCATAGAAATCTCACTTTCACCAGAGAACCCCATACCTCCATGAATCTGCAAAGCTTCATCTACCACAAATTGTTCTACCTCAGATCCAAATACTTTAATAATAGAACATTCTGCTGCAAACTCTTGAGCTACTTGCTGTTTAGCTTTTAAAGCATCTACTCCTCCGTTGCTTTTAAATTCTTCCAATAATACATCCATATCTCCACCCAGCCGATTCCAACCAGACTCTAGCGTATAGATACCCACAGCCATCTTAGCTATCTTTTCCTGAATCGCTCCAAAAGAGGCAATCGGTTTTTTAAATTGCACTCTCTGGTTAGCATACTGTACTCCCAGATTAAAAGCTCTTTTTGAAATTGCAGATCCCGCTATACCAATCATTAATCTCCCCATATTTAAGGCATTCATTGCAATCTTGAAGCCCTTGTCCCTTTCTCCTAATAAATTTTCTACCGGGACTTTTACATTTTCAAAAAATACCTGTCTAGTGGAAGACCCATGTATTCCTAATTTATTCTCTTCAGCACCTAGTTGCACTCCCCACTCTTTTTCAACAATTAAGCAAGAAAGATTTTCATCATCATCAATTTTGCAGAATACCGAAAAGATATCGGCAAAACCAGCATTGGTAATCCACATCTTTTGACCGTTAAGGATATAATGTTTACCATCTTCGCTTAGGGTAGCTTTAGTTTTACCTGAATTTGCGTCAGAGCCAGCTCCAGGTTCGGTAAGGCAATAGGAACATTTTAGTTTCCCAGTAAGGATCTTATCCAGATACTTTGTTTTTTGTTCATTACTCCCATAAAATAAAATTGTATTGACCCCTAAACCCCTTTGAACTCCTAAGGTTTGTGAAAAGGAAAAGCTATCAGACATTACTTCAGACGCAGCTAGATTGGTTTTGATATCACATCCCATACCACCAATACTTTCGGGAGCAGAAATAGCCAAAAACCCGAGCTCACCCAGTTTTTCCAATATTTCTGGTGCTAGTTTGGTTCCTTCTTTACTATCGAAAGTCTCTTTTAATGGCTCTATTTCTTTATTAATAAAATCTCTAATCGCATCGCGAAGCATTTTATGTTCTTCGGTATAATCTTCTGGTGTGAATACCGATTCTGGTAAACTACTTCTGATAAGAAACTCCCCGCCTTTTACGGTTGTTGATTTTGTTTCCATGGTTTAAGAGATAAATGATTTAAGTACTCTGGCCAAGCCCATTTTGTCGAACCCTAGATGCTGTGCTCCATCGACAAACAATGAAATACCTGTTATGTATGCTGCCATTGGACTTGCCAAAAAGGTCACTGCATTAGAAACATCTTCAACCTTCCCGAAACGCTTTAAGGGAATTGCTCGTTCGGCCTCTTCGAACATATCCTGGATTTGTTGTGGATATTGATCTAATCCACTAGACTCTATAATTCCCGGAGCTACGCAATTAATTCTAATATTAAAATCACTCCACTCCATAGCCAGTGATTTTGTGAGGTTTTCGACTCCTGCTCTTGCAGCACCGGTATGTGCCATTCCTGGAAAACCACGGTATACTTCAGCAGTAATATTCACGATAACTCCATTTTTTTGTGGAATAAAAAAGGTATTCGCCATTTCTCTAATCATAAGAAATGTACCGTTAAGGTTGTTATTGATCACCGCATTCCAACCTTTGTCACTAATGTATTCTGCCAAGGCAGGAAACTGTCCTCCTGCATTATTAATAAGAATGTCTAATCGTTGATGATTTTCTTTTATCATTTTGGCCAAAGCCTGAATATCTTCGACTTTACGAATATCACACGCCTTGTAAGACACATTACCAAACTCTTCAAGCTCTGTTGCAGCAGTTTTGAGCTTATCTTCTTTTCGAGAACAAATAATAACCTTAGCACCTAGTTTGAGAAAATCTTTTGCGATCTGGAATCCAATTCCTGATCGCCCTCCTGTTACCAATACTACCTTGTCTACAAAAGTATCTGATCTTAACATAATTACGAATTTACCTTTTTAGGAATATTTAGCATTTCTCTAGCCTCTTCTATACTTGCGATATCTCGCCCTATCATTCTGGCTAGAGAAGCTCCAGCATCGACCAACTCTCCATTTGAAGTTGCCATATCACCATTTGGAAGATAGAAATTGTCTTCTAGTCCAACCCT
Organism: Aquimarina acroporae; assembly: GCF_023195925.1. Classification (GTDB taxonomy): domain Bacteria; phylum Bacteroidota; class Bacteroidia; order Flavobacteriales; family Flavobacteriaceae; genus Aquimarina; species Aquimarina acroporae. The sequence goes on along the minus strand of NZ_JALPRE010000015.1, from coordinate 29,961 downwards.
AAAATTACCACCCATTGCCGCGGCAATGGCAGAAAGTTGCCATTGTTTTCGGCTAATGACTATCGACTGCCAAAAAGCACCATTGGGAATTTGCTTTATTTGATGAATAAGATTTTCTGGTGTAGCTGGTATCCCTCCCATCACCCCCATCACCAAACTGTAACACGCATTATCGGGAAGTAAACCCATTTGTCGTAAAGGTTCTGCATTTCTAATATGCCCTGTGTCAAAGCACTCCATTTCTGGGCAGATTTCATGTTCATTCATCGTTTTTACTACCTTGATCATATCATCAAAAGAATTTTCGAAAACCCCATTCCAAATGAATTGCTTGGCACTCTTTGAAAAAATAGCATAGTTCATACTTCCCATGTTAAAGGCAGCCATATCGGGTTTTGTAGCTGGCAAATGCTTCAATCTGTCTTCGATAGAAAGCCCAATAGCCCCTGTAGAATAATTAATAATCACGTTTGGTGAGTGTTTACGCACCTCATCTGTAATTTCTTCAAAAACCTCTGTTCTCCAACTTGGCATCCCGTTATCTTCTCTTGCATGAATATGAACAATAGCGGCTCCAGCATCTACAGCTCTTTTTGCTTCCAGTCCTAACTCTTTTGGAGTATAAGGAATATGTGGACAATGCGATCTATTGGTTGCTGCCCCTGTAAGCGCAGCTGAAAGAATCATCTTTTGAAAAGCCATATTTTAATTTAATTTTTTACTTATTCCCCTGTCCAAACAGGTTTTCTTTTTTCTCTAAAGGCTAATAAACCCTCTTGTCCATCTTTTGAGCTTACCGTTTTTTGTAACATCTGCATCAAAAATTGGTGTTTAGATTCTTGTGCACTTATCATGTCCAGAGCTTCTAACCCAAGTCTGATAGCCGTAGGAGAATTTTCAACGATAGTATTCAATAATCCATCTACTGTTTTATCTAAATCTTCTCGAGAAACTACATGCGTTACTAAGCCATGATCCAAAGCTTTATTAACTGGCATATCATATCCTCTGATACACCAATCTATGACTATACGTTTGGGCATAACCTCTAACAATGATGCCATGACTTGAAAAGGGAATAATCCTCTTTTTACTTCGGGTAAACCAAGAGTTACCTCTTCATCACACACCACATAATTTGCTCCAGTCAGAAAGAAAAAACCTCCGGCCATCACATTTCCTTTGACCTTTGTAATAACCGGTTTATGCACTTTTTGAAAAAGTTCTCCGATAAGAATCTCCAGATTTGACTGCGGAATTGAAGATTCAAATTCACCTACCATTCCCATAAATGCTTTAAGATCTGCACCTGCACAAAACACATTGCCATTTGCATCAACAATTATAGCTCGAATAGCATTATTTTGCTTAGCAAACTGCAGCACAAATGCAATTTCTTGAACCATATGCGGATGTATAGCATTTTTCTTTTCGGGGCGATCCAGAGTTAAAGTGAGCACATGATCTTCAACCTTTATCTTAATAAAAGCAAAGTCTTGATCGAGTGCTGTTTTAACCAATTCGTTATCAAAAAAATTCATGACTATTGTTCGTTAACTTTTACTAATAAAAATCCTGCTTCTACGTTATGACCTTCTTCTACATACACATCTTCTACCACTCCATTTTCGTTGGCAACCAATACATTTTCCATTTTCATAGAAGAAATAACAATGAGAGGGTCTCCTTCTTTTACCTTATCTCCTGGAGCAATATGTACTTTAACAACCTGCGAAGGAATTGGAGATTCATACCCGCCATTTACTTTTTCTTTTTCTTTCTTCGGAAATCTATCTTCCTGTATAACTTTTACATTTCCTAAAAAGGAAGAGTGTATGAAACAATTCTTGTCGGCTTTTGAAATCGTATATTTCTTTTGTATCCCATCGATACTAATTCTGATATGAGTTAAATCAGTTTCGAGTATGATCACTTTAAATTCTTTATCCTCTACAAAAAATGAAAAAGAATCTCCTACATAGCGATATTTGATTTCTGTTTTTTCGTTATCTATAACATACTTCTCTGTTTGGTATTCATAGAAGTTATTCCTCCAACCAGAAGGAATGGCTCTTAAAACTTTTCTGTTTTTTTCTCTAAGACTCCAATCATATATTGTTGTCGCGATAGCGGCTTCATACCTTTGATTTTTTGTGATGTTGTCGATTGTAGAAAGGTCAATTTTTTCCTCTATAAAATGAGTATTATATATCCCATTCTTGAAATCCTCAACTTCCAAAAGTCTTTGCAAAAAAGATAAATTCGTAGTTGTTCCCTGGCATATCAGATGCTGAAAAAAATACTTCAACTTTGCTTGTGCAGTATGCCTGTCTGGTCCTTTTGCTATAATTTTAGCGATCATTGGGTCATAATGCACAGAGATTTTTGAACCCGATTCTATGGCAGATTCTACACGAATTCCCTCCACCCGAGGAAATTCAAATGTGTGTACTGTTCCTGTAACTGGAGCAAAATTGTTTGCAGCATCTTCGGCATACAATCGAGCTTCAATAGCATATCCATCTGCTTTCACCTCATCCTGGTTGAGTTGTAAAGGTATCCCCTGTGCCGATTCTATTTGCATTTGCACCAAATCTAACCCTGTGATTTCTTCGGTAACCGGGTGCTCTACCTGTAGCCTTGTATTTACTTCGAGGAAGTAAAATTCTCCAGTTTTTTCGTCATAGATAAATTCTACGGTACCTGCATTATCATATTCTAAGGCCTTGGCCGCTGCAACGGCAGCACTACCCATAGTACCCCTTAGATGTTCTGTCATTATTGGTGACGGACTTTCTTCTATGACTTTTTGATATCTCCGTTGTATTGAGCACTCTCTTTCTAACAGATGAATCACGTTTCCATGTTGATCTCCAAAAATCTGAAACTCAATATGCCGTCCTGATTCGATGTATTTTTCAACAAGTAATTCATCATTCCCAAAAGCACTTTTTGCTTCTCGTTTGGCAGAGGTAATCGCAAATTCTATATCTTTTTCTTTAAATACAATTCTCATTCCTTTTCCTCCACCACCTGCAGTGGCTTTTAGAAGAACTGGGAACCCAATCTTATTTGCTTCGGTTTTTAAATTTGCATTAGATTGATCACTTCCGTTGTAACCTGGTACAATCGGCACTCCAGAACTTTGTATAATTTCTTTTGCCCTAGCCTTAGATCCCATTGATTCGATGGCACTTGATTTTGGGCCAATAAATATGATACCTTCATCATCACATCTTTTTGCAAAAGAAGCATTCTCAGAGAGAAAGCCATAACCTGGGTGTATTGCATCTGCACCAATTTCTTTGGCAATTGCGATAATTTTTTGTTGATCGAGATAGGATTGTATAGGTTCTGAATCTCCTATATGTATTGCAACATCGGCCTGCTTGACAAAAGGAGCTGTTTGATCGGCATCAGCATAAATCGCTACACTAGTGATCCCCATTTTTTTACAGGTGCGAATAATTCTCGAAGCAATTTCTCCTCGATTTGCAATTAATATGGTATTGATATGCTTCATATTCTTTTTCAATTCTTCATGTGTTTAGTGTCTCCAAACACCATAACTTGTTGTTCCTTTTATTTCTTGGTTATATAAAACCGCCAGAGAAAAACCCATGTAGTTTCTGGTTTCTTTAGGATCTATTATTCCATCATCCCACAGCTCTGAAGTAGAATACCAAGCTGAGGATTTTGCTTCTGCTTCTGCTATTAACATATGCTCTATCATTTTTGCCTGTTCTTCGTCATAAGGAATCCCTTTTGCCTTGGCCGATGCTTTTTGAATAATTCTCATCACACCAGCTAATTGTTGTGATCCCATTACACCAATTTTAGCGTTGGGATATGAAAAAAGGAAATTAGGTTCATAAGACCTTCCATTCATTCCATAATTACCGGCTCCAAAAGAAGAACCAATCATTAAGGTAATAGAAGGCACTTTACTATTAGATACCGCGTTGATGAGTTTTGCCCCATTTTTAATAATCCCTCCTTCTTCATAAGTTTTACCCACCATATAACCGGTAGTGTTTTGCAAGAATAGCAACGGAATATTCTTTTGATTAGATAACTGAATAAACTGCGCTCCTTTATTGGCTGATTCTGAAAAAATAACTCCGTTATTTCCTAAAATCCCAACGGGGTATCCATGAATTTTTGCCCATCCGCAAACCATCGTATTTCCGTATTCGGGTTTAAATTCGGAAAACTCAGAACCATCGGTAATTCGCATAATTAACTCTCTTACATCAAAAGGAGTTTTAATATCTGCAGGAACTACTCCTGGAATCTCATCTGCAGAAAAAAGCGGTTCTTTTATAGGAAATTCTGGTATTAAGTGAGGTTTTGATTCTGGAAGAAACTCCATAATTTCTCTTGCAATACGAATTGCATCTAGCTCGTCTTCTGCCAAGTAATCTGAAACCCCTGAAACGCGACTATGCATTTCGGCTCCTCCCAGTTCTTCGTCGGTAGCAACTTCGTTGGTCGCCATTTTTACCAAAGGCGGTCCAGCAAGAAATACTTTTGCAGCTTGCTTTTGAAAAATAGCGTAATCTGACATTCCCGGAACATAAGCACCTCCAGCAGTAGCATTGCCAAAAACCACAGAAATGGTGGGAATTCCCATTTCTGATCTCCTGGTAATCTCTCTAAACGCCTCACCTCCATAATTGAAAATTTTGGCCTGATCGGGAAGATTCGCCCCCCCACTTTCTACAAGGTTTATCGAAGGGAGTCTGCATTCTCTACTAATTTTACTTATTCTAAACCCTTTGAATACCGTAGCATAATCTACAGAGCCTCCTTTTCTTGTTCCTACATTAGAATTAATCATACATAGTTTACCTTCAACCAAACCTATTCCTGACACGTTGGTTCCTCCCGCTCCAAAACCATTTTTATTTTCCATCCCAGCCAAGGGCAATAATTCTAAGAATGGACTATCCTTATCCAGCAAAAGTTCGATACGTTCCCTGGCCAATAATTTATTCCTACTTCTAGCTTTGTCTATAGATTTTTCTTTCCCCTGAAAACGACTTTCTTCAAGATGCAGATTTAGTTTTTCAACCAATTGTTGCATCGCTTGTTTATTTTCCTTGAAGGAAGTACTTGCGGTATTAATATTTGATACTAATGCTCTCATTTACGCTACTTCTTTTACTTCTTTACGCACTAAAATTTGCTGAATTCTATAGGGAATAAACCCTGAAATTCGATATAACCACCTCATTTTTCTACCACTCACTATAAAATCTTTTCTCTTCATGTATCCCTTCCAGATATCTTTAGCCACCTCTTCAGAAGTTGTAGTTACCATACCATCAAACGTTTTTACATTTTCCATATTCCCTGAAGTTTTAAAATTGGTATCCCTTATTGCCGCAGGACAAACACAAATTACTTTCACCTTAGATCCTTTCATCTTAAGCTCTTCATTCACACTTCTGCTAAAGTGATTTACAAATGCTTTGGTGGCACCATAAGTACTTAACTTCGGTGACGGCTGAAAAGAACTTATGGAACTAATATTAATAATCGTCCCTACGTTTTTTATAACCATATCTTCAAGAAAAAATCGGGTCATATTGTATACATTACGCACATTAAGGTTGATCATTGTAAGTTCTTTTTCAAGGTTTGTCTCTGGTACAAAACCATAGGTACCTATTCCCGCATTATTAATAACCGTATCTATGTTCCAATTGTTTTCTACTACCCAGTTGTAGACATTTTGAGCAGCTTCTGGTTTTGACAGATCCTGCACCAATGCATCAACATTGCAATTTGTAAACTCTCTTCTTAATTTTTGTTTAGCAGCTTCTATTTCTTCTTCTAAAAGAGAAACCCAAAGCAAATGATATGCAGCTTTTGCAAAATATCTGGACATAGAATATCCAATACCACTCGATCCTCCTGTAATAAGTACTGTCTTACTCATGCCATACTATGTTTTCTATGCTATGATGCCAATCTTGAAAATATTGACCGTATTGTTGATCAATTTCTCCACGTCTTATCTTAAGGGTGGGAGTTAAAAAAGCATTCTCGGTATTCCAGATATTTTTATCTATAATTACGGTTGATACCCTAGTGTAATTTGCAAGATCTTTATTTAAAGAACTAAGTGTACTTAATAAAGAGTCTTCTATTTCTTCTTTGGAGGCTGTCGTTGCCACTTCGGAAAGGTTAACGATCGCAATTGGTTGTGGTATACCCAATCCTGCAATACATACTTGCTCGATTAATACGTTCTTTTCTATTTTTTCTTCTAAAGGATTAGGAGTAATAAATTTACCTTTACTGGTCTTAAAAGCATCAGACACTCTCCCTATAATTTTTAGGAAACCATTCTCATCAAAAAGCCCTCTATCTCCACTATGAAGCCACCCATTTTTTAAAACTTTTTGAGTTAACTCTTCATCTTTGTAATATCCTTTCATCATGTAGGGTGATTTCATGAGTACTTCTCCTGTTTCAGGATCAACTTTCACCTCACAACCTGGTATTGGCTTTCCTACAGAGTCTTTGGGAGCATCTAGCATTGGTGTATTGGTTATGGAACCACATACCTCTGTCATTCCATATGCTTCAATGAGATGAATTCCTAATGTACTATACCATTCTTTTAAATATGTAGGAGTAATAGCAGAACCTGTAGCTACCACTTTTGCTTTAGAAAGGCCTAAACCGTATCGTATTTTTCTCTTTACAATTCTGGATATAATCGGAATTTGAAATAGTACTTTTTGCGTCTTAAGCGACAATTTATTTACCACTGCTAGGTAAAACTTTGTCCAAATTCTGGGTACCGCAAAAAAAATAGTAGGCTGCGTATCTTGCAGATTTTTTGCAAAGGTTTCAATACTTTCTCCAAACGATACTGTACCACCCAGCATTAATGCAACGGCATAGACTCCTATTTTTTCTGCAACATGATTTAAAGGAAGATAAGATAACAATCGAGGTGCAGGATTATTGGCAATACCAATCCAATCATTTTTACTGTCGTCTTTAATAATTTGAACCGGAGTATGATGAACATGCATCACCCCTTTCGGAGTTCCGGTTGTTCCAGACGTAAATAGTATGGTCCAGAGTTCTTGCGGGCTAGGTATGTGCTTTTCTAGTACAGGAGGTGTATCTAACACGATATCATCCCAGACTTGTCCCTGTGTAATTTGTGCATTTCCGTTATAATGCGGAAAGCGTATGATTTTTATATCATTCGAGATTTCTTCGGCATGAGCAGTTGACCATGTTTCTAACTTTCCTATAAAAACGGCTTTGGCATCAGATAGTTTTAATACTTTTCCTAATTGCGTTGCAGAAAGATTGTAATACAACGGCACCGATACATAGCCCCCAATCATTATAGCAAGATCTGCCAGAATCCAATGATAACAATTCTTAGAATATATGGCAATATGATCTCCCTTCTGTAGCCCAGCCGATTCAAACCATTTAGCCATTCTAGAGGCAACATCACAAGCCTCATGATATGTCATAGTCTTCCAGAGAGCTCCTTCAGGTTGTTTTAAAAAAGGGTAATTAGGCTTTTCCCTGACCCAATGATAAAAGTATTCAGGAAGTGAACCATAATCTGGTATGCTTAATTTACCCATTATTTAAAGTTAAAATGTTAAATAAGAATCCATATTCTCATCGAATGCCTCTCCCATATTGGTTAAATAATCTTCTCCAAAGAATTTTTTAAACGAAGCCAACCCTTTTTCTGTAAGGTGAGGTAATAGGAGACTCCATATTACTTTTTCTCCATCTTCTTTGGTCTTATCTTGTTTTACCATTTGATGTGATCGCCAGAAAAACATCATCATCCATGAAGTAATCGCCAGGTTTTTATAAACTCCAGGAGCTGGTTCTACCTTCATATTCCCTAACTGAATTGAAAACGCAATTGCAGTTTCAATATCTTTGATTGTCTTTTCACACAAAGACTTCATTTTTTTAGCAATCAAAGGGTGCATCAACACCTGATTGTCATGAAAAATAAAGGTATACTCTTGCTGCAATCTATAATATAACTGGGCATCATGATGTAAATTCTGAAAGGAAGGAATGCTTTTAGCAACTCTTCCGCTTGTTAGTTTTTCCCATAATTGATCTATCAACTCTTTCAGTAATGCTTCTTTATCTTTAAAATGATAGGTCATATTTCCACGACTCATTTCTAAAGATTTTGCCAGTTCAAACAGATTTACCGCACCATATCCCGACTTATTGAAGGCTTTAAGAGCCTGATTCAGTATTCTTTGTTTTGTATCCACGTACTCCTTTTTAAACAAATGTAATAATATTTTATATTGTTATCAACTTTTTTAGTCATAAATGACTAACTTTAAAAAATAGCTATTCTATATTTCTTTGACAGGATTTATTCCTTTACTTCTATTTGTCTTTTAATTTCATTTCCAAGTTCATCCAAAACTGTAATGAGATGTTTACCAGCCTTAGGTTGAATCGGCATTTCGTGAAACCGTTTTGTAACCCCTATAAATTGATCATCTACATACCAAAATACTCTGGTATTTGGATTATTATGAGCGATTTTAAGAACCACTTCGCTCTTTTCTCCATCAAAATCTTTAGGCAAATATACCTTCGCATTTGCCTTTGGAAATATGAAGTCCATTTTGTTTTCCTCTTTTTGCACACAATCGGGTCTATAGGGCGGAAGGGTTTTATACCCTGCATTATTGGTCTTATAAAAGTATTCTTGTAAAGGAGGAAGTACAAACCAGGGTTCATGAACCATATTTTCTACAGATTCGCATGAAGAATTTACCTGGTATTCTTCGGAAGGATCTAAATGTATAAGTTTATGATAGGGACAGGGTCCTGTTTTGGTCCCCTGTAAAGGAATCATCATTTTTTTTGAAGGACATACATTTCCAGCAATAAAACCACTTTGAACGCATACGTCAACCTCTATCAAATCATCATAGGGCCTTGGAAACCACTTAGAATTTGGTAATACATTAAAAACATCAAATAAAACCGGAGCAGCAGAATTTAAGCCTGTTAGTTCAGGTCGCCCTTCTCCATCGGCATTACCCACCCAGACACCAACCACATAGTCTTGACTCGCTCCTATAGCCCAAGCATCTCGGTTCCCAAAACTGGTTCCTGTTTTCCAGGCAATTTCTTTTGAAGAATCATAAAACTCCCAAGCTTCGTCACTCTGTGGTCTGTTTACCTGTTTCATCGCTTCAAAAGTAAGCCAGATACTCCCCGCACCATAAATCAATTTCTCTTGTTTTTTCTTTCCAAAACTAATTTGTTCATCGAGTACATAAGTGGGCTCTACAAACTCATTATCAAAATATTCACTAGATGTTTCTTCAAAATGATTCAAAACACCTACCATTCCGGCATAGGTCTTACACAGGTCCCACAAACTACCCTCGGCTCCACCAACAATAAGAGACAAACCATAATGATCTGCACTGTATCGTAATCCTTGTATTTTGAACACATTCATCTCATCTCTGAAACGCTGTAAACCATATGTCTGTAACAAACGAACAGCTGGAACATTAAGGGATCTGGCCAAGGCTCTATTTACCGGTACTGCACCACTATAACTTTCGTCAAAATTCTGTGGAGTATATCCTGCAATTACCGTAGGAATATCGTCGACCAATTGCTCAGGGAGTAATTCTCCTTTATCCAACATTGCCGCATAAAGCAAAGGTTTAAGTGTACTCCCTGTACTCCTTGAAGCATGTATAATATCTACATCTTTTTGATGTCCTTTATCGGTAGGGCTATTACCAACATAACTCAACACTTGCCGAGAACGTGTATCGAGCACTAGAACGGCCATATTATGCACCTCGTTTTGCAATAGGCTTTCGTAATGCTGTTTTACAATTTGATTAACCTGCTTTTGCAATTTTAGATCGATAGTGGTTTGTAATCTTTTACCTGTAAATTGCCTTGCTGCTTTATCTACCAAATGTGGAGCCAACTGTGGTAGAAAATAAGGTTTTTGTGGAGGAGTCTCTTGAATTGATAATTTATAGGTTAAAGAATCTATAGTTCCCTTTTCGAGCAGTGTTTGCAATAACCGATTTCTTTTATTTATAAGTTTCTCTTGGTTTTTACCAGGATAGATTAATGATGGAGCATTCGGTAAAATAGCAAGAGTTGCACTTTCTGCCCATGATAACTGATACGCTGGCACTCCAAAATAACGCCATGCAGCCATATCAATCCCAACTACATTACCCCCAAAAGGAGCATGAGAAGTATACAATTTCAAGATTTCCTCTTTTGATGCACCTAGCTCCAATCGCGTGGCCAATATGAGTTCTTTAAGCTTTTCAAAATACGTTCGCTCTTTTCCTTTTCTTGATAATCTAATAACTTGTTGCGTTATCGTACTACCTCCGCGCACTACTCGCCCTGCTTGAAAATTATCTAGCATTGCTTCACCCATCGCAACGGGGTTAAAGCCTGGATGACGAAAAAACTGCTGATCTTCAAAAGCTACAATGCATTGTTTAAACTTTTGTGGAACACTATCGGTCTGAGGAAAGCGCCATTGACCATCATTAGCAATTTTGGCTCCTATTAATTCACCATTTCTGGACTCTATAACCGTAGCTGTGGGATCCTTAAAAAGAGGATTGGGTAATGAAAAATAGTACCAGACCAAGATAACTAGAGTGATCATGACCCGCTTAGGATGACTTTTTACAAATTCTTTTATTTTTAGAAATATATCTTTAACCACTTATCCCTATAGAAAATACACTAGTGCTAAAATTAATCTAAACTCATACCATTCCCAGCAAAATAAAGTATTATTTTTTCAATTCTTTTTGACGTTTTTTCCTACATTTTACGGAAAAACTCAAAGAATTTCATTACATTTAAGTTCCTCTTAAAAACTATTTATTGCTTTTTTCTCAGGTTTTATGGAAAAAAGTAGGGGCTCTACTTAGAATTTTTACCGACTTATAGCTGGTTTGATGTCATATCGACCTATGGTTATGTTTGTTATTTCAAAAGCTATCGTGTGTTGAAAAAAATTACTTTTTGTATACTTCTTTTTAATTTCTCAATACTGGCCTTTTCTCAGAATGACCGGAGTTTTGAGAGAATTGATAGCCTTGATGTGCTAATAAGAACCGCACAACAGTACAGGATAGAAAATAACATGTATGAGGCATTGGAGCTTTCTTTTAAAGCAGTTACCTATGCGCAAGAACTAAACCATTACCATTATTTATCTCATGCATACTTTATCATGGGAACCGTTCAATATGAGATTATTGACTATGAAAATGCCAAGACAAATATGTCTAAAGCATTAGAATACAGTAAAAAAACCAAGTCGAAAAAACTACTACCTTATATTTTTCAGGGTCTGGCAAACATTTACTATGACGATAATGAAGATTTTGAAAACGCTCTGAAATACTATAAAAAAGGCGTTGAATTGGGAAAAGAAATTAATCCTACCAATAACTATCAAATCGCCCTGCATAATTTAATCTGGACCTATATGGATCTGGACAGGTACGATGAAGCAGCTCCTTATCTTAAAGAAGCCGATAGTATAGCCGCCACAATCCCCGACAGTATACAACTAGGAATAAGCACTCTTAACCTGTTAAGAGCTAGAAACTTTGCCTATCTGAAAGATGTTGAAAAGGCCGAATATTATTTCGATAAAACCTTTAAGTTACTTGAAAATGAAGATAAGTACTGGTTAAAAGGCAAAAGCTACTTTTATCAATATCGATCTGAGCTGTACCAGAATATTGGAGAGCCTTCTAAAGCGATTGAAGACTTAAAACAATTGCAAAAAAATGAAATAAAAGTCTTTCAAAATGCAAGAGATAAAAATAAAGAAATTGCCAAAATAAGATTCAAGGTAGGTGAATATGAAAGAAAATTAGAAACCTCAGAAAGAGAAAAAACATTATTGCAAAACATCGATGAAAACAACAGGCTTATTATTTACATATCCTTATTTGGCCTTTTACTTCTTATGGGAGCCGCTTTTTTTTACTACAAAGAGTATCAATCAAAGAAAAAAGCTACCAACATTCTTGAGTTAAAAAACATAGAATTGAATGAAGCTAAGTTACAGGCCGAAAAACTAAGTAAGATAAAATCCCAATTTATCTCTACTATTAGTCATGAGCTTAGAACCCCTTTGTATGGAGTTATCGGTATTTCTTCCCTGCTATTAGAAAAGGAAAATAATTCAAAGGAAGATCAGGAACTGTTTAATTCTCTCAAGTTTTCGGCAGATTATCTACTTAACCTGGTTAATAAGGTTTTGAAAATAAGCAAAATTGACTCTGAGAAAACAGAAATTATAAAAACCCCTACCTGTTTGCATTCGTTATCTAAAAACATATTGCAAACTTTTGAATTTCAATCTTCGCAGAAGAGAAATGAACTCATTCTTGAATATAACCAAAATATACCGTCACTTATTGAGATCGATAGCCTTTGTCTTTCTGAAATTTTAATGAATTTAATTGGAAACGCTATTAAGTTTACAGAGAACGGAAAAATTTGGCTTCGTGTTCAACTACGATCTATAGATGCAAAAAAAGCAAAAATTCGATTCGAGGTTGAAGATACCGGTATTGGTATTCCCGAAGATCAACAGGAATACATTTTTGAAGAATTTTCTCAGGTAGGAAGCGTTTATGACAATAAACAAGGAACGGGACTAGGGCTGTCTATTGTAAAAACTTTGTTGCAAACTATGAATAGCAGTATTCAATTTGAAAGCAGTAAAGATAAAGGTTCCAAGTTCTATTTTGATCTTGATCTAAGAATAAGCCCAACAGTAAAACCTAATGTTGATCATGATATTCAAGACGATTGCGAAGCAGATTTCACTTCAAAAATCCTTCTTGCCGAAGACAATAAAATCAACCAGATAGTAACCAAAAAGCTGCTTCATAAAATTGGATACAACTGCGTTATCGCAGAGAATGGATCTGAGGCCGTAGAATTACTAAAAAAAGACCAGTTTGATTTGGTTCTTATGGATATTAATATGCCTGTTTTAGACGGTATGCAGGCTACTTTAGAAATTAGAGAGTTTAATACCACTACCCCTATTATTGCATTAACTGCTTCAGAATTAAGTGAAGTTGAGGAAGAATGCAGGCAAGCCGGCATGAACGACTTGGTAAATAAACCACTAAATAAATCTGATCTTAAAAAGGTTATTTTAAAAAACATCTCTAATAATGGCGCTATTTAACATTTTGAAGCATCATTAAAAAAGGGTATTCTTGTAAGAACACCCTTTTAAAAGACTTATTTTCTTTTAATTGATTTCCTGAATGTCAATCAACATACTTTCCCAATTCTTTTGATTATTATGATCAAATTGTGCCCCATTTTCATCTGCTACTGTAAAACGTTTAATCGCGGGTGTTTTACTTGTTGCCTGATACAATTGGTAAGCCTCTTCGGTTAAAGCTTCTGCAATAGGTAAATCTATCGAAGCGTATACAGCTCGTTTACAAGCTTCAATGGATTCTGCAGGAAATTTTGCAATACGTTCTGCCAATGCATCAACATATGCCCCTATCTCATCGGGATCCAGCGCTTTATTTACCGTTCCGAATTTCTCAGCTTCATCTGCATCCCAATCTCTAGCTCCGAGAATAATTTCCAAAGCCTTACCTAAACCTGCTTGTCTAGCCATACGTGAAGCACCTCCTCCACATGGTAAGATTCCCATACCTACTTCCATTTGCATGAATTTAGCTTTTCCTCGGGCTGCAAAACGCATGTCAAGAGCCAATGCCATTTCATGACCTCCACCTCTGGCAAAGCCCTCAATTTTTGCGATGGTAGCTTGTGGCACATTACTTAATCTTTCTAAAACTGCTTGAAGATCCAGTAGTTTTACTTCATTTCTTGGAACTGCTTCTTGAGACATATCTCTCAATAAATTGGTGTCGTAGTGACATACCCAGTACCCATCATTTGAGGATTGAAAAACAACTACTTTAACACTTCTATCTCGTTCTAATCGTAAGCATAGACTACTTAAGTCTGCCAACATTTCTTGACCTTGAACGTTGACCGGGCCAAAATTAATAGTTACATATAAAATTCCTCCCTTTTGTTCTGCGCTGAATGTTTGAAAATTTTTATAATCCATAATTTATGTATTTAGTTTATGATTCCTGCGAATGTGTGTTGTTTTATCTTACCGTTTTCAATGATATAAGTATCTGCGGCTAACTGTACATTGATGTGTTTGTTTTGTCCATTCCATACGAAATAGACAATACTATCATTGGTTTCTTGTTTAATGGTTTTAAACTCAAAACCTTCAAATTTTGGAAGAAACTCTTTATAGAAACCTAAAATTTCACGACTTCCTCTATACGTTTGTTCTGGTGTAACAAATATGGCGTCGCGATCATAATCCTTTATTACTACAGAAGGATTAAGTGTATTGACAGCCTTCATATGGCTTTCGAATACTTCCTGTGAATTACTCATAATAGGTGTTTATTGAACTTTACAGTGCAAAGTTATTCTTAAGACACACCTACATTTTGGTAAGAAAAAATGAGGATTTAGTAAAAAAAGAGGATAATTGGTTTAAACTGGATGTTTCAATCTAGTTTTATATTCACCAGCAGTTATTCCTTCGTAAGTAACAAAGGTTTTATCTAGATGACTACTGTCTGTAAAACCCAATTCATGGGCAATCTCGGTAACTGTTGAATCGGTATATCTAAGGCGCGTCTGAGCCAGTTTTATTTTATAGGTGAGTATATACTTTTTTAATCCAATACCCATTTTATTCTTGAAGTACTGGCTTATGTAATTCTCTGATATATGAAATTTACTTGATAATGTTTTTTTAGATAGTTTTTCTATATCATGAATATGAAAATGAATATAATTAATAATATCCTGAATTTTAGAATCTGAAACCGTAGAAGAGGCAAAGGTCACATTTCTGGAAATAATATGTAGAATGGTATGTAAAGTGGATTTTAAAATAACTTCACTTTTTAGATGTTCATCATTATACTCATTGAGTAATACGGTAAATAATGAGTAAATACTAATTTCGTCAGTTTTTGATTTTACTTCAATATGAGATGTCCTATTAGCACTGTGTAAAATAGTTTCTATTTTTTTGAACCATTCTTTTCGTTGCGAGTGGTTCTCATCTAAAGAGGAATTATTAAAAAAACTATAGAGAAACTTAATCGCAGAAACGGTTGTAGGCGTTTCAATTTCAAAATTGTACTTGTCGTTAGGAATTAAAATAAATATTTGATTTTCACCATAGGTAACTTTATGATTGTTAATTACCAATTTACCAGAGCCTTCTTCTATAAACAGAATTTCAAAAAACCGGATAGGCATATATTTACAAAACTCTAGTCTTGTAACCTTTTCAAATCTTTGAATAACAATATTTTCAAAAATAGTACGAGGCATATTAAGATGTAGCTACTATTGATGTATAATGTAATACTATTGGAAAAGGCTCATAAAAATGATGCAACAGTTTTTTCCATTCTTGATATTGCTGTGATTCTCTAAACCCTATTTCATGATCCTCAATAGTTTCCCATTGCACCAGTAATAGGTAGGTGTCTGATTTCTCAACACATTTAAGTAAATCATGGTTGATATATCCTTTCATAGCAACAATTATTTTTTGGGCTTCCCCAAAAGCTAATTCAAAGACTTCACTTTGCCCTGGTTTAATATTTAAAACTGCTTTTTCAAGGATCATCTGATAAAGTATTGATGTGTATTAAATTGCTTTGAGCAAAAGGCCTTTTAAACTACAATAGTTTTACCTTTTGTAGTTTTATCTCCATTGTTATCTAGGTAAAAGTCAACTTGCCCCATATAAACTCCACTCTTACCACACTGATTAACAAGCACTTTTTCTCCAACTGCGTTATCAAAAACTACAGGTTTTGCTAATAATGTATGAGTATGGCCCCCAATGATTAAGTCGATATCCTTTGTACGCTTAGCTAGATTAACATCAGAAACCTTATCGGGATTCTTCCTATAATCATAACCGATATGAGATAAACAAATGACTATATCACACTGTTCTTCTTCCTTCAAAATTCGACTCATATCCTGAGCTATTTCTACAGGATCATGATATTGAGTTTCTTTATATAAGTTTTTGCTTACTAACCCTTCAAGTTTAATTCCTAACCCAAAAACACCAATCTTTACTCCATCCTTCTCCAAAACCTTATAAGGTTTCACAAAACTATCTAATACCGTATTCTTAAAATCATAGTTTGCCGATACAAACTCGAAAGTCGCATTAGGCATTTGTGAAAGCAATCCATCTATACCATTATCAAAATCATGATTCCCGATGGTTGCCAAATCATAGTTCAGTTTAGACATCAGTTTAAACTCTATTTCACCTCCATAAAAATTGAAATAGGGTGTTCCTTGAAAGATATCTCCTGCATCCAATAGCAATGTATTTGGATTTTCTTTTCGAATACTTTCTATAATAGAGGCTCTTCGTGCAAAGCCACCTAAACCAGGGTATTTATAGTGATTCCCAGGTAATGGATCTATTTGACTATGTACATCATTGGTATGCAAAATCGTAATTCTTTTTGTTACCGATTTTGTGCATGAGGTTAATCCAAAACCTCCTAAGCTGGCAAATGCAGTAGCAGAAGCCATTTGCTGTAAAAATTTTCTTCTATTCTGCATAGTACATTCTTTTATCTAAAGCTGTATTAAGAGTATCTACCGATTTAAAATAATCTATCATCGCATTGCGCAATTTATAATCAGTTTTATACAGTGCGATAGGGTCTTTAAAAAAATTCATACTATCGCCACCTTGCTGGAGGTAGTCTGTTGTCAACACAAAGTATGATCTGCCTTGATCCAAAGGTTTTTTATCAACCTTTATATTTTTAGCTTTTTTAGTTGTTTTATCAAGTGTTAGCTGAAGATTACTAATAGGATGTGCTCGCTGTTTTTGTGCCAAATACACTGTGAGCTCTTTTACTTTTTCAAAAGATAGTTCTGCTACGACCAATTCATTTTCAAAGGGCATCACCTCAAAAGCGGTTCTTGCAGTGACGGGTCCTTCTAAAATAGGAGCACGTAGTCCTCCATGATTTAGTAAAACAAAATCTATATCCTTGCTGTATTTTTTCTTGAAAACCGAAGATGTTTGAAGCAAAGAAATATCTGCAATTAAATTGCCTAATGTACTTTCTAATCCTCCTTTTTTTGTGTGATCTTTTACTGCAATACACAAGACAGAATCCAACGTCTTATTTAAATGATCGCGATAAGGAGCAATAAACGAATCTATGGCTTTGTTCTCTGCCAGAGTTGAATCTATTTTCTTTTGTGCCGTTGTGACCTTGCTAACCGATATTGGCTGTTGTTTGCAAGAAGAGCTTAAAATCAAAAAGATGACTACAGAAAAGTGTATAAAATACTTCATGCTATTGATAAATTACCTTTTAGCAATGGTATGGAAAAAAACGATATCCCTTGTTATTTTAATCTTAAAAAAACGATCTTTTTTACAAACTCATAGTAAAGGCTTTGCATTTTTCAAAACCAAAAAGGGTATAAAATTCTTGTAATTCTGGTTTCGTATTCAAAAACACCTGTTCTACCTCTGCTAGTTGAACTAAAAGTTCTTCAACGATTATTTTTCCAATACCCTGTTTACGATACTCCTGGTCTACAACAATATCGTCTAGCATAGCACGATATACACCATCAGAAATAGCTCTTCCAAAACCTATTAATTTATGATCTACATCTCGAACTACAACATAATTATTACAATTGCTCAATAAAAACTCGACACCTATTAAGGTTCTATTTTTTGCCCATGTTGTTTGTTCAAACAATTGTAGTAGTTCTGATGCCTTTGGTATGTTATCTGAGGATACAATATATTTTTTCATGGTAACAGCTATTTAACCACCTCAACCCATTTACCTTTGGTTCTTACCAAATAGTCATTATCATACATAGCCTCGCATTGTATACCAGGTAAATAATACTTTCCTAAATACGAAGCATTTAATAAAATTGTTACCGTCTTACTTTCACGTGCTTTAAGATCAAAATAGAAGTTCACGCGATCATCTCGAATATCGGTATGAGTAACTTTGTTTGCTCTAAAAGATCCAAAATCTGTAAATCTAGTATTCACAATTTCCCAACCTGAAGGGAAGATTTCACTTAACGCAACATCTTTTAGTTTTGAACCAGTTGTATTGGTAATGGTTACTTCTGCAACAAAGTCGGTACCCTGAGTTAGTTGCGTAGGATCTATTATTCTTCCATCCCTATTTTTATAGTCTACCGCAGCCCTAAGATTACTTTGAATCACTTTCTCTTCTCCCACAGGAAGAATACCGCTGGTTGCGATTTGCACAAAAATAGTATTGTCTTTATTGTTTTTAAGCTTTAGAACATTTTCTTTCTTTATACCTTGATCACCTGAACTTCCCAAGGTTTTTTGGGTGTTAGCGGTTAACGATTTTCCATTTAAAACATAGCTTACATTCACGCCTTTTCCTCCCACATATGTTGCATATTTTG
This sequence comes from Aquimarina acroporae, assembly GCF_023195925.1. Taxonomy (GTDB): domain Bacteria; phylum Bacteroidota; class Bacteroidia; order Flavobacteriales; family Flavobacteriaceae; genus Aquimarina; species Aquimarina acroporae. The sequence continues at coordinate 11,346 of NZ_JALPRE010000015.1, read as the reverse complement.
CCATAGCCATTAAAGCATAAGAAGTAGTCTGTGTACTCATCCAGCTTTTGGAAGATAATTCTTTGGCCAGAGCTACAGCTACTTTCTGCGCTTTTGCTTTTTGATCAAGAGCTACCAAAGTCTCTAAAGCCATTGCTCTATTTCGATTGGTAGAACCATAGGTATAATAGTTATATCGTTTAGATGGGAAATCTATATTGGCAAGGCCAAGTAATTGATTGGCTGCACTTTTTTGGCCTACCAAACCGTATGCTGCTGCCAACCTTAATTTGGCATCATTAGATAAGTTTGATGTTTCCCGCAACCTGTTCATCGACGATAAATCTGGGCTTCCTGCTAGTGCCAAGGTATATAATCGATATGCTTGTGCCAAATGGTTGCTTCCATTTCTCCATCGTTTGGCTTGTTGCTGCTGATAATTGATCCAATTACTTTTAAATCCGATCGGTAATACATACCCTTTCTTATTAGCTTCTAAAAGGAAATGCCCGGCATAGGTGGTACCCCAATCATTAGGGTTAGAATATCCCGGCCAATATGACATTCCTCCATTAGGTTGTATAAATCGTTTTAATTTATAGATGGCTGCTTCTACATTCTTTTGAATTTTATTCTTCTTTTCTGAAGAAAGATCAAAAACATCTCCCAAATATAGCTGAGGAAACGCCGCTGAAGTAGTTTGCTCGACACAACCGTGAGGGTATCGAATCAGATACCCTAATCTACTCTCAAAATTCATTGGTGGTAACGATGATAGCTCAATGGTAGCAGTATTGCTACCTTCAATTCCAAAGGCATTAAAGCTAACTTCCTGCTCGCCATTTGGTTCTAAAATCACCGAGGTAACTTCGGTCGTTTTAGGGTTCGGATTAACAATATCTATAGGTACTTTGTATGATGCCTTTTCTCCATTTCCTGAAGCGATCACCTCTATTTCTGTTATTGATGCTCCTTCTAGCACTTCAATATCAAAATAAGCCATTTTCTCATCGGGTTGCGGGAACGAAAGTTGTTTTTGGGCATCTCCTACTACGGTAAACCCTTTGTTTGGTTTTAAGGTAACGTTTACATTCTTTACCTTTTTTTCCATCGCAAATACAGTAACAGGAATGGTTACTTTTTCTCCCGGAGTAATTTTTCTAGGTATCGAAGTTAACACCATTAACGGTTTACGCACCGGTGTAGTTTTATCTGTGCTTCCGTATGCTGCTTTTTGTGCATCTGCAGCTACAACCATGGTACGCACAGATCCCACATATTTCGGAATTTTAATTTTATGCGTTTTCGTTTCTCCTGCTTTCAATTCGTATGGTCCATCATATACCACCATAGGTTTAAACCTATTGGCTTTCTTCGATTTACTACCTCCAGCTTCGGCATCACCTCCAATACTAAATATCTGACTGATACTACCGCCATATGCTCCTAACACCTCATCATAAATATCCCAGGTTTTTACTCCAAGAGCTTCTCGGGCATAAAAGCTATTCCATGGATTTGGAGTTTTAAATCTAGTAAGATCTAACAACCCTTCATCTACAATAGCTATCGAATAGGTCATTGCTTTTCCATTTTCTTCGCCCACCTTAACCGATATTGTTTCTTCTGGTCTCAATACATCAGGCATATTTAATTTAGGTTGTACCTTGGTATTTGGGTCTTCTACCGAGATAGGAACCACTCCATACAAACGTATAGGTAAATCATTTGCTGTACTGGCATGTGGTTGTAATAGTGTGATGTTAATGTATACATTGGGTGTATACAAATCGATTATAGGCAATTCGAATTTTGTCTCTCCTTTTTGTGGAGTTACCCATTGAGATGACAACACCTCTGTGCCGTTCTCCACACTAACTAGTGCTCTACCTCCTTCTCCCGAAGGAAATGTAATCACTGCATTTTCACCAACTGTATATGTATTTTTATCGGTTGAAAATAACAACATTGTGGCAGCAGAAGGATCATTTTTTCGAGATTTTCCTGCCCATCCTGGCCAATCGATATAAATAGTTTTTCCGGTAGCATGTCCTCCATTTGGGTCTACAACTCTTACCAAATATCTTCCCCACTCTGGGTATTTCAATTCAAAAGTGAAATTGGCTTTTCCATTGGCTCCAGTATTCACTTTCGTTTTAAATACTTCATTATGATATGACCCTCGATTATATTCAGACAAATTATCTTCAGAGGTATCCCACCACCATCTCCAATTTACCTTATACACATATACCTCAAGATTTTTCACAGCTTTAGGATTCCCTTTTGCATCAACAGAAACCACATCGAAGTTGTGTTTGGTATCGGTAAGTAACATTCCTCTTGCCTTATCTCCCTTTGGAGCGCTTAAACCCAGATATGTATTATAAGGGGAATAATTTTTTGTAATTACATCGGTACTAAAATCACCTCCGTTCTCATACACTTTGGTAATAAAAGCGGCTTTCAACATACCTGGTGCTTTGTTCTGTAATTTTGGCTTCAGACTAAAACTTGCTTTACCTTCTCCAGAGATTTTACCTTGAAAAACCTGTTGCTCCTCGGTTCGGAATCTTCTGGTAGGATCGTCAAAGTCATACCCAGGAAATTTTTTGAAACTAGTTTTTGTCGCATTAAATCTCGCGTTAATATCTGCTTGTAAATTTTTGGCTACCGCGCCATGTAACCAAAGGGCTTCAAGATTTCCAGTAACACTCTTATTGGCTTCTAAAACTTCATCTTCAAAAGTGGTTTTTATCTTTAATCGATTTGGTTTTATAGTTTCTATTTTTAAGGATTTGGTAAAGCTGGCTCCTCCTACCATTACTTTTGCCAACCAATTTCCCGTAGGGGCTTCATCAGAAGTATTCACCACAAATTTGTAAAAATTGTTGATTCCTTGTGTTTTGGTTTCCTGATGAGTAACTTTTCCATAAGGGTCTCTTAGTTCGAACTTGACAGGGTGCCCTTGAGGCAATTTATTGGCATTATCATTTAACATAAATGATAAGAATAATGTGTCTCCTGGTCGCCAAACTCCTCTTTCTCCAAAGATAAACCCTTTAATTCCTCTCTGTAATCGAACCCCGGCAACATCGAATTTACTTACAGACAATGCATTACCATCGTTTAGCTTTACATAAGTCTGTTGTTTCCCTGAAGAGGCAATTGCAAAATATGCTGGTCTATCTGCATCGAAACCAGTCATTCCCTCTGCATCTGTAGTCGCAACTCCCATTTCCTGTTGCTGGTAATTGTAGAAAGTTACTTTTACATTAGATAAAGGATTAGTTGTTACGATATCATTCACCGTAACCATATAAGAATGATTTAGGCCTTTTTTTACCACCACTCCCAAATTAGAAGCAAGTATGTTTGCACTTAACTTTTTATCTCTGAAATACGAAGTACTACAAGGATTATCTCTTTCTTGCCAATTGTAGTCATAATAATCGTCGTAATAATATTGTGAAGTGTCCCAAAAGCTTGATTCTTCTTCTTCATCATAATTATCTGTAAGCTCTTCGATAGGAGTATCATCGGCAGCTTCTCCTTCACATTTGTATAGTGAATATTGCTTGCGATAATTAAGCTCAATTCTATAAATAGCGCCAGGATCTGGATTAATTAGCTCATTGAGATCAATCGCGAAGGCGTTCCACCTGCTCAAATTCAGAGAGGCGTTTTCCTGAAGATTAATCAATTTCTTGGCAATAGGCCTTGCTACGCTTCTTATATTACTTGAACCATCTAGATTGTTATTCTGTAAAAACTGAAGTACATTATTTTGATATACTTTAATTACCTGTACTTCTACAGCTCTAAGATTGATGGCTTCAAAATTAAATTTCAGGTTATTCGATGTAGGAAGAATAACACCACTTTGCAACAACCTAATTTCGGGTTTAGCCTGCTGAAATGATATATTCTCTGTATACGTATTTTTTAATCTATAGTTATCTGTACTTTGTATCCCTTCAAAAATGGTCACCTCCTGAGAGCCTTTTAATTCATTTCTTGGGTATACTTTAAGTACATTTCCGTTTACCGTATATTTTAACTTCTTTTGGCTTCCTATAGTTACTAATCCATTAAAATTCTGGTTTTTCTTTAACGGATCAGAAAAGTTAATTTCTACATATTGATTATCGACATTCGCTACAGAAATATTGATCACAGAAAAATTATTTTTACCAGGAATTGTAAATTCCTCTGCTCCTTCGGTATCAATATCAAAAGATTTGCCTGACCACTTTACTTCTATGGTAGAATCATCTTCAAAACGTTGAATGCTATCAATTCTAAAACTAAACTGCCTACTTTTTTCTATAGATTCTCCAAATTTTACAGAGAGTGCATTTCCTTTTTGAGATGCTGTTACCAATTGTTTTGCTTTCTCAAGTGATAGTTGGTCACTGGTGGTCAAGGTCCCGTCTATGTATTGCCAATCTTTACTATACGACTGTAAATTATCTGTTATAATCGAAAATTGTTGTTTGATAGTTTTAACACCAAAAACAAATTCATCATCTAAGTTCTCTTTTAAATCATCTATTATTTCATCTAGATCCAATGTAAATGTATATTGAGTATCTGCTTCGAAGGTTTCTTCTGGTTGAAAAGAAATAGTTCTATTGTTTACAGCAATCACTTTACCTCTTACACGAGGTGATACAGAAAGAAGATCTTTTGACAACTCTTGATTATCGCTCCAACCTTCGATTGGTGTTTGAAGCACTACAAAAACCTGATCATGAACAGAGATAACGCCAGAAGATATATCAGAAATATATTCATGGTATTTACTTAGTTCTGATGCATTGGATACAGCCATCGCGGCTTCATCTTTCTTTTTACATGAAAATATGAGTGTTACTGCTAGTATCCCAAGAAGAATTTTTGATAATCTCATAAAAGACTGGATTTAGTTGACTTTATAAAAGTACTATTTTTTTGTTTTGTTGGATTATTTCCTAAGATTAAGAATTAAAGCTTACATTTTATTCACATCTTTCTATAAAAACTGAGCCTTCATCTATTGTGATGTTAGATGCCTTACGAATATTTGGGATACATCTTTTATATTCATATAGAATTGATATATCGTCATAATCGTATTCCTCTATATCAAGCTCCATACCTTCCTTATATTCATCAAGATCTATGTATGCACCTTTACTTTCATCAAACACATAATATGAAGGTAGTTCAGCTTGAAAAGAATTGTATTGAGGATTGAAATTTTTGACATCTTCGACTTGGTCAATAGAATTTGCCAAATCCCTAATAAACAATATATCTTCACCTTCACTGGGTAAATCCCTTTTTACGACACCTTCATTTTCTTCTATGTATAATTTGTCTTCTTTCATAACACCAACAAATGAATCTATTTGGGGTGAAGGAATATAATACGCTACAAAATCATTATAGCCCTCAGTACCGAAACTAACTACTTCTGGGTCTTTTAACCCTTGCTCAACCGCAAAATAAATTTCTTTGGTATAGGCATCAAAAACCTTTGTATAAAGAGGAGCAAAACAGTTTGCATCTTCATTAAAAACTCTTTTGAATGTCTTTGGCTTGGATGTATGGCTACTTATGAATGTTGAAGCGTTTTCAAAACCAAAAAAAGCGATCTTAATCTTATTTTTCAAAAGATTGTTTTTCCTTCCGTATACCTGAAAACTACTTTCTTCTTTATAAGGGGTAAATAAGATGGTATTATTCCCAGTGTTTTTCCAGTACCCTATTTGAGCTCCCCCAAAATATAGTATTACAAATTTCCCATTTTCAAGTATGACTAAGCTACTTCCTCCCTCTGGAGACCCAGAACTCATATTATATATCCCTACACTATTTTGTGCCGCCATATTGCTGCCTATTATTACCAACAAAAAAACCACAATACTTTTGAAAGCAGTTTGCATACATTACCTATTAAATTCTTCAAACGATTTTAATCCCAAATCAAAATAAGAGGTTTTTTTTGACTCTGACTACCCTGAAAACAGTGATTATAAAGTTTTTGTGAATGAATCTTATATCACACCTACAGTAGTTCTGGTGTTGACAATCTGGTAAAGCTTAGTTTTCCAGAATTAGGTACAGGTACTACCTTCTTGACTTTGTTTTGATACCTATCCTCCAGAATTACCTCTAGATTTTGCTGTTTTTTAGGTAATGGTATCCTAGTATAATGAATTTGTTCTGGAAGGGTTTGCCAGTTTCTGGTATCGGCGCCTTCTGTAATAGCGTTAAATATACCCAAAATGGTTCCCGCTACTTCATTCTGGTTCTTTAAAATATATTCTGATGTCTTTTTAGTAGCTAATCGTATTGCGACATTTCCTATTTCGCGATATGTTCTGTCTTTTAAGGTTTTGAAAGCTATATGCTCATAACTCTCGGTTAATTGAAAAGGATATTGCACAGAATCTATCTGTACACTCCCTTTCCTGTAAAACGACTCTCTTTTTACGTATCTGGGAAACGCCACTCTAAAAATATCTAAATCGTCATTATTATCATTCGATAAGTTGGGCAAAGGGATTAACAGATCCAACTCTTCATTATAGATAGAAAACACATTGGTATCACTCTTTGGTAAGACCGTAAACATAAATGATGTTTCATCTTTATAGGGAACCAATCCATTTTCCCAGAATACAATTACCTCATTTGCCGGTTTAGGCGTTGTTCTTTCATATGTAAATTCAAGTAACTTTTCATAATGAATTATTTCATTTTCAAACCCCATGATATCTGCAGTTCTAAAGAAATCTTTCTTTAACTGTTGAGGAATAGCAACCCCAAAATAATCACCTCCATTTGCTATGTAAATATCTATCGCATTACGATAAGCTACAAAGGCATTATTGATATCTCCAGAAGATTCATATAGCAATCCTTGAAGGGTTAGTGCAAATGTATCATTGGTATATCTGTTTTTCTTTCCCGCTGGATATTTTTCATTGATTCTTTGCAGTTGAAGCGTAATTCTTCTTGCCTCTACCAAGGCTTCATCGATGTCTTGTAAGAAGATATAGTTTAGGGCTTTATAATAATGTATGGCTACCTTTTCAAAATCTTCTCCTTTATAAAATTCCTGTTCTGGGTTACTAACCACACCTAATACCTTACCTCCTAGTGCAAGTCTATTTTGATCTATAAGATCATCTGCTTTATTGAAATATTCATTGCTAAGCACATAATTGTTATTAAGATGCGCTAGTTTACCTTTTTCGAGATATAGTAGTAATTCGTTCCGCTTTTTATTTAAAAACTTATTGTTATCAACTGTTTGTAATGCACTAGCATAATCATTCTGTTGGATTTGATCTTGCAACATATCCGTTTTCATGCGATAGGTGCCACATGCTGTAAATAGTATTAAGAAAGAAAAGACACTCACAAAAACACATACCTGCCTCATAATAAAATGCTTATAACAATTTAAACCAGTTTTTACAAAGGTGATTTGGGGCTCTTGCCTATGTAACCCTTTTTCGAGCCCCAAAAGCACCTTCGGAACATTAAAACATCCCCACAAACTAATTTTTCACAAACTTTTTGATTTTCTTATCCCCAATCCAAACCTTTTCATTAGACTGTAAGTCTATCAACTCTAAATCTACCTGGTAATACACTACTTTGTTGCGTTTATAAGCGTCTACTATCGAATTGATATTTCCTTGGATCATATAGTCTGCTCCTTTTTCCAATCCAAATTTCTTTACTGTTGAAACAGAAGCATTATTCTGCTGATCTGCTCTTTCGGCTCTAAGTTCTTCCCTCATTTTTCCTCCTTGTACTACTGTAGCCTTTTGAGTACCGATTAATGATTTCTCGATGTCTTTTACAAAAGTTTCGCTTTCGATATGTTCATGAGTTTTATTACGAATCAACCCTACGATTACAACCGGTTTTTTACCTTTGCTCAAGACATGGTTATTTGCCCAGTTTCCGTTCATCAATTCATGAGTGATTTCTTCGGCTGTAAATCGTGCATCTGTATCATTCCATCTCCCACTCACTTCAATGGTGCTATCTGGAGCCACTCTTGTAATTTTTCTAGCGCAAGAAGAAGACATTACTATGATCATTGCTAAAAAAGCTAACTGTGATATTTTAATTGTTCTCATATTTTAAGTTCTATTTTTTTGAAATTTTATTTAGATTTAAGTGAAGTATTTACCAAAAACAACTACTCCATAGTGCTACATCAAGAAGGCCTAAACCAATGGCCACTGGAGCAGATATTCGATTGTTATAAAAAGTGTTTGGATAAAACCCAGGAGCAAACCCGAAGTTATCATGATAGGTATACACCGTATTTTTCGATCTTTCTATCGCTTCCTGATGCCTCCATAAACGACGTTTTGAGCGGTATTCTTTTCTCTCTGCTCTTCGTCGCCTTCTATCCTCTAATGGATCAATAGCGGTATAGGTTTCTTGTAGTGTTGTACCTTGTAGTAGTATCTCCTGTTTAGAATCTTCAGAAATAGATTGTAACGCTAAATCGTGATTTGGATTTTGATCAACTTCTAAGGGTATTAATTGGTTTTGCGCCCCAATTGAATTCTGAAACAAAAAACTTAATAATGTGATTAGAAATAACTGTTTCATAATTTTTTTGTTTTAATTATCTCTAAGACGAACAAAAAAACATGAACACGTATAGTTTTATAAAAAAAATAAAAGCCCTGACACAGTAAACTGATTATCAGAGCTTTTAAAAATTATTTTTTTTTAATATTATTCTTTATAAATCCCTACAGTAAGGTCCCCTGCAGCATTCATTGTTGCCCGATACATACCTGCAGTATTAAATTCCATTGCTACATTCCCTTGATTATCGATAGCTACAATACCACCTGTTCCTCCGAGATTCTTTAATTTATCTTGAATGACTTTTTCTGAAGCCTCTTGAAGTGAAATTCCTTTGTACTCCATCATGGCAGAAATATCATAGGCTACCATACCTCTAATAAAATATTCTCCCCAACCTGTACTTGAGACCGCACAAGTGGCGTTATTTGCGTAGGTTCCTGCTCCAATTATGGGTGAGTCACCAATTCGATTCCACTTTTTATTGGTCATTCCTCCCGTAGAAGTACCAGCAGCCAGATTACCGTGTTTATCTAACGCGGCACAGCCTACAGTTCCAAATTTTGAATCTTTTATAATGGGGTCATAAAACGATGCTGTTTTATTTGTTTCTTTTTCTTTAACCCTTTCGAGAGCTTTCATTCTACTTTCAGTAAAAAAATAAGAAGGATCAACAATCTCAAGGCCTTGCTCTTTTGCGAACAATTCTGCTCCAGATCCCGACAAAAGAACATGCGGAGAATTAATCATAACCTCTTTGGCAAGGTTGATAGGGTTTTTTACTGTTTTTACCCCAGCTACTGCACCTGCATTTAAAGTACTTCCATCCATTATGGATGCATCTAACTCGTTTGTGCCTTCGGCAGTGAAAACCGCTCCTTTACCGGCATTAAACAGCGGTGAATTTTCAAGGATATTTATAGTTTTTTCGATAGCTTCGAGACTGGTACCTCCATTTTTTAAAATGGTATGCCCAACTTTTATAGCTTCCTCCAATTTAGCTTTATAGGCAGCCTCTTTTTCTGGCGTCATATTTTTCTTAAGAATGGTTCCTGCACCACCATGAATCACAATACCAAAGGTATTTTTAGGTTTTTGAATTTCTTCTACGGCATTAATAACAGTGGTATCTGCCGTTTCCTTAGGTTGCTGTTTGCATGACCAAAATAAAGCAAGACCCAAAAAGATGATGATCTTTTGCATGATAAGTTTGAGTTTAAATTGATTTGTGTTTACAGTAATCTATCAAAGCAATTCGTCCTTGAAAGAATCTAAAGGTTAAATGTATAATATTTCCCCGATTATCTTCTAAGGATAAAGATTTATTTAACTCAAAATCACATGGTTGATCAACTCCTTCTTCAATGGCAATATTATCTGCATATAGCGCAAACCCTTTGTCTCCGGTAAGCACAGGTTCAATTTTCCCTGTGATACTGGGTAATTGCCCATTTTTGTTAATAATTGCAGAACCAAATCCTTCGGTTTTTTCTATAGTTATCTCAATGTCTTCCTTTGGGTTTATACTAGGAAACATTACCGCAGGGTATTCGGGATGCGCAATGAGTATAGTGTATACCTTTCGGGTTCTTATTATAAAATGAGCTAAGCCTTTTTCATCAGAATTCCCTTCTAGATACGTAGAATTATCGGCTACCAACACTACTTTTGCATTTTTTACCACTTTGGCAGCTTCATCTACAATTTTTATAGAGAAAACGAAGGGCTTTGGACTTATCATTGTTGATAGTTTTGACCACCTCCTTCGAAAAAACTTGTGATCTCTGGCTATTTTTTTTTCAATTAGAATGGCCAACTCATCTGGTGACTTATTATTAAGATTAATGTACCCCACAGTTTTTAAGATTCCGGGGATTTCTGTATTATCAAATCTTGCAGGTAAAATGTATTCGCGACTTTCCTGAAAAGCCCGTGCTTGCATTGAAACTCTTTCATGATTCGTCCATAATTTTTCATTGTAAAAATCTGATATAAACATTACCGTATATCTGGCTTTATTCTGATAGATATCTGATAGATACTCATAAAGGTTTTTACCCCACAAGCTTGCTTCTTCAAAAGCATCATAAAACACTTTTACTCCTCTAATTTTAAGGCTATTGGCAACTTCTTCAACATAAGCCCTATTTTCTCCCGCAAAGGAGAGTGCCACATCGTACTCATAGCTATTCTTTTTCATCGCTGACCTATTTTCTTTTAACCTAAACCGTTTCATTTTTTATCTCTAAAAATGTATACTACAAAATTAATTCCTTTATTTGGAAATATTCCAATTTTAGTAGGAAAATCTCCAACAAAAGTTTTACTTTTAAACCGTAATTTGTTGTGAAAACGAGGTTAAAAAATGCTTTAGCTATTCATAAACATTTGTAAATTTGAAGTTTAAAGATGGAAATAAAAAAAGGGTGCATATATACACCCCTTTTTATTGTGAAATAAGCTGCCAAACTTTTTAAAACACTATTTCCATCTTTTTCTATTATTTAGTTTTTCAACTAAATAATAGTTGAGAATTGTAACTTGACACCGTACATTTTCTGTATACTGGTCTCCAACCCATCCTATTTTCTCATTAAAATGGGAAATATTGTTTTTCGAGGCTTCACGAACCTCTTCAAGGTCTACTATCTAATTATCTAGTGATAGTATTTCCATCTTTCTTACCACTTACTACGTCTGAATCTCCACTTGTAGACTCAACTGTAGATGCAGCTGCGAATCCTCCTTGTACGATGT
>NZ_JALPRE010000014.1 GCF_023195925.1 Aquimarina acroporae | reverse complement strand
CCATCTTTCTTACCACTTACTACGTCTGAATCTCCACTTGTAGACTCAACTGTAGATGCAGCTGCGAATCCTCCTTGTACGATGTCTAAATCTTCCTGATTTAATACTTCAAAATTTGCTAAACTTTCTAATTGCATGATTTAATAATTTAATGAATGATTGCTACTTCTTTTTTAAGAGGTTTTCACTTGCCCTCTGTTTTCATTATTTATCGAACTTCAACATTTCCATCTTTCTTACCACTTACTACATCTGAATCTCCACTTGTAGACTCAACTGTAGATGCAGCTGCGAAT
>NZ_JALPRE010000013.1 GCF_023195925.1 Aquimarina acroporae | reverse complement strand
CGATCACTCGCCTGCTTAGGATAAACCGATGGAGACGTTTGTGAAAAAGATAAGGTACTAAATACCAGAGAAAAGAGTGAAAACAAGAATTTCTTTATCATACATGTTGATTTTAAAATGTTAGTATAAAAATGATAGGCAGTAATAGTTAAAAATAATCTTCGCAATAATTGAGGTCTCTAATTGGACCCTGAAGTATTGATTGTAATTTCTTTTGATATCAAACTGCCATCACTCCTAATACCTTCGATAAAAAAAGTGATCTGTTTTGTAGATGTATCAGGTATTTTTAAAATACCCTCACCATCTTTGTGAAATGTGACCTTGGGTTCCCAATGAATTGTTCCATAATCGGAAAAAAATGAGTTTGAAAAACTAACATATTCTGGGTTATAAAATTGCTTTTTAGGCTCAAAACCATTTTTAATTTCATAACTCTCGATGTTTGCCGCTGCACCAGAGTTTTTTCTAAACCCATTTAAAGGAGTTTTTCTGGAGTAAATGCGTATAACTCCGGCACCGGCACCAGTAAACCCTGAGACAGAACCAGTAGGATCTATATGAATTCTTTCTACATCTGAAGTGCTATAATTAAACAATATATCAAGATCTGTAAGTAACAAATCATCCAAAAAAACCTGCGGAGTTACTGATGCAAATGCACTTTTAAGGCGTAAAGGAATTAAAGTTACATTTCCAGTTGCGGTCGTGCTCAACCCATCGCTACCATATCTAACCCTATAGCCCTGGGTACCTATGTAGTCTAAAATATTCGGGTAGGATCGTGCTAATTTTTCTGTAACCTCTGTAGAATTCTTTTTAATGTATTCTGGAATAAAATCGTTGGTTATGCTTTGCTTTTCATATTTCGTTTTTATTCTTACCTCATCTAATTTTTCAATATCTTCTTTAATAAAGAAATCTGGTATTTCGACGTTTTGAAAAACTATATTATACTTTTTTTCATCACTCCGAGGGGCGAGAAATGATTTTTTATATTGGTTTGATAAGGATTGAAGATATAAACCGGTACTTGTGAACTTCCCATTAGATTTAATGGCCGAAAATTTAATTTTTTCGCCCTTTTCAGGATAGAAATCTGCAATCAAAAAGCTATTATTACTTTTATCTAACTCTATAATTCTTGGTGGACTATTTCTAGATGCGAACATATAAATCTTATCTAAATCTTTTACCGTTTTATTCTGCAGTTTTCCTTTAACAATTAGACCTGACTCAAATTCAAACAATATTTTGGGCGGGTTATTAAATATAGTATTCCATTCGTACTTGCTCCAGCCCTGAGTGAGTAATAGCAAGTCCAAATCATATATTTTCTCTCTATCGATTTCTGTGAAATAATATTTAGGGGTTTCTATATTTCCCCTAAGGTAATTTTCTAGTTTAAATGCAGAAACTATACTATTTTTATGCATATAAGCTTTGGTTTCATGAGGTAGAACCGACACACTAATATCATAACTTAGAACTTGATTGGTTGGGGTTTCTATCTTAAACAACAATGAGTCTTTATGTGTCTGTAAATAGGTTATAGACATATTTGTAGTATCACCAAAAGGATTATTAAATAATAATCTCTCTAATACCGGTACATTATTATTGACCAAGGTGATGGTATTAACTCCATTAAACAGTTCTTCTCTTTTGACTTGAATTGACTTTTTCATTTGACCCGGTAAAAAGTTAACAGGTATTTTTTTAGAAATATGATCTTTTCTAATTAAAAGATAATATGTCTTATCTTGAAGTTCATCTAAAGTAGCTTGATTTGTATTAAGTTCAATAATGATATTATCTTCAAATAGATTATTGATACTTAAAGAAATCCCTTTTCTTTTTATTTCTGGAAAAGAAGCTCGTATTTCTTTTCCGCCATCTAACTCAACGGCTGCGTGGTATTTTTTACCAAAAGATGGTTTCAGATTAAATTTACCTATTCCGAAGCGATTAGAAGTAAAACTTGAAATCTTTGCTCCAGTTTCATCAACCAGAAAACCTTTCTCAAAAGAAACACCATTTCCCAGATTATCAATTAATTTAAATCCAATGGTATTATTGGTGTTATAAACAATGTGCCCTCCTTCAGGAAGTAATTGAAAGTCATATGAAGTCTCCTCATTTGCCCCTTTTTTTATTGTAGAACTATTTATGATTTCAATTTTTTGAGCAAAAGATTCATCCTCAATAAAATTGTTCATCCAATTGGTAGAGCTTCTAAGGTAATAGTTTCCGCTAACCCATGTAGAGTCTATTTTAATACTTCCATATGTAGATCCCATTTCTCCCAAATGAAGACTGCTATGTATAACTTCTCCTCTATCATTAAATAATTCTATACTAAAATTCTTGGTTCTTAAAGAAGATAAGTTGTTCTTTCTGTCGTAGGCGTATGCTTTAAACCATATTTCTTCTCCTTTTAAGTAAGTACTTTTATTCAAATGTAGATATATTGATTCTCTAGGAATCTCAAAATAACGTTCGTTGGCCTCTTCTGGAGAAATTGATGAAGATGCTTGTGAAAAAGATGGTACAGCACATAGTAAAGAAAAAAGAAAAAATAATGGTAGCCTCATAGATGTGTGATTAGTAGTGAAAATTACATTCACACCCTTCAAAAAACATACCATGATCTTGCAGAAAAGGATGAAAACTGCGGTTTACCCCCTAAAAACCGCTAAGTGATACAGAATTTAATATAATATTAAGAAATGTACAGCAGTGTTCTATTCAAACTTAACCGTTTTCATAATCGCTTCGAGCTCAAACATATTATCCCGTTTGTTTACAGAAGGTGCAAATACAAAGCCCTCTAAAACAACTAGACGGTTGTTCTCTTTGTCCTCTATAGCATAATTAACAAATGGTCCTGCCATAAATCTATTTTTGACTTCCCAGGTCCCTTTAGTTTCAAAGGTAAATCGACCATCAAGTTCTGTTTCATATAAATAAGGAGCATAAGCTTCTTCAGTAACGAACTTGCCAACTTCCGAAGTTGGTATTTTTGCTGCTCCAATAGAATCTCTCATTTTTATAATAGCAGCGACGGTATTAGAGTCTTTTGGCACTGTTCCTAAAGGAAGCTCATAAATCATCAAATTCATACTCCCGTGTTGTATGTCTTTACGAATCCAAAAGAACTTATCTTCCTCAATGGCAATTCGGTATGCGGTAGGGATATTCATTGTTAACCCAAGCTTTTCTTCGAGCTGTGGAATTCGTTCTAAAGATTTTTTAATTCGGGCTTGCTTCTCCTTTGTCTCTGTAAGTTTATATTTTGAAATGATCGTTTCGTGATTGTCTCTAATAATAGATATAATGTCATCTTCTGTACTTCCAGAGATTACAAAACCAGTTTGTGGAGTAGCATATTTGTTGTTTAAGTTTTGCATTCTACTTTGCTCTCCGTTTCTGATATATAGAAATGTTCGATTCTTTCTTGCCAATCCTGAAAAAGCCTCTTTAGGCATTTGTCTCATAGAAAACAAAGGTTCTTCTTGAGGGAGACCAGGTACTTCTGCTCCAAAATATTTACGAATCGTATCACCCACTCTTCCTTTCCAGAGATCATTATCTATTACTACAGAAAGTTCATTTATTTTACCTACCGAATGCGCCATAGCGCCCATAGGTTTTTTCTTTTTGTCATTTTTTGAATCGGCACAGCTAATAGCACAAAGTGCACAAAGAAGTATTATCGATAATTTTTTCATAAGATACGATTTGCGGTTATGATTTAGAAAGTCTCAGTTTCATACCGGGTTTTATACCGCTACCGCTAATATCGTTCCAATTTTTAAGATTCTCTACTGTGACCCCCTTAAATTTTTGTGAAATACTCCATAAGGTGTCTCCAGCCTTAACCGTATACATTTCTGAACTCGAAGATACAACTGTTGTTTTTGAAGCTACTTTTCTCGTTTGAGGTTTATCAACTACAGGCCTTCTTGGATATATACTAAGTCTTTGACCTATTCTTAGGTTATTAGATCTCAAACCATTCCACTTCTTAATTTGACTTACTCTTACTCCATACCTTCTAGCAATTTTTCCAAGGTAATCTCCGCTTCGTACTCGGTATCTAATTCTATCGTTGGCTTCAAAATATTTTGGCAAAGGCTTTTCGCGTTTATCAAATTCTGCCTGAGCCATGGCATATATCTTCTCTTCATTGGCTACAAAAGGTCCAACTTTGTCCAACGGTAAACGCAACACATAGTCTTCATCTTTAATAAAAGGGATAATGTCAAGCTTATATGAAGGGTTTAAGAATTGTAGTTCTTCTATATCGATATTCATATATTCTGAAACTTGATCGAGCGTAATCATTTGTTTTACCTTGATGGTATCGGTTTCAAAATATGTAACCTCTGGTTTTCTTGGTCTAAGATTATGTTTGTCTGCGTATTCAAAAATATACATCGTTGCCAAAAACGCTGGTAAATATCCTGCGGTTTCTCTAGGAAGATTATGTCTAATATTCCAATAATTGGTATACCCGCCACTGCGACGAATAGCTTTACTCACATTGCCTGGACCAGAGTTGTAAGAGGCCAGTGCAAGATCCCAGTCTCCAAATATTTCATAAAGTTTGGCGAGATATTTACAAGCAGCTTTGGTAGCCATGATTGGGTCCATACGTTCATCGACATAAGAACTTACCTCTAAGCCATACATTTTACCAGTACCAAACATAAATTGCCATAATCCTGTTGCTCCCACTCTCGATTTTGCTCTTGGTTTAAGAGCAGACTCTACAATAGCCAGATATTTTATCTCCAACGGAATGTTTTGATTATCTAATTCCTGTTCAAAGAGAGGAAAATAAAACTCACTAAGCGCCATTAATCGCTCAAGATGCTCATGTCTATTTTTAAGATATCTCTTTATTACGCTTTCTAAAGAAGGATTATATTCTACGTTAAAAGGAGTTTTTGCATTTAGCTCGGCAAGCCTTGCCTTTAATGTGTCGGTGGGTAAGTCTACATATTCTACCGGTTCGTATTCTAGTTCTGTAACTGACTTATAAATGGTATCAAAAAGACTTGAATTGTATAATTCTTGTTTCCAAAGCGAATCTAGTTTAGACATCTTTGGATGATCTTTTGCTACATAAACAATACTATCTTTTACACTAGTTGATGTAATTGTAGTGGTTTGAAGCTCTGCTCCTGTAGTTCTAATCACCTTAGTTGTATCGATTACTTGAAGCGTATCTTTTTCTAAACTCAGGTTTTCTTCAAGGTCAATTTTCTTATCATTGGTGGAGTTCGGTTGTGTTATGGGTTGTTCTTGCGCACATAAGGTCGCCGAAATCAATACAAAAGAAAAAATGAATGAATACCTGTTTTTCATTTTAAAGCCGTTTAGTTTTAATAATTAGGAATTTCTAGGGTGAAAAGTATCGTTCTCAACACGTTATCAACAATACACCAGCGAAAATCGCATTTTTTTTCTAAAACGCAAAAAATCAACGCGTTAAAAACACAAAAAAATCGGTCGAAACAACCGATCTTTCTAAATTCCTACAAAAAATATCTATATTCTTGTTAAATTTTAATATTTCTAATTTTCTATGGCGGCAATACCTGGTAACGTTTTACCTTCTAAGCTTTCCAGCATTGCTCCACCTCCAGTAGATACGTAACTTACTTTATCACCAAATCCAAATTGTTTTACCGCGGCTACAGAATCTCCTCCGCCCACTAATGAAAAGGCTCCATTTTGTGTAGCTTCGGCAATAGAATGACCAAGAGCAATAGTACCTTTGGCAAAATTCTCCATCTCAAATACTCCCAAAGGACCATTCCAAAGAATGGTTTTCGACTGCAAAATCACCTCATGAAAATTCTTCAAGGTTTCTGGCCCGGCATCTAATCCTTGCCAGCCTTCAGGAATAGCATCTACAGGCACAACCTTAGTATTGGCGGCATTATCAAAAGCGTCGGCTCCCAAAACATCTACCGGTAAATGCACTTTCACTCCTTTTTCTTCTGCCTTCTTAAGGATTTCTAAAGCCAACTCCTGTTTGTCATCTTCACAAATAGAATCACCTATTTGACCTCCCTGAGCTTTAATAAACGTATACGTCATTCCGCCTCCAACAATCAAATGATCTACTTTGTCTAAGATATTTTCAATAATTGTAATTTTTGAAGACACTTTAGATCCTCCTAAAACTGCAGTAACCGGTTTTTCACCACTACTTAATACCTTATCTATACTTTCTATTTCTTTGGCCAACAAGCTACCAAAACATTTGTTTTCTGGGAAAAACTGCGCCACAATAGTAGTAGAGGCATGTGCTCTGTGTGCAGTACCAAACGCATCATTAACATAAATATCTCCCAATTTTGATAACTGCTCTGCAAATGCAACATCTCCCGTAGTTTCATCAGCATGGAATCTTAAATTTTCCAGTAATACCACCTGTCCTGGTTCTAAATCTGCTACTGCATCTTCGGCTTCTTGCCCTACACAGTTGTAAACGAATTTAACCTGAACACCAAGTACTTCAGATACCTTATCTGCAATATGGCGAAGCGAAAATTCGTCTTGCACCCCTTTTGGTCTACCTAAGTGTGACATCAAAACTGCACTACCACCATCTTCCAACACCTTTATTACCGTAGGCTTTGCAGCCTGTATTCTAGTGTCATCGGTTACTTCAAAATTTTCATTTAGGGGCACATTAAAATCTACTCGAATTAATGCTTTTTTGTTTTCAAAATTAAAATCGTTTATAGTTTTCATTATGCTTAAATATTCGGTGTTGTTATGAGAAAACGAAAATAGCTCTATTTCCATAAAAACATTGGTATATGAAGCAAAAAAAATTACGAAAACGTTAGTAAATTTTTCACTTTTATAGAATTTTTAGCGAAACTCGTTTTTTGATAAAAATATGATAGATAAAATTCGTGTTTTCAAAATTTATATAGGATTCTTGCATTAATTCGTAAATCTCAATTTATAGCTCATACTTCTTTTTATATTTGCCTATGCTTTTTTCTGAAATTTTAGGATTACCTCATATTAAGAGCTATCTCACGACTAGTGCAGGTCGTCAACGAATTCCACATGCGCAACTTTTTGTTGGACCCAATGGAAGCGGAACGCTACCTATGGCCATTGCCTATGCGCAATACATTCTGTGTCAGAATCAAAACAATGAAAATACAGGTGGGAACGCATCTTGTAATGTAAAGTTTGATCATTTGGCACATCCCGATCTCCATTTTGTATACCCTGTAGCCATTAATGATAAAGTAAAAAAACATCCTACTTCAGATCAATTTGCCGAAGAATGGAGAGCTTTTGTTAAAGAAAACCCCTACGGGAGCATATTTGATTGGTACGTTTCTATTGGTATAGAAAAGAAACAGGGTCAAATAGGAGTTGATGAAGCGCTCGAAATTGTAAAAAAGCTATCTCTTAAAAGTTATGAAGGGGGCTACAAAGTAATGCTCATTTGGATGGCAGATAAAATGAACATCGCTGCATCAAACAAGCTTCTTAAACTTATCGAGGAACCGCCTGAAAAAACCATATTCCTTTTAATCACTGAGGACGAAGAGCAGATTATTCAAACCATAAGATCCAGATGTCAGGCATTGCATTTTCCTCCACTAGGAGAACAAGTCATTAAGGAAGCGTTGCAAAAAAACGAAGATGTAACAGATACAGAAGCTCTAAAAATCGCACATCAGGCTAATGGCGATTATAGCAAAGCATTACACCTTTTACATCATGATGGTGGTGATGAACAATTTGAAGAGTGGTTTATACAATGGGTACGTACCGCTTTTCGTGCCAAAGGAAACAAATCGGCAGTAAATGATCTTATTATGTGGAGTGAATCTATCGCCGGAACCGGTAGAGAAACTCAAAAGAGATTTTTAAACTATTGTATAGATTTTTTCAGACAAGCAATGTTATTAAATTATGGCGCCAAAGATCTGGTTTTTATGGAACCTGCTACCAGTGGTTTCAAACTAGAGAAATTTGCTCCTTTTGTACATGGTGCCAATATCATAGATATTTGTAATGAACTACAAGATGCAGCATATCATATAGAGCGAAATGGAAATGCAAAAATTATCCTAACTGATCTATCTATAAAACTTACACGTTTGCTTCATAAGAAAAGTGCTTAATCATACTTCTTTTTGGGTTCTGAAATCTTATCCTATATTTGAGACTCTAAACCACATCTCATATGGATAATTTTATGACTCACATTGTTTCGATCACTATCTTATTATTTCTACTCATTACCTTCTTGCAATCTGGAATCGACAAACTTGTAGACTGGAAAGGAAACCTATCCTGGCTCAAAGAGCATTTTGCAGCTACCTTTATGGGTAAAATGGTACCTCTTCTTTTATTAGTTGTTCTAATTATTGAGGTGGTTACTGCCGCTTTTAGCATCATGGGAATTTACCACCTTATTGCAGATGGTAATACATACTTTGGTATGATAGCTATGTTTTTGGGTTGTGTTACGCTTTTACTATTACTATTTGGCCAACGAGTTGCCAAAGACTATCAAGGCGCACTCACTATCACTTGCTACTTTATTGTTGCAATATTTGGGCTTTATGTGATTACCCGATAAAAAACAGAGCACCCGTTGGGTGCTCCATTTAAAAAATTACTATTTCACTTGACTATTCTTTTATAAGTTTCAGGATTATATTTTTATTATCCCTAGTACGTACTTTTGCAAAATAAACTCCATTTGGAAGAGGGGCGATGCTGTATGAGTTTTCGGTTGTTTGCATTACCATTTTACCCATTACATCATATATTCTTATTTCATTCACTTCGGTATTTAAGCGCACACGATCTTTAGATGGATTCGGAAAAGCAACAATTTCTTTATCACTTTCAGAAACTTTACTTTCTACTCTGAAGTAATATATTTTGGTGCTATTTCCTGATCTGTTCACAAAATTCACAACAACTCGATATTCACCAGACTCAGTAACGGTATTAGAGTTTCCTGTGCCAATATCAAACCAATCTGAACTACAAGTTGATGCTGAAGTTGGACAATTATCTTCTAATTCGATGTCGCAGGTGACCTCATCTAATTTTTGCCATACAATAGACACTACGTTTTGGAATGAAAGGTCTACCACTTCTCCTTGTCTATCCTGAATAGTAACTACGGGGTAACTCTGACCGGTAATCGCACAGAAAAGAATCTCATCGGCATACTCAATAATTGGACTCTTATCTTCTTCAGCAATAGTTACGGTAGCTATTTGTTCACTGCAACCGCCGTTGTCTATAACCGTGACCTGATGATCTCCCGCCGCAACTTCAGTAAAAGTAAAACTTGTTGAATCAACGGTAAGTGCGGGTTCGCTATCCAATATCACGCTATACGGGCCATTACCTTGAAAGATATTTACGGTAATTTCACCATTTTCTCCCGGATTGGTAGGATTTGTACCTACCACGTCTATACCCACCTCTTCATATTCTTCTACAAAAATAGTTCCTGCAGATACCTCACAACCACTTGAATGCAAAACTACGCCTTCATATTCTCCCGGTGTCACTAAGAAGGTTCCTGTGGTGTTAGTTGCATTTGAAGGGTCCGGAGTACCGTTTATTCCTGTAAGCGTATAAACAACATTAGAAATCTCATTATCGTTATCGATGACAATGCTTATATCATATACAGGTTGTGGGTTACCTTCTATAACATCGCAATCAGTACTAGTGCTCATACCCGCTCCAAGGTCAAGTCCATTACCGATTTCCACAGTCATGCTGATTCTACATCCGTTTGAATCTCTAATAAAAACTTCAGTACTTCCGCCAGGAAGGTTTTCATAGCTAAGCTTTCCAACTACAAAATCTGCATCATTATTACTAATGTTTGTTTCATATGGAGGAGTTCCTCCTGTAATAGTAATAGTAAAAGCTCCGTCACTGTCTTGAGCACAAGTTTCTGGAGTGATATTAACTATACTAGCCAATATAGGAGTTGGTTCAACAATTTGAACCGTTATGATCCTGCTGCATCCGTTCACGTCTTGTGCTAGAACTTCATAAGAAGCAGCGGCAAGGTTCTGGAAGGTGTGCTGATTCGAAACTCCATCTGAAGCATCTGAAAAGAATGTACCTGGATTTGAACTTATGGCAAAAGAATATGGCGGGGTGCCACCATTTACTTCAACCGTAATAGTTCCTTCATTTGACCCACTACAAAAGATAGGAGTTGTAGAAGAAAAAGCCTCAAACTGCGGTGGATTGCTAATCGCAAATGGTACTGATACATCATCTACGCCCTCACTACTTACCATATATTGATAATTACCTGCTGCAAGATCTCCAAACTCACTATTTGATTGCGGACCTTTATTCACTGTTTCACCCGAAAAACTAGTTCCAGAAAGTGTATAAATGTAGTTCCCTGAACCTCCTCTTACCGTAGCGTCAATTACAGCATTGCTATCTGCATAGCAGTTTACAAAAGCACCTGTAATATCTAGATCGACTACTATGTCTTCTAAAACAGGTGTGTTAAGTGTTGCATTTAATAGTGTTTGACACCCATTGGCATCTTGAATAGTTACCTCATAATCTCCTCCAGGTAAACCAGTGAATACATTAGAAGCTTGAAACTCTCCATTATTTATTGCATATTGAAAAGGAAGTGTTCCCCCACTTGAGCTTACTTCAATCTGACCATCATTTACAGATACTGGATCGAATAACGTAAGCGACGCTACCACCGCCGAAGGTTCTGTCACGGTTATATTTACACTGGCATCACAGAATGGTGCTTCTGTAGCCGTTACTCTTACCGTATAGGTACCGCTAGCCAAGTTTGTTACCACAATAGAACCATTTGCAGTATGACCAGTTCCAGTAATATCTGCTCCAACTCCACCGCTTACAACATAATCATAACCGCCTACATATCCAGAAAATTCAATTGAAATTGCTCCATCACTATCGCCAAAACAGCTTATCTCCGAAGACTGAGTTGCCAGTATCTCTATGGTGTCAAACTCGTCAATAATATATGAATCTGTAACTACAAAGCATCCCGTAGCGGTATCGGTTATTCTAAACGAATAACTGCCTACGCTCGGTAATAAAAAATTTGCAGAAGGATCAACCACATTTAGCTGGCTAGTTACAGCATTATTGATCTCCTCAAAATTAAAAGGCCCTACTCCTCCAAGAAGACTAACAGTAACTTCTTCTTCAGAAAAGCAACTTATAGGAGATATTTGAGCAATATCGGTGTCAATAAATCCAGAAGGGGTTGGTGTAGAATAAGACTTGCTATATTCACATTGGTTATCTTGTCTTGTTGCAGTAAATGTATAGTTGCTTCCTCTGTTAAGTACGAAAACACCAGAAATAGCATCTCCCGAAACTGGTGATGGGCTCACACTATAGAAATAATCTATTCCATCGGGACTAGCTGTTGCCGTTACTTCAATTGTATCTGCGGTGCAGTCTACGACTTCAGAAATTATCTCAATATCATTTATTGTTTCAAGAGGTTCAACAGTAACTGTAAAAGATGTAGTACAATCTGATGTGTTTTGATTTCTTACATAGATATCATATACCCCATCGTTACTAACCGGAATATTAAACGGTCCCGCTGTAATATTAGAGAATCCAGATGTAGGATCAAGACTCCATTCATAACTACCAGATCCTCCAGAAATAGCATCAATCGTAATTATTGCTTCTTCAAATCCTGGAGCACAACTTAATGGTCTGGTTACACTTGCGTCAAAGCTTATTGCTGTTGGAGCTATTATGGTTACATTTTCTGAGGTAATTGCACAAATTGAATCTCCTGAAGGTTCTGCAGAGTTATTGTGTAGCACCTCCACCATAAAAGTGCCTTCAGTAATATTTGAGAACGTAATGTCACTTTCTGCACTAGTAATTGTAGTAATTTCATCACCTGTATTGCTGCTTAACAATCTATAGGTATAAGTTCTTCCTGCGACTTCTGGAGACACTTGAACCGATATATTTCCAAAATCCTCTGGACAAGTTGGATGTACTACTGTAATATCGTCTATACTTATCTCACGATACGGTTCTAGACCATCTACATTTGCCTCAATTACACATGCCAGGGTTCCCACAGGAACATTATTATCTGTAACAAAGAAGGTATATGTAGCATTAGGATCGACCGGACCAGGAATCTCAAAAGTATTACTAGCTTGAAAAACTCCCGAACCATCACCATATAAATAATCGCCTGCTCCTGAAGTAACATTTACCTGAATAATTGCTCCCGAATTACAAGTCTCGGGCGCAATTAAAACCGCTTCGGCGGTAAAACTCGGTGCCGCTTCTATAGTTACGTCTTCAGTAAATGTACAACTCGGCTCTGGAAGGTTTGTAATAACCTCAACGGTATACGTTCCTGGTGCTAAGCCATTTTGAATATAGTTCCCATTGTTGGCTGCACTATTTGAAATCACAATTGGAGCGGTTAAATTTCCTCCAGATATTGTATATTGATATTCTGGGAAAGCATCTGTAACGGCAATCGTTATTCTCCCGAAACCTTCTCCATTGGTATCATTTATACAAGTCGGATTAGTTGCAGTAATATTAACCTGTGGATCAATTTCGGGTACATTGATGGTTGCTGTATATTCACATTCTGGAAATGTAGTATCTATTGCATATACAGTAATATCACCTGCACTTCCCGAAGGAATTGCAAATACGCCCGTAGTATTGCTATACGGTCCCCCAGAAGTTAAACTGAATGCAAAATTGTTTGGAGCGTTTGTAACCGTAACAGAACCATCATTACCGCATTCTATAGGCTCCATGCTTAATTCTGGCTGAAAATCATTTTTAAATACACTGAAATAAAAAGTCTGTAGACATCCGCCTTCAAACTCAGCCAATATTCTATAATCTCCTGCTTCACTTACGGTAAAACTTTGAGTGTTTCCATTAATTTCTTCGGCCCAATTTGCATCTGTACAATCACCAGATAATAGCGAACAAGGGTTGTCTGGATCCAAAACACAAGCTCCTGTAGGCGATAAGCGTTGCCAAGAAATGCTACTTAAACTTCCTTGATCAAATCCTGTTTCTAATAAAAAGTCCTGATCTGCACACAACAGAACTTGTGGAATATCTATACCACTGCAATTTTCGGTAATCACATTGGTTCCGTTCACATAACTCAATATCGGGTTTTCAATTGGCCTAAAATCTGTTACATTAAATTCTTCGGTAAGAGAAGTACAAGACCCGTCTGCTGGGTTGGTATCTTCCTTAACAACGCTATAGGTTCCGTTTACAGGATTGGCAATCGTAAAAATATTTGCATTACTACCCGTTTGAACAATTGGTGAAGCTATTCCCGGTCCAGACCACGTATATTGATCATATCCCGTGCCAGCTAACAACTGGAGCTCTCCCGCACAAGCTAACACATCACTACTGCACGGCGGAACATTTAATGAAAAACTGGTGGCTAAACCATTCCCTATACCACAACTATCTTGACCAGAACTACTGTTTGCATTTGTCACTGTAATTCCCGACAACTCTCCTGTATAGGTGTAAATCGCGGAGCTTTGAACAATATTAGAACAGGAATCTCTTAAATCTTCGCAACCGCTAACCAAGATAGTTTTATAACTTAAAAGCACGGTGTCATCAGACATTTCTACTACCGAGGCAGGAATTGAATAGGTAATCTTACCCGGCGTTGCCGTACTGTATGTAGTTCCTGGAGGAAGCATAGCATCGTCTATACTTACCAAGTCAGAATTTGTTGGGATTTCAGCTTCAACAACAACACTGCCATCAACAAAATTTTCGTTACCAGTATTTTTAACTTCCAAAATATATACAACCTCTTCTCCTAATTCTTGGGTGGTATTGGTTATCTCATTTTGATTGATATCATATGCTCTTTTCAGTACGCTTAACTCTGGTTCTATAATTTCTGTAGCAAATGCAGTAAGAAATACTCGAAATGTATCCCCATCTGTAGATAATCTGAAATTGGCCGAATTTTGATCATTTCCTATCAAGGAATTACCTGCATTATCGAGATCAAAAAGATCAATATCAAATCCTAATGTGTTTGTTGAAGCAGGGTTTCTAGAAGTTATAGGACTGTCGTTGTTAGTAATTGAACTATTAAAAAAATTATTCGTTGGATTTGCTGTATTTCCTCCTAGATTTACATATACATTTGATGTGCTTAAAATACTCACTCTGTCTCCAGAAATGGCTTTATCTCCTTCCATAGCAGAAATACCAAATTTGGCATTAATGGGAACTGGTACAGGAAGGGACGGAAGCTCGGTATGTGAAAAATCTACATCGGAATCAGTGTTACGAATTTGAACATAGCCATCATTTGTACTCACAAACTTTTGTGATGCTTGCGGATCTTCATAGACCACAACCAATGTCCACCCTCCCAAAGCTCCTGATACCCCAGAGGTTCTACCTACTGTGGCATTCATGTTGGCGATGGTATATGTTCCATTGGTGTTACTTTGGTTTATTAAATCAGTAACATCTGCATAACATACATAAGGCACATCGTCCTGAGCTACATCAGACGGATTGGTAGGTGTATTTCTATAGCCATCATAGATTATACTTTGGGCCGTTACATCTTGATATGTGCCCCCTGGTGTTTTGAATTTAATATTTCTAAAATCGGCATCTCCAACTTTTCTTGCGTCAATAAGAGGCAAGTTTATTAGTTGTTCATCTCCTTCAGTAAAATTGCTGATCAAGGTTGCATTTACAGAACCTCCACCACTTTCTATCTCGCTTATAATAGCTTCTCCATCTGTTTGCCCTATCATAACAGCTGGAATGGTAATGCCTGCATCATCTCCAGGCATATTAAATAATCCTGAGTTATTGTTTACAATGATCACCCCTATTGCTCCAGCATTTTGAACATTGATCACCTTTTGAGTAAAGCTACAAAAGCCTCTTTTTACTACCGCGATATTTCCGGCAATGTCTGCAGCATTTTGCAGTGTAGCATCACACCCATCAGAAAACCCAGATTCTCCAATAGCTACGACCAAATTTGCGTTAAGTCCAGGACTTGCTGGAATACCTACCTTTCCTGGATCGAAATTGTTATCAGCAATTACATAATCTCCAGCCAAGGCAGTATTATTTATTGTTAATGCTGGTGCGGCGATCTGCTCTCTCTCCAAATAATAGGTCGCAGACCAATACAAACCAGCATAAGCTATTGTAGTACATCCTGGGTTTGGTGTTACAATATCTGCGCTACTTGAGCTAAATGTACCCGTATCTCCATCGATATCTATGTAAGCGGTGACACTGTCTCCATTGTTTAAATTACCATTGTATGCGACGTTGGGATCGTAAGTAATATCGTCATTGTCACTATTTACTAATCCCACAATAGAGTTCCCGGTCATAATTAAATCACCTTTAACTCTATCAATTTTTGTTCGCTCTGCCAAAGGAATTATCTCTTGTGCAAAAAGAGAAACTCCATTAAAAAGGAAACACATCCCTAGTATTAGAAATTTGAGGCGTAATTGTTTATTCATTAATTCTTCTATTGGTTATTAAAATGGTTTTATAGGGTCTATATTGTTAAGTGTCTTTTCTTTACTATTTATTACCCCCTAATTGGAGAAAAATTTAAAAAAACGCGAAAATAATTTTTTTGCATAAAAAAACCACCTTAAAAAGGTGGTTTTCATATATATAAATACATTTTTAATAGGTACATCCACATTTACTCTGTCTACATCCAAAATCAAGGCCAAGGGTAATCATATGAGACCCTGCTGCTGTTGTTGGTTGTAATACCTCATTTACGTTAACCTGATATCCATAGGCTACATAAAAATTGGCTTTTTTGAATCCAACCATGGGAGAAACAGAAAGTGGTTTAAAATCCTGATCTACCAAAGATCTAAGGCTTATCCCGGCCCAATAATAATCTCCTCTGTGCAACTTGCGCACTTTAAGGTTAAGATCTGTGGTAGAACGCCCATCACCAGCAAAATTCTGATACAAAACGGAAGGTTCTATCTCTATATCACTAAACCTATGATAGAAGGTATAGCCCGTATAGATATAATAGTTCTGAATTGTAGATGGTTCTGTTGGATTAAAATCATCGATCTCTTTCTGTAGTAAGTTTATCGCATTGGCACTCAAAAAGAACCTTCCCAAGCGATATAAGAGCGCTATATCAAAGTTTGAATCATTTACACTAATATCTGCTAAACCCGGAATTACAGGGTTGTCTGGGTCTCCATTATTGAATCTAGATGTATCAATACCAAATTGAGTAAACTTATAACTAATACCAAAAGAAAGGTATTGGTTATTATACTCGCTCAACGTTAAGTGATGTGCGAAAGACATCTGAATACCTCTTTGCGTCGTAAACCCATTCTGATCATTGAACAAGATTGCTCCCACACCAGAACGGTCTGAAATTCTACCATCAATAGAGAGCGATTGAGTGCCTGGAGCATCTTCGATGCTTACCCATTGCTCAAAACCAGACGCTCTTATTTGCCAACAATCTCCAATTCCTGCATATGCAGAGGAAATTAGATATGGATTATCTGCGATATATTGATTCTGCACTGGAGCAAAAAACTCTTGTGCAAAGGTGCAAAAACTTGCAAACAGACTAAAAATTACAATATACTTCTTCATCTAACATTTTTAATTACAGACCATTGACCTTTTTTGTCACGTGGCTTTATCCATATTGTTTTATAACTCACTTCCAAACTTTATATTATCTATATAGCGTAAAGTGACCGGTAAACTCTCTATTATCTATATCGTTTAGAATAATAGTGTACCAATAATCTCCAGACGGAAGTTGTTTTCCTTGATAGGTACCTTTCCATCCTTGTTGATCTCCTTTGAATTCGGCAAGCATTCTACCGTATCTATCGAATATGGTTACTTCCATATTCTCAAAGAAGAACGGATCATTAACATTTGGCGTTATTTGTCTTGGATACCAGAATTGCTCCTCTGTTGTTGCATTAGGATCATCTGGTGTAAAGTAATTCGGGATACGAATGTTGATATATGTCAAGAACTGTGTTACAACCACCTCACAACCGCTTGAATCGGTTACTCGTATGATATAATCACCTGTCTCTCGTATAGCAAAGATATTGTCTTCTAACTCTCTTTCTTCTCCGTTAAATGATACGAAATATGTATAAGGCTCTACACCTCCAGTAACAATTATCTCATATTCATTTGGATCTTGAGGGTTATTCGTCATCTGGGCTACTGGCACAGATAATGGCACATATTCTTCTACGATTATTGTTCCTACAACTACCGTACATCCTCCAGAATGCTCCATAGTTCCTTGATACTCACCAGGATTTACTTCAAACTCACCAGTAAGGTTATTGTTTTGAGCTGGATCCGGAGTTCCGTTAATACCAGCCAGAGTAAAGATAATATCTGTATTTACCGAGTTAGGTGTTAACTGGAAGTCTACAAAATATCTTGGCCCTGTAGTAATATTAGCAGGGTTGTTAGGATCTCTTACCGGACATTCTAACCTTGGCATTAGATCTGCATCTAACATTACTCCAGGTTCGATAGTTATCGGAAGAGTAATTCTACATCCGTTTGCATCTCTAATAAATACCTCGGTTACCCCTGCAGGTAAGTTATCATATGTTAACAAGTCAACTACAAAATCACCGTCATTGTTTGTGATATTGGTTTCATATGGAGGAGTACCTCCTGTGATTTCAATAGTGAAGGCACCATCATTATCACCGAAACAAGTTTCATCCATCACGTCGGTTTCAGAAGCCATTAAGGTATTTGGTTCTAAAATCTCTCTATCAAATAACACATCACAACCATTTGCATCCTGAGCCAATACAGTATACATACCTGGAGCTAAGTTCTCAAATGTATGCTGATTTGGTATTCCGTCTGAAGCATCATTAAAGAATACTCCTGGCATAGAACTAATCGCATACGAATATGGTGGTGTTCCTCCAGCTGCAAAAATGGTTATCGTACCATCATCTTCTCCATTACAGGTTACGTTGGTAAAGTCTGCTGTTGGGTCAAATAATGGTGGGTTAACTATTGTATGAGTGGCACTGGCAATACAACTGTTATCGCTCACCGATCTAGCAACATAAGTATAGGTTCCTGCTGGAAGATCTCTAAACTCTGTTGTAGACTGAGGTCCTGCAAACGTGTTCCCTGGAGTTGGTATAGGTGGAGAAACATTTCCTGTTAATAAAATGAACTCATAATCTCCTATCCCTCCTGTTAAGTTATTAATGTTTAGAATAGCTGTTGCTTCATCACGACAGTTAATATTCGCAGCACTAATATCTAAATCAAAGCTAATAGGGTTGATTGGTATTACTGGCACAGGATCTGAATTTCTAGATCTACATCCTGTTCCACTTTGATCGATCACATAAAATACATATTGACCTTCTGATAACGGGAAGACATTTGTTGCCGTTGGTGGGTCCTCTACAGGATTATTTGGATCGGTAACATCTACCCTTACAAAGAATGGTGTTCCTACTGCATTTGTTGCAGATAGCGTTACAATAGCTTCGTCACTACTACAGGTAACAGGCACTATATTGTCGATATTTACCAATACCTCTGGTACATCATTAATCACCGCAGTAGTTTGAGCTGTACACCCTAGTCTGTCATATACGGTAACTGTATAGGTGTCTGGCGGTAAATTCTGAAATACATTTACTGGCCCTATTGGACCCTCAGTTCCACCAGAAGGCGTAATAGAATATCTAAATGGTGGGTTACTATTCCCAACTCCTACTGTTAAATTAACAGTAAAACTACCATCATTAATTCCAAAACAACTTATACTACTATCAGGGATTGGATCAATAGTTACATCATCTGCTGGCGGCAATACGGTTATACTATTGGTTGCAGGGCAAGTAAAGGTTCCATTATCGTCTACCGCATTTACCGTAAATGTAAATACTCCTGCGGTATTAGTAGCCTGTGCTATTGACAGTCCATCAAACAATCCTGTCGTATTACTAGCTCCAGTTTCAACAAGAGTATAGGTTACATTTCCTCTAGCACCACTCACACTAGTCTGGAACGAAATATCATTCGCAGGACTACATGTTTCCTGGTCATTAATTGGCACCAATGTAATTTCGAACGGAATTGGTGGTCCATCGATAGTTACTGTTGGTGAAGTAAATGAACAGAATGGTGCGTCTATTTCTTCTATTAACACTCTATAGTTTCCTACTGTTGCTGTAAATGGTAACACTATGCTAAATGGATCTGAAGTCACATTAAATGTTCCTGTAGCCGACGGGATTGGTGTTCCTCCATCAGTTACTTCTAATAATGTAACAGGATCAACAACCGTATAATTTACATTACCCGTATATCCTGTAATATCAACACGTATTTCACCATTTCTTTCATTGAAACACTGTTCTGGTGTTTCCTGAGAAGCAATTACATCAATATTATCAAACGGATCAATAGTATAGCTTACCTCGATCGAACATGTTGTAGTTTCGTCGGTAATTCTGAAAGTATACAATCCTACTTCAGGTAAATCAAATGATGCCGTGGTTTCAATCTCAGGAGTTCCACCATTGTCTCCAGTTCCTCCAACAATACCCGTTTGTGTTGGTATGGTCACAGTACCAGGTGCACTTATTACTTCAAAAGTAAATGTACCCGGCGCAAGAGTTCCTCCTGTTACCGAAACAATTACGGCTTCATCATTGGTACAAGAAATTTCTCCACTATTGGTAGCCGAGGTATCTCTGGTTACCGTAGGATCAGACATAATTGGTAGCACCACATTTTCAATAAAGGTTACCGGACTGGTTTCACATCCTTTACTATCTGTGACTGCGATCACATAGTTTCCATTTTCATCAGCAGTAAAGTTATACTGTACTCCTGGAGCACCAACAGAAGGATCTGCATCTGTTATAGCCACATCGGTTACATCTACCCCAGAAGGTGTAGTATATGTAATACTATATGGTGGTGTTCCATCTTCTATAGTAACTGTTATCGTAGGGAAATTCTCTGTAGCCCCTGTACAGGTAAACGGTCCTTCTACAGCACTTGCGGTAACTTGCGTTGCATTTGGTACACTAACCGTAGCTTGTGCTGGACATAAACTACTAGATTCAATTACTGCTACATAATTTCCAACAGGAACATTAATAAATATAGGATCGTCTATCTGGTCAGTTCCTACTTGAGCTCCTGGTGTTCCTCCACCAGCATCCTGGAATAACTGGTAAGTATATGAACCACCATCATCTGTAGCTGGATCAAGAGTTACGACAACTCTACCATCTGTATCACCCACACAAGAGACTGCTTCTCCAGCTGCTGTAATATTAGGTAATACAGGAATTGGTAATGATACATTTGCGTTTGCAGAACATCCCGAACCTGTTGCAGGCAGTACGTTACTATCGGTTACACTTACATTATATGTACCTGCAGTGACGTTGTTAAATATGTTTCCACCTGCACCTGTTTGTACAACTGGTACTATCGCACCTCCACCACTATCTGTACCTGTTAAGGTAAAGGTAAAGTTACCTGGGTTTGCAGTAAAGTCTGAACCTCCATTAACTGTTGCTGTAATCTGCCCGTTGACATCGGTTCTACATTCTGGTATACCTGTAAAGGCAGCGCTTATTGTTAATTCTGGCACTATAGTTATAGTCTCATCTAAAGAAACACAACCATTTTCATCGTATACTCTTACAGTATATGTACCCGGAGTAGTTACGGTAAAGTCATGAGTTAATCCATTTACATTTCCTGCTACATCACCACTTCCTGCGGCACCTATCTCAAATGTCAAGGCATTGGTAGCTGGAGCTACAACTGGTACATTACTTGTACCTGTCACTCGTATGGTATAACTATCATCGAACACACAAGGATCTGTCCAAGTTACAGAATCAACCGTAGGATCTTCTGTTCTGAACACATCTTCAGAAATTGAAACCGGAGTCGATGTACAAGAGTTGTTATCAATTGCACTGATGATATATGTTGTTCCAGCAACTGTTGCCGGTAACAAGAATGTTTCTGTAGCATTCGCTGTTGTTGTTTCGAATAAGAATGGTGCAATACCATCGTCATCGGCTCTAAACGTATATGGTCCTGTTCCTCCGGTAACAGAAACTGTTACTCTTGCATCTTCATTACAGTTGGCATTAATATTCTCATCGATAGCCAATGTTAATGCATCTGGTTCTGTAACGGTTACAGGGTCTGTTACCGTATCACAGAATGGAGCATCAAGTGCTTCTATCTCTACTACGTAGGTTGCGGCTGTTACACCATTTGCAGGTAAACCGATACGTACAGGGTTTGTAAATCCTGCAGTAACATTACCTGTGGTTTCTGGTGCACTTGTAGTCGTATTTCTTACTATAAAGTTAAACTCTCCGTTGTAATTCAATACCGTTAAGTCTAGTTCTCCTGTGGCAGCTCCATTACAATCTACATTGGTAGCTACGACTAGGGTTGCTTCAATATTATCAAAAGGAGCAACGGTATACGTTGGAGAATCTATAGGACAAGCTCCATTGGCATTGGTATCGGTAATAGTGAACTGATAAGTTCCTACCGCAGGTAACACAAATGTAGCTGCTGTTTGCACTCCTGGAGCAGCAGTATCTCCCGTTCCTGCAACAACGCCATTCACAGGTCCTACCGCACCACTAGTCTCTACAAAATTAAATGGTCCCACACCGCCAGTAATCGTAACAATTACTGTTTCACCATTATCACAAGAAATTTCACCATTGTTAGTAGCAGAAGTATCTCTTACTACGGTTGGATCTGTCATTTCTGGGAATGGAGGTATGGTTTCTGTAGGCTGTATTGTAGGACAGTTATTACTATCAAATATTGTAAACACATAATCACCTGGTATACTTGCTACAATTTGAATTCCAGCAGTACCACCATCGGTATCTAAAGTAGTGGGATCAACAGGTGAAGCTACTACCGGAGTACCATCAACAGTATACGAAATCGTGTATGCAGATCCAGTTCCTCCAGAAATATTATCTATGGTAATTACCGGGAAGTTCTCTGTTCCTGTAGGACAAGTATATCCTGTTGAAGAAATCGTAGAACTTACAGCGGTAGGGTCATTAATTATATAGTCATCGGTATCGAAACAGAATACGTTTTGAGCACCATTTGGTTTTGTTACTCTTACCTCTACAGTATATGTCCCATTATCTAGACCTGAGAATGTCGGGCTGGTTTGATATGCTGTAGGTACCACAGCTGGTGTAGCAGAAGTAGTAGCTGTAATTCTGTATTCATAAATCACCGTTGGATCAGAATCTGTAGACGCTGGTGTTATAGCAGCAGTCACTACTCCATCTGTATCTCCTGCACAAGTCACAAACGTGGTCGCAGGAACCAATACTGGTTCTACTGGTGCTTCTATACTTACTGGTGCCGTAAATGAACAGAAAGCAGGTCCTGTTCCTCTACCATCATCTGTAACCTCAACGATATAACTACCTGGTGCTACTCCAGTATATACTCCTGTTGCATCTCCTGTAGCATTTCCAGTAGGTGTACCAGTACTGTCTTGTAATTCATAGGTTAACGTTCCTTGCGCAGCACCAGAAACGATTGTAGTCGTTATTGTTCCTGAAGCAGTATCACAATCTGGAACTGTAGTAAATGCAGCACTTATTTGTATTGGTCCATATACATCTACAGGTGTTGTTACTGTACATCCTGTTTCGTCTGTAACACCAATAGTATAGGTGCCTGGTGTTGAAACTGTGAATTCATGATTGTTATTATCAATACTTCCTACCACAGCAGTACCACCATCAAGTTGATAGGTTAGTGTCCCTGTTCCTGTAGCCTCAATACGAATAATATTGGTATTATCATAGGCACAATCATCGACAAAGGCAGCCGAAACTATTACTGGAAGTGGATTTACAACCACATCAACAGGAACTGGTCCGAATGTACATCCGTTATCATCGATAAGGAAAATATATACTCTTCTAGCTGTATTTCCTAAATCAATCACATTACTCGTTAATGGGAAATCTGCTAATACCGTTGGTGTAGAAGCTGGAGATCCAGCAACATCCTCAATTAGCGCATATTGATATCCATCAGCTGTTGCAGGTATTGCAAATGGTGTACCTCCAGAAGAGGCCATAATCACTTGAGCATTAGTTCCACAACTATTAGCTGGTGTTTGATTTGTTGCTACTGAAGTCAATGGATCCGGAAGATCTATGGTAAAGTCATATCTCGCAGGACATTGTGTACCATCTACTTCTCGTATCGTTACATAATATTCACCTGGTGGTATATTGTTAATGGTAACTGGCACGTTTGGTACAGCAGGGCTTGGTGTAGTATTATCATTCCCAGTATATGCAGCGCCAAGACTTACATTAGTGAATGCATTGAATACTTCCCAAGATATATCTGTAACTGAAGGATCGTACGCTGCAACATCAAATGAAACACTTCCATCATCTAAAGCTGGTGTTTCATTACAACTTACATTTGTAACCACATCATTCACAATACTAGGAGAAGATGGTGGAAGTTCTGCAGGCACTATCTCTTGGTATAAACACCCTGTTGCATTATCTCGTACTTCTAAAATATAGGTTCTATTGAAATCTAAACCTGAATATGTGTGGTCTCTAATAGGTGTATTAGCGTCAACAGCTGTTGGTCCTCCTACACTGTCATCAAGCGGAACAAAATCTCCAAGACCAGGAGAAGGCTCTCCAACGATACGAATATCAAATCCTGGTGGTGGATCTAAAGGCGGAGTAATACCAGACCCTCCCTGAACATCGATTTCAAAAGTAACTCCACCTGGACATGTTGCAGAAACGGTAATGTTCTGAACTAAATCGTTTGGAGGAGAGAAAATATCAAACGGCCCAAAAGGAGCGTTATCTGTACATCCATTTGCATCAGTAACGAAAATAAAATACTGTCCGAAATCTAAACCAGCAAAACGAACTGTAGTTCCTGTTGTTGTTGGGTTGGGTGTAGTTACATCTGTTGCAGCTGGCACTAAAGGTCTAACTGCAAAGTTCGCTGCTGTAACTAAAGTATATGTGTAATTAGCTGTTCCACCTGCAATTTCCAAATCAATGGCACCTAAGTCAGTAATCGTTCCTGAACCACCACAAGTTACAGGTGTTTCAAGTCTGCTTACTTCTGTGATTAACGGTGGTTGAGTTACGTCTACACTTCCTGGGTACAAACATCCTCTGCTGCTTCTAACCGTATAGTTGTAGGTAGAAGTATTTGTAGTTGGGTCTGCATCACCTGCATCACCTGTTAAGTTCGGGAATGAAATTTGTGTTCCTGTAATAGTTACAAATCCAGCTCCGTTGAAATCGATTTGATATGGTGTTTCTGTACCTGTAACCGTAATCACTACTGTACCTGTATCACCGGCACAATCAAGACTTACATCTGGATCTGTAATAGTTGGTGCAACAGGATCTGTTACTGTGAATGGGTTCGTAGTAAACGTACAACCTCTTGCATCGGTTACCCTAAAGGTATAGGTTCCCGCTCCAGAAGTAGCTGTATAATTTGTAAATGGCGGTGCTACAGCCGTTAGGTGGTTTGCAAAAGCACCTCCATTAAATGAAACATCAATGGTATAAGGAGTATATCCAGGATTTGCAGCAGGAATCGCTAATGAAAACTGCGCATCTACCGGATTACCTAAAGCATCACATGTAATATCTGACACAGGAGTAACCTCCAATTGAACAGGTTCCTCTACTGTTGGCACCACTATGGCAACTGGACATCCATTTGCATCTGTGATATTTATAGTATAATCACCAGGAGCTGTTAAGTTAGGTGTCGTTGTAAATGAAGGTCCAGGAACATTGGTGTCCGGAATTACTACCACACCTCCTAAGGTTACATTATAGGTGTAAGGTGCAGTACCTGTATTTACCGCATCGATATCTACTGTAAAACTTATTGCTCCATCATCAAGACAGAAATCAGAACTTCCTGCATCCAATGCTGCTCCAAGTTGAGGCAATTGATTGATATCTAAAGTTTGTGGAAGAGAGTTACATCCATTACTATCGGTTACAATAATTTCATAACCTGTACCATTCGGCACATTCAAATAAGGATCTGCAACTGGTCTACTAGGTCCAACAGGTGTTCCTCCAGAATCGTTAAGTACATAGGTAAATCCTGTGTCACTTCCTCCTCTTGAGTTGCTAATGGTCACCGTATTGGTATTCGTAGCACAATCTTGAACAACCGGATCAATATCGAAGTTTACAACATCTGGTTGGTTGATTGTCACGTTTGCCGTCGCTTCACAAAGCGTTGCTTCATCTGTAACAGTAATTACATAATTACCGGCAGGCAATACATCTCCCGTAGTTATTGTAGCTGCTGTTTGCCCAGTAGCTGTTATTGGTACAATTGCAGGGGTACCTCCCGTGATTTCATATTCATACGTTGCGGTAGCAGGAATATCGATTCCTGAAACTGTAAACGAAAGCTCTCCGTCACTATCGCCATTACATGTTGGTTCATTAACCGGAGTAGCGTTAACCACGATCTGATCGATATCTTCGATAACAAAGTTTTCGCTATACTCACATCCATCGTCTGTTCTTGCTAAGAAAGTATATGTTCCTGGAGCAAGACCATTAAATACGTTTGATGCTTGTGGACCTGTAACTGCAGGTGCAGGTGCGGTAATTTCATATTCTGTAACGCTACCTGATCCTGAAATTGTTGGTGTTATGGTCACATTAGAAGTAAGTGCTGGACATTGAACTGCGGTTGCAGCAAAGTCTAGGTCTGTTACTTCGGTTACAGGTTCTATGGTAATATCTGTGGTCACAGCACAAGTTTCTGGCGAACCTTGATTTGCTACATAAACAGTATATGTTCCGTCTGTGCTTACAGGAATATCAACGGGGAATCCTGCTATATTGGTATATCCAGTAGAAGGGTCTAAAGTATATGCCCAACTTCCAGATCCACCCACCACTGCAGAGATTCTAATGATCGCATCCATAGGTGCAACACAACTAAGATCTCTTGCTATAGCAATTGTGGGATTAATTGGTTGAGGATCGGTTAAAGTTTCTGTAAAATCAAATGTACACGCAGGAGTACCTCCAGAACCATCGGTAATAGTTACCGTGTGTGGGTCAGGTGTATTATCTACGTTATTAAATGTTACTGTTGTATCTCCAGTAGGTCCTATCTGTGTAGTTGGGTCACCATCGAGAATATAGGTAAATGGTCCTTGACCTGCTGTAACAGTAACAGCTATTGAGCCATCTGTTTCTCCCGGACAAGAAGGGTTAGTCGGGGTAAGTGTTGCGATAACCGCATCAAATGGTGTAACGGTAATTGTGTTTGAAAACGCAGTACAACCAGCATCATCAACAACTCCAACCAAATAATCACCTGGTACTAAAATCGCATCTGTAAACGGAGAAGTGATGTTACCTCCTCCTGCAACTAATGTTGGCGGAGTACCTGGGTTGTATAAATCAAACCTAGTATATGTACCACTTCCTCCAGCAGCAGTAAATTCTATTGTGGCCTCTGGATTATTACAGTCTATATCTTGTGTTAAGGTTGTTGTTACGGTCAACTCAGGATTTATAGTAAAGGTTTCCGTTTGCACACAACTTGTAGCAGTATTGGTAACGGTTACTGTATAATTTCCTGGTAATAAGTTTGGTATCTCAAAAGTATCATCATTTGGAGCTGGTAAGAATGTCACAGATACATTCGTTGCGGTTACCGGACCTACTAATGAGTACTCAAATGGCCCTACAGCTGGTGGTGTTACAGTGCCATCAGGTGTAATTGTGATCCACTGCGTAGCAGGATCTGTATCTACACATGGGTCTCCACCTGCCACAGCGGTTACTGTTGGTGGAACAAATTGCTCCACGGGTCTTGCCTCTGATATCTCACAAGCATCCGTAGAGTTACCATCTCTTACAAATACAGTATAGTTTCCAGAAGGTAGTCCTGTAAATACATTACTCGTATTTGGGTATGCGTATCCCGTTACAGGTAACCCTGTTCCATCATCAATAAGTTGGAACTGATAGGTTCCTGTTCCTCCATTGGCAGTTGCTGTTATAGTTCCTGTATCTGCACCACAATCTGAAGGTGTTGATACTGTTGACAACGTTAAAGCATTGGCCGGCTCTGTTACATCAACTGTTGTTGATGCCGTACATCCCGCAGGAATAGAAGTGTCGGTTACATTAATAGTATACGTTCCTGCCAACACTGGCCCACTTAATATTGGTGTAGCTGTTGTTCCGCTTCCTGGAGCAATGGCAGTAGGTCCAGTAATTGTATAGTCAAATGATGTGCTATTGGTAACTGTAAAAGAGAATTCTCCATCAGCAAAACCAACGCAACTCACAGGGTCGGTTTCTACTGCAGATACTTGAACTTCTGGTAATAAATCTTCTCTAAAGTCTTCACTATAATCACAGGCATTATCTCCTCTGGTTGCCGTGAAGGTATAGGTTGTTCCTCTATTTAATACAAATCCTGCCGTAGCATCTCCAGAAACTGGAGCTGGGGTAACATTAAACGTATATGTTGGTCCTGCCGGAACTGCAGTAGGTGTTACCACAATGGTTTGTGCACTACAGTCTGACGCTCCAAGGGTAAAGTCAATATCTGTTACGGGCTCTAATGGCGCTACCGTAACTGGGAAACTTACCGCACAGGTTCCTGTACCTTGGTTTCGTATATAAACCGTGTAATTTCCTGCAACACTTACCGGAATAGTAAACGGATCTGCAGTAATATTTGCAAACCCAGATGTAGGGTCAAAACTCCACTCATAGGTAGAACCTCCTCCTGCTAATCCTGAAATAGTAATGATTGCTGTATCATTAGGTGCTGGGTTACAGCTTAATTCTCTGGTTACAGCAACAGTAGCTGTAATATCTACTGGGCTTGTAATTGCAAAATCGCTTCCGTCTACCGGGCAAATTGGTGCCCCAGTTGGGTCTGTAGTATTGTTATGGAATACTCTTACTCTATACGATGTTAAGTCTGGAACATTTACAAATGTAATATCTCTAGATGTCGCTACTATTTCCTGTACTACAGTATATACTGGACTCACAGGGTCCATGTCTGTAGTGTTTAATAGCTGGTAAGTGTATTCTCTTCCTGCTACTTCAGGAGAAACCTCAACACGTACCTGTCCTCCATCTCCAGGACAAGGAGGTTGCGTAACTGTAACATTGTCTATTACAATAGGCTCATGTGGTGTAATTCCTGTTATACTAGCTTCTATAATACATGCGGGTGTTCCTGCTGGTAAGCTGGTATCACTCACAAAGAATGTATATGTCGCTGTAGGATCTGCTGGAATAGGAATTTCAAATCTATTACTAGCTCCAAACGTTCCCGAACCATCATCAAAAGAATAACTTCCTGATCCAGCGGTTACATTTACCTCTACAATAGCTCCAGTGTCACACGTTTCTGGTGCAACCAAGACCACATTGGCCGTAAAATCTGGTGCAGGATTAATTGTAACTATTTGTGTATCGATACACTCTGGGTCTGGTCGGTTGGCAATAACCTCAACCGTATACGTTCCAGGGTTTAAATTGTTT
Organism: Aquimarina acroporae; assembly: GCF_023195925.1. Lineage (GTDB taxonomy): Bacteria > Bacteroidota > Bacteroidia > Flavobacteriales > Flavobacteriaceae > Aquimarina > Aquimarina acroporae. The sequence goes on along the minus strand of NZ_JALPRE010000013.1, from coordinate 167,219 downwards.
TGAGTATAGTTACCATTGTTGGCACTACTATTAGGTACAATAATTGGTGAGGTAAGTCCTCCTCCAGAAATTGTGTATTGGTATTCGGGTAAACCACCAGTAACCAATATCTGTATACTTCCTGTTCCTGTTCCATTATCGTTGTTGGTACAGGTTGGGTCAGTTGGTGTTACTGTAAATGTTGGGTTAATTTCTGGAACATTAATTGTTGCAGTATATTCACATCCAGGGAATGTTGTATCGATACCATAAACTGTGATATCACCTCCTGATCCTGGAGCAATTGGGAATACTGTAGTTGCGCTATATGGTCCCCCTGAAGTTAAACTAAATTCAAAGTTTGTAGGCGCATTGGTAACGGTTACACTTCCTGGATTACCACATTCTATTGGCTGCATTGCCAATGTAGGCTGGTAATCATTTTTGAATACGCTAAAGAAGAATGGCACAAAACATCCACCTTCAAACTCAGCTAATATTCTATAATCTCCAGCTTCTGAAACTGTAAAACTAGGAGTGTTTCCTCCTGGCTCTTCTACCCAGTTTGCATCTGTACAAGCTCCAGACAATAACGAACAAGCGTCATTTGGATCTGAAATACAAGATCCACTTGGTGTTAATCGTTGCCATGATATCGATTGTAGGTTTAATGTTGGGTCGAAGTTTGTCTCAATCAAGAACGTTTGATCACCACATAATAAAATCTGCGGAAGATCTAAACCACTACAATCTTGAGTAATTACACTGGTTCCGTTTACATAATCTAAAACCGGATTGTCAATATCTCTAAAGTCTTCTACATCAAATTCTTCAGTAAGGGTAATACATGTCCCATCTGAAGGATCGGTATCTTCTTTTATAACTGTATATACACCATCCTGAGGGTTAGTTGGCGAAAAAATATTTGCATTTGGCCCTGTTTGTACTACAGGGGGAGAAATTCCCGGTCCAGACCAAGTATATCTATCATATCCAGTACCCGCTACTAATTGTAGGTTGTTGTTACAGAATGTTACATCAAAATCACAGGCTGGCACGTTTACCAAGAAGTTAGTTGCTTCTCCGTCTGTATTACCACAGGCACCAATAACACTACTACTGTTGTTGGTTGCGGTAACTCCGGAAATAGCTCCTGTAAATGTTGCTAAAGCCGAGTTCTGAATCACATCAGAACATGCATCTCTTAATTCTTCACAACTATTTACCAGTTGCACCCTAAATCGAATAAAAATAGGCCCATCGGTCTCTTCAACCAATCCGGCTGGAATATCGAAGTCTAGTATTCCTGGTACTGAATCGTCAAAAGTAACACCTGGAGGAAGTGTAGCTGTCTGTACACTGATCAGATTTACATTAGCTGGTAAAACGTCTCTAATAGAAACAGTACCATCTACTAAATCTTCATTTCCTACGTTTTCAATTTCCAAATCATAGAACAATTCATCACCAAGTTCAACATTGGCGTTAGTAATTTCGGTAGTACCATCGGTATCAAAAACTCGTTTGATGATCCTTAGTTCTGGTTCTATAATCTCTACTGAGAAGGTGTTCAAAAATACTCTATACGTATCTTGATCTGTTTGTAGTCTAAAGGTGGCATCGGTTTGATCATTTCCGATCAGATTATTTCCACTATTATCTAAGTCAAATAAATCGACATCGAAACCTAAGGTATTCTCAGAGGCCGGATTACGACCCGTTACATAAGCATCATTGAACGTAATTGAGCTGTTAAAGAAGTTGTTTACCGGGTTAACATCGGTTAAATTATTGAAACCATTACCTAAACTTACAAAAGCTCCAGAAGTGTTTTCTACCTGAAGGCGGTCTCTTGTTAAACTCTTATCTCCTTCTAGACCTGCCACTCCGTAACGAATCTCCACGGGTAAAGGCGCAGGAAGTGTAGTAAAGCCAGTATATGTAAAATCTACGTCGGGTTCACTATTTTGAATTTGAACAAAACCGTCGTTAGTACTAATGAACTTACTACTTTCTAATGGATCTTCATAAATTACCACAAGCACCCAACCACCAGAAGCTCCAGACACCCCAGAGGTTTGACCTATGGTAGCATTCATGTTTGCCACGGTATAGGTACCGTTGGTGTTGGCTTGATCTATCAAACTAGTTACATTGGCATAACACACATAAGGTACATCATCAGTAGCATTTGGATTTGGTGTGCCATCTGCTAAAAGATTTGTTGGAGTACCTCTGTATCCATCATAAATTATATTTTGAGCCGTTACATCTACATAAGACCCCCCTGGTACTCTAAACTTGATATTTCTAAAGTCGGCATCTCCTTGCTTTCTGGCATCGACAAGGGGTAAACCAACTAACTGTTCGTTACCTGTTGTTGTATCTACTGTTTGCCCTATAGTAGCATTCACGGTGCTACTTGCCATTTGAGTGATTATATTTTCACCATTGGTAAAATTCACCATTATTGCGGGTATAGTAATACCTGCATCAGCCCCAGGCATATTAAATAACCCATCGTTGGTATTTACAATAATAACCCCTATCGCACCCGCGTTTTGCGCATTAATAACTTTTTGTGTAAACCCACAAAATCCTCTTCGTATTACTGCAATATTACCGTTAACTGCCGCAGCATTAGATAATGGTGCATCACAACCATCTGTAAACCCGTTTGCGTCAATAGCTAACACTAAATTTCCTGTAAGTCCACCTGGTGGTATTGCTACGTTTCCAGGGTTAAAATTATTATCTGCCGCTGGATAATCCCCAGCCAAACCTGTATTATTTACCGTTAACGTTGTATTTGTTACTGGTAATCTCTCAAGATAATAGGTAGCTGTCCAATATAATCCTGCATATGTGATTTCTGTACATTCGGGTCTTGGTGTAATGATATCGGCGCTACTCGAACTAAACGTGCTAGGATCACCGTCGATATCTATATACGCTGTGATACTATTACCGTTATTCAGGTTTCCGTTGTAGGCTGCATTAGGATCATAACTTACATTATCTTCGAAGCTATCAACTAATCCTACAATGGTATTACCATTCATGGTTAAGTTACCATTTACCCTGTTTTGGGTTTCCCTTGGGGCCAATGGTATAATTTCTTGTGCAAAAGTGCTGCTTATGTTGCTGACGATTATGAATATCATCACCAAAATAATTTTGAGAGATACGTGGGGTTTCATAAGCTGAGTATTTAGTGTTTTATTTTGGGTCATTATGGTCTTTTCATTCCATTTGGGGTTCGTAATTACTGTACTTTTAAAATATACAGGTCTCCATCATATGAATTGTTCACATTTGAGAACAAACTCTGTTTCGCGTCATCAAGATTATCAAACCTCTTCAGATACACGTAGATATAATTATCTTTTGGGTTTCTGAAGTGTTGAGGTTCAAGTCCTCTGTCTTTCAATCGTTGCATTCCTCTTTCGAAATAATTTTCCCTTTTAAAAATATTTGTAATTAAGTAATATCCATTTTCAATGTTGTGGCCTCCGATATAAGATAAGTTTTCGGTCAATACCGTATCATCTTTCACTGTATCGGTAATTAGGCGAGTTTCTTGTAGTAATCGTTTAAACGATTCTACTCTACTCTTCGCAATATGAAGGATCCACATGTCTCCATAGTATCTGTTGTCGATATTGTTCAAATACTTTTCGGCTGCTTCATCCTTATTGGTATAACTTTCGATAGCTACATATTGGAACTGGTTTTCTGGGTTCACGATTATTTGAGCATCGTTAAATCCAAGGTCTTTCAACGTTCCGGTAAACTTATCGGCATATGTTCCTCCTTTAAATACATTTCCGATTAGGTAATATCCTTCTGGATATCCAGGAATATATTTAGTAGCAAATTGAGCCTCTGGTCTTGTTGCATCTGCGAACTTCACAAACCTATTATTTGCTGAAAGCTTTTTAGAACTAATAGGATCAGATTTTTTAGCTTCATCTGCATCGTCATCCATATTTACAAGTGACTCTAATAATTTGCTAAATCCACGCTTGTCGACATTTAAACTTGTAGTTAATAATGAATCTCTACGCGCAAATATCTTACTAGAAACCCTTGTATTATTATCTAGTTCTTTCTTGATTTCATCTAAACCTTCTTCGTTTTGATCTTGTGCCGCTGCCGCTGCTGCCGCTGCCGCTTGTCTTTGTCTTTCCTCTTCGGCTAGACGGGCTGCTTCAGCCTCTGCCTCTTGCCTTTGTCTTTCTTCTTCTGCTAGACGAGCCGCTTCAGCTTCTTGACGTAATCTCTCTTCCTCAGCTAATCGTGCCGCCTCAGCTTCAAGTTCTGCGATCTTAGCATTCAACTCGTCAGACAAACTTGTTACATCTGCCTGTGGTAAAATATCACTTGATTGTACAATACCTAGTTGATTTTGTAATGCTGGCACATCACCGTTTGCAATAATTTCTCTAGTAGTAGATATTAACTCCTGAACTCTACGTGCTTCTTCTGCTAAACGTTGTTCTTCTGCAACTCTTGCAGCCTCTGCAGCTTCTTGACGTAATCTTTCTTCTTCAGCCAATCGTGCTGCTTCAGCCTCTGCTTCTGCAATCTTAGCATTAAGTTCACCTGTTAAACCACTTACATCGGCTTGTGGAAGAATATCACTAGACTGAATAATATCTAATTGATTTCTTAACGCTGGTAAATCTCCACTCGCAATGATTTCTCTAGTAGTTCTAATCAACTCCTGGATTCTTCTTGCTTCTTCGGCCTGACGATCTGCTTCAGCTTCTTGCTCAGCAATTTTAGTATTCAATTCTGCAGATAATCCAGTTATATCAGCTTGTGGAAGAATTGTACTAGCTTGTACAATATCTAATTGATTTCGTAACGCTGGTAAATCTCCATTTGCAATAATATCTCGGGTAGTGCTAATTAACTCCTCAACCTGACGCGTTTCTTCTGCCTGACGCTGCTCTTCTGCCACACGCGCAGCTTCTTCAGCCTCTTGACGTAATCTTTCTTCTTCTGCAAGGCGAGTAGCCTCTGCTTCAAATTCTGCAATCTTAGCATTTAATTCTGCTGAAAGCCCTGTTATGTCTGCTTGAGGTAGAATCGTACTTCCTTGTACAATATCTAATTGATTTTGCAAGGCTGGTAAATCTCCATTTGCAATAACTTCTCTTGTTGCAGCAATTAGATCCTGAATCTGACGTTCTTCGATCTTTCTGTCAAGTTCTGCTAACAGGCTTTGCTTTTCATCGTTTGGAATAAACTGACTAGATCTCACAAGGTCTGCCTGACTTCTAAGAGAATCTTCATCACCATCGGTAATAACTTCTCTTGTAGTTCTTACTAATTCTTGTAATCTTCTAGCTTCTTCAGCTTTACGTTCTTCTTCTGCCACTCTTGCAGCTTCGGCTTCGGCTTCAGCAACTCTTGCCGCTTCTGCCTCTGCTTCCTGTCTCTGTCTTTCTTGTTCAGCCAACTGAGCTGCTTGTATTTCGGCTTCTTGTCTTTGTCTTTCTTCAGCAGCTAAACGTGCAGTTTCTTCCTCCTGACGTATTCTTTCTTCTTCTGCCAAACGCACTGCAGCTTCTTCTTCGGCTTTTTTCTGTTCCTCTGCAATTCTGGCCTCTTCTTCTTCTTGCTGTTTTGCAGCCTCAGCTTCTCTTTCTGCTTCTTCAGCAGCTATTCTGGCCTCTTCTGTCTCTTGTTCGGTTACTTCGCGCTCTATTTCTTTCTGAGCCGCTAAACGCTCCTCTTCTGCTTTTTGTTCTGCTACCTCAATCTCTAGACGTTTTTGAGCTGCCAAACGTTCCTCTTCTTCTTTCTGCTCTGCAAGTTGACGCTCAAGGTCTCTTTGCGCGGCTAACTCTTCCTGTTGTTTGTTAAGAAGCTTTACTTCTTCTTCACGCTGTAATTCTAATTCTCTTGCCGCTTGCGCCTCTTTTTCTTTGGCTTCGGCAATAGATCTTTCGAGCTCACTCATTGCTCTTTCTTCATTACTCTGAGCCGTTCCTCTTTCGTCTTGAAGTTCTCTTATGATCTTATTTTGCTCAAGAATCTCTTTCTTAAGTCTTCTAATTTCAGAATCGCGTTCTTCATATGCTTTCTGAGAGGTGGTTTTTCTGCCCCCTCTTCTACGTGGTTTTTCTCTTTCGAAATTATACGCTAAACCTATTTCATGAGTAGATCCAAAATCACTAGTATCTCCTAGTCCCATTTCATAGGTATAACCCACAGAAACATTGGAAGTAATGTTTCCTCCAAGACCTAAAGAAGCTCCATAAAAACTATTATATCCGGCTTGTGCCCATCCTAATTCTGGAAACTCAACAATCACATTTCCACCATATCGTAAACTAGAATCAGATTCTGCTTCATCTGCACTGGTGAGCATGTTGGCATAGGCCATACCTCGAATAGTCTTGTCTGACCTTCTTTGCAAACTTGTAGTATACATCACATGCCCTGTAAAAGCCATGTTGTCTGTTAATAATTCACTTGCACTTAGATTGTATGCGGCTAAATTGGCAACAGATACACCCACATCAAACTCTGCATAGTTAAAGTTTACACCGGGCGTTAATACAAAAACAGAACTGTTTTCGAAGTTAAGTACAGTTGGGTCATTTACTTGTACTCCATTGTTTAAGACAATACTCGTTGCAGAATCTATATTAGATTTAAGTCCGCTTTGTGAAAAAGCCAAATTTAACCCGAAGGTAAAATTCATATCTCTATCAAGCTCAATATTGTATGCAAAGTTGGCAATACCTCCGAAATATCTATAGATACCTTCGTTTTGCTGGTGTAAACCAATACCAACCCCTGTTTTCTCATCAAAATTTGCAGTATAATTAATCAAATAGGTTTGAGGATTATCATTAAATCCTGCCCATTGTGTTTTATTATATGCGTTAATCGATCTTTTGTTTTCACGTACTAAAGAAAAGGTTGGGTTAAAGTAAAATCGATTATATTTCACTAAGTTGTGTGTAGGAATGTCTGTAGGAAGCACCCCATAAACCGCGGTACTCTCTTCCTGTCCCTTAACAAGATTAAGGGATAAACAACATAGCGTTACTAGAAGTAATTTTCTGACCATAAAATTATCTCATTACCGTTATCGAACCTTTTCTGATTACGGAGTTGTTTTTCGTTATTATATAATAATATATTGGTTCTTGTCCTGCCGACTTTGAGTTTTCAAAGGGCCAGTTGTTTTGATACGCGACCCCACTAAAATCAACCGTACCAGATCTACTATAAATAGTAACCTCTACATCCTGTTGATTTACCAAAGAATCGGGTAAAAACCAATTATCATTAATGTTATCACCATTTGGTGTTATTATATTTGGAATAATCTCTGTTAACCCTTGAGAACTAACGCTTATTGGACCAAATATATCTTCGCATATTGCTGAAGATATTCTTACAAAATACGTCCCTTCTTCACTTACAATCAAAGTGTTGTTTGTTTCTCCTTCGATTTCAACTTGCTCTCCATCTACTTCTCTTAGCCATTGGTAGGTATATCCAGGGTCACTAGGTACAGAAAGTGTTACAGTTTCTCCTTCGGTAAGTACCAGAGGATCGGCTACAATTTCGGTTCCTGGTGGTATTGGAGCCGACACTAGTTCATTTGAAGGAATATTTTGAAATTCTCCTGTTCTTAAAGTTGCAAATAATCTATATATGTCTCCAATCTCTGAGCTTGATACGGTAATAGAAGTTTCTGTATCACCAGTGGGTATACCATTTCTACGCCACTCGAAAGTAAAGAAGTCAAGTTGTTCTTCGGTAAGTGGTACGCTAAGCCCTACTGTGGTAGTTAAACCTAACATTTCTTTAAGTTCTATGGTAAACGTTTCTGCATCACACGAAATATCTTCCTGAGGTCCTATAACAATTTCAAAACCTGTTGGAGCAAACAATTCTGTTTCAGAAAATAAAAAGCTATTACACGGGTCAAGAGCATCAATTTCTACCCTATATCTACCTACAAACGCTGCTTCAAAAGAAGTTGTTCCTCCTGTTAAAACTCCTTGAGTTTGCGGACTAGTTTCTACAAACCACCTAAATGTACTACCATCTGGAGCATCGGTCATAATCTCCAGATCGATTGTTTGTGTTGGTAAAAGGATTAGATTTTCTGGTAACGGCTGAGTAATCGAAGACCCCTCGTTTATTACCGTAACAGATGCAATGTTATTTTGATCTAGAGAGCAGTCTTCACTTACATTGATATTCAGCCCATATACGCCAGCAAACTCATTGTCTGGTAAGGTAATCGTTGGCCCTACTTCTCCTTCGATAGGTTCGTCATCTTTAAACCACTGATAAGTATATCTTGGGTCTATTAGGCTAGATTGCAGCACCTTTGTCTCGTTTGGACAAAACGCAAAATCACCCATCGGGTCTGCATTCTCTATAAACGCCGTAGACACATCTATTAAAGATACGTCTACTCTGTTGGTTTCTTCGAAGGTGAAAAAGTTTTGACAATTGCCCAGTGGTATCCTGGCAAAATACGTACCGACCTCGGTAACGACCAAGCTCGGAGATGATTCTCCCACAATGAGGGCTCCGTCTTTAAACCATTCCCACTCAAAAGTATCGGCAGGAACAGGGTTGTCATCGAGATCTTCTAATCTAATGGTTAGTGTTTTGGTAAATGAACTTACGTTACATAAAACAACGTCTTGACGTTCATTTAAAAATAGGTCTAAATCGTTTCTAAAGAAATGTAGTGCGGTGTCGTCTGACAATGCACTTGTAATCGTAGGATCTGCAGTTGTACTTACTATTCTAAATCTATAAGTATCGCTGTTGGCGTCTTGGGGTATGGCAAAATCTTCGAACCTAATTTCTTGCTCTGAAGCTGTCCCGTTATTAGGACCTGTTACTCTAGCCAATTCTTGTGGGTTGTCAAAATTACCATCGGGATCAGAAAGCTCAAGGACAAATTCATTGTCAGAAGGAAGCGCATCCCCTGGAGAGAGTGGTGCAATGACAGTAAAGGAGTTAAAAGATAAATCGGCACAAGCAGCAAAATCCTGAAGTTCAGGAGCCCCTATAGTTCTTTGCGCCAATAGTTCACTGCAATGAATGAACGATAGCGTGCAGATAAGCAATATTAGGTTAAGTTTATTTCTCATGATATCACACTTTATTTATTGGGTGGATATACGCATATCAACTCAGCGATTTGGGGCGCTTGTTAATAATATTGTTAATATATTTTTTACCAAGTCATAAAATTATAAATTAAATATTTATATCAAACGAAAATTTTAATTTTTTTTGTAATAATTTTCTGACTCGTTATGGTTTACCCCATTCGTTATAATTATAAATAGTTCTTGAAATTCTCTATAATATACATAATTTTTTGCTAATCAACATGTTGTAGTACTGTAATACCCCTTCTAATCCTATGTAAAAACACTAAAATTTCCCCATTTTTTTGCTCTAAAAGGAACTAAAAAACAGAAAAATTAATAAAAATAGTGCAATTTCTCGGATAATTCTGGCACTCATAGCATTCAGAAAAAGGCATTTTTTTTCGATAAAGTGTAAAAATTTTAATAGAAATATTTGTTAAAAAGACTTCATTAATACCTTAAAAATCGATGTGATAATCTGCATCAGCTTAGTAATTTACAGCACAAAAAAAACTCCATTTTAAAACGTTAAAATGGAGCTTAAAAAATCTTTAGATTCTACTACTTTTCTTCACTGGTTGAAGCCGCTTCTTCACCATTTAATTGCTTAAGAATTTCGTCTGTAAGATCTAGTTCTTCTTTACCATATAAAATGTTACTTACCTCAGTATCACCATATATATAGGTATATCCGTTGTTCTTTCCGTAATCGTGGATAAAGTCCTTTACTTTATTGATTATAGAATCAATTTCTTCTTGACTTCCTTTTTGAATTTCCTGCATTTTTGTTTGCTGCTCTCTTTGTAAAAGCTGCTGTTTCGTCATTAAATCCTGTTCTTTTTTCTCTCTACCTGATTGTGACATAGAATTTTTAACATTCTGATATCCCTGTACCTCGATTTGAAACTGTTTTGCCTTTTCCTCAAGCTCAGCTCTAACTTCATTGTTCTTTTTCGTCCACTTTTCTTGAGCTGCTTTCATTTCTTTAAAATCGGAAACAACTTTGGTGTTATTTACATAACCTGTTTTTTCTATTTGTTGATTGCACGATGTTAAAATCAAAACTGCACTTGCAATCCATAAAATTTTTTTCATGTTTCAAAATTTAGTTCTGGGCAAAAATATCAAACTTCAGTTGATGTCTTTGCTATATATGTTTAAAAATACATTATATAATAAAAAACAATAGTTTTTTTAGTTGTCATATAAAAAACTTATTAAAACACACTTAAAATAAGCCGTTTTAAGCGCTTTTTGTAAAAAACTGATATAGATATAGCGAAAAGACTATTAAAAAACAGTAGAAATCCCTAAAATGGAAAATATTACTTTTTAAGCACATATATATGTGAAGAAAACTCTTTTGATTGCCTCGCTTTCATATTTGACCAAAAACCAATAGTAAAAGCTTTAAAAAAGTTCATTTTTTTTGTTTTATACTTTTCGGAAAGTAGAGAGACATAAAATGAATCAAACTTCATTGGAAGCGTTTTTACTAAAATAATATTTTCTTCAGCAAAAAGTGTTTCGATAGATGTTCTTGAAAAATGCCATAAATGCCTTGGCACATCATAAGCTGCCCAAAATGATTTATAATATTTTGCATCATAGGACTTATAATTAGGAACAGCAATTATAATATGGCCATTAGGTTTCAAAAGTCGTTTTAATTCCTGTATCTGATCTTTTAAGTTGGGTATGTGTTCTAAAACATGCCACATCGTAATAACATCGAAAGTAGAATCACCAAACTCTTTGGAGTTATCTTTTAAAAGTATTCCCTTTTTACGAGCTAATTCTTTGGCATGCTTATTTGGTTCTGTTCCTTCTACCAACCAATTTTCTTTTTTTGCAGTAGCCAAAAAATCACCAGTACCAGAACCAACATCTAATAGCGTTCCAGTACCTCTATTCAATTTTGTGATTAATTTTACTTTTTGACCTAAAGCATATGATTTTACCCATTGGTACATTTTTTCAAAAAGAGATCGTTTACCATCGGTATGAGAAATGTAATCTTCACTCTCATAATATTTACCTAGGTCTTCAATTTTTGGTGTGGGAGAAGTGACCAACATATCATACGGCTTGTCGTAAACCAAATGAAAAGTTTCACCACTAACGGTGTGATCTATACATTTTACGAAAACATCTTCGATTACTTCTTCTTTCACTCTTGTAATTTTAATAGTAAACTAATTTTAATCCAAAGAACCTATTCCACTACTTCGTTCTTTAATATATAAATTTATGACCCACTTGCCCGGTAATATGAGATTATCATTCTTTTTCTTAGAGTGGTTCTAAAACCTTTGGCAATTGTACATAAAAAAGAAAAATAAATTTTGTTTTATCTTTAAATTTTAATCAAGGCTTATTGCGGTTATATGATGTTCCACGTGGAACTATTCCTTTGTAGCATCATGAACTTCGACATCTAGCATCTCACCCAACTCATTTGCCATTTGTAAAGCCCTCTCATAATTTTCGGTTTTATATAGTGTAAAATGTTTATTTCCTGTAAAAAAACGAATCACAACGCTCTCTTGTCTTTCTTGTGTTCCGATAGCCGCAATTGTTCCCCACTCGTTATCTAAACTAAAAGATGCCGAAAACACAGATATATAATCTGGAAACGCTACACTTAATTTTGTTTTAAAAAAAGGAAGTCCAAAAATGGCAAAGACTTTTTTGTTTTCAAAATTCTCCTTAATTCTATACGAAACAGAAAAGCCATTGATTAGCACCATACATACAAAGAAAATAATTCTTGTTTGCAACGGTTCAGTTCCAAAAAGTAAAAACGCTGCGGCAACACATAAAATGATCCCAGAAAGTATTTTTCCTTTAAGCGGTTTTTCTTGTTTAAAAAGTATATTTTTTGTCATCGACCCATATACACTAAAAGAACAGAAATATCACTTGGAGACACTCCACTAATTCTTGAGGCTTGAGAAATTGTAGCAGGTCTAATCTTAGACATTTTTTCACAAGCTTCAAAAGAAAGAGATTTCAACTTTGTATAATCAAAGTTTTTCGGAATCTTAATATCTTCTAAGCGGTTTAGTTTATCTGCATTGTTTTTCTCTTTTTCTATATACCCAGAATATTTGACCTGAATTTCGGTTTGTTCTAAAATTTCTTTATCAAGATTATGTTCTTCTATATAGGCTTCAACTTTCTTAAATTTCCTAACATCTTCTAATGCTATTTGCGGTCTTGCAAAAAGTTTAAACATTTTACCGCTCTGTTTTACAGGAGTAGAATTTTTTGATTCTAAAACAGGATTTGCTTCTTCTGGAGCAACACTAGTATCTTTAAAAAACTGAACAAAATCAACCGCCTTTTTTTGCTTCTCTTCCATTCTATCCATTCTCTCTTTTGAAGCTAATCCTATTTCAAAAGATTTAGGTGTTAATCGAAAATCTGCATTATCTTGTCTAAGCAGTGTTCTATATTCTGCTCTTGAGGTAAACATTCTATAAGGCTCTTCTGTTCCTTTGGTAATTAAATCATCTATAAGAACACCTATATAGGCCTCATTTCTTTTTAGTATAAATGGATCTTGTTCTTTAACTTTTAACGCTGCGTTTATTCCAGCGATTAAACCTTGAGAAGCTGCCTCTTCATATCCTGTGGTTCCATTAATTTGACCAGCAAAAAACAAACCAGATATCAACTTCGTTTCCAACGTGTGTGTTAATTGTGTTGGAGGAAAATAATCATATTCGATAGCGTATCCTGGTCTAAAGAATTTAACGTTTTCAAATCCAACTACAGACCTCAATGCTTTAAATTGAACATCTTCTGGTAGCGATGTAGAAAATCCGTTTACATAAACCTCAACCGTATTCCAGCCCTCAGGCTCTACAAACAATTGATGTCTTTCTTTATCTGCAAACCTGTTTATTTTATCTTCTATAGAAGGACAATATCTTGGACCAATACTTTTAATTCTTCCATTAAACATTGGAGAACGATCAAAACCCTCACGAAGTAAATCATGAACCAAAGTAGACGTATATGTCATGTGACAAGATCGTTGTTTGGTTAACGGACGAGTAACATCAGAATAACTAAACTTCTCTGGAGAATCATCACCAGGTTGCTCAATCATTTTTGAATAATCTAAGGATCTTCCATCTACCCTTGGTGGCGTTCCTGTTTTCATTCTTCCAGAATCAAAACCAAAACCAATGAGCTCCTCAGTGATTCCGGTCGCTGCTCTTTCTCCTGCTCTTCCGCCTCCAAATTGTTTCTCACCAATATGAATTAATCCATTCAAAAAAGTACCATTGGTCAAGACCACACTCTTTGCTTTTATCTCAATTCCGAGAGATGTTTTTACACCAACAATCTTTTCATTTTCTACAATCAAACCACTCACCATTTCCTGATAAAAATCAAGATTAGGTGTTTGCTCCAAGAGCAACCTCCATTCCTCTGCAAAACGCATTCTGTCGCTCTGCACCCTTGGGCTCCACATTGCAGGGCCTTTGGACTTATTCAACATTTTAAATTGAATCGCGGTACGATCACTCACAATACCACTATAACCTCCCAAGGCATCAATCTCTCTTACGATTTGTCCTTTTGCAATTCCTCCCATAGCGGGATTACAACTCATTTGTGCAATATTCTGCAAGTTCATTGTTATCAACAACGTGCTACATCCCAAATTTGCGGCTGACGCCGCAGCTTCACTTCCGGCGTGCCCTGCACCAACCACGATTACATCATACTCCTTTTCAAACATAATTTATCCTATTGTTCCACGTGGAACATTAAACTTTCTTGTTAAAAAATTTTGTTCCACGTGGAACAAAATTTAAAACCCATCAATGTTCCACGTGGAACATCGCTAATTTTTCATCTTCTTTTTGCCTCATTAGTTCTGCTTCATTATCCGTTTTATCCTTATATCCGCACAAATGCAAAACACCATGAACTATGACTCTTCTCATCTCTTCGTCTTCTAACACCCCAAACGTTGATGCATTTTCTACCACCCTTTCGTGGGAGATAAAAATGTCTCCACCTAATAAATTGCCCAACGTATTATCAAAACTAATAATATCGGTATAGGTATCATGGTTTAAAAATTTTTGATTTATTTCCAACAAATAGTCATCGTCACAAAAAATGAAATTAATCTCCCCAAGTTTTTTCTCTTCAGATTTTATAACAGCATTTAACCAAGTTACTATCCTATTTTCATCTATAGAGACATTCCTTTCTTTAGTTTCTTTGAAAAAATTAATCATTATCCTTATTGAAATACTTCTGTACTTTTTGCTTATAATTTTGCCGCAAAGGTAATACTTGTCTGTTTAATATTTCAGTAGTATTGAAATATTGTTTAGCGTTCTCTAAAAGCTTCGTGTTCTCATTATCAAACTGAGTCTGGTTGGTTTTACTTTCTCTTCTTTCTTCCTCGCCTTGTTCAAAAGTAGCGTCCTCCAACTTCAATAATTGATGTTTTAAATCTAACATCTTTGATAGTGTATTACTATTAAAACCCTTCTCCAATAATTCCTGTTCTACCTGCTCCATTCGTTTTAGTAAACCACTACCCAAACCTTTATCCAAGCCCTCCTTTTTAATCTTATCCTGTAATGCATTTCTTAGCTCCTGCTGCTGTTTGTATATTTCATACAACTCCCCATTCAAATATTCTTGCTGTTGTTCAAATTCACCATCTCCTACTTTGCTTCCTCCGTCTTGATTCTTTCCTTTTTTATCTCCCTTCTTGTCCCCTTTTTCACCTTGCTTACCTTCTTTGTTTTCACCTTCACCATCTTGATTCTGCTGACCATTTTTTTGACCCTGCTTTTGACCTTTCTCCATTCCTTTCTTCATTTCTTCATTCAACTCTTCCTGCTTCTTAATTATGTCTGGTAATTGAAATTCATTGTTTCCTTTTTTTCCTTTACCCGATGCCGACATACTATTTTGCATTTGGTCTAATGTTCGGCTTAGCAAGTATGCCAAATCATTTGATCCTGTTACTGTGTACTGTTGATTTGCAGTTCCCTGAACAACTTGGTTTTCTGCCAACCTTTCTAATGACTTATCAATATTAAATTCGATATCTGTTAACTTCTTTGTAACCATTTCTGTGATCTGTGGTGTTCGCATAGCAAGCGCATACAGACTATCATCTACATGAATAAAGTTCTCCCGAAGTACACTCTGTCTTTTTAGCTTATTCGAGTATGACGGATCATCTATATCTATTCCTTTAAAATCTTTCATTAACGCTTCTTGCTCAATAGAAAAATCTACCAAATTATCAAGCACTTGTCTTAGCATTTCCATATCCTCCTGTTGCTGTTCTCCACTTGCCATTTGCATTTGCATTTGCATAGAGTTACTCATCTCTTTCATTTTTTGTGCAGCACTTTTCTGATTCTTCTTTGCGTCAGATTTATCTTCCTTTTCTAAGTTTTCACTAGCCTTCTTTTGTTCGTCTTGTATCTTTTTTTCATCATCTTTTTTCTGATCCAAATTCATTGGTTTTTTCAGATCCTCATTCGCCTTTCGTAACTCCTCCATCTCTTTTTGAAATTCCTCAAACTCTTTGTTCAGCTCTTCTTGTTTTTCTTTGGTGTTCTCACTATCATTCTTTTCTGAAAGTTCCTCCTGCTTCTTGCTTAAATCATCTAATTTTTGAGCTAATTTTTCATGCTTCTCAGCGACATAATATCTTTTGGTGAGCTCTAACAGCTGTTCCAAGTTTTTCTTTGCATTCTTATTTTCCTTTCCTAACTCCTCCAGCTTTTTCGTTAATTCCTCCTTCTGAATTTTGTCTGCTAACCTTTCTATTTCCTCTAGAAGCTTTTCATTCTTTTTTAATCTTTCTTCGTTTCTTTCTAACCTTTCTTTTAGAGCATCTTTGAATGGTTCTTCTTCGTTCTTCTTTTCAAATTGATCAAGGTTGTCTTTGAGCTTTTTTGAAAAATCCCGCATCATATCTTCCTGCCTTTTTTGTCTTTTCAAAAAGTCATTGAGCTTCTTTTTATCATTAAAGTCCAATCTTTTTTTCTCCTTCTGAAGTTTACTCAGTGACTGTAATTCTTTCTCTTGATTTTTAAACTTATCAAGAGATTTATTTAAGCCAGAAATAGCCTCATTCTGTTTTTTTAATAATTCATTCTCTCTCTCCTCTTCTGTAAGTTTTCTAAAATTGAAGACTTGACTTTTTGTGCTTTTATAATTGTGTATTACATCATTATCAAACACCTCAAAATAGAATTCATAATCCTTACCATCTACCAAATTTAAACCACTAGGAAAAGCATATATAAACTCATCAAAAACAGAAGTATTTATCGAAATATTTTCAAACTTTCTGTCCTCTGTTTCCATATCATAATACACCAAACGAAGTTTACTCAATCCATAATCGTCACTTATTCTTCCGAAAAAATACATCGTATTATTATCTATTGTATCTTTTTCAGATTTCAAATTTAACTCAGGATATTGATCTTTTATCACGTTAAGATTGAAGGACAAATTATCGTAGTTCTTTACTTCGTTGTTTGATGTTGTGATTTCATAATCCAGATTGTTGTAAACATTCATGCCATACTTAAATACACCTTCGTCATCTTGAAAATTAATAACACTGTCTTTTGTTCGTATGTCTACACGTTGTGTGTTACGTGTATTCACCAACCACTCCACTTTTGTTCCCTCAGGAATTGTAGCGTTCCCAGAACTTTTTAATACTTCATCCTTTTTACCCGTATAGCCTGGATAGTCCAGTTTCATTTCAAAATTCAATAACGCAGGCACTGGAACTATATTCAGGGTAAAAGAATTTGTGCTAATATTATTAGCAGTGAGCACAAATTCAACAGACTCCTTAGGTTGTACGAACGTATATTCAAATTCACCTATAGATGTACTTTTCAGAAAATATATTTCATCTTCATATTCTATTGTTACAGTCTCAGGAATAACATCTCCCGTTGTTTTTACCTTAAGTATATAATCCTTATTCTCAAAACTCTCTAACTTATCATTCTCAATAAGAAATTGAAAAGGAGCTGGTGGTTCATAAGCTACCTCATAATTTACTACCCTTTTATAACTATCAGAAATCCAATTTAATCTATTAATTATCAATAGAACTAAAAATATAGTTAATGGAACTGCGGCATATTTCAAATACTTAAGATTACTCTTAAAATTAATTGCCAACCTAAACGGAACAGGTTTTAATTGTGAAGACTTTTGTTCTATACTAGCTAGCAATAAATCAGATTCATTACTACTATTATTAAGTTGTAATAAATTCAATAACTTGTCATCTACCTCAGGGAAATGATTACCGATAATTTTGGATGCTTCCTCAAAATTTATTCCTTTAGTTAATTTGAAAAGCTTAGCCATAGGAACCAAAATTAGCCTTATGAATAGACCCAACTCTACCACTATGAATAACCAAAATAAAATAGTTCTACCTATCGTGTTTAACCACAAAAAATATTCTACAACTACTGTAAGTAAAAAATAAATCAAACCGATAGCAACAAAAAGAATCACTCCTTTTATAAGTTCGTTCATATAAAACTTCCTTATAAAACCTTCTAACTTGCTCTTAATGAACCCAAAATTATCCATAACTAAAATCTTCCTTTTCCATTAACCTTTAAAACTACAACATTATTTTTAATAGAATTGTTATATTTATGATAATTCAACCTATTCTCTGCTAACTAGTTATGAAAGATTTAAAATATTTCTGTGCATATACCATCCCCATTGCAGCACTTATTGGTCTTTGGTTAGAAGGTATTTATACCTATTTAACACCTATATATGCCTTTGGATTTATTCCTTTATTAGAATTATTTACAAGTGCCTCTACATCCAATACTGGTGACACAGAAAAAGATAGCTTAACTAAAAAAAGAATATTTGATTGGATGCTTTATGTCAATCTTCCTATTATATACGGTTTACTAGCTATCACCCTGTACCGAGCTACTACTGTATCTCTACAAACTTATGAACTAGTAGGTATCATTATTTCAACAGGTATTGTACTGGGTACAAATGGCATTAATGTTGGTCATGAACTAGGACATAGAAACACTTATGAGCGTTTTCTTGGTAAAGCCTTACTCTTACCATCACTATACATGCATTTCTACATAGAACATAACTTTGGACATCATTTAAAAGTCGCTACAAAAGAAGATCCTGCGACTGCAAAATACAATCAACCCGTTTACTTATTTTGGGTTACTTCAACCATAGGCCAATACTTAAGTTCTTGGAAAATCCAACGCAACCTTCTAAAGAAAAACAACAGTTCATTCTTTTCTATAAAAAACGACATGTTGTGGTACCATCTTTTTATTGGAATATACTTACTTTTCACCTTTTACATTTTTGGTTTGTTAGGATTCTACATTGCCTTTTTTAGTGGTATTGTCGGTTTTCTGTTGCTTGAAACTATTAACTATATCGAGCATTATGGTCTACGAAGAAACAAAACAAATTCTGGCCGATATGAGCGCGTTAGAGAAATCCATTCCTGGAATTCCAATCATGCGCTTGGTAGAATTATGTTATACGAACTTACTCGACATAGTGACCATCATCATCGGGCATCAAAAAAATACCAATTACTAGATCATCATGATGAAAGTCCCCAACTTCCTTTTGGGTATCCTACATCAATGGTACTTTCTCTTTTTCCACCACTCTGGTTTATGATTATGAATAAAAGAGTACCAGATACTATGAAAAAATCTAATACATAAAAACGTTTTATTAGCCTATCGAAGATTGTATCTTTGTCTCTGATTTTAGAACTGAAATAGTCCATACAAAAGACTAAAACAAAAACTCATGACAAAAGATATTAGGGTGCGCTTTGCTCCCAGTCCAACAGGGCCTTTACATATTGGAGGAGTTAGAACAGCTCTTTTTAACTATCTCTTTGCAAAAAAGAACAAAGGAACTTTTGTTCTTAGAATTGAAGATACCGATCAAAAAAGATACGTTCCTGGTGCAGAGAAATATATTACAGATGCTCTAGAATGGTGTAATATTCCTTATGATGAAGGACCAGAAAAAGATGGTGGTTTTGGACCATACAGACAAAGTGAACGCAAACATCTTTATAAGCAATATGCCGATCAACTTATAGAAAACGGTAATGCATATTACGCATTTGATACTTCTGAATCTCTTGATGAACACAGGAAAATTCACGAAGCCAATGGTAAAACGTTTATTTACAATTGGAATAACAGAGAAGAGTTAAATAATTCTTTATCACTTTCTGAAAAAGATGTAAACCAACGATTACAATCTGGAAACCCTTATGTAATTAGATTTAAATCTCCTCAAAATGAAACTTTGATTCTAAATGATGAAATTAGAGGAGAAATAAAGATTGATACCAATATTCTTGATGACAAAATATTGTTCAAGAGCGATGGCATGCCTACCTATCATCTCGCCAATATTGTTGATGACCATTTAATGGAAATTACTCATGTCATTCGTGGAGAAGAATGGCTTCCATCATTGGCTTTACATGTGCTGTTGTATCGTTCTTTAGACTGGGAAGCACCAAGTTTTGCTCATCTCCCACTCATACTTAAACCTGTTGGTAAAGGAAAACTAAGCAAAAGAGACGGTGATAAAATGGGATTCCCTGTGTTCCCTTTACAATGGAATGACCCTAAAACCAACGATATCTCCTCTGGATATAGAGAAGATGGATATTTACCTGAAGCGGTAATTAATATGCTGGCATTTCTTGGTTGGAATCCAGGTACCGAACAAGAACTATTCTCTCTTTCTGAACTTATCAATGAGTTTAGTTTATCAAGAGTGAATAAAGCTGGAGCCAAATTTGACCCTGAGAAAACAAAGTGGTTTCAACAACAACATTTACAAAATCTAGATACTTCTATAATTACCTCAGCGTTTGAAAAAATTCTTAATGATAAAAACATTCAAACCACAGTTGATCTTAATACGGTAGTTTCTATGGTAAAAGAAAGAGCTGTCTTTATAGATGATCTTTGGGATTTAACTCATTTTATTTTCATATCACCTAGTGAATATGATGCTAAAGCCGTAAAAAAAGCATGGAAAGATGATACCCCTACTCTTATGCATGAGTTAACAAGAATTTTGGATGACATTTCCGATTTTTCTTCAGACAATGTTTCTACTATTGTTAAGAGCTGGATTAAGGGTAAAGAAATTGGCTTTGGTAAAATTATGATGCCTTTACGTATTGCTCTTGTTGGTTCTTTACAAGGTCCTGATCTTTTTGATATCGCGAGCCTAGTTGGAAAAGAAGAAACGATTCAACGCATTGAAAACGCAATAGAAGTAAACTAAAAAACATATCCATACAGTTTGACAAAAGCCATTGTTCACGTGGAACAATGGCTTTTGTCATTTCTATTAGTTGTAACGTTTTAAGTAATTCATACACTTATATAGTAACTACTTATTAAAACAACGACTATGGGAAAACAATACAAAGTACTTCGGGTAGTAGAAAATTGGTCTACCCAGAAACTAAGAACACGCGTTGAAGAAACTCTTAATAACGCTTCAAAGGAAGGATGGGATCTCGTTGACATTTCATACCTCGCCAACACTTATATTGCGATGATAACTCTTTCGAAATAACAGCTCTATCATAAGCAATTAATTAGTAAATTCATTCTTATAAACAATTAACACATAACATAACAATCATGAATCCTTTTTATATTCCAGTAGTAATAATAGCTTTTATTATTCTATACAAGTTTTTCTTTGTTGTCAAACAACAAACTTCGGCCGTTATAGAACGTTTTGGTAAATTTTCTAGTGTACGAAATTCGGGTCTACAAATGAAAATTCCCATTATAGACAGTATTGCAGGACGAATTAACCTAAAAATTCAGCAGTTAGATGTAATTGTCGAAACCAAAACTAAGGATGATGTTTTCGTACGATTAAAAATATCTGTACAGTTTCAAGTTATTAAAGACAAGGTATACGATGCATTCTATAAACTTGAAAACCCCCACGATCAAATCACTTCATATGTATTTGATGTAGTTCGTGCCGAGGTTCCAAAAATGAAATTAGATGATGTATTTGAAAGAAAAGATGACATTGCTATAGCTGTAAAATCAGAACTTAATGAAGCGATGATCAATTATGGATATGACATCATAAAAACTCTTGTAACCGATATCGATCCGGACTTACAAGTAAAAGAAGCTATGAACCGTATTAACGCTGCAGAAAGAGAAAAAATTGCTGCAGAGTATGAAGCTGAAGCAGAACGAATAAAAATCGTAGCCAAAGCACGCGCCGAAGCCGAAAGTAAGCGATTACAAGGTCAAGGTATTGCCGACCAACGTCGTGAAATTGCAAGAGGTCTAGAAGAAAGTGTTGATGTATTAAACAACGTAGGTATAAATTCTCAAGAAGCATCTGCCCTAATTGTAGTGACCCAACATTATGATACTTTGCAATCTATAGGTGAAGAAACCAATAGTAATCTTATACTGTTGCCAAATTCACCACAAGCAGGTAGCGATATGTTAAATAATATGATTGCTTCTTTTACGGCTTCCAATCAAATTGGAGAAGAAATGAAACGACAAAATCTTAAAAAAGGTCTTGGTAAGAAAAAACCAGGAACCGAAGAATAATTTTTAACTTTTACCAGTATTTAAACCCGATTATACTTTATAATCGGGTTTTATTTTTGCAAACACTAAAAAACCATAAAATTTTACTCAAAAATCATTTTAAAACGTTTTGCATAGTTTTTGCTATATAACCAATAAAAGTATATTGTTTTGTTTTTTTCTGTTCTTAAAAAGCTTTAAAACGACTCATTTTTAATAGTTAAAAATTATAAAAAATACAGAACAATAAGAAAATATTATAGTTATAAAATTAGTTACCTTTACAAAAATTTGGTCCCATGAAAAATTACTTTTTAATTCTACTCTTGGTTTCGGGAACGGTCTTTTCCCAAAATCTAAAAACTTTAGAAAAAGAAGCGCTACGAGATGCAGAAGCTACATCAAAAGCATCTATCGATAGAAATTTAAGTACTATTCTTAAATACACACATCCTAACATCTTTAATGCTTATGGTGAAGAAAAATTAATGGAAACGATGGATGAGATTTTTAGAACGATGGATGCTCAAAATATTAAAATAAAGAGTTCCACCGTAAACGAAGTTACCGAAGTAAAAAAAGAAGGCAAAGAATATCGTTGTTTGGTAAAAAATACTGTGATTATGGATTTCAGTGGAAGAACTGTAACCCTTAAAAGCTCGTTATTTGGATTTTATGATAAGAAAAAATCACAATGGTATTTTGTTGAGTCTAATAAGTTACTCGATGATCCTCAAACCAAAGATCTTTTTCCAAATTTTAAAACAGATATTGAAATTCCTTTAGATGAACATATCGCAGATAACTAAAAGTAATTTCAAAGTATATAAAAACCCTCTGATTTTATTACTCAGAGGGTTTTCTTTTTTTTATAGACTATACTTATTTGCTATTTCTCTAGCTTCACTCACCAATAATTCATTCTTATCTTCTAAAGCTTTTGTTATAAAATCTTTAGCCTCTTGATCTGGTGTACTACATTTAGTTTCAAGAACCACACCCAATGCTATCATAGTAGCAATACGGGTTCCAGCCTTTTTAACCGCTGTTCCGTATAATGGAACTAACTCATCGATATCAACATTTTTTGCCGCTTCCTTAATCTTGTTTTTAAGTACCTCTCTCTTTTCTTCTGGTAGGTTGGTATACTTCTTCCCTGCTCTTTTTATTTCTTCAATTGCAGGTACTTGTTTTTGGTTATTTTGTTGTGGTTTATGACCAGAATTTTGAGGAATAGAAGGTTTAACCTTTGCCCAAGTATCTCTTAAACCAACGGTTTTATTAAACACTAAAGCCCCTTTTTTACTATCTGGATCTACATTAAAATATCCTAAACGTTGAAACTGAAACTGATCCAAAGCCTCTACATCGGCTAAACTAGGCTCTATATATCCTGTTAATACATTCAATGAATTTGGATTGATGAATTCCATAAAATCCTTATCCTTATGCCCTCCTGGTGCTTCATCATTAAATAAACGATCATATACTCTAACTTCGGTAGAAAGAGCATGTGAAACCGAAACCCAATGCAAAGTTCCCTTTACATTACGTTTTGATTCTTCGGTACCACTACCCGACTTACTTTTGGGATCATAAGTACAGTATATTTCAATAATATTTCCTTCATTGTCCTTTACTACACCTTCTCCCTTTATTATGTAGGCATTTTTAAGTCGCACTTCTTTACCAAGAGTAAGTCTAAAAAACTTTCTACCAGCTTCTTCTTTAAAATCCTCTCTTTCAATATATAGTTCTTTAGAAAAAGGAACTTTTCTTGATCCAGAAGACGGATCTTCTGGGTTGTTTTCTGCATCTACCCACTCTTCTTGTCCCTCAGGATAATTTGTGATTACCATTTTCACAGGGTCCAAAACAGCCATAACTCTAGGAGCTGTTTTGTTTAAATCTTCTCTTACACAAAACTCTAACAATGATACATCTATCACGTTTTCCCGTTTTGCCACTCCTACGGTTTCTACAAACTTACGTATAGATGCCGGAGTATATCCACGTCTTCTTAAACCTGAAATAGTAGGCATTCTAGGATCATCCCAACCAGACACAACACCTTCTTCTACCAATGTAAGTAGCTTACGCTTACTCATAATCGTGTAACTAAGATTAAGACGTGCAAATTCTCTCTGTTTAGGTCTTATTTTGCTAGTGTAAACCTGATCCAAAAACCAATCATAAAGTTTTCTGTGTGGTTTAAACTCAAGTGAACATAATGAGTGTGAAATACTTTCTATATAATCACTTTCACCATGTGTCCAGTCATACATAGGGTAAATGCACCACTCATCTCCTGTTCTATGATGTGACTTTTTAAGAATACGATACATCAAGGGATCACGCATTAACATATTAGGATCTGCCATGTCAATTTTAGCACGTACTACATGGGCTCCTTCATCAAATTCCCTGTTTTTCATTCTTTCGAAAAGATCAAGATTTTCATCAACAGATCTATCTCTATAAGGGCTATTGATTCCAGGTTCTGTGGTAGTTCCTTTTTGTTCTGCAATCTCCTCAGCCGTTTGAGAATCTACATATGCCTTACCTTCTTTTATTAATTGCACGGTCCAATCGTAGAGTTGTTGAAAATAATCTGAAGAATAGCATTCCTGATCCCATGTATACCCTAACCAAGCAATATCTTCTTTTATTGCATCTACATATTCTTGTTCTTCTTTTGCTGGATTCGTATCATCAAAACGAAGGTTTACCGGAGCATCGTATTTTATTCCTAAACCAAAGCTAATACCAATAGCCTTGGTATGGCCAATATGCAAATAGCCATTAGGTTCTGGTGGAAAACGAAAACGTAAATCATTACTATTCATTCCGTTTTTTAAATCTTCCTCTATAATATGCTCAATAAAATTGAGTGATTTCTTTTCGTCAGTCATTATTAATCTAAATAAAGCACAAAACTACAAATTCTAACAATGCTTAGCTACAGTTATAAAAGTCTTTACTAGAATTATTTGATAAAAAACAAACACAATTAAAAAAGGGGTGGTTTTCCCTACTCCTATTCAAAAAGATTCTTTATACCTTTGCTAAAAAATTTTGTGGGATTAATTAAACTCAAAAACATCAAGGTATATGCATATCATGGTTGCCTTGTAGAAGAGAAAAAAATAGGTTCAGATTATAGAGTAGACCTTAAAATAAAGGCAAATCTCAATACATCTGCTATTTCTGATCGTCTGAGCGATACTGTAGATTATGTTCATCTCAATCTCATAGTAAAAGAAGAAATGGCAATTCGATCTAAGCTGCTCGAACATGCTGCAGAACGTATTTTAGTAAGGATTTTAGATGAATTGCCGCTTGTTGAAAAAGCTACTGTAGATGTATCTAAAATTAATCCTCCCATTGGAGGAAACGTAGAAATGGTTACGATAACCAGAACAAAAATTCGTTAAAATATCTAGGTTAACATTAAACATTGAAGTTTTAATGTAAAAAGTATACTAAGAAATAATAAATTTTTTTACTTTTGCCTTCCAACCAAAAACTGGTGTCGTGGCCGAGTGGCTAGGCAGTGGTCTGCAACACCATCTACAGCGGTTCGAATCCGCTCGACACCTCAAAAAAATCCTGTACAGATTGGTACAGGATTTTTTTATTAGTTTATACTTATCGACTCTGGCTTTATTTTATCTATCCTGTCTTGAATTTGTTGTTCTACAGTGTCTGGTACCACTCCTTTTAGGATCACAAAAATCCCACAAACTACTAAGATAACACTTATCCCCCTTTTTATAAGATACGTTCGTTTAGGAGTTAAATTTTTCTTTAATCTCTTAGCTAATAATATTTTAAATAAATCTATAAATAGATATGTTGCCAAAATAAATGAGAAAAAAAGTATAATTCTTCTTGGAGTAACATTATCCTGAGTTCTAAAACCAACTAAAATAAAAATCCAGAATGCCAATACACCAATATTAATAAAGTTTAATAGAAAGCCTTTAATAAACAACACGAAGTAATTGCGTTTATTAATTATTTCTACTGATGTATCTCGTAATCGTTTATAATTTTTCTTTTCCTGAATAAAAGAAATTACCCCATAAGTAGTTATTAATGATCCTCCTAGTATTAATAATGCAGGATCATCTTTAATCTTATCAATTATTTTGTCGGTACTATAATAGGCAATTAATATAAAAACTATATCTGCGAAGATTACTCCTAAATCTACTACCAAAGCCGCTCTAAATCCTTTGATAGCAGCTGTTTCCAGCAACACAAAAAATACAGGGCCTATTAAAAAAGCTAGAAAAAATCCTATTGGTATAGCAGCTTGAGCATCTTGAAGCATCGTTTCTATAGATGTTTCTTACAAAGTTAAAAAAACTACTTAGTTTACCTCAACAATTTTCCCTGCAATAAATTTTTGTTTATCGATTTCTCTTGGGTTTCCATAAATTCGAATAGTACCACCAGCATTGGTATTTGCTTTAATATAATTCTTGGCATTTACCTCAGCAGTACCACCTGCATTTACCTTTACTTGTGATTCTTTGGTTCTAAGATCCCTTCCGTAGTATTGCCCTCCAGAAGTAACTACAACTTCTTGTTCCTTGGCAACACCATCTAATTCAATTTGACCTCCACTAATAGATTTTACATATACAAATCCAGCATCTAGTTCTGCCTTAATACCAGCTCCTTCTTGAGCTCTAAGATCTAAAGTTTCAGCGGTTAAAACATCTTCTACTTTAACCTTGGCTCCTTCATTGACGTCTATCTTATTTATTTGAGTGTAATACACCGTAACCTTGGTATTGTTGTTGTCCCAAATATTATCTATAAACATTCTAATTTTAAGCAGATTACCGCTATGAACAATATCTACTTTTCTTCTTTTAATACCTGTTATTTCAACTTTATTTTCATTTGATTTTACCAGTGTAACCTGAATTTTATCAAATACCTTCAATTCATTAAAATCACCTACATTTTTTGTGATCACGTCTTGACTTTGCATTGTTGCAACCACCAAAAACATAAGAACAAATGCTATTTTTTTCATCACCTCGAATTTAAAATTAGACCTAAGATTTGTGTGTTTCCGTATTACTATAAACGGTTTTAATTTCTGATTATGACAATTCTTCTCTACTTCCTAACAAAGTAAAGTCAAGATGTCTTTTCACCAAATCTGCATTTTTAACCTTTACATATACTTCATCACCCAATTGATACACCTTCTTTGAAGTTTGACCAATAACAGCATATTCATCTTGATCAAAAACATAATGATCATCATCGATATCTTTAAGACGAACCATTCCTTCACACTTATTGCTTAGTAT
Source organism: Aquimarina acroporae (assembly GCF_023195925.1). Taxonomy (GTDB): domain Bacteria; phylum Bacteroidota; class Bacteroidia; order Flavobacteriales; family Flavobacteriaceae; genus Aquimarina; species Aquimarina acroporae. The sequence goes on along the minus strand of NZ_JALPRE010000013.1, from coordinate 140,081 downwards.
TTCTACATAAATACCCCATTCTGTTACTCCAGAAATTACGCCTAAAAATTGCTCATTTTCATGATCTTTCATGAATTTGATCTGCATGTATTTTATAGAGTCTCTTTCGGCATTGGCCGCAAGGTTTTCCATACTACTACTATGGTTACACTTTTCTTCAAACTCTTCTTCGGCTGCAGATTTTCCATTATCCAAATAATGTTGCAGCAAACGGTGTGCCATAACATCTGGATATCTTCTTATTGGTGATGTAAAATGAGAATAATAATCAAAAGCTAACCCATAATGGCCTATATTATGCGTTGTGTACTCAGCTTTACTCATACTACGAATTGCTAAAGTATCTACAAGGTTCTGTTCCTTTTTACCTTGAACATCTTTAAGTAATCCGTTTAAAGATTTTGTAGTTGTTTTTCTATCTTTTAGGTCTAACTTATAACCAAACCTACCAATGATGTTTTGTAATGCTGCTAATTTTTCATCATTAGGTTCATCGTGTACTCTGTAGACAAATGTCTTTTTAGGATTCTGTTTTCCGATGAATTCAGCCACTTTTTTATTAGCAAGCAACATGAACTCTTCAATAAGCTTATTTGCATCCTTAGACGTCTTAAAAAAGACTCCTGTGGGGTCATTCTTTTCGTCTAAAGAAAAGCGTACCTCAACTTTGTCAAAAGAAATAGCACCTTGTCTCATACGTTTTGCACGCATGATTTTTGCTAATTCATCTAACTTAAGAACAGCCTTAACTATTTCTTCATCAGCCTTATACATTTCTCCTGTAAGTGAAATATCTGCTGGAATAACTGCTTCTTTGGTCTCTATAATTTGTTGAGCCTCTTCATAAGCAAATCGTGCATCAGAATATGTTACCGTTCTACCAAACCATTGATTCTTGATTTCGGCTTTATCATTTAATTCAAAAACCGCAGAAAACGTATATTTTTCTTCATGAGGTCTAAGAGAACAAGCATTATTAGATAAAATTTCGGGAAGCATAGGAACAACTCTGTCTACCAGATATACCGAAGTAGCTCTTTCATAAGCTTCATCATCAAGTATGGTACCTGGTTTTACGTAGTGTGAAACATCTGCAATATGAATACCTATCTCATAGTTTCCGTTTTCGAGTTCAACAAAAGATAAAGCATCATCAAAATCCTTAGCATCCTTTGGGTCAATCGTAAAGGTGAGTGTATTTCTCATATCCCTACGATTCTGGATTTCAGATTCTTGAATACTCGTGTTTATTTGATTTGCAAATTCTTCTACTTCATGCGGAAATTCATAAGGTAAACCATATTGTGCCAATATCGCATGTATTTCTGTATTGTGCTCGCCTGGTTTACCTAGAACCTTTGTGATTTTACCAAAAGGAGATTCTGCATTATCTGGCCAATCTTCTAGTTTTACCAACACTTTATCACCATGCTCGGCTTCTCCAATTTTATTCTTAGGAACAAAAACATCTGTATACATTTTAGTGTCCTGCATATTTACAAAAGCGTAGTTCTTTTGTATTTCTATAACGCCTACAAATTCACTCTTCTTTCGAGATAAAATTCTTGAAATTTCTCCTTCACTTTTTCCTCTTCTCTTTCTTCGATACACATACACTTCTACCTCATCTCCATCTAATGCCTTATTTAAATTATTGGAAGGAATAAAAATATCATCGCCTAAATCTTCAACGATAACATAACCTGTTCCTTTTGAGGTGACTTCGAGTATCCCTGTAAATGTATTTGCATTTGGAATAATCTTAAATTTACCTCTATCAACTTCTTCTATTTGTTTTTTGGCGGCTAATTGAGAAAGCTTTTTGACGATTTGGTTTCTGCTGCTTGCATCATTTACACCAAATTTTGAAGCTATTTGTTTATAATTGAAAGTCTTATTGGGTTCTGCCTTTAATATTTTCAGTATTCCTTGGGTAATATTCGGTATTTTTGGGGACTTTTTTCTTCTTCTACTCTTTCTTTTCATTAATATCAATTATGTATTCTACGATAAAAGTACGGCTTATCTTTTAACATCCGTAATTTTAAGTTTAAACTTTTATTAATCCTTAAATAGTATAATTGTTTGACTATAAAAAATTATCATATCTGTAAATCAGTTTATTACATTTCAAAATTTTAAACAAACTGTGTGTTTTTTCTTAAAATTTACTTAATTTTAAAACACTGGTACTTCGATTTTTTCGTTACATATTTTACCAAAATGATCAAAATCAAGAAAATACATAAAATTATACTGTTCTTTATTCTAATCTTTATATTAGGAATTTATTCCTTTTCCCTCTACATAAATCATACTATCGATCAGAATACAGAAACATTAAATCAACCTGAAATTCAAGGTTCTCCAGAATTAAAAAAAGAGGCTATTCAAATCAATTAAGAAGTACTATCTATCTACTCATCAAGTAATTCAATATTGTTCTTCACTAGAGTTTTAACATATTTTGTATCTTTAAATAGATGGAAAAATTTGTAATCATAAAAACATACACATATCCTTACGAATATGCTGTTTTAAAACTTCTTCTGGAACGAGAGGGAATCTCATATTTCTTTGAAAACGAAACTATGGTAGGAGTATTTCCATTCTACTCCAACGCCCTTGGCGGAATCAATCTAAAGGTTCACCAAAAAGACAAAAAAAGAGTATTACAAATCATAGAAGACCTAAGTACGAATTCTCATCTCAGAATAGTTTAGGTAACTACAAAAGTCTATTTCATTTTCTATTTTAGTTTTCAACATATATTAAATATATATCTTTTCTTTTTTAAAATTTAAAAACTAAAAATGATTAGTATTATGTAGTGTGAATAGCGGTATAACTTTCGTAAATATTTTTTGGTTTTTACGTTAAACTTTATTTTCAGAAACATATGAACAGGATATGAAAATGGTAAATACTTGAAAATGTTATTTGAATAGAAAATAATTAACAGTTGTTAATATATTATACACACATAAAAAGTTTGATATTTTTACGGTAAAACCGTAGTTGATAACATTAATTTAATGTTTAAAAACTCATCCAAAAAAAGTAAATTATAAATTTTGATATGTCGATAAAACCCTTGTATTCTAATAAAAATTAAAAACACCAAAAAAACTTTATCAATTTTAAGAACCATTTATTCACATTGTATGTTAACACCAGATAACAAGTTATTAACATTAAGGTAATATTGGCTAAATAATTGATTTTTTGAAGTTTACTTTTTTAGGATTGATTTATCTTTGTTTTTTAAACTTAAAACAGTATCAACACAATGAAAATAGCTATTGGAAACGACCACGCAGGAACCGAATATAAATTCGCGGTTCTTGAATATCTTAAAAACGAAGGAATTGAAGTAACTAACTATGGTACCAATGAAGATTCTAGTGTTGATTACCCAGATTTTGTTCATCCTGTAGCCAAAGATGTAGATGCTAAAGCTGTTGATTTTGGTATATTGATCTGCGGAAGTGGAAATGGAGTGGCTATGACTGCCAATAAGTATAAAAATGTTCGTGCAGGTTTATGTTGGACTAAAGAAATTACAGAATTAACAAGACAACATAATAATGCTAATATCATTTGTATTCCTGCCCGATTTACATCTTCTCCTCAAGCAATAGAAATGGTAAAAACATTTTTAAACACAGAATTTGAAGGAGGTAGACACTTAAATAGAGTGAATAAAATACCAATGTGTTAATATAACATAGTCCTCTATTTAATTATGAGCGTATTATTTTCAGTAAAGCGTTTTGATGAACTTTCTACTGTTGAATTATATAAAATTTTGCGCTTACGCGCAGAGGTTTTTGTGGTTGAGCAAGATTGCGTTTATCAAGATATAGACAATAAAGATCAAAGAGCATTACATGTTATTGGATATAAAAACGATGAGGTTGTTGCGTACACCCGAATTTTTGATGTTGGCGACTATTTTGAAAATGCTAGTATTGGTAGAGTAGTGGTCGCAGAAAAAGAACGACAGTTTGGGTATGGACATGATCTAATTAAAGAAAGTATAAGCGCTGTAGCAGATCACTTTAAAACAGAAACAATTAAAATCTCTGCCCAGACCTACTTGAAAAAATTTTATACATCACATGGTTTTAATCAGGTAGGAGAAGAGTATCTTGAAGACGGCATCCCACATATTGCCATGATTCGCGCTTAGTGAACACCTAAACATAATATAAACAATCCCATAGAACAGTTCTATAGGATTGTTTGTTTTAGTTACCAGAAACAATAATATTATCTATATGGTAACGTGTAGTTGCTCTTGGGTCACCACCTATATATCTAAAACCAATTCTTATGTTCCCTTCTACACATGATAAGCTTATGGGTCCCGATGGGACAAAGTCTCCAAAAGAATTTATAGGCCCTTTGGGAATGGTTGCATCTAATTTGATCCAGGTAGCAGTTGTTGGGTCATCAACAAAATCAGAAGAGACAAAAACTTCTAAAATATTACCGTTATCATATCCTGCTTGAAGGTCAAAATTAAGTACCTCATCTATTGAGGTATTCATTTCTATTTCGGGTGTTATTAACCACACTTCGTATAAACTTTCTTTAGACCTGAATCCAGTTATTTGCGCATAAGTATTTTCATTAAACTCGCCTATTTTATACTTTAGTTTTCCTTGGTATATATTCATATTAACCCAACCCAATTTTTCTAGATCTGAGGATTTAAAAGAAGTAAAATCTTGTTCAAACAAGATATTTTCTGCTTGTTGAATGTTTGTACATTCTAAGACCGTGGCATCACATCGATCTTCAGTATTAAAAACTAAACCATTAGGATCATTAAGCACTATATTATACGCATCACCATTAAAGTTTTTGGTTAAAATACCTTCAACAGTTCCTATTCCTGAAGGGAGTTTTAAACCTTTAAAATCAGAAAATGTGCTTGTACTTAAAATAGAAGTTCTGCCGGTTTCACAGCTTTCTATAATACGTTCTCCATCGAACACATCATTGGGTTCTGCCGCGAATGAAAATGTATTATTGTCAAGAACAAGGTTTTTATTAAACTGAACATTATTTAGTCTTACCAGAATGTTCAAAAATTGGTCAGAAAAGTTATCTATTTCAATATTTAATGGGGTAATAGAACTAATTTCAGCTGATCTGGTTATAATTTTATTGATATTAAAAGATGGAATCTGGGCTATGCGATTTCCGTCTAGAATACCAAGTGTTGGTACTCCATTTTCGATACCTATCGATAGATTATTAAGATTGACATGTATTTTTCTTCCAAATTCATAGGTAGTAAACAAAGGGTTGTCATTTATGAGTATGCGTATACCAGCAGTTGGATTTTCAGCTTTATTTTGTAAAATTAGTTCTTTAAAAAAGTTGCTTGTTCTATCGGTAGATACCACAAAACCACTAATAATATTGTCATTATTCTCAAAAATAAGCTTTGCATTTTCACCTTCTTCTTCTATTTTTTGAGCCAATAAACCTAAAATAGATTCGATGTCCACCAGTGTTCCATTTATCTGGGGTTCTGAGATAATTAAATCAGGAGTTTCGAAATCTTTTTCCGGAGTACAATAGCTAAGAAATAGCATAAAAAATGATAAATAGAGTATTTTTTTGATCGTCGAGGTATACATATGGTATTGTTTTTTAAAATCGTAAATAGATATTGGCATAGTAGGAGGCACCATAACCGAAAAAATATTTGGGTCCAAAAACTGGTGTTTGTCGTTGAGATTCTTCAAGAGCTAGTCTATAATTAGCATTTCTACTTTGTTCAAAACCACCTGTTTTATAGGTTTGGTTTAAAATATTATTGACAGAAGCAAAAAAACCAATAGTATATTTCTTAATTCTCCATGATTTTCCACCAATAGCATTAACCAAAAAATAGTCGTCAAAACGCTCTTGTTCAAGAAGTTTACGAGCAATGTTTTCATCATAGTCGGTAAAGGGTAGACCATCTGAGTCTTGATAAAAATTTGTAGTTCTAGCGAAGGGACTTACATTAATAAAAATGTTTGAGAAGTGATTTACAGTCGCTCCAAACCACCAAAAATTAGGATCGCGATATTCAAAACCAAGTTGAGCAGCGTTTTGAGGTCCGCCAGAAATGTAATAGTTCTTTAGAAATGATTTTCCTAAGAGCTTTACACCTTGTACATCTGAAAAAACATCACTTGTACTAGTTAAAGCTAATTCAGGATTGTTTTGATATCTGAAATTTCCAACAGCGACAGCGCTTTTTAATTTTAGCGAAGGGGTAATACGGTAGGATATTCCCAATTCACCTCCAAAATGTAGCTTGTCAATATCGGTTAATATTTCTTGAACAAATCCTGATTGAGAACCAGAAATAGCTTGGGTATAGAAAAAAGAAATATTGGTAGCGTCTTTAACATTGGTGTAATATCCAGTTAATCGTGCTTTTATTCGTTCTGTTCGGTAAATATAGCTAGCATCAACTGTTTCTATGGTTTCACTTTCTTGTTCATTTTCAAGCAGTTCTCCTACCGTAAGGTTGTTTTGCCTAGCATTAACAAATGTATTTTGAAAAGTAGGAGCCTTGTTAAAATACCCTGCGTTTAGATGTATCGTATGCAGACCATAAACCCTGATAGTAGCTCCGGTTTTAACACCATAATTTTGAAAATTTAACGAAGTACTTTTTCCCAAAGATTGATTTCCTGGGTAGTAACCATTTTCATAAAAACCCTCACGTTGGTAAGAGGTTTGGGAAAAATTTCCTGCAACAAAAAAATTGACTGTGTTAAAATCGAATTGTGATTGTATATACCCACCTAATACCGATGCGTTTATGTTATAATTATAGTCATATCGATCACCTGTTTTTACGATGCGATTTGGGTTTTGTAGATCACTTTGTGATCTATTTTGTCGTTCTGTGTTATTTAAATTATTTGACGATTGTGCGAATAAGTCTACATCTAAAAACCCTGTTCCACCCAGCAAATCTTTCACTTCTGCGAAATTCTGACTGCTAAGGCTTTTGTAAGATATTGAACTATTTAGTCTAATTTTTTTACTTATTTTAGAGTTTAAAATGATACTACCTGTTACTTGTGTATCATCGGTTCGGTCTTCTAGTAAGATATAGGTCGCGTTTTTGCCTAAAATGTTGTTTTGTTGATTTGTTTGTATGAGTTGCTCCCATTCGATTTGACCATTGTTTGTTAGATTTTGTTGTGCCAAAAATGCGTTTTGGTAGTCAAAAGCAGTGGGATTAGTATCTTTTAGATAAGAACTTGGTAAATTGTCTGGATGCACGGGATTAGTATCCGATGATCGACCACCACCAGTGTAAAAAGTTTGTCCGTTTGCGGTAGTAACCAAATCCCCGCCTCCAGTATCTATTCTACTGTTTCCAACAATACCTTTTTGAAAAGCGAGATTGGTACTCAAATAGGTTTCTTTTGAAATGTTCCAATAGTGATTTAACATGATTATTGGTTCATCAACCCTACGTTCTCTGGCATTTCGTATTTTTCCATTTTGATATCCCCAATTAGGATTATAAGAAGCGCCTTTAATATCAAAAACTTCTTGGGTTATCGCAGTAGACCTTCCACGTCGGTTAGGAGTATAAATACCTGTTATGTTGAGGGAGTGTTGATTACTTAATTTCTTTTCAATAGAAACAAAAAATGAATTAGCTTCGTAACCTGTACCTTCTACAAAACCTTCCTCTCCAAATCTTCTTGAAAGCGATACTGAATATGCCCACCCTTTTGAGCTTAGCCCAGAATGATAGGTACCCATAACACGACCTTGATAACTTCTATTTGAAGAGGCATATGAGATTCTGTAGCCTTTTCGGTATTTTGAAGCCCTCATAATAAGGTTTGAAGTACCAAGAAGATCACCAAAAGAATATTCATTGGCTGCCAGACCAAATGAAAACTCCTGATTTCGTTGTACATCGTTTAATCCTCCCCAATTACTCCATACTGGTCTTCCGTGAGAAAGCTTGTTCATTTCAATACCATTAATGAGAACCTTTCCATTTTCATTGTTTAGCCCTCGAGGTTTAAAAAAGGTAGTGCCAAAATCATATGCAGCAGCGTTAAGAAAAACATCGCGGTTAGCAAGTAATAGGGCCGAGCTATTAAAGGAAACATCATTTTCTTCTTCTAGATCCTGATCGGCGATTATAATTGTTGCGATTTGATCTTGTTCTGTACTAAAATCATATTGCATTTTAAGAACATCAAGGTCCAAGACCTGACCTTCATTAATAACTATAGGAAAGCGTTTAGAAATATAGCCCGGCTTAGATAATACAAGTATTTGTTCGCCTAACGGAAGAAGCTTGCCAGTGAAAGTAAAAACTCCAAATGAATTGGTTTGCATACTAATCTCTGAATCCTGTATAGAAACAGTCACTTCTAAAATGTTTTCACCAGTAAACTCATCTACTATTCTTCCCTTTATTTTAGTTTCTTGAGCTGTAGACCAAAAAGTAACTAACAACAATGCTAGAACGAATAGTTTTATAGATGCATGATACACCATACTTACTTCTATTATATTTTTAATTCATAAATAAGGGTAGGTACGTGTAAATAGACTGCAATATTAAAGCCTACGAGTTTCATTTTTCGGAACTGGAAAAATTAATCTTTGTAAAAATTACAATCGTCTTAAATATTTAATAATGAATAGAAAAATAGAACTCATATTGGTTATGCTCTTTCCTGTTATCCTGAGTTCTCAAGAACAAAAGGAGTACAAAATCAACACCATTGCTTTTTATAATGTAGAAAACCTTTTTCACCCTGAAGATGACCCGCTAACATTTGATGATGATCGCACACCCTCCGGAAAAGATCGATGGACCTATGATGTGTATAATGATAAGTTGAAGAATATGGCTAAGGTTATTTCTTTAATCGGTGTAAAAGAGTGCCAAAATACCCCTGCGATTATTGGGCTTGCTGAAATTGAAAACCGACAAGTCTTAGAAGATTTGATAAATGAACCAGTTTTACAGTCCAAAAATTATGGGATAATTCATTTTGATTCTCCAGACAGAAGAGGCATAGATGTAGCTTTGTTATATCAGAAAGCACTATTTATTCCGACACATCAAAAATCCTATGAATTGATAATTTACGATCATAAAACTTCTAAAAGAGTATATACTAGAGATCAATTGGTGGTGAGTGGATACCTTGACGGAGATTTATTTCATATCCTAGTAAACCATTGGCCTTCAAGAAGAGGAGGGGTATCTAGGAGTGCTTACAAAAGGGAAAAGGCCGCCAGACTAAATAAAAAGATCGTAGATTCTTTATTTGAGATTAACCCGTATGCAAAAATCATTAATATGGGAGATTTCAATGACGAACCAAATAATATAAGTTTAAAGAAAATTCTAGGTGCCAAAGACAAGCAGGCAAAAGTAAAATTAAAAGAACTTTATAACCCAATGAGTAAAATGGCAAAAAAAGGAGGTGGTTCACATGCATGGGATGATGGGTGGACAATTTTTGACCAGATTATTGTTTCTAAGGAGCTTATTAAAAAAGATTTTTCAAGTTATCGATATTATAAAGCAGGAATTTTTAATGAAAGCCTATTAACCACTCCGACTGGGAAATATAAAGGATATCCATTCAGGAGTTTTAGCAAAGGAGTATATACAGGAGGTTATAGCGATCATTTTCCCGTATATCTTTATGTAATTAAAGAAAAAAGAGTCTAAAAGAGTTATAAAGAAAGTGAGTTTCATTTTTTGAAACTCACTTTTCGTATTTTAACCCAAGGATATTGAGCATGTTAATTTATTTAAAACATAAAGTTTGAAAACAAAAGAGATTATTTGGTTTTTCACTACTATAGCAATGGTGACCATAATAAATTTTTACTTCCTGGGACTTGATAGTTTAGATGCCAATGCAACTTTAGACATCAATATTCATGACACTTATTTTGTGATATCATCTATTAATTTCTTTGTACTGTTTGCAGTTCTATTATTCTTTTTGGTGTATACAATTCGAATGATTGTTTTTAAATACGAGAATATCACTATCAATAGTATAGCAATATTATCCAATATAGCACTTAGTATAGTATGTATTTATGTAATGTGTATAATTTCACTATTTGGAAAAGGAGAGAACCATATTTCTGAAGCAAACGATCCTGTAGGAGACGCAATGCATGTGTTGTTTTGTATGCTATTGATCTTTCAAATACTACTGTTATTATTCTTAGCGTATAGTGGTTTTAGAACAGGAATAACACATAACAAAAAAAGAGGCCTTTGAGGGACCTCTTTTCGTTTCGATTCAGTTAGTTAGATTATAAACCGATAGTTATCGTGCCAGAACATAAAGTGTCTACATATTCATCAAAAGTAACACCATCTGGTATATCTGTAGTTTCAGTTTGTCCTGCTCCAGTACTTGTAACCGTTCCGTCTCCATTGTCACAAATTGTAACATTTATAGAGAAAACATTACATTCTCTACAATTTGCTGGAAGATCGTCATCACTTCCGCAAGAAGTAAATCCAAGAGCTAAGGCAAACAATGCCAATGACATAAGTTTTTTCATGATTTGGGGGGTTTAATTAAAAATCAACAGCCCCAAATATAGAAGATATTCTGTTATTAACAAAAAATTAAGACAAAAACACGTGTTTTGTCGTGTAAAAGTGTTTTTTGTCGATTTTATTTTATTTCCTCTACATCAATAGGTTTGCCGATATAAGCCAGGAAACTATCATCTTCGATTTCTGAAACTTCTGCACTATGCGACGATATTATTCTTATGCTCTTATCCGGACTTTTAATAAAGAGAGGAATAATTTCTTTATCTGCTTTGGTGATATTAATGACAGTATTGTAGTGATCTTTGTTTTTAATTTTTATTTCCTGTATTCCAGGATATTTCTCTGCCATAGCGATGAGGTTGTAGTAGTCATCGGTGTGAGAAAATAAACCTTCTTGCGGGTTGTTTTCGGGATCATTCATTTCATCGGTGGTAATTAATCTGAACGAACCATTTTCTCCAAACTGATCTCTAAACTTATTTATAGCATATTTATTTATATCACTATTGGCTGTTAGTGCCATTAGATATCCTACATCGCTTAGCTCTACATTATCTTTAAGTTGTTCTCCATATATGTTTCCTTCAATAGCGTCTAAACCTAAATCTTTGGCCTTATTTATGTTTTCTCTGTTGCTATCGACAAGTACTACATGTTGGTTATTTTCTTTAATATATACAGCGATAAGTCTTGAAATTTTTGATGCTCCTATGATAAGGATTCCTTCAGATTTTTTAAGAAATACGCCAACTAGTTTTGCTACATATCTTGCCGTTGTGGCATTTAGTAATACGGTACCCAGAACGATCATAAATACCAACGGTGTAATATATTCGGCACCAGGCACTCCTACTTTATATAATTTTAAACCAAATAAAGAAGCAATACCTGCAGCTACAATTCCTCTTGGTCCCACCCAGCTTATAAACAGCTTTTCATTGGTTTTAAGTCCAGATTTTGAAGAACTAAGAAATACGCCCAGTGGTCGTACAATAAATACGACACAGGCAAAAAGTAAAACCGCTTTCCAATTGTAAATAAGGATTAGATCTTCAATATTAATGTTTGCCGCAAGTAGAATAAATAATATTGAAATAAGCAAAACACTTAGCGATTCCTTGAAATACAAAATTTCGTCAAGATTAGGTAAATTTATGTTTCCAAGTACCATTCCCATCACCACAACAGAAAGTAAGCCAGATTCGTGGGCAAAAACATCAGACAACACAAACACCCCTAAAACAGCTGCGAGGGTAACTACATTTAATAAATAATGGGGTACGATTTTTCTCTTTAGAGAAAAAGCAAGCCCATGTGCAAAGGTAAATCCGAATGTGCACCCAAAAATTACAATTTTAGCAAATTCGATTAATGCGGTTACTGTAAACTCTTCACTTGCCCCGGCTCTAATAAATTCAAAAACCAAAACGGCAACAAGTGCTCCTACAGGATCGATAAGAATACCTTCCCATTTTAGAACGGCAGAAATATCTTTTTTAAGAGGAATATTTCTGAGTATGGGTGTGATTACCGTTGGTCCGGTAACTATAATTAACGAAGAAAACAAAAAAGAAATTGGCCAGCTAAGATCAAAAATAAAATGTGCTGCCAATCCAGCTCCGAAAAAAGTGACTACTACTGCAACAGTAATTAATTTAATAATAACAGGACCGACATTAAAAATTTCACTTCTACGCAGCGTTAATCCACCTTCAAACAGAATAATACTTATGGCCAGAGACACAAAATAGAATAAGCTCTCTCCGGGAAAAAGTCCTTCTGTTCCATTCCATATAGGTTGTATAAGTTTCGTTCCGTCGTTGGTATATAATGTGGCTATAGGCCCTACCAAAAGACCGATAAGAATTAAAGGCAAAATTGCCGGGATTTTGAATTTCCAGGCTACCCACTGTGCGAGGATTCCCAGAATTATTATTCCTGCTAGTTCTAACATTTCTGTTGGTTGATCAATTTATTTCAAGAGAAAGATCGTAATTTTTTTAAACATAGGATAAACTACTGCTAGTTTAAAGGTAAAAAAACAAGATTCTTCACTTTTTTGTGTTCATATTTAACTTCTTTGTAGCAATAAGGTTAATCAAATCTGAAAGGTTCGCCAATATTTAGGATAAATAATAGAAATATTGTTAAAAGTCCAAAAATTAAATCCTTATCCTAGCCAATTTTTTCTATTTTGCAAAGATTTTTATAGAATATGAAGCTACACCCTATAAAAGCAGGAAATTTTAAACTAGATGGCGGCGCAATGTTTGGAGTCGTACCAAAAGTTTTATGGAACAAAACCAATCCTGCAGACCAAAATAATTTAATCGATATAGCTGCCAGATGTTTGCTTGTAGAAGATGGTGATAGACTTACTCTGATAGACGCAGGAATGGGAGATAAGCAATCTGAGAAATTTTTTAGCTACTACTCTCTTTGGGGTGACGATAGTTTAGACAAATCCTTAAAAGAAAAAGGTTTCCACAGAGATGATATCACAGATATTTTTATTACCCACCTTCATTTTGATCATTGTGGAGGAGTGGTTAAGTGGAACGCAGACAGAACAGGATATGAACTAGCTTTTAAAAACGCAAAGGTTTGGAGTAACAAAGAGCACTGGGACTGGGCCGTACATCCTAACGCAAGAGAAAAAGCATCGTTTTTAAAAGAAAATATTTTACCCATTCAGGAAAGTGGTCATTTAAACCTAATTTCCAGAACCGAAGATGCATTTCAAAAAAATACCGAATTAGGTTTTGGCGTACTATTTGTAAATGGTCATACAGAAAAGCAAATGATTCCTCATATTGAATACAAAGGAAAGACTATTGTTTTTATGGCAGATTTATTGCCAACTGTAGGTCACCTACCATTACCATATGTAATGGGGTATGATACCAGACCTTTGTTAACATTGGATGAAAAGAAGTTGTTCCTGGAACAAGCAGCCGATAACGGTTGGTATCTTTTTCTGGAACACGATGCACATAATGAAATAATAACCGTAAAACATACCGAAAAAGGTGTTCGCCTGAAGGAAGTTTTTACATGTAATGATATATTTAATTAAAAAAAGTCAAAATGAAGTTTTCCTCAAGTAAAACCATATTTTCAATTGCTGCTTCTTCAATGATTCTAGCAAGCTGTGGAGCGCCAGTAATAGTTTCTACTCCAATTGAGAATATTGATAATATACCTCTTAAAAATGTTCAATTAGAAGATACAGCGCTTAAAAATTGGAATTCTTTGGATCTGGTTTCAGACACTGTTCCTGGAATGAGTGTAAAAAAAGCGTATAGTGAACTTATTAAGTCCAGAAAAGGACAAACAGTGATCGTTGGTGTTATCGACAGTGGGGTAGATATAGAACACGAAGATCTTGATGGGGTGGTGTGGGTAAATACCAAGGAGATTAAAGGAAATGGAAAAGATGACGATAACAATGGGTATGTTGATGATATCTATGGATGGAATTTTTTAGGAGAGTCTAATGACGAAAACCTGGAATATGTAAGAATTATCAAAAAATTAAAACCAAAATACGAAGGGAAGAACTTAGCTTCAGTAGCAGCAGGAGATAAAGAAGAATATCAAAAATACATTGAAGCCAAAGCAGAATTTGAAAAAGAATATCAAGAAGCGGCTCAAAATAAAATGCAATATGAACAAATATTGCAGCAATCTAAGATATCTCACAAAGCAATTTCTGAGGCTATCGGAAAAGAAGATTATACAGGTCAGGAATTGTTACAGGTAGAAGCAAAAACTCCAGAAATGCAACAACATGTGGCGTTTCTTTCTCAGATGTTTGGGTTTTTAGATCCAGGGGATACCATTCCTGATTTTATCAAAAACCTTACTGAGGGAGTAGAGCACTTTACCAATCAGTTAAACTTTAACCTAAATCCCGATTTTGACGGCCGTTCGGTAGTAGGAGATAATGTTGATGATTTTAATGATAGAAACTACGGAAATAACAAGGTAATGGGTCCAAATCCTGATAAAAAAGGAATTAGGCATGGTACCCACGTAGCGGGAATAATTGCTGCCGAAAGAAACAATGGTAAAGGAATGAACGGAGTTGCTCAAAATGTAAAGATTATGGCAATTAGAGCGGTTCCTGATGGAGATGAATACGATAAAGATATTGCCCTGGCTATTCGTTATGCTGCAGACAACGGTGCCAAAGTGATTAATACAAGCTTTGGTAAATACTACAGTACGCACCCAGAATGGGTATGGGAGGCTATTAAATATGCAGCTTCTAAAGATGTTCTTATTGTGAACGCAGCAGGAAACGAAGGCTTAGACCTAGATCAAAAAACAGCATATCCTAATGATCAAACTGGAACAGGTGCCGAAATAGCAGATAATTTTATTACTATTGGTGCTTTAAATTATGAATATGGATCAAATTTGATCGCAGATTTTTCAAATTACGGAAAGAGCAATGTAGATGTATTTGCTCCAGGAGTAAAAATTTGGTCTACAACACCAAATAACGAGTATGAATATTTACAAGGAACTTCAATGGCTGCTCCGGCAGTTGCAGGAGTTGCTGCAATGATAAGGTCTTACTATCCAAAACTAAAAGCATCTCAAGTAAAACAGATTCTTATGGATAGTGGGATAAACACAAAAACATCGGTGGTTCTTGGTGGAGAGCCTACTAGTGTTGCGCCTTTTAGCGATGTTTCAAAATCTGGTAAGATGGTAAACATGTACAACGCTTTAATAATGGCAGACAAAATGTCTAAATAATTTTTTACGTCATGTATAAAAAAATTGCCTTAGTTTTTTCTTTTGTTGCTTGTGCGGTATGTGCACAAAACAATACTTCGTATTGGCAGCAAAGAGCAGAATACACTATGAATGTGGATATGGATGTGGAGAATTTCCAGTATGATGGAACACAAGAACTAATCTATACCAATAATTCTCCCGATACGTTAACCAGAGTGTATTATCACCTTTATTTTAATGCATTTCAACCGGGTAGTGAGATGGACGTACGTTCCCGTAATCTACCAGATCCAGATCCTAGAGTACAAGATAGAATTAGTAAACTAACTCCTTCTGAAGTTGGATTTATCAAAGTTTCTTCCTTATTCCAAAATGGAAAACCGGTAACGTATGATCTGGCAGGAACGGTGTTAGAAGTAGAACTGGATAAGCCTATTGTTCCAGGAGAAAAGGTTACTTTTTCTATGGAATTTAAAGGGCAGGTTCCGAAGCAGATTCGTCGCTCCGGAAGAAATAATAAAGAAGGAGTTGCACTATCGATGACCCAGTGGTTCCCAAAAATGGCAGAATATGACTTTGAAGGATGGCATGCCGACCCTTACATTGCTCGAGAGTTTCATGGAGTGTGGGGAGATTTTGATGTTACCATAAACATCGACAAGGATTATGTAGTTGGAGGTTCAGGATATCTACAAAATCCTGATGAGGTAGGTCATGGATATGAAACAAAAGGAACCAAAGTAAAAAGCAAAGGAAAAAAACTATCCTGGCATTTTAAAGCGCCTAATGTACATGATTTTGCTTGGGCTGCAGACCCTGAATACATTCATGATACTGTAAAAGTTCCAGATGGGCCAACCCTTCATTTCTTGTATAAGAATAATCCTGACATTATTGATAATTGGAAAGACTTACAGCCTAAAACGGTAGAATTGATGCAGTATTTTAGTAAGCATATAGGCAAGTACCCCTATGATCAATATTCGGTTTTACAAGGAGGAGATGGCGGAATGGAATATGCAATGTGTACCCTTATTACCGGAGAACGCAGTTTTGGAAGTTTAGTGGGGGTAACCGCACACGAAATGGCACATTCCTGGTTTCAGCACATCTTAGCAACCAATGAGGCAAAACACGAATGGATGGATGAAGGGTTTACTACTTACATTTCAACATTAGCAATGAATGAGGTTATGAAACAAAACAACCCAAATTCATTAAAAGGAGTGTATCAAGGGTATATTCAATTAGCACTATCAGGAATAGAGCAGCCACAAACTACACAGGCCGACCGTTTTGGACATAACTCTGCCTATGGAGCATCTGCATATTCAAAAGGAGCCGTTTTTCTCTCTCAATTAGGATATGTTATAGGAGAAGACAACCTTGCCAAAACACTAAAAAAATATTACCAAGACTGGAAGTTTAAACACCCTACTCCAAATGATTTTAAAAGAGTAGCCGAAAGGGTTTCTGGAGTTCAATTAGATTGGTATCTAAATGAATGGACGCAAACTACAAATACGATAGACTACGGAATTAAAGAAGTGACGGAAGAGAATAATAAAACAAAAATTACTTTGGAGCGCATTGGTCAAATACCGATGCCTGTAGACCTATATGTTGAGTATAGCGATGGTAATATAGAGTCTTTTTACATACCAATTCGAATGATGAGAGGTGAAAAAGACAATCCTATTCCTTCTATACAAAGAACGCAATTGCTAGATTGGCCTTGGACCCACCCTACATACGATGTTGAGATTACCAAACCAATGTCTCAGATTAAATCTATTAAGATAGATATCACCAGAACTATGGCAGATATTAATCCTACAAATAATACGTATTCGAATTAAGAAGTATTTTTTACAATATAGTACCTCCGGCTTTAATATTGGTTAAAGCCGGTTTTTTTATAATGAACGGTGTATAAAATCTTATCCTTACTTTTACCCCAGGAACAGGAAATATGAAGGCCACATTAGGTAAAAATGAACGACTAAAAAGTAAGACAGAAATAGAACTTTTATTTTCTGAAGGGAAATCTATAGCCAAATACCCGGTTAGGTTGGTGTATAGAAAAACTAGTTTTAATGATGAGGTACCTGTAAAAGTTAGTGTATCAGTAAGTAAACGCCATTTTAAGAGCGCAGTAGATCGTAATCGTATAAAGCGCTTGATGCGTGAATGTTATCGAAAAAATAAGTATATTGTACGCAACACTACTCATCAATTCACTTTTATGTTCTTATATTCTGGCAAAGAAATGACAGAGTACAGGATTATTGAATCAAAAATAAAAGGGATATTACAGAAATTTGTGGAACGAGAATTAGTATCAGAATAGTATATCTTAAGGATACTAAACTAAAATTTTAAAACCAGTGAAAAAGAGAATCATCTATCCTGCAATTGCTGTTGTTATTTTATTATCGACAGTAAGCTTTAAGTCTGATTTTTTTGAGATTGCAAAGCAAATCGAAATTTTTACTACCATGTTTAAAGAATTAAACATGAATTATGTTGATGAAACCAATCCGGCAGAATTAATGGATACGGCAATAAAGGCAATGCTCGATGATTTGGACCCGTATACCAAATATTGGAATGAACAAGATGTAGAGGCTTCCAAAATTCGAAATGCAGGAGAATACACAGGAATTGGTGCTTCGGTAAAAACCATAAATGATAAAATTATCATTATCGAGCCATATAAGGATTATCCTGCCGATAAAGCTGGTCTTAAAGCAGGAGATGAAATTATACAGATAGGAGACGTTAAAGTAGCAGATTTTAAAGAAGACGCAGGAGAGCTTTTAAAAGGAGCTAGTGGCACTTCTGTGGATATTGTTTACAAACGACAGGGGCAAACAAAGAACACGGTACTAACCAGGGAAGAAATAGAAGTAGATGCTGTACCTTTTTACACACTGTTAGACGACAACACCGGATATATTGTATTGTCAAAATTTAATAGCAAAGCCTCTTCCGAAACAATTAGCGCGTTAGAAGACCTAAAAGCAAAGGGAGCCGACAAAATTATATTAGACCTAAGAGGAAACCCTGGAGGCTTATTGAGTGAGGCTATAAACGTAACCAATATTTTTGTTCCCAAAGGTGAATTAATTACAACTACAAAGTCTGTAGTGAAAAAATATAATAAAGAATACACCACCAAAAAGAACCCGGTTGATATCGAAATACCATTGGTGGTTTTGGTAAATGGTCGAAGTGCATCGGCTAGTGAGATTGTAGCTGGTAGTATTCAGGATTTGGATAGAGGAGTGGTTATTGGTGCCAGAAGTTTTGGTAAAGGATTGGTACAAAGACCTAAAAAACTAACCTACGGAACACAATTGAAAATCACTATTTCGAGATATTATACGCCAAGCGGAAGATGTATTCAAGCCTTAGATTACTGGAATAGAGATAAAGACAATAATGCGGTGAGAATCGATGAAAAAGATTTTAAAGCTTTTAAAACAAAAAATGGAAGAACGGTATATGATGGAGGAGGTATACAACCAGACATAGAATTAGAAACTTCAAAGTTTAGCAAGATTACTACAGCATTATTAAAATCTGATGCCATTTTTAGCTACGGTACCAAATACTATTACTCTCACCAATTGCAAAAGGCGCAGGACTTTAAATTTACCGATAAGGACTATGAAGACTTTAAAAAGTTCGTAAAAGAAAGCGATTTTAGCTTTGAGACTGAAACCGAAAGGTCTTTCGAAAAAGCGCTTCAAATTGCACATAGAGAAAAACTGGACAAAGACATTGAGTCAGGGTATAATACTTTATTAGCTTCGATCAAAGCATCAAAAGAAAAGGCATTAGACACCCACAAAAAGGAGATAGTTAACTTACTTACCGACGAAATTATAAAGCGTTATTTCTATAGAGAAGGATTATATAACTATTATGTAACTCACAATCCAGAAATTGAAAAAAGTAAAGAGATCTTAAATAACAAAAACAAATACGACGAGATACTGAAGTAATATCAAAGTATTTAATTATAAAAAAAGGCCGGATGATCAACATCCGGCCTTTTACATTTAAACAAAATTGATGGTTATTGTTTAACAATCTTTTGTACCGTAGTAAAACTACCTTTGGTGTCTTTTACATTTACAACGTAGAACCCTTTAGGATAACGGGCCATATCCACTGCCAGCTTAGATTGTCCAGCGTTAAGACGAATCGTTTGCGTAAATACCGTTTGTCCCGTTACATTGGTGATAACAACATCGATATCACTTTCTATGAAGGTATTAAACTCTACAAATAATTGATCTTTTACTGGGTTTGGTGCAACAGACATTTGTATTTCTTCAAGACCAAACTCTTCTTCAAGTAATTCACTTTCAAGCGCTGTTGGAGCTTCCGCCAACAAAATGTTCTGCTTGTTAATTAAGCTTTTCCCGTTTTCTAAACAAACAATAGCATCAAGATCATAGCCATCTGCAAACCAAGGGAAGATGTTTTTATCGCTAATATCTACTACTCTTATATATTTTGCAGAACGAAGGTTTCCAGCTGCTAAGTCGAACTCTCCATCCTGGCAAGTTGTTCCTAATGAAAAGAACTCTACTCCATCCTGAGAAGCAAATACCTCTGCAGATTCTGGGAAATATTGACAAGGAACGTTGTCGAAGAACCCCGTAGATTCGAATACTGCAAATTCGTTGCTGTCTTTATTGTCAAAAATTTCATTATTCAACTCTATAGTGATCGAACCTCCAAATCCTAAACTTACAAAGTTAAAGAACCTTCTTTCTCTTGGGTTTCCAAGGGCTTTTGAAGGTCTACTTCTATATCTAGATACTCTTCTACCATCTCTTCTTCGTCCTTGTTCAAAAGATACTACAGCAGCTCCGGCACATTCGTTATCTACAAATTCAGGCTCTAATAAAAATCTCGCCGAAACCGGGAAGTGATCTGAAGTGGTAAAAGCATAATCGCTATCATAAACTTCATAGTGTACCGTAACCGAGTTCTCGATATACGCCTCATCAAGCTCATTGGTGATCGCAATATGATCGATCATATTTTCTCTGAATACAAAAGAACGCAATCCGGCTTCGCTTAACGCAGAAGAAACGATGGTATAGTTTTCATTATCATCTACATACTCTTGGAAACTTGATATAGTTGAAGGAATATCGGCTACAGTTTCATCTACATCATCATTGTAATCTCCTAATAAGATTACTTTGTTGTTTGCAAAATTAACATCGAGAGAGTCTTTTAATACCTCAACATCATACTTACGCATGTCATATCTACCTTGAGCGTCATTACCACTATTAGCTCTTGCATGTAAAGCAATAAGATCGATACGTTCTGTTACTCCGTTTATAGTAACATCGGCTGTCATCAAGAACGGAAGTCTACCACTTGCAAAGAAACGTGATGTTTCATTTGGGTAATCTGCAATACCAGAGTCGTCACCACCATTATACAATGGGTGAATAGAGGTAAACATTGGTCGTGTATTAACCACAGAAACGGTTTCGGTGTTATAAATAAATCCAACTTTCTGGAATGGAGGGGTTCCTCCAGGGTTAGAAGTAGCGTCTGAAAGGATATAATCATAACCTGGTAATTGTGCTACCAACTCAGCAAATAAAGCATCGTCTGCTATTTCCTCTACTGCATACACATCTGCATTTAATCTTTGAAGAACAGTTGCCGTACTATCTCTTTGAATGGCATCAGACATTGGGTTTTGACCTACAGGAGAGTTGTTTTCGTCTCCAAACCACTCTATATTCCATGCTACAACATCAAAAGTATCTTCTTTTGGGAATCCTACTGTATCTCCAGGAGGAATAAATTCTACCGCACATGGGATATCTGATTCTTGTCTTGGTAATAACTGGAAGAACTCTCTAAAACGTCCTACAACTCCTGTAATTTCAGGGCAGGTAACAGGTTGTACTTTACCCACGATAGCTTCTACGTCATTATCGATTCTTAACTCACCTGTTCCGCTTGCGTCGGTTAAAGTGAAGTTAGAATTTCCAAACAGTAGATCTCCTGGGTTAGGGAACGAAGTGTCTACCACACGCACCAATTCTCCTGGGTGATTTGCTAGTTCTGCCAAAGTAATATCTTGGGCTATGATTGGGTTTTGTGGAAGCCCGTTATTCACAACCTCTACTACACCACTTATTTGTACTTGATCATTAAAGGCTGCTCTAACTCCGGTTACGGTAATCGAGTCTCCTACTTTTAATGCTGCATTGGCTTGAACTTGCTCATCAAAAACAGCTATACCACCAGTTGCATCTTGAATAAATGCAGGACCGTTGAAACTATCGGTTACTGTTAGTACACCTGCAATAGTTACAGGAGTTCCTTCTGAACTAGCTCTTGCTTCTGCAATAGAAATTGGTTCCCCAGGGGTTACAATAACACCGTCGTTATCTGTACCCGGGGTTGGAGCTTTTGCTACATAAGAATCTGTATTACGAGCTCCTCCCTGACCATTTGGTGATCGTTGAAGCGACTCTCCGTCTTTACTTCCGTTAACATCTTCGTTAAGTTGAGGTTGACCAGGGTTTAATAGTACTAATAATTCTGCATCGTCAGAATCATTGGTATCATATACTACTGCATCAATAATATTTTCAGTAACTACTGCTGTTCCGTTGGGGAAGCTGCTTGCATCTCCAAAATAAAGAACTACCGCATCAGCACCGTTCTGGAAACTATTTCCTGGAACTACTAAGTTCACGTTAGCAACATCAGCATTACCAATTACAAAATATCCTTCTGCATTGGTAGTGAATCCATCAAGGTCAAAAGCATTATAACTAGTGTTATTACTTCCGTTATAATTTACCAATACAAATCCATCTAGAGGTGTGTTTCCAGCTCCTCCGTCGTATAGCTCTACGAATTCTAAAACATCAGAACCCTGGGTATCGGCATCAATTTCATTAATTATTAAGTTTACAACTTCGGTAGCATTAGTATTTGCAGTTCCCGGAGTCGCTATGGCTTGTGTATAGCTAGTAGTGTTTCTTAAACCTCCAGAGCCATTAGGGAAACGCTGTAAAGAGTGAAAGTTCTTATCTCCTTTATCATCTTCGTTTACCTGCGGCTCTCCAGCATTAAGGAGCACTAATAATTCTGCGTCATCACTATCATTGGTATCATACACAATAGCGTCTATCAAATTATCTGTAGTAACTAAAGTTCCATTAGGAAAACTTGCTGCGTCTGTTTGATAAAGTGCTACTGCATCAGCTCCGTTTTGTAAACCGTTTCCTGGGAAAGTGATACTTACATTAGCAACATCTGTGTTACCCAAAACAAAGTACCCATTGGCATTGGTTGCAAAACCAGTAAGATCATAAGTTGCATAACTTTGGTTGTTCGATCCGTTGTAGAATACCACAATCAAACCGTCTAAAGAAGTGTTTCCTACTCCGCCATCATATAGTTCTACGAATTCTAACACATCAGAACCATCGGTATCTGCATCGATCTCATTGATCACAATTACAGGATCTTCTCCACCACCATCTTCTATTACTACATTTTCGCGGTTTGGCGTATTCACAGCCTCTCCTGGTTCAGCTGCTACTCCAGGAAAACTAGGTAATCCGCTACCATCAAAATCATTTCTGGTCCAATCTGTATCGGTATCAGTATCGGTACCGTTTGGAAATCTTGACGCTCCACCAACAGTAAACGTACTGCCATCAAAAGATTGAGCCAGAGTTACAGAAGCATAGTTAACATCACTGGCTCCACCATCATTTACACCTATATCATCTATAATTTCTTCCCATGGAGTAGTGTCAAAAACACCATCATCATTGGTGTCTAAATCTTCTCCTACAGTTCCTGTAAAGTTTTTCACCAAAAGTAAAGCGACCGTACCGTTTTCATAGGTGTTGCTTCCAAAAGGAGTAGTAAAATATCCGTTTACATCGGTAGTTCCTAATTGAATCACTTCGTCAATAGTACCAGCGGCATTGCTATCACCTTCAATTTCTAATATCCAATATTCACTTAGGTCTGTTCCTGGTGCAGCGAGCACCTCAGTATATTCATCAGTATCTGATCCGGTGTGATTAAAAACAAATTCGTTAATTACAGGAATTACTACTGGTGTTCCAAATACTTGATTAGTGTTTACAGCTCCATAGGTATTTGCTGTGGTAACTTCCCAAACAAAATCTGCAGCGGTAGTTCCGTTTCCAGAAAGTTGAAGTGAAGCTCCTACAGGCGTGCTACTCGATTCAGAAACTCCTATATCGGTACTTGTTAAACCTGCAGCAGGACCATCGGCGGCTGTAATTACTCCTTCATAACTCAAAAACTGAACAACAGTATTGGTATTATCTACCAACGCAAGACCATCTGGAGCTCCATTTTGTAATCCGTTTGAAGGAAGAACTTCGATTACGGTTCCAAACCCATTTTGCTGATCGGTAATTGTTCCGGTAAGTGCAATTGTATTGTATGCAGAACTATTCGAACCGTTGTACAATACCAAGCTCCATCCCGTTAGGTTGGTTCCTGCAGCTCCTGCGATTTCGATAGCTTCATCTACATCGCTACTTGCATTATCATAATGCAATTCATTAATAAACACAGATTGTGATATTCCATTCTGAATCCCCATAAAACATGATATGAAGAATGGAATTAAAAGTAATTTTAATTTCATGACAACTAATTGTTTGTGTGATTTTTTGCGTAGCGCAAGGTATGGGATTATAGCGATTCCATCACCCTACTTAGGTTAAAAAAATATTAACAAATTAACAATGTGCTTTGTGAGCCTTTATTTATCAATGTTTTGGTAATTAGTTGTTTATAGAAAAAATACGATACTTTTTATGGTTTCCTTTTAAAAAAGGTATTATTACCTCACCAAATATGGGGTGATTGCTTCTTTTTTAGATGAATAATTTTATGTATATCTACTTGATAGCTATTAAAATAGCCCAATCCAAATTATTTTGGATCGGGCTACTCCCTCTTAAAACTGAATCATTTTAATTATTCACCTGAACCATTTTCCAGACTTGTGCATAATTTTGCCCTGTGTTTTTGTTGTACATCTGAAAGCCAATCCTGTATAAAGATACACTTGTGTTACCAGAAGGAAATTTTGCAGTTACTGTGCTAGGTTGGTTGTTATAAGTGGCTTGGTTTGCCCAGGCTCCAACCCACTTGTCAAATTTTACCCTAAACCTCCTTAAATGGCTAGGAACTGCATTGAGTTCTGCCTGAGTTAAGATATAACTGTAGGTTTCACTATCCCAAGCGTCTACATTAGAATTACCATAAATACCCGGTGCCAGACCAATTGCAACAAAGTTTTTGTCATCTGGTGTTTCTACAAGTTCTACTTTTTCTTTTTGTTCTAAAGCCTGAGTCTCATCTGCATCGGCAAGATCTGTTTTACTGCACGACGCCATCAAAACTGTAACGCATACTAATGCAAAATGTTTAAATTTTTGTGTTTTCATAATATATTAATGTTTGGTTTATGATGCGAATGTAGGTGTGTATTAAAGGGTCTATGTCCGAATAATTTGAAATTCAAACTTTTCGGACTTTTTTAGGGTGATTTCCCTGTTTTAATACCGGATAAGACCCTGCATTGAAAGGGAGTTTTACAGCTTATTCTTTACGGGATAACATTCTATATTTACACTGTAGTATGAAGTTAAGATTACATACATTCTATGATTTAAGGGAATTATAATTAATACAGAAAGGAGATGAAGAAAATGAAGAACAGCATAAAATTAGTACTTACAGTAGGAGTGTTATTGGGGACAATATCTTGTGAACAACCCGATGGAGAACAGGTGTTTATAAATACCAATGATCAAGAAAAAGAGAGTATTAAAACAACTATAGAACTTATAGATGATGATACGTTGTCAAATAGTATTGAACATGAAGATAATACCATAGATCACCCTAAAGACTAAACTTTAATTTTTGATTAAGCCCAGAAAATTTAGTTTTGGGCTTTGTGATTGTGTAAAGGCCGTATTTATAAATATTGGCCTTTTTTAATTTAACTTTAAACGTATGTATACCGGAAAATGGTCACTATAACCACCTCTGTATTTACCACCAGCATACGTTCTAAAAGGAGTCCCTTTGTAGCGACCTTTATATATTTTTAGGAAATCTTTGTCAAAAATTGCGGCATCAGAAAAGCAATGCTTCCCTTTTTCATATTTGTGGAAATTATGACTAAAAATAATCTGATCAAAAAGGTTCCATTGACTACGATAATTAAGACTACCACTGTATCTTGTTAAAAGGCGTTCCATGGGGTTAAATAAATCATTGCCCACTAAATGATCTTTCACGCTTTCATCGGTAGGGTCATCGTTAAAATCACCCATGATAATAATTTTGGCATCAGCTTCTTCTGCATTGATTCGATCAATGATTTCACGATTTTTATCGGCAGCTGCAATTCGTTTGTAAGAAGTTAAATGAGCACCATCCCGTCTAGAAGGCCAATGATTGATAAGGATGTGAATTTTTTCATGATTCAAAAGACCTGTGACCCATAAAATATCGCGAGTGTAATCTCGAGCACCATCTGGATTGTCTACCAAAACGGAAACAGCTTCAGAATCTATTACTTCAAAGAGGTCTTTTTGGTATAGTAGCGCCACATCGATACCTCTTTCATCTGGAGAATCATAATGTACAATGCCGTAGTTTTTGTTTATTAAGTGTTTGGTATTGGTGAGATCTTCAAGCACTTTTTTATTTTCTACCTCGGCAACTCCAACTAGGGCAGGAGCTTTTCTGGTTTTAGAAAACCCAATATTTGATATAACAGTACCTAGTTTAGATAATTTCTTTTCATATCGTTTTCGGTTCCATCGTTTTTCAGAATCTGGTAAGAAATCTTCATCTAGAACATTAGGATCGTCTTTGGTATCAAAAAGATTTTCGAGATTATAGAATGCCACCGTATAGTGGTTGGTCTCTCTTTTACTGAAATACATTTTATGTGCCATGTGCTGGAGTATAAACTATAGACTTTGGATCGATTTCCTATTTTGGTAATCGTATCATACAAGCTCAAATATGTTTTATTATCGTACTTTTGTGTATTCGATTAGAACGCACAATATAATAAAATAAGAGAAAGACAGATAAGAGCGAATGTTAGAACGGAAGGAAATTGCATACGAAAAAACAGTTTTAATAGGAATAGTAACCCGAAATCAAGATGAAGAGAAGCTAAATGAGTTTCTGGATGAATTAGAGTTTCTTACCTATACGGCAGGAGGAGAAGTGGTGAAGCGATTTACGCAGCGAATGGATATGCCTCATTCTAAAACCTTTATTGGTACCGGTAAAATGGAAGAGGTAAGGGCCTATGTTGAAGAGCATGAGATAGGTACCGTAGTTTTTGACGATGAATTATCTCCAGCACAACTGCGAAATATAGAACGTACGCTCAAAGCTAAGATCATTGATCGAACCAATTTGATTCTTGATATTTTTGCTCAACGCGCACAAACCAGTTATGCAAGAACGCAGGTAGAGCTTGCACAATATCAATATTTACTACCACGACTTACTGGGTTATGGACACACTTAGAGCGACAAAGAGGGGGTATTGGGATGCGTGGTCCTGGGGAAACCGAGATCGAAACCGACCGTCGTATTGTAAGAGATCGAATTTCACTACTAAAGAAAAAACTACAAACGATAGATAAGCAAATGGCAACCCAGAGAGGGAACCGAGGTAAGCTCGTACGTGTCGCCCTTGTAGGGTATACCAATGTAGGAAAATCTACCCTCATGAACGTAATAGCCAAAAGTGAAGTGTTTGCCGAAAATAAATTGTTTGCCACACTAGATACGACTGTAAGAAAAGTTGTTATTGGTA
The DNA here is from genome assembly GCF_023195925.1 of Aquimarina acroporae. Taxonomy (GTDB): domain Bacteria; phylum Bacteroidota; class Bacteroidia; order Flavobacteriales; family Flavobacteriaceae; genus Aquimarina; species Aquimarina acroporae. The sequence continues at coordinate 112,821 of NZ_JALPRE010000013.1, read as the reverse complement.
ACTTACCATTTTTATTAAGTGATACAGTAGGGTTTATTAGAAAGTTGCCTACGCAATTGGTCGAGAGTTTTAAAAGCACACTCGATGAGGTGAGAGAAGCCGATTTGTTGTTACATGTTGTAGATATCTCCCATCCACAGTTTGAGGATCATATAGACTCTGTAAATAGAATTTTGGGAGAGATCGACTGTACCGAGAAACCAACGATTATGGTATTTAATAAGATCGATGCATACCAACATGAAACCATTGAGGAAGATGATCTAACTACCGAAAAAACGAAGGCTCACTATACCCTAGACGAATGGAAACAAACTTGGATGAGTAAAATAGGGGACAATGCCCTTTTTATTTCTGCCATTAACAAGGAAAATATAGATGAGTTTAGAAAACGTGTCTATAAAGAGGTGCGTGATATTCATGTTACCCGTTTCCCATACAACAACTTTTTGTATCCTGAAATAGCAGAAGAGTAGCAGATAACTCAATTCATGTAGACTGATCTCATAAAGTACAATATTATTTTTTTCTGAGTTTCATTTTTTGAAACTGAGAAGGTTTAATATTGCATGAACCTCTGCATTATGTGTAAAAATGTCCTTTTAATTTTATCAATTGTCTTCTGTTGTATTTCGTGTGATAAACATACAGAAAAAGAGCTTATTTCTAATTTTGTGGAGGATGTGTTTGATGATAAAATTAATCCTCAACAAGTTATAGATACATATATTGAACTTTCTAAAGACCCTAAAAACATAGATTTTGACAAGGAAAGAAAAGAACTTATAACTAAGGTTATTCTTGATGCTAGAGAAGGAAAAGGTAATAATTGGTTTATACCGAATAGTAAAATAAGGGAGATTCAAGATCTAAAAATCCATAAATATAGTGATGTAAAACATCTGGATACACTCCGTTTACCAATTAAAAAAACTGATGAAGAATGTGTGTTTGCAATTTTAAATAAAGAGGAAGATGAGATTTTAGAATATTTTATGGTTACCAAAGACAAGACAAGAATTAGGTATTTTACACTTTTTGTAAAAGACGACTCTGCTTGGTTCTTTGAATTCTAAAGCAAAAGAGTTTAACAGTAAAAAGAAAAACAATTGATGAATAATAAAATAAAACAGTAATGACTGGTATCTTACAAACCATAGTAATCGCAGCAGCTCTTTTAACTATTGTTTTAATTCCACTGGTGGCACTAATCGATATTTTAAGAAGTGATTTTAAAGACAACAACAAACTGGTTTGGGTAATCGTAGTACTATTTTTTAATGTGATAGGTGGGTTGCTCTATTTTATTATTGGCGTAAATCAACGGTTGCCAAGGAAATGATTTTTTTATCAAAGGCAGTCCTCAAAATTCATAATTTAATCCAAGTCCGATGACCTCTCGTATTTGAAATGCACCGGTAGCATTATCATCATAAATAGCCTGAAAAGCAAAACTGCCACTAATGTATTTATTCACGACAAGGTTGAGGTTAAGGGTGTAATCGATATCAACATTGGCAGCATCTTCAATATAGTTCGAGTATAGGTTTAAAAGCTGCTCCATGGTTACATTTTTAAAGAGCTCAAATTTTGCATAAGCTGCCAAAGAGCCACCAAATTCGAATCGTGAGCTTTCACCAGCATCAACTCCAAAATAATCTCCATCTACATAGTCGGGACCACTTGTAAATTGATCATCTACAAAAATCATTCTCACGGTTACAGGTGCAATGTTTAGGTTGAGGTTGTCACTTTTTTTCCATAACAATCCAGGACCAATTTGAATAAATGCAGGTGAGAAAAAATGAGTTTCTTCGGTGCGAATGGTCTCATCGGTATCGGGGTCTTTACTAAAACGATATCCTTTGGCAAATTGTGACCTGAAATTCACAAATAAAGAGTAGTTCCAATGTCCTTGCCCAATGCGCTGTCCTATTCTGGAGTTAAATTCAATTCTGTCATTGGTTTTACGGGCAAAGTTTTCGTCTTTCAAAAATGTAAGACCATAATCGGCCAGGATTTTGTTATCCCAGGTCAAGCTATTTTTCTTATAGTTAAATTCATAATTTAATACAGCGTTACCAGCTACATTTGAGGTTCCTCCTCCTTGCCAGTCAAAATTAAAAGCAGATTGGTTGAACAATATCGAAAACTTCCCTTTATTTTTCCAACCCACTTGTTCGGGTTCTTTAGGTTTTTTTGGAGTAATTTCTTTGAGCTTTTGTTTAAGAACAATGGTGTTAAGGGTATTAGGAGTGTTTTTAAGCAGGCTGTCTAAGGCACGTTTGAGATTGGCCTGTATCGAATCTAATTGTTTCTTTTCTGCACTTTGTTGGTCGGTTGGTTGCCCTTCTTTTTCCTGAGCCATGCCCCATTGGGCACAAAAAATAACAAGAATAGCAAACCAAAAACTTTTCATTCAATTACAAATTGCAGGGGTAGATAAACAAATATACAAGATGAACTTATTTTATCAAACCAATACAAAAGGTTCATCCACAAAAACATAAACGAAAATAAACTATATTCGTTGCAATGACGAAATCACATTCTATAGCGATTACGAAAGCCAAAATCGAAGACGAAGACTTTTTGTTCGATTTGCGAAAACAAACCATGGTTGCACACTTGGAGCGATCAGGTATCTTCTTGTCTGATGAAGAGCACCGATTAAGAGTGGCTAAAAACTATACTGACGCTTTTATAATTTGGTATTCACAAGAGCGAGTGGGTTTGCTAAAGTATATCGAAAATGAGAAAGCAATAGAAGTTTTACAGATTCAAGTGCTACCAGATTATCAAGGTAACGGAATAGGGAAACAGCTGTTGGAACAGTTCATAGAACAACAAAAAGTAATTAGGCTTAAGGTTTTAAAAGAGAACCCGGCCAAAAATCTTTATCAACGAATGGGTTTTCTAACTGTAAATGAAGATGACTATGAGTACCATATGGAGTTGGTTCCAAAAAACAAAAACGTCTAAAAAGTAATGCATACTTCTTAGACGTCTTTATGAGAGTTATTAGATTCTTTTTCTAGAATCCGTAATTTACACCAAGTCCAAATACTTCTCTAATCTGAAATGCACCTATAGCATTGTCATCATAGATGGCCTGGAAAGTAAGATTTGTCGATAAATATTTGTTGATAGTCATCACAACATTTGCTGTGTAATCGATATCAACATTTTGTGGATCTTCAAGGTAGTTTGAATATAGATTTAAGATGTTTTCCATAGAAACATTCTTCATTAATTCGAATTTTGCATACGCGTTTACTGCCGCACCAAATTCAAATCTAAAAGAATCGTTTGCTTCTACACCAAAATATCCACCAGCATCATTAAATGCATCGATAGCAGCTTGATCATCTCCTACATCTGTAAAATCACCATCTACGAAAATGAATCGAGCTGTAGCCGGTGCAATGTTTACTTTTAGGTTATCACTTTTCTTCCAAAGCATACCTGGCCCCATTTGTAAGTAAGCAGGAGAGAAAATATGTGTGGTTTCTGTTCTTGTTTCATTTCCGTCTGCATCTTCACCAAATACATATCCTGGTGCAAACTGAGTTCTGAAATTCAAAAAGAAAGAATAATACCAGTTAGAGTCCTTTATTTGTTTACCAAGTAATGAGTTAAATTCGAATCTATCATTGGTCTTTCTGGTGAATTCCTGATCTTTTAGTTTTGTTAAACCATAATCTGCAAGAATTTTGTTATCCCAGGTTAAAGCTCCTTTACGATAGTTAAAATCGTATGATAGGGACAAGTTACCCGCTATATTAGAGGTTCCTCCTCCTAGCCATTCAGCATTAAAGGCAGATTGATTAAACAAAAAGCTAATGTTTCCAGCTCTGGTCCATCCATCCTTTGGGGCATCGTCTTTTTTTGCTTCATCTTGAGCAAATACAATTGTAGAACTGATTAACAGCACTAAGGTTAAAAGTGTTTTTTTCATGTAATTGATAGTTTTAGAGTAGACTATTACTCCAGTTAAGAGGGGTATATGTCAAAACATGTTACTTTGAGTCCCATTTTAACATTATCCGACATACCTAACCAAAATAAATAATCTGTAAAAATTTATGTTGGCAAATATATTTTAAGAAACGTTTTTTGTCTGAGTTAGGATGTCTTGGAATGTAATTTTTCGACAAAAAACCAGATTACCCGATAAAAGGAATTATTTACGTTTGTACAGAGGTACCGAAGAGCAGGCTTCACCATACATTATACTTTTGGCGACGGGCTGTAATTTCTGAATTAAGGCTATATATGCACCTTCGGGAACAGGTTTGTTTGAACACCCTTTGATGATCAAAAGTTTATCCTGAAACTCACTCACATCCAGATTAGCGATAATTTCGGTATAAAGAATGGTCTCTATCGTCTCTAAAGAACCAACTACCACTTTTCTGGCATAGTGAGCCAGAGCACTAGTTAGTAATAGATATGCCCACCCTGGTATAATCGCATCAGAAGAACAAGTTAATGCAACATATTGATCTTTATATTGGCTCCAATCATGGTCTTTTGCATGTTGTCTAAATTCTTTTTCACGAAGTAATAGCCCTTCAAAAAGCCAATCTTTAATATCGAAAAGAACTCGTTTACCATTTGGGTAATAATCTTCAAGATCAAAAGTGATCAGGTTTTTATTATTAGCGACTCTATTTACAATTTCTTCTGCCATTATCGATATCCTATTTTTTCTGATAATTCTATTTTACTCTTTGCAAAGTTACCAGTACCAAATGCGATTTCCTTTCCTTGTTCGTTATACAATACTGACTCAGCAACGAATAGATTTTTAGATCTAAATTTTATTTTCCCTACTGCTTTTAGGGTTCCCTGATTAGCAGGTCTTATAAGGTTAATGTTAAAAGATGTGGTAAGCACAAATACATCTTTTACCAAAGAATTTACCGCAAAAAAGGCTGCATCATCTAACAACTTGAAATATACCGAACCATGAATTGCTCCCAAAGCATGAAAATATTTATCGGTAATGTCTAATCCTATTTCTGCTATGCCTTCACCAATCTTGGCAGTAGTAGTGTCAAATATCCCGGTATTGATATTTGCTTTTAAATACATCCTTTCTAGTTTATGATAATGTTCTTGGTCGCTCATGCATTAAAATTAAGAAAGTATGTAACACCAACACAAAATACTTTTTACAGCATTCCCAATTCAAGTTTTGCCTCTTCACTCATAAGATCTTGTGACCAGGGAGGATCAAAAGTAAGTTCCATTTCGACATCGTTTACAGCATCTAGAGATTTTACTTTTTCCTGTACTTCTTGTGGTAATGATTCGGCTACCGGGCAATTGGGAGAAGTAAGTGTCATAAGAATCTTAACATCATAATCCTCATTTACAAATACATCATAAATTAACCCTAGTTCATATATATCTACAGGAATTTCAGGATCATAAATAGTTTTTAAAACTCTTACGATCTTTTCTCCTAGTTCATTTGTATCTATAGCAGTGTCACTCATAGTTGTTTTTTTAGTCGATTTTGAAAGGGGATACCTAACAAAAATTAATTTAATTGTGTTTGGTAAGCGATAGCGTACATTTTTAATTGCTTAATCATGCTTACTAAACCGTTGGCGCGAGTTGGTGATAAATGTTCCTTTAAACCAATCTCATCTATAAAACCTGTATCTGCGTCGATAATGTCTTTTGGATGTTGTCCCGAAAAAGCTCGAATAAGAATTGCAATAATCCCTTTAGTAATAATCGCATCGCTGTCTGCTGTAAAATTAACTTTGTCATCTTGCATTTCTGCATGAACCCAAACTTTACTTTGACAACCTTTGATGATATTATCTTCTGTTTTATACTTTTCTTCAATAAGTGGAAGTGATTTTCCTAGTTCGATCATATATTCATACCGCTGCATCCAATCATCAAACATGCTAAATTCATCGACAATCTCTTCTTGAATTTCTTTTATCGTCATTATCTGCAAATTTTCAGTAAAAGTACAACAAGATTCATTGCTATTCAATACTTTCTGCCAATGTTAGTATAGTATTAACCAATGACTTTAATTCTTCGGGAGGATTACCGTGATCAAAACCAACAGAAGTATAGGTTTGGGAAGAGGTTATAATCTTTAATTTGGCATGCAAAGCGACATCTCTGGCACTTTGATTTGTGGGAGCAGAGAGTTCATGTATCTTGTTTAAATCAATAGTATGAGTAAATGAAAGAACGGTTTTCCATTCATTGGCACTACAGGTTTTAGATGAGAAATTACTAGCGCTTCTGTTCTTTGTTTTCTGAACCTGGTTTTTATTGACAATTACTTTATAAAAAGAACCACGGGTGCTAGCTTCATAGACCACTTCTGAAATAGTTTCTTGAGCAGAGTTATTTTGTTGTCCTAAGGAAGATTTTTTTTCTTTACAGGAGACAACAAGGAAAAAGAAACTTAATATGGCAATCATTTTATTCATATTTGTTGTAGTAATTTTTTACAAAACTCGCCCTGGGGCCATCATCGGCAAATACAGCTCTCATTCTATCTTTTTGCCCAATGGTAAACATGTGCATGCAAGCATCATCAGAATAATCCATATAGTTCATGGTCATATCGTTAGAATTACATCTTACTGTGGGATATTGCGGGCATCCAAAATTAGGACCATCAGATAGTGGTGTGTCCTCTACAAAATCATCTTGGTTACAATTTCCATCTCCCCAAATATGGCGCAAATTTAACCAATGTCCAACTTCATGAGTTGTTGTTCTTCCTTTATTAAATGGCGCAACTGCCGAACCTTCGGTGCCGAAGAACTGAGGAGAAACCACGATCCCATCTGTGGTTGGATTATCACCAGGAAATTGTGCATATCCTAAAATTCCTCCTCCTATATTACACACCCAAATATTTAGTTTTCTATTGGGTTCTATGATATCAGAACCACCGTTAGAGGAGAATTTTACCAAATCATCGGTTCCCCATTCGGTTTTTGTAGAAGAAATCCGAATAATTGTATCTAAATTGAAGCGTATGTTAGCATTTGAAGCAAAACCAGAAAATTCATTAGGAATTTGATTAACATCTGTGTTAGATTTGGTGAAATCTTCATTTAATACCTTAATCTGCGAAAGAATTTGTGCATTGCAAATATTTTCTTCTTCTGTGTTATAAACCACATGAACCACGGTGGGAATGGTAATAGTTTCAGAATCGGCAATTTTTCCACTTTTCCGAAGTTGAATAAAAGCTTGACATTGTTTCTCTATGTTTTCCATCCTAGAAACCAATTCAGGGTTTTTGGTCATATGTTTTCTTAATACTTCCATGGTACTGCATCGTTTATCGGGATCAGCACTTGCTGCTTTGTAGAGCGTTTTGGCTTCTTCAGGAGTCATGCAATCAGGATTTTCTACAATAGGCTTTCCCGAAGGACATCCCAAGGTACTAAGCAAGAGAATAACTATACAAGGAACGGCTAACTTTTTCATGGTAAAGAGTATTACAACATAAACGAATGAAAGCAGGGTTTGTTTTGTATTTTAACGGAAACAAAACATTATTTAACAATCTGATTCATAAATTGTTAAGATTGGTTCATCTATACTGTAAGATAATGATTTATAAGGTGAAATCAAATAAAAATGAGGGAGTTTACTCCCTCATTCTTACGCATGAAAAAAATATATTTTTGATGAAATTACCTTTGAATAACCACTTTCTTGGTAATGGTTGCTTCACCAATATATATTTTTGTCAAATAGTGACCGGGTCGTAATTTAGAAACGTCAACTTGATTAGTGCTTGAAGAATGAACTAGTCTACCGGTCTGATTGTAAAACTCAACTTTACTCAACTCATAATCGTTTGCAATCTTAATATTTAAAAGTTTGTTTGTAGGGTTTGGAAATGTTTGTATAGCTACTGTTTCGGGTTCATAAGTTACCTGAGGATTATCACATGTGTTTTCTGAAGTGATGTCACCAGATGTTGCCAAGTCTATTAGAAATGATTGTTGTGCATTTGTGTTACCCTTTAACTTGTAATCTAACCATGAATTCAAGAATTGAAAAGTAGTGGCTTGCTGCTGGGCCCTTGTAATTTGAATATCCCCAGATGAGCTGTTTTCTCCAAAATCACAGAAAAAATTACTATTGGCATAATAACAGTGGGCACCTCCTGTGATATTAATTAGGTATTTACAAGAAGAACCTAAATTGGAATAGATAGGAATATGATGCTCGTCTGGAGGAGTTACACCATCGGCAGTTCCAGAAAACACAATAGCATCTTCAGAAACATTGGAAGCGGGGGTTAAAGTGTCGAATCTTAGTAAAGCTGGTGCAAAAGTGACTAAAGTTTCTACCTCAACCATAGATGCAGCTACAGTTGCAGCACCGCCTCCCATAGAATGACCAATAAGAGCAGTTTTATCATCTACAATACCCGACAACACAGAACCTGAGTTATTGTTTTCAGCTTGAATTGCAGCTACCATAAATGCTAAATCTTTTGAATAGGCATCATGATTGGCAAAAAATGAACCCTCGGTATTCACAAAAACTACGATATAGCCTCTGGGTACCAAAGTATCGTAGAAATTTTCGTAAGCGTCAGAACCCATTACAAACCCATGCCCAAGAATAATAACAGGAAAGTTTATTTCGGATCTGTTTTCACGGCTGATGTTAGGGTAATAGATTCTTGCATTTACCCTTCGATTTCTACGACTGGCATCTCTGAAGGTTTTAGAGCTTGAACTTACATCGTAGTCTTGAGCAATTCCGCTAAAAGCCACGAAAAGAATTGACAAAATACTAAACAGTACTTTTTTCATAATATATTTAATTTTGGTTAATGTTGTTGGGTACAAGGTATTCTGAAAATTATATTTTTGCAAGGATAATCTAATTTTTTTTAACATTTTATCTAAATAATTAGTCAATAATGACTTATTTGTAAACTGTTGAAATATAAGTTGTTATTTTGTAATTTTAACATTATTGCTGGGATAGGCAAGATTTTTAAGCCGAATAAAACATAAAAAAAACACCGCATAAGAAACGGTGATTTTTTTTGTTTTAAAAGAGGAAATTTCCCCTAAATTTTATTTAAATATTTGCTTTTTGAAGTTACATAGCAAGAAATACTATTTAAGAAAGCATCATTTTTGCTTTTTTAAGAGCTTCGACCAAGGCATCAATCTCCTCTTTGGTATTATAAAATGAAAAAGAAGCTCTTATTGTACCGGGAATTTTATAGAAATCCATAATGGGTTGAGCACAATGGTGCCCTGTTCTTACTGCAATTCCTAATTTATCTACGATAGTTCCTATATCATAAGGATGAATATCAGCGATATTGAATGAAATTACCGATGTTTTGTGTTTTGAAGTACCGTAAATTTTAAGTCCTTCTATTTCCAGCAACTTTTTGGTCCCATATTCAAGTAGTTCATTCTCATAAGTTGCAATTTCATCAAAACCAATGCTATTCATATAGTCGAGGGCTACACCGAATGCTATTCCCCCACAAATGTTAGGTGTTCCCGCTTCAAATTTGTGAGGAAGCCCGGCATAGGTTGTTTTTTCAAAAGTAACCTGATCTATCATTTCACCTCCACCTTGATATGGTGGTAATTTATTGAGCCATTCTTCTTTTCCGTATAACATACCCACTCCTGTAGGCCCACATAATTTATGTGCAGATGCTACATAAAAATCAACATCTAGATTTTGCACATCGGGTTTAATATGAGGGCAGGATTGTGCTCCATCGATAAGCACTGCTGCACCGACATTGTGCGCTTTTTCAATGATTTCTTCGATAGGGTTTATAGTACCCAATGCATTTGAGATATGATTGGTAAATACCAATTTGGTTTTTTCAGAAAGTAATTGGTCATAAACGCTCATTACCAGCTCTCCTTCTTCATTCATGGGAATCACCTTTAGAACGGCTCCAGTGCGCTCACAAAGCATTTGCCAAGGCACAATATTAGAGTGATGCTCCAGGGCAGAAACAATGATTTCATCTCCTTTGGTAAGCAAACTGGTAAATCCGGTAGCTATGATATTAATACTATGCGTTGTGCCGGAGGTAAGTATAATTTCGTAAGGGTGTTTAGCATTAAAATGTTCCTGTACTTTTTTGCGTGCTATTTCATAAGCATCTGTAGCTTCTTGTGATAGTGAATGAACACCTCTGTGTATATTGGCGTTATAATTACTGTAATAATCAACAATAGCATCTATAACCACTTGAGGTGTTTGCGAAGTGGCCGCATTATCAAAATAAACAAGAGGTTTTCCGTTTACAGTTCTTTTTAGAATTGGAAAATCTTCTCTTACTTTTTGTACATCAAACATTGCAATTTCTTTTTGCAAAAGTAAGAAGTATTTCTAATTAGGATTACTTATTTTTAGAATGGTTTAATCTTTTTTCTTATGCGACGATTTAAAAAAATTATTAAGGTTATATTTTTGCTTCTTTTTTTGTGTATTTGTGTAGGTGCTGCCTTAAATTACCCTAAACTAACCATTTTAACAGGATACTCTGCAAAGCATATGAATTCTTCGATTTTTGTTGCAGAAAGAAGTATTGAATTTACTGATACAAAGGATAATAATTTTACTCCAGTTCATTTGGCAGATGATGAGGTAGATTTCAAGCAGAAAACATCAATTGCTTCTGTTTTTGGATTACAACAAAGAAAAGCGGTTTATCGAGAAGGTTTGGGAAGTGTTTTGATTAATGAAGATTTTGATGCCAATTCACCTGCTTTTGTTCCTCATAGAAATGTTATAAACACTAATTTACCGTATCCCTATGGAGAATTACCACAACAAGACACCGTTTTTGATAATGTGAACTATGAACAGGTAAAAGAAGCGGTACATTCTATATTCGATTCTGGTGCGGAGTATGTGCAAAAAACCAGAGCGGTATTGGTTCTATATAAAGATCAAATAATTGCTGAAAAGTATATTGAGGGATTAAACCAAGATTCAAAGCTTGCAGGTTGGTCGATGACTAAAAGTGTGTTGGCTACAGCTTTTGGGGTTCTTGAAAAACAAGGAAAAATTTCTGTTCATGATAAAGCTCCAATAGACGAATGGCAAAATGATGAAAGAAAGGAGATTACCATTCATAATTTGCTGCAAATGAATTGTGGTTTGGAGTGGGATGAGGATTACGGATCTATTTCTGATGTCACCAAGATGTTGTATTTAGATACAGATATGACAAAACCTCAGATTTACAAAAAAGCCATTCATAAACCTGGAGAGTATTGGTATTATTCTTCTGGAGTGTCAAATATATTGTCGGGTATTTTGAGAAAAGAGATAGGAGACTATCAAGAATATTTAGATTTTCCCTACAAAGAATTTATAGATAAAATAGGGATGCATTCTATGCTAATTGAGGCCGATATAGCCGGAAATTATGTAGGTTCTTCTTATGCCTGGGCAACGGCTAGAGATTGGGCCAAATTTGGTCTTTTGTACCTACATAGAGGAAATTGGAACGGAACTCAAATCTTTAATCCAGAGTGGGTAGATTATGTTACTACCCCAAGTCCGACTTCAGATGGAGATTATGGAGGTCATTTTTGGCTGAATGCTGGTGGTTTTTATCAAGATGCGCCTAGAGATATGTTTTCGGCAAATGGATTCCAGGGACAACGAGTGTTTATTATTCCTTCCAAAGACTTGGTAATTGTTCGGTTTGGATTAATAGGGGATGCAGGTGTAGACTTTAATACTTTTCTAAAAAATGTTGTGGAGGCTATAGAATAAAAAAGCCAAATCATATGATTTGGCTTCGTATATAAATTATAGTCCTTATTGTCTTTATAAATCAAAACCAATATCTACCCCTAACTTGTTAGCGATAAGTTTATTAATTCTATTTTTAAGTTGAGGTATTTTTACACTCTCCAATACATTATTGGCAAATGCATACATAAGTAAAGCTCTAGCTTCTTTCTCTCCTATACCTCTAGAACGCATATAAAACAATGCATTTTCATCAAGCTGCCCAATAGTACACCCATGAGAACATTTTACATCGTCTGCAAAAATCTCTAATTGTGGTTTAGAATTGATGGTCGCTTTATCACTTAATAAAATATTATTATTCGATTGAAATGCGTTGGTCTTTTGAGCAATCTTATCTACAATAATTTTTCCGTTGAAAACCCCTGTAGCTTTTTCATCAAAAATACCTTTGTAGTCCTGATGACTTTCACAGTTTGGTTCTGTATGATGTACTAATGTGTTATGGTCTACGTGTTGTTTCCCTTCAAGAATTGTTACCCCATTTAGAATAGAGTCTATTCCTTCTCCTTTTTGAAAGAAATTCAAGTTATTTCTCGTGATGTTTCCACCAAAAGCAAAAGTGTGTACAGAGGCTACACTTTGAGCTTGTTGTTCGATATACGTGTTATCTATCAAAGAGGCTTGTTCATTATCATTCTGAATCTTGTAATAATCAACATGTGCTCGTTTATCTACATATATCTCAGTAACCGAATTCGTAAATACAGGATTATCTGTTAAACTTTGGTGACGTTCTATAATTTGAACGTGTGAATTCTCTTCTACCACAATTAAATTACGTGGTTGAAGCATTTGTGCAGACTCTTTACCGGTAGAAAAATGAATAATTTGAATAGGTTTATCTGCCAGTTTATTTTTTGGGATATAAATATAGGCTCCTTCTTTAGAAAACGCAGTGTTTAAAGAAGTAAGACCATCTTGGCGTGCAACCTTATTAAAATAATTATCGATTACAGCTTTATATTTATCATGAGTTAACGCAGAAGACATTAGACAGACATCTATTTTGTCATGAGTAGTCTCAGACAAATGCGAAGAGTATTTACCATCTATAAATACGATTTTATAGGTATCTAAATCATAAAGAAAGTATTTCTTTACATCTTTAAACTCTAATGCATTTTCTTCCTTAGGGAAAATACTATAATCATGCTTAAGCACAGCATTAAGAGAAGTATATTTCCAGGCTTCTTCCTTTTTGGTAGGAAACCCTTTTTCTTCAAAAATCTTTATAGCTTGAGTTCTAATATCGTGAATAGGCGCATCTACATTCACGGTATTTTCAAAAGCTAAAAAAGAGGATACTAATTTTTCTTTTAATTCCATAACTTATGCATTTATCTCTTCCTTAATCCAGTCGTATCCTTTTTCTTCTAGTTCAAGAGCCAACTCTTTGGTACCAGATTTTACGATTTTCCCATCGTATAACACGTGCACATAATCTGGAACGATATAATCTAGTAATCTTTGGTAATGTGTGATTACAATGATAGCGTTATCTTGACTTTTTAACTTGTTTACTCCATTGGCAACAATTCGAAGTGCATCAATATCTAATCCAGAATCGGTTTCATCGAGGATAGCTAATTTAGGTTCCATCATTGCCATTTGAAAAATCTCATTTCTTTTTTTCTCACCTCCCGAGAACCCCTCGTTTAGAGAACGAGATAAAAATTTACGATCAATTTCTAGTAGTTCAGACTTCTCACGAATCTTTTTGAGCATATCTTTGGCAGGCATTTCTTCAAGTCCTTGCGCTTTTCTTGTCTCGTTGATCGCTGTTTTCATAAAATTGGTCACGGTTACTCCCGGTATTTCTACAGGATACTGAAAAGACATAAAAACACCTTTATGAGCTCTTTCTTCTGGACCTAATTCTTCAATATCATCACCATTTAAAAGGATATCTCCATCTGTCACTTCATACTCTTCCTTACCTGCAATGATATTTGCCAGTGTACTTTTTCCAGCTCCATTTGGTCCCATTACAGCATGTATTTCTCCTGCATTAACCTTTAAATTAAGACCTTTTAAAATTTCTTTTCCTTCAACGTTTGCGTGTAAATCCTTTATTTCTAACATTGTATGCAATTCTTTTTCTCTATTGAGAGATATAATTAACTGAATTAATTTTCTACGGTTTGTTCTACATTTGGAGTTTGATTTTGCCCTTGCTCAGAAGACTCTATTTTGGTTGGTAATTCTGAGGTAGGAGCACTTACTCCGATTATTTCTTTTATTTCTACTACTTCTGGCCACCCCTGTTTAGGATTTGGCTTTATAAGACCTTTTACTACTACAGGCACCATGTCGTATTCTTCTCTTTTTAGAGGAGCTACTTGTTTTGCGAGCTCTAGAGTAGTATCATCGATAACAACACCATAAATAAAGTCACTTCCTTTTATTACCGCTGCATCATCAATAAGAATAAACTCTCCTCTTACCAAAGACAGGTCGTCATTATTACTATCTGATTTATCTTTTTTACAAGAAAAACATACAAGGCTAAGTACAATTAAGAATAGTGATGGCTTCATTTATGTAGATTTGATGGTTGTTAATTTACCCAACAGAGCCTTCCAGAGATATCTCAAGAAGTTTTTGAGCTTCAACAGCAAACTCCATAGGCAATTTGTTTAATACTTCTTTACTGAAACCGTTTACAATAAGAGCAATAGCCTTTTCAGTATCTATACCTCTTTGGTTACAATAAAAAATTTGGTCTTCACCTATTTTACTTGTTGTTGCTTCATGTTCTATTTGAGCAGTTTTATTTTTCGCTTCTATATATGGAAACGTATGCGCCCCACAATCATTGCCCATCAATAATGAATCACACTGAGAAAAATTACGAGCGTTGGTGGCTCTGCTATTAATCTGCACCAATCCGCGATAACTGTTCTGAGACTTTCCGGCTGAAATACCTTTAGAAATAATCGTACTCTTAGTGTTCTTACCAAGGTGAATCATTTTGGTACCAGTATCTGCCTGTTGAAAGTTATTGGTCACTGCAATAGAATAAAATTCACCCACAGAATTATCACCTTTTAAGACACAAGAAGGATATTTCCAAGTTACAGCTGATCCCGTTTCTACTTGCGTCCAGGATATTTTGGCGTTCTTTTCGCAAATCCCTCTTTTGGTTACGAAATTATACACCCCTCCTTTTCCTTCGGCATTACCAGGATACCAGTTTTGAACTGTAGAATATTTTATTTCGGCGTCATCTAGCGCGATTAATTCTACTACAGCTGCATGTAATTGATTTTCGTCTCTTGATGGTGCCGTACATCCTTCAAGGTAACTCACATAACTTTCTTTATCTGCAATAACTAGAGTACGCTCAAATTGACCTGTTCCAGCCTGATTAATTCTAAAATATGTAGATAATTCCATAGGGCATCTAACGCCTTTAGGAATATAGCAGAAAGATCCGTCGCTAAAAACTGCAGAATTTAAAGCAGCATAAAAGTTATCTTTTTGAGGAACAACAGATCCTATATATTTCTTTACCAGCTCAGGATGTTCCTGTATAGCTTCAGATATCGAGCAAAATATAATTCCTTTTTCTGCGAGGGTTTCTTTGAAAGTAGTTGCTACAGAAACAGAGTCCATAACAATATCTACAGCAACTCCTGCAAGTTTCTTTTGCTCTTCTAATGAGATTCCTAGTTTTTCGAAGGTTTCTAATAACTCAGGATCTACCTCATCGATGCTATTGTATTTTGGTTTTTTGTTGGGAGCAGAATAATAGGAAATGTTTTGAAAATCTGGCTTTTCATAGTTCACATTTGCCCACTCCGGCTCTTCCATCTTTTCCCAAATTCTAAAGGCTTCAAGTCGCCATTCTGTCATCCATTCTGGCTCATCTTTCTTTTTAGAAATTGCTCTAACGATATCTTCATTTAAACCAACTGGAAAAGTATCAGATTCTATGTCGGTATAGAATCCATACTCATATTCTTTCGTTTCTAATTCTTTCTTTAAATCGTCTTCAGTATACGCCATTTTTTATATCCTAAATTTTGTCCAGGACTTTTTTTATCATTTATCAATTAGAGAGAAAAACTCTCTCCACAACCACAAGTTCTATTGGCATTAGGATTGTTGAAAACAAAACCAGTACCGTTTAACCCTCCAGAATACTCCAAAGTAGTTCCAACCAAATAGAGGAAACTCTTTTTGTCAACGATTATTTTCACACCGTTGTCTTCAAACACTTTATCGCCTTCTTGTTGGGCTTTGTCAAATTTAAGATCATAAGACAAACCAGAACAACCACCACTTTTTACACCCACTCGGATGAAGTCTGTAGTTGCATCGAATCCGTCTTCACTCATCAATTCGACCACCTTGTTTTTCGCTATGTCTGATACCTTAATCATCTTTTCTGTAAATAGATTAATTCTAAATGAAATGCAAATATACTACTTAAGTGTGTTTTATGCACAAAACCTAACATTTATCTAACACATATTGATATTGACAAAATCTATTAAACTTTAATTTTTAAGATTATCTGTTGTGAAATGTAGTAAAGGTTTATTTAATTTTAATGGCTAGAAGATCTAACAATCCTTTATTAGGGGCGCCTTCGAGATTAGTACTATTAGATTCTCCAACAACAACAAGTTCACCTCTTGAGGTTTCAATAATATCATACGCAAAATCAAATGCATCGCCTCCAAAGTTTTTTTGCCAGGTAAGATTTCCAGAGTTATCAATTTTAATGACCCAAAAATCGTTGTCTCCGTAATTATTATCTAGATCTCCAGAATTACTTTTTGATGCTCCGGCGATAACAAAACCACCATCATTGGTTACATCTATCGATCTTGCTACATCAAATTGAGGGCCACCAAATGATTTTTTCCAAAGTACATTTCCTGAGTCATTAATTTTAATGACCCAAAAATCAGAATCACCGTGGTTGTCTGTTATATCCCCATCTGAGCTAATGGTTTGCCCCACAATTACATAAGAATTGTTATCACTATGTGCAGCTTCGTAGGCAATGTCGATTCCACTTCCGCCAAATGCTTTTTGCCAAACCAATTCTCCTTCTGCGTTTATTTTTACTACCCAAAAATCGTAACTACCATTATTATTGGTGATGTCAAAGTCGGTACTTTCTGTAGCGCCAAGGAGTACAAAACCACCATCATTGGCTTGCAATACGCTATAGCTTCTGTCGTTGTTAGAACCTCCAAAAAAATTGCGCCACTCCAGTTCGCCGTTTGCATTTAGTTTTTGACCCCAAAATTCACCTACACCATGTTTGCTTAAACCCCCTTCACCACCCGATGCTGTAATGTCTAAAAATCCTGCACTAAAATAACCACCGTCCTGTGTTTGTATTACAGAATAACTATGATCATGACCGGCAAAGCCATAACTTTTTTCCCATTCAATATTTCCCGAGCTATCGAGCTTTACAAACCAGTTATCATGAAAACCTTCGTTATTACTAGCATCACCATCACTGCTCATACTATATCCAGTAATTAAAAAACCGTTGTCCTGTGTTTGAATTACTTCCTGACCTTGATCATCGCCACTTCCTCCAATAGTTTTATTCCATTGCAGGTTGCCTTCAGCATCTAATTTTAATAGCCAATAATCATTAACGTTTACTGTTTTGTCTGTAATATCACCATCGGTACTTTTGGTAAACCCAAACACTGCGTAGCCTCCGTCTGATGTTTCGATCACCGATCTTGCAGATTCTTCATCAGACCCTCCAAAAGTTTTCATCCAATCGATTTCTCCCTGAAATGCAATAAGGTTGGAATTATTATTATCATCGTTTGAGCATCCAAAAAGGATGATTATGCTACAAACCACAATAAGACTTTTAAAATTTTTCAATTTCATATTTTATTGTTCTTTTACTAATAGAAACCCTGAATTAATATCACTTATTACGATATTTCCACTTTCAAAAAAGGGGTAGACATTCCAGGCACCACTAAAATTGGCCGTGTCTCCAGATGGAAATGTGTCAAAAAAACCAATTTCGGTTATATTTCTATTGGCAATATCAGTTAGATCAACGATTCTTAACCCTGCCTGGTAGTTTGCTATATAAAATTTATTTCCTTTCACATATCCATTATGATCAATGGCCGATGTTGGGCCGGTATAGGTCATATGAAACAGTGGGCTATCGAGATCTTCAAAGTCAAAAATGATGGTACGAGTATTAAACCCTGCACCTGTTTCGTCGAGCTCATCGCCCAGCAAGAAGTATCTCATATCTTCGGTAAACCAACCTTGATGTGTATATCCTACCTGAGAATAACTAATTTTGGAAATATTTATGGGATTGTTTTTATCTGTAATATCTGCAATTACAATTTCAACCTGATTGCTACCAATAAGAATTTCTCTTCCTTGATAATCGGGATCTGGCCCATTATAGGTTACTACCTGTGCATCATGCGAATAAGGGTCTGTTCCTACCGAAGTAAATCCACCTTCACCAACAGGGTTTTTAGGATCCTGGATATTGATAAATATAGGACCACCTCCAAAAACCAGTTCTGATCCTGCAGCATTTCTAGCACCAACGGGATATGCATATCCTGATTCTGTATTAATAACAATGTTGTGTGCGCTTCCAAATTCTGTAAACCGATTATCTGCGGTAAATGTTTGAGGTGGGTTAGACACGCTTCTCAATCGGGTAAGATCAAAAACCTGCATACCATGTCCCGGGGCTTCGCTTACAATGAAAGCATGGTTTTGATATACTTTAACATCTCGCCACGAACTATTTACTGTAGCGGTTGGCAGTTTTCCTAAATATACAGGAGTTTCAGGGATAGAAATATCTATAAACGCGGTTCCGTTGTTTAATCCAACAATAGCATATTCTTTATTGTCTTGAGGGTCGGTCCAACCCCAACTGTCATTTCCTTCTCCTGCACTCATTTCACTTAAGGAAATTCTTGAGATCAAATCAAGTCCGTCACAAGGGTATATTCCTGCAGACATTCCATTTACACAGCTGTTAGAAGCATTAGGATCTGGCCCCATATCGGTCGACCCTCCTGCATCATCATCTCCGCTACAACTCATAAAGCAGATATGAAGAAAGCACAGGAAAATAAAACATTTTTTCATAGGAACTATCATTTAAGTAAAAATACCAAACTTTTTTGAGATTACTTAAATAACGGAAAACCAGCAAGTTTGTTTTTGTAAAACACCAAATAATGAGAAAAACTAAAAAAAGGGTAACAATTTTTCAAGGGTTCTGATATAGGGTTGTAAAACAAAAAAAATCACTAAAAAATTTAATTATGAAAACCTCAATTTTAAAAAAAGCGTTTAAAACAATAGTTAAGAGTACTCTAAGTCTATTTATCTATGTACTTGTTTTTAGCTCTTGTGAAAAAGATGATCCACAACAGTTTTGTGATCCTTCTCCCAAATTTAATATTGATCTATTTGTTGAAGAATTACAAACAAGATTAAATGATGAAGACAAACCAATGGTTGGCTATCAATTAGCTATTAATAAAGATGGAAATTTATATCATTCTGAAGCTGCTGGTTTTGCTATTCATGAAAATGATAGTGAGGGACCTGTTGCAATGACTGTAAATACAAGAATGAATGTTGCTTCTGTTTCAAAATTTATAGGAACTATTGCACTTCTGAAAGCAATGGAAGAACATAATGTAAGCCTTGAATTTAATGTAGTTAACTATCTCCCAGAATCATGGAGATCTCAAGTACATTCAACACATTCTGATGTAGATTCTGATGCTTATTTAACCTTTCGTAAGTTACTACAAATGAATACGGCAATTAATTTTCCTGGAGACGATCCTTTTCCTGGTATCATGCCCACAGAAACTCAAATGTTAAATGCATTGGTTGCTACTCCTGTGATGAGCAGAATAGGAGAATATCAAAATGGGAACTTCACCTTAATTAGAGTTTTGATCGGAGAAATCGTTTATAATCTCGATGAGACTGCTGGGGATTATTCGACTGCATGTACCGATAAGTATTTTGAGTATGTGAAAGAAAACATCTATGATCCTTTAAATATCAATGCTCCATCTTCACCAAACGAAGTAGAGAGTTATTACGATGGAATTTACCCTTGGGGGTATCAATGGCCATTCGATCCTAATTTTCAAAATGCCTCAGACGGTACTTTAGGATGGAAACACAGCAGTAATCCGTATAGAAATGGAGGATCTGGAGGCAAGTTATTGTCATCAATGGACTTGGCAAAAATCCTAGCTTTTTTTAAGTACGATCAGGGTGAAACTATTATTTCTAAAACCCAAAGAGAAAGTATTATCAATTCCGAATTGGGGTTAACCGAATCAGTAGACGGAACCTATGGTAAATATCTATGTAAAGGAGGGCTAAGAGGAGCAGATAGCCCGGTTTCAAGAAGAGCGCTGCGATCACGAATAATGATTTTCCCTAATGGTGTTGAGGCAGTGATACTAACCAACAGCAATAATACTAGCTTAGGAGGTATTTTGAGAAATAGTTTTGATAATGCCTGGAAATCGGGATGTGAATAAAAATTGAAAAACAAAAACTAGGTAAAAGCATAAAAAGTAAAGTCATGAAAAATCAAATTTTAAAAACCGTTTTGTTAACTATATTGATACTTCTTTCGAGTTGTTCTAATGATGATGATGCTACTCTGGAAATAGCAGGAATAACATCTTTTGAAAAAGAAGGCCAATGGAACTGTGAACTTTCTGAAAGTTGTGAAGATATTTATCAGTTTGAATTCAAAAAAGGCTCAAAAATTGCAATTAGTATAGAGGATGTAACAGGAATGTCTGCAGTATCTCTAGATTTATCAGCCGAATTTGGGCAGTTTGGTGGCCCAAATCTATTAAATGAAGGCCAACTCTCGTACTACGGTTGCTCTGGTCAAGACGAAAACATTTCCATAACCAATATAAGTATATCCGAAACGTCGACCTATAATCTTTCTATTGCTAGAGATTGGGGCTTAAGTGCTGGTGTTGAAGGGACTTATAAAGTAACTATTATATCGGATACTGCATTTACCGAAGGAGTAAGTGCCATAGAAGATGTAAAAACAGAAAATTACGAAAGAGAGTGTTTATAAGCGCAGATATTCAATATTAAAATCCCGTTTTTTCGGGATTTTTTTATGCTTATAAATCGCAAGGTTAATTACCTTTGCATTTATGATTGAAGACAAAAATAATTCACGTACGCCCTTATCAGAACTAGGAGAATTTGGTTTAATACAACATTTAACCAAGAACCTTGAAATTAAACAAGAATCTACTGTAAAAGGAATTGGAGATGATGCTGCAGTCATCGATTTTAAGGAGCAAAAATGTGTGCTCTCTACAGATTTGTTGATCGAAGGAGTTCATTTTGATCTTACCTATGTTCCATTAAAGCACTTAGGGTATAAAGCGGTAGTTGTAAATTTATCTGATATTTATGCGATGAATGCCACGGCGACTCAAATAACGGTATCTATTGCTGTTTCGAATCGTTTTCCTTTAGAAGCTTTAGAAGAATTATATGCAGGTATAGCAACTGCTGCCAAAATTTATAATGTCGACGTAGTGGGAGGGGACACTACCTCGTCTACCACAGGTTTGATTATAAGTGTTACAGCAGTAGGATATACAAATGAAGATGCTTTGGTGTATAGAGATGGTGCCAAAGAAAATGATCTATTGGTGGTAACAGGAGATTTAGGAGCAGCATATATGGGACTGCAAGTGTTAGAAAGAGAAAAACAGGTGTTTGAAGTGAATCCTAATTCGCAGCCCGACCTGGATCAATATACTTACCTTATTGAAAGACAACTTAAACCAGAAGCCAGAAAAGATATGCCAGAATTGTTAAAGGCTCTCGATGTTAAACCAACAAGTATGATCGATATTAGTGATGGTTTATCATCTGAGGTTATACATCTTTGTACCCAATCAAAAACTGGAGTGCATCTATATGAAGACAAAATACCTCTAGATCCTGCAGTAATTTCTATTTGTGAAGAGTTTAAATTAAATAGTACAACAGTAGCCTTAAATGGAGGTGAGGACTATGAGTTATTATTCACCATAAAACAAGAGGATTATCCTAAAATAAAGGCAAACCCTAATTTAACAGTTGTTGGTCATATGACCGACGAAAAAACAGGTGTGGGATTAGTTACAAGAGCAAATGAAAAAATAGAGCTAAAAGCTCAGGGGTGGAATCCGATAAAAGAATAAAACTTTAGGAAGCTGCCTGAAAAGAAGGGCTTATCTTACGTTTTGCAGCTTTCTTTGCATGTACAGAAGCTAACGCATTATTTATTTCTTTCAATTTAGGAGTCATGACTTCTAAGCGGCCTCTACTATTTGTTGTTGCTTGTTCTTTGCAATGGGCACATGTATATTCTTTTATATGATGAGTAACGTTTTTGGTAAGAACGTAGTTGTGACCAAATAAAGTGCAATAGAGTTTTGAGAAAGTAAATCTGGGGGTAGGGGTAGACTTTTTCATAGGGTTATATGGGATTTTTAGTGCATAGACAAATGTTAAAGGTTCATTATCAATACAATAATAGTATTTTTTTTAATATAAGACCTAATTTTGTAAGAAAAAAGTTCCTACAAACTTGAATTTTAACTAAAATAAACGACATTTATCGGTTTTTAGGCATAATAAATGGGCATTTCGTCTATGTTATGTTATTGTAAAGCTGTAGGGTTTTTCAGTTTTGTGAATAAGATAAAAACTTATTTAGCTCATGGAGAAACCGTTTTTCGTTCTCAATATGAGTCATATGACCTCCAGAAAAAGTGACCAGATCGATACGACATCGAACAGCTTCAATTTCACTTTGATTGTAGGATAAAACCGGATCTAATTTTCCTGCCATTAGAATTTTGCGCCCTGTAAAAGATGTCAAAGTATCTACCCTATCTTTTCTTATTTTCATACCTTCTAGTGCAGATATAATTCCTTGTAAAGAAGTTCTTGATGCTTGATTTTTAATCAGGCTTATTTCCTCTTTGAACTTGTCTCTGTTGTCTGGGGCGAAAAGATTGGCAATGGCCATGCTTGTATAAGCATTCGGATTTTTTTTGACAATTTCTATAGCACGTGTTCTTGTGATTTTTCGTTCTTCACTGTCAGGAAAAGAGGTAGAATTAAGTAATACAAGTCCAGAAACTATTTCAGGAAAAAGATCTAAAGTTGCCAAAGCGACATAACCTCCCATAGAATGACCAATGAATGTAGCTTTGGTTATTTGTAGTTTGTCTAGGACAGCTTTAACCATCGTAGCCATGTCTTCCATAGTGTGTATATACCCTAAATTTTCTGAATCGCCATGACCTAACAAATCTATAGAGACACAATTATAATATTTCGAGAAAAAAGACACGGAAGAGTTCCACATCTCTGAATTCTCTAGAAACCCGTGCAAAAAGACCAAAGTAGAGCCGTTTCCACATGTATTATAATTTATTTTAATCCCTTTGTATGTTAAAATCATTTTGAAATTTTATTTTTAGGCGCCTAAACCTAATTAAATGAGATTTAATAAAGAAACTTTCGTCGCAGGATTTGCATTATTTTCTATGTTTTTTGGTGCTGGAAATCTTATGCTTCCTCCGTTGTTAGGTCTCAAAGCCGGTGATGCCTGGTTTATGGTTTCGTTAGGATTTATTATTTCTGCGGTCGTTATTCCCTTGCTAGGTATAGTGGCCCATGCAAGGCTACAGGGAACTATGTTGGATTTTGCAAAGAAAGTTTCTCCCATTTTTAGCCTTGTCTATTGTTTGGTTGTGTATTTGATTTCGATAGCATTACCTTCTCCGAGAACAGCTTCGGTAACACATGAAATGGCAATACAACCTTTTTTTGGAACAAGCTCTTTGGTTACCAGTAGTGTCTATTTTGCCTTGGTTCTTCTATTTGTTCTTAATCGATCCAGAATTCTAGGGTTACTAGGGAAGTTCTTATCTCCAATAATATTTATAGTGATACTCTCTATAATCTGTATAGGAATTTTTGCAACTCTGGAGCCATCTATTGAACCAACATCATTAGACATCCCATTAATTAGTGGATTATTAGAAGGGTATCAAACTTTTGATGCGATAGGTGCTGTGGTTGTTGGTGGAGTAATCATAATTTCCCTTAAGCTCAAAGGAGAGCATAATTTTGAAAAAAACCGAGGACTAATTATTAGATCTGGTATTGTTGCTGGACTAGGGTTATTGATAATTTATTCTGGGATGATATATAACGGAGCATTATTTAGTTCTGAGGTAGCACCAGAAATAACCCGAACAGCTTTATTATCTGAGTTGAGTTTGAAAACCTTAGGTAATATCGGAAAAACACTACTTAGTATTTTGGTGGCCTTGGCATGCTTTACAACTGCTGTAGGAATCGTAACAGGTACTGCAGATTTTGTAAAAGGAGTTTTAGGGGATTCGCAAAGAGCATATGTTATTACCGCCGTTATAGGTTGTGTTCTTGGGGTAGTCATGGGGCAATTTGATGTTCACCATATAATTGATGTAGCTGTGCCAGCACTAATGCTCATTTACCCAATTACCATTATTCTTATTGTATTGAATGTATTACCAGATAAATTCACCTCTGTATTGGTTTTTAGGGCTGTAGTAATATCTGTAATACTATTTAGTATACCAGACTTTTTAGCTTCTCTAGGTATGAAAGAACAAATGACTACTATTTTAGACCTACTTCCTTTTGGAGAATATAGTTTAGGTTGGTTATTACCTGCAGTTTTGGTTTTTATACTCATGAATAGTATTCAATCAATTCTTCCGAAAAAACAAATACTAGATTAGATCTTTTTTAGCCTATTTAACCTATTCTTAATATGTTTATTTCTATCTGAAAATCAGAATTTTAAGATGTGTTCGTAAATACTATTTTTGATATTTGAAATTACTCTATGAAATAGAAGTATGTTGGATTCATAAAATTATTATATTTGTGGTAACAAAAAGTAAGTAGTTGTATCTGTAAACAAAATTGTAACCTTGAAAAGCATTTATAAAAGTGTGATTCAAGGAAACGAAAGTATTATTTTAGGTTCTTAAAATAGTATATCCCCTTAAGATAATTATGAAGAAATCATCTCCCTCCTGATCCCTTCTGAACATCTAAAAAAACAGTAAAGAAGAGTAATTATATGTATCAGACATGAGTACATATGGTACATACTTCTTGAATATATATTGAAATTTTTTTACGACAACTTGCATTTTGCACAACCACTTTAGAAACAACAAAAAACCAATAAACAAACCATTCAGTTATGAAAAAAATTACTATTATGTTGATGGCGCTGGCCATTCTTACTTCTTGTAGTGATGATGATTACGTAGAAATTACTCAACTAGATCGAGATTTATTAAACCTTTTAAATGAAACGTCAGACGGTGTAGGGGTATCTTTTTATACCTTACCTAGCAGCGATGATTATGCAAGAATTCCTCAGGATCCGTTAAATCCTATTACCAAAGAAAAAGTAGAACTGGGTAAATTATTGATTCACGAAACGGCATTTGGAACAAATCCCAAAATGAAAGACCTTAAAGGCACGTATTCTTGTACTTCTTGTCATCAGGTAGCAGCAGGATTTAGTTCAGGTTTAAGACAAGGTATTGGAGAATGCGGAGTCGGGTTCGGATTTAATGGTAATGGTAGAATTATCAAAAAAGATGTTCCGTTAGATTCTGTAGATATTCAGCCACTACGCTCTCCTACAATTTTGAACGTGGCCTATCAAGATGTAATGCTTTGGAATGGTCAATTTGGAGGAACTGGAACGAATGCTGGTACCGAAGCCAATTGGACCAATATTCAAGAGAATTTCTTAGGCTTTCAAGGTGTCGAGGTACAAGCTATAAAAGGGCAAGGTGTACATCGATTGGCGATAGATGAAGACTTTGTAAACAACCACAACTACAAAGAACTATTTGATAAAGCTTTTGGAAATGTAGCAGAAAATGAAAGATACTCTACTATAAATGCAGCTTTGGCGATGGCAGCTTATGAAAGAGTACTTTTACCAAATGAAGCTCCTTGGCAAGAATGGTTAAAAGGAGATTTTTATGCCATGAGTGACACAGAAAAGAGAGGAGCTATTGCATTCTTCGGAAAAGGAAAATGTTTTGAGTGTCATACCGGACCAGCTTTGAATGATAAAGGATTTCATGCTTTTGGAATGGGTGATTTTGATGATAGTGAAACTGCCGTTGTTTTGGATGATGCAGGTTTTGATGGTGTTAAAAAAGGAAGAGGAGGTTTTACCAAGAACCCAGACGACAATTATAAATTTAAAACCCCAACCTTATATAATATTGTAGATAATGGGTTTTATGGTCATGGAGGAACATTTACTTCTGTAAAAGAGGTAGTAGCCTATAAAAACAATGGAGTACCACAATCTACCGAAGTGCCTTCAGAAAATCTAGCTTCTCAATTTGGAACAACGAATCTTACCGAACAGGAAATCAATGATATTACTGCTTTTATCGAAAGTGGATTAAGAGATCCTAATTTACAAAGGTATGTACCAGAACAGGTAAATTCTGGATTTTGTTTTCCAAACAATGACGCACAATCTCAAAGTGATTTAGGCTGTAACTAAGAAAAGATAATGCTACTAGTTTAGAGTAGCTATCCACCAAGTGTTGCCAAAGGGGTCTTTAAAACCGGCTCCTCTGGCACCTCTATCTTCATCCATTGGTTGCATCAAAGAAGTTGCTCCAGAATCTAATGCATCGTAGTAGGTTTGATCGGTATCCTGAACATATACATACATTGATCCAGGTTGCGCAGGATAATGTTTAGAGGCCTCAGCAAGAAGAATAGTGCTGTCGCCAATTTTAATTTCAGAATGTTGTATTCGATGTTCGCCATCCATACTTCGTATCATTTCCTGAGCATTAAATATTTTTCGAATAAAATCGATAAAATCTTCTGCCTTTTCTACAACGAGATAAGGCATAGCTTGTTGGTGACCGGCAGTAATTTTCATTCGTTGCATGCTACGAAAAGTTGTTTTTTTGTTTGTAACGAATGAATAGGATAAAATATTCTACCAGAACTCAAAAATGTAAGTTTCTACTCAAAAAAGGTACTAGTTTTGTAACTTTTCGATCCAATTATAAATTTTTTTGGCAACTGGACCTGCTCCTCTGTCGTAGTTAGACATTACGCATACTACATATCCATTATCCAAGAATATATCGAGCTGAGAATTGAGACCAGGAAATCCACCACCATGGCCCACTACTTTCCCTATGTTACCAGATTTAACAGTAAAACCATACCCATATCCTGCTTTTGCATGATCTGTCCAAAGTAGTTCTAAAGAACCTTTTGAGACCAATTTTTCATTCATCAGAGCCATAGAAAAATTATGTAAGTCTTTTACTGTTGAAAATCCCCCTCCAGCAGGCCCTCCTTTGATTACATGCTTATAAATATTATTTTCCCAACCCAATGCATTTTTTGAATTAGGGATATATCCTATAGCCAAATTTTCTACAGGTTGGTCCATTTCAAAAGCGTCAGAATTGGTCATTTTTGCGGGGGTATAAATATTTTCTCTGATGTATTCAAAGTAATCCTGTCCCGTAGATTTTTCGATAATAACTCCCAAAAGTAACATACCAGTATTACTATATCTATATTTTTCTCCAGGTTGAAAAGCAAGAGTATTGTCTTTGACCAAAGGTTTAAAATCTTCTAAAGACCTAAATAACTCTCGAGATGAATTGCGATACGTTTTATTAAAATAACTACCTAATCCACTAGTATGGGATAACAAGTGATGAATTGTAATCTTATCGGTAATTTCTTTTGGTAACCAATCTTGGTCTATATAATTACTTACAACATCGTCTAGAGCAATTTTATTTTTTTCTACAAGTTGCATAATTGCTATAGCTGTAAACATTTTGTTCATTGACCCAAGATTGAATTTGGTGTTTATGGTGTTTGGCACATGAAATCTTTTAGAGGCTTCACCGTAGGCATTCTCAAATAAAACTTTATCCTTTTGAGCCACCAGCACTGTTCCCGAGAAAAAGTCTTTTTTGTATAGCTTATCCAACAATGACTTGGTTTTTTCTACAAGTTCAGTCTCAGAAATTGTTTGTGCTGCTATGTCTGAAGGAGCTTCTACAGAAGAAAACCATAAACTATCCAGCACATAATCTGTGTTATTGGTAAAACTTAAGGTAAAAGCATACCAAAAATCAAAATTGTTACCTTTAACAATAACTACTGTTTTATCCAAAAGAGAAGGGGTATATGTCCTTGTAGCATAGAAATTAACCCCTCCAGTTTTTCTTACATTATCTAATAGGTATCCTCGGAAATCTTCTAAAGAAAATTTTTTAAGGATTTCTTTATCGTCATGTTTTGATATAAATTCACCTATCCTGTCTGCATCATTCGCATTAAAAACATCAATAAGTTCGTTAACAACTTGACCTAGTTTTCCTTCAGGGAGATTGGTAATATCCTTAAACTTTACATTATCAGTTTGTTGCGAATGGCAGAATAGAGTGAATAATAGTAATATAGTTACAACCTTCAGTTTGGTAATTACACTTTTTGATTTCATCATGAGTTTAATTTTTGATAAGGTGAAATAAGAACATATCTTACCTTCCTGAGGTTATCAAACATGATGATTTACTCGTAATTGGAGAAGGGAAAAGCTATGTTAGTAAAAAACAGTTGATCAAAAATTATTCCATGAAATCTGAAAACCAATAGATTAAGGTAAAAATAACCTCTGGTTAACTTTATGATTTATTCATTAACTCTTCAATTTCTTCTGCTTCTATTGGGATATTTCCCATTAAGTTAAAAGGTTCTCCTTTTTCCTGAATTACCACATCATCTTCTAATCGAATTCCGAATCCTTCATCGGGAATATAAATTCCTGGTTCTACCGTAAATACCATATTAGCTTGCATAGGTTCGGTTAGGATTCCATAGTCGTGAGTATCTAATCCGATATGATGCGAAGTACCATGCATAAAATATTTTTTATAAGCTGGCCATTCTGGATTCTCATTTTGCACATCGGCTTTATCTAAGAGCCCTAAACCTAATAATTCTGATGTCATAATCTTACCCACTTCTACATGATAATCTGCCCAAATTGCGCCAGGTACCAATAGCTTAGTTGCTTCGTTTTTAACTCGTAATACAGCATTATAAACATCACGTTGTCTTTTGGTATATTTTCCAGAAACAGGAATTGTACGTGATAAGTCACTAGAGTAATTTGCGTATTCTGCAGCTACATCCATAAGGATCAAGTCTCCCTCTTTACATTGTTGATTATTCTCTATATAATGTAATACGTTGGCATTATTACCGCTGGCAACAATTGGAGTATAAGCAAAACCTTTAGATCTGTTATTTATGAATTCATGTAACAATTCTGCTTCAATATTGTATTCCCAAACCCCTGGCTTAACAAAACTCAGGAGTCGTCTAAACCCTTTTTCGGTGATATTACAAGCAGTTTGCATAAGATCTATTTCTATAGGGTCTTTTACAGATCTTAATCTTTGTAAAATGGGATTGCTTTTGGCCACACTATGAGCAGGATATTTGGCTTTCCACCATTTGATGAAACGATCCTCTCGTGTTTCTGTCTCTACACTAGATCTGTAATGTTCATTGGTGTTTACATAAACTGTATCACACTGGGTCATCACTTCAAAAAAAACTTTTTCAAAATCTTGTAACCAGTACACGGTCTTTATTCCTGAAGTTTCAAAGGCTTTTTCTTTTGTTAGTTTTTCACCTTCCCAAATAGCAATATGCTCGTTGGTTTCTCTTAAAAATAAGATTTCTCTATGTTTTTCTTTGGGAGCATCAGGAAACAATAGTAATATACTTTCTTCTTGGTCTACCCCACTTAGATAAAAAATATCTCGGTGTTGCTCAAAAGGCATCATACTATCTGCGCTTATTGGGTAGATATCGTTACTATTAAAAACAGCAATACTGTTAGGTTGCATCTTAGCAGCAAAGTTTTTTCTGTTTTTGATGAATAGATTCTTGTTTATAGAGTGATATTTCATGAAATGACTGTTTTGAAATGTATTTCAAAAATAGTGTTATTATATGTTCTAATAAAAAAGGAACTCAAACAATTTTGTGAAGAAGGATATTGTAATTAGTAATCAATTTTATCAATTACCTGTTTTCTATAGGATTTACCAATAGGTAGTTTAACTTCATTTTGTAATACAAACTGATTGCCGTCGATTAACTTAAGCTTATCGAAGTTCACTACAAAAGATTTATGAATCCTTAAAAAACATTCGGGTAACTTTTCACTAAATTCGGTTAGCGTTTGCGGGGTGAGAATCATGCGGTCGGTATAGATTTTTATATAATTACCGTATGCTTCGATGTGAGAAATATGATCTGTATTTAGTTTAATAATTTTTTTGTCGCTCTTTACAAAAATTGTTTTTGGAGTTTCTTTTTCTTCTTTGATGATCGTGTTAGTGGCTTCATTTTTAGTATTAACTTTATATACTGCCTGAAGAAAACGTTCAAATGAAAAAGGTTTTAATAAGTAATCTGTCACCGCGAGTTCAAATCCCACAACGGCATGCTCTGGGTAAGCAGTGGTAATAATAACCGCAGGCTTTTGTTGTAAGGTTTTAAGAAGACTTAGTCCCGATAATTTGGGCATATTTATGTCTAAAAACAAAATGTCTGGTGATTGTTTTTGTAAAACTTCAATAACTTCAAAAGCATTTTTGCAAGAGGCGATGAGCTCAAGGTTTGGAATCTCTTTGATATAGTTTTCCAAAATTTGCCTGGCAATTGGTTCATCATCTGCTAGTATACATTTCATCATGACTTTACTTGTAAGGTTAGTTCTACGATAAATTTTTCATCCTTAGATTTAATTTCTAATCTGTGCTTATCCGGATAAATCAAACCTAATCGTTTTTTTGCATTTTGTAACCCGATTCCACTATTTCCTATTTCTAGCTTTTTTAGGTTTGAATGGCTACTGGTATAAGTGTTGCTGCACTTAAAATTGATTTCATTTTCTGTGGTTGTTACCGAAATGGAGACACTACTATTTGAATTTGTAGAAGAGTCTAAGTATTTGAAGGCATTTTCAACAAACACAATTAATAGCATGGGAGCAATTTGTGTAGAAGAAGTATCTCCATTTTTATCAAATTGAATTTTGGCAGTGCTTTCTAACCTGATTTTTTCTAAAGAAACGTAATTTTCGATATACTGTATTTCTTTATCTAACGGAACAAGAGTCTCTTGGGTATCATATAGGCTGTAGCGCAATAGGTCAGAAAGTGTTAGCATGAGTCCAGGTAACTTGTTCGATTTTATTACCGATAACCCGTATAGATTATTCAATGTGTTAAATAAGAAATGAGGATTGAGTTGTGCTTTGAGAAGTTTTAATTCTGCATCTTTTTCCTGTTGCCTTCTATAAAAACTATCTCTTGCTAGTTTAATTGTTGATGAAAAAGACAATGCTAAGAAAAGAACACCCACAAAGTTGATCCACATAGTCCATTTATACTCTTGCTTAAGTACACTTGTTAAAATATATACCAAAATGGTATTCCAAAGAATAAGATTTGCAAGAAATAACCCGACAAATATTCTTCGATTTTTCTGTATGTACGGAAGAATATATATGTTATTGATGTATACGGGAGGAGCTAGTAATATAATTACAAATAATGCTGCCAACCAACGGTTATCGGCTTGTATAGTAGCCAATAAAATGAGAAATAACAACAACCAAATAAATAGGTTTTGTGCAATTTTATTATCAATTAAAGCGTCTAATCGGGTTACCATATTTTCTTAAAAATTACTCTCAAAAGTAGCTTTAGAAGGTCAAAAGATCATGTTTTTATGATGTAATATATCATATTTGGTCTAAGTGACCTCGTTTTAATGATAAAAGGACTTTTTTTCTAAGATCATGTTTTGAGCGTCTTTTATCATTCTTTTTTTAGGATCGGTATAAATTAATGGAGTTTTGATTCGAACAAGTATAAAATCTTAAACGTATGAAAACTTTACATCAATTACTGCTTCTATTTATAGCACTGTTTATAAAACACATTGCGTATACGCAAACAAGTGATTTAACAGCTGTCTCTAATAAATATGATTCCATCCTAAAGGAACAAAATAAAGGAATCAGCATTCTTGTCAAAAAAAATGATAAAACCGAAACTGTAAGTTTAGGTAATTTTAATCTTGACCAGAATAGTGTTTTCAATATTGGTAGTGCTACCAAAACTTTTACTGCGATACTCATTTTACAAGAATATGAAAAAGGAACCCTAAAACTAACCGATAGTATAGGCGCCTTTTTGACTCCTATACCAAATATAGATAGTTCATTAACCATAGAGACATTGCTTGCACATGAAAGTGGCTTAGATGAAATAATAGGGAAAAATGTTTTGGATATTTTTTATGGAAAGGACGATGCAATTTACAATTCCAATTTGTTAGATCAAGTGGAGAAAAACAATCCAGAAATGGTAGGCTCTTTTGATTACTGTAATACGAATTATTTTGTTTTGGGTAGGATTATCGAAAAAGTAACGGGTCAAAGTTATTTTGATGTACTAAGAGAGTGCATTTTTATTCCTTTAAAAATGAGGAATACCTATCCATATGTACATAAAAACATACCAAACCTAGCAACACCTTATTACGAGGAAAAAGATGTAACTAACTATTTAGATTACCGTTATTTCGCCAATATTGCCTATGCGGCAGGAAGCATTGCTTCTACCTTAACAGATATGGAAATATTCTATACCTCCCTTTTTGAAACGGAACAATTACTTAAAAAAGAAACGGTGAAAATGATGATGGAATCTGGAAACCAACATTATGGTTTAGGGTTGTTTAAAACTAATATTAACGGAACAACTTACTACGGACATGGGGGAAATAATATAGGATATGCATTTAGAAATCAATACAATCCAGCCACCACAGACCTGTATTTGATGTTTTCTAACAGTAGAACAATTCCTTCTAAAAATTCTATTTCTAATGATGTATTAGCTTACATAAATAATAATCCTATAGAAAGTTTTAGAAATATTGATATAGATAATTTCAAAAAATACACAGGGACTTATTTTCTTAAAGAAGCAAACTTAACGCTAAAAATAACGCTGGAAAACAATAAAATGTACCTAGTTTCTGAAGCGCAGGGTGTAAAGAGTGAACTTACCCAGCAAAATGAAAAGTCTCTTTATGATACTACCGTTGGAGTGATCTTAACACAAATTCAGAATGATACGAACAGCTTGTCTTTTAGTCAAAATGGTTTTACAACTACGATCAGCAAAATAAGCTCAAATCACTAATATCTTAAACCATGAAGTTAGAAATCAAAAACGTGTCAAAGCGTTACGGGAGAAAGAAATATGGAGTGAAAGATTTTTCATTAACCATAGAAAAAGGAATTTTAGGCCTGTTAGGACCAAACGGAGCAGGTAAATCTACCCTAATGAAAATGATTGCTACCGTAAACAAACCTTCTGAAGGTATTATTCTTTTAAATAAAAATAACATCGTTAAAGATGTTAACTATATACGACAACAAATGGGCTTTTTACCACAGGATTTTGGAGTCTATCCTAACCTGAATGCATTTGAGTTTTTGGAGTATATGGCAGCAGTAAAAGGAGTGGGAGGAGTTGGTTTAAAACAAAGAATCGAAAAACTGCTAGACGGACTTAATCTTTTGGATGTGGCATCAAAACCAATTGGTAAATACTCTGGTGGAATGAAACAAAGAATAGGCATCGCTCAAACGTTACTTAATGACCCCAGAATTATCATTTTTGATGAACCAACAGTGGGATTAGATCCAGAAGAGCGGGTGCGATTTAGAAATCTAATTTCTGATCTGGCAACCCAAAGCATTGTTATTTTATCGTCTCATATCGTTTCAGATGTCGACATTATTGCAGATGAGGTAGCCATTATGAAAAAAGGCTCTTTAATTACCAAAGGGAAAACACAAAATATTATCGAACAAGTCAAAGGAAAAATCTTTGAAACCCAATTTGACACTGATGTGTCGCCAAGGTTTAGTGATCATATAAAAATCTTGAGTACAACACGATATCAAGGTAAAACAACGGTTAGATATGTTTCTGAAGTGCCTATCGAAAAATCGACACCACAAAAACCGACCCTCGAAGATGCTTATTTATACTTAACTCACAACTAAAATATAGCGCATGAGATTATTTTTAAATATTATAAAACTAGACTATTTAACTCGTGTAAGAAGTTATTCTTTTTTGATTACACTATGTGCTTCACTGGCCATTTCATACACCTTTGTACCAGAACCAAATGCAAGTTATTCTACCATAAGAATAGGGGATCATGTTGGATATTATAATTCTGCCTGGTTTGGATATGTGACGGCCACGATGACAAGTATTTTTTTATCATTAATCGGTTTTTATCTTATAAATACTAGCATTAAAAAGGATATTAAAACCAAAGTTGGCCAGATCATAGCCTCAACAAGGATTTATAATACCACGTATTTACTATCAAAGGTTTTTAGTAATTTCTTGATATTAACAACCATAGTTTCTATCACTTTTTTGATGAGCATAATACTTTTTACCTTGTACAATGATGGATTCCGTTTTGAGCTTTTTCAATTTATTAAACCATATCTAATCATTACAATACCATCTATGTTTTTTCTTTCGGCAATAGCCGTGATATTTGAGGTGATTCTAGGCAGATACTCGGTTATTCAAAATATACTTTTTTTCATCATGTTTTCATTTTCGTTAGCGGTTTCTCCCCAAAGTGAAATGAGATATGCTCTAGATGTTTTTGGTAGTAAAATTGTATTGGATACCATGGAGCAAAGTGTTCGAGAGGTTTTACCGCTGGAGGAAGATTCTGAAATGACCATAGGATACGTTTTAGGAAATACCACCAAAGCAAAGAAATTTAGTTTTGAAGGGATAGATTTTCCATCGTATTTTCTTGTAAGTAGGTTAACCTGGATGTTTATAGGTATTTTACTTGTAGGGCTTGTTTCACCTTTTTTTCACAGGTTCAATATGAGAGATATTTTGCCTTCAGAAAAGACGGTAAAACAGATATTACCGAAAGCAGAATTAAAAGATATTAATTTAACTCAACTACCAAAACTCCAGAAGAGTACCAATATTTTGCCTCTGGTACGAACCGAAGTATTCCTTTTGCTGCGAAAAGGCAATAAGTGGTTATGGGGTCTTAATGCCATCGGAATGATACTGCTTGCGGTTCTAAACATAGAATTTGCCCATAAGTTTGTACTACCGATATTATGGTTTTTACAAGTAAACCGATTGTCAGATCTCACCACAAAGGAAGTAGAAAATGATGTTCATTATTTTTCGTTTACATCGTTGAGACCTATAAGCAGACTTCTTCTTTCTCAATTATTTGCAGGGCTGTTATTGGTACTTTTTTTAGCACTTCCGTTAACGCTTCGCTACATTTTTCTAATGAAGTTTAATGTTGTTATGTTTATTATTGTGGGAGGGGTATTTGTCTTATTTTTAGCTGCATTTTTAGGGATCTTTACCAAGCAAAAAAAATTATTTGAGGCACTATTCTTTTTTATAACATATGTGAATCTTAATCAAATTCCTTTTTTTGATTATTTTGGAGGCGTATCACAAAATATAGATCATATTTTTTACGTATTTACAGTTATTGTGATGATGGCAATTGCAGGTTTTTATAAGAGATATTATGACCTTAGGAGATAAGTGTTTTGATAAAACGGAGAAATAAGCTTTTTTAAGTGCTAAGCTCCAGAATAGTTAAACAAGAACTAAAAATTTTGTGTTTATTTTGGTAATATCTATTTTCAGCAGCATAAATTACCACCAAAATGAAAACACAAACTCTTGCCTTACTTCTTTTTGTAAGTGCGTACTCTCTTTTTTCTCAGCAAACACAAACAAGTCCTGAAGACGTACTAAAAGGATTGCTCCAGAAAAAACAAATGGAATCGTCCTCGTTAGTAAAGAACGTAATGTTTAAGAATATAGGCCCTTCTGTAATGAGTGGTCGAGTCGTAGATGTAGATGTAAACCCTAAGAATACGACAGAATTTTATGTTGCCTATGCTTCTGGAGGATTGTGGTATACCAATAATAATGGGACTACTTTTGCTCCAGTAATGGATGCTGCAGCTACGATTAATATCGGCGATATTGCTGTAGACTGGCAAAATGAGACCATATGGGTAGGAACAGGTGAAAACAATTCTTCTAGATCATCTTATGCTGGAATTGGAATTTTAAAATCTTCAGATAAAGGTAAAACCTGGAAAAATGTAGGGCTGCCAGATTCTCACCATATAGGTAGAATTGTAATGAACCCCAATAACCCAGAAGAGATCGTTGTTGGAGTGACTGGTCATTTATATTCGGCCAATGAAGAGAGAGGGGTTTATAAAACTACAGATGGAGGTACTACCTGGATCAAAACATTATTTATAAATGATCAAACGGGAATTATTGATGTAAGTTATGCCCCAGATAATTTTAATATCATGTATGCCTCGGCTTGGGATAAAGATCGTAAATCATGGAACTTTAGAGGTAATGGTTCTGGCTCTGGCATATACAAGAGTAGTGATGCAGGTACTACTTGGACCAAAGTATCTGTAGAAGGCAGTGGTTTTCCTACCGGAGATGGAGTGGGAAGAATAGGAGTTGCAGTTTTTGATGCCAATACGATATATGTGGTGCATGATAGTCAATTCAGAAGAAAAAAGAGTCAAAAAGAAAAAACAGACAAAAGACTTACCAAAGAGGATTTTAAAACCATGTCTGCCGAGGAGTTTCTGAAAATTGATAATAAAAAATTAAACATATTCTTAAAGACCAATGGTTTTCAGGAAAAATATAGAGCCGACAATGTAAAACAGATGGTAAGAAGCGGTGCTGCGCAACCCAAAGATCTTGCAAAGTATCTAGAAGATGCCAATTCTTTGCTGTTTGACACTCCAGTAGTTGGTGCAGAGGTATATAGAAGTGATGATGGAGGTAAAACATGGCGCAAGACGCATGAAGAGTATCTAGATGATCTATATTATAGTTACGGATATTACTTTGGTCAGATTCAGGTAAACCCAAAAAACAAAGAACATATCTACATCAGTGGGGTACCTATTTTGAAATCTAAAGACGGAGGAAAAGAGTTTGTAAGTATTCAAGGAAAAAATGTTCACGCAGACCATCATTCACTTTGGATCAACCCAAGTAACCCTAAACATCTAATTAATGGAAATGACGGAGGTATAAATATCTCTTATGATGATGGCGAGCACTGGATAAAGGCCAATCAACCCAATGTAGGGCAATTTTATGCCATAAATATAGACCATGAAACACCGTACAATGTATACGGAGGTTTACAAGATAATGGT
This sequence comes from Aquimarina acroporae, assembly GCF_023195925.1. GTDB lineage: Bacteria > Bacteroidota > Bacteroidia > Flavobacteriales > Flavobacteriaceae > Aquimarina > Aquimarina acroporae. The sequence continues at coordinate 75,449 of NZ_JALPRE010000013.1, read as the reverse complement.
GTTTGGGTTGGTGCCAATACCTCGCAGGAAAATTCTGAATGGCACCAAAGCGGTCATTACCCATGGGAGAGTATTATGGGAGGAGATGGTATGCAAGTGCAAATAGATAATAGAGATGCAAATATTGTGTATACCGGTTTTCAGTTTGGAAATTACTTTAGATTGGATCGTGCTAACAATAAGCAGACCTATATACAACCTAAACATGAGTTAGGAGATGCTCCTTATCGATTTAACTGGCAGACGCCAATACTACTTTCTTCTCACAATCAAGATATTGTATATATGGGAGGTAATAAGCTAATGCGATCAATGAATCAAGGGGATGATTGGACGGCCATTTCTGATGACCTTACCGGTGGTGGGAAGAAAGGAAATGTTGCCTATGGTACGCTTACTACGGTTTCTGAATCACCATTTCATTTCGGATTATTATATACCGGAAGCGATGACGGCTTGGTGTATGTGTCCAAAAACGCTGGAGGTAGTTGGGTAGATGTTTCTACAACATTCCCCAAAGATTTATGGGTATCTCGAGTAGTAGCATCAGAACATAAAAAAGAAAGAGTATATGTTACACTAAATGGATATCGTTGGGATGATTTTAAACCTTATGTATTTGTAAGCGAGAACTACGGGCAAACCTGGAAAAATATTGGTGATAATCTACCGACCTCGCCGGTAAATGTTATTATAGAAGACCCGAAAAATGAAAATGTACTTTATGTGGGTACAGATAACGGAGCATATGTTTCTTTGGATCAAGGTGCCACATGGAATGCTTTTTCAAAAGGATTGCCAAATGTAGCAATTCATGATATGGTCATTCAGCCAGACGAAAATGATTTGTTGTTAGGAACTCATGGTAGAAGCATTTATAAAACCAATGTAAGTGCTATACAACTGCTAGATGAAAATGTTCTCAAAAAACCATTGCATGCGTTCGAATTACCAGAGATGAGATGGTCAGACCGATGGGGTGTCTCCTGGAGCAAATGGTTCGATGCTCAAAAGCCTTCAATTACCATTCCTATATACACACAATTTGAAGGAAAGGCACGCATACAAATTACATCAATAGGAGGTAAAATACTGCAAGAGTTTTCGACACAAGTAAACGATGGACTTAATTATATTGATTATGACCTTACGATGACCGAAAAAGGAAAAGACTTATTAGAAAAAGAATTTCCTGATGATAGGGTAGCTAAAAGAAAAAACGGAGCATATTATCTTCCAGTGGGGCAGTATAATGTTGAGATTTCGAATGGAAAAACGACCGCAACCACCGTTTTGGAGTTAAAATAAATTATAAATAAAAACCTTCAGTGAACAATTATGCACTGAAGGTTTTTATTACTTAAATCTACAAGGAGGTTCTAAAAACCAATAACAGTTGGACTTGTACAGTTTACTTGTTGTGTTCTACAACGTCTATCTTTAGAATAAGGAATAACATCATCTTCACCATTACAAGTCGGTTCTCCACTTTTTCTACCTCCCTTGATTAGATGCATATCATTTCCATTTAATTTGGCTACATCTACCTTTTTAAGATGCAGTTTTTTGCCCTTTGCTTTTTTCATAATGTTTGATTATTAAAAAATTATGCTTTTGTTTTCCCAGGGTAAATATAATCGAAAAAAAAGCAAATAACCTCAAAATGAACATGTTGTTCATCGAAATTCGCGGAATTTCGATATTTTAATCGGTGTTTAGATCATTTAATTTCTTAAGAAAGTAAGTGGTTTTGATACCTGTAGTTTTTTTAAATGCAGATGAAAAAGATTCAGCAGTATTAAATCCCATTTCTTCGGCAATACTCTGTATGGTATAGTGTTTAAGAGTTTTGTCAGTTTTGAGTTTTTCCACGGCATATTGTATTCTTAGATCATTTATATAATTAGCAAAATTCTTTTGTTTGTAGTGGTTAATAACCTTAGATAAATATTTTGTATTGGTTTTAATGTCTTTGGCCAAAGAAGTTACGCTAATATTTTTTTTAAGGAAAAGTTGCTTTTCTTCAAATGATTTGAGCTTATCAAGAATTTCTGATATGATCTCTTCAGTAACGCCAATGTCTAGTGGAGAAGCCGAAGGGGTTTGCGTTTCTTTTGTATTTTCTGAGGCTATTAATTGCTCAAACTTTTCTCGGTAGGTTTTTTTCTTTTGATATTGTCTATATAAAAATATAGTGATAATAAGAGTGATGATACCCAAAGAAAGCACCAAAACATTTAAATTCTTATTGGTCCCTTTTAACTCATTAATAAGTTTTTCTTTTTCCTGTAAAAGAATGGGAGTATCAAAATCTTTAAATAATCTTGAAGATATAAATGAGGCTTCACTATTAGTAATGCTATCAAAAACGATAAGCTTGTTAATATACTTTAGTTGATCTTCTTTATTGTTGTTATTCTTGGCAAATTTCAGTAAAAATTCATACCCTTCTCTAACCTCTAAAGGGGCCTTATGTTCCTTTTCAAAAATTGAATCTACAGTTAAAAAATGATACGTTGCTTTTTTGTAGTTATTTTGAATTCGAGCTAGTTTTCCAAGATGAAATTCGCCGAGAATATAAACGTTCTTATTTTCATCATTTTGCTTGTCAAGTTGTCTTATACCTTGGGTAATGGTATCTTGAGCCTGGATATAATTTTTTTTGTAAAAAAGAGTAATCCCTTCATTGATCATAATCTTACCATAAAACCGGTTGTAATGATATTCAGATCCTTCTAGTTTTTGAAGTGCTTTATGGTTAATAATAGATGCAGAATCTAGCTTATTGTTATATCGATAAGATTCTCCCAGTTTAATAGAAGATTTTAAATATCGCGTGGTGTTTATTTTCGGCTTAGAGCTATTATGAATAAAGTTTTCTTTAAATAAAGGTAGTGCCTCATCATGTTTTCCTATTTCCGTTTTTATACGAGCAATATTGTGTCTGGTGATATAAAGATACTCTTGGTTGTCAACTTGCTCTGCAATGGGTAAAATCTTTAAATAATTATCCAAAGCAGCTGCTATATTTCCTTTTTTTAAATAATATCCCCCCTTAAAAGAATAGGCCTCGATAGGATAAACTTTATCTCCAAGACCAGCACTTAATGCTATAGAACGATCTAAAAGTTCAATTTTTTTTGATTCTTCTACAGCATAATAAGAAAGTAAGCAGTAAGCCTTGGCTTTTTTAATGGGGTCATTGTCTAGAACCGCTTTTTTTAGATATGTATTAAGATAAATTTTTGAAACCAGAGTGTCTGGCCAGGTTTTAACATAAGAAGAGTACAGTTCTTTATAACCCAAATGTTGTAAAGAATCTGGAACGACGAAACTTTGGTCTTGAGAAAAGATCAAATTCCCATGAAATAGGAATAAAACCCAGATTGCCTTTGGCAAAAAGGAAGTAATACAACGATATAATTCTTTTGGTTCCAAAAGAGTGTATTTGGGTTTTTGATGCATTTATGACCATATAAAGATAGTATTTTCTACAATGAAAGATTAAGTTTCTTATAAGAGATTAAATAATTGAAAATCAGATCTTTAAGTTGTTTTTTGTATTTGGAAATTCAGGGAATTTCGATGAAAACCCTTTGTTTTTAACATGATTTAGAAAATATATTTGACTTGGACAAAAAAACGAATCATGAAAAATTTAAGAAGAAATACAGATATTAAGGATGGGGTTAAGGTAGGGATAGCACTAGTAGTTTTACTTGTATTTTATACAAAATTACAGTTTGAGATGATCACGTTTCTTGTGGCTCTTATTAGCTATATCATGTTTTTAGTATTACCCCAGGTTGAAACCTATTTCGAGTTCAACAAATCTGCAATTAAAAGTTTTCAGAGTTTTCGATGGAGCTATTTAAACAGAAACGAAAATTCAGGTAATACCAAAATTGAAAAGGAAACCATAAAAGACAAAACTTCAAATCAACCGTGGTTAGATGAGGTTTTTTCAGAAATGGATGTAGATATGGTTAATGAGGCTCAAACCGAAACGATCTCTATATTGAGTTACTTTGCTACATCTTTATTTGGGAAAAACAATGTAGATGAAGTACTTTGGGATATCGTAGAAAATTGCATCGCTCATCTCCAATTGGAAGATTGTGTAATTTATATGGTAGACAAAAAAGAGAAATCTTTGCTTCAAAAAGCCGCATTTGGGAATAAAAATAATGGTGGGAAAAAAGTAATAAGTCCTATAAAAATAAAATTAGGTGCGGGTATCGTGGGAAATGTTGCAGAAACCGGAACCTATAATTGTGTAGATGATCTTTCAGGTAACTTACATTATATTGTAGATGATCTCCCAAGAAGATCTGAGCTGGCGGTACCGATATGTCTTGAAAATGAAGTGATAGGAGTATTAGATTCTGAACATTCTGAAAAAGGATTTTTTACACAAAATCATATTTTTCTTTTCCATTTAATCGCCAAATTAACATCCAAAAAATTACAACATATCTATACAAAGAATCTCTGCCAGAAACGCATTACCAATGATAATATATATTTTAAAGAGCTAGATTTTCTAATGAAAGAAGCCAAAATGTATAGAGACCCTAATCTGGGATTAGAAAGCATGGCTCAAAAACTTAAAATAAGTAGCAACTACTTATCACAATTGGTAAATAAACTAACGGGTAAAAATTTCACAGATTATATAAATGGCTTTAGAGTAGAAGATGCAAAGGAAAAGTTGAAAAACACAAGTTTTATACACTACACGATTATTAGTATTGGGTTGGAGTCTGGATTCAATTCTAAGTCTACATTTTATAGCGCTTTCAAAAAAGTAACAGGAGTTTCTCCCAGTACCTACCGGAAAACAAATTAATATGTCCGAATTCTTTGAAATTCAAACTTTCCGGATACCAACACCTACCCAGCAACGTACTTTTATCAAACGATTACCTCAATTACGATAGCCCCATATTTAAGGATATCTAATGTCCCGATATGGGGTCGAACTATCACATAATAAAAAGCAACACGATGAAAAACAATCACTTTCTTAATATTATAGGCCTCTTATGTTTAATCGTAATAGGTTGTAAAAATGACGACGATATTATAACGGTAGAGGAAAATCAAAACCCGGGAGATTTCTCTGTAGAAGTAAATGAAGTAACTACAAATTCAGCTTCTATTACATGGGATGCACCTGTCGACCCAGACAATGATCCTTTATCATATACCATTATCTTAGACAATGATGAAATAGTATCCAACTATATCAGTACAACATTTGCTTTAGAAGGACTAGCTCCAAATACCAGTTATAGTGGATCGGTTATCGCATCCGATGGGAATAATGGTACTTCTGAAAGTACATTTACGTTTGATACGGGAGAAGAAATAATAGATACGCAGATACATCTCGTTTGGGAGAAATCTTATGGAGGGTCTAGAATTGATATTGCTAATTCGTTAGAACTTACCACAGATGGAGGATATATAATAGCAGGAACATCGTATTCTGATGATGGTGATGTAGGGGGTAATAACGATGCAGATAATTATCTGGGAGGAGATGTTTGGGTCGTTAAATTAAATAGCTCTGGAGATTTAGAGTGGGAAACTAATTTAGGAGGTTCTTTAGATGAAAGAGGAGACAGTATACAACAAACTTCAGATGGTGGATATATTGTTACAGGAACTACTAATTCTTCTCAATTTGATACAAATGGAAATTTTGATGCTTGGGTTATAAAACTTGATGCTTCTGGTAACATCGTTTGGGAAAATACTTATGGAGGAGGTTCAAACGACAGTGCAAATGACATACAACAAACCACCGATGGCGGTTATATTGTCGCTGGTTTTAGTGGCGCGTCTGGCGATGATGTAAGTGAAAATAATGGATCACTTGATTATTGGATTATCAAAATTGATGCATCAGGAGTTCTGGAGTGGGAAACTAGCCTTGGAGGAAGTGAAACCGATATTGCAAATGCCGTTGAACAAACTACCGATGGCGGGTATATAGTTGCAGGATATTCTGAGTCATCAGATCATGATGTCAATGGCAATAATGGAGAAAAAGATTATTGGATAGTAAAATTAGATCCATTGGGGAATTTGGTTTGGGGAGAACATTTTGGAGGTAACCAGGATGAAATTGCAAACGGCATACAACAAACTACAGATGGCGGTTATATTGTGGCAGGTTTTTCAGAATCTTCAACCAACGATGTAAGTAATAATTATGGAGGAAAAGATTATTGGATAGTAAAACTAAATACATCGGGGCAATTAGTTTGGGAAAGCAATTATGGAAGTTCTGAAAGTGATATAGCAGAATCTATTCAGCAGACTTCAGATCAAGGCTATATTATTGCAGGTAATTCGGCAACAGACGATTTTGATGTTAGTTCAGATAATGGTGGGTTTGCAGATTATTGGATCGTAAAGTTAGATTCTCTTGGAGAAATTTCTTGGGAGTTTGGTGCCGGAGGTCCAGAAGGAGATTTTGCAACTGCAATTCGACAGTCTAGTGATGGGTATATAGCCGCAGGTTATGTAAAAGGACCCGGTGGTGATATTAGTGGAATGGGTAAAGGCCAGTGGGACTATTGGGTAATAAAACTTGAATAGGATGCATACAGTTTGTAATACGTAATGATTGAGTTTTTTTGTCCAATTGCTTTTCATTACCCAGGGATCCTCATTATCTAATCTAAACTAAAATAGTGGGGATCCTTTCTTATATCAAATGTATCTAAGACTTAAATAATAACTAAAATATAAAACTATGAAACATTTATTTTTCATGTTGTTGTGCATTTCTTCAATCGTTGCTCAACAAAAAGAATCAACAATAACAGTAGCTGGAGAAACGGTAAAAGAAATAAAAGTAAAAGAATATGTCATTAATATAGAATTAAAAGAGGTTCTAGCCGATGGATACCAGAATATAGAATCGCGAAGTCTAAAAGAAGTTGTTGAATCTTATCAAGAGATGATGCAAGGTATTGGTGTAGATTTTAAGAAATTTGAGGAAAATTTGTTATATAGAATCACATCTAGTTATTACAACAAATCAGAATACTACTTTTATACCACTAGTTCTATCGATGAGGTTCAAAAAATAATCTCCCAAAAAATGAAAGGACTGGCAAATACATGGGTAGATATTATCTCAAAAGATCTAACCAATACAGAAATTGGAGCGCTAAATCAAAAAGCTATTGCAGACGCAAAAGATAGAGCCACAGAAATTGCCAAAACTATAAACAAAAGAGTAGGAGCAATTTTGTATATCGAAGATATAAATCAAAAACGCAATGGATTCTATTTTAACAAAGCAAAAGAACCTCTAAAACATCAAATAAAAGTAACTTTTGCATTGGAATAACATAGGTAAAAGACTTTGATAATTAGATATTTAAAATGAAAACGATATTGCAAGTATTTATAGGGTTAAATTTATGTGTGATCATGTGTTTTCGCGGTAGCGCTCAAGAAAAGATAGATATTAAGAGTGATGTGGAAATTTCTTCAGATCATTCTGATACACTAACGGTAAATTATACCTATTGGTGGCCTCAATCGGGTCCCTTTATAGGGCAATGTGGTGAACGGTATGCTTTTGTTTTCCTAGGAACAATCATATCTGTTGAAGAAGAGGATGAGAGATTACATTATATTTCGAAAAAAGGTGTTATAAAAATTGATTCTGTACTTGTTGCAAATGCCATAAAGAAAGATAGATACGAAAAACAACACTTTTTTGTTTCAGATTGCTTTGAAGATATTGAGGTTGCAGAAGGAGATCTAGTTATCGTGTTTTGTTATGAGTACGAAGGAAATTATAGTATTCCTGGAGCTAAATCTGTATTGAAAATAACGAATGACGAAGACCCTATACTCGAGCCCATAAAAAGATATATAGCATCGAAACAGAATGCATTCGTATTAAAAAAAGACATAGCATTATGGGAGAAATACGATTTGGTATCGTATGTCAAACAGATTATAAGCTGTAAAGAAATATTAGAGAAGCAGTAAAGGAACCTTAAAATATGTCCGAATTCTTTGAAAATCAAACATCTAGGACATTTTCCATCATATCTAAAGGTATCTTCGGTTAGAGATAGTAAAAATATGTAAGCTATGAAAACAAAACTGAGGATACTACATATTGTAGTTCTTATCACACTTCTAGTTTTCACCTATAGTTGTGAGGTAGATAATATTCAGGATATAGATAAAACTTTTGAAAGCTCAATTGAAGAACATAAAAGTTCCTCAAGCGCATTGGTGAATAAAGAAACTCCTTATGGAGGGAGAGCGGGTCATACCTCATGTATATTTGACAATAAAATATGGGTGATTGCAGGGGTACAGAATCAGTTTACCTATAATGATGTGTGGTGTAGTTTGGATGGAGAAAAATGGACGCAGATAAACTCAAATGCTTCTTTTAATCAAAGATACGGTCATGCAATGACAGTTACCAAAGATAAAATGTGGATTGCCGGGGGAATGCAAGGCAATCAATTATATAATGATCTTTGGTATAGTAAAAATGGGAAAGAATGGATGCTAGCTACACAAAATGGCCCTTTTTCTCCACGTAGATTTCACTCATTTACCAATCTAAACGGGAGAATGTTCTTGATAGGAGGATTAAGTAGTGCACCAGGGTCAGTAAATGGAGATATCTGGGTAACCGATGGGGTAAGTTGGAACCTAGTCACAAACCTCGCCCCTTTTGGAAGACGATATGGCCATAAAACCACTATTTACAAAAATAGAATTTGGGTGATAGGAGGTATAGATGAAAATGGAAACTACCTTAATGATGTTTGGTATTCTGCAAATGGATTTCAATGGTTTCTCGCTACACCTAGTGCTCAGTTCTCTCCCAGAAGAAATCACACGCTTGCTGCAAACAAAAAAGGGATGTGGTTAACAGCTGGTGTAGACGCTAACCAAGATTATTTTGACGATATCTGGTTTAGTCAAGATGGGGTGGCCTGGCAGAAAATTAAGAAGCAAAGTTTTCCTTCAAGAGCATATCACAGCTCGGTACATTTTGATAATAAACTTTGGATTATAAATGGCTTTAGTCTTGAAAACGAAACACCTTATTTACAAGATGTGTGGACATATGAATAACGTTTGGTATACCAAAACAACAGAAAACCTGTACATGAACTTTACCCAAATAATACTTCTACTACTATTAATCACAGCTTGTAGTAATGATGATGATTCTTTAGACCCAACACCTCCCATTTTTTCCGAATCACCAATACCCCTTGATCAAGTATCTTCGTTTATTCCATTTGGAGAAGAATTAAGTGCGACTCAACAAAATCCGGCAATCGAATATTTTCTTAATCAAGAAGCTCCTGTTGTTTCGGTAACATCAGGATTTATTACAGAGATAAGATTAAATACCAATGTTGATGATTATGAAGTATGGATCAAAACTTCTGAGAATTCCGAATGGCTAATTATTTATGATCATATACTACAACTAGAAGTAGCTATAGGAGATCAGATTATGCCTGGTCAAATTCTGGGGTCTACAGGTGTTGGACATAGAGTTGAGTTGCAAATCAATACTATGGCTAATGATCAAGATATAGCACATTGCCCTTTAGACTTTGGCACTTCCGATTTCATTTCACAACACAATAACATATCAGCAGGTTGGTGTATTGAACAAACTGTTGTGCCATAAAACCCTTTGCTTGCATGTCCCATTTCTTTGAAATTCAAACTTTCCGGACAGTCGATTTAGATCACATAATTAGTTTAGGACTATACTAAAAATTAAAAACTAGAATACATGAAAAATTTAGAACAGTTTAAAAAATTGAACAGAACTGAGTTGTCAGTTATCAAAGGAGGAGAAGATAACAGACAGCCAGAACCAATACCCTTTCGCCTATGTCCTCAATGTTATATAACATGGTGGATGGTAAGAGGAGCGTTACAATAAGACCATTATTTCAGAAAGAGAAACTTAGGTTTCTCTTTTTTTATATCAGGTAGTTCATAGGAATAACCCAAAAAAAGGAATGTTTCCACAAAGTAAGATGTCCGAATTCTTTGAATTTCAATTTTTTCGGACATCTTCGACAGAAACCCTAACTAGGTTTGCATCAAATAACTTTTAAATCTTATAAAAATGAAAGCAATAAAAAGTTTGATGAAAATCATGATGGTCTTAGCTGTATCAAGTTTAATTTTTTCGTGTTCTGATGGAGAGGATGGAGCAATTGGGCCTCAGGGGGAACAAGGAGCACAAGGGGAACAGGGTGCTCAAGGTGAGCAAGGAGAACAGGGAGAACAGGGAGAGCAAGGAGAACAAGGGGACCCTGGAACAGCAAATGTTATTTATTCAGATTGGGTAAATACCGAATTAAGTAATAGTATCATTGCGACAAGTTCGTCTTTCTCTATAGATGCCCCAGAATTAGATTCTGATCTCTTAAACTTTGGAACCGTTTTAGTATACGGAAGACGTGTAGATGGAACCTTAGGGAATATTGTATATCAATTGCCTATTACTTTTGGAGCTTCCAGACAGCAATCATATTATTACAGGGCTACTCAAGGCGAAATCAGAATCACAGTATCGGCAAATGAAGCAGGAGCAAGCGTAGGTGATGGAAGTTTTTTAGAGCAATACCGATATGTAGTTATACCAGGAGGAACTCCTTCATCTGGAAGCTTAAATCCGGATGATATAGGACTTGGTAAATCTAAATTAGATTATGAAAAAATGACGTACGAAGAAATAGCAACACTTTTTAATATCAAGTAGTTTGATGTAAATGAAAAAAGATCCTGATTCATGTTGCTGAATCAAATAAATTTTAGAGAATTAGTTTTAAGATCTTTCACATGAAAAACAGTAAGCTTTGGAAACAAAGTTTACTGTTTGTGATTGGGTAAGAAAAATAGAAATCATGATAATTTACGGTAGTAAGGCAGTTTATGTATCATCTAGACGATCAAAGACTTGTATTTGTCCAAGTTGCGGAACCCAAGGTTCAATACGGCTGTTTGTATTTAGAAGACATGCTCATATTTTTTGGATTCCATTATTTCCAATTGGTAAAAAAGGAATGTCGCAGTGTGAGCATTGTAAAAAGGTATTTTATACCAAAGAAATGCCAACGCCAATTAAAAGGGAGTATGAGATGTTAAAAAGTAAAGCCAAAGGTCCTATTTGGCAATTTACGGGATTGGCAATACTTATAGTTATGGTCATTTGGGTATTTATTTCAGTTAGGTTGAATGGCTAAGATTTACAATTTAACCATCAATAATTTTTAAAAAAGGAAAAAGGATGAAGACAATAAAGTATTTGGGAATATTATTTTTTTTAGTAATGACCTTAGGTTGTAGTAATGATGACTCTTCAGGTGCATTAAGTGTAGCTTATGATCAAAGTGTGATAGAAAATATTTTCCGACAAGAAGGTCAAACCAATGTGCCAACGGTGAATTGGATGGGAGAAAAAGGTGCTTTTTCGGCAACTACTTTAACCTCTCCCGAAGACGATGATCTGGTAGGAAGGGTAATTTTTATTGATGAAGCTACAGGGGTCATTTCTTGGGACAGAAGAGTCCCGCTGGGAGCGCATGAAATTGTTGTCACCGCTACGAGTACAGAAGAAACAGCTACTGCTAGGATTACCTTCAGAAACATTTTTAAGAATGGTTTTTTTATTGGAGGATTCAATACAGATACTTCCGATGAACCAGATTATTCAGCAATAATTAATGATACACAGTTGATCTTATCTGAAGGTGGAAATGTAGAGCTAATCGCTACCGATGGTTCAGATTTTGACGGCTTAGGGACTTGGACTATCGATGGCCCTATCGTAACGATTAATTTTTCTACCAACGATACCCCTCCAAAGGAAATCGTTATGGTTGGGTACATGTATGCATCTAGTGGAGATTTTAGTGGTCAATGGGGAACAGGTTTGAGTCATGATAATACTGTGCAAAATGTGATGGGAGTATTTGGCTTCGAAAACGACTAATGTTTTTTTAAGTGATCTATAACCAAATTAAAGTACCTTAGTGTCTAAAATCATTTGGTTATGACATTAGATATGAGCATCCCGGCTCTTTTATTTCCAGCAATATCGTTAACTATGCTTGCTTATAATGCCAGATATTTAGCAATAGCTGCCTTGATAAGACAATTACATAAGGAGTATTTGAGTACCCAATCAAAAAACACGGTGCTTCAAATTAAAAACCTGAGAAAACGATTATGGCTTATTAGAAATATGCAAGCCATAGCCATAGTAAGTTTTCTAACGAGTGTTATTACTATGTTTTTGTTGTATGTCGAAAAAAATGCATGGGCTAATATTGTATTCGGAATAAGCTTATTCTGTCTAATGATTTCGCTTTTTTTATCTTTTATAGAGGTTCAGATTTCTACCAAAGCACTGTCTATCAGGCTGGATAGAATAGAAGAAAATAGCTAATAAATTCTTATCTTGTTAGTATAATATCTCTATAAAACCTTTTTGATGCTGAAAAATGAACTGTTTAACAATGTAGTACGAGATTTCAATACGGGATATTGGGAATTACATAACAATCCGGACCGGGAAGTATGGTCAGATCAGTTCTACCAAAATTTAGGATTTGAAGAAAATGAGATCGAGCCAAATCTAGATTATTTTCTAACAGATTTACTGCACAAAGAAGACATTGAAGTTTTTAGAGACAATTTTTTTAACTACCGTAATAACAATATAAACTTCAAGCAACATATAAAAGTTAAAACCAAAGACGGGGAGTATAAATTATTTAGATGTGCTACCAATGACGAATTACCGGTAAATATTAAAGCGGAGATTAATCTTGTCTTTTTTTTCGAGATCAAATTAGAACCCGAACAAGATATCTCAAAAGACAACTTTTACTACAAGGAAACGGCTCAAATGACAGCCACAGGAAGTTGGTATGTCGATTTTAAAAAGAAAAGGAGTTATTGGGATTTCGAAACACGTCGTATTCTGGAATATCCAGATGATTACATTCCTTCTTTAAAAGATTCGGCAAACTACTATGCCGAAGATTGTAGACAACAAGCAGCAGATTGCTTTTTTAATTGTGCCATGGCCGGTACACCATTTAATACTGAAATTAAAATGGTTACCGCAAATAATCGAATTTTTTGGGTAAGAGCAATAGGAAAAGCTGTTTACAATGAAAACAAAGAAATTATTGGTATTAGAGGGGTTTTTCAAGACATTGATGAAATTAAGACAAAAGAGTTGAGATTAAAGAAGTCACTAGATATTATTGCATCTCAAAACTCAAGACTTTTCAATTTTGCTCATATCGTTTCTCATAACCTTAGATCCCATACAAGTAACTTATCACTTTTGGTTCAGTTAATAGAGGATATAGACGATCCTCAAGAAAAAATAGGGTTAATCAAAGAGATCAGACAAATTTCATATAGTCTCAATACCACTATTGAACATCTCAATGAAATAGTGGCTATTCACACCAACAAGGATCAGGAGAAGAAAGCCGTTAAGTTTAAAGATGCCTTACAGATTGTTACCAATGGTATTGGACAAATGATTGCCCAAAGTAAAGCTCAGATTAAAACAGATTTTAGCGGCTTGGATGAGATAGATTATATACCTGCCTATCTTGAAAGTATTATGTTGAATCTAATTACAAATGCGATAAAGTATAAACACCCAGACAGAGACCCAACAGTTGAACTTAAGGCTTATGAAAAGGATGGAAAGAAGTTTTTAAAAATCTCAGATAATGGTGTAGGTATAGACTTAAAACTATTCAAAGACAAGATTTTTGGGATGTATAAAACGTTCCATTATAACGAAGATGCGGTGGGAATAGGTTTATTTCTAACAAAAAATCAGATAGAATCCCTTAACGGTACTATTTCGGTAGATAGTGAAGTAAATAAAGGGACAACTTTTTTAATAGAATTTTAAATACAGTATAATAACCCCCTTTGCACAATGAGTCAAATAGGATTAGCTTGTATCATCGACGATGATAGTATGTATGTAAATCTTGTAAAAAAGATAATTGAAGCCAAGAAACTTTGTAAAAATCTAATGATCTTTCCCAATGGTATGGAAGCTTTAGATTATTTTGAAGCACTATTGACCAGTTTAAACAAAAAATGTATTCCAGAAATTATTTTTTTGGATCTGAATATGCCTATTATGGACGGGTGGGAGTTTTTGGATAATTTTACCAAAATCAAAAACAAACTAGGGAAAACGATTACACTATACATTGTTAGCTCTTCTATAAACCCTACAGATATTGAAAAGGCAAGACAAATCAGTATGGTAAAAGATTACTTAATAAAACCTGTTACCATTGAAGATTTAGAAGCTATTTTTTCTAACCAGGTATTATAAAAAAAAGACCTCTAGAAAGAGGTCCTTTTTAATATATTGGTATGAGATTTCTAGATTTGCGATACCCTTAGGGTATTTACCATCCCTTTCGAAGCTATTGGCATAGCCGCAAGATTAATAAGCATATCTCCTTGAACAACAAAACCACGATCCTCGGCAATTTTATTGATGTCCTCTACAGTCTCATCGGTGCTTACAAATCGATCGTAAAAAAAGGCTTTTACTCCCCATAGTAGACTAAGCTGAGAAAGGATTCTTTTGTTACTTGTAAAAACTAAAATATGTGCATCTGGTCTCCAGGCAGAAATCTGAAAAGCAGTATATCCACTATTGGTTAATGTGCATATTGCCTTAGCATCAATATCATTTGCCATATGGGCAGCATGATAACAGATAGATTTAGTAATAAATCTATTGGTTCGTATGTGTGGTGGATTTTGAGGAACAGAGATTAAATCTGATTTTTCAACACTTTGTATAACTTTCGACATGGTTTGAATAACCTGTACGGGGTATTTTCCTACCGAGGTTTCCCCAGATAACATTACTGCATCTGCACCATCCATCACAGAGTTTGCTACATCGTTAACCTCTGCTCTTGTTGGAGTAAGACTATCGATCATAGTCTCCATCATTTGAGTAGCAATTATAACTGGTATTCTGGCAGTTTTAGCTTTTAATACCAGTTTTTTCTGAATTAATGGTACTTCTTGAGCTGGGATTTCAACACCCAAATCACCACGAGCTACCATTAACCCATCACAATAGGCAACGATTTTATCGATATTTTCTACACCTTCAGGCTTTTCTATTTTGGCAACAATAGGAATTTTATGCTCACTATTCTGTTTAATAAGCTCTTGAAGCTCTATAAGATCTTGAGCATGTCTTACAAAAGAAAGCGCAATCCAGTCTACCTCTTGCTCGCAGGCAAAAATGGCATCTTTTATATCCTTTTCAGTCAACGCAGGTAAAGAAATATTGGTATTCGGAAGATTTACCCCCTTTTTCGACTTTAGAGGTCCACCTTGAATAACTTTAGCTGTAACGGTATCCTTACTATTTGAAGAAACAACTTCAAAGATTAATTTTCCATCATCCAATAATATTCTTTCTCCAGCCTTTACATCTTTAGGGAAGCTTTCATAATTCATGTACACCTTTTGTCTGGAGCCTTCAAATGGTTTTCCGGTGACAAAATCGATCATATCTCCGTCACTAACGATTACATCACCTTTCATTACTCCTACTCTCAATTTTGGACCCTGTAAATCTGCCAAAATTGATGCGTTATATCCATGATCTTCGCTTAATTTTCGTATAATTTTGATGCGCTCTTTTACATCTTTATAATCGGCATGAGAAAAGTTTATTCTAAAAACATTTACACCAGCTTCGAGCATATCTTTTAATACCTGTTTGCTACTTGTTGCGGGGCCCAGAGTAGCAACTATTTTGGTTCTTTTACGTTTTGGCATTATTCAAATATTAAGTTGTTTTTTGATTTAAGTTCTTTATGCTCTACCTGGTACGCTGTTACAATTTGCGAAACAGTAAGCAATTGGGTTAATAAGGTTTTACTTGAAAACATAGATGATTCGGTTTCAACCTTTAAAAAATAATCTACATTCTTAAGTTCAGGAATCAAATATTTAGTCACATAGGCATCTTCTGTTTGCGAAAACAACCCTTCCGAAACGGGGTCTTGTGAGGCTATTTTCGTACGAAATTTATTGGCCAGAAGACTGTATGTGTTATATTGAAATTGATCATCAAACTGGTACAATGGAAAACCAATTGAAAGATCATCAAATTCGAAATTTATATCCTCTTTGGTTCTGAAAAGTTTTAAATCCAAATACTTATTAAGTATAAAAGCTAATCGGTACGAAGGTAATGAACAATGAATGGCAATTAGTTCATAATCATCGTCGGTAATGGTATCTAATACTAACCGTTGAATAGCCAATTTTTTTGATTTTTTGTTTTCAGAATTAACGCGAAATATACAAATAATTTCACCTAACAACTTTAAATCAATTTAAAGATATCATACGAAAACGATTGAGTTAGTATCTTTTATGAAAAAAAATAACGATTATTTTACAAAGAAGTCAATAAATGGCAGTTTTACACTAGAAACGTACTGGCCTTTATTGCGGAGATATTTTACTTTGGAAGGCAAAATAAGCTCTTTTTGAAGCTTTTTCTTCTGCCTTTTTCTTTGATGTTGCTCGAGCTTTTGCAACTACCTTTTCATCGATCCATAATTTCACTGCAAAATGTTTCATTTCATCTCGACCAGTATCTTCATAGATTTCATAATTGAAAACTTTTTTCTCTTTTTGGCACCATTCGATAAGCAAACTTTTGTAGCTTATAATTTGCCCTTCCAGACTTTCTATATCAACATAAGGATCGATAACGGCTTCTTTTATAAAGCGCTCACAGTATAAAAACCCTCGATCAAGGTAGATAGCGCCTATTAAAGCTTCAAAAAGATTACCATGAATATTTATACCAAATTGAGACTTTGGAATATTGGTTCTTACCAATTCTATAAGCTTTAGATCTTTCCCTAATTCGTTAAGATGCTTACGACTTACCACTTTTGCTCTCATCTTGGTAAGATACCCTTCGTTCCCTTCTGGAACTTCTTTGAATAAATGTGCGGCGATGACGCTACTAAGCATGGCGTCACCAAGAAATTCAAGCCTTTCAAAATTCACAGCATTCCCTTTTTTATCTTTTAGATTAAGAGATCTATGGGTGAATGCTTTTTCGTATGGCCTGATATTTTTGGGCTTAAACCCCAAAATTTTTTGAATTCTCATAAAAAAATTCCCGTTCTTTTCAGACCGGGAACTTAATATGTTTCGAATAACATTCATATTATTATTCGTCTAATTTTTTGAATAACACACAGGCGTTATGACCTCCGAAACCAAAAGTATTACTCATTGCATAAGTAATATCACGCTTTTGAGCTTTGTTTAAGGTTAAATTCAAAGATGCATCTATGTTTTCATCAACCACCGAGTGATTAATGGTAGGAGGAACGATGCTATTTTGCATAGCCAGAATAGAAGCAATCGCTTCAATAGCTCCGGCAGCACCCAGCAGGTGTCCTGTCATAGATTTTGTTGAATTTATATTGATGTTCTGGGCATGATCTCCAAATACTTTGGTAATAGCTTTCAATTCTGCGACATCTCCCAAAGGTGTGGAAGTACCATGAGTGTTTATAGCATCTACCTGTTCTGGAGTAACCCCAGCATCTCTTAAACAATTGAGCATAACACGCTCTACACCAATTCCATCGGGGTGAGGAGCGGTCATATGATAAGCATCACTAGACATACCTCCACCAATTACTTCGGCATAAATTTTTGCACCACGTGCTTTTGCGTGTTCATATTCCTCAAGAATTAAAGCACCTCCACCTTCACCAAGAACGAAACCATCTCTGGTTGCGTCAAAAGGTCTTGAAGCCGTTTCAGGACTTTCGTTTCTTGTAGATAAAGCATGCATTGCATTAAACCCTCCCATACCAGCTATGGTTACTGCAGCTTCACTTCCTCCGGTTACAATGATATCACAATGTCCTAAACGAATATAGTTTAAGGCATCGATCATGGCATTTGCAGAAGAGGCGCAAGCAGAAACCGTAGTATAATTGGGTCCCATAAAACCATTTCGAATAGAAATATGACCAGGAGCAATATCGGCGATCATTTTAGGAATAAAGAAAGGATTAAAACGTGGAGTTCCATTGCCTTTAGCATAGCCTATTACTTCTTCCTGAAATGTTTCTAAACCTCCAATACCTGCACCCCAGATTACACCAACTCTAAATTTGTCAACCTTCTCAAGGTCAATAGCAGCATCTTTTATCGCTTCTTCTGAAGAAACAATAGCATACTGCGCAAATTTATCAAGTTTGCGTGCTTCTTTTCTGTCAAAATAGTCCGTAGGATTGTAATTCTTGACCTCGCAAGCAAATTTAGTCTTGAAGTTTTCGGTATCGAAATAAGTAATAGGAGCGCAACCGCTCTTTCCGTTTACTAATCCATTCCAATATTCCTCGATATTGTTACCGATAGGTGTTAACGCACCTAATCCTGTGACTACAACTCGCTTAAGATTCATACTTTGTTGTGAAGTTATTACTTTGCGTCTTCAATATAAGATATTGCTTGACCAACTGTAGCTATGTTTTCAGCTTGATCGTCTGGAATTTGAATGTCGAATTCTTTTTCGAACTCCATAATCAATTCTACAGTGTCTAGCGAATCAGCGCCTAGATCGTTTGTGAAGCTAGCTTCATTTACCACCTCGTTTTCGTCTACACCTAATTTGTCAACGATTATCGCTTTTACTCTTGATGCAATGTCTGACATAATGTTTAATTTTAATTTTTAATTTAGGAGGCAAAAATAAAAAACTTTATTTTAAAACCCCATAATCCCGTAAAAATGTATGTGCGTTTTATCAAATATAGGGAAAGTATTATGTTTTTGCCGCCAATTATGTTAATAATAATTGTTTTTTTGTGCTTTATTTAACCCTCAATTTTGAAACTTATGAAGCGTATAGTAATTTTTGCTTCGGGCTCTGGTACCAATGCCGAAAACATTATTAAGCATTTTCAGAAGCAACAAACCGCAGAGGTCACACATGTGTTCTCTAACAACCAGCGTGCCAAAGTTTTACGTCGTGCTCATGACCTAGATGTAAAAGCCTTACATTTTGATAGAGATTCATTTTATGCTTCAAATGAAGTACTAAATATTCTAGTAGACGCACAACCAGATATTATTGTGTTGGCTGGGTTTTTATGGATATTCCCTAAAAAGATCATAGATGCTTTTCCAGATAAGGTCATTAATATTCATCCTGCCTTATTGCCTAAATATGGAGGTAAAGGTATGTATGGGCACCATGTACACGAAGCAGTAGTGCGCAACAAAGAAAAAGAAAGTGGGATTACCATTCATTATGTGAATGAACATTATGATGAAGGAGCAATTATTTTTCAAGCAAAAACAAAAGTGAATACTGAAGATACTGCAAATGATGTAGCGCAGGCTATTCATCAGTTAGAATATAAACACTTTCCTATCGTTATAGAAAAAGTATTGGGTTTAAGAGACGAAATATAAATTATAGATAAGGAATTTGGTGTAATTGTGATAGCAATTCATAAAAAGAATGCTCCAATCTAATCTTCAAGAGAAATGGCAAAAAAGGAAAAATTTTATGTGGTTTGGGAAGGTCATAGACCAGGTATCTATATGAAGTGGGATGACTGTAAAGCTGCAGTGAAAGGATATGCAGGCGCCAAATATAAGTCTTTTGAATCCTTCGATATTGCCAAGAAAGCTTATAATGGCGATTATGAGGATTATAAAGGAAAAAGCAAACCTAAAAAAACATTAACAGCAGAACAGTTGGCTAAAATAGGGGAGCCTAATTTGTATTCTATAGCTGTAGATGCAGCATCAAGCGGTAATCCTGGGGTAATGGAATATCGCGGGGTAGATACACAAACCGAAAAGCAATTATTTCATCAAGGTCCATTTAAACAGGGGACCAATAATATAGGAGAGTTTTTGGCTTTGGTGCATGGATTGGCATATTTAAAAAAGAAAAACAGCGATCGTATTATTTATTCAGACTCTAAAATTGCAATTGGCTGGGTGAAACAAAAAACGTGCAAAACAAAACTGAAAAGAACTCCAAAAAATAAGGAAATGTTTGATCTGGTAGATCGAGCAATACTTTGGCTTAAAGAAAACACATATACTACTACTATCGTAAAATGGGAAACCAAAGCTTGGGGTGAAATTCCAGCAGATTTTGGAAGAAAGTAAGGAGTATAATAAAAATACCCTGGTTTTTCGCCAGGGTATTTTTTTGACCAATAAGGTCAATGAGATAGTTTATTTTTCTTAACCTCCACATGCACCAAGGTTGGTCCATCCGCTAGCGGTTCTTTGATATAGAGTACCTCTATAAGTTACTTGATCTCCTACAGAATATGATCTGTTACTATTATATTCTGCTACACCAGCACAAGGGTCATTATTTACAGCGCCACATTCACCAAGATTGGTCCATCCATTAGAAGTTCTTTGGTATAAAGAACCTTGGTAAGTTACCTGATCTCCTACAGCATATGATCTGCTTCCACTATATGGTGCTACACCAGCACATATATCTCCTGTGTCAGGAAATGGATATATAGTACCGATAAAAGCTTTGTCAGTGTCAGATAAACGAGTATTAGAACCAACAGCAACTCTATCTAAAGTGTGCTCTGCTGGTATAGGATAGTGCATGATAGATAAAGGATCATATTCACTATAATTACTAATACTGGCTTCGTAACGTCTAAATAGGTTATTGTCTACCTGTGCTCTTGACCAGTTATTTGGTGGTCCGGCATAATAAGCATATACGGCTTCTTTATCCCAATTGATTCCAGCCACCGGATTCTGGTGCTCATGAATTAATCCAAGAGCATGTCCGAACTCATGAATAGTAGTTCTTCTGAACTCAGTATCTGTAGTGTTGTCGTTGAACCATCCAAAATGCATACTATGAGCATGACTGTTAGAATCTGTTCCTAAGTACGACCATGAACCTGTTACATCTGCAAATTGTCCTTCTCTAAAACCAATTTTGATATTGGCACTACTACTTGAAGAAACCCACTCAAATTTAATATTGGCATATTTCTCCCATTCTACAGCGTATTGTCTAACTTTAGATTGAACAAAACTGTTTCCATTCAAAAACTTAACACGAATAGTTTGCCCTGTTTCCCACTGCTTAGCTTTAACACTAGTAGCTTTTTCATTATTTGGTGCATCCCATTTTGCAATACACGCATGTGCATTCTTCGCATCATCAATTTGATTCCCTTCAAAAATGTCGTCTTCTGTATCCCTTTCACAATTTACTAGAGAAAACGAAACTAGTACAGCTAGACCAAGTCTAGCCCACTTACTTTTTTTCATAATAATGTTGAGTTATAGTTAAATTTTTCATAAAATTAACAAAATTTTAATAAAAGTTCAACTTTTTGAGAGAAAATGTTACAGATCATTATGTCGTTTAGCTATTAGAAAACTTGTCCTTTACAGTAATTTAAGGTTTAAAACGGTTTTTTTATGTTGAAACATTAGTTAACATATTTTAACTTTTAATCAAGTAAGTATAAGGTTTCTTTTGCCCACTAAAGCAGTATGTCAAATTTATAATTGCCTCAAACACAATAGTGCTATGAAAATTGTTTATCTATTAACCCTGGTAATTCCATTTATCGGTTTTAGCCAGAAAGATTGGAAACTTGCCAAAGACAAAGCAGATATCAAGATATGGGTAAGAGATTACCAGAATAGTAGCTACAAAGAATTTAAAGCGACTACTTATATTACTACGTCTATAGATAAAGTGGTAGACGAATTATTACATGCTCCCCAATATGTAGAAAATTGCGAAGAGGGAGTAAGTCATTTGGTTGGGGTAAACCAAAATAATGAACATATTTTTTATGCCAGAAACGAATTTGCCTGGCCGATCAAGGATAGAGATGTAGTTTCTAGAATTCGTGTAGAAAAAATTTCAAGTAATAAAATCAAACTTTTCATAAAAGCTGCTCCCAACGAACTCCCGCTGGTTGAAAAAACACTTCGTATCCATGATTTGGTAGGATTTTGGTTGCTTGAAAAAGATGCTATGGGTGTTAAAATTACACAACAATTATATATAAATCCCGAAGGAACATTGCCTCCATTTATTACCAATTCCTTATTGGTAACAGGGCCGTATAAGACTTTTTTAATGCTTAGAGACAAGCTTCAACGTCAGGATTCATGATCTATAATTCTGAACTCTCTATTTTTGATAGACTTGCTTGAAAAGTAAAGTGTATATTTGCAAAAAAATTATAAGCTATTTTTATGAGCAAATTATTAATCGTTGGTTCTGTAGCCTTTGATGCCATCGAAACTCCGTTTGGTAAAACCGATAAAATTTTGGGGGGTGCAGCTCCTTATATTGCACTTTCCGCATCTAATTTTAATATTCCTTCGGCGATTGTTTCTGTTGTAGGTGAGGATTTTCCACAAGACTATTTTAAAACATTGGAAGCAAGAAATGTTGATACTTCTTCAATAGAGGTGGTTCCAGGAGGGAAGACATTTTTTTGGAGCGGAAAATATCATAATGATTTAAACTCCAGAGATACACTAGAGACGCATCTTAATGTTCTTGCCGATTTTAAACCTGTAGTTCCAGAAAATTATAAAGACGCAGAAATTGTAGTGTTAGGTAATTTAAATCCATCGGTACAACTTAGTGTATTAGAGCAATTTGAGGTAAAACCAAAGCTGGCTATTTTAGATACCATGAATTTTTGGATGGAAGATGCTTTCATCGATGATTTGCGTAAAGTAATAGCTAAGGTTGATGTAATCACTATAAATGATGAGGAGGCCAGACAGCTTAGTGGGGAGTATTCTTTGGTAAAAGCTGCTCGAGTAATAGAGGAAATGGGACCAAAATATGTAGTGATTAAAAAAGGAGAGCATGGAGCATTGTTATTTCATAACGGTCAGATTTTCTTTGCTCCCGCCCTACCACTAGAAGAAGTTTTCGATCCAACAGGAGCTGGCGATACATTTGCAGGAGGTTTTGCAGGATATTTAACCAAGACCAACGACATCTCTTTTGAGAATATGAAGAATGCGATTATCCATGGTTCAAATTTGGCTTCGTTCTGTGTCGAAAAATTTGGAACAGAAAGAATGGAAAATTTAAGTAGAGAAGAAGTTCAGAAGAGACTTCAGCAGTTTAAAGAATTAACTCAATTTGAAATAGAATTATCTTGATATAAATGAAGCTTCAAATGATATAATTTTTGAGCTTTTTAATCATGGTTTACCCAACAACACAACAACTTAGAATTTTTGGAATACAATGAGTGATGCATTAAAACACGAATGCGGGATAGCATTAATTCGCCTACTGAAACCATTAGAGTATTATAAAGAAAAATACGGTAGTGCATTTTATGGAGTAAATAAAATGTACCTAATGATGGAAAAGCAACACAATCGTGGTCAGGATGGAGCCGGATTTGCGAGTGTAAAACTTGATACCCCTCCCGGTCAAAGATATATCAGTCGAGTACGATCAAGTCAATCTCAACCTATTCAACATATCTTTTCTCAGATCAATGAAAGGATCAATAAAGAGTTTGAAGAACATCCAGAGTATGCAGATGATGTGCAATTACAAAAGAGTAATGTTCCTTATATAGGAGAAGTATTACTAGGACACGTAAGATACGGTACTTTTGGAAAAAACAGTGTAGAGAGCGTACATCCGTTTTTAAGACAAAACAACTGGATGCACCGTAATCTTATTGTAGCAGGAAACTTCAACATGACCAATAATGATGTATTGTTTGATAATCTGGTTAGGTTAGGTCAGCATCCTAAGGATAAGGTAGATACTGTAACGGTAATGGAAAAGATAGGTCATTTCCTGGATTCTGAGGTGGCGAAACTCTATAAGAAATTGAAGAAAGAAGGGTTTAATAAAATAGATGCCTCTCCACAAATAGTAGAGCGTCTTAATATTGCAAAGATCCTTAAAAAGTCTTCTAAAGATTGGGATGGAGGGTATGCTATGGCTGGAATGTTAGGTCACGGTGATGCTTTTGTATTACGTGATCCAGCAGGAATACGTCCAGCTTATTATTATAAAGATGATGAAGTAGTTGTTGTAGCTTCAGAAAGACCAGTAATACAAACAGTATTCAACGTTCCTTTTGAGAAGGTAATTGAGCTTGATCCAGGTAAGGCTATTATTGTAAAAAAAGATGGGGATACTTCTGTTAAGCAAATAATAGAACCATTGGAGCGTAAAGCCTGTTCTTTTGAAAGGATATATTTTTCAAGAGGTAGTGATGCAGAAATCTATGAAGAAAGAAAGAGCTTAGGCCGATTACTAATGCCTCAGGTCTTACAAGAAATAGATCACGATACAGTAAGTACTGTGTTTTCTTTTATTCCTAATACGGCAGAAACATCTTTTTACGGAATGGTGGAGGCTGCTCAGGATGAATTGAATAAGCAAAAGAATGAAACGATACTAACTGAAAAAGAAACATTAACCGACGAACGTTTATCAGAAATTCTTTCGGCCAGACTTAGAACAGAGAAGATAGCTATAAAAGATGCAAAACTTAGAACCTTTATTACAGAAGATAGTAGTAGAGATGACCTTGTGGCGCACGTATATGATGTAACCTATGGTGTAGTAAGGCCTGATGATAATCTTGTTATTATTGATGATAGTATAGTGAGGGGAACAACTCTTAAGAAAAGTATCATTAAAATGATGGATAGGTTGAAGCCTAAAAAGATTGTTATTGTATCTTCTGCTCCTCAGATTCGATATCCCGATTGTTACGGAATTGATATGGCAAGGCTAGAAGGGTTAATTGCATTTCAGGCTTCACTAGAACTTTTAAAAGAAAATGGTAATTACGACTTGGTAGAACAAGTATATCATAAATGTAAGGCGCAAGAAAATTTAGCTGATGCCGAAGTTCAAAATTTTGTAAAAGAAATATATGCCGGTTTCACAGATCAAGAAATAAGTGATAAGATCGCAGAATTGCTAAGTGATACTACAGTAAATGCTAAGGTTAAAATAATATACCAGACTGTAGATAACCTTCATAAGGCTTGTCCTAAGAACCTTGGAGACTGGTATTTTACGGGGGATTACCCTACTATTGGAGGGAATAGAGTTGTAAATAAAGCATTTATAAATTTTTACGAAGGGAAAAACGAAAGGGCTTACTAAAAAATCCAAAATTTTCCTTGTTAAAAATGGTTAAATTGTGTAGTTCAACAAGTATTTTGACCTTTCATCTAAAACATTTTTTCACAATGAATTTCCGTCTTATATTAGCAGAGCCATAGCATAAGTAGGTTAAGTTCATGGTAGATTTGGGGCAAAAAAAGGTGGATATTCCACCTTTTTTTATTTTATGACAATTCGTAATATTTTACATAAAAAAAGAGTCACATTTTTGTGACTCTTTTTACATTTTTATAAGGAGGAATTATTTTCCTTGAGCATATCTGCTTGAAACTTCATTCCAATCGATTACACTAAAAAAAGCATTAATATAATCTGGTCTACGGTTTTGGTAATTTAGGTAGTAGGCATGCTCCCAAACATCTAAACCAAGAATAGGTGTTCCCGCGCAACCTACGCCAGGCATTAAAGGATTATCTTGGTTTGCTGTAGAACAAACTTCTACTTTTCCACCTTCTTGAACGCATAACCACGCCCATCCAGAACCAAATCTTGTAGCAGCAGCCTTTGCAAATGCATCTTTAAAAGCTTCAAACGAACCATAAGCTGCGTTTATAGCATCGGCTAAATCTCCAGAAGGTTTACCACCTCCATTTGGAGACATTACTTCCCAGAACAAATTATGGTTAAAATATCCCCCACCGTTATTTCTAACTGCGGTATTAGACATATCAAGATTAATAAGAATGTTTTCAATGGTTTTGCCTTCAAGGTCGCTACCTTCGATTGCGGCATTTAATTTGCTCGTATATCCGGCATGATGTTTATCATGGTGTATTTCCATGGTACGAGCATCTATATGGGGTTCTAACGCATCAAATGCGTAGTTTAATTTTGGTAATTCGAATGACATACGTTATTATTTTGATTAATAAAAATGAAAAATGACACCAAATTTAACAATTAGAGTGATCAATAAA
Organism: Aquimarina acroporae; assembly: GCF_023195925.1. Taxonomy (GTDB): domain Bacteria; phylum Bacteroidota; class Bacteroidia; order Flavobacteriales; family Flavobacteriaceae; genus Aquimarina; species Aquimarina acroporae. The sequence goes on along the minus strand of NZ_JALPRE010000013.1, from coordinate 49,208 downwards.
AATTAATAATTGTTATAAATTAATTAAAGCACAATAGTTCTTCGATAATTAGGAAGGTTAATACGTTACATTTATTATTTTAGTAAAAAAAACACTTGAGTTCCCAACACGCTTTTACTGTTTATAATGCTGCAGCTGGAGCAGGAAAAACCTATACCTTAGTCAAGGCCTATTTGACCACTTTACTAACTGCCGAATATACAGATGGATATAAGAATATCCTTGCAATTACTTTTACCAATAAGGCAGTTGCCGAGATGAAAACCAGGGTTCTGGAAAACCTAGTGGCGTTATCAGGTCCTTCTATACCAGAAAAATATGTAGCGTTACTAAAGGATCTTATAGTTGAAACAGGACTAGAAGAAGAACGGCTAAAGAGAAAGGCCAGTAGAATATTAAAAAGTGTTCTTCATAATTATGCTGCATTTGATGTAGTGACGATAGATACATTTACCCATAGAGTAATTCGAACTTTTGCTCATGATCTAGGTATTCCTATCAATTTTGAAATTGAGATGGATACCGAAGTCTTAATAGAAGAGGCTGTTGATGCCTTGGTTGCAAGAATTGGAGTAGACCAAGAACTTACTCAGTTGATTTTGGATTTTGCCATTGGGAAACTAGAAGATGATAAAAGCTGGGATATTACTATAGAGCTTCGCAAAGCTGCTAGACTTCTATTTAGCGAAAATGATCGAAAACATTTGCAAAAGCTATCGACAAAGGATCTAAAGGATTTCGAAACCTTAAAAGATTACCTTTCTAAAGAAATAACACAAATTCAGAATGATATAGTGCATGTCTCGAATGAAATTTTACAGCTAATTAAACAGTCAGGTTTGGTATTTGAAGATTTTACAAGAAGCTCGGTACCAACTCACTTTCAGAAATTGGCGAATAAAGAAAAAGGAATAGATTTTAAAGCTGCCTGGAAACAAGATATTGGAAATGCTTCATTTTATGGAGCAAAACTTGAGGAGACAAAAAAAGAAGCAATAGATGCTATACGTTCAAGAATTGAAGAAGCGTTTTTGGAAACCAAAAACAATGTAATTCAAGTAAGTTTTTTTCAAAACGTGATAAAGAATGTAACCCCTCTTGCAGTACTCAATGCTATTCATAAGGAATTAGACACCATCAAAAAAGAAAGAAAAATTTTATTGATATCAGAATTCAATACGCTTATTAGTACCACAATTCAGGATCAACCTGCACCTTTTATATATGAGCGTCTCGGAGAACGGTATCGAGATTATTTTATCGATGAGTTTCAGGATACTTCAGAATTACAATGGAATAACTTAATACCGCTTATAGATAATGCGGTGGCTACCGAAACCCTTATGGGTAAAAGAGGGCAAATTACAATAGTTGGAGACGCCAAACAGGCAATTTATAGATGGAGAGGAGGAAAAGCAGAGCAGTTTATTGATTTATCGGCAGGTGAAAATCCGTTTTCAGTAAAAGAAAAACAAGTTCTTAACTTACCTAAGAATTATCGAAGCCATGAAGAAATAATTAAATTCAATAATAGTTTTTTCAGTTTTCTGGCAAAAGATTTTAGTGATAAAAGACATGAAGAGTTATATCTGCTAGGAAACAAACAAGAGACCAATACGAAGAAAGAAGGTTTTATTAATGTATCGTTTATTGAAGCTAAAAATGTAACTGAAGAAAATGAGGTCTATCCTCAAAGGGTCTATGAGCAGGTGTTGGAACTACAGGAAAAAGGATATGCATTAAATGAGGTTTGTATTATTGTTAGAAAGCTTAGAGAAGGAACCGCTATAGCAGATTACCTAACAGAAAAAGAAGTTCCTATTATTTCATCAGAAACACTTTTAATTCAAAATGCTCCAGAAGTAGTTTTTGTTGTCGATCTCATGTCGTGGTATGTAGAGCCTAATAATTTATTAGCAAAAATTAATCTACTGCACTTTATTGCAGAACGATCTAAGGTTAAGGATAAACACTCTTTTTTACAGAAGATGGTCTTTTTAGAGAAAAAGGATTTTTCTAATCAATTAGAATCTCTGGGCATACATTTTGATATGTGTCGATTAGATGTAAAGCCTCTATATGATCTTGTTGAATACATCATTAGTTGTTTTCAATTGGCAACAAACACACCGGCATATCTTCAGTTTTTCTTAGATATCGTTTTTAATTATAGTCAAAAATATACAGAAGGTATAGTAGGTTTCTTGTCGTATTGGGAGGATAAAAGAGATAAATTGAGTATCGTTGCTCCCGAAGCTGAAGAAGCTGTAAAGATTATGACAATTCATAAATCTAAGGGGCTAGAATTTCCTTGTGTAATTTATCCATATGCCAACGAAGACATTTATAGAGAAATAGAGCCAAAGACCTGGCTTTCGGTACCAAAGGAGCGGTATGTAGGTTTTGAAGAAGTTTTTATCGATTACAGTAAAAAAATAATTGATTATGGAACAGAGGCAGAAAACATAGTGTTAAAACGGCAGGCGCAACTAGAGCTTGATGTCCTTAATTTATTATATGTTGTGCTTACACGAGCCAAGGAGCAATTATACATAATATCTAAAAAAGAAATAAATGCGAAAGGAGTTAGTAATCCTAATAAATTCTCTGGAAAGTTAATCGCTTATCTTCAGGAGTTGGGGCTATGGCATGAGGACCAATTAACATATCACTTTGGGTATCCAAAACGAGCCAGTAGCTTTGTAAAGCCAATCGCTAAGGAATCTGATAAAATAAAGCTGTCTGGTTTTAGTGACTCTTCAAAATCATATAAGATTCATATTGTAACCAATTCTGGAAAACTTTGGGACACAAAACAAGAAGATGCAATTGCCAAAGGAAACTTAATTCATGACCTTATGGCAAAAGTATATGTTTCTGAAGATATCCATACCGTTATCGAAGAGGCTTATATAAGAGGAGAAATTGAAGTTTCACAGAAGAAAACACTATTAAATGAGTTAACAAATGTTGTAACCCATCCAGAATTAACGAAATATTTTTCTGCAAATAATAAAGTATTCAATGAACGTGATATTATTTCAGAAGGAAAGGTGTTTCGACCAGATAGAGTAACTATTGATACTGATGGTTTAGCAACCATAATAGATTATAAGACTGGGATTTACAGTGAAACCCATGCAAAGCAAATAACAGAGTATGCACATGTTCTTCAGAAAATGGGCTTTAATGTTGGTCGTAAAATTCTAATTTATTTTAATGAAAATATTACTTTAAAATACCTATAAATAAGAACGCATTTTCATAATTACTAAAAGAAATTTAAGGATAAAAGGTATTTTTATCTTATAATTGTATCATAATTACAAAGATCGAGTCTATAATTTTTCTTTAAAAAGGTTAAAATTGAAGCCAAAATTGGGGGCTGAGAGGCGTAAGAAAATACTTATAAACCCGCGAAAACGGTTATATTTACTGGCCTGTTAAGAAAAATTTATTAGATTTATCTTTGACAGTTATGTTTAACATATTACATTTGCTCTAATTAACACTTAAAAATTAAATTATTGAATATGAAACATCTTAGCAGATTTTTAGTGGCTTCGATATTAGTACTAGGACTTAGTACGGCGAATGCACAAGATGAAAACAATCCTTGGGCGGTTTCTATAGGTATTAATGCCGTTGACATTTTCCCAACTGGGGGAGATCTTATTACTCAGGGAGAAATTTTCGATGAATTTTTTAATGCTAGTGACCACTGGAACATCCTACCTTCTGTTTCAAGATTATCTGTAGGAAGATATATCGGAGACGGATTTACTTTCACAGTAGCGGGATCGGTAAACAAAATAGAAAACGCTGGAGAACTTCCTGATGGTACTAATGTTTCTGTAGATGACATATCTTACTATGCTGCAGACGCTCAAGTTAGCTATAGTTTTAAAAACGCTTTGAACACTGGTTGGTTCGACCCTTACCTAGGTGTAGGTGGTGGATATACTTGGGTTGATGAAGTAGGTGCTGGAACTTTAAATGGTTCTCTTGGTTTTAACTTCTGGTTAACTGAGAATTTAGCGTTCAACCTTCAAACAACTTACAAGCACGTATTCGAAGATTACGAAGTAAATAACTACCCTCCAACTCATTTCCAACATGCTGCTGGTCTTACTTTCGCATTTGGAGGTAAAGATACAGACGGTGACGGTGTATACGATAAAGATGATGAGTGTCCAGACGTTCCTGGTTTAGAGGAGTTCAACGGATGTCCTGATACAGACGGTGACGGAATCACTGATGCTAAAGATGAGTGTCCTGATACTGCTGGTACTGCAGAATTCAACGGATGTCCTGATACAGACGGTGACGGAATCGCAGATCCTAAAGATGAGTGTCCTACGGTTGCTGGTTTAGCTAACCTTAACGGATGTCCTGATGCTGACGGTGACGGAATCACTGACTCTAAAGACGGTTGTCCAAACGAAGCTGGTCCAGCTGCTAACAACGGATGTCCTTACCAAGATAAAGACGGTGACGGTGTATTAGATAAAGATGATAACTGTCCAGACGTTGCAGGTACTGTTGCTAACAACGGATGTCCTGAAGTAACTGAAGAGATTCAGAAAACTCTTAATGAGTATGCTGCTCAAGTATTATTTGATTCTGGTAAATCTAGTATCAAAGAAGAGTCTACTAAAGTACTTAACGATATCATCGCTATCTTAAAAGAGTATCCTACTGCTAAGTTTACTGTAGAAGGACACACAGATAGCCAAGGTCCTGCTAAAAGTAACCAAAGATTATCTGACTCAAGAGCTAATTCTGTTAAGAACTTCTTAGTAGAAAACGGAGTTGATCAGTTCAGATTATCTGCTGTTGGATACGGAGAAGACAGACCTATCGCTACTAACAATACAAGAGCTGGTAGAGCTAAAAACAGACGTGTAGAGATTAACTTAGTGAAGTAATTAAGTATATCTTAATCATATATTAGAAAACGTCCCGATTTCGGGACGTTTTTTATTTTAAAGAGTTTAACACACACAGATGGCATTCTCATTTTTTTGTTGGCGTTATTATTAAGAAATTTGTACAAAACAGATCACACTTGGAAAGCTTTTTAAAAGAAGTAGTACTAGAACAAATTAAGACCAACAAAAAAATAAGTGACCTTATCTTTTTGGTCCCTAGTAAAAGAGCCGGGTTATTTCTTAAAAGAGAGCTTTTAAAACTACAAATCGACCAAACACTATTTGTTCCAGAAATTATAAGCATAGAAGAATTTATTGCTAGATTATCAGGCTTACAACAAATAGATAATATTCAAGCCCTATTCGAATTTTATCAGGTATACCTTAAGACAAATCCTGATGATGAAAAAGAAGAATTTGACACTTTCAGCAACTGGGCACAAACATTAATCTATGATTTCAATGAAATCGATAGGTATTGTATAGATCACAAAAGCTTTTTTACTTATCTGTCGGGTATACAAGACCTCAATCACTGGTATTTACAAACAGAAAAGACCGATTTGGTACAAAACTATATCAAGTTTTGGGAAAGCCTTCAGGAGTATTACAGTGCCTATGTAGAACAGTTAACAGCTAAAAAAATTGGGTATCAAGGCCTGTTATATAGAAAAGCCTCAGAAGCTATTGTAGAATATGCAAATAATGAATCCAGAACACATATATTGGTCGGCTTTAATGCGCTTAATAACGCAGAGCAAACTATCTTTCAAACACTACTTAGTACTGGTTTGGGAGAAGTGTATTGGGATGCAGATCGTTTTTTTATTGATAACAAATATCATGAAGCTTCCCTGTTTTTGCGAAATTATCAACAACAATGGGAGTACTATAAAAACAACCCATTTAAATGGATTAATGATAATTTTTCTAAGGATAAAGAGATCGATTTAATCGGCGTTCCTAAAAATATTGGTCAGGCAAAATCTGTAGGAGAGCTGTTAAAGAAAATTCCTGCCTCAGATATAGAAAACACTGCGTTGGTATTGGCAGATGAAGCTTTATTACAACCGTTATTAAATTCTCTACCCGATACCATACCATCGATAAATATTACTATGGGATTGCCTCTTAGGGCAGTTCCTATATCAGGTTTTTTTGAACTACTGTTTAACCTTCATAAGAAACCAAGTCAGAAGGGTTTGTATTTTAAATCTGTTTTAGAAGTTCTTAATAGCCTTCCCGCCAAAAGAATATTGGGAGAGGTAGGCCATAAGTTAGCAGCATCAATTACCAGTAAAAATATAGTATATATAACTTCAGATTGGCTTAGCAAAGAAATAGGTAAAGAAGTAGAAGCTTTGTCATTGTTTTTCGAACCCTGGAAAGAAGTTTCTGTTGCGTTAGAAAACTGCTCAAGAATAATTCGATTATTAAAAGATAGTGTTGATGAGCAAAACGAATTAGAATTGGAGTACGTTTATCATTTTCATTTGATTTTTAATAAGCTATCTGGCCTTTATAAAGAACATACATTTTTAAATTCGATACCATCTTTACATACACTTTATAAGGATATACTTTCTTCAGAAACACTCGATTTTTCTGGAGAACCTTTTAGAGGTCTGCAGTTTATGGGAATGCTCGAATCTAGATGTTTAGATTTTGATACAGTAATTATAACTTCGGTAAATGAAGGTATTTTGCCTTCAGGAAAAAGTACAAATTCTTTTATTCCCTATGATTTAAAAAGAGCGTATAATTTACCTACATATAAAGAAAAGGATGCGATTTATACATATCATTTTTATCGCTTAATTCAAAGAGCAAAAAAGGTATATTTATTATATAACACCGAAGACGAAGGTGTTGGTGGAGGAGAAAAAAGTAGATTTCTCTTACAGTTAGAGATCGATAAAAGACCGAATCACAATGTGAAACATTATCTGATTTCTTCAGTTATTCCTAAACATATCGATTCATCTCTTGAAGTAAAAAAGAATGAGGATGTGATCACAAAACTCAAGGTTCTTGCGGCTCATGGATTATCTCCTTCTGCACTCACGTCATATCTTAGAAACCCTATAGATTTTTACTATAAATATGTATTGGGAGTTCAGGAAATGGATCAGGTTGAAGAGACCATTGCTGCAAATACCCTAGGAACCGTTATTCACAATGCTTTAGAGAACTTCTATAAACCCTTAGAAGGTGCTTTTCTTACTTTAGAGAAGCTTCAAAATATGATTGAGAATATTGAGACAGAATTACAATATCAATTTAAGAAAGAGTATTCTGAGCTGGATATTACCTTTGGGAAAAACCTACTTATTTTCGAGGTAGCAAAGCGCTATATCTTTAATTTTTTAAAATCTGAAGAAAAATTACTGAACAATGGTGCTAAGCTAAAAATACTCTCTATTGAAAGCACTTTAAAGGCAAAATTAGATATCCCAGAACTAGATTTTCCTATTTATATAAAGGGGAAAGTAGATCGTATTGACGAATTAGATGGGCAAGTTCGGGTCATTGATTATAAAACAGGAAAAGTGACTCGTAACGAGATTGTTTTAATGGATTGGGAGTTAATTACAGAAGATTATAAGTACAGCAAAGCCATACAGGTATTAGCATATGCTTATATGTATCATAAAGAACAGCATGTAGTTAATAGCTTTGAGGGAGGAATCATTTCATTTAAGAACCTTCAGGAAGGGTTTCTCAAATTTGGGACAAAACAAAGTGTGAGAGGTAAAATAGATCATCAAATAACCAGTGATGTTTTTGATCAGTTTATGATGCAATTGAAGCAGTTAATTTTGGAAATCTTTGAGATAGAAACTCCATTCATACAAAAGGAAGTGTAATATGATAAAGAATAAAAAGAATTACATCTTAGAAGGAAAACATAACAAACCCATTTTGGCCGATGTTTTCTTTAAAGAAGATTCATCACCCAAACCCATAGTTGTTTTTTGTCATGGGTATAAAGGGTTTAAGGATTGGGGGGCTTGGGATTTGGTTGCAAATGCTTTTGCTAGCGCAGGATTTTTCTTTGTAAAATTCAATTTTTCGCATAATGGGGGAACCATAGAACAACCTATAGATTTTCCCGATCTTGAAGCCTTTGGAAATAATACTTACCTTATAGAGTTAGATGATCTAGAATTGGTATTAGATTGGGTTACAAGTGCTAATTTTGATTTTAGTGAAGAGTTAGATGCCGAAAATATTACATTAATAGGGCATTCGCGTGGAGGAGGAATAGTAACTATTAAAGCGGCTGAAGATACTAGAGTGACAAAAGTAATAAGTTGGGCAGGGGTATCAGACTACAAAGCAAGGTTTCCACAAGGGGAAGTGTTTGATCAATGGAAAAGCAAAGGAGTGTACTTCATTGAAAATGGAAGGACAAAACAACAAATGCCACATTATTTTAAGTTTTATACTTCTTTTATAGAACATGAAGAACGACTTACTATTGAAAGAGCAACTAGAACTATAAAAGTACCACATTTGATCATTCATGGCACCAATGATCCTACAGTAAGTCCTCTTGAGGCGGAGTTGTTAAGCAATTGGAACCCCAATAGTGAATTGTTTTTGGTAGAAGGAGCAGATCATGTTTTTGGAGCTAAGCACCCATGGGAAAGTAGAGAATTATCTAAAAATCTTGATATAATTACGCAAAAGTCTATAGAGTTTGCAATTCTTTAACAGCAATAACCTGTAAAATATATAAGAAATCTTATTTTTTTTCGTTTATTTGCTACTATGAAGGCTTATAGACACATTGTCGCATCTATTTTTTTGGCCCTGTTTTGTTTTATGCAATTGGCAGAGCTACATGTGTTTAGTCATGATGATGGTGATACAGAATGTCAACTTTGTCTTATTTCTGTAGACAAACAAGATGATGGTTTTCTACCAACCGAGATTATTGAGGTTCCAAGTATTATCATTATTCCAGCCGATGTGGTTCGATCAAATTACGAACAACAATATTTTACTTCTACAGTAAATCATTCTCTTTTAAATAAGGCTCCACCTACAGCCTAGTTTACACTTTTTTTTAATTGACTTATTTAACTAGTATTTAGTACTAGAACACTCTATTTTTTATTGATGAAAAAATTAGTATTACTATCTCTGGTGTTTTCATTAGGCACATTGGTAATATCAGCGCAGGATTGTGATAAAACACTTACTGGTAAAGTAATTGATTTTCATGACGGCACACCTTTAGAAGGAGCTACAATATCATTTAACAACGAAACTATTATGACCGATAAGGAAGGTAACTATATGATCAAGGGTTTATGTCCTATATCGTATGCGTTTACGGTATCTCATGAGGATTGTAATTCTCAGGTTGTTACTATTGATATCTCTAGAGTTTCTAAAAAGGATTTTTATCTAGAGCATCATTTAAACGAGTTACAAGAGGTCAAAGTTTCAGGGGCAAACGATAATCAAACCAATTCTGCACAAGAAGAAACAATTGGAGAAAATATTATTGAAAAATATGGTAGTGCTTCTTTGGGAGATGCTCTTCGGGAGATTACAGGGGTTTCATCTTTAAATACAGGGGCTACAATTGTAAAACCGGTTATTCAAGGACTTAACGGAAGCCGGGTACTAATCATGAATAATGGTGTGAGAATGCAGGATATGGAATGGGGAGATGAACATGCTCCTAACATAGATATTAATACTGCAGGAAAAATTACGGTAATTAAGGGAGCTTCTGCTTTAAAATATGGAGGAGATGCTATTGGAGGAGTTGTAGTTATAGAACCCAATAAGGCGCCTGTAAAGGATACTCTTATGGGGAAAACTACGATAACAGCGGCATCAAATGGTAGAGGAGGTTCTGTTAGTTCAGAAATCATCAAAAGCTATGAAAGTGGTTGGTTTATAAAAGGACAAGGTACATTAAAACGTTTTGGTGATTTTGAAGCGCCAGACTATGTTCTGTCAAACACTGGTGTATTTGAAAAAGGAGGATCGATAGCTTTTGGTGTAAATAAATTTACATATGGCTGGGATGCCTTTTACTCCTATTATAATAATGAAATAGGAGTTTTGGCAACGTCACATATCGGTAATGTAGACGATCTTATTAGTTCTATAAATAGCGGTCAACCAGACATTATACGAGATTTTACCTATGAGATTAATAACCCAAAACAAGATGTAACGCATCACTTGGGTCGTCTGAGATATTTTAAACGTTTTGAAAAATTGGGTAAATGGACTACACAATACGATTTTCAGCTCAATCAGCGATTAGAATTTGATATTCGAAGAACCGAAGAAAGAGATAAAATTCCAAGTATCGATCTGGAACTTACCACTCATACGATACTTTCAGAATTTGAATTCGATGCCAAGTCTATCTACAAACTTAATACGGGTATCATGGCAAGGTACCAGGAAAATTTTGCTAACCCTTTAACGGGAGTAAGGCGTTTGATTCCCGATTACGATAAGTATGACGCAGGAATATTTGTTACAGGAGAATACGACATTAACGAAAATGTATTACTTGATGCAGGAATCCGATATGATTTTAATCAAATAGACGCCCAAAAATTTTATTTGATATCAAGGTGGGAAGAAAGAGGTTACGAACAAGATTTTTCAGACATTGTTACCGATAGAAATGTAATAGGGTCTCAGTTTTTAACCAACCCTGTATTTGAATATCACAATATTTCTGCTACTGCAGGTGTTCAATATACATTTCATGATGACTATGAACTACGTGCAAATTATGCTTTAGCACAAAGAGCACCTAATCCTGCCGAATTATTTAGTGATGGGTTGCACCATTCGGCTGCACGTATAGAATTAGGAGATCTTAGAATCGATCAGGAAACTTCTCATAAAGTATCTGCAAACTTGTCTATGAACAAAGAGAAATGGGGGTGGGAAGTAGCACCTTTCCTTAACATTATAAATGATTATATCCTTCTCGAACCTGTAGATACCGAATTAACGATACGAGGAGCTTTTCCAGTTTGGGAATATAGACAAACCGATGCTAGGCTATTGGGAGTTGATGCAAAGGTGTTTTCGAATTGGCACAATAACTGGAGAACAGATCATAGCTTTTCTTTGGTAAAAGGAAATGAAATCGATAATGATGAAGCTATTATTAATATACCAGCTCCCAATTTCAATAACAAAATTACATTTAGCAAGCCAGAGTGGTTCAATTTTAAGGCCTCTTTAGAAAGTCAGTATTATTTTGAACAGAATGAGTTTCCGAATAATTTCACAGTGTTTTCTCCAGATGCTGGTGCAGATGTGGTATTAGAAATAAATACACCACCCGATGCGTATCACCTACTTAATTTAGATACAAGTATGCAATTTAAGTTAGGAAAGAAAAATGAATTGAGTCTTGGATTAACTGTTAACAATATAGCCGACACAACATATAGAAATTACCTTAATAGGCAAAGATACTTTGCCGATGATTTAGGGCGAAATTTTTTATTACGAATATCAATTAACTATTAAATTTTTAAAATGATGAACCCACGTAAATTTTTAGCGATGTTTTCTGCAGCAGCAACCCTAGTTTTCACTGCCTGCTCTGATGATGACGACTCAACACCAGTAAACGATGAAGAATTAATAACGACCATGGAGGTAACTCTTACCGATGGTACAGATACAGTTACACTTCGCTTTTTTGATGAAGATGGAGCCGATGGACCAACTGCCCCAACAGCAACTGTTAGTGGCGCTTTTAAAGCCAGTACTACTTACAATGGATCTATCAGTATTCTTAATGAGACTGAAAATCCGGCAGAAAATGTTAATGAAGAGATAGAAGAAGAAGCAGATGAGCACCAATTCTTTTATGTAACTGATGATTTAGGAATTACTACGGCATATACCGATAATGAATCGAATTATGAGGATGCAAATGGAAATGCATTTACATCTATGAACCCTGTAGGAATTACGTTCACTTTAACAACTACTGCTTCAACTGGAGATGGAAATCTTAGAGTAGTATTAAGACACGAGCCAAATAAAGACGCAACAGGAGTATCTGATGGTGATATTACCAATGCAGGAGGAGAACCAGACGTAGACTGGACTTTCGATATATCAGTAGAATAACATTATAATAAAGACTCTCTCCCGCAAAGCGAAGAGAGAGTTTTATCAAACTTTAAGTAAGTTGAGATTACCACATATGATTTGAAACAACCGCAATTATATGTTATAAGTTGAGTTTGTGAATCAGTACATATGATTTGTTTCAATCTTTGAGCCCTTGTAGAGTAGTTACTACAAGGGTTCTTTTTTGTGAAATAGGAAGAAAAATGGTATAAATTTTGATGAATTTACAATATGATAATATAAAATTGTGGTGTAAGGCTTAAAACCCCTTGAGAATATGCTAACAAAACAGATGTTAATGAAAGAAATAATGAAGTAAAATTTGATTTTCAGTATGTTAAATGCAATGATTTTATGTAGACATTACGGCATCGTTAAATGTTAATTATAACCTGAAATTTGATATATAATTTGAAGAATTGCAGTTATATTCGCGCCATATAAACCTAACAGTATAAACAGCAAAATTGAAACATTCATAATTAGTATAAGTTGAGTTTGTGTTAAATACTACTACTACGTTTCAATTTAGACCCTCAGATTAGTTACCTGAGGGTTGCTTTTTTATAAAACCTTTTTTGCAGCTTATCTGTGGTATAAGTATAAAAAACAAACACCCAAAGAAGCAATTCTTTGGGTGTTTGTTTGATATTCAAACTATTTGTGAATTTTAGTGGAGAAGATGGGACTCGAACCCACGACCTCTTGACTGCCAGTCAAGCACTCTAGCCAGCTGAGCTACATCCCCATATATTTTAGTCGGCTCCTCTAAGTACTAACAAAGGAACCCTGCTTTCAAAATCTTTTTTAAGAACAGTATTTTCTTCCCATAATTTGGCAAAAAAGCCTCGTTTACGTCTAAATACTGCAATTAAGTCGGGATGACTCTCATTTAAGTGCTCCAAAACCCCTTGGAATAATGTGGCGTTTTCTGAAGACTTATAAGAAGAAACAATCTCTCCCAGGTCATTTTGAAATTCAGAGTCTTCAGGTAAATACTCTGCGGTTTTTACTTGAAGTAGTTTAATTTCAGCATCAAATGTACTTAAAATTTCTTTTATGGGAGCTAAGGCATTTTTCTTTTTTACAATACCTGATTTAACAGCCATAAGTACATTTTTGATAGAAGAGAAAGAGTAACTAGGTGGAATAATCAAAACAGGTATTTCGGTTTTCTTCACAAGACTTCCAGATGTTTCTCCAAGAAAATAAGGGTCTTTAAAATCACCTGTTTCAGAACCCAAAACAATTAGATCTATAGCGTGTTCTAAATTAAACTTAGGAATAGACTCTAGTAAATCTCCCTCTAAGGGTAATGCCACTACCTCAACTCCTTTTCTATCAAGCGATTCTAATTTTTCTTCAATATCAGTAGCAGTGATATCCTTAAGTGTTTTATTTACTTCAGGAAGACTTCCGGCACGCGGTAATTCTTTAAAAACTTGAACAGCATAGACTTTCCCACCAAGCTCTTTGGCCAGATCAATGGTATATTGAAGTAGAGCAGTGGTTACAGAACTTTCAGATAAGCCTACAGGAACAAGTATATTTTTCATCTTGTAAAAATGATTTGTGATTAAGAAAACAAAATTACGATTTTAAACGAATCTGCATGTGCTCATAAAGAAAGATACTCATATTGATTTCTTAAAGTTTCACTAAAAAGAGATGTTAAGTTTACCAGTGCTATTATCTGCCACTTAAAGTTAGTATTTTTGGCCTTTGAAAAAAAGTATGATTCGTAAGGCATTAATTTCTGATTTAGATAAGATAGTAGCCCTGGCAAGAGCATGTGCTCAGGCTATGATAGAAAAGGGTATTTATCAATGGAACGAGCATTATCCCACCAAAGAACGTTTTCAAAAAGATATTGAACTAGAGGAACTATATGTTTTTGAAGAGGAAGACGAGATTATTGGGACGATCGTATTAACCGAAATTATGGATGATGAATATGTACCTGTCAAATGGTTAACAAATAATACCAACAATCTTTATATTCATCGTTTAGCTACGGCACCAAAATGTTGGGGTAAAGGATATGCACAGCGATTGATGGATTTTGCTGAAAATTATGGGCGTGAGCATCAATATCAATCTATTCGATTAGATACGTTTAGTCAGAACTCGCGAAATCAAAAGTTTTATGAAACCCGAGGATACCAACGTTTAGGAAACATTTATTTCCCGAAACAAAGTGAACATCCTTTTTATTGTTATGAACTCATCATATGAGTACACTTATTAGTTTTAAAAACATAAATAAGTTAGCAATTCCTGCAATTATTTCTGGAATTGCAGAACCTATATTATCTGCCACCGATACCGCGGTAGTAGGTAATATTCCGGTTACTGGCACCGAATCTTTGGCGGCAGTAGGCATTGTAGGATCCTTTCTCTCGATGCTCATTTGGGTGCTGGCACAAACCCGAGCGGTTATTTCGGCCATTATATCTCAGTATCTGGGCGCTGGCAAGTTAGAGGAGGTAAAAACTTTACCGGCTCAGGCAATCCTATTTAATATTGGGTTGAGTATTATAGTTCTTCTTGCTACAGTGCCTTTTATTAAAGAAATATTTACCGTTTTAGAAGCAAAGGGTCAAGTGTTGGAATATTGTATTTCTTATTATCGCATAAGGGTATGGGGGTTTCCACTTTCTCTTTTTGTATTTGCGATTTTTGGGATTTTTAGAGGTTTACAAAATACGTTTTGGCCCATGGTCATTGCTTTAATTGGAGTGGTAGCCAATATAGGGCTTGATTTTGCATTGGTATATGGTATTAAAGGTATTGTGGAACCAATGCATCTCGACGGAGCTGCCTGGGCAAGTTTGGTTTCACAAATTATAATGGCAATATTATCGTTGGTGCTACTATTGAAAAAAACAGATGTATCTCTCAGGTTAGAAAGATTATGGCATCCGGAGATGAAACGCTTTTTAATTATGAGTGGAAACCTTTTTATAAGATCTCTCGCTCTAAATATAACCTTAATGCTTGCGGTGAGAGAAGCAACCCGTTTAGGAACCAACTATATTGCAGCACACAGTATAGCAATTCAATTATGGTTGTTTTTTGCCTTTTTTATTGATGGATATGGAGGAGCAGGAAATATTTTGGGAGGAAGATTACTTGGTGCCAAAGAATATAAAACCTTGATAGCTATGGCTAAAAAAGTAACTATTTATGGAATTATTGTAGCCTGTTTGCTCGGAAGTATAGCCCTTTTGTTTCCAGAAGAATTGGGAATGATATTCTCTAAAGATGAAGCAGTGCTTTCGATTTTTAAAGATTTTTTCTATATCGTAGTAATCATGTTGCCTATAAATGCTTTGGCCTTCGTTGGTGATGGACTATTTAAAGGAATGGGTGAAACAGGATATTTAAGAAATGTGCTTTTAGGATCTACTTTTCTGGGCTTTATTCCCACTTTGTTAATTGCAAGATATTTTGAATGGCAACTTCATGGTGTATGGATAGCTATTTCCGTCTGGATGTTTGTGAGAGGAATTGCCTTGGTGATCAAGTTTAAACAGAAATATGTTCCACTATCTGTTTGAAGTAAGCACTTTTATAATGATCCAAAGTGTTACCAAGTAGGTAGATCCCATTAAAATTTCTAATCGATATTTTTCAAAATACTTTCTTACCATAGATCAAAAATATACTTATTGTGTTGATTTTCAAATACGTATAGCTACGTATTTTAGAATAATACCGGGTAGCTCTACCCCTTGGCTACCCGGCATCCCAACTACACTATACTCGAAATATTTATAGTATGTGTAAGTTAATGTCGTAAGTAGCACATTTGTTACCCAAGTTTGATCATATTTTTTTTGAGAAAAATGACGATTTTTTTTAAATCTCATTGGAATAAGGAATTATGGCTAAAGAATCTCAAGAGGATAGAGAAGAGAATACTATACTTTTGCCATAGTATAAATAGTGTACAGCACTTTTTTTTTCAGGTTTGAAAAGTATATTTTCGCGAGTATATTCTTTAATAGAGTATACAGGCTCTGTCCAGTAGATCTAGAAATCTATGGTTATAGCAACTAATCAAGGAATAGAATTATGTTTTAAATACCAAAAACGAATACAAAAAGAATGGTATAGAAAATCATCAGAATTACCCCTATTTTTAATCTGTGTTTTTCGAAGAATTGTTCTAACATGCATTAAATATAAATTAAGTTCATTAGTTAATACATAGAATTATCTTTGTAGTTATTATTACTTTTTAACAAGAAATGAACAGATACACATATTTAAATACGCATTCCTTAAGATATTAACTATTTTGATAAAAATAATACAATGAGCACAACATCAAGAACAAACGGAAGTTTATATGTACATACCCAAAGTAATGTGGCTACTATAGAGTTTGGCCATCCTGCAAGCAATTCATTTCCGTCTGAGTTATTAGATCGGTTAGCAAAAGCGTTTGATGAATTGTCTGTTAATAACTCTGTTCATGTTATTATTCTAAAATCTGAAGGTGATCGAGCGTTTTGTGCCGGAGCTTCTTTTGATGAACTGGTTTCTATTTCTAATTTGGAAGAAGGTAAAAAGTTTTTTTCTGGTTTTGCCAATGTGATTAATTCGATGCGTACCTGTAGTAAACCCATTATAGGAAGAATACAAGGAAAAACTGTTGGTGGAGGTGTTGGGCTGGCGTCTTCTTGTAATTATTGTCTTGCAACCGAGGCCGCTTCTATCAAACTAAGTGAGTTAACTGTTGGAATAGGACCATTTGTAATAGAACCTGCAGTTTCGCGAAAAATAGGAATGGCAGCTTTTGAAACGCTGGCATGGGATGCATCTCAATGGAAGAATGCCTATTGGGCCAAAGAAAAAGGATTGTATTCAAAAGTATTCCAAACCATAGATGAGCTGGATAAAGAAGTACAACTATTAGCAGAAAAACTGGGAAGTTATAACCCAAATGCCTTAGCGCAAATGAAAAAAGTTACTTGGCAAGGCACTGATCATTGGGGAGAACTTCTTCTAGAAAGAGCAGAAATATCTGGAGAGTTGGTACTTTCAGACTTCACCAAAAAAGCACTAAATAAATTCAAAAAATAAAAGATGGATATACTAAATTTTTTAGGAGGTAACGGACTGTTTTTAATTTTGGGAATTGTCCTGGTAGTGGTTTACTTTATAAATCGAAGGAAGAGAAGGTAATCTTCCGTACCTTTGCAAAAAATTATAAAGTAGAAGGATGAGTAAGATTCGCATCACCAAACAATTTTCTTTTGAGACGGCACATGCCTTATATGGTTATGATGGTAAATGTAGAAATATTCACGGGCATAGTTATAAATTAAGTGTTACCGTGATAGGAAATCCGATTACAGATTCGTCTAACGTAAAGTGGGGTATGGTAATCGATTTTGGAGATCTGAAAAAGATTGTAAAAGAAGATATCGAAGATATCTTTGATCATGCTACTGTATTTAATAAAAATACTCCGCACATAGAACTGGCTAGAGAGCTTGAAACCAGAGGGCATGATGTGATTTTGGTGGATTACCAGCCTACTAGTGAGAATATGGTAATCGATTTTGCAGAGCGAATAAAAAAGAGACTTCCCGATACTATTAAGTTACATTCTTTAAAACTTCAGGAAACAGAAACTGCATATGCAGAGTGGTATGCTTCAGACAACCAATAGAAGCCTTATAATGCTTTTCTTATATTTACATTAAACAAAAATCTATGAACCTTCCTGAAGGGAAAAAAGTTTATTTTGCCAGTGACAATCACTTAGGAGCTCCTACCAAAGAGCAGAGTTTTCCTAGAGAACAAAAGTTTGTACAATGGTTAGATGAGGTTAAACAGGATGCGGCGGCTATTTTTTTATTGGGCGACCTTTTTGATTTTTGGTTTGAATACAAAACCGTTGTTCCCAAGGGTTTTACGAGAACGTTGGGGAAATTGGCTGAGATTACCGATTCAGGAATTCCTATTTATTATTTTGTGGGGAATCATGATCTATGGATGAATGGATATTTTGAAGAAGAACTCAATATTCCCGTATATCATAAACCCAAAGAATTTACGTTCAACGATACTACTTTTTTTATAGGCCATGGAGACGGTTTGGGTCCTGGAGACAAAGGATACAAAAGAATGAAGAAGGTTTTTACCAATCCCGTGGCAAAGTGGTTTTACCGATGGTTACATCCAGATTTGGGCGTAAGATTAGCACAATATTTATCAGTTAAGAATAAACTTATTTCTGGAGATGAAGATGTAACTTTTTTAGGTGAAGAAAACGAATGGTTGGTACAGTATTGTAAACGCAAACTAGAAGATAAACATAGAGATCATTTTGTGTTTGGTCACAGACATCTTCCTATGGAAATTGAACTTAATGAAAAATCAAAATATACCAATCTTGGTGACTGGATTATTCATTATACCTATGCCGTTTTCGACGGAAATGAACTTGAACTTAAAAAATATTAGTAGTATAAAAAAACAAGATTAGGATATACTTTTGTCCTAATCTTGTTCTTGATTTTTATAATACTATCTAATGATCATCTGTTTTACCACGATATCATTACCAATGGTAACTTTTACCAAATAGATACCTTGAGTTTTTATTGTACCTTTTAAATCTTGTAAGGAAATATTATGAGCTCCGGCTGTTAGAGATCCTAAATCTTTTGAAGCAATCTTTTTACCATTTATATTCATTACATCAACAGTACCCATATTGTTTTTGGAAACAGTAACCTGAAGCATCAAATCCTGTAGTTTTGTAGGGTTAGGATAAAGGCTTATTGTACTAGCCAGGGCAGGTGTAATTGCTACTTGAGCTCGAGAAGCGGTTGTACTATTCACATTTTTAATAATAAACTTTTCCCAAGAACCAATAGCGTTTCGGTTACAAAATATTCCCATGTCTCTTCCGTTTTCATGGCTCACATACTTCCCGTTATTTCCTTTAAGGGCATACAAATCATTACCTAGAGGTTCTAGTGTAAATTTCTCCCAAGCACCAATGGCGTTACGATTACAGTTCATGGCTTTGCTACCGTTTTCAGAGCTTACATATTTGCCATTATTCCCTTTGAACGCTACAATATTGTTCCCAAGGTCTTCCATAATAAACGTCTCATTGGCACCAGCACTATTGCGGTTGGCACGCATCGATCGGGTTCCATTTTCAGAACTTACATATTTAGCAATCGATTGCCCTTCGATGGTTACGGTATTGTTGGTACCTCCACCTGTACTTTCTTCAATAACATATACCAATACATCTACTACAGATACATTACCTTTGTTATCGTAGGCTTTTACTTCTAGAAGGTAATTTTTTACAGGAAGATTGCTTAATGCATTGTCTTGCCCTCGATCATTCCATAAATACGGAGCAAATCGTTCAGTTCTTACAAATTGTCCATCGACAATCAATTGAATTTCTTTTACTCCATCGGCATCTGTAGCTTCGGCCTCTACGGTAAAGGTAGCCGGAGCGGTAATTCGTTTGTTAAGTGTAGGAAAAATAACCCGAAGCTTCGGCCCTTCTCCGGCGCCAGAGCCACCGTTTCCTGCGGTTCCGATTTCACCAAGGTCATCACCTCCGTCTCCTCCATCACTTCCACCATCACTGCCGCTAAATCTGGGTCTGCTGGCTAGCCATGTCATATCCCATTTGGGGCCAATTTGATCACACCCATCTGGACCCAAATCTACTCTTCCGGGGCAACCTGGTTCGTCAGGAGCATCATTAAAAGGACCATTTCCGCATTGAATATCATTATAAATGGGATCTCCGTTTTGGTAAGCGCGATAATTGGGGTGTTTTTTAAGTTCATCACAAATATCTACAACACTGTATGCGGTGTTATTAATCGTTACGGTTTTGGTGGCAATTCCATGGTCTAGGTTAGAGTCGCACCAACAAAATCCGTTGGCTTCAAAACTGTCTTTCCATCCTGGTCTGGGGTTCCATTGTTGGGATGTTACGGTGTTTGAAATTAAGAATACCGCAAGTACGGTAAAAAGGTAAAATTTACGTTTCATAAGTTTAGGTTTTAGAGTAAATAAATATGTTAAGCCTCCCTATATAAACGAAGTTTATTATATAAGGCAAGAGTACATTAGGGGTACATTAGTAGAAAAAAGGAATACATATAGCATACCCTTATATTAGTAAGAGCATCAATGTCTATAAAAATAGACGAATTATTTTTTGTTTCTGCGGGAAAGGGCTTCTTCAGAAATTTGAATACCAATCATTTGCGGGGCCTTGTACTCAATAGGAGAGTTTAAAAATATTACGGTGTTATTAAAAACGGCTTCGACTAAATAATGACTTCCGTTAAAATAGGAGTTCTTTACTCTGGCTTTTACAGGAGCATCTGGAGTAAGTAATATTTCGTCTGGATACACCAGAATTTCATGATCATCTGCAAATCCGAATGCAGATAGATTAATAGTATTTACTTCGCCAAATAAAGAAGCAACATAGTAATTGGGAGGGTTTTGGTAAAGTTCTTGTGTATTTTGCTTGGCTATGATTTCTCCTTGTTGTATCACGATGGTCTCATCGGTAAAAGACAGAATGTCGGTTTTATCATGAGTTGCGGTGATACTTGTAATTTTGTTACGATGTAGATACCTAAATAGATTTCGCCGTAATGAGCTTCGTCTAAAATTATCGATATTATGAAAAGGTTCATCGAGCAGCAATATTTCTGGTTTTTTGGCCAGTGCTTTGGCTAGTGCTACCCGTTGTTTTTGACCACCACTTAGGTTTTCGACTTTGGTATTGGCAAAATCGATCATTTCTACAATTTCGAGCAGCTCATGAACACGTCCTTGTTTAATTTCGGGTTCAAAATTTGAGAGGTACTGCCCAATATTTTCAGCTACAGAACGATACGGTTGCAGCTCGAAACCTTGAGAGAGATATTTCATATTTTCTTCTCCCGGCACCAAATTAAAGAGAGGCCCCAATAACTGAGTATCGTTCCAGAATAATTTGCCTTGCTCTACATGTAGTAAACCGTAAATAATTTTGAGCAATGTACTTTTGCCGCAACCACTGGCACCAATAAGCGCAATATGTTGCCCTTGTTCTATACTGAAACTTATATTTTTTAAAACGAGTTGCTTGTCGTAAGCAAAAGATACATTCTCTATGGTAAGCATCTTCAAATATATTGAACTTTGATGAGGTTTTGGGATAAAAAAATCCGCTTCTTTGTAAGAAGCGGATTTTTGTTTTTTATTTCGGTTATGAAACTACCCTTTCACTTTATTAGTTACTTTTTCAGGAAGCACTTCATAGCCCATATTATATAGGGTGAACCCAAAAATATCGGCATATTGTTCAATCGTCTTACTCACAGGTGTTCCTGCCCCATGGCCAGCATTGGTTTCAATTCTAATTAGGGTTGGGTTAACACCGCTTTGTTTGTCTTGTAGCTCTGCTGCAAACTTAAAGGAGTGTGCGGGTACTACTCGGTCATCATGATCACCAGTAGTGACCAGGGTGGCAGGATATTGCACTCCTTCTTTTACATTATGTACAGGAGAGTATCCTTTTAGGTATTCAAACATTTCTTTGTTGTCTTCGGCAGTACCATAATCATAGGCCCATCCTGCACCTGCAGTAAAGGTATGGTAACGTAACATGTCGAGCACCCCTACAGCTGGTAAAGCAACTTTCATAAGGTCTGGACGCTGTGTCATAGTAGCTCCTACTAGTAATCCACCATTAGACCCACCACGTATGGCCAGATAATCTTTTGAAGTATACTTATTCTCGATAAGATATTCTGCAGCTGCGATAAAGTCGTCGAATACATTTTGTTTTTGTGTTTTGGTACCAGCGATATGCCATTTTTTACCATATTCACCACCACCTCTTAGGTTAGGTACCGCATAAATCCCGCCTTGCTCCATCCATACTGCGTTTGCGATACTAAAGTTTGGCGTTAGGCTGATGTTAAAACCACCATAGCCATACAGTATGGTTGGGTTTTTACCATTGAGTTCAATTCCTTTTTTATGCGTAATAATCATAGGTACTTTGGTACCATTTTTTGAGTTATAAAATACCTGCTTACTTTCGTAATTGTCTGGGTTAAAATCGATTTTTGGCTTACGATACAGCCCTGAAGTCCCTTCAGCAATATTATATTTATAAATACTAGAAGGAGTTTTATAATTGGTAAAGGAGTAATAAAGTTCTTTTTCTTCTTTTTTAGAGCCAAAACCATAAGCGCTTCCCACACCAGGAAGTTCAACTTCTCTCACCAATTTACCATCATAATCATATTGAAGTACTTTAGATACGGCATCAACCATATATGAAGTAAAGAAATATCCACCTCCGGTGTTTGGACTTAGTACATTTTCGGTTTCAGGAATAAAATCTTTCCAGTTTTCTGGAGAAGGATTAGACGCGTCTACAGAAACGATTTTTTTATTTGGTGCATTTAAATTTGTAACCAAATATAGTGTTGAACCTACATTTTCGATAACATATGTATCACTATCGGTATGATCTAAGATAGTCACTAGTTTGCTATTTGGTTTTGTAAGATCTTTAATGAATAATTTATTTCCTGAAGTAGAGATACTTGCTGAAATAATTAAATATTTATCATCTTCGGTTACTGATGCGCCAATATATCTATGTTTTTCTTCGGGAGTACCACCAAAAATAAGTGCATCTTCTTTTTGCTTAGTGCCTAACTTATGATAATATACTTTGTGTTGATCTGTCTTAGCAGAAAGCTCACTACCTTCAGGTTTGTCATAGCTAGAATAGTAGAACCCTTCATTTCCTTTCCAGGAGATACCCGAAAATTTTACATCGATAAGTGTATCTTCAATAATTTCTTTGGTTTCTACATCTTTAACGATAATTTTTCTCCAATCACTTCCTCCTTCAGAAATAGAATAGGCTGCGATTTTCCCGTTTTTAGAGAAGTTTAGACCTCCTAAAGAAGTTGTGCCGTCAGTACTAAACGTATTAGGATCTAAGAAAACCTCTGGTTCGTCACCTTCATTCTTAAATCGATACAATACATATTGATTTTGTAATCCATCATTTTTGTAAAAATAGGTGTATTCTCCCTCTTTAAATGGAGAGCCTACTTTTTCGTAGTTCCATAAATCAGATAATCTATCTTTTAGGTCTTTTCGAAAAGGAATGTTTTCTAGATACCCAAAAGTAGTTTTGTTTTGGGTAGCAACCCAGTTTTCGGTTTCTTCACTACGATCGTCTTCTAACCATCGGTAAGGATCTTTTACTTCGGTACCAAAATAAGTATCTACAGTATCTACTTTTTTGGTTTCAGGATAATTCAATGCAATGCTGGTTTTACTGTTTTCTTCTTTTGTTTCTTTTTTACAAGCTACCATGAGTGTAAGCAACGATAGCGCAAAGAGTGTGTTTTTCATATCTAATTGTGTTAGAATAATACACAAATCTATCAAAAGGAGTGACTTTATATGCTAAATAAAATATAAAAAAAGACTGCTCTAAAGAATAATCTATGAAGAAAATGGGAATTCTTCCACGTTACTTTGGGGTTTAGTAACCTGTAGGATTAATCGAATGAGAGCAGTCAGAAATTTCTGTAAGAAACGAAAAATTTTGCTTTTAGAAAAGTGTTTTATAGGAGTTCCAGTATTTAAATATTAAAAAACTGTTCACAAGAAATACAAATGCTCCGGGGCCTATGTTTGCAGGGTCCAGGGTAGCATGAAATAAAATAATATTCACAGAAATTGGAGCCATAAGAACCAAAGCAAAGGGTACAGCTTTGTTTATAACGAGAAGAAGACCGACAATTACCTCTACTAGGCCAACTGTTTTTAAAACATAACTACTGGCCAGGGCACCAAAAAAGATTCCAGCTTCAGGATTGGCAAATTCAAAATCGGGTAAAAAGCCTATAAATTTATTAAGTCCGAAAACGATTAACATTGCTCCCAGTACGATTCTTAATAGTATAATTAACTTGTTCATTGTTTTTATTTTTTAGTGATTATAATGGTTAGTTAGAGGGAGAAATGTTAAAAACCTTACAGGCTTCAATATCAATGAAGTACAATAAAAAACAAAAAACCCTTGCTATCAAAGGGATAACAAGGGTTTTATAATGGTGTTGGTTGGTTATTTAGCCGATTAATTCATTTTCAGACAGATACTCTGCAATTTGTACTGCGTTGGTTGCCGCTCCTTTTCGAAGGTTATCAGAAACGATCCACATATTCAATGCATTTTCTCGTGAGTGATCTCTTCGTATTCTACCTACAAATACATCATTTTTTCCTTCGGCATAAATAGGCATTGGATAGGTGTTGGTATCTGGGTTGTCTTGCACTGTAACTCCAGGAGTATCATTTAGTAGAGTTCTTACATCACCTTCTATATATTCTTTGTCAAACTCAAGGTTTACACTTTCGCTATGTCCTCCAACAACAGGAATACGAATAGCAGTGGCAGTAACTGCAATGGTGCGGTCATCAAGTATCTTTTGCGTTTCATTTACCAGTTTCATTTCTTCTTTGGTGTAGCCATTTTCCTGAAATACATCACAATGTGGTATCGCGTTGCGGTGAATTGGATATGGATATGCCATTTCTCCTTTATCACCAGCGTATTCGTTTTCTAATTGCTGTACCGCTTTTACTCCAGTACCAGTAATAGACTGATATGTAGAAACTACAACACGCTTAATTTTATAGGCATCATGCAAAGGACCTAATGCCATAACCATTTGTATGGTAGAGCAGTTAGGGTTCGCAATAATTTTATCTTCTGCAGTAAGTGCTTTTGCGTTAATTTCTGGAACTACAAGTTTTTTGGTAGGATCCATCCTCCAGGCCGACGAATTATCGATCACGGTAATACCGGCTTCTGCAAATTTTGGTGCCCACTCTAATGAGGTACTCCCTCCAGCAGAGAATAATGCTACATCGGGTTTCATATCGATTGCTGTAGCAAGACCTACCACGGTATATTCCTCTCCTTTATAAGATACTTTTTTACCTACAGATCGTTCTGAGGCTACAGGTATTAATTCGGTCACCGGAAAATTTCTTTCCGCCAGTACTTTTAACATTACGGTTCCTACCAATCCGGTAGCACCTACAACAGCTACTTTCATAAGAAAATAATTTCTTTTTTATTATTCGATACTTATTTGCTTATACAAAAATCGTATAAACTCTTTTAAATTTCAGCAAATGTGCAGATTATTTCTAATATGGCAAGTCTTTGAATCTAAAATATAAATATTCGTATAAAATGTTAAATATATAACAATATGTAAAAAAAGAACCGCCCATTTTCAGAGCGGTTTAGTTAGAATATGTAGTATAGCGGTAGCTATAGATAGATCATTCTACATAGAGATTAGTCCTTCTTTAGTAAATCTCTAATTTCAGCCAATAACTCTTCTTGAGTCGGTCCAGCTGGCGGTGCAGGAGCTTCCTCTTCTTTTTTCTGAGACTTCTCGTATGCCTTAAGCACGATAAATATAAACAAACCTACGATTACAAAATTGATAATAGCTTGAATTAAGTTACCATATGTCATTACTGCAGCTCCCGCTTCTTGCGCAGCAGCTAATGTTTCGTACTCTTTACCGTCGAGCGCAATAAATTTTTGAGTAAAGTCGGTTCCTCCTGTAATGATACCTACAATTGGCATAATAATGTCTGCTACAGCAGAACCTACAATTTTATTAAATGCTCCACCAATTACAACAGCAGTGGCAAGATTAACGATATCACCTTTCATTAAGAAAGACTTAAAATCTTTGAAAAATCCCATATTTGTTAGATTTATGTAGTTAGTATTGGTCTAATTTAACAAAAAAAGGCTTACAATTTACATAGGTTGAATATGGAAAAAACCAGGATTTTCGATCAAAATCACATTTTGTCGATAACAATACGTTTTACCCGTGGCGAGATAGCGGTAAGAAGCTCATATGATATCGTTCCAGAATGTTCGGCTATCTGCGCTGCGTTTGATGATGCATCAAAAATGATAACCTCATCGCCTTCTTTACAATCTATGGCAGTAATGTCTACCATAATCATATCCATACATACGTTACCTATGATGTAGGCCTTTTCACCATTGATGGTGACAAACCCTTTTTGATTTCCGTACTGTCTGCTTATACCATCGGCATGACCAATAGGAATGGTAGCAGTTTTTACAAATCCAGGAGCTTTATAAGCACGATTATATCCTACGCTTTCGCCAGGTTCTAATTTATGAATTTGAGAAATGATAGATTTTAAAGAAGCTACAGGTTTCAATTGGTTGTCGAATTTGGCTTCGTTCCCATATCCATATAAACCAATACCTGTTCGTACCATATCAAAATGTGCTTCAGGATAATTTAAGATCCCTGAAGTATTTGATTGGTGCAGTATAGGTTGATATCCCAATTGTTTACCCAAGCGTTGAGCAATATTTTTGAATGTATTGATTTGCCCAAGTGTAAAATCTCTTTCTTCATGATCTTCGCTTGCTGCCAGATGCGAAAGTAATGCCTTAATCTTAATAGCTTGGGTCTTGTTTAAGTGCTCCAGAATAAAGTCAATATCATTTTCCCAAAAGCCGATACGGTTAAGACCGGTGTTAAACTTAATATGTATAGGATATTCTTTTTGGTTTTTATCTTCTGCTACTTTGATAAATTCTTGAAGTGTTCTTGGGCTATAAATACTAGGCTCTAAGGTATGCGCGATAAGTTTTTCAAAATTCACTGGTTGCGGGTGCAATACCAAAATGGGAGTTTTGATTCCAGCCTCACGCAATGCTACACCTTCAGAAACATAGGCTACCGCAAAATAATTGGCTCCAGATTTTTCAAGGTGTTTGGCAATAACAGCTGCATCACTGCCATATCCCGAGGCTTTTACTACAGCTAGCATTTTTACATGGGGAGCAACCTTACTTTTTAGATACTTAAAATTATGAGCAAGATGAGCGAGATTAATTTCTAAAACCGTTTCTTTTGTACTACTCATCGGTTTTCCTAGTATTTTCAGACACCTCTTTAGGATCTGTAACGTCTATTTTTTTTACTTTTTCTTTGAGCATCGCTTTATAATAAGCAGCTCGACTTAGCGGTTCATATTCATCGGTCTCTCCCAAAAGTACCAAGTCGTCTTTTCTAGATTTTCTATAACTAAATTGAGCAAGGTTCCCAGTACGAGTGCATACCGCATGTACTTTGGTTACATACTCTGCTGTTGCCATAAGGGCTGGCATTGGACCAAACGGATTACCTTTAAAATCCATATCTAATCCTGCTACGATCACCCGAATTCCTTTGTTTGCCAGGTCATTACAAACAGCAACAATTTCATCGTCAAAAAACTGAGCTTCATCAATACCTACAACATCACAGGTGTCGGCTAAAATTCTAATATTAGCTGCCGCCGGAACCGGAGTAGACCGAATCTCATTGGCATCATGAGAGACGACCATCTCATCATCATACCGTACATCGATTGCCGGTTTAAATATTTCGACTTTTTGCTTTGCAAATTGTGCACGCTTTAATCTGCGTATCAATTCTTCTGTTTTACCCGAAAACATCGAACCGCAGATTACCTCTATCCACCCAAATTGCTCTTTATGATTTACTGTATTTTCGAGAAACATTTTGTATTTTTCAGAATCAATTAAGAAAACCCCTTTACCTCACGTTTAAAGATGAGGCAAATTTATTAAAAAACAAAAAGCAGTATTAGAAACGAATAAGAAAGTTATGAAGAAGAAATTGGAAGCGGAACTGATAAGTATTGCTCATAGAATATTAAAACTCAAAGACACCTCTACATTACCACAATTACAGGAAGAAGCCAGATTGCTATATGAAAAATTAACAATCTTAAGTTTTGCCGAAGCACATTTTGAAGGACCGCAACCTACTATAGGGCAAGTTGAAAAAGCTTTACAAGAAGAAGAGTCTGATGAACTAAAAAAGGTAAAAGAAAAAATACAAGCCATTATAGCTCCCAAACCTGAATTACCCAAAGACGAAGATGTGCCAACGACTTCTGTTCCGGTAGAAGAAAAAAAGGAGGAAAAAACTGAGGTAAATGATAAACCCGAATTGATTATTGAAGAGATTAATGCTCGAGTGAGTGAAGATCTTTTTGTACCGGCTTCAGAGACTACAACCGAGCAACCTTCCTTTTCTGAAGGAGTACAATCTTCGTATGAAAAGAATGATATGGAAGAAGTAACTCCATTATTTCAGAGTACCGTTACAGAGGAAAAACCAAAATCGCTAAACGAACAATTGCGAAAAGATATTCATATTGGTTTAAATGATCGATTGGCCTTTATAAAACACCTTTTCGAAGGTAGTACTACCGACTATAATAGAGTACTTTCGCAACTGAATACTATTTCTGATAAAAAAGAAGCTCAAGACTTTATAGTTTCTATGGTAAAGCCAGATTATAATAACTGGGAAGGTAAAGACGAATATGAAGAACGATTTTTTGATGTTGTTCTTAGCAAATACGAGCACTAAATAAAATACTAGATTATGAAAATTGCCTATTGGATTGCAACCATTTTGCTTTGCGCAATAATGGTGTACTCTGCCCAGATGTATTTCTTTAAAACCGAAATGATTAAAGGTTTTTTTGAAAGTTTTAATTATCCTACCTATATCGTAATTCCATTAGCTATTGCAAAAATATTGGGAGTAGTTGTTATTCTTACCAATAAAGTAAAGTGGTTAAAAGAATGGGCCTATGCTGGATTCTTTTTCGACTTGGTGTTAGCAAGCTTAGCGCATCATTATGCCGATCATCCGGTTGGATTATCTGTATATGCCATCATCATTTTAATAGTATCATATACACTAGGTAAAAAAGTAAGACCTTAATGTCAAAATTATATATTGTCCCAACACCCATTGGTAATCTAGAAGACATGACTTTTAGAGCGATAAAAGTGCTCCAAGAGGTAGATGTTATACTTGCTGAAGATACTCGTACCAGTGGAAAACTACTAAAGCATTTTGAAATTGCTACTCCCATGCAGAGCCATCATATGCATAATGAACATAAAACGGTAGATAGAATTGTGCAGAGGTTAAAAAGTGGAGAGCAGGTTGCATTAATTAGCGATGCGGGAACTCCAGCGATAAGTGACCCCGGATTTTTACTTACCAGAGCTTGTGTCGAGAATGATATACCGGTAGAATGTCTTCCTGGAGCGACAGCCTTTGTGCCTGCCCTGGTAAATAGTGGTTTACCCAATGACAAATTTGTTTTTGAAGGTTTTTTGCCTGTAAAGAAAGGGCGACAAACCCGACTAAAATTACTGGCTGAAGAAACCAGAACCATGATTTTTTATGAATCTCCGCATAAATTAATTAAAACCCTCGGTAATTTCACCGAATATTTTGGTGAAGATCGTCAGGTTTCTGTATCTAGAGAATTAAGCAAACTACACGAAGAGACCATAAGAGGAACAGCACAAGAAGTGCTTACACATTTTGAAGGCAAACCTCCTAAAGGAGAAATTGTGGTTATCGTTGAAGGAAAAAAGAAATAATGAACGAGCTGCTTTCTGATATAAAAGCCTGCGATGTATGTAAAGAGCATCTTCCTTTGGGGCCAAGACCCGTAGTAACAGGCCACCCAGATGCTAAAATTGTAATTATTGGGCAGGCACCAGGAACCAAAGTGCATGCATCAGGTATTCCGTGGGATGATGCCAGCGGAAAACAACTTAGGAAATGGCTCGATATCTCTGATGAGGTATTTTATGACGAAACCAAGATTGCGATTGTACCTATGGGGTTTTGTTATCCGGGAAAAGGGAAAAGTGGTGACTTACCACCAAGACCAGAATGTGCTCCATTATGGCACGAATCTCTGTTTAACCATATGCCTAATTTAGAATTCATAATTCTTATTGGGCAATACGCACAGAAATACTATCTAAAAGACACTGCTAAGCGCACACTTACAGATACTGTAAGATCTTTTGATGAATATCTTCCAAGGTTTTTCACATTACCACATCCATCACCCAGAAATCGATTTTGGCTTACCAAAAATCCCTGGTTTACTATCGATGTTGTGCCGGTGCTTCAAAGCATGGTAAAGAAAATCATTACATAAAAACTTTTTAATCCTAATAAATGACTACCGCTCAATTTATATCTAAACTCAAAGAAGATTCAAACCAAATAACTTTCCAAAATACGATGAGTGTAATCGATGATAACTACGATTTTACACCAAGTGCTTTCAAAAATGGAGAAGTATTGAATAAAGAAGGAGAAAACTCCGGGTCTTGTAAACTCCTATATTTTGCACATCTCCAACAACTAAATAAAGAGGAAACTTTGCATTGTTTTGGGCAGTATTATAAAGATGTTTTGAGTACTCCAGAAGGTACCGATCATCAAAACATTAGAAACTTTATAAAAACAGGATGGAGCGGTGTTTCTTTTGATCAAAATCCTTTGGTGGCAAAGTAGATCTTTACTTCTGATACGCTGCTATTTATATAGCCTAGAAATACTAAATAGGCATTAATGTTGTTATGAGAGAAGTAGTCTAAAAGAGTAAAGTGTTGAATTATAAACCGTTATTAACCGTGATTTTGATTAGTTTGCTGGTCTTTTTGATTTGGCAACTTCCTTATTTTGGGTTTATTC
This sequence comes from Aquimarina acroporae, assembly GCF_023195925.1. GTDB lineage: Bacteria > Bacteroidota > Bacteroidia > Flavobacteriales > Flavobacteriaceae > Aquimarina > Aquimarina acroporae. Next base: position 18,427 of record NZ_JALPRE010000013.1, on the reverse strand, counting down.
AATATCCATTATTGTTATTAGGTACTTGGTTTCATGAAATGGGGCATGGGCTTACGGCCTTATTTCTTGGTGGGAAGTTCTATTATCTTGAGATTTATGAAAATGGTGGTGGTGTTGCATATTCTAGTGTTACAGGCAGTTATCTTAATTACTCGATTGCAAGAGCTCTTACTTCTGCGGGCGGATTGTTTGGGCCTGCAATATCTGGAGCATTACTTATCGCTGCGGCAAGAAATCGCACAACAGCTCGAATCGCACTTTGGATATTATTGTCGGTAATGGTGCTTTCACTTTGTATATGGATTCATGATTTACTAGCCTTAGTGATTCTAAGTGTTTTTGCTGCGATACTGTTTTTTATAGCAATACTTAGGGTAAGAAACCTCGAAGTTTTTACAGTATTGTTTTTAGGGACGCAATGTGTTTTGAGTACCTACCTGCAAACGGGATATTTGTTTACCAAGCAGTTTCAAAGAAATGGGAAAACACTTTATTCAGATACACAAATGATCGCAGAATACCTGCCAGGCACCTATTGGATGTGGGCCATTTTTATTCTGATTCTTACCCTGCTACTATTGTATAAAAGCTATGCTTACTATTTGAAGAAAAAATAACCCCCGAAGATTTTCTAATTTCAGGGGTGATTTTATATCGTTCTATTTTGGTCTAAACATGCTTTCCTTTTTCCCAACCATGTTTGCCGAGGTATTTTTCTCCAGACTCAATAGCACCTTCTTCAACCGTAGTTCCCATAGAATCATTCCATCGGTTTAGGTACCCAAATAAAGAGATTACACCTAGCATTTCTACAATCTCTCCTTCGTCCCAGTGTTTATATAATTCTTCTTTAATTTTAGCATCTACAGCATTTGGAACCATTGAAGCTGCCAAAGAAAAATCTAGTGCGGCACGCTCTGCATCACTAAAAGCGGGATGTGTTTTATATTCCCAAATATTATCTAGTTGCTCTTGCTCTGCACCATATCGCTCTGCAGCACGTATAGCATGAGCCTGACAATATCTACAACCGGTGGCATTACTACTTACCCAGGCGATCATTCGTTTTAAAGCCGAAGTTACTCGCCCTTCATTGGCCATAACTGCTTTGTTCAGATTAATAAATGCTTTTGAGATGGCTGGCCTTCTTTGCATTGTTAATACCGAATTTGGGCAAAACCCCAGGGTTTCATTAAAAAATTCTGCTAATTCCCTAGTTTCTGGATCGTGATCTGCAGATAATGGAGTTACTAATGGCATATGTGTATTTTTTGAGTTTAAGTTTGAAATTTTAATACCCCAAAATACAAAACTAATGGCAAATCTATCATGGTGAAGATGTTTTTTGTACTTTGGATTTTTTAATCATTTGGAATATAACACATAGATGAGATGGACACTTAAACCAGTACCCGATTTTTCGACAGTACAAACCTTATCAGAACAGCTAAATGTAGATGAAATTATAGCTTCTCTTTTGGTGCAAAGGGGGATTACATCTTTTGAAGAAGCTAAAAAGTTTTTTAGGCCTTCTATCGATGATCTTCATGATCCTTTTTTAATGAAAGATATGGAGCTTGCGGTAGAAAGAATTAATACTGCATTGCAAAATGGTGAGAATGTATTGGTGTATGGGGACTATGATGTAGATGGAACAACTTCGGTAGCTTTAATGTCGTCTTACCTTAAAACCCTATCGTCGCAAATAGCTACATATATTCCCGATCGATATAATGAAGGATATGGAGTCTCTTATAAAGGTATCGATTATGCCCATGATAATGATATATCGCTCATTATTGCGTTGGATTGTGGAGTAAAAGCTATCGAAAAGGTGGCTTATGCAAAAGACAAAGGGATAGATTTTATTATTTGTGACCACCATAGGCCTGGAGATCAAATACCCGATGCTGTTGCGGTGTTAGATCCGAAAAGAGAAGATTGTGCATACCCTTATAAAGAATTATGTGGTTGTGGAGTAGGATTTAAATTGATTCAAGCCTTGGCTTTGGTACGTAATCAATCGATAGAAGAATTATTTCCGTATTTGGACCTGGTAGCAACGGCAATTGGAGCAGATATTGTACCCATTACAGGTGAAAACAGAGTATTGGCCTATTATGGATTGAAGGTGATTAATGCCAACCCAAGAGTAGGGTTTAGGGCAATGCTTTCGCAAGTAAAAAAGGCAACCTTGACCATAACCGATGTGGTATTTATTATCGCACCAAGAATTAATGCTGCCGGAAGAATGAAGCATGGGTTGCATGCTGTGAATTTGTTGGTTGAAGAAAATTTGGAAACTGCTTTACAGTTTGCTTCTGAAATTGAAGTGTATAATAGCGATCGCAAAGACGCAGATAAGAGTATTACTGAAGAGGCTTTGCAGCAAATCAAAAAAAATGAGGAAGAAGAACAATTTACTACGGTGGTATATGATGAAAACTGGCACAAAGGGGTGATTGGTATAGTCGCCTCAAGATTAACAGAAACCTATTACCGCCCAACATTAGTTTTTACGAAAAGCGGTGAGAAGCTTGCTGCCTCTGCAAGATCGGTTAAGGGATTTGATGTGTACAATGCTTTAGATGCTTGCTCAGACCATATCGAGCAGTTCGGAGGGCATAAATATGCGGCGGGTCTTACCTTGCTCGAAGAGCAATATGAGACGTTTAAGCAAAAATTTGAAGAAGTAGTAGCAGGTACCATTGATAAAAAATTATTGACTCCAGAAATTACTATAGATGTACCAATTGAACTCGAAGAAATTACCCCTAAGTTTTATCGTATTTTGAAGCAGTTTGCACCCTTTGGTCCGGGAAATATGACTCCGGTTTTTATGACAGAAGGTCTTGCAGATACAGGATACGGAAAATGTGTTGGAGCAGACGACAAACATCTTAAATGTGCTGTTCAAAAAAATGGAATTACCGTGGGAGCCATAGGTTTTGGCTTGGGAGCTAAACAGGTGATGATCTCAAATCAAAATAGGTTTAAAGCGGCTTTTACAATTGATGAAAATGAATGGAACGGTACGGTGTCATTGCAATTGAAGCTGAAAGATATAAATTAACTTATTTTTATTTAGATTGATTATAAATAATGTGTATTTTTGAATCAAATTGCGATTCAAAATGGACCCAATTCATAAAATTTATAATAATGATATAGGAATTTCTTTTTTTTGGAAAAAGGAGATTCGTACGATAACACCCAAAGTTCAACTCATATTTAGAGATATTGGGTTTTTGCTTACCCTAAACGAACTTAAAGATTTCTCAGAATCATGCATCAATACCATTGAATCACAATGTTGTAGTGAGTGTAAAGATCCTCTGCATTGTAGATCTTTATTGCTTAGAACACCTTCAGAAAAAATAGATATTGCAGTAAGTCGAGAAGAAATACACCAAATATTGGAGTTAATTAACGGTACTATCTTTAGAGTTGAACTCAGACACTGGATCAGCACTACAAGTCGTAACTAGATAATCGTTAACTATTCTTCTTCTGCAGTATTTCTAAGAAAATCTAAGATTTTATAGGCAATTTCTTTCCCTTTGGTTTCTTGTACAAAATGTTTCTCATCTACGAAATGAATATCTTCATTTTTAACGCCAAGAGCATTTGCTGCTCTTGTTTGTTGAGGAGGCCATTGAAGCATGGTATCATGAATCCCCCAAATTACAGAAACAGGTACATTTATATTTTCGAAAACTTCAGAATAGTCGGGTAAATCATTACAGGTTTGACTGAAGAAATAGTACATCGCTTTGGTTTTTCCTTCTAGTAAAGGTGTTTTATACCCTTCAATATCCAATGGGTTTAAAGTATTTTCTTTTAGTCCTTCCTTAAATAATTTCTTAAGTAGAGTGTTTGTAGTAACTCCGTTTCGATAGGCCCACATTGCCGTTTTTGCCAATCCACCAGGCTTCATACGAACCGGAGGATAAAAACCTTCTTCATAGATGATGGTGTTGAGTACAATAAGCTTTTCGATTTTGTTCGGGTCTTGTTTTATAAGTTCCCAGGTCCATAATCCTCCAGCATCGTGCATTACGTGCGTCCAGCTTTCTATACCCAGAGATTCCATAAGTTCAAGCAGGCGTTTTGCGTGATTTTCGTTGTTATAAATTTCAAATCCATCTGGCGAATCACTAGATCCATACCCTAACATATCAGGAACGATTACCCGATACCCCTGTTTTACCAAAGGATCGATCATTTTTCGGTATAACCAGCCCGAAGTTGGTACACCATGTAATAATAGAATCGTAGAAGGACCTTTGCCTTTGTCTATATATTTTATCAAACCATCATCTGTAGGATATAATCTTTGATCTGCTCTGAAATCTTCATAAGTGATCTGATTTTTTCTGGTTTTGGTAGTCTCGTAAGGTTTACATGAAAATAGCAATAGCCCCAAAAGGGTTAATACAAAAAACTTCGGCATGATAATGATGATTTATGGATTGGCAATTTACTTAAAATCATTTTGGTATACCAAACGGAATGAAATTTTAATACCGATAAAAAAGTATGTGGTATACCTTAATATCCTTTCTGTTTTAGTTTTTCTGAGAATCTTTCACCTATTTTGATTCCCCATTCTTGTCCAATTTGCATAGACTCCTGAGTAATAAGAGGTGTGCTTTTCGCTAATTTCTTTCCAACAGAAGAGTTATAAAATTGTATAATTTGTAATAATTCCTCCTTGGTGAGATGTTTACTGTAGACTGGAGCTAGCATTTGAACAAGATCGTTCATAGAGGTTTGCATGAATTCATCTTCAAATTCATCCCAAATTTCTTCTTCCACATTCGGATATTGAGATTTATACATCATGAACATTTGGTTTATTACTGTTTTGTAGGTGTCTTCAGTACCTGCTATTTCAAACATGGTTCTTAATGTTTTTGTATAATCTTCATCAACTTGTCCGAAAGATGCGGAAGCGTAAAACAAAGAGATAGCGAAAAGGAGTATCAGCTTTTTCATGGTTTTTAGTTTTATTGAGAATAAGATATAACTATAATTTCTTTATATCTAATGGAGTACAATAAAATAGTTTTGAGGCAAAAACGAAATTCGATTAATGAATCTTTTGAATGGTAATCTCATTTCCATTAAAATTTATGGTATCTCCAACGCTTTTGCCTAATAATAATGTGCCAATAGGGGTATTGGCGGCAATGGCAAAATAGGTAACATTCTCAATGATTATTTGACCTACAGAAATACTAATGAAGTAATTCCCGTTTGAAGTTTTCACAAGGCTCCCTAGTCTAATACGATCTGAAGATGTGGCAATCTCTATTTTATTTATGATTTGCTGCAGTTTTTGCACTTCGGCAAGCTGTTTTCCAGCTTTTTCACGTTCAAGTTGTAACATGGCGCGACCTGTTTCATGTTTGTCACCGGCAGTACTTTTGGTTTCTGAGGTTAAAGATTCCTGAATATTGGCAATGGTATTTTGAATGCGTTGCAATCGTTCATTCACATAGGTAACGCAATATTGATGTAATGATTCTTTAATGTTCTCGGTATTCATTTTGCTGCGGCTTATCAAACACTAAGGTACCATAATTACGCATTTGTATAAAAATCCAAGCCGCTCTTTTTTCGGTATAGGAAGAGGGCGGATTAGCAAGATATTTTCTAGGATTAGGTAAAATTGCTGCAATAGCCGCAGCCTCACTTTTATTCAAATTTTTGGCTGTTGTATCGAACCAAAATTTTGCTGCAGCTTCTGCTCCATATATTCCATTTCCCATTTCAATGCTGTTGAGGTAAATTTCGAGAATGCGTTCTTTGGTCCAAAACGTTTCAATTAAGTATGTAAAATAAACTTCTAGCCCTTTTCGGATCCAACTTCGATGAGGCCATAGAAATACGTTTTTGGCTGTTTGCTGTGAGATAGTACTGGCGCCACGAAGTCTTTTGCCAGCTTTATGTTCTGCAATGGCTTTTTCAATAGCTTCTTTATCAAATCCATTATGTTGCATGAAGTGTTGGTCCTCACTGCAAATCACAGCCAATTGTAAATCTTTTGATATTTGCTCCAGGGGTACCCAGTTATGTCGAACCGTATGATTTTGTTCAGACTGTAACTTGCGAATACCCATTAAGGGAGTAGCGGGTACATCTATCCATTTATATGCCAATACCCATAGTATACTCATCACTATAAATAGAAGCATATTTTTTACTATAAACCGAACCAATTTTTTCATCTGTCAACACATTCTTATAAAAGATCTGCCAATTCTGTGCCAATTACACTTCCTATGGCAACCCCCATTCCTCCAAGACGAACACCGCAATATATCGAATCTGAAAGAGGTGTAACGATGGCTTTTTTCTTTGCTCCAACGCCCATAATGCCACTCCAACGATGATCGATCTCTATGGCGGTATCTGGTAAAATAACATCTTGCAAGATTTGCTCCAATGTATTTTGTACCAAAGGTGTTTGTTCCAATCGAGTAGTTTCTTCGGCTTTGAAATCTAAATTTCTCCCTCCGCCAAATAAAATACGGTCATTTATATTTCTGAAATAATAATAACCTCTATCCAAATGGAAGGTTCCTTTAATATGTAAATTTTTGATTGGTTTGGTAATTAAGACTTGTGCTCTGGCTGGTTTTACTTCTTTTATTCCTAATTGAGATGCAAAACCATTGGTAGCGATAAGCACTTTGTTAGTAGTAAACGTAAAATGTTTGGTTTTTATTTTTGCAGAAGTGTTAAGGTCTTCAATATGAGTTACTTCACAGTTATTTAGAATCTTTATCTGGCTATTTTGTACTTTGTCTAGTAAAGCTTCCATCATTTTTCCGGTGTCGATCTGTCCTTCAAATTGATTTACAATATAGTGCGGAAGAATATTTTTGAACTTAAATTTGTTATCATCAATCGTAAAAACATCTTTCCCAAACAAAGGATGTAGAAGTTGATTTATTTCTTCCTTTTTGGAGATACATTCCTCAAATAATGTAACATCATGCTTTGTAAAAAGCTCATATCCTGAATAAGGTTTATAATCGATACTACGATCTCCTAAAGTTCTTCTTAATACTTGTAGACCACTATATCTTTTTTGTACTAGTTGTAGCACTTCTTCTTCAGAATGTGATTTAAGATCGTCAAGTATTTCTGATAAACTTCCGAAACAGGCAAAACCAGCATTTTTGGTACTGGCACCATTAGGGAGTATTCCTCGTTCAAGGATAAGAATTTTGGCGGTTGGAAATTTTTCTCGTAACCTGAGGGCGCAAGAAAGTCCAACGATTCCACTACCAACAACGGTGAAATCGATATTTGCTAACCATGTTTTATGTTCCCAATAACTTAAACTCATAAAAAAAGCCTCTGTGAGGAGGCTTTATATTTATATTAATCTTCTTCGGGTTCTTTCATTGAAAAAGTCTCCATGAACTTAGTGGTATAATTACCAGAAACATAATCTGGCTCATCCATAAGTTGTCTATGGAAAGGTACGGTTGTTTTGATACCTTCTATGATAAACTCATCTAATGCTCTTTTCATTTTATTAATTGCCTCTTCTCTGGTTTGAGCAGTGGTAATTAATTTAGCAATCATAGAGTCATAGTTTGGTGGAATAATATAACCGCTATATACGTGTGTATCTACTCGCACTCCGTGCCCCCCTGGGATATGTAAATTGGTAATTTTACCAGGAGAAGGTCTAAAATCTTTATATGGATCTTCTGCATTAATTCTACATTCTATAGAATGTAATTGCGGGTAGTAATTCTTACCAGAAATAGGTACTCCGGCAGCTACCAATATTTGTTCACGTATTAGATCATAATCTACTACTTGTTCTGTAATAGGATGCTCTACCTGAATACGTGTATTCATCTCCATGAAGTAGAAGTTACGATGCTTATCTACAAGAAACTCCACTGTTCCTGCACCTTCATATTTAATAAACTCTGCAGCTTTTACGGCAGCAGCACCCATTTTATCACGCAATTCGTCGGTCATAAATGGAGAAGGTGTTTCTTCAGTTAGTTTTTGGTGTCTTCGCTGTACAGAACAATCTCTTTCTGATAAGTGACATGCACGTCCGTTACTATCACCTACAACTTGTATCTCGATATGTCTTGGCTCTTCGATAAGCTTTTCCATATACATATCGTCGTTACCAAAGGCAGCTTTACTTTCTTGTCGTGCAGATTCCCATGCGGCTTGTAAGTCTTCTTCTTTCCATACGGCGCGCATTCCTTTTCCTCCACCTCCGGCACTAGCTTTTAGCATTACTGGGTAACCTGTTTCCTTGGCTACTTTAAGGCAAGTTTCAAAATCTGGAATAACCCCTTCACTTCCTGGAACACATGGTACTCCAGCTTCAATCATTGTAGATTTGGCAGAGGCTTTGTCTCCCATTCTATCAATCATCTCTGCGCTGGCACCAATAAATTTAATCTGGTGTTCCTCACATATTTTTGAAAATTTAGCATTTTCAGATAAGAATCCGTATCCTGGGTGTATGGCATCTGCATTGGTAATTTCTGCAGCGGCAATAATATTTGCCATTTTTAGGTATGATTCAGTACTGGGTGCGGGTCCTATACAAACTGCTTCATCTGCAAATCGCACGTGTAAACTTTCGGCGTCTGCAGTAGAATAAACCGCCACTGTTTTGATACCCATTTCTTTGCAGGTTCTGATTACACGCATTGCAATCTCACCTCTATTTGCAATTAGAATTTTTTTAAACATAACTACTTAGAAATTAGAAATTTCAAATCCCAAACCCTAGTCTCCAAAATCAATGTTTTGAAGTTGGAACTTTTTAGGCAGGAATTTTAAAATTAGGTTATGATGGGTCAATTAAGAAAAGAGGTTGATCAAACTCTACAGGAGAAGAATCATCAACAAGAACTTTTACTATGGTACCAGAAACTTCACTTTCAATCTCATTGAAAAGTTTCATTGCTTCAATAATACAAAGTACATCTCCTTCTTTTACAGAGTCTCCTACTTCTACAAATGTTGGTTTATCTGGTGAAGGTTTTCTATATAAAGTTCCTATAATAGGAGATTTTATAGTTATATATTTTGAATTGTCTTCAGAAGCGCTTTCTGAAGCTGGAGCAGCTGCCGCAGGTGCGGCTGCCGGTGGAGCGGCTTGTACGGGTACAGCAGGCTGTGCAACAGCACTTCCTACTGGGATTTGCTGTACAATAGTTGTTTCTTTGCTGTCATCTGAAGCTGTTCTAATGGTGATTTTAACGTCATCCATCTCTAATTTTACTTCGCTTGCTCCTGATTTGGCTACGAACTTAATTAAATTCTGAATTTCTTTTAAATCCATAATATTGGGTATTGTGTGTTTAGTTGTTTTAGGAATTATAGGCCCATTTTAAGTAAATAGAACCCCAAGTAAAGCCTCCACCAAATGAGGCAAATACTATATTATCTCCTTTTTTGAGTTGTTTTTCGTAATCGTGTAGTAATAACGGTAAAGTTGCCGAAGTGGTATTACCGTATCGCTGAATGTTCATAAGAACTTTTTTCTCGTCTAACCCCATTCTATTGGCGGTAGCGTCGATAATCCTTTTATTAGCCTGATGAGCAACCAACCAGTCAACATCATCACCTGTTAGATTATTTCTTTCTAAGATTTTGGTACTGGCATCGGCCATATTTGAAACAGCATATTTAAATACTGTTTTTCCGTCTTGTTGAACAAAATGCTGTCTTTTGGCTACAGTTTCTTCTGACGGAGGTAAAATAGATCCTCCAGCTTCGATTTTTAAGAACTCTCTACCAATACCATCTGTTCTCAAAAACTCATCTTGAAACCCTAAACCTTCTTCATTAGGTTCAAAAAGAACAGCTCCTCCACCATCACCAAAAATGATACATGTAGCTCTATCTGTATAATCTATGATAGAAGACATTTTATCTGCTCCGATAAGTAAAATCTTTTTATATCGTCCAGATTCTATATAACTGGAGGCAGTAGACATTCCATATAAAAAACTAGAACAAGCGGCTTGCAAGTCGTAAGAAAAAGCATTTACAGCTCCAATTTTTGAAGCGGCATAAGCTGCAGTAGCGGCTACCGGAAGATCAGGAGTTGCAGTTGCAAAAATTACCATATCTATCTCTTTTGGATCTAGATTTTTTTTGGCAATAAGATCTTCTGCAGCTTTTATTCCTAAATAGGAACTTCCTTTATCTTTATCTTTTAATAATCGTCGTTCTTTAATACCTGTACGAGTGGTGATCCATTCATCGTTGGTATCAACCATTGTCTCCAAAATCTGATTGGTTAACACATAGTCTGGCACATAGGCGCCTACAGCTGTGATAGCGGCTGTGATTTTACTCATATCTTGATTTTAGTTTCATTTGAACATAACATTATGTTCAAATGCAATTCGTTAATTACTGCTTTACTGTCCTGAAATGCAGGGATTAACATCAATAAACTACTTAGTTCTTTTCACTTGACATCGTATAAAAAATGCCTAAAAAGTCGTCGAAATTACTAAATTCTATACAAATATGGCACAAAATAACTTGATTTTGACACATATTCAACTAAAAACAAAAAAACTCTCACAAAAGTGAGAGCTTTATATAAAATTTTAACAGTAACCTTATGCTACTTCTTCTTCAGTATTGTCGATAACTATCTGTCCTCGGTAATATAATTTACCTTCATGCCAGTGAGCTCTGTGGTATAAATGTGCTTCACCAGTAGTTGGATCTGTAGCAATTTGAGGTACAGTAGCTTTGTAATGAGTTCTTCTCTTATCTCTTCTAGTTTTCGATATTTTTCTCTTAGGATGTGCCATTGCTTAGCTATTATTTATCGTTTAATAAGTTTTTTAATTTATCCCAACGAGGATCTGTTTCCTCATTGTCCTTTTCTATACTTTTTTCCTTTGGACTTAGTTCATCCAGCTTTTCAAGTATGTCTGATTGTAATGTGCCATCTTCAACTCCTGGATGTACTCTTTTTGAAGGAACTCCAAGAACAATAAGCTCATAAATATATTGTTGAATATTCACTTCGTATTCACCGTGAGGTAAAATAAGAAGCTCTTCATTTTCATCATTATATTCTTGACCAAATTTTATTACCAAAAACAACTCGTCTTCTATAGGAAGATCAAAAGGTTCATTAGTAAGGTCACAATTTACATTTACAGTTCCTGTCGCTTTGAAATGTAACTCCAACATGGTGGATTTTTTGTCAAATTCTAGGTCGACATTAACTGCAGATGCATTAAATTCGTCATACTCAAAATGCTCAAAGAACGTATTGTCAATTTGATACTCAAACTGGTGCAATTCTTGCTTTAGTCCAACAAAAGGAATAGTATACTCTTTTAGTTGTTTCATTCTATCATCAGTTTCGAGTGCCCACCAATCTGGTAAAGGCGGGTGCAAAGATAATAAAAATTCAATATGAAAGTGTTTTTGTAAACAAAATTATATCAGAAAGTTAGTGTTTTTATACCTACATACTTTTGGAACATTCTATGTAGGTCGTTTTTTACATGTTTCTGTTACTGAGAATTTCCCTTGTTTTGCGGCTTTCGAGGCTGCTTTTTCAAAGGGTTTTTAGTGAGTTCTGAATATTCATTTCTGTTCTTAAAAATTTTCAATGCTGCAAACACGGCTTCCTTAAATGAGCTATGATCTGCCTTGTTTTTACCGGCAATTTCAAAAGCGGTACCATGATCTGGTGAGGTTCTTACTTTATTCAAACCAGCTGTATAGTTTACTCCCTTTCCAAAAGATAAGGTCTTAAATGGTATTAATCCCTGATCATGATAAGAAGCCACAATGGCATCAAAAGTTTTGTAGGCATCTGAACCAAAAAAGCTATCAGCAGAATAGGGTCCGTATACCAGCTTACCTGTATCTTGTATGGTTTTAATGGTAGGTTTTAATATTTCTTCATCCTCTTTTCCTATAACTCCATTGTCTCCACTATGAGGATTAATGCCCAATACCGCGATTTTAGGTTTAGAAATGCCAAAATCCTGTTGTAAGGCAAGATGTATAGTATTTACTTTTTGCTGAATAAGTTCTGGAGTAATGGTATTGGCAATATCTTTTACTGCGACATGATCTGTGAGCAAACCTACTTTAAGGTCATCGGTAATCATAAACATTAGGCTGTTGCCTTGTAGTTCCTGATTTAAATAATCGGTATGTCCAGGAAACTTGAACTCGTTAGATTGTATACTGTGTTTGTTTATAGGTGCGGTAACCAAAACATCAATTTCACTATTCTTTAGCGCTTGAGTGGCTGCTTTGAGAGATTTAATAGCGTAACTTCCTACTTTCTCATCTTCTTTCCCAAAACTGATATCAAGAGGTTCTTTCCATACATTAAGGACATTTATTTTACCATCCAGAATTTGAGAAGCTTTGTCAATTCCGTGGAGATTTACATTTACTTTGTATTGTTTTTTAAGAAATGAAAGAACTTTAACCGATGCAAAAATGACAGGAGTGCAAAAGTCAAGCATGCGGGAATCTTCAAAAGTTTTAAATATCACTTCACTTCCTATTCCGTTTAAATCACCTATTGAAATTCCTAATCTTATTTTTTGTTCTTTCTTCATTATATAAAGTACTTAATCAGTATTTTTGAGGTCTAAAAATGAGACCTTAAACTTTAAGGTCACAAATTTAACTAAATAATTCGCATTTATGTTCACAGGAATCATTGAAGAATTAGGAACAATAACATCTTTAAGAGCAGATAAGGAAAATTTGGATATCACTGTACGTGCGAATTTTACTTCAGAATTAAAAATAGACCAAAGTGTAGCACATAATGGCGTTTGTCTTACCGTGGTGTCAATAGAAGGAGACCAGTATACAGTAACTGCGATAAAAGAAACTTTGGATAAAACCAATCTTAACGATTTGAAAGAAGGCACTATTGTAAACCTTGAACGAGGGATGAAGTTGGGAGATCGTCTTGATGGTCATATCGTTCAGGGTCATGTAGATCAAACTGCTATTTGTAAAAGTATTTCTGAGGCAGATGGTAGCTGGTATTTCACTTTTGAATATGATCCTGAACTAAGCAATATCACCATAGAAAAAGGTTCGATAACTGTGAACGGAGTAAGTCTTACTGTGGTAAATTCTAAGAAAAATGAATTTAGTGTAGCGATAATCCCGTTTACCTACGAGCACACCAATTTTAATGCCTTTGAAGTAGGTACTGTGGTGAATTTGGAGTTTGATGTCATTGGCAAATATGTAAAGCGAATTACCGAACTTGGCGTATGAAGATAATGAGGGAGCTTACCATACTTTATATTTTAGTTTTTTTCTTGGGTGGATGTAGTAAAAATGAAACTATTTTATTCAAAGATGATTTTGAAAATCATAAAGTAGGACAAGTTCCAGGTGCTCCCTGGGAAAAGACCGGAGAAGGTACTGTTCTGATAGATGATACAAAGTCATTTAGTGGGGGTCAGTCGGTTCATTTGGTTTCTGGAGAAGGGTATACAAACCGTGCTATTATAGGAATAGATCATATTTTTCCGATTCTTCAAAATAAGTATTACGGAAAACTGAAGATGTATGTAGAAGAAGCGTCTCCAGACGGAATTCATTGGACAATGATTCAAAGTTCAGGCAAGGTGAATGATGGAGAATTTAATGCTGAAGTAAGATATGGGGGGCAACACCACAAGAGATTAATGGCCAATTATGATACAAATGGAGTAAAAAGTGATTGTTGGCAACATTCAGAAATTGAGATCCCTGAACAAGAGTGGTTCACTTTACAATGGTATTTTGATGGATCTAAAAATACTATGAAATTATGGTTAAATGAAGAAGAAATAACTTCTATATCAGTAATAGATAAGGGGGAGGGATGTGTAGATAATGGCACGAACGGAAAATGGAAATTTCCAGTTTTTGAAAATGTATTAATAGGATGGGTTGATTATCAAACTGGAGGAGGTAAACGTTCTATTTGGATTGATGATGTAGTAATCTCGTCTGACCTAATTCAGGAATAATGAACACTACTTTATTGTCGTTCATATTTGGCATAAAACCATAGTTTAGGAGAAAGATTAGTGTCATCTCCTTCATAATATCCCCAACCTATAATTTCATAAAATTTTGGAGAAACGGTTTCTTTGAAATATTCTATTTTCTGAGGGTTTCTTTCGTTTCGCTGCCAAATAATGGTGTTTTCTCCCTCGGTGGTGCCTTTATGAATAACAGTTTCATCGGGTTTTTTAACAACACACCACATATTACCATCTTGAATTTTGTTAACTCCTTTACTCACCACTTTTTGTTTTGTGTCTGGGTAAAAATCAATAATCTCTACCCTTTGAAAATAAGGAGTTTCTGATGTGTATACCTGAGTTACTTCAATTTGGTTCACTTGCTTGAGTTTTCTTGCTTTAAAAAGGGATAAAGAGATGTTGTTAAGGTCTATTGCATCTTTTGAGATTGGGTTTAAATCTTCATAAATTAAAAACTCACCTTTCCAAGTGCCATCAAGAATGACGAAAACATCTTTGTAGCGGTTATCTTTTTCCTGGAACGAAGGAACATCTTGAATATTATCAATAGCGATATCGTTCTGGCAACTACTATTTATCCAGAATAACAGACACGCCCATATGTACCATCTTTTTAACATGTAATCACATATATTGGTATTTTGGTTTTAAAAAAGAAAGAGAAAATAGGGGTAAGAAGAAGTAGAATAAATGCTACATCAATTCTACTTCGTTAAATTTAAAAAGTGAAACTCTGTCTCTTCCAATCTTTAAGAGGACTCCTCCCAGATCATTCAAATTAGAGCAGGACTGGAAATCCAATACTTTACCAAAATACTGGCTTTTTGTATCAATTACTTTATACTGCATAATTTACGATTTGATTTGTATTTCCCAATTTTTATATACCAGTAGTTCTTTCCCCAAAAAACATACCAGAATAGATCAAATTCATGTGGTAAATGTAAAAGGCAATTTTTGTTTTTGAAAATAAACTTATCAGGTTTTATTAACAGCAATTCACAAGATGTCGAATTAAATAATTGTTAATCATGTGATTATGGGTTTTTATGCAAAAAAACACTAAAATTCATTTTTGGAATATTTCCAAATTTTGTATCTTTGATGTGGAATTATTCCAAAAATCTTTCAGTAACATTTTTAAGACTTTTTTACTTTTTATTAAGTTATTTTTTTAAAGTCGTGGCATACCATTTGTAAAATTAATAGTAACCAAATCGTATGACTATGAAATAGAAGTACCTAATGAAAAAGATGTTTATGCTATGAGTGGTATTAATTATGAAATACAGAACAGGAAGTTACAATCCTATAAACATACTTTCGATTACAACTTTTGTAAACGAAAATATAACGAGTATGCCAGGATGTCGCTGAAAGATTTTCGTAAATGTTTAAAGGACCCTCAAAAGTTGGGAGAGATTGGACATTTATGTTCGTTTATCTTATGGGTAAAAAACAAAGAAAAACATGAATATCGCGATGCATTGGGTGATTATGGTTTAATACACTTGCTGTTTCACTGTTTAGAAAGTGAGCACAGTGCAGAAATTCATGCCGAATATATTCATATGTTGTTTAAAGAAGATATTAAATTGGTTTAGTAATGTTTGGAACTTTGGAAGCATAAAAAAAGTCCCTTCTGACAAAAGAAGGGACTTTTTTAAGATATATACTAAATAGCATACCTATTATTGAATGGCTTCTGTACAACCATCACCAGATAATATACCTGAGGTCCAAATACAGATTTGTGTATTATTGGGGCCTAAGCCTCCTTTGATCTTTGTTTTTTCAATATCGTTAAGCTTTGTAATAGTGGTTTTATTAAGTGATATTTTATTTAGATTTTTTCTTTTCATTTTCTTTACTTTTCATTTGTTGATACCATATTTTAAACGTCTTGCTAAATCATAAATAATTTTGAATTAACATGTAATAGAGGTTCCGTTCTGACAATCTGGGTTCATAGATAAAATACTGCTAGTCCATTCTAATTCACATAGCACTGCTGTTTCTTGGGACCCGGCTTTAACTTTTGCTTTTTCTAAGTCATTCAATTTTGTAATAGTACTTTTGTGAAGTGAAATTTTAGTAAGCTTTTTTCTTTTCATTGTTATTAACTTTTTAGTTTGACCGGGGCTAAAGTACATAATATCATAGGATTTGTAGTCTATACAACCGTAACAGTATGTATAAATTTATAAATTTAAAGCGTATTTTTTACTTCATAACCATACATAAACTACTGTAAAGGCCTGTTTTTTATGTATTCTGAAGGATGTTTGCCTGTTTTTTTATGAAAAGCGCTTGAGAAAGATTGTACACTATTAAAACCGACTTCATTAGCTATAGATTTTACAGAATACAATCTAAATTTAGGATTGGTTTCTATTTGTTTGATGCAATATTCTATTCTAAGATCATTTAGATAATTCGCAAAATTTTTCTTTTTGTGGGTGTTAATGATTTTCGATAAATAGGTAGAATTGGTTTTAAAACTTTTAGCAACCTTGGTTTGGGTAAGGTTTGTATTTAAAAAGACTAGATTCTGTTCAAAACGCTCTAATTTTTTAATAATATCTTTGGTGACTTTTGGGTCTATTTCTAAGTCTTTTGCTTTTTTTATCTTTTTAGTTTCAATGTGCTTTAGCTTTTCGTCGAATTCTCTGAGATAAGCAAGTTTCTTCTTTTTGTAGAAAGAATAATAAATAATTGATGTTATCAGAAGAATCAAAATACCAATAATAATATATTGGAATTTTGTTTTTTGACTTTGGTTTTGAATATCCTGAATTAAAAGATCCTTTTCCTTAATTAACTTCGCGGTGTCATAATTTTTGACCAGATTTACATTCAATTTTTGGTGTTTGGCACTTGTAATACTGTCAAATTGTATCAGTTTTTGCATCAACTCCAATTGCTTGTCTTTGTTGTCTACATCTTTGTAGTGATCAATCAATAAGGTGAAGGCGTCCCGATAACTATAGGTATAATTCGATTTATCTATCATAGAATCTACCTTTTTAAGGTAGTTAAAAGCATTTTCCTTTTTGTTTAATTGTAATAAACTTTTGCCAATCCATAAATTAGTCATCACTTTACTAGAATGTACGCCATTGGTATTTAAAATACCTTCAGCTTTGTGTAAACTATCTATTGCGGCCTGAAAATCTTTTCTTAGGTAGCTATTCATCCCTGAAATTAGTAATGCTTCAGGATAATAATATCGTTTTTTACTGGCCAGGGTAGAACGAATCATTTTTTTTATATAGATGTATCCAGAATCTGCTACTCCCAACTCATTATAGGTACTAGAAATTTTATATAATGTGGTAACATAATGAGGTCGAAATTTGTCTAAGGTATCTTGTTTAATGATAAATTTTAAATTCTCAAAATATTCCTTCAAAGCTTCTCTACTTTCACCTAACGTGTTTCGTAAAAGGGCAATATTATGTTTTAATGCAATTACATTTGCAGTGTCGTTCATTATTTCTGCATGCTTAAGTCCTGATATATACGATTGTAAAGCTGGGTTGTATTTGTTTAGTTCAAAAAGGTTGAACCCTCTAAAGAGATATCCCCTGGTTGGGTATTTCTTAAATTTATCGTTCTTAGTAAGTTCAATAATAGAATCAGCATATTTTAAGGACTTTTCAAAATCATTTGCTGAAAGCCAGCAAAAAAAGTGGTATCCGTTAGCTATTTGAAGTTTGTTATTTTCTTTTTTTGCTTTTTCTAAATAGGCACTAGCATACAGTTTTGCAAGTATAGAATCTTTTTCGTTTGTATTATACTCCTTTTCAAGTTCTTCATATGTTTTTCTAAGTAAAGTATCGATTGATTTTTCTATGTGTATAGAAGTTTCTTTAAATCTATCGGATACGTTTTGATCAGTCTGAGAAATAACAGAAGTGTTTGAAGTAATGAAAATATAAAAGGTTAAGAGAATAACTATTTTGGGTGCAATTCTATTCATGTTCCGGTTCCTAGCGCAATCTTGCATTAACATATTTTAACGAATAAGTGGGTAAAATATTCTTATTCAGTTAGGTTAATTATATCTTTTAGAGCAAGTTTTATTCAAGCTTCTAAAATAATTGCTAAGATACAATTCAAAAATTAGATAAGGGTTTAGCGTATCTAGTTATTAATGCTTTAGTCTTGATTTTTTACTACACTTAATTTACAAATTTAAAGATTAAAATTTATAAATCGAAAGACACTCTCCTTGTTTACACCCTATGTTGCCCCATACTTTTGATAAAGTAAAAATCACAAATATGTTGAAAGTATTGATAATGCTGATTGTGAAATTATCACATTTTGTAGTTGATATGACGGTTGCTCTTTATCAATTCATT
>NZ_JALPRE010000012.1 GCF_023195925.1 Aquimarina acroporae | reverse complement strand
GATTTGTAGTATCGTTAATGGTGATTGTTTGTGTCACATTGATACTATTCCCAGCAGCATCCGTAACACTATAGGTTCTAGTGATCACTTCTGGATTACTGTTTCCATCACTAACATCACTTACAAAGGCTACTGTTGGTGTACCACAGTTGTCTGCCTCATCAGTAACCACAGTGATATCTGGCGCTGGTGCAGCACATTGTGCTGTGATCGGTGATGGGTTGCTTGCTGTAGGATTGGTCGTGTCCTCAACGGTAAGTTCTACGTCATTTGAGGTAATAGCATTACAAAGATATGTTGAACTAGAAACAATCACACGATAACGATTTCCATCAGCGCCTACTGGTGCATTTGTTATTGTTAAAGTCGCAGAGGTTACTGTACTATGAATACCACTATTGGTTAAATCATCCCAAGAACTACCATTAAACAACTGCCATTGATATGTATTAGCGTTAGATGTCGTAACACTAAATGTAGTGCTTGTATCAGGGCATATGGTTGAATTGGTGGGTTGAGTAGTAATGGATGGAGCTGTACCTGGAGTAATCACATTTGAATTTGTTCCCGTATATCCATCGCTTCCTGAAGTTACTACTCCGTTTCCATCTACAGTTAATCCAGAACCAAAAGTACCATTACCTAATAGTCCGTTATTATCATTATCGGTAAATCCTGCTTCGATGACATCATCACATCCATCATTATCACTATCTAATTCTAAAAAATTATCGTCATTATCGGTATCGCTATCGGTTACTGTATAATTTATGGTTCCGCTATTTTCATTACCCACTCCTTGAACAACATCTGGAATACCATCAGTTCCTACTGCTCCTGAAACGACTCCATTTACCTGGGTTTGATTATGCCCTGCTTCTACCGCATCATAAATCCCATCATTATCACTATCTAGATCTAAATGGTTGGGAACTCCATCTTGATCACGATCGAAGGTACTATCTAAATCATCACATATTCCATCGGTATTTCCATCAGTACATGTCGGAGCACTTCCACTCCCATTATTATCGGCATCCTGATAGTTTAATATTCCATCATCATCGGCATCGGCAGAAGGATCTACACCTAGATCATTTTCTAAAGTATCAATTATCCCGTCGTTATCATCATCTAAATCTACTTCATCTGGCACATCATCATTGTCTGTATCTAATGTTCCGATGATCGTTATAATTAAATTTGCTGAATCTGTATTTAGCGCTCCATCCCTCAACGTATAGGGAGTAGAATCTATTAATGTTGCTCCAGCTGCTAGAGCGATTACAGCAGGGTTATTTTGATCTAATACATATGTATATGTCCCGTCTGAATTGATGGTTAAAAAACCATACATCGTGGGAATTGAATTTCCTACATTGGCAGCGACTCCATTTACTTCTGATACTGCAACAACATTCTCTCCTTGCCAAAATATATCTGAAACTCCAGCTATTTGTCCACCAGGATCGGCATCGGTTGCATCTGGACCATAATTATATGAAATCACCAATTGATCAATTGGCGCTTGGAAAGCAACATTAATGTTTCCTGTTGCATCAGCTTCTATTGCTGTCCCCGTCCCGTAATAGGTATCAGATCCTGCATCAACAATTCCTCCAGTTATTATAAAATTATAATTTACCGGTGTTGGAGATCCTCCAGCAAAACCTTGAATGGTAATTTGATCCTGCCAGGCAGTTCCCTGCGAGTAGTCAATATCGGTTACTAAAAAACCAACATTAAAAACCTCTTGATCAAAATCTATAATAAGTTGAGTATCTGATACTGGATTGGTTGCAGGGTCAATATTAAATAACAAATATCCTGTATGTCCTCCATTGGTAAGGTTATTTTGAGAAGTCTGATTAAAAGCATTCCCTGCTCCACTTGGATCTAACGAAGTAAAGTCTAAACTTACCCCATCAATAACCCTCGTTTGCCCTGTAACTGTTGCTCCATTAACAAATTCATTCTCCCATATAAGACGGGATAAAGGTCTATCTAATAAATCTTGTCCACTTACTCCGTCCCCATCAATTACATTACCGGTAGCTGTATTTACTACTCCTACACTTACGCTATTATTATCATCTACCGCTACTGGAGGATCATCTACTCCATTAATCGTAATGGTTAAAATTCCATAATCTATTCGGCCAGTAAGATCTTCAACGGTATATGCTATAATATCATCTAATGAAGTGGTACTTGTGAGACCTGCGACTGCTGGACTGCTAGTATTAACAGTATAAGAATAAGAACCATCAGACTGAATAGTTATTGAACCGTATAACGTTGTATATGTAGAACCCACTGCAGATGGAAATACGTTCACCTCAGAAACTGATAATACTTCTCCTGGGGTACTATCGGTATCATTTGTAAGAATATTCCCAGTAATTGGTGTAACTGCATTTGCAAGTATGGTACCAGTATCATCTACTGCAACTGGTTCATGTCTCCAAACTCGAATAAACGTATTTGCGCTTCCCATCCCTGCATTAGAATCAGTTACGGTAACAGTCATCGTTCTTACTCCCTCTGTATAAGAGTCGTTTAAGTCTCCATAAAAAAGAGTAGCCATAAAACTTTCAAATACACTATTAGGGATAGGTAAACCATTAGCCTCTGTAACCGTAAAATTTGTACCTCCTGTTTGTGTAAATGTTAATACTGTGCTTCCGAAGGTATAATTCACAGCTTTATCGGCTCCATTAAAAAAGAAAAGATCAGTGCCACTAAATGGTGGAATAGCAAAAAGCTCCTGGGGGTCTAACACCCCGCTAATGCTTATGGTGGCACTTACGATATTTCCATCATCCGATGTAACCGACTCGTTTTGGGAAACCCTATATACAAGACCACTTGTGGGTTGTACAAAAAAACTAAAATCATTACCCGTAGTATTTCCATCTAAATCAATAACAGGTGCTGCTCTATTTGCTCTTGCACTTCGAAATTGTACACTAAAGGAATTATCGATAAATAAATCCTCTGGGAAGAAGATAGATTCTCCTCCTGCATCTTCGCGCTCAAATAAATATAAAGACTTTGGATCATCTATGCCTTTTATTTGATTCTTGGTAGTCTGCGCCAAGGAAACCTCGGAATAAAAGAGCGTAGTTAAAAATAAAAAAACTAACAACGAATAACGTATAAAACTTTTATCGTTATTGGTCTTTTTTAATGCTGTAACTTCTGAATTAGATGTATGCGAATTTTCTATTTCTAGATATAACATATTTGCATTTTTAATAAGATGATGTTTTACTTTTTATAATTTGCACTGACGTAATCCTAAAGAGTTAAAGTGATGTGTAAGCTCCTTTTAACTTCAACACTGTTTGGTTTTAAGTGAATGTAATCCCACGAAAAACCGGTGTGGCTGTGATCTGATATTTTTTCATAATCATTTCATACTTCTTTTCTTTGTTGATATGGGGCATATGACCAATTGAAAATATTGAATGGGATGAATTGTTTTGATTTCTATTGAACTGTATTTCGAATAACATTCTATAAGGGGAAAGACAGGATGCTAAGTATTCGCTTTTTACGAAATTTAAAAAGTGTTTTTTGAAACAAAAAGATGGGAAAAGATAAAACAGAATACCAAAATTATAGTAGAAAAACTGGTTTTGGTTGACCAAATATTTTTTAAAAAATCTGTTTTGCACTGTGGACCAGTACATACCTTTTAAAGAAATCCATAGGAGTAAATCTCTGCCTCTAAATTTTGAAGAAGCATAGCATATAAAATTAACCATAGGCAGGTAATTTAGATTGCATTTTGTTTCATTACATACCCATAACTTGGGTATTGCATTTACAACATTTTGACGTGCATTCTTTCTAAATCAATACTACTTGGTTTGTATAACTCTACTAAATTGTTGAAACATTCTACATTTTTAAGGGGTGATTAAACAATCTAGAATGTATTGTACTTACAATTTATATAAGTAGGAATGATAAAGTATACCTGTTGATATTTTTATGTATTTAAATTTAAATATAAATAATTGATAATTTGAGTATTAACACATCAAACTAATTACGGAAATTCCATAACCAATTTTCTGTAAGTAACACTACCATATATGCAATAATATGCATGATTAATATTTGGTAAAAGGTCTTTCTTTAATAGAAAGACCTTTTCACAAAGTGTTATCTTTTGAGCTTATCTTTTCTACCCATCGGTATTGTCATCTTCTGTTACGCAAGTACATTGTCCTGTGAAAATATTAGCTTGTACTGTACCATTACAAGGGTCGCTACAAGAACTCATAATGTAATCACCTCCATGGATGAATTTTTGCGCATTTCGATCTAAAGTTTTTACTCCTGTAAGGTTTAATAAATTTTTCATGATTAATTTTTTTTAAAATAATTATTCTTGAACTTTTAGAGACACTCAAGACTTATGTCTTAGTAATGAATATTGCTTAATAGTCTTGAATTAACGATAATGAGGAAGCTTCAAAAAAGGAATATGCCACATATCCGTATAACACCATTAGAAATACAATAGATACAACTAATGCTAATATCGATTTTGGATTCTGTGCGGGTGTTAAACTTGCAGAAAAATGTTTTGAAACAAACAGAAATGTTGGAAATGTAGATTTCATTTTGGTTAACTTCATTATTATTTAATCGTTATTCAAGTTTCTACTATTGTTGGCTCGCCAAAACTTTTACAATAGTAAAAAGGTTCTTATTTAATTGATATTAAAGATGTTTAGAACTAAATATAAAGGCTAACAAAACGATGATTAGTTGTACATATGTTTTGATCCAAAATTTGAAATATTTATCCTATACTTTTCAATCAAGTTAAATTTATATATAAATGACTGATTATAAATATTTTAAAACATCAAAATAAGTACGGTAAAACCTCAGTAAAAAACATAATTAGTTAAAAATCAAACACTTAAACAACGTATCATTACTTAAAAAAAAGGTGTTTGACCGTTTTTTTAAGAAAAAACACACCAAAAACATGTAAAAACACCTAATATTTACTTATTTAAAAGTGTGCTCACGAAGCTATTAATCGTCAAAAAACGTCGTTTAGTCGATTTTCAACATCAATCCTTGAAAGTTATTATTTTAATTTTTCTGCTAAAAGCAAGGTTCAAAGTTTGTTCTTTATTAGAACGTTATTTTATAAAAAAAAACCAAATGAGTAAATACCTATGGGCTTACTCATTTGGTAACACTTATCAATTATTTATTGAATTAAAATAAACTAAAACTTACCTTTTCAATACTTGATCTTTGTATGCCATTTAAAACTTCTATCGCTCATAAAAAGATAAGTCTTAAAAGCATAACTTATTCATCTTCATAAATCGCTATTCAGGTCTGCTATTGTTGGCTCGCCAAAGTTTAACAATTCACAGATATTATTTTATATCTCTCAAAAATTAAAATCGATTATTAGTACCAATTTCAATTCAAGAAAAAACATATTTTACCATTGTTATCATAACAAACAATATATGTCATGATAATTTGACGATCAAAGAAGTGACGGCTAGTAATAAAGAGATAACATATGGTAATAGGGGTAAGAAGAAAGTTAATCTCTTTATATTTTATAAACCGAAAAACTTATGTTTTTTAGTTTTTACTTATACTATAAAAATATACATAATCTATGGAAAACAGGTACTTTAAAACAATAAAATAATTACGGTAATAAATAATCAAAGTTTTAGATCTTAACTACTCAAGCTATCATTCAATATTCTATTAAAAAGCTAAACCCTTATGGTTTAGCTTTTACAATGTCATGTTATATAGTAGTTATGCTATGTGACTACTATTTTACCAGAATAAATTCACTTCGACGATTGCGTTGATGTTCTTCTTCACTACATTTAGAATTATTATTACATCTATTAATTAACTCAATTTCACCATAGCCGCGTCCAGTAACTCTTGAGGCATCTATTCCTCCTTTTTCAATGATATATTTTACCGTACTTTGCGCTCTTTTCTCACTAAGCTTAAGATTGTAACTATCATTGGCTCGACTATCGGTATGCGAACGAACCTCAATTTTTAGTACTGGGTACTCCTTTAGCGCAGCAATAATCTTTTGAAGTTCAATTTCTGCATCTTTTCTTATGAATGACTCATTTAAGTCAAAATAAATAGTTTCTAATTTTAGTAATTTCGAAAGATCATCTCCTGGCTTAAGACTAACATTCTCCAATCCTCCTGTTCCTAATTGCATTGTTAAATTATGCTCAAATTCAAAAACATTATTGCTAGACAATATTACTTCTGTAGCCGTGTATTTCTCTTTATATGCTCTTAAAGCATACGACCTATCACATTCAATATCAAACCGATACTGACCAGAAGCATCAGTAAGTATTCGTTTCAATTCATTATTTTCTGCATCCATTAAAAGTACCTCAGCATTTACAATTATCTCTCTTGTATTAGCATCGGTTACCACACCTGAGATGTATTGATTACATTCTGTAATTAAGTCTTTTATTTGTTTAAACCTATAAATGTCATCGCTACCTTTTCCTCCTAGTCTATTACTTGCAAAGTAGCCTATTTTAGTGTCTTCATTCAACACAAAACTAAAATCATCTTCTGGACTATTAACAGGTTTCCCTATGTTATAAGGTATTGATAACTCTCCTCGTTCGTTAGGAATAGCTACAAAAACATCTAATCCTCCCAACCCCACATGACCATCGCTAGCAAAATACAACCTTCCTAAATCACTAACATACGGAAACGTTTCACGGCCTTCGGTATTTATTTTATCACCAAGGTTTTTTGGTGTCCCAAAAGTTCCATCTTCATAAACATCTACCACAAACAAATCTGATAATCCTTTACTACCAGGCATATCACTTGCAAAATATAGTTTTTTCCCATCTGCACTCAATGCTGGGTGAGCTACTGAATAATTATTACTATTAAAAGGCAATTCTTCAACATTCGTCCATTTATCACCTTCTAGAGATGCTTTGTACAATTTCAATAAAATAGTTCCCTCTTCATTTGCCTCCAACTTTTTCTTAGTAAAATTGTTCCGAGTAAAATATACCGTTTTACCATCATTACTAAACGATGTAGACGATTCATGAAAACGGGTATTAATTTTACCCTTAAGTCTTTTAGAATCTGAAGATTCCTTTGAGCTTTCTGAAAGATCTGCTACATAGATGTCAAGAAAAGGCATTTCATCCCACTCATGTATAGTCTTAATCATACTACCGGCTTTATTTCTAGCCGAAGCAAATACAAGTTGGCCTTGATGATTAAAACTTGGAGCATGATCAGAAAATTGGGAATTTACATTCATCGTTTCTATCTCATATCTTCCAGATTGCATCTCTATAAATTTCAAATAATCCCTAGTGCTCACGAAATATTCTGCTCGTTTATCTTTCTCATAAATTTTATTGAATTGCTCCATAACACGGTCTGCTTCTTCATATCTTTTAGAGCTTTTCAATGTTTGGGAATAACGAAATAAATATTCAGGATCCACTTGGTTTGGATAATTAGTAGTCAATTTTTCATACCATGATACAGCATCTTCTAATTGCGCATTGAAATAGTACGAATCTCCCAATTTTTTAAACAGATCTAAGGATTCATAACCACTTTCGGCTACCTGAAGATAAATCTTACGTGCGTCTACATAGGCGAAGCGGTTAAAATTCTCGTTTGCTTTTTCTAATCGTTTTTCTTGACCATATCCAAAATCGATACAAATGAGAATTATAAGGATACATATACTATATTTTTTTAATATCATAATCATTTATTTTACGCGAGTTTCTAAATTGAATTGTTAGTTCATACATAAACTTTGAATGTATCAGAAATAAAATCATAGTTTAGAAGAAACGAGGTGTGAGCATTCTGTTATATTTTTTAAACAATTCAAATCTTAACATAACTTCATAACTACCATCATTGAATTGTGACCGTCCTAGCTCTGTAGTCTCTCTGTCATATGCAAATCCAATCATCATAGAGTCTGATATCTGGAAGCCTACCTGCCCTGTTACTGCAGCACTCCAACGATAAGCCACTCCCAGAGTAAGCTTCTGATATAATAAGAAGTTTGCAGAAACATCTACCTGTAAAGGCGCACCAGATACTAATTTGGTAAGTACTGCTGGTTTAAACTTTAAATCGTCTGAAAGATTAAATACATGCCCTGCAATCATATAATAATTAATTCTTTCTTCCGCTAGGAAACTGGTTGATTCGCTTCCACTTATAGTAGTGCTTTCGTCAAAGTGATCAGTCTCTAAAAGGTTGGGAGCACTTAATCCAAAGTAAAATTTGTCGGTATGATAGTAAACTCCTATTCCTACTTGCGGACTAAATTTATTATCGATATTATTTTCGAACAATGCATCATTCTGATTAAATCGGGTAAGCTGTTGAAAATCTACATTCAGTAAATGTGCTCCTCCCTTGATCCCAAGGCTTAGCTTTCCATATTCTGAAGTAGGAATAGTATAAGAAAAATCAATGTCTATATAGGTTTCATTTGTGGGACCTATCTCATCATTTATAACCGATAACCCCAGCCCTACTCTTTCATTCTGTCCCAAAGGCGTATTAAGGGTTAATGTTTGGGTACGAGGGGCTCCTTCCAGGCCTACCCATTGACTGCGATGGAGCCCCATTATACTCATTACTCCTCTGCTTCCAGCATAGGCCGGGTTTACACTTATGGTATTATACATATACTGCGTGTACTGCGCATCTTGCTGAGCTTGAATATTATAAAACCCAAAACTCAAAAGTATCGTAACTATTATTTGCAATTTTTTCATTTTAAATATTTTTAGTTTTTAAATAGTCTTTTTGGCTTTGCCAAGACTTTTAAATTTTGGTTTTTAATTATTGAGATATAAATATCCTGCTCTACTCTTTTGTTCTCCAGATTCTAGATTGTAATAAAGAATATAGTAGTATGTTCCATCGGGTAACTTGTCTTTTTCTTCTATGGTAGTTCTTCCCTTTGATATTCCTCTGAAGAAATTATCATCTCTTCCATAGTTATCAGACTTAAATACCATAACACCCCAACGGTTATATATCTCGAGTGTATTCTGTAATGTTTCTATTCCACTAATTATGAATACATCATTGATTCCATCCCCGTTTGGCGAAAGTGCTGTGTATACGGTAACTCCATCTTCGTCTATATTGGTAGGAGCATTTGGCTCTAAGTAATCCGGAACTCCATTCCCATTTGTATCTACGGCATCATTAGGGTTACCATCTCCATTTAAGTCTGATGATTCATCGATGGTTAATATACCATCACCATCGTCATCATTATCCAAAATATCTGGAATATTATCTCCATCGGTGTCTCGAGGATCACTAGGATTGTCCCCTATTTCAAACTGATTTAATACACCGTCTTGATCACAATCTCCATTTGGAACAGCTCCTGGGTTAGGGTCACAAGGATTTAAAGGATCTGTATTATTTGATTCTTCATCCAAATCCATGACTCCATCTCCATCAGTATCACTTAGATTTATTTCTATCGTCCCGATAGCAGTATTTCCTCCGGGGTCAGTTGCCATAACACTAATGATATCCATATCTTCTAATACTGGGAAACTTCCACTATCTGGCGTTACAATATCTGGGTCTATACTCCAGTTCCCTGAGGCATCTGTAGTAACAGTATATGTAACTTCTGGGGTACCATCGCTATTTTCATCAACAGTAATGGTTAAGGTTTCATTGGCTTCTCCTGTTCCTGTAAGTACAGGTGTAATATCGTTAGTTATGTAATCATCTACTGAGATTGTAACTGTATCGATTGTCACAACCCCTGATCCACTATTTCCTCCTGCATCGGTTGCTACTACATCTAAAGTATCATCATCTACCAATACTGGTAAGGATCCACTATCTGGCGTAGCTATTCCTGTATCTACACTCCAGTTACCTGTAGCATCGGTAGTAACAGTATATGTAACTTCTGGAATACCATCTCCATCTTCATCAACGCTAATGGTCAAAGTCTCATTGGCCTCTCCCATTCCGGTTAATACTGGAGTGATATCATTTGTAGTAAATGTATTAGCAGTTGGAACAACAAGATCAATAGTCACAACTCCTGATCCCCTATTACCCCCTGCATCAGTAGCTACCACATCTAATGTATCATTATCGGCTAACAGCGGTAAGAAACCATTGTCTGGTGTAGCTGTCCCGGTATCTACACTCCAATTACCTATAGCATCAGTAGTAACTGTATAGGTTACCTCTGGAGTACCATCTCCATCTTCATCAACGGTAATTGTTAAGGTCTCATTAGCTTCTCCCATTCCCGTAAGTACTGGAGTAATATCATTAGTAGTAAACGTATCTGCTGTTGGAGCTACTATATCTATAGTCACAACTCCTGATCCACTATTACCCCCTGCATCGGTAGCTACTACATCTAATGTATCATTATCTGACAAAATCGGAATAAAACCAGTGGTTGGAGCAATTATTCCAGTATCTACACTCCAATTACCTACGGCATCAGTAGTAACGGTATAGGTAACTTCTGGAGTACCATCTCCATCTTCATCAACGCTAATGGTCAAAGTCTCATTGGCCTCTCCCGTTCCTGTAAGTACAGGAGTAATATCACTAGTAGAAAAGGTATCTGCAGTTGGAGCCAACAGATCAATAGTCACTACTCCTGAACCACTATTTCCTCCTGCATCGGTAGCCACTACATCTAATGTGTCATTATCTACTAATACTGGTAGTGATCCACTATCCGGTGTTTCGGTTCCAGTATCTACACTCCAATTTCCAAGGGCATCGCTTATAACCGTATATGTCACTTCTGGTAAGCCATTTCCATCTTCATCAACTGAAATTGTTAAGGTCTCATTGGCCTCACTTGTTCCTGTTAACACTGGAGTAATATCATTCGTGGTAAAGGTATCGGCCGTTGGAGCTACTAGATCAATAGTTACAATTCCAGAACCACTATTTCCTCCAGGATCGGTAGCTACTACATCTAATGTATCATTATCTACTAATACTGGTAGTGATCCACTATCCGGTGTTTCGGTTCCAGTATCTACACTCCAATTACCTACGGCATCAGTAGTAACTGTATAGGTAACTTCTGGAGTACCATCTCCATCTTCATCAACGCTAATGGTCAAAGTCTCATTGGCCTCTCCCATTCCGGTGAGTACTGGAGTAATATCATTGGTAGTAAAGGTATCTGCCGTTGGAGCTACTATATCTATAGTTACTACTCCTAATCCACTATTACCTCCTGCATCAATAGCCACTACATCCAAAGTATCATCGTCTGTTAATACCGGTAATGAACCACTATCTGGTGTTGCTGTTCCAGTATCTACGCTCCAATTACCCATAACATCAGCAGTAACGGTATAGGTTACTTCTGGAGTACCATCTCCATTTTCATCAACAGTTATAGTCAAAATCTCATTAGCTTCTCCCATTCCTGTTAATATTGGGGTAATATCGTTAGTTGTAAATGTATCTGTTGTAGGTGCGGTAAGATCTATCGTTACTACTCCTGATCCACTATTACCTCCTGCATCGGTAGCCACTACATCCAAAGTATCATCATCTGTCAATACTGGTAACGAACCACTATCTGGTGTTGCTGTTCCAGTATCTATACTCCAATTGCCTGAAGCATTGGTAGTAACTGTATAGGTTACTTCTGGAGTACCATCTCCATCTTCATCAACTGTGATTGTCAAAGTCTCATTGGCTTCTCCCATTCCAGTAAGTACTGGAGTAATATCATTGGTAGTAAACGTATCTGCTGTTGGAGCTACTATATCTATAGTTACTATTCCTGAACCACTATTTCCTCCTGGATCAGTAGCCACTACATCCAAAGTATCATCATCTATTAATACCGGCAATGAACCACTATCAGGTGTTGCAGATCCTGTATCTACACTCCAATTACCCATAGCATCGGTAGTAACGGTATACGCTACTTCTGGTGTACCATCTCCATCTTCATCAACGGTAATCCTTAAGGTCTCATTAGCTTCTCCCATTCCGGTTAACATTGGGGTAATATCGTTAGTTGTAAAGGTATCTGCTGTTGGCGCAGTAAGATCTATCGTTACTACTCCGGTCAAACTTATATTTCCTGCCGGGTCTGTCGCAATAACATCAAGAGTATCATCATCATTTAATGCTGGTAAAAAGCCACTAATAGGAGCTGTAACACCAACATCTATACTCCACTCTCCAGTTGCATCTGCAGTTACGGTATACGTGGCCTCTGGACTCCCGTCTCCATCTACGTCGACAGTTACTGTAAGTACCTCATTAGGTTCTGCATCACCAGTAAGAATTGGAGTAACATCATTGGTAGTAAAAGTATCTACAAATGGTTCTATAAGATCTATGGTAACTACTCCTATTGGGCTATTATTACCACCCAAATCGGTTGCTACAACATCAATCGTATCATTATCGACCAATGTAAGAGGAAATGTACCGCTATCTGGAGTCAAAGACCCGGTATCTACACTCCAATTACCGCTCCCGTCTGCTGTTATAGAATATGTAGCTTCAGGAATGCCGTCACCATTGGTGTCTGCTGTAATGGTTAAAGCTTCATTTGGTTCTGCTGTTCCTGTTAAAACAGGTGTGATATCATTAGTTGTAAAGGTATCTGCCACTGGAACAAATAAATCAAAAGAGACTACTCCTATTGTGCTACTGTTACCAGCAGGATCTGTGGCTATTACATCAATTGTATCTCCATCTGAAATTCCAGTAGGAAAAGTGCCGCTATCTGGAACCGCCACACCAGTATCCAAGCTCCAATCTCCAGATGCATTTGCTATAACGGTATAGGTAACTTCTGGAGTTCCGTCTCCATCCTCATCTACAGTTATAGATAATACTTCATTAGGTTCTGCACTTCCAGTAAGTACCGGTGTTACATCTCCGGTTACAAATGAATCTGCTGTTGGTGTCAATAAATCAATACTTACGATTCCTGTAGCACTGGTATTTCCTGCCGGATCAGTTGCAACTACATCGATTGTATCGTTATCTACTAAAGTTAGAGGAAATACACCGCTGTCTGGAGTTGCTCCCCCTGTATCTATACTCCAATTACCTGAGGCATCTGCTGTAACCGTGTATGTTGCTTCTGGTGTTCCATCTCCGTTAGTATCGGCAGTAACCGTTAATACTTCGTTTGGTTCTGCTGTCCCTGTTAAAACGGGTGTGGTATCATTTGTAGAAAAAGTATCTGCTACTGGCGCTAATAAATCTATTGTAACTATTCCTATTGCGCTGCTATTATCTGCTAAATCAGTTGCTACAACATCAATGGTATCATTATCTACCAAAGTTAACGGAAATACTCCGCTATCTGGTGTTACCGCACCTGTATCTACACTCCAATCTCCACTTCCATTCGCAGTTACTGTATAAGTAGCTTCTGGAATACCATCACCGGTGGTATCTGCTGTTATTGTTAACACCTCATTTGGCTCCGCAGTTCCTGTTAAGATTGGTGTTGTATCATTTGTTATAAAAGTATCTGCACCTGGTACTATATTATCAAAAGTTAAACTAGCAGAATTTGATGTTGTAGAACTACATACATAAGTATTATCCATTAGAATAACACGATATAGGTTCCCATCATCACCTGCTGTAACTCCTGTTAATGTAAGCACAGCTGTATCACTACCTGTATAAATATCACTTCCATTTGCTGGATCTATATTTACAAAACCTGATCCGCTTCCATCATCGACTTGCCATTGGTATGTATAATAGTTCAAATTAGGTGCTACGGTAAACGTTTCTGTTCCAACACCATTTGCATATTGATTAGTTGGTTGTGTGGTTATTGTAGGTGCACTACCTGCCTGTTGATAATCTGCCAAGGTATTATTGGTTGGTGCAATACCATCAGCATTTGCAGGGGTAATACTATAATCAACTCCCGAACCTGCAGTAGTCACCAATCCTGTCATACTGGTTGTAAGAGAACCATCTACACCATAAACTCCAGTATCTCCACCGTCTGCACTAGCATTCGCGTAGGCTTCATTGGCATCTGAGCAACCATCTGCATCACTATCCAAATTTAGAAAATCGAAACTTCCATCTGCCAAGGTATCGATTGGTGAAAGCCCGGTTCCCGCTGAGGAAGGAATACCATTAGTTGTTGGAGTATTTCCTACTGTTCCGTTTGCCTGACCTGGATTTGTTCCACTAGTAGTGCCTCCAGCTTCGACTACATCATAAATACCATCATTATCAGAATCTAAATCAAACGCATTTGGAACATTATCTCCATCGAAATCAGCAAGGCAATAATTCAAATCATATATTGCTAGAGTAACCGTTGCTCCTGTTGGAGTATTAGTTTCTTTACCTGTAGTGATTACAATTTTGTCTATCGGTTCTGTGAATGTAAATGTTACTTCATTATTTGTAAAGTTTCCAGATCCTGGTCCGGTACTGGTAACTACATTTGGGGCAATTAAGTATACATTTGATGAAAGGTTTGAAAAATTTGAAGAATCTATTGGTAAAGCTTGAGTTCCTCTAAAAGCTTCAAACTTAGCCGCGTCATAAAAAGCGGTTGCTGTTCCATCTAAACCTCCAAGTTTAAAGGTTACATCTGATACTAACTCATTAAAAGTTAATGTATATACCGCAGTATTTGCGCCTGGAAAATTGGTTTGCCTGGGTTGCATATATAGGTAACTTCCTGTTATTCCTCCTGAATTACTTCTTAATTGAATACCATTTGCCCAAACAGCTCCCCCAGTAAGCGCATAAGTAAAGTCAAAGTTAGCGGTTTTATATGGAGCTAAATCGTCAAGAGAAAGGCTTGCAGAAAAATCTGTGTTCTCGGCATATCCTGGAGTATTGATAACTCTATTTGTACCAGGGCAATCTGCTTCCAAATTATCTGTGATTCCATCATTATCATCATCAAGATCAGTCAAATTACCTATTCCATCTCCATCAGTATCTTCATCAACCAAAATAGTAATCGTTGCCATATCACAAGGAGCCGTAAGGCCTGCCTCACAAATTTGATACGTAATTTGATATATTCCTGTTGGGGTACCCGCAGTAACGGTTACTTCTCCATTGGTGGTATTTAATACTACACCAGGATCAGAAGCTGCAGTAATTAAAGTTAAATCCACGTTTCCAGTAGTTGCAGTAACCGCACCAAAAGTATCGTTCGTCAACACATTGGTGATAGCTGTTCCTGCTATTCCCGATATAATTTGTGAAGTATTTGTATCATTGTTTGCATTTATACAAGTACTTGCATCATTACTATCTACAACGGCTGTATTTGTGCCAAGACCATAATTAATTCCTGTTTCAGTAACCAATCCGTTACTATCTACTGTTGCAGGATCTGAAACTCCAAATTGTCCACCATCTCCTCCATCGGCATTGGCATCACTATAAGCTTCATTGGCATCACTACAACCATCGTTATCACTATCTAAATTGAGATAATCAGGAGTACCAGGAGTTGTTTCTGTAGGTGTCAAACCAGTTCCTGCACTGACTGGTATTCCTATAGCACCTGCTGTGGTACCTGGAGCGCCATCTGCTTCGCCATTACTATCTGCATCAGTTCCTCCTGCTTCAACTACATCATAAATACCATCATTATCACTATCTAAATCCAAGTGATCGGATACATTATCACCGTCAAAATCAAAAGCAGGATCCAGGGTATCACATATTCCATTTAAATCAAAGTCTGAACAAACTGGCGGAGTAGCAGTACCATTATTATCTGCATCTTCAAAGTTGAGAATTAAATCTCCATCTGCATCACCAGAAGGATCAACATTCAAAGTATTTTCATCGGTATCTAAAATACCATCGTTATCATCATCGAGATCTGCCTGATCTGAAGAACCATCACCATCTATATCATTTGTACCAATTATTTGATTAATAAAAACAGCAGAATCCAGAGAACGATCCCCGGTATCTGCAATAGCCATTTTAAATCTATAGGTAACTCCGGCAACTAAACCATTTATGGTTCCTGTAAACTGTTTTGTAACTCCATTATATTCTGTAAAAATAGTTGGTGTTCCCGAATTTGTGTTACATGTTCCTGCTGGACCTGGAGGTGTGGCTACATCAAATCCATTATTGATGAATAAAGAGCTTTGCGACAAATCTGTTGGTGAAGGAAAAAAGGGTTCATTACACCCTAAATATCCTCCATTAACTGTATTAACCGATACCGCATTAGAAGTACCTGGTACTGTTGCAATATTCATTGGACTGGGTATTCCAGGGCCCGAAACAAAAAAACCAAAAATATCGTTATAAATAGTACCTACATAATCTGGATATTCATCTGAACCAAATTGATAGGTGATTTGTAGCGCAGTTAAGTTTGGGTCTAAAACCACATCAAAAGAAAATACGACCACATCAAAATTTGCCGTAGGATCAATAGCAACGATTTCTGGATCGTTATAGGTGGTTGAAGGTTGTGGGGTCAAACTAGACTGTAATTCTGTATTTTGTTGGTTTAGAGCCTGAGTTATGCTTCCTGTAGTCATTACAACTCCGGTGTCTATTTCTAAACCAGCACCTACTAGTCCGTTCGAAAATGTTGCTAATTGAGCAGTTCTTACTCCATTTTCTAATGAAGGATTAGATATTGTTATTCCAGGGCCAGAAAGCTCATTAACAATATCAATGTCTGAAGGGTTTCCCACCGACGTTGCCTGAGAAAAAACGCTCGAGGTAATGCAACATAGTAGAAAAAATAAAAACAATTGGGTAGTCTTTTTCATAAGTGATCTTTTATTTATTTTTTGTACTCTGGTGAGAACAAATTTTGGTTTCGTAGGAATAAACTTAACACCAAGATCTATTTTATTGTCTTTATTATCGATAAAACAAAAAAAAGTATCGTTTAAAAGCTTTTTTGCTTAGATAAAAAGTAAATCATCACAATGATCACTTGAAATACAACTATAAAGGTGTCTTACCACGTATGTATATTGGATAGACATAGAAACAATACAGACTCTATATGAAAACTAAAGGGTAAATAAAAAGCTTAAACTGTAAGAGTATTTTGAAACTTTACAGTTTAAGCTAATATGTTTGTATGAATTCAAAACTTAACTGATGAATAAGTTTGAAATCACTTGAAGTTATTTTAAAAATTCTGAGAATTATTCTACGAGGATAAATTCACTTCTACGATTAAGCTGGTGTTCTTCTTCACTACACTTTGAACCATTATGACAGGTATTCATCAATTGACTTTCGCCATACCCTCGACCAGTTACTCTGGAAGCATCGATACCTCCTTTTTCAATGATGTATTTTACCGTACTTCTTGCTCTACGTTCACTTAGAGCCATATTATAATTATCATCGGCTCTACTATCGGTATGGGAACGAACATCAATCTTCAATTCTGGATATTCTTTTAAAGCCGCAATAATTTTCTGCAACTCTACTTCTGCATCAGATCTAATATTAGATTTATCAAAATCGAAATATATGATTTGTAACGCTAACATTTTTGCCAGGTCTTCTCCAGGTTTAGCCTCACCATCTTGCAAACCAGGCTCTCCCAGCTGTAATGCTAAATTATGCTCAAACTCTAAAACCTTATTAGTAGAAAGCAGTACCTCTGTGGGCCCATAACCTGCTTTAACCGCTCGTATTACATAATTAGTATCACATTCTAAATCAAACTTATATACTCCTTTATCATTCGTAGCAGTGCGTTGTAATTCAGTATTGTTTTCATCCATTAAAATTACCTCGGCTTCAGTAATTATATCTTTAGTATTCGCATCGGTTACCTTACCAGTTACATATTGATTACATTCGGTAATAAGCTCTTCTGTTTGCTTAAAACTATAAATATCATCACTTCCTTTTCCTCCTTTTCGATTACTAGCAAAATAACCGATTTTGGTAGATTCGTTCAATACAAAACTAAAATCATCTTCAGAGCCATTAACCGGTCTTCCCACATTATAAGGCCTTGACAGTTCACCAGAATCTTCTGGAACAGAAACAAAAACGTCTAATCCTCCCAAACCAACATGCCCATCGCTCGCAAAGTACAACCTTCCAGAATCACTAACATAGGGAAATGTTTCCCTTCCTTCTGTATTAATGATATCTCCTAAATTCTTTGGAGTTCCAAAAGTACCATCATCATTGATATCTATTACAAATAAATCTGAAAGTCCTTTAGTCCCAGGCATATCACTAGCAAAATAAAGTTGTTTACCATCGGGGCTTAAAGCCGGGTGTGCCACCGAATAATCATTACTATTGAATGGTAATTCTTCTATATTAGTCCATTTACCATCTATAAAGGAAGCTCTGTATAATTTGAGAAGAATAATTCCTTCGCTGTTGGAACCTAAGCGTCTCTTGGTATAATTATTTCTGGTAAAATATACCGTTTTACCATCTTTGCTAAAAGAAGTAGAAGATTCATGAAAACGGGTATTTATTTTACCTTTTATTTTTTTCGGCGTTTGCAGTATTCCATTTTCTTCAATGATATCTGAAGAAAATAAATCCAAAAACGGCATTTCATTCCATTCATGAACTATTTTAGACATTCCATTACCTCCACTAGCAGAAGCAAAAACCAATTGTCCTTGGTGATTAAAACTAGGAGCATAATCTGAATATTTGGTATTAACACTTAAGTCAAGAAGTCTGAATTTGCCCGATTGCATTTCAATGAATTTCAAATAATCTCTTCTATTCATGAAGTATTCGGCTCTTTGATCATTACCTGTTAGCCCATTAAACTTTTCCATAATTTCATCGGCTTCATCATAACGTTCTACGCTTTTAAGACTTTGAGAATATCGAAACAAATATTCTGGCTCTACCTCATCTACATAATTAGAAATCAGTTTTTCATACCAGGGAACGGCATTCTCTAACTCGGCATTGAAATAATATGAATCTCCAATTTTTCTAAATAAATCCATAGATTCATAACCGCTTTCTGCTACTCTTAGGTAAATTTTACGGGCATCGACAAATGCGAACTTCTTAAAATTCTCATCTGCCCTTTCCAGTCGTTTTTCTTGCTGAGCAAACCCCTGGACACATGTCAAAAAGATTAGTAAAAGTAGAAGTTGGTGTTTCGTTGAGTTCATTGTAATATTATTTTAAAATAAGAGCTATAATTATTGACGTGTGTTTTTCTTTATGAATATATTATAATTTTAAAAGAATCTAGGGGTTAACATACGATTATATTTTTTGAACAGCTCAAATCGCAGCATAACCTCGTAGCTACCATCATTAAATTGCGATTGTCCTAATTCGGTAGTTTCGCGATCATAAGCAAACCCTATCATCATTGAATCTGATACCTGGAAACCTACCTGCCCGGTTACTGCTGCACTCCAGCGGTAAGCAACACCCAGTGTTAATCTTTCATACAGCAAGAAATTCGCAGAAACATCGACCTGCAATGGTGCTCCAAATACCAATTTGGTAAGTAAAGCAGGTTTAAATTTTAGGTCATCCGAAAGATCAAATACGTGACCAGTAATTAAATAGTAATTGATTCTTTCTTCTGCTAGAAAACTTATTGCATCACTATCATTAAGCGTGGTACTCTCATCAAAATGATCGGTCTCCAAAAGATTAGGAGCACTTAACCCAAAATAAAACTTGTTGGTGTGATAGTATATTCCTACACCTACCTGCGGACTAAATTTATTATCGATATTATTCTCGAATAAGGCATCATTCTGATTAAACTGTGTAAGTTGTTGAAAATCTACATTTAGCAAATGTGCCCCTGCCTTGATACCAAAACTTAATTTCCCATATTCTGAAGTGGGAATGGTATACGAAAAATCAACATCTATATAGGTTTCGTCTGTAGGACCAATTTCATCATTAACAACTGATAATCCTAACCCAACTCTTTCATTGTCCCCAATTGGAGTATTAAGAGTTAAGGTTTGTGTACGTGGTGCACCTTCTAGCCCTACCCACTGACTTCGATGAAGTCCCATAACACTCATGACACCGCGACTTCCAGCATATGCTGGGTTTACACTTATGGTGTTATACATATACTGAGTATACTGTGCATCTTGCTGAGCATTTGTTTGATGAACTATGAAATTTACAAGAACTAAAGTTATAATTAGTATTTTTTTCATCTGCCCTGGTTTAGATTTTAATTGCATATTTGGTGCATTATATGGTTTTAGAGTCATGACTTACTTTGTTATCTATTAATATATAAATATCCCGCCCGACTCTTGCGTTCTCCAGATTCTAATACATATTCCAACACATAATAATAAGTCCCAACAGGCAACTGATCTTCTTTTTCTGGGGTGATTCCTTTTGAAGAAATCCCATCAAAGAAATTACCATCTCTACCATAATTATCAGACTCAAATACTTTACCTCCCCAGCGGTTAAAAATTTCAACTCTGTTTTCTAAATCTTGAATTCCTCCTATTATAAATACATCATTAATACCATCTCCATTTGGAGACATTCCGGTATACACAATTACGCCGTCATCTCTATCTAAAATTGAATCATCATTATCTGGCTGAAGGTAATTCGGAATTCCATTTTCATCGGTATCCAGGGCATCTTCGGGATCACCATCTCCATTAGGGTCTGGCTCTTCATCTTCGGTTAAAAATGGATCTCCATCGTCATTATTATCCAAATAATCAGGAACATTGTCACAATTATTATCTATTGCACAATCGGTATCTTGAGTATCCCCTGTGTTAGGATTACCATCGTTATCTGGATTAACTCCTTCAAACTGAGTATGCACTCCATCACCATCATCATCTACATCTAAATAATCTGGAATAAGATCTCCATCGGTATCTTCATTTATGGGATTATCATCTGCATCATAATCTTCAAATACGGTATATACCCCATCATTATCATCATCGATATCTAAATAGTCATAAATACCGTCGATATCTGAATCTTGTGTATCACCAGTTTCAGGATCCCCATCACCATCAGGATTCGGGTTCTCGTCTGCAGTAAGCACATTATCTCCATCATCATCAGTATCCTGAAAATCGTCAATCCCATCTCTATCAGTTTCCTGAACAGCATAATTAACTACTCCTCCATCAGGATCATCCTGAACCACATCAGGTATTCCATCAGTTCCAAAAGGCCCTTCCAATCTTCCATCTCCATCCATATCTAATTGCCCATGTCCAGACTCATAAATATCGTTCACACCATCTCCATCGGCATCTAAATCCAAACGATCTACGATTCCGTCAATATCTGTATCAAGAGCTATATCACCATTTTGTTCTTCTTCATCTGTAATTCCGTCATTATCATCATCTAGATCAATTGCATCTGGAATTCCATCTGAATCACTATCTAATGTTATCGAAAGTACATTGGTTGTAGCGGAACAACTAACTCCGTTTAATTC
Organism: Aquimarina acroporae; assembly: GCF_023195925.1. Classification (GTDB taxonomy): domain Bacteria; phylum Bacteroidota; class Bacteroidia; order Flavobacteriales; family Flavobacteriaceae; genus Aquimarina; species Aquimarina acroporae. The sequence goes on along the minus strand of NZ_JALPRE010000012.1, from coordinate 219,114 downwards.
GCTTATATCTACTCTTTGAAACCAAGTATCTTCGGTCAAAGGTGGACTATCATAGGTCTCTCCTGTAGCACCCACAATATCGGTAAAAGGACCCGTAGAGCCTACCGTACTACTTTGCCACTGATAAGTAATCGTACCATCGGCCGCAGTGGCAGTGGTTTCTGTAAAAGCTACAGGGTCTTCTGCACTTACTATAATTTGATCGGCGGCAATTACTCCTGCTACAATATTATTTACAGTGACTTCAATTACGTTCGTTATCGCTGAACAAGACACGGTGTTAAAAGTTGATGTATCAACTCTTTGGAACCAGGTGTCCTGACTTAGCGCTGGACTATCATAAGTAGCACTATTTGCCCCTACAATATCATTAAAAGGACCTGTTGCACCCGCAGTACTGCTTTGCCATTGATAGGTGATTACTCCATCGGCAACAGTTGCTGTAGTTTCTGTAAAAATAACTGGATCTCCTCCTTCGCAAATCGTTTCGTCTGCGGCAATAACTCCTGCCGTAATATCATTTACACTAACCGCTATGATGTTCGTGGTTGCCGTACAGGCTATAGTGTTCAAGGTTGAAGTATCTATTCGTTGAAACCAGGTATCTTGAATTAATGCAGGACTATCATAACTAGCACTATTTGCCCCTACAATATCAGTAAAGGGTCCTGTAGCTCCAGTTGTACTGCTCTGCCATTGATACGTAATTGTACCATCGGCAATCGCCGCAGTAGCCTCGGTAAATGCAACTGGATCTCCTCCTTCACAAATAGTTTCATCGGCAGCAATTACTCCTGCTGTAATATTATTTACCGTAACTGCTATTACATTGGTAGTTGCTGTACATGCAACAGTATTTAAAGTTGAAGTATCTACTCTTTGGAACCAAGTATCCTGAGTGAGTGCCGGACTATCATAAGTTAAACTAGTTGCTCCCGAAATATCGGCAAAAGGTCCGGTAGCACCAGCAGTACTACTTTGCCATTGGTAGGTTACTGTACCATCGGCAACAGTGGGTGTTGTTTCGGTAAATGCCACGGGATCTCCTCCTTCACAAATAGTTTCATCGGCTGCAATTACTCCTGCAGTAATATTATTTACAGTAACCGCAATTACATTAGTAGTTGCAGTACAAGCTATGGTATTCAACGTAGAAGTATCTACTCTTTGAAACCAGGTATCTTGAGTTAATGCAGGGCTATTATAAGTCGCACTGGTTGCTCCCGAAATATCGGCAAAAGGTCCTGTAGCACCAGCTGTACTACTCTGCCATTGGTAGGTTATCATACCATCGGCAACCGTTCCAGTAGTTTCGGTAAATGCTATAGGATCACCTCCTTCGCAAATGGTTTCATCGGCAGCAATTACTCCTGCAGTAATATTATTCACAGTAACTTCAATCACATTTGTAGTAGCGGTACACGCAACAGTATTTAATGTAGAGGTATCTACTCTTTGGAACCAAGTATCCTGAGTGAGTGCCGGATTATCATAAGTTACACTAGTTGCTCCCGAAATATCGGCAAAAGGTCCTGTAGCACCAGCTGTACTGCTCTGCCATTGGTAAGTTACTGTACCATCGGCAATCGTTCCAGTGGTTTCTGTAAAGGCTATAGGATCATCTCCTTCACAAATAGTTTCATCTGCTGCAATAACACCGGCAGTGATATTATTTACTGTAACCGCTATTACATTGGTAGGTACCGAACACGGAATAGTATTTAATGTTGATATATCTAATCTTCTAAACCAAGTATCCTGAGTGAGCGACGGACTATCATAAGTTGTATTCACTGCTCCAGAAATATTTGCAAAAGGTCCTGTAGCTCCAGCGGTACTGCTCTGCCACTGGTGTGTTATAACTCCATCTGCAGTGGCTGCTGTATCTTGTGTAAATGCAACAGGATCTCCTCCTTCACATATGGTTTGATCGGCTTCAATGATACCTGCAGTAATATTATTTACAGTAACTGCTATCACATTGGTAGTAGCGGTACACGCAACAGTATTTAAGGTAGAAGTATCTATTCTTCTAAACCATGTATCTTGCGTTAACGCTGGGCTGTCAAACACATCATTTGTAGCACCACCAATATTTGCAAATGGACCCGTGGCCCCAGCAGTACTACTCTGCCATTGATAGGTTATAGCGCCATCAGCAACCGTTGCTGTAGGAACGGTAAACGCTGTAGGGTCTCCTCCATCACAAACAGTTTCATCTGCAGCAATTACCCCAGCCGTAATATCATTTACTATAATTGCAACAACATTGGTTTCTGTACTACAAGAAACACTATTGAAAGTATTGGTATCTACTCGTCTGAACCAACTATCCTGGGTAACTACACCAGAGTTATAGACATCTGTCGTTGCTCCTCCAATATCAGCGAAACCTGCAGTAGCACTCGTAGTGCTTATTTGCCATTGATAAGTGATGACGCCGGAGTCTACACTTGCAGCTGTTGCTACTGTAAATGCTGCTGGATCTCCTCCTGTACAAATAGTTTGCTCTGCAGCTATAACTCCCGCAGTAATCTGACAATTATCTCTAAAAGAAAGATCATTATCTAAGGGTACTGGTGTAGGTGCTGCATCATCATCAAAATCACCATAAATTAACTGTAAGTTGGCTATATCACCTGTTGTAACCGCATCATTAACATCCCAGATAACCGTATTGTCTACGGTATCAAATAAATCATCGATTCCATCACCATCAGCATCTGCAAAAGCTACAATCGCATTGTCTGTATCCCCATTTTCTTCAATATCTAATATGGTATCTTGATCACTATCTGTATCTAAATAATCTGGAATACTATCTGCGGGATTATCTGTATTTACAGGTGCTAAACCAGGACCTCCTCCATTGGTTGTTAAATAAGCATTATTTACTCCTGAATTTATAACATATTCGGTTGGAGTTGTTGCTACCGGAATGGCATAGGTCGCTGTACTTTGTGCTTCAACATTGTCTGGGATTCCATCATTATCTGAGTCTAAATCAAAATGGTTTGGAACACCGTCGGCATCATGATCAAAAACAGGATCTAAACTATCGCAAATTCCATTGGCATCTAAATCTGCACAAGCTGGTGCGGTTGCACTACCGTTATCATTTGCATCTAAATAGTTCGGAATTCTATCCCCATCAGCATCTGAAGAAGGATTCACACCTAAGGTATTTTCTGTAACATCTAAAATTCCATCATTATCATCATCTATATCTAAACCATCTCCCACACCATCATTATCGGCATCTTCAAACGTAGGATCACAGGTGTTAGAAATTCCATCACCATCATCATCTGGCCCTACCTCCTGGTAATCTGCTGTTAAACTGGTATCGGTATCAAGAGGCGCGGCATATGTTGGTGCCGGAGTCCCAGAAGTTACTAATCCGTTAGCATTTACAGTAGCTGGGTCTGGACCATAGACACCAGTATCTCCTCCATCAGCATTTGAATTATCATATGCTTCATTGGCATCGCTACACCCATCACCATCACTATCTAAATTTAAAAAATCAACACTCCCATCGGCAAGTGTATCGGTAGGTAAAGTGATCCCAGCTCCAAAATTAGCTTCAGAAGGTATCCCATTATCTGCTGTATTATCTGTATTTCCATTATCGTCATCATGTCTTCCGTCGTTATCAGCGTCTAAACCTCCAGCTTCAACTACATCATAAATTCCATCATTATCACTATCAAGGTCAAATCTGTTAAAGATTCCATCGCCATCAAAATCACAATCTGAAGAAAATGTAAGTAAGTTATCATCCCTTGTATCACCATTGGTTGCATTTTCTACCAACGACCATTCGATTTGGGTCATCCCCATTGGACTTGTAGCAATAATTTTAATACTACCATGCCCGGTAGCTTCTGGTGGAGTAACCTGAGTATTATCTAATGTTCTTGTTCCCGGAATATAAGTCATTACCGCATTTGAAGAAACCAATTGTTCTGTATGTTGCGCCCCGGTAAACTGATAATTAGATCGTTCGATACTTCGGAAGTGAAAAGTGATCTCATACACTGGTTGACTAAAGGTCAATACAAAATCTACATCATTACTCACTGTATTTGCATTATCGGTACCCAAGAACAAATACCCTACTGCTACGTTTGGATTCGGACTGTGATCTGGTACATTAAATATACCTACCGGACCTCCAACACTTAATTGATATAGATCTCCCCCATTTTCGGTAATAGTAAGATCTGCCGTTGCCCCCAACGAAGGAAAACTAATCCCGCTAATTGTTTCTATCGGCCCCGTGCCTCCCGAATTTGTAGCCCCAGAATAGTCTGCAAATTGTGCGGTACACTCTACGGTATCTCGTATTCCGTCATTATCATTATCTAAGTCTACTGCATCAAGCACATTGTCATTATCTACATCTTGACTCATCATATCACTGAGACCAAGAAGCAAAAATGCGGTTAACAGTATTTTGATTTTAGAAGCGTAAGTTAGTTTCATAAGCCTGCCCTTTTTGTAATCGTATAACATTTCGATATAAAATAATTGGTTCTGAGATCAAAACATGTGCTTTTGATCTGCAAAAAATGATTTGTGAAAAAAATTGGATGTTGGAAACGCTTTCTTCTTTAAAAGTATAAGAAGCCGACAAATTGGGCCATAATAGTAAGGCCGTAATTCTTGACGATAGGTTGTTGCGTTTGCTCATTCTTAATTTATTACCGTTTGCTTTGGTCTCATACCAAGGCAAAACCGTTAATCATGTAATACACCAAGGGGGGGATGCGTATACCACACGTACCATCAATACTTAATAGTAAATCAAACTTATAATGCAATAGAAAAAATACACTAAATAAAACCAGGGGATGGTCTATCAATGAGAGGGGGGAGTTGTTAAATAAAGTGCTAAATGTACTATTTCCTTATACGCAAAAATTTATGTTTGATTTTATCAAATTAAGTTTTTCTTAATGCCGTAAATGTAGATATAATAAATCTAATCGCAAAGAAAAATGACCTTCAAAATACGGTTTTAGCGTAACAAAATAAAGGACTAAGTCTTTTCTTACAGACGCTGGTACGAAAAAGGCTATCCATTGGGATAGCCTTAAATATTTCAATATGAGTTATTTCTAGATCTTATATAAATCCTCTTCGTCTAGCTTCTTCTAGCAATTTTTGATCATCTGCTTTGGCTATTGAGAACATCTCTTTAATTTGATTTTTTCTTTTCTCAATTGCACTTAAAGAAAGGCTTACATAATTAGGAAGATTTTTTGTTTTTACCCCTCGAGAAAGGTGATATAAAATCTTTAAATTCTTTTCATCTAGTGAAAACTTATTGGTCATCATTTTTCTAAAATGATCATTAACAGTTGCACTATAATATGCTTTCCCTTTTACAATATTATTAAAAGCCAAAAGGAGTTCGCTAGAAGTAAGATCACTCTTTATCAAAAATCCTGCAGGATTGATATTCTTAAGAATGTTATGAATTCTATGATCTTCTCTATGCATCGTTAAGATAATAATTTTTGCTTTTGGCAGTAACTCTTTTGCATGTTTTGCCAAATCCTCACCAGAAGTAATACTCCCATCTGACGACGGAGGTAATTTAATATCTACAAAAAGCATATCATAAGGAGTAGTTTCTGATGCCTTTACAATTCTATCGTATGCATCATCGCAGTTGGAAGCGATATCTATTTTAATCTGATACTCTTTTTGATTTTCTCCTAACAAGGTATTCTTATACCCTTCAATGATCATAGGATGATCATCAATCATAAGAACTTTTAGCTTTTTCTTCATTTCAAATGTTGTTGTTTTTTTCTCTTCAAACAGAACGTCATATTATTTTAACTATGAATAGGTAAAAATAGTATAACCCTCATTAAAGAATGGTTCTTTTTTTCAGTTTAAACAGGAACACTAACCGATACCGTGGTACCTGCGTTATTGTTACTTAAAAATTGAACTACCCCACTCATCTGACTAACCCTAGAGGTAATATTTTTTAGACCAATTCCTTTTTTGACCTTGGTGCTTTTAAATCCTATTCCATCATCCAAGATAGTAAGATTTATTTTATCTTCTACATAATCGAAATTTATTTTTATACTTTCTGCCTGCGCATGTTTAAAAATATTCTGTAGTGATTCTTGTAATATCCTAAATAAGTTTACCTTTTTCTGGTCATCGATATGCTCCCAATCGATATCTTCGTCATTATTAAATTCGAAATGAATATTGTTTACTTCGCACAAATCACTTATTAAACTCTCGACGGCATCTATATAAGCAACATCAGACGGTAAGGACTCAGTACCCAAATCATGAGATATGAGGCGTATTTCTTTTTCTATAGATTTTAGCTCTTCTATATATTTATTACGCGCCTCGGTAAACCCATCGTTGGCGCGCTGGTTGATCCCATCTAAACTTAATCGTACTCCAAACAAGCGACCCAGTACCCCGTCATGCAACTCCTCAGACATGCGCTTTTGCTCGAGTTGGCGCCCTTCTTCGAGTTTAATTTGCTGATTAAGTAGTAAACGGTAAATTTCCTGGTTAGCCTCTTGCTGAGTTTGCGCAAACAATAGTTCCTTATTGCTTTGTTGCTGTCTAAATATAATATACCCCAACAAAAACAGTGCGGTTAGCCCTAAAATAGCAATAATTAAAATTTCATTCTCACGACTTATTTTAAGGTTTCTTTCGGCTATTTCATCGGTTTCGAAGCGAATTCTTGCAAATTTATCTCTAAATAACCTTTCTTCTTTAACCAAACTATCATTCAACTTGATGTACTTATTAGCATAATCTAAGCCCTTTTCACTTGAAGAGATTTCGGAAAGGAGCTGATAAGACGTAAGTAACTTTTCATTATTATTAACCTCTAGAGCTGTATTTTTAGCTCTCTCAGCATAAAAATTCGATAAACTATCATTTTTCAATGTTTTATAATACTCCGCCAAATGCAGTGTATTGGTAGCTATACCAGACAAGTCATTAATGCTATCTCTTTTTCTTAAGGCTTCCACAAACAGCGGCAAAACATTTTCTCCATCATCACCAGATAAAAAATTAACATAAGCAAAATTATCCAAAAGTAAAGCATGATGCTTAGGCTGAGTATCTAGGAAATCAACATACAATAAAGCGCGATTATAATATTCTTTAGCTTTATCATATTTTTTTTGAGATTTATATACAGTTCCAATATTATTATTCCCTAAAACTGCATACAATACTTCTTTATTAGTATTACGTGCATATTCTATGGCTTTTTTATGATAAGATACAGCATCATCATATCTTTCTAAATATTTAGCTACAGTTCCTAAATTAGAATACGATAAAGGTATATAAGATTCCTCTTTATCATCATCTATCTCAAACTTTTTTATTGCTCTAATAGTAAGGTCTTCACTTCCTGTATAATCTTTTACTTTTCTCGAAAGTTTAGCTAAATCAATTAAAACTTTTCCATGATCGTACGCATAGGAACTTGGATCTTTAGTTTTATCCTTATCGTAAGATGAATAGATTTTATCAGCCTCGTTAAAATTTTTATAAGCACTATCTAATTCTTTATTTCTATAGTAAATACCCAGAAAACCATAACTTTTAGCCATCTTAGTAGAATCTAAAATCTTTTTAGCTATATCAAGAGCTTTCAAATTCAACCTTTTAAATTCATTCCTATTCTTAATACTATAATATTGTATTGAGACATCATGTAGCTTTTCAATTTTGGGCCTTGAATCTGGCAAAGTGCTAATAACGCCATAAGCTTTCACCAGCTCTTCTTTCCTTTCAGTTATTGATCTAGATTTATCACTAGCATTATTAATATGAGTATCTATCATATTAAATTTTAATGAAATATTTTCATTATTATCACGATTGGTTTGCTTTCCACAGCCAAGCAAAATAATCGAAAAAACAAGAAATATTATGTTTTTAAAAAAAGATTTCATACAACAAATAATCTTATACATAACTAAGGTAAGTAATTAATCAAAAAAAAAAAATAAGGACCATCTTAATATTTTAAGATGGTCCTTATTTTTAGGATGTAGAAGTATTAATACTTTAATAATACTCTTATTTTGGATTCACTTCTTCGTCACCGTCCTCACCAATTACTTCAATATTTTCTAAACCTATTTCTTCGTCTACAGTATCTGTTTCACAACCAATAAATAATGCACCAAAAAATAATATCGCGAAAAAAGTTTTTATAGTTCTCATAGTATATATCTTTAAATTTTAATTTTGATTAACAACGAATTTTTTAATTATTTGTAGGAACAACCTCTTCATCACCATCTTCGGCCAACATTTTGAATTCTTCAATTCCTACTTCTTCGTTAACTGTATCTGCTTCACAAGCGATAAAAAATGTACTTAAAAATAATATTGCAAATAGTGTCTTTATAGTTTTCATAGTTGTTGTCTTTTTGTTTAATACTTGTTTTTTTTTAATAGAAATCATTTGATTTCCAGGGGTTTGTTAAAAATCTAATTTTACTTAGGGGCTACCACTGCGCATGTGATTTATATTGTCAAATTACTTAAGTAAACTGTTGTACTGGTTTGTAATTCTAATTGTACACTACAAATGTACGGGCTTATGCCTCGCGCGCCCAGAATAATAAGGTATGTTTAGTAAATGACCGTGTTTGAGAAGTGGTTGTACCGATTATACGAGTGAATGAACCGATTTTGGAAAAACCGTAATTTTTTGAAGTATAATTCCTACATTTATCTATATGTAAAACCGTAACCGTACATAACAAAAAAAACCGATAGAAGCAGTTATCTATCGGTTAATGTTTAAATAATACTTTGTTAAACTAGATTTGCACCAAGCTTTTCTTTGCCAGATTATCTTTAATTTCTTCTACATTATTTTTATATGATTTTGAAAAAGGAATCATATCGTTGGTATTTTTAATAGCACACTTTGCTTTTCCAAAATGTATTCTTGACACATAATGGGTATTGATAATATAGCTGTTGTGTATTCTCACAAAATGATCGGGTAATAGCCCTTGAAAATGTTTTAATGTTTTAAATGCCTCTACCTTATTACCATTACTCATGATGAAATCGGTGGTATTATTATCGGCCTTCAAATACAATACTTCGTCTACATCTACAAACCTATAATCACCATAAGATTTGAAACATAATGTAGCATCTACCTCTTTGTCGAAATCTTTTTCAAAACGCATTAAAGTTCTGATTATTTGACCCTTACTCAACGGTTTTAAAATATAATCTAGAATTCTATTGCGTATACCCTCAATGGCATAATCTGTGGTTTTTGTTACCACTATAAACTCCGGCAACACTGTCATATACCTAGCCAATTCTGTCATTAAAGCGTATTGTGTTTTTTCACAAGTTGATCCAGGTACTTCTGGTTCTAAAAAGACTAAACGGGGCTTTCTCTCTAGAATTAAATCTAATGCAGATTGCTCATCTTTTGCAATACCAGTACAGATATAATCGGTCTGTTCTTCGAGGGCAATTTGGATAGAATCAGCAATTTTTTGATCATTATCAATAATTACATAGGGATATTTCATAGGGTATGAGATTAAAAAAATTAGCGTTGGTATCTAAGCATTGTATTATTCTACTTACAAGATAGGGTTTTTACTAACCATTTATATACGGTTTTACCGTAATATAAGTACGGAAACTATTTGTAATCAAGCAGTTACAATTTGCTTTTAATCGTTTAATAACTGTCTTTTATCGACTTTATTGTATCCTGTATTCAAAATCAACAATTCTTAAAATAAACCTATCATTTTGTTAAAGGCCGCAAAAATAAGAGTAGCTCTTTAAGAATAGGTACTTCCAATGTTATTTTTTAAGCTTTTTTGTCATAAAAAAGGTCTTTTACTCATAAAAAAACACATCTAAATAACATCAACTAAAACATTTTTAGATAGTTTTAACCTGTAAAACAATTCAACTAATAGGTTTTTATGAAAAAGATTGTAGTGCTTACCGGTGCAGGAATTAGCGCAGAAAGCGGTATTAATACGTTTAGAGATGCGAATGGATTATGGGAAGGTCACGATATTATGGAAGTAGCTTCTCCTATTGGTTGGCGCAACAACCCAGAACTCGTATTAGATTTTTATAATAAAAGAAGACAGCAATTGCATACCGTTTCTCCTAATGCGGGACACAAAGCTTTGGTAGCGCTTGAAGAACAATACGACGTATCGATCATTACACAAAATGTGGACAATCTGCATGAGCAAGCTGGTAGCTCTCATATTTTGCATTTACATGGTGAACTCTTTAAAGTAAGAAGTCAATTTGATGAAAACCTAGTATTAGACTGGAAAGAAGATTTGGTGCTAGGCGATCTTTGTGAACATAATTCGCAGTTACGCCCTCATATCGTATGGTTTGGAGAAGATGTGCCTATGATGGAACAAGCCATAACGATCACCGAAACCGCAGACATCTTACTTATTATAGGTACTTCTATGCAGGTCTATCCCGCGGCAGGTTTACTGCAGTATGCTCCTTACGACACTCCAATATATTTTATCGACCCTAAACCAGCAATAGCGCCTTCTGCGAGACTTACTATTCTTGCCGAAAACGCTTCTGTAGGGGTTCCTAAAGTTGTAAGAGAGTTATTAGACGGTTAGACACATATTATAATGTCATCCCAAGCCTGCTAGATCAGCAGGCAAAGAATGACGGCGCTTTCAAAATAAGCAAGTTTGTATACAAATTAATTCATCGGGCCGGTAATAGAATCGAGTACAGGAACAGTATCTCGCACTTCTATTTGTAATGTGTCTTCTTTTTTGACAAACCCATTTTGTTTGAGTTCTTTTGCCCAATTTATAAGTCTTTCAGCTTCACCACTATTTAGTTCTCCATGAATCCAGGTATAGGGTTTTAAGGGCATCTCCTTCATTTCTATTTCTTCAACAATTTCTTCCAATTTATGTTTCTTTCTTTCTTCATCATACAAATCCCACTCTGAAACATTAAAATGCTCTCTGCCCTCTTCTATTTGATATGCCATCCAATGGGTTATTGGGCTTACCTCCATATACCACGGATATCGTGTTGTATTACTATGACAATCATAACATTTTTCTTCTAACACCTGCCGTACATCATCAGTAACCATAGCTTTGGTTTCAAACGCTGTGATACTATCATAACTCCCTTCATTTTTTTGAGGTCTCAAAAATTGAGAGATGACAAATACCAAAAGCAAAAGAAAAAATATGTTTCTGAACATGATTTACATCATTTAGTAAACAAATCATAATCATTACAATCTGCGATTACCGAATAGATAACGATTTTAACAAGTAATTATTATTAGTATTCTGTGATTAAAGAAATTTACAAGTCCATAATTGCTATTTTTACCGGTACATTTACGACCAGCACGTACACACATGAAATCACTTGAAGAAGTAATAGAAAACATAAATCATTCCCGCGAGCAAAGAGGTTCTTTTGCCAACCTTATCACCTCACGACCTCAATTGTTACCAGAGCTTCTTCAAATTTGTTCAAGAGTAGATGAAGAGGTTTCTTGCAGAGCTGCATGGGGATTAGAGTTCTTGTGCAAAAAGAATATCGAAGCTATTCTACCTTTTCTAGATGAATTGGTGGTTCTGGTTCCAAAAGTTTATAAAGATCCCGCAGTAAGGCCGATGGCAAAAATTTATGAATACCTAACTTTGGCCTACTATACTCAAAAGAAATCTAAGGTAAGACAATATCTTAGCCAAACACACCGGGAACAAATGGCCGAAGCTTGTTTCGATTGGTTAATTACAAACCAAAAAGTAGCACCTCAAGCCTACTCTATGACTTCTCTCTATTTATTGGGAACAGAATTCGACTGGATACATCCTGAATTAAAAATCACCCTGGAGAATAATTACAGTACAGGAAGTGCTGCATATAAAGCACGTTCTAGAATGATTTTAAAAAAGCTAAAATAACCTTGGTAAAAGTCATTTCTACAGCTTGTTATTTTAGTTAAAAAATCTTAGTGGGTTCGTTCGTAATTCGTAATTAATTGAATTATCTTTGCCCCTTTCAAAAACACACACAACATTATGTCTATATTTCCTTTACAAGCCATATCACCCATAGATGGTCGTTATGCTTCAAAAACACAATCACTAAGTGTTTATTTTAGTGAAGAAGCATTAATAAAATACCGTGTTCTTGTAGAAATAGAATATTTTATCGCTTTATGTGAACAGCCACTGCCACAATTAGAAAGTATTGACAGTTCACTATTTGAGAAACTAAGAGCGATATACACCTCTTTCTCTTCAGAAGACGCCTTAGCGATAAAGGAAATTGAAAAAGTAACCAATCACGATGTAAAAGCAGTTGAGTATTTTATAAAAGAAAAATTCGACACATTGGGCTTAGAGCAATATAAAGAGTTCATTCATTTTGGATTAACTTCACAAGACATTAATAATACCGCAATACCTTTAAGTATTAAAGAAGCGATAAGTAATGTATACATTCCTCATTATACAGAATTAATTACTAAACTTAAGGCTTTGGTAGAAGAATGGGAAGCGGTATCTATGCTAGCTCGCACTCACGGGCAACCTGCTTCTCCGACACGATTAGGAAAAGAATTTCAGGTATATGTAACTCGTTTAGAAGCTCAATTTGATTTATTAAAAGATATCCCAAGTGCTGCTAAATTTGGAGGTGCGACAGGAAATTATAATGCTCACAAGGTAGCCTATCCATCTATAGACTGGAAAGCCTTTGGAACCGAATTTGTTCAGGAAAAATTAGGGCTACACCACTCTTTCCCTACCACACAAATCGAACACTATGACCATATGGCTGCTTTGTTTGATGGGCTTAAACGTATAAACACTATCCTAATTGATCTGGACAGAGATGTTTGGACCTATGTTTCCATGGATTATTTTAAACAAAAGATTAAAAAAGGAGAAGTAGGCTCATCGGCAATGCCGCATAAGGTAAATCCTATAGATTTTGAAAATAGTGAAGGTAACTTAGGAATTGCCAATGCTTTATTTGAGCATTTGGCTGCAAAACTACCTGTAAGTCGTTTACAACGTGATCTTACCGATAGTACTGTGCTACGAAATATCGGAGTACCTTTTGGGCATACTCTTATTGCTTTTCAAGCGACCTTAAAAGGGTTGAAAAAGTTATTACTAAACGAAGAGAAATTTGCGCAAGATCTTGAAAACAACTGGGCGGTGGTAGCAGAAGCGATTCAAACTATTCTTAGACGTGAAGGGTATCCTAACCCATATGAAGCTTTAAAAGGACTGACTAGAACCAATGAGACCATTAACCAAAATTCTATAGCCAACTTTATAGACACGCTAGAGGTTAATGACACCATAAAATCTGAATTAAAAGAGATTACACCTTCTAACTATACGGGAATTTAGATAGAAGAAAAGAATATTATGTAAAAAGGCCTTGAGTAAACTCAAAGCCTTTTTTGTTTATCAATAATTGACGGTCTTTTAGTCTATATCTATGGTCTCGCCTATTTTTCTAAAAGCTTCCATATCTATATTACCTTTCTCAACAGATTTCATAAGCTTTACCATTTTCTCTGGTCTCATATTATCACCTAATACTCTTACCAAAGCCAATCCTTTTTTTTGATCGGTAGCAAAAACGATTACCTCATCAATATCATTGTCTTCTCCCTGATATTTAAGTACCGCATTGGTACCATTTGAACCGAACTTCATCAAAGTTTCATACTTATCGGTATTAAGAATTTTAGCGATATCTGCACTTTCTTTTTCAAAACGCGCTTTTGTACCTTCTTTTAACGGTAATGCCAGAAAGTTTACTTTTTTAATGCTTTCTAAAGCTTCTTTTTCATCTTTACTTAATTCTATGCCATCTTTATCTAATAAACTAGACGGGATATCTACAGCAATAAACTCATTGTCATTTTGATGATCTACAAAATACTGTTGCAACGAAGTGTCGCTGTTACAACTAGCAAATACAACTACACTTGCCAGTGCTAAAATTCTGAATACTTTTTTCATGATTATTATTTTTTTGATTGATTGTTCGTTTTTAATCTGCACACATGCAGATAGATGAATGTTAAAAACTATGTTTCTCCCACCTAGTTGGCAGAAGAAACATAGTTTTTGCAAAACGTATTAGTTACGTTTCTCTACATTTTTCAATTCTTTACCTCCTGGTATATTAAGATCTTTTGCGAGCTTTGAAACTTGTTTAAGATCAATATTTCCTGTGATAGTTAAAATAACAGTTTCTGGTTTTCCATCTTTAGAATCGTTACCTACCATGTACATAAATAGTTCTTTTACATGGTCTTCGTCACTACCAGGTTTGATGTAAAACTTAATATTCTCTCCATCATCTGTTTTAATTCTCATTAACTCGTCAAGAGAAGAACCTTTTAAGTATTTTGATACATCTCCTCCCATTTTTTGAGCGACATCTTTATTCTCTGTAACAAATACTTTAATATTATTTATGTTTTCTACCAGATTAAGGTATTCTTGAGTTTCCTTATCAGAACTTTCAAAATCGATTTTGCTTAAAAGTTTGAACATTTTGTTGGTGATTACCATAGAGGTTACATCACTCATATTTTCATACTTATCAAAATAACTTTGTGCATTCGATACATATGGTGCAACTACAAGTATTAAAAGGATTGCTAACTTCTTCATAATTATTGCTTTTTAATGGCGTTTTTACAACGTCAAGATTTTTTGTTTTTACTTAATAAATTTCTTTTTAGTGTTTTCAAATTCTTGCAGATACACTAAATTCTGCTTACCCTCATTCATATATTGAGAAACCATATTGAGGATTTTTTTGGTTTCCTGAAGTGCTATTTCCGGATCTTCAAAAGTATCAACAGGCTCAGTACTATCAACAGTTCTGGTTAAAAATATCCCTGCGATCAATGCGATCGAAGCGGCTACTCCTATCCATTTATACTTTGGTGTTCTACTAGCCTTAATTTTAAGATCCTTAGTAGCAGTTATGGTACTTTCATTAGAAAAATACTGAAACAAATCTTTGTATCTCTCCAGATGCGACGGCACAGTTTCTCCGGTAAAATAAACCTTTAATTCTTTTTCTTCAGAAATGGTCGTTTCGCCCTCAAAATACTTTTCCAGTAGCTTTTCAATGTTAGACAACTCCATAATTATGTTTTTTTAATAATTCTTCTCTAATTTTTTTTCTTCCTCTCGATAATGCTACACGAACTGCCGTTTCGTTAATCTCTAACATTTCTGCAATCTCAGCATTGTCATATTGTTCTATATCCCTTAACTGGATAATCATTCTTTGTTGTTTAGGCAGATCATTCATTATTTTACCTACCCAATCTAAACTATCCTTTGCCTCTACTTGTCTTTGTAGTGAAGGACGTTCATCCTGATAGTTGCTATGCACTATTTTCAGATTGCCAGTCTCTTTTGCTTTTAATTTATCATAACAATAATTTTTGGTCATTGTTACTGCAAAAGCTTCTACATTTTTATATTCTGCCATCTTGCTTTTGTTCTTCCAAAGCTTCAGCAACACTTCCTGCGTAGCATCTTCTGCCTCTTCATTACTTACCAATAATCGTTTTGCAAGCCTAAATAGCTTATCTTTAAAACCATTGGTTAGCGTTATAAATGCTCTTTCTTTCATTTTTTGATTGGTTGATGTATAAAACTTGTTAGCTTTATACTAGGGAGACGACTATACCTTTAATTTGTTACATTCTTTTTTAAAATTATAATAAAGTAGTTACTTTTAGCGCTATATAGAATAATAAATATACTATGAGGAACTTCAAATATATTGCCATTTTATTTCTTTTCGGAAGTTTAGTTGTTGGATGTTTTGATGACAATGACGATGTCCCTCAAGTTTCGAGTACTCTTGAAATCAATAATTTTATCTGGAGAGGAATGAATGCTTTCTATTTATACAAAGCAGACGTACCAAATCTAGCAGATGATCGTTTTTCTTCAGATCAGCAGTTGAACGACTTTTTAAATAGTTTTTCTTCTCCTCAGGAAGTTTTTGATGCCCTACAATCTAGTGTAGACGAGTTTAGTTTTTTGGTTGATGATTATATTGCCCTAGAACAAGCTTTCGATGGAATAACTCAAAATAATGGGATGGAGTTTGGATTGGTACGATACCCTAATGATCCTTCTAATGTTTTTGGGTTTGTGAGATATGTACTACCTGATACTGATGCAGAAAATAAAGGAATTAAACGAGGTGATATTTTTAATACTATTGATGGCACCCAAATTACAGATCAAAATTTTAGAGAACTAATTAATTTAGATTCATATACTATAGGACTAGCTACATTTGATGGCACCATTATAACCCCTAATGGAAATAGTATTGAACTTACTAAAGTACAGTACACCGAAAACCCAGTATTTATTACCAAAACCTTAGATGTGGGAGGAAGCCCTGTAGGATACTTAATGTATAATGCTTTTACGGGAGACTTCGATGCTCAACTTAATGCTGCTTTTTCTCAACTCAAAGCGAGTAATATCACAGACCTAGTACTCGATTTGCGATATAATGGTGGTGGCTCAGTAACTACCGCAATAGATTTATCGAGTATGATTACCGGGCAGTTTGCGGGTGAAGTATTTAGTACAGAAGAATGGAATGCTGACCTGCAAGATCAGTTTGGCAGTGTAAACCTATTTGATACTCAAATAAGAACCGGAGAAGCTATTAATAGCCTTGGGCTAGACAGAGTTTATATTTTAACCACTCGTAGTTCTGCCTCAGCTAGTGAATTGGTGATTAATGGTTTAGACCCATATATTGATGTAATTCAGGTTGGTGCTGCCACCCGAGGGAAATTTCAAGCTTCTATAACTATTTATGATTCTTCAAATTTTAGAAGATTAGGTGCTAACCCCGGACATACTTTTGCGATGCAACCCTTGGTGTTAAGATCTATCAATTCTGCTGGATTTACTGATTATTTCGATGGATTTGCTCCTGAAATCGCCATCGATGAAGATTACAGTAATTTAGGTATTCTAGGAGAACCCAACGAACCTCTTCTAAGTGCCGCTCTAGATCATATTTTGGGGAATCGAAGTTCGAAATCATACCACATTTCCGTATTACAAAATGTCGGAAATAGTAATATGCTATTGCCAGATTTCGAACTTATGTATAAATAAGAATTCGCTATCACAATACAACGAATTAACATTCGTTAGTATTGTAATTACCAAATTAAAAGCATATTTTTGCAAAAATTTAACATTTAAAGTATGGATACAGTAAAGGCAAAATTGTTATTGCTTATGTCATTATTGCTAATTTTTTCTTGCTCTAGCGATGACGATGCCACCCCAGATTCTGGTTCAGGAACAGAAACTATTAATAATCCCGACCAAGATATAGATCAATTCATTTGGTCCGGTCTTAATGCAGCTTACTTATATAAAAGTGAAGTGAGTAATCTAGCTAATGATGCATTTGCAACTGATCAAGACTTGAACAAGTTCTTAAGTAATTTTGCTACGCCAGAAGACACTTTTGACGGGTTGTTAACCAAAAGAACCGTGAATATTGGAGGTGAAACTTTTGAAATTGATGCTTTTAGTTTTATTGTAGACGATTATGTAGCTCTAGAACAAGCCTTTAGTGGTGTTTCTAAGAGTAACGGAATGGATTTTAGATTAACTTTGGTGTCAGACACTTCTAATGATGTTTTAGGTTATGTTCGTTATGTACTTCCCGGTACCGATGCAGAAGCTAAAGGAGTAAAAAGAGGTGATTTCTTCAATTCTGTAGATGGAGAAAAACTAACTAGAACTTCTGACTTCAATGAAATATTTGGTAGAGATTCTTATACCATTGGATTAGTAACAGTAAATAATGGAACAGTAACTGAAACTGGCACTACGGTATCACTTACCCAAGTAGAATATACCGAAAACCCAATCTTTATTTCCAAAACTATAGATCACGAAGGCAGAAAAATAGGATACATGATGTATAATAGTTTCGTTGGTGATTTTGACGATGAACTAAATACTGCTTTCGGACAGTTTAAAACTGATGGTATTGAAGAACTCGTTCTTGACCTAAGATACAACGGAGGAGGATTGGTGAGAAGCGCTATTGATATGTCTAGTATGATAACTGGGCAATTTAACGGAGAGATTTTCTCTAGAGAAATATGGAATGCAGAACTACAAGCTCAATTTTCTTCTGGAGCTGATGGTGAGGAAGCTTTGATTAATAGATTTAGAAATACAATTTACACAGGAGATAACATCAATTCTCTAGGCTTAACCAAACTATATGTTCTTACCACAAATAGGAGTGCATCTGCAAGTGAATTGGTCATTAATGGTCTCGAGCCTTATATTGATGTTATTCAAATCGGAACAACTACTTCTGGAAAATATCAAGCTTCTATTACACTCTATGATTCTAACGGATTTGGAAGAGAGGGTGCTAATCCTGATCATACCTACGCAATCCAACCATTGGTACTGAAATCGGCTAATGCAGCTGGAAAAACAGATTACATAGCTGGTTTAGCTCCTGATTTTGAATTCCAAGAAAGTATACTTAATCTTGGAACGTTAGGAGATCCAACAGAGCCTATGCTTAAGGCAGCGTTAGATGTTATTGTAGATGGTCAAATTGCGTCTGCGAGAACCAAAAGCGAAACTCAGTTCTTAGGAGAATCTATTGACTGGGAGCGTAAAGCGATGTTACCAAACTACCAGAAAATGTATATAGATACCAATAAATTCGAATTGGTTAGAAAAACATTGGAATAAATAGGCAGATAATTTATCAAAATAAAAAAACCATCTACGCGGGTAGATGGTTTTTTTATTCATTCTTTTTTTATCTAGAAATTCAGGTTAAATCCTAGTCTTAGGTTCCTTCCTCTAGTACTAAAACCAAAAATTTCTTGATAATCCTCATTCGTTACATTATTAAGTGCTCCATATACCATAAAATTCTGCATTAATTTGTAACTTAAATAGAAATCTAAAATCCCATAAGAGTCAAGTGTTCTAGCTTCTGATGCAAATGTTGTAGTGTTAAAGAAACTATCTTCTCTATCATCATTAAACTGATAACTTAACGATGAGAACACCTTTTCATTAATCTGGTAACCTACACTAGCATTCACTTTAATTTCAGGAATTCTAATTTGAGATAACTCTTCGTCTACATCTGTGTAAGTAAAATTACCCGTTAATGATAATTTATCTTCTAGTAATCTTGAATTAACTTCGAACTCGACTCCACTAGTAGTAAAATCATCACCTATATTTTGATATTGGAATACGAATCCTCCTGTATCTACAAAATCAACAAAATTTTCTTCGAATCGTGTAAAATAAACTACACTAGCCCTAAATTTTCTACCTCCCAGATATTCCAGACCTGCTTCTACAGTAGTATTCTCTTCTGGTTCCAAATCTGAATTACCAAAGTTTGGAGAAAACAACTGAAACAACGAAGGAGTAATATAAGCTGTAGAATAAGATGCCAAAGCTTTTACAGATCTAGTATCATCCAATTTATATGTGTAAGATGGGTTCACGCTATACACCAAATGAGTTCCATATGCACTATGAATGTTTAACCTAGCTCCCAGGTTTACATTAAGCCCAAAATCTGAAACGTAAACTACATTTGCATAAGGATCGATAATATCAAAATCGGCTACAACATCATCTATGGTTCTTACCAACTCATCATTTCTAGAAGGAGCACTAAAACCATCATAATCATTATTAGAACCATTAACCCCTAATACTGTATAAAAGGTATCATTAAAATTGTATTTATTATAAACATCATAAGAGTAAAATCTACTTTCATTTTTTGATGCGAAGGTGTTTGATAAGAATTCTCTATCTAATAAAGAGTAACTGTTGGTGAAGAAAACACTACCATTAGTATACTCAAATTCTATAGACGCTCCTGCTCTTAATTGTCGGCTAAATGCATCATTAATTGCATCTGCACCAGCACCAGCATCAAATTCATTCTTATACTGATCTAAATTTCCAAACAATTGAATGTTAATACGATCATTAAGCTCGTACCCCACTTTTGCGTTTACATTAAATTTTGAATATGCGTCGTCTTCAAAAGGAACTACTGATGTATCTTCTGGTAATCGTTCCGCAGCAGACAAACCATCAGAAAACTGATTACTAAAACTCGCTAAGTAAGATACTTTTCCTAAAGTACCATTAACAGAAGCTAGATTTACAAATTCGTTTACATCGTAATCTTGGTCTTCTTGAGATTGATTAGTTCCTATGCTCGATTGAAAATTTGCAGAAATTGCTTCTTTACTTTCAGATTTTGTTGTAATGTTAACAACTGCTGTTGAGGCACCCGAACCATATAGTGTACTTGATGCTCCCTTAAGAATCTCTATTTGTTTGATTTGATTTACCGATAATAATCTCAAATCAAATTCTCCGGTAATGGTAGATGGATCACTTACAGTAATACCATCAACTCTTATAACCACCTGTCGATTTCTACCTCCTCGAATAAAATACCCCAAAGATTGTCCAGGCGCACTGGTATTTCCATTAATTTCAATACCAGCAACTCTATTAAGCACAGTAGCCACAGATTGCCCTTGACTACGCTCTAATTCTTTTTGTGTGATTTTTGTAATTACTTTACCACTTTGTTCTCTTTTTAATCCAAATTTAGAATCGGAAATAACCACCTCTTCTAATTCATTGACTGTCTCTTCGTTTTGTTCTTCCTGACCAAATGTCAAAGAAGTACCCAGCACCAAGAAAGCTGCCCCTAAAAAAACCTTTTTGTTCATTAGTTAAATACTTAATTTTTACAATAACCGGAAAAAAGTATGTAGTTTACCCATACCCAAACCTTTATCCCGAAAGTTTGATATTAACAAATAATGGCAGGTCTCCTGGCTTGCGTTTTGTTATTTACCTTCCCATTCTTAGCATCAAGAACAGTGGTTTTGAAGTTTGAATAACAAACACCAAACATTATACATTTGGCAAAGCTTACAGTTGCGGGAACAGCTCGGGAATGCCTATAGATAATAGCGTCACCCGATTCCCTTTTAATCCATTACACTTTTGAAAAGAATAACAGAACCAAAATTCTGCGCGAATGTATCATATTTTGTGGAATTTATGATGTGTTTAACAAATAAATAATTAATAGAAGTAACTTTGCCAACGCTAAAAATCATCACACATGCTATATTACATCACAGGGGGCGAGCGATCAGGAAAAAGCAGTTATGCACAACAATTGGCTCTTCAGTTGTCTGACAACCCTTTCTATCTGGCTACATCTAGAATTTGGGATGATAATCATCAAAAACGTATAAATAGACATATTGATGATCGTGATGATCGCTGGAATTCTATAGAAGAAGAAAAGGAAATTTCTAAAGTAATCCAGAAAAACACTGTGGTAGTTGTAGACTGTGTGACGTTATGGCTTACCAATTTTTTTGTAGATACAAAAAATGATATTGAGTTGTCCTTGTTACAAGCAAAGGAAGAGTTTGACAAGCTGCTACATATCGAAGCCGATATTATCATTATTTCTAATGAAATTGGCATGGGAGTTCATGCTTCAACCGAGATTGGAAGAAAATTTACCGAATTGCAAGGTTGGATGAACCAACATATCGCAAAGCATGCCGATAAAGCTATATTGATGGTATCTGGAATACCTGTTGAAATAAAAAATACTATAAACTAATCAAGTCAATGGATTTCAAAATTGAACCTATTTCTAATCCACAATTAGAACAAACACTATTGCATAAAATCAACACCAAAACCAAACCTATTGGTGCTTTGGGAACTTTGGAAGACGTTGCTTTTCAGATCGGAAAAATTCAACAAACGCATGATCCAAAACTCAAACAACCCACCATCATTGTATTTGCCGGGGATCATGGTATTGCAAAACAGGGAGAAGTAAATCCATACCCTCAAGAAGTTACCGCTCAAATGGTGTATAATTTTTTAAATGGTGGTGCTGCCATCAATGTATTTTGTAAACAGCATCAAATCGATCTGAAAATTGTGGATGCCGGTGTAAATCATAATTTTGAGACTTCTAATGGACTTGTCAATGCAAAAATAGCAATGGGTACCAAAAACTACCAGGATGCACCAGCTATGAGTATAGAAGAATACCATAAGGCCATAACTACTGGGTCAGAATTGGTAAAAGACACCTTTAAAAAGGGATGTAATAGTATAGGTTTTGGAGAGATGGGAATTGGTAACACCTCTTCTGCATCTTTACTCATGTCTTATTTCACTAATATATCAATTGAAGAATGTGTCGGTTCGGGAACAGGTCTTGATAATAATGCGATTGTTAAAAAACAAAATATTTTATCTCAGGTATTTAATCAATATACTATTACTTCACCTGTAGAAGCGTTAACTCATTATGGCGGTTTTGAAATAGTAATGATGGTTGGAGCTATATTAAGAGCTGCAGCATTAAAAATGACCATTATTATTGATGGTTTTATTGTAACCGCAGCGCTTCTAGCAGCTCATGCGCTAGATAAAAACGTTTTAGATTACTGTATTTTTGCACATACCTCTGGAGAACAAGGGCATCAAAAAATGTTAACATTTCTGAATAAAAAACCTCTTTTGAATCTAGGTATGCGTTTGGGTGAAGGGACTGGAACTGCAGTAGCATTTCCTATTATAGCTTCAGCAGTAGCATTTTTAAATGATATGGCTAGTTTTGAAAGTGCTGGTGTTTCTGAATCTAAATAATATTGAAACAAAATAACTATTAGCTTTTTTTGATTTAAACTGAAAACAATCATATAAGCCTATGAAATTTGGTATTCTCTCTATAGTAATAAGCCTCATTGGATGTTATTTTTTGTATCGATTTCATACGTTTATTTATGAAACCATGCTCCTTTCAGAAATAGATATTCTTAACCAGAACAAAACCACACCTGTTCCAGAATTAGAGTCTTATATAAGACTCTCCAAAATAGTTTCTGTGAGTATAAGTCTACTAGGACTTTACTTAGGAATCATGGCATACCGAAAAAGACCACAAGTAGGCGTTTTGAGTATCTCTTTTGCTGTTACTTTGTTGTTGCTAAGTTTTGTTCCTTTTTGGTTTTACATGTTAGAGGGGGCTATTACAGAATTTAAAAATTCCTTATCATGAAAAAGGAGATCCATATATTTTTTACTGCTCTTATGTTTTTCACACGAATACCCTGTCCAAAATGGGTAAATCATGACCCCACCTATTTACGATTAAGTGCAAAGTATTTTTCTTTGGTCGGTATTTTAGTAGGAAGTATTGGTGCTTTTGTTTTTTATGTATCTTCTCTACTATTTTCTATTGAGATTTCATTACTACTATCTATGGTTTCGACAATATACACCACGGGAGCCTTTCATGAAGATGGTTTTGCAGATGTATGCGATGGCTTTGGAGGCGGTTGGACCAAGGACAAGATTCTTTTAATTATGAAAGACTCTAGACTAGGCACTTTTGGCTCTGTCGGACTTATGTTGTTACTCGCCATCAAATTCATGGCCTTGCTAGAGATTAATCCTGATTATATTCCCATAGCTTTAATTGCCGGTCATAGTCTTAGTCGATTCATCGCAACCACATTAATTTATACGCATAGTTATGTACGTGAAAATGATGATAGTAAAGCAAAACCGGCCGCCAAACATATTTCTTTGAGTATGGTTATTATAAGTGGAATTTTTGGCATACTGCCAGTGTTCCTTTTTCAAAACCCTTGGATTTTCCTTGCTTTAATCCCAATGTATATATCTAAAGTTTTCTTAGGAGTAAAATTTAAAAAATGGATAGGTGGTCAAACTGGAGATTGCGCTGGGGCGGTTCAACAATTAAGCGAAGTCGTATTTTACCTTTCAACTATAGGGTTATGGAAATATATTTGATAAGACATACCACTCCAAACATTGGAAAAGGAATTTGCTATGGTCAAAGTGATCTTGGTGTTACTTCATCTTTTGACATAGAGGTAGCTCAGATTCATAGACAAATACCGATTCAGGAAATTTCAACTGTATACAGCAGTCCACTACAACGATGCAAGTTATTAGCAAATACATTCTCGAAACCTGTGATTTGTGATAACCGTCTCAAAGAATTGAATTTTGGAGATTGGGAACTACAAGCATGGGATGATATCCCGAAAGAACAGTTACAACCATGGATGGATGATTTTGTAAATGTAACCGTTCCTAATGGAGAATCCTACATAATGCTACAACAACGAATATTAGAATTTTATGCTTCTCTTGATCTATCTTCCAAAGAAAAGATTATTGTCGTAAGCCATGCCGGTCCCATAAGAGCTCTCTTAGCCCATCTTCAGAATATTACATTAAAAGATTCTTTCAATATAAAAATTGCCTATGCAGAGGTGTTCTCCATTTAGATCAAGTTTAATCGCGCAAAGTTGTAATTTGATGAAGTCTCTTTTTCAATGACCTCTACATTCAGTGCATTTCTAAACAAAGGAGCATTGATCACCAAAGTGTGGTATTCTCCATTTTCACCACATGCATCTACACCTAAAGTTTCGAACTCTTCGACTAGTTCTCTGTTTATTTGTCTTCCCAAAAAATCTGGTCCCAATGTTTGGTTGCAAGATGTAATTATTGCCTCAATACCATAATCTATCATTTCTAAAACCAATTCTTTTCTTGATTGTTGCCAAAGAGGTAACATTGGATTCAAATTCGCTGCCTTAGATACTTTTTCTTCCCATTCTCTATGAGAATCTATATCGATATCTCCAAAAACAGAATGCTGTAAGTTATAAGATTGTGTCAAAGAGGTAAGGTTTTCAATATAAAGACGTTCATAATCATTCCAGGTACTTTCAAAAAAATGAATTGGTAAATCGAGTGCATCAGCCTGTGCCTTCAAAATTTCTTTTGGTATCCCGTGAGAACGAGAACGATCTCCAAACTCATTGAGTACAGTAAGCAAAACCGAAGGTTTAAACTCATTACTCACCGCCTTATGAAAAGCATAGCAACTATCTTTTCCTCCGCTCCAAGAGCATAAAAATGTTTTTGTTTGCATTCGGTAAAATTAGGTAACTAATTTCAAATTAGAATTACAGTGTTTTGTTACTTTTACAAAAAAATATCTATGAGAACTTTTTTTTTGATTGCAATTTCCTTGTTTTCATTTTTAGGATGTAAGCAAAAGCAAGAAAATACAGAACAGCTCACGGTGATGTACCTTGCTCCACAAAAAATAGAATATGCCAAAGGACTAACTATAGAACATCACAAAACTTACAAAAAAATAAGAGTTCATACTCCTTGGCCAGATGCACAAAAAGAACTTATTTATGTTTTACATCCTAAAGGAACTGATAAACCCTATACTTCTAATGAAGATGTTTTTGTTCAGGTCCCTGTAGAAAGAGTTGTTGTTACTTCTACCACAGACATCCCTATGTTAGAGTATCTTGGTTTGGAACAAAACTTAGTAGGGTTTCCCAATACAGATTACATATCTTCAGAAAAAACAAGAAAACTAATAGATAGTGGCGCCATAAAAGAATTGGGTAAAGAATACAATTTAAATACCGAGGTCGTATTAGAATTATCTCCAGATCTAATTATTGGATTTTCTGCTTCTGGAGATACTAAAGCCTATGATTTGATTCAAAAAACAGGTACTCCTGTAGTAATTAATGGTTCTTGGATGGAGGAACATCCATTAGGAAGAGCTGAATGGATAAAATTCGTAGCTGCTTTTTTTGGAAAAGAAGCTATAGCGAAAGATGTGTTTGAAGGTATTAAAAAAGACTACATTGAAGCTTTATCCTTAGCACAAAACACCAACGCATCACCAACTATATTATCTGGTAATATGTTTAAAGACATTTGGCACGTTCCTGGAGGAAACAGTTATGTTGCCAAATTTTTGAAAGATGCCCATACCACCTATTTATGGCAAGACGAACAAAATACCGGCAGTATAGCGCTAAGTTTTGAGAGTGTACTTGAAAAAGCGCAAAAAGCAGATTTATGGATTGGCGCCGGTAGTTCTAAATCGCTAGATGAGCTTAAAGAAAAAAATCATCAGTACGCCCTATTTGAAGCATTTAAAAATAAAACCGTATATTCTTCTTCATTAAAAACTGGTGCTAAAGGAGGTTTAATATATTATGAACTCGGTCCTATGAGACCCGATCTTATCCTAAAAGACATTATTAAGATCGCTCACCCCGAGTTATTAAGCGAATATGAACCCTATTTTTTTGAAAAACTTGACTAATTGACCCCAAACAAATCATACAAAAAAGTTTTTATTGGCATAACTATTTTTATGCTAGTTTGTTTTATAACCAATATTAGCCTTGGTTCGGTATTTATTCCTTGGTTAGATACTTTAAGTGCATTGGTAGGTGGCCCGGTAGAAAAAGATTCCTGGAGACATATTATTATTAACTATAGACTTCCAAAGGCGTTCACCGCTTTAATTGTTGGTAGCGGTCTTGGTGTTTCTGGACTTATGATGCAGACATTATTCCGTAATCCTCTTGCTGGTCCTTTTGTTTTAGGTATAAGTTCTGGAGCAAGGTTAGGTGTTGCAATTTTAATTTTGAGCAGTGCTTTTACAGGAACTTCATTGTCATTATTTTTAGTTTCAAAATGGGGACTTGTCATTGCGGCAAGTTTAGGAAGTGTACTGGTTCTAATCGCAGTTATGCTAGTTTCTGCAAAGGTTCGGGACACTATGGCTATACTAATTATAGGACTTATGTTCGGAAGTATCACCGCAGCGGTGGTGAGTGTACTTTCATATTTCGCTCCTATGGATAAGTTACAACAATTTACATTTTGGGGATTTGGTAGTCTAGGTAACTTAAGTTGGGGCGATTTACTTATTTTTTCTGGAATTTTTATGCTGGGTATACTCTTATCAATACTATCGATAAAACCCCTTAATACCTTATTATTAGGTGAAAACTATGCTAGAAGCCTTGGACTTAATATAAAAACAAGTAGATTTTTAATTATTATTTCTACAGGATTGTTAGCTGGTAGCATTACAGCCTTTGCCGGCCCAATTGCTTTTATAGGATTAGCCGTACCTCATCTCACAAGGCAGTTATTTCATACCTCTGATCATAAAACCCTAATTCCTGCGGTAGTACTTATTGGTAGTATAATTATGCTAATTTGTGATACCATTTCTCAAATCCCCTCTAGCGAATACACACTACCGATTAATGCCATTACTTCATTAATTGGAGCTCCGGTTGTAATTTGGCTTTTGGTAAGAAAGCGTAAAATGCTATTTTAAAGCTTATCAAAATTATACCTACTTATGGCTTTAAAGGTATTTCTATACTTACTATGGTCCCTCTACCCAATTTAGAATCTATATGTGTAGCTCCATATAACTTTTGTACCCTGCCCTCTATATTGTTTAAACCTATACCCGCAGATACCTTACCTTGATCAAACCCTTTACCATTATCTTCATAAACCACTCGTAGGTTGTTTTGAACTGCATCTATTTGTATATCTACTTTGCTTGCATCTGCATGTTTAATGGTATTTGTAATGAGTTCTTGAAATACTGAAAACAATTCGTTGTGAAAAAAAGCATCAATTCCATTAATCTCGCCTTCTTGATAGGTAGAAATATCAATAGTTAAGTCACTTGCATTCCCAATGTTTTCCATGTATTCCTTTAGCAACTTTGTAAAATTGGAATGACTAAATTTATCTGGGACCAAATCATGAGAAAGTACTCTAACTTGCTCATAAGTGTCATCAAGTTGATTATAAATTAGATCTAAATTATTCAAATCTTCTTTAACCGTACCGAACTGAAGCTTTATAGCAGCTAAATTCCCCCCTATCCTATCATGAAGTTCTTGAGCTATTCGTTTTCTCTCTTGATCCTGAACATTTATTGATGTTTTAATAAGTTTCAACTCTTGATTTCTAATCAAAGCCTCAATTTTTTGCTCTCCAATTTCCCTTTCTCTTTTATGAAGTAAACTTTGCCCTTTTAACTTTTGGTAATACATAAATAGCAAACCAATTAAAGGAACAAGAATAATCATAAAGGCATACAATATGATTTCTTTTTGAGATTGTTGTTTTTTAATCTCTAAGCTTCTTAATTCCTGATCTTTTTTTAGAACCGATATCTCTTTTTCCTTCTTTAATGTTTCATATTGCACCTCCAACTGAGCGATTTCCTTATTTTTTTGTAAATTAGAAATAGAATCCTGTAACTGGTTTTTCTTCTCCGTAAACTCTAGAGCTTTTCGATAATTATTCTCTAAAAGTGCAATATCTTTTAATTTGTGGTAGACATACCATTGTTGTTTCAGAAAACCTGAGTTTTGAGCAATCCCCAATACTTCATTATAGTTTTTTTTGGCTTTAGAAAGCTCTTTTTTTCCAGTGAATACTTCTCCAATATTTATCATATTATTTAGAATGATCAAAGGATAATCGTATGCTTTTGCTATTTTCAAAGATTCATTAAAATATGTTAGAGCTTCATCATCTTTGTACATTTCCAGATATACCGCACCAATATTCATTAAAGTGACTGCCTTACCTCTATTGCTATTCGTAGAAGCGGTATCATAATACTCTAAAGCTTTCTTATGAAAAAAAAGAGCCTGGGTATAATTTTTTAAATCCAGATAACACAGCGCAATTGAAGAATAACGCTCTGGGTTCTCTTTATATTTAAGAGCCGACATATAAACTTCTAAGGCTTTATCTACATTTCCCATAAGTCTATGGGTTATTGCTAAATTTGACAATAAATCATCCAGAATTTCATAATCTCCAAGTTTCTCGGCGGTTTCTATTCCTTTTAAAGCCCATTTTTTACTATCGGCGATTAGATTTTTATCTCGAGATGCATTTGAAAGTGTTAAGTACAAAACCGAAAGAGTCTCTAGTGATAAAGCGTCTTCTTTTGTATCTATAAGTTTAACTCCTCTATTGGCATAAAACAATGCAGAATCTATAGCATACTTATAATAATGAAACAAAGCCAAAACCTTATTTCCTTTTATTTTGTTATCTAAGATTTTAGTTCTTTTCAAAACATCGTGACTAATATGAAAAGCTTCATCTCGTCTTTCATCTTCCTTTCTTACATAATCTTCCGCTTTTTTAAGTAGTTCCTGGTCATCCACATCTGAGAATTGGGAATTAAATTGGGCTTGAGAACTAGCAATACCACTCAATATAAATGTAGATAGAAAAACAATATATTTATAAAAATAAGACATGGTAAGGGGTAGGAAGTTTAACAATGTACAAATTGGTTGTATTTATAGGTCAAGTATAATAAAATTATATCAAAACCCTTTATTTATTAGTCTTAGATAAGTTTTATCTTTATAAAAACTTCCTTTATGAACAACTCTCAGTATTTAGACGGTATAAAAAAACAATTTTTGTACTACAAGTCTTTAGGTGAAAAGACTATAGATCAACTACCTCAAGAAAAATTATTCTGGCAATATAATAATGACAGCAACAGTATTGCGGTCATTGTAAAGCACCTATGGGGGAATATGATGTCGAGATGGACAGATTTCTTAACTTCTGATGGGGAGAAAGAATGGAGAAAACGAGATGCAGAATTTGAAAGTGATATAAGAACAAAAGACGAATTGTTATCAAAATGGCAAGAAGGATGGGACTGTCTTTTTGAAGCCTTGGCCAGTATTAACGAAGCGAATTTTAACACTCCCGTGTATATTCGTAACATCGAGCATAGTATCACCGATGCTATTAATAGGCAACTGGCACATTATTCATATCATATCGGACAAATAGTGTTTCTCGGTAAAATGATTGCGGGTACAAAATGGGAAAGTCTATCTATTCCAAAGGGGAAATCCAAAGACTACAACCAGAAACGTTTTTCTGTACCTAAACATAAGGCGCATTATACTGATAAACTTATGGATAAGACTAAAGACTCTTAGCTAATCTTATTCATAATTAAGCTCGATAGTCAATAACTCCTACCTGTTTGTTAATAACTATGGTTTTGTGCATACCAAAATCCTTATTGAATACAATTATATTTGCGTAAAACTGTACAAAATAAGTCACACATACATATGAAATTTATAGTATCCAGTTCATATTTGTTAAAACAACTTCAGGTTTTAGGGGGAGTAATAAGCAATAGTAACACCCTACCAATTCTAGATAATTTCTTGTTCGAATTAGATAATAATTCTTTATTGGTATCGGCTTCAGATCTTGAAACAACAATATCTGCTAAACTGGAAGTAGAATCTGGTGATCAAGGTACAATTGCTGTACCAGCCAAGTTATTGTTAGAAACATTAAAAACCTTCCCAGAGCAACCGCTTACTTTTGTGGCTGGAGATAATAATACTGTAGAGATTAGTTCTAATCATGGTAAATATGCCTTGGCATATGCAGATGGAGAAGAATTTCCAAAGGCAGTCGAACTAGAAGATCCTAGTGCCACTACTCTTCTGGGAGATGTCCTGGCAACTGCAGTGAGTAAAACCATATTCGCTACCGGAAATGATGATCTTAGACCAGTAATGAGTGGAGTGTTTTTTCAATTCTCTACCGAAGGCTTAACTTTTGTAGCTACCGATGCACATAAACTGGTTAAATATACTCGAGAAGATGTTACTGCATCGCAATCTGCAGAGTTTATCATGCCTAAAAAACCTTTGAATCTCCTTAAAGGAATTTTGGCAGGTAGTGATAGCGAAGTATTGATCGAATATAATGAATCCAATGCAAAGTTTTCTTTTGATGAAACGCAATTAATCTGTCGATTAATAGATGGGAAATATCCTAATTATGAGGCCGTAATTCCAAAAGAAAATCCTAATAAATTAACCATTGCCAGAACACAATTCTTAAATTCTGTTCGTAGGGTTTCTATTTTCTCTAACAAAACAACACACCAAATTCGTTTAAAAATAGCTGGTGCAGAACTTAATGTTTCTGCCGAGGACATCGATTACTCAAACAAAGCTGAAGAACGATTAACTTGTGATTACCAAGGGGATGATATGCAAATTGGGTTTAATTCTCGATTTTTGAGTGAAATGCTTAGTAACCTAAATGCAGATGATGTACAACTAGAAATGTCATTACCCAATCGTGCCGGAATTCTAACTCCTGTAGATGGGCTTGATGAAGGAGAATTTGTGACAATGTTGGTGATGCCAGTAATGCTAAATAATTAGAAATAATATTTTTATAATACATAAAATCCAATCCTATACGGGGTTGGATTTTTTGGTTTTTAGGTTTTCTTTGGAATCTACCCGTTTTTATAGTATGTTTATAATGTATATTATATAGCCATGACCAGAATTTTGGTATGATTATAGTGATATGTAATTAAGCATTTTGAAGCAGACTATATCGAACAATAGAATCGACTTGGTAAATGAACACCAAAAAAATGAGTCAAAACTATTAAGTTGTAAGGACTGGTCTTAATGAGCAAACCGAAGCACTTAAAAAGTAAATAAGACAACAGAAATAACCCAAAACATAGAATTATATAACCCAAACGTATCGATCATGAAATTTAAATTAATAGCAATTCTTTTTATTGCAGGAATTATAGCAAGCGGATTTACGACCGAAAAAGAAGTTTATGATGGCATCGTCTATCAACTAGATGTAGAGTCATTAACAGGAAAACCGGAGACATTCAGTTTAAAAATTGTAAGTACGCCATATGGTAAAACTGAATCTAAAGAAATAGTGTTAAATAATGTACAAACTCCTTTTGAGAAAACACTATTAGATGGAACACATGTTATCTCAATTGATACCTATTCAGACAAAAAAACAATACAAGGTACTATAATTGGCTTAGTAGACGGGAAGAAAAAAACAGGAGCTTCATCGGTTAATGAAGAAACCAAAACTATTACACTGTATGCAGGCCCCGATGGCAAATGTGGTGCTGCTCAATAAACTATGAGTATTCAATACAAAAAATAAAATAACACAATCTTATATAGCGCTTCGAAAAGCGCTATATTTATTTAATAGTAAACAGGATACGATTATATGAAAAAAATTGGGGTTATTGGAGCTACTGGAATGCTTGGGCATCATGTTGCCAAACTAATTCAAAGTTATCCAGAAAATGAGCTAGTAGTTATTCATAGAGAAACCTCAAACCTATCTACCATAAGCGATTTAAATTACACTTCAAGAGTTGCAGATCTCAACAATTTTGAGAGTTTAAATAACGCTTTCAAAGAATTAGACTATGTTTTGAACTGCGCTGCTTACTACCCTACTGTACCTAAACCTCTAAAGGAAGAACTTAAAATTGCGAACTTACAAATGAAAAACTTTGTAAATGCTATTACCGAAAACAACATAAAAAAAGCACTATACTTAGGAGGATCTATCGCTATTCCTAAATCTGAAAATGGTATTGCCGATGAAGAGTTAAGATACAAAAGTACCCCTGGGAATCGATCTGCTTATGTTCAGGTAAAATGGTTGATGGACAAAATTGCCAGAAAAGCGGGTAAGATTGGAGTTCCTATAGTAATAGGCATACCATCAATGACTTTTGGTGAATATGATTATGGTCCGTCTACCGGGAGAATTATTACCAATACCGTAAACCAAACCTTACCAGGTTTTGTAAATGGCAATAGAAACGTGGTATATGCTGGTGATGCTGCACGTGGATTAATTTTGGCATGTTTAAAGGGAAGGGTCGGTGAACGATATTTAATAACCGGTGAGAATATCTCGATGGCAGAATTAATCAAAAAAATTACATTAATTGGTGGAATATCAGAAATGCCAAGAAAAATCCCACTACATGTAGCTAAACTTGTATCAAAGATCAAAATGACCAAATACAAATTACTTGGAGGAGAATTACCTTTACTTAATGATACTGCAATCGCAGTAATGTCTGCTGGTCAGTTTTTAAATGGTGAAAAAGCCAAAATAGAACTTGGGTATGAACCCAAAACCAATATAGATACAACTATCAAAAAAACCTTAGATTGGTTTAAAAGTCAAAATTATATAGACACAAAATGATAGAAGCACAAATTCATGCTACAGATGGATATCTGCTATCGGCTAATATTTATGCTGCCAATTTAAGCATAGATAAAAACAAAGTGCTCATTATTAATTCTGCAACTGCAGTTGATAAAAAATTATATCATCATTATGCTATGTATATCTCACAGCAGGGGTATATGGTTATCACCTATGATTATAGGGGCATTGCAAACTCAAGACCCAAAAAATTAAGAGGCTTTGAAGCCTCCTTTTTAGACTGGGGGAAAAAAGATTTTGAAGGTGTTCTAAATTTTGTTTCTCAAAAATTCCCATCTCAAAAAGTAGTAGTTTTTGGACATAGTATAGGAGGTACTATTATCGGCATGACCGAAAAAAACAAGATCATTAGTGGTGTGATTAATATTGGAGCACAAACCGCATATTATAAAGACTGGGACAAAAAACAGCGAAGAAAAATCTATTTTCTATGGCATATTGTTCTACCATTCATTACCGCTATTTTTGGGTATTTCCCTGGAAAAATGCTTAGAATGTTAGAGGATATCCCGAAAGGAGTAATTACACAATGGCATGGTAGAAGATTACATGAAAATATGAGAATGCAATTAGAATCCAACGGTATTAAATTCTATTACCATACTTACCTCAACAAACTACTAACATTGGGCGTTGAAGATGATCCTATAGGTACAGAGATTGCAATCAAAAGAATTCATGACGCTTTTGAATCCTGTGATAAAGAATTGAGCATAATAAAATTAGTAGAAGTTCCTACCACTAAAATTGGTCATTTTGGTTTTTTCAGTAGAAAATTTAAAGAGTCTCTCTGGCAACAAACATTAACATGGTTTAATGCTATCTAAAATAAAATACTATGACACTACAAGATATTAAAGATGGTCATTCTAGAATACAACCTCATATACATAGAACGCCAGTATTAACTTCGAGATTATTGAATAAAATTTCTGGTGCTACCATTTTCTTTAAATGCGAAAATTTTCAGCGTATGGGAGCTTTTAAAATGAGAGGAGCTACCAATGCTATTCTACAGCTAACCAAAGAACAAAGGAACAAAGGAGTCGTTACACACTCTTCTGGGAATTTTGCACAAGCTTTATCTCTGGCCGCTCATAGTCTTAATGTACCGGCATATATTGTTATGCCTTCTACCGCTCCGCAGGTAAAAAAAGATGCTGTGAAAGGCTATGGAGGTCATATTATAGAATGCCCACCTACCTTACAGGATAGGGAAAAAACCGCCTTAAGTATTCAAGAGGAAAAAGGAGCTACGTTTCTTCATCCATCAGATGATCTTGATGTTATAATTGGTCAGGGAACTGCTGCTATTGAACTTTTAGAAGATCATCCAGATCTAGAATATATCTTCACCCCCGTAGGAGGCGGTGGATTAATAGCAGGTACCGCACTTGCCGCACATTTTTTTGGAAATAATTGTACTGTGATTGGTGGAGAACCCTTTGAAGTTGACGATGCCTATCGATCTTTAAAAAGTGGTAAAATTGAAACCAATACCTCCACAAATACTATTGCCGATGGATTAAAAACTCAATTGGGTGATATTAACTTTCCTATAATAAAAGAACATGTTTCAGAAATCATTAGAGTTGAGGAGCAAGAAATAATCGATGCCATGAAACTCATCTGGGAGCGTATGAAAATTATTATAGAACCTTCATGTGCAGTTCCCTTTGCGTCATTATTAAAGGATAAACATAGGTTTAAAAATAAAAAAATAGGCATTATCCTTTCAGGTGGGAATGTTGATTTAGGTAATCTCCCCTTCTAAATACAAAAATAAATTTTTAAGAGTTTAGATCCTCTTTTTACTGAATCTTCAAGTTCGAGATCTAGTAATATTTCATTTTTACTCGTTATTATTTGCTTATCCCTTCTTACAAAAGAATTTATTATTTTTTTAACAGAGCACCAAAACGTCTTTATTTACAATGCTTTACATACATCAATACTAATTAATTAGTTGTATTACTAATAAATTAGTTGTACTACTAAAAAATTAGTAGTATGTTTGTGTTATAAAATTGAATCATGCAAAAATTAGCCAAGAGAGAAGAACAAATTATGCAAAGTTTATGGAAACTTAATAAAGCTTTCATAAAAGAAATTATTGCAGAGTTACCAGATCCTAAACCACATTACAATACCACTGCTACTATTGTAAAAATTCTTGAAGAAAAAGGTTTTATTAGTCATGTGGCCTATGGAAACAGTTTTCAATATTATCCATTAATTTCTAAAGATGATTATCAAAAAGAAGTTGTGGGCGACGTGGTAAACAATTATTTTGATAACTCTCCCCTAGCCTTGGTGAAATTTTTTGCTAAAGAAGAGAAAATAAACACCAAAGAATTAGAAGAAATTATACAACTGATCAAAAAGAAAAAATAATGGACTATATTATTCATAGCTCGGGATTAATAGCATTTTCATATATCATCTATCGTTTTTTTCTTTCCAAAGAGACTTTTTACGGCTTAAACCGATGGGTATTATTAACATTGGTAATTCTTTCGTTTACCTTACCGTTAATAGCTGTTCCCGAAAGTTTATCTTTTAGAAATTTGGTAGAGGAAGAGGCTATTATTGCTCCACTCACCGACTCTTCTTCAATTGAAATTTCGCAAGGTACAATGACAATGGAAGAAGTTCCTAATGTTGAAACTTCACCTTCAACTTATGAATCAACAAGCAGCGCAATAGGGTGGAAAACTATTCTGAAATATATCTATTTTCTCGGAATGTTGGTATTTGGTATTCATTTCCTAATCCAACTTGGAGTACTTTTATACAGAATATTGAAATACCCAACCATTGAAGTCGATGATTATAAGATTATCGAAACCAATAAAAAACATGCGCCTTACTCGTTTTGGAATCGCATATTTATGAATCCGAGTCAATACAATCCCGATACGTATCTACAGATTCTGAAACATGAACAAATGCATATTAAAGGAAAACATAGCCTCGATATGCTTTTGGTAGAATTATTAGTGATGCTGCAATGGTTTAATCCCTTTGCATGGTTGTATCGAAAAGCTATAGATAACAACCTAGAATATCTAACCGACGACGGTATGCTTAATATTGGCGAAGACAAAGAAAATTACCAGTTGAATCTTTTAAAAGTTTCGACTCCTAATATGCCAACGGGTTTGGCAACAAGTTACAATCAATCATTTCTCAAAAAACGAATCCTTATGATGAATTCTAAAAAATCAACCGCAAAATCAGGATGGAAATACCTAATCATTATTCCATTACTTGCTTTATCTGTATTTTCCTTTAACCCGATAAAGCCAAACACAACATTAACCCATGAAGATACTTCTTCAGATATGCCATTGGATGTAAATTCTGAAACTATAACCGAAGATACTCGAGATTTCACCAAAGGAGTATGGGATGCCGAACTGGGTGGAGGAAAACTATGTGTGATGTACCGAAGTGCAGAGCCTCTAAAACGAAGTTATTGGTCCACGACAAGATGCTATGACCCTTCATATTTTAGCAACTTTCCTAAAGGAGACCGTCGAGAGCTTAAAATAACCGGTGACGCTGGTACCATGACCTACACAGGCGAATTTGATAACAAAATTGGTGATGGAAGATACACCTTTACCGCCGATGAGCGTTTTGTAAAATCTCTTAAAGCCTACGGATTACAAGCCGAAGGAGGAGATCTTGTTCACTGCTTTCTTACTGGTTTTGATAATACATACCTGGCATACCTAAAAGCAGAAAATCTTGACATCAACCAAGATGACTTTGAAGATATTATTCACAAAGCACTTCCGTTAGACAAATTAAAACTATACAGAAAAGAGTTAAAAAGGTTAGGCTATACCGAGTATACAATGGAAGAAATTAGCAAACTTAACTTATTTGATGTTGATATAGACTATATCAAGTTTATCAACAAAATTAATGGTAACAAGGTTTCTCTAAGAAAAATTACCAAGGCTAAAATTCATAACCTTTCCCCTGAATTTATAAAATCTTATTCAGACAAAGGCTACGGAAAATTATCGCTAGATGAATATATAAAATTAAAAATTCACGATGTAACTCCCGATTATATTGCTACTTTTAAGAAGGAAGGTTACGGAAACATCTCTACCAAGGAGGCTAAAAATCTTAAAATTCATAACGTAACACCAAAGTTCATTAATTCTTTTAAAGCTGTGGGATATAACAATATTACTCTTAAAGAAGCAAAAGAGCTCAAGATTCATAATGTCACTCCTACTTTTATTAAAAGTATCAAGAAAATTGGATATCCTAATGTTACATTACAAGAAGCAAAAAAATTAAAAATCCATAATGTAACTCCAGAGTTAATTAATGCTTACAAAAAAGCTGGCCAAGAGAATCTTTCTTTAAATGAAGCTGTTAAATTAAAAATTCATAATGTAACTCCAGGCCAGGTAAAAGGTGCAAAAAATTATTCTTACGAATCCCAAGATTCAGATTCTGAATCAAGTTCAACCAATAGCTTTGGAAGTAGTAAACAAGAGTTTCAAAACACTCCAAATGATTACATCAAACAATTTAAGACTCTAGGGTATGACAATGTTTCTGTAGATCAAATCATTTCGTTAAAAATACACAATGTAACTCCTGAGTTCATTAAAATGTTTAACAATGCTGGATATAAGAACATTCCTCTTGATGAAGTTGTAGGTTTAAAGATTCACAATGTAACTCCGGAATTTATAAATTCCTTCAAAAAAGCGGGCTACAAAAACATATCCCTTAATGATGCTAGAAGCTTAAAAATACATAACATCTCGCCAGATGCTGCAGAAGCTTACGCAAAGCTTGGGTATACCAACATTTCATTAGATCAATTGAGATCATTAAAGATACACCGCGTATCTCCAGAATATGTTGCAGAATTCAAAAAGTCTCGATTTGGAGATCTACCATTAAATGAAATTGTATCTTTTAAGATTCACAAGGTTACTCCAGAATTTGTAAAGTCTTTTGAAGATCTAGGGTATAAAAACATTACTGCAGACCAGGCACAAAGTCTAAGAATTCATAGAGTTACTCCTGAATTTGTAAAATCATTAAAAGAGCAGGATAAAGATATTTCATTAGATCAAGCCATAAGAATCAAGATTCACTTTTAAACATTTTATGGTTTAACAAACATTCATCAATCAAAAAACGAAATATTGCTAATTCTTGTGCAAAAACAGCCTAATCAGCTACATTAAAATAAATAGCCCAAGAAATTTCAGTTCCTGAAGTTATGTTAATGAATAAGAACAGAATTTACCGGTCAATACTTGTAAGTTTACTAATCGTGATGCAAACCGCAAGAGCTCAAGAGCATTTAATTTACGAGCCCGGACAAATGCTGGCAGATTTGAAAAAGTTTAAAAATGTTTTGACTAAAGTACACCCTGGAACCTTTACTCATCAAACTTATCAAGAGTTTGATCAAATGGTAAATGTATTGAAGTTTCAAACTTCCAAACCAATGCAAGCCAAAGAATTCTATAAAGTTATTCTTAGACTTGTCGCAAATCTGCATGATGGACATACCCAAGCATATTCATTCGGTAAACTTGGAAATATCATTAATAACCAAAAAAGGTTCCCGTTTCAGATATACATTAAAGATGAACGATTATTCATCGTAAAAAATTTAAGTTTACAAGAAATCATAGAGGGATCAGAAATTCTTTCTATAAACGGGAACTTAAGTAATGAGATAATTTTCGAAATATTAGAACATTATTCTTCAGATGGTAAAAGTCATAACGGAATGCGACATTGGCTGGGAGGACCATATAAACCCTTCTACAACATCTATCCTGAAATTTTTGGAGAGCAAGCTACATATGATTTGGTGTATCGAGATGTTGAGACCCATAAAATCGCAAAGACCAAGGTTAAATCTATTTCAAAAGAGGATTATAAAAAAAGAGAGTCTATAAGGTATACAACAAAAGCAACAACTGAAGAGGCTTTTAGTTTTGATATTAACAAAAATGACAATTATGCGTATTTAAAAATAAACCGCTTCTTTAAGACAAGTTATGATGAACCCGAAAATACTTATCCCATTTTCTACAAACAATGTTTTAAAGAAATTGCTTATAAAAATATCAAAAACCTTATTATCGATTTAAGGAATAATGGGGGTGGAAAAGCAAGTAACGCTGCTTATCTACTGCAATACCTTGTTAATCAAAATTTCACCCCTGCTAAAGAAATCACAACCATGGGGGATGACAAGTACTTCTTGAACATTCTTGGAGACAGTCTTAACCTGAATGAGCCCTTTGGGTTAAAACAAAAAAAAGATGGCACATACAAAGTTACAGACCACAAATTATTAAGAGATTTGATGAACTACGCCCCTATTGAAGAATATCAATTTAAAGGGAAGTTAATCGTTCTTATCAATGGAGGAACTTCCTCTGCAGCAGGTATTGCTGCCGGCTTACTAAAACAATATACAAATGCCAGCTTAGTTGGAACAGAGACCTATGGGTATGCCGGCATTAGCAATGGTATTCGTCAAATTTCGGTTAAAGGGGATCATACTGAGGTAGCAATCTATTTACCTCTGCTACACGCTAAATACAACATAAACAAACATATTCAGAAAAGAACAGTAGTCCCAGATTACAATGTTTCTAGTTCCATTAGAGATATTGTTGATGGTAAGGATGTTATTCTACAATTTGCATTGAAAAACCTGTTGACGACCTCCAATAAAAATCAATAAAAAACAAAAGGCTGCTAATTCCCATTTTAGCAGCCTTTTCTTAACACTAATAATTAAAATATTAGATCCGCAATTAGATTCTTGGTAAATCTCCATCCCCTTTCAACGGTAGATTAGAGCTTCCCATTAAATATTTATCTACATGATGCGCAGCTTGTCTTCCTTCAGAGATTGCCCAAACAATTAAGGACTGTCCTCTTCGACTATCACCAGCTGCAAAAACACCTTTTACATTGGTAGTATAATTTTCATCACTAGCTTTTAAATTTGTTCTGGCATCCATATCTACTCCCAGCTGTTCTGCAATTGTAGGCTCTGAACCAGTAAACCCTAATGCTAATAATGCTAATTCACACTTCCATTCTTTCTCTGTTCCTAAAACTTCTTTAAGTGTAAAACGTCCGTTTTGTTTTACCCACTCTACCTCAGTTGTAATAAGTCCTTTCAGATTTCCATTTTCATCACCTAAAAATTCTTTTGTAGAGATACTCCAATGACGATCTACACCTTCTTGATGTGAAGAACTTGTTCTTAGTCTCATTGGCCAAAATGGCCAGGGTTGATTCGCAGGTCGTTCTGTAGTGCCTTTACCCATAATTTCAAAATTGGTAACAGAAGTTGCTCCATGACGTACCGAGGTCCCTATACAGTCTGACCCAGTATCTCCTCCTCCAATCACAATCACATCTTTGCCAGTCGCCAAAATCTCTTCTCCCAAGTCTTTTATACCATCTACTCTTCTGTTATTTTGTGGTAAGAAATCCATAGCCTGTACTACCCCATTAAGATCTGCTCCTTTTATAGGTAGATTACGTCGAACTGTAGCTCCTGTACAAAGCACTACAGCATCATAATCTTCTTTAAGTTGATCGGCAGAAATGCTTTTCCCTATTTCTGTGTTTGTTTTAAATACAATCCCTTCTTCTTCAAGAACTGCCAGCCTACGATCTATAATA
The DNA here is from genome assembly GCF_023195925.1 of Aquimarina acroporae. Taxonomy (GTDB): domain Bacteria; phylum Bacteroidota; class Bacteroidia; order Flavobacteriales; family Flavobacteriaceae; genus Aquimarina; species Aquimarina acroporae. The sequence goes on along the minus strand of NZ_JALPRE010000012.1, from coordinate 178,177 downwards.
TGTTTTTCCATTTTAAAATCTGGAATTCCATAGCGCAATAATCCTCCTGCTTTCTCATCTCTTTCAAAAACGGTTACTAAATGCCCAGCTCTATTTAACTGTTGTGCAGCTGCTAACCCAGCTGGTCCAGAACCAACTACCGCAACCGTTTTTCCTGTTCTCTCTTTAGGTGGGTTTGCTTTAATCCATCCATTCTCAAAAGCCTGCTCTACAATATTTTTTTCAATATTCTCGATTGTAACCGGGTCTTCATTAATTCCTAATACACAAGCTTCTTCACAAGGAGCAGGACATAATCTCCCTGTAAATTCTGGAAAATTATTGGTAGAATGCAAAATAGAAGCAGCTTTCTCCCATTTTCCTCTATATACAGCATCGTTAAAATCGGGAATCAAGTTTCCTAACGGGCAACCGCTATGACAAAACGGTATACCACAATCCATACAACGTGCACCTTGATTTTTGAGTTTCTTTTCAGGCATTGCCACGGTGAACTCTTTATAATCTTTTATACGATCTTTAACAGGTTCGTACTGCTCAATTTCTCTTTCAAATTCTAAAAATCCAGTTATCTTTCCCATGTTTCTAATCGTTTTATGCTTGTGCTAATTTTTCTTCTTCTAATCGTTTTAAAGCCTGCTTATACTCCTCTGGGAATATCTTAATGAACTTTGGTAATTCTTTTTCCCAATTTTCGAGTATTCTTTGTGCCAAAGGACTTAATGTCGCGTTGTAATGGTTTTCGATTAACGTTTTCAGTTCTTCAACATCGTTTTGTTCGATAACAGGATCAAGGTTGAGCGCTTCTTTATTACAATGTGCTTCAAAAGTCTTTTTATCATCATAGATATAAGCAATTCCTCCAGACATACCGGCTCCAAAGTTTCTTCCTACCTCTCCCAGAATTACCGCTATTCCTCCAGTCATATATTCACAACCGTGGTCACCAATGCCTTCTACAACAGCTTTGGCCCCCGAGTTACGAACACAGAATCTTTCTCCTGCTTTTCCATTAATGTATACCTCACCTGCAGTTGCTCCGTATAAGGTTACATTACCGGTAATAATATTTTCTTCAGGAACGATCGTCGCTTGATCTGGAACTTTAATAATAAGCTTTGCTCCAGAGAGACCTTTTCCTAAATAATCATTAGTGTTTCCATTGACTATCATAGTTAATCCTTTGGTAGCAAAAGCTCCAAAACTTTGACCTGCTGCTCCAGTAAAATTTAACTTTAAAGTATTATCTGGTAAACCGTGGGCACCATAAATCTTTGAAATTTCATTACTTAAAATTGCACCTACAGCTCTATCAGTATTACAGATATCAAAATCTAAAGTGGTTTTCTCTTTACGGAATAACGCAGGATGCGCTTGCTCAATAATTTCAAAATCTATTGATTTCCCTAATCCGTGATCCTGAATTTCGGTATTATAGATTTCAACTCCTTCTGGCGCTTCAACCTGATGTAGAATTGGTGTTAGATCAATTCCCGCAGCTTTATAATGGGCAATAGCCCTGTTATGATCCAGTTTACTTACCTGGCCTACCATTTCGTTTACGGTTCTAAATCCAAGTTGTGCCATAATCTCTCGAAGCTCCTGAGCAACGAAATACATATAGTTTACAACATGTTCTGGTTTTCCTTTGAATTTTTTTCTCAATTCCGGGTTTTGAGTTGCTATACCTACTGGACATGTATTAAGGTGACACACTCTCATCATTATACATCCTGAAGCTACTAAAGGTGCTGTTGCGAATCCGAATTCTTCAGCTCCCAATAAACAAGCTACTGCTACATCTCTACCAGTTTTTAGCTGTCCATCACACTCTACTACTACTCTACTTCTAAGGTTATTTCCTACTAAAGTTTGTTGCGCTTCTGCAATACCTAACTCCCAAGGTAATCCTGCGTGCTTTAGTGATGTTAATGGCGAAGCTCCGGTACCTCCATCGAATCCAGAAATAAGAATAACATCGGCTTTAGCCTTAGCTACTCCGGCTGCAACAGTCCCTACTCCAACCTCAGAAACCAACTTCACATTAATTCGAGCATCTCTATTCGCCGATTTCAAGTCATAAATAAGCTGCGATAAATCCTCAATAGAATAAATATCGTGATGCGGTGGAGGTGAGATTAAACCAACATACGGAGTAGAATTTCTCGTTTTGGCAATCTCAGGATTTACTTTTGGACCCGGAAGCTGTCCCCCTTCTCCAGGTTTTGCTCCTTGTGCCATTTTTATTTGAATCTCGGCAGCACTAGTTAGGTAGTTTGATGATACTCCAAATCTACCGGAAGCTACCTGCTTAATAGCACTATTTTTCCAATCTCCTCCAACATTTTTGTAAAAACGTTCTGGGTTTTCTCCTCCTTCTCCAGAGTTACTCTTCCCTCCTATACGATTCATGGCAATAGCCAAATTTTCATGGGCCTCTTTACTTATTGAACCATAAGACATTGCTCCAGTCTTGAATCGCTTAACTATTTCGGTCCAAGGTTCAACTTCATCTAAAGGAATAGGGTCATAATTTGAAAATTCTAATAACCCTCGAATGGTCATTAAGCTTTTTGATTGCTCATTGATAAGCTCGGCATACTCCTTATAGGTCTTAGGATCATTATCACGTACCGATTTCTGTAACTTTGCCACAGACAACGGATTAAACTGATGTTTTTCTCCGTTTCGTCTCCATCGGTATTGCCCTCCAATTTCAAGATCGAGATTGGCTTCTACCTCTCTTTCTACATAGGCTCTATGGTGCCTTTTGGAGATTTCTTTCTCTATTTCGTATAATCCAATTCCTTGAATTCTTGTAGCCGTATTCGGGAAATATTTTTCTACTACGGTAGTATTAATCCCAATACACTCAAACAGTTGTGAACTTCGATAAGAATTCAAGGTAGAAATTCCAATCTTGTTCATCACCTTCAACACTCCTTTTCCAACTGCTTTATTATAATTATTGATAGCTTCTTCAAAGCTAAGATCTACAATATTCTTTTCTGCGATCTGTTCCCCGATAATTTCATTTACCATATATGGGTTAATCGCACTTGCTCCATAACCAAATAACAGTGCAAAGTGATGTACTTCTCTTGGCTCAGCCGATTCGATAATCATACTCACCTTAGAACGTTTGCCTAACTTCTGCAAACCACTATTCACAAAAGAACACGCCAATAACGCCGGAATCGGAGCTCTATGTTTACTCACATTTCTATCAGAAAGGATAATAATATTGTTTCCTTCATCGATAGCTTCAGAAACTTTATTTAACATGATTTGCAAGGCATCTTCTAATCCATTTAGTCCTCTGTTAATATTATATAGCATTGATATTGAAGAAGCCTTAAACCCTTTATCTGTATACGTTTTAATTTTATCTAAATCCTCTTTAGAAATTACCGGGTTTTGAATTTTAAGCTTATTACAATGCTTATCACTGGTATCAAAAATATTATGATCTGCTCCTAATGTTAAACTTATATCACAAATTAATTCTTCTCGAATACCATCTAATGGTGGATTCGTAACCTGAGCGAATAATTGTTTGAAGTAATTATAGATAAGCTGTGGTCTTTCTGAAAGCACTGCTATAGGAGTATCTGACCCCATAGAACCAATAGGTTCTTTACCACCCTGTCCCATAGGCGATATAATAGTATCAATATCTTCTTGAGTATATCCAAATACTTCTTTTCTCTTAGCTATGGTTTCTTCTCCTAAGAACAGTGGACAGTCATTATAAGGTATATCTTTTAAGTGAACCAGATTTTTGTCTAACCATTCTCTGTATGGATGTTTTGCCGCAATCTCTTCTTTAATCTCCTCATCATTAACGATTCTACCTTCATCCATATTTACCAGGAACATTTTTCCTGGTTCTAGTCTACCGTGATATTCTATATTTTGTGGATCAATATCGACCACTCCAGTTTCTGAAGACATGATTACATATCCATTTTTTGTAACCGAATATCGAGATGGTCGCAGACCATTTCTATCTAATACAGCACCGATGTAATTCCCATCAGTAAACGGAATAGAAGCTGGTCCATCCCATGGTTCCATCGCACAAGAATTAAATTCGTAAAAGGCCTTTTTAGCTTCAGACATTTCAGGGTTCTTTTCCCAGGCTTCTGGCACCATCATCATCATCACTTCAGGAAGTGACCTCCCTGTCATTAACAATAACTCAACTACCATATCCATAGAGGCAGAATCAGACTTCCCTGGTAAAACCACAGGAAGTACCTTTTTTATATCCTCACCAAACCAATCGCTCTCCAATAATTCTTCACGAGAACGCATTCTAGTAACATTTCCTCTTAACGTATTTATTTCGCCATTGTGACACATGTAACGAAAAGGTTGTGCCAAATCCCAGGTTGGAAATGTATTGGTAGAAAAACGCTGGTGTACCAATGCCAGTCTAGTTACCACTTTTGGATCTAGTAAATCCTCATAATACAACTTAATATCTTCTGGCATTAATAATCCTTTAAATATTAAGGTCTTTGTAGATAAACTAGGCAAATAGAAAAATTTACTTTCAGATAACTTAGAACTATAAATAGTATGTTCTGTCATTTTTCTGGCAGTAAATAATTTTAGATTAAAATCAAAATAACTTTGATCTTCTCTTTCTTTACCTATAAATATTTGTTTAATAAATGGTTCTGTAGTGGCTGCAATTTCTCCCAGATGTATAGGATCTACGGGAACTACTCTCCACCCTAACAAAACAAGTCCTTGATCTGCTATATTCTTTTCAAAAGTGTCTATACAAAACTGCCTTTGATTCTCTTTCTTTGGCAAAAACACATTACTCACTGCATATTCTCCAGCTTTAGGTAAATCAAAATCACAATTCTCAACAAAAAAGTCGTGAGGAATATCTATTAATATACCGGCTCCATCACCCGTTTTCCCATCAGCACTTACTGCACCTCTATGCTCCAGTTTTTCTAAAATTTCTAAAGCTTTATGTATAATGTCATTTGACTTTTTACCTTCGAGGCTACATATAAATCCAGCACCACAAGCATCATGCTCGAACTCTGGCAAATACATTCCTTGTTTCTTCATAATAATTTCCAACTTATTTTATGAACTCGTTAAGAAAAGTTCGGTGTTTTATGTGTATGAAATTAACAAATCGTTAAGGAAGGAGAAAGAAAACCGAAGTAATCAACATCACTTTTCCGGGCTATCCAAAAAAAAGGTCACTTGAATAAAATAATCACAAAATAAGGTCCTCTATTTAAGAATTTGATAATGCGATTTTTTCAAAAAAAACCAAATTTCATGCGGGTTTACGTAAAAAATTGATCACTTTTTTATCAAAAAAATGTATTTCAAACGTTTTCGTAAAAAAACCGAATTTTTGAAGTGAAGAATCATCATTTTTTTCTTCTAAAAATACATACCCCTAATTTTTTAGGGGGTATTTATTACAAAATGATAAAAATTACGTGATAACCCCATAAAATTTGGATGTAAAAAACAATTTCACATATTTTTGATCTGAATTTAACATTAATTTTAACTTTTATTCTTTATGAAGAAAATAGAGGCAATCATTAGGAGATCAAAATACCGTGTGGTTAGAGAAGCACTACATGATAAGGGTGTATTGTTTTTCTCATATTGGGATGTAACCGGAGTTGGTCACGAACAAAAGGGAAGTGTTTACAGAGGTATTTCTTACAGTACTACAGATATACAAAGGAGATATTTATCAATTGTGGTAAATGATGATTTCGAAGAGGCTACCATTTCTGCAATACTTGAAGCTGCCAAAACGGGAGAAGTCGGAGACGGAAAAATATTTGTATCTGATGTAAAGGATGCATATCGAATTCGTACCGGCGAAAAAGGTGGGGATACTTTAAAATAAACCTTTGTAACAACTAAAAATCAACTAAAACTTAAAATTAAAACACATATTTTATGAATAATATAGAACAACAAGATGTACAAAAAGCCGTCGAAGCTGCTGTCGAAGGGATCAACGGTGACATGGCAGCTTTATGGATTACGCTTTCTGCTATTCTAGTATTCTTCATGCAAGGAGGATTCACATTAGTAGAAGTTGGTTTTACTCGAGGTAAAAACGCTGCTAATATTGTAATGAAAAACATAATGGATCTCTCTATAGGTTCAATTATATTCTGGGCTATTGGGTATGCCATCATGTATGGAGATGAGGTTATAGCCGGTGGTTTTTTTAGATGGAGTTCGAGTGATCAAGGGTATGCTTTTTTTCATGCTGATGACTGGTATAACCTATTCTTTCAAACTGTTTTTTGTGCTACAGCTGCTACTATTGTATCTGGAGCCATTGCAGGGCGTACAAAATTTTCTACCTATTTAATTTTCTCTTTTATATTAACTGCTATCATATATCCTATTTCAGGTAGCTGGTACTGGCCATTTGATGATGATGCATGGCTAAACACACTAGGGTTTGTTGATTTTGCAGGTTCATCTGTAGTGCACGCTGTAGGTGGTGCAGCAGCATTCGTAGCTGCCAAACTGGTAGGGCCACGAATTGGAAAATATGAAGATGGTAAAGTTAATGTAATCCCAGGTCACAACATGCTTTTTGGTGCTCTTGGAGTTCTAATTCTTTGGCTAGGTTGGTTTGGATTTAACGGAGGTTCTCAATTAGCTTGGGGAGGCAGTGATACTGTAGGTGCTGGAAGTGTTATTATCAACACAAATATAGCAGCCGCTATTGGAGCTATTGCAGCATTATTATTTACTTGGATTAAGTATGGTAAGCCAGATGTCTCTATGACTCTAAATGGAGCTCTTGCTGGTTTGGTAGGAATTACAGCTGGTTGTGGTGCAGTAAGCCAGTTTGGCGCACTTGTAATTGGTTTAATTTGCGGAATTGTTGTTGTACTTTCTATTGAGTTTATAGACAAGAAATTAAAGGTCGACGATCCTGTAGGTGCAATTTCTGTACATGGAGTATGTGGTTTCTTAGGAACTGTGTTGATAGGGTTTTTGGCAACAGATGGTGGTCTTTTCTACGGAGGAGGAGCCAAACTATTAGGAGTACAAACCCTAGGTTCTCTTTCTTATATAGGATGGGCAGTACTTACTAGTTTTATAGTATTATTTATCTTAAAGAAAACGATTGGATTAAGAGTTTCTGAAAGAGAAGAAATTGATGGTCTTGATGTGCACGAACATGGTATTAATGCATATGGAGAATAAATTCATACAAAATTAATCAACACAAGATTTAAATTGTGTATTGCAATAGAAAGGGCAGTAAATACTGCCCTTTTTTTTATTTAATAATAGTTATCGAAAGTGGATACGAAGGTTGTTCACCGTTACTCGCTCTAATCGCATTGATAATTGGAAAAACTAAATACAAAATACCAATTACAATAAACCCTAAAATCCCTAAACCAAATAGTAATACTAAAGGAATACAAATAAGTGCATAAATAAACATGCTGATCTGGAAATTCATAATAGATTTCCCATGTTCATCCATAGCCAAAACCCTTTCACGTTGGGTTAGCCAAAGAATAAGAGGAACCACAAACCCACCGAAACCGGTAACTAAATCCAGCAACTGTGATAAATGTGTGATTACCAATAATGATTTGTCTTGTCTCATGATTTTGTTTTTTGATTGATGATTGAATTATTTGCTAAAAATATTAGCAAATATACTTATATGACGAAAATAATAGCAATTTGTTACATTTTTAGTTGAACTTTTTAAAAAATAAGACCTGGCTTAGATTTTTCATAATAAGGCAAAAAAAAAGGCATAGATCAATTTTGATCTATGCCTTGATAAGAGACTGTTATCGTTATCCTATGGGGCAACTTGCTTCTAAACTTTCTGGACCGCATCCAAAGTGAGAAGCGCAATCGTATAATAATTCTCCTTGTCCATTATGATAAGAAATACCATAAGCTTGACCTCCTCGAATACTGTTTTCTTCAAGTTTAGTAATTACTTTCTTGTTTAAAGAAAGACTGATCTTTTTGTTTTTTTTCATTTTATAAGGTTTTAATTATGAGTCCCCTGAACATTTAAAGACACTCAAGGTTTATGTCTTTTAAACAACCTCTACACCTAGGATAAAGTGGGCTATTTAATGTTTATATACGACCTCAAGATAACGTTACCCTCCTAATTCATGTTTAACAAAAGATTTGCTTTTGTACATCCAAATCAATTAGGTAAAAGTTAAACACAAAAAAAAGAGTCATCCTTTTACAGATAACTCTTTAATCAATCTAATGCCCTACTTAATTTATTCTAGTTTATAATTAATTTTTTAGTTAATGATTTTTCTTTAGTATCCAGTTTAATCATGTAAATACCTTGTCCCAGAGACAAACTTCGCGTTGAAATTCTGTTTTCGCCAGGTTGTAAGGTGATTTGCGCTTGTTTTCTTCCAAGAATATCGTAAACAAAAGCATTTGTGCTTCCTTTGGTAAATCCACTTAAATAGATAGAAAACACATCCTTTGTTGGATTAGGAGAAATACGAAGTCCAAATAAATCGCCTTCATCTTCGGTACCTAGAACCGGAGTAACATTTTCTAAAGTTGCAGCACGCTCTGCCAAAGCAGATTGCCCACAAGATCCTTCATAAACTTTTACATTAGAGAAGGTAGAATTATTGCCAGATCCAGCATCATTATCGTTTATGAAGACTAACCTATCCATGGTTCCCGTATAAAAGTTACCAACAGGAATTACATAGGTGGTAGTACCACCAGAGTAGTTATCATAATTGGTCACTCCATAATTTTGAGATCCATGAACTTTAAAATATCTGGTCGATGTTAAGGTATTATCATCTTCGAAACCAACAGCATGAATCTCTCCTTGAGAAGAACTACTGAAATTGAATTCTATAACCGTATTTGGAGTTACTGTATAATTAAATGCAATATACTTCCAGGTATTGTTAGTTAAAGTTAAGGAAGCCCCTCCTCCTCCAACAGAAGAATTACCTGCAGCATCCTGATTCGAGAATCCTACGATTTGAAAATCGTTGAAGTCTAAATCACTACAAGTAGGTGGTGGAGTACTAGATCCATTTTGTATACTCACGGCATCGATAGCAATATCACTTTGCCATCCGCTTCCTCCAGAACCTGTAACTACATTAAATCTAAGCTGAACGCTGCTTTCTCCTGCATAAGCAGAAAGATCTACGCTGGCTTGATTCCAGTTACTTCCTTGTTCTCCTGTTCTGCTGAAAACACTTGCCCAGCTTCCTGAGTTATTGGTCCTTGCCTCAACGGTCAAACTGTTAATTGCGCTTCCTAACATATGATATTCAAATGTTAGATTAGGATCAGATAGACTTCCAAAATTCAAACATGGTGAATTTAAAATTGCTCTTTTGTTGGGATACCCCGTTCCGTTTCCAGAAGCTTCTACATAGATATACGTGCTACCATCTGCTGCGCTGCTTGGTCCTGTTCCACTCGAAGGCGTACCTCCAGAATTTCTAGACCAGTTTAAATCATCTCCAGAACTGGCTTGCTCCCATTGCCCGAAATTAGATTCAAAACTTTCACTAAATGGATATGATGTAACATTCCCAGAACAGTCTTCATTTGGTGGTGGCGGTGGAGTTGTTCCCAATCCCATAGCATCCCAAAAGGCAGGAATTGTAGCTCTTTCTCCAGAGTTTGATCCCCCAGAACCTGAACATCCTCCATAGGCGTGAACTCCCACTGCATTACCTGTCGCCTCATCTATAATCGGGCTACCAGAGTTTCCTCCAGTAGTATCGGCTCTATAACGCACAAAAGTATTGGTCACCGAAGAAAGAGGCCCAGAATGTGTTTGCTGAGTTTGGTTATCGATACCAGTATCAGTTCCAAATCCAGTGATTCGAATTGTATTACCAGGTGCAGATTGCACCACATTAAAAGATTTTCCTTGCGCCTGAATTGGCGTAAGTCCAGTTTGAGTATTGGCGCTAGCTGTAAAAACACCCCAGTCATTAGCTTGGCTTGGACTATTAGGATATGGAGAAACAAAATTACCAATAGGATATTGATCTTCTGGCCCAGGGTGTACGATAGTACGATCTGGATTAGATTTCGGTACATTAAATTCTATAATCTGTGCACGACTACCTATACAGTGACCAGCTGTTACTAATCTTCCGTTGGTAATGATCCAACCCGTACATCCAATAGGAACGATTCTTCCGATAGCATCATCGGTAGAGTCTACCCTATCGTCATTAGATCCACACTGAGATTTTGTGTTAGGATCTTTAATCCCGATACCCAGCTCTTTTACGTTGAGACCAATAGAATTTTCTCCTTTGGCAACATAAAGTCGTAACGTTATTTTATCTCCATTAAAATAAGCACTGGTGTTTTTCCAGTCTTTAATATTAGCTGAAGTTAACTTTTGCGTTCCCCCGTCTAATTCTGAAGTGATAGTAAGGGAACTATTTTTCCCTAGGTTGATATCTTCAAAAAATAAACGCAACCATGTTGCTCCTGGTTCTGTTACCGTTTTTGTTAAAATTTCGGCATTACTTTTACCACCACTACCACTAGTTCCCTTTGTCCATAAAGACAAGTTTACATCTTTGTATCGTGTTGGCAAAGGATCGGTTTGCGCCCAATTGATAAGGGGCATTAATAAAAATACTGTGCAAATGAGTATTCCTAGTGCGGAATAAGAATACCTTTTCGTAGAGTGAATTGAGTTTGTGTTGTGTAAATTCATACGAATAAGAATTATTTATTATTGGTTAGACATTAAATTAGCTGTCAAAAAATGCTGTAGACAGTCAAACTACAACATCGTATTCCAATACCATCTGATCCTTCGACCAGTTTTCTCTTATTCTCTCCCCAAGAGGGATGTTACACACTAATTTCTTAAGTGGCTTATCTCCTTTGCTTTACAAGATAGGAAAGAAAAACAACACCTCAAAAAAAGTTTGATCTTGCGTGTTTAAAGTGAATATATTAATCTCTATTTTTGCCATTCAGTAAACGATATGATTTCACAAGATACCATAGTAGCATTGGCGACACCCTCTGGAGCGGGTGCTATTGCAGTGATACGCGTTTCAGGAAAAGACGCTATTACTATTTGCTCTCCTCTTTTTAGGTCTATAAGCGGGAAAGAATTAAAGAAACAAAAAAGTCATACCATTCATTTAGGTCATATCATAGATGAAGAACGTGTACTAGATGAAGTATTGGTTTCTATTTTTAAAGGGAGCAACTCCTATACCGGAGAACCCACTATAGAAATTTCGTGTCATGGGTCTACGTATATTCAACAAGAAATCATTCAACTTTTACTTCGTAAAGGATGCCGAATGGCAGATGCCGGAGAATTTACATTACGAGCTTTTTTAAATGGAAAACTAGACCTGTCACAAGCAGAGGCCGTTGCCGATTTGATTGCTTCAGACTCTGAGGCTTCGCACCAAATTGCCATGCAACAAATGCGAGGAGGATTCTCTAATGAGATTAAAAAACTAAGAGACGAACTTCTTAACTTCGCCTCTCTTATAGAGTTAGAACTCGACTTTGCAGAAGAAGATGTTGAATTTGCCGATAGAACCCAATTTAAAGAACTCATAGCTAGAATTACCAATGTTTTAAAACGTCTGATAGATTCGTTTGCTGTAGGAAATGTGATTAAAAATGGGATTCCGGTAGCTATTGTAGGAGAACCCAATGTTGGAAAATCTACACTTCTTAATGCCCTACTCAATGAAGAAAGAGCTATTGTTTCTGATATAGCAGGAACAACTAGAGATACGATTGAAGATGAAATTACTATTGGAGGTATAGGGTTTAGATTTATAGATACCGCTGGTATACGAGACACCAAAGACGTAGTTGAAAGTATCGGGATACAAAAAACCTTTGAAAAAATAGAGCAGGCAAAGGTGGTGATTTATTTGGTCGATAGCTCATTACTTACCCCAGATAGTCTAAAAGACTTAAAGACTGAAATTGGAAAAATCAAGAATAAGTACCCACAAAAACCTTTGGTAATTGTTGCGAATAAAGTAGACAAACTTGAGCAGAACGAGATTGATCATATGGTTTCAGAAATTGAAAATATTCATTTGTTATCTGCAAAATCTGGTTTGGGTGTTGAAGAATTACAAAACAAACTCTTAGATTTTGTAAACACAGGTGCACTTCGTAATAACGAAACTATTGTGACCAATACCAGACATTACGATGCACTTTTGAAAGCTCTTGAGGAAATACAAAAAGTTCAATATGGGCTAGACTCAGGACTATCTGGTGACTTAATGGCTATAGATATTCGACAGGCTCTATATCATTTTGGTGAGATTACAGGCGAGATTTCTAGTGATGATTTATTAGGTAATATTTTTGCAAATTTCTGTATCGGGAAGTAACTTTTTTTTACAGAAAAGCATTCATACCTGTAGTAAATATTATAATATATCTAATTTTTAAGTGTTTGTAAACACTTAAAATTAGTTACAAACAGTTACAACACCATATATAAGAAATATAGTTACCTTTAGTAATTATATACACTTATTAGCAATAATACTATAATGAGTAAACTCCAAAATTTGATATTATTATCTCTATTTTCTACCATAACTTTAAGTTGTTATCATAAGAAAGAAGAATTAATTGGAGAGTGGAACGTAACTTCTTTGAGTGAATATCCACTTTATATAACAAATTATGATGATGCTAAATTGGACAAACACTCAAAACTAAGAATTACTGAAAACGGGAAATTAGACTTCTATTTAAAAGATACTTTAAGTGAATCATATTACTATGAACTGGAAAAGAATGATTTAATTCTAATTTACAGTGATTATGGAATACCACTCAAAATTACCAAGCTGAATCCAAATAAATTGACTCTAGAAGCGAGTGGGTTTGGAAACTCTAAATCCGAAAGGAATCGCAAGATTAAAATTGAACTGAAAAAATAAAAACTATTGCTAACACAATATATGATCATAGCAGCAAAGTAATTAATCGGTGGGTTGTTCTATATTTATGAAGGCGCAATGCTCTCAGAATGGAAAAATTAGCAATCAATGCGCAGAAAAATCAAAACGTAAGGTAACATTTTGTTCTGCTACGATACATATATTAAACGTTATGCTTAATGAAAAATGACTGGGAAAGATTTACTTTATAAATATCTTGATTATAAATATTTGTGGTCAAACTCGGACAGATTAAATGAAAAACCCAGTATTATTAGACGACAGCAACTAAACTCATTGTTAGATGCTTTTGGTCTTTCTAAAAAACATATGAATCCTTTGGTGCAGATGAAATACTTCCTGTCAGGAAGAAAAAAAGAATTAAATCGTTCCCAACATTTAAATAAATTATCTGATATACAATATTTTGAGCAAGGAGAATTTCTAAATGATCGAGAATATGATGTAAATAAAGAATTAATTACATGTGCTTTCGACAAAATAAAAGAGTTATATAAAAATCCCCCTGAAAGTAGAATGAATAGACCAATTCATATTGGATGGATGTTTAATGACCTTATGAACTTTAGACAAGAAATATTAAAATTGCTTATCCATGGGGAGGTATGGACGAAGGTTTTGCTGTAGGATTGATTTACAGTAAGTATCTTCAAAGCGAATTAAAGAAAACTATAAACGAAAATCTTAATAAAATTGACGAAACTTTATGGTTAATAATAGACCCTCAAAAAAGAGAAATTGACTTGCAAACTATAAAATCCGAATTTCAATACCCAGATGTGGATTTAGAAGAAATTGACCTAAATTGGAGAATTGGAAATTATTAAAAAAAGCATAACAATTTGTATAGTTCATTTGCTCCCTTCGGGAAGCAAACGCACCATACAAGAGACGTTAGGGGTAATAAAAAATACTCTTACTAATTCAAATGATCATTTCACTTAATATAGATTTTCTTCAGAAGAAGTTTAATGTAGTTTCGTGAAAATTTGAAAGTTTAAATGATGAAAAAAACACTTCTATCCATAATTATTATATTTTCTATACAAAACACTTTTGCTCATCAAGATTTCTGGATGATTAAAGACTATGGGAATATCAAAGTCAGAATTAAAACAGGATATCAATACGAGGAAATTAATAAAGTTTTTATTTATGGACAATTGGCTGAAAAATTAGCTATTGAACTAGGATATAAAGATCAAATCTTTCTAGATTTTAATCATCATTATACTGGCGAATGTGAATCAGATTATTTTATTTCCTATGACAAAGGAGCTATTGAATATACTTGGAATGGTTCGACTGACCAAAAATCACTTTTAAGAAACAAATCAATCGTAATTCGACAAGTTTCGAGAAAATTTAATGCAGAAACAACATTAAAACTTGTGGAGTACGCGATCCAAAACTTACCTGAAATTAAATCTAATCAAAATTACATTGTATATAATGAGAACTATTGCCAATGGAAAATTCAAACAATAGATATGATGAAAATTAAGCAATCAGTTGAAGAGTCAACAAGTCAAGAAATAAAATCTATAATGTCTACTAGAATTGAAAGACCAGATAAAGATTTTAAATTTGGTTATACATACTATTGGCAAAATGATAAATATTTAATTATTGATAGGGATGTCTATGGTAAAGAGAGAATTGTAAAAGAATTTGAGGAGCTTTATGACTTCAAAAAAGTTGGGAATTGCACCTTTGTTTTTACTTCAATTTCTGACTTTTACACTGTAAACAAAACATATGGTAGAAGACCAGAAATTATATCAAAAAAATGGACCATTAATAACGCTGAATTGAATTATCGGCCATACAAGTTAGAACACCTCGGAGGTTATAAATATTCTATTTATTTTTCCTATAATTCTAACGAGGAAGGTTGGCAACCTAAACCTAGTACGCTGATTTATGATGAAACAACTGACGAATTAATAAAATTGTAAAAAAAACCGCTAACAAGGTGTATAAATCATAGTGGCTTCGCCATAACGATTCATACACCCGACGTTGTATGTCATTAAAAAACAAACTCTTTGAATAAATTTACAGCTCTAATATTGATTCTAATAATTGCACCAATTTTAGGCGGAGTTTATGGAATTTTACACGACCAGATTACTTATTCAATCTCTGAAGAATATTATTCAAAATTTAAATTCATTCAATTCGGACTAGAGAATTGGGGGTTAGGACAAAACATAGGAACAACAGAAAAACCTGAAATTATATTAGATAACCCACGATTTGGAGCAAGTATTGTCGGAACTTTAGCTACTTGGTGGGTTGGAATGATTATAGGAGTAATTCTAGGATTCGTTGGGCTGATACACAAGAATGGAAAAATGATGTTTAAAACGACAATGAAAGCATTTCTTCTAACAATAGTAATTGCTCTAATAACAGGGATTACTGGACTTGTATATGGAAAATCATTTTTGACAGACAATCGACCCAATTGGAATTTACCTGAGCACTTAAATGATTTTGATAGCTTTATTATGGTTGGTTCAATGCATAATTTCAGTTATTTAGGTGGACTAATAGGACTAATAATTGGAATTATTTATAGCTTGAGACAAAAAAGAAAAATAATTACTTAAATAATAAACTGATATTTAAAATGAACCTTAACCTTCTTGTAATAAGAACGAGTAATCCAGAACTTTTAAAAACTCAATATGAGAAAATTGGTTTTAAATTTGATTATCATCAACACGGAAAAGGTCCCTATCATTATGCCTGTGAGTACAATGGATTTGTTTTCGAGATTTATCCTTTGACCAAATCAATGACAAAAGCGGATGGAAATCTTAGGCTAGGGTTTGACATATCTAATTTAAGTTCTGTTATTGATAGATTAAGAGGAACTGACTGGATAATAAAATCTGATATTAAAAAAACTGAATGGGGAATAATAGCAGTTATTCAAGATTTAGACGGACGGAAAATAGAATTGAAGAATAAGTAAAACGCCATACAACAAGGTATAAAAAACATAGGGCGGTTTAGGCTAAACTTGAAAGTCTGTCTTTCTTTACAAAGTCGCCAAATATAAAATTTGGCATTTTCAACAAAAAAGATAAAAGCAAAATATTATATTTGGCTTATTACCAATCCGAAACGTATCGCTTATCAACCGCCCCACGTTTCTTATACGAGACGTTGTAAACAATTATGAACGAACGCGAAGACTACTTTAGAATTTCCAAAAATGGACACGTTCACACGTTGAGCGATAGAATTCCATTTAACTGGACAGAACTATTGATTTGGACTTCTACTTCATTCATATTTCTGATTTGGTTTCTCGGAATTGGAATCGGAATTTTTGTTGCGATTTTGACTTTAATCGGATACACAATTTATCGATTTGCCTCTTGGATTTACTACTCAGAATTAAAAATAGACGAGAAAAGCGGAAAAATAATCCGACTGAAGAAAATTCTTGACCGAACTCAAAAAACGGAATTGATAAGCGATAAGTTTGACCCAAACCGATTTGAATACTCGGAATTGACTCGAAGTGGAAAAACTAAATTCTTAATGAATTATCGGACACATAAAAACAACGAATTATTAATATTAAAAAACAAAACAGATAAAGAACAAATTGAGAAATACATTGCGGAAAAAATAACTGTTTACAACAATGTATAAAAATAATTGCTCAATTCTGGGCTTAACTAAAGGTAGTTGCAAGTTTACTACGTCTGATTTTCCTTCGGAAAATCCTCGCACGCAAACCCGCAACTATTCTTATACCAACCATTAGCAACAAGAAAAAATGAATGATATTCTAAAATTAGCGCGAATACAAATTGTTCTTATCGTGCTTTTCATTTTTTTCAAATTTATTAGACCTTCTATCATAGAAGGAAACTACTCCGAATGGATAAAAATTACTCTTTTATCGTTACCCAATTTCTTTGAAGGAATTATTGGAGTTTTGATTTTGACCGGATTAGGACTTTATTTAAATATTAAAGTGTTTAGTCCCGACAAACAAATTGGAACGAAGTTAGTATATGCAGTAGCATTAATTTTGGCTGGAATATATGTGCTCACTCAAGAATTTAAAATTCACAACCTAGGAGGAAACAATGTGTTTGACAAAAATGATGTGATATTTTCTATTGTCGGTCTAATAATTGGATACTCAATAGTTCGCATCATTAAACCCGTTGTTAATCGAACAATATAACAACGAAAAATCATAACCAGTTGCTAACAATGTGTATAAGTAATAGCGGTTTAAGTGATGAAGGGAAAGTATAACTATAAAAACAAGGGTCTGTACTAAACTGAAAAGTTAGTTGAGTATAAATGCGCTACTACTCATACACTAACCGTTATAGGCAATACCCTAAATACTTTATAAATAGTAAAAAACTTAAATGAGAAAAAAACTAAAAATTATATTTCTTACAATACTTTCATTAGTCCTATTCCTCTTAGTACTTCTTTCCATTCAATATACACCTACCTATGTTTATCGACTTATAACAATGAATGTCGCAGATGTTTATGATTATAAGAACTTTGAAAATCACGAGATTCAGGGAGCGAAGAGTACCAATACATTCATTTCTCAGCCTAAAGAGAAGTATGTTGAGTCACTATTTGAGGAACTAGTAACTAAAACTGGATTTAATAGTTTTGATGAGTGGGCCATTCAGTCTCAAACTACTGCACTTATTGTTATACAAAAAGATACAATCATTTATGAGAAATACTTTAATGGTTTTAGTAGAGATTCCTATTTTCATTCTCAATCTGTAGCAAAATCTTTTATATCATTTTTAATAGGAACTGCTATTGATGATGGTCTAATTAAAAGTATAGATGACCCTATAACAAATTACATCCCTGAACTTTTAGAGCGTGATGAACGCTTTAAAAAAATAACTATCAAAAATTTACTCGAAATGCGTTCTGGACTTGAGTACAATACCAGTCATATACCCTTCACTAACATTCATTCTCCTTGGCATGATGAAGCGGTTGGTTACTACCACCCTAATGTTCGAAAGCTACTACTTGAGAATGTAAAGGTTTCTTCTGAACCGGGGAAAATTTTTCAATATTCTAATTACAATACAAGCTATCTGGGATTAATTCTTGAAAGAGCTACTAAATTAACTGTATCCAATTATTTAGAGCAGAAATTGTGGTCAGAAATAATGGAGTATGATGCACTTTTTTCTATAGACAGCGAAGAATCAAATTTTGAATATATGCCAAGTCGTTTGATTGCCCGAGCTATTGATTATGCACGTTTCGGTCAGTTAATGCTAAAAGAAGGAAATTGGAATGGCGATCAGATCATATCAAAGGATTGGGTTCTTGAATCAACTAGAGAAAACAAATCAATTCCTAGAGATATATACCCAAAATGGTTTGGAAGAAGTGAGAAAAGAATTTATTATAATTACCAATGGTGGGGTCACGTAAATAAAGATGGTTCTTTTCATTACTATGCAAATGGGAACCTAGGACAGAATATTTACATTATCCCCCAAAAAGAAACTGTAATCGTTCACTGTGGCAATTCACTGAAATATTATAGTGGAGATTTTGACTTATGGGATGTTGCTTTACAATTGAATTAGTAAATAAAAACTGGCTGTAACACGGTGTATACAACATAGCTAATAAGTACTAAACCGAAAGGTTTGTGTTTATTTGCAAAAACCGCCAAATTTTTAAATTTGGCTTTTAGAATAGAAAAATTAAAAACAAAATATAAAAATTCGGCTCTGTGTTAATTCGAAAAGTTAGTACCTTTTTGCACGCTACGTTTCATGCACTGAGACGTTGCGTATAAGCTGATCAAAGGAGATGTAAATATGAAAACAGTAACTATAAAACATGCTGAAAAACATGAGTTAGATTGGATAAACGCAAAATACAATGAAATTGATTTTGTTGAATCTAATTATGAAAATGAATATATTGTTATTGCTAAAGTTGAAAATGAAAATGCTGGACTTGGTAGATTGGTGAAAATTGATGACAATAATGCAGAACTTGGAGGAATTTATACCTTTCCCAATTTTAGAGGTTTAGGAGTTGCTGAAAACATAGTTCAGAATTTATGTGAAAAGAAACCATTTGGGGAATCTAATATTTGGTGCCTACCATTTGAAAATTTATTGAATTTTTACTCAAAATTTGGATTTAAAATTTATAACAGTATAAAAGTTCCTGAAAAAATAATTAGAAAGCTGGAATGGTGTAATTCTGAAAGTAATTATGGAAAGAAGGTATTACTGCTTTGTAAAAAAAATAAAGCCAACTTACAACAATTTGTATAGTACGTATGTTCCTTGAGGGATGTAAACGCACCATACAAGGGACGTTAGGTACTATAAAATCAAATGAGGGAAATATTAATAATAATATCAATTGTGTTTTCAAGTTTTTATTTGAGCGCTCAAAAAAGTCAAATAAAACAAACTACATATAACGATGAGAATTATTGGAAATATGAATCTGTAGATTCCTTGAACAATACTCCGTTCAAGTTTCCAACTGATTTGTTAAGTCGAGATGGTAAATTCGCAAAAGACGGAAAATGGATAAGTTTTTTTGAAGAAGACAGTTCTAAAGTTGCCAGTATATTTGAAGTAAAAAATGGTAAGCTAAATGGAAAATCAACTCAATTTTACTTTAACGGAGGTAAACAAAGTGAATATGAATTCCTAGATGGCGAACAAAATGGATATGAAAGATACTGGAATAAAAAAGGAATATTGGTATTAGAATATCAACATAAATATAAAGATTATCTAAACTTCCAATCTTCTGTTCGAAATGGAGAATGGAAAGATTGGAATGATAACGGAACTCTTATCAGAATTAGAAATTTTCAAGATGATGAATTACATGGAAGGCAATTAAAATTTCTTGAAAATGGACAATTAGAAAAAGAAGAATTTTACATCAAGGGAGTTAAAACAAATAATTAATAAGAAAACAGTACCTAACACTAATGTATGAAGTCTTATTCCCTTTGGGAAGCAAACACACTATACATTAAACATTACCTACGAGCACCAAAAAAACTAAGTGGACAACAAAATAGAAACATATGACACTCTTTGGAGTTTAGTTGACCTTGACACAAAAGAACACAAGGTAAAAGACATTACAACATTGTTTTTAAATGCAATGAACGATTGGCCAACCATGAATCAAACTCTTATTGTTGAATTTATAGGAGAACTTAAAACCTTTTTCGGAACGCCACTGACCATTGAAAAATTAAATATGAATAAATTCAACGGACAAAACGCTTGGAATTTAGAAGCAGGAAGCTCAATTGCTGAACTAATAGACATTTCAACAAGGTTTGGCAACGAATCAGACTTTGATAAAATCCTAAACAACATTCTCAATCATTACAATAAAGAATTTAACAAGGTGGACTTTATTGCCGAACTTCGATATTTAACGACTGAAGAAGGTGGGCGAAAAACACCTACAAAATCTGGATATAGACCACAAGTTAAATTTGATTTTGACGAAATGCAGACTTCTGGACAACTGACTTTTATTAATAAAGAATTAGTAAATCCAGATGAGAATGTAAAAGCGAAAATAAAAATTTTGTCACCTGACCATTTTGCAAATACTTTAGCAGAAGGAATGGAGTTTGAATTTAGGGAAGGTGCGACAATAATAGGAAAAGGTAAGATTGAATATATCGTGAATGAAAAATTAGAAAAGCCAGCGGCGGGTAACACTGTATATAACAAATAAGGCATTTAGTGGTCTATGAAAGCTCAACACCTTTTCCCTGCCCTACTTACTTTATACAAATCATTAGCAAACACTCTTGAAAAATTGAAATATATTAACTTTCTACTAATACTTATAACGCTTAGTTGTTCGAACACCAAAACTAAATCGAATCACACAAATATTCCAGAACAAAATATTGATACCATAAGCTATCATTATAGCGGATTCAATAATGGACTTAAACTTGATTTATTAAGTGATGGTACTTTTGTAAACGAAAATTATTTATTTGGTTGCACTGGTGGTGGGGAAAGTAAGAAAGTATTCGGTACTTATAAATTGGATAGTATTAAACTAATATTAATTCCTCAAAAAGTGGAATTTATACAATATCCTATGGATATGCAGTCAGAACCAACTACTACTAAGGTTCCGTACGGAATTGACTCTCTTACTATTAAAACTGAATACCAAATTGTTACTTGGGGAAATAAAAAATATCTTTTATCTGATTTTTATGATTCAGTCTGGAGCAGTGAAAAAGAAAATGATTATATAAGATTTGCAGATTATTTAAATTCTGGATTTGAACCTAAAACGAGTGGAAGGTATTTAGTTAAAGGAACTAAAGATTCTATTACCTCACAATTTGACTTAAGTCAGATACCCGAAAAATGGCAAAAATACTTTCTAAAAGAACCTATCACAGCAAAAATAAAAAGTTTAAGAAAAGTGATTGACCAAGAAGACCATGAAAATTTTTGGTGGCAAATAGAATTGAATAAAGGAGAAGACCATGGAGTATACAGTCGTCTAACAATGACCACCAAGGATGATATGTTTTTTATTGATATTGATTCGGTTCTAAAAAATAGTAGTTATGGCAAATATTATATGCCTGATTTTACCCCTGATAAATATCCTATTGGAACTGAGTTAAGAACTAAATGGAAATAAAACACGTTTGCTACTTATTTTCATATGGTCATATTCCCTTCGGGAAGCGAACATATCATATAAGGAACGTTGCCCACAACACCAAAAATCTAAACCGAAATAAAAAAATGAATGAATCCAAATTTGACTGAATATATAAAAAGATATGTGACTTTTTCAGAAAAAGAAAATAACCTTTTTCAATCTTACCTAAAACCAATTAAATTAAAGAAAAAAGAATTTCTACTAAAAGCCGGTCAGTTTTGCAAATCAAGATTTTTCATTACAAAAGGCTGTGTTCGCTTGTTTTATATTGACAATAAAGGCAACGAACAGATTATACATTTCGGAATTGACAATTGGTGGATTACCGACTATGAAAGTTTGATTACCAATAAACCTACTACTCTAAACATTCAAGCAATAGAGCCTACAGAATTGCTCGAACTGCCACAAGAAAAATTTGACGAACTGTGTGATAAAGTGCCACAGACCGAGCGATTATTTAGAAAAGTAATGGAACGAACCTATATACCTATTCTAAAAAGAATCGAATATATCTACAGCCTGAAAGGTGAAGAACAATTTCGTCTTTTTATATCTGAAAATCCTGAGTTTACACAACGAGTACCTCAATATATGATTGCTTCGTATTTGGGAATGTCACCAGAATTCGTTAGTAAAATAAGAGCAAAAATAAAGTAAACCTATTTCTTAATCTTAATTAAGTTTTTTCATTCAGAAAGTATCGACCTTTACCCCAAACCAGATTAAATATGAAAAAAACACTTAAACTATTGGTAATTCTAACAATTATCGGTTGCCAATCAGAGAAATCAAACCCTAATCTTACAAACGAGCATACGAGTCAAGCTAAAAACGAAACGGATATCCAAGATAAACACATTAGACCATACAAAAAAGAACTTCCAACAATCGGACTATTGATGTATAACGGTGTTTTGCAAGGAGAAGTAATCGCTACATCTGATGTTTTTGCAAAATTGGACCAGAATGGCAATCAGCTTTTTAATGTCATCTCAATAGCGGAAACCAATGAACCAATTGTAACAGAAGAAGGAATGAAATTTGTTCCCGATTACTCTTTTGATAATTGTCCACAATTGACAGCTTTGTTCGTGCCAAGTGCCTATGATATGCACGCACAAGTAAACAACAAAAAAATTATCGAATTCATTAGGAACAAAAATCAAGAGACGAAATATATGGTAAGCAATTGTGCAGGAGCTCAACTAATCGGAAAATCAGGAATTGCAGACGGACATAAAATCGTTACTTGGATTGGTGGTGGAGAAAACTTACAAAAGGACTATCCGAATTTAAAGGTACAAAACGACAGTCTGGTAGCTTTTGTAGAAGACGGAAAATTTAGCTCATCTAATGGAAATTTAGCCAGTTATATTTCCGCCTTAAATCTACTGGAGAAAATGACAAGTCTAGAACATAGAGAATTTGTTGAAAGCTATCTTTATCTCGACCAACTTCAAAATTGGGAAAGATAAAGTACTGTGGGTAACAAGATGTATAAATCATAGCGACTAAACGCCACAACGATTCATACATGCAAAATTACGAATCATTTGACGAAACGTCAGACAAAATCAATAGTGTATGAGTATCTCCAAAAGGCATCAACTTGTCAATTAATTGTTGTAAGTGAAGTTGGTTTTTTAATATCACTTTTAAGTGAATATTTTGATTACCAGTAATTCTATAAGCCTTTTCAATTTCCGAAATAGAAGGTATTGTACTTAGCAGTAATTTTAATTTTCCATGAAATACTTTTACCAAAATAAAGGCTTCTAAATCATATCCAACTTTAGAATGGTCAATTTCGATACCATATTTTTTAATTACACCGGTATCTTCCATTTTTAGTATTCGCTCTCTAACCGCTGAAGCAGATAGTTTAATTGTTCGTCCTACTTCTGCAAAAGAAAGTCGAGCATCTTTTTGTAATTGCTTTAAAATAGAAACATCAATATCATCAATCATTGAAACAATTATTTAATAGCTTAAATTTAATTGATTCAAAGGTAAAACTAATTTATGACAAACGATTCGTCTTTTAATTATGGTAAGTATATCGGAAATTTGTTAAAAATATATGAGTTATGAGTATCGTAATTTGTTTTAACAACAAAGACCCAAAACCTTGGCAGAATGCATTGGCGTCAAAACTAAAAGGGGTGAACATTGAAATTTACCCAGAGGTAGAAGAACCTGAAAAAGTAACTTTCTCATTGTGCTGGAAACCTGATAAGAATGCATTATCAAAGTTTAGTAATTTAAAAGTTGTTCAATCTGTTGGAGCTTCAGTTGAGCATATTATTCAAAGTCAAAATCTTTCTCCTGATTGTATTCTAACAAGAATTATTGATCATCAATTGTCGCAAGATATGTTTGAATATATTCTTGCCGGAATTATGTCTCACCTTAAAAAATTACCTGAATATCAACTTGACGAAAAACAAAAACCTTGGGATCAAAAACCTTATAAAAGAATAGACAATACACGTATAGGTATTTTAGGTCTGGGTAAAATAGGTACTCATGTTGCTGTAAAACTCGAACAGCTCGGTTTCAAAGTCAAAGCTTGGTCGAAATCAGAAAAATCTGTTAAAAATATTTTATGCTTACATGGTCATGATGGTTTAAGCAATGTCTTATACAATACCGATATTTTGATAAATATTTTACCATTAACAGCGGAAACAGAAAATATATTAAACATTAGACATTTAGAGCAACTCAATAAAAATGGGTATTTAATCAATGTTGGAAGAGGTGAACATTTAGTGGATTCAGATTTACTTATATTATTAAATAACAATCATTTATCAGGAGCTTTGTTAGATGTTTTTAGGACAGAGCCATTACCGATAGAACATCCTTTTTGGCAGCATGATAAAATTAGAATCACGCCTCACATTGCAGCCATTACCAATGTAGATACTGCTTCTGACATTGTAGTAACAAATTACCAAAACCTCTTAAAAGGGAAAGAATTGATAAATATTGTTTCATTAAAAAAAGGGTATTAGATATGAATAGATTTCACTTAGCATTTAAGGTTAAAGATATACAGAGCACGTACAAATTTTATCACAAAATATTAGGATGTAAAATAGGACGAAAAACTGATAACTGGGTTGATTTTGATTTTTTTGGACATCAATTATCTGCACATGTTTCTGATAAAACCTCCTCGTTAGATTATTGCGGAAAAGTAGACGAAGTAGATGTACCTATTCCACATTTTGGGTGCATTTTAAAACCGGAAGAATTTGAAAAAATAAAAAATACTTTAGCATCCAATAAAATTGAATTTATCGTAAAACCACAGATAAGATATAAAGAAACTCAAGGAGAGCAACAGACAATGTTTGTATTAGATTTCAGCAATAATCCGATAGAATTTAAGAGTTTTAATGATGAAAAAGACATATTCTAAAAAAAGGTGATAAACGCAGTATCTAAAAAAGTAAACAGCTTTAAAAACGTTTTGTCACTATTACAATTCTATAAGCAAAATACCTTCTGTTGGGCCAAAAAGGCCTTCTATTAGACTTAATATAATCAAATTTAGACCCTAAGAGTCAAAAATTGAGTCTCAAGGGTCTAAAATTAGACCTAAGACGTCAAAATTTAGACAAGGTCGTCTCAATTTTAGACTATCGGTGTCTAACACTTCGTAAGAATAGCCCAACAGAAGGTTAAAACGGCCCATTACATGGCCGATATGTTCTAACGTTTAACGCAGCAGTATCAATTTTTGATCATACCTATATTATTCATAGGTTTTTAATAGCTCGTTTTGCTCTTGAATCGCACTTCTAAATTCTTCTTTCAAATTAGCAATCAGATCTTTTACGCTAGGCGCATCATTAATAGCGGCTACTCCCTGCCCTGCCGACCATATGGTTGCCCAGGCTTTTGCTTCATTTTCATCTACCGTTAATTCTTCACCAAAATCTACTTTGGTCTTTCGGGTTAGCATCTCTTCGGTAATCCCCATGGCTTCTAAACTCGGTCCCAAGAAATTTGCAGCAACTCCAGAAATAGCGGCAGTATAGACAATATCACTTGCTCCGCAATTGATTATCATATCTCTATATTCTTTTGGCGCTTTGCTCTCCTCTGTATTTATAAAACGAGTTCCCATATATGCCAAATCTGCCCCCATCTGCCTTGCCGAGGCAATATCTCTTCCGTTACTGATACATCCTGAAAGTAATATCGTTTTCTTAAAAAACTGCTTAATTTCTGAAATGAACGGCATAGGATTTAATGTTCCTGCATGTCCTCCGGCTCCGGCTGCCACCAGGATTAACCCATCTACTCCTGCTTCACTCGCTTTTTCGGCATGACGTTTTTTAATGACATCATGAAAAACCAATCCTCCGTAACTATGAACCGTATCTACCAATTCTGAAACCGCACCTAGCGATGTAATAATTAATGGTACTTGATGCTTTACACATAAAGCAAGATCTGCTTTTAATCTCGGGTTTGAATGATGAACGATTAGATTTACACCAAATGGCGCTGGTTTTTTTCCTGTTTCTTTTTCAAAATCTGAAAGAGCTTCTTTAATCTCAATAAGCCATTCTTCAAAACCTTCAGAAGTTCGTTGATTTAAAGCAGGAAAAGTCCCTACAATTCCATTCTTACAGCACTCAATAACCAACTGAGGTCCTGAGATTAAAAACATGGGTGCCGCTACCGCTGGCAAGGTTAATTCGTTAATAAAGGATGCTTTACTCATTTATAATAAACATTTATTGATGATTTCTAATTTCTTTACACAATATAATACAATTTATATATAACCAAAGCTTTATTAAACTAAACCAATAAGTAAGTAATTCATAGGAACATCTTCTTGACTTTCTCAATTAAGATAGCCAAGATAAACCTCATATAGTGTTACCTTATTTTTTTAATAATTCCATCGTATGTTTTCAACCCACTCCGATAATGATTGTGGTGTTACATCAAGTATTTCCTGAGAAGCTTTATAATCTTTGGCTAAGATTCTATCAATATTAAGATCTAAAAAACGATATAAGTTTGAAATTTCCTTGGCGGCTATTGCTCCAAAACTAGGACTTAGATTTTGTTCAAACTCATCAGGAGATAGGCTAACAAAGTGTACAGGCTTGTTTATTTTGGCACTAATTTCCTGTGCTATTTGTTCCCCGGCAAGAAGATTTCCACCAACAAAAAGTGTTCGTCCTGCTAACTCAGG
This sequence comes from Aquimarina acroporae, assembly GCF_023195925.1. Lineage (GTDB taxonomy): Bacteria > Bacteroidota > Bacteroidia > Flavobacteriales > Flavobacteriaceae > Aquimarina > Aquimarina acroporae. The sequence goes on along the minus strand of NZ_JALPRE010000012.1, from coordinate 151,207 downwards.
TTTCTCAATGGCAGCAGTAATATATTTCGCAAGATCCGTATGACTAATCCAAGGTACTTTTTGTCCTTCTTTAATAGGGTAAGGAAGAATCCCTTTTTCGATAATCAAAGGTATTGACCAGGGAGCCGTTAAATTGTCTAAATAAATATCAGGACTTATTGTTATCACGTTTAACCCAGATTCGTCAAACTCTTTTTTCAAGATCACTTTGATATCTACACCAAGTAAATTTGCTTTCTCTTTTGGTAAATCAAAACCAGAATTAAATACAACTAATGGCACATTTTCCTTTTTAGCAGCTTCGATAAAATTTTTGGTTATAGATATCGCCTTATCTTTATCAAAAATCAACGGCAATGTAAATACGGCTCCATTTACATTTCTTAACGCAGATGATACCTCATTTACATTTTCGAACTCTCCAGGAATTGCCTCTACTCTACTATCAATAGTATCACTTTTTAAATTGCGTACCAGGGATGATACATTAAAGCCTCTCTCCAGTAAAAGTCGCGCGATTGCCGCTCCTTGAAATCCCGTTACCCCACTTACAAATATTTTCTTCGCATTCATTATTACTATTTTTTAAATTCAATGCAAAATTATAATTTAGCTTACTAATATTCTAGTACTTACCTTAAGGTAAGGTACCTACTATTAGGTAAAAATTTTAAATTTAAAGGTGTTTTGAAGGCAAAAAAAAATGAAAATAATTTAGAAACATGTCCAGTTAACAATACTCTAAAGATAATTGGTGGCAAATGGAGGTTACGAATCATTCACGAAATTGGTGAAGATAAAAGGCGATTCGGTGAATTAAAACGCCTAATTCCTGAAATAAGTGAAAAAATGCTAATCCAGGAATTAAAAGTATTGGTAGAATACCGAATACTCATCAGAAAAGCATATAAAGAGATTCCTCCAAGAGTTGAATATTATGTTTCTGAAAGAGGTAAAAAAGTATTTCCTATCATAGAAGAAATCAAAAAGTTTTCTAATGAGACAAATTAATAAAAGTGAAATTCAAATTCTATGATCTAGCAGTTTTATCTTAATAGATAGGTTTTCAAAAATATGGTGATTAAATTATTAATAGCAATTATAAGTGGTATTGGACTTGGGATAAGTCTATTCTTTGGTATCTATCTACTTAAAGGTAAAAAGATTCAGAATACTATCTTAGGAATATTGCTAGTTGTACTTACGTTAAGAATTACCAAATCGGTGTTTTATAATTTTGTAGAACTCCCTGTTTTTATTAAAAACCTGGGGCTAGCAGCAAATTTAGCCATTGGCCCATTACTATATCTATATGGGCGTTCTCTTTTCGTAAGCGCCAAAATTCAATTAAAGTGGGCTGCACCGCATTTTATCCCTTGTTTACTCTACATCGTTTTCTGCTTTAAAATCCCTAATGATACCAATAGTAATTTTTGGAAATTGAGCTATAGTTTTATTCTGGCACACTCATTTTTTTATGTAATTGCAAGTTTATTTATGGCCCGAAAAAAAACCATTGAAGTAGACAAAAAAATAAGAGAATGGTATAAGCTTTTGGTGTATGCTCTTTGCGCAGTTTGGACAGTTTACACATTAATATTTGTTAAGTTAATCCCTATCTATTCTGCAGGTATCGTTGCATTCTCAATTCTCATGTTTATTATCCTCTTTTTAGCGTTCGACAGAAAAACAATGTTTTATGAAGATCCTAAAGAAAAATACATAAACTCAAATATTACGCTAGAAGATGGCAAGTTACAGCTAAACCGGATAAAAGAATTAATAGAAGGTGAAGCTCTTTATTTGGATCCCGATTTAAAACTAGCATCATTATCTGCAAAACTTAATTTATCTCCCAGAGATATATCTATGATTATAAATAAATACGCCAATAAAAACTTTTCAAACTTCATTAATGAGTACAGAATAGAAAAAGCCAAAGAACTTCTGGTAGGTAGTCATATGAATACAAAAATTTTGGCTATTGCTTTAGACTCTGGTTTCAATAGCCTTTCTTCTTTTAACGTGGCGTTTAAATCATTGACAAAATCTACGCCCTCGCAATATCGGTTGAAACACGCAACCAAAGTAGTCTCCTAAATTTAATATTAAATCCCTATTGGATTCATGAATTCGATAGACTGTATCTCTGATTTTTAGTTGATTTAGCATAAATTTTAAACATTATGGATACAATAAATCGAAGACAATGGTTAAAAAATTCTTTAGCAACTTCTGCAGGTTTAAGCCTGCTCCCCCTGAACGTCTTTTCTGAAACTGACACAGCCCATACAAGGAAAAATCAAATTGATAACAACGACTCGGTTAGGAGATTACTTTACAATGAAAATCATTTGGGTCCAAGCAAAAGTGTTGAAGATATAATCAAGCAAGTTACATTTCGTAGTAACAGATATTCTACATTTTATGAATATGATGCAAACGCATTAAAACAGTTAATCGCTGAACAAGAAGGGTTAAAACCTGAAAATGTTTTACTTGGGCACGGGTCTTTTGAGCCGCTAATTTGGACAGCTACTCATTTTGGAAGTAAAGGGGAACAAATAATTGTGCCTTCCCCAACATTTGATGTGATCGGACTTTTTGCCAGAAAGATCGGTGCCAACGTAGTTCCTGTAGAAGTTGATTCTGATTTTAAAATGAACTTGACAGAAATGGAATCCAGGATAAATCCTAAAACAAGCCTTTTAACCCTCTGTAATCCTAATAACCCTACAGGAACAGCTATAGAAACCGATACCCTAAAATCATTCTGTAGGATGGTTTCTGATAAAACTACCATACTTGTTGATGAAGCTTACATTCATTTTATGAATTCCTGGAAAGAGAAATCAATGGCACCGCTTATTACCGAAGGAAAAAACATTCTTATAACTCGCACGTTTTCCAAAATATATGGTTTAGCTGGTTTACGAATTGGTTTTATGCTAGGACCAGAATCAATTATAGCCGAGATGGAAAAAAAATTCACATTAGGATTCCCGGGCAACATGCCTAATTCACTTAGTGTCGCCTCTGCCATTGTCTCTTTAAAAGACGATGCGTTTTTAGAAACATCAAGAAATAACAACACCAAAATACGTAAGGAGTTCTGTAATGCGCTTGACGCCATGGGACTAAATTACCTGGGTAGTGAGGCTAACTTCGTATATTTTGATGTGAAAAATTTTAAACCATATAAAGAACTTATGCTTAAAAACAATATTCTGCTTGCTGGGGGCTGGCCTACAAAACCTAATTGGGCTCGAGTTACCATGGGATCAGAAGAGGATATAAGTTTCTTGTTTGATAAAATGAAAGGAAAGAAATGGTTATAACCATTTCTTTCTGTTCTTGTTTTAATTTTTAAACTTATAGCTTAGTATCAAACCAAAAAATGAAAGTTATTCGCAATTAAACAGACTACTCATATACCATTAAAAAACTGTAACCATGAGTAAAGATTTTGTAAGTGATATTGCTTTTAGCCCAGAGGTAAAAAAAAGACAAGAGGAAATGGGTTCTAGAGGAACCTACCAAAAAATGGCCGAAAAAAGAGACTGGCAACATCTTATTACCGAGAACCTAAAATCATTTATTAGTCTTAGAAATTCATTTTATATGGCCTCTGTAAATGCCAATGGTCAACCTTATATACAACACAGAGGTGGGCCAAAAGGATTTCTTAAGGTTTTAGACGAGAAACATCTTGCTTTTGCAGATTATTCTGGCAACAGACAATATATCTCTGTTGGTAATTTTGATGTCAATAACAAAGTACACCTTTTTCTGATGGATTATCCTAATAGGATGCGTATCAAAATTTGGGGAGAAGTAGTTGCTCACCAACCAGATGATAGCCTATTGGACCTTGTAAAAGACGAAAACTACATAAGTTCTATTGAACGAATTATCAAAATTAAGGTCAACGCATGGGACGTAAATTGTCCTCAACACATAGAACAACGATATACTATTGATGAGTTTCAACCTAGAATTGAACAATTAGAAAAGAAGATATCGATGTTGGAAAAACAGTTAGAAGAATTCCAAAATCAAAACAAGTAATTTTCTAAAGGTATCACAAATCTAAATTTGGCCTTTACGACAAATAACCCAAATGCTTTTGATAATTAAGAATTTTAAGGTCACTACAAACGAAGTGCCTGATAAAGATTTACCGGAGTGAAATTATGGCTTTGTCCGTTACTGGTTCCATTAGACGCGGCATACATTTCACGTAAAAACAAAACTACACCATAAGAATAGTTTATTTTATCAATCCACTCATTAAAATACGCTTCTTTTTTGGGAGTCTCGGTATATTGATAAACCTTTTGCTTAAGTTTTTCTAAAGACGGATCGTCAAATATAGGACGTGTTGGGAATAATTTTGATTGATCATCTGAAATCCCAAGTCTTGCTTTAATCCACTCAACATCTATCCTATACTGCACCATCACTTTTTCTTCCATCTGATCGTAAATCCCTCTCTGAAACACTAATCTTGCAGTACTTTCGGGAGTAATATCACTCATATTGAATACAAGTTCACCATCGGAGGCTAAAAGATATTGTCCATCTTTTTTACTGTTTTCTAGTACAACAGTAAAAGGAATTCCATTTGCACTTGTGATACTAAAATCTTGGGAACTATTTTGACGTATGGTAATTTGCTCATTTTGCCCATAAACCTGGGTAATAAAGCATAAAACTGGTAGAATAAGTAAAAACTTTTTGATGTTTGTTGTCATGTCAATAAGGGGGTAATTATTAATACTTCAAATTTATAATTTCACAAATTGTTTTCAAAGCCTGAGCACATTTTTTCGCAAACGCTTTTATTGTGAACTTACAAAGCAATTTTCAAAAACCATACCAACTTAAAAATGATATTGTTACATAGGCAACTTGGTTATGAACAAAAATTGATTAAAAAGGTGAATAGGTAGTTTTTAAGAAACTCCTTGCATAGTTAACAATGTTGTAGACCATACAATTACAGAAGACAAGAAGATACCTACACTGTTTGCAACAAAAGCTTTTCTTCTTTTTATCTTAAATAGATATGTAGCTATACTACCGGCATAAACTCCGGTTCCAGGTAATGGTATCATTACGAACAATAACAACCCCCAAAACCCATATTTTTTAATTTTGTCTCCAGATCCGGTTTTTGCTCTGCGTGCAACAAAAATTGCAGCTTTCTTATAAGGATTCCAGCGTAATAAGTAGTTATTAATTTTTTCAAGAAAAAAGATCATAATAGGGAATACCAAAACATTGGCTAAGAAGCACAAAATAAATACCAAATAGATATTGAGACCATTAATGAGCCCATAAGGTATACCTACCTTAGCTTCTCCAAAAGGAGAAATACTCCATAGCATGGCTATTACAAATTCTTCAATCACTACTTCCTTTTTTTGGGACGACAAAGATAATGCTCTTTCTTTACAAGAAGCGTTTTAAAATCATAAAATTGGTTAAATCAGCGTAATTTTTAAGCAGATAAACCACAAATCTTCTTCATAATTATAAACAATACTTCTAAAACATATAATTTTAAAGCAATCAACATTCTTTTTGTTAAACACTTTACTTACAACCACTTGTCGATTATTAATTCTGTTAGTCGAATTTAGTCCTGTTTTTTCAAATCAAAGTATTGATTTTTAACAGTTTTTAACATACTTTTGAATATGGCAAGTATCAAAGACACTTCTTTTTATCACAACGCTATTCAAGTTATTAATTATCCTTTTGGAGATTATTACCTTTTTGACACTTTCATTGTGGGCGAAGTGCATAAAGATGTTGTATTTAACTGGGAACAACATGCAAAACAGGTGGTTGAAGAAATCACTGAACTCTATGATCAAAACGGAAAAAATCTTGTATATATCTCTAATAGAATTAACCCCTACTCTGTAGTTCCAAGTGATTGGTTAAGTTTTTACAAATATAGATATATGCTTAAAGGTTATGCTATCGTTAGTTATGACCAAAAAGGATTATTAAACACCTTATTGGAAAAATTATTTATGAGAAATAAATTACAAACATTCAATAACATAACCGATGCCATTACTTGGGCCAAAAGCTTATCCAAAAAGAATAAGCACAATGCTGCCTAGAATCGCCAATTTCTTATTTGATGGTTTCTATCACTTCTCCACAATTCAACATTAAGTCTCCGTAATACGGATTTTTTACTTCTTTACTTTCACTCAGCCAAATTGCACCTTTATTGCCATCTGCCATAGGACACTTTTGTACATATATAGCCTGATTTGTACCTTCTATTAACATCGCCAGCTCAACCATATTTTTATTGAAGTTAACAAAGTACTTTCTTCTCGTATCAATATTAGTAGTTTTCAACATTTCTCCCAGTATTTTTTTACAATTATCAAAATATGATTTTTCTGACTTTGATAAGGACGTAATATCAGTATCATTAAAATTTGATAATAGTGTCTTACCAAAATTTGAAACCTCTTCTACGTTAGAGTCTACAAAGGCATTTTTAAATTCAAAGTAAGATGAGAGTGCCTCCAAAAAGCTTTTTTGAAATGCTCTTGACATCTCGGTTTTTGGTGTTGCATCCATTACATTATTCTCATCTTTTTTATTCATCATTGATTTTTTTCCTTGCAACTGTGCAGCCGCATCGACAGTAAAAGTACCATTAGTAACGATTTCTTCACCTGGTTGCAAACCAGATAAAACCTCAACATTATCACCATTCTTCACCCCCAAAACCACTTCTTTCATTTCAAAAATTGGTTCATCAGGTTTTATTTTCACGTATACCAGAGAACGTTTACCGGTCCACATTACAGATGACGCAGGAACCAGTAATTTTGATACATGCTCAATATCACTTTTCGTTTCGACTATACCATTTACAAACATTCCAGGTTTAAAAAGAGCGTTATTATTAGTAAGAACAACGCGAATGGATGTTGTTCGGGTAGCAGTATTTAAGACAGGATCAATAAAAGACACTACACCTTTGAATGTTTGATCTGGATAAGCATTGGCTGTTATCGCTATGTTTTGCCCTTTCTTAAATTGTGATAATTGCCGTTCATACACATCAAACTCGGCCCATACTGTACCTAAGTTACTCACTTTAATAATGGGTTGTCCTCTTTTCACATAGTCTCCTTCAACTGCAATTACCTCTGTTACGGTTCCAGAAACCGTGGCATATACAGGAAATTTGTCACGAACCTTTTCTGAGCTTTCTATTGATTGTATTTGAGCATCAGACAGCTTCCATAATTTTAGTTTATTGCGAACCGCTTCATACAATCTCGGTTGCGATTCTTTGAGCGAAGCCGCCGTAATAAGTTCTTGCTGCGTAGCCACCAATTCTGGAGAATATATAGTGGCCAGTAATTGTCCTTTATTAATGTTCTGACCTTCGTAATTCGCATTCAATTGCTCTATCCTTCCATCAAAATAGCTCGCTTGCACGGCTATAGCTTTTTCATTCGCAGCTATCTTACCCGATATGGAAATACCATTATTACCATCTCTTTGTGTATTTCCCACCACTGTCGTCTGTATATTGGCAAGTGCAATTGCATTCTCTGTTAACCTGAATTGTTCTTGAGACAATCCGTTTGATCCTCCTTCTACAGGTATCAAATCCATTCCGCAAATGGGACAATCACCAGGTTCGTCTCTCACGATTTGAGGATGCATAGAACAGGTCCATTGTTCATTATGATCAGAATGAGCCTCAATATGATTTGAAGTCTCTTTGGGGCTCTTAAAAATTAAATATCCTATGAATAGCCCTAGCCCAATCGAAATTGCACAGAATATTACTATTTTCTTATTCATAATTAAGCCATTTGAATTAACATAAAAATTGACATCAAGATCATGATGATATTCTCGATAAACGTTGCTTCGGTCATCGGTAAATTCATAGTAGTACCAAGACACGCACATTGAATAGATTTTTTATCAAATAACACTTTTGTTACTCCAAAAGTGGTAATTCCTAAAATTAGTAATGTCGCTACCAACGCGAGAGGAATATACAGACGCATTAAAAACAAAATAGCAAGAGATAATTCTATAAAAGGATATATCCAGCCATAAAAAGGCACCAATTTGGCCAATGGATCATACATTCTAAACGACTCCGGAAACCCACTAAGATCCAACAATTTAAAAAAGCTGAATACCACATAAAAAAGCCCCATAAAATCGAGCATCATGTTTTGAATGTTCCAATCTTCATAATTCAGCAAAACACTAGCTATAGCGATATACCCAAAAATGATAAAGAGAGGTCGTAATTGCTTGGCTTTACTAGACACAGATACCGAATTAGGATTATCCTTCAAAATATCCAGATTTTCACCATGGTCTTTTTTCTCTGTTATGGTATATTTTTCTGGCAACAACAGTCTTAATTGATTTAATTCGATGTATGAATCTGTTTCTATAATGGCTTCCGATTTTTCTAAATCTACAGATAGATTGAGAATTTTTTGGTGATTACGTAGTTTCTGTTCTACATTATTTCGACAACCATTACAGGTCATCCCGCTGATGTTATATTTTAAAATCATTCTTAGTTACTTAAATAGTTTATCATCGAAGATTGCACATAATAATCTTCGATAGCATTAATTTGATTGACCTCAAACTTTAATTGAAGTTCTTGAATATCTAGCAAATCATTAAAATTGATCGTACCAGTCTCATAATTTTTCATTAAAATTTGCTCTGCGTCTTTGGCCCGTTTTAGGTTTTTATCTTGAGTATTAAATGAGATACGGGCTTTATTTCTAAGTGCTATCGACTTTGCTAAAAGAGACTCTAGTCTATGCAAACGTTCCTCTTGCTGAAAAGTTATCTCTTGTTTGCGAAGTTCATTTTGTTTGGTTACAGAGCGATATTGCTTATTAAAAATAGGAATAGAAACAGAAACCATAGGCATTACTATATCTTTACCATTATCGTCAAATACCATATTTGGTCGTTCCTGAACGGGAACATAATCTAATCCAAACCCGATCTTTGGAGAACCTTTCTTTTTATTTAATAATTCTTCCTGAATAACTGATGCAAACATCTTATCAAAACGAAGTAGTTCTGGATTCAAACTTAAGCTATCAATAAATGCTGGATCCTGATGGGGGATAGTAATTGCGGTATTTACATCTATCGGTAAAGCAACATCTCTATTCAATAAATTATTGAAATTAACTGTCTCTCCTAAAATTTGTTCATGAAGGATTTCAGATTCTTGTTGAAGTTCATTTTGTCGAATTTGTAAAAGTAACACATCTACCGCTCCTGCTTTTCCTACTTCTATAGATCGTAAAGCTAAGGTTTCATAGGTCTTAAGAAGTTCTATATTTTTGGTCAAAACACTACGCTTCGCGTTCAACCTATAAAGTTGGTAGTACGATTTTGTAACAGCCAAAGCTAATTTTCGCTTGGCAATGATATATTCTACATAATCGATTTCTGCCATTGCGCTGGCATGGTTCTGCCGGGTTTCCACAGTACCAAACCAGGGTAACATCTGTTTAGCCGAAAATTTTGCTACTTGTGCTCCTGTTCTTGTTTCTGGTTCTCTAACAAAATATCCAGCACTAAATTCTGTATTTGGCAACCAAGTAACTTCGTTTATTTTTTCCTGAGCGATATTATATCGCATCTCATATGCTTTAATACTTTCATTGTTTTTATCTGCTTCATTTATATAAGACTGCAACTGTTGCGCCTGAACAAAAGTAGGTACAACGAATATCAAGCAGCCTATGATTTTCATATACTTCATTTTTTGATTCTTTTTAGTTGAACTTCTTGTCTCCAGCTATATAGCACGGGTACCACAAAAAGAGTAATAAGTGCAATGAGCATTCCTCCAAAACTGGGTATTGCCATAGGTATCATTATATCACTTCCTCTTCCGGTAGAGGTTAAAATAGGTAGCAATGCCAATATGGTCGTCGCAGTGGTCATTAAACAAGGTCGTATACGTTTCTCCCCAGCTTCTATGATACTTGCGCGTATTTCTTTTATATCTGAAGGCCTATTTCTTTCAAAAGTTTGAGTTAGATAAGTAGCCATTACCACTCCATCATCGGTAGCGATACCAAAGAGCGCAATAAAACCAACCCAAACCGCTACACTTAGGTTAATGGTTTGTATCTGAAACAAATCCCTCCAGTTCTCTCCGAATACATTAAAATTTAAGAACCAATCCTGACCATATAGCCAGATCAGAATAAACCCTCCGGCAAATGCCACTGCTATACCAGTAAACACCATAAAAGAGGTAGCTACACTTCTAAATTGAAAGTAGAGTATCATGAAAATTATGAACAGTACTATGGGCACTACCAAAGACATCGTCTTTTCTGCTCGCAACTGATTTTCATACGTTCCGGTAAAGACATAGTTAATTCCCTTTGGAATAGTAAGCTCATTAATTTCTATCTTATTTTGAATAACCCGTTGTGCATTTTCAACTACATCTACTTCTGCAAAACCATCTAGTTTATCAAATAGCACATAACCAACTAGAAAAGTATCTTCACTTTTAATGGCCTGCGGACCTTGTTCATATCGAATCGTAACAAGCTCACTAAGTGGTATTGGACTTCCTTTGATAATAGGTACATATATGTTTTCTAAATCATCTGGTGTACCTCTTAATTCTCTGGGATATCGTACTCTTAATGCATAACGTTCTCTACCTTCAACAGTTTGTGTGACGGGCATTCCTCCTACTGCTGTTGCTATTATACGTTGTACATCTTCAATAGTAATACCATAGCGGGCTAACTTTTCCCGATCTATGTCCATAAGTATATAGGGTTTACCAATTATTCTATCTGCAAAAACAGCTTCTTTCTTTATTCCTGTACTTGTTTTTAGAATCTTCTCTAGTTGTAAACCGAAAGCTTCTATCTCTTCTAAACTCTGTCCCTTTATTTTTATTCCCATAGGTGCTCTCATTCCTGTTTGTAGCATCACCAATCTGGTTTCAATAGGCTGTAATTTAGGAGCTGATGTTACTCCCGGTAATTTAGTTACCCTTATAATTTCATTCCAAATATCATCGGGAGATTGAATCTCTGGTCTCCAATTCCTAAAATATTCACCTCCCTCATCTTCTATCAATAAACCTCTGTCAATACGGTATGGGTTTAATAAATCTCCTCCCATATTCGAGGCCTTTGAATTATCTTTTAAATTGGGATTAGTAACCATGCTTCCATTTTTCAATACAAAATCACCATTACTATCTACTTTAAATCGTTGTGGTTCTCCTTCTTTGTTCAATTCATATTCTGAATGATATTGAATCATATTTTCATACATCGACAAAGGTGCAGGATCTAGAGCAGATTCTGTTCTTCCTGCTTTACCAACCACAGTTTTTATCTCAGGAATTGAAGCCACCGCCATATCAAGCTGCTGCAGTACACGTTTGTTCTCTTCTACCCCAGCGTGTGGTAATGATGTGGGCATGAGCAAAAATGAACCTTCGTTAAGTGATGGCATAAATTCTTTTCCTGTATTTTTCATGATCAATATTCCGCAAATAACAATGTAAAACGGAATTGATAGAAATACAAACTTGTTATTAAGCGCCCATTGTAACATACGGCTGTAGTACATTTTAAACACCCAAAAGATTCCTAAAAGTCCAAAGCAAATTATCCCCACAAAGAATAAATTCAATACCAAGTTCTGTTCGAATCCTAAAGGTCTCCAATAAATAGCAAGCAGAAAAACAATCGTAACCGACGACAGTATTATAGTACTCAAATTAAACTGTTTTTGAGAAAGTTTATCTAGCAATGATAGTATCGTTAAAATTCCAAAACCAATCAATACCAGCCCCAACCAATAACCAAATATAATTGCTAAAAAACCTAGGACGATTAAAACTCCATTAAGCACGTATTTATAAAACGTCCTTAGACTTTTTCTCTTAAAAAAATAAGCCGCAAAGGGCGGAATTAAAAATAATGCCACTACAATGGAAGATACTAGTGCCATCGTCTTTGTAAATGCCAATGGACGAAATAATTTTCCTTCGGCTCCTATCATAGTAAAAACAGGTAAAAAACTAATAATCGTAGTAAGTACTGCAGTAAATATTGCTCCAGAAACTTCTGCTGTAGCATTATATACCATTAGATTAATAGCAAGCTGATCTTTTTCTTTTTTGTTTTCATTTTCCTCTAAATGTCGAACGATATTTTCTGAAAGAATAACACCTACATCGACTATGGTTCCTATGGCAATTGCGATACCTGATAGTGCCACAATATTAGCTTCGACATTAAACAATTTCATGGCAACAAACACCATTAAAACTGATACTGGTAACAATCCCGAAATAAGAACTGAAGCTCTTAGATTGAACACCATAATAACAATAACCAATATAGTGATCAATATCTCCAATGTTAAAGCCTCACTTAGAGTTCCTATAGTTTCTTCTATTAATTCGGTGCGATCATAAAAAGGTACTACAGTTACTTGAGAAGTTCTACCGTCTGTCAGTACTTTTGTAGGTAAACCGGCAGATAGTTTTGCTATCTCATTTTTCACGTTGTCGATTACCTCCATAGGATTAGCTCCATAACGAGCTACCACTACCCCTCCAGCCACCTCAGCTCCTTCCTTGTCTAATATCCCACGTCGCGGAGCCGGTCCCAAGTGTACATTAGCCACATCTTTTATTAGAATAGAAGTATAATTTTCTGACCCTACAACTGTATTCTCAATATCTGATATCGATTTTACGTTACCCAAACCTCTAACCAAATATTCTGCTCGGTTAATTTCTAAAGTTTGAGCTCCTGTATCCTGGTTAGATTTTTTTAATGCCTTGACAATATCATTAAGGTTGATATTATATTGGCGTATGAGCTCTGGGTCTACATCAACCTGATATTCTTGAACATAACCTCCAATAGAAGCTACCTCCGATACTCCACTTGCAGAAGAAAGCGAATACTTTACATAATAATCCTGTATACTACGAAGCTCATGAAGATCCCAACCGCCGGTAACATTACCCTTTTCATCACGTCCCTCTAGCGTATACCAAAAAATTTGCCCTAAACCAGTTGCATCTGGTCCTAAGGTTGGATTAACTCCTTTTGGAAGTAACCCCACAGGTAAAGAATTTAGCTTCTCTAATATTCGACTTCTTGACCAGTAAAATTCTACATCTTCTTCAAAAATGATATAGATACTTGAAAAACCAAACATCGAAGAACTTCTTATGGTGTTTACACCGGGAATTCCCATTAATGCTGTGGTAAGAGGATATGTGATCTGATCATCAATATCTTGAGGTGAACGACCTTCCCATTTTGTGTAAATTATTTGTTGGTTTTCTCCAATATCAGGTATCGCATCTACTGCTACCGGATCTCTTGGAAAAAAACCGAAATCCCATTGAAATGGAGCGTGCAATATTCCCCAGCCTACGAAGACTGCTAACAATAATACTGCTACTATTTTGTTTTCTATTAAAAATTTAATTGGCTTGTTCAGCATTTTGAATGTAATTAGATATGTACTGAAAAAGTGTATGTTATATATACACTATACGTTTAGCCCAAAAACAGAGTTCTGTTGGGCTTATTTCCAATATCTAATAAAATCAAATCAAAAAGGTCTCGTAAAGGATCTGATAGTCCTTATCGAGTAATGGAGGAGGATACTCTATAAATGATGTTATCGCAGTATCCTTAGCAGAAAAAAGATATATGTACGAATGGGTAAAACTTACTAAGAAAACCTGTTGCTCAAAAGTAAGATTTTTGACAATATCTTTCAGGTCTTCTTTACCCTCTACTATTATCTGCTTATCTGTACAACAAGATTTCTTTTTCGTTTCAACACTACATTCCTGTGTAGATTTCATTTGTGGCATCTCACAGCTTTTTGCCACATTAAAAACAGAAACATCTACTAGTGTTTTTCCACAATAATGCATGTTCACCGAAAAAGACATTGTCGATAACAATACCAATACGGCTAACAAAGAAGCGCAACTATTGTGAATGATTTTCTTCATATATACTACAAAATTACAAAATTCCTTATAAAACTCTAAGTTTTAAAGTTCTTCATGCTGTTTTAGGGAAAGATACCTGCAAATGATTTACATATTTTTGCCTGTATTTGTTAGGAGTATCTTCTATAACACGTTTGAACAATCTATTAAAAAGAGACAAGCTATTAAACCCACAATCAAATGCTATACTAGTAATAGTAGCATCGGTATTCACCAGTAAATTACATGCATTTTGAATTCTAATTTCTGTGAGTGCCTGTTTAAATGTTTTACCAGTACTTTTCAAGAAAAAACGACAAAAAGAGCTTTCTGTCATTCCTATCTGTTGAGCTACTTGTCTTGTCGAAATAGCTGTTTGATAATTCTCCTGAATGATTTTATAAATATCTCTAACTCTTTCGGTATGATTTACTGAGAGTGTTAAAAACTGCTTCACTTCCAAACTCTCATAACTAGTATTAGCTAATTTCTGTAATACTCTAAACAACTGTAGCAGTTTTTCTAGAGGAGAAAGCCCTATCATACTTTTAATAATCTCACCTATATCATGTTTATCTTTTGAGGTTAACGTTAACCCGGCATTCGAATTCACAAGTAATTCTTGAATATCTTCAAATTCTGTAAAAAACTTACTCGCTTCTTTTATATCTTCTCCTTTGAACTGAATAACATATTCCTCATATACTTCGGATTCAAAACCTACGTTAAAACAATTATGAGGAATATTAGGCCCCAACAATATTAGATCTCCATCTTCAAATCGACTTATTTTAGTCCCAATAAACCGTTTCCCTTTACCCGATGGTAAATACACTATTTCATATTCTGGATGAAAATGCCAACGACCTCCATATGGCAAAAAGGGGGCTTTTGAATAAAATACCTTAAACGAGGATCCCTTTGGGGGAATCACTTTCTCAAAAGAAGCTTTTCTCATACTCTTAATTATCTGACTAACTAGAACTGAAAGACAATTTAATGCAAAAAAATGCACAACAAGTTAAAAATAGTGTAAAGTTTTCACAATAAATTTGATGATAATCTAATGTTTTTCAACACACACCCATAAAACAACAAAATATACATCATAAAATATGTCTATATCCCGTCACTATCCTTCTCTAATTTTAGGGGATAGTGTGTCAACATCAAAAACCTAAAAAGATTATACAATTATAAAAAAGTAAACCGTCTGTAAAAGAAGATCACAATTTATGAAATCACTCTATTTAACTCTGGGGGTAGTTTGTCTTATGATTGCCACAGCTTGTTCTTCCAAAGAAAAAAAGGAAAAAGAAACCATTACGATAGGAACAAAAACCGAGGATAAAAAAGTAACTACAGAAAAAAAAACTACCACACCTGTCATGTTGGACAACAAAGGTATAGGCCCTATTACAGAAGTTACCTTTGATGAAAATATCAATACAGTATTAGCTAGTAAAGGAGAACAGCTGTTTAAGTCTAAATGTCTCGCTTGTCATAAAGCAACTCAAAAATTCATCGGACCTCCAATGGTCGGAATCTATAAAAAAAGAAGTCCAGAGTGGGTCATGAATATGATTATGAATCCCGATGAAATGCTAAAGAAAGACCCTGTAGCCATGGCCCTACTTAAAGAATACAACAATACGATAATGCTAAATCAAAATATTCCTGAAGAAGAAGCAAGAGCTATGGCAGAATGGTTTAGGACTCTAGAATAATCTCAATTTAACTCAAAAATCAATTTTTATTATGCAAAAAGAACCGCAATATGATGTCATTGTAGTTGGCACCGGAATTAGTGGAGGCTGGGCGGCAAAAGAACTTTGTGAAAAAGGCCTAAAAACACTTGTTTTAGAACGTGGACGCATGGTACGACATGTCGAAGATTACCCGACAATGAATGACGATCCATGGGATTATAAATATAAAGGGCAACCTTCTCGAAAAGAAATTCAAGAGCAGGAAAAACAGCATAGAACAGGATATGTAACCTCAAAAGCGCATCGCCACTTTTTTGTGAATGATTTAAAACACCCATATAACGAAACTAAACGATTTGATTGGATTCGAGGATATCACGTTGGAGGTAGATCATTGATGTGGGGTAGACAAAGTTATCGGTTAAGTGATATCGATTTTGAGGCTAATAAAAAAGAAGGAATAGCCGTAGACTGGCCTGTGCGCTATAAAGATATTGCGCCTTGGTATGATAAGGTAGAAGAATATATCGGGGTAAGTGGAGAAAAATTAGGGCTTGAACAATTACCCGACGGACAATTTCTTCCTCCTATGGAACTAAATTGTGTAGAGGAGCACTTAAAATCTAATATTGCAGATAATTACGAAGATCGACTTATGACCATAGGTAGATCTGCTCATATTACAGGCACGAAAAAGTTTGAAGGTCGCATGAACTGTCAGTTTCGCGATCGATGTATGAGAGGATGCCCTTTTGGTGCATATTTTAGCAGTAACTCATCTACCTTACCTGCAGCAGAACGTACGGGTAATATGACCCTTCGCCCTCACTCTGTGGTTTATGAAGTAATGTATGATGATAAAACCGGAAAAGCTACAGGAGTAAAAGTGATCGATGCAGAAACCAAAGAAAAAATGGAATTCACTGCAAAAGTTATTTTTCTATGTGCTTCAGCTATTGCTTCGGCAAGTATTCTTTTACAATCCAAGTCTGAACGCTTCCCTAATGGAATGGGAAATGATTCTGGTGAGCTGGGACATAATATTATGGACCATCATTTTAAAGCAGGAGCCTATGGTACATTCGACGGATTCGAAGATAAGTACTATAAAGGAAGAAGACCAAATGGTATCTACATCCCAAGATTTAGAAATATTGGAGGAGATACCGATCAGGAGACTTTTAAACGTGGATATGGTTTTCAAGGTGGAGCCAGCAGACACGACTGGGAAGACATGGTTGCTGAACTTGGTTATGGAAAAGAACTAAAAGAAGAAATATTAAAACCAGGAAAATGGAGAATGGGGCTAAATGGTTTTGGTGAGTGTTTGCCTTATCACGAGAACAAAATGACCCTGGACTATGAAAAATTAGACGAATGGGGGCTTCCAACGGTGACTTTTGATGCTGAATTCAAAGAAAATGAACTAGCAATGAGAAAGGATATGATCAAACAAGCGATGGATATGCTTGAGAAAGCCGGTTTCAAAGATATAGAAGCTAGAGATGACATTGGTGGTATCGGACTCGGAATTCATGAAATGGGAACAGCTAGAATGGGACACGATCCCAAAACTTCTGTACTCAACAAGCACAATCAGATTCATGCAGTTCCCAATGTATATGTGACCGATGGTTCTTTCATGACTTCTGCAAGTTGTGTAAACCCTTCCCTGACCTATATGGCGTTTACTGCCAGAGCTGCAGATCATGCTGCAAAACAAATTCAAAAAAACGCTTAATGTTATAGAGTATGAAAAGAAGAGAAGCCATAAGAAATATTGGGATTACGGCCGGAGCACTTGCCGTAACACCAACAATGTTAAGTATACTACAAAGTTGTACTAGAGAAATACAATTGACCTGGACTCCAGAATTACTTTCTGAAGATGAAGCCAAAGTGTTAGATCAGCTGGTAGATTTAATTATTCCAGAAACCGAAAACATTCCCGGTGCGAAAGCACTAAATGTTCCCATGTTTGTAGATCGATTTGTGAATAACGCGTCTAAGGAAGAAGAAGCATATATGTTTAAGAAAATAGCGGGTATGTTTAATGATAACCTTGGGATTAGCGAAGAAAACCCGGTAAAAAAGATCAAAACTGAAACCTATGATGCTCTTTTAGCTAAGTATCTTAAATCATCAAAAGAGCAACAAGAAGCCTATGAAGAGGAAATGGAACAGCTTACTGGTCCAGAAGACCTAGATAAAGTATCAAAAGACGCTTTGTTTTTCACATATTTATCCTGGATTCGTGGTTTATCTATTTGGGGATTTAAAACTAGTGAAGAAATAGGTAAAAATGTTCTTGCCTATCTACCGGTTCCGGGAGAGCAAGTAGGATGTGATTCGTTAGAAAATTTAACTCAAGGAAGAGATTGGTCTCTTTAAATTAATATATCGTATAAATTCAAGGTTATGTTTAAAATCATTTGCAAAGGGTTGCTTATTCTTTTGTTTATTAGTTCGTGTAAACAGAATAATACCGAAAAAACTGAAATTCAAGAGGAAAAACCAATGGAAGAAACTGCGCAACAATCAGAGTCTAAGCCTTTTTTCAAACTATCTTTGGCGCAATGGTCTCTTCATAAAGCAATTCAAAATGGAGACTTAAGTCCATTAGATTTCGCAGAAAAAGCCAAAGAACTTGGGTTTGAAGGTGTAGAGTATGTAAGTCAACTCTATGACGATGAGCTCAAAAAAGATGAAGATCCTAAAAAGGCATTGCAACAACTTCTGGAAACGTTAAAAGCAAAAAGCGAAGAGCACGATATACAAAACCTTATGATTATGGTAGATCACGAAGGAGATCTTGCAGTTGAGGATGAAAAAGAAAGAAACAAAGCCGTAGAAAATCATAAAAAATGGGTAGATGCAGCTCAATTCCTAGGGTGCCACTCTATTCGAGTTAACCTATTCGGCACCAATAATCCAGAAAAATGGATGGAAGTATCGATCGATGGTTTAAGTAAATTATCGGAATATGCTGCTACCAAAAATGTAAATGTAATCGTAGAGAATCATGGGTATCTATCTTCAAATGCTGCAATGCTTTCTGAAGTTATGAGAAAAGTAAATATGTCCAACTGTGGAACATTGCCAGATTTTGGCAACTTTTGTCTTGAGCGAGAAGGCGGAGAACGTTGGGGATCAAAATGTGTAAAAGAATACCCTAAATATGAAGGTGTAGCACAAATGATGCCTTATGCCAAAGCGGTAAGTGCAAAATCTTATGATTTCGATACAGAAGGAAATGAAACTACCATAGACTACAAAAGGATGTTAGACATTATCAAAGAATCAGGTTATGATGGTTTTGTAGGAGTAGAATATGAGGGAGAGCGCCTTAGCGAAATAGAAGGTATAATTGCTACACGAGATTTATTAATTAATCTTTCTAAATAATTTAACTAGATTAGGATGAAAATTAGCACACAAATCCAACTATCCTTAATGATGTTTCTCGAGTTTTTCATTTGGGGAGGGTGGTTCGTTACTATGGGTATATATCTACCCAACACATTAAAAACAACAGGTGTAGAAACGGGTATGGCCTACTCTACCCAGTCCTGGGGTGCTATTATTGCTCCTTTTATTATAGGATTAATTGCAGATCGTTTCTTTAATGCCGAAAGAATATTAGGTGTACTTCATCTCATTGGAGCATTTTTAATGTATCAAATGGCCAATGCTACCGATTTTGCAGTTTTCTATCCATATGTTTTAGGATATATGATTGCCTACATGCCCACCCTTGCTCTAGTAAATTCGGTTTCATTTAATCAAATGAATGATCCCGCTAAACAGTTTTCTTTAGTACGAGTTTTCGGAACCATAGGTTGGATTATTGCTGGTTTACTTATTAGTTATGCCTTTCATTGGGATTCTGAAGAAGGTATAGCAAGTGGTATGCTAAAAAATACATTTTTGATGACCGCTATAGCTTCTGCCTTTTTAGGAGTTTTTAGTTTTACTTTACCCAAAACCCCTCCTACGGTCGACAAAAGCCAAAAAATAACAATTGCAGACATCTTGGGGTTAGATGCCTTGAAACTTTTGAAGGATCGCAATTTTCTTATATTTTTCCTCTCGTCTATTCTAATTTGTATTCCTTTGGCATTCTACTACCAGCATACTAATCAGTTTTTGAGCGAAATAAAGGTACCCAATCCAACTGGAAAAATGACCATAGGGCAAGCCTCGGAAGTGCTATTCATGTTACTATTACCTTTTTTCTTTAAGAAGTTTGGTTTTAAAAAAACATTAATGGTAGGAATGCTGGCGTGGACGGTTAGATATTTACTCTTTGCTTTTGGAAACTCAGGTGAATTGGCCTTTATGTTACTTACTGGAATCGCGCTACATGGTATTTGTTATGATTTCTTTTTTGTTTCGGGACAAATTTATACCGATAGCAAGGCCGGAGAAAAAGTAAAAAGTGCTGCACAAGGATTGATTACTTTGGCTACATATGGTTTAGGAATGCTAATTGGTTTTTATGTGGCAGGTAAAATTACCGATAACAATCTTATTAGCGTAGGTGTACATGAATGGAACAACATATGGGTATTCCCTGCCGTATTTGCGGGAGTGGTGATGTTATTATTTGCCATCTTTTTTAAAAATGAAAAAATAGAATATAAAGAATAAATTATGACCCGACTTAAAATGGGAATGGTTGGCGGGGGAATAGGCTCTTTTATTGGAGATGTTCATCGTAAAGCTGCCAGTATTGATGGAATGATAGATTTGGTATGCGGAGCTTTTTCTAGCAGTGAAGAAAAGAGTATTGCCTCTGCCGAAGCACTTGGCATTCCAAAAAAACGAGCCTATAAAAGTTTTGAAGAAATGATTTTGGAAGAAGCAAAACTTCCGCAAGAAGAACGTATGGATTTCGTTTCCATAGTCACTCCAAATCATATGCATTTCCCGCCAGCAAAAATGGCACTGGAACATGGTTTTCATGTGATTTGTGATAAACCCATGACACTAACCCTCGATGAGGCAACGACCTTAAAACAGGTGGTAAATTCTTCAAATAAAGTCTTTGCTCTTACACATAACTATACCGGGTATCCTATGATAAAACAGGCAAAAGCAATGATATCTAAAGGAGATCTAGGCACAATTAGAAAGGTAAATGCTCAATATCTACAAGGATGGTTAGCCACAGCTGTTGAAAAAACCGGACAAAAACAGGCTGCTTGGCGTGTTGACCCTAAACGTTCTGGTATTGGCGGTGCTTTGGGAGATATAGGCACACATGCCGAAAACCTAATAGAATATGTTACTGGTATGCAAATTTCAGAATTGGCAGCAGATCTTTCTGCATTTGGAGATGGTCGTACTCTTGATGATGATGGGAACATTCTACTTCGATTCGAAAATGGAGCAAAGGGTACTCTTTCTTTCTCTCAAATCGCAACTGGCGAAGAAAATAATCTTGGGATACGTGTGTATGGTACTAAAGGTAGTGTAGAATGGTATCAGGAAAACCCCAACGAACTTACAGTAAGATGGTTAGACCAACCCAAACAAATATATACTCCTGGAGGAAACGGAAGCTATCCTGAGTCTTCAGAGTATGTTAGGATACCGGCAGGTCACCCAGAAGGATATTTAGAAGGGTTTGCTACGATCTACAGAAGTTTTGCAAAAGAATTATCTCAGATAAAAAAGGGAGAATCGCCTTCTACTGTAAGAGATTTCCCAACTGTAGATGATGGTGTGCGAGGAATGAAATTTATATATGCCGCCGTAGAAAGTAGTAAAAATAATGCTTCTTGGACAAAAATTTAACCACATGAAAACAATTAAAGGGCCAGCTATTTTCTTAGCACAATTTATGGATAATAAAGCTCCGTTTAACTCCCTTGATGGGTTATGTAAATGGGCGTCAGATTTAGGATACAAAGGGATCCAAATTCCTACCTGGGAAACCAGACTTATCGATTTGGATAAAGCAGCAGAGAGTCAAACATATTGTGACGAATTAAAAGGTAAGATAGGAGATTACGGGTTAGAAATCACTGAACTTTCAACGCATTTACAGGGGCAACTTGTAGCCGTTCATCCGGCCTATGATATCATGTTCGATAATTTTGCTCCAGATAACTGTAAAAACAACCCTCAAGAACGAACTCGATGGGCTATTCAACAAGTTAAAAACGCTGCTACTGCTAGTAGACGGTTAGGAATCAAAGCACATGCTACTTTTTCTGGAGCTTTGCTTTGGCATACCATGCATCCATGGCCACAACGACCTTCTGGACTTGTAGAAATGGGATTTTCTGAACTTGCAAAACGTTGGCTTCCTATTTTAGATCATTTCGATAATGAAGGAGTCGATGTCTGCTATGAAATACATCCTGGAGAAGACCTACACGATGGAGTTACCTTTGAGCGTTTCCTAGAAGCCACAGGAAATCATAAAAGAGTGAACATTCTGTATGATCCAAGTCATTTTGTACTTCAACAGTTAGATTACATCGAATATATTGATCACTACCATGAATTCATTAAAGCCTTCCATGTAAAAGATTCAGAATTTAACCCTACTGGTAAAAAAGGAGTTTTTGGTGGTTATAGTGATTGGGTAGATCGTGCTGGGAGATATCGCTCTCCCGGGGATGGACAAATCGATTTCAAAACTATTTTTGCAAAGCTAACTGAATATGGATGTGATCTTTGGGCAGTTATGGAATGGGAATGTTGTATCAAATCACCAGAACAAGGTGCCCGAGAAGGAGCGCCTTTTATTCAAAGACATATTATTGAAGCTACTCAAAAGGCGTTTGATGATTTTGCCGGAGCGGAAACGGATAAGGAACAACTCAAAAAAATATTAGGTTTATAACCTATCGCAAAGAACTTACTTTTATGAAAAAATTATGCTATCTATTTTTTGTTTTAGCCATAGCTATAGCTTGTAAGCAAGAAACTAAAAACGTAGATATTAAAGAGGAGAAAGAAACCGCAGAAAAAGTGGAAGTTAAAACTCCTGAAAAAGAAATTACAGACCCCAAAGAAACTGAGGTTTGGGAGCCTGAACCCAAAGCTATTTCTTTTAATGATAATAATGTACCCTCTGATGCTATTATTTTGTTTGATGGTTCTAATTTAGAAGCTTGGGTCTCTGCTAAGGATTCAGTTTCTTCTGCAAATTGGGTCATTCATAACGATAAATCGATGACTGTAAAACCCGGAACAGGAGATATACAAACAAAACAAAGCTTTGGTAGTGTGCAATTACACCTAGAATGGAGTGCTCCAGATGTTATAGAAGGTGAAGGACAAGGACGTGGAAATAGCGGGGTGTTTTTCCAAAATAAATATGAAGTTCAAATTTTAGATAGCTATCAAAACAGAACCTATTCTAATGGGCAAGCTACATCAGTATATAAACAACATATACCTCTTGTGAATGCAACCAAATCTGCCGAAGAATGGCAAACCTATGACATTATCTTTCATGCTCCAGAGTTTGATGAGGCAGGTAATAAAACAAAGTCTGGTACATTTACTGTAATTCATAATGGCGTATTGGTTCAGGACCATGTAGAGATTTTGGGAACTACAGAGTATATTGGACCTCCTAAAAACCCGGCACACGGAAAAGGCCCAATAAAACTACAGGATCATAGTAACCCTGTACAATACCGAAATATCTGGTTAAGAGAACTATAAACAGAACTCTACAATAAGTTAATTTTTAGATTTTCCAATTGCTTTCAAGAGGTTTTCTTTGGCTGTATTTAAAATAGCGTGCACATCTCGTAATGTGATGTCTTGAGCATTATTGAAATCTACTAAAACGTGATCGTATTTTTTAGGGTATTTCTTTTGAATAGCCTCTCTCACATACTTTATCGCTGGTCTTAAATGCCGATATTCGCCATCTATAGTAACAGATGATTGATAAAGTGCGCAAAACAAACTGTAAGTAGTATTTGATTCACAAATACGATCATCACTTTTATTCCATTTTTTATCAGAACTAAGTAGTTTGATCGTATTTTCAATAATTTTCACTTCAACCTCACTGGGTTTAAACCAATTTCCTTGTAATTGAGCATCCTGAAAGTTAAACTCCTTGATGACCATGGGTAAGATTTTAGTTCCATCTTCAAAATTTCCAGCATAATATCCGTTTGTATACTGAATGAGTGTTGCAACTCTTTGGGGTTTATTTGGCCAAGAAATTTCTACAAACCTTTGTACAGTATCATTTTTTAATACCTTAAATTCCATAGGGCTTTTTCCATATGGAGCAAGAATTACTTTCTTTAGAGCTCTTCCCTTTTTTACAATGTGATATCTTCCTTGCAAAATATTCCCACCTTCATCCGTATAGGTACCAAACCATAAGAGTTGTTCCTGGGCATAACTTTGAACCCCTAAACAAAAAATAATGGGTATAAGAAAACGAATGATCTGTGAATGATTGTTTTTTTTGATTGATGTAAACATGTTGTTAGTTTTAAAAGATCCTTACACATAAGACCTAGCAAACTGTATTTAGTTACACCTTAAAACAAAAAACATACTGATTAACAAACACTTAACTTGATATTTAATTCTGCTAGTAACTGGTTATATTAAATCGGAATCGTAAAATAAAAGGTACTCCCTTTTCCAACTTCAGAATTCAACCATATTTTCCCTCCATGAGATTCAACGATTTTCTTACAATGTGCCAAACCAATTCCTGTACCTTGATATTCATCTCGAGAATGTAGTCTTTGAAAAATTGCAAAAATTCGATCCTGATGTTCTTTAGGAATTCCAATACCATTATCGGTTACAGAAAACTTCCAGTAATCTCTATTTTCTTCGCTTAGATCGGTGACTTTTATACAATTTATATGCACCTCAGGAACCGTAGTTTTGGCCCTAAATTTAATTCCATTGCTTACTAAATTCTGTAGCAAAAGACGAATTTCTATTTCAGATCCCAAAACCACAGGTAAATTTGCAGCCGTTATACTTGCTCCTGTCTCTTCAATTCTTGTCTTGAGATCGCTTGTTAGCTCTTTAAAAACTTCATTAACATCTACTTTTTCATAATCACTTCTTCTTCCTAATCTCGAATATTGCAGTAACGCATTAATGAGTCTCTTCATCCGTTCACTAGCATCCTGAATAAAATTAAGACTCTCTTTACCGACTTCGTCAAAGCTATCTCCATAATCTTCAGATATTAAACCTATGAAGCTCGAAATGGTGTTTAAAGGTTCTTGCAGGTCATGACTGGCGATGTAAGCAAACTGTTCTAATTCTTTATTCTTACTCTCCAACTCTAAAGATTGCTCGTAGATGGCGAGGTTTTTTTCTTGTAGTTCTTTGTTAAATCTTTTCTTCGCCAAGTAACTCCTATATACCATAAAGCTCACCAGTAAAAACAAAGCTACTAGGCATATCAACAAGATATTGATCTTCTTTTGCTTATTGAGCTCTGTAGATTGCTTCTCAAGTGTTAGCTTCTGATTTTCAATTTGAGATTTCTGATTTTCTAGAACCTCATACTGTTTTTCAATTTCGAGATTGCTACTATCTATTTTTATCTGTTGATTTTGAATATAAGTAACCTGTTCCTGAATATTTTTTTCAAGTTCCTGCTCGATCAACACTTTTTCTTCATACTTCTTCTGTTGCAACTGACTCTCAGTAAATAAACTTTCTATGCGTCTATTTTGCTTCCCAATCTCCTGTCTTTGGTCTCCTATTTGCTCAAGTTGATCCGTAATTTGAGTATTTTGATTTTGTATTTGTTGTTCCCTATGTTTAATAACCGATTGTTGTTCTTTACTTTCTTCTTGAACAACCTGCAGAGTTCTTTCGGTTTTTCTATATAGCTGTTTCCATTTTTCAGAAGAAGTAATCGCCGCTCTGCGTAGTGTAGGAGCGATTACGAAACCTTCTTTTTGAATGCGATCTACATTGATTTCATATTCAAAAGAATCCCCAACATTCACCATATTGATCATAGAAGAATTAAAATTATAATCTTCACTCACCAAAAGAATGTTTTTTCCTGTAATCTTACTTAGGATGTAATCTATACTATAGTTATACTTCTGATTAACATATAATAATTGAATATCTTTGACTGCTTTTACAGATTGAAACCGCAATATCTCTACCGGTTTATTATTAATTTTTCTCTTTAAAGCGAGGGCTTTAAGGTCTAGGATAGTTCGGTCTGGTCCTAGAACTCCAATCTTAAACGTTTCTTGATCTTCGGCATTTGGCCAAGCTATTTGTTGTGCAAAATTAAATGTAAAAATTGCTCTTTGTAATCTTTTTACTTCTTCATTTCCTAACTCTTGAGCATAGATATCTCCATAAGAAAACACCAACATAAAAGTTACAACAAGTACTGAAACGATATGATTTTTAATATTTAGAGTATCAAACATCATAGCCTAAGTAACATTCTAACAAAATAATTGGCTCCATTTACTCCAAATTGCTGTACTCTTCTACTATACATAAAGTTACCATCTTCGGTATTTGCCGAATGCGTATGTCGATCTGGGAAAACATTAAATACATTATTCCCCCCTATTGTACATTTTAAATAGTCATTAAACTGATAAGAAATAGCAGCATCTGTAACTAATTTAGGAGAAAATGTTTGATCTCTAGTTTCTACCAAACCTGTAAATTCGTTTAGCACCCAATTTGCTGAATCCCCATCTTGCGGATGAATAAATTTTACCTCTCCAAAAACCGTGTTTACCAACTGGAATCTAAACTTATTTATGTCGTAAGACAATAGGGAATTTACCTTGTAACTAGGTTGACCATCCTCTACTCTTGAGATTTCTTCTCTATTGAATAGAACTTCCTCTTGTCCTATGAGCGCTTGTGAAACTTTTATACCTCCTTTTACTCTGGTTTGTGTTATGTTTGCTCCTAAAGAGGCATTAAACTCACCTTCATATAAGGGCGTTTTAAAAAACAATACCGCATCTGCTCCATTCGTTTTAGAATCTATGGCATTGGTAAAAAACTGGGCGGCACCTACGTTAAATGGTTCCAAAATAGTCTCATAACCTTCAGCAAACCTTCCAGACAGTACAATTCTATCATCAATATCTATCATATAATAATCTAGGCTGAAGGTAAAATTATCATTAAACTTTCCACTAAATCCTGCACTAAGATGGCTCGATAATTCCGGTTTTAATTTTTCTATCCCAAAAGCTTCTGTTACTATCGCACTTTCATTATTGAATGTTCCTACCTGAAGGCTTTCCCCATTAATAAACTGGGTGCTTACGTTCTGAAAAAACACCTGATGTAATGAAGGAGCTCTAAATCCAGTAGAGTAACCTGCTCGTACACTAATATTTTCATTAAGCCTATATCGCCCAGAAAGTTTCGCTATCGTTTGGCCTCCAAAATCATTATACGCTTCGTACCTAATTGCTCCTCTAAGTAATAGTTCATCGGTAACGTTAGCCTCTACATCGACATATCCAGAAATATTTGTTCTGAAACGATTCAATTCATTTTCTGGTTGAAATCCGGGGAAAACCTGAGCCCCTGCAATACGGGGCTGCTCTATCCCATTTTCATTTATAAAAGTACTGCCCCCATCGATATAAGAAGCTTCTTCACCTGCAATAATCTGATAATTTTCTACTCTTAATTCTGCTCCAAAAGCAATATTGATTCCACTTAACCAATCGAAGGTTCTTGAAATATCAAGATTTGTAGTATTTTGTTTGTAGATAAAACCTCCTGCATAAAATGTTCTAGGAGAAGCAACTCCTAAGGATGCATTATTAGAATTATTGACAGTGTAATCTAGTCTATTAATTCCTATAGAGTGACTGAAATCTACATCCCATCCATTTTTTATTCCTCTAATACCACCTGCAATTGCATCATCTTGAATATCGGTTAGTATTTCTGGTGAAAAACCATTAGGAAAAAGTTCAAGTACTACCCTATCCTGATC
The DNA here is from genome assembly GCF_023195925.1 of Aquimarina acroporae. Taxonomy (GTDB): domain Bacteria; phylum Bacteroidota; class Bacteroidia; order Flavobacteriales; family Flavobacteriaceae; genus Aquimarina; species Aquimarina acroporae. Next base: position 123,462 of record NZ_JALPRE010000012.1, on the reverse strand, counting down.
TTTAGGAAACCTATAAAACCCTTTTGAATTGCCTTCACGATAGTTTCTCCCCCCTTGCATATAAAATGTAGCATTGTCAGACATTTTAATTTCACCATTAAATGCTAGAGTTAGATTCTGAGTTTCGGCGCTTCCTATCTCCATAACTCTATTATCTGAATATCCTGTTTGCTGAAAAAAATTATTCTGCTGTATTAGCAATTCATCTTGATCAACATCATTGGTATATACACGCCCTGTATAGTTACCAGCTCTATTTATAGATTCTCGTTCGCGGTATTCTGCTGTAACATTTATAAACCCTTCCTCACCAATTTTCAAACCAAAATTTGCCGAAGAATACAGGTTAAAACCATCTCCTTCTGTTGTTATCCCAGCTCTATTATCGATTTGAATAATTTCTGTTTGTTTTTTTAGAATGATATTAATCACTCCAGCAATAGCATCAGACCCATATTGCGAAGTAGCACCATCTCTTAATACTTCTATGCGTTCAATGGCCGCAATGGGAATTGCATTAAAATCTGTACCCACAGATCCTCTACCAATAGTCCCATTTACATTGAGCAAAGAACTACTATGTCTTCGTTTTCCATTTACCAAAACCAAAACCTGGTCTGGGCCTAATCCTCTTAACGTAGCAGGGTCAATATGATCGGTACCATCTGCTATAGTTTGATTTGTAGAGTGAAAAGACGGGATGAGATAATGTAAAATATGGCTTAATTCTACTTGAGAAGAATTGGTAAGTTGTTGAGGAGCCACAATGTCTACCGCTGCTGTATTTTTGAGTAATGATTTAGGCTTTGCTCTAGATCCAAGTGATACAGGTTGATCCATAGAAAAGCCTGTTTCTAATATAAAATCTAAAGTTACCTCATCGCCTACTTTAACGGTTACCGTTTTAGAAACCGTGGTGTACATAACGAATCCAGCGCTTACCACGTACTCACCTTCATCAACATTAAACGAGTAGTTCCCATTAACATCTGTTGTAGTAAGTAAATCTGTACCTTCTATGCTGATGCGAGCTCCCGGTAAATTCCCAAATTGATCAGATACATTACCAGATATGACCGCTCTGGTCTGAGAGTAGGTTGTGGTTGTCAGGCAAAAAATAAATAGAAATAAGAAATATGATGACTTAAAATCTACCATTAAAAGATGAATCGTGCGTTTTATTAAAGTTTTAATGTATTTACTAATTTTAATTAATATGTCAAGATTAACAGGAATATTTTAAAACTAATACAAGTTATTACAATATGCAAAAAAATAGCTTTACATTCTCCTCATTACACTACTAATTTTAAGTTTTCTGTACATTTATTCGAAGTCACATCCTTAAAATATTTTTGTAGAATGCCACAAACAATCTTTTTGGACAGCATTTTTTCTCTAAATTCTTTAATCTCAGGAATGCTATCGGCCTTTTTCTTTTCTTCTGTACTCAATTCTGCCCCCAACATTAGTATGATTACCGGAGGATTGTCAAAGTGTATTTTTTGATATTCCTCTATAAATTCCCAACCATTCATTACAGGCATATTAATGTCAAGAAAAATTAGTTCTGGCTGTCTTGCAGTTTTTAAAATCTCTAATGCTTCATTCCCATTCTTTGCGACTAAAACTTCTTCTATACATTCAGTTTTTTTAAGAATGGTTTTATTGAAAAAATTGGTTGCGTCACTATCATCAACCAAAAGAACATGTTTTATTTTCCCCATATTAAAAAATGTTTCTTATCCCTAAACTTAATTCTTTCGTTTTCAAAAAATAAAGTAATTCAGCATCATATTTACCCATAATTTCCTACTAAAACAAAAGGCAAAAATCCAAAAACCCTGAATACCAATAAAAAGAAAACGAAAAAATAATTGTTTTAGCGTTGAAAAGCACAAAAATACGACAAAAAACAACTTTTCAACATGTTATTAAGAATGAATTAACAACCAAAAAGTGTCTTGAAAGCCTTAAGAGTTAAAATGATTTTCTAAAACATTATCCAAAAGATCTAAAGACAAGGGCTTGTTAATAAAATCATCTACCGAGTGATTTTTAATAGATTCTTTTACATCATCGGGGTTAGAAGATGTAGATAATAAAATAACCTTGATACCCTGGATCAACTCTTCGTTAAGCTTTGAAAACTCTACCAAAAACTCCCAACCGTTCATAGCTGGCATATTAATATCTAAAAAGATTAAGTCTGGTTTAGTGGCTGAATTTTTCTCGACCTCATTAAGGTACTGTAGTGCTGCCATTCCGCTTTGAACCGTATTCACCTGGTCAAAACCATCGTGTTTGGTTACAACCCTTTGATTGAAGAAGTTTGTTGCTTTATCATCATCTATTAACAACACACAATTAACAGATTTTTCCATATGTATTTTCCAATTACACAATAAAGGAAATAAACTTATTTGAATTATCAACTATAAAAATAAATTTTATGAAACAGTTTTCGTTAAAATCTATTTTTTTTCGACCAAAAGACAATACTAACTAAACAATTTTAGGGAATTTACCCCAACTCATGTGAATTTTTAATTCAATGAACTCCAAGACTTTGATAAATCTTTAACAAGTACGTATTAAAAAATAAATGTAATTTTGAAATAAAACGAATACAGTCTTTTTGTATTCAGTAAGGGAATATATGCTTGAGAAAATAAATAAGAGATCCAAAACAAATTTGGTGACGTATGATTTTTTTAATCATACATCTAAGATACCAATTCACGATTGGAACTTAGTAAACAAATCTAGTAACACTTTTCTATCATTAGATTATCTAAGAGCCTTAGAAAATACATTATACAATAGTATCAAATTTAGGTACATCATTTTTTACCAAAATAAGATCCCTGTGGCCATAGCGGCAGCACAACTGATAAAATTTAATTCTGCTCAATTAAAATTTCAAGAGTTTCCCTGTAAAATAAACAATGCTATTAGAAATAAATTATTCAAGAATCTAGATGTAAAAGTTTTGGTTTGCGGTAATTTATTTTCTTGTGGTGAACATGGTTTTCTGTATAACGACAAGATAATTAGTGCAAATAAAGCATTTGAATACCTTTCTGATGCTTTAAGAGACATACGAAAGACTGAGAGCGCAAATAAACCTTCTTTTATTCTTTTGAAGGAGTTCTGGCCAGAATCTTTTAAGAGTAGTGATCATGTAAAAGAACATGATTTCAGAGAATTTGAAGTAGATGTTAACATGGTTCTTCAAATCAAGAACGATTGGAACACCTTTGAAGACTACCTTGAAAGTATGCGAACAAAATTTAGAACAAGGGCAAAAAAGGTTTTGAAGAATTCTAATGAAATTGAAGTAAAGAATTTTGAAGTCTCAGATATTGAAAAATATGCCAAAGAGATAAACACTTTGTACTTATCAGTACTAGAAAAAGCAGATTTCAAAATTGGTAAATTAAATGCTTCAACATTTATGCATTTAAAGCACAGCTTGAAAAAATCTTTTGTTTTTAAAGGGTATTTTTTACAGCAAAAATTGATTGGCTTTACAACTTCTTTTATCCTTCTAGATGCCATTGATGCTAATCATATAGGAATTGATTACTCCTTAAATAAAGAGTATGATATTTACCAAAAAATGCTATATGATTATGTAGATTTGGCAATACAACACAAGGCAAAAGAACTTCGCTTGGGTAGGACAGCAGAAATTATTAAAAGCTGTGTTGGTGCCAAACCTGTACCTATGAAATTATATGTACGTCATGGAAACTCTATTTCTAACACCTTGCTAACGCCCCTGGTCGAACTTATATCACCAAGTGAATATGAAGTTAGAAACCCCTTCAAACTTCAATTAGACTAATATTTCTATACATGGATTCTTTAACCCAAATCGTTTTAGGTGCCGCTGTAGGCGAAGCCGCCCTAGGAAAAAAAGTTGGTAACAAAGCTATGCTTTGGGGTGCCATTGCCGGTACCATTCCTGATCTTGATGTGTTATCCAAAATGTTTGTCGACAATGTTACAGCAAATGAATTACACCGAGGTTTTTCACACTCTATACTTTTTAGCATAATGGTCGCCCCAATACTAGGTTGGCTAATTTCTAAACTATACAAAAACAAAGAAGCAAATTGGAGAGATTGGTCTAAATTAATGTTTCTAGGGTTATTTACACATCCTCTCTTAGATGCCTTTACTACTTGGGGAACACAACTATTTTGGCCGCTAGATTACAAAGTAGCATTTAATAACATTTTTGTGGTAGATCCGCTTTATACGGTTCCTTTTCTAATTTGTCTTATTATTACCATGTTCTATAAAAGAACACACCCTAAAAGAAGAATGTATAATAACCTTGGGATATATGTAAGTAGTTTTTATATGCTGATCACATTGGTATTGCAATGGAATGCAAAGGCAAATTTTTCGGTAAGTCTAGAGAATCAACATATACCTTACAACGAAATACAAACCCGCCCCACTCCGCTCAATAGCATTTTATGGACTGCCAATGTAGAAACTCCTAATTCTTTTTTGATCGGCTATCACTCTTTACTGGATGAAGATGATATTATTGATTTTTCGGAGTTCCCCAAAGATCATCACTTATTAGGAAATATGAAAAATGACCCACTTATCTCAAGGCTTATAAGGCTTAGTGAAGGTTGGTATACAATAGAAAAACAAGGAGATAAAACCTTTTTTAATGATCTTAGGTTCGGTCTCTTGGGAATTGGTAGAGACGCGAATCGTTTTGTTTTTAGTTATGAACTATTTTATGATGAAGAAGGTAGATTACAAGCCAAAGAAAGAGAACGTATGGCTCAAGATGCTTCTCCCCTGCTTAAAAAACTATTTCATCGAATACTTGGAAACAAATCATAGAAAAGGCCTGAACATAAAGTCAGACCTTCTTTATAATTCTTTTGTATTTGTTAGGCAAACTGACAAATAACTCCGCCCATAAGGGCTAAGCACACCACCCAATATCCTACATTGACAGCTATATATTTAAATCCTTTTTTCTCAAACATCGCATTGGTTCCTAATACTGGTAAAACAAAAAACAGTCCTGCTATTCCTCCATGTAATGCTCCATGTCCAAAACTTCTATGATTTTGTCCATAATTTTCCATGTAGATCTGAGAAAATTTATAGGTTTCAGAACCTACTTCGTTCCAAGCAGGATCTGCCATCAAACTCGAAAAAAAGTTAAATTGATGTATTACTATACCAGTTAACATTGCCGCCAGAAAGAAACTAAAAACATAGCTAAGTATAAAAACCAATGCCATATTTCCTCCTTTTAAATCCTCCTCGGTAAATCCACATGCATTCATCCAGGCAGTTCCAAAAACCTTGGGATTGTACCAGATAAAACCTAAGATAAGGGGGACTAGAGCTGCAAGTGCAGTAATTAGAAAATTAAATTCCATATTGATTAGTATTAAAAGTTGTTACTCAAATATAAGTAAAACTTATTTCTTTAAATCTACCAAACCATATATAGCAACCTCATAGAGAACAAGATAAGAAGGACTCCTGTAATTCTAAAAAAAACTGTTAGTCGTTTTTGAGAAACGATTTTTTTCACTTTTTTAGATAAAAATACTTTCAATAAATCAGTAGTAAATATCCCCAATAGTACTGCCAAAATAAAAAGTGTAAGAGATTTGATATCTGGATACTGTTTTTGCCCATAGTTGTACACGCCAATCCAGACAGCGAATACAAAAGGGTTAAAAAAGTTAACACTAAACCCTTTAAAAAAAAGGATACCCAAGTTTCTGGAACTTACCGTTTTTACACCAACCTGAGTTCTTGCTTTTTTTACTAAATAATTAATTCCAAGTATCAAAACTATTATGCTTCCCAGTACTCCCACCCAAAACTCATTTTCTTCCAGATTGAAAAATGAAGAAAGACCAAAATGACACAGACCCACACAAACTATATCACTTACGATAATCCCCAAAGCTACTGCTACACCAGCTTTGAAACCAAATTGTAAACTACTGTTCAGTAAAAGAAAAAAAACGGGACCTACGAAAATAATCATTCCCAATCCGATACCGAAACCTTCTATAAAAGACATAAACAAGTATTACTTTAGGTATTTGTAAATATAGATATTCTTTGATTTATGCTCCCTAATCCAACGAGACCAAATTTAAAGATTGTATTGAATTTTGGGCCATGAACCAACTTCAATTATGGTATCCGTAGGAAATTGATAATATTTTTGCATTTGTTCTAAGAAATGGTTCTTTTAAATACCTATATTTATCGCCGAAAACATAACTATTTTATGAGCAATTCTTATAAAGTTAAGGTAGATAAAAACTTTGAGTTTGATTTTACCGATAAAGACATCTCTGAAATTGATGCAATACCAGTATCAGACAGCCAATATCACATTATTGACGATTATTCTTCCTATCAAACAGAAATCAGCAATTCAGACTTCAACAAGAAGGAATATACCGTTAAAGTTAACAACACAGAATATCAAGTAACTATTTCGGGTGCGTTAGATCTGCAAATCGCAGCCATGGGATTCTCTTTGGGGTCTTCGAAACAGGTAAATGCTATTAAAGCTCCTATGCCTGGGCTTTTATTGGATATTCAGGTAGAAGCTGGCCAAGAAGTAAAAGAAGATGATCCGTTATTAATCTTAGAAGCTATGAAAATGGAAAATGTAATCCTATCTCCAAGAAATGGAGTGATTAAAGGCATTTCTGTTTCTAAAGGAGACGCTGTAGATAAGGGTCAGTTATTAGTAGAATTCGAATAACTCACTACACGAGTATAACAAAGAACAGTATCATTCTATTATTATTTTAATATGAAGAAAATATTAGTTGCAAATCGCGGGGAAATTGCCATCAGAGTAATGAAGACTGCGAAAAAAATGGGTATTAAAACTGTAGCGATATATTCTACGGTTGATCGTAATGCTCCACATGTTAAATTTGCAGATGAGGCCGTTTGCATTGGTGAGGCTCCATCAAATCAATCCTATTTACTAGGGACAAAAATTATTGAAGTTGCTAAACAACTTCATGTAGATGGAATTCACCCCGGCTATGGATTCTTAAGTGAGAATGCAGACTTCGCAGAAGAAGTAGAAAAAAACGATCTTATTTTTATCGGTCCTAAATCAAAAGCTATTAAGGTTATGGGAAGTAAGCTAGCAGCAAAAGATGCTGTAAAAGCTTATGATATTCCTATGGTTCCGGGTATAGATGAAGCAATTGACGATGTAAATAAAGCCAAAGAAATAGCTCTGAATATTGGTTTCCCTATTTTAATTAAAGCTTCTGCAGGAGGTGGAGGAAAAGGAATGCGGGTAGTTGAAAAAGAAGAAGATCTTGAGTCACAAATGCAACGAGCTATTAGTGAAGCAACTTCTGCATTTGGAGACGGATCTGTTTTTATAGAAAAATATGTTGCCTCTCCTCGACATATCGAAATTCAGGTAATGGCAGATAGTCATGGCAATGTTATTCACTTGTTCGAAAGGGAATGTAGTGTTCAAAGAAGACATCAAAAAGTAGTGGAAGAAGCTCCTTCGGCTGTACTTACTCCAGAACTTAGGAGCAAAATGGGTGAAGCAGCGGTGAGAGTTGCCAAAGCTTGTGATTATTTGGGTGCAGGAACTGTGGAGTTTTTGCTAGATGAAAATCATAATTTCTATTTCCTGGAAATGAATACTCGTTTACAGGTAGAACATCCCGTAACTGAACTAATCACAGGAATCGATCTTGTTGAATTGCAAATTAAAGTCGCTCGTGGAGAAACACTCCCTGTAACTCAAGAAGAACTAAGCATAACCGGACATGCGCTAGAACTTAGAGTATATGCAGAAGATCCTTTGAATGATTTTTTGCCTAGTGTAGGGAATTTAGAAGTGTACCAAATCCCGGTAGGAGACGGTATTCGCGTAGACAACGGTTTTGAAGAAGGCATGGATATCCCTATTTATTATGATCCTATGCTGGCCAAACTTATAACTTATGGTAGCACAAGAGAAGAAGCGATTCAGTTAATGATTAAAGCTATAAATGAGTATAAAGTAGTAGGAGCACAAACTACGCTTCCATTTGGGAAGTTTGTTTGTGAACATGAAGCTTTTACTTCAGGTAATTTTGACACTCATTTTGTAAAAAAATACTATTCGGCCGATAAAATTCAGGACAAAATAGCTCAGGAAGCTAAAATTGCTGCCGTTATTGCAATGAAACAATATATTAACGATCAAAAAACGTTACGAATACCAACTCACTAAACTATGGATGCTAAAATAAAAACATTACAGGAAAAAGTTGCTCAAGCAAAACTTGGTGGGGGTCAACAACGTATCGAAAAACAACACGAAAAGAAAAAGCTAACTGCTAGAGAACGTGTAGAATACCTGCTTGACGAAGGATCTTTTGAAGAAATTGGAATCCTGGTTACTCATAGAACCACAGATTTTGGAATGGATAAAGAAATCTACTATGGAGATGGTGTAGTGACAGGATATGGTACCATAAACGGAAGACTTGTTTACATTTTTGCTCAGGATTTCACCGTATTTGGTGGTGCGCTATCGGAAACACATGCAGAAAAGATTTGCAAAGTTATGGATTTGGCTGTCAAAGTAGGCGCTCCTATTATTGGTTTAAATGATTCTGGAGGTGCCCGAATTCAAGAAGGTGTTCGATCTTTAGGTGGTTACGCAGATATTTTTTACAGAAACGTGCAAGCATCTGGAGTAATTCCTCAAATTTCTGCCATTATGGGACCTTGCGCCGGTGGTGCTGTATATTCTCCTGCGATGACAGATTTTACAATGATGGTTGAAGATACTAGTTATATGTTTGTAACTGGCCCCAATGTAGTAAAAACAGTTACAAATGAAGAAGTAACTTCTGAAGAACTTGGTGGTGCCAGCACCCACTCAACAAAATCAGGGGTGGCTCATGTTACCTCTTCAAATGATATTGAATGCCTTGAAGACCTTAAGCAATTATTGAGCTATATGCCTCAAAGTAACGCTGAAACTCCAAAAGCTATTCCTTATACTTTGGGAGATGAAGTGCGTGAAGAACTGTCTGATATTGTTCCTGACAATCCTAATAAACCATATGACATGCATGAAGTCATAGCAGGAATCATAGACGAAGATTCTTTCTATGAAATACATAAAGATTATGCTGAAAATATTATTGTTGGTTTTGCTCGTCTTGGAGGGCGAAGTATAGGAATCATAGCTAATCAACCTTTGTTTTTGGCAGGTGTTTTAGACGTAAATAGTTCGAAAAAAGCTGCTCGTTTTACTCGTTTTTGTGATTGTTTCAATATACCATTATTGGTTCTTGAAGACGTTCCTGGTTTCTTACCTGGTACCGATCAGGAATGGAATGGAATTATTGTTCACGGAGCAAAATTATTATATGCACTAAGTGAAGCTACAGTACCTCGTGTAACTGTAATCACTCGTAAAGCTTATGGTGGTGCGTATGATGTTATGAACTCAAAGCATATTGGAGCCGATCTAAATTTTGCTTGGCCAACAGCTGAAATTGCAGTTATGGGTGCAAAAGGTGCTAGTGAGATTATCTTCAGAAAAGAAATAAAATCTGCAGATGATCCTGAAGCTAAACTTGCCGAAAAAGAAGCAGAATATGCTGATAAGTTTGCCAACCCATATAGAGCTGCTCAAAGAGGTTTTATCGACGAGGTAATATTACCTAAAAACACGCGTAGAAAGCTTATAAAAGCTTTTAGCATGTTAGAAAACAAAGAAGTAGAAAAACCCAAACGAAAGCACGGAAACATACCTTTATAGAGGTTATCGTAATAATTAAAAATCCCTTGTAAAATTTACAAGGGATTTTTAGTTTATTAATAATTTTTCGTATTTTCTTCTACGATTAACTTTAGCTTATTTAAATTTTCATCCTCCTGATCTTTCATTGAGCCTTTCATGAATGAAATCATAGATTTAGCGAAGATTCCATTTCCTACAGTGGTAGATTTTGATTTGATGCTAGTTTTCCCATCTTTCTCTTCCATAGAGATTTCATAATCCATATTCATAAAATCCATTGTGAAAGTCATTGCCATCAACTCCTCTGGTTTTATCTTGGTAATGATTTCCTCCATAACCATTTCCTGTCCTTGATCTTCAACATAAACCTTGGATACTGCTCCTACCGTATTTGGTGTTCCGCTCACTAATTCAGTTTTCACAAAACCCTCTATCCAGTCAGGTAGTTTAGATTCATCAGACATTACTGCCCAAACTTCTTTTACCGGCTTATTAATAACAACTTCCCTTTCGTAATAAACTGAAGGAGTAAATAACCCTTTTCCAAAAAACACCAAAGCAATTGCGATTACTACAAAGAGTAAATATTTAAGATATTTCATAATGATAAAGTATAATGAATGAATTAATACTCAATGACAACTTCCATAACCATTCAATCAACCTTGAAAGCACTTATAATTTTTAAATAAGCACCAACTTAAGGATTACATCTAAAATTCAGTTTCACCTCGGTAAGTTCTGTCCAAATGGGGTGTTCTCTTTCTTTTGGGGACAAATAAAACCAAATAATATTCTTTTGATTAATTAAGCAGTTTTCGGTCTTAATAGTAATGTTAAGTGTAATCATTTCTTTTGCAAAAAACTCATCGTAAAGAGTAACAGAACCTTCAAAAACATGCTCTTCTATTTGCTGAATAGTAGCTTTTGAAGCGGGTATTTTTTTGAAAAAATTAAAATTAGTTATTGCACCTGTATTCATAAGTCCATCAAAATACACCTCAATTATATGTTCTAAGCTATTGACATTTCCTTCCAAACTTTCCTCAATCATCCAAAGAAAAACATAAGAAAAATACCCTTCACTATGTTGTTCTCCCCATCCCGGAGCAAACCGTATATATTCTTCACCGGTATAGTCTAAATCCCCAGCAAAAATTAGAGGAAATTCTAATACTTCATTACGCCAATTCTCATCAGCCACCAGAACATTTTCAATAGAATTATGTAACCGAAAGTATAGATACCCCGCCAGCATTAATACAAGAACAACAATTGCAGCAACTATCTTTAAGAATCCTTTCAGTATTCTTTTCATATGTTTTTAAGATATTTTTCCGAAGAAATTATCATGAAACAATTCTTAAGCTACATTAACATCTTCATTATGTTTTATAAAATTAAACAAATTGTTTTTCATAATGACATTCTACACAACAAATCTTTAACACCTCATAATCAAGCTGTTTTATATCATTGTCGTAATTAGCATAAAAAAGCTGCCTCAATATTGAGACAGCTTAAAATTGTATTCTGTGTTTAAATTTTTCTTTCTCACTTCCATTCCATTTTCAAACAGGTATATGTTTCTAAATACTTTTGAAAATTAGAACTTCATTGAATTTTACATTTACGAATAACTAGTATCTACATTATCATACACACGAATACCTTTTATTTTTCCTGTTTCCATATTAATATCATAAATAGAAACTCCTGCTTGTGGTTTAAACGTTGCGCTTCCCCACACATCACAAGTGTATTCTCCTGCAAAAGTTCCTTTTTCTGCATCAAAAATGTAATTATGAAACTTTAAGGGAACACCTCCATCACTGAAAAAATGGTCAAAATGTTCACGCAGACCCTCTTTTGTTTTATGGGTCCAGCGCCATCCAGCAGGTTCTCTAAAATACACATCATCATCAAACGAAAGCGTATTCATCGCTGTTTCAGTAGCCCCCTTTGCAATGGCATTAAAATAATTTACGACCTCCTTAGGCTCTGTTAATTCAATTAGATCAGAAAAAATTGATGCTCTAAACACATGTCCCTCAGTAATGGGGTATACAGAATGATATGTTCGAATAGCATTGTATTTATCTCCTTCTTTAACCAATATTACTACCAGGGGTAAATCAAAAGTATTATGCAATAGTATATCATACTCAATCACCAAATGTTTTTGATCTTCAAATTGTTGGAATTTTTTAATTTCCTTGATTTCATCTTTGAGATAATTATATTGTCGTTTTAGCAACTCTACCCCACTTGCTTTACCTTTTGCAAAACCAACAGATTGAAGATCTAGTTCTACATTTTCTGTAAGATCAGAAAGTATACTTTTATATTCTTGTTCAACTATTTTTTCTATAAAATTCATTTTCAATAATCGTTTTTAAGGTGATTATTCTTTGATCGACAATCATTTCGGCTCTTATCAAGTTTAAAACTTACCATTATCATTTTTCCAATCTTCTTTTGATGGAATAGTTGTAATTACATCCCAATGTTCCACGATTAGGCCATTTTCAAGTCTGAATAGATCATAAAATGCGGTATGGTCACCTTTTCCGAATTTACCTTCACTTACGGTAAGCACAAAGTTTCCTTCACCTAGTATCATGTGTAGTTTGTCGTACTCCATAACCAATCCGTTTTTAGCAAAATACTGCATTGCCGCTCCAAAACCTTCTAAACCATCTGCTACAGCAGAATTGTGCTGTATATATTTTTCAGGATTGATATAACTTGCAATTTTGTCATTTTTATGGTTAAGCAAAACGTCATCGACAAATTTTTTGACAATAGCTTTATTTACTTTTGTTTTATCCTTGTCTGTAATATCTTTTGCTCCATCAAGCTGGGTTCTACCACTAGGATTTGGTGGAGTGATTTCGGCCAAATTGTCCCAATGCTCTACGATTAAACCATTCTCGAATCTAAAAACATCGAACCCTACTTTAGGTCCAAAAAAGTCATACTCGGTGTGAGTGAATACAAAATCTCCATCTTCAAAAGCTCGTACTACCTTGGCCTTAAAACCTCCTTCTGGAGCATTTTTCATTACCTCACCAAAACCTGCAAGTCCATCTCCCACGGCAAGATTATGCTGCACATATTTTTGCGGATTTATATAAGAAATTGGTGTCTGATCTCCTGTGTTAAAGCTATTCAATAAAGCAACAACTTTTTCTTTTTTTGTTAAGTACGAACTTAACGATTCATATCGGCCCATAAACATACTAGATTGATCCATTTTACTCATAAACTCTTTTGCTGTCGGATTTGACATAAAGCCACTCAATGAAGCATCTGAAGCTTTTTTTGTAGTCCAATACACAGCTACAGCTTGTTTCCCTTCTTCATTTACACCAGTAAGTCTTTGCAAAAAACCTTCCCTTTTCCCTGTAAAATCTGTTTCCACTTTTTTATTGAGAACATCAAATTTTTCTAAATCTGTATTTGGTTTTAGATCAAAAGTCATAACTTCAACAAACTCACTATTATTTGCATTAAACGCACTATCCATAGCGTATCTTTCCATTTTCATTGAAGTTCCATCGATCATCTTAGCATAATCCGATACCGATGGATCATCCATAAATTTCTGCATTGAAGCATCAGCGTCTGCAATATTATCCCAGTATACAATAACAGCATATTCTCCTTTATCATTAATTGCGCTTTGTCTTTTAATAAAGCCCGGTTGTTTACTCGTAAAATCCTTTTCTACCTGAGCATCTCTCTCTTTAAAATCTATAGGATCAGTATCTGAGTTAATTTTAAAGGTAGTTACCTCCATTATGGTTTTGTCTTTATTAGACTTTTCTTTGTTTGCACAACTACCAAGAAGAATAGTAGCAAGTACCAGTGCAAGTTTGTTGACATGTTTCATTAGTATTGTTTTTGAAGTAGAATAATTTTACTCCAAATGTAATTCAGCCTTATGAAAAGGAAATAGTAAAAACTATCCCAAATAGTGTCAAAATGGGAAAATCTTAATGGTGTGCTTGCCGATAAGCTTCGGGCGAAGCATCGACATATTTCTTGAAGTATTTAAAAAAGTTAGCTGGATCCTCAAAACCTACCGTGTATGCAATTTCCTTTACCGGCATATTCGTTCCTAGCAATAATCTCTTAATCTGAGTAATTACAATTTCATCTATAAATGTTTTAGCAGGTTTATTAACTATTGCCCTTACAATTGTGTTTAACGTTTTAGTCGAAACCCCTAATTTATCTGCATAAACCTTTACTTGTTTATATTGAAAACAATCTCTTTCTACCATTTCTTGAAAGGACAAAAACTCTGGCAAGTACTTCCTTTCTTTCAATAGTTCTCCTTTCTTTGATTTAACACGAAATAGCTTTGTAATGATCATATGTAATGCACTACGGGTAATCCCAATTGAGTACTCATCGATGTATTTACTTTCTAATTCTACTTGCCTTATAAGAGTGGCAAAATCAGAAAATTCTTCCTGATCAGGGCTAATCTCTATCTTAGGAAAACTTAATAATTCATTAAAAAGTTGTAGTGATTTTAAAGCCTCCATTTTATTAAGATGACTCACAACAAATTCTTCAGTGAAGATTAATAAATACCCTTCAACATTTGGACTTTTAAAAAACTTTTGAATTTGATCTTTCCTAATAAGTAATATCGTTCCTTTTTGATATTTATAATCGGTAAAGTCGATAGTATGATAACCTTCTCCATTTGAAACAAAAACGATCATATAGAAATGTACGATATGGTTTTTACAGATATCATGATCCAGTTCCCTGGTAAGGAGTTCTTCTAAACGAACAACCTCAAAATAAGATTTAGGATTCGTCTTATTATCAAACTCAATATGCCGAATGGTTTCTTCTTTCATTAAAAGATTTTACTCATTTTTCTTCTATAAAGATAAGGTACTTATATTTTGTATCGTAGCAGCTCTTCATAAGGATTACCTTTTAATCCCAATAGTTTTGCAAAAGCCGATTCAGTTTTGATTCCTTGTAATTTAAGTTTTATGATATCTTTTCTAAACTGAGCCCCCATTTTATTTAATATCTTATATTCTATAACCATATGTTTATAAGCATGTTGTAAATGAGTAGGAATGTCCTGCCCGAATATCTCAATATCAAACTCAGTTACCTTAAAACGAGCTATTGTAGATTGTATACCATTGTATTCACCTGACTTAATCATAAACTCTTTTTCTTTTTGAAAACAATCGATAAGTACATTTGAGAATTCTATATGATCTTTACAATAACAAATGATATCTAGATCACTATCAGGCACATCGATATTAATGGGAATTGTACCTGTTAATACAGGTGTATAAGAGCTAAGCTTTTTAACAATTTCTAATTCATAGAGTACCTTGTAGGCCTTTTGTTGACGTACATTGCCTGTTTTAAGGTATTTTATATTTAAAAAATCAGTTTCCAAAGTCGCAAATTCAAAGTTTTTCTTTTATTCAAAAACAGAACTATATATAAGAAACAGCTACCTCATTCAATTCAGTCTCATATACCATAACTCCTTGATTTTCAATATCTAATTTGCTTAAACGTACTCCTTTTTCGTTCCATACAGCGCTTTGTCCAAAGCTTAAAAAATTATCACAAAAACCAACACTATTTGCCATGAGAATAGGTGTTTTGAATTCATTAGCAATTTTAGGAAAATGATGATAAGCTTTTGTCACTCCTGCCTTTGGTTTAGCTACACTGGCTATATAAATATCTGCACCTGCCTCCTTAGATTTCAAAAAATGTTCGCGTTGTAACGTTTCATAACAAATACCAACTGCAACTTTCTTTCCATTAATTTCAAATAGTCGTTGATCTTTAGCTTCAACAAAATATGGCAATTCATCTTCATGCAACAGTTGTTTTGAATATATACCTCTATGCTGTCCTGGTCTAAACATAATCATGCTTATATGTATCCCTTCTTGCCCCTTGGTAGGCATACCAACACCAATTGCGATATTATGGTTATCCGATAGTTTTTGAAACTTATCAAAAATAGTATCTGCGACATCTACTGCAAGTTTTTTTGCTAAATCGGGTTCATAGCCAGTAATTGACAACTCTGGAAAGATTACCAAATCTGAGGAGCCTTCAACTGCATACTCAATTATTTCTAAGTGGTTTTTTATGTTCTCATCGATATCTCCTTTGTAAGATTTGGATTGCGCAATACAAATTCTCATTTCAATTTTTCCTTAAGTGTATGTAGATTTTTATATGAATCCCTTATAAAATATCTACAAATTTAGCATTAGCTAAAGTAGAAAATATTAGGTTACATTAACACCATTAAGGTTACAGAGGATAACATTACCATTTTAACTTCAAAAAAATTAGTTTAGACCTCTTTTCTGGGAGAAAATAATACTATGCTAAGTAATTCTACCTGTTTTTAAAAATGAGTAATTGTACTCTGTTTTTTAATCATTGCTTTTAAGAACTTTATCTAACAACTTAAAATATATTTAATATGGAAACTGCAAGTTTAGACAAAGTATTTAGCGTAGATGGTAATCAAGGGACTTCTACAGATGGAATAGAAGTAAATGCATATGGACAAGGACAGTGTTCTGGGGTGACCTATACAGTACCTGCTCACGCCACGATTGATGTTAATTTTGATATTAATATGCAATGCATTACTCCTGACAATGTTAAAGCATTAGACAGCTTAATCAAAAGTCTTCTTGATGCATCAAAACAACATGAATATGATGAGTTATCTAAAAAAGAATCTAGTGGTGGGGTAAGTTTCTTTTTGTTTTTCTCTGGAGGAGTAAAGTCCTCTTATTCAGACACAAAACATACTATGGACAAATGGGGGTTGAGTGAAGAAAACCAACAGCGTATTGTAGATGCAATGTTAAAATTTACAAATGAACCTAATACTTATAAATATTCTGGCACCATCACCAACGATAAATACGACTATTCTGTATCTGGAAATCTCTTCGGAATTGTAATGGATTGCACTATCCAGAAAGGGGAGTCTCACCAACAAATTAGAGTTCTGGCACCAAATGTACATATGAATTCTTCAGATGGATCAGGATCTCTTCCAGTGGTAGGAAAATTATACTAACTAATCTAATGAGTATGTGTTACCTAAAGAATCATTATTCCTTGGGTAATGCATACTTTTTTAAAGATGTGCGTTTCTTTCCCCACATACTCGGCATATAAGATATTATTCTTAGTAAAAACAGTAGTCTTAAAGTACATATATCTATTTCCTATCATCTTCATTTATGCACAAGAATATCCCAAAGCTACTAATTATGCGCAAAATGCCTTTCAGCTTGGCATTGCTGCAGGGTATTCGTCTCCAGAATTATTAGGAAATCATAGTCTGGACATCTTAAGTAGTACACTAAGTGATACTAATGTGCTAAACGCTACCGAGTCTAAAATTGCAAGTACTACTATTTCTCCAAGCTGGTTTATAGCAGCTGAAGCAACTTACCGTTTAACTTCAAGCATTTCAATAGGTATTTCCTCAACTTACAGAAACAATTATGATCAGGAAACTCATATGCTTTTCTGGCAATTCAAACAGATGGAAATAAATAATATAAAAGTCTCTTCTTTTGCAGAATATCGGCAATTATCAAAAATCAAAAACACTACTTTTCTTGTTACTTCCCAATATAAATTTGATCAAATTCAGCTCAATGAATCTTCTACGGTAAATTTTGAAATAGGCATTGGTTCTGGAATATCTATATATCACATAAAATCCTCGATACCATATGTCTTTATGCAAATGGATATCGAAGGAGATTCGGTATCTCAACATTTAGTCTTAGGTCCAGGTCAGTTATTTGAGGAACATTACCAAACTACAACCTATAGTGCTCAACTATCTGCTTCACTTTTATTCAACATAAAACAATCGTTTGCTTTTCAAATAGGATTTGGTCTCACCCATCTCGGAAATTTTGTTATTTTGAAAAGAGGTCAGAAAAATGAATCTTTATTTATTCTTGACAGTTTCAATTCACAGGACCAAAATGTTTTACAACAAGAGTTATCTATTCGCAGTACGAATGATACAAGAAAAATTATCGCTTCAGAACTTTATCTAAAAATATATCTTTAATAAAGTTGGCTTATCACTCTTCTACTCCAGCATTGCCACCACCCTTGCAGGAGCTGCAGAAGCTCCGACAATTTTTAGCGGAAAAACAGCTACTTTAAATCCACTATACGGCAATGCGTCTAAATTTACCAATTGCTCCATATGACAATACTCTTTATCCTTCCCGACCAAATGAGCCTCCCAAAAGAGCTCAGAATTATTGGTTTCTTTAGCTTTCTTTACCATATGTGGTAATGGCAGGTCCCAACCCCAGGAATCTATACCCATTACCTTTATTCCCTGATCTATTAACCAAGAAGTTGCCTCGGCGCTCATACCGGTGCCTATTTTATGAAAATCTTTTGTTCCATTAAATTTATCCCTTCCTGTTTTTATAAGCACAATCATTCCTGGAGATAATGATAATTCATGTGCAGAAAGGAAAGATTCAATATCTTGAATTGTTATAGGATCAAAATCTTCTTTGTGTTTCATATCGACAACAATACCTTCACCAAAACACCAGTCTAAAGGTACTTCATCAATAGTTTTAGATTTTTTACCATTGGTTGTTGGAGCATAATGCCATGGGGCATCGATATGAGTGGTAGCATGTACTCCCATTTTTTGTATAGTATCATCTGCCCAACCTACAAAATCTTTAGGAAATAATTTAAATGGTAATCCGAATATGCGAATAAGCCATTTGGCTTTCTTATGAGGTTTGTGTTTTATTTTCACCCTCATAAACCAGGGATCATTTTTATTATATTGAATAGGCTTTGAGAGGTCTATTATTTTCATTTAGTGGTATATTGTATTTGTGCTAAGTGAAAGTACAAAATTTACTGAGAATACTTTTTATTTCTTCCAACTACACTACCCTATCATACTAGGTAATTATACCCATTTCATGAAATGGAGTAATTCTACTCTGGTACAACCACAAGTTTACTACTACATTTGAAATGTAAACAAGAATCAAGTAAGGGAAAAACAATAGTCATAATTGTAGGCGGCATCTGAAAAGCCTTTACTAAAAAGAGTAGGAAAAATTAAAACTAAAATATTATGGGATTTTTTGGTAAGCAGCCGGTAGATCCGGCTAAATGTAGCGTAACATATCTTTGGACAGGTTTAAGAACACCTGGAATTTTTTCTGTAACTGTAGAGGGAGATGCTCCTAATTATTCATACGGATTTAGTCTAGTACGCGATTCACACTTCGTTGGTGGGCTGAAAGTAGATGCTATGGGATGGACAGGCCCCTTAGGAAAGGGCACTACACCATATAAAGTGCAACATTCGTTTAATGGAGAATTTAAACCCAAAGTTGTTATTTCTGGTTCTAATGGAGATTTTCTGATAGACGTAAAAGAAATACCTTATGATCAAGTAGACGATTATGTAAAATCTAAAGCAGGATAAAATAAGATTACTCTTTTTTTAAGTAGTCGTCACTATTTTACCCAAAACCATATTGAAAAAGAGGATACTCAAAAATTAAAGCTCTATTGGTTAACAGTTTTAATTTGCCGAAGAAACTCACCTAGAAACCAAGACACCGAAGACTTTGGCAAGTTTAGTTTCGTAATTAACTTTTGGTATCCTCTTTCACTAAATACCCAATAACTTATTTTTGCGGAACATAAAAAGAGGTTGGAATACTCCAACCTCTTTCTTACTTATAAGTAATAAATTATTTTTTAATTTAAGGTAGCTACCGGAGCTGTAAACCCTCTTTTAGTTACAGTTCCACTTGTTCCTGTTCGGTTACCTCTTAATAATAATATTCCTGCTACGTGTGGCGATGCCATAGAAGTACCAGAAATTCTATTAAACTGTCCGTTTAACCAAGTAGACCATACTGCTGTACCAGGAGCCCAACGATCTACACTACTACCATAGTTTGAAGTACCTGCAGCCGTTCTATTACGAGTCATATTACCTACATTCCAAGAGTTACTTGTACGTAATCTTTGTGGTGAATAAAACTGAGTATCGTCATTGCTATTTCCTGCTGCCATAGCTCCAATCGCTCTTCCTTCAAGGTTTCTGAACGCATTATCAATGGCTTGAGAAGTAGCTCTGTTACGGAATCCTACGCTGTAGTTCCAAGTATCTCCGTTTCCTGCGTTATTTGCAACATAATCTACACCAGATAGAATACCAGAAGTAGCACCACTACCTTGAGCGTTTAATACTCTAACAGAAACCACGGTTGCTCCATAAGCTACACCTATAACTCCTGAACCATTATTTCTAGCAGCAACAGTTCCCGCCACGTGAGTTCCATGTCCGTTTTGATCTACCCAAGATCCACCAACGAAACTTCTGCTTCTACCAGTATTAATATTTAAATCACTATGCGGAGCAATACCACTATCGATAATCCAGCAAGTTCTGCCGCTTCCGTTAGCTCTTCCTACCAATTGTACTCCCCAAGGTAAAAATTCACCATTTGGAAGTCCAACATCCTTAGTAGCATCCGATTTATCGTTAACAGTTGCAGGAAGGGAGCTTACAGGTTTACCCATATCCATATCTAACTTATGGATAATATCTGGTTCTACAAATGCCACATCTGCGTCATTACTAAGTAGTTCAGCTTGCTTAGTAGAAAGATTGGCAACAGCAAAACCTTGAATAGCATAACTATAAATTTCTTCTAAGTTACTATCTGCTATAGCATATTTTGCTAATGTTTGTTGGGACTTCGCCTGCATTTTAGCTACATCTCCAGATAAAGATTTATCATCATTATAAATAACGATGTACTTTCCAGATACTGCTTCGTCTGCACCTATATTATCTGGTGTCTCTAGTTCAATTCCTGTTTCTGCGTCTGTGAATCCATCATTATCTTTTTCACAACTGTAAAAGAGAAAAGAAAAGACAGTAATTGCGCTTAAAATTCTAAGTTGAGTTTTCATTGGTTTTCAATGTTTGTGTTAAATAAATTTTTAAAGTTAATTTGTTGAGATCTCAAAACTAGTTGCTCAAAAGTATAGATTAATTCTTACACAGAAATACGGCAAAAACGTAGTAAAATAAGGGTTAAATTTGGTTTTCTCATGGTGAAACAGGAATAAGTATTCTTCATTATTTAATAATGCAACCTAGTTGCTTTACTGAATACCAAAGACTTAAACAAAGAATAACAGTGTGTTAAAATATGCGCAAATTGAAATCAAACAATCAAAACACTTGTTAACATTATTTAACTGTTAATTAACTTTATTTTAGTAAATTTTAAGATTTTAAAAAAACCAAATGTTAACGTATTTACCCTGAAAATCAATGTTATTGGGATTCTTTTTCGTCTAAGACAAACAAATAAAATTCCTACAAACCCCTACCTCATTGTTTATTTGTTAGAATTTAAGATTTTATGAAGATTTCTTTATTATGAGGTAGCATATAATGAAAGAGTCTCTGGCTTACTTTCTCACTTTGAAAGAAAGCCAGAGACTCTTTTTATTGATCTTAACGAGAGCTAAGTCTATTTATAAAGATTTATCCATAATTTCCTGAACCACTTCAGGATTAAGCAATGTACTTGTATCTCCTAGGTTACTAGTGTCTTTTGAGGCTATCTTTCTAAGAATACGACGCATAATCTTTCCACTTCTGGTTTTAGGAAGACCTGGAACAAATTGAATTTTATCCAGTTTTGCAATAGGTCCAATACGTTCGGTAATCTGTTGATTTACCTCTTTACTTAAATTATTACGATCTCTGTTTTCCCCTGTTTCTTTTAGAATTACATAGCCGTACAATGCATTCCCTTTTATATCATGAGGGAACCCTACAATAGCTGACTCTGCAACCGCAGGATGCTCATTTATGGCATCTTCAATTGGAGCGGTACCCAGATTATGACCAGAGACAATGATCACATCATCTACTCTGCCAGTAATTCGATAGTATCCTACTTCATCACGCAAAGCGCCATCACCGGTAAAATATTTATTCTCAAATGCCGAAAAATAGGTTTCTTTATAGCGTTGGTGATTACCCCAGATAGTTCGTGCCATAGACGGCCAGGGAAATTTTATACAGAGACGTCCATCGACCTGATTTCCTTTTATTTCTAAACCATTTTCATCCATTAAAGCGGGTTGAATTCCTGGTAATGGTAATGTCGCATATGTGGGTTTGGTGGGTGTAGAATATGGAATGGGTGAAATCATGATACCACCAGTCTCTGTTTGCCACCAAGTATCTACAATTGGAGATTTCTTTTCACCAACATGATCATTATACCAATGCCATGCTTCTTCATTAATAGGTTCTCCTACAGTTCCCAGTACTTTTAAACTAGAGAGATCGTGGTTAGTTACATAATCGAGATTCTCTTTTGCCAATGCTCTAATAGCAGTTGGCGCAGTATAGAATTGAGTAACCTTATGTTTTTGCACGATATCCCAAAATCTGCCAAAATCAGGATACGAAGGCACACCTTCGAACATTACTGTTGTTGCTCCATTTGCCAAAGGCCCATATACTATATAGGAATGACCAGTTATCCAACCTATATCTGCCGTACACCAATAAATATCATTTTCTCTATACTGAAATACATTTTTAAAGGTATACGCCGTATATACCATATATCCTGCTGTGGTATGTAACATCCCCTTTGGCATTCCTGTAGATCCCGAAGTATACAAAATAAATAAGGGATCCTCAGCGTCCATTACCTCAGGAACACAATCTTTGTAAGCTTCATCAAGTAATGGTTGTAACCAGTGATCACGACCACTTTTCATTTGCACATCAGAGTTGATTCTTTTTGCTACTAAAACAGAGCGTACTCCTGGGCAGCTCTCTAAAGCCTCATCTACTATACCTTTAAGATCTATTGTTTTCGCACCTCGGAAGGAACCATCAGAAGTGATTACCATTTTTGCATCACAATCATTTATTCTAGTCGATAATGCTAAAGCAGAAAACCCTGCAAACACAACCGAATGAATAGCTCCTATACGGGCACAAGCCAATACTGAAACTGCAAGTTCGGGGATCATTGGTAAATAAATACAAACGCGATCTCCTTTTTGCACGCCTTGCTCTTTGAGAACATTGGCAAACTTACAAACACGTTCGTGCAATTGTTTATAGGTAATATGTTGTGCGTCTTCTTCTGGATTATTAGGCTCAAAGAGAATAGCAGTTTTATGTCCTCTATTTTGAAGATGTCTATCGATACAATTTTCGGTAATGTTTAACTTAGCTCCTTCAAACCATTTCACCTCCGGTTTGGTGAAGTCCCAGCTTAACACATTATCCCATTTTTTTCTCCACATAAAGTGTTCTTCTGCAACTTCTGCCCAGAACGTTTCCGGATCACGTACAGATTTTCGGTAAACCTGATAATATTCTTCAAGATGTTTTATGTGATAATTACTCATTGTTGGTATGTTTTATATTCTTTATGTTAATTTTTATTTTTCTGATCCTTCGGCGTAAATAATCCGAACCAATTTGGGTTAAGAAATTTTAATTGTATCAAAACCCAAAGAATGACAACAAAACATAATCCTATAACTATAGAATTTGCAGCACTTATTTGTGTTTTCGTCTCCAACAAAAACCTTAGAAACAAAGAGATTACTACATAAACACTAATAAATATATCTGATGCCAATGGTTTTAAACGTACTTTCATTTTTACATATCTAAATTAAATCCTTGTTGTTTGCGCACAACATCAAAAGTTAATTCAATAGTTCATTTATTTCTGCTACCAGTTTTTTTACTGAGAAAGGTTTAGTAAGGTACTTATCTGCTCCCATGCTTAATCCCTTTTCTATATCTGTAGCTTTATTTTTTGCCGAAAGAAATACGACTTTGGTATTCTTAAGGTTTTTATTATTCTTTATTTCTTTTAAGGTCTCGTAACCGTCTACATTGGGCATCATAATATCTAGTAATACCACATCCGGAATCTCTTCTTCGGCAATTTGCAATGCTTCACTACCATCTCTGGCGATGAATACTTCAAAATTTTTCTTTTTGAACGTGTATTCTAGGGACATTACAATATTAGGTTCATCATCTACAATTAAAATCTTTTTCATATGCTTAGCTATTCACCTAAGGTTTGCTCATTTGGGTATGGTAAATAAAAAACGGGCTCCTTCTTTATACTTTTTATCCACCCAGATTTTTCCATTATGACTTTCAACAATTTTTTTACTGATCGCTAACCCCAATCCGCTACCTATAGGTTTTTTTATATTTTGATGTTTGGACTGGTAAAATTTATCAAAAATATAGTTCATTTCCTCTTTTGGAATGCCTTTTCCGTTATCTTCGACTATAATTTCTACGGTTTGTTTTTTCTGACGGACATGCACCTTTATCTTTCCAGTTTTTTCATCTGAAAACTTGAGCGCGTTCGATAATAAATTTGTGAGTACCTGAATTATTCTATCTTCATCATAATTCGCCTGTATTTGATACCCATCATTATGTATTAGCTCCACTCCTTTGTTTTTTGCAATCTGCTCAACACCATGAATCGCCTTATCTACAGTTTTATGAACCTCTCTAGATTCCATGTCGAGATGCTCTTGTCCCTTCGATAATTTTTCGAGATCTAAAATATTGTGTATTAACCTTGTTAATCTATCTGAATCTGTAACTATATTTTCCAGAAACTTACTTTTTAGATCTTCAGGCATATCATCGTCATCTGTTAATACCTCTGAAGCCGCCTTGATTGAAGTTACAGGGGTTTTAAGCTCATGAGCAATAGTATCTAGAAATTCATCTTTTATTCTATCTTGTTCTAGCAGCTCTTCATTAGCTGTTTTTAGTTTTTGGGTAAGTTTGGTTAATTCTTCAGATTTTTCTTGAAGTGCTTTATTTACTGCTATAGTTTCTTTTGATTCTTCTAATATTTTTAGAACCTCAAGTAAACTCACTGGTTCTTCTTTGGCTACACTTCCTATCAATATTCGAGCAGAAGCACTACCAATCGTTCCCGTTAATAGTTTTTCAGAAAACTTAATCAATCGGGCATCGGCCATTTCTTCCTCTTTAGAAATTCCATATTTTAAGTAAAACAAATTCAGTGCTTTTTCTGTGCGTTCTTTTCCTAAAAAACGGTTTAACATGTTTCTAATATCAGAGATAAAAGCTTCTCCTTTCCATACAAAAGCTCCATCTTGTAAATTGGCATAATTACTACTATTCACAAACATTTCGGCATAATTTCGTTCTCTGTAGTTCCCTTTAGACAGCAAGGAAATAATTAAAAAAGTTAATGTATTAAAGAACATACTCCAAAAAAAGGAATGTGCTTCTGGGCCTAAAAAATCTAAACCAAACAATGCGTATGGCTTTAAGAGTTTTATCCCAAATAATCCGTTTTCCACAAACAGATTGTTTCCTGCCAGCACATTTACAATAAGCGGTAGGATTAACGTATATATTACAATAAAAACACCTATAATCATTCCTATTTTAACTGCTTTCGCAGAACCACGATTCCAAAAAAGTCCCATAAAAAAAGAAGGAGCCAATTGAGCAATAACAGCAAATGAAATTAAACCTATAGAATACAACGACAATTCATAGGAAAAGTTGATATAGAAAAAGTAAGCTGCGATAATTAAGGTAAATATTGAGATACGTCTTATATTTTTGATATACTTCTCGTTTTTTTCAGGATCTCCTTTCAAGAATTTATCAAGGAATCCGTAGGGAATAATAAGGTTATTACTAACCATTGTAGATAGCGCCAATGTAGATACAACTACCATCGAAATTACAGCAGAGAATCCCCCAAGAAATACTAATAATGCCAAAATAACATTTCCATTTTGTAACGGTAGTAATAATGTATAGTAATCATGGTTCACTTCTCCTGAAATACTAAGGTTTCCTGCCCATGCTATGAAAATTACGAATATGTTAAATAATAAAAGGTATAAAGGAAACATCCATATTGCTTTCTTTAAATAACGCTCTCTGTCATTTTCGACCACTGCAACATGAAACTGTCTGGGGAGCAGGAAAATAGCAAAAAAGGAAAGCATGATCGTAAACATCCAGTTAAAACCAGATTCTAAACCATTAAAAGAGGTGATTTTCTCAAAATTTCCGAGCATAGAAGTTTGGTTATAAATATCTTTTGTGCCATCAAACATAAAAAAGGTAACGTAAATCCCAATTACAAGGAAAAAGACTAACTTCATAATAGACTCCACAGCTACCGTAGTCATAATACCTTTTCGATGCTGAGATGCGTCTGCTGCTTGAGTTCCAAAAAAAGCAACAAATATTGCCAAAAGTACAGCAATATAAAAAGTAGAATCATCTACAATTAACGTAGCATTGTAGCTAGTATCGTCGGTAATAATTTCAAAGGTTTCGGAGATCGCTTTAAGTTGGAGCGAAATGTAGGGAACAATAGCAAAAACGCAAATTATGGTGACCAGTGCACCCAAAAAACGATTATTACCATATCGTAATGATATAAAATCTGCAATACTAGAAACCTTATGTTGTTTAGAAATTCTGATAACTCTACGCATTACGAGAATCCACAACGGAATAGATATCACAGGACCAAGGTAAATAGTGAGAAAACTTATTCCTGATTGGGATGCAATACCCACACTTCCGTAATATGTCCAAGCCGAACAATATACAGCAAGAGACAATACATAAATGTATGGATTATTGACCCATTTGCTTTTTGAGTTTTTCTCTGCCCAAAAGGCTACTAGAAATAAAAAAGTCAAATAGACAATTATGATAGATATCAAAAGATAATTATTCATAGTGCCTATGTAAGATGATGTAAGAAATAATAATTGCCAATATCCATATCAGGAAAATAAAGAAATAGATCATTGGGAAACCAAAAATTTCGCCAGAATGGTCAAAAACTAGTACCAACGGAACGTTCCATAATAAAAACAGCACCAATGAAAGGATGATAAGTTTTTGCTGATGTCTTTTCTTCATTTTTGAACTCACTCTATAAAGTTAGGAAAAAACGGTGCCATAACTAAAATTATAGCACCGTATTCTACTAAATTAAAAACTAATGATGTGAAGCTTCTCCTGCTCCACTTGGGATTCTTATATCTTCAACAATTTCTTGCACTTCTTTTGGTGGTTCTGGAGTCATTCTGGAAACGATTACAGAAACAACTACATTCACAACCATCGCAATGGTACCAAAACCTTCTGGAGATGTCCCAAACCACCATTCTTCTTTAGGTCTGGGTTCCATAACACCAATTAATCCTGTTTTATATACAACCATGTAGATTAGCATGAGGGTGATTCCTACGATCATTCCTGCTACTGCTCCTTGCCTATTCATACGCTTATCAAAAATACCCAGTATAATCGCCGGGAAAAATGATGCCGCAGCCAAGCCAAATGCTAAGGCTACCACAGCTGCCACAAATCCAGGAGGATATATCCCAAATAATCCTGCTATGATAATTGCAAATAGAATACTAATTCTAGCTGCCCAAAGCTCTCCTTTTTCAGAGATATCTGGTTTGATTTGTTTTTTAATAAGGTCATGAGAAATAGAAGTAGAAATTACCAATAATAAACCAGCTGCAGTTGATAATGCAGCAGCCAAGCCTCCTGCGGCAACTAGTGCTACCACCCAATTAGGCAAATTAGCGATTTCAGGATTTGCTAAAACCATAATATCTCTATCTACATATAACTCATTTTCAGAACCACTGGCATTCGAAACTAATCTTTCTCCATTTACTCCTCTTTCACCAGTATACTTTGGTTTACCTTCTGTTGCGCTACCATTTACATATTGTATTTTTCCATCACCATTTTTATCCGACCATGCAATAAGACCAGTGTTCTCCCAGTTTTTAAACCATTCTGGGACCTCTTTGTATGGGTTATTGCTTACTGTTTCTATCAAATTAGTTCTAGCAAAAACTGCAATCGCAGGAGCAGTCGTATACAAAATAGCGATAAACAATAAGGCCAATCCAGCAGATTTTCGAGCATCCTTTACTTTAGGAACTGTAAAGAAACGCACAATCACATGTGGTAATCCGGCAGTACCTACCATAAGGGCAAGTGTAATTGCGAATACATCCCAGGTAGATTTTGAACCATCGGTATACTCATTGAAACCTAATTGTGTATGTAGAGTATCTAACTTCTCAAGTAAATATGTTCCGTCTTCAACTGTACCACCCATTCCTATCTGCGGAATGATATTTCCTGTCATTTGCATTGATATAAAAAATGCTGGAACCATAAAGGCAAAAATTAATACACAATATTGAGCCACTTGTGTATAAGTAATTCCTTTCATCCCTCCTAAAAAGGCAAATACCAGTACCACAGCCATTCCTATAACAACTCCCAGAGTAATATCTACCTGTAAAAATTGAGAAAACACGATACCTACACCTCTCATCTGTCCGGCCACATAAGTAAATGAAACGATTAACGCACATATCACGGCTACAGTTCTGGCGGTATTAGAGTAATATCTATCCCCAATAAAATCGGGAACTGTAAATTTCCCAAACTTCCGAAGATACGGAGCTAATAAAAGTGCTAACAACACATAGCCCCCAGTCCACCCCATCAGAAAAACAGAACCATCATATCCCATAAAAGATATCAAACCTGCCATAGAAATAAACGAAGCTGCACTCATCCAGTCGGCTGCGGTCGCCATCCCATTGGCTAACGGAGAAACACCTCCTCCGGCTACATAAAAATCTTTGGTTGAGCCTGCTCGGGCCCATATAGCAATCCCAAAATACAGGGCAAACGTAATCCCTACTAAAATCCATGTCCATACTTGAACGCTCATAATAATATATTTTTTTGGTTAGTATTAAGATTACTCGTCGTAACCATATTTTTTGTCCAGTTTATTCATCAATCGCACATAAACGAAGATTAGAATCACAAAAGTGTAAATAGACCCTTGCTGAGCAAACCAGAAGCCAAGTTTAAACCCTCCTAGTCTTATATTGTTTAATGCATCTTTAAAAAGTATACCCGCTCCATAGGAAACTACAAACCAAATAATAAGAAGAACTACCAGGTACTTTAAGTTCTGTTTCCAATAAGCAACTGCTTTTTGTTTATCTGTCATAACTTTATATTTTATAAGTAAATCATCGCTTGCAGGGTAACAAAACTTTGCGCATCATTATCCCCGTATTTTGTATTTAAATACTCTAAAGTAATTTTAGAATGATGCCCACTGAAATAAGCATTTGCACCTACTCCAAAAGTTGTGGCATTATCATCAATCGCGTCTATCGATCTCGTGTTAAAAGAAGCATAAGGTTGAAACTTGGTTTTTTTATTGTCATTGGGGATAACATAACCAACGTGTCCATAAATCATGGAACCTGTTTCATAGGTTTGTCCTAAGGTAAAGTTTTTTCCGTAATCATTATTTTGATATGTAGCATAAGCCGTAATTGCAGATCCATTTTCTCCTAATGGAGCATCATAAAAAGCGTCTACCGCAAAAATGGCTACATCTTCACCTTCTAATTCTCCCGTACTATTTGCTACTACACTACCTTCTGGGTGAAAGAAAAAACCAGCTCCTACATTAAAAACCTTTTTACCTCCCAGATAGGTACCTACTTTGTAAGGAAGGAAATTCGATTCCTGATCAAAAAAGTTATAATCAAAATAGCCTGCAAAGTTTTTCCCAGCATCTTTAGAGCCAAGTAGTCTTCTACCCGCATATACTGCCGGGCCATCTGGGGTCGGATCTGTAGTTTCTTGTAAATTATTGGTTCCAGATTCATTAATAGATACTCGATATTGAAGTTTTCCAAAAGTACCTTTGGCATAAATACCAATATGTCGTGCGAATTGATCGGATAACCCGATGGTTGCCCAGGATTGTCGATTATTATCAAGAGTCATAATATTTAAAGTACTCTGATTATTAAGTCTTGATATTCCATTCCAATAATGAAGACCTGCTCCAATAGAATGATTAGCGTTTAGATTGTATTGCCCCCATACTCCGTGAAAAAAAAGCTGAGACTCCTCTCCTCGCCCTAAAGGACTTTGGTTATTTGCGTTTAAACTATTGAGTCCGAAATGAGTTAGAATTAAAAAATCTTTGTTAATCTGAGCATAGGTCAAAATCCGCGCCCTTCTGATGCTCATGCTTGTATTACTGACATCGTCGGGAACGTCATCTTGGTATCTCGCCCAAAATTGTGCCCAAGATATAATTCTAAAATATTTAGAGCCATCTTCATTGAGTTTTACTTTTAGTCCACCATTATAATCTGGCGAACCCTGGGAATACGTATACTGGAATGTAAAAAATATGGAAACTACCAGTATGATTAGCTGTTTTCTCATAGAGTTTAAAAGATTAGATTAGTAATAAATTGATTTTGTGCGCGATACTAATCTCTTAAAATCTACTAGTTAAGAAAAAACTAATATATTTATTCGTTAATTTACTATAGTTAATCTCTAAAACGTTCCCATTTGATTAGCATAAACTTATCTCCTAATTCAGTTACAACTACTCCTGCTCCCGATAAGTTTTGTACTTCTCCGAAGTAGGCAGATAACTCCGAAGCGCTAAGAATTTTATAGGTAGGATGATAGTTTGAGTTATAAGGACGTTTAATGTTATATTTTTTTACCCAATTCATGATGCTTACATGTGAAATCCCCAAAATACGTTCAATCTCTCGATAGGTTAATCCCTCTAAATACAACTGTAAAGCTTTGTTAACATAATAATCATCTATTCTTTTCCCAATTTTATTTACAGAAAAGAAATACCCACAAGATTTACATTTAAATCGCTGACGATTGTTAACTATTCCACTTTTAATATAATCTTCAGAATTACAATTTGGGCAAGATGTAATTTTCATATATATTTATTTAGCATAAATATATCAATTTAGCAATAAATATAACAACTATAACCTAAATTTATTATTAAAAGCCCAGTGTTTATCTTAAAAAAACACACTATTCTCACGATCTTTCACAAACTAAAATTATTGAAGCTTCGTTTTACATACGTTATAGTTTGATTTAATACAATAGATTTATTAGCTTTTCAGCTTAAAAATAACCTTTACGCCCCATGAGTAATAAAAAAACCACTCAATATGCCATATATGCTGTTGCTGTTCTGTGTGCTGCTTTGATCAATGAGTACATTATAAAGTACGTCAAAAAACATATTGATCAACAAGGATATCTTCTGGTATTGATAGATATGATTATTGTAGTATTAATTTTTGCACCTGCGTTTGCTTTCGTTTCTAAATACACAAAAAAATTCTCTCAAGCATATCTTAAAACCTCAAAAAAATTCTCAACTAGTAATAAAAGAGGGACCTTATTAGGATTCACAATCGCTATTTTTATTCTTTTTATTCTTTATGCACACCTAAGGCACAATATTGACGTGATTAACGATATAAAATCTCTAGTTCCTTAATTTTTAGACATCACAGATTGAAATTGCTTCTTTTAACGCTGAGAGTTTATCATTATTGGTGGGTATAAATTCTTGCGCTACGTATCCGCTGAAGTTTGTTTCGAGTATGGCCTTCATAATTGCGGGGTAATTCAACTCTTGGCTAGCATTAATCTCATTTCTTCCGGGAACTCCTCCAGTATGATAATGATTAATATGCTCATGGTATTTCTTAATGGTTGAAATGATATCTCCTTCCATAATTTGCATATGATAGATGTCATATAACAATTTAAAATTGTTTGAACCTATTTTCTCTACCAGAGCGACTCCCCAGGGAGTATGATCACATTGGTAGTCTGCATGATCTACTTTACTGTTTAGCAACTCCATAATAAGAGTTACATTATTTTTCTCTGCGTGTTTTACCAAAGTATCCAGTCCCTTTGCACAATGCTCCAGCCCTAGCTCATCAGAAATTTTATTTCGATTCCCAGAAAACACTATAACTTGTTGTATTCCGGCATGAGAGGCTTCGGAAATTAATTTCAGGTACTTTTGCTGCAGTATTTCATGATTTTTAGGATCATTGAATCCATCTACAATGCTTGCAAAAGAATCAGTTGCCAACGAACAGTTCAAACCTTTTTCCTTTACTATCCCCCATTCATCAGGTTTCAAAAGATCTATTGCCTTAAGGCCTAAATCTTTTCCTTTTTCGGCAAATTCTTCCAGAGCAATATCCTGATAACACCATCGACAAGCAGAATGATTTATATTTCCTTTTAATTGGGATAATTTACCATCAATCACATGCTCTGTTGCACTTTTAGATTCATGATCAAGTGCAGGAACTCCTATGCTCATAGCTCCCAGGCTTAAAGATATATTTTTAATTACCTGTCTCCTATTAATTTTTGAATTAGACATAATGAGAAAATTTGTGCGAATGTTTTTTTAAAGATACTATTTAAATAGCATACAGTAGCATAACTTAACTCTGTTCTTTTATAAATTCATCTATTTGGGATTGAGAAAATATAGGATTTGCACCTTCACTTCCTGCGACCATAGCTCCAATAAGACATGCTTTATCAAGAGATTTTTGAGGACTCTCCTGTAGAATCAAATTTGAAACGAGTGTAGCCAAAAAGGAATCTCCTGCTCCGACAGTATCAACAACAATTACCTTGTAACCAGTGTTATGATAAAATTCATTGTCATAAAACAAAGTGGCTCCCTTACCCCCTTTTGTAACACAAATTTGACTGGTATTTGTTTTATTAGCTATAGATTTTATGTTGTTTTCAATATCATTCTCTTGAATATGTAAGAGATCACATAACTCCTCTAGTTCTTCATCGTTGAGTTTAATAAAATCCGCCTTTTCCATAAGTTCTAAAAGCTCGTCTTCGGAGTAGTGAGGTGGCCTTAGATTAACATCCATGATTTTATATTTTGCTTTTTGAAGCAAAGCTAACAATGTAGTTCTTGATACCTCATTACGACTAGCCAAACTACCGAACACCAAAGCATCAGATTGTTCTACTTCTTTTGAAATCGCATCTGAGAATTCGATAAAATCCCAAGCAACAGGCTCACTTATTTCGTATGTCGCGGTATTGTTTTCATCTAATGTAACCACTACCTCACCCGTTTTATACACATGATCTATTTGACAAGTATGAATACCAACACCTTCTTTTTCTAGATGTTTCAATATATTATTACCTAACTCATCATTTCCAACTCTAGTAATTACAGATGTTTTTATACCCATCGAATACATCCTTAGAGCTACATTAAGTGGTGCCCCTCCTATTTTTTTGTGTTCAGGGAATATATCCCAAAGTACCTCTCCAAAGCATGTTATTCTCATCATATTAAAATTTCCTTCTAATTTAATATTAATCCTTTAATAAAAACAACCCCCACAGGTTAACAACTCCTCTGGGGGTCTAGGCTGAAACTAAAAATTAAACTAACTCAACTTACACTCAATTAAACTTGTTTCAGCTTCTCTTCTATATGTTCTAAGCATAAATTATTTATGCTTCCAATGTGTGTATGTTTGGTGTTTTTATCCGGTTGGTATCGTCCCTCTTCTATTTCCTTCCCAATTTGTACATAGGCATCTCTAAATGAAAGTCCGTTTTTAACCAACTCATTCAGAGTATCTACACTAAATAGATAATCGTACTTATTGTCATCTAAAATATTTGTATTCACAGTTACATTTTTCAAGGCATATATTGCCATTTCCAGAGAAGCTTTAATATCTTGTATTGCAGGAACAACTCCCTCTTTTAGTAACTGTAAGTCTCTATGATAACCACTAGGCAAATTATTGGTCAACAAGGTTAATTCATAGGGTAAAGCCTGTATTTTATTACATTTTCCTCTTATGAGCTCAAATACATCTGGATTCTTTTTATGAGGCATAATGCTAGATCCTGTAGTAAATTCTGAAGGAATACTCATAAAATCAAAATTCTGACTCATATATAAACAGACATCCATTCCCAACTTTGATAAAGTACCTGCTATACTACTTAAGGCAAAAGCAACCGATTTTTCAGACTTACCTCTACTCATTTGCGCAGCTACTACATTATATTTTAATGTAGAAAAATCTAATTCTTTTGTTGTAAAATCTCTATCAATAGGAAACGAACTCCCATAGCCAGCAGCACTTCCCAAAGGATTTTGATCTACTACTTTAAGGGCAGCGTTTACGAAGTATAAATCATCTACAAAACTTTCGGCATAGGCAGAAAACCACAACCCAAAAGAAGAAGGCATTGCTATTTGTAAATGTGTATATCCTGGCAGTAGCACATCTTTATATTGATCTGCCGATTTCAATAAATTTTGAGATAACTCTTTTACCAATACTTTAATTTGCTGCAGTTCATCTTTAAGATACAAATGCATTGCTACCAAAACCTGATCGTTTCTAGAGCGAGCAGTGTGTATCTTTTTTCCTGCATCTCCAATTCTTTGCGTTAATTCGAACTCGATTTTGGAATGTACATCTTCAAATTGCTGGTCGATAGAAAAAGTTCCAGCCTCAATTTCTATCATTAACTTTTGAAGCTCTCTTTCTATATCTACAATTTCATCGTTGGAGAGAATTTTCACCTTATGAAGCATTTTTGCATGTGCCAAAGTTGCTTTTACATCGTATTTGGCAATTACCAAATCTAACTGTCTATCATTTCCTACGGTGAAGATATCTATTTTTTGATCTGTTGGTAATCCTTTATCCCAGAGTTTCATTCTTTCTATTCTTTATTCCTTAAACAATACCTTCTAGTATTTCTATATATAATTCAATTCCGTTTTCAATTTCACCTACATAAATAAATTCATCAGCAGAATGTGACCGAGTAGAGTCTCCCGGCCCCAGTTTTAATGATGGGCAACTAAGTACCGATTGATCTGACAAGGTGGGAGAACCATAGGTCGTCCTGCCCAAAGCAATCCCAGATTGTACAACAGGATGATCGATAGGTATCGATGAAGACCCAAGATGTAACGACCTTGGTTTGACAACTACATTTTCGGGCATTGCTTCTTGTACAATACTCAAAACTTCTTCATTCTTATATTTATCATTTACCCTAATATCAACTACTAAGTTACACGTAGCAGGAACAACATTATGCTGTTTCCCAGCATTAATCTGAGTAACGGTCATCTTAACTTTACCAAGTGTTTCAGAGGTTTTTTCAAACTCATATTCTTTAAACCACTCTATTACCTTAAGAGCATTGTAAATAGCATTATCATCGTTAGGATGGGCTGCATGACTTGCAGTACCCTTTACGGAAACATCTAGTACCAGTAATCCTTTTTCTGCAACTGCTAATTGCATTAAAGTAGGCTCTCCAATAATACCAAAGGATACATTTTTCAAATATTTCAATACACTTTTCAATCCTAATGGACCACTACTTTCTTCTTCGGCAGAAGCAACAATTACAAAGTTGTATTTCAAATCTTTTCTGTCAAAAAAATAGGTAAAGGTGGCCAATAAGGAAACCAAACACCCTCCAGCATCATTACTCCCTAAACCGAATAATTTCCCATCTTTGGTAAAGGCTTTAAAGGGATCGTTTGTATAATTACCATTTGGTTTCACAGTGTCATGATGCGAATTCAATAAAATAGTAGGTTTCGAAGTATCGAAATACTTATTATAAGCCCAAATATTATTGTTTTCTCTTTCATAATTTATACCATGCATCGTAAACCATCCTTCAATTAATACCGCGGTATTATCCTCTTCTGAAGAAAAAGAAGGTGTCTCTATTAATTGATGTAATAACTCTATGGCACTATTTATTAACTTTTCTTTCATTGTTTATAGGCTCAATGTGGTGTGTTTAATTGTTTGGTCTTTAATAAAATCGGCGTTAGCGATATGTACACTGCTCACATTTTTATGTAGGGCATCAAAACAGTTTTGTAGTTTAGGTAACATTCCATCAGCTATCACCTCATCATCTCTAAGTTTGGTATATTTTTCTAAATCTATGTTTTCAATTACAGAATCTTTATCGTTTATATTTTCTAGTACCCCTTTAAGTTCAAAACAATAAAAAAGAGATACTTCAAAATCTTCACTCATAGCAGAAGCGATTTCTGAAGCTATCGTATCTGCATTTGTATTAAATAATTGTCCGTTACCATCATGAGTAACTGCACAAAACACTGGAATAATCCCGATATCCAATAAACCTTTAATAGTAGTATGATTTACATTAATCACATCCCCTACGAATCCATAATCAATAAACTGAACTGGTCTTTTTTCAGCTACGATCACATTGGCGTCTGCTCCGGTTAACCCTAATGCATTACAATTATTTTTTTGTAACCCCGAAACTATCGCTTTGTTGATCAAACCTCCGTAGGTCATAACAACAATATCAAGATTCTCGGCAGAAGTGATTCTTCTACCATCAATCATTTCTGTCTTCACTCCGAGTTTTGATGCGAGCCTAGTTGCAGATTTACCTCCTCCATGGATCAAAATTTTTGGACCTTGAATCTTAGAAAAATCCCTTAAGAATGTGGCTAAAGCATTTTGATCTTCTATGATGTTTCCTCCTATTTTTGCTACTAATAATTTTTGCCTTTCCATACTACTTTGCTTCAAGAATTTTCTTCAAAACCAATTGTGCTGCATAGGTTCTATTGTTTGCTTGTTCTATTACGATAGAATGTTCTCCATCTAACACTGCGTCATCAACCACTACATTTCTTCTAACCGGAAGACAATGCATAAACTTAGCTTGATTGGTAAGTTTCATTTTACCTTCGGTAATTCTCCATTGTTGATCACTCCCTATTTGACCATAATCTGAATACGAACTCCAATTCTTCACATACACAAAGTCGGCATCTTTTAACGCATTTTCCTGGTTGTAATCAATGGGCACGTCTTTGGTAATCTGACTGGCTAACTCAAATCCCACAGGGTGGGTAATTACAAAATCTGCTTCCATTCGTTGCATCATTTCAACAAAAGAATTGGCAACTGCCTGGGGCAAAGCTTTTGGATGCGGTGCCCATGATAATACAACCTTTGGTTTCCTAACTTTTTTATGTTCGGTAATGGTAATCGCGTCAGTCAATGCCTGTAATGGGTGCCCTGTTGCACTTTCCATATTGACTACCGGAATGGTAGCATACTCAATAAAACTCTTTAAAACCTTCTCTTTATAATCCTCTTCTCTATCTTCTAGCTTTGCAAAGGCTCTGATTGCTAGCACATCACAATATTGAGAAACAACCTGAGCAGCTTCTTTAATATGTTCTGAATTTCCCTGATCCATAACAACTCCATCTTCATATTCAAGCGACCATCCTTCACCTGTAAAATTCATAACCATAACATTCATACCAAGGTTTAGTGCTGCTTTTTGTGTACTTAAACGGGTACGAAGGCTTGGATTGAAAAACAATAACCCAATGGTTTTATTCTTCCCCAAATAATTATGCGACAAAGGGTTTTTCTTTAATACTATCGCTTCATTTACCCAATCATTAAGGGCATCAATATCTTGTACAGAAAAATAATTATTCATTATACACTACTTTTGTTATTCTTGTAAATGGCACAGTTTCATTAATTGCATTCATCATGAAGTTATCTTCAAGACCATTTACTATCCATGTTTCAATATTTTCATTTTGCGCAATTCTTGCTGCTTCTATTTTTGTTTTCATTCCTCCTGTACCATGACTCGAAATTGAAGTTGCTACTTCTTTTTGTAGCTCATCAATATCATATATTTCTTCAATAGTTTTGAAGGTTTTATTTTCTACAGATTCTTTGGTACAAATCCCATTAGTATTGGTAGCGATTACTAACATATCTGCATCTAGTAAAGCAGCTGTTAACCCCGCTAGTTTATCATTATCACCAAATTGTATTTCATCTGTCGCTACAGTATCATTTTCATTTATGATCGGAATGTAATTGTTGTCTAAGAGTACATTTATTGTATTTACAATGTTCACCTTAGATTGTTCTCTTTCAAAATCTGAATAGGACAATAAACACTGTGACGTAAGCAACCCTAAATCCCTGAAGCTTTCCTGAAAAATCCTCATTAAATGCGGCTGACCAATTGATGCTAATGCCTGTTTGATATTTATTTCTTTTCCGTTACTTTCTAAATTCACGAATTGTTTCGCCACAGCAATGGCACCAGAGCTCACAATCACAAATTCATATTCGTTTTGCAAAGCCACAATTTGCCTTCCAATATCTTCAATCTTACCTCTGGAGATTTGATTGGTCTCTTTGGTAAGTGTATTCGATCCTATTTTTAAGACAATTCTTTTTTTATCTAATCTGACCTTCTCCATGTATATACCATTTGTTGGTTACCAAATGTTGCAAACCAATAGGCCCTCTTTGATGCAACTTATCTGTACTTATAGCCAATTCTCCACCTAATCCGAGTTGAAAACCATCGGTAAAGCGGGTAGAAGCATTATGATACACCGCAGCACAATCTACCGAAGTCATGAAATCATTGGCAATTCCATTATTTCTTGTCATGATAGCTGCAGAATGCCCTCCGCTATATGTATTGATCTTACTAATAGCTTCGTCTAAACCATCGATCTCACCGATTACAATTTTGTAATCTAAAAACTCTTCAAACCAAACATCGGCATCCTTTATAGGAGTTACCTCTTCATAATTAATTAGAGACTGGTCTCCATGTATTTCTACATTGTAATTTTTTAGTGAGGTGATAAGATTCCTAACAAAATCCTCCTTGTTAGGTAAATTTTTATCTATCAACACCTTATCTACAGCGTTACAAGCAGATATTTTATCTGTTTTTCCATTAACAATATTATCTAAAGCTAAAGCTCTATCGGCTTCGTCATGAACATATACAAAGTTGTTACCTCTTCCACTAACGATTACCGGACAGCTCGCATGTGTTTTCACAAATTCTATAAGTCTATCTCCACCTCTAGGCACAATGAGATCTACTTTTTGAGTTGGTTTTTGTAGAAAATCCTGAGTTTGAACTCTATTATAATTTAAATAAGTAACCCAATCGACAGGAATCCCTGTACTAGAAAGTGCCAGATGCCAAAGTTTGACAATCTCTTCATTAGAATTCAAGGACTCTTTTCCTCCTTTAAGTAAGATTTTGTTCCCAGATTTAAATGCAATTCCAGCAGCTTCAACAGTAACATCTGGTCTTGATTCGTAAATAATTAATACCGTTCCAAAAGAAGCCGTTTTATTGTAAACCTGCATTCCATTATCATGAGTAAATCTAAACCGTTCTACTCCCAAAGGGTCTTCTTGCGATGCTAATTGCTTTAAAGAAGTGATCATTCCTTCAATCTTGTCTGAATCAACCTTTAATCTATCAAACATAGCTTTATCATTACCAACATAGCTTTCTATATCCTTTTGATTTGCGCTAATGATATGTTGTCTATTCTGATCTATAAGAACAGCCATTTTTTCTAATACCGAATTTCTTTGTGCTATACTCAATACTAAACTCATCTTTATACTTTTTCTACAATTAACACCTGTTGTAATGCTTCGATAAACTGATCTATTTCCTGTTTACCAATAGTAAGCGGAGGTAATATTCGAAGTAACTTTTTATTCATAGCTCCTCCTGTGAAAATATGTTGATCATAGATAAGTTTCTTACGTAAATCTGAAATTTGAAAATCAAACTCCAGTCCTACCATGAGTCCTCTACCTTTCATTTTCAAAACTCCAGGAAGTTGGGACACTACAGAAGCAAAGTACTCTCCGGTTAATCTAGCATTATCGATTAGGTTTTCGGTTTCAATTACTTCCAAAACAGCCAAAGCTGCCGCACAGGCAAGATGATTTCCCCCAAAAGTGGTCCCTAGCATTCCATAGCTAGATTTAAAATGGGGTGCAATCATGATACCACCTATTGGAAACCCATTTCCCATTCCTTTAGCGATTGAAATAATATCAGGAGTAATTTCATGATATTGGTGAGCAAAAAACTTTCCCGTTCGACCATATCCAGATTGTACCTCATCAAGAATTAGCACTGCTCCAAATTCATGACACAAGGCTTCTAATCCTTTAAAAAAGTCAGTATTTCCTTCATCCAGACCACCTACCCCTTGAATAGGTTCGATAATAACAGCACAGACATCACCCTTCACCAACTCAGCTTGGACTAACTCTAATTTATTTAAAGGTAAAAAGGTGACGTTCTGCTGTTTATTTAAAGGTGAATTGATTTTTTCATTGTCTGTAGCTGCTACAGCTGCAGAAGTTCTCCCATGAAAACCATTTTCAAATGCAATCACTCTTGATTTACCTGTATTAAAAGAGGCTAGTTTTAGTGCATTTTCATTTGCCTCTGCTCCAGAGTTACACAAAAACAACTGGTAATTTTCATATCCAGATAGTTTCCCAAGTTTCTCTGCTAACTGCACCTGAAGGCTATTCTGAACCGCATTGGAGTAAAATCCAATTTTATCAATTTGTTCTTTTAGTTTATTTACATAATGAGGGTGTGAGTGCCCAATAGAAATTACCGCATGACCTCCATAAAGATCCAGATATTCAGCCCCATTCTTATCGATAACCGTTGCATCAAAAGCTTTTACTGGTTCTACCTCATATAGTGGATATACATCAAATAACTTCATAATATAATCTTATTGTTGGTTAATTATTTTATGGTGTTTATTTTCTCATATGACGCCATAACTCCTTTGATCACCGAGGAACTAAGTCCTTGATGTTCCATTTCATTTAGTCCTTCGATGGTGCATCCCTGGGGAGTAGTAACTTTATCAATCTCTCTTTCTGGGTGTGTTCCATTTTCTGCTACCAGTGTAGCAGCGCCAATAGCAGTTTGCACGGCTATTATTTGTGCCTCGTGAGGATGAAATCCCATTTGAATACCTCCTTGAATCATAGCTCTTAGAAATCTCAAAAAGAAAGCTATTCCACTAGCTCCCAAAACAGTAGCAGCTTGCATGAGTCGTTCTTCTATAACCAATGTTTCACCTATTGTATCAAACATTTTGGCAACCATATTCAATTCTTCTTTCACATCGTCATTGGCAGAGATACAAGTCATAGATAGTTTTTTCGCTGCTCCGGTATTAGGCATAACACGTACCACTTTATTATCTGGTAATACTTCATTAATTTCAGCAATCGAAGTTCCTGTTACTGTAGAAATAAGAACCTGCACAGATGTAACATGCCCTTTAATTTCTTGTAACACGGTATCTAGTTGCCTGGGTTGTACGCATAGTATTACCCATTTCACATCCTTAATAGAGGAAATAATATCTTGCGAGGTCGAAACACCAAGTTTTTCTTCAACTTCCTTTAAATTATACTTCGACTTATCGACAACAGTAATATTTTTTGCTTCAAAAAGGTCACTATTTGCTAATCCTGATATAATAGATTTACCTAAGTTTCCTCCTCCTATTATTGTTATTTTATCCATTTCTAAAATGCGCTTGCTTTTAATTCTAATCCTGTTTTTTCTTCTAATCCAAACATTAGATTCATATTATGTATTGCTTGCCCAGACGCTCCTTTAATCAAATTATCGATAACCGAAGTGATCAATAACATACCATTCTTCTTAGTGACATGCAGAATACACTTATTGGTATTAACCACTTGCTTTAGATTAATTTCATAATCTGAAACTATAGTGAACTTTGCCTCTTTATAAAAGCTCCTATATAACTGTAAGGCTTCCTCTTCTGTACCATCAAATTGGGTATATAGAGTTGCATAAATTCCTTTACTGAAATTCCCTCTATTTGGAATAAAAAACAGCGGAGATTCAAAGTTTTGTTGTTTCTGTTTTATACTTTGCTCTATCTCATCCAGATGTTGGTGCGTAAATACCTTATAACTTGAAAAATTGTTATCTCTCCAACTAAAATGAGTTGTGCTTCCAGGTACAACTCCTGCTCCGGTACTTCCGGTGGTTGCATTTATATGCACCGCTTTATTTAGTTTTCCTTGAGACGCTAATGGTAATAATGCAAGTTGAATTGCTGTAGCAAAGCAACCAGGGTTTGCAATATGATCAGCCTGCTTGATTTTTTCCCTATGTAATTCAGGTAAACCATAAGTAAAATCATTACCTAAAAAACTTGCATCTTTGGCCAACCTAAAATCATTCCCTAAGTCTATTACTTTAGTAATCCCAGAGAACGTATTGTTTTCTAAAAAACTCCTTGATCTTCCATGTCCCAAACAAAGGAAGACTACATGTACATCAGGATTTATTGTATTGGTAAAATTTAAATCTATTTCTCCAACTAAATCAGGATGTTGCTTTGCAATACTTGATCCAGCATTGGTAGTACTAAATACAAAATCTATATCTACCATTGGGTGATGTACTAATAGTCTTAGCAACTCTCCTGCAGTATACCCTGATCCTCCTATAATTCCTACTTTTATCATGATTACTCTGGGTTTACGTTGTGGTATATTTTATTGGCATTGCCATATATTTTGATAAACCCTTTTGCGTCATCGGAGGTCCAAGAATTATTCATTTCTCCATATTGACCAAAATCTGATTTCATCATATCAAAATTCGATTCAATTCCTTCAAGGGTGAAGTGATAGGGTTTTAATTTCACCTTCACATCCCCAGTAACCGATTTCTGAGAATCTTCAAGAAATACTTCAATATTTCTCATAACCGGATCAAGATAATTTCCTTCATGAAGTAACATCCCATACCAATTTGCCAATTGTTCTTTCCAATATTGTTGCCATTTTGTTAATACATGTTTCTCCAATAAATGATGTGCTTTAATAATTACTAGTGGAGCAGCAGCTTCAAAACCAACTCTTCCTTTGATTCCGATAATGGTATCACCTACATGTATATCTCTTCCTATGGCAAAAGCTTTGGCCAGCTCCTCAAGTTTTTGAATATTTTTTACGGGTGTATCTTCAATTCCATCAAGCCCTACCAACTCACCTTTTTCAAAATTCAAAGTGATGATTTCTTCTTTTTCTTTTTGAAGTTGACTAGGATATGCATCCTCTGGAAGAGCGCTATGTGAGGTAAGTGTTTCTTTTCCTCCAACACTTGTTCCCCAAATCCCCTTATTAATTGAATACTGAGCCTTTTTCCAACTATAATGTACTCCATGTTTTTCTAGATAAGCTACTTCTTCTTGTCTAGAGAGACGTAAATCCCTAATCGGAGTAATAATTTCGATTTCTGGAGCTAAAGTTTGAAAGATAACGTCAAATCTTATTTGATCATTCCCCGCTCCGGTACTACCGTGAGCAATATATTTTGCCCCTACTTTTTTGGCATAATTGATAACTTCTATCGCCTGAAAAATTCGCTCGGCACTTACCGATAAGGGATATGTATTATTCTTTAAAACATTTCCGAAAATTAAATACTTAATCGCTTTTTCATAAAACTCCTGGAGTATGGTTTTATTAACATGAGAAGAACTTCCCAACTCATAGGCTCTTTTTTCGGTTTCAATCAATTCTTCATTCGAGAAACCTCCAGTATTCACTAAGATGGTGTGAACTTCTAAGTTTTTCTCGTTGATGAGATATTTTACACAATATGAAGTGTCTAACCCTCCACTATATGCCAATACTACTTTTTCCATAGCACTAATTGTTTATTGTTTGAAAGCATAGTTTGCTTGATTCTTTTTAATCTTTTTAAAACTTTTTTATCGTACCACTTTCTGGTTTTTGTTTTTTCCTTTGCTGGGTCATACAACATCCCAGTGCAAAGACACATCTTATGATCTTTGGAAGTAAGAATATCGTAATTGGTACATGTTTTGCACCCAGACCAAAACTTTGGATCATCTGTTAATTCTGAAAACGTTACAGGTTTGTAACCTAAATCGGAGTTAATTTTCATCACTGCCAATCCCGTTGTTATTCCAAATACCTTTGAGCTTGGGTATTTTTTTAGGGAATAATCAAACGTAAATTTTTTAATTTTTTTGGCTAATCCTTGATTTCTAAAATCGGGGTGCACAATAAGACCCGAATGGGCTACATATTTTTCATGTCCCCACACTTCTATATAACAAAACCCAGCAAAACGATCTTTGGATAAAGCGATTACCGCATTACCGTTTTTCATTTTGGTTTGAATATATTCAGGAGTACGCTTAGCAATACCAGTCCCTCTGATTTTTGCAGAGTTAGATATTACTTCGCATATTTCCTGTGCGTACTGAAGATGATCTTCATTAGCTATAATGATGTCTACCTGTTGCATAAACGTACCTCCGTTTATCAAAAAGTTATAATAATTGTATCTTATTTGTGTAGTGGTATCCGAAGTATGATACAGAAGAAAATACGCTTTAAAACACTCTATTATAAAGAGTACTTTAAATATCTTCTATATACATTTGGATGTCTCTCGGGGAAGCAGGACGCACCTACTTCAAATGAAAATTAGACCCCCAAGGGGCGACGAAAGCGGCGTGTGGGTATATTGATATTACCTAATGCGTTCAAGGGTTGAACGTTAACTTCTGAATAAAATATTTTTGCCGTTTTCATGATAGTAACTCTAAATCGTCGGCCGAAGCCCCTTTCGTTAACTAATAGTGCAATATTACGTAAAAACTTTTTACTAAACTAAAAAATTTAGAAAAAGACGTTATTAATAAGTTTTTCTCAAAAAACACCTAAAAAAATTAGACATCATATAACAAAATGATAAAAAAACAGAGAATCAAAAAACAACATATCAATACTATATTTTGTCCACATTTATAA
Organism: Aquimarina acroporae; assembly: GCF_023195925.1. Classification (GTDB taxonomy): domain Bacteria; phylum Bacteroidota; class Bacteroidia; order Flavobacteriales; family Flavobacteriaceae; genus Aquimarina; species Aquimarina acroporae. The sequence continues at coordinate 78,770 of NZ_JALPRE010000012.1, read as the reverse complement.
CAAACTATATGATTAATAGTTGTTTAAATTGGTTGACCAATTAAATTTTACTACTTTTACACATTCAAAAAAAGTAAACCCAAAATACTATGAAACATTTAAAATTACCCCTACTTACCTTTATTCTTGTTTTTTCATGTACTTTTTACAATTGCTCGTCAGATGATACTCCTGTAAATGATCAAGAACAAGGGAGCGACACCAATGGCGGTTCTGATGAGGACAATAACAACGATAGTGACGGAAGTAATGATGGAGATGGAAACAATGGAGATGAAAATAATGGAGACGGGAACGACGGAGACAGTAATACAGATGGCACCGATTCAAGTTCTGACATCCCATACGTAGCACTAAATTTAACCAGTTGGAAAATAACATTGCCAAGAGACTTAAGTGGTGATGGTAAAGCAGATGAAGTATACTTAGATGCTACCAGAAATGATTATGCTCAAGATCCAAGTTTTACAGAATATAAAGACGAGTTCTTTTTTGTTGAAAATGGAAATGTAAGATTTCTTTGCCCCACAGAACAAGGCACACCAACCACCAGTAATTCGTCGAATACTAGAAGCGAGCTAAGAGAAATGCCCTCCAACGGTGATGGAGAAACCGGCTGGGATGCTACAGATTCAAAAATAAAAACACTTACTTTTAAAGTAAGAATAATTCAAACCTCTTCTACCAAAAAGTTTGCCTTTGCTCAAATTCATGATTTTCAACAAGACGTTTGGGATGATCTTTTAAGAGTTCAGATACAAAGTGATAAGGCTTTTGCCAAAGAAGGAGATACAGGTAGAATATATCTACTTGGTGATGTTATAGAAGGCGAACTTTCTGATGGTTTTCCTATAGATTTCAGAAGTCAAAACTATGCAGATCGGTATATCAAAAACGATTACGTCTTAGGGGATTGGTTAACATTTAAGATAACAGTACAAAATAGTACATTAAAGATTTATCTGGATGATATGAGTACACCTATACGAAGCTATGACAACATAACGTGCACCAGTAATTATTACAAAGCTGGATTGTATAACCAATCTGTTAATGATACAAGTACCGGAAATGGAATCGTAGAATTTAGTGAAATTACAGTTTCAGAAAACTTCTAAAGCTCTCGTTCTTTAGCTACAACAACAAGTTAATATAGTTGCCTGACTTCTACAATATTTTGAAGTCGGGCATTTTTTTTGCAATATCCTGATATAGAATAATTAGGTGCGACATGCGTTTACCTATTCGGAAAACAAAACGCTAATCGAAATATCAACTACGCATATTTTTAACTCTTTTTTTGTTAAATATTCAATTTTAATTTGTGAAAATCAACAATTTAATATAAATTGGTTGACCAATTTAAAATCATATTTATCATTTAACACAAACTAATTATTATGGAAAACTTTAAAAAAGTATTTAGCTATGGCCTATGCTTAATAGCATTTACTTTACTCACTAATTGCACCACAGACATTGAATCTGTAGAAGACGCTGCTCTACTAGAAGAATTAAATGATCAAAAACAATCACTATCTAAATTATCTATATCATCTGTTTCTGCAAATGGTGATGACGGTAACGTTCCTGCAAATACCTTAGACGGAAATTTAAATACCAGATGGTCTTCTTTAGGGAGAACAGGAAAATATATTACCTATGACTTAGGATCTGTTCAAAATATTTCCAGAATCAAAATAGCATGGTTTAAAGGAAACCAGCGAAAAGCATTTTTTAAAGTTAGAGTAGGGAATTCTACTTCAAGTTTATCAACTGTTGTAGATCGAAAACAAAATGGTAGCAGCGGTAATACAACGCAACTAGAAACTTATGATTTCAATCAAGTGTCTGCTCGTTATGTAAGAATTTCAAGTTTTGGTAACTCCAGTAATGACTGGAATAGTGTTACAGAAGTTGAAATCTATGGCAACGGTTCCAATGGCGGTGGTAATCCTCCCCCTCCTCCTTCAGGCAATACACCTTATGATTTGTTAGGTCTCCAGAACTGGAAATTAAATGGATTAGAAGGTTCTAAGTCGAATAATAATTACGTAGACCAAATCCCCAATTTATCGTCCTATACAAATTCTGACTGGTTTTTTCTTGAAAACGGTTGGAGCATCTTTCAAGTGTGGTCTGGCAGTGATACCTCATCTGGATCTGGCAACCCTAGAATGGAACTAAGAGAACTAACTGCCGATGGAGATAACAATATCTTTTGGGATGGAACCACCAGTAAAGAACACCGAATGAAATGGAAAGTACGAGTTGATCGTTTACCAAGTTCAGGAAAAGTATGCTTTGGTCAGATTCATGATAAAACAGATACCTTCGATGATGTTATTAGAGTTCAATGTCAAGGATCTGCAAACCAGACCAGCGGTTCGGTAAAAATGAGAATTAATGGATATGTAACCGAAGTATTAGAAGGTGGTGGCAAGACCGTGGGTAACTTTAACCTTGGTGAAGAAATGTATCTAGAGCTAACATATCAAAACAAGATTGTCAAACTCTACGAGCTCAACAGCAGTGGTAATAGAATTAGAACCATTTATACCTCAAAAAGTGTTTCAGCTAAACAAAACTATTTTAAAGCTGGGAACTATTTGCAATCTATGAAAGGAAAGAGTTACAAAAGTTCTGATTATGGAAGAGTTGCAATACAAAAACTTGACGTATTTCACTAAAAAACCTTAACATAAATACTGCCTCATAACATCAAGGCCATTTAGAAAAAAATCTAAATGGTCTTATTTTTTTCTAAAAAAACTACTCTATTTAAAATTATTTAATAGTTTTAAGTTAGTTTTTATGTTAAAAACACATTTTTTCAAATATACCTACGTAAATTTTGAATATTTATGAGCTTGAATGTCAGTGCAAATATTGAAAAATCAAAGAAACCAAAAATCGATGTTGAGGAAGTGATCATTTCCAAAATCAAAGAATTGATCAACACCAAGCAGCTGGAACCAGGTGATCGACTTCCTGCAGAAAGAGATCTAGCCATAAAATTTGGTGTATCGAGAAATCAATTGCGTCAAGCTATTCAAAAATTAGAGTTTTACGGACTCGTAAAAAAATATCCTCAAAGTGGCACAAGAGTTTCAAACATTGGGGTTACCGCATTAAACACAATGATGTCGGATATTTTACAACTTCAAAAACCTGACTTCAAATCGCTGGTTGAAACTAGAATTATTCTGGAGACTAATGCTGTTCAATTGGCTGCAACCAGAAGAACAGAAAAGCAAATTGAAGAAATTCAAAAGGCACATGAAGCCTATAAAATAAAGGCATTAAAGGGCATTGAAGCGGTAGAAGAAGATTTGATGTTTCATATAAAAATTGCAGAAGCTAGTAACAATAGTGTTATTAACTCTCTAATGCTCATCATTACTCCAGAAATTATCACCTATTTCAGAAAAAACAAAGTGTGTAATAAAGAGGAGAATCATTCTCTTATTGAAGAACACCAGGCAATTATGAATGCGATTGTAGAAAAAGATGCCGAAAAAGCCGTACTCCACCTAAAAGATCACTTTAAAGATTTATATAAATATTGCAACCAATAATATGGTCTGCACGGCTTATATAAGCTGATCTTAATAACAATATCGATCTTTTTTAACAAAAAGAATTCATTTATTTCAAAAAAAACCATCAGTTTTTCTTGTACAATCAATTTATATCTTTATTTTTGGTTAACCAATTTGGTTAACCAGATTTATTATGAAAAACATCACTCCACTTTTCGTCTTACTCTTTATACTTTTTTCTTGCTCCAAAGAAAAGAAAGAACGGCAACAACATTCTGTAGTTAAAACAATTCAAGATTTTCAGGAGGCAGTTAAAACAGCTCAACCCGGAGATTCTATACTATTAGCAAAAGGTATTTGGAAAGATGCTGAATTACTTTTTGAAGCTAAGGGAACCCCAGAAAAACCGATAACACTTACAGTTGAAGAAAAAGGAAAAACCACTTTAGAAGGTGCGTCTTATTTGAGAATGGCAGGAGAACATCTTGTAGTTAGCGGGTTGGTTTTTCAAAATGGTTTTACTCCTACTTCAGAAGTAATTTCATTTAAAAAAGACAAAAAGAATTTTGCTTCTAACTCAAGACTTACAGAATGTGTCATAGACAATTACAGCAATCCTGAAAGAAGAGAGCAGGATTATTGGATAGGGATCTATGGGAAAAACAACCGAATTGACCATAACCATTTCGAAGGAAAAAGTAACCTAGGTGTGACCATGGCTGTACGCTTAAATTCAAAAAAATTCATTGAAAACAATCATCGCATAGATCATAATTATTTCGGCCCCAGACAAACTCTTGGTTCAAATGGCGGAGAAACACTACGCATCGGAACAAGTCATCATTCCCTTAGTAACTCAAACACATTAGTAGAATATAATTATTTCGATAGATGTAGCGGCGAATTGGAGATCATTTCTAACAAATCCTGTCAAAATACATTTCAGAATAATGTTTTTTATGAATGCAGAGGTACGCTTACTATGAGGCACGGAAACGAGACTCTAGTAAAGAACAATATATTTATAGGCAATAAGGTACGAAGCACTGGAGGTATTCGAGTGATCAATGGTAAGCAAACCGTTGAAAATAATTATGCCATTGGCCTTACTGGTTATCGCTTTGGAGGTGCCTTGGTGGTTATGAATGGAGTTCCCAATTCACCACTTAACCGATATTTTCAAGTTGCAGATGCAAAAATAAAAAACAACACTTTTATTAATTGCGATTATATACAATTGTGCGCAGGAAGCGACAGCGAAAGAAGCGCAACTCCCATTAATTCGGTTATGGAAAACAACATTTTCTATAACGAAGAAAAAAATGACATTTTTACCGTTTATGATGATATAAGTGGTATACAATTCAACAACAACATTATCAGTTCTAACACCAAACCTATTAGTCCAACTGGTTTTACTCAACAATCTCTTAATTTAAAAGAGCAACAGAACGGATTGCTTCTACCCGATAACAGTTCTTTAAATGCTGGAGCAGAATTACTCAAAGACATTCCTACAAAAGAAAATACTGGACCATCTTGGTATACTAAAAAAGAAAAAAATGTAACTTTTAATTCGGGTAAGACAATTCAAGTAGAACCTGGGCTTAATACACTCGTTGATGCTATTAAAAATTCTACTCCTGGAGATATCATACAACTTACTTCGGCACATGGATATCAGGTGTCTAAAACCATACCTATACTCCACCCTATTACGGTTACTTCATTTCTTGAAAAATCTACCATCACTTTTGAAAAAAAGTCACTGTTTGACATACAAAATGGAGGAAGTCTTAAATTAAATAAATTAATATTTGATGGTCATGAAGCTCCAGATTATTCGGGGAATTCTGTGATAAGAACCAGCAAATATTCTATGAATAAGAACTACAAATTATTGGTTAATGCATGTGAATTTAATGATTTAAATATTAACCATTCTTTTGACGCGATTAAGGTTTATAAAAACACGGTTGCAGATACTATAAGCATTACCAATTCTATTTTCAAAAACATATCTGGTAATGTCCTTGCTCTTGATAAAGAAATTGGGGAAAATGGGATTTTTAATGCTGAATTTGTAATTCTTGAAAACAATATTTTCGATCAAATCGATGGGGCAATTTTAAATTTAGTTCGTGATGGAAAAGATGAAAGTACTTTCGGGCCGTTTTTAAACTTTAATCATAACCTAATCAACAATGTGGGGCATGGAAAAAGAAATACGAATAAGAAAGCAATCACTCTGGTTGGAGTTCAAAATGCTGTAATAAAAAATAGTATTTTCAAAGATAGTAAAGGAGTTCAAATGCACTTGGTAGTAGGAGGCCCGATAGCCAAAATACATCATAACAACTTCTATAATTCTGAAAAAGTGATCGTAACAGGGGATCAACCTTTCGATATGCATACACTATGGTCCATAGAACCAAAGTTTGAGAATAACGATTTTCATAAGTTACATGAAACATCTAAGTTACTTGGAAAAGCAGATGATAAACTCAATCCAGGAATTGTCCTTAACTAAACACTTCGTCAAAATGATTTCGTTAAACACAAAAGGAAGGTCACTATTATCTGTTTTTGTTTTACTATTGAGTTTACAGATAACTGGGCAGGATCACCCGGGTTTAATCCTTACTAAAACCGGAGTAGAAAATATTAAGCAACACCTAGGTGCGATTCCTATTTTTGATAAAACATTAGCTGAATTCAAAAAAGAAGTAGATGCAGAAATTTCTTCTGGAATTCACGTTCCTATTCCAAAAGACATGGCGGGAGGATATACCCATGATCGACACAAAAAAAACTGGAGTATATTATATAAATCAGGAGTATTATACCAACTACTCAATGACACCAAATACGCTAAATATGTATTGGATGTATTGAAGGAATATGCAAAAATGTATCCTACCCTTCCAAGACATCCCCAGGAAAGATCTTATGCAAGAGGAAAAATTTTCTGGCAGTGCCTTAACGATGCCAATTGGTTGGTATATGTTAGCCAGGCTTATGATTGCGTATACAATTACATTAGCAAAAAAGATAGAACGTATTTAGAGAAAAATCTATTCATCCCATATGCTAATTTTCTGTCAGAAGAAACTCCGCAGTTTTTCAATCGCATTCATAACCATAGTACCTGGGGCAACGTAGCAGTTGGAATGATAGGCTTGGCTATAAACAATGATGAGCTTGTCGACAGAGCTTTATACGGTTTGAAAACAACAAGTTTAGAACCCGACATGAAAGATAATGATGGAGGTTTTATTATTTCTGAAGACCAAAAGTCAGGGTTTCTAGCAAACCTTGATAGTCCTTTCTCTCCAGACGGGTATTATACCGAAGGACCTTATTATCAGAGATATGCGATGTATCCATTTATGATATTTGCACAAGCATTACAAAACAAAAAACCTGATCTCGACATTTTCAAATATAAAGACGGTGTTTTAATAAAGGCAGTTTATGCGTTGCTAAATCTTACAGACACGCAAGGAGAGTTTTTTCCACTTAATGACGCCCAAAAAGGAATGTCATACTTTTCAAAAGAATTAGTTTCTGCCGTAGACATTGCTTATCATTTTGGTTCAAAAGATAAGCAACTACTAAGTATTGCCGAAAAACAAAATCGAGTGCAATTAGACGAAACAGGTCTAAGCATAGCACTGGGAATCAAGAATAAAAAATCAATTGAATTTCAAAAAAAATCATTGGAACTAAAAGACGGCGCCGATGGTCGTGAAGGTGGAGTTGGAATTTTACGATCAGAAAATTCACAACTTGAGCTTATTATGAAATATAGTGCCCAAGGATTAAGTCATGGACATTATGACAAACTCTCCTTTTCATATTATAATAAAGGAGAAGAAGTAGTACAAGATTATGGCTTAGCTAGGTTTGTAAATATTGAACAAAAAAATGGAGGCGGATATTTAAAAGAAAATAAAACCTGGGCCAAACAAAGTATTGCTCATAACACCATTATTCAGGATCAAACTTCACATTTTGGTGGGAAATACGAAATTGGGAGTAAACATCACTCAGAAAAATTCATTTTCGAAATTGAAAATCCAAATTTCAAAATCGTAAGTGCAACAGAAGAGAATGCATATCCAAATACCAAACTTCACAGAACCATGATTATGATTGAAGATGAAGATTTTGAAAACCCATTATTGATTGATATTTTTAAAGTATCCTCAAACACCGAACATCAATATGATCTCCCATATTATTATAGAGGACAGATCATAGATACTAATTTTAACTATGACATCTCCCCCAGCCTAAAACCTTTAGGAACCAAAAATGGATATCAACATTTATGGTTGCAAGGAAAAGGTACCATAAATGATCCTACAAAAACGATACAAAATACTTGGCTCTTAGCAAATACATTTTATACGTTATCTACATTAAGCCATGCTAATGATGAATTTTTATTTACTAGAATTGGTGCAAATGACCCAAATTTCAATTTAAGAAGAGATCCCGCATTTATATTAAGAAAAACGAAGGCCAAGGATAACGTATTTATCTCAACCATAGAAGCTCATGGAAGCTATAATGCCGTAACAGAGATTGCAAAACATTCATCTAGTTCAATTCAAGAAATCAGAAAACTCAAAATTGACGATGATAATTATGTTGCCTGTACCATCATATTAAAAAATGGGAAACAACATACATTTATTTTATGCACCTCAAACAACACTAAAAGCGCAAAGCATTCTATAAAAATAGATGCAAAAACTCTGCAATGGACTGGCCCCTACTACTACTTTAAAAATTAGTAAACAAACATAAACATATAGCAAAATGAAAAGTTTCGGATCAAGCGATGTATTTATCAAAGGAAATGAAGTGACATGGGAAACCGTGGGAGAAGGCGTAAAACGTCAAATCATGGGATATGATGACAAAATCATGCTAGTGCATGTGAAATTTAAAAAAGGGTCAGAAGGTCCTATACATGATCATCATCACTCACAAGTTACCTATGTACAAAGCGGTGAGTTTGAAGTAAGTATTAACGGTGAGAAAAAAATTCTTAAAGGAGGTGACTGTTTTTATATCCCACCACATGCACCCCACGGAGCCATCTGTCTGGAAGATGGTGTGTTAATTGACGTATTTAGCCCTATTAGAGAAGACTTCATGTGAACTCTATTTGTGCGCTAATATTTTTTAAGAATTGTCTTTCATATGAAAAATCAAACTTCAAATTGACAATTCCTGAAAATTTTAACATTTAAATTGACAATTAATTTTTGTTTAACATTTAAATAATATATATTTGGTAAACCAATTTGGTTATCCAATTTGGTTTACCAGTAAAACACAAGTCAATTATTCAAACCAAAAAACAATCAAACTATACATTATTATGAAACTATTCGAGTAGTAAAAGCAAAAAAGGACAGGTGCACGCCTATCCTTTTTAAATTACTTCTTATCGGAGGGAAGTAATACTTAACACATGATCTATATTCATCACATGCCTTGCAAAAATACTAAATTTTAATAAAACTGTAGGTTATGTGATTCGTAAAAGGGGAATAGGGAATACATCTTCTTTATTTATTCTTCATTATGATATCTACCGATATCTATCTCATTGTAGAAACATAACATATTTAAAATGAATTTTAAAATTAAACTAATCTTTACTGTCTTGGTTTTGTTACAGATACCACTGCTTGCACAGGACAGTTATTTACTTTCTGGAAAGGTTACCGACGATAAAGGGTTACCTATCCCAGGAGTAAACGTAATTATAAGCAATACTACCAAAGGAGCATCTACCGATTTCGATGGATTATTTCAAATCGAAGTTAAAAATGATGATGTACTTCAAATTTCTTATATAGGATACGTTGCACAAACTATAGTCGTTTCCGGACAAAAAAATGTAGAAGTAGTTCTTGTAGAAGACTCTGCGGTACTTGATGAAGTTGTTGTTATTGGTTATGGAACGCAAAAGAAATCATTACTTACAGGATCTATTTCTAAAGTCGTTAATGAAGACTTAGATCAAATAGCAGTTTCAAGGGTAGATGAAGCTTTGATTGGTCAGGTTTCTGGTGTAAATATTAGAAACTCTGAAGGAGAAGCAGGTTCTGCGCCTACTATTAGAATTAGAGGGGTTGGATCAATAACCTCAAATAACGGACCACTTGTTGTAGTAGATGGTGCTGTTGTAGATTCAGATTTTTTGACCAACTTAGACATGAACAATGTTGAATCTTTTGAAGTATTAAAAGATGCTGCTTCTGCCGCTATCTTTGGTTCAAGGGGGTCAAATGGAGTAATACAAATTACTACCAAAGAAGGTAAAGAAGGTAAAGCCAAGTTTACTTATAACACCTTTACCGGGATTAAAGAAGGAAGAAGAAGTGATGATTATGATATAGATTTTCAGGCAGAATTAGCCAGAGAACGTCAAATAACAGGCGGACTTTCTTTAGGAAGTCAATTTAGACAATTCATTAATGCCGAAAACGACTGGCAAGATATAGTTTTAGACGGAGGAACTATTCAGAGTCATAGTTTTAGTGTTCGAGGAGGAAACAAAAAAACAAAATATAATGTTAACCTTAGTTACGTTTCTGATGAGGGAGTATTACTTACCGATAGCTTTGAAAGATACCAGGCTCAATTAAAACTAAGCACCAAGGTTACAGATAACCTAAAAATCGGAGCTAGCTTCTCCCCTTCTTATTCAAAGAGAAGAAGGTTCAGTGCAACCGGACTATATGATGTTGTGCGCCAACCATCCTGGGTACCTACACGTTTAAATGAATTTAATATCAATCTTGTAAACAGAGTTCGTGATGGTGGTAGATATGCAGATGCTCAAATTGGAGATTATGTCCTACAGAGAATGTTCGACGACTACCAGTATCCTGCTGGTGCCACAAGTATATTTGATGCTTCTGGTAATTTTCAAGGTGTTCCAGTTACAAGTGGTGTAGATATTAGTAATACCAGTAACATTAACCCTCTTGCAAAACTATTAGAACGCAGACGTTTTGAAAATAGATATAATTTCTATGGGAATTTATATGCAGATTATAAGTTTACCGATTACCTGAGCTTTAAATCGACATTTACTGCTACCTACGAAAATAGAATAAATACCGATTACCAAGGTATAAATAGCTCAAGAAACGGAGCTGCAGCAGCAAGCGCATCATATGACACTCGAAGTCGATACGCTCTTATTTCTGATAATATTATAAGTTTCAACAAGATATTTGGAAAACATAAAATAAGTGCTATCGCAGGGGTATCTTTAGAAAATAGATTTTTTGAAGAGTCTCAAATAGAAGCTAGTGGATTTACCTCAGACTTAATACCAAATGTTGGTGGAGGCTCTATCATTAACGATGCAACAGCTTTCGAATATGAAAATTTCTTAAATGGGTTTTTAGGACGGGTAATTTACTCTTATGACGATAAATATCTGTTCAATGCCAGTATCAGACGTGATGGTAGTTCAGTTTTTGGTAGTGATACGAAATATGGAAATTTCCCGGCAGTATCTGCTGGATGGGTAGTGTCGAATGAAAAATTTATGGAAAATGCCGACTGGGTTAACCAACTAAAATTTCGGGTTAGTTATGGTGTCACAGGTACAAATGCTTTAAATGGTGATTTCTTAACCGAAAATTACCCTTCTCTAGCATTACTTGAGCCATCAAGTGCTGTGGTCGATGGCGCAATTACCAATGGTTTTGATCCTGTAAATATTCCTAATGCACTTCTTCAGTGGGAACGTTCAGAAGAAATTAACCCTGGGGTAGATTTTGGATTCTTCAATAACGCTATTTCAGGTTCTGTAGACTATTACAAAAGAACAAGTGACGAATTACTTTTAGACAACCCTGTATCGGGAACTACAGGTTTTACCTCAGCATTGGTTAACCTTGGTACCGTAGAAAATGAAGGATTCGAAGTAGAACTACGTACAAGAATTATAAGCACTCCTAAAGTTAAATGGGAAGCTACTGTGATAGGATCATACAACAAGAACACTTTAGTTGATTTTGGAGATTCTAATGGTCAGGTAGTAAACACTAATGATGGAAGTAGATTGGTAGAATGGATTAACCTAGTAGGCCAGCCTATTTCATCGTTCTATGGTTATGTATTTGATAGAGATATTCCTTTTGAATTCTTAAATGATCCCTTTAGACAAGTTGGTAACAGAACACAGTTTGCTTATGCCAAAGATTTAAATGGTGACGGTCTTATTGATGAAGATGACAAAACTATTTTAGGTGACCCGTATCCAGATTTAATTTGGAGTTTTGGTAACAATGTTACTATTGGAAACATGGACTTTAGTTTTCTATTTCAAGGAAGTCACGGCGCTAAAACCTATAACTTAGGAGATCAGTACATTTTTGACTTCTTCAACAGTAATACTGTAGATTTTGACAGATCTATTACACCAGATCAGGAGTTTTTAGTACAACGTATTTTTACCAGTCAACTGGTTCAAAATGCCGGTTATGTAGCCTTAAGAACAGTAACTTTAGGATACAATTTCCCGAAAGAGGTTACTTCAAATTTAAATTTATCTAATCTGAGGTTATATGCCACTGGACAAAATCTATTGTTTATCACGGCAGATGACTATACGGGTTGGAATCCTGAACATGTACGCGAGCTAACACCTTTAACTTTTGGTTATCAAAGAGGAGGTACGCCAATACAAAGAACAATTACATTAGGAGTAAATGTTGAATTTTAACACAAAAAATGAACTCATGAAACTTATAACAAAATATTCATTATTGTGCTTGACCCTTCTCCTGTGGTCTTGTGATTTAGATACAGTTCCTGAATCTGCTACTACTGTAGATAGTTTTTTCAACGATGATGAAGAGATAACGGCAGGAATAATAAATATATATGACGGTTTACAAGGTAGTAACCCTTTAGAAGGTGATGGAGGATTTAACAATCCACATTTAGCTATTCAAATAGAATATCAAATGGCCGAAACCTTAAGTGATAATTCAAGAACCAAAAGTGGGTCTCCACAAGGATTTGATTTTGAAACTTTTACTGTTACACCCGAAACCGCAGCGGTTATTACCTATTACAGAAGTATGTACAACATTATTTTTAGGGCCAATTTGGTGCTGGAAAACCTTGAAAATGCTTCTAGCGGTAATGCTAATAAATTTGAAGCAGAAGCTCGTTTTCTAAGAGCCTACGCTTATTTCAATTTGGTTCGTTTTTATGGAGATGTTCCTCTGGTTGATAGAGTGATAGGACCACAAGAGACCGAAATTGCATTTACCAGAGTCGATGAAGATTTGGTATACGATCTAATTGTAAGTGATCTGCAATTTGCTGTTGATAGCGATTTAGATAACAGTTTCAGAACTAGAGCATCAAAAGCAGCAGCTCAAACGTATTTAGCAAAAGTTTATTTAACGTTAGGCACAAATTATCTGGAAGCGCAACGTCTACTTGAAGATGTAATGACTAGTGGTGATTATAGTCTTGAACCTAATTTCTTAGATATATTCTATAATGAAGCTAATGATGAAACCATATTTGCTGTAGGATTCGACGATACAATTGTAGATGATAGTCAAGGTTTTTCTGCAGAATTTCTTGATGCTGTTGGCCGTGGTACCGGTTCAAATTATGCTACGGCAGAATTAGTAGCAGCGTTTGATGCTTTTGGTGGTAACCGAGGACAATTTAGTTTTAGAGAAGATCCGGGAAATCCTGGTTTATTTCAAACCGTAAAATTTTTACCAATAGTTGATGAGAGTGTGGGAGTTACAACTGCTCCAGCAAATCCTAGAATTGCTGGTAATGATTGGATCATTACCCGTTATGCAGATGTACTGCTTCTGCATGTCGAAGCTATTCTTGCTGGTGGGCTAGAAACCAGTGCTCCGGCGGCAATAGCTTCGTTTAGTGCTGTCCGTCAGAGAGCAGGAATAATGGACCCTGTAACTAGTATAACCAAACAGGAATTAATGGATGAAAGACGTGTAGAATTAGCTTTTGAAAACCACCGTTTTCTAGATTTAAAACGTTTTGGTGTAGCGCAAGAGGTGCTATCGGCGTTTTCAACTTCAAATAGTTTTGATTTTCAAGCTACCGATCTATTATTACCAATTCCTGGTGCAGAAATCGCCATTAGCCAAGGATTGTTAAAACAAAACCCCGGATACTAAAGAAAAAACAGTAATGTCATGAAAAAAATAAGTTTAAACAAAGGACTAATATCAAAAACCAGTAAGGCTATACTTCTGGTTTGTACAATGATATTTCTTTCTTGTGAGTTCGTAGACGAATTGCCCGAAGCAAACTCGATTGCAGATGAGACTCCTCCAAATGCATTTTTCACTTTTACCAATGGTGTAGAAATCGAAACCTTTACTCAGGTAACATTTGCAAATCAATCAGATAATGCAACCTCATACAGCTGGGATTTAGGAGATGGAAATACTTCAACCGAAATAGATCCTGTAAACACCTATCCGGGAGAAGGTTCGTATACTGTTACCTTAACGGTTTCAGATGCTTTAGGTCAAACTTCTACATATTCAGAAACTATAGAGTTAATTGAACCAGAAGCTCCGGCCGTTCCAGATCCAGTATTACTAAATGTTGATTTCAACAGACTCCCAAAATCGTCGGGATCTGATTGTACTTGCTCTGGATGGATTAATAAGAGCGTTGGTGAACAAGGTGAATCTAGTAGCGGTAATGGTTCAGATGTTATTAAACTAGATAATGCAGAGCCAGATCACGCTTATCAGGAATTTGCTGTTGTTCCTAATGCAGATTACAGAATTGAAATACCTGTACAATTTCAATCAGATCAAACAGGAGATTTACCAACTCAGTTAGAAGTGAGAGTTTTGGCTGGAGAAGGTTATGTAGATGGTTATACCCCTGTGTATTATACCGACACTGTTGAAATTCCTCAGGATGACTTTGGATATACTTCTATTCCTCAAATTGAAGAAGCTGGCAATAACCTGATGGTTGAAGTGGTCGATAACCCTAATAATACAGAATATAGGCTATACACATTTTTCTTCAATTCTGGTGCCAATGATAGTGTTGCGCTATTTATTAGAGGAATTGGAAATTCTGGACCAGAAGACCCTGCAGATTTTGCAATGTATGGCTACTCTAGTGGTGATGAAGAATTACGCGTCGATTCTGTAACCATTACTGCTGTTAATTAAAATGTAATTGAGAAAATGAAAAACATTCATAAAAACATATTACCCCTTTTGGTAATAATATTTATATCTGTTAATGCTACTGCCCAGGCCCAGGGTAGTAGCGTAACAGATTTGAATGTTAAAAAAGAAAGGAAGAAAAAGAAAAAGAAGTACAGGCTACCTAAAATAGACTTAAGTAATTGGAAAGTAACACTACCGGTAGGTAAACCAGACGAAGTTTCACCTCCCGAAATTTTGGATTATGCAAATAATGAAATCCTAAAAAAGTATATGTATAATGATTCTACAGATGGATCACTCGTATTTTATGCATTTCCGAATTCAAAAACTGCAAACACCAAATATTCGCGATCTGAATTACGTGAACAAATGGTACCAGGTGATAATCATACCAATTGGACATTTGCACAAGGAGGAACAATGAAGGGGAAATTACGAATGGGTGATATCTCTAGAGATAAAAATGGAAAATACCATAAAACCATTATCATGCAAATTCATGGTAGACTTTCTAACGATCAAAGGGCATTAATCGGTAAAAAAGACAATGACGCCCCTCCAATATTGAAGATCTATTGGAAGGATGGAAAAATAAGGGTAAAAACAAAAGTGTTAAAAGACCCTAGTATGTCGCAAAAAGAAATACTAAAAAAGAACTCTTGGACCGACGATAAAGGATTTACATTTAAAGAAAAAGTAGATTTCAAAAAATTCACCTTGGAAGTAAGGGTTACCAAAGGTAAAATGATTATTGCCTTAAATAACAACGAATTTGTAACCTATGATGATCATAATATAAGTAGATGGGGTGTATTTGAAAATTACTTTAAAGCTGGCAACTATCTCACTACTCAGGATCCCGATGCTTATGCTAAAGTGAAATATTATAGCCTTGAGGTAACACATTAACACCAACTAAAAAACTAAATGAAAATAGTTTTGAATTAGCCAATATGTTGAGTTTGTTACCCTTTCTATACTAAAGGGTAACAAACCCAAAATATGAATAAGAAAAATTAAAAATAAAGATATAGAAGGCTTTTGTAGTACACGATAAATTTAATAAATTTGGAAAACCAATCTGGTTAACCAATTTAGATAATACTCTAAACAACCATGAAGTTAGAAATTTTAAAAAATGAAAATCACGACATTCAAAAGAAAATAATTTCTAAGATTCGGGATTTGATCAACCATAAAAATCTTGAACCTGGAGATAAACTTCCTTCAGAAAGGACTTTATCTGAGAAATTTGAAGTGAGCCGTGGAAATATTAGAGAAGCCATTCAAAAATTAGAGTTTTATGGTCTTCTAGAATCCATCCCCCAAAGCGGTACTTTTGTTGCTAACATTGGCGTTACCGCCATGAATGGCATGATCGAAGATATTTTAAGATTAGAAGAACCCGATTTTAAGTCTTTGGTTGAAACCAGGATTTTATTAGAGTTAAAAACTGCACAGCTTGCAGCAATGCGTAGAACGGAAGAAGATTTACAAGAGATAAAAGACGCTCTTGACGCCTACTCAGAGAAAGTGATTAATGGAGAAGATGCCGTACAAGAGGATTTATTGTTTCATTTAGCTATCGCAAAAGCAAGCGGAAACAGTTCAATGAATACATTCATGCTAATCATTACACCGGGTATTATTACAAATTTTGAAAAGTATCATGTTTGTGACAAAAACCAGGCTTTTTTGGGTATTCAGGAACATACAGACATATATGCTGCAATTCGAAGTCAAGACCCAAAACTGGCCAAAGAAAAAATGAAAGCACATTTTAAAATACTATATCAATATTGCTATAACCAAAAATAATTAACAACCAAAGAAGGTAAAATTGCACGCTTTTATCTTCTATTAAAAAAATTAGGAGGGATAGTACTTAGATCATATAAAGAGAAAAAAGGATGCAGACAATGGCTTGTCCTCTACTACTACTTATCATTGGTTTTTGTATTAAAAATTTGAATTCTAGATACGTATCTATTTGATCGTCATATTTCTTATTATCTCTATTATAACTCAACAAAACTATGAAAATAAAAGGATTACGATGGTGGATTATTGGGCTGGTATGTCTAGCAACCATTATCAATTACATTGATAGATCTGCTCTAGGAATCATGTGGCCAGAAATGAAAAAAGATTTAGGGCTTACAGAAGAAGATTATGCCTGGATTATCAATATTTTCACCATTACCTATGCCGCCGGAAAATTCATCTCAGGTTGGGTTTATGACAAAGTTGGCACCAAAATTGGATTTGTCTTATCCATATTCTTCTGGTCTTTAGCTTCATTACTACACTTTTTTGCTAGAGGACTAGCTTCCTTAGGTTTGTATAGAGGTATATTAGGAGTCTCAGAAGCAGGAAATTGGCCAGGAGCAGTGAAAAACAATGCCGAGTGGTTCCCTATTAAAGAAAGAGCTGTAGCTCAGGGAATATTCAATGCTGGAGCTGCTATAGGATCGATTGTGGCCGCACCAACCATCGCTGAACTTTTTGGAGCATATGGTTGGAGATGGACATTTATTATCATCGGTGTAATCGGGTTCATATGGATTATTCCCTGGTTAGTATTCAATAAAAAACAACCCAAACAACATCCTTGGATTACAGATAAAGAAAAAGATTATATCTTATCAGACCAAGAGACTACAAAACAAGGCGAAACAGATAAAGGGTTACCTCTATTTAAAATACTTCAATTTAAAGAAGCATGGGGTATACTTGCTTCACGTTTCTTTATAGAACCAATCTGGTGGTTATTCGTTTTTTGGATGCCTATCTACCTAAACAAAGTATATGGCTTTAATGTAAAAGAAATAGGACTTTATGCGTGGTTCCCATATGTAGGCGCTGCCATTGGTAGTATTGCAGGTGGATGGTATGTACAAAGATTAATGAGATCATTAAGTCTTGATAAAGCCAGAAAACGTGTGATCGCTATGGGAGGAGCTATTATTTTTGTTGCCATTTTAGGTGCCATTCTATTTGCAGATACTCCTATGAAGTTTGTCTCCTTCGTATTTATCGTATTATTTGGTTTCCAGTTTTCTATTAGTAATATTCAAACACTATCAAGTGATTTATTAAAGAGTAAATCTGTAGGGGCTCTTGCAGGTCTGGCAGGAACCATTGGAGCTATTTCGGTGGCAATTATGAACTTCATCATACCCAAAATAACCAAAGTGTCTTACACTCCAGCTTTTATTATACTGGCTGTTTTAGCACCATTGGCGGTATTATCAATATTCGTATTAATCAAAGAGATAAAACCTTTAAAAGAAGAAAAATAAAACAACTAAAATAAATTATTAGAAAATGAACTTAAATGGAAAAGTAGCCATAGTAACCGGGGCTACCGGTGGAATTGGTTTCGGTGTAGCAAATAGATTAGGTAAAGACGGGTTTACTGTAATCTTGAATGGTATAGAAGATGATAAAGGAGCTGAAAGAGTAAAAGAGCTTGAAGCCGAGGGCATAACAGCAGAATACTATGGTTTTGATGTAACTAATGAAGATGCTGTTAACACTAGTATAAAAGCTATAGGAGAAAAATATGGTAAAATCAATGTACTAGTTAATAACGCAGGTGGATTAGGTGGTAGATCTAGATTTGAAGAAATGACTACCGAATTTTACCGGGGTGTAATGGCTCTAAACCTCGATTCTACCTTTTTTGCGTCAAGAGCTGCTATACCTTATCTAAAAAAAGGAGAAAATTCAACTATTATAAATTATTCTTCCAATGCTGGATGGACGGCTGGTGGACCTGGAGCTGGAATTTATGGGACCTCAAAAGCTGCAGTACATGCAATTACCAGGGCTTTGGCAAAAGATTTGGCAGAGTACGGTATTAGAGTAAATGCTGTGTCACCTGGAACCATCGATACTCCTTTCCATGCACAGATTAAATCAACAAAACCTGAGGTTTTTGCTTCATGGAAGAATAACATTCTTCTCGGAAGGTTAGGACAACCTGAAGATGTTGCCTCTGTAGTTTCCTTCCTGGCAAGTGACGATGCAGCTTTTATAACTGCCGAGACTATTCAAATTGGTGGAGGTCAAGCATTAGGAATTTAGTTATAAATTTAAAGTATTAATATAAACCAATGAAAAATGAGCTTAAAACACATTTTTCATTGGTAGTCGACTATAAAAAACCCGAAAATGAATAAAGTAGTAACCTTTGGAGAAATTATGATGCGTATTGCTCCATTGGGTAATAAAAAACTAAAACAGTCAAATCAACTAGAATACTACTTTGGAGGTACCGAAGCTAACGTTGCTATATCTCTTTCTCAACTAGGTAATAGCACCCAACATGTGAGTGTCGTATCTGATGATTTTATAGGAGACGCTGCCAAAAGTTATCTTCAAAAATTTGGAGTAAACACTAGTTCAATACTATTTTCAGAACACCCTCTTGGATTTTACTTTCTTGAGACCGGAGCTGTAATGCGTTCAAGTATCATATCGTATAACAGGTCTAATTCTGCTTTTAGTCATATCGATCCCAAAATAATAGACTGGAATACGATTCTTGAGCATTGCAACTGGTTTCATTGGACTGGTATTACTCCAGCTCTTTCAGAAAATGCATATCAAGTTCTTAAAAAAGGACTCGAAATAGCAAATGAAAAAGGTATACCTATTTCGGCGGATCCAGCGTATCGAAGTAATCTTTGGAAGTATGGTAGAAATGCTAAAAAAACCTTAAATGAATTAGTAGGGCTATCAAGTATTTTTATAGGTGGTCCTAATGAAATTAATGAACTCTTAGGCACCTCATACTCCTATACCAATGAGGATTTTTTGAAGAGTAGTAAAAAGCTTGTTCAAGAACACCCAAACATTGCCAAAATTTTTGATAAAACTCGTGTATCGATAAATGCGAATTGGCATAAAATAAGGGCTAGAATGTGGAATGGAGATACATTTGAAGAAACAGATGAATTTGAAATAACTCATGTTGTCGATCGCATTGGCACAGGTGATGCTTACGCCTCAGGATTGATTCATGGGCTGTTACACTACGACGATACAAAAGCACTTCAGTTTGCAAACGCATCCTGCGCCTTGAAACATACTATTGAAGGTGACGCTAATCTTGTCTCAGAAAAAGAAATATTAAACGTGATAAACGGTAATTTAAACGGTAGAATAGTAAGATAAATGGCTAGATTTAAAAGAATAGAAGTTGTACAAAAAATGGGAGAAACAGGTTTGGTTCCATTATTTTACCATGAAGACTCTCAAATAGTTAAAGCCGTTATAAAAGCATGCTATGAAGGAGGCGCCAGAGCATTTGAGTTTACAAACAGAGGGGATTATGCACATGAAATATTTTCTGAAGTGTCTAAATGGGCGGCTCAGGAATTTCCAGATCTAATACTAGGAATAGGTTCAATTGTAGATCCCGGTACTGCTGCGCTATACATTCAGAATGGTGCTAATTTTATAGTATCTCCAATTCTTAATCCTGAAATTGCCAAAGTATGTAACCGAAGAAAAATTGCATGGCTCCCAGGCTGTGCAACCCTTTCTGAAGTTAATTATGCTGAAGAACTTGGTGCCGAAATTGTAAAAATCTTTCCTGGAGCTCAAGTAGGAGGCCCAGATTTTATTAAAAGTATAAAAGGACCTTGCCCTTGGTCTGATCTCATGCCTAGCGGAGGAGTTTCTCCGGAAAAAGATAATCTAACACATTGGTTTACTGCAGGAGCATTTTGCGTAGGTATGGGATCAAAACTTACCGTTAAAAATGCAGATGGAAATTACGATTACGCAAAAATTACTGATCTAACTAAGATTTCTATGCAAATTATAAAAGATGTCAAAAAAACGTACTAATCTTATATGTTGTGTTGTTATGTAAGTAAACCTATAAGCATTAGCGTACTCTTGACAAGTTTGATTTTCACTTTTGTTGTCAAAAACCCCTTGTAACTGTGTTACGAGGGGTTTCTTTTAGTATAAATTGTAATGATAAAAAGGATGATGTAGGTAATCATCTTTTTTTACCTATTGAGAAACTGTTCTATTAATTTCCTCCAAAAGTAAATAATAGTCCAAGATTAAAAGCGATATCGCTTACCGTAGCATCTCCGGTCTTACCCGCATTCAAATAAGTGGCATTTACATTAAGTACTCCGTACTTAAATCCTAACGCAGGACGAAACGCAAAGTTCGATGTACTTGCTGCTAACTCAGCATTAGTACCATCAACTTCAATAGCTCCAATGGTAGCCAGACCCAAACCAAGACTACCATATGGTCTAAATCCAGATTCTGTGAAGTAATAACGTCCATTAATCATATAACTACCTACTGCTACATTACCAATTTCTGCACTTGGACCAGCACCATCAACAAGGTCTGCTCCAACAAGGAAATCACCTGAATACATAAGAGAAACATCAATATTATCGGTAACTCCATATCCAACTTCTAGGTGTGCAGAAAGACCTCCGTCGGTAAAATCTGCAACATCTCCAGAAGGAATCGCGTACCCTACTCCAAATCCAAGCTTAACTTGAGCATTTACAGATGTTAATCCTAGTAATGCAACTGCTGTTAGTAATAAAATTTTTTTCATAATAGATTTAGGTTTAATCGTTAAAGTGCACGAATATATCGATAAAAAACACATTTTAACAATTTTTTATACTAAAAATTCATCAATAAAAACGTAAAGCGTTAGCAAACAAACGATTACATTTGTATTGTTTTTACTTGTAAATAATAATATTTCCTTAAAAATTATAGTTTGAAAGTGATTTATGGAAAGATATGATACTTAAAATTTATACCAGAAACTGGAATAAGTCTGGTTTGTCATTAAGGTAATCACCGAAGAAATTCAGTTTTTTCATTCTCGTAATGAGAGGCTCCAGATCGTTTTTATCTTTTAATTCTATTCCAACTACGGCAGGACCATTTTCTCTGCTGGATTTTTTAGAATATTCGAAATGGGTAATATCATCATTTGGTCCTAACACTTCTCCTACAAATTGTTTTAGCGCTCCTGCGCGTTGAGGAAACCTTACTATAAAGTAATGTTTCAAATCCGCATATAGCAGTGCTCTTTCTTTAATTTCTGCCGTACGAGTAATATCATTGTTACTCCCACTAATAATACACACTACATTTTTTCCTTTAATTTTATCTTTATAAAACTCCAGAGCTGCAAGCGTTAGTGCCCCGGCTGGTTCAACAACTATCGCATCTCTATTGTATAAATCTAGAATAGTTTGACATACAAGCCCCTCTGGCACCGTATACATATCAGACAAGTGTTCCTTACAAATTTCAAAATTGAGATCTCCTACCTTTTGCACGGCAGCACCATCTATAAACTTATCAATATCAAAAATTTCAGTGTTTTTGTTATTTCTTATGGAGGTTAACATTGAAGGCGCTCCTTTAGGTTCTACACCTATAATTTTTGTTTTAGGAGATAGTGCTTTCATAGCTCCACATAAGCCAGATGCCAATCCACCACCACCAATAGCCACAAAAACATAATCAATAACAACATCACTTTGTTTAAATATTTCCAAACCTATCGTTCCTTGACCTTCAATAGTCTTAGGATCCTCAAATGGATGTACAAAAGTTTTACCTTCTAACTCACAGGCTTTCATAGCTGCCTTAGAAGAATCATCAAAAGTATCCCCTTCTAAAATTATATCAACATGCTCACCTCCAAACATTTTGGTTTGCGCTACCTTTTGCGAAGGTGTAACCGATGGCATGTAGATAGTACCTCTTATACCTAAATGGTTACAAGCAAAAGCAACACCTTGAGCATGATTTCCTGCACTTGCACAAACCACACCTCGTTTAAGCTCTTCTTCAGAAAGGGAGCTAATTTTGTTAAAAGCGCCTCGGATTTTGTAGGATCTTACGCGCTGCAGATCTTCTCTTTTCAACAAAATATTGGCCTGGTACCTTTTTGAATACCGTATACTATTCATCAAAGGGGTAACCATAGCTACTTCATGAATTGTTGAAGCGGCTTTTTGAATATCTTCTAGCTCTGGAAAGTACGCAGTGGTTACTGTACTCATAACTTATTTCTCCTTCCTTATTTTTGTCAGCCAGGATCTATCGAAGGTCACACAATACACATCTCAATACCTTAACAGATCCGGCCGTACAAAAAATCATTGGTTATTAATAGTTGGTTATACTATTGGTTTCATTGCAGTCATAGATGCTCTAAGTCTTGCTCCTACAACTTCGATAGGGTGATTTCTTAATTTAGCATTCACCTCTATAAGTTTGGCATTATCAACTCCATTTAATTTTCCTGCATGATAAGGTTTACCGATAACATCAGTATCTATATTTTTCATAAAATCTGTCAATAAAGGCTTACAAGCATGGTCAAAAAGGTAACAACCATACTCAGCTGTATCAGAAATTACGCGATTCATCTCAAATAACTTCTTTCTTGCAATAGTATTTGCAATAAGCGGTGTTTCGTGTAGTGATTCATAGTAAGCAGATTCTTCAATAATACCAGAGTCTGTCATAGCTTCAAAAGCAAGCTCTACTCCTGCTCTTACAAAAGCAACCATAAGTACTGCATTGTCATAGAATTCCTGCTCAGATATCTCTACCTCTCCAGCAGGTGTTTTTTCAAAAGCAGTCTCCCCTGTCGCTGCTCGCCAAGACAATAAATTTTTGTCGTCATTGGCCCAGTCTTCCATCATAGTTTGAGAGAAATGACCAGTCATGATATCATCCATATGTTTTTCAAACAATGGGCGCATAATTTCTTTTAGTTCTTCAGATAAATCAAATGCCTTAAGCTTAGAAATATTTGGTAAACGATCCATCATATTGGTGATACCGCCGTACTTCATTCCTTCTGTAATCGTTTCCCATCCATATTGTATAAGTTTTGACGCATATCCAGGATCAATACCTTTTTCAACCATTTTATCAAAACACAAAATAGATCCGGTTTGTAGCAATCCGCACAAAATAGTTTGCTCGCCCATTAAATCCGATTTTACCTCGGCAACAAAAGAAGACTCAAGCACGCCTGCTCTGTGTCCTCCAGTAGCAGCAGCATAAGCTTTTGCCTGTTCTAACCCTTGACCTTTTGGATCATTCTCCGGATGTACCGCAATAAGTGTAGGAACTCCAAAACCTCTTTTATATTCTTCACGAACCTCAGAACCAGGGCATTTAGGAGCTACCATGATTACCGTAAGATCTTCTCGTACTTTCATCCCCTCTTCGACAATGTTAAACCCATGAGAGTAGGATAAAGTTGCTCCTTCTTTCATAAATGGCATTACCGTTTCTACAACTTGAGTATGTTGTTTATCAGGTGTTAGGTTGATTACGACATCTGCCTTAGGAATTAATTCTTCATAAGTTCCCACAGAGAAACCATTATCTGAAGCATTTTTAAAAGACTGTCTTTTTTCTTGAATAGCAGTCTCACGCAGTGCATAAGAAATATCTAATCCAGAATCTCTCATGTTAAGTCCTTGGTTAAGACCTTGAGCACCACAACCTACTATTACAATTTTTTTACCTTTCAGAGCTTCAACTCCTGTTGAAAACTCCTCAGCATTCATAAATCTACATTTCCCTAATTGGGTTAATTGATCTCTTAATGATAGCGTATTAAAATAATTTGCCATTTCCTATTTAATTAGTTGTCTTTTCCGTTCGGAAATTTGATTTTAATTTTGATTGTATATGATTACTTTTTTATGGTGTATCCCTTTCGGGTCGGGCTATTCGCTATATCTTTTTGTAATTACCTTTTTGACAAAATCAAGATGTTAAAAACAAAAAGGATGTCACTATTATCCCTTACACAGCTTCTTCTGTAAAATTTTCTAATATTTTAGAGATATGCATTTTCTCCTTGGTTACCGCAATTCTTCCAGATCGGGTAAACTGCATTAGCCCATAAGGATCCAGTTTTCTATATAAAGCTTCTACCTCTCTTCGTCTTCCCGTTTTTTCAATAACAAAAAACTCAGGAGTTACCGTGACGATATTAGCATTACTGTTTTTAATGACGTTTTGAATTTGACGTTCTTCAAACAATAGCTTAGAAGCAACTTTAAATAGTGCCGTTTCCTGATAGATGATATCTTCCTCTTTATGGTAAAAAGCTTTAATGACCTCTATTTGTTTTTCTATTTGTCCCACAATCTTCTTTACCTGCTCTTCGGTAACTTTTACCGCTATTGTAAAGCGAAATACATCTTTTATTTCAGACTGCGAAGCGGTCATACTATCCAAGTTAATATGACGTTTCAGGAAAATCGCCGATATTCGGTTCAGCAGTCCAATGTTATTTTCGGTATAAACCGATATTGTAAAATTTTCTTTTTCCATAACTACTCTAATCTAACATCTGAAACCGATGCTCCAGTGGGAATCATCGGGAATACATTATTTTCTTTCTCTACACATACTTCCAAAAAGTATGGCTCTTTACTCTCTATCATTTCCTTAATAGCATCTTGTAAATTCTCTCTTTGTGTTACCCGTTTCGAATTGATATGGTATCCTTCTGCAATTTTTACAAAATCTGGGTTTACCATCTCTGTAGATGCATATCTTTTATCAAAGAATAACTGTTGCCACTGTCGTACCATTCCTAGAAAATCATTATTGAGCACAACTATTTTCAAAGGTACTTTGGTTTGAAAAATGGTACCTAATTCCTGAATGGTCATTTGGTATCCTCCATCCCCAATAATTGCAATAACTTCTCTTTCTGGAGCCCCCATTTTAGCTCCAATAGCAGCCGGCAATGCAAACCCCATAGTTCCTAATCCGCCAGAGGTGACATTACTTTTCGACTTCGTAAATTCTGCGTATCTACAAGCAATCATTTGGTGTTGCCCTACATCAGATACTATAACAGCATCTCCATTGGTTTCTTCATTAATTCCTCTAAGCACCTCTCCCATAGAAAGGCCTTCTTTTGTAGGGTATAGTTCTTCTTTAATAACCTTATCAAATTCAATAGTGTCATGATCCTTGAACTCCTGCAACCAATCTTGATGAGAATTTGGTTCTATCAAAGGTAAAAGTTGAGCAAGTGTGCGTTTAACATCTCCCATTACGGCCACATCAACTTTTACATTCTTATCAACCTCGGCTGGATCTATTTCAAAATGTATGATTTTTGCCTGTTTGGCATATGTTTCAAGATTACCTGTTACCCTATCATCAAAACGCATACCTATAGCGAGTAACAAATCACATTCATTAGTAAGCTTATTGGGTCCATAATTTCCATGCATCCCGACCATACCAACATTAAGAGGGTGAGCAGTTGGTAATGCCGACAATCCAAGAATGGTCCATGCAGAAGGAATTCCAGATTTCTCGACAAAATCTTTCAACTCTTCTTCTGCTTTCCCCAAAATAACTCCCTGACCAAAAACAATCATGGGTTTTCTTGCTGCGTTAATCAATTTTGCCGCCTCTTTCAAACTATTGGGATCTGTATCTGGAACTGGTATGTAACTTCTAATTCCTTTACATTTTTCATAGGCGAAGTCTAACTCACCAAACTGAGCATCTTTTGTAATATCTATTAATACCGGACCAGGTCTACCCGATCGAGCGATGTAAAACGCTTTTGCTAGTACTGTAGGTATATCTTCTGCCTTTGTTACTTGATGATTCCATTTAGTAATAGGAGTCGATATCCCAATAATATCAGTTTCCTGAAACGCATCAGAACCTAATAAATGTGATCCCACCTGACCAGTTATACATACCATAGGAGTAGAATCAATTTGAGCGTCTGCAATACCCGTTACAAAGTTGGTAGCTCCTGGGCCTGAGGTAGCAATCGCTACACCAACTCTACCACTGGTTCTAGCGTACCCCTGGGCGGCATGTGTCGCTCCTTGTTCATGCCGTGTAAGTACATGATGTAACTTATCCTGATACTTATATAGCTCGTCGTATACCGGCATAATTGCACCACCAGGATATCCGTAGATTAAATCTACTCCTTCTGCAAGAAGACAACGAATAACTGCTTCGGCACCTGTCATACGCTCGGTAACTATGTTAGTTTTCTTTTTTATCGCTTGCGTTTGTGTTTCCATACGCTTTGTTTTGTTTATAATCCTTTTTCTTTTGAGGATTATCTTCTTATATTTTTAAAACTCGTCTGTCACACATCCCTTGGATGCAGACGAAACTGTATTTGCATATTTGTAGAGTACCCCTCTTTGAAATTTTAATGGAGGTTGCACCCATGCTTCTTTTCTTCTTTGCAATTCTGCATCATCAATAGTAACTTCAATTCTATTGGTTTCTGCATCAATTGTGATCGTATCTCCGTCTTTGACTAACCCTATTACTCCTCCTTCTTGTGCTTCTGGTGTAATATGCCCCACTACAAATCCGTGAGTTCCTCCAGAAAATCTTCCGTCTGTAATTAAGGCTACATCTTTTCCGAGCCCTGCTCCCATAATTGCAGCAGTCGGCTTTAACATCTCCGGCATTCCAGGTCCTCCTTTTGGTCCTTCATACCGGATGACGACGACATTTCCTTTTTGTACTTTACCGTCTCTAATACCATCATTAGCATCATATTCACTATCAAAAACAATGGCTTTTCCGGTAAATCTTAATCCTTCTTTACCCGTAATTTTAGCAACACAGCCATCCTCTGCCAGGTTACCAAACATAATTCTCAAATGACCTGTTGGTTTAATAGGCTCTTCCAAAGGTTTGATAACATCTTGACCTTCTGCCAAATCTGGTACATCTAATAAATTTTCTGCCAACGTTTTTCCTGTAACCGTTAAGCAATCACCATGTAGTAATCCTTTCTTCAAAAGATACTTTAGCACCGCAGGAATTCCTCCTACTTTATGCACATCTTCCATTAAATACTTCCCACTTGGTTTAAGGTCGGCTAAAAACGGAGTTTCATCACTTATACGCTGAAAATCTGCTAAGGTAAATTCTACATCTGCAGCTCTAGCAATAGCTAAAAAGTGAAGTACTGCATTAGTAGAACCTCCTAAAATGGTTACTAGTCGTATAGCATTTTCTAAAGACTCTTTGGTTACTATATCTTTAGGTTTAATATCTTTCTCTAGTAAAACCCTCATTGCTCGCCCAGCATTTATACTCTCTTCCTCCTTTTCTTTACTTATTGCGGGGTTAGAAGAATTGTATGGTAAGGACATCCCCAAAGCTTCTATAGCAGAAGCCATAGTATTTGCCGTATACATACCTCCACAAGCTCCTGCTCCGGGTATAGCATTTTTTATAACGCACTTATATTTTTCTTGAGTTATAGAACCGGCTACCTTTTCTCCCCATGCTTCAAAAGCCGAAACGATATCTAACTTTTTCCCCTCATGACAGCCAGAAGCTATTGTACCTCCATACACCAAAATGGCAGGACGGTTTAATCGTAGCATTGCCATTAGGGCTCCAGGCATGTTCTTATCGCACCCCACTACAGTTACCATTCCGTCATAAGACATAGCTTGCACTACCGTTTCCATAGAATCTGCTATTACATCTCTAGAAGGCAATGAAAATCGCATTCCAGGAGTTCCCATAGATATTCCATCGCTAACTCCAATCGTGTTAAATATTAATCCAACAACATCTTCCTCTATGGTCCCCTGCTTTACCAATTTTGCTAAATCGTTAAGATGCATATTACAAGGGTTCCCTTCGTATCCGGTACTTGCAATACCCACTAGTGGTTTGTTAAAATCTTCGTCGGTAAGCCCAATAGCATGAAGCATAGCCTGAGCAGCGGGTTGTGTATCGTCTTGAGTAACTTGTTTACTATATTTATTTATGCTCATTTCTTTATAAATGTGTGTTTTTTGACAATTATTCAAAAAATTAACGGTTTAATTATCATATCATTAATAACTAAAACAAACCGTGATATAAAATTATTTCGTTGCAGTTAAACCTTTAAAAATTATTCAACACCCTTACAACATCCAATAACAATTCTAACATTATTAAACATTGATTATCAAGTATTTAAAACCAAAATATTTACAATCACTACTTGTTAATTTTATTTATTCTTTCTTTTTTTAAAACAAAAAAACTCCCTTCGATCAAGAAGGGAGTTTTTACTATAACATATATCAATACCCTTCTTTATGGTGATCGAATCACCACAATAATAATGACATTGATACTATTGTTTTTTACTATACTCATACTCTTAAATTATAAAATCCCTTTACAAATTGTAAAGGGATTTTATATATATGTTTTATAAATACCGAATCCCTTTCAAGATGAAATAATCACCTCGACAATAGATACAGTACTAATATTTATATTTTTTGCTTTCATTTAAAGGTTCAAATATATATTTTTTTCTTTAGAAACACTATTCAACTTTAAAAAGTTTATTTTTCATACAATAAATCACTAACCCCACCCTTGTTTTTACCTGTAACTTTTTAAAAACGGTTTCTCTATAATTTTCTATAGTCTTCGGACTTAAATTCATTTCTTTCGCGATATCACGATAGGTAAGTTCAGAACATGCTAGTTTCAAAAATTCCCATTCTCGCTCTGTAAGCTTCTCATGAAAATTCTTGTCCTCATAATCTCCAGAGTGACGTAATGCACTTTCTATTTTTCCTGAATAATAAAACCCTTGTTCGATTACCATTTTCATAGCAAATTCGAAATTCTCAGGATGAATATCTTTTAAGAGATATCCTTTTGCTCCAGCCCTAAGCATCTTGATAATGGTCTCTTCATCATCTTCCATGGTAAGGGCTAATACTTTTTGTTCTGGTTTATTCTCTTTTAACCATTGCATGGTCTGAATACCATCCATCACAGGCATTTTTACATCGAGTAAGATGAGATCAGGAATTTTTCTTTTGTGCAAAAAATACTGGGTAAGTTCTTTACCATTCTTAAGGATTGCTAGTACCTCATATTCTTCAAGCTTAGAAATAAGACTTTCTAAAGATTGTGCAAACAACAAATGGTCATCTACAATAACAACGGTCTTTTTTTTCATGTGAATTATTTTTTAATCAATCCTTATGCTTTGTTGGATAAGACAAGATAAGCAAAACTCCTTTTCCAGGAGCAGATTCATATTCAAAAGTCGCATTTACAAGTCCGGCGCGACTTTTCATGTTTAGCAAACCAGAATTTGCCTGAACCGAATTCATATCGAAGCCTACTCCATCATCTTGTATTTTTATTATCACGTTGTCGGATGTGAACTCTAATTTTACATTTATATTGGATGCCTCTGCATGTTTTATGGTATTGGAGAAAAATTCTTGTACGATTCTATACAGAATAATCTCGTCTTTAGGATCAATATGCACTTCTTCACCTATCACCTCTAGACTAGTACTTAAAAAATTAAGTTTCTCAAATCGCTGAAGTTCTACTTGAATAGATTTTTCTAACCCGACATTCTGGATAACTTCGTGATTCAAGGTTTTAGAAAGGTTTCGTATTTCCTGAAGGCTATCACCCACCAGATTACGTACGTCTTGCAAAGATTCTGAAGCTTCTTCATTTACTGAAGTTCCTAAGATATTGATTTGCATCACTGCGGTAGATAACAATTGCCCTATATTATCATGAAGTTCCCAACTTACATTTTTAAGAGCTTGCTCCTGAATCTCAATACGAGATTTGAAAATTTCATCTTCAAAACGCTGTTCTGCTTTTAGTTTCTCAAGAAGTAATTTGTTTTTTCTTCGCTGAAAAGCAATAAAAAATATAATTCCGAATACTATAAAAAAAAGTATTATTACAACGAAATATATTATGAGTAAGATTTGTTTTTCCGGCATAATATGAACCCAATAATATAACAAGTATACATAAAAATATTAGCACAGGATAAAATGATCCATCTAATTTCAACAAATTTCGTAGACTTACTCAAATCAAAATATTCTTGATAAATAAAGAGAGGCGTCACTACCAAATGAAGAGTCAAGGAACCTATTGCAACATAAAAAGGTAATTCTCTATGAAATGAAAGGATTTTGTCACTTTTCAAAATTTCATAGAAATAAAACATTATTCCCAAAAATATCAAAATAGAACCTAAAATATGTCCAACAAAAGAAGGCCCTTTAAAAAAAACATCTGTAAAAATTAAATCTCCAAAACAGCACATCAAATAACAAACCAATGATACGTTAAGAATTTGATTCCCTAATTTAGTTTTTACATTTTCTTTAAAATACAGCACATAAAAGAAAGCATTTACAACTACATAAATATTATAGGCCCAAAGATTATTTAGTAAAAAAGTATTCTTAAGGAATTTGAATCCCTCAACATTCTTGATTAACCATGGAATCCAACCAAAAGCAATTTCATTGACTACCGTTAACCATAAAAAATAAACAAAATACCGAGTCATTCTACTTACTCGGTATTCCGCTTTTTTTAAATATATGGTTCCTGCAATAGCAGCAAGAATTTCTACAAGGTTAATTATTAATTGATAGTATAACATACTTATAATTTCATTTGAAAAATGAAGTCATTTTTCAATAAACAACTGGAGGACTTCCAAGACCACCAAAATTATAAGGTTCTATATCATAATTATTTTGAGCGCTATCCCCATCTTTACCTGTTCCAGCAGGAGCACCTGTGGGAGCAAAAAATACGGTAGCATACCCTCTATTCATTTTACACTTTGTTTCTGGATAAGCTCCAAAATAAATTCTAACTCCAGGATTATCAATCCCTTGCTTTCTAGATTTTCGCTTCACGTACTTTAAGTACTCCATTAATTCTTCTACACTCCACCAAAACTCTCTAGTATCTTCAAAACCAAGACATTTATCAATTTCCGGAGTTCTGGTATCACACCACGCTTGTTGAAGCTCTTTCGCATCTTCTATACTGATGCATTTTTTGGGTTTTCCCATAACATTTATTTTTTTAAGTTCACTCCCGCTAATATATTTAAAAATAAGCCTTATTTACAAACTCCCCTCCCCTTTATTTATGCCCATTTGCAGCAAAACCATAAAAAAAATGAATAAGTATAAAACGTACAGGAGGTTAGCATTTCTTAAAAAAATGTAAAAAAGGGTATTTATCCCCTGTCGAAACAGGGGAAATTCCCCCTACTACCACAGCCTTATTAAAATTCTATTTCTTTAAAAAAGAAATGTTCTTTGGTTCTCTTCTGTGCGATATTATTTATAGATGCTTCACCTAACTGTAAAACCCTAGGGTACCCTCCTGTAGTTTGACAATCTCTCATTAACACCATCAATTTCCCAAAAGGAGTCAATTGCACCGTACCTGGTAAAACTGGAGATGTTAACATAGAAGGGATCGAATTAGGTAATACTTCAGACAATTGTATTGCCATACGACTTGCTACATTAGAAACTGTGAATTTAGAGGTGAATAACAAATCCTTTTGTTCTTCAGTCAATAGATCAAACTCCGGTCCTTTATAAACTTTAATAATAGTCGGTTCATACTTCGATTCCCTTATGGCAACCTTTGCAGAATGACCTTCATAGCCATCCCACTTTTCATAACTAACTTCATCTCCTTTAGCCAATCTATCTGAGCGTGTAATACCTTTATAAAACGATCTACTACCTAATATAACTTCAGACAAAAAACCTTTCTTAATTCCTACATAACCATATTTTTTATTCTTACAAAAATCACCTTTTAAAACATCATTTTCAAAAACCTGTATCTGACGATTATTCTCTATCTTTTTACCATTCAGAAAAAAGTCAGTTTGTGCACCAGTTAACGTTATACAAGTAGATTCAGAAAATCGTAAAACGGGAGGTTTAAAAACCCATTCTAAACAAGCACAATCTTCATCATTATTTAAAAGTAAATTTGCAAAATCGTATGCGCTTTGATCCATTGCTCCACTTTTTGGCACACCCATCTCTCCATAACCCAGACGCCCTCTATCCTGAATAGATGAATAAAATCCTGAATTCAAAATTTCTACAATGCCCATCATAAAAAATTAGGATTTAAATCAAAATTATTCATTTCTACTTTAGCACTTATATCGTTATAAATTTTTTCTTCTATCGATACAAATTGAATACAATCTCCACATCTAACGAAGACAGGATTTTCCTTTTTAACATCGAAAAAACTCAACGGGGATTTACCAATAACATGCCAGCCTCCAGGACTATCTTGTGGATATATACCTGTCTGACTTCCACCAATAGCCACAGCACCTTTTTCAACTGTCAAAGAAGGTGATTTTTTACGATCCAAAAACAACTTTTCGTCTAATCCACCGAGATAACAAAAACCAGGTAAGAACCCTAAGAAAAATACCGTATACACATTACCCGTATGCAGTTGAATTACTTGATCTACGCTAAGTGATTTTGTTTCGGCAAAACTTTCAAGATCTGGCGCTAACGAAGCAGAGTAGCAAACAGGAATTTTCCAAAGTCTTTTTTTAGACACTCCTAGAGAAGAAGAGTCATCATACAATGATCTTAACACCAAAACCTCGCTATAGACATCTTCTATAGTAGACATATAACAAATTAACATCGAGTTATATGATAAGATTACCTCAACAATTAGTTTATCACAGTATTTTTCTATATTTTTTTTATAATAGAGCTGGTCTTTTAAGGTTTTTTCACTGATTTTTGCAGGCCATTCTATCAGAATTGACTTTTCATTATACTGCCTATACCGTAATTCAAACTTCATAAACCCTATCTAAAAACATAATTCAATTGAGAAAATTTTGCATGTAAAAATTTTAATATATCTACAGATTTTGGGTTATCCCCATGAACACAAATAGTATCAAAATCAACAGCTAAATCCTCCCCTCCTATAGTTGTAATTTCCCCTTTAGAAACCATTTTATACACATGCTCAAAAACTTTGTTTGGGTCGGTGATAACAGCATCTTTTTTTTGACGTGACACCAAGGTCAAATCCGCATTATAATTCCTATCTGCAAACACTTCATTTTTCACCAACAAAACACCTTCAGCAGAGACCGATAATCTAGAGTTTCTTTGCGTTAAAACAACTAAACTTTCATCGATATTTTTAACTACACTAACAATAGCTGTGGCAACATCACGATTTTTCACTGCATCATTATAAAGCGCCCCATGTGGTTTAACATGATGCAACTCTCCACCACAATCTTCAACAATATTTTTCACCAACTTCACCTGTCTTGATAATTCTTCCACCAGATCATCTTTTGAAAAAGTCATAGATATTCTACCAAAATTTTCTCGATCTGGATACGATGGATGTGCCCCTATTTTCACTTCATGCTTCAAAGCAAGTTCAACTGTTTTCCTTATCACCTTTTCATTACCAGCATGACTCCCGCAGCTAATATTACACCAAGATATATATGGCATGATTTGTTCATCAAAACCAGCCTCTTCACCTACGTCTGCATTAAAAATCAACCTCTTCATTTCCTACAATATGTATTTTATATTCCTACAAATTTTCGATTACTTTCCAAATACTTCTAACACCCAAAAACAATGTTATCAAGACAATCAATACACCAACCATATTTTGAATCTTAGTGTTTGTATATTTTCCTAGTAACTTTTTATTATTTACCACCCATAAAAGGAAACCTGCAATAACTGGAAGAAGAAGTCCATTTGTGACTTGAGCAAACTGAATGATCTCTATAGGTTTAATCCCTAATGATGAAAAAATAACTCCTAAAACAAGGATAAAAACCCAGACTAACCTAAACTTAATACTCTTTAGTCCTCCCCCCCATCCTAAACAGCCTTTAACAACATATGCGGCCGCTAAGGGAGCTGTAATAGCAGAAGTAATTCCTGCTGCAAAAAGACCTAAAGAAAGAATGTATTTTGCTGCAACTCCAAAAACCGGCTCCAAGCCTTTTGCCAAATCTGCAGCATTGGCAACCTCTATATCCTTAATAGAAGCTCCAGAAACAATAATAGCCATAGACATTACTCCTCCCAGAGCAATAGCCAAAACCGTATCGTTTCTCACCATATTAAGTTCATTGGGATCTCTCCATTTCTCTTTCACCAACGAAGCATGTAGAAAAAGGTTATAGGGAACTACAGTAGTTCCTATCAAACCGATTATAGTAAGAAGTTTTTCTGATTCTAAACTAGGTACAAATCCCTTTAAAATCATCATAATGTCTGGTTTTGTGACAATAGCTGTAAGCAAAAAAGCAACACTCATTAAAAGCACTAAGACAATTAAGCTGCGCTCCAGAATCTTATAGTTTCCCAAATACAACAGTATAAACGCCAATACACCTATAATCAAACTCATATAATTGAAAGTATACGCCCCAACTTGAACATCTGGCCGTCCTAAAACCGTAGACAACCCAAGAACCCCTCCACTTATATTACCGGCTTCGTAAGCTGCGTTACCTATAAAGATCGCAGATATTATGATCACTATAAAACTCCACTTAGCAATTGGATGCTTATCAAATTGAGTTCTTATTACTTCACTCAAACCATTTTGAGTAACCACTCCC
The DNA here is from genome assembly GCF_023195925.1 of Aquimarina acroporae. GTDB lineage: Bacteria > Bacteroidota > Bacteroidia > Flavobacteriales > Flavobacteriaceae > Aquimarina > Aquimarina acroporae. The sequence continues at coordinate 43,443 of NZ_JALPRE010000012.1, read as the reverse complement.
AACCTAGCTGCCATTTCCTGAAGTACAATACAGGCGACAACAGACAGCGCAAGTGCCCACAGTAGGGTAAATCCAAATTTTACACCGGCAATAGTGCATACTGTTACTGTTCCAGGGCCAATAAAAGCTGCCGTCACCAAAGTTCCCGGGCCAATTCTTGAGAATAACCTTTTCATATGTTTATCGTACAATTTTATAGATCACATAGCATTCGAAAAACAATTATTACCCTATGTGTTCAAAATTTAGTTGTCACTTATCTCAATTATTGAGTATTGGCATCCAAGGCATAAATAGCAAAAGAACCTAACCAATGTCCTCCTTCATAAGCATCGCCTACCAGATTTGGCAAGGAATAATTGACATGCCTATTTGCCACGTAAAAAAGATGTTCATACTCTTTATATTGTTTAGCTAACCCATACAACACCCAAGCTCTACTAAAATTCAACCCATCTAAATGCACCAATTTTCCATCATTACGATCTGATACTTCTCCCACTTCGATATTGAAGTTTTTAGCTTTTAACTGTGGCATGAAATCAGAAATCCACTGTTCAAATTCTTTTTGATCAAGCACCCTTCTCATAATGTCTATTTCTTCAAAACAAGGAGACAAAAAATCATACCCACTTGGCTCCCATGTAATAGGACATCCTTCGTCGTTTGAATAGAATTCCCGGGCTTTATTCTCAATACTTTCTTTAAGTTTAAGGTTACTCATGGTATTTGCATAATCCCAGGCAAAAGACAACCCAAACGCTGTATTTGTATGTTCACCTACACGGATAGGATATCTAAGCTTAGGTAAAAAATCAATAAACTTTTGAGCGATAAGGTCTGTTAGCGGTTGCAAATTAACCTCTAATTCTCTGGCTACGGGATCATCCCATGTATGCAGCTCCTCTGCCAACTTAAGTAACCAGGCCCAGCCATATGTTCGTTCATATGATTTGTTATGTTTATCTCCAAAATATTCTATTTCTTTCTCAATATTTTCTTTTGAAATATTCTCTTTTAGTTTTACAATTGCCTCTTCTCTTTTCTCTAGTTTTGGAAACTTTTTCAATAACTTAACCAAAGACCAGTGCCCATGTACCGAAGAATGCCAATCGAAACACCCATAAAACGCAGGGTGTAATTCTTTAGGTTCTCCCAGGTTTTCTTTTCCGCCTAACGTTTGATTCAATTTATTTGGATATTCTACTTGCACACATTCTAGAGGTAAATTTGCAAGGGTATTTGCCTGATCAAAAGTGAGTTTTAGAGGTTTTTCAATAGGGTTTGGAGTCTCTACTGAATTAGCAACCTCTTCCTCAGAGTTTTTTTCTTCTGATGCGGTTTCATTTTTACAACATACAACTAAGAATACTATAGCCAAAAAAGATATTGGACGCATTAATGATATTCGTAACATTTTAGAACATTTATTTCTAAAAATATCATTTTTGAAAGGGTTACGAATCAGATTGTTAATAACAACCACAAATAGTTCATAAAATCTATCCCAACCAACCTTCCCGGTCAAGACTTCTGTACTGAATTGCTTCAGAAATGTGATGTTCCTGTATATCTGAAGACCCTTCTAAGTCTGCAATAGTCCTTGATACTTTTAAAATTCTATCATACGCTCGAGCTGATAAATTCAGCTGTTCCATTGCTGTTTTAAGAAGTATTTTTGAAGAAGCATTTAACTCACAAAACTCACGTATTTGCTTTACTCCCATTTGCGCATTATAGTGTATATTTTGAAATTTTAAAAACCGTTGTGTCTGGATATCTCTAGCTACAATTACCCGTTTACGTATTTCTACACTTGACTCTCCATTTCTTTCTTCACTCAATTTATCAAAAGGTACAGGAGTCACTTCGATATGAATATCTATCCTATCCAACAAAGGCCCCGAAATTTTACTTAAGTATCTTTGCATTTCAGCTGGAGAAGAAGTAACGGGAGCATCTGGGTCATTAAAATACCCTCCTGGACTTGGATTCATACTTGCCACCAACATAAAACTTGACGGATAGGTTACAGTGAATTTTGCTCTTGAGATTGTCACTTCTCTATCTTCAAGAGGTTGCCGCATCACCTCCAGCACACTCCTTTTAAACTCTGGTAATTCATCAAGGAATAAAACTCCATTATGAGACAATGAAATCTCTCCAGGTTGTGGATAAGCACCCCCTCCTACTAAGGCCACATCGGAAATCGTGTGATGAGGGCTTCTAAAAGGTCGTTGAGCCATTAAACCCACATTATCTTTAATTCTCCCTACCACGCTATGGATTTTAGTAGTTTCTAAGGCTTCTTGTAGTGACATGGGTGGCAAAATACTCGGAAGCCTCTTGCTCAACATTGTTTTACCACTTCCAGGAGGCCCCACCAATATAATATTGTGACCTCCAGCCGCCGCAATCTCCATACATCGCTTTATGCTTTCTTGCCCTTTTACATCTGCAAAATCAAATTCAGGATTGTTTAATGCGGCATAAAACTCTTGACGAGTATCAACTTCGGTTCGCTGTAACCCCTTGTTACCATCAAAAAAATCAATTACTTCCTTGATATTTTCTACCCCATAGACTTCTAAATTATCTACGATTGCAGCTTCTTTTGCATTTTGCTGTGGAAGAATAAACCCTTTAAACCCTTCCTCTCTGGCTTTTATTGCAATAGGTAACGCCCCTTTAATAGGCTGTAAGTTTCCATCTAAAGATAATTCACCCATAATAAGATACTCTGAAATCGACTCAGCTTTCATTTGAGAACTTGCCGCCAAAATACCCAAAGCCAAAGTCAGATCGTAGGCAGAACCTTCTTTTCTAAGATCTGCCGGAGCCATATTAATTGTAATTTTTTTTCCAGGAAGTTTATATCCGTTATTCTGAAGTGCAGCAGCAATACGGTAACTGCTTTCTCTTATTGCGTTATCTGGCAACCCTACCAAGTGATACCCAATTCCCTTGGCTATATTCACCTCTACAACTACTGTAGTGGCTTCTACCCCAAAAACAGCACTACCGAATACCTTAATTAACATAGTTCCTTATTTTTACTTTTCAGCAAAAATAGGATGAGTCAGTTTCAATTTTTGAAACTGATTATAAATACAGTAATTTACTTATTCTACCTCTAATATTTCTCTTGCAGAAACAGAAATACCATCCTTAGTAAACCCTTCCAAACACACCTCATAGATACCAGGATTATCAGACGTGAAAAATTCTATATTTAAATTCTCATCTGTAAAATTGACACTAGGCACCCATAAAAGTTGCTGTCTAAAATCAGGAATATGATTAGATACTTCGGCATTATTGTCATTGTAGAATTGAACAAAATAATTTTTCCTTATTTCTGGTAAGAATAACTCAACCTTTTTAAGGTAACTCTTATTATAACTTTTGTAAAAATCTTTGTTGTATGTTGTTATATCAAGAACACCTTGAAAAATCTGGGAACTCATAAAATATGGTTCTCTTGAGAAATTAATCTTCTCTACCCTATTGGCATTGAAGTTTACGATATCATTATGATCCTGAATCATCAAACCATCTACCATTACGAGAGGAAGAAAATCTGCTCCGTTAAAAATTGGTTTTTCTTTTTTGATTTGAAAAATATAATTTTCATTACCTATTTCCTTTGTCCTAACATTGTCTACAATTTCTACAACGGTTTCTTTTACCGTTGGAAATCTTGTAAATTCATCAAGATTATACCCACTCAAACGACCTCCATAAAACGGTAATTGTGGTTTTGGCAAATTTATAGTATCTGGTTTTGCACTAAAATACCCATTACTAATCTGGTTTTGAACACTTCTGTCTAAGATCATTTGCTTCATATTTTCTGAAATCGAAAAATCTGAAGTAAATGATATTGTATCATAATCTAAAGGGGAGTGACCAAATATTTCAATGGTAAAATTAGTGGGATCCCCTAACACTTGCAGGTATGCTTCATTTTCTACAAAAGGTCTATCAAGATTCATATAAAAAACACCATCCTTATCGGTAGTTGCAACCTTAAGATCGTAAGAACTACCTGGAACAGAAAGCACCACCTTTTTATTCTCCAGCTGCAGATCAGGCTTAACACCTTTGATTTTTCCTGAAAGCAAACTACCTCTTAACTCTGGAAGAAAAAATGCACTTGAAGAAGTTACTCCTAAATTTCTTTTAGACAACCCTCTTGCCCACTTTTCGAATTTTTTGGTTGTTAACCGTGCTGGAATAGCAATAGTATCAATTTTTCGTACAGATAACGAGCCGTAAATCTCAAGAGAAGGGTTGTTCTTTTTCAAACTTAGTGTTACTTTTTCTCTTCTATTAAATTTCTGACTGTCTAACTCCATGCTCACCAGAGCATCTTTTAATACCTGAGTAATACTATTCTTATCGGCTAACGCCTTGGTATTTTTATTCTGTTTATTTACTCTTTTGGTATTAGAAGCTACTGCCCTTACCTCTTTTTCCTCACCTTTACCATTCTCTTCGACAACTATATCTCTCTGAAAAACCATTTCTTTCCCTGAACTCTTCACCCATTGAGGGTATACTTTAAGTTTATAATTCCCAGAAGGTATATTTGAGGGAACAAAAAAGTCACTTTGCCCCTTTTCTGATTCAAAATTAATCTCATGCCGAAAAACGGTTTTACCATCCTCATCAACCAACTCCATTAAAGTCATTTTTACAGCAACTTCTTTTTCTTTTTGAGGACTCTTCTTCGTTTCCTGATTTTTTACTGTTGACACCTCCGTGCTCTTTACCTCACTCTGATCCAAAATCTCCTCTAACACTGAAGCCGTTTCCTCTTTCAGAATCTTTTTTTGATCTCCTTGATATGGATTGACTATTACAATATCAGATTGAAAAAAGGTGTTTATACCATAATTGCGCATCCATTGTGTATAGCAAATTAATTTATAATTACCTGAAGGTATCGAGGTAGGTATGAAAAAATCTCCTTGGCCTTTTCCTAATTCCAAACTTACCTTATGTCGAAATATCAAGTCTTTATCCTGACTTACCAATTCAACATAAGCTACTTTACTAAGACTACTTAGTTTCTTATTGTTGTCTGACAAACAATACACCCTGTAATACATATATTCTCCAACAAAAAACAAGGACGAGTTGTAATGAACATACGTCGTTTCTGTTGGAATATTCTCAAAACCTTTTTGAGAACTAGTTTGTTTAATTCCAGTCTGAGCTATAACTAGCTGACATATCGAAAAAGAAAAACCTATTAAAAAAAATATACACTTATTCATAATCAATTTTGATATTATTCTTCCCAGAAATCTGGAACTTCACTACTACCTAATTCTCTACAGTCCCCACATATTTTAGGAACCAGTTTATATGGCCCCTGTCCATCTGGAGCATTATCATCGTTAAAACCTTCAAAAACAAACAAACCAGTATTTAATGCATCAATCAATGGCGAAAAGCCAAATAGAAAAAGATCCGGTGCCAGTATATCACACTCATCTACAAAAGGGGGCAAAGGACCTTCAGGAAAAAAGTCTGCGTGCTCAATAAATATACGTTTAGATGATACCGATGATACATCAAAAAAACCAACTACTTTTTCATCTGGATTAGTAAGAGATCTTAAATTTCCGGCTATAAAACCAGGTTGGGTTTGAGCAAAAAGACTTTCAAAATCAGAAAACTCCTGCAATGTTTCATAAAAGGAATAGGCTTCTGGCGACTGCACCAATTGTTTTACCAAAATACTATATCTATTTTGTATCAAGTAGTTATCAATAGCCAAAAACCTGACAGGAAATCGACTCACTTTATTCTCACTAAAATCTACCGTCGAAGCAAGTATAATATCTGTAGAGGCATTAGTAGCATAACACACTCTTGTTTCGTCTGGCCTTGGAACAAAATCAAAAACTGGAGGGTTTTCTGACACTACAACAATATCTAATGGAGTCCACTCTGGAGGAATAATCTCATTAGTTTCCTCATATATATATCTAAAAAACTTTGCATTTCCCGAGAGATCCTCAGTATCTACAAAAACATTAATACCCTCACCATTCTCATCGTTGGTTACTCGTTCTGCGTATACATCTCCAATCTCTACTGCCGGAGTCAATGATCTTAAGCCTGAAACATATTCATTATCAGAAGTCCTCACCATCAACTGATATTCACGTCCTGCTACTGCCATAAAACTTGAGGAAGCCACATATCTTCCTGGTGCTACTTCATTAAAATCGTATTGTGTAGATAGATTTTCTATTATGGTAACTTGAGCACCGGTTTCAAACTCCTGTTCTTCATTAAAGCGATAGGTTCTGGATAATATTACCTCGTGCTGTTTCATTTCGTTAGTTAGCGTAGCATCAATGATTAAAAGGCTTTCAAAACTTTCTATTCCTTCTTCAAAAGGTTCTACACAAGTTGTCATTAGCAATGCCACACACAGTGCTGAACCTAATCGACATATTTTTTTTATAACAAACTTATATTGCATGTAAAATTTTGATATTATTCTTCCCAAAAATCTGGAATTTCACTACTACCTAATTCCCTGCAATCCCCACACACCTTGGGAACTATATTATAAATGCCCTCACCTTCTAAAGGATCTTCATTAAATCCCTCAAAAACAAATAAATTAGTACTTAATGCATCAATAAGAGGCGAAAAACCAAAAAAGGAAAGCATTGGTGCTGTTACATCACATTCATCTACAAAAGGAGGTAAAGGTCCCTCGGGGAAAAAATCTACATGTTCAAAAAATATACGTTTAGATGATACTGATGACACATCGAAAAAACCAACTACCTTTTCCTCTGTATTTGTAACAGCCGTTATATTTCCAGCTATAAACCCGGGCTGAGTTTGAGAAAACAAATTCTCAAAATCTGAAAATTCTTGCAATGTTTCATAAAACGAATACGCTTCGGGAGATTGAACTAATTGTTTCACCAATATACTATACCTATTTTGAGTCAAATAATTATCTACGGCAAGAAACCTTACAGGGAAACGATTCACTTTATTCTCACTAAAATCTACCGTAGAGGCAAGTATGATATCTGCAGAGGCATTAGTAGCATAACAAACCCTACTCTCTACTGGTCTATCAACAAAATCGAATGTAGGAGGGTTTTCAGACACAACAACAATATCTAACGGAATCCAATCAGGCGCAATAATTTTATTGGTTTCTTCATATTCATATCTAAAAAATTTTGCATTACCCGTAGGGTCTTCAGTATCTACAAAAACACTAATCCCTTCTCCATTTTCATCGTTGGTTACTCGTTCTGCATATACATCCCCTATTTCTGCAACTGGAGTTAAAGACCTTACATCTGAGACATATTCATTATTATTAGAGGTTCTAACAACCAACTGATATTCACGCCCTGCTACGGCCATAAAACTTGAAGAAGCTATATATCGACCTGGAGCAACTTCGTCGAAATTATATTGAGTAGATTGATCCTCTACAATGATAACTTCTGCCCCCGTTTCAAATTCCTGCTCTTCATTAAAGCGATAAGTTCTTGACAATATCACCTCATGCTGTTTCATCTCATTGGTTAAAGTAGCATCAATAATTAAAAGGCTTTCAAAACTTTCTATTCCCTCTTCAAAGGGTTCTACACAGGTACTCATTAACAATGCCACAAATAACACTGAACCTAATCGACATACTTTCTTAACAACAAACTTATACCACATGTCTAGTTAGAATTTAAGGTTATAGGTAATGGAAGGGACAGGTATTGAAAAAATAGAACTCTGTAAGGGTTTTATCTCCCCATCTTCGGCTACAAAAAACACCGAGAACGGGTTGTTTCTTCCCAATACATTATATATAGAAATGGTCCAAAAACTATGCGCCAATTTCTTATTCTTATGATTCCCTTCTACATTAAACCCAAGATCAAGTCTATAAAAATCAGGGATTCTAAACCTGTTACGATCACTAAACACCACGAATTCAGATCCATTTAGGGTAAATTGCCCTACAGGAAAGGTAACAGGTCTTCCCGTTTGATATACAAAATTTGCAGATAGACTAAATCGTTTAGTGAACTTATAATTGGTCACCAAACTTATATCGTGAGGTTTATCATAATTGGCGGGGAAGAAATTTCCATTATTCACCACTTCTTCTGGAAATTCACTATCAAGCTTAATCAGTGACCTTGAATAGGTGTAGCTTAACCACCCATTGAGCTTACCGCTATTTTTTCGTAGTAGAAACTCTACTCCATAAGCTTTACCTTCACCTTGCAGCACCTCGGTTTCTACATTTTCGTTCAGTAATATTTGCGAACCAACTTTAAAATCTAAAATATTATCAAGCTTTTTATAAAAACCTTCGATACTCAATTCATACACTCCTTCATTAAAATTTTTAAAAGCTCCGAAAGAGATTTGCTGTGCTCTTTGAGGTTCTATGTTCAAGTCTGAAAGCTTCCAAGTGTCTATTGGTGATACTGTTGTATTATTGGATAACGTATGAATATATTGATAAGTATTACTATACCCTGCTTTCAGTGAGAAATTTGGCCAAAGAATATATCGTGCCGAAAATCGTGCCTCTAAACCATCATAGGTCTGTATCACTTCATTATTCTTATATTGAATAGTATCGATTACTGTACCTTCATTTCTTGGTCTATTCTCCTCATATCGCCTTTGACTACCTTCTCCTAAAGCATTGTATAATGAGTATCTAATTCCAGCATTTACTGAAAACTTAGGTGTAAAATCAAACTTCCCAGAAATAAAAGCAGCAGACTCCAACGCTTTTTCTTTATCGATAGTTAAAGGAGTAATAATGGAGCCGTCACCATCGGGCTCTATACTTCCTGGTTGTACCTGATATAGCTTATTAGACAGTCCATAATTGAATTTATATTTAGGACTATGGTTATAATCCATTTTAAGTTTTAACTCGGTTTCGTTTACACTATATCCCAGTTTAAAATCATCATTTGTTTCTCCATCAAAATTAATATCAAACTCGTATCGACTATTTGCTAGCAAGACATTACCTTGATGTTTATCATTAAATTTATGATCCCATTTTAAAGAGATCGCTTGATTACTATACACATAGGTTGAATCTGAAGTTATACTAAAGTCGTCTCTACTGTAGTATCCTGTTGCTTTAATGTTATTCTTCTCATTGATCTTGTGATTATAGGTAATAATACCATCATAGAATGAAGCTTCACTATTATTTAGAGCTTCATCATCCAGCGATCTTAAGATCCAATTGGCATATGCACCTCTCGCACCAATCATAAGGCCAGATTTTTCCTTTACAACTGGTGTTTGAACCGTAATATTACTGGTGACTGGCCCCAAAGAGGCTTCTACCTCTAGCTTTTCTGTATTTGGGTCTTTGGTTTTAATATCAAACACCGATGAAAGTCTACCTCCATATTCTGCAGGTATGGCTCCCTTATAAATATCTACTTTACCTATTGTAAAAGGATTCAATGCCGAGAACAACCCAAAAAAGTGTTGGGGGTTATAAATTAATACATCATCTAAAAGTGTAAGGTTTTGATCTGCTTTACCTCCACGTACATTCAGTCCTGCAGCTCCTTCTCCAGCTGTGGTAATACCAGGTAAAGCGGTAGCAACTTTTAACACATCACGTTCCCCAAGAACAAGCGGAATATTTTTTGAAGCTTCAACATCGACCTCTTCCTTACCGGTGACTACATCCTTTACATTCTGGTCCCTATTTGATTCTAAAATCACGGCATCTAGAACTTCTAAACTTTCATCTAGATTAAAATCTAATTCTCCGTCGTTGAAAATAATTACTCTTTTTCGTGAGTCTGCTATTCCCAAAGAAGCTGTACTTAAAATATTTTCTCCTGCCGGTAATTCTATTTCGTAATATCCATTTTGATCTGTGCTGGTCCCTAAATCTTTTCCTTCTACCACTATAGCTAAATTTGATATAGGTTTACCTGTATTCGCTTTTCTTGCATACCCTTTAAGGACATAAGTATCTCTATTATCCTTAGTGGCTTTTCCAATTCTTACCGTAGGAGTTTTAACCTTTGAAGAACGTTGCTTTTTATCATAAAATATAGGTGCAATTCTACGCTTCTTTTGGGTTTCAATTATACTATCTTTTTTCTCTCCAAAAAAGCGTTCAGGAAGTTCATCATAAATGATAATATTTCTTGTAAGAACAACTTCTTTCTCCTTCAGAATATAATAGTTTAACAGAGTATCTTTAAATAGATCATCTAAAATAGTCTCTAAAGGTACATTTGTATAAGTGCCCGATACTACTTCTTCTTTCAACCATTCATCTAGGTAGTAAAACTGTAAACCTGTTTTTTCTTGAAGCTGTTTTATAGCTGTTTTTTGGTCTGTGTTTTCAAAAGATATTGTTACTAAATTAGTAGTATCTTGCCCTTGAGCGATTTTAGAAAAAAGCAAAAGAGTTACTAGTAAAAAAAACCTCATTATTAAGATTGGGTATTAGTTTTTGAAAGATGAGAGTGAATCATAGAAAAAAGTGACTCAATAAACTTGTCCGGCTTTAGTTTACGTAGTGCCTTGTTTTTGACGTAAAACGCCTTTATTTCAGACTTTTGCTCCGGAAACAATTTAACAACATCACTTTTACCATCAATATTATGATAAATATTATCGTAAAAAAGGATGTATGAATTCTTATTTGAAAACTGATAAAAAACCCGTCTATTTTCTATCACATCTCTTTTTACAAGGCCATTTTTTTTGTACACATCTAAAAGTCCTTTATGCAGCAGAACCTCAAAATACCCTGACACCCCTGTACTCAGAATTTTTTCATTATTAATATGAAGAAATTTATGACCATCTATGAAAAAATAATCGACTTTCTCCTTCAGAAGTTGAAGCATAACTGCTCCATAACTATCAGGAAGTTTTAATAGAATTTCGTCATGATAAACATCGTAGCGAAGTTTTAGATCAGGATATGATTGCCCATTGTAATTGACTGACCCCGAAAGAAAGTCATAGGACTTAAAAAATTGATGCTGATCATCATAGATATTTTTATATTCTATCTCTAATATCACACCATTGGAAATACCAATATTCTCTATTCCCACATAGTTGTCAAATAAGGCATAATGTTTATTATTCACCTCATTTGCCGACTGGCCAAACATTAGTAAAGAAGATAAAAATAATGATAAGAAAAGTAGTTCTTTAATCATTAGAGTTATTTATTTCCTTTAATATTTATATAAGTATTATAATTTTTTTAGGCAGTGGTGCAGGACATACGAAATGTACGGATTTCCCTTACTTGATCCGAAAGTACATATTTTAAAATCTCATAAAAATTTTTGTGGTGTTAAATATTAGTTAATTAAGATTTGTCACAAAATTTAACACTGGTAACCAAAAGTTTAAAAAAAAGTAGGGTAATAACTTCTATAAATATATTACGCATGAAATAGAAGTCCCCTACTTTTATCGAGATTACATAACAAACAATTATAGAACTACTTCATTAGGTACTTGAAATAGTTTATCGTTTAAAAACCTAAGTGTTGGTATTTTATCTTTGGTATCTACCAAAATAGATATGTTATTATTACTACCTCCATATGATACCATTCTTACAGGTATATAATTGAGTATTTCAAAAAGTTTATATGAATTTTTATCATTAATGACAGATTCACCTACTATACAGATTATACTGTGATTTTGATCTACAGTGATCTCGGCATAACTTTCGATTTCTTTTACAATTTTATCTAAGTTTTCGGTATTATCAATTGTTAATGATATTGCAATTTCAGAGGTTGTGATCATGTCTATTGAGGTTTCATAGTTATCGAATACCTCAAATATTCTTCTCAAATACCCATGTGCCATCAACATTCTATTAGACTTAATCTTTATAGCTGTAATACCATCTTTTGCTGAGATAGCTTTTAATCCCTTTCTATAAGTTTTGTTAGAAATGACTGTTCCGGGCGCATCTGGCGCGAATGTATTTTTAAGTAATACAGGAATATCTTTATCAACCACAGGTGAAACCGTTTGAGGGTGCAAGATTTTCGCTCCAAAATAGGCTAGCTCTGCAGCTTCGTTATATGTAAGATGCGAAATAGGCTTCGTACCTTCTACATATCTTGGATCGTTGTTATGTAACCCATCAATGTCTGTCCAAATTTGTACCTCTATGGCATTGATAGCCGCACCTATTATGGTAGCAGTATAGTCGCTACCTCCTCTTTTTAGGTGGCTTATGTTATTTTCCTTATCCCTACACACAAAACCTTGAGTAATAAATAGTGATGCTTGTGGAGAGTTTTCTATAATTCTATTCAGTTTTTTCCCAACTTTCAGAATATTTGGGTTTTCTACAGATTCGACATGCATAAATTCCTTGGCATCAAGTAAAACATTGGATACTCCAATAGCATTTAAAAATCCAGAAAATATGTAGGTTAGAATAGTTTCACCATAGGTTACAATTCTTGAATAAACGGTATCTGAATATCCCTGATTTGCAATTTCAAAAAGATCTGTAATCATAGAAGAAACTCCTTCTTTAAGAACACTTCTTATCGCATCGTCTTCTACTAATTCATGGATAACCTCAATATGCTTATTTTCCAGCCAATGAAGACTTCTAGTAATTGCTTCAGTATCATTGAACTTTACATTGTCAACAATTTTAACCAATTGATCTGTTACTCCTGACATTGCAGAACAAACCACCATTTTATCTTCCTGATCCGAAATTAAAATTTCCTTTACCTTATGTAAATTCTCAACCGATCCTACTGACGTCCCTCCAAACTTTAAAACTTTCATTCTTCTAAATTTCTAGATTTTGTATTTAGCTTCTTTTCAAATTGAATAACAATGCATAATTAATTAAATAGCTATTAAGTATAAATTATTTAAAAGAAAAAACATAAATTTGTACATAGTGTTAAATATATAACAATGAAAACAATTACAGATTGCGTACATAATATTCTTCGTCATCAACCTTTTCTTGAAGACGCTCTATCAAGGAATATTATCAATTTCAGTTCTTTAGCGATAGATATGTTACCTCAGGTAGAAAAAATAATGCGAAAACCTGTCAAGACAGGTTCAATTGTCATGGCACTTAGACGTTACCATCCAAAAAGAATTAAACATATAGATAATCTTAGGAATCTTGGTGATATTGTGGTACGATCTGGTATTACAGAATATACTTTTTTGAACTCAAATACAATCTTAACCAGTCAAACAAATCTTTTAAACAGCGTAAAAAACGAAGCGAAAGCCTATTTTACATATTCCAGCAATTTTCAGGAAAGTAACATTCTAGTTGCCTCTTCTCTAAAAGACACAGTAGAGAAACATTTTAAAGATGAAAGTTGTATTTCTGTAACAGACAATCTTTCTTCAATTTCAATTGCCCTGCCTCAAGACAATTCAAAAGTTATTGGGTTATACTTTTACATTTTTAAATTGTTAGCATATGAGGGCATACCAGTTTTTGAAGTTATTTCTACATCGAATTACTTTACACTATTTCTCGAAAAAGAGTTTGTAAATAGTGCCTTTCTTTTGATGAATGAAATAAAAGAAAGCTAAATAAAAAAACCCTGCAAAAGCAGGGTCTTTAAGTTGTTTATGTATTTGGAATATTACCAAATTCTCACTCTTTCCTCTGGAGCTAAATACATTTTATCTCCTTCTTTAATATCGAAAGCTTCATAAAAAGCATCAACATTTAATAAAGGCTGTATAGCACGTACCTTACCAGGAGAGTGTGGATCTGTTTTAATTTGTGTTCTTAAAGCATCATCTCTAACTAAAGTTCTCCAAACCGTTGCCCAAGACATAAAGAAACGTTGTTCAGGTGTAAAACCATCTATGTTCTCTGGCTTACCATTCTCTGCAAAGAATTTCTGTAATCCATCATAGGCTCCTAATACCCCACCTAAATCTCCAATATTTTCACCAAGTGTAAATTTACCGTTTACAAAAACACTATCTAAAACTTCAATATTGTCGTATTGTTCAGCCAAAGCGTTTCCTCTTTCTGTGAAAGATTTTAGATCTTCTTCTGTCCACCAGTTCTTAACGTTTCCATCTGCATCAAAACGAGCACCAGAATCGTCAAAAGCATGAGAAATTTCATGACCGATAACAGCACCAATACCACCGTAGTTTACAGCTTCATCTGCCGTGTAATTGTAAAACGGAGGTTGCAAGATAGCTGCTGGGAAAACGATTTCATTATTAAGAGGGTTGAAATATGCATTTACCGTTTGAGGAGACATTCCCCATTCAGATTTATCAACTGGCTCTCCTATTTCTTCAAAATTCTTATCCTGAGACCATTTGCTAACTGCTGCCATATTTTCAAAATACGTCTTATCTGCAGACACATCCATTTTTGAGTAATCTTCCCACTTATCTGGATATCCGATTTTAACCGTAAACTTATCAAGTTTCTCAATCGCTTTAAGCTTAGTTTCTTCACTCATCCAATCTAATTTTTGGATTCTTTCTTTGTAAGCTTCGATTACGTTAGCAATCATTTTTTCTGCTTTAGCTTTTGCTTCTGGCGGAAATTTCTCATCAACATACAATTGACCTAATGCTTCTCCTACCGTTCCGTTAACAGTAGCTAAAGCTCTTTCATCTGCTGGACGTTGTTCTTTTTGACCTCTTAAGTATTTACTGTAAAATTCCCAGTTTGCCGTTTCTATATCAGTTGTAAGTCTACCTGTAGCACTGTTAAACGTATCCCATCTTACCAAAGTTTTTAAATCCTCGATAGGAGTATTCTTCAAAATCCCATTAAGCGCTTTAGTATAACGCAAATGAGCTACCATAATAGTATCAAACTTCTTTGTCATACCCAAATCAACAATCATTTTCTTCAAATCTACTGAAGGTAACAAAGCATCTGCTTCGTCTACAGTTCTTGGGTTGTTGTAGTTACGAACATCTCTACTTTCAACTTTATCTAATCTAGGTTCTGCCAATTGAGTCTCAAGTGCTAATATTTTATCTGCAGCAGCAGTAGCATCAGCTTCAGCATCACCAAGCATTTGTAACATTCTTACAATATGCTTTTTATATTCTTCGCGAATTTCTTTAGATTTTTCATCTTGGTCTAAATAATAATCTCGATCCGGAAGACCCAGTCCATTTTGCCCCAGATACACGGCATTCATTTTACTGTTATTCAAATCTGCTTGTACCCCGAAACCAATAAATGGAGAAGACACAGATGGGTTTTTAGCCAAAACCGTTTGTAAATCTTCTAAGTTTTTGATAGAAGCAATATCATCTAATGCTGGTTGTAGAGGTTTAATACCCGCAGCATTTCTTGCAGTAGTATCTAGTTTGGTATCAAAAATAGCCAAAGCCTTAGCTTGATCTGTTTCTGCTCCATATTTACCACTCTCTTTAGCTTTTGCTAAAATATCCAGTACATCTTGGTCTGTTGCTTTACGAAGTACTCCAAAACCTCCCCAACTTGTTCTATCATCAGGAATTTGAGTATTCTTCATCCAAGTACCATTAACGTAATTGTAAAAATCATCTTTTGGACTAACGCTGGTATCCATATTTTCCAAAACTATTCCTGGAATTTTTTCTACTTCAGCAACTTCACTATCGCTTTCCTTTTTTGCTTCGTTTTTACAACTAGCAAAGGCAATAGCAACTGCAGCCAAAAAATACATTTTTTTCATTTTTATATTCATTCTATTAGTAAATTAAGATTAGTTATCTCACATATGACGTAAAAATTGATAATTTGTTACGTGATATGAGCGCGTAATTTATACAAAATGAAACTTGTGATAGGTTTGACAACAAATTTTTAACGAAAAAATAAGAATTGACAAACTATAAAGATCTAGTTACAAATAGATTAGTTCAAAAATTTAACTTTGTAAGAAAATCCACTACAATTTTACATAGGAAATACCTTCAATCTTTTAAAACACATTACTTTTCTAAAAATCAATGAAATACGAAGCTTAAAGCATATAAATGTTAAAAAAAAACAAAAATTTAACATTTATCAAAACTACTGCAAACACTGGGCTTAGACATTTTTTATGTATTCTACCGTACCTTAAAATCGATATAAAGCATAATAAAAGTGTGTTTTTAACATAAAATATTGTATATTGTCGTTGATTTTGTGTTTTACAACGAAAAAAAACCATTTTTTGTAAGTAAAAACTCACAAATTAAGAATTGAGGTTTAACCCTAAAACCAAACTTTATGAAAACACTATTACCCCTAATTGCCTTGTTCTTAACAAGCGTTGTATTTGCAAATACAAAAATTGACATTTCCTACAAATTGATGTCGGTTACCGAAAATACCGTGATCAATGGATTAGACGAAAACACTGAAGAAGGTGTAATTTTCATTACCGAAAGCTTGCATATTGAAGATGGAGCGCGTATTAAAATTAGAAATGCATGTTTAATCATCTTAGGTGACCTTACTGGAAACGGAGTTATTGATATCGACTCAAGTGCTACCGTAACTCTTGAAGGAGAAGAGCAAGGAAGAATTACATTTATCAATAGATTTCTGGCAGATAATACTTGCCAGCAAAGTACAGATCAAAAAACGTTCAGACATATTATTGAAGTTCCTCAAGGACTCAACTATACATTATATACTATGGATGGAAGGTTATTAGACAAAGGACAAATCGATGATTACATCCAGTATCTAGTGGACCCAAAAACATATTTAATAAAAATAGAGGGATACAAAATCAAAAAGTACGTTTTCAAAGGATAAGAATATTACACAATCATTAAAAGTAAGGTAAAATCTATGGCAGAATTATTCTGCCATGGATTTTTTTATGGTTTATCTAACTCAACATTTCGCAATACTTTTCGAAAGAATTAGAAAAAACTTATATTTAACCTCACAACCCTAGTTTTACCCCCATACCTCCGTAAACAGAAAATCTGAACTAAACCAAACATTTTTGATATGGGAACATCATGGCTAAAAACAGAAACTACAAAATACACACTATATGGAGTGTGCTTCGGTTTTATGTTTCCGATTTTGGCGACTTGTCTTGATATTTCTAAGCTTGGACTAGAATTTTCCTGGGAGTCTGTTTTCTTTGTTCAAAAAAACTATCCGATACATTATATAATAGATACTGCACCTATTTTCTTAGGTCTTTTTGCAATGTTTGGAGGTAAAAACCTTGATAAACTCAAAGAAAAAAATGCTCAAATTCTTAAAGCTTCAAAATTCAAACAAGATTTTCTGGCGAATATGAGCCATGAAATAAGAACTCCTATGGTAGGGGTTATTGGTATGATTGATCTTCTCTTTAAAAACACAGAGTTGAATGATCTCCAGAAAGAATACGTAAGCACCATTCACCAGTCTTCTCATAACCTACTAGATATATTAAATCAGATCCTAGATCTTTCCAAGATTGAAGCTGGTAAATTTAAATTATCAGAAAAGCCAATAAATCTAAAAGAACTTATTCAGCAAAATGTAGATCTTTTCCTCGCCACAGCAAAAGCCAAAGAGATAACAATTATTCCTGAATATTCTCAAGACCTTCATGAAAACATAATCGCTGATAGAAACAGGTTAACGCAAATTATATCTAACCTTATAGGCAACGCTATTAAATTTACTGATCAAGGTAATATTCTTGTAAAGGCTTCTGCGAAATCTCAAAAAAATGATGACCTAGTTATTAAAATTGAGGTTGTAGACTCTGGTTTGGGAATTAGTAAAGAAGATCAAGAAGCTCTTTTTAATCGATTTACTCAACTACATGATGACACTCCTGTTATGGGAGAAGGAAGTGGATTAGGCCTTTCTATAAGTAAAAAACTGGTGAACCTTATGAATGGCGAACTAGGGGTTAAAAGTGAACTAGGTAAAGGGAGTAATTTTTGGTTTACTTTCAAAACAAAAATTACTACTGCCCTACCCGTAAAAACAAATAACACTTCTGCGCAATCTGAAAATCCTCAATATGACCTTCATATTCTTTTAGTTGAAGATTCTGAAACTAATATTTTGGTTTCAAGTCAAATTTTAAAATTTCTAGGATGCACTGTAGAAGTTGCAAAAAACGGTAAAAAAGCTATCGAAATGTTTGGAGAAGATCAATTCGATCTTATTCTTATGGATATTAACCTTCCTGATATCGATGGTGTACAAGTTTGTAAGGAAATTCGAAAAAGCTACACTAAAGTACCGCCTATTATCGCGTTAACATCAAATGCTCTACCTGGAGATGCTGAACGTTTTATCGCGAAAGGGCTTGATGATTATATCACTAAACCTTTTACAACTGAGATTATGAATATAAAACTCAAAAATTGGTTCGGTGACCATTACAAATACCATTAACAAAAAGCTTAAGAGAAGTGCGACAAGGCATAACAAATAGTCTTTTTTAACTATTTTGTAAATATATACCTCGTCAAAATTTGTTATCTTGTCTGTTAAGATTTTTGTGTTATAAAGAGAATTTGAACCTAAAACTCGAGCTATGAACAAAAAAAGTATTTTTCAAACTACTAACTATCCGGCTTTTTTACTGTTCCTTTTTTTGATAATTGGCTTTTCTGCACCTATAAGTGCCTTTCAATCTAATCATACCGAATATAAAGGAATAGTAGTCGATAATGAAACCAACCGACCTATTGTATCTGCCACCATATCTTTAAGCAATAGTAATATATCTACCGTTACAAATGATGAAGGAGAATTTTTATTAAAAGTTCCTGCAGATCAAAACAACGGAGAACTAACCATATCTCATTTGGGATACAATAACGAGGTAATAAAACTCTCTAACTTTACCAGTGAGCTAAAAATAAGACTAAATCTTTCGGTTACTGAACTTTCTGAAGTAAATATAGATCCAAAAAATCCAGAAGCGCTTATTAGGGCAGTAATGAAGAAAAAAGGTGATAATTATCTAGATCACAGTGCAATTATGACCGCTTTTTATAGAGAAACCATTAAAAAAAGAAGAACTTATGTATCGCTCTCTGAGGCTGTAGTAGATGTTTATAAAAACCCATACAGTTCTAAAAAAACAGATATCGTTAAGCTTTATAGAGCTAGAAAAAGTGCAGACTATAAAAAACTGGATACCCTAACACTGAAGCTACAAGGTGGGCCAACAACCACTTTGTATATTGATGTGATGAAGAACCCTGAAAATGTATTTACTCAGGAAATGTTGAATTTTTATCAATTCGCCTTTGATAAATCTACCAAAATCAACAATAGATATATCTATGTTTTGAACTTTAAACAACGTCCTAATATCGAAGAACCTCTATATTTTGGTAAATTATATATTGATGCAGAAACTCTAGCACTAACAAAAGCAGTATATAGTCTGAACATGGAAGATAAGGAAGAAGTAAGTAAAATGTTTGTTAGAAAAAAACCTAACAATGCTAGAGTTTATTTCACAGAAGCAACTTATCATATCGATTATCGACAAAAAAATGGTAGATGGTATTATGGTTATGGTAGAATAGATTTAGCTGTTAAGATTAATTGGAGAAAGAAATTATTTAATTCTAATTATAAGCTTAACGTTGAAATGGCTATTACCGACTGGAGAAAAAATATCGACAATGAAACCTTAAAACCCAAAGAACGTTTAAAATCTTCTGTAGTAATTAGTGATGAAGCCTCTGGTTTTTCTGATCCAAAGTTTTGGGGAGAATATAACGTAATAGAACCAGAAAAATCTATCGAATCTGCAATTAAGAAAATACAAAAACAGTTAAGAAAATTAAATTAACCAAATAACGATAACTTTTTAGAAAAGAGAGTGTCAAAAATCGACACTCTTTTTTGTTTACAACAAATCAAAATACAATTCGTTACCTTTACCAAGGGAAAACAAAGTTTGCAACACCGTTGCATAAAAATAAGTTAATAGTACACAAACATTCTAGGTTCTAATAATGCAAAAAATACATTTTCTTGTACTTTTTTGGATCACCATCCATTCTATTTCTGCTCAAAAATCTATTGATTCTACAGCTTTAAGGAAAGATTTAGATATTTTCGAGCGTATTCTAAAAAAAGGACATCCTGGCCTATATGAATATATCACTCAAGATTCGCTCGATATTATATTCGAGACAACCAAAGATTCTATTAAAGAAGGGCTTACTGATTTAGATGGATATAAAAAAATGGTAGCTATTGCTGATCAAATTAAGGATGGTAATTTAAAGCTTTTAGCCCCACAAACCTTAAAAACCGATAGATATTATTTTCCACTCATTTTGAAAATAATTAATGCAAAATTCTACACAGATACAGAAGATCATGATATTCCTATTGGATCAGAAATTAAAAAAATAAATCATAAGAAAACTTCTAAAATAATTCATGATTTAAAAAAATACACTCCGAGTGATGGTAACAATTTAACCAAAAAGTATAGAGATTTAGAGCTGAAATTTGGTTTGTTTTATGCATATGAATACGGTGTTACCAAAACATTCGAAATTTCTTATATCACTCCAGAAGGAGATGAAAAAACTACAACTATTGAAGCCGAATCTTTTGTAAAAGTTAAGCTGAGAAATTTGAAACGCAACTCTTATTTCGCAAGCTATCACCAGAAAAAAAATGGTTTCGATTATTTTGATAAATATATTGGAAACCTACAACCTTTTGTATATTATAAAAATGAATCCAATACAGCTATTCTAGTCATCAATTCTTTCCGAAATGACGTCCAACTATTTCAGTCCAACCTTACCAAAATATTCAAGGAAATAAACGCTAAAAAGGTAAAAAATCTGATTATAGATATTAGACAGAACGATGGCGGTTATCGAGCAAATGCAGTACACTTATTTTCATTTATTACTTCTAAAACTTTTAAACAATATCAAAATGAATATGTTGTTTCTCTATCTATCCCAGAAAAAAAATATGTTGTTAAGTCATTTTTAAATGAAAAAGAATTTCTTGAGAACAAGTTTAGATACCATCCTGTTTATGATGGATGGAAATTAAATTTTGATGATATGGAAAGCCTTATGGTGCCCGATGAAAATCGTTTTAAAGGAAAAGTTTATGTACTTGGTAGTGGCATCAATACTTCTGCCGCAGCCAATTTTGCTTTAAATGTAAAGAACGATCCAAATATCGTATTGTTAGGTGAAGAAATTGCAGGAGGTTACTATTTCCACATAGGAGAATTTCCAGCTTACTATGAATTACCCAATACCGGTATACAACTTATATTGTATATGGAGAAAATAACCCATTATGTTAAGGATCTGAGTATTACCAGGGGTTCGGGAATACCACCAGATAAATATATTTCGATAACCAGGAGTGATTTAATTCAAGGAAGAGATCCTGTTCTGGACTACATTTTTAAACTTGTCGGTGGAGGGAATAAGTAAAATTCACCTACCCTATGTAAGTATTGACACTAGTTACTAATTCACATGATTTATGTAACATATGCTTAAAGCGTAAAGCAAGATTCTCATCGTTAAACTTCATGGCCTCACTTATACTATTGGACAAAACCAATTCACCGATTAGATATTCAACAAAATAATTTTGGTCCTCTGTCAAAAGTACGTATTCTGTCATATTACCATTATGATTATTCTGCTAAAATAGAACTTAAACAGCGTCATATTTGCATATAAAGAGAATACTTTTACACATAAGTATTAACAATTATCTATATTGCTTATCTAGAACTCATCTCACTATTTCAATTCTTTCCAATGAAAAAACCATATATCAATTTTACACTAATAGCAATGTTTATCCTTTTTATTTCCTGCTCGACCACTAAGGAGAAACCTTTTGAATTACCCAAAAATGCATTGTCTTTGATAGCACATGAGTCCGGAAAAACCTGGAAACTTGCCTGGAGATATAATAATGGTACTCGAATGAATATGAGTGGATGCTTTCTCTCCTATAGAATAACCTATAAGCCCGACTTAAGTTTTAAAGATAACAGTGAAGAACATGCGAATTGCGGTGCATCATTAAGTGGTAACTGGGAAATAACTAAAGACAAAAAAGGATATTCATTTATTAAACTCACCAGTGCACAGTTACCAGAACTCCTTAAGACCAAAACGAATTATAAATATTTCAAAATTCTTCAACTCACCAAAGACACTCTTAGAATTAGATTTAGGCACAAACAGTTTTCATCTGAAAGTACATTTGAAGATACTTTGGTAGCAGAAGACATCGAGGTAAAAGACCGAGATTTTCACAGATAAAAAAAGATCATGGCGGAAAGCCATGATCTTAAAACTTAAAAACTAATTATGCAATCTTATGTATTTATTGTGGTTGATAATATATCTTAAGAATTGCAAATCTTTCAAATATACTAATAACTAATGTTTGTTAGCTGTATTGCGCTTCTATTTTCCTTAATAATCCTATTTCAATGTATTCTGAAATTTCATCTTCTTTTCCTAATTTATCGGTTTCAATAGGAATCCAGCCATCAATTTTGATCATGTCATTTGGGTTACTGCTGAAAAACATTTCATATTCATAACTTTTTAAACCGTTACTGTAGGCAGCAGTAGTGGTATTTCGAAGTTTTTCTGCCATTCTTTTTTGCACAATTTCAATCTTTGATGATAAATCTAAAGTCTCAGTATCTCTATGTACCTCAACATTTAAAAACTCTGATATAGACGCTATTATTACTTCTTCTAAATTCATAGACATAAAATTTGGTTACTAATTCTGTTTTTTAAAAGGGTTCTTTGTTCATAATTCACACTTTTAAAAATTACACCCTATAAAAAATAGGGTTAAAATCAAAAAATAATAAATATTTAATCTATTACCCCCTTATTTTCATAACAAATCTATGCATTAATGTTTAAAAAAATAAAACATACCCCCAAAAAAACAGGGGTCATGTCAAATTATTGCATTTTATAAAAAAAAGATTTATATAAATTATTTATTTCCTAATTCATAAACTAAGAAATTTCATTTTTTTTAGAGTTACATGACAGGAAAACATCGCTAAAGGCAACAATAATCTCCCTAATACTGTTAACGAAATATTAAATTAAGAGGTAAGAATGCTTATTATTGTTTATGAAGTAACTTCTAAGGTGATTCTTTCGAAACTGGATTTTGGTGACTCACACAAAGAACAACAATAATCGTCAGGCAAATCCTTAAAGTCTATTCCCGCAGGAATATTGTTTACCAAATCCCCTATTGAAGGGTCATAGAGAGTTTTACAATCCATACATTGAAATACCTCAACCTGAACAACTTCTTTTTTCTTTGATAAATTAACATTTTGCTCGCTATCATCTGTCCCAAGATTACTAAAATAGGTTTTGGTAAGTTCTAGAAGAAGCCCTGGCAAATCCATCTGATCCACATCTTGTGCATAAGAAACATATGTTTTAGAATTAGGATTAAAGTTCTTTGCATATAAAACATTATAAGTAGGTCTTATCACAAAATCTGATATATCTTCAGGCATTTTGTTTTCCTCAATCATCACAGAGGTAAAGTAGCGTTTTTGATTTCTGTTCGCTGTGATACCAAAAGTTAGACCATAGGTACTTATATCATTTTGATCAAAATTCATTACCAAAAATTTCTTGAGATCAAATGCACGTTTATTATTTACAGGTAAATGCCAATTTAACTCCAGCGCAGAATGTCTTATATTTATCCCAAATTGTCCTAACAACTTTTCTAGAGCTAACTTACTTTCTTTTGGTATTCCTTTTAGAATAAATGATTTCCAAGGAGTAAGACATATCTTTCCTATTCTGTGCTCTACACAGAACTCGCACAATACCTTCAAAAAATCAATATCATATTGATTATTTCTCCAATAAAGTCCTAACCAGTATTCATTAATCCCCATTTTGTTCATTCCTTCATAATAGGGAAATGGCCTAAAACTCAATTGAAGTTCCTTTTCTACTACTCTATTATTTGTTTGAAGCTTTTCATTAAGCACATAAAAAAGCTCATTTATATCATTTAAATTACCATATTCTTCTTCAATCGCCTTGGCTATTTTTGCTATATCCCAAGTATAAATTAACGCTGGGTAATAACCTTCACCCCAACCCGGCAACTTCAAAAACAAATACCAGTAATCTTCATAGTCTGAAGCAATAAAATTCAAATCTCCAGAAAACAATGGCACTATTTGTTGTTTTGCATCTACAATATTAATTTTTAAAGTAGGTTGATATCTAAATTCCTCGAGAATATATAAATAGGTTGTCCCCCTTAACCAAACAGTAGCATTAAATATGTCTATAGAAACATATGAACAACTAATATTTTGCTTTTCGTCGGAAGTGAAAAAGGACGCATCATACGATTCATGATCTGTTAACAAATTCCCGGTCTTATCTTTCAAAGGGAAAATAATATCCTGCCGCGAACCAAAATGAAAAAAGTCTAATCCTAATTTTTTGGCATATTCTATAATATGCTGTAATTCTACCGGAGACATCACTCCTCCTTTAATATCAACTCTATGTAATGATCTATCTACTTCTTTCATAGCTAAGCCATTTGTAACATCTGATTCAACACTTCTTTTACCTCTGGCTTACAGCTACCACAACCTAAACCAGCACCCGTCTTGGAGCATAACTCCGCAAAATCATTACAACCAGACTTGATTGCTTCTTCCAAATTTCCTTCCCCTACTTGACTACAAGAACAAATAAGCTTACCCAATACTGGCTCTCCCGAGTTTACAGATCGTAGTAACTCTTCTCTTTTTTCAGACAACTCAATCTTCTCTTCTATCAACCTTTTAAAATCTGCGAATTCATTTTTATCTCCCATTAGTATAGCGCCTAACAATCGATCATCTTTAACAATACACTTTTTATAGAAGCGTTTTCTAACATCCATCAGGATCACTTCTTCATACGATGGATCGTTTTTAGGGATATCTATATTGCCAATACTACACAGGTCTAAATCTTCAAACTTTAAGATGTTCATAAACACAGATCCCTTATAAATAGCACTATAGTCTCCTAGTAAATACTTTGCCACAATATCGGCCTGCTGCTCTGCAGCTGCAGTAATACCATATAAATTCCCTTCGAACTCTGCTATCTCTCCAATTGCAAAAATATCTGGATCACTAGATTGTAAATATTGATTTACCAAAATCCCCCTTCTAAATTTTAAGCCATTTTTCTTGGCTAGGTCTATATTAGGGATCGTACCAATAGAATACACAACAGCGTTACAATTGAATGACTTTCCAGATTTTAAGTTCACTTGAAGATCACCTTCTTTTTGATTAAAAACAGTATCGACTTCGTTATCAAAATGAATCTGTATTCCCTTTTCAATCACATCCTCGGCTAATAAACGACTTGCTACAATATCTAATTGTCGCTCCATAAGTCGATTTCCTCGCTGTACAATGGTTATTTTTATTTCTTTTTTTCGCAGGGCAGCAGCTAACTCTAAACCTAGCAATCCTCCTCCAACAATAGTAACATGCTGCTCTTTTTCTGGCAAGCCGGTTTGATTTAAGTAATGTTTGAGTTTATCAGCATCTCCTCGATTTCTCATGGTGAACCTTCCCGGCAAATGCAATGGCACTTCTTTAGGAACAAAAGCCCTACTACCCGTTGCCATCAAAATAACATCATAAGTATGCTTTACTCCATTACTATCAATGATACATTTTTCTTCCCGGTTGATTTCTTCTATTGGATTTGAAGTAAATAAAGTCACATTAAGAGATTCCATACTTCCTTCTCGCATTTTCTGCAATTGTTCCCACTTCAATTCTTCACTTACATATTCTGGAAGCAATACTCTATTATAAAATGGATACGGCTCTTTAGAGAATACTACAATCTCATCTTCTTTATTATACTCTCTGTATGTTTGAATAAAACGATATGCAGCTGTGCCAGCACCAACGATACAAATCTTTTGTTTTTCCTTCTTATATTTTGAAACCTGTACAGCCGAAAACTTAAAATCTGGTTCCTTAGAAATAGGATCTACAATACTAGTAGTTAAGTTATTTGCCCTACCAAAGTCATTTCCTAAAACCTTACCCCAGTGCATGGGTAGAAAAACCACTCCTTTACCAATTGCATCTGATATTTTTATTTTCACCTGTACCTTACCTCGCTTACTTTGAACTACTGCAATGTTACCTTCTTTTAGCTCTCTCAAAAAAGCATCTACCCTATTTATTTCCAGATAGGGATCAGGAATATGAGTAAGCAACCTATTAACCTTACCTGTTTTTGTTCTCGTATGCCATTGATCTCTTACTCTTCCTGTAGTCAATATTAACGGGTAGCTGTCTGTTAAAAGTTCTGAAGTAGGTTTAGTAAATCTGGGAACTACAAACTTCGCATTCCCGGTATCTGTGTAGAACTTTTTATTTTCAAACAATCTAGGGGTTCCAGAATGGTTGGTTTCAGGCACCGGCCATTGAAAACTCCCCTCATTTTTAAGACGCCTATAGCTTAATCCAGAAATATCAATATTTGTTCCTTTGGTAAGCTTACAATGCTCTTTATATACTTCTTCTACAGAATTATAATCGAACCCTTTGTAGTTCATTTTTCTAGCAAAATTCCATAAAATCTCTGCATCTGGTAATGCTTCTCCGGGAGGATCTACAACTTTATTTAAATATGTAATCCTGCGTTCGCTATTAGTCATAGTCCCCTCCTTCTCTGCCCATCCAGCTGCAGGAAGCAATAAATCTGCATACTCCGTTGTTTCGGATCGATGTGATATATCCTGAACAATAACAAATTTTGCGTTTTTTAATGCTTTTTCAATTTTGTTTGCATTAGGGAGACTAACCAACGGATTGGTACAAATTATCCAAACGGCTTTTAATTTTCCTTTTTCTAAAGCATCAAACATTTCGGTAGCAGTGAGGCCTGGTTTAGCAGAAATCTCTTGACCTCCCCAAAAATTCGCGACCTCACGTCGATGAGATTCATTGGCCAAATCCTTATGAGCGGCCAATAAATTTGCCATACCGCCAACTTCTCTACCTCCCATTGCATTTGGTTGACCTGTAAGAGAAAAAGGACCTGACCCAGGCTTACCAATATGACCTGTGAGCAAGGATAAATTGAGTAAAGCATTATTTTTATTTACTCCAATAGAACTTTGATTAAGTCCCATAGCCCATAGCGTGATAAACCCTTTTGCATTAGATATATATGAGGCTGCCTTTTTAATATCACCAACGGTAATTCCACAAATTTTGGCAGCTTCACTAAGTGAAGTAGCTTGTAACGAAGTTTTTAAAGCTTCAAAGTTATCGGTATGATTGGCAATAAAGTTTTTATCTATTTTTCTTCTTTCAATTAATCGTTTTGCTATGGCATTGTATAGTACCACATCGGTACCAGGTAAAATTTGCAAGTGAAGATCTGCAATATCACATGACTGCGTTCTTCTGGGATCAACAACAATAATTTTGGTATTAGGATTTTTTTCTTTGTGCGCTTCTATTCTTCTAAACAAAATTGGATGACACCATGCTGGGTTTGCACCGGCGATCATAAAACAATCTGCAAGCTCTATATCCTCATATGCTATAGGCACACTGTCTTCACCTAACGCTTGCTTATACCCTACCACCGCGGAGCTCATACATAATCTAGAATTTGTATCTACGTTATTGGTTCCTATAAATCCTTTAGCCAATTTATTAACCAAATAATATTCTTCTGTTAAACATTGACCAGAAACGTAAAACCCAACACTATCTGGGCCGTATTTCTTTATCATTGTTTGAAACACCGAAGCCGCTCTTCCCATGGCCTGCTCCCAAGACACCCTTTGCCGTTCGTGCCCTTTACTCCATCTCATTTCCGGATAAAGAATACGATCACTCTTATCCTGAACCACATGATGTAAATTCATTCCTTTGGTACATAACTTACCGCGGTTTACAGGATGATCCTTATCTCCTTCCACAGTAATTACTCCTTTAGAATCTCTCTTTGCTATAATACCGCAACCTACACCGCAATACGAACATGTTGTTTTATATGATTTAGATACCATAGATATGTCTTAAACTACTATAAAGTACCCAAAACTAAGTATTATTACTTAAAAAAAATAGTTTTAGCTATAGAACCATATGCTAAAAAAATAGAATTACGAATTTTATAAAAGAATCAAAATATAAAATGAATCCATTAAAAAAAGTATGGGTTTATTAATCAAATTTCAAACTACTATAAATGATTAATTCTCTAAAGCAAGAAGTTAAACATGTTTATAGTAGAACTTCTCTTCTATGAAGCTATCCAAAGTAAATTTAAGATTCTTAAAAAATGATAGTTCTTTTTAGCACTTCCTTAAAACTTCAAAAATAAGTCCTAATACGTATTTTTATCAATACTGAAAATTAAAAAAATTAAAATTACAATATTTTCAATTAAAAAGTTAAAAAAATTACAATAAAATACTTTTTTATACTTTTTACACTAAAAAAGCATCAAAAAACCATGTTTACCTAACAATAATTCATTTGTAATATCAAATTTGATTAACTACTTTTAATTCATAATTAAGTATTTATACTTAAAAAAATACTCGTCAATATTAGTAATCACAAACATTTTAATTATGGAGAAAAAAACTATCGAATTGGTACAAAGCTCTTTTAACAAAGTTGCCCCTATCGCAGATATAGCTGCAGAAATTTTTTATAATCGTCTATTCGAGTTAGACCCAAACCTTCAACAACTATTTCCTTCAGACAATAAGGAAGCTATGAAAGGACAAGGAAATAAATTAATGACGATGTTAGCTTCTGCAGTGGCGGGATTAAATGATCTTGATAAACTAGTCCCCATCTTAGAAAACCTAGGTAAAAGACATGTAGAATACAAAGTAGAACCTCATCATTACGAAACTGTAGGGACTGCCTTGTTAGACACTCTTGATATAGGACTGAAAGAAGAATTCTCTCCAGAAGTTAAACAAGCTTGGACAGATGTGTATTTAACGATGGCTACAGTAATGAAAAAGGCCGCATATGATACCGTTTCATAGCCCATATTATCATCCCTCTTAAAAGTATCTAATATTAAAACCTGTAACGAAATGAAAAATCAAAAAAACATATTTCCCTTTGTACTTTTTATCTCATGTCTATCCTTAACACTTACAAATTGTGGTGGTGTTCCTGAGGAATCCTCTATGTCTTCTCCTTCTGATAAAATTTTCAAAGTAGAAGATGTACTTACTATGATTGCAGAAGAGAACGATGTTACTCGCACCCTGTACACTAAAGGGATTGTTGGAGCCGGTAAAAAACAAGGTTTAAAATTTGACGAAGATTGGCAGGATGAGGATGTAGAAGCTGGACCACTACCCGCATTATTCTTAAGAGGAATTTCTTCAGACATTAGAAAAAGCCCAGTACCCTTAGGGTTATATTTAGGCTCAGATTTTCCTATTAACGCATCTAACAAGTTTACTGGAAAACAGGCTGAACTCTTTAAAAAAATAAAAGAGACTCAAAAGCCTCAACACTTTTATGAAGAAGACCAGAAGTTGTACACTTCTATGTTTGCAGACTTAGCCGTTGCAGCCCCATGCGTAAATTGTCACAATGATCATAAAAACACCACTAAAACCGATTGGAAACTGGGAGATGTTATGGGAGCAACCACATGGCAATATCCCTCAGATTCTCTTTCTATTAAAGAAACTATCAATGTGATTCAGGCTTACAGAAATGGAACCAAAGCTATTTATAATGCCTATTTGGCAGAAATATCAAAGTTTAAAATAGATAGCACAAAACCAGAAATAGGTCAAAAATGGCCTTCAGAGGGGTTTTTCCTTCCTACAGCAGAAGTTTTTATCGATAGTGTAAGAAAACTAACATCTTACCATACCTTAGAACTTCTACTATCAAAAAAAGGATCTGAAATAGCTTCAAATTAAAACGAAAAGCGAATGACAAAAGGGTCATATAACCTACTTTACACAGGAATCATCTTATTTGTTTTATATGTCACACAATACATATTTGATCTAAAATGGCAGTGGCTTTACACACTCCAGCTAGATGAAAACTATAAAAGATGGTCAGGGTTACTAATTTCAATTTTCATACTATTTCAATGGGTGCTTACCATTACCAGAACATCTAAAAAACTAAGACCATACTCTCAAAAATATGTTGTTTTACATAAATGGATAGGAGTAATTTCACCAGTGTTTTTCTATGTACATGCTCTAGAGTTTGGGTATGGATATTTAGCCTTATTATCATATGTATTTTTTACCAATATGCTTTTAGGAACCGTTAATCTAGACATTATTAAAAGTCATAAAAACTGGGTGTTTCAATCTTGGATGATTACCCACGTAGCCCTTTCTATTGTTATCACCTTTATAATGTTTTTTCATATAGGAGTTGTTTTCTATTACAAATAAACTAAACAATTATGATACTAACAGTAAAAGAAATCATTCATGAAACTGATGATGCCGTAAGTGTTGTTCTCAAAAACAACAGTTTTTTCAATAAGATTAAATATAAAGCAGGACAGTTTTTAACAGTCAAAATTCCTTTTAAAAACAAGATTGAAAAAAGAGCTTATTCTTTTAGCAGTAGCCCCGTTACAGATAAGTTTTTAAAAATAACTGTCAAAAAAGTAAAAGAAGGATTAGTCTCAAATTATATCTGCAATTCTTTAAAGGCTGGTCAAAAGTTAGAAATCGAAAAACCTGCAGGTAGTTTTTTCATAGAACCGGATAAAAATGCAAAAATCAAATATGTACTTTTTGCGGCCGGAAGTGGAATCACCCCCATTTTCTCGATTATCAGGACTGTTTTAGAAAAAGAACCTTTGTCCTCTATAGTATTAATATATGCTAATAGAGATGAACGTTCCATCATATTCAAAAAACATCTAGAAGATTTAAGCCAACTTTATGCTGATAGATTTGCAGTTGAGCATATTCTTGAAAAAAACCAAAATGACGCCTCAAACTACCATCAAGATTTACTTAACGAAGAGTTAACCACAGATATACTTACAAAACACGACTTACAATATTCTGATGGGAAGTATATGATGTGTGGCCCTCCAGGTTTTATGGAACAAGCAAAGAAAATACTTGCCAATAACGGGATACAAAGAAATCGTATAAAACTTGAAGCTTTCAAGGCGGATTTTGTTACTTCAAGTGACGCCAAAGACCTGTTAAGCAATGTAACTCTGTATTTTGACAATAAGAAGCATACTCTTGATGTCCCTGGTGACAAGACCATACTGCAAGCGGCTCTTTCTAACAATATTTTGTTGCCCTACTCCTGTAGATCTGGAATGTGCAGTAGCTGTAAAGCAAAATGTGTTACTGGTGAGGTGAAAATGATAGATGGTCATTTTCTTTCAGATGATGAAGTAGCAGAAGGTAGTATCCTTACCTGTGTTAGCTTTCCGAAATCGAGTACAATTGGAATAAGTTTTATGAATGATTAATTTATGTTTTCAAAAAACCCATTACGTAAAAGACAATATATTGGATCATTAACAGGGATAAGTATTGGTATTTTAATCTATATTCTACTCCCTCTCAAACAATCAGAAACCTATTTAAGTCTAGGCCCTTTAAACACTGGACACGAAGGGTTATCATGTAGCTCATGCCATACTGATGCTAAAGGAAATCTTTGGCAACAATTACAATCAAACATGGCGTATACCTTTGGAATGAGAAAAACCATGACCGACTTTGGAACCGAAAATGTTGATAACAAAAAATGTCTCGACTGCCATAATCGACCAAATGACAGACATCCTACTCACCGTTTTTTAGAACCGAGATTTAAAGAGGCAGTTACCAATATTAACGCCACTCAGTGTGAAACTTGTCATAGAGAGCATAATGGTACTCGAGTAGTACTAAAAACCGCAAATTTTTGCATGAATTGCCATTACGACTTAGAAGTAAAAAATGACCCCATAGATGTCCCCCACGAAAAACTGGTAGCTCAAAAACAATGGAGCACCTGTTTACAGTGCCATGATTTCCACGGAAACCATATTTACAAAGTGGCAACGGTAATGAAAGACACTATTCCGTTACAAAAAATACAAAACTATCTACAAGGAGGAACAGATCCTTTTTCAAGTGAAAAAAGTCATAACCCATTATCAGAAAAAGAATGGTTAGCATTAAAACAAAAATACATCCCCTCTAAATAATAGCGCACTATGAAAAGAGAAAGAATTCTACAGAACATATCTTTAACTAGTATCCTATTGTTATTAGTTAGCTGCTCAAAAGTACCTGACTGTAATTTACCTGAAACTGTACATTACAATTCTCATGTAGCAGATCTTATCGAGATTCACTGCTTCAAATGTCATGCACAAGATGTTTATAAAGAAAAAGCATCAAGAGTTAAAATATTCAACTATGAAACCTTACGAGAAATGGGAGAAAGTGGTCAGTTAATGGGATCGGTTACTCATAAAACAGGTTACATCGCGATGCCTTACAAAAGAGAAAGCAAAATCGATAGTTGCACTATAGAACTTTTAAAAAAATGGGTTGAAACCGGAATGCAGAAATAACAGAATGAATCTTTTAAAACATGTACTTAACATTCTTTTTTCAACCAAAGTTACGGGCACTTTATTAATTATTTTTGCAAGTTCAATGGCGATTGCCACTTTTATAGAAAACGACTACAATACAGAAACTGCAAAAGCACTGGTTTACAACGCAACTTGGTTTGAAGTTTTATTGCTACTTATTAGTGCAAACTTCATTGGCAATATTTACAAATACAAATTATTCAGCTGGAAAAAAGCTCCCATATTTCTTTTCCATATTGCATTCATCATCATTATTTTGGGCGCTGGTATCACAAGATATAGAGGATATGAAGGGTTAATTACCATAAAAGAGGGAGAGCTTAATGATAAAATGGTCTCTGTAGATAGTTATATCCAAGCTCAGGTTAGCAATGGCAATATTGTTACTAATTTCATCAGTTCTCCTCTATTTATGAGCGAATTAGGAAGTAATACTTTCCAGAAAGAAATTATGCTAGATAGTTCATTAATCAAAATTAATTTAAAAAAATACATTCCAAAGGCAAAATACATTCTTGAAGATAATAAAAAAGGCAAAACTAACTTACATATAGTTATTGCCAACAATCAGGAAAGAAAGGACTTTTATATTGAAGAAGGAACCCGTGAACATATGTATGGAATACCCATTTCATTTAATTATCACACTCCTTTACAAAATGATATTATTATTAAAAAAAAGAATAATCAGTGGCTCATTTCATACCCTGAAATAACAGACTATTTCGATATGTTATCTAATAAAGCTAGTTCTTTTCCTAAAGACACATTGATACCATTACAGCTAAAAGTTCTAAACAACTTCAAAGGTTCTTCTCTAGTATTTAACGAGATAAGAGAGTCTTCAAAGAGAGCTTTAATTTCCGATCTAAGCTACGCAGCAAAAAAAAACCCCGAATCTGCCATTATTCTTGAAGTAGCTTCTGGCAAGATTACAAAACAAATCACTTTATTTGGAGGTCCGGGTTATGCCAATCCTCCCACTAATGTATTCATAAATGGATTTCATTTAAACCTGAGATACGGCTCCAAAGTCATTAAACTTCCTTTTAACCTATATCTATCAGACTTTATTTTGGAACGGTACCCAGGTTCAGAAAGCCCCTCCGCCTTTTACAGCAAATTAGAAGTTCAAGACAAAAACAAACTTTTTTACCATACCATATTCATGAATAATGTTATGAACTACCGAGGATACAGGTTTTTTCAATCTGCCTATACCCCAGACGAACTGGGAACTATTTTATCTGTAAATCACGATTATTGGGGAACTTTGGTAACCTATATAGGGTATGGGTTACTAGGGCTAGGAATGCTCCTAACTCTTTTATGGAAAAGCTCTCATTTCGGCACAACACTCACGATTATAAAACAAAACCATTGAAAAGAATACTCTTCTATATTTTAGTGCCTTTTTTAGGCTTTTGTCAAACCTCAAAAGCACAACAACTACATAACCTAAAACTATATGAATTAATAGAACGACAATGGATAGATAACGAACATGCCAAAAAATTTGCAACCATTCAAGTTCAAGATTTTCAAGGACGAATAAAACCTATTCATACCTTGTCTTTAGAACTTTTGAGAAAAATATATGGAAAAAGTAGCTTTACATACACTAGCGACAATAACCAACAAAAGACAATATCTCCAACACAGGTATTTCTTGGCATGCAATTTAAACCTGACTCCTGGCAATTAATCGAATGCATAAAAATTAGCAGTAAAATTGTTCCATTGCTGCAAAAACATATTAACATTAACAATAAAGGGTATAGTTCTGCATCGCAGTTTTTTGATTTTAGTGGCGCATACAAGATAAAATCACTTGTAGACAATGCGTATGCCAAAGCACCAGGCAAAAGAACTACATTCGATAAGGAAATCATAAAGGTAGATGAGCGCGTCAACATTTTGTTAGGAATCTTCAATGGTCAATTCTTAAAAATCTTTCCCAAGAAAAACGATCCCAATCAAAAATGGTATGCTCCGTCGAACAACGAAAACAAATTTTCAGCAAACGATTCTATAGTATTCAGTACATTTTCAAGAATTTATTTTAGTCAACTACAACAAGGATTAAATAAAAAAAACTGGGCTCATGCAAATGAAACGATTGAACTTATTAAGGGATTTCAATCCCAAAACGGAGAGAACAATTTGATAAAAGCAACGAAGATAAAATGGGAAATCTGGTATAACAATCGTTCGATTTTTCTTTTCTGTTTAATTGCCTACTGCTGTTTATCTGTTTTATTACTCACTATTGCCTTTGTCTCTACATTTTCTGAAAGATCATCTACACTTATAAACCTAATTGCAAAAGTATTGCTATTCTTGTTCCTCATACTCTTTTTATATCACGGGTTTGGGTTAGCACTAAGAACATATATTTCTGGCCATGCCCCTTGGAGCAATGGTTACGAAGCTACTTTATTTATAGCTTGGGTGACTGTTCTAGCCGGTTTAGTATTTTCAAAAACCAATCTTTTCTCTATTTCCGCCGCATCTATGTTAGCTACTTGTTTATTAGGAATCGCTCATGGAAGTTTAATGAATCCAGAAATTACAAATCTTGTTCCTGTGCTTAAATCATATTGGCTCCTTATTCACGTAGCAGTAATTACAGGAAGTTATGGTTTTTTGGCTTTAGGATCTATACTAGCTTTGATTTGTTTAATTCTACTAACAACCAACCACTACCGCTATAAGGAAAAAACATTACTTTCGATTCATCACTTAACCTATATAAACCAACTAACTACTACAATTGGTCTTTTTCTATTGACTGCAGGAACCTTTCTAGGCGGTATTTGGGCTAATGAATCCTGGGGTAGATATTGGGGATGGGATCCAAAAGAAACCTGGGCATTAATAAGCATTATGACTTACTCATTTGTTCTTCATTTAAGGCTTATGTTGTCTAAAAATTTTATTTACCTGTATAATGTGTGTTCTCTTTTCGCAATCGCCAGTATTATTATGACGTTCTTTGGCGTAAACTTTTATTTATCAGGCCTGCACTCTTATGCCAAAGGAGACTCTTTTCCCATTCCTGATTGGATATATATAGCTGTAATACTACTCATTTCAATTTCAATTTCACCGCTCATATTTCAAAAATATTTCGCTAAAAAAACCGGTTACAATAAAATTGTAACCGGCAACACAAGAAACACTTAAAGCTACTCAATGTCTTTAAGGTTTCAACACTAAGTCTTCCTATTTATATATTTTTTAAGTGCAACACATAAACGTTACACATATTTATTAAATGTTTCATAAACTTCAAGGTGGGCGAATAATTTATGTCTTTACCAATGTTGATTATATCTACAACATGTAGTATCCCTTTATAAACATTTCTTATTCTACTTCTAAGATACCAATAATAGTTAAATAGTAGGGAAAATAAGTAAATTTTTAGCAAAAAATAAAGGACTAATAAATAGCCCTTTATAATTCTATTATGCTTTTAATGCTCTAGAAAGTTTATAAGATGCTCTCTATAATTGTAGTAATCGGGATGATCCAGAACATCTTTTCTTAAACGAGGCCTCTCAAAATCTATCTCCAAAATATCACCAACTTTGGCTCTAGGACCGCTGGTCATCATAATAACTCTATCTGCTAGAAATATAGATTCATCTACATCATGCGTAATCATGATAGCAGTTATTTTTTCTTGATTCCAGACTTCTATCAAAACATCCTGTAGTTCTCCCCTGGTTAAAGAATCTAGCATTCCAAAGGGCTCATCTAACAACAACACTTTAGGTTTTATAGCAAAAGCTCTTGCTATACCTACCCTTTGTTGCATTCCTTGTGACAAGTCCTTTGCTTTTTTATACATAGCATCTTCGAGACCTACTTTTGAAAGGTAATACTTTACAATATCATCTCTATCTCTTTTTGTACCATGCGCAAAAACTTGTTTTACGCCTAGCATAACGTTTTCATAGGCCGTCATCCAAGGCAAAAGACTTGGTGATTGGAAAATCACTCCCCTATCAGGACCAGGACCTTTAATGGTTTGATTATTAACCACGATAGTTCCTCTAGAAATTGGGTTTAATCCTGCGATCATAGTCAACAAAGTAGATTTACCGCAACCAGAATGCCCTATTATAGAGATAAACTCTTCATGCTTAATCTTCAGATCAAGGTCATCTAACACCACATAGTCCCCTTTGGGTGTAGGATAAATCTTTGTTAGCTGTGATATATCCAGCATATATTTATCCTCAAAAATCCCATTATCTGTTCTTCGAGTTGTTTTTTCAATTGTTTCCATTCTACTTTGCTTTTAGCTAAAACTTAATCTTCCAAACGGAGTTGGCTTAATTCTAGGCTTGATATCTGGCAAGGTGTACGTATTTTCCTTTTTAGAAGCTCTTTGCTCACCTATTTGAATAAGATATTCTATAATCCCGTTTCTCAACTTTTTATACTCCTCATTATGATTTAATGCTGTTTTATCTCTAGGTCTCTCTAAATTGATTTTATACTCTGGCCCTAGAGTTGCTTTTGGTCCAGGTTTTAAAGGAATAATGCGATCTGCCATTAAGATTCCCTCATCAACATCGTTGGTAATTAATAAAGCAGTTTTCTTATCCTTATTCCAGATCTTTAAAATCTCCTGTTGCAAATTACCTCTGGTTAGTGCATCCAAAGCACTCAATGGTTCATCCATGAGAATTACTTCAGGACTCATAGATAATGCCCTAGTAACAGAAACTCTTTGTCTCATACCTCCAGAAAGTTCTTTGGGCAATTTGTTTATCGCAGGAGAAAGGTTCACCATTTCAACATAATCTTCTACCCTTTGAGACCTATCTTTTTTACTCATTTTACCAAACGCTTCTTTTACAGCCATTCCGACATTATTTCTAACATTCAACCATGGCAGTAGTGAGTAATTCTGAAAAATCACTCCACGTTCATGACTTGGCCCAGTAACAGGCTCTCCTTTAAAAAGCACTTGTCCTTCATCGGGCATCATTAATCCTGAAATTAAATTAATTAGAGTTGTTTTACCACTACCTGTGAAGCCTACTATAGCCACAAACTCACCTTCTTCTATTTCCAGATTTATATTTGACAATACTTCGGTGCGGTCTTTTCCTGTGCCGAAGGATTTCGAAACATTTCTTAATTCTATATAGGCCATATGCTTAAACTTTAATTATGCAGTTTCTTCTGTAAACGTGACAAACTTTTGAATTGTTAACATGATTCTGTCTAAAAGGAATCCAATAATCCCAATCACAAACATGGCTACGATAATTTTTGAATTAGAATCATTGGCTCCGTTTTGAAACTCTTCCCAAACGAATGATCCAAGACCAGGACTTTGTGCTAATAACTCAATAGCAATAAGTACCATCCAGGCCACAGATAATGTAATTCTCAATCCTGTAAATATCAGCGGAAACGAAGACGGTAAAATAATTTTAAAAACTTTTTGCCCCACACTTAACTGAAGTACCTTTGCCACATTGATATAATCTTTATCTACAGACGAAACTCCCATACTGGTATTTACCAAAGTTGCCCACATAGAACATAGACCTACACTTATAAATGATATAATAAATGAACTATCTGAATCTGAGTTTCGAGTTAATGTTTTAACGATCATAAAGACTAACAACAACCATACTACGGGCGAGACGGGTTTAAAGATTTGAATCAACCAATTCACTGAAGAACGTAACGTTTGACTTAATCCTAACATTATTCCTATGGGAACTGCTATAAAGAAAGCAAGCAAAAACCCTGCAAACACCGTTTTTAAACTTGTAAATATTTGATCGACAAAAGACGGTCTTCCTGTGTACTTTATAGGTGTAAGTCCTTGCGCTTCTCTCTTTTCATTTGTAGCTGCTACTTTTTCTGCAAAAGCAGCTTTCTTCTCAGTGATTACTGCATGATCTGCCAACAGCGCTTTGTAAGCGGTCCAAACCTGAACCGGAGAAGGCAGTGTATTTGGCTGACAACTTACATCACCAGATTCTATACATGTTCTCATTTCTAATGCTGCTGCTTCACCTCTATCGGTTAATGCTTTTTCAATTCTTGCATCCTTTTCTATATTATAAAGGTATGTAGCACCGGCATGCCAGAGAATCAAAAACAAAACAACAGAAACAATTGGTAGCAACACCTTTTTAAAAAGGGCAATAATATTTTTCTTAACTTCTTCTCCACTTGCTAAACGAATTGCAGGTTCGAAAAAACCAAGTCCTACAAAATTCAGAATGTGAATTGATTTATCTTTCATCTTTCTAATTTTTAAAATTTAAAGAGCGATCCTAAAAGTTGTGATTTGTTATCTTATTCGATACTAGATACTCCTTCTGTATTTTCTTTATTTCCGATAGAGAAACTGTTAATATATCCTAACGGATCCTTAGCATCATATTTTTTTCCATCGATAAAGTCTGTAGTAGCTGGCTTATACCCATCTGTCTTAGGTAATTCTGAAGCTTCTAGATGACCTTCTTCTACCAATAGATTTGCAGCTTTTTCCCAGATATCTGGACGATAGATTTCTTTAATTTTATTAGCATACCATTCTGCAGGTTTGCTTTCTGGAATTTGTCCCCATCTTCTCATTTGAGTTAAAAACCAAATTCCATCAGAGTAAAAAGGATATGTCGCATCGTAACGATAGAACACGTTGAAATCTGGCATTTCTCTTTTATCCCCTTTTTCAAATTCAAATGTTCCAGTCATAGAATTTGCCAAAACCACTTCATCTGCTCCAACATACTCTGGCATTGATAATATCTTTACAGCTTCTTTTCGATTTCCTGGAGCGTCTAACCATTTACCTGCTCTTATTAAAGCTTTTGTTACTGCAACAGCAGTGTTAGGGTATTCTTCCATAAATTTTTTGGTCATAACAAATACCTTTTCTGGGTTGTTTTTCCAGATATCATAGTTTGTAGTAACTGGTACACCTATACCTTTAAAAACCGCCTGCTGATTCCATGGTTCTCCAACGCAATACCCATAAATCGTTCCTGCTTCTAGAGTTGCCGGCATTTGAGGTGGAGGTGTTACAGACAATAACACATCGGCATCGATTTGTCCTTGAATATTATCCTTCGAATACATTCCTGGGTGAATTCCTGCTGCGGCTAACCAATATCTTATTTCATAATTATGTGTAGATACTGGAAAAACCATACCCATCTTAAATGGTTTTCCATCATTTTTATAACTATCTATTACTGGCTTAAGTGCTTTTGCAGAAATAGGATGTACAGGCTTACCATCTTCTCCGACGGGAACATTTGGTTTCATCTTAGACCAAACATCGTTAGAAACCGTAATACCATTTCCATTTAAATCCATTGAAAATGCAGTAACTAATTCTGCCTGTCTTCCAAAACCAGCTCCAGCTGCAATAGGTTGACCTGCCAACATATGTGAACCATCAAGCTGACCATCTATAACACGATCTAACACATTTTTCCAATTTGATTGTGCCTCAACAGAAACAAAAAGACCTTCATCTTCAAAAAAACCTTTTTCTTTGGCTATAGCTAATGGAGCCATATCCGTTAACTTAATAAACCCAAATGTTAGTTGCGGTTTCTCTATAAGTAATTTAGAAGTTTCTTCTTTGGTCTCTTCTCCCCCAGAAGCAACCGCTTTTTCTTTTTTACCACCACATGATACTAGTACCATGGCAGTAATCATCATTATAATGTTAAGATGTAATTTTTTCATAACTATGTGTTTTGATAAATTCGCTAATAGAACATTTCAAAACT
Organism: Aquimarina acroporae; assembly: GCF_023195925.1. GTDB lineage: Bacteria > Bacteroidota > Bacteroidia > Flavobacteriales > Flavobacteriaceae > Aquimarina > Aquimarina acroporae. Next base: position 2,956 of record NZ_JALPRE010000012.1, on the reverse strand, counting down.
ACGTATAATTACTTATTTATGATGGTAATTTATTTCAAAAAACAAGTATTAAGCTCATTATTACGTATATGAAAATTATACCCTCCCTTAATTCAAGATTCAATAATTTTAACTTCCAAAAATTATGTATATTGAAAAATCAAAAAACTTCTACCATACAAAAACCTGTAAGTAAGTTATTTACGTATAAAAAATACGGCTAGCCCCTTGAGGTATCTAAATATTAATTCCTAATTTCACCTCAAAATACTACGCTACATCCAGATACTTACTCAATATCAAGTGTTACGTATTTTTACTTACATTTTATAACCCACAAAATAATTAAACGCTATGAAAATGAGATTTTTAAACACCCTAATAATCATTACTCTTATTTGCTCGGTTAATGCAACAGCGCAAACACAGAAATTTGGTTCTATAGACTATAGTAAAGCAATAAATATCTCTGGGAAGCAACGAATGTTGTCTCAAAAAATGTCTAAATCTTATCTTTTAATATCAAAAGGAATTGTAAACGATAATATTAAAAAGGAAGTAAACTCCAGTAAGTTCATCTTTGAAAAACAATTAGACATACTAAATCAAAATGCTACGGGGTCTGCGATAAAACTATCAATAAAGAATGTAAAAAAAATCTGGGAAGAATTTAAACCCATTATAGAATCAACACCAAGCATTGAAAATTCAAGTAGAATTATGCAATTAAACACTAATCTTTTAAGAGCTAGTAACGAACTTGTTCTTAGTATTGAAGCGAGTTCAAATTATAACAATCAGTTCTTTAATAATAAGAATCAAGATTTAATAAACACTATCAATGTTTCCGGAAAACAACGCATGCTATCACAAAGGTTATGTCTTTATTATACAGGACTTACTATGTTCGAAAACAAAAAAATAGATTACAGAAGGATATTAACCACTGTATTTGATGAGTTTGACAGTGTTATAGGAGACCTTTTAATAAGTAGTTATAACAATACCGAGATAGAAGAAGAACTTGGTTCTGTGATGTCTATGTGGGAAAAATTTCAGTTAAATAAACGAGCATTTTTAAACGGAGAATTTACTCTGGAAGAGGTGTACAACACCACAAATGAACTCACAAAGAGCTTTAACAAGATCACAGGTGCTTATGAATTAATTGCAGGAAAATAGCAGTGAAGTATTATTGAATTATTCCAAACTCCCTGGCTTTGTTACTTAGTTCAAGAACGTTCTTAACTCCCATTTTTTTCATCAAATTAAATCTATGAACTTCAATAGTACGTTTACTTATATTCAATTCTTCGGCAATATCTTTATTGGTTTTTCCAGATACCGCCAAATGCAGTATTTGATTCTCCCGCTTGGTAAGGTCAAAAGGATTTGTATTAACTTTCTCAGAATCATCAGAAATAGTTTCTTGAGAAACTTGATTTTGATTTGTTACATCTCCAGATTTAATTCTCTTAATCAAAATGGAAGAAACATCTCCGCTAAAGTATTTTTCTCCATTACTTACGGCAGTGAGTGCTTTCAAGAATTCTTCTTTACTAGAACCTTTCAACAAATACCCATCTGCTCCCGCATTAATAGACTGTAAAATGTACTCATCAGAATCATGCATCGACAGCATAATAGTTTTAATAGGTAAGTTTTTGGCCACCACTTCTTGTACCATTTCTATACCCGACATTTCTGGCATTCTTATATCACAAATAGCAATATCTGGTGATAGGGAAGCAATCATATCTAAGCCTTCAGAGCCATTTGCCGCCTCACCTACTACTTCGTATGATTTTTCCTCTTCAAGAATGGCACGAATACCGTCTCGAACCATAAAATGGTCATCTACTAAAACTATTTTAACCATAAATAATCGAATAACTTTTTTAATTGATGGTTCTTTACTCAAACCCCTCAAATATATGAATATTTCAAAAGTAGACACTTAAAATTGAACAAATGAGAAATAAAAGTACGTATTTTTATCTAATAAAAACATTAAAATTAAGTATTAATACTTAGTTTTGTCTAGGTATTTTTAATAATTAACCATTCGCTAATAGAATTATAGAAATATCAATTATGTACAAATAGTAAATAAGTACAACAACAAAAACTAGTCAAATGAGAAACAAATTATACTTCGCCTTACTACTTACGGTAGTGGCATTTAAGGGAAAAGCACAAGAATTAAGTATCGATGCAGATATTAGGCCACGATTTGAATACCTGAATGGTTTTGGGAGCTTAATTCCTGATGGAGTCGATGCTGGAACATTTGTGCAACAACGTTCAAGATTAAATTTTGGATACAAACAAGAGAAATTTTCTGCTCTTGTGAGTGTTCAGGATGTAAGTATTTGGGGAGACACTCCACAAATTGCTGCAGCCGATGGTAATGATAGTTTCTCTTTGGCGCAGGCCTGGATAGATTTTAAGTTTGGTAGCGGTTGGTCTACAAAGCTAGGAAGACAGGCATTGGTATATGATGACCAAAGAATATTTGGAGGTCTGGATTGGGCAATGCAAGGAAGATTTCATGATGCTGCCTTATTAAAATATGCCAAAAACGGTTTAAAATTAGACATTGGTATTGCTTTTAATCAAAATGGAGTACGTACACAAACTACATTATTTGATCCTAATAACGGCGGTAATGCCAGAGCGGTATTCGATTATAAAGGAATGATCTATGCATGGCTACATAAGGACTGGGAAAAATTCTCAGGAAGTCTTTTAATTGCGAATAACTCTTACCAAAATCTTGAAGGACAAACCCCTGTAGATGGTACTGTAAGACGACAAACTTTTGGAACTCACTTGGTAGCAAAACCAGCAAAAGGATTATCTATAGCAGCCAATATATATGGACAAACAGGTGATTTTACCGAAGATGTAGAGCTTTCTGCATACAATGCGTTACTAGAGCTTACCTATAAGCCAGGGAAAACATTATTTGGTTTAG
>NZ_JALPRE010000011.1 GCF_023195925.1 Aquimarina acroporae | reverse complement strand
ATTGGTAATGGAGGTCGAATGATCGATGTAGACAAAAAAGATCAAAGTTTTATGATTAATTCAGTATTTCTAAACAAGAATGATACATTACGATTATCTACGATTCGTTCCAATGGTAGTATGGCCCGGTCTAATATGCATATAAATATTCAGAAGAACAGCATTAAAAAGCCATTCAACAGTGATATTCCTGATTTGATTATAAATGAGAACAGATCAACGAGATTAAAACAGGTAGAGATTCCTCAGAGTTTTATGACTGATGATATACAGGCACTAGACGAGGTGGTGATTAAAACAGAAAAAGAAAAGGAAGAAATTCTAGATGATGTATTTGTTCCTGTACGTTTTAAACAACACGCCAAGAAGATAACTGAGAAAGAAGCAAGGAATTATCTAAGTATATTAGATTATATACGTAGTCAAGGGTATATCGTAACTAAAACTTCTGACAGTTATAGAATAATTCAACAGGTGTCTAAAGCGCCACCTGAAATCTATGTAAACGACATTCTTATATCAGATTACGATATATTGGGAAATCTTGAGAGCATAGATGTTAATCGAATTTTGATTGATAACCGAGGAGTGGTAACTGGGCTTCGAGGTAATGGAACCATATTAATTTATACTAGAGTAAAACCTTTGTCTGGGTATGCCAAAAAGAAAGAAAGTAAACATATTATAAAAAAAATCGTAGATAATGGTTTTGAACCGGTTAAAGAGTTTTATAACCCTAAGTATCCTGATTTTACAGGTGAATTATTTAAGCGATATGGCACCATACATTGGTTACCAGATTTGTATATAAACCAGGGATCTGGTGCAACTACTTTTAAAGTACCAGACTTACCTATAAAAGACATAAAGTTTTTTATAGAAGGCATGGGTAGTGATGGCAGTTTGATATCTAATGAAGTTACCCTTAAAAACATCGACTCTAATTAAATTTGAATTACTATAAAATTTGCTACTTTAGCGTAGCCTGCCCATTTGAAATAATTACTATTTACTAAACAACCCCCTATAAACAATGAAGATTCGCTTACTTTTAGTCACGGTATGGTTTTGTATTTTTTCAGGATTTTCACAAATACCTTCAGATGTTTCTCCCAATGAAGCCGTAGGAAGATATTTTAAGATTCCTCGAGAGACGGTGTATTTACATTTAAACAAAAGTACCTATTTACCTCAAGAAGAAATTTGGTTTAAGGCTTACGTTTTTGATCGCAAGAACGGATTACCCTCTTTGGCCACTACCAATTTTAATGTGGAGCTGTTTGATGCTTCTGGTAATGAGTTGTATAGCGGTTTATTTCTAGGGTCTGAAGGACACGCAAAAGGCAATATTGAGATAGATGCTAGTTGGGGTGCAGGTGAATACTATATTCGGGTATCTACCAATTGGATGAACAACTTTATTGAAGATGATTCTTTTGTAGCTAGATTTAAAGTCTTAGATGTGGGTCCTGTTCCACAGCCAACAGAGAAGGAGTTAAGTTATGATTTACAGGTGTTACCTGAAGGGGGCCATTTAGTATCCGAAATCGAAAACACCCTGGCAACCAAACTCATTGATAAGAAAGGGCAGAGCGTAATATTCAATAAAGGTATTATTTTAGATAGCAATGGCAACGAAGTTACAACGTTTACCTCTAATAAATTCGGACTAGCAAAATTCACTATGGTTCCCAAGGCGGGTATGACCTATACAGCCAAAGTTTTTTTGGATGAAGAGCAAGAAGTGGAGGCATCACTTCCTAAAACGCAGAGCAAAGGCATGGTGATGCAAGTTGATAATCAATCTAATGAGGTTTTGAAAATAAAACTATCGATTCATTCGTCAACCCGGCTTACACTTCAGAACCAGTTGTATTACTTGCTTGTACATCAAAATCAAAAATCAAAGATTGTTCCTGTAAGTTTTCCTGAAGATAAATTAGAGAGTGAAATTGTAATCGATAGATCAGAACTATATGCAGGGGTAAACACCTTAACGGTATTCAACAAAAACACACCAGTTTTGGAACGTTTGGTTTTTAATACCACCAATCAGATTACTCATAATGTTAGGGTAACTGCATTAAATAAGAAAAAGGATTCATTAATCATGAGTATAAATCTTCCCAAGAAGAACAAAGTAACCTATGATTTAAGTATTTCGGTATTACCAGAAGAAACCAAGGGATATGCTCACCATCATAACATGGTTTCTACAATGCTGTTAAGACCATATGTACAAGGTGTTATAGAGAATGCAAGCTATTACTTTGAGGATAGTGATGAAGAGAGACAAGAAAATTTAGATATATTGTTACTCGCTCAAGGGTGGAGTCGTTATAGTTGGAATAATATTTTTAATCATGAACCTAAGGTGCTATACGATTTTAATCGAGGGTTGGTGCTTAGAGGTAGAATACAAAGCTCTAGAGGGTCTAATGTTGAGAAGGTGTATTTATTTCCTTCAGGAACTAATCAGGGAAAGGTAATAGATATTAACCAGACAGATAATAGTTTTGTGGTGAATACATTGTTTTTAAAGAAAGATGATCGATTACGTTTTTCTTCTATTCGATCCAATGGTAGTATGGCAAGGTCTAATATGTATTTGAAGGTACAAACCAATAGATTCAAAAAGCCATTTGAGATTGAATTGCCAGATGTCATAGACATGAGCGAATCTGGAGTATTGAGTCAGGTAGAAGTACCAGAGAATTTTTTTGCAAACAATGTAGAACAACTGGAACAAGTGGTGCTTACAGGAGAAAAGAAAGAAACGCTTGAAGACGCATTTATTCCAGAAAGATTTAAGAGGTATGCCAAGAAAATCACCCTAGAAGACACTAGAAAATATCCAAACATACTGGATTATATAGCAACGCAGGGGTTTAGAGTAAAATATGGAACGGGATTAGCTAGTGTTGTAGATGGCCAGATAAAAGAAGATGGGCGCGTACAAATATTACCTATTAATGCTAGAACTTATAATGGTTCGGGAACCGAAGTATATATTGATGATGTACGTGTATCGGACTATGAAATATTATTTAACTTACAAAGTGCTGATATTGATAGAATTTTGGTTGATAAAAATGGTTCAATATCAGGGTTAAATGGAACAGGAACTATTCTAATATATACTAGAAAAATCCCATTACAAGGATATAAGAACTCAAAACCCAGCCCTTTTATTACTGAGCATATTATTAATAAAGGTTTTGAGGCTATAAAAGAGGTGTATACTCCTGCGTTTGTAGATTACTATATTCCTGCTTTCAAAAGTTATGGTGCGATTCACTGGTTACCAGATATAAAAGTTGATTCAAGCACAGGGTCTAGTACCTTCAAAATACCAAACACCCCTTTTGAGAACATAAAGTTTTTTGTAGAAGGAGCTGGTAGTGATGGTAGTTTGATATCTAAAGTAGAGACCGTGCAGGTAGATTAATAATTTGCAACAGCTACAAATTGTAGAAAACTTTCTTCAGGATATAAAATAAACTGTTCATTTTGGCATTATATTTAGCGATTCTAAACATAAATAAATGAACACAGTTTCCTTTATCGCGAAGCATATTCCTGTTTCAGAAAAACAGATTGCCAAAACCGTTGCGCTTTTAGAAGATGGTGCCACGATACCCTTTATTTCAAGATATCGAAAAGAAGTAACTGGTGACCTTGACGAAATTGCTATTGGTGAGATTGTAAAATATAAAACTACTTTTGAAGCTCTTGAAAAGAGAAAAGAAAGTGTACTAAGCACTATTCGGGAGCAGGAGGCGTTAACGCCAGAATTAGAACGTAAAATTCTTGCTGCAGAAACCCTTACCCAAGTAGAGGACTTGTATCTGCCCTATAAGAAAAAACGAAAAACCAAAGCTACAGTAGCCAAAGAATTGGGACTGGAACCCTTGGCAAAAGTAATTTTAAAACAACAGGAAGAAGAGATCCTTTATGTCGCCTCACAATATCTTATTGATGCGGTAAAGAATGAAGAAATGGCATTGCAAGGGGCAAGAGACATTATTGCAGAATGGATTAATGAGAATGAAAAAGTTCGAAATAGGTTAAGAAGATTATATCAAAGAAAGGCCAGTATTTCTTCAACCGTTATTAAGGCAAAAAAGGAAGAGGAAGAAGCGCAGAAATATCAGCAATATTTTGAATGGGAAGAACCGTTGCATAAATGTCCTTCGCATCGCTTACTGGCAATTTTAAGAGCAGAAAACGAAAAAATTGTCAGAGTAAAAATTACAGTAACAGAAGATGAAGCTTTAGATATCATTGATGGGGTTATGATTAAAACCAATGTAGAAGCTTGTACAGATCACATGTTTCTGGCGATATCTGATGCATATAAAAGATTACTCGCCCCTGCTATAGCAACTGAAGTATTAAATCAAGCCAAAGAAAAAGCAGATGACAATGCGATTAAAGTATTTGCCCAGAACTTAAAACAATTGTTGTTGGCATCTCCTTTGGGGCAAAAAAGGATTTTGGCTTTAGATCCAGGATTTAAGTCAGGGTGTAAGGTAGTGTGCTTAGATGAGCAAGGAGATTTGCTGCATAATGAAAATATATATCCGCACCCGCCGCAACGAGAAACCACTTCGGCAATTAAGAAAATACGGTCCTTGGTAAATGCATATAAAATAGAAGCTATTGGTATAGGAAATGGTACAGCCGCTAGGGAAACAGAGGCTTTTATCAAGAAAATACCTTTCGAAAGTACTATTCAGGTATTTATGGTGAATGAAAGTGGAGCTTCTGTATATTCTGCTTCCAAAATTGCTCGTGCCGAGTTTCCTAACTACGATGTTACCGTAAGAGGTGCTGTCTCAATAGGGAGACGATTAGCAGATCCTCTTGCAGAGCTGGTAAAAATTGATCCCAAAGCTATTGGAGTTGGACAATATCAACACGATGTCGATCAGTCGAAACTAAAAAGTGAATTAGACACCGTGGTAATGAGTTGTGTAAACAGTGTAGGAATTAATGTAAATACAGCCAGTGTTCCACTACTTAGTTATGTGTCGGGTATTGGTGAAAAATTAGCAGAAAATATTGTAGCATTTCGTTCAGAAAATGGAGCGCTAACTTCTCGGGAAGATCTAAAAAAAGTTCCGCGATTGGGAGGAAAAGCTTTTGAACAAGCAGCAGCATTTCTTAGAATAACAAACCCCCAACATCCTTTAGACAACTCGGCGGTGCACCCTGAACGATATAAATTGGTGTCGAAAATGGCAAAAGATGCAGGAGTTCCCTTAGGTGAGTTAATTGGGAATAAGACTGCAATTTCAAAAATAAAATTACAAAGTTATATTAGCGAGGAGGTAGGATTACCAACGCTAACAGACATTGTAAAAGAATTAGAAAAACCTGGGGTAGATCCTAGAAAGAAAGTTACTGTTTTTGAATTCGATCCAAATGTAAAAACGATTGATGATGTAAAATCTGGAATGAAATTACCAGGAATAGTAAATAACATTACCAATTTTGGGTGTTTTGTAGATATTGGAATTAAAGAAAGTGGGTTAATTCATATCTCAAAGCTTGCCAACGAATATATAAGTGATGTGAATGCTGTGGTACAACTGCATCAACACCTTATGGTAACGGTTATTGATGTAGACCTGCAAAGAAAACGAATACAACTATCATTAATAGACTAAACAAAAAACCAACTCAATTTGAGTTGGTTTTTTTATAGTATGATTCCAAAAATTAGTTTTTCTCATCTATTTTAGGATCTTCATCTTCCTTTGAAGCATCCTTGAATTCTTTAATTCCACTTCCTAAACCTCTCATTAATTCAGGGATTTTCTTTCCTCCAAATAAAAGCAAAACGATGACCACAATAAGGGCTATTTGCCAAGGGCCTACCAGCCCTAAAAATATACTTGATGATATCATGATATTAATTATTAGACTACAAATTTAACAAGAAATGATTAAACAGGCATCATTTAAGCAATCTTTAACGGCTTGGGATAGATTTATATCAAATTTAGATTACGATATGTCTTTAATTTTACTAGTAATCAAGACGTTATTTGTGTAAAATTTTAAGAGAGTATATAGACGATTTATATATCTCATACGTTGTGTTTTGATATTGGCAGATTGCGTATATTTGTTTTTCATTTATGGCTAAAAAGAAAAAAGAACAGAAGAGAATTACAAAAAAGCTACTGAACAAGTATCGCTTAGTTATCCTTAATGAAGATACTTTTGAGGAGCGTATATCTTTTAAGCTAAATCGGCTCAATGTTTTTGTATTAGTAACCATTACATCTATAGTATTGGTAGCAGGAACAACATTTTTGATAGCTTTTACACCACTCCGGGAGTATATACCTGGCTATTCTTCTACATCGTTAAATTTAAAAGCTACACAATTGGTAGCCACTGCAGATTCATTAGAATCGAGAATACATATTAATCAACAATACTATAAGTCGATTAAAAAAGTACTTACCGGAGATGTAAAAACGGTTGAGTTTGACATTGATTCTGCTGTACAATCACAAAAAATAGATCCCGCTGAGATAGACCTAAGTCCATCAGATAGAGACATAAAACTGCGAGAAGAAGTTTCTAAAGAAGATAAATACAGTCTTTTTGAGAGTGAAAAAGCAAGTCTTGATTTTTCCTTATTTGCTCCCGTAAAAGGAAATATTACATCAAAATATGATGTAACCGAAAAGCATTATGGTGTAGACATTGCTGTTCCCAAAGACACACCAATACAAGCTGCTGCTTCTGGAATTGTAATTTTCTCAGAATGGACGGCCGAAACAGGGTATGTAATCATCCTAAAGCATGGAAATGGCCTTATTACAGTGTATAAACACAATGCTTCATTAACCAAACAACAGGGAGAACAGGTAAAAGCCGGAGAAGTTATTGCCGCAGCAGGTTCAACAGGAGAACTCTCTACGGGGCCTCACCTACATTTTGAGTTATGGAGAGATGGGTATCCCACCGATCCGACAAACTTTATTGATTTTGAATAAAAACTATGTCTTTAAAAGCACTAGGAGCTAAAATTTTTGCAAAACGCATTCGCAAAAAGATAGATAAATGGGCTTCAAACCCCGTAAAAACGCAAGAAAAGGTTTTTAAAAACCTTATAAAAACTGCTGAAAACACTGCGTTTGGTAGAGATCACAATTTTGAACAAATTCAAAGCTTTTCAGATTTTGCAAAGAATGTTCCTATACGTGATTATGAAGGGTTAAAGAGCTATGTAGATATGGTGGTAGATGGGGAAAGCAATATTCTATGGCCAGGAAAGCCTTTGTATTTTGCAAAAACCTCAGGAACTACAAGTGGTGCAAAATACATTCCTTTAACGGCAGCTTCGATGCCGACACATATTGCGGCCGCAAGAAATGCAATTCTCTGTTATATTGAAGAAACAGGTAACGCAAAATTTGTTGATGGTAAAATGATATTTCTTCAGGGAAGCCCAATATTGGATGAGAAAAACGGAGTGAAACTTGGCCGTTTATCAGGAATTGTAGCTCATTACGTGCCTAAATATTTACAGAAAAACAGAATGCCTAGTTGGGAGACAAATTGTATTGAAGATTGGGAACAAAAAGTAGACGCTATTGTTGAAGAAACTGTGAACGAGAATATGGCTATAATTAGTGGTATTCCGCCATGGGTACAGATGTATTTTGAAAGACTTCAAAACAAAACCGGAAAAAACATTGGGGATCTTTTTAAAGAATTTGAACTATTCATTTATGGTGGAGTAAACTACGAACCATATAAAAATACCTTCGAAAAACTGATAGGTAGAAAAGTCGCAACTATAGAACTTTACCCAGCTTCTGAAGGCTTTTTTGCGTTTCAGGACAAACAAAATGAAAAAGGAATGTTGTTGCAGTTGGATTCTGGAATGTTCTACGAATTTGTAAAAGCCGATGAGTTTTTTGATGAAACCCCAAAAAGATTAACTATTGGTGAAGTAGAAACGGGGGTAAACTATGTCATGTTGATTTCGACCAATGCGGGCCTATGGGGTTATAATATTGGAGATACTGTAATGTTCACCAGCACCGCTCCATATAGGGTAATTGTTTCTGGAAGAATAAAACATTTTATTTCGGCGTTTGGAGAACATGTAATCGGGAAAGAAGTAGAGCAAGCCCTAAAAGAAGGAGCAGAAGTAGAGGGAGGAATGATCAATGATTTTACAGTGGCACCTCAGGTAAATCCTGGAAATGAAGAACTACCTTATCATGAGTGGTTTATAGAATTTAAAGAGCAACCTAAAGATATAGATGCACTGGCATTGGCCATAGACAATTCATTGCGTAAACAGAATACGTATTATGATGATTTAATCGAAGGTAAAATATTAAGACCACTAAAGATTACCCCGGTTCCAAATGATGGTTTTAGGAATTACATGAAATCAATAGGTAAACTTGGCGGGCAAAATAAACTACCCAGACTTTCAAATGATAGAAATATTGCAGAAGCCCTTTCTGTTATGATTGACAAATAGACTATATTTGCTCCGAAAAACGTATGGCAAATCTAATTTTACAAGGAAGAACAAGAGCACAAGAAAGCTCAAGTGCTATAGAACGCATGTACATTACCATGCGCCACCTTTTTAATCGAGGTTTTTACAAGCCTATGGGTGTTTCGGGCGAAACACTTAGAGAAGCATTACTCACTTTACGTCCTGAAATTTATGGGTCTGTTGCCGAAGAGAAGGTAGAGCTAAACGGATTACTATATGTAATCGATCGTCTGCCTTTTGGAATTGAAGAGTGCAGATATATTAACCTTACTAGTGACGAAGGGTATAAAAATTCTCACTTTAAAGCGATAGTTCCTCCCAAAAGGCGCAGAAATTGCTATAGAATTGATGAGGAGCAAATGAATATCGAGATTACCAGAGGTCGATCTGAAATTTATGATATTCTTACTCACCTAACCTTTTTATTCATTGAGTCACATAAGATCATGAATAGAGTGGTGATAAATGAAGAAGGAAATGTAACGCGAGATTGGCAAAAGTTAGAAAATGCGGTGTTGTCTAAAAAAGATCTTACCAAAGCAGAACGAGAAGTTGCTTTAACACATACAGCGAATATTTTAGGCAGAACTTTCGAAGAAGCAAACTCGATTTATGGGAGTTTTTCTTGCCCAGAAAATAAAGAAAGGTTTTTACATATCATTTATTGGTTAGGAAAACTAGCAATAGAAGAGTCAATTGAAGATAATAAGAGAATCGTAACTTTTAGTCCTGTACTTAGAGAGCGACTAGGACATCATATTCATGGTGAAATATGGGCAGAAGCTATTAAAAAGAAATTAGAAGAACTCGATCTTCTGGAACGACCTATGCATATTATAAGTGCAAATATGCATAGTGTAATGAATGCTTTGTATGCTCCCGTAGCTCTTAAAACGGAGCTTAAAAATAAAAGTACTTTAGATATTTATGAGCTATTAAGCAGTGATAAAAGTGATCGATTAAGAGCTAAGGTCGAAAAAATGGCCCTACAAAAGGGTATGACCTATATCGATGACCAAAGTGGTGCTAACATCAATGTTCAGGTTTTTGACACTTCTAAATATACGGGAGGTGAATATGAGAATCTATTCTCTGATATTGAGGATCAAGATAAACCAGTTATCGTGGTTATGGATTATGCCTTCGGAGAACAGGCATACGAAACTATGGATGAGCTGCTGAAACCCTATATTACTGCTGAGGACAAAAAAATTCATATGAATGTGAAGTCGGTCTCAATTATGGGAAAAGCAGGAATTCTTGAAGGAGGAAAAGGAGATATTATGATTCCAACCGCTCATGTTTTTGAAGGTACCGCAGACAATTACCCTTTTAGAAATCAATTAAAAAAGAAAGATCTGGAAGGACATGGGATCGAAGTATACGATGGAGCTATGATTACCGTATTAGGAACTTCTCTGCAAAACCGAGATATTTTAAAGTTTTTTCATGATTCTACCTGGAACGTAATAGGTCTTGAAATGGAAGGTGCACATTACCAAAAAGCAATACAATCTGCCTCGAGATTAAGAGGAAGTATTAGTCCGAAGGTAAAGGTAAGATATGCTTACTATGCTTCGGATAATCCTTTAGAAACAGGAAGCACTTTGGCATCTGGAGGTTTGGGTACTACCGGGGTAAAACCTACTTACTTGATTACAGAAAAAATAATAGAACAAATACTAAAAGAAAGGTAAAATATGAGTGAGCAAAATCAAAATGAAGAAATTGATTTGATGCAACTTTTTGTAATGGTCAAAGAATTTTTCAAGAAATTTCTTAGGCTGGTTGTCGAAGTAGTTTTATTTTTTAAGAAAAAGATAGTACTTTTTCTTATCCTTGGTGTTCTTGGAGCTGGTTTTGGATTTTTTATGGACCAGTATCAAGGTAAAAAAGATGCTTTTGTTCAGGAAATTATCTTAGAGCCTAAGTATGATTCGGTTGAATATATTTATGGGTTTATAGAAGATTTGGAAGACGATTTTAAAGATGAAGTTTATATTAAAAAGCTTGGTTTAGAAATTGAACTAGTAGATAAGGTTAAAAGTATTTCTCTTGAGCCTATTATTAAACCTAGTGAAGTTTTAGAAGAACTTCAGGATAAAGAAGGCTTCACAGAGACCTATGACGACAAGTTATTACAGGAGAAAAAATATAGAGGTTTTTATTCTCAGCATAAACTTACAATAAGTTTTATGGATAAAAATGAGAAAAATATAAGTATAACCAACACTATATTGGATCACTTGAGATCTAATGAACATTTTGTTAAGGTGGTTAAACTAGAAGTAGCACAAATAAAAAACAATCTGGAGCAAAACAAGAAATCATTAAAATTTGTAAATGATTATCTCACAAATTTAAGCGAGAACCCTTCCTCTCAAGATCAAGGTAGTTTTGTTTTTGCCTCAGAGTCAGAAACCCCTACTATTGCTTCTTTGTTTAAAAGAAAACAAGCATTAATGGATGAAATTACTGAGCAAGAAAAAGAACTTGAGTTTGGAAAACAAATATATGAAGTAGTAGAAAATACAGGAATCATAGCGAAAAGAAAAGCGTTAACTGGTAGATTAATATTCAGTTTTCCTTTGATTCTAATTGGATTAATTTCTCTGCTTTATTTCTTTAGATATTTATCAAAATCTGTAGTTCGTTTTATTAATGAATAACCGTCAAAGTGTAATAACCCCTAAAAAAACAGTTTAGTAACTATGTAAAATAAAGATCATGTTATACCCGTTAAAATTTCACCCAATTATAAAGGAAAAAATATGGGGAGGAGATAAGTTAAAAACAATTCTCAATAAACCAGCTTTGGGAACAAAAGTAGGAGAGAGTTGGGAAATTTCTTCTGTACAAAATGAAATATCAATAGTTTCAAATGGGACTTTAAAGGGTGAAAAAATAACAGATCTTATAATGTTGTATAGGCAAGATTTAGTGGGGAGCAAAGTCTATGAATCATTTGGAAATAAATTTCCACTACTTATTAAATTTATAGATGCTCAAGATGATCTTTCTATTCAATTGCATCCAGGTGATATATTGGCAAAAGATAGACATAATTCTTTTGGGAAAACTGAAATGTGGTATGTGGTTCAAGCAGATGAGGGTGCGAAATTAATAGTAGATTTTAACAAAGAAACAAATAGAGAAGAATATCAAACGTATTTAGAAAATAATAGGTTAGTTGATTTACTGAATTTTGAAACTATTTCTAAAGGAGATAGTTATATGATTAAAGCAGGAACAATACATGCGATCGGTAAAGGAGCTTTAATTGCTGAAATTCAACAAACTTCAGATGTTACGTATAGAGTTTATGATTGGGATAGAACTGATGATCAAGGTAACAGAAGAGAGTTACATACAGAACTTGCTATCGACGCGTTGAATTTTGAAGCTAGTAAGGGTTATAAACTATCGTATAAAAACAGTAGTAATGAAATAAATGAAGTAGCATCTATTCCTTATTTTACGACTAATTTTATAGATGTTGTTTCCGGTTTTGAAAGGAGTTATGAAGAGATTAATTCTTTTAAAATTTTAATGTGCGTCGAAGGTAGTGGAAAATTAAAGTTTGATGGAGGAACAGAAACGATATCATTTGGAGAAACAGTTTTAATTCCGTCAGTTATAGAAGACCTTATTTTCGAAGATGATGCAGGAGGAATGAAATTATTAGAAGTTTATATTAAATAGTTTATGAAAAACATTTTGGTCACAGGTGGCGCAGGTTTTATTGGATCGAATTTTATACCTTATTTTTTGGATAAAAACGATGGAGTACATCTTGTAAACATTGACAAGTTAACCTATGCCGGAGATCTCAATAATTTACAAGAAGTATCTGAACATAAAAATTACACCTTCGTAGAAGGTGATATCTGTGATCGCTCCTTAATACAATCATTATTTGACAGATATAATTTTAGTGGTGTTATTCATTTCGCTGCAGAATCTCACGTCGATAATTCTATTTCATCACCAGACGAATTTATAAAAACAAATGTATTTGGAACTTTTACGCTTTTAGATGTAGCTAGAAATTACTGGATGCAAGCTCCACATCAATATAAAGAACAATATAAAGAATGCAGATTTCATCATATTTCTACAGATGAGGTATATGGAACTTTGGGAGAGACAGGATTGTTTACAGAAAAAACACCTTATGCTCCAAATAGCCCATATAGTGCCTCAAAAGCATCCTCAGATTTTGTGGTTAGGAGTTATCATCATACCTACGGCATGAATGTGGTTACTACGAATTGTTCCAACAATTATGGGCCCAAACAACATGATGAAAAATTGATTCCTACAATAATTCGAAAAGCCATTTCAGGAGAAAATATTCCTATCTATGGTGATGGGAAAAATGTTAGAGACTGGCTATATGTTTTGGATCATTGTAAAGGAATAGAATTGGTATATAAAGTTGGTGTTTCTGGCGAAACGTATAACATTGGAGGTAGAAATGAACGTAACAACAATTATATAGCCAAAACTATTTGTGAACTGCTAGATAAAATGCATCCCAAAGGCAATAATGAATCTTACAAAGAGCAAATTACCTATGTGAAAGATAGACCTGGACATGATATGCGCTATGCCATTGACGCTTCAAAAATCGAAAAGGAATTAGTTTGGAGTGCAGATGAGAATTTTGAGTCTGGAATTGTGAAAACTATAGAATGGTACTTAAGAAAATACGTTTAAATCTATATGAATATATATGCAGTGAAAGTATGATTAGACTTTCAAAAAAATAGTAACAAATGAAACGAACCATCATAGAGTTTTTATATACATCGAATATATTTTTAACGAGTTCTATATAACTTCTAAAATAATACTATAGAGACATGAAAGGAATAATTTTAGCAGGAGGATCTGGAACACGATTACACCCTTTAACGTTAGCCGTAAGTAAGCAGCTCATGCCGGTGTATGATAAACCTATGATTTATTATCCGCTTTCTACATTAATGTCTGCAGGTATAAAAGAAATTCTGATAATTTCTACTCCTCAAGATTTGCCTTTGTTTCAAAAACTTTTAGGAGATGGTGTAAAATATGGCTGTAGGTTTGAATATGCAGTTCAGGATCAACCCAATGGGCTAGCAGAAGCCTTTATTATTGGAGAGCAATTTATTGGTAAAGATAAGGTGGCTTTAATTTTAGGAGATAACATTTTCTACGGTTCAGGTTTAGAAAACCTTCTTGAAAGCAATAATGATCCCGATGGAGGGATTATCTATGCCTATCATGTACAAGATCCCGAAAGGTATGGGGTTGTCGATTTTGACAACTCTGGTAAAGCAATCTCGATTGAAGAAAAACCCAAACAACCAAAATCAAATTATGCGGTTCCTGGTATTTATTTCTATGATAATGAAGTGGTAGAAATAGCAAAAAACATTGCTCCAAGTGAAAGAGGGGAGTTAGAAATTACCGATGTAAATAATGCCTATTTACAACAAGGAAAACTTAAAGTAAGTATTTTAGACAAAGGTACTGCTTGGCTAGATACAGGAACATTTAATTCGTTAATGCAGGCGTCTCAATTTGTTCAGGTAATCGAAGAGCGACAAGGCCTTAAAATAGGAGCTATTGAGGAGATAGCCTATAAAAAAGGGTTCATAAATAAGGACCAATTAAATGAACTGGCTAAACCACTCCTTAAAAGCGGATATGGGCAGTATTTATTGCAACTGGATTAAACAATAAAAACGAGTATTAAGAATTTTAAATAATTGCAAAATTTAAACCTGTGAAAATAGAAGAGACGCCCTTAGACGGTTGTTTTATGCTAAGACCAAGAATATTTGAAGATGAACGCGGTTCTTTTTTTGAGAGTTACAACAAACAGTCTTTTGATCAATTAACAGGATTGCAAGTAGAATTCGTGCAAGATAATCAGTCTGTTTCTAAAAAGGGAGTACTTAGAGGACTACATTTTCAAACTGGAGAATACAGTCAGGCAAAATTGGTACGAGTAATTAAAGGCGAAGTTCTAGATGTAGCTGTAGATTTAAGACCCAATTCTAAGACCTATAAACAACATTTTTCTATCATTTTAAATGATGAAAACAACGTTCAGTTTTTTATACCTCGCGGATTTGCACATGGTTTTATTACTCTAAGCGATCTTGCAGTTTTTGCTTATAAGTGTGATAACTACTATAATAAAGAATCTGAGCTTGGGATTATTTACAATGATCCTGATCTTGCAATCGACTGGAGTGCTAATGATATAGAAATTTTGCTATCTGAAAAAGATAAGGAGTTGCCACTTCTAAAAGATTTGGAAAATGCAGGGAAATTATAGTAAAAGAAAGGTTCTGATAACAGGGGCCAAAGGTCAGCTTGGCCAATGTTTTAAGAAAATTGAAAGTAATTATCCCGATTTGGAAATGCATTTTGCAAGTTATTCAGATTTAGATATTACGGTAAAAGAGGAAGTAAAGCATCTATTTTCTAAGGAAAATTATGAGTATGTAATTAATTGTGCTGCTTATACCAATGTAGAGCAAGCAGAAAAAGAGCCTCAAAAAGCATTTGAGATCAATGCAGAAGGAGTTAAGAATATAGCTGAAGCATGTTTAGATCATGATGCGATTCTGGTGCATATTTCTACAGATTATGTTTTTGACGGTAAAAAAAACACTCCATACACCGAAGAAGATAGCCCCAACCCGTTAAATGAATATGGTAAATCTAAGCTGGCTGGGGAACAACATATTCAGAAAATACTTGAAAACTATTTCATAATAAGAACTTCTTGGTTATATTCTGAATTTGGACATAACTTTCTAAAGACAATTTTAAGGAAATCGGAAACCGTCAAGGAACTTACAATTACAACATCTGAGACAGGTACTCCCACTAATGCTAACGATCTTGCCATGTTTATTACCGAATTGATTCTTAAAGGAGAATCTAGATATGGAATTTACAACTACAGTAATATTGGTGAGGCAACATGGTTTGACTTTGCCGAAGAAGTTTTGAGAATTTCTGGTAAACTTGAGCAGATAAAGCTTGAAAAAACAGATAATTACCCTACTTTTGCAGTCAGGCCAAAATATAGTGTTTTAGATAAAAAAAAGCTCACTATAGCGTTACAAGTTAACATCTTAGATTGGAAAACTTCGATCAATAGATTAAACCAGAACCTTGGCTTGTAAATAAGAAAATACTATCATTAAATAAAATTGACGAATATGTTAGATTTAAACGGAAAATCAATCCTAATAACAGGTGGAACAGGTAGTTTTGGAAAAAAGTTCACTGAATTAATTCTGAAACGTTACCCAAAAGTTAAAAGGTTAGTTATATTTTCCAGAGATGAACAGAAGCATTTTCAAATGGCGATGAACTATCCAGATTCAAAATATCCAGCCATGCGTTATTTTGTGGGAGATGTTCGAGATCAAGAAAGATTAAAAAGAGCATTTGAAGGTATAGATATTGTAATTCACGCAGCTGCGATGAAACACGTTCATATTGCAGAGTATAATCCTATGGAGTGTGTTAAGACCAATATTTTAGGAGCAGAAAATGTAATAGAAGCTGCACTTGAATCAAATGTAAAAAGTGTAGTAGCACTTTCTACAGATAAAGCAGCTGCACCAATTAATCTTTATGGGGCAACCAAATTAGCTTCAGACAAATTGTTTGTAGCCGCAAATAATATAAAAGGAAAAAGAGATATTAAATTTTCGGTAGTACGTTATGGAAATGTAATGGGCTCAAATGGATCTGTAATGCCCTTTTTCTTGAAAAAGAAGAAAGAAGGAGTACTGCCAATCACAGATGAGAGAATGACAAGGTTTAATATCAGTTTGGAAGATGGTTGTGAAATGGTATTTAATGCTATTGAGAAAGCATGGGGAGGAGAGATTTTTGTTCCTAAAATTCCTTCTTATAAAATAACCGATGTTGCAAATGCCATTGCTCCAGAAGCGAAACATGAAGTGGTGGGAATACGTCCTGGAGAAAAACTTCATGAAGAAATGATAACAATGTCTGATTCATTTAATACTTGGGACTTAGGAAAATATTATGCGATACTTCCTCAAAAAACCATATTTAATTTGGAGGAATATATCAAACATTTTGAAGCCACAAAAGTACCCGAAGGGTTTTATTATAATTCTGGAGAAAATACAGATTGGGAAACAGTTGAGAGTTTAAGAGACCTTGTAAAGGAACATGTAGATCCAAATTTTAACGTATAATGAAAATAATTCCATATGGTAGACAATCTATCGAGAAAGAAGATATAAATGCCGTAATAGAAACGCTTCAGGCAGATTTTTTAACCCAAGGACCAAAGGTTGGAGAATTCGAAAAGAAATTTGCGGAATATGTTGGTTCCAAATATGCTGTAGCTGTAAGTAATGCCACGGCAGGATTGCATATTTCTGTATTGGCGTTAGGATTACAATCGGGAGATCGTGTAATTACAACTCCTATAACATTTGCCGCATCTGCAAACTGTGTTCGTTATGGTGGAGGAGAGGTGTGGTTTGCAGATATAAATCCAGATACTTATTTACTCTCTTTAGAACATACCAGAAAGCTAATAGAAAGCAAACCTAAAGGCTTTTTCAAAGGAATAATACCAGTTGATTTTGCAGGTTTACCAGTAAACTTAGAGGAGTTTAGAGCATTAGCAGATGAGCATGATTTATGGATTATAGAAGATGCTTGTCACGCCCCAGGAGGGTACTTCACAGATTCTCAAAATGAAAAACAAATGTGTGGTAACGCGGTATATGCCAACATAGGTATTTTTTCATTTCACCCGGTAAAACATATTGCTTGTGGAGAAGGTGGTATGGTAACAACCAATGATGAAGACCTTTATCAAAAGCTACTTTCTTTAAGAACACATGGTATATCCAAAAACAATATGTCTGAAAATCATGGTGGGTGGTATTATGAAATGCAAGAGTTAGGATTTAATTATAGATTAACAGACATACAGTCGGCATTAGGAATTACGCAGTTGGCCAAAAACACCAATGGCGTAAAAAGAAGAAATGAAATTGCGCAAAAGTATAAGAAGGCATTTGAGGGGAGGGTGAAATTCCAATCGCTACCTTCTAATTTTTATAATGCTCATCACCTATTTGTTATAGAGGTTGATGATAGAAAAGGATTATACGATTATTTGAGAGAACAAGGAGTATATGCGCAAATTCATTATATCCCGATACATACATTACCTTATTATAAAAAGATAGGATATCAAACAGCTGACTTATCCAGTGCTGAGCGATATTATAGCAGATGCATTAGCTTGCCTATGTACCCTACGTTGTCTTCTGATGAGCAACAATTCGTCATAGATAAAGTGATTAGTTTTTTAAAATGAAAGCAGTTAATCTAGAAACAGAAAGATTATCCTTAAGACGACTGTCTTTAGAAGAACATTTATCAGAAACATACGTAGCATGGTTAAATGATGTTGATGTTTATCAATATTTAGAAACAGGAGGTAATTATACGCTTGATCAGTTAGAAACTTACCTAAAAGAGCAAGAAGAAAAAGATATCCTTTTTTGGGGTATTCATATTAAAGACTCAGATAAACATATTGGTAATATAAAAATAGATCCTATAGATAGCGTTAAGAATTCTGGAGAATATGGGATAATGATGGGAGACAAGAATGAGTGGGGAAAAGGATATGCCAAAGAAGCTTCGATATGTGTAATTAACTATTGTTTTGAAGCCATAAAACTTTCTCAAATAACTCTTGGGGTGATTGAAAAGAATATTGGAGCCTTAAAACTTTATGAGAATATGGGGTTTGAGATTGAAGGCATCATAGAAAACAAGGGAGTTTATGCAGGAGAATTATGTAATTCAATAAGGATGATTAAGAAAAATGACGAATAAACTTATTTTAGGAACTGTTCAACTAGGGTTAGCCTATGGGATTAATAATCAATTAGGAAAACCAACCCTAGACAAGGCTTTTCAAATATTACATACCGCATACGATAATGGAATTAGGACATTGGATACTGCAGAAGCCTATGGAGATTCTCAAGAAGTAATAGGGGCATTTCAAAAGAAATATCCACATAAAAAATTTAATATCATCACAAAGCTAAGTGTCAACCTTTCTTTAAAAAAGGATGAGCTAAGAAATCATATACTCTCAAATTGTGAGACCCTGCATACAGATAAACTTTTGGGGTACATGTTTCACAATCATCAAGGTTTTAAAAAAAACCTTGATCTTTATGATGAGGTCTTAAAGATTAGAAATGAAGGAATCATTGAAAAAGCTGGAATTTCACTCTATACTAATGATGAAATTGAAGATATCATAGACAATTATAGTGACTTTGATTTTATTCAGATTCCATTTAATTTGTTTGATAACCAGTCTAAACGAAAGGACGTACTTGAAAAAGCCAAAGCTAAAAATATCGAAATTCATACTCGTTCCGTATTTTTACAAGGTCTATTTTTTAAAAAAATAGAAGATATAAAAGGAAAATTAGAGACGTTGCGACCTTATATGGAAACACTTACAGGCATTAAGGAAAAACATAACCTTAATACGCAAACATTAACTCTTCAATATGTATTACAAAAAAAATACATAGATGCGGTTTTGATAGGTGTTGAAAGTGAGGACCAATTGTTAGGTAATTTGAGTATATGTAATGGAACCATCGATATACCGCATGATTTGATAGATCAGATATCTGTGAAAGAAGAAGAACTGTTAAATCCCTCAAACTGGAATTAAATGAAAGTTATAGTTGTTACTCAAGCGAGATCAGGATCAACAAGATTGCCAAATAAAGTCTTGAAAAAGATTAAAGGCAAAACACTTCTTCAGATTCATATTGATAGAATAAAGCAAGCCAAATCAATAGATATGATTTATATTGCTACAACCACCAATTCAAATGATGATCAAATTGAAAAACTTGCTAAAGAGTTAAATGTTAAGTATTACAGAGGAAGTGAAGATGATGTTTTGGACCGTTTTTATCAAACGGTAAAAAGCGATAAGCCTGATTATGTGGTAAGGTTAACATCAGATTGTCCTCTTATAGACCCTGTGTTAATAGATGAGGTTGTAACTCAGGCTAAAGAGAGAAAATTAGATTATTACGCCAATATTTTAGAAGAATTGTACCCTGATGGACAAGACATCGAGGTTTTCACTTTCTCGGCATTAGAGAAAGCATGGAATGAAGCTAAACTAAATTCTGAACGAGAACACGTTACACCGTTTATTCGCAATAATTCCACCTATAAAAACGGAACACTATTCCAATCTGATAACTATGCGCCCGATGAGAACTATAATCACGTTAGGTTAACTGTCGATGAACAAGTAGATTTTGAGGTTATAGAAAAAATTGTTGAAGATCTTGGTTTAGAAAAAGATTGGAAAACATATGCAGAATATTATTTAAACAACGAAGAAATTCAAGAACTCAACAGTAATATTACCAGAAACGAAGGATATATTAAATCTGTTGATGAAGATTAAAAAAATAGAATTCATATGAGTAAGTATAGTCAATCCGAAAAATACCTGGAAAGAGCATTAGAAACCGTTCCATTAGGCTCTCAAACATTTAGTAAGAGTATTACTCAACTACCGCATGGAGTTTCACCATATTTCGCCTCTCACGCAAAAGGATCAAAGTTTTGGGATGTAGATGGCAACGAATACATAGATTACGTAAATGGTTTGTTATCTATAACCATAGGGCATTGTGAAGAGCAAATTATCGAAGCCGTAACAGCACAACTTCAAAAAGGAACGATTTACTCTTTGGCACACGAGTTAGAGTTTCAGGTAGCAGAGAGAATATGCAAGATGGTGCCTTGTGCAGAAATGGTTAGATTTGGCAAAAATGGTTCTGACGCAACTTCTGGAGCGATTAGAATTGCCAGGGCATATACTGGTAGAGATCATATACTAGTATGTGGTTACCATGGTTGGCAAGATTGGTATATCGGTTCGACTACCCGAGATTTGGGAGTACCTCAAGCGACTCAGGACTTAACTCATAAGTTTATGTATAATGATATTGAGTCATTAGAAAATAAACTTAAAGAGTTAGAAGGTAAAGTTGCCGCTGTCATTATGGAGCCCGTAAATATTACGCCTCCCAAAGATAATTTCTTACAAAAAGTAAAAGAACTTACTCATAAGGCCGGAGCAGTTTTGGTGTTTGATGAGACCATTACCGGATTTAGATACGCAAATGGTGGTGCACAAGAGTTTTTTGGTGTCACTCCTGATCTGGCGACGTTTGGAAAAGGATTGGCAAATGGTTATGCTTTATCCGCAGTTGCAGGAAAAAAAGAGATAATGAAGTTTATGGAGGAAGTATTTTTCTCGTTTACTTTTGGAGGAGAAACTTTGTCTCTGGCAGCTGCAAATGTGGTTTTGGATCGTTTGGAAAAAGAACCAATTCTTAAAACTATAGAAGATCATGGTGCATATTTAATAAATGAACTAAACAAAGTCATTACTAAATATGATTTGTCTGATGTCTTCGAGATACAAGGCTATCCTGTGTGGTCATTTTTTGTGATCAAACCTGTAGATTGGGCAACTCCAGAAGAGATCAAAACACTCTATTTACAAGAAATGTTTGCAAATGGAATATTTACCATAGGCACCCATAATTTGAGTTATGCCCATTCCCAGGAAGATATCGACAAACTAATTGAAGCTTACGCACTATTTTTCGATAAGTTTAAAACAGTTCAAGGTCATAAAAATATGGAAGAAGCGCTCAAAGCCCAACCTCTCGTTCCCTTGTTTAAGGTGAGATAGTTCTTTTTATACTTTTCATTTTGGCTCTGTTGCCTAAAATTTAACAGTCTTAAGAAGTAACAATTCGTCAGGATAGAACATAAAGTAATGTACCTTTACATAAACTATTTTACGATGAAAAAAACAATTCTGAAATTGTTATTAGCATTTCTTATACTCTTTGTAACCTCATGCGATAGTGATGATAAAATACCTAATTCAATTACTATTAAAATAGATCAGATTAAAGCATTTAACGCTTCTATCTCCTGGGAAACAAACATGGGTTCAAATACACTATACAGGATAGTTTTAAATAATGAAGTGAAAGCGGAAGCTTTGGCAGAAAATAATTTTACCTTTTCTGATTTAGAGGAAGAAACTCAATATGAAGGCGCAGTCTATGCAACTAGTCCAGATGGACAAAGCACTTTCGATACTTTTTCTTTTACTACTACCAAAAATACTGTTGGGGGCTACGAGAGAATTACAGATCAGTTCGGAGTAGACAATTTTCCTTATACTGCAATTGCAAAACTTACAATAGAAGGAGAGGATATTGTAAATCTATCAAACTTGGCATCATTAAATTTTGTTCGTGAGGAGATTGTAGTCCAAAATACCTCTTTAGAAACCTTGGATGGACTTGAGAACATATTGAGTAATCAAAACACAGTTATCCGCATTGAAAACAATCCAAAGCTAAAGGATATTTCTGCTATTCGAAAGTATTTTGGACTAGCGACTAGAGTAGAACTTTTGAATAATCCTATTTTAGAAAATCTTGAAGGATTAGAACCCCAAAAAGAAATTAAAGCTCTAAAATTAACCAATTTAGGGATTAAAAACCTTTCGAATTTTTCTGGTGTTACAAAGATTGATGAATTGTATTTAGAAAAGTTAGATAATATTACCGATACTCATCTATCAGTTTTTTCTCAACTTACTTCGACAAATAGCCTATCATTGAGACGCATGAATCAACTTGTTGAATTGAAAGGGTTTGATAATCTTAAAAGTACTGGGAATCTTCAAATTATTGGAAATTCAGAATTAATTTCACTAGAAGGAATTTCAAATTTAAATAACAGTGAGAATGAATTCAATATTTCCAGAGTAACTATTACTGACAACGAGAAGCTGTTAGATTTTTGTGGCATCCGTGAGTATATGAATAATGTGGTTATAGATGTTATTCCAGAAATTAATTATAGGGGTTACGTGGTAGAAAATAATTTATATAATCCGACTGAAGAAGACATCAAAGGGGTAAAATGTAAATTCAATACCCCACCAGGTTCCCCTGTTAATTTAAGGTATGACCTGGATTTTACAAATATTAGGCTGGAATGGGAAAAACCTAATGGTGTAGAAGGAGATAATATTAGTTATAAATTATACATAGGAAAATGGGTATTAACATATACTACAAATGACATATTTACTGACTTATATATAGATTTTAATACACCTTTGACCGAGATAAGCGATAATTTTTATTCTTTAGAAAACCTTGATCCATTGTCATATTATAGAATTGCCGTTACTACGGTAGATAATTTTGGTAATGAGTCAGAACCCATGACGATAGGTTTTTCAACTGTTCCATCGGGAACGTATAATGGAGATATCGTTTTGACTGATCAAGTTTTTGTTGATTTATTTAAAGAACATGAATTAGAAATTTTAAATGGGAATCTTATAATAGGTGGAGTTGGGCCCTCTGGAACTTTAGGATTTGAAGTAGAGAGTATTACAGATTTAACACCTTTGAATGGCATAAGAGAAATAAATGGAAGTTTGATTTTCGGAAGCGAGGTTATGGGTTCAGATAATTATAATTTAAATTTTGATGAACTTGGGGAAGGGTTTAAAAACTTATTGAAAATACAAGAGAATTTGCGGATTGATAATACTAATTTAACTTCTTTAAACGGTTTTGATACTTTAACTCATATAGGCGAGACAATATCAATAAAAGACACCCCAATACTTGATTATTGTGCACTTTCAGACTTTTTCCTTACTAATACTTTTGAAATATCAGGAAATTCATATAATCCAACACTAACAGACTTTCAAGATGGAAATTGCAGCAATTAGTACCTATTTAAACTAAAAAGTCATCTGAATATACATTTTGTAAATTGTTCCTGTGAGTTATAACATCTCTAAAAGAAGTATTTTTAAAAATAAGAACTTACCACAAGATTAATTAACTGTACCTATAAAATGAAAAAAATAATCCAAAAGTTTCCTATTGCAATTTTTATGATTTTACTAGTATCATGTGAAGAAGATGAGGTGATAAATTCACCGCCAAGTACACCTGCTAATATAATTGTTTCTATAGAAAACAATATGAATGTGAAAATAGAATGGGATAGTTCGTCTGATATAAACAATGACAATATTCTATACAGAGTTTTCATAGCTCCTTGTTTTTATGATACTCTTTCGATTAGCGATGTAATATGGTATTGCAAAGCAAATGAAGAACTTATTATACCTACAAATGATGTTATAATAAAAGAAACTAATGATAATACTATAACTGTTACCGACCTAGAGGTTTTTAATAGGTACAGTGTATCAGTCATGGCCATAGATAATTTTGATAATGAGTCGGATATATCAAAAGCAAGAATTTTTAATACGGTAGGTTCTGGAACAGTGGTTGGAGACATTAAAATAAGAGATCAAATTCATATATCCTTGTTTGAAAATCATCAAATAGATATTCTAGAAGGAAATCTAATGATCCTTGGTAATCATCCTGTACATCCTAATCCCGATGGAAGAAAAGAGAGTATTACGGATATGTCAGTATTGAGAGGGATTAAAGAAATAAAAGGTGATTTAATAATTGGAGAATATTTGGATTTGGACTTTGGCTATCTGTACCCTTATGATAATTTTGATTTTGGTAATCAAGATGAATTAGGTTTTGAGGATATAGAGAAAATTGATGGGAATTTAGAAATTTATGCTAGTAATGGAGATCCTTTAAAGGCTTTGAAAAATTTGAAGGAAGTTGGAGGACAAATAATCATAAAACAAACCTCCTATACCGATTATTGTTCTTTATCAGATCTCATTACAGAAAATAATTTTGAAATATCTGAAAATTTATACAATCCTACCTTTGCTGATTTCCAAGCCGGAGATTGTAGCAATTAACACCTATTTAAACCAAAAATTGTCTAGATAGATACATTTTATGCGTAGGTTTGACAAAAAATTAGCAATCCCTTGAAGAAAAAAATAATTTTTAGAGCCGACGGTAACAAAACCACAGGTTTAGGGCATTTATATCGGTTATTTGGAGTGGTAGAAATGCTAAAAGAGCATTATGAATTTGTATACCTTACACGATCTTCGAGTACAACAAGCGTTATACCAAAAGATTATACCACGGTGCTTTTAGGAAGCGATATCACATCAGAAAAAGAACCACATTGGATAGCAAATCGATATGAGCCTAAAAATCATATCATTATAGCAGATGGATATCACTTCACATCTTTATATCAAAAGGAGATAAAAGAGCTGGGATTCCAATTGATCTACATAGATGATCTTGCCAAAGAACATATGTATGCAGATATTGTAATTAACCATTCTCCCTATTTAAAAGTTTCAGATTTTACACATGAGTCTAATACAGAGTTTGCTTTAGGTACAAAATTCGCATTGCTTAGACCGTCGTTTTTGGAGGCTGCAAAGAAAACTCGGGAGATAAAAAGTATCAATAAAGCTTTTGTATGTTTTGGTGGAGCAGATATGCTTAATCTTTCTTTAAAAGCAACACAAGCATTACTACAAATAGATCAAATAGAAGAAATTCATGTGGTTTTAGGAGCGGCTTACCAAGACCAGGAAATTTATGCTCTGGAGAAACAAGCCTCTTCCAGACTTCATACCCATAGTAATTTGTCTGAAAATGAACTGGCGGATTTGATGACTTCTTGTAATTTTGCTATTGCTCCCACAAGCACAATTTTATATGAATTATGCTGTGTGAAAATGCCAATTCTTGGGGGGTATTTTGTAGACAATCAAGAGCTTATTTACAAAGGCTTTTTGGAGAAACATGCAATTTTTGGAGGTGGAGATTATACACAATATACCGTAGATAGTTTTAAAAATGCTATTCTAGGTATTTTGGAAGTAAAAAGTTATGAGAACTGCTTACATTCGCAACAAGAATTATTCGATGCAGATATTAAACAAAGATTTCTTAATTTGATTGAACACTTATGTTAACTCTAGGAGTATTATGTAGCGGAGGATTGGGGTATAAAACCATTTCTCAAATAATAAACAATTACGAAGTAAGATTTGTATTAACAGATAAAGGATCTACTGCAATTATAGATTTTTGTAAGGATAATAAGATCCCCTGTTTTGCAGGTAACCCAAGAAAAGGAAAAGGATTCAGTTTTATCAAAGATATCGATGTTGATGTGATTGCTTCTATCAATTATTTGTTTTTGATTGAAGAAGATATTATTACTCACCCTAAAAAACTGGCATTCAATATACATGGTTCTTTATTGCCTAAATACCGAGGAAGAACCCCTCATGTTTGGGCAATTATAAATAATGAAAAAGAAACAGGAATTACCGCTCACAAAATTGAAATAGGTTGTGATACCGGAGCTATTATTGAACAAATTATAATACCTATAGGAGATAATGATACTGGTGCAGATATTTTGGTGAAATATGCAGAGCAATACATTCCTTTGGTCGAAGGAGTGCTTCAAAAAGTAGATAAAAAAGACCTTGAGACTACTATTCAAGATGAGAGTAAAGCTACTTATTTTGGAAAACGTACTCCCAATGACGGTGAGATTAATTGGAACTGGAGCAAAGAGCGAATACGTAATTGGGTAAGAGCACAAGCAGATCCTTATCCTGGAGCATTTACGTTTTACGACAATAAAAAAGTTATAATAGATAAGGTCAACTATTCAGATTATGGTTTTAATAGCTCTGTTGATAACGGAGTAATCTTGCAGGTTTCTCCCCAACTAACCATAAAAACTCCTAACGGAGCTTTGTCATTAGAAAATATAAGAGGAGAAAAGTGTACTTTTGTGGTTGGAAAAAAACTAGATAATGAAAATAGGAAGTAAATTAATCGGAGGCACTAATCCATGCTTTATTATAGCAGAATTATCTGCAAATCATAATGGAGACTTAGATGTAGCCATCGAAACCATAAGAGCAGCAAAAAGAACTGGAGCCGATGCCATAAAATTACAAACCTATACTCCAGATACACTTACAATAGATTGCGATAATGAGCATTTTCAGATAGAAGGAGGAACCTTATGGGATGGAAAAACGCTGTATGAATTGTATGGAGAAGCTTATACTCCTTGGGAGTGGCATCAAAAGCTTTTTGAGGTTGCCGAAGAAGAAGGATTAATTTGTTTTTCTTCACCTTTTGATCATACTGCTGTAGATTTCTTGGAAGAATTAAATGTACCGGCCTATAAAATAGCCTCATTTGAAATTCAAGATATACCGCTAATCGAGTATGCGGCTTCCAAAGGAAAACCCATTATCATCTCTACAGGAATAGCAGAAGAACAAGACATTCAACTAGCTGTAGAAACTTGTAGAAAAGCAGGGAACAATGAAATCATATTGTTAAAATGTACTTCTTCATATCCTGCACCATTAGAACTGGCAAACCTTAATACTATACCAGACCTTAAGAGTAGATTTGATGTTGAGGTCGGTTTTAGTGATCATACCTATGGAGCTTTGGCACCAGCCGTCGCTACTACTTTAGGAGCAAAAGTAATAGAGAAGCATTTTATACTAGATAAATCTATCGGCGGTCCAGATGCAGATTTCTCCTTAGATGAGAAAGAATTTACAGAAATGGTTAATGCTGTGAGAGATACCGAAAAAATGCTTGGTAAGGCTTCTTACGAATTATCTGAAAAAGTAAAGAGAAATAAAAAGTTCGCAAGATCCCTATTTATAGTAGAAGATGTTAAAAAAGGAGACCAATTAACACCAGAAAACGTAAGATCAATAAGACCTGGATATGGCATGCACCCAAAACATTTAAAAGATATTTTAGGGAAAAAGTTTGTTCATGATTTGAATAAGGGAGAACCCTTAGACTGGAAACATTTCGAATAATTAATGCAAAAAAAAATCTTAGCATTATTGTTAAGAGGGGCATCAATGGGGGCAAAATTCTTGTTGATGATAGGCCTTTCTAAAACCCTGTCTACAGCAGATTACGGAGTTATTAGTTTGATCGTTACCTCAATAACGTTTTTTATTTTCTTATTAGGATTTGATTTTTATAACTATTCTCATAGAGAGGTAATAGAGAACAAGGAAAATCAACATGCGTACTTACTAAATCAATTCTGGTTTCATACGATAGGATATGTTGTTTTTATTCCAATTGTGTATTTCATTTTTTTGAATGAAATAATTCCTTTTGAGTTTATACTACCGTTCTATGTGTTATTAATTTTTGAACACCTTTCTCAAGAAGCTTTTAGGTTTTTTAACTTATTCAATAAACCTAATATCGCTAATATTACTCTTTTTATGAGAACTGCCTTGTGGATTCTTAGCATGGTTGCTATTGAATATCTATGGTTGAAAAGAGAAATCACAATACCAATTATTCTTACATATTGGATTATAGGTTCTATATTGAGTTTGTTATTTAGTTTGATTTATGTAATCATTTTTTGTAGAAATGATCTAAAAAAAGTTGCTTGGTTCTCTATCGATAAAAAATGGATTAAAACAGGTATATCAATTAGTTTCCCCTTTTTTATAGGTACAATTGCCTATAAAATAATTGAGTACTCTGATAGATATATGATCGATTGGTTTTTAGGCAAAGAACAGGTTGGGATATATTCTTTTTATACCAACTTCGCCAATATTGTCAATATTGTCGTAAACACTATTACTATCACTTTGATTGTCCCCAATCTTTTAAGAGCAATTCATTCAAATGAGACCGATAGAATTAGATCAACAATCGCCAAATTTTTAAAGGAACTATATACCACTACAATAGGGGTAAGTGTTTTAATTATAATCGCCATCTATCCTACATTACAATGGCTTGACAAATCTGAATTCACTTCAGAATTACTTGTTTATTTTATCATTTTGATTGGAAATATTTTTCTGAATTTCTCGCTCTTTTTTCATTTTTTACTATATGGATACAAGAAAGATAAGCTTATACTTAAACCTGCACTTTTTGCTGCTGTACTCAATATTTTACTTAACATGGTTTTTATACCTAAATTTGGTATTTTAGCCGCTGCAGTATCTACTCTGATAAGCTTTTTGCTTATTTTCGTTTTGAAAAGACAATATTGGCGGAAATTAAAAAAAATCTAAACTGAAGATTAACATAGTGCGTAAAAATTTATTCATTGCCATTTCTCCAAGCCATACTTCTAATTTTGAAAGTATAATAAAGAATAAACTACATTCAGGAATCAATGTTTTATTGAACCCAGGTAATTTCCGATATGATGAAAATTCATGGGACCTTGTAATTAATGGTGGTATGGATTTGACCTATACCGTATCTTCTAAAATTGGAAAAATTTTATTTCAAATAAAAAAACTAAAAGGATACAAAAAGTACTTAAAGAAAGTACAAAAACAACTATCCTTAGACCAGAACTATACATTTTTTTATTGTAACTTGGATGATGTGGTGACGAATCATATTTTTCTGAATCTTAAAAAAAGAGAAGATAATTTGTTTTATGTTGTTGAAGATGGCATATTGAATTATTACTACCCGGTAAGAGATCTCAAGACTCTAGGGTTCAAAAAAAAATTAAGCGCTTTTTGTGGTTTGAATTTTGAGACTTTTCCAGGGCATCCGACCAACATAGCGTCAAAAGATATAAAAGGCCAATATGTTAGAATACCAAATAATGCGATTTATTCTGAGAAATCTCTGGCACTTCCTTATGAAAAACTAGCTTATTCGCCCAAAGAAGATAAAACCTTGATAATAGGTCAGGATATTATGCATAATAGTGCAGAAGGAGAAGAGTATTATAAAGAAAGATTATCTCTTTTGTTCGAAAAAGTAAAAGATAGGATTAGTGATAACACGACGATTATTTATAAGCCACATAGAAATGGCGATGTGAGTATAGCAGAAGAGCTTCTCAATGATAGTTTTGACAAATATGAGCTTTTTAGAGATAATACCCCAATAGAAACCTGTATTCCGCAAATTGCACCTACTGGTATCTATTCATTTGAATCAAGTGCTATGCTGAATTTAAAAATAGCAATGGATATGAAGGAAGTATATTTTGGAGTTTTGCCTTTTAGTAATAACTCAAATAACGTATTAGACTTATATAAAGGATTGGGTATAAATATTTTGAAATGACACTGTTCTTTAACATATTCTTATTTGCTGTTTTTTTTCTTTTCTTATATCTCTTTGCTAAGAAAAATTTCAAACTATTATTTATTTATGGGCTATTAGTTTTTCAAGGCATTTCTATAATACCGTCGCTTATTTATATTGAGGAAGGTATTTTCATAAGTGAACAAGGTAGAGATAGTTTTTTTGTTGGTGCCACATTACTATACGTTTTATATTTTATTCTTACCTTTTTGGTAATACTAGCTACCTTTAATACTCTAAATAAATTTAAAACGGTTACTCCAAGGTTTAGCTTTAAAAATAAGCAGGTCGATGATAAAATTGTACTTCTTATAGTAATTTTTTCATTATTGATATTACTTTTTAATGCAAGTCAATCGCGACTACCTCTATTTGATTCAGAAGTTTCCAGATTTGAATATTGGGAATATTCAAAGTTTCCATTTCTAAACAAAATATTTGGAAATGTATCTATTTTTATTCCGTTTTCCTTAGGTATTCTTTACAGTAGATATAAGAGATCTAGTATTGTTTTAATGATCGTTTATTTCGGGTATAATTTTCTGATTGGCCAAAAGTTTTCGCCAATTGTATCTGGATTGTTTTCATTCTTACTCCCTATTGTACTAACGTCTAATTATAAGATAAACTGGAAAAAATTTCTTAATAAAAGAATATTGATTTCGGTAGTTCTAATTTTTAGTTTGGCCTATTTTGTAATTTACAAACGGTATGAGCAAAGGACTCCTTACGCTATTGTAGAAATATATGATCCTAATGAAGCTATATTTTATAGAATCTTTGGACTTCAAGGGCATTTGATGTGGGGAGCAACAGAATCTTATGTATATAATGACAATGAGTTTTCTTATGATATATCTGATTTATCATATGGTATGCATAAATTGATGTATAAGTTTGCGTATAGTCAAGAAGGCTTAGAAGATTCCTTAGAAAGCGGGTTTA
The DNA here is from genome assembly GCF_023195925.1 of Aquimarina acroporae. Taxonomy (GTDB): domain Bacteria; phylum Bacteroidota; class Bacteroidia; order Flavobacteriales; family Flavobacteriaceae; genus Aquimarina; species Aquimarina acroporae. The sequence goes on along the minus strand of NZ_JALPRE010000011.1, from coordinate 330,056 downwards.
GCTTTACCAATGGCTACCCTTCAATTTTATTTCTAATTTTTCCAGTATGGATGGCCTTATTACTTCATGTTTTATTAACCATAGGAATTTTGGCATTTATGGGATGGTTACTAAAAGAGCTTGTGGTGCATAAAGCTTATGTGTTATCTGTAATAGTATATCAGTTATTCAACTGGACTATTTACTCTTTTACAATGGGTTATTTTTATAAACTGAAATTTTGTGTTGTATTTCTTGTCTTTTATGCATTGGTCAGCTTTTTTTACTTTAGAGCAAAATCATTAAATAAGAAGAAGCTAATTGAAAGTTAAAAAAATAAGATGAGATGATGAACATGAAAAGCTTTTTTTTAAAAAAAGATAATCGCATAGAGATTTGTTTTTATTTGGTAATTGCAGTTCTTCCTTTTACAATGATATTATCCCCTATTTCGTTGGGATTACTAGCGTTATCTATTTTCTTTTTTTCAGATAAATTAGGGCGTAAAGACCAATTTCGAAGAAATAGGATTCTAGTACTTTTCTTGATATATTATTTTTTTCAGGTTATAGGAATATTTTATTCGCCAGAATATGGGCTTAAGTATTCTAGAGTTGCTTCTCAGCTTCCACTATTAGCAATCCCATTATTATTTGTTCTTGCAAAATTAAATCTAGAATACATTAAAAAAGCGAAAACGGTTTTCATTTTTTCTTGTGTTTTGTTTTGTGTTTTAGCCCTACTAACATTAGCCTACAACTATGTGGTGAATTATGAACATAGATTAAATTATAATTTCGTTCAAAGATCTATGTATCACTTTCATTACCCATATGATGTTATGTATTTGAATGTGGCCAATATCTTCTTATTGTTTAGTGCATTTGCTAATCAATACAAACGATGGATCTCCCTTTTGTTTTTTATTATAATTGTATTGTCGGGAGTTAGAATAGGGTTGTTTACCTACGGACTTGTAGTTTTGGTTTATGGGGTGTTAAATTTTAAACAACTCTATAATGTAAAAACCATATTGTATTTGGTTTCTATTACTATTTTGGGTGTATTTCTAATAAATACCAGTCAGTACGTAAATGATAAGTTTTATGATTCTTTAGACAAGTTTGGTTTAGATACAAAGGAATATGTCTCTGAGATTGGAGAAGACTATCATAAAATGAGTGTAAGAAATAAAATTTGGTCCTCTTCTTATGAAGCTTTTAAAAAGAAAATGATTTTAGGATACGGTCCGAAGGGGTCTAAAGAGGTGTTAAATACGATTTATGAAAACAAAGGCTACACACAGTTAAAAGATTTTAATTCTCATAATCAATACATGACGACTAGTTTAAATCATGGTATCATAGGGTTGGTTCTTTTACTGTTAATTATAATAATCGCTTTGGTTAAGGTGTATAAAACGAAAAATCTGCAGCAATTTATGGTCATTCTCACGATATTAATTGCTTTTTGCACAGAATCAGTATTACTTCGACAGAAAGGAGTTACGTTTTTTTCAATTTTTTTCACTTTAGTTTTTATAGAAACTAACCTTTTACAGGCTCAGAAACAAATATTGACTGTAGATGAGGTAGTTTAAAGCTCATTTATATAAATTTACCATTCTTTGTATTACTTCCTGTAGGATATATTTGTAAGTATTCAAAATATAATTCATGAAAAACATAATAAAGCTTATCATTTCTGTTGCAGTATCCGTGATTACATTTCTTTGGATGAATTCTATTGAATTCAAACCATCCAAATTAAATATAGATGTAGATGCTGAGTTTATAAGAGCAGATAGATTTCAATTGTTTTATTCTTTTGACAGTATACCACAGTTTGTAGAGAAAGAATCTATCAATTATCTTATAAAAGCCAAACAAAAAGAGATTATTGAGTTTGAAGTACCCCTGGATGATAAAATTCTTACGACACTTAGATTTGATATCAGTTCTTCCAATTATGAACAAAAGCCCATAAAGATTAATTCTATAGTTTTAAAAACTAAGAAATCTAAGGTGGTTTTTGAAAAAAATATTAAAGATTTTTTTAAGTCAAATGAATATATAGTATATAATAAAAAAGGAAAGTTTGAGACTAAGTTAGTTAATAAGAAATATGACCCTTATTTGTTGTTTGATGCAAATGGTGAATTACTAGAAGAATTAACCCAAAAACAATCTCGTTTTACAACAACTCGAATGATCTTATTCAGTTTCTTGTCTGGTGTACTGGTATTCTTACTTGTTTCTGCAGTCATTTATGCTTTTAAAAAGTCTAAATGATCTAATTAATGGGTATTTTACATAGAGAATTATGACCTATATATTTCCGCCAACTCCAAGAAATTCTTATCACGGTCAAAAAGTTCCTTTGCTCTTTTGTTAGAATTGGTTTCCATTTCTTTCAGTAGATTTTCATCTTTTTGTAAAGTCTCTATTGAATTCACAAATTCCTCCAAAGTGTTACATAAAAACCCATTGTATTTATCTTTTACAGCGTCTTTATTACCAATTACATTGTTCGCAATAATTGGTTTTTCAAGAATCATTGCTTCGATGATCGTAAAAGGTAACCCCTCCCAAAGCGAAGTTTGTATGTACACATCGAATTGATTAACGGTTTCAAGAGCTTTTTCTCTAGGCATCCAACCAGTTACCTCTATATTAGAAGCGGTAATTAAATTTGAAAGCTCTCCATCGCCAATCCAAATAAATTTGACCCCTGGCATTTTAAGTGCAATATCATTAAATAAACCGGGATTCTTTTGAGGACTAAGGCGCCCCATTGTGCCTACGACAAATTGACTTTCATTTTTATTGCTATTGTGTTCCTTGAATTTATATACAGAATTTATTTCTACACCATTTCTCACGAGTAGGGCCTTGCCAATCTTTTGCGCATAATCAAACTCTGTATCTCCACAAGCTACAGTAACTCCTCCAAAGATTAGATTAATCCACTTTTCTATAGTTCTAAATAAAGATTTTTTAAAATTTGAAACATCTTCTCTCAAAAAAGAATACCCGTTTGGTGTGTAGTATACTTTAGCTTTTGGGTAGGCTTTTGAAGCAATTCTACCAATAACTCCAGCTTTAGAAGAGTGTAAGTGAATTACGTCTGGCTTTATTTTTCTAATTTGTTTAAAAAGTGCTATAGTACTTTTAAAATCCTGAACTGGTGATATCTCCCGGGTCATGCTTACCTCAATCAATGTAGAGGATTCTGGGAAATCGGTTTTAAATTTCTCTCTATCTGTATCTTTTCGATTTCCACTATAAATAACATAAGATTCGACATCATCAATATTTTTAAAAAACTGGTTGATATCTTTTATATAAGTATAAACTCCGGCCGCAAATGTTTCCGAAATATGAAGGACTTTAATTTTTTTCATAAGAGCAAAATTAAGACTATTTTTGCAGCTATGTATTTAAAATTTTAAATGAAAATAGCATTTTTATTCGGGGGCTCAGGTTATATAGCCAAATTTTTGTTGCAGAAACTTATCGAAGTTAACAGGTTTGATAAATACTACGTGTTCGATATCAAGAAATTAGAGGGGTTTGATAAAGATTTGAAGGAACAAAAGATCATGTTTGATCATGTAGATGTAAGAAACCCTATAAAAACGCTTGATTTAGATTTAGATACTGAGAATTCATGGATATTTAACTTTGCAGCTATACATAGAGAACCAGGTCATGAACAGCCGGAGTATTTTGATACCAATATTAATGGTGCTAAAAATGTAAATGCTTTTGCAGAATCTATGGGAATAGAGAATATACTATTTACCAGTAGTATAGCTCCATATGGAAGATCACTTCACGAAAGGACAGAGCAGTCAGAACTTTATCCGGAGACTCCTTACGGAATTTCTAAGGGTATGGCAGAGTTAATTCATAAAAATTGGTGTGTACAAGGAAACAAGAAAAGACGTTTGATCGTTGTAAGACCTAGCGTTATATACGGTCCGGGAGACCCGGGTAATGTATATAGAATGATTAAAGCTCTCAAAAAAGGAACTTTTGTAATTCCCGGAGACGGAACGGTAGTAAAGGCATATGGTTATGTATACGGTTTGATAGAAAGTATGTTGTTTGTAATGAATCGTGATGAAAAGATTATTACTTATAATTATGCAGAAAACCCTATCGTGAACCTTAAGGAAATGACCAAAATTGCCAAAGAAGAATTGGGGTATAAAAAGCCAACACTCCAGATCTCTGTAAAACTTTTGGCGTTTATTGCCTTTTTTGTACAAAAAGCATTTAAAATCATAGGAAAGAAGTCTGATATTCATCCAGTAAGAGTGCGAAAGGCCGGTTTTCCGACCAACATTAAACCAGAATTCTTAATCGAAAATGGTTTTGAGTTTAAGTACGGTTTCAAAACCTCTTTGCAGCATTGGAAGAAAATTTCACCATCAGACTTTAAATAAGAATTAAAAAATAATCTAGAATAAATGAAAGTATCAGTAATAGGGACAGGTTACGTAGGATTAGTAACCGGAACCTGCCTGGCAGAAACTGGAAATGAAGTATTATGTGTAGACATTGATGAACAAAAGGTTCAAAAAATGCGAGCTGGAGAGGTTCCAATTTATGAACCCCATCTTGATGTGTTATTCGAAAGAAATATTAATGCCGGGAGACTCAAATTTACTACATCATTGGAAGCAGGTCTTGAACATGGAGATATTATCTTTTTAGCATTGCCAACTCCTGAAGATGAAGATGGCTCCGCAGATTTATCATATGTACTTGGTGTAGCAAATAGTATAGGAGAACTTATAAAAGATTATAAGGTGGTAGTGGATAAAAGTACAGTACCGGTTGGAACCGCCGAAAAAGTTCACCAGGCTATTGCCAAAAATGCCACTTGCGATTTTGATGTAGTTTCAAATCCAGAATTCTTGCGTGAAGGTTTTGCGGTTGATGACTTTTTAAAACCAGAAAGAATTGTTATTGGCTCAAGTTCTGAAAAGGCTACAGATTTGATGAAAAAACTGTATAAACCTTTTGTTCGATCTGGTAATCCGATTATTGTAATGGATGAAAAGTCGGCAGAGTTAACAAAATATGCTGCAAATTCTTTTTTGGCAGCCAAAATCACTTTCATGAATGAAATCGCAAATTATTGCGAGAAAGTGGGTGCCGATGTTGATAAAGTAAGAATTGGTATGGGAACCGATTCGAGAATTGGTAAGCGATTTTTGTTTCCGGGTATAGGGTATGGAGGTTCTTGTTTTCCTAAAGATGTTAAAGCTCTATACAAATCAGGAAAAGAAGCAACATATGATTTTCAAATATTAGATTCAGTAATTAAGGTAAATCAAAATCAAAAGATAGCCTTGATGCCGAAAATTTTAAAACATTTTGATAATGATTTAAAAGATAAGACTTTTGCAATTTGGGGACTTGCTTTTAAACCAGAAACAGATGATATCAGAGAAGCTCCTTCGTTATATATGATTCAAGAATTGTTAAACGAAAAGGCAAAAATAAAAGCTTTTGACCCTGAAGCGATGGACAATGTTAAAAAGAAATATGAAGGAGAGATAGAATTTGCAAATTCTATGTATGAGACTTTAGAAGATGTAGATGCTTTAATAATTTGCACAGAATGGAGTATTTTTAGAACGCCTAATTTTTCGAAAATCAAAGATCTAATGAAAGGAAATGTGATTTTTGATGGTAGAAATCTCTATGATTTGGATGATGTTAAAAAAGAAAACTTATCATATTACTCTATAGGTAGAGAAACATTAATTTCTGAAAGATAATTATGAAGCGTATTTTAATTACTGGAGCGGCAGGTTTTTTGGGATCACATCTTTGTGACCGATTTATAAAAGAAGGTTTTCATGTTATTGGTATGGATAACCTAATTACTGGAGATCTTAAGAATATAGAACACTTGTTTAAACTGGAGAATTTTGAGTTTTATAATCATGACGTTTCCAAGTTTGTTCATGTGCCGGGAAAACTAGATTATATACTACATTTTGCTTCACCTGCAAGCCCTATAGACTATCTTAAAATTCCTATTCAGACCTTAAAAGTGGGCTCCCTGGGAACGCATAATCTTTTAGGCTTAGCAAAAGAAAAAAACGCCAGAATTATGATCGCTTCAACCAGTGAAGTCTATGGAGATCCTCTGGTACATCCTCAAAATGAAGAGTATTATGGAAATGTAAATACTATTGGTCCTCGAGGAGTTTACGATGAAGCAAAGCGCTTTCAGGAATCAATTACAATGGCATATCACACTTATCATGGTTTGGAGACTAGAATCGTAAGGATTTTCAACACTTATGGGCCAAGAATGAGATTAAATGATGGTCGTGTAGTACCAGCATTTATTGGTCAGGCTTTAAGGGGAGAAGATCTTACAGTGTTTGGAGATGGTTCTCAAACCCGTTCTTTTTGTTATGTTGATGATCTTGTAGAAGGTATTTACAGGCTTCTTTTTAGTGATTATGTATATCCAGTCAACATTGGTAACCCGAATGAGATTACTATTGCTGATTTTGCAGAAGAAATTATAAGACTTACAGGAACAGATCAAAAGGTAATTTATAAACCTTTACCAGTTAATGACCCGCTTCAAAGGCAACCGGATATTACTAAGGCAAAAGAAGTTTTAGATTGGGAGCCAAAAATAGATAGGTCTGAAGGTATGAAAAGAACATTAGAATACTTTAAAAGTCTTTCTGAAGAAGAATTATACAAAAGTGAACATAGGGACTTTAAAAAAACAACCTAAATTATAAATGAGCGGAAGAACAGGCAGATTTTCTGTATATATAAAACCCCTATTTTGTTTGGTTGATTTAGTAATACTGAATGTTACTATATTATTTTTCAACGCTAACATAAATCAGAACTTGGTGTTTTCGGCTTATGTTTCAATTTTGTGGATCATACTATCTATCAAAAATAAGTTCTATGACATAAAAAGATTCTCTAAGGTAATTCAGGTATTGGCTTCAATTATACGCCAATTCTTAATTTTTGCCCTCATTCTATATGCATTTATTGGTTTTTTTAAAGAACCCCTTATTAGTAGATTAGAAATTGGTAAGTATTTTCTTTCTGTATTAGGGTTAGTTACATTTTTTAAATTTATTTTACTTTCCTTACTCACAAGATACCGAAGAGTTTTTGGAGGAAACATAAGGAAGGTGGTAGTCATTGGAAATAATAAGAAGACCGATCAGCTCATAGAAATTTTTAAAAGCAGATCGGACTTTGGATATAAATTCCAAAAGCAGTTTGATGTAAAAATCGATAATTTTAATCTCGATGATTGTTTTGATTATATATTCGAAAATGAAATCGACGAGGTATACTGTTCGGTTGCAGAATTAACAAACAAACAGCTAAGAGAGGTAGTAAGTTTTACAGATAATAATCTTAAAATCTTAAAATTTATTCCTGATAATAAAGACATTTTTACCAAAAAACTCATCTTTAATTATTATGGGTATGTGCCTATATTGTCATTTCGTGAAATCCCTTTGGATGATTCGATAAATAAATTTGCCAAACGAACTTTTGACATACTCTTATCATTATTTGTTTTAATAGGCATTTTATCATGGTTAACTCCACTTATAGCTTTACTCATTCAATTAGAATCCAAGGGCCCTGTTTTTTTTAAGCAGAGACGAAATGGGTTAGATTACAGGGAGTTTTATTGTTATAAGTACCGATCGATGAAGCCCAGCACAAGTGCTAATCAAGCAACTCGTGGTGACGCACGAGTGACTAGAGTAGGTAAATTTATTCGTAGAACCAGTATAGATGAGTTACCACAGTTCATAAATGTGCTTAAAGGAGATATGTCTGTTGTGGGCCCACGGCCACATATGGTTAAACACAATGAAGAATTTGCCAAAAGAGTAGATAAGTTTATGGTACGTCATTTTGTGAAGCCCGGTATTACAGGGTTAGCACAAGTAAGTGGTTTTAGAGGAGAAATAGAAACAAATAAAGATATTATTAATAGAGTAAAGTATGATATTTTTTATGTCGAAAACTGGTCTTTACTTTTAGATATTAAAATAGTCGTTCTTACAGCAATTAATGCTGTGAAAGGAGAAGAAAAAGCATACTAGATAGCATATTTTATATTCGAAGTTTTGAGAAGTGAATCTTTGACTTGGTTTAATTCTGAATATGTTTTAGTGCTAAGTAAAAGTTGGTCAGAGGTTTAAAACAACAATTTCACTAGGACATGGTATATAATTTAAATGCATGAAGAAGAAGTCTATAAAATCTGCGTTAGATAATTCAAAATGGCAAATTATCGCTGCGTTAATTTTAATTTTCCTTTATATTACTCCGTACATATATTTAGGTAAAGATTCGCATATTCGTATTCATGATAACCTTGACTCTAATCTGGTTTGGGCAAAAACAGTTTTAAATTCTGGTGAGTTTTTTTCAGCACCAGATAGGGAAATTCAGCAAGTATTTAATGGAATTCCACGTTCATCACTATATGGCACATATGATATAAGTTTATTTTGGTTCAAACTTTTTGGAGCATACTATGGTTATGTGTTCAATAAATTAATCATGAGTTTGGTAGCATTTTTTGGTATGTTTTATTTACTTAAAAAACTAATTCAACCAGATAAGAAATCAGATTCATTTATTATCACTGGAGTGTCCGTCTTATTTGCAATGCTCCCTTTTTGGTCTTTCACGCTAAGTGTTGCAGGCTTACCTATAGTGCTTTATGCTTTTTTAAATTTGAAAAATGGAAGTAGGCACTCTACAAATTGGCTAATCATTGGGCTTTTCCCTTTTTACTCGTCTTTGGTGTTATCGGGTATTTTCTTTATTGTTCTGTTATTGTTGATTTTGGTCTATGATTTTTATCAAAATAAAACGATAAATATTCCTTTTGTAAAAGGCATCTTGCTTATTAGTATTTTATATGGCATAAGTCATTTTCCGATCATCTATTCTTTCGCGTTTAATCCAGATTATGTTTCCCATAGGATAGAGACTAAACTTCCTGAGTTGAGTTTTAAAAATGCTTATATAAGAGCTAAAACACTATTTACTGCGGGTCATTATCATGCAGATAGTCTTCATAAATATATCTTTTATCCAATACTATTTGTTTTTATACTACAGTTCTTTTTTAAAAGAACATATAAGTATAAGACTTATAATTACTTATTAGTATTTGTTTTTTTGGTTTCGATAATGTACGGAATTTTGTTGTGGGGTCCAGTGCTAACCTTACACAAAAAATTTATAGAAATTATACCACTTCAAATAGATAGGTTCTATAATTTGCATCCGATGTTTTGGTATGTTTTATTAGGTTTTTCTTTAATCGTCATTTCAAGAAAATGGGACTTTGGAAAATACATAGCCTATATGATTATTGTTATTCAATTTGTTTTTATTCTTACAAATCATGAATTGAATACGAATAAAAATGAGCCTTCATATTCCAATTTTTTTGCAGAAGAACTGTTTGAAGAAATAAAAGATTATATAGATAAACCTACTGATTCTTATAGGGTAATAAGTTTAGGAATTCATCCTTCTATTGCGTTGTATAATGGTTTCTATACCTTAGATGGATATTTTCCAGACTATCCTCTAGTATATAAACATAAGTTTAGAAAGGTAATTGCCAAAGAGCTTGACAAAGCACCATATCTGGCAACTTACTATGATGAATGGGGATCTAGATGTTATGCCTTTTCAAAAGAATTAGGTAGGAATTATTTAAATGCGAACCCCAAAAAGATAAAGAATCTTGATTTTAATTATGATGAATTAAAGAAATTAGGCGGCAAATACATTTTATCAAGTGCAGAGATAACTTTAAAGCAAGATGATAATATTAAATTCTTAGAAATTTTTGAAATTTTTCATTCCGATTGGAAGATATATGTATACGAAGTGTTAGATTGAAATGATCATATTTTAGATTTACTGGAATGTTAACCGTGAATCGTCATAATCCAAATCAACCAAAGGCAATATTCATCAGGAAAGCCCTAAATGAAAGTAGGTGATGAGAAACAAATTAATAACGGCCATTTTAGATTTTAAAGAATGGTTTTATATAGACAAAAATGATTGGGTACTTACTGTATTCTGGAATAGTCTGTATACAGCATTTTTTTTACTTCCTTTGGGGATTAATCTTCCAACTCCGTTTTTTATCATTTCTATTGTTCTGGGAATGGTGAATATTTTTAGAACAAACAGACACTCCTTTACAGATAATAAAGCACTTTGGTTGTTTCCTCTTTATTTTGTGGCTCTAGCCGTTAGTATGATATATACCGAGAACATTGCAGATGGTATGAATTTACTACAAAGATCATTATCTCTTTTGTTTTTTCCTGTCATCTTTCTTTTTGTAAAGGAAGACGCATCTACAGTTCGCAGGCTTTTCGATTTTCTTTTATTAGGGCTTCTGGTATCTTTTTTTATAAATCTTTCGCTAGGAGTGTTAGACGTACTGTCATACGTTAAAAGAGAAGGTTTTGTTTTCGAAGCCTCTCTTGAAGGAATGTCGAAACTCATGAATACCGCAATGAAGGGATGGGCATACTTCGTTCGATCAGAATTTTCAAAACTGGTAAACCCAAGTTATATTTCTTTGTATATCTTGTTAGTTTTAAGTTATTATTTAAAGAACAAATTGGAGTCTAGAATTCAGGCACTGACTATCTTGATATTGTTTGTTTACCTATTTCTACTGGCATCCATTGCAGCATACCTTACATTGGCAATCATGTGCCTCCTTTTAATCTTTAATATTTCTGATAAAAACAAAAAATATACAGCTTCAATTCTTTTTTTTCTTGGGTTGTTAGTATTTCTAAATAACCCTAGAGTATTCGATTTTTACACCAATGTAACAGGTATAAAAAAGGACTATGGTGTTAACAATACTTCAATTGAAAAATCAAGATTATTAACATGGAATGCAAGTGGAGAACTTATACAAGAATCACCTGTATTTGGATATGGAATTGGAGATACCAATGATGTGCTCGTTGAAAGATACAAGGAGCTAGATTATTTTCATAATTATGAAAACAAGTATAATGCTCACAATCAGTTTCTTCAAACCTATTTGCAAACGGGAATATTTGGATTTGGTATATTAACGTGCATTTTTGTTTTACTAGGTATGCGTATGCGTAGAAGTAGAAATGAATTTTCGGTTTTTTTGGTACTTACCATTTCGCTGCTTTTCGAATCGATGTTGGTACGTTTTAATGGTATTGTATTTTTCTCGATTATAATTCCCTTGTTATTAAAAAAGAGAAGTATTTTAAGTAGTAGGATTATTCGAAACACCGACATAAAAGCCAATAGATCTCTACAATAATTTTATTTATAAAATTGCCCATAAATATTAGTAGGAAAACCTGCAATCAACTATTTTTGAGGCATTAAATTCAAGTTATACTTTACCATGAACATTTTAGTACTCGGGTCTGGAGGAAGAGAACATACATTTGCATACAAAATAGCACAGAGTGATTTGTGTGATTCATTATTTGTAGCTCCTGGAAATGCAGGAACAGCTTCAATTGCAACAAATGTACCTATTGCTGTTACAGATTTTTCTGCCATAAAAGAATTAGTGATTGAAAAAAATATCAAAATGGTCGTGGTAGGCCCAGAAGATCCCTTGGTAAAAGGGATAAGCGACTTTTTCAAGAGCGATTCAGAGTTAAATGATATCGTGGTTATAGGGCCGTCTAAGGAAGGAGCACAGCTTGAAGGAAGTAAAGAGTATGCCAAAGAGTTTTTATTCAGGCATGATATTCCTACCGCGGCATATCAAAGTTTTACAGCAGAAACTGTAGAAGAAGGTAAAAAGTTTCTTGAAACCCTTTCTTCACCTTATGTGCTTAAGGCAGATGGTTTGGCGGCAGGAAAAGGGGTGCTTATTCTTCAGGATATAGAAGAAGCCAAAAGTGAGCTCGAAAACATGCTAACCAACAAAAAGTTTGGTGCGGCAAGTGAAAAGGTCGTTATCGAAGAGTTTCTTGATGGTATTGAGCTAAGTGTTTTTGTGCTTACAGATGGTAAAAACTATGTAACGCTTCCAACGGCAAAAGATTATAAACGTATAGGAGAAGGAGATACAGGACTAAATACGGGGGGTATGGGAGCGATTTCTCCAGTTCCATTTGCAAACGCTTCGTTTATGAGCAAAATCGAGGAACAAATTGTTAAACCCACTGTAAATGGCTTAGCAAAAGAAAATATCGACTACAAAGGGTTTATTTTTATCGGTCTTATAAAAGTTGGTGATGATCCTAAAGTAATTGAGTATAACGTTCGAATGGGTGATCCTGAAACAGAAGCTGTTCTGCCAAGAATTCAAACCGATTTGGTACAACTATTTAAACATGTGGGAGAGCAGTCACTTAATGAAGCACATCTGGAAATTGATGAAAGAAGCGCTACAACAGTAATGACTGTCTCTGGAGGATACCCGGAAGCTTATGAAAAAGGAAAAGAAATTTCGGGAATTGATACCATTTCAGATTCTATCGTTTTTCATGCAGGTACAAAAATTGAAGAGGGTAAGGTAGTAACCAACGGAGGAAGAGTAATTGCAGTTACTTCTTTTGATAATGATTTTAGAATAGCACTGCAGAAATCATATGCCAATATAGAAAAACTACATTTTGACAAGATGTACTTTAGAAAAGATTTAGGGTTTGATTTGTAATCCACCTAAACCTAATAAAAAAGAAAAGCGCATATATACTATGCGCTTTTTTTATAATTGTACTTTACCTATATAAAAGGTAATGTTATATTTAATTCAAGAATGAGTGAGCGGTTGGATCTCTATCTTCTTCATTATTATCGTTAAATTTCTTTAACTCCTTCATCCAGTATAAAAACGCCACAAAACCAATTAACATAAATAACCAGTTTATAGTGTTTGCGGCTGTCCAACTTTCTAGTTCTAGTGCTCTTAATGAATCAAGCGGTGCAAATAATATATCAACAAATAGATATTCGATTGCTTCAAAAAATTCTTTCATAATTTAGTCTATGAGGATTATATAAAAAGCTGTAAACTAAAAACTTTTTATAAATTAGTTCTTCAATATATCAAGACAAAAATTTGTCTTTGGCAAAAATATAAAAAATAGTAGTGTTATCAAGCTTTTTTAGTAAATCAAAACCCATAAATTATATTGTAGTAGCATTATATATGCTTATCCTGTTTTGTATTGCACAATATAAGAAGGGTGTTATTGAAGAAAGCAGAGATATTATTCTCATTATTTTAAGTGGAATACTCTATATTTTACCCATGTTGTTGCTTAATTATGTGGTTCAGAGAAATGATTTAACAGAGAAGGGAACATATACCATTTTGCTATATGCTTTTTTAACGGCACTACTTCCAGGATCATTGGTTAATATTCATATTCTAATTGCTTCAGCTTTTGTTCTTTTAGGGTTGTATAATATACTTCGTTTAAAAGATGAGAAACAGATAAAAGCCAAAATTTTTAATGCTTCATTATGTATTGGTGTAGCCACCATAGCCTATTTTTGGAGCTTAGGCTTTATTGTCTTTGTATATCTCGGAGTACTTTATTTTGAGCCTAAAAATTATCGTAACTGGATTATTCCCATACTAGGAGTTTTAACAGTTTATCTCTTTGCCAATTGTTTTACGTTGTTCTTTTATGATTCCTTTTTTGCAGTTGGAGCTTTTATAAACACAATCTCTTTATCTTTTGCCGGGTATTTGGTTAAAGATCACTTGTTTTCTGTGGGAATATTGGCAATTTGCATTCTGTTTTTTTTATCTGTTTATCTCATAAAATATGGAAAAAGAACAGCAAATATTAAACCGATACTAAGACTTATTATTGCGTATTTAATTATTGCTATGGCTTTGGTTGTAGTTATACCTTATAAAAATACTTCAGAACTATTTTTTATTGCTGCACCACTTTCCATCATGGGAACATCATATCTGGAAATGAATTATAATATGTTAGCTAAAGAAATCAATATTTGGGTATTTGTTCTAATTCCTTTTACAATGTTGTTATTTTGAGATAACCGTTCCTACCACAAAACAAAATATGTACCTTTGTAAACATTTTAAAAAACAACAATACACATGTTTACCGATACGGCAAATAAAATTTTTAAAGAAGTTATAGACAAATATCATGTAGTTGATAGCGTTGACCAAGATTTTTCTAATCCTTATGATAGTAAATCTCAAGCAATTGAGCACCTACTATATCGTAAATGTTGGATCGATACAGTGCAATGGCATTATGAAGATATCATACGTGATCCAGAAATTGATCCTGTAGCGGCTTTAACCTTAAAACGAAAAATTGATGCTTCAAATCAGGACCGTACAGACATGGTAGAATATATTGATAGTTATTTTTTGGAAAAATACAAAGAAGTAACACCCAAAAATGAAGCTACAATTAACACAGAAAGCCCTGCCTGGGGAGTAGACAGACTATCTATTCTTGCTCTTAAGGTGTATCATATGTATGAAGAAACCGTTCGCGAAGGTGCTTCTGCAGAGCATAAAGCAGCATGCCAGAAAAAACTTGATATTTTATTAGAACAGCAAGTCGATCTTTCTACCGCTATAGATACCTTATTGAATGATATCGAAAGTGGAGATAAATACATGAAGGTCTATAAGCAGATGAAAATGTATAACGATGATGAGTTAAATCCTGTTTTACGTGGGGAAAAATAAGACATATACCCTTAAAAAAACTGAAAAAAACATTCTGGTAATACGGTTATCTGCTATGGGAGACGTAGCAATGACAGTTCCTGTATTGCGAACGTTTAGAGCCGCTTATCCCGAAGTAAAGCTTACTGTCCTTACCAGAAAGTTTTTTGAACCCATATTTTCAGATATTGATAATCTCGAAGTATATCATGCTGAAGTAAAACAGCAGCACAAAGGCATTTTTGGTTTAACAAAGTTGTTTAAAGAGTTAAGAAAATTCAATATCGATGCTGTAGCAGACTTGCACAATGTTTTACGATCTAATGTCCTGAAAACCTTGTTTTCTATTAGGGGGATTAAAGTAATTCAAATTGATAAGGGCAGATCAGAGAAAAAAGCACTAACTCAAGGTAAAAATAAGGTATTTAAGCAACTAAAGAGCACGCACCAGCGCTATGCAGATGTCTTTGATGCTTTAGGATTTCCGATAGATCTTTCTAAGCATAAATTCCCCGAAAAACCAAAGCTCACACCTAACATTATAGCGTTAACTCAAAATTCTACTAAAAAATGGTTGGGGATTGCTCCTTTTGCTCAATATGAGAGTAAAACGTACCCGTTAGATCTAATGGTAGAGGTAATTGAGAAATTAGATGCAGAAGATCGATTTGAGATCTTTCTTTTCGGAGGAGGTAAACGAGAAAATGACATTCTAAACAATATAGCTTCTAAATATCGTAACGTAATTAATACCGTAGGTAAACTGCCATTTGAAGATGAACTTAAACTTATCGGAAATCTCGACGTTATGTTGTCTATGGATAGCGGTAATGCACACTTGGCTGCGATGTACGCTATACCTACCATTACCCTATGGGGAGTAACACATCCTTATGCAGGGTTCATGCCTTTTGATCAGCCAGAGTCAAATGCTATTTTACCGAATTTGGCCAAATATGATCAAATTCCAACGTCAATATATGGTAATAAAGTTCCTCCTGGATACGAAAAAGTGATGTATTCCATAGAACCAAAGTTGGTCATAGAAAAACTTAACGGATTGTTTCAGTAAAATCACCTTTCTATTTTCTGAAAACACTGAAAAAACAAATAAATGTACACAGAACCTAATGTGCTTAGGTATTGTTATATTGTTATGAAAGTGCACCTTTATTTCTATACTCGGCAAGCTTATCTATAATGCTCCAAGTATTTTCAAATTCTACACCTTTATAGGTTTTCAGCCAAGAAAGATAATCTAGAATAATATCTTCTAATTTTATTTGAATGAGTTCATCTGTTTTTAGGTTACCCATACTCCAGTTGTCAAACCTACGTTCTTTTAAGTCTTTATCTGAAGCTCGATTTAATATGGTGTGCCTAGAATCGTCCTGTAATTTTTGCAATAAATTATCTAGATCGTTTGGGTCCCCTTCTATATATTGAAAAAAATGATTTTGGCGGTAATACAAAAACCCAGTAATGTTGTTTTTTTGATTTTGAAGCCTCGCTTTTTTAATTAATTCACTTATTTTTTGTTCATCAAAAACCTGGTTTTCGATACTTATATACAAGCAACACGCTAATTTGGACATTGAAATAAAGGATTAGTTCTATCGAAAGTAAGGATTTTGCGTAAAATCCACAAAAGATTTAATTCTTACTTTCGGGAGTAGCCTTTAAACATCATCAAAATCTATTTTTACTGAAGCTGAGGTTGGATGAGCCTGGCATGCCAATACAAGCCCTTCGGCAACTTCACTATCTGTAAGTATGCTATTTTTTTCCATAACAGCAGTTCCTTCAACCACTTTGCAAATACAAGAACTACATACTCCGCCTTGACAAGAATAAGGAGCATCAATATCTTCGTCTAATGCTGCATCAAGAAGGGTTTTCTTTTGATCCATAACAAAGGTGAATTCTTCATCATCTACAATTGCGGTCACCGTCGCTTTTCCTTCTAGTGCTACGTCTATTTCTGCTGTTTCGGTACTGCTTGTAAATAACTCAAAGTGGATACGGTCTTTTACAATTCCATTTTCCTCAAGAATTGAAGTCACTTCATTGATCATTTCTTCTGGACCACACAAATAAAAAGCTTCAAAATCAGTGTCTTTGAACTTGTTCTTTACAACAAAATTCACAATAGGCTTTTCTATTCTACCAAAGTGGGCATTGTCTTGCTGTGATTTGCTATATACAAATTCTATAAATAGGCGATCTGCATATTGTTCCTGAAGTGCGGTTAACTGGCTGTAAAATATGGTCTCTTCGGGACTTTTATTTCCATACACCAATACAAATTTACTATCGGGTTCTTCTTGTAATACCGAAGTGATCATACTCATGATAGGAGTGATCCCACTTCCCGCGGCAAAGGCAGCATAAGTGTTTGCTGCGTTGGTGTTGGTGTTAAGTAGAAAATGACCTTCTGGAGGGTGAACCTCTAGAGCATCACCAGTTTTTAATTGGTTATTAGCAATTACAGAGAATGTTCCTCCTGCTATCTCCTTTACGGCTACTCTTACCTCACCACTTTGTAAACTACTACAAATAGAATAAGCCCTTCTAATTTCTTCACCATCAACTTCGGTTTTTATAGTGATATATTGTCCAGGAATAAAGGTATAGGTTTCTTTAAGGTTTGATGGTATTTCAAAGGCAATAGAAACAGCACTAGGAGTTTCTTTTACAATATTTTGTATCGTTAGTTTATGGAAATCTGACATTGCAATATTTTTTGGCAAAAATAACAAATGCAAGCAGAGAAGATACGTTTTAAGATAAAATTATCTAAATCGATTTTGTAACAAAAATAAGATTTCGATTACTAAATAGAGTAAGAGGTCTTTCTTCCTCTTTTACAAACTACTTTCAACAATGTTCAAATATTTTATTACACTACAATGGAAATCCTTTTGGAGGTCGGCATCGATGACCTCGGGATTATTTATGAAGCTCTTTATGGCATTTTGGGCATTTTGGTTGCTGGGACTATCTGCCCTAGGAGGGATAGGGGCGTTTACAGTAATCGAAGAAAAACTGGAGCTGGACCCCCTCGATACTATTAATAGATTTTTGATCTATTGGTGGGTGGGAGATCTGCTTTTTAGATATGCGTTGCAAAAAATGCCAGTGATTAACATTAAACCCTTATTACTGTTACCGTTTAATAAAAAGAAAATAGTCTCTTTCGCTTTCGGAAAAACGGCATTTTCTTTTTTTAACGTCATTCATGCCTTCTTTTTTATTCCATTTTCAATTACAATGATCGCCAACGATTATCCGGTTGCTAATGTATTACTATGGAATCTCGGTCTGATCGCTTTGGTTTATGGTAATAACTTTCTAAATATCATTCTGAATAAAAAAGATAATTTGATCTTTATCATAGGAGGAGTAATTGCTGTTTTAGGTGGATTGCACTATTTTGGTTATTTCGATATAACCGTTTACACCGCTCCATTCTTTCAGGCACTTTACAACTCGTGGGCAGTTACTTTGATTCCTGTAATAATCACGATATTACTTATTGTGTTTTCTTTTAGATCTTTTGTCAAAGATTTATATCTAGATGCTGGATTAGCCAAACAATCGAAAAATATTAAAACAGAAAACCTCGATTGGTTAGATCGATTCGGTAAGACCGCTACTTTTCTTAAGAATGATATAAAATTGATTAAGAGAAATAAAAGAGCAAGGTCGACGGTGATGGTGAGTGTTCTTTTTCTTTTTTACGGATTACTATTTTTTACGGGATCTGTAGAAGCCTATGATGGACCTGTTTGGAAAATATTTGCAGCCATTTTTGTAACCGGGGGATTTCTGTTAAGTTTTGGTCAATTTGTACCGAGTTGGGATAGTTCTTATTATCCATTAATGATGAGCCAGAATATAAAGTACAAAGAGTATTTGTCTTCTAAATGGTGGCTTATGGTAATTGCGACTTTAATTTCTACAGTGTTGGCATCGGGATATCTTTACTTTGGTTGGGATGTATATCTAGCCATTATTGTTGCCTCGATTTACAATATTGGAGTAAATTCTCATGTAGTACTTTGGGCTGGAGCTTATGTAAAAACACCTATAGACCTTACCAGCAATAAAAAAGCTTTTGGAGACAAACAGGCATTTAACACCAAAACCCTTATGTTATCATTACCTAAAATGGTACTGCCTATGATCCTATATGCAATTGGACATTATACATATAGCCCCTATGCCGGGTATGCATTGGTCACGGTAGCCGGATTGGCAGGATTCGCATTTAGAGATAAAGTATTTGATATAATCGAAAAGATATATAAAACAGAAAAGTATAAAACCATATCGGCATACAAACAAAAAAAATAAGAAGATGATAGAAGTACATAATCTTTCAAAAACATATACCGGTAACACGGTTCTTAATATTGATCATTTAGAAATTCAAAAAGGAAAAAGCTTTGGCTTGGTAGGTAATAATGGAGCTGGTAAAACAACACTTTTTAGTGCGTTGCTGGATCTAATTCAACCTACAACAGGGCATATCGAAAATAATGGAATTAAAGTAAATCTAAGCGAAGATTGGAAATCTATAACGTCGGCATTCATAGATGAAACTTTCTTAATAGGATATTTAACTGCCGAAGAATATTTCTATTTCATAGGAGAGTTAAGAGGTCAGAATAAAGCTGATGTAGATGCTCTGCTGGCACAATTTGAAGATTTTTTTCACGGTGAAATTTTAGGACAACGAAAGTATCTTAGAGATCTTTCAAAAGGAAATCAGAAAAAGGTAGGTATCGTTGCGGCTTTGATAGGTAAACCTGAAGTTATTATTCTGGATGAACCTTTTGCTAATTTAGATCCTACAACACAAATACGACTTAAAAAAATCATTAAAGAGCTTTCTGCCGATCCAGATATAACGGTTTTAGTATCTAGTCATGATCTCATGCATGTAACCGAAGTGTGTGAGCGTATCGTAGTTTTAGATAAGGGAGAAGTGGTAAAAGATATTGCTACCTCTGAAGAAACACTTAAAGAGCTGGAAGAGCACTTTAATAAGTAAGAGATAAATTTTATGTGAACCGGCTTGTGATTAGAAGAAAAAGCCAGAAACATTTGTTTTTAAGAACCGCAAGGCCTTGCTAATATGGGCTTCAACCGTTTTGGTAGAGATGCCTAGTATTTCTGCAATTTCCTTGTGTTTCTTTTGTTCAAGACGACTTAATTTGAAAACCTCCTTACATTTTTGAGGAAGTTGCTCCATGACCTTTTCTAGCTTGTTCCAGTCGGCTTCGGTTTGATCCTCTTTTTGATCATACATCTCAAAAAGCGCTTGCCATTTTAATTCATCTAGAGCATCATGTTCTTTTTTCTGAACACGTAGATACATCAAAAACTCATTGTGACAAGATCGAAACAGATAATTTTTGAGAGAACTGGTTATTTTTAAAGAAGATTTTTTTTCCCAAAGTCGAAGCATTACGTTTTGCACCAAATCTTCAGATAATATCCTATCGTTGGTTAGCTTATAGACATAATTGCATAACCATTCATAGTACTCATTAAAAAGAATTTTATAACTCTTCTCATCACCAAGGGTTAATCCCTTAATAAGCGATTTTTCTATGTCGGGGGAACTTTTTTTCATATCAAGACACACGCTAAATTAAAAAAATTAAAATAAAGTAGGGGATTGGTGAGATTTCTGCATCTTATAGATAGAAAAAGAATAAAATGATTAATTATTTAACAATAATTAGAAGATACCTTGAAGGGAGTATCACCTCTGAAGAGAGAAAACAGCTCAAACAATGGATTGTTAAAGATCAGGAGAATGCGACTTTTTTTAAAGAAGAAATTAAAAAATGGTATGCTGCCAAAGAAGGTGTAGATATTAATACCGATGGTGCCTTTGAGCGTTTTGTGGATACAATAAACTCAAAAGAAACCAAAGTAATTTCCTTCAAGCCTGTCTTAAAAATTCTTGCTTATGCTGCAGTAGTATCTGGGGTGATTTTGGGAATATATACATATACTAGAACAAACACGTCTTTATTTGAGACAGATTCCAAAATTGTTTCGGTAGATGAAGCACCTTCAGATAAAATAAAAATTGTACAGGCTGATGGTACAGTGAGTTATATAGGCATTGATGGAAGTGCCGATATTAAAGATACAAAAGGTAACCTTGTCGTTAAAAAGGATCAAGATAGACTTGTAGTTCAAGGGAAGAACTCTAGTGCAACAACTGAATATCTTGAGATTTCAATTCCGAAAGGAAAACTATTTCAACTCACTTTGTCTGATGGCACCAAAGTATGGTTAAACGCAGCTAGTTCTTTAAAATTCCCACGAGAATTTAACGGGACATCTGAAAATCGACTAGTACATCTTAAAGGAGAAGCATTTTTTGATGTTACTACCAACAAACAACAACCGTTTATTGTTAAAACAGGGATGTTAGATGTTGAGGTATTGGGAACCCAATTTAACGTATCCTCTTATGAAGATGATGCTACCATAAAAACTACTCTGGTAGAAGGATCAGTTGCCGTTACTAATACTGACGCTAACATTGATAAATTAAAATTGACGCCAAATCACCAAGCTATATATCGTAAAGATAAAAAAGTACTAGATCATAAAAAGGTTGACCCATCGCTATTTACCTCTTGGATGCATAAGAAGATTATTTTACATAATGAGTCATTTGTAGAGGTGTATAAGAGAATTGAAAGAACGTATGATGTAGAAATTATAAGTTTCAATGAGAAATTAAATAACACACATTTTACTGGAGAGTTTGATATAGAAAATGTAGAGGAAATCCTAAACGTGTTCTCTAAAACAATAGATTTTAAATATGAAATAAAAGACAAAAAAATTACAATCAATCCGTAAAATAAAAAAAGGAAGTGCTGCTACACTTCCCCTTACGGTTCGATTATTATTTAACTGAGTACTAACAACCAAACTTTTCAAAATTATGAAAAAAAAGGGTAATCGTACGCTATTTTCACACTTAGCGCACAAATCAAATGTTTTAAAAATGAGGCTTACACTGGTTTTATTTTGTTTTTCCATCTTTCAGGTGATGGGTACTTCTGGGTTTTCTCAAGGCAAAATAGAACTCGATTTTAAACAAACTCCAATTGTTGAGGTATTAGAGGAAATCAAAAATCAAACTTCGTATAAATTCTTTTACATCAATGATGAGGTAAATGTTAATCAGAAAACTTCTATTAAAGTTAAAAGAGAAAATATAGAAAATGTATTAACGTTACTTTTTGAAGATACAGACATTTCTTATACCATCGTTGGGAAACAAATTGTTTTGAAAACGTCTGCTTTAAATGAGAAGAAATCTATTCTTCAAAGAGAAATTAATGGTAATGTAAAAGATTCAAATGGAAGCCCGTTACCCGGAGCCAATGTCTTGGTAAAAGGAACGACAATTGGTGCACAAACCGATTTTGAAGGAAATTTTACGATTAGTTTACCCGAAGAGAATAGCATATTGGTGATTTCATATATTGGTTTTGAAACTACCGAAGTTAATGCAGAAGGTAAAGATTTTATATCGGTAACACTTAAAGATGCTTCAGCTCAACTAGATGATGTGGTAATTGTAGGTTCAAGAAATCCCAGCCGTACAGCAGTTGAAACGGCCGTTCCAATTGATGTTTTAGACATCACAGAAATAGCTACGCAAGGCCCGCAAACTTCTTTAAACGAAATACTTAACTATGTGGCGCCTTCTTTTACATCGCAAACGCAAACAGTTTCAGATGGTACAGACCACATTGACCCAGCATCTTTGAGAGGACTTGGTCCTGATCAGGTATTGGTATTGATCAACGGAAAAAGAAGACACAATACTGCACTGGTAAATGTAAATGGTACCGTGGGAGCAGGTAGCGTAGGAACAGATATGAATGCAATACCAACAGCTGCCATACAGCGCATAGAAGTACTACGTGATGGTGCGGCTGCCCAATATGGTTCTGATGCCATTGCAGGGGTAATCAATATCGTATTGAAAAAAGCTACTAATAAGTTAGATGTTACGTTAAATACAGGTGCTAATTTTAGCGAAAACTCAAATCAGTTTGAAGGCGGAAGCGATGGAGAAAAAGTAAAACTTGATGTAAATTATGGATTGCCAATCGGAGATAATGGTGGGTACATAAATTTTACAGGATCTTTATCTACTAGAGAGCCAGCATTGCGTAACAGAGATTATCAAGGAGATATTTTTAGAGGATATCATGGTGCAGAACGTGTTTTTGCTCAAGGGGGAGGTAACGTTGCCGAAATGACATTGGCAGATTACCAAACCGCAGCACAAGGAATAACTTACCTCGATCAGGCAACAAGAGACCAGATTGCTGCATTAGATGTAACCAATGATGCTGATATAGCAACCTTTAGAAGTTTATTAGATATAGATGTAGATGAAGATGAACTTGCTGCCAGAGGTTTAACCCGAGAAGATTTTAGATTTAGAGTAGGTACCTCAAAATTACGTGAAGGGAAATTCTTCGCAAATATGGCGATTCCTTTAGGGGAAGATGCAGAATTTTACAGTTTTGGAGGAATTAGTTATCGTGAAGGACTGGCCTCTGGATTTTACCGAAGACCAGCACAAGGGGATGGGCGTGCAAATACACCAGCATTTCCAAATGGTTTTTTACCAAATATAGGAACCGATATTGTAGATAGATCTATTGCCGTAGGTATACGAGGGGTAGTTAATAATTGGAATGTAGATTTTTCAAATACCTATGGAACCAACACATTCGATTTTACAGTAAGTAATTCTAGTAACGGTACATTAGGTGTAGCCACACCAAGAAATTTTGATGCCGGAGGACTTAGCTTTATGCAGAATACCACGAATTTGGATATTAGCAGATTTTATGAAGATATTTTTAGTGGATTAAACGTGGCAATGGGTGCAGAATACAAGGTAGAGAATTATGCCATTACAGCGGGAGAAGAAGCATCGTATGTTAGTTATGATGTTAATGGAAATGTGGTAACAGGAACAACTCCAGATGCCGATTTGGTGCGTAATAACTTTACAGGTGCTGTTCTAGGAGGAGGTTCTCAAGTATTTAGAGGCTTCGATCCAAATAATGAAACCGATGAATATCGTAATAGTATTGCCGGATATATTGATCTAGAAGCCGACTTTACAGAAAAATGGTTGGTGAGTCTTGCAGGAAGATATGAGAACTTCTCAGATTTTGGAGACACCTTCAATTACAAATTAGCAACTCGTTATAAAATCACAGAGAACTTCTCTGTGCGAGGTGCCAACAGTACAGGATTTAGAGCGCCATCATTACATCAGCAATTCTTTAGCCGAACAAGTACTGTTTTTGTAGATAATCAACCTTTTGAGCAAGGAACATTTACCAATGATAGTAGAGCTGCAGACTTGATAGGAATTGCAAAACTTAAAGAAGAAACATCAAATAGTTTTAGTGTTGGGCTTACAGCCAAAATTCAAAATTTTACAGTTACGGCAGATGCTTATTTAATCAATATCGATGATAGAATTGTATATAGTGGTAGCTTTGGAAACGGAGGTGATCCAGAATTGACACAGATATTTCAAGCAGCAGGAGCTACAAGCGCTCGATTTTTTGTAAATGCCATTGATACCAAGTCACAAGGTGTAGATGTAGTTATTTCTCATAAAATGAATTTTGGCGAAGACGCAACATTAAAAAATGATTTATCAGCCACATTTGCCAAGACTGAAGTAGAAGAAATTAGAGTTCCTGAGAGAATCGCAAATGCAGGTCAAAGTGGTAATTTCTTTGATGGGCAGGAAGAAGCCTTTTTAACCCTGGCACAACCCAGAACCAAAATAAGTTTTAGCAACGCTCTGTCTTTTGGAAAGTATAATGTGTTGTTACGTAATGTGTTTTTTGGTGAGGTAACCGATCCAGATGATTTTAATGGCGACCCAAGAGTAGACGGAACCGTGGTAAGCGATGATGCGGTTTATGATGGGAAAGTAGTAACCGATCTTTCTTTCTCGGCAGAACTTCTTGAAAATTTAAATGTGACCATTGGAGCGAATAACTTGTTAGATGTATACCCCGATGAAAACAGAGCCGGAGGAACCGCTGGAGATCAATTTGTGTTTTCTAGAAGAACTTCACAGTTTGGATATTCTGGTAGGTTTTTGTTCGCAAGAGTTAATTTTAGTTTATGATGTTCCACTAATTTCGGTTTTGTTTTTAAAAAAGGGCGCGAGGAATTCTTCGCGCCTTTTTTAATACCTCCCTAAAGAGGCATTTAAAAGATCTTCAATACATGGAAAACTGAATAAAAATGAGCTATGAGGCAGAAAAATTTACTAACCATCTGTTTTTTAACGAAAGAAATGTATTTTTACCATTTACAGACTATTTTTGTGTATTGTAACACACTAAAAAATAAGTTTTTCAGTTATCACACTTATAAATTATCTCTAATTGGGACGAAAAATATCAAAAATCGCTCTGGTGCTGTTTTTAGCCGTTGTAGGGTTTGCCTGTTCTCGTAAAAAAGACAAGTTTGTAAACCGTACCTGGCATGATGTGACTACAAAAAACAACACTTTATATAATGGTAGACTAGCCTTTGATCAGGGAAAAGAGGAAATTATACAGACATACGAGGATAATTTTTGGGAATTACTTCCTATCGAAAGAATGATTGTAAGCGAAGATGTGCGCTTACCCAACGAAGTATTGAATCAAAATTTTGATCGCTCCGAAGAAAAAGCTGTAAAAGCCATACAAAAACACAGTATGCTTATTAATGGAAAAGAGCGAAACCCAAGAATAGACGAGGCATTTCTTTTGCTTGGGAAATCTAGATATTTTGAGCAAAGATTTATCCCGGCTTTAGAAGCTTTTAATTATATCCTTTATAAATATCCGACAAGTAACACCATCAACCATGCAAAGGTATGGAGGGCGAAAACCAATCTTCGATTAGACTATAATGAAAAAGCTATCGAAGACCTTACCCGAATGATTGAGCAGGAATATATGGAGCCTCAGGATTATGCTGATGCTGTTGCTATGATCGCACAAGCTCATGTGAACCTCAAGCAAAAGGATTCTGCAATCACATATATCAATAAAGCGGCAATTCATACCAAAAAATTTGAAGAAAAAGGAAGATACCTTTATATCAAAGGTCAATTGCTCAATGAATTAGGTAGAAAAGATAGTGCCAATTATGCTTTTGATCAAGTAATCGAACTCAATAGAAGAACACCAAGGAGGTACATGTTAAATGCCTACATGGCAAAAGCAAGAAATTTTAACTACGAAACTGGAAATCGCGAAGAGTTTTTAGAACTGCTAACCGATCTTGAGGAGAATCGTGAAAACCGACCTTTTTTAGATAAAATATATAACCAGAAAGCGGTGTATTTTTTAACCTTAGATTCAATAGATATGGCGGTTGACTATTACAACAAATCCTTGAGAACAAATTCGCCCGATAAATATTTAGAGTCTCTAAACTATTATACATTGGGAGATGTAAGTTTTGATAGAAAAGAATATGCTACTTCTGGGAAATATTACGACAGTACACTGCAACGAATGATTGTAGATTCTAAGAGGTATAGAGTACTAAAGAAAAAACGAGATAATCTTGATGATGTTATCTTGTACGAAGGAGTGGTAAAAACCAACGATAGTATTCTTACTGTAGTTGCTATGTCTCCAGAAGACCGATTGGCGTATTATACAGAGTATACCGATAAGATAAAAGCCGAGGCTATTGCTGCACAAGAAGCAGCCGAAATAGAAAAATTTAAAAGTCAACTCCCTGTAGAACAAAGGTTTCAACAACCAGGAAGACCAGGTTTAAATTCGGTTACTCCAGGAGGTCCAAATGCAAATGCTGCCGGTAAATTCTATTTCTATAATCAAACGACGGTAGCTTATGGTAAAACGTCATTCAAAAGAACTTTTGGCAACCGAGAATTACAAGATAACTGGAGAGTTTCTAGTATTTCCAATCCAGGAGCTGTTTCTACAGAGCAGGAGAATAAACAAGAACAATATTCAATAGATACCGACCCTACTTTTGATCCGCAAACCTATATTGCTCAACTCCCAACCGAGCAAGGAACTTTAGATACTTTGAAAACAGATCTTAATTTTGCGTATTATCAATTAGGAGTTATTTATAAGGAAAAATTTCAGGAATATGAATTGGCAATAGATAAGTTTGAGACTTTATTGCAAAGTGATCCCGAAGAACGCCTTATTATTCCTTCAAAATATAACCTGTATAAGATCTATACCGCTCAAGGTGATATTGCGAAGTCTAATGCATCAAAACAGGACATCATAAACAATCATGGGGATTCTAGATATGCAAAAATCTTACAGAATCCTGATGAGGCTTTGGAAGATGATAAAAATAGTCCAAAATCAATGTATAATGCCTTGTATAAAGATTTCCAAAGCCAGAAGTATGCACAGGTAATCTCAAAAAGTGAAGAACTCATTACTAAGTTTGGTGCCGATGATGAGTTTTTACCCAAGTTTGAGTTATTAAAGGCACAAGCAATTGGTAGGTATCGAGGTTTTGAGGCGTACAAAGAGGCATTAAATTATGTTGCGCTTAATTATCCTCAAAGTCCAGAAGGTAAAAAAGCTCAGATTTACTACCAAATTACTATACCACAGATCCAAAACAATCAGTTTGAAACTGGTTTAGACGATAAAAAGAATCATAAACTTATTTATCCGTTTTCTACGTTTGGTAACTACCAGGCGGCAGATTTAAAAGAACATATCACACTTGTTCTAAACGAGTTGAAATATGATAAGATAAAAGTTTCTTTAGATGTATATACTAAAGACCAACAATTTGTAGTTGTACATACACGTAGAAGTAGAGAAGAAGCTGAAGGACTTGCAGAGCTGTTGTCTCTTGGTAAAACGGAAGATACAAGAGGAGTAGATTTGACCAAGTGGAACAGAAAGAAAAAATATTATAAAAAAGTAGAGGCAGACCATTTTACAATGGCCTCTACAAATTATAGAATACTTCAGATACACAAGAATCTGGAGAATTATGACAAAGAATATACAATAGAAGAAGAAACCGAATAATAATTTAATCCCCCTTATACAATTATGTTTTCAGATAATAAAAAAGGAAGAGACCAAGGCGGCATGACTGATTTCTCTCGTAACCAAAACAAAATCTCTGAAGGAACCAAAATCGTAGGTGATATCGTTTCTGAAGGTGGTTTTAGAATTGAAGGAACAATAGAAGGAACTTTTAAAACCTCGGGTAAAGTAGTGGTTGGAAAATCTGGGTTCATACAAGGAACTTTAGAGTGTTCTGATGCAGATTTTGAAGGTAAGTTTTCTGGTACATTACTAGTTTCAAACACTTTATCTTTAAAACCTACTGCTCATATAGAAGGAGAAGTTACCGTAGGTAAATTGGCTGTTGAGCCTGGAGCAAACTTCAATGCCTCTTGTTCTATGAAAGGCGGTGTAAAGTCGTTGAGCAAACCATCTAGCAGTGAGTCAAAACAACCACAAGCCGCAGCGCAAGGACAAGGGAAATCAGCTTAGAAAATATGCTGCCCTTACCGGAATAGCTTTTCAAATGGGAGGCACAATATTTATTTGTGCTTATCTGGGAAAAAAGCTAGATACCTATTACCAATTAGAAAAACAATGGTTTACCATGGGTTTGGTGTTATTTGGTGTTACGGCATCTATTTATCTTGTGATTAAACAGCTAAATCGTATCAACAACTCAAATAACAAGTAGTTAGGGTTGTGTGGATTATATGTTGCGTAAAATTCTATAATGCTTAAAGAAATACTTCTTTTTCTGTTTCTATTTGTGGTAATAGTTATTGGGGGATACTTCATCCATACAGAAATTATCAAAAGCTTTTCTCTAGATCGTAATGACAAAATAATCGATCTTTCTTATCTATTTAATGGGGCATTTACTATAGTATTTACCGTTGGAACATTATTGGTGCGAAAAAGATTCAAAGATTTGATTGGTTTTATCTTTATGGGGGGCAGTTTGATCAAAATAGGAGGGTTTATTGCTATTACAAAGTTCAATGATATCGAAATCAACAAAAATGTCTTTCTAGATTTCTTTATTGCCTACTTAATTTGTTTGATCTTAGAAGTTTATTACTTTTCACGAATTTTGAAGTCTATTAATTAGTTGGTTTTCAGCATTTTATTTTTTGAAAAATAATCTCAAACTTATTTGATCAAAATAGTTTAAGAATCTAACTTTATTGTGTACATTTGCACCGAAATTTAGGAACCGAAATTTTAGGCGTAATGCAAAAACGTACTGTAGTTAAGATTTTATTGATTTTTACACTGGTTTTTACCACTTCTAATCTATTTGCTAAAGAAACTAAGGAAGAAGGAAGCGGTGATTTGAAAACTGAAATAAAGGAGTTTATCGATCATCACCTTCAAGATTCACATGATTTCACGTTATTTTCTGATAAAGCTACACATAAACATTATGGATTTCCATTGCCTGTGATTTTATGGGATAATGGATTGAAGGTATTTTCGTCTTCTAAGTTTCATCATGGAGAAACTGTTGCAGAGGTAGATGGAAATTACTACAAGCTATACCACAGTAAAATTTATAAAACTGATGCTGAGGGAACTATCAACTATGATGAAGACCATCACGCTACCAATGCTAAACCTTTAGATTTTTCGATCACCAAAAACGTAGTAAGTATGTTTTTGATTGGATTGTTAATGTTCTTTATGTTTAGAGGTTTGGCAAAATCATACAAAAAGAATAACGGCATCCCAACCGGAGTAGGTCGTTTTCTTGAGCCGCTTGTGGTATTTGTAAGAGATGAAATCGCTATTCCAAACATTGGAGAGAAAAAATATAAGAGATATATGAGTTTCTTGTTAACAATATTTTTCTTTATCTGGTTGCTAAACCTTTTAGGGATGACTCCACTTGGAGTGAACGTTACAGGAAACATTGCAGTAACTTTTGCACTAGCATTGCTGGTATTCTTAATTACCAACTTAACTGCAAACAAAAATTACTGGGGTCACATTTTCTGGATGCCAGGAGTTCCAACATTTATGAAAATAGTTTTAGCTCCAATCGAGTTACTTGGTATTTTTATTAAACCATTCTCATTAATGATTCGTTTGTATGCTAACATGACCGCTGGTCACGTAGTATTAATGAGTATAGTTGGGTTAATGTTCATTTTCAAGAGTTGGATCGGTAGCCCATTATCATTCGGATTAGCATTTGCACTATCTATATTAGAATTATTGGTAGCTGCATTACAAGCATATATATTCACGATGTTGTCTGCGCTGTACTTTGGTATGGCAAATGAAGAGGCACATCACTAATAAAGTATTGAAGTTTAATTTTTTAATTATATAATCATGGATATCCCAAGAATTATTGGAGCAGGTTTAATTGTAATTGGTGCTGGAGTTGGTATCGGTAGAATCGGTGGTCAAGCGATGGAAGCTATCGCTCGTCAGCCAGAAGCTTCTGGTAAAATCCAAACAGCTATGCTTATTGCAGCTGCACTTATCGAAGGTATTGGATTCGCTGCGTTATTCGCATCTTAATCGAACCTTTAAAGAACAAACAACAACTGTAACGGTTGGTTGCAGTTGTTGTTTAAGATTATTTAAAAATTAGACAATTAAGAAACAACATAATTAGTTATGGAGAAGTTAATAAATGATTTTTCGTTCGGCCTTTTTTTCTGGCAGATTTTACTTTTTGTAGGTTTAGTATTATTACTTAGAAAATATGCTTGGAAACCTATTCTTGAAGCGATTAATAATCGTGAAGCAGGAATTAAGGATGCATTAGAATCTGCTGAAGCTGCAAGAAAAGAAATGCAAAATCTTCAGGCAGATAATGAGCGTATCTTAAATGAAGCTAGAGCAGAGCGTGATGCTATGTTGAAAGAAGCTAGACAGCTTAAAGAAAACATGATCACCGATGCAAAGACTGAAGCACAAGCAGAGGCAGATAAAATTGTAGCACAAGCACAAGCAACTATCGCTAGTGAGAAAAAAGCTGCAATTGCAGATTTGAAAAATCAAGTGGCTGGGCTTTCTGTAGAAATCGCGGAAAAGGTGGTAAGAAAAGAATTATCTGACAAGAAGAATCAATTAGAATTGGTTGATTCTATGTTAGGAGATGTTACTTTAAACTAAATTATAAATGAGTAGAGCAGCAATACGATATGCAAAAGCTGTTTTGAGCTTGGCTCAAGACAAAAAAGCCACTGAAGATGTTCAGAAGGAGATGCAAAGTATTATCAATACTGTTAACGATAGTGCCGAGCTTAAAATGGTTTTGAACAGCCCGCTGATCAAAAGTGAAGTGAAATTGGCTTCTCTACGTGAGATTTTCAAAAGTGCTGGCGATATCACTCAAAAATTATTCGAAATATTAATTCAGAATAAAAGAGTTGATTTGCTTGCAGACGTAGCAAAACAATATATTGTTCTTTTAGATCAATTAAATAATACTCAGGTAGCAAAAGTTACTACTGCAGTTCCTTTAGATAAAACACTTAGCGCAAAAGTTTTGGCTAAGGTTAAAGAGTTAACAGGCAACGAAGCTACTATCGAAAATATAGTAGACGAGAGTATTATAGGTGGGTTTATTTTAAGAGTAGGTGACTTGCAGTATAATGCAAGTATCGCAAATAAACTTACTACTTTAAAAAGAGAATTAAGTAATTAATATAAATTAATAATAAGGGAATAAGAAGTCACTTCTTATTCGTCTAAATTACTATAAAATGGCAGAAGTGAATCCTGCTGAAGTATCAGCAATATTAAAACAACAATTATCTGGTTTTGAAGCATCAGCTTCATTAGAAGAGGTAGGTACTGTATTACAGGTAGGTGATGGTATCGCACGTGTATACGGTTTGTCTAACGCTCAATACGGAGAATTAGTACAGTTCGATTCTGGTTTAGAAGGTATCGTACTTAACCTTGAAGAAGATAATGTTGGTGTCGTACTTTTAGGTTCTTCTACAGAAGTAAAAGAAGGTGCAACTGTAAAACGTACACAACGTATTGCATCTATTAATGTTGGAGAGGGAATCGTAGGACGTGTGGTAGACACGCTAGGAAACCCAATAGATGGTAAAGGAGCAATAGAAGGTGAAACTTTTGAAATGCCATTAGAGCGTAAAGCTCCTGGTGTAGTTTACCGTCAGCCGGTAAATGAGCCGCTTCAAACAGGAATTAAGTCGATCGATGCCATGGTGCCAATCGGTAGAGGACAGCGTGAGTTGGTAATCGGTGACCGTCAGACTGGTAAAACAACAGTTTGTATCGATACGATTCTTAACCAAAAAGAATTTTATGATGCTGGGGAGCCAGTATACTGTATTTATGTAGCTATCGGACAGAAAGCTTCTACAGTAGCAGGTATCGCCAAAGTATTAGAAGATAAAGGTGCATTGGCATATACAACTATTGTTGCTGCAAATGCATCAGATCCTGCTCCAATGCAGGTATATGCTCCGTTTGCTGGTGCAGCAATTGGAGAGTATTTTAGAGATACTGGTCGTCCGGCTTTAATTATCTATGATGACTTATCAAAACAAGCGGTAGCATATCGTGAGGTATCTCTTTTATTACGTCGTCCACCAGGACGTGAGGCATACCCTGGAGACGTTTTCTACCTTCACTCAAGATTGTTAGAGCGTTCTGCAAAGGTTATCGCCGATGATACTATTGCTAAGGATATGAATGACCTTCCAGATTCTTTAAAATCTAAAGTTAAAGGAGGAGGATCATTAACTGCACTTCCTATTATTGAAACTCAGGCGGGTGACGTTTCTGCATATATCCCAACCAACGTAATTTCGATTACCGATGGTCAGATTTTCTTAACGTCAGATTTATTTAACTCTGGGGTTCGTCCAGCGATTAACGTAGGTATTTCGGTATCTCGTGTAGGTGGATCTGCACAGATTAAATCGATGAAGAAGGTAGCAGGTACACTTAAACTGGATCAGGCACAGTTCCGTGAATTAGAAGCTTTTGCTAAGTTCGGTTCAGACCTTGATGCAGCGACTTTAAACGTAATCGAAAAAGGAAAACGTAACGTAGAAATTCTTAAGCAAGCGCAAAATGATCCTTACACCGTAGAAGATCAGATTGCAATTATCTATGCTGGTTCTAAGAATTTACTTAGAGATGTTCCTGTAGATAAAGTAAAAGAGTTCGAGAGCGATTATATCGAATATTTAAATGCTAAGCATAGAGATGCTCTAGATACGCTTAAATCTGGAAAATTAACCGACGAGGTTACAGATGTATTAATATCTGCTTGTAAAGAGATTTCAGCAAAGTATAAAGCTTAATAACAATTCATAATTCTGAATTCAGAATTCATAATTATACGAAATGGCTAATTTAAAAGAATTACGTAGTAGAATAACCTCTGTGTCGTCAACGATGCAAATTACCAGTGCCATGAAAATGGTATCGGCTGCAAAATTGAACAAAGCACAGCAGGCTATTACTGCAATGCGTCCATACGCAGATAAACTTACCGAACTCCTTCAAAGCTTAAGTGCTTCACTCGAAGGAGATAGTGCAAGTGTATATGCAGAGCAACGCGAAGTAAATAAAGTATTGATTGTTGCAATTGCTTCTAATCGTGGTTTGGCCGGTGCTTTCAATTCTAATATCATAAAAGCGGTAAAAGGCTTATATGAGAATGATTATGCAGGAAAGCAGGTAGACTTTATGACTATCGGAAAAAAGGTTAACGACGTAGTTTCTAAAACACACACGGTTATTGCTAACAAAAGTGGAGTTTTTGATGACCTTACTTTTGCAAATGTCGCTGATATCGCAGAAGAGCTGATGGAAACATTTACCAATGGTTCTTACGACAAGATCGTAGTGGTATATAATAAGTTTAGAAATGCTGCATCTCAAGATGTAACAACTGAGCAGTTTTTACCAATTTTGCCTATCGAAAATGCGACAGCCTCGAATATAGATTATATTTTCGAGCCTTCAAAAGAAGAAATTGTAGAGCAGTTAATACCTAAGTCGTTAAAAACGCAATTGTATAAAGCGATTAGAGACTCTTTTGCTTCAGAGCATGGAGCACGTATGACAGCAATGCATAAAGCAACCGATAATGCAACTGAGCTTAGAGATGCACTTAAGTTATCTTACAATAAAGCAAGACAGGCTGCGATTACCAATGAAATCCTGGAGATTGTTGGTGGTGCAGAAGCATTAAATAGTTAAGAAATACTTCTATTAAATATACATTAGCCTCATAAGAAATTATGAGGCTTTTTTTTAGCCAAACATTCGCTCTTTTAAACTCTTGTATTTGGTCCTTCCGACGGGTAGTAATTCATTGTTTTTTAACTCTGCCATATACTTACTGCCAGAACTCACTTTGATAGCTCTAATCTCTGAAATTTTCAAAAGATAAGATTTATGAATTCGTATAAATGTTTCTGGTAACAGTTGCTCTAGTTTTTCCAAGGATTTGTCATGCAAAAAAGTGGCACTAGTGTTCAAGACTAGCTCAGAATACATTCCGGCACCTTTTATATATACAACGTTATCAATATCTATTAATCGTACCTCTCCACGTTTTTTAACAGCCAGAAATTTGATATTCTTAGTAGCAATGTCTTCTTTGTTCAAAACTCTATCAAAAGCTTTGTATAATCGTTCCTGATTAAAAGGTTTGGGAACAAAGTCAAGAACACCAAATTCGAATGCTTGTAGTGCCTGTTCTTTGTAAGCCGATATTATGATGGTGTGAAAAGATTGTGAAACCGCTTCTTTTAGCAAATCGAAACCATTTTCTCCGTTTAAGTTAAGATCTAGAAGAACTAGATCTACTGTATTGTTTTGAACATACTCCAACCCTTGATCGAGTGATTCAAGATGTGTGATTTGCTCAGCAGTATTTAGAAAGAACTCTTTTGTCATTCTTACAATTCGCTTTGCAATTCTAAGTTCGTCTTCAATAACAAGTATATTCATAAATTAAACGTATATAGTTATGATATTTTCCCAACCTTGAGGATGTTTTTGAGAGCTAAAGTCCCATTTTTGGCCATAACTCTCGGTAAGACGTGCCTTAACATATTTATTTCCGGTTCCGTCCTCAGTCGCTTTGTTAGGTTTTCTAATGCCTGCAATGGTTCTAAGGAAATATCTTCTGTGTCGTGAAGAGGTTTCTTGAACAAGTTGAAAGCTAATAGTGTTATTTGTATCGGGTATGCAATGGGTAATTCCATTTTCAATCAAGGTATGAATTATCGCAGGGGGTATGGTTTGAGTTTCTTCTATAGCTTCCTCATGCCATGAATAGGTAATCTCTTTGCGATACTTCATAATATTGAGAAAGCTTTTACAAAGTTGTATTTCCTGAGAGATAGGGATTAATTTTTTATCCTCAATTTGATTCAGTAAATCAAACTCTTCGGCCAAGGCTTCAATAAAATACACTCCTTTTCTTGGAGATTCCTCTACCCAGTCTATTAAAGAAGTCAAAGTGTTCATTAAAAAATGAGGTTGTATCTTTTTCTTTAATAGTTCGTTTTTTAGTCTTGACGTCTCTACCAGGGAATATTCATAAACTTCACGCTGTTTCTTAATCTGTTGCGCCAATATATAGAACATACAAAGCAATAAAATGGTAAAACTTAAAATTAATCCTATATCGTATTCGAAATAATAATAGAATATAACATTAATAAGCAGTGTTGACAGAACTATGAATGCATGTTCTCTTTTTTGAACCATGGCAGTTATAGCCATAGCAATAGAAACAAACCACATGCAGAGGATTAAAACCTGGGTGGTGAAATCGTATTCACCTCTGTAGTAAAAGAACAAAAACAGGAGCAGGAAAAAGTAAATAGTGGCTATTAATTTCCGCTTAGGGATAGAAAACTGAATGGAAAAGTATATGGGTATGATGAAGGCAATGATAAAGGTCAATGCTCCAATAATCTCTAACCGCACATAGAAATCACTATAATGAATAGGAATGTAAAATTTAATGTATTCTATAATAATTAATAAGGAAAACAAGAATGAACAAATACTAAATAGCAGTACAGGGAAAAATCTACGGTTATTAAAATACAGAATAAAGAAGTAGAGGGCAGTAAGCAAAAATGCGCCGGCAAAAATGTAGGTTATGGCGGTAAGAACCACTGGGGCTTGAATAATATTTTTATAGTCACCTACTACAAAGCCCAACCCTCTTTGTTTTTCGGGATGGTATTTTTGCGACATACGCAATGCTAATAAGTGAGTTCCTTTTTTTGCGAGAGAATCGGGAATGATAAAAGACCTGTCTATTTCTCCAATTTTTTCAAGTTCGTTACCAGGGGTTCCGTTGGAACCTATAAGCGTTTCGTCCCAATATACTTCGTAGGCTCCAAACCCATAAATAAGCATTCCTTGCGGGATAAATGGTTTAGGCTTTTCAAGTATATCTATAGTCGCTCTGGCCCAGAATATTGAATCTTTCGTGTTTCCTCTATACAAAGACCATCCACTATCATCAATATTTTTTGACCGCCAGGTTATAGCGTCTCCGGTTTTATATTTTACTTCAGGAGTTTGTATGATGTAATCGTCTTCACAAGACCATAATAGTATCATGACAAAAAGGACAACGCCAAGTTTTTTTATAAGACGATATAATAACATAGGTGTATAACTGATCTATAGTGCTAAGATAGGTTAAAAACAAAGTATATAAGAGCAGTTCAAATACCTATAGAGCAGTTGGTAAAGAAATCCTTTTAAAGAAGGTAATAAAAGTAGAATTTCGAAGTAAATAATCAATTTACGAACAAAAAATTATGTGTATGAGAACTGTAAAAATTATAATAATAGCATGGTGCTTTCTAGTTGGTTTTGGGACTACAAGTACTAAAATGTTGAGTCAGTCTGAAGGGTCAAACTTTGATTCCTTAAAAAAGGAAATTAATGAAAAAATGCAAAAACACAAACTTCATGGTTTGAGTGTAGCTGTGTTTGAAGATTACCGGGTAAAATGGACATATCAATGGGGGATTAAAGCCTCTGGATCCAATGACAAGATAGATGTAAACACTTCATTTTCTACGGCGTCTACCTCCAAAGCCATAGTGGCTATACTTTGTGGGATTTTGGAAGAAAAAGGAATGATCAACCTAGATGATCCTATTGCAAATTATTTAGAGCGATGGAAATTACCGAAAAGCGAATTTGCTCAGAGTAGTAAAATAAGCTGGATGCATTTATTATCTCATACTGCGGGAACCAGTCAAAGTGGTTTTGCAGATTTCTATGAAGGAGATAAGATTCCAACCATTGTACAAAGTTTGAAAGGTGAATTATTGCCTAGATACGACAGAGAGATATCCTTTATTTTCGCACCAGAAACCAATTGGCAATATAGTGGAGGAGGGTATGTAATTATTCAAATGGCTCTCGAAGATCATTTCAAAAAGCCATTGGCAGAGTTGGTTCATGAGTATGTTTTTGAGCCTTTACACCTTAAAAACACAACGATGAAACAACCTAATGAATCGGGTTTTCTAACCAATGTAGCAAAAGTGCATAATTCAAAAGGAGATATTATAAGAACTGGGCTTCCAATTACACCACAGGTTGCGCCATCTGGAATGTGGTCAAACCCTTCAGATCTGTCGATAATAGCGATAGAAATGCAGAACGCCCTTCGAAATAAGAATAACAAGGTGATTTCACAAAAAGTCGCTAAAAGAATAACTGATGTCGTATCTATCCATGCCGTTGGAGGTTGGAGTGCCGGTTGGAATAGATCACTAGGTATTGGAAACCAGGAGTGGTTTTCTCATGGAGGATCAAATACCGGAGTAGGAGGAGAATTTATGGCAACGATGAATGGCGGAAATGGAATTGCGATTTTGGCAAATGGAGATAAACCTAACAGATTTCCAGTAATGAACCATTTACTCAAAGAGGTTTTTGAACTATTAAACTGGGGTGTTACTGTAGAAGAATCTATCCTAAAAGAGATTCCTGAAGATCTTAAAACTGAAGTTGTAGGTTCGTATTTAGATTTCTTATATGGTGCGCAAGGAATTAATAAGATTTTTGAAAAAAATGGGAAGTTATATATAAGCTCACCAATGTTTGATTTCAGATTGGGAAAGAAGAAAAATCAAATGTATTATTTGGGAAATAACACCTTTCAAATTGAAGATTACCCTAATTATATTCAGTTTAAAACCGATAACAAATCAAAGCTAAAAGAGCTGGTTATTTTCAGAAATAAGGAGCAAATGGTGAGTGTTAAAAAAGAAGAAATAAGAAATGAGAAAACGCAACTTATAGATGCTTTTTCTAATCATAAATTAGATGTTGCAATTGAAGAATATAAAAAGATAAAGCAGCAATCTCCCAATTTAAATTTTGAAGCCATTCTTAATGAATTTGGATACCTGTTTTATATGGATAATAAAATAGATAAGGCTATAGCGGTTCTCGAATTTAATCGTGATGAGCATCCCGATTCATGGAATACTTATGATAGTCTTGGAGAAATTTATGAAATAAGTGGAGCATTCAAGAAATCTGCAGAAAACTTTAAGAGAGCCCAACAGCTTAATGACTCAAAAGAGTATAAAGATCGTATTGCCCAAAAGATCTCAGAGTTATTGCATAAATCATAAACAAAAGATTATAAGAATAGTTGAATTAATTCTAAAATGACGCAACCTTTACCATTTGTAAAGTCTTAATAGGAGAATAACTCTTTAAACTGAGATCATGAAAAAAAAGATTCTACTATTTACTGCAAAAAGATATATGCAATTAATAATACTTGCTTTGTATTCAACCATTCTTATCTCTTGTGATAATGACAAGGATTTAGATATTGAAAATATGGAAGAAGATCCATGTGCCAGTCTTTTAAATAAAAATGATGAGACGTGTGGTATAAGATTGTTTAATTTAGAGCCCATTCCTAGAACTGGTGATGTTAGAATGTATGAAGCGACAAATATATTGAATGAACCAGAATTGATATGGGGAATATCTGAGGCTATAACAAGTGAAAAATGCTTTTCTTTTATTGAAGAAGAAAACTTAATCAATTATGGGGTAAGGATAATAAGCACATTGAATACAGAGAGTATGTTTTCTGTAGAATATTTAAACACCTATACCGAAGATGTATTTGTAGCTGTTCAGCATATTGCTGGGGATGATGTAATTTGTATATCAGGAGTTCAGGAGGTGTTTGAAGAATAATAGGAGGGTATGCTTTAAGGTATATTGAATTGTCATCAATATTATTTTACGTAGATTATCCTTTATCTTTACTAAAATAAAAATTGGCATTACTTTTGTCTTTTCTTAAGAAATTCAACACTTGAAAGATGAACATAAGAAATATACTTACTCATATAACATTGCTAATGATTCTTGTAATCTTCACGCAATGTGCCAGTAGTCAAAAGATGGAGACAAATGCACCTGTAACAGTTAAAAGTCCGTATTTCGAAAAATGGTATGACCTTGATGATGCTGGGTTTACTCTTTATATTCCCATAGAAAAAAGCGAAAATGTAATATTAGAATACGCGTATTTCAAACAGAAAAAAATAGAACTTACCAAGGAAGAGGGTCAATCTGTATATGTAGGAAAATATACCTATGCCAAAAAGAATAAGGATTTGGTGATGAGTAGTGACCCCAAAGATGAATTTAATAATACGGTTCCTGGTAT
This sequence comes from Aquimarina acroporae, assembly GCF_023195925.1. GTDB lineage: Bacteria > Bacteroidota > Bacteroidia > Flavobacteriales > Flavobacteriaceae > Aquimarina > Aquimarina acroporae. The sequence continues at coordinate 290,498 of NZ_JALPRE010000011.1, read as the reverse complement.
AGAAAGAATACCATATCGTCTCAAAGAAAATGAATGCGTAGTAGAGTATGTAAAAGAGGGTGAAAAGGGACATTTCAGAATACCAGCAGTTCTTGAGAAAATAAAGTAGAATACCAAACCTATCGATGGTGATAAAAAATTGTATTTTTACAGCTACAAGTAGCATCACGCATTGAGTATATTTCAAAAATTATTTAAGCAGACTTTTATTTACGGATTGGCAACAGTGCTTCCTCGCATGTTGTCATTTCTATTGGTCCCTCTATATACAGATTTATTGCCTACAGACGAATATGGGAAAGTTTCGATCATATTTTCTTATTTCGTACTGTTTAATGTAATACTGGCCTATGGTATGGAAACCGCATTTTTTAGATTTTTCAATAAAGAAAAGGATAAAGATAGTGTGGTGAGTACATCAACCATTTCCTTATTAATTTCATCTTTTGCTTTTTTCGCATTGGCTCTGGCTTTAAAAGACCAAATAGCATTGCTTACCGATATTAGAGCCGATTATATTCAACTGGTGATTTGGATTCTTTTACTAGATGCTTTGGTGATTATTCCCTTTGCTTGGCTTAGAGCAAATGAGAGACCCATTAGATATTCGGTGATCAAAATTTTAAACGTAGCAGTTAATCTTGGGTTAAATGTATTTTTATTAAAGTTTTTAATACCCTTATCTGAAGATTTCTCTGGGCTCAACAGATTTGTTTTTGAGGACTATGAGATCAACTATATTTTTATTTCTAACCTGGTCGCTAGTGCGTTAACACTATTGCTCTTACTTTCATTTTATGTAAAGGTTAACTATCGTTTTAATCTCCATCTTTGGAAAAAAATGATGAAATATGCGCTTCCGGTATTGGTTGCGGGAGTTGCATACTCTATAAATGAAACTTTTGACCGTATTTTATTAGATTATTTGTTGCCAAAAGACCTAGCAGAGCATATGGTGGGCGTATATTCTGCCTGCTATAAACTTGCACTGTTTATGACATTATTTGCAACAGCTTTTAGATTAGGGATAGAACCTTTTTTCTTTAACTACGCCGAAAATAAAAATGCTCCAGAAACGTATGCCCGAATAACTAAGTTTTTTGTGGCTTTTGGAGCCGTTATTCTTTTAGCCGTGATCGTTTTTGTACATATTTTAAAACAATTTATCATTCTCGACACTTCATATTGGGAGGCTATAAAAATTGTACCCATCATTTTACTGGCGAATTTGTGTTTAGGAATTTACCACAACCTATCGGTATGGTATAAAATTACCGATAGAACAAAATTTGGAGCCTATATTTCAATTGTAGGTGCTGTACTCACGTTAATCTTAAACTTTATATTAATACCCAAATATAACTACATGGGTTCTGCGGTTGCTACGCTGGCGGCGTATGGTTCTATGATGATATTGTCCTGGTATTTTGGAAGGAAATATTACCCAATTCCGTACAACCTTAAAAAGATAGGAACTTACCTGAGTATATCAATCACTTTTTCTATACTCTCCTTTTATGTTTTTGATAGCAATTATTTTATTTCTATCCCGTTGTTACTACTGTTTTTAGTAATTTTGTACGCCTCTGAGAAAAGGGAATTGAAAAACATAATAAGTAGACCAAAATCTTAATAAACAGGAAGTTTATACATCTATGCAAATTAAAATAATTAATAAATCTGAGCATGCGTTACCACACTATGAAACGATCGCCTCTGCCGGAATGGACCTAAGAGCCAATATACAAGAACCTATTACACTAGCTCCTCTCGAACGTACCATTGTAAAAACGGGATTATTTATAGAATTACCTGTAGGATACGAGGCTCAGGTGAGGCCTAGAAGTGGTCTGGCAGCCAAAAAAGGAATAACTGTACTTAATGCACCGGGAACTGTAGATGCAGACTATAGAGGAGAAATAGGAGTGATACTAGTAAATCTTTCAAACGAAAATTTTACTATTGAAAATGGAGAACGCGTCGCACAATTGGTCATTGCCAAGCATGAGCGTGCCGAATGGGTAGAGGTTAAAGAGTTATCAGAAACCACAAGAGGAGAAGGTGGTTTTGGAAGTACAGGAGTAAAATAACATAAGATCAATAAAACAATTAACCAATAATCGATCAAAAAATTTAGAGAATGAAAATTATTGTACCTATGGCAGGAAGAGGTTCTAGACTTAGACCTCATACACTTACAGTTCCAAAACCTTTAATTCCTGTTGCAGGAAGACCAATTGTTCATAGATTGGTTTCAGATATTGCCAAAGTACTGGGAGAACCTATAGAAGAAATTGCTTTTGTCTTGGGAGATCCAGCCTTTTTTGGAGATGATGTAGTAGCAAGCCTAACCGAACTTGCCGAAAACCTGGGAGCAAAGGCCTCGATATATAGACAAGATCAACCATTAGGAACCGGGCATGCTATTATGTGTGCCGCAGCATCTTTATCAGGTCCTGCGGTAATCGCATATGCAGATACACTTATTCGAGCAGATTTTAATTTAGATAAAGATGCAGACTCAGTAATATGGGTAAAACAAGTGGATCAACCAGAGGCCTATGGAGTGGTGAAGCTTAATGAAGAGAAGCAAATTGTAGAATTGGTAGAAAAGCCACAGGAATTTGTTTCAGATTTGGCGGTGATAGGAATCTATTATTTTAAAGATGTTGGGGTATTAAAAAATGAACTTCAGCATGTTTTAGATAACAATATCATTAATGGTGGAGAATACCAAATAAATGACGGAATCAAAAGAATGATGGCAGATGGGAAAGTTTTTGTAACCGGAAAAGTTGATGAGTGGATGGATTGCGGAAACAAAAATGTAACTGTAGAAACCAATTCTAGAATGCTAGGTTTTTTACAAAAAGATGGCGAAAAATTGATAAGCGATACTGTTCATCTTGAAAACTCAGAAATTATAGAGCCTTGCTATATAGGAAAAGATGTTGTACTTAAAAATTCTACCGTAGGACCTAATGTTTCATTGGGTGATGGTTGTGTTTTGGAGAATATGACCATTAAAAATAGCCTTGTGCAGAATAATACTATCGTAAAAAACGCTACCTTAGACAATGCAATGATTGGTAATAACGCAAGATACGATGGTAATTTTAAAACCATTAGTATTGGCGACTATTCTGTTTTGGAATAATTTGTGAGGGAAGTATAGTACTTTCTAGTTGATATGAGTATACGTTGGAGACATATATGTTTTTTAATCATTTTCCTGGTGACAGGAAATGTAACTACAATTGGTCAAGAGATTGAGCCTAAACAAGAGGTGAATATCGATGATCTTGGTAATGTCTCAGATGAGTTTCAGGAATACTTTTTTGAAGCATTAAAACAAAAGGCGATCACCAACTATGACAAGGCTATTGAAGCGCTTGAAAAATGTGTAGAGATAGATGCAGAACCCAACTTTTTATATCTGGAGTTAGGTAAAAATTACTTAGAGATCAAAGTATTTGAAAAAGCCGAAGCTAATTTTAAAAAAGTACTACAGGAAAAGCCTGATGATCGATATGTCTTAGAACTGTTGTATGAGGTGTATTTTAAAGAAGGTAAGTACAGAGAGTCTGCAGAGGTTGTAGAGAAATTGGTAGTGTTCAACTCTATGTTTAAGGAGCAATTGGCCAATTTGTATTATCTCGAAAAAAGATATGACGATGCCCTTCGTGTTTTAGATGAGTTGAATGAAGAATTGGGTGCAGATTCCTACCGTAAACAGCTTCGTAAAAGAATAGCTTCAAAGATTACCAATCCAGATAATCAAATCGCAAGACTTGAAGAGCGTATTAAGAAGAATCCGAAAGAGGAACAAAACTATCTTAATCTTATCTATTTGTACAGTAAAAGTAATCAGAAAAAAAAGGCATTTGAAGTAGCAACAACATTACTCAAGAAGAAGCCTAAATCTGAACTCGTACATTTGGCATTGTATAAGTTTTATCTAGATAGCAATAAAACTGAAGAGGCTATAGCTTCAATGAAAATTGCAGTAAAAAGCAATAAGGTAGATACCGAATCTAAATACAAAATCGTAAACGATTTTTTACAGTTTATCAATACAAACCCACAGTACGAATCCTCTCTTTCTGAGATCATGGATCTTATGCAAGGAGGACAACAAGATGCCAAGGTATATACCGAATTTGGTCATTTTTATTACAAAAAAGGACAGAAGGAACAAGCATTAAACTTTTATGAACGAGGTATAAAAGAAAATGCAAATGATTTTGAATTGCTTAGAAGGATTTTGCTACTGCAATTAGATTTAGGACGTTTTGAAAAAGCAGAATCGGGTAGTGAGTTGGCGCTAGAGATGTATCCTGCGCAACCCATTTTTTATTTGGTGAACGGAGTGTCTCTAATTCAGTTAGAAAAGGCAGAAGATGCGATTGATATTCTAAACTCAGGGATCGATTATATTGTAGATGACACCAAAATGGAATCAGATTTTTACAAACAAATTAGTGAAGCCTATCAAAAACTGGGAGATACAACCAAAGCCACAGAATATTTGCAAAAAGCCATTCAACTTCAGAAAAAATCATAATTACTAATGAATAAAGTAGTTTATCTATTATGTATCTCTTTGTTGTTCTTGAATTCCTGTAAGGGTACCAAAGAAGTGGCTACAACCAGAATTAAGAAGTTAAGCGCAGAAAAAGTAATTGCTAATCATTATAATAAGTCGTTTAATTTTGAAACCTTAAATGCCAAGATTAAGATTAAGTATGACGATGGCAAAAAGTCTTTTGGCCCAAGTGCAACATTGCGTATGGAAAAAGACAAAATGATTTGGGTAAGCGTAAAAATGTTAGGTATTACCCTGGCCAAAGCTCTTATAACTCCCGAAAAGGTAAGCTACTACGAAAAAATTGAAAACACATATTTCGAAGGTGATTTTAAGCTTCTTAGTGAGTGGTTAGGAACAGAATTAGACTTTGAGAAAGTGCAGCAACTTTTGTTGGGGCAAGCCTTATTCAATTTAAGAGATGATAAATACAAAGCTACGGTATATAACCAAACGTATCAATTAAAACCAAAAACAGAGCTAGCGTTATTCGAGCGCCTGTTTTTGATACAACCAGAGGGTTTTAAAATAGCTGAGCAACAGCTGAAACAACCTATTGAAAACAGAAATTTGAATATTATCTACAGGGAATATCAAAAGGTAGGAAATCAGGATTTTCCGAAGAGAATTCGAATAGATGCGGTGCAAACCGATAGCAAAACTACAATCGATTTAGAATATCGTGAGGTCGATTACAATGCAAGAGTAAGTTTTCCGTTTAAAATACCATCAGGATATAAGGAGGTTGTTATTCAATGAGAGTATTGCACATTATATATTTAGTAGTAGTATTGCTTTGTAGTGGCTCTGTAATTGCTCAAAGTTCTAAGCAACAACGTTTAGAAGAAGAACGGCAACGACTACGAGAAGAAATTGAACAAATGAAACAGCTTAGAGCCGATAATAAGCTTAAAGAACGTTCGGTTTTAGATGAAGTAGAAACTATAAACTCTCAAATTAGTACCCGCCAAAACCTCATAAAAATTACCAATCAGCAAGCAAATCTGCTTACCAGAGAAATCAATGTAAACCTTAAGCAAATTGATGTCTACCGCAAAGAACTCCATGTTTTGCGAACAGATTATGCCAAAATGATTAATAAATCATACAAGAGTAAATCTCACCAGAGCAGAATCATGTTTTTGTTGTCATCAAAAAACTTTGCGCAGGCGTATAAGCGTTTGCAATATATGAAGCAGTATAGTGAGCATCGTAAGGAGCAAGCAGAGCGTATAGAGAGCAATACAATGGAGCTTCAAAGGTTAAACAAAGACTTAACCCGACAAAAAGAGGACAAACAAACCTTAATAGCTGAGAATAGAGAGGCACAACAAAAACTAAAGGACGAGAAGAAGGAGCAACAGGTATTAATGGCTTCTATTCGAAAGAAACAAGGTGTTTATACCCAACAAATAAAGAAAAAGCAAGAGAAGGCCAGTGCCATCGATAAAGAGATCGAAAAGTTGATTCGAGAGGCTATTGCAAGAGCCAACCGAAAAGCAGGAAAGAAAGTAACCAAAAAAGGATCGGCCACCACTTTTGCTCTTACTGCTGAAGCAAAGGTACTTGCAGATAATTTTACTGCGAATAAAGGTAAATTACCTTGGCCTGTAGGTACAGGTAGAATAACCAAAAAATTTGGACGACAGCCGCACCCTACATTACCCAATATTCAAATTAATAGTAGTGGAGTAGAGATCGAAACAAGAGCAGGAGAACCTGCGAGAGCAATTTTTGAGGGAGAAGTCATTGCGATTCAAAAGCTAAAGGGAGCAAGCCGTTTGGTACAGATACGACATGGTAATTATATTACTACCTATTACAATCTTCAGAATATTTCTGTAAAAGAAGGCCAAAAAGTAACTACAAAGCAGTCGATAGGAGAGGTGCGAACCAACCCTACAACAGGAAGAGCGATAATGAAGTTCTTGATCTACCAAAATGCAAAACGATTAAATCCACAAAGTTGGATTTATAGAATGTAATATCGCTTGTAAAACTTCCTAAAGGTTTATTCAGATTGGGGGTAACATTTTTGTGCTTCTCTACATTAATCAATATCTAGATAAAAAATAACCTAAAATAGATATAGATGAAAAATATCCTATTAGTTGTATTGTGTATTCTATGTTGTTGTTGTAATCGAGATGAATATATCTCGACGCCTTCCGACATAAAGATTTCTAAATCGGCTTTTGCAAAAATAAATGCTGAGTGTCCTCATGTGGTCACCACGTATTCCGAAAATGATGCAGATTATGTAGTAGATAAGAAAGAAGATTTGCAATCTACAATAAACGCAGCAAGCCCTGGTGATATTATCTATGTAAAGGATGATGCGGTGTTTGAATTTGATGAGACAGATTGTAATTACTTAACCCGCGATTGTTATGGAAATGGCTCATCAGAATGTGCGTTTGTGATCATAGATAGACCCATAAAGTTAGTGAGTGGGGGAGCTAGTGGAAGCTATGGCGCGACATTTACCACTCCTGCTAGAATTTTACCTGAGAGATCAAGAAAATTGATAAGAATTGAGTCTGATAATGTTACCATAAGTGGGATAAAAATACTCGGTAACGATTTTATGACAAATATTGAAGATATTGATCATTTACCTCAGAAGGAGATAGACACAAGTTATAACGCTTATACCCCTGGTGTAACTGATGGTATTTTAATATGTGGATATAATAATTTAACGGTGGAAAATTGTGAGATATCAGGATGGTCCCAGGCAGGAATTCATCTTAAAAATTCTACAGGACATAAAATAATAAACAATTACATTCATCATAATATAAGATATGGGTTGGGATACGGAGTGTCATTTAATACCACAGAGACTGCTACTACCGATGGTTTGGTCTCATGTAATTCGTTTGAGTATAACAGGCATGATATAGCGGGGAGTGGCCACGAAAATGAAAGTTATGAAGCTTCTTATAATATAGTGGGATATGGAGGTCAACCTTCTTGGACCTATAGTTTTGATATGCATGGGAAAGCAGAATATGATAGCCTATGTCCAGACAAAAGAGCAGGTAATACCATCGAAATCCATCACAATAAATTCAATAATAGATTAATTCCTGCTTTTAGAATAAGAGGAATCCCGGTTGGTGAGGTATACATTCATAATAATAGTTTTGCCCAGGAGAACGAATGTGATGCGATTAAACAGAGTGTTTGTACTCATCTTCAGTCCGAATTCATTAATTTAAGAATAGAAAATAATACGTATGCATCAGATGAGTTGGGCATAACGAATAATTTTCTCTATTTAAATCAGGCAGACAAAATCATTAAATTTTCAGGAAATGTAAGTTGTGAAACGGCTATAGGTGAAATATCAAGAGGTTGGTCAAATTATAGTAGGTTTTTAGTTGGTAACTGGAGAAATGATGGTAACGATGATTTAATCGCCTATCACGAAGGGTTAAATGAGTTGCATTTGTATAAATTTAAATATGATGGTAGTGGCTTTTATTCTGGATATGATGAGGTAAGTAGCGGTTGGACAAATTACAGCGAGTTTCTTGTGGGAAACTGGAGTAACAATGGTACCGATGATTTAATCGCTTACCATAAAGGATTAGACGAATTGCATTTTTACAAATTCAGATATGACGGAACGGGTTTTTATTCAGGATATGATGTAGTAAGTAGTGGTTGGACAAATTACAGCGAGTTTCTTGTGGGAAACTGGAGTAACAATGGTACCGATGATTTAATCGCTTACCATAAAGGATTAGACGAATTGCATTTTTACAAATTCAGATATGACGGAACGGGTTTTTATTCAGGATATGATGTAGTAAGTAGTGGTTGGACAAATTACAGCGAGTTTCTTGTGGGAAACTGGAGTAACAATGGTACCGATGATTTAATCGCTTACCATAAAGGATTAGACGAATTGCATTTTTACAAATTCAGATATGACGGAACGGGTTTTTATTCAGGATATGATGTAGTAAGTAGTGGTTGGACAAATTACAGCGAGTTTCTTGTGGGAAACTGGAGTAACAACGGTACCGATGATTTAATTGCTTATCACAAAGGATTAGACGAACTGCATTTTTACAAATTCAGATACGACGGTACTGGTTTTTATTCGGGATATGATGTAGTAAGTAGTGGTTGGAGTAATTATACCCATTTTGCAGTGGGGAATTGGAGTAATAATGGTACCGATGATCTAATTGCTTATCATAAAGGGTTAAAAGAACTACATCTATACAAATTCAGATATGACGGTACAGGTTTTTATTCTGGTTACGATGTTCTTGCATCTAATATGGGATCATTTACACAGTTTTTTGCAAATGATATAAACCAAAATGGGAGAGATGACCTTATCGGAATTACCGAAACCAACGAATTCTATTTGTTGGTTAAAGATGGTAATGTAGTAACTAATACTTACATCGGTGTGTTCCCAGATTTAAAGATTTTCTTAAATGGAAATTGGAATTAAACGGTAACTTTTGGGTTATGCTACAGATTACTTTTTAAAAATTACAAGAAGTAATTTGTGGCATATTCAATTCAATTGTAGAAGTGTATTTTTTATTGTTGATTTCCTCAAAATAACGATACTTCATAAACAGTGTTAGCATCGATACTAATCCAATAAGAGTAATAAAAACTGAAAAGTTGATTTTACTTACTCGTTTCATTTGTGTGCGTTTTTCTTATTTTAAATATAGCAGAAAAACGGGATTGACTTCTTGACTTTAAGAAAGTTTTAGGTTATACAAAAAGCGCTTTTAGTTCTGTAGCGTCGTTGGGTTTCATTTTTCCTGCAAGCACGAGGCTTAACTGCTTTCTTCGTAGTGCAGCATCAAAACGCTGCTGTTCCAGTTCTGTTTCTGGTTTAATAGGAGGTACGGCTACCGGGCTTCCTGTTTCATTAACAGCAACAAAAGTATATATGGCTTCGTTGGCCTTGGTTCGTTCTCCACTTTGGCGATCTTCTACCCAAACATCTATAATCACTTCCATAGAAGATTTAAAAGCTCTTGAAACTTTAGCTTCTACCGTAACCACACTCCCTAGTGGAATGGCTCTATTAAATGCTACATGATTTACTGAAGCAGTTACTACAATTCTTCTAGAATGCCTTCCTGCTGCAATTCCTGCCGCGCGATCCATTCTGGCTAAGAGTTCTCCTCCAAAAAGATTATTTAAAGGATTAGTCTCACCAGGCAATACTAGATCTGTAAGAATGGTTAGTGATTCTGAAGGATATCGAGCTTCCATAAGATACTTTTTTTGGCAAAGATAATCACCAATGCATAACTTACACTATTCCTTTGAATAAAAGTATTTTGAATGTAAAATGTAAGGATGAGAATCCTTGATTGCTCTTAGTCAAAAAATGAAAAAGAGACAATTAAATAACTCAAGAGTTGCCAATATCAATAAGATACTGATAAACTATTAGAAGATATTTTTTTTGAAAAAAATGTTATTGAACCAATAACCAAGCTCTTGAACTGTGTTCTTTCTTAATTTTACTTAGCATTTGTAATGCTTGAGCACGATCTGAATAACTAGCATATGCAACTTGATGAAGCCCATATTTATTTACGCCAATTAAGCGTGCGTTGAAACCTTCAGATTTTAAGTTTTCAACTTTTTTATCGGCATTTGATGCAATTCTAAATGCTCCGGCTACGATGTGATAGTTTCCGGTAGTACTACCTTGAACCTCTGCTTCTGCTACTGAAGTTCCTTCTTCTTTCTTAGAAAGATTAAGGGTAATCGCAGGTAAGGGGTTAGATATATTAAACGTGGCCTCTTGTATTGTGTTTTGAATTTCTTCGGTAGCTTGTTTCTCTTGCTTGTTATTGTAAACTATATTGGCATTGCTTACCTCTTTCAAAGTGAAAAAACCTCCAATCCCTAAAACAATAGCTGCAGCCGCTGCATATTGCAGATATGGTCTTTCACGACGTTTTTCTGGAGTAAATGTAATAGGAGTAACCTCTTCAATAGCCTCAACTTCTTCTTTATATACTTCTCTGGTAATTTCTGGAGAAGCAAACGTATGTAAACCAAAAGCTTCTGTTAAATAGTTTACCTCATGTTGAGGTTCAAACTGTACGGTGTTTTCTACCGAAGTAAAGAAAGCACCAATTCCTTCTAATTCTACACGCTTACCTTGTGTTAAGCTATCTTGAATTGATAATACATAACGTTGAATTTTGGCAACAGCATCTGCATAAGAAATACCTTCAGCCGATGCAATATAATTGGCCAATAAACCATCGTTATTTTGTAACTGTCTATTAAAAGAAATTAATTTTTTAGGAGGAAAAAAAGAGTGTGTAGATTCCTGAATGCTTGCAGGTTCACGTCTGGTCAAAAACGCACCAAAACCTGGTAAAATTACACATTCATATCTATATAATAATTCACTTATGTACTTTGCTGTATAGTTCATCGCCCCCTCCTAAATGTTGTTTTTTCTGTATGTGGTTAAGTTACTCAAAGGTAAAAAAAAATGAATGTCATAAGAACTAAGCCTGTCGAATTTATCAACAGTTTTGATTTTTTTCGTTTCTTGTACTGAGATACAAATTGTTAGATGACCCAGGAAAAATTAATTGCGCTGCTTACCCTTAAAAAAGTAAAGAATCTAGGAGATACTTCTATAAAGAAACTCATACGAGAAGTGGGTTCTGCAGAGGCTGTTTTGTCTGAAAAAGTGAATAACCTTTTAAAAATTGATGGAATAGGAAAGGTGAAAATTAAAGATTTGCACAATCCTGAGCATCGCATCGCGGCCGAGAATGAGTTAAAATTTGTCGAAGCTCATAACATTGCTTTTACCGCATATGATCAGGACAATTACCCTGAAAAATTAAAGCATTGTATCGACAGCCCAGTCGTCATATTTAGTCGAGGAAACATCGATCTAAAACAAAAGAAAATAATAAGCATTGTTGGTACACGGCAAGTAACAAGTTATGGCGTTCGGTTTTGCGAAGAACTCATTGAAAATCTGGCCCCTCTCAACCCTGTAATTGTCTCTGGATTTGCATATGGTGTAGATATTACCGCCCAAAGAGCTGCTGTAAAACATGGGTTGCAAACCGTGGGTTGTTTGGCACATGGGCTAAACCAAATATATCCCAAAGCACATCAAAAATACATGGCGCAGATTGAAGAAAATGGAGGCTTTTTTACCGATTTTTGGAGTACCGATACGTTTGATCGCAAGAATTTTTTAGGAAGAAACCGAATTATTGCTGGGCTTAGCGAAGCTACGGTAGTCATCGAAAGCGCCAATAAAGGAGGGTCACTAGTCACAGCAGACATTGCCAATTCATATAACAGGGAGGTGTTTGCCGTTCCTGGCCGTGCTACAGATACTTTAAGTGAAGGCTGCAATATGCTTATTAAAACCCAACAAGCGCATATGCTTACTAGTGCAGCAGACCTTATTTACATGCTAAACTGGGAACTGGACAAAAAAGAACAACCTGTAGTGCAAAAAAAATTGTTCGTCGACCTTGAAGGAGAAGAAAAAAAGATCTACTCTTTTCTCAACATCCGAGGAAAAGAGCTGTTAGATATTATTGCATTAGAGTGTGAAATACCAACGTTTAAAGCAGCTTCTATTTTGCTAAACATGGAACTTAAAGGAGTTATAAAACCACTACCTGGCAAAATGTTTGAAGCGGTGTAAAACTATAAATAAAAGAACTGCTCCTTAGTAATTTTTTGATCGTTTACCTCATACACGATAATCTCATCTATAGCAACGCGTTGATCGTTTACCAAAGTAACATCTGTAACCATATGAATACTAAAATGATCTTTGGCAATTAAAGGATCCGACACCTGAAAGTGGTTCCACTGCTTAATTATCGATAAAAAGTTTTTTTCTTTTTGCATCATGGCTTTAAGCCCAGACACAGATTTTTGCTGATATGCTTCAGGTTCTTGATTTATAGCATCTTCTGCAAACCACTGCTTTTGTGCTTCCAAAAACTTCTTTTCTCGTAAAAGGGCGACTACTGCTGTTGCTATGGTGGTGGTCATAGATTATCGTTTTTAAAATATGAAGGTTTCCAAATAAGATTTCCGAAGATGATTTTAAATCTATCTTTCCAGGTTCTGCATTTTTTTACATCTTTCCAGATGTTTTTATATTCAATAAAATTGATGGTAATGGGATTGTTCGAATTGATGTTTTTGGTAAGCCCATAGATCACTTTTTCTTCTTCACGTTGAAAGGTGCCAAACAGTTTGTCCCAGAGGATTAATATGCCACCATAGTTCTTATCCAGGTATTTGGTATTCGACCCATGATGCACACGATGCACAGAAGGGGTATTAAATACTTCATCGAGCCAACCTAATTTTACGATTCGTTCTGTATGAATCCAGGTTTGGTATTGCGCTACAAAAAGCAATGCAATTATAGCCTGAAACGGATTGAAGCCAACGAGAATCATAGGGATTAGAAAAATCCATTCGATAGCACTTTCAACGATGCTTAAACGCATTGATATCGTAAGGTTGTAATCTTCAGAAGAATGGTGCACACTATGATTTGCCCATAATATGCGATGTTCATGCTCGATGCGGTGCATCCAGTAATAGGTGAAATCTGCTGCTAGTAGGGCAAGTGCCCAGGTCCAACCGTTCATCGGGATTTCTAATGGAGTGAGGTAATGAAAAGGTAAAAGGCAAATAATACCAATCGACCCAAATAGGGTTTTTTCGAGTAATTGTCCCATAAAAAAGATGATAATATTGGCTCCGGTATCTTTCCAGCGACGCTCTTTTGCTGTAAATACATCGAGAACTATTTCAAAAAAAATCAAAGAGATATTAATTATAAAGAAATACCCCACATAGGTTAAGACCTTAGAATTTTCAAAAAGGATAGTGATTTCTTCTATATTCATCATACGGTTATTTGTTATTTGGGAAAAAGTGTAAGAACCAGATCAAAGCCTGTAAACGCTAAAAAATGGGGTACCGTTATTTGTGAAACTTTGTTTTGCTCATATATTTGGCTTACAGTACAAAAGTAAGAGCAATGCTAGCTTGGGAGTTTGTTAGTTTTGGACAATCTCCTATTTGATAGGAATATAAATTTCGGTAAGTAGTTCGTTTGGTGGAGTGTTGGCATCGTCATTAAGAAAAAACTCTAAGGTTGGCTTGTCTTCTAGCTCCAGCTGTATATCGCTCATCCAATGAGAGTAGATATAATCATAGGTGATTAATGAATCTTCGTGTGACCCTTTATGCAAAAATTTGGCATATTTCTGAGGAGGAATGGTTTTGGTTCTAAACAGCCCTTTTGGAGTAAAAGATAAGGGTGATTCTAGAACCATGGCAGCATTATATCTGCAATGTAACTGATCTGTAATTTCATTATCGTCGAGAACTTCGGCTAGAAAAATACTATGATCATCGATAAGATTTTTTCGGGATGCAAACTTCAAAAGTTGATCCCAAACCTTTTTAATCGCTCCTAAATCTTCAAAAGAACCTTGATAGGTGAGGTATACAATATCCAGACCGGGTAATTCTTCTATTTCAAATGTTAATTGAGGTTCAAATGTTTTTGCATTTTCAGAAATAGCATTCTTTATAAGTTGTTGTTTGATTTCCTGAGCTTCTCTGAATTGAGAAGGAGAGCAGTTAAACTGATTTTTGAAAGCTTTACTAAACGCTGCTAAATCGCTATACCCTATTTCGAGTGCGATATCGGCTATTTGGGTGTCAGAAAATTTAAGGTATTGTGCAGCTTTTTCGAGCTTTATTCTTTTTATGTATTTCCCAATGGTTTCGTGATGCAGTGACAAGAAAATTCGATTTATATTTCGGTAGGAGTAAAAGGAAACATCTTCTATATCCTGTATAGAAATATTTTCTTTAAACTTCTTATCAATAAAATTAAGAAGTGCCTTATATCGATCTAATTGTGTAGGGTTACTCATATATTAGGCTTTCTGTGAAAGATACGCATCAGAAAATAGAATATGGTTGTCTGTTTTGGACAATTTAATACCGCTCTATTTTAAAATAGCGTTGGCGATAGGCAAAATTTCTTCGACCCATAAACTATATTGAAACGGGCTAGGGTGTAAATTGTCATCGGCCAGAGCATTGCTACCATCGCCCAGTTCTCTTGAGATAGGGGTAATGTCTATAAAAGCAATGTTGATCTCTGCACAACGTTGTTTCATGTAGGCATTATGCATGTCTAGCTCTCGGGCTATGTTTTCACTATTATATGAGCCAAAAGGGGTAACTCCATAATCTGGGATCGAAACGACAAAAACCTTTTCTTTTGATTCTGCCAGATCAATGGCAATATCGAGTAAGGTATTGAACTCTTCTTGAAATATTGAAAATTCTAAACCTCTAAACTGGTTATTCACCCCAATAGATAAAGACACCATATCTTGTTTAGTGGGCGATTGTTGTACTATGGCTTGTAGTAAATCACTGGTGGTCCACCCGGTTCTGGCAATGACAGTAAGTTCTTCTATGGTTCTTTCTGAGTTTTCAAGAGCATCTTTGAGCTGAAATGGCCAGCTTTCTTTGGGTTGTACACCTTGTCCAATGGTATACGAATCTCCTAAAGCGAGAAAAGAAAAAGACTTGGGTTCAACTTCTTCGACCTCATTGCTATCTGCCATTTCAGGGAGTTCTGTGTTTGATGTACAGCAAAACAATAACCAAATACCAGATAGTAAAATACATACTTTTCGAGTCATGACACCCAAGGTACAAATTAGTTTTTTGTCTGTATGAGAAACTTATCGGTTTTTTGGAACTACACATTCTTTCACAAAAACGATCACTACAACTGTGACGGTTTTATTTGAATTAGTTTTGGTTCACATTACAAATCTGAGCCATCGTATCATAAAGATCAAGGGTTTTGCCCTCTGTTTTTATAGGTAACACAACGGACTTTACCATTCACCGAAAGAAAACATAGGTTTGGTCGAAGACGAATGGTGTTTCGACAGCAGCACACCTATATTCTATTTTCAGAGTGCTACTTTTACACTGTAGTTGTTAATAAAGTAATCGGTTTTATGAAACATAAAGTAAGTAGCAAAGGCTTCCTCTAAAAAGAAACATAAAAGAACATCGTTAAAAAAATAAAGTGCCCCAAAACTAACATATCGTCATAAACAAAAAGCTATATCACCCCAATATAGCTTTTGTTTTTTTACAGTGTTTGTTGATAGCACGGATTACAAATCCGCGCTATTGGGTTTTACTTGATTTAATCATAGAATACGGGTGATCGGGAAGTTATTGATGTATTTGGTAAACCCCAGTTTCAATTCCTTCTATAAACACTTTAGATATTTTTCTTTTTTTCTCAAGTATCGATAACCCTAACTCGAAATCTTCTCTACTTAATTTTTTTAAATCCGGGTTAGTTTCTATAAAATTAAAAAATTTCCAAGGAGAAAATTTAATGTGGTTCTCATTTAATGGAGCAATATCATATTCGCATACAATCCCTTTTTTTTCAACCCTACAGCCAGCTCCATGAAAACTATATTTAAAACTATCTGTGCTGCCCTTTTTTGGGAAATTTGCATTTGATTTATTCCAAAAGTTATCTGGAATTTTATATTTAGAAGTTAATTCTTGTTCAAATTTTTCTACAAATTGAATGTATATTTTTAATGCTTCCTCCATGATGTTTTTAATTAAAAATCCGATAGCGCGGATTTGCAATCCGTGCGATACTACTTAAAACAAATATAAGCCCGAACGATCTGTTAATATATCTAATCTTTAATTAACGTCACGATTTGAAAAACAGTTATTAATATATAAATGATGTAATTGATCATAAAATTGAACATTTTAAATATAAAATGTTCTTTTATAGAGTTATTTGTTTTTACAGCAAATCTAATTGCTATTTTACCCAAAAGAGTAAGTGCAATAGGAGTTAAACTAAATGTAAGTAATATTAAAAAAACCTCATTTGAAGATAGTCTTAAGTAATCTGAGAAATGTAAAAAAACGATGGCTGATAAGAAAACTATCAGTAATGCTTTTAAACTACTATTTATCTTAACCTTTCCAGTTAGAAAGGAAAACACTAATAAATTTAAAATCATAAAAAATATTATATATATAATTTTCATTTTATGGTCTTTTTAGTTGATACAGATTTACAACCCATGCAATACTACTTAAAAACAAATCTACACCTAAATAGGTTCTTCTAATTTTTAAAAATACAACAAGTCAGTTTCATTTTTTTTGACACCGAACATTCTAACACAAAAAACGATCACTAAACTGTGACCGTTTTTTTGAATTTATTTTGGCACGGATTACAAATCCGCGCTATCATATCCGAGCGATCGGGATTAGTAAATTATTTCAATAAGGTTTTTGTCTTTGACAAATTTTCTGATTTCAGATAATTTATCAATGTCAATTTTATTTATAGTTATGAAGTTATTCTTGTCATAAACATAATTTTTAGGGATTTCTTCCGAATATATAATGACTGTATCTTTATTGTCTTCTACATAAATTGAATTATTAAATTTTAGTTCTAGGTTGTCTTTCTTTAATAAAACAAGTATTTCTGTATGATTTGAGGAAACACCCCACCTTACTCTGGATATTTTGACATGGTCGTTTTCTAAATATGATTTTCCACTGTTGTCCATATTGATATTCTCTTCTAATTTATTTAAATCTAAAAAGAGATTAATTATTACCCCAATTATAAGAAGTACTCCAATGAGTATAACACTTTTTTTTATCATCTTATTATATTTTTTCCTTTAGACAAATAGTTATAAATGGCTGAATCCCAACCTAATTTACTTGCTCTATACTGATATGGAACTTCCCCATAAAAAGGTGCTGGTCCAAAAGTCTTACCTTTAAACATAATTCCCAAAACATTTGATTTACTAAATTGTTTTTTATGAAGAGAGCCTGCGATTTTTTGAAACGTAACAAAACTAATACCTGCTCCATAATAGGTAGCTCCTTGAGCATTATATCCTGCTAAAAAATTTCCTGCAGTTCTACTTGTAGCATATTTGCCGCCTAAAAGTCTCGCCTGCTTTGGATAAAAATATTTTACGTCAAAAGTTTTCGTAGGTCTTGATTCATTAGCAACTTCAATTAAATCTAAACTTTCAGCTTTTTTTGCAAGTGGTCTAAGGATTGCTTCCCACTTCGCATCCACATAAAGAGTGAAATCTTTAAATACTTTTCCATTTTCAGGGTTAATGAACTCATCAGCATTTCTTGTTTCACCTATTATTTCTCCCGTTCTTTCACCTGTATTATCTACAACATAAATACCAGTGTCTCCATCATCATTGGCATTTACTACTTTATATGTTCCATCATCGTTTTTTATAACTTCAGTACTTGGTGGATTATCAGAATCATTTTTTTCTCCCGCTGTTCTACCTTTACTAGCGCTGAATGTCCCATCTTCATTAGATTTCCATTTAGAAGAACTATATCCAGACGATTTACTAATAATTTCATTAACTAAATCTTCAGCATTAGCACCACTTGGGTCTGCCCAATACACAGGATTGTTATCAAAGCTGTTATAGGTAGACATAGAATGGTGTGTAACGGGATCAATTCCTGTCCAACGAGCTATAGTGGGGTCATATTGTCTTACCTCCATCTCATAGAGATTAAAGCCTAACCCTTCTTCTAACTCAACACCATTATACTTAAAATTTAAAGCGGTATTTGTACTCGATACTAGAGTGTTATATCCTTTGTGCTTTAACCCAAAAGGATAATAGTTATTCTCTTCTAGTATTTCATCTTGAGAGATAGTACCATTTCCATTCGCATCTTTATAAGATAATCGTATATTCCCTACATTATCTGTGTATTGATAGACATAATCAAAACCGTTGCTATTATTTGGTTCAATATATCCTTCTGCCATACTTATAAATTCAAGGGTATTATTTTTATATAAATACCCTCCAGCATACTCAGTATTTGTTACAGAACTTCCATCTGTGACTATCTTTTTTTGTTTAGCCCCAGTGGCGTCGTAAATATAAGTAATTGTTCCGGTTCCCTGACTATTACTTATAGAAACTGTTTCCGGTAAATTGAGATGGTTGTAGGTAATACTTGAGATCCCTTTGTTATGATCAACAATCATATTACCATTGCTATCGTACTCAAAATCATCACCAGTTTTGTTGCCATCATTAAACCCTTCGGTAGATGTACTATTATCGGTTACAGCTAGCAATTTATTGCTAGTAGGTGAATACCGGTATACCAAATTATCAATTTGATTATAAGAGCCTGCTCCGTTGGTGGTATTTCTCCCTAATGTCAACATATTCCCCATTTTATCGTATGAATACGCTGTATTATACTGCCCCGTATAGGCATTCATATTGTCTGTATATCGAGTAATTTTTATTCGATTTAAGTCATCATACAAATATCCATAGGCTCTTTTCTTATTATCATTAGCTGTTTTCCATTGTGTCTCACTTATGTTTCCATTATACAAGGCTGGCACTCCTACTCCTGTAACACTAGGGTTATTGTAGCTAATCTTAAACCCAAAAAGATCACTACCTAAATTATCAACATCGTTAATCCCTTTAAGCCAACCACGAACATTGTAGGCGTAGTCTATTTGTTGTAATCCACTACCAACATTCTTAGCGGTTAATTGCCCTAACGCATCATAGCTATTGCTTGCAATAAGCTCCTCATCTTGGCTATTAATCTTTTGGGTTTGCTGAGTCACTCTACCCATATGATCATACTCAAATGTATCTATAGTAACGATAGCAGCATTACTCCCTTTGGTATGACTCGTTTTGGTTTGTAGTACCCTACCTGTAAAATCAAGCTCGGTCTCTATAATATCAGTGGTGTGTAGGTATTCATTTTCACTGCTTATATAGATCGGTCTTCCTTTGGCATCGTAATAGGTGACGGTAGTAATCCAGTCATCGGTACCTAATACTCGCACTTTGCTTCCTGTAGGTAGGGATTTGGTGTTGGTCGTTACTGCTTGCCCTAATACTGTGGTTGGAGTAGATAGTAAACCTTTGTCAAAACTATAGGTATCGTAGTAATTCACAGTATATACCTTGGTCATCGAACTTGATAAATAGGTATTTCTACTATAGTGTACCATAGTACCTGCAATGTTTACTTCGGTTCCTTGTTTGGTTTCATGCAAAGGATCATTGGCATTGGTAGTACGACTTTGTAATAATTTTCGATTTACATTATTAATCATCACCCCGGTATAGGCTATTCTCCCTAAAGCATCATAACGGGTTACATCCCAACAATTATAGGTTTTCCCTGTATTTACACCACGTTGGTTTCCATGTTGTGTAAAAACCGGTCGGTCTAAGATATCATACACGATATACTCCCAGTCTTTCCCTGGTATTTTCTTTTCAACAAGGCGGTTACGCCCATCATAGATATATTGGTAACAGAGTTCGGCTAGCTCGGTAGCAGAAACACCATCATTAACAGTTACCTTGGGAGGGATCACATAGGTCAGATTCCCAAAATCATCATAGACATAATAGGTGTCATGTGCCTCAGAACTTGCTGAATTTGTCGAAGCAAAGGTTCTTTTCAATACTACTTGCCCTTGTTTGTTGGTGTACTCTTTGGTGGTATGGTTATTCCCATCTGCCACAGTCCAGTTTTCATCTTTGGTAGTGGTGACCATAAGTTCTCCAGCTCCATAATGATTGTTTTTTATCAGACTTGGGGCTTCGGTATTGGCAGGATTAGCAAAAGCCACCTCAAAACGTACCACTTCATTGGCTATATTGGCCTCCCAACCAAATTTAATGGTGTGATCGCTATCACTAGTAGGATTGGCTTTCCAAGCTGTTCCTGGTGCACCTTGCTTTAACACTCTACCCAGTGGAGAGTCTTCATACACCTTTTCAGCATACGCATTGATATTAGCGGTAGCTACGCCTGTAAAGTCATCGGCATAGGTGTTTTTATAATAGGTGTTAATATCATTGGTGATATTCACCGTAGTATACTCTCCCACTGCTGCATTCGACTCAAAGGGTAAATACTCTTTGGTTTGTCTACCCAGATCATCATAGGTAATATGAGTAACAATATCCTTTTGATTAGGCGAGGCTTTTATGGCTCTTTGTTGTGTAGGTCTTCCCAATCCATCAAAATAGGTGACCGATTCTATATACTCCCCATCGAGTGTAGTACAGTTAGGACTTTCTAACTCACCTACCGTTATGGGTTGCTGGGGAATATTAGAATACACATAATTCTTGTCTGATAATGTGGTTTGGGCCTGCAACTGCATTCCCAAACACATTACAATACTAATATATATGATATTTTTATTCATGACCTAAATACAAACTATTAAAACTATTGCGTTGAACTATCGTAATGCAATAATATCGCATGCCAGTTTCAAAAAATGAAACTCAAGCATGACCAAATGTTAAAGTTTTGTTGTTGCTCGTGCATGACAACAACCAGGGGCAAAATTATGGGTCAGAAACGGGATGCGTATACAGAAATCTGTACCAAAATGTAGTTTTTTAAAAGAAAAGATAACTTCCGTTTTAATGTGTTTTGGGTGGTTCATAACCCCTTTTATCGGGTTCTAAACTGCTTCGAAGCGGTTTGTAAATGTTTAGTTGGTATCTCAAAGTGTTTTATAGCGGTGATACTATGTTTGCAAGAGGTTGTATAGACGTTTAGAAGGGGTTGTTTGATCTTTATTTTGGGTTATGAAGTAGTACAAAGGGGTTAAGAATAGGTTGGCACCACTCACTCAACTGTTTAGAAAGAGTAACAGATAGATAGTTATATATACAGAACCTCTTGTAGAGATCAAAAAACTAGCCGTTGAGGTGTACTTGATATCATAGAAGGGGTTTAGAAATGGTTATAGGTAGGTTTAAATCCTTACTCGTTACTTTTTCATCTGTTCCAGAAACTCGCCCATTTTTTTGTGCACTACCTGCATCGCTTTTAAGGGGCGTACCATTACTTTGATGGCTTCTAGTTTTCCTTCTTGGTTAAAAGTAAGCATATCTACTCCTTCTACGGTTACCCCATCAATTTCGGTAGTAAATTCAAGAATACTATGCTCGTCATTGATAACCTCACGAACATATTTAAAATGCTCATTGGCAATGATGCTTGCGGCAGCGGTTAAATACATGCTCACAATAAATTTCCCTTTTTGTGGGGTCCATACCACGGGAGAATATAGTACGGCATCGTCGGCAATTAATTCTCCAAGATTTGCAGTATTTCGCTCTGTAACAAATTGATGCCATAAGGCAAGTCCGGTGGTATTACTCATGAGATGTTTTTTTGGTGTTGATAAATGATCGAGTAGCGACCCAGTTTATGTGCCATGTATTTGTAGTGTCTCGTTGCGTATAAAACAGAAACTCACCATTGGGAGTTATATATGGGTTGCCTTGCCCTCCTGTATTAATCGCTTTGGGTAATTCTATTGGCGGTGACCACAACCCTTCGGTTCTATAGCTAATATATAGGGTAAGTGACGTTCCTACCTTTGCAAATACCAGATAATCATGATCTGGAGAAACATAAGGAGTGCAAAATCCAGCCTTATTTGTGAGCCCAAAGTTTAGTTTTGTAGCTTTTTGAAACTTTCCATCGATATATTGCGAAGAATAGATGGCCATATCACTATAATCGAGATTACTAACATGAAAATATAGTGTACCGTCCTTAGTTATGCTTGGGTGAGAAACAAGTTTATCATTAAGGTTAGGGATAGAAATATATGAAGATTCACCCCATTGGTCATTCACTTTTTTAGCCTTCCATAAATGCCAGGTATTTGGTATGGAGTCTATGTCTGTAGGTCGTGTAGAGCTAAAATATAGAGTGTTTCCATCGGGAGAGAAACTCATGCCGTGATCGTTGTAGGTACTATTAAAAAAAGCGGGTAGAGGTGAAGACCATCGACCATTACTTTTTTTAACCATATACGTATTAAATTGTGTGAAATCTTTTTTAGAAGTGGTATAATAATATTCAGAAAGGTCATTAGAAAAGATACCTTTGTGAACCATTGCATTATGATCTACAAGTTCAGGAAGAAAAGGAGCAGGAGTATCTTCTGGAACCGGTTTAGATAACAATAGTTCACCTGTAGTGCTTTTCTTTTCTTTTGAATTGCAGCCTGCAATGCTCAAGAAAACTATGCCTATGATGAATAGATACTTCATGTGTTTTTACCTGGGATTATTAAATAATCCCAGCACAAATTTTTAATCGTAAAATCTTTTTTACCGATGCGATCACTTGCTTATGGTATTCTGGGTCTTTTTTGGTTTCTTCAAGAATAGAGTTCATCGTCTTTCGCTCGTCTTGGGGCATCAAAATCATATCGCATCCGGCTTTAGAAGCCAATAACGGCGCATTATCTAAAATAGTAACGGCTTTCATAATATTTAAGGCATCAGAAACCACAATACCATCGAAACACATACCTTCTTTTAGCAAATCGGTTATGATTCTTCGGGAACAACTAGAGGGTAGCCCATCGGTTCCAAAAATATCATTATTCACAACGGTGATGTGTGCTATCATAATCGATAAAACACCATCTGCAATAATAGGCGTATAGTTGTCTACCTCTTGCAACGGCCCATCTATATATACACTTTGTTTGTGGGTATCTCCTTTTACCAATCCGTGCCCAGGAAAGTGCTTAGCCGTGGCTATAATGCCTCCTTCTTGTGTACATTTTATAAATCTATTGGCAAGATTAATGACAGAGTCTTTATTATTACCATAACTACGAGATTTTATCGCTTCGTTGCCGGGGCTAATATCCAGTACGGGAGCAAAGTTATGATGCACCCCTATTTCTTTAAGTTCTTTATTTATGATATTCACTACCGAATCTGATTTCGCTTCAGACTTAATATCTATGGTTTTACCTACGTCTTTTGCTCCTTTAATACGACTGGCAAATAAACTAGGTTCGGCATCCATACTGAAAATAAGAGGTAGGGTTTTGTTATTTTCAGAGATTGTATTGAGTTCATTAATGGTATTGGTATGTGTCTTTTTACTTCCTTTTAAGAAAACAACACCCCCAATAATAGTATCCTTAGCCAATTTTTTTACAGTTGCTTCTGGTTTACCCAATTCTCCGGTGCAGCTAATAATCATTTGTGCCACCTTTTGCTTTTCTGACAGCGTATTGTAGATAGAATCTACCGTAGCATCTAAGGCTGGGTTTTCTGCATAAAAATCATCCAACGTAAACTGAGATTTTTGTGCGGTTAAGGTTGTGCAAATCATTAGCACGGTCAAAAGAGAAGTAACGTAATATTTCATGTGTTTATACTATTTTTTGAGGTCACACTTCGACTAAGCTTAGTGCAGCTATGTAAATCGCTACATAATCATTTTCGATGTATGTCAAAAACTATGGTGTAGCTTATTTCATAACGAGGTTCGGCTAATTTTGGTTTATTTATTTTTCGATAGGAACTCCTTCTAGTTGTCCCCATTCGCTCCAGGAACCATCATAAACAGATGCATTCTCATATCCAGCTATTTCTGCCGCCAGCATAATAATGCATGCTGTGATTCCTGAACCACAGGTAAAGATCAGTTTTTTATCTTCAATATTAAAACTGTCGAGTATTTCTTTTAGTTCATCAATAGATTTCATAGTTCCATTTTCTAGTACCCGCTCATAATGAAGACTCTTCGAATTTGGAATATGGCCTCCTTTTAGGCTTGCTCTGGGTTCTGGTTCCTGAGCCAAAAACCTCCCCGATGATCTTGCATCTAAGACTAAGGTGTCTTCGTCATTTATTTTGTTCAAAATAGTTGCTGCATCGGTCACTAGTTTTGGGTTAAACACAGCCTTAAAACTTCCTTGAGTATATTTTTGTGCTGAAGAATATTCTTCAACAGGTAAATTAGCTCGCTGCCAGGCAGGAAAACCACCATCTAGCACTGCAATTTGAGTATGCCCCATGATTTTGAACATCCACCATACTCTGGCACTAGAGTACATGCCTATTTTATCATACACTACAATTTTATGATGAGAGCTTATTCCCAATTGCTCGCAAGCTTTGGCAAAAGTCTCGGCAGATGGTAGCATGTTGGGTATATCTGTACTTTTATCAGAAAACACTTTTTTAATATCAAAAAAGCGACTGTCTTTTATACTCAGGTCAGGGTATTTTTCATTATGGTTAGAAGCAACTTTTTTGATGGTAGCATCAAGAATTATAAGATCTGGGTCGTTGAGGTGTTCTGAAAGCCACGATACAGACACGAGGGGAGTGGTAATGTTTATGGTATTCATGATTGTGTGTTAAAAATCAGGCAGACATATATTTATCTAATAATCTATTGGTTTGTTGTATTAGTTTTTTCTTGAAAAATCCTGTTCCTCCAAGTAATTTTCCTTTCCAGCCTATGGCTTGAGAGGCCCATCGATGTAAGTTAAAATGATCGGTGTGTTTTATGATTTTCCCATCTTTAAATTCAAATTCGGCATCGATACGATTGTGTACCTTTCTTCCGGTTTGGCTAAATGTATACTTGGCTTCCCAATGTGCAGATCCTGAAGTATCATTTGCTTTAACGTCACTGTACTCTAAGGTAAAATCTCTGGCATTGGCACACAGCATTTGCCACATAGCTTTGGCACGTTCTCCTTCTAGTTTTCCGAATCCTGGGTCTTCAAAAACGATATCATCATGATAACATGAGATCATGGTATCGGCATCTAATTTGCTGAATGCGGTATAGAATTTCTCGATAACTTCGGTCATAGCTTTTCTATAATAAATGAGCTATGAAGATAAGAATAATTAATCTAGCTTCTCGGCCAACTTTTTAAATACTTTTTTAGGATTTTTGTTTTCGTATAAAACGTCATGAACTGCATCTATAATTGGCGTGCGAGTGGTGGCTGTCGCATCTAGTTCGTAGGCTGTTTTGGCGGCATAGTATCCTTCTGCAACCATATTCATTTCCATTTGCGCACTTTTTACGGTATACCCCTTGCCAATCATATTACCAAACATACGATTACGCGAAAAAACAGAGTACCCCGTTACCAGTAAATCTCCTAGATAAGCAGAGTTGTTAATGTTACGTTTCATTTTATGTACTTTCTTAATGAAACGCTTCATTTCACGAATGGCATTACTCATTAATACACTTTGAAAGTTATCGCCATAACCCAATCCGTGAGCTATTCCTGCTGCAACAGAGTAAATGTTTTTAAGTACCGCAGCATACTCGGTACCTATGATATCGTCACTAATTTTACATTTAATATAGTAACTGCTCAAATGATCTGCCATTACTTTTGCTTTTTCTTCGTCGTTTGAAGCAATAGTGAGATAAGATAAACGTTCAAGTGCTACCTCCTCGGCATGGCAAGGACCGGTAATAACACCAATATTATTGAATGGAATATTATATTCATCATGAAAATGTTCTCCAACGATTAATCCCGTTTCGGGAACAATCCCTTTAATCGCCGAAAAAATCACTTTACCTTCTAAAGAAGCAGTAAGTTTTTGAAGCTCAGTATGCAGGAAAGCCGATGGAATCGCAAATATCAGATAATCGGCATATTCTACAGCTTCATTAATATCGTTGGTAAGTTTTAGTTGTTCCAGCTTAAATTCAACAGAACTAAGATAATTAGGATTATGTTGTTGTCTTTTGAGATGTTCCAGCGCATATACACTACGCATATACCAACCTATCTCATCGAGGTTTTCGGTAAGCATTTTTACAATAGCGGTTGCCCAACTACCACCACCAATAACCGCAAATTTCGGACTGTTTTCCATAGATCTATTTATTGGCTCAAAAATAAGGAAAATAGAAATCAAAATAAAAAACTGATTATCAGGTAAATATGATTTTGGCACGTGTTTTGGTTTCTGAAATAGGAAATTGAAAACACACAGCTTATGAAGACATTAAAATTACTTTCGGTTATGGTTTTAGGTTCTATGTTGTTAACCTCTTGTGTTGCAGAAGTGGTTATCGAGGATGATGTTTTTATCGAAGAACCTACGATAAGCTTAAATTCACTACTACACAGTTACGAAATCTGGTATGTAGATATAGAACGAACCCGAGGAAACGGAGAAGTTCCTTTTTTACAGAAAGCGTTTACAGTTTCCTTTAGAAACGGAACATTTTATGCCAATAATAACCTGGTGGGAATCGGTGATAATGGAGGAGGTTTTGGTTTAGATGTTGGATTTTATGATGTGTTTCGCACCTCTGTAGATATTAGTCATGATATCGATGGTACCTACAACTTGTCGATCTCTCAAATATCAAGTAATGAAATCGAAGTCTACGATAGTGTAACCAACACCAGTTATTACTTGGTAGGTTATCAAAGAAGCAATTTCGATTACGATTTAGTGTTTTATGATAATATTCATTATTTCCTTCAGGAATATGAAACCTGGGAAAAGGTATTTACCAGTGAGTTTGGTGCCTTGAATGAATTTGACAATGAAAACTACATGAAGTTTTTATACTACGGATCTGGAGATAATTTCAAAAGTTCACAAGATCAAAATGGAACTCCAATTGATGCTCTTTTCTATGATTATGTAGGGCATTATGAGGTAAATGATATTGCGAATGATTTTTATAGGAAAATTTTAACACTTGATTATTCGTATCTGGGCAATGAATACTTTGAGTTATCCGTTATAAATGATAGTACCATAGAATTGTATCATCCAACATCTGGAACAGTATATCGTTTTAAAGGTAGAGGTCATCTGCTTTTCAAGAATGCTACTTCAGGAAAAAAGATACAGAACGATACGAAGAGAATAAAAAAAGCCGATCTGAAATTGAGATCACTTTCGATAGAAAAGTAAGATTGCGCTAAACAATATAAACTTTTTGGTTGGTTATTTAGTTGGGAATCGCTCTACATGAGAAATCTTGTTTGAGCGATTTCTTTTTAGTATTATCTCTTCCCATACGGGGCGCAAGATAAATTTAAAGCTTGAATACTAAAACCTCATTTTTATAAAAATGAGGAACTACTTCTATGATTTTCAGTGAATAAGACGGTGGAATGGAGCTAAATTCTTTACTTTTAAAGTACGTACAAATTAATCTTAATTATTATGCTGAAAAAAATTTTAAACATCGAAAACACTAAGAAATTAAACAAGAGTGAACAACAATCGATTAAAGGAGGGATTTTTCCATTTTTTGATTGTTGTACTTGCGTTTTTAGACCTGCAGGGAGTCAATTTCCGATTTTAATTACGCAATCTTGTGATATTCCATGTCCGGTAGATGGAAGCTTGGAATATGAAGATACAGGGTGCTAAATGATAAAAGCGAACTTCGGTTCGCTTTTCTTTTTTAGATTTCGGTTGCTCCTATATTGTATTGCCATACGGTAGAAACAGAATGTCAATTTGATGCTATGACTTTCTGATTTTTTACATTTTTGATTTTTTTGAAGTGGTTTTATTGTAAAATTTATTAAAACTAACTTTATGAACAATCAGAATTTAATATATCTTCAAAACACATTATCTTTATCCTTTCAAAAAGTTACAAATAACATGGCAACAGCAATAGTAGATTTCGGAATTAAAGAAGCCCTGGAGCAACTAGGTGTTTCTGAGCATAATAAAGGAACATCGACAGGATCAAATTGGTTTTCTTCGGGAGAAGCAATTTCGTCATATTCACCAGTAGACGGAGAATTAATTGGGAAAGTGGAGACCACCACTCAGGAAGATTATGAAAAAGCAATTCAAAGTGCTCAGGAGGCATTTAAATCCTGGAGAGTAATGCCAGCTCCACAGCGTGGAGAAATTGTGAGACAATTTGGAGAAGAGCTAAGAAAACTAAAAGAACCTCTAGGAAAGTTAGTATCCTATGAAATGGGGAAATCATATCAAGAAGGTCTGGGAGAAGTACAGGAAATGATCGATATATGTGATTTTGCTGTGGGATTATCAAGGCAATTACATGGTTTGACGATGCATTCAGAAAGACCAGGACATAGAATGTACGAACAATACCACCCTCTAGGAATTGTAGGTATTATTTCTGCGTTTAACTTTCCAGTTGCAGTATGGTCCTGGAATACTGCTTTGGCTTGGATTTGTGGAGATGTATGTGTTTGGAAACCAAGTGAAAAAACACCACTTTGTGGTATTGCTTGCCAAAATATTATTTCAAAAGTATTAAAAGACAACAACCTGCCAGAAGGAATTTCATGTCTTATTAATGGAGATTATAAAGTAGGTGAAATGATGACTACAGACAAGCGTATTCCATTGGTTTCGGCTACAGGCTCTACTCGAATGGGTAAAATTGTAGCGGCAACAGTAGGACAACGATTAGGAAAGTCACTTCTGGAATTGGGTGGAAACAATGCAATTATTGTTACACCAGATGCCGATATTAAAATGACAGTGATTGGTGCAGTATTTGGTGCAGTAGGAACTGCAGGACAGCGTTGTACTTCTACCAGAAGATTAATCATTCATGATTCTATTTATGATAAGGTTAAAAATGCTGTGGTAGATGCTTATGGTCAATTAAGGATAGGAAACCCACTAGATGAAAATAATCATGTTGGGCCTCTAATCGATACCGATGCCGTTAAGGGATATCAAAACGCCTTAGAAAAAGTAGTTGCCGAAGGAGGTAATATTGTAGTAGAAGGAGGAGTGCTTTCTGGTGAAGGCTATGAAAGCGGGTGCTATGTAAAACCTGCAATAGCAGAAGCCAACAATTCATTCGAAATTGTACAGCATGAAACATTTGCCCCTGTATTATATTTACTGAAATATAGTGGAGAAATAGAAAACGCTATCGAAATTCAAAATGGTGTTGCACAAGGATTGTCATCTGCAATAATGACTAATAATTTAAGAGAAGCAGAAAGATTCCTATCACACGCAGGATCAGATTGCGGTATTGCCAATGTTAATATCGGAACTTCTGGAGCAGAAATAGGAGGCGCGTTCGGTGGAGAGAAAGAAACAGGTGGAGGTCGTGAATCTGGATCTGATGCCTGGAAAGTATATATGCGTAGACAAACAAATACCATAAATTATACTACAGAATTACCGCTTGCGCAGGGAATTAAATTCGATTTGTAACAATCGTTTCAAAATATTTAAAAGCTCCTAATGTTGTTTTAGGAGCTTTTTTTATTGTAGCTATAGAAACGCAACCAATTAAAATTTGTAACATCTTACTAAAGGAAACACCAAAACAATAAACATAAAGATGAAGAAATTTTTAATCGGGATAATAGTTACTACATTTTTGGCTTGTAATAGTGATGATGATACCCAAGATCCTGTTTTATGTACGTTAGAAGCAAGAGCAGGGCTAGAAGTGACTGTAAAAGATGGCTTGGGAGGAGCAAATATTACCAATGGAGTAACAGTAGAGGCTATCGATGGGAATTATAGTGAAACTTTAAAAAAAGTAGAAGCCAACAATACTTTTGTTGGCGCATATGAAAGAGCTGGAACTTATATTATTACCGTAACCAAAGACGGGTATCGTGATAATACACTAAGTGAACCCGTTTTAGTAGCGGAAGATGTATGCCATGTTATTACTGAAAGTGTAGAGGTAATCTTAGAGAAAAAATAATAAAGAGTTAAATTTTCATAAATTTTAAGAAAAAAGTTCAAAAATTTAAGTTAGATTTGACAATTACTCACAAATCAGCTTAATAAAATGAAAACATTTTTATTCTATCCCAAACGTCTCGTTTGGGGAATAGCTATGTTGGGAGCTATTGTTACTACAAATGCCCAACAATCTGGCCTGAAGACCCAGGCAGATCAACTCACTGGAAAACAAGTTTATCACAACGCCAAAAAACTTTACGAAGGTAAATCAGGCACGTCTAGAGCTTCTAAACCAGAACGAGTAGTTGAAAACCTAAAAGCCAGAATGGAATATGAGCGAAAATTACTCGAAGATCCGGCAACAGGAGAAATTCCGAGAAATATTCGCCAGGCAGAAGCGCTTTTTTCTGACAAGATTCCTGTAGGTGATGCTTCAGAAAAATCTCTGGCTCAAGCTGCCAAGTCTTCTAAAAGAGGAAGATTTTCTTATTGGACAAATAGAGGTCCTTGGAATGTTGGTGGTAGAACAAGAGCTTTAGCGATAGACCGCAATAACGAGAATGTAATTCTTGCTGGAGGTGTATCTGGAGGTTTATGGAGATCTGAAAACGGAGGTGAAACTTGGAGAAAAGTAACACGTTCTTTTCAGAATCCAAGTATTACAGCCATAGTACAGGATCCAAGACCGGGTAAAAGTTTTACTTGGTACTACGCTTCTGGGGAACGTTTAGGAAACTCAGCATCTGAAGGAGGAGCCTTTTATCAAGGTACTGGTATTTACAGATCAAGAGACGGTGGACGTACTTGGGAAAACCTAAGGAATACCAATGATGGTGACCCAAGAGCTTTTGGCCCATTAGATCTAATCAATTCGATAGTTATTAATCCTATTAATGGAGATATCTATGTAGGTACAATTACTGGGGTTCATAGATCTCAAGACGGTGGTCGTAATTTTACTGAAGTCTTAGCTGGAGGTTTTGATACGTTGGCCGAAGTAGCAATTGCTTCTAATGGTCAAATTTATGCTACTTTAGATTCAAATAGTGATCCTAATAATGGTTATTTTACATCGGCAGATGGAGATACTTGGACAGAAATTACTCCAGATTTTCTACCCGAAGCTTATGGTAGATCTGTTATGGGAATAGATCCTTCAAATCCAAATGTGGTATATTTTTTAACGGTAAACGGAGGAGCAGGTGGTCCTGTATTTTTACATAGATATGATGCTGCAGCCGAAGAAAACTGGACAGATCTTACTGCAAATGTTCCAACGACAATTGGCGGTCCTGTAGGAAACTTTAATCCTCAAGGAGGGTATAACTTATTAGTAAAAGTTAGTCCTGCAGACTCGAATTTAGTAATCATTGGAGGTACAAATTTATATAGATCTACTGATGGATTTACTACACCAGTAGGTCGAGAAAGCTGGATCGCAGGATACTCTACTTTAAACGATATTAGTCTTTATCCTGGGCAGCATCCTGACCAGCATGCATTAGTTTTTTATCCATCGAATCCAAATAGAGTGCTTTCTGGACATGATGGTGGTGTTTCTGTAACAGAAGATATTACTACAAATCTAGATCCAACTGTTCCAGTAGAATGGACATCGTTAAGTAATGGTTATTTAACTACTCAACCGTATCACGTATCTTTTGATCCTGAGCCAAATAGTGATGATCTTTTGGCAGGTTTCCAGGATAACAGTACTTGGTATACAAATTCTACAGATCCAAGAGCAGATTGGGAAGATCTTTTCGGTGGTGATGGTGCATTTAGTGCTATAGCCGATGGAGGTCTAACAAGATATGTGTCTTCACAAAGAGGAAGAGTATTTAGATTTAATTATAACGAAGCAGGAGAGTTTGTGTCTTTTACAAGGGTAAACGCTGCAAGTGCAACTGGTTTTGCATTCATTGCTCCTTTTATTTTAGATCCGAATAATGATAATATCATGTACATGCCAGCTGGTAACAGAATCTGGAGAAATAATGATTTAGATGGTATTCCTTTATTTAGTAATGCATCTACTGATGTAAATTGGGTAAATGTAGAGACTTCTGCTAGTTCTCCCGGAACATCAATTACAGCATTAGGTGTTTCTACCTATCCTGTTGCCAATAGATTGTACTATGGTACTAATAATGGAGAAGTTTACAGAATGGATAATGCTAATATTGATAATCAACCTGCAATTAATATTGCAGAAGGTAAAGGTTTGCCAGTAGGTAATGTAAGCCATATCAATGTTGACCCTTCTAATGCTGATAGAGTTATTGTTACGTTCTCTAACTACAGAATTCCAAGTTTATTCATTACCGAAGATGGTGGAGAAACATGGACAGATATTAGTGGTAACTTAGAAGAAAACGCAGATGGTTCTGGGAATGGTCCTTCTGCAAGAAGTACTGCATTTTTAGGAGGTAGTCAAGGTTTCTTTGGATCTAGATTACAAAGAGTTTTTGTAGGTACAAGTACAGGATTATATTCTACATATAGATTAAATGGTAGTAATACTGTTTGGAGAAAAGAGAATGTTAGAATCGGAAATAACGTTATTCCTTGGGTAGAAACTAGAAAAGATGGATTTATCGCAGCAGCAGCTCATGGTAATGGATTGTTTAGTGCTAGATTCCCAGTATTCAACCAGTTACCAGAGTCTTCTTTAAGTGTTGCGTATTTGTTAGAAGATGTTACTACAGATATCAATGATATTCAAGACTTTGAAGTTAATGTTGAAGGATTATTCGTAAGTTCTAATGGTAGTCCAATCAATATTACTTTAGATAATACAAACCCAGCAGTAGCTACTGCTAGTTTGGAAGGAGATGTACTAAGTGTAACATTTGCCGATGGAGTAAATATAGGAGATGAAACTTCAATATTTTTAGTGGCTACTTCTGGTGAAGAGCAAGTAGCTGAAGGATTTACAATAAGAATTTCAGAATTACCAATCTATAACCAAAATGCAGGAGCTGTATCGTCTACACCATCACAGAATTTCTTAGATTTTGGAGCTTTGGTTCAGGCAGCAGATGATTTCGTTGTTCCTAATGGAGATACTTGGGTTATTAATAGAATTCTTGCTTTTGGTGGGGCTAACAATGCTCCTGCTCTAAATAATGCGAGTGTAGTAATTTATGAAAATAACAATGGAATCCCGGGAGATGAAGTGTATAACAGTGGACAATTAACACCTATTTCTGATCCTAATGATACTAACATGAACTTGTTGCTTCCAGAACCGGTTAATCTAGAAAGCGGAACATATTGGATTAGTGTTTATGCAAACTTAGCTTTCGGTGGAGCGCAACAACAATGGTTCTGGTCTTCTCAAAATGGAGGAATTGGTGCCGAAACACATTTCCAAGATGCCGGAGATTTATTTGGTACAGGTTCTGTTGATTGGACACCAGTTACTACGGCTTTTGGAAGAGGGCCATTTGACCAAGTTTTTGATATTTATGGTATCATTTCTAATGGAGGTGACGAAACTGGAGCTGAGGCAACTCCATTGGCTTCTTTAACTCCAGATAGTTCTATGTCTGTTTCGCCAAATCCATCAAACGGTCGTTTTATGTTTAATCTAAATAGTGAAGGTAACCTTAAGTCTAATTCGCAAGAAAGAATATCTATTGCGGTTTACAATGTTACTGGAAACTTAGTTTATCAAAGAAGTGGTCTTGGATCTCAATTTGAGTGGGACGCTACTGCATTTACTGATGGTTTTTACATTGTAAAAGTTTCAGGAGGTGTACATGGAATATTTAAAGTGTTAAAGCAATAATATAGTATTGCATTTTTCAAAATAAGAGAAAGGAGTTGAGTATAATCAACTCCTTTTTTTATGTTCATTTTAAAGGGAGTACATTAAAGTTTTATTATTTTTATGCTATGAGTAAAATTGTGTATATCGTAATTATTATAGGTTTGTTTTCTTGTAAATCAAATACTGTAGCACAGGAAAAAAAAGATGTGAAGACAGAGAAATCAATAGAAGGCAACTCGAAAGATAAAAAACCGCAAATCGAAATACCTGGATTTGGTGATCCAAGTGATAATGAAATTACAAATATAGATTTGGAAGCATACAACCGTCAGGAACCCGGAACAATGACTTTTAACGCTATGTTAGTTGATTTTTATACTGATAAGAAAATTTGTGGTAAATCTTTTGAAGCTGCAATTAAGGTTAAAGTAGGGACGATAATGAATAGTGGGTCTGGAATTGTTAATCCTTTTTCTAAAGATCAAGAGGCGATCATTGGCTTTATGAGAAGTCATTCCAAAAATATAGAGGATTTGAAAAAGAAATTCGAGGGAAGTAGTAAAAACCTTACTCTTATTGTAAAGGAAAATTTATGCCCTGATTTAGGTCAGGATACCGTTTTCGAGATCATACGTTTTACCATAAAGTAAAACAAAGCATCAAGTTTTATTGTGAAAAAGTAACCAATACTACAATTACAACTATTATAAATAGTACCAAAAAGAAAATTTTCCAGAAGGAATAAGGTCTATTGCCAGAGATGATTCCTGTTTGCCCGTTAACATAAAAATTATAGGTCTTGCCGCTATATCGGTATGAACTTATATAAACGGGAAGCAAAATGTGTTTAAAAGTTTCTTCAGAAAGGCGCATGTCGATTCCTGTGACCCTTTGTGTATCTCCGCCAATGTCTCTTCTTGCCCACGAAGTAGCAATTTTTTCAGCTTCTTTAGTCGAAGCCAAATGACCATCTTTTAAAGGTATAGTGTATTTTTCGGTCACGAAGCCTGCCAGAAAATTGGTATTAAAAGCTTCTAAAGCGTTCAAATTCCAATTTGATACCTTTCTAGGGATTTTGTTTTTACGTTGGTGAGAAGCTTTAATTAAGGTGTCATCGACAAAACCATTGATGGTTCCGCTTACAGGGGTCCATCGGGTTCTACGTTCTTGCCGGGTTCTTTGCACCGTTTTTCCATTTTGGGTGGTTGTATAGGGTACTGTTACATAATAATAATCCCCTCGTTGACCGCGGTATTTGGCAAATAGTTGAGCATCAAAGGTCCAATAGGGTAAATAGAGCCCTTTTGTATTCTGAGGGTCTAACGCTGCTTTTTTTAAGTTGTTAGGAGCAAACCATAACCCTTTTACCCATTTAGAAAATATCTGATGTGATTTTTTTTGATCTAGTTGAAAGGGAAGTACAGCTCCTGGCAATATCCAATCTTCTTTATAAGCATCTTCAATAATTAAAGGCATAGTACAATAAACACAATGTAAAGATTTGTAGTTCTCCTCTATATGCTGGTTGGCGCCACAGTTTTTACAATGAAGCATCATAATCTCTTCAGAATGAGATTGTGCTCCCATTTCATCAAGATAAGGTTTAAGTTCTAATTCTTTAAAACCATCTTGATCCTGAATAATAGTTTCTTCATGACCACAATATTCACAGGTGATCGATGTGGTACCAGGTTTGTATTTTAGCTCTGCACCGCAATTGATGCAGGATTTCTTTTGTTCTGAAACTGCTTTTTTTTCTTCTTCCATACAAGTGTCATCCCGGCAATAAACCGGGATACCATACTATAATTTAAAATCTGATTAATTCCCAGGTAACGGAGGGGGAGTGTTTCCTCCTAAAAATGACTTTAATTCTTCAACATCTTTAAGTGCAGCCCAATTGCCCATACCCTGTTTCCAGATCAATGAATCTTTGTTTACGGTTCTATTGGCAAATAAAACCTTTAATTGATCAAAAGATACAGGTCCGGCCTGTTGCCCGTTGCTAGCATAAAAATATTGTACCTGCACAGGCATTGGAGGAGGGGTTACAGGAGAATTTTGTTGTACCTGATTAACCTGTTGCTGACCTCCCATGGGGTTCATCATTCCTCCCATTTGCTGAGCCAGAACAAATCCCATTCCCATACCCATTCCTGCACCAGCCGTTCCTCCTTCATTGGCCGCAGCCGCTTCGATCGCCTTTGCAGTTTTGAACTTGGTAAGCTTATCAAGATCCAGTTTATCGATTCTACTATATTCAAAAATTTCTTTCTTTAATTCTTCCGGCATAGAAACGTTTTCTATGAAGAATTTCTCCAGAGAAATACCTACAGAATTAAACTCTGGTTGCATTACCTCCAGGCAGGTTTCAGAAAGCTCTGTAGTATTAGCGGCATATAATTCAATAGGTAAATTGGCTTCACCAATAGTGTCGGTAAAACGAGTAGAGATTAAACTTTTAAGATGCTCATTGATCTCAAAATTAGTAAAATTGGCATCGGTACCGACAACGTCAATAACAAATTT
The DNA here is from genome assembly GCF_023195925.1 of Aquimarina acroporae. Taxonomy (GTDB): domain Bacteria; phylum Bacteroidota; class Bacteroidia; order Flavobacteriales; family Flavobacteriaceae; genus Aquimarina; species Aquimarina acroporae. The sequence continues at coordinate 253,924 of NZ_JALPRE010000011.1, read as the reverse complement.
ACCTGGGTCACTAATCTTGAAAGCATAGGTTCCAAATGCTCTTATTTCTACAAGACCAAAACGATCATCGTTTAAGGTTATTGGGTTTTTTGTTCCCCACTTTTCATCGGTAAATAAGTGTGTGTTTACAAAGTACACCTCAGCTTTAAAAGGGCTGTTGAAACCATATTTCCACCCTTTTAAGGTTGCTAAAATTGGCAGGTTTTGTGTGTTTAAGGTGTATGTTCCTGGTGTAAAAACATCGGCAAGCTGACCTTCGTTAATAAAAACTGCCGTTTGTCCCTCACGAACAATAAGTTGTGCGCCGTTTTTTATTTCGTTTTGGTATCTTTCAAATCTATGTACAATGGTGTCATCGGTGTAGTCTAACCATTCTACTATATCAATAAACTCGTGGCTTAATTTCTCTTTTATTTTGTCAAAAATTCCCATTTGTGGTCTGTTTATATATTCGAGTTCTAAAGCTACAAAATAGAATGATTGAAGAAAAATTAATTTTTAAGCGAATGATAAATCACATAAATACAACAAGCTCCAAAGAAATACTATCTTTGAAGCTTGTGCATTAAGGACAAACATTCCAATAAAAGGGGGTTAGGAATCGAAACAAAAGCATTGACCTCCATCATATATACCGCCTGCAAGTCCACATTTACCGCGGCCACTACCACAGCAAATTTGATCTCCTTTTCGACAAGCAATGGCTATGGGAAGATCTAGAGCAAACCCCTGTCCTGTAATATGTTTTTGTTGATGTCTTTCAATTTTTTTAATGTTTTCTTGGTGTAAGATGTTTTTGAGCATGATGATAAAATATTAATGATTAATATCAATCTCTTTATATCTCGACCAGGAGCCAATATCTGTGTTATATAGGCCATAACCAATTAGCCATTTATTTCTTTTATGCCCATCATGTGCAGCGGGTAAAATTAGTGCTGTTGAATTTGAAGGGCGATCGATTGATAGGGCCGGAATCCATGTATACCCGTCAATAGCTGAATCATATTGTTGATAATAAAGATCAAGATGATATGTACCATTCCCCTGAGTTGCCTGATTTAAAAATGGTAGGGGTAAAATTAGGGTATAAGTTACTTTAGTTGAAGGAGCTGTCTCATTTGGACCATATAAACCTGGTGTTAAGGTGAAAATTTTACCATTATCCTTTTCAATGGTTTCAATTTTGAAAGGATTGGTGTCAGGGTTGTGGTTGATGATTTCATCTGCTTCTTCCTTTTCACAAGATGTGAAGACTAAAACCGCAAGGATTGGTAAAAAATAAAATACTTTTTTCATTTGTTTTAATTTTTAAAGATTAATTTGTTAGCTGAAAGTGGGCAAATATAGATGCAGTACTTATCTGAAAACAAATGACTTATATCGAAATTCATGAAATCAATGTCGAAATTCCACGAATTCCGACATTTTTAGATTCGGGATATTTGGTATTTGGTAAAATGAGATTTTTTGATGCACAGTTGTATTTTTTTTTTGAAACATGTTGTTTGTTCAAAATCTTATATTTGTAGCACTTACAACACGTTTTTCTTAAGCAAATGATAGTTTTAATACCCCAAAAAACAATTGGTTTTTTTAGCTTAGTTAATCTGCTTAGGCTATCGATTATTTTTGTTCTGGGATTATCTACTGCGTTAGGGCAGGAACAGCCAATTTCTAAGGATTCGTTGCAAAAACTCTCTTATGACGAATTGTATTCTGCTTACAGAAAAGCAAATGGAGATACACTCATATCAAAATTGTATTTATCGACCTACCTCGAAAAAGCAATGGCCGATAAGGATACCATAAAAATGGCAGAAGCCTATAGTTCGTTATCATACTATGCTGTAGAAGAATCAGAAAAAATAGCTTTACTAGATTTGGCCATTGCGATTACCAAAAGATTGAATAATGATCGTTATCCTATAAAGGCCTATTCGTTTAAAGGAGGATATTATTTTGTGAAAGGAGATTATCAACGTGCTTTGGATAACTACATTCTAGCATTGGCTTTGTCTGAAAAGGTGCAAAATACCGAGTATATACAAAGTACAAATCATAATATCGCTTGCATAAAAACCAAAATTGACAAGCACGCAGAAGCGCTCACCTTGTTTAAGGAGAACTTCGAATATGAGCGAAATAGAGATGAATTAAATGAAATGTCGTATTTGTTGTCGTTAATTCCAATGGCAGAATCATATCGGTACAACAAACTATTAGATTCAGCTTCATTTTATAATTATAAGGGGATTGCGATGTCCTTGAAAAGTAAAAAACTTAAGCAGAATTTTTATGGTAAATTGGTGTTAAACGAAGGGATAAATCTATTTTTTAGGGAAGATTTTAATAGAGCAAGTGATAGTATCACCAAGGGACTGCGATTGCTAAAAGATGAACAGATAAAAGACAATGAGAGCTATGTGCTGGGATCTTTTTATTTGGGTCAGTTGTATCTTAAAAAAGAAGATACGTTACAGGCAGAAAAGGAGTTTTTGTATATGGATGATCTAATCCAGAAGGACAATGTTGTCCTGCCCGAAACCAGAAAAGGGTACGAGTTTTTGATTGCGTGGTATAAGGCCAATTCAGAACAGGAAAAACAATTGACCTATATTAATAAGTTGCTTCAGTTTGATCGTGTTATTAATAGTCAAAGAGCATCGGTTTCTACCAAGTTGTTTAAAGAATTTGACACCCCTTTACTTTTAAAGGAAAAAGAAAATGTAATAGCAAAACTTGAAAAGAATACCAATACTCTTAGTTTTTGGGTGATGGCACTTATTCTACTGTCATTGGTAGCAACCGGTTTTATGTGTTATCAGTTTCTGAAAAGAAAAAAGTATGAGCAAAAATTTAACGAGTTGCTTACCAAAGGGAATAAAAAGGTGGAAGTATCTAATAAACAAGTGGAAGATGATATAGGGATTGCCGATGAGGTAGTCAATGATATTCTAAGAAAACTAAGTGAATTCGAAGAAAAACATCAGTTCTTGCAGAATAATATAAGTATTTCGTCACTTGCAAAAGAGATTAATACCAATACCAAGTATTTGTCTAAGGTTATTAATTATCATAAGAATAAGAGTTTTACAAATTATGTAAATGAATTAAGGGTGCAGTACAGTGTAGAGCAACTTAGAGAAAACGCATCGCTTAAAAATTATACAATACAGGGTATAGCCCAAGAGATGGGGTTTAATAGTGCAGAGTCTTTTTCGGCTGCATTTAAAAAGAGTACAGGAATAAAGCCTTCCTATTTTATGCGTAAACTTACTACATTAAACGCCGAATAATTTATCGAAATTCATGAAATCCTTGTGATGTGTGTCTGTTAAGCATTTGATTTTAAAATTCTTATTATACATTTGGGTAGATTGCACAAACAACGATAACGTAAGGATATGAAAAAAACGAAAACAAAGAAATTAGGGCTTAATAAACTAAAGGTTGCTCAATTAGATCGTCTCGACAAAGTAAATGGGGGATTCACTTCGGTTTTAACTGTTTTGTTGCAAACTAAGAACCCTCGAATATGCCCAAAAGACACAGATAAATGTCACACCCATGATTGTCCGGGTACAACGATAATTGGGATGTAAGAATATGATACTAAAAGGGAATTGTAGAGGTATTTCTTTTCAATTTAGTTTCTTCCGCATTCATCGGGATACAGCTGATATACCGGATCACTTTGCCAATATTCTTTGGTGTCAACATCAATAGCAGTTAAGGGGCCTTTAAATGCAGCGCCTGTATCAATATTCCAAACACAAGCTGCATTAACCGGAACCGTTTTGTTGATTCTGGTAACCGGTGTGTGGCCAATATAAACTTCGTCAAAAAGCAATAATCTCTTGGGGTACCTAAGATCGGTTTTATCAAGTTTTGAGTCTACAGAGAGTGCCGTTTCCCAAAGTGTTCTGTCCCAATAAAACAATTTACTGAAGTATTCTCTATGAGGTCCATTAAGATTGGTAAATCCTGCGTGCAAAAAGATTCGATTTTGGTTATCGATATGATAATTAATGAGATTTTCGAAAAAAGAAAGATGAGCTTGTAGTTCATCTGCGGTTACTTTTGCATAAGAATTCATAGTAGCTTGCCCACCATGTTTAATCCAGTCAACGTTATATGTTTTTTGAGTAAGCCAGGTATAACACAGTTCATCGTGATTACCTCTTATGAAGATGCATTGATGTGTTTCTTTAAGTTCGATAAGGAATGCAATTAACTCTGCACTTTGGCTCCATCCGTCTACATAATCACCTAAAAATATTAAGAGATCTTCTGGGGTGATTTTTGCTATTTGTATTAGTTGTTTCAAGGCTTTTAGACCACCGTGGATATCACCAATTACTAAAGTTCTACTCATTCTAGTTTTAAATATTTAACTATATCGTACTTTTCTAAGGACCCTAATACTTTCCTTGTAAAGAGAGTATACATTACCGTTATAGCTTTTCAGATATGGTTTTGCTTCTTCAAGTTTTTCTTTTGCTTCGCTAAAATCGTTAAAATAACACAGAAGATATGTTGCAGGAAGGTTAATTATATCATTTTCTTCATTTTTAGTCAAAGGAATTTTGTTTTTCAGCTTTTCTACCAATGCATTGTTGCTGTTGTATAAGTGATATAATGTTTTTCTGTCGAATTGAGGAGGTTCAAATAGTAACTTGCTTTCTATATCATAACTTGCATTGTCTCTAAATTTAATGACGACTTCTTCGAGAGGATAATATCTATAGGTGTCCTGAAGGCCAAGTTGTACATACTCTACAATTTTAAACTGCTCGTCAGTAAAGGAAATACTGACCTCGTCTAACTCAGAATAAAACAATTTCACCTGTTCATTTATTAATGCAATATCTACCCTTGAATAATAGGTTTCCCCGTTTTGACGTTTTTCTTTTCCCGCCCAGCACATCACAAAGTACTCCTTAAATACTTTATAGTTGGGGTTGTAATCTTTTCTTGAGTTCATAAAATCAAAAACACCATCTAAAGTAAGTTCGATATTGTTTTGCGCATGACTTTCGATAGCGCTTACTATTTCAGAATTGATGTCTTTGATTTCAATATCAAAAACCTTGGGCATGCTTATGCTTCCTTCTCTAAAGAAAACCGTGCCACCATAATATTTCCAAATATTTTTTCTAAGGGAACAGATTTTATCAGATTGCGGTCGAATAGATACCAGCCCCACCACTTTATCACCAGGTAAATGCGGAAATGGGATATTTTCGTAGGCCACCAAAGGGGGATTATCCAGATAGGCATTTACCAGATTTTGAATCTTACTATCATCAAAGAAATCTACTCCAACGATTTGATTGTCCTCATCTTCAACTCCAATAACAATATAGGAGTTGTTCTTAGGGTTAGAATTAGCAAGAGCACATATATGTTTTAGGAACTTCGCCTTGCCTTCTTTCTCTCCGATATTGAGCTTACGCTTCTTGTCATAAAAACTGTTTTCGTCATTATGGGCAAGTAGGTTTTTAATAAGGAGGCGTTTATTGATCATTCCTTTTACAAATTGCAATCGACATTTTTCCCCATATAAACTTAGCTATTTTTATTGGGTCGGCAATGCAATGAGAATAAAGAAATTATAAACTTTTCTTAATGATAGTGCTACTCGCTTGGGCAGTAGGAAAAACAACAAGATCTGCGATATTTACATGGTATGGTCTTGTAACTACAAAAGAGACAAGGTCTGCTATATCTTCTGGGGTTAAAGGATCGAAGCCTTTATAAACACCATCTGCACGTTTATCGTCTCCTTTAAATCGTACATTGCTAAACTCAGTCTCGACCAACCCGGGATGAATTGCCCCTACCTTAATGCCATGTTGGTTTAGATCGATTTGCATCCCTTTGTTAATAGCGTCTACAGCATGCTTGCTCGCGCAGTATACGTTTCCGTTGGGGTATACTTCTTTTCCTGCTATAGACCCGATGTTAATAATATGCCCAGACTTTTGAGCAATCATTTTTGGCATTACAGCTTTAGAAACATAGAGTAATCCTTTTACATTAATATCAATCATAGCATCCCAATCTTCGATACTTCCAGTTTGAATAGGATCAAGCCCATGGGCATTTCCTGCATTGTTAACCAAGATGTCTATTTGTTGGAATTCCTCTGGGAGGCTTTCAATTTTTTCAAACACCTCTTCTTTATTGCGTACATCAAAACTTAGTGTATACACTTTTACGGTATTGCTTAACTCTTTTTGTAATTCTTGTAGACGTTCTGTTCTTCGGCCACAAATAATTAAGTTGATATTGTGTTTTGCTAAGGCTATGGCAGTAGATTTTCCTATTCCGCTGGTTGCTCCGGTAATTAAAGCTGTTTTCATTGAGTTGTAATGTTTTTATGCATTTCTATGTTAGAAATATGAGGATAAAATTGCAACACCTTTTCTTGTGTTGCGTCTTTTGGTATAATCATCATGAAAAAATGATGAAAGTTGTTATGTCCAAATTTTAAAAAAGTTATTTAAATATACCGTAAAATTTGATCGCAAAACGTATAGATTTAACCAACAATTAACAACAAGGCGAAAATTAATTCGACAATTTGCAATGTTTAATAATGAATGTTAAATTCACGCCTTTAAAAAAATAAAAAATAGATGGAAGAGAACAACGCTGTTGATATTGCTTCAATCAACCAAAAGATAGAAAAAGAATCCGCTTTTGTAGATTTATTGACTCTTGAAATGAACAAGGTGATCGTAGGTCAGAAGCATATGGTTGAACGTTTGCTGATAGGGCTTTTAGGACAGGGTCATATCTTACTAGAAGGTGTGCCTGGTTTAGCAAAAACCTTGGCGATTAATACGTTGTCAAAAGCTGTGCATGGTAGTTTTAGCCGTATTCAGTTTACGCCCGATCTACTCCCTGCCGATGTTGTTGGTACTCTCATATACAATATAAAAGAGAATGACTTCTCGATTAAAAAGGGGCCGATATTTGCCAATTTTGTTTTGGCAGATGAGATCAACCGTGCTCCGGCAAAAGTACAGAGTGCTTTGCTTGAGGCCATGCAGGAAAAGCAGGTTACCATTGGAGATGAAACTTTTATACTAGACAAACCATTTTTGGTTATGGCTACACAAAATCCAGTAGAGCAAGAAGGAACCTATCCACTTCCAGAAGCACAGGTTGACCGTTTCATGTTAAAAACAGTGATCGATTATCCAAAGCTTGATGAAGAACAATTGATCATAAGAGCGAATCTTAAAGGTTCTTTTGAAAAAGTAAATCCTGTAGTTTCTTTGGAGCAAATCTTAACTGCTCAACAAGCGGTAAGAGAAGTGTATATGGACGAAAAGATAGAAAAATATATACTCGATATTATTTTCGCAACTCGATACCCAGAGAGATACGGTTTAGAAGAATTAAAACCGTTAATCAATTTTGGAGCTTCTCCAAGGGGTAGTATTAATTTGGCTACAGCATCAAAGTGTTATGCGTTTATTAAACGTCGAGGATATGTAATCCCTGAGGATGTGCGTGCTGTAATACATGATGTGTTGCGTCACCGTATTGGTATTACCTACGAAGCCGAAGCCGAAAATGTAACTTCAGAAGATATTATCAACAAGATTGTAAACGAGATCGAAGTACCATAGTATTGTCATTGTTGTAAAACGAGAATATCACTGTTATTTGATAAAAAATATGATTTGATAGATTCAGCATCACCTGCAGAATGACGAAATGAAATATGGATACTAAAGAGTTACTAAAGAAAGTTCGAAAAATTGAGATCAAAACTCGACGTTTGAGTGATCATATCTTTGGAGGAGAATACCATTCTACTTTCAAAGGAAGAGGTATGACCTTTAGCGAAGTGCGACAATATCAATTTGGTGACGATGTTCGTAATATAGATTGGAATGTAACGGCTAGGTATAATGAACCTTATGTAAAGGTGTTTGAAGAAGAGCGTGAGCTTACTATGATGCTCATGGTAGATGTCTCAGGATCACAATTATTTGGGACACAGCAACAATTTAAAAAAGAGATTATTACTGAAGTCGCTGCTACACTGGCGTTTTCGGCTACTCAAAATAATGATAAGATCGGGTTGATTTTGTTTACCGATGAGATCGAATTGTTTATTCCGCCAAAAAAAGGAAGATCGCACGTACTTAGAATCATCAGGGAGCTGTTGGAATATGAACCAAAAAGTAAAAAAACCAATATCACCGAAGCTTTGAAGTTTTTGTCTAATGTGATGAAAAAGAAAGCAATTGTATTTATCCTTTCAGATTTTATTACCGACGATTATCAGCAAACCTTAAAAATTGTAGGAAGCAGACACGATGTAACAGGTATTCGGGTTTTTGATAGATATGAAGAAGAAATTCCTAATCTTGGAATGGTACAAATGGAAGATGAAGAAACCGGAGAATTATTGTTGGTGAATACAGGATCAAAGAAAACTAGACGTAATTACAGTAAATTTTATCAGGAAAGAGTAGAGTATTTCAAGGATAGTTTTAATAGAAGTGGTTCAGGGTCGCTAAGTTGTAGGGTCGATGAAAGCTATGTAAAAAAACTATTGGGATATTTTAAAAGAAGAGGATAAGGAGAAAGGCACTAATGAAAAGCTACGATTTATATACAAACATATTATACTTCTCTAAAGCATTTAAATTTTGGGTGCTTATTGCATTTTTGTTGTGCGGAGCACAGGGTTTTGCTCAAGTAAAAGCAAGTATAGATTCTACATCCATAAAAATAGGAGAAGAAATACGCTATAGTATGCAGGTAGAGGCAGATTCTACACAAATAGTTGTATTTCCAGAAGGACAAACCTTTACCCCACTAGAAGTTATAGACTCTTATAAAATAGATACTTCAAAAAGTGCAAATCGACTAAAACTAACTAAGGAGTATGCGTTAACACAATTCGATTCTGGTCATTATACAATTCCAAGACAAAAAGTAATGGTTGGGGATCAAGTGTTCTTTACAGATTCACTTAAGGTTGAGGTTAGAGACGTATTGGTAGATACTACCAAACAAAAGATGTATGAAATTAAGCCTTTGGCAGAGGTTGATGCATCCTTCTTCGATTGGAAAAAGTACTTATGGATTCTTTTAGGGTTATTGGTAGTTGCAGGTGGTATTGTATTTTTTATTTTCCGAAGAAAAAAGAAAAGAGAAGCCAAAGAAAAAGAACTTCCTCCTTATGAAAGAGCGATGCTTGCTTTACGAAGAATAGACGAGTCACATTTATTAGAAAAAGAATCGCATAAGGAGTATTATTCTCAACTTAGTGATACAGCAAGAAAATATATAGATGAAGAGGTGTATGACCATGCTATGGAAAGTACTACCGATGAGTTAATTGCTAAGTTAGACGAAGAAATCAAATCGGGAAGCCTGAATTTGGACAAAAAGACCATCGAGGAACTAAAAAGCGTACTCAAAACTGCAGATATGGCCAAGTTTGCAAAGTCTAAACCAGACATTGGTATAGCAAAAGCCGATCGCAATGTGATAGAGCGCGTGATAAATGAAACCAAAGAAGCGATTCCTGAACCAACTGAAGAAGAGTTGTTGGAACAAGAAGAGTATCGCAAAAAAGCAGAACAAAAATTAAGAAGAAAACAAATCCTTATTGGTAGTGCCGCGTTGGTTTTGTGTATTGCACTTACCTATGTTGGTTTTGGTGTGTTCAAAGGGTTTGATGTGGTTGCAGACACTTTGTTTGGGCACCCAACCAAAGAGCTGAAAGAGAAAGAATGGATTTCAAGTGCTTATGGGTCTCCACCAGTTACTATATCAACACCAGAAGTGTTAATTAGAAATAATTATAAGCTTACCGAAGAGCAAAAGCAAATCTTGAAAGGTAACGAGACCTTCGTGTACGGAAATATCGAAGGCAACTTTTATGTAGCTGTAACTACATTGTCAAAACAACAAGAAGATCAAGCCGACTTGAAAAAAGCTGTTGATGGGGCAGTAGGATACCTCGAAGGAAATGGCGCCAAAAATATTACAGTAAAGGATGAAGAATATCAAACCCTGGGAGGAGCCCCAGGAGTGAAAATATTTGGGAATTTTGATATTACAAATCACGTAAAACAAACAAAGCAAAAGAATGAATATGTGATTTTGAACTTTATTGAAAAAGGAGGATTCCAACAAATCACTGTAATTTATGATATCGAAGATCGTTATGCCAAAGATGTGGCAGAACGTATTATAAATTCTGTAGAACTAAGAAATGCCAAATAGCAATGTTTGAAAATTTTACATTTGAAAATCCACAGTTTTTCTGGTTGTTTTTATTGCTTCCAGTGGCTATTGCTTGGTTTATATGGAAACGAAAAAAACAACAGGCAGAACTTAAAATATCAAGTTTAAAAGGATTTAAAGTTTCCAGAAGTTGGTTAACAAAATTACGGCCATTATTATTTGCCTTAAGACTTATTGCGCTTGCTTTAATTATTACAGCATTGGCTAGACCTAGAACCGTAGATGTGTCTACCAAAACAAAAACGACTAAAGGTATCGATATTATTATGTCTATCGATGTTTCTGCCAGTATGTTGGCAAAAGATTTAAAGCCAAATCGATTAGAAGCATTAAAAGACGTTGCGGCAGAGTTTATTAAAGGTAGACCCAATGATCGTATTGGCTTGGTGGTCTATGCTGGAGAAAGTTTTACCAAAACACCTATCACGAGTGATAAGTCGATCGTATTGTCTAGCTTAAAAGATGTACGATATGACAATGTTCTTGAAAATGGTACAGCGATCGGAATGGGATTAGCGACTTCGGTAAATAGGTTAAAAGATAGTAAGGCCAAAAGTAAAGTGATCATTTTACTAACTGATGGATCAAACAATGCAGGTTTTATAGACCCTAAAATTGCTTCAGAACTTGCTGTGGAGTATGGTATTAAAACCTATACCATTGGGTTAGGAACAAATGGCATGGCTCTGGCCCCAGTTGCAATATTGCCTAACGGATCTTTTCAGTACGGAAGAGTACAGGTAGAAATCGATGAAGATTTGCTGAAAGAAATTGCCAAAGCCACAGGAGGTAAATATTTTAGGGCAACAAATAACAAAAAGTTAGAACAAATCTATGAGGAAATTGATAAATTAGAGAAGACAGATATAGAGGAGTTTAAATTTTATAATTACGAAGAGAAATTTAGAACATTGGTATTATTGGCCGGACTATTAATTTTTATTGAGTTCCTGTTAAGGTATACGGTGTTTAGAAGTTTTATTTAATTTGAAGAAAGGAATCATCATATTGGGTAGCTCCCGAAGCAATGGTAACACTGCACAGATCGTGTCGTATTTAAAAGATATGACAGGGTTTGAAATAGTAGACCTGAATCAAAAAGATATTGGTTTTTTTGATTACGAATTTAAAAATCGCGAAGATGATTTTAATTTTCTGTTTAAAGGCATCGTTCAGAATTATGAAACTATAGTTTTTGCTACACCCATTTATTGGTATACTATGAGTGGAGTGATGAAAACCTTTTTAGATAGGATTTCAGACTTTTTACATAAAGAGAAAGACTTTGGTAGAATGTTGCGAGGTAAAAATATGGCCATGATAAGTTGCAGTAATAGTAATGATCGTCCAGAAGAATTTCCGATGCCGTTCTCCCGAAGTGCAGCATATTTAGGAATGAAATACTTGGGAGATGTTCATGCCTGGGTACAAAACGATACGCTTTCTGCAGAAGTAAAAGAAAAAATTGATGCATTTGCATTAACCATAAAACAATAGTTTGTCACGTTATGCGTGAAAGACGGTATTTAAAGAAAACATTGCATTAGGAATAAGAAAGAATGTACTTACTAGAAGAGAAAATATATTTTTGGTTGTTATTGGGTATTCCGGTACTTATAACCATGTTTTTAGGTGTTCTTTTATGGAAGAATTCTACTCAAAAAAAGTTTGCAAATTCTGAACTTCTCAAGAAATTAAGTCCAAATAGATCTATATTTAAGTCGCTATTGAAGATAATCGTAGTGAGTTTAGCATTGGCCTGTTTGGTAATTGCTTTGGTGAATCCCAAAGTAGGAACCAAATTAGAAACTGTAAAACGTGAAGGGGTAGATGTAGTATTTGCTATCGACGTTTCGAGAAGTATGTTGGCCGAAGATATTGCGCCCAACAGGCTAGAAAAATCGAAACAACTGGTTACTCAGATTATTAATAACCTGGCGAGTGATCGAATTGGTATTATAGCATATGCGGGGAGTGCTTTTCCGCAATTGCCTATAACTACAGATTATGCCTCTGGGAAAATGTTTCTTCAATCTATGAATACAGAAATGCTTTCTTCGCAAGGAACTGCAATTTATGAAGCAATAGAACTTGCCAAAACATATTATAATGACGAAGAGCAAACCAATAGAGTACTTTTTATAGTAAGTGATGGTGAAGATCATGAAGGAAATGTGAAGTCAATTGCCGAAGAAGCTTCAAAAGAGGGGATAAAGATCTTTACTATTGGAGTAGGTTCAGAAAAAGGAGGGCCAATACCAATTAAACGAAATGGTATTGTACAAGCCTATAAGAAAAATAGTCAGGGAGCGACGGTAATTACCAAATTAAACACGAATACCCTGCAAGAGATTGCCAACGAAGCCAATGGGGCTTATATCGATGGGAAAAACACAAGCAATGTGGTAGAAGAAGTTACTTCAATATTGCAAAATATGAATAAGAAAGAATTCGAAGCAAAACAATTTGCCGATTTTAAAGATAGGTTTCAATGGTTTTTGGGAGCAGGATTGTTTTTACTATTTCTAGATATCTTTTTATTAGAGAGAAAAACATCTTGGCTCAAAAAATTAAACTTGTTTAATGAACAGTAAGATGAAGTCATATTATTTACTTAGTATAGCGTGTTTTCTTTGGGGATTTACATTTGCTCAGGAAGAGGATTTGGTTGAGGCTGCCAAAGAAGCAAAACAATTTGTAGCTACAGGTAATCAGGTGCTAACAGAAGAAGGTAATTTTCCTTTGGCCGAAGGAGAGTATAGAAAAGCGATTTTTAAAAACCCCGTAGATGCCACGCCAAAATATAATTTGGGGAACGCATATTACAATTCAGAAAAATATGATGAGGCTCATTTGCGTTATAACGAAGCAACTAAGGTAACCACAGCATCAAAGTCAGAAAAACACAAAGCGTTTCATAATCAGGGGAACACCTATATGGAACAAAAAAAATATAAAGAAGCTGTTGAGGCCTATAAAAATGCTTTAAGAAATAACCCAAAAGATGATGAAACTAGGTATAATTTGGCGTTAGCAAAGAAAATGTTGGAAGAAGAACAACAAAAGAACGACCAAAATCAAGATAATCAAGATCAGAACCAGGATCAGAATCAAGATCAACAAAATCAAGATAAGCAGGATCAAAAAGAAGGAGAAGACAAGGAAGATAAAAAAGGAGATGGAGGAGATCAGGATCAGGATCAAAAAGAGAAGCAGGACGAAAACGAAGATCAAAAAGATAAAGGAAAAGATCAGAAAGACGAAGAAGGCAAGCCTAAAGACGATCAGCAGCAACAAGGTAAGGACCAACAAGACCAACAGGAACAGCAGCAGCAAAAACCACAACAAGTTCAAGGTCAGTTGTCACCACAGCAAGTAAAAAGCTTGCTGGAAGCCATGAATAATGAAGAAAAGAAAGTTCAAGATAAAATTAATGCAAAGAAAGCTCAGGGCCAGAAAGTAAGAACGGATAAAGACTGGTAATGAAAACCAAAAACTTCGGTTTAGTAAAAGTTTTTGATGAAAGAGAAAATAGTATACACATGAAACTAAAACTAATTTTTTTAACCTTATTACTCACGGTAGCGCAGCTTGCGGTAGCTCAAGTAAAGTTTGAAGCCAAAGTAAGTAAGAAAAAGTTAGGGGTAAATGAAAGGTTACGAGTAGATTTCGAAATGAATAAAGATGGAGATAATTTCACGCCTCCTTCTTTTACCGGTTTTACAGTAGTAGGTGGCCCAAACCAATCGATAAGCAATTCCTGGATCAACGGAAAAAGGTCTTATGCCAAAACATTTAGTTATTTTTTGGAGCCTACTGCTCGAGGTAGATTTACTATTAAACAAGCTACCATAGAAATTGATGGGCAAACGTACAAAACACTCCCGGTAAGAATAGAAGTAACAGGAGCGGTAGATAAACCTAAAGATGGTAATGATACCGATTATATAGCAAGTGAAAACTTACATTTGGTAGCCGAAGTATCAAAAGCTACTCCTTACCTTAATGAGGCCATTACGGTAGTATATAAATTGTATGTAAGCCCGAGGATAAGTGTTAGCAATTGGAGAGAATTAGATAGTCCAACCTATAGTGATTTTTGGAGTCAGGCTATCGATATGAAACAACTAAAAATCGAAAACGGTACATACGACGGTGAACCTTATCGATATGTTGTATTAAGAAAGACCGTACTATACCCTCAAAAAACAGGTAAATTAAATATAGAACCTTTAACCTTAACGGTTTCAGTAGACGTGCCTACAAAAAGGAGGGATATTTTTGGAGGTAGATTGTATTCTACGGTTAATAAAACCGTTGCAGCCGGTAATAGAACGATTAATGTAAAACCTTTGCCAGAACAAGGAAAACCAGATGATTTTTCTGGGGCGGTTGGGTCTTTTGATTTTAAGGTTACAGCCAATAAAACACAATTAGATGCTACCGAGTCTTTGGAGGCGAAGGTATTGGTTTCTGGTAACGGAAACTTAAAGTTATTTGATTTGCCAAAACTTAGCGTTCCAAATGGATTAGAGCAATATGAGCCTGAGCATAATGAACGAGTAAGAACAAACCTTACTGGTATGGGAGGGAATATCTCTGATACCTATACCTTGGTTCCTCAATTTAAAGGGAAATACCCAATACCTTCGGTGTCGTTCTCTTACTTTGATTTAAAAACGGAAACATATAAGAGAATTACTTCAGATGAAATTGTCATTAATGTAAAAACGGGTCCAGACGGAGGAGAAGTGGTTACCTCAGAAACAACTTTGGGTACTGGTAAGAAACTTGTAACCCAAACTGGTAATCAGTTTCGATTCTTAAAATTGAATGCCAACCTTACATCGGTTAAAAAAGAACATTTTTTTAAATCTACAGCCTATTGGGTGTCTTTGACTGCCCCGTTACTGGCTATACCCTTATTCTTGTTTTTTGGTAAGAAAAGAGAAGAACGACTTAGTGATGTTGCTGGGAATAGAGTTCGAAAAGCAGATAAACTTGCTCGTAAATATCTTTCTGAAGCCAGAAAGAACCTAGGGAATCAAAAAGAATTTTACATAGCCATGGAGCGGGCGTTACACAATTATCTCAAAGCAAAGCTGCAGATACAAACCAGTGATATGAGTAAAGATCGTATACAGCGATTACTCAAAGAACGGGATGTACAGGATACTACAGCAATAGAATTTATTGGGTTATTAGAAAGTTGTGAATTTGCACGATACACTCCTTCTTCTACCTCGGCAATGCAACAAGATTATGATAAGGCATCACGAGTTATAGCCGCTATTGATAAACAATTATAAAGACATTAACGTGAAACAATTCGTTCAAATACTTGTTTTTTTAGCATTTGTGCTTGGTTTTTCTCAAGGAACAGAGAAGTTTCAAAGAGCAAATGCATTATATCAACAAGGAAAATATCAAGAAGCCATAGATGCTTATAAGTCTATTTTAGACGCTGGTCAGGAATCGGTTTCTTTATACTACAACCTAGGGAATGCACATTATAAATTGAGTAATGTTGGACCTAGTATTTATTATTATGAAAAAGGCCTGGAGTTGGCTCCCAATGATGAGGATATAAAAAACAACCTTGTTTTTGCGCAAAATGCAACTATAGATGCCATAGATTCTATTCCCGAAGGTTTTGTGTCATCAATGTTAAGAAAAATTACATCCTTATTTACCTTTGATGGTTGGGCCTGGGTTTCGGTTGCATGTATGATCTTGTTTGTTATTTTGTTTATCCTCTACTATACAGCTAATTTATCTTCAAGGAAAAGATTATTTTTTGTGGGGAGTTGGGTGGTCTTTTTAATAGGGATATTTGGAGTATTTTTTGCGTTTAGTCAATATAATAGTGTGCAAAACAATCAATTTGCCATTATCTTCGCTCAGGAAACTACTATTAAAAGTGAACCCAATCTTAGAAGTGAAGATGTATTTCAACTTCATGAAGGAACCAAAGTAAAAGTTACCGAGACCGTAAATAATTGGAAAAAAATACGACTTACCGATGGAAAAATAGGCTGGATTCCCTCTGAAGACCTAAGAGAACTCTAGTTTGTTAATTAAATTTACGATTGATTTAACAGATTTTGAAAGTAATACTGTTATTTTAGCAATAAATAATTTTGTATATAGGTGAAGATTAAGCCTCAAATAGTTCGTATTTTAATTTTGTTCGGATTCATTCTGAACGTATCGTACTATGCGACTAATCTCATAAATTCATATTCTTCAGAAGATCAATCTTCAATTGTCTTAGAAGAAACAGATAATTCTGAGAAAAAAGAAAAAGAAAGTTCTGAAAAAGAAGATTATAAAGAGAAGGATAAAATATCCCAACATTTCGACAACAGAACAGCCAAATTCGCAGATTTAACCATAAAATCGTACCCTGATCTGTATACTGCAAATCCCGGGGTATACTTGGAGCATAAAACTCCGCCTCCAAAATTTAGTTAAGACTTACCAAAAATCAATAGCACCTATTTTTTAATCTTTGAATAGGAAATGGACGATTTGTCTTTGCTAATAGATACGTTTACTTTTTAAAGTTCTGGTTGCAGAACAACAATCAAATTTTTTTTATTATGAGTGTTTTTAAAACATTAAAAAATGATTTACCGGCTAGTGTTGTCGTGTTTTTTGTAGCATTACCCTTATGTTTGGGAATTGCTCTTGCCAGTGGTGCTCCGTTATTTTCGGGATTAATAGCTGGTATAATTGGGGGTATAGTAGTGGGATTATTAAGTGGATCTCAGATAGGTGTAAGTGGACCTGCAGCGGGATTGGCAGCAATAGTATTAACATCTATTGGTGCGCTAGGAGGTTTTGAGAACTTCTTGGTAGCTGTAGTGCTTGGGGGAGTAATTCAAATAGTTTTTGGGCTTCTTAAAGCCGGAATCATTGGATATTACTTTCCATCGTCTGTAATTAAAGGAATGTTAACAGGTATCGGAATTATTATCATATTAAAACAAATACCCTACTTTTTTGGTTTAGACAAAAATCCGGAAGGTAATTTCGCTTTTTTACAGTTAGATGGAGAAAATACTCTAACAGAACTGTTAAAAACGATAAATGCTATTATAAGTGGTAATGTTAGTGTGGGAGCTACAGTGATTGCTTTGATTGCGCTGGGAATCTTAATCCTTTGGAACAAAGTTTTGTCCAAAAAGGGTAAAATTTTCCAACTTATACAAGGTCCCTTGGTAGCTGTGGTTGTTGGGATTTTGTTTTATATTTTTACTAAAGATGGAGCTATGAACATTACTACAGATCATTTGGTAGCGGTTCCTATTCCTGATAGTATTGATAGTTTTTTAGGGCAATTTAGTTTCCCTAACTTCCGTGTTATTACCAATACTGATGTATGGGTAACTGCATTTACTATTGCATTGGTGGCAAGTTTAGAAACACTTCTGTGTGTTGAAGCGACCGATAAGTTAGATCCTCAAAAAAGAGTTACACCTACGAACAGAGAATTGTTAGCACAAGGAACAGGTAACATGATTTCAGGCTTTATAGGAGGGTTACCAATCACACAGGTAATTGTACGTAGTTCAGCAAATATTCAATCTGGAGGGCGCACGAAAATGTCTGCTATTATTCATGGTTTCTTTTTATTGATATCTGTTATTCTGATCCCTAGCATACTAACTAAAATTCCGTTATCAGTACTTGCGGCAATTCTATTTATCGTTGGTTATAAATTGGCAAAACCAGCATTGTTCAAAACAATGTATAATTTAGGGTGGAAACAGTTTATTCCATTTACCGTTACCGTATTAGGTATTGTATTTATAGATCTTTTATGGGGTATTGGTTTAGGACTTATGGTTGGAATTGTAGTAATTCTTATTAAGAGTTACCAAAACTCTCACTTTTTACATATTGAAGATGTAAGTAATGGTAAGCATAGAGTAAATATGACGCTTGCTGAAGAGGTTACATTCTTTAACAAAGGAGCAATTCTTAAGGAGTTAGATAAGTTACCAGAAGAAACTTATTTAACCTTAGATGTGAGAAAGACAAGGTATTTGGATAATGATATTATTGAGATTTTGGAAGACTTCTCTGAAAAAGCCAAGAACAAAAACATTGATATCAAATTGATTTCAGAGCGTGGGGAAGTAGAAAACCCAGATAGTTATATCGAGTTTTTTAAGCTTAGACCACAGAATAAATAGTAAAAATTATAATTCATTAAATGATTAGTTGCTATATGGTGATAATCTTATTTAATGATTTTAAAAACATAAAAAAATAAAGATGAAAGCACTTACTAAAGAAACACAAGCCAAAATAACACCTCAAACAGCAGTACAGTTACTTAAGGAAGGAAATCAAAGGTTTCAACAAAAGCTTATGGCCGATAGAGATCTTTTAGATCAGGTAAATGATACTAAAAGCGGACAGTATCCGTTTGCAACTATTTTAAGTTGTATCGATTCAAGAGTGTCTTCAGAATTGATCTTTGATCAGGGAATTGGGGATATTTTTAGTGCAAGAGTAGCAGGTAACTTTGTAAATGAAGATATTTTAGGAAGTATGGAGTTTGCTTGCAAACTTGCAGGGACTAAGTTAGTTTTAGTTTTAGGTCACACGGCATGTGGTGCCGTAAAAGGAGCTTGTGACGATGCAAAACTGGGAAATCTTACGGCTTTACTGAGTAAAATCAAACCAGCTGTAGAAGCAGTAACAGAGCCATCAGATGCTGCAGACAGAACTTCAAAAAATATTGATTTTGTAAATGATGTAGCTGCAAAAAATGTACATATGACTATCGATAATATCAGAACTCAAAGCTCCGTATTAAAAGAAATGGAGGATAATGGAGAAATATTGATTCTGGGAGGTATGTATGATATTAGCAACGGGAAAGTAACTTTCTTCGAAGCATAATAAGAAAAGAAATGTTAAAAAAAGAGCCGTTATATTCGTATAGCGGCTCTTTTTTTATGGTATTTTTGAAATCAAATAACGGAAAACAATATAAAATCTAACCAATATGAAGGGTTTTTTCAATAATTTAAAAGGAGATGCGTTTGGAGGTCTAACTGCCGGTATTGTAGCATTACCATTAGCATTGGCTTTTGGGGTGTCTTCGGGATTGGGTCCAAGTGCAGGTTTATACGGTGCAATTTTCATTAGTTTTTTTGCTGCACTTTTTGGAGGAACCAATACTCAAATTTCTGGCCCAACTGCACCAATGACTGCTGTGAGTATGCTTATCATCGCAGGTTTGATTGGAACCTATAATGGTGATGTAAACGCCGCTTTGCCAGCTATATTAACCGTTTTTTTACTTTCTGGAATTATACAAATAGGACTAGGTGCCATGGGAGTAGGGAAATATATTCGATACATTCCTTATCCCGTAGTTTCAGGATTTATGACCGCTATTGGAGTAATGATTTTGGTGACACAAATTCTACCAGCACTTGGGTATTACCCGAAAGAAGATGAATCCTTTGTAAGTCATTTTATTCCCGAAGCACAAGAAGTGATTTTGAATAAGATCTTGAAGGAAGAAGCAGGTGAGGAGATTTTGGTTTTAGAAGATTTTAAAGAAACTATAAAAAGAGCAGAGGGTATCACTGAAGACGACGTAAAACTAGAAGCTATTGCACTTGCTGGAAATAATTCTTCCGGAGTTGTAGGAGCATTAAAAAGCCTTCCAAATGCGTTATCGAATATCAATTACCTGGAACTTATACTTTGCCTGGCAACGATACTGGTAATTTACGGGTTTAAACGCATTACAACGGCAATTCCGAGCACGTTGGTGGCACTATTGGTGGTGTCTGGTGTTGCATATGGGTTTGATCTTAATTATAGGCCTATTCAGGAAATACCAAGCGGATTCCCAAAGTTCAATTTCTCGATATTTTCAAATTTTAGTTTGGACTCAGTCGCACCCTATATCTTTTCTGCATTAACATTATCTATTTTGGGAGCGATAGATTCATTATTAACGTCTGTAGTAGCCGATAATATGACCAAGACCAAGCACAACCCAAATAAAGAATTGGTAGGACAAGGGATAGGAAATACCATTGGAGCTTTATTTGGAGGGATACCCGGCGCTGGAGCTACGATAAGAACAGTGGTAAATATTAATGCAGGAGGTAAAACCAGATTATCTGGTATGATAGCTGGTGTTTTATTACTTATTGTTTTGTTGGCTTTAGGGCCTGTGGCTTCACAAATACCTGCAGCAGTACTTGCAGGGATTTTAATTACAGTGGGTATTGGGGTGATGGATTATAAAGGGTTACGTGCGATTCCTCATATGCCAAAAATAGAGGTAGTTATTATGCTTATTGTATTGGTATTGTCTGTAACCTGGAATTTGATTTATGCTGTGGGAATAGGGTTAATCATTGCCTCTCTAATTTTTATGAAAAAAATGGGAGATGTTACTGCTCGACAATCAAAGGTTGAATCGCTAGAAGGTATGGGGAAAAGCCCAAAATTTGAAAAACTCTGGAAAGATGAGGTCAATTTCCCTAAAGAACTAAAAGAAGAAATCTTTATAAAGCATCTTAGTGGTCCTGTATTCTTTGGGTCAACTAGTGAATTACAAGAATTAGCCGATCAAATCCCCGAGACCGCTACTCATGTGATTATCAGAATGGATAAAGTGCCTTATATGGATCAATCTGGAGTATATGTCTTAGAAGAAATGGTATTAGGTCTGGAAAAACGAGGCATAAAATCTTCTATAGTGGGTATGCAAAAACAACCATTGTATCTGTCTAAAAAAGTAAATATTATTCCTGATTTGGTAGCCAATGAATATGTATTCCCAGATTTTGATTCTTGTATCAATGCTTTGATCAAGATTGTGAACGAAAAGAAATCGGCATAATTGGTTAAAGTTATACCAAACACTATACCTCCTCTTCTTGGGTTGTATTGTCTTTGATAATAGTAGGAAGCACCATAGGTGCAATTTTACGAACAGGATGATATAATACAGAAGAGTTTAATGTCTCTTGTTTGATAATAGTAATGTTTCGATTAAGAGCGTCTATAAAGATAATAATAACACTTGCTATAAATGCCATTTTAAGTACTCCAAAGGCTCCTCCCAAAATTTTGTTTAAAATTCCTAAAGCTGCATAATCGGCAATCTTGGTTAAAATCTTTCCTGCCAGGGAAACGAGAATAACCACCAGTATAAAGGTTAACGCAAAAGCAGTTAATTTCATAGCGCCGTCTGACCAGTCTACAAATTGTTCTAAGTATCCCCCTACAAAATCTGAAAAGTGTACAGCAATATAAATTCCTACAATAAGTGCTACCAGAGAAGCTAGTGAAGCAAATAAACCCTTACTAAGTCCTTTTATTAATCCCCAAAGTAAAAGGATACCTAAAATGATATCTATAACATTCATCGATGTATGATTATAAGTCAAATATAATTGATTTTATGATGTCTCCGTAAATTCCTCTCATAAACCCAAAATATCTGTTTTTTATTTTTTATATATTTAGCATATAGTATATACAATATATATAATGAGAAAAATAGTAGATATTGAAGATAAAATCATACCTAAGCTTAAGCTGTTAGCGGCAATAGAAGGTTCGAGTGTAAAAAAAATTATGGAAGATGCTGTTTCCTGGTATGTAGATCATAAACAAAAAGAACAGCTTAAAACGATGTCTAAAGATCAAAAAGAAGATTTAGGATTATTGTTATTAATGCAACAGGCAGATGCTTCTTCGACAGTAGAAGAGGATGATTTATTCAATTCTTGAATTAGAAGTATATGGAGTTCAAAATTTCTTCACAGTTTGCTTCAGATGTTAAAGAGGTAGAAGATGGTTCATTACATGAAATGATAAAAAGGGTTATTGAAAAGATAAAACATGCCAATACCATCGCAGAGATTACGCAATTTAGAAGTGTGGGATCAAAAGCAGGAGTTTATAAAATGGGGGTAGGATTTTACTATCTTTTGGCAATACAATCTTCGGAGCAGGAGTTAACATTAATGCGCTTTTTGCACAGAGACCTATTGATGAGAGTTATTGTTTAAAAGTAAAGAAAGAAGGATCACAATAAAATGATGTAAGTTTTTACATGAAATTCGAATTAGATTTATACAGTATCTCTGCCATAATAGCCTTGGTCCAACTTCCAATACTTATCGCATATTTACTGGTAGGAAGAAATATAAATAGAACTAATTCGCTATTAATACTCTTTTTTTGTGCATTAGCATTCGATTTATTTCACCGAATAATAATTGACACTAAGCTCATACTTGATATTCCGTTTTTTATTGGGGCAGGTTCTATATCTCAATATTTATATGGCCCAACAATCTATTTAATGATAATTTCTTTGGCACAACCAAAAACGAAATGGAAGAATATCTATCTCCTGCATTTTGCGCCATTCTTGATTAACCTAATCCTGTTCCTAGCTAATAAATCTTCTGAAAGTGTCGATCGGCATTTAAGCATGGTAGCTCAATTTTTTGTAGATGTCGAAAAAAATCCAACATTGAAATTTGGGTATCCCATTAGCCTTTACTCGTATCTTAAAATGTTGCTTTTGTTTAGTTTACACCCAATAATTTATCTATTAGTGTCAATGCGCAAGTTACATTTGATAAATCCAGATAAAAGAAAAAATAAAGCTTCATACATACCGTGGTTAAAAACCATGATTTTTGGGTTTCTTGTGGTTATAGCTTTAAGTGAATTGGCTTATGCTTTGGTTCATTTCTTTGGGGTTTATTATTGGTTTTTAGATAGCTTTATTATTTGGCGACCTCTATATGTTTTCGCAATGCTATTTGTAGCTTTGTTATGGCCGTTATCTTATAAAAGTTTAAAGCATGTAGGATATTCCAAATCCAAAGATGACTTTTTAGACTCTTTGAAAAGGTATATGAGCGAACATGAGCCTTATAAAAACCCAAAATTATCTCGCTATGATCTCGCTGATTATTTAAAGGTAAGTCCAACTTATTTGACTAACATATTAAATAGTGAACTTGGGAGTAATGTGAAAGAATACATAAATAGTTATAGGGTAAAAGAGGTTAAAAATCTAATCGAAAAAGGGAAATTAAAAGATGTAACTATTGAGGCTATTGGTAATGAAGCCGGATTTTCTTCTCGGTCAACTTTTTTTAGAGTTTTTAGGGATGTTGAAGGAATTACCCCATTGTCTTATGCAAATAGCCTTGATGAAACAATGAAGTAGTCCTAAAATCTATTTTTGGGACTATCTATACGCCATTATTTGTTCTTGTTGCATTTTATTTTAGAAGTTTTGCACATACAAATCTTTACCAAACTATAATTCGACAAACTTCTGAATCAATGCAATATCCAAATTTTAATGTAAATAAAACATTATACCTGTCTGTTATCATATCTCTGTTTTTTCACATAACTATAGAAGCGCAATCTAAGATTATTTTTTCCCGGAGTAAAGGAGGGTTAAATACTGGAGGTACGTTAGATGTAATGATTTACGACCCTTTACAAAAAACTACAAAAACCCTTCTCAAAGGCACCGTAAGAAGAAGAGGAGAATACAATGTTGTTACCTCGCCAGATAATACCAAAGTACTATTTAATACATATAGATTTAAAGGTTGGCAATTGGCAATTGGCGAATTTCAAGAAGGGCAGATAGTTAATGTGAGAAAGTTAACCAATAGGAATAATTATGAGTATTGTGCCAAATTTTCACCAGATGGATCTAAAATTGCCTATCAGGAGTATGATTGGAGCGGTAGAGAATCGGGGATATATATTGCAGATCAAAATGGTAAAAATGCTAGGTACTTGGTAGCATCAAATATTAATGATCAAAACATAGATTGGACCAAAGATGCTCAATCTATAGTATTTACTTATTTGGAAAATAACAAGATCAACATACACCTTAAATCTTTAGATGGTAAAATCTTTAAAAAGATATCTACTCATGCTGCAAACGATTTTGCAGTTTCCACTTCAAAGAAATCAAATAGAATAGCATTTCTATCTGATAAAACAGATAAAATAGACCTGTTTGTAATGAATTTGGATGATGGTAGTTTAATAAATCTAACTCCAGGTCTTAATACATCAGATGCTGATGCAAACAGTATTTGGGCTTATAAAACCTGTTGGTCACCAGATGGAAAACAAATAGCCTTTACCGCTATGGTAAATGAAAATTTGGAGATTTTTACCATAAATGCTGATGGAAGTAATTTGGTGCAAATTACCAATAATAGTGATACCGATATGACTCCTTTTTGGACAAATTAAAGCTGTTTACCGTTTCAATTAATCTTATCCAATAAAAATAGGTGTGGTTTTGTTTTCCATTTCAAAACGGAGCCAATATCTGCTTGAAAAAATTATCGATTATGAAGAATCTTATTTTAGTTTTATTGCTATTCCTTTCTCTTTTTTCTGGAAAAAAGAATGATGGTAATTTCATAGATTGTGAAGAAATGGTCCTAAAAACCAAGGCTTACCAAGATACGTCTACAATTCTATTCTCCAGAAAAAAAGATAATGATAGTGGGTGGTCAATATATAAAATAAGCCCAAATGGTATCGATGAAGAAGTTATAATTCCTTTTAAATATGGACAAGGTGAATACAATCCTGCCATAGCCCCTGATGGGAATACAATTATGTTTAATTCTTATCGTTACGGAGGTTGGAAATTAGCTGTTTATGATACAAATACTAAAGAAGTAAGTAAGATTAGCAAAAAGCTTAATTACTATGTTAATGGGGTGTTTTCATCTGATGGAAAAAAGATTGCTTATGAAAGAAACGTAGAGAGAAGTACACATATCTTTGTAGCAAACTCTGATGGCACCAAAGAGGTGAACCTAACTTCAGAGATTAGTAATGATAATAGAGCGCCATCATGGAATAGTAATGATACATCAATCTTGTTCTATTATAAAAAAAATAGGACAAATGATATTTTTGCTATTGATGTCAGAGCAAAAATCACAACTAATCTAACAAACAATAATTCTGGGAATGATTTTAATCCTTCTATTTCTCCCAACGGAAAACAAGTTGCTTTTTTTTCAGATAGAAATGGTTATTTAGATGTATATGTGATGGATATAAATGGAGAAAATCAAATATGCTTAACCAGAAGCCTGCATAATGAAAACAACGAATACAACTACTATACAGATTCAAATGTATATTGGATATTTAAAGTTTCATGGTCGCCCGACGGTCAATATTTGGTGTTTTCAAATATCCAAGGTGACAATATAGATTTATTTACTATAAAAAAAGATGGCACCGATTTAAAGCAAATAACAAAAACACCAAAATCAGAATACACACCAGTATGGGGTATATTAAAAAATTAGGATTAGTATAGAAAAAAGATGTGTGAAAAACATAAATTTCTAAAAGTATAATCTAAAAATTATATTGGGAGTAAACCCAAGCGATTCTTGTCTTAAAACATCGAGTTCTAACTCACCGCTTTCTGGGTTTTCATCGGCTCTATAACTTACAGAAATAGGTTTTCTTCTATTGTATATATTTTGTATCGATGCCCCAATTTGGCCTCTCCAATTCCCCGAAGTATTAAAATCAAAACGATACAGTGCAGATATATCTAATCGATGATAATTGGGTAAGCGCAATGCATTAGCTTCCCCAAAAATAATGTCCTCTTCGACCAGATCTGCATCTGTAAATGGTGCTCCGCTTCTCCATAACCAACCCAAAGAGAACTCCCAATCATTATTAACTTCTAATGTATTTGAAATTCTGAAATTATGGGTAATATCATTGTTTCCTGGGAAAGGGTTTTCCTGTATTTCCAGGAAGGTATATTCTATATCATTGAAGGTGTACCCGATCCAGGTTCTAAAGTTTTTAAACTTCTTCTTGAGCAAAATATCCACCCCTAAAATAGTGCTTTCTCCTGTGGATAAATCATTCGATACAGCATTAAAACCATTGGTTGCCGAAGTGAGTCCGTCGAGATTTTTATAGTAGGCATCGATCTCAAAATTCCAGTCATTTTTGGAAAATAAAATTCCGCCCGAAAATTGAGTGCTTTCTACTACTGGTATCTCTTCATTATTGGCATGAATCCACAGATCATTTGCTAAGCGTAGTTGAGTGTCCTCAAATTCTATAAGTTGACTAATCGGTTGATAGCGAAGTTCTCCGGTCCCTTTAATTCTTAAAAACTCCGAAATGGGATATTCGATATTTATTCTGGGTTCGATGTAGAAATCGTCGACTACAGAATAATGAGAGGCACGTATTCCTAGATTGATAAAACTCTTTTTTCTAGGTGAAAACTTATAGTTAGCATAAATCGAATTTGCTGTGTTTTTTACTAAATCGGTTTCATTTATAGTACTTTCGAAGTCACTATCACGTGTTATTGCATAAAAAACCTCATTATTTGAAAATTGATATCCCAAAGTGATGATATGTTTAGGAGTAAAATCATAGATCATATGGGCATCAAGACCTATGTCTTCAACCGTATTTTTTCGTACAGATTGTTCTTCAATATTACTTCCTTCGCGCTCTACAAATAAATAGTCAGAATCAAATTTTGAATAATACGCTTTCAAACTATGATGGAACTTTTTTGATCTAGAACCTACCCATGAAAAACTTGCACCTTCATTTGTAATTTCGAGATCATCAGTGATTAAATTCTCTTCATCATCAATTTCAAAACGTAGATCGTTATTGGTGTAGATACCGCTAAGCATAATTTTGTCATGCTTAGAGGCATCGATGATTAATTTTGCACTGGTATCATAAAAGAAGAAATCATTTACACCAATGTCATCTTCAAACTCTTCCTCTTCCTCTTCTTCGGCCACATTAGAGGTTTCTACGATTTTGGTATTCTGAAATACTTTTTCTGACAATGCCTCGTACGTTGGTGATTGATCAAAAAAATCGGTGTGAGATCTTCTTCCCGAGACTATAAAACCAACGCTGTTTCCTATCGGAGCCTTTAGAAATACATCAGCATGGGTTCCATTAATTCCGGCTCCGCCATTAAATTCTTCTGGCACATCCCGGTCACTAGAAATATCGATAACTCCAGATACTCTATCTCCATATTTCGGATCTGTACCTGCTTTAAAAACCTTAGCGTCTTTGATAATGTATGGATTAAATGCTGAAATCATTCCGAAGAAATGCCCAGTGTTGTACATTTTAATATCGTCCCACAAAACTAAATTCTGATCTGGGGATCCTCCTCTTATTTGGATACCACTAGCCGTTTCATCTGGACTGTTAATACCGGGAATAAGTTGAATTCCTTGAAGAATATCAGGTTCGCTTTGACCTGGTAAAATACCTAAGTTTTCATTGGTAAGCTGAAAGGAACCGTCGATACTTTTGTCTATCCCCGTGGTTATGTATTCGACGATAAGTACTTCTTCTAGGGCAGTGCTTTTAATGTAAAGCGGTATTCGAGGGCAACCCGAAATTTCAAAATCTGAGGCTTTCATGACCTTGGTTCTATAGCCTACATATTGAATAGAAATAGTTTCTTCACCAGCGATAGTTCCCAATTGAAAAAAACCATCGTCATTGGCAATGGTTCCTGTGTTTGAGCTTTCTATCACTACTGATGCAAATGAAAGAGGAGCGTTTGTACTTTCATCAAAAAGATACCCACAAACTTCAATTCTGGTATCGGGCACACTTATAATGACTTGTCTATCAGATATTTTTTTAAAATCAAGGTTTGTAAGTGATTTTAGTCGTACTAAGATATCATCAAGTGGGGTATTATTTATGACCAATGTGATCACTTTGTTCTTTACAATTTCATCACTAAAAGAGAAAATAAGATTATACGATTCTGACAACTCCGATAGTACTTCTTGCAGAGGTGTTTGCTTATATTCTTTTGTGATTTGCGCGTGCAAGGAACCCACAAAAAAGAGGAAAAACAATATTATTTTTTTCATAAACTGTTTTGATTTTAAGAATATAAGTGCCTCTATTATCTTAGTTTTACTGTTTAGGCGAAAGATTTACCATTTTCCCGTTTACTATATATTCAATACCCATTGGTGTTAATACTGATTCAAGTGCGATTTTAAGATCATCATAAATAAAACCGCCGGTAAATAGTTGGTTTTGATCAATATCGCTGCGCGAGAAAGTAACATCATATTGTTGCTCAAGCTCATCAAGTACTTCATGTAGAGGAACACTATTAAATAAACTTTCTCCTTTGGTCCATATAGGTTCTTGATCGGTAACAGGCATTTCAACTAGTGTATCTCCCTGTAAAATCACTCCTTGTCCTTTAACCAATGTTTTTTGCTGTTCTTTTAAGGTAGATACTCTTACTTTTCCTTCATAACATCCAACTTTGAAGGTGTTTGATCTCCCTTTCACATTAAATTGTGTGCCTAGAACTTCTACGCTCCCTAGGGATGACGTAACCTTGAACGTCTCTCCAGAGGTCACTTTAAAAAATGCTTCCCCATCGAGAGTAACCTGTCGGTTTTTAGACCAGAAAAATCGTTGGTGTGATAAGGTGGATGCAGCGTTAAGTTGTACCGAACTCCCGTCGGGTAATACGACAGCAATTTGTTCCCCTACTGCAGTGTTATAGGTAACCTTATTAAAGAAAAATCCAATAATTAAAGTAATCGAAGCAGCCACAGATAATACATAAACCAGAGGTTTTAAACTGATGGTCTTCCCTTTTTTGCTAGCAACTTCGAGTTTTTGATTGGTCGTTTCTAGTGATTCCTTGAGATCGAAAGATGGAGCATTAAAATGCTCTAGCCCCTCAACGATTTTTTTATACTCCTCATACTCGGGAAGCTTTTTTAGTTCCTCCAGATCCTCATTAGAAAGGTTGTTCCCTAACCATTTTGCTAAATATGTATTTTCATTGTCTTTCAGCATGATTTTTCCTTCATATCTTAACCATAAACAGGTAAGTTTAAAAATACCCTACCATGATCTAGATGTTTTTTACTAATATTCTCATTTTTTTTAATGCATTATGCATTCGTTTTTCTACAGCTTTGACAGAAACACCAAGCATTTCAGCAATTTCGGTGTAGGTTTTTTTATCTATTCGATTTAATAAGAAAACTTCTCTTTGTCCATCAGGAAGTTCAGCAATAGCATCTTGTAGTTTATTCATAAACTCTTTTTCTTCCATAACAAAATCTGGAGATTCTATATTCTTATTACTATGCGGTAGTTTAGTGTATTCTAATCGAACCTTTTGGCGAGCCACTTGATTGAGAAATAGATTATTGGCTACTGTACAAAGAAATCCTTTTGCTTTTTCGAAGATCACCTTTTTACAATGGTGCCACATTTTGATGAAAGCTTCTTGCATCACATCTTCGGCCTGTTCTTTATCTCCACACTTGTAATATATAAAGTTGCGAACAGCCTCGGCATGACTCTCAAATAATTCTGTAAAAACGGGGCGATCACATACAGATTTTGAGGATTTCTCCATATAAAAGGAAATTTTTTTTCGATTTCAGGTAGGGTGAATTTCATCTCACCTGTTATTAACCCAAAAATAACGGATTATGAATTCTCAAACAAATATCAAAATCGTATTAATAAGCATTACCGTTTTGGCGTTGGTGTCTATTGGTTTCAAAATAAAACCAGTATTAGAAAATTATGATGATTTTAAGGCACAGCAGGTGTATAAGGTAAACTATAATTACTTTTTTAAATCTGGAGATAAAAATACGACGGTAAAAACCTTTATTCCAAATAGTAATTCGAGGCAGCAAATTTCTAAATATAATAATAAGAGTGATAGTACACTGTTGTTTTCGAAAAAAGGATTAGCGAGCAACAAAAAGGTAATTTGGAGAACAAAAGCTGTTAATACTTATCACTCTATCAACTATGAATTTATTTTTCAGGGAAAGGAAAAAAGATTCACCTTACCACAGCAATTTGATAATGCTTCAGAAAAACATCAATACTATTTACATGCAACAGAGAATATTCAGGCAAAAGATGCCAAGATTACTCAGCTAGCTAATCGATTGACGAAGAGAGCCAAGAACGATAGCCAAATGATTAAAAGTATTTTTGATTATGTGGCTGAAATTCCTTCAGCACCTATAATCACACTCACTGATGCATTAACGGCCATAGAACAAAATCGAGCTTCGTGCAATGGAAAAAGTAGGTTGTTTGTGGCGCTTTGCAGAAATTTGGGATATCCCGCAAGAATAAAGGGAGGTATAATTCTTGAAAATACCAATAAAAGAACATCTCATGTTTGGGCAGAAGTTTTGATTAATGAACATTGGGTTCCGTTTGATGCTTTAAACAATCACTTTGCCTATATCCCTGCAAATTATTTGGAGATTTATGAAGGCGATGAGTTTTTGATTACGCATACCCCTGGAATTCAGTTTGATTATACCTATGAAGTAGAGAGTATTAATCACATTCCTTTCTTAAAACTCAACTCTGAAGAAATTAGACAGTTATCAAGTATTTCTCTGTGGCGTTTGGTTGAGAAAAGAATTATTCCAGAAAATGCACTTAATTTACTTCTGTTACTCCCAATAGGAGGGCTTTTAGTGGCGTTTTTAAGAAATGTTGTGGGAGTTAAAACGTTTGGTGTTTTTCTTCCTGTATTAATTGCTTTTTCTCTATTACATACCGGTTTTATTTCGGGAATGATCATGTTTGTGTGTTTAATTCTACTGGTAGGTTTAATCTCGTATCCATTTGACAGAATTGGGCTATTGTACACCCCAAAGCTGGTAATTTCATTGAGTATTATGGTAGGCTTGATGATTATCGCAACGATGATTGGAATACGATTCAACGTCACCTGGCTTACGACCTTAACATTTTTTCCAACGATTATTTTAACGATTGCGGCAGAGCGTTTTTCTCGTGCTACTATTGAGGATGGACACAAGTTGGCTATAGAAAAATTAGGACAGACACTTTTGGCTACTATAATATGCTATGGGTTTTTGTCATGGTCGGCTTTGCCCGCTTTGCTCATTATTTTTCCAGAATGTTTACTACTTATTATTTCGTTGGCAATGCTCTTGGGAAGATATATCGGTATACGATGGGTAGAATACTACCGATTCGCCCCATTATTCAATCAACCAAAAAAAATACAACTATAGTCATGCTCATAAATTTTTCCCCTATGAAATCACACAAGAAATCAAATGTAATTGGGCTTAATGAAAGAAATATTAAACTCATTTATCCAAATAATAACAAAAGACATTATCCCTTGGCCGATGATAAGGTACTCACCAAAGAAATCTTACATCAATATGATATTCCCTGTGCAGAGACGTATGCGGTGATAGAGTATAACAGTGATATAAAAGCAGCTTGGGAGTTGTGTAAGAATAAAAATGCTTTGGCCATAAAACCTGCTCGTGGAAGTGGAGGAGGAGGTATCAAAATTCTAAAGAAAGATCATAACGGCATTTGGATCAGCAGTGGTAAACCTGTAGAGGAGCGTCAGATTTTTCAGCATATGGCGGCAACTATCATGGGGTTTTATTCTTTGGGTTCTCACGATAGAGTATTAATTGAAGAATGTATAGAACCAGATCCTTTTTTTCAGCAAATATATCCATCTGGAGTTCCAGATTTTAGAATCATCACCTTGGATCATCAACCACTTATGGGTATGCTAAGAATGCCAACTGATAGATCAGATGGTAAAGCCAATTTGCATCAAAATGGAGTAGGAATTGGGGTAGATATGAAAAGAGGAACGCTCACGCAGGTTTATGATGGTAAAAATTATTTCGACCATCATCCCGATAGTAAATTCATAGTTGAAAATGTATCGATCCCCTACTGGAATGAAATTCTGGAAATTTCTATCGCTACTGCAAAAGCTTTCCCATTAAACTACCTGGGTATCGACATTGTTATTGATAAATACAAAGGACCTCAAATCATGGAAATTAACGTTCGTCCGGGATTAGGAATTCAATTGGTAAATCAACAAGGGCTTAAAGAGAAAATAAACGATTTAAACAAAAACAGAAGCTAAAAGAAAACTATGCAAACTAGAAAAATAGTATTTGGAATTACAGTATTGCTAGGCATTAATTTGATTTGTGCACAAAGTAAAACTTCATTTGAAGTTGAAAGTCAAGGTGGATACGAATATAATTATTTTAAAAGCCCAAAAACCATACGTTCTGAAGGGGTAGTATTAACAGAAAATGATCTAATTGCGAGTAGCATTTATCAAGACATAGAAGTTACGTATAGATATCGATACAAATGGGGAAAGAATAGGATACGATTATTGGCAAATCCCTTTTCGCGATTATTCTATGAGAATTTTGATGATAGCTATTGGAGTCTGAATACAACAGCAAAGTATGATCATAAATTCAGTAAGAAAACAACGTTTTTAACAGAGTTAAGATTTAAAAGAATGAATAGAGAAGGCTTAGGTGGTGATCAAGATGTACTTATTAACCCATTAGGATATACCAACTATGGAGCAACCGCCGGTCTGGAATTTATACTTTTCGATAACAATGAAACCAGAGTAGAGAGTTTCTATAATTTTAAAGATTTTGATGCATTTGGAGTTCGAGATCTTGAGTTTGATGAATATGGAGTACAATTTACTACTGTACAATCTTTTGATGTGAATAGTCTGGAGCATAAATTGGGATTTAGTGCATATGCCAAGAAAAGAAAATATGAAACTTTTAATGCTAGTGAAATAGACAGCGACGGAGAGAGGGATTGGGACTATTTAAAAGGAAATTTGTTTTATCAATTACCAATTAATGAGAAACTTAGAATCACACCCAATGTTGTTTATTATAAACGAATAGATAATTCGACTGGTCGTTCGGGCTTTAATCAATTTGGACCGGGAATCACCATGCTGTATAAAAATAAGGCAACAAAAATACGATCTGGTTTGTCGTTTATTACAAGAAATTATACCGATATAGATGCTAGAGATACCGAAGGGTTAATTGGGGATAAACTAAAATATGAATATGCAAATTTCAGTATAAATGCTTCCCATGAAATACGCAATGGGTTTTCAATTACCTCCACCCTGTATTCAAGAGTTAGAAGTACAAATTATACCGATATCGATGCACGGTCATTTCGAAATTACCGTAACCAATATATAGGATTAGGAGTTTCCTGGAAGTTATAAGATTTCATAGATTTTATAGTTGTTTTTTTGGGTTAAGCGTTACTTTTGTAGCGCTTAACTTTTTGTAGAAGGATGATAGTTTATGGCTAGAGATGAGAAATTAAAAGAGAGATGGGAGACATTGGTAAATAAGCTCTCTGAACAATTTGCCGAAGGAGAAGATTTAGATCTTGACGGAATAATATACCTTATAGGAGTGCAAGAATTAGGACAAATTCATCGTAGATTCAAGAAAGATGAAAAAATGGACCTTATGCATATTGCTATATGTAGACTTTTAGAACCTTATGGGTATTACGAATTTGATTATTACGACAACGACGGATGGCCACACTACAAAACCAAAGAACAACTGCCGCATCTTAAGGCTGGAGAACAATCTGTTTTGATGAAAGAAGCTATTGTAAATTATTTTGTGATAAGTCAGTATATAGACTAGTTGCTTAATATAAAAGCAAATACAACACGAAAAACAGGGTTTCATATCACTCGATATGAAACCCTGTTTTTGTATACTAGTCTTCTTGAATGATTTAACTAATATAAGCCTCTAATTTTGAAAATGCCTTATCTCGATAGGGTAGTAGTTCTTGATAAGCAGCTCCTTCAAAAACTTCTTCCAGAGATTTCATATCATCAAATTCCATAACCGATACGAGACTAGGAATGTGTTCTCCAATAAGAGATTCAGATATTTTATATTTCCCTACAGATTTCGCATTTACGTCGCTATAAAGTTTACCAACTTGCTCAACATAATACGACAAGGCTTCCTTTTCGTTGGGATTAATGGTCCCAACGATAACCAAATTTACTTTACTCATGATATGTAGTTTTATGTATTAAAAATCTTTTGCCCAATTTCTTGCCCAATCTTCCAATGGATGCAATAATTGAAATATTTCCTCTCCTTTTTTAGTAAGAGCATAGCCTTCTAGCGTTCTTTTTATCATAGCTGCTTGTACTAGTTCTTTTAAACGTTTATTTAGTGTAGAAGGTGATATAGATTCACATCGTTCTTGAAGTGCTCTAAAAGTACATGGTCCTTCATGCAACCTCCAGATAATGCCCATCGACCAACTTCTGCCTAAAAGATCAAAAAGAGCCATTAAATGATTACCTGATTTAGATCCTCTTACTGGTTTGCCTGGAGTTGGAAATGACATAATAATTGTAGTTAGCTATTAAAAACATAGCAAAACTATTAAATATGTAGCATTGCTACAAAAAAAGTAGCAAAAAGTTTTGTTAATAAAAGGTGAATTAGAGTAAAATTAACAGCGTAAAATTCAATTTGATAGTTTCGGGATGATAATTTTACGGCCAGACTTTCTTTAGAAGGTTACAACCATGTAAACAAACCAATTAAATACCCATGAAAAAAAATACTCTTTTGTATGCAGTATGTATTGTTGTTTTTTTTGCGTCCTGTAGTTCAGATGATGATCAAAATAATGATCCAATTGTTGGAAAATGGACCCTTTCAGAAAGGTTTCATAACGGAGAAGCTATCGCATTAGATGACTGTTTTAAAAATGATCAAGTTATCTTTTCTGAAAATGAAACTTTAAATTCTACATTTCATAGAGTAGCAGGAAGTACCTGCGAGGTTTCTCATACTGCAGAGGGAACCTGGAAAAATCTTGGAGATAGCAAATATACTATGACAGAAAGTAACGAAGAACCATACAGTTGTGTTATAAGTGAAAATGGAACTGTTTTTTCTATTGAAACTACGTTTGAGTTTCAGGGAGAAGAAATTGTGCAAAGAGATATTCTGGTTAAAAATTAGATGATCTTTATTTTATCAAGAAATTAATTTTGTAGTGTTAAATTTATAAGGACATATTTGGTAATATGACCAGAGAAACGTTTTCTAATTAGAAGGCGTTTTTTTATGATATTAATTCGCTAAATTTGCCCTTCTATTAAGTAAATAGTGATGATTGATAAAATAAAAGAGTACATAGCAGAAGTTGATGGTTTCAAGGCTAAAACCAAGGAGGAAGTAGAAGCATTTAGAATTAAGTTTTCTGGAAAGAAAGGTTTAATAAATGACTTTTTTGCTGAGTTTAGAAATATAGCCAATGACCAGAAAAAGGAATTTGGACAAGCTATAAATGCTCTTAAAGTAGCTGCAGAAAGTAAAGTAAAATCTCTAAAGGAAGAGCTAGAGTCTAAAGAAGAGGAAAACGGAAAATATGGGGATCTCACTAGACCTTCTGAACCGATTAATCTTGGATCTAGGCACCCAATTTCGTTAGTAAAAAACCAAATCATCGATATATTTTCACGCATAGGGTTTAATGTAAGTGAAGGTCCTGAGATAGAAGATGATTGGCATAACTTTACGGCACTTAATTTACCAGAATATCACCCCGCTAGAGATATGCAGGATACTTTTTTTGTGCAAACTGACCCAGATATTTTATTAAGAACTCATACATCTTCGGTTCAAGTAAGGTATATGGAGAACAATCAACCTCCTATACGAACTATTTCACCAGGAAGGGTGTATAGAAATGAAGCAATTTCGGCAAGATCACATTGTTTCTTTCACCAGGTAGAAGGTTTATACATAGATAAGAACGTATCCTTTGCAGATTTGAAACAGACCTTGCAATATTTTACTACCGAAATGTTTGGGAAGTCAAAGATACGTTTAAGACCTTCATACTTTCCGTTTACAGAACCAAGTGCAGAAGTAGATGTATATTGGGGTCTTGAGACAGAGACAGATTATAAAATGACCAAAGGTACAGGATGGCTTGAGATTATGGGTTGCGGTATGGTAGATCCAAACGTGCTTAAGAATTGTAATATTGATCCAGAAGAATACAGCGGATTTGCTTTCGGAATGGGAATCGATCGTATCGCATTACTTTTATATGGAATCTCTGATATTAGAATGCTAAGTGAAAACGATGTTCGTTTTTTAGAGCAGTTTAAATCTTCATTATAATTCCAAAGGATTTCTTATTGTGAAAAAAGATATTGAAATACCAGTAGTCGAAAATGTATATATCGCTGTGGTTAAAGAATGGAATGAAGAATTTTTGGCTCAAGATTGGAATTCTTATATCATTAATGATAGAGATACACCCATAGAAATGGTACTTATCGTTACCAAAGGTTATGATAATGAACGTAAAACATCGTTACTGAGACATGGTATTGGTACGGTTGCTGCAAAATCTTCAGCAAAAATTGAAATGATACAAGAAGAACTTCTTGGAATGAATAATGAATTTACCGTTACTTTTTTTGCAGAGGGTAAGTTGTATGACAAAAAATACCTTTTCAGGAAGAATACCATTAATGAAAATGCCTTTCAGGATTTACCAGTAATGGATCAACGAGGAATTCTAGTAAAGTAATAACAGTATATCAGAAACGACAAAAGCCAAAACCTTTGGGTTTTGGCTTTTCTGTATAAAATGGTTTTCCTTTACTTTATTTCAAATACAATAGGTAATTCATAAAGAACAGAGACATTAACCCCTTGTTGTTGTCCTGGAGTCATAGCAGGAAGGTTTTCGAGCACCCTGATAGCTTCATTTCTAAGACTAAGATGCTTATTTTTGGTTTTGATATTCTTTATCTTACCGTCTCTTCCAATAGAAAATTGTACTCCAATTTTTTGCCGTCCACTAATATTTTCTTCTTCAGCAACTTTTACATTGAATTCTGAGGTGATAAATTGTGAAATTTTCTCTCCAAAGCATTTTTTGATTCCTTCTTGAGAAAGGCCTTCACAGCCAGGATATACAGGCACTTTTTCAATAGTACCAAAAGGTAATGCCATAGCGTCTATAGTGTTTGCGTATTTTGGGTTTGTAAAATCATTGGTGACCAACAGTGCCATTTTTTTTAGTGCTTCTTCTTCTTCTGGGCTTACATTACCCTGTATCTGTAATTGTTCATGCACCGCATTGATCTTTTCCAATAATGGAGTTTGAGCGGCACTAGTTTGTGCACTTGTTTCATCACTGCAGGAGGTATAGACCAACATTACAGATACTACAGGGATAAGTAATAAATATTTCAGTTGAAATATTTTCTTCGATTTTGATTTTTGTAACATAACGATTCGTTTTTTAATTAATGAATGATTGAAAAATGTATTGATAAATGATATGTTGTCTGTCTGGAACACCTGCGATAATAGGTTTTGATAATATTCCTTTTTGCTAGTTTCTGAAACTGCCTTAGCATCTGCGATATATTCTTGTAGTACTGTAATTCGATGTTGATACATATATACTAATGGGTTGAACCACATTGCAATACGTAGGACTTCAAAAAAGATGAGGTCTAAAGAATGGTATTGAGAAACATGTGTTTTTTCATGCAGAAGGATGTTAGCTCTTTTGGTTTCAGAAAGGAGTTCTCCTAAAAATATGGTTCTAAAAAAAGAAAATGCGGACGTTGTGTTTGGGAGTGATATAATAGTAAAAGTATCAATCTTTGTTTTGGCACCGCTACGTTTAAATTTTAATATTTTATGAATTTTTAATAAAAATAGGAATAGACTAAAAGCGGCGCCTAGAAACCACACCGCAAATAGTATTTGAGATACATTAATGAATTGTAATGAAGGGGTAGAAGAGGTTAATACAATTTCGGGAAGTTGTATAGGTTGTATTCTGTTTGTATTTAATAATATTTCAGGTAATTGAATGATGTATTGGTCGGGAATACGTTCTCTTATTGTATCTACTTTTATAAAAGGTATAATTAAGCTTAGCACGGGGCTTGCAATAAGATACAAGCGATTCCCAGTAAAAAAGGTCTCTTTTTTCAAAAATAAATCATACACTAGTAAAAAAAGAAGTTGTATGGCGATGATTTGTAAGAGATAATGTATCATTCTTCTTCGGTATTAATTTCTTTAAGAGCAGCTTCCATTTCTTCGAGACTGATATCATTTTTCTTAATAAAGAAGGATACCAAGCTTTTGAAAGAACCTTGAAAATAACCATCTACTAACTTATTTATACTTTGGTTACTATAATCAGATTTTTTAACAATGGGTATGTATATATGTATTCTTCCTTCTTTTCTATAGTTTACAAATTCTTTTTCCTCAAGTATTCTTACAATAGTAGAAACAGTATTATAAGCAGGCTTAGGCTCAGGTATTTGCTCTAAGATGGATACTACACTGGCTTCCTGTAGTTGCCATAGTATTTTCATAATATCTTCTTCGGCTTTGGTAAGTTGTTTCATAATTATATATAAAATGAAATAATAGAATTGAAACAAATATAAACTAAATTTTTAGTTTGAACTAATAATTTAGTTTGAAATTTTCAAATCTTCATTTACTTTTAAAATTGAGAAGCAGTTTATATGGCGTATTCGTGGTTTTTTTTCAAACATTTGGAATTACAGTTATTGCATAAATTTCTCAAAAACGTTGTGAAAAAAGTTTGGTTTTGAGTAATTTCTTATAAGATTGTTATAGAAATAGGTGATCTAATAAATATCGATAAAATGCATTTATTATCGTTAAAACGCATATTTTAACGTTAAAAATTTGTTAATTTGAAGTGTTTTTCTGATTTTTGCCATGTAATTGGAACTACACTATATGAAAAAACTACTACTCGTCTATACATTGCGGTTTTTTGCGTTCTGCATTTTGATGTGCTCGTGTGGTAGTGGTGGTAATAATACTCCTGAAACTACTATTATAGGTGTATGGAAATTGAAGCAAGAATATAGTAATGAGGGAGGGGATACTCCTTTAAAAGAATTTCCTTTGTCAAATTGTGATAAAGCGACAACATTAGAAATTTTAAAAAGTGGTCGATTTGTCGAAAAAAGCTATTTCGAGAGTTCAAACCTCCTTGGAGATTGCTCAAAAGATGATCAGGAGACCAAAGGTGATTGGAAACGAAATCCAGAAGGAATGTTTCTATTTATTTATGATAAGAACAATATACTTTCTTTGGTAGGCTCTGTAGTAACTATAGAAAACGGAAACCTGGTGGTTTCTACGGTATATAATGACCGAGATCTAGGTCCTAGAACAAAACTCAAATTTATTTATTCAAAAGTTTGATGATTTTTAGTGTTAAGTAAAAGCCTGTGTTTTACACAGGCTTTTTTTGTCTCTGTTGAAAGGTATTTTTTACTCTATTAAAGAGTAGGGCTATAAAACACAATTGGAAGAGACGTTTTTAAAATATTATGATCAGGTCAATTCTGAATTGACCTGTATATGAATTCTTTTTTCGGCCAGCTGATTATACTGTAGTGTTAAATGATTAATATCATTTATAAGACGATCATAGTCTTCAGAGTTTGATATCGATTTATAAACTGAAATATGAGATAACAACACAAAATAACTGTTTTCAATGGCTTTTCGATGTTCATCGATTGGTAGTTGTTTTACAGTCTCAAATTCGATTTTCTGTTGTAGATATTTCCAGTTAAAACTACTATTAGCTTCTATTAATTCCTGCGCCCATTTGTTAAGTTTTAAGGTAATAAGGGCGTTTTTTAAAACTGAGATTTTTTCCCAATCTTCACATAGTCTATTAATTATATCGGTTTTGTTATGATGGTTTTGATAAATGATTATTTTCCCACATTGATCAAAACTATGCAATAATACCCTGGCAGCAGCTCGTTTTTCGGGATCGTAATGATATGTATAACTTTGACAAACAGATTGCATACCAATAATAGCTAAATCACGTCTTTTATCTAGAGCCTCAATGGTATCTGAAGTAGTATTTTCGACTTGCTTTTTAGCATCGGTATGTAGGGCAATGAAATGATCATTAAGGATGATGATTTGAGGAACTATATTTAGATTTTTTGGGTCATATCGTGTAGTTATGTTTTTTATTTCGTTCACATAACGCATAAATTCACTATTCCTAAATTTACTAAATTGAGGGGTGCTAAACATTTTGAGACATTTTACTTACGGTTATATCTTTTAAAAACCGATCGGCAAGCTATAACTAAAATGTAAAAAATCTTTACGGAAATCCATAAGACATCTATTTTTCAAGGATTTACAAAAAATAGAGGTAAGATTTGCATCATCTAAAAGAATAGCTTCAAGATGCTTTGCTAAAATATACTTTTCTTATTAAAAAAGCATATATCAAAAACGGAATACAAAGACAAATAATAACAGATGTGGTTTTATAGGTGCTACCAAAGACAATAAAAAAATTCAAAAAATCTACCGATGTATTAAAAAGAATTTTAGAAAAATTTTCAAAATCAAAAAGGGAGACTATCGCAAGTATTAATATTGTAAAACCAATTTTGAAATAGTTTTTTTGATAGATTTTATCAATTAGAATAGACCAAGAAAAAGGGATCCCAATAAACCAAATAATTACATTTATCTCTTCATATGAAAGACCGGTTACCCTTTCAAGGTATTTCAGGAAATTATAGGTAAGATCAAAAAAATAATCCATAAAGTTCAGATTATTAACAACCAATAACCGACTTTTAGGTAAAAATTAATACCCCACTTTTTCACGCACTCGTGCGAGCACTTTGTCGGCTACTGCAGTTGCTTTTTTAGCACCAATGGCTAATGCATCATCTACTTCATTCAAATTTTCCATATAATAGTTGTAGCGTTCTCTCTCTTTAGAGAATTTTTCTATTATCAATTCAAACAGGGCCTGTTTTGCATGACCGTATCCATAGTTACCACCTAAATAATTTTTACGCATTTCTTCCTGCTGATCTGGAGTTGCAACTAGCTTATAAAGCGCAAATACGTTGCAGGTATCTGGATCTTTAGGATCTTCAAGAGGTGTGCTATCGGTTTCGATAGACATAATCTGTTTTCTTAACTTCTTGTCTGGTAAAAATAGATTAATGATGTTTCCTTTTGACTTACTCATTTTACTTCCATCGGTACCAGGCACATACATGGTTTCTTTTTGTAATTGAATTTCAGGTAATACAAAAATTTCACCAACTTGATTATGCATTCTGGAGGCCACATCTCTAGTCATTTCAAGATGCTGAGTCTGGTCTTTACCAACAGGTACAATTTCGGCGTCATATAATAAAATGTCGGCAGCCATAAGCATAGGATACGTAAAAAGCCCAGTGTTTACATCTTCAAGGCGATCTGCTTTATCTTTAAACGAATGGGCAAGAGTTAATCGCTGGTATGGAAAAAAGCAGCTCAAGTACCAAGATAATTCAGTTACTTGAGGAATATCACTTTGTCTATAAAAAACGGTTTTTTCAATATCTAGTCCAAAAGCCAACCAGGTAGCAGCAGTAGAATATGTATTCTCACGCAACGTTTTTGCATCCTTAATCTGAGTAAGAGAATGCATGTCTGCAATAAACAAGAAAGATTCGTTTTCAGGTTCATTTGCCATTGCAATGGCCGGAATAATTGCACCAAGTAAATTTCCTAAATGTGGTGTTCCGGTACTTTGTACTCCTGTTAGTATTCTAGACATAGTAATTTGATAATTTCTGGCAAAGGTAATTTTTTTGTTAACATAGCTCAAACCAATTGTGTATTTTTGGGAGATGCTTATCATAAAGAAAATACTCATTTTGCTTTGGCGTATTTGGTTCTACATTCTTATGGGTGTACCAATTATTATTATGTTCCCTGTTTTACTGGTATTTACATCAAGAGAACAATGGTATCCTCAGTTTTTTGTAGTTGCTCGTTTCTGGGCCAAAATTGTATTGTATGGTTGCGGTTTTATTCCAATGGTTTCAAAAGAAGCCGAAATCAATCGTAAGCAAAGCTATATGTTTGTCGCAAATCATACATCGATGACAGATATTATGTTAATGTTGTATTGTGTTAAGAATCCATTTGTATTTGTGGGTAAGAAAGAGCTGGCGAAGATTCCAATTTTTGGTTTTTTCTATAAACGAACCTGTATTCTTGTAGATCGCAGTAACCAAAAGAGTAGAAAAGAGGTTTTTGATAGTGCACAGGCAAGGTTAAACAATGGGACCAGTATTTGTATTTTTCCTGAAGGAGGTATTCCCGATGATGAATCTATTGTTTTGGATGATTTTAAAGATGGCGCTTTCAGACTAGCGATAGATCATCAAATTCCTATATTGCCGCTTACATTTTTAGACAATAAAAAACGTTTCTCATACACTTTTTTTAGTGGGAGCCCTGGAAAAATGAGGGCACATATTCTTAAAGAAATTTCTACAAAAGGATTAACTCAATCAAATAAGAAAGAGCTTAAAATGGCAACTAGAGATATCATACTTCAAACTTTAGAAAACGATATTAGAAAATAAAAAAGCCGCTCCTCCCCAGGAACGGCTTTGCTCATCATTGCCTTTTTAAGCAATAATTGCCTAACCAACTAAACTAAAATCTCTATATAGATTTAAAATTTTATACTTACTCCAGTATAGACACCAAAATAATAGGGTCTAAAATCATCAGAATTCTCAAAAGCGTTGAACTGATATTTTAAAATCGGTTCTAAATTCAATTGAAACTGATCTGATATTTTATAATCAATTCCTATGCCAAAATTACCACTGAAGCTAATTTCGTTTAAATTATTTCCTTCTCCCAGCTCAGTCTCGAAGTCACCGGCCTCTAGAGAAATTTCATTATCTTGAAGAAAAAGCGTGCTTATACCACCTATCATATTCACTCCTAATTTCTTATTCAAAATAGCATATTTCATTTCGAGAGGAACTTCTATATATGCGATATTCTGGTTAAGTGATGCGATATTTTGTCTTTGATTAATAACATCTCTCGCCACTTCAAATGATGAAGAGTCAGAAATATTGGAGTTGCCAAAATCAGAAATTAAAATTGCAGTCCCGTTAGGGCTGTAGTCTATATTTGAAAGGTTTTGCCCTGTAGCAGAAGGATTAAATCCAACATCTTGCGTACTGTAACTAAGATCTACTTTGTTCACACCAGATCGTATACTAAGGCGGTCATTCACTGCATAAGATATTTGAACCCCATAACTAAGGTTTACCTCTCCATTTTTTTCGTTATCGGCAAATTGAGAGTCTATAGAGGATCCTTCCCCAATAGAATTGTAATAAACAGGAGCTATATTTGGGGATACAATCCACCGTTTTGTAGAAGAACTTTGAGTTTCTTCTTCCTTTTCATTGTCCTTAGATTCAGCTATAGCTTCAAAAATAGATTTTTTCTCATCGTTTACAGGATCTGTTGTAGCGTTATCTTCTTTAAGGTTGTTATTAGATTGCTGTTGCGCAATTTTTTCTTTTATGACATTACCATTCGCATTTTTGTTTTCATTTGTGCTTTGGCTTTTCACTGGTTCAGTAGTCGCAATAACAGGGCTATTTTTCGTTTGGTCTTGCGCAATCGCAATCGCATTTTTTGTATTAGATTCTGAAGGGTTTTTGGCTTTGTTTGTTGATGATGCCTTTAGTGGCGAATTGGTGTTAGTCAAAGATTTTTTATCATTGGGAATATTGTAGGTTTCTTTAGTATTTACTATTTCTGTGGCATGGTCTTCTACAGACTGAATATCTTCTTTATCGCTATTGATACTATTTTTTTCTTGATCGTTTTCAACAATTTTGTTTGGTGTGATTTCAGAAGGACTGGTATTTTGAGGCACTTCGGTAGTATTTGTGTTTTCAGTTTTTTCTGAATTTACAATTGTGGTATTTGTTGTAGAAGTAGGGTTATTATTGGTTAGAAAATACCCAATGGTGGCTATAACGGCTACCAAAGCTGCGGCTCCTCCTACTTTATACCAAAGTGGAATTAGAAAAACTCTTTTTTTACTCTTCTTTTGTTGAGCTTGAATTTTTTCCCAAACCGATTCATCAGGAGTAACCTCAAAGTCTTTAAACTTCTCCTGGAATAAACGATCTATATTTTTTTTATGACTCATCTTCGTTCTTCAATTGCTCGAACACAATGTTCCGAAT
This sequence comes from Aquimarina acroporae, assembly GCF_023195925.1. Lineage (GTDB taxonomy): Bacteria > Bacteroidota > Bacteroidia > Flavobacteriales > Flavobacteriaceae > Aquimarina > Aquimarina acroporae. Next base: position 209,508 of record NZ_JALPRE010000011.1, on the reverse strand, counting down.
TGGCTTCGATTTTTGTTTTTAAAATATTCCTGGCTCGGGCCAGATTAGATTTTGATGTTCCTATCGAGATAGAAAGCATCTCTGCGATCTCTTTATGAGAATAGCCATCTAATACATATAAATTAAATACCAGTCTGTATCGATCTGGCAATTGCTGTATGATATGCAAAAGATAGTCTAATGAAACTTCTTCATTTTCTATTTCTACATCAACTTCTTCTATTTGTTCTTCATTAACAATGTCAAAGACTTTTTGTTTTCGATATTTCTGTAAAGCTGTGTTTATGGTAATACGCTTTATCCATCCTTCAAAAGAACCTTGATGTTTGTATTGATTGATCTTGTCAAAAATAGTTATAAATGCATCTTGCAAAGTGTCCTCGGCGCTAGGATAATCTTTAGAGTATTTTAAGCAAATAGAGAATAATTTGCCACTATACAATCTGTACAATTGCTCCTGTGCCTCAGCATTTTTTTTCTTACATTTTTTTATGAGTTGATCTAAACCCACCAATACTTTTTTTGATTTATGTGATTAGTTTTCTACAGGAACTTCAATAGTCAAAAATTGATTGTTCCCGTCGTCGTCTCGACCTTGCCAAAACCGGAATACATAAGAATTTTCTATTCCTACAACAAAATCAAACGATTGCTCAATTAATTCTGTAGTTCCCAAATCTTCGCAATTATCTGGGTTTACTACCAAATTTACAACCGATACAGTTCGTTCATTGGCAAATCTGTTGTAGTCGAATCCAGCAAATCCATGACAACTAGAAGGTCTGAAGTAATTGACATCTATAGTGTATGTTTCACCCCTTGTAAAACTATCTGGAACAGAAACACTTTCGATAGAGACCAATTCATAGAAGAAATTCGTGTTGTCGTCATCTAGATCACACCCTATTAGGAATGTAGCCAAAAGACATACAAGTACAGTTTTTATCCTTTTCATAATTCTTACAGTTAGAGAGACAAAATATCTAATCTAATATATAGATGTAAAGAGAAGAATATGGTTGCTTTAAGGTATAAAAAAAACCTGTATTCATGACCATGAATACAGGTTTTTACAAGTTTATTAAGGTTTTCTATTCCTCTTTAACGATTTTGATCGCTTCTTTTATTTTTTCTTCTAATTCTTCCATTAATTCGGGATTGTCATTGAGTAAGGCCTTAACAGCATCTCTACCTTGACCAAGCTTAGTGTCCTGATAGCTAAACCAAGATCCACTTTTCTTCACAATTTCGTAGGCAACTCCAATATCTATAATTTCTCCATTTTTAGAAATCCCTTCTCCATACATGATATCGAATTCTGCAGTTCTAAACGGAGGAGCTACTTTGTTTTTTACAATTTTTACTCTGGTTTTATTTCCAATTACTTCACTGTTACTATCTTTTATTTGTGTAGAACGACGAATGTCTAAACGAACCGAAGCATAAAATTTTAATGCGTTACCTCCAGTTGTAGTTTCTGGGTTACCAAACATTACCCCGATCTTTTCACGAAGCTGGTTAATGAAAATAACTGTACAATTTGTTTTGCTGATAGAACTTGTCAATTTTCGAAGTGCCTGTGACATTAACCGAGCATGTAATCCCATTTTTGAGTCACCCATTTCTCCCTCAATTTCGCTTTTTGGAGTAAGAGCGGCAACAGAATCTATTACTATAATATCGATAGCTCCCGATCTAATTAAATTGTCAGCAATTTCAAGAGCTTGTTCTCCATGATCGGGTTGCGAAATAATTAAATCTTCAATGTCAACACCCAATTTTTCGGCATAAAAACGATCAAAAGCATGTTCTGCATCAATAAAAGCAGCAATACCTCCTGCTTTTTGAGCTTGAGCAATAGCATGTAGCGTTAATGTAGTTTTACCCGAAGATTCTGGTCCGTAAATCTCTATAACTCTTCCTCTTGGGTAACCACCCACACCAAGCGCCAAATCTAGACCCAAAGATCCTGTAGAAATAACATCTACCTCTTGAACAGAGCTATCGCTCATTTTCATTACGGTTCCTTTTCCGTAGGCTTTATCTAATTTATCTAGGGTTAATTTTAGTGCTTTTAGTTTTGCTTCTTTCTCTGTACTCATTTGTTGTTCAAATATATCTGGATTCGACATCTATCTTAAACTTTTTGCTAAAGTACTATTTCTTTTTGTAGTTGCGATATGGATTCTAAAATCGTTATTAACAACAAAACTTAACTTAAAATCACAGCCTTTTATAAGTTTAAAAAAAATTGAGCGCAACCTTTTTATGCTTCGTACATCTACCTAAAAAAGCAATAGAACATAATACTCATCATAACATAGATGAAATTTCTTAAAAGAGTGGTAAAACATTACCAAAATGGGTATACAAGTACTAAAATTAGTAGTTGTATAGTTGATGGTGGCTAGCTTCGTTACCTATTATTTTAATCGTTAAAATTAAATAAGTAACGAATTAGCCAAAAAATGCCTTGAATATAATTTCAAGGCATTTTTTTATAATCTCCTTATGATTTGTACTTTTGCCAAAAAATTGAATTCTTTTTTAACTTAAAACATTAGTATAGCATGCAACTGTACAATAAATTAAGTGCAAAAGAAAGAGCAGCCCTAATCGATGATGCCGGTACAGATCGGCTCACGCTTTCTTTCTACCAATATGCACACATCGGAAATCCAGAAATTTTTAGAAATCACCTTTTTATACGTTGGAACGAACTCGATGTTCTTGGGCGAATTTATGTAGCCAAAGAGGGGATCAATGGACAACTTTCGGTTCCAGCTCCAAAATTTAATGCATTTAAGGAGCATCTAGATAGTATTTCTTTCTTAGAAAATGTTCGATTAAATATAGCGAGAGAGCAAGATTCAAAGTCATTCTTAAAATTAAAGGTAAAAGTAAGGCACAAAATCGTTGCCGATGGGTTAAATGATGATACGTTTGACGTTACCAATAAAGGAGTTCATGTAGATGCAGAGAGATTTAATGCACTTATTGAAGATCCAGATACTGTTTTGGTAGATATGCGAAATCACTATGAGAGTGAAATAGGCCATTTTAAAGGAGCGGTTACTCCAGATGTAGATACATTTAGAGATTCATTAGATATTATTGAAGAAGACCTACGCGAACATAAAGAAGATAAAAAACTGGTAATGTATTGTACAGGCGGAATAAGGTGTGAAAAAGCCAGTGCCTATTACAAGCATAAAGGGTTTAAAAATGTATTTCAACTAGAAGGAGGAATTATAGAATATGCCCGACAAGTCGAAGAAAAAGGTCTTGAAAACAAATTTTTAGGAAAAAACTTCGTTTTTGATCATAGAAGAGCAGAGCGAATCTCAGGAGATATTATTGCAAATTGCCACCAATGTGGTAAACCTTGCGATACACATGTAAACTGTGCAAACGAAGCTTGTCATTTATTGTTTATTCAATGTGAAGACTGTGCGTCTGAGATGGAGAACTGTTGTTCAAATGAATGTAAGGAAGTAAATCGACTACCTTATGAAGAGCAAAAGGCGCTCCGAAAAGGAAAGGGTAACAGTAATAAAATCTTTAAAAAAGGTCGCTCAGAAGCGTTAAAATTTAAAAGGTGACGCTAAAATGCCAAAGATACTATGGCAGATAATTTTTTTCATAGTATCTTTAACAATTGAGAAGTTAGAAATGCTTTAATAAAAAATCTAACTTGAGTAAGAACCGTATTTGTCATGATTTTATTCATAGACAAATTTCAATATAGAACTAAAATATGGGGTGTAGTAGTTGTTCTTCCGGAAAAGACGGACAACCTAAAGGATGTAAGAACAATGGTACTTGCGGTACCGATGGTTGCAATAAATTAACAGTTTTCGATTGGTTATCGAATATGTCACTTCCCAGTGGTGCAAAGCCTTTTCATTGCGTAGAGATACGTTTTAAAAATGGTAGAAAAGGATTCTTCAAAAATACAGAAAATCTATCTTTAAGTATAGGGGATATTGTAGCGACTGAGGCCTCGCCGGGTCACGACGTAGGTATCGTGTCATTAACAGGAGAGTTGGTGCGTATCCAAATGAAAAAGAAAAAAGTGGAGCTAGATAGCGATGATATCAAAAAAATATATCGCAAAGCTTCACAAAAGGATATCGATATTTGGCAGAAATCGAGAGACCGAGAAGAGAAAATGAAGGTGAGATCTCGTGAAATTGCAATTCGCTTAGAATTACAAATGAAAATTTCTGATATCGAATTTCAGGGAGATGGTTCTAAAGCTACTTTCTATTATACTGCCGAAGAGCGTGTAGATTTTAGACAGCTTATTAAAGAATTTGCACATGAGTTTAGCATCAGAATTGAAATGCGTCAGGTGGGCTTTAGACAAGAAGCTGCAAGACTTGGTGGGGTAGGTTCTTGTGGTAGGGAATTGTGCTGTTCTACTTGGTTAACCGATTTTAGATCTGTAAATACCAGTGCAGCCCGATATCAACAACTATCGTTGAACCCTCAAAAATTGGCTGGACAATGTGGTAAACTTAAATGCTGTCTTAATTATGAGTTAGATGCTTATATAGACGCACTAAATGAGTTTCCAAAACCAGAGACAAAATTACATACTGAAAAAGGAGTAGCCGTATGCCAGAAAATTGATATTTTTAAAGGGCTACTGTGGTATGCTTATGAAGGAGAGTGGATGAATTGGCACAAAATCTCTGCAGAACATGCCGGTGAAATTATCGCGGCCAATAACAATAATGAAAAGGTAGCTAGTCTTGAAGAATTCGCATCAGAATTGCTAGAAGACACTAAAATGGATTTTGAGAACGTTGTAGGACAAGATAGTTTAACTAGATTTGATCAACCTAAGCGTAGTAGTAAAAGAAGGAGAAAAAATAGAAATAAAAGAAAGAACACGAATAAAGGTTCTTCAGATAAACAAACAGTGACCGCAAAATCAAAAGGAGGGAATTCTGAAAACAAAAATTCAAACAGGTCAAAAAACCAAAGGAATAAAAGACATAGATCACGTAATAAGAACAATGATAAATCTTAGGTTTATACTTATAATTTGTGCAGCCTTACTGGTTGTTTCTTGCGATGATAACCAGATTTTTGATGAATATCAAACAGTAGCAGATGCCTGGGAAATGAACGAGAAAGTAAGTTTTATTTTACCAGAACTTGGCGAAGAGAATAACTATAATCTTTTTATTAATGTTCGAAACACAAATGATTATAGATATAGCAATTTGTTTTTGATAAGTGAAATGAAATTTCCTAACGGAAAGGTAGTTACAGATACCTTGGAATATGATATGGCAGCCCCCAATGGCGAATGGTTAGGAACAGGTTTTTCAGATGTAAAGGAAAACAAATTATGGTATAAAGAAAATGTATCTTTTTCTGAAGAAGGAGAGTATACAATTACCCTACAGCATGCAATGCGTAAAAATGGAGAAGTAGATGGAATACATTCTCTAGAAGGGATAACAGATATTGGATTTAGAATAGAACCTGCTCAAAACCTTAAATAAATGGCAAAGGCAACACCCAAATCAAAATCGAGTAAGAAAAGAACAACCAAGTCTAAAACTAAAGCAGTAAGTACACTTACTTTTATAAAGGGATTTTGGATCACATTTGCATCAGGAATTCTTCTTATTGTCCTACTTTTTCTTTTAGCAAGTTGGGGGGCATTTGGAGAAATGCCTCAGTTTAAAGAGTTAGAAAACCCTCAAAATGATCTTGCTACACAAATTATCTCTTCTGATGGGGTACAGATAGGAACATTTTTCAAAGAAAATAGAACTCCGGTTGATTATGAAGATCTTCCGCAGCATTTGGTAAATGCATTGGTTGCTACCGAAGATGCAAGATACTACGACCACTCAGGTATCGATGCTAGAGGTACTCTAAGAGCTTTTATATTTTTAGGGAGTAAAGGAGGGGCAAGTACCATTTCTCAGCAGTTGGCAAAGCAGTTGTTTACAGGAGGTTCTAAAAATAAATTTGAAAGATACCTGCAAAAAATACAGGAATGGGTAATCGCTACTCGATTAGAGCGACAATACACCAAAAAGGAAATCATGACGATGTATCTTAATAAATACGATTTCCTAAATCAAGCCATCGGTATAAGCTCGGCGTCAAGAATCTATTTTAATAGAGATACTCCGAAAAATCTTAAAATTGAAGAAGCTGCTGTTTTAGTGGGAATGCTAAAAAACTCTTCACTTTTTAACCCACTTAGAAGACCAGAAATGGTAAAAGACCGAAGAGATGTGGTGCTTAGCCAAATGGCAAAGTATGAATATATTACCGAAGTCGAAAAAGACAGTCTACAGCAATTACCATTAAAATTAGACTATGCTCCAGAAGGGCATTCTGATGGCACGGCAACATATTTTAGAGAATATGTAAGGAGTTGGATGTCGAAATGGGTAAAAGAAAACCCTAAGGGAGAAAATGAAGAAGGAGATCCAGAATTTTTTAATATTTATAGAGACGGACTTAGAATTAATGTGACGATAGATTCTAGAATGCAAAAATATGCAGAAGAAGCTACTAAAGAGCACATGTCTAACCTTCAGAAAGAATTTGACAAACAGGAAAAAAACAATAAGACGAGCCCGTTTAGAGATATCACCAAAGCCGAGGTAGAAGGCATTGTAAAAAGAGCAATACGAACTTCAGCAAGAAGAAAGAAAATGTTGGATGAAGGAAAGAGCGAAAAGGAGATTTTGGCGTCTTTTGATAAGAAAACCGACATGAAAATCTTTAGTTGGAAAGGAGAAATAGATACTATAATGACTCCAAAAGACTCCATTTTATATTATAAGAAGTTCTTACGTTCAGGTTTAATGTCTATGGAGCCACAAACAGGTCATGTTAAGGCTTGGGTGGGCGGAGTCAACTACAAGCACTTCCAGTATGACCATGTGTATCAGGGAGCACGCCAGGTAGGGTCTACATTTAAGCCTTTTGTTTATGCGACCGCTATAGATCAATTAAAACTCTCTCCTTGTGACACCTTACCATTGTCGCAAATTACCATCCCAGTAGGATCTCATGGAGTAGTAGAGAAAGATTGGACTCCACGAAATGATAATGCTGAGTACACTGGTTATATGAGCCTTAAAACGGCTCTGGCAAAATCTGTGAATACTATTTCTGCTAGATTAATGGATAGAATTGGTCCAGAACCTATTGTGCGTTTGGCCGACAAGGCAGGCGTTGAATCAGAAATTATAGGTGTTGCATCTATAGCTTTGGGATCGGTAGATTTAAAGCTATCTGAAATGGTAGGAGCTTACAGTACTTTTGCAAATCAAGGGATATATACCAAACCTGTTATGATCACGAGCATAGAAGATAAAAATGGGGCTACTTTGTATCAATTTGTTCCTGAAACTAGAGACGTGATTAGTAAAGAAGCTGCCTATGTAACTATTAACCTAATGGAGGGAGTTACACAATATGGTTCTGGTGCTAGATTACGTTCAGGACCTTCCAACAGAGAAGATATTAAGGCGGTAGTAACGGGACACCCATATCAATTTAATAACCCTATTGCTGGTAAAACAGGAACCACTCAAAACCAAAGTGATGGTTGGTTTATGGGTATTGTGCCTAACCTTTGTACTGGAGTATGGGTTGGAGGTGATGACCGTGCCACGCATTTTAGAACTACTAGGTATGGTCAGGGTGCTGCCATGGCATTACCAATTTGGGCATTGTTTATGAGAAAATGCTATGAAGATGAGACCCTAAAAGTTTCAAAAGATGCATTTCCAAAACCAGAAACCTTAACGATTGAGGTAGATTGTGAAGAGTTTAAAAAGAGCAATGTACAAGAAGAGAATATTGATGATGAATTCTCAATGTAGTACTTCCTTATAACTATTAAATTATTCGTAAAACCATCATAGTTCAAACGATATAGTACTATTTTTTTAGTACTTTTATTTCGATAAAATTTGAACAATATGATTCGTAAAACGGTACCCAATGTTACCGAAGCTTTATCAGGGGTAAAGAACGATATGACCTTTATGCTTGGGGGATTTGGACTCTGCGGAATTCCTGAAAATGCAATTGCAGAATTAGTAAAGCTAAATATTAAGGGACTCACTTGTATTTCTAATAATGCAGGAGTAGATGACTTTGGTTTAGGGCTTCTTCTTCAAAAAAAACAGATCAAAAAAATGGTGTCTTCCTATGTAGGGGAGAATGATGAGTTTGAACGTCAAATGCTAAGTGGCGAATTAGACGTTGAGCTTATACCGCAAGGTACATTGGCCGAACGGTGCAGAGCTGCGCAAGGAGGTTTTCCTGCGTTCTATACACCTGCAGGATATGGTACAGAAGTAGCAGAAGGAAAAGAGACTCGAGAATTCAACGGTAAAATGTATGTTCTGGAGCATGCATTTCAAGCTGATTTTGCATTTGTAAAAGCCTGGAAGGGAGATGAAGCAGGTAATTTGATTTTTAAAGGAACAGCAAGAAACTTTAACCCGTGTATGGCAGGAGCGGCCAAAATTACGGTTGCCGAGGTCGAAGAGCTTGTCCCCGCGGGTAGTCTGGACCCAGATCATATTCATATTCCAGGAATCTTTGTGCAAAGAATCTTTAAGGGAGAGAAATATGAAAAACGAATCGAACAACGAACCGTTCGTAAAAAAGAATAATAAGATACTTTTAAAACCAAAAACATAACAATTATGGCCACATTAAGATTAGGAGATGAAGCTCCAAACTTTACAGCAAAAACTACAGAGGGAGAAATCGATTTTCATAACTGGTTAGGAGATAGCTGGGGAGTGCTTTTTTCGCACCCTGCAGATTACACACCAGTTTGTACAACAGAACTAGGAACAGTAGCTAAGTATACAGAAGAATTCAACAAACGTAATGTGAAAGTGGCTGCGCTAAGTGTAGACGGCCTAGAATCACACCACGGATGGATAAAGGATATTAATGAAACTCAAAAAACTACAGTTAATTTCCCAATAATAGCAGATGAAGATAGAAAGGTGTCTGAGTTATACGATATGATTCACCCAAATGCAGATAGTCAGCTTACCGTAAGATCGGTTTTTGTAATTGACCCAAGTAAAAAAGTAAAGCTTACCATTACATATCCAGCTTCTACAGGACGTAATTTTGATGAATTACTACGAGTTATCGATTCTTTACAATTAACAGCATATCATAAAGTAGCAACTCCAGCAAACTGGAATGAAGGTGATGATTGTGTTATTGTTCCTTCGGTAACCAATGAAGAAATTCCGGGACTTTTTCCAAAAGGGCACAAAGAAATTAAACCTTATTTGAGAATGACTCCGCAACCTAATTTGAATTAATACAGGGGATTGATGAGGTTGGAATACACATGTTCTGGATGCAAGAAGCAAAATAAGTATACTCCAGTTACAGCAACAAGAGGAGAGCTGCAAATGAAAGTAGGGGATGAGGTTGATGTGAATTGTGACTATTGTGGTAAATTAGATAAAAAACATATTAATAGAATTGATGCTGTGGTTGACAGCCGTAAAATGCTTGTTGCTTTTGTTATAAGTGCAGTGGTAACTTGTGTTTTATTTATGTATTTCGGATTGATAGGTACCATTACTTTTGGAATACCTTTTTTGATGTGGGTTCAAGAAAACAAATCGATTAGTAGCTTTAATTCGTATAAAATTAGAAGAAGATAATTATGCTAGATAAAAACGGAATAGCAAAACGTATTGCCAAAGAATTGCAGGATGGATATTTTGTAAATCTTGGTATAGGTATCCCTACTCTGGTCGCAAATTACATACCGCAGGGAATAGATGTAGAATTTCAGAGTGAGAATGGCGTATTAGGAATGGGACCATTTCCTTTTGAGGGCGAAGAAGACGCAGATATAATTAATGCAGGTAAGCAAACCATTACCACCATGCCTGGAGCTTCGTTTTTTGACTCTGCTACAAGTTTTAGCATGATTAGAGGGCAACATGTCGATCTAACTATTTTAGGCGCTATGGAAGTATCTGAAAGTGGAGATATCGCAAACTGGAAGATCCCGGGCAAAATGGTAAAAGGTATGGGAGGTGCAATGGACCTAGTGGCAAGTGCTGAAAATATCATAGTTGCCATGATGCATACCAATAAAGCAGGGAAATCTAAGTTATTGAAGAAATGCTCTCTTCCGCTTACAGGAGTAAACTGTGTAAAAAAGGTTGTTACCAATTTAGCTTTGATGGAAATAACCGAAGATGGATTCAAACTTTTAGAAAGAGCTCCTGGGGTTAGTGTAGAAGAAATAGAAAATGCAACCGAAGGAAAATTGATTATCGAAGGAGAAATTCCTGAAATGACCATATGAGTATAGAATTCTAATCCTAATTACAGGGTAACGAATAATAATTGAAACATAACGGATAATAATTTAGATAAATGATCGTTTATAGTTTTACACACACGCAAACTCAATTTTGAAAGAAAAATACTACTCTTTCGATAAGATTCCTATTACCTTAAACCTTTACTTTAACCTGTAAAAACAAGCTTCTGAAAGTAAAATGTTAAAATTTTGAGTATTTTGTCGATTTATTAGGTCTTTAAACGTGTTTATTGATTTTTTTTTGCATATTAGTGTCCCCTTAGAAAATAATGCCCCCTAAAACACATTGTTTTTTAAGAACTAGACTAATTATTAACCCACACAATATTGTCCCTATTATGAAAAAGCGTATAAATCGTTTACAGAAGTCAGTTAAACCAACTATGGAATTACTTTCAAACTGTATGTATTTAGCGAAAAAAGTATTTTTGTTGATGTGATTTTTTGTTGTTAATCAATCGCAACCTCCCCAAGTCGCGATGAATTAAACCTGTTAACCTGCTTAAGCTTAACAGGTTTTTTTATTGCCCTTTAGGAATGGCATCAATTAGTTTTTTGGTATAAGCCTTTTTGGGATTTTCATAAATTTGGTCTGCATCACCGTATTCCTCAATTTTTCCTTGATTCATAACCAATAACTGATCAGACATATATTTTACTACTGCCAGATCGTGTGATATGAATATATAGGTGAATCCAAATCTTTCTTTCAAATCATTTAATAAATTAAGCACTTTTGCTTGCACAGAAATATCTAGGGCACTTACCGATTCATCACAAACAATAAGTTTGGGTTGTAGAGCAATAGTTCTGGCAATACCTATTCGTTGTCGTTGCCCACCACTAAATTCATGAGGATATCTATTAAAATGCTCTTCATTAAGCCCTACTTGTAAAAGTAATTCTATTACTTTTTCTTTTCTTTCGGTATCATTGGTATATAGTCCATAAGCTTGCATAGGTTCTATAATGGCTTTTCCAACTGTTAGCCTGGGATTGAGGGAAGCGAATGGATCTTGAAAAATAAGTTGAATTTCTTTTCTTAAGTTTCTTATTTCTGAAGAAGAGAGTTGGGTGATATCCTGACCTTTATAGATGATTTGACCTTTGTCTGCTTTATCAAGTTGCAATATGGTATTTCCCAATGTAGATTTTCCGCAACCAGATTCTCCTACTAAGCCTAATGTCTCCCCTTCATATAGCTTAAAACTTACATCATCTACTGCTTTGAATTCTGTTTTGCCAAAAAAACCAACTTTAGAAAAATAGGTTTTTTCTACATTATGCACTTCGAGTAGTGGAGGATTTTTATACAGTTCTGTATGATGTTTTTGACGCTGCTCCTGGGTTATAATTTCATGAGACGGCTCGACATCAGCTAAAAAATCGGAAATAGTTGGTAGTGTTTTAAACCGAACATCTAAAGTAGGACGTGCATTAATAAGGGCTTTGGTATAATCTTTTTCTGGTGATTTAAAAATATGTGATACCGGTCCATACTCTACTTTTTTCCCTTGATACATTACTAAAACGTGATCTGCAATTTCTGAAACAAGCGAAAGATCATGTGAAATGAATAAAACACTCATTTTATACTCATGCTGCAGACTTTTGAGTAAAGCTATAATTTCTTTTTGAACCGTAACATCTAAGGCAGTTGTAGGTTCATCGGCAATAAGTAATTTTGGTTTACAGGCAATGGCCATCGCAATCATGATACGTTGTTTCTGGCCACCACTCAATTCATGCGGGTAGGATCGAAAAGCTTTTTCAGGATCGGGTAATTTAACCTTTGTAAAAAGAGAAATTGCTTCAGAACGAGCATCGGCTTTAGAAAGCGAAGTGTGCTGCAATAATATTTCTGCCACCTGTTTCCCACACTTCATAGATGGGTTTAAAGAACTCATAGGTTCTTGAAAAATCATAGCTATTTCATTACCTCGTATCGTTCTAAATTCCTTTTCGGTTAATGTTGGTAGGGATATTCCGTTGTAGACAATATCTCCTTTAGATATTTTCGAAATTTTATTCGGAAGTAATCCTAAAATAGCCAATGAAGCAACAGATTTTCCGCTTCCAGACTCTCCAACAACACCCAAGATTTCATTTTTATAGATGTTAAAAGAAATATCATGCAGTACCTGATTTTCCTTGTTGTCAGAGAAAAACGAGATACAAAGGTCTTTTACTGAGAGTATGATATTTTCATCCATAGCGTAAAGCTAGTCAAATTTAAGCAATACGCAGTGAGACAAGAAGCTATTTTGGTGTGATATTTGCTATATTTACCTATCAAAATATACTATGAAGCTATTACAACTCTCTCTACGTACCAGAATATTCATCTCAATGACAGTATTGGTACTATTGGCTTCGATTTTAATTGCTGCGGTATCTATTTATCAATATAAAGAAGAAGCCGAAGAATATCACCAAGAACGATTAGAACGAAAAGAGAGTAGAATTCAAATAGCAATAGATAACGCATTGCGCAGCACTACTTATCCTATAGATGAAGAGCATCTTTCCAGAATATTTGCATACAGACAAAAGATTTATCAAATAGCAGAAGAACACTCTCTACCCATAAATATTTATAGTCTATCTGGTGAACTTTTGATCGGTTCTGAGGGTATTTTTCCGAAAGACACCATACATAAACAACTAAGTCCTCTTATTCTTGATACGCTGGCATCTTTGTATGATAAAAAGTATCTTGTAAAGTCAGAAAAAAACGGTGAGAAGTTTTTAACATCTTACACCTATATCACAGATACAAGATCCAAACCGTTGGGTATTCTTAACCTTCCGTATCTCGAAGATGATGATCTTATCACAAGGGAACTGATAGAGTTTTTGCAACGTGTAGGACAGGTATATCTTTTAATGTTGATTATAGCTATCGCTTTGGCTTATTTTCTGTCTAAGTACATTACCAGATCTCTTAAATCAATTTCAGAAACAATAGATCAAACCCGTCTTGATAAGCGAAACAAAAGAATTGAAATTGGTGATGCCAGTGATGAAATTCACTCTTTGGTTAATGCGTATAATAGCATGATCGATGAACTAGAAGAAAGTGCCGCTATGCTTGCCAAAAGTGAACGAGAGGCAGCGTGGAGAGAAATGGCAAAACAGGTAGCGCATGAAATTAAAAACCCGTTGACACCTATGCGATTAACGGTGCAGAGTTTTCAGCGAAAATTTGATCCTACAGACCCAAATATCAATCAGAAAATACAAGAATATAGTAATACCCTTATTCAGCAAATAGATACCATGAGTTCTATCGCTTCGGCGTTTTCTAATTTTGCTCAAATGCCAGCGCAAAAAAGTGAAACTCTGGATGTGGTAAAAATTGTTGGGCTGGCGCTTGATATTTTTAATGAGGATTATATTGTATTTCCTTCAGGGCGAGAGGAGATTATTGCCAAATTTGACCGCACACAATTGATACGAGTGGTGACCAATTTGGTTAAGAACGCAACCCAAGCCATTCCTCAAGATAGAGTGCCTAAAATTATTGTAAATGTGTTTACCGAGAATGAGGAAGTAATTATCACGGTAGCAGATAATGGGGTAGGTATGAGCGAGGAGAATAAAAAGAGAATTTTTGAACCAAAATTTACCACAAAATCTAGTGGAATGGGGCTTGGATTAGGAATGGTGAAAAATATTGTGGAAACCTACAAAGGAAGTATTACCTTTACATCCCAAGAAGGGAAAGGCACCGTTTTTAAGGTAAAATTTCCCAGAGAATAAAACTCAAAACTAACTCATGTATACAAATATTCTAACGGCTCAAAATAATGGTATTACAAGAATAACCATTAATAGGCCATCAAAGCTTAATGCTTTAAATAAAGAAACTATTCAAGAACTTCATGCGGCTTTTAGAGTAGCAGATCTAGATGCAGAAACAAAAGTCATTATTGTCACAGGAAGTGGTGAAAAAGCTTTTGTAGCTGGTGCAGATATTAGTGAATTTGCCGATTTTTCTGTTGCCGAAGGAGGAAACCTTGCACAAAAAGGACAAGAATTGTTATTTGACTTTGTAGCGAATCTTTCTACGCCAGTTATTGCAGCCGTTAATGGTTTTGCTCTTGGTGGAGGTTTAGAATTAGCGATGGCCGCTCATTTTAGAGTGGCAAGCGATAATGCAAAAATGGGATTACCCGAAGTATCTTTGGGAGTTATACCAGGGTATGGAGGAACGCAGCGTTTACCCCAGTTAGTAGGTAAGGGTAGGGCTATGGAAATGATCATGACTGCAGGTATGATTGATGCGAACCAAGCACAGCAATACGGACTGGTAAATCATGTTACTACTCAAGAAGAATTACTACCGCTAGCCGAAAAATTAGCTGGAAAAATTATGAGAAATTCTTCGGTAGCAATAGCAGCTGCAATTAAATCTGTGAATTCAGCTTATGAAGATGGAATAAATGGGTTTAAGGTTGAAATAGAGCAGTTCGGTAATTGTTTTGGGACCGAAGATTTTAAGGAAGGGACCACCGCTTTTTTAGAAAAGAGAAAAGCAGAATTTCCTGGTAAATAAAGAATAAAATTATATGTTTAAAGGCCTCATGGTATTCTTGTCTATGAGGCTTTTATAATTTTATGAGGTGATTTTTATCAAACTTAGTTTTTTGTACTTTTATCATATTACTTTTAAATCCTAAATCATGAAAGCATTATATAAAAATCCGATAGCTATTATTTTAATGGTATTTGCAGCAGTTGGATTTATTCTGCTTGAAGATCAGTTACCGGCCATAGATTTATCACATCTTACTCCAGGAAATGTAGTTGCTGTTTTAGGATATACCTCGGTAATCATGTTTGTCGTAGAACAATTTATAGAGATTTTTGTGCATGATCCCAGGCAAAGATTAAAGAAAGAGTGTAAAGACCGAATTGAAGAGATCGATGCTCAGCTAGAGATTATGAGTATTCCTGTGAGCGAGGAAGCTGGAATTTTAGATGCAGAAGAGGAAGAAGTGGTTGAGATGATGCAGGAAAAAAAAGATCTTGAAAATACACTTACCAAAGAGGGAATGAAACGTAAACAAAGAACAATTGTTATTGCCTATATTATTGGATTAATTCTTTCGTTTTCTGGTTTTCGGTTAATGTCAGGAATATTATTTAATGAAACTAGAGATAATTTATCCGAAATTCAATCTACAATTATACAAAGCATCGATATTATTTTGACTGCCGGTATCATTGCAGGAGGCAGTGACAGAATGCACAGATTAATAAAAAGAGTAAAAGAAGCTTTTCAGACAGATTATAACGAATTTTAATAGTGTATTTTACTTTTTGTAGAAGCTCATTTCATCAATATATTCCCAAACTTCTTTAGCAAGTAATGGCTTCACATTTTTTCCTTCAGAAATACTGTTTCGAATAAACGTCGAGGAGATTTCCATAATAGGAGCTCCAATTCTATGTATTTTTGGGTGATCCTCAAATTGATGCTCTATTATGCCTTCAGAAATACGGGGATAGACATAAATTTGATGGTTTTCTAAAATAACCTCATAGTTTTTCCATTTGTGAAAGCTTTTTAAGTTATCCTCTCCCATAATTAAATGAAACGTATACTCAGGATGTAGTTCTTGTAAATGAGCCAGGGTATGAACCGTATAATTTGGTTGTGGCAATTTAAACTCTATATCGCTGGGCTTTAATTTGGCATAAGATTCTGTAGCTCGATATACCATTTCATAGCGATGATGGTTATCTAACAAAGAACTTTTCTTTTTAAATGGGTTATGAGGGGTTACTACCATCCAAATTTCATCGAGATCTGAAAACTCTGCCATGTGATTGGCAATAGCCAAATGACCTACATGAATAGGATTGAAAGTCCCAAAATATAATCCAATAGCTTTCATTGCTCTAACTCTTTACCCTAAAAGAAATTTCTTTACCAATTGATAAACTTCTGCCTTTGCTTTTTCTAAGTCATCATTGGTGACTATGGCATCAAATTGAGGGGCTGTTGCCATTTCTGTAGAAGCTTTGGCAACTCGCATATTGATTTTATCTTCAGATTCAGTTTTGCGCTTTTTTAATCGAATTTTAAGCTCCTCAATACTTGGAGGTTTTACAAAAATGGCTAAAGTATGATCGGGATAAATACGTTTAATATCGAGCCCACCAACAACATCTATATCAAAAATAACATGTTTCCCGTTATCCCAAAGTCGTTGTACTTCGGTTTTTAGGGTTCCGTAAAAGTTATCTCTATAGACTTCTTCCCACTCCAAAAATTCGTCTGCCTTGATTTTATCTTTGAACTCTCTTAATGACAAAAAGTAATAATCTTTACCATGAACTTCTGCGCCTCTAGGTTCTCTTGATGCAGCAGAAATTGAAAAGCCCAAATTGAGCTCTTCTTTATTAAGTAAATATTTTACCAAAGTTGTTTTTCCACTACCTGAAGGTGCAGAAAGCACAATTAGCTTACCTTGCTTCATTTACAATACATTTAGTAATTGTTCCTTAATTTTTTCTAGTTCATCTTTCATTTGTACCACTAGCTGCTGCATAGGAGCATAATTAGATTTACTACCAATGGTGTTAATTTCTCTACCTATTTCCTGTGAAATAAATCCAAGTTTTTTACCATTCGAATCGGGAGTGGCCAAGGTTGTTGTAAAGTACTTCACATGATTGGCAAGTCGTACTTTTTCTTCGGTAATATCAAACTTTTCAAGGTAGTAAATAAGCTCCTGCTCAAAACGATTTTCATCTACTTCTTCTTTAAGGTCTGATACTGCCTTTTGTAATCGTTCACGAACAGCTTCAATACGTTCTGGGTCCATTTCGATGACCTTCTCCAATAATTCTCCAATATTTTTGATACGAATATTAAAATCTTTTTCAAGGGCAAGACCTTCATCAGTACGATAAGCATCTATTTCTTTTAATGCATTTTGAAGCGCTCCATTTATAGCTTTAAATTCTTCATCATTAATTTCTTCACGAACAGTTTTGAGAGCGTCTGGCATACGCACTGCCATTTTCATGTACTCGGTTAAGTCTCCACTGCTATCTATCGTTTGCAATTGTTTGATGTAATCCTGAACTACACCTTCATTTATTTTTGTAGATGTTTCTTCGGCAGTAATTTCGACATATAATCCAAAATCTACTTTCCCTCTAACCAAAGATTTGGCAATGGTATTTCGCATTTGTAATTCCTTTTCCCGGTACTGCGAAGGAATTCTAGCGTTAAGGTCTAAATTCTTGCTGTTGAGCGATTTAACCTCTAGGGTTACTTTTTTGGTGGGTAGCTGAAGGATAGACTTCCCAAAGCCTGTCATAGATTTAATCATATAATTGTGCTATAAAGTGGCACGAAGATACGGAAAAGTGAGTAGTTTGCCATCTAAAACAACCCGAGTAACTTTCAGTCTTGTGTGAGATGCTTAATCATGGTAATTTTATCGATAAATTTTTCGTTTTCATGAAAAAAAGCATCGATGCGCCCGACTTCTTTAAATCCCATTTTTTGATATAATGCAATACCTGCCTGGTTGGTGGCATATACTTCTAACCAAATTAACGAAATGAAATCATTATTGCCAGCCCAATCTAGTACATTTTGAATGAGATGAGTGCCAACACCCTGATTTTGCCATTGGGTGTGAATTCCCATTCCAATCATACCCGTATGCTGTAATTTTTTTCGTCGGCTTCCGGTGAGATCAATGTTTCCAACCAGATTTCCCTCATTTTCTGCGACCAAAAGAATACTATTAGATTCTTTTTGGTACTTTTTAATCAATTGATATTCTTCAGTAATGTTATTGGAGTACTCATAATCGAATAAGGGAATGGTTTCGGTATCCTTGAGGTACTCCAGTTTAAGTTTGAGCAACTGGTCGGCATCCTCAGGAATTGCTTCTCGAATGATAAGCGGATGATTAGACTTGGTTTGATATGTCTTGGGAATAAAATTCAAAACTCCTAAGCATTTGGGTTTTTATCTCGAATTCTTTTGTATAATCGTATTCCAAGCATTAACAGTACCGAAAGAAGTACAATACCAATAACGCCATATACCCAATTCACGGCATCTTTTACAATCACCAAAAAAATCACAGAAAAAAGGATAATGGTAGACCCTTCGTTCCATATTCGCATTTGGTTAGACGACCATTTAATAACATCGTTTTGAAGTTGTTTATATATCTGATGACATTTTAGGTGATATGCAAAAAGCAATATCACAAAACCTAGTTTTACATGCATCCAAGGTTGTTGTAACCAGGCTGGCATTAAAATCAATAGCCAAATAGCAAATAAGGTGGCCAATATTGCCGAAGGCCAAGAGATAATGAACCAAAGCCGCTTGGCCATGAGTTTAAGTTGTTGTCCCAAAATCTCTCTGTCTGGAGATGGCTTTTGAGATGCTTCGATCTGATATACAAATAACCTAGGGATATAAAATAACCCTGCAAACCATGTGATTACAAAGATGAGATGCAGGGATTTTATATAGTTATAATATTCTAGCATGTATTATTCTACAAAAAGATAATTAAGCTGCAAGGTATTGAATTCGTTATTAAAGCTCTCAATTTCTTCTGAAATTAATTTATCAAAAGCGACCAATTGCTCTTCAATCTTTTTGGTTAATTCATTCTTAACAGCAATATCCTGTGCCGTAGGTCCAAAGTCTCCCATGCCCACCAAAGAGTTTAAATGCCCTAACTTATTGGTAAGTTTTATTGGAAAGTTTAATGGGTCTTGATTACTTCTGTTTTTGGTTTGGTACAATGCCTTTTCGATGTCTCCAAACTTCTTTTGAAGGTCTTTTGCTTTCTTTACCAAATCTTTGGTTTTTTCCTCCTCTTTATATTGCGTAGCAAAAGATTTAAGCTGTGCATTGATTTTTCTTATTTTTTTAATGGATTTATGAGCTTTGTCAACCGTTTCGTTTACACTGGTTATAAAGTCGAATTGATTTTGCATATCTTGAGTAGAAGCCTCTGCTCTAGGATCAGCTACTATTTTAAATGTTTGTCTTGAAGCTTCTTTTCCATTTACACTAAGACTTACCTTGTAGTTGCCAGGAACTGCTTTTGGACCATTTAGGTTTGCCCACCATAAAATCATTCCTTTTAATCTTTCTGCACCATCTCCTCGCATGTTCCAGCTAAACTGATTTCCACCTTTTTTCAAATCTTTCAACAAGTCTCTTTTTTCTTTTGAATGTGTACTATATGATTTTAGGGTATCATTTTTAGCATTAAAATAGGTGAGTGCTATAGTATCTTTTGCTTTATCATAATTTTTCAAGTAAAAGTAAGTAATCACTCCACTTGGATGATTGGTGCCCTGAGTTTTAGAACCTTTTATACTACGACCACCCATTCTGTAAGCATCTTTAGGTTGATATAGCACATGCTTTTGAGTTTTTATCTGATCGTTTAATTGGTGTAAAACGGTTAGGTCATCGATAATCCAAAGGCTTCTACCCTGAGTTGCAACGACCAGATTATTTTCTTTAATGGTAAGATCGGTTATAGGTACAATTGGTAAATTAAGCTGAAAAGACTGCCAGGTTGCACCATCGTTAAATGAGATGTACATACCTGTTTCTGTACCTGCATATAATAATCCCTTGCGCTTAGGATCTTCGCGTAGAACTCGTGTAAAGTGCTCTGGAGCGATTCCCGTAGTAATTTTGGTCCAAGATTGACCATAATTTGTTGTTTTATATAGGTACGGTGCAAAATCACCAGACTTATATTTTGTTCCTGCGATATAACAAGTACCGGCGTCAAAAGCACTAGGCTCTATACTATTGATCATCATCCATTCTGGCATTCCTTTGGGCGTTACATTGTTCCAGTTTTTTCCTCCATCCTGACTTACATGCACCAAACCATCATCACTACCTACCCAAAGTAGTCCTTCTTTTAAAGGGCTTTCTGCCGCGGCAAAAATAGTACAGTAGTACTCTACCGATGTATTATCCTGTGTGATAGGACCCCCCGATGATTTTAATTTTTCAGGATCGTTTCTGGTTAGATCAGGACTTATCACATCCCAGCTTTGTCCTTCATTTTCGGTGACATGCACATGATTAGAGAAGGTATATAATCTATTAGGATTATGCTTTGAGAAAAGTATTGGGAAATTCCATTGAAAACGGTATTTCATATCTTCGGCACCGTGCCCCATTGGGTTATCTGGCCATACACTTATTGATCGTACAGTTTCTGTTTTGTGATTTACGCGAGTCAAGAAGCCGTCATAACTACCACCATAAACAATATCATTGTTTTTTGGGTCAACAGCAATATGAGCAGATTCACCACCAGCAGTAGCTTCCCAATCATCTTCAGAAATAGAACTTCCGCTACTTCTATGGTTTATTCTAAGTGTCGAATTGTCTTGTTGTGCAACATATATTCGATACGGGAAACTATTATCTGTAGTTACTCGGTAAAACTGAGATGTAGGTTGGTTGTGATATGTGCTCCAGGTTTCGCCACCGTCATAAGTTATTTGAGCACCACCATCATCTCCAATAATCATACGTTTTGGGTTTTCGGGTGCTATCCATAAATCATGGTGATCCCCATGTGGGGCTCTAAAACTGCTAAAGTTTTTTCCTCCGTCTTTACTTTTATGATACGATACGTTTACAACATATACTACATCTATATCTTTAGAATCTGCATAAATTCGAGAGTAGTACCATGCACGTTGTCGTAAGCTACGATCACTATTTAATTGGTTCCAGGTTTCTCCGCCATCATCACTGCGGTAAACACCTCCTTTTTCTTTGTTTTCTACAATAGCCCAAACCCTATCACTGTTTACAGGAGAAACGGTAACACCAATAATTCCAAGGGTATCTTTGGCAAATCCTTTGTTTTTTGAAATTTCTTTCCATGTTTTACCACTATCAGTACTTTTCCAAAGCGCAGAACCATCACCACCAGAACTAAGGCTATATGGAGTTCTTCGTGCATTCCAGGTAGAAGCATACAAAATTCTAGGGTTGTTTGGGTCTAGCGTTAAATCTACAGCCCCGGAATCATCGTTAGCAAATAGTACTTTGTTCCATGTTTTACCACCATCGGTACTTTTATATACCCCGCGATCTGCAGTAGGTTTATAAATGTTTCCCAATACTCCAGCATAAACTATATCTGGGTTGGTAGGGTGAATAGCAATTCTTGGGATATGTCTACTTTTGGGAAGTCCAGATTTCACCCATGTTTTTCCGGCATCGACACTTTTCCAGACACCATATCCAGAAGATACGTTTCCACGAAGTGTTTTTTCTCCTCCGCCAACATAAATAACATTAGGATCACTTTTGGCAACAGCTACAGATCCTATCGAACCTCCAAAATAACCGTCTGAGATATTTTCCCAGGTTCTTCCTCCATCGGTGGTTTTCCATACTCCACCTCCGGTGGCACCAAAATAAAACAGGTTGGGTTTGCCCGGTACACCAGTAACAGCTGCACTACGACCTCCTCGAAATGGACCTACAAGTCTATATTCTAGAGCGTCATATAGTTCGGGGTTATACGTTTGAGATTGTACAGAAAAAATACTTGCAAAAGAGAGGAAAAGTAAGAATGTTACTTTAGAGATGTGTGAATGCATGTGTGTTGAGTTTTTGAATTTAACTACCATAGTATACTTCTTAGTTTTCTAAGGTAGAATTGATGGGACACTAAAGTCTGGAATAAAAAATTATTCAGAAAGATTTTCACGTAACTTTAACCTTGAATACCATAAAATCATTACTATTTTTGGGGCATGCTACAAGAGGGATTTATATTAGTGCTTAGTTGTCTGGGAGTAATTCAGGCATTATTTCTTTGTATATATCTTTTTACGTTAAAAAAGGGAAATAGAAGAGCGAATCAGTTTTTGGCAATAGTTTTATTAGGGCTAACGATTAGAATAGGAAAGTCGATTTTTCATCACTATATCGAGGTAGACCCTAGAATACGAAACTTGGGGATTTCGGCTATTTTGGTGGTAGGACCTTTTTTATGGTTTTATGGTAAAGCACTTTTTGAAAAGAAACAGCAGTTTTCGAAGAAACACTATCTACATCTAATTCCGTTTGGGTTATTTGTGTTGTTAAGTCCAATTATTCCCAATAGAGGGGATATTCCCTCATATGTCGCATATGTTTTGGTATTTGTACATTTTGGAGTGTATCTAGGGATATGCTGGAGCTATTTATCAAGAACAAGAAGTGAAATAAGTCTACAATTACAAAGGTGGTATCGTAATATTGTGATTGGCGCAACTATTACATGGGGTCTTTATGTTGGGATTCTTCTCGGATTTATACCTTTCTATATTTTGGGAGCTATCTCATTTTCATTTTTGATGTATTTGTTTTCTTATTTATTGTTGAAACGACATGTTTTTGCCTTAGAAAAGTACAGCAACTCAACCATTGACCGGTCTGCGTCAAAAAAATTACTTCTTCAAGTGAAAAACCTACTAGAAGAAAATGAATTATATCTAGAGAATACCACTTCACTTAAAAGTATTGCAGAAAAATTAGGTATTACACCACGAGAATTGTCTCAGGTAATTAATGAAAATGAAGGAAAGAATTTTTCAGAATTCATCAACCATTATCGCATTGAAAAAGCTAAATTATTGTTGGCAGATCCCAAATATATCGATGAAAAAATTGCCACTATCGCTTATGATTGCGGTTTTGGAAATGTAACTTCTTTTAATCTTGCTTTCAAATCTGAAACCGAGCAAACACCTTCTCAATACAGGAGCCGGTTTAAGGTTGCTTAACTCTTTTTCACTATACAGGGGTATAATTCGTTTTAAAAATCATGTTTTTTAAAGAGTTTTGATCTCATCTTTTTGATTTTGCACTACCAATAAATCAAAATGATGAACAAATACATTTTTATTCTTTTAGCGATTACAGCAATAAGCTGTAAAAAGACAAAGAACCCTACAGAAAGGTATGTGAAGTTAAATCCGATCAAGGAAATTGTTATCGACAGTCTAAAACATCCTTGGAGTATGGCTTTTTTAACCGAAGAAGAAGTGCTGGTTTCTGAAAAAGATGGAGACCTGTTAAAAGTTAATCTTTCTTCAAAAAAGAAAACCGTGATTAGAGGGTTTCCAAAAGATTTAACAGATAGCATAAGAGTACTTTCAAGAGGCGATAATTCCGGGATTTTTGAAATATTGCCTCATCCTGAATTTGAAAGCAATAGGAAAGTTTATATTTCATATGCTGCAAAAAAACAAGGAATCGGAAGCGCTACAAAAGTGGTGAGAGCAACCTTGCAAAATGATTCGCTTACTCATATTTCTACTATTCTGGAAGCTGGACCTTATACCCGAGAATATTATCACTATGGAGGAGGAATGACCTTTGGGAAAGATGGTAAATTATATATCACGGCAGGGGAGCGCCTGTATAAAGAGATTGATGAACCCGAAATTCCTATTGCTCAAGATGTAAAGGACAAACGGGGTAAAATTTACAGGCTTAATGATGATGGAAGTATTCCTGAAGACAATCCAGATTTTGGACCCGATGCTGTGCTAGGGATTTACGGTATGGGAATACGAGCTGCTCAAGGGATTACTGTAGAACCCAAAACAGGAAATATTTGGTTTAGTGAACACGGTACACGACAAGGAGATGAGATTAATAAACTGGAAGCTGGTGCAAATTATGGTTGGCCGAATATTACTACCGGAGGATATAGAAGTAGAGATTATGTACCTCCCACTATTAAAGGTGCGGTATATACAAATCCCAAATGGTATTGGTTACATACAGTGGCACCTACTGGTTTAATGTTTTATACCGGTGAGGAGTTTGCAGAATGGAAAAATGATCTGATCGTACCGGGTTTGTCTAGAGGAAGTTTATGGCGATTTAGCATAGAAAATGACACCATAAAAAGTGCCGAAGAACTTTTTATAGATGATAGGGTTCGATCTAGAAAAGTGGTACAAAGTCCAAAAGGAAAGTTGTACATGCTTACCGATGAAGACAACGGGAAAATATTAAGAATTAAGAATAACAATAAATAATCATATTATGAAAACATACGCATGTATTACATTTTTAATCGCCCTTGGTATCACCAATTGCCTTGTGGCTCAATCTGAAGAGGAGTCAATAAAAATTACCATTCAAAAATACATTGAAGGAACCTCGTACAATAATCCCGAATTGATTAAAGAGGCTTTTTATGAAGAGGCTCCATTGTTTTTGTCACATAAAGACAAGGAGATTTGGATAGTGCCTATAAAAGAATATGCTTCGTGGTACGAAAAAAAGGAAAAAGGAAAATTTAATGGTCGTAAAGGAAATGTTTTGTCTATAGATCAACAGAACGATATTGCTCTAGCAAAAGCCGAAATTTTGGCAGAGGGTAAAGATACTCGTTATGTAGATGTGTTTATTCTAAAGAAAATAGGAGGAAACTGGAAAATTATAAGCAAAGCAGCTACCAAAACACATTAACTTTAAGCTGTTTTGGGCATGAGTTTTGTTCGTACTTCTCGATTCAGAAAATACCCAGTGACTACGGTAGATAATACATCGGCAATAGGAAACGAAATCCAAACGCCTAATTCACCATAAAACTTGGGTAAAATAAGAACCAAAGGGATAAAGAAAAACCCTTGCCTGGACAAAGTTAGTAATAAGGCAGGAATAGCCTTGCCTACAGATTGAAAGTATGCTGCACCAATTAATTGCAACGCAATGATTGGTGTAGCTGCAAATACCCATCGCATAGGCTCTGCAGAATGAGATAGTACAAATTGGTTTAAAGCTAACTCTTTGGGAGAAAGATTTGGGTTATCACTCAAAAACAAAGATGTGATTTCATGAGGAAAAATCATGAGCCCGATAAAAACCAAGGTTGCTACTAAAGCGGCATATTTAATAGCTGTGTTTATCGATTCTCGAACTCTTGGATACTGTTGTGCTCCATAGTTATATCCTGCAATAGGTAAGAACCCTTGAGTAACTCCAAATACAGGGAATAAAGCAAACATAAGCATTCGACCTATAATGGCGTACACGGCCACCAGCCCTTCTTGTCCTATATCGAATAAAATATTGTTCATAAGCAGGTAGGTGATACTTACCACAGCTTGTCGAGCGAGAGTTACTCCTCCTAGAGAAGCAATTTCAGAAACGATATCTTTTTGTAAGCCCAAATGGCGCCAGCCAATTTTTAATTCGGAGTTTTTTGTGGTAAAAAACCAAAAAATGTATGAAAAACAAGCCAAGTAAGAGCCTGTTGTTGCCCAGGCAGCACCATGCATGCCCATATCTAATACATTGATGAAGACATAGTCCATTAACAGATTTCCTACTGTAGGAATGATCATGGCAATCATGGCAAATTTAGGTTTGCCTTCGGCTCGAATCACCGTGTTTCCCATCATGGCAAATCCAAGAATCGGGACTCCATATAGTACAATTACATAATAGATTTTGGCAGGGTCAAAAATATCTCCTTTACCTCCAAATTTTGGAATAATATCATCGACGAAGATTAAACCTATTATGATTAGAGAGACTGTACAGAGTAGGGTGAGCGTTATTTGATTTCCAAAGGTGCGGAGTGCTCTTTCTTTATTCTCTGCGCCTAAAGCTCGTGAAATAATACTGGATCCCCCAATACCAATGGCCATTCCCAAGGCAGCGATAAAGAAAGAAACCGGTAAAACAACGTTGATGGCCGCTATAGCAATAGAACCAATCCAGTTTCCTACAAATATCGAATCAATAAGGATGTTAAGTGACATCACCAATATCCCAATAGATGCAGGTACCGCTTGTTTGATTAATAGTTTACCTATAGGTTCTATACCTAATGCTTCCGATGTAACTTTAGCCATCTACAGCCACTGTTTTTACAGATGCCCATTCATTTACCCAGTTTGCCAAAACTCCGGCCCAATCATCTCGATCATTTAAGCAGGGGATAGTGGTAAATTCTTTTCCTCCCATTTCATGAAAAATTTCTTCACCTTCCATGGCGATTTCTTCTAAAGTTTCGAGACAATCTGAAACAAAGGCAGGGGTAACGATGGCCATTTTTTTCATACCCTCTTTTCCCATTCTTTCTATGGTTCTATCTGTATACGGTTTTAACCATGGATCAAATCCTAATCTAGATTGAAATGAAGTTGAGTATGTTCCGTTTTTAAGCCCTAATTTTTTGGCAACTTGTACGGTAGTCATTTCACATTGATGACGATAACAGAATTCATGCTGTATTGATCCTTTTTTGAAGCAACATTTGCCATCCATTTTACAGTTTCCGTTGCTAATATCACTTTTCCGTATGTGGCGTTCCGGAACACCATGATAGCTAAATAGCAGATGTTCATACTCGATATCTTTTAAGTGTTCGGCAATACTATCAGAAAGGACTTCGATATATTCTGGTTTGTTATAAAATGCAGGGATATCTGTAATTTTCATATCCGGAAAATACTCATCTCGCAATTCTTCAGCCAATACCAAAATAGTTTCGGTGGTAGCCATAGCAAATTGCGGATATAATGGAATGATCATAACATCATCTACTCCTTTGTCGTGAAGCTCCTGTAATCCTTTTTTTAAACTCATTGAACCGTATCTCATGGCCAGGCCAACTGGGATATCGGTTTTTTCAGCAACCTTTTTTTGCAATCGTTCAGAAATTACAATGAGAGGAGACCCTTCTTCCCACCATATTTTTTGATAAGCTTCGGCAGATTTTTTCGGACGTGTATTCAAAATGATTCCTTTAACCAGTAATGTTCTTGCCCATAGGGGAAGATCGATAACCCGTGGATCCATTAAAAATTCACCAAGATATTTTTTTACATCTTTTGGATTTGTACTATCTGGGGACCCCAGATTGACAAGGAGAACTCCTTTACTCATAATTTTTCTTTTTGCACGAACAAAAATACAAACTATCCAGACTAAAGATTGCAAAAACCATAAGAGTTTTTGATGCAACCATTTGTAAAAGTAACATTTGTTGTAGCAAAATGAAGTTACAAATAGAACATAACTTATAAATACGTTAAATTCGAGTAAACCGAAAGTTGGCTTTGTTTATTTTAGTATTTTTAGATAATTAAAAAGCAAAGATGAACCCGACTCAACTAAAGGTCGTGCTTTTGTTGCAGAAGGTTACATGTGAACGTTAACAAACAATATTTGAACACATGAAACGTATTATTGTAGATGTCGAGAAAGACAAGCTACCTTTTGTCCTAGAGCTATTAGAGCAATTTGATTTTGTGTCTGTACTTACTGATGCATCAGAAGAAGATCAAGGAATGTATGACTCTATTGTTTCTCTGCAAAAGGGTGTAGGAATTCCTAGGGTAGAATCACTCGATTAAACTGTCTTTCTAATTAAGACGCATCACATACTTTTTTGGAGTAGTACCAAATTTCTTTTTAAAGGCTGCAATGAAGTGGCTAGAGGTGCTATATCCTATTTGCAATGCTATTTCTTTTACCGAATGTTTTTTTGAAATTAATAGTTGTTCAGAAAGCATCAACTTGTAGTTTATGATATATTCATGAATGCTCACCCCAAAGGTTTGTTTGAATCCATTTTTTAATTTTGGAAAAGAAAGATTTACCATCCCTGATACTTGTGAAGGTAAAAGAGGTTCGCTAATATGATTTTCAAATATATACTTAGCTTGCATAAGTTTTTCGACATCATCTTTGTTGAGATTACAAGGACATGATTTTTTATTTTCCTCGGATAATCTATGGGTTAAAATACTTAATAATTCATAAGCTTTTGATTTTAGATATATCATTCCATGTTTCAGATGGATAGGTTTTACAACTGCATAATGCAGAAATTGTGTGTTGGCAATTTTAAAATTTGACTCAGGCCGTTTATTGTTGTTAAAAAGAGATCTTATTGTTTCTATTTCTCCTAAAACCATTTGGTGTAGAATTTTAAAGCTAATTTGAAGTATAAAAATGAGGGTGTTTTTTCCTGGTGTAATTTTTAAGGAATCGCCATAGGTTGCGATAAATTTGTCGCTACCTAGAATAAACTGGTTTTCTTCCCCTACTTGTATTTCAAATGCTCCAGTATCACATACAATAAAATGTATACAATCTTCACTATCTTTTTTAGAAATGGAAATAGATTTTTGATCACCATAATCATATATAAAAAGATTAAAATCTTCTTCGATTTCAATTTTTACTCCTGGCGAGGCTTCAAAATAGATATTTGATACATTTTTTTTCATAATCAATAAGTGAAATAAAAAAAGAGGAGAAAGCGCGGTGTTTATATCACGGTGTGAAGTATGGTTGAGTTTGCGTTTGGCCTTCTCCTTTTTTTTGAATTAGTTTTTAAAGAAACGTAATGAACAGTATATTTATAGCCTATTAGGAATGCTCCATTTCAACTTGCAAAGCTGATATGGTAATAGCTAACAAAAACTATTTGGTAAACACCAGTTTTTTGGTAATCTTTTCTTTTCGGTTATAGTCATAATACACCAAGAAATATAGTCCTGATTCTAAATTGAGTTGAAGATCTACATAATTAGATTTTCTGTTTGAAAGATTTATAGACTCTACTACAGCACCTAATTGATCTAGAATTACAATTTTACCTGATAGCGCTACAGAACCTATTAGCGAAAGGTTACCGTCGGCAATAGGATTTGATCTTACAATAAGTTGCATTTTTTCTTGAAAGTCATCAATTTTTCCTTGTTCACATTGATCTGCTTGTTGTTGATTTTCCCAACAAATACCACAGCCTTCTATAGGTCTACAGGGAGGACAAGAAACTGTTGTGCTTACACTTACTTGAGCAGAAATACCTACTGAAAATAGTACAAGCAAAATAGTTATTATTGTTAGCTTTTTCATGATTTTTATGATTTAGTAAACACTGGGTATTCTGGTGTTAGTGATAGGAATACCCAGTGCAAAATGTTGGTTAAAGAGTTTTTAAGAATTTGATAAGGTTATCTTTTTGTTCCTGACTTAGATTGTTATAGGCCGCTCTAGATCCTGCTGCTTCGCCTCCATGTGCTCGAATAGCTCCGTCTAAGGTAGTAGCTCTACCATCATGCATAAGAATTAAGGCTTTTCCATTTCTTTCTAAAAGGTCTATGTTTCTTCCTAGGCCCCATAATGGAGGAGTTCTATAAGGTTCGTCGGTTACCGTGTGTAACTTCATGTCGGTATATGGCCTAATCGTAAGATTACGGAACTCAGCTGGTGCAGAACTACTAGTTCGTTGTGTAGGAGAGTGACAACTAGTACAACCAATTCTATTGAAAGTTTTATCTCCTTCTGTTACTCCTGGAATGTCATAAGCTCCTGGACTTCTAGTCGGTACTGTTAAGAATTCTGTGTACGCAACCAGTTGTCTTAAGTCTTTTGCAGATAGATCTATTTCTGGATCTACTCCATGATCATTAATTAAGGCATTTTTAACTTGCTGTTCTACCGTAGGCACATCTCCTTTCCATGCAAGTTTTACTTCTGCTCCCGAGATATATTGTAGAATACCAACGCCATAAACAGGTGGTGGCACTCTCATTTCTCCGTCTCTGGTTCTTTCCAATTTCGAACCTCTACCATCTCTAAAGTGACATTCTTGGCAGTTGGTACTTCCTATATTGATTTCTCCTAGAATATTTCCCGGATCGTTTCCATTTCGTCTATGTCTTACACCATGAAATAGGTGGTGTCCTTCTAAGAAATCATCTACATCGTCTTCACTTGTTAAAGTAATGATGTGTTGTGTAAATATTGCATCTGCTTCCTCTCTTACATGAGATCCAAATCCTGGTAAAACCATATATGTACTAGCTCTACCAGCTAACGATAATCTAGGGTCACCCAATGTATTTAATCCTTCACCAACGACATAGTTTTGGAAGGTGTTATACGTCTGAGCACCACTACCACCAGTTACGGCAGTAATTTCGTAGGTTACTATATTGCCATAACCCCATTTACCTGAGTCTTCTCCTGCACTTTTCGCATATGTTGGAGGAGAAGAATCTCCTTTTTCCATATAGTCAATACGCACTACTGCCGCATTATCTACATCACCATGGGGGTGAACAGAGTTTGCATCACCTCTTGTTAATCTAGGATTTATAATTAATCCGCTTGCGGCATCAGTGAATGTAGTATTAAATCTATCTAGGTTTCGTAATAAATCAGAGTTATGCTGAGCATCAAAAACAGCCTCGGTAATACCATCTTGCGCATGAGGGTGTCTAAAACGCATCCAGTTTGCTCCTTCTCGAGTAATGGTTGGTCTGTTATCTGGATCTATTCTTTGACCAGCGGTGGTAAATAATCCTGAATATACGTAGATATCACCAGGATCATTGGTTGTGTTTCCTTGTTTCTTGTATCTAAAGAAGTAGTAGAAATCTCCTGCATTTTTACATTGACTCGGAACAGCAACACCGTCACCTACTTTTACTCCAAAGAATTCTACTTGGTTACATGAACAGAAGAACTCAAAATCAGGATTCCCTCCAGATTGAATTTGAACAACATTTCCGATTCGCACACTTACAGTGCTTAAATCTGTAGCAAGATCAAAAGCAAAACCTTGTGCCGCATCTGAACCAATAATAGGAGTTGGTAGTGCGGGTCTAGGGTAATTTACCAAAGGAATATCACCACAAGGATCATCTGGACATGGTTCACAATTAGGTCCGCCACAGTCTACTCGTTCCTCTCCTTGATTAAGAATACCATCTCCACAGGTTGGAGCAGGTCCTCCTTCAAGAATTACAAATTCTCCTAAGAAAATTGGGCATTCATTATTGCCCCATCGTACCCAGATATTATAAGTAGCTGGAGAAAGATTATTTATGGTAAAAGAGCCTACATTATCTGGAGAAGCATATGGATAACTGTTTCCATTATCGATACTGAATTCTATATTACTTCTTTCGGTTACATTATCAAAAGTGAATTTGATAGTTCCATCATTTTGGTTTTCTACGGTTTCATTGGTTACAGAAACGATAGCATTAGGATTTGGGGTTCCGTTACATACTTCGTCACAACCAATGGTACAATTGCTACCACCACAATCAACACCTTCTTCATCTCCATTTTGTATGCCATCATCACAAGTAGGGCATACTCCGCAATCTGGACCACCACAATCTATTCCGGTTTCGTTTCCATTTTGAACACCATCGCTACAAGTTGCAACAAAATAACAACGATCTTCACCTGCAGTTACGGTAAAAGTAGTATTTGGTCCTCCTTGTATACCAAGTTCATACGTTTCTCCTAGGGTTATATTAATTACTCTTTGGTAATATCCATTTTCAAGTTTGTCTGGAGCAACGCAAGCATTAAACCCTGGTCCGGCACACATATATAATACTTGACCTAGATCTTCTCTAGAATAAATCACGCCTTGACCATCTACAATAGTAAGTCCGTAATCACCACACGTTCCTCCATCGACAGGAGGATTTGTGTCACCACAAGGGTCGCAGTTAGGCCCTCCACAGTCTATTTCGGTTTCACCGTTATTGAGAATCCCGTCATTACAAGTTGGTTCTGGGTCGGCTTGGTTGGTTGCCAGATGCCATACACCATTTACATTGTCTCCATTGGTATCGCCAGCGGCATTATCGTTAGCGAAGTAATATAGTGGCTTATTGTTATAGGTTACTTGTAATGTTCCATCACATCTTGCCGCTAATCCAAAACCAAGAGTAAAAGTAGTATTTACCTGATTAGTAATGATAAGGTCTTCTGGTTTTTCAACGATAACGGGAGGCCATGTTGTTGCACATCCTTCATAACAATCACTAAATGGTAAGGTATCATTGTCATTATCGAAGGTGTATATGCTAAACCCTGGTTGATCTGCATCTTGTCCTCCTACCAGGAATGTTCCTTTATCATTATTACTTGTTAATGCGATTACCGGTCCAGAGGTTGGAGGAGGAGGTGGATCTTGACAAGGGTCACAATTAGGTCCACCACAGTCGATTTCGGTTTCTCCGTTATTAAGTATTCCGTCATCACAAGTTGGTTCAGGATTTTGTCCTTCTCCAAATAGAGTGATTTCATCAATATTAAGCGCTGCATCTCCGTTTTGGTATCTAAATTCGAGAGATGCTCCTTGAGGGATATTAATATTTATGCTAGCAGTTGTGTAATTACCTACCCAAGCTCCGTTTGAAGAGAAGTTAAGATTTGCGGTGTCATTTCCATTTACGAATATGGATATACTCCCTGATTGTTGCGATGCATATTTTACTTCGATTCTATTTGCTGAAGGTAGATTTTCGAGTCTAAACCCTGCGTTAGGGGTACTAATGTATGCAACTCCTTGCCCGTTTGTTGCAGCACTATCATTATAATATTGGGCACTACCTAAAAGGCTACCAGATTCGGCTTGTATGGTGGCTTGACTATCATCTCCTGTACCTTGACAAGGGCTACAATTGGGTCCTCCACAATCGATATTGGTTTCTCCTTGGTTTTGTATGCCGTCATTACATGTAGGGTCTGGTTCAGGGGCCGGATTATTATCTCCTGCTTGTTGAGCAGTCACTGTGATTTGATCAGATATATACTGACCTCCTACTGAGGAACTGATTTTGATTTGAATTTGATAGGTTTCACCGAGGGTTGCATTAATTTGTCTTTCCCATCGATTGGTTGAGGTGTTTAGTTCACCAGCAACACAAGCGTCGTTTAGACAAAGGAAATTAAAGCCACTGGTCCATTCGGGTTGATTTTCAAAATAGAGTATAGCTACTCCATTTGCTATTTCTATACCACCATTAGTGCTATTACTTTGTGCTAATAAAGTGATAGGGAAAAGTATAGCAAAAAATAGCTTAGGTATGGGTCTAATTTTTAACCTTTTGAGGATACAGTATCTGCTCCTCTGATCTAAAGACTTTGTTTGAGTTTTGTGACTCATAATTTTGTTGGTTTGTGTGATAAATTCAGAATTTTACGGTTTTAATTATTTGATAATTAAAATTTTAATAAAATTACCGAGGTATTGTTAATCTTTGAAAAATAGAAGCACGATTAGAACTCGTAATAGCTACGTAAATACTACGCAAAAGTTCTTAAAATGTATAAAATTGGCTGGATGATGAGAATAGTGGTTTTATTATACTTCACAACTTGTTAATTTTAGATATAAAACAGTAAGAAAACTTCAAACAATGAACGCTATAACTCTTAAAAATATATCATCTAATAAGATAAGAAGAATACTTATTTTGGGCTTGAGTATGATCCTCTTTTGCCAATGTAATACAGATAAGGGCTATGAGGTTTTAAAAGATAAAATTTCAGGAATCGATATTAGTACTAAAGATTTTTTTACAAGCTATGGTTTTTATGCGCTTTCTAATACTATTTTACCTAGCGAGAAGGAAGTAGATAGTTTGGCCAATGTGCTACTTCCGGGATATAAAAAGTATGAAATTCGTAACATACGAAGAGATGAGCCTGGCTATTATGTGGAAACTATTCATCATCTGCAAGGGGCCTTAAGGCCTCCTACTCATGAATATCTAAAGATGTATGGAAGTAGTTTATCTAAGCATGAAAGAGAGCAATTGCTGAAAAGTGAAAGTGTTCTTGCAATAACCTTTTATGGAGGTAAAGACAATATTAATGTAGAGCAAAAAAGAATTCATAAGTTTATTTCGGAGTTAAGCGCGAATAAGAATTATGTGATAGCCGATTTTGTAACGCTGCAGTATTTCAATTCTGAAAGTTGGAATACTGCTAGATTAATACATTATGAAAATGATGTAAGTAACTCTGCAGATCAAATTCTTATTAAAATATCGAAAGCTGACAATGGCATGTGTAGAGCAGTAACTTTTGGAATGGAAAAATTTTGTCTTCCGGATCTCTCGATACCAGAGTTTTCTTGTGAAGCATCAAAAAAATACTCAGACTTACTTTTATTGGTAGGTCAATATCTTTCAGAAAATAGAAGAATCAGTAGCGACTCCACATTACAGGTGCAATTGAGTAAATTTAAAAACCCGAAATGGAAAGTCTTGGCAAAAAAATTAAATGCTTTAAACGATTTTAAAATTCGATTCAAACGTACTTCGCTTCAAATAGGAGATAAAAATAATGTGCAATATGAAATTAGCTCTAGAGACCTAAAAAGTATGGTCGATTCGATCTTTGGTGTTTCAAATACCTTACAATATGTTTTGCATGATGATCAAATTAAAAATATTAGTGCAGAAGCAAGAAAAGAGCTCCCAAAACTCAAAATAGCATTTAACACCAACAAACTTGTCGATGATTATTTAGTAGTGAAAGCACCAATTTTAACTGGGTCTTCAAGCAAAGAGTGGATGTGGGTAAAGGTGATTCGATGGGATCAAAATGTCTTGGAAGGGAGTTTATATAATACTGCCTCAAACAATGCATATCTTAAAGAAGGAGTGGTCGTTTCGGTAGATGAAAAAGACATTTTCGATTTTATTATTAAAAATCAAAAAGGGGAGCTTATTGGTAATGAAACAGAAAAATATCTATTATCTCAAAAAAGTAAAGGTGTGTATTGATCTTATGATAATGCCATTACATACTTTTTTGGAGTGGTACCAAATTTCTTTTTAAATGCTGCAATAAAATGACTTGCTGTACTATATCCAACTTTTAAACCTACTTCATTTACATTGTGGCTTCCAGAAGCAAGAAGTTGTCTGGCGACTTCCATTTTGTAATCAAATAAAAATGCGTAAACGGGCTCACCATAAATTTGTTTAAACCCGTCTTTCAGTTTTTTTAAGGGTAATCCAATCTCTTTAGAAAGCTCTTGAAGTGTTGGTGGTTCAGCCATTCTGGCAATAATAATCTCTTTGGCTTTACGAATTTTTAGTACATTTTCTTCATCGACCAAAAATGGACATTGTTCTTTGTCGACATCTTCGGGGCGATTAAAATATAAACTTAGTAATTCGTAGGCCTTTCCTTTAAAATATAGAAGTTTTATAGAAGGGTGAAGCGCATAGTTCATGATTTGATTGAGAACTACGGCCATTGATGGAGTAATAATTGCATCGGTGTAATACTTCTTATCCCGATTACCTTCGCCTAAAAAAGGAATGTAACTAGCCTCTTTGGAGAATAAAGAGTGAAATTTTTTAATAGAAATAAGCACTGTAATAAGCCATGAATTTTGCTCCATTTCCAGATTCATTGGTAGATCTCGCTGTGGGTTATAGAGCAATAAAGAATTTTCTTCATTTACGTTTATGGCATAGCTTCCGTTGTTGAAACTAAACTTTATAGAACCCTTACTACAGAAATGAAATTGAATAAAGCTACTATCGATTTCTCGTATAACTCTCTGGTTTTCATTGGTTTCGTTTTGAAATTTAAGAATTAAAAACCCATCTTCAATTTGGGTTTCTTCTAAAATTCCTGGAGCGTTATTTTTTAAATCAATTTCCATAGCTTTAGATTTTTTTATTTAGAAACAATCTAAACTGTCGCTAAAAGTTTTTAAGGGACATAGCAAAAATAGGGCTTTTAGGGGATTTTGACCTTAAAAACTATCGAAAATACCGCTTTTCGTTACTTATTGTTCTTCTAGCGTTATTTTTTATAGAATTTGTAAAATACTTTTGTTCGGTAAACGGAAATGAAGATACATGGAGCCCCATTTGCGAGCAAAAGGAAAACATTTTTACGCCATTGGTCTTAGCTATAAAAAAGCTGATGCCGAGATTAGAGGTCATTTTAGCATTAACGATGATGCTAAAAAAAGTATCCTAGCTCAAGCCAAAGAAGAACACATTTCCTCCCTAGTGATTATATCGACTTGCAATAGAACCGAACTATACGGTTTTGCTGAACACCCTTTTCAAATTATAAAATTACTTTGCGAACATACCCAAGGTACTGTAGAAGAGTTTGAGAAGGTAGCGTATGTTCATAAAAATAGTGCGGCAGTATCTCATCTTTTTAATGTAGGTACTGGTTTAGATAGCCAGATTTTGGGAGATTTTGAGATCATCAGTCAAATCAAAACTAGTTTCAAGCAATCTAAGAAAAAAGAAATGTTGAATCCTTTTATGGAGCGTTTGGTCAACGCAGTGATACAAGCGAGTAAAAGGATTAAGAACGAGACCGAAATATCAAGTGGAGCTACTTCGGTAAGTTTTGCTGCAGTTCAATATATTTTGGCAAGAGTTCCTTATGTTTCAGATAAGAACTTATTATTGTTTGGAACAGGTAAAATAGGAAGAAATACTTGTGAGAATTTGGTGAAGCACACAAAAAATGATCATATCGTATTGATAAACAGAACCAAGACACGGGCTGAAGCAATTGCAGGTAAGTTTAACTTGGTAGTTAAAGATTATGCCAATATTCAATCTGAAATTAAAAATTCTGATGTGCTTATAGTGGCAACAGGAGCGCAAAAGCCTACCATTTCCAAAGCACTGATACATTCAGAAAAACCATTATTGATTCTTGATCTGTCTATCCCAAGAAATGTATCCACAGATGTTACTGAGTTACCCAACGTAACCCTCGTGCATTTAGATGATTTATCAAAAATGACAGATAGAACGTTACAAAGAAGAAAAGAACATATTCCTCAGGCAAAAAGGATTATAGAAGAAATAAAAGATGAATTTGATGGTTGGCTGGAAACACGCAAGTTTGCACCTACTATTAAGGCTCTAAAAAATAAACTTACTTCATTAAAAGACGCCGAGATTAACCTTCAGCGTAAAAAATATGCAGATTTTGATGAAGAACAAGCAGATATCATCAGCAGTAGAATCATTCAAAAAATCACCAATCATTTTGCCAATCATCTCAAAGATGAAAATACTTCGGCAGATGAAAGTATTGAGCTGATTCAGAAAGTTTTCCAACTACAAAATAAATAACCTTGACGCACACAATTCGTATAGGTACCAGAGATAGTGAATTGGCACTTTGGCAAGCCAAAACAGTACAAAGTCGCCTAGAAAATTTAGGATATCAAACCCAACTTGTTCCTGTAAAATCTACCGGAGATCTTATACTAGATAAACCACTTTACGAACTAGGAATCACTGGTGTGTTTACGAAAACCCTCGACGTTGCCATGCTTAAGGGAGATATTGATATTGCTGTACACTCGATGAAAGATGTTCCTACGGCATTACCCAAGGGCATTGTTGAGGTGGCTGTTTTAGAAAGAGCCAATGTGCATGATATCCTGGTTCATAAGGGACTTGATTTTCTTGATGCTTCAGGTACTATTGCTACAGGGAGTTTACGTCGAAAAGCACAATGGCTTCATAAATACCCGCAACATAAGGTTGTTGACCTTAGAGGAAATGTAAATACTCGTATGCAAAAGCTTACTGATAGTAGTTGGAATGGAGCCATTTTTGCTGCAGCTGGGTTAGAACGCATTGACCTAAAACCAGATAATTTTATTGATCTTGATTGGATGACTCCTGCACCTGCACAAGGTGCAATGCTCGTAGTTGCAAAAGAAGAAGATACTTATTGTCAAGAAGCTTTAGCAAATTTGAACCATAAAGAAACTCAGGTTTGTGTTCATATAGAGCGAGAATTTTTACGAGAATTAGAAGGCGGGTGCACAGCTCCTATTGGAGCTTTGGCAAAAATTATTGATGACAAAATTCACTTCAGAGGATCGTTATTTAGCCTAGATGGGCAAGAAAAAATCGAAACAAGTAAAGTTATCGAATTAGGTAAAGAAGAAAGTTTTGGTAAGGAGTGCGCACAGGAAATTCTTAATAATGGGGGTATAGCGTTAATGAAGAAGATTAAAGAAATAATGAAGTAAATAATGAGTTCAAGTACGTTGTTATCAACCAAAACATTATCACTGCCACAAAAAGAATTGTTACTTAATTCGGGGTTGGGTTTTGTAGATTATGACGCAATTAAGATTGAGTTGTTGGAGGATTTTGATTTTCGTCAAACAGAAGACATAAGCAACGTTATATTTACAAGTAAAAATGCTGTAAAGGCGGTACTTAAATCTGAAATAAGCATTTCAAATTGTTTTTGTGTAGGAAATTCTACAAAAACACTACTCGAAGAAAATGGTCAAAAAGTACTAGAAATAGCGCAAAATGCTTCAGAATTGGCTCAAATTATAGTAAAAAAGTATAAAAACACTTCTTTTTCCTTCTTTTGTGGAAATTTGAGAA
Organism: Aquimarina acroporae; assembly: GCF_023195925.1. GTDB lineage: Bacteria > Bacteroidota > Bacteroidia > Flavobacteriales > Flavobacteriaceae > Aquimarina > Aquimarina acroporae. The sequence goes on along the minus strand of NZ_JALPRE010000011.1, from coordinate 170,888 downwards.
GATACGAGTTACCCGAAATACTAAAAACCCATAATGTGGCTCTAAAAGAGTATATCGTTTATAAAACGCATCAAAATATAAAGAAATTTGGCCGTTTTTTTGAAGGAGTTCTTTTCTTTAGCCCTTCTGGGGTTCAGAGTTATATGACCGAAAATAGTTTAGAGAAGAGCATGGCTTTTTGTATAGGTACTACCACAGCATCAGAGCTTGAAAAATATACTAATAACATTATTATTGCCAACAAACCAACGGTAGAGAACGTAATTGTTCAAGCCGTAAAATATTTTAATCAAAAATAAATTACATCCCTGTAGAACCTGGGACATATAAAATAAAAAGCATAATTGTACTATGATAAAAAATGATCTATTTCTAAGAGCGTTAAAAGGAGAAACTGTTGAGCGTCCCCCTGTATGGATGATGCGACAGGCAGGAAGATATCTTCCTGAGTTTAGAGCATTAAAAGAAAAGTACGACTTTTTCACCCGTTGCAGAACGCCAGAGTTAGCTTCAGAAATTACAGTACAGCCAATAGATATTATTGGTCCAGATGCAGCTATATTATTCAGTGATATTTTGGTGATTCCTCAAGCTATGAATATAGAGGTAGAAATGAAAGACGGTATTGGGCCTTGGCTACCAAACCCTATCAGATCTCTAAAAGATGTAGAACAAGTTATTGTTCCTGATGTTCATGAAGAGTTAGGTTATGTAATGGATGCAATAAAACTTACTAAGGAACGCCTAGATAATAGGGTTCCTTTAATTGGTTTTGCAGGATCTCCCTGGACAATTTTATGTTATGCAGTGCAGGGTCAAGGATCCAAAAACTTTGATAAAGCCAAAGAACTTTGTTTTACACAACCTGAAGCAGCTCATCAGTTATTACAAAAAATAACAGATACTACAATTGCTTACCTAAAGGCGAAAGTGGCTACTGGAGTAAATGCAGTTCAGGTATTTGATAGCTGGGGAGGAATGCTTTCACCAGTAGATTACAAAGAGTTTTCCTGGTCATACATACAACAAATAGTCGATGCTCTTAAAGATGAGACAGAGGTGATCGTATTTGGTAAAGGGTGCTGGTTCGCTCTACAGGAAATGGCAAATTCTGGAGCGGCAGCATTAGGGGTAGATTGGACTTGTTCTGCAAGAAATGCACGATACCTAACAGGAGGTAATATCACGTTGCAAGGAAACTTTGACCCATCAAGGCTATTGTCACCACCAGCCGAAATCAAAAAAATGGCGACTCAAATGATTAATGAATTCGGAAAAGATAAATACATTGCAAATTTGGGACATGGGATTTTACCTAATATTCCAGTAGAAAATGCAAGAGCTTTTGTAGACGCGGTTAAAGAATATAAAGGTTAAATATGAATATTATTGGAGTGTTAAAACGACTAAGCATAAAGGAACTTTATGTATTATCTGTTTTAATGCTTCGACATCCTTTCTATATTTTCCCAACGTTTAATGCGACCAAACGTACACTTATCCTGTGTGATCGTTATTTTAAAAATAATCATCATAAAAATGGGATTGGAAATGCATTTAGACATGCTTTGTGGAATGTTTTAATTTGCAAAAAAGTGTTCAAAATCAATAAAAACACATCAAAATCTGCGATCTGGGCCCAAAAAGTTACAGATTTGCACGAAAAATTGGCTCCAAATGAACCCTTAGAAAATGCAATGGATTTGCATAATAATAAAGTTGGTAGAGTTTTTTTTGTTAAGCTTAAAGATACTTCAGAAGCAGATGTGATAACTTCGTTGAGGAACGCATGTAAAAATGCTATCAAAATCAGTGATATTACTACTTTTGAGAAACACAAAAATGAATTAGTGTACTTATCAGAATAAGAAAGCTGTAAAAAAATGAAACAAAACTTTTTGAAGAGCTACTAATCTATAGGCAAACTAATTAAAATAGTTACTCATGGTAAAGAATATCTTAACAGGAATAAAGGCATATTTTGGAACGTTTAAACTTATTTCAAAATTAGGGTTATGGAAATATTTTGCCATTCCAATTCTTATTAGTGTAGTTACCGGATTGCTTTTTGCGGCTCTGGCGTATTTCTTTTCCGATAACTTGGGGGCTTTAATAGCCAAAGTATGGGTTTGGGAATGGGGTTCTGAAACATTTGGTACCATAAGTACCATTTTGGGCGCGGTATTGATTATTGTTTTAGGACTTGTATTGTACAAACATATTGTCATGGCTTTATCTGCACCTTTTATGAGTCCGGTTTCAGAAAAAGTAGAAGCACATCTATTGGGAGATACCGCTCATGAACATCGTAATACAAGTTTTAGACAGCAATTATCTCGTGGTATTCGAATTAATGTAAGAAACTTATGCAGGGAATTGCTTTTTATGATACCATTGGTGATTCTTAGCTTTATTCCGGTAATAGGTATAGTGGCAACGATATTTATATTTCTAATTCAGGCATATTACGTTGGTTTTGGAAATATGGATTATACAATGGAACGTCATTTCAACTATAAAGAAAGTGTGCAGTTTGTTAGAAAACACAGAGGAATAGCAATAGGTAATGGGCTGGTGTTTGTACTCATGCTTTTTATCCCAATCATAGGTTTTATTATTACACTCCCTATTTCGGTGGTTGCCGCTTCGACAGAAACCGTGAAAATTTTGAATGAGAAAAATTTAATTGCTGCTAAGAACACGACAGAAACAACTAGTAAAGTGTTAACCGAATAATTTTTATAACGCCCAATAATAGTATAGTATATCATGAAAGATAAATTTTACCAGTACATACAAACATTACAAGATACTATCACTTCTAAGTTAGAAGAGATTGATGGTAAAGCAAAATTTCAGGAAGATATTTGGAAACGACCAGAAGGCGGTGGCGGTAGAACAAGAGTGATAGAAAACGGTAGTGTTTTTGAAAAAGGAGGAGTAAACATATCTGGCGTACACGGACCGTTGCCAAAAGCCATGCAAAGTTATTTTAAGGTAGATGATGTTGATTTTTTTGCATGTGGATTGTCTTTGGTTTTGCATCCTGAGAACCCTATGGTGCCCACCGTGCATGCTAATTGGCGATATTTTGAAATGTATGATAAGTCTGGTGAAATTGTAGATAGTTGGTTTGGCGGAGGACAAGATTTAACACCGTATTATTTATTTGAAGAAGATGCGGCACATTTTCATAAGGTGTGTAAAACATCATGTGATCATCACCATCCAGATTTTTACAGCACATATAAAAAGAAATGTGATGAATATTTTTATAATGCCCATAGAGGAGAGGCACGGGGCATTGGAGGATTGTTTTTTGATTATTGTAGGAAAACAGACGACATGTCTATGCAAGATTGGTATGATTTTGTGACCGAGGTAGGGGATAGTTTTTTAGAAGCTTACGTTCCAATTGTTGAAAGAAGAAAAGAGCTACCATACAACCAAAATCATAGAGATTGGCAAGAAGTTCGACGAGGTAGATACGTAGAATTCAACCTGGTACACGATAAAGGAACCTTATTTGGATTAAAAACAAACGGAAGAATTGAAAGTATTCTCATGAGCCTGCCACCAAGGGTTCAGTGGAAATATGACCACCATCCAAAACCGGAAAGTCCTGAAGAAAAACTAGTTAAAGTGCTCAAAAAACCCGTTGAATGGCAATAATTCAATTTTTTTTCTTATATTGCGGCGTAATTATTTAGTTTTTACCTGTTTAAGGTTTAAAAATTTTAACACAAATGCCCATGAAAAAATTTCTACTATTGCTTACTTCAATCCTACTTGTTAGTTGCCAGATGTTTGAGCCTAAGAAAGAAGGATTTGCTAAATTTTCCAAAAATAAAATTGAATTCAAAAACAACACGATTGTTCTTACAAGTGATTATGTAAAATCTACTCCTGAAGAATTTAAATCAAAAATCGACTTGTTAGAAGGTACTCCCAAATTCAAAAATGTAGCGCTTGCAGAATTGAAAAAAATCGAAAACAAAAAAGTAGACTTCGAAATTTTTGTTGATGAAACTAATATCGAGAACTACGTTTTTATTTACACTTGTGATTTTTATCAGTTCGATGAGCACAGAGCAGCACGAGTTGTGCAGGCTTTAAGTGATCAACTTAAAAATGAAGCGAACAAGCAGGAGGTAAAATTCAAAAGAATACACGGAAGATATTTCTTTACACCTACTTCAAAAGTGGTAAAGCTTAAATACTTAAAAGCGTATAAAAAGGATAAGAAATTTCAAACGGAATACATTGTAGCCTCTAAATCTGGAGGAATTGGATTATCAATTAGTAATACCGAGGACATCGACTTTGAGAACTCAGTAAAACATTTAGCCTCAAAATAAAATTGAAGACCCTTGGGTCGTAAACAATTTTAAATGCCGTATCTTAGATTTCATGACTGGATCTGAGAACGGCATTTTTGTTTTCATAGGTTTCTTAGTACTATAATAACTATGCAATGCAGAAATTAATTTTATGTTTAGGAATTGTTTTGTTCTCGGCCTGCACCAAAAAGGTTGAACCTACTGTAGAGAATATCAATAAAATATTTGCTTCAAAAGATTTTACTTTTGAGTTTCACGAAAAGAATACTGAGTGCAAATCTATTAGTTTTAGAAACGATTATTTGGTGTATAAAAGCGATCAACCTACGTATCGGAGAGGTATCGAATATGAAGAGGTTATTCTTATCAATGATTTTATTCAAGATATAGTTAATCTTCACTCTTATGAAAAAGATCCAAAAACATCATCTCACTATATCATTAAAAATACGGCGTACAAAACTATAATTGTTCCCAAACGAGAGGATTTTTACTTTGAAGCATTACTCAAAACTTTAAAATTAGATTCACTGTCGCTGCAACGTACTAGAAAATATTAGAAAATCAGAGAAAAAGAAGTTTCTTTTTGAGGTACAGAATGTACGGTTAAACTTCCACCATGCAAATGCATGATTTGCTTAGAAAGACTTAAACCTATTCCTGTTCCATCATTTTTAGTTGTATAAAAAGGGACAAAAATTTCGCTCATAATTTCGGGTGGAATTCCTGGGCCATTATCTTTTATAGTAATATGCTTCTTCCCTTTTTCGGTGGTTCCGGTAATAAGTTCTACAGTTGCATTTTCGGTGCCGTTTAAAGCTTGAATAGCATTCTTAGAAAGATTCACAAGCACATGAGTAATGAGTTTTTCATCAGCATATACTTCCATTTCCTTGTCGGGAATAATAAGGGATAAGCTTACATTATTTTCTCTGGTACTTTCATACATAAGTACTTTTACCTTTTCTAGCAGCTTCTCAACTTTTATGAGTTTCTTATCTGGAGTAGGAACGTTTAAAAAGCTGCGATACGATTGTACAAAACTCATTAAGTCGTTTCCTTGATCTTTAATGACTTCTAACCCTTTTGTGGTCATTCTTATTTTGCTTTCATCAAGTTGCTCCAGAGGTAGAATGCCATTTTCATCCTTATAATAATTAAGAATAGATTCTGAAATCGAAGTAATTGGGGTTACCGTATTCATAATCTCATGGGTAAGTACTCGAATTAACTTCATCCATGAGTCGGTTTCTTTTTCGTCTAATTCGCTGTGAATATCCTGGATCGTGACCAGATTTAAAACCTCTTTATTCAGTACAATTTCGTTGGATTTAATAGCAAGTTGAATAGTTTCTCGTTCATTGGTGAGTTGAAAAAGCTTTCTTTCAAAGGGTTGAATATTTTCGAACATAGTAAACAACTCCTGATCTACCTGAGCCAATTGTTTGATATGATTTAAAGGAGTATAATTCAATAATTTTTCGACCTTAGGGTTACCAAATAGAATATGTCCTTTTTTATTAAACGTTAGAATCCCAATTTCGGCTTGATTTAATATTTCCTGATAATACTTTTCTTGAGCTTGGTTCTTTATATACACATCTTGCATCATGGTATTAAGAACATTTAGACTATGATTAAGTTCGTTAAACGATGTGGCATCTCCATGTTCTGGAAACCGAAGGGTGAAATCTTCATTTTTAATAGAATTAAAAAAGAAGGCAATTTTTCGGTTATTTTGATTTAGGTAATTGGCAAGTAACCAGGTTTGAACACAAAATATGAGTAGTATGATACATGCAAGTAAATACTTGTCATTTAAGAATAAAAATGACATTAAAAAAGCAGTTAAAGCAAGGGCTACAACTCTTATGATTAGTTTTACATAAAATGTTCTGCTTATCATTACTTATCAAATTTTTTGATTTTATTATAAAGTGTTTGTCTCGATATTCCCAGTTGATTTGCGGCAGCACTATAATTCCCACTATGTTTATCAAGAGCTCGGGAGATCATAAGTTTTTCCATATCGTCCAGGGTTTCGGGACCGCTTTCTACAGAAACTTCACCACTATTGGCACTTAATAAGAAGTCTGTTGGTTTTAGCACTGTTCCTTCCGATAGTATCACAGCGCGTTCCATTGTATGTTGTAGTTCTCTAACATTTCCTGGCCACGAATAGCTCAATAATTTTTCTTGTGCAGCACTATTAATTCTTAAGGTAGGTTTACCATATTTTGAAGTAAACTTCTTCAAATAAAAATCTGCCAAAATAAGGATATCATTTTCCCGTTCACGAAGGGGAGGTACCTCAATATGAATCGTATTAATTCTGTAAAGCAAATCTTCTCTAAAAATACCATCGGCTACCATTTGATTAAGGTTACAGTTGGTAGCGCAAATAAGTCGAATATCGACAGGTATAGACTTGTTTGATCCTACTCTTACAATTGTTCTATTTTGAATTGCAGATAATAGTTTCGCTTGTGTTTGCAACGATAAATTTCCTATCTCATCTAAAAATAAAGAACCGCTATGCGCAGCTTCAAATTTACCAGCTCTATCTTCTTTGGCATCGGTAAAAGCTCCTTTGGTATGACCAAAAAGCTCACTCTCGAATAATGTTTCTGCAATGGATCCCATATCGACTCCAATAAAAACTTCATCTTTCCGGGAAGAAAGTCTGTGTAATTCTCTGGCAATAAGTTCTTTTCCGGTACCGTTTTCTCCAGTGATAAGAACGTTTACATCAGTTTTTGCTACTTTTTGTACCAGATTAAGCACGGCAGTAAGTGCTTTTGAGTTTCCGATAATATAATTGGTGTCTTCATTAATAACCTGTTTTAGGTTACTTTGTTTTTGTTTGAGTTGTTGGATTTCTTTTTGTGATTTGCGAAGTAAAATTGCAGATTTTATCGTGGCCATTAATTTTTCGTTGTTCCATGGTTTTAAAATAAAATCGATAGCTCCTTCTTTCAATGCTCGTACAGCAAGATCAACAGCACCATAGGCGGTCATCATAATGACCGAAATTTGTGGCGCTTTCTTTTTTATTTCCCGTAACCAGAATAGCCCTTCGTTACCTGTGTTTACACCAGCAGAGAAATTCATATCCAACAATACAATATCGAAGTCTCCAAGATTAGGAAAAGAAGAAATCTGATTAGGATTAGAAATAGTTTCTACCTTTTTGAATTCGAACTGTAAAAGAATCTCAAGCGCACTTAGCACACTTTTATTGTCATCTATAACTAAGATTTTTCCGTCCTGCATGGTGAATTATTTTATTTCGATGATATAAAACTACAAATTAGGAGTCGTAACACCACAGAAGTGTAAAAATATTAGACACTATTTGTATAATTATTTTACATGTTGTTTTCTTAGAAATTTAAAATAAAATCATAAACAATTGTTTTTCAGTATTTTGTGTTTTTGGCATGTCGTTAGTTAATAGTTTGGCATCAAGAAACGATACAATTATCTAAACAATGAATTACAGACACAAAATATTATGCTTTTTATGCTTTCTACTAGGAGCAACGATTCAAGCACAGCAAACATGGTCGCTAGACGATTGTGTAGCATATGCTGTTAAGCATAATCTTCAGATAAAGGGTTTTGAATATACCGAACAATCTAACAAGGAATCATATAAACAATCTATAAGAAGTTTATTGCCAAGCGTGAGTGCATTTACCAATTATAGGATTAACTTTGGTAGATCGATAGACCCCAATACCAATGTTTTCGTAAACACAGAATTTGTTTCTAACAATTATAGTTTAGATGCCCAAATAGATTTGTTTCAAGGTTTTCAAAAAGTAAATACTATTAAAGCTACAAAGTTTTTGTACAAAGCCGCTTTTGAAGAAACATTACATCAAAAATATCTTTTGGCTTTTCGCGTGATGTCTGCTTTTTATGACATTCAATTTATGGAAGGTTTATATACCATTTCTAAAGAGCAAAAAGAAGTTTCTCAAGAGAATTATGATTTGGTGAAGAAACAAGTAGAAATAGGACAAAAAGCAAAAGCAGATTTATACGAAGCAGAGTCGGCGCTACTTGCAGATCAACTTTTGGTTACTCAAAGCAAAAATAATGTAGAGGCCGCCAAATTAGCTTTAATTCAGCAGATGAATTTAGAGAATGCTACAACAATATCTATTTTAACTATAGAGGATAAAACTTCAGAGCTTCTTGAGGAAAGCGAAAGCAATAAAGATTCTATTTTTAATAAAGCAAAAAACTTTATTCCCATAGTAAAGGCACAAGAGTTAAGAGTTGAAGCTGCAAAAAAACAACTAGCTGCTACCCGAGGTGGGTTGTATCCTTCAATTGGGTTTTCTGCGGGGTATTCGTCTCGATATGTAGATAATAATTTGGATGAAGATACTGGCGAGTTAATCCCATTCAATACACAAATCAAAGATAATGCTGCACAATTTGTAGGTGTTTCTTTGGCGATCCCGATTACAAATGCATGGGCTAGTAGATCAAGAGTAAAGCAGCAAAAAGTTGCTATGATGAGAGCAGAGAACGATTTTAATGTTCAGAAACAAGAGATATATCAAATCATACAACAATTATTGCAAGATAGAAATGCCCTTAAGGGAGAGTATGAACAAAGTGAGCAAAGAGCGAAAGCTCAAAAGTTAGCTTTCGATATCGCTCAAAAAAGATATGAAAAAGGACTAATTAGTATTATAGAGCTTAACCAATCTAAAAATACCTTGGCAAACGCTCAAAATGAATTTTTGCAAGTACAATTGCGATCAAAAATTAATAAAAGCACTTTAGATTTCTATAGAGGTCTACCAGTATTTAACTTAAACAGAGTACAATAAAATGGATATAAAAATTGAAAAGAAAAAAGGATTAAGACCTAAGCATTATGGGTATATGGTTATAGGTTTCATCGTACTTTTTATGGGTTGGAAAATAGCATTTGGAAATTCTGCATCGACTTTTCGAACAGAAAAAGAAAAGCTTTCTATCGCTCAGGTTTCCTTCGGAAAATTCGATGATTATATTACCATCAACGGAAATGTAGCACCAATAAGTACCATCTATATGGATGCTTATGAAGGAGGAAGAGTTACCGAAAAACTTATTGAAGAGGGTGCCATGGTAAAAAAAGGAGACATTATACTTAAACTAGAGAACCGAAGTTTATATGAGCAGATTTTGGCAAGTGAAAATAACCTTGCTTTAAAACAAAATGACTTAAGATCTACCAAACTTACGTTTGACTCTAGACAAGTTGAAGGAAGAAAGGATTTGGTAAATGCTAAATATGAACTTCAGAAACTACAAAGGAACTTCGAACAAAATAAAACCCTTTATGAGGATGAGTTAATTTCTAAAGAAGAATACCTTACGTCTAAAGAAAATTATGAGTTGGCACAAAAACAGTTTGATATTGTTAAAATTCAAACCGATCAGGATAATGTTTTACGTAACACTTCATTAAAAGAGCTTGACGAAGACTTAGCCAGAATGAAAAAGACCTTATCAATGGTTTATGAGCGAATAGATCACTTAAATGTGAGAGCTCCAGCCGATGGTCAATTAGGGTTTTTAGATGCAGAAATTGGTCAGAGTATCCAGCAAGGACAACGTATTGGGCAAGTAAACGTACTAACCGATTATAAAATAGAAGCATCTATCGATGAGCACTATATAGATAGAGTAAAAAGAGATCTTACTGCAGTAATAGAACGTAACGGAACAGAATACGAGTTAAGGTTGCGAAAGGTATATCCCGAAGTACGAAACGGTAAGTTTAAAGTTGATTTGGTATTTGTAGACAAAAAACCAGAAACGATAAGAGCGGGTCAAAGTTATAATCTTAAATTACAGTTAGGAGCATCAAACGAAGCTGTATTACTGCCAAAAGGAAGTTTTTTCCAAAGCACAGGAGGTCAATGGATATTTGTGGTTGATGCTTCTGGAGAGGTAGCCTGGAGAAGACCTATTCGTATAGGAAAGCAAAACTCTCGCTACTATGAGTTAATAGAAGGGTTGGAAGCAGGAGAACAAGTAATTACATCGAGCTACGATAGCTTCGGAGAAGCAGAAAAAATCATATTAAAATAGAAAAACAATCAAAAAAATGATACAGATCAAAAATTTAAAAAAGAGCTTTAGAACTGAAGAAGTTGAAACTCTAGCTTTAAATAATGTAAACCTGAATGTTGAAGAAGGTGAATTTGTAGCCGTTATGGGTCCTTCGGGATGTGGTAAATCTACATTGTTGAATATTTTAGGAATGTTAGATAATCCTACAGAGGGAACCTACCACTTTAATAACCACGAAGTAGGAGGGTTAAAAGAAAACCAACGCACCAAAATAAGAAAAGGGAATCTGGGATTTGTTTTTCAAAGTTTTAACCTTATCGATGAACTTACAGTTTTCGAAAATGTGGAGTTACCGCTTATCTATCTAAACATGAAAAAAAGCGAACGCGAACAAAAAGTAAGACAGGTTTTGGAACGTATGAAGATTGCACATCGTGAGAAACATTTTCCGCAGCAATTATCAGGAGGGCAACAGCAACGTGTGGCTATAGCCAGAGCTGTAGTAACCAATGCAAAATTAATCTTGGCCGATGAGCCAACAGGTAATTTAGATTCTAAAAACGGGATCGAAGTAATGAACCTGCTTACAGAACTTAATCAGGAGGGAACTACCATTATCATGGTAACACACTCAGATCGAGATTCACACTATGCTCATAGAATTATCAATTTGTTTGATGGACAAATTGTAACAGAAAGTCAAAACAAACCTTTTGAGGTTAACACATAATTATCTTAAATCATAAAAAATTAAACTCATGACAAGAATTGTTATTCAAATCGTAACGCTAGCTATAGCGATGGTTACAGCAATTGCTGGATATGGCCAAAAGAACATTTCGGTAGATCATTTTGACAAGGTGATCGTTAGTCCGCATATCGAAGTAACCTTTAAAGAAGGAACTACAGAGAATGTACGTATAGAAAATGCAAAGGTACCAGATCACAAAATCAATGTAAGAGTTGAAGGTAAAACGCTTAGAATATATTTAGAAGGGGCTAAAATGGTCACAAAGCAGAAAAAAGTATATGATAAAAGAGGGTGGAAAACTAAAAAGCCAATTTATCCTGGCACTATGGTCACCGCAACAATTACCTATAAACATCTTAAAGAACTTTCAATTAGAGGAGAAGAAGTAATTCTATGTGAGAGCCCGATTAAAAGAGAAGATTTCAAACTAAAAATGTATGGAGAATCAAAGGTAACTGTAAATGATATTCAAGTAAATTCATTAGGGGTAACCATGTATGGAGAAGGGTATTTAGAGATCAAAGACGGTATGGTAGATCGTCAAAAATATACAGTTTACGGAGAAGGTGAAATAAACACCTTGGGGCTTAACAACGAGAGTACCAAAATTACCGCGTATGGCGAAGGTAATTTCAGAGTAAATGTATCTGAAGATTTAAGAATTACCGCTTATGGAGAACCAACCATTGCTTATGATGGAGACCCATCTATAAATAAAGGAATTGTAATTGGTAGAGCAACAATCAGAAAAATGAACTAGATCTGTAAGTCGAGGTCAATTTCAACAATCAAAAAACGAACCGTCATGTTTAAAATGCACTTTAAAATAGCTTGGAGAAATCTAATTAAGAATAAAGTATATTCTGGAATCAACATTATTGGGTTAGCCATTGGATTAACTGCTGGGTTTCTCATTCTACTCTATGTTAATTTCGAGCAGAGCTATGATAAGTTCCACAGTAACAAAAATTCTATTTACAGAGTAGTAGCAAATTTAGAGACACCTACCTCGGGAGAAATGAAAAGTAGTAGGCCTTCTTGCGCTGTGCCTCCTCACTTAGAAGAAGAATTTCCTGAGATTATTTCGGCAGTGCGTTTTATGCGATTAGAGTTATCGGTTCGAAAAGACGATACCAAACTGGTAGAAAATAATGCAGCAGCAGCCGATAAAGCATTTTTTGAAATGTTTGATTTTGACCTCTTACAGGGAGATGAAGCTACTGTACTTAAAGAGCCTTACAGTGTAGTGCTTAATCATGAAACAGCTAAGAGATATTTTGGTAACGAACCTGCCATAGGAAAAACGCTTCGTATTAAAGACGAAGATATAAAAGATTTAAGCTTCACGGTAACTGGGATTATGGATGACATTCCTGAAAATTCTCATATTCAAGCGAATATGATAATTTCGATGACAACTTACAGTAAAGGAGTATTGCCAAGAATAGATACTGCTTGGGGATTATATGATCCAGCAGCATATATTTTGGTACATCCAAATACCAGTCAAGCACAACTTGAAGCGAAATTCCCAGATTTTCTGGAGCGAAATACTGGGGATATGATGAGAGCAGATAAATTGTTCGTATCACTTTTTCTAGAACCCCTTGAAGATGTGTATTTAAAATCTGAGAGAGGGGGAGAATATAGTGGTGATATGGGAACTATTTATATCTTTTCCATAATTGCAATTTTTATCCTACTAATAGCATGTATCAACTTTATCAATCTAACCACCGCGCGTTCTGTTGAGAGAGCTAAAGAAGTGGGTGTTCGCAAAGTTATTGGTGCTGAGAAACGACAATTATCTTTACAGTTTGTAGGTGAGTCTATAATAATTAGCTTAATAGCTTTTGTAATTACTATTGGGTTAACGGCTATAATCTTACCTATGTTTAATGAGTTAGCCGGTAAGGAGATCAGTGCAGGGTTACTTTCCAATCCGATGAGTTTAGTGTACCTATTCTTAATCTCAATTGCTATTGGAGCATTTGCGGGTGTATATCCAGCATTTGTGCTCTCATCTTTTAAACCTGTAAATGTACTCAAAGGGAATTTTTCTACGGGTACACGAGGGATCGTACTAAGAAAAGGATTGGTAATTACTCAATTTACTATTTCGATTACTCTTATAATTGGAACGATTATCATTTATAATCAAATGAATTATATGCGTAATCAAGAGCTGGGATTTGATAAGGAACATACGGTTCTATTACCTGTCACAATTTCTCCTGCTCAAAAAGAATTGAAAGATAATATCGATAATATAACAGGTGTATTATCAACCACGCTAGCTTCAGCTGCTCCAGGAGTAGTGAATAATGCTGCATACTCTATTATCAAAAATAGTCAAGGAGAAGATCAGGTAGCCAATATTAACGCCTATTTTGTAGATCACGATTTCATTTCGCAATTTGATTTAAAAGTAATAGCAGGGCGAGAGTTTTCTAGAGAGTTTGTTACCGATTCTGCCGAAGGAATGATCATCAATGAGGAGGTCGTTAAATTATTGGGTTATACTTCACCCGAAGAAGCACTGGGTGCTAATTTTTCTCAATGGGGCAAAGAAGGGAAGGTTATTGGAGTGATTCAAAACTTTCATTTCAAATCGTTACAAAAAAGTATAGAACCGCTTACTATGACCATTAAACCAGATGAAACTGATTTATTGGCAATTAAAATAAGTGGGCAAAATATTCAACAAACCCTATCTGGTATCCAAAACAAATGGGAAACCATTTTACCAAATGATTCGTTTAATTACTATTTCTTAGACGAGGCATTCGATAGGCAATATCGCACTCAAGAGCGATTTGGGAGTTTATTTCTCAACTTTGCGATACTGGCTATTTTAATCTCATGTCTTGGTTTACTTGGTCTTGCTGCATATACAATGCTACAACGTAAACGAGAAATAGGAGTGCGTAAAGTGCTAGGAGCATCAGTTGCTGAGGTCGTTCGATTACTATCTACAGATTTCCTGAAATTGGTAGGTACAGCATTTCTGATTGCATCTCCACTTGCCTGGTTTATAATGAACGATTGGTTAGAAGATTTCGCGTACAGAATTCAAATACAATGGTGGATGTTCTTACTCGCAGGAACATGTGCTCTATTTATAGCATTGGCAACCGTAAGTTTCCACGCCATCAAAGCATCGTTGGCTAATCCTGTGAAAAGCCTTCGAACCGAATAACATCATCAAAAACGAATAGTTATGTTTAAGAATCATATAAAAATAGCTTGGAGAAACATTAGTAAAGATAGGATGTTTACTACCATTAAGATTGGAGGTTTCGCTATTGGAATTGCAGCTTGTATACTTATATTCTTATTTATAAGAGATGAAGTAAGTTATGATACTCATAATGGTAAAAAGGATCGAGTATATAGGGTTATTAGCGAGATTATATTTAATGGTGAGAAAGCTCAACATGTTTTCTTTCCTGCGCCATTTGCACAGGCATTGACGAATGATTATCCCGAGATTGAAAAATCTGGAAGATTTCTTAAACATGAACTATTAAGTCCGGTAGGGAAAGAATTAAGAATAAAAGATCAGCTAAAAAGTACGTTTGAAGAAGAGTTTGTCTATATAGACCCCAGTTTGCTAGAAATTTTGGATGTACCACTGGTCTTGGGGTCTAGAGAGAACGCATTGAAAAGTCCAAATTCTATTGTGATCTCCAAACGTAAAGCAGATAAGTATTTTCCCGAAGGTGATGCATTAGGTAAACAAATTATTTTAGATAACGATATCGATAACCCATACACAATTGGAGGTGTAATGGGTGAAATCGTTTCTAATTCACATTTCAATTACGACTTCTTAATCACTAAAGCAAATCATGATTTTTGGGAAGGAGAAAGCAATGATTGGCTGGCAAGTAATTATGCCAATTATGTGCTTTTAAAACCAGGTACCAACGTAGCAGAGCTGGAGACTAAACTAATGCAAACTTTTGATAAATATGCAGTACCAGCGCTTCAAGGAAATGCGTCTGAAGCTGAGATAAAAGAAATGCGTGATAGCTCACGGTTTATTTTACAACCTGTTACCGACATACATTTACGATCGGTTAATATTCACGATAATCTTTCTCATAGCGATATACGTTTTGTATGGTTATTTGGTGGGATAGCTATTTTTATTTTGATTTTAGCTTGTATTAATTTTATTAATCTATCTACCGCAAAATCTGCCAACAGAGCCAAAGAAGTTGGACTTCGAAAAACCGTAGGTGCTTTTAAAAGAAACTTGGTTACTCAGTTTCTTATAGAGTCAATAATTTTTAGTTGTATTTCGTTCGGAATTGGCGTGCTATTAACGTGGCTCTTATTACCTTATTTTAATGAGATCGCAGCCAAAAACCTGTTCATGCCATGGGAAACAATATGGTTTATCCCATCTATACTTATTGCAGCTCTTGGAGTTGGAATTTTAGCAGGGTTATATCCATCATTCTACCTATCTGCATTTAAACCAGTAGACGTTTTAAAAGGAAGTTTAAGCCTCGGGAGTAAAAGCGGTAACCTGAGAAGCGGATTGGTCGTTTTTCAATTTTCAGTTTCTGTAATTCTATTGATAGGCACGTTGGTGATCTATCGCCAGATGGATTATATTTTAAATGAAGAATTGGGATATGAAAAAGAGAATGTAATGGTGTTAAAAGGAACCAATACATTGGGTGAAAAAGTAACGACACTTAAAAAAGAATTACAATCGCTATCTGGAGTTACCCATGTTTCTATTGGAGATTATTTACCCATCACCGAAACCAAAAGAAATGGAAATTCCTTTTGGAAAGACGGACAAGTAGGAGAAAATAAAGGGGTTGCAGGTCAAATTTGGCAAGTCGATGAAGATTATATACAGACCCTAGGAATGAAACTAGTAGAAGGAAGGGATTTCTCAAAAGACTTAGCATCCGATGTTGAGAATGGAGCTGTAATCAATCAAAAAATGGTTGATCATTTAGGATTAACCGATCCTGTAGGGCAAAAAATCACAAATGGAGGACGAACTCTTAAAGTTATTGGTGTGTTACAGAATTTTCATTTTGACTCCCTAAAAGAAGATATTATGCCACTTTGCCTTGTAATGGGTAATAGTGCATCTATTGTAACCGCAAGAATACATGCGGGTAACTCGGGTGATGTTATTGCATCTGTAAAAACAATATGGGATAAGTTATCACCAAACCAAAACTTGAGATATACATTTTTAGACCAAAGATTTGCTGTTATGCATGAAGATATTCGTCGTTTAGGAATTATCTTCAACAGTTTTGCTCTTTTTGCACTCTTTGTAGCGTGTTTAGGTCTTTTTGCCTTGTCTGCCTTTATGGTAGAACAACGAAATAAAGAGATAAGTATTAGAATGGTACTGGGAGCTTCTCATTTCACTATCTATAAATTACTAAGTAAAGACTTCCTCAAATTGGTAGCAATATCCATTGTTATTGCTTCTCCAATCGCTTGGTATATTATGAATAGATGGCTCGAAGATTTTGCCTACAAAATCAGTATTAACTGGCAAGTTTTTGCACTATGCGCATTACTGGTAACTATCATAGCAATATTCACTGTGAGTTACCAATCTATACATGCAACTTTTATAAAACCACTTAGAAGTCTAAGAACAGAATAATATCATCAAAAAACGAATAGTTATGTTTAAAACCCATTTAAAAATAGCCTGGAGAAATCTTCAAAAAAGAAAAGTATTTGCTCTCATTAATGTATTGGGATTAGCTCTGGGTTTCGCATGCGGAATTCTAATTTTTCTTTTCGTTAATCATCATCTTCAGTATGATAATTTTCATGAAAACGAAGATAGAATTTATAGAATTGTAACCGAAGAACATCGAGATGGTATTGGGTATGAAACTGCAGTGCCACCTGGATTTGCAAAAGCGTTCAGGACAGACTATGATTATGCCGAAAAAGTTTCGAACACCTATTTCAGAGATGATTGGCAGATTAATAGTGCCGATGAGGCCAGCCAGCAACGTTTTAAAGAGAATCTTGCCTTTACCGAACCAAGCTTTTTTGAGATTTTTAATTTTCCCTTGCTTGAAAAATTAGGAGAAAGAACCTTATTAGAACCTAAAACAGCTTATGTCACTGAGAAGTTTGCCAAAAAAATGTTTGTAGGTGAAAATGCCCTGGGAAAAACATTTGTTTTAGAAAATCTGGAGACTATTCAGGTTATAGGTATTCTTAAAGACTTACCAGAGAACTCTATGATCGATAGAGATCTTTTTATTTCATATCCTACCATAAAAAGTTATGATGAATTTGTTGCCAGTGAAACCTGGGGAGGAATAAATGGTTCACTACGTTGTTATGCGCTTTTACACCCCAATCAGGATATAGCTCATATAGAACAAACATTAATAGAGTTGGTAGATAAACATCGCCCGAAAAGTAAAAATGTTCATCGTTACAAGTTACAACCCCTACATGATATTCATTTTAATAGTAACTATGACGGAATTAATGTAAACCTACTTTGGATATTTAGCCTAGTTGGAATTTTTTTAATTACTGTGGCTTGTATCAATTTTGTGAATATTTCTACTGCTCAGGCATTTACACGTTCCAAAGAAATAGGAATTAAAAAGGTGCTTGGGAGCAATAAAAAATACTTGTTTTGGCAATTTATTACCGAAACATTTATCATTAGTGTGTTGGCTATGGGTATTGGACTATTAATCACGATGACAGTGCTCCCATCTTTTAATGACCTTTTCGATCTTAACCTTTCTATATTCTCTTTACTAGATATCAAAGTAGTTTTATTGATAATAGTGCTACTAGCTGGGGTTTCTTTTTTTGCGGGAAGTTATCCCGGAATTTTACTCGCAAGGATTCTACCCACACTGGCGTTAAAAGGAAAGTTAACTCAGAAAGATGCAGGAGGGCAATTAACCAGAAAAGTACTAGTTACCGCACAGTTCATAATTTCTATTTTACTTATAGTAGGAACAGTAGTGATAGGGAAGCAAATTAGTTATGCGGTAAATGCGGACCTTGGATTTGATAAAGATGCTGTTGTGATGTTGAATATTCCTGAAGATTTAGAACATGTGAAAATTGAAGGGTTGAAAGAACGAATTGCTCAACTTGCAGGAGTAGAAAGTGTAACCGCATGTCTGGCAAGCCCTGGAGCTGCCTATAACATTTGGGGAACCAGTGTAAAATATAATAATCGTCCAGAATTCGAAGAGTTTTCAATTTCAGCAAAAATGGCCGATGAAGACTACATCAATACCTTTGGATTAGATCTTGTTGCTGGTAGAAACTTTAAAATGTCTGATTCTATTACCGAAGTGGTGGTTAATGAAAAACTTGCCCAAAAATTAGGATTAGGCTCCCCTGATGAACTTGTTGGAAAAATAGTTACCCTCAATGGAGGCTTTATTAAAGCAACAGTTTCTGGAGTAGTAGCCAATTTTCATGATCAAAATTTTCACTTAGATATTAGTCCGGTATTTATCGCTCCACAAACCAATGCATTTAGTGAATTAGCCATCAAAATAAATGGACGTGACACAAAAAATACCTTAACTGGTATTGAACAAAGATGGAGAGAAGTCTTTCCAAAATATATTTATGAATACAACTTTTTAGACAGTCGGGTAGCCGAGTTATATAATGAAGAACAACGTCTGTTGTCTTTATCTCGATTGTTTTCAGGATTAGCCATTTTTATAAGTTGCTTAGGGCTGTACGGGTTAATATCCTTTTTCGTGGCACAACGCACCAAAGAGGTAGGTATACGAAAAGTTCTGGGGAGTAATGTGTCTGGAATTTTGATACTATTCATGAAAGACTTTTTCAAGTTAATCCTTATCGCAGGAGCTATTGCTACTCCGTTGGCTTGGTATTTTATGAGTCGCTGGTTAGAAAATTACAAATATCGAACAGAGATGAGCTGGTGGATTTTTGTTGTATCTATCTCTGGGTTGTTACTTATTACCATGATTACTATAAGTTATCAAGCTATTAAAGCTGCAACAGCAAATCCTATAAACAGCCTTCGAAGCGAATAAATAATCAATCAAAAAAACAACAGTAATGTTTAAGAACTATATCAAAATAGCCTGGCGATCTCTCTGGAAAAACAGGTCGTTTACAATTCTGAATGTAATTGGATTATCAGTTGCATTTGGAGTAGCCATATTATTGAGTATGGCTGCGTTTTTTGAACTTTCTTATGATGATTTTCATGAACATGGTGATGAGGTTTATCAAGTATATGCCAATTGGCAAATACCAGAAGGGTCAGATATTTACACTTCTCAACCCATGCCTCTAGCACCAGCTTTAAAAGAGGAAGTACCAGGTGTACATAAAGTATCAAGGTATCTTGATGGCGGTATACTCGTATTGCTTGATGATAAAGAAATAACCGCAGATATTAGTTGGGTAGATCCGGAGTTTCTGCAGATGTTTTCATTTCCTGTAGAGCGCGGAGATACAAAAACAGTCATAAAAGATAAAAATACAGTAGCCATAACACAAAAAATGGCCAAAATTGCATTTGGAACTACAGATGTTATCGGTAAAACGATAAATCTATTTCTTGAGGGAAATAAACAACCTTTTGCGGTTAGTGCCGTTTTAAAAGATATTCCTGATAACAGTAGTGTTGAATTTGAAATTTTAGCTAATTTCCAAAGTGCACCTCGATATGATTATCTTAAAGATGAGTGGGATCACTCTAATCATGAGGTATATGTGCAACTTGAGAATGGAGTTTCTGCGAAGCAGTTTGAAGAAAGTTCCAGAGCTTTTATGAATCTTCATTTTTCGGGACCAATCGAAAACGCAAAAAGAGATGGAGCTTCGGTTAATGAGTTTGGAGAATATGTACAACTAAAGTTACACCCTTTTAAAGACCTTTATTTTACTTCATATCAAAGAGGTGAACTTGTTGTAAGTAGAGCACTACCATATGTTGTTTTAGGAATAGCCATCTTATTACTTTTTATAGCTTGTGTAAATTTTGTAAACATGAGCATAGCCAAAAGCACTTCCAGGCTGCAGGAAATAGGAATGCGAAAAACACTGGGAGCTGCAAAGAAACATGTATTCATGCAATTTTGGAGTGAAAGTATTTTGGTTTTTATAGCTACGCTGCTTTTGGGTGGGTTGTTAAGTGTATTGCTATTGGATGAATTTAAATCTTTATTTAATACTGGTGCAACCTTTACCAATACACTCTCTGTTTTAACCATTGCAGTGCTGGTTTTTGTTTTCTTCATTATTACAGCTGTTGCGGGAGGATACCCTGCGCTTCTACTCAGTAAATTAGGGACCTTACAGGCGCTAAAAGGAAAAATACAGGTTAACGGAAGAGATAAGGTGAGGGACCTACTTATGATCGTGCAGTTTGCCATTGTAATTCTACTAATAAGCGGAAGTTTTGTGCTTTGGGGTCAATTGCAATACATGCGAAACAAGGATTTAGGGTTTAATAAAGAGCAAGTAATTTCAGTGCCGTTAAATGGTAAAAAAGATGGATATAAGGTTATAAAACTATTGAGAGAAGAATTAAAAAATCATCCTGAAATTATAAGTATTACTGCTTCAGATAATAACCTAGGAAGAGGTAGAGATGGAAGCCGATACACGAGTTCATCTGGGTTCGATTATAAAAATAGACAAGTGGGAACCCATATGCTCATTGTAGATTATGATTATCTAGAAACTTTGGATATAGAACTGCTCGATGGAAGATCATTTGATCCAAGTTTTGCTACCGATAGCTTATCTGTCGTTATTAATGAAGCAATGGTTCAAGAATTGCAAGAGCCTGAACCTTTGGGCAAACGTCTGAGTGTTATTAGTGATAGCATACAGCATACGATTATTGGAGTCGTCAAAGATTTTAATTTTAGAGATTTAGACAAAGAAATAGAACCGCTTAGTCTGTTTATGACCAGTCAAAAAGAGGTGAGATATGCATATATTAAAATTGCATCTTCAAACATTTCTAAGAGTTATGATATTATAAAAGATACATGGTCAAAATTGGAACCAAACTCCGAATTTATAGGATCTTTTCTTGATGAGAATATAGATAGAACTTTTAGAAGAGAGCGAATTATGATCACCATCATAACTAGCGGAGCTATCATTTCAATCCTTCTTAGTTGTATAGGGTTATTGGCAATTTCATTGTTGGTGGTGAATAAACGTACAAAAGAAATAGGAGTTCGAAAGGTAGTAGGTGCCAATGTTCCTTCATTAGTAGTATTGTTGGCCAAGGACTTTGTGAAATTAGTTATAGTTGCATTTGTTATTGTGGTACCGGTTGCTTGGTGGTATGCTAACTTGTGGCTTGAGAAATATTCTTTTAGAATGGATCTAAATATTTGGTTGTTTTTAGGAGCAGGAATGGTGGCTTTGGGTATCGCTATTGCTACTATAAGCTTTGGTACTGTAAAAGCAGCACTACAAAACCCAGTAAAGAGTCTAAGAACAGAGTAATTCATCAAAAAAACAGTAATGCTAAAAAACTATATCAAAATTGCCTGGAGAAATGTAAAGAGGTACAAAGGGTACTCTTTGGTAAATATTGGAGGACTTACGATAGGTCTTGCGGCGGTGATTTTTATGCTCTTTTATATTAATCATGAGAGTAGTTATGATGCTTTTCATGCAAATTATGACAACCTTTTTAGGGTAGAAAGAGCTTCTATTAGTAATAATCAGAATTCAATTTGGGATAGTAATTCGTATAGGTTGTCTGAAGAACTTCCTAAATCTTTCCCCGAAATCATCGAGGCCACAAGCATTAAAAATACTTCAAATTATTTGGGTTTCAATGATGTTATGTATCATGAAAAGAATGGTTTGTTTGCAGATCATAAGTTTTTAGAATTGTTTACTCTAGATTTCCTTGAGGGAGATAAAAAAAGTGCATTACTAAACCCTATGAGTATAGCCGTATCTGAGTCGCTGGCTCAAAAGCTTTCTCCTGACCAAAGTATTATTGGAAAAACAGTACAACTAAATAAAAAACACGAGTATGTAGTGACTGGAGTATTTATCGATTATCCGGATAACTCTCATTTAAAATTCGACTACTTACTTTCCTTTAGTTCCTATGAAACAGAAACTGGAAATGCCAAGAATGGAGGCTGGGGAGATCATAACGCTACGATTTATGTGGTATTAGATCAAAAAGCATCTGTTGATGAAGTTTCTGAAAAGATAAAAGGTTTTTTATCGAGTCATATCTCCCTAGAAGATGGGATTAGAGAAGAGTTGATGCTAAGACCTGTTGGCGATATATACATGAAAACTTCAAAAGTAAGAGGGGGAGGGGGAAATCGTAGTGATATGATTGTGTTGTACCTTTTTCTTTCGGTAGTAATTTTTACCGGAATTATTACATTGTTTAATTATATCAATTCATCAACAGCTCAGGTAATGAATCGAGAGCTCGAAATTGGTATTAAAAAAGTGTTAGGAAGTACCAAAAGACATTTAAGATATCAGTTTGTGGTAGAATCACTTTTTATGGTATCAATTTCATTTGTTCTTTCGATAGGGTTGGTATTGTTATTTCTTCCCGTTTTTAACGAAGTTGTTGGCAAGAATATATCGATTGTTTTTGCTCAGGACTGGCCCTTTTTTGTGTATGCTGCAATTGGAGTATTACTAGCTGGAGTTTTAGCGGGGTTATACCCAGTTATATTTTTATCCTCTTTAAAAATTTCCTCTTTCCTTCAAGGAAATGCTTCAATAAAACGGAGGTCTGGGTTAAGAAAAGCATTGGTTGTTTTTCAATTAATACTGGTAATGCCAATGGTATTTGTTTCCATATTAATAATTCAACAATTTAAGTATATCGAGCAACGCGATATGGGATTTGAGAAGGGAGATTTATTGGTTTCACGAATAAGTGCAAGTACCCTTGAAGAAAAAGAAAAACTTGAAACTCTTGGGGGGGTACTGCTTGAGAACCCAAATATAACGCACTATTCAATTTCAGATTCTGGTCCATTTACTGGGGGTAGGCAATACCGAGTAAATTGGGAAGGAGGAGAGCCTAATGAAAAGGTAGTTCTAAGATCCCATGGTGTAGATTATGATTTTTTGAAAACCTACAAAATGCAACTGATAGAAGGGAGAGATTTTTCTGAAAAATATGCAACCGATTCACAAAAAGCATGCATCATTAATCAAACAGCGCTGGAGCTATTTGGCTGGAAAAAAGCTATAGGTAAAGGAATTGGAAATGACCGATATAAAGTAATAGGAGTTGTTAAAGATTTCAATGATTATACGGCTTTTAAGAAAATTCCACCAATGATTTTGGTTATGGATAATGAGATAGGCGGTAAAACCATCAGCATAAAAGTGAATTCAGAGAAAAGAGCAGAAATGCAAGCTTGGGTAAACACTGTTTTCAACGATAGTTTTCCAGATAGACCTATCGAATTTAGTTTTTTAGACGAAGATTTAGATGGTATCTTTTTAAGATCCTTGAAGGGAATGATCAATATTTTTATCTTTTTCTCTTTACTGGCTATTTTATTAGCAGTGCTCGGTCTGTATAGCCTGGTTTCATTTTCTACAAAATCTCAACAGAAAATGATTGCTATTCGTAAGGTGTTAGGGGCAAACGTTAAAAGTATATTTCTAATCATTGTAAAAGAATACCTTTTGCTATTTAGTATCGCAGCGGTTTTGGGCCTTTTAACAATTTACTTTATTGCAAATCAAATGATAGGTATTTTTCCTTACCATGAAGATGTTAAACTTGCTTATGTACTTGTTTCAGCAGTATTAGCCTTATTTATAGTTCTTATTTCTGTGAGTGGAAAAATATTCTCTGCCATATTACAAAACCCTATTAAAAGCTTAAAATCCGAATAAATCATCAAAAAAGCAGATTATGTATACGTTATATTTTAAAATAGCATTAAGGTATCTTTTAAAGAACAAACGGTATTCATTTATCAATATATCTGGCTTAGCCATTGGGGTAGCTTCTTTTATTTTGATAATGCTTTATGTAGGATACGAACGAAGCTATGATAAATTTGATGGTTCAGAAAACGTATATAGAGTTTATATGGATTATCTTACCGGAGATGCCTATGCTGCCGGAGATGCACAAACCTATAATCTGGTTGGTCCTACTTTAAAAAAGGAGTTTAGTGAAGTAGTAGACTACCTTCGTTTTTATCGATTAGGAAAGACAACTCTAAGAACTCAAGATCATATTTTACAAAGTGATAATGGGTGTATTGCAGATGCAAGTTATTTTGAAGTCTTTAATAAAAATCTCTTGAACGGCGATGTGAATACGGCGCTCAAAGAACCAAATACGATTGTATTAACCGAAACTTTGGCTAATAAGTTTTTTGGGAATCAAAACCCTGTAGGTAAAACAATTCAAGTTTATAGCGGGGTTCCTGCTACATTTACCATAACTGGAGTTCTAAAAGATCAACCTAAAAACTCTCATTTTAAAATCAATTACCTGATTTCATATAGCACCATGGCTAATTGGGGAGCTATTAGTGAAACTATTAAAAAACCCAGTTGGAACAACAATACATTCTACACTTATATACTAATTGATGAGAAGGCTGATGGGGCAGTACTTCAACAAAAAATACTCGATCGCGGATTAGAAGAAGTTAATGATGAGCGTATGAATATTGAACCTATAGAAGATATTCATCTTTATTCTAACAAACCTTACGAGGCCGAAGCCAATGGTAGTGCTATGCGAGTGAAGTTTTTAACCGCAATTGCATTTATAATTTTAATTCTCTCTTGGCTTAATTATATCAACTTGTCTACAACAAAATCACTAGAAAGAGCCAAAGAAATAGGAATTAGAAAGGTAGCAGGTGCACAAAAAAGACAATTGATTGTACAATCATTATTAGAATCTGTAATTCTGAATGTATTGGCTATTATTATTGCAGTTATTCTAGCTGTAATTGTTCTGCCTGCATATAACAATTTTACTGGCAAAGCCATGAATTTTGATGTTGAGGGAGCCTTACAGTTACTTCCTATTTTAGGGATAATTCTATTGGGAATGATATTGGCAGGGCTTTACCCGGCAATTGTATTAAGTAGTTACTCTCCGTCAAAAGCGCTAAAGGGAAAAATAAGAACTTCGGCGCAAGGGTTGCATATTCGAAAGGGCTTAATCATTACTCAATTTCTTGCCACAATTGTACTATTAATTGGTACAATAGTAGTTACCAAACAGATTAACTTTATGCAGGAGCAACCCATTGGTTCAGATCTGAATAATGTGATAGCCATAAAAGGAGAAATATTAAATGCTTCTACAGACTCATTATTAAGAAGAGACTATGGTTTCTTGATGGATGAACTCAAAAAAATGCCAACCGTTACCAAAACGGCTTTATCAAATACATACCCTGGAGATGGGTATGATAATTTGTCTTCTTTTATGGGTATGACTTACCCAGATGGTACGTTGAATGAGCAAAAGGTTTGGTATAATTATGAAGTGAACCCAGATTATTTTGAAGTAATGGGGATAGAGTTTTTGGCAGGACAAGGGTTTAAAGAGAATGTCAAAAAGTACAGTAATGACATTGTTGTAAATGCTGAGTTTGTAAAAGAAGTAGGTATTACCAATGTTGAAGACGCTATTTATAAGAAGGTAAAATTTTGGGGTCGAGAATGGAATATTGCAGGAGTCATTAAGGATTATCATCATTTTGGATTGAAAAATCCGGTCGAACCTATGGTACTGCGTCATTCACCAACGAGTGATGTGCTATTGGTAAAACTCGATGCAGGAATTACTTCTGTGGCAGGGTTTAATTCGATTATTAATGAACTTCAAAATAGATGGAATACAACTTTCCCCGAGAGTACATTTAATTACACGTTTATAGATCAAAAATTTCAGGCACAATATGAAGAAGATAATAAGTTTAGTGATGCTTTTAAAGTATTTACAGCATTAGCCATTTTTATTGCGGCGCTTGGGTTATTTGGTCTTACTTCCTATACCTGTATACAACGCAAAAAAGAAATTGGCATAAGAAAGGTAAACGGAGCCAGTATTTTCAAAATATTAAAACTACTTAATATCGATTTTATTAAGTGGGTGGGGATCGCATTTTTTATTGCTATTCCAATTTCCTGGTACGCTATGAATTCCTGGTTAGAGAATTTTGCGATAAAAACTTCAATTAGTTGGTGGATCTTCGTACTGGCAGGCATTAGCGCCTTGCTTATCACTTTACTCACAGTAAGTTGGCAAAGCTTTGTAGCTGCAAATGCAAATCCGGTAGATGCGCTTAGAGATGAATAAGAATTCAATCAAAAAACATACATCATGCTTAAGAATTATTTCAAGATTATCTGGAGGAATTTGATCCGAGAAAAGCAATTCACTTTTCTCAACATATTAGGCTTAACAATTGGCATAGCTAGTTGTTTTATGATAGGTCTATATGTGTATAGCGAAATGACTTATGATACGTTTCATGAAAAAGGAGATCGTATTTACAGGGTGAATCAATCTTATATTTGGGGTGACTGGAATAAGCAATACGCATCTACAGGACCAAATGTAGCTGTTGCCTTAAGACAGGATGCTCCAGAATTTGAAGAAGTTACCCGTATCCTAAATTCCGGAGCTCAAACAGTTCGACGAAAAAGCCAAAATGATGATAGAGATATGTTTAAAGAAGAAAAGTCGTTTTTGGCCGAAGACAATTTTTTCGATGTTTTCTCTTTTCAGTTTGAAAAAGGAGATGTGCAAACCGCTCTCAAAGAACCCAATAGCATGGTTATTACTCAAAAAACGGCACAACGTTATTTTGGTAGTGAAGATCCTATAGGTAAAAAACTAGAGGTGCGTGAGTCTAAGGGAGAGTGGAGTATTTTTACGGTGACTGCGGTGCTTGAAAATCTACCTAATAATTCTCATTTAGAATTTGATATTCTAATATCGTTATCTACTATTCAACAGCGATTAGATCGGCAAAATTGGTTGTGGGCCTGGACAGGATTTTCAACTTATGGGGTGGTCAAAGAAGGAACCGATGCTATGGCTCTGGAAGATAAAATTCAAGCTATTCCACCTAAATGGGCGGCACTAACCACTGAGCGATTGTTTAGTCAGTCTTATGAAGAATTTACCGATGGTAAAAAATGGCAATTGCACCTTCAGCCCTTACGAGAAGTATATCTGTCTAATGATCCCGAAGCTCATCTATTTGGCCCAAATGGAAATCCGCAGTTTGTAAAAATATTTAGTGCTATTGGTATCTTGATTCTTTTTCTGTGCTGTATTAATTTTATGAACCTTTCCACAGCAAGATCTTCAAAAAGAGCGAAAGAAGTTGGGATACGCAAAGTATTGGGGTCTGAAAGGAAAAGATTGATTAAGCAGTTCATTCTTGAATCTACATTGTTTGTAGCGTTAAGTACTGTTTTTGCTATTATTCTGGTTCAGTTTTTATTGGGTGGGTTTAATGCTATTGCAGATAAAGAACTATCACTGTTACCAGTATTAGGCAATCCTATTTTTGTGATTTTATTACTATCGTTTGTGTTACTTCTAGGGTTGTTTTCTGGAAGCTATCCTGCTTTTTATCTATCAGCCTTTAAACCTATTGAAACGCTAAAAGGAAAGGTAACTTCAGTTTTTAAAGGTAAAAACTTGCGAAACGGTTTGGTGGTATTTCAGTTTACTATCTCGATTGCCTTAATTATATGTGCATTTTTTGTTCAAAAGCAGTTGTCGTATACCTCTAATTTAGATTTAGGGTTGCTAAAAGATAATGTACTACAAATTCACAATGTCGAACAACTGGGAGACAAGGTAGAGACACTTAAAGAGAAGCTAAAAACGAATCCGGCATTTACAAATGTTGGTCTTTCCTTTGGGATTCCGCCTAATGTTACTTCTGGAGATAAGTACCGTGCTTTTGGTCCAGAAAACCCTGCATTACATTTTGAAGATGTGCGTACCGAAGGTGATTTCTTAGACCTTTTGGGTCTGGAGTTTTTGGCCGGCCGTAATTTTGATCCTCTTCGTGAGAATGATAAGTATGGAGTAGTTTTAAATGAAGAGGCGGTTAAGATTTTGGGTTGGGGTACAAAGGAAACCTTTGCTACAGACTCTCCAATAGGAAAGTATGTAGCTATGACCAATGAAAGCGCTGATAAAATGGAAGTATTGGGAGTGGTTAAAAATTTCAACTTTAGTTCTACCAAAAAAGAAATAGGGCCGCTTGTTATTCTACATCAAGATAATGATTGGGTTTGGAATTATGGAAGAGGCCGCACTTTTTTGGCCGCTAGATTTGATGATAAATCTGTAAAAACCTCGGGAGAACTGCAATCATTGATCGATGCTATACAAGAAGAAATAGCAGTTATGGATCCCTCGGTATTGTTTGAATATAGCTTTTTGGACCAGGAGTTTGATGCTACCTTTAAATCTGAACAGAGAATGGCAGTTATTCTGAATATTTTTACCATTTTGGCTTTGGTAATTGCATGTCTGGGATTATTTGGGTTAGCAGCCTTTTCTGCAGAACAGCGGGTAAAGGAGCTGGGAATCAGAAAAGTTCTTGGTGCCAAAGTTTCAGAGCTGGCAATGCTTTTTTCTTCTGAGTTTACTAAGCTTATTTTAATCGCGATCGTTCTCGCTTCTCCCGTAGCTTATTTCCTTGTTCAGGAATGGTTAGAAAACTTTGCATATAAAACCCCTATAGAATTTTGGGTATTCGGTATTGCTGCACTTAGCGCGGTAATCATTACGATTGCAACAGTAAGTTTTCAAACTATGAAAATAGCAATGTCTAATCCCATTAATAGTCTGCGAGTAGAGTAGCAAAGTTAAACTGAAATTATGATTAAGAATTATTTCAAAATAGCATGGAGAAATGCACTTCGTCAAAAGCAATTTAGTATCCTAAATATCATTGGATTAAGCATAGGTATTGCTACTTGTTTTATTATTGGGTTTTATGTGCATAGTGAGTTGAGCTACGATATGTTTCATGAAAAAGGTGATCGTATCTATAGAGTAAATCAACCTGATATTTGGGGTGACTGGGAAGAACAAGTGTCTAGTACAGGGCCTAATGTCGCCATTGCTTTGCGAGAAGATGTTCCCGAATTTGAAGAGGTAACCAGAATCTTGAATACCGGGGCTCAAATTCTTCGTGTTCAAGATGATGTTGAGAGTAATGTCTACAATGAGGAATTTTATTATGCTGCCGAAGAAAATTTCTTTGATATTTTTTCTTTTCCATGGCTTAAAGGGAATAAAGCAACTGCCTTGGGTCAACCTATGAGCATGATACTATCTGAGGAAAAGGCCAAAATTTACTTTGGAAATAACGACCCTATAGGAAAAACAGTTGAGGTGAAAGATTGGCAAGGGCATTGGCAAACTTATACGGTAAAAGGAGTTATAGAAAATATTCCTTACAAGTCCCATCTTCAGTTTGATGTTTTGGTTTCTCTAAGCAGTTTTTCTGATCAAATGAAAAGAGACGGATGGAAATGGATTTGGACTGCTTTTGGGACATATGCTCTGGTAAAAGAAGGGACAGATATTTCAACTCTTACAGATAAACTTCAGGCGATACCTCCAAAATGGGCTCCACCCACCACTGAACGTATTTTTAATCAAACGTTCGAAGAATTCACCAAGGGCTATCCTTGGAAACTAGATTTGCAACCTCTTAAGGAGATTTATAGATCGGGATCACCAGATTTCCATACGTTTGGTCCTACCGGAAACCCAATGTATGTAAAGATCTTCGGAGCAATAGGAATACTGGTATTAATACTTTCTAGTATTAATTTTATGAACCTATCTACCGCAAGATCATCAAAACGAGCTAAAGAAATAGGAGTTAGAAAAGTGTTGGGGTCTCAAAAAACTGCTCTTATTAAGCAGTTTATTTTAGAATCTACATTATTTGTTTTTTTAGGGACTTTTATAGCATTGTTACTAGTGCAGTTGAGCTTAGGAGTATTTAATACTATAGCCAACACAGAACTGGAGTTGCTTACTTATTTGAGTAATCCTTTATTCTTGGTAATCGTTGGGGTATTTATTTTAATGCTGGGTATTATTTCTGGAAGCTATCCAGCTTTCTATCTTTCTGCTTTTCGTCCTGCCGAGACACTAAAAGGGAAAATAAGCAGTAGATTTAAAGGTAAGGGTGTAAGAAATTCTTTGGTAATATTTCAGTTTACGATTTCAATAGCATTGGTTATCTGTACTTTGTTTGTTCAGAAACAATTAAAGTATACATCATCATTAGATATTGGATTTAATAGAGATCACATTCTTCAAATTCATAATATAGAGCAATTGGGATTTGATACCGAATCTCTTAAAACAAAACTACAATCGAATCCAGCCTTTGATAAAGTAGGAAAGTCTTTTGGGCTACCACCCAATATTTGGACAGGTGATCGTTATAAGACTACTGAAGGAAATAGTGATGTCGTTCAACTTAGAAATGTACGCACAGAGGAAGACTATTTAGATCTTTTGGGAGTAGAATTTGTAGCAGGAAGAAATTTTGATACTTCGGCCAGACCTAATGATAAATATAAGGTAATTCTTAATGAAGAAGCGGTTAAAAAGCTAGGGTGGGGGATCAAAGATAATTATGCAAATGAATCTCCCATTGGTAAAATAGTAGCTCTGGCTTCTGGCGATGAAGATGAGTTTGAAGTGATTGGTGTCGTAAAGGACTTTAATTTTAATAGTGTTCGACAAGAAATAGGTCCTTTGGTTATTATTCATCATCAAAATGATAAGGTTTGGGATTATGGGGCTGGTTTATCCTATTACTCGATGAGACTACATCAAGAATCTTTTACTAATGCCTCTGATATACAGGAAGTAATTACTAGTGTACAAGAAGAAATAGCACAAATTGATCCTTCGTTTCCTTTTGAATATAGCTTTATGGATCAAGATTTTAACAACACCTTTGTTGCAGAACAGCAAATGGGATTGGTGTTAAACATATTTACAGTTATGGCTCTAATAATTGCTTGTCTTGGTTTATTTGGACTTGCAGCCTTTACTGCAGAACAGCGGGTTAAAGAATTGGGAATACGAAAGGTTCTTGGTGCAAAAATATCTGAGTTGGTGGTCTTATTTACTTCAGAATTTGCGAAACTGATTATTATTTCAATAGCAATAGCAATTCCTATTGCATACTTTCTTGTTGATGATTGGCTTACAAATTTTGCCTACAGAACTTCAATAGATCTATGGGTATTTGCACTAGCTGCTGTTTTTGCTCTCGCTATAACAGTACTTACAGTTAGTTTTCAAGCTCTTAAATCTGCATTGGTAAATCCTGTAGAGAGTTTACGAGCAGAATAAACAAAATTAAAACGGAAGATTATGATTAAGAATTATTTCAAAATAGCATGGAGAAACTTATTGAAACATAAGTTGTTTTCGTTCATCAATATCTTTGGTCTGGCAGTCGGACTCGCAACCTGTCTATTATTAACCTTGTATATTATGGATGAGGTGAGTTATGATAAGCACCATAAAAATGCAGATCGTGTACATCGTATTTTTATGAAATCTGCAGGAACAGAATTGGCTACCACAGCGGCCCCTATGGCACAAACTTTACAAGATGAATTCCCAGAGATTGAAATGGCCACAAGGGTACTCAAATTCCCTAATGTCGATAAGTTTCTATTAAAAAACAAAAAGGAAGATATCAAGCTTTACGAAACCAATGGGTACTATGTAGATTCTACTTTTTTTAAGGTGCTAACCTATGATTTTAAGTATGGTGTTGGGAGTACTGCCCTAAATAGACCTAATATGGTCGTGCTTTCTGAAGATGTAGCGTTTAAATTATTTGGAGAGAAAAATCCGGTGAATGAGGTTATCGATATTGAAATTCCTTATGGAGTAACGCAATATACTGTAGGAGGAGTATTTCGAAATGACTCTTACAAATCTCATATTAATGCCAACCTATTACTATCGATGAAAAATAATGATGTGGGTACATGGGTCGATAGTCAAGAAGGATTACTGGGTAACAATCTGTTTTACACTTATCTTAAATTCAAAGAAGGAAGTTCTGTAGCTAATTTTGAGCGGAAACTACCAGATTTTACACAACGACATCTAGGCGCTCAACTAGCAGAAAGTAATTTTGAAAGAAACTACTTTACACAACCGCTGGAGGATATTTATCTCAATTCGAATATGCAATGGGAACTAGCTCCAAATGGAAGTATGACCTATATCTATATTTTTAGTGCAATAGCAGCATTTTTACTATTGATCGCATGTGTGAATTTTATGAATTTGTCTACCGCAAGATCAGAAAAGAGGGCTAGAGAAGTTGGAATGCGAAAAGTGCTTGGTGCCAAGAAAAATGCACTGGTTTTTCAGTTTTTTGGAGAGTCTTTACTACTATGTTTATTGGCACTATCTATAGCATTGCTATTGGTTTGGACACTTTTGCCCGTTTTTAACACCCTTATTCAAAAACAATTAGACCTTTTTGCGCACCCAAGTATTTTGATTATCATTTTTGGGTTGACGATACTTACCAGCTTGTTATCAGGTTTATATCCTGCGTTGTACTTGTCTTCTTTTACGCCAATTACAGTGCTTAAGGGAGCTTTGGTGAATTCAATTTCGGCCAAGTCTATACGAAAAGGGCTTGTTGTGTTTCAGTTTGCTGTATCGGCAGTATTGATCTTAGTTTCTGGGGTCATTTGGCAACAAATGAATTTTTTGAAAAATAAAGACCTTGGATTCAAAAAAGAACAACAGTTACTCATACCTCTACGTAGTGTTGAGGTTGCAGAAAATTATGCAACTTTTAAGACTGAGCTCTTAAAAAATCCTAATGTGGTTTCAGCAAGTGTGGGAGATTCCTACCCCGGTTTGCATGTGATCAGTGACAATGGCTTTTATGCAGAAGACAAAACCATTCATGACAATGTATACACCAGGTATGGTCAAGTAGCAGATGATTATATTGAGACTTTGGGATACACATTATTACATGGTAGAACGTTCTCAAAAAACAGGGCAAGTGATTCACTTTCAATAATACTTAATAAGACGGCAGTAGAGCAAATTGGATATAACCCAGAAACCGCAGTAGGGAGAAAAGTGTTTTACGGAAATGCAGAAGAGAAAAACTATCTTGAGATTATCGGGGTTATTGAAGATTTTAATTTCAAAAGTCTTCATGAACCTATTGCTCCATATGCTTTGCTCAGTTTGGGGCAAGCAAATCCTAATTATTTTGTAGCTACCTTAAGTCACAATAACTTTGCCACAACTATAAAAGAAATTCAATCACTTTGGGAAAGATTAAACCCAAATATTCCTTTTGAATATTCATTCTTAGACGAGAATTTTTATGGTAATTACGCTGCAGAGCAACGTACTTCGAAGGTCGTTTTTTGGTTTATGCTTATTGCCATTTTTATTGCTTGTATAGGATTGTTCGGACTAGCTTCTTTTAGCACAGAGCAACGCAAGAAAGAAGTAGGAATACGAAGAGTATTGGGTGCTTCGGTTTTAGGAATCACCACCCTACATCTCAAAGACTTCTTAAAATTGGTATTTACGGCCATGTTGGTTGCCAGTCCGCTGGCATACTATGCAGGAAACAGATGGTTAGAAAATTTTGCGTATAAAATTGAAATAAGCTGGGTGCATTTTGTGGTAGCAACCGTATTGGCAGTTGTTATTGCGATCTCTACCGTTGGTTTTCATGTAGTAAAAGCCGCTTTGTCTAACCCAGTAAAGAGTTTACGAACAGAATAAATATGATAAAATAGTAAATTATTATGCTTTTAAAATTAAATAATCTATCAAAATGGGTGCAGTCTGGAGGACAGAAAATACACCTTCTTAAAGACGTTAGTTTTTGGGTAAATGAAGGAGATTTTATTTCGGTAATGGGACCTTCTGGTTCAGGAAAATCTACCTTGCTTAATATTATTGGGATGTTAGACGATTTTAATGAAGGGGAATATACGTTTATGGACGAAGCGGTACATAACTTAAAAGAAAAGCACCGCTCTAATCTTTATAAACAATATATAGGATTTGTTTTTCAATCGTACCATCTCATAGACGAACTTACGGTTAAAGAGAACCTCGAAATGCCCTTGTTATACAAAAAACATGGGGGTGCAGAACGAAAAGCATTGGTTGCCGATATGTTAGACCGTTTTAATATTGTTGGTAAAAAAGATCTTTTCCCTGCTCAACTTAGTGGTGGGCAACAACAATTGGTAGGTATAGCACGTGCTTTAATCGCGAATCCTAAATTAATATTGGCCGACGAACCTACCGGTAATCTAAATTCAAAACAAGGGGAGGAAATTATGGATATTTTTACCCAACTGAATAAGGAAGGAGTCACCATTATTCAGGTTACTCATTCTGAAAAGAATATGAAATATGGTTCAAGAGTGATTAATTTGCTAGACGGAAGTATAGTTACAGGGTAGAAAATTAATAAAGTTCCTTCCCAGGCAATAAAGGAAGGAACTTTTAAAGTCTTCTATGTTTCCTTAGATAATTCTACTCACTATCTGGCGTTGCAGTAAATTGTCGTATTGCTGTATTAGGTTCTATGATATTGTAGCCTTTCCAGAATTCAGGATCGTATTTAGAGAGGTATTCAGGTTTTATTCCAGAATTTTCTTTACTGTTTTTATAATCGGCTTCAGAGAGTTGCTCAGAATCGAAAACTACAATTTCATATTTACGTTGATAGGTGTTCACTGCATTAATGTCTAATGACAATTCATTTTGTTTGCGTCTGCCTTTTACGTGCTTGTTCTTTTCGATTACCTTCAATGGGCGATCAAAACCAAAGAATCCACCACGGTACATTTCCATGAACTTAAGGTCATATTTTTGATTAGCACCTTTGGTAAATCCCATTTTTGCACGATATAAGTTATCTTGATAGTGAATCCCTAAGAGTTTAAAATTTCTAAAATTCCTAACGTTTTCATAATCGGCTCTTACAATTGCAAAGTCCTCGGTATTTATGTATAAAGTCCCTTTAAAATCTTCATTCCTTTTGGGTTCAAAATTGATGATGTATACACTTTGGTCATCTAGATAAGTGTAGTCTACAAGTTCAAAGTTATACCTGCCCGATTTGTTCAAAAAATTAGACATTACATCTTTATTGAAGAACAAGCTTGAGAATAGACTTTCTAACCCACTTTTTCTATATTTCAAGAACTTACTTTTGTCTTCTTTATTCTGTTTGTCTAGTTCGTCTTTTACAGCTTCAGAATCTTCGGTTTGTTCCAAAATTGAATCTACCTGTACTTTGGTGCCAAATAACCCAGATTTAATTTTAAGATATGAATCTCGCTTCACGTTTTCTTTAAAAATGGTTTCCATGCGTTTAGACATCGCTTCTAGAGATACAGTTTTACTCTTGTCGTATAATTCTGCAGCTTTGGTGATATGTAGTTTTCTTTTGTCGAAGTCTCCGTATAAATCACATAAAATTTCGGTATAGTAAGAAGATTTTCGAGGGATAATAGAAACCACGCTATCTATTAATTTTTTGTTTAATTCTTTTATAGTTGATTTTTTGAAATCAATGTCTAATTTCTTTAGGCTATTAAATTCAGACTCTCTAAAAAACAATCGCCTTTTTGACAGTTCGAAATTGTAATTTTCAGAAAGTTGATCTTTAACATTCTCCATGATTTCATCTATGGTGAGATGTTTATTCGAAACAAACACACTTTTTAACTCAATAGCTTTAGGAGCAATATAGATAATACTATCTGTAGCTTGATTTATCGCTACTCCTACTTTTTCATATCCCATAGAAGAAATATAAATAGAATCAATATCGGCCAGATTTTGATCAATATTTAGGCTAAAACGGCCTTCTTCGTTGGTAATGATCCCTTGATTTTCGCCAATTTGAATAGTTGCATAAGGTATAGGTTCATTTGTTTTTTGATCTATCACTTTTGATGTTATGGTTTGTGCTGTGGTAAGTGATATAGCACTAAAAAATAAGAATAT
Source organism: Aquimarina acroporae (assembly GCF_023195925.1). Classification (GTDB taxonomy): domain Bacteria; phylum Bacteroidota; class Bacteroidia; order Flavobacteriales; family Flavobacteriaceae; genus Aquimarina; species Aquimarina acroporae. The sequence goes on along the minus strand of NZ_JALPRE010000011.1, from coordinate 134,626 downwards.
AGATGTTACTACTTTGATGTTTGTCATGATGTATTATTTACTTATTCTTTAAGACGCAAAATTTATTCCTAAGGTTGCCTTGACCATCATAAAAAGAAGACTTTTTTTAAAAGAATTTGTTACAAAGATTTGATTAATAACCGAATAAAACCTTATGCTTATCAGGTTTTGAACTAAAGATAGTTGTGAAATCACATTCAATGTTCCAAAATATCTAAAATATGATGAATATTAACCTATTCTCATTCTGATGAGTTTCTACTGTGTTGTTAGTCAATGTTATATTGATGTATAGATAACATTTTGGTAAAGTAATGACCTCAATAAATACGGTACATTTACCGCCCCAAAATAAGTGTGATGAAAAGCAAAGGTAATTATACTGTAGACGAAGCATTGAGCATCTGTAAAATGGTAGAAAAGAGTTATGAAGGAACCAATTCTTTAATTGTAAAAGACCTTCAAGATAATGTTTTCTTTTTGTGCTACGGAGTTTATGTAGTAAACGGAGAAGTAAAACCCTCTACTTTATATGATTTAAAAAGTACCTTCGGTAAGGTTGTCTCTCAATGTAAATGGTGCGAATTCGATGGGGAGATTGTTGATTTTATACCATATACTACTTCACCAATACTATTTGATTAAACGTATTTGGTTAGAAATAGACAAGTCATTTTGCTTGTTTGCCTAGAATAGCCATAATACTATCGCACTGTTGAATACCTTTTTTTGTGGCTTGAATTTGTATTTGATAACTCCCATCTAAACTCTGAACAATTCTTTTTAATAATTTTTCATTCTCAAAAGGGAACTCATTGGTTCTCATTTTGTCGAAATCTGCATGATATATATAATAACTTCCCAGATATTCTTTATGAATTATTTCCTGACGTTCGTAGGCTTTTAGTATCGTGTGCAGGTCTGCCGAATAATACTTTTGTATGGCAGATTTTACCGATAAATCTTCAAAAAGAGTGAGGTCTCCAGAATTAATAAGTGTGGTATAGGTTACATCTTGGGGAACGAATTCTACCAAAGAAGAGATTTTAAAAATTTTACTAATAACACTCATCTTTTTTTCAGAAACTGTATTTAAATGCTGTGTAATCTCACGTGCATTGTTCTGAAATTCTGTTAGGGTTTCTAGATTGTCGTTTAGCGTTTTTTGGTCGGTTTGAATGTCATTTTTTAAATTCTGAAGATAGGCTGATCTTCGTTTTTGATCTTTTTGACTTTCTGAACATTTGTTTAAACTAAATGCAATGGTAATACCAATAATTACAATGAGCGTTTCCCCCAGGGCATATCTCCAATTAATTTTTTTCATATCTAGACGTGTGAATAGCTGGTATAAGGTACTAATTAATTTATTTTCAGGAGGTATGAGAAGGGGTAGAATAAAAAAATCACGATCAAAACAGCGCTTATTTGATCGTGATTTTATAGTCCCTTATAATATATTGCGATTACTCGGCAACAGTTTTTAAATTGTCACCAGAATTTCGGTCTATTAGTTTGTTATAAGGGTCAATTCCTACTTTTACAGGTTTTTTATCAGTAATAACTGTAAAGGTATTTTCTCCAGATGATAACCATTTTCTTTTGAGATAGTACGGATTTTTAAGAGGTACCTCCTGGTCATCAACAATATCTTCACCAAAAACTCCTATTTCAATATAATTGGTCTTATCATCTACACGTTTTTCTTTACCTTGATCATCATAGTAGGTTTTTTTAGAATCAACGGTAAAGGTCGTTTCATATTTTCCATTACCCAATTTTTTAGTTTTAGCACTAGAAACACGGTTTTCATATAGTACGATTTCCTTAAATCCATCGTCTACTGCATATTTTAAAGAATCTGGAGCAACCTCACGAATAGCTTCATATAAATTTTCTGAAGTAGGGTATACTCCGCTCTCATAGTTTTTATAGGTGTTCAAGAAGTTTCTAAGGGCTGTATTTATTTTTTCTTCACCAATAATATCCTGAAGCTCATACATTACCATAGACCCTTTTTCATACCAAATATGGGGACCAAATTCAACATTTAATAGTGTACGTTCTGGTTTAAAACTAAAAGCTCTACTTCTTAGGTAATTATCTAAGGAATATTTTAGGAAGTTTTTAATTCCATTTTCGCCATACTCATGTTTCATGGTCATCAAAGATGAGTATTCTGCCAGAGTTTCAGAAATAATATTGGCACCCGTAGTTTTACTTGGAGTTACTATATGTGCCCACCATTGATGAGCTACTTCATGAGCTGTTACCCTAAACGCGTAATTAAAATCTTCGGCCTTATCAAAGTCTGCTACATATCCAAAATCTTCAGAGTAAGGTATAGTAGTTACAAAAGATTGGGCAAAATTAGAGTGCGCAGGAAATTCTACAATACGCAGTACTGAGTTTGGGTATTCATAAAAATTCTTAGAGCAATAATCTAAGGCAACTTTGGCACCATTGATAAAATGCTCAAGATTACGTTTATGTTTTGGAGAATGATATATTTCGATATCCACCTTTTTTCCGCTAGGTGCTGTCCAACTCGATTTTTTAACGTCATATCTTGAAGATACTATATTAAAAAACAGTATAGTTTGGGACTCTAATTTAAAATGATAGTACGCTCTGTCATTTTCTTCCCACTGTTTTACCAGTTTACCAGGAGCTAGAGCTTTCTGATCTTTTGTGGTACTTACTACAGCTTCAAAATTAATGTAATTAGAGTCTTCATTAAATAGATTTTTGCCAATCGCAGTAGAATCTGTTCTTGGAGGATATAAATAATCTAATTTTTCTAAGCCATATTTTTTACGTACTCCATTATCAATAATACTTTGTTCGTAATAAAATCTCGGAAAAATAGATTGGTCAAAAAAAGATCCATTATACAACACCTGTGTTTCTAGCCCATTAGAAAAACCTTTGGTTTCTGCAGTTACTTCAATAGTAAGTTTTGCATTTTCACCAGGTTGCATTGCCTTGGGTAATTTGTAAAAATACATTCTATATACAGAGTCTGAAACTGCAGGAGTTAATTCTGTACCATTATAGATCACTTTTTGCAAATTGGTATGTTCATTGGGATATTGCACCTCTAGTAATAAAGTGTCTATCGCTTTTCTATTGTTGTTGGTGATTTTGAATTCCCCTTTGGCATGTACATCTCTTTTGTTTGGGAATACATCTATATATGCTTTTAAATCGGTAACCTGTGGGTGAGGGGTGTTTATATATTTTGCGTATTTCTTTTCGGCGTCAGCATCGATTTTCTCAGAGGTATTGGTGTTTGTAATAGAGTTTAATACCCTTAAATTGTAATAACTGTATCCACCAACTGAGACAAAAGCAAATATTGTGGTGATCAATGCTATTATAGTTTTAGCTGTGAATCGTTGTTTGGCCAACGACAAACGTTCTTTGGCAGAAGAGAAAAATCCACGAGTCCAGAATACTTTTCCAATAACCATCAATACCACTGTAAATAAAACCCAATACAGGTTAAGCCATGTCATCCCTGTAAGGTAGTGCCCAAAGCCGTTTAAATCACTAATAAAAAATGGAGTAGTAGCACCATAAGTAATCATTGGGTCTGTACTCTTAAAGGCAAATGCCACCAATATAGGTAATCCCACATATAACAGAATTACCAAAAAATGACCAAGAAACTTATTGTTCACCATTACATGAATAAAGAAAGCTAATAACACAGTGGTTATAAAGCCAGGAAAAATCAATCCGTAGTTATAGATTAATGATAAATCTAATTCGTAGACAAAATAGCCATTCAAGGTCTGAAAAATAATACCTACGAGTACATTGGCAAAAGCCAAAATGATTGCTATACCTATTAAGGAGATAATCTTTGAAAAATAAAGGCTTGAGTCACTTATCGGTAAAGCATCATAAAAAACAAAAGTTTTGTTTTTTCTGGTACGGTGTACTGCTTCTCCTGAGTAGATAACCAAAATTATTATCGATAACAAAGAAATACCTCCAGAAATAAATACTATTACAAATCTAGTTAACGGTAGATTAGGTGTTCCATAAGTTTCATTAGCTAGAAATACTACAAATACAGATATAGCAATTCCTATGATTAATAAAATTAGAAAAACAGGATCTTTAAGTATTGATAAAAATTCAATTTTACTTAATGACCAAAGGTTTTGGCGTTCTGTTTTTTTGGTAAACAATTGCGTTACCTGTGAGATCATAGAAGGTGCATACTCTGCATTATCTGTTTTTTTCTCTTTTTTTCCGTCGACCAAAAATCTTTTATAATCAAATCTAAATAGAGTAATGAAAAACAGTATTAAACCAACACCTAACCAAAGCAATCTATTTAAAAGAAATTTGCCGTGTATTGGAAGCTGATTAACATTAAGCTCATTGATAGACCAATATTTTTTTACATAATCAAAAGCCTGGTTTCCGAAAGGATCTAAATATACACTCAACCATTGATTATCGATATCTCCCAATAAATTTTGAGAAAGAGAATTGAGGAGAAATAAACAAATACCTCCCAGATATATAATAGGCATTTTCTTGAAAAATGCCATCAAGCAGAAAAATAGAGCACCTATTAAAAGTGCATTAACCTGCAATAGAAACAGAAAAGGCAGAAAATAGGAAGAGAAATTAAAGGAGTCGAATTCTCCATAATCTGGTCGATCTAGAAAATCTCCAATACCAAAACCGATAAGTGTTCCTAGAACAATACAAATATTTAAAAAGGTAACTATAGTAAAACTACCTAAAAATCGCCCTAGAACATACGATTTTTGAGGTATAGGAAATGTAAAATAAGTTTGCGCAGTTTTATGATCTTTATCTCTAAAAATAGGTACTCCCATAATAGCTGCATAAAAGAAGATAGAAATGATTGAGATCGTTCCTAAAACCCCAGTTATACTATTTGGGCTATTCACAAACTCAGCCGTAGAAGATCTTTGAAACACAGAGAATAAAATAGCAATGGCAATACCCAGTGCCATATAAATCCATGTAGCAGGTCTATTTAAACGATATCGTAATTCGAAAAGGAAAATCTCTTTCATACCGTAACCTCCTCTTTTTTATTGATACAATAGAAATAGAAATCTTCCAGATCGTTAGGTATAACTTCAAAACCATCACCAGGATTGGTTTCGCTGTAGATATTCACATAGAATTGACCACCTCTTAGATAGTTAGACAATACCGTGAATTCATTTTCTATAGCTTCTAATTCAGATTTGTCAATATGTTTTCTAAATACTTTGCCATCAAGTCTGCTCGATAATTCTTGTGGGTTTCCTTGTTCAAGAATCTTACCTTCATTAAACACGGCCATATTTTGGCAAAGATTGGTTACATCATCAACGATATGAGTACTTAGAATCACCACTGCGTTTTCACCAAGTTCACTCAGTAAATTATGAAAGCGATTACGTTCTAATGGATCTAAACCAGCCGTGGGTTCATCTACAATAATAAGTTTTGGATTTCCCAGAAGGGCTTGTGCTATTCCGAACCGTTGTCTCATACCCCCCGAAAAATCTCCCAGGTTACGACTTCTAAACTTATATAAATTTACCTTATTTAAAAGGTCAGCTACATAACTCTTTCGTTCTTTACTATTCGTAATCCCTTTTACTTTTGCGATATGATCCAACATCATTTCGGCAGAAACTTTAGGGTAAACACCAAAATCTTGCGGGAGGTATCCTAATACTTTACGAAGCTCTTCAGGGTTTTTAAAAACGTCGATACCATCAAACTCAATACTACCAGAATCGGCAAGTTGTAGTGTAGCAATCGTTCTCATTAATGTAGATTTTCCAGCACCATTTGGTCCTAACAAACCAAACATTCCTTTTTCCAAATTCAGATGTACATCATTTAAAGCTTGCGTTCCGTTAGGATACGTCTTATTCAGATTTTTTATGTTGAGCATGTGCAGTAGTTTTTTGTATTTCGACACTTTGTGAATTAGTATGCTTTTTTTTGTTTTTGTTACAGCTTAGATGTTAAAATAGGAAACAAGAGTACTACTTTGCGTCATCAATTTCATAAAACACATGTTTTAAAAGAACTTGAATGTTTAATCATATATTAAAATTTACAGGGATAACAGATATATGAGTATCTTTACATCCATCAAATTTTAGAGTACAGAATGCAACAACTTCGCAGAAACAGAAGACTAAGAACAAATGATGCAATTCGTTCCTTGGTAAGAGAAAATACAATTACCCCACATGATTTTTTGGTACCTCTTTTTGTAGTGGAGGGGAAAGGGATTAAAGAAGAAATTCCTTCTATGCCCAAGTATTATAGATATAGTCTAGACTTATTAACTCAAGAAGTTAAGGATTTATGGGCTATGGGATTAAAATCGGTATTGTTATTTGTAAAAGTACCCGATAATTTGAAAGATAATAAAGGCACCGAAGCGTTAAATCCTGAGGGTTTAATGCAAAGAGCTATTAAAACAGTCAAAGATGCTGCTCCTGATATGTTGGTCATGACAGACATAGCTTTGGATCCTTATTCTTCATATGGACACGATGGAATTGTAGAAGATGGATATATTGTAAATGACAAAACATGTGAGGTGCTAGCAAAAATGTCGTTATCACATGCACAGGCCGGAGCCGATTTTGTAGCACCTAGTGATATGATGGATGGACGTATTTTGTCGATTAGAGAGCTGTTAGAAGCCGAAAACTTCAAAAATACTGGAATTATGAGTTACAGTGCCAAATATGCTTCAGCATTTTATGGCCCGTTTCGCGATGCGCTAGATTCTGCACCCGGTTTTGGAGATAAAAAAACCTATCAAATGGATTTTGCCAATCGAGATGAAGCCATTAAGGAAACGCTTATCGATATAGAAGAAGGTGCAGATATCGTTATGGTAAAACCAGGATTAGCATATCTCGATTTGGTTCGGGATGTTCGCGATGCGGTAGATGTACCTGTAGCAGTATATCAGGTAAGTGGTGAGTATGCGATGCTAAAAGCTGCGGCAGAAAAAGGTTGGTTAGACCACGATGCCGTTATGCTCGAACAAATTATGGCTTTTAAAAGAGCAGGGGCTCATATTATAGCCAGTTATTTTGCCAAAGATGTGGTGAAACTTTTGGGGTAGATCATCAACTAAAATTCATATATCATGGTAAGCAGAGATCGATTATATCAAACTTTCGGGGAGTTGTTGTATGTCATTGCAATGAGCGATGGAGTTATTCAAAAAGAGGAAGTAGAAACTCTGGAAGAAATATTACGAGGTCACCCAAAAGGAAAAGATATCAAATGGTCTTTCGATTATGAAACAGATCAACAAAATGATATTGAAACCCTGTATAAGAAAGTAATCGAAGTATTTTCAGATAATGGTCCAGATGAAGAATATGATTTTATGATTTATGCGCTTACTCGAATTGCAGAAGCAAGCCAAGGAATGACTAAAGATGAAGAAAAAGTGATTCGTAATTTCTCCAAAGACCTCTTAGCCCGTTTCATCAAAGACATAGAAACTATAAAAGAAAAATATAGCTAATTCACATATATACTATGCAAAAAATTGCCCTGTTATTGATTGCTGTAGCATTATTTGCCAGTTGTCAATCTGAGAAAAAAGAAAAAGAAGAAATTGTAATTGGTAAAAAAACCGTTGCAGAGAAACCATACGATATCGGGAAACGTATTTTTAATGGCAAAGGAAAATGCTATACCTGCCATAAAATAGATAAAAAATCAATTGGTCCAGGTATACAGGAGATTATGAAGGTATATAATGAACAAAATGCCGATGTAGTAGCTTTTCTAAAACAAGAAGCAGAACCTATTGTAGATCCCGAAACCTATACCGTTATGAAGACCAATTTTGCGATTCTAAAAACTTTTTCTCATGATGAGCTTAAAGCCATAGAGGCATATATGAAAGAAGCTGGTAATAGTAAATAAGCGTGATGAAAAAGATTTTAAGTATAATATTTTTGATTTCAAGTACGGTAATGGCACAACAATTTACTCCTAAAGATGCTTTTCTCGAAAAGTGGCAAAACTCCAAAGATTACCTTTTACAAATCGCGGAGAAGATGCCCGAGGAGAAATTCTCGTTTAAACCAACAGAAAGAGAGATGGATTTTAAAAATCAATTATTGCATATTCGGGGCAATATGCTTTGGTTAGCAACCACTTATTTTTCTGATGAGAAATTCAATAGAGAATCATTACAAGAGAATATTCCCGATACCAAAGCCAAAACTATTGAGGTTCTAGGGGAAGCTTTTGAGTTTGTAACCAGTAAAGTTAAGGCAACCAATGCCGATGATTTTAAAACTGAAGTCGATTTTTTTGCGGGTAAAAAATCTAAGCTTCAAATCCTAAATTTATTACAAGATCACGTTACTCATCATCGAGGTCAAATAATAGTATATCTTAATTTAAACCAGATAGAACCTCCTCGATATGTAGGCTGGTAATCTTTTGTTGCAAAACATATACTAAAATCCGTACTTTAGCTACATATCTATAACAACATGACCTTACTCATTATTTACGCCGTACTTTCTATTTTCTTTTCGTTCTTATGTTCGATTTTAGAGGCAGTATTACTTAGTGTAACTCCTACTTTTATTAATGTAAAGAAGAAAGAACAGAAACCATATGCTACTACTTTAGAAAATTTGAAGAAAGATGTAGATCAACCTTTGATAGCCATTCTTACTTTGAATACTATTGCACATACAGTAGGAGCAATTTTAGTGGGTGTACAGGCAGAGCAACTTCCATATAAGATTGAAATTCTAGGAGTGAATATTGTAGGTATTGTATCAACAATAATGACCATATTAATTTTGGTAGTTTCTGAAATCATTCCAAAAACTATTGGGGCCACTTTTTGGAAACAACTTGCCAATTTTACCTCTAAAGCATTAATTATTCTTATTGCTCCTTTAAAATACACAGGTATTCTTTGGGTATTGCGACTTACTACTAAGGTAATCGGAGGAAAAGGACATCATGGTTCTGTGCTTAGTCGAGAAGATTTTTCTGTTATGGCCGATATTGCCGAAGAAGAAGGAGTTTTTGAAGAGTCAGAGTCTAAAGTAATTAGAAACCTTCTTAATTTTAAAGAGATTTTCACTAAAGATGTAATGACACCCAGAACGGTTATGAAAATTGCTTCTGAAGAAACTACAGTTGAAGAATTCTTTAATGAAAATCAGAACCTTCGTTTTTCAAGAATTCCGGTGTTTAAAGACAATGCCGATAATATTACTGGTCAGGTTTTGAAGGATGAGATTTTTAAAGAAATGGCCAATCAGAATGGTCATAAAACGTTGGCTGATATAAAAAGACCTATCATTTTTACGACGAGGAATTTACCCATCCCAGATTTGTTTAATGAACTCATTCAGACCAAAAATCATATCGCTTTGGTCGTAGATGAATATGGCTCGGTAAATGGATTAGTAACTATGGAAGATGTTATCGAAACGTTACTTGGATTAGAAATAGTAGACGAAAGTGATACTGAAACCGATATGCAGGTGCTAGCCAGAAAAAACTGGGAAAACCGAGCACGTAGATTGGGTATTCTGGAAGATAAACCTGAAGAGTGATAACGACTGCATATATTGAAACTCCCTTGGGTATTGCATGTCTCTCTGGAGATGAAAATGGACTATCCAGTGTTTCTGTAACTAAAGACATAGAAAAAATTGAAGAACAACAAGAAGCTCCTCCTTATCTTGAACAAGCTGTAACGCAACTTCAGGAATATTTTGAGGGTAGACGAACTCACTTTGACTTAAAATTAAATCCTTCGGGAACAGAATTTCAAAAAAAGGTATGGAAAGAGCTGCTTAAGATTCCTTTTGGGAAAACGGTTTCCTATTTAGATATCGCCAAAAGATTAGGAGATCCTAAAACGATAAGAGCAGCGGCAAGTGCCAATGGTAAAAACCCTTTGTGGATTATTGTACCATGTCATCGAGTAATTGGTAGTGATGGATCCCTCACAGGATATGCTGGAGGATTATGGCGAAAAAAGTGGTTATTAGAGCATGAAAGCCCTAGTAAACAGCAATCTCTTTTTTAATAGAATGTGCTTTTAATCTTAGAAAATCTCCATTAACACATTGTTTTTGCATTTTATACAACCAATATTGCCGTTGGTGTAAACTCAATTAGTACTTAAGTAAATAAACGATAATTTCATGATGAAAATTTTAGTGTATATGTAAATCTGTTCTCAATGGGTTAAAGTGATAACACAGGTTTTATAAAACTGAAATTAAACTCACACAAATCATTCAATTATATGCAGCTGGTTATTGTATTTTACAATAACCAGTTTTTTTATTTAAGCATTTTGAAAATAACCGACAAAAAAACTAGGGTACATTACATAAAATACGTTGTATATATATAAAAGACTGCTGTTTAAGGTTGCAGAACTTTTGAAAATACGTATAATTGTTATACTTAATAGGATCTGAAAACATAGTAACTACTTTGTCTAATTCATGAATATAAAGGTCCTTCGACATAACAATAACTATATATTTTAATTCTAAATGAAGAGATATAATTACATTTTGATTAGCTGCTTGCTATTATTGGCAGGTAATATAACGGGACAAGATGATATCGATAGAGAATTAAAAAGAACAACAACCGTACAAAAAGATTCTATAAAACTATTACTTAAACAAGGCGACAGTTTGCAGAAAGCAAAGAATATTGAAGAGGCAGAAACTAGTTATCTCAATGCCTTTCGATTAGCTAGAAAAACTGGAGACAAAAAAAGAATTATTCAAACGGGATTTCGATTAGAAAGATTCTTGTCTGCAATAGCAGAAAAGCATGAAAATGCCAGACATATCATAGACTTTGTTTATGACTTTTGTGAAAAGGTTGATGATCAGGATTGTTTGGCTATAAGCACGATTAGGTATGGGGAGCTTAATCAAAGACAATCGAATTTTATTAAGGCACTACAGTACTTTAATGAGGCTATGCAAAGGGCAGAAAACACCAAAAGCAACGATAATATTTGGGAAGCTTGTACTGCAAGAGGGCTACTTTTTATGGATATTGGAGATTTGGACCAAAGTAAGATAGATTTTAAACAAGCTCTTCGCCATATCAAAGATGATTCAGACTATAGAAAAGGAATAACCTACATAAACATTTCGGCTTCTTTTTCAGATCACCAACCCGATTCTACCATATATTACTCAAAACTAGCGTTGCAAGGGTGTAAAAATAATAAGACATCGAGAACCTGCAATTTGGCCTATAACAATATGGCTTGGTCCTACGTTCAGAAGGGTATGGCTCAGGAAGCCCTGGCTTTGATCAATAACAATATCGATTTTGATAATATCCAGTATAACGATCGGGATAGCTTGTACCCTGCATTAATGCATACCTTAGCATTTATTTACTTTAAGTTGGGAGATTACGAAAAAGCGATTACCCATTTTAAAATTGCAGAGCGTTTTTTTATTAAGAAAAATGATGTTGCCAATATTATTATTACCAAAGAAGATCTCTCTAAATCTTATGAGCAAACAGGAAATTTAGCTGCTAGTTTAAAGCTTATGAGAGAGATAAAACCTTTAATATCTACGCTCGATAACATTAAAATTAGTAAAGAGATAGCCAAAATAGAGAGTAAGAAATTATTGGCTATTAAAGAAGAGCAAATCCTGGACCTGGAGGAAGAAAACTTTAAGATCGGTCAGGCTATGAGTAAAAGCAGATGGTTTAGCTATTTGTTAGGTGCTTTTTTACTTGCTGCGTTATTCTTTTTACTATATCGCGGTCATGCAAATAGAGTAAGATTTCATCAACTTAATGAAGAACTAAGTTTGAATAGGTTGAAATCTCTGAGGTCGACTATGAATCCTCATTTTTTGTTTAACTCTTTTAGTACACTTCAGAACTTTATTCTGAAAAAAGACAATCTCAAGGCCAATGAATATATGACAGAACTCTCAGGGTTAATTCGAAATATTTTATCAAGCTCTGATAGTATCTACATCAATTTTAAAGAAGAATTACAGATTTTGCAATCTTATATCAATATAGAGCAAGAACGATTTAGTGAAAGTTTTGAGGTGATCTATGATATCGATGACACATTGGTAGAGACCAATCCTGTAATTCCTTCAATGGTTATACAACCATATATCGAAAATGCGATAATACATGGTTTTTCGCATTCGAAGAAAAAAGGAAAATTAATAGTGTCTTTTGCGAAAGGCACTGATACTGTATTTTGCAAAGTTAGAGATAACGGAATTGGCCGTTTAGAAGCCGAGCGATTGCAAAAGGAAGGGAATGACACTATTCACTTATCAATTGCTACTAGAAATACCGATGAACGATTACGAATATTGAGCAGAATCGGTAATGATAATGCCAATGTACGTATCAATGATCTCATAGATGACACTGGAGCGTCTTTAGGAACCGAAGTAATTATTACACTACCCATAATAAATGAACACAAATGACACCATCGCTTACTTGTATAATAATAGACGACGAACAAAAGGATAGAGAGAATATCAAGATGCTTTTGGATTCTTATTGTCCTCAAGTCGAAGTGATCGCACAGGCTAAGGATAGATCATCGATCCTAAAAGTGCTTACAGAAATGAAGCCAGACCTCGTGTTTATGGATATTCAATTGGGTGCAATTTCTGTGTTCGATATCTTAAATGAGCTGGAAAGTATAGATTTTACAATTGTGTTTGTCACGGCTTTTGATAGATATGCAATTCAAGGCTATCAATATGACGCTATAGACTACCTACTTAAACCAGTAGATCCCAAACGATTAATAAAGGTGGTAGATAAAACATTTAGATTGAAAAATGAAAATCAATCTAAAGAAAGTATTGTAAATGATTTTAAGGAACTCTATTCAAAAATCACAGAAACACCGAAAATATCGATTACCGATGCTAGAGGAGTGCATGTGGTAAAGGCTATTGATGTTTTGTACTGTGTTAGTGATGGTAATTACACCACTTTTGTAATGATTGATGATACAGAAATTGTAATTTCTAAAAACCTCAAACATTTCGAATCTAAACTAAAAAATTACGACTTTTTGAGAATTCATAAATCGTATTTGGTGAATTTAAACCATATCGATTTTCTGATTAAAGAACAAGGAGGGTCAGTAATTATGAAGAATGGGAAGTCCTTGCCAATTTCAAGGAAAAGCAAAAAAGAACTGTATGAAAGGATGAATGTTTTATAATTTATCCTAAAACGATATTAGGTGTTTGTTTTTGTGAAATTAATTTGATGTAATGAAATTGTTGTTTTATACACTAAAAACTACGTTTAAAACATCGAGGGCAAAAATACTGTTCATAGTATTTACCTTTAAAGTTACACAAATTCAAACAAAAGCTTATTATGAATGCCCCTTTACTTGGTTACACATTAGAATGATTTATTTTCCGTAATTCAGGTGGGCCAAGACCTCGGTCTATGAAACGTAAAATTTTGTTTAAATGTAAAAGAGTGTCTTTGTAGACACTCTTTTTTTTTGAGTTTCATTTTTTGAAACTTATAAATAGTATCATTGCAGTATTAATTTTTGGAACCTTATTTAGAATTATTCGGGGTTATCACCAAATGATCCATGATAATGAACTCAAAGTTTATATTGTACAAAATGATAATAGATAGGATCTAATTCACTGTGATTAATTTTCTTACATTAGTAGGGTTAGAAGTTGGAAATTAAACTCATTTTCTCATCAATTTAAATCATATGAAAATCTTAAAAAAATTTCTTAGGGGTCTTGGAATTATTCTTCTCCTGTGTGTAGGATTGTTATACGCATTCGATTCAGAATATATTTTAAAAGGAGTTCGTGTGGTCTATATGACTGGTCACACCACAGCCTATTTAGATGATTATACCCATTTTGATAATCGAACAATTGCTAAAGGAAATGCAACTATACCTTGGGCGATTCATGAGAAATATAATACGGTAAAAAGTACTGACCGTCTAAACAAGATCAATGATGAATTGGGAACAGTGGCTTTTTTGATTATTAAAAGTGATAGTATATGGTATGAGAACTATGCCGAAGGTTTTGGAACCACTTCAAAAACCAATTCCTTCTCTATGGCTAAGAGTATAGTAACAGCTATGCTAGGAAAAGCTATAATGGACGGATACATAAAAAACCTGGATCAACCATTAGGTGATTTTTTCCCTGAATTTTCTGAAGGATTAGCTGCCAAAACTACTGTGGGAGATTTGTCCTCGATGTCTTCTGGGTTAAATTGGGTAGAACACTATACAAGTCCTTTTTCTATAACGGCCAAAGCATATTACGATACTAATATTCGTGAAGTTTTGTTGGGACTACAAGTAGTAGAGGAACCAGGACAAAGATTTAAATATTTGAGTGGAAACACACAGTTGTTAGGTATGGTAATCGAAAAAGCAACAGGAAAAACATTGTCACAGTACCTTAGTGAAAGTTTCTGGGCCCCCATGGGGATGAATCAGGATGCTATATGGCAACTCGATAGTGAGGATAGTGGTATGGAAAAAGCATATTGTTGTGTGGCTAGTAACGCTAGGGATTTCGCCAGATTTGGAGTCCTGTTTAAAAACAAAGGCGTATATGCAGGGAAACAAATTTTACCAGCAGAATTTACAGAATTGGCGACAAGACAACGATTTCCTGAAGATGATATGTATGGATATGGTTTTTGGCTGTCAGATCATCTCGATAAAAAGATATTTGCTATGAGAGGAATTTTAGGGCAGTATGTAATTTGTATTCCTGAAGATGATGTTATTATTGTGCGACTTGGACATAATAGGGGAGAGTTTGTGCCTGGAGAATCTTTTACAAACGATTTCTTTGTCTTTATAGAAGAGGCTTATAAAATGATGGAGAATGCTTCATAAATTGAATTTAGAACATGTTTTATTTCTGGATATAGAAACTGTACCAGAACATGAGAATTTTGATGACCTTAATCCTGAAATGAAACAATTATGGGCAGATAAAACAAAATATCAACGTAAAGAAGATTTTACAGCAGAAGAATTTTATGATCGGGCAGGGATTTGGGCAGAGTTTGGTAAAATCGTTTGTATTTCGGTGGGATATTTCACTTTCAAAGGAGAAAATAGATCTTTTAGAACTACTTCATTTTACGGAGAAGAAAAACAATTACTCATAGATTTCAAAAATCTTCTGGAGACGCATTTTACCAAAGCTCATCATCTACTTTGCGCACACAACGGGAAAGAGTTTGATTTTCCTTATATCGCGCGCAGAATGATCATACATAATATTGCGTTGCCTTATAAGCTTAATCTCTTTGGCAAAAAGCCATGGGAAGTTCCGCATTTGGACACTATGGATTTATGGAAGTTTGGAGACTATAAGCACTATACATCCTTAAAACTACTTACTAGCATTCTCGGGATACCTTCTCCGAAAGATGATATCGATGGTAGCCAGGTTAGGCAGGTCTTTTATGAAGAACAAGATATCGATAGAATTATAGTGTACTGTGAAAAAGATACCGTAGCTGTAGCTCAAATTTTATTGCGCCTAAGACAAGAGGAATTACTTGGAGAAGAAGAGGTGGTTTCAGTTTAGACGTATTTCTTAGTTCAAGTAACGCTTTCGATCCTCATCTGTTGGGAAATAAAGGTTTAAACTACTGTAAGAAGTGCCATAAGTTTTAACTGCCGTGAACACCTGATGTATCGCATCTTCTACTTGTGGAGTCGTTAACTCTTTTAAGGGATGCATAAAAACTGCCCAAAGAACTTTACCAGAAACCGCATACTTAACATCGATAGCAGAATGAAAATTAGCTTTCATACACCGATAATAATCATCTTTGCTCATATCTTTATGCTCTATAATAGGAGATATAATTCGCATTCGATTGTGTAACTCATCAGTGAGACATATAAATTGTATGTCTTGAACCACAAAATGCCAATTTCCCTTCGGTCCTTCAATTTGATCTGCTATGAACCTTAAAATCTTGTCTAACCTTGTGTTGTTCATGTATAGTTTAGTTGATTTATTTCATTCTCAAGGTTTTAATTAATGCTTCAAAATCTTCAATCACTGCATTCGATTTTTCTTTCAAAAACCCCTTAAATACTACTGCATTTTCACCATGAGTAACGGTTTGTACCAGTAATTTACTTGGACTACCATTTAATTTACCTTCCATTTTAATTTGATACGCCGAGTAGTTGTTGAGAGTGTCGTTAGAGGTGCTTAAAATTTTGATTTCACTTAATCCATTGTTTCTAAGTGATCCTATCATTTGCTCGGCAATACTTTTGGCAGTCATACTTGGATCTGCAGGGAATGGTAGAACGACCATAATCGAATCTCTATTCGTATCAAGCTCGTTGCTGCCATTAATAGAATAGATAAAAGTATTTGCAGCCGATTTTGCATATTTAAATTTGGTGTTAGAATCATCAAGATTGAATACTGCGGTTTCAAAAGGATCGATCGGCATGTCTTTTTCATAAACCGAAGAAAATAAGGCATCTTTAATTTGCTCGGCTGTATTATCGCTATTATCAATATAAAGTGCCATAATCATGGCCGTAAATGTCTCATCACCAAAAACCAAACTAATCCCTTTTTTATCTGGATTGCCTTGAAGATGAATATATTTTCCTGAGTATCCATTAATGGTCATTTCTTGATAATCAAAAACGGTAACGCCACTTTTTTCAAAACGTTCTTTGGTAAACTTATTCGCGTTGGTATAGAAATTACCACCCACAAGATCATATACCTGAATTAAAGCTGATTCTCCTTTTTCTAAACCCGTAAATGCCGTCGCTATTTTGAAACCAGAAGGAGGGATTATTGAGAGTTTTGTGCCCGGAATATGTATGTGTGTACTGGTTTTACTATTTTGAATTTGAGAAGATTCTTTGCGCTCATCTTGACCAAAACCTACTGAAATGGTACATAAACATAGTAAAATTAGTAGTTGTTTCATAAACAAGGTTTTGCAATTGAGATGATTTGCGAAGGAAACGTGTGCATCTATAGTTATATTGTGTCGAAAGGTTTATAAATAACCCCCTCCCTCAGGAGGGGGAGTTCGGTAATTATATGTCCGTTGTGTCCCCCCAACAGACTCGAATTTTAAATTTGTCAATGACAGGTAGATTCGAGTAAGTCCTTCGATATAATTACCAGCAAGCAGGTGTAGAACTTTCATTCCCCACCGTTAAATATGGTTGGTATAGTGCGTTAACATCAAAAAACAGAATTAAAACCTATACAATAGATTAAAACACTAAAAATTTGCAATAAAAATTGAAAATAATTCTGGGAGTAAGCTAAATATAATGTTGGGTGTGAAGGTATTTCGAATGCGAATATAAGCATTTATTTTAACATAACCGGATTTATTTTAACATTCCTTTAGGGAAAACATAATCTTTCTAGATAACCTATCATCTCATCTTACGGATGAGTTTTTTGTAACACGCTTCGTTGTCGAAAATTATATTTAGATCCTCAATAAGTTGGTATGCCTTTTCATATTCCAAAATGGGAATAAAAATCTGATCAGGAGCATTCTCTCCTGTATGAGTAAGTTCAATATAAAATTTGGTGTTTTCAGGTTTTATAGATTTAGATGTACGAAGGTTAATGAATTGATTATCTGCCCCCATGTATAAACTGTCTAATAACTTATGCTTTTTTAAAACAGCTAGGATTTGCTTGTTTTTTTCATCGTCAGATTGAATATCGATACATGGGTCTTGATCAATATTTTCTACAATTCCATTATTTCTAATTCCAATATAAAAGTCAGAATCAGGAACTATCAATGCTGTATTTAATGAAGAAGCAGAGCGTTCTATAATCTTTCTAATTTCTATATATCCAGGAGTTTCCTGACCAATAGTGTTAGAAAAAATCAATAGCATTAAAATATGAAATATCGATTTCATAATACATTACAATTTTAGTAAGACTCCATGATAACTGGTTCGTCTTCAATCGATTTTAATAAAAATGTTCTTAGATCCCTAGTGAGCAAATACCTATTTTGTTCATCTTCTATAACGCCAACACCCTTATTAAAATTTTGTGCCTCCTTATATTTGGTGTCAATTTCTATCTCTCCTTTCTTGTTAATATACCCACAACGATCGTCTACATAGTGAGCTTTAGATGAGGTATGATTACGTTTTCTGTACACTGCAAGGCCTTCAGAAAAGGGCTTTACACAGCCTTTAAATTTAAAATCAATAACCACATTGTTTTTGGTGTCAATAAATCCCCATTTTCCATTTTTAACTACAGGAGCTAGACCTTCAGAAAAGAAATCGGCGTCTTCGTACTCTAGTGGAATTACAACTTTACCTTTTGCATTTATAAAACCGTATTTGTTATTTTTAGAAACTACTGCGACCCCGTCTTTAAAGTTTCCAATCTCGTCATAAATAGGTGCTGTTATAACTTTTAGGTTTTTATCAAAAACCCCAATCTTATTATCTTTCTTTACAAAATATACCTTGGCTGTTGGCCTTTCATTACCAAAACCAAAAAAACTCCACTTATAACGTATATCCTGATACTCAGCTGGCAGTACCAGCTCCCCTTTTTTGTTTATAATACCATATGATCCTTCTTTAGTTACTATAGCGTACTTACCTCTAAAATTTCGCGAAGGTCCAAACGTGGCAGGAATTATTTCTGTTCCTTTATGATTGATATAACCATAAGAGTCTTTTTTTCTAAATGCTTGTAATGTAGATTCAAAGTTGGCATCGATATATTCGTGGTTATAGGGTATTATTGGGTTCCCACTAGGAGCAAGTATACCATATTTCCGTTCTTTTTCGGCTACAATTGCTTTTCCTTTATTTATAAAGTCTGGAGAGTAATCGTAAAGTGCCGGGATGATTTCTTTCCCTCTACTATCGACTAATCCGTATTTGTTATTTAGTTGACATTGAAAAACACCTGGTATTTGAGAATAGCTGAGGTAGTCATACTTTGCAGTAATCAAATGTTCACCTTTCATATTCAAGACTCCGTATTTATTATTTTTCTTGAAAATAGAATAATATCCATTAAATTTTTTAGGGGAACCACCTAACTCTTGATAATTCGCAGGAATTATAATGTTTAAATTATGGTCAACGTATCCCTTTTGGTTACCATCTTCAAATACATAGATATCTCTATTAAGTTGTGAAAAACCTGAGCAGAAAATCGATAAACAAAAAAAGAATAAAAGCTTTTTAATCATGTATAGAAAATTATGTTTAAGATACAATATTTACTTTGGAAAGTTTGTGTCTAAGGTTAGTTATCATTGGTTAAGCGTTTTTTTACGAAATACCATCTAGAATTTGTCCAAAAAATTCGGTGATCCCTTCCAATATGCCATCAAAAACATCTCCAATATCTAGCCAGGAAGTGTCTAAATCTATCTCTGAAATTTCATACCATTTTTCAGACACTGTACTAGAGAGATCTTGAAGCATTTCCCCTTTCATGATTACATATTCGCAAGTTTCATCATGTTGTAGATGATAACTTTCGAAACCCCCATGTGATGAGAATATGCACATAGCCCAGCAGGAAAAATCAAGACCTTCATACCATTTGCTCTGTTGGTGCGCTTTTTTTACTTCTTCTGGGGAGTAGTGCTTCTTTTTTCCATGTTTCTGCACCAGTATTTTTCCAATATCGGTGATATACTCCTTTTTATCGCTTGGAGCCAGCGGGCATGTGGTTGGCATAATAGCTTTATTTTGGAGTGGCAATACTAAAACGTATTAATATCATTTTTTGAGACGAGATCACTTTTGTGGTAATGCATTTAATTGATCCAGTTTCGATTGTCGTATGTATAAAAATAACGGAAACGTAAAGGCAATCGCCACTAGAAAAGTTAGAGGTATGAGTATCCACCAATATTTGATTTTGAGCCTTAAAGACTCTGGAATATACCAGGCAAAGAAGGTAAATACTACTACCAATAAATCTGCACTAAATGATCTGGCCGGGAAAGTAGTTTTTGTTTGTGCAATATAATTGAGTAAAGAGGTGTCTTCTGCGGTCATGTAAAACCGAATATTAAAATACCAGGTATAACAGACTCCTAGAATAGCCAAGATTAAGAATACATACTTGCGTTTCATTTTTTCATTTTTTGTCTTATTCCTATAATAAAATATAATAGGGAACCTATTATATTAAAAAAGAGTACAACCAATACCCAAATTAGTTTGTTGTCTCCTTTGAAATTACTTCGTAAAATATCGATCAAGGCAATAATCGGTATAATTAGCATTAACAGTAACAGGATTTGCCAAGGGCCCAACATTCCTAAAATAATCATATGGTAAAATTTATCAATAATTGCTTTTCGTGATTTATATGAAATGATGCTGCACTTCATGTGGGGTAGGTGTCACTAAATTATAATTTTATTCTTATAAAACAAAAAAGCCCGAAAACGATGTCTCGGGCTTTTAAGGTTTGATTGTTTATTGGCTTTATTGCTTAATAAAACGTTTTATAGTCCCATTATCTACATTTAAGATGTAAGGACCATTTTCTAATTTCTGAACATTAATCACATTGGTAAATGTTCCTTTGTCCACTACTTGTCCTAACATATTTAAGATTCGGTACTGGTGAGTTCCGAAAGTTCTCATAGATACGTTAAGCACAGAGTTTGCTGGGTTTGGAGATAAGATAAAATCTGCTCCTATTGGAGGTCCAAATCCATCAGAAGTTACAGCAAATGATGTTGTAGTACCACAAGGTCCTAAATTAGTCCATCCTGTAGCTGTTCTTTCATAAAGGCTTCCTTGGTATGTTACACGATCTCCTACTGAGTAAGATTGTGTGCTGCTCCATGCAGGTACACCCTCACATTGATCAACAGGTCCACCACCAGAACTACCAATAGATAAGTTATCTATGGCAATATCGGCTTGCCATGTAGCTCCAGTAATTCTATTGAATCGTAATTGAACTCCACCACCTACATATGCAGCAAGATCAATATTTGCGTTTTGCCAAGAGTTTCCTTTGTTTCCTGTTTGACTCCAGATACTGGTCCAAGTAGCACCTTCGTCTGTACTAGCTTCAACAGCTATGCTTCCCATATCTGCAGCTCCATACATATGGTAGCTAAACGTTAATGAAGCGCTAGATAAACTACTAAGATCAAAACATGGAGATGTTAAGATTGCTTGTTTGTTAGGATATCCGGTTCCGTTTCCAGAAGCTTCAACAAATATATAGTAAGAGCCTTGAGTAGCACTTGATGGTCCGGTACCATTAGATGGTGTTCCGTTTGCATCTACAGTCCAGTTAATATCATCAGCAGTAGATTGTGTCCAAGCTCCTAATGTGTTTTCAAACCCTTCATTATATGGGAATGCAGTGATTCCAGATGTACATCCAGATCCACTTCCACCACCACTAGTAGTAACACTTACTACGTTACTTGCAGCAGATTCGTTTCCTGCTGCATCTTTTGCAACTACGCTAAATTGATATGCAGTATTTGCAGTAAGACCCGTAACATTTGCAGTAGTATTGGTAACAGATCCTAATACTGTGCTTCCTTGGTATACATCATATTCTGTAACACCTACATTATCTGTAGAAGCTGTCCAGTTTAAGGTAAGGGTAGTTTCAGTAATATTAGATGCTGCTAAGCTTGTAGGAGCAGTTGGTGCCTGAGTATCGGGAGCAGTTCCTCCAATAGATACCGTATAATCTTCTACTTCTCCATATTGGAAAGACTCACAAGAAGTTGGCACACCATTATATTTCATAGATACACGCATTCTGGTAGGCCCATCTGCAGCGCTTGAAGGTACTGTAAACGATCCGCTTACTGGAGTTGTTTGGGTTGCACTTTGTGTCCAAACTTGTTCTCCAGCATCAGTAAATACACCGTTTTGGTTGTAATCGATCCAAACACTATATCCTTCGTTATACGTTGTACCTGTCCAGGTAGGAGTTACTGTAATTGTATTTGAGCTACCTTTTGCTAAACTTGTAGATACCGAAGTAAAATCTGTATACCCTCCAGATCCAGCACCAGAAGTATTATCTATAGTTCCTAGTTGTACTCTGCTAATAAATTCATCAGCCACACTTTGTCCGTTTGAGTCACAATAGGTTAATTGGAACTCTATAGTACTAAATGTAGTTGTCGGGCTATACGAAGAAGTAGTTCCATCAGAACACTTACTTCTTACTTGTACCTCATATGAAGTTAATTCTGTAAGCCCACTTAAATTTGTAGAATTTCCTCCAACATCTTGTAAAGTTGTCCATGAAGAATTTCCTGCTACGCGGTATCTTACGTCATAAGTTGCAGCTGGAACTGCAGTCCATCCTATGGTTGCAGAATCATGGCTGATGTTTGAAGCGGCTACATTTGTTGGTACTGTTGCGTTACAAACTACTGGAGTTCCTGTTAATCCTGTTACTACAAGAGAGAAGTTCTGGCTTCCACCAGTTAATGATCCCTTGTGTGTTACAGTAATGGTGTATGTTCCAGAAGCATTTGCTACATCTATTCTTTCATAGGGGTCAACATTGTTGTCACCAGTACCGTTAGTAGTGATACTAGTTAGTCTATAAGGCTCATATGTAGTAGATCCTTTTGTTACTCTTATATCAAGGTCATTTACAAGAACCGGAGTATTAGAGTTAGTAGCAGTTACAGCAGTTCCAGGACGATCTGTCCAAGAGATAGAAGCTAGTAAAGGGCTAGTCCCATCAGAATCAACAGTAATAGTATAGCTTTGACCACCATTAAGTGTTAATTCTTCTACTTTAGACTCTCCACTACCAGCATTAGTAATTACTTCAGCAGCTGCTTTAGCATTTAATAATCCCCAACCGTAAACAGCGTCTGGTCCAGATGGTCCTGCATCGTCGGCAGTGTGCAGAGCAATACCTTTTAAGGTTGCTGCTCTCATAAAGTTACCATTGATGTTGTTGTAATGTTGTTGTAATAATAATAATGAACCCGTAACGTTTGGTGATGCCATAGACGTTCCGGTAATACTATTATATGCAGTATCACTATTTTGGTACGTAGAGTACACTCCAGTACCGTTACCAGTAATATCAGGCTTAATTCTATAATCATCAGTAGGTCCTTCACTACTTGAAGAATTGATTGAAACACTAACTAGTGATCCGTTACTATTTACATTAGCATCTTGTGCATTTGCAACTACTAAATTATTTTTTGAAGTAGAGTGCCCTGTCAACTTATCATAAGAAGAGTTTCCGTCAAGAGGAGCACCGTTATAACCATTTTGGTTACCATCATTACCAGCAGCAACTACCATAAGGTAGAAAGGTGCATTGAACATTACTTCATCCCAATTTCTTGATTCATCGATATATGCACCAAAATATTGATCGGGAACAAGATCTCCTCTAAAACCATAAGAGTGGTTAGAGACTAACATTCCGTTTGCAGCAGCAGAAGTAGCTTCAGAAACATCATTGTTCCACATATATCCATGTACTTTCGCTTGAGGCGCCATACCTTTTGCATCGGCTTGCACTCCAGAAGCCATTACAGTTCCTGTTACGTGAGCTGCGTGAAAGTTAAGTTGCGTTCCTCCTTCTGAAGAGGCATCTTGAATGGTTACACGATTGTTACCTCCAGGACCATCATATTCCTGATGCGTAACACGTGCGTGACCACCATCCCAAACGTGAGCTGTCATATTTTGCCCGTCAAGATTTAATCCTAAAGATCCTCCAGAATTAAGGTGGTTGGTTCTTGTAGATCTGGCAGCATCTACGTTATTAGTGGTATAATAGATATAATAATTTTTTCCTCCAAAAGAAGCAACTTTCTGAAGCTCAGAGTAACTTCCGTTTTTTGCTTGAATTTTGGTTGGTCTACCATCAAGTTGTGCCATTTGCACAGCTTTCTTCTTGTCGAGTGCCGCTTTTTGGGAAAAGTCGGCTTGTAATTGATTTAATTTTGCTAAGTTGGTTTGTTGTGCCATTTTTGCCTTATCTGCAGTGGTTTGCGCGAAAAGACCGGCCGAAACGAGCAGCATTGTAAAAAATGCAATTACGCTCAATTTGGTTTGTGTGAAGTTCAAAGCTAGACTAAGACTTCTGTAGCTTTTTTTCATTTTTTTTGAGTTTGAGTTAGCATTAGTTAGGATTCCTTGAAAAAATCTAAGGAAACGACCAAAACTCTTAAAATATTGTCAATAAAAAAAAGTTTTTCGATGAGGCGCTTGAAAATTCTTTATAAAACATTAACATAGGCTTAACGTTCGTTTAAAAAAATGATTATGTAAGAAAAAACCTATTGTAGCGTTCTTAATTAACTCATTTTTTCGAAGAATTCTAAGGTTACAACCTCGTTGTAGTATGTGTTTCCCGGAGAATAAAATCCTACATGTCCTCCATAATCTGGTATTTTCAAGAAGAAACTCTCATTTTCTCTAGCTTCCTGCAAAGGATAACATTCTGAGCCCAAAAATGAATCATTCTTAGCATTTATAAGTAGCGTAGGAATATTTATGTTAGGAAGAAATTGTTTACTACTGCATTTGGCATAATAGTCTAGTGCATCTTTATATCCATGTGCTCTACTAGTGTATAAATTATCAATATCAATTAATGAAGTACATGCCTTAATTTCTTCTTTGCTAATATGATCTTGAAAAACAGCTTGCCTGTCTATTAATTTAGCTTTAAGGTGTTTTATGAATCTTTGCTGGTAGATGATGTTTTTGGGTTTGTTGATTTCAAGTAGAGAATTATATAGATCGCAAGGCGCAGAAACTGCAACAGCCGCTTTTATCTGGGACGGAAGATTGTCATTTTCTCCTAAATACTTTAGAACCAAATTACCACCTAGACTAAAACCACAAAGTGAAATGCTGGTATAATTTTTAGTTTTAAGAATGTGATCGATAATTTCAGAAAGGTCCTCGGTCACTCCGGCATTGTAGGACCGATATAAACGATTTACCTCACCACTACAGTTTCGTAAGTTGACCAATGCAGTATCCCATTGGTTTTGGTTAAGATGTTTGGCAAGACCTACCATGTATTGCCGTTGGGCATTACCTTCTAACCCGTGAATAATTATCGATACTTTTTGAGTTGCAGAAGAAGCATAACTCCAGTCTATATCAATAAAATCACCATCAGCCAATTCTACCCGTTCACGCTTTTGCTGAACGCCCTTAACTTTTCTCAAAAGATTTGGATAAATAGTCGAAAAATGGCCATTTTTAAATAGAAATGGTGGAGAATAAGAAGATGGAATAATTGGCATTAATACAAGATGTTATCTTTAGGTTTTATTTTTTCTGGAAGGTTGTCTTCGTCTAGCATGTCTCGTAAATCTATTTCTATAGTTCTGCATAACGCTGTCATAGGAACATCGTTTACACGACCTTCAAAAGGGTCTTCGCTATTACTTCCAATTTTTTCCATAGTTGTAAAAATCCAAGATACCAATACCGATAGTGGGATCATTAAAAAGATAAACCAACGTTGTATTTCATCGGGCATATTGGCTAATTCTGCTTCGAATACATTCAGCATTCCAAAGGGAAGAAGTAGTACAAAAATCCAGGTGAAAACTGTACTAAAATAAGCATACTGCCTGGGGAAAGGAGTGTTTTTAATTCGTTCGCATTTACCCTGTAAATTATAAAGTTCTTCAAGAACAGCATGTAAGAGTTGCTTGTCGAATTCGGTAATTTTACCTTCTTTAGATAATTTCTTAAGATGAAGCCCTTGATTTTTTACAATATGAGTGGCAGTATTTTTACGGCTTAAAAGATCCTCATATTCTTCTTGGGGAACAAATTGTTTAGTGGCATCACAAGCTGGTTGTTGTTCTCCATGTTTCTTAAATAAACTTTCTACAGACGAATTCTCTTTGATAGAAAAAGAAGTAGGTTGCCGCAGTTGTATTCTCAAAGCATTTATCCAAGCAATATGGCGATGTATTAAAATACTTTTGGTTTGGTGATCATCATCAATAAGACAAAGCACTTGATTGGCCCAAGTTCTGGAATAGTTTACAATGCCACCCCAAATTTTACGTCCTTCCCAAAAACGGTCATAACTCTGACTATTTTTAAAGCCAATATAAAAAGCTACGGCAATACCAATGACCGATAAGGGCTGAAAGGGAATGTCAATAAAAGTTAAGTTTAAGAAATAATACAATGAAAAAATAAATGCAGCGTAAAAAACAAAAAACAAGATATTTTTCCACCCAAATCTTAGAATTAAACCCCAACCGATATTTCTTTTAATGTACATGTGTGATATTTTTTTCTAAAATAAGAAGACCATATTGGTTTTCAAAACCTTAAACGATTTTGATATGAATAGTGTATTTTATTATGCACGCATAATAAAATGTTTCGTATTTTTGTAATATTAAATCAACGCTTATGTATATAAAAGACTTTGAAATAAGATGGAATGATATCGATGCAAATCGACATTTAGCTAACAAGGCATATATTGAATTTGCAGCGCATACACGTATGTCTTTTTTGGCAGAACATGGTTTTGATAGAAGACTACTAGGTAAATTAAATATTGGTCCAGTGGTTTTTTATGAACATATTTATTATTTCAAAGAGGTTTTTTATGGACCGCCGGTAAAAGTTTCATTAGAAATTTCAGGGTTGAGTGAAGATGGAATGTTTTTCGAATTCAGGCATAATTTCTATGATCACAAAGGAAGAAATTTTGCGCAATGTGAAATGATGGGAGCTTGGATGGATCTGGGTACAAGAAAATTAATCCCACTTCCCGAAGATTTAAGCAAGCTTATGGAAAAGATTGAGCGCCCTTCAGATTTTAGAACCCTTACCAAAGAGGATACGAGAAGATTTAATAAAAAGCCAGTAGATCTAAGCTAAAGTCTTTGGCTTTTTAGTTACCAGATATACTCCTATAAATACCAGAACAGCAGATACTATCTTCACCAGATTTAAAGAATCTGCACCCATGGCCATAGCAAAACTTATGGCTAATAAGGGCTGTAAATATATGAATGCTCCTATGGTAGATGCTTTCAATGTTTTTAAAGCAAATACATTTAATAGGTAAGTAAAAAAGGTGGTGCCCACTACCACAAATACCATTTTCCAGATAACATCAAAGGGTAAAGAGCTCCATTCTACCTCATTAAATTCAGAAATGGTAATTGGGAAATTTATTACCACAGCCAAAAGAAAAAACCACTTCATTAACGTAAAGGAGTGATATTTGGCCGTTAAAGGTTTTACCATGACCAGATAAATGGCATAGGAGGCAGCATTAATAATAAATAAAGTATTCCCCAAAGGAATATTTGGAGCATCCTGGCGTATTTCGGCTCCAAAAAGTATAAGCCCTAATGCACCAGCAAACCCCAGAAGTATGCCAATAGTTCTTAGAAACGTAATTTTCTCTTTAATGAAAATGGCAGAGAGTATGAAAACCATAATGGGTGATATGGTAATCATTACCGAACTGTTTATAGGAGTAGAAAGTTGTAGCCCTTTGAAGAACATAAGCATATTTATAACCATACCAAAAATGGTACAACCCAAAATTCTGGGCCAATCACTACGTTCTATCTTTTGCTTGGGGGCCCAGACCGATGCCAACCAAAATAAGACTGCTGCACCTATTACTCTTAGAAAAATAAACCCAAAGGGTTTAATATAGGTAGGCATTAGTCCCTTGGCAACGGTATGATTAACCGCATAGATCAAACTCGCACCAAAAGCGGCGAGTAATGCTGCGGTTCTTTTATCCATGAATAGCCTGTTTTGTAGCTTCGACCACTTTTTTGCTGTTTCCTACAAAAATTTGCCCTTCAAACAGTGTTACCGGACGTTTTAAAAACGTATAATGTTCAAGAATGAGATTTTTAAAATCTTCTTCGGTTAAACTCTGATTCTTAAGATCTCGTTCTTTATACAATCTTGCTCTTTTGCTAAATAAAGCTTCATAACTCCCGGCAAGTTCATGCATTTCTTCTATTTGATCGGTAGTAATCGAATCGGTTTTAATATCCTGCAATATAAAATCTGAAGGAAGATTTAATTCGTTGATAATTCGTTTGCAAGTGTCACAAGTAGAAAGATGATATATTTTTTTCACAGATGGTAATATTAAGTGTCAAAATCATCACAAAGGAAATTCATTTAAGAATTAAAACTCATATTTTTGGCTAAAAATTAAGAACTTCATGCAACATCTTTTAGAAATTACAAGAACTAACCGTCGATTATTAGAGAAAATTTTAAATGCGCATACCTTAGAACAACTCAATACAGTTCCCGAAGGTTTTAAAAACAACCTAATTTGGAATGTCGCCCATGTTGTGGTAACCCAGCAATTATTGGTATATAAATTGAGCGGATTACCAATGATGGTAAGTGATGAAATGGTGGCCAAATACAGAAAGGGAACTCAGGCAGAAGGTATAGTGTCACAGGAAGAAGTGGATAAAGTAAAATCATTATTGTTTGCCACCTTAGATCAGACAGAAAAGGATATTGAGGCTGGAGTTTTTAAAAGTTTTCAGGAGTACCCTACAAGCACAGGTTTTGTACTAAAGTCTGTTGAAGATGCTATGAATTTTAATAATTTTCATGAAGGTATCCACTTAGGATATGTATTGGCTTTGAAAAAGGCATTATAATTAGACATTTTAATAGTTAGTTATGAAAAAATTCTTGTTGTTTTTTGTATCCATAGTGTTGGTTCTTGCCGCATGTAATCAGGAAAAAGAACAAGAATTTGACGCTTCAAAAAAATTCATTGAAGAAATAACTGAGCTAAAGGAGTATTTTCAAATTCCAGGATTGGCAATTTCTGTTGAAAAAGAAGGCGAGATAATTCAAGAGGAATATATGGGGTATTCTGACTTGAATTCACAAACCAAGCTAAATGAAGAAACATTGTTTCCTATTGCTTCGTTAACCAAAGTTTTTTCAGGTGTTTTACTATTGAAGTTAGTTGAACAAGGAAAACTTTCTTTGGAAGATTCACTTACCAAGTACTTTCCAGAATTACCTATAGAAAAACCAATTCAGATAAAACATATTTTATCCCATACCTCACAAGGAGATGAAATCGGAGAGTATTTTTATTATAGTTTTAGATTTGGAATGCTTACCAATGTAATTGAAAAGGCTTCGGGAACTTCTTTTGAGGAGTATTTGCAGTCTGAAATAGTAGAGCCGTTGGGTTTAAAAAACACATATTTATTAAAAGATTCATTACAGGTTGCTAAAAATAACCTTCTATTGGTAAAGCCTTATTTTATTGAAGATGGAATTAAAGATGGTTTTGTTGATTATGGGTATTCTGCTTCTGCTGGGATCATTACCAATTTAGAAGATTTAGCTATTTTTAATAATGCTTTAGATAACAATACGCTTATCACAAAAACTTCAAAGGAGAAGATGTTTTCGGGATTGCATGATTCCTTGCCATATGGCTATGGAATTTTTAGTCAGACGTTTAATGGCACTAGACTAATCTGGGCATATGGGCAATATGATTGTTACTCAAGTCTTTTACTTAAAATACCTTCAAAGAATTTGACACTTACCTTACTTGCAAATAATAATTTAATGAGTGATCCGGCGAGGTTGATTTATGGAGATGTGACTTCTTCACTCTTTGCATTAAGTTTTTTGAAGAATTATAGTATTGAAGATTCTACTATGAGGCTTTTAGAAACTGAAAAATCACTAGAGACCAAAAAAAAGCTCGAAAATGAGAATTTTTACAGGAAAAAGCTTCTTGCACAAGCTTTGGCATCTTCTTTTATGTCTAGGTTTGATCTTCAAGAAATGGAAACTAGTAAGATAGTGCTGAAAAAGGTTTTTACCGATCATCCAAACTATCATGATTATGCAGATCTAAATTTAATGCATACACTTTCTTTCCTTAAAGATGTGGCTTTTTATAGAGACTTAGAATCGTTTAACGATTTTGATAGACAAATTGAAGAGATTGGGCATAAACTTTTAAAAGATGATCCTCAAAATCCTTATTTGAATATGTATTTGGGGACTTATTATAGTAGAAGAGGAAATGAAGGTAAGGCCTTTTACTACTTTAAGAATATTGTAGAAGCCAATAATTTCTCCAGAAATTGGTACACTTCTGAGGCAGAGAATTGGATTAAAAAAAACAAACCAGATTACAAGATGTCAAATGCAAAATAGGAAGCAGCGTCTTGTTTGTTTATTTTGATTTCTATAGGTCCTTCAGCATAGGAACTTATTTCATAGGCATTATAATATAGGATAACCTCGGTATTGGTAATGCCAATATTTTCTGGAAGAGCAAATGTATCATTGTCAAAAAAGAACCCCGTACTATTAATAGACTCATTCTGTAGGATTTCGTATTTTGATCTAAATACGCGCTCAGCATACTCCATAAAAACCGAATAGTCCTTAAAGAGATCTTTGTTTTTGATAGGTTTTCCGGTTTTAGTGTCCAGATTAATGAAGGATACAGCACCGTATCCATGTGCTCCGCCTGTGAAAATATAAGAATCCATTAGAACAGAAATCATAGTTTTACACTGAAAACTTAATTCACAATCTACCGTAGCTTCATAGGGAGGGATTTCTTCTGGAAACTCATTACTGGCATCTTCATATGATTGATTAAATTCCTTAATAGCTTGATCAATATTGCTATAAGATTGATCTTCTTCTATAGTTAAGACAGAACAAGCAGCTTTCTCAATTTCACTATTCATAGTTTTACAAGCCGGAGCATTATCCAATACTTGAACAAGGTTTATTTTAATGGAAGCACATTCTTTTTTCTTGCAATCTAGAAGTGTTTCTGTGGCTATTTTTTGTTTTTCAAATGTGAATGTTTCATTAGTGGTACACGCTTGAAAAGCAACTGCAACCCATAGAAAAAAATACAATAAAAAAGGTCTGTTAGGTTTTGTGTTAATCATCTACTAAAGATATTCATTGAAATGTGATTAGAACGAATTAAATCATACATTTGTTCAGTTTTTTAACATAAAAATGAACAAGTTATTTTTTTTCTTGTAAAAATTTAAATGAAATTTAATACAAAAACTATACATGGAGGTCAGCAACACGATCCAGCTTATGGAGCGGTAATGCCTCCCATTTATCAAACCTCGACATATGCTCAGACCACTCCAGGTGGGCATAAAGGATTTGAATACAGTAGAACACATAATCCAACCCGTCAGGCTCTAGAAAATGCTTTGGCAAGTATTGAAAACGGAAAACATGGTTTAGCCTTTGGCTCGGGACTGGCAGCTATCGATGCTGTAATTAAATTATTGAAACCTGGAGATGAAGTTATTTCTACCAATGACCTTTATGGTGGCACCTATAGATTGTTTACCAAAATTTTTGAGGATTTTGGAATCAAGTTCCATTTTATCGGGATGGAAAAGGCTGAAAAAATAGAGAGTTACATCAACAATAATACAAAATTAATTTGGGTAGAAACACCTACAAATCCTATGATGAATATTATAGACATCAAGGCTGTTGCTGGGGTTTCAAAAAAATATAACTTGCTGTTGGCCGTAGACAATACTTTTGCTACACCTTATTTACAAAGACCATTAGATTTGGGAGCAGATATTGTAATGCATAGTGCGACTAAATATATAGGAGGGCATAGTGATTTGGTCATGGGAGCGCTTATCGTAAAAGATGATGCTATTGCCAAAAAACTATATTTTATTCAAAACGCAAGTGGAGCAGTATGTGGTCCTCAGGATAGTTTCTTGGCACTACGAGGAATTAAAACCTTACACATTCGTATGCAACGTCATTGCGAAAATGGAGAGGCCATTGCTACGTATTTAAAGAATCACCCTAAAATAGAAAAAGTATACTGGCCAGGTTTTGAAGATCATCCAAATCATAATGTTGCTAGAGAGCAAATGGATGGTTTTGGTGGTATGATTTCATTTGTTACCAAGGGCAGTGATTATAACAATGCTATTAAAATTGTAGAAAACCTCAAGATTTTTACTTTGGCAGAGTCACTTGGTGGTGTAGAAAGTCTTGCTGGACACCCGGCTAGTATGACGCACGCATCTATTCCAAAAGAAGACCGTGAAAAGATAGGTGTAGTTGATTCATTAATAAGATTGAGTGTAGGTATTGAAGATGTAGATGACCTAATTGCGGATTTGGAACAAGCAATAGGTTAAATTAATTATTAAATTCAAAAAAATAGACCTAATATTTTGGGAATATCATATCTTTGAGTCCAAATTTTAGTTATCAAATAAGAATCTATTAATCCTTTTAACATATGCAAGCAAAGATTGATGCATTTATGGAAGAAGTAAGAGCTCGTAACCAGTATGAGCCAGAGTTCTTACAAGCCGTACAAGAGGTAGCAGAAACTGTAATTCCTTACATTGCGGCAAACGATATTTATAACGGTAAAAACATTCTCTTAAGAATGGTAGAGCCAGAAAGGGTAATCATGTTTCGTGTGCCATGGGTAGATGATCAAGGCGAGATTCATGTCAATAGAGGATACAGAATACAGATGAATTCTGCAATTGGTCCATATAAAGGTGGACTTCGTTTTCACCCTTCGGTGAACTTAAGTATTCTTAAGTTTTTAGCTTTTGAGCAAGTTTTCAAAAATAGCTTAACTACACTGCCTATGGGAGGTGGTAAAGGAGGTTCAGATTTTGACCCTAAAGGTAAATCTGATGCCGAAGTAATGCGTTTTTGCCATAGTTTCATGAGTGAGTTGTATAGACATATTGGTCCAAATACCGATGTTCCAGCAGGAGATATAGGTGTAGGAACTCGTGAAATCGGATTCTTGTTCGGAAAATATAGAAGAATGAAGAATGAATTTACAGGAGTACTTACCGGAAAAGGAATTACTTGGGGAGGATCATTAATTAGACCTGAAGCTACAGGATATGGAGCAGTGTATTTTGCTCAAAATATGCTGGAGACCAAGGGAGATAGTTTCGAAGGAAAAGTAGTAACCGTATCTGGGTCAGGAAATGTCGCTCAATTTGCTACAGAAAAAGCAACACAATTAGGAGCTAAAGTTGTGACTCTTTCAGACTCTTCAGGATACATCTATGATAAAGATGGTATCGACCAGGAGAAACTTGAGTTCGTGATGGAGCTTAAAAATGTGAGACGTGGGCGTATTCATGAATATGTTGAGAAATATCCTGGAGCAGTTTTCCATAAAGGAAAAACTCCTTGGGGAGAAAAATGTGATATAGCATTACCTTGTGCTACTCAAAATGAGTTAAATGGTGATGATGCCAAAACACTTATAGCAAATGGTTGTGTTTGTGTGAGTGAAGGAGCAAACATGCCAAGTACACCAGAGGCAATTTCGGCTTTTCATGATGCCAAAATTTTCTTTGCTCCTGGTAAAGCGTCAAATGCTGGTGGAGTAGCGACATCTGGACTAGAGATGACACAAAACTCTTTACGTTTCAATTGGACTAGAGAAGAGGTAGATGATAAATTGAAACAGATTATGGGTGATATTCATAAAGCTTGTTTAGAATACGGTACCGATGAAAATGGGTATGTAGACTATGTAAAAGGAGCCAATATTGCCGGATTTGTAAAGGTTGCTGATGCAATGCTTGCGCAAGGAGTGATCTAAGACATAAATTTAAGAGATTATTGAGAAGCCGTTCAATATTTTGAACGGCTTTTTTTAGTTATTTTCGTGCAATTATGATGATCAATTCTCCAGCTATAGTTATTCATTCTTTGCGATACAGTGAAGCCGATCTAATAGTGACTTTGTTTACCAAAACCAATGGGCTTCAAACTTATATTCAAAAAGGGGTACTTAAATCGAAACGGGGAAAGATACGAGCTTCTTTTTTTCAACCTTTAACGATTTTAGAAATAGAGGCTTCTCACAGAAACAAAGGAACTCTGGAGCGTATTAAAGATGCAAGAGTATTAAGCCATTATGCTTCTCTGCATACCGATGTGATAAAAAGTGCGTTGGTCTTTTTTATTTCCGATATTCTAAAGAGCTCTATCCAGGAAGAAGAAGCAAATTTAGATCTTTTTGAGTACTTGCAAACCACAATTCTATGGTTGGATACGCACGACACTATTGGGAATTTTCATATAGCCTTTCTTACAAAGCTTACGCAATATCTTGGTTTTTACCCAGATGACTCAAATCTTAATGACGACTGTTTCAATATGCAGGAAGGTATATTTCAGTCTGAAGATACCAACATATATTGTGTCTCTGGGAATCATATTTCTAAATTCAAAGAGTTTTTAGGCACAACATTTGAGGGGAGTATGAATATAAGATTGTCGAAGAACACGCGAAGTGAGATTCTAACTATGTTATTAGTATATTTTGAGTTACATTTGCACGGTTTTAAGAAACCAAAATCACTTTCGGTTTTGAACGAAATTTTCACTTAGATAATGCGCATATTTATATCGGCCTTATTCTGTTTATTATTTTCTTCATTTGCGATGGCTCAACAAATTTATGTGGTGAGCGCTTCTTCAAATGATCCAGTGCCTAATGCTGTTATTTCTAATGCTGAAAAAACAGAAAGTACTATTACCAATTTTGATGGTATGGCCGATATTTCTAAATTCTCAGATACAGAAATTTTATATTTTGTTCATGTCGCTCATAAGCCTTTTCAGATCACAAAATCTGAAATCATTAAGGCAGGAAATGTCGTTTATTTAGACATCGATGAAAATCAGCTTTCAGAAGTGGTTATTTCGGTTTCAAAATGGGAGCAGGACAAAAAGGATATAGCCCAAAAAATAGTAAGTATTTCTACAGAAGAGATTGCTTTGGCGACTCCCCAAACCTCTGCCGACCTCTTGCAAAGCAGTGGTCAGGTTTTTATACAGAAGAGTCAATTGGGAGGAGGAAGCCCAATCATAAGAGGGTTTTCAACCAACAGATTGCTGATAACAGTAGATGGTGTGCGTATGAACACCGCAATTTTTAGAGGTGGAAATGTGCAAAATGTAATAGCTATAGATCCTTTTACCATAGATAGAACAGAGGTTATACTCGGACCTGGATCTGTGGTGTATGGTAGTGATGCTGTTGGAGGGGTGATGAATTTTTACACAGCTCAGCCTAAATTTGGTATTAGAGGTAAAAATATTGTTAGCGGAAACGCATTTGCTAGATATGCTAGTGCCAGTAACGAAATGACAGGTCATTTTGATCTTAATGTTGGGCTAGAAAAATGGGCCTTTCTAACAAGCGTGAGCTACACCGATTTTGATGATCTTAAAATGGGAAGTCATGGTCCAGACGACTATTTGAGAAATGAATTTGTTACTACCGTAAATGGAGTAGATACTGTTGTACAAAATGAAGACCCCGAAGAACAGGTGTTTACAGGGTATGATCAGGTAAATTTTCTTCAAAAAATACATTACACGCCCAATGAGGTCTGGGATTTTAACGCAAGCCTGATTTATACCACAACTTCAGATTATCCTAGGTATGATCGCTTAATTAGACATACAGATGGGAACTTGAGATCTGCAGAGTGGTACTATGGTCCACAGAAATGGTTTATGGGAAATTTGCATGTGGCGCAAAAATCTGGAAATCGATTTTATGACAAAATGAAAATTGCAGCGGCGTATCAATACTTCGAAGAAAGTAGAAATGATCGTAATTTTGGTAGTACTACATTGGAAAGAACCAAAGAACAGGTAGATGTATATTCTATTAATTTTGATTTCGAAAAGAAGTATGGAGATAAAATCTCTATGTATTATGGGTTAGAATATATATTGAATAATGTATTTTCTGATGGCTCTCAGCAAAATGTTGAAACAGGTAATGTGACCAGAGCACCTTCTCGTTACCCAGATGGTTCTACCTGGCAATCGATTGCGGCCTATTTTAGCATTAACAATAACTTTAGCGAAAAGTTGAGATTTCAAGGAGGTCTACGGTATAACAGAATTATTTTGTATTCACAGTTTGACGATGAATTTTTCGATTTTCCGTTCAACGAAGCCAATATTGATACAGATGCCGTTACAGGAACTGCAGGTTTAAGTTGGTTACCAAACGATATCCTGCAATGGAAATTAAATTTCTCAACTGCGTTTAGAGCTCCAAATATTGACGACGTTGGGAAAATATTTGATTCTGAACCCGGGTCAGTTGTAGTGCCAAATCCAGATCTAAAACCTGAGTATGCGTATAATGCCGAGCTTGGTTTAAGTGCGAATCTAGGGAAGAAATTCTCTTTAGACCTCGCCACATATTATACCTATCTTGATAATGCTTTGGTACGAAGAGATTTTAATCTAAATGGGGAGACCGAAATTCTTTTTGGAGGAGAATTAAGTAATGTACAAGCAATTCAAAATGCTGCTAGAACCAGAATATATGGTTTTGAAGCAGGACTTAAATATCAGTTTACAGATCAAATTGAATTTGCATCTCAATATACGTTTACAGGCGGTGAAGAAGAGTTAGATGATGGAGCAATTACGCCTTCTAGACATGTATCACCACAGTTTGGAAATACAAGCCTTACATTTAATAACAAACGATTAATGGTAAGTGCATTTGCAAATTATAATGGAACATTTGATTTTGAGGACCTGGCACCTTCACAACAGAATAATGACTTTTTATATGCAAGAGACGAAAATGGAAATCCGTATTCTCCGTCTTGGTATACGCTTAATCTGAGAACAAAATATCATTTTACTAAAAAGCTAACAGGAGTTTTTTCTTTAGAAAATATTACCGATCAAAGGTATAGGCCTTACTCATCGGGAATCGCGGGAGCAGGTAGAAACCTTATTGCATCGTTAAAATATTCGTTTTAATCTTATTTTTTTGAAAAATAACCTTTTTATTTTCGACATAGACGGCACACTTACAGATAGTGTTCCTATGTATCTTATTTCTGTGACAAAATCGCTATTATCATTGGGTATTACAGATATTGATACCGATTATAATAATTATAAGCACCATACCGATAGTTATGCGCTGCGGTATAATTATGAGCGTAATTTTGAATCAGAAATGCCTAAGGGTTTGTTAGAGGATTTTGAGAATAACCTGGTTGAAGAAATGCAGAAATTTGATAGGGTTAAAGAAATTCAAGGAGCACGCGAATTACTTTCTTTTTTGAAGACTGAGGAAATACCATTTTGTTTTGCTACCGGTGCACTTCCAAAACCTTCTATGCTTAAATTAGGACAATGTGATCTATGGTATGACGAAAAGGTGTTGGCTACTTCAAAAACTCATGAATCTAGAGAAGGCTTTGTGCTCGATGCGATAGAAAGAGCTAAAACATTCTACCAGATGGATAAATTCGATCGTATTGTATCCTTAGGCGATGGTCTTTGGGATCTTAAAACTGCACAAAATTTATCACTAGAATTTATTGGGATCGGCGATAGAAATAAGCCACAGCTTTTGGGCCATGGGGCAGAGCATTGCTTTACAAATCTGGAAGCATTTCATAAATACTTCTTTTAATTCTTTTGTCTTAGTTTGCTTATAAGATTATCGTCAAACTTTTTCTTAAGTGCAGTGATTTCGGTTACATTATCGTTAGGAATTGCAATCGAGAGTACGTAGTGTTGTATTTTCCATCCGTCACTGGTTTTTTGAAGCACTCCACTACCACGACAAATCCCCATTTGAGTGTCTAGTAGCTCATCAAACCAGGCAATATTGGCCTCTTTTTTTATGAAAATATTTCTTTCCAAGTGAGTAAAGCTCCAGGCTTTCCCTCGATCGAAATAAGGTTTGGCAAAAGCTTTAAATTCTTCGTTTGTCCAATTTTCGTTAGCATCGGTTCCAATGAAAATAGCATTATCTGTCATTAAACCAAAATACTGCTCAAAATTAGCATCGGCAGCGGCCTTATGCCATGCACTTACGACTTTATCAATGTTTGCTTTTTCTTGAGCAAATCCAACGCTACAAATAGCAATAAAGAATACTGTGATGTAGTTTTTCATATTATTCGTTTTTGTCGTCTCCAAGATCTCTTAAGAGTTCTTTTTCAATATTTTCTGGTATGGCTAGAGATAATTCGTTAAGTTGAATTATTAGACTGTTGTAAGCTTTCAAGAATTGTCTGTTTGCGTTCATAATCTTCACAGAATCCGGATTCTTTTTTGCAGATTCTTGTCGCAATAAGCCCGATTCAGTCAGAAGTATAGTAATTCTTGAATTAATAGGGTTCACTTTTAAATCTTCAGTAAGGTTTTCTTCAAAAGTTTGAATTAAAACCTCTACACTGTCAGCATATTTTCTTACATAAAAAGAATTAGAAGTATGTAGCGTTTTTGCTAGGTTTCTTAAGTTGTGAAAATCTTCAAAACTTTCGAGATCTTTCTCTGCTTGAGAAGAAAGTTTAAGCAAATCTAAAGATATCTGTTGCTTAGATAAACTGTCTAATTGAACTGCAACAACCTCTTGATTGGTATTGGTATTAATTTCTTGTTTACATGAAAAACAAAGGGTTGCAATTGCTAAGAAAAGAAATAATCTCATTATAGTTTTTATTAATAATGACTCAAAAATAGGGTATTTATGACAATTGAAATAACATGCACGAATTTTAATTTTTCTTTTTCAAAATAAAAGAAAAGGCAAAAGACCTCGAGTAGAAAACTACTTGAGGTCTCGCAAATGCATAAGTAAAATTGGTTAAAATTCGGGTAGCTTTTTATATCCTATTTTCTCTAAAAAGAGAGATGTTTTTTTAAGATGCATCTAAGCTCGTATTTCGACCGCAAATATCTGGAGTATAACCTTAGATTTTACGGCCAAATTTCATTTTTAGTAAAAATTAACATTTCTAATGTAGTCAAAATCATCTTTTTTTACTCATAGATATGTCTATGGTTTTTATTTATGTAGTTGAATTATTGCGTATTAATTGAGTATTGGGACCTATGGCGAGCATAAACTAGATAAAATGTAACAGCATAAGATTAACAATAAATTAAAATAATTCGTCTATATTTAAAATTCAAAAACACAGATCATGGGTATACTTTCCTTCCTGGGCTTCACCTTATTGGTGGGTGTCATAGCTTATCTTTCTACCAGAAAAACAGATGAAAATACTTCCGATGGATACTTCCTAGCCGGAAGAAGTCTCTCTGCAATTACGATAGCAGGTTCGCTGTTATTAACGAATCTATCTACAGAGCAAATTGTAGGTCTTAATGGTAGTGCTTTTTCTGAAGGTATATTGGTGATGGCATGGGAAACATTGGCAGCTATTGCCATGGTAATTACGGCGGTGTTTTTATTGCCTAGATATTTAAAAGGGGGTCTTACTACGGTACCTCAGTTTTTGGAACGCAGGTATGATACTACGACCAAGGCTATAGCTTCTGGTCTGTTTCTTACTGGATATGCAATTGTATTGTTACCTATCGTTTTATATACGGGTTCCCTGGCATTGAGTACCATGTTTGATGTTCCTGGTTTATTGGGTGTGTCTAAAAGTGCAGCAATTTGGATTTGCGTTTTCGGGATCGGTATTATAGGATCGATTTATGCAATTTTTGGTGGATTAAAAGCCGTTGCCGTTTCAGATACAATAAATGCAATAGGACTGCTTATAGGTGGAATTATGATTCCTGTTTTTGGACTGTTAGAAATTGGTGACGGAAGTATAGGAGATGGTTTGGCGACGTTGTTTAGAGACAATCCAGAAAAATTTGATTCTATAGGTGATAGCAAAGCCTCAGTGCCATTTGCTACTATTTTTACGGGTATGATGCTGGTGCAGTTATTTTATTGGGGAACAAACCAAGCTATAATTCAGAGAGCTTTGGGTGCCAAAAACCTGAAAGAGGGACAAAAAGGATTGTTATTAGCTTCTTTTATTAAAATTTTGGGACCATTAATTGTGGTGTTACCTGGTATTATAGCATTTCACATGTTTGGAGATACTCTTGATAAGGCCGATGAAGCATATCCAACATTGGTAAGTAAAGTATTACCATTGTCATTAGTTGGATTTTTTGCGGCAGTCTTATTTGGTGCTATTTTAAGTTCATTCAATAGCGCATTAAATAGTTCGGTTACCTTATTTGGTATAGATATTTACAAAGAATACATCAATAAAGAAGCAACCGAAAAACAAACAGTAAAGGCAGGAAAGCTTTTCGGAATAGCATTGGCATTATTTGCAATGTTTATCGCTCCTCTTTTACAAAGCGCAGAAAGTATCTTTAGTTATTTGCAACAAGTGAATGGATGCTATAGTATTCCTATTCTTACCATTATAGTCGTGGGATATTTGACCAAAAATGTGCCTGCAATTGCTGCAAAAATTGCTATAGTTTCAGGTGCAATTTTATATCTTATTTATGTGGTTTTAGATGCTACAGTTCTTGAGGGTAAACTTCCGCACTTCTTGCATGTTATGGCAATTCTGTTTGTGGTTAATGTACTTATTATGTTACTTATAGGTATGCTACAACCTAGAGAGGTGCCTTATGAACAGCAATATACCGAAGAAGTCGATATCACACCTTGGAAACCAGTTAAGGTTGTGGGGGCCGTTATATGTTTTATTGTGATAGGAACGTACATCTATTTCTCTTAGTTTTTTGAACGGTTACAGAGAATGATACCTTATAAGGAGGTATAGCTAGGATTATGGAATGTTGATGTTATGCTTTTTCATTTCATCTATAAACTGATGAATTTCTTTTAAACTGCTATTCTTGGGTTTGTAAGAATAATATAGATTTCGTTCGATTGGTTGTATAAATTTGAAAGGTGCTTTGATCAAATTCGTGGTTAAATAAGTCTTGCAATATTGTTTGGGTACCACGCTAAACCCGGAATTTTTTTCTAAGACCTCTACAATGCTGGTATATGAAGGTAAAACGTATCTTGGAATTATTTTTGGAGCTTCATCGAAAGTAGCTTGCCAGAATTCCTTAATATCTGCAAGTTCATTATCATATACGAACCAAGTTTGCTTTTGTAACCACTCTATGGGTTGAATATCTCCTTTTTCTGAAGATGTTGATGTTGGAGGTTTAATCGAGGAAGAGCAGATTAACATCAACTCTTCGTTTTTAATATGAGTAAATCGATGATTGTAGATGTCATGCTTTTTGGCTCCAACTACTAGTTGAATTTTATCTTGCTCTAGTGCTTCAATAAGTTCTTTTTCGGTTCCGAAGAGGGTAACAATATACATGTCGAAGGAATAGATCTTATTCATCAATTCATGTTTAAAAAAATCTGAAGTACATCCTATACTAATTGCTGAACGCCTTTTTTTCGCCCTCTGTCCAGAATAATATTCAACTTTTTGAAGTTGTTGTAAAGGGTTGTCGATTTGTGAATATAAAAATTTACCATATTCTGTGGGAGTCACCCTTCGCGTAGTTCTGTCAAATAATTTTTTCCCAATATGATGCTCCAACGCAGAAAGATGTTTACTTACCCCGGGTTGTGTCATATTCAGTTTCTTTGAAGCTTCAGTTATACTATTGCATTCATAAATAGCACTAAAGGTTCTCAACCATTCTAGATTAATCATAACTTATGTTATTAATTGTATGAATAAAAATAATTAAAATTATTAATGGGTTGACTCTATATTTGTTGAAAATTTCAAAATTATGACACATACATTGGTAGTTAGTTATGCACCTAGATACGGTTCTTATACAAAGATTTTGTTTGATGAGTTTGTGCAATTGGCAAATGGAAAAACAAAAATTAAACATTTAGATGTAGTGCAGACTCCGCCAGATTTATTACTGGAAAGGAATTTAAATCTAATCATGGAATGGAATAAAGGTAAAAGAGATTTTACGAATGAAGAACGCTCTATATTATCAAATCATAATGATCTGGTACAAGATGTTCTTGAAGCAGATCATATTGTATTGGCTTTCCCTATTTATAACTTTACAATGCCGGCTACCGTCAAAGCATGGATTGATGCTATTGTGGTGAGCGATAAGACATTTTCATTTAGTCCCGAAGCTGGATTTAAAGGACTTTGTGGTGATAAAAAAGCAGTGTCAATTATCGTTGCAGGGTTCGATTACAATTCTTCGAATGATGCAAAGGAATATGCCTCTGCTACAATTAAACAAAACTTTGATTTTTTGGGGATAACATCAGAGGAAATTTTGGTCTTTGGCGTTGATCAAAATAGAGATCAATTAGACGAAATTTTAAAGAGGGCAAAATTTGAAATTAAAACCCTAGTCGACAAATGGTTTTCAAACTAGTGCCCTCTTTTCGTTATTTCACTGACTAAATAAATAACGTATGGTGGTACTATGGTATATCGGGATAATACTGTTGACCTTTGAAAGAATCCTTTATTTCTATAAAATGATACCCTATCCATATGCCGATAATGAGTCCAATACCAGACAGTACATCGAACCAAACTGGGTCTGCGGTGATATTAGAAAAGGTTAGATAGGCGGTTTCCATAATAATCAAGGTGCTTAACACAGAAGGTATAAGTATGGTATAGTTTCTACCAACTATTCTGGCTAGATGTCCCGACACAATAGCTGCGGTAAATGTTAGTAGACCTCCAAAAGCGATAACTGATGCAGAACTGTTATAGTGTATTCCTTTAAAAACTAATTCTTGAGTGAATGTGGTACCGACTATTAGGCAAATTTCACCGAATACAATACCTAGAATGCAAAAAAGTATACTTTTTGAGTTCATGGCTAGATAGTTTAATAGAGTGATATTTTGGTTTCTTTGGCACCCAATGTGATAAGGTGTTCCTTTACTTCCATAGCATCTTCACCTCCTTTTTGGGCATGATGAAGCAGGGTAAATCCATGAGGTCCCTTGGCATGAAGCGCTTTTGGGAAAAGATTTAGCATGGGTTTTATAATGTTGATTCTGCCAAAAAGAGCTGCAGTAAAAATATTGGCTTGGGCACCTTGATCAATAAGGTATTGAGCCAATTCTTTATAACCTACATGACTAGCAGCTCCCAGGGCAGTCTCGAAATCACCGTTTTTCCAGTCGTGTGCCGCATTAATCAAGGTAGGATATTCCTCCAGGAGTTCCTTTATGGTCTCAAATTTTCCATGTCCTGCTCTAACAAATTCAGCAACAACTTTTTTGTCTAATTGTGAGTCTTGTTGCTTTTGTGCTGAAATTATGCCAACCGGTGAAAATGTGTAGACACCGGTTAACATACTGGTTTTAATAAATTGAGATCTATTCATGATGTTCGTTTTTTGATTGATGAATATCCAAGGGTAATTGAAGTATACATACTTCATACAATTTTTCCGAAGAAAATAAGGATCCGTCTTTATTAAAACTTCCAAATTGAGCATTGGCAACATAGTACAGTGAACCATTAATTACCTCACCGGTGGTGGGATTGTTCATCATTGGGTGATTTACTTCCAATGGGTCTGCACTCAAAATTTTAGAACCCGTTTTGTCTAGTTTAAATTGTAGTACGGTATTAAGATCTGGTTGAATTCCAATAAGAGAATTGTTATAATAATATAAGCCATCAATACTATGATTTTTGCTAATATTAATTTCTTTAGGAACTTCAATTTCTTTAGTTTTTTGCTGGGTAATGTCATAAATAGAAATACCATTAGAATGAGCTATGAAAAGTTTAGATTCATCCTGTGATAAGGTTAGACCATTTGGGAATTTATAGGTATTAGAAAAAAACACATTTTCCAAAATATCTTTTTTCGAAGTAATTTTATATAATCCATGTTTGGTAAACATGTGAGTGATATAGACATCACCATTTTGAGCCACAACGATATCGTTGAAGAAAT
The DNA here is from genome assembly GCF_023195925.1 of Aquimarina acroporae. Classification (GTDB taxonomy): domain Bacteria; phylum Bacteroidota; class Bacteroidia; order Flavobacteriales; family Flavobacteriaceae; genus Aquimarina; species Aquimarina acroporae. The sequence goes on along the minus strand of NZ_JALPRE010000011.1, from coordinate 90,693 downwards.
GCACTTCTCCTGGGTTGTTCAGTACATATTTTTTAATCAGTTTTCCTGAGTCCAGATCGAATTTAAAAATTCCTGCAGGTCTTCCTTCTATATTGTCTTTATAGTTGTATCCTTCTAAATTACTTCCTCCAGAGCTGCACACCCACAAATGCCTTCTTTCAACATCTATTTCCATTCCTATGATCATCCACAATCCATACTGTTTTGGAAGAATGAAATTTTCATGAGTCCCATTGGGTAATACTCTTATTATTTTTCCTTTGCGCGTACTTCCAATATAAAATTGATTTTTCAGGGTGTCATAGGCAATACTTTCAGGAAGTAAATCTTTTTCTGCCACTGTAAAAGCAATGTTGCTATTATTGATAATATTAGGTTGTTCTTGAGCGCTTATACTATGCATAAATAGGTAGGTCAAGATAATAGTAAATAAGAAGCGTGGTTGCATAGAAATGATTGTTTGTTTAGGTTAAATTACATTACTTTAATGTTAGATCTGTAAATTTTATATATGTGGCTATAACAATGGTGTATATCTATATAGTTCTTATGTGAAAGGTGATTTTGATGAATTCACATAAATTCAAACCTATTAGGCATAAAAATGAATGATTTAGGAAATTTATATCTTAGATTTGGAAGTTAATACAATGCTAGTTTGAGTATAAAACAAATTACATATCATGTCCTTTTTTGGATTATAGTTACTGCGTCGTTTACCATTTCAGAATGGGGGTATATGCCTTCTTTTCGAGATGCGTTGATATATGAGTTGCTGCTGCTACCATCCAGATTAATCGCAGTATATGTAAACTGGTTTATTCTTATTCCCATGTTTTTATATAGGAATAAACTATTACCGTATTTTGCCATTTTAATTCTGGTACTATTGATTTTGGCAATTGCTCATCGATATTTTGTGTTGTATTGGGGCTTTCCGACCTATTTTCCACAATGGATGGAAGGGCAAAAAATAGAACCGCTTCATTTTGCAAAGTTATTACAAGCGTTGCTGATTATAATTTCTCCTGTAGCCTATACTACAGGATTTAAACTGTTTATGGATTGGTATAAACAACGTAGACAGACAGAGGTGCTAATTCAAGAAAAAACCAATGCCGAATTGAAGTTTTTGCGATCGCAGACCAATCCTCATTTCTTATTTAATACCTTAAATAGTATTTATGGGCTGGCACTGGCAAAATCTGAAAAAACACCAAACCTTATCTTGAAGTTGTCAGATATTTTAAGCTATACCTTGTATGAGTCTAATACTCAAAAGGTGTTGTTGAGTAAAGAGCTAAAACTTATTGAAAATATAATTGCGCTAGAAAAGGAACGCTACGAGAAAAGGGTTAAGATTGATTATGTGGTTGAAGGAGAGGTAGATGGTATACAGATACCGCCATTAATTCTGGTGCCATTTATCGAAAATGCATTTAAACATGGCTTAAAGAATGAAGTAAAAAAAGGTTGGATCAAAGTGCATATTACGGTTACAAAAGAACATCTCATGTTCACCGCAGAAAATAGTATCTCTAAACAAGAGGAAGAAAGTAACGGAGGAGGTTTAGGACTGCAAAATATATGTCGACGACTAGATTTGCTATATGGAGATGATAAAAAGCTGTTAATTGATAAAACTGAAGAAGCTTTTATTGTTAACTTAAAAATCAAATTACCGACAGATGAAGCTTAAATGTCTTATCGTAGATGATGAACCCATAGCGCAAAATATTGTCAAGGGGTTTATTGAAGATATTCCCGATCTTGAGGTGGTTGATATTTGTGATAATGCGATGGAAGCGCTCAAAGTGTTACAAAAACAAACTGTCGATATTTTGTTTTTGGATATAGAAATGCCCAAGTTGAGCGGGTTAAGCTTTTTAAAAACCCTATCGCATCCTCCGGCAACCATTATTACTACAGCTTATAGAGAATTTGCTTTGGAAGGTTTTGAGTTAGATGTAGTTGATTATTTACTAAAGCCTTTTTCGTTTGAGCGATTTTTAAAGGCAGTGAATAAAGTAAATCGAACCCAAGAGATACATAGCCCCACAGAGCCAAAGTCTTGCGAAAAAACCTACGAGTACTTTAAAGTTGATCGAAAAAATATTAGAATAGATTATGACGATATTATCTATATCGAAGGGTTAAGCAATTATGTAAAAATTCATATCAAAGACAAACATTTTGTAGTCTATCATAAACTTATCGACTTGCAAAACCTTTTACCGTCAGACCAATTCGTTAGAATTCATAAATCATTTATTGTAGCCTTTGATAAAATTAAAGCCTACGGAAACGATTATGTAGAAATCTTTGATCGTCAATTATCTATTGGCAATACATATAAAGAAAACTTTTTTACCCTGCTCACCAGAAGACAAAACTAAGGTCTTATTGCTTTTTTTGTATCCAACTTTCAAAATCGATATATCCTAATACATGATCAGGAATAGGGTGTGCTAATAGTTGTTCTTGCAAGTCGTTACATGCAACTCTTTTTTGAGTAGAAGAATATTCTACAGTTTTTGAAATAAACTTTAAAAGCAGTTTTTCATAGGGTGCTATGTTTTTTTGCTTTTTTAGGTATTTTTTCATACTGTCGACTAGGTACCTTAACGTGAATCCATTGCCCAGCTCATAATGTACTAAAAGGTTTAACCAATATGTATATGTAATAAGGTCTTTTCGGTCTTTTTTGGTTTGGTTATTAAGTATGGCATTGATCCATTGAAGGGATTTTTTGAGATCCTTTTTAAGGAAGTAAATAATTGCGAATTGAAAAGAAAATGAAAGACGGTAGTTTTTGGGGACCAAGGTTTGGTGCTTTTCAATAAACTGTTGTATTTCTTCGATTACTTCATGAGTGGTATGCAGTTCTTTAAGGTTTCTGTGAATCTCTAGTTCTATGTTATATAGACGTAGTTTTTCTTTGATCATAGCTGCCGAAACTGTTTCAATTTCTTCAGCTCGTTGTTTTAATAAAAGAATGCGTACAAAGGCTTCTTTATATTGTTTTTTAAACACAAGGAAACCCAGTAGATTATTGCAAACCGAAAAATACATAGTGAAAAATTCGCGCAATAACTCAGGTTGTTGTTCCCACTCTTTTATGAGCTCTTCCAAAGTACGCTTTGCTTTATCGGTGTCTTTAGAGATAAGTAGTTTTCGGTATTTGTGCAGTGTTTTTAGTGTTCTGTTCTGTAGTGAAACACTTTTCTTGTGAGAAAGAGAAAACTGCCCAGGGTCTATATTGGCTAGTAGTAAATCGATATATTCATTGGTTGATTTTAAGGTGTTTTTTTGTTCGGTAATGATCGTTCGAAGTGATTCGAAATCCTGAGGATACAGCGCTTGATGTACTTTCCGTTTCCAGTCTTGAATATGAAATAATAGTGTGTCTTGTTGAAAACTTTTGGCTTTTTTTTCTGCACGTTTTAGTTCACTGGCGCATATGGTATATTGCCCTTTATGAAATAGGATTTCTACATTGCGAATAATATCAAGAAGCTCGGTGTTTTTAGAAATTTTGGCGTGATAATTACGTAGAGATTGAAGAATACGATGCTTGAGATAATTCTTGATAGTGGTGAGCTGATTGATAAAAGCTTTGTCCTTAAAACGAAGTTTGATTTCTTTCTCATTATACTCCTTTTGTGCTTCAATGGCATCGAATAGAATGAGGTATTCTGCATCATCATTTCCTTGCGCACTCATTTTAAAATATCGCTTTTCACTTTTACTTAGAGATTGTATTAGATAAAAGAGTTCTTCGTTTTTCTTCATTTTAGAAACCTATGTTTTTTCAAAAATATAATTTTTTTCGTGGTTTTGATCAGGTATCTTTGAGTAGTTATTAATCAAAAATCAAAATATTATGTCAAGTGCAATCAATTGGTTCGAGATACCAAGTACTAATTTTGAAAGAGCAGTACAGTTTTATAGTGAACTATTAGACGAAGAACTACAACCAATGGAAACAGAATTTAAAATGGCTTTTTTTCCATATCGAGATGGGGGAGTAGGCGGTTGTGTTACACATGGAAATGGAAATAAACCCTCGCAAGAAGGTACATTTGCATATCTAAATGGTGGCGATGATCTTTCTGTGCCCTTGGCTAGGGTAGAAAAAGCTGGAGGCAAAATACTCATGCCTAAAACATCGCTGGGAGAAAATGGTTTTATGGCGATATTTCTGGATACCGAGGGAAATAGAGTCGCCTTCCATTCTATGAAGTAACGTTTCTATGAGACCGTGACCTTTTGAGTATGAAGCGAGTTAGCAAAAATTCAAACTTCAAAAGGTCTGGTCTTGTTAAATGAATAACACTATGCAGTATTTTACGAATGATTTTATTGATTTCTTTAAGGCGTTAAGTAGTAACAACCATAAAGAATGGTTTCATGCAAATAAGAAAAGATATGAGTTAAGTATAAAACAGCCATTCACTCTTTTTGTAGAAGCTATGATTAAGGAAATTCAAAAAGAAGATCAGGGTTTAACAGTCGCTCCCAAAGATTGTATTTTACGAATACATAGGGATGTTCGCTTTTCCAAAGATAAATCTCCCTACAATCTTCATTACACCGCATTTATTTCTAATGGAGGTCGAAAAGATAAGAGTATACCGGGTATATTTATCCGCTTTTCTCCCGAAATGATTGGGATAATGGGTGGGTGTTTTGGTCCTTCCAAAGAGCAACTTGCAAAAATAAGAACTACCATTGCTAAAGAACCTAAGGTGTTTAGATCGTTAATTGAAGATAAAAAGTTCTCACAAAAATTTGGAGAGATTAAGGGGGATATCATGAAACGTATTCCTAAAGAGTGGCAAGAATCTTGTAAGAAGGAACCGCTTATAGCTCATAAACAATTTTACTTTGTAGCTGAAGCGTCTCCTGATTTGATTATGAGCACTCATTTACTGGATACATTGATGGACTATTGGAGAAGTATGCGACCTGTAAACGAATATTTAACTAAAGCAATACAATAACAATGGCATATAATGAATTTCTAGCAGACCGTATACGACAGTTTTTTCAGGAGAAAAAAGTAGGTTTTGAAGCCAGAAAAATGATGGGCGGACTCTGTTTTATGGTCGATGATAAGATGTGTTGTGGGATTCATTTTGATAAGAAAAAAGAAATGGATTTACTTATGGCAAGAATAGGAATAGATGCCATGGATGAGGCAATGAAGAGAGAAGGTTGTTTACCTATGGATTTTACCGGACGACCCATGAAAGGTTTTGTATTTGTAGCACCCGATGGTTTTGATTTAGACAAAGACCTCGATTATTGGTTACAATTATGTCTAGATTTTAACCCTTTGGCCAAGCGTAGCAAAAAGAGATCTAAATAAAAAACCTCCTGCAAAAACAGGAGGTTCCAATTATTGTAAAGTGTCGGGATATGGTTAACGCTTTACAAATTTCTTTGTTGTTCTTCCTTCATTCGTTTCAATTCTCATAAAATATACTCCCGATTGTAGTTTTGAGGTATCAAACGTATTTTGTGATGTTTCAAGAACCACTCTTCCGTAGTAGTTGTATACCGTTATTGTGTTTATCTGTGGTAAAGTAACGGTAATCATACCTTCGGTAGGGTTAGGATATATTTTAAAAGAAGCAATAGTACCATCTTTTACGTTGTCTACAGTGAAACATTCAGATCTCGAAGTACATCCATTTACGGTGACCTCTACCGCATAAGAACCATTTATAGTTGCAGTAAAAGTAGCATCTGTTTCTCCTGCAACCGCTTGATCTGTATCACAATTGAACCATTGGTAGGTAGCATTTGTGATGGTATTTGCAACTAAAGTAGGCGAATCGTCTTGAACGGTTACTACAGGTATCGCATTAATGGTAACTTCAGTTGTATCTGTGTTTGGACAGGTACCACTGGTAGTATAGGTTATGGTATAGACACCAGGGGTAGAATTGACAAGATCTATGGTTCCAGTATTTGAATTTATAAGTAATCCAGTAGTTGAACTAAAGGTCCCTCCAATAGTTCCGGTAATGTTAGGAACAGGGTTGCTGTCGTTAATACAATATGCAATATCATCGTAATTAAAACTTGCGTCTTCCTGAGGTATGATGGTAATTTCTACTTCGCTATTATTCGGGCAAGCTCCACTAGTAATGTAGGTTATTGTATAGGTCGCTGGTGTTGAATTTGTGAGATCAATTACCCCAGTGCTAGAATCAATACTCAGACCAGTTGTCGAACTAAAGGTTCCTCCAGTCGCTCCGGTAATGGTTGGAGCAGGATTGGGATCATTAGAACAATAAGATCCTGCATCAAAACTGAAGGTTGCATCATCTTGTTGTATAATGGTTATGTCTACAGTACTACTATTTGGGCAAGTGCCACTGGTTGTATAGGTCACTGTATAAGTTGCCGGAGTTGAATTAGCGATATCTATAGCCCCGGTTCCCGGGTCAATGCTTAATCCCGCAGTAGAAGTAAATGTTCCTCCAGATGTTCCTGTAATTGTTGGTGTAGGATTGCTGTCATTTGTACAATATGAGCTTGCATCAAAACTAAAAGTTGCATCGTCTAGCTGTATAATAGTTACCTCTACATCACTGCTATCTGGACAAGTGCCATTGGTTGTATAGGTTATAGTATAGGTAGCAGGAGTAGAGTTGGCTATATCTATTTCACCTGTATCCTCATCAATACTAAGCCCTGCTGTTGTGGTAAATGTTCCTCCTGTGGTTCCGGTAATGGTTGGAGCAGGATTGGGATCATTAGAACAATAAGATCCTGCATCAAAACTGAAGGTTGCATCATCTTGTTGTATAATGGTTATGTCTATAGTACTACTATTTGGGCAAGTGCCATTTGTTGTATAGGTCACTGTATAAGTTGCCGGAGTAGAATTGGCGATATCTATGGCCCCGGTTCCTGGGTCAATGCTTAATCCTATAGTAGAAGTAAAGGTTCCTCCAGATGTTCCTGTAATTGTTGGTGTAGGATTGCTGTCATTTGTACAATATGAGCTTGCATCAAAACTAAAAGTTGCATCGTCTTGCGGTATAATAGTTACCTCCACATCACTGCTATCTGGGCAAGTGCCATTGGTTGTATAGGTTATGGTATAGGTAGCGGGAGTAGAGTTGGCTATATCTATTTCACCTGTATCCTCATCAATACTAAGCCCTGCTGTTGTGGTAAAGGTTCCTCCTGTTGTTCCGGTAATGGTTGGCGTAGGGTTGGTATCATTAGAGCAATAAGAACTATCACTATAATTAAAACCAGGATCGTCTATAGCATTTACAGGAATGGTAATTTCTACACAAATCGCAGTAGTCTCATCGATACAAGATAACCCTGCGTCTTCTCCTCGAATGTAATAGGTGGTACTTGGCGCGGTTGGAGTTACTTCAAAAGTTGAGGTATTTGTTGTTGTTGTGCCTATCGGTGTTCCTCCACAAGAATCGGTATAGATCGACCAGGTCGAGGCAATATTCAGGTTCCCAGAAATGGTGATTGTAGAAGTGTCACCTTCACAAGTAACCGGAGTAAAATTTACGGTTGGTGTGGTAGGAGATACACAAACCGGAACTTGACGAAACCATGCAAATCGTGCTACATTAAAACTTCCTAAAATAGCATCTTTTAGTCCATCACCATCTACATCTCCAAAGTCTATGGTTGGGAAACTTCCTATTTCTCCTTGGGTTAATTCACCATTAAAGAGTTGTTGAGGTTCAGAACCAAAATCGGGTTCTGTTTTGGTACCTACGTTTTCGATCCATCGCACAAAACCAGTATCGATCATAAAGAACATGTCGTAATCTCCATCTTTATCAAAATCTTCAAATACAGGTACAGGTACATCCATATTATTATATGCATCTTCGTCATCCCAAGGGCTGTCAGCTTCAGACTGTCGTTCAAAAATAGGATTATTGATGTCACCAATATTTTTAAAATAGGTAAGCTTATCACTTCCCAGTGTTACCAAATCGAGGTCATTATCATCATCAAGATCTACAAAACCTAAGCCAGGAAATTCTGCTACTTCGATTTCATTTAACCCAGGAATTCCCTCGGCACGGTATTGAAAGACCGGAGTATCGGGGGTACCTATGTTTCTGTAAAATAAGATATCGTTATCTCCATCACCTTCATAATCACGTTCGGTACCAATAAATAAATCTAAATCGTCATCATTATCGATATCTACCCATTGTGGGCGATTCTGGTTTCTAACAGCGCTTCCGCTGTCAATCCAAATTGTATCGAGAGTAGGGATAGAAGCGGCTACCCAATTCGGAGCAGTTGGGGTTCCGGTGTTTTGATAGTAATGCACCGTTCCTCCTTGACTTCCAGATAAAAAATCAAGATCATCATCATCGTCAAGATCACCCAGAATGGCAGATTGCAATCGACCTAGAGTAATGGGCGTACTTGGGATATCTGCTACATCTAATCCTGCAGGTTCTGGCCCCGGTCCTCTACTGGTGCCATCGGGATTGCTAAGCAAACGACCACCTCGAAATTCCCAACTTATATAATCTGCCTGCGCAGAAACCAGCTGGTTTCCCAAAAGAAAAATAATAAAAATGAGTAATAGTTTTCTCATAACTATATGATACTATATAATTTATATTCTATATCACTCTGTATTACTTAACCAAAAGTGATGAACACAATTTAGGTAAATAGGGGTAGATACAGATGTAAAACTTACTTTAAATATTCTGATAATTACAACGGGGGGAAGGAAAACAATTAACTCATACATTGTACGTGATAACCGTAATGCAAAACTAATCATTTGATTATTCACACACAAGATAAAACAGAAGTAAATACGAAATTATTAACATTATTTTAGAACCTAATTTGGTGGGTAAGACTTTTATCGATAAAATTGTAGTTTATAGCCTAATAACTTGGAATACAGTAACTCATATAAATGTTTGTAATCTAGAGGTAACTTTTTCGACCTATGCTACATGTCTAACACAGTTTTTAATCGAACCAATATTTTTATCGCGCTTCAGTATCTGTTATCAAGAAAGAAGCAGAGCATTTTGGCAACCCTAGGTGTCATGTTGGGAGTCACTACATTTATTGTAATGATCAACTTTATGACTGGGGTGAATGACTTTTTAGACGATGCTGTGTTTAACGGAAGTCCAGACATTACTGTTGGCGCCAAAAAGGATGCTCAAAAGCATAAGAAATTTGAAACACGAATTTCATCATTACCAGACGTAACAGAGATAGACCAACTGTTAACCGAAGATGAAAACGTGCAATCTTTTGCACATCAGGTGCAGTCACCGGCTATTTTAATAAGCAATACCATGCAATTGCCTGGTGGTATTAACGGAGTGTTTCCTGAAGAGGAAAAACACATGGTTGAACTGGAGCGTCGTTTATTAGACGGTAAAGGTTTTGAGAGCTTGAAGGATGAAAACTCTATTTTGTTGGGGGTAAGTTTGGCCAAAAAGCTTCAGGTCTCGGTGGGTGACGAACTTAAAATGATATTACCCAACGGTAAAAGAACACAGCTCAAGGTTGGAGGTGTTTTTAGTTTTGGGATCACCACAATCGATAATGTACGTACCTACTTTTCAGCAAATACACTTCAAAAGCTACTCGGACAGGAACAAACAACAACTCATATTCATATTAAGCTAAAAGATCGAAATAATATTGCTCTTAAGTCAAAGATTACCAGTCGACATGATGACGTTGTGGTCGAAGATTGGCAGGATAGCAATAAGACTATTGTTATTGGTAATAAGGTAAGGGATATTTTGACCTGGTCGGTATCTTTTGCATTGTTGCTGGTTGCAGGATTTGGGATTTATAACATTTTGAATATTACCGTGATCCAGAAGCGCAAAGATATTGCAGTGTTAAAAACCATGGGGTATGCCAGTGGCGATATCGTTTTTATTTTTTTAGTACAATCAATTATTATAGGTGTGTTGGGAGCGATACTAGGTATAGCGTTGGGCTATGCGATTAGTTATGGTATTTCGGTAACGCCTTTAGACACTTCAGATTTTATTATTGTAGATACATACCCGATCAACTTTACCCCGGTATACTATCTCATGGGGTTCGTTTTTGGAGTACTCACCACAATACTGGCGGGATATTTTCCGTCGAAAAAGGCAAGTAAAGTTGATCCTGTAACCATTATAAGAGGCGCATGATACTAGAAGCAACCCACATCAATAAATATTTTAAAGATCCCGAGAGGCATCAGGTACTGCACGATGTGTCTTTACAACTTCATGATGGGGAGTTGATATCAGTCTATGGCGAATCAGGCAGCGGTAAATCTACTTTGTTATATATTTTGTCTACTCTTGATACCGATTTTGATGGAAGCTTACAGACTCAAGGTAGAGATATTAAGTCGTTATCATCGATAGAGCTTACCAATTTTAGAAATGAGCACATAGGTTTTGTGTATCAGTTTCATTATTTGTTGCCAGAATTTAATGTCTTGCAAAACATTATGTTACCAGCTATGAAGCTACGAGATCGCACCAAAGAAGAGATTAAAGCAGATGCAATGACTCTTTTAGAGGAAATCGGAATGAAAGATCTGGCGTTTCGACCTTCGTATAAACTATCTGGAGGACAACAGCAACGGGTGGCAATTGCCAGAGCCCTTATCAACAACCCTAATTTAATTGTGGCCGACGAACCCACAGGGAATCTTGACCAAAAAAACACAGAAATGGTGTTTGAACTGCTGAAAGATATTACCGAAAATAAGGGCAAAACAGTGGTCATGGCAACGCATAATCCTAAAATTTATAAAAATTCTCATCGTGCTATTGAAATGATTGATGGTTTTGTGCGACTATAAGATCACAATCAATTAAAAACCAACAAGATGGAAGCTATGGCAACTAAAAGTACAATCATTTTTGATGGAGAATGCAATTTATGTAATGGAGTAGTAGGGTGGTTACTAAAATTTGCTCCAGAAGATATTTTCCAGTTTGTACCATTTCAATCGCCACAAGGGCAGCAGTTCTTAAAAGAACAGGGTTACCCGCTAGAGCGATTAGAAACGGTAATTCTAATCGATGAGCATGGTGCACATACCCATTCTGATGGCTTTTTAAGAATTGTCTCAAAAATACCTCGTTGGAAATTGGTAGCTGCGCTACTTGCTTTTGTGCCAAGAATGATTCGCGACGGAATTTACAAAATGGCTTCTAGAAACCGCGTAAAATGGTTTGGGCAATCAAAAAGCTGTACGATTAATTTTAATTAGTCTGATCGATTTAACACGCCAATTGTAAAACAAGATGTTTTCTATCTTGTATCACATCACACTTAATTACTGTTTAGAATAAGGATCCATTACTACAGTATGGTCAATATGTATTGTTTTGATGCATTCTTTATCATATTTAGGCATAAGCAAATATAGATTGAGAATTTCGGTATTGAACTTAATTAAACAAAGTGGAGCTCCAACTTCCATAAGTTTGTAAGGCGATATTATGAAATTCTAGTTTCAAAAAATGAAACTGAGTAAATAGTATCAAAAAACGATCACCTTTTGAGTGATCGTTCTTATTTTCATCAGAATAACTCCATACAAGCTTGAATAGTTGAGGTCACTACTTCTAGGAGTATTGAATATTATTACTTTAATTTCATCAATAGATATGAAAATGATAACGCCGTAGATTTTGCACGTTGTTCATTGGTAGAAGAACCTGCGTGTCCTCCTTCTGTATTTTCATAGTAAAAAATAGAGTATCCCATATCTTTCATTTTTGCTGCCATTTTTCTTGCATGCCCCGGGTGTACTCGGTCATCTCTAGTAGATGTATAGAAAAACACCTCAGGGTATTTAGTATTAGGTTTTAGGTTATGGTATGGGGAGTATTTTTTGATATATGCCCATTCTTCAGGAATATCAGGGTTACCATATTCCCCTACCCAACTAGCACCAGCTAGTAATTTGTTGTAACGTTTCATGTCCAGCAAAGGAACTTGACAAAGCACGGCATTATACAAATCAGGACGTTGAGTAAATGCAACTCCTACCAGTAGCCCTCCATTACTTCCTCCTCGAATACCTAAATGTTTAGGAGCGGTGATTTTTCTGGCTATTAAGTCTTCAGCAACAGCATGAAAATCATCATAAACATTTTGTCTTTTCTCTTTAAGCCCTGCCTGATGCCATTTAGGGCCATATTCTCCTCCACCTCGTATATTTGCCACAACAAAAACGACTCCGTTTTCTAATAAAGAGGCTCCATAACTACCAGAATAAAATGGTAAAGAAGAAGACTCAAATCCACCATATGCAGAAATTAAAGTGGGATTTTTACCATTATAAGTAATATTTTTGGGAGATACCACAAAATATGGAATAGCCGTACCGTCTTTAGAATTTACCTTGAATTGCTGAACCTGGAATTTATCGCTATCAAAATATGAAGGTAATGATTTAAACGGTTTAAAGGAGTTCGATTGGGCATTACCATAATATACCGTTTCAGGGGTTAGGAAATTTTCAAATTGAAAAAAGTAATCATCTGTATTTTGATCCGTGGCAACCACAGATAATCTACCTAATTCTGGAGCCTTAACTTTTTCATTATTCCAGCTTTTGCCATCAAATTTATAGATGAACAATTCGCAGGCTACATCTTTCAAAATATTTAGTAATAGGGTGTTTTTTGTAGCGGAAATCCCATAGACACTAGATTTTTCATCTGGCTGATAGATAAAGTGTACATTATGTTTTCCTTGTATCAAATCTGAAAAATTTAAACTAATGATAGCGCCTTGCTTATACGTTTTGCCATTTATGGTCCAATCTGATTTTAAATCAAGAATAGCTTGATCGTTCAAAATCCCACTTAGTGAAGCATCTTCAGGAATATCTAGAGATACAAATTTATTTTCGTGCCATACTTTCATCTCTTGTGTATAAAATGTCTTCGCTCTGTAGACAACAATATATTCTTTATCATTATCTCGGTAAATGCTTCCAAAAGACCCCGTGTCTTGTATATCACCTTCATGAATCAATTTTGCGTTTTCTATGGGTGTATCACGTTTCCATAACTTTACTTGATTTGGATAGCCCGAAGGAGTCATAGTACCTTCGCCAAAATCTGATGAAATTAATAAGGTGTTCAGGTCTACATAGCTGGCACCACCTTTAGATTCGGGAATATAAAAACCGTCTTCAATAAATTGTTTTTTTGTCACATCAAACTCTTTGATGATGACAGCGTCTCCACCACCATCAGATAATCTTACCAAAAACCGATCATAGTTTGGGTATAAACCACTCACTCCTTTATATACCCATTTTTTACCATCCTTTTTGGATAATGCATCTATGTCTAAAATGGTTTCCCATTTAGGATTACCATTAACATATTCGGCCTTGGGAGTGCGTCGCCAAATTCCCCGAACATGGTCTTTGTCTTTCCAAAAGTTGTAGATATAATCACCATAAGTAGTAGGGTATGCAATACGATCTGTAGCATTAAATATATCTAGGGATTTAGTATATATATCTTGATAAAAAGGTGTAGCAGTTAACCTAGCAACAGTTTTTTTATTCTCGTTATCAACAAATTCGAGAGCTTTGTCATCGTCTATTTCTTCTAACCAAAGGTATTTATCTTCTTGGGCATAAAATACTTTGTTTGTTAGTAGCGCAAGTATCATTAGTAAGATGATTTTTTTCATGTTTTTGTTGTATTATGTTTCTATGATTTAAATATAACTAACCGTTATTATATGTGTTACAATTGAGTAAAACGTTACTATGATTTTGGGCTTATCATAAAATAAATATTTGTAAAGTGCAGGGGATGGTAGTATACGACAAAAACAGCAATAAGTTAAAAAACCTAAAGCTGTTTTTTTAAGTTGTACTTTACACTCAACTTAATGATTTATATTTTATCATTTTATGTTGCTTTTATCCTACAATAGAGTCTATAGTTTTGAAGATAGAAAATTAAGATTACGACGGAGTACACACCAATTTGAACTATAATCTTTAAAATCAATTTTCAGTTTATCTATGCAGAATGCCATTGTACGTATTTTTAAGTGAGTGGTTTAATCTCTATTAGCGTCATAAATTTCTAAAATCTCATGTATTGTACCGGTACCTCCCCCTGTACATAAATTATATCTTGCAGATAGGTTAACGCTGGTAGTTTGAGCGCCATTAAGAATATTATAGCTCAAAGCATGCGTAATTGTTCCTTGTACATCTATTTGTACCGTTTGATCATCGAGATATGTAATTAGTGCTTCTCCGTTTTGACTATAATCATTATTAAAAGTTGTTCCATTTAAATTGGATTCAAAACCACTTACAACTGTATTTCCGTTTTCATCTTCTGAATAGTTAAAGGTCATATGGTATTGCCCTGGATATAAAACTGAACTACCTCTTAATTTTACCTGACCTCTACCACAACCACTACCCGTTCCTCCTCCATCACTGGGGTCATCGCAAGCCTCTGCTCCTGCAGGGTCCAACATTGTGGGCGGACATATCATTGTCAAGCTGCCATTAGGGAATTCTATATGTAATGGATAAGTAAATTGTGATTTGTTTTTTGGTATTTTGTCAAAAAAACTAATGTTAAAGGATGTTTTATTAGTGTCTTGTTCAAGTTCAGTATTATTTGCGATATCATCATTATTACAAGAAATGATAAAGACACCGATTATTAAAGCTTTTATTATATTTTTCATTGTTTTTTATTTTCTATTTAATCGGCACAGCTTCCTATTAACCATCTATTAGTTTCGTATCTGACAGGAGAAACGTTATGTCTGTTATCCATGTGCATTTCTCCACCAGTTAATTTGACTCTTCTTATAAGTTCTGAGAAAAAGTAATCTTTCATTTCTTGATATGTTAAACTAGCTCCCAGTTGAATCCATTCACCTGTTAGCTCTTGAGTAGTAATAGATATTATAGAAGAAATCTGATTGGCTGCATGGCCTTCTTTCCAAGTTTTGGGATATGTAAAATAAACATTATCAGGAATAGTCCAGTGAAAACCTCTTGGTATACCATCATTTGTTTCACTGCTTCGCAACTTAATAGTTACTCTTAGGTCAAATACTCCACAAGAAATAGCATTTTTACCAATAATTTGTTCAAACCTAAAAGATTTACAATCGGGAAAGCCCTCTTCTTCTAATCCATTATCACCTAAAACATCCCCTAGTCCACCACCTGAACCACCACCGGAAGTATCTCCAGAACTACCACCTCCATAATTATCTCCGTTACTGCTTCCCCCAGAAGAATGACAAGTGTCAAAAGAATATAAATAATAGCGATCACTTGTACCATCGCTATAATGAACGGTTTGAAATACATAAGTTGTGTCGCACGCTATTCCTTTCTGATTCGTATCCAAAACTTCAGTGTCTGAATTTGGAGTAAAAGACAAGTTTTTTTGATTATAAAATTTAGCTAATCTTCCCTCATTGGAGTAAGTAAATGCAACATAGGACTGTTGTAATAACATGTCCATTGAATCTAGTGCACTTTCTTCTCTCGATATGTAAACATGTAAATATTCTTGATACTGCCCATCTACTTTTTCTAAGACATACATCCCTTTGGTAAGTACTGAGTTTTGAGCATTTTTTTCAAAAATCTTATTACTTCTTTTTATGCTGTTTTGAATAAAAGGAATATAAATTTTGTTATTATGTAAATTATAATTTTCCCAATCAATAATACCTGTAAAATGATTGTTAGAATTCATGGCTTCAATATGGTTTTCTGCGTACCATAACTGTATTTCTTCAATTAATGAATGGTCTGAAATGTGAGTTTCATCCTTTTCACAACTGTAAAAAATAAGGCATAGGAATGCCAGGGTAATGAATTTCATTACTGCTTTCATAGTGTTAAAATTTTAGATTAGTTATATATTAAAATGGTGTGTAGTTATCTTCTTCCTTAAAAAATTTTAGAGTAAGCCCTCCTATTAAATCGTCTGCCATTATTACATAGCCGTTATGTTTCCATACCATCAAATCAGCATCTTCTATATCAAAAACTTGAATATCAAAAACAACATTATTCCTGTTTTTAACTATGTATTCAGGTTTTATTTTTTCTGGAGGTAGAGAATAAATATTACTATACATTTTAGGTTTGCCTAACATTTTATTTAATTCGTGTTGCATGTTTTTATCTAGTGCGCCAAAAAACAAAAGAGATACTTCTTTAACATTATCTTTTTTTTCTTTATGTAGATATAACATCATTGTATGCGCTTCTTTATTTGCATATAAAATTTGTGCAACCGGCATAGTTTCATATTGCTTATCCTTATACAGATATAAAATTCGTTTTAGTTGTGGTAGATCATTAATATTTTTTCCTATATACGATAGAGGGTCTACTTTTTCTAAATGAGCAACAGAAACTTGCATTGCCGGAGGTCTAAAAAGATGCTCATGATTACACCTTATGGTAACTCTGTATTGATCAAAAAAATAATTAATGTTTAGAGGTTTTCCGTTAGGGCAATTTGCGTGTTTTAATGCAGGGTCTTGTATTACGCGGTCATTTACATCAAACCTAAACATCTCGGTGATTTTATGTAAATCTGAAGACCTTTTTTCATCTATTGGGTACTTATCTTTTAATCTATTAAAAAAGTCTTCATTAAACGTTTCTTCCAAAGTAAATGTAAAACACATGATATCATCAGATATTTTTGAGGTTATGACATCTAAAGTATTGTAGGTAATACCTAAAAACTCAAAATCACCAGTAGTTCGATATAGTTTTTTCATAAATGCCACAGAAGGGTCTTCAAAGTTTTTAATAGGCAATGAATCTATAGGTTTGCCTAAATATTTTAGAAAATCAACATCTTCTTGCGCTAAAGAGAGCAAAGGCAGTAGCAGAATGATGATAAGTCTTTTCATGGTATTTATTTTCTAGTTCTAAGAGTGTTTGTGAATGTATAAAATATATTCAACTTCTATTCCAAATCGGTTGGTATTTCATTAGGTCATACTTTTGGTCTTAACAATTTTAGTTGATAAGATTAACTGTACGTTTAAAACCGTTGTTTCTATCTTTTTATGCAATATTACAATATGCCAGTTTCATTTTTCGGAACTGAGTAATTTTTATTACTGTTATTTTTTTGTTGATCATTTCTACTCATGACTATCCAGCATACATCAATTTGTCATGTTCGCCATAGAAGCCAAAGCTAAAATCTACCGGTTCTTCATAAACGAAGCTTTGTATAGTAGTGTCATAAATCAAGGGAGCTTGTAATTCTTTCATGGTATTGAGCACGCGATATAGTTTGGTTTTAGAAATACTCAACTTTTGAGATAATTGTTTTGGTGAGCCAGTGGCTTTCATTCGAATCAATCGATCAATTCTTTCTATTAATGCTATTTGCTGTAATATAGTATTCATTGCTTTTCCCTTTTAATGTGTTGCGTTTTTGTTTTGGTTGGTGGTAATTAGTTTTTAGTTAGTAGTTATTTGTTAATGGTTACTGGTTTTTGGTTCATTGTTGATGGTTTATTGTTATTAGTTTAATTTTTAAGCTGTAACCTTAAAAATTAAACCTCTTAAGTTCAAATTTAGACCTGCTTGACCCTATGATGGGCCTATGTAACCTTCGGTTGGGCCTTTTTGACGAAGTGTTAGACCTTTAGGACTTAATTTTGAAACCACCGTACCTAAATTTGAACCTCAGAGGTCTAATTTTGAGTCCTATTGAGCCAATTTTGAACTCCCAGAGTCTAATTTTTAATCTTTCGAGTCTAACCGAAGGCCTTTTTGGCCCAACAGAAGGTCTTTTGGGGAAATAGGTTAGTGTCAGTCTGAGCTTGTCGAAGACTAAGCCATCCTACTGCATAATTACACTTCGACAAGCTCAGTGTGACATTGGTCTTTTACAAGTGTATCCCTGAGCTATGTCTAAGGCCTTTTTGGCCCAGCAGAAAGTGTTTTTGGGCAAACTGTCATTCCTGCGTAGGCAGGAATCCACTACATCAAACCTCAGTTTCATCCCCTTTCGGCTGGGGTCTGGTACGGTTAAAAAATTGTTTTAACTCGGCCACTTTTTCAGTATAACCCGGTTTACCAGCTCCTTTGCTGTATTGCGAATAGGCATAATCATTAAGTGCATCCTGGTAGTTGTCATAATCGTGTAAGATTTTGGTGCTTTCTAAGCGATAGGCCAAACTCTCTAATCTGCCTAGTAGATTTTCTGTAAATACTCTGGCCTTATAATCGCTTTCAAATTCTTGCCAGTCTACATCTGGAGAACTAAGTCCTGCGCTATGTTGGCGATAATCCCAAACTTTATTTACAAACAGTTTGTTTTTTTCATTAATGGCCTTATAATCTTGGCGTTGTTTTTCGGTTAAACCCGAAAGCTTACTTATAAACAGCGCTTCTAGTTGTGTGACCAATTGCTCGGCCTGTTGTTTTTCTTCTACGGTAAATTGATCTTGAATAATGTTTCTCATTGCTGTTATTTTTGATAATTGTTTTTTAATTCTTTGTTCACTTTTTTCTCTATTCGAAAAAGGGTGTTTTTATGTAAAATCACTTTGCCATTGGCTATATCGATTACAGGATTCATGCTAAGTAATATGTTTCGTATTATGCTTGTACTGGCTTGTAGTCGTAGGGCTATTTTTTGATCTGCAAATGCTTGTTGCTGGGGCTGTAACTGTTTGTAATATTTTGTAAGCATAGTATTACTAAATTTTAGGTGTATTACTATCCCGAGTCATACAAGAAGTATCTTTTAATAAAAACATATTTCTAGCTTTATAAATGGTGAGTATTGCTTTTTCTATAGAAGCTCCTTTGTCATATAGTTTTAATATCCATCTATACAAAATGATTTCATAGGCGTGATGGTGTATCAGGTTATACATAAACCTATCCATTTGCAGGTGAAACGCCCGTAAGACGGTATAGATAAACTGATTTTTGTATGGGTATACTTTTGTTGTCATGAGTTGTGTATTAATGCTGTCAAAAGTATGTTACGATAAAGGTAGTTTGCAAGGAAAGTAGGTCGTGTTTTATAAAAACCGAGGGTAAATATTTGTTTTAAAAAATTGATTAACAAATACTTATGTTCTGTTTTTTCTTTAGAACGATTGATTTGAACTACATGTAAATGGAAGAAATAAGCAGACTCGGAATTTATAAAAACCGAGAAGCATTTGTATTATTAATTGCACTGAATTCTAAATCTTACTCTTATTTAAATACTTTTGAGCTGTACAAAAAACTGTTTTTATGAACCTTTGGAATTGTATCAAAAGTGTTTTTTTAATTTCATTTATTTATCAAAGTGGATTTGCTCAATCATATCAAATAGCTGATTCTCTTAAAAATAAAATGTATGAAGAACTTCGGGATGGTTTTTTTGAGAATTTAGAAATCGATAAAAAAAAATCTGAGCGTTATTTTCAAGCGTATTGGTATAAAGGAAGGATTAATAACGATAGTACCAAGATGATGATCGCATATCTAATTAAAAGTAACTTATATGGTAATTTAGATATTCGAAAAATAAAAGCCTTTGATACTGCAATATTTTACAGCAAAAATGTTAAGCGATTACATTATCCAGAGCTTTTGTATAACAAGAAAGGGCTGTATTATAATGATCGTAGAGAATTTTCCTTAGCTCTAAGAAGTTACATTTCTGCATTAGAATTTTCAAAAAAAAATAAAAATCCTCCATATATATCACTCGTAAAACACAACATAGGGTGTTTAAAGAGAGAGTTAGGGATGTATGAAGATGCTAAGAAACTGTTTAAAGAATGTTTGATTTGGGAAGAAAATAACATGATTAAAAATAGAGGGAAGTGGGATAGCATCGGATATCTACAAACTTTGGCAGAAGTTGTACCTACTTACAGGTTGACTAATAAAATAGATTCGGCCAGAATATTAAATAATAGAGGTCTTAAAATGTCTGTAGGTAAAAAAATAGATCGTTTATTTTATTTAAACGATGCTATTTTAGATTATCATGACGGGAACTACCAATTAGCTAAATCGAAATTAGAGAGAATTTTACCAACACTATTAAAGATGACCCCTGGTTACACATCTGAATATGATATTATTGAAGCGTATGTTTATTTGGGGAAGTCTCTGAGAAAAATGAGGGTAGACTATAAGGCAATTACCTATTTTAAAAAAGTAGACTCTTTTTCAAAAAGTAAGAACTTTTATATACCCGAAGGAAGACAAGCTTATATAGAACTAATTGATTACTATAAAATGCGAAACAACTCCCAAAATCAACTTCTTCACATCAATAAGTTATTACATGTAGATAGTATTATAAATAACTATTATCGGTCTGGTAGTTATGAAATGATCACAAGATTTGATAATAAAAGATTTATAGAAGAAAAAGAGAGAATTATTTCTTCCTTAGAGAAGGAAAATGAATTAATTTCTTCTCAAAAGTTAATTATATCTATTGTTTTAGGTATTAGTTTATTTGGAGTAGGTTATTACTACTACAGACAACGTGTTTTTGAAAAAAGGTTTCAAAAATTATTAGAAAAAAGCACCAACGAAAATATAGTCGACAATTCACCAGACAACATTTCTAATGTATCTTCAATAAGTAAAAAAACCATAAATAGTTTATTGGATCAGCTACAACATTTTGAGGACAATTTAGAGTACTTAAAACCTAATATCAATGTTAAAGATCTCGCTAGAAAATTCAATTCTAACTCGAGCTATTTGTCAAAGGTTATTAATTCTTTCAAGGAAAAAAGCTTCAGTAATTATCTAAATGATTTGCGGATAGATTATGTGATCGTTCGACTTCGAGAAGACACCACTCTTAGAAAATATACCATAAAAGCAATAGCGGAAGAAATAGGATTTAATAATTCTGAATCTTTTTCAAAAGCGTTTTACAAAAAAACAGGGCTATATCCTTCTTATTTCATAAAAGAATTAGAAAAAAAGAATTTATGAGCAGGTTTAAGCAAAATCTCAAAACGATAATACTAGTAACACTGATTAGTGTTTTCTTTTTTTCTGATGTACTAGGGCAATCCTATAAAGTTTCAGATTCGTTAAAGAAAAAAACCTATGAGGAACTAAGAGATGGTTTTTTTGAAAACTTAGAAACAGATAAAGAGAAATCTGAGATGTATTTTCAAGCATATTGGTATAAAGGAAGGATCAACAATGATAGTACTAAGATGACACTTGCCTATTTGATTAAAAGTAATTTGTATGACGATTTGGATATTAGAAAAATAAGAGCTTTTGATACTGCAATATTTTATAGTAAAAACATTAAAAGGTTGTATTATCCGCAACTTCTATATAATAAAAGGGCATTGTATTATACTGATCACAGGAAATTTTCAAAGGCTTTAGATGATTTTATTTCTGCCCTAGAATATTCCAAAAAGAATAATAACCCTATCTATACTTCTATTGTTAAACATAATTTAGCCACAGTCAAGAGGGAGTTGGGCATGTATGAAGAGGCAAAAAAAATATTTAGAGAATGCTTGATATGTAAAGAGAACAACATGAAAATAAATAGAGGCAAATGGGATAGTATTAGTTATCTAAAAACTCTGGCCGAAATAGTTCCAGTATATAGATTAACGGATGATTTAGATTCGGCAAGGGTATCTAACAACATAGGTTTATCTCTTTCAAAGAACAAAACAATAGGTCGTCTATTTATGCTTAATGATGCTATCTTAGACTACTATGATAAAAGATATCATATTGCTAAAGGAAAATTGGAACACGTTTTACCAATACTACTTGAGATGCAAACACATAGTACTTCTGAGTACGATGTCGTTGAAGGATACACTTTTTTGGGTAAGACCCTGAAAAAACTGGGTGCAAACAAGATGGCTAATATATATTTTAAAAAAGTAGATTCATTTTGTAAACAAAGAAACTATTATTTGCCGGAAAGTAGGTCATCGTATCTAGAGTTAATAGATTATTATAAATCTATAGATGACTCACAAAATCAACTTCTTCAAATAAATAAATTATTAAGTGTTGATAGTATTTTAAATAGTTATTATCGGTTAGGTAGTTATGAAATAATTACTAAATATGACCAAAAGGAGCTTTTGGATGATAAAGAAAAGATTATAGACTCTTTGAAGAAAAAAAATAAGAACATTTCTTTTCAAAATATTTTGATAATGGCTCTTTTACTTATCAGCTTTGTAGCTACTTTTTATTATTATAAGCGTCAAAAGACTTATAGACAAAGATTTGATAAGTTAATTCAGGAGACATTAAATGATGATACAAAGGAACCTATATTTCCAAAGCAAGACAAGGAATCATTTGTAAAGAAAGAAGCTTTTCAAGACCTAGTAAGTCAATTACAATTATTTGAAGAAAATCAAGAATATTTAAGAGCAAATATTAACATTAAAGACCTTGCCAAAAGCTTTGATTCTAATTCTAGTTATTTATCGAAAGTCATAAACACCTTTAAGGAAAAAAGTTTCACTAACTATATTAATGATTTACGAATTGAGTATGTAATTATTAGACTTCGAGAAGATGTCACTTTGAGAAAATACACGATAAAAGCAATTGCTGAAGAAATTGGGTTTAATAATGCGGAGGCTTTTTCAAAAGCGTTTTATAAAAAAACAGGCCTATATCCTTCATATTACATAAAGGAATTAGATAAGAAAAATCTGTAAAAAAACATCAAATTAACCCAATTCCACCAATTCCATCCTTCCCTTAACCATGCTTAATTAAAAATGAATCCTTACTTTTGATAGTACACACAAAACACATCAAAATGAGGAGCGCGAAGTGGTTATGGGTATCTGGGATTATCGTTTGGGTTTTCCTGCTTTTAGGGAGTGCCACTATTGCGCAAACCTATACCACACAAGAGGCCAAGAAGTACATCGACATAGGAAAATCGCTCTATTATGCCGAGAAATATGAGCAGAGTATTGCACAATTTAACCATGCGGCCAACATCGCTAGAGCGCTTAATGATTCTATACTTATCTGCAATGCTACTACCCGAAAAGCACATGCCTATGTTATGAACGATCAAAACCAGGAGGCACTTGAAGCTTACTACACCAGTCTTGAGATTGCCAGAAACATCAAAAACCTGGAGCAAGAAATTATGGCCAACTCAGGTTTGGTGCTGGTATATAAAAAGACCAACCAATATGATAAAGCGCTCGATGTTTCAAGGCAAATGTTGGTGTCTATTGATGATACCTCGTTTAAGAACACCAAAAATCATGTAAATGTAATTACTACAGGTAGCGAAGTCTATCTCGATACCGAGCAATATGATTCGGTATTGCACTACATAGAAAAAGGGATTACATTAAGTAAAAACCTAGATTATAAAGAAGGTCTTATAGATTTATGCATCAAAAAAGGGGTTGTGTTTTATTATCGAGAACAATATGATACTGCATTAAAGCATTTGTTTGAGGCCGAAGAGATTCTTAAAAATAACGAAGTCAAAAATAAGCACTATCCAACGGTTAATTGCTCCTATTTTATTGCCAGTTGTTATTACAAGCAAGGGAAATATGAGGAGGCAATAGAAAGGTTGCTTGCCAATGTTGAGGTTTCAGAAGAAAAGGATTTATATAAACTCCCGGTATTACAATCTCATTTGTTATTGGCCAATTGTTATGCGGCACAAGAAGATTTTGAAAATGCCTTGCGGTGGAATACGGCTTACATGAACCTTAATGATACATTTCAAAAAAGAAAAGAGAAAACCATAAGTAAGATTTACCAAAAAGAAGCACAAAATCTAGAGAGCGGTATGGCCAACTTGCAAACCCAACATGTAAAGAGTGAGCGCACCAAAAAGATAGGATATGTGGTTGCTACCGTACTCCTGGTGTTACTATTTGTGGTGGTGTTTTTGGTACTTAAAAAACAACGGTCAAACAAAGTGCAATTTGCTAATCTCATACAAAAAATAGATACGCTAGAGGCAAAAGGAGTGACCACGACCATAAAAAAAGATACAAGTACTCCTTTGGTGATCGATGATGAAAAAGTAGCTCATGTTCTTAAAGGGTTGGCCAAACTCGAAGAACAAGAATACTACCTGCGATCAGATTGTAATTTGCGATCGGTAGCAAAAAAGGTAAAAACCAATGCAACCTATTTGTCTAAGATTATTAATCTACACCAGCAGAAAAATTTTAATGAGTACATCAACGATTTAAGAATAGGGTATGTGTTACAACGTTTACAACATGATAAAAAGTTCAGGTCTTTTTCTATAAAGTCGATCGCTACCGAAATTGGGTATAAAAGTGATTATTCGTTTGCCAAGCATTTTAAGGCAAAAACAGGTCTTAATCCGTCGTACTATATCAAGAACTTGCAAAAGCAGGAAAAAAGCCTGGAAAACACCATATAAACAACCCTATTTTAAACAATTTAGGGTTGTACTATTATCAATGCTCGTACTAAAAAATTATATTCAAAACATGGGAGGTGCAATAGCAATGATTATTGCAGAACCCTTTATATATCGAGTATCAATTTAAATTTCGACTCAATGAATACACAAAAAACAAACAAAATTACCTTGAAAAAAATAACAGTTTCCAGGATCAATTCACAGTGGATGAGCATGATAAAAGGAGGAAGTAGTATTCCTACCGATACAGACAATTTTGAACCAACCGCAAGACAACCGGGAGAGCCATGCTATCATAGACCTTAATAAAATACTGTCTACCCCTAGAAAGACCTGCATATGTGCAGGTTTTTTTTATGCCCTTAATTGTTTAAACTAGGGAGCTTCTATTTTTCTGCACCTGTATTACCCTCTAATTTTAACCTAAGGTCGAGATCGACTGGTACAAGGGGAAACCGAAAACCTTTAAAAGAGTAGGTACTTCTAAAAACATAATTCACATGAAAAAATCGTTGAAAGGTTTAAAACTAAAGAAAGAAGTAATTAGCAAGCTAGAGCAAGACACGGTAAAAGGAGGGTGGCACCCAACTGCAATGTGCCCAGCAGAAACACGTTTTTGCATTACCAACGGGGCTTTAAACACTTGCCCACCTCCAGGAATGCAATGTTTCTAATATGATATCTCTTGGGAGGTTAAGATACATATTAGATCATTCATCAATGAGATAGAGGCTGTCAAAAAAAGTTAATGCTTTTACAGTTGTCAGTCTGAGCATGTCGAAGACGTTTTAAAAATCAAAAGCCAAAAACTTCGACAAGCTCAGTTTGACAACAATCAACTACTTTTTAGGCAGCCTCTTGTCTATTCAAATTCTTTTTACCATGAATACTACGCTTACAAAAGAATCAGTTTTGGTTCAAAAACTGGAGGAAATTCAAAAAGTGCTCACTGCCCATGTACATGAGGTAGACGAGATAGGAGTTTTATCGGGTAGTGCGGGTATCGCTTTGTTTCAGTTTTATTATGCCAAGCTTACTGGGGAGGAGTCTTATGCAGACCAAGGGGTCGAAATTTTGGCATCGATTATCGAAAAAATAAATACAGGGTATAACTTTCATACATTTTGCTCAGGAATCGCAGGAGCAGCCTGGACCATACAACTATTACAAGAAGAAGGGTATGTAGATCTCGATTGTGATGAGCTACTTTCAGATTTAGACAGCTTTCTTATTCAATCTATTGCGCATATCACCCCAGATGATAATTTCTATGATTTTCTACACGGTATTTTAGGTATAGGGTATTATTTCTTAAAAAGATTTGAGCATACCCAAAACATAGCATTACAACATACCTATCGACAAATTTTGGCAGACATTGTAGCACTGCTTCAAGAACGGGGACAGCATGATAATAGTTTTACCCGATGGGAGAGTTATGTCATTCGACAAGAAGGAGTTCGCGGGTATAACCTCGGGCTATCTCATGGCATACCGTCTATTCTCAATTTTTTATCTCGATTGGCGGTACATCAAGAATTTAAAAGTGAAGTACTTACTTTAATACACCAATCTGTAGCGTTTATACTCAGTTGTAAAAATGAAGACACATCGCGTTCATGGATTTTTCCGAGTTGGGTCACTACCAGTCAGCAAAAAAGTGAAAACTCCAGGTTGGGATGGTGCTATGGCGATTTGGGGGTCGCCATTTCACTGTGGAAAGCAGGAAAACTACTAGATCATGAACCTTATAAGCAAGAGGCTATTGCTACCGTACTACATACTACCCGTCGCAAAAAACTGGAAGAAGCCGGAGTAAAAGATGCAGGACTATGCCACGGAGCGTTTGGGATCATGCATATTTACAATTTTATGTATAAAGAAACTGGAGAAGTCGCATGCAAAGAAGCGGCAGATTTTTGGCTCGATAAAGCCCTGGAGATGGCCATTCACCAAGAAGGTCACGCAGGCTATATGCGATGGCAAGGCGGAGAAAATGCCGGTTGGAAAAACGAAATCAACCTACTAGAGGGTGTTAGCGGTATAGGGCTAGCTATGATTTCATACCTGGCACCTTTTGATACCAAATGGGACCAATGTATGCTGATGGGCTAAAAACAACTTGTTATCCGAAATAAAGAAAACCCTGTTTTAACAGGGCTTTTTTAGTTACATTTGGGACATAATGATTTACACAAAATACTATCGGCTTTAATTATGGGGTATAAGAATTTTTCTAAGTACGTGTTACGTGCTCCACTTTTTTCCTTTTCATTTTATAAAAAACTTACTCAAGACCATATTCTTTCTGAAGATGCATTAAAGGCTATTTGTGAAGACAAAGCGATTAAAGAGGCCATCTTTCTGGCATCACCATCGTTATATACAGAATTCGAAAAATGGCTGCGAGGAGAAATTGATGACAAAGAGAAAGCTAATCGCATGTTGTATTCGGTACTCAAATACCTAAGTCGTATGTCGTCACGATGTACTCCTTTTGGGCTTTTTGCCGGTACTGCTGTTGGAGAATTTTCAGATGCAACCCATATTGAGCTTCAGGACAAGTCTAAAAACCAACGTCATACCCGACTAGATATGAACTATCTGGTGGCTTTGTCTCAAGATATCGTAAAGCACGAGCATATAAGAGAGCAATTATTGTTTTATCCCAATACCAGTATTTATGAAACTGGGCATCAATTGCGTTATGTAGAGTACAATTATGTAAACAGTCGCAGAATGCACCACATTGTTGCGGTAGAACATTCTGAATATTTGCAAAAAGTAATCGAAAAAGCGAAACCCGGAGCGCGACTCAGTGATTTGGGAGATCTTTTGGTAGATGATGAGATTACCAAAGAAGAAGCTATGGAGTTTATTCATGAATTGGTGGCGAGTCAATTACTCATTAGTGAATTAGAACCTTCGGTTTCAGGTCCAGAGTTCTTAGATCAAATTATGCCAGTGTTAAAAAAACTGGAAGGTACAGAACAGTTAATTTCGGCTTTAGAACAAGCGCAAAAAACACTGCAGGAGTTAGATGCCAATATTGGGAACAAGGCCGAAAAATATATCGCACTTAGCGAATCGTTAAAACAACTCGAAGTAGGCTTTGAACTCAAGTTTATGTTTCAGACCGATATGTTGTTGACTCCCAAAGTAAACACCCTCGATAGGTCATATTTGCATCGCATAAAAAAGACCATGACGTTGCTGAATAAATTGACCTTGCCAGCTACTGAGACCTTAATGACCAGATTTCAAACTGCGTTTTATGAACGGTATGAAGAGCGTGAAGTGCCGCTATCCCAAGCCCTCGATGTAGAGTTGGGAGTAGGGTTTTTGCAAAACCAGGGAACGGGAGATGTGAGCAGAATTGTAGATGATATCATGTTGCCACAAAAAGATAATGGGGTGCCTGTAAGAGAAATGCGTTGGACACCAATACACACCATTCTTCAGAAAAAATTATTAGAAAGCATTCGCGAAAACAAAACTGTGATTCATATTACCGATAACGATTTTGAAGGCTTTGAAGCCAAGTGGGACGATATGCCTGATACGATTTCTTCGATGGTAGAGATAGTAAATATTGATGGTGAAGAGAAAATAGTGATGTCTAGTGTTGGAGGATCTAGTGCAGCAAATTTGTTGGGGCGTTTTTGTCACGGTGATGAAGCGCTACATGCTTATACCAAAGAAATCGTAGATATCGAGGCGCAAGAAAATCCTGATAAAATATTGGCCGAGATTGTGCATTTACCTGAGTCTAGAGTGGGTAATATTTTAATGCGACCTGCCTTTCGAAAATTTGAAATCCCATATCTGGCAAAATCAATTGTAGATCCGGAGTATCAACTTACCTTAGACGATCTTATGATTTCGGCAACGGCTAGGGGTAAGGTACGATTGCGCTCAAAAAAATATAATAAAGAGGTATTACCTCATTTGACCAATGCACATAACTTCTCAGGAGATGCATTGCCAATTTACCAGTTCCTGGCCAATATGCAAACTCAAAAAATGAGATCGGGTCTTGGGTTTAATTGGGGGCCATTAGCCGAAGATTATGAGTTTTTACCACGAGTAGAATATCAGGGAGTGATTTTATCTTCTGCCAGTTGGAACATAAAAGTAGATGTTTGTAAACCCTTCCTGAAATTACATGGCGAAGCTCTTAGTGAAGCCTGGAAAGATTTTGCTACTACCAAAAAATTACCGCAATTTGTATTGCTTATCGATGGAGATAATGAGTTGCTAATCAATACACATAATATTACCTCGGTGAACATGCTGTTGCAAACCATTAAAAAGAGACCTGCTTTTAAATTAAAAGAATTCTTGCATATGGAAGATGGAATGGTAAAAGAAGGAGAAGAAAGCTACACCAACCAGGTTGTATTTTCATTTTATAATGATCAAAAACTAAAAAACACACAGAAGAATCATGGCTAATACACAGAGATCATTTATAATAGGTGGAGAATGGTTGTATTATAAAATATATACAGGGCCAAAGACTTCAGACCTTGTGCTTACAGAGCTAATAAAGCCAGTTACCGATGCACTTTTGGCAAATAATATTATCGACAAGTGGTTTTTTATACGATATGCAGATCCTAAGCATCATATACGAGTACGATTTCATTACACCGATGCTAAAAATGTAGGAGAGATTATCAATGCGTTGCACGAACCTTTGCAACACTACATTAGTCAGGATCTTATCTGGAAAATACAGATAGATACTTACCAAAGGGAGCTAGAACGTTATGGTCAAAGCACAATGGAGGCATCAGAAACCTTATTCTATTACGATAGTAAAATGATTGTCGATTTTTTAGATATGATCGATGAAGATGAAGGAGAAGAATTACGGTGGTTGTTTAGTATCAGAGCGATGGATGCAATGCTGGCAGATTTTGGATATGATGAAGATCAAAAATTGGCCTTGATGGAGCGACTTAAAACCGGATTTGGACAAGAGTTCGGGATGAATAAGTTCCTAAAAAAGCAGATGGATAAAAAGTTTAGGGAACAGCAAGAAAAAATAAAAGCCTTTTTGCATTTTACGAGAGAAGAAAAACCCGATCTGGCACCTATTCTTGATGTGTTGGAGACTAAAAGTAAACTAAGTATACCTGTGGTAAACGAGATAAAACCCCTGGTAGACGAAGCACGATTGCACGATCTTATGGGGAGTTACCAGCACATGCTCATGAATCGATTGTTTAGGTCCAAAAACAGACTACATGAAATGGTGTTATATGATCTTCTATTTAGAACCTATAAAGTCGCTTGGGGTATTAGAAAGTTCAAGCAAAAGAAGGGAGCATAAACTATCTTTCGCAAAGACCTTATAATGAATTAGTTATCTTTAGAAGATAAAAAGCTAAAAAATATGAAAATATTAAGGTTTTAAACTCCTTCAATTTGTATTTTAAAAATTAAAAAAATCGTTATACTGAGTAACAAATAATTGCGTGGGAACATTAACCTATGAATAAGTCTGATGAAAATACTAATATTGAAGGTATTATTGCTGGTGATGAAGCAGTAATTAAGGCTTTTTATAAAAAGAATCTTAGGTATATTCGTGGTTATGTTCTTCAAAATTCGGGAAATGAAGAAGATGTAGAAGATGTAGTGCAAGATGCTTTAGTGGTGATCTATCAAAAGCTAAAAGAAAGGTCTTTAGAGTTTACTTCAACGTTGGATACTTATTTTTATGGTATTTGTAAAAATATCTGGAGAAATAGATTACGGAAACAAAGTAAAATACTCCTAAAAGAGCAAGTATTTGAAGGTATCGATGAAGAGGAAATAAATATTGAAGATCATCTTGAACAAAAAGAACAACAGCGATTGTATCATAAGTATTTTGTAAAATTATCTGATACCTGCAAAGAATTATTGTTGTTAGTTTTTGAAGGAAAACCCATGAAAGAAATTGCTGGTCTTACAGGATATTCTGAAGGGTATACCAGAAAGAAAAAATTTGAATGTAAAAAATCATTAATAGAGATGATCGAGAAAGATCCGCTATATAAAGAACTGAGTGTCTATTCTGAAAATAATAAGTCTTATGGAGAGAACACAAGAATTATTTGAAAAGATAGAAGGGTATCTCAATAATACTCTATCTCAGGATGAGTTGACTGCATTTGAAAAACAAATGACAGAAAGTGAGGCTTTACAACAAGAAGTTGAGAAGCATCGGGCATTGCATGATGCCTTAAGCGATACCGATGTACTAGCGTTTAGAGAAAAAGTAATCAAAATAGGTAAAGAAATCAAAGCCGAAGAACAGCAATCTGGCAGTGGTTTTTTAAAGTTTTGGAAGATTGCAGCAGTGTTATTGGTATTGGTTAGTGTGGGATCTTTGCTTTGGTTCACTATGGGATCTAAAGATTCGTCAAAAGAGTTATATGCCGAATATTACAAGCCGTTTCCTGTAGAAGACGTAACAAGAGGCGAATCGGTTAATGAGAAACTTAAAGATATTTTATCAAAATATACCAATGGTCAATATGACAAGGTGGTTATTGCTCTTGAAAAATGGAAAGATTCTATTGGCAAAGAACAAGTGAAACTTTATTTGGCAAATAGTTATCTGAATACCAATAAAGAAGAAAAAGCAATCCCAATCTTTCAAAATGTTTCGATTAATAGTCAATACTATGAGAATGCACGATGGTATTTGGCGCTTACCCATCTTAAACTTGATCAGATACCGCAACTTAAACAAGTACTTCAACAACTTATCGCCTATAATGGTATCTACAAAGAAAAAGCAGAAGCACTTTTAAAGGAGCTATAATAGCTGTTATTCATTGTTTTTAGACATATTTTCAAAAAACACATGATCTGGTGGTAACAAATGCCAAGGTTATAACATTAATATATAACCCCAGGAATACGAATTGAAAATAAGTTAAAGAAATACATATGAATGTTATTATCAAACAAATTGAACTTATTGAGAGAATTGATCAACTAATTCATTTAAGAGCAACGGGTACACCTTGCGAGTTGGCCCAACGACTTGATGTCTCAAAACCAACCTTGTACAGACTTATTAGAACTATGAAAGCATTAAATGCTCCTATTGCTTACGATGTTGCTCTAGGAAGTTTTATCTACGAACGTTCGGTTAGATTTCAGTTTGGGTTTTATAAAAATATGGGAATTACAGAGCCCTTATACTCAAAATCGGTGTGTTAACAATTGGGAGTATATGACCTTTTTGTTCAATGAATTGTAAAACAAATTATTAACCTATAAAGAAGAGTGTAGTCGCTATAGATTAACATTTTTATAACGCAAAGAGATTAGCTGTCGGTAAATTTTTTAGCTACATTTATGCAACATAAAAATAGAGCTTTCGTCTATTAAGATATCATTTCTTGAGTATTTCGATTTGTTGTTCTTCCTACCCCATAACAAATCTTTCAAGGTTAAATTGTAATGTAATAATACGAATCTGGGTATAAACCTAGGCAGTCTTTGTATGCACTCTTCTGATGTAAGATAGAGTGTGCTATAAACTAAACTTTTAAAACCGTATGGCAGATATTTTCTTTTTTACCGATCTCGATGCCCTGGCATCTGCTCAAACTCAAGCTCAGGCTTTTGGGCCTGTACCTGGAGATAATACAAGTTTTAGGGTAAGCAATCAATTTTTGGTAAAGCCATCTTCCTCTGCAATTGCGGTAACAGATGGGATACCTTTTGTGCAACAATGTAAAGAAGATGAAGATTGTGTTAATGTCATTTTGTTACCTATAAATAATCCAGATTTCGATTTCCCTACTATTAAGTTTTTTGTATACCGAGGAATTCAAAAAGATACTCTTTTTGATGCTCAGGGTACAATAAGAGAACCAGATGGTTCTTGGAAACCAAATAATATTCTAAAGGTGTTACATGATCTACAGGATAAGATCAACGCCGACAACAATACCCAGTTAGATCCAAAATCAGAGAACATAGGATATCATTATTCGGTAGTAGGTAATACAGATAATTACCAAAGCGATGATGAATATCTGGAAAGGGTGATCTTTAAAAAAGATACTGTACAGCTTCCTTTGGTAACTGCTGGTTGCCAAATAGGAAAGTTTATCGGTAACACTACTTCAGCAGGTTTTCAAATTATACAAGATCGTTTGGGGTATGAGCCAAAATTGGGGATAATTCGTTCTTTGGATCATATAATTACTGTGACCTCTCCTTTGGGTACGACCAAGACAAGTGCTTTTAAACATTGGCATGATAAAGAAGCTATACTCACATATGTAGATCCGGCAGCATTTTATGGTTGTGCCAAAGCCAACGGCGAAAAAGTGAAAGCTTATACCGGTCAAACTGCAGAAAAAGTTGATTCTATTAATGTAGTAGAGAAGTTTTATAACAAAGAAGTGGTGTATATCGATATACGAAACGATCAAAATTATTCGTATGATTATTACGATAGCTTTGGTAAAACCCTACGATTAAGTTTTGAACAAGAAGGAAGTGATGAACTTCTCTCAGAATCCTTAAATTATTATACCGATTGGCCGATTTTACGTTTAGAAAGTAAAAAACTACCAGTTAAAAAAGGGAAGTCAAAAATATTTTTTGAACTTCCTTTTGTTGGAGTAAATGATGATTCCTCAAAATATTATTTAAACTCTTTTACACATGAATTTCTGCCTAAAACTGGATCAAGAACGAAATTCCATCACTTAAATCAATTCGACGAGGAAAAATTATTTTTAGTTGGTTATTCCGAAGTAATTTCCCTTTTAAATTGGGTTAACGAAGAAAATAATTTAGGTTCAAATTACTTTCTTTTCAAGTATAGTGCATTGCAGTATGCATTTTGCGATAAAATAATTAGAAACTCCATCTTCGACACCTTGTTTTCTCTTGATATGAAATTGATAATCGATGATGGAAAACTTGATGATGGAGATTTTAATACATATCTGTATTCTTCCATTAATGCCCCATTAATAGATAAGACATTAGAAAAAGACGATAGTCAGGATGTCTATTTGGCAAATATTGGTATTGCAAAGGATAAAAATCATATCACCTTCTTTGCATTTAAGGAAAGGGGAAATCATAATGCAAACGGAGATAAATTGAATTATCCTATGTCTTTGATTAGAAAAGGTAAGTATGATAATTCGGTGTTTT
This sequence comes from Aquimarina acroporae, assembly GCF_023195925.1. GTDB lineage: Bacteria > Bacteroidota > Bacteroidia > Flavobacteriales > Flavobacteriaceae > Aquimarina > Aquimarina acroporae. Next base: position 57,022 of record NZ_JALPRE010000011.1, on the reverse strand, counting down.
TAGATGAGTATACTTATGACCCAACCCAAAAAAGTCTTGGTTTTTTGGCGGCTCTTCCAAAACGTATCCCAGAACAGGGCTTAGTTCTTAAAAGAGTAAAACATCCATTTCCCCAGAATGGTCAAGAAGAAATAAGAGAGTTTCTGTACTATCTTAAAACTGGTCAAGGAAGAAATAATGGATTTAATATTGATCTAAGAACTCTCGATTGCCTTACTATTACTTTGGAAGAATATGAGAATATTAAACAGTTAAAGGAGACAAAGTTTGGAACGAACTATTCTTATCGCACCTATATCCAAGCTTTGGAAACTGATTTCCACATTAATAAATCGTATCGAATAAACGAAATGCAACTGGGGATTATGGGAGTTAGCCCTAATGACAGCAAAGAAATTTTAGAACAAAATATAGAGTTTGTTGAAGGAAATGACTCGATTACTCTTAATGGGTTAGTTACAAAAAATTAAAAAATGGCCATATATATATCTCAAAAAGCAACAAGTAATATTCCAGATGAGTTTTTGAGTTCCTATCTGCCTACTTTTGGTAGTAAAGGATTAACATCAAATCATTTCAAGAATCTTCCTTTTTTCCAGAATCTGTTATTACAAGGTCAGGGTGCTGATGTAGTTACTAAAGAAGGGACGTATGATGTTGATATGATTAGGGTATTACAAGTTGGGATATCCGCTGTTTCAGCTAAATTGGAAATTGGTGATAAACTTGATCTTGATGGTATTTTTGGAAATCTGACGGAAAATGCAGTAAAAAGAATTCAAACAAAATTAGGTTTACCTGAAACGGGACAAGTTGATGGTGAAACTTTGCGAGCATTAGATTATCAATTATCAGGAGACGTTTATTTTGACAATACTTTAGGGAAATTTAGCGGTGAAAATAGTGAAGTGGTTATTGCTGTTAATAAGTCTGGAGTAGGTATAAAAACATATATTTCAGAAGGTCTAAATGCCGTACAATCAGGTGAAATTGAGCAGTTAGGAGTATTTAATTATTTACCTCCAAAAAGTGATCTTCAATTTGGAGTAGCCCTTTTTGAGGGTGCTGGAGAAAGTAATTTGAATAAAAATAATGCATTCTACATTGAGGATAATAAGGAAGGGATCCTAATTCCCACTATTACTGAAATTCCAGAACCAGGAGCAAGGTTGGTAGAGGTTAAACCAAATGAGAGTTTGATTTCAATTATTTATGAAGAGTATTATAAAGAGGCATATCCTATTCTAAGAAAACCAAATCCTGATAATCCCAATGATCCTTTAAATGATAAAAGTAATCCAGCTAACGCTGTACACACTTTTCCTGCAAGGGAGTTAAAGCAAGATGCTAGACTAAAATTTATTACAAACTTAATTTTTTATATGAATACAGCTCCTGGTGTTGCCAATGGAATAGATTGGGCTGATGGATATGAAAAGTATAGTTTAGATGACTTAGATAAAATAAGTATCTATGATAATGATAGTTACAAACTAAATTACCAAGTATTTTTAGAGAGACTAAAAGAAGAAAATCCTAACTATGATTGGCAGTTTGTATCAGATAACCGAGTTGTAAATGGTGTAACTTATAATTTTGATGCTCCAGTAGTAGGTCTACAAGGAAATCATATTTGGCTTCCCTCAAGAACATATGTAGAAGGATTGTACTATAGCCTTAATTTTTGCCCTAAGGAAGGTGAAATGTATCAAAAAAAGACCAAATCGGGTTCTGTAACCCCTGACAATCCTGAAGGCACTTCTTACTTTGACTGGATTGATGATGTTGATTTTTCAGACTTCTTAAATATAGCCGAACAGAATTTGAGGGATATTGTGCAGTATGCTGAGGAAACTATTACTGATATTATAGATACCTATAAAGAAGCCAGAACCTTTTTTGTTACTATGTACGATTGGTTGCTCGAAGTTGGTGAATTAGGATGGCCAAGAGGTTTTGGAGTTTCAACAGAAGGAGGAGCAGTACTAAGTGGTCCCTTGGGACCAGTTCCCGCAACAGGTAATATAGGAGGAGACGCCTATATTTGGAGAAAAGTGACGGACTCTGAGCATTTTGTGATTAATCTACGTGAGAAATTTATTCTAGGTTTAGGGGCAGATATAGGTGTTGGGGTAGGTATCTCATTTGGAGGCAAAGGTAAGGCTGCTAGAAATAATGGTGCTGGTAAAGGAAATAACAGTAAGAAAAATGTTAAGTATGGAGGAGGAGCGACGCTTTCGGCAGATTTAACTTTTAACTATGAATCTACCAGTGTTTATGAGTTCGATATTTCTAAGTCTAATACACCCTTGGTGGCAATGGCAATTGCCTTATTTGAAAACAGTTTGGACCCCGTAACTCCATTGGGAAGAGTTAAAAGTAATATTACCAATGGTCTTAAAAAAGCTGCAAATTATTTCTTAGCAGCAAATATTGACCCTGAGGATTATCTAATCTATTATGATGCTGGAATTTATACCCAGGGAAGAATATATGGTGACGCCTATGTGGGAAGTACAGCAAATGATAATCAATGGGCGTTAGGGAACGTGAAAAAATCTGATCGATTAAAGTTTAACGGAATTACCGGACTGATCGAATATTTGAGTTTTGGAGGAAATTCGGAGAATTTCTTGCGCTTTGGAGGAAAATTTACTTATAAGGCTGAATTCGATAATTTACCCGATGTATATGATGCAGATTTTAGGATGCCGAGTAAGGTGAATCTAGAAGGTGAAATTTATTATGAAGGGCAAGCCCAACTAAATATAAGATTTAAAGAATTCCTGTCCCGATTTATGCTGGGTACGCTTCAAATGACAGGTCTACTTTGGATTCCTTCGTTTAATCTTCATGCTGGAATTGCGATACTACACAATTTAGAGTATACCCGAAATGCGATACCCGAAGATCATGAATTTTTTAGTCATATTTTTAATATTTCCCAACCTTTTAGCATAACAGACCCCGGTAATAATATCTCTAAAAAAATAGGTTTTAAAGTCTTCTCGGGAGATCTAGATACTCCATTAATACCAGGAAGTGAGCTAGCTTTTTTTCTTGAGTTTGGTAAGTTAAAAGAATTTATTCTCCAAGCAGAAAATAATGGAAGTACCTTTAGTGATTATGTTACCAATATTGATACCCTAGTAGAGCTCTTCAGCCAAATGTCTTTAAGAAAGAGACTGACATTGGGTAATGGTATTACCAACAGGAATTCAAGAAAGGCTAAAAGAATTGTAGAAACCCCAAGAAGCCGTTCTTCTCAATTTTATAAAAAAACCTTTAAAGAAAACAATTTTATTCTTGGCTTATTAAATAAAGGAGCATCTTTTACCAGTGCTGTAGATGTAGAAGCCACTCTGGAAACCAAAGAAGTACTTAATACCATTAAGTTTGTTTTTGAATATTTACGTTTTGTAGTTTCTCAATTACGATATACCGGTGAAAATTTAGTGAAGTACAAGAAAGTAGAAGAACGAGTTAAAGGTATTATATGTGCAAAAAAGGAAACACTAGCATCTACGATTACTGGTGATTCTGTGACTGCTACAAATCTGAATACCATCTTTGAGGAAGCATTACAGGAATTAGAACAAATTTATCAAGCTGAATTATTTGACACTTCGACCTTGCGACCTTACACCAGCTTAATAGGTGATTTTATAAAAGCTTTGGACCAAGATGGTGTTTTAAGTACACTACGTAACACGCCTGATACCGTTGTGAAAACAGTTTCTCCATACTTAACTGAGATCGCCGAAATATTAAAGTTGGTAGTAAAATATCTAACAACTAAATCACAACTAAATGTTGTCGTTGAGAATTCATTAGAATATTCAGCGGGAGTGTCAGGAGAAGCAGGAGGTGGTTATAAAGCTAAGTTAGGCTTTTATGCAGAAATAGGAATCTTATATAATCGCATTGAGGTTCTAAATAAAGGAGAATTAGCAACGATATTTTTGGCAGAAGATCCATATTTCGATCTGTTACTCTTTTTTATAAAAGCCCTTGGAGCAGCTTCTCCGGAATTACTCGTCGATAGTGTTTTAATAGGGAATTTGTTAACCCAGAATACGGTGAATAAAATACAGGTCAGATAAATGATAAGGATAGCTACATATATAAGTTGTTTGGTTTTGATGTTAGGTTCTTGTAACCAACTTGGAAAAAAGAAAAGTGAAAAAGTTTCTGAAGGAGATGATTCGCAACAAAATGAAAGTAAAGTTTTAAAAGGAGATAAAAATAACAAGTTGAAAGATACAATTATCTGGAAACCATATATCTCTTTAATCCTAAAAAGGATGTTTTATGGACCTGTAAAATCTAGTGAAGAGGTCATGACCTATATGGCAAAAATGCCTAATGGGAAGTTTATTAAGATCAATAAAACTTATTACAAGTCTGGTGCTTTTCCTAATAACTTTAAAGTTGAGTTTGATTCCCTAGGAAGAATGATTAGATATGATAAGTACACTTTGATAGCCCGAGATGAAGATCCAGAAAGAGTAGGTTTTGAATATGAATACAATGATAAAGATCAATTGGTCAAAGAACATTTCTTACAAGAAGATGATCTGGGGTTTTTTACTACAAAAGGATATGAATACACTTATGATGCTAATGGCCGAAAAAAGTATCGTTTACTTGTACACCATACGGTTGATTATTCAGATCGATGGACAGAAGATAGTATAACCTATGAATTTAATAATCAGGGAGATCTAGTCAAATCCACTTCTTATAGGATGGTTGAGAATGATGGAGATTTAGTATTACAAGATGACTTTCATAAATATAGAATTCAATATAAATATGATAGTCAAGGGCGAGTAATAGAAAAAAAAGAAGGGAACCAGATTGAGAGGTTTATTTATCAAAATGGGAAATTACACACCCATACACGTACTATAAGTGATGTAACAGATGAATATATTTATTATCCAACTGGGATCGTAAAATCAGCAAATTTGCGAACTAGGCTCGTTGTTGGCGATTTTAGATTTAATACTACTGGAGATATATTGGTTGCAGATGGACGTAAGGTAGCCGACTACTCAGAATATGATGAGCATGGTAATTGGACCAAAAGAATCATTTATAAAACCAATGGTGATCCCCATACCTATACCGAACGAAAAATAGAATACTACGAATAAACAATATATTATGCCAGAAAACCAGTTATATCCCGTAGTTAGTGATATTGTAGCACTAGATAAAATTCCATCTGAGTTTGAAGCCGTAAGAGAAGCAATAGAAGCGGTTTTGGGTGAAGTGTATTTTAAAGACCTGGTCCTTGGTAAAAGCTACCATGGCGAAGCAGGATACTATACACTTACACTTATATCCTTAAAACCTTTGGGGGTAAACATTCCTTTTGTGAATGATCTAAAACTGGTTATTAACCCATCAAATGATGGCACCATGACCGAAGTGCCAATCTCTTTCGATTATAGCTGGGAAGTGCTTAAATATTTTAGTGCATTTTCATTCGATAGTTTTGATAATGCAATAGGTTCAATTTTTGAAATTCTGCTAGAACTAGCAGGAATAACCAGAGAAGAGCTGTTAAATGAGGTGTTAACCACGTTTTTTGAAGATTTCAATGCACTAGAGAGTTTTATTACACAGTTCAATACCGACAATAGTACCAGTCTTCAGGTGGAGGCGAATCAATCAGAAAGCAGTCAGTTATCAAAAATATTACACCAGATAGATGAGAACGATATTGATTTTGTACGATATATCATTACAAAATATGTTGAGGTAGGAACTTATGAAGAAGGTTTTGATAGACTTAAACAACTTCTTAATAGGTGGTATGGTGAATTATCTTCTAATTTTTCAGAAATTATAAAGATAAAATTTAGGTTCTCAATGCCTCAGGTAAGCTTGGGACTACTTTTCCCAAGGAAATGGCTAAAGCCTTTGGATGAGAATTATCAACCTTTACCTGAGCCAGCCCAAACGACTTTAGAGTTTAATGTAGGGGCTTTAGAATATTCTACGCAAAGTGGTTTCGAATTCAGAAAAGAAAATAACCTTTCACTTACCAGATCTGAAGTTGCAAATACAGGTTTGATTGTAGAATTCAGCGGTCTTAAACTTGATCTTAGCAAAGATTCAAACGTTCCAGAAGCGACGGCCGATGGTCGTGGTAACGATTTTAAAGGGGTATATGCGCAATATGCAGCTGTTACCCTGCCTGCAAAATGGTTCGATAACGAAGACAATCACCCAGGTACAACAGGTAGATTGGCAGGGTACGATTTGTTGGTGGGTACCGGCGGGATATCAGGTAAAATAGCACTCGAAGTCATAGAAATTCCTCAGGGAACAATAACCGACTTCTATTCAGATTGTTTCTCATTTCAATATCCGGTCGCTATAACTTCGGGAGGCACTTCAGTCCCCATAGAAGATTACAGTAAATTATTGGTGCATCTTAACGATCTTGGTGCAGCTGCATATACCTTTGATCTTCCGGTAACGGTGATACGAAAAAACGGTACTGTAGAGCAAATAGATTCTCAAACTGCATTTTCTAATCTCTTAAACGAATGTGAGGCGAACGAACTTCCTCCCAGATTAATCAAAAAATTTGGTAAGGCCAAAGGATTCGAGATATGGTTTACCTCGTTCGATATTTCATTTAAGCAAAGTAAAGTCATTGAGTCTAATATTGCAGGAGGACTTAAAATTCCGGGACTTAAAGATGGAAATGGAGATACTGCAGAAGTAGAAATTGTAGGCCATATGGATGATGAAGGAGATTTCTTCATTACCGCTTCAGAAAAAGATGGTTTTCAGCCAATTAATATTCCACAAGTATTAAAAATATATATACAATCTATAGAGGTAGGTAAAGAAGGAGACGATTTCTTCCTGGGTACGATGTGCGAGCTTGAGTTTACCAATCCTATTATGAAAAAGCTATTCTGTAATTCTCCATCAAGAATAGCACTACCCAAAATGCGTATTTATAGCGACGGGAGTTTTGAGATTGTAGGTGGGGCTATACCGGTACCAACAAGTTTTAGCCTTTGTCTTGGTCCTGTGGATATAAGTGTAACCAATATCAATTTTGGTTCACATCAGAGGGAGTATGGTGGGCAAATGCGTAAATATAACTATTGGGGATTCGATGGAGCTATAAGTGTAGATCCGTTAGGGTTTGATGTTCGAGGAGATGGGGTAAGATACTATTATACGGTAGACGATGGAGAAGGGAAACCAAAAGACTCTTACATTCATATCAAAACCGTATCGGTAGATCTTATTATTCCCGGTAATGCTAGTCCGGCATCGGCAACAGCGATAATCAATGGGTATGTTTCGATTCCAGAACCGGGTGTGTCTAAAGAATATTCTGGGGGAATATCGGTCAAATTGCCGAAAGCTAAGATAGCTGGTAGTGCCGAAATGCGTTTTATTCCAAAATACCCAGCATTTATTATTGATGCTTCTATGCAGATTCCGGTTCCTATACCCATAGCGGCAACTGGTTTGGCGTTTACAGGATTTAGAGGTTTGCTAGGATTTAGATATGTGGCAGAAAAAGAAGCCGTTGGGCTTACTTCGGGAGAAGATACCTGGTATGATTATTATGTATATCCTAGAAGAGGAGTAAACATCCAAAAATTTAGCAGTCCAGAACAAACAACTCGATATAAAAACCCAGTTTCGATAGGAGCTGGAGCTACGATTAGCACTGCCGAAGGAGGTACCATATTCTCTACCCGAGTAATGATATTATTATCTATCCCAAGCTTGTTTATGATCGATGGTAGAGCAAGCGTTTTATCAAAAGAATATGGTCTGGACGATTCTGGGGAACCGCCATTCTTTGCATTTTTGGCCTATGGAGATAACTCTATAGAAGCTGGTATCGGTGCCGATTTTAAGCTACCACAAAATAGTGGTGATATTATTCGATTATATGTAAATATTCAGGCAGGGTTTTTCTTCAATAATCCGTCAGCCTGGTATATCAACATTGGTACACGACAAAAACCAAACGAGGCTAGAATATTAGATCTTGTTACCGTACAAGCTTATCTTCAACTATCTGCAAAAGGTATTGAAGCCGGTGCTAGAGCCGAGTTTAATTTTAGTAAGCGTTTTGGTCCGGCCAAAGTAAAAGCATGGCTGTTTATTGAAGTTGGAGGGAAAATAAGTTTCGAAAGGCCTCAAATCGGTGGTTATATCGAAGCTGGAGGAGGCCTAGAGGTGAGCTTCTGGGTACTGCGCATAGGAATATCGTTCTACGCCATATTCTCAGCAGAAGCACCAAAACCGTTCTTGATCTATGCCGAGGTACGTGTGTGTGGTAGAATTAAGATAGGATTTATTAAAATTAGAAAATGTATTACTGCCAAAATCAAATGGGAGAAATCTAAACGCATAGACAAAACACCGGTGCCACCCTTATTACCAGAGCAGGCAGAAGAATTGGTAAAAGGAGTAAGTATGCTTACTGGGGAAGGTTTTGAGCTTCAGAAAATTACCGCTGGAGTTACCGGAAGAAATAGTGCATTCGATCGTTCTGTATTGCCATTAGATAGTTATATCGATATCAAATTCACCAAACCCGTATTGCCGGGAGCGGTTCGAAAGCTGGGAGGAATAAATAATGCACCTGTTGGATATACAGACCTTATTCCGCCGCAATCAACAGTTAAAGGAAATTCATTACGACAAGTAAAGCATAAATACGCGATTAAAGAAATGAATATTCAGGCTTGGGTGAATGATTCCGGATGGGAAGATTATCATCCTTATGAAGCTGTGGCCAAAGGAGCCGATACCAATGTGAATTTTGGAAATCTAAAAGTAGGGCATTGGCAAAAAACTGGAAAAGAATACAGTAAAATACGACTGTTGGCCGATAATCCATTCTCTTTTACAGAACAAGGTGAACCAGGATGGTTTGTACCAGAACAATTGGGTATCACTGCCTCATCATTATTTTGTCAAAGTGAAGTGCGCAGAGCACAATGTGCCAACTGGTTAAACAGACCTGTTAAACGACGTTATTATGTGCCGTTAGTGAATCCTAATTTTTTCTATCAGCAAAAAGGACTGTATTTTCAAATTGAGGGAACTCCATTTTTAGGAGATGGAATCAATTATTTCAGAAGTGAATATGCCGAAATTTCAAATGCGCATAGCCCTTATGATTTTGGGAAATCCCTTAAAATAGACAATACAAATTCGATCGTATTAAAATTTCCGAACCCATCAAAGAGGGTAACCATGAAATTGACCAGTACGGCTAGAGGGGTTAATTTCAGATTTTATAAGGCAGTTTCTTCAGAAGATTCTAACCTGGTCGCCTATGAGTTACTACCCAACGGCGAGGTGTATAAGTTTTCAGCAGAACTCTATAAGGAATTTACCTTCGAAAGTGAAACCGATTCGATTTCAAAAGTAATTATTGATCCAGAAACTTTTAACGAAGAGGAGATCAATCGCATTCGTGAAGAAATAGAGGCATTATTTAGCATTACTTATGATGAAAATATGGATGGAGGTATTGCTAATGTCAATATAGGTGCTCCAAATGATAAAGATACCTATGATCAATTGCTGTCTGAGCTTGAAGAAGCTAAAAGAAAAGCTTGTAGTGCAACCTTACCACCGCCAAGAGGTATCGGAGCAATGCAACTTGAAAATACATTTATTGTGGGTGTAGATGCGTTTAATAGTGGAGGTATAAATTATGATACTCAACCTCCTTTTATGCCGTCTGAAGGTGAAAAATGTTATACCCTACTGCATGAAGTATGTTGGTTGTCTGTAGAGGATTATGAATATAATATCAATATACCGCAACAAGATGCGATCGAAGAAGATCTGCAGGAGAGTGTAAATGCAATTTCTAAAACTGTAGACCCAATTTGGAGACCAAATACCAAGTATAGAATTCATTTTAAGTTGTCTGATACGGTAGATAATGAAACCGAACACGAATTCGATTACTATTACGGGTTTAGAACAGCAGGACCTATTGGGCATTTCCATATCGATCCTAAAGCAAATTATGGTGATAGTATTGCGAATCCGGACCAGTATCCGTTAACCTCATTACGTAATTATATCGATTACAATAGATCGTATCCTAATGCCAATGGTAGTTTGTTGCAGGCAAAACCTTTGTTTTATGGTACCGAAGGCGGTAATAATGAGATTGCTATTTTCTTTACAAGACCATATGTGTATCATATGCTCACCAATTGGGAATCGTATAAAGGATTACCGGCACTTACCAGTGAGATGCAAATTATTGTTAAGGATCCAATAGAGAAGGTTTCGTTTAGCAATCCGCCGGAAACGGTAGAAGAAATTGAGGCGATCCCGGGCACTACTGCGGCGTGGACCGAAGATACTTTGCCACTCATGCCCGAGCACCACCAGTTTATTGCCAATATGCTGGAGCGATACCCCGATAATTGTGTAGGGGTATTGGGTGAGGCCATTATACCAAGAAGTTTCAAGCGCACGATAACCATTACCAACCTGAAACCCAGAAAAATGTACACAGCTATTGTAAATAATATTTTTGAAGGGAAGACTGTACCTGTGCATGATTTTGTATTTCAAACGTCGAGATATAAAGATTTTACCGCTCAGGTAAATAGCTATTACCTAAAAGGTGAAAATGAAGAAATACGACAAGCGTTATTTGATATTCCTATTCATGTAACGACTTCAGAATTGCGAGCGGCGTATAGCACGGTAGTGGGTAGTCCAGATGCTGCAAGTACCCAAAAAGAGACCGATCAACTGGATTGGTTCGATAGGGTTACCGAAGGGATTTTAAAGATACCACCACTAGATCCACCAGTTACTACAGAAATTAATGTAATTAAAAATACCAATGGTACTATAGTAGGCATTTTGGTGCGTAATCCAGAACCCTTTAATGATCCTAAAACACCACTGGATATTATAACAGGAACAGAAAACCAAAGTCAACAGGCTTTTGCAATACTTAATGAAGACGGTACCGTAGATAACGATTTTAAAATTTTGTATGCCAAAGACTATGCCCAATGTATCATTATGAAACAAGAAAATACAACAATACAAATTACAGAACCATTACTCGATTTTAGGTTTAAATACCTGCGTTGGAACGGTAACCAATATGAGGTTAAAGATGAAGTAGTAGTAAGTGATGTTTTAATTAATAATACACTATAGGAAAATGGGGTTTGTTAAAAAAATAAATGTTGATAATAAAATAGTAAGGACTGAGAAGTTATTGCGCTATCAGAATTTTTATTACCTACTTTCTAGGGAAGCGGTAACGCCATTTCAGGATTTGTATTTAATTAAAACTGATTTAGAGTTCAATGTTCTTTGGTCTAAGAGGTTTACGGGTCATGCTATTATCGATATTGTGCTTAGTATCGATGGTGGCGTGATATGTGCAATGCCTAGAGAAGCACCATTTTCAATTGTAAAATTTAGTTCTACAGGATCTCAAGTTTGGGCGAAAAGTTTAGATATAACGGTTTCATCTACTACACAATCTACGACTATTAGTAGTCTAGAGGATGGAGCATACGTAATTTTTAGCGATCCAGATATTGTAACTTTTAATGATAATGGAGTAATTATCGCCAGTAAAACGGTAAAACTTATTGCAAATAGACAGCAAAAATTAGTTGTGACCTCAGCCGGAAATGGAAAAATTGTTGGGTATGGTTATTTTTTGACCAGTAGGGATGACACGATAGTAGAGGTAGGGTATATTACAGTTTTTGATAAAAACCTTAATGTTATTCATCAAAAACAAATTTCAACACCAAACCATTTTACTTTTTGGGGAGGAAGTGGGCCCAGTGTATATGTAAAGGAAAATATAGCATACTTTACAAGAAGTTTCTTTGTTGAATCAGGAGAAACTTATAAATTATTATGTGCTCTCTCTTTACAGACTTATGAAGTCATAAATTCCAGCGTAAAAAAATGGTCTCCGATTGGTCTATCTACAACCTTTTCTATAGGTGACAGTGGAGTATATTATTACGATGAAGATACAGATAGAAATGTATTGGTGCATAAATTTGATCTAAACTTAAATTACCAGTGGACCAAAAGAACAGAGCTTCAAAATGCTTCGGTTGTGTTACTTCCACAACAAAACAATGATGTAATCATATCTGTAGTTTACTCAAGATTAGACAAATTTAATAACTCGTTAGTTTTAACAAATTTAGATTCTGGAGCAGATGATTGTTTTGGTATATTTTCTTTTGCCAATGTAAGTGTTGAGAATTTCAATGTGTTGGTTGAGGATAAGTCTTATGAAATTTTAAGTTTAAGCACTCAAATAAACAATAATACCCCGTCTGTATCTAATGTAACTACTTCGTTACTTGAGCAAGTATGTCCTGAGCCAATAATACCTAGTATAACTAATAGTACAATAACCGCCAATCCCAACAGTATAGAGGCCAATGGTTTGTCGACATCTACCATTACAGTACAATTAAAGGATAGTGCCGGAAATAATATTACTACTGGGGGTAGAGCGGTTGCGATGACCACATCAAAAGGAACATTAAGTATCGTAGTCGATAATAGCGATGGGACATATACAGCCACATTAACATCTTCGATATCAGAAGAAACTGCTATAGTTTCTTTTACTATAGATGCTGTTGCATCTCCGAACACTGTCGAGGTTAAGTTCATTGCAATCATCACTATTAACGAAAACACCTATCTTCAATCGCCACATATTTATTTACAGGCAGCCGGTTCTACAGGGGCAGATGGTAGCGTATCAGGGGTGCATTTACGGTGGATGTTTAAAAACAAATTGGGAGAGCAACACTTACCCAAAGGAGATTATGCTGCAAATGAATTAAATTTTAATAAACCAAATGATTATGTAAAAGTATATCGCGCTCCCTATCTTAAAGAGCAACTTACAATAGATTTAGCTACTACACCTACCTTGGTCGATGATCAAAATACCTTATGGATCTATCGCATAGATAACAAAAAGTATTTTGTGCACTTTAGAGATCAGGTGACCTATCAAACCATACGGCAGACGATTAACCCATTATCGGGCAGTTCACTAGAGTTCATTAGGCAGTATGGAAATAAATTAATAGAAATTGAAAGTAAGGATGAGTTGGTATTCTCTGCAGAACTTACAGTAGTAGATACGGTACCCAATAGCAATCTAAAAACAGAACTATTAGCGGTAGATGACAATAAATTAAGCGCCTCTAAAAATATTGTTGCAAGAAAAACATTTATGTCGGCCGGTTTATCAAATACTTATCAGTCTGCCGAAAATATACGAAGTGTTAGATATGTAGCTACCAATTGTGTGGTTAAAGAAATAAGATTAGAACTCTATAGCATCACGATAACCAAAATAAATGAATCTGACGGCTGGGTAGAGCTAGGAAAATTTGCATTGACCAAACAAGATACCGAAGCCTTTACCAGATTGGAGAGTTCGGTAAATGCTGTCAATGGCAAATGGCCAAGATTTAATGATGGTTGTTTTGTAAATCTCGATAATTACAAAAATCGCTGGAGTGGAGCACAAGAAGCTGGTGATAGAAACCTTAAGGAGATTGTTGATAAATATATAACGTTAAGCGATCAGGGACTTAACCCTAGAGCTCTTGAAAATATAAGCTACTCAGAAACAGTAGATGGAGAAACCATTTCAGATTCGATAGAAATCTCTAATCTGGATATGCTATTTATTGCCTCTTTAGATTATCATATGGCTCGTATGTTGGGACTTGGGTATCTGGATACAGAGGTCAATAATGATACCCAAAAGTATATTTACATGACCGAATATATGACCAGCGGGAATTTAGGAGATGGTCTCGGCAAAAGAGATGTACAGCATTTATATGTTTCAATGCCTACTGGAAGACAAGATGAGCGCTTGCCAATTTCTATCGATTTGAAGCCGCCAGTACCAGGGGTTCCTAAAAGAGATGGAGAGGTAACTATCGGACTTACCGATGCCCAAGGATATACCAATTCAGGGAAACAACGTTATATCACTTTATATGCAGAGGAGTTAAAAGACTATCATACACAAACTTTCTACGAAACCGAAGAAGAGTTTAATACTTCTCAGCAAACCACTCCGGTATATGCCGGAATAGAATACAAAAAAGAAGGGGAAACCAGCTGGAGAAGACCAGAAATTTCCAGTACCATCGAATATTATAATGCCCCGATCTCTGGGCAGAACCCAATTCCTGAAACAGTACCGTTAAGTATTCCTGAAGCCGAAGAATCTTTGTTTGTACATCGTGAGACCGAAGAGGGAACACATCTGTATAGTTCCTATGGCATCAATTGGTTTAGCCGTTCGCAACAAAGTGGTATTAGTCATTCGATAACTACTACTTTTAAGCCTGACAATAGACTACTCCCACCATCAGGAATTAATGCTGTACATATTGTAGAAGAAAGACCATTTGTGCTCACATCGTTTGATGAGCAGGTAATGTTAGAAGCCAATACCAGGGCAGATAATACTATGGTAAGGTTATTATTCGATTATAACAGTGAGCAAGAATTGGTTTCTTATAAGGTTACCGAAGAAGATGAAATTAAATATCCCGACCTATTAGATCCTAATGCTATATTTAAAGATAGCGATGAGGTATTTGCCGAGGAGATAGAGCTTTTCTTTAGAGATGAGGTGCCTCAAAATGTAACAGGAAAAATAAAAAGTGTTACTACAGATCCCGACAATGAAATTTTGGCTGTGGTTATCACCGAATCTTATCCATTACATAGTACAGGAGAAGAAGTAATTCCTGTAATTCCTTCGGGAATGTCTCCTTCACGTTTTGTTGGTGGAGTTTTGGCTGCGGGGAATGATCAGTTTATCATCCATAGTGTGACAATAGCTCAGGGAGCAACACCTACCTTCGTAGTATACAAAAAAGAGATTACCGATGCGATACAGAATAGTATCGCTCCCAACCCCAATGCAGCGCTTCAAAGTCCAGAATCTGGTGGAGGTTTTATGGCCATAGAAAATATGTTGTCACCTTCAAGTTGGGGAGCAAACAATCCTAATTCTTTAAAAGTTCAAGTGCCTAATTGGCCGGTTCATAGAGAAATTATTCTTCAGCCTGGGGCAGATACCAATCTAGAGAAAACTGTTGAGAAAACAAGAGGTATTTGGGAGGAGAATGCCAAAATAACCGAGGTGCTTCAAGCAAAATCGGTGAGTGATACCAATGAGGTTACTGAGCAAATTCATAAGGGGATGTACAAAATTGAGCTCAATCAAACACTGGCACAACATCCTCAGTTTGCAACCAATGCTAATTCTGTAGAATGGTATGGGGGTGCTATTAGAATTCATGCTGCTTCAGATCCCAATGGGCCGAGAAGAATTCTTAAAATTGTAAAACTAGAAAACGTAGGTACAACCGATAATCTGGTGGTATATGCTATAGATGAAACCTTTCAACCAGTAACAGAACAAGGTTCAGATGTTGTTATTAGTTATGCAACAGATAATCCTATTGAAACTGGTAATACGGTTTCAGTAAATGTGTATCCAGGATATCGTTTGTACTTGTATGCAGATAGCAATTGGGGATTAACCAAAGAAAATTTAGTGCCTGATGAAGGCGAGGGAATCAAATATTCAATATTTGGTTTGCGAAGTGTTGATAGAAATTACACTAATGAATCTGGTGACTTTTATAAATCTCAAATCGGAACTCCAGGGATGATGTTTACTCAGGAGATCACCGATCCTCTAAGGCCAGAATTACCAAAAGGAGCATTATATGCTACCAGACCCGATAGTTTTGGGAAAGCCACATATACACTTACCACAGAGTTTAAACATAAACCGCATTCGATTATCTACTATAGAGCAGATGATCAAGCGATTTTAAATACGCTATATACCGCAAATACCGTAATTACTGTGAAAGAAAAATTGGCATCATTCGGAAAAGATGTGTATTTCTCAAGTAGATGGAATAATTTACTTGGCTTTGATTATACATATGCGGCTAATGATCCTGTAAATGAAGATGGGCAATTTGGAATATACCCTCCTTTTAATGATGGATATCGATTACCAAATCCAGATAACCCAGCGTTGTTCTCGATTATTAATGCTGATATCAATAAGTTTAATACAGAAAATAATCAGAATATATCAAATGTAACTGCAGGTAGCCTCATGCCGGGCTCTGTTATTATTCCAGGGGGTGATGATGGAGAAGATACTACTCTTGCAGATTATATCAAACTTGTGGTCTCAAATGCCTTTGCTCCTTTAACAGAGGTTCCATTGTTATTTAGTAAAATAAAATCGCATCCGTACCAGCCTATTAACAAAAAGCAGGTGATACGAGATCGTAATGGTAAGCTCTTGAAACCTACAGAACCAGATTTTGATGTAGCACCAATGGCTAAGAAGGTAGGAACTCGAGAAGTGTTATTTACAGATTTTACTCTCGACGGGACATCGAACAATATTTATTTTTACATGACACGAGAAATGGCAAATACATTGCAAATGAGTGATTTTAGCCCCGTTCTTGGTCCAATTAAACTAGTAAATACCAAAGCTCCCGAAGCTCCCGAGATTAAAAGGGCAATACCTGTATTGGCATCTCAAAATTTCGAATTACAAAAGATTGCGTTAGATTTTGTCGATAATAGTAATGTAGAGGTTAATAACGTGAATACCATAACCAAAATTTCAAACGACAATTGGGATGCGGGTGTTGCTAGTAGGCAAATTTTAAAAGGAAATGGTTACGTGTCTTTTCAAAGCACAAATGCCGGAGCTGCTATGGTAGGATTTTCAAGAGTTAATAGAAATGACCATTTCAATACAATTGAATATGCCCTTTATGCGAATACAACAAACCAACTGTTTGCATATCGTAATGGCCAAAATATTAAAGAAATAGGAGACTATGATGAAAACTCTGTTCTAAGAATAGAACGAAATGGAAATAAAATCTTGTTTATAAAAGATAATTTTCTGTTGTACTCTTCTAAGATGGAAACCATTCCTGAGGGATTACTGCTAGACATTGCTATGCATAAAAAAGATATGGTATTATCGAATATAGAACTATACAGTGATGATCAATACTACACTCAGGAAACACTAGAAAAAACCACTATTCCACTTACGTATTCGAATCTTGATAATATCGAAATTGAATCAAATACAATTACCAAAATTTTTGGAGACAGTGCATGGGATGCAGGAGGAAATACAGATCAGTATGTACCTTTTTACGGTTCTGTACATTATAAGGTTTTAAATAATACCAATGTTATGCTTGGTTTAGCTTCGTATAATGAAAATTCAGGAATCGGAGATATCGATTTTTCTTTGTATGCAAAAGAAGATGGATATCTATATGTGTATAATGATGGAAATCAGATTGCAAAGTGTGTAACGTATGATGAAAACAGTCTTTTAAGTATTGAAAGAAGAAATTCTGTTATTCTCTTTAAGAAGAATAACAGGCCCTTTTACGATCTTTCAATCGAAGATAATATTCCTTTGTTAGTCGATTTTTCTTTGTATCAATTGGGGAGTAAAATTATTGATCTTTCCATCTGTAAAACTGAAAAATTAAGCAAGAACCTTACTCCTTCATTAAGTACAAGTCCAGCTCTCTCTATAGAGTTGAATAGCTATCAAAAAGAACAAAATATTACTAAGGTAAGTCTATATAGAACACTTGATCCTACAAATTCTTTGTCTATAAGAACTATGGATTTAGTAAAAACAGTTGATCTTACTTTAGACAATCAAATCAACGAAAGTATTTGGGGCATAAAAGATGAGTTTAGAGACCTTGATTTTGTTCCTTATGGAGATCCATTGTTTTATAGAATTACAGTTTCCAGAGAAATAGAATATGCAAAAGATGAAGGAGGAAACTTAATCGTAGTTACAGAATATGCCCCTTCCGAACCTTCAAAATTATTAATAAGTAGTATTGTTGAGTCTTCCAATCCCAAGGCGCCGGAGCCAAAATATAGTTTTGACATGTCAAGTGATACAAGATTTATAGAGACGGTCATTTTGCGATGGAGTAAAAAAGCGCATAACGGGAAGTACTTTGTTTATAAAATGAATACTCAAGGAAACTGGGTTAAAATTCATGAAGTACTCACAAATGAAGAAGATGTACAATTATTGCTATCTGAAACTTCCTTGCAAACGGGAAGTTTAGAAATACTAGATGAAAATTCACTACCCAAATACCATCACTTTAAAGTAGATGTTGAGAATTCGGCAGGAATGCTGAATCTTAAAAGCAACGTACTTACTATTCCTGGAAATACAGGAATTGAACAGGATGAAGGTGTGGGTAGTATGATTATAGAAAATACAAATCTAATTCGATAAAAAGTTATACCATGGAAAGAAGCAGAAACGAGCTAAAAAATCGGTTTAAAAAAGGGGATAAACCTACAGAACAGGATTATGGAGATCTTATAGATAGTTTCTTAAATCGATTAGATGATGATTTTGTGGCTAGTTTACCTGATGCAACAACTACACAAAAAGGTATAGTAGAGCAAGCTACTTTAGCCGAGGTAGAAACCGCTACAGATAGCACCCGATTTGTAACACCAGAAGGTGCAAAAAGGGCTGTAGATAGACATGCGCCAGTTAAAAGTGTTAATGGTAAAACAGGTGCCGTAACCATTGCAGAATATCAGGAAGAAGATAGTGGTTGGCAAACACCTGTATTATTAAATAATGTAACCAATTATTCAACAGCATTCCAAGGTGTACGGTATAGAAAAAAGAATAATATTGTTTTTATAGAAGGGATGATCAAAGGTCAAACGGCAGATAATAATACTACAATTGTGGTTTTTAAATTACCAACAGGATATAGACCATCGAAGCAATTGGTATTCACATGTACAAAGACTGGAAACGTTTCTATACGTATTGATGTGAAATCTAATGGAGATGTAACCTGTTATAATTTTGGTGCTTCTTGGACCAGTATATCAGGAATATCCTTTATCCCGGGGTAGGGTATAATAGTACACATACTCTGTATTCCAATTTAATAATTCAAAAACAAAAAGATCATGGCGATAAAATCAAAAAATACACTCAAAACTTATTTCGAAACAGGTGATATACCTACAGAACCACAATTTGAAGATCTTATTGATAGTCTTAGACATTTAAATGATGGAGAGTCTATTCAATCTTTTAGCACCGATGCTTCTGGAAATATAGTGATTACTTTATCTGATAATAGAACTATAACTATAAAGCAGGTTAATGAGGCAAATTTTGTGCGCAAAGGGGTAGATGCACATCAATCATGGAATGGTCAATACCTTATCTTTAGTTTTTCTGATGCCAATAATGTAGATGCTATTAGTTATAATGATACAGATAATAGTTTTCACTTCAATGCAGATACGGCCAAAACCAACATATTGGCTAATGCTAATGTTCATGCTGGAGAATTCCGAATTGTAGATAAGAATACCAGATTAGCAAGAGGGAATTCTAATGCTATGAGAATAAAAACAAATCATGGTTATGTCGATATGGGACCACAAAATACAGGTTGGTCTCATTTTAGTACAGATCGAGCTAATTTTTATTTTAATAAAGGAGTACACTCTCATGGGGATGTTAGGCTTTACAATAAAAATACCTATATGCGCTATAGTGATGGTGCAATTTTGGAAAACGGAGTACGTGTAGCTACTCAAAATTGGGTAAATGCTTTTTTTGTAGGCACAGGTTCTTCGGCCAAAGCAAAAGATAGTGATAAATTAGATGGTCTTGATAGCAGCGCATTTCTAAGATCAAATGCTAATGACACTTTTACAGGAATGTTATCCGTGGGATCTACCAATAGCAGACAGGCAGGAATTTATGGTATATACGATTCAACCAAAATAGGTCATATTTGGTCAATGGGAACAGCTTATAAAATTGCTGCAAATGGGTCCAATTTTGGAAATATGTATGGGTTTGCGTACAAGCATACCAATAATGCTACCGGAGGAACCATGGCAGGGGGGCATCAAGCTGTTTGGTGCGATAACGGAAACCCTAGAGTTGCTATAGGAAGTAATATCTGGACAGCAGGAGATGTATTTGCCAATGGTTCCTATTACTATGGAGATGGAAAAAGAATTATTCAATTTAGTGATGGTTGGTTAAGAATTAATCCGTCAAACAACTTTACTTCCGGTATTTACTGTGGTTCAGGAAGGTTAAGAACCGATGGGCAGTTTGAGGTTGGTTCAAGCGGTAGTAAGTTTAAAGTTACAAGTGGAGGAACAGTTACATCGGCTGGAAGTATTACATCGGCAGGTAATGTATGTGCCTATTCAGATAAAAGACTTAAAGAAGCACTTAAACCAGTTAAGGAGAGTTTTCTTGATAAAATTGACCAGTTAAAACCTACATATTATCAATGGAAAGATAAAACCAAAGAACAGGCCCAGCAATTAGGTTTTATTGCACAAGATGTGATGAAAGTATTCCCGCAATGGGTGCAAAGAAGTGGAGATCATTATGCCATGTCTTATGATAAAATGGGAGCCGTACTTGCGGTAAAAGGTATACAAGAACTTCGTGCAGAGATCAAATCGTTAAAAGAAGAACTTAAAGAATTAAAGCATGGCATTACCCACTAGTGGAAAAATATGTATTGGGGATATTCTTCGGGAAATGGGGAGGCCCACAAATACCAAAACAGATCTTAATAGTTTAGCAAGTCAATGGTATAACCAAACCAGAAAAGCCAAGTTTAACAATACGAAACATAAACTTAGTGATTGGTACGGTGAAACTTGGTCAACAGTAACCTTATCTATAAGTCCAACTAGGTACAACGGGAATTATCAAGCTGCTAGTGTTAGAATTACCGTAACTACTAATTCTGCATGGTCTGTTCATAATCTTATTGGGAGTGGTGGTTCAATACCGGTAGGAGAGGGCCAGGGGTTTGGAAATGGTTCCTTTACTATTAGATTTGGTTCCAACCCATATACCTCTACAAGGGTAGGAGAATACGAAGTAAGAACCGAAGGGCTCCCTGTTTATTCTGCTTCTTTTAATTGGTCACAAACCGGTCGTTCTGGAGGAGGTGGAGGTGGTCCTATAGAAGATCCTATCGATGCATGTTTTGATTTAAAATCCGTAGTACAATTGGCAAATGGTAAAACAAAATTGCTAGAAGAAATTGTAGAGGGCGATATATTAGTAGGTTTAGATTTTCCAGATAGAATAGATGCTTCAGAAGGAGATTATATGCAGTGGATAGGAAATATTAAAGATGCTAAACCGACCAAAGTAAAGGTTAAAAAACTGGCTACCTATGTTGAAAAAAGTTATTACCATATAACCCTCAAGAACAAATCTGTTGTAAAAGTTACTCCAGGACATTCTTTATTAACTACGGATAATGATAAAGAAAATAAAGTTTGTTGGAAAAAACCTCCGCAAATAAAAAAAGGAGATTTTATGGTAGATAAATCGGGAAAATTGATAGAGATAAGAAGTATCACACATATGAAAAAAGAAATTGAAGTAGGGGTGCTCGATGTAGAATCTGTTGATAATTATGTGATATCGGGAATTGTAGCACATAATGCAGAAATTTTAAGTACCGAATTAGTAGATACTCCTATTAAGTAAACGTATAAATAGTATTTTTGAAAGTACTAATAATATATTATGAATAACAATCTTGAATTACTTTCTTCTGCATTGAGAACTGTAGGAGGAAATTTTGATATACCTACATTAGATCTAATATTATCTGTAAAAGATCTTGTCGATGCCAAAGGTACCGATGTTTCGATTGGAGAAATAGGAGCAGTTAGCAATGCCATTGCAGAAAAATATAAATTGAACCAATAGTTCTAGATATTAGGCTTTAAAATGTCTCATGCAAAATTTCCAAAACAATATCAGTGACCTTATAAACTATTGGCTTAGACACCATCCCGAAGATGCCGATATTGATTTAGATGAATTTGGTTGGGCAAAGATTGAAGATGTTCTTACTGCGTTACGCTATAAAGGTTTTGATGTCAAAAGGAGTGATATTATTGTGTTGAATAAAGAGTTTCATCTCCCAAAATGGAAGATTGATCTTGAAAATGATAAAATAAAATCTGCGCATGGTCATTCCATTCTTATTCAATACGAAAGAACTTTACAAATGCCTCCCAAATATCTCTATCATGGCACTGCAGTACAAAATGTAGAAAACATTCAGAAAGAAGGCTTAAAGTCAATGCAACGACAATATGTACATCTAGCAGAAACAATCGAGTTGGCAAAAGAAGTAGGGAGTAGGCATGGGAAACCAACTATTATAGTACTTGAAACCAAAAAACTACTTGATAACGGTTGGATTTTCTATAAGACAGAAGAAAATGTTTGGCTTACCAAAGATATTCCAACTCAGTATTTGAGTTTTAAATCCATAGGTTTATAAATCGAATAAACTAATCACGGCTAAAAAGTTGTAGTTGAGTTATTTGGTAATGATATGCTACAAAAAACAAAATGCTTCTGTTTTGACTGTGAATTTCTTAAAAATTTCTCTTAATTGTAAACAAGAAGCTTGTAGATATCTTTTGGCTGTAGAACAATTTTTCGTGATTATCTATTACACAGGATTTACAATTTTGAACTGTTCTGTTTTAGGAATTAAATCTGTAACAGACGTTTGTATAAGTCTTGCCAATTCCTCGCTCAGTACTTTCTTAACAAAAAAATTGTGAGTAACCAACCCAATGGATCTTACAGGAACAGGATCTTTAAATTCATTGATGCGAGATTTTTCGTTATGATTTAGCAATCTATTAGCCAAATAAGGTAAAATGGTGATCCCTTTTCTAGATTCGGTAATACGAAGGAGACTTTCCATAGATCCACTTTCAAATTTAAAATTACTAGGAGTCTTCATATACTTAGCAGATAATTCGCAGATATCATACACTTGTGTTCTTAGACAGTGCCCTTCTTCCAGCAAACACATTTTTGAAAATTTTAAATCTGGTGGAGAAACTTTAGATTTTGTATTTTCTTCAGTACAATCATATATTAAAAAAGGTTCTTCAAATAGGGGGTATTCTGTTAGTTCTTTGTGTTTTAAGGGCAGAGCCAAAATTCCAATATCCAAGTTTCTTTTTAATAGTTGATCTTGTATCTGACTTGTGTTTAATTCTCGAACGCTAATATTCACCTTCGGAAAATTCTCGACAAAATCTGTAATAAAAAGTGGTAGCAAATAAGGCGCAAGAGTTGGGATAATTCCTATTTTTAAGGAGCCAATCATTTCCCCTTTTATTTCTTGAATTACATTGGTAAGCAAATCGATTTCGTTAACAATGATTTGTAATCTTTCAATGATTTTTTCTCCTTCTTTAGTTACGGTAACCGGTTTGGTTTTACGATTAAAGATTTTAATCCCGATCTCGTTTTCAAACTTATTAATCATTGTGCTCAAGGTAGATTGTGTTACAAAGCACTTTTCGGCAGCCAATTCAAAATTCTTAGAATTTACAACTGCCAATACATATTGGTATTGTTGAATGTTCATATGTAAAGATAATAATTATTTACACTATCAATAATCACATTTATATATTAGTTTTTATCAATGATAAATATTTTAGAATTTTACCCACCAACTTTTAAATTATCACACAATGAGAAAAACACTTTCCAAAATTTTAATGGCCGCAGGTGCTTTAGCTATAACGGCTACAATCGTTCTATTCTCGTCCTTTAGTGGAGAAGATAGAAAAGTAACTAGCAAATCTGAAGGTGGCGGTTGCCCTTTTGGTTTCGATAAGCTAGCTAAGTCTACAGGAGCGGTAACCAATGGCAAACAAAACTCTAATAGAGATTGGTGGCCTAATTCACTTGATCTTACAGTACTGCGCAAAAATGCAATGTTATCAAATCCTCTAGGAGAAGATTTTGATTACAAGAAAGAGTTTGAGAGCTTAGATTATTTTGCGCTCAAAGAAGATTTAAAAACCTTAATGACAGATTCTCAAGAATGGTGGCCAGCAGATTTTGGGCATTATGGTGGATTGTTTGTGCGTATGGCTTGGCACAGTGCAGGAACCTACAGATCTGGCGATGGTAGAGGCGGAACAAGAGAAGGGAAACAGCGTTTTGCACCACAAAATAGCTGGCCAGACAATGCTAACCTTGACAAAGCAAGAAGATTATTATGGCCTGTGAAGCAAAAGTATGGACAAGCAATTTCTTGGGCAGACTTGTTTATTTTGGCAGGTAATGTAGCCTATGAATCTATGGGTTTTGAAACTTTTGGTTTTGCTGCAGGTCGTGTAGATACCTGGGAACCTCAAACAGATGTATATTGGGGATCTGAGAAAAAGTGGTTAGATGACGAACGATTTTCTGAAGACAGAGAATTAGAAAAACCACTTGCAGCAGTACAAATGGGATTGATTTATGTAAATCCTGAAGGTCCTAACGGAAATCCCGACCCAGCCGCTGCCGCAAAAGATATTCGAATTTCTTTTGGTCGAATGGGAATGAATGACGAAGAAACCGTTGCGCTAATTGCGGGAGGGCATACCGTAGGTAAAACGCATGGCAAGGCATCTGAAGAACATATTGGCCCAGCTCCAGAAGCTGCAGGCATCACCGATATGGGACTAGGGTGGAAAAGCAACTATAAATCGGGAAAAGGTCCAGATGCTACGACTTCAAACCTTGAGGTAATTTGGACACAGACCCCAGATAAATGGAGCCATGGTTTTTTTGAAGGTTTATTTGAAAACGAATGGGAACTGGTAAAGAGTCCAGCAGGAGGGCATCAGTTTCAGGCGGTAAACCCCAAAAAGATGTATCCAGATGCTTTTGATCCAAATAAAAAGCATAAGCCTACAATGTTGGTGACAGATATTGCTTTACTACATGACCCGTCTTACCGAAAAATATCTGAGAGATTTTATAAAAATCCTAAGGAGTTTGAAAAAGCTTTTGCCAAAGCTTGGTTTAAACTTACTCATAGAGATATGGGACCCAATACAACATATTTGGGACCAGAAGTACCCAAAGAAAGTTTTGTTTGGCAAGATCCTATTCCTAATGTAGACCACCCGTTGGTAGACTCAAAAGATATTGCACTTTTAAAAACAAAAATTGCAGCATCTGGTTTAAGTATTAGTGAGTTAGTAAGCACCGCCTGGAACTCTGCAGCTACCTATAGAGATTCAGATCGAAGAGGAGGTGCAAACGGAGCCAGAATTAGATTAGAACCCATGGTGAATTGGGAATCTAATAATCCTAAGCAGTTAAAGCGCGTTCTTGCTTATTATGAAAAGGTAAAAGCAGATTTTGATGCTAAAAATGGAGATAAGAAAATTTCTATTGCAGATTTAATTGTCTTGGGAGGATGTGTAGGTGTAGAGGAAGCTGCAAAAAAAGCAGGTTACGAAACAAAGGTTCCTTTTACACCGGGTAGAATGGATGCATCACAAGAACAAACGAGCGTTGAAGGAATGGAACTCCTAAAACCTATGGCCGATGGTTTCAGTAACTATCAACAAACAGAGTACACGCTAACTACCGAGCAGTTGTTAGTAGACAAAGCCCAATTGCTAACACTTTCTGCTCCAGAAATGACTGTTTTAGTAGGAGGAATGCGCGCTATAGGTGCCAATTATGATGCTTCTGAAACAGGTATTTTAACCAGTAAACCAGGTGCCCTTACCAATGAGTATTTCAAAAATTTATTAAGCATGGAGTATGAATGGGAAGCTGTAGACGATAAACAATATTTGTTTAATGGGTTTAAAAGAGGAACAAAAGATAAAGTATGGACTGCAACCCGTGCTGATTTGATTTTTGGTTCTAATTCTGAACTAAGAGCACTATCAGAAGTATATGCAAGTGGTGATGCACAGGAACGATTTATAACCGATTTTGTTGCCGCTTGGAATAAAGTAATGATGTTGGATAGATTCGATATCTAGATATATTATCATAGAATAATTAAAAAAATGGCTTAAGTATTTATCTTAAGTCATTTTTTGTTTACGATAGAGTATCGAAGATCAACAAGTTTAATAGATTAAAACTTCCTTTGATTACCCGTAGAATAAACTTCTTACATAAAAGGATAAAACAAAAAAGTCCAACATTTCTGTTGGACTTTTGCTCCCCCTCTTGGGCTCGAACCAAGGACCCTTTGATTAACAGTCAAATGCTCTAACCAACTGAGCTAAGGAGGAAAATGGTTTTGCAAATATAGAGTGTTTTTCTCTTTTGCGAGTGCAAATATATACTATTTTTTATATCTCGAAAAGATTTTTTTAATTTTTTCTGAAGATTTAAATAATAGTTTGAATAAACTAGTCTTATCTAGCGATTTGAAACCCAAAAAAGCCTTTAAAATATTTTAAAAGCTTTTTTACGATTTGATTTCCCTCGGTTGTAATGAGACCTTTTTATTTGGAGATTATTGGGAAAGGAAATGGAAAAGGAAGTGGTCTTGGAAACGGGAAAGGCATTGGGAAAATAGGTCTCGGAAAAGGAATCGGGTAGATAATATCTTCAATAATTTTTCCTCCATTAATGTTTTTCAATTCATCCTGATTTAAAGTTTTAAGATTTTTCATTTTTTGATTGATTTAGATTACTTAAAGTTTTTATTGTTAACTGGTGTAAAACTAGAACGTAATGATCTCTTATTTTGAGACTTGTATAAAAAAATAGGTCTGCTAAACTAGCAGACCTATTTTTCAAATCTTATAATTTTGAACTATTCAAAAATAGCTCGATATATATCATTTCCGTTGGCAAATAGTAATAATGAAATTAAAATGATAAAACCAACAAGTTGTGCATATTCCATGAACTTGTCATTTGGTTTACGTCCCGCAATAATTTCATATAACAGGAACATTACATGCCCTCCATCTAATGCAGGTATTGGTAAAATGTTCATAAACGCTAATATAATAGATATAAAGGCTGTATTTGCCCAAAATGATGGCCAGTGCCATTTTGGAGCAAAAATGTTTCCTATGGCTCCAAAACCACCTACAGAGGTAGCTCCTTTCTTTGTAAATATAAAAGGGATTTGAGCAATATAATCTCTCAGCGTCCAATATCCAACTTCAAAACCTTTAGAAACACTAGCTACGAAGCCATATTCTACTTTATGTGTCGTAATCGGTTTTTCTTCTAAAGAAGAGTACATAATCCCGATTTCTTTCTTTTTATTCAGAACCAGATCCACATTACTTTCAACACCATTTCTTTCGTAGTTAATTACTACAGTACTATCATTTTTTCTGAAGTTATTAAGTGCATACGCAAGATCGGTTTGATATTGAATTGGCATCCCACCAATTTTTAAGATTTTGTCCGTTTTTAACAATCCAACTTTTTCTGCAGGCCCTTTTTCAAGTATAGAATCTAATTTAAAAGGATATCTGTAGCTGATGGAATTCATTTGCCCAGATTGAAAAATTTCGTTTCCAATGTCTTCAGGTAGTGTAAGAGTCTCAGTACTGCCATTTTGATGTTTAACAGTTACCGTTTGTACATCCCTTAGAAGAAGATATTTTCCAATATCTCTGTCATCAAATAAAGGCTCTCCATTTACTGAAACTAACTTATCACCTTGTTCGAAACCATATTTTTCTAAGGTTTTACTTACACCAAAACCGTAAGTCAAATCGTCACCATTGGCATGAGAAGATCCCCAAACAAAAACAATACACATATAGATGAAGAACCCAAGGATGATATTCACTGTTACACCACCGAGCATTATAATTAGTCGCTGCCAGGCTGGCTTTGATCTAAATTCCCAAGGTTGGGGTGGACCTGCCATTTGCTCCTTATCCATACTCTCGTCAATCATTCCCGATATTTTTACATATCCACCAAGAGGTAGCCATCCGATACCATAAACGGTTTCTCCGATTTTCTTCTTAAACAATGCAAATTTCACATCAAAAAAGAGAAAAAATTTCTCAACTCTGGTTTTAAATAATTTGGCTGGTATGAAGTGTCCTAGCTCGTGTAAAACAATTAGGAGAGATAAACTTAATAGTAATTGTATTGCTTTTATAAAAAATGGACTCATTAGGTCATATTCAAAATTAAATCACGCAAAAGTAACCTTTTAGGAGGTATATTAAAAAAAACTATACCGTATATCCTCAGATTTAGTATTTTTTTAATGAAAAATCGATTTAAAATAACCGAGAATCCTTGTAATTTTGCATCCAGAAAAGAGAATATGCTTCAGTTTTTTTCAAAGTACAAGTTTTTTGCGGTAGTATTGTTTGTACTTTCTGCAATTATCATCAGTATCATATATTCTATCCTCAAACCCAAAAAGGTGTTGCCAGTATATGAACCTAATATGGTGAATACAGAGCTCGTTGATAGTACGGTGCAATACGTTAGAAAATATCACAAAATTGCAGATTTCAATCTTACCAATCAAAATGGTGAAGAGGTCACTCAGGATACCTATAAAGATAAAATTTATGTAGCCGACTTTTTCTTTACAACTTGCCAGACTATATGTCCTATTATGACTGGTCATATGAAAGAAATTCAAGAAAGACTTAAAGAAGATAAAGAGGTATTGTTACTATCTCATAGTGTAACTCCCAAGATCGATAGTGTGGCAAGGCTGAAGAGATATGCCTTGGAAAAAGGTGTAGATGACGCTAAATGGAATTTGGTAACTGGAGATAAGCAACAAATTTATGAGTTGGCCAGGAAGTCATATCTGGCAGCAAAATCTGATGGAGATGGAGGTCCATATGATATGGTACATACAGAGAACTTCGTGTTGGTAGATAAAAAGAAACGTATTCGTGGGTTTTATGACGGCACGAACCCCGAAGATATTGATAAACTGATAGAAGATATCTCTATTTTGAAGTCTGAAAATAAATAAGAAACTATTCTCATATTTTTTGGTTTTTTTATTTTGAAAAATTTAGCGTTTCAAATAGGTTTTTTTCCTTACTTTTGCCTTGTTTAAAATTAATCTAAATAAGTTTTTTGAAGACTACAATCGCCGATCTTAAGATAGGCCAGCGAGCTTTGATAAAAGAGATTACCTCCGATTTAATTCCGCTGAAGCTATTAGAAATGGGTTGCCTTCCTGGAAATGAAGTGCAATTACTTCAAATGGCTCCTTTTCAATGCCCAATATATCTTAATGTAAATGGTAGCCATCTTGCTATACGAAAAGAGGTTGCGGCACAAATTGAAGTTCAAATTCTATAATAGTAATTCTCTTTATGGCTAAGCAAATTAAAGTTTCACTTATCGGAAACCCTAATACTGGAAAAACATCAGTGTTTAATTTGCTCACAGGGCTCAATCAACAAGTAGGGAACTATCCGGGAATTACCGTTCAAAAAAAGGAAGGTATCTGTAAGTTATCTAGGGGTGTAAAAGCACATATTCTCGATTTACCCGGTACATATAGCCTTAATGCGTCGTCACTCGATGAAAATGTGGTGATAGAATTACTCTTGAATAAAAAAGATAAAGATTTTCCTGATGTCGCAGTTGTAGTAAGTGATGTCGAAAACCTCAAACGAAATCTCTTACTTTTTACACAAATAAAAGATTTGGAAATTCCTACCATTTTGGTCATCAATATGGCCGATCGTATGAAACGCACAGGAATCACCTTAGATGTACCATTGCTAGAGAAAGAATTAAATACAAAAATAGCTTTAATAAGTGCCAGAAAAAATGAAGGGATTGATGAACTTAAACAACTAATCGAATCATATGGTACATTGTCATCTGAACCTTGTGTAGATGCACTTACCTTTGCGCCAGACTATTTCGAACGACTGAAAAAGGCGTTTCCAAAGCAATCATTATATAAACTTTGGCTGGTTATTACCCAAGATGTCAATTTCAGAAAGATAGATAAGCAAGAATTAGATATCACTCCAGATTTTCAGATAAAATCCGAGAGCGAGCTTAAACGCTTTCAACAAAAAGAAACCATTAAAAGATACCAATTCATAAACAATGTACTTAAAAAAGGGTTGTTTATAGATGAAAAAGCAGCCACAGGTGTACGTGCCAGATTAGACCGAATATTAACTCATAAAGTTTGGGGTTACGCAATATTCTTCGCCATTTTATTACTTATTTTTCAGGCAATTTATGATTGGTCTTCCTATCCGATGGATTTAATTGATGAGGGTTTTGCTTGGCTTAGTGAAGTTACCAAATCTGTGCTTCCAGCAGGTCCATTTGTAGATCTTATTACCGATGGGATCATTCCTGGCTTAGGAGGAATTGTGATCTTTATTCCACAAATTGCATTTCTGTTTTTATTTATCTCCATTTTGGAAGAAAGTGGTTATATGAGTCGCGTTGTGTTTTTGATGGACAGGGTCATGCGCAAATTTGGGTTAAGCGGTAAAAGTGTAGTGCCCTTAATTTCAGGAACTGCATGCGCTATCCCAGCTGTAATGGCAACTCGAAATATAGAAAATTGGAAAGAAAGACTTATTACTATTTTGGTAGTGCCCTTTACCACCTGTTCTGCAAGATTACCTGTTTATCTTATTATTATTGCTCTGGTAATTCCCGATGAAAAAATAGGTTGGATTTTTAGTTACCAAAGTCTCACCTTAATGCTATTGTATTTTATAGGGTTTTTGGCAGCCGTAGGAGCATCATGGATACTAAATAAAACATTAAACATAAAAAGCAAGTCATATTTTGTCATTGAAATGCCTGGATATAAGGTTCCTATGTTTAAAAATGTAGCTATTAATGTGATAGAAAAAACGAAAGCTTTTGTTTTTGGAGCAGGGAAAATTATTCTTGCCATTTCTATCATCTTATGGGTCTTGGCAAGTTTTGGGCCCAATGAAAAATTTAGTAAGGCCGAAGAAATTGTTAGTACTGCTCACACCAATCTCACTGGAGAAGAATTAGAAACCGAAATAGCATCTTATAAATTAGAACACTCATTTATTGGGTATGCTGGTAAAGCTATAGAACCTATTGTTGCACCGTTGGGATACGATTGGAAGATTGGGATTGGAATTATTAGTTCGTTTGCAGCGAGAGAGGTTTTTGTAGGGACATTGGCTACTATTTATAGTGTAGGTAGCGATGAAGAAGAAACTATTAAAAATCGAATGGCAGCCGAGGTAGATGCTAAAGGATTACCTTTATTTAATCTCGCAAGCGGAATCTCCTTATTATTGTTTTATGCTTTTGCAATGCAATGTATGAGTACGTTGGCTATTGTAAAAAGAGAAACCAATGGATGGAAATGGCCCCTTATGCAATTGGTGTTTATGAGTTTACTGGCTTATAGTACTGCATTAATAGCCTATCAGATTTTAAAATAGAAAATTAAGATTTTGTATCTTTAAACGACAAATTGGTCATGAATTTTATTATTCAAAACATATTAGTAATTCTGGTTTTTGTGGTTGCAGTGGGTTTTTTAATTAAAAAATTCTTCTGGAAACCTTCATTTTCAACTTCCAAAAAGAAAAAAGATAGTTCCTGTGGGTCATCCGGTTGTGGATGTCCCTAATCTACTTTTTAAACCATTTTATTGGACCACTACTAATTAGGTAAACTCCAATAAAAATAAGCACACAACATAGCAGTTTTACAGAGGTAATATCACCTTTATATTGACTATCTACAATGAGATAAGAGATGAGGGCTACCAAAATCATGGCGACCGCCGGTTGTACATAAATATAACTACTCGAAACGGTGGGTTTTACATACTGAAGCGCAAACATATTGAGAAAATAGGCCAAGAAAGTAGGGCCAATAATAACGTAAAGTAAGGATATCCAGTTTGAAGCTTCAAAAGAAGCAAAGTTTGTTCTTAGCAATGGTGAGATACAAAATGGGAACATAAAAATAAAACCAAATAGAAAGGTCCATATAATAACCGTTATAGGTTTGTATTTAGACATCATAGGTTTTACAATAACCAAATAAAAGGCAAAGGCTAGAGCGTTTATAGCCACAAAAATGTTACCTTTCAGAGACCCACTGCCTAAACCAGAATTTCCTAAATAAATAAGAAGTACTGCTCCGGAGCCTCCCAGAGTAATGCCAACTATACGTTGAACGGTAAAAGGCTCTTTTAATAGAAATCGACTTATAATTACAGTATAAATAGGCATTGCCGTTATAATAATAGCGGCATCAACAGGAGACGTTAGATTTAACCCGTTCATAGAAAAAAATTGATTAGCAGCGACACCCAAAAAACCACATAATGCTAACCTAGGAATATCTTTTCTGTCTACCTTTTCTTTGCTGAATAATTTTAGAATGAAGAACAATACACCCGCACCACTTATGCGAAGAAAAACCAATGCAGAAGCTTCTAGTTTGTTTGGCATTAGTCCTTTTGCGATAAGATAA
The DNA here is from genome assembly GCF_023195925.1 of Aquimarina acroporae. Lineage (GTDB taxonomy): Bacteria > Bacteroidota > Bacteroidia > Flavobacteriales > Flavobacteriaceae > Aquimarina > Aquimarina acroporae. Next base: position 24,546 of record NZ_JALPRE010000011.1, on the reverse strand, counting down.
TTGGCACCATATATCATGTTCACGCTTAGTAATGCGATATGGGCTCTTGCTTTGTTTGAAATCATATAGTACTAAATGGTAAGAAAATTTGATACATACTATTGAATAAGCAGTTCTAAATAATATTCGTTTTGATTAATTTTTGAAGTTGAAACAGGATAGGGACTTACATTATAGGCGAAAACAGTTTTTTGATCTACTTCGAATAGCTTTTTGGTGTTTTCAGGATGAATGGCATCTGTACCAAAAATCAAAGTCTCTTGCGATACCATAGCATCACCCTGGTAAAGTTCGATTTTAATTTTTATTTCACCTGCCCACATACAACTAGTGTCGCTGGGGCAACGAGAATCTTCAATTACCTTGATGAATTTTATGGTATAATCTTCAAATTCGGCTGCGTTTCCTATTTTCAGTTTAGAAACGATTTTAGGAGATGCAGTAGTAGCATCTTGAGCTTTCAATATAGAAATCGAAAGACATACCAACAATACTAAAATCTTATTCATTAGTTGTGTGATTGCAGTTAAAGATAGATAAAACCAACATAAATAAATGCGATTATTCTCAAATTACTGTTTTTCATTTTATATTTAACTCCTGAACATGCATAAATACCACTACATAATAACAGGAATGGGGGCATCTGGTCTGATGTTGGCATATCATTTATGTAATGATCCCTTCTTTAAAGATAAAAATATCTTGTTGATAGATAGGGAATTAAAAAATAAGAATGATCGTACCTGGTGTTTTTGGGAAAAAGAAACTAGCTGTTGGGAACCTATCATTTCTCAACAATGGGATAGCATATATTTTGGTAGTGAAGGTTTTTCTGAGCAAATCGAAATACTACCGTATCGCTATAAAATGATAAAAGGAAAAGATTTTTATGATTTTGTGTTGACTACATTAGAGAGATCTTCAAATATAACTATTGCCACCGAAGAACTTGTTTCATTGCGTGATGATGGGGAAAAAGCACAGGTAATCACAAACCACCATACCTATGTTTGCGATAAGGTATTTAATAGTGTGGTATTATCTTCAGACTATAGAACCCATGGCAAGTATCCATTATTAAACCAACATTTTGTAGGATGGTTTGTAAAGACCAAAAAAGAGGTTTTTGATAACAAGACCGCTACATTTATGGATTTTACTATACCTCAAAGAGGAAATACACGGTTTATGTATGTGCTGCCAACTTCGACAACCGAAGCCTTATTAGAATACACGTTATTTTCTGAAAAGTTATTGCCCGAAGGTGAATACGAAGATGCGATAAAGGAGTATTTACAGCAAAAAGGAATAGAAGCATATGAGATTGTAGAGAAGGAAAAAGGATGCATTCCTATGACGTCCTATCCGTTTGCGAATAAAAATTCAAAGAATATTTTGCATATGGGTACCGCTGGAGGTTGGACAAAACCAAGTACAGGATATACATTTCATATTTGTACGAAGAAAATAAATAAGCTTGTACAATTTCTTAAAAAGAACGAGCATCTTTCTCAATTCGAGAGAAAGACAAGATTTTGGTACTATGATTTACTTTTTCTTGATGTATTGTATAAAGATAATGGGTTTGGACATGTGTTGTTTTCTACCCTTTTCAAAAAGAACAGCAGTCAAAAAATACTAAAGTTCCTTGACGAAGAAACAACGATTGTAGAAGAATTGAAAATTACTACAAGTTTGCCTAAATCCAGATTTTTAAAAGCGCTTTGGAGCAGAATATTTTAGAGTAATTATCGAATCAACTTATGCCTCGTTCTTTCTTAATTTGATCGTAGGCTTTTTGTACTTCTCTAAACTTTTCTTCGGCACCTTTTTTATAGACATCATCCATGTGCTGTAGTTTATCGGGATGGTATTTTTTAGCCATGGTTCTGAACGCTTTTTTCACGTCGGCATCAGATGCATTTTTTTCAATCTCTAAGATTTTATATGCATGATCACCCGTTTTGAAAAACATTGCTTTTATACTTTCAAAATCTCTAAAGTTGATACGCAAAAATCCGGCAATTTTTTGAATTTCTTCTGCTTCGGCAGAACTTACACTCCCATCGGCATTGGCAATTCCGAATAAAAAATGAAGAATCTGTAATCGTGAAGGATATCGTGTATGTTGGTTGATATACATACAAATACGTTGTGCAGATATTTGTCTGTTTTTAATGATATCGTTAAAGGTTCTAAATGTGGCATTGGCACGCTCTTTTCCGTAGGCACTCACAAAATAACGTCGCACATAATCGAGCTCGGTTTGGTTTACTTTACCGTCTGCTTTAATAACAATAGAAGAGAGGGAGAGTAAATTTAACTCAAAATCTGCAGGAGTTACTTTTTCGGCTTGTGTAAATACCGTTTTAAAACTGCCTCCACTGGTAGAACGAGTGGCATCAATAAGACTACCCACAATAAAACCTAAAATTCCACCGGGCCAATTAAAAAAAGATACTCCTAAAAGCGCTGCAAGCCATTTTATCATTCAAAACAATTTTTTGGGTTGTAAAGATAACCGAAAATATCTAGTGTTATGTTTCAACTCTTTTATTAATTAGACAACGATTCTTAAAGATTGTTACGCCAGAAAAATCATAATATTAGTTAAATAAGGTAATTATGACTACTTGACAGTTGGTATCGTATGGTACATAATTTGTACATTTGTATAAAAATTAAAACGAAAAAATAGTAAGAAATATGTATCCAGCAGATTTAGTAAAGCCAATGCGTGAAGATTTAACCAATATTGGTTTCGAAGAATTACATACAGCAGATGCAGTTGAAGCGGCTATAGCAAAAGAAGGTACAACTTTGGTGGTTGTAAATTCGGTTTGTGGTTGTGCTGCTGCCAATGCTCGTCCGGGAGCAAAAGCATCTTTAAATAATAGTAAAAAACCAGATAATTTAGTAACTGTTTTTGCAGGAGTAGATAGAGAAGCTACAGACAAAGCAAGAGGATATATGATCCCATTTCCTCCATCATCACCATCGATGGCATTATTTAAAAATGGAGAATTGGTTCATATGCTAGAGCGTCATCATATCGAGGGAAGACCAGCAGATATGATCGCAGAAAATCTGATGGATGCTTACAACGAGCACTGTTAAAATTTGACTGTAAAAAGTATACAAAATTCAATTTTGAACCGTTCCTAGTTAAGGAACGGTTTTTTGTTTTTTAATGCTATAATTTAGCACATAAACTGTTGGTCAACTAAAAATAATATCAGACCTTGCGTCATCGATTAGACAGGTTTAAAAACTGTCTTCTCTGTTCACACAAATACACAAATGGAAATATTTAAAAAGATACTATCTTATCCGTTAAGCATACTGTTTTATTTGTTTTTTGGGCTTACCTTAGTAATATTTCATCCTTTGCAATGGATTGCCGTTAAAATAAGTACGACAGCTCACAGAAAGATGGTAAATGCCATGAATTTTTGCTTGTTGGGGTGTCTTTTGATTTTGGGAGTTAGGGTGAGTTATAGAAATAAGCAAAATCTACCTATTGATAGAGAAAAAATTATTGTTTCTAATCACCAAAGTATGTTCGATATTCCATTAATTATTTGGTTTATGAGAGCACATAAAACCAAATTCATTTCTAAAATTGAACTGGGAAAGGGTATCCCTAGTATTTCATTCAATTTAAGACATGGCGGAAACGCTTTAATCGACAGAAAGAACCCTAAGCAATCGATCCCCGTGCTCTCTAAATTCGGAAAATTTATCGCCGAAAATAAGTTTGCTGCGGTTATTTTTCCTGAAGGAACACGAAGCAAAAATGGAAAACCGAAGAAGTTTGCAGCAACCGGTTTGAAAATGCTGTTCAAAAACGCACCAGAAGCTTTAGTGGTTCCAGTCACTATAAACGATAGTTGGAAACTGGTGCGCTTTGGTACTTTTCCCATGGGAGTTGGGCTTCATCTTACCTTAGAGGTACACGAGCCTGAAGAAATAGATAAAACAGATATTACCCAATTTATAGAAACCATAGAACAAAAGGTAACTACTGCAATACGAACTTAACACACAATTAAACAATGGCTTTAGATAATATTAGATTAGAAGTAATGCAACTTCTCGAAAAGAAGGTGGAGTCCTTTATAGATAAATTTTTGATTCCGATAGATAAAGTATGGCAACCCACAGATTTTTTACCAGACTCTCAAAATGAAGATACATTTTTTGAAGAGGTACGAGAATTAAGAGAACTAGCAAAGGAGCTGCCTTATGATTTTTGGGTGGTTTTGGTAGGAGATACTATCACCGAAGAAGCACTGCCAACCTATGAATCCTGGTTGATGGATGTTGAAGGAATCAATCAACAAGAAGGAGGAAACGGATGGTCAAAGTGGACCCGCTACTGGACCAGCGAAGAGAACCGTCACGGAGATACCTTGAATAAGTACCTATACCTTTCGGGAAGAGTGAACATGAGAGAGGTAGAAAGAACTACTCAGCATTTAATTAACGATGGTTTCGATATTGGTACCGATCAGGACCCATATAAGAACTTTGTGTATACCAGTTTTCAGGAATTAGCGACCTATATTTCTCATAACAGGGTGGCAAAAATGGCAAAGGATTATTCAAATAAGTCGTTGGCAAAGATGTGTAAAATCATTGCAGGAGATGAAATGAGACACTTTAACGCCTATAGTGAGTTTGTAAAAAATATTTTTGAAGTAGACCCTAGCCAAATGATGTTGGCATTTAGTGATATGATGAAAAAGAAGATTGTAATGCCTGCTCATTTCTTAAGAGAATCTGGCGAAGCAATTGGTTCTGCATTTGAGGAGTTTTCTTATGCAGCACAACGACTTGGGGTGTATACATCACAAGACTATATCGATATTATGCAACGCTTAATTGATAAGTGGGAAATCGATAAGCTTATTGACCTTACCGATGAGGCCGAAAAAGCGCGTGATTTTGTAATGAAATTACCAGCTAGAATGCAACGCATTAATGAGAGATTGGTGGTCCCTCAAGAAGTTTTTCATTTTAAATGGGTAGAACCCGCATTGGCCAAATAGAGAGATACGAAAAAGGTATGATAGAAGAAGAAATTGTATCTAAAACTATAGCTTTTGTAAAGCAAAAATTAGCAGGAGCCGAAGGTGGGCATGATTGGTTTCATATTCAACGAGTGTATAACACTACCAAAATGATCGCTAAGCAGGAAAAAGTAGATTATCCGGTAGTTTGTTTAGGAGCTCTTTTACACGATATTGCCGATTCTAAATTTCATAATGGAGATGAAACGGTTGGTCCCAGAGTTGCCAGAGAGTTTTTAGAAAGTATCAATGTGCAACAAGATACCATTGATCATGTTATCAATATCATAGAAAACATTTCGTTTAAAGGGGGCAATGTAGAGCAAAAATTTACTTCACCCGAATTAGATGTAGTACAAGATGCAGATCGGTTAGATGCAATTGGCGCGATTGGTATAGCCAGGTGTTTTAATTATGGTGGATTTAAAAATCGAGCATTGTATGATCCTGCAATTGCACCAAACTTGCATATGAGTAAAGAGGAGTATAAAAAATCTACCGCTCCCACGATTAATCATTTTTATGAAAAACTACTATTGCTAAAAGATAGAATGAATACCAAAACCGGACTAAAAATAGCACAAGAGCGACATGATTTTATGGAGCAATTTTTAGATCAGTTCTATAAAGAATGGGAAGGAGAATGATAAAAGATCATAATATAACAAAGGCTGAGTATAAACGCTCAGCCTTTGTTTTTACTATCCATTGGTTTTCTAAATTATTTCTTAAACACTTTTATATTTTTTTCCGATTCCCCTTGGGTAATACGCAAAATGTAGAAACCTTGTGATAATTTTTGAGTATCCAGAATCACTCCATTTTCAGCAACTTCAATTGTAATGGGTTGCACCACTCCGTTGGTTCCTATAAGTTGTATCGATCGTATCACTTTTTTATTGGTGATACCTTCAATAGTTAAGCTATTAGAAAAAGGAATAGGATAAATAGTTATGCCATCAAAATCATCGACATCTACTGTAGGTGGTGTAACAGGTGTAGATTCTTTTGAGGCAAGTCTACTAATTTCCGAAGAAGGTATATATCTAAAACTCAATTCGGCAACAGAGGCCCATCGTTTACCGTCAACTTCAGAGAGTGCTCGAAAATAAATATATCTTCCATTAAAGTTGTTGAACTCTACGGTTTGCTTAAGTGTCGATTTTTGAAAAGAACCAGTAGATAATTGTTGCCAACCGTCACCATCCCACCCAAAAAGAATGTAGTCTTTTACCATTCCTGTGGTTCCCTCTTGTCTACCCAGATATGAGAATCCTACCAGTTCGCGGGTTTCTCCCAAATCGATTGCGATAAAATGCGGGTGAGAGGTATTGTCGTCATACCAGTTGGTATGCCAATAGGTGTTTGGGTTGCCATCGACTGCTCTTTCTTTGGCATGATCGGCATTTCCTGTTTCTTCGCTATTGGTATCGTAAACTACACAGCCATTGCAGTTATCAACTATATTTGGTGGATTATCTCCTATCTCGATCTCTATCGTGTTTGAGAAGTCAGAATAGCTATCGCTATCGTATGCTCGTACCCGGTATGAATACGTTCCATCGGCTAAGTTTTCATCGGTAAAGGTTTGAATCCCTGTGGTTACATAATCAATACGATTATAACCCGAACCGTCATTACGTTGTATGGTAAATCCATTTTCGTTGGTAGAATTGTCGGTCCATGTTAAGGTTACATTTTTTTCATTTACTTGAGCCTCTAGGTTACTTGGAGGTGTAATTTCGTCTGGATTACCATTTTCATCATACAGGTCCGATTCCCAGATTCCACGTCCGTAAGTAGCCACCCGAAGTTTTCGTGTACCATAGTGAATCTCTAGGTCTGTAGTTTGTACTCCTGGAAGGTTGGTCGAAAAAGGTACCCACGAACTTAGGTTGTCATTGGTATAGTACACCCCAGATTGCATTCCTACATACAATCCGTTGGCAGCGGTATCATCAAAAACAAGACATTGTGCCGAAATGCTTGGGAGATTACCTCTAATATTGGTCCAATCGCTTCCTGCGTTGTTCGAAATGTATACTCTGGATCCCGTAGCAGCAATAGCCACTCTTTCAGGGTTGTTAGGGTCTACTGCGATAAAATTCACTTCTCCTCTAAAATTACTTACTTCGGTCCAAGAGGGAGTACCACTTTGCCCATTTTTGGTTCTCCAAACCCTACCTTCTTGAGCGATATAGATATAATTATTATTAGAAGCAGCAATGGCCATTTCATCTAAGTTTCCGCCGGTATTAATCCTAGAGGTTAGGTTTCTCCAACTACCTCCAGCACCACCATTGTTACTTTGATATAAATCACGATATCCCACATAAATTTTAGAATTATCGATAGGATCCATCATAAATGGAGTTACCCATTCTCCACTAAAATTACCTGGTTTACTGATGTTTCCAATGCTGTTTCCTCCATTGGTACTTTTATACAATGAACCAAATTGCACCGTACCGTAAACAATGTTTTTATTCTTATGATCTATAAAGCATTCCATACCATCTGCACCCAACCATTCTTTAAATTTTCTGTTTGATCCAGACATGATATTGGTTCCATTATCTTGTGCTCCTCCAACGATCATATTGGCATCGGTTGCAGCACCACCAATTCTATAATACTGTCGCACTGCTAAACCACCTTGGGTAAGATCGGTCATATTATTTCCTCTGTCTCTACTCCTAAAAATACCACCGTCACTACCAACATAAATGATACCATTTATGTATTGCATAACTTCAATATCTGCATGCACATAAGATCGATCTCCAGGGCTGCTCCAGGTAGCTAATTTGGTAAAACTGGTTCCTCCATTTAATGATCGTGAGTAATCCATTCCTCCTACATGTACTTCATTGGCATTAGTATTAGAAACAGTTATGGCCATATCTCTTGACGCTTGCGTAAAGTATACTTGATTGGTAGAAATAGTGTTGTAGCTGGAACGCACTGTAAAATTTGTACCACTGTTTAAAGAACGGTATAGATATCCAAAACTACTTCCTCTTTTTTGAACCAGATAAACCGCATCGGGATTCGCTGGGGTTACTGCCATTTTCATTCTTTCAGTTCTTACGATACCACTGGTAATTCTGCTGAAATTGGATCCTCCATTATTAGATTTGTAAAAACTGTTTCCACAGGCATAAACAACATTGGTATTTCCTGGTTTAAACTCTACATCTTCTGCTCGGTCATTTAAGATTAAGCTAAAAGAACTTCCTCCATTGTTAGATCGATATAGTGCTTTTGTAGTTCCTACAAAAATGCGACTACTATTAGGGTGAATTAAGATTCTTCTGGGAGTACCGTTTACTCTTGCAATTTCAGACCAGGAATTTCCACCATTGGTAGATTTCATAATTTGCCCGGCAGAGTTTCCTAAGTATACAATATTGGTATTATTAGGATCTATAGCAATAGACCAAATAGACATGCTATACATGGTATCGCCTAAGGGATCCCAATTTTGTCCTGCATTTGTCGATTTCCAGATTCCGCCACCGGGAGAGCCGGCATATATAATTTGTTGCTGTTCTGGTTCTACGGCAATTGCAGTTATTCGCCCTAGTCCTGGCGACCAACTCGATGTGCGCGACCAGTTAAATGGTCCTAATTCTGTCCAACCACTATTTCGTTGCTGATTTTTCGAGGTGGGATTTTCTTTTTTAAAGTTGTCGTGAAATTGTTCGCATTCCTGTACTACTTTGGTATCGCTTATAACCTTACCATGGTCATCAGCGTTTCGTTTGGCCCAATATAGGTTTCGCATGTACAGTTTATACCCACTTCCTTTACCTTTATCCTTGTTTTTGTAATATTTATTCCCAAGGCGTTCTAGTTTATTAATTTTCACATCTTCTTTTTGCATAAGATCAAAAAGCTCTTGTCCAAACCCTTTGGGCAGAAATGGGTTAACGATAAGGAAAATGATAAGTAACATACCTTTTCCTAATACTGGTATTTTTTTTGGTTGTGTCATGATTATTGTTTTAATATGCTAAGTTGATTATTCGATAGTTATTTTTTTGGTAACCTTAGTAGTTCCATTGGTAATGGTAACGAAGTAAATTCCACTGGTCAACGATTGAGTGTCAATAGTTTCTGTAAGATGCCTAATAGGGGAAACATGATGAGTTGTTTTGGAAAAAACATCAATACCTTGCATGCTTCTAATTGAAATAGTAACAACCCCGTTTTTTAGATGATTAATGTTAAGGTTGATGTGTGTTTTTGATGGATTGGGATATACTTTGAATAAAGGTTTTTCTTCAAGCTTTATAGAGGTTCCCGGTAAAGAAGCCAACGAGCTTGAACAAGATGCTAATTGTACCCATTCACTTCCGTTCCATTCAAATAAATTTCCTTGGTAAATCACTTGATCTCCACTGGTGTAGTTTTCATTTTCAGACCATGGGTTCACCCCAAAACAAGGATCGCTATTGCTGTTACATGAACCTAAACTATCCCATCCATCATTATTATTTCTACGGAACAGGTTTCCTTGGTAGATTACCAAATCTCCTGGATTATAATTGGTACTATCAGACCATTGTGGTACTTCAAAACATGGGTCTGTACTACATGCCCCCAAATCGTTCCAACTATTGTTTGCTGTTCGCTCAAATAACCTTCCTTGGTAAGTAACTTTATCTCCTGCAACATAATTTACATTGTTTGACCAAGGTTCGATGCCAGCACAACTTACTTCATCTCCACCACCTCCATCACCTTCACAGGTACTCACACAGCTGGCTCTGCTAATTGTTCTCCTAATTACATTTCCGGGTTGGGATCCAAAACCTTTTCTAAGGTTGGTTCCTACATTGGTTAAGTGGCAATAGCTCATTATAGTTCCTCCATCTGAAGGTATTCCTGGTCGCCCACAACCACCCTCGGTAGTATAACAACCATCTATAGCCGTATTATTTCCGTTCCAAACACAGGAATGAGTATGATTTGAACCAAAATTATGTCCCAATTCATGTGCAATTACAGATACCGTCCAAGAATACCGAGGTACATCGTTGTAACTTCTGTTAATACCAGATAAACCATATCTGTAAGACCCGCATAACGCGTTAAGCCATGCTACGCCACCAGAATAATTATAGGTCACAAAATGACCAAGATCTCCATTAAATCCATTTTGATTTCTGTAACTACGATAGTTATCCAAATTATTAAATGGGGCTGTAGATGTCCATGCTCTTATTCCGGAAATTTTGATGTTTACATCTTCATTATTGTACAATAAGGCTACCTGATTAAAAATGGCTTGAATATAATTTGAAGCTGCCTGGGCTCCGCCTTTATCTCTTACGATATCGTTGGCAATATCGAAGAATATCTCTGGACATTTAGTAACACTTGCTGAAGGCTCTTGCTTTGATGTATTATTACCTATGATTTGATGCGTAGAAACGTCTTTGGTCTGACATACAAATTCATTGAGATGTTGTATATCTTTATCTTCATATAGAATATGATCATTACCGTTATCTAGTTTACCAAGTACTAGATTTCCGATCTCGTTTTCAAGACTTATGAGTCCTGAAATTTCACCGTCACTTATGGTAATTGCTGCTATAGAGTTCGGACTGTTTTTTACAATACCTCGATAATGAGCTATACTGTTTTCAGGTTTAAGTAGTTTTCCAGATGGCATTTCAATGATCGAGAATTCGTCTGAAAACATTTCTACTTTAACCAATTCTAAAAGCATTGAAGATTTTTTTCCTGGAAGCAGTAGATCTATTGCTTTTGGTTTCGAAACTAGCATGTTTTTCATTTCAGAAGATTGCAAAGAAAGAATGCTATAGTTCTTAAATTCCTTTGGAATGGAAAGTTTCGATTTATCTGTCTTCAATGAGAAAAGAGAAGTTTCTGTAAAAGATTGTCCAGACATCTTGGTTTTCGTAACCAGATGTTTTGGATTAAAGTGTTGGGTTTGGGCAAAAAAAGGTGATGTCATTAAGGTAATGACGAGAAGTGTAAAAATACGTCTCATAGGTTTAGGTTTTAAGATTATTGAATAGAATAAAATGGTAGCTCTATAGCGATAGATTACCATAAGTTAGTTATGTATACTCGCGAATCATCAGGGGTAAGAATTTGCAAAATTGATTATGCATCCTATACAGGAAGAATTCGCAAATCTCACATGATGCTGGGTGTTAAATTGCTTTAACGAAGGGTCTTAGGTATATGGTATACCACATGTGTACATCTTATCAAGTGTAGTAGAAACTAATTATGATAAGCAAACAGATAGTATGATAGATAAACGATTAAATGTTTAGGAAATAATGGGGATATTTTTTCATTTTAAGAGTTTTGAGGTTAGCAATCGACTAGTTGTGTTTTTTGTTAAATTGGTTACCCAAAAATACAAATTTTTGATCGAATAGTGTACATGAAAATTCAATTACTTTTTGATTAAATTGATTTTCATGACTATGTCAGAATAGTTTGTATTGTCCATCTTTATATTGATCATGTAAATCACAATTTAAATGCATCTTTTCTGTCTTTGGGAAGTACTTTTTTCTTGCTAATGCAAATAATTGATGAATTTGAGTGGCAATGTTACCTGATCCCTTCATTCTTCTCCCAAATTCACTATCATTTAGATTGCCTTCATGACATTGCATAATCTGATTAAGGATTTTTTCTTTTCTATCTGGTAATGTGTTTTCTAACCACGAAGTGAATATTTTTCCTATAGCACCGTTAAGACGCACAACTGTATAGCCTAGACTTTTTGCTCCTCGTTTTGATATTTCTTCAGCTAGAGGTAATATTTCATGGCTGTTTATAGACGGAATAATTGGAGCCATCATTACACTTGTAGGTATGCCTGCTTGATTTAGTTTTTCGAGAGTTTCTAATCTTTTTTTGATACTTGCAGTTCTGGGCTCTAAAATCCTTCTAGTTTTTTCTTGTAACGATGTAATGGATAAAAATACTCCCACTAAATTGTCTTTTGCTAATTCTGAAAGAATATCGATATCTCTTTGAATTAACGCATTTTTGGTAATAATGCCTACAGGGTGTTTATATTTTAAGAATACCTCCAGAAGTTTTCTGGTAATTTGGAGTTTTTTTTCTACAGGTTGATAGCAATCTGTATTACCCGACAATGAAATAGGGTAGGCTTTCCAGTTTTTGTGTTTTATCTTCTTTTCTAATAATTCTGGGGCATTTTTTTTAATGAGAATTTTACTTTCAAAGTCTAACCCAGCACCATACCCCCAATATTCATGAGAATTTCTGGCGTAACAATATACACAACCGTGTTCGCAACCCTGATATGGATTTAGAGAATACATCATGCCTACATCTGGGCTTGTAACTTTGTTTACCACTGTTTTTGGAAAAATATCAATATACTCAGTTTGGTATTTATGAATAGATTCTCTTTGTTCAAGGCAATAATTCAAGAAGTCGTCTCGAATTTCATGTTGATGTTCTGAAAAACGATTATGAACTTTTTGCTGAGCGCCTCTTCCTTTAATGTATTTGTTTGAATTCAATTGATAGTATTTTCTGGTATAAAAATACTATCAATTAGGAAATATTCCAATTATAATTGGAATATTTCCATTAATATAATTATTGAGATTGATATTCTGGATGTCCTATTTGCCAAAGCGCGAAGGCCATAATATCAGACATATCTCTGTAATATTTTGTATAGGTGCCATCACCCTGATGATTTGCATTAAAATCTACAGAAAAGATAACGGGCTTTCCTGAGGTGCTTGAAGCTTGCATTCTTGCTACAAATTTTGCGGGATCCCAAGGGACAACACTTCCGTCTTTCATTCCGGTTGTAATAAGAATCGCAGGATAATTGGTGTTCGATTTTATATGATGGTAGCTGTCCATTTCAAGTAACGCTCTAAATTCAACGGAATCTTTTACTGTACCAAATTCTTTAATGCTATTTGGGCCATTAGGTTGAATTTCACATCTAAGGAAGTTTAGAGCAGGAACCTCCATAGTGGCAGCAGCAAATAGTTCTGGGCTATCTGTTATAGATCGACCTACTGCTATTCCAGCAGCACTTACTCCATAGGCTATGTTATATTCTGGAGATGTATACTTATTATCTATGAGATATTGAGTACAGGCAATAAGATCTTTCCATGTATTTGGTTTTGTTGTTTTAAATCCGGCTTTGTACCAGGCATCACCTTTTTCGCCTCCTCCTCTAACGTGAGGAATTACCCAAACTCCACCTTCAAGAACCCAGGTGAGAAAGGGAATGGAGAAGTAGGGACTAAAAGATGCTCCGTATGAACCATAACTAAGAGAAATAAGGGGGTTTTTTCCATCTTTTTTTAATCCCTTTTTATAGATTATCGATAATGGAACTTTTACGTTATCGTGAGATGGAATTTCTATTTCTTCAACGATAAAATCATTGAACTCTGGATATTTGGCGCCACCACTTATATCAATTTCTGAGAATTCGTGGGTATTTGTGTCTAGGTAAAAAATTTTATTTGGTTTGGTCCACCCCCGTATAGAAACGGTAAAATACCCATTGTACGAACTTATATAACAACTTCCCGCCGGGAATGGTAGCTGTATTTCATTCTCCTTTTCGTTTTTTAGAACATACAGATTAGCTTCAATTCCGTTTTTTAGAGTAGTATAAAATAACTGTTCGTTCTCGAATTCGAAATCCCTGATTACTTTATCCTTTTGTTGAGGTACAATTTCTATGGGATTGTCAAAATTGGGTGATTGTATAGAGGTTTTGCAGATCTTATAATTTGAAGCATTTTTGGAAGTCCTGTAAATGAGTTCATCTTGAACGACCACAAATTGTTCTATTTTTTGATTTTTACTAAAAAGAGGTTTCCAATCTAGTTTTGTAAAGTTGGTATTTGAGTTGATTTTAGCATAATAGTGATCGTTGTATTTTGAAGAGCCACTTATTTTTCCAAAAATATATGAAGGGTTGTTGGATCGCAGAAAAACAGTGGGGAAGTCGGCTTCTTGAATAGAGAATGAAGGATTATGCCTTCTTGAAAAAACATCTGTTATCTTTTCAGGAGCTTCTCCAAGTTTGTAAAGAACAGCTCTTGTATCTAGTTTATATTTCTTGTCTTGATGATCTGTATAAGGAATATATTGATAGATAATACCAGAACCATCGGGTAACCAATGTATACCACCTTCACTATTGGGTGAGGTATTTTGTAAAACGTAAGGACTTCTTTTGTGGGTGAGTAAATCAAAAATTATAATGTTAGAAATATTTTCACCTTTTTTTGCCAAACTTATTGCCACTTTTGTTCCTTGCCAATTTACTTTAAAGTAGTTAATGATATATCCTTCTTTAAACAATGTGGGGTCATATATCAATTTTTCCGATTTGTTTTTCGTACTACGATAGCAAAGTTTGTTAATTGTTTCGTTTTTTGAGCGCTTTAAATAGAACAATGAACCGTCTTTTTGCGTAGCAATGTTTTGAATAGAAAATGCTTGCCGTTCGTCAAGCTTAAGTTGTATATCAAGCAATCTTTGTCTTCCCGGAATTTTAGTCAGAATTTCCTTTGCATATTGATCCTGATTTTTAAACCAGTCAATTACAGTGCTATCTTTAAGGTTTTCAAGATTTCGGTATGGATCTGTGATAGAAACCCCGTGGTAAATATCGGTAGCTGGAATGGAAACAGTTTCTGGAGGGGTAGGAGTCTTTTGTGTGGTGCACGACACTAGTAACAATAATAAAACTGTTTTTTTAAGCATAGAAGTATGGTTTTAAAATATAACCGAAACTATATTTCGGAGGTATGTTAATAGTATTATATCATTATGAGTACTTTTATAGGAAACAAGCTAGCTGTCTGAAATATCAAGGGTTGATCTATTCATATTTCAGACAGCTAACTAATATTATCTTTGATCTGAAATTGTTCCTGTAAGAGTATAGTCTGGACATCCTGGCCTCCCACTTTTATCATCACCCGGTCCTACACCAATATGTCCTCCTTTTATCATTGATAAGTTTACAATTTTAATTTTTTTTAAGTTAAGCCCTTTATTGTTTTGATTTTTCATGATGCGAAATATATTTGTTAATAAATAGTTGATTATGAAGCAAATATATGTTCGTTGAAACCAAAAAAAAGAGTTTTTGGGGCGGTGTTACACGAGATTCTATGAATTTCGCGTTAATTTTTCTCTAATCGATTCAATTCTTTCACATAGTACGAGGGTTTTATATCAGTTTTCTTTTTAAAAGCTGAAGAAAATGATTCTGCAGTATTAAATCCAACTTCTTCTGCAATACCTTGAATAGTATAATTTCTTATTTTTTTGTTCTCCTTTAGTAAATTGACCACATGCTCAATTCTAAGATCATTTACATAATTGGTAATACTTTTCTTTTTATAAAAATTGACAACCTTAGAAAGATATTTCGGATTGGTCCCTACACTTTTTGATAACGTATTGGTAGTAATATCTTTTTTCAAAAAGAGTTCTTTTTCCTCGAATTTTTGTAGTTCTTGTAAAACATTTTGAACAATATCTTGGGGAACATCTATTTCTTCTTTTGGACTAGTTGGTTGAGATTTTTTCTTAGGGACAGCAGCGTTCTTGTTCTTATCGGTAATTAGTTGGTCAAACTTTTGTTTAAGAGACTTCCTTTTATTGTATTGCCAAAACAACAACATGGTTATCAATATTGAAATTGAAATAAATATCCATAACCAGGTGCTTATGTTTTTTCTATCTTTTTCTAATGAACTGATTAAAGTCTGTTTTTCACTAAGAAGTCTTGGTTTATCGAATTCACTAAATAATTTTTCGGTGAGTGAACTTCTCTGATAATTAATAACGCTATCAAAACTCAGTAATTTGTTTATGTATTCAAGTTGTTTGTCTTTATCATTATTCCTTTTATAATGTTTCAGAATAAATTCGTAACCCTCTCGCACTTCGGCGACGTATACCTTTTTGTGAGTTATAATAGAGTCTAGTGCTACAAAATCCCTGTAGGCGTCTGAATTATTATTTGATATTATTTTGAGTTTGCCACTGTAGAATTTTCCTAGAATAATCGATCTAACATTTTCGGGATTGTAGAGATTAATTAGGGACAATCCTTTATTAATACTGTCTAAGGCATCTTGGTATTCCTTCTTATAATATAAGTTAATACCTTCATTAATGAGAAACTTATTGTAGTAATAAGGTTTAGCTTTTTTAGATAGATCTATTCCTTTTTGGTTATAGTATGTAGCAGAATCGATCTGTTGGTTATATCTGTAGGATTCTCCCAATAACCTCAAAGATTCAAGATAACCCATTGTGTCTAATTTGTATTTGGTTTTTTCATAAGCATAACTCTCCTTAAATAATAGAAGAGCTTCCTCATGTTTTCCAATTTCGGTTTTGATAATACCAATATTATGTTTTGATATATCAATGTATTCTGTGTTATTCACCTTCTCAGATAATTCAAGTGCTTTTAGATAATTGTCTAACGCCAATTTGTAATCTCCTTTTTTAAAATAATAATACCCTTTAAAGGTATACGGTAAAATAGGATAGGTTCTATTATTTAGGTTTTGGCTAATAGAAATCGATTTATCTAGAAGTTCTAATTTTTTCTTTTCGGTAATGGCATAATACGACAAATAATTATACGCCCTGGCCTGATTAATAAGACTATCTTCTTTAATGGCACGATATAAAAAGGCATTCATATAAGTGGTTGCTTTGGTAGTATCTGAATAAGATTCGACAAAAGCATAATACAATTCTTTGTTGCTAAGGTGGATCAGAGAATCTGGAATTTGACCATTTTTCTCCTGAGCAAATACCGGATGATTTATTCCTAAGACGGAATAAAATAATAGAATATACTGGCTGATTTTCATGATTTTTAAAACAGGCTTTAAAGAGTAAGGGTAAGAGTGTTGGTTTTTTTAAAAATCAGGACCAGGAAGATGTATGTGTTTGTTTATCAGTCATTTGAAAGGTTTTAAGTTTGGTCGGATTTCTTAGAAATTCGACTAGAAATTCATAGAATATCGGTTAGTTGTGCTTGTTTTACAGCTATTTACGCTCATATCTTTGAGTCAATCAAAACAATCAAAAACTGATTAATAGTCACGCAAATGTTCACTCAAGAAACCAATAAAAAATTAGTAACTAAAAATACGACTAGTATGGATATAATAAAATTTTTCACCGTACTTTTTGTGTGTGCTCCCGCTCTGATCTTTTCTCAGACTACTATAAAGGGAAAAGTTACTGACATACATGGGAACCTTCCATTTGCAAATATTAGCCTACAAAGTGGAGATAAAATCTATGTAGGTACAATTACGGATGATGAGGGGAAATTTTCACTCGAGGCAGATAAAGGTAGTTATGTTCTTGTTATAAGTTTTATTGGCTATAAAACCTTAACCAAGGAAATTTCAATAGTAGAACAAAATATTGACTTAGCAGAAATAAGACTAACAGAAGAAAGTAATGAACTGGATGAAGTAGTCATTACTCAAAGAAGGAAGCTAATTGAAAAAAAATCGGATCATTTTGTAGTTAACCTCAGTAATAAGAATTTTTTACAAAATGCAAATAGTTGGCAAACCCTGAAAAAAGCTCCATTGCTATCTGCCAAAGAGAGTAGAGGTCTGTCAATATTAGGTAAAAATGATGTAAGTGTATATATCAACAATAGAAAAAGCAATTTTTCTGGGGAAACCCTTATAAATTACCTTAAAAATCTTCCTGCTAAAAGTATTAAGAAAATTGAGATATATACCAGTCCGCCTGCTAGATTTGATGCTCAAGGCAATGGGGTAATAAATATCATTATGGAACCCAACCCTCAAGAAGGTTTAGTAGGATCTGCCTCTGCGGTACTGCGACAGTCACAATACAATGCGGGTAGAGCTTCTTTGGATCTCAATTATAATAAAGGGAAATGGAATGCGTATACCTCTACCTGGATTACAGAAGGCAAAACTTATGTGAGTGAATATTCTGCTCAACAGTTTCCAAATTTATCAAATACTTCTACCCATGATACTGATAGGTTAAATCCATCAACCCTTGGAGTAGGAACAAAAATAGGTGTTGATTTCAATGCCTCAAATACACATATTCTAGGTCTATTACTTGATTTCAATTTTAGTAAACCAAAAATAGAAAATAAGACTTTAAGCAACTACTTTACTAATACTGTTCAAGACTCTCTTACACTAACAACAGTAGATGGTAAGAATGAAAAATTAAGTTATAATATTAATATAAACCATGTTTACAAGACAGATACTTTGGGAAGTAGTTTAAGTTGGAATTTTGATTATTTTAAGTATAAAAACGATCAATTTACCGAGAACAACAACTTTCTCAATAATTCTACCATACCTAGCCAATCTCCAATAGATAATTTTAATTCTGGGGTTGTTCAGGAAATAGAAAACTACAACATTAAGGCCGACTATTACCAGGTTTTATCAGATAAGTGGAATTTTAGTCTGGGTGCTCAGTATTTTCAGACCACTACTGACAATGAAATTGATCTTAGAAGGTTCAATGCTGGGGAGTATATTATAGATCCAAATACCAGTAATGTATTTGAATTTGAAGAACGTGTTGCATCTGGGTATATAAGTACAAATTATAATCCTAATGAAAAATTCAATTATAGTTTTGGCCTGCGTGTAGAACATACCAATCAAAAAGGAAATCAATTAACGACCAATGCTATAAACGAAAATAAGTTTACCAACTTTTTTCCATCGGCGTTCCTAAAATATGCCCCTAGCAATAATTACATTTTTAGTTTATCTGTAAATAACAGAATTGTAAGACCTGCATTTTGGCAACTTAACCCTTTTAGATATTATATCACTCCACAAATATTTTCTGATGGCAACCCTTTTCTTAACCCTTCAAAAACGTTTAGTACAGAATTTTCTCTGGTAGCACATTCTAAACATACTTTTTTGATAAACTACAATAGACAGACAGATGTGATTGGACAGTTATCAAGAATTCTCGACGATAATGTGTTGAACTACTACCGAGATAACTACGGCGTGTATGATATTGTTGGTGGTACATATGTATATAATTATGCTACTAATAATGAAAGATTCGAAAGTCAATTTACAGCCAACGCAAATTATAAGAAGCTCAATGCAACACCAGCTTTCAATGCACCATTTACTGCTGATGGGTTAGAACTCGACATTAGACTGTATAACTACTATTATTTCTTAAAAGACAAAAGTTTAGAAGCAAGTTTAGACTTCTACTATAACAAATATGGCCCACTAACACAAAGTACGTTATCACCAGTTTTTTCAATGGATTTTACACTATCGAAGAGTATTAATAACTGGTATTTGAGCTTGTTTTTTCAAGATATTCTTAGAACCGATAAGTACAAATTTGAACTTATAGAAGACAACTATAGACGCACCAATGAAAACTACTATGATTCAAGAAGGTTAGTGTTCTCGCTAAGGTATTCATTTGGAAAAAATACTGTAAAAGGAAAAAGAAACCGAAGAACAAATTCTTCAATTAGAAACCGTATAAATTAAAACAAAACGATATGATATTAGTATTAACGTATAGCTTATATGAGCAATGTACAGATCCAGTAGTAGACTGGTTAATAAAAGATAAGATCCCATTTTTTAAGCTGAATCTTGAAGACTTAGTAACCCGAAAAGTATCTTATAAAGTTGATGTAATCAATAATGATATTCTTATAGAAGGTAAAAGTATTAAGAATGCTATTGATGTGATCTGGTACCGAAGATTTTACTCTATTCTCGATTATTTCGAATTCGATGAAAGTGATCCCATCTTAAATCAGGTAAATGAGGAAGCAGATTCTGAGATTAAAACATTTTTGGAATATTTAAAATATTTCTTCCGCAATAGAATTATTATGCCAGAAATGCCGGCTTACGGAGAAAACAAACTTATTTTCCTAGATCATGCTAAAAAAGCCGGATTAGAATGCCCAAATACCATTGTTACCAATGATAAAAAGGAGTTACAACAATTCTATGATGATAACAAAGGCAAGATCATAAGTAAGCCGCTGTATTTTTCGAATTATTTTATAAAAGGAGAAGAAACCTATTCGATTTATACCACTTCATATACTCAAAAAATGATCGATGAGGCTCCAAATAAGTTTTTCCCAACTCTTTTTCAGGAGAAGGTAGCTTCTAGACATGAAATACGAATCTTTTTCTTAGACGGCAAATGCTATTCGACCGCAGCTATTACCACTTCAAAAGATAAGAACATAGATATCAAACTGAATTATTACACAGACCATATTCACTGGGTGAACTATCAATTGCCTAAGGATATCGAAGAAAAACTGACCGATTTTATGTCAAGAATAAACCTTAATACAGGTTCGATAGACATACTGAGAACAGAAGAGGGGTTTAGATTTATCGAAGTGAACCCGGTAGGGCAATATCTAGCCCCAGGGAACTATAGCAATTATTATCTAGAATTTCAGATTAAAAACTGGTTAAAAATGAAGCTGGAAGAAAGTAAAAATAAAAAGGAAGTAGAACTAATACTATAAATACAATGAAAGATAAAAAGTTAAAAGCAATCACCAAAGACGATTATATTTTGAGGAATGTTTCACTGAATTATAGACATATGCATGTCGATCCTACTAACAGTGTAAGAGAGCTATATAGTGATACTCGTTTCAGCACCTCAGAAAGACATAGATCATATAGTTATATAAATCATAGTAACTATAAGCCAAATTCAAATTTATATCTAAGACAAATACTAAGAATCAATGAAAAAAATAGAATACTTTAAGTTGTTCTCTCATAATATTCCGGTGCAAGGAAAAGAGAAAAGCGCGATATATAATCTGCAACGATCAGGGATCACTTTTATTCCGAATAGTTTATACCAGATTTTACAAGAAATGGACCATCAATCGGTAGATGAAATACGACAGGGTTTACCCGAGGATCAACGAAATATTTACGAAAGCTACATCGATTTTTTACTCAAAAATGACCTTGGTTTTTTTACAGAGTTTCCGGCAGAATTTCCAAAAATGCCGTTAACATGGCAAACACCCAACGTAATAAACACAGCAGTAGTTGAGTTTGACTTTAATACTGAAACCTATGATCTCAAGAAATTGCTTTCGCAATTGGATGAAGTACTGTGTACTCATATCGAAATAAGACTCAAAGTTCGAAATGTAGATGATATATATTCATTTTCTGAATTAACCAAAGGACTTGTGTTTAGATCTATAGGTCTAATTGTAGAGTATGAAGATTCATTACAGGACGAGCTGAACCGTATATTTTCTTTGAATGAAAAATTTGAATTCATCATCGTGCATAATAGCCCCGACATCAATTTAAACACAGGGCAATTTAAGGACAGGATCAATTTCATCACAGAGAATATATATGATGAGCTTTACACAAAAAATTTTCCCGAAGATAATTATATCGTTAATGTGAAATACTTCACAGAATCTCAAAAACATCATACCTACTTCAATAAGAGAGTATGTATAGATTGGGAAGGAAACATCAAAAACTGTTTGATGCATACTAAAAGCTTCGGAAACATTAAGGAAGATAAGATCAAAACCATTTTACAGGAATCAGATTTTACCGAGTTATGGAATATAAATCCAGATAGAATCCTGGATTATAAAGACGACGAGATGAGGTATTGCAGATTCTATACCGAGCAAATAGAAAAAGTAGACGATTACTACTATAAAGTTATCAATTAATAAAGAGTAAAAAAATGAAGTTTTATCATCAAATAGGGGTAGCAGATTGTGGTCCGACTTGTATACGCATGATTGCATCGCATTATGGAAAAGAATATACACTCGACGAAATAAGAGATGTATGTGAAATTACAAGAACAGGTGTGTCTTTTTCAGACTTGGTAAATGGTAGCAAAAAACTTGGGTTTAATACCATGGGAGCAAGAATATCTCTTGAGGAGTTAAAAACAAAAGCCCCTTTCCCGCTGATACTTCATTGGAATCATGATCACTTTGTCGTACTTGAAAAAATAAAAAATAAGAAGTTTTATATCCTCGATCCTGGTCACGGTAGATTAAAGCTTTCAGAAAAGGATTTTCTTAAGTTCTGGAAAACTACAGACCAAAAAGGAATTGTTTTACTCCTAGAACCTACCGAGGAATTTTATGAGCTAGAACCTAAGCTTCTGGATCAGGGGTATAAAAGAGGGTTAGAATTTTTAAAATCTTACTATACTTCTTACAAGAAATCAATTTTTAAACTTATTGCTATTCTGGGAGTAACCTCGGTATTGTCCTTTGTATTTCCCATGACTATACAATATTTATTAGATGAAGGTGTGCAAAAAAAGAACATGAATATTGTGTGGGCAGTATTGCTGTTTCAAACCTCGCTATTTCTTGGACAGGTAATTTTTGAATGGATACGAGGAGTACTTCTTATAAAACTTGGGGTTAAAGTGAGTTTGAAAATTATTACCGATTTTCTTTATAAGATAATTAAACTTCCGGTGAAGTTCTTTGATACCAGATTGTATACAGATATTCTACAGCGAATAGATGAACAAAATAGAATTGAACAATTTTTAAATCAAACTATGATTCAATCGATGTTTACGTTCTTTCTCATCATTGCCTTATCGATACAGCTGGCAATGTTAAATATGACGGTTTTCCTAGTATTTATAGTTTTAAGTGTGCTATCTGTCTTTTGGATGTTGGTTTTTAATAAAAAACGAGAACGACTTAATTATATCACTTTCAATAATGAACTCGAAAATCGTAATGCTTTAATAGAACTGATTACGGCGATGACAGAAATTAAGATCAACAATGCACAAGCTGTCAAAGTATCAATCTGGAAAAAAATACAATACAAATTACATGATATAAAGTTACAGGGGTTACGAATAGATCAATTTCAAGAGATTGGAATACGGGGGTTTAATCATATCAAAAGTATACTCATCACCTTTATCTGTGCCTACTGGGTAATCTATGACTCAATGTCAATAGGGGTTATGCTCAGTGTAGGATATATTTTGGGACAACTTACAAATTCTTTTGAGATATCTGTGGACTTTGTACGATCACTTCAGGAAGCTAAAATTTCATTTTTCAGAATGGATGAGGTGCACCAAAAAGAAAATGAAAACATATTTTCAATGGTTCCACCACCAGATATTAAGGAAAGTATAAAAATAGAAAATGTAAGTTTTAAGTATGAGGGTAGTAGTTCTCCTTACGTTTTGCAAGATATCAACATAGAAATTCCCAAAGGAAGTGTCACTGCAGTGGTTGGTGTGAGTGGAAGCGGTAAAACAACATTGATGAAGCTACTATTGAAGTTTTACCAACCATCTCAAGGTAATATTTACCTAGATGACACCAGTTTTGATGATATTAATTCTGATGACTGGAGAGACCAGTGTGGAGTGGTATTACAGGACGGACATATTTTTAGTGGTACTATTGCTCATAACATCGCATTGTCTGATGAAACTCCAGATCCCGAACGATTAGAGTTTGCCGCAAAAACTGCTTGTCTATATGACTTTATAGAAAAATTACCTCTAAAATTTGATACCAAAATAGGTAATACCGGTGTCGATTTGAGCGGGGGTCAGAAACAAAGATTGTTTATTGCCAGAGCTGTATACAGAAATCCTGAATATATCTTTTTGGATGAAGCCACATCTGCACTGGATGCGAATAATGAAAGAGCTATAATGGAGAATCTCAATAATTTCTTCTACGGTAAAACTGTATTCATCATAGCACATAGATTAAGTACGGTTAAAAATGCAGATCAAATATTGGTAATAGAAGATGGAAAAGTAGTGGAGTTTGGGGCTCATAAATCCCTGGTGGATAATAAGTCGAGATATTATAACCTAGTTAAAAATCAATTGGAATTAGGGGTGTAATTCACCTAGAAGCTGTCTAAAAAATGTATAAATAAATCAAATATTATGAAAAACATCGAATTAAAGAGTTTAAAGGATTTTGAGACTCTAAATCAGGAAAAATTAAGCATCATACAAGGAGGGTTTCATGACCCCATAAGTGAACTGGGAGATCCAGATAGACCATCTCGCAAAATAGACCATGTAGGACCACCAAAATATGCTTAGATAACCATAAAATATAGAGGGCAAGCGAAAACCTCTTAGAAAAAGAAGTAGCAAACATTAATTAAATTATTACATCATGAAATTAGAAAGTTTAACAAGTTTTGAAGTATTAAATCAACAAGATTTAGACATCGTACAAGGAGGATTCGCAGCTGCGTCTACAGTAGAATCAGAAAGAAATGATTCTGACGTAGAAAGTGGTAAGAAAGACGGGAATACTCAAGTTCGATAAACAGTAAAAACAGAGGGCAAGCGAAAACCT
>NZ_JALPRE010000010.1 GCF_023195925.1 Aquimarina acroporae | reverse complement strand
TTTTTCCTTGGTATTTTTAGTTTCATCTATAATGAAATTTGGTATTTATTTTATACAAACATTATAAACCCAGAGTATTTAAGCAATATTCTTGAAAGAAATAGAGAGACTAAGATGTTTAACAATCCCGAATTATCTGCAAAAGAGATTGATAAAATAACATCAACTGCCAGAAGTAAATTCGATTTAAAAATAAAATTATATACTTTATTATTCCATATTACAACTAGTTCTTTTATTGCCTCTATAGCCGGAGCAATTATGAACAAGAAAGAAAAACTTTGAGTTAATTGTTATTTAACCATGGAAACGAAAAAAACCTCAATCAATAAACATATTATAAAATACGGGGTAATCTACGGGTGCATATGGTTATTATACAGGGTTTTGATCTATTTAATTTTCAACTCTTTGAGCGCCCCAAAAAAATGGAATACAGAAGCAATAATAATAGAATTATTTTTTTATATAGGTGGAATCCCCTATTGTATTTACAAATTCAAAAAGAATAATAATGGATTTTTACAATTTAGCGAAGCAATAAAAATTGGCATTGGGATGAGTGTCTATATCTTTATTTTTAGTGTTATTTGGTTATTGTTCTACAAAAATGTTATAGACACGGATTTTGCAACTAATATCTTAGAGCGTAATAGAAAACAAAGTATTTTAAACAACCCTGAATTATCTCCAAAGGAAATTGATGATATGAAATCCAAAACAGAGAATAACTTTTTGAGCATTATGCATTTATATAAATTACTATTTTACATTGCTTTTAGCTCTAGTATTTCTTGTGTAGCCGGAGCAATTATGAAT
>NZ_JALPRE010000001.1 GCF_023195925.1 Aquimarina acroporae | reverse complement strand
TGGTAATAAATTTAAATTTCATCTGATTTGCTTTAATTGAGCTTCCTTTCTTTTTTTCATCGCCAAAAAAGAAGTAAAAAAGTCTAGGCGTACAAAAGGAACTTAAGAAAATACGACGTCACCCGCAGCCACGGATGAAAAAAAAAACGTGCTATCACTCAAACAGTTTTTCATCCAAATCCCCTTACTGATGACTTGATTTTTAAAGTTCTTTTTGATAGATCATCACTTAAGTTCATTTTAATGGATAAAACGTCGGATAGAATTTTTATGGGATGTCTCAGGCCTAAAAGTGTGGATTTTTTGTTTTTAAAGATTATTTGCGAAAAACATACCAAAAAATTCACCTCTATTTATGTGAAGGTGATTATTTTTGTCTCTAGGAGAGGTATTCTCCTAACACAACAACATTATAATACACAACATGAATTACATTCTTTTTGATGGGCCGGCTCGAAAAGCGTTATTGCCGTTTACCTATACGCGACCTGTAGCCGATATACGCATAGGGATTATTACCATACGCGAAAAATGGGAAAAATATCTGGGGTATACTACCTCTACCGTTACCGAAGATTATTTGAGTGATAAATATCCTATGGTAGAGCTGGAAGATAACATAATGATCTGCGCCTCATACCTGCCTACAGAAAAGCTGGTAAAAGCAATTACTGGGCTCCAAGAAAATCAAGCGATTTTTATAAACGATGAGCCTGTAGCGTTTTATGTAAAAGAAGGTCAGGAGGTAGATTTTGATACCTACACCATACAGGAGTTTGAAGAGGAAGTGCTTACGGTACAACATACCTGGGATATTTTTTCTAAAAATGAACAGGCCATCAATGATGATTTTACATTGCTAACCCAAGGTAGAACCAGTGCACCTATACCTAAAAGTAACCAGGTGATCGCTCCAGAAAATGTATTTATCGAAGAAGGGGCAAAGCTGGAGTTTACTATCCTTAATGCTAGCAATGGACCTATTTATATCGGTAAAAATGCTGAAATTATGGAGGGGAGTATGATAAGAGGTGCGTTTGCGCTTTGTGATCATGCTACCATAAAAATGGGGGCTAAGATTTATAGTGGTACTACAGTGGGGCCATACTCCAAAGTAGGAGGAGAGGTTAATAATTCTGTGATTTTTGGGTATTCAAATAAAGGACATGATGGTTTTATTGGGAACTCAGTGTTAGGGGAGTGGTGTAACCTAGGAGCAGATACCAATACCTCAAATCTTAAAAATAACTATGCACCGGTACGATTGTGGAGTTATGAAACCGAAGGTTTTGCCAAAACAGGACTACAGTTTTGCGGTTTAATGATGGGGGACCACTCTAAATGTGGTATTAATACAATGTTTAATACGGGTACCGTGATTGGAGTGAATGCAAATGTTTTTGGTGGTGGTTTTCCTCGCAATTTTATACCGAGCTATAGCTGGGGAGGAAGTGGAGGTTTTACCACCTATATCACTAAAAAAGCTTTTGAGGTAGCCAAAGTAGTAATGAGCAGAAGAAACCAAGAGTTTAGCGAGGAAGATAAAAAAATCCTGGAGCAGGTATTTGAAGATACACAATCGTGGCGCAAAGGTTACGAATAGTACAAAACAAAAAACACGATCCATAGGATCGTGTTTTTTTATATTCCAATATGTTGTATTATTCTTTGTTTAAAAAGAACTCTACATTAATAACAATATCATCTTCATAAGAGAATTTTACGACCATCTCAGAACCATTGATTACTGCTTCACCATCAAAATCTACATATCCATCTTCTTCAGTACCTTCATAAACCTGGTCACCTGCAGCTTCAACATATTCAAACTCTACCAGAGTAAGTCTACCTTCTTCTTCATCATAGGCCCAGTTTCCTTTAGAGATATAGTATCCTGGTTCTTCAGGACCAAATACAGCTTCACAATTTTCTACACTAGCGTTATAATCAAAATTCTTGCTTGTATCGTCACTTCTGTATTCGTAAGTTCCGTCACTATTGATGGTTAATTTAAAAGCATCTAAAACATAGCAATAGGCATCGTCAACTACCAATTGTTGATTGTTTGCACATTCTAACTCAGCTTCTTCACAGTCACTTTCTTCTCCCGGAAGAATAGTCACCCCGTTTTCAATTTGTTTGGTGTAGTTCCAAACTCCTTCGATTGCTGGGTTTCCTCCCCATGCTTCTACTTCTACACATACTTGTACAGGTTCACTAATATTTCCTTGATCATCATAAATACATAAGAAATAACAGAATTTACCTGGAGGAATAGCATCTCCAAAATCAACATCTATAGAAGCTTCATTGTCGTTTAGCTTTCTAGATTTTGCCAAAATACTTTTACTGTTTTTTACACTTCTGGTAGAATTTGCAGGAATATCTAAATAGTCTGGAGCTACAGTTCCATCATTTTCAACAATTTGAAAATATGCCCCGGCGTAATTTGTTGGTACAGTAAAATCAATGTTGAAACCACTGTTTAAGAAACCAGATTGTTCGGTTTCGCTAACTGTAAATCCGGTAATGTTTCCTGTGGGTTGTGGAGCGTCTCCAGTGTTTCTGGTAGCGCCATCTACTGTAATTCCTTGAGAAACAGTACTTGCGTCGAGCTCTGTTTCTTCTACGGGGTTAGGATCTAGATTGTTTACATCGGTTCCTGAATCATCATCACTGCTACACGATACCACTCCTAAAAAAAGAGAAGCTAATAAAAGTAGGTTGATTTTTTTCATAAGATTTGGTTTAATTAATATGTTAAAATTTTAATTAATGAAGCACGAATATATGAAAATCAACCGATTAAATGCGTATTTAATCGATAAAATGTTAAAAAATACAAAAAGGTAATGTTTTTTAATCTTTCTTCTCTTTCCAAACTCTTTTTAAGATTAAGAAGTTTTGCGGGTTATTGGTAAGTCCTCTCACATCTTTTTGGGTGAAACGAACTACCTCGTCATAATATAGAGGAACGATGGGGGCGTGAGCTACTATAATAGAATCCATCTTTGCATAGTGTAGTTCACGTTTCGCATTATCGGTAATAAAGAAACTCTCTTCATAAAGACGATCAAAGGTTTCGTTTTTAAAATGGGTATAGTTGGGGCCGTTGGGAGTGTGGTTTTTGCTGTAATATGGAGATAAAAAGTTTTCAGCATCAGGGTAATCGGCAATCCAACTAGCTCTAAACGTATCTAGTTTACCCGCCCATTTCTTTTGTCGAATCGTTGACGCGGGCATCACATCTACCATAATAGTAATACCAATTTTTTCTAATTCTCTCTGTATGTATTCGCAAATACTTTGGTAGTTGGCATCCGTAGCAATGCGTACAACAGGTTCGTTATCTCCAGTTTGTTTTTTGTAGAGCTCTACAAGTTTTCGAGCTTTTTCAGGATTGTAGTCGTACCCTTTGATATTGTTAAAACCGGGAATCCCTTTGGGAATAAACCCATTTACAGCGGGTGTGCCAATGCCATTTTTAAGGTATGTAATCATCTTTTCTCTATCGAAACCATGATTCACAGCTTTTCTAAGAACCTCCGATTGAATTTCATCTTTTTCTGTATCCAGATAAAATCCTAAATATTCAGAGTTGAGATATGGGCCTTTGCTAATATTGATGCGTTTTTTGTATTTGTCGCGTAGCTTTCCGGTTGGCGTGAGCAATTCATCTTTGTAAGAAGCGTCAAGGCTATTTAGGAGATCAATCTTTCCTTTCGCAAATTGTAAAAATTCACTTTGTTTATCGGGTAAAAAAGTGATGGCTACTGCCTCTAAGTAGGGTAGAGAATTTCCTTTGGTGTCTCTCTCAAAATACAATTCATTTTTTCTGAAAACGAGTTTCACATTTTCTTCCCAAAGTTTGAATTTAAAAGGACCTGTACCAATGGGGTGAGCTCTAAAATTGCTACCATAAAATTCTACGATTTCTTTTGGGATCACAGAGCAATACCGCATACTCATAAGTCCTAAAAAGGCGGGGAACGATTTTTTTAACTGTATGCGAAAAGTAGTATCGTTTACTGCGGTATATTGTTCTACATGTTTTAATACCCAGTTTCCTGGTGAAGCCACTTTTGGGTCTACCAATCGATCAAAACTATAGGTAAAATCACTAGCGACGACTGTCCTGGTACTATCTTTTGTATTAAATTCTGGATGTTTATGAAATTTTACATCATTTCGTAAGAAAAACGTATACGTAAGTCCGTCTTCAGAAATTTCCCAACGTTTTGCGATATCGGGTACTATATGCAAAGAATCGTCTAATTGTACCAGGCTGTTATACAATTGATTTGTGGCCCAAATAATATCATAGTCTCTTGCAAAAGCTGGGTCTAATGAAGAAATATTGTTGTATGAATTATACCGAAACACCATATGATCTTTATCTTCAGAAGAAGTAGTACTGCAAGATGTGAGGAGAAGAAACAGGTAAACTGTTGTTAAATAATAAATTACAGGATTAAAGTGGTTCAATTTCAATTTTAGTAAACGAATTATTGTTGGTATATTTGCACCCTCAAAAAAATAGTAAAAAGATATTCTTTATAAATGGTGACTAATTTGTAAAGAAGTAAAGATAAAGAGATTTCTTTCTACAAGGAAGCGACAGGAAGTTTTATGAGAAAAAAAGTTGCATTTTATACGTTGGGTTGTAAGCTGAATTTTTCGGAAACCTCGACTATTGCTAGAAATTTCACAGATGAAGGTTTCGATCGTGTAGATTTTTCTGAGCAGGCAGATATTTATGTGATTAATACGTGTTCTGTTACGGAAAATGCAGATAAACGTTTTAAAACCATCGTAAAGCAAGCGCAAAAAGTAAATCCAGAGGCATTTGTAGCCGCTGTTGGATGTTATGCACAGTTGAAACCTGAAGAGCTGGCTGCGGTAGATGGAGTCGATCTGGTATTGGGAGCTACCGAAAAGTTTAAAATTACAGATTATATAAACGATCTTTCTAAAAATGATTTCGGAGAAGTACATTCTTGCGAAATAGAAGAAGCCGATTTTTATGTAGGAAGTTATTCTATTGGGGATAGAACGAGAGCATTTTTGAAAGTGCAGGATGGGTGTGATTATAAATGTACCTATTGTACGATCCCATTGGCGAGAGGTATATCGCGAAGTGATACCTTGTCGAATGTATTGAAAAATGCGAAAGAAATTTCGGAGCAGGGGATTAAAGAAATTGTACTTACCGGAGTGAATATTGGAGACTACGGAAAGGGAGAGTTTGGAAATAAAAAACACGAACATACCTTTTTTGAGTTAGTACAAGCACTTGATAAGGTTGAAGGTATTGAGAGATTGCGTATCTCATCGATAGAGCCTAATTTACTTAAAAACGAAACGATCGATTTTGTATCAGGATCGAGAACATTTGTTCCTCATTTTCATATTCCTTTGCAATCGGGTAGTGATGAGATTTTAAAACTTATGCGTCGTAGATATCTAAGTGATTTATACGTAGATCGAGTGAGTAGAATCAAAGAAGTGATGCCTCATGCTTGTATTGGAGTAGATGTAATTGTTGGTTTTCCTGGAGAGACCGATGACCATTTCTTAGATACCTATAACTTTTTGTCTCAATTGGATATCTCTTATCTTCATGTGTTTACTTATTCTGAAAGAGATAATACGCTGGCAGCAGAACTTGATGGAGTGGTTCCTATGAATGTAAGAAAGAAAAGAAGTAAGATGCTAAGGGGGTTGTCTGTGAAGAAAAGAAGAGCTTTTTATGAAAGTCAATTAGGAACAGAAAGAACAGTGTTGTTTGAGTCGGAAAATAAAGAAGGGTATATTCATGGTTTTACAGAGAACTATGTAAAAGTAAAAATGCCATGGAATCCCGCATATGTCAATACACTTCATAAAGTAGTGTTGACAGAGATTGATGAAGAAGGAATGGTCAGGTTTGACTTTGTAAAAGCAACAACTAAAATATAAGGTATAAAAAAACCGCATTTTTACGATGCGGTTTTTTTATGTTTATGATGTAGTATCACTACTAGATGTTGATTCCTACAGGTAATAAATTTTTATACTTTCTTCGATTCTTTCTCATAAACTTTGCAATGATAGGACTTGTTGGTACCAAGCGTATATTGCGCTCCTCAATTACATTAAATACTGCAACGATAAAATCTTCTCCAAATCCTTTTTCAAGATGTTCTTCACTCATGATAAGTTTGGTTAAGAAAATTTTTCTTTCTTGTAAAGCATATTCAATTTTTGCTTTTTGACCATCAATTGTTGTCTCGAATTGTCTTAGAAATTCATTGTCTATGATTTCTAATCCAACATCACTCATGTTCTCCATATTTTTTTTAAAATTATGAGGTGTTTACATTTAAAACAAAAAAAGAAATTTCACTAACCTGACTTCGGAAGTAAGCAACAAGAAAGAAAATCTAATTTCTATTCTTGCAAAATGTGTAATTATTTGCCTAACTAAGATTTGTTAGTTTAAATTTCCTTTATAAAAATTTAACCTAGTATTTCCTTTTATGTAATACAGGAAAACTATAATTTTGCGATGCAAAGATAAGAAAATTAGCCTTTTAAACGTAAGGTTCACTGTTAAAATACCTATGTCGCAAGAAGTTAGCCATGTTTATTTTGTTCCGGGAATGGCTGCAGACGTTTCTATTTTTGAAAACATAAGGCTTCCCGAGTCACAATTCAGGACATATACCATCCCTTGGAAAATCCCCGAGAAGAAAGAGTCTATAGGTGATTATGCCAAAAGAATGTGTTTAGAAATTAAACATGAAAATGCCGTACTTATAGGGGTTTCATTTGGAGGAGTGATCGTTCAGGAGATGAGCAAATACCTTACGCTTAAAAAGTTGATCATCGTATCTAGTGTAAAAAATAAGTTTGAATTGCCAAAGCGCATGAAAATTGCTCGCAAAACTAAGCTCTACAAACTCTTACCAACCTCTGTAGTTTCAAAAATTGATAATTGGGAAAAATTAGCTTTTGGTGATTTTGCAAAGAAAAGAGCGGCAATGTATCAAAGGTATTTGTCGGTTAATGATAAAACATATTTAGATTGGGCCATCGAAAAAATGGTATGTTGGGATCAGGAACAGTGTCCAGAAGGTTTAGTACATATTCATGGAGATAAAGATATTGTTTTTCCTGTGTCTAATATTGAAAATTGCATCATAGTGGATCAGGGAACGCATGTTATGATTGTAAACCGGGCAAGATGGTTTAATAAACATTTACCTGAAATTATCAATGATAACTTGCATTAATAGAACTTTTTACGTTATATTGTATTCTTAAAATTTTATTCCCCAATAAAATCTACTATTGAAATGAAGATGATTAGAAAAATTTTGGTTTTTTTAGGTGTACTATTTACATTTAGTATCCTAGTAAATGCGACTCAAGAAGCACCGCAAAAACCTGTAGCCCAAGAAAATTTAGAGACGAAATTAATAAACGATTACAACGTTTATGCAATCCCTATGCCTGATAACTTAAATTTTGCAGGTGAACTTGTACCAATCCAAAATCCAGATATTAGAGAACGAATGGATCGCGAGTTATTGGTAAATACCTATTGGCAGTCAAATGGTTTGCTATTATTTAAAAGAGCAAATAAGTATTTCCCTGTGATAGAACCAATACTTAGAGAACATGGTGTTCCAGAAGATTTCAAATATTTGGCAGTTATCGAAAGTAGCTTGACACAAGCGGTTTCTCCGGCAAGGGCAACTGGTTTTTGGCAAATACTTAAAGGTACGGCAAAAGAATATGGCTTAGAAGTAAATCAAAATGTTGATGAACGCTATCATATCGAAAAATCTACAGAGGTAGCGTGTAGATACTTAAAAAGTGCTAAAGAAAAACTCGGTTCCTGGACTTTAGCTGCGGCTGCTTATAATGCCGGTAGAGCAGGTATCCTTAGGCAATTGGATCGTCAAGATGCATCATCTTATTACGATTTATTGCTTGGAGAAGAAACGGGAAGATATGTATTTAGAATTGTAGCGGTTAAAGAGATTTTAAGCAATCCGAAGAAATATGGGTTTAACTTTAAAGACGAGGATCTTTACAAACATATTCCTACATTTAATGTATTGGTAGACGAGCCTATTACAGATTTTAATGAGTTTGTTAAAATACACGATATTAACTACAAAATTCTAAAATTACACAATCCTTGGTTACGAGAAACACATTTAAATAATACCTCTGGGAAGGAATATATTATTAAAATACCAAGAGAAGGTTACTACAACTTAGGTACCGGACAATAGTACTTTCTTTACTGTAGAATCAAAGAAGTTATTTCAAGTTTTTTAAGTAAGTTAGCTGCTTATATATATTATTATGAATATAAGTGTGCTTGTTTCTTTAGTTCTTATTGGGCTTTTAGCTGGTTTTTTTAGTGGAACCTTAGGTGTAGGAGGTAGTGTAGTAATGATCCCTCTTATGATTCTGTGGTTAAACTTTTCTCAACATGAGGCGCAGGGAACAAGTTTAGCAGTACTGGCAGTACCAGTTACTTTATTGGCAGCTTTTAATTATTACCGTGAAGGATATGTAAATTGGAAATATGCCGCAATTATCGCGGTGACCTTTATAATAGGAGGATATTTGGGAAGTAAGTTGGCAATATCGATCAATCAAAATTTAATAAAGAAAATATTTGGTGGAGTATTACTTTTAGTTGCTCTAAAAATGATATTAGGTAAATAAAAAAAGCCAGAACTACTGTTCTGACTTTTATTTATGTTTTTATGCTAAGGAAATCTAAAATCTCCTGTTATTTTTTTTAGCCTTCTTAAGAGAGTCTTTTTCCCGCTTGTATTTTTCATATTCTTCGTCGATTCTTCTTTCTTCAGCAGTACGACCATCTTCACCAACTTCATCATCGGCTTCTTTCTCTTTAAGAGCTTCAGTATCTGTATCCTCAGCAAGTAATCCCTTTCTGTCTAAGTCGGCAATAATTAATGAAACTCCTTTCGACAAAGAATTAAAATGAATGTTATAAGAATTGCTTAAAGTTTCACTAGAGTGATGGGTTTCAATTTTTTGAATGTTTAGTACCTTTTTTTCGTCATCTAAGAAATACATCATAGGGAATCCTAATGCATGTTTTAATTTGTTTACGATATAGGAATCTTGATTTGTTTTTTCATCAACGTAAACCAATTTAATATTTTTACTGTACTCATCACTTTTATCTTTTAGGTTTTCTTTTGTGTCCCAGAAAAGGACAAGAAAATCTATTTGGTCATGAAATCTATCTGCCAGATCATTAAGAGCAGGGATTTCACCAATACCAGGGACACACCATGCTGCATAGGTGATTAGAAACAATGGTTTTTCATATTCTTCAAACGTAATAGGATCTTCTTTTAAGGTATTTACTGTAAAGTTATCCATATAGGTGCCGTTCAGGTGATTGCTTACCAATGAATCAAATAAAAATTTGGCCCTTTCCAGATCACTGCGTCTGTAGGCTTCATCCATTTTTAGATTATACTTTACAATATGGGCAGAAATTGCAGTCGAAAAAGGTATTCGAACTTCTTCTTGAGCAAAAGTGCTGCCGAAAAAAGTGAAGAGTATTCCTAGAACTAATAATTTTCTCATTACAACATAATTACAATAGCTAATGTACTATAAAGTCTTTAAAAAAACCTTTTTTGTGATAAAAACTTGTTTCCATAACCAACATGGAACCACAGTACAAAAATCCAAACTTATAAGATAACGTAAGAATAGGATCAATTAGTGTGCCTAAATTTTCTTCATTTGCTGTTTCATCATGGTAATTTGATCTTTTAGCATACCATGTTTGTCTAATTTCTTAGCTTCGGTGAGTAAGGTTTGAGCTTCACGTTTTCTTCTTTTGGTCATCGCTATTCCGGCTAAGTTTAATTTAGCAACAGCTAAATCCTGATTCATCGATAAACCTAATTTTACAGCTTTTTTAAGATATTTCTCAGCTTGGGTGATATTGGTTTGTGATAGCATGATACCAAAAAGATAGTTGTAGTAACCTTGCTGTTTAATAGTTAGTGCGCTTTCTGGATTTTTGATTTTACTTAACCATTTTTTTGCTCCCTCAAAATCCTGTTTTCTTAGTCTTAAGAATGCGAGAAGAATTAATTCGTTTTTAAAGTATAAAAATACAAAGATTAAAGATAGCAAAATGAACATGATCCCATTACCTATATATCCTTCTATAATTTGCCATACAGCCACTCCTAAAACGGCTGCCGCTAAAACTAATTTTATATTTTTATTGTACATTGAATTGTTTAATTTTTTAAGTCGCGGCAAAGGTAATAAAAACAAATAAAAATATTTTGATATTTCCGTTTGTGAAAGTAAAAACTCTTCGTATATTTGCCCGCAGTTTTGAGATGAGGACTCAAAAAACATAAATAAGATATTTCAAGAGGATTTATAAAGATAGATAACAATGAAAAGAACGTTTCAACCATCGAAGAGAAAGAGAAAAAATAAACACGGTTTCAGAGAGCGTATGGCTTCTGTAAATGGTAGAAAGGTATTAGCTAGAAGAAGAGCTAAAGGAAGAAAGAAGTTATCTGTATCTTCAGAATTAAGACACAAGCACTAATGATAATGTGCGATTTAAAATATTAAAGGTGTTACTTTACGGGTAACGCCTTTTTTTATATCTGGTAGAAAAAGAAATATTTATACAACACACAATTTTAATTACATGCCAAAAAGAGAAGACCTTAAGAGTATATTGATTATTGGATCTGGACCTATTATTATAGGACAAGCTTGCGAATTTGATTATTCAGGATCACAAGCATTACGTTCGCTAAGAGAAGATGGAATTGAAACTATTTTGATCAATTCTAACCCTGCTACTATAATGACCGATCCTTCGATGGCAGATCATGTATATCTTAAACCTTTGAATACAAAATCTATTATTGAGATCTTAAAAGAACACCCACAAATAGATGCAGTACTTCCAACTATGGGAGGGCAAACGGCGTTAAACCTTTGTATTGAGGCAGATGAAAAAGGTATCTGGGAAGATTTTAATGTTGAAATTATCGGTGTTGATATTGATGCGATTAATATTACTGAAGATAGAGAGCAGTTTAGAGAGTTGATGCTTAAGATAGGTATTCCTATGGCGCCACAAGCAACTGCTAATTCTTATTTAAAAGGAAAAGAGATCGCTCAGGAATTTGGTTTTCCTTTGGTAATTAGAGCATCCTATACCTTAGGTGGAGCCGGTGCTTCCTTTGTATATAAAGAAGAAGATTTTGATAAGCTGTTAACCAGAGGTTTAGAGGTTTCTCCAATTCATGAGGTAATGATCGATAAGGCCTTAATCGGTTGGAAAGAATATGAATTAGAATTGCTTAGGGATAATAATGATAATGTAGTTATTATTTGTACCATCGAAAATATGGATCCGATGGGGATTCATACAGGAGATTCGATTACGGTTGCTCCTGCAATGACATTGAGTGACAAGACATTCCAGAGAATGAGAGATATGGCGATTCACATGATGCGCAGTATTGGGGAGTTTGCTGGGGGATGTAACGTACAGTTCGCAGTAAGTCCAGATGATAAAGAGGATATTATTGCGATAGAAATTAATCCGCGTGTATCTCGTTCGTCTGCTCTGGCATCTAAAGCTACGGGGTATCCGATTGCGAAAGTAGCTGCAAAGCTTGCAATAGGATATAACTTAGATGAATTAGATAACCAAATTACAAAATCTACCTCTGCGTTATTCGAGCCAACCTTAGACTATGTTATTGTTAAAATTCCACGTTGGAACTTTGATAAGTTCGAGGGGTCAGATAGAACTTTAGGCCTCCAAATGAAAGCTGTAGGAGAGGTTATGGCAATCGGAAGATCTTTTCAAGAAGCACTACACAAGGCGACACAATCTCTTGAAATTAAAAGAAATGGTCTGGGAGCAGATGGAAAAGGGCATAAAGATTACGACCAAATCATCGAGAAATTAACTTATGCTAGTTGGGATCGTGTCTTCGTAATTTATGATGCTATACAAATGGGAATTCCATTAAGTAGAATTCATGAGATTACTAAAATTGATATGTGGTTCTTAAAGCAATACGAAGAACTTCATAATTTAGAGAAAGAAATTTCTACATATTCTATACAATCACTTACCAAAGAATTAATCTTGGAAGCTAAACAAAAAGGATTTGCTGATAGACAAATCGCACACATGGTTGGTTGCTACGAAAGTGAAGTGTATAAGAAAAGAGAAGAGTTGGGAATAAAAAGAGTATATAAGCTGGTAGATACCTGTGCTGCTGAATTTAAAGCAGAAACTCCGTATTTCTATTCTACATTCGAAGCCGAAATAGAAACAGCCGACGGTACGGTGTCTGTTGCAAATGAAAGTGAGGTAACCGATAAAAAGAAAATTGTAGTATTAGGTTCCGGTCCAAATAGAATTGGTCAAGGAATCGAGTTT
This sequence comes from Aquimarina acroporae, assembly GCF_023195925.1. GTDB lineage: Bacteria > Bacteroidota > Bacteroidia > Flavobacteriales > Flavobacteriaceae > Aquimarina > Aquimarina acroporae. The sequence continues at coordinate 902,362 of NZ_JALPRE010000001.1, read as the reverse complement.
GATTATTGCTGTGTACATGGTGTATTGGCATCTGCAGAATGTGGTTATGAAACAATTATGATTAACTGTAATCCTGAAACAGTTTCAACAGACTTCGATACTGCAGACAAATTATATTTTGAACCTGTTTTCTGGGAGCATATTTATGATATTATTCAGCATGAAAAACCTGAAGGGGTGATTGTACAGCTTGGAGGGCAAACAGCTCTTAAGTTAGCTGAGAAGTTAGACCGATATGGAATCAAAATTATAGGAACCAGTTTCCAATCGTTAGATCTTGCAGAAGATAGAGGTAGTTTTTCTAAACTTCTAAAGGAAAATGGGATTCCTTATCCGGAGTTTGATACTGCTGAAACTGCAGATGAAGCTCTTGAAGTTGCAGATCGTTTAGATTTCCCGATACTTGTTAGGCCATCTTATGTACTTGGAGGACAGGGAATGAAAATCGTGATCAATAAGCAGGAGCTAGAAGAGCATGTTGTTGATTTACTGCGTAAAATACCAAATAACAAATTATTGCTAGATCATTATCTTGATGGAGCTATAGAGGCTGAAGCAGATGCAATTTGTGATGGAGAGAATGTATACATTATTGGAATAATGGAGCATATCGAACCTTGCGGAATTCACTCTGGAGATTCAAACGCAACATTACCTCCTTTCAATCTTGGAGAGTTTGTAATGCAGCAGATCAAAGATCATACTCGCAAAATTGCATTGGCTTTAAATACTGTAGGTTTAATCAATATACAGTTTGCAATAAAAGATGATATGGTATATATCATTGAAGCAAATCCTAGAGCGTCTAGAACTGTACCTTTTATAGCTAAAGCTTATGGAGAACCTTATGTGAATTATGCAACCAAAGTGATGCTAGGGGAGAAGAAGGTTACAGATTTCGACTTTAATCCTCATTTAGAAGGATATGCAATCAAACAACCTGTATTCTCTTTCAATAAATTCCCTAATGTGAATAAAAAATTAGGACCAGAAATGAAGAGTACTGGTGAGAGTATTTTGTTTATAGATGATCTTAAAGATGATCAGTTCTATGATTTATATGCAAGAAGAAAAATGTACTTGAGTAAGTAAGAAGTACTTCTAAACTCATAATACGAACCGGGTCATAATGCTATGATCCGGTTTTTTTGTGATTTTGTCAAAATGTTAGCTGTTTTTTTTAGGAGTTAAAAAAATATGCAATGTTTTTGTCTATGTTTCGCAAAGTTGATTCTCTTTCTTTAAAGTATCTGGAAAATAATTTTATATTGATATGAGAACCAATACATTGCTTGTTATGTTGTTAGGGGTGTTATTTTTTTCTTCTTGTTCCTTTAAAGAGAAAGAATCAAAAGCTTCCGATCCTATAGATGAAAAAGTAGCTGAATTATTGTCAAAAATGACCTTAGAAGAAAAAATAGGTCAAATGACTCAAATAACCGTAACAGCTTTAGAAAAAGAAGGTTCGCCAGGTGAATTTGATAAAGAAAAACTTAAAGAAGCAATTCATAAATACAAAATAGGTTCAATCTTAAATGTACCTAATCCAGGTGCGCCAACTCCTAAAAGGTGGAATGAAGTTTTAAACGAGATACTTCAGGAAACCAATGCTACCGATAAGAAAATTCCGATTATTTATGGTATAGATGCAATTCATGGCTCTAGTTATACTGATGGAGCTGTATTGTTTCCGCAACAAATAGGAATGGCGGCTACCTGGGACCCAGAATTAGTCGAAAAATGTACCGCAGTTTCTGCCTATGAAACGAGGGCATCCTCAATCCCCTGGGTTTTTTCTCCCGATCTTGACCTGCCGAGACATCCTGCATGGTCAAGATTATGGGAGTCTTTTGGAGAAGATACTTATTTGTCATCTCAAATGGGAGTGGCAATGGTAAACGGTTTTCAGGGAGAAGATATAGGTAAGTCTGATCGAGTGGCAGCTTGTATTAAGCACTACATAGGATATGGGAGCACAACTACAGGTAAAGATCGTACTCCAAGTATTATTCCGGAGAGAGTATTGAGACAATACGATCTGCCCATTTATCAAAAGAGTATAGAGGCCGGAGCAAAGAGTGTGATGATAAGTTCAGGCGAAGTTAACGGAACTCCTGTACATGCTAGTAAAAAATTGATAACCGATATCTTAAAAGATGAATTAAACTTTAAAGGTATTGTTGTTACCGATTGGCAGGATATTATTTATCTGCATACTCGCCATAAGGTAGCTTCGACAATGAGAGAAGCAGTTAAGAAATCTGTTTTGGCGGGGATAGATATGAGTATGGTGCCCGATAATTACACGTTTTTCGAAGAATTATTTTCTTTGGTGAGTGATGGAGAGGTTCCTATGTCTAGAATAGATGATGCAGTAAGCAGAATATTACGAGTAAAATTTGAGTTAGATCTTTTCAGAACACCAGTAACCAATCCTGAGGATTACCCGGATTTTGGTTCATCTTCTTCAGTAGCTTTATCTTATATAGCAGCATCAGAATCGATAACATTATTAAAGAATACAGATAATATTTTGCCACTATCTAAAGAAAAGAAGGTCTTGGTTACCGGACCTACGGCAAATAGTATGAAGTATCTTAACGGAGGATGGTCTTATACCTGGCAAGGAGAGAAGAGTGATGAGTATGCAAAAGATAAACTTACTATTTTGGAAGCTTTTGAAGCAAAAGTTGGAAAACAAAATGTTTTGTATTCACCTGGGGTTTCAATTTTTGAGGAAATTGACATTGCCAATGCTGTCTCCCAAGCTCGCAATGTAGATTATATTCTATTGTGTTTAGGTGAACATAACTATACAGAAACCCCAGGAGATATTAATAGTTTGATTTTAACCAAACCACAAATTAAGCTAGCAAAGGCTTTGAGTGAACTTAATAAGCCTATAGTCCTAATTTTAAATGAAGGTAGACCAAGAATTATTAGTGGTTTTGAAAAAAACATGAATGCTGTTGTACAGTGTTATTTACCTGGAAACGAAGGGGCAAGAGCTTTGGTCGATATTGTTTACGGAGATGTAAATCCAAGTGGAAAATTACCATACAATTACCCCAGATATGATAATTCTTTACAAAAGTATAATAGAAAATATACAGAAAGCTTAGGTGATGAAGAGCAGAATGATGATGCTGATTATCAAAGAAGTTACAGTCCTCAATACGAGTTTGGGTATGGATTATCCTATACTACTTTTGAATATAAAAATTTAAGTGTAGATAAGGTTTTTATAGATAGAGGAGACGAGGTTAACGTTAGTATTGATGTGCAAAATACAGGCGAAATAACGGGTAAAGAGGTGGTACAATTATATGTGAGAGATCTTTTTGCAAGTATTACTCCAGAGTATAAATCATTAAAAAGATTTAAGAAAATTGAACTTAAACCGGGTGAAGTGAAAACAATTTCATTTACGATTCAAGAGGAAGATCTAAAATTTGTGAATGAAAACAATGAATGGATTGCAGAGAGTGGGGAATTTGAAATAATGATTGGGGAATTGGTTAAAAAAATTGTCCTTGAAAAAGAATTGTAAAGTCGTTTTTAATTATATTTATAAACACAATACTGTTAAATTTATACAAGAACCTTTTTTCTAGGGTGTTTTTTTTAGGAATTTATGAATACACAAAATATTTAAATGCAATCCGTTAAAAATGTAGATGCTATACTATGGGCTAAGATAAAGCTTGGGGATTTAGATGCTTTTAATCAACTTTATGATAAGTATATAGACCCTCTTTATTCATTTGGAATACAATATACGACCGATAAAGATTATGTTATGGATTGTATACATGATCTGTTTTTGGATATTTATAAATACCGCAAAAAACTTTCTGATGTAGATAACGTAAAGTTTTATTTGTTTAAATCTCTTAAAAGAAAAATTAATAGGAAGTTTAAATCAAAGTTAAAATTCTTCTCTACTGAAGAAAAGAAAAATGAAATAAGATCTACACACAGTTCGGTAGAGGAATCTATTATTCAGATAGAAAGCTCCAGAGAAATAAGTGCAAAGCTGTCTAATGCGTTAACATCACTTTCAAATAAGCAACGAAGAGGGTTGTCGTTAAAGTTTGATGAAAAAAAATCCTACGAGGAAATTGCTGCAATTTTGGGTATTTCCATCGAATCTGTAAGAACCCTTATCTACCGCGCAGTAAAAAAACTTCGAAGCGAAATAGAAGTTTAAAATCTTTTTTCATAAAATCGCAATTTTTTGTCTATGTTTTTTTAGTACTTTCCTTTTATATAATGAACAAGATTGGTTTGTTTTTGTTTGGAATTCAGTTGATTAAGTCTTGTTTATTGCACGGAAAAGAAAATAATTAATGTCCTTAATATCCTTACGATGTTAACAAAAGAAGAAAAAGAAAATTTAAAATCAAGAATACATACCTCTATTCATGAATATGAAAAAATGAGGAAGAAGAAACGGCTCTATTATTTTTTGGGTGCCGCAGCAGCTGTAGTATCAGTGTTTTTTACGTCAATGTTTTATTATAATAATTATGATAACTCTTCTAAAATTAAAAATTATGTAGAAGTAAATCAAATTGATATTAGTAAAGAAGGAGATGTAAAGTTGGTGCTTAATGAAAATGAAGAAATTAAAATTAAGGAAAAGGTATCTAGTATTGAGTATTCAAGTTCTGGAAACAAAGTAGATATCAATAACGCTACAAAAGTTGACCAGTCTTCTAAGGATAATTTTAATACTATTATTGTACCTTATGGGAAACGTACAAAAATTACACTTTCAGAAGGAACCAAGGTATGGCTTAACTCTGGATCTAAACTTACATACCCAGTAGTATTTAATGAAGATAAACGGGAGGTGCATTTAGTGGGCGAAGCAATCTTTGATGTTCGTCATGATAAAGAAAAACCGTTTTTTGTGATCACCAATGATTATAATATTAAGGTGTTAGGAACAGTATTTAATGTAAGTTCTTATGAAGATGATTCTTTTACAAGTACAGCTCTGGAAAGAGGAAGTGTGGAGATTAAATATCCTTCAAATTCTATTTTTGGGAAATCTACTTTAAAAATTACACCTGGTACTTTGGCAGTATATAATAGTAGTAGCAAAATTATCAAAAGTAATAAGGTTGATGTTACGAAATACATGTCCTGGAGAGATGGGAAGTTCATTTTTAAGAAACAGCGTCTTAATGATATCGTCAAGAAGTTATCAAGATACTATAATGTTAATATTACAATAGAAAATACAGAACTTAAAGGAGAGACATTCTCTGGTCATTTAGATCTTAAGGATAGTATTGAAAAAGTACTTGAGGTGATTAAGGAAACTACAGATTTAAAATATAAAAAAGAAGCAGGTAAAATTGTAATTAATTAAAACACAAATCATATGAAGTAACAAAAAACCACCTTCTATTTATTCTATAAAAAAGTCAGAAAATGCGGCAACATTTTCTGACTCAAGTCATCGTATTGCATCGTGCAATACTTAACACGTAAAAAGCAAAATTATGAATAAAAAAGCTAACTGTCACTCTTTTTTATACAAAAAGAGGGCATACAATTTTTTATTAACCATTATGAGGGTTTTTATTTTATTCTTGTGTCTGGGGCTATCAAGTGCATATGCATATCATTCTTATTCACAAACAAAACTAGATATCAAAGTAGAAAATGGAACTTTAGAAGAGCTATTTGATCAGATTCACGCGCAAAGTGAATTCATCTTTTTCTATAAAGACGATATCCTTAATACCAATCGAAAGGTTAATCTAAATCTAAAACAATCTACAGTTAACGAGATTTTAGATATAGCTCTTATAAAAACAGATCTGACCTATAAGATTTTGGATAGACAAATTGTAATCTCGAAGTCTAAAAAGCAAAAACAACCACAGACAAAAGCGATATTGTTAAAACCAGTTCAAACTATTATTTCAGGAACGGTTTTAGCCTCAGATGGAGCTCCGTTGCCGGGTACAAGTGTTATTGTAAAAGGAACTTCAAGAGGTACTCAAACAGATTTCGATGGTAAATATTCTTTAGAGATTTCAGATGAAGAAACACTGGTGTTTTCTTATGTAGGATTCGTAAGTAAAGAGGTAGTATATTCTGGTCAGGATAAAATCGACATACAACTTATAGAGGATGCAAGTGAATTAAGTGAGGTAATAGTAACGGGATATACAACACAAAGTACCAGAAACATTACAGGCTCTGTAACCGTTGTTGAGTCTGACGCTATAGCGGCTACTACCCCGGCAAGTTTAGAACAAGCTTTACAGGGACAGGCTGCGGGAGTTACCGTAGGGGTTGAAGGTGGACCTGGAGGAAATTCTGCAGTGCGTATTCGTGGATACGGTACAATTAATGGTAATGACCCTTTATATGTTATTGATGGCGTACAAACAGGACAAGGGCTTAATGATCTCAATCCAAATGATATAAAGTCTATTCAAGTGCTTAAAGATGCAGCTGCGGCTTCTATCTATGGAATTGGAGCGGCAAATGGTGTTATCGTAATTACTACAAAAAACGGGAATAGAAATAACAAAGTATCTTTTAACTACAATGTACTAACTGGAATTGATTTTATACCAAAATCTGTATTTCCCGAATTTGCAACTCCGCAACAAATAGCAGATGCGAGATGGCAGGCGTTAACCAATGATGGGCTAGCTCTTGACCATCCGCAATATGGTTCTGGGGCTTCTCCTGTATTACCAGACTATATATTACCGCAGGGAGTATCAGGAACTATTGATGAAAGTGCATATAGTTTTCCGAATAATAGAATTACAAGAGCAAATAAAGCAGGAACAGATTGGTTCGATGCTTTTTTTGATGCTGCCTTTGTACAACAGCATAATATTTCTGTAAATGGAGGAGGCGAAAATTCTAAATTGTATATCGGCTTAGGACTTTTAGATCAGGAAGGTGTAGGAAGAGCAACTAGTTTTGAGAGATATAATCTTAGGGTAAATTCAGAGTTTGATGTAACTAGTAAATTTAGATTAGGAGAGTCTGTAAATGTTTCATACTCTGAGCGTATAGGAATTCTTGATCCTGTTGGGAGCTCTCGTAATCAGGATAATGAAGGGCAAATAGCTTCTCTTTTCAGAAGTAACCCATTGATTCCAGTTTTTGATATTCGTGGAAATTATGCAGGAACTGCAGGTATTGGTGGGGTTGGTAATGCATCAAATCCTATTGGTCAGGCAGACAGAAATGCCAATAACCCTACAGAGACAATACGTGCTTTGGGATCGGTGTATGCAGAAGTAGATATTACCGAAGATCTATCATTGCGATCAACATTTACTGCAGATATGACAAGCTCTAAGTTTAGGTTCTTTAGACCTGTAGATTTTGAAAATGCAGCAGCAAGACAGGTGAATTTGTTAAGAGAAACTTCTACAGATATTATCAATACAAACTGGTATAATATTCTTCAGTATAAAAAAGTATTTGGTGGAGTACATAATGTAGATGCTTTTGTAGGAACCGAATTTAAAAAGAATAGTTTTAAACAGTTTTTTGCTCAAATTACTGACTTTTTGCAGGATACTACCGATTTTACATTCTTAAGTGCAGGTACAGGAACCCAAACAGTAGGTAGTGGTCAGTCTAAATCTTCGAGTTTTTCGGTTTTTGGAAAAGTTGATTACGCCTACGACGATAAGTATTTGGTAAGCGCTACTGTTAGACAAGATCAATCTTCTTTATTTGAAGGAGGGAACCAAGATGCTATTTTTCCTGCATTTAGTGTGGGATGGAGATTATCTGGAGAGAGCTTTCTTGAAGATTCTGATATAGTAAATAACCTATTGTTTAAGTTTAGCTGGGGACAAGTTGGAAACAACTCTATTCCAGCATTTAGAGGGGTTACCTCGTTTGCTTCCAATTTGAATTTTTACAATTACAATGGAGAAACAGGGTTTTTCTTATCAAACATAGGTGATCCTAATTTAACATGGGAAACCACAACTACTACTAATTTTGGTGTTTCTGCTTCTTTGTTCAATAATGTATTAGGAGTTAATCTAGATGTATATAATGCAGAAACAAAGGATATGTTATTGGCTGTTCCAGTAGATCCTACCGTATTTGGAAATACAATTGGGTCTATATTCAGGAATTTTGGACAAATGACAAATAGAGGGTTCGATTTAGGACTTACCTATTCTAATAATACTGGAGGTGGTTTCGAATACTCGATAGGAGTTAACGTTTCTCATTATAAAAATGAAGTAGATTTCCTAGATGAAAATAATCTGGATCAGGTTATTGCAAATCCGACCCTTGGATCTCAAACGGTATTTGAAACCACCAATACCAGAGCAGGAGAACCCATATCTTCTTTCGTAGGTTTTACCTGGGAAGGAATCGACCCTAATACGGGAAGAGCCATAATTACAGGAGATGCGAGAGATATTATAGGAAATCCTCATCCAGATTTTACTTATGGGATAAATTTTGATGCATCATACAAGAATTTTGATGTTTCTATGCTATTTCAAGGATCTCAAGGAAATGACATCTATAATTTGACCAAGTTTTGGACAGATTTTTCAAATTTTGAAGGCGCTAGAAGTATAGACTATATAGAAAACTCATGGACACCTACCAATACCAATGGAACGCTTCCAGCCTTTACTTTGAGTGGTGATGAATCTGTAGGATCTTCATATTATATAGAAGATGGTTCTTATGTGAGACTAAAAAATATTGTTATCGGGTACACTCTGGGCGAAAAAATTAGTTCCAAGTTGAAACTAGATAAAGTAAGAATCTTTTTGCAAGGAAAAAACCTTTTAACGATTACCGATTATAGTGGTTTAGACCCTGAGATTAATCTATCAAATTACACCAATCAACAACAGGCAAACCTGGAAATAGGTGTAGATAGAGGTGCATACCCGGTTTCACGTTCTGTGAATATGGGAGTAAACGTTTCATTTTAAAAAAAATCGCAATGATCAACATATATAAATTTTTAAGAACCAAAAGGGTATCATTGATTTTTGGTTTTTTCATAATGGCTGGAGTACTATTTCAGTCGTGTAAAGATGAATTAGAAATCCCGTTACAAGGTCAGCTAAGTGAAGATGTTATTGTTTTTGATAGTAGTTGGGTAAGCTCTCAGTTAACCGCAGCCTATGGGATGTTAGATTTGAATGTATCTACATCAGATCCATGGAGATCTGACCCTTCTCATTGGATTTATGGAGAAGTGGCTTCAGATAATGCCTATAAAGGAAGTGACCCAGGAGACCAGGGAAGTATCGATAATGTTGAAATGTATGCTGCCTTAGCTACCGAAAATAGTTACTATGGATTTCTATGGAATGCTATTTTTGAGGGTGTAGCCCGAAGTAATGAGGCCATACGAGGAGCGCAAACTGGATTGGAGTCTGGAGATTTAACAGCTGCAGAAGCTGCTCAGTTTGAAGCGGAAGGTAGGTTTTTGAGAGCCCATTATCATTTTGAAGCAAAGAAGATTTGGGGTAAAATTCCGTATATAGATGAAACGATAACAGAATCACAAACCAATGAAGGAGTAGATTCCTGGAGTTTAATTGAGGCAGATTTTCAATATGCTATCGATAACCTTCCTGAAACGTCTAGGTTTGTGGGAGGAACAAACAGTTGGGTAGCAAAGGCATATTTGGCAAAGGCACATATGTATCAATTGGATTATGCTGCAGCAAGTCCAATTTTGGATGATGTGATTAATGGAGGACCTTATAGTCTTACCCCTAAATACTCTGATAATTTTAATGCAGCCACAAAGAATTCTAGCGAATCCATATTTGCGGTACAACATACAGTAGGTGATGGAGCTTCGCAAGATGATAATGGTAACTGGGGACAAGCGCTGAATTTTCCTCAGGGAGCACCGGTGGGAACAACTGGAGGCGCGTGTTGTGGGTTTTTTCAACCTTCACAAAATTTAGTAAATGCATATAAAACAGATGCTTCTGGGTTACCATTGTTAGATACGTTTAATGATGTAGATGTTACTAATGATGACGGTATTCCGGCAGAAGATCCTTTTACTCCATACACTGGCGAGCTAGACCCAAGATTAGATTGGAAAGTAGGTCGTAGAGGAATCGATTTCAATGGTTGGGGAATTATGCCAGGTCAGTCCTGGATTCGTAATCCGGCCAATGGAGGGCCATACCTGCAAAAGATTTCTGTTTTTAGAGAAAGTCAGTTTAATGATGCTGCAATCGACGCTCCTAGTGCCTGGGCTCCAGCAGTAAGTGCAATCAATACGAATATTATACGATTTGCAGAGATTCTTTTATGGAGAGCCGAAATTATGGCTGTGAATGGAGAAGGAGATTTAGGAGCTTCTCTGGTAGATCAAATAAGAACAAGAGCTTCAAACTCTGAAGATTTTGTGAGAGAACTCGACATGGATGGTGAGCCTACTGCTACACCAGCTGCAAATTATGTAATTGGTACTTATGGTACGTTTACTGGGCAAGACCAAGCAATAAAAGCAGTTGCTCATGAGTATAGAATTGAGACAGCTCTTGAAGGACACAGGTTTTTTGACTTGGTAAGAAGAGGAGAAGCTGTCAATGTATTAAACAATTATCTTACTGTAGAAGGAACCAAAAGAACACACTTGAGCGGAGTAACCTTTCCCCCAAGAAGCGTTGTTTACCCAATCGCTCAAAGTGTAATTGATGTCAGTGGTGGTATAATTAAACAAAACGACGGTTATTAAATTGTTTTAGTTTAAATTGTTTCTTAAAAACAGTATGTTTTACATACTGTTTTTTTGCTTTCTTAACTTTGTTCACAATGGTATATAAAATAACAACTTTTTTAATTATAGTTTCCCTTAGTATTAGTTGCTCTCAAAACAGGGAAGAATCTAAGCAGGAAAATATTTTTAAGGAGCTCTCTCATACAACAACAGGTATAGATTTTAAGAATATACTCACAGAAAATGATTCTCTTAATTATTTTACATATTCTTATTTATACATGGGAGGGGGAGTAGCTGTAGGAGATATCAATAATGATGGGCTTATAGATATTTACTTAACAGGAAACCAGGTGTCTAATAAGTTATATCTCAATAAAGGAGGTCTTACATTTGAAGATATTACCGAAAAAGCTGGTGTTTCAGGAGATAAACGTTGGTACACAGGAGTGACCATGGCAGATGTAAATGCAGATGGTTTTTTGGATATATATTGTTCGGTGGGGGGAAAGTTTGAACCCAAGCAAAATCAGTTGTTTATTAATAATGGGGATAACACCTTTACCGAAAAAGGTAAAGAGTTCGGTATTGATGATATTGGAAATAGCGTACAAGGAACTTTTTTCGATTATGATAAAGATGGAGATCTAGACTTATATGTGGCCAATTACCCTCCAACTAAATTTACAGCTCCTAATTTCTATTATACCTACAAGATGAATAATATTAAAAACCATGAAACCGATCATTTGTTTAAAAATGAAGGAGGAAAGTTCGTTGATGTAACAGAAAAGGCTGGAGTTAAAAGTTTTGGGCTAACACTTAGTGCAACGGTTGGAGATTTAAACAATGATACCTGGCCAGATATTTATATCTCAAATGATTTTAGTACTCCAGATTATTTATATATCAATAATAAGAATGGAACATTTACCGAGGTAGTAAAAAAGGCAACTTCGCATACTGCTTTTTTTGGAATGGGAGCAGATATTGCCGATTATAATAATGACGGATATCTAGACATATTTCAGGTGGATATGGATGCTCAATCCAATCGACGAAAAAAAGCGAATATGGCGAGTATGAACCCAAAACTATTTTGGAGTACAGTTAATTCTGGATTTCATTACCAATACATGCATAACTGTCTTCAAGAAAATTCAGGAATTGTTGAAAATGGAGTCCCTAAATTTTCTAATGTATCGAGAATAACTGGGACCTCTTCTACAGACTGGAGTTGGGGGCCTCTTTTTGCCGATTTCAATAACGATGGGTATAAAGATTTGTTTATATCAAATGGTACAAGAAGAGAAATAAATAACAATGACTATTTTAAGAAACTTGATATTGCAACCGATAGGAATGATAGTTTACTTCAAAAAAGCCTTAAAATACCATCAGAAAAGATTGATAATTTCATGTTTCGAAATGATGGAAATTATAATTTTCAAAAGGTAAATGAAGAATGGGGAATTCAATATCAAGGATTTTCAAACGGAGTGGTATACGCAGATCTGGATAATGATGGTGATTTGGAAATTATTACCAATAATATCGATGATTATGCCTCAATTTTTGAAAACAAGAGTTCCCAAAAAAACAATTTTGTCGCCTTTCAGTTCGAAGGAAGCACCAACAATAAATTCGGTTTGGGTAATAGGGTATATGTCAAGACCGAAAACCAGGAGCAAATGCAAGAGCTTACTCTGTCTAGAGGTTTTCAATCTTCGGTGGCACCAGAGTTACATTTTGGAGTAGGACCAACTCAAACCATTAAAGAAGTGAGAATTGTTTGGCCTGATCATAAATCACAGGTATTAACAAATGTAAAGGCAAACCAGAAATTGGTAATTAATTATGGTGATGCTATTTTGAAGGAAGAAGATGTAGAAATAGCAGAAAAACTATTTACCCCAGAAAATGACGCTCTTTTTCCTAAATATAAACATGATGAAAATCGATATAATGATTTCACAAAACAAGTTTTATTACCTCACAAAATGTCCTCTTTTGGACCATTTTTAGCAACCGGTGATATAAATAATGATCATCTAGATGATTATTTTGTTGGTGGAGCATCTGGACAACCGGGTGGTGTTTTTGTTCAAGATGAAAATGGTTTCAGCAAAATAACAGTTGATGTATTGGAGAACGATAAATCTTTTGAAGACGCTGGAGCTCTTTTTTTTGATGCAGATCAAGACGGGGATTTGGATCTGTATGTGGTGAGTGGAGGAAATGAATTTTCGCAAGATTCTGAAATGTTAAGAGATAGGTTATACATAAATACAGGTAATGGAGATTTTATTAATGCTCCAAAAAATACGCTACCAAGTGTGTTAAGTAGTGGTTCTAGAGTATATTCTCTCGATTTTAATCAAGACGGGAAACAAGATCTGCTAGTACTTGGGCGCCATGTGCCGTGGCAGTATCCCTTGCCTGCCAGTAGCTATATATTGATGAATGAAAGCGAAAAAGGTGTTCCAAGATTCTCCGATGTTACCAAAGATATTGCAGAGGAGTTTGTAAACCTGGGAATGGCAACTAGTGCTGTTATAACTGATTTTAATGCAGATGGGATGGAAGATATCATAGTTGTGGGAGAATGGATGTCAATACGAGTATTCAAGAACGTAAAGGGTGGTTTTGAAGAAGTTTCTGAAGACATGGGTCTTACAGATGGTACAACAGGTTGGTGGTGGAGCATTGCCCAGGGAGATTTTGACAATGATGGAGATACCGATTATTTAATTGGTAATAATGGGTTGAATTACAAATATCAAGCTTCAGAGGAAGAAACTTTTGATATCTATGCCAATGATTTTGATAATAACAATACCCAAGATATTGTATTGAGTTATTACAATGAAGGTAAACAATTTCCAGTGAGAGGGAGACAATGTTCATCTGAACAAATACCAGCTATTGAACGTAAGTTTAAAGATTACAAAAGCTTTTCTGAAGCGACATTGATAGATGTATATACAAGCACTTCATTATCATCTTCGTTACATTACCAAGTAAAATCTTTTGCCAGTGTTTATATGGAAAATAAAGGAGACAAATTTGAAATTCATAATTTACCTGCATCTGCTCAACTTTCTTCAATTAACCAGATCTTGGTAGAAGATTTCGATAGGGATGGTAATTTAGATGCCGTAATTGCTGGAAATTTATATGCTTCAGAAGTTGAGACACCTCGTAATGATGCATCTTATGGATTATTTTTAAAAGGGAGCGGAAGCAATAGTTTTGAACCTATACAAGCAATAGAAAGTGGCTTGTACCTGCCTGGTGATGTTAAAGATGTGAAGTCTATAAAAACAAAAAATGGCTCGTATATCATTTCTGCTCGTAATAATGAACTTCTACAATTTGTGAGAATAAGAGATTAACATAGCATCTTAGCTTTAAAAATTGTTTATTTTCATACTTAAACAATCTTTAAAAAAATGTATTTATAGTTTTGTTAACTATTTGTTTTTGAGATAATTAGTATCTTAATAAGAAAATGAAAAAATTTTTACTTTACTTTTTGTTAATAGGAGCAATTACTTTTACAAATGCCAATCACCCCATTTTATTTAAAACAAATAATACCGCTTCTTTTTCTTTTGAAATAAGTCCGCAAACTACTTCTGGAACAATTTCGATTAAGACCAATCTACCCAATAAAAATGTAATCCTGGTGAAGATCATCGATAAAGCTGGTTATATCAGAATTCAAAAGAAACTTCATCTTGAACGAGAAATAGATGTCTCTGCATTAAAGAAAGGACATTATCTGGTAAAAGTATACCATAGAAACAGTATGGCGATTAACCGGTTTTACAAAGGAAAAGACGCTATAAATAACAGATGATTCTTTTTACCTTTCTAAGAATCCATCAGCTTCCCAGTCTAAAATAATGTCTATGGTTTCTTGCGGAAGTCTTCCCGCAGGAGGCATTACATTGTTAATACTGTTAGAAGTTACCCTTAGTATCATATCTCTATCTACAGCAGTTAAGACTTCCTGATAATTTCTCATTGGGAACGGAGCTCCTTGCGCCAAAGGAATGGTATGGCATTCAATACACTCACGATCAACTATAGCTTTAACATCGGCTTCGTAGGTTGTAGTTTTATTAGGGTTTGGGTTTTGATCTGGATCGGGATCTGGTTCGCCACCACCATCATCGCTGCTACTACAGCCTATGCAGAAAAGTGCAATCATAAATATCCAACATATTTTTTGTAAATCTTTCATAGCATGTTTTTTAAAGAAGTACATTCTTTTAACGCCTTAATATACAAAAGGATTGTATAATATTATCATTTTATTTTGGAAGGATATATGTTCGCAGACCTTTTTGCCCCCGTTAGTAATAGTACATTAAACTTTAATAGTTATATGGTATTCTTCGACCAAAATCTTAAAATTATTGATAACATGGTAGTTAAGGGGGTGTAATAAGCACTTTTTAAATCTTCATGAGAAGAAATAGCAAAATCAAAGTCCTATCAATTATTATTTATAAATAATGATCAATTTGCAATATTTTGATCTAGTTTATGTCAGGAAAGAAATCAAAATTCATGTATAATTGAGTAGTTTGTCTGTAAAAATATTTCAGTCATCGAAAAAAAAAGGATTGACTTCGATTATTAGAAACTTAAAAATACCTTTAAAAGGAATATCCCATTTCGCTTAGTTTAAAAACTTGCTTCGATCATTCGCTAATAAATGTAATGAAATGCCAGTATCATGGAAATCATGATCGCAGGTATACAAATAAACTCACCACACAATGAAAAGATATATAGTAGTACTTTTACTTTTATCTATATTTAATGGACTTTCTCAAGAAAAAAACAACTACAATATTGGGGTTCTTATCGATAGTAGAACTACAGAAGTAGAACCATTATTACAAAAATTACAATCTGAAATCAAAGTTGTAGTTGGTGAAGATGCTGTTATTAGTTTTCCCGATAAAAGTATTTTGGTTAACAATTTTGATTTAGAAAAGGCTCAAGACAATTATGAACAATTGATCACTAATGATACCGACATTATTCTTGCTTTTGGTATTATTAATAATCAAATTATTAGTAAGCAGCAAACACATAAAAAGCCAACCATTCTTTTTGGAGCTGTAAATAGAGATTTGATAAAGGAAATTGATTTATCCAAAAAAGCCTCTGGTATTAAAAACTTCACTTATTTAATAGAGTCTCAATCGTATCAGGATGATTTTAAATTATTCAAGGAATTAACCGGTTTCAAAAAACTAGGTATAGCCATTGAAGCCCCTTTTACAGATATTCTTCCATTGAAAAGTACTTTTGATAAAGAAATGGCAGAATTGGAAGCAGATTATAAGTTAATTCCTTTTAATACTGTTTCTGATATTATCGGTAATCTTGATGATATCGATGCTATTTATATGGCGGGAGGTTTCTTTTTGTCTAAAAAGGATAATCAACAACTGGCCAAGACTTTTGTTCAAAAAAGACTTCCGTCTTTTACTGCCAACGGAACCGATGATGTAGAAATAGGAATGTTGGCTACTAACCAATCTGAAGAAAATATAGAGCAGTTTTTTAGAAGAATTGCTTTAACCATAGAGGCTTATATAAATGGGGATTCCCTATCTGAAATGCCTGTATCTATAGATTATACACCACGTTTAACTATCAATTTTAATACTGCCGAAGCTATTGGTGTTCCGATCAAGTATAGTTTAATTGCTAAAACGGATTTTGTAGGAGAATTCAAAAATGTACTTTCTCAAAAGCAATACAATTTATTAACCGCGATCAATGATGGGTTAGAAAATAACTTACAAATTCAAACCAGTCAAAAAAATGTTGAATTAAGTCAGCAAGATGTAAAATCGGCCAAAAGTAATTACCTGCCATCCTTGACAGCATCAGGAACCGCTACTTATGTAGATCCCGATGCGGCAGCGGTAAGTAATGGGCAAAACCCAGAATTTTCTACTTCGGGCAATGTGACTGTACAGCAAACTATATTTTCTGAAGCGGCAAACGCCAACATAACCATACAAAATAAGTTACAGAAAGCACAGGAAGCTTCCTTTAATGCAGATCAGTTGGATCTTATCTTTACCATTTCTAACCTTTATTTTAATGCATTAATTCTTAAAACTAATGTTCAGATACAAGCACAAAATTTAGATCTTACCAAAAAGAACTTACTCATTGCAGAACAGAATTTTGAAGCAGGAGCCTCGGGAAAATCAGATGTATTACGATTTCGAAGTCAATTGGCTCAAAACACACAATCTCTGGTGGAATCTATCAATCAGCTAGAACAGGGATTTATACAATTAAATCAGGCATTAAACAACCCGGTTAACTTCGAAATAGATATAGAGGAAGCTCTTCTTAATCAAGGGATTTTTAAGTCATACAATTATGATGAATTTGCAGATTTGTTAGATGATCCTTCATTGAGAGAGCCATTTATTGATTTCCTCATTGAAGAGGCAAAAAATAATGCACCCGAATTAGAATCACTTCAATATAATCTGGAAGCTACTACTAGATCTATAAAGTTAAATGGGCCTGGGAGATTTCTTCCAACGGTTGCATTGCAGGGCCAGTATAATAGAACTTTTAATCGAACTGGAGAAGGAAGTACAGCTCCCGTAGGGTTTGAGTTGGTAGATGATAATTACAACGTATCATTAAATGTATCGATTCCTATTTTTAATCAGAATTTAAACAACATCAATAGAGATACTGCTATTATACAAAAAGAGCAATTAGAACTCAATAAAGAAAATACAGAGCTAGGTATAGCCACCAATATTAGATCACAGGTATTGAATATGATCAACCAAATATCAAATATTCAATTATCTATAGTATCTGAAGAAACTGCAGAAGAATCTTTAGAACTTACTCAGACATCGTACTCCTCTGGATCTGTAAATATCGTTCAATTATTAGATGCGCAAAGTAACTTGTTAAACGCACGGTTAGCCAGTGCTAATGCCAACTATAATTACCTGATCAATTCACTACAGTTAGAACGATTTTTAGGATATTATTTTTTATTGAATGATGAGCAAGACAATATTGCTTTCAGACAACGATTTTTTGATTTTTTAAACGGAAGAAACTAACCCACATACATTATGAATACCAAAAGAACAACATATTTGGGAAAACTTGTTTTACTGATGAGCATTTCATTGGTATTGTTTTCTTGTTCGAAAGAAGAAAAAAAGGAAGAAAAGTTAATACGTCCTGTAAAATATCAACAAGTAGGATTCTTAGGTGGGCAAAAAGTAAGAACATTTAGCGGTACAGCCCAGACAGAAAAAATTATTAATCTGAGTTTCAGAAACTCAGGGATCATTACCACATTTGATATAAAATTAGGCCAAAAGGTAAGGAAAGGAGATTTATTGGCTAAATTAGATAATGTGGCCTCTCGTTTATCTTATGAGCAAACAGTAACTCAATTAAATAGTGCTGCTTCACAAATGAATACTGCGAAGTTGAGTTTAAATCGTGTTCGTTCTTTGTATGAAAAAGGAAGTTCTCCTTTAAGTGATTTTGAGGCCGCTAAAAATTCCTTTAAAACTGCTCAAGAAAGCTATGAATCTGCTAAACGAGGTGTAGAAATTCAACAAGAACAAATACAATATGGATATATCTATGCTCCAGAAGATGGAGTTATTGCTGCGGTAACAGCAGAAATAGACGAAAATGTATCTCCAGGTCAAACCGTTGCTACCCTCAATGCCGGATCTGATATGGAAATTAGTCTTGGTATTCCAGAAAGTGTGATCAACGGGGTGAGTGAAGATATGTCTGTAATGGTTAGTTTTAGTTCGCTACAAAACAAGGAGTTTCAAGGAATAGTTACCGAGGTAGCACCTGCTGTTGATGCCAATACATCAACCTATCCTGTACTGGTAACGGTTACAAACCCAAGTAATAAAATCAAAAGTGGTATGGCTGCAAACGTAACCTTCGAATTTGTAGATGGCAAAAAGAACACTAACAGCTCTACCATTGTTGTACCGGCCAATGCGGTAGGAGAGGATAGCAAAGGGAAGTTCGTTTTTTTAATTGACGAATCTGAAAATACAGCAAAGGTGAAAAAGCAACGAATAGATATAGGAAATTTGACAGGTGATGGTTTTGAGATAACAAATGGGCTTTCTGCCGGACAAAAAATCGCTACAGCGGGTTTACAAACGCTATTAGACGGACAAGAAGTAAAACTTCAGTAACTCCTAAACGTAAAAAAGATGAATTTAGCACAGTTTTCTATAGACAAGAATCGAATAACGTTTATGGTTTTAATTACCATTATCCTTATGGGACTTTTTATGTATTCGAGTCTGTCAAGAGATAGTATGCCTCCGTATACTGTTCGTGTAGCGTCTGTAGTTTCACAGTTTCCGGGAGCTAGTCCCGAACGTGTCGAGCAATTGGTTACAGATAAAATCGAAAAAGTAGCACAAGAATTACCGGAGTTAAAGGAGGTTAATAGTACTTCACGTTCAGGATTATCGATTGTGAATGTAACTCTTAAGGATGAGGTGCCTCCAGGAAAAATGCAATCAGTATGGGATCGCCTTCGGAGAAAACTGAATGCTTTGCAAGGGTTACCCGAAGGAGTGCAACCCTCGTTAAACGATGATGGTATTGGTGACGTTTATGGAATCGTAGTAGGACTTACTTCTGATGGTTTTACCTATACCGAAATGAAAGAGTATGCCGACGATATTAAGGATGCATTAATCAAACTACCCGATGCTGCCAAAGTTGAAATTGGTGGTGATCAAGATGAACGAATTTTTGTAGAATTTGATAATACTCGACTTAAAGAGTACGGTTTATCGGCTTCAAAATTACAGCAAACCATATCTGCTACCAATATTCTAAACTCTGGAGGACAAATTAATCTGGGCGATGAACGAATTATTTTAGAACCTACAGGAAACTTTAATTCTGTAGATGATATTAAAAACACTTTGATTGCTATTGGAAACAATAGTGCACAGTTGGTGAAACTGGGAGATATTACGAATATCTCCAAAGGGTATATTGACCCTCCTAGTCAAAAAGTGAGAATTAATGGTAAAAATGCAATTTCACTTCATGTCAACTTAAAGGAAAACGCAAATGTAATTGCGCTTGGAGAAGAAGTAGATAAAGTGGTGAACGAATGGCAGCAAAGACTCCCTATTGGATTAGAATTAACTAGAGTATCTTCCCTGGATAGTTACATAGATTTTAAAGTAAATGATTTCATTGTGAACCTTATGCAATCTATCGGTATTGTACTGGCGGTAATGCTAATTTTTCTTGGTATTAGAACTGGATTTGTAATTGCAAGTCTCATCCCAATTGTAACGATCATGACGTTAATGATTATGGGGGTTATCAATATGGGATTAAACCAGGTTACTTTGGCGGCACTTATTATGGCTCTGGGGATGCTTGTAGATAATGCTATTGTGGTTGCCGAAACTATTATGGTAAAACTGGAGCAGGGGGTAGAAAGAAAACGAGCAGCCGTTGAGGCTTTTAGTGAATTATGGATGCCTTTATTAATTTCTACCTTAACCACTTCAGCGGCATTTTTGGCATTTTATTTATCTCCAACAACAATGGGAGATATAGTAGGGCCAATATTTGTAGTGATTTCTATAGCGCTGTTGTCCTCCTGGATAATTGCGTTGACCGTAATTACTATGTTTTGTTATTTATTCTTAAAAATAACTCCAAAAGGAGAAAAGAAACCAAGTTTTATTGATAGAATAATCAATGCCTTAAAGAGGTATTACAAAAACTTAATCCTTTTTGCTTTGGGGAATAAATGGAAAGTAATTATTGGTATTTTCATAGCGTTTTTTATCTCACTTTATGGGTTTACCAAGATACCTTTCATTTTCTTCCCTGATAGTGATAGGAACATGATCACAATAGATATCAATCTGCCCGAAGGAAATAAGATAGAAAGAACTCAAGACGTTGTACAACAAATTGAAGATTATATAGCGCAAAACCTTCAAGTAAATAACTCTCGCACAACAGGTATAATAGATTGGTCTTCCTATATTGGTGAAGGTCCAGAATCTTATGATCTTGGATATTCGCCAGATGAGGCGAATTCTAATTATGCGCATATCTTGGTAAATACATCTTCATTTAATGAGAATGCAAAGATGATTGCGATCATAGATTCTTTTGGTTTTAATACGTTTCCAAATGCTGATATTAAAGTAGGTGCTTTAGGGTCTGGAGGAAGCGGGACACCAATAGAAATTAAAATATCAGGACCAGATCCCGATAGTTTATCTTCAATAGCAGAAACTGTAAAACTTAAATTATCTAGAATTGCTTATACCAAAAATGTAAAAGACGATTGGGGACCCAAGAGTAAAAAATTCTTGGTTGAAATTGATCAAAACAGAGCACAGTCTGCAGGAATTTCTAGTCAGGATATTGCTACTTCATTACGAACAGTGTTAGACGGTTTTCAAACGGGGGAGTATAGAGAAGATGATAAATCTATACCAATCCTAATGAGAAGTAATGAAAATCAACAGCAAACTTTGGCATCTTTGGAAACCTTGAATATATATGCGCAGAATAGTGGTAGAAGTGTACCTTTATTACAAGTTGCTAGTATTATACCAAAATGGCAGTACTCAAAAATCAAGCGTTTTGATCTTAAAAGAACTATTAATATCAGTTCAGAGTTAAGAGAAGGAGGAAATGCTTCTGCAATCACAGCTGAAATTACACCATGGTTAAATGAACAAAAAGCAAAATGGCCTTTGGGGTATGATTTTGAATTTGGAGGAGATGCAAAACAAACAGCCGAGAATATGGGGCCTATCATTGGGTATCTTCCTATTTCAGGTTTTATTATCGTGCTACTCTTGATTATACAATTTAACTCATTTCGAAAAATGGGAATGGTCGTACTCACGATACCTTTAGGAATTATTGGTGTGGTGATAGGACTATTAACTTTTGGGGAAGCTTTTGGTTTTATGCCGTTTTTGGGAGTGATATCATTGGCAGGAATTGTAATCAATAATGCTATAGTACTTATTGACAGAATGGAGATTGAACAAAGAGATTTAGGTCGCTCTGAGCAAGATGCCGTTATTGCAGCATGTTTACAAAGATTTAGGCCTATTTTATTAGCTACTTTTACTACAGTCTTGGGGTTAATACCGCTATATATCTCTGGAGGTGAAATGTGGGAAGGAATGGCTATAAGTATAATGGTTGGATTACTCTTCGGTACTATTATTACCTTACTGTTCATCCCTTCTTTATATAGTGCATTGTTTAAAGTAAGTTATAAAGATTATGAGTTTAATGATAAACTTCTAGATGAATAATCATGTATTCGCAGTCGTATCATTACAGGTTTGAAATATTTCTGGTTACTCAGTTATTAATACTATTCGGATCTTTATTTTTTCCTCAAGAGTTTTATGAATATGTGTTATTACCGATACTATATCTTTTTAGTATTCTGGCGGGTATTTTGATCATTTCGAAAAACAAGAAACTCTTGTTTTTGTGTGTAGCACTTTTTGTTATAGCTGCATTTATGTTTGGGTCAAGTATGATTTCCAGAAGAGATAACATGGATAATGTGATCATTCGCCTCTTAATCTATTTCATATTTCATTTTATAGTTTCGTGGAATATTATCCTTCAAGTATGGCGTTCATAATTTGTAAACAGAAGTGTTATTATAGGATTGATGAGTGGTTATATTTCTTTAGGGTTTCTTGCTTTCTTTTTGTTTATGACCATTGAATTACTACATCCAGGTTCATTTTCGGGCTCGTTACTAGCTACTAATAATGATGTTGAACGATTCGACAGTATCTTATATTATGCATATATCACTTTGTTAACCATTGGTTATGGAGAGATAGTTCCTGTTACTCCAGTGGCTCAAAAAGCGGCAATTTTGGTAGGACTAATTGGTCAATTCTATTTGGTAATTGTCACTGCAGTTATTGTGGAAAAATATATCGTACATTCAAGGAATCGATCAAAACCTTAAGGTCTTTCAAAATAGTATTCTTTATATTTTTCTATATGAGTATTCGCATGGTTACTGTCGAAATAACAATTGTTTTATAAATCGATTTGTACGTTATATTTTTTCAAAAGCTCTAGGTGAGATTCATATTCAAATTCTGAAGCTTTAAATCGATCTCTTCTTGCCACAGCATCTTCTTTACGAATGATACTTCGCACAAACCGTCGAACATCTGTTTTATTCCCTAATATGAGTCCGGGTACTGAAACACTTTCTCCTTTGTTGTTTTTTGCAACCATGGTAAAATAACTCGAGTTACAATGTTTTATATTACCTGTTTGTATGTTTTCAGATTCTACTCTAACCCCAACAACCATTGATGTATTACCAACATGGTTTACAGAGGCTTTCATGGTAACCAATTCGCCTACTTCTACTGGTTTAAGAAAGTCAACCTTATCGACACTAGCGGTTACACAGTAGGCTTCAGAATGTTTTGAAGCGCAAGCAAAAGCGATTTGATCCATTAATGATAAAATATATCCCCCATGAATTTTTCCACTGAAGTTTGAATGAGACGGTAACATTAATTCAGAAATGATGACTCGTGATTCTTTATTGGTTTTATATTTTTTCATAGCAGCTTTATTATTTATTTCTAAAATGAGGAGAAATTTCTTCAACTACATCGATAATGAAGTATTTTGTATCACCTAACCATGACACTTTTGCAAAACGTTCTTTATACTTCAACTTTACATATCTTCCTTGAAACTTTTCAAGTTTTTTTATGATATCCTTGTTTTTATCTTCGACCGAGAAGCTAAATATTTGTGCGCCAGATATTCCTTGGCTTATTTCACCTTCCCAGGTTTTAAAAACAACACCTTTATTACTAAATTTTATGAGTTCTCCACTTCTGGTTCCTTCACTATAGGTAGTATAATATACAAAGGCATACCAACCAGCGAATAAGGCAAGAATAATTATAATTATTATGGCAAGTACTTTTTTCATAATGCACTATATACTTTTGTCATAAATTCATCGATTTGGTTAGGCTCTAACCATCGGGTCACTACAACGAGATTTTCCTTTTGATCTACAACTATAAAATTACCTCCAAAACCTGCTGCGTAATATAAATGCTCCGGTAATCCTTCCCAATGACGAGCACCTTTCTTGTTTAACCACCACATAAAACCATAATTGGTATTTGCAGTAGAGGGTTTAATAGCTTCAGTGATCCAGGTTTCAGAAATTAATCTTTTACCGTTCCATATACCATTATTCAGAAATAACAGTCCGAAACGTGCATGATCCAAAGTGTTAATGAATAACCCACCACCAGAATGCCCACCTCCACTTACAGACTGCATTTGTAAACCGTCAATAGTGGTCCAGGAATTTTTATAGCCAAACCAACGCCAGGTAGTAGATGCTCCAATGGGATCCATAATTTTTTCTTTTAAAACCTGTGGTAGAGGTTTTCTCCATGTCTGTAATAAGGAGTAGGCCAGTACATTAACCCTTACATCATTATATTCAAACACGGTACCGGGTTCATTTAGTTTTCTAAATTTCCAGTCGTCTATATCTCCTTCACGAGGAGGTCTGTCTGCCCAATCATACCCACCCCATAATTGTCCGGACCAGTCTGAAGATTGGGTTAACAAATGTCTCCACGTTATTTTTTTATTATGTGCACCATCAAAGGTATTATCCCAAACATGTTTATATGAATAGTCGTCGATAGATGGGATGAGTTTAGCATCAAAAGCAAGTCCGGCAATGGTCGATAAATAACTTTTGGTTACGCTAAAAGTCATGTCTACGCGGTCAACATCTCCCCATTTTGCAATAATATATCCGTTTTTAATTACTAAACCCGCTGGTCCACCTCTTTTTTTGGTAGGACCAAGTATTTTATGATATGGTTCTCTTTCAAAACCTTTTAATATGGCTTGTCTTAAATCTTTTGAACCTGAATATTCATGTTCTTTTGCAAATTGAATGGCTTCTTCAAGTTTTTTAGAATCAATGCTGAAAGAAATAGGAGTTTTTTCTTCCCAGTTTCCTCTATCGGGGAAATATGATTCTTGAGCAATAACAGTACACCCAAGGAAAAAGAGAAGAATTAGAGATTTATATTGCATTTTTAGTGTTATTAAGTTTGACTGCTTTTTTTACCAAAAGATATAATCCTATAGCAAATAAAATTGACCCTATAAACGATAATATATTGGTGGCGTAGAGCACATAGGAATATGTTGTTGCTTCCATGTTCTGGTACACAATAAATTGAACGAAAAGAATTTTATTTATAATTATAGATAGAAGGATTACAATGTTTCCAATGAGAAAAAGTAAACCATCTGTTTTAGTTCCAACTTTGGAAATGTAAAAAAGACCTATTCCTATAAAGAATAGTGTTGGGATAGCAAATACTAATCCCATTAGTAATTGTATTATGATTTGTGAAGTGTCGCCCATAAATGTATGTTTAGTTTTATTCGTCTTCGATTGCCCTTTTAATGATAGCTTCCGGTAGAGATTTTTTAGCTTTGGCTCCCATTTTCTTTAGTTTTTCTACACTGGTAATAAGGTTTCCACGTCCTTCAACCAGTTTGTTCATGGCCGCAGAGTAATCTTTTTTAGCATCGTCGATCTTTTTTCCAACACCAGTGAGGTCTTTAACCAACCCCTCAAATTTATCATATAGTGCACCAGCTTGTCTTGCGATCTCTATGGCATTTCGTTGCTGTTTTTCATTGTTCCACATGGTGTCAATAGTTCGCAGTGTTGCCAATAGGGTAGAAGGAGTAACAATGACTATGTTTTTTTCAAAAGCCTGATTATAGAGCTTGTTGTCTTCATTAATAGCAATAGCGAAGGCAGGTTCTATAGGTACAAACATCAAAATAAAATCAGGAGAGTCTATACCGTGTAAATCCTGGTAGTTTTTTGAGGATAGTTGATCAACATGCCTTTTTAATGAAGAAATATGTTCTTTTAAATGGATATTTTTTTGTATTTCATCTTCTTCGTTAATAAACCTTTCATAGGC
This sequence comes from Aquimarina acroporae, assembly GCF_023195925.1. Taxonomy (GTDB): domain Bacteria; phylum Bacteroidota; class Bacteroidia; order Flavobacteriales; family Flavobacteriaceae; genus Aquimarina; species Aquimarina acroporae. Next base: position 876,520 of record NZ_JALPRE010000001.1, on the reverse strand, counting down.
AGTAAGTGTTACTTTGGAGTCGATAACCATTTTCTTATTATCGGGTAAGTGAATAATCACATCGGGCAATACACGTTGCCCTTCTTCATTAGTAAAACTTTGTTGTACAAAATATTCACGATCTTTTTCTAATCCCGATTTTTCGAGAACTCTTTCTAAAACAAGCTCTCCCCAATTCCCTTGCATTTTACTATCGCCTTTTAGCGCTTTAGTGAGGTTGGTAGCCTCTTTACTCATTTGCTCATTAAGATCTTTAAGTCCTAAGATTTGTTGTCTTAAGGCCGCATGGTAATCGATACTTTCCTTATGAGTTTGTTCTACTTTTTTCTCAAATGTGTTGATTTTATCTTGAAGAGGGGTAAGAATATTTTTAATATTCTCTTTGTTTTGTTCAGTGAATTTATTCGATGTTGAATCCAGAATTTTATGAGCCAGGTTTTCAAAATCTTTGGTGAATTTTTCTTGCAACTTTTCTACTTCCTCTTTTTGTTCATTGTTTTTAAGCTGAAGTGCATCGAATTCTGTATTTCTTCGGGTTAGTTCTGTATTGAGAAAGTCTTTTTCTCGTCTAATTTCTTCGCGTTCTTTGGTTAGATTATCTATTTGATCTTCTGAAGTCTTTTTCAATTGATCATATTGGTTTTGAAGCAGATTTGCTTTTTCGGTAAGGGTACTTTGTTCACTTGTATTTTTGAGCGATGCTACATATTTACCAAGAAAAAAACCTACAATAACAGATAAAATAATAGCTCCTATGGCTATAAGGATCGGGATGTATTCAGACATGTAAACATTTATTTATCCAAAGATAAAAATAAGATGTTAGACACAGCATATTTAAGAAGTATATAACTTATTGATTGGTTAAGATATCTACTAAGACAGGTTCTACAGTAAAACGATTAAGTCCAGAAGTCATATCTGGGTGGTATAAAAGACGTATGAGCTCCTTATCAATCTCTGCATATGATGTTGTTCTGGTCCATGCGGCTTGAAAAATACTTTCCCTATATTTATTAGAGTCGACGGCTAAGCCAAGGGATTGTGTTAGTTCTTCTCGTAATAAATGCTTTTGTTCTACCGCATTAGCTCTTCGGGTGTCTACATACATATGCCCTCTGTTGAGCTGGTTGGCTTCATCCCAATACAATGAAAATAGGCCCCAATTACTCTCAACCAGATTTGCGATTCGTGGGTATAGAGCGGCATAGTTAGTTGAACTACCAAAGAATATGTGATAGTTCGATTCAGTGAAATTATCTACAAATTCTATAGAAAAATCATCTGTAGTGAGTTCATCTAGTTCGGCAATAATCTTATCTAATTCAGCAAGAAGTTCATCACTGGCATTTCCTTCAACATATATTTTCATTGTGACTTCCCATTTTCTGGTAATCCTACTGGCATTACCGAATTCAAACCCAAGAGCGACTTCTTTAAAATAATCTACCACATCTTGTTGATAAGCAGTGAGATTACTTTCTTCTTCTTCTGGAGTCATTATTTCTTCCTCGGGAGAAACCATACTATCATCACTAGAACAAGATGTAAGAGTTAAAAAAAAGATATAAAATAATACTAAGAGAAAGCGAAAAAAAGTTTTCATGATCAGTTTGTTAGTGCCTTAAAGATACTAAAACTTATTATTTATGACTTTAGTTCCGAACCTTATACCTCCCAGATTTGTCATCAAAAAGAATTAGGTCTTCTGGAAATAAACCTGAAAAAGCTCTTGCTTGTACAAGTTCCTTTGGTCTTCCAAACTCAAACCCATCGGTGTTCATAACAATCATTTTGTCGCACAGTTGTATGGCAAAGTCGATTTCGTGAGTTGAGAATAGAATTGTTTTCTTGGTCTCGAATGCAAGACGTTTGAGTAGTTTTAATATATATGCTTTATGATATATATCCAAATGAGTAGTAGGTTCATCTAGCATTATAAAAGGGGTGTCCTGGGCTATAGCTCTGGCAATTAGTACCTTTTGTAGCTGCCCATCACTGAGCTCAAAACATCTTTTTGATACTAAGTCGGAAATATGTGTTACGGCAATAGCTTTTTTTACTTTCTCTATATCTTCTTCTGCTAGTTTACCTACCCAATTGGTGTATGGTTGCCTTCCCAATGCAACTAGTTCCTGAACAGTAAGGTTCTTTGATGCAATTTGCTCTGTAAGAACAATACTTAGTTTTGATGCCAACTCCAAAGGTTTATATGTATGTAATTCTTTCTCGGCCAATGTAACTGTTCCGTGTAGTGAGGGTTGCACTCTAGATAGTGTTCTTAATAATGTAGATTTACCAATACCGTTGGCTCCAACCAGACCTATTAACTCTCCTTCATATAGCTTTAAATTAATGTCTGCCGCTACCACATTTAAATTATTTTTGGTACGGTAACCGATAGAAAGGTCTTCGGTTTTTAAAACAATATTTAGATTTTCCGGATCGATAAGATTTGGTTTTAAGAACAAAGTATGCTATTTCAAATATAGAAATTTGAAATTTAAGCTGCTCTTTTATATTTTTTCTTTCTTATAAACGAAAACGCGATTCCAAATAAAGTTAGTAGCGTCAATGGACCCGCAATTGTAATAAATTGCCATTTTGTTTTTTGTGCTACAACCTTTTCAATATTTAGGAACGGGATTTCTATGTTTTTTCCTCGAACTTCAATTAAACCAGAGTCGTCTAAAAGATAGTTTATACTATTTAATAAGAATTCTTTATTTCCATACTTTAAATTCATGTATGGGTCAAAACCAAGTTCTAGAGGTTGACCTTGTCTAGTTTTGTTTTTAATTAAATCTCCATCTCCAATTACAATCATTTTGGTGGGTTTACCCGTATCTTTATGTGATTGCAGTGTAGTGGGTTTAATTCTATCTTTATAGGTAGATTTAAATTTACCTTCTAATAATACAGCAAGGTTTTGAGCACCTTCAGTATAGCTCTCTAAGTCGGGTTTCTTCCTAATAATATCTAAACGAATTTCTTTGGGTACTCCTTCAAGTCTTGTTTTGTCAGAACTAGATAATAAAATAGTCTTTTTGATATCGTTTTTTAGAGTGTCAATTTGATTAGCAAACTCGAATTTTACCGACTCTGTGTTTTTGACTATTGGGTGATCGCTTTTACTTTTGGTAAGTGACTCATAGAACCATGGATATGGTGTGAATTGAGTATTGTTACCTTCTCCAGAGGCCAATACCAGAGGAGCAGAGTAGAGGTCATTTACCAAAACCGGATTCACCCTAACTCCATAAGAAAAAAGAGCATCTCCCAGTCTAAGGTCCTGCATTACAGCTACAGCCGAACCTTCAGGATTCATTAGACTATCGATCTCCATGGCTACAGATTCTAACAACCATAGAGACTTACCTCCATTCATGATATATTGATCTAATACATATTTTTCTTTTTCTGAAAAAGCCCGAGTTGGTTTTGCATTAATGATCATGTCAAATTTTTGAAGATCATCAAGAGTTTTTTGAGGGTTCCCAGATACAGAATCCAACGTAAAAGCTCCTACGAAGTAGTAATCTTGCAGGGTTTTAATAAAATCGGCAATTTTTACATCAGGAAGTTGGCCATTTCCTTTTAAAACTGCAATTTTCTGTTTTTTGGGATGCAACAATTTGGTAAATCCATCGGCAAATACATATTCTAGTTGTTGAATAGAATTGTTTACTCGTTCTTCGGTTGTGGCACCAATCGTATTTTTGATTAAAGGAATTTTAACGCTTCTATTTTGATAACTGGCTATCGCCCAAGGGACAACAGTTTCTATTTCGGTTTTACCGCTTTCTTGCACACTCACTTCCATAGGAGTGAGTCCAAAGTTTTGCAACTCAGAAATAGTTTCGTTTCGTAACGTTTCTTCCTCCAGGGGATTGGTGAAAATAAATTTGATGTTAGGGTTTAAAGCACTAAACTCTTCTAATAACTGTCTGGTCTCACTTTGCAAACGTCTAAATTCTGAAGGAAAATCTCCTTTTAACAGCACATCTATAAAGACAGGAGCATTGGCCTCGTACATAAGATTTTTTGTCGCTTTAGAAAGCGTGAAGCGTTGGTCTTGAGTAAGGTCAAATCTGCTATAGAACGAATGACTGATTACATTACCAATAACTACTGCTAAAATAGATACTGCAATCCACTTTATTTTTTGGATGTTGGCATGTTTTCTTATCCAAAAAATAGCAATAACAATAAAGAGTATAATAATTCCTAAAAAGTAACCAACATCTCTTGTATCTATAATCCCTTTACTTATTCGTTCATAATGCATTTGCATTCCCAATTGATCGATACTATAACTATCACTATTTAAAATGTTATAATCTGCCAGACCACTAAAACCAAAATACCAGATAAAACATAGGAATAGCGAAACTAGAAATGCTATAATCTGATTTTTGGTGATGGTAGATGAAAAAATACCAATGGCAGTATAGGCCGCACTTAATAACACTAGTGCAATATATGAGCCCATTGTACTCCCTATATCAATATTACCGACTGGGTTACCAAGCCGGGAAATAGCAATAATATATAAAATACTCGGTAGTAGGGTAATAAGAATAAGAGTGAGACTTCCTAAATATTTACCAAGTATAAGTTGCCAATAGGTTATAGGTTTGGTGATGAGTATCTCTAAAGTTCCTTGCCGTTTTTCTTCAGAAATACTTCGCATTGTAACTGCCGGTACTAGAAAAAGTAAAATCCATGGTGCAATCTGAAAAAATGGAGCAAGGTCTGCAAACCCACTATCTGGAATATTATATTGCCCTTTAAATACCCAAAGGAAAAGCCCGTTAAGAATAAAAAAGATACTAACAACTAAGTATCCTGCTGCTGAGGAAAAAAAAGTATTGATCTCTTTTCTTACTAATGCAAACATATAATTTTGATTTCAGGGGTTTATATTAGAGGTGATTTTGACCTAGGGCAATGTACAAATTTCTGTTACACTCCAAGCTTCAGGTTTTTGATTAAACTTATTCTTAGTGTTTGCCCAAACTCCTTTGAATAACGTAGAGTTTCTATAGTTATTGAGATGTTCTTCAGATTCCCAATGACTATAAGTGAAAAATTGGTTGGTTTGATGTATGTCTCGTATCAAACTTAAGTGTTTACAGCCTTCAAAGTTTCGGATTTTATCTTTATTCTGTTCAAAATTTTCTAAAAAGCCTTCTATTTGGTCTGGAATGAACCCTAATTTCACAATTCGTATGATCATCTATTCAAAATTAATACTAACGGTGTCGCGATAATTCAAGCCAAAAAGACTAGATGCTCCACCTACGGTTTTGGGATTACTCTTATAAATAGCCAATTCTAAATACCCCGAAGAGTTAAAAACTGCTAGTTTCTTACCATCTTCTTCTCGCTTACTCTTTTCGATATTAAAATTTATAGCATCGCTATATCTTTTGTATACTTGATCAAAAATTGCATTTCTGGCCGTTATTTTAAATGACCTCCCTTTGCCAACATCGTCAAACATTTTGCGAGTGATATTGGTGACCAAGTTTCCATAGTTGTCAATATAAATAATGCTACCAACTATTTGAGTATTGCCAACATTAACAATTGGAGTGATTCCTTTAATGGTTTTTATTTCTGAAATTGGCTTTCCTATAACCTCCAATGTTCCTCCTCGTGCAATGTGACATGCTACAGCTACAAATACATCTAAAACTGGGAAATTGGTGGCAATGGCATCATGAATATTAATCTCTACAATTTTTTCAGGATTGAATTCAGAAGTTATTAAACAGATTAATCCATTATTTGCGCATATAAAGTAATGATCATCAAGTTTTACTGCAATATGTTTGTTCTCAGGATTTAATTCGCTATCGATCCCCACAATATGAATGCTACCTTTTGGAAAGCTTTTATACGCATTTTGAATGATGTAGGCCGCTTCAGTAATATGAAAGGGAGATATTTCATGCGATATATCAACAACCCTGGCATCAGGTAACTCAGAATAAATTGCTCCTTTAACCGCAGATACAAAGTGATCTTTAATTCCAAAATCTGTAGTTAACGTAATAATCGGCATGAACAATAATTGTTAATATCTTTTAATTGTAAGCGCTTAAAAATATGTAAATTTGTTACAAGTTATTTAAGGATTTTCTGTGAACTTAAAAATGAAAGAAAATACCATAACTTTTTCAGAAGTAACGGTTTTAAGATCATATGTTTGTCTTGTAAGACTTTCAATTTTTATTTTTCCCCAGAACGATCTAAAATAACTTAGCAAACTTAGTCAATCCTAAAAACAATTCATACTAAAAATTCGTATAGCTTTTGAACGAACTTATTATTGAACTTACAGAGATTAATCCGAGAGAGTTTTTCGGACTTCAGAATAGCAATATTCAATTACTAAAGAAATACTTCCCGAAACTAAAAATCGTTGCACGAGGCAGTAAGATGAAGGTGTATGGCGACGAAGATATGTTGGAAGAATTCGATATGCGTCTTAATATGCTTCTGGAACACTTTGGTAAATACAACAAATTAGATGAGAATGTTATAGAACGAGTACTTACCAGCGAAAGTAAATCTGATTATGAAACTTCTGAAGGGAGTGGAGAAATTCTGTTGCATGGTGTAGGAGGAAGACTCATTAAAGCACAAACAGCCAACCAAAGAAAACTGGTAGAATGTTCTTACAAGAACGATATGGTATTTGCCATTGGTCCTGCAGGTACTGGTAAAACCTATACCGGAGTTGCGCTTGCTGTAAAAGCGCTTAAGGAGAAACAGGTAAGACGAATTATTCTTACTAGGCCAGCTGTAGAGGCGGGGGAGAACCTTGGTTTTTTGCCAGGAGATCTTAAAGAAAAATTAGACCCTTACATGCAACCTTTATATGACGCATTACGCGACATGATTCCAAGTGAAAAATTAGATAGTTTCATCGAGAAAGGGGTTATTCAGATTGCACCTATGGCATTTATGAGAGGTAGAACCTTAGATAATGCTTTTGTAATATTAGATGAGGCCCAAAATACTACACATGCCCAGATGAAAATGTTTTTAACTCGTATGGGTAAAAACGCAAAGTTTATCATAACTGGAGATCCGGGACAAATTGATTTACCTCGAAGAGTTACTTCTGGTCTTAAAGAAGCTTTATTGGTGTTAAAGAACATTCCGGGAATAGGAATTATTCATCTAGATGATAAAGATGTCATACGCCATAAATTAGTGAAGAAGGTAATTGCAGCCTACAAAGAAATCGAAAATAGAAATGGATAAGTAATTTCAGTTTTTACTGTACAATATGCTGAAATTATAAGCCTGAAATTCAAGAAATGAATACAATTACAGATACAAATTATAATTTTCCTAATCAAAAATCGGTATATAAAGGAAAGGTAAGAGAAGTTTACAATATTAACGACGAACTTTTGGTGATGATTGCCACCGATCGTCTATCGGCTTTTGATGTAGTAATGCCCAAAGGAATACCTTTTAAAGGACAAATTCTTAATCAAATAGCTACCCAAATGATGCATGACACCGAAGATTTGGTTCCTAATTGGTTAATTGCAACACCAGACCCAAATGTAGCTGTAGGCCACCTTTGTGCGCCTTTTAAAGTAGAAATGGTTATAAGAGGATATTTATCTGGTCATGCAGCTCGTGAATACAAAGCAGGAAAACGATTACTTTGTGGCGTACCTATGCCAGAAGGGATGAAGGAAAATGATAAATTTCCAGAACCTATTATTACACCTTCTACCAAAGCAGATAATGGTGAACATGATGAGGATATATCAAGAGAAGAAATTTTATCTAAAGGTATTGTTTCTGAAGAAGATTACTTAGTATTAGAAGATTATACTAGAAAGCTTTTTAAAAGAGGCACAGAGATAGCCAAAAAGCGAGGATTAATTCTTGTCGACACGAAGTATGAATTTGGAAAAACCAAAGATGGTAAAATTGTTTTAATAGATGAGATTCATACACCAGATTCTTCACGTTACTTTTACGCAGAGGGTTATAAGGAATTACAGGAGAAAGGAGAACCTCAAAAACAATTGTCAAAAGAATTTGTGCGACAATGGCTAATTAGTAATGGATTTCAGGGAAAAGAAGGTCAACAAATCCCAGAAATGACAGAAGAATATATAGGTTCTGTATCTGACAGATACATAGAACTTTTCGAAAACATTACCGGGACCTCATTCGAAAAGGCCGATGTATCTCAGATTTCAAATCGTATTCAGAATAATGTATTGGCGTATCTACAAAAATAAGTAGTTACTACAATAACCTTAATACACATAAGAGCGACTTTCGAGCAATTGTATATTATCTTGTAAGCGCTCTTTTACAATATTCATCATACGTTTGTTTAAAGCAGAAGAGTTTTGAATATAGGTTGAATATTCCTCAACGGTGAACTGACCAATGATCATTCCTTTTAAACTGTTTCTGAACTTCATATCTTTTTGAACCGCGTTCTCTATAAAAGCCATGCGTTTTTCAAGATTGAGTTCGTAAAAAGTATTTTTTCTTTTTTTTATGTAGTTCTTAAAAACTGCTATCAATAAATCTCCCTGCAGTTTAACAATTGGTCTTATAGTACCGTTCTGAAATTGTTCATCACTAGTCATGTTTTCTGACACTCTTGCATTAAGCAATTGAGGTCGCATTGCCAATAAATTTGATTCCCTGTTTTCCATAATAAAGAAGGTTTACTAAAGTTACTTAATTGTTTTATTCAAAAATCATGACCTTTATTTGAGTTTTAAACTACTTATAAACAATATTTGAAGCCCGGTGACATTAAAATCTAACAAACATATGTTTTTTGTTTTGAATCTGTATTAATTTAATTATAAGGTACTTAAAAGTAATTGTAAGGAGTTTCTGCACAGGTAAATAAAAGAGTGTTTCAAAAACATAAATTGAAGATGACGTAATAGTAAGCCGAGAAAACAATTAAATTTTATTTTTGTTTAACTATTCATCTTAAAAATAAGCATATGCAATTTGGTAAAGTAGAGCATCCTGAACTTATAGATTTTGAATTACCAAAAGATCATCCCGACACGTCTAAAATTCTTGATAAGAAAAAGACCAATAACTTATCAGTATACGTAGGTTGTGCAAAATGGAATCGACAAGATTTAAAAGGTTTTTACCCAAGAGGAACCAAAGATGAACTAGAATATTACTCAAGACAGTTTAATAGTATTGAATTGAATGCTACCTTTTATAGGATTTTTCCTGAAGATCAGTTCAAAAAATGGTATCACAAAACTCCTAAAGATTTTAAATTTTTCCCTAAGCTGGTTCAAAACATTTCTCATCTTAAAAGATTGAATGATGATGTACAACCCTATGTAGATGAATATCTGGCTAATGCAATGCACTTAAAAGAAAAATTAGGAACAATTTTTTTGCAAATGCATGGTAATTTTGCACCAAAAAACTTTGATAGAGTTGTGAGATTTATTGAAAAATGGCCCAAAGAAGTTCGATTGTCAGTAGAATTCAGACATACAGATTGGTTTAATGATAGTCAGGTTGCAGATGAATTATATCATCTTTTAGAAGAAAATAACATTGCAAATATTATTACTGATACAGCTGGAAGAAGAGATCTTTTGCATATGCGACTTACCAATGATGAAGCATTTATACGCTATGTGGGAGCCAATCATACTACCGATTATTCCAGGTTAGATGATTGGGTGAAGAGGTTAACAGCATGGAAAAAACAAGGTATTAATCATATACATTTCTTTGTTCATCAAAATATTGAAAAAGAATCACCGCTATTATCGACATATTTTATTCGTCAACTTAATGAAGCGTTAAACATAGAACTTCATCTTCCTGAACACCTTTCTAATGATGGAAAACTCTTCTAGTTAACGTAAATAGCATATTAAATTGTAAACGGTTCTGGTTATTTGCTTGTTAAAAGTGTTAAAAAACAAATTTATGTTGCATTTAAACGATAATATGTGTATTTTGCCGATGATTTTGAAAGTAAGACTGTAAGAAAAAGGTGTTTTTGCCTAGTTTCCTATACTTTCGAAAGGTATTAACGTAAAACTCAACCCCTAATTGCAGAACCGTATGACTAAACTTTTACACTACTCTATTTTACTGGCTGTTTTATCTTTCGCTACTATTGGAAACGCACAATCTCAACAGTTGCCTTCTAACTTTTCGATAGGTGAAGATGCTAAAGTTTTTGGATTACATACCAAGATTTCCAGATCAGATTTATTAAGTAAAAAGAAGGTTTTTTCTCACAATCTCCAATGTGATAGCGAAGAGGGACATGATCATGACCATAGTCATATAGAGAAATTATCTTTTATTGATATCATTTCGGCAGATCAAGAAGCGGACTTCAACTGTTCTGGTGGTTTTTGTATGAATACCAAGCACTACCATAAGAAAGGACTAACATTGAACAAACAATTATTTATTTACTTTTTAAGTATTTCGTGCTAATTCTTTAATTTGTTTTTATACTTCTATAAAGATTACACGAAGTAATTGATTAATTCAATTATTTTTGCACTCTAAATAGGCAACAATGACATTTTTAGAATTAGGAGTGCCCAAAGATTTAAATAAGGGCTTGAAAGAAATGGGGATTATGGTTCCCACAAAAATACAGGAACAAGCTATTCCCATACTGTTAAATGATTCTACAGATTTTATTGGTAAGGCGCAAACAGGAACAGGAAAAACAGCAGCTTTTGGCGTTCCATTGTTGTCGAAGATAGATCCAAATAAAAAACATGTTCAAGCATTAATTCTTGCTCCTACCAGAGAACTTGGACAACAAATTGCGAAACAACTTTTTAAGTTTACCAAGTATACAGATAAGATTTTTACCGAATCTGTCTATGGAGGAGAAAAAATAGAAAGACAGATTTCCAGACTCAAAAGACCAACACATATTATTGTTGCCACACCTGGTCGATTGGTAGATCTCATTAATAGAAAAGTAGTAGATATTTCTAAAATAAAAGTTTTGGTAATGGATGAGGCTGATGAAATGTTAAGTATGGGCTTCAAAAATGACTTACGAACAATTTTAGGAAAAACCAAAGGGCGCAGAAATGTGTGGCTTTTTTCTGCTACAATGCCTCATTCTTTGGATGATATTATTAAAGAATATGTACAGCCTAATGCAATACGAATTACTGTTGATAAGAAAGATGCTGTAAATACTTCCATAGAACACCAGTTTGTAGTAGGAGATGAATCGAGTAAACTAGATACACTTTCCTATTTCTTAAAATCGCAAAAGGATAAACGAGGAATAATTTTTACCAGAACCAAGGTAGCCGCAAGGACACTATCGAAACAATTATTAGCCAAAAATTATGAGGTAGGGTTGTTAGAAGGAGAGATGACACAAAAAGATAGGGATAAGGTGATGCGAGCTTTTAGAAAAGAAACTTTGCAATTATTGGTTTCTACAGATGTCGCCGCTAGAGGTATCGATGTTGCAGGATTAGCTTTTGTTATTCATTATCAACTTCCAGATCAAGTAGAATATTACACCCATCGAAGTGGTAGAACCGCTAGAGCGGGGAAAAAAGGATTGTCCTTGGCACTTATTACTAAACCAGAGATTAAAACCCTTAGAGAGCTAGAAAAACAGTTATCTATCAGATTTCATCAGATTAGATAAATAACAGGTAATAATACTTAGCTTACACCAATAGTAGAAATAGCAGATAATAATTTGTCAAAATTAACTGGTTTAGAAAAATATTTATCAAAACCTATTTTTATAAATCGCTGTTCATCACCAGGCATAGCATAGGCAGTTACCGCAAAAACAGGAATGTTTTCTAGGTAATCTAGCTTTTTGAATCGTTCTAGCAATTCGCAACCATCCATTTGATTTAGCCCTAGGTTGATATCTACTAGAATAAGATCAAGGTTTTTTTCTTTTACAACTTTTAGTGCTTGCGAACCGTTTTCAGCGATAAATACGTTAGAATTATTTTTGGATAACATTTTATCCATAACCATAGCATTTATTTTGTTGTCCTCTACGTAGAGAATATTCATAGGCGATTTGGAATTAAAATTTTGAATTCGGTGCCTTTACCCAATTCACTTTTTACCTTTATTTTGCCGCCCAGTATTTCGATATATCGTTTCGAAAGACTGAGCCCGATACCAGTACCTTCATATTTTCGGCTAAGACCAATACTTTCTTGCACGAAAGGGTCAAAGATTTTTTGAAAGCTTTTTTCATCGATTCCGATTCCGGTATCTATAACATAAATATAGATATTTTTTTTGGACCTTTTAATTTTTACTTGTACGCTGCCTTGATTTGTATATTTAATAGCATTATGTATAATGTTATCTAATGCTGTTTTGAATAAGTTCTTGTCTATGATAGCTTTAGGTATAGATTCATCTAAAACTAATGAGTAATCTAGGTTTTTTGTTGTTGCAATATGCCTATGTTCTCTAAACGATGTTTCTACCAGGTAATTAATGTCAATTAAAGCATAATCTAGGTTCTTTTGGATGCTTTCCAGTTCGCTAAAATTGGAAAGTGTGGTTAGGGTGTCTAATAGTCGATCTTGACTTTCTTGTAAGTAACCAATCAATTTCTCTCGTTCTTCAGGACTTTCTTCAAATTGAAGAAGTTTACTTATCGTCATGATTCCATTAAGCGGTGTTCTTATTTCATGGCTAAGGTTAGAAAGAATATTAGATTTTAAATCACTTAACTCTTGTTCTTTGATATGTGCTTGTCGTATAGCCAATTCGGCATGTTTTTCTTCGGTAATATCTAAAAACGTAATGAGTACAGAGTTTACTTTGGTACCCTCATCAAAAATAGGAATGTACTTGGTCTCAAGCCATTGGTTTGAACCTAGTTGCGTAATTCTTTCAAACTCCCTTTTCATGGTGTTTCCTTTTAATGCCTCATTAAAAGCATGAAGAAAAACTGGTTTAAAGTTCAAAGGGATTACATCTATAAATAAGGTAGTTTCACTGGTAGGATCTCTATCATAATCTTGTTTTATGGTTTCTACAGAAGCTTTGTCTGCCATGAGAATTTCTCCTTTGGTATTCAATAATATGGTGTGATCCATACCATTATTTACCATAGCACGAAGCCTCTTTTTGTTTTCTTGTATTGTTTTTTCGTTTAATTTTCTTTGATGCACATCGATAAGGTTCCCGATGAGTCTTACGGTTTCTCCCTTTTCATTTTTTATTCTAAAACCATGAACTTCATAATATCTGTAATTTCCTTTCTTATCTCGTAGACGATAATGATTATAATAATGTTGTTCCTTGTTTTTAAAATTATCTTCTTTTCTTTTTGTTGCAGCATCTAGGTCGTCTGGATGAATCATTGCTCTAAAGTCCTTTTTAGAAAGATATTCCTGGTCGCTTGGTAAACCAAGCATTCTTTTGTAATCTAAACTATAAAAAACTTTATTTTGCTCTATGTTATAGTCAAATAACCCAGACTGTATTCCCTTTAAAGCCAAGTGCTTTATTCTTTCATTATGTTTCAGTTTTTCAACATAGTTATGTCGTTCTGTTACGTCGGCAATAGTACCATTGACATATACTACTTCATTTCTGAATATTACAGGTTGCGCAACTACTTTTACCCATTTTTCATTTCCCTTATGAGTAATTATTTTTTCGGTATACTCATAGGGTTCTTTTTCTTTGATGAGTGTATTTAAATAATTCTCTACTCTGGCTCTTGATTCTTCCGGGTAAAAACTAGCACCTAAATCTCTTGTCATTGGAGTGTCAGGGTCAAGATCTTTGATCAAGTAACATCCTTTGGTCCAATACATTTCTTTGGTGATTGGGTTAAAATACCATGCGCCAGTTTTGGTAAGTTTTGATATGGTAACTAATGCTCTGTGCTCTTTATACTCTTCGGTAGTGTCTACTCCTGAAACATAAATGAGATCGTTGTGTAAGGTAAAATCAAACTTTAAAGATAAAACCCCCATTCTACTTAACGGAAAGGTAAAAGATTCATTCACAATAGGGTTTTGTTCTGACAATTCAGAAATAGTCCTAGTAAAAATATGTACATCTTCATCAATGATAAAATCTGTGATATATCTGCCTTTTATTTCTTGATTTTCGGATGGAAGTAAAATTTTACATCGTTTATTACTCTCAATGATCTGCCCATCTTTTGTCATGATGAAAAGAAAGAGTAACGTTTTTTCAGTCAAAATTCCGAATTGCTCGAGGGAAAAAGCCATATCTTCAGGGTAAATTTATTTTAAAGTTACAAAATGATTTAGAATATAAAATGAGGTTTACCATAAGATAATGTTTAAGTGATTTTTTATGATTAAACTTGAGTTATCACAGAATTTGGTAAAAAATAGGAGTCTATTTGTAAAATAGAATTCGATTAAAACCACTAACTTTAGTAAAGTTATAAATGAGTCACATATAAATCATCCAACTATAAATGTACTTCAAAGAATGTATAATTGTTTTGATATTATCTACAATCTGGATATCTGCTTTTGGACAAGAGGAACTAGATAAGAAAACCAGCAATTCAGTTATTGAAATCTTTCAAAAAGAAGAAATACATTACATTGAAAATTGGTTCAATGAAATAACCAATGATACTGTTTTGGAACAGAAAACTGTGGATAGGTTTAAAATTATTACATCGTATTATGGTCTAAAAATGAGACAGCTGGGAGAGAATTCAAAACTTACTAAAATTGAAATGATTGATCGATTTAAAGGTTTAGTAGAAAAACAGAACGAAGAATTGGAACAAGTCTTACCTGAAGTGCTGTTTAAAAAGTTTTCGCAGTTTTATGATCGACTTTATTGGTCTATAAGTAAGCGATTAAATCAATTATAAACTAGTAAATACAAACATCTATAATATGAAAATGCATCGATTCTTTTTTTTGAATAATCGAATACTTTATCTGTTGGTATTCTGTTTTTTGTTCAATGATTTATATAGTCAGAACTTGGCAGATCTTTACAAGCAGATCAATTCATCGGTGGTTGTCATAGATGTTGTGAGTATTGGTTCACAAGGCGAAGGTGTAAACCGAAAATTAGCCACTCAGTCTTCTCAAGGATCAGGGTTTTTAATTTCAAAAGAAGGTCTAATCTGGACTGCCGAGCATGTGATTAAGGCTGCAGAAGTAATAACTGTATCTTTTGTTGATGGTGATACATATGAAGCCGAAGTACTATCCTCAAACCCAAGTGCCGATGTTGCACTTTTGAAAATTAAAGAAGAGTTTGAAATCAAGAACAAAAAAATAGCTACTATTGGGAACTCAGATAACGTTCAGATAGGAGAGGATATATTCGTTTTAGGAGCTCCGCATGGTTTTAAACAATCACTTTCCAGAGGGATTTTAAGTGGCAGACATATTCCTGAAAATTTAAGCAATAACTTTGTGAAAGTAGAATTTCTACAAACAGATGCTGCTATCAATCCTGGTAATTCTGGAGGTCCCGTATTTAACATGAAAGGAGAAGTGGTAGGTATAGCTAGTAGGATTTATACGATCTCTGGAGGTTTTGATGGTATTGGCTTTGCGGTGTCGTCGAATGTAGCAAATAAACTATTGATGGAAGATCCAGATACCTGGACTGGTATGGAAGCTAAATTGGTATCGGGAACTTTAGCCAAGGTTTTAAATATTCCGCAAGATACGGGGTTACTGATCTTAAATACATCTACTCAAGGAACGGCAGGTAAACTTGGTCTTAAAGGAGGAAGGATTCCTGCGACTATAGACGGAGAAAAAATTATGTTAGGCGGAGACGTTATTTTGGAAATCGCCGGAATTAAGTTTGAAAATGAAAATTCTGGATATCTGGTAAAGGAAAAAGTCAAAAAAATGAACGTGGGAGATATTATTTCGGTAACTATATTACGAGAAGGCAAAATAGGAACAGTGAAGTTTCCTAAACAATAGTTTTTATAAGAACAGTTCACAAGTAAATAAGGTCGTTTCGATAACATGTGGAGACGCTTCGGTGAAGTTAAAGCGACATAAAATGGTGTTGGCTGGTACTTTTGAATAGAATTAATAGAGATTAATTATTCAAAATATATCTAAAACACTATGAGAACGATCGCCTTCCTAATAAAAGTAGTTTCGATACTTATTATTTTTACCAGTACAGAGTCTGCAGTGGCACAGCGAAAAGGTAATTCTAAAAGTAATAGAGTAGCTACCTCTCGCGACTATACTACTCAAAAAAGATTAAGCACAGAGCATTATAACAGCGGTAGATGTCATACGCAGCCCATACGTCGTAATCCGTATTACAGATATCCCAGACACCATAGAATAGTTAGTACCTTACCTATACACCATGTTAGAGTAGTATATAGAGGTTTACCATATTTCTATTGTGCAGGTATTTATTACACCAGCTACAATAATGGTTATGTGGTAGTGATACCTCCGGTAGGTTTTAGAATAACAGTTTTGCCAGTAGGGTATACGAGAATAGTAATTGGCCCATCCGTTTTCTACTATCACTCAGGAGTATATTATAAAGAAATGACCAATACCACTTCTAAGGAGGAAAAGTATGAAATTACAAAACCTCCTGTAGGTACCACTATTAAAGAAATTCATAAAGATGCTGAAGAAGTAGTTATCGACGGGAGGGTGTATTACCAATATAACGATATCGTCTACAAAAAAATATCGACCTATGATGGTAATACAGCTTTCGAAGTGGTATATCTAGAAAAAGAATCTTAAACGTAAACAAAACATATATGAACAATTTAAAGTATAAACTAATTGCGCTATTCCTGCTGATTGTATGTAGCAGTATGAGCGCACAAAATGTTAGAGAAGCTCTTCATAATTCCAGGCAGTTAGTAGAAGGAAAGAAAAATCTGGAAAGAGACAACAAAGAATTAAAAGATTTTAAGATTAAAATTGAAGCTTTTAACAAAGCCTTTGACAGCCGTAATGCAGAACTTGCCAATAGGTTAAAAACAGAAATGCTCTCCGATATGATTAGAGAGGTTAAACAGAGCGAAGTAAAAGCAAAACAAGCAAGAATAGAAATAGCGCAGAGTTCTGCTGAAATTAGATCAGACCGCAGGGAAATTCGAGATAATAGAGAAGACTCAGATAGAGGTAGATTTGATGGACGAGATGATCAAAGAGATATGGCTCGGGATCAAATTAATAAAAGGGATGATCTCAGAGATCGCAGAGATGATATTAGAGATTTTGAAGCTCAAATTTCAAGGGCAGAGCGACAAGCTAAAATTTTAAAATCTATAACACAGGTTAATTTTTCTTTCGATGCTTCTCAACTAGAAAAAGCGTTAGCTAATAAAACATTAATAAAAAACTTTGAACATACTCTAGTAGAAGATATACAAGCTACTCAAAGAGAATTGGTTGAAGATAATAGGGAACGTATAGAAGATAGAAGAGAGCGTCAAGATGATCGAAATGAGAGAAATGAATATGAATCTAGACATAATCGTCGAAGATGGTGATGAAGTATGGAATGATTACAGTCCGTAAAGACCTACATTTTGTAGGTTTTTTTTATGTACCGACATAGTAAGTTTATACGTCTAACTATTCACTTTAGATTAGATCCATTTTACATTCGATTTACGTTGCTTCACTTTGTTTTTGGTATTTTATAAATAGCTGTTGTAGTAGTTTTGTTTTGAAAATAAGGGTGTTAATTAAATAATAAACATATGAAAACTATAAGTGCATATATCGTAACCGGAATTGTGATGAGTTTCTTTTTGAAAGGGACATTGAAACAAAATGTAGAAGAATATCTAGAGTACAACGTAGAAATAATTGAACAGGTATTAAATGAAGATATTATTGAAATAGAAAAAGAGATCTCATATCACGGTCATACCGAAATAATCTTAGAGTAAACCATTGGTTTTCTTCAAAGAGAGAATTTAAAAACCAAGATAAAGCTTCTGGCAGAAATGTTAGAAGCTTTATTGTTTCTAAAAACTTTGGTATTAAGCTCTTGGTATATACCGAGTATTCTGTGGTTACAGTTCACTTTCAATTTTAGACGTTTCGCTTCTTGATTTGGTTGTTTGATATAGAAAATCAAGATGTTACAAGTGTTTCTGAAATACATTTGTACAAGAAATTAATAGAGAATCATATAGTAATTAAAACAATAGAACTTATGAAAACTAATAATCTAAGAGTAGTATATAATCATAGCACAGGATTTGAAATAAAAGAAGTAGAAACCCAAAAAACTTCAGTATTCCATAACATAGATGTAATTCAATATGTAAAACTTGGATTGACGAAATTTTACAAAGGACTTCAAGAGCTTGGGTCGGGTGCTGGATATTCACTGAGACATTAATTAAAAACGAAATACAATGAAAATGTTGAAATCAATAGTAGAAAATATCTGGAAAGGTATTGTAAGAAAACAAGGCTATAAAGACCATAAAGATTTTTTGAACAACTATAAAAATGATGAAGATACTTTCTTATTCATTTAAAACCATTAAAAACGTAGAAATCATGAAAACCATCATAAAATTAATAGGAGTAATCATAATCACTATAAGTTTTGGAAGCTGTTCTGCTGTAAAAA
Organism: Aquimarina acroporae; assembly: GCF_023195925.1. Classification (GTDB taxonomy): domain Bacteria; phylum Bacteroidota; class Bacteroidia; order Flavobacteriales; family Flavobacteriaceae; genus Aquimarina; species Aquimarina acroporae. The sequence continues at coordinate 857,878 of NZ_JALPRE010000001.1, read as the reverse complement.
TAACAGATTCCTGGAAAGACGAAAATACCACTAATATTAAAAACAAAAGTATCATGGTGGTTAGCAGAACAAATGATGACGTTATTAGAACTCGATTCGAAAAGGACTTAGTTTCAAACTTGAATGAGAAAGGATATAGATCGGTAGAAAGTTATACGTTGTTTCCTGATTCTGATCCCAATTGTGAGGTAGATAAAGAAGAGTTAAAACAGGTAAAACAGGAAATTCAGAACAATGGAATAGAAGTAATAGTAGTAACCAATCTTAGAGATACTGAAGAGTACACAGAAACTGTTACCAAAGGAACATCGTATTACGTAAATACATTTCCATATTACGGTAGAGGTTTTTACCGAGGGTACTACAGATATTACGGATCATTACATATGGTTTCTGACCCTGTTACACAGGTAACTTCGCATCACAAAAAGTACATTTTAGAAACCTTGGTTTATGATTTAACAAAACCTGAAGAAGAGCAATTGGTGTATGTCATCACCACTAGTGTGGAAAATCCAGAAACATTGGGTAGCGTTTCTAAAGACTATGCGAAGAGCGTAGTAAAAAAGTTACATACGTAGTTTTTTCATAATTGGTTAGTTGGTTGATTCCGCCTGGGAGAAATAAAATGATCCTTGGCGGAATTTTTATTTGATTTTGAAATTCAACCCTAACGAGAGGTTGTTAAAACCCTGTACAGTGTAGTCAAGATTTATCCCAAACCACTTTACCGTAACACTAGCTCCAATATTTGCTCTAAGACCTTCTACCGTATTTCTAACCTCAAATGGATCTGTAAATGATAGGGTTTCGGTATTAGTTTCAATAACATATGTTCCTTCCAATTGTACAGATGATTTCCCTAAAACATATCCTAAGCCACCGTAAATATTAAAAACAGGATTTTTTGTTGAGCCAATTAGTTCAAATAACCAAGAGTCTAGTTTAGCATCTATTTTTTGGTTATTTCCAGTAACGAACCCGTCTGTTACAAAATTGTATTCTCCTAATAAGGTGGTATAAGCAACCGCTCCTGAGATGGCTATTTTTGAATCTTGTAAAGGAGGTATCCAATCTGAGATTTGATGTTGAATTCCTAGACCCCAAATCTCCAAGCCAATATCGTCAATATTCAGTTTGGGGAAGTAACGAACTCCTAATTCTGTACTTTTAGGGAGTCCTATTTTAAGTTGTAAAAATGCATTAGGTAATAAATTGAGATCTATAAGTCCGATTCCTTCTGGAGCTGTAAATTCAAATTGCTCTCCGTCTCTTGTAGCGATGAATTGTAATTCGGTATCACCTCCAAGAATAGTGGGTATTTGCGCTATACCACTATCGTTTTGAGCAATATTTAGGTTAGGGATATCTCTTATATCAATAAGAAATGTTTCTTTTTCACTAGGCACAAAAGATCCATTGGAAACAATCGAAACACGTATGTCCCATGGTTCTAGAACTTTTGCTGAGTTGTACCATCCTCCAGTTAGCCCATATACAATACCCTCTGTCATAGGTTCGGTATATTTACTAGCAACTCGTTCTGTAAACTCTATCCCTACTAATAGAAAACTTCGAAGATTGTCTTGGGAAAACCCTGGAGAGAAAACACCAAAAAGAAGTAACCAAATTACATGTTTCATGGCTAAGAGAATTGTACTTAAAAGTACCATAATTATGTTAGAAAATTATAAAATGCTTAGGTAAATATGTTTGCCTCATATTCGTATTGGTACATTTTACTAATGCAATTTACCGGTTCAGTAAAAAACACAAAGTTTTGAGATGTGTTGAGAAATACATTTGTAGTATAAATTTTTAAAATATAAGTCATGAAGATTTCAAATGTAATTTTTAACATAACACTTTTCGGAAGTCTTATTCTCTTTACGGCAGCAGGATTAATAACTGTCGATCAAAATGGTAAAAAGGAAAATGGTATAATAAATACTTGTCACCAGTATACAAATTTGGAACATGAACTAGATGTTCTCGCTGCAGAGGAGTTAGAGGAACATGCTATTAATTTCGAGTCTGTTTTTGGAGAATGGATAGAGATAAAAATATACCCCGAAGATATTTCTGATGTATCAATGGATGATGAGAGTATTGAATACCCATCAAATAACTATTAGAATTTAGACTATGCCTTAGGTTTGAGAACAACGAAAAACGGTTCGTAATGAGAGAAGTAAAAATAGTTCCCAATATCGCTGTAAATTTGAGTACATTTATAACACGTATCAAACAAAAGATAGTATCCATAAGTATGCAACAAGTTAGATCTTTTATTGTTTTCAAAATTGCAGTACTTATAACGCTATTAATAAACCTGCCCAGAGCACTTTCTCTTTTTCATATTACAGATAAGTTAGTAGACTCGTTTAGCGAAGTCTCGATACATGATATTGTGATTAGAGTCATTTATATGTTTTTCTTTTCTCTTGTGGCGCTTTTATTAAATGCAAACTGGAAAGATCGGTATGCCTTTCTCAATATATATGTAAAAACTTCGATTACTGTTGTTTTAAACACAGGTTTGTATTTAGGTTTTGTCTATTTGTTTATCAACGGTTATACATTTTTTATAGGCAATGCATTTTCCGACTCAGAGGTGGGGCTTCAATACTTTGTGTATTTTGTAATACTTCTCATCTGCATTTTTGTAGCAAGTATTTTAAGATATCAAATTAAGCAACAGAAACAACTGTTGGAGAATGAACGATTGAAACAACAGAATTTACAAAAAGAATTAACCGCTTTAAAGAATCAAATTAACCCTCATTTTTTATTTAATTCTCTAAACTCTTTAAACGCTTTAATTAGAGGTAATAAAGAGGCGACAAAGTTTGTAAATAATCTATCTTTTTTATATCGATATATTCTGCAAAGTGGAGAAAGAGATTTAGTTACCGTAGAAGAGGAACTTAAGTTTTTACAGAGTTATATTTTGCTTATAAAAACCAGGTATCAAGATCGTTTTAATATCGATATAAATATCGATGAAAAACTAAGTGGAGAAGAAATCCCTCCTCTAGCTATGCAGTTGTTGGTAGAAAATGCGGTAAAGCACAATGAAATTTCTCAAGAAAACCCACTACATGTAAGGGTATATAGTCAAGATCAAGCATTATATGTTGAAAATATTATCAAGCCCAGAACCTCATTGGTACAAAGTACTGGTAACGGTTTAGCAAATCTGGATAAAAGATATTACCTCTTGAAGAAGGAACATATTTTAATTGATAAACGCAATGGTGTCTTTGTCGTGAAGTTACCACTAAATAGAAATATATGAAGGTTATTATAGTTGAAGATGAGCTAACAGCAAGTGAGAATTTGAAATATCTTCTTGATGAAGTAGACCCAACAATAGAGGTAGTACAGGTACTCGAATCTGTAAAACAATCTATAGACTATCTTTCGAATGATATTGATGCAGAGTTAATTTTTATGGATATTCATTTGGCAGATGGTATCTCTTTCGAAATTTTTGATCAGGTAACCATAAATACACCTGTAATTTTTACAACGGCTTATGATCAGTATGCTATAAAAGCGTTCAAAGTTAATAGTGTTGATTACTTGCTAAAACCTATTGATCCTGAAGAGTTATCAAAAGCAATTTCAAAGTTTAAGAACCAAAACTTAAATGCAGACCCTATTTCGAATCAGTTAACAGGGATGTTTCAATTACTGCAAAACAGCTCAAAATCATATAAAACCACATATCTGGTGCATCATAAAGATGAGTTAATACCTATTAAAACAGATGATATAGCTTATATTTTTATAGATACAGGAATGGTTAAGGCTATAACGCTAGAAAATAAAATGTATATCATTGATAAAAAAATGGAAGACATAGAGGTAGAGCTTGATCCAAAGGCCTTTTTTAGAGCGAATAGACAATTTATAGTGCAAAAAAAGGCTGTGACGAATATTAAGTATTATTTCAACGGGAAGTTAATAGTAAATACAAACCCAGTTCCTAAAGATAGAATCGTGGTTAGTAAAGCAAAAGCCACTGCATTTAAGAGTTGGATGGATGAATGATTTATTTAGAATCATTCTGATTTGAGTGAATTTGATATGTTCACAACATATGGCGTTTAAAAAAACGCTAAATTTAAAGGAACTAATCATCACACAATCAAATCTTCACATCATGAAAAAGTTTAGTATAGGGCTTTTTATGTTTTGTTGTTGTTTGGTTTCTGGTCAAACCCAAGACGAGAAATTACAGGAACGACAAAACAATAAGGTAGAAATTTTTACTTCTTCAGAAAAAGATAACCTACAGTCTTTTGTAGCAGAGCAAGTTCAGAAAATGAACCTCACCGAAGATTTGCAAGACGATTACTACATGATTATTGGTTACCATAGCAACAAGATGGCTAGGTTAAACGATAAAGACTCCAATCTTACCAAAGAACAAATAATCTCAAAATTTCACAATATGCTTGGCGATATGGATAAAGATGTACAAGAGATTTTATCTGCTGAGCAATTTAAAATTCATAAGCAAAGCTTCGATAAGATAATTACCAGTGTGTATAATAGAAGTGGTTGGGAAAAAGTCTAAAAGAGAGACCTTATACTGGTAAAGTTATACATGCTCTTAAATAAACAATAAAGGTTAATAACTCGTGAATTGACCTTGTAATTGTAATACAATTGATATTATAAAACATGTAGATGTTAGCATACAATTTGTCAAAAATGACATTGATCATTTTTTGCTATTTGTTAATGATGCATCTTTAGTATCAATACTTAAACCGTATTACCATGCCAATCAAAAGTTATCTTGCACATCCTCATTCTGGTATGAAAGAAGAGCTTGTTCTAGCTCTTTCACAGTTCTCTGAGTGCGATATTTTTCCATCAGAAAACAAAGATGTAGTTATTTTGATCACCGAAACAGCAACAACTGATGAAGATGATAAGCTAACCGAAAAAATTCAACGTATTTCTAGCTTAAAATTATTGGCAATGGTATCTGGTTTTAACTCTCCTAATTAATGTACTATGGATCATTTTAAAAACATAAACAGAAGGAAATTTGTAAAACAAATGGCTTTACTGTCAGCAATGAGTGCTGCGGCAACGATGTTTCCGGGGATTATTTTTGCCGAAGAACAAGAGAAAGGTATTCCTGCAGGAGCTAATTTAGATTGGAAAAAAGCCCCTTGTAGATTTTGTGGAGTAGGGTGTGGTGTGTTAATAGGTACCGAAAATGGAAAAGCAGTTGCTGTAAAAGGAGATCCAAAATCTCCTGTTAATAAAGGATTGTGCTGTGTAAAAGGATATCACTCGATTATGGCGCTATATGGTAAAGATCGATTGACCAAGCCTCTGGTAAAAAAGAATGGCACTTATGTGGAAACTTCTATGAAAGAGGCCTTGGATTTGGTTGCTTCAAAAATGAAGGAGACCATAAGTGAAAATGGTAAGGATTCTGTAGCAATTTATGGTTCAGGGCAATGGACCATACCCGATGGGTATGCTGCTTCTAAACTGTTTAAAGGATGTATAGGCACAAATAATGTAGAAGCCAATGCAAGACTGTGCATGGCTACGGCAGTGACTGGTTTTTTATCTTCATTCGGATTAGACGAACCCATGGGGTGTTATGAAGATATAGATTACGCAGATGTATTTGTTTTGTGGGGAAATAATATGGCAGAAATGCATCCAGTATTATTTTCTAGACTTTTAGATCAACGTTTAAAAAGAGGAGTTAAAATTATTGATTTCGCTACTCGTACGACCCGAACCAGCATGGCCTCAGATAAGTCTATTTTATTTAAACCTCAAACAGATTTGGCTGTAGCCAATGCAATTTGTTATGAGATTATTCATAATGGATGGATGAATAAAGCCTTTGTCGAAGAGCATTGTAATTTTAGCAAGGGGTTGACCAATATGGGGTATGGTTTAGAAGATAATTATGCATTTACCGATAAACCCGAAAAAATCTCTTTTGAGGATTACAAAACATTTCTCAATGATTATACACCGGAAAAAGCAGCACAAATTTCTGGAGTTTCGGTTAAAGATATAAAGCTTCTGGCGTCCTATTTTGGTGATCCAAATAAGAAAGTGATGTCATTATGGTGTATGGGGATGAACCAGCATTCTAGAGGGACATGGGTAAATAACCTGGTATACAATATTCATTTACTAACAGGTAAAATTTCTGAACCGGGTAACAGTCCATTTTCTTTAACAGGACAACCTAGTGCTTGTGGTACTGTACGAGAGGTAGGTACTTTAACACACAAATTACCGCATGGCGTAGTAGCCAATAAAAAACATAGGGAGTTTGCTGCCAAAATTTGGGATGTTCCAGTAGAAAATATATCTCCTAAGCCCACATATCATACTGTAGAAATGTTTAGAGCATTAGATCGCGGAGACATTCGTTTTATGTGGATTCAAGTTACCAACCCTTTTGTAAGTATGCCTAAACTGAATAGGTATCGAGCAGGAGCAGAAAAAGATGATCGTTTTATTGTTGTTTCTGATGTGTACCCAACACCAACCACAGATGTGGCCGATGTTATTTTGCCCTCGGCAATGTGGGTAGAAAGAGAAGGTATGTACGGCAATTCTGAAAGACGCACTCAGTATTTTGAACAGATGCTGGAACCGCCAGGAGAAGCAATGAGCGATACTATGCAGCTTATAGAAGTGGCAAAGCGAATGGGATTCGAAAAACAATTCTATTACAAAGACGAAACTCATATAGAAGAGATTTATAACGAATATCGTAAACACCATGAAGGCGATAAACATAATATGGCTCCTCTAGAGGTCTTAAAATCACAACCAGGAGCTTTGTGGCCTTATGTGAACGGAAAGTCTACCAAGTGGCGGTATAATGCAAAATATGACCCGGCTTGTTCCAATGGTAAAGACTTTCACTTTTATGGATTACCCGATGGTAAGGCGGTAATATGGCAACGCCCTTATGAACCAGCTGCCGAAGAACCTGATGAGGAATACCCGTTTTGGTTAGGTACAGGTAGAGTAGTAGAGCACTGGCATACGGGATCTATGACTCGCAGAATTCCAGTATTACATCAAGCAATGCCAAAGGCTTATGTAGAATTGCACCCAGATGATGCTAAAAGAATGCAAATAAAGAATGGAGATAATGTAAAACTTACCACCCGCAGAGGACAAATCATTTTACCTGCCGCGATAGATCAAAGAGGAATTCCTGCTCCAATGCAAGTGTTCGTTCCATTCTTTGATGAAAGTAAATTGATAAATGAACTTACTTTAGACTCATTTTGTCCAATTTCTAAAGAGCCAGATTATAAAAAGTGTGCTGTAAAAGTTGAAAAAGTGTAAATGTTATGAAAAAGAGATTGGGCATTATTATCATATTAACGCTTTTATTTGCCGGCTTTGTAGCAAATTGGGGATATAGTTACAAACAAGGGCTCAAAGAGGCATATACGCCTATAATTAAGGAACAAACTATTCCTACAATTTCTTCAGAGAAAAAGGTTTTTGAGCGATCCAGTTTTGGACTTAAATACTTAGATATGCCTATTGATTCCAATCATCAACGTTCCTTAAGTACTTATTATTCGAATCGGGCATATCCGGGAGCGCCACCATCGATACCACATGCGTTGGTAAAAGGAGAACGCGGAATGGGAGGAAAGGCTTGTTTACAATGTCATCTTAATGGAGGTTTTACCAAGAAGTTTAATGCGTATGCACCAGTAACTCCACACCCCGAAATGATCAATTGTAGGCAATGTCACGTGGCTCAAGTGGTTGGTACTACATTTAAAGAAACCAACTTTTATAAGATGGAAGCAGCGACAGCAGGCAATAATAACGCTTTACCAGAAAGCCCGCCCGTTATGCCACACCCGTTACAAATGAGAGAAAATTGTTTGTCTTGTCATGCTGGTCCGGCAGCTCCAAAAGAGATTAGAGTGACGCATCCAGAACGAATAAATTGTAGGCAATGTCATGTGTCAAATACTAGCGATATGGTTCAGACAGAAGTATTCACCAGAACAAATAACAACTAAGATGAAAAAGGCTACAGTTTATATCGTACTCACAGCAGTTTTATCTATGTTAATGACCATTTCATGTAATCAACATCATGAGGCAGAATACCATAGTTTAAAAGATAAAATAGAAGTGGAAAGCATCGATTTTAATGGGGTTTCTATTACATCAGAACAATACATTGGTGATATTACAACGGTAGAGGTTAAAGAGGGAGTGCATTCATTTTTAATCCCAGAAAGAAAAGGACAAATTACTTCTTTTCCTTGTGTCGAGTGTCATACAGAACCATTACAAGACTTACAGGAAGAAGGGAAAAAGAAAGCGCATTGGGATATTCAGTTAATACATGCAGATGAGGAGATAATGAATTGCGCAACTTGTCATAATGGTTCTAATATGAATTCGTTGCAAAGTTTAGCAAAAGGCGCAATAGATATTAATCATAGTTACAAACTATGTGCTCAATGCCATAGCGATCAATTTAAAGATTGGCAAGGAGGAGCACATGGAAAAAATATTGGAGGATGGACTGAGCCAAGAGTGGTAATGACATGTGTGAATTGCCATAACCCACATCAACCAAAAATTCAATCAAGATGGCCTTCTAGATTCAATACTCAGAAGGTAAAAGAAAGAGAGTAGTATTTTTTATAATGTTACAAAACTAGTTGTATGAATACTGAAAAAAAATGGTTTAAACTCGATTTAGGTGCAAAAAGTAACACAGGTGCTACTTGTGGATGCGGAAAATCATCTGGAGGGTGTAATTCTCACTCATATCAAAATCTACCTAGTACTATGGAAACTGAGGCAAAAGATGGTTTCGATCAGGTGTTTGATGTAAAAATGGATAGGAGAACTGCCTTTAGGAAATTAACTGCCAGTCTTATGATAGGTGCTGGGGCTGTGAGTTCATCATGTAGTCTTACGACCAGTGATGACTCAAAAGAAAAGGCGCAAATTGATTGGGAAGAGCAGTTCAAAGGGAATTATAAGTTAATGTCTGACGAAGAAAAAAAGGCAACCGTAGATCGTTTAGTAAGATCATATCAACTTCGAAAAGGTAAGAATATTAAGATGTCTTCTCAGAATGCATCTGAAGATGTACTATTTGGGTATGCCTTTAATATTTCTAAATGTCAGGGATATATGGATTGTGTAAATGCTTGTGTGCAAGAGAATAATCAAGATAGGAATTCTCAAATGCAATATATCAGGATTCATGAAATTGAAGAAGGCAAGGGATTTCAGTTTAATGAAGCAGATGACAACTATTATCATGAAGTACCGGCCGAAGGTCATTTTTATATGGGAACCCAATGTTTTCATTGTGATAATCCTCCTTGTGTTGAGGTTTGCCCAGTACAGGCTACCTGGCGGGAGGAAGATGGTTTGGTCGTTATAGACTATGACTGGTGCGTTGGGTGTAGATATTGTATGGCGGCTTGCCCGTATGATGGACGAAGATTTAACTGGAGTACCCCAGAGGTTCCGGAAAATGAAGTCAATAAAAATCAACATTATTTAGGAAATCGAATGCGTAAAAAAGGGGTTATGGAAAAGTGTACATTTTGTGTGCAACGCTCCCGATCTGGAAGAGATCCTGCTTGTGTTGAAGCTTGCCCTACTGGAGCTAGAATCTTTGGAAATCTATTAGATCCTAACAGCACGATACGATGGGTGTTGGAAAATAAAAAAGTATTTAGATTAAAAGAAGACTTGGGTACTGAACCAAAGTTTTGGTATTTCATGGATTAGAATCATGGCCATTGTTCCAAAATTTAAAAACATATGCAAACACTTAAAGTATTTAGAAGTTTAGTTTTAGACAGTCTTGATGTTTCTACAAAAGGTTCGTTTAGATATCTGCTATGGATGGCCTTTTTAACTATTGTAATGTTAGTGGGTATGTATTGTTACTCTATCCAATTAGAAGAAGGGTTAGTAGTAACTGGAATGACTGATAGAGTAAGTTGGGGGCTTTATATTTCTAATTTTACATTTCTCGTTGGCGTTGCTGCAGCCGCTGTTATGTTAGTAATGCCTACCTATGTATTACATGATATAGATTTTAAGCAAGCAGTTTTGATAGGCGAAGGTTTGGCGGTAGCTGCGTTAATTATGTGTTTGGCATTCGTGGTGGCAGACATGGGAGGGCCTTCTGTGTTATGGCACATGATACCAGGTATAGGAGTATTTAATTTCCCGAATTCTATGCTTACTTGGGATGTTATTGTACTTAATGGGTATCTGTTTATTAATATCACTATTCCATTATATATACTTTTTAAACACTACCAGGGAAAAGATGCTAATCCAAAGGTTTATGTGCCGGGCGCAATATTATCTGTGTTTTGGGCTGTAGGGATACATCTGGTTACAGCATTTTTATACCAAGGATTGCAAGCACGTCCGTTTTGGAATAATGCTTTATTGGGGCCTCGTTTTTTGGCTTCGGCGTTTGCTGCAGGTCCAGCACTTATTATTTTGGTGTTAGCTGTTATTCGAAAATTTACAGAGTTTAAAATTGAAGACAAGACCATAAAAAAAATAGCAACTATTGTTACCGTTGCGGCACAAATTAACTTAATCATGCTCATTTCTGAGCTTTTTAAAGAATTCTATTTTCCAACACACCATAGCGAAAGTGCATTTTATCTGTTTTTTGGTTTAGAAGGAAAAACAGCGCTCCTGCCCTGGATTTGGACGGCTATTACACTTAATATTGTTGCCACTGTATTACTTACGATAGGAAAGTTTAGAAATAACTTTGGGATGCTTTATATCTGTTGTTTTATGCTTTTTGTTGCTATTTGGATCGAAAAAGGATTTGGGTTGATAGTACCAGGTTTTATTCCTGGACCCTATGGTAAAATTGCCGAATACACTCCTACCGGAATCGAAATTGGAGTAACGTTAGGTATTTGGGCTCTGGGAGCTTTTGTATTTACCATATTAGCAAAAACAGCAATAGGTATTGAAACGGGAAAATTAAGGTTTAAAAAAAATCGTTTAGAAGAGTAAAAGGATATCAAATGTTTAAAACAAAACGATAAAATCATTCTCTTTTAAGTCAAGAAATAAAAAAAGCCTTGTAAACATATAGTTTTCAAGGCTTTTTGCGGAGAAAGAGGGATTCGAACCCCCGGAGGTGTGACCCTCAACAGTTTTCAAGACTGCCGCATTCGACCACTCTGCCATTTCTCCGTTGCGGGTGCAAATATAAAACCTTTTTTAAATCTAAAAAGAATTTTTTAAGAATTATTTTGAGCTTTTTTTGTTGTTTGAAAAGAATCTCATCGAATATGCCTTGAATTAACTATCTTGTGCATTCAAAATTAAATCATTGCATGAAAAACACTTTTATTTTATTAGGTTCATTTATTGTTTGTTGTTGCGGAACCTCTCAAAATTCTCCTGTTGCAGATAAGCAGGTAGATACCAATTTAAGTATTAAAGCAGATCCTATTGTTAGTACATATGCCGAAAGTATTACTGCTAATGAATTGAAAGACTACTTATACACTTTTGCAGGCGATGAATTCGAAGGAAGAGATACTGGAGAACCGGGGCAAAAAAAGGCAGCTGAGTATTTAAAAGAACAGTACAAAAGAATTGGAATTACTTCGCCCTTTGGAGAGGATGATTATTTTCAGGAGATTCCTAAAAGCTATTTCAGAGGAGGAATAAAGGCTTCAGAAAATGTTTTGGCGTTTATTGAAGGTGTAGAAAAACCAGAAGAGATTGTAGTGTTATCTGCGCATTATGACCACGTAGGGGTAGATGCTAGTGGAAATATATACAACGGTGCAGATGATGATGGTTCAGGAACTGTAGCATTGTTGGAGATAGCAGAAGCATTTGCAAAAGCCAAAAAAGATGGTAAAGGTCCTAAAAGATCAATTTTGTTTCTTCATGTAACAGGAGAAGAAAAAGGATTGTATGGTTCAAGATATTATACCGAAAATCCTGTTTTTCCATTAGAAAATACAGTAACCGATTTGAATATCGATATGATAGGTCGAATAGATAAGCATCATACAGAAAAAGAAAAAAATAATTATATTTATTTAATAGGAAGTAATCGCTTGAGTACAGAACTACACGATATTAGCGAAGCCGTAAATAGTACATATACAAAATTAGATTTAGATTATAAATATAATGCCAAGAACGATCCTAACCGTTTTTATTATAGAAGTGATCATTTTAATTTTGCAAAGCATAATATACCTATCATTTTTTATTTTAATGGGGTTCATGAAGACTATCATCAACCAACCGACACTCCAGATAAGATTGAATACGATCTTCTTGCAAAACGTACCCAACTTGTTTTTTACACTGCATGGGAAGTTGCAAACAGAGAAAAACGATTAGTATTAGATAAGGATAAAAAATAAGGAGAAACGATTAGAAAGAAAAAAGCCCTTTTACAAAAGGGCTTTTTTTATTAAGGGTGGAAGATCGGTCTCGAACCGACGACCTCCTGAACCACAATCAGGCGCTCTAACCAACTGAGCTACAACCACCATTTAATTTTGGTTTGCAAAAATAAAGTATTTCTGTATTTATGCAAACATTTTTTTGAATTAAATTAGATCAAAAATGGAATCAACTGCTACATAGCGTTCTACAGTGAAGCCTTCGGCATATTTTACACCAATAATTCTTCCTAAATCTGCCGCTCGATACTCAATACTGTCCAAAAAGTTCTTACTAGATATGGGAGTAGAGGGTTCTTTGCTGGTGGCATCAAAAAATTGAGAACCATATGCTTTTACACTATCCAGTTTTGGTTTCATATGATCACTAATGTCTACCACAAAGTCAGGTTCCAAGTTTTTCCATTGTATATAGTGATATACTTGTTTAGGTCTCCAGGCTTCCTGAGAACCTCCATTATCTACCGTTTCAATTTTCCTTAAACCAGATAAAAAACAAGCGTCACTGGTTAATTTACTCCCCTTACCATGATCAATATGCCTGTCATCAATAGCATTGCATAGCACGATATCGGGGCGGTACTTTCGTATAATCCTAATGATTTCCAGTTGGTGTTTCTCATCATTCACAAAAAAACCATCTCTAAATCCAAGGTTCTCTCTTATCGAAACTCCTAAAATTTCTGCTGCCTTTCTAGCTTCTGCATCTCTTATTTCTGGGGTTCCTCTGGTTCCTAATTCACCGCGTGTAAGATCTAGTATGCCAACTTTTTTTCCTTTGGAAATTTCTTTGGCTATAGTTCCTGAACAGCTTAGTTCGACATCATCTGGATGTGCTCCAATGGCGAGAATATCTAATTTCATATGTTAATCCTGTAGTGCTAACGCTTTGATTTTTTTCAATGCCTGTAAAATATCCTGCATTAAATCTTCTTTATCTTCAATACCAACGCTAAATCTTAATAGCCCGTCTCTAATTCCTTGCGCATTTCTTTCTTCTTCTGTTAATAAAGCATGAGAGGTAAGCGTAGGAGAAAGTATAGTGCTTTCAACACCCGCCAGGCTCATAGAACTTTTAATGAGTTTAAGCTCTTTCTGGAATAAACTAGCGTCTAAGTCTTCTTGTAATTCGAAAGACAGCATTCCTCCAAAACCATTCATTTGTTTCTTTGCTAGTTCATGATCGGGATGTGTTTTTAATCCAGGATAGTATACGGCAGCGATATCATCCATCTTCTCCAGCCATTTGGCAAGTTTTAAAGCATTCTTATTTTGTCTTTTAACTCTTAGACCTAAGGTTTTAATACTTCTTTCAAGCATCCATACGGTAAAATCACTTAGGCTACCTCCAAAGTTTTTGGCTACTTGAAATATTCTATCCATATGTTCTTTAGTAGAAATTACTGCTCCAGCAAGAATATCACTATGCCCACCAAGATATTTTGTGGCTGAATGAATAACTATATCAATTCCCATTTCGATTGGATTTTGATTTACAGGAGAAGCAAATGTATTATCGATCATTGTAATAATTCCTCTTTTTCTCGCCAAAGAAGCTATAGCTTCGATATCAGTAATGGTCAATAAAGGGTTCGATGGTGTTTCAATGTAGATTACTTTTGTATTGGATTTTATTTTTTCTTCAAAACCTTCTGCGGTTTGAGAGTCAACATAAGAATATTCAATGCCGTGTTTTCCAAACTCTTCGTTAACTAAGTTTGCCGTACCACCGTAAAGCGTTCGTTGCAATACAATATGATCTCCTTTCTGCAAAAAAGCAAAAAGAGAAGTGCTTATGGCTGCCATACCGCTTCCAAAAATTAAAGAAGATTCTCCTTTTTCAAGAGCTGCAATTTTTTTACATAAAGCTTCTTGATTTGGAGTATTAAAATATCTGGGATATCTTTTTATGTCTACATCTTCAAAAGCATATGAGGTAGACAAATAAATGGGAGATATAGCTCCTTTGAATTGTTGGTCTTCTATTTCTCCAATATGCGTGCAAATGGTATTAAAACCGCTTTTTTTTGAATCCATAATGGTAAAGGGATCTTGTAATTTTTGCATCTAAATTAAGATATTCAAGAGAAATTGAATAGCATTTAACAATTAAATACAAAATATTAAGAAGTGCCTGGGAGGTTGAATCGAGGGTTAGGCCATTTTAACTTTTGAGATATTTCTCATGATAGTTTGAAAGAACTGTTGCGTATCATAAGGCTTAACAATAACGTCATTCATACCCACAGATAGTGCTTGCTTTCTTATTTCTCCTTCTTCGACAGCGGTAAGGGCTATAATCGGAATACTTGGGTTAAATGTTCGTACAACCTTTGTAGCTTCAAGACCATTCATTTCTGGCATATTTATATCCATAAGTACAAGGTCAAATTGTTCTTCTTTAAGCATTTTGATTGCATCCATACCATTACTTGCAATATTACAAGTATATCCTTTTTTCTTAAGGATATTTTGAGTTACAATTTGATTTATCTTATTATCATCAACAATAAGGACATAGAAATTAGTGGTTCCAATGCTCAGATTCTCTCCAGACTGTAAAGCAGTTTCCCTTTGCTTAACCGCTTTTTCGTAAGATAAATCAAAGTAAAATTCAGATCCCTTTCCTTCCTGACTTTTGATTTTAATCTCACTATTATGTAGATGAATTAATTTTTTTACGATAGCCAATCCTAATCCAGTACCTTCATATTCCTGATTTTCATTTTTTACTTGCGCGAAGTTGTCAAAAATAGATTTTTGTTTACTCTTAGGAATTCCGATCCCGTCATCCTTAACCAAGAATCTAAGATGGTAACTATCATTTTTTTGTTCAAGACATTTAACATTAATCCAAATATTACCGTCTTTGGTAAATTTAAGAGCATTACCTATTAGGTTGATTAAGATTTGTGATAACCTCACTGAATCTCCTAATAATGTTGTGTTTATCTCCTTATCAATATCAATATGTACTGTGTTGTTATTACTTTTTTGTTTTGTGTGAAGAGAATTTACGATTCCTTCGATTAAACTTCTGATATCAAAAGAAACCTTTTCGAGCTTAACCTCATTAGTCTCTATTTTACTTAGTTGCAATACATCATTAATCAATGCCAGTAAGTAATCTCCAGAAAATTTTAAGGACTCTAGATATTCATTCTTTTTCTTTTCTTCAGGATTCTCCATTAACAGAGAGGTAAGCCCTATTACCCCATACAACGGTGTTCTAAGTTCGTGGCTTACTGTCGATATGAATTGTGACTTTAAGGTCGAAACTTGTTCTGCAGTTTCTTTGGCACTTATAAGTTCTTTATTTTTCTCAATTAGATCACTATTCAATCTTTTTTTCTGAATATTGTTTTTATATGAACTTATTAAGAATGCAAGTGATATCAGAATAAGTATAATGCCAAGAATAATACTAATTCGCCATTTCAATACTTCAGATTCACTTTCTTTTTTTTCAGATTCCGCTTTTTTAGCTCTTTTTTCTAAAAGATCCACTTCATATTCTGTAATTGCTTTTCTAAGCTCTTGCAGTTTTTTCTTGTCTTTGGATAAAAGAATATTTTGAAAATGTTTCTTTTGGTAGGTATATGCTCTTTGGTAATCATCCTGTTTTTTGTACAGTTCAGATTTTGTTTGGTAAGCCGATGCTAATTCCTCGTAATAGGTTGAAACTAATTGATCATTATTGTCTTTGTTTTTAGTTTCTCCTTTTGCATATGAAATTGCTTGGTCTATATAATCTTCTGCCTCCTCATATTTTCTGGTATTGAGAAAATACTTACCTAACAGGCCTGTGAGCTTTGTTTTAACAAGATTAGAAGAATTTGATTGAATTAATTCTTGAGCAGGTTCAAGATACTCAAAGGCACTATCAAAATCACTTCTCACGATGTAATATTCTCCCAGATTTAACAAGGGTCTTAACATTCGTGCAGTATCCTTTAAAGTGATAGCATATTCATACGATTTCTTGTAATAGGTAACTCCTTTGGCTCTGGTAAGGTTGTATTTGGTAAAGACTCTAGCCATACTATTATAAAGATCGGTTTCCAATACCCTACTTTTTGAACTTTTGGCATAGACAAGTGCTTTACGGTAATTACCCCGTGCTTTTATAAAATCTTCATTTATTTCATAATTCTTTGCAATAATATTGTAAATGTGACCAAGGCTCTTATCATCATTATTGTAAAGAGCAGTTTGTAGAGCTGCTTTTGCGATCTCCAAGGACTTTTCATACTTATATTCTTCCTGAAGTTTTTCGGCTTTTTCAATGTAGCTTTGAATACTATCTGAAACTATAGAAGTTTGAGATTGTACTAATGAAGTAAAACCTATTAGAAACAAAAGAGTTATATGTCGAATACCAATTTTCAATTGCTATAATATTCTGGGTGTATTTGGGAGACCAAAATACAAAAATAGATTTAACATAGTGTAATTCACCGTAAAAAAAGTGCAATTTATCCGTAATTTTTGTAAGTAAAATTATCTTTATGTAGGAATTTATGAATAAATTATAAGAAAAATAGATTTTAATTGGAAAAAACTATTTGCCTATAAAAATTTAAAATAAATGTCAGTTTATAGTTGTTTATCTAGATGTATATTTGCGCTGTCAAAAAATAATTAACAAATAAAAAAACACGAATATGACATTTGTAGGTAAAAAATTCCCAAGTTTAAACGTAGACGCTATGAACGATATGGGAGATACTTTTAAACTTAACGTTTTGGAAGAAGCACAAAACAATAACAAAAAAGTGCTTTTATTCTGGTATCCTAAAGATTTTACTTTTGTTTGTCCAACAGAATTACACGCGTTTCAAGAAGCTTTAGCCGAATTTGAGAAGCGTAATACAATTGTTATAGGAGCTTCTTGTGATACACCAGAAGTACATTTTGCATGGTTAAATACTTCTAAAGATAACGGAGGTATTGAAGGTGTTACTTACCCAATTTTGGCAGATTCTAATCGTAATTTAGCTGGTACTTTAGGTATTTTAGACATTACCAACGAAAAATACAATGAAGAAACTGGAGTAGTTACTGTTGAGGGAGATAATGTAACTTATAGAGCGACTTACCTTATCGATGAAGAAGGTACAGTATTTCATGAAGGAGTTAATCATATGCCGGTTGGAAGAAATGTTGCTGAGTTTTTGCGTTTAATAGATGCTTATGCACACGTACAGAAAAATGGTGAGGTTTGTCCTGCAAACTGGGAAGAAGGAAAAGATGCAATGAATGCAAATAGAGAAGGAGTGGCTTCTTATTTAGCTTCACACTAAATTATAAATAATACAATCCTTATTTTCCCTTTGTTTAAATAAGGATTGTATACTACAAAAAAAGAATTATGGTTAACGAATTATCTCAAGATAATCTTTCACAGATCGTAGAAGATAACACTACGGTTGTAGTGCAATATTCTGCTTCTTGGTGCGGAAACTGCAGAATTATGAAACCTAAGTTTAAAAAATTAGCTTCAGAAAAAAGTGATACTACTTTTATTGTAGTTGATGCAGAAAAATACCCTGAATCTAGAAAAATGGCAACGGTTGATAATTTGCCTACGTTTGCAACTTTTAAAAACGGAACGTTCCTTAATCAAGTGCAAACTAACAAATTTGAAGTACTTAAAGAACTAGTGGATGAAATTACCAATAATTAAGCACCTTACTGGTTTTATAGAAGAAAATGATGAAGACTTCGTTGTTGAAGCTATAGAAACCCTTGAAGCGCTTACAGAAGTACCTTCATTAAAAGATGAAGAGTTAGATGTAATAGGAGAACTTATTTCAAATATGTATGGCGCTCTCGAAGTTGATAAAATGATCAAAGAAGGTACCTCCAAAAAGGAAGCATTGAATAATTTCATGCAACGGGTACTTGGATCAATAGATACATGAAAAAGGAAAATAAAAACCTTCTTAATTTTAAGAAGGTTTTTTTATACAAAACTTTTAAATAATACCATTTAATCTTACTAATTTAGAGCTCTTAAAAACAACAAAAAACTATTACTATGGCTTCAATAACATTAAAAGGAACAGAAATTCACACCGTGGGTAATTTACCAGCAGTAGGACAAAAAGCTCCAGATTTTGAATTGGTTAATATTGACCTATCGACTTCTAAGTTGTCGGACTATCAAGGATCAAAGGTGGTGTTGAACATTTTTCCTTCTATAGATACTGGAATATGCGCAGCTTCGGTTAGAGAATTCAATAAAAAAGCATCAAATTTATCAAACACAAAAGTGCTTTGTGTATCTAGAGATTTACCTTTTGCGCAGGGACGTTTTTGCGGTGCCGAAGGGTTAGAAAATGTAATTAATCAATCAGATTTCAATACAGGGAAGTTTGGTAAGGACTATGGAGTTGAAATTATAGACGGACCAATGAAAGGTCTTCACTCAAGAGCAGTGGTTATTCTTGATGAAGAAGGAGTTGTCACCTATGCCGAGCAAGTACCTGAAATCGTACAAGAACCAAATTACGATGCGGCTATTAATGCCCTTTCCTAGATAAATGGGTAAGGTTACTAAGTTCATAATGGGTAGATTGCGTGGTTGTGGTTACGCTTTCAAAGGAGCAGTGTTATTATTAAAAACAGAGCCTAGTATACAAGTACAAACAGGAATAGCAATAGTGATGACTGTTCTTGGGTTCTATTTTGATATTTCTTCTACAGAATGGATGTTACAAATTTTCGCGATCGGACTGGTGATGAGCATAGAAGGATTAAATACCACTGCCGAGGCAATAGCAGATTTTATACATCCAGATTTTCATGATAAGATTGGCTTTATAAAAGATGTAGCCGCCGGTGCCGTCTTTATAGCTGCAATTACAGCAATTATTATTGGTGCAATTATTTATATACCTTATATTTTTTAGAAGAGTATAATCGGCTAAAAGAAACTTAAGTGCAGCGTTTTCTTTTAGCCGATATTTTATTTATCTAATATCTAAGTATTCCGTTTTGCATGTTTCTACCCTTATATTACCTCTTCCTAAAGTAGTATATTCTTCCTGGTTGTTTCCGATAGAGTTTTTGATTTTCACAAAGAAAGGATAATCACCTGCCTTTAAATTACTAAAGTATCCTTTGGATCCTTGAGGAATAGCAAGTTCTCTATAATCACTATAATATCCATCTTTTTGTTTTTTTTGGATACTTATTAAAACGTTATTGCGAGTTTTATTGGTAAAGTAAAAATTACCAAACCCTCTCGAGCAATCAAGGTCAGAAGACCTGTTTTTTATAGATCCATAACTGTCAACGTTTGTGAAAATATCTGGATTTGATATAGGTTTCACAGTTTGTGGCACAACCGGATTTAAATTGGTATTAGAAGCATAATAGTTGTTGCGAGATTGAGTTTGAGGAGTTTGAGAAGGGTATCCTTGAAGTTGACTATTATATGGTCTTTGAGATGAAGATTGGTATTGCTCATTTCCTTGATTTCTTGAGAACTGTGTATTTGGGTAATTATTACCCTGACGAATTTGGTTTGCAGTATTACTATATCCCGGAACTTGTCTAGATAATTGGTTTTGTGTGGGGCGCTGAGTTGCATAGTTATTTGTTTGAGGAATACCATTAGGATTATTATATGATGATGTAGCCTGAAGATTTTGTCTTGCCGCATTATTTACGGTATTTCCGGCAAAAGATTGAGAGTTACTAGCAGGAAAATTGTTTCCGTAATTAGGAGTTGTAGTAAAATTGTTTTGAGAAAAACCTTCCTGATTGGGTTGGGGAGTCGTTCTATTTTGTATACTACGATCGGGAGTCACCATTTTGTATTGCTTTTCAATGGGCTCTTTTTTAATATTTTTAACATCTCTTACGTTAAACACGAAGCCATAGCCATCTTTTGTTTGTATAGTTAGATTTTCATTGAAATTAAATTCCGTGATTTTTCCAACGATAACACTTCCATTGTTTAACGTTATGACATCATAAGAATCTTGTGATACCATAGAAAATGACCATGTGAATACCAGTATTAATAATAACTTTTTCATGATTTTTTTAGTTTGTTTTTGAAGAATTTTAATAAGCGATTACGAAATAATAAGGAACCATAGGTTTGGCCAATCTGTTATATTGTCAGACTAGCTAATAAAAGAGCGATGCTTTTGATTGGTAAGTTCGATTGAGCTAGAAATATGATCCTTGCAACGACTTTAAGATAGTGATTTTCAATGTATTAATTAGTTAATCCTTTATTAATAAAATGCAAAAATTTAAAAGGTTTATGCCAAACAATTTCTATGGCATGGGTATTGAATAGAAAATTTTTAAAGCATTTTTACGTTCCAATATAGATATTCGTATTTTTGCGATAAGACAACCAAATAATGGCTAAAAGAAAGGTAAGAACAAAAAGGAAAACAACAAAAAAGACAAAGACTTCTTTGAAGGAAAAATTTACATTATCAAGACAGCAGAAAGTTGTTTTGGGAAGTTTTTTATTTTTTCTAGGGATAGGTTTGTTTTTTGCTTTTATCTCGTTTTTCTTTAATTGGAAAATAGATCAGAGTGAAATTACCCAATTTTATGATAGAGCTTCTTCAACCAAAAATTGGTTGAGTAAGTTTGGAGCTTCAGTGAGTCACTTCTTTATTTTTAAAGGGTTTGGGATTTCGGCCTTAGTTTTACCTGTTTTAACTTCCTTGACAGGGATTTATCTCTTCTTCGATTTAAATAAAAGGAAACTTGCAGGATTCTGGTTTTGGGGAATGTTGGTGATGATATGGATTTCGGTTGTTTTGGGATTTGTAAAGAAGGAAAGTGGTTTATTGGCGGGTATAGTGGGGTATGAAACCAATGATTTTCTTCAAGATTATATTGGGTTTATAGGTACTGTGTTAGTATTGGCATTTTTTGCCATAGTTTATATTGTAGTGAGATTACGCTACACTCCAGAAAAATTAACAGAATCTCTGAAAAATACTCAAAAAGTTATTACCGAAGATTTTGAATCGAAACCAAAAGTAAATGGTAATTCGGTAACCTCTACAAGTACTACTTCTGAAGAAGAATCAAGTTCAAGTATAAAGGAAAGAATTGATGCTCTTATTTCAAAATCTAAGGGTGATTCTACTAAAACCGAGGATAAAAAAGAACCAGTTGTAAAGCAACCAGAATCTACCAACGAGGTTTCCTTAAACCCAACAATTAATGATTTCTATGGCGATCCTAAAAATCGAGATAATGATGTTCCAGAAAAATTAATTATCAAATCTGAAGATAACCCTGAAGATATTGCAATGGAGGTAGAAACCGCTGTAGAAGAAGAGGAAGAGGTTAAGAACTTGAGTGATAAATTGGTTAGAGACTTTGGAGAATTCGACCCTAAATTAGAACTAGGGAATTTTAAATTCCCAACAATAGATCTTTTGAAAGATTATACTGCTCAAACGGGAGGAATTACTATAGACCAGGGAGAACTAGAGGAAAATAAAAACCGTATTGTAGAGACCTTAAAGAATTACAAGATTGAGATTGCCCAGATTAAAGCAACCGTTGGTCCTACAGTAACATTATATGAAATCGTGCCCGAAGCAGGAATACGTATTTCAAAGATCAAAAACTTAGAAGACGATATTGCACTTTCTTTGGCTGCTTTAGGAATACGTATTATTGCTCCTATTCCTGGTAAAGGAACTATTGGTATAGAGGTGCCAAATAAAAAATCGACTATTGTTTCTATGAGATCTGCAATAGCCTCTCAAAAATTCCAAAATGCAGAGATGGAATTACCGCTTTCACTTGGTAAAACCATTTCAAACGAGACGTATGTAGTAGATTTAGCAAAAATGCCACACTTACTTATGGCAGGGGCAACAGGTCAAGGTAAATCGGTAGGACTTAATGCAATACTAACGTCTTTACTGTATAAAAAACATCCGGCAGAAGTCAAGTTTGTTTTGGTTGACCCTAAAAAGGTAGAACTTACATTGTTTAATAAAATAGAACGTCATTATTTAGCCAAACTACCTGATGCAGAAGAAGCGATTATCACAGATAATACAAAGGTGATTAACACGCTCAATTCTTTATGTATTGAAATGGATACACGCTACGATTTGCTTAAACAAGCAATGGTTCGAAATATTAAGGAGTATAATGCGAAGTTTAAAGCAAGAAAGTTAAATCCTGAAAACGGACATAAATTTTTACCCTATATTGTATTGGTGGTAGATGAATTTGCCGATCTTATAATGACTGCAGGAAAAGAGGTAGAGACTCCTATTGCAAGATTAGCGCAGCTGGCTAGAGCAATTGGAATTCACTTGATTATTGCTACACAACGTCCTTCGGTTAATGTAATTACTGGTATGATTAAAGCAAATTTCCCTGCTCGTATTGCTTTTAGAGTGACTTCAAAAATTGATTCTAGAACAATTTTGGATACAGGAGGTGCAGACCAGTTAATTGGTCGTGGAGATATGTTGTATACGCAAGGGAATGATATTATAAGAATACAGTGTGCTTTTGTAGATACTCCAGAGGTAGAAAGAATCACAGAGTATATTGGAAGTCAGAAAGCATATCCAGATGCTCACTTGTTACCAGAGTATGTGGGAGAAGAAAGTGGCACAAGTCTTGATATAGATAAAAGTGACAGAGATAAATTGTTTAAAGAAGCAGCCGAAGTTATTGTAACAGCACAGCAAGGTTCGGCGTCTTTATTACAAAGAAAATTAAAATTAGGGTATAACCGTGCCGGTAGACTTATCGATCAACTAGAAGCTGCAGGGGTGGTAGGACCATTTGAAGGAAGTAAAGCTAGACAGGTATTAGTAACCGATTTGGTAGCGCTCCAGCAATTGTTAGACAACGAATAATAATAGAGTGCAAACTCTAAAGACATTAAACATTAAAGAAGACATATAAAATGATTAAAAAGGTAATATTCTTATTATTTGTTTTAGGTATAACTAGCGTTAATGCCCAAAATGCTAAGACGTTATTAGATCAAGTATCTCAAAAAGTAAAAAGCTATAATAATATAGTACTTGGATTTAAATACGCAATTAACAATCCTGCAGAGAATGTTTCTCAGGAAACAAGAGGCGAAGTTACCTTGCAGGGTAATAAATACCTACTTAACTTAATGGGAACAGAGCAGATGTATGATGGTAAGAAGTTGTATGTCGTTATTCCTGAAGATGAAGAAATTAATATTTCTTCGCAGGATGAAGATGATGAAAATAGTATTACTCCTTCAAAAATGCTTACATTTTATGAAGATGGTTATTCTTATAAAATGGATATTGTACAGGATGTAAATGGTAGAAAAATACAATTTGTTAAGCTTACTCCTATAGATTCTAGAAGTGACTTAAAAGAGGTTTTGTTGGGTATAGACAAGCAAACAAAACATATCTATAAAATGATACAAAAGCAAAATAATGGTTCTAATGTTACTTTTACAGTAACAAGTTTTAAAACAAATCAGCCTCTTTCAGAAACATTATTTACTTTTGACGAATCAAAATATGATAATTATTACATTAATCGATTAGATTAATACTATAAAATATGTGCTAAAATGATTAAAGAACGTGTATTTGCTAATACTCGTTCTTTGATTTTTAATTAACTTATCTTCATTTAGATAATTAAGAAATACCAAATTTGTGAAGATTCTTGATCGATATATTCTAACCTCTTTCTTAAAGACGTTTTTTCCGTTGTTTTTTATTATCATGTTCATTCTGTTATTACAAACCATATGGTTGTTTATTTCAGAACTAGCGGGTAAAGATCTTGACTTCTCAGTAATTTTAAAGTTTTTAACCTTTGCGACGCCTAGGTTAATACCTATGGTATTGCCACTCACTATTTTATTGACTTCGATTATGATTTTCGGAAGTTTTGCCGAGAATTACGAATTCGCTGCCATGAAATCATCGGGGATATCCCTACAGCGTGCAATGCGTACGCTTTCGGTTTTTATATTTTTTGTGGGTATTGGAGCTTTTTTATTCTCCAACACAGTAATTCCTTCTTCTGAAAAAAGATTTATTAATCTGAGGAAAAATATTGTAAAGGTCAAACCTGCTATGGTAATTACTCCAAATCAATTTAATGATTTGGGCGATATTAACATAAAAGTAGCTGAAAAGCATGGCGATAATGATCAGTTCCTTAGGGATGTAATTATTCATAAAAAAGCTGCTAGACCAGGTAATTTTACAGTGATAAAAGCTGTAGAAGGAGAATTACGTGGAAGTGCGGATTCTGATTTAATTACTTTGATACTTAACGATGGTAACTACTACGATGAGATTCAACAAAGATCTCCTAAACGTAGAAATAAACTGCCATTTGCTAAAACTCATTTCGAGAAGTACATTTTAAATATCGATTTATCATCCTTGGGTGAAGTAGATATGGACGCTCAACAATTTAGTAAAGGGTATAATATGCTTAATGTAAATGAGCTAGGTGCTGAGATAGATACTTTGTCTGATAGGGTTACAGGAAACCTTAAATCGGTTAAAGAAGAGGTAGGGAGAAGAAATGGGTTAACTACAATTAACAAAAATCTAATGGCGATAAAGGAAAAGATAACCAAAGATAGTTTGGCTACTTTTAATGACTCTACCGATATCAAAAGTTATTTCGATACCAATCAGAAAATTCAAATTTATAAACTGGCTTCTTCAAATGTAGATGTGGTACTTAGAAAAATTAGTTCTACCAAATCGGGTAACGTAGGACTTCGTAGAGCATTAAATAAATATGAAATGTCTTTGCACGATAAGTATGCATTAGGTATTGCATGTATTTTGCTGTTTTTTGTAGGGGCACCATTAGGAGCAATTATTAGAAAAGGAGGTATGGGACTCCCTATTGTAATCGGTGTAGTATTATTTCTTACTTATCATTTTATAGGAATTTTTGCTAAAAACAGTGCAGAAGAAGGAGGAATTCCTCCAGTTATAGGGTCTTGGTTATCTACCTTTATTATTTTTCCGTTAAGTATTTTTCTTACACATAGAGCTACAACCGATCAAGGGATCTTCAATTTTGATACTTTTGTCCAGCCTATCCGAAATTTCTTTATGAAACGAGTCTCTAAACGCAAGAAATAGATTTCTTTTTAAATATCTTTGCAAAGCAATTTTTATTTAAGATACTATGTCAGATGTTACTCAAACTACAAAACACATAAAGTTGAATACTATTCAAGAAGCGATTGAAGATATTCGACAAGGTAAAGTGATTATTGTGGTTGATGATGAAGACCGTGAGAATGAAGGAGATTTTCTGGCTGCCGCCGAGAAGGTAACACCCGAAATGATAAATTTTATGGCTACCCACGGTAGAGGACTTATTTGTGCTCCTCTTACCGAGCATCGTTGTGATGATCTTAAGCTTAATATGATGGTGGGTAATAATACCGATCCTATGGAAACTGCTTTTACGATTTCTGTAGACCTAAAAGGTAAAGGAGTTACCACAGGAATATCTGCTAGTGATAGAGCTAAAACAATATTAGCATTAACCGATCCCGAAACTAAACCGCATGAATTGGCTCGTCCAGGACATATTTTTCCTTTGAAAGCCAAAGAAGGAGGGGTGTTAAGAAGAACCGGGCATACAGAAGCGGCGATTGATTTCGCAAGACTTGCTGGTTTAAAACCGGCAGGAGTGATTGTCGAAATTATGAATGAAGATGGTAGTATGGCGCGTCTTCCACAATTGGTAGAGGTAGCAAAGAAATTTGATCTTAAATTGGTTTCTATCGAAGATTTGGTGGCATATAGGATGCAACATGATTCTTTGATTCAGAAAAAAGAAGATTTTAATATTGTGACTCGTTTTGGAAAGTATAGATTAAGAGCATATAAGCAAACTACAAATAATCAAATCCATATTGCTCTTACCTTAGGAAGCTGGGATGATCAAGAACCAGTGCTTACAAGGGTAAATTCTACTTTATTTAATAATGATATTCTAGGGACGCTAACCAATAATGCAGATAAGCGTCTTGATGCTATGTTCCAGAGGATAAATACCGAAGGTAAAGGAGCGATAATATTTATCAATCAGGAAAGCCAATCATTAAACCTTTTAGGTCGATTAAGTGCACTTAAAGAAATCCAAAATGGAGAAGAAGTAATGAAAGCGCCTAAAATAGTTATGGATAGCAAGGATTTTGGAATCGGGGCGCAAATCCTACATGACCTTAATATCCATAAACTACGATTGGTATCCAATACCGTTCAACAAAAAAGAGTTGGTATGATCGGGTATGGTTTAGAAATAGTAGACTATGTAAATTACTAAGGCTTTGCTTTAGAGGATGCTTTTTATAGCTTCAGTCATTTTTGATGCTCTCTCATTTACCTCGCTTTCAGACCAGTTTAATTTGATAAGACAGGAAACGGTTCTGCTCATCCATGCGTCACTGGCTTCAAATGTCCTGTTGTTCTTTTGAAGCCCGGTTCTAATTTCCTCAGAGAATTTAGATAATGATTTAGCTTCAAGAAGGTGTTCCCATTTGCGGTAATAATGCCAATTGTTGTCAAACCAGTAGAAACATGCGTCAACACCATGATTTCCAAGAGCTTTGTGTGCTTTTCTGGCCAAATCTTCTGTAGGTAGAAAAATATTTAAAAAAGCATAACTCTCTACTCCAGTTTCTGGTACCTTTCTAAAGGTAACTTCAGGTATTTCAGAAAGCGCATTTCTTAAAATGGTATAATGTTTTTCCTGAACTTCAAGAATGTGATCAAGTTTTCTTAATTGTGCAATACCCACAGCGGCATTTAATTCAGAGATTCTAAAGTTGTATCCTAAAAAAGGATGGCTTTCTGCTCCTCTGTCATTTCCTACATGGTCATGCCCATGATCATGATACATATGTGCTCTATCTGCAAATTTTTCAGAGTTGGTAATAATTCCACCACCTTCTCCGCATGTTACCATTTTTACAAAATCGAAAGAGAAACAGCCTAGATCACCATAGCTACCCAAAGGTTTTCCGTCATAAGTACCACCAATGGCTTGACAAGCGTCTTCTAATAAAATAAGATTATGCTTTTGTGCAATAGCTTTTAATGCTGCAAGGTCTGCCATAGAACCACACATATGAACTGGCATAATTGCTTTGGTCTTGGGAGAAATAGCTTTTTCTACAGCTTCTGGATCCAGCGTTAGGGTATCGTCGATATCGCATAATACAGGAACTGCTCCTACAGATAATATCGCTTCAAAGCTTGCTACAAAAGTAAAAGTAGGCATAATCACTTCGTCTCCAGCTCCAATTTCTGCACATGCTAAAGCAACGGTGAGGGCAGAAGTACCACTAGAAACTACTTGAGCATATTGAGTATTCATACGTTTTGCCAAATTTTGCTCAAGTTCCAAGGCTTTATGATGCCCATTCCTCATTGGGTCAAAACCATATCGCATTAAAACTCCATTGTCTAATACATCCTGTACTTCTTTTCTTTCTTCGGCACCGAATAACTCAAATCCTGGCATAATCGCTATATTAAATTAAAACTCTTTTCGGCAAAAGTACCGAAAAGAGTCTTCATAATCCAGTTGCTATTTTATAATTTTTTAAGTATTACCTAATCAAAGAAGTATAGCTTGCTAAATGGTAATTACTGTATCTTCAATAGGTCTTCTTACCTTTTTAAAGTCAGAAAACATATCATCTTCTGCACGATAACCGACAGGTAAAACCAAGACAGAAGTAAGACCTTTTTCATTGAGCTTTAAGATTTCATCATATTTTTCAGGAATGAAACCTTCCATAGGACAGGCATCTATTTGCTCTAGCGCACAAACGGTAAGTAAATTTCCCATGGCCAGATAAGCTTGTTTTGCCGCCCAAATAGAAATTTCATCTTCAGGTTTGTTTTTGAAGGAATCTACCAATTGTTCTCTGAATGGTTTTAATACTGTATCAGGAGTGTTTCGTATTGCTTTAACTTGGTCAAAATACTTTACGATATAATCTTCACCAATAATATTTTCAATACAAAAAACAAGAACGTGAGAGGCTTCGGCTACTTGCTTTTGATTCCATGAATGTTCAGTAAGTTTTTGTTGCAATTTTTTATCCTTAATAACCAACAATTTTAGGGGCTGCAAGCCATAGGAGGTAGCTGTAAGGTTAAAAGCTTCAGTAAGAGTATTTATCTTTTCTTGTGGTAAAATTCTAGAATTATCAAATTTTTTGGTTGCATATCGCCATTGTAAACTTTCTATGATGTTCATGTCAACTTTTTTTTAATATATCACAAAGATACTGCGATAAGATTTACCTTTGATGTCTATTGCAATAAGAAAAAATTATATACAATTATATGAATACTATTGATGAACTAATAAGTAAATCTGAGACTCGGATTTTTAAAGCGGTTTTTCCCAATACCACAAATCATTACGAGACTCTTTTTGGAGGAACCGCGCTACAGCTCATGGATGAGGTTTCTTTTATATGTGCCACTCGTTTTAGTAGAAAAAAGGTAGTTACCATATCATCTGACAAAGTTGATTTTGAAAAACCAATTCCCGAAGGTACAATAATCGAGTTAATAGCAAAGGTTGTCGAAGTGGGAAGAACAAGTTGTACTGTGAAGGTTGATATTTTTAAAGAAGATATGTATAGTTTTCATCGGGAACTTGCGGTTACTGGGTCGTTTAAATTTGTAGCCATAGATAACAACAAAAAACCAATCCCGATCATTTAATAATAAGAAAAAAGGTGCGTCATAAAGCGCACCTTTTTTTATATTTTAAATATGTCTATTAATTGTTAGCCAACTGTTTTATTTTGATTCTGAATCCTGCAAAAATTAATGTCATAAAAGGGCTTAACCAATTAAAGATGGCGAATGCAAAATAATCTACTACAGGTACTCCTAATACTCCACTTTGATATGCCCCACAGGTATTCCATGGAATTAGCACCGATGTAACCGTTCCAGAATCTTCAAGGGTACGACTAAGGTTTTCTGGCGCCAACCCTTTATCTTTAAAAGCCTTTGCATACATTCTTCCTGGTACTACCAACGCCAAATATTGATCTGATGCAGTTACATTAAGTGCTAGACAGCTTACTACTGTACTGGCAAAAAGCCCAAAAACAGAATCAAAAAGGTTTAGCAGGGCTTTGCTTATTCGAGATAATGCCCCAATGGCATCCATAACCCCTCCAAAGACCATTGCACAAACGATTAACCAAATAGTGCCGAGCATACCAGCCATACCTCCAGAAGAAAATAAGTCATTTAATTGCGCATTTGTGGTTTCTACAGCGGTGTCTACCGTCATCGCTTTCATAACACCCATATATGCACTACCAAAAGTTAATTCTTTGCTTCCTGCAATATTCATTACTATTTCTGGTTGAGCAATTATAGCGGCTATTGCCCCAAGCAACGTTCCTGCTAATAAAGCAATCAAAGGAGGAGTTTTTTTAATAATTAAGGCAATCACAAGAATAGGAACAATGAATAACCAAGGTGAAATATTGAATGCATCATCGATTGCATTAAGTTGTTCTGTAATTTGAGGTGTTCCTGATGTGTCAATAGATAACCCTATAATTATAAACACAATAAGTGTAATGATAACTGTAGGCACTGTAGTATACGTCATATATTTAATATGAGAAAATAACTCTCCTCCAGCCATAGCGGGAGCAAGGTTGGTTGTATCTGATAAAGGAGACATTTTATCTCCAAAATACGCTCCAGAAATTACAGCTCCTGCGGTCATACCCAACGAAATCCCTAAAGTATCTCCAATTCCAATAAGTGCAATACCCACAGTAGCCGATGTAGTCCAGGAACTTCCTGTCGCAATTGAAATAATAGCACAGATAATAACACAAGCGGCTAAAAATATGGTTGGATTCAAAATTTGTAATCCGTAGTAAATCATAGTTGGAATAATCCCACTAACCAACCAGGTTCCAGCTAGTGAACCAACCATAAGTAATATTAACAATGCTCCGGTGGTAGACTTTACATTTTTGGCAACTTCTTCCATCATTTGCTTGTATGATACTTTATTATAAAAACCAACAATAGCTGCAACAGCTGCTCCTAGTAATAGAATAAACTGGTTGCTACCGCTCAAAGCATCATCTCCAAACATGTATACGTTATAAAATAACATACCTACCAAAATCACAACGGGTAACAGGGCTTCCCAAATGTTTAATTCTCTATTTTCTATGATTTCTTCATTTTGTGGGGGAGTTGGAGTGATGTTTTGACTTTCCATGCGATATATTCAAAATTTTATAGGTGTAATGTTACGATATTAATAAAATCTATGCAACGTCTATATCTGGTTTTAATTCCTATTGCGTTGGTTTGTAACAGCATTTTTTTACATGAAATCTCATAAAAATAGAATTAATTGTGTTTTTTAACGAATTTATTTGCTTTTTATCGATAAAAAGTGTTTTATTTGCACAGTATTTATTTATAAGAATAGATACACTTACTATTTTTGAAGTGTAAAAGAAGAAAAGTAAGAGAAAAAGAAAAATTAGAATTGTTTGTTTGATTGTTTTTAGACTTTTTTTGTCCCTGGAAAAAATAATTCCCCCGAATTATTTGCCCCTAAACCTTTTAAAAAGCCTCTTCCCCCAAGAGGCTTTTTTAATTCCTCATTTTTAAATTCTATTAAAGAATACTGTATTTTTATGTAACATCACTATATTGGTAGTAGTATTTCACTTTTTATCCAGAAATAAGTAAAAATCATAATGACAGATACAGCTGCATACCGAGGGGTCGAATTATTTGTATTATTTATTTTATTACCGTTGAGCTTTTTAATTGAGTATCCAATTTTGCTAAAAATGGGTATTACAATAATTGGCTTTGTATATATTTTAATTCTACTCAAGCGCAAAGGGTTGTTAAAACTAAGAACACCAAATAAAGTCTATTGGAAAACCTTTTGGAGGGAAACCCTCATAAAGCTCGCTATTATTATGGTGATTACTGGCTTGTATGTGTTTACCGTTGCCCCCGAAGAATTGTTTTCTGTTGTATTAAAGCGGCCTGGATTATGGGTATTTATATTATTTGTGTATACTTTTCTATCTGTCTGGCCCCAGGAAATAGTGTATAGAACCTTTTTTTATGATCGTTATGAACGGTTTATTAATAATAAATGGTTGTTTATTTTTATTAATGCTATCTTATTCTCGTTGGCTCATCTTTTTTTAAGAAGTTTTTTGGTACAGGTTCTCACATTTTTGGGAGGACTGTTATTTGCATTTACTTACAAAAAGACCAAATCAACAACATTGGTATCTATAGAGCACGCCATATATGGTAACTGGTTATTTACAGTAGGTATGGGAGAGATGTTAGCCTTTCCTACTGCAGATTAAGCATTTAAAAATTCAATTAGTTTTTGTACGGCCTTACCTCTATGTCCTATTTTGTTTTTTTCGGTTAAGGGAATTTCAGCAAATGTTTTGTCATAACCGTTGGGCATGAATATAGGATCATATCCAAAACCACCTTCTCCTTTTTTAGTATGCGTGATACTTCCTGTGCATAAGCCAGTAAAAGTTTCAAGTTTTCCGCCCATCTCAAGTGCAATTACAGTTTTGAACTGAGCATTTCTGTTTTGCTTATTATCTAATGCAGTAAGGAGTTTATCCATATTGGCATTTGCATCTTTTTTTTCGCCTGCATATCGCGCAGAGTATACACCAGGTTCACCATTTAATTCTTCTACCTCAAGTCCTGTATCATCAGCAAAACAATCGTAGCCATAGTGATTTTTAACATATTTAGCTTTTTGCATAGCATTCTCTTCTATAGTGGGTGAAGTTTCAGGAATATCTTCGGTACAGCCAATATCAGATAAGCTTAGTATTTCGATTTGAGAAGAAACCAGCGCCTGAACTTCTTTTAGTTTGTTGGAGTTATTGGTAGCAAATACGAGTTTCATTATACAGTAATTTTATGAAAAGATATTATACTTATGCCTCTGCATCAAAATCTGAAATCCATTTCCCTTGAACCTTTAATACTTGTTCTATAACATCTCTAACACAACCTTTTCCTCCTTTTTTATAAGAAACATATTTAGACGCTTCTTTTACTTCTGCTACTGCGTCTTGTGGGCAGGTGGGCAAACCAACCATTTCCATAACAGGTAAATCGGGAATATCGTCTCCCATATAAAGTACATTCTCAACTTTTATATCATAAATATCAAGATATTCATCAAGTTGTTCAACTTTATGATGAGCTCCGAGATAGATGTCTGTAATTCCTAAACCTCTAAGCCTTTTTCGTACTCCTTCGTTTTTACCTCCAGAAATAATACACACATTAAACCCTTGTTGAACTGCAGTTTTTAAGGCATAGCCATCCTTAATATTCATTGTTCTTAGTAATTGGCCATCGGTATTAATAATAACAGTGCCATCGGTTAATACTCCATCTACGTCAAAAATAAAAGTGGTGATATGTTGTAGATATTCTTTATAACTTTTTTCCATATTGTAATTGAATTGCTTCTGTTAGGATCTTATATATTTCTTTTTGTGAATTGTCTGTAATTAGATTCAAATGTCGTTCTATAGTTTGTTGATCATTTCTTAATGCAGGGCCAGTTTGTGCCTGGTTTGGGGGCATTTCTGTTATTTTCTTTACTGTCTCTTGAATCAATGGGTGTAAAATTTCAAAAGGAACCTTATGCTCTTCGCATATTTCGTTTCCAATCGTAAACAAATGATTGGTGAAATTATTTACAAATACTGCCGATACATGTAAAATATTACGTTGTTTAGATGATACTTCGTAGACTTTTTCAGAAAGTATACTTGCCAAATTTTTCAGTAGACTTAAGTGATTATTGTTTTCCGCTTCAATGCAAAAGGGTACTTCTTTAAAATCTACATCCTTATCTTTACTAAAGGTCTGTAGAGGGTAAAAAACACCTCTGTTATTTTTATCATCGATTTCTAGCATCGGGGTGCTACCCGAGGTGTGCACTACCAAACGATCTGAGAAAGGTAGTTTTTTGGAAACCTCGCTAATAGCATCGTCGCTAATAGCCATAATATAGACATCGGCATCTTTTAGATCGTCTAGATTTGTTGTAACTAAACCTTTATTTTGCTCTTTATCAAAAGATAACCCTTTACGATTGTAACACTGTACAATTTGAATATGCTCTTTTGTGCTAAATGCAGTATATAAGTGCTTTGCTACGTTTCCGTTTCCAAGAATTACTAGGCGAATCATGCCGCAAAAATAAGGAAGTTAGATCAAAAAATTGAACAAGATTAACACTTCTGTTAAAACGATTAAATCTACTCTCAATAATGATACTTAATCCTATCAAAAACATTAAATTTGCGCAGCTAAAAAATGAAAGTAATTATGCAGGATAAGCTCGCAAGCATTTTGTTCTCTACACGGTTAATGGCTGTTTTATTTATTGTTTTTGCAGTATCAATGGGAATAGGTACTTTTTTGGAAGACGCCCACGGTACAACAGCAGCCAGAATTTGGATTTATAATACATGGTGGTTTGAAGCAATTATGGTGTTTTTTGCCATTAATTTTTGTGGGAATATTGTGAGATATCGTTTATATGAAAAGGAAAAATGGGCTACGTTACTACTTCATTTATCCTTTATTTTAATAATTGTAGGAGCTTTTGTAACTCGATATATTAGTTATGAAGGAGTAATGCCTATACGCGAAGGAGAAACCACTTCTAAATTTCTTTCAGAGAAAACGTATTTAACAATATTTCTAGATGGTGAAATAGATGGAGAACCCAGACGTAGAATAATTCATGAGCCTGTAGAGCTAGCTGAAGCAACCAATAATGACTTCGTACTTGAGACAGATTATAATCAACAGCCCGTAATTATTTCATACAAAGATTATATCATGGGTGCAGAAATGGGATTGGTCGAGTCTAAGGACGGTGACAATTTCCTTAAGTTAGTAGAAGCGGGAGGTGGAAATCGCCATGATCATTTTCTAAAAGAAGGTGAGGTTGCAAATATTCATAACATTCTTATAGCATTCAATAAGCCCACCAATGGAGCCATCAATATCACTTATAAAAACGATGATTATTTTATAGAATCTCCTTTTGAAGGTTCTTTCTTAAGAATGGCAGATCAACATCAAGGGCTTGTGTTTAAAGATAGTGTACAACCTTTAATGCTACGATCTCTATATCAAACCGCTGGAATGCAATTTGTAATTCCGGATCCGGTAATGAGAGGGAAATATGATGTAACGCCTATCGAAGTAAAAGAAAAAGGACAACAAGATGCACTAATTTTTGATGTTACCTCTAATGGCGAAACTAAAGAAATGAAGCTGTTGGGTGGTAAAGGGTTTCTTAATGATATGCAACACATATCTTTAGGAGGCTTGGATATGTATTTTCAGTATGGATCTAAACAAATGGAATTACCCTTTTCGCTAAAATTGAATGATTTTATTGCCGAGAAGTATCCAGGGACTCAAAATGTTTACAAGTCGTTTATGAGTAAAGTAGATATTATTGAGGAGAACTCATCTGAACCTTATGAAATTTATATGAACCATATTCTGGATCACAAAGGATATAGGTTTTTTCAAGCTTCTTTTGATCCCGATGAAAAAGGAACGGTACTTTCTGTAAATCATGATCGCTGGGGAACTTTGATAACTTATGTAGGATATATGTTACTGTACTTAGGGTTGATGTTAATATTGTTTACTAGGGGATCTCGTTTTAAAGATTTAGAAAGTATGTTGAGTAAGGTGAAATCGAAAAAGAAACAACTTACACTGTTTTTAATATTAGGAATATCAACATTTTCATTTGCACAACAAGCCCCAAGCCATACAGATCATTTGCCAACTTTGCAACCAAGCAAAGCTCAGTTAGATTCTGTAATTAAAGCAAATGCGGTAAGTAAAGAACATGCCGCAAATTTTGGAAGCATTGTTATTCAGGATGAGAGAGGAAGAATGAAGCCTGTGAATACGTTTTCTTCTGAGTTGTTACGTAAGCTTAGTAAAAAAGATACTTATGAAGGATTAAACGCAGATCAGGTATTTGTATCTATGGTAGAGAATCCGTTTATATGGTATAGTGTTCCTATTATTGAAATTAAAAGAGAAAACGACAGTATTCGAAAAATTCTAGGAGTTCCTTCTTCTGAGAGGAGAGTTTCATTAATTGATCTGGTAGAGCCCGATGGTACCTATAAACTTGATCCGTATCTAGAACGTGCTAGTAGCACAAATACTCCAAGTAGTTTTGAGAAGGATTTCCTAAAAACTCATGAAAAATTTTACTTGTTAAACCAAGCGTTGGGCGGAGGAATTTTACGAATTTTCCCCGTTCAGGGAGACGAAGGTAATAAATGGGTGTCTATGCCAGAACTTAATGAGCATAAGTTCACTGGGATGGATTCTGTATATGCTCGACAAATTATTCCTATTTATCGTCAATCTTTGCAGGAAGCTAGACAATCTGGAGACTACAGTAAGCCAGATCAGTACGTAGAAAGTATTAAAAGTTACCAAAAAAAGTTTGGTAGCAAAGTATTACCTACCGATAAAAAAATTAAGGCCGAAATAGCACTAAATAAGTATGATATCTTCCGAAATCTATATAGATATTATGGTGTTATTGGAGTGCTACTTATGATTTTTGTCATCTTCAGGATTTTTAAAGAATCTAAAATTATACGTGGACTCATAAATGGAACTATAGGTCTGGTAATATTGCTTTTTATACTGCATACCGCTGGATTAATAATTCGTTGGTACGTTTCCGGGCATGCACCTTGGAGTGATGCCTACGAATCTATGATTTATGTCGCCTGGATGACTCTGGCTATTGGTTTGGCTTTTGGGAAAAGAAGTAATCTTACTATTGCAGCAACAACTTTTGTTGCAGCTATAATCCTATTTTTTGCCCATGAAAACTGGACAGATCCGGCTATAGCCAATCTTGTTCCGGTATTAGATTCTTATTGGGTACTTATTCACGTATCTATTATAGTAGGAAGTTATGGTCCATTTTTCGTAGGAGCCATTCTAGGTATATTGGCGCTAATACTAACCATTCTTACTACAGAATCTAATAAAAAAAGAATGGATATTAATATAAAGGAGATCACTATTATTAATGAAATGGCACTTACTATTGGTTTGGTAATGCTCACAATAGGTAATTTCTTAGGTGGTATGTGGGCCAATGAAAGTTGGGGTAGATATTGGGGTTGGGATCCTAAAGAAACGTGGGCTTTAATTAGTATCATGGTTTATGCATTTGTAATACATATGCGTTTGGTACCAGGCTTGAGAGGTAGATGGTGGTTCAACTTGATGTCTGTTATAGCGATCTATAGCGTTTTGATGACATATTTTGGTGTGAATTTTTACTTGAAAGGATTGCACTCTTATGCAAGTGGAGATAAAGTGATTACACCGAATTCGGTTTACTATTCTATTG
Organism: Aquimarina acroporae; assembly: GCF_023195925.1. Classification (GTDB taxonomy): domain Bacteria; phylum Bacteroidota; class Bacteroidia; order Flavobacteriales; family Flavobacteriaceae; genus Aquimarina; species Aquimarina acroporae. Next base: position 820,865 of record NZ_JALPRE010000001.1, on the reverse strand, counting down.
CATTCATCGCCATTTTAGGAGGGGTTTCTTACTGGAGAAATAAAGTACACTACAAAAAGAAAAAAGTAGTTTCTTAAGAAAGAATTTATAAACATGTTAAGCCTTACATCTGTAAGGCTTTTTTTGTTTTTGTACTATATTCTGTCTCAAACAAATAAATGATATCTTTGGGTAGATACTTTTGGTTTTACCTTTGATAAATGGATTTTAGTAAGGAGCTCTTATTTTCTTTTAGTGCACTTGGAGTTTGTAACGGCCTGGTTTTGGCAATGTATTTTTTCTTTTTTGCCAGGCCAAAACATATATCTCATGTATTTTTGGGAGGATTACTTTTCTTTTTAAGTGTTAGAATAGGTAAATCGGTATTTTACTATTTTAATTATGAGTTAGCAGGAACTTTTGTGCAAATTGGCCTTACAGCATGTTGGTTACTTGGACCATTCTTATATTTTTATGTGAAATACGCTACTTCAAAAGTGACCCTTAAACAACCATTTTGGGTATACCATTTGGTAGGTTTAGCTTTAGTTGCACTATTAGTAAATATAAAGTACCCTTGGGAAGAATTTAGAATGCTATGGCAACACTATTTCATTTTTGCGATTCATATTCAATGGTTTTTATATTTAAGTATTTCGGGTCGTATTCTTTGGAATACATTTAAAGACCCAAATAACAATAGAAATGTGAGCTTTAAATTTTGGGTATTTAGTATTTATTCTGGTAATGTAATTATATGGTTAGCCTATAATTTGTCACCTTATACTTCGTATATCATTGGTGCTTTAACCTTTACCCTCATATTTTATCTTCTATTAGTGCTTATATTGCTTTCTAAAAAACGTAAATCGCTTTTACTATTATATCCTCCTAAATATGGTGATGTTCAAATAGAAGATATAGAGGCCAAAAGAATAATTGATGATTTTACCAACATACTTGAAAAGGATAAGTTTTTTAAAGATCCGACTATTTCGCTACAGTCGATAGCAAAAAAAATAGGGGTACAACCTAGTCGATTATCGCAAGTCTTGAATATGAATATGAATAAAAGTTTTCCCACAATATTGGGTGAGTATCGAATTGAAGAGGCTAAAAAAATGATTAAAAAAAATCCAGAATATTCTATAGAAAGCATAGGTTATGACTGTGGCTATAATTCTAAATCATCCTTCTACAGTGTCTTCAAAAAAAACACAGGTATCACCCCAGCTGGATATAAGAACTCTCTCAATAGATAGAGGTGTCAAGTCTAAAATAATTATTTAGTACTCCTAAAATATATTCTCTTACCTTTTTCTAAAACCGGTATACTATACTTGTTTTAAAATTAATAGTATGAAAAAAATAAAGACGCAATTAGGATTACTTTTCTTAATTTTTACACAAATTTCCATTAGTCAGGTAAATAGTACAAATGGGATTTCTAAATCTCAGGAGCGACAAATAGATAGTTTGTTTATAGGTTTTAACGATACTACCAAACCGGGAGTCGTTATGGCTATCATTCATGATAAAAAGGTAGTTTACAAAAAGTCATTTGGAGCAGCCAATATAACATATAAAACTCCTATAGGAAGTGATACAAAATTTCAAATAGCAGATATGGCGAGGCATTTTACGGCTTTTGGAATTTTACTTTTGGAAAAGCAAAAAAAACTCTCTCTTGAAGACGATGCAAGAAAATATATTTCACAATTGTCTCGGTATGTAAAACCTATAAAAATTGTTGATTTATTACGTAATTCTGATGGTTTATATGATGTCAATGCTTTAAAGACCGTCTCTGGGAGGTCCCACGATTTTGAAATTTCTAATGATCAGGTTTTGGGAATATTACCCAATATTACTTCTTCTAATTTTAGCCCAGGAACCAATTACCAGTATACCGATACTTCTATCATTTTATTGACAGAGATTATCAAAAAAGTGTCAGGGAGTACGTTTTCAGAATTTATGGATAAAGAGGTTTTTGAACCAGTGAGAATGACCAATACTACATTTGTAGAATCGGAGAACGTGGTGTTAACTAACCTTGCGACTCCGTATCGAAACAGAAATGATCAATTTGTTGATGGAGATACTTTTGATGAGGTTTTTGGTATATCAAATCTTTTTTCAACGATTGATGATTTAGTAAAATGGGAACTGAATGTGATGAACCCCAACCCCGAAAACAAATTGATATTTGAAAAATTAAATTCTTTAGTTACCCTGGATAATAAAAAAGAATATAGTACTTCTCTGGGGAAACTAACCTATGGGCAACAATTTACGCATTTAGAAAGAGGATTAAGTTCTACCTATCATACCGGCCAATATGGTGGCTTTGCAAGTTCAATGTTTAGATTTCCAGATCAGAATTATGCTGCAATCGTCTTAAGCAATAATGGTTTAGAATACAATGGCTATTTTGGAGTATTGGCGGCGCACATATTATTAAGAAATAAATTTCCTGAGCCACCTTCAATAGATATTGAATCTTTGGATACCCAACCAATTTCTAGAGGAGAATTACAAAAATATGAAGGAACCTATTGGGACCAGGAAGGAGGATTTTACAGAACGCTAAAAGTAGAAAATGACACCCTCAAATATGCAAGAACCAATGGGTTTGTGTCTCCTTTAATATATCTAGGAAAGGATAAATTTCAAATGGTTTTAGATTGGGATGATAAGATTTTTATCCATTTTGAGAAAGGCAAAAAAACGTTTCGTTTCATAAATGGTGAGGCTGATCCTATTTTGTTTCAAAGATTTATATTAAAAGAAAAGCTATCTCAAAAAGCCCAAGAATATGTAGGTACGTTTTATACCAAAGAATTACAAATAGGTTACGATATTAGGCTTCATGATGGCAAACTTGTGGTTAGTAATGTGTTTACAGAAGATGTGGAGCTGACTCCTATTATGGATGAGTTGTTTCATGGGAATCAATGGTTCATGAGAGCTATTCGATTTCAAAGAAACTCAAAAAATGAAATAACGGGTTTCTCTACGGCTATGAATGACATTATGGGATTATGGTTTGAAAAAATGAAATAATAAAAACCGTCTTCGCAGATCAAATGGGCCATTAGAATTTAAGATGATAGCAGGTATATTGTACTTGTAAGGAAGATACTAAAGTATTACATTGTAGATGAATTATATCTTATTTATGAAAGAGACATCGCATTCATCTATTACCAAAACCATAGGTTTGGTTCCCGGTTCTGTAGTTTATGTAGGTAAAAAAAAATCGACCGATTTATATATAGAAGTTTTTGACTATAACAAGACATTTTTAGAGGAGAAAGAATTAAATGATATTGAGGAAACCTACGCTTATATCGATTCGAAACCTATTACCTGGATTAATATTAATGGGCTTAATCATACTTCGGCAATTGAGAAAATAGGAAATTATTGTAACCTACATCCATTAATTCTGGAAGATATAGCCAATACTCATCAAAGACCAAAGATTGATGAGTATGAGGATTATCTCTTTGTAGTATTGAAGATGTTATATTTTGATCAAGATCAAAAATTAATTATCGAACATATAAGCTTTGTTTTGGGAGATGGGTTTGTATTAACGTTTCAAGAATCTAATGGAGATGTTTTTGATACGATTAGGAACCGTATAAGAAATGATAAAGGACGAATAAGATCTTTAGGAGCCGACTACTTGTTATATGCATTGATGGATGCTGTTGTGGATAATTATTTCAATTTAACAGAGGCTATGGCCGATAAGATAGAAGAGCTTGAAGATGATCTTTTTGAAGAAAAATCTAAGGATGATATTACGCATGATATTCAAAACTTAAAAAGAGAGATTTTAAAAATAAGGAGAGCTGTGTATCCTTTGCGTGAGGTGGTAAACCGATTAGAAAAAAGTGAGCATAAACTGATAAGTAAAAAAACTCAGTTTTATCTGAGAGATCTTTACGATCATATCATCCAAGTTTCAGAAAACGTCGAGATCTATCGCGATATGGTATGGGGATTAATGGATATGTATATGACCACGATTAGTAATAAAATGAACGAGGTTATGAAAGTGCTTACTATTATAGCAACAATATTTATTCCTCTAACATTTTTGGCAGGTATCTATGGGATGAATTTTGAAAATATCCCTGAGCTTAAATACAAATATGGTTACTATATATTTTGGGGAGCTCTTTTGATTATTTTTGCAGGGCTTGTAGCTTATTTTAAAAGAAAAAAGTGGTTATAGATAGACCTGTTTGTGAGATAGCTATTTTCTTAGTATCAAATCAAAATGGATTAAAGAATTATTGATAGTAGCCTTCTCAAGTATATTTTGATGATAATGATATTTATTTTTTTTACCATTGTGAAGAGTAAGTTCATAGCTGTTGGCATTAATTTTTTGAATGTTTCCAAATTGCCCGGTGTATTCAGAAAAGACCTTTTTAATCTCCCTAGGCTCATCAAAGAAAAGTCTAATACCACTATAATTAATTTTTTCTAATACTTTTTGCTGCTTTTTACTTTTTGAAGTAATAGAGTAGTAGGTGTCCTGCCAATTTATTTCATTGGAGTGATAAGGTTTCCCGTTAACCATATTTTGTACACTAGCAGAAAGTAAATACCCTGAAACATAGGTTGCTTTAATCATGTATTTCATGTGCACATTAATTAAAAGCTTCGCTGTCATGTCTACATTGTAATGATAATATGTAATATTTTCTTTGTTCGATTTAGATACCGTTACCATACCAAGAGTATCTTTTTTCGAGATAATATCATAAATCTGCGTTTGCGCAGAAATGGACACACTCAGAATTAAAGAAGTAAAAGTTGATGAAAATAGCCTCAAATTCATACATAAATCTAATGGGGTTAGTATATCTAAAATACAGAATAATGAGCTAAAGATTTAACTTCTTATAGTTTAATTTGAGTTTTGTCGTTAGAAACTACATTAGTGAATAGTGCTTTGTGGGCATGTTTCTTAAGGTGTCTGCAGCTTGTTCTGCTGTAATATCCCTTTGAGGATCTGCAAACATTTCATATCCTACCATGAACTTTTTTACAGTTGCCGATCGTAAAAGTGGAGGATAAAACGACATGTGAAAATGCCATTCATCATGAGAATTACCATCGGTAGGAGCTTGGTGTATTCCTGCAGAGTACGGGAAGCTGGTTTTGAATAAGTTATCGTATCTTGTAGTGACATCTTTAATCATAGCTGAAAAAGATGTTACTTCTTTTGTGGTAAGTTGATCTATACTTTGAATTTTTCTTTTGGGAAGTATCATGACTTCATATGGCCAAATAGCCCAGTAAGGGACAAGAGCAACAAAGGATGCGTTTTCGAAAATAACTCGTTCTTTATGATGTAGCTCTTGCTCAAGATAATCTGTCAGAAGACCTCTACCATTTTTTTGCCAATAGTCAAGTTGGTTTTGAGTCTTTTTGGTAACTTCCATAGGAATAGATTCTTGTGCCCATATTTGACCATGTGGATGAGGATTACTACACCCCATAATATCACCCTTATTCTCAAAAATCTGTATATGATTGATGTAGGGTATGCTGCCTAATTCTTTATACTCTTTGATCCATAGATTAACAACATCTTCGATACCTTTTACTGGCATGATGGGCAAGGTGAGGGAGTGATCTGGAGAAAAACACACTACTTTACAGATCCCTCTCTCTGATTTTGCGCGAAGTAGTCCTTCAGAATAATTTTCTTCAGGAACCGAAGATAATAAAGCTGAATAATCATTTACAAACGAAAATGGGTTAGTGTATTGAGGGTTTACACTTCCGTTGGCCCTTGTATTTCCTGGGCATAGGTAACAGTTTTCATCATAAAACTTTGATTCTTCGAGTTTGACCTGTTCTTGTTTACCTTGCCATGGTCTTTTAGTTCTATGTGGAGAGACTAAGATCCATTCTCCGGTCAAAATATTGTACCGTCTATGTGAGTTATCGTTTAAAACCGTATTCATTTTATTCTTTTTTTGCGTGAACTATTTCTTGGTGAGTACCTTGACTTGGAGTCACCAAAAAAGCATCTAGGGTGATATTGAATTTTGTGTGATATGCTTTGCTAATATCTTTAATGTATTGATCAACATGATCAGATTGAACTATGTTCACTGTACACCCTCCAAATCCTCCTCCCATCATTCTTGATCCGAGTACATATTCTTTATCTTTTGAAAAATCTACTAAATAATCTAATTCTGCACAGCTTATTTCATATTGATATCGTAATCCTTCATGACATTCATAAAGAAGCTTGCCGAAGTTGTTTAGGTCATCTTTTGCTAAAAATTGGGCTGCATTTTGAACCCGTTCGTTTTCCTGAATGATGTATAAACATCTTTGATAAATAAGTTCTGGCAGATCGTTTTTTACATTTTTTAGTGTTTTGAGGTCGACATCTCTCAACGAATTAACCTTTGGATATTTCTGTTTGATGATTTTAACTCCTTGTTCGCATTGTTCTCTTCTTTGATTATAATTACTTGTGGAAAGATTATGTTCTACGTTGGTATTGAGGATTAGAATTTTGTAATCATTTAGATTCATTGGTATAAGCTCGTATTCCAACGATTTACAATCTAGAAAGAGAACTTTATCTTTTTCTCCAAATACCGACGCATACTGATCCATTATACCACATTTGGTACCAACATATTCATGCTCTGCATCTCGGCTTAACTTGGCAATTTCTAGTTTTGAGATATTAAGTTGGAATAGTTCATTAATACCAAATGCAAATCCACATTCAAGTGCAGCAGATGAACTAAGTCCAGATCCAATAGCCAGTTCACTGGTAATTATGCAATCAAACCCCTTGATACGATCAGATCTTTTTAATAACTGGTGTAGAACTCCTAGAATGTAGTTTTCCCAGTTTTCTTTACTTGGTTTTACTTGTTTTAAGTTGACAACAAGAGATTTTCCATAATTCTTGCTGTATATATTACAAATATGATCTGTATTATTTTTACAAAACTCAAACTTAATTTTTTTATCTATAGCCGCGGGAAGAACAAATCCGTTGTTGTAATCTGTATGCCCACCAATAAAATTTATTCTACCTGGTGAAGCTACTATGATGTCAGGCGTAAAATTCCTTTCTTTGTTCATAATCAGTTTGTATTTGATAACAAAAATAATAAATGTATTTATTACATTTAATAAATTTAAAAGAATATTTATATGGAATTTGCCAAAAATCAACAAAACAGTTGGTATGAACATAAAGAAAAGATGTACGTAGCTGTGGATTGTATCATTTTTGGTTTTGATAATGAAACGCTCAAGTTGTTGGTTTTTAAGCGGGAAATAGATCCGTTAAAAGGTGATTGGTCTTTAATAGGCAGCTTTGTACGACCTGAGGAAAGTGCAAATCAAGCGGCGTTACGAACTTTAAAGGACGTCACTGGTCTCGAGAATATATTTTTAGATGAGTTAAAAACCTATACAGAGGTAAATAGAGATCCAGGAGCTAGATGTGTTTGTGTGGCACAATATGCCTTAATAAGAATTGATGATCATGATAAAGAATTGGTGAACAAACATGGTGCTTATTGGTTCTCCTTAGATGATTTACCTAAACTTGTTTTAGATCACGATCAAATGGTCAAAGATGCATTGGAAAAGCTTAGGGATAAAGCCAGGTTTTTTCCTATTGGTTTTGAGTTGCTTCCTGAGCATTTTACCATACCGCAGATGCAAACGTTATATGAACAGATTTTTCAAAAGAAGATTGATACCAGAAACTTCAGAAAGAAAGTGCTCTCTCTAGATTTTTTGAAGAATACAGAAATCAAAGACAAGTCATCTTCAAAAAAAGGAGCTTATTTGTACAAGTTTGATAAGAAAAAATATGATAGTTTGAAACAAACCGGTTTTAACCTTCCTATTATCAAAGAAACAAGATCGTAAGAAATTATTAATTATTAAAGTTCTAAAAGTATACAAAACAAAAAAGCCTTACATAAGTAAGGCTTTTTGTGATCGCGACAGGATTCGAACCTGTGACCGTCTGCTTAGAAGGCAGATGCTCTATCCAGCTGAGCTACGCGACCGAAAATATGTGTGTCGGGGTGGCAGGATTCGAACCTGTGACCGTCTGCTTAGAAGGCAGATGCTCTATCCAGCTGAGCTACGCGACCGAAAATATGTGTGTCGGGGTGGCAGGATTCGAACCAGCGACCTCCAGCTCCCAAAGCAGGCGCGATGACCGGGCTACGCTACACCCCGAAAAAATGCGGAGAGACGGGGACTCGAACCCCGGCAACACTTTCGCGTTGACAGATTAGCAATCTGCTGCATTACCACTCTGCCACCTCTCCTTTAATTTTTTTAAGAACTCCGCATTAGTATTTCAAATGCGGATGCAAATGTAGCTTTTATGTCCCTACAATGCAACATTTTTTTTGCATTATTTTCTTTTTAATTCAACCTTGTTTTTAAAAACTTGAAAATCAGTTTTTTCTTGAGTTTAATTTTGGTCTAAACTTTGTAGAATGCTATCAAAACAACCCTTTTTATATATTTGTAGTGTATAGACCCATATTTTATGTTATGAACGCCTTTAAAAACCTATCAAAAACAAAACTATTCTATCTATTGATATGTAGTTTTTTTATCAGTAACCTTGCCAATGCTCAAAAACCAATACTTCTAGAAGATTTTTCTTTTAAGACTGGTGAAAAGTATAAACGAATAAAGAACCTCAATACCTACTACGTAGCTGCTAATAATAGATTGGTTTCTATTAAAAAAGGACGTAATTCGATGACTATACAGCGATTCAACCTAGAAGATCTTAAGGAAGATATAAAACAACGACAAGTTATTGAGGACAAAGGTGATTTTCAAACGGTGATGAAGCTTAATGATAAAGCGGTGGTTTTTTATACTAAGAGCAATCGTGCTTATGGGCAAAAAGTATCTCTTACAGGAATAGTTGCAGAAAAACCCATTCAACTGGTAAATGATAAAGAAAGCGTAGCAAAAGACTTTGGGTTCAAAAGTACTTATGGTTACGACGCAGGAGGAAGAATAAATCAGTTTGTGTTTAAAAAATCTCCAAACGGAAGAAAATTATTGGTTTTGTTTAGAATAAAAACAGCCGATAATAAACCAGATAAGGTAGGGGTGACCGTTTTTAGTGATGGTCTTAACTTATTGTGGAGAAGGAAAGTAACAATGCCTCATCCTTCAAATCTTATGCAAGGTGAAGATTTTGCAATCGACGATAATGGTAACTTTTATATGACTGCATCTTTTTTTGATGAGGTTTCTGATGATAAAGATAAAATAGAAACATCTTACGTTACCGAGGTGTATAGAATTACTGAAAATAGTGGTCCTGTTGCGGCAAATAAACTAAGCATTTCAGGACATTCTATTACCGATGGGGTTATAGAATTTGACAATAGCGGAAAAGCTCGAGTTTCTGGATTTTATGCGAACAATGCCAATAAAGCAGAAATCTCAGGTGTGTTCTCTGCAACACTTGGAGATGATGGGGCTGTGAGCTCGATAACCAAAGGAGATATTTCTGGGCAAATCAATCAAAAATGGATACTAGAGCGTGAGGCTCGTATCAACGAAGGTACACAGAAGGAAGATGATATAAAAGATCTGGAAAACCTCCGAGTAAATGACGTGATACTCAATGCAGATGGTAGTACTACCATCCTTGGAGAACAACGATATGTAGAAACATTTACAACTTCTAGCTCTTCTGGTTCAAGAACGACTTATAGATATTATTATAGAGATATTTTTGCTTTTAAACTTAAAAGTGATAATTCTTTGGCTTGGGTTCATAAATTACCAAAGAATCAATTAGGAACTGTAAGTAAGCGAAGTATGTCTTATCTTAATTTTATGAACGGAGGTAAACACTACTTATTTTATATTGACGATTTCACCAACCTTAAACGATCTTTTGAGGAAGCACCAACGCGTTATTTTGATGGCAAAAAAGAATTTATTTATATGACTTCTTATGTGATTGATGATAGTACAGGAGAAGTGACCAAAGAGGCTATTTTAACAGGTAGCGATATTAGAAACTCCCGTTTAGATGTGTTAGAGCTTACCAAAGCAGCGACTTTGCCAAATAAGGATATGATTTTTGAGGCATATGATGGTAAAAAGAATAATTTATTACTTAAAGTATCGTTAGCCCAATAAGATTTAATTCGTTTTATGAAAATTGTAATTGCTCTATTTATTCTTTGTGGTTTTAAGCCGTTAACAGATGTTGTATCGGTAGAAGAAATACGAAATTCTTATAAACATTGTAATAGCTCAAAAGAAAAGGCGGATGAGTTCTATGAATTAACTCAAAAAGGACTCAGGAATAAGGGAGCAGTTTACAAAGGTTATCATGGGGCCGCACTGGCATTGAAGGCTTCTTTTGGTTGGAACCCTTTTTCTAAACTATCTCATTTCAACAAAGGAAAAAAAATGATAGAAGAAGCTATTCAAGCCGAGCCAGAAAATATAGAGCTTAGAATGATACGACTTAGTATTCAGGCCAATGCACCCAAAATTGTTGGGTATTATAAAAATATCGATGAGGATAAAGATTTTATGCTCAAAAATGTAGAGGCTATAAAAGAAATAGAGTTAAAGGAGTATATAGAAGGGTATATCGATAATGCACCCGAATTCTCTAACTAAACGATAGTAGCTTTTCTGCAATGTATTACGAGCTTATTCTCCTCCTTATCTGTGGTAAAAAACAAGTAATCATTGCCTCCATCCTTAATTTTAAGCTTTTTTCTTAAGCTAGACACCGTTTCAGGGAAGTTACGTGTAGTTATATTGGCTTTCGTAAACCCTGCTTTAGAGATGTTCTTTTTATGATAGGGCAGTACCGAAATAATTTCAAAACACCTGCCAGGGAAATTGAATAAATTATCTGAAGTGTATAAATGCGAATGTTGATGTAATTTTACTAACTCTAGTTGATGCGCTACACTTTGAAATCCTCCACTTTTTAGAATAGCTGCATTTGGTTCGTACAAAAACTTTTTTGGGAAACCATAATCTATAGAATGAATATGTTCTTCCTCTAAGTAAAAAGAGAACAATTGATCTCCTTTTTTACGGATATTGATAGTCTTAACCAAAATGTTTTTATGGGTTTTTCCATCTAGTAACCAAAGAAGTTCTTTTACTTCATTTTCTACAGCAACCACATGAATTTCTTTTACATATTGCAAAGAGTTTATTCCAGATTGAATATCTAAAAGGGGAGAGGTTTTAATAAGGATATTAGTACTTTTAGAAAATAAGAAATCTAATTGTGCGGGAACATTGGGTAAACAATCTTCTAAGAAAAAAACCTTTCCCTTGTGATCATGACGACGTGAAGGATCTATGTAAATCCAATCCACATGTTCCATATCTTCCAAAACCTTTAAACCGTCATTTGCTATCGTTTTGATATTTTCTGCTTGTAGGATAGCAAAGTTATGTGTTGCGATTTTACTTAATTCTGTATTCAACTCGCAATGGGTTATATGATTTACTTTTTTAGAGAAGAAATAATCATCGATTCCTAGTCCGCCAGTAACATCTATAAGTGTTTCGCCTGATACTAATTGTGATTTATAAATTGCTGTCGCTTCAGAAGAAGTTTGCTCTAAGTTTAGTGTTGGTGGGTAATATATCGATCTCTTAGTAAACCACGAGGGGATTTTGTTTTTGGCCGTTAAGCGCCCTTTAATTTGTTGGGCCAATTCTTTTATATTGATATGCTCAAAAGGACTTCCTTTTAGAATAAGCGCATTCAAATCGATAGGAGCATTTGATTTTTCTACTATAAACTCCTGAACTTCGGTATTTAAAATATCTGGATTCAATCTGTTGTGTTCCCTAGTTGAACTTCTGATCTTATAGGTCTTTGGTTAATGTTTTTACAATCTTATATTCAGATAAAAACTCTTTTGCTATTACTTTTATCGCTGTGTATGATGGTACGGCAACAATAAGACCTCCTATACCAAATAATAAACCAAAAATAAGTATGGCAAGAAATATCTCCAGCGGGTGGGATTTTACACTGGTTCCAAAAATCAATGGTTGATTTATAAAATTATCGATAAGTTGTATAATGAGATACCCAATGAGTATGTACAATAGTTTAGGAAGCATTACTGTTTGAAAATCATATCCAAGGTTACTAGTAGTGGCTAAAAAGATCATAAATATTCCACCAAATAAGGGGCCGATGTAAGGAATAAGATTTAGAATTGCCGCAATCAAGGCTACCGCTATGGCATTGTGTACTCCAAAAATTAATAAAAGAATGGTATATAGCACAAATAAGATAACGACTTGAAGCAACAATCCTACAAAGTATCTTGACAGTAAATCTTTGATTTTTGTAAAGGCCCTCATGAATTTATTTTCATCCTCTTTCTTTGCAAATACCAAAAGGCTATTCTCCAGTAGTAAACTGTCTTTGAGGAGAAAGAAAGAAATGAAAAGTACAGAGAATAAACCAATTAATACGGCTCCAAAACCACTTAAAAATGAATTAATCATATTAGGTACAGCTTTTAAATCAAAAAACTGCATGAGATCGGTTTGTTTAAACAGTTCTACAAAACTTAGCTTTTCAACATTAAAATAATCGCTTACCTCTTGATTTAATCTATCGAGATCATCACCAATTTGATTAATATTAATTTCTCCAATAAGCTGTCCCTGTTCTGTAATTATGGGTACAAACAGCATAAAAATGCTAAAGAATAAGCCTAAGGTGATAAATAGTGTAAAAACAACTGCCAGGGTATTGTTAAATTTCAGTTTTCTTTTCAAAAAAGATACCAATGGTCTCCCCATAAGTGAAATTACTGCAGCAAATGCAATGTAGATTAATACAGACCTAATTTGATATAGAAACCATAATAATCCTAATACACCAACTATAATAGCTACTGCTCTTAGTATCCCGTATGCGATTGTTTTTGAATTCATAGATTACAAAGTTTTGTAAAAATGAGTTTTAAAGTTACAAAGTTTCTCTTTGGTAGAAATATTTTTCAATTATCAGATGAATATTCTAGTTGTTTAACCATTTCATATAGAGCAATACCAGTAGCATTAGCTACATTCATGCTAGTGTTAATACCATACATCTCAATATGAAGGCAGCTATCACAGAGCACAATAATGTCTTCAGAAACGCCAAAATTTTCTTCACCAATAACAAGTACAAGCTTTTGATTAGTAGTAAAGGTATATTCATGTATAGGAATACTGTTTTTTGTGATTTCTAGTGCCAAAATGTGATGCCCCTCAGCCTTAAGTTTTTTAATAACATCTACTGAAGATTCAATTTCCTGGTAGGGGACTACATTATGGGTAGATCTGGATGTACGCTGCATTCGTTTACTTACCACATTAATATCTTCTCCTCCAAAATAAATTTGTGATACACCAAAACTATCAGCAATTCTAAAAATGCTCCCGATATTTGCAGGTGAATTTACTCGGTCACAAACCAGAATAATTGGAAATTGCTTCTTTGTAAATTTTGAATTGTAGTGATGAAGTTGATCTGCCATTAATTTTCAAAAGCATATTTAATGATATTGGCTCCCATTCTTAGAGCCTTAAGTCTCACCTCTTCGGGATCGTTATGCACTTCAGGGTTTTCCCATCCATCTCCCAGATCACTTTCAAAAGTAAATAGTAATACCAATCGATCTTCATGTATAATTCCTAGCGCTTGAGGTCGTTTACCGTCATGTTCATGAATTTTGGGTAACCCTTGAGGAAAATTAAATTTAGATGAAAAAATCGGATGTGAAACAGGTAATTCTATTAATTCTTTGTCAGGAAAAACTTTAAGAAGTTCTTTTTTTAAATAGGGCTCCATACCATAGTTATCATCGATGTGTAAAAAGCCGCCGCTTAGTAAATAATTTCTAAGATTTTCTGCATCCTCCTCAGTGAAAAACACATTACCGTGACCCGTCATATGTAAATAAGGATATTGGAAAATATCTACACTTTCGGGTTTTACCGTCTTTGGTTTGCTATTTATCGAGGTTTTGATATTACGATTACAAAAAGTAATTAAATTAGGTAAAGCGGTTGGATTACTATACCAATCACCTCCGCCTTTATACTGTAGAATGGCTATCTCCTGGCTATAAACTGTCAAGGAAACAAAAATAATAAAGATGAATACAGTAAGTTTTCGCATAAGTGGCGTCTAAATTAGAGTCTAAAAATACTAAAATTACCTCGATGATAAAGAAGCTTATACTTTCGTTAACGATAATTACTTCGTTTGGTCTGGTAGCTCAAGAAAATACCACTGGACCTATAGTGTTTGAATTGTTTACTTCACAAGGATGTAGTAGCTGTCCCGCTGCTGATGAACTTTTGGAACAGATTGATGAAAAATATAAAGATCAAAATGTATTCGTCTTGTCTTATCATGTAGATTATTGGAACCGTTTAGGATGGCGAGACCCTTTTAGCTCAGAATCTTTTAGTGACTATCAAAGGGAATATGCAATAAAATTTAATAGTAGGTCTATATATACACCCCAATTGGTAGTAAATGGTAATGAACACTTTACAGGTTCGAATAGGTATAAAGTAAATAATGCATTGGAAAAGTATGCTAAATCAAAAACAAAACAAACTATTGTTTTAGAAAATGTAAAGCGAGATAATACAGAGCTGCTTTTTTCATATGTGGTAGAAGGTCAAGAATTTAATACGGTAACACTAACATTGGTAGTTTCAGAGAGAATCACAAAAATAGCGAGGGGTGAGAATAGAAACCGAACTCTAAAGAATACAAATATTGTAGCCAATAGAGCAGTGAGTCGGGAAAAATCGGGAAATATAGTGCTTAAAATACCAGAATGGGTTTCTGAAAATGATGAGCTTTCGATTATTGCATATGTTCAAAATGCTTCACTTCAAACTATAGGAGCGACTAAAAAAGAGATTTAAAATAATCGCAATTGGGATAATCTTAACTTGAAAGATTTGATTTTTGATGTATTTTACTCCTGAAGATATTTCTAATTAGGAGAGTGAACCAAAATATGTCAAAATGAAAATAGTTGTAACCTTTGTACTTTTAGGTGTGTTAGTTATTTCATGTCAATCGAGACCTAAACCTCCAGTAACGGCGAGTATTTGGGGAGAAGGTGCGGTCTCTACAAGTGCTCCTGAGTTTGCTGCCACATTAAATTCTGATGAGACCGAAGTCTTTTTTAACCGTACTACGGCAGATCGTTCAAGTATGAAGCTAATGTATTCGGTATATGAAAATAAGAAATGGTCTGAAGCCAAAAACCTTTCATTTTCTACGGGAGAGTATCGAGATGTAGACCCTTTTCTCACTGCAGATGGTAACCGGTTATATTTTACTTCTACTAGGCCAGTTATTGCAAATGACAAAGGAGGAGTTTACAATACTTGGTATGTAGATAGACTAGAGGATAAATGGTCAGAACCCATTCATCTAGACTTTCCCTTTAATTCAGATTCGACAGATATTTTTATAACGATGTCAAAAAACGGAAATGCTTATTTTGTTTCGGAACGATTTCAGGGAAGAGATATTGTAGTTGTTAAGAACACTAAAGATGGATATAAACAAGCGGAAAAAATTGTGCTACAATTAAACGGAGAACCTATTTACGCAAGTAACCCGAGTATATCGTCAAACGAAGATTTTTTAATTGTAGCTGCAAGGGATCCAAAAGGGAAAGGAGATGCCGATTTATTTGTTTCCTGGAATGAGAACGGTGTTTGGACAGAGCTTGAGAATTTAGGTGCCGCAGTGAATTCAGAATATACAGAGTTTGCTCCAGGGCTAAGTAAAAATGATGAGGTGTTATACTTTACCTCGGAAAGACCTGGGGTTGTTGGTAAACGCCCAGAAGGAGAAAGACCACCTGGGGATATTTATTATGTAGATCTGAAATCTGTTTTGCAAAATCTTAAGCAATCAAAGTAAAACAGCACCTTCATGGGATTACTTTAAATAAAATTAATTGATTCTTTTGAGGGATAAAAGAGTTGAAATTATTGTCAGACACCACCACAATTGTTCTACTTCCATCTTCTAATGCAGGGCCAAAACTAATTCCTTCGATATTGTCGACAGAATTATTGATGAGTTGACTTCTGATAGTTTCAAAATCGAATAACAGTGTTTTTTGTGCTTTGGTATAAGAGGCACTGTTTAAAGACTCTGTTGATAGGGTGTTGGTGGCTTCAGTTGCATCAACTTTGTAAATTTTTACGTTGTTACCACCATCGATATATCCCGAAGAGAAGGAACGTTCTAGAGCTAAGAATTTATTTTGATCATATTCTAGAATCTCTACTAGTCCATTTACCTCAAAAGTTGTTCCTAAAGTTGCTGGTCGAGCCACAGGATCTAGTTCATATGTAAATTGTCGTTCTGCTAATCCTGTGTTTTTATTAAAGAAGGTGATTCGAACCGGAGAATCAGTATCAGTAAGAGTGGGTTCTGGTCCATCTTCGATAAGCGGTAGTTCTGTAGAAACCCAATATCCAGTGTTATCTATATTTAATGATAATCCTTCAAAAACCCCATTATGCCTCGGTCCTTTGGTATCATCATTAGCCTGAGCTTTAAAATAATCGGGTAAAGTGAATGTTCTTACCAGATTTCCCAAAGTAGATATTTCAAATAAAGCGGGGTCGATATCATTTACGATAGAACCTTCACTACTATACACCAAATTCTGTGTATTAGGATCAAATCGAATCGATTCAGGGTCAACTGTGCCAGCAGCTAATGCGGCGCCCATATTATCTTTTATTTCGGTCATAGTATTTACTGATACCTCGGTAAATCCAGTTGAAGTATATGATATAGAAGCGTTATAATACCGTATTGGTGGTTCTGAAGTATCACAAATCAGATACCACTTTCCGTCATAATAATCTATACCCGATAGTCCTCCGACAGGAACTCCTGCTAAGTCTTGAACCGGAATTACATATTCATCTATAAACTCAATCTTACTAATTGTATTTTGTGAGTCGGTGGGTGGAGAAACATCAGGATTAGAAGTATTATCATTATTGTTTGAAGAGCATCCCAAACAGCAAAAGATAAGGCAAATGATTATTTGATAAATACGAATCATTATGTGTTGATTTGTTTGATAAAGATATTGATTATAAGTGAGATAGGTTAGTGATTCATAAAAGCAACACTATGAGCGGCTACGATTGCAGCAGTTTCTGTTCTTAATCGGGTTTCACCTAGAGTCACAGGATGGTATCCAGAGGAAAGAGCTTTATGAATTTCATCAGGAGAAAAATCACCTTCTGGACCAATTAAAATAGTAGAGTTCGATTTTAGTTGAAGAATATCTTGTAGCGATTGTTTTTTAGTTTCTTCACAATGAGCAATTAATAATTGATCCTGATTTGGCTTTGCAATGAAATCAGAAAATGTAACTAGGGGGTTTAACTTAGGTAAGTAACATTGCAAAGATTGTTTCATAGCACTCTGAAGAATACGTTCGAATCTTTCCAACTTTATGACTTTACGTTCGCTGTGATCACATAAAATAGGTGTGATCTCATCAATACCTATTTCGGTAGCTTTTTCTAAAAACCATTCATATCGATCGTTCATTTTGGTAGGGGCTACAGCCAAATGTAATCGATAGGGTTTCTTTTTCTGAGTTTCAAACGAGTCAATTACAGCAATACATTGTGAAGGGTTAGAAAAGGTTATTTTAGCTTGAAAAAGATCACCTCTTCCATTGGTGATATGCAAAATATCATCTTCTTTCTTTCGTAGCACTTTGGCAATATGCTTACTTTCCTCGCGCGAGAATTTAATTTCGGTACTCGAGCTGCTTAATGTATCGTTATAAAATAGCTGCATTAGAATTTTATTCGGGCTTTAGCCACCACATTTAAGTCGGTAAAATCTTCTTTTAAAAACTTTAGATATCCTACAATGGCAATCATGGCTGCGTTATCTGTGGTATATTCAAATTTTGGGATAAAAGTCTTCCATCCAAATTTATATTCTCCATCCTTTAAAGCTTTACGAATTCCAGAATTAGCAGAAACGCCACCTCCAATTGCAATGCTTTTTATTCCTGTTTGCTTAGAAGCTTTTTTTAATTTATCTATCAATATGTTAATGATAGTATACTGTAGAGATGCGCAAATGTCGTGTAAGTTTTCCTGAATGAAATCTGGATTTTCTTTTACTTTTTTCTGTATAAAATATAATACTGAAGTTTTAAGTCCACTGAAACTGAAGTTTAAATCACTGACTTTTGGTTTAGGAAACGGAAAAGCCTTTGGATTTCCTAATTGCGCATATTTATCTATTAAAGGACCTCCAGGATAGGATAGCCCCAGGATTTTTGCACTTTTATCAAAAGCTTCACCAACGGCATCATCAATTGTTTCTCCAATTACTTCCATGTCGAAATGGTCGTTTACTCTTACAATCTGAGTATGACCGCCGCTTATAGTCATTGCTAAAAATGGAAATTCAGGTTGATCAAAGTCATCTTCTTCTATAAAGTGAGCAAGGATATGAGCCTGCATATGGTTTACATCGATGAGAGGAATGTCTAATGCCAGGGCTAATGATTTTGCAAAGGAAGTCCCTACTAATAAAGAACCCATTAATCCTGGTCCTCTAGTAAAGGCGATGGCGCTTAAATCTTTTTTAGCAATTCCGGCTTGCTTAATAGCTTGATCAATAACAGGAACAATGTTTTGTTGGTGAGCTCTAGAAGCTAATTCTGGAACAACACCGCCGTACTGTTCATGTATTTTTTGTGATGCCACAACATTTGACAAAACTTTTCCGTTGCATAATATAGCCGCAGACGTGTCATCACATGAAGATTCAATACCGAGAATGTATATTTTTTGTGGATTCATTATGAGGAAAAGGGCATAGAAATTGTTAATATTGTCAACAAAGTTAAAACAATAAAACGTATCAGAAAATTTAGGAAAATATTGTTAAGGGTATTTCTTACCCTTTTATCACTTTTTGCGTTTTTAGTGATCGTATTTTCTATACCTGCAGTTCAAACTTTTTTTGGAAAAAAAATTACTAAACGCTTAAACTCAGATTATGGTGTAGATATTCAAATTGGCAAGATTGGATTAACCTATGCCGGTAATGTGAATCTCAAAGAGGTTTTTGTAAAAGATCATCATCAGGATACATTACTTTATGCTGGGGGTATTGAAACCTCAGTAGGTAGTCTCAGTAAGATATCTAATGGCAATCCTGAGTTAGGAGAGGTCGTTATAAAGAATCTTAGATTTAAGATGAAAATCTATAAAGATGAAAATAGCGATAACTTAATGACTTTTGTAAGAAAGTTTGATAGTGGAAAACCACCTTCTGGTGAAAGGTTTCTGCTAACTACCAAAAATATTACCATTGAAAATGGTATTTATAGTTTTACCGATGAAAATTTAAAGAGTCCTGATGTAATATATTATAAGGATATTACTCTGGATGCAGAAAATCTAATGGTAGATGGTCCTGATGTATATCTAAATATTAATGCATTAGCATTTAATGAACCACAGGGATTACAAATTTCCAAATTGCAAACTTGCTTCGCTGTTAAGCCAAAAGAAATGAGTTTTCAAGAGTTGGTCATAGAAACTCCAGATTCTAATATAGAAGGTGAAGTATTATTTTCTTTTGAAGAAGGTGGACTTTCAGATTTTGAAAACAAAGTAAATATTACTGCAGACTTTAACAAGGCTTCTATTTCAACCAATGATTTGATCCCTTTTTATAAAGGATTCGGGAATAATCATGTTTTGAAATTGAGAAATACATTGGTGCAGGGAACTTTAAATGATTTTAAGGTGATCAATGCCAATATAACCGGATTAGATCGGTCAGTCATACGTGGAGATGTAAGGATTAAAAATGCGGTTTCTGATGCTACAAAATTTGAACTTACCGGTGATTTTACAGATCTAACGACCAATTATTATGATTTGGTAAATTTGATGCCTAGAGTTCTGGGAGAATCACTTCCTCGTCAGCTGTATCAATTTGGAAGCGTTACGGCCAAAGGTAATGCTACTGTAACTACAAAAGCTGTTGATATAGATATGAATCTTTTTTCTCAACTTGGGCAAATAAATGCTTTTGTGCTACTTGAGAAGCTTGATGATATCACCACTTCAACCTATAATGGAAATATTATATCCAATGACTTTAATGTAGGTCAATTATTAGGGGTAAATTCGGTAGGTAGCGCAGCTTTTAATATTAATGTTGATGGAAGTGGCTTTACACTAGAGAGTTTGAACACCAGAATAGAGGGAGATGTTAATAAATTGGTGTTTAATGGGTATAATTATTCGAATTTAAAAGCACTAGGAAACTTAAAAGATAGAGTTTTCGATGGAAATCTCATTTCTCAGGATCCTAATGTAAGATTTGAATTTAATGGAGTAGCAGATTTGTCTCAGGAGATTCATAACTACGATTTCGTTGCAAATGTTGATCATATTGACCTTAAAAGGCTAAATCTCTTTACTAGAGATAGTGAATCTATTTTTAACGGTGATGTATATATGAATATGAAAGGTACTGGTGTAAATGATGCTTTTGGAACCATTTCTTTTAAGAAAACCCTGTATACCAATCAAAATGCTAGCTATTATTTTGAGGATTTTGATATCACTTCTAGCTTTGATGAAAATAATGTAAGAACAATCAAGATCAATAGTCCCGATATTGTCGAAGGAGATGTGAAAGGGATTTTCAGGTTTGAAAATGTGTATGATCTTTTCAGGAATTCGATTGGGAGTTTATACACCAATTTTGAAGCTACAGAGATTACAGATAATGAATTTATGGAATTCAATTTCAGTATCTATAATAAAATTGTTGATGTCTTTTTCCCTGAAGTTCAATTTGCACCAAATACAATCATAAGAGGAAAAGTAGAAAGCAATGAGTCAGAATTTAAACTCACTTTTAAATCTCCTTCTATTAAGGCTTTTGATAATGTCATGCAAAATGTAGATGTTCAAGTAGATAATAAAAACCCATTATTTAATACTTATGTAGCAATTGATAGTATCGATTCTAAATACTATGATGTATCAGAATTTAGTTTGATTAATGTTACACTAAAAGACACGCTATTCATGCACTCCGAATTTAAAGGAGGAAAAAATAATGCAGATGATTTTAGTTTAGAGTTTTATCATACCATCAATGAAGAAAATAATTCCGAAGTTGGTTTCAGGAAGTCAGACCTTACTTATAAAGGATATACCTGGTATGTAAACCGAGATAAAAATAAAGATAACAACAAGATAATATTCGACAACGATTTTAAAAATATCGATATTCAATCACTTATATTTAACTACAAGGATGAAGAAATAAAGGTGGATGGCGTCGTAGAAGGAAAATATTATAAAGATATCAAGGCTACTTTTGAAAATGTTGATCTTAATAAAATCACACCCAGGATAGATAGCTTGAATTTTGCAGGAAAAGTAGACGGGAAGCTAGCAGTATTACAAGAGAACGGGGCCTACTATCCTAGCTCTACGATAAGTGTAAACGATTTAGGGATTAATGAAACATTGTTGGGAGATCTTACTATCGATGTGGTTGGAAATGATGATTTAACCGAATATAGTGTCGATACTAAACTTACTGATGAAGGAAACCATCAAAGCCTTACAGCTTTGGGAACTATTAATGTTTCTAAGAGCAATTCTAAGATGGACGTAGATCTTGAACTTGATCGATTTAATATTGAAGAGTTTAGTGCATTGGGAGGTATAGTAGTTTCTAATATAAGAGGGTATCTCTTTGGAAATGCAAAAATCTCAGGTAGTTTTAAAAAACCTTCAATAGACGGTGCTCTTAGTTTAAGTCAAGCGGGACTTACTGTACCTTACCTTAATGTGGATCTGGATTTTGAAGAAGGTTCAAGAGTTCTATTAGAAAAACAGCGATTTAATTTTGATAATATTGAGGTTACTGATACCAAGTATAATACCAAAGGAATTTTAGGAGGATATATAGCTCATCGTCAATTTTCGAAATGGGAAATGGGCTTAGATCTTATTGCTAATGATAGATTACTAGTTCTTGATACCGAAGAAGATGAAGAATCATTGTATTACGGAACCGCATTTATAAGCGGAGATGCTTCTATAAAAGGCCCTACAGACGAGTTAGTTATTAATGTAAATGCTACTACCGAAGAAGGTACGGTTTTTAAAATTCCACTTAATGAAACAGAGTCTATTGGAGACAATTCATATATTCACTTTTTGAGCCCCGATGAGAAACAAGCCCGTTTAGAAGGTAAAGAAATTGTGTTGGATGAGGTAAAAGGGTTAGAACTACAATTTGATCTGGATGTTAATAATAATGCCGAAGTTGAAATTGTAGTAGATAAACAAAATGGAAGCTCACTTAAAGGTCGCGGAGCTGGGACATTGCTTATCGAGATTAACACCAATGGGAAGTTCAATATGTGGGGAGATTTCGTGGCATATGAAGGAACATATAATTTTAGGTATTTGGTCGTTGAAAAGATATTTAATGTTCGGGACGGAGGTACGATTAATTGGGATGGAAGTCCAACCAGAGCTATTCTAGACCTAAGTGCGGTATATAAAACAGAAGCAAACCCAGCTATTTTATTAGATAATGCTTCGATAAACAGAAAAATACCCGTTGAGGTCGTTGTAGATTTACAAGGAGAATTAATACAACCTAACCTTAATTTTAGTCTGGAGTTTCCGAATCTAAGCTCAGTAGTAAAAAGTGAGTTAGATTATAAGTTAAGAGATCAGTCTAATAGTGAAATACAAGCTTTATCTCTGGTTTCTCAAGGCCAATTTTATAGTAGTGAAACGTTGGATCCAAACACCATTACGGGAGGGTTAGTAGCAGATAGAGCTTCTAGTCTTTTTGATGGATTGTTTTCTGATGAAGATGATAAGTTCCAGGTAGGACTTAATTACGTGCAGGGAGTGCGTACTTTGGATCAGGAAAATGCAGATCAATTTGGATTAACACTATCGACCCAAATTAACAATAAAATACTAATTAATGGTAGGGTTGGAGTTCCTCTGGGAGGAACAGATCAATCTACTGTAGTTGGAGATGTAGAAATAGAATATCTCTTTAATGAGGATGGGTCGCTTAGAGGTAAGGTGTTTAATCGACAAAATGATATTCAATTTATAGGGACTGAAAACCAAGGTTATGAGCAAGGTATTGGACTTTCATACTCGGTAGATTTTGATAATTTCAATGAGCTCGTACAAAAGGTTTTTAAAAACAAGAAAAAGAAAAAAGATTCAATAGCAAAACCGGTGGATACAACTAAGATAGAAGCCCCCGAATTTATTAACTTTACAGATAAAAATAATTAACCAATAACGAACTAAAAGATCTAGAATGGCAAGAGAAATCAGAACCATTGGAGTAATGACCTCAGGAGGAGATGCTCCGGGTATGAATGCAGCTATACGAGCAGTAGCAAGAGCATGCGCATATTATAATGTAGAATGCGTAGGGTTTTATAGGGGATATCAGGGAATGATCGAAGGGGACTATTGTGAAATGAATGCACGAAGTGTTCGAAATATAATTAGTAGCGGGGGGACGATTCTTAAATCTGCTAGATCTGAAGAGTTTAGAACACCTGAAGGAAGGAAAAAAGCAGCAGAGCATCTAAAAAAAATAGGAGTAGATGCCATGGTGCTCATTGGTGGTGATGGTACTTTTAGAGGGGGAGAGATATTTAGTAAAGAATATGATATTCCTGTGATAGGAGTACCAGGAACAATCGATAATGATATTGCTGGCACAAATTATACGATTGGTTATGACACTGCGCTTAATACCGTAATTGACGCAATTGATAAAATTCGAGATACCGCGAGTTCACACGATAGATTATTCTTTATAGAAGTGATGGGACGTGATGCTGGTTTTATTGCACTTAACAGTGGAGTAGGAGCAGGAGCAGAAGAAATTTTAATTCCCGAAGAAGACCTTGGTCTAGATCGTTTATTAGAATCTTTAAAACGTAGTAAGCGTTCTGGGAAATCCTCTAGTATTGTTGTGGTAAGTGAAGGAGATAAGATTGGTAAAAATGTGTATGAACTTGCCGATTATGTTACCGAAAATTTACCAGATTACGATGTAAGGGTGACCGTTTTGGGGCATATGCAACGAGGGGGATCACCTAGTTGTTTTGATAGGACTTTAGCAAGTAGATTATGCGTTAAAGCGGTTGAGTTGTTGTTGGATGGAGAAAAAAATGTAATGGTAGGATTAATTAACAATGAAGTAAAATCCACCAGTTTTGATGAGGGACTATCGGGGGATCATGAAATAAATAAAGAGTTGTTGCGTATCTCTGATATACTATCAACATAAATTTGTTATCAATAGTTATGACCATTGCAATAATAGCTCATGATGGAAAAAAAGCTGAAATGGTTCAGTTTCTTAATGAGCACAAAAGTATATTACTTTCGAAAAAAATAAATCTTGTTTCTACGGGAACGACTGGTCAAAAGGCAAAAAGAGCTGGTTTTGAGGTTGCTCCTTATCTTTCTGGACCATTAGGGGGAGATGCCCAAATTGCTTCAGATGTAGCCGAAGGTAAGATCGATATGGTTATTTTCTTTAGAGATCCATTGGCAAAACACCCTCATGAACCTGATATTTTTATGCTTATGCGCCTTTGTGATGTGTATAATGTTCCTTTAGCCACAAATCCAGCAACTGCCGAGTTGTTATTAAAAGGATTATAGATTAGATATGAAAATATGTAAAGTATTATTGTTGTGTTTAATGTATTGTTATGTTCAGGGACAAGAGCTGCAAAGTACGATTTCCAAGATTACACAGGAACATAAAATTATTCCGGGAACCAAGTTTAGTATAATTCCTCCAGAAGGATTTAGAATGGAACCTATCATTAAAGGTTTAATGATGAATGAAGGGGGAGCTAAAATTACCACAATGACTTTGTCAAAGACCATGTTTTCTAACGTTAAAAATACGATTAGTGAAGAAAAGTTCAACTCCTATGGTATATCTGGTACAAAAATTGAACGTTTCTTATTTAATAATAAAGAAGCAATTTGGGTTAGTTTTTCGGGCAAGGACACACCTAAAATAGAAATGAATAATCATCTACTGTATATTGAACTAGAGCAAGGAAAAGGAGCAGTAATCAATGCAAAATACCAAAGCACATTAAAAAACATTTTAGATAAAGACATTAGAAAATCAATGTTGAGCATTATCCATGATCCTAAACGTAAAATATCTGACTTAGATGAACTTGGAATTACTTTGGATCTGGGTAGTTATGGATTAAAAAAAGAAGGAGGTTTTTGGGGAGGAACCGTAAATTTTAGAGGAGACGGCACAGAAAGGCCATTGTCGAATAAAGACTTCTATTATACCATAACTCATGCTCCTACACGATACAATGTAGAAGATAAAAAACAATTTGTTATTAATTATAACTATAAAGAAACTCATAGTAAGTATGACCTCATTAAGCCTATTGCTATAGATGATTTGGAGGGATATGAACGTTATTTTTCTAGAAAAAATGACAAAGGGCAAATAACAAAATGCTATGCATTGATTCTACTCTTTGATGATCAAAATTATTATGCTTTGCAGGGGATAATAGATTCAAAAACAATTACAAAGCAAGAATTTGATGAAATCAAAAAGCAATTCAGAAATTTGGCCATTAGCTTAAAAAAAATGTAAAAACAGTGATCAAAAAATCGATCTCCTCAGGTAGCAAAAAGATCGATTTAGTAGAATTTTAAACACCAATAATGCTAGTAGGTTTGTGTATTTATAACGGTAAGTATTTGATATTATTGTAGTTAAGTTGTTTTTTTTAGTTCGGCCAAATTATAAAGACAAGTTTTTAATACACTGCTCGCGGATACTCCACACTTCTTCAAAAGTTAAATGGATCCTTTCTTTTACAATCCAGTTCTTGATATATTCTTTATGAAAATTTACCTTATAATCACCTACCTGATCGGGAGCGATAAGTGTTTCAGATAAAATAGTATCTGCAATACGATCAAAATTAGATTCTAACGAAGTAACATCTATAGTGCTGTTTACATGTCTTAGGTAGCAATGCGCTTCCGGAATATACTCCAGGTTATGCCTTGCTATTTCCTGACCAATCTTGGGAGTATTAACCTGGTTCATTTTATATATACCCATAATAAGATCAATCTCAATTTCATTGAGATCAGCTACGGTTTTTAATAAACCATGTTTAGAACTACAGGTGCCTTTATGTTCTGTAATCACCAATGAGACATCTGTTCTATTGGTATTTCTTCCATAGGGGATATGTCGAACAAAATTGGTTAAAGTGTTCCAATTACTAATGCCTTTGGATTTAATTAATTGTGTTAGGAGGTCACTTGATTTTAATGGATAGTCATACATCTTGTAAGAAATAGTGTAAATCTGTAAGTGTCAAATTTAAAATAATAATTGCTTATGAAACAGAGGTGAATTCATAGTTAATTTCTTCCTGTAGTGATAGAAAAAATAGTTAGGGAATTTAAGGATATATTAAATAGAAAGAAGTGGCTATAATTTGTTTTTACATTCCAATACTTTCGCAGAAATCGCCAATTATTAACTAACAAATTAAAACCTAACATGAAAACACAATTACCATTTTTGGTAGTGGCACTGTTTAGTATTCAATTTTTTTGTGCCCAAAATGTAGAAACTCAACTTACAAAAATTGAAAGATCTGTAAACAATAAAAGTATAGACAATTATTTTGACTCTAGTTTGGCTCCATTTTATCACGGAGTAGCTTCTGGTGATCCGTTGGAGGGTGCCATAATCATTTGGACCAGAATCACTACAAATAATACCTCTGCAGTTGTAAACTGGAAAGTAGCGACCGACTCCCAAATGGTCAATGTGGTTAAGCAAGGTCAGGTTGTTACCAATCAAGGTAAAGACTATACCGTGAAGGTAGATGTAACAGGTCTTAGCCCTTTTACCACGTATTTCTATCAGTTTGAATCTTTGGGTTCATTATCTATAATCGGAAAAACAAGAACTGCTCCTTCTCAAACAGAAATGGTAAATAACGTGAGGTTTGCAGTGGTTTCCTGTTCAAACTATCAAAATGGATATTTCAATGCATATAATCAAATTGCAGAGAGAAATGATCTTGATGCAGTAATTCACCTGGGAGATTATATTTATGAATATGAATCTGGAGGATATGGGTATAGCGATACTATTGGTAGAGGACATTTACCTGAAAGTGAAATTATCACTTTAGACGATTATCGAGTTCGTTATTCTTATTACAGCTTAGATCCAATGCTTCGCAATGTACATCAACAACACCCTTTTATTCATATTTGGGATGATCATGAATTTGCCAATGATGCTAATAAATTTGGTGCCGAAAATCATTCTCCAAATACCGAAGGAAGTTGGGAAACCAGAAAAGCAAATGCGCATAAAGCGTATTTTGAATGGATGCCTGTTCGAGCAAATTCTATGGAACAATATCGTTTGTATCGCAAGATTTCCTATGGGAAATTGTTAGATCTTATTATGTTAGATACCCGCATTGAAGGCAGGGATACTCAGGTTTCTACATCCAAAAATTTAATTAGCGCAGCGGGCTCAAACAAAAAGTTTAAGCAATATGCTAAAGAAGTAATAGCTAATAAAGAT
The DNA here is from genome assembly GCF_023195925.1 of Aquimarina acroporae. GTDB lineage: Bacteria > Bacteroidota > Bacteroidia > Flavobacteriales > Flavobacteriaceae > Aquimarina > Aquimarina acroporae. The sequence goes on along the minus strand of NZ_JALPRE010000001.1, from coordinate 793,066 downwards.
TTAAATAACCCTGAAAATGTAAAAGAAATTTTAAGAGTGGTTTTGCCTATGCTGTTAGAAGTGTCTGATGCTGAAAAAAAAGTAACTTCAGGATTAACCGCTACAGAATTTGATAGATTAATTGAGTTGTTTGCAAATACGGTGGCTCAAAACAAATCGTTGAATTCAGGAGAGGCTTCAATCAAAGAGTTAAAAAATTTACTTAAGAAAGGGGCAAAGTATTCTGAAAAGGTAAATAATAAAGAAAATAAAGCAATCTATACTTCCATTTTGGGAGAAGAACAATTTAACTGGCTTACCAATCAATTATCTTCTTCTTCAGCCCAATGGAGAGTGATAGGAAACCAGGTCATGATGATGCCTTGGAACGGAGTTCCATCAAATGACGCTTGGGATGGATATAGCGAAGAAAGAGATAGATTGCTAAGTTATGTAAGAGATAATGATATTAATAATATAGTGGTACTTACAGGAGATATTCATAGCACATTTGCTGGAGAAGTGCGATACCGCCGTAGTTGTGAAATGTGCGAGTTTGTTGTGCCCAGTGTGACTTCACAGAATCTTGACTTTGTTGGAGGTATAGCATCTGGAATAGGTGAGTTCTATATAAAATTACTAAACAGGCATATCAAAGATGTTGACTTGGATAATCACGGATACTTTGTTTTGGATGTCACTGAAAATAGAGCACAGGCTGATTGGTATGATATTTCTGATGTTACAAGGCCAGTAGCCGGCGAAAGGAGGTCTAGGGGTTGGTATGTGAATGCAGGAGACTGTAGAATTAGAGAAGCTTCGAATCCAGCAAGAGCCTTATCTAGAGGTATTCAGCTAGGGGATGAATATACCAAAAAGCCAACAGAAATTATGTCAAAAGATGATTTTACCATTATGGGAGTATATCCTAATCCAATGGAAGAAGAAGGGAATATTCATTATTTGGTACATAAAGAAAACAAGATTAAAGTCTCTTTATATGATTTAAATGGGAAGTTGGTGCAGGAACTTCAAAACCAAAATATAGGAAAGGGAATTTATAATTTATCTTTTCATTCAGGTAGCATGAAAAAAGGAAACTACATTGTAGTAATTGAATCAGGAACGACTAAAGTAACTAGAAAAATTATGATTAAGTAATAATATAAATAAAGCCGGAGCATGATCACTCCGGCTTTATTTTATGCTGTTATTGTTATTTACTTTACCGCAATAACTGATATTTCAACATTTACAAATTTTGGTAGTGCAGCTACAGCTACAGTTTCTCTTGCGGGAGCGGTGTCTTCATTAAAATAACTTCCGTAGACCTCATTGACTTGTGCAAAATTATTCATGTCACTTAAGAAAATGGTAGTTTTAATTACGTTTTCAAAAGTCATACCTACTTCGTCCAAAATTGCTTTAAGATTTTGCATTACTTGTTCAGCTTCAGTTTTGATGTCGTCTAAAATCAATTCGCCAGACTCAGGATTAATTGCTATTTGTCCAGAGGTATATAATGTGTTTCCATTCATGATGGCCTGATTATAGGGGCCAATAGGAGCGGGAGCCTTTGATGTAGTAATGATTTTTTTCATAATGCGAAGTTTATATTGTTTATGTGTGATTTAACTTGTATTGTAATTCCTTCTATTAGTAATTTATCATTACTCCATATAGCTGTTTTACAACTGTCTATCGGGCTCTCGACGTTTGTCCCACTTAATGTCACTAAGTACAGAAGATTTAATTCCGATAAAGAAGTTCCATGATGTCCTCTCGCTAAATGGAATCCAGTTAAAGCTCATTCTCCAACTTTCTAGGTCACGTTGAAACCTTAGGTTGGTAAAAGTAAATCCTGGGTTTTTTAAATCGTATCCTGAGGAAACGCCAACAGACCATCGGGGCGCAAGTTCTACATCGCCAGAAAACATTATCGAATGAGCCGATATTTCATTCTGCCTGGCATTATTACTATAATTTACATTGTACGACACCCGTAGGTTCCAAGGGATTTTATAGCCATAATTTTTGGTGTCCTTATCGGTATCTTTCTTTTTATCCTCAACATAAGATCTAGCTTCACCAAAATCTGTCACTCCACCGAATAAATTATCGGGTCGTCCTTCATTCCTGAAATTTTGATTAGTTAAAGGGTCTTCATTTACTTTCCCTTTTTCAAAATCCTGACTTGAGAACGAATATCCAAAGTTAGCACTTGCCCGGGTTAAACGAAACAAACTTCCGCCATTATCAATATTCCAGACGTCTATCTTTCGGTTATTATTGTCTAATGCATATGGGTCTAGTTGCGCATTGAAATTGATATCTAACTTGTTTTGTATAATAGGAACATTACCGCTAATTGATATTGGACTTAATTTTAAAGAATCTCCTGCAATATTATATGCAGTACTAATATTGAAGTTATTAAGAAGTATGACCTTTTTGGGTTCTGTAGCTGTGCTATCCTTACTTTTGACCTTCATCTCAATATTATTGCTTAAAGAAAAACCAATACTACTAGAAAAGACGTTACTCGGTGCACCAAAGAAACCGCCTTCAAACTTAGAGTATTGAACCACTTCTGTTTCATCTACATCTACCGTGTTTGGATTGTCCGTAATGGTATATTCATCATAAAACTGATCGAAAGCAGGATTGATATTATAACTTATTGAAGGTCTCATCGTATGGCGTATAGCTTGTATCTTTTTCCCTTTTTTAAAGTTAAAAGTACCGTAGATGGTGGTCCCCAAACTAGCCGAAAAATTATAAGTTCTAAAACTGTCAAAACCTGAAATAGTATCCCTTACTACGGCTCCTGCACCATCATTGGCATCGGGATCATAATCTTGTTTTATGGTTTCGAAAACCCAATTCTCTTGATAATTGGTCCCCATCGAAGCACTTATATAGTTAAAGATTTTGAAATTGGTGGTTAAAGGTATAGAATGCTGCATTCCCATTACTGCATCATCAAACATTCTGGCAGAGAATAAATCATCGTCTGTGGTCACAATTCTATTTTCTCCTCTAAAATTATATTGTGTATTTATATTCTGTATAATACCTTTTTTAATACCTACTTTAGGTGCAAATGGGAATACTCTTGAAACACTTGCATTTACATTTGGAAGCGATAAATTTACCGTCCCCGTATTGGTGTTGGAGTTATGTGTTGCAGCTACATTAATATTTACCTGTGGATCACCAGGGATGGTTTTTGAATAAGAAATATTCGAACTTATCTGGTTGTTTAAGAAATTACCCGTATTCAGTTGGTTTGTCGATTGTTGAAAGAAATTACTACTTCCAAAGTTTACCGATGCAGAAAATCTCGAATTCGGATTTGCTTTTGCATCCTGGCTATGTGTCCATTGAATATTATAGGTGGTAGTTTTCGAAAAATCTGGGAATCCACGTTCACTTTGTAGGTTGTTTTCGTACCTGAAGCGAAGATTACCTCTAAATTTATATCGCAATGCATAAGCCGATTCTACAGCAAACGTATAACTTCCATTTGTGTAATAGTCACCTAATAACGTTAGGTCTACATAATCACTTATAGCAAAATAATACCCACCATTTTGTAGAAAATAACCACGCCTTCTTTCTTCACCGGGATTTGGTATGATAAAACCAGAAGTTCTATCCTCTGTAAGCGGAAAATACCCAAACGGTAATCCCAGTGGAGTTGGTACATCTGCAATAAACATGTTCACCAGACCTGTAACAATTTTCTTTTTAGGAACAAACTTTATTCTTCGTGCATAAAAATAATATTCAGGGTCTTCAATATTCTCTGATGTTGTAAACTTTACATTTTTCATGTAAATCACCGAATCATTCTCACGTTTTGAAATCTCATTTTTGATTTTAAAACCATTTTGTTCAGTTCGAGAATTATATATAAGTGCTTTCTCTGTATCAAAATTGAAGCGAATAGAATCTGGTTCTACGATGTTTTGACCTTGTTTAAATATTGGTGTTTGAGTGTATTCACCCAGTGAATCTTTTATACCATAGGCATACACCTCATTTTTTTCATTATCAACAATAATATGGCCTGCATTTATTTGCATTTCACCATAAATGATTTCTGCCTGATTGTATAAGTACATTTTATTTTCTCTCCGACTTAGCCTCATATAATCAGTAGCCTTGTAATCTACCTTGTCAGTAAGAAATTGAGGTTCTGCTTGTAACGTGTCTTTTTTGACAGTGTCCTGAGCTTTTTCTGTAATGATTTCTTCGGGATTGAGTCTTATTTCCTTTTCGGGACCAGGAATTGAATCTTCCTTGGCCGGAATAGGTACCTCGGTAGTTTTATTGGTTTCCTGTGCTGTTATTTGACAAATACAAAACAGTGAAAAACTTAGTGAATAAAGTATGTGACGTACCGTTGTTTGCAATGGTTTAAATCCTATTTTTGTAAAACTATGGCTTAGTTTTTGAAGTGCCAAAATTACATATATTTTTTATCCTTAGATTGTAATTGGTAAAAAAATAAAAAATTATGTGATCGAGACATATCTAAAGCCATTTAAAACGAATGGAATAAAGATTAAATTGTACGATCATAATCTTTGTTTTTTTACGATATATATTAAATACGGAAACAAAAAGGGAATGTTTCAAAGTTAGAAGTAAAATTGTTTGATTTAATGAAAAAGGGAACAACATATCATATTTATCTTTTACTAATAGTGTTTGGGCTATTGGTTAATCAATGGTCTGTATCTGCACAGGAAAGCGATAAGTTTGTTGTGGTTTTAGATGCTGGGCATGGTGGACATGATCCGGGGAACAGAGGTAATGGATATAAAGAAAAAGAAATTGCGCTTAAGGTGGTGTTATCGGTAGGTGCTGTTCTTGAGAAAGATCCAAGGTTTAAAGTTGTATATACTCGTAAAACAGATAAGTTTATAGAACTTCATGAAAGGGGAAAAATAGCCAACAAAGCTAATGCAGATCTTTTTGTTTCTATACATTGTAATTCTCATAGATCGCAAGCCTTTGGTACAGAGACGTTTGTTTTGGGGTTACATGCTAATGATGAGAATTTTAGCGTAGCCAAAAATGAGAACTCAGTAATTCTTTTGGAGGACAATTATGAAGCTAATTATGATGGGTTCGATCCAAATTCTCCAGAGTCGATTATAGGCCTAACCTTAATGCAGGAGGAATATCTAGATCAGAGTTTAACCTTGGCAAGTTTTGTGCAAAACAGATTTAAAAAAGCATTGGATCGTAAAAGCAGAGGAGTAAAGCAAGCAGGGTTTGTGGTATTACATCAAACGTATATGCCTAGTGTTCTTATTGAACTAGGTTTTCTAACTAATATTAAAGAAGGAAAGTATCTAAATTCTAAGAAAGGGCAAGACGAAATGGCGAAGTCTATAACAACTTCTATTGTAGATTATAAAGAAAGTTTAGATGCCATTTATTATGTTCCGAAAACAGAAACGCCAAAAGAAGTAACAAGCGTAACGGCAGAGATGGAAGGAGATAAAATATACGATGGTATTACTTTTAAAGTGCAAATAGCCGCAGGTTCTACCGAAATAGAATTAGAACCTTTTAATTTTAATGGTTTAGATCAATTAACTAAAACTAAAGATGGTGATTTGTATAAATATTACTACGGAAGTACTTCAAACTACACACTTATTCAGGAACTTAAAGATATTGCTTTGGGAAAAGGATTCGATTCAAGTTTTGTCGTAGCATTTCGTAATAATGAACGAATTTCTTTAACAGAAGCGCTAAAACCTAACACTTCTTCTAACTAATCTGAATATTTACTGATAATTCATCAAAAAATAATCTACAAAAAAATATTTTTGTTCTAAATTTGTCACCTAAAATTTAATCTATTTTGAAATTTACTCGAGAAGTCAAGACGGGAATACTTGCGATTTGTGCAATTGCACTTCTTATTTTTGGATACAGTTTTTTAAAAGGGCAAAACCTTCTTGAAAATGACAGGACATTCTATGCGGTTTACAAAAATGTCGAAGGATTAATTCCTTCTTCTCCTGTGACCATAAATGGTTTGGTTGTAGGGCAGGTGGTTTCTATCGATTTTGCAGACACTAAAGGGAACTTGGTGGTAGAGTTTAACGTAGATAGTGATTTTTCGTTTTCAAAAAATAGTGAAGCCAAAGTATATGGGGGCGGACTTATAGGAGGAAAGTCCTTGGCTATTATACCAAAATACGAACAAGGATTAGATGCTGAAGATGGTGATACGTTAAAAGGAAGGATAGAAGCGGGCTTGTTAGAGTTGGTTAATGATAGATTAACTCCTTTGCAGGAGAAGTTGGAATCTGCAATTACTGATGCAGATACTTTACTAACTTCTGTCAATGGTATTTTAAATGTAGACAATCAGAATAATTTAAATTCAATTTTCAAGGACCTAAGTATTAGTGTAAAGCAATTTAAGAATACATCTATACGAATAAATAATTTATTGGCTCAGAATGAAGAGAAGTTAAATAAGACTTTTGATAATGCTGATAAAATCTCTTCTAAGCTGAATAAAGTTTCAGATTCTTTGTCACAAATCAATGTTAAGAAAATAGGAAAAGAACTGGAAGTGGTTCTGGCGAATTTTCAAAAAATTTCTAAAGACCTCAATGCAGGGAAAGGAAGTGCAGGTAAGCTGTTGAAAGACGATAAATTATACGACAATCTGGAAAAAACTAGTAAAGAGTTAGAGCTTTTACTGCAGGATTTAAGACTGAACCCAACCAGATACATCAATGTTTCTGTTTTTGGGAAAAAGAATAAACCATACAAAAAACCGACAGACTCAGTAAATTAATATAAAATGCAATATATACCTAACATCTTATTTGTAATTGCCTTGGTAGCAGGAATAGGATATTTTACAAAAAACATCCGAAAAGTAATCCGCAATATCCGATTGGGTAAAGATGTTGATCGATCAGATAATAAAGGAGCAAGATGGAAAAACATGGCTATGATTGCTTTAGGGCAATCTAAGATGGTTCGAAGACCGATAGCAGGAATACTGCATATTGTCGTTTATCTTGGTTTTATTATTATTAATCTTGAGGTCCTAGAAATTATTATTGATGGTATTTTTGGAACACATAGAGTATTTGCTCCTCTAGGAAGCTTTTATGATTTTCTTATAGGGTCTTTTGAAATATTAGCACTATTGGTCTTAGTAAGTGTTGTTCTTTTTTGGATACGAAGAAATGTTATCAATATCAGACGTTTTAAAACATTAAAAGGATGGCCAAAAAATGATGGTAATATTATCCTGTATTTTGAAGTTGTTTTAATGACGCTGTTTCTTACCATGAATGCGGCAGATCTACAACTACAGGCAATTGGAGCAGAGCATTACATCAAAGCAGGTGCATATCCGGTAAGTCAATATATTTCTCCTTTATTTGGAGGTGTGTCTGAAGGAAGCCTTATCATATTAGAACGTACAGCATGGTGGTTGCATATTTTAGGAATATTAGTGTTTTTGAATTACTTATACTTTTCTAAGCACTTACATATTCTTTTAGCATTTCCTAACACCTTTTTTGCAGACTTAAAACCTAAAGGTGAGTTTGATAATTTAGAAGCAGTGACCAAAGAGGTAATGCTTATGATGGATCCAAATGCAGATCCTTTTGCAGCTCCTGCAGAAGATGAAGAAGCAGGAGAACCCGAAAAATTTGGAGCCTCAGATGTAATGGATTTAAACTGGGCGCAATTACTCAATTCATACACTTGTACAGAGTGTGGGCGTTGTACTAGTGAATGTCCTGCAAACCAAACAGGTAAGAAGTTATCACCTCGTAAAATTATGATGGATACCAGAGATCGATTACAAGAGGTAGGGGCAAATATAGATAAAAATGGTAGTTTCGTTGATGACGGGAAGCAGCTGTTAAACGATTATATTACTGCCGAAGAACTTTGGGCATGTACAAGTTGTAACGCCTGCGTTGAAGCTTGTCCTGTAAGCATCAGTCCGTTGTCAATTATTATGGATATGAGGCGTTATTTGGTGATGGAACAAAGCGCGGCTCCTTCAGATCTGAATAATATGATGTCGAATATAGAAAATAATGGAGCTCCATGGCCTTTTAACCAAATGGACAGACTAAACTGGAGCAACGAATAAAAATTAATTAACCAAAAAAATTAACCAATTAACCTTAAAATTAAGAGAAAATAGAAGTTATGAAGAAGGAAGAAGTAGAAAAATTATTGCATGACAAGGTAGAGGCAGGGGAACATGTGAGTCCGGTATTGCCAGAAGGAATTAAGAACTACCTTATCGATATCGATGGAACTATTACAGAAGATGTTCCTAACGAAGAACCAGAGCGTATGGTTACTTGTGAACCTTTTCCGGATGCGCTTGAAACCTTAAATAAATGGTATGACGATGGTCATATGATTTGTTTTTTTACCTCAAGAACAGAAGATCACAGAGAGGTTACCGAACAATGGTTAGAGACTCATGGGTTTAAATACCATAGCCTTTTAATGGGTAAGCCTAGAGGAGGAAACTATCATTGGATAGATAATCACCTAGTTAAGGCGACTAGATATACCGGTAAGTTTACCGAATTGGTAGAGCGAGTGGTTACTATTGAGGTTTTTGATGATGGAAAACATGATTAGTAGTTTTCTATTCAAGAATTAATTGTTAAAAGAAAAGAAATTTAAGTAGTATTATAATATGAGTGAGACAGTAAAGGTGCCTACTATGGCAGAGTATATGGCAGAAGGAAAGCAACCCGAGGTATTGTTTTGGGTAGGCTGTGCCGGTAGCTTTGATGATAGAGCCAAGAAGATTACCAAAGCTTTTGTAAAATTGTTACATAATGCTAATGTAGACTTTGCTGTGTTAGGAACTGAAGAGAGCTGCACAGGAGACCCTGCAAAAAGAGCTGGAAATGAGTTTTTATTTCAAATGCAGGCTGTAACTAATATTGAAGTTATGAATGCCTATGAAATTAAGAAAGTCGTTACCGCATGTCCTCACTGTTTTAATACTATTAAAAATGAATATCCTTCTCTAGGAGGAGAATATGAGGTGATGCACCATACTCAATTTCTAAAATCGCTTTTAGATGAAGGTAGGTTAACCGTCGAAGGAGGTAAATTTAAAGGTAAGAGAATTACTTTTCACGACCCTTGTTATTTAGGTAGAGCCAATAATGTTTACGAAGCTCCTAGAGATCTGCTTAAAAAGTTGGAGGTTGAGCTTATAGAAATGAAACGTTGTAAGCGTAATGGGCTTTGTTGCGGAGCTGGAGGAGCACAGATGTTCAAAGAACCAGAACCAGGTAATAAAGATGTAAATATAGAAAGAACCGAAGATGCGTTAGAAACCAAGCCAGATATAATTGCTGCAGGTTGTCCTTTCTGTAATACCATGATGACAGATGGTGTGAAAAATAAAGAGAAAGAAGACAGTATTGAGGTGCTCGATGTTGCAGAACTTATTGCAAATGCTCAGGACCTATAATTCTTAGGATCTTAGATAATTTATTAAGGGTTAATATGTTTGTGCATATTAACTCTTTTTTATAACGGGAAATAGAAATAGTTTTTAGTACTTTAGTAAAAAAAATAGGCAATGTTGGTGGATTTTAATGAGCTTCCGGAAACATCAAGGGTGTGGATATATCAAGCAAACCGTTCATTTTCTCAAGATGAATTGGAAGAAATCAAACAAAAATTAGATGAATTCATAGCACAATGGACTGCTCATGGCGCAGACCTTAGAGCGGGCTATGATATTAAATATAAAAGATTTATTACCATTGGATTAGATCAAGGAATGAATGCGGCTACAGGTTGTTCAATAGATGCTTCTGTGCATTTTGTCCAGGAGTTAGAGAAAGATTACAAAGTAGATCTTATGGACAAAATGAACGTTTCTTTTAAACAAGGAGAATTTGTAGCATATAAATCATTGACAGATTTTAAGAAAATGGCTAAAAACAGATCGGTATCCCCAAATACTATCGTTTTCAATAACCTGGTAACCAACATAGCTGAGTATCGTACCAATTGGGAAGTGCCAGCAAAAGAGAGTTGGCATAACCGTTTTTTAAATTAAATTTTACGTGTGGCAAATCGTTAGAAAGTATTTTTATTCAATTTTCTTAATAAGCCTCGGTGTTACTGCACAACAATCTGAAGATGTGGTGATACAAGGCGTTCAGGATTCGACTTCTTTACAAGTTGATCAATATATTCATCCTTTAGTTGTAGCCGATGAATTGGAGCAAAAACAATGGGTAGATAGTGTGTATAATACTATGACCCTTAAGGAGAAAGTGGGCCAACTATTTATGGTAGATGTGTTTTCTTCTAAACCGAAAAAAGAAACCGATAAGATTAAGCAGCTCATTAAAGAATATCATATTGGTGGCGTTATATTTTCTAAAGGAGGTCCTGTAAGACAAGCAAAACTTAATAATGAATATCAGGAATTATCCGAAATTCCTTTGTTAATGGCTATGGATGCCGAATGGGGTTTGGCTATGCGGTTAGATTCTACACGGGCGTTTCCCTGGAATATGACATTAGGTGCAATTCAGGACGATAAACTGATTGAAGAAACTGGAAGACAAATCGCTAGACATTGCAAACGTTTAGGAGTACATATCAATTTTGCACCAGTAGTAGATATCAATACCAATCCTAAAAATCCTATAATCGGGAATCGTTCCTTTGGTGAAGATAGAGACTTAGTTACTCAAAAAGCTGCTGCATTTATGAAAGGAATGCAAAAAGAAGGAGTTTTGGCCAGTGCAAAACATTTTCCTGGTCATGGAGATACCGACAGTGATTCGCACAAAACATTACCTACTATTAATTTTGATAAAGAAAGAATAGATAGTGTAGAGCTGTATCCTTATAAAAAACTGATCAATGACGGGTTGTCTAGTGTGATGGTAGCCCATCTAAATATACCTAGTTTAGAACCGAGATCAAATTATCCATCTTCTATTTCTAAGAATGTAGTTACCGATTTACTTAAAGAGCATTTACATTTTAACGGGCTCATTTTTACTGATGCCTTAAATATGAAAGGAGCTTCAGACTTCAGTAGTCCAGGTGATATAGATTTGGCAGCTTTTTTAGCTGGGAACGATGTGCTATTGATTTCTGAAGATGTGCCATTGGCTTCACAAAAAATAGTATCGGCCTATTATTCAGGTTTAATAACAGAAGAACGACTAGCGCATTCGGTAAGAAAAATTCTGATGGCAAAATATAAAGTAGGTCTAAATAAATACAAACCAGTCGATTTATCTTTCATTTATGAGGAGTTAAATAGTGTGAAAAATGATGTGCTACATCATGAATTGGTTGAGAATTCTCTTACCATAGTAAAAAATGATAGAGCTACATTACCTATTAAAAATCTTGATCTCAAGAAAATTGCCTATGTGTCGTTGGGAGATGATTCTGGAGATGCTTTCTTTCAAGAACTTAATAAATATGCTCAGGTAGACCATGTAAAGGCTACTCAGTTGGGAGAAATGATAGAGAAACTGGGTGAGTATAATTATGTTATTGTTGGTTTTCATAAATCTAATGCCAATCCCTGGAAAGACTATAAGTTTAAGAATAAGGAGTTGGTTTGGTTGTATGAAATAGCAAGGCTTAATACCACGGTATTATCCATTTTTGCGAGGCCGTATGCTATGTTAGATATGCTAACTACTACGAACTTCGAAGGGGTTTTAATGGGGTATCAAAATAGTGAGATTGCTCAAGAAAAGGCTGCGCAATTGCTTTTTGGAGCGTTTGAATCCAAAGGAAAGTTGCCGGTAAGTTTAGGAGAGGACTTTCCAGTAGGAACGGGCCATGAAACCAGATCTTTAAAAAGGTTGTCTTATGGTTTGCCAGAAAGTGTGGGTATGAACTCATTTAGGTTAAGCAGAATAGATTCTGTTGTGCAAAGAACGCTTAAAGAAAAGATGGCTCCTGGGTTGCAATTAATTGTAGCTAGAAAAGGAAAAGTGATTTTTAATAAGAATTATGGCTATCATACATATAGTAAATTAAAGAAGGTTAAAGGATCTGATATTTATGATTTAGCATCGCTAACCAAGATACTAGCAACATTACCTCTAATTATTGAGTTAAAGGATAAAGGGGTTATTTCATTAGATTCTAAGATTGGTAGACTTTTGCCGTCTTTTGAAGATTCTAATAAAAAAGATATTACCATCCGTTCTATGCTTTCGCATTATGCCAGATTGAGAGCTTGGATTCCTTTCTACTTGAAAACATTAGATAGTGTAACACAAAAACCTGATAAAAAATATTATAGAAATAGTTATTCTGATGAATTTAATATTAAGGTGACGAATAATTTGTATTTCAGGAGTGATATGAAGGATTCTTTAATGCTTAGGATTAAGGACAGTGAGTTGAGAAAAAGGTTAAGTTATAAGTACAGCGATCTGCCGTATTACTTGCTTAAATCTTATCTTGAAGATCATTACGGAAATACACTTAATAAACTTACACAGCAACATTTTTATAAACCTTTAGGAGCTAACAATACTTCCTATTTACCTTTAACAAAATTCAAAAAGAGAAGAATAGTGCCAACCGAAAATGATCAAGCTTTTAGAAAAGAAGTTATTCATGGCTATGTGCATGATCAAGGAGCTGCTATGTTTGGGGGTATAGGAGGACATGCAGGATTGTTTGCAAACGCAAATGATGTTGCAAAGATTATGCAGATGTATCTTAATGGTGGGTATTATGGAGGAAAACAATATTTCAAGAGTCAGACTTTAGAAGAGTTTAATACCTGTCATTATTGTCATAAGAAAGTTAGAAGAGGAGTGGGGTTTGATAAACCACAACTTGGCGAAGTAGGACCTACTTGTGGGTGTATTTCAATGACTAGTTTTGGGCATAGCGGGTTTACAGGAACATTTACCTGGGCAGATCCAGAAGAAGAAATAGTGTACGTATTTTTAAGCAATCGCACTTTTCCTGATTCTAATAATCGAAAGTTAATTTCTAACGATATTAGATCGGAAATACAGCGAATTATTTACGAAGCGATTGATTATTAGCTTATAGAAAGTATATCGAAAGAAATTAAGATATGAATAAAGAGATTTCAAGAGGAGGGCCGTCGTTTTCAAGAATAGTGGCGGGATGCATGAATTGGGGAGAATGGGGAGTGAATTTATCTTCAAATGAAGCATTGCATTTGATAGAAGGTTGTTTAGAGCATGGTGTAACCACTTTTGATCATGCCGATATATACGGGCATTACACTACCGAAGCTTTATTTGGAAAAGCTATGCAGGGAAAATCTGAACTGCGAGAAAAAATACAGTTAATCACAAAATGTGGTATTAAACTAGTAACTCCTAACCGTCCGGGTAATAGCATTAAATCTTATGATACAAGCACATCCTATATTGTCAATTCGGTAGAACAATCTTTATTGAACTTAAATACAGATTACATAGATTTATTGCTTATTCACAGGCCAAGTCCTTTGATGTATCCTGAAGAAATTGCAGAAGCTTTTAGGAAATTACAGAAAAGTGGAAAAGTGAAGCATTTTGGGGTTTCTAATTTTACCGCTTCTCAATTTGAAATGTTAGATACCTTCTTTCCTTTGGTAACAAATCAAATAGAGATTTCTCCCTTGCATTTGAACCCATATATTGACGGGACATTGGATCAATGTTTAGCTAAGAAAATTGCCCCAATGGGATATTCTACCTTAGCAGGCGGAAGCTTTTTCTCGAAAGAACCTGATGCCAGGGTTAAAAGAATTCTTAGTGTTGTTAATAAGTTGGCAGATCAATATGATGTTACTGTAGATCAGGTTCTAACCTCATGGACCTTGAAACATCCTTCGGGTATTTTTCCGATCATTGGTTCGACAAAAATTAACAGGATTCAGTCGGCAGTAAAAGCTTTAGATGTTCAACTGACTGATGAAGAGTGGTTTATGGTGTGGGAAGCCTCTTTGGGTACAGAGGTGCCTTAAAAGATAGATAAGACTTATTTTTATTGTGGCTTTTCTGTATAATACCAGTGTTAAAATACTTGTAAAATGTATTGTGCATTGGTTTTTTACTTATATTTAGGCTGTCAGACTTAAAACGCAAACACAATTCTAATACATTGTTGAACCGTAAAAAAAACTAACATCCACACAAATATTTTCCCCCTAACCCTAACATCAACTCAATGAACAAGCATAGATTAACACTAATCGGATTGGTATTGTCTATTTTTATTTATTTCAGCTCTATTTTTCTTGAACTCAATCTTTTCGAACAGGTAATTAACTTTTTGTCCAGTTTAAAACAGGTCAAACTTGGTGAGGTAATTATTCCACTTCTAATTTTTGGTGTATTTGTGTTTCTTAATGCAAGACGAAACAGTAAAAATACAGAAATGGAAAAAGCGAAGCGTAACATTTATAAGGCTATGCTTTCTTCAAGTCATCATATTTTAAATAATTTCATCTATCAGATGGATATATTTAAAATAACAGCAGAAGATACCCCAGGTTTTGACGTCAAAGTATTAGCGTTTTATGAAGACATTATTCTTAATGCTTCTGAACAAATTAATTCTTTGAGCAATCTCTCTTCTATAGATGAGTTTTCAATAAGAACTTCTGTAATGAACGAGCAGCAGGAGGTGGTTTAGAACATCTATTTTTGATAAAAACTAAATACAGATCCGCCATATTTTCTTGACTTAATAAAATATGGTGAGTTTTCTATTTTTGTGTATTTAGAATGTTCAATAATTAATACGCCTTCTTCCTTAAGTAAATCCCTTTCAAATACAAGCTCTGGGATTTTTAGGAACTGTTTTTCCTCAAAATCGTATGGAGGGTCTGCAAAAATTATATCTGCCTTTAAATTAGTTTTTTCAAGAAAACTATATACATCACTCTTAATGGTTTCTATGGAAAAATCCAGTTCTTTAGCGATGTTTTTGATATAACCTAAGCAAGCATAATGAGCGTCTACAGCGGTAACCTCCTGGGTCCCACGGGAAGCAAATTCATAACTTATGTTTCCTGTTCCAGAAAAAAGATCTATAACAGAAATCATGGAAAAACTATAGGTGTTATTTAGAATGTTAAATAATCCCTCTTTTGCCATATCTGTCGTCGGGCGAACTGGTAGTTTTTTAGGAGCTGTAAGTCTTTTACCTTTATATTTTCCAGAAATAATTCTCATATCAAAAATGACTCAGTAATACGTAATGTTGATGTGGTGCTATATGTTCAAGTTCTTTAGGTAGCCCTAAATCTTTATTTCGTTTCCCAAAATGTATATTGCGAATATATTTATATGCAATATCGTAATAATCGCTTTGAGTCGAAATATCTCCTAGGAAAACCAATTGGAAATCCTCAGGATTTAAATTGAGTTGTTCGGTTGTGAACAATAGATAATATAAAAAATCCTCCTTAGTTTCATAAAAGTGGGTATTGGCCAATACTAGTTTTCCCTTATTTATTATTACGATATCAAAGAATTTGTGATTCATGTTTACAAATACAGAAACATTTTCATTGTGTTTTTCTTGAGATAATAGAGAATTTGTTAGTATAGTACTTGCGTGCTTGTAAGTGAATGACCCAAAAGAATCAAAGAAGAAATTATTGATGTTGGCATAAGGAATGTATACCGTAATTATATCATGCTGCTCTAATTCGTCATAGGCAATAAAATCATTCTCAAGAACTTTGATGTTGTATTTAAGGTATTCCTTGATTTGATCTGCGTCGAATAAAGGTTTTGGGACATGCGTATAGAGATTATTTAGATAGATAACCTCGACACTTTTAAAGTTCTCTTTTAATTCCAAATGGTGATCAAAAGAATACTTTATTTTATCTAGAACTTGTTCTGGAGATAATTGTATACCAAAATTGTCCTCTACTAATGAAGTTATTTGTTGATCCTGATTTACGGTGCAAAAAGAAAGTCCATTCAAGCTCACTTGAATGGACAATGTATGTAATGTATTATCTTCTGTATTATTGATCGTTTTCACCATAGGTTCTTGGCCAGTTACCAGAAGTATTAACTTCGGTCATGGATCCTACTAATAAATAAGGGCCATCAACACCATCAACAGAAACTACTTCTTTTTCTTGTGCAAGAAGATCCTTGTCTTGATCGTGTAATAGTACATCTTTAGATACTTTTGCTTCAAAAACAGCGATTCTAAGATCGTTTTTGTTGATATAACCAGCGTCTAATTCAAAATTCGCATCAACACCTTCAATCGGCACTTTCATCATTCTTTTGTGACCATCTGTCTTGAATAGTGAATCTCTTACAGATGCATATCCCAATGTGTCGATAACCACTGTATCTCTTGGTTCATCAATTTTAAGTATTTTATTGAAGGCAACATAACTAGAATCTCTTCGTTGAGTTAATGTAAACTTAGCAGTATCAATAAATGCTATTAGTTTTTCGGGATTCTTCTCAAACTTTCCAGTTATGGTTCTATATGCTAATTGAGCTGTGCGGATATCCCTTAGATTTTCAACTGCTTTAGCATATCTTGCTTTTTTTACCTTATTGAATTTCACAGGACCATTGATAGAATTGAATACGAGGTATCCCAAAAATCCTATCACTACCCACAGAACTAATTGAATAACAATTTTCATTTTATGATTTTAGCTTTAACATTAGTGTATACGCAAATCTACAATTTTTTTTTAATCGTAAAAGTTTATTGGGAAAAAATCATTCCTATCTTTGATTTATTAACTAAAGTAGAAAAAAAACAGATTAAAAATAGATGAGGGAAAAGGAGTTCTATGAGTTACTGAAAAAAGACTTTCCTTTTGAGCCAACATTAAAGCAAGATGTCGTTTTACAAAAATTATCACAATTTGTTTTAAAAGGATCAAAAGATTCATTGTTTCTTCTTAAGGGATACGCGGGAACAGGAAAAACGACTTTGATTGGTACTTTGGTGAAAAACCTTTGGAAAGCTAAAATGAGTTCTGTGCTATTAGCTCCAACAGGTAGAGCTGCAAAGGTAATTAGTAACTACTCGGGGCGACAGGCGCAAACTATACATCGAAATATTTATTATCCCAAAAAGGATAAATCTGGTGGGGTGGCCTTTCAGTTAAAACAAAATAAGAGCCGAAATACGATTTTTATTGTTGATGAAGCTTCTATGATTCCTGATACTCCTAGTGATAGTAAATTGTTCGAAAACGGATCATTGTTAGATGATTTAATGATGTACGTATACTCAGGTCACAATTGTAAAATACTTTTTATTGGTGATACGGCGCAATTGCCTCCCGTGAAACTTGAAGTAAGTCCGGCTTTGAATTTTGATAATCTTGAAATAGGATTTAACAAAGATGTAGTACAGGTAGAGCTGGATGAAGTAGTTCGTCAGGCAGAAAACAGTGGTATTTTGATGAATGCTACACAATTACGTGAACTCCTTAACGAGGGATTTTATGATGCTTTTCAGTTTGAAATTTCTGGATATGAGGATATAATAAGGTTTTATGATGGACATGAAATTATGGAAGCTCTTAATGATGCTTATGCTCATTCTGGTCATGAAGAATCAGTAATCATATTACGATCTAATAAAAGAGCAAATTTATACAATCAACAAATACGTTCCAGAATCCTTTTTCAGGAAGAAGAATTATCTTCAGGAGACTATTTGATGGTCGTTAAGAATAATTATTTTTGGTTAGATAATAAAAGCGAAGCGGGATTTATTGCCAACGGAGATATTGTAAAGGTGCTGGAAATTTATGCAATTAAAGAGTTGTATGGGTTTAAATTTGCCGAAGTAAAGGTCAGTATGGTTGATTACCCTAATCAAAAACCTTTTGAAACTGTCTTGCTTTTGGATACATTAACTTCAGAAACCCCTTCTTTGTCTTATGAAGAATCTAATAAATTGTATCAGGAAGTGATGAGAGATTTTGAAGGAGAAAAATCTAAGTATAAAAAGTTTTTAGGAGTTAAAAATAATAAGTACTTCAATAGCTTACAAGTCAAGTTTTCTTATGCAATTACTTGTCATAAATCTCAGGGTGGGCAATGGGATACTGTATTTATAGAACAACCATATTTGCCTGATGGAGTGACCAAAGACTATTTGAGATGGTTATATACGGCTATTACTAGAGCAAAGAAAAAACTATATCTTATAGGGTTTAAAAAAGACTTTTTTATAGAAAACTAGTATATTTAAGTGCTTTGTAATCTTGTATTTAAGATTAATTTAAGATTTCTTGAAGAAACTAAATAAACCTATAATTCAGAAAATTGATTAAAAAAAGTTATTTTTGCAACTTCAGAAAAGCAACAAAATTTTGAACAGAAATACTCTAAAAACTATCGCAATGATTCCTGCGCGGTATGCTGCTACCAGATTTCCTGGTAAGCTTATGCAGGATTTAGGCGGAAAAAGTGTGATACGGAGAACATATGAAGCCACTGTGAATTCAGGACTTTTTGAAGCAGTATATGTTGTTACCGATAGCGAGATAATCTTTAACGAAATATCTACTCATGGCGGTAAAGCTATTATGAGTAAAAAGGAGCATAGTTGTGGAAGTGATAGAATTGCTGAAGCCGTTGAAGACATGGATGTAGATATAGTGGTAAACGTACAAGGAGACGAACCATTTACTGATCGTGAGAGTTTAGAAAAAGTTCTAGACGTATTTTATGAGGACGATTCAGACAAGATTGATCTCGCGAGTTTAATGACTCCTATTGACGATTGGGATGATATTATGAATCCTAATAGTGTTAAGGTTATAGTCGATGAAAATAACTATGCTTTGTATTTTTCACGTGCACCTATACCATACCCTCGAGATAAAGAAATAAACTACACATACCATAAACATAAAGGTGTTTACGCCTTTAGAAAACAAGCCATTTTAGATTTTTATCGTCTACCCATGAAAAAGTTGGAAGCTTCTGAAAAAATAGAATGTATCCGATATTTAGAATATGGTAAAAATATTAAAATGGTTGAGACGCACCATGAAGGTGTCGAAATAGATACCCCTGAAGATTTAGAAAGAGCAAAGAAATTAATTAACAAAGAAGAGATTTTGAGTACTAAGTTTATGGCTGCTGCTTCCGAAGTGTATACTTCAAATCACAGGAACTTTCCAATGGTCCCAAAAGTGGTTTTTGGTAAGGGAGCGTTTAATCAAATAGGTGATATTATATCATGCGAAAGAAAAGGTGTTGCCCCCTTCATATATCTTATCGATGATGTTTTTGAAAGTAATACTGCTTTTATTGAAGAAAGAATACCTCTGGCATCTGCAGATGAAATTGTATATATATCGACCAAAGAAGAACCTAAAACCTCCCAAGTAGATAAGATTGTTGCAGATATAAAAAGTAAGTATGAATATGCCCCAAGTGGAATTATTGGTATTGGAGGTGGATCTATTCTAGATTTATCAAAGGCTGTGGCAATTATGTTTACCAACCCAGGTAGTGCAGAAGATTATCAAGGATGGGACTTGGTTAAAAATAAAGCATTGTTTCATGTTGGGGTTCCAACCATATCAGGTACTGGAGCTGAAGTTTCAAGGACTACTGTTTTAACAGGACCTGAACGTAAACTTGGAATCAATTCAGATTTTACTCCTTTTGATCAAGTAATTCTTGATCCCGAATTAATAAAGGATGTACCTAAAAACCAATGGTTTTATACAGGCATGGATTGTTATATTCACTGTATTGAATCTTTAAAAGGAACATACCTCAATGCTTTCAGTCAGAGTTATGGTGAAAAAGCATTAGATCTTTGTGAAGAAATATTTCTTAAGAATACGTTGAGTAAAGAGGAAGCAGATGCTAAGTTAATGATGGCCTCTTGGCATGGAGGGATGAGTATCGCTTACTCTCAAGTGGGGGTAGCCCATGCAATGAGTTATGGATTGGCGTATGTATTAGGTACTAAGCATGGTGTTGGAAACTGCATTGTTTTTGATAAATTAGGTGAATATTATCCAGATGGCGTCGCTGTATTCAAGAAAATGAAAGAATATCATAATATCGATCTACCTCAAGGTGTTTGTGCAAATGTTACAGAAGAACAACTAGATATAATGACTTCTGTGGCTTTGGGATTAGAGCCTTTATGGGAAAATGCTTTAGGTTCAGATTGGAAATCCAAAATTAATGCTGATAAATTAAAAGAGATTTATCGTTCATTATAGATATTTTTTCAATATCATTGAATATGAAACGTTTTTCTTCTTTTATTTATCATAAAATCTTAGGTTGGAAACTTATAGGAGATTTTAAGGGAGATACTATTAAAAAGTGCTTAATAGTTGTTGTACCACATACTAGTTGGCATGATTTTTATATTGGTCTTCTTATAAGACAATTGGCAAATCTAAAAATAAGTTTTTTGGGCAAAAAAGAGTTATTTAGATGGCCGCAGGGATGGTATTTGAAAAAAGTAGGAGGTATACCTTTAGATAGAACCCCAGGGCAGAATAAGGTAGAGGCAATAGCCGAACTTTTTAAAAAAAGAGATGAACTTCGAGTGGCTATCGCTCCAGAAGGAACCCGAAAAAAGGTAAAAGAATGGAAGACAGGGTTCTATCATATCGCCAAAGCGGCGCAAGTGCCTATTATTATGGTAACTTTTGACTTTGGAAAAAAACAAAATGTAATTTCAGAACCTTTCTATGTTACAGGTGATATAGAAAAAGATATGAAGTTTATGTACAATTTTTTTAAAGGTGTAAAAGGAAAAGTTCCAAAGTATAGTTTTAATGTAGATTAAAATTTGTGAATTTTTTGTTCTTCAATTTTTTCTTTTTGTTTTTCCTTTACATTTCCCCCACCAAAAATTAATTCTGTACTGCTAAAGGTGGTTCCAAATGTTCTTGCAGCAAAATAAACCTGAGTAATAGCATTTTCTAATTGCTCATTAGATAACTCTTTTAAAGGGTGTATGTAGGCTGACCAAAGAATTCCATTAGAGATGGCGTATTTTACATCTAAAGCAGAGTGGAAATTAGCGGTCATTGCATCTAATAATAGATCTTTATCAAGATTTTTTGATTCGGTAATAGGGGAAATAATTCTCATTCTGTTATTTGCCTCATCTGTAACGCACAGCATCGGAATTTCTTTATAAATAAATTTCCAATTACCAGGAATTCCTCCTATAGTATCTGCATTTTTTGTGATTAGCTCCCCAAGAGTTTGGTTATTCATGTTTTGAGAAAAAGAGCAATTCATTCCTGCTAAGATTAGGGCGAGAGTGAGTAATTTTTTCATATTGAAGGTTTTAATAGTAGTCGAATATCATGACTAAACATAACAAAAAATAAAAAATCATCTTAAGTAATTCTTATTTTAATTATAGGATGAGGTGTACAATAGGATAGTGGGTTATGTGTAAAATCTAACAATTTTGGGTAACCAAGTTTTAGTACTTTTTCCTAAAATCAAAAGGAGTACAGCCCGTATTTGCTTTAAAGATCTTTGAAAAATAAGAATACTCTTCAAATCCCAGAAGTTCAGAAATAGAGCTTAAGGAACTAGTACTGTGTACTAACATTCGTTTGGCTTCAAGTAAAACACGTTCTTTAATAACGTCGCTACTGGTTTTACTAATAGTTGTCTTGACAACTCTGTTTAGATGTTTAGAGGTGATATTCAATTTGTCTGAATAAAATTGAACAGATTTTTCCGTTTTAAAATGCTCTTCAACTGCAGTAAGAAAATTTTCTAAGATTTTTAAATATGTTTTTGATGTTTTTTTGATTATTGGTACAGAAGCGGTGTAATAACGCGTTAGATCTATATAAAGATGATCGATTAGACTAGTCAACTTCTGGTATTTATATATTTCATCTCTATGATGCTCTTGATTAATTTGTTGAAATAAATACTTAAAATGAGAAATCTTAGCATCACTAAGGTTTAAAATGGACGGATTTTCGATCGAAAAATAAAATGGGAATTGAGATAAGCTGGAATTGACAAAATTAAACTCGTAAAATTCTTGTGTGTGAAAAAAAATATAGCCTTTAGGAGAGGTGTTAAAATTCCAAAAATGAGTTTGACCAGGTTTTAAAAAAAACACGCTACCGGGTTGAATGTTGTAAGTGTTAAAATCTATCTCGTGCACACCACTACCTTCTATAAAGAATACACAAAGAAAAAAATTATGACTATGTGGTTTGTTGATAATACGACCATTTCTTTCTATATGATTTTCAAAGGTGTTGCTATAAAAATCATGAGTTGATATTTTATGATCGAATTGTTCGATTTTTAGTATAGGAACAGTCTGGTTGGCTTTCATAATGTCCTAAAAGTACAAATTCCTGAGTTAATACTATTATTTTAAAAAAACGATAAATGTTAATTTTATACTCAGATAAACCAACTGATATTCCATTGTTTTTTTGGCTTATGCGATGTTAATTATAAAAATAGAATATGAAAAACTTTTTAAAAGGAACAAAACTGAATAGTATTTTGGGAGGAAGTTGTCCTGTTTGTCAAAATGAAAGCATGTATAAGGAGGTAAATCCTTATGTAATTTCAAAGCTGTTCGAAATGAATGAGCGCTGTCAATCTTGTAATACGAAATACAAGATCGAACCTTCATTTTTTTATGGAGCTATGTATGTGAGTTATCCAGTTGGAATAATTTTTGCCGCAACAGCTTTTTTATTATCACATTTGGTTTTTGGTTTAGATCTTATCACAACTTATGTTATTATTGTGATCGTTATGGTTGTTTCTTTGCCTGTTATTATACGCTTGGCTAGGAATATTTGGATTAATTTTTTTATGAATTACAGAAAAAAAGAGTCTGTTTAATATGACTGCGAATTGCTATATAATCAACTAGGCATGAAAGAAAATTGGGTAGCATGAAGTTCACAGGTATTTCAGAAGAGTTCATTTATTTAGAGACTATAAATATTACCACTTGCGAAGTGCTAAAACAGGTTGAAAAAAGTGCACTTACCGTTCTTTGGTCAAAGTCTGATGAAAATATATTAAATATAGATGGACAAGAAGTGGCTTTCAAAAAAGATCAAATTGTTTTTTTAACAGAGTTTCATCATCTAAAACCTATCAAAATAGATAAGGTTAGAATGTTAAGATTTAATCGTTCTTTTTATTGCATTTTGGATAACGATAGTGATGTTGGCTGCAAAGGAGTTTTGTTTTTTGGAGCAACGCAATTACCTATAGTGTCGATCTCTAGAGAAGAACTTCATAAGTTTGATACGGTATGGGAAATGTTTGTTTTAGAAATTAACTCTAGAGACAAGCTGCAGAAGGAGTCACTTCAGGTAATGCTAAAACGTTTTCTAATCTTATGTGTGAGGTTGTACGCTCAAGAAAAACAGTATCCAAATGAGAAGCAAGAAATCAATTTGATACGTGAGTATAATTTTTTGATAGAACAACATTTTAGAAATAAGCATACTGTAAAAGAATATGCTAGTTTATTAAACAAATCTCCCAAGACCTTATCCAATATTTTTGCAAGATCTGGTTTTAAATCGCCATTATTTTATATACAACAACGAATTTTATTGGAAGCACGTCGACAATTGCTTAATACAGATAAATCTGTTAAGGAAATAGCTTACGAAACCGGTTATGAAGACCTGCAAACTTTTAGCAGGTTTTTTAAAAAGCATGAAGGAGTCTCTCCGTCAGAATATAAAAAAAACCTCCTGACTTCAGCCATAATCTAATATACTTTTGGTTTTGTGTTCTCTCTAAGCGTTGAGAAAAATTGCCAACTATTAGGGAATAGTTGCCTACCTCATCATACGAGCTACTTAGGATCTTTGTAGGGTAATCAATAAATGATTATCAAAATGTATTGCATTGTTTGATTAAATAATGCCGAATGAGAAAAAGTTTCTCTTCATAAAAAAATAAAAACATAGAACTATGAAAAAAATGATAATAATGACCATTATGGTCGTAAATGTATTTACAGCTTATGCACAGTTACCAGATCCTGGTTTTGAGGTTGATTCTAGAACAGCTATTGTGATAACGGATCCACAAAATGATTTTCTAAGTCCAGATGGGGTTACTTGGGGAGTGGTAGGCGAGAGTGTCACAGCTAATCATACGGTAGAGAATTTGGAAAAGCTATTTAAGGTAGCAAAAGAGAAAGGAATGATGGTATTTGTTTCTCCTCATTACTATTATAAGCATGATCATAATTGGAAAATAGAAGGAGCGCTAGAAGCTCTGATGCATAAAATAAATATGTTTGATAGAACCCATACCTTAAGAACAGATGGTTTTGAGGGTTCGGGAGCAGATTGGTTAGATAGATACAAAAAATATATTGAGGAAGATAATGTAATAATTACTAATCCCCATAAAGTATATGGTCCTGAGTCTAATGATCTTGCATTACAGTTACGTAAACATGGTGTTGAAAACATAATTCTTGCAGGAATGTCATCTAACCTGTGTACAGAATCTCATATGAGAGATTTAGTAGAATCTGGATTTAGGGTTGCCGTGGTAAAAGATGCTACCGCAGGAGCTATTTTACCTGGGTTAAATGCTTACGAAGCTTCGGTGGTTAATTTCAAAATGATAGCTAGTCACGTTTATGATACCAAAGAAATTGTAACCAAAATAAAAGCGCACAAAAAATAAGTCTCAAGAGTGATTTTTTGTGAGTATTGGTTGGTTTTTGTGATTAATAGAAAAGGAGCTATATGCAAAATAGCTCCTTTTTGTATTAAATAAAAAACACTGATTGTTTTATTCTGCAGAATCCTCTTGCATGGTATGATATACATTTTGTACATCATCATCTTCTTCAATTTTTTCTAATAGCTTTTCTACATCTGCCGCCTGTTCTGGAGTTAGTTTTTTTGTGACTTGGGGAATACGTTCAAACCCTGAAGATAATATTTCTATCTCACGACTTTCAAGTTCTTTCTGTATGGTTCCAAAACTTCCAAATGGCGCGTATATTAATATTCCATCGTCATCTTGAAAGACTTCTTCGGCTCCGAAATCTATAAATTCCAGTTCCAGTTCTTCGGGATCTATTCCCTCCCCGTTAATTCTAAAATTACAAGTGTGATCAAACATAAACTCTACCGAACCGGAGGTCCCAAGGTTTCCGTCACATTTGTTGAAATATGATCTAATATTGGCTACAGTACGATTGTTATTATCTGTTGCAGTTTCAACTAAAATAGCAATGCCATGAGGAGCATAACCTTCGAAAAGTACTTCTTTATAATCGCCCTGACTTTTGTCTGAAGCTCTTTTGATAGCTCTTTCGATATTATCCTTAGGCATATTAACAGATTTAGCATTCTGTATTACTGCCCTCAAACGAGAATTAGAATCTGGGTCAGGACCACCTTCCTTAACGGCCATGACAATGTCTTTACCTATTCTTGTAAACGCTTTGGCCATTGCAGACCAACGTTTCATTTTACGTGCTTTTCTAAATTCAAAAGCTCTTCCCATATGTAAATATTAAAATCTGTTGATTACAAACATAAGTAGAAACCAAGTTTTTGACAAATGTTTGTGCAATATCAATCTAATAAGTAGTGAATAAATTTGACCTATTTTTCTAATCTCCTTCGATAATTTGGTCAATAGTTTTGGCTAGCTTGAAATCGTTTTCCGTAATTCCACCTGCATCGTGAGTAGAAAGACTTATTTGTAGTTTATTATAGACATTGGACCAGTCTGGATGGTGTTGTTGTATCTCTGCCTCAAATGCAATACGAGTCATAACCGAAAACGCATCTTTAAAATCATTGAATTCGAATGTAGTATGAAGAGCATTCTCATGATATTCCCATCCATCGACAGTTTTTAGTTTTTCTTGTATTTCAGATTCTGAAAGTTTTTTCATGTTGGTTACTATATTGATTTTATAAATTTTTATAATCCGAGTTCTTCTCTAAGAATTTCGTCTTTATTACTGTTTTTACCCCAATAAGCAGATTTGATACTTTTTATTTTTGTTGCCTTGGTAGTCAATTCTTTTGCATTTGGTCCAAAACCGCTTTTAAATGTTTCGGTCCATTCCTCAATTTCATAAGGAAAACTAGTGTTAAAAATGATGCTAAGACTTCTGTTTAATGAAGGGTATGTAATTGTATAGGTGTTGAGATTATCTTTCTTTTCTAATGTCACTTTTGCGTTGTATGCTTTAATTTCCTTATGTCTTAATCTTGTGTATTCAAATGAAGGTATAATTTTAAGGTTCCCGGTAGGTAAATCTTCAGGATGGATCCTAATCTTGGTCCATAATTCGTTCTCGAGTATGTTTTTATCGATACTAAAATTTTGATCTGCTTCTCCCTGAAAATAAGAATGAGACATAATGTCAAAACTTTCCTTATTATTAAGCTGTGCATAAACATGACCACACCATTCCTGCATAGAACTAGAAACTTTGATAGCATGTTTATTGTCGCTTACAGGATAAAAAGTACTTTGCATGATCGAATAAGGGTAAATACCGGTATTAAATTTTTTGGTTGCATTTAACTTGAGTACCGGTATGTTTTTAGCAGATTGTTGATCTGCTTTTACTTGTATTTTAGGAAGGAAATCTTCTGTGACATAAATAAGTACCGCTGTTCCATTTCTCATTTCACCATATCGTGCTTGTTCAAGTTTGTATGAGGTGATTTCTGCTTCACCAGCGTACCAATATTTTTTAAATTCCTCTGTTAATGCTTTTGTTGGTGCATCAACAGTCATGTTTTGATTGGTTTCAGTGTTTGCTGAAGTATCGGTAGCAATATTACTACAAGCAATAATTACCAAAGCGATGAGTATTAAAAATGATACTATTGTTTTCTTCATCTTATCAAGTTTAAAATTATGATAGAATAGTCGTTATATAACCCAATTCTTACGTGGTT
This sequence comes from Aquimarina acroporae, assembly GCF_023195925.1. Classification (GTDB taxonomy): domain Bacteria; phylum Bacteroidota; class Bacteroidia; order Flavobacteriales; family Flavobacteriaceae; genus Aquimarina; species Aquimarina acroporae. The sequence continues at coordinate 766,107 of NZ_JALPRE010000001.1, read as the reverse complement.
TGAAGAAGTGGTTATGAAAGGACTCTTTTGGCCTGTTTCTGTGCAAATTACAATAAAGCTAGGATGTGGCAAGTTCAATTAACGTTTCATAAACAAGATGTGTAGGTAGTCCCATTACGTTGAAGTAACTACCTTCAATATGTAATATTCCAATATGACCAATCCATTCCTGTATACCGTAAGCTCCAGCTTTATCCAAAGGCTTATAAGTGTGAACGTAGTGCTCAATTTCTGCAGTAGAAAGAGGTTTGAAAGTAACTTTGGTTGCATGGTGAACGACTTTAATAGTATCGATAGTTTTAAAGCAAACCGAGGTAATTACTTCATGAGTATCATCAGATAAAGAATGAATGATTTTGGAGGCTTCTTCTAAGTTTTTAGGTTTTCCCAGGGCCTTACCTTTATGCCAAACGATAGTATCGCTGGTAACTAAAATATCATAAGGAGATAGCTCAGTAAAAGCTTGAGCTTTTAACTTTGCCAAGTAATCTGAAATTTCTTCTGCCTTAAGATGTTCGGGATATATTTCTTCTACTTCTTTAAGTTGAATAACAAAATCGAGTTCTAAATCTTTGAAAAATTGTTGCCTTCTGGGTGAGCCAGAGGCTAGTATTAATCGATGTTTTTTAAGAAGATCTTTGAGCATGATTTACATCAAAATATATTGATAAACGAGTAGAGATAAAGAAGAAATTATCAAAACGATTTTTAAAATACCTTTCAATATCTTTAAATCTTTGTCGGTATCAAAAGTAAAACATTTGATGATGAAATAGATAAGAGGAGCTACAATTCCTGTAAGGAATAATAGTACTGCTGTACTGTTTGAGAATAGATAACTATAGATATAATACAAAACAAGTGCTATGGGAATTATAGTCAAAGCACCTACCAATTTAATGGTCCTGTCTTTTCCAAGGGTTATAGGAATCGTATTGATACTTAAATTATGATCTTTATCTATTCGTAAACAATCTTTGATAATTTCTCTTAGTATAATGATGGTAAAAGCAAAAATAGAGTAGTCAAAAATGATAGAAAAAATAACGGTTTGAGACGCTTTGTTTTTTTCGGTAATCGCAGGTAAAAGATCAAACAATCCAACTACCAATATACTCAAGGAAACAAGAAGCGCTATACTAAGATTTTTTACTACCAAAATTTCCTTCAAATACGTTGCGTAAATATAAAACATACCAGAAGTTATAATGAATAGCGCCACAAACCCTGGTCTTCCTATCATATTAGCCAAATAAAATCCAATAAGTACTCCAATACAATTAAAAAGGATAAACCAGATATTGGCTGACTTTTCAGAAATATGGTCATAAAGTAATCTTCCTTTTGTGCTAGAAGTGTCCTGATCGTAAATTTCTAATATGATATTCCCCGCCGCTGCTATTGAAACAGTTGCTAAGGTAAGTAAAGCGATACCTAGACCGTTTAAGGTAATTGCAATACCAAACGGCTCGAAAAGACCATATTTTACGCAAAGTTGGGCCAGAGCAATTACGATAAGATTGTCAAATTTTATAAGCTTCAGAAAGGATAGGATCATTGTAAATGGTTATTTGGTCAGCAAATGTAATAATTAATCCATTATAGTTTTCTGTCAATGTTATCGATGATGATATGGTTCGTTTTTCAAAATAGTGAACCCTCGATATAATTGTTCAACAAAGAACAAACGAATCATTTGGTGCGAAAAAGTCATTTTAGATAGAGATAGTTTACTATTAGATCTTTGATAGATTTCTTGACTAAAACCATACGGACCACCAATAATAAAGACTAATCTTTTAACACCACTATTCATTTGTTTTTGAAGTAATTCTGAAAACCCAACAGAGCTATATTGCTTTCCGTTTTCATCTAATAATATTACAAAATCTGTGGTCTGTAATTTATTGAGTATAAGCTTTCCTTCTTTGTCTTTTTGTTGAGTTTCACTCAGATTTTTAGCATTTTTTATGTCTACGATGATTTCAAAATCGAATTTTACATAATGTTTTAATCTGTTGATATAGATGTTTATAAGCTCGTTAAGTTGTTTGTTGTCAGTTTTGCCAACGGCAAGTAATTTTATGGTCATTTTACAATTATCATTTACTTTGCTACATTAGCAAAAATAACCATATAATATGATTAGCGAAGAGCAGTTCAATAAAGAAGTTGATTTAATAATCTCAAATGCTATTAGAGAAGATGTTGGGGACGGAGACCATAGTTCTTTGGCCTGTATACCCAAAACAGCAACAGGAAAAGCAAAACTATTAGTAAAAGATGAAGGTATTTTGGCTGGTGTGGATTTTGCAAAAAGAGTATTTGCTTATGTCGATCCCGAAATGGAGATTGATGTAAAAATTGAAGATGGTTCCAAAGTGAAGTATGGAGATGAAGCCTTCTATGTTTCCGGAAGCTCTCAATCTATTCTAAAGGCAGAGCGATTAGTGCTTAATGCAATGCAGCGAATGAGTGCAATAGCTACTAAAACCAATTACTTCGTAGAATTACTAGAAGGAACTGGTACACGAATTTTAGACACTCGTAAAACGACTCCGGGAATAAGAGCTTTAGAAAAATGGGCTGTAAAAATAGGAGGAGGAGAGAATCATCGTTTTGCATTATATGATATGGTAATGCTGAAAGATAATCATATTGATTTTGCTGGTGGTATCACCCAGGCAATAGAAATGACTAAAAAATACCTTGACGATCAGGGATTAGACCTTAAAATTATAGTTGAAGCCAGAGATTTGAATGAAATCGAAGAGATTCTTAAAACTCCTGGTGTTTACAGAATTTTGATTGATAACTTTAATTACGAAGATACCAAAAAAGCTGTTAGTCTTATTGGGAATACCTGCTTGACAGAATCTAGTGGAGGTATCAATGAAAAAACCGTTCGTAAATATGCAGAATGTGGTGTGGATTATATAAGTAGTGGGGCTTTGACACACTCGGTATATAATCTTGATTTGAGTTTGAAAGCAATGTAGAATATGTCTAAAAACATTGAAGATAAGCTTAATAAAATTCCTGTAATTAACCTATTGGTTAAATTTGGGAAAAAACTTGTTCTTCCTGGTTTTGAAGGTTTGTCTGTTTATGATTTAATAGAAATATATAGTATAGGGATTATAAAAGGAACTTTTTCGGCTAGGGCTAGTTCTATTTCATGGAGTTTTTTTCTTTCTCTATTTCCCTTTTTGTTATTTCTTTTAAACCTCATACCATATCTACCGATCAATCAAGAGAATTTTTTTGAGTTTATTAATGAAGCTTTGCCTAAACAGTCATCAGATTTTTTTAAAGTCATTTTTGATGATATCGCTTCAAATCCTAGAGGGGGGTTGCTATCTACTGTTTTTTTATTGTCTATTTTTTTGATGACTAATGGAATAAATGCTGTTTTTTCAGGATTTGAATATTCTTATCATGTGACCTTAAATCGCAACTTTATTAAACAATATGTGGTAGCCTTGGGGGTGTCAATAATTGTGGCATCGTTATTGTTAATCACCATTATAGGTACTATTTATTTTACATATTTGGTAGATAATTTGAATAAAATAGGAATGGTTGATGACACTGTTTTTTGGCTTACTGTGGGTAAATATGCATTATTTGTTTTTATGATATTTGTAATCATTGCAACATTGTTTTATTTTGGCACCTCAGAAGGAAAACAAAATAGGTTCTTTTCACCAGGAGCTTTTATGACCACCTTTTTGATCATAATTACTACGTATTTGTTTGGAATTTATATAGATAACTTTTCAAATTATAATCAATTATATGGATCAATAGGTGCCATGCTAATTTTAATGCTGTATATCTGGCTCAATGCTAATTTGTTGCTATTGGGCTTTGAATTGAATGCATCATTAATTCAATTGAAGAAAAATTTTAATACATAAATAATTAACACATAACTCAAATTAATAAAATGAAGAAATTTAGTCTATTGTTTTTAACCTTTTTACTTGTTTTATCGGCAAATGCCCAAATAAAAATAGGGGAATCTTCTCTTCCAGAAAAAGTAACATTTAATGGGGAAAGCCTAGTTTTTAATGGAGGAGGAATTAGAACGAAGTTCTTTTTTGATATCTATGCAGGAGCTTTATACCTTAAAAAGAAAAGCAATAAAGCAAGTGCGATTGCAAATGCAGACGAAACAATGGCAATAGAATTGCATATCGAGTCTAGCATGATGTCTAGAAGTAAAATGGCCGGTGCACTTAGAGATGGTTTTGATAAAGCTACCAATGGTAATGTTGGACCTATAAAAGATAGAGTAGAAAAGTTTATCGGCTTTATTAAAGATGAAATAGAAGTGGGACAGGTTTATGACATTGTCTACGAAAAAGGAAAAGGAAGTGTAATTTATAAGGATGGTAAAGAAAAAGGACATGTTACCGGTCTAGATTTTAAAAAAGCACTTTTTAATATCTGGTTAGGAGATAAACCAGCTGATAAGGGCTTGAAAAAAGGAATGTTAGGTAATTAAAAATCAACGAGATATTATTGTATTTTTTTAGTAATTTTAGGTAAACATTCGTCAAAATATTGTGCGTGCATAATAAATTGTTATATATTAGCCTGCTGGAACAAAGAGAGTTAAATATTAACACACCCCAAATAAACCTTAATTAAAAATGAAGAAAATTACCTTAATACTGGTAGCGTTGTGCTCTATGTCTTCTGCTTTTGCTCAAATAAAAGCAGGAAAGACCATTTTACCTATAGAACAAGAGTTTGGAGGAGTTACTTTGAAGATCAATGGCTATGGTACTAGACAAATGTTATGGGTAGATCTGTATGAAGGAGCTCTTTACTTACAAAAACGCAGCAATGATCCAAAAGAAGTTTTGGATGCTGATGAAACTATGGCTATTAAATTAGATATAGTTTCAGGTTTTGTGACGCAAAAGAAGATGATTAAAGCTGTAAAGGATGGTTTTAATAAAGCAACGTTCGGAAATACTAAAAGTCTCGATGATAGAATTACAAAATTTATCAAGTTTTTTTCAGAACCTATCGTAAAGAAAGACGTTTTTGACCTTGTTTATGTAAAAGGAGTAGGAGTTAAAGCCTACAAAAACAATAAAGAACTTGGTGTTATAGAAGGAAGAGATTTTAAATACGCTTTATTCAAAATATGGTTAGGAGAAGAACCTGCCAGTGAAGCGGTGAAGAAAGGAATGCTCGGTCTTCGATAATAGTAAATTATACTACATAAGATATATGTAAACAAAAAGCTATCTTCCTTAAAGGTAGCTTTTTGTTTACATTAGAATTTATAAATGAACTTAAAAAAAGAAATACACTATGCGGTTAACTAATTTTTTTATTGTTGTCCTAATATTAATATCAGGAACAATCTCTGCCCAAGAACAAATATTGGGTAAATGGAAAACCATTGATGATAATACAGGTAAAGAAAGGTCTATAGTCGAGATATATAAAAAGGGAGATAAGGTTTATGGTAAAATAGATCGAATACTTACCGAATCTGAAAGAGGAAATCTTTGTACAGAATGTAAAGGAGAGGATTATAATAAACCTATTGAAGGGTTGGTGATTATGAAAAACCTTAAAAAAGATGGTGATGAATATGAAGACGGAACCATTTTAGACCCAGAAAATGGAAAAGTATATCGTTGTAAAATTTGGGTTGATGAAGATGATCCAAAAGTTTTAAATGTAAGAGGATATATAGCATTTCTTTATAGAACCCAACAGTGGATACGCATATAGAGTGATCACTAATTAGTATCTTTTTTAGGACGTTTAGTAAAATTTAACATTTTACTTCTGTTAGTTTTTCGAAAATTATAGAACTAAACCTAGGTAATCTATAAATAACAAAACTATGAACAGAATAATTACCCTAACATTTTTGATTGCATTTAGCATATCTGCTATCGGACAAATAAGAATAGATGATATTGTTGTTCCTGAGAAATTAACCTTCGGAGAAGAAGAGTTAACCTTCAATGGTGGAGCAATGAGAAAAGTATTGTCTTTCAAAACATATGCGGGAGCTTTATATACCAAGCAAAAGTATAATGAGGATAAAAAGGTTTTAGATTCAGATGAAACTATGGCTATTAGACTTAATATTGCTTCAAAGAAAGTGACTAATGAAAGAATGATTAAAGTCTTCAGAAAAGGTTTTGATGATGCTATGTATGGTAATACTCAAAGTTTAGATGCAAGAATTGAAGATTTTTTAAAGCTTTTTGATTCTCCTATGAAAATTAATGACTACTATGATTTGGTATATTTAAAAGGAAAAGGAATTAAAACTTTTAAAAATGGTAAAGAGCTTGGTTTTATTAAAGGTAGAGATTTTAAATATGCTTTATTTAAAATCTGGTTAGGACATGAACCGGCTTGTCAAATCATTAAGGGAGGAATGCTAGGAATAAGCGAATAATTTTTACCCCATATATTAAAAGCCCAATACATCATGTATTGGGTTTTTTTATTAGATACTATGCAGTAAACTTGTATTTTTGTTTGATAAACGCAACTTTATAGCATTTCATTAGCAATATTAATGTCATATTTTATAGATGTAATCCTCCCAATCCCGCTCAGTAAAGAGTTTACGTATAGTATAACAGCTAATGAGGCAGGTTTTATAAAACCAGGAATGCGAGTTGCAGTTCAGTTTGGAAAATCTAAGGTATATGCGGCTTTGGTCACTAAAGTACATCAAAATCCACCTGCGGTTTATGAACCAAAAGAAATAGAGCACATTCTTGATGAAACTCCAATAGTAACTATACATCAACTAGAATTTTGGACATGGATTTCTAAATACTATATGTGTGCAAAAGGAGAGGTTATGCGTGCAGCGTTACCCAGTGCCTTTTTGCTAGAAAGTGAAACCATTATTAGTAGGAAAGATAATGTAGTTGTAGATGAAACTATGCTGAAGGATGATGATTTTTTGGTTTATGAAGCACTTCAATATCAAAGCATATTAAGAGTACAAGAGGTTATGAATATTGTGGGGAAGAAAAACGTACTCCCTATTATTAAACGATTAATCGAGAAAAATGTAATAAGTCTTCATGAAGAAATCTATGAGCAATACAAACCAAAGTTGGTGCGATATGTTAAGCTTCATACTTCTTATGCTGGAGAAGAAACGTTGAGAACACTTTTGGATAGTATGACCAGGGCACCAAAACAAAGAGAGGTGCTTATGCATTTATTTACTTTACAAGCTCAAAACACAAAACCTGTAAAGGTAAGTGAACTTGCAAATGCGTCTAATGTGTCTTCGGCTGTTATAAAGTCTTTAATAGGTAAGAATATTTTAGAAGAATATCATCTACAAATAGATCGTGTTAATTATGAAGGAGAAGGTAAAGACGTTAAACAGCTTAATGAATACCAACAAGAAGCTTTACATGGTATAGTAACTAGTTTTAAAGAAAAAGAAGTGTGTTTATTGCATGGCGTGACTTCTTCTGGAAAGACAGAGGTGTATACACAACTTATCAATAAAACACTTGATGAAGGAAAGCAAGTTTTGTATTTACTTCCTGAGATAGCACTTACGACACAACTTATAGGTAGACTGCAAATGTATTTTGGAGAGAAGCTTACAGTATATCACTCAAAATATTCTGTGCACGAGCGTGTAGAAGCCTGGAATAATATCAAGGAGAATAAGTCAAAAGCACAAATTGTAATTGGTGCTAGATCGGCTATTTTTCTTCCGTTTACAGATTTGGGACTAGTAATTGTTGATGAAGAACATGAAAGTAGCTTTAAACAATATGATCCAGCACCTAGATATCATGCAAGAGATGCAGCCATCGTTTTGGCCAGAATGTTCAAAGCAAAGGTCTTACTTGGTTCGGCTACTCCTTCTTTAGAAACCTATTATAATGCCATCCAAAATAAATATGGTTTGGTTAATCTTACCCGACGATATGGTAATGTGCTAATGCCAGAAATTAATCTGGTAGATATTAAGACCAAGTATAAAAAGAAGGAAATGACAGGGCATTTCAGTGATACACTCCTAGAAGCTATTCGAGATGCTTTAAAACAGGAAGAGCAGGTCATTCTTTTTCAAAATAGAAGAGGGTATTCTCCGGTGATAGAGTGTAATACCTGTGGTCATTCTCCCCAATGCCCAAACTGTGATGTGAGTTTGACCTTCCATAGTTATAGAAATCAACTACGTTGTCATTATTGTGGGTATCATATTGCGATGCCACAAAAGTGTATGGCTTGTGAAAGTACCGAACTGTCTACAAAAGGTTTTGGAACCGAACAAATCGAAAAAGAACTTATAGAGTTGTTCCCTGATCATCAAATAGCAAGAATGGATCAGGATACAACGCGTGGTAAGCATGGTTACGAAAAAATAATACATCGATTTGAACAAGGTGAGGTTGATATTATGGTAGGAACCCAAATGTTGTCCAAAGGGCTAGATTTCAGAAAAGTAAGTCTTGTTGGGGTTATGAATGCTGATAATTTGTTGAATTTCCCAGATTTTAGGGCACATGAACGTAGTTTTCAATTAATACAGCAGGTTGCTGGTCGTGCGGGAAGAACAAAAAAGAGAGGTAAAGTACTGGTGCAGACTTATAACCCTTTTCATCAAATCCTTCAACAGGTGTCGGTGAATGATTTTTCGGGAATGTTTAAGGATCAAATAGAAGAAAGGCATCAGTACAAATATCCACCATTTTATAGGTTGATTAAATTAACCGCAAAACATAAGGATTATAATAAGGTTAATAACGCTTCTGGGTGGCTGGCAAAATCTTTGAGGAATGTGTTTAAAGAACATGTTTTGGGGCCAGAGTTTCCGCCTATTTCAAGAATAAGAAACCAGTACCATAAGAATATTCTTATAAAGATCCCTCAAGGTCAATCATTGCAAAAGACAAAAGAAGTAATTCTTAAAATACATACTACTTTTAGTAGTATCAAAGAATTTTCGGGAGTACGAATCATTATCAATGTTGATAATTACTAAAAAATCCTGCGTTAAAGCAGGATTTTTAAAGTATATAGTATGTGTTCTTTTTTTAGCTGTTTAAGGCTTCAATAAGAGAATGCTTTTTATGACGACTAAGCGGGATTTTTTCATCTGCGATTTCAATATTTCTACTGTTGTATCGCTCAACCTTATCAAGATTTACAATATATGATTTATGAATTCTTAAGAATCGATCACTTGGTAATTGTGCTTCAAAAGATTTCATCGTAGCTAATACTACTATAGGATCACCTTCTTCCATGATTAATTTTACATAATCACCTAAGGCTTCAACATATTTTAGCTGATTCAAAAATATTTTACGCTTTTTAAGGTTACTCTTTACAAAAATGTAATCATCATCTTCCACAGCTGCATGTTCAGAATTAAGTCTTGACATGCTTAACGCTTTATCAACGGCGGCATTAAAACGATCTTTTTTGATTGGTTTTCTCAAGTAATCTACTGCATCATAATCGAATGCTTTGAAAGCATATTTGGTTTTACCGGTAACAAAGATGATATGAGGTTTGTTTTCTAAATCATCCAACAAGTCAAAACCGGTAAGAATTGGCATCTCAATATCCAGGAATAATAAATCCACAGGAGTGTCAAGCAAACCATTTTTGGTTTCAATAGCATTGTTCCATTCTGCCACTAGTTCTAGTGAAGAATGTTCGTCTATGAGTTTGACGATGGCTAGTCTTTGGAGGCGGGAATCATCTACTACCGCACATTTTAATTGTGATTGTTCCACTTGCATAGGTTATATATTCCAATACAATATTAATGAATATATATTATTTCCCCAAACATTTTACGCTTTTTATCGATAAAAACAGTGTTTCATCGAAGTGGTATTTTAGTTTGAAAATCGGAAAAATAGTCTTACTTTTGCAGCCAATTTTAATTTTTAACTTAGATTTTTATGAATCAATACGAAACTGTTTTCATCTTGAATCCCGTTTTATCTGATGATCAGATAAAGGAAACAGTTAAGAAATACGAAGACATTCTTGTTTCTAACGGTGCCAAGATGATATCAAAAGAGGATTGGGGGCTTAAGAAGCTTGCCTATGCAATCCAACACAAGAAAAGTGGTTTTTATCACTTATTTGAGTACCAGGTACCAGGTGAAGTAATCAACGCTTTAGAAGTTGAGTTTAGAAGAGACGAGCGAGTAATGCGTTATCTTACTGTAAAGCTAGATAAGCATGCAATTGCTTGGGCAGAGAAGAGAAGAAATAGAAACAAACAAAAAGCTTAATTATGTCATCTATAGAACAACAAGCTAAAGGAAAAAAAGATGGAGAGATCAGATATCTTACTCCACTTAATATAGATACTACAAAAAATAAGAAGTATTGTCGTTTCAAAAAGTCAGGTATCAAATATATCGATTATAAAGATCCTGATTTCTTAATGGCATTCGTAAATGAGCAAGGTAAATTATTACCTCGTCGTTTAACAGGAACTTCATTAAAATATCAACGTAAAGTAAGTGTTGCTGTAAAAAGAGCTAGACACTTAGCATTGATGCCATACGTTGGTGATTTATTAAAATAAAATTCGTCGTAACATCATGGAACTTATATTAAAGAAAGACGTTGAGAATCTAGGATTCGCAGACGATGTAGTAGAAGTGAAGAATGGTTACGGTCGTAACTATTTAATCCCTCAAGGATTAGCTGTTTTAGCAACTCCATCTGCAAAGAAGGTGCTTGCAGAAACTTTAAAGCAAAGATCTTTCAAAGAAAAGAAAGAAATTGAAGATGCTCAAAAATTAGCTAAACAACTTGGTGGTTTAGAAATCAAAATAGCTGCAAAAGTTGGAACTGGAGATAAATTATTCGGTTCTGTCTCTAATGCAGACGTTTCTGAGGCTTTTGCAAAAGAAGGAGTAGAGTTAGAAAAGAAATTTATCACTGTACCTGGAGGAACAATAAAGCGTTTAGGTCAGTATGAAGCTTCTGTTCGTCTTCACAGAGAAGTAATTACACCTGTTGCTTTTGAAATCGTAGCACAGCCTAAGTAATAGAAGTTAATAACTCTTTATAAGTATATAAAAGATCGCTCATTTGAGCGATCTTTTTATTTTAATTTTATGATAAATTAATCATCAATTAAAATTAGATAGCTTTCTATGAGAAAAACTCTATTACTTGTATTCATTGCGATAGTTGGATTTATAGGTAACGCACAGGTAACTACCTCCAATATATCGGGTGTTGTTTATGACAATGCCAATCAACTGTTACCTGGTGCAAACATAACAGCAGTTCATGGACCAACCGGAACTAGTTATGGAGGAGTTACAAATTTTGACGGTAGATTCGACTTGATTAACCTAAGAGTGGGAGGGCCGTACCGAATCACTATTAGTTATGTAGGGTTTAAAAAACAACTAATCGATAACGTGTTTTTACAGCTGGGACAAACCTACAATGCAGACATTGTTATGGTTGAAGATGATAATCAACTAGAAGAGGTAGTAATCACATCTAATAAAAGTAACACGTTTAGTAGTGAGCGAACAGGAGCAGAAACAAGTATTGGGAATAGAGAGTTAAAATCATTGCCAACAATCACGCGTTCTGCTGCAGATTTTTATAGGTTAGAACCAACTGCATCTAGTAACGGTTCTTTTGGGGGAAGAAATGATCAGTTTAATAATTTTAGTTTAGATGGTTCTATTTTTAATAACCCATTCGGATTGGATGCTGCTACACCAGGAGGTCAAACCAATGCTCAACCTATTTCTTTAGACGCAATTGATCAGATTCAAGTGTCTACAGCACCTTATGATGTAACTCAAGCAGGATTTACCGGTGCATCTGTTAATGCTGTAACCAAAAGTGGAACCAACCAATGGAAAGGTACAGTTTACGGTTTTTATCGTAATCAGGATATGACTGGAGATAAGGTAGGAGATGATGATATTATAGTTCCAGATCTTACTCAGGCGCAGTACGGGGTAAGCATTGGTGGGCCAATAATCAAGAATAAATTGTTCATTTTTGGAAATTTTGAAAAAGATGATCGTGAAGACTTGGGCTCAAATTTTTTAGCATCTAGACCAGGAGTGACTGGTGCTAATGTATCTCGTGTTACCGCAGAAGATCTTGATTTTGTTTCTCAGCAACTTGCCACATTAGGGTATCAAACGGGACCTTATGAAGGATATACGCACGATACAGAATCTACCAAAGGAATTTTAAAACTAGATTGGAATATTAATGATAAACATAGATTAGCATTAATTTATAACTTCTTAGATGCATCAAGAGATCTTCCTGCCAACCCAGAAGCTATTGGGCGAAGAGGGCCGGATTTAACAACGTTGCAGTTTAGAAATTCAGGGTATAGAATTAATAATAAAATTAGTTCCTTTTTGCTTGAATTGAACTCTAGTTTTGGATCTAATGGAAATATTTCCAATAAATTTCAAGCAGGGTATACCTTTTTTGATGATAGTAGAGATCCTTTTTCTGCACCAGCACCTCCAATCAATATTCAGCAAGAGGGAGTTCGATATATAGTAGCAGGTCATGAACCGTTTTCAATCAATAACCGTTTAGAGCAAAAGGTCTTTCAGGTTACCAATAATTTAAATATTGTAACTGGGGATCATACCCTTACTTTTGGAGGTACTTTTGAAAGATTTGAATTTGATAATTCTTTTAACCTGGGGGTCTATGATTTTCCTGGAGATACTGATAATGGTCTTGGACCAGTAAGTACATTTTTTGATGCATTCCAAAGTGTTCGTACTGATCCTTTAAACCCAGGAGCTAGTTTTGAAGAAGCTATAAATAATGGAACGATAGCAGCGGCACTTGCCAATGCTCAAAATGTATTTAATGCTAATAATGCTTCAGATAATTGGGCTTTGGCCGAAACAAACGTCGGACAGTTTGCTATATATGCCCAGGATAAGTGGAAAGTGAGTGATAAATTGACTCTTACTTACGGACTTAGAATCGATCAACCGCTATATTTTGATACCGAAGATAAAATTGCAGAAAATATAGAACGTGCTGCAGGAGGAACATTTCCAGATGGTAATTACCAGCCAGGAATAACTTATTTTGATGAAAATGGAACCCCTACCCAGTTAAATAGTTTAGACTTGCCTACAAGAAGACTTTTGGTGTCTCCTAGGTTTGGGTTTAATTATGATGTTAAAGGAGATAATTCGTTTCAGATTCGTGGAGGTACAGGAATTTTTACTGGTCGTCTTCCTTTTGTGTGGATTGGGAACCAGGTGGCTAATCCGAACTTCTTTTTCTATACAACTTCTGCTCCAGATTTTAGATTTCCACAAGTATGGAGAAATAGTTTAGGACTTGATTATCGATTTAAAAATGGAATCGTTGCTACAACTGATTTGATCTATACAGAAGATGTGAATGCGCAAATGGTAAGGAACTATGGTTTAGGTGTACCAACAGGCGCACTTAATGGTGTAGATAATAGACCTGTATATCAGCTTTCTGATAGAGCGTTAAATGAATTTGGTGGTCCTACCAACGCATATGTATTTACCAATACAAACGTTGGATATTCTTTTAACTGGTCATTTAAGCTACAGAAGAATTTTAACAATGGTCTGTTTGTTAGTATTGCTTATAATTTTCTTGAAGCCGAAGACGCAAGTTCTTTAGATGCAGAGATTTCTAGTGATGCTTTCGACAGAAACCCTGCATTGGGTAATGTAAATCAAGCAGTAAGTACAACAGCAAGATATGGTGATAAGCATAGAATTGTAGGGCAAATTAATAAGACGTTTAGTTACGGGCAGAATAAACAATGGAGGACTTCTATAGGTGCTTTTTATGAGTATGCTCAAGGCGGAAGGTTCTCATACACCTATTCTGGAGATATTAATGGAGATGGTTCACCGTTGAATGACTTAATTTATATTCCAACTACAGATGAGTTGGCTACCTACAACTTCACAGGAGCAGATTTCAATGCCAGAGAAGCACAAAGAACAGCACTCGAGGCATATATTCAGCAGGATGATTACTTACGAGAAAGAAGAGGGAGTTATGCTGAGAAATATGCCATACTGAGTCCATGGAGAGGAAGATGGGATGTGAAATTATTACAAGATTATGATATTCAAATAGGAGAGAGAACGAATACGATTCAATTAAGTCTTGATATTTTGAATTTTGGAAACCTATTGAATTCAGACTGGGGGGTTATAGAGATTCCTGTTAACGATCAGCCTATTGGAGTTAGTGTCGATAATACAGGAACACCAGTGTATACTTTTGACACCTCTCAAACCAGAACTTTTGCAAACGATTTCAGTTTAGAATCCAGATGGCAGGCTCAAGTTGGTTTAAGGTATATTTTCAATTAATTTTTATAAATAAGTGTTATGAAAAGGCTTTACTCAAGGTAAAGCCTTTTTTGTTTTTATTGATGAATAAGCCTATAGATTAATAAAGCTGTTCTTTTCGTAAGTGCTTCAAAAGTGGTTAAATCGAGAGACTCTTTTGTGGTATGAGCGCCATTTCCCATAGTTCCGAGTCCATCTAAACAATCGACATAATCTGCAACAAAGGAAGTGTCTGCGGCTCCTCGTTTTCCAGGGTCATAAGCTTCGACCTCCCCTTGTCCAAGGTCTCGACTAACTTCATTTAATAGTTCTAGTAATTTTAGATTACCTTGAGTAGGTTGCATAGCTGGGTAACTATCTGTAAAAGCTATTTTAGCCGAAGTATGAGGTAAGTTTTGAGAAACGATTTCTTTCATTTTTACCCATGCATTTTCTTTTTGTTCTTCTGAAATAAATCGTAATCCTCCTTTCACGAGAACTTCCTGTGCCACAACGTTGCTTTTTCCAAAGGCTTTACCTTCACTTTCCGCTTTGTCAAATTCGATATCTGTTCCGCCAAGTATTACTCCTGGATTAAATGTAAGGTACTGTTCACCTTTTACGTCTTCATAAAAAGAGTTTAAAATTCGAGATGTTTCAAAAATAGCTCCAGCACCTATTTGTTCATTAAAAATTCCTGAAGAATGTGCTCTTTTTCCAGTAACGCGCAGTTCCCAACCAGAAGAACCTCTTCTTGCTACAGTGGCATAGTTAAAGCCGGTAGAAGTTTCAAAGCCTAATCCAATCTCACTTTTTTTTGCCGCGTCAATAAGATCTTTTCGGCTTATACTCAAAGGTTTTCCTGTACTTTCTTCATCTCCAGTGAATGCAACTATAATTTGAGCATCTTCTAGCAGACCATTTTCATAAAGCGCTTTAAGTGCATATAAAACAATAACATTACCTCCTTTCATATCATTTACCCCCGGACCATACGCGATATTACCTTCGACGTTATATTGTTGAAAGGGACTATCCTCTTCAAATACGGTATCTAAATGACCGATGAGTAAAATTTTCTTTCCTTTTTGTCCTTGTTGTTCTGCAAATAGATGTCCGGCTCGATGCATCTCTTTGGGCATTTCAACCCACTTGGTGTCAAATTGGAGAGCTTCAAGCTGTTCTTTAAAAACCATTCCAACAGCTCTTACACCTTCTTGATTCATGGTCCCGCTATTCATATTAACTGTTTTTTCCAGAAACCGTAGTGCTTCCTGATGATTGTTAGTTACGGTTTGAATGATGCTTTGTTCTGTTTTTGATAGTTTTTGTGAACTCATGGTCTGTGGAATAATGAATAAGAATAAGAGAGCGTAAAGAGTAAGAATTAATGAGCTTTTCATAGGGTTAGACATTTGTGTAATGCCATAAAGATAATGACTTTATAGCGTTTTGATTTTTTGTGTAATAAGTAATCCTTCAATGATAATAAATCACCAATAATAGTTATTTTTGCAATCAATTTTTTGAGGCATGAAATACCAAAGACTAAGTAAAGAGCAATTAGAAGAGTTACATGTAGAATTTATCAATTTTTTGGCGACTCAATCTATAACTGCAGAAGAGTGGGGCGATATTAAAGCTAATAAACCTGAAGTGGCTGAAGAAGAAATAGATATTTTTAGTGATTTGGTATGGGAAAAGGTGTTGACCGGTGCACAGTATCTTGAACATTTCTCAAAAAATCAGATTCATTTGTTCGAATTACAAGAAGAGCATATGCGTCTAATAGCTATTAAAATTAATAATGATGCTATAGATGTTACTACTCCAGAAGGGTATAATTGGTTAAGAGAAAACTTATTAAACGATGAGGTGGTTTTTTATAATGCTACAAAAGCCTACGGAGATGATCACAACGTCGACAAATTCAAATTAATCCAACAAGGTTCAGCTATTACCAAAGGTGAATTGTTTCATTTTTTTAAACAATTAATAGAAGCCCAGGGTTAAACTTACTCATATCGGAGTGATTCTATTGGATCTTGATTTGCTGCTTTTACTGCTGGGTATAAGCCTGAAGCCACAGCTGTTAAGAAAGAAGTAATTACAGCCCAAGACATAGCAAGCCACGGTAAAGAAAACTGGAAATCTAATATTTTAGCTGCTATAGTTCCTACAAGAATTCCAAGAATAATACCTAGCACACCTCCAATTTGTCCTATAATTACGGTTTCTAAAAAGAACTGTCCTGAGATGGTGTGTTTTTTTGCTCCTAGGGCTTTTCTAACCCCAATTTCACGAGTACGTTCGGTAACAGATACCAGCATTATGTTCATTAAAGCAATAGAAGACCCAAAAATCGTGATAATACTTATGATTCCGGCAGCTACATATAAGTAGGAAGTAATATTCGAGATACGATTGATGAGATCATCGCTTCGTTCAAGTCCAAAGTTGTTTTCTTGTATTGGACTAAGACCTCTTATATTTCTAAAGGTAATGATAGCTTCATCTTGTGCGCCTTCCAAAAATTGTTTATCGGTTACTTTTACACTAATTCCGTAGTTAATATTAGGTAAGGTATACATAGATCTTGCTGTTTGTAGCGGAATTAATACGCGTAGATCCTGATTGTTTCTAAAAGTTGCTCCTTTACTTTCTAGCAAACCAATAACCTTAAATTTTACTCCTCTAATGCTAATGGTCTGTCCTATGGGGTCGGTGGTGTCAAATAGGTTTTTGGTAAAATCTGAACCTATAAGACAAACATGATTATTGTTTTCAATATCGAAATAAGTGAAATTTCGGCCCTTATCAATTTCGGTACCTGTATTATCAAGATAGTTTTCATTAACTCCCAAAACGGTAACTTCGGGATCTGTTTTTTCGTTTTCAAATTTTACTTCGGCACCACTGGTTCCTGTAAAATACACCGAAGTTTTTGCCCAGGGGTATTGAAATCGCTCTGTGAATTCTTTCACATTACGATAGGTGATTACCGGGTTTACTTTTTCGCGATCCCTGTTATTTCTGGTGTTAAATTCGTATCGTTGCAGGTTAAATGTATTGGCACCCATTGAAGCAAAATCGCCAGCTATTGTTTTTTCTAAAGCCCCAAGAAACGTAAGAATACCTACCAATGCGGTAATACCAATTGCAATAATTAATACCGTAAGCGTGGTCCTTAGAACTTGCCCCTTGATGGAGTCCATAGCAATGCGAACATTCTCTTTGAAAAGTGCAAACATAAAATGATTATTAACCAGGTTGCATTATAAGACTATAAAACCCACGGAAAGTTACTTAAAAAAAGTATTTTTTTATCGACAAGATAAAATGTATTTCTACTTTTTTAGATATTTGCAGCCTCAATGGGTCTAAATTTCCGCAGGGGAATTAAGATCTAAAACTATAAAAACGCATAATGGCACAAAGACCATCAATACCAAAAGGAACACGTGATTTTTCACCCGTAGAGGTTGCAAAGAGATCGTACATCATGGAGATTATCAAAAGACAATTTAAGCTATTTGGTTTTCAGCCTATAGAAACCCCAAGTTTTGAGAATAGCGAGACGTTAATGGGAAAGTATGGAGAAGAAGGAGATCGGTTAATATTTAAGATACTAAATAGTGGTGATTATTTACGCAAAGTAGATGATGCACTATATGAAAGTAAGGACAGTACAAAAATGACTTCTAAGATAAGTGAAAAAGCACTTCGTTATGATCTTACAGTTCCTTTTGCTCGTTATGTAGTACAACATCAAAATGAAATAGACTTTCCGTTCAAAAGATATCAGATACAACCAGTTTGGAGAGCAGATCGTCCTCAAAAAGGAAGGTTTAGGGAGTTTTATCAATGTGATGCCGATGTAGTAGGGAGTAAATCACTATGGCAAGAGGTAGACCTTATTAAACTATATGATCGAGTATTTACAGCTCTTAATTTGAAAGGAGTCACTATTAAATTAAATAACCGAAAGATTTTATCTGGTATCGCCGAGGTTATTGGAGCCAGTGATAAATTGATCGATTTTACAGTAGCCCTTGATAAGTTAGATAAAATTGGTGAAGATGGTGTAAAGAAGGAAATGAAAGAAAAAGGAATTTCTAATGACGCTATAGAAAAAGTAAAACCATTGTTTGATTTTACAGGTACAACTACCGAAAAAATTGATAAGCTTAAAGCACTTCTGTCATCTTCAAAAGAAGGAATGAAAGGAGTAGAAGAATTAGAGTTTATTACAACCACCATAAATGATGTAACTCTTGAAACTGCAGTTCTGGATTTAGATGTTACATTGGCGAGAGGATTGAACTATTATACAGGTGCTATTTTTGAAGTTGCAGCTCCCGAGACTGTAAAAATGGGATCTATTGGTGGTGGAGGTCGCTATGATGATCTTACCGGGATTTTTGGATTAAAAGATGTAAGTGGAGTTGGTATCTCTTTTGGTTTAGATAGAATCTATTTGGTACTTGAAGAATTAGGTTTGTTTCCAGAAACGGTAGCTTTAACTACTAAAGCATTATTTATCAATTTTGGAGAACAGGAAGCACTGTATTGTTTTAAAGCTATACATCAGCTTAGAAAATCTGGGGTGGTTGCAGAGCTATATCCAGATAGTGTCAAAATGAAAAAGCAAATGAACTATGCTAATAAGAGGAATATTCCTTTTGTGATTTTGGCAGGTACTTCAGAGGTAGAGAATAAAGTATTTACTGTAAAGAATATGGAGACAGGTACGCAGTCAGAAATGAACTTTGATGATCTAAATATCCTTTTGCAGTAATTTTTTTAGTAAATTCATAGACTATATCGAAAAGATTTTAGTTATTTAAAATATTCTTTAAACCAATTATTGTCCTAAACATAGTGTTATGAAAAAAAACTTTTTAACCGCTTTTATATGCGTATTGCTTATAGGTGTAACTTCTTGTAAAAAAGATCCAAAAACCGATAAGTTAGAAGTAGTAGAAGAGGTTCAAGATTCTACTCAGGTTGCGGTAGAAGAGGTAGTTGAAGAGAAAAAACCCGTAGTAAAGAAAAAGAAAGCTACTAAAAAGAAGAAAGATAATGTAGATAAACCACTTCGAATTCCAGGTACTTCTGAGAAAACCAATAATTCATATTCAAAAAAGTACATCAAAGACTACGAAAAATATGTAGCGAATTATAAAAAAGCTGTAGAGGCTCATGATATGGATTCGTTTTTAAAACTTAGTAGTGCGAGTAGTGATTTGTCTAGACAATATACCAGGCTTATGAGCATTTTACCGGGTGAAGAAATCGAAAAACTGAGTAAGTATATGGCGGTAAAATCTAAGCAAATAAATGCACTATCAGAACAAATGTAGTGCACAAACTATAACCTATACATTCAACACCAACTGCTATTGTTGGTGTTTTTTTATTTTGGTAATAATCTCATCTATTTTAAACGATAGTTTTGATGCTCCGTCAAGATGCAGTACTTCGCAATCTAGTAGTTTCATCCATTGTGTATGTATCTTAAGTGATCTACCGTCAAAATTAGGGTCTTCATATCGGTTCGCCCATTCTAAAAACGCCTTTGAACTTTGTTGAATGCTTTTATCTGTGGTAAGCAAATCCCCATAGCGTATAGTTTCTCTTTCTTTTAATCTATTCATTCTTAAGGAGTTGTTTAGTCGAATAAAAACGGCCAGATCAAATGCCGTTTTCCATTCTTCTCCCCAGCTTACCAAAGAACCACTTACAATTACATTTTTATGTACAGTAAAATCTTTTTTTAGAGTATGGTTTCTAGCTTTTAAAGCTATTTTTTCTTGATAAGGAGGTTGAGTTTTTTTCCAGTAGTAGTCATCTACATCGAGATGTATAAAACTAGTTTGTTTGGCAATTTCTTTACCCAAAGTGGTAGTTCCAGATCCTGATGCTCCAAATAGTAAGATTTTCATATGAGTATATACAAATGTAGCCCTAGCGATAAAGATAAGAAATCGCTTGAATTACGTTATCTATGATTGGGTAACTTCTAGATCAGGTATAAAGGCAATTACTATGCTTCTTGCGGAATTTCACTGGAGTCTGTGAGATTACCTTTTTTGATATTTTTTGGGTTAATATCTATAGGTTTTACCTGAAAAACAATGATATCTAGATTTGCTTGACCACTAAAAGGGCCTATATGGCAGTCTGAAAAATTGATGTTAAAGTGAGAATAGAATAGATTGTTTTTTTCTTTGACCTCTACAAGTAAAGTTTTAAGATAATACCATAGCTTGTTTTCCTTCACTTCGTAACGTAAAGGTTCGGTGTTATGAATTTTTGCCGTAAAAAGGGGGAATAACTCTACATAGAGAATATTGCCTATGTGTTCGGGGGTAATTGTTTTGGGGTCCGTCTCAGAAGGAAGATAGGCAATTCGATATTCAAATCGGGTTCCTTCGAGAGGTTTTCTCTCGGTGTAATACATTTTGACTTAGGTTTTAATTTAATGTCAAAATACCGAAATAACTATCTTTTATTTTTACGGGTACCCGTAACATTAATATTTAAATCAGAAGAAACTGCTTTAAGATCTGTTTTATCAACCTTAGTTCATCACTTTTACTATATCTAAAGCATTGGCAATAAATACATAGATAAATAAGGAAACAAATGTTACATTAATAATAAGCCCAACGACTTTTTTTAAATTGTTTTCGCTTTTTATTCCTTTTAAACTATGAATAAGCCCTATGATACTCAAAGCTCCAATGATAAATACCAATATTCCTATTAAAAGAGAAATGATCTCCAATTGGGTACAATGCATGACTACACTTAATAATACTATAACCGCCATAAGGGTTAAACTATTTATAGCGTAGCTAAACGCTTTTTGAGTATCGCTTTTATGCGTCATATTATTTAGAATTTTATCGGTAGTTCCTATTTAAAACAAGGAATACTACCATATGGATTTGCATGATGATCTATGGTATAGTTAAACTCTTTGTTGTCTTTTCCTCGCATGTAGGTAACGTAGTCCCAGTTTCCAGAATGAGTTAAC
This sequence comes from Aquimarina acroporae, assembly GCF_023195925.1. Lineage (GTDB taxonomy): Bacteria > Bacteroidota > Bacteroidia > Flavobacteriales > Flavobacteriaceae > Aquimarina > Aquimarina acroporae. The sequence continues at coordinate 744,717 of NZ_JALPRE010000001.1, read as the reverse complement.
TTATACTTGCCATTTACCTTGTTTTGGTATATTTCATCATAATATTTGATGATAGTAGGGTGGGCGCCACCTTCGATATATTCTTCGGTATTGTATTTTAGTGGTAACGATTCTTGTTGTCCTTCATATTTTAGTTCAATTGCCAGATTTTTTTCACTAAAACCTATCCAAATTCTTTTGGTTTTGTTTCTGTCATAAGTATAACATATATAGTGATGAGGTACGACCGAAAGATCTTTCAAAGTTTCTTTATTGATAACAGATGAAATTGTATCCACTTTTTCTTCTACGACTTGTTCTGTAGTAGCGTTTTGATTGGTTTTCTGATCTTTGCAAGAAAATATAATGAGTGCTGTAAGAGTTAATATTATTTTATTCATAGACATCGGGTTATGTATGGGCAATATACGAATTGTGAAATGAGTGAATTTCAATAACTGGTTTTTTTCAAAGTTATACCAAAGGATGTTGTTTAATCTAAAAGTCAATCATGTTTGCGTACTTCGGGGCTTAATCCAGCAACCTTAATAATGCTTTAGAATACACTTTATTGCTAAGTTTATACAGTGTATATCCTTCAGAAATAGTTTTACCGTATCCAAACCCTTTTGAGGTTAAAATAAAATTTAATTCATCCAGACTGGGAATATTATGGCTAATTACTTCAGTAATGATACGTGAAATGAGGCATCTGAGATATGGCAAATATTCTAATACTTTTTCCTCTTCATAACTGCCAGAATGTACAATTGCCGATCTTAGATTATAAATCTTACCAATATTATGATATATGTTCTCTGCAAATTCTACATTAGGGGCCAATAAAACCGCAATATTTCTTCGCATACGATACTTTAGTTCGCTACGGGCTTTTACTAAACTTTCGAGTCCTATACATAGGTCTAGATACTCCATAGTATGAAAGTTTTGAAAAAAACTACTCAAATAAGCATTTAGTGTTGGTTTTACATAGTTTATGGAGTCAAATCGCTCCATAAAAATGGTGATAAAGGCATTGATGCTTTTTATTTCATGATCATATATTGTAAGGTAGTTGTAATACTGATCTTCATAAACAATAGGTTTAATAGAGTAATCGGTTTGCATTTGTAACCTGATGTCTCCATCTTCTAAACTATATTTCTGAAGATAACTTAAAGTAACCCGAGAAGGAAACAGTAAACGCAACATATTTCTTACTTTAAAAAGGATATTCTCTGGTACCACTTTTCTAAAATCTATAGGCGCTAAAACCTGCAGACTATCGGGATTGCTATTATCATTATTTATTTGTTCTCTAAAATCTTCAAAATGTTCTGGGTTGCTAAGTGTATTATGAATAATCTCGGTGAATTCTGGTGAATTGAATTTGATAAACCTCAAATTAAGTTTTGAAAAATCTAATACCGAAACGTCTGACCAAATTCCTGTAAAAACTGCTAAATGTGTCAATTGAGTTCCCTCACTTTTTTTCATAAGTCGTAAAGCGAATAAAGTATATTAATGCGTTTATGTTGTGTCTAAAAATAGGTGTTAAACAGGGTATTTACCAAATAAAATGGGGGCATTTTTCTATCTGTATATTTTTGGAAGGAAAAGGCTTTATAGGGGTCCCTAAAGCCTTTAATTAAGCATGATTACAACGTGTGACTCTTTGTTGCGAGGCATGTATATAGCCTCGGGATTGTAGCTAAATCTTTGTAAACCAAAAAGTTCATAAAGCATAAACTACATTATAAATATACAACAATTTGGGGTACGACCATAGCCAACTTATATTCTTAACATAAAAAAGGCTTTAGAAGGGGTCCCTAAAGCCTTGATAGTTGCAGTTTGTACAATGTATATCGTATGTAGCGAGAGGGGGACTTGAACCCCCGGCCTCCGGGTTATGAATCCGACGCTCTAACCAGCTGAGCTACCTCGCCATTTTCAAAATGTAACGCTTAAAACATTTTGCCTAATCTAGTTTCTCATATCAGAAACTTAGACTAGCGATTCAAACGCGGGTGCAAATATAAAAACAAAATACATTGACGCAAACAATAATGAAGAATTAATTTTTTTTTCATTGTACTTTTAAAGTCGGCAATTAATCTATATATTGGCTTACCAACAATTAATGATTATGTCTGAAAAAACAAAATATGAACTTGAATTTGTGGTACAATCATCGCCGCAACTATTATATCAATATATATCAACCCCTTCTGGTCTTTCAGAATGGTTTGCCGATAATGTGAATTCACGAGGAGAATTATTTACTTTTATCTGGGACGACTCTGAGGAAGAAGCAAAGCTTTTAAGCAGAAAAAGTGGCGAACGTATAAAGTTTAGATGGGTTGAAGATGAAGAAGAAGGGAATGATTACTTTTTTGAAATGCGTATTCAGGTAGATGAAATTACCAAAGATGTATCACTTATGGTGACCGATTATTCTGAAGATGATGAACTAGATGAAAATAAGATGCTGTGGGATAATATGATTAGCAATCTAAAGCACGTATTAGGGTCGGCCTAAATTTTCTTTGTAAATAATAAATTTAATATACCCCATAACATTTGGTTTATGGGTCTTTTTTTATGGTGAATAGTAACGGAAGCCTCGTGACAGAAGAAAAAGCTGTACTGCAGATTACAAACAGAGGTTATGCTTATGGAGATGCTCTTTTTGAAACCATTCGTGTAAATTCTGGAAAAATTCTTTTTTGGGAAGATCATTATTTTAGATTAATGGCATCTATGCGAATATTGCGCATGCAAATACCTATGAAGTTTACCCCAGAAATTCTTGAACAGGAAATTCTTGAACTTATTGAAAGTAATAAGCTGTCGCAAGTATCTGCTCGTGTAAAAATAATGGTGTACAGAAACGCCGAAGGGCTTTACACTCCTCAATCAAATGAGGTAGGGTATCAGATTTTGGCCAGTGCACTTGATAATCCTTTTTATCGTATTGAAGATACTACTTATGAGGTAACACTTTTTAAAGATCATTATCTGGCGGCAGATCTTCTATCCACTTTAAAGTCGAATAACAAAATTATTAATGTTTTAGGAGGAGTTTTTGCAAAAGAAAATAATTTTGACAATTGTTTATTGCTCAATACCAATAAAATGGTAGTTGAGGCTTTAAACGGAAACTTGTTTTTAGTAAAAGGTACTACCATAAAAACACCACCAACTGATGATGGCTGTTTAAAAGGAATTATGAGAACGCAATTACTAAGAATTCTGGAGAAACTAGAAGATTATACCGTAGAAGAAGCATCGATCTCTCCTTTTGAACTGCAAAAGGCAGATGAGTTGTTTATTACCAATGTAATTACAGGGATTTTACCCATTACAAAATTTAGAAAAAAAGAATTTGGCAATACTACCAGTAAGCGACTACTGGGGATATTAAACTCAAGAATACGGTTAGGAAATTAATTGTAAGCGGGGTTTTCTGGTGCATTGGACCATAATACGTATTCGCCTCCTAATTCGATCATTTTTTCTTTCCAGAACGTGTCATACGATTTGCCAAAAATATTCTTTTTGTCATCATTTTTTACAATTACCCATGAATTGGCTTCTAGTTCCTGGTTGAGTTGTTGTGAATCCCATCCCGAATATCCCAGGAAGAATCGAATTTCATTAGAAGTGATATTGTTTTCAGCAATGAGTTCAGACACTACGGTAAAGTCACCACCCCAATAAATGCCTTCAGAAATTTCAACACTATTAGGTATTAAATCGGGTACTTTGTGAATAAAATAAAGGTTGTCTTGTTCTACTGGACCGCCATTATAAATTTTAAATTGTGCTTCAATTTCTGGTACGAGATCAGATAGGTGATAGTCTAGAGGTTTATTCATGATAAAACCAATCGATCCTTGATCACTGTGATCTGCAAGAAGCACGACAGAACGATTAAAAGAGACATCTCCAATGATAGAAGGTTCTGCAATTAATAGATGTCCTTTTGAGGGTTGAAGTGATATCATGCGATGGTTTTCTTTATCTTAAAGCTAGTTAATTATTTGTAATAATCAAAGAGAAGAGTGATTTTTTATGGATTCCCATAATAAAAAAGCTCCCAATTTTGGGAGCTTCTAAATAATATCGAAAACTAACTGATTAGTTTACTGAACTAGATAAGTCAGCACCAGCCTTAAACTTAACAACGTTTTTAGCAGCGATTTTGATAGTTTTTCCAGTTTGTGGATTTCTACCTTCTCTTGCAGCTCTTTTAGAAACTGACCAAGATCCGAATCCAACTAAAGAAACACGTCCTCCTTTTTTAAGAGTTCCTTCAACGTTTCCTAAGAAAGATTCTAAGGCTTTTTTTGCCGCTGCTTTAGTGATTCCAGCGTCAGCTGCCATTGCATCGATTAATTCTGTTTTGTTCATAATTCTGTTTTTAAATTAATTGTTGGTTAAACCAATCTTTATGTTAAACGCTTTACAAATTTAGACGGATTTATGATTCGTGCAAGGATTAGCCCAGTAAATACGGGGTTTTGTTGATAACTCAATGCGATTGTTAATAAACAGCCTTGTTTTTTAAATTTTTTCAACCCCAATAATACCAAGGCTTTACATCATTTTTGCATCCCTGTAGAAATTATAACCATTTAGGAGTGCTTTAGACTCCATTGCTTTTTTTCCTGGCAATTGAATTTTGTCTATTTGCATGTATCCATTTTCCACTGCTACTTTAATGGTGGCATCTTCGACGATAATCTTTCCAATTTCAAAATTATGAGGTTCTTCAATTGGATCTGCTAGGTAAATTTTAATAGTATCTGTCTTTCCGTTATTGTGTAGCTCGCACCAAGCTGCCGGATAAGGGCTTAGTCCTCGTATTAAGTTATGAATAGAACGCATATCCTTACTCCAATCTATTTTTGTATTCTCTTTATTTAATTTATAGGCGGTCTTAAATGTGTCGACTTTAGATTGTGGAGTTACTTCTATAGTATTATTTGCTATACCTTCGATAGTTTTACATACAAGATTAGCTCCTGCAATCATCAACTTGTCGTGTAAAATACCTGCGGTCTCATTTTTGTCAATATCAATTTCTTCCTGAAAGATAATATGACCAGTGTCTATTTTTTCATCTATAAAGAAGGTTGTGATTCCTGTTTTTTCTTCTCCATTAATAATAGCCCAGTTAATTGGGGCTGCACCTCTATAGTCTGGAAGAAGAGAAGCGTGTAGATTAAAGGTGCCGTATTCTGGCATATCCCATACAACTTTCGGAAGCATTCTAAACGCTACTACAATGTGAAGATTAGCATTTAGCGCTTTTAGTTCTTCAAGGAAACCCTCATTTTTCAAGTTGGTGGGTTGTAAAACGGGTAAATGTTTTGATAATGCATATTCTTTTACAGCCGAAGCTTTTAGTTTTCGACCACGTCCTGCAGGACGATCTGGAGCGGTAATCACTCCAACTACTTTATAGTTATGTTCTAATATAGTTTTTAGGGTTTCTACTGCAAAATCTGGAGTACCCATAAAAACAATTCGTAGCTCTCTCATTATTATTATGCTAGTTGATAGTTATTGCTATGATTAATTTTGATAATTTGATGTTTATTCATTTCTCTAAGGACTTCTAGTACGATATGCTCGGGATAATCCAGTTGTTCGATCAGACTTCTTGAAGATAACTGTTTTTCCTGTAAAAGCCTTACAATATTGGTTTGTATTTGGTGTAGGTCATATTTTTTTAAGGCATTCGTTTTTGTCAAACAGTAGCTACAGATGCCACAATCACCCGCATCTTGCTCTCCAAAATAAGAAAGTAGAAGTTTACTCTTGCAGCTGGTATCATTTTCGGTGTAAGAAATAATAGCTTCAACCTTTTTGACTTTGGAATTTTTTTGTTCCTTTAAATGATGTGTTATCCGATTTATTGTACGGTCATCTTCTCTAGGCACTAAAAATATAATCTCTGCATCAGAGTTTTTGTGTTGAAATTCTAATAAATCTGCTTCCATCAATTTTTGGAGTGTAGAAATAATCTCGCTTTCAGCTGTATTTATTTTTGAAGCTATTAAGGGGATGTTTATCGATACCTCTTCATCAAAAATACCACCATACATTCTTAATATGGCTTTAACCACAATTTCGTAGTTCTTGTTTTGATCCAGATAGGAGAGAAGATGATTTCCGGTAGTTGTGATATATAAACTGCTTTTCTTTTTATATTTCTGAATAAACCTAAGTACCCCACATCGATCCAAAAATTGAATGGCGTTATAGGTGACTAGGGTATTGAGTTCATAGGTTCTACAAAAGGTGTTAAAATCAAATTCATGTGAAGTTTGTTCTCCTTCTCCATATGATATCTGAAAATAATTACTCAATTTCCTATAAACAAGTTTTACCTGTTCTATATCTGGCAATACTTTGATAAATTGATTATGTAGTCGTAACGAGTCGTTGGTACTCCTTAGTAAGAAAGCATAGGATTTTTCCCCGTCTCTTCCTGCTCTTCCTGCTTCCTGAAAATAGCTTTCTATACTTTCGGGAATATCATAGTGAATAACAGTTCGCACATTGGGTTTGTCGATGCCCATTCCAAAAGCATTGGTAGCTACCATAACTCTTACCTCTTCATTGAGCCATTGATGAAACCGTTTTGTCTTTTGAGATGCATCTACACCACCATGATAAAAAGTAGAAAGTACATTTCGCTCATTTAAAAAACTGCTAAGCTCAACGGCAGACTTTCTATTACGAACATAGATTATTGAAGTTCCAGGATGTTTATCTAGAATCTGCTGTATGCTATAAATTTTATCTGTCGATTTTAGTACGTTATACGATAAATTAGTTCTGAAAAATGATTTTCTGAAAACTTTGGGCTGAAAAAGATCTAATTCACCTATGATATCTGTTACTACTTCTGGAGTGGCCGAAGCAGTAAGTGCAATAATAGGAACTGTAGGATGAATTTCTCTTAGAACCGCTATTCTTTTGTATGAAGGTCTAAAATCATTACCCCATTGTGAGATACAATGTGCTTCATCTACAGCGATTAAATTTACATTCATTTGTTTTAGTCGTTCCTGAACAATTTCCTGCTGCAAACGTTCTGGCGATATGTACAGAAACTTATAGTTACCGTACAAACAGTTGTCTAATAGCGTATCAAGTTCCGAATATTTAATACCGCTGGGTAAAGCAATAGCCTTGATTCCTTTCGATTGCAGGTTTTTTACTTGATCCTGCATTAAAGCAATAAGAGGTGATATGACTATACAAATCCCTTCTTTAATTAAAGCGGGTATTTGAAAACAAATCGATTTTCCTCCTCCTGTGGGTAATAAAGCAAAGGTGTCATCTCCAGCAAGAACGGCATCGATGATTTCTTTTTGGAGAGGTTTGAAACTCGAATGATTCCAATATTCTCGTAATATTTGAAGAGATGATTTTATCAATCTACTTTTATGGTATTAAGAATAAAATTGTTTCTTTCTTCTACAGTGCCAAAAGGAACAGAGGTACATTGGTATCCTAATCTGGTGTAAGTATTTAATAAATGGTGATGAAGCTCTTCTGCTTGTTCAAAACTTTCGTATCGCTCTTCATCAGATATATAAATCTCTTTCCAGGGTGGTAGAATAAAGACATGATCATACTTATGGTTTTTGCACTCATGTATAAAACTATCTTCATAGGGTTGATCAAAATAATCCATATAGGCTAGAACATCAGGAATACCTCTATCGTAGAAAAGAAGTCTATCCTCCTTTTCATTTGCATCTAGAAACTGTTTAATTCTTGCATTTAAAATGGTGGTGTTAAACTCGTAAGGATCAGATACAGAAATAATAGGATTCGAATTTATACTTAGTTCTCCGTTTGCTTTTTTTGCTTCTTGAGTCATTGCTCTAATCACTTCATGGAAACAAAAGAAATTAGATGCTTCAAGTTTAAGTATAACAGAAGTCTTGCCCGTTCCGGGAGCACCGGTGATTACAATTCTTTTCTTGGTCAACTGAATAATTTTACTACAAATTTCGGAATTATAATATGAAAATGAAAATAGTATTAATATTAGTATAAAGGTCTGTTAAAGTTAGATTTCTCCAGATTAATTTTTACTAACTTCAGTAGCAAATCGCTCTTGATTTGTTTATTTAGACTAGTTAAAAACAAATTCTAAAACTAAAATTCATGCCGGTTTACAATCTAAAAATAAATGGAAAGTCTCATACAGTAGAGGCAGATCAGGATACTCCTTTACTTTGGGTACTAAGAGATCACCTGGATATGGTGGGTACCAAATTTGGCTGTGGTATAGGTCAATGCGGAGCATGTACCATTCATATCGACGGATCAGCAACCAGAAGTTGCCTGCTACAGGTGTCTAATGTGGGAGATATGGAAATCACTACGATAGAAGGTGTCTCAGAAGATGCTTCGCATCCAATACAACAAGCCTGGAAAGAGGTAGATGTGCCGCAATGTGGGTATTGTCAAGCTGGACAAATTATGTCTGCTACTGCTTTTTTAAGCCAAAATTCGAATCCTACAAAGTCTGAAATTAGAGATGCGATGAGCGGTAATATTTGCAGATGTGCGTCTTATAATAGAATTGAAAGAGCTGTAGAGCTTGCAGCAAGTAAAATGAGCTAACTTACCTAAACTTATTAAAATGAAACAAATACAATCACCTTCATTTAGTAGAAGGTCCTTTATAAAAACTTCGGCATTGGCTGGGGGCGGTATGCTAATTAGTTTTAATCTGTTCCAAGCCTGTAAACCTGAAGCTGCTCCACCAGTTGATATTTCTCAATTAAACTTTAATGATTTTAATGCATTCATTAAAATAGCAGATAACGGTATGGTAACTATATTTTCTCCAAACCCAGAAATTGGACAAGGAGTAAAGACTTCTATGCCTATGCTTATTGCCGAAGAACTTGATGTAGCTTGGGATAACGTTCATGTGGTGCAAGGGGCATTAGATACCAAAAACTTTACCAGACAAGTGGCAGGAGGAAGTCAGTCACTGCGTCATGGTTGGGAGCCTCTTCGTCAAACCGGTGCTACTGCAAGACAAATGCTAATCAATGCCGCGGCAGCGAGATGGGGAGTAGATCCTTCTACCTGCACAACCAACAATGGTATTATTAGCAATGCCAACGGAGATAAATTAGGATATGGAGAAGTGGTGAAAGAAGCTGCAAATCTTGATGTTCCCGAAAATATAACTCTTAAAAACCCGAAAGACTTTAAAATTATTGGTTCAGATGCCAATAATGTAGATATCGATAAAATTATTACCGGGAAACCTCTTTTTGGTTTGGATTATAAAGAGGAAGGAATGGTTTATGCCGTCGTGATGAGGCCTCCGGCATTTGGAAATACTTTAAAAGATTTTGATGCTACAGAGGCAAAAGCAATACCTGGAGTTCATGATGTGATAAGATTTGGAGACAAGGTTGCTGTTTTGGCTAAAGATACATGGACTGCCATGAAAGGCAAAAAAGCTTTGAAAGCTAACTGGGAATCTGATGAAGCTTTAGAAAATACCGAAGGGCATGACAAAATACTCACCGATTTGTTAAACGGAACAGAGTTTAATACCATGCGGGCCGATGGAGATGTTAAAAAAGCATTTGCTGAAGCCGATGAAGTGGTGGAGCGCACTTATGAATCTCCGTTTTTACCACATAATTGTATGGAACCCATGAATTTCTTCGCAGATGTTACAGCAGAGAAAGTACGTTTAGTAGGGCCTATACAAACACCTGCTGGAACAGCAAGAAGAGTTGCAGAGTTGTTAGAAAGAGACCCAGAACAAGTATCTGTCGAAATGACAAGAATGGGAGGAGGTTTTGGAAGAAGACTGTATGGTGATTTTGCTTTAGAAGTAGCCGAAATTTCTAAGCTTGCTAAAAAGCCAGTAAAATTGGTGTACTCTCGAGAAGATGATATGGGAGCAGGTATTTATAGACCTTCTATAAAGTATAAAATAAGTGCTTCTATAAAAGATAAAAAGATTACAGGATACCATCTTAAAGAAGCTTCTGTTAATTCTAATATGTACGGATTGATTCCTAATTTTTTCCCGGCGGGAGCTATAGAAAATTATCAGGTAGACGTTGCAAATTATACCAGTAAGATTACTACTGGAGCCTGGAGAGCTCCATATACCAACTTTTTATCTTTTGCAGAGCAAAGTTTCTTCGATGAGTTAGCAGAAATACTCGAAGTAGATAGAATTAAACTTCGATTAGATTTACTACAAAAGGTAAAAGGAAACACAGACGAAAGAATTCAATACTCTCCCGAACGATTGGAGAAGGTTATTAATGTGGCTGTTGAAAAATCTGGATGGGGTAAGACAGAAGAAGGCGTATATCAAGGTTTCAGTGCCTATTATTGTCATAATACTCACGTTGCCGAAGTTGCCGATGTGGTATTGGAGAATGATGTTCCGGTTGTAAAAAAGGTGACATGTATAGTAGACTGCGGAATCGTGGTTAACCCATTGGGAGCAAAAAATCAAATAGAAGGTGGTGTTATCGATGGCATTGGACACGCCATGTATGGTGATTTTTCTTTTAAAAATGGAGAACCTCAGGATAAAAACTTTAATACGTATCGCCTAATACGTATTAACGAAACTCCTGTTGTAGAAACGCATTTTATAGAAAGTGACATAGCTCCTACGGGATTAGGTGAACCAACGTTACCTCCTGCTGGTGCTGCTGTTGCAAATGCCATAAAGGCTGCAAAAGGAATAAGATTATACAAACAGCCTTTTATTAAACATATGAAGGCCAAAGCTCCTTTAGGTTAAAGAAAATATATGACACACGAATTTAAGGAGATTATACAAACATACTGGGTGGCTAAGCAGCAGGGTATTCCTGCTGTAATGGCTACTGTAGTTGATGTAGAAGGGTCATCATATAGAAGACCAGGAGTAGGGATGTTAATTCTGGAAAATGGTAAAGCAGTAGGAGCTGTAAGTGGGGGGTGTGTTGAGAAAGAGGTTCTTAGACAAGCCCAATCTGTTTTTGAATCTGGAATACCAAAAATAATGACCTACGATGGGAAATATCGATTAGGTTGTGAGGGCTTATTATATATATTGATAGAGCGTTTAGATATTGAAAATGTAGTGATAGAACATATACAAGAACATCTCACCTGCAGAGTACCTTTTACCTTAACATCTTTCTATACAAAGAACTCCCAAAAGGATTGTAATATAGGTTCTTTGATTGTTTTTGAGAACGGACAGGAATTTACTTTTAACTATGCTACTGATCTAAAAATTAATGACGATGTGTTATTGAATTTTAGTAGAGAAATGAAACCATGTTTTAGATTGATAATTATTGGCTCAGAACATGATGCAACACAACTTTGTCGATTAGCTTCTTCAACAGGATGGGAGGTAGAGGTAGTATGTTCAGAGAAAAGCACAATGCAATTGGAAGATTTTCCTGGAGCAAATAAACTTATATCAAGTTCCCCTGAAGATCTACAGTTGCCTAATGTGGATGATCAAACCGCGGTTATATTAATGACGCATAATTTTGCTAGAGATTTACTATATCTTCAGTCTATAAGGAATCTTCAACCTATCTACATCGGATTATTAGGTCCGGCCAGAAGAAGAGAAAAGCTACTTTCAGCCTTTATAGAATATCATCCCGATGTAAATGATGAGTTTATAGATTGTATTCATGGTCCAGCAGGTTTAAACCTGGGAGCCGAAACCCCTCAAGAAATAGCTATCTCAATAATTGCAGAAATATTATCGGTGATCCGAAATCAGAATCCTATTCCTCTTCAAGATAAAAAAGGGGCAATTCATGATGATGTTAATAGGAAGAGTATTCATGTCTAACCAATCAACAAATACTATTGCTCATCTTATACTTGCAGCGGGTTCCTCTAGTCGAATGGAAGTTCCAAAGCAATTGCTGCCTTGGGGACAAACTACATTAATTGGCCATGCGATACAACAGTCTTTTTCTTGTAAAAGAGTAGATACTTTTGTTGTATTAGGGGCTAATTTCGATTTAATTTCCGAAGAGGTTAATAGTTTCTCTGTTTCCGTAATTCATAATACAGATTGGCAGAAAGGTATGGGTGGTTCTATAAGTTTGGGAGTAGAAAAGATTTCTGGGTATGATCCTTTGTATGAGGCAGTTCTTATTTCTTTGGTAGATCAACCATTACTAGATGCTTCTCATTTAAGTTTGATAATCGACAAATATTGTGATACCAAAGCGCCAATAGTAGTCTCTGGGTTCGAAGGAAAAAACGGAGTTCCTGCTATTTTTTCTAAGGTGATGTTTGATGAATTAAGAAGTTTACAAGATGATTATGGTGCTCGATATATCATAAAAAATAATCTTCCAAATATTGTTGCTGTTAATGCAGGGGATAAGGCAAAGGACATAGATACTAAGAAAGAATATGAAGAATTGATAAATAAAGAATTTCAAGAGTAAATAATTGTATTTCCCCTCTCGCTTTTGTAAATCAGAACTCTTATCTTTGGCCTAAATTTTGCTTGAATAAGAATATGAGTGAATCAGAAGAGTTTTATAAAAAATTAAGAGCACAATTAGCAGATACTGCACTTTGGCCAACAACTTATTTATATAAATTCATTGTTCCTACAGATCAATCTAAAATCGAACAAATCGAAAATATTTTTGATAATTTAGGGGCAGTAATTACCAAGAAACAGTCTAAAAATGGTAAATATACAAGTGTATCTATCAATGTTAGAATGAAAAATCCTGATCACGTCATCGAAAAATATCAGGAAGTAACAACAAAGGTTGAGGGAGTTATTTCTCTATAGAAATTAATAATATTTTTTTGAGTTTTACATCGATGTATCGCTTTAATTGTAGTTTATACTAAGCGATTTTATTTTACGTTTAAAATTAAGCATACTTATTTTATTTTAGTATTTTGCGAAACGAATTATTTTTTACTTCAAAAGAGAGGGAATAACTTCACTATTATTTTTTACATTTTATGGATATTAACAATTTAGAATATAACACCGAGCGTGAAAAGCTCATTATACCTGAATATGGTCGTCATCTTCAAAAGATGATTAATCATACAGTGACTATTGAAGACAGAGAAGAAAGAAATAAAGTTGCAAAGTCAATTATCGCAGTAATGGGTAATTTACAGCCTCATTTACGAGATGTGCCAGAGTTTCAGCATAAGCTTTGGGATCAACTATTTATAATGAGTGACTTTAAATTAGATGCAGACACGCCGTTTCCCGTACTTACAAAAGAAAAACTTCAGGAGCGACCAGAGCCTCTAGAATATCCACAAAATTTTCCGAAATACCGTTTTTATGGAAATAATATCAAACGAATGATTGATGTAGCCAACGGGTGGGAAGAAGGAGATCTTAAAACAGCACTTACGTATACGATTGCGAATCATATGAAAAAGTGCTATTTAAATTGGAACAAAGATACCGTGGAAGATAGTGTGATTTTTGATCATCTTTTTGAATTAAGTGATGGTAAAATAAACCTCAAAAATGGTTCAGAAGATCTTACAGATTCTTCAAATCTAATTAGAGGTAAGAAGAAAAAACACACCGGAGGTAGCAAAAAGAACTATCGAGGTAGAGGTAAAAAGCGTTACTAAAATTATACCAACCACAGCATTAACTAACCACAAACGATTAATAATTACATGGGTACTTTTCAAATAGAAGGGGGGCATCAGCTCAAAGGGGAAATAACCCCTCAAGGAGCCAAAAATGAAGCTCTTCAGATTCTTTGTGCGGTATTGTTAACACCTGAAAACGTTACAATTTCGAACATTCCTGATATTAGAGATGTAAATAAACTTATCGAAATTTTAAGAAATCTTGGAGTAAAAATCCAAAAGCTAGATAAAGGAACTTATTCTTTTAAAAGTGATGAATTAAACCTAGATTATTTAGAAAGCGAACAGTTTAAGAAGGAAGGAAGTGGTTTAAGAGGTTCCATCATGATTGTGGGGCCCTTATTGGCAAGATTCGGAAAAGGATATATTCCTCGCCCTGGAGGTGATAAAATTGGAAGAAGACGTTTAGATACACACTTCGAAGGTTTTATTAATCTTGGAGCTAAATTTAGATATAATAAAGAAGAAAGGTTTTACGGTGTTGAAGCTCCAGAAGGACTTACTGGAACTTATATGTTACTAGATGAGGCTTCGGTTACAGGAACGGCAAATATAGTTATGGCTGCAGTCCTGGCTAAAGGAACTACTACCATTTATAATGCGGCTTGTGAACCTTATTTACAGCAATTATGCAAGATGCTCAATTCTATGGGAGCGAAAATTGCGGGTGTAGGTTCTAATTTGTTAACAATCGAAGGTGTTGAATCTTTAGGTGGATGTGAACATAGAATTCTTCCTGATATGATTGAAATTGGTTCTTGGATTGGTTTAGCCGCGATGACCAAAAGTGAAATTACTATCAAAAATGTAAGTTGGGAAAATTTAGGGATTATACCGAATACTTTTAGGAAATTAGGAATTACTGTTGAGAAAAAGGGAGATGACATTTATATTCCAGCTCATACCAATGGTTATCAGATAGAAAGTTATATAGATGGCTCTTTTATGACAATTGCTGATGCGCCTTGGCCTGGATTTACACCAGACCTATTGAGTATTGTACTTGTTGTTGCTACTCAGGCAAGAGGTGAAGTAATGGTGCACCAAAAGATGTTTGAGAGTCGCTTGTTCTTTGTAGATAAACTTATTGATATGGGAGCAAAGATTATATTATGCGACCCTCATCGTGCTACGATTATTGGTCACGATTTTAAGTCTACTCTAAAAGCGACCACCATGGTTTCTCCTGATATTAGGGCTGGGATTTCATTGTTAATTGCAGCATTGAGCGCCAAAGGAACATCGACAATACATAATATAGAACAGATCGATAGAGGATATGAAGATATAGATGACCGCCTAAGGGCTATTGGAGCTAAAATTATAAGAACGGCGTAAGAAATCTATTTATATAAAAAATAAAAACCTCTCGTACTGGAGAGGTTTTTTTATGATCTAAGAATTCTTACTTTCTTTGTTGAATTTTTCTATGGTTTTAATAGAAATGGGAATAGAGTTTTTACGAATATCATCCCATTTAATTTTTAATCGTTTAATTTCATTTTCGACCTGTTTATTGTCATCGGTCTTGAATAATAACAAGAACTCAAGTTCTTTGCGAATAGCAGCATAATCATTGCCAGAATTATGGTATTGATTAGCAATTTCAGGAAGTTTTAAGAAAGCAAGAACACTGGTTAGAATAGTTGCGATAAGACTTATTAGTCCTGTTAACACTACCAATGTTCTGTCGGTGTTGTCTTGTCCCAAAGAGGCAAAAATACTGGATCCAACTATCGCCGATAAAACTGCTGATAATATACCAATATTTCTATGTTTTCTACGCGTAGACTCCGCCATAGATAAATGGCAAGTCAATAAAATTTGAGCATCTTCTATCCAATTTGTGATTAACTCTTCCTGTTCGTTGGTCATTAAATTTTATTATTTATTGTAGGTTTTAAAAGTAATCATTTTTGATCTTACCAAATATATCTTAATTGGATTAAAAATGGGTACTCAATTGGTTATTGAATATATGGCATTGTAAAATAGAAGGTAGATCCTTTGTCTTTTTTACTTTCTAGCCATATTTCACCCTGGAGCATTTCTACATAAGCCTTAGCTATAGATAAACCTATACCTGCACCTTCAAGGGCATATCGGTCTTCTAAATCTGCTTGAACAAACCTGTCAAATATCGCTTGTTGTCGGTTTTTAGGAATACCTATACCAGTATCTTTTACATAAAACTTAAGGAAGTCACCTTTCAATTTATACCCAAATTCAATTTTACCTTTATTGGTATATTTAATAGCATTTTTAACTAGGTTGGTAAGTACAGCATTAAATTTCTCTTTGTCAGTTTTAATAATGGCTTCAGAGTTTTTTAATCCGTTGTCCAAAATTAACTTGATATTTTTTTTATCGGTTTCTGGTTTGAAAAAATGTAATAGATATTCGGTTTCTTTATTTATGTCAACTTCATCTTCATAGACTTTAACTTGATTAGCTTCAATACGTGAAATGTCAATTATATCCTTAATTATATTCAACATTCTGGCTCCACTTTCTTTAATAAGATTTAAATATAGTTGTTGTTCATCTCCAGAAAGTTTGGGTTCCTTAAGAAGTTCTGCTAAACCTAGAATTCCATTCATAGGAGTTCGAATTTCGTGACTCATATTAGCCAAAAAGGCAGATTTTAACCGGTCGCTTTCTTCAGCCTTATCTTTAAGTTTATTGAGTTCAATTTCATACAACTTTATTTCAGTAATTTCGGTTATTGTTCCTACATAACCAATTACTTCTTGTTTGTCATTATATTCAGGTATTGCTTGTCCTAATACCCATGTGATCGAACCATCAGTTTTTTGAAATCTATACTCTGCATCAGAGCCTTCGCTGTTCCCTGAAGCGTCATACCACCCTTTTTTTAGTTTTTTTCTATCATCAGGATGCACTGCACTTAACCACCCGTCATTTAAGGCTTCTTCTTGAGATATACCAGATATACGACACCATTGAGGGTTTACAAATGTGGTTTTTCCATTGGCTTTAGTCATAAAAATTCCTACTGGAACCAGATTAGTTAGCGTGTGATATCTGCTTTCAGTAAGTTGGATAGCTTTTTCTGCAACTTCGAACTTTTGTTTATAGGTGAGCGAATGATATATGTCTTTAAAACTATGATGATTCGATTTGAAAGTTTCCTTTTCGAAATATTTTAGATAGATCGTAAAAATAATGGTGTAGAATATGCCCATGAATACCTTTGAAACTAAGCCCGAATACAAGATACGTTCTATATCCTCAAAGAACCAAAAAGATCCAATAGTAAAGAATATTGCATCAAAGCTTAGCACAATGGTCATGGTAATCAATATTCTAAAAAAAAGTTTGGAAATATGTTTCGAAATAAATTCGAAAATAAAAATGATAAGTATAGAATCAATAAACAAAATTCCTGTACCTACAAAAAGTACAAAAACATTAGTGTAAAAGAACTCTGTAGAAACATCGAAAGGATTATAACTATATGCCCCTTCTATATTTAGTCGAAAAGAAAGCAGCAGGAAACATAGAACAAGATTAGCAATTACAAGAGCATAAATTAATCTTCTGGTTGTTACAGCATCTTCTTTAATATAAGTTAGCAATACTGCAAAAAGGGTCCCTGCAAATAGTACCGACGATCCGGGGGATACTACCAAGGTTTCTGAAACTTCGAAGTACAATGTACTGGCAAAGAAAACCTGAATAAATTGGAAAAGCCCCATTGAGGCAAATAGCAACCCCATACCCATGGTTGTCCTAAGCCGAAATAGTAGTAGAATTAACGACGCTACTATAAGACCCTGCAACAGGAAAATTGATATTTGATAAAAGTTTATTGCATCCATAAAACCCAATATTAAATCGGATTGATTATTGGCTCTGTTTGATGAAGCATACACGTAATGTTTTATCTTTTTTTAAGCCCCTTAAAGCTACAAACAATAGTTAAATTATAATTACGGCAAAACCGTAATTATAGCATTACTCAAAAAAGTTGTTTATAAGAATAAGGTCAGATGTGTAAAATGATTATAATGAGTGGATAAGCGATTACTTTTTGTGATTTCCAAAATATTTTGTTCTTTCGTTGAAAACAGTAGTGTTCCTTTGGAAGAATTAAAAAAAACGATAAGATCTTATGCACATGTTAGCGACTCTGATATGGAGTTCGGCATGAAGTTTTATAAAAGGAAAACTTTTAAGAAAGGGGATTTTCTACTGAAACCCGGACAGTATATTGAGTATTTCTATTTTATGAAAAAAGGCTGTGTTTCTTACTACTCTATGGAAGAAGGGAAGGCCCAAGTAATGGAGTTCTTTACTGAAGGATCCTTTTTTACAGATTTATATGCTTACATACAAGAAATACCATCTGAGTCGTATATAGAAGCTCTAGAAGATATTACGGTATATGCTATTTCTAAAACAGATGTTCAAAAAGTGTTTGATCATTCTCACCAATTGGAACGTTTTGGAAGATTATCTATGCAAAGAACATTTGTAATTACTTTTCAGCGTATTAATCAATTAAGAAATCTTTCTAATCAGGAACGATACTTGGAACTACAAAAAAAAAGACCAGAACTGTTCCAACGAGTACCTCAATATCTTATTGCTTCATATTTAGGGTTAACTCCCGTAGGGCTGTCAAAAATACGTAAAAGACTAAGTAAGAGTTAGTTTTTGTAAAAATAGATGAGGGTGCTTTTTATCACTTTCTTTTCTAAAAGTTAAGAGAATCTAAAAAAATATATTTATTAAACTGGTTTAATGAGAATCTGTTAAATATTCACGAAATTTATTGTGTAATTCATACATAATATTGTAAAATAATACATTATGGCTTCACAATATATAGATTTCGATACGCTAAAATATTTTCTATACGACCTACACGAGTTAGACGAAGTAATTAAACAAGAACGTTTTACAGACCATGATAAAGAGTCTTTAGATATGTTCCTAAACTCGGTTAAAGAATTCTCAGATCGAGAGCTGTTTCCCTATTTTAAAGAAATGGATGAACAACCTGCCTATCATAAGGATGGAAAAGTCTTTGTGCATAAGCAGGTCGAAGTTATGATGAAAAAAGGAGGAGAAATGGGGCTGATTTCAGGAACTTTTGACTACGAAGCGGGAGGATTGCAGCTTCCAATGATGGTATATACGGCTTCAGCTTTTATTCAAGATGCGGCAAACAATCATTTACCTGGTTATGTAGGCTTAACTCTTGGTTCCGCAGAATTAATTATTCATTTCGGAAACAAAGAGCTTAACGATACATATGTACCTAATATGTTGTCTGGAGAGTGGGGAGGAACCATGTGTCTTACAGAACCGCAAGCGGGAAGTTCTTTGTCTGATGTAGTTACCAAAGCAGAACCAACCAATGATGGATATTATAAAATAACAGGACAAAAGATTTTTATTTCCGGAGGAGATCATCAGTATGCAGATAATTTTGTGCATCTGGTATTGGCTAGAATTGAGGGAGCTCCTGCAGGTACAAAAGGTATTTCACTATTCGTAGTTCCTAAAAAGAGATATAATGACAATGGTGAACTTATACCAAATGATGTAACTACCGTGGCCGATTTTCAAAAATTAGGACAACGTGGATATTGCACAACACACTTAGGGTTTGGGGATGCAGATGATTGTAGAGGATGGCTCGTAGGAGAAGCACATCAGGGTTTAAAATATATGTTTTTAATGATGAACGGAGCTAGAATAGCAGTAGGAAGAGGTGCTGCTGCAATAGCCACAGCGGCATATCATGCTTCGTTACAATATGCAAAAGAACGTCCACAGGGAAGAAAACTTACCAGTACCGGTAAGAAAGACCTAGATAAGAGCCAGACTTTAATTATTAATCATCCCGATGTACGAAGAATGCTACTTTTACAAAAAGTGGTTTCAGAAGGATCATTGAGTTTAGTACTTTTGGCATCTAAGTATTATGACCTTAAAGAAACGACAAAAGACCCAGCCGAGAAGGAAAAATATAGTCTTCTTTTAGAACTTATTATTCCTATGGTTAAGACATATCCTTCAGATGCAGGTGCATATTCAGTTTCAAATGGATTGCAAGTACTGGGAGGATATGGGTTCTGTGCAGATTATATACTCCAACAGTATTATCGGGATATTAGAATTTTTCCAATTTATGAAGGAACTACAGGAATTCAATCTTTAGATTTATTAGGTCGTAAAGTAGTCATGGAAAATGGAAAAGCTTTAGAATACTTGACCAATGAAGTGATGCAAACTATTCAAAACGCAACCAAATTTGATGATCTCAAGATATATGCAGGTAAATTGGGAGAAAAGCTAAAACTAGCACAAAAAGTTATTGTGTTTTTAACTGGTTTTGCACAAAAGGGCGATTTCGAAAAATTCCTAGCAGATGCTACACCGTTTATGGAGTTCTTGAGTAACATTACTATGGGCTGGATTTGGTTAGATATTGCAGTACATGCAAAGAACAGTTTAGTTACAGGACAGACAACCTACAGTGATACTTTTTACGAAAGTAAAATTCATGCGATGAAATTCTTCTTTAAGTATGAACTACCAAAAGTAAATGGTCTTGCTGAAATTTTATTGGACGAAGAATCCCTAACAACAGCCGGAGAAAAAGAAACATTTAATCTATAACATCAAAATATATTTCATGAGTATTAAACAATCGTTCAATCTTGAAGGAAAAGTTGCTATTGTCACTGGTTCAAGTAAGGGAATTGGTAAATCTATTGCTAAAGGACTTGCAGAACATGGTGCCACGGTGGTTATAAGTAGTAGAAGTCAGGAAGCTGTAGATGAAGTGGTTAAAGAATTTACCTCTGAAAATCTGAAAGCAATAGGTATCGCTTGTCATATTGGTAAAGCAGATCAAAGAGAACATTTAGTGCAGAAGACGATCGAAACCTTGGGAGGAATAGATATACTAATTAATAATGCAGCAATAAACCCCATTTACGGGCCACTTGAAGATGCAGAAGAGGCGGTTTTTGATAAAATTATGGATGTAAATGTAAAAGCCCCATGGATGTTGTCTAATGCGGTGTTGCCATCTATGAAAAATCGTGGAGGAGGAAGTATCATCAACATAGCTTCGGTAGAAGCATTACACCCGGGAGCTGGATTGGGTTTATATAGCACAAGTAAAGCAGCCTTGTTAATGTTGACAAAAAACCAAGCTAAAGAATGGGGGAAACATGGTATTCGTTCAAATGTTCTGTGTCCAGGATTGATTAAAACAAAGTTTAGCGCGGCTTTATGGCAAAATGAGCAGTTATTACAAAAAATTGAAAAAACACTGCCCTCTGCCCGCATGGGAATGCCAGATGAAATGGCAGGTATAGTTTGCTTATTAGCTTCAGATGCTGGTGCATATATGACCGGAGGAGTATATAATGCAGATGGAGGATATATGATTGCAGGATAATCTAATTTTTTTCCTGTAGAAAATTTTTAACAGATAATATATTATGAATTTCAATTACTCTGATAAAGTAATATCACTTCAAAGTAAGTTAAATGCTTTTTTTGAAGAACACATACTTCCTGTAGAAAAAGAGGTCACTTCTCATAATTATAACCCAGATAACCTATGGAAACGTTGGCCCGGTATGGAGGAGCTTAAAGAAAAAGCAAAGAATGCAGGCCTATGGAATTTGTTTTTGCCAAAGAGTTATGGAGATTTAAGTCCGGGACTTACCAATTTAGAATATGCCCCGTTAGCAGAAATTATGGGGAGAGTATTATGGTCGTCTGAGGTATTTAATTGCAACGCTCCCGATACAGGCAATATGGAGGTACTTGCAAAATATGGAACTCCTGAGCAGCAAAAACAATGGTTAGAACCTCTTATGAATGGGGATATTCGTTCTGCTTTTTTAATGACAGAACCTCAGGTAGCTTCTTCTGATGCTACTAATATCGAAACTTCGATTGTAAAAGATGGAGACGAATATGTGATAAATGGGCGTAAATGGTGGTCATCTGGAGGAATGGACCCTAATTGCAAAATCGCAATTGTTATGGGTAAAACCAATCCTGACGCATCGAGGTACCAACAGCAAAGTATGATTTTGGTACCTATGAATACTCCAGGTCTAAAAATCATTCGACCATTATCTGTTTTTGGGTTTTACGATTCACCAGAGGGACATGCAGAAATTGTATTGGATAATGTGCGTGTGCCTAAAGAAAATTTAATTCTAGGTGAAGGAAGAGGCTTCGAAATTGCCCAAGGTAGATTAGGCCCCGGGCGTATACATCATTGTATGCGTTTAATAGGCATGGCGCAACGATCTTTAGAGATAATGTCACAAAGGGCAGCAGAAAGAACAGCTTTCGGTAAAACATTTAAAGACTATAGTAGTATTAGACAAGAAATTGCAATATCGCAATGTGAAATAGAGCAGGCTAGACTACTTACTTTGTCAGCGGCCGATAAAATGGATAAAGAAGGGAATAAAACCTCAAAGGATCTTATCGCAATGATTAAGGTGGTGGCTCCAAATATGGCACTTAGAGTAATAGATAGAGCAATCCAAATTAACGGAGGAAAAGGTGTTGGGCCAGATACTCCCTTACCGCATTTCTTTGTAGCCGCAAGAATGCTTCGTTTGGCAGATGGCCCTGATGAGGTTCATATGTATCAACTTGGTAAGAGTACGATTGCCAAATATTCTAATTAAACTAGAACAGTAAGATAGCTCAAAATAAAATATACCTAAACAATGCAAAACGTTCGTAAAGGGGAAGAATTAGATGAAAAAAAATTAAAAGCCTTTCTTCAAAAAGAAGAGCTTATTGCAAATGCCCAAAGTGATTGGGAGGTAACTCAGTTTACCCATGGGTATTCTAATCTTACTTACCTCATACAAATAGAAAATAGAGAATATGTACTTCGACGCCCGCCTTTTGGTGCTATAAAACGCGGGCATGATATGGGACGCGAGTTTAAAGTGCAGTCTGCTATTCAAAAAGTTTTTCCAAAGGTTCCTATTATGTATGCTTATACAGAGGATCAAGATATTTTAGGATGTTCTTTTTATATTATGGAAAAAGTGAATGGAATAATTCTTAATGTAAAAGAGGCAAAAAGGAGAAATATACCAGCTCATGACTTTGAAACTATTGCAGATTCTTGGCTCGATACTTTTGTGGAACTTCATGACGTCAATTATACTGATGCAGGTTTAGCAGATTTGGGTAGGCCTCAAGGATATGTAGAACGACAGGTTTTAAATTGGGGGAAGCAATACCTAAAAGCTGCTACCGAAGATGTTCCAGCTGCAGAGAAAGTGATGAAATGGATGCAAGAACATCAACCTCAAGAATATAAGTACAGCCTGGTGCATAATGATTTTAAATACGATAATATTGTTTTTGAGGATGATAGTTGGAAAGAAGTAATTGCCGTGCTAGATTGGGAAATGTCTACTTTAGGAGATCCTTTAATGGACTTAGGAACGTCTTTAGGGTATTGGACCATGGCAAGTGATCATGCTTTTGTACAACAAGGAATACCCTCACCAACTATAATGGATGGTAATCCCGGCCGTAGCCGAATAGTGGAAATATATGCACAAAAAAGCGGACGAGAAATTAATCATATTGTGTTTTACTATGTTTTTGGTTTATTCAAGATCGCAGTTATTGCTCAACAGATTTATTATAGATATAACAAAGGATTAACTACAGACCCTCGTTTTGCACAATTGAATCAGGCGGCGGCTTTACTTTGCAATTTGGCCTTAAAAGCTATTCAAACCAATAAAATAGATTAACATAAATGAATTATATAACTACTACATATTTTTTAAACTATGACTCCCCTGAAATTCAGGAGTTGATAGAAGAATTCAAAACCAATAGCTTAACATTACAAGAAAAAGCTGTTGGATTGTATTATAAAGTGCGAGATCAATGGCGATATGATCCATATCAAATACATCTTACCAAAGAAGGATATAAAGCAAGTAACATTGCCAGAAAATCATTTGGCCATTGTGTAGATAAATCTATTCTTTTGATTGCTGGTCTTCGAGGGCTTGGTATACCGGCTAGAATACATTTGGCAAAAGTGAAAAATCACATTGCGGTAGAAAAACTTACAGAGAAATTTGGAACCAATGAGTTAACTCCTCATGGTATGGTGAATATTTATCTCAACGGAAAATGGGTAAAGGCTTCACCTGCTTTCAATAAAACTTTGTGCGAGAAATGTAATGTGGCTCCGTTAGAATTTGATGGAGAAGAAGATTCCATGTTTCAGGAATATGATAGTGCAGGGAATGTATTTATGGAATATCTCGAAGATTATGGGCATTTTGAAGATGTGCCATTTGATTTTATGATAGAGAATATGAAAACTCATTACCCAGAACTGGTAAGTATGTCTGAAGGATTAGATATAGTTAAAATATAATGAAAAGTATACTTTAAAAATCACAACATGAAAGAACAATTTATAGGGGTTACTCCAGAACAATTTCAGGATTTTAATCAATTGCCATTAGAAGGAACTTTCCAAATGGTGAACCTCCTAAAATTTAAAGTCCATGTTGAAGAAACCGGAACTTCTGGTGCAGAAGCATATACCGAATATATGAAAGCGGTTACTCCTTTTTTTCAAGAATCAAAAGCGAAAATTGTTTATATCGGGAAACCATTATTTACACTAATAGGCCCTCAAAATACTAAAGAATGGGATAAAATATTGATTGTTGAATATGCTAGTAAAGAAGCTTTCTTGAAAATGATTTCAAACCAAGGGTATCCCAAAGCGCTTAGAAGTAGAGCACTCGAAGATTCCAGATTAATTTTATGTACATCTTAAACCATCAAAAATATGCAAGTAGAAAATAAAATTGTTATAGTAACTGGGGCAGGCTCAGGAATTGGAGCGGCAACGGCTAAACATTTTGCCAAGCATAAAGCCAAAGTAGTTGTTTCTGATATTAAAGAAGAAAAAGCCCAGAAAACAGTGGATGAAATTGCCAAAGACGGGGGAGAAGCAATAGTTATTACAGCCAATGTTGCTAATTTTGAAGATGTTGAAAATTTAATATCACAAACGGTAGATAAGTTTGGTAGATTAGATGTTATTGTAAATAACGCCGGGATTGGCCCTAAGCATATGGCTCGAACAGGAGAATATACCCTCGAAGACTGGGACAGCGTGATTGCTGTAAATCAAACGGGAGTTTTTTACTGTATGAAAGTGGCACTTCAGCAAATGGAAAAACAAGGAGGCGGTAACATTGTTAATATTGCTTCTTTGGCCGGACTTAAAGCATCGTTGAATAATTTGTCATATTGTGCCAGTAAATTTGCTGTAGTTGGTATGACCAAATCTGCAGCCTTAGAGTATGCTACAAAGAATATTCGAATAAATGCAGTTTGTCCTGGGTATACAGAATCAGCATTACTAGATAAATTGTTATCTGTGAGGCCTGATATGGATAAACGATTGAAAAGTGTTATCCCTATGAAAAGATATGGGCAAGCAGAAGAAATTGCAGATGCTGTCGTGTGGTTGGCATCAGAAAACACAAAGTTTATTACCGGGCAAACAATCACCCTAGATGGAGGAACATCTCTTTAAAAAAACAAGATAAATACTACTTAAGATAAAAGCTGATATGAATAACAAACAAATTATATTTAAGAAAAGACCTGAAGGGCTTCCGGAAGCGGATACTTGGGAATTGCAATCTAACGAAATACCAGAACTTAAAGATGGGGAGGTTCTTATAGAGCAACAGTATATTTCTTTGGATCCTGCAATGCGTGGTTGGATGAATGAGGGGAAATCGTATATAGAACCTGTGCAAATCGATAATGTAATGAGAGCGGGTTCAGTGGGTAAAGTCATAAAATCCAATAATCATCCAAAGTATAAAGAAGGAGATTATCTTACTGGCTGGGGTGGAGTACAGCAATTTACCATTACAGATGGTAATAATTGGTATCAGGTAGACCCTAATTTGGCTCCGTTACCAATGTATATTGGAACATTGGGAATGCCGGGAATGACAGCCTATTTTGGAATTTTGGAAGTAGGAAAGATTAAAGAAGGAGATACAGTTCTCGTTTCTGGTGCAGCCGGTGCGGTTGGAAGTATCGTAGGGCAAATCGCTAAAATAAAAGGTTGTAAAGTTATAGGAATTGCAGGAGGAGCAGAAAAATGTAAATATATTGTTGAAGAGCTTGGTTTTGATGGAGCAATAGATTATAAATCTGAAACAATGAAAGATGCTTTAAAACGAGAATGCCCCAAAGGTATCGATGTGTACTTTGACAATGTTGGAGGTGCGATTCTTGATGCAGCTCTTTCCAGGTTAAGAATGCATGCTCGTATCGTAATTTGTGGTGCAATATCGCAGTACAATAATAAAAACGCAATAAAAGGTCCGAGCAATTATCTTTCTTTATTAGTAAATCGTGCCACTATGCAAGGTATGGTTGTGATGGATTATGCCAAAGATTACAGAAAAGCTGCTATGGAAATGGGTATGTGGATCGCTCAAGGGAAACTTAAAAGCAAAGAAGATATTTATGAAGGTATAGAGAATTTTCATGATACTTTTCTTCGATTATTTTCAGGAAACAAAATGGGTAAATTAGTATTAAAAGTTAGTGAGTCATAAGAAATGAAAGCAATAGTATGTAAACAATTTGGACCACCCTCATCCTTGTCCTTAGAAGATGTAGATAGTCCAAAACCAAATGAAAAGGAAGTAGTTGTAAGAGTAAAAGCTTGTGGCGTAAATTTTCCAGACACTCTTATTGTTCAAGGTCTGTATCAATTTAAACCCGAATTACCCTTTACACCTGGTAGTGATATCGCTGGAGTAGTAAAAGAGGTGGGTTCAAAAATTTCACATGTAAAACCGGGAGATGAAGTTTTTGGTTTTGTAATGCATGGAGGATATGCCGAAGAGGTGGTAGTGCCTGGTCATGCTTGTTTCCCAAAACCACCAGGGATGGAATTTCCCGTTGCAGCTTCTTTTATGATGGCCTATGGAACCTCATATCATGCCCTAAAAGATAGAGGACAACTTAAAGAAGGAGAAACATTATTGGTGCTTGGAGCTTCTGGTGGAGTAGGATTGGCAGCAGTAGAGTTGGGTAAGCTTATGGGAGCTACGGTTATTGCAGCAGCCTCTTCCGATGAGAAACTGGAATTATGTAAGCAGTATGGAGCCGATATGGTCATTAACTATACTGCCGAAAATCTTAAGGATAGAATAAAAGAACTTACCCATGGTAAAGGAGTAGATGTAGTGTATGACCCGGTAGGAGGAGACTATTCTGAACCTGCTATTCGGGGTATGGCTTGGGAAGGTAGATATCTTGTAGTAGGTTTTGCTGCGGGTAATATCCCTAAAATTCCCTTAAATCTGGCACTTCTCAAAGGATGTGCTATTGTTGGAGTGTTTTGGGGCAGTTTTGCGATGAAGACACCAGAGAAGAATTTACAAAATACCATGCAACTGATGCAGTGGTATGGAGCAGGTAAATTAAAACCGCATATTCATAAAATATATCCACTCAAATCGGCAAACGATGCCTTGGAAGATATAATGAATAGAAAGGTTAGAGGAAAAGCAGTTATAGATTGTTCCTAGTACCAGATATTAAAAAGATTATATGAACAAGATTACCTTTAATAACATTTTATGAGATTAGAAAATAAAATCGCGATAGTTACCGGAGGAGCAAGAGGAATTGGTAAGGCTATTTCTGAGCTCTTTGCACAAGAAGGTGCTTCTGTAATTATATGGGATCTACTCCCAGAAGGAGAAGAAACGGCAAAGAACATTGTTAATAATGGAGGCGTTGCCGAATTTGTTAAGATATCGGTAACCGATAAAAAAACTATAGAAGAAGCTGCAGAAAGAATTCGTTCAAAATATGGCAAAATTGATATTTTGATCAATAATGCGGGAATTACCAAAGATCGTACATTACATAAAATGAGTGAAGAAGAATGGGATGCTGTAATCGATGTAAACTTGAAAGGGGTATTTCTTTGTACTCAGGTGGTTTCCAAATATATGAAAGAAGCTGGTTATGGGCGAATAGTTTCTGCAGCTTCAAACGTAGGGTTAAGAGGTAATTTTGGGCAAACCAATTATTCTGCAACCAAAGCCGGAGTGATTGCCATGTCTAAGACTTGGACTATGGAATTGGGAAAATATGGCATTACAGCTAATGCACTAGCTCCAGGGTTTACGTTAACTGAAATGACAGAGCAGATCCCTAAAGAACATATAGATGGGATAAAATCTCAAATACCGTTAAGAAAAGCTGCTACACCCAAAGATATTGCATATGGTTATTTGTATCTGGCATCAGACGAAGCCTCTTACGTTTCAGGAATATGCTTGACCATAGATGGAGGAATCTCTAGATAGAATTTGATTTTATAAAATTGTAAACTAGCTATAACCACATATGAATCAGCTTATTTGTAAAGATTTTAGGGAGTTTAAAACTCATGAAGGAAAATCACTGCCAACTAGCGATTGGCTTGTGGTTACTCAAGATATGATAAATGCTTTTGCCGACGCAACAAAAGATTTTCAATGGATACATGTAGATGTAGAACGTGCAAAAAAGGAGTCCCCGTTTAAAAAGCCAATAGCACATGGCTTTATGTCTGTTTCTTTATTGTCAAAAATGCTTACAGATGTTATTGTTATTGAAAGTATGTCTATGGGTGTTAATTATGGCCTTAATAAAGTACGGTTTCCTCATCCAGTGCCTTCAGAAAGCCGATTGAGATTACATAGTACTTTAACTAAAATAGAAGAGTATACAGAAAAAGGATTAAAAGTCACATGTGAATGTAGTATAGAGATCGAAGGTATAGAAAAGCCAGCCTGCGTTGCAGAGTTTGTATCTCTTATGTTTGAAGTGTAAATCTAGATAGTGCCTTATCGAATTACAACGGTATTGCTATTATTCAACCCTTAGAATTTTTTCCATCTTTCTTCCTTTTGCAAGTTCATCTACCAATTTGTCTAGATATCGGGCTCGTTTTGTCAATGTATTATCGATTTCTTCTATACGATAACCACAAATCACACCTTTTATTAAATGCGCATTGGGATGAATCGTTGCTCTTTGAAAAAAAGTTTCAAAGGTTACTTTTTCCTCAATAAGCTCCTGTATTTTTTTCTCATCGAAACCGGTAAGCCATTCTATGACCTGAAATAATTCTTCTTTTGTTCTGCCTTTCTTTTCCACTTTATTTACATAATGAGGAAAAACCGAAGAAAATGTCATTTTTGCGATGCGTTCATTGTGTTCTGGAGTAGTTTTCATTGAGTAGTGTTTTAGGCATATGATACAAAAAGAATATATTTCCGAATAAACTTATTCACTAAGATAATTATATAACTTAAGTATTAGAATGAGAGTGTTAGGAAGATAGCTCTTTACATCAGACTATAAAAATAATCATTTTAAGTAGTATATTTATAATCTATGCAGCATAGGGAATTTTATTTAGAAACGGGAAAACATCAGATTTTTTATCAGTATTGGGTACCAAACGATTGTAAAGCCATGGTACTACTGGTGCATGGAATGGGAGAGCATTCATCAAGATATAAAGATTATGTTATACCAGAAATGCTTGCTAAGCATATAGGCGTACTTACTTATGATAACTATGGGCACGGGCAGAGTAGTGGTAAAAAAGGCCATTGCCCAAGTTATGAAGCACTTCTTGAGGTTATACATGAAATGCTAACGAAAACTAAAGAACTGTCTGAAGAAAGTCCTCTTTTTCTTTATGGGCATAGCATGGGGGGGAATCTTGTGTTGAATTATATACTTAAGAATAACCCAGAAATTGCTGGAGCAGTTTTAACAAGTCCGTTTTTGAGATTAGCGTTTGCGCCTCCTCGATGGAAAATGATAATGGGAAAACTTTTACAAAAAATAGTTCCTTCTGTTACTTTACCTTCTGGTTTAGATGTGAATGCCATTTCAAGACTTTCGGAGGAAGTCGAAAAATATAAAAATGATCCTTTGATTCATGATAAAATTAGTCCTAATTATTCTTTCCCAATTATAGATGCAGGGGCTTGGGCAATCGAAAATGCCTCAACCTTGAAAAAACCAATTCTGATAGTTCATGGTACCGAAGATAATATTATAGATTATAGAGGTTCTGAGGATTTTTCTAAAAACTCGTCTTTGACAGATTTAATTCTTGTAGAAGGAGGGT
This sequence comes from Aquimarina acroporae, assembly GCF_023195925.1. GTDB lineage: Bacteria > Bacteroidota > Bacteroidia > Flavobacteriales > Flavobacteriaceae > Aquimarina > Aquimarina acroporae. The sequence goes on along the minus strand of NZ_JALPRE010000001.1, from coordinate 714,782 downwards.
ATCATGAATTACATAAAGATCTCGAAAAAGACAAAACGATACACCGTATAGTAAAATGGATACTTAATAAAACGTAGTTTGGATGGGCTTTGTTAGACTTTTGATTTAGTTGTTGATGAATAGTTGACAAAAATCCCAATTATATTTGGAATAAATCTAAATAAGAATTAGTTTCGCATCCGGAATATGGAATTGTTATACACCTCAAAATATTACGCTTCGTATCAATCTACTAAGGATAGATGTTTTTATATCGACTTTGGTCATAAAATGGTCAAGGTATCTTTTTGTCAGTTACTTAGTCTACGATATAAAGCAAAACAATTGTCTACTTCTCAGCATTTAGAGTATATGGTCAATCATAGCGATGTTACCTTATTAACTTTCTGTGATAAAGAGCATATGATTGTACTTGATACTTTACAGGTTTTAGATTTTACAGAATTAATTCAGGCCACATTTACCATGCTAGAATTAAATAATGTCCTGTCAACCGCCATATAGCTTAGATTTAGACTGGCTATAAATTACCCTTCACCTTCTTTTTACCGTTCTATTTTCCTTAATTTTATAGTAAATAAAAGATTACTATGGAAAATATTGCACGACAACAGATCAGTATCAATTTAGAAGTTATGGATATGCTAAATCAACAGATAGCTAAAGAGCAACATGCTTCTTCAGTGTATTTGGCAATGGCTTCCTGGTGTGATCAAAAAGGTTTAACAAGAAGTGCTTCCTTTTTCTACAATCAATCGGTTGAAGAAAGAGAACATATGATGAAAATTTTTAAATTTGTTAATGATAGTGGAGGTTCTGCATATTCTCCTGAAGTAGCAAATATTTCACATGAATATGCTTCATTAAAAGAGATTTTTCAATTAGCGCTTCAGCAAGAGATTTCGGTAACCCAATCAATATATAAGATCGTAGCAAAATGTCGGGCAGTAAATGATTTCGGCACAGAAAATTTTCTACAATGGTTCGTTGAAGAACAAATGGAAGAAGAACAAAGTATAAGAGATATTCTGGATATGATTGAGTTAATGGAAGACGCACCACTTAAATTAATAGACGAACGTATCCCAAAAGAGTAATCTTCTTCATCGTTAACTTCTATTGCATTAATGACTCTAATTCTTGGGTGTAGTCATATTGTAAATCTTCATGGAGTGTACTAAGTTTTTTCTGGATAGCTTTACATTCCCGTGACAATATAGTTTGTAAAACAGTATTTCTATTGATATACGGTTGAAAACCGGATAATTTTTGACAGAAGTGGAGTAGTAGCTCTACTTCTGTTTCTTTATTCTTTGAATAACGAATATACTTCTTAATACCTCGTAAAATTTTACGAACACTTTTCTTTATATAATGATACGATGAGGTGTTTATTTCTTCAAACTGCGCATCGACCTCGCTTTTTATACTCTCTATATAGGCTCCTTCATTTGCAGATTCGAATAGAAGGTAAGTTAATAGCTCTTTGTTCTCCTTCTTAAACCTGGAAAGTCGTAAACATAACTCTATAAGTTCTGTTGATGAGAGATGCCCTAATTCTATTTTAAGTTCTCTGGCCGTAGCTGTTTTCATGACTGCAATTTAGATAAAGAAACAGAAATCGTATACGACTCGTTAGTTTATATCTTAGGTTTTTATGGAAGAGGTACATGTGTTAACAATGTGAATTTGGTTATAACGTTTTGATTTTAAGTAGTTTTTCAATTCTTTTTTATGGTTTAAGAACATGAATTATTTTGATAAATAGAGTTATTAACATAGTTATCAACAACAAAAGTAGTATTTTTCGTACTTATATATAAAATTACTGTTGATAATATGAGTTATATCGTTATTATAATTGTTTTCAACAAATTATTAACAAATAATAAACAAATCATTTGGTATATTGTTAATAACTAGCTATTTTAGTATCAAATAACCTTAAATCACACGTCATGAATAATTTATTTTCCATTCTAGGGCTGAATTTTGTGAGCATTGTAAATTTTTTAAGAGAACTCCCTCAAGCTTCAAGCTATGCGATTCGTAAGTAATGATAGATTCCATAATATATGGGTTAGATATGTAATAAGCTTGTTTGCTGGAATTTGCAAGAACTATTAAAGTATTTTCCCCTTTTTGATTTTGCCCTAAAGCCCTTCATGCTCCCATTTGAAGGGTTGTTTTTTGTACAATACTGTAAAGGGTATACTAAGAGTTCATGGTGCGAAGAAGTATTGCCAATAGGGTATAATATAGTACCACATGATTTTGAGGTATGCCAAAGAAGTTAAGTCAATTTAACTTAAGCTATTTATGATATGGTACACAAGGCGTGCTGTAAGGCGTGCCGTACAATTATCAATATCATATGTTGGATTCATCTCTACCAGATCTACACTTACCAGTTTCTTAGACAAACATATTTTTTTTATGGTATCAAAAGCTATGTTTGCAGAAAAACCTAGAGGAGAGGGTGCGCTTACACCAGGAGCAATACTCGAAGTAAAACCATCAATATCTATGGTAAGGTAGATGAGATCTACTTTTTGGATAAAATTTAACACCATATCATAAACCTGTGTTTGATTCTCTTTTTCAAATTCATGGTTTTCAAGATAGGTCACATTAAAGGTTTCGGCAGTTTTGAATAGCTCTCTATTGTTAGACTCTTTTTGAATTCCCAGACATAAATAATTGATATCTCCATTCTCTTTAGCTATTTGGTAAAATGGAGTCCCAGAAGTCCCATTAGATGCTGGAGTTCTAAGGTCAAAATGAGCGTCGAGATTGATAATACCGATAGTTTGACCAGGAGAATAAGCTTTAATGCCATTGTAATGAGCATAGGCAAGATCATGACCACCTCCTAATACTATAGGGAAAAGACCCTGGTGCAATAATGTCGAGACACATTTTGAAGTGTCTTTTTGTGTTTCTTCTAGATTTCCATGTGGACAGGTTATATCACCAACATCATAAATCTTTATGGTGTTATCAAAATGATTAGAAAGTGGAGCAATCATCTTTCTAATGGCTTCAGGGCCTTTCGCGGTGCCTATTCTTCCTTGATTTCGTCTTACTCCTTCATCACAAGCATATCCCAGTAGTGCAAAATTAGTGTTCTCCTGATGTATTGAAAAACTATGGTTTAAATCAATGCATTGTATTTTTTCATGAAGATATAACTGCCGGTCTGATTTGCGACCTGCCCAAATAGTTGGGTTTGATTTATGATAATTTTTCATTTGTTTAAAAAATAGAATCAAGGATTGTATCTTCTACAAAATTGGGTAAAGTGACTTTTAGTTTTGGAGTACGCTCCATTTGTCTTTTGATGGCAAAAATAGCTTCTTTATTTCGTGCCCAACTTCTTCTGGAAATACCATTATTTACATCGTAGAATAACATGTTTTGTAGTTTTTCTGAAGCTTCAAAAGATCCATCGAGTAGCAATCCAAACCCACCATTAATGACTTCACCCCAGCCAACACCTCCTCCATTATGAATAGAAACCCAAGTTGCACCTCTAAAGCTATCACCAATTACATTATGAATAGCCATATCGGCGGTATATTTGCTTCCATCGTATATATTGCTGGTCTCTCTATATGGTGAGTCTGTGCCACTTACATCATGGTGATCCCTGCCTAATACAACGGGGGCAGATATTTTTCCAGATGCAATGGCTTCGTTAAATGCTTGCGCAATTTTAATTCTTCCTTCAGCATCTGCATAAAGAATCCTGGCTTGAGAACCCACAACAAGATTATTCTCTTGCGCATCTTTGATCCAGGAAATATTATCCTGCATTTGCTGTTCAATTTCCTTAGGAGCATCTTTTTTTATGGTTTCCATAATCTGTAAGGCAATCTGATCCGTGGTTTCAAGATCCTTTTTGTCTCCAGAGGTACAAACCCATCTGAAAGGGCCAAAACCATAATCAAAACACATAGGCCCTAAGATATCTTGTACATATGACGGATATTTAAAGTCAATATTATTTGAAGCTATAACATCTGCACCTGCTCTTGATGCTTCTAAAAGAAAAGCATTTCCGTAATCGAAGAAATACGTTCCTCGGGCGGTATGTTTGTTAATGATAGCAGCGTGTTTCCTAAGTGATTCTTGCACTTTGGTTTTGAACAAGTCAGGATTTTGGCTAAGCATGGTATTTGATTCTTCATAGCTTAAGCCTACAGGATAATACCCTCCCGACCACGGATTGTGTAGCGAGGTTTGATCTGAACCTAAAGTTACATGAATATTAGAGTCATAGAATTTTTCCCAAACATCAACAATGTTTCCTTCAAAGGCAATAGATACAACTTCTTTTTGGTCTATTGCTTTTTGCACTCTTAGGACAAGGTTCTCCAGGTTATCTAGTATTTCGTCTACCCATCCTTGTTCATGACGTTTACGAGCTGCATGTGGATTTACCTCGGCGCAAACTGTGATACATCCAGCGATATTTCCGGCTTTGGGTTGAGCACCACTCATGCCTCCCAAACCGGCAGTTAAAAATATCTTTCCTGCTGGAGATTCATCGGGTGGTAATGATTTACGAAATGCATTCATTACAGTGATCGTAGTGCCATGTACGATACCCTGCGGGCCAATATACATGTAACTACCGGCAGTCATTTGTCCATATTGAGTAACGCCCAAAGCATTGTATTTTTCCCAATCATTTGGTGTAGAATGATTAGGAATCATCATACCATTGGTAACGATTACTCTTGGAGCATCTTTAGACGAAGGAAATAGCCCCATAGGATGCCCAGAATACATATGCAATGTTTGTTCCTGGTTCATGGTTGCCAAGTACTGCATAGTAAGTAAATATTGCGCCCAATTTTGAAATACAGCTCCATTACCTCCATAGGTTATCAATTCATACGGATGCTGAGCAACTGAAGGGTCCAAATTGTTTTGAATCATTAGCATGATACCTGCGGCTTGCGTTGTAATGGCTGGATATTCCAGAATAGGTCTAGCATACATTTCATAATCTGGCATAAATCGGTACATATAAATTCTACCGTATTCCTCAAGTTCATGCAAAAATTCAATTGCAAGTTCTTTATGCCATTTTTTTGGGAAGTAACGTAAAGCATTTTTAATAGCTAGTTTCTTTTCTGCAGCAGATAGTATTTGTTTGCGTTTAGGAGCTCTACTGATTTCTGAATTTAGTTTTCTTTTTGCAGGTAGCTCTTTAGGTATTCCTTGTAATATGTTTTCTTGAAATGTCATGATCTTTTAGTTGTGGTCGGTATATACAATATCTCCTCGTTTCCATACTTGAGATGGAACTAATTTTCCTTGATGATAGAAGATTTCATTATAATGATCTGTTTGAAATAGGTTGAAATCTGCTAATGTTTCTGGGATTAACTTTCCTCTATCTTGTAAGTTCAAGGCTGCTGCAGCTCTTGAAGTAATTCCCGCTAAAACCTCGGCATTGCTCAATTTTTCGAATGTTCCTATAATAGTAGCTTGAGTGAGTAAATCTCCCATTGGAGCAGATCCTGGGTTCCAGTCACTAGCAATAGCAAGTGCTCCTCCGGCATCTAATATTTTTCTGGCAGGAGTAAAATCGCAACCAAGTCCAATAGAAGCACCAGGCAACGCAACAGCAATTACATTACTTTTTGCAAGCATTTCAATTTCATTGGCTGTGCTAGCTTCGAGATGATCGGCACTAATGGCACTAACCTGAACTGCAACTTCGCTACCACCAACGCTAAATTGATCGGCATGCACAGTGATGTCAAATCCCATTGCTTTAGCTTTGTTAAAATATGGGTATATATCTTCGGGTGTAAATGCACTCTTTTCTATAAAAGCATCAATTCTATTTGTAAGATTCTCTTCTTTCAAAATAGGAAAAAGTGTATAGCTTATATGATCCAGATACGTTTTATGATCTCCATCAAAATCTTTAGGGAGCATATGACCGGCCAGACATGTGGAAATTAAATCCGCTTCAGTCCTTGGATTAGCATTTTTTATAGCTCTCAGCATTTTTAATTCCTCTTGGACGGATAGACCGTATCCACTTTTAACTTCTATAGTGGTAATCCCTTGTCTAAGGAGTGTGTTAGCTCTTTTAATAACACCGTGGCAAAGCTCGTATTGTTCTGCTTTTCGAGTTTGAGTTACCGTGTCCCATATTCCGCCTCCAGCTTCGGCAATTTCCAAATAAGATCTTCCCGAATTTCTCATCGCATAATCTCTAGCTCTTGTTCCCGAAAAACATAGGTGAGTATGTGCATCAATAAAACCAGGTGTACCTATATAATTGCCTTGTAGTTCTATAATTTGGGCAGATAGTGCTTCAGCTTTTTCTTTTAAATCTGAAAAGCTTCCCACATCAAGTATTCTTTCGTTTTTAATAAGAATTCCCGCTTGCTCAATGATCAACAACTCGTCGTCTTTTATAGCTCCTTTTACCTTAGATTTTTCCATGGTAAGTAGTTGTTTTATAGGACCTATGAGTTTATATTTTTCCATTACATTTTTAATTTTATTCCTATTACTCTTAATATACTTCAAATTCTGCAGAAAACTCTGTGGTCAATGATACATTTTCCCTTTCGCTTGTAGTATTGGAAATTCTAATAATGGTTTGATTTTTAATGATTTCAATTCCTTTTTCAATGTCTTCTGAGAAAACACGATCTTTATCTGCAAAGGATACATATTTGCGTATTTCTTTATGAATTTCGTCAAGAATAATCCCAGATTTAAGAGGTTTTCTAAATTCAAAAGCCTGGGCAGCTGTTAATAATTCTATAGCTAGAATTTTTTCCAGATTTTTAATGACTTTAAGGGCCTTTCGGCCTCCAATAGATCCCATGCTTACGTGATCTTCTTGTCCCAACGAGGTTGGGATGCTATCTGCACTTGAAGGAAAACATAATCCTTTATTCTCGCTTGCAAGAGCTGCGGTGGTATATTGTAAGATCATATATCCAGAATTGATACCGGTATCCTCCATTAAAAGTTTTGGCACCCCGGGTGAATTTCCCTCAAGTGCTAAATAAATACGTCTGTCTGAAATGTTTCCTAACTCTGAAGCGGCAAGACAAGCATAATCAATTGCCATTGCAAGAGGTTGTCCATGAAAGCTGCCTCCACTTATTGTAAGTTTATCATCAATAATTATTGGGTTGTCGGTAACAGAATTGAGTTCTATTTCCAATAACTCTTTGAGATGTAACCAGGCATTTCTGGAAGCCCCATGCACTTGCGGGATACAACGCAACGAATACGGATCTTGAACCCGGTCACAATCAATATGGTCTTCCATGATTTCTGAACCTTTCAGTAATGATTTTACTTTACTAGCCACATGAATATTCCCTTTGAATGGCCTTAATTGATGTAATTCATTGTAAAATGGTTTTATTGAGCCTTGAAGTCCTTCTATCATCATGGCACCAATAATATCTGCTTGTGAAAGACAATTATAGAGTTTAGAGACAATTTGAACAGCATGTGCCGCGATAAATTGCGTTCCATTAATAAGGGCTAAGCCTTCTTTTGGACCTAAGGGTGTAGGTTGTTTATTTGTGATTTTAAATACCTCTTGAGTAGACATAACTTCTCCTTTATATTCAACCTTTCCTAAACCTATGAGCGGCAGGAATAGATGTGATAAAGGAGCCAGATCACCCGAAGCTCCAACAGAACCTTGACTAGGTACGACAGGTATGATATTATTATCGATATGCCATAATATTCTGTCTAAAGTACTTTCAGCAATGCCCGAGAACCCTTTAGATAAAGAATGAACTTTTAAAATTAGCATGAGTTTAGCAATTTCGGTATCAATAGGTTTTCCAACACCCACGCTATGACTCTGTAAGATATTGTCTTGAAGTATACTTGTTTCTTCTTTCGAAATTTTGGTAGTACATAGAGGGCCAAAACCTGTATTAATACCATATACTGGATGTCCTTTTTCGACAATTTTGCTGACAACTTGTTGACTGTTGCGGATATTTTCTCTTGCAGTTTTAGAAATTATCGCTTTTCTCTCCCCTTGAGCAATTTGTAATGAAATTCCTGCAGTGAGATGATCTTCTCCGTATAGAAAGTCTTTGTGTTTAGACATTGATTCATCATTATGATTTGTATTTACTAAAGTAATGGTTATCTTTAATAATTAGAAATACTATTTAAATTAATAATTAATAACTATGAGTTATCAATTAGAACTGAGACATTTTAACTATTTCCTTGCTGTTGCAGAAGAATTACACTTTAGAAAGGCAGCAGATAAGTTGTTTATTTCCCAACCCGGATTGAGTCGTCAAATAAAACAAATGGAAGAAATTATTGGAGCTAAACTTTTTTTGAGAGACAAGAGAAATGTGCAATTAACCACTGCAGGGATGTATCTGAAAAAAGAACTAGAGTTTATTTTCAATCATATTGATTTTACAGTCAAACATACTCGTTTGATCGACCAGGGAAGTAATGGAGAAGTAAGAATAGGGTTTTTAGGCTCTGCCATGCAGACAATTATTCCAGAGGTGCTAATAAAAGCAAATAAAAGGTATCCGAATATACAATTCAGTTTAGAAGAGATGTCTAACTACCTCCAAGTGGAGGCTATTGAGAAAGATCAACTTGATTTGGGGTTTGTTAGAATTGCACGAGTTCCAGAGGGATTAAACATGAAAACTATTGTGACAGACACATTTTCTTTGGTTTTGCCAGAGTCACATTTTTTGGATAAAAACTCTTTTAAGAATATCGCTCAGGTATCTAATGAGAGTTTTATCCTGTTTTCTTCAGACTATAGTTCATTATACTTCGATAAAATTATGAGTATTTGTGAAGACAAAGGGTTTACGCCAAAGGTTTCGCATAAGTCTGTTCATGCGCAAACCATTTTTAAATTGGTTGAAAGCGGTTTAGGAGTTGCTATTGTTCCTACTTCATTACAATATGGCTTTGATTTAGGCGTTAAATTTCTTGAAATCCCCAGAATACCTCAAAGAGCAGAACTTTCTGTTATTTATAAAAAAGATAATAGAAATCCTGCATTACAGCAAATTATTGAGCTAATATAAGTTTGTTTTTGGTTTGTAAAAAGGATTATTTTTTTATTTCTGGGCAGGGTTGTTTACATTTGAGGCTGTGATTTTAAGTTATTCTTAACTTTTTCTTTGTGAAAATATAGGATAATATATAAATGATGACTAGCTCCAAACATACTATACTATGACTAAAAAATTGTTTTTTATCGCGATTCTTATTGGATCGATTTCTCAAAAGATAGAAGCTCAGGTAGAATCTTTTGAAATAGGATTTAAATTTGGATTAAACGTTGCGGACATACTTGGTGATGAAACCGATGAGTTAGATCCACGAACCAGTGTGCATCTTGGACTGGTAGCAGAAATACCTATTATTGAAGTTTTGGCTATTCAGCCAGAGCTTTTTTACTCTTTCCAAGGGTATAAAGGAGAAAGTGCGGAACCAAATTTTGAAGATGAAAATCTTAAATTGGACTATATTTACTTGCCAGTAATGGTAAAATATTATCCGTTTTATACTGCGCCAGGTTTTAGCATAGAAGTTGGACCACAAGTGGGGTATTTAGTATCGGCCACTTTAGAGCGAAAAAATACTGCTAATGGAGGAACGGAGACTTCCGATTTAGATTTTAAGGAATTTATTTCTGATATAGATTATGGATTAAATGCTGGATTAGGGTATCAATTTGAATTTGGTACATTTGTTCAAGCGCGTTACTACTTTGGAATATCTGATATTGTAGATTTAGATATTGAAGATGCTTTTTCTAGACGTAATGGAGTATTTCAATTCTCTGCGGGCTATAAATTTTAACATTACAATAAAAACATAAAAAAGGGCATTAATTTTATAATTAATGCCCTTTTTACATAGTTCTTTGTTATTAAGAAGGCATGCTATAGAAGAACTGCTCTTCAGTTATTTTACCGTCATTCACTTGGTAAACACAAACTTCTTCAACTTGCATGCGTCCTTGACCTTTGAAAGTACAGTCCATTTTCATGGTACAGCTAAAATGATTTTCTGCAACCAAAGGATCAGAAATCTCTGCTCCATGAAATTCTTCAACGGTAGCAAACCATTCTTCACTTTTTTTGGTAACAGCTTCTTTTCCTTCTGTAACAGAATTAGGAACGCCAGGCATTTCTTTACTTACGATATTGGTGTCATACAGTTCTTTTAGTGCCTGCATGTTTTCTCCCATACGACAGAGTTCTACGAGTCGATTAGCAACTTGCTGTGTGTTCATTTTGGATTTTGTTTATAGATTATGCGAAAAATAATATGCTATAAATTACAAAAAACTTTGACCCGTTTTATTAAAGAAAATGTTATTTTTTAACTAACCTACTGCTTTTTTGTACACGTCTAGGCATCGTTCTCTAGCCATTTTATGCTCAACCATAGGTTTTGGATACGTAAATTCATTAAGATCTTCAACCCAAGTATTTATATATTCCAGGTTTTTGTCAAATTTTGTTATTTGAGTAGTAGGATTAAATATCCTGAAATATGGAGCGGCATCAACTCCAGAGCCCGAGGCCCATTGCCAGTTGCCAACATTTGCAGAAAGGTCAAAATCTAATAATTTTTCAGCAAAATAAGCTTCTCCCCATCTCCAGTCAATCAATAAATGTTTACACAAAAAACTTGCTACTACCATTCTCACTCGATTATGCATGTACCCCGTTTTATTTAATTCTCGCATGCCAGCATCTACCAAAGGATAACCAGTTTCTCCCTTTTTCCATTTTTCGAAATCCTCTTTATTATTCCTCCATTCTATACGATCATATTTAGGTTTAAATGCTCGGTTAACGGTATTTGGATAATGCCACAGAATTTGCATAAAAAATTCTCTCCAAATCAACTCAGACCAAAAAACCTCATTTTCCTCGGCAATGGCTTTTTTTATCATAGAGCGTATTCCAACGGTACCAAATCGAAGATGAGGTCCAAGTCTAGAAGTACCTTTTTCTTTTGCAGGAAAATTACGAGTAGCTTCATAATTTTGAATTAGAAAAGGAGATGCATCGAACTGCGGAACTTGTATGGGAGAAGTTGTAAATCCCATTTCCTGAAGCGAAATACTTGGTAGCTTTGAATCTTGAAGACAATTTGAAAGGTATTTTTCTGAAGGAAATATTTTTAACTTGTTAGGAGAGAAGGTTTCTTTCCATTTGTTTTTATACGGTGTATAAACTACATAAGGTGTTCCATCTTTTTTAATGATTTCGTTTTTTTCAAATATCACCTGATCCTTATATGTAATAAATTCTACCTTTTGTTTAGACAAGAGTTGTAAAATATTTTGGTCTCTTTCTTGCGCATAGGGTTCATAGTCATGATTTGCATAGACCTTTTTGAGTTGGTAAGTATTCAGAATTTCCTGAAATACTTTTTCGGGACTATCATGATACATTGCGATCGAACTTTGGTAGTTTTGCTCGAGTTGTAACGATAGCTTTGATAAGGTGTCATGTATAAAGTTTACCCTTGCATCATCCCTAGGTAAATGCTCTAAAATATTTTTGTCAAAAATAAAAATGGGAAGAACAGGATATATATCATTTAAAGCATGGTATAAACCAATGTTATCTTCGAATCTAAGATCTCTTCTAAACCAGAATACAGAAACTTCTTTACTCATAGAATTAATTAACGTTTAAGGTCGACATACCACCATCAACTCCAATAACCTGCCCGGTAATCCAGCTACTATCATCACTTAGAAGAAATTTTGCAATGTTGGCAATATCCTCGGCTTGACCAACGCGTTTCATAGGATGCCTATTATTCATCATTTCTTTCTTTTTTTCATTTCCAAGAAGTCTTTCTGCGAGAGGCGTATCTGTTAAGGAAGGAGCAATCACGTTAACTCTAAATTTTGGGGCATATTCTGCGGCAAGGGCTTTTGCAAACCCTTCAATTGCTCCCTTGGCCGCGGCAATACTGGTATGAAATGGCATTCCTACTTTAACAGCTACAGTGCTGAAGAAGATAAGACTTGCCTGATCAGAGTTTTTTAGTTTTGGTAGTAAGGCATGAATAATTTTTACTAAAAACATAAAATTAATTTGCATATCATCTTCAAAGGCCTTTGGATTTAACATTTTGAAAGGTTTGAGATTGATGCTACCGGGACAGTAAACAAAACCATCTATTCTTTCTGGTAAAATAGAAACATCAATTTCGTCTTTCGAGGCGTCGTAGGGGATATGGGTAACTTCTAGGTTACCTAAGTTTTCTGAGGTTCTGGAAGCAATATAAATATTGTGTTCATTATAAAGTTTTAATGCGATTTCAAATCCGATTCCGTGGCTTCCACCAATGAGTAAAATATTTTTCATAATATAGATCTTAAGCAAATAGCATTTGGTATTCCTTTTCTGTCTCGAATGTACCAAATAGTTCTTCTAGTTTTTCTTTTCTGTAATTAAAAATTTCGGTAAGTTTTGGTTTTACTAGAATGGGATGTAGCAGTTGTCCCAATATTCCGAAAGGAATTTTATAATCGATGATATCTTCCATTTCTACTCCTCCAGGAATTTCTTTCAGGAAATGTTTATGATGCCATAAAGAGTAGGGGCCAAATCGTTGTTCATCAACAAAATAATGTTTGTCGGCTACATGTGTTATTTCTGTAACCCATTTATTCTTAATTCCTGCTACAGGTGTTACGATGTATTGAATTATTTGTCCAGGATACATTTTGCGATCTGCTCCAGAAATAATTTCAAACCCCATATAATCTGGAGTAATCGTTTTAAGATTTTTAGGATCTGATAAGAAATCCCAGGCTTGTTCTAGGGAAATTGGAAGATTTTGCTTTACACTTAAGGTATATACTTTCATACTTCAACTTGATTTGAAGTAAAAATACAATCATTTTGTTTAACTTTTAAATGCTTAATGTTAAACAAAAAATAAATTTATTAATTAAAATATCCTTCAGCCCAAGAAATAGCCTCATCTATACATGTGAAAAAAACAAATGACCTCCCATAGAGTTGTTGTTCAATAAGAGCTTTGTCTCTTTCTTCTTTTTTATCAGAAACGACGGCCAAACCCTTCATGTTAGGTAATTGCCCTTGTTTGTAAACTTCTTCACTAACATTGTGATTAAATTTACGATAGCTTATCATTAAGAAATCTCTTGTTTGATAATGTTCTCGAAGTTTTTCCCTAATTACAGAAGCTTTATCTAGGGTAAAATTTACATTTTCGTTAATAACAAGTATTACGAATTGGTTGTAGAAATCGATTTTGCAAAATTCGTTAGAAAAATGCTGCATTGGGGGAATAGGTTTATTATCCGATAAATATATGCCAAAAAGGTTGAATTTTGCAAATTCTTAGGCAGAGAATTCTTACGTTGGTTTTAACATTCTTCGCAACAGTTATCAGACTTCACTATTTTACAAGTTAAAACTGCTAATAATGCTCCTAGAATCGGTGCTACAAAATATAGCCATTGGTGCTCCCAATGTCCGGAAACGAGCGCAGGCCCAAGTGATCTGGCAGGATTCATAGAAGCTTTGGTTATAGGTCCTGCAAACATTGCTTCTAAAAGCACAACTCCTCCAATAGCAATTCCCGCCATAGTCCCTATTTCTTTAGAACCAGTAGATACATTGATGATTACCAACATTAAAAAATAAGTAAGTAAAGTCTCTAGGATGAAAGCTCGTATACTATCGGTCGAAGGGATAGTACCTCCCAAAAATTCACTTTCCGGAAACAAGTATAATAAAAGGCTGCTGGCTAAAATGGCCCCAAAGCATTGTGCGAGAATATATTTTGGAACTTCTTTCCATTCGAACTTTTTTGCATAGGCAAACGCAATTGTAACCGCAGGGTTAAAATGTGCGCCAGAAATCTCTCCAAACGCGTAAATCATGGCCATAACAATTAACCCCCAAGTTATAGCTATTCCAACGTGGGTAACATCTCCACCGGTAACCTCATTAATGGTCATTGCCCCTGTTCCGCAAAAAATTAGGCTAAAAGTCCCTATACTTTCTGAAATATATGTTCTCATTCTTGATTTAAAATATGGCAAATATACTATTCCTTATTTTAAGTTTTTGTTAACTCATTATGCATGCGTAATCCTTATTTTCGCTACTACAATTCTAAAATTATTCACAAACTAAATTAAACACAATGAAAAAGATTGTCTTATTTATTTCTGCTGCGCTATTATCTTTTGGAATAGAAGCTCAGGTAAAAACCCCTCAGCCTAGCCCTTCTTCTAAGGTAGAACAGGTAATAGGATTGACAGATGTTTCTGTAGAATATTCTAGACCTAGCATGAGAGGAAGAACTATTTTTGGAAACTTGGTACCTTTTGACAAGCTTTGGAGAACAGGTGCAAATAAAAATACTCAAATTACTTTTAGTACCGATGTAAAAGTAGAAGGTAAGGAATTGAAAAAAGGTTCATATGCTATTTTTACTAAGCCGGGTAAAGAAAGTTGGGAAGTTATGTTCTACAGTGATACGAATAATTGGGGTACACCAAGAGAATGGGATGAGTCTAAAGTAGCTGCTAAGGTTTCTGTAAAGACTAACAAGCTTCCTTTCAAAGTAGAAACATTTACAGTGATGTTTAGTGATTTTACTATGGATTCTGCAGTATTTAGTATCTTCTGGGAAGAAACTGAGGCTTCTTTAAAAATTGAAGTACCTACCAATGAAATCGCTACAGCAAGTATCGAAAAGGTAATGGCAGGGCCATCTGCAAATGATCATTACCAAGCGGCAGTATTCTTTAAAGAAACTAGTAATTTTGATAAAGCTAAAGAGCATATTGATAAAGCAATTTCTTTAAGAAAAGAGCCTGCTTTCTGGTATCACAGACAACAATCTTTGATCTACGCAAAAAAAGGAGACAAGGATGGGGCAATAAAAGCAGCAAAAACATCGTTAGAGTTAGCAGAGAAGGCTGGAAATGCCGACTATGTAAAACTTAATAAAGATTCCCTAGCAGAGTGGGGAGCAAAATAATCACTCTTTTTCACACACAAATCAAAAAAGCGTTCCGATTACCTCGGAACGCTTTTTTTAATCATTCTCATCCAAAAAGAATAGTTCTTCTACGGGTTTTTTGAATAAGCGAGCAATTTTAAGCGCTAGTACTGTTGAAGGGACGTATTTGTTTTTTTCCATGGCGTTTATAGTTTGTCTGCTTACGCCAATTTTTTGCGCCAGATCAGCCTGTGTAAGATCATGAATGGCTCTTTCTACTTTTAACTTATTCTTCATGATCTGCTTTTTTGTAAATGAGATAATTGAAACGAATAATGAAGATAATTAGAGGAGTAAACATATTGTAAATCATTATGCTCATAAAATTGGTATGATATAAAAATATAGTTGAAAATAATAGAATCCCATAATTTAATAGAATTGCCCATTTAAGAGAACTTAACCGGACTTTCGAAATAAACTCATCTTCAATTTTCTCCTTAGAAAAACCAACTAACAATCCTCCCACAATAATTAGGACACTTGCTATTTCATCTGCGATACTGTTTTCAATAATACTAATCATATTATTGTTTTCGGTTACTATTATATCATTGTGAAATAATGAAATTACTTTTACGGTGATGAGATTAGATTCGTAATCATTAAAAGCAAGAAAAATTCCAAAAGCAATACCCAGGATGAAAAATATCCATCCTGGTTTTTTGCAACGGTTTGGTAATAGATAATTCATAATATTCGATTTTTGATTAATGAATATCAAATGTAGTGTAAATTTTACATAAAGTAAAGTTTATTTTACATTTTGTGATATGTTTTTGACTTTTCATCCTTTGTTATTCAATTATAAATTGTAAGAAAGATTGATTTTTGAACGTACTGCGTCTAGTAATTTAACCAGTTGTAAACTCTTGTTAAAGCTCATTACAGTACTTTCGGTGCGTTGTTGATATAACATTTCTTGTACGTGTATTGCTTCAAAATTATAACCAAAAGTAGTTGTTTTAAATTCTAAAAGTTCAGAGTATTCATTAGCCGTAATAGTTATCGACGAAGGTTCATGAAATCGACTATTAATAATAACCGTAGCTTTTTCTAATTCAACTACAGCTTGTGTTTTGGTTTTTTTTGTAATTGCACTAAAAAGTGACGCTGTTGCGCCTTCATATTGTAAATCTATGGTACAACTCTCATCAACACCGGTTTTGCCTATTTTGGCCTTGGCTGTAATTTCTTTGGGGTATCCTAATAGGGTTAAAGCAGCAAATAAAGGATAAATACCAACATCTAGTAGACTACCTCCTCCAAGTTCTTTGTTAAATAGCCTCCCATTTGGATCGAATTTGGCAGAAAATCCAAAGTCTGCTTTCAAATTTTTAATTTCTCCATATGCTTTGGATTCAATAATCTCTAAAACATGTCTATAATGTGGTAAAAAGTAGGTCCAAAGCGCTTCCATGAGAAAAACGTTGTTCTTTTGAGCAGTTTCGATCATCTTTTCTACTTGACGATGATTCATAGCAAAAGGTTTTTCGCATAGCACCGCTTTTTTGTTATTTAGACACATGATGGTATGTTCAAAATGAAACATATGCGGTGTAGCTACATAAATAACATCGATTTCTTTGTCTAGAGCTAACTCTTCGTAACTACCATAATAATTTGAGGCATGGTGTTGTTGTGAAAACTTTTTTGCTTTCTCAATCTGTCTGCTAGCTACAGCATATAAATTTGCATTGGGAACAGTTTGTAAATCTTCAGCAAATTTATGGGCAATTTTGCCACAACCTAAAATCCCCCAATTCATTTGTTTTGGTGCTTTCATTGTTTTGATTTGGTAATATATGGAACCGAATCTAAATATAGTTTTAATTATTAATTTTGACTTCGTATTGGTTCTTTTTTATAGATTCATAATAATTCTATTTGTTTTTTGAATTATGTGTAAATGTCTTGGTTATAAGGGGTTAATTTTTGAATGTTAAGACATATTTAGTTATATTTAAGATACTCACACATTAAAACCTAATCATTATGAACAACCAAAATACATTAGTTAGACAACCTGATTTTATGAGGTTAAGTCTAATGGAAAGGGAGCTCTCCAGCATGCTTTCAAAATTACATTCTTATAAATGTGAACCTTGTACTTCAGAAATGTACGATCAGTATATGGATTTGAATAGTAAAGGAAAGACGCTACAACACTCAATCCTTAAAACCAATCAAATCATGAATAGAAATTCTGCTAAGTTTTCTCAAGCTATTTCTGAAGAAATAGACAAAATCACTAAAATATATGATAACTTTCAGAAATCACTTTCTTCTTATTTTATGGAAGCGATAGCTCATCACTGATTCCAGTATTTAACAGAAAACATTAGGTACTATTCTATTTTTACCGTTTCGGGGGTATTTCCCATTATAGATTGAATAATTACAGCAGTGACCATTACCAATGCACATCCAAAAAGATTGAGCCATAGGTAAGGCATCCAATCAAAATACCAACCTATAATCACAATGATTTGGGTGATAATGGCCGCCATAAAAGTAGCGTTGCTGCGCACAAACTTTATAAAGAAAGCTAAAAGAAAAATTCCTAAAACATTTCCGTAAAAAATAGAACCGATAATATTTACCAATTGAATAAGGTTATCAAAGAGATCGGCAACACATGCAACTAGTATTGCTAAAATACCCCAGATGAGTGTGAAAAACTTAGAAGCATTTACGTAATGCTTATCGGTCTTTTCGGTTTTTACATTTCGTTTATAGAGGTCTATAGCTGTGGTAGAGGCAAGGGCATTTAATTCTGAAGCTGTTGAGGACATAGCTGCACATAAAATAACGGCAAGTAACAGTCCTATTAATCCACGTGGGAGGTTATTAAGAATGAAATGGATAAATACATAATCTTTATCATTGGTTTCTTTATCCTTTGCTGATTCTTTGTAGAGCTTTTTGAGCTCTTTTTGCTTAGATAAATACTCAGAAGAGTTTTGGTCTTTATCAAAATTCTTTAGCTCAAGAGCTAGCTGATCATATTTTGCTGCATACCCCGTATCAATAACTCTTTTTATGAGGTATTGAGTTTTTAAACGATTATTTCTGTCTATGCTATCTAAACTAGAGAGTTGTATTTTTAATTTTGAATTCCCAGTTTCGGCCAGTTTGGTACTGATATCCTTTTTGATTAGAAACAACGAATCGTTTTCTTTTTTAATCTCCTTGTAACTTTCTGCATATTCTGACGATAGTAGTTTATCGATAGAGTTTTCATTAAAATTTAAAGGAGAAGCGTTGAATTGATAAAAGACAAATACCATAACTCCTACCAATAAGATAAAGAATTGCATAGGAACTTTCATAAGTCCATTAAACAATAATCCTAATTGACTTTCTTTAACCGATTTCCCTGATAAGTAGCGTTGAACCTGGCTTTGATCTGTTCCAAAGTAGGAGAGTGCAAGAAAAGTACCTCCAATAATTCCGCTCCAGAAGGTGTAACGATTATCAAAATCGAAAGAAAAGTCTAATACATCCATTTTGCCACTAGCTCCAGCAATATCCAGAGCTTTGGAGAAGGTAACGTCTTCAGGGAGGTAGCTAATGATTAAAAAGAAAGCAATGAACATTCCTGTGAAAATCACAGCCATTTGATGCTTTTGTGTAACACTTACTGCTTTGGTTCCTCCAGAAACGGTGTAGAGAATTACCAGAATACCTATAATGATATTTAATATGATGAGATCCCATTCTAAAACAGCTGAGAGAATAATAGCGGGAGCAAAAATTGTAATTCCTGCAGCTAATCCTCTTTGTATTAAAAATAAAATTGCTGTAAGACTTCTTGTTTTTAGATCAAATCGGCTCTCTAGGTATTCATAAGCGGTAAAGACTTTTAATTTATGATACAAAGGGATAAAAACCATGCAAATTATGACCATTGCTATAGGTAGACCAAAGTAGAATTGTACAAATCCCATACCGCTATGAAAAGCTTGACCTGGAGTTGATAAAAAGGTAATTGCACTGGCTTGAGTAGCCATTACTGATAAACCAATGGTCCACCATTTGGCATCATTGCCTCCCTTTATGTATTCCTGTACATTTTTACTTCCTTTTGTTTGCCAAGCACCGTATAATACGATAAACAACAAAGTAATGCTAAGAACGATCCAATCTATGGTTTGCATGTGCGATAGTGATTGTTAATACTAGAATTTATAATTCAGAATTATGAATATAGCCAACTAATTAAATAGAACAATATGATATACACGGCATTTGCTATAAGAATTACTGAGTACCATTTTTTCCATGTAAAGTTTGACTTTTCCATATGAGCGTATATTATTTTCCTAAAGATATCATGTTAGCAAAGAGACGGTAAGCTCCAGAAACACCCGCTGGAAATTCTCTGAAAAAACTTAATCCTGTATAAACATAATATCCTTTACCGTATTTAGCTACCAAAAGAGAGCCTTTTTTTTGAGATTCTCCTACATCATTTGAAGCAAGAATAGCAGTATATTCCTGAGCCCACTCATTTGGGAAGTATAATCCACGTTCTTGTACCCAACCTTTAAAATCTTTTTGAGTAATTTTATTAGGAGAGTTTAATACCTGATGTTCTGGTGCTAAAAAGGTAATCTTAGCATTTTCATCGGTAACACGATCTCTTGATAATTTAATAGGGAAAGGACCTAGGTTTTCTTTTACCTTTAATCTATGGCTTGTATTATATTGAACTATTAGATTTCCACCATTTTTTACATATTCCAGAAGGTATTGCTGCTTGAATTTTAATTCTTCAAGTGTGTTGTAGGCTCTAATTCCAATAACAATAGCATCATAAGACGAAAGATTGGTGGGAGAGATAGCTTCGGGATTAATTAGAGTAACATTATAACCTATTTGCTGTAAACTCTCAGGCACAACATCTCCGGCACCTTCTATGTAGCCTATATTTTGTCCCTTTTTCTGAATGTCTAATTTTACGACCTTAGTTTCTGAGGGCAATACAACAGTTTGAAAAGGGATATGATCATAATCTATAGTGACTACTTCATTTGAAAATGATTCTCCATTTGCAAGAATATTTGGCGAGATATAACCTTCACTTTGATTTTGTGGAGCGGTAAGCTGGAAGGTTACCGTTTTTTCTTCTCCTTTTTGTGAAAGTTCGAAATCTATCTTTGCCGGTTCTACAGTCCAACCGTTTGGATGATTCAGACTAATACTACCTTTACTATTATTTTTCCAAGACTTTATCGTAACCGGAATTTGTTTGGTAGGACCGTTGGCATATATAATTACCTTATCTTTTATGCTTGCAGAAAGTGCCGGAATAATTTCAAAAGGTTTATATACTTCTCCTTTTACTGGATCATTGGTTTTGTAAACTACATCTTTTATGATGGGAATATCAACATCTTCAACAGTAACAATAAAGGTTGCTTTTATTTTATGATTGGTCTCCGGATCTCCGATTTGTGTTCTGTCCTGAACACTATACATTCCTAAAGTCCCTTTTTCATTAAGCCAATACGGGTTTGTAGGATCTATAGTTTTAGGAATGTTCCCTTTAAGTTCTATGTTTAAACGTTCGTTATTTTTTAGAGATTTTATTTGTTTATCCTCTAGACCTAATGCCTTTACTTGTAAAGACTTTAAAGATATTACAGCAGAACTCCTATTTATTGCCTCAATTTTTAGTTGTACTTGATCTCCCTTAGTACTAGTTGGTTCGGCAGTAACTGCTTCTAGATATAAACCAGTGGCTCCTTCAATAATCTCTTTTATTTCTTTGGATTTGATAGTTTTCCAATGAGTATCTTCTAACTGTTGTATTAATTGGTATGCTTCAACTAGTTTCGGAACACTTGAAGCAGGGTTTCTAAAGTCAAAATTTTCTTCAACTCCCTTTAGAATAGTGCCAATCTCTTTTCCTCCTTTTACTCGATTCCATGAGGTATCTATTCCAGCAAATAAATCTTTTTTGTCTTTGGGCAGATCCCCTTTTATGAGTTCAACATATTCATTTTGACTACCTCTTGTTCCAGTGCTTCCAAACCCCTGGGATTTATGCTTACTTCTACTTAATGAAGCAATTTCTGTATTAGAAAGCCCAGTAACGGGGTAATAAACACCACTGTTTACTTTTATAATATTGGTTTTGTCTGCTTTTTCAAAATTTTCACGACTTCCGTAGAACCACCATGAAGTGTTAAAGAATAAACGTTTAGGTTGCCATGGTTTTACATATTGAAGTTGATCTGGGTATATATCCTTATTGTCAGTCATATCAAAAGCTTCAACGCTAAGCATTGCCGATGTAGTATGGTGACCATGTGTGGTTCCAGGAGTTCTGTGATCAAATCTATTGATGATTACATCGGGTTTAAACTTTCGTATCGCCCAAACCACATCACTTAATACTTCCTTTTTATCCCAGATAGAAAGTGTTTCATTGGGATGTTTAGAAAACCCAAAATCATTGGCACGTGTAAACATTTGCATACCTCCATCTGTTCTTCTTGCGGCAAGTAATTCTTGTGTTCTGATTACACCTAGAAGTTCTCTGATTTCTGGACCAATGAGGTTTTGTCCACCATCTCCTCTGGTTAAAGATAGGTAAGCAGTTCTGGCTTTAACGTGGTTGGATAGGTAAGATATTAATCGAGTATTTTCGTCATCCGGATGTGCAGCAACATATAAAACAGATCCTAAGAAGTTTAGCTTTTTTATGGCTTCATGTATTTCTGAAGCATTAGGTTTTTTAGGTTGCTGAGCTTCTACGAATTGAGAAAATAAAAGGATAACTCCAATTACAAGGGTAAACTTTCGCATAACAGTTAAGTTCAATTTTTATAGTAATTGAGCCAAATATAAAAAGATAAAATTCTCAGAATTATGGTTTAAGGATACTTTAACAGGAGCCTAAGCACTAAATTAAACTTTGGATTACTTCTTTTTTCTCTCAACAAACTCCAATTGATCTAGATTTACATTGGTAGTAAAAATGCCGTAATTAACAACTGCCTTTCCTTTTTCTATTGAATCAATGGTTCCGGTAGATTTTCCGTCGATCATTCTAACTTTATCTCCTACTTTTAGAGTGACTTTTGGTTTTTGTTCAATGATCTTTTCTTCCTTCTTTTTTTCTTCTTTTTTCTTTTCGCGAATTACTTTTACTTTTTGCTCAACCTCTTTAACAACTTTCTGTTCTTTTGCTTTGGTTACTTTGCGTTGTTTTGCAGTTTGTTTTATCCTTTTAGAATTTTCTACTTCAATGATTTTCAAAAACTCATTTATAAGTTCGCGTTTTCTTTTATTATTGAAATATTTTTCACTTAAATCATCAATTTTTTGCCCAAGGTAAATCATACGTTGGTTACTATCGTATAATTCCTGATAACTTTCTAATTTACGCTGAACGCGATCGTTTATTTTTTCCAGTTTTTCCTTTTGTTCTGATGCTTTTTGTTCTTTTGTTTTTAATGAAGATGTTGTTTTTTGTAACTTAGATCTTTCTTTTTGAAGATTGGCAATACTTTTGTCGAATCTTATCTTGCCTCGTTCAACTTTTTTCTTCGCCTTGTTAATTATACTATATGGAATTCCATTTTTTTGAGCCACTTCAAAGGTAAAAGAGCTACCAGCTTCTCCTAGATAAAGTTTAAAAAGTGGTTCCAGAGTTTTTGAATCAAAGAGCATATTTGCATTGGTCATGTTTGGTAATTCATTAGCTAACATTTTAAGATTAGCATAATGCGTTGTTATTACTCCAAACGATTCTCTTTCATAAAATATCTCCAGGAAAGCTTCTGCCAGTGCTCCTCCCAATTCAGGGTCACTACCTGTTCCAAATTCGTCAATAAGGAAAAGAGTTCTATTATTACATTTTCGAAGAAAATAATTCATGTTCTTTAAGCGATAACTGTACGTGCTTAAATGGTTTTCTATAGATTGGTTATCACCTATATCGGTTAGAATTACATCAAACAGGCACATACGACTATATTCGTGAACGGGTATGAGCATACCACATTGCAACATAACCTGAAGTAGGCCTATTGTTTTTAAAGTAATACTTTTTCCACCGGCATTAGGCCCTGAGATAACAATAATTCTATTGTTTTGCTGTAGAGTAATGGTCTGGGGATGGGTTTTTTGACCTTTTTCCTGGTTATTTAGAAATAAAAGGGGGTGATAGGCCTCTTTTAGAGTTAATTCTCTTTCTGAGGTTATTTTTGGTAACACCGCATTCAGTTTGTGAGCATATTTTGATTTTGCTGCTACTACATCAACATCACTCAAATATTCTTGAAACTGTTTAAAGAGATCAATAAAAGGCCTTAGTTTATTAGTAAGTTCTTTAAGGATTTTTACTACTTCTTCTCGTTCCTCATATTTCAGATTACTTAGTTCCCTGCTAAATTGAAGCGTAGCTTCGGGTTCAATATATACAATACTTCCTGTTTTAGAATTACCCATTATCGCTCCTTTTACTTTTCTGCGATACATAGATTTAACAGCCAAAACTCGTCGGTTATCTACTACACTTTCTTTAATTTCATCTAGATATCCCAAATTGTTATAATGGGTAAGGTCTTTACCAAAGCTTCCATTTAATTTGCCTTGTATGACATTAATCTGTTTTCTTAAAACCAAAAGGGTAGAAGAAGCGTTGTCCTTTACTTCTCCGAACCTGTCTACAACATTGTTAATGAGATTAATAATTTCTTTGGTAAAAGGAATTTCTGAAGATTCTTTGAATAAGGTAGGGTATAATTCCTGATTACCTTTAAAGAACACTAATAAATCATTACATGTAGCGTTTATGGTAACAATTTTTTTTAGGTTAATGGCTTCAAGAAATGTGTTTTCTATTTGTAATAATTGAAGCTCCTTATTGATACTGTCAAATCCATGATTAGGAATACGAGAATCATTCAGATAGGAAGATTTATATTCGTATACCTGTTGCAATGCATGCAGCACCATTTCTTCTGAAGCAAAAGGAACAATTTGTAATGCTTTGGCTGTTCCATAGTCAGTATTACAAAGCTCAGAAATATGTTGAAGCACCGTATTTAATTCTAGGTCCTTTAGTGTTTTTTCAGAAATGCGAATCATACTTTTTTTACCCGTATTTTTGGGTTATATTCCGTGAAATTTTAGATCAACAAAAGTACATAATTACAGTTATAATTATTACCATATGAACGTAAATATTGAAACCAGCTGGAAAGAGCAATTAGAGGATGAATTCGAAAAGCCCTATTTTTCTAAACTGGTAGATTTTGTAAAAACAGAATACCAAAATAATACTTGTTATCCTCAAGGATCTGAGATTTTTGCCGCTTTTGATCATTGTAGTTTTACAGATGTAAAAGTTGTTATTATTGGTCAAGATCCATATCATGGTGTAGGGCAGGCGAATGGATTGTGTTTTTCAGTTAATGATCATATAGATATTCCTCCTTCTTTAATTAATATTTTTAAAGAAATAGAAACAGATCTGGGGGTGCCTTATCCAACCACTGGGAACTTACAACGATGGGCAGAGCAAGGTGTATTGCTTTTAAATGCTACATTAACAGTAAGGGCACATCAAGCAGGTTCACATCAAAAGAAGGGTTGGGAAGAATTTACGGATGCAGTAATTAAATGTATATCGGATAAAAAGGAGAATGTAGTCTTTTTATTATGGGGTGGTTTTGCTAAGAAGAAAGGGGCTAAAATCGACCGCAACAAACATTATGTTTTGACCAGTGGTCATCCTTCACCATTAAGTGCCAATAGAGGATACTGGTTTGGTAACCGTCATTTTAGTACGACAAATACATACCTTTCTAAGGTCGGTAAAAAGACTGTAGAGTGGTAATTAAGCTGCTGTCGGAATTTTGGAATCTTTAGACTTGTTTGAAGTATGATCGGCAATACGATTGATTTTCTTTCCTGTCTTTGCCTTTTTCTTCTTAGAATCAACAGACTGCATACTAAATTTTAGCAGCATAAAGTTGAAGGCGACAAGACCTAATAGTATAAGCAAAAAAGTAGTCATAATGGATTTGTTAGTTTAATTATTAGATGCATTAAAAACAATATGGTTGCTTCTGCGTTAATAATTAGTTCATTGGGGTAGGCACGGCAAATGTACAAAATATTTTAAAACTAGTGCCTAGTTCCTTAAGAATTAAACGTTTCTTAATATTTTGTTAGGTATAAAGCCCATATTGTTATTGTTCATCTTAATTTTTTAAATATCCTCTATATAAACAACGTTTGACTATTAAAATACCCTACTGTTTATATCCAAAAAAATAAAAAAAGTGAATGAACTTTAGTTATAACTTAAAGATTAGCTCTTTAGGATCGATGGTTTTATCTATAATGTTAAGTTCTAATAATTCTTTTTGAATAGAGTTTAAGGAATTTTCTTCTAATAGAGTTTGACTCCATTCTGTTAATGTTAACCATTTCCGTATGTCTTCAAGATTTTGATCATACCTTAAGGAAAGTGTTTTGTCTATGCTGGGAATACTCTTGAAATCTGAGGTAACAGTATTAATAACATCGACAATTGTCTTTATAGTATCTCCTTTAGAATTTAAAACTTCTTCTCTAACAGCAATTACAAAACAAGGCCATGGAGTGGGGTAATCTGCTACACGTCTAAAAGTGCCGTTGTCTACGAGTGGTTTTGTAGTAAAATGCTCCCACATAAAATAATCTGCAGTTCCATTGGTAAGTGCTTCAATAGCTCCATTAAGATTTTTCACAACTTCAAAATCTAAATTGGCCGTATCCCAATTTTGATTTCTTGCATTGAGATATGCCATTAATTCAGAACCAGAGCCATATCTGCTTATAGCAATTTTAGCATGTTGCAATTGAGATAACTTGGTAAATTTAGATTGTGCGCCTACATGTATACCCCAAATTAAAGGGGTTTGAATATAGTTTTGAACGATTTTGGTAGGGTTACCAGCAATAATATCCTTTATAATACCTTCGGTAAGTATTATTGCCATGTCTATTTCTTTATTTCTTAAGGCTTCACACATAGCTCCAGTGCCACCATAATAGTCTGTCCAATCTAATACTATATCATGTTTTAAAAAGCTATTATCTTCTATAGAAAGGTGCCAGGGTAAATTAAAATGTTCTGGAACACCACCTATTTTTATCGTCTGCATTTCTGTTTTTATTAAAAAATTGTGTATTTCATCGATTTTTTTTGTTTTTTAACGATGAATATAAATTCTTTTATCTATATTTGAGATATAATTCTTCCAAGGAATTATAAATTTGATAACAAGTTCAAACCCAAAATAAAAACAATTGCTATGAAAAAGAATTTTCTTAAAACCAAAAGCGCTTATGTAAAAGTTGCCAAGTTAAAAAATAATCCAATCGAAAATGGAATTGTAGTTTTTATTGGGGTTTTATTAGTAACGAACTTATTGATTAGTCTTAAAATATTATTTGGTTAACAGTTTTAAAAATTTTGCTAAGTATTTTTATAATGATTTAATGTTTGAAAAGGATGAATGTATTCATCCTTTTTTATTTATATCTATGTTTGTTCGGTTTCATCCTTCAAAACTTACAAGTTTGACCAGGGTGTGTTTAATTAATTTATCTACCGTTTGCTTTGGATTTTTGCTAAACTCTCCGGTTGCCCTATTTGCCAAAATAGCATTCATAGAAATAGCTCTATGTCCCAGCAGCTTTGCCATGGCATAAATTCCGGCAGTTTCCATTTCAAGGTTGGTTACTTTTAATTCATTATTGTATCTAAAAGATTCAAGTTTTTTATTCATCTTGTTATCTTGTAGAGGTAGTCTTAATATTCTTCCTTGTGGGCCATAAAACCCGACATTGGTGATCGTATTTCCCTTTATCGTAATTTCAGATTGAAGATGACTTGCAAGATCTTCATCGCAAGCGATACAATAAGGATTAGACTTATTGCGATCCCAATTAAGATGCTGCATTAGTGCTTGAGACAAATCATGTAATTGAATATCTTCATTTTTATAAAAATGGAGAAGACTATCGAAGCCAATCCCAATTTCAGAAATAACAAAGCTATCTATTGGAATATCTTCTTGTATTGCTCCGGAAGTTCCAACCCTTACTATAGTTAATGAAGTATGCTCCTTTTTAATATCTCTGTTTTCAAAATCAATATTTACCAAAGCATCTAATTCATTAAACACAATATCTATATTATCTGTACCAATCCCAGTTGAAATCACCGTCATCCTTTTGCCTTGATAATACCCTGTTTGTGTGTGAAACTCTCTTTTTCTAACCTTATGTTCAATACGGTCGAAATATTGAGTTACTTGCTCAACTCTGTCAGGATCTCCAACGGTGATAATCGTATTCGCAAGATGCTCAGGTTTGAGATTGAGATGATATATGCTACCATCCTCATTAAGGATAAGTTCAGATTCGGCTATTGCCATATTATAATTTTAATAAAGTGTGTGTTTCATCATTATAGAGGTAGTCATATTTTTTAACACCTCCGTAATACCAATCTAATATTTGAGTATTGTAAAAGTTTTTTTTCTGCTGTAGTGCGAGTTTTCCTCTTTCAGATAATTGCAATCTATCTTTTGTTTGATCCAGAAATTGAAAAAGCCTTGCGATTACTCGTTTCATTTGCATGTCTCCATATCCATAGTAACCTTGATATTCTAGAGTATACCCCATGAGTTGTCTTACGTTTTTAATTTCGTAATTGTCAATCATTTCAAGGATATTATGTTCCAAAACATTAAGTCCGGTTAGCATTTTAGGAAAACGTTGTAAATGAGCTCTCAAACAAATCGAAAGATATTCGAAAGCTGAGTTCTTTTTTATTTGCCCTGCTATTTTTTTAGGATTCGACTCACAATATAAAGTCCAAACATGAGAGGCAAGCTCAAGGTCATCTGTAGAGAGTGTTACTTTATTATTGAAGTGCTTTTTAAGTTGATTGTCTGATAACTCACATAGACCCATCAATTTTTTTGTATTTTCCACTCTTCCGCTGCAAACTAGATATATTGGGATATCTTTGACTTGCTTTCGTAATAATAGGCTTATTGCCGCAATCATATTAATATGGCAGAATAGGTCATATTCAAACCATAATATGATTTCGTCATACTCATTAAGGCGGTCTAATTTGGCAAGTTGCGAAACAAATTTTTCTTCATAATCGGAAGGATCAATACGATAGTATTTTTTTAGAAATAGTTTTCGTTTTTGGATAGAACTGTCTTCTTCTAATTTAACTTCAGTAGGCCCTTCACATAGCATTTCTCTCCAGGTAAAGAATTCACCACTAACCAGATTTAATTCCTTTAGTCTATTGGTTAAACTATCTCCATTTGTAATATGTAAAGTATTTGTCCCCAAAATGTAATAAATAATTTAACCGCCTACTCGTTTCACCTTAAAACCTTTTTCCTGTAGAATTTTCATGATTTGATCACGATAGTCACCTTGAATAATAATACTGTCGTTTTTAAAAGACCCTCCAACACTCAAACGTGTTTTTAGTTCCTTTGCCAGTTTTTTAAAATCTTCATCTGCCCCGGTATACCCTTCTAATATGGTAATAGGTTTTCCCTTCCGCTTTTCATATTTACAGAGTATAGGGGTGTCTTGCATCCATAATTGATCTTCAGTATTCTCGTTGGTTTTTTCTTCTTCTTTAAACTGATGATCAGGAAATAGATTTTTTAATTGATCTTGTAAATCCATGTGATCTCATTATTTTTTTATCAAACCGATTTCTACTAATCTTTGGTGCAAGAACTCTCCAGCAGTAATATCATCATAATGTTTCGGATTTTCGTCAGTTATGCATTCCTTTAAGCAATTTAATTTCATATCGCTTCTTGGATGCATGAAAAATGGTATTGAATACCTTGGTTTACCCCATTGTTCTTTAGGCGGATTAACAACACGGTGAATGGTAGAGCGAAGTTTATTATTTGTATGCCTTTCGAGCATATCTCCTACATTGATTACCAATTCATCTTCTTGAGGAATAGCATCAATCCACTCTCCATCTTTTCTTTGTACTTGCAATCCACCGGTAGAAGCTCCCATCAATAGTGTTATTAGATTGATGTCTCCATGTGCTCCCGCTCTAACAGCTCCTTTTGGCTCTTCGGTAATAGGTGGATAGTGAATAGGTCTTAAAATACTATTACCGTTACTAGCCCAATGATCAAAATAATGCTCTTCAAGACCTATGTATAAAGCTAGCGCTCTTAGTACATAAATCCCTGTTTTTTCTAACATTCTGTAAGCCTGCATTCCTGTTTGGTTAAAATGATCAAGCTCTTCTACATCTACATTGGGAGGATATTCTTCAGTTAAATTAGCATCTTTTTCTGGTTCTTGACCAAAGTGCCAAAATTCTTTAAGGTCTCCTTCCTTTTTACCTTTGGCATGTTCTTTACCGAATGACGTGTACCCCCTTTGGCCACCTAGTCCTTCTATTTCATATTTTTCTTTAGTCGCTACAGGAAGAGCAAAAAATGCTTTAACTTCCTTGTATAAATCTTCCACAAGTTCGTCATTTAGGAAATGGTTTTTTAAGGAAACAAAACCTATTTCTTCATACGCTCTTCCTATTTCATTAACAAATTTTTGCTTTCTTGATGGGTCGTCGGCTATAAAATCGGCCAAATCGACGCTGGGTATATTATTCATTGTTGTCTTTTCTTAAAATTGAAAAAATAAAATTAGGTGTATTTTGCTTAAAAACCGCAATTAGTATTCAAAAAAAATCAAAAGATAGTTTAAATATCAAATTGACTTCATATTTATAATTAATATTGATTTTAAAGTAAATTTAATTAATTCATAGATTTATATGAGTTAAATTAACAACTACTTAATAATATTGCGCCTTCGATGAGAATTCTGAGGTAAAATTGGTTACATTTACTTAACTAATTTGCTTTTATGGACTCTATTTCAAAAGAAAAATCTCAGCTTCAATTTGATAGAAAAACATTTGATAATGACCTTTTGTTAAGTCTCTATCTTAAAATGTTGAAGCCTAGGCTTATTGAAGAAAAGATGTTAATTCTACTAAGACAAGGAAAAATATCAAAATGGTTTAGTGGTATAGGTCAGGAAGCTATTGCGACAGGGGTGACAGCGGCTTTAGAACAAGACGAATATATACTTCCAATGCATCGTAATTTAGGGGTCTTTACAGGTAGAGATATACCTTTGTATAGATTATTTGCCCAATGGCAAGGTAAATCTAGTGGGTTTACTAAAGGTAGAGATCGTTCCTTTCATTTTGGTTCGCAAGAATATAAGATTATTGGGATGATATCTCATCTGGGACCCCAGATGGGAGTCGCCTGCGGAATAGCGTTGGGTAATCTTCTGAAAAATAATAACAAAGTTACTGCTGTTTTTACAGGAGAAGGAGGTACCAGTGAAGGAGATTTTCATGAGGCGTTGAATGTTGCCTCGGTTTGGAACTTACCCGTTTTGTTTTGCATAGAGAATAATGGATATGGATTGTCTACACCGACCAGTGAACAGTATAACTGTGATCATTTGGCCGAACGAGGAAAAGGTTATGGATTAGAATCCTATATACTTGATGGAAATAATATTTTAGAAGTTTATGGTAAAGTAAATGAACTGGCCAAAAGCATAAGAGAGAACCCAAGACCAATCCTTTTAGAATTTAAGACATTTAGGATGAGAGGACATGAAGAGGCTAGTGGTACCAAGTATGTGCCCGACGAGTTGATGGAACATTGGAAGCTGAAAGATCCAATAGAAAATTATAAGAGATATTTATTTGATCATGGAGTGTTTTCCCAAATAGAAGAGCAACAGCATAAGTCTATCATTAAAAATGAAATAGATGATCATTGGGAACGGGCAAATGAAGAGGCTTTGGTGACTGTGGAACTTAATCAAGAAATCGATGATGTTTATGCAAAATATCATTTTCAAAAAACAGATGAAATTAAGGAAAGTAATGAGATTAGGCTGATTGATGCTATTTCTGATGGTCTGCAGGAAGCGATGAAGCGATATGACGAATTGGTAATAATGGGGCAAGATATTGCGGAATATGGAGGTGTTTTTAAGATTACAGAGGGATTTGTAGAAGCTTTTGGGAAACAAAGAGTGCGAAACACTCCCATTTGTGAGTCTGTGATCGTGTCTACAGGATATGGTCTTTCTATTAATAACCATAAGGCCGTGGTTGAAATGCAATTTGCAGATTTTGTCTCTTCTG
The DNA here is from genome assembly GCF_023195925.1 of Aquimarina acroporae. Taxonomy (GTDB): domain Bacteria; phylum Bacteroidota; class Bacteroidia; order Flavobacteriales; family Flavobacteriaceae; genus Aquimarina; species Aquimarina acroporae. The sequence continues at coordinate 683,437 of NZ_JALPRE010000001.1, read as the reverse complement.
GGTTTAATCCAATAGTAAATTTATTGGCAAAGTCTCACTACCGTTGGGGGCAATCTTCAGATGTCGTTATTCGAATGCCTTGTGGAGCGGGAGTTGGAGCGGGTCCTTTTCATAGTCAAACGAATGAAGCATGGTTTACCAAAGTGCCTGGTTTAAAGGTTGTATATCCAGCATTCCCTTATGATGCAAAGGGGCTATTGATAACAGCAATAGAAGATAATAATCCTGTATTGTTTTTTGAGCATAAAGCTTTATACAGAAGTATTCGACAAGAAGTTCCTTCAGGGTATTACAATCTTCCTTTTGGTAAAGCCGCTTTATTGAAAGAAGGAAAAGATGTTACTATTATTAGTTATGGAGCAGGTATACATTGGGCGCTAGATGTATTAAAGACCAATAAAGAAGTCTCTGCAGATGTGATAGATTTAAGAACTTTACAACCTTTAGATGCTGAAACTATTTATTCTTCAGTTAAAAAAACAGGGAAAGCAATCATACTTCAAGAAGATACGTTATTTGGAGGAATAGCATCTGAAATTTCTTCTGGAATTATGGAGAATTGCTTCGAGTACTTAGATGCACCTGTAAAAAGAGTAGCAAGTATTGAAACACCGATTCCTTTTGATACTAATTTAGAAAATCAATATTTGTCTAAAAATAGATTCGAACAAGAATTGTTAGATTTATTAGCTTACTAATTCTTATTGTATATTAAGAAAACGTTATAGTTAATAAAAAAAGATGCAATATTTATATTGTTGATTTTCAGTTGTTTGGATTTGTTTTTTGGATCAACTGCATCTTTTTAACGATGTTTGTAATGAACGAATTCTAATTAGGGGTAAAATCCCCTTTAAGTTATGTTGTGAGTTCTATTAGTAAATGTTAATTTCGCGCTGTCTATAGAAAATGTAGGCTTTGGGACTAAAAAACAGGGGGTTAAAACATTATCATGAACACTAAACAGATAGAACAGTTACGTTCTTCAAGAATTCTTGTAACAGGTGCAGCAGGTTTTATAGGGTCTAATCTTTGTGAAGCACTTTTGCAATATGGGAGCGAAGTAGTAGGATTAGACAATTTTGCTACGGGACATAAAAAGAATCTTTCTTCTTTATTAGATAACAACAATTTTACTTTTATAGAAGGCGATATTAGAAATTTAAGCGATTGTCATACGGCGTGTGAAAATGTTGATTTTGTATTACATCAAGCAGCTTTAGGTTCTGTGCCAAGATCATTAAACGATCCAATAACCAGTAATGATGTAAATGTTGGAGGTTTTTTAAATATGCTCGTAGCAGCAAGAGATGCCGGGGTAAAACGATTTGTATATGCCGCAAGCTCTTCGACATATGGAGATTCTAAAGCGCTTCCTAAAATAGAAGAAAATATAGGGAAACCTTTATCACCATATGCTATTACCAAATATGTGAATGAGTTATATGCCGATAACTTTAAAAAATCATATGATCTAGATACCGTTGGATTACGTTATTTTAATGTATTTGGTAGAAAGCAAGACCCTAATGGTGCTTACGCTGCTGTGATTCCAAAATTTGTAATGCAATTTATGAAGCACGAATCTCCGGTTGTTAATGGAGATGGATCTTTTTCTAGAGATTTTACATATATAGACAATGTCATTCAAATGAATCTTTGTGCGATTACTTCTGAAAACGAAGCAGCATTAAATAATGTTTATAATACTGCTTTCGGGGAAAGAACGACCTTGAATGAACTCACAACCTTGTTAAAAGAATATTTATCCGAATTTGATAGCGAAATAGCAAATGTTGAAGTGAAATTTGGACCAGAACGTAAAGGTGATGTTCCTCATTCCTTAGCATCAATAGATAAAGCCAAGACACTTTTAAATTATGACCCGAAGTTCGATATGAAGTCAGGACTCAAGGAAGCGGTTAAGTGGTATTGGGAAAATCTGAAATAATTTTCTAGATTACACAGATATAATCAAAATTACAACAATGCAAGATATTAAAATAGCTGTTATAGGATTAGGATATGTCGGACTTCCGCTAGCGAGATTGTTTGCTACAAAGTTTCCTGTGGTTGGTTTCGATATTAATGAAAAGAGAATTACAGAATTACGTTCAGGAACCGACAGTACATTAGAAGTTGAAGACGATTTGTTACAATCTGTACTTAAAGATAAAGTTGATTTAAGTGAAAATGGGTTATTTTGTTCAAATCAGATAGATGATATTAAAGACTGTAATTACTATATTATTACGGTGCCTACACCAGTAGATAAAAACAATAGACCAGATTTAACTCCACTTTACAAGTCTAGTGAAACTGTAGGTAAAGTTTTGAAAAAAGATGATATCGTAATATATGAATCGACAGTATACCCTGGAGTGACTGAGGAAGAATGTATTCCGGTTTTAGAAAAGATTAGTGGATTAAAGTTCAATACTGATTTTTACGCAGGATATTCGCCAGAAAGAATTAACCCTGGAGATAAAAAACATACTGTAGAAAAGATATTAAAGGTTACCGCAGGATCTACTCCCGAAATAGGTAAAAAAGTAGATGGTCTATATGCATCTGTAATCGCTGCCGGTACACATTTAGCTCCAACGATAAAAGTGGCCGAAGCTGCAAAGGTAATTGAGAACTCACAACGAGATATCAATATTGCCTTTGTAAATGAACTTGCAAAAATATTCAACTTAATGGATATTGATACACATGACGTGTTAGCTGCAGCAGGTACAAAATGGAATTTCTTACCTTTCAAACCTGGGTTAGTAGGTGGTCACTGCATAGGAGTCGATCCTTATTATTTGGCGCAACGGGCACAAGAATTTGGTTACCATCCAGAAATTATTCTTGCCGGAAGAAGATTAAATGATAGTATGGGACAGTATGTTGCATCTGAAGTAATAAAGTTGATGGTGCAGCATGATGTTCATATAAAAGGAGCAAGTGTTTTGGTACTAGGAGTTACCTTCAAAGAAAACTGCCCAGATGTTCGTAATACCAGAGCTGTAGACGTGATCGAACATTTAAAAGATTTTGGAACAGATGTTACTATTTATGATCCTTGGGCAAGTCCTAAAGAGGTAAAACATGAATATAACCTGGAGACCACCAACGAATTACCTAGTGAGCAATTTGATGCTGTAGTTCTAACCGTAGCGCATAAGGAATTTTTGGATTTGGATATTCAAAATATACTAAAGCCAAACGGAGTTTTATATGATGTAAAGGGTATCTTAAAAGAAAAGGTACACGGTAGATTATAGTTGTCTGAAATAGCGTAACAACCTAACCACAAATTATATTGCTTTGAGCCAACTAAAAAAAGGAGCATTATTAACCTATCTTAAAATCTTTTTAACAAATGTTATTGGGATTGTAATTACCCCTTTGATAGTAAGTTATTTGGGGAAAGATGAGTATGGTATTTTTAATGCGATTGGAGCATTGATAGGTACCATAGCGCTTCTTGATTTTGGCTTAACCAATACAGTTGTACGATTTGTAGCAAAATATAGAGCCGAAAAAGATAGAAAAGGAGAAGAAAATTTTTTGGCTACAGTTGGTCTTATTTATTTGGTTATCTCGTTTTTGGTAATTGTACTAGGTGTTATTTTCTATTTCTTTATCGATTCTTATTTTACAAAATTCAATGCAGAAGAATTGAGAATTGCTAAGCTCATGTTTGTCATTCTCATTATAAATCTCGCAGTGCAGCTTCCAGGAATGATTTTTACTGGTATATGCAGAGGGTATGAAGCTTTTGTCTTTCCAGAATCGGTAGGGGTTATTAGGTATTTATTGAGGTCAATAACAGTGGTTGCTGTCCTGTTTTTAGGAGGACGGGCAATTTCATTAGTAATTGTAGATACCGTCTTTAACATGCTCACAATTTCTGTAACAGCATATTATGTCTTGAAAAAACTCAAGGTTAAATTCAAACTTCATGAATTATCAAAAAAATATATTAGACAAATTCTAAACTACTCTAGCTGGATTTTTGTGTTTTCAATAGTAGGAATGCTACAATGGAAATCTGGAAGTTGGGTTCTAGGAGCAACAAGTGTTGCAAAGGTTTTAGGGATTTATGGTTTAGGAATCGCCCTGGGTACGTATTATGGAGCTTTTTCAACCGCTATTTCAAGTGTGTTTTTACCTAGAGCTACGCAAATGTCTGTAGGAAATGCAACGGGAGAAGAGCTTACCAATATGATGATTAGATTAGGTAGACTATCATTTATGATTTTAATGTATGTCTTAGGAGCTTTTGTATTATATGGAGAACAATTTATTAATCTTTGGGTAGGAGGTGTAGCCGAAAATGACGGGAAATATACATCAAGTGAATGTAGAGAGATCTATATTATTGCCTTAATGATTATGGTTGCATATACATTACCTTTATTACAAGCTTTTGGAAACTCTATCTTGGAAGCAAAAAACAAACTGTCTTTTAAAGCAGTTCTATATCTTGTTTTTATGATTTTAGGAGCTGCATTGGGGGGATATTTGTCTTTGAACCATGGAGCGGTAGGAATGATCTCAGGACTTGTAGCTGGTTGGTTGATAGTTCAAAACGTAATGAATTTTTATTATCACAATACCATTGGCTTAAATATTCCAAGATTTTTTAAAGAGTTGTTGCATAAAACGTTATTAGTCCTCCTTGGAGTAATGGCTATAGGATATTTTATAAATTATATTCCTGGTAGTGGATGGTTCAATTTTATTGCAAAAGGTATTGCATATACCGGAGTGTTTGCAGTATCAATGTATACTCTGGGGACGTTAGAGTATGAAAAACAATTACTTACAAAACCTTTGGCTTCTGTATTAAAGCGAAAATAAAGAAAAATAAATGGTAAAACTTCAAAACATATCGTATTCAGAAGAAGGGAAAAAAATCAACTATGCGTATGACATTGATCCGCAAACGCAGAAATTCTTTGATAAAGATCAACCGTTTTATTCAAAATATGATATCGATGTAAGTGCTGTTCCTGAGAGCATAGCAGTAATTCCTTTTTTATCGAATGTGATGCCTATAGCGTGGTTTGCAGGCTTTACGGTTGAGGTAAATGAAATTGATGAAGATTTTTACAACGCTTTACAAGCTATTAAAACGATCTTTCAAGATCGAGATACTTCTTATGAATTAAAAGGAGACCTTAAAGCTAATAAGTTGGTAAAGAATGAAACTCCAGGAGATAAAACTTCAATGCTTTTTAGTGGAGGAGTAGATGCATATGCTACATATATTAGAGTTTATGAAAAAGTACCAGATCTTGTAACCATTCTTGGGGCAGATATCGAGATCGAAGATCAGAAGCAGTGGACAGAGTTTACCAATTTTTTGGAGAATGAACAATTACTTCAAAAAAACCGTAAAGACTATATAGAAACCAATTTGAGAACTTTTTACACCTATCAGGTAGAGTTACTACTCAAAGACCTTGGGTGGTGGGGGAAAGTACAACACGGCCTTGCCCTTATAGGTGCCTTGGCACCACTATCATTTGTGAATGGTTACAAAGAAATTTATATAGCTTCGTCTTATACCGATCACATTGATATCGATTGGGGATCTACTCCTGAAATGGATGAAAAAATTAGCTGGGCCGGGGTTTCAGTTTTTCACGATGGTTATGAAATGAAGAGACAGGATAAAGTGGATTTAATTACCCAGTTTGCTGCTCATACCGATACTAAATTCAAATTAAGAGTTTGTTATTCAGAATTAAGAACAGAATTTAATTGTAGTAATTGTGAAAAATGCTTCAGAACCATATTAGGGATTATTCTAAATGGCAAGAATCCTAATCATTATGGTTTTAAGGTTGATGAAGGAGTTTATGACAAAATTTATGCAGTTCTTAATCTAGGTGGAGCTAGTAAAGGAGTTCAATATTTCTGGTGGGAGCTCATGGAGAAAGCTAAAAAAGTAGACAACTTTTTTGTGTTTAATAATAAAGAAGCAGAAACAAAACAAATCGATAGAATACGAAAAGGTGAAATTCATGATCGATTACAACAGAAAATAAATAATCCGAATAAAGGGAAACATCGAATTCGGTTTATTATAAGAAATAAGTTTCCTTGGTTACGGGATTTATATAGAAAGATAAGATATAATAACTAAAGAGTAGGAAGTAGATTATTTAGTGCCATAAACCTTACAAAATAAAGTATAGAAATGAAATACGGGCTTTTAACTTACGATGAGAATAAGCGTTTTTTTAACGTTGGAGATAATATTCAGAGTTTAGCGGCTAAACAGTTTTTACCAAAGGTAGACACCTTTTTGAATAGAGAACGATTGGGAGAATACAATGGTGAACAAGTACAGCTCATCATGAATGGATGGTTTACTCATAATATCCATAACTGGGTGCCTTCAGAAAATATAGACCCCATTTTTGTGTCTTTTCACATGAATAATACTGCTGCTCCTTATATGTTAAGTGAAAAAGGTATAGCATATTTAAAGAAACATGCACCAATCGGGTGTAGAGATCAATTTACTGCAGACACTTTAAATGCCAAAGGGATTGATGCTTTTTTTACAGGATGTTTAACATTAACCTTAGATTCGTATAAAGTCGATGATGCTGAAAGAGGAGACGATATCTACATTGTAGACCCTTTATATAGCTATCCCAGACCAGAGAAGGTGTTTTATAATACCAAAATTACGATTAAGAATATCTTAAACGGTACAGCTTTTCAATTGGGCAAAAAAAACAAACATCTTAAGAACTTTATTAGTGAAGAAGTACTGAGTTCTGCAGAATTTATTAATCAGGAACCTCCTTCAAATCAATATACAGATGAAGAAAAGTTTGATATGGCAGAGAAACTTTTACATAAATATGCAAGAGCAAAACTGGTTATAACATCTAGAATTCACTGTGCATTACCTTGTTTAGCATTAGGAACACCCGTGATATTTGTGAATGGGTTCGATAGTTTTGTAGATTCTTGTCGTTTTGATGGAATTCTTGAACTTTTTAATAGAATTGATGTTAATAGTAAGACAGGTGATTTCACTGCCAATTTTCCTTTAGAAGGAAAAATTCAAAAAGATACTATGGTAAAAAACCTGGAAAAGCACCATGATTTGGCGAATGCACTTAAGGAAAAAGTAAAAAGTCAGTTAAAAGGGTAATTCTAAAACATGAAACTGGTCTATATTGTAAATAGGATAGATGGCCCTGGAGGTCTTGAAAGAGTCTTGTCTATTAAAGCTAGTCGTTTGGCAGATCATTATAATTATGATGTACATGTGATTACTTTAAATCAGACCGAAGGTGAACTCTTTTATGAGTTTAGTCCAAAATTACAATACCATAATATCAACGTATCTGGTAATCCGATATCTTATATTTACAGATATAGTTCTCAATTAAAACAGAAGATAAAAGAAATAAAGCCAGACGTTATTGCAGTTTGCGATGATGGTTTGAAAGGTTTATTACTCCCTTTTTTCATTGGCAAACCCTGCCCAATCATTTATGAACGCCATGTTTCTAAGAATGTTGAATTACAGCAGGAGAAAAGATCTCTAAAGAGTAGGTTGGTGACCAAAGTGAAATTCAAAATAATGAATTATGGAGGAGGTTTGTACGACAGATTTGTTGTATTAACAGAAGGGAATAAAAATGAATGGGATTTGAAAAACCTCATGGTCATTCCAAATCCATTATCTTTTTATCCTGACCAGCGCAGTACTTTACAAAACAAAAGAGTTTTGGCGGTGGGTAAGCATTGTTTTCAAAAAGGATTTGATAGACTGCTTCAAAGTTGGAAATCTATACATGAAAATCATCCTAATTGGAGATTAGATATCTACGGAACCATAGAGCCCAAAGAGAAATTGGCCGATTTAGCCGAGGAATTAGGAATTTCGGAATCAGTACATTTTTTTCCGCCAGTAAAAAATATAGCTGAGAAATATAAAGAATCTTCAATCTATGCTATGTCTTCTAGATACGAAGGTTTTGGTATGGTACTTACTGAAGCCATGGCATATGGAGTGCCTTGCGTTTCTTTTGATTGCCCTTATGGCCCTTCTGATATTATTACCCATAATAAAAATGGATTATTGGTAGAAAACCATGATATAGTATCTTTTGCAAAAGCAATATCTAAGCTTATTGCCGATAATGAAATGCGATCATCTATGGGAGAGGATGCTAAAGAAGCTGTGAAGCGATACTTACCAGAAAAAATTGCTTCAGAATGGAATGATTTGTTTACTAGTTTAACCAAATCGAAAGTAGGATGAGAATTGTTTTTATAATTGATCAAGTGTATCTTCATGGTGGAATAGAAAGAGTGCTGTCTATTAAAGCCAACTACTTTGCATCTCAAAAAGGTTATGAAGTTTTTATTCTCACCACCGAACAAAAAAACAAAGAGGCTTGCTATCATTTCGATCAAAATATAGTTTTTGAAGATCTTGATGTGAACTACAATAGGAGTAAAGCATATTTTCATCCCGTAAACCTATTAAAGCTACCAAGACATATTTCAAAAACTAAAAAGGCAATTAGAAAGATCAAACCCGATGTAGTGGTGGTATGTAGTCATAGTACAGATACCTATTTTGTTCCTTTTATTAATAAGAAAATACCGAAGGTTAAAGAATTTCATTATTCAAAATTTATTGAAGAGTATAAAAGAAAGAACCCAGGTAATCTATTTAAAAAGTTGTTTTTGAGGTTTGCAGATTATGTAGAAACAAAATATGATACTCTGGTAATTTTAAACAAAGATGAAGATGCCTATTATGAAAGTGATAATACAACTGTAATACCTAATCCACTTACGTTTTACCCAGATAATGTTTCTATACTCGAAAGTAAAAAAGTAATCTCAGCAGGTAGAATTGCACAAGTCAAGGGCTATGATTTGCTAGTTGATATTTGGGCGAAGCTGATGGAGAAAAATGATTCTTGGACTTTACATATTTATGGAAAAGGACTTCCTGAATATGAGAAACAGTTACAGAAGCAGATAAATGACGAAGGATTACAAAATAGTGTTTTCTTAGAAGGATCTACAGATGATATACAGGGAAAAATGAACTCTTCATCAATTTTTGCAATGACATCGCACAACGAGTGTTTTCCATTGGTATTACTCGAAGCTCAAGCTTGTGGTTTGCCAATAGTAGCGTTTGATTGTCCTCACGGACCAAGAAATATAATAGATTCGAGTAACGGAATTTTGGTACCACACTATGATAATGACGCTTTTGCAGAGCAATTGTCAGAGTTAATGGAAGACGATGACAGATTACAGCAAATGGGAGAGAATGCAAGGAAGAATGCAACAAAATATAGATTAGAACTTGTCATGAATCAATGGGAACAAATGTTTAAAAGTCTAATAAATTAAAACACACATAATGGGGAGACTTATAACTAACTATACTACTAGTAGTATTTTGAAAATTCATAAATAATAGGGGGTAAATTATGATTTTTAACTCGGTTATATTTTTGGTTTTCTTGCCAATTGCTTTTGCGATCTATTGGCTTATAGCAAAGAAATCTTTAAAAATTCAAAATACTTATCTTCTAGCAATAAGTTACTTTTTTTATGGTTGTTGGGATTGGCGTTTTCTGTTTTTGATCGCAACAAGTTCTCTTATAGATTTTTGGGTAGCACAACAAATTAAATCTTCAGAAAGTAAGAAAAGAAAAAAGTGGTTTGTTGGGCTAAGTCTCGCAATGAATTTGGGGCTTTTAGGCTTCTTTAAATATTTCAATTTCTTTGCAGATTCTTTGGTAGATCTTTTTAATGTAGTTGGTTTTCATGCAGACTACGTTACACTTAACATCATTTTACCCGTAGGGATTAGTTTCTATACATTTCAAACATTAAGTTATACTATAGACGTATATAGAGAAAAAATTGAACCTTCAAATTCGGTTATTCAGTTTTTTGCTTATGTAAGTTTCTTTCCCCAATTAGTGGCGGGGCCTATAGAACGTGCTACCAATTTATTACCTCAGTTTCAGAAGAAAAGAACATTCGATTATGATAAGGCTGCAGATGGGATGCGTCAAATGCTATGGGGATTCTTCAAAAAGGTAGTGGTTGCAGATAATTGTGCTGTATTTGTTGATAAGGCTTTTACAGATCCTTCTTTGAGCTCTTCGGGAGAACTTTTTGTAGCCATGATTTTCTTCGCGTTTCAATTATATGGTGATTTTGCAGGATATTCAGACATCGCTATTGGTAGTGCAAGACTTTTTGGTTTTGATCTAAAACAAAACTTTGCTTTTCCATATTTTGCTAGAGATATTGCAGAATTTTATAGGAGATGGCACATGTCATTGACAAATTGGTTTAAAGATTATGTCTATTTCCCGCTAGGAGGAAGTAGGGTGGGGTTAAACATGAAGATTAGAAATGTATTTATTATATATCTCATTAGTGGGTTTTGGCATGGAGCCAATTGGACCTTCATTTTTTGGGGATTCCTGAATGCACTGTATTATGTGCCTTTAATGTTGTTTAAAAGAAACCGAAAAAACCTTGAAATTGTTGCAGCCAATGGATTTTTACCCTCTTTTAGGGAAGGATACGCAATATTAGAAACATTTATAGTAACATGTTTTATTAGGGTGTTTTTTAGGGCCAATACTATAGAAGACGCCTTTTTATATATTAAAAGGATTTTTAGTTTTCAAGGCAATACCCTTGGGAATCTTGACAAAGTCTCCATAGCTGTTATATTGGTGTTACTGGTTGTAGAATGGATAAATAGAACTAAGCAGCATGGTTTGGCAATAGAAGATAGACCAACCTATGTAAGATGGGGAGCATATGTATCGATTTTTGTAATGATTCTGTTCTTCGGAAGGGCATCAGATTCATTTATTTACTTTCAATTTTAAGAAGGATGATAAAGTATTTAAAGAAAACCGCACTATTTTTAATTATTTGCTTTACCGTAATTACATGTATTATGGTAAAATTTGGAGGGAGTATAGACTATTTTTATGTGAAATTTACTACTCCAAAACCTAAATCGATGATTGTTGGTGATTCTAGAAGTATGCAAGGTATACAGCCTAGAGTAATGAATGCTAAGTTCAACGATTTAGGTATAGAATTACCTGTTTTTAATTATAGTTTTACTATTGCCCAAGCGCCAATTGGACCTTTATACAATAAGAGTATCATGAAAAAATTGGATACCTCTTCAGAAAATGGAGTTTTTGTAATCTCTATGACTCCGTGGATGCTAGCATCTGAAAAGGGAAATAACAATAAAAAAGGAGAGTTTAGAGAGGCCAAAGGGCCTCCTCATAATATGAATTTTGTTGACGTTAATCCAAATTATGAGTACCTATTCAAGAATTTGAACTATTTTCATTTTAAATCATTATTTAGACAAAGTTCAACAATGCACGAAGATGGTTGGTTAGAAGAGAATAATTTACCAGATAGTCCAGAGGTTTTTAAAAATTGGAAAAAAAATCAGGCAAAGCTTTTTGAAAAAATGATGCATGATTATACCATCTCCGATTTACGATTACAAAGCCTACACGATTTAATAAAAGATTTAAAGCAACATGGAGACGTTTTTTTGGTACGCATGCCTATAGATAAGGATTTTTTGGAGATGGAAAATACCTTCTATTCAGATTTTGATAAGGATATGAAAGAAGCTGCCGCAGCCAATGAAATACCATATTTAGATTTTAATACAGAGAAAAATTACAGAAATTTTAAAACCTACGATGGACATCATTTGGATAAAAAAGGAGGGTTAGATTTTACAAATAAACTTTGTGATTTAATCCTGGAGGATTATCCCAGATGATTTCGTAATTTGGAGCATATAATTGATGAGAGCAATAATCATAAATATCTATAAACTCTTTCTTTGGCCACACATTATCTTGTATTGGATAAGTAAAAACCAAAAAGAAACCGATAAAGACATTTTACGATGGGCAGAGGCAAGAGGTATGAAAGGAAGTAAAATTAGTTTGCTACTGAGTTTTTTGGCAGATTCATCAGACTTTAGGACTATTTTTTATTTTAGAAATAGAGGTGTGTTTGCTAGAATTTTAAACTTATATTGCAAGAGGGAAAAATACTTTCGAATAGATTTAACAACTAAGCTGGGAGGAGGCATTCTTACAGGGCATCCGTATAGTACCATCTTAAATGCAAATTCGATTGGAGAAAATTTTTATGTAAATCATCTAGTTACTGTAGGGGAAATTGATGGTAAACGACCTACTATAGGAAACAATGTCTCAATTTATACTGGGGCAATTATTATAGGAGATATTACTATTGGAGATAATGCAGTTGTTGGCGCAGGTTCTGTGGTGGTAAAAGATGTGCCCGAAAATTGTGTGGTCGTGGGAAACCCCGCAAGAATCGTTAAGAAAAATGGGCAAAAGGTTACGTAGTCATAACTATGACTATGAATATTAGAGTTATTATAGCATTAAGCAAAAGTGAATTTAGTTTTTGACATACAAAAGTCTTTGGAGAGGCATGCCAATTGCAATGCCTTCTTTATTGGTCAAAAATATTACAGCTATCAGGAATTAACTCAAGTCGTATCCGATATCAGAAATGAAATACGGTCTACTATCTCATCTAAAGAAATCAATATCGGTTTGATCACAAATGATGATATTTATACCTATGCTTCAATTTTGGCACTATGGTTAGAGGGAAAAGCATATGTGCCCTTAAACCCAGAGTTTCCTATTGAACGAAATCAAACAATACTTGATCTGGCAGATATAAATACTGTACTAGATTCTTCAAAAGAAAAGGTTTTTGATTCGTTTATTGTTATTAAAACAGACGATTTAACTACATCTGAAATTGACATCATACCAATTGAAGTATCAACAGATGATTTAGCATACATATTTTTTACTTCAGGAACTACAGGAACTCCCAAAGGAGTGCCGATCACATTTGGGAACTTATCAGCATTTTTAGATGCCTTTTGGTCTCTCGATTATACCTTAACCGAAGAAGATAGATGTCTGCAAATGTTTGAACTAACCTTTGACTTATCGGTGGTGTCTTATTTGGCACCTTTGCTTAGAGGGGCTTGTGTCTATACCATTCCTAAAGAAGAAATTAAGTATAGCTATATTTTCGAATTGATGGAAGATCATGAGCTTACCTTTGCGCTTATGGTACCATCTATATTACATTATTTGAGGCCATATTTTGATGAAATAGATTGTCCAGCCATGAAATTTAGTTTGTTTTGTGGCGAAGCACTTCCTCTAGACGTAACAAAAGAATGGAGTAACTGTATTCCAAATGCAACGATAGCTAATGTTTATGGGCCAACAGAATGCACAATTTTTTGTACAGATTATACCTATAAACGAGACGCAGCGAATAAAAATTATAATGGAGTGCTTACCATAGGTAAGGATATGAAAAATACCCAAACCATTATAGTTGATGAGAATGAAAATGAAGTGCAAGTTGGTGAACGAGGGGAGCTGTGTTTGAGTGGGTCTCAACTTACTCCAGGGTATTGGAAAAATGAAACAAAAAATAAAGAAACTTTTTTTTACAAAATATATAATGGAGAAAAGATAAGGTTCTATAGAACAGGAGATCTTTGTACTGTAGATGCAGATGGAGATATTCTATATGTAGGCCGAGTAGATTTTCAAGCCAAAATTCAAGGATTTAGGGTTGAACTATCAGAAATTGAATTTCACGCCAAAGAACAGTTAGACAAAATAAACGTCGTAGCTGTTGCTTTTACCAATACTATTCACAATACAGAAATAGGTTTAGCATTAGAGTCCCCAAAACTAGACACAAAACCTTTACTAGATCATCTAAAAGCAAAACTCCCCCCGTATATGATCCCCACACAGATCAGATATATTGATAATTTCCCACTTAATGTTAATGGCAAAACAGATAGGAAAAAATTAAAGGAATATTTTGATTAAATAAACGAGGAGAATGGAAGTAAGTTTTATTAAGGAGAAAATTGCAGGTGTACTTACATCAATACTAGAGCATGATAATTTTGAAATGCATGACGAGTTAACGGCGAAAGACGTAGATGGGTGGGATTCTTTATCTCATATGATGATCATAACTAAGATTGAAGAAGAATTTAGTATCCGTTTTAAATTAAGAGATTTAAATAAATTAAAAAATATGGGATCCCTGGTATCCGTAATTCAGGGGAAAATTTAATGACGAAAGCGTGGTATTTAACTCTTTTAACTTTGTAGTATTTATCATTCCAGTATTTTTGCTGTATTGGTTGGTATTTAAAAAGTCGGCAGTCTACCAAAATATATTGTTGTTGGGAGCTAGCTTGTTTTTTTATGCTTTCGCAGATTGGCGTTTTCTTATTTTACTGGTCACATGTATACTCATCAACTTTTTACTTGGATTAAGGATCAATAGTGAATCTAACGAAAGGAAACAGCAAGTTTATTTGTATTTAGGAGTAATATTCAATGTTGGGTTATTGCTCTACTATAAGTATTTCAACTTTTTTCTCGAGGGATTTTATGATATGCTCAATGCTTTTGGTGTTACTTCTAGTCATACAGCTCTGTCGATATTGTTACCTCTTGGGATAAGTTTTTTTACCTTTCAGAATTTAGGGTATTTACTAGATGTTTATAACGAAGAAATAGAACCAAACTCAAATGTGCTTGAGTTTTCTTTGTTTGTTGCCTTTTTTCCAAAAATTTTATCAGGACCCATAGAAAGAGCTTCTCAATTTATTCCGCAGATAAAAACTAAAAGAGATTTTTCTTACGATACTACGGTAGATGGGTTGCGTCAAATTCTTTGGGGATTATTTGCCAAAGTTGTCATAGCTGAAAACTGTGCTGCACTGGCAGATCCGATTTTTAATTCTTATCAAGAGCAATCTTCAAGTGCATTGGTGTTTGGAGCGTTTTTTTATGCAATACAGCTATATGCAGATTTTTCTGGATATTCAAATATGGCTATTGGAGTATCTAAACTATTCGGAATTCAATTGATGCGCAATTTTGCAACTCCTTTCTTCTCAACGAATATAGCAGATTTTTGGAGGAAATGGCATATATCACTCACAACCTGGATGATGGATTACGTCTTTACTCCATTGTCCTTTACCTTAAGAAGACAGCAAAAATTGGGTTTAATAGTGGCTATTGTGACTACTTTTGTATTGGTAGGGCTATGGCATGGTGCAAATTGGACGTTTATTGTCTATGGACTTTTTCATGGTATGTACTTTATACCTTTGGTATATTCGGGGAGTATGAATACCTCTAATGCTATAGCTCAAGGGGCATGGTTTCCTTCAATTAAAGAATCTGTGAAAATGGTAATGCTATTTATTCTTGTTATGTTTACGGATATACTGTTTAGAGCAGATAATTTGACAATGGCATTCGATTATTTACAGCGAGTTTTTTCATGGAGTTTATTCTCTATCCCATGGGAATTTTTAGGATCGACAACCTTGTTCACTAGCTTGTTTATTCTTTTTTTCTTTGGTGTCGAATGGATTAATCGAGAAAAGAAACATGATTTTGAAGTTAGAAATTATCCCCTCTTAATTCGATGGGGATTCTATATATTTTTGTTTGTATTGATATTGTTTTTCGGAAAAACCGCAGAGACGTTTATTTATTTTCAATTTTAGAGACAGATGAAATTATTATTTATAAAACTGGGAATTTTTACTGTGTTATGCTTGTCTGTTCTGTCTTTTGTGTTACTCAACTTTGGAGGTAACGTAGACTACTTTTATGAGAAGTTTACAACTCCAAAAGCTAAGTCTATGATTATTGGGGACTCTAGAAGTTTACAAGGGATACAACCTAGTGTTATGAATTCATATTTTGAAAATAAAAATTATGATTTGCCCGTATTCAATTACAGCTTTACGATTGCACAAGCATTAATAGGACCGTTGTATAACGAGAGTGTATTAAAAAAGTTAGACAATGCTTCTAGAAATGGAGTGTTTGTTATTTCTGTTACACCAGAAATGATTACCGCTAAGGAAGGTTTTGATAACACGAAGGGACAGTTTAGAGAAGAGGGACAACCCCCACATAATATGGATTTTGTGTCTGTGAACCCAAATTTTGAATATGTAATTAAAAACTACTCTTTTTTTCACTTTAAATCAGTATTCAGAAAGAACTCAACACTTCATAAAGATGGTTGGCTCGAAGAAAATAATCTTCCCAAAGATGAAGAAGTGTTTAAAAGTTGGAAAAAGAATCAGATTAACCTATTTTTGCACGATCGAACGGAATATGCTATTTCTGATGTAAGGATTAATAGCTTACATATTTTAATCGATTCCCTAAAAAAACACGGTAGTGTTTATTTGGTTCGAATGCCCATAAGTAAAGAATTTTTGGGATATGAACAACAATATTTCCCCCACTTTAATGATATAATGGATGAGGTATCCATAAAAAATGATGTACCATATTTTGACTTTAATAAGTTAGATAGGGAGTATACTACTTATGATGGGCATCATTTGGATAAGTATTCCGGAAAGGAATTTACATTGGAGTTATGTAGATTAATAGATAAAACATTATAATGTTAAACGTGATATGAATATAGTAGTAACAATGATAATACTAAATTTGAGGAAGTAATGAACACTATAGTACCGATAGAGTTATATTATCCTTTGTATTTAAATTTGTGCTTCTTTTTGGTACTATTTACGCTTTTGCATACTCGTATTCTAAATATGAATGAACCTAGAAATTTGTCATTCATAAATTATACGGGATACGTATTATTAGCTTTCTTAATATTTCATATAGGACAAAGACCACCTAGTCATCTGTTCGGGGACACAATAAATTACTACAGAACCTTTCAACATTATAATACTGGTGGAGAAATACTACAGGTAAACGATTATGGTTGGCACCTTTTTATGAAGGCCATTGCCAGTGTTTCTTCGGTACATACGTTTTTCACCATTTGTGCGATTATTTATGTCTTCCCGATGTATAGAATTTCTAAGGAGTTTTTTAAAGACTATTGGTACTACGCATTTATCATGTTTGTGGTTTCTTTTTCTTTTTGGACCTATGGAGTTAACGGAATGAGAAATGGAGCAGCTTGTTCTCTTTTCCTATGGGGAGTGAGTTATCATCGTAATAAAGTAGTAATGTCACTATTTTTTCTAGTTGCGATCTTCTTTCATAAGACCACATTGTTACCAATTTTTGCTTTTGTCATCACCTATTTTTATAATAATCCTAAAGTGTTTTTCAAAGGCTGGTTAGCGTGTATTCCTCTTTCTCTAGCTATGGGTGGGGTTTGGATCACACTTTTTGCCAGTCTGGGGTTTGGAGACGATGACAGGTTAGCGGGATATCTCACCAGTGAAGCTGCAGAAGGAACTTTCTCAAGTACAGGGTTTAGGTGGGATTTTTTATTTCATAGTTCATTTGCGGTATTTGCAGGATGGTATTTTGTAATCAAAAAGAAATTTGAAGACAAGCTATATTTTAAATTATTAAATACGTATTTAATATGTAATGGATTTTGGATTCTTGTAATAAAGGCGAATTACTCCAATAGGTTTGCCTACTTATCCTGGTTTATGATGGCGATCATTATAGCCTATCCATTTTTGAAAAAACAGTTTTTTAAAGACCAACATTTTTTATTAGGTAAAGTAATACTCGTCTATTTCTCTTTTACCTTTTTTATGTATTACCTTTTTTGGGGATAATAACAATAACTAATCAACCAATGAAAACAATTACAGTATTTACACCAACGTACAACCGGGCTTATTGTTTACACAAATGTTACGATAGTCTTGTTGCTCAATCTAATCAGGATTTTGTTTGGCTTATTATAGATGATGGTTCTTCAGATAATACCGAAGAACTGGTAAATTCATGGATTCAAGAAGGCAAGATCGATATTGTATATCATTATCAGGAAAATCAAGGAATGCATGGAGGACATAATGCCGCCTATAGATTGACCGAAACTACCCTAAACGTTTGTATTGATAGTGACGACTGTATGGCAAAAGATGCTATTCAAAAAATTCTAGATGCCTGGGAAACTATAAAAGATAAGCCGGAGTTTGCGGGTCTTGTAGGTTTAGATGCTGATACTGAGGGAAATTTAATAGGAACCAAGATTCCTGATCATGTAAAAGAAACAACATTGTACGATTTATATCATGTACATAAAGCAACAGGCGATAAAAAATTGGTATATCGAACCGATGTAGTAAAGCAATATCCTCCATATCCTATTTTTGAAGGTGAACGCTTTGTACCACTGGGGTATTTATATCAGCTTGTAGATCAGGATTATAAGCTGTTGGCGGTTAACGAAGTGTTTTGTGAGGTTGAATATATGACCGACGGTTCTAGTTTAAATATGCTTAAGCAATACAGAAGACACCCAAGAGGGTTTGCGTTTTCACGAAAAAGCAGAATGAAATTGGCTCAAAATTTCAAAGATAGATTCAAAAATGCAATTCACTATGTATCCAGTTCGATGTTTATCAAGAATGGAGCTTTTCTTAGTGAATCTCCGAAAAAACTGATTACCTTTTTGGCAATCCCTTTTGGAGTATTATTGAATATGTATATACGATTTAAAACCAGAAGTGGAATTTAAATGGGAGCAGTAAGAATTTTACAGGTCTTTACGATCATGAATCGAGGAGGGGCAGAGTCTATGATTATGAACTATTATCGAAAGATCGATAAGGATAAAGTTCAGTTCGACTTTTTGGTACACAGAAAAGAAAAGGCTGCTTTTGACGAAGAAATCGAAAGTCTGGGAGGTAAGATATATAGGTTTGATCCTATTAATCCTTTGTCTCCAGGAGCATATTACGAAAAATTAAGATCTTTTTTTAAGGAACATTCAGAGTATAAGGTAGTACACTCTCATTTGAATACTTTTAGTTGTTTTCCTTTAAAAATAGCTGAAGAGTTTAATATTCCCTGTAGAATTGCGCACGCGCATATAGCTATAGAAAAAGTAAAACTGACAGACCTTTTACCAGGGAATGAAGGTCCAAAAGAAACGATAAAGAAAGTTATTAAACTGTGGTTAAAACAAAGAGTGCTTAAACATGCTACACATAGTTTTTCTTGTGGTGAAAAAGCTGGGAAATGGTTGTTTGGAAGCGATAGAGATTTTACTATTATGAACAATGCTATTGATGCTAATGCCTTTCGCCCAGATAATCAGGTTAGGGAAGAGTATCAAAAGAAGTTTGCAATTGAGCAAAAACTTGTATTAGGACATGTTGGTAGGTTTACAAGTCAAAAAAATCACTCTTTTTTATTGAAAATTTTTAGTGAAGTATTAAAAAGTAAAGAGAATTCAGAATTAATTTTAATAGGAGATGGTCCTTTACGGGTAAAGTTAGTAGCGGAAGCTAAAGAATTGGGGATAGATAACCATGTTCAATTTTTAGGAGTACGAACAGATATTCCACAATTGTATCAAATGCTGGATGTATTTGTCTTTCCATCGTTTTATGAGGGATTGCCGGTTACTTTAATAGAAGCGCAATCTGCGGGACTCAAAGTTTTTGCATCTGATAGAATTACCAAGGAGGTAGATCTTACCGATGACATTGAGTTTCTTTCGATAAATGAATCTCCTAAGTTTTGGGCAGATACAATACTGGAAAAACATATAGGAGATAAATCAGATAATTTTGAAGTGATAAAAGAAAAGAAGTATGATATTCAGAAAAATACCGAAATATTTCAGGATTTTTATCTGAAGCAAATACATAATTGATATGGGAAATTTACAAGAGAAAATTTATTCAAAATCTCCCCATTTTATACAAAATTGGATTGTATCGATGTACAATGTTTTGGCCTACAAAAAAAGATACTCTGGTAAGTATAAGCAATTCCTAAAGCTATACGAAAAGAATAGAAGTTTGTCTTTGGAAGAATTACAAAATATTCAAAAACAAAGATTTCGAGAATTTGTAAGCTATGCTATCAATAATTCAAGCTATTATAAAGAAACCCTTGGGAGTATAGAAGGAGCCGAAGATTTAGATAATATTCGTAAACTTCCTATCATTAATAAGGAAACGCTAAGGAGCAATTACTCTGGATTTTACACCATTGAAAAAGGAGAAGGTATTATTTCTAAAACAGGAGGGACAACAGGCAAATCTCTAGAAGTATTATATACTCATGATGATGTTCAAGAGCGATTTGCTATATTAGATAATTTTCGTGGTGGTTTTGGATATAAACTGGGTAAGAAAACTGCATGGTTTAGTGGTAAAAACCTTTTAAGTGATAAGGATATAAAAAAGAGTCGATTTTGGAAAACCGATCATATTTATAAGGTTAGATATTATTCTACATTTCACATTCATGGTAAATACTTACAATACTATCTTGAGAATTTGATAAAGTTTAAACCAGAGTATATGGTAGGATTTCCCTCTACAATGTACGAAATAGCGAAGTATGGTTTGGCTAAGAATATCGATTTTCCTGCAAACACAATTAAAGCAATATTTCCAACGGCAGAGACTATAACGAGTGATATCAGAGATGTGCTGGAGAGTTTTTTTAAAACCAATTTATACAATCAGTACGCTTCTTCAGAAGGAGCTCCTTTTATTGTAGAATGTGAAAATAAAAAATTACACCTCGAACTTCAAAGTGGTGTTTTTGAGGTACTCGATGAAAATGATAATCCTAGCAATAAGGGACGACTAGTAGTGACTTCCTTTAATACACATGGAACTCCACTTATTCGATATGATATTGGTGATCAAATAGAGTTAGAAGATGGTGTTTGCGTCTGTGGAAATAATAACCCTCTTGTTAAAGAAGTCTTAGGACGTATTTCAGATTACATATACTCAGAAGAAATTGGAAAAATTAATTTAGGAAACATATCCAATTCACTAAAAGGAGTAAAAGGAATTGTAAAATTTCAGATTCAACAAGATACACTAAACCGACTCTTAGTAGTTATAGAAAAAGATGATGAAGACTACACCAAAAAAGATGAAGAAGTTTTTCTGAGAAATTTACGCGATAGAGTAGGCAGCGAAATAAGTATAGATCTTCACTATGTCGATGAAATTCCTGTAGAGAAAAGTGGAAAGTTCAGATTGATTAAAAACAATATAAAAGACCTTATCCCTAACTAGCTATCAGATATGCTTTTTAACTCATTCGAATATCTAGCTTTTTTACCTATAGTTTTTATACTATACTGGGTATTATCAAAGCAACCTATTAGGTATCAGAATATTGTTTTGTTACTTGCTAGTTATGTATTCTATGGTTGGTGGGATTGGCGGTTTTTATCACTTATAGCTTTGAGCACAATTACCGATTATGTTGTTGGTCTCAAAGTATATAATGCTAAAAGTAAAATTAGTAAGAAACGTTGGCTATGGTTGAGTATAATCTTTAATATAGGTTTACTTGGTTTTTTTAAGTATTTCAACTTTTTTATCAATTCTTGGGTTGACCTTTTGGCTGCAATGGGATATACCGGACAAAGTATATGGACATTGAACATCATTCTACCAGTGGGGATTTCTTTTTATACGTTTCAGACGATGTCTTATTCCATAGATATATATAGTGAAAAATTGAAGCCAACAAAAGATTTTATTGCCTTTGCAGCTTTTGTTTCTTTCTTTCCGCAGTTGGTAGCAGGACCTATTGAAAGAGCAACGAATTTAGTTCCTCAATTTCTTAAAAAACGAGTTTTTGCGTATCAAAATATGTCAACGGGTGTGAAACTCATGATTTGGGGATTTTTTATGAAACTGGTGGTGGCAGATAGAGCGGCGATTTATGTAAATGCAGTCTTTAATAATACAGAACATCATGAAGGGCTTACCTTTATTGCAGCAACAGTTTTGTTTGCTTTCCAGATATATGGGGATTTTGCAGGGTACTCTTTAATCGCTATCGGGACTGCAAAATTATTTGGGTTCGATTTAATGACGAATTTCAGGAGACCTTATTTTTCGGCATCGGTAAGCGAATTTTGGACTCGATGGCATATCTCTTTATCGACATGGTTCAGAGATTACTTATACATTCCTCTAGGTGGTAATCGTGTGGCGAAACCCAGATGGCTTTTTAATTTGTTTGTAACTTTTCTGGTGAGTGGTTTATGGCATGGAGCAAATTGGACATTTGTGGTTTGGGGAGCACTTAACGGGATATATTTAATTGTTGAAGCACTATTATTTAAAAAGAATAGGAAAGGGATTTTTAACGTACTCATAACCTTTTGTTTGATAAATTTTGCGTGGATATTTTTTAGAGCAAATTCTATAGAAAGTGCACTCTATATTGTGAAAACAATATGTACCAACCCAGGGAGATTGTATATAGGTAGTGGAGATGATATTGCAGCATCAATCTACGCTACGCTCGCTATTATAATGCTTGTATCTGTAGAGATGAAAAAAGAATATTTTGATAGCTTGTTTTCCATTTCTAAAAGCAGGTATGAAGGAGTGAGATTAACGGCATATGCTATTGTTTTGTTTACGATCTTCTATTTTGGAGTTTTTGGAAAGAGTCAGTTTATTTATTTTCAATTTTAAATAATGAATAGCGGTAATTTTAAAATATCAATATCAAAAATTGTAAAATTTGTAATCATAATTTTGGTTATAGATTTTGCATTGGGTTATGTTGCAAGACAACTGTTTTTTTCTCAAGAAACGGGAAAATACGCTAGATCTACTCATGCCATAGAACATACAGATGCCAAAGTTATTATTTTGGGGAGTTCTCATGCGCATCGTCATTATGTACCAGAAGTTTTTGAAAATGAGTTGAAAACTACCTGCTATAATGCTGGTGCAGAAGGTCAACAGCTCTTATATCATAGTGTAATGCAAAAAATGATTTTAAAGAGGACCAAACCAGATGTGTTGGTACTTAATATAGATGAAGATTTTTTGTATAGTTCTAAAGAAGCTTATGATCGATTGGGAGATTTACATCCATATTATGGAGATCATAAAGATGAACTTAGACCTGTACTCAAATTACAATCTAAACTTGTCGACGTTAAGATGTTTTTTAAGTCTTATCAAACAAATTCTACACTAGTGCACGTCTTTAGATACTATTTGTCACCTCAAGTAGATTATAAAGGGTACCGACCTTTGTTTGGAAAAGTAAATCCCGAAAAATTAAATGGTAGTAACGAGGAGCATAAATCAAAACAAGTGATTGATAGTAATTTTGTAAACGCTTTTAAAAGTTTTATAAAGACTGCTAAAGACAATAATGTGCGCCTTGTATTGGTTACATCACCTGCCTTACTTGAGGTGGATCATTCAAAAAATGAATCGTTCAATAAAATCAAGGAAATTGCAAACGATAAAAATGTAATGTTTGTAGACTTTTTTAACGATAAACAATTTGTGAATCAATATAAATTGTTTCACGATCCTTCTCATCTTAATGATGATGGGGCCAGATTATTTTCACGATTATTAAGTGAACGTATCAGACAAGAGAAATGGATTAAAAATTAATCTTTTGATGTAAAGACTTTAGTTATGAATAATAGAATTACTTTAACATATGCTTTTTAACTCATTAGAATTTCTTCTGTTTTTTCCTACAGTATTTATATTGTATTGGATATTGAAGAATCATAAACAGCAAAATATAGTATTACTTATATCGAGCTACATTTTTTATGCGTGGTGGGATTGGAGATTTTTATCTTTAATTCTATTTAGCTCCTTTGTAGATTATGTCTCAGGGTTAAAAATAGAAGCATCTAATACACAAACAGGAAAGAAAAGATGGCTTATTATAAGTCTTTGCTCAAATCTCGGATTACTAGCCATCTTCAAATATTATAATTTCTTTGCAAATTCATTTGCCGATCTTATGGGTACAGTTGGTTGGCAGGTCAATGATTTGACATTAAATATCATTTTACCTGTAGGGATAAGTTTTTACACATTTCAAACACTTAGCTATACTATTGATATTTATAGAGGGCAATTTAAACCAACAAAAGATGTTATCTCCTTTTTAACTTACATAAGCTTCTTCCCTCAATTGGTAGCGGGGCCCATAGAGAGAGCGTCAAATCTATTGCCGCAAATAGAGCGTAAGAGAACATTCAAGAAGCAATGGTTCAATGAAGGGGTATTTCAAATTCTTGTTGGACTATTTAGAAAAATTGTAATAGCCGATAATCTGGGAACCTATGTTGATGCCGTTTATTTTAATCCAGAGATTCATAATTCAAGCACACTTGTTTTGGCAACGTTTTTCTATGCGTTTCAGATTTACTACGATTTTTCTGGGTATTCTGATATCGCCATAGGAACCGCAAAATTATTAGGGTTCAAGTTTCATCAGAATTTCAATTTACCCTACTTCTCAAAGAGTATTACAGAGTTTTGGAGGAAATGGCATATGTCGTTGTCTTTTTGGTTGAGAGATTACCTATACATTTCTCTGGGAGGTAATAGAAAAGGAATTAAAATTACCTATAGAAATTTGATGCTCACCATGTTGCTAGGTGGTTTGTGGCATGGGAGTTCCTGGAATTTTGTGATTTGGGGAGGTATACACGGATTGGCACTCAGTTGTGAGAAGTTTATTTTTTCATTTAAGAAAAACAAAGATTTTGGGTTTTTAGGATACATCTACACCTTCATTGTTGTTTTGCTATCGTGGGTGTTTTTTAGAGCTCCCGATTTGGGTACTTCGGCGACAATCATAAAGAAAATTTTAAGTTTCGACTTTTTGATGCCTTTCATTGGAGATTTTAATAATGTGGCAATTTCTGTATTAATGCTATTACTTGGTATAGGTTTCGATTTTTATATACGTCTTAAAAAAGTACACCTAGAGGATCTTGGAGGGCAGTTAAGTACCGTTAAACTAGTAACGTTTGCTACAGCCATAATAATGCTGTTAAATCTATTTTATTCAACATCGAATAACTTTATTTATTTTCAATTCTAAGAAAACATGGATAAAATTAATTTAAAATCTACATTAAAACTTATCCTATACATTTTGGTGGTAACCTATGTGGTAGATAAGGTCATCTATTTTTCTTTAAACATGTTGAGCGATAAAATCTTATCGGGACAGGCAGTGGGAAAATTAAATCATTTTATTACCGTAAAAGATTCGGTAGATATAGTGACTTTTGGAAATTCGAGAACAAATCATCATATCAATCCGCAAAAGTTATCTGGGTCTGGATTTAATATGGGCGCAGATGCGCGCTCTATAGCCTTTTGTGCTACACTAATCAAACTGCTTCCAGAAAATAAGGAACAACTGGTTATAGTTAATGTAGACTCTAAAAATGTTTTTGATCCAAAGTATTCAGGTATTGACATAAGTCCGTTGCGAATACGATATCATAGAAGTAAAGTAATCAAAAGAGAAATTGATAGAGTATTTAGTTTTGACCCCATTCAAAATTTCTATTGGAGTAAGGGGTATAACGGAAAGGTATTAGGCTTATTTAAAAATTACTTTGTGCCTAAGTATGATCATACCACCTATTATGGATATGACCCCATTTATGTTAACGAAACACAACGTGAGATTTTCAGGAATTTTTTGAAAAACCCAAAGCGAGTAGAATGTAAAGAAGAATATGTGTTGAGTGATCTGTACAAATCTTATTTAGATGAGATTAAAGCGTTTTGTACCAAAAACAATAAAAAATTAGTACTTATTACGGCGCCGTTTTATGATGACGTATGCAAGAAGGATAACCAAAAAATGAAACAAGTTTTTGAAGAAATGCAGTTTGAGTATTATGACTTTTCTGACGTATTTAAGGAAAATAACAAGATAGAGTATTGGAAAGATGATGTACACCTGTCTGATGAAGGAGCTCAGCTTTTTTCTGAAATCTTAAACAAAACACTTGTAAAGAAGTGAAATTAAAAATCGATTAGATATACGATATGCTTTTTAACTCATTAGAATTTTTTCTGTTTTTACCTTTAGTCTTTTTGCTGTATTGGTTTGTAGTAAATAGAAATCTAAAGCTTCAAAATTTTCTGGTATTAGTAGCTAGTTATGTGTTCTATGGTTGGTGGGATTATCGATTTTTATCCCTCATAGCATTAAGTACCATAGTAGATTATTTTATAGGGCTTTCTATTCATCGGTCTGGTGAAAGAAAAGTTCGTAAAGGTTGGCTGCTTGTTAGTATGCTATTTAATCTAGGGTTATTAGGCTTTTTTAAGTATTATAATTTTTTCGTCGATTCTTGGGTTGATTTGATGGGGAGTATAGGTTATGAAATAGAGAACACCTGGACCTTGCAAGTAATTTTACCTGTTGGTATTTCTTTCTATACGTTTCAAACCATGTCTTATTCTATAGATATCTATAGAGATAAACTTAAACCTACTAAAGATTTTGTCGCTTTTGCGGCATTCGTATCATTTTTCCCACAGCTGGTAGCAGGTCCTATCGAAAGAGCTGCCAATTTACTGCCACAGATATTACAGAAAAGAACATTTAATAAAGAACAAGCGCTCAAGGGAATTGAGCTTATTGTTTGGGGAATGTTCAAAAAAGTGGTCATTGCCGATTCGTTTGCACCTATTGTAAACGATATCTTTACAAATTATACCGATTATTCAGGAGGTACTCTTATTATGGGAGCAGTATTTTTTGCTTTTCAGATTTATGGAGATTTTAGTGGATACTCTGATATAGCAATTGGTACGGCAAAGCTATTTGGTTTTGATCTTATGACTAATTTCAATTTTCCGTATTTCTCAAGGAGTATTGGTGAGTTTTGGAGAAAATGGCACATCTCGCTTTCTACATGGTTTAGAGATTACCTATATATACCATTAGGAGGGTCAAAAGTTGGAAAACTAAAAGGAATTAGAAATGTATTTGCGATATTTTTGGTGAGTGGATTTTGGCATGGAGCCAAT
The DNA here is from genome assembly GCF_023195925.1 of Aquimarina acroporae. GTDB lineage: Bacteria > Bacteroidota > Bacteroidia > Flavobacteriales > Flavobacteriaceae > Aquimarina > Aquimarina acroporae. The sequence continues at coordinate 656,451 of NZ_JALPRE010000001.1, read as the reverse complement.
TGGACCTTTATTGTTTGGGGAGGGATACATGCTTTATTATTTATACCCTCATTTGTGCTAGGTACCAATAGAAGACATTTAGAGGATAATGAAGCATATAAAGGTATAGTGGCATATATAAAAGATTTTGGCCAAGTCATATTTACTTTTTTCGTGGTTACCGTTGCTTGGGTGTTTTTTAGAGCAGATTCTATAACAGATGCAGTAGGTTACCTAAAAGGGATTAACTCATTTAAGATTGATGCATCTAGCTTTATCATGTATTTTGATATACTACTAATATTTACTTTAATCGCGCTAGATTTTATGAGGTATAAAAAGAAGAAAATTCATATTGCTATTTGGATTTTGATGGTCGTTGCTATCATAGGATCATTAAATAGGGAAGTACAAGCAGAGTTTATCTATTTTCAGTTTTAATTATGAAGTATATTAAAAAAATAATTGTTTTTGTGGTATTACTGGAGGTGCTACATTTAGTTATAGGACTATTTTTTAATGGAATGGATACATTTTTACCACTAACAGGCTTTAATGATCCTCCGCTTTATTATGATATGGATTCTTTGTGGGGTGTAACAAGACAAAAAAACACAAAGCAAATGATGAGTTATCCCTGGGGAGGAGTGGTAAATGAAATTAATTCATACGGATTTCGAGATGATGAATTTAATAAAGAAGGTATGTTGGTACTAGGAAACTCTTTTGTTGAAGGATACGGGATGAAAAATGAATCTCGCTTTTCTGAAGTATTAGAAGAAAAATTAGGAGTACCGATAAACAACGCAGGATCCGGTGGGGTTTGGACCCCAATTCAGGGAGTAGTTTTATTGGAGCATCTATTGAAGACCGAAAAGTTGAAATTTGATAAAATTGTATTTATAATGACTCCTGGAGAAGTTGTTAATATCGGGAAGAGAAATCCGAAAACAGACCCGTCCAGAAGTTTTCCATACCGAGAAGGTGACGACATTGTTTTTTATAAAGCAAAATACGCTAGCTTCGGAAACTCAATGTCCTTACCAAGTAAGGTAAAAAGGTTTAGTAAGAGCTTATTACTATTTAAGATCTATAATACCTTTAAATATTATGGTACAGCAAAAGGGAAAAAAGAAGATTTTGACTATGATAAACAAAAGCTAGATTGGCTTTTGTCAAAACTAGAGGAACTAGAACTTAAGCAAACCGTAGAAATTGTGGTAATTAATGATTTGGGAAAACTACACATTAATGATATTGCAGAGTATAAGAGTAATTCAGAGGGCATAAACTTTAATGTGGTGCAGTACCCGGCAGGTCTTAGTAATTATTTTGTTTCTAATGGTCATCTCAGCGAAAAAGGAAATGAAGTTTTAGCAGAATTACTGCTTCCAATTTTTAAGAAATAGATTATAACACACAATAACAAATAAAAAAACCATCTCATAAGCTATGAGATGGTTTTTTTATTATTGTTATCGCTTTAGCGTTACATACAGGTGTTATTCTGTAAGTTTACTTCGTTTTGGTTTGTTGTATTAGCGATGCTAATACACTCAAATCTTGTGTTTTCAGGGAAATCGATTGTGTTTTGTGATAGCGAAATATCGGTATTTACACCTGTTATCGAAACTCCATGACCATCAGTAGAACTAATTCTATTGTTAATAAGGTCCACTCCAGAAGCATTAATCACTTGGGCTTTACCTTCAGAAATATTATCTCTGAATGTCACCCCACTAGTCTTAGAGAATACCAATGATGCAGATGATAAGAAGTTATTATTTTCAATAGTAACCTGATTACTTGCTTGCCCCGAACCTTGATTTAGCTCAACACAATATAAATGATTTGTTACTACGTCTATATCATTATTGGTAATACTTAAGTTGTTAGCTTCAGTAAGTTGAAGACTAATTCCTCTACTAGAAGCTTGTGATGTTCTAATAGTATTATTGTAAACCTGAGTAGGTTCTGTTATTTTCTTAAGTTGTATACCACTTTTATTATCGATAATCTGATTATCAAAGATTTTTACATTACCAAAGTCGGCAGCAATTGCAATACCATATCCAGATATATTGTTCCCTGAGATCTCATTATCAAATACGGTTTCACCAATTCCTGCTGCAAAAATAGCTGGAGTACCCGAGGTTCTTTCGGAAGCTCTAAATGTATTGTTACGTATCTTAGATCCTGAAGTAGCAGAATACACAATCTTACTCTCCATATCATTTCCTTCAATGGTAACATTTTCACCAATAGAGATGGTAAATCCTCCAACTCTACTACCACGTTCTGTGTTATTTCTTATGGTAATATCACGAGCGATCTCATAAAAGATAAACTCATTAGTTACTTCATCACGTTTTCTAACCGCTTCAATATTGATCGCAAATCCTACGACACCACCATTAATATATGAAGAAGGTTGCCCAGCATTTAGATAAGTATTGTTTTCTATAAGAATATTGTATCCATCGGTGATCGATGTACTCATTCTTCTGTTATTATCGAAAGTACAGTTTTTTACAACAATGTCTCTAGAAGGAATATAGTCTGGTTGGAAAGTAAATCTTAAAGAGTTAATGTTTAATCCACCAAATGATCCATCTTTAATGGTAACACCATCTATTACAATATTGTCCGCTGCATGAATCATCAATAATAACTGGCCTTCTTCTGTTGTATCAAAACCATTACTGTATAAATGAGTGTCACGATCTCCTAAAAGAGTACCACCACTAACAGTAGAGTTAGAAACTTCTCTAAGTGCTAATAATACACCTCCTTTTGCCCAATCGGTAGGAAATACTCTTAAAACAGTATCATCAGACATTTTTAAATGGAAATCTCCTGGTACATTAATAGATTCTACAGAAGGATAAAAATTTTGATTCGTAGTTGTACTGGTAACTGTGGTTACATTAAAATAAGCATCAAATTTACCTACTACAAAAGTATCTGCTCCAAGTTCCTTAACTCTGAACATTAATTTTTCGAATTCAGTATTGTTTTTTAAGGCAACAGCAGAAGTAGTTTGACCTTGCACGATATTTTTCCATCGCGATGGGATGAAACCAAAGGTAGTTTCTTTAAGTCTTACATCTCCACTTAGATTAAGATCAGAATTTAAAAGTTTACCGTCGATATAACCGCCAGTAAAATTCAAAGTTCCATTTACGATTAATCCTCCGTCAAAATCAAAGTTTGCGTTTGCCGGAAGGTTAACAGTAGCTCCGTTTAAATCTAATAAACAATTAATAGTCGTCGTACTGTTGGCTTCTAATGTACTTAAATCGAAGTCACATGGAGTGGTAGATATTTCTTCGTCAACGTCTGGATCTGGATCTGGATCTGGGTCAGGATCGGGATCTGTGTCTGGATCCGGGTTTTCAATTTCTTCGCCGGTAATCTCTTCAAATGTCTCGTTACTACAGGAAACAAAAAATATTGTCAACAAAATAATGAGAAAATAGGGGGGCTTAATCCTCTTCATAATGCAATAATTTTGGTATTTAAATATTTAGTTTAAAGTAGTTATTTCACCATAGGCATTTAATCGGGTTTTAGGCAAATTAACGCAATTTCATCGGTAGTATTGTGTCATATATCGATAAAAAATGTTAAATTTTTCTTAAAAAAACGGTTTAATCCTCAGAAACATATGCAAGTACGGCGTAACCGTAAAAAAATACTCCCTTTTAGACGTATGCAAAATAGTAAACCTTTCAAATTTTATTCAAAAAAAAGTAAAAATTTATAATTTCGATTTTTCTGCATTAGAAAAGCCCCGATTAAACCTTAAAAAGAGGATGTTATATCTATATTTGCATTCGAAATAACAATAGAACAACAACCAGACCAATACATTAACTATATGGCCAAAATCATCCGTGTGACAACGGTGCCTATTTCATTGGGGAAATTATTGAAAGGGCAATTAAAGTTTATGTCTGACTATTATGAAATAGTTGGAATTTCTAGCAAAGGGGGAGATGCGTTAGATACAGTGGCTAAAGATGAAGGAGTGAGAGTTATTCCTGTCGAAATGACAAGAAAGATTACTCCTGTACAAGATTTGAAATCGGTGTATCAACTATATAAAATTTTTAAAAGAGAAAAACCTGATATCGTTCATAGTCACACTCCAAAAGCAGGAACGTCATCTATGCTTGCTGCTTGGTTAGCTGGGGTTCCTCATCGTTTACATACTATTGCCGGTTTACCATTACTTGAAGCCACAGGTGCCAAAAGAGTATTGTTAGATACTGTAGAAAAGATTACCTATGCTTGTGCAACTAAGATTTATCCAAATTCGTTAGGCCTAAATTCTATTATTATTGATAATAAATATACCAAACCCAAGAAGTTGCAGGTAATAGCTAAGGGAAGTTCTAATGGGATAGACACTTCTCACTTCGACCCTGGATTGTATAGCAATGAAGATAAAGAGTCTTTACGCAATGAATTAGGAATCCAAAGTTCTGATTTGGTTTTTGTGTATGTAGGTCGATTTGTGACCGATAAAGGCATTAATGAGTTAATTTCGGCATTCAAAAAATTAAATGTTGATCATACGAATATTAAATTACTTCTAGTAGGAACTTACGAGAAAGAGCTTGACCCATTATCGGAAGAATCTGAAAAGGAAATAGAAGAAAATAACAATATTATATGTGTAGGATGGCAAGATGATGTTAGACCTTATTTTGCAATTTCCGATGTTTTGACTTTTCCTAGTTATAGAGAAGGGTTCCCAAATGTAGTAATGCAAGCCGCTTCTATGGGATTGGCTTGTATAGTAACTGATATTAATGGATGTAATGAAATTGTAAGTGAAGGTGATAACGGTCTTATTATTCCAGTTAAAGATTCAAACGCGCTGTATGAGCGTATGAACACTATGATCGAAGATAATTCACTACGAATGACTATTGCTTCTAAAGCTAGAATTTCTATTACCTCACGATATGAACGTGAATATGTCTGGAAAGAATTACTACAAGAATATCAATCATTGTTGGATAATTGAACTCGGTTTTAAAAAGGTTTTCTGGAGATGAAAAGAAAATTAAAACAATTAAAAAAGAGGATTTCGGTTTTTTGGAAAGATGAGAACAGGAAAGGCATTTTCCAAATCATTTGGGAGGTGGTCATTTTTTGGTTTGTAAAGGGTGAGTTGCCATATTTCTATTTTGGGAAGTTTTTATACCGAAAAGATGTAATAAACTATAAAGATTACCTTAGTAGTAAAGAAGTAGATAGTATTACACTTTCTAAGAATTTGCATCATTATCAATACGCATCGTTGCTACGCAATAAATTGGCGTTCGCACTGTATATGGAGCGAAATCAACTGCCAGTTCCTAAACTTTTAGGATACAATTTTGGGAGTAGATTTTTTTTAGATGAAAATGTAATTCATGTGGCTGACAAAAATGATCTTGCCAAATACTTCAAAAATCTTTTTAATACCACTGGACAGGATAAGATTTTTGTAAAAGCCATTAAAGAAATGGGAGGAGAAGGCTGTTACTTAATATGTCTTTCTAGTCTTGCAAATGATGTAGAGAAGTATGGCAAGCATATATTATCTGCCGATTTTATTTGTCAAGAGGTAGTGCAACAACATGAACTTATCAATAAGATATATGAACATAGCGTGAATACCATCAGGTTTGATACGTATATAGATAAAAATAACCAAATTCACATTCTTTCTGCTTTTATGAGATTTGGTCGTGGCGGTAATGTGGTAGATAATGGTAGTGCTGGTGGTTTCTATCTTTCTATTAATTTGGAAGAAGGAACACTTAAAGGGTACAGTCACCAACTTATGAAATATGGAGGAGAACGTTTACAAGTACATCCAGATACAAATATTGTTTTCGACGGATATAAAATCCCCTATTTTGAAGAGTCCTGTGCTTTAATAAAGAAAGCTGTGAGTTATATTCCCGATCGTATTATAGGTTGGGATATTGCGATTGGTGAAAATGGACCAATTATAATAGAAGGAAATGATAATAATTCATTTATTACTCCAGATATAGCTTATGGAGGATATTTGGGTCATCCTTTATTTCAAGAGATTTTAGAAGAAGCCAAAACCATTTAAAAATATTATGACACCACTAGAAGGTTTAAGAAATAAAATATTTTGGTTTTTAGATAGTTTGAAAGGAGGCAACAAAAGAACGCATTACGATGCTATTAGGATTCACTTTGAAAACCCTAACGCTCCAGAAAATAAGGCTAAAAGGGAGCATGATCTTCAAAATATTTTAAATCATGCCATCTCGACCGTACCCTTCTACAACGAAATAAATAAAACATCGGTTTTACAAGATTTTCCTGTGGTTAATAAAAATTGCATTCGAGATCAATTTGATGATTTTCTATCTTCTGAATATATAGATAAGCCTACAACAAGTGTTAGTACAAGTGGATCGACAGGAACACCCTTTAAAATATTACAGGATAACAGAAAGAAATTAAGAAATACCGCAGATAATATTTTCTTTTCTGAATTGGCAGGATTCAAAGTAGGGTATAGACTCACTTATTTTAGATTATGGAATGCTTTTGAGAAAAAAGGAGTCTTAGAACGCCTATTGCAAAATATTCGGCCAATAGATGTTTTTGATTTAGGTAAAGATGGGGCAATAACAAAAGAAATTGAAATATTAAAGCAAAGCAAGGCTACCAATAGTTGGTTAGGGTATGCTTCGGCATATGAAGAAATTTGCAAATATTTAGACCAGAACAATGTAGATAAAATTTTAGGGAAACTACACTCTGCAATAGCAATTTCTGAACGATTGAATCCCTATACAAAACAAGCTGTAAGAAAATATTTTGATGTAGATGTGGTGTCAAGATATTCTAATGTCGAGAATGGAATTATCGCTCAACAACCCTTGGGAGATAACGCATATTTTTTGATTAACGAAGCAAGTTATATCGTAGAAATTCTTGATATAAATTCAGATAAAGCGGTTAAGGATGGTGAATCGGGACGGATAGTCGTCACAGATTTGTTCAATTATGCAACTCCCATGATTCGATACGACACCGGAGATATTGGGATTAAAACTACCATAAACTCGAGGTCAGTGCTTAGTAGGGTAGAAGGAAGGAAAATTGATGTGATATATAACACCAAAGGAGAAATTGTTCCTATTAACCTTGTGTTGATCGTAAATAAATATCATGAGTTGAAACAATCGCAGTTAATTCAAAAGGCAAAAGGAGTTTACCATCTTAAACTAAACTGCGATCAAGAATTTTTAAAAGAAAAAGAGTTTCTTAACGCATTTAAAGTGTATTTGGGCGAAGATGCCAAAATCACGATAGAATATGTTAATGAAATTCCTTTACTTGCATCGGGTAAGAGAAGAGTAATGGTAAACGAAATGATTAATTCTTAATAGATAATTTTAGAAACAGTGTATAGAAGTTTTTTTAAAAGAGTTTTTGATTTTTGTATCGCTTTATTCATTCTAATATGTGTATCTCCGTTTTTTATAGTTTTAATACTTTTTTTGGCTATTGCTAATGGAGGAAAACCCTTTTTCATTCAAAGGAGGCCAGGGAAAAATGAAAAAATTTTCAGCATTGTAAAATTCAAAACAATGAATGATAAAAAAGATGCCGAAGGAAACTTGCTTCCAGATAAGGATAGAATAACAAAAATAGGTACATTTGTACGCAAGACGTCACTAGATGAAATCCCCCAGTTGATAAACGTCTTGATAGGTGATATGTCTTTAATAGGACCACGCCCGTTGATTATAGAATATCTCCCCATCTATAACGACATTCAAAAAAAACGTCATGACGTAAGACCGGGTATTACCGGTTGGGCTCAGGTAAATGGAAGAAATTCTATTTCCTGGACAAAAAAATTTGAATACGATGTTTGGTATGTTGAAAATTGTAATTTTTTGCTAGACGCAAAAATTCTCGGATTAACATTTATGAAGGTCATTCAGAAAAAAGATGTAAACCTTTCAGCAGAACAAACATCAGAGTATTTTAACGGTACTAATTAGTTTTATTTTAGATAAAATAAATGAGCGCAAATCTTGAAGTAATAGGCTTAACAAAGAAAATGTTAAGTGAGGGGGTTAATAAAAATACATATTGGAAAGGTAAGTTAGCTCCTTTGCCTAAAAGTAAGGCACTGTGGTTATTGGCAAATACAAGAATTGCAGATGATGATTATTGTGGAGTTATAGCTCAGGAAGATGGTGAAATGGTTTCATTCATTTTTATGTTTCCTGATCTACTTAATGTGAAAGGTGAAGACCCAAGGAAGGTATATTGGATGATCTCGTGGTGGGTTCATCCTAAGTATAAAGATACAGTATTGGGAACCTATATTTATAATGAAGCAGTAAACTTAACAGGGAAACAAATTCTGATAAAATCGTATGCAGAAAATGTGACTACTTTTTACGAAAAACAACCGTTTCGGGTTATAGCCTCGAGGTTACGACATACGTTGTTTTTTAGTTTAGACGCTTCAATGTTAATAGGAAGATTTAGGTTTTTAAAGTCAGTTAAGTTTTTATTAAAACCTATTGATAGTTTAAGTTACTCGTTACTCAAGTTGATAAATGCCAAATGCAAGAAGAGAACCAAAGCACTTTTTTATGATTTTGTAACACAAATCGACGATGCTACTTGGGATTTTATAAAACCTCTTTGTAAAGAGGACCTTATCTATAAGAGTAAAGAGTATATCAATTGGCAGCTTAGTAATGTTCAGTATACGCAAACTCCTGTTTCGTCTAAATATCCGTATAAATCACTGCAAACGGGAATAAGTAATAATATACATATTCATAATCTTAAAATCTTAAAATCTGATGAACTTATTGGTTTTATTTCCTATGTCATTAATTTTAATGAGCTTAACGTAAAATACTTTTTAGTTGGAGATGATGCAAATTATGATATATGCGTAGATGCTTTGATGGAGAATTTTATAATTCATAAACGAACATTTATTTTCACAGATGACACTAAACTATCTGATGCCATAAATAGAAGATATAAAAGTATTTTTACGCATAAAGTAACCAAGAAAGGCCTCGCACATAACCAAACCAATCTCGAAGGAGCAGATTTTGAGATGTTAAATAGAGATGGGCATTTTTACTAAACCAATTACGTATTAACCAAAAAATATGAAATTTGTAACACAACTACAAGAATCAATCGAGAAGCATTTTAATGAAAATGTATTATGTATAAATGGAGTTTTTTATACGTATCAGGATTTTGCTACTGAGATATCGAAAATTAGATTTGCTATTACAAGCTCTATAGAAGAGTCTGAAAAACTTATAGGTTTAGTTACAAACGATGATTTACAGACCTATGCAAGTATTATAGCGCTATGGCTTGAAGGTAAGGCTTATGTGCCAGTAAATCCTTCTTCACCAATAGAAAGAAATACCAAGGTTTTTGAACTTACAGAGACAAAATATGTGATAGATTCATCAGAATCTTCAATATATCAAGATTACCAGGTAATTGCGACAAGAACTTTGAAGAATACAGATATTAACCTTGTTCCAAAGGAAACATCAGGCGATCAATTGGCTTATATCTTGTTTACATCTGGTACTACAGGTCTTCCAAAAGGAGTTCCTATTACATTTAATAATGTGCAAGGTTTAGTAAATGCAATAGATGCCGAACCTACATTTAACTTAGAATCGTCAGATCGATGTCTGCAAATGTTCGAACTAACTTTCGATTTTTCTGTAGTTACCTACCTTTTTCCATTGTTGGCAGGTGCTTGTATGTACACTATACCAAAAGGTGCAATTAAATATTTTTACATTTTCAAACTTATAAAAGAGCAAAGGTTAACGGTGCTTACCATGGTACCTTCTATTATTAATTATTTGCGACCTTATTTTTCAGAAATTAATGCGCCAGATGTAAGGTATTGTAGTTTTGGAGGAGGAGCCCTTCATCATGATATCGCAAAAGAATGGAGCGATTGTTTGCCTAACTGTAAGATATTTAACTATTATGGTCCTACAGAATTTACTGTATATAGCGGTTTTTATCCATACCATAAAGAGACGGCGACCAAAAACCATAATGGTATTATCGCTATAGGAACTCCGCAAAAAGATACCCGTTATTTGGTGGTAGATGAGAATAATGAAGAAGTGCAGCTGGAAGTAACAGGAGAATTATGTTTGGGAGGGCCACAAATTACTCCAGGGTACTGGAAGAATGATGAAAAAAATGCAAAGAGTTTTTTCACTAGAAAAGAAAACGGTGAAGAGATACGATACTATAAAACTGGAGATCTTTGTTTTAAAGATCAGGATGGAGACTTTTTGTATGTAGGTAGGGCCGATTTTCAAGTAAAAATAAGAGGGTATCGGGTAGAATTGGCTGAAATAGAATTTCATGCCAAGGCCAAATCAGATAAAAAAGTGAATATGGTAGCAATAGATGTCTACAACAAACTAGGAAATGCTGAGTTAGGTCTGGCTATAGAATCTGAAGAATTTGAAATTGATGAAGTCCTGGAGTATATGAAAACAAAAATGCCAGATTATATGATTCCAGCTCATGTACGATTTATACCAGAATTTCCACATAGTATCAACGGGAAAATAAATAGAAAAGAATTAAGAACACATTTTGACATAAATTAAATAAAACCAATGAATAGAGAAGAGATTTTATCTAAGGTAACAGAAGCTTTTGTATCGGTTCTGGAACATTCTAATTTTGAACTTAGTGATGAAACAACAGCAAATGATGTTGATGGATGGGAGTCTGTAACTCATATGATGATCATTTCGGAGGTAGAGAAAAAGTTTAATATCAAATTTAAACTTATGGATCTTATGAATATGAATAACGTAGGAGATCTATTAAAAACTATTGAATCTGAATTGTAATATATAAAATATATCCCAGGTGATTTTGTTAATCAAATCAACGGTTTTTGTAATTTTGGCATTGTAAATAATCATTACACACCAAATCATCAAATTTATAACCTATTGCGGTGTACCAAGGCACATAAAAACTGTAGTACACTGTTGATTTGCAAAAACACAAAAATGGATAAAATCCTGATTATAGGTGCATCTGGGCATGCTAAGGTAATTATTGAGACCATCGAATTAGGTGGAGACTATGAAATCTATGGATTGATAGATTCATTCAAACCTAAAGGGATGAATGTATTAGGATATGAGATTTTAGGAACAGAAGAAAATATTCAGGATTTAATTGATCAGGGAATAAGTAAAGGCATTATTGCTATCGGGGATAATTGGACCAGATTGCAGATGATGAATAAAATTCACAGTTTGACACCAGATTTTGAATTTGTAACTGTTATTCATCCCTCGGCGATCATAAGTCCAAGTGTACAAATAGGGAAAGGTACTATTATTATGGCTTCGGTTACGATCAATGCAGATGCAAAGGTGGGGTCACATTGTATATTAAATACTGGAGCTAGTTTTGGACATGATAGTGTTATAGAAGATTTTGCTAGTTTGGCTCCGGGGGTAACCATAGGAGGAAATGTATTTATAGATTATTGTACTGCAATATGCTTGGGAGCAAATATTATTCAAGCTATTAATATTGGTAAGTATAGTATTGTAGGTGCAGGCTCTATAGTGGTTAATGATATTGGGGATTATAAATTGGCCTATGGCCTTCCTGCCAAAGAGAAGAGAGATATTGAGAAAGGGGAGCAGTATTTGTCAGGTACATGGAAATCGAGTAAAGGAAAAAATAAAACAGATAAATAACGTTATACAAGATAATTGTTTGAATATAATTTTAATCTGTAATATTGAATAAATGTATCATCCATACATAAAACGTTTTTTAGATTTTATATTGTCATTAATAGGAGTGACATTGTTATCACCAATCATCTTGGTATTGATAGTTGTACTAGTTTTTGTAAATAAGGGTAAGCCCTTTTTTTTACAATCGAGACCAGGAAAAAATGGGAAGTTGTTTAAAATTATAAAGTTTAAGACGATGTCCGATCTTAAGCCTGAAGATGAAGGGAATATTCATAATGTCTCCAGAATTACTAAGGCAGGATCTTTTATTAGGAAATACTCTTTGGATGAACTTTTACAGTTAATTAATGTACTTAAGGGAGACATGAGTTTAATTGGGCCAAGGCCTTTATTGATAGAGTATTTACCCTTGTACAACGAGACCCAACGGAAGCGACATGATGTAAGACCTGGTATAACAGGGTGGGCCCAGGTGAAGGGAAGGAATGCGATTAGCTGGAACCAAAAATTTGAATACGATGTTTGGTATGTAGAAAACTTAAGTTTCATTTTAGATATAAAAATATTACTCCTTACCTTCAAAAAAGTCCTCATTAAAGAAGGTGTGAACATAGATCAAAATATGACTATGCCCGCCTGGAAGGGAAATGATTAACCACAATAAAACCAACAATCAACTTAAATACGTCAGTCAAGGAAAATGAAAGAAGCTGAAAAGAACAAAAAAATTAGAATATACGGGGCCGGAGGACATTCTCAGGTCATACGGGAGGTTCTTGAGAATAACGGATATGAGGTCACCGAAACTTTTGATGATAAACCTTCTGGTAGACACTATGCTTCAAAAAATGTTACTGCTGGAGCTAGGGAAAATCTAAGTGAATTCCCTCATGAAGGACATCCAGTAATAATAGCTGTGGGCATAAATGCAGAAAGAGCTGAAATTGCAGGATTTTTAAAATCAGATTTCGAAAAAGCCATTCATCATTCTGCCATTATAGCACCTAGTGCAAAAATTGGAGAAGGAACCGTAGTATTTGCAGGAGCTATTATACAACCTAATACCGTAATAGGAAAACATGCGATTATTAATACCGCAGCAAGTATCGATCACGATAATGTTATTGGAGACTATGCTCATGTTTCTCCAAAAGCCGCTTTATGTGGTCATGTTGAGGTGGGCGAAGGATCTCATGTAGGAGTAGGAGCAGTGGTCATTCCGAAAGTGAAAATAGGGAAATGGTGTACTATTGGTGCGGGAACTGTTGTGTTAAAGGATGTGCCTGACTATTGCACAGTTGTGGGTAATCCAGGAAAAATAATTAAAAGAAGAACTCCAGATGTTAAGGGGTACAATACCTCAAATTTTTCAAATTTAACTTTTGTGGGTTCAGGTATTTCTTCTTCCTTTTCTATACTTCATTTTTTAGATCAAATTGAAGGTGTTAATTCAAAGAGAAAAATAAAAATTAGTATCATAGATAAGTATCCAGAATTTCATACGGGAATTCCTTATGGATCAAGGTCTGGTTCTTCAGTTCATTTAATTACATCGCTCAAAAATTTCCTGCCGGAGCCAGAATTAAGTAAATTCCTTCCTTGGTTGAATAACAACAAAAATTGGCTATTAGATGAATTGAAAAAAGATGGCGGAGCTTTAGCCAAAGATTGGGTTACTACACATGCAGAGAAGATAAATAATAACGATTGGGAGAATTTATTTATCCCACGTCGCTTTTTTGGATGGTATATAGATGAAAAGGTGAAAACCCGATTAGAAGAGTTTAAGATAAATGGGCTTATAGATGTAGATTATATTACTTCTAATGTTGTGGATCTTAATAAAAAACAGGATGGTTATGAGCTAATGCTAGATAACAACCAAAGTATTTCTTCTGAAAAAGTGGTGTTGTCGGTAGGTTCTCTTCCAGTTAAACATTTATGGAAACAAGGGAGTCTAATCGAAAAGCCTAATTTACTGTTTATTAATAATCCTTATGAACCTAATCTCCAGAAGGTATTACAAAATATAGGAAGCTTTGTTGCAAATAAACCTGAGCGTAAAGTAAATGTACTTATTGTTGGTGCCAATGCTAGTGGGTTAGAAATGCTTTATAAGCTAAATGATATAGCAGACTTAAAATCACATGTTAATAAGTTTGTATTTCTTTCTACACAAGGTCTATTACCAGATGCAGTTATCGATAAAGAACGTAAAAAAGAGTATACCCCCTTTAATTTACAGGCATTGGGTGATGAAAATAAAATTACCGCCAAAATGATAGCAGATGCTACCTTTAAAGATCTCGATTATGCTGATGAAATTAGCCTGGGTGCTGCTTCTACCGTAGAAACTATTTCCAGAGCATTTGGTTCGCTACTAGGTAAATTGGATGAAGGAGAGCTAAAGAAGTTTGCTTGTGAATATGGTAACGAAATAGGGCGACGACAACGATGTGCAGGATTTCATTATTCAAAAAATATAGATGTTTTAAAAGAAGAGCATCGTTTTGATCACATTGCCGGAAGATTTAGTGATCTTAAATTAGATGAGAATGGAGAATACCGATTGGTATACCTCGATACAGCTTCAAAACAAGATAAAACTTATGATGAGCCCATTCACGTTGTGATCAATTGTATAGGAAGTACAAAACTTACCAATGACGATATACCCGAGTTATTGAAAAATATGATTGATAAAGAATATTGTAAACCTAACGATTCTAAAATAGGTTTTAAAGTAAATGAAGATTTAGAAGCCACAGAGAACCTTCATATTGTAGGGCCATTACTGGCAGGGAATATTTTTGATGGTAAAGCTGTATGGCATGTAGAGCATTGCGGAAGAATTATTTGGTTGTCGCAAATGTTATCACAAAAGATGAAAGAATATTTCTATGAAGATAGCGAGTTAAGAAAAACATCCCCATAAACAACAAGAACTTTTGATTTCTAACACTAATAAACCTTGTAAAAAATTGAAACAAAACTACAGACTACTTATACAAGACCTTGATGACGACTCAGAAGCCCTGAAATATAAAGAACTCTTGCAAAAAGAGTGGGGTAATAACGTGTATTATTCTGTAGAGCATTTGCGCCATTTTGCTAATGCTCCTGATCAGCTTAAGTGTTTTTTGCTAGAGAAAGAAGAGAAACCTGCTGTGCTTATGCCAGTGGTGTTTAGAAAAATATTTATAGATGGAGTAATACAGCCTTACTTCGATGTAATTAGCCCATATGGGTATAACGGCCCCTTATTTGAAGAGGATATTTCAGAAGAAGATTTAAGAGCGTTTTGGGAATTGGTAGACAATTGGTATTCAGAAAATAACGTTGTAGCAGAGTTTATTCGTTTCAGCTTAAACGATAATCATATTGGGTATTCTGGGAATCTAATTACAACACTATCAAATGTAAAAGGAAAGCTTTTTGATAATTTTGAAGATCAGTGGACAGCCTTTGTCTCCAAAGTGAGAAATAATTTCAGAAAAGCGGTAAACTATGATCTGGAATTTAAAATTTTTCAGAATCGCGAAGTTACCAAAGAGGTTGTCAAAATATTTAATGATATTTATGTGAGTACCATGAGTAGAAATAATGCTGATAGTATTTACTTTTTTTCTAGCGAATACTTTGAAAATCTCATTTTATCAAATCCAGATAATTTCTCTATCGCAATTGCATACTACCAAGATACTCCAGTTTCTGTAGAGCTTATAATTAACTATAAAGATACTGTATTTGCGTTCCTTGGAGGTACCGAGGCAGAGTATTTTAGTTATCGGCCAAATGATTTTTTAAGGGTTAAGGTTATAGAATGGGCAATTAAAACCAAAAGGAAGCATTATGTTTTGGGAGGGGGTATGAAAGATGGTGATGGACTTTATAAAAGTAAAAAAGCATTATTCCCAAAAGATGATGATGTTATTTTTTATACCGGAAGAAAAATAGTTAATCAGGAGATATATGATCAATTGTCTTTGTCTTCTAATGAAGATTATGCTACTATCGATAAAGAGAATCTTGCCGGATATTTTTTCCCTTTTTATAGATCGTCAAAATAAAATCGTCCTTAATAATTTAAGTAGCTCATAATATAGAAATCATTAAACCTTAAAAGTGTGAGAAAAGAAAATATTGATTATTTTTTTGAAGTTTTTGAAAAAAATAATATTCCAAAATTGTTTTCAAAGATTGATTCATTTGAAGAAGAGGGAGCTGTTATAGATAATCCTGATTATGATTCTAATCTCACATCAAATCCGAATACCGTTTATTCAGTATTTTTTATTCCAGATTATTTAAGGCCTATTCTAGATGCAAATAAGCTAAATGTCAAAAAAGTTGATCAATTTTTTAGAGGGTATGCTATTCTGTTGAAGGGATTTAACTCTGCCGATGAGTATATAAAGTCTCGCTTTAGAAGTAATGCCAAAGGTATTAGAAGAAGAATAAAAAGATTAGAGTCTTGTTTCGATATTTCATATAAAACATTTTATGGTAATTTAGAAAAAGAAGTGTATGACGATTTAATGAATCGTTTGGAGAAGATGCTGGTAAAACGATTTGAACAACGTAATGATGTTAGTCAAACCCTTACACAATGGGATCGCTATAAGAAAATGTATTTTTCATTGATCAATGAAAAAAGGGCTTCTCTTTTTGTAGTTTATCATGAAAATACTCCAATTGTAATATCACTTAACCATCATTTTCAAGGGAGACTTTTTAGTGCTATTTCTTCATATGATATCGATTTTGGGAAGTTTAGCTTAGGAAGTGTAGAAATCTATAAAAAACTCGATTGGTGTATTGCTAATCAGCACCAATCTTATGAAATGGGAATGGGAGATTTGAGTTATAAAAGAGAATGGTGTAATCATATCTATAATTTCGAACACCAAATCATTTACCCTAAAAGTTCTATGGTAGGTTGGTTAAAAGGAAATTTGGAATACTTAAAGGTTAGTGCTAAAGAATTGGTTTTTAAACTAGCATATGTTAAATACAAAGAATATAAAGCTAAAAGAAAGAAAATTAATATAGATCAGGTTTCACAATATAAGGCATTAAGTATAGAAGAAACGAAAGCTGAATATAATAATCTGTCTGAGGTAGATTATAACAGTGAAGATTTTAAATTTTTGAGAAAGTATGTTTTCGACTTTTTATATTCAAGTATTGAAAACGTGGCTAATGTTAAAGTTTGTGAGTTGGCACAAGAGGCTAATTCCTATGTAATTATAGGAACCTCCAAAACGCAGAAAATAGTTCAAGAAGCTTAAGCTATTGAGCTTTCTTTTTTTGGATATATGTTACTATTTCCTTGGCAATGAGTTCTCTTCCATGATTGTTCCAATGTCTATCATAAATTAATGTAGTAGAGCGATTAGAAGCTTTAAAAGGTTCAGAAAAATCTATATAAGTAAAATTATTCTCTTTTAGATAGTTCATGAATAATGGACTTGTCTTACCTGCATCTAAAAGTAATGTGAAACGATTTTTGTCATATCCATATTTTGAGATAAGACTCTCAAAGTTTTCAAGAAATTTATTTTCTTTTTCCTTCTTTGTTTTCTCAATTTCTGCTTCACTAAGCTTTTTCGGAGTGGTTTTTGGCCGAAGCAAATTCAATGTTTTATACATCAACTTTTGTGGAGGATCTAGAATCCCAATATTTTTACAATACACCAGTAATTTACTTTTTTTAAGCATCCTATTTGTGGTAGATTCTAAAGCCAAACGTCCAGCTACTACTTGATATTCATTTCGGGTTAGATCATTGGAAAACTTTATGCCAAGAATAACGTGATCGATAAGGTCAAACTGCTCTTTGTAAGAATGGATAAGGTGTAGTTGATCTGCGAAGTCATAACCTGCATACCCGTACTCATAAACTTCTATGTTAGGCAGCATATTTTCGATTTTTTTTCCAATAGAATTATAGTAATTCTGATGAAATCCTTCTATGAATGAATCACCTACCAAGGCAATTTCTTCGTTATCCTTGGTAGGAGTAAATTCTCGATAAGAGTTAAACCCAGAATTGTTGATTCTAAACTCAGAAAAATTCTGTCTTCTGTTTCCGGTTACCGAAAATCCATTTTGATTAGGAACCCATTTTTCGACCTTGTGTTCGTCTAGGAATCGAGTAGGAGTATCTTTTCCTAAATGAAATAGACGAACTAAGCCTTCTAATCCCAAGAGAATAAGAAAAACATATAAGCCACTTTTAAGAATTAGTTTTCGCATTTTTTTAGAATTGGAAGTAGATAAACGATCGATCTATATTATCATCATAAAACAACAGCATAGCTAAAATTACTAAAGTATATGCAGCAAAACGTACATACTTTGATTTAAATTTAAATGGAGCACGTTCATCTCTGCGTATTCTAAATTCGTAACAGGTGAAAGCTACCAGAAGGATAAAATAATCGATCATACGATATCCCATTGGGTGTTGGTAGGTCTCAAAAGTAAAATTTGAGAATATTTGCTGTAGAAATGCGAAGGCATCTGTGATAGATTCAGATCTAAAAAATACTCTAGAAAAAGTAACTAAAGAAAATGTGAGTGAAATTTGTAATATTTCGGTTAAAGAAGGGAACCATCTGTTTTCTGCTACCACATTATTCATGTAAATACGATTTCTTCCCATCAGGAAAACCGGAATATATAAAATAGCATGTAAAACTCCCCAAGCTATGAAAGTCCAGTTTGCACCATGCCAAAAACCGCTTACCAGAAATATAATTATAATGTTACGTACAGATTTTAGTTTACTTACCCTGCTTCCACCCAGAGGGATATACACATAATGTCTAAACCAGGTGGATAATGACACATGCCAGCGTTGCCAATATTCGGCTACATTTCTTGAAAAGGTAGGAAACTTGAAGTTAGACATAAGTTCTATGCCAAACATTTTGGCTGTTCCGATAGCAATGTCTGAATACCCACTGAAATCCCCATAAACTTGAAAACTGAATAGAGATACCCCCAAAATAAGTGTAGATGCAGGATAAGTGCTGTAGTTAGCAAAAATATCATCCACAATAGGAGCAATCGAATCTGCAATTACAACCTTTTTGAAGAGTCCCCATAAAATTAATTTCAGTCCATCTGTACATTGGGTATAGCTATATACTCGTTTGGAAGTAATTTGAGAAAGTAAATTTGATGCTCTTTCAATAGGTCCTGCTACCAATTGTGGAAAAAAGGACACAAAAGTAGCAAAGGATATAAAGTCTTTGGTAGGAGTGAGTCTTTTGTAGTAAATATCCAATGAATAAGACATGGTTTGAAATGTATAAAAAGATATCCCCACCGGCAATATGATTTGTAAAGTCCAGGTGCTTTGCAAGTCATAGCCCATTGCAGAAAGAAAATCTACCCATGAAGTAATAAAGAAGTTGTAATATTTAAAGAATCCTAAAAGACTTATATTAAAAATAACACTCACCCATAGCCATGTTTTTCTTTTTTTGTCTGATACGCTGCTATATATAACTTGACCAACAAAGAAGTCTACGAGTGTACTGGCTAAAATCAAAAATAAAAACCTCCAGTCCCATAAACCATAAAAAACATAGCTCGCTAAGAGTAAGAATAAATTTTGAATTTTAATTTTCTTGTAAAATGGAAACCAATAGAGAATAAATACTACAGGTAGAAATAAGAAAAACTCTAAAGAATTAAATAACATTTAGTGATCTATTATAAATTATAAAATTCGGGGAGTTTAAGAATGGGTTTTAAATAAGACCCTTTCATTTTTTGAAGCGGTAAATTTTATACAATTAATTAGATAAACCAAAATTTATATTGAAAAAAAATAAAATCTATGAAATTCAGCAGTTAAGTGGGGTTGATATTTATTGTTCCAGGGAAAAACCCCCTATCAGATTTAGGTTTTAAACTATATGAAATTATAGTACTACACAGTATTATTGTGCCAACAAAAGAAATGCAATTTAGGTTTATTGTAATGCATCTTGTGTAGGATAATTTAACTCTTAAGAAAAGTATATACAGATAAACGATATTTATTGCACTGTATCTAAAAAGTACTTTTTTGTTTAGGAATATGAAGTTAGTTATTGGTATATAAAGTATTATTACTTGTAATTAATTTAGAAATATGTATCGGGGGATATATAGTTTTAAGTAAACATAAAATGTAAGTTGAACAGATAATACAATGATAAAAGTTGTTCTTGGGATATAATTACTTGTGAAAAACAATAAAACTATCCTATTTTTCTTACGGGATTAACGTATTGTAAGTAAGCTAGTAAGGTAATGATTACCGTTAAACGAGTTTTTGGGTATTCTGTCTAAAAAACAACTTTTTAAGTTGAAAATTGATCTATCTAGACTATTTTAGCGTTGGAAAATAAATTTAGAAGGAAGTTCTACCCCCCTCTTCCAGCGTTTTTTAGATTGTCATGAAAAAGTTAAGGATTAAAGAGTTTTTCTTTAATCTTAGTAGAATTATTTGTTCATTATTAATGGGAGAATATGAATGTAATTGATTCAAAAAGAATATGGCTTTCTTCACCGCATATGGGTGGATCAGAGCAAAATTACGTCAAGGAGGCTTTTGAAACTAATTGGGTTGCACCTTTGGGACCCAACGTAGATGGTTTTGAAAAAGATCTCGAAGGATATTTAGGAGGCGAATCTCACGTTGCTGCCCTTGGTTCAGGTACTGCAGCATTACACTTAGGTTTAAAGTTATTAGGAGTTTCTCAAGGAGATGAAGTTTTATGTCAGAGTATGACTTTTGCGGCTTCAGCAAATCCAATTGTATATCTTGGTGCTAAGCCAGTTTTTATAGATAGTGAGAGAGAAACATGGAATCTCTGCCCGGAGCAATTAGAAATTGCAATTAAAGATAGAATTTCAAAAGGAATAAAGCCAAAAGCAATTGTAGCTGTACACTTATATGGTATGCCTTATAATGTGGAAGCAGTACATAGTATAGCTTCAGAATATAAAATACCAGTATTAGAAGATAGTGCAGAAGCCCTTGGAAGTTCTTATCATGGGGTTAAATGTGGAACATTTGGAGATATTTCCATTTTGTCTTTTAATGGGAATAAAATTATTACTACTTCAGGAGGAGGAGCTTTGGTAACCAAAAATAAGGACGTAAAGCAAAAAACTATTTTTCTTGCTACGCAAGCTAGGGATAATGCTCCTCATTATGAACATTCTGAAATTGGATACAATTATAGAATGAGTAACATAACAGCAGGTATAGGAAGAGGACAAATGGAAGTTTTAGATACTCATGTTGGCTATAGAAGAAGAAATTTTGATTTTTACAAAAATCACCTAGAATCTTCGTCGGAAATAAAGTTTTTAGAAGAACCGACGGGAATGTTTTCTAATCGATGGCTTAGTTGCATTGAAACAACGTCATATGAGTTACGAGAAGAGATTCGTTTGTCTCTTGCAGAAGTTAATATCGAATCAAGACCTCTTTGGAAACCAATGCACCAACAACCAGTTTTTGCTGATTGCGCTGCATACTTAAATGGAGTATCAGCAGATTTATTTGACCGCGGTCTTTGTTTACCAAGTGGTTCAAATTTGGAAGAAGATGATTTAAAAAAGGTAGTATCAATAATTAAAAATGTATTGCGATGATAAAAAATTACCTCATAAACAATTCACATAAGCACGCTTCCAGATGGCTGGTGTTAGGTATCGACGTGGCAATAACCATTTTTAATTTCTTTCTGGCTTATGTAATCAGATTTGGTATTACGCTTAATTTCGATATATCTAATATGTTGTATCAAATACCAATCGTAGCTGGATTGGCCACTTTAAGCTTTCTGCTTATAGGTTCTTATAAAGGAGTGGTACGACACACAGGAATGAGAGATGCTTATAACTTATTTTTGTCTGTTACTGTACTTATTGCTCTAACTGGGTTTTTGATGGTGTCTAGTAGACTTTCTTTAATGCCAGAGCTTCTGAATATTCCAGTTTCTATTATTTGCATACATTATCTTTTAAATATTATATCTCTTACTACAAGTCGTTTAATATTTAAATATTGCTTTTACTATGTGAAATCTAAAATAGGTGAGACCTCTAGAATTTTAATCTATGGAGCTGGAGACTCAGGTTTAATTACCTTGGCTGCGATTACCAATGATTCAAGTAGATCTCTTTCTGTAGTAGGGTTTGTAGATGATAACACCCAAAAAATAGGTAAAACTATTAATGGAATTAAAGTGATTTCATCGAAATCTTTAACGCAGAGTTTTATAAATAAGAACAACATTCAGGAAATAGTAGTATCTATTCCGCATATTAGTAAGAAGAGATTATCTGAGATATCTGATGAGTTACTGAAGCTATCTGTAAAAGTTAAGATTATTCCTGCGGTTAATGACTGGATAGATGGTAAGCTTAAGGTTTCTCAAATTAAAGAAATACAGATAGAAGATTTATTGGATAGAGCTCCAATAAATATGAATAATCAGAATATAAAAGAAGAACTTAAAGGAAAAGTAATAATGATTACCGGAGCCGCAGGTTCAATCGGTAGTGAGATTGTTCGACAGGCCTCATATTATGGTTATAAGAATTTAATACTGGTAGATCAAGCAGAATCTCCTTTGTATGATTTGCAGCAGGAACTTTTGAGTAAAGGAATAACTAAGTTTACTCCAATCGTTGCAGATATTAGAGATCACCAAAGAATGGAGATGATTTTCGAAAAACATAGACCTAATATGGTTTTTCATGCGGCAGCATATAAGCATGTTCCATTAATGGAATCGAACCCATGTGAGGCTATAAAGATTAATGTTTTGGGTACTAGGAAATTAGCAGATTTGTCTTCTGAATTTGGAGTTGACAAATTTGTATTTGTGTCAACAGATAAAGCAGTTAATCCAACAAATGTGATGGGGGCAACTAAACGTGTTGCAGAGATGTATATTAAATGTCTTCATAAGACTAGTAAAACTAAGTTTATTACAACAAGATTTGGGAATGTTCTTGGGTCTAACGGTTCTGTAATTCCTTTATTTAAGAAGCAGATTCAAAAAGGAGGACCATTAACGGTAACGCATAAAGATGTTACCAGATTCTTTATGACCATCCCTGAAGCATCTCAATTGGTAATAGAAGCTGGTACCATGGGTAACGGAGGAGAGATTTTTATTTTTGATATGGGAGAGTCTGTAAAAATATTTGATCTGGCTAAAAAGATGATACGATTATCAGGTCTGCAATATCCTAATGATATCGATATAAAAATTACTGGTTTGAGACCAGGAGAGAAGTTATACGAAGAATTATTGGCAGATACAGAAAATACGCTGCCAACGTATCATAAAAAAATTATGATCAGCAAATTTGACGATAGTGATTGTGGATTGGTGAAAGACAAAATTGATGATCTTTGTATTATGAATTTATTAAATCAGGACCATCAGATAGTAGGGAAACTAAAAGAAATTGTACCGGAATACATTTCAAATAATTCTACATTCGAAAGTATTGATAAGATAAACAAAGAAACATCAAAAAAGAAACAAAGTGTTTTAGCTTAGTTTCAATTTAGAAAACTTTATTTTGGCAATACTGTAATCATGTAGATTATGTATTGCCAAATTAAATAAAGTTTTATTTTTGTGTTTCACACCAAGACCTACTTTAAAAGAAGAATAGATATGCGATGTAGATTTTTGTTATTGCCCCTTTTAATTATTTCAATTTTTTCATGTAAAGCCCCAGAGGATGTAGTTTACTTTCAAAATTCTGCAAACCTAGAAAAAATAAACTCTAAGAGTTCATTTACACCGGTATTCAAAGTAGATGATATTGTAAGTATATTCGTTTCTGCTGGCGATATGGATGCTGCCAGACCCTTTAATTTGGGTCAAGGGTCTTCAATAAGTGCTATTGGGGGAGAGAATGGAGCTGGTACAGGAGGAGGAACAGGAGCAAGCGAGCCAACTTACCTTATAGATGAGACTGGAAACATAGATTTTCCTGTATTAGGGAAACTGAAGTTAGCGGGTCTTACCAGAATTCAGGTAAAAGAAATGATAAAGGAGAAACTTAAGGTATATATTAATGACCCTATCGTAAGTGTTCGACTCAAGAATTTTAAAATAACCGTGCTTGGTGAAGTGGTAAGTCCAGGTTCATATACTGTGCCCAATGAACGTGTGACCATTATTGAGGCTTTAGGTATGGCAGGAGATATGACTATTAAGGGAAAAAGAAAAAATGTGATGGTGATTCGAGAAAATGACGGAGTTAATACATATCACAGAGTAGATCTTACTTCTAAAGAAATTTTTGAGTCCCCAGTATATTATTTGGCCCAAAATGATGTTCTTTATATAGAACCAAATGATTCTAAAGTGAGAACATCTAAGACAAATAATAATACCCTAGGTATTATCCTAAGTGTATTTGGAGTTGCGTTATCTGCTGTTTCTTTGATACTACGATAATCCCCACACGCTATGATATCTAATAATACACCTACAGACAATACGTTTGATGTTACCAGCGGATTTGGTTTTAATCTTCGTGATCAAATTGTTAAGTATCTTAAAAAATGGTACTGGTTTGCGTTAAGTGTGATTCTATTTGTCGCAGGAGCTTACTTGAAAATACGATATACAATACCGCAATACAACGTTTCTTCGGCGATTATGATCTCCCAGGAAGAAAGTATTGGAGAATCTGAACTTGCAGCGTTTAAGGATCTTGGGTTAACACAAAGTTCTCAAAATAGTGTTGAGAATGAAATTCAAATAATGAGATCAAGAACTTTGATTACAAACGTAGTTAATAATCTCAAGCTCAATGTTCGATATTTTTCTGAGGGTAGAATTTTAGAAATAGAAAACTATCCAAAATCCCTGATAGAGATCAATTTTCTGGCAGACGATACTATTGTTCATTCAAAATCCAAGGTTTTTCATGTAAAAATTAATTCTGCGACCTCTTTTTCTTTTCTAGACGAAAAAGGAAATGTGCTGAGCGATCATGCTTTCGGGAATACAGTGAGTAGTACCATTGGAGATGTAGTGATCACACCTAGCGTAGATAATATCGAAACAAATAAAGGAAAGATCATAAAGATTCAAATAAGTCCTGTAAGATTTGTAACAGAAGCATACAGGAACAGAATCGCTATTGTACCAGTTAAGAATTCGTCCATTGTGAGATTAGCGCTTAATGATCCGGTTAAAGAAAAGGCGAAGGATATCATTAATAATCTCGTCGAAGAATATAACAAGGCGACGATAGAAAACAAAAAACAAATTTCGGCAAGAACTGCGAATTTTATTAATGAGAGACTCGATTTGATTTCTGGTGATCTATCTCAGGTAGATGATGAAGCAGCGGGGTATAAATCAAAGTTTGGTTTGACCAACGATGTAGAGGCACAAACTCAAAGGGTAGCAGATATCGACTCAAGAAATGTTCAGGAAATAGCACAGCTTAATACCGAATTAAGTTTAATAGAGTCGATGCGTAGATTTGTTCTTAGTCAAGAGGGGAGATATGATCTCATACCTGCTAATCTTGGTTTTAGTGACGCAACAATAACTACTACTGTTTCAAGATATAATGCTTTAATTCTTCAACGAAAGAGATTGTTAAAAACCTCTAGTGCTCAAAACCCTGTGGTGGTAAATATTGATCAGCAAATAGACGGTTTACGTCAGGTATTGATTGGGAGTTTAAATAGTTTAAGAAGCTCTATCAATATTAGATTAAAAAGTTTAAGAACTCAAGATCAATATTTTAGTGGTAAGTTGTATAACGCTCCAATTCGACAAAAAGATTTAAGAGTAATAGAAAGAGAGCAAACCATTAAGGAGCAGCTGTATTTATACTTATTACAAAAACGTGAAGAAGCAGAAATTACTAGTCATATTACACTTTCTAATGCAAGGGTAATCGATAAGGCTACGACTTTAAGTTCTTATCCTGTATCTCCAAACAAGAAAATGATTTATGCGGGAGCTTTGTTTTTAGGATTGGCGATTCCGTTTATGATTATTTACCTATCTGATCTATTAAACGTTAAGATTAATTCAAGAGAAGATCTTGAAAAGGCACTTTCAATGCCGATTATAGGTTCTATTCCTAAAGTAAAAGGAAAGAACAAATTAGTTATTTCTCAAAATGATAGATCTGGTATAGCCGAGGCATTTAGGATTCTGAGAACCAACTTAGATTTCTTAATGGCGGGTATTAATAAATCTACTGGTAAGGTGATTTTTGTAACCTCTACCATATCGGGAGAAGGTAAAACTATGATTTCTACAAATCTTGCCAAGGCGCTATCTATTTCAGGTAAGAAAGTGGTATATCTAGGTACAGATTTACGTGACCCTAAGTTTCATAAACTGGTAGAGCTTCCTAATGGAAAGGATACACGAGGATTGACCAATTTCATTATGAACGATGAATTGAAGCCTGAAGATGTGGTGTATACTCAAAAAGATGAAGCATCTTTTGATTATGTACCCTCTGGTGCTATTCCGCCAAACCCTGCAGAACTATTGATGCAAGACAAGGTGAGAGCAATGTTTGAGTATTTAGAATCTAATTATGATTATGTTATTGTAGATACTGCACCAGTTAGTCTGGTTGCTGATACACTTTTAATTAGTAAATTCTCAGACTTAAGTATTTATATTGTTAGAGAAAACTACTCAGATAAGAGGATATTACAAGTTCCGGAGAACTTCTATAGAGAAAAGAGATTACCAAATATTGCCGTATTGTTAAATGCAGCCGGTAGTCAGGCAGGGTATAATTATGGATACGGATACGGTAAAAAGAACTAATTAAGAAAAAACAGCATTGTTTTTCATTATTGCCTGCGCTTTTTGAGCAACCTTAGGAGAGAACCCTTTTTCCAAAACATTCAATTGTTGGTAATTATGAACGTCTGAACCTGTGAAGTCTATAAGGTTGTGATTGATCAGTTTTAATGAAAAACCTCGAATAGCTTCACCGTAGTACCCAGATAAGGATAAAAGATTAAGTTGAAATAAGAAACCTGATTCTTTTAATTCTTCATACTTTTTAAGATCATTTTTATAAAAAGTATATCGCTCGGGATGCGCCAAAATAGGAATGTATCCTGCTAATTTGATTTCAAATAAAATCTCTGTAAGATTCATTGGGGCACTAAAAGTCGACATTTCAACAAGGATATAATTGTCATGTAAAGCGATAATATCTTTTTCTTTTACCCTTTGATAAAAAAGGTCGTCCATCATATATTCAGCACTTGCTTTGAATTCGAGTTCGGTAATATCAAGAGTTTTAAGTACCGGCAGTAAATCTGAATGTATTCTGGTAATAGTATCTGTAGTGTTTGGCCAAACATCCTGCAAAACATGTGGAGTAGTGATTACTTTTTTAATACCAGATTTAGAGAATTGTTCAAGAATGTAAGCAGATTGATATACCGTTTGTACACCATCATCAATACCAGGTAGTAAATGAGAGTGGATATCTACATAGCCTTTAGGAACAATTTCCTTAAAAGGAACTTCTTTTTTTGATAAAAATAGCAATACAACGGTTATTTGGGGTGAATTTTTTTACTAAACCATTTATAACTAGATAAATAATTTGATGTAAAAATAAAGATTATTATACATTAAAAAAAACTGTTTAAGGTACGAT
The DNA here is from genome assembly GCF_023195925.1 of Aquimarina acroporae. Lineage (GTDB taxonomy): Bacteria > Bacteroidota > Bacteroidia > Flavobacteriales > Flavobacteriaceae > Aquimarina > Aquimarina acroporae. Next base: position 628,948 of record NZ_JALPRE010000001.1, on the reverse strand, counting down.
ATACTCTTAAACAGTTTTTGCAATTAGTGAATATGAAAGTTTATTGTCTCGAAATATCTCCAGATCCAGACACTTTTTTATCTTCAATTTCAGGGTTTCCTTTATAGTAAATATCTCCTGACCCTGTAACTCTTGCTTTTATAGAAGATGTTGCTGTTACTTGAAGATCGCCAGATCCTGTAACCGATGCATCAACTTCTTTGGCACTTAATCTATATGCTGAAAGATCACCAGATCCGGTAACACTACATTCAAAATTATTAGAAGAACCGCTTAAAACCAGATCTCCGCTTCCTGTTACATATCCTTCGGTACTTTGAGCATCTACTATCAGTTTAACATCTCCAGAACCCGATACACCTGTTTTAAAATTGGTAGCCTTAATGGTATCGTCGCTATACACATCTCCAGAACCAGCTAACGTTACTTTACTGATGTCTTTAAAAGGAACGGTAACTATCAATTTCTTTCCTCTCGACGGTTTAAGGTAATATCCTTTTTCTACATATATCTTTAAGGCATCTCCTTCAACTTCTGTTACAATATGATCAAGTAGATTACTTTCTCCTTCAAGCGATAACTTGCCTTCGGTTCCAGATATTAAAGAAACGTCTAAGCTTCCTTTTACCTTAATCTCATCATAATCTGACACGTTTCTCTCTTTTGTGGTCATGTTACCATTCCCATTCACTTTTTTTCCATTTCCCCACCATTGTGCTTGTAGTGAAGTAATACTGCACAATGCAATGCTTAAAATTATTGTTGCTGTTCTCATTTGATTGAATTTATAAAGATTAGTGTTTTAATTTTTTCTTAGTTTAACGCTACCATAGCTAGAATAGATATTTATTGTGTTTCCGCTATTAGGTTGCCCTACATGCCCCTGGTATTCTTTTTTAGAATCTTTTACGTACTTTTTCTGTATAGTAACTCCATCATCAACTTTGATTCCACCGTAGGAAGATTTGAATGTAAAATCAAAATTACATCCACTTGCGTACCCTAGAGAAATACCTGTATAATCGGTATCTATACTTACGCTTTTAACCGATGGTTGTAAAGATTCAACTACAATAGATCCATAATCAGATTCTATATTTAGTTCTCTATCTATCGAACCTATTTTTGTATCTACATAATCGGAGTTTCCAGAGACTTTTCCACCTCTTTCTATTCTAATACCTCCGTAATCACAGTTGTAGCTTAAACTTTTTACCGATTTAAATTTGGATTGCGTATAATCTGCATTTAGTTCAATACGATCGCTATCTCCAACTTCAAAATCAGAATAATCTGCATTTATTTTACCGGTTTTCATGTATCTTATAGAGCTATTGTTGGTATAATCTATATTAATGTAATTGCTACTACCCATAAGCTCTCCAATAATAATTTGCCCATAATCGCAATTAATTTTAGCGTCTCCTTCTATTTTATCCAAAGTAATACTTCCATAATCATTATTGAAGTCTACATTATTGGTTACGGGTACTTTTACTTTGTAATTAATTTTCATGTTCAGGTTATTTCCCCATCCGCTGGTCCATTTATCCCACCAGGATTTATCTCCTTTGTTAAATACCGTTTTTGCACTTACCATTTGGGATGAGGCATCGAATTCAACATCGATCGATTCTAGTTTTTTAATAACCTTTTCTTCGTTATTACCGCTTACTTTGATGGTGATTTCCATTACTACCCGGTTTTCGTTCCACGCGGTAATATCAAGGTTTCCGTAGTCATTGCTAATTTTTAAAAGGGCATTAGCATTTACTGAAAATTCTTTCTTTAGATTTTTTTCTTTGGTGTACTTTCCTTTAAGTTCTCCATTATTGGCAACAGCCAGTAAGGGAATAAAAATGAATAAAAGGATTTTAGAGTATAGAGCTTTCATTTTGAGATAATTTTAATTCGTTGATTTCATTAATTTTTTGCAAAACTTCTTCAAGTAAATTTGCACGTTTTTGAAAGTTTTTGATCATAGCGCTGATTACTCGTTTATCATTTCCACTACGAACAAGGTCTTTCTTCAGGTTTTCGTAATCCGATTCTAGCTTTTTTAAAAGTTCTAAAGCATCGTTTACTAACACGTCGGTTTCATGAGAAGAAACTTTATTAATTTCTTCCAGTTGTGATTGTATGGCCGAGGTGAAAAAGCCTTGTGTTTCTTCCATTTGTGGAGAAATACTTGCCAATTCTGCTGTTTCAGATTCTGTATTCAAGATTTTGGCTGTTGTTGCAATTCCTAAAAGGATAGCAACCGATGCCGCAATAGCCATAATTTTGGGCCACCTTCTTTTTCTTGATGAAATTTGAACAACACCATTTTGTCTCTGAAGCTTTTCTAAAAACTTAGCTTTATGATCCAGAGAAGGCTCTTGTATGTCCATCTTGCCTTTCATTCGTTCAAATAACTTTTCTATATTATCCTCATTCATACCGGTTGTAATTTTTTTCGTAAACTTTCTTTTGCGCGCGAAACAAGTGTACGACAATTTGAATATGATATATTCATAATTTGACAGATCTCTTCATAATCATAGCCTTCTATAAGATGTAATGATAATGCAGTGCTATAGCTGTCTTTTAGTTGTTTTAGTGTACTTAATACCGTGTTTGCTTTAATTGTTGTTAAATCATCTTCTACAATTCCTTCTTGGTCTGTAAGAGCATATTCAACTGTTTCCAAAGTAACTTCACGATGACTATCATTCTTTCTTGATGCCGAAATACTAGAATTAATCACTATTTTCTTTAACCACGGACCAAACATTCTGTCATCCTCCAGCATCGAGAGTTTTGTGAATGCTGTTAAAAAAGCTTCTTGCATAATATCTTCAGCCTCGGCCGTATCTTTAATGATTCTTAATGAAGCATTATACATAGCTTTGTAATAGCGATTGTAAATCTCAAGTTGCGCATTTTGATCCTGTTTACGACATCTTGCGATTAACTGTTCTGTATTTAGTTGGGTTAGTGACAATATTAAATTACTTTTACCTAAAGATAAGAATCGATACCCTTTGTTACAGTTTTAGAATATTTTTTTTAAAAGTTCTGGCATAACAATTGAAATATAAATAGTAGTAATCATGTAATATCCTTGTTTTATAGGGGTTTATGTGTTTTTTACAGTACTTTATATTAATTTTAAAAAAATGTTCTTTTGTCATAATGACAAAATGACTTTATATATAATTATGGCTAAAACCAAATTTACAACACTTGACAGTTTGTCATTTCAAGGCATAGATGAAGATGCCGAGTTAATACCGCTATTAACTCCAGAAGATGAAGAGGAAATAAATAATGAGGTGCTGCCTGATATTCTTCCAATTTTGCCGCTAAGAAATACAGTTTTGTTTCCGGGGGTTGTTATACCTATTACAGCGGGTAGAGACAAGTCTATTAAATTACTTAATGAAGCAAATAATGGAAATAAAACCATAGGTGTAGTTTCTCAAAAAGAAGAAGGTGTAGAAAACCCTTCTTTAAAAGATATAAATAGAGTAGGGGTTGTTGCCAGAATCTTGAGAGTATTGAAAATGCCTGATGGGAACACTACAGTAATTCTACAAGGCAAAAAGAGATTTAAGATTAAGGAAGTTGTAGAAGATGTTCCATATATAAAGGCAAAGGTACAGGAAGTTCCTGAGGCAAGGCCAGCACTCGAGAATAAAGAATTTAGCGCTATTATCGAATCTATAAAAGATTTGGCATTAGAAATTATTAAGGAAAGTCCAAATATTCCTTCAGAGGCTTCTTTTGCCATAAAAAATATAGAAAGTAGTTCTTTCCTAATCAACTTTGTTTCATCAAATCTAAATCTTCCGGTTGAAGAGAAGCAGAAATTACTTGAGATTAATGATCTTAAAGAAAGAGCGCTTGCTACCCTGCGTTTCATGAATGTTGAGTTTCAGAAATTGGAACTCAAAAATGTTATACAGAGTAAGGTACAGCATGATATGAGCCAACAACAACGTGAGTATTTCCTGCACCAACAAATGAAAACTATTCAGGAAGAGTTAGGTGGAGTTTCACATGAAGATGAGTTGGAAGATATGCGTATACGAAGCAAGGAAAAGAAATGGGATCAGAAAGTAAAAAAACATTTCGAAAAAGAACTTGCCAAAATGCAACGTATGAATCCTCAGGTTGCAGAATATTCGATTCAACGAAACTATTTGGATTTGTTTTTAGATTTGCCTTGGAATGAGTTTAGCGAAGATAAGTTTGATTTAAAAAGAGCAAAAAAAGTACTGGATAGAGACCATTATGGACTTGATGAAGTAAAACGACGTATCATAGAATATCTCGCAGTATTGAAGCTTAGAAATGATATGAAGTCTCCAATTTTGTGTCTATATGGACCTCCAGGAGTGGGGAAAACTTCTTTGGGTAAATCTGTTGCTGAAGCTCTGGGAAGAGAATATGTAAGAATTTCGTTGGGAGGTCTGCGTGATGAAGCTGAAATAAGAGGACATAGAAAGACGTATATAGGAGCTATGCCAGGAAGAATTATACAAAGCTTGAAAAAAGCAGGAACCAGTAATCCTGTATTTGTATTAGATGAGATCGATAAACTATCTGTAGGAAATCAAGGGGATCCTTCTTCAGCCTTATTAGAGGTTTTAGATCCAGAACAAAACTCTGAGTTTCATGATAATTTCTTAGAGATGGGATTTGACCTTTCTAAGGTGATGTTTATAGCGACTTCAAATAGCCTTGCTACAATACAACCTGCACTTAGAGATCGTATGGAGATCATTAATGTTACAGGATATACTATCGAAGAAAAGGTAGAAATAGCAAAACAGCATCTTTTACCTAAGCAACTAAAAGAGCATGGTCTTAACCAAACACATTTGAAATTAGGAAAAGTTCAGCTCGAAAAGATAATAGAAGGATATACTCGAGAATCTGGTGTTAGAGGACTGGAGAAACAACTGGCAAAAATGGTGCGCTATGCGGCCAAAAATATCGCCATGGAAGAAGAGTATAATGTCAAGATAAATAATGAAACTATTGTAGAAGTTTTGGGAGCTCCAAAGCTCGAACGCGATAAGTATGAAAGCAATGATGTCGCTGGAGTAGTTACGGGCCTTGCCTGGACCAGTGCAGGTGGAGATATTCTGTTTATTGAATCTATCTTATCCAAAGGAAAAGGTGGTCTTACCATTACCGGGAATTTGGGTAAAGTAATGAAGGAGTCTGCTACCATTGCTATGGAATATATCAAAGCCAATGCTGATATGCTGAATATTGATCCAGATATTTTTGGTAAATATAATGTTCATATACATGTTCCTGAAGGCGCCACTCCAAAAGATGGGCCAAGTGCTGGAGTTACTATGTTAACCTCTTTAGTATCACTGTTTACGCAACGTAAAGTCAAGAAAAGCCTTGCAATGACAGGAGAAATTACCTTAAGAGGTAAAGTACTTCCTGTTGGAGGAATTAAAGAGAAAATTTTAGCAGCTAAGAGAGCGCATATAAAAGAAATTTTACTTTGTGAAGACAATGAACGTGATATTAAAGAAATAAAAGAAGAATATCTTAAAGGCCTTACATTCCATTATGTAAAAAATATGGATGAAGTACTTGATATCGCAATTACTAAAACAAAAGTAAAGAACGCGAAAAAGCTTTAAAATAGATAATAGATATATACAAAGCAGAACTACTAGGTTCTGCTTTTTTTTGTGGTTATCTTCTTTTTTCGACTAAAACGTTGGTGTATCTATCTAAATTCTGTAGCACTATTTCACTTCCTTTAACTACCGTTTTAAGCGGTTGATCACCTAGGTGTACAGGTAATTCTGTTGCATGTGATAAACGGTCATCAAGACCACGCAGCATAGAGCCTCCACCGGTTAAATAGATCCCTGAATTATAAATGTCTGCAGAGATTTCTGGAGGAATTTCAGATAAAGTATCCATAATAGCATTTTCGATTTGGGAAATAGATTTATCCAAACTTCGTTCTATCTCTTTGAATGACAGGTATATTTGTTTGGGTTTTCCGGTTAGAAGATCTCTGCCTTCTACAGCCATATTTTGAGGAGGGTTTTTTAGTTGTGGAATTGCAGAACCAATTTCAATTTTTACCCTTTCGGCCATAAATTCACCTATATGTAGATTATGTGATTCTCGTACATAATTCATGATATCTTCGTTAAAAGTGTTTCCGGCAATTTTAACCGATTGTCCACTGATGATGCGTCCCATAGAAATAACCGCAATTTCTGTAGTTCCTCCACCAATATCAACAATCATGTTCCCTTTAGGTTCCAAAACATCAATTCCGCCTCCAATGGCAGCAGCAATTGGTTCATGGATAAGGAAAATGTTTTTGGCATTTAATCTCTTTGCTGATTCTTTCACTGCGCGCATTTCCACTTCAGTACTTCCACAGGGAATGGAGATAATCATATGATATGAAGTAGAAAAAATAGAGGTATTCAAAGTTGATAATCGCTTTATAAAAGTTTTTAGCATCTTTTCTGCGGCATCAAAATTGGAGATTACTCCATTTTTAAATGGATGAAGTGTCTTAATGTTTTTATTGATTTTACCTCTCATTGTGCCTGCTTCTTTGCCAACTGCAATAATCTTTCCTGTAATTCTGTTTACAGTGATAATAGAAGGATTGTCGATTGCTATTTTTCCTTTGTGTGTAATGAGGGTATTAGATGTGCCAAGATCTACGGCAATCTTTTCATTCAAAAAATTAAAGAAGCCCATGTAAATTAAGTTAGTTAACGATGTCGATTTAAGGTCTTAAGTAATTTACATTCATATATAGGATCTTTGTTCTAATAACTTTGATTACTTGTAATTATTGTGTTTTGTTGGATGTAAGACGGTAAAAAGGAACAATGTGTAGTAAATTGTGTATTCATCTATTTTGTAAATATATCGTTTAGAAAAATAATTTTCTTTACAATGAAGATAATTCTGTTTAGTTTCTTTTATTTTTGGCATACAACGAAATCATTTCAATAAAAATAAAGAGTTGGAAAACAAGAAAATAATTATAGCTATCGATGGGTACTCTTCTACCGGAAAAAGTACTGTGGCTAAACAATTGGCAAAAAGCTTGCAATATATATATGTAGATACAGGAGCAATGTATAGAGCTGTAACACTTTTTGCTATGAGAAAAGGATATATAGATGATAACCATTTTGATCCAGAAGCACTAGAGAATGAGCTTCCTTCGATACGTATTAGGTTTGAATTTAATCCTGAAAAAGGATTGGCAGATACATTATTGAATGATGAAAATGTTGAAAAGGAAATTAGAACTTTGTCAGTATCAAGATTTGTAAGTAAAGTTGCTGCTGTTTCTAAGGTACGTAAAAAACTTGTTGAGCAACAAAATGAAATGGGTAAAGCAAAGGGAATTGTTATGGATGGGAGAGATATAGGTACTGTAGTTTTTCCTAATGCTGAATTGAAACTATTCATGACTGCTACGGCTAAGGATAGGGCAGAAAGACGTTTTTTGGAACTTACTGAAAGAGGAGAAAAAGTAACTTATGAAGATGTATTGAAAAACGTAGTAAACCGGGATCATATCGATAGTACACGCAAAGATTCTCCCTTAAGAAAAGCGAGTGACGCTATTCAAATAGATAATTCTAACCTTACTTTGGAGCAACAATTTGAACAAATTTTGGGACTAGCCAAAAATGCGATAAAGAACGCTTAAAGTATTAATAATTAGTGTTTGAAATATAATTATCGATACTTTTAAAATTTATGATATCACGAGAAACATAAAATTTAAGACCTTCTTTAACCCATTCAATTACTTCTTTATACTCATCATCATTTTTGAGAACCAATACTCGGTTTAACATTAAAACATGTTCACCTTTGTCTAAGTATTTTTGTATTGATGTATCATTTACTTCGTAAAAAGGTTTTGTTACTAAAATCTGATATTGTCTACCATTGTTCATAACTACCTGATCTTTATGCTCGTATATGATACTGGTTTTTGATAATGACTGCGCATAATTTTGCAACCAAAGCATTAGAAAAAAGAATAGTAATAGTTTTTTCATACAGTCGATTTGAGCTATCAATTCGACTAAATTACGGTAAAACCGTAAAAAATACATAACATTTACATGGATATTTGCCTTTTTTTAGATAAAATGCGTAAAAAAGGGTTAAAAAAGGGAAGAAATTGAAGAATAAACGTAAAAAAGGAGCTTGTTTTAAGCTCCTTTCGTAATATTTTGGTTTTGTATTTTATAGATTTGGGATCACTAATTCCTGATCCGGATGGATGATATCTGGATTTTTAAGAATGTTGGTATTTGCTTCAAAAATTGCTTTATATTTCATAGGATCTCCATAGTAATGTTTAGCGATTTTACTTAAAGATTCTCCACTTTTTACAACATGTCTATGGAAAACAGATGTATCTTCAACTTTAATGTCTGCCATGATATCTGAAGGTGATTCACCACCAACCTCTTTTATTTTATCCCAAAGAACATTTTTTTCATATTGAGTTTTCGCAGTTCCTTTTATCTTTAAAACCCCATTTTCCTCAGCAACATCTCCATCTTTAATATTTAACTCCTGACCTAAGTCTAGAACAGATTGATATTTTGATTTAACCATAACTAAGTTGTTTTTTTATATTATTAATTAGATTCTCTCAAATATAGCAAATTAAGATGTTTTTTTTAAGAATACGTTAGATTAAAAAAGCGTAAATAATCGTTGAAATGCATAAATTATCTATATTCGAACACAATAAAACAAAAATAAATGTTTCGTAAACGTTTCTACTACCTTATAGAATTGCAGTATTTAGGGTTCAGATATCATGGTTGGCAAAAACAACCTAAAGTAAATACATTACAGCGCATGGTAGAACGAACTGTAAACTATGTGTTGGATCATAATGATTTTAAAGTTTTGGCTACCGGAAGAACGGATGCCAAGGTTTCTGCAAATCAAACTTATGTAGAATTGTTTGTTGATCATAACCCTCTTGATCTAGAGGAGTTTTTTCCTTTTTTTAATAGAAATCTTCCTCAGGATATTAAAGCGCTAAGTATTATAGAAACTGATGAGAAATTTAATATTATTCAGTCTCCAAAAATTAAGGAATACATATATATGTTTTCGTTTGGTGAGAAGTTTCATCCGTTTTGTGCTCCTTTTATGTATAATATATATGAAAATTTGGACATAGAACTTATGAAAAAAGCGGCCCCTTTATTTGTAGGAAGGCATAACTTCAGGTCGTATTGTCATAGGCCCACTGTGCATACGGTTCTTGAAGGAGAAATTACCTATTGTGAGATAGAAAAAAATAACATATATACTGCTAATTTTTTCCCTAAAGAAAGCTATCTTTTACGTGTAAAAGGAGAAGGTTTTAAAAGAAATCAAATAAGACTTATGATGGGGGCTTTGTTAGATTTAGGAAAAGGTAAAATCGATATAGAATTTATTAAAAATACTTTGAACCCTCAGGCAGAAGAAATTGTTTTAGAACATATTGTCCCCGGATCTGGATTAATATTAAATACAGTAGAATTTAAATAAAAGCATATGAGAGTTGTATCTACAAATATTGGAGAACCAGTTACTATTTCTTGGAGAGGAAAAGAAGTAAAGACAGGAATCTATAAGTATCCAGTAGAAAAACCGATATTTTTAGGTAAGGAAGATGTAGAAAATGATCATGTTGTTGATCGAAGGGTTCATGGCGGTGTGGATAAAGCATGCTACTTATACGGTGTAGAGAATTATTCGTATTGGAAAGAGAAATATCCTCAATTAGATTGGGATTTTGGGATGTTTGGAGAAAATCTAACCATAGAAGGGTTTAGTGAAAATCAAGTAAAAATTGGATCTATCTATAAACTAGGTACAGCTCTGGTACAGATTTCAAGACCAAGACAACCTTGCTATAAGCTTGGTGTACGTTTTGAAAATCCTACTATCATAAAACAATTTATAGATTCGAAACTTTCTGGAGTGTATGTAAGAGTTTTAGAACCAGGATTAGTGAGCACAAATGATACTATGATTCTTGAAAAAGAACATGTAAATGGGATAACCATAACAGAATTGAATACTTTGTTATTTCATTTTGATGAAAAATTACATACTGACCTATTAGAAAAAGCAATTCAGGATACTTTAGTATCAGATGATGATAAGAAGTATTTTGCAAAGAAAAAGTAATATACTAAGCTTTTGAAGCTTTAACCTTTTTATACAGCTCTTGAGAAGATATTCCTTTTCTCGGAATATTAAGTTCGTTATCTTTTTCTATCTGTTTGATTAGGTTAATAATAGTTGTGTTAACGGGAGATGCTGTGCCAATAGTTTTTCCTGAATTTACAATAGATCCATTTAGATAATCAATTTCAGTTTTTTTTCCTTGTGAAAGATCCCACCACATAGAAGTTCTTACCGTTGGATCTATGGCTAACATTTTATTTGCGACCAGATTAAAAAGAAAATTAGGTAAACTAAGTACAAAAGGGATATATTTTGCGGGTAACGCAGTAAGTTTTGGTAAGGTGATATGAAGGGAATTCGTAACTAGTAGAAGTTCTTTCATTAACGCAGCAATTACCAAACGATAATACCTTTGTTCAAGCATTTTTTTTACAGGAATATTAGCTAATGCATTTACACTATTCCCTAGATTAAGCTGTAGCTTTGCCCACAACAAGGCTCGCATTTCCATTGTAGTATCAACCGGCATCAATGGTGTATTCATGTTTGCGGCAAGAGTTTCGATTGCTAGGTTGTGTTTATCATCGATTTCTATGGTTAATTTCCCTTCAGATCCTCGATGTAAATGACCAGGATTGGGTTCTGCAACATTAAAAGGAACCATAACTCGTAACACTGGGTTTTCAGGAAATTTCTCTCGAATAATGGTATCTGATCCTAAACCATTCTGGCAGCATAGTAAAATAGTATCAGGTCCCACAAACGGTGTAATATCTTTGCTAGCTTGTTCTATTCCCGTGCATTTTACTGTGATCCATAAGAAATCACATTGTATGGCTTTCTGATTTTTATCTACTGCATCTTGGGGTTCAATAAAATCTATTGTATCCACTGTAGTTGCATTGCCTAAATAGTCTGTTAACTTTAATCCATTATTTAACTTTTTTTTGGTTGAAGGGCGGCATACCAATTTTGTTGTTATGTCTAGCGAAGTAAGGATTCCCCCTAAGAAACCACCTATAAGCCCGGCTCCAAAAATTATATGTGTATGGTGAGTGTTCAAATGATTATTTAGTTTTCTTTGTCTAAAATGGCTAGACCTACTTTAATTGTATTGTAATCAATAGCTCCTTCAAAATACTCAAAATATGCTTTTAAACCCTCAGGTGTATCAAGTTCTTCCTTAGCTTTTTTTATTGTAGAAATATCTTCTTTAGAAATTAATTGTTTAAGATCTATAGTTTCTCCTTCTTCATATAGTTTCATAATGTGAGAAAATATAGTAGATGATGCTAATTTCCTTTGTATAGCAATTTCTTCAATTGATAATCCTTCATGGTATAATTTCAGTGTTTCTTTATGAGTGTTTCCTTTTTTAGAACTCGTCTTCTTTTTCTTTTTTGTTTTCACTTCAGAGAATGCGATAATCTCCTTTATGAATTGATACCCATAATTCTGCATTTTTTGTCTACCTACACCATTTATTTGCATAAATTCCTCGTCGGTTGTAGGCTTATGTTTTTCCATTTCCTTTAGAGTAGCATCATTAAAAATTTGATAGGCAGGAATACCCGCTTCTTTTGCCAGATGCAATCGTAATTGTCTAAGTTTTTCAAATAAATCTTGAGTTACATCTATTTTGTCCTGAAGTTCTGGTTGTTTTACTTTTTCCAACTCTTTTAGATGTGCTAAACTCACTTTTTCTCCTTCAAACAATACTTTTTTGGATAGTGAGGTTAACTTTAACTTGTTGTTTTCATGAAATGCTATTTCAAGATACCCCAGATTTATTAGTTGTATGATGTATTGTTGCCAATCTCTCCATGGGATATCATTCCCAATTCCATAGGTTTTTAAGTTTTGATAATTTTTGTCATATACACCAGTGTTTTGGGCTCCACGTAAGACATCAATTATAATACCGATAGGTTCTTGTTCTTTAACTCTGGTTACGGTAGATAGTGCTTTTTGAGCAATAATGGTACCTTCTATAAATGTAGGAGGATTTTTGCAAACATCGCAGTTTCCACAATCTTTTTCGATGAGTTCGCCAAAATAGCTCAATAAAATTTTTCGTCTGCAACTCAAGGATTCGGCATATTGTTTCATGCGATCTAGCTTTGCCAATTGTACCTCTTTATTACCTGAAGTATCTGCAAATTTTTGTAATTGTACAACATCAGCATAACTATGAAAAAGTAGGGTAGAAGAGGGTAACCCATCTCTTCCGGCTCTTCCTATTTCCTGATAATACCCTTCTATGTTCTTAGGGAGGTTGTAGTGAATCACCCATCTTACATTTGATTTGTCAATTCCCATTCCAAAGGCAATTGTAGCACATACTATCTGGATGGTGTCATTAATAAAACCTTCTTGTGTTAATGCTCTTTGTTGATGATCTATGCCGGCGTGATACGCTTCTGCTTTATATCCTCTTTCAGCTAATTTTTCGGCAATAGCTACTGTTGTCTTTCGACTTAAGCAGTAAATAATTCCTGATTGATTAGGCTTATCGGCAAGAAAATTTAGGATTTGTTCTATTCTTTTGTTTCCCGGGCGAACTTCCAAACTTAAATTTTTCCTATCAAAAGAAGCTAAATGTTGTATCGCCTTCGAGATATTAAGCTGATCACAAATGTCTTTTCTGGTAGCTTTGTCAGCTGTAGCAGTAAGGGCAATGATCGGGGTATTTGGAAACTTGTTCTTTAGGTACCCTAATTGGGTGTATGCTGGTCTAAAATCATGACCCCATGCAGAGATGCAATGTGCTTCGTCTATAGCAATTAGACTAATTTGAATCTGGGATAAGACGTTTTCTAGAAAAGATAAACTCTCTGGGGCTACATATAACAATTTGATGTTATGGTCAAGAAGTTCTTGGTAAATAATACTTTGTTCACTTTCATTTTGGCTACTATTTACATATGCAGCCTTGATGCCATTTGCTTTCAAACCATCTACCTGATCTTTCATTAAGGCAATTAATGGGGAGATTACAAGTGTTATACCTGGCAATAGTAAAGCTGGTAATTGATAACAAATAGATTTTCCTCCTCCAGTAGGCATGATGACTAAATTGTCATTACCCTCGAAAATAGAATTTATAATTTCTTCTTGCAAAGGCCTAAACCTATCGTACCCGAAGTATTCTTTTAAGGTTTTTAGGATTTGTTGTTGTTCTGGCATATATGCAAAAGAACAAAATATGAAGATAAATTACATAGAAATATATGGTTAAAATTACCTTTATTAGGATAAAAAAAAGTCACCAATAAAAGATGTTACTCAAATAAATTAGAGCTCAAATATCGATCTCCTCGATCACAGATAATAGCTACAAGAACACCGCTTTCGAGGGTTTCTGCCAATTTAAGAGCTGCGGTAACAGAACCACCACTACTCATACCAGAAAAAATACCTTCTTCTTTGGCTAATCGTTTAGCCATAGCTGTTGCTTCTTCCTGACTTACCTCTATTACTTGATCAACTTTTGATGGATTAAATATTTTTGGTAAGTATTCCTTTGGCCATTTACGAATGCCTGGAATTCTGGACTCATCGGTGGGTTGTACCCCTACAATTTGAACTTCTGAAGATTGTTCCTTTAAGAATGTTGATGTCCCCATAATCGTTCCCGTAGTTCCCATAGAGGAAACAAAGTGGGTGATCTTTCCTTGTGTATCTCTCCAAATTTCTGGACCAGTGGTTTTATAATGAGCTTTCCAGTTATCATCATTGGCAAACTGATTAAGCATTACATACCCATCATTTGTAACTTTTGCTTCTGCATAGTCTCTAGCTCCTTCGATTCCAATATTTTCTGAGGTAAGGGTAACTTTTGCACCATAAGCCCGCATGGTTTGTACTCTTTCTTTAGTAGAATTTTCGGGCATTACCAATTCGATATCCAAGTCAAAAATACCCGCTATCATTGCCAACGCTATACCCGTATTGCCACTGGTAGCTTCGATAAGTTTTGTATTTGAAGTAATATCGCCTCGATCCAAGGCAGATTTAATCATATTATAAGCAGCTCTATCTTTAACACTACCTCCTGGGTTATGTCCTTCTAATTTAAGATAGAGTGTAATATTTGGGTTTTTAATAATAGAAGTAGCCTTAACCAAAGGCGTATTTCCGATAAGGTCTAAAATACTATGCGACATTAAACAACTTTTTTAATCTTTATTTCTGAAGTGTTCGAAATAATGGAGTTTTCAGGAACAGAAGAAGTTATCCAAGCATTTCCACCTATAGTACTATTTGCTCCTATTACTGTTCCTCCTCCCAAAATAGTTGCATTGGCATATATAGTTACATTATCCTCAACGGTAGGATGACGTTTTACATTGCGAAGTTTTCTATCTACATATAGACCTCCTAAGGTAACTCCTTGATATATCTTGACATTATCTTTGATAATTACTGTTTCTCCAATAACGATCCCTGTAGCGTGATCTATAAAAAAAGAATCTCCAATTTCTGCTCCTGGGTTTATATCGGTACCAGTAAGTCTATGCGCATACTCTGTCATTAATCTTGGTACCATAGGTAAACCAAATTTTAACAATTCATGACTCAATCGGTATATAGCTATTGCATAAAAACCAGGGTAAGCCATATAAATCTCTTCAATAGAGTTTGCGGCTGGATCACTTTTCATAAATGCTTGCGCATCACGATTTAGTTTTTCCAGAATCCCTGGCAATTTTTCGAGATAGGATTGCCAGAGTTTGCTACAAGGTTTTTCGGTTTCCCAACAGGCAAGATCTACAAGTTCTTCAAAAGTTTGTTCTAAAAGACCTATGTTCTTTGCTACCTCAGTGTCGGTATCGAACAATGTGTAGAATAGTAAATTGGTAAAATATTCTGTTCGTTCTTTTAGTTTTAGTTTAAGATTTGGATTTTTCTTTTGCTCCTGAATCTTTGCTATAATCTGGTCTAGTTGTTTACTCATCACCCTGTTATTTCAAAACTCTAGTAAATATATAGAATAAAAGGAATATTAGTCTTAATAAGTTGCAAATCCTTTCTTTTTTAGAATAAATATAACAACTCATCGCTAAAAATAAGAAGAATATATAATTTTAAGTTAAACTTAAGATTAAGAACCAGATTTTAGTAATTTTAGGAATAAAGTAAATTGTATGAGTACTATACCGAAATCGGCATTTGAATTTCTAAAAAAATTAAAAAAGAATAATCATAAGGATTGGATGCAGGAACACAAAAAGCAGTATCAATCTAATGAGAAAGTACTAAAGTCTTTTTATAGTTTAGTTGTTGAACGCCTTAATGAAAAAGATGAAATAGAGAAGACCAAAGTGTTCAGAATAAATAGGGATATTAGATTCAGTAAAGATAAAACGCCTTACAACGTTCATCGAAGTGTTAGTTTTAGTAGAGCAGGGGCTCATCGTAGAGGAGGGTATTACTTAAGATTAGAACCTGGTAATTCTATGGTTGCGGGAGGTTTTTTTGGTCCCCAGCCCGCAGATTTATTGCGGATACGAAAAGAATTTGAAATGGATGATCAAGAGATTAGGGAGATATTGGCAGACTCGAAGTTTAAAAAAGCTTTTGGTGGGTTTAATACAGAATATCAAGTAAAAACAGCTCCAAAAGGATTTAGTAAAGAGCATCCAGCGATAGATCTTATTAAAAACAAATCTTTTTTTGTAAGTCATAGTTTTACTGATGAAGAAGTATTTGCCGATGATTTCTTGGATAAAATAATATATCATTTTGAATTATTAAGACCATTTTTTGATTATATGAGTGATGTGCTAACTACCGATTTGAATGGAGTGTCTTTAATTGAGGATTGAGACCTAGTTTTTTAATGAGATATGGTAATTTAAGAGGTCTTTTTACGACATAATTAATGGAAATATGATAGGCATATTTCCATATTTTTTACCAACAAAAAACTTAAAACATTATGAAAAGAATAGCTATAAACGGATTCGGGAGAATCGGAAGAGCAGCTCTTAAAGTAATTATGGAAGAGCCAGATTTAGAGGTAATAGCCGTGAATGACCTCATGTCTATAGAAAATGCTCAGTACCTTTTGAAGTACGATAGCGTTTACGGAGTTTATGAAAAAAAGATAAATATAGAAGGAAGTCATCTCGTTATAGATGGTAAAAAAGTACTTTATCTTAACCAAAGAGATCCTGAACAGCTCCCTTGGAAAGAGAATAGTATTGATGTTGTAATCGAAAGTACTGGCTTTTTTACAAATCGTGAAGACGCTGAAAAGCATATAACTGCTGGTGCAACAAATGTTGTTATTTCTGGTCCAACGAAAAGTAAAGATACTCCAACCGTAGTGCATGGTGTAAATACAGAAGATGGGAAAACTTCAATATTTTCTTGTGCGAGTTGTACCACCAACAATATAAGTCCGGTAGTAGAAATATTGGGTAGGACTATTGGGGTTAAAAAAGCAATTCTAAATACAATACATGCCTATACTGCTTCTCAAACTTTGGTAGATGCTCCTTCCAAAAAGAATTTACGAATGGGTAGAGCAGGAGCTGTCAATTTAACTCCAACGACCACGGGTGCAGCTATTGCAACCACCAAAGCTCTGCCACAATATGAAGGCAAATTTGATGGTGTAGCTGTACGAACGCCAGTTCCTGTGGGGTCAATAAGTGATGTGACTTTTATTGCAGAAAGAACAACTACTCCCGAAGAGATCAATAAAATCCTGGAGGAAGAGGCTAAAACCAAAAGATATGCAGAGGTGTTGGATGTTACTTATGAGCCCATCGTATCTTCAGATATCCAACAAAACCCATATGCGGCTACAGTAGATGCTTCTATGACCAGAGTGGTAGATGGAGACTTGGTAAAGATTATGATTTGGTATGATAATGAATGGGGTTTTACCAACCAGATGATACGACAGATAAAGGAATTGTAAAAATAAAAAGGTGGAATATGATATTCCACCTTTTTATTTGTTATAGTTAGTTATAACGTTATACTTGGCTTAAACCTCCATCTATTTCTAGTTCAACACCGTTGATATAAGATGCATCTTCTGAAGCCAAAAATAAAGCAGATTTTGCTATTTCTTCTGAGGTTCCAAAACGACCTAGAGGTACTTGTTGGGCAAAACCTGCACCCATTTCTTCAACCGTTTCTTGCGGTAGTCCCATTTTACTATAAAGTGGTGTAGCGATTGGTCCTGGGGCTATAGAATTCACACGAATTCCTCTTGACTTAACCTCAGAAGTAAGTACTCTTTGATACGCTCTTAGAGCACCTTTGGTGGCAGAATAGACACTTAGTCCCTCAAATCCTTTTTGATGCACAATAGAATTGGTAAATAAAATTGTTCCACCATCATTAATATGTGGTAAGGCTGCCTTGGTTGCTAAAATAGGGCCTTTCACGTTGGTGTTAAATAAAGTATCATAGTGCTCCTCGGTAACGTCTACAGTAGGAGAAATTGGTGCAATCCCGGCATTTAAGAAAAGAATATCGATTTGACCATATTTTTTTGTGGCTTCATCGATTAGTCTTTGATTGTCCTCTGCTTTAGATACATCGGCGGTAACGGTGATAAATTCTCCATTTAATTCTTTTGCTACTTCGTCAAGAGCTTCTTGCCTTCTTCCGGAAAGAACAACTTTTGCTCCTTGCTCAAGGTAAAGTTTTGCTGTTGCTAAGCCTATTCCACTGTTAGCACCGGTAATTACGGCTACTTTGTTTTCTAGTTTTCTCATTTTATATTTGTTTTATTTGAAATGATCGTTTCAAATTAGGTTAAAAAAAATTAGTATAATACTTTCAATATAGTGTCAACTATATTCTTTAGTTCATCTTCGTTTGAATTAAGGATTCCTGTCATTCTCAGCCCTTGTATCGAAGAAAATAGATACAGCGCATATTGACCAGCGGTTTGGTCTTCATTAAACACCTTTTCCATTTGTCCACTATACACTATATCTTCCAACATCGCAAGCATTTGCTCTTGATTCTGTTCCATAAAAGATTTGATTAGAGGTTCTTGATTAGACATTTCAGATTTACAGTTTACGATCAAACAACCTTTTCGGTCATTGTCGTTTAGAATATCTTTTATATACCAATCAAAAAGTGACTTTATGGTATCAGCTGCATTATGCGTCTTTACGATTTCTTTTCCAATATTATTTTTGGTGTAAGTATGATAGTGAGAAAGAACTTCCATAAACATTCCTAATTTACTACCAAAAGAATTATAGATGCTAGATCTATTAAGAGAAGTGGCATCTACCAAATCTTGCATAGAAGTACCGTTGTATCCCTTTTGATGGAATACTAAAGTTGCATTTTGCAAAACTTCTTTTCTATTGAATGTTTCTACTTTTGGCATTTTAATTGAAATGTTCGTTTCAAAATTAAATATAATTGGAATACGTAACTGTTATTAAAATCATAAAGTTTTTAACTGCCCTTACAATTCAAGTTTCATCATTAGA
Organism: Aquimarina acroporae; assembly: GCF_023195925.1. GTDB lineage: Bacteria > Bacteroidota > Bacteroidia > Flavobacteriales > Flavobacteriaceae > Aquimarina > Aquimarina acroporae. The sequence goes on along the minus strand of NZ_JALPRE010000001.1, from coordinate 610,250 downwards.
TCAGTTTGTAGATCTGTTCCCAGTAAAAACTGGTGTTTGTCGAATATCTTGAAACCAATTCTTTCGTAAAACTTAATAGCTCTTGAGTTTTGATCCCAAACTCCTAACCACATAAAATTTGCTGTATTCTTTTGTGCTACCTCTAATGCCTTCTTAAATAAAACCTGCCCAATCTGGTTTCCTTGGTATTCTTTTAAGACATAAATGCGTTCTATTTCTAATGCATTATTATGAACGACCTCTGTTTGAGCTTCGCTAAGGTTTAATTTAATATACCCAACAATTTGGTTTGCCATTGAAGCAAAATAAAATTCTGAATTTATATTTTGTAGCTCCGAGGTGATTTGTTCTAAAGTAAACTTTTTCTTTAGGTATTTTTGTATGTTTTCCTCGGTGTTTATTGGGGGACCGAAGGAGTCATAGAACGTTTTATATCCAATAGCCAATAACTTTTCTTTATCCTCAAGTCGTACGGGTATTATTTTTACTTCTTGCGGACTCATTTGGTGAATTAAATAATACGTTTTATTACTCTTAGATTATGGGTATGTGTTCTTTTTTCGGCATTATAAATACCCGTATGGTCGATTCGATCAACGCGTACTTTACCATGTGCATGTATAATATAATTATCTTTCATCATAATTCCTACATGGATGATATTTCCCTCTTCGTTATCAAAAAAAGCTAAATCTCCTGGCTCGCTTTCTTCAATAAAACTTAAAGGTTCTCCTTGTGTTGCTTGTTGAGAGGCATCTCGTAACAATTGATATCCATTTAACTTATATACCATTTGAGTAAAACCACTACAATCAATACCAAAAGTAGTTTTTCCGCCCCATAAATATGGAGCGTTTAAATACATAAAAGCTGTTTCTACCAAATGTTCTTTGGGTTGTTTTTGTTGAATTTTATGCCCCTCATACTGGTGATTTAAAAAATCAAGAGCTATCAAAGAAGAGCCTAACGGGATTGGCATCAGCTGGTTGTCTTCTATATTGACAAACTCAACCAGATCTCCAGATATGCACATATCTTGCAGATCAAAACCTTTGTATTGTTCCTCTGTAATTTCTAGATACTGCTTATTATCTATCCAACCTTCATATTTATCAAAAGCCAGACGTATTTTACTCCATTTCTTTCGTTTTTCGAGTACCTTAAAATGGTCTCCATATAATACTTGGGAGACCATTTCACTTGTATCTTTTGGTTCTAATCGAAGAGGAACAATACTTAAATTGCAAATTCCGTATTGCATGTAATTGTGTTAAGTGTTAGCAAAAAACTTTATTACACACGCTCGATTACCATTGCTGATGCACCACCACCACCATTACAAATAGCTGCAGCACCAACTTTGGCATTATTTTGTTCTAAAACATTCATAAGTGTGATTAGGATTCTTACACCAGAACAACCTAAAGGGTGTCCTAAGGATACCGCACCTCCATTTACATTGGTGTTTTCATCGCTTAAACCAAGTATTTTAAGATTAGCTAAACCTACTACAGAGAATGCTTCGTTAAACTCAAAAAAGTCTACATCATCCAAAGTAATTCCTGCCTTCTCTATAGCTTTTGGTAACGCCTTTGCAGGAGCAGTAGTAAACCATTTTGGTTCATGAGCTGCATCTGCATAACTTTTAATTTTCACCAATGGTGTTAATCCTAATTCTGCTGCTTTTTCTGCACTCATTACTACAACTGCACCAGCACCATCATTGATAGTAGAAGCATTTGCTGCAGTTACTGTACCTTCTTTGGTAAAAGCAGGACGTAAAGCAGGTATTTTTTCCATTTTTACGTTTTTGTATTCTTCGTCTTCAGTTACCATTACGGGTTCACCTCTTCGTTGAGGAACTGGCACCGGAACTACTTCATTTGAAAATTTACCTTCGCTCCATGCTTTTGCAGATCTTTCATAAGATTGAATTGCAAAGGCATCCTGATCTTCACGGCTAAACTCATATTCATTTGCACAAAGATCAGCACAAACTCCCATTGCGTTTCCATCGTATACATCAACTAAACCGTCTCTTTGCATACCATCTTCTAAGGTTTGCGGGCCAAATTTGTGTCCAGCTCTTAATCTTACATAATGAGGAATTAAACTCATATTTTCCATTCCTCCAGCTACTACAATGTCTGCATCTCCTAAAGCAATAGTTTGAGCAGCATGCATTACAGCTTTCATTCCACTTGCACAAACCTTATTAACAGTAGTACAAGGAACTGTATCATTAATTCCAGCAGCTAAAGCAGCTTGTCTGGCAGGAGCCTGACCATTTCCTGCTTGAACCACATTCCCCATAAATACCTCTTGTACCAAAGATGGGTCAAGGTTTATTTTATCTAATGCACCTTTAATCGCTATGGCTCCTAACTGAGTGGCAGGAACCGTTGATAAACTTCCTAAGAAACTCCCAATCGGTGTTCTTGCTGCAGATACAATTACTACTTCTTTACTCATTTATATCTAATTTAAATTGTGTGTATTGTTTGTGCGAATTTAGTGATTTTTGAAGTATAAAAAAGAAGTAAACGGTGAAGACTTGTAAAGGAAATGGGTATAATTCTTAATAATAGATCTTTACTTCGTACTTCTAACTTTGATTTACTACTTTTGAGTAATTTATAGTACGTAATTTGTGAAAAGATTTTTTAATAAATTATATAAAAAGCAATCCTCGATCTTTAGAGTATTTCTTTTTATCTGCACAACTGCACTTATCGTTTATTTGTTTCCAAAGGGAGGAATATTCAAATATGAATTTACCAAGGGGAAACCTTGGCAATATGAAAACCTATATGCTCCTTTCGATTTTGCAATTGCTAAAACCGAAGAGGAAATAGAAGTAGAGAAAAAACAAATTACCGATAATATTATTCCGTATTTTCAATATGATACCATAGTGGCAAATACTGCCAAAGAATCATATGATGATGCTTTTGGGAATTATCTGAAGGTTTTTAATCAAACCAGTGCTCGTGATCAGGCAAAATTATTTGGTAGGATTTTATTGAATGATATATACAGATATGGAGTGCTGCAAGAGAATTATGCATATACAGATAAAAGGCAGATTTTTCTGAATAAAGGGAATGAGGCAGAAGCCGTTACTTACGGACAAATGCTTACTTCAAATGAATTAACACAGCTCATAAATACTCGTTTGGACAAAAGTGAGTATGTGAAGTTTAAAAGTGATTTTGTTGCCTTGTTTTATGATTTGGTAAAACCAAATGTTGAACTAAATAATGATCTAACTCAAAGTACTCTTGAAAATGAACTGGCCAAAGTGCTCACTACTAGAGGCGGGGTGTCAAAAGGTAGTAGAATTATTGCCAAGGGAGAAGTAGTAGAAGGTGATACTTTACAAATTCTTAATTCTCTTAAAGCAGAATATGAGTCTCAGGTGTGGAGTGATAAAAATTTCTATTGGATTGTACTGGGATACTGTTTATTGGTTTCACTGGCACTAATGATGCTTCTTTTGTTTATAAGGAAATATAGACCAGATATTTATGAAAACAGCACCCAGGTTACCTTTATCTTTTTCAATATTTTATTTATGGTATTGGTTACTACTTTGGTTGTAAAGTATGCTTCAAACTATATTTATATTGTGCCTCTTTGTATCTTACCTTTAGTACTTAAGGCATTTTTCGATTCGAGATTAGGGCTCTTTACTCATGTCATCACTGTTCTCATTTTAGGATTTGTGGTACCCAACAGTTATGAGTATACATTTTTACAGATAATAGCGGGTATTGTCACTATTTTAACAACTTCAGAATCTTTCAAAAGAGCCAATCTATTTATATCTGTCGGACAAATCACATTGATTTATGTCGCCGCTTATATTGCTTTTCATATTATTCATGAAGGTAGTATTACGAATATAGATTGGACCACAGTTGTGTTATTTGTAATAAGTGGTTTTGCAACGCTTATGGTTCACCCATTGATTTACGCTTACGAAAAAGTATTTGGTTTAATATCGGATGTGTCATTGCTGGAATTGAGTGATACCAATTCTGTCTTGCTTAAGGAGTTGTCTAATAAGGCTCCAGGTACTTTTCATCATTCTCTTAATGTAGCAAATATTGCAGAAGCTGCTGCCAATGAAATTGGAGCAAATGCGATGCTCGTTAGAGTAGGGGCGCTATATCATGATATAGGTAAAATGGCAAACCCTACGTATTTTACAGAGAATCAATCTGCCTCTGGTAATCCGCATGATGTACTTTCTCCAAAAGAAAGTGCAAGAATTATAATTAATCATGTTATAAGAGGTATAGAAATTGCAAAAAAATATAAGCTTCCGGATCGTGTTATAGACTTTATTAGAACACATCATGGTACAAGTACGGTTTATTATTTTTATTCAAAAGAAAAAGAAAGTAATGAGAATGTGAATATAGAAGACTTTCAATACCCTGGACCAAAGCCTTTCTCTAAGGAAACTGCAATTTTAATGATGAGTGATAGTGTTGAGGCAGCTTCAAAGAGTCTCAAAAATCCGACTAGTAGTCTTATAGATTCGTTTGTAGAAAAGATTGTAAACAAGCAAATGGAAAATGAGCAATTTTTAAATGCAAACATTACTTTTAAAGAAATACAACAAGTAAAGAAGGTTTTTAAGCGTAAGCTTACTAATATATATCATCTTAGAATAGAATATCCCGAGTAACATTGGATCATAATAGATTGCGGCATATTGTTTGATGCAAGAAAAGCGGCAAGCATAAATCGCAATCATTATGAAAAATTATCAAATTGTTTTAGTAGCTATAGCTATGATAATGACCAATTCTATGTATTCTCAAATTAGAATTGGTGGGGGTATATCGATAGGGGTAAATATAGATCTTCCCATTCCCGATATTGTAGTAGTAGAAAGAAGAACCGATCTTCCTAGGCCAAGAAACCCAAGATGTGGAAGGGCAGTAATTCACACTTGCGATCATCGATGTAATCCTAATTTTGGTACTATTCAACATCAAAACGGGCCAAACGGCAGATATATCTTTGAGGTAGTTAATGTGTCATTGGCACCAATAAACAATGGTGAAGAAAAACTAATTTACAATTTGGATACTGGAGAAGAATTGGAAATTATTATTTCTACAATCAAAGGAAATGATTACAACTATCATTATTTAGATCGTAACTGCAATAATTGTCGACCCAATTCGAATGTGATTCTCGCTGTTTTTCTAAATGGAGAAGAGCTTCCCCTTCGCAGCGGGAGTCTTTCCTTACAACCTATGGGAAATGGCCGATTTCATAGCGTAGTCAACCTTCATAGTTTTTATGATGGTGATTTTAATGGAACCGTTAATTTTTAACGCAAATACTTTTTATCCATCCAAAAGGTGCCAAAAGGAATAATAGAACATAATAAAACGATTCCCAATGTTTTATTATTCCATTGTTTTTCTGGTTTAATTACGAAGGCAAATACAATATAGATTAGAAACAAAAAACCATGTGCCATTCCTATTACCTTGTTAGGTTCTGGAGAATCAAATAAATATTTTAACGGCATGGTAACAAATAGGATAAGTAGGTAAGAAACACCTTCTAAGTAGCTTATCCAACGAAAAATTGTGGTCATAAATGTAAGAATTCTTTAAAGTTAATGTTCAGAAGTATAATTTAATTCGTAAACTTCTAAATTGAAATAGGGGATAGCAGATAACAAATGATCAAAAATATCTGCCATTATTTTTTCATAGTTTTTCCAGACTTTGTCATTACTAAAAGCATAGATTTCTAAAGGAGTACCTTGAGCTGTAGGAGCAAGTTGACGACTCATGATAGTCATATTTTTGTTAATGTAGGGATGGTTTTCTAAATAGGTCTCTACATATACTCTAAAAACCCCCATGTTCGATAGATTTCGACCATTAATAAGTAGGTTTTTGTTTATCGATTGGTCTTTGTTGAAAGTAGTGATATCTTCCTGGATATTTTTAATGTATTCTGATATAAGTTGAATTTCCATCAGTTTTTCGATATCTTCATTAGATAGGAAGGAAATACTTGATGTTTTAATAAGAAGTGATCTTTTTATTCTTCGTCCGCCAGAATCCATCATGCCTCTCCAGTTTCTGAAAGATTCAGAAGTAAGATGATAAGTAGGTATTGTAGTTATAGTTTTATCAAAGTTTTGGACTTTTACTGAAGAGAGGTTAATTTCTATAACATCGCCGTCGGCTCCATATTTTTCCATAGTGATCCAATCTCCAATGCGTACAGTATCATTCACAGCTACCTGAATACTTGAAACAAACCCAAGGATTGTATCTTTAAAAATTAACAGAATAACAGCAGACATTGCTCCTAGAGCGGTCAAAAAACTCCAGATAGATTTTCCCGTAATACTTGAAAATATAAACACGGCTCCTATGAGCCATACAAAAATCATAAATACCTGCACATAGCTGTCTATAGGTTTGTCCTTAAAAGACTCTAGAGATTTAAGAAAATCTTTAAAAGTTCTTAGAATACTTCTTAAAATCCATATGGTCAAAACGATAACCATAATATCAAATAAAGCCTGAAGATATCTTTCTGCTCTAGGGAAATTGGTAAAAAGCTGTGGAACAATCCAAATGGTAATGGATAAAGGAATAATATGTGCCAGATAATCGAATGTTTTATTTTTTACCAAGTAATCATCAAAGGTATTTTTAGATTTCGAAGCATACATATTGAAAATTGCAATGAATACCTTTTTCATGATTATATAAATTACGAAAAGGGTAACAACAAGAATAGCAATTCCGATAGTTAAATTTAAATACTCTGCAGTGTTTTCAGAAAGTCCTTTGGCTTTAAAAAGGTTATAGAAATATCGTGTTATATCTTCCATGAAATTAGGAATACAAATTTTTGGCAAAATTACAGTTCTACGATAAGTAATTAAAAATTATCGACAAGATTTATGATAGATTTTAACGTATTGAATAAAAAAACGCCACATCATTACGATGTGACGTTACTTATTTGTATTGCTATTACTTGTTTTAGAAGTTAAAATCTAACCTCGCATAGTAATACGCTCCACTAAAGCCCATTTGAACAGCGTCCCAATATCCTCCGGCTTCAGTTTCTCCATCGTTTTGTTGGTCTGGGTATTCGTTAAAGATATTATTTCCTCCAACCGTAAGTTTAAGATTTTCGGTCAGTTTATACCCCAAGTTTAGATCTGCAGTTATTTTAGCATCGTATACATCTTCGGTATCTACAAAATCAATAAGTATGATCTCACTAAATCTAGTTAGTCCAATACCGGCATTAAATTTTTCAGTACTATAATTTGTATTTAATGAAAATTTACTGTCGGGAGCAGAAGCTAATAAAAAAGCTTTCTCTCTTTCTCCAAAGAAAGTACCTTCGTCAAGAGCACCATTTTTCACTTCTTTGATATACATATTATTAATATTACCTGCTAATGTTGCAGATAGATTTCCGAAGTCATAATTTCCTTTCCATGAAAGGATAATATCTAAACCTACCGTTTCTGTATCTACTCCATTTGCAAAGAACTGGGCTTCATTCACGTTAGGAATTTGCGGTGCAGCAAAAGTTCCTGTAAGTACAATTCTATCCTTAACATTAATAAAGTATCCATCAATTGTAGCTGTAAAGTTTCCAATACTGGCTGTAGCACCAACAGCTGCATTAATGGCCGTTTCTTCTTCTAATGATTCTATACCAAAAGAAGCGGTAACCGGACTGTTATTTGGAGATAATAGTGTTTCTGTGGCTACACCTCCTTGAAAATCTGTAAATCTAAGATTGTAATAGATTTGAGCCAAAGAAGGAGCTCTAAACCCTGTACTCACAGAACCTCTTATGTTTATATCTTCGGTAGCTTTTATTCTAAAAGCAAGTTTACCATTAATAGTACTGCCAAAGTCACTGTAATTTTCGAATCTTGCAGCTCCTCCTACTAAAAAGCTATCGGTAATGTCTAGTTCGGCATCTGCATATAATGAGAAGTTTGATCTTGATCTATCGACTTCATTTGCAGGGCTATACCCCGGAAATCCTTGTGAGCCTCCAGGTCTTAATTCTCCGCTATCTGGATCAACAGGTTGGGTTTGCGTAGCGGGATCTATGATCGGGAGACCATTGACATCATAGGTGGCATAAGATCCTTCTTCTCCAGCAAAAATGGTAAAATTCTCGGTTCTGTATTCAGATCCAAAAGCAAAGTTAAGTCCTTTTAAAATATTGGGATAATACTTAGAAAAATCTAAACTCGTAGTATTTTGACTTAAACTATGTCCTCCTGCATCAAAATCGGTTGGTGAAGATTCTTGTAAAGAAGCATTCAATGTCCCTTGAATGAAATAGTGGAAGTTATTTTTACCCCATGTATTGTTGACATCGATTTTCCAACCATTTTCGGTTTCAGTTCTAACCCCAGCAGATATCGAATTATCGATAATATTTGAGGTAATTCTAGGAGTAAAACCATTAGGAAAAATAGCCGTAACTACTCTTTCTCCTCCATTACGAGTAAAAGCAAAAGCATCGGTATCTCTATAATTACGTCCACCAAAAGCATAGATTTCTGTTTTTTTCGAAACGGGAATTGCAGCATTGGCAAAGAAATTAAAACCGTCTATTGCAGCTTCTCCAAACCCTCTTCTAAAATCGAATCCGGGGCGTAGTGTTTTGTTTTTGCTAAGATATTCAGTGGTAAAGTTAGCATATCCACCTTCTCCGATTTCTACCCCATAATTTGCAGTAACTTTTACCGAACCTCCATCAAAGTTTTGGTCATCACCAATACGGTTTCCATCATTGTCTGTATCGAGTCTGTTTCCATCGGTATTAGGAGTGCCATCGGGAAAATCTCCTTTGGCATTCGTATTATAAGCTCCATAACTAACGCTTCCCGAAATTTTGTTTACGTTATCCTTTAGAACGATATTAATTACACCTGCGATAGCATCAGAACCATATTGAGCGGCAGCACCATCACGTAAAACCTCAATTCTTTTAATGGCAGAAGCAGGAATCGCATTAAGGTCTGTTCCCGAATTTCCACGACCTCTGGTACCAAAAATGTTTATTAATGAGGAGGAGTGTCTTCTTTTACCATTAATGAGTACCAAAGTTTGATCAGGCCCAAGACCTCTAAGAGTGGCAGGATCTATGTGATCTGCACCATCAGATCCAGATTGTTTATTGGCATTGAATGATGGTGCGGTGTATTGTAAAAGTTCATTGATTTCAATTTTACCACTTTTAGTAATAATATCCTGCATATCAATAATATCTATTGCAACAGGAGTATCGGTCGCTGTTCGTTTCGGACTTCTTGAACCTACCACGATAATTGTACTTAGTGCTTCACCTTCTTGTAAGGTAACGTCAATCGTTCCTTGATCACCAACTTGAATCTCAAGGGTTTCGTAGCCAACATAGCTAAAGACCAGTGTAGCACCAGAATCTACAGCTATGGTATATTTACCATCTATATCGGTGGTAGTTCCTTTAGCAGAACCTTTTTCGACAATATTAACAAACGGAATAGGAGCGCCCGAGGGGTCTGTAACTGTTCCAGTAACGATTTGTTGGCCTAAACATATAGATGTGAATAAGCCAAACAAAATGAGTGTGAAATTTTTCATGTAAAATAGTTTATTTAAGATGATTGTTGCCTTAAATATATCCAAAACAGAAGTATTTTACATATATTCTGTTAAAATTTTACACGTAATCTGAAAAACAAAAAATAGAATAGGCTTTTTTAAAAATCCTTTAAATTATTAACTAATTAATTAGGTTTATAAATGGTAGTAATAACCTGATCTGAATTTGAATCGTAAGCTTCCAATATAAAGTTTTGATCTTTATCGAAATGACCTATGCAGTTATCTTTGGCTCCCATATTAACGATGTAGTATCCATTATTTAAAGGTCTTACTTTAGAAACTTTATTACCAGTTTTGGTAAGAAAAGTAATAACATATCCTTTACCATCGGTAATTTTGGTGTAGGAATCCATATCAGAGGAAGATTCAGATTTTTCAACCTGCACTTCTGCATCAGAATAGGAAGCAGATTGGTTCGTTTTGTCTTCGTCACCAGGGTTTAATTCTATCTTACTTTTTCTGGTAATAACCTCTTGTTTTTTGATGACTTTTTCTTCACCATTAGCACCCTTTATACGAATGATTTTGGTAACTGTTTCTTTAGAGGAGTTTTCTTTAGATTTTTCAGCTTCTTCTTGTGCGGATACTTTAGAAATAAAGCTTACTAAAAGTAGCGCGATTAATAGTTTTAGAGTTTTCATGTTAGTATTGATTGGGGTTTAAAATTACAAAAAATGTGAAAAACCATAAAAACTTAAGTAGAAGTTAAAAATCAAATAATTATAAATAAAGGACTAAACTTGAAATCAAGATTTGTTTACTTTCTTTGAATAGCATTATCTTTGCACTCTCAAAAAAGGAGTGATGCGTAAATTACTCTGTAAATATTATTAATGTAATTATCATGAAAGCAGGAATCGTAGGGTTACCAAATGTCGGAAAATCGACTTTATTTAATTGCTTATCTAATGCGAAAGCGCAAAGCGCGAATTTTCCGTTCTGTACAATAGAACCTAATATAGGTGTGGTTAATGTTCCAGATACTAGATTAGAAACTTTGGAAGAATTGGTTCAGCCAGAAAAGGTGATTCCGGCCACTGTAGAGATTGTGGATATTGCAGGTTTGGTGAAAGGGGCAAGTAAAGGAGAAGGACTTGGAAATCAGTTTTTAGGTAATATTCGAGAAACCGATGCTATTATACATGTACTTCGTTGCTTCGATAACGATAATGTAGTGCATGTTGATGGTTCTGTAGATCCAATAAGAGATAAAGAAACTATAGATATAGAGTTGCAGCTTAAAGACCTTGAAAGCATTGAAAAGAAGCTTGATAAAGTAAAGAGAGCCGCAAAAACAGGTAACAAAGAAGCACAAAAAGAAGAAGCCGCTTTATTGAAATTAAAAGAAGGATTAGAGTCTGGTATTTCGGTAAGAGCGGTTGAAATTTCTGAAGATGATCATATTGCCTATGTAAAACCACTTCAACTTATTACAGATAAGCCGGTATTGTATGTCTGTAATGTTGATGAAGAAGCCGCCGTAAAAGGGAATGCATATGTAGATAAAGTAAAAGAGGCTGTAGCTTCGGAAAATGCAGAGGTTATAGTGCTAGCTGTAGGAACTGAAGCTGATATTACTGAACTTGATGATTATGAAGAGCGTCAAATGTTTTTACAAGATATGGGACTAGAAGAACCGGGAGCTTCTGTATTGATACGAGCTGCATATAAACTCTTGAATCAACAAACCTATTTTACCGCAGGAGAAAAGGAAGTACGCGCGTGGACGGTTACCATAGGCGCTACAGCACCAGAAGCGGCCGGAGTTATACACACAGATTTCGAAAAAGGATTCATTAGAGCAGAAGTAATCAAATATGATGATTTTGTGAAATTTGGTAGTGAAGCTAAAGCGAGAGAAGCAGGAAAACTTGGAGTAGAAGGAAAAGCATATGTGGTGAATGACGGAGATGTAATGCATTTCTTATTTAATGTTTAAAAAAATATAATAGCAATAAAGAAAAAACCTTCTCGAATTTTGAGAAGGTTTTTTTGTTGGGTATCGTAAACTGAAGCTATAGTGATATTGTTTGAAAATGCATCCATATATTTTTGAAGAATGAAAGATCTAAAATTATCTTCTACAGGAATAGTTCTTGCCATTATTGGTGTAATCCTATTCTCTGCTAAAGCGGTATTGGTGAAACTGGCATATAATTATAATATAAGTTCTGAACATTTACTATTGTTTAGAATGTTGTTCTCATTACCCTTTTATCTTGGAATTGTATTTTTTAATACATCATCAAATCCTCAACAGGTTGGTGCAAAAGATTACTTATGGGTATTGTTTTTCGGGTTTGTAGGATATTACCTTGCGAGTTATTTTGATTTTTTAGGATTACAATACATAAAAGCGGGATTAGAAAGAATAATTCTCTTTTTGTACCCAACCCTAGTTATCATTATTTCCCGAGTCTTTTTTAAAAAATATATAAGTTCCAAACAACTACTTGCTATATTATTGACCTATATAGGGGTATTCATAACTTTTTGGGGAGAACTAAAGTTTGAAGGCAGTTCTAATGAACTTATTTTGGGTGTGTCTTTAGTTTTTCTAAGTGCTTTAACCTATGCTATCTATCTTGTCGGGAGTGGTTGGCTCATACCAAAATTTGGAGTTATACGATTTACGTCTTTAGCAATGATCGTTTCTTCACTATGTATTATTATTCAGTATTTGATTGTTGATCGTGGGAATATAATTGACTACCCTCTGGAACTATATCTGATTTGTATAGCTATGGCAATTTTCTCAACAATTATTCCGTCTTACTTAGTGTCAGCCGCTATAGAAAGATTAGGAGCCTCAAACTTTTCTATTATTGCAAGTTTAGGTCCTTTTTCTACGATAATTTTGGCATATTTTATTCTTTCTGAGAGGTTATCATTACTTCAGATAGTAGGAGCAGGTGTGGTAATTTTTGGGATTTATATTGTTTCGGGGAAGAATAAAAGAAATGGGAAATAAATAATAAATCATTATACACTCATTAAAGAATTAAGCATATTAATGTTTTTTTCACTAAATTAACATTATGAATTAGTATGTTTTTGATAGTGTGGGGACGCTACCATAGACAAAATTCTTAGTAGTAATAGGATCATACAAAAACAATAAAGAGTTTGAAAACTTTTTTACTTATAGTGCACCTAGTTGTTGTAGGAAGTATTTCCTATGGACAAATAGCTGTAAAACACAATCATATAGATAGTCTACATTCTTTAATTGATCAATCTAATAGCCTTACTTACGAATATAAAATAAAAGAATCGCTAGAATATGCCATAAAAGCAGCAAACTACGCTTATGAGGTTAACAATGATCATTACAAGGCGAAGGCTTATTATCTTATGGCATACAATTATGAAATACTGGTAGATTTTAAAAATGCCGAGGAATACTACAGGAAATCCCTAAAATTTTCAGAGGTATCAAATGATTCTTTATTGGTATTATGGAATAATAATGGTTTAGGGAATGTATATTCTGATGGATATAAAGACCTTAAAACTTCATTGGTTTTCTATAACAAAGCTAAAGAACTAGGGAAAAATTTTGAAGACTCTAGTGAATATATGACCCCAGTTATTAATCTAGCGTGGACCTATGTAGATATAGGTGAGTTCGATGATGCATTACCCTATATCGAAGAAGCTCAGAAACTAGTAGTAGAGCATAAGGATATAGAAGGATATTGCGAGGTGTATTATTTAAGAGGGAAATATGCTTTGCATAAAAAGAACTTTAAAGATGCTTTTAGATATTTTGAAGAGGCTATTGATATTGCCGAGGGGCATGATATGGTATTAGAACTTTCTTATATTTTAAAGGCAAGAGCAGCGTTACATGAAAAAGTTGGAGATACAATATCTGCATATAATGACATTAAGGAATATCAACAATACAAAGATAAACTGTATGATAAGGAAAAACTAAAGCAGATAGAAGTAGCTAGTATTAGTTTTGCTGTAGATGAATATAAACGCGAATTAGAAATAGCAAATAAAGAAAAGGATTATCAAGCAAGTATCGCTAAGAATAATAAAATCATTCTATTCATATCGGTTATAGGGTTGATTTTTATGTTAGGAACTGCGTTTTTCTTCTATTTAGGATATCGATCAAAGAAAAAATTAAGTGATATTTTAAAAGAGAAAAATACACAGCTAGAAGTAGCAAAAACAGAGGCAGAAAAACTTACAAACACCAAATCTCAGTTTATTTCTACCGTAAGTCACGAATTGCGAACTCCTCTCTATGGGGTTGTTGGTATTACCTCGCTATTGTTAGAAGATAAGGAAATGCCCTCAAAACATAAAAAGCTGCTTAATTCATTGAAGTTTTCTGGAGATTACCTTTTGGATTTGATCAATAAAGTTTTGAAGATCAGCAAAATCGAATCAAATAAAGAGAAACTCACCAAAACTCCAACAGATCTGTCGCAATTAGCTCAAAATCTACTTTATTCTTTTGAGTATCAGGCCAAAAATAAAAACAATCAATTGGTATTAGAATCTCAGAAAGAACTTCCTAAAATTCTAAGTGTCGACTCTCTTAAATTGTCAGAGATATTGATCAATCTTATAGGTAACTCGGTGAAATTTACAGAGAATGGTACGATTTGGCTGAGATTAAAGATTGTTTCAATTGATAAAGAAAAGGTAAAGGTGAAGTTTGAAGTTGAGGATAATGGCCTTGGTATTCCTGAAGATAAAAAGGAATTTGTATTTGAAAAATTTTCTCAATTAGGTAGAGAAATCAATAAATCTGAAGGAACCGGATTAGGGCTGTCAATTGTAAAGAATCTTTTGGAAATGATGGGTAGCCAAATTTATTTAGATAGTAAAGAAGGAAGAGGAACAAAGTTTTATTTCGATTTAGAGTTTGAAGTAATAAATGAAAAAGAAAGCAGTAGCCTTGATTTAAATAAAGAAGAGAGTCCACAAACCTTCAAAAAGATTTTGGTTGCCGAGGATAATAAGATTAATCAAATTGTCACCAAAAACCTGCTTGATATTATTGGGTACAATTCCACTATTGTAGAAAATGGATTAAACGCTTTACAAATGGTTAAGAAAGAGGAGTTTGATCTCATCCTAATGGATCTTAATATGCCTTATCTAGATGGGATAGAAGCGACAAAACGTATACGAGAATTTGATCAGGAAACTCCTATAATTGCACTTACGGCCTCTGAGTTAAGTGAAGTACAAGAAGAATGTTTGGCTATAGGTATGAATGATATTATTAATAAACCTCTTAATAAAGACGATCTAAGAGAGATTCTTAGTAAGAATTTAATATAATAAAAAAAAGCCCTTTACCTCGTAAAGGGCTTTTTTGCATTAGTTTGTACCTTCTCCTTCTGGTCTTTTATCTTTTTTGTTTTTTACGTATTTTTCGAGCCATTGATCTTGTTCCCATAAAAGATGCAATATAGACTCCTTAGCTCTGTATCCATGACTTTCTTTAGGAAGCATTACCAATCTAGTGGTTGCCCCTAAACCTTTTAAGGCATTAAAATATCTTTCACTTTGCAAAGGATAAGTTCCAGAATTATTATCGGCTTCACCATGAATTAAAAGCAAAGGAGTTTTCATTTTGTCTGCATGCATGAAAGGAGACATTGTATAATACACCTCTGGTGCTTCCCAATAACTTCGTTCTTCACTTTGAAAACCAAAAGGTGTAAGTGTTCTATTATAAGCACCACTTCTGGCAATACCAGCAGCAAAAAGGTTAGAATGAGAAAGTAAGTTAGCAGTCATAAAAGCTCCATAAGAGTGCCCTCCTACAGCAACTCTATCACGATCGATATAACCTAATTTGTCTACAGCATCAATTGCAGCTTTACCATTAGCAACTAATTGCTCTCTGAAAGAATCATTTGGTTCCTCAGTTCCTTCTCCAACAATAGGAAAAGAAGCATCATCTAATACTACATATCCCTTTGTAACCCAATATATCATTGAACCCCAAAATGGATATGTGAATTCATTAGGGTTAGAAGTGGTTTGTGCAGCATTACGTTTATCTTTAAATTCTCTCGGATATGCCCATAAAATCATAGGCATCTTTTCCTTTTTTGATTTATCATAACCTACAGGTAAGTAAAGAGTCCCGGAAAGGTCTAAACCATCTTCTCTTTTGTATTTTATCACCTCTTTATGCACGTTTTGAATACTTGCAAAAGGGTTTTTGAATGAAGTAATCTGCTGTAATTTGTTGTCGTTAATACTTCTTATGAAGTAGTTAGGATATTCTTTCTGTGATTCTATACGCACAAGAAACTTTCCTTTTTTAAGGTCGATTGCACTATAAATATTCTCAACTTTATCTTTATATTCAGATTGATATAATCTTTTGGTTTCCTTCGTTTTTAAATTGATTCTATCAATAAAAGGAAATTGACCATCTTTAGTATAACCATCTCCAAGTAAATACATTTGATTGTTTTCGATGTCTATTACAGAATTTCCATATTGATTTTTAACAGTTACGGGGTTTCCAGGATCACTATATCTATCCTGGTAGCTACGATCAAAAATGATCTTAGATTGTTCTGGCTTTTGCGGGTTGAAAACATAGCTTTTGGTATTTCTTGTATTCCACCAATAGTCATATGCTATTGCATAATTTTCATCGTTAGTCCAATCAATACCTCCAAATCTATTTATTGTTTTTAGAATTGATTTTGCAGAACTTGTAAATGGAGAATCGAGTTGAAAAATTTCATCACGAAACTCTACCTTTTCTTCAGGATCTCCTTTGTCTAATGCTTCAACCCAAATGAGTGAAGCTGGTTTGTCGGCTCTCCATGAGATCGAACGTTTACCAGTTCTGGTAGACATAAACCCCTTTGGTAATACTTCTGTGAGAGGAACTTTATTCAGTGTTTTTAACACTTCTCCATTGGTATTGTGTAATTTTGTTTCATTAGCAAAACGTCTATAAGGAACTATATATGAGAACGGTTTTTGAATCTCAGTAGCAATAACATATTGTCCATTTGGTGAAAATGAAAATCGAGTATACATAGCAACTGGAGCCCAATCTTTAATACTCCCAGTAAGCGAAACAGTTTTGATCTTAGACAGTGCTAATTGTTCAAAATTATATTCATCATTTGGGTTTTTTAATAAATCCTGATAAGTTCGATTTTGAGCTTTGGCACCATCACTAATGGTCACGGTTGGACCTGTTGGGATTGCCTCATTAGTATTAATCAGTGGTTTTCTTGATTCTGGAATAAATTTTACAAGCAGACCTGAATTATCCGGATACCATGTAAAAGGTGTGCCAGTGTTCGCGTTCAATATCGGTTCCGTTAATTTTGAAGCCTTTTTATCCTTAATATTTAAAACCCAAAGTTCTACACCATTTGAAGTTGTATTTGTAAAAGCAACCATGTTTTGATCTGGGGACCATTTCAGGTTTGTAATTCTCATGTTTTTTGATAAACCAGAGACGTGACTAGCTTCTTTATCATTGTTTTTTTTGACCTCAATATTATTGTAGTATCTTGCTCTACTAGAAATATTGGTTTTAGGGTTTATTCTTAAGCCTCCTAAACGCATTTCTTTTTCAGATAATTCAGCAATTGTTTTATAAACATCTCTATAAAGAAAAACAAGGTTTTCCCCTTTGTCGTCAATGATTACTGTTGGTGCTATAGGTACATCTATTAAATCTAATATTTCGTCAGAAGGTTTTTGGTACTCTAAATTTTCTTGAGAATAGCCTACAAAAATTAGTAAAAGAAAAAAATATTTAATGAATTTCATGATTGATGTGTTTTGAGTTTACTGTAGAGTAAGTGTTATTGTTTTTTTAAATAAGATTACAAGGTTTTAAATAATTAAAAAGAATAACAATTTTTGTGATTTCTTTAACTGTGATTCATAATCGAGAGTATGAAATCACTACTTTCTTCCAGTACCAGGGCAGTATTTTCTTTATGTGGAGTATGACCAATATCAGGAATTATCAATGCTTTTGATATCCCTGTTGTATTTTGAGTTATAGCATGTACCTGATCTAAACTACCGTACTCATCGTTTTCTCCTTGAATAATAAGAGAACGGCATTGTACATTTGGTAGATAGTGTTCAATATTCCAGGATTGATAATCTTCAGAAAGCCAGGTTTCCGTCCACATCCGAAATACATCATCGGTCTTGTCTCCATGATACTTGGTCAATTTTTCTTTTAGATTTGTATCCCGATAAGCGACCACAGCGTCTTGTATTCCTTTAACGGTTTCCTTTTCTACAAAAACATGAGCTCCTTCTGTAATAACACCAGCTATTTTATCTGGAAATAATGATGCAGTTAATAAAGCAATACTACCACCATCACTATGCCCAAAGAGAATTACCTGTTTTAGATCAAGTGTTTTAATGATTTCTCCTAAAATTTCGGCTTCTTCCTTTAGGTAATCATTACCACGTTTTTTATAGCTAAAAGAGGATGATTTTCCATACCCTAGTCTATCATAAGATATTACATTGCACCCGGTAAGTTCTCCAATTTTATTTGGGAATTTTCTCCAAAGTTCTATACACCCCAATGAGTCATGAAGAAAAATAATAACAGAAGTACTTCCTTTAATTAATTTGGGGTCAGTTGAAAATCGTAAACGCTGATCATTTATTGTTAAATCCAAACCTATGCTTTTCTATAAAAAGTGCTAAAAATAAGCTAAAGTCGGTACAAATTGCATATTTTGCGTCTTCAAAATTGTAATGCTAGTTCTTTTTCTAAGTCTAGATAATAAAAAAGAGTATATGAAAAGCTTAATCGCAACGTTTGCTATCGCTTTAGTAGTGGTAGGATGTGGTACAAAAAATCCTGCTAATGATGTAGCAACATCTGTTCCTATTTCTACAGCAATAGACTTAACCCAAATTGATGATGATAAAATACCTGTAACGATAAATCCTGGAAGGTTTGTACAGGATACAGTTAAATACTATTTGCCTAAGGTAGTTCAAGGAACCTATGCTGTAAGTGATTTTGGGAGTTTTGTAGAAGGGTTTAAGGCGTTTGATTATGCTGGGAATGAAATAGAAGTTAAGAAAACTGATAAAAACATCTGGCTGATTCCTAATGCATTACAGTTAGATAAAATAACTTATTTTGTCAATGATACTTACGATTTAGAAAATTCTGGTACAGCTACTCCGTTTTCACCTTCAGGTACGAATATAGAACCAGATAACTTTGTATTGAACTTACATGGGTTTATCGGATATTTTGATGTCCTTAAAAACAATCAATACGCTTTGGAGGTGAAGGCCCCTAAAGAAATGAAAAGAACTTCTGCTCTTCAAAATGTGGGTACAGAAACAAGTGAAGATGGTAGCATAGTCACAGATAAATATTTTGCATCCAGATATTTCGATATTACTGATAACCCAATGATGTACGGTAAACTTGATGTAGAAGAGTTTTTAGTCGGGGATATTAAAATTGTACTTAGTGTATATTCGCCGAACAAAGTGCATTCAGCGGCGAAAATAAAGGAGACTGTATTCAAAATGATGAAGGGCCAAAAGGCTTATTTGGGTGATATTAATAGTACTCCTAGATACGACATATACTTATATCTATCAGAAGGGAATGAGGAATCCCCAACAGGTTTTGGAGCATTGGAACACCATACATCAACGGTAGTTGTTTTACCAGAACAAATGCCAGATGACGCGTTAGCACAAGCCATGATCGATGTGGTGTCGCATGAGTTTTTTCATATAGTGACTCCTCTGTCAGTTCATTCAGAAGATGTTCATTATTTTGATTATCATGATCCAACATTTTCTAAACATTTATGGATGTATGAAGGTGTTACAGAGTACTTTGCAACCTTATTTCAAGTAAATCAGGATTTGGTAGAAGAAAGTGAGTTTTACGAAAAAATAATGGGTAAAATTAATAGTGCCAGCGGCTTCGATGATAGTATGAGTTTTACCAAAATGAGTGAGAATATTTTAGATCAACCCTACGCATCGAATTATGTAAATGTTTATGAAAAAGGAGCATTAATAGGTATGTGTATCGATATTTTAATGAGAGAAGAAAGTAATGGAACGCGAGGGATATTATCTTTAATGAAAGAACTGTCTTTGAAATATGGTAAAAACAAACCTTTTGAAGACGACAAAATCATTGATGAAATTATAGCAATGACTTACCCTTCAATTGGGGAGTTCCTGAATACTCATGTAGTAGGAACTACACCTATTAACTATAAAGATTTCTTCAATAAAGTAGGATTGGCTGTTCAACAAGAAAAGATAGAAACAAATTATATTCAAAATTCCGGAGCTTTAATTGTAGCTGGAGATCAGTCGAAAGGGACCATATTTTTTACAGACTTGGTTTCTGATAACAGCTTCTGGGCAGATAATGGGGTACAGCCCAACGATACTATTGTTGAGGTTAATGGAACCAAATTAACGCTTCAAAATGCCAATAGTGTGCTAGGAGGAACGCTACAATGGCAAGAAGGAGATGATGTTGAGGTAAAACTGGATAGAGCAGGAGAGGAAGTAGTTATAAAAACGAAAGTTAAAAAGTCGTATACACAAGGAGAAAAACTTTCGGTATCTACCAGTTCTTCAGAGGAGCAAACCGCACTTAGAAATGCTTGGATAAAAGGATAAAGAATTAATATAAAGTATGAAAAAGGCTACCAAAATTGAGTAGCCTTTTTTTATATCTTTAAAAACAATATTGTTATAACATTTATAAACTGGTGGTTGAATCATATACGAGGACTTTGCTCCATAGACCTTTGTTTTCATCTACAAATTTGGTATGAACGGGATCTATTTGGTAGTTATCATGTGCTTCTTTTGATGCAAATTTAATGACTACACAATAAGTGAATGAGTGATCTACAACTGGTCTTTTCTTAGTTCCCGCTGGCGTACCAAAATTACTAGAAGAAATAAATTTACATTCTTTAAGTAACGTTTTAACCCCTTTTTCAAATTTTTCTCTTTCTCCCTCATTATCTGGATTGTTAAGCCAAAAGAAAACAGTGTGAATTAGTTTTTCTTTGTTTGCGTCTGCTGATTCATTTGAAGCAGTTTCGTTTTGTGCCATTGCCGAAAGGCTAAAAAGACTAATAAGTATAATAAATAGTGGTTTCATTTGATATGATTTTTATGTGCTTTAATTTTCTTCCGTATAAGGTATGTTATCAAGGATGTAACGAATAGCCTCTACTCTTGCTTTGGTTTTACGATCTCCTTTTATAATGATCCAGGGTGAGAGTTTTGTATCTGTATGTTCAAACATTTTTACTTTATACTTCGTATATTCATCCCATAGCTCTTGTGCTCGTTCATCTACCGGAGTCATTTTCCATTTTTTTAAAGGGTTCGATTTGATATCTTTAAATCGACGTTCCTGTTCCTCTTTAGAAATTGAAAAATAGAATTTTATAAGGTATGTGTCAGATTCTAAGATCATTCTCTCGAATTCATTTACCTGTCCCATAAAAGTTTCATATTGTCGCGGGGTACAAAAACCATTTACGGGTTCAACTACAGCTCTATTGTACCAACTACGATCAAAAAGTACAATTTCTCCAGGCTTGGGTAGTTGATTCACATATCGTTGAAAATACCATTGTCCTTGTTCTTCTTCGGTAGGTTTTGGTAATGCTACAATTCTAAAGTATCTCGGATTAATATGTGCTGTAACTCGTCGTATAGCTCCGCCTTTTCCTGCTGCATCCCTACCTTCAAATAGAATTACAATCTTTTTTTCATTTTTGATTGCCCATCTCTGTAATTTCACCAATTCGGTTTGAAGCTCTTTTAACTCTAATTCGTATTGAGTCATACGTAAAGCCTTATCTACATCTACCTTTTTATCTGCAAATAGATGTCTTAAACCAATTGGGGAGTTTAAAATATTTAAATCTTCTTCTGTGAGATTATTGGGTATATTATCTTTTGGTAAGGACATGCTAAATATCTATTTGTTCTACGTATCTATGGTACCTAACGATTACATTTGGATCTGGAAACAGAGTAGTTTTTGCCTTTGTTTTTCCTGTATAATCAAATTTTGAAAGTACATATCGTATGCTTTCTAGGCGAGCAGTTTTTTTACTATTTGTTTTTACTATAACCCATGGGCTAAAGGTAGTATGCGTTTTAGAAAACATTTGCTCTTTGTAGTGCGTATATTTTTTCCATAGTTGTTGCCCTTTCATATCTACAGGACTAAATTTCCAAACTTTAAGAGGGTTTTCAAGTCTAGCATCAAAACGTTTTTTTTGTTCTTCTTTTGAAATCGAAAACCAAAACTTAATAACGATAACACCATCTTCATACAGCATGTGTTCAAACTCAGGTACTTGAACCATAAATTTATCATATTGTTTTTTGGTGCAAAATCCCATAACAGGTTCAACCACCGCACGGTTATACCAGCTACGATCAAAAAATACGATTTCTCCGGGGTTTGGTAATTCCTTTATATATCTTCTAAAATACCACTGTCCTTGCTCTTCTTCAGTGGGTTTAGAAAGTGCAACAATGCGCATAGATCTAGGATTAAGATGTTCTGTAAATCGTTTTATTGATCCTCCTTTTCCTGCGGCATCTCGACCCTCAAAGATAATCGCTACTCGCAGTTTCTTTTTGGCAATCCACTGTTGTAAATTCACTAATTCTGCTTGCAAAAGTCTAAGCTCTTGTTCATACCTGAGCCTACGCATTATTTTGGTTATATCTACGTTTTTTTGTTCTGCAAGAGTAATAAGTTGTTTGCGTTTTTTTACTTGATGTAGTTCTTCAAGTGTGAACATAGAATTTTGTATTTGTGTTTAAAGGTAAATATAAAATTATTGTTATGCCACCCTGATTTCTTTTCTATAGCGAGCTTTGGTTGATTATAATGATTTAATAATCTTTATTGTTTCAATATAAAAGTATTGTTTTTAGTTATTCTGAAAAAAGTAAACGTAGAAATAAGTTTTAGAAAGTCCAGTAAAACCGTTCTTTAGATTTAGATATAGCACCAAGATTTTTATAAAATCGAATAGCATTGGTATTAAAATTAGGTGTTTGCCATTGAACTGTAGAACAGCCTTCTTGTAGTGCATGTTGTCGTATATGATTCATTACTTTTTTTCCAATACCATGACCTCTAATTTCCTCTTTAAGATATAAACAGTCTATATAGGTGTAATATTCAACGTCCCAGGTGGAGAATTGTATAACATAGGTTGAATAGCCTACCAGTACATTGTTTTTTTCTACTACCAAACAGTGTATACCTGCTTTTTCGTCAAATAAATACTTGGCTAACAGGGTTGCTTTGTTTTTAATATCAAACGCTACCTTTTCATAGGTAGCGTGAGCTTGACATAAGATAATTAATTCATCGATATCCGTTCTTTTTACAAACCGTATATTCATTGTGTTTTTTGTTAGCATGCGCATTGAACCATTGATCCTTTTGTAGGATGAGATCCTTCTGTTGCGTAACCATCGAATTTCCACCATTCGATACCTCCCATTAATTCTTTCACGATAAAACCAAGACGCGTCATTTGTAAAGCACCCCTGGTAGAAGCATTACAACCAATCCCATCACAATAACAGACATAAGTTATGGATTTATCAAGGTGTTGTGTACTTTCTTTGGTCATTTCTCTATGAGGGAGATTCATTGCTGTGGGAATATGTTCTTTTGCATATCCAAAAGGTTGTCTGGTATCTACAACTACAAGGTTTTCTCCATTTTCTAAGGCTTCGAAAAGATCTGCAGGATCCATTTCATACGCTAACTTATTTTCGTAAAATTCAATTTGATCTTTCATAAATATATGTTTTTGTTAGACCAAAATTAAAATTGAAAGTAGGAATAGAGCTATGTTTTTGTTGAATGATTAGAAAGGTCAGTTGAAATATTTTCATACTCAAAATTGTAGCATTGTTGTAATTTTGTAACATGGATATAAAGTACTTAAGACTCGTAAAAACAATAACTGAAGAAGGAAATATGGCGAATTCTTCTCAGAAACTCTTTTTGACACAATCAGCCTTAAGTCATCAATTAAGGGAGCTCGAACAGCAATTGGGGTTTAAAGTTTTTATAAGATCCCGAAATAGGTGGAAACTAACCGAAGAAGGAGAGGAACTATATAAGATGGCCAAAGAAGTATTGCATACTATACAACATAGATTGTCATCAATAAAACAAATTCAAAGCGGGGCTAAAGGTGTGATAAAAGTGAGTACAGAGTGCTACTCTTTTTATCAAGGTTTACCAGGTTTTATTCAAAAAATGGGTTTGTTATATCCTGATATTGAGGTTGACCTGGTACTCGAAGCTACTCATCAACCCATTTCTAAATTATTGTCAGGAGCAATAGATATGGCTTTTGTTACTTCTAAACCTGAAAACGAACTATTGACAAATATTCCTCTTTTTGAAGATGAGATTTTTGCGCTGCTTCATAAGGAGCATGGTTATAATGGTAAGGAATACTTAGAAGCAAAAGATTTTAACGATGTACACCTCATTATTCATTCTTTTCCATTGGAAACCGTTTCTGTTTATGAACAATTTCTGAAAATTCACAAGATCAACCCAATAAAAATATCAGCAATACCGCTCACCGAGGTGGCATTAGATATGGTAAATGCAAATATGGGAATGGTATGCATGCCAAAATGGGCATTACGCTCATTTAAACTTTCAGAAGATATAATTTTTAAACGCATTGGCAGTAACGGTCTTAGAAGAGTGCATTATCTGGTAGTGAGGAAAGAAGATCGTCAAAAAAAATATATTCATGACTTTATATCTAATGTAGAGGAGGAGTTCATCAGTATAAAACCCTCCTCTACATTTTAGTTATACTGTTTTTTGAGAGAGATATTCATAGAGCCTCTCAAACGTTGATCCCCAACCATTGTAGAATCCCATTTTTTCTTGTTGCTTACAATACTCTTCGGTAGCATGAATAACATGAAAAGTGAAATGAGTTTTATCTCCGATTTTTTTTAGAAGTACCTGTAGTTCTACTCCTTCGGTCATAGGTTTAAAGTTTGCAGAGGTGCGTATTTTCTCTAATTCAACGATCTCCAGATAAACACCATCTGCTATAAAATCGCTACCATTGGGCATGGTCATTACGTATTTCCAATTTCCGCCAACAGTAAAGTCGTGTTCCAGTATTTTGGTTTCCATTCCTTTGGGGCCCCACCAATTTGCAATGTGTTCAGGTTGTGTCCAAGCTTCCCAAACCAATTCTATTGGAGCGTTAAATGTTTTTTCAATGGTTAAAGTACGGTTGTTAAGATCACTCATTTTTATTGTTTTTTCGTTTTGATTGTAATTCATTTAAATAGGCTTCGAAAGAATCTAGTTTATCTTCCCAAAGGTTTTGATATTGTTCTATCCATAAAAAGGCAGGAATTAAACTTTTAGGTCTAATGAGACAATAACGTTCACGCCCTTGTTGTTGAATATCTATGATGCCGCACTCTTCTAAAATCTTAAGATGTTTAGATATTGCGGGACGGCTTACTTCAAACTTTTGAGCTACTTCGTTTATAGGTAAAGCATTTTCTGCCAAAAGTTTAATAATATCTCTGCGAACAGGATCGGCGATGGCCTGAAATACGTCTCGTCTCATTTAATTATGTAACTATTCGGTTACTAATTTAAGTGTAACTAATCGGTTACGCAAATGTATTTCGTTTTTTAACACTTAGATTATTTTAAACTCTCGATGAACATTAGGGTATTAAACCGATTATAATCAAGTTCAAAATCATCTTCGTTAAGATACTTTAATGTAGTTTTTGCTATGATTACTGGTGTTATGCGATGTTGTTTTAGAGATTGCATTTCTTTGGTAAGTTCATAGAGTTTTGAATTCTTGTATTTTTCTGTTTGAAAGATTTTAGAATGACATTCCAAAAGATCTTGAGTATCATTTGGACTTCTTCTATTTAAAAAACTAATTTTTTCAGAAAAGTTAAATTCATTAGAAAAGTTGTGTTCTCCAGTTTCTGCGATTTTTTTATAGAAATTCAGATAGCTTTTAGGAGCAGAGGAGGCTAACACTTTGGTCGATATCAAATGTTTTTCAAAATCTATGATGATAGGTGCCAATTTGTTTTTTTCTTCCTCTGTTAATGAGTTCAATAAACAATTGTAGAGGTCATCTTCAACTCCATTTTTTTTATCATGGCAGGATGATAACATTATTAAGCTAAATATCAATAGATCAAGTATTCTTTTCATTACTAAAGTGTTTGATTTCCAAATACTGCTATAGCTCGTACCGGAGAGCCTGTACCACCTCTTATTTTTAATGGCAGTCCGATAAATCTAAACCTACCTCTTCCCAGTAATAAATGCAAGTTGATCATGTTTTCATAATGTGTAAATCCTAATTCGCCACATATATGATGTACTTCTTTATTAGATACTTTTGGGACTCCAGGTGACATTGTCTCAACACCAAAAGCAGATATACCTTTATTTCCCAAGTAACGAGCAGTTGAAGCAGAAACTCCTGGCCCGTTTGGCCATTCTTTGCTGTTAAAATGTTTTCGATAGTGATCGGTATGAATTAGGACTGTATCTCCTTTTTTTATTTCAATATTCGCCGTTTTACAAGCATTTTCTATGTCAAAGGGCTCTATAAGTTCCTTTAAGTTTTTATGAGAAAAATCTAGGCAAATTCCTTCTGTATAGAACATAGATAAAGGCATTTTGTCTATCGATTCACCTTCATACTGTTTTGCCATATGATTAATAGCATCTACATGGGTTCCGGTATGCTCACCTAGTTCTAATTTATGCACTGCTGGTGTCTTTTTCTTCGGATTTTCAATTCCTTCCCATTCTTCATGAGAATTGTGTACCTCCATTTTAACCTGAGGAAGATCTTTAAAGACCGGCATTCCTTCATAGATTTCCTGACTTAAATCGATGATTTCGATCATTACATTCTTGCTTTTTGATGATAAACAAATGTAAAAATAATAAGCAGGTTATATTGGTTTACTAGATAATTTAATAGCGATTTAAGATACATCTTAAACCGCTATTATCGCATTTATTAATAGTAAACAATGAATTTATGCTACATGTGTAAAAAGTTTATTTACAATTTTCCATTGTTGATTTACTTTTACAATTGATAAATAATCGTAATAATTGTAACCTAACATGGGAACATGCAATTTTACCATCGCAATTTTACCCATTACATCTATCCCAATAACTTTCATTTGTAAGGCTTCACCCAATTCTGATGGGCTTTTTCTGTTTTTTACACCATCCAAATATTCGTCAAGGTTTTTTACATAGTTTGCTCCTTCGATATCTCCATATAATATGGTGTCTTTATGAAAACAAGAACTAAGTTTAGAAATGTCTCCGTAAAAGATACCTTCAAAATAGTTAGCAATAACAGTTTCTATTTCGGTGATTTTTTGCGTATACATAATTCACTTTTTTAAAGGGCATGTCCTATGGTATGTCCACCAGCCACGTTAATAGTTTCTCCGGTAATAAACTCTGATGATGCCAAATAGTAAGCGGCTTCGGCAATTTCATGTGCTTCTCCGATCCTGTTCAAAAGGTGTAATCCCGCTAGGCTGTCGGCGTCTTCGATACCCATTTTACCTTGTAACGGACTTCTAATAATTCCTGGAGCAATGGTATTCACCTTAATATTGTTTTTACCGAATTCTGCAGCGAGTTGTCTCGTTAAAGAATGTATCGCTCCTTTGCTGCTTATTGGAGCGGTAGCCGGAAAACCACCTATAGCATGATCAACAAGAACAGTTCCAATGTTTATTATAGCACCGTTTTGTTGCTTGATCATTTCAGGAATAACTGCCTGAGTCGTAAAATAGGTACCTTTTAGGTTAATACTCCAGTAGCGATCTAAATCTTTTTCTTCAACATCGAGAAATGGTTTTGGAGCAAATACACCAGCGTTATTGATTAATACATCTACAGTATTGAATTTTTCTAAAGCTAGATTTACAAGCCTTTTTCCCGTTTCTGCTTTACTAATATCACCAGCTAGATACACAGCATTAGAGGGAGAACTAAGTTCTGCATATGCTTTTTTTAGGTTTTCTTCGTTTGAAGAGTTTAGTACAACGTTATTTTGTTTAGCAATAAAATATTTGGCAATTTCTTTTCCAATTCCTGTCGAAGCTCCGGTAATAATGATTGTTTTATTTTTCATTTGTTCTTTTTTTAGTTCCTAAATACTGTTTTCCATCTACACCCCAGTTTTCAATGGGAATTTCTTCAATTACTACATGTGTAGTTTTTGGGTTCTTGTTTAGAATATCAACCAATAATTGTGTTACACCTTCTATTAATTGACGTTTTTCGTTTCTGGTCACTTCTTCATCAGTGATTTTAATATTTACATATGGCATGTTTTATAATTTATGAGTTATACATTTTCTTTTCGTTAAAGACTTTTGATATAGCATATTCTCCAGCTCCAGTGAAGACCAGGGTGAGTGCGCCAAACAAATAGAGTGCTTGTAGTTCTATAGCCCAACCCCCATGCTGATTAAGAGAAAAAAGTTGAGAGCTGTGAGCAAGTATTATGGCTACCAAAAAGTTAAAAGCTATTATAAGACTGCTTAATCTTACTTTGAAACCTATGATAATAAAAATAGGAGCGATTATTTCTCCCATAAAAACTCCATATGCCAAAAAAGTTGGAATATGGTATCCTTCTAGTAATTCTTTAATGAAAGCATAATTAGAATTTAAATTGGCAATACCATGGAATAGTAGTAGCATCCCTAAGGTTAACCTAAGAATTAAAAATCCTAAATGAGTGCTTTGTCCTTTTTCTAATGCATTCATATCTTAATTTTTGTTTTAAATTATTTATGAAGCAAAGTTCTCGAATGAGGTTCGAGATGCACAGGACCTAAATCACAGTTTTGATGTGATCTATATCACTTTTATAGCAATATATCGTATAAAGCGAAGTAGGTTGCGTTTAAGAATTTAATCGACTTAATGTCTCTCGGGAAACTCCCAGATAGGAAGCGATCATTTTTTTAGGGACACGTTGAAAAAGCTTGGGATATTGTTCCAAAAGCATTTCATATTGTTCTTTGGTAGAACTTTTTAATAGTGCAAGAACCCTGTTTTGCAATGCTATTCTTCCCATTTTACTTTTTTTTGCCCAAAATCGTTCCATTTTGTGCATTTCTGAAGTTAATTTTTCTCTATTCTCATAGGTGATGTATAGTAACTCACTATCTTCTATACAGTCAATAGAAGTCTTAGATTGAATTTGTTTTACGAAAGATTCATAATCTGTTATCCACCAGTTTTCCATACCAAATTGAATGATATGCTCTTTCCCGTCTTCATCGAGAAAGTAACTTTTTAAACAGCCTTTAATAATCCAATATTCCTTATCCACAATTTCTCCCTCTTGTACAATATATTGATGTTTTCTTTTTTTTATATGTTGAAAATAACTTAAGATGACATCAAATTCCTCATCGGTAAGCGGTATAATTTCTTCAATATGTTCGCGAAGTGGATGTTTCATGAGAGCTTCAAAGAATTACACCCTAAAAGTAATGAAAGTTCTTATATAAAATCCCAGCCAGCAAGTTAAACCTTTAGTCTTGTACTTATATTTTTTGCTCTTATTACCTAATGTTTTGGTCAAAATAAGTCAGGGTTTCGGAAAAGGTACGGTTGAGTCTTGGTCCTTGGTAAATGCAACTCTTCAAAATATGACAAGATGGAAATAGATGTTTCTGTAGATTTTGCTACAGCAGATGTAAAAACCTAACAGGATTTTCCAAAACATAGAGAGCCCATTAGGTTTTGCCTTATTAGTTAGAAACTAATTTTTACGTTATCTTTTATAATAAGTTACAATACTTGCTTTGGCTATTGTATTGTTCCATAAATAGTATCCTACCACAGCAGGATTAGTGTTTTCATTTAATCCTAATTTATCTGTTTTTAATGCATAAACCGTAATGATGTACTGATGTAATCCATGACTTTCAGGGGGGCAAGGACCACCATATCCATTTGCGCCATAGTCGGTAATACTTTGTATGGCACCTTGGGGAGCTAAGTTAAGTTTTGTATTTCCTGCACCCGATACCAATTCATTAATATTCGATGGAATATCAAAAACTACCCAATGCCACCATCCACTACCTGTTGGAGCATCTGGGTCGTACATAGTGACCGCAAAGCTTTTAGTCCCTTCAGGAGCATTTTTCCAGGATAATTGAGGAGATAAGTTTTCTCCTGTACAGCCAAAACCATTAAATTCTTCTTTGTTGGTAGCTTCTCCACCTAAGTCAGAACTCAATAAAGTAAAAGTACCTTGGGCAAATAGGGGAGAAGAAAAGGTAACTATTGTAACTAAAATCAAAATTAAATTTCTCATGACATTTGTATTAAAATTATAGTACAAATGTATGGGTGGTAGTGTATGTCATTGTGTTTAGTTTAGCTCAAAAAGTATTGCTAAACGTTCATTTTGATTGATACTGTTTTGGAGTCATCCCAAATTTAGTTTTAAAAGCTTGAATGAAGTTAGATAAATTTTCATATCCAACTTCTTCAAAAATATCTGATGGTCTTTTAGATTTATTTTTCAGCAGATAAGCAGAGTGTTCTAATCTTTTATCTTGAAACCATTTACTTGGTGAGCTCTTGAAATGTTTTTCAAACTCTCTTTTAAAAGTTGAAACACTCATATTTGATAAAAAAGAAAGTTCTTTGATGGTCAATTTATTTAATCGATTGCTTTCAATAGTTTGAATAAATTTCTGGCTTTGGTCATTGGTATTTGCAATAAGTGAAAATAGAAAATCAACCCCTTTAAATTCTATAAGATAAAGCATGATTTCTTCAAATTTTGTCTTTAATAAGTGTTTTTGAGTTGATTTAGAAAGCTTAGCTATGTCTAAAATACTTTTTACGAATTGTTGTATAAATGTATCATAATGATAAGAATAGGTAGAATAGAATTTATTTTTGCTCGGGGTTTTCAGATCAAATTTTCGTATAAATTCTAATACCGCCTCATTGGGAAAGAAGAATAAGATACTCTTGTAATATTTTGCTTGACTTGATAGCTTTTCAGTCATTAAACAATGACCAGATTTCATTAATAAGAATTGGCTATTATCAATTGCGTATGAAGAATTATCAAAAAACACTTCTTTTGTTCCTTCCTGGAGAAAACTAAAGGTGTTTTTATTAAGTATGATTTGCTGTTTTGAAATTTCAGTTGTGCTTTGGTAATCATAAACTTCAATAGAAAAAGAAGTATTTAAGTCTAATTCATCGGGTAAAATAATTGTTTTCATTGAGCAAGGAAATCCCATTTAATAATATGCACTCTTTAAGTTAAAGGTACTAAAATAAAAAAAAGCACTAGTCTATTTACTAGTGCTTTTCTAAGCAGTTTAACATTGTGTTTTTATTGAGAAATAGTTTTCATGAACACTCTTATTTTTTCAATAATTTGATCACCATATTCTTCGAGTGCAAAATGCCCCGTATCATAAATATTATAATCGATGTTTTTTACATCTTTTTTAAACGCTTGCGCACCACTTTCGGGGAAGAAAGCATCATTTTTCCCCCAAACAATAAGCAATGGAGGTTGGTGATCCCTTAAATATTGTTGCCACTTTGGATATAACTTCACATTATTTCTGTAGTCATAAAACAGATCAATGTTAACGGCGTGGGCATTTGGTCGAGATAGTCTAAGAAAGTCCAAATTCCAATTATCTGGATTTACAAGTTCAGGATCTTTCGTCCCATGGGTATATTGCCATTTGAGGCCCTCTAAAGAGAATACAGGTAATAATTCTTTTTCAATGCTTTCAGTTCTATTTGCCCAGAGCGCTCTAATAGGTTTCCAGGCATCACCAAGACCTTCTTCATACGCATTTCCGTTTTGATTGATAATAGCTGTAACACGTTCTGGGTGTGCAGTAGCAATTCTAAAGCCTATTGGCGCCCCATAATCTTGAATCATAAGGGCGTATGAACTAATTCCTTTTAGCTCAAGAAAACTGTTAATAGTATTGGCGATATTATCAAAAGTATATTCATAGGCTGAGGCAGGAGGGAAGTCACTATTCCCAAAGCCTGGGTAATCGGGAGCAATGAGATGAAATTGATCAGATAATTGAGAAAGCACTTTTCTATACTGATGAGATGATGCAGGAAACCCGTGTAATAATACTATTGTGGGGTTATTTGTATTTCCTGCTTCACGATAAGCAATATTTACTCCATTTACTTCAAGAGCCTTATATTTTACAGGATTAGCTTTTTGTACTATTTCTTTACTAGCTAATTTTTCTTCTGTATTACTGGCAATGGTATCCTGGCATCCATATACCAGGACCAGAGCCAGAACAAACAAATAAATTAATTTTAAATTTTTCATGATATGATGTTTTATAATTTTCTGTCAGATTCGTTTATTTTTAAATCATTTATACTGGCATAGCGTTTTTGCATGTAGCCGTCCTCATCGAATTCCCAGTTTTCGTTACCATAAGCACGAAACCATTGTCCGTTTTTGTCTCTGTATTCATATTCAAAGCGCACAGCTATTCGGTTTTCTTGAAATGCCCATAGCTCTTTTTTTAACTTATAGTCCAATTCTTTTTTCCATTTATCAGAAAGAAAATCTTGTACTTCTTTTCTACCATTGATAAACTGATCTCTATTGCGCCATTCTGTTTGAAGGGAGTACGCTTTGGAAACCTTTATAGGGTCTTTGCTGTTCCAGGCATCTTCGGCCATTTGAACTTTTTGTACTGCTGTCTCCTTTGTAAAAGGAGGTAAGGGATGTTTTTGTTCCATAGTTTTATTTTGTTACCGAACATTCGGTAAAATATTAATTTAAATTTTTTAATTTTTCAGATAGCTGTTTTCGATGTTGTGTAGGGTGTTTTCAAAAATCGCAATATCATTTAAACCTCGAGCTACAATTAAACTTCCTTGTATATCTATTAGGGTTTGTAATGCTTTTTGGGTGGAATCTTTGGGAGAGATACCTAATGCTATACCAATTTTGGTAAATGTAAGTATCCATTCGTTCATACCACTTTCTATTTGTTCTCCAAATAATTCTAAACTTGCCTGCATAGATAATGCTCTAAAAATACAAGTTTCTTTCCCTCCCTCATATAACGTTGAGATATGAGATAATCCTTGTTTTAATCTTACTTCTGGGGATAGATCCTTGTTTAATAAGGCATGAAAGACATTCTCCTTAACCCATACATCGATATGATTAAAAACAGCTTCTGCCATTTCTTGCTTTCCATTAGGGAATCTATGGTACAAACTGGCTTTTTTAAGTCCGGTAGCATCTGCCAATTCTTTTAGACTAGCGCCTTCATAACCTTTTGAGCGAAACACCTTGGTCAAGCCTAATAAAATATCTTCATCTAATACTTTTTGTGGTCTCATAGTACAAATGTACACAAAATATTTTAATTACCAAACGATCGGTAAAAAACTTTATAAGTTTAATAAAATTAATACAGGTATAAGACTTTTAACGCTCTTTAATATAGATGTTTCCATTCGTTCTTAGGTACAATATAATCTCTTCTGTGTTTTTGTTTGCTAAGTCGTGATAGGTTTTACTGCTTGCTCCAAAATAACTTCCAGAGTCTAGGTTTTTGATTTCCTTAGTATCAGGCATTGTATAGCTCAATTGCCCAAGAATTATTACTGCATGCAAAACATCACCGTTACTCAGTAATTGTCCTTTAAACCCTTTAGGTAATTTTACAAAAAGCCCTTTATTTATGGCTTTGGTAGATGGGTTTTCCCAAAGAAAACTAATTTTTGCTTTACTATTGGGAGCTACCCAATTGGTTTGATTATGATCTAACCATACAATGTTTGAAACATCTATGTTTATAGGCCTTTCTCCATTGTCAAATGCCTCTTCTATTGGTTTTACCAGATACGGTCCTTTATCTATCTCTACTAGGGCTATATTTTCAGTTCCTTTGGCAGCGGTAATATGTGCTTCTCCTTGTGGTTGTGTCCAGAAACTTCCTGGTTTCATCCACATATTTTCGGCTTCAGGATCGTCATTGTGTATAGTACCTTTTATTACAACAGCTCTGTAAGTAACGTTATGTATATGGGGAGGAGAGGAAAAACCATCAACAAATTTAGCCAGGAACCCCGTTGGCACTTCGTTTTTACGATCTCCCCAGATAGTTCCAGCTAAGGGACTTTGATCTCCTCGAGCTGGATTTAGTTTTTTCCATACGATTTCAGAACTTAATATCACTCTGTTTGTAGGGTTTTCGGTATTCTCAGGACTCGTATTTTCTCCCTTTTTCTCTGTAGTCGTATTACAAGAGGTGATGAATATGAAACATATAAATGTTGTTAAAATTATTTTATAAACCATGTCTTAGGTATTTGGTTATACGATTTTAGTTAAATAGTATAGAGTAGCATAAAGACAAAATTAATTACAGTGTATTATCTTTGCAATAACGGTCAAAAACGATAGTTTAAAAAATGAAAGAGTCAACACCTAAAATGTTAAAATTTAAGGGTAAAGAATATCCTTGTTGTGCAAGCTTAACAATGGGGATCATTGGGGGTAAGTGGAAGACGGTAATTCTGTTTCATTTATTAAATGATACCCTTCGATACAATGAATTGCGTAAAGAAATGCCCACAGTGACCGAGCGTACGTTGAGTTTACAACTCAAGGCTTTGGAAGAGGATGGGTTAATTCGCCGGAAAGTTTATACTTCTAAACCTCCGTTAAAGGTGGAATATTCCTTAACAGATTTTGGAAAAACTTTAACACCGCTAATTCAATCTATTGCCAATTGGGGAGATTTTGTAATTGAGAATTATTCTGATAAATAGAAACAAGTTATAAGAATATCTTTTATTTTCAATTTGATTGTTAACTCATATGCATTTAAATTTTAAAAACTTCCTTTTACAACAAACTAAATCTGCAGATTGTGAAGAAATTGAAATTATTCAATCACTTTGGAGTGGCTACGGACGAATTTCTCGCTATCGCTTAGATAATTCTTTACTTGAAACTGTTGTGGTAAAATTTATCTCATTACAACAATCTGATAAACACCCTAGAGGTTGGAATACTTCATATTCTCATCAAAGAAAAGTAAAATCTTATGAAATAGAAACGAATTGGTATGAACAGTGGAGTCATTTCTGTAGCCTTGATAGCAGGGTTCCTAAAGTAGTAGGCACCTATTCTGAAGAATATAACAGATGGATTGTTTTAGAAGATCTGAATTCGAATTTTCCCATACGAAAAACACAGCTTAGTTTAAACGAAGTAAAAGTTTGTTTACGTTGGTTGGCTCATTTTCATGCTACTTTTTTGAATCATAAGCCCAAAGGACTATGGGAGGTAGGTACCTATTGGCATTTAAATACACGTCCTGATGAGTTTAATGAAATGGAAGATTCTGAGCTTAAATCAAAAGCTCATATTATTGATCAATTATTAAATGAATGTAATTATCAAACCATAGTTCATGGAGATGCAAAGCTTGCCAATTTTTGTTTTTCTGAAGATGGAAAACAAGTAGCTGCTGTAGACTTTCAATATGTAGGTGGAGGTGTTGGGGTAAAAGATGTCGCTTACTTTTTGGGCAGTTGTCTTTCTGGAGAAGAATGTGAGATTTATGAAGAAGAACTTTTAGATTGGTATTTCCTTCAATTAAAAAATTCATGCTCTGTTCCAGATTTGGAGTATAAAGAATTGGAGCAGGAGTGGAGGGCATTATATCCTATTGCCTATGCTGATTTTATGCGATTTTTATTGGGCTGGATGCCCTCCCACCAGAAAATAAATAACTACAATCGTAAGATAGTGGACGCTGTAGTATCAAGTTTATAAAAACTAACCTTACCAAGTATTAAAATTGCTCTTTTGCGAGTTCCATATTAACAACGGCTCCTGTTACATTACCTGCAGCAACTGCATTAGATACCGAACGTAATCTTGAAGTATTGTCGCCACAAGCAAATACCCCCTCTATATTTGTTTTATGCATCATATCTACTTCTATATAACCTTGTTCTGTAAAATTGCATCCAAGAGCTTCAGGAATATGAGAATGTTGTTCAAAAGGAATTGCAGCGTAGGTAGCTTCAAAATTTTCTTTGGTAGCGTCTCTAAAAATAACATTTTTAATGTACCCATTTGAGTGTTCTATTTCTACAATTTCTTTGTCAATGATTCTTACATTATTTTCCTTAAGTTTTGCTAATTGATCATTGTCAAAATCTACTTTCCCAGAAGTTAAGATAGTAACATCACTGGTTAAATTTTTAATCATAGGTGCTAAATGAAAAGCCCTTTCTCCATTCGCAATAATTCCTGTTTTTTTATTTCTAATTTCATAACCGTGACAATAAGGACAGTGCACTACAGTGATTCCCCAGCAATCGGAAAATCCCTTTATATTTGGCATGATATCTTTGATTCCTGTGGCGAAAATTAATTTCTTAGCTGTGTACTTCTTACCAGATTTAGTATTCACCATGAAGAGGTTATCATTTTTTGTACCTTCTATTACTAAATCTTGTTTAAATTCTACAGTTCTATAAGCCAAAACTTGGGATTTAGCGTTTTGTGAAATTTCACTTGGCGTTTTACCATCTTGAGTTATAAAGTTATGTGAATGCGGTGTTTGTCTGTTACAGGGTAAATTGCTATCTATTATTAATACTCGGCGTAAAGAACGACCAAGTGCCATCGCTGCCGATAATCCAGCATAACTACCTCCAATTATTATTACTTCGAAATTTGTATTTATATTCATGTTATCATGTTTTGTTTTGTTAGAATAGGGTATAGGCAAAAAAAGCGAAAGGGTAGCAATGCTTCCTTGCTTTATAGCATCTCTTCTATGTATTAATTTTAAATGCGACATTGTTGCGATAATGAGTTGCAAAAATAAAAATATTTTGTATTATTGCAACTTAGTTGCGTTATAATTTCCAACAGTGAAAAGAAGAAATACAATAACAAAAAAGGCTGTGCTGTCTGTTTTAAGTGAAGCCGGTAAGGCTATGAGTCAAGGTGCTATTCAAAAAAAAGTAGGAATAGGCATTAATAGAGCAACCATATATAGGGTATTAAATAGCTATTGTGAAGATGGTATTTTACATAGAATTGTAGCAGATGACGGTAAACAGTATTTTGCATTATGTATGAAATGTGAAAAGGAAGAACAACCAAAGCATCATTTTCATTTTCGTTGTACTAGCTGTGATACGATTGAGTGCTTGCCAATTCCAGTTAATTTTTCTTTATCTGATCATTATAAAGTTGAAACTGTAAACTGTGTGATATCAGGTACTTGTAAAGATTGTAGCTAATCTTTTATTTGAAGGTTTTATTCATAACAAAATTTTCGTAGGTATTAAATTCCATAGGAAAATCTACATTACCAATCGAAGTAAATCCATGTTTTTCATAAAAAGCTATTGCTCTTAGGTTTTTAACATAGACCTCTAGATAAAATTCTTTATAAGCTTGGGATTTGACTTTTTTTTCTACTTCAGTTAATAATCTAGATCCAATACCTTTCCCATAAAACCTTTGTAAAACATATAATTTACTTAACTCAGGAATAGTTATTTTTCTTATTGGGCAATTGCTGTCATAGATTATTTCTGCGACTCCAATGGGGTTTTCATTATGATAGGCAACTATAAGCCTATTAGGATTTTCTTTAATTATATTTTCTACATGCTCTGTAGAAAATCTTTTGGTTATAAAGTTTGAAAATTCAAAAGTTATGCCATCGACAGCATACGTTTGAATATATACCGTTTTTAGTAAAATAGATATTCTTAAAGAGTCAGATAATTTAGCTTTTCCAAATGAAATCATAGTTGTTTTTATTCATTTGTTGGAGTTTGCCAGAGAGGTTCATTTGCAGGTAAATCTGTAGAGACTTTTGCGTACCAACTTAGTCCGTGTCTGAAGGGTTTAGGAGGTTGCGCGATTGTAGTATCCTTTGCAAAATTAATGTTTACACTACTAATTGTACCATTTGTTCCCAAGATCCAATGCAATTTTGTGGGTAATAAATTCATACTTAGTGTATCACTTGTCAGATCTGGCCTTTGAGCGAAAAAAGGATCGATTTGTACAAATAATTCTTTCCCATTTGCTATGGTTAAGAAACCACCGTTTACCATATGTTCTACACTTTTGGTCGTATCATTTTTTCTTCGTGACGCCCAACCTACACGTATAGGGTTTCCTTTTCTTGCAATCGCTAGTAGTTCGTCTTTATTTCCAAAAATTGATTTCCCTTTATTATCAGTCCGGTATATCAACTTCCATTCTTGAGCGGGGTTATTGTTTTGTTCTATTTGTTTGTTGCAACTAATGATTGGTAAAGCTATGAGGGCAAATATGATACTAGAGAATTTCATTGGTTCTTTTACTTAGTGTTGATTCTTTTTCCATATATAAGACTGAAAAAAAAGTAATATGTTACCATTGACTAAGGCTCTGGTTTTATAAGTAAATCTAAACTTGAGTTTTAAGGTTGGAAAAACTTTAGCCTGAAGTTTTATATTTCTTTCTCTAGTAATGGAATCACTTTTTCTTTGATCATTGCTGTGGCTTCTTCTCCTATAGCTCCTCCACTAAAAGATTTAATAATTACACCTTCCTTATTTATGATATAAGTTGTGGGGTAACCCAATTGAATCTTGAAAATGTTTTGTACAATACCTTCTTCGTTTGAAATGTGTAAAAAATCCCATGGGTGTTTTTCCAAAAATTGTTCAATTTCAGTTTTTGAGTTTTTTCCTATAGAGATAAAATTCACCTTATCGGTACCGTATTTTGCGACAATTTCATTAAAACCGGGAATCTCTGCAACACATGGAGGGCATGTTGTAAACCAAAAATTAATAATACTCATTTTACCCTGTAACATTTTATTGGTAATGGTTTTTCCATCTATAGTCTGTACCTTAAAATCAGGGATAAATATATTAATTAGCTACATTGGTTTAAGTCATAAATGTAGTAAATAATACTGTTTAAATTCAGTTAAATGAGCTTTTCTGATTTGGAAAATTAATACAAGGCAAGGTGGTATTTGTCCAATTAATCATTCATTAGCATTAAAAATTTTTTTTGTAGCGATTGTCTTGTTTATTTGTTTTAGAAAATCAGATTTACTTTTAAAGTTTCCATGGTTTTTATAAATACCTGATATTGAATTTAATTCTTCCATTTCTTCGTTATAAGCCTCTAATGGGGCTGCAAAACTCAAGTTTTTTCTGTTTATTCGACCTATAGCAAGTGCAGGGGGTATTCTTTTATTACATCTGCAACGGTTTTTGGGGTTATAAACACCACAGTTTGCGGATAAAAAAGAGCCTATTAGTTTTCTCGATTTCTCAAGTCTTTTTCTGAAATTTTCTGGGGTAGTATTCACGATTTCGCAGGCTACATTACTTTTTAATTTTAGAATACTGCCCAGTATAAATGCCATACGTAAATCTCTGTTTAAGCATTGTAGCATTGCCAGGGTACATCCTGTTTTCATTTCTTTTTCCAACAAGTCTTTATCAGGCAAATCATAGTTAACAGGTTCTTTAATGGACTGTAGTTCCTTTGAAAAGGAATCAAATGATAAAGAAGATTTCTCGATAGCAGTTTGTTTTAAATTTATTAAATAATTCGTTGCTACTCTATATGCCCAAGTGCTTAATTTACTTCTATTGTTAAACTTAGTAAGGTTGGTAATAATTTTTATTAAGATTTCTTGAGTTGCATCTTCTGCATCCTCTCGAGTCCATAAAAACCTTAGAGATATATTGAATATCAGTGGTTGTATAGTAGAAATGAGTTCTTCAAAACTCTTTTTGTTGCCTGCAATACAGGATGCTATTAGCTCTTTTTCTGTCATGATTCATATATTAGAAAAGGGTTAAATTTAAATTTAACCCTTTTTTTCTTAGTATTATTTGTTTATTGAAAATTGTCCGTGAGGATTATCTTGTATCATTAGCCATTCCCCATTAGGCTGTTTTCTTAGGGTGGCTACTGATAATCCATTTTGTTCGATTTTAGTTCCGTCGGGCATACTACCAACCATATGCCACGGAGCAATATGGGTGGCGATGTTCTCTGCAATATAGACTTCGTGTTCACCAAATGTATATTTTGGATTCATCGAAACAAATTGCGTAAACAATGTTCTTAAGTTCTCTTTACCTTGAACAGGTTGTTGAGGTTCAAACATTACTATGGCATTGTCTTCATAGGTTTCCAGTACACCATCAATATCTTTTTTCTCAAAGGCAGCTACCATTTGTTGAATAGTACCAAATACTTTTTTTTGTTCTTCATTAAAATTGTTTTCCATGTTTTTACTTGTTTTTAAATGATTTTCTTTTTGCTTTACCTGTGCATTTCCGCTAGAGATGATTCCCAATAACAATGCAATAAATACTAGTGCTGTCTTTTGCATAATTTTTAGAGTTTAAGTAATCGATTTGTTTCGGTTACATTTGATTAGACCGTCACAAATGGAAACTGTGAATTTTTTATCTGGAAATTTTTTAAAAAACTTGGATTGGTGGAGATGAAATACCAAAAAGCGATGATAAAAACTACATGTTCCTATCATCGCTTGTTTATAATTGAACGTTTCTATTAAGCTTAAAGGGAGCTGATGTACACATCTAAATTTAAAAATGCTTTATCTCTTAACGGTAAGATGAATTTATAATCTTCACTTTCAAAAACTTTCAGTAAACTTTCTTTACTTGGAAACTCCATAATTGAGACTAGACTTGTGGGGTGACTACCTACTAATTGATCTTCAATTTTGTATTTGTTAATGGGGGTGCCTCCTGCAGCTTTAAACATAGGCCCAGCAGCTTCAAGGTAGCCATCTAATGCTTCTTTTTGGTTTGGATTAATTTGAGCACTAACGATCATAATGATTTTTTCGCTATTCATATTGTTATTGTTTTGAATGATTAAAAGTTTACTCTTACAATTGGGAAATCTGTTGCAGCAGGATTATTGCCAGCCACCAATGCTTGTATACGAGTGTATTGAACAAACAATACATCATCGACCATAGTAAATGTGGTAGGAAATGAATTTGTGCCAGCTTGAACGGTTTTTTCTATGGTGGCTGTGGCCCAATTATCGGTTGTTATCAACTGATAAAGAGCTTCTGTAATTGGGGCAGTACCTGTAAGATTGTTACTGGAAACTGCAAGCGTGTTATTATCGGTAAGTAGAATACCATCGATCGCAGGAATATTTCCATTGGTAATGGTTATTTCAGAAAAATTATTGGGATTAGATAGAGGTATTTTAAACAACTTTCCTTCATCATATTTAGATACGATTAAAAAATCATCATTGTGATATGTTAATCCATTCAAACCAAAATTCATGGGTTGAGGTTGAAATGCAGCATCCGTAATTAAGGCGGTTACGTTTCCATTGGTATCTATTTTATGTATACTTGGCGAGAAACTATCGCTGACATAAATATTTCCTGCTTTATCCAAGACAACATCATTAGCAAGATGTGGAGTACCATTGGTTAATTGAATAAAATCTGTTTGATTCCCGCTAGATAAATCATAGATGGCAATCGCTGCTAGCTGAGCCAAAGTGGTAGAATCACTTCTAGCCTGATTAAATCCCGGATCGGTAACACATACTAATAACCGATTGTTTGCTTTGTCAATTTCCATCCCCAATGTAGTAACCAAGTTAGGGCTGTCAGCAAAAGTTTCGATATT
Organism: Aquimarina acroporae; assembly: GCF_023195925.1. Lineage (GTDB taxonomy): Bacteria > Bacteroidota > Bacteroidia > Flavobacteriales > Flavobacteriaceae > Aquimarina > Aquimarina acroporae. Next base: position 568,691 of record NZ_JALPRE010000001.1, on the reverse strand, counting down.
TCCCTCGAGGGTTACCTTGCTTATTTTTCCTTTGGCTATGGAACTTACATAAAACACATTTTCTTCAGCATCAAAAGCAACACCTTCTGGATATAAACCGTTTTCTTCTATAGAAATCTGGTCTGGGATAGAAATTCTAGGTCTTTCGTCATCTTTGTCACATCCAAATATGAGTATGCCGAAACAAAGAGATACTAATTTTACAACATTCATAATCTTTTTTTTAAAATTTATGTTGCAAAGATGAGGTGAGAAGTGCCCTCTATGATAGCTCGTTTAGTTCAAAAAATAGCTTATTTGGTCAACAGTTTTTTTGGAGTGACTCCATATTTCTTTTTAAAAATATGTATAAAATGAGAAGGGCTTTCAAAACCAACTTCGTAAGAAATATCAGCAATGCTTTTGTCAGTGGCATTAATCAAAACCTTTGCTCTTTTTAGTCTTTGTTCCCTCAACCAATGTGCGGGTGAATCCTGAAAGACTTCTTTGAATTTTCGCTTAAAACTTGATACACTTTGATTGGATAAAAAAGCTCTTTCTTCTATGGTGAGGTTTTTGAATATGCTATTCTCGATGGATTCTTTAAAAGATGTGTTAACAACCTTATCTAGTGATAGTAAATAGTTTTGAAGTTGATTTTTGGTGTCCGACAATAAAAGACTGAGTAGTAATTCTTCTAGTTTTATTTGTAAAAGAGGTCGTGCTGTCTTTTGAGGATGATCAAAATAAGGTAGAAGAGATTTGATATAAATATCCAAATTTTCGGATCGCTCTGCTTTAAATATTTTTGAGACGGGAGTGTTGATTACTTTTGTCAGGTAATTATGGTATTTTTTCTTAAAGCTATTCAGGAAATCTTCATGAATAAAAAATAGAAGAGAAGAAAATGCTCCATCTTCCAGTATTTTCTCTGAAGTTAAATACGTTCCCTTTTGCACAAAAAGCAATTCATTTTTTTCTGCAGTGATCTCCTGTTCTGTCGAGATCAGTACTTTTTTCCCTTTTAGAATTATAGTGATTACATGTTGTTCTAATTCTATAGGGCGTTTGGAGCATTCTTCCTTTTTGTGAAATTGTATAAAGTTTTGATTGTCAAACTTTAGAATAGCATCGGTTTGCTCTGGTTGAAATGGATTTGGGATGTTAAAACTCATTCCATAAAAATAGAGGTTATCAGCGTATAAAAATGTCGTATTTAGGTCATTTTTAAATAATTTAAGACTTTTAACAGGTTGTTATAGTATTCTTGGGGAGTATTTTTAACAATTAAAATCATTTAAAGCGGTTTGGGTTATATACCAAACCGCTTTACTCTTATTGCTTAAACATTACAGTACACGCTTTCCTATAAAAAATATTAGATCACTAAGAGATTCATCTCTTTGCGGGAACAATTTTTGCATTCTTTCATCTGTCCCCATTTGTTGCATGCCCTCTGGCGAATCAAAGTAGAAACGATGAATTTCTGTAGGCTTTTCTACTGTTCCTTTTGAATCGAATGGCGCTATGAAACGTTCAAAATGTGCTCCAAATTCCGGAATAATTTCACAAGCTTTATCATGGTAATTGTTGAACTGATCTTGATACTTTTTACCTTCTTTGATGTATACAAGGGCTACTCCAAAAGTTTTATTTAGATCACCTTCTTCTTTTTTGAATTCAAAATCTGTGTTCTTACTTGGGAAAATGGAAATACTTTTTATAGCTGGCATGGCATATTGCTCTCGTATTTTTATAAACTCTGGATCTTCATTAAATTTTTTAAATACTTCTATACTTGGATAACTCGCAAAATGAATCTCATCTGGTAGTTCGATATCTCCTTTTGCCAACATAGTTGGTTTAATAATTCGTTCTATTTTACCTCCATATTTTTCGAGAATGGCGCCTCCTTTTCTTTTATATTCTTCAAAGCGTTCTGTTTCTCCTTCTTTAAGGTATACCAATGCAACGTTTACTATTTCTTTATTTACTGTTTTCATTTTTTTTGTTTTTTCTGAAATTTTATCTGCCGTTTTTGGTTGTTGTGCCCGGGAGGTAGTGCAAGAAGCAACTACCATACATATATATGCTAAGGCAACAGTTTTCAATATTATTTTCATTTTTTTCCTGTTTAAATTAGATGAGCCATTTGTAATGAGTCTTTGATCAGACTTTCTTGAATAGGTGCGATTTTATGGTTTAAATCGTTTGTATTATAATCTATACCTACAGCTTGCCTTAAGGGTCTGTTTCCTCTTTCGATTTCAATAAGATTTAAAATTGCATCTGGAATCTCCTGTGGATCTGGAGAAGCATCACTCTTATAAAAATCTCCGAAGTTTTGAATCATAGTAGCAGGAACACTGCTCATCTCACCATAACTGTTCAAAATATCTGTATCATCTTCTTTTGGTCCGCTATGTAATAATCCTGAAGGGTATGGGCCTGGTTCAATTACTGAGACATCTATTCCTAATGGTTTTAATTCATATTTAAGCGCTTCAGAATATGCTTCTAGTGCAAATTTACTTGCGCAATAAATTCCGAAATACGGGAAAACCAACCTTCCTGCCAACGATGAGATATTTAGTATTAACCCGTCTGATGATTTTTTTAATAAAGGAAGGAAGGCTTTAGATGTTCTTACGATCCCGAAGAAATTAGTGTCAAACTGCTCTTTAACTTGTTCCAAACTATATGCCTCGGTAATACCTACATACATGACTCCAGCGTTGTTGATTAAAACATCAAGTCCGTTTGCCTCTTTGCGAATTCTGTCTAACAATGTGTTTGTAGAGGTATCACTGGTTACATCTAACTCAGCAACGGTAATTGCAATATTTTCTTCTATTGCGATAGCTTCGAGTTCCTCTTTTTTTGATTTGTTTTTACCGTTTGAGTCTCGCATTGTGGCCCAAACATTATACCCTTTTCTAGCTAGGGTTAATGCGGTTAGATAACCAAATCCATTGCTAGATCCTGTAATTAATATTGTTTTCATTTTCATCTATTTTACTGTTACTGATGCAAAGATGAAAACAACGAGAAGGATTGTATTTTATACTTAGTTCAATGATTTGCCGATATGGGTCATTTTGTAATTTGTGGGAGAAATACCAAATTTAGATTTAAACGTTTTGGAAAAATGAGAAACATCTGTAAAACCACAATCATAGGCGATATCTGTTGCTCTAAGGTTGGTGGAACTAAGTAATTCTATAGATTTTTCTAGTTTTTTCTCCCGTAAAAAAGTGGCAGGAGAAGATGTATATATTTTTTTGAAATCTCTCTTAAAGGTAGAAATACTTTTATTGGTTAACTGGGCTAACTCTTCTACGGTAATATTAGAATAAAAGTGAGCTTCAATGACCTCTCTGAAAGAGTAGGAGTAAGGATTGAACAGATTAGATAGTATCGATCGAATTGCCGGAGCATTTTTGGTCTGATTAAGAAGTAATATAATCTCTTTGAGTTTTAGAATCAATATTTCTTCGGTCACCAAATTCTGGTTTTCAAAATAAAATAAAATGCTATCGATATATTTTTCGATTAAAATATCACTTTTTAATCTGGTCATACCAGACTCTTGAGGACGTGTTTTCTTCAAAAATTCGGGCAATTTACTTTCATATATTTTTAATAGTACATCGGGGTGAAAATGAACGGCAAGAGCTTGATACTCGTTTAAAATAGGAGTAGTTAGTTCACATTGTGGAGGAAGCATGGTAGCGGTGTAATTACCACATTTCATTAGGACAGATTCATTTGCTTTTACACGAATTTTTTCAATCTCTGAAATAGAATCATATTCACCTTTGATAATATATAAAAAACAAGCCTCATTGGTCATGGGGTTAGGCTTTTTAAATGGTGGTTTGAGTGTTACCGTTTCAAAGAGCATTCTGCCAAAAAGATCTATGGTTTTGTAATCAAGTATCATTTGTTTTTTAAATGAAAGTATATATTAATATAGTTTACATTTTTTATAAAAGGTTCAAAATTTTGTCATTTTGGTTCAAATTATCTTGTGAATAATTCCTTGATGCCTTGACACATATCTAGATTATAAAAAATCCCAAGGTTTTTATTTGTTTTTAAAGATAACTAATGCAAATGATTTTAAATATAATTTCATTTGCATTAGCCTTTTAGCGGTATTGTGATCTCCTAGTTCAATATAGCAGGTATGATAAATTCTTTTAAAATATCTCTAGGTTGATTGCCTTTACGATTTCTAAAATTCCCTGAGGTGATAACCACTACTGACTCTAACTCAGGAAGTATAAAAATAAATTGTCCACCAGCTCCACGAGCTTCAATAGCCTCGATAGCTTTTCCATTAACAGTATAAGTGTCATGCCACCATAAATAACCATATTCATTTTTATCCCTGGTATCCTGCAGAGGCAGATGTTTTTGGAATGATTCTTTTACCCATTCTGATGAGATAATTTGTTTCCCTTTCCATTGACCATTGTTAAGGTATAATTGTCCAAATTTGAGTAAATCTCTGGGAGTTAATAGCATTCCCCCACCAAAGTATGGGTTGATTTGAGAATCATCGGTTTGGTTGATATAATTGGTTATTCCTAAAGGAGCAAATAACTTTTGGTCCATATATGTTTCAAGAGGGGTATTTAATCGCTCATTTAAACATACCCCTAATAAAAATGGATTGGCTGATCCATAATCGGCGTAGGTTCCCGGTTTTTTAACCATGGGAGCTTCCATAACTGTTTTTAACCAACTATTAGGATTGCTCGGGTCTTGGTAATAGTTTTCAGAAGCTAGATTATTTACATCTAGGCCCGAACTCATAGTGAGTAAATCTTTAATGGTGATTTTAGATTTTAATGAATCCTTGGTATCCTGATACTCTTTAGGGATAAAGTCATAAAGTTTTTGATTTACACTTTCGATAATCTTATCATCTATAGCAATACCAATCATTGCCGAAGATATACTCTTGGAGGCAGAACGTAAATCGTGAGGAATATTAACATTAAAACCATCAAAATAGGCTTCAAAAACTAAGGCATTTTTCTTAGTAATGAGAACGCTATGTGTATTTACCAATTTTTTCGCACGAATGCTTTCTATTAATTCTAATAGTTTGCTTTTATCAATTCCATAGTCTTTTACGTTTGCTGTATCCCAACCATCATTTAATTGGGCTGGAGTATCTGTGTTTTGAGATTGATCTACAGAATCTGAGGAATATTCCCAACCATCTTTAGCATGTGTCAAACTTACTTTAGTGATTAAGACATTGGTCAAATACATTTCTAGATCAATTGTATTTTCTAACAATAGTGCTCGAAAATTAAAACCTGTATTCCCATCTTTAAAGATAAAAGTGTTTCCTTCCTGTTTAAAATCCTCGGTCCAGGTGCCTCTAAATCGCTGATCTCCGAAAAAAAGGTAGGCAATAGCATCTTGTTCGTTTTGTTCTACGTATAGATTTACATCGTCAGATTGTAAACCAGTATCAACCATAAATGAATTCCAATTGCCAGTGTATTTATTGTTTCCTAGGTGCCGTAAATTAATGCGGTATAGGAACCTTCCAGTCTTGATAAACCCAATTAGAACTTCTTTGTTTTCTGAAAAGTTAAAATCGAAAAACAGTTGTTGATTTACATTGAGTCGAATATTTTCTGTACTTGATGATTCTAGTTTTTTGTCTATTACCGTGGTAGCATTAGAAACATTGAGGTGATATAGATTATGTTCCAATTTTTCTATAGTGACCACAAAGTTGAAGCTTTTTTTGTCTGACAGGTGACCTATCCATTCGCCTTGGTAATTTTTCCTTTGGTTTTGGGCACAACTTGTTAAGATTGAGAAACAAAGAAAAACTAAAATTGTTATGTATCTATGCATAGTTATTAAGATTTGAGAGACAAATGTAAATCATGACTATGATTAGAAATTGTATCAAATTAACATTACATATTTTTCTTTATTACTTTTCTAAAATGACTCGGATTCATATTAAACTGAGATTTAAATACACGGTTAAAGTGGCTTTGATCAGAAAATCCAGCTTCATAGGTAATGTTGGTAAGGGAATTTGAGGAGTCCAGCAAAAGCGGTAGTGCCTTTTTTAGTTTTTGTTGTCGAATATACTTTCCCAAACTCATAGAGAGATATTTAGGAGCAGCTCGTGATATATGTACAGGGTGAACATTTAACTCTTTCGATAAGTATTGTAAGCTTAATGTTGATGAATCATAGTGTAATAATTCTTTTAAATGATTTACCCAGTTTGGATGCGTGGCAGCACTCATTTCTTTTACATCGCTTAAGGCTTCGCAAACCTGAAGTAATAATACTTCTACAGAAACATTACTAAAACTATCAGATACCATAAATTCATGATAGATATGAGCAAAAAGGAAGTGAAGTTTAGGATTTTGGATAAGCTGACTCCCTTCCCATAAATTTAGTGAGACTCCGTTTTTTTGGAGCCAGTTTTTCTCAAACTCCAAATGAAATCCACTGGCATCATTAGAATGTTTAGACCCAAAATGAGGTTCTTGCCAGTTGTTAAACATAAGACTACCAGGCGGACAAAGAGTTTTGACTTTGGAGTTACAGTCTTTCATATCTCCGCTTAGGACATACATGAAATATGGATTTTCATGATAGTGCCAGTCTGTTCGCTCTGCAGTATAGCTATATTGCGAGATCAGAACTCCATTAAACGAACTTTCAGAATTTTGATTTCCGTAATATTCTCCTCGAGATAAGATTTTCATTTTTTGATATGCCTACGAGTATCGTAGTTTACTTGATTGATGAATGATTGAGCAGTTAAATTAGTAAATAAAAATCAAACGCAATTTAGCAGACATCATTATGTGATTCTTTTTCATGTATTTCAAATCGTAGTAGGATGATTTATGCGTATTATTCTTGTTTTCCATTGAAATAACGTCTTAAGATATAATTTCGTAAAATACTTAATATGGTTAAATAGATAGTGATAAGGATGTTTTTGCCTGAATGGTTTTCTATTCCTAACATCGGAAATATAATGTGTAATGAAATAATGGTAATTAAAAAACCCACGGTCACATTTGCCAAACTTTCTAGAAGGGATTGTTTTTTAGTTTGCATGATGTAGAAATTTAACTTTTGAGGTAACTTCAGTTTCGTTAATCTGAATGATTCTATAGCCCGATATATTGGTGTCTATTTCAATTTTGCCGATGTTTTTTTTGATTTGAAAAGCGATTGCCGGAGTAATAAATTGTTCTATGTTTTTATAAACCTGAAAGCTTTTCATATGATAATGCCCACAATAGATGCTGATTTTAGTGGTAGCACGTGTTAATATTTCGGTGACTTCTCTTCGGTTTTTAAGCTTTCCTATCTCATCAACTTTCAAATTTAGCCCAATAATAGGGTGGTGAACAAAAATGAGTATTGGTTTTGGTGATGAGATTTCTTTTTTTAACCAATCTAATTGTTCCTTATCTATTGCACCAGATGAAGAATCTAAATACATGAATTTAAAGAATTGAGTAGAATGACTCCAATATGTTTTTTTTGTATTATGGTTACCTTGTAGAGGATGGTAAGTGCAGATGTCAGAAAATTGATCATGATTACCAAGTGTAATCAAAAGTTTCTTTTTCTTAAGTTGTGTAAAGAAATATTCAATTCCATTATTTTCTCCAATATCTCCCGTGCAAATAATATGATTAATCTGCTCCTGTTCAATATCTTTTAGAACGGTATCAAATCGATTTCTTGCTGAGGTTTGGTTTCTGAAAGGAAACTCTTCATCAAGATGTAAATCTGTAATATGAGCAATTCTTTGTATCATCAATCTTATTCTTATATCAAAAATAAGATGTCATTATGAAGTCGATTTATAAAATCTTGCTGATTTTAAATTGCTTTTCTGAATTGAGAAGGAGAAAGACCAATATGCTTTTTAAACAGATTAGAAAAATAAGAAGTGTTATCGAAGCCGCATGAAATGGCAATATCAAGAATCGAGTTGTTAGAATATTGAAGTAGGTTTTTGGCCTTTTCGAGACGAATAGACGTCAAATACCCTAATGGAGTAATTCCATTGATTTCTGTGAAAAGTCTGTGGAGATAATATTTGCTAATTCCAATATCACTGCTAATGGTATTTAGAGAAATATGTTCTTGAAGATTATCATGCAAATAGGATTTAGCTTCTGTAATTAATTGATACAACTCCCTTTTTGTATTGTGGCGTTTTACTTTTAATTTATCAAAACCCTGATCCACCAGATTTTGCTGAAACACAATAAGCTCAGAAATCTTTATAAATGCATCATCTAATTGTTTTTGAGAATGTATGAGTTTATGCTCATATTGATATGCCATTGATTTCAGTAAACGATTGATGTTATGATCGGAAGTCTTTTGAGTGACTTCAAGAAACTCAACAGGAGAACTATTTCCCGTAAAAAAAAGTGATATTTCTTGAATTAATTCTGGAGATAAAAAAAATGATAATCCTTTTGTTCCTTTTTTTGCCTCTGTGGTTATTTGACTATCCTTATTTAAAATGACATATTGATTTTTACATACTTTGATGTCTTGTTGGTTGTAATTGTAGTGTTTTAAACCATCAATGACATATTTTATAGTATAGGTAGATTGGTAGGATACAGAAATATCTTTAGAATGGTTAGAATACAATATTTTGTTTTCTAATTGATTAGTGAACGTAGGGGGAGAGTTTATTTCTTCCAACTGTATCATCATACAAAGATATTGTTTATGAGTTACTTAATATGAATAAGGGAGGTGTAAAATCACGATTTTTTATTGCTGTTCTCTAAGTGTATACAATTCTATTGCTTTTAGATAGTTTATAGCACCGTTCATGGTTAAATCATTAATAAACCCATCAAGTTCTGGATGATGAATCTTAGTCCATTGTACCAAAGAGTCTCTTTCTTTTTCCCAAAGAGACCAATCTGCATTTATACAGTTTAGGTTTTCAAATTTGTTAAGTTTACCAGATTTGAAGGAGATTTGGTGTTTGCAAGTTAGTGGGTTGTTCTTTAGGAACTTAAAACGTAATGAGTGTACCTCTACAGTTGCTATAACTTTGTCATTTTTCTCAAGTAAGTCTATTATTTTATAAGAAGGTTGAAAAACAGAGTCCCATTTGAAATGTTCGTGAAAAGTTTCATGAGAGTATGGCATTACATAGTCCCCTTCGGTTATGACAATACTATCGGTAATAAGACTCTTGATTTGGTCATAGTTTGAAACATTAAAGGCGTTATAATATTGGTTTACCTTGTCTACATTAGTGTTAGAGGTATGACAACTTATTAGTGAGATGGAGATTAATAAAATTAGTGCCGTGATCTTCATGAATTTACCTTTTGTATTTACTATATGTAGAGTGTAAACAAAAAATGTTACTCTTTTTCGGCATATATGAGTTATTCTTCCAGGTTTCTTCTTCCTGCAATAGTAAAGCCAATAGACAGTCCAAAGTAACTATTATTAACTGTGCCTATAATCTCATCACTGGGTATTTCAATATCCGAACTGGGAATCAAATTATATTCCAACCCAAATCTAGTATTGCCCAATTCTAAACCTCCTCTTAATAAAAAACCTAGTTGGTTGTTAATATTTCCTTGCTGTATCTCAGACGTAATACTTAGATCAGAAACATCTATAGTACTCATAATATAATATCCTAGACCAAGACCAATATATGGACGATTAAAGTTTTCGGTAAAGTAATAGTCAAATGTTGGAGTAAAAGAAATTACGGCATTATCATTTTTATTATCTATGAAGAACCTGGCTGTATCATTAAAGTTAAACTTTTGAGAATTTACAGAGAGTCCAAATCGTAATCCGATTATGGTATTTTCTGAACTTTTAATTTTAGGTTCAATATTGAAAAGTAATCCTAGGTTATCAGAATCTGTACCCAAAAGAATTCCTGGTTCGATACGTAATTTTACCTGTGCATTTGCTTTGGTCAAACCAATCAGTAGTATTATACAAAATAGCAACTTTCTCTTCATTGAAGTTCAGAACTTTAATAGATCTTGTATAACGAAAGTTTTCCCTTATAATTGTTGATACACCTTTTTAAAATTGAATTTTACAGTTGGGTAATGCTTCTTGAATTCTACGTTTTTCTTCTAGACTTAATGGATTTCCTTGAAGTAAAAGTTTTTTTAAATTAGTTAGGTTACCAATAAATTCTGGTAGAGTAGTTAGTTGATTATTTTGAAGTGTTAACATTTCAAGTTTTTGTAGGTCACTCAGCTGATCAGGTAGTTTTACAATTTTATTACTACTTAATCCTAGTACTTTTAGTTTTTTTAGTTTAACTATAGAAATTGGAATAGAAGTGAGCTCATTACCGTTTAGCCATAAGCCTTTTAATTCTGATAATTCACCTATTGATTTTGGCAGCATTTGAAGTTGGTTATAAGCTAATTCAAGGGAATCAAGTTGTTTAAGTAGGCCAATAGACTCAGGAATACTGGTTATTTCATTAAAACTTAAGCTAAGACGTGTCAAGTTAGATAACTGTCCTACTTCTTTTGGGATATGTTTAATTCGATTTTGTCGAATATCTAGAAAGGTTAGTTTTTTTAGGTTCCCTATAGTATTTGGAATTCTGGTTAATTGGTTAGAGATTATAGAAAGTCTCTTTAATTTCGAAAGTTGATCCAATGAATCGGGAAGAATAAAAAGTTTGTTATATCCCAAATCTAACTGCTCCAGATTTATTAATTCGAGAACTCTTTTTGGCAATATATCTAAACGAAAATCTTTTAGTGGCAGCGAATTCGTAGTACCTAATTGTTGTATTGAAGAACCTTTATCTAGTGATAGGTGGTAAACATTCTCAGGGCTTTGCAAAGCCTCTTCTAGTGATACATAGGTTTTAACTTGTGATGAACCTTTAGAAGAGTATAATAGTACAATGAAAATGATAAGTTTTGTTTTCATTCAATAGTTCTTGTATTTGATCAAATATAAAATTTTTAATGCCAATATATTTGCCAATCCGAAGTACTGGAGAAAACTGTTTTTCACTGTCATAAAAAATAGAACAAAGAATTACTCAATAGATTCTAATTCTATTTTTCGAGTAGTGGCTGCGCTCGCACCAAAACCTTCTGCTTTTCCTTTAAGTTCACCGTTTCCTGAAAAATCGGGGTAAAATAGTACGGTTACTATGGATCTTGCTATAATACCGTCTACAGTATTTTCAACTTTTACAATTCTCATACTTCCCGATTCTACAGTCCAGGTAAACTTTGTGTGAATAGAATGGTCCCATCTGTAATAAAAAGCCGAAGCAAACTTTATGATTTCGTTAGGGGAGGCAACATCAGTTCCATCTGAACAGATCGCTATAAATGTATCTGGAGTAATATTTAAATCACATTTAGTAACATCTTTTATATTTCCTACTATCTCTTCAGGAATAACATCATCGTCTTTTGAGCATGATGTTAATAAAGTAATAGATACTAATAGGAGTACACAAATTGTTTGTTTCATGATATTTTGTTTTATTTAAAATAAGTTCTTTACACCCTAATAGTCTGTAAAATCTAAAAAGGTTGCTTTAATTTTAGATAAATTTGAAAACCATGATTTTATTTTTGTTTGGCCCTTCGGTTCTTTTAATTCACGATATCTGATAATGCTCTGAAGAGATTAAGAGGGTATTCTGCGATACGATTACATAAGTATAAATACCATTCTTCACCATAAACAAAATATAATTTGGTGTTATACCCTTCTTTTTTTAGAGTAGTTAATTGTTCCGTTTGAATTCCGTAGAGACTTTCAAATTCATACATCTCATGTGTTGGTTTATAATGATCAATTAGCTTTTTGGCTTCTTGTTGTATTACATCATGATGTGTGGCAATAGAACATTGATGATTTTTGGCCAGTAGTTGGTCTACATAATCTAGATATATGTCATCTAATTCTTTGCCTCGTGGGATGGATTGATTTTTTGGAGTTTCAAAAGCCCCTTTTACAATTCTGATTCTGCCTTTTTCTGCCAAAAGTTCTTTAAAATCATCTTTGCTTCTATACAAATAAGCCTGCATCGTTATCGACAGATTACCAAACTGTTTTGTAGCTTTTTTATAGGTATGAATAACATCATCGGTCCTATCTATTCCTTCTGCACTTATAGTTACTTCAATGTCTTCGGCTTCTTCGCAAATTTTGGATAAGTTTTCAAAACACAAATCTTTTGATATGGCTAAACCAACATGCGAAAGATCAAGAGAAATTGTAGCATCTAGTTTTTTATTTTTAATCTCTTTTGCAATTCGTATAAATTCTTGAGTCGCTTCACTGGCTTCTTGAACAGTATCAGTATTTTCACCCATATATTCTATGGAACACTTAAAATCATTTTCATTCTGTATAAGTACTTTAGAAATGGTTTCTACAAGATTTTCCCCACCAATATATCTATCGGCTGCTTTTTTGAGCACCCGGAATAGAGTAGGGTTGTTTAAGATGTAGTTTTTAGCATCATCATTCATTGCTGCTTTACGTAGTGCTTCCGATCCTACAGATAATAAATGGTGTTCCATAATATTTGTATTTTAATGATTAAATTTATTTATATATCGAGATTTATCGATGTATAAAATGAAAAAAATTATAAATTGTATTTGAGTAGGTTGATATAAGCACCTATAGTTTCTTCATTCCGTTTGTAGTAGGTCCATTTACCAATTCTTGTCGCTGTAACTAAATCTACTTTGTGCATCATAGTGAGGTAATGTGATACAGTAGATTGGGAAAGCCCTGTTTTATCTTGAATATGACACACGCAAACGCCATTATTAAAATCGGGTACATTGGTTTGAGGAGGGAAGTTAGCTTCCATATCTTTTAACCAATCCAAAATATTTACACGTATCTTATTAGATAAAACTTTACTAACTTCAACAATATCCATGAAACAAATATATAATTAAATATCGATATATTTCGATTTGTTAATTGAAATATTGACCTTCTACAGATTGTAGGTTAGGTTTTGTTAGCGATATGGAATCCTGGTACCTCTCATAAAAAGAGAGGAAACTATATGCCAGCTATTTTTGAGTAAATATCTAAACTGATAAACGCTCCATTTTTTATTTCACAGTCTCGCATCGTACCTTCTAAATTGAAATTTAGTTTTGCAAGTGCCCTTTTGCAATTAGCGTTTTCTGTTTCAACAAAACCTTCAATTCTGTGCAGTCCAATATGCTCAAATGCATATTTTAAGATTAGTGGAATGGTTTCTGTCATTAACCCCTTTCCCCAATGCTCTGGTAACAACCAAAAACCAAGTTCAGCTTTTCTATTTTCTTTATTAATATCATTTAATCCTCCTGCACCAAGAAACCTTCCATTATCTTTAGAACAAACTGCCCACCATATACCAGTTTCGTTCTTTTCCAAATCAGAAAACCAGGTCATCTGCTCTTTTGTTGCTTCTAGGCTATCAAAACTAATCCCATAGTATTTGATAATATCTGGGTGTGAAAGTCCTTTAAAAACATTTTCTAAATCTGATTCTTTAAATTGCCTTAGAACTACTCTTTCAGATTCTAGAATGGGAAATGTAGTATGCATGTTATAGTGTTTTTTAATGACTTGTATCGGTTATTGTTTTTTAACTTTTTGCTTTATCCATTCGATAGAAATATCAATTGGAATAGAGGTATTGGCAAATGCCGTATTGTGTCCTAATTTGGAAAACAAAGTATATTCAAATGGTTTACCTTGAACTTTAAGGGTATTAAGATGCGCTATACACAATCCTGCGGGTATTTGAATATCTTTTGCACCAAAAAGCCACAACCCCGGAATGGAAAGAGAGCGCAGTGCATCTTTGGGATCGGTATCGGTAAATTGATATCGATCAGGATCATTTCTAAGATGTTCCAGAGCATCTGCTTCGGTATGATTTTCCCAGAAATTGGTATTCCCATTGGTATAAAACTGAAACCTAAGTTGTTCGAGAGTTGTTATTGTTGGGCAACTAAATAATACCATAAATTCTACCAACGAATTTTGGTTTGCTGTTATAGGAATTATCCATCCTGCTTGACTAAATCCTACAAGCCCGACAGGTATTTTTTTATTTTGTTGATATAATAGGTTTACAGCAGCACTAGCATCTTTTGCCAATAGTGCTATATTGGTAGCATCAATATTGTTTGTCCCAACTTCTGGTCCAGCATAAATTCCTTCCGATTTCCCAACCCCACGTTTGTCATAAGTTAACACCGCAATATCATTTTGAGCCAAAATTTTAGCAAATTTATTCATTCGAGGCTGTTGACCAGAACCATGAACAATTACTACGGCTGCATTGTACTGTTGAGGTGTATAGATAGTACCTGCTAGATTCACCCCTTGACTTTTGAAAGTCACATTCTCAGTTTTTATTGTATTTACCGGTTGGGCATTTACATGAAACATTGGTATCAATAACATTGGTAAAAAAAGAGAAACTGTTAAACATGAGAGAAACTCTTTCATGTTCTTTCTCTTTTTAATGAAAATATGAGAATGATTGTTTTTAGTCTTGGTGTGTTTCATAGCCTTTTCTTCTCAATTCATATACATAACAAAAAACCTCATTAAATTTTCTTTCTTCAATAAACTCAAATCCGAGTCTCTTATAAAATTTATGTGCCTTGGTATTTGTTTTTAATGGGTCAATGAGTATTCCTTCAACTTTTGGGTTTTCAAAGCACCTTTGTATGGCTTGTTTCATCATTATAGAGCCGTATCCTTTGTTTAGGTTACTTTCTTCTCCTATCCAAATATCTATAGCTCTTTTGTTTTTCTCTACTTGCCCCCAATAATGCGTTTCTTCTAGATAAGGATCAATGATCTGCAAAAAACCTATAGGTTCTTTATTTAATTCTGCTACCAATTGTTCTCTCCACTTTGGTTGTCGAGAAAGTTCAATGTCCCAATTCCATTCATCATCTGGATCACAGTCAATTACATGTTGCTTTGTATCCCAATATTTGAGTAATTCAAGATCTTCTATTGTCGCGGGTCTTAATGTGATCATAGCAATGTCTTTATACTACCTTACGATAAAATTGATATAAACAAAAGGTACAAATAATGATGATATTATTAGCACGAGAATTCTTTTTATAAGTATCTTGTTTTGGGAAGAGTAAGATATCCAGGATCATTTACTTAATCTCTCGTTCTTTCAAAACTTGTTCTAGTTCTTTGTCTTGTTTAGAATTATTGATAAGTCTATAGATTAAAAAAATAGGAATTAGCATGGGTATTATACCTAATACATTCTTTTTGTAAATCGCAGCTGCAGCTCCAACAAAAAATATACCGGCAAGAAAACCAATTAATAGAGCGTTGACTATTTTCTTGTTTTTTAATTTCTTTTTTTCAATATGTAGTTCTTGATTTGTGAACTCTGAAAATTTATTTTTATTCATTTACTTTGTTTATAACACTTGGTTTTGTTGAATTAGACTAATTTCGATGGCTCTTTCAAGGGATTCAGGTGTACTTCCCGGACCTATAGCCAAAAGTTTTGATCCTGTAATAGGAACCCCGTTAAATGGTCTAATGAATACTTCACCATTTGGAGTTCTTTCAAAATAGGTGAATTTTTCTTCTGAACCTATTTGTGTGCAGCCTTTTATTCGAAGAATACTTTTCGGTAGTGCGTTACAAATATCATAAATGCAATTTGAACTTGGTAAATTGGGTAAATCGGTTGAGCATGAAGCCCAATGTGCTTTATGGTGCTCAAACTTTTGAGCCTTGTTTTCAGAAGGGGAGAGTTTAGGAATAAGAGAAACATCGACTTCTTTCATAGTCATAATTTCGGCAAAAGGGTTTAGCTTTTGTAGTTCTTCCATTACAAAATGTATTCTTTCTGAAGGCACATTTTCAATATGGGTTAAGACGGTCAACGAAGAAACCTGAATCTGATTGGCTTCTAGCTCATTATGGTCTTCTCTTTTTTGCCAATTTCTTACATCAACTACAGATATTTGAATAGGAGGTAGAAACCTGTCATTGAGACCAACACCAAGAAAACTCATAAGTGAACAGGCGTCAGAAGTACCATTGGCTTCGATAAGAGTAATTCCATTGGTGCGTTTAGGAATTCTATTCACAAAATTTCTAAGTTCATCTATGCCACTACAACAAATACAACTCCCACTGAGGGCTCTTACATGTTTTGCCTCTATTTGCTCAATAAATTGTTGGGCATCAAGATTTGCATTTTCATAATCGTTGAGTATAACAAATGGTTTCCAACTTTGCTCAATATAGCTGGTCATTAAATGTTTTAATAATGTTGTTTTTCCTGCTCCCAAAAAACCAACAACGGTAATAATAGCTTCCATACTCTCTTGAAAATGCTTTTATAGTGCTTTTTGTTTATACTTTTCAAATATTTCTAGATCATTTACTTCTACTAAATATGACGATCTGCTTTCCAAAAACTGCAATTACCCCTGCTGCCAACCCTCCTAAGATTCCCGTAAACAAAATAAGTATATAAGGGTTACCTCCAAGTTGTAATAATTGGGATATTTTTTTGGCCAGGGTAAAATCATTTGCACTACTTAACATGAAACAGTAGGTCGCCCAAAAAATCAATATTGAAAAAAACGGAACAAAAAATACCGCTACTTTTTTGAGAGGAATACATATAGATGTGGTTAAGGCAGCTGTCATCACTGACCACCAAGGTAAAAAGAGTGATAATAACGCAGCCAATAGTATGGTTACGATAAAGTTGATGATATTTTTAGTCATTACTTGCAGGTGTTAAGGTTTGTGTACCAATGACAGTATTGGTCACTTCATTAGAAGGTAAAAAATTAAGACTGTAGTATTTTCCAGCAGCCCAATCATTAATAAAATTATCATAATATTGACTCCCAGGGTTACCAGATTGACCTCCCGGATAAATACCCAAAGCTGTTGGAGGAGAGGTCATCTCAACAATCATCCTCCATGAAGGACCATGATCTTCTGAAGTGGCATTTACAATATTACGGTCACCACCAATAGGAATATCAAATCTTGAAAAAGCAGGTAACCCTTGTAATAAATGTCCTGCATAAGTGCCTTTATAATTTGACCAAGTATAGTTTCCTTCTTGTTCTTTTATTTCTTTTAAACTTTGACAAGCTTTTTTAAAGGCCAGTAGAAATAAATCTTTAGCTGTCTCCGTCTTACCTTTGGTCTCTACGATGTCCATAAATTCATGATTACCATGATTTTTTAGTAAGTAAATGGTTTGATAGGTATATGGAGAGGTTAGTGCCATATCTTGTGCTTCAAATTCATCCCATAACATACTATATAGTTTGCCATACCATTGCCTCCATATACTAGGTCCAACCTCATCTATATCATTGTTGAAACTCCAAGCTTGAATTTCCCTGTAGATCTCCTTTTCTTCGGTAGAAAGTGATGATGTATCCATATGTTGTAACATATATGGAACTAACTCTTTTGCTTTAAGATTTAAATTGTTGTTATGCAAATCTTTAAAATCTTGCACGCTAAATTTATCCTTAGAGTTAAAAAACTCATTAATCACACGATTTCTATAGGTTTCATAACCATCATTGAAGATATAATAGGGGTAATTTTCATCTACCGGATGTTGATTTGCCGAACTCACAAATCCACGATCTGGATTTTTGGTATGTGCATTAAATTTTTGTGGGATATAAGATTGCCAGTCGTTTTCGGGCTCACTACCATCCATTAAAAACTTTCCTTGACCTTCCCATTTATTGGCAAATTTCCCTTGTATCCATAGCGCAATATCTCCTTCTGTTGACGCAAATACGAAATTTTGCGCTGGAGCATTCCAATACTGTAAAGCACTTACATAGTCATTATAGTTTTTTGCTTTATTGAGTTGTATGAATGTTTTTTGATTGTTACCTCCATCATGAGCTATCCATCTCATGGCATATCCCGATTTTTGGTTTTCAGATTTGAAGTTCTTATCATATACCACCGGGCCATGATGTGTATACAAAACAGAATCCTTATAATTTTCTTGGCCTTTTATTTTTATATCCTCAACTCTAATAGAAACTTCTTTCCATTGGTTATCATATTTGTATTGTGTACGATTATCATTGAATTCTATTTTGTACCAATCTATAACATCTCTTGTAGCATTGGTTTCTCCCCAAGCAATATGTTGATTGAATCCTGAAATAACACCTAATGCACCAGGAATGGTGGCACCAAAAACATTATGATTAGGACTACTTAATTGCATTACAAACCAAATAGAAGGTAAATTAAGACTTAAATGCGGATCGTTTGCCAATATTGGGTTTCCAGTTACAGACTTTTCTCCAGAAACAGCCCAATTATTACTACCATTATCTGGATGTGGCTTTTCGATAGTTACAGATATGGTATCTAAAACTACTTGACTATCTGGTAATTTAGTTTGGGGAACATCAATAAAACTCCAGTCAGTATCCTTTGGGATTACAGGATCTGTGATATCAAAAAAGTCAGGAAAAAGTAAATCAAAATTTTCTTTTCCAACTAGTCGTAGAACATTTGTGTACTCAAGATCATCTTCGTAACCGGCCAGCATTTTTGTCATATACATCAATAGCAGGGCAGTTTTTTTGGGAGACCATGCTTCGGGCTTATAATCTAGAAGTTTATATTCTACTGGGTAATCGTCTGGGTTAAGTTGATCGATATATGCGTTTACTCCGTCGGCATAATCCTGAATAAAACTTAGGGTTTCAGGATCGTATTTTTTCATATAGGCAATGGCTTGTTCTGCTCCATATCCCATGCCTCGTCTTCGTTCTGTTCTATCATAATTTAAGGCTCTTTCTCCAAAAATTTCGGATAACCGCCCGGCAGCTGCGTATGTTTGAAATTCTAATTGCCACAAACGATGTTTTGCTGTTAAATAGCCCTGCGCCTTATATAAATCCTGTTCATTTTGCGCAAAAACGTGAGGAATCATGTACTCGTCATAATGTACAATTACTTTATCTGTTAATCCTGTTATAGAGATTTCTCCCGTGATCGACTCATCTGTTTCATTTTGCCAGATACCAGAGCTTGGATTTAAGAATTTGCCTAAAGGAGGAGCTTCACTTAGTTTTGTATTTAAAACATAAAAAATTCCAACGCTAAAGATAAAGGAGGTGAGAAGTTTAATGTATTTCATTAAGTGTGTTTATTGTGTGCATTTAAAAATACCAAATATTATTTTTAAATAAATGATATAGTGGTTTTTAAAACATGAAAAAATCAGTATTGATTTTATGAGTTCTACTTTTTTGGATACTAATTTTTCTTGTATTTAATTTCTCTTTCAATAACCTCTCTTTTTTCTCCTCTTCGATACTCAACTCTTTTGATCCAATTATTGTTGTTGTCATATGTATATTCATATTCGAGGTTATATACTTTTGAGCGTCCATTGGGGAAAGTATATTTTTGTTGGATCATACTATTGTGTTTGTCCAATTTGTATATGCTAATTGCTCTTTTTATGGTATCGTCTTCTGATGTTTTTTCTGTAATTTTTTCTATCAGATTGCCTTTTTCATCGTATTTATAATCATATGTTTCCAATAGTTTTCCCTTTTCTCCAAACCTTTTTACTTTACCTAGTAAATCTTTTCTATTAGTAAAGGCATTTCTACCATTTAATACATCAATATAAAACCTATTGGTTTGCAGCACACAAATATTTTCAAAAACATGATCGCTGGGAGAAGAACTCTCAATATTTGCATACTCATATTCAAAATGAGAATAATATAGATAAGCCTTTTGTTGCTTTACTTCCTTTACTAACAATCCCTGTTTATTAAAATGAAATTCTTGTTGGATGCCAGATTTAACATCAAAATATTTTGTAGTTATTTCATCATTTTCAATTTTCTTAGAGAATGAAATATTATTGTACAATGTATTTTGATTTGGTGCGGTGTAGAGGTAATAATTTATAAGTTCAATCTCATTTTTATCATCGTATATAATAGCTATTTTCTCATGTAGTTTGTTTTTCTCTCTAGATTTATAGATTGTTTTATAGTTGCCTTTTTTATCATAAATAACCGAATCTGAGGTAAATGAATAACTAGTTTCTTTACTGGAAAAGAAGATCCTTCCTAAGGAATCAAACCTGAATTTGGATTCGGATTGTTTGTTTAAAGTGTCTGATTTTATATTGTATTCCTGGATTCTTACACTGGAGATATTTTTTTGATCCATCAGATCAGCAATATATTCATCATAAGTAAATTGCCCGTAAGATTTATGGATAGATGTCACAAAAAATAATAAAATAAGTGCATTTAATTTCATTCCTAGTTTTAAATATGTATTCTTAATTGTCTTTCGGGAATTATGGTTTATGAAGGTAACTGTTGCAGTCCTAATTTAATACATCTATTCTTTTTTCTTACCTAGCGAGACCTTGTAATCATCGATATTTCCTTTAATTTTTAGGTTCAAGTACTTTATTTTTTTATTAGGATCTACTTCTACGATCTCTTCTTCTTGTTGCTCTGTACTAATAGAATCTTTCTTACTACCGAATAATTTTTGCCAGGCAGCTTTTCTTACTGTTTTCCATGGAATGCGTAAATAATAATCTATGTTTTGATTGTTATCATGAGTACCTGAAAGTTCTATATGCCCCAAAGTAGATTCGATTCTCATCGCAGGGATATTTATTTTTCCTTTTTGTATCGCTAGGTTATTTTGTAAGGTATCAAACCGGATGTTTTGTAGATTTTTGTCTCCCATATAATCTGAAAGTGCTAGCATGGGATCATAATTTTTTAACCTTCCATTTAATACTTTTACATCCATTTCTAGGGTAGATTGGTCCAGATCAGGTACCATATCTGGGTACACTCGTATTTTTCCTCGAATTCTGGAGGTAAGTTTCCCTTGTAGATTTTCTGATACCAAATGATCCTGTCCAAAATTTTCAAATTTGAATAGTAATTTATCCAAATCAACATTATTCATCACCAGATCGGGTTGCATATAGATATGTTTAGGATCGCTACCATTAAAATATCCATTCAATCGGATATTTCCTCCCGCTGCATCCATATTTAAGGTATCTATATAAATATAATGATTGGGTGTTGTGCGTAAATCTGCTATGATATTTTGTAGATCTATTCTATGGTAAATAAAGTGAGCAATATCTACCTTAAACTGCATATCGGTAAATGGTAATTCATATAAGTTGAAAGCGTCTGCATGTTCTTTTACATCTGCAGTTTTGGAAGCTACGGCCTCTGTGGGTTTTTGGGGATTTAAATCAAAATTGAAAAGTGCATCAAAATCGATGTAATTCGCCTTCAACTCAAAGTAATTGTCTCTTTTCTTTATTTGTGCATCTTTACCCAAGTAATAGTTTAGATCAAAATTAAAATTGGTAGTTCCAATTTCACCATGAAAATCTTTGATCACTAAGTGCTCATCTTCATAGTGAATCTTACCTCTAAAATCATGAAAACGAAGCGGGTGCAATTTCATTTTTGTGTCTAACTTATCTAAGGCAAGATCGATAGAATGTAACACAGAATCTTTATAATGCATGCTAGAGGCAAAATGCAATGCTAAATTATCAAAAGTTTCATGACGATATTCTTTAGGTACATAGTTTTCTCCTTTATACGAAAAGAGATCTTCGAGCCTTAATTTTTTCGAAGTAAGATTGATATCTAGATCTACATCTCCGTTAAGTTGGGGTTTCATCCAAAATGCATAATCATGTATAAGTCCATCAAAATGAAAATCACTATCATCGATATATCCTGTAAAATCTACTATTTTTAAGTCATTATCATCGATTAATACATCAGCATGAAAATCATGTAGTTTATGAGGATAATGCTTTAAATCAGCATATAAACTATCGATAAAAAACTCACCTTTTGGTAAATATTCAGATTCTGTAAAATCTTTTGCAGAGGCTTTAAAAGAAAGTCCTAAACTCAAGTCTTTTATTTGTTCATCAAAACCAGTTTGAATGGTATCT
Organism: Aquimarina acroporae; assembly: GCF_023195925.1. Classification (GTDB taxonomy): domain Bacteria; phylum Bacteroidota; class Bacteroidia; order Flavobacteriales; family Flavobacteriaceae; genus Aquimarina; species Aquimarina acroporae. Next base: position 546,616 of record NZ_JALPRE010000001.1, on the reverse strand, counting down.
TGTTTGGTAAAACCGGTTAATTGAGCAATGTCAAGGGTTTTGGAGGAAATATCTAAATGCGCTTCAACAGGAATATTAGTATGATGTACGATAGCTGGTAAATTTGAGAGAAAACCACGTACAGATAAATCAGAATCTCCAATCAATAGTTCAAACTGATTCAGCGTAGCTTCTTTACCGTTCATGACTAAATTTACGTTCAAATCGTGTAGGGGAGCGGGTAGCTCTTTGGCTACCAGGCTTAGGTCTTTCACAATTAATTCGGTAAAGTAGGCTTGATTGAGTTTTTCTAAAGCTTTCTCGGGGTTATCGATATCAATAATATCATGGAAATTCATTTTCAATGAAACCTCTCCAGAAGCATCTTGTACTTGTTCCAGTTCGAAAAAGTCTGTAATGAAACCAAGGTTAAAATTTGATTGTATTTGCATATCAACTTCTGGGGATTCAAAGTTTTTTACAAAAATAGAACCTTGAAACTCGCCTTTTTCTAAAGAAGCCGTCATATCGGTAAGAGAAAACTCCATAGTACTGGCATCTCTGTTTTTTCCATTTGTAAAATGACCGTTGAAACCCATATTATCGATCTTTTTGGCTTTTTTGGTGTTTTCTAAATAGGCCTTTCCAGCTCCAAAATTTGCGTTGATAAAAGGTCTATTGCCTTTGTTAGCAGGCCCTTTAATATTTGCATTAAAATAAATTTCACCTGCATTTCTGTATTTCTCTAAAACCGGAATCACATCTGTAGGAGCAAAAGCAATCAACATATCGAAATTGGGTTTGGTTCCCTTTATAGAAAGATCCAGATCTACATCATTTTTGGTGTCTATAGATCCTTCTAGCTCAAAATCACCATTTTCCATCATAATGGTTGACGGGGAAATGTCTAGAATTCCGGTGTACTCATTAAAGATTACATCGGTATGCACTTCAAAATGCTTATTGTGAATAAAAGTAGTGTCACCATCTTTAATCACGTTTAATTCAAAATAAGTGTCAATATGCCCGGCGATGACACTGTCTTTTTGACTAAAACCACCAGTGCCGGCATACATGAACTTTTCTACATCTGTATTGGTAGCTTCGTCTAAAGTGTGAATATCTAGACTTTTAAATCGAATTTTTTTAAGATGAATATTGGTAGAAGGGGTTTCAGTCTCAGACGTACTGGCCAAAGAATTTTGAATATTGGTGGTATTGTTTTCATGAATAACAATATTAAAAACACCCTCTTCTATAATTAAAGATTGAATATCATAATTTCCCTTTACAATATCCCATAGATTAAATCCAACATAAATGTCTTTTACATCCATGATAATAGGGGCATTGTCTTCTTTGGTTTCTAGAATTTTTACATCATATACTTTTATAGAGATGTATGGGAAATTGCCAAAAAGTGATAATTCGCTTTCACCAACACTTATTAGGCCTTTGTGTTCTTGGTTTAACTTTGCGATTTCTCCTCTAATGATTTCAGATTGGTTGCTCTGAATATATAGCATTAGACCTCCTATTAGTAAAATAGGGACTAAGATTAGTACTAATAAAATTCGTTTCCAGAATTTTTTAATTTTCAAAGTAGACGTATTTAGGGTTAGAAAAGGAGTTAAGCATTAAAAGTAACGAATTCGCATGAAAAAACCTTGTTTTAAAGCACGATTTAGTCTAGAGTTTGTTGCTTTACTTGATCAAAATATAACTCCTTTTTAACCTAGTTTATTGCAGCTACAGCTATAGCGATAACTCACGCCTAAAATTTTCTGATATTTGAGTTCCAGAAATAGCTTCTAATTGTTTTAAAAAGTTTTCAGAATTTTTCTCTTTTACGTTAAACCATTCTTCTAAAAGTAAAAACATAGTTTGTTGACCGATCATTTGCTCTAGCTTGAATAATTTATACACTCCTTTTCTATACATCACAGCATGTTTAGGAATCTCATTATTACCTTTTATATATACAGGAGGAATCGTTACAGCCTCTTTTTCTGCATTATCAAGAAATTTTCTAAGATATTTTGTGTTAAATTTTTCTTCAATGTATTTCCAAGCAATATATTCTGCAATCGATTCGTCTAACCAACGATGAGGGCTCAAAGGGTTTGCTCCAGTGCTCCAAAAGTGAGCAAATTCGTGAGTAATATAATTTACAAAGTGAATGGTATCTTTTACAGATATATCATTACTCAACACAATTAGGTTTTTTCTGGCATATCCACTTTCTGTACGTGGTGTGATAACTAGTTTAGAAGACGGGAGTTTTTTTACTTTTCCAAATTTGTTATTGAGCCATTGATGACTATTGTTTCCTAATTGATGAATAAAATTATTTCTCTCAGTATTAATTTTACGTTCATAGATAGCGATGTTTCTGTCGATACTTTCCTCAAAATTTGAGCTCCCCAATAGTACAAGATCAATTTGAGGAACCACATTTGTAATTTGAAATGTATTTTTACCTAATTTTTTGGATGTTCCGCTAGATAGTATTTCAAATTTATTCTTTGATACTATGCTAATGGATGCATCTGCGCTAAATTGATTGTCATAAGTCGAAAGTATGGGTAGCCACCCCGAGTTTAAACTTAACTCTATCCAATCATTAGAAATTTTGTCAATACCCCAAGGGGCATCATCTTGTGTTAAGGTAAAATCATATTCGAAAGTGATGTTGACATTTTTTTCTATTTCATTTTCAAAATAGAGCACGATCTTTTTTGCTTTATTTCCACCTTGCTTTTCATGATAACGTATCAAACCGTTGGCGATACATTTTTTGATCATTATGTTTTCATGACCAATAAATGTTATGCTATCAGTCTTCTCATTGGCTTTGGGTATGTATGTTATATTAACCAGTGTCGATAATGACTGTTTTTCTGGGTTAATTGCTACGTTTACCTTGTAGTGAGATGTTTTTTTTGTTTTGTTGGTTTTTGAACAGCCCGTGAATAGGAGCATTAAGCAAAGAATAAAACCTATAAGATTGAATAGTGGTTGCATTGGTTCTGGTATCGTTAGTTATTATTGTATAGATAAGAACCAATAGTTTTTGTTACAGTAAGCTTATTTTTTCAATTCCATATGTAAGATGGGATAAGGTTTTCCTGTTGAGTCTAGTGCAGAACGACTTATTACTTCGAATCCACAGTGTTTGTAAAATCCAACGGCTTGCTCATTCTGTTCGTTCACATCAACTTTATTTACTTCCAGGAAGTTTATAGAATAATCAAGTAATGCTTTTCCGATCTTTTGTCCACGATATTCAGGGTCAATGAACAACATTTCTAAATTTTGTTCGGCTACCCCTAGAAAACCAACTATCTTTTCATCATTATTTTTGATACATCTTAACTCAACCGCATCAAAATAAGTATTCAATATCAAAGGTTTAAAATATTCGATATCTTCTTCTTTCAAGAAATGATGCGTTGCTCTTACCGAAGATTCCCATACATTTAGAAGTTCGGGGTATTCGGTTTTACTTACCTTATCTATTTTTTGTTTCATTTTCTAAATTGTTACCAACGTTTCGGTTAAGAATCGTGAGTTGGTATAGTTACTAAACTTTATATCCTAAATATGTAAAGGTTTTATATTTTTCCGTTAAGAGACTTTAATCTATTCTGGTTATCAAATTCTGCAGTTACAACCTTATCGTTTTTCATTCCTTCAACTTTATGTTCAGTTACGTTTATGTCTATGTTTCGATCGATTAAATAGCTTTTGAAAGCTTCTTTATGGTTTAGATCAACGCCACCAATTAGCTGGGGAAAAGAGGTTAAAACCTTCTCTAATCTATTGTAATCTATATCAGGAATTTTGTCAGATTTTAAAGTTAGTACCATGGTACCTTGTCCATAATTGGCGCAAAAATATGCGTCGGCTTTAAGTATTCCGGTGGCAACTAGTCCCATTTTATGTTCGAAACCTTCTTCGGCGGCAAAATGCCCTTTTGAGAATTCTTCAATTTGTTTTTTTTCTCCGATTTCCTTTAGTTGTAATGAACCACCTAATAGGTTTTCAGGAATTCCACTTTTTGCATTTGCCCAGCCCCACATCCAAGAATAATCATTAAACGATAGTGAACCCATGACTTCTATAGGAAAATCTAGATCTCTAAAAGATAGTGTTCCAGTATTTAGGTTAATATTCCAGGCCAAACCTCCGGTTACATCATTAAAATTTAGCTGTTTTTCGAAGGAAAGACCCGCGTTTTGATCAACTAAATCTTGAAAGTTTTGGAATTCAGTTTTGGAGGCAGAAGAAAAATCGGATGAATTAGTTTCGGAATTAGAACTTTCTTTCTCAGACGATTTTCCGAATAGTTTTTTAAATATGCTCATGGTTTGCGTATTCTTTCAATAGAGGAGCTTTTGATTAGCTTACTTTTTATTGTTAGGGAAAAATACTGCTTTTATTTTAAAGCGTTTCTACGATTTGAATATTGTTCCCGCAAGTATCGTCAAAAACTGCAAATTTTACGGTACCCATTTCGGTAGGGGGTATACTAAAATCAACATTGAGCTTTGTTAATCGGTCATATTCTTTATCGACATTTTCAACATCAAACTGAGTCCAGGGGATTCCAGCCTCTTTTAATGAGTCTTGAAAAACCTTACAGGGCTCAAAATGGTTGGGAGCAGGTTCTAATAACAGTTCTGGGCCATCTTGCCATTCGGGAGAAACAAGCGTCAACCATCGGTTACCGCCCTCTAAGGGAGCATCTTTTTTCACCAAAAAACCCAGTTTTTTGGTATAAAATTGTAAAGCTTTTTCTTGATCTCTTACCGGGATGCTAATAAGTGTTACTTTCATCTTTGATGTATTTTATTTAGTTCTCAAAGTTTATAAGTTTCAATCTCATTTGCTTCTCGAAACTTGCTCTTTTTGAAATTGACTTGGTGATTTTCCTGTTTTTGTTTTAAATAATTTGCTAAAAGACCCTAAACTTTCAAAACCAACAGCAAAACAAGTCTCAGTAACGGTCATCCCATTTATTAAATTTTCTTTTGATTTTTCAATGCGTTTGTTAATTAAGTACTGCCTGGGTGTTAGCCCGTAGTACCTCTTAAAAAGTCTTTGTAAATGGTATTTTGAGGTGAATTTGATATTGGATAAAAAGTCTAGTTTTAGATCTTTCTCAAAATTATTATCTATGAAATGACGAGTGGCTATAATCGTTTCAATCTGTTTATTATTTGAATAACAGCTATTTTTGATATGGCTTATTTTTTCTTCGTAGAATGTCATTTCTATATAAATCGATGTCACCCTTCAGGCTATTAGTTAATTAGGAATTAGTATATATGGAATATTTGGGTGCTTTCTACTGTTGTTAAATATACGTAATGTAAGTGAATTTGGGATGTAAGGGGATAGTGTAATTGTTTTGTATATGTTTTATTGCTTTTCTAAAGTTATTATTAGATTTACGTTATACTTTTCAATCTCGTTCAAATCAGGATTATTTGTTTTTGTGATTGTTTTATACCATTCTTTTGTAGAAAAATAGTTGTCCATCTTACCATCTTTTTTAAAAACATAGCCCTTTCTAGCGAATATTTCGTTTCTCATAATTTGTAATTCGTACTTGGTATACTCACCCAATTCTTCTTTGGTTAATTTTACGAAGCTGGCTTCAGGGTATTTTCCTATAGTTTTGATTTTTATACCTTCATTGAACTGAATGTAACGATACACTTTTCCATTTTCTGTTTCAGTAAATGAAAATCCAATACCTTTGGCTCCTTTTTTTAGAAATAAATTGGAGTTATCGACACACGTATATGCAAAATATTCGGTTGCATTCTCACCAAGTTTGATGACTTTTGTATTATCATTGTAGCTTACCTTGATCCTATCGGTTTTTCTTGCCCATGTTTCTTGTTCCCAAACGCCATATTCTTCTTTTGCAAACCACTTACCATGAGAAAAAATGATACTAAGATCAGATTCGGCTTCAGAAGAACCGAAATGATAATTTCCTTGAAATTCTTTTGCAGAGGATTCTTCAAGTTTTTCTAAGCTGTGATATTCAATTTCTTCACTTCGATCAGCCAAGTAAGCTCTATATATGGTATCATTTTTTTGTTGAGCACAACCTACTCTTGTAAAAGTCACTAGTAAAAGGATAATAATAAGTGTTAATTTCATTTTATTTATCTGCTAATTTCAATTCGTTATGATAGTTTTTAATCCTGGCATTTGCGTTACTGTCTACCAATAAAATGACGATCATCATTGCAATTGTTGTAATACAGATCGCTCTAGCATATGGTTTGTCAACAAAAATAATGAATAAGGCAGCAATAATGATTATACACGGAATGATTTTGAAAACTATGGTGCTATATTCTTTCATAGATTTTTCTGTGCGAACAATTTCCGATTTTATGAATTCAGATGGGTTAGCCGTATACGCGTTTTCAAAACTCGAAATTCTTGAGGTATTTGCGATTAATATACCAATACCAACAGCTAATAACAGCATACCCGCTACCAACGTTGGAAAAATATACGCTTTAGCTGTTTCGGATCTCCCAAGTTGCCAGAAACCTACACTTGCTATTAGTAATAAGATGGCAAAAAGGATGAAAAATTTTGAGGAAAAAACTTCAGCTTTTGCCCATTCTGTAGCTATTTTTAATATTTCCATTTTTAATTCATTTTATAATTTTCTCTATATGCAGAAGGGCTTATTCCTAGTTTCTTTTTAAATAGTCTCGAGAAATATGGAGGATATTCAAATCCTAGTTCATAAGCCACATCAGAGATGCTTTTGTTGGGTTGTAATAGCATATTTTTGGCTTCATCAATTAGGTGTAAGTGCAAATGCTCTGTAGTTGTTTTTCCTGTTTCTTTTTTAAGCGTATCACTTAGGTATCGTTGAGAAACCGCTAGTTTATCTGCTATTTGTTCTATACTGGGTATACCATTTTCTTGTAGTTGCCCTGTTTCAAAATATTCAGACAATTGCGCATTAAATTGCTCTAACAAGTCATGGGATAGGTCTTTTCTGTTTAGAAATTGTCTTTCGTAGAAACGATGGGCATATTTTAAAAGTGTGTCTAGTTGAGAGATAATAATTTCTTTACTGAACTTGTCTTGGTTGTTTTGGTATTCAGTTTCGATGTTGTTTACTATAGATTCTATCTGTTTTTCTTCTTTGGGAGAGAGGTGTAAGGCTTCATTGATGGAGTAGGAAAAGAAACCATATTTTTTTATCTGTTGAGCCAATGCTGTTCCTTTCAAAAAATCTTCATGAAAGTTGATCGAAAAACCTTTTCGTTCAAAAACAACGCTATTATCCCATTGTAACACTTGTCTTGGTGCAATAAAAATTAAAGCACCATTTGTAAAATCGTATTTTGTACGTCCATAATTTAGATTTCCTTTTACATACTTTTTCAAACTAATAGAATAGCAATCGTTAGTAATAGGAGGGGAGCTTTCTCTTGGACAAGGAAGGTTACCATTACCTTTTGCATTAAAAACACTCAACATAGGGTGCTCTGGCCTTGGAAGTTCTAGGTAATCTAGATACGATGATAATGTTTTAAAGTGTTGCATACTATAAATTTAAATATTCCAGTTGAAATTAGTTTCCAATTCTGATATTGCCCATAATTTAGAAGCTACAACTTTATCTTTTGCGTGTGGCTCTAACTTGCATATTCCTACTGGGCCTGTCCAATAATTTCTTCCTGTTGGGCCATAAAACTCATTTTGATCCAGATTTGGTTCGGTTGCACACATTAATTCTGGATAAGAGCCTTTTTCTGCAGATTGTACCAAAGGAGATAGTTTCATAAGTTGCCAAATAAAACGGGTCATCAAACTACCACTGGTTTTAATCAATGACGTTCGGGAAGCGCCTGGGTGACAAGCATACACGTTTACATCGGTTTTACCGGCTTTTTTTAATCTATCTTGCAATTCATAGACACTCATGATCTGTGCTAATTTACTCTGACTATAGGCATTGTTACCAGTATAGTTTTTATCCCAGTTCATGTCATCAAACTTGATGGTTTTTATACCCATTTTATATCCTTCACTGCCTACAACCACGATTCGACCATTAGATTTTTCAATTAAAGGGTAGAGCAGCCCTTGTAGTAAAAAATGACCATAGTGATTAACACCAAGCTGACTTTCATGACCATCAACAGTAAGTTCTTGTTTGGGTACCTGTGCTATTGCAGCATTACATATGAGTGCATCGATATGGGTAACCTTAGCAAGTATCTCTTGAGCTGCCTTGCGTACAGAAGCTTGTTCAGCTAAGTCCATTCGAATGGATAATACTTTTATATGATTGCCTAGCTCTTTTTTTAAAGTCACAATGACTTTTTCAGTTTTTTTGCTGTTACGATTTAGCATGACCACTTTTGCTCCCTTAGATAGCAGTATTCGTGATGCTTCAAACCCCGTACCGCTTGTAGTACCTGTAATGAGGTAGGTTTTACCTTCTTGATTATCTATTCTATCAGGAGTCCATCCTTTTTTACCAAATTGAAGTGTTTTCATTTGCCTGTTTTTAGTTTAAAGTAATAAGGCAAAGGTAGGGGTGAGGTAGGCTCAACTTCTTATACAGATTTTCGAATCTTGTATACTTTTTGGTTTACTTACTTTCAAGTCTTTGAATGTCTTCCGTTTTAGTTTTCAATACTACATTGTATAATAACTAATTTTTAGAACTGAAAGGTATTTTTAGGTAACTAGGATTTTCTAAAGAATGATGAATCTTAATTTCGGCTTTTAGGGCATCTTTTTTTGTTTCTAGTGAAACGTTCTTCCCAGAATTATAGTTTTTTTGAACATAGTCCAGGTCTACAGCATTGATTTTTAATATGAATCTACTGTCTTTTTTCAATTCAAGTCCTGTAATAAAGGGGGTATCGAATTTGCAAAAGAAAATTTTACCCGGTTTTACCAATTTTGGTTTGTCTAATCCCTCTCGATATCGCAACCGTAGCATATCAGATCCTATATATTGGGTTTCACCAGCTGCATCTACCGCATATAACGATACTTCCATATCGGTATCGGGAACATTAAGAGTTAGGTATAAACCTACTTCAAATCTTCCAAAGACCGTGGTGTTATTATCCAACTTGTTAGATACATAAAGTACTCTTCCTTTTTCTTCGATGGGTATAGGTGCGGTATAGTAATTTGATCCAGAATAACTTTCGGTTTCTTCTACATCTAATGGATCATAAATAATAGTATCAGTTTCGGCATTAGAAGATTTTTGTGTTGAAAGATGGCCAGGATCGATTAATAGTTTGGCATCAGAATCTGTACTAGATAGGTAGTAGGTAAGGGTATCATTGGCTATCCTGTTCATTTCATTTGCATACATCCATTTGTTATCATTCATCATATAGTAGTTTACTTGATCCTTTAAAAAATCTGGCTTTTTACCGTTTTTAAGTGTCCAATTGAACCATTCTAAATGAAGTTGCATCATATCGAGTTTAGAATCACTTCCAAAGGTTAGTCCTCCTAATTCTGTAACAGGCTTACGGGTACCAGCATGAGACCAAGGCCCCATAATTAAATAGTGGTTAGCTTTCCCGCCGGGATTACCGTATTTCATATGATCTTCATAATAGGTCATTGCTCCCGGTTGATCGGCATCAAAGTATCCTGTAATTGTGAGAATTGGGATGTCAAAAGAAGCATAGTCTTCTAGAGTAGGATAGAAGTTTTGCCAATATTCATCAAAATCGGGATGAGAAATCCATGTTTGAAAAACAGGGTTACGTTTATTAAGTGCTAGGAGATCCCAGTCTTTGAAAGGAACAAACTCTTTATATTTCTTTTTGTCTTTATTATTCCAAAACGTTGTATCCCCAAACAAATTACTGTTTTGGCTATTACCTCCGGTAAGATTCAACCATCGTAAGGTGTAGTTCCCAAATATTCCACCAAATTTTGGAAAGTCGATACCAGGGCCAACAGAAGCGGTAGGAACAATAGTTTTAAGAGCTGTTGGTTTGTTCTTTAACGTCATCCATTGTACCATACCTCGATATGACCCCCCCATCATTCCAATATTACCATTACACCAATCTTGTTGGCTTATCCAGTTGATCGCATCATAACCATCGATACCATCTTTTTCGAATGGTCTGTATTCTCCTTCCGAATTTCCTCTTCCTCTTAAATCCAGAGTAACGAATACAAAACCATTTTTGGCAAAAAACATTCCTCGTTTAACGCCTTCATCATTTACATAAGGCGTATATACTAGTATTACAGGGTGTGATTTCTCTAAACTATCGGGGAAATATATGTTTGCCGATAGTTTTATACCATCTCTCATAGGAATATTTTCGTAGAGTTTTATATCAATGTCCTGCGCGTGAACCGATAAACAGTGAATACAAGCCAGAATAATGATGATAAGAGTTTTTTGCATTTTGTAGATGATTTTGTGTGTTAGATGATATTTAATATATGTGTGATGGCAGACTAAAATGTTACTATATTTTTGGTTTTATTTTTTGCTCTTAGCTCAATATTTATTGTTATGATGACATATAAGTGCTTAGAGAAGTAGGGCAGAAGGCTTAAGTAGTTGTTTAGTATTGGTTTTCTTAGTTAAAAGATTGAATTGTTTAAGACTTTAATTACGATTTTATATGATGCACATAAGAGTTACTATAATCTTTAGTAATGATAAAATAAATTGAATGATAACCTAAAAATATTTAATAAGCTTTGATGTACTTCGACGATTATAATTAGAGAATTTTTTTGTGGGGAAGTATAATACTATAGATAATACAATTGAAATTAACCAGAGTTGGTACACATGATTCATTTTCACAACCTCTCCATTATTTATAGTATAGATCAAAACACCGTGTACTATGAGTAGAACGTAAAGATGAACTATATAAAAAAACATAGGAGCAGAACCATATACTTTTAATATTTCGAAAAATTTGTTGTTGAACTTTTCAAAATAAGACAGTAATAACAGACCAATGCCTAGGGTAAATAATAAAAAATGTAAGGATGGAGGATATTTGGTATAATTAAGAAACGACATTATTGTTTTTATCGCGGAGTTATGCTCCTCCCAAGGCAGAGTTTCCCCATAAATATTCAAACCTCTTAACACTAAAAGTAAAATGAGCATAGAAACACCTAATAACATAAGTATTTTTTGCCTTCTTATAGGTTTTACATGATAATGATAAAGGGGACCAGAAAAATAGCCCAATAAAATTACACCAATCCAAGGCAATACAGGATAAGAAACTCTGGTATTGATAAAATTATCAATGGCTAAATAGCCTCTATCATGCAGTATGGTCCAAAAATTATAACCTAACTCAGTGTTATCAAATGTAATTGGAGTTAATAAATTGTGACCAAAAATAATTGCGAATCCTAGTATTCCAATCCAAATTCTTGGTATTTTACTAAAAAACGCCAAGCAAATCATACTTAGTCCAATCGCCCATATAACCTGTAAATAAAGTGTGTTGTAGGAGGCAGACCAAGAAAAATTGATTAGTGTTACTTCTAGTAGGATTAAGAACAATCCTCTTTTTAACAAAAAGGAAGTAGCCGATCTTGAAGGTTTACCTTGCGGATTTGAATATAACCATGCCGATAATCCAGTTAAAAAGACAAAAATAGGAGCACATAAGTGTGCTAGTAATCTGGTGAAAAATAAACTACTATCCGTTTGCTGAATGATCATAGGGTCTGATACTTGATGATGAGTAAAAAAATGTTCTCTAACATGATCTACCAGCATTATTAACATCACAAAACCCCTTAATATATCGATAGCAGCAATTCTAATTGCTTTTTTTTTGTTTTGCATTCTCTAATTTTTAGCCATAAGCATAAAGGGTATTTTTATACCCTTTATGCAGTTCTATAGCCGATTTTGTTTAAGCCATTTTGTGGATTCAGAAAATCACTACATTTTTTATCCAAAGAATACTAAGGCTTAGAATATATCTTAGTTGATTCTTGTATAGAGTCGATAAGCTAATTACTTATTTCTATTCGTAATTCTTGATTGTTTTAATCATGCGGTTGCACCACTAAGATTATTCATTTACCCTGGCGAAATTGAATCTATCATTTGATTGTTATTCTTTCGGGAAAGAGAAAAAATAGCTATGGTACTCAATATTATAGGCTTTTTAAATCTATAACTTCAAAATTTCTTGCATCAAAATAATCATCCAATCCATAGTCGGTATTTATAATTATACCTCCCAATAGGGTTACTTTATCAACATGAAATTCATTCTTGCACGTTTTTAAGTACTCGTGAACTTTTTTGTCTATTATTTTATAAGTTGCTTCTGTAATAGCTTTTGATTGATTCTCACTTGCAAGTATTTCTTCTTTGTAGGGCATTAAACTTTCTTCCAACTTCATTTGCTGATAATCATCATCGTTCATAACAGGCGCATAATTATCGTCTTGAAGACGGCTTAAAGCAAGCATCAAAGCACCGCATGAATTACCAGTTTCTTCCATTCTTGGTCGATACATTTTACCTAATTCTCCATCTAAAGTAATTCCGATATGAGGCCCATAAAAAATAAAGGCACTTCCTTCATCGGGAATGTGATGTGCAAATGCTGTCATACCGGTTTGACCAACAAAAGGAATACCACCAAGTCCTCCCATAACAAATGGTCCAAAGAGAACATTGAAAAAAGTAGTAGACGGTACATTAATGTCGTCAGAACAAACAGAAGTCGCCATGAGTACTTTTGAAATATCTAGTTTATGTTCAATTTGCATTTTACCTAAATAATGAATTGAAGTGTCTTTTGCGTCCAAGGCGTTGGGAAACTCTTTTTTTACTACTTCGTCAAATTTTCGTTGTAACATATTTACATTGTTTTTTAATGGATCTTAAATTATTTACTATGTAAATTTAAATTAATTTTTACAAAAGCAACATAGTTGCATTAGTTAAGAAGTAATAACCGATGTTATTTAACTGGAAATTATGTAATAACCAGTGTTTTTTTAATATTTGTCACGAACTTTTTGTTCATTATGCCTTGATTGAGTAAAAAATAAACCTATGTAGTTTTCATTATTCGTTTAATTTTGAGAATAAATTTATTGCCAAGAATGATGATCCTCTTGGAAATATTCGTAAATAGCTATTACAAATTAGGTATGGTACCTATTTGCCGGTTAATACTCCTTACTAATTGACTACTTCTTTTCAATTATAAGAGCCGGAATATTTAATGATTTGTAAAGATCGTTATAGGCTTTCATCTCGGTATTGATAATCGCATCTCTTTCATTCTTATACACTTGCCAATCTTTCATAAGATCATCAAAACGTTCTTTGGCGCCTTGAGTCACTTTTGGATCGGCTTGATCGATGTAATTTAATAGTTGTATCAATTGTGCATTGAGTTTGTTATTAAAATTGATGACATCCTGAAATGTTTTCTGTTTCTCTTGTACCAAATTCTCTTCCCAATTATTGATGCGTTTCTCCAAATCTTCACCTTTTTCAAGTAATGTCTTTGCATCGTCATTTTCTTTTAAAAGTTTGGCATAATGGGTTAATTGTGCCTTTGCTGAACGCATTTGAATAACCGATTCGTGCATATCTTTTAAAGTATTTTCTATGTTCACAAGGATATTCTGTTGAACTGCAAAATCTTCGGGAGTAGATTGAATTGCAGGATTAGGACGAATAACGGCTTCGGTTTCTACCGTTTGGTCTTCTAGTGATAACCTTAAGGTGTATTTTCCAGGAGGAACACTAGATCCAGAAAGTCCACCAAATACGAATACCTTTTTAATAGCAGGGATAGCTTCTCGATTAAAATCCCAAGTAAATCTATTGTATCCTTTTTTTGAAGGTAAGATTTTAGGTTTAGCTGGTCCACCCGGCCAAGATTTAAAGTCTTTAGGTTTTTTATTGGTATAAGTTCTGATTACTTCTGCTCCTTGTAGTATCTCCAACTTTAAATCTAAAGTGTCTGCGTCTTTGTTCAAGTAGTAATCAAAGGTCACTCCACTTTTGGGATTGGCACCTTGTCCGACTGCTTTAGAGGTTCCACCAAAAATGCGATAACTGTCTTTTGGTTTAAATAATTGAACAGCCTGTTTTTCTGTGGTCATATTTTGAAGAACACCTAAATCATCTAAGATCCAAAATCCACGTCCTGAGGTTGCAGCGACCAAATCATTGTCTTGAATAGTTAGGTCATTAATAGCTACAACCGGCAAGTTTAAAGTAAGACGCTGCCAATAGGCACCATCATCATTAGATACATATAATCCTGTCTCGGTGCCAGCATATAGCAACCCTTTTCTTTTTTTATCTGCTCTGACTACTCTGGTAAATCCATTAGGGTCGTCCAATCCATTAACGATTTTTACCCACGTTTTACCATAATCACTTGTTTTAAAAATGTATGATTTTAGATCCAATGATTTGTATCGCATAATCACAACATAGGCAACAGCAGGATCATGTTGAGAGATATCTATGCTATTTATAATACCATCAGTAATACCTGGTGGAGTAACATTCTCCCAATTGGTACCGTCATTTTTAGTAATGTGTAATAAACCATCATCTGTCCCGGCATAAAGGAGGCCTTCTTGATGCTGTGATTCTACCAAAGCTGTGATGGTATTATAGTTTTCTCCTCCTGCGGCTTCGTTGGTATAGGGTCCTCCACCCGGGCCATGCTTGTCTTTTTCATTTTTTGTTAAGTCAGGGCTAATTGTAGTCCAGGTAATACCACCATCGGTTGTTTTAAACACGACATTTCCTGCATGGTAAATAGTGTTTCTGTTATGAGGAGATGAAATAATAGGAGCATTCCAGTTGTAACGATATTTAGAATCTTTTGGGGCTATACTCAATCCTAATTCAGGATATTCTTTAATTGCCTTTTGCTCTCTAGAGGATTTTGTCCACTTGCTAATATTACCCTGGTAGGTTCCACCATAAACGGTTTCAGGGTTATTTGGGTCAAATGCGATAAATGCACTTTCTCCTCCGGCTACAGAATACCAATCTTTCCAATCAATTCCCTGATCATTGGTACGACTAGCAATAGCAATTGCAGAGTTATCTTGTTGACCTCCATATACATTGTAAGGAACCAGGTTATCAGTAATCACACGATAAAACTGAGCTGTAGCTTGATTTTGTTGTGTGCTCCAACTTTTTCCACCATTGAAAGAAATATTAGCACCGCCATCATTAGAATTAATAAGATTATTGTTGTCATATGGATTAATCCAAAGATGGTGATTATCTCCATGGGGTACAGGGATGTTAGAAAAGCTTTTACCTCCGTCGATAGATTTCATCACCGGTGCATTTAGGACATAAACTACATTTTCATTCTGCGGATCGGCAAAAATCTCCATATAATACCATGAACGAGCTACATTTACACGGTTGCTATTTACTTGTTTCCATTTTTTTCCTGCATCATCAGAACGATATACACCTCCTTTTTTACCTTCAGCTTCAATTACTGAAAAGACCCGGTTTGGATTTGCTCTGGAAACCGATATTCCAGATTTTCCGAATTCTTCTGGCAGGCCTTCTTTTAACTTGGTCCAAGTATCTCCTCCATCTGTAGATTTATATAATCCAGAATACTCTCCTCCAGATTCCATAATCCAGGGATAGCGACGATGCTGCCACATAGAAGCATACAAGATTCGAGGATTAGTCATATCCATAGACAAGGAAGAAGCTCCAGTAGTAGTATTAACATATAATACCTGTTCCCAGGTGTTACCTCCATCGGTACTTCTGTAAATTCCTCGTTCTTTGGTTGGAGCATATTGCGCACCTTGCGCGGCTACATACATGATGTTCGGATTTGTAGGGTGAATAATTACATCAGAAATATGACGAGTGTTCTCCAGTCCCAGATGAGTCCATGTTTTTCCTGCATCCATAGATTTGTATATACCATCTCCCATCGAAGTCATAACGCCACGGGCAGGATGCTCTCCCATACCAACCACTACAATGTTAGTATCACTTTCGGAGACTGTAATGGCACCCACAGAACCTGTTTTAAAGAACTTATCTGAAATGTTTTTCCAGGTTATACCATCATCAGTAGTTTTGTATACGCCTCCACCTGTAGAGCCCATATAATACGTATGCGGTTGACCTATAACTCCCGTAGACGCAACACTTCTACCTCCTCTAAATGGTCCAATATTCCTCCATTGTAAACCATGAAATAAAGAGTCTGTAATTTTTAAGATAGGTTCCTGAACTTTCTTTTTTCTTTTTTGTGCATGATTGGTTATGGGCAATAGGAAAGCACAAATAAGAAGAAGTTTTAGGGTTTTGACGAAATGCTTGTTAATTGTTGAGTTAGATGAAAGTGAAAAAAAAATAGTCATTGTTTTTTTGGTTCATTATTATGAAATAGAACATTTTGCATAATAAGGGTAGGGCAGGTGATCAGCAAAACGTCATAATTTGGTACTAAGCCAAATATAGATATTTTGCTGCTACCATTTTTTTTCAAATTCTAAATTTCACAATTATTAACATTCTAAGGACGCTAAAACAAATTGGTTAGTAATTTTTTACTTTTTCAGTGTAGTACTGGTTTGATTCGAGTCCGAATAGTTCTGTGCTTTTAAGATCAGGATATTTTTCTATTTGTTGTATGAGTTCTTCAAACATTACTTCACCTAATTTTATATCATCCAAAGAGAAAAACCATTCAGAGAAGTAGAGCAATTCATCAATACTACATTTTGCAGAAACTTGTTTTAAAACGTTTCTTATCTCATTGGTTAATTCTTTATTTTTTTGATCTGCAAACTCAAACCACTTTGCAAAGAGTCTAGATGTTCCCGAAAACTGTATAAAATTAGGATGATCAAAGTATACTTTTATCTTTTCATGTTGAAAGATGAATTCAAAATATTCAATACTACTTTCCTTTTTTAATTTCCAATCCAGATTTTCAGAACTCAGTATTATAGCAATACGTTCTTTTTCTTTTTCAAATGAGTTCATCTTACGAATCCCTATGATTTGCATCCAAACTGCCATTTAGGTTAGGTTTTTATTATGATAGACGATACATCGGTTTTGTGCAAGATATGGGGATTATCATATAATACAACTATATTCAAATTTACTCCACAATTTTTTGTCTTTTCAACCACTCTTCCATAGTTTCATAATAGTTATCACAGGTTTGCCATTGTAAGGCCGATAAATCTTCTCGCCATCCACAAGTGATACACTTTTGTATGGTGTGATTACAGTTTTCAAATATCTTTACTGTTAAATTTGAGTTTGGATTTGTCCCTATGGTTTCTTCGTATAACTTTTTGGTTTTACGCCAATCAATCTGTGAATCATTGGCTCCAAATAAGGCTAAGACAGGGCAGTTTAATTTGAGCAATGTTTTGTCAAAATTATCAATATAGGACCACAGTCCAGTTTCTTGATCAAAGTGTCCTTTGTTTGTATATTGTAGCTGTTCTCGTATGTAATCTTTTTTCTCCTTTTCTTCATTTTCTTTGGGTTTAAGACTGTAGCCAAAAAGTTTTTGACACATAGGATCCTGTCGTAGCGGTAGCATTGCCTTTTCATACTCTTCATAGGTACCACCAGTACTAAAAATTTTATGACCCAACATCCATGATGTATACAATCTATCAGCTTCTTGCTTTTCTTTTCCTTCGATGATGAGGTTTGATTTAAGTAAATAACCAAAGTTTTCTTTGTCATTTGTACCGCTTACTGAAATCCAAAAGTCGATAGGGTACTGTTCATTGATTAATGGTACGATCCAACCTGCTCGACTTATTCCCCAAAGCCCTATCTTTTCAGACCCAGGAGTTTTTAATTTTTTAAGCTTCTGAATTGCAGCAATAGCCTCTTTGGCAGAGTTTTCAACTGGTTGCTGTGCATCGAATTCACCTTCACTTTTTCCACATCCCATTTTATCCCAAAAACATACGGTTAATCCGGATTGCGCCAGTTTTTTTCTTGTGTTAGAGTACCATCCTCCTTCAACAAAATTGGTCTTACCATATCCCGGAATAATAATAACCATAGCTTTGGGTGTTTGGTTATTTGGTTGTTCAATCAACCCTTTTAAGGTTTTGTTTTCAAACTGAAATTCAAAAGGTTTAGACGATATTTGGCTAGATGCCTTTTGAAATGGTAAGAGTAAGGTGATGGTTAGCATGGTGGCAAAAACTATTGTTTTTCTCATATGTTCTCTTATTAACGGACTATACAATTGGGTTACTTTGTAGTACAGATTATAAGAATTTCGAAATGTTACAGTTTTTGGTGAGTTTATAACAGATTTACTCTAAAATATCTACTTAATTAGTTATTAGTGATCAATGTTTTTTTGTAAAGTTCAATAATTTCCTTTGTTACAATTTTAGGATCTTTTTTCCAGACTTTATGCTCTGTATTTGTCGCCAAGACATATTTGTGATTTGTGAGGCTACCTAATTCTTTTAAACAATTGGTCATATGTATCATATCTTGTTCGGTTTCTCCAATTTCTTTTGTAGGTGTGCGAATATCAGCAGCAATTACTGTTAATGGAATAGAATGCGAAAGGAATCTTTTAGACATATATTCGGCTATCTGTGGAAACTTCTTTAAAACATAATATAATCCGGTTTTGTGTTGCTGTATTAATGCCCAGTTTTTTTCTGAAATAGACTGTTTAACCTTGGTAGCATATTCAACGGATAGGGCACAAGGTGTGGCTACATCGATGAAAACAGCTCCGGTTATTTTACCTTTATTTCGTTGGCTGAATTCTGAGGCGTAAAAGCTTCCGAATGAATGTGCTACCAGGAAATAGTTATTGGTGTAACCAAGTTTTTGTAGAGCTTTTTTTAAATTCTTGACTTCTTGTTTGAAGGAAACTTTGGTAGTATCGATACCACTCTTTCCCAAACCTGCTCGATCATAAGTTATTAAAGTTGCTCCTGTCTCTTTATGAATATCTTGCAAAAGAGGCTTCCAAACGGCACTATCATCACCGTTTCCCGATTCAAAGAGAATAGGAAAGCCGTTCCCTTGTAGTATTTTGAAATGTAGCTGATGACTACCAACATTTACAAGGGAATCTACAGTTTGTGATCGTGCATGAGAAAAATTCAGTATTAAAATAAATAGAAATAGAGGAAGTGTTTTCATGGTGTTTACATCTTTCTAGGAAGACGATTCAACCGGTATTTGGTTACACAAGCATTCTTATTTCCACTGTTTTTTGCGGTTCTTTTTCCAAGATCTGGTGTTCTTATAGATTGTAGCATTACTAGTTTCATAGCCATGAGGAAAGCAATAAGAACAACCTCCCATTTTCTTATAGTTGATAATTCTTGAGATTTTGATGTTAGATACTTTTTCTGGAAAGTCAATAAAACCGTATTGATTTGCACCAAAAGCTTTTTGTAACCTTTTATAGTTTTTCAATTTTCAATGTTTTAAGTTTTTAACTCAAAACACAGATCCCTTTAAAATTAAAATCAAATTATTCATTTTAAATTATTATTACAGTAAGTACAAAAACCTTATCAAAAAAAAGATAGGGAAAAATATAATTCCGATATAAAATAGATATTTACCATGTTTTCTATCTTTTTCTGAATATGAATACACTTTTTGTCCGTTGGGTAAGGTTTTTTTAGATGTCCATAAAAAGTATCCTATGATTAGCCCTAAAAAACCACCCATTATTGCAAATATATAGCCTACAACAATCCAGGGTTTTTGGTTTCCTTCTGGTTTAGCTAGTTGTTTTAACCTTTCGGTTTTTAAAGAATTTAATAATTCTTCATCAATAGATTTCCCTCGATCTTCTAATATTTTTTGAGCAAGCTTATAATCAAATTCATTCCATTCGTCTGCCTTTAACAGTATCTCATAAAGTTCTTCATTGGTAAATTCGAAGAGGTAATAATCTTTATCGATATCGTTTAATAAGTTTTCCGCTTGTTGCTCTAAAATTTCTTCTGCTTTTTTAAAATCACTTTGTTTAATACGAATTTCAATTTTATTATTTAAAGAGCTTGCGCCAAACATAGCATCTACGGATGGTACATTGTCAGCGATTATTGAATCTATTCCTTCTTTCGACAAAAGAGCTTCAACTTCTTTTACCTGTTCTAGGGTGCTGAATTTTCGAAAAATTGAGTATTCTTTGTCCATTACCTGTTAATTATTTCATTCTGTTGGTGTAACATTTTATCTAAGCTATCATAACAAATCTATTTACTGCTTAATAGCTTACGATGTATATTGTATTTAATGTTATTTTCTTTTTAGTTTAATAATGCTATTCCCCAAATCAAAACCCCAATTTTAAATAGAAGAATGGGGGATATATTTAATATAGCTTTTTTAATACTGTATTGATTAAACTTTATCATACCTTGTATTAGTATTTTTAATGAAAGAAGCCAGCTTATATAAAGAATAAAGTTTCTTAGATATGGAGTATTGTAGTCATGAACAAAAAAGATATTCTTTTTTAATACACCAACCATAATAAGTCCAATAATTATTGGGAGAAAAGTATATGCCCATAGAGAAAAAATTTCTACATAATTGGCTTTTCCGTCTAGCCATTGTCCTATTTTGAATAAAATATAGGATGACAACATTCCTACTCCTATGGATAGAAATATGGTTAGAACTAATTCGAAAAAATTAAAAATAAATCCGTTTACTTCTTTCTCTTGATCAAAATCGAACAAAAATTGAACAATTGCGTAAATCCCAAAAATTACTGCACTTTTTCGCCTTAAGTCATCCTCAAATTCATTGTCTAGAAGTTCGAGACCTCGTTTAGTGTTGAATAAAGTGAGAACTATAGATTTCATTTCTTGTACTTGGTGTTCATATAAGGGTTTATTATAAGTGTTTGAGTGAGTGGAAATGTTACCTTGATGTTTATTCTTGATGCAAATATTAAACAATGTAAAAACAGTCTAGTAATTTAATTTGTATTTCTTTTGTATCAATAGCGTTTACGTTATTATAAATATGTCTTTTCCTTTTTCAACTTCCCATCTGCAGTATAAAATTTCCAAATACCAGATTTTACACCATTAACCAAATCTCCTTCTTTTTTTAAATACCATTTGTTCATTTTAAATGAATAATCGTAGTATTTATACCGTTTTCTAACCATTAAGTGTTTCTCATGATCCAAAAACTCCTTAGGAGATTTTGCTTTGGTGTCAATTTTAATCACTTCGGTTTCAGATAAGAGAACTCCTTTTCTGTTGTATTGCTTTGCGGTTAATGTGGTCCCATATGAATCTAACACTCTTTTCACTTGTATCTCACCGTTATTGTGATAATATGTGAGTTCTCCAGCATATAATTCTAGCGATCTTGTTCCATATGCATAGTTAATTATGGTTCCTTTCTCTTTTAAGGTTCCATTTTTAAATTTCTTTTCTACATGTATGGTGTCTACAACAATAAGTTGGTTTGTGATTTCTTTATACGCTGATGTTTGTTGGCCAAATGTAATTCTGGTAATGCAAAATAGTATGGCCAGGGTTATTTTTATTTTCATTCTGAATGCGTAAAGCTTTTTTTATAAGGAGTTGGGGCGGGGTAGAGGTAAGTCTCTTTTTTGCGAACTCCTAACATTACTTTTATTTCATTAAATCTTTTTAATCAATATTATATGTGGATTTAAAACGACTATTTTTTCTTTATATCGTCAATTACCCATTTCATCATATTGTCTATCCCTTTAATGTAACTTTTCCAGTCGTATGCTATTGGTACATCGGGTTGTACTCCTTGGGTGACTTGTTCTTGAAATCTAAATAGTCTTTTTGAGTAGGTAACTGTTCTTCCAGAGTTTGGAAGCGTAAATTGCCCCATGTCTTGATAACCGGTGGGATTAGAACCAGTGGGTTCTCCAACAATTTTTGCATTTAGCATTTGTCTAAATTGGGAAGCATTACTTGTTCCCGCAGAAAAAGTTACTTTATCGGTCAACACATATACTCCAGATTTCCAATCGATGCTATTTGCCAGATTTAAATAGTAGGCCAAAAAAGTACCTATAAAAAAATCTCCTCCACCATTATTCCTAAGATCGATGACCACTTGTTTAACGTTATTCTCATTAATGAAATTCAAAACGGAACCTCCAAAGGTTTCCATTTCTTCAAAAGAAGGATAACTCTCAAATTTGATATAAACTCCCGAAGTGTTTTTAATGGGGCTAAACCAAAGGAAGTCATGCTTTAAATCTTTGGGTTTTTGTATTTCTGGAATGCTTATATCGAAGGCTTCAAACTCAGTTTTTGAATGGTAATCTTCATTAGCGATAGCTGTTAATGACTCTTTGATCCTTTTTCCTGAATCGTCTACAAAAGTAAAGTTAGCTTTAAGTTTATTCTTGGTGAGCTTAAGACCAAATAGTAGTTCAGATCTTATGAGATATTGTGACGTTCGAATGCTTTCTGACTGTTTGTTTTCGACATATTGTGCTACTTTGCTAACCTCGTTCACTACTTCTTCAATAGAGGTATCATCAATTTTTACTAAAGTCTTGCCCAGAAGACTTTTGTATTCTTTGGAGGTTTTAATCACTCTCCACTGATTATCGATAATATAAATTTCAATAGGATATACATGCATTTCTAATCCTCGTATTGAAAATGCGGTGTGTCCATCCCCAATTTTCCGAGTTAATCGCATAAGATCAATAACAACATCCAAATCCGTTTTGTTTTCAAGATTTGATTTTATGTCTTGTACTTCTTTTTCAAAGGCTGTTTTGTCGATGTTATGATAAAGATCGATATGATATTTCTCTAAATTGGTTTTGTAAGACTCAATATCTTCTTTCCAACTGGCAATATCTATAGATTGTGAATAGACATTGGAGGTCATTAAAAATGTAAGTGTAGCAATTAAAAATTTGATCATGGATTGTTTTTTGATTGTTTTTGAATGAATGATGAGATTTGAATGTTATTGTATGAAGATTCTTTAGGTTCCACAAAAGGTTTGATAACTTGTGTCAAAATCTTCAGGTACCTGCTGAAATTGCAGTTCGTCAGGATGATCGTGATACGGTTTCGAGAGTATACCAAGTAATTCATTAAAAGATTCCATATCTCCTTGTGCTGCTGTTTCAAGAGCATTTTCTACCCAATGGTTACGCGGAATAACTTTGGGGTTAGATGTATTCATAAGTGCTAAAATGAGTGTTTGGTTCTCATTTCTTGATTGTGCATTTTTCCAATGTTGTTTCCATTCTTTAAACGCTTCGGATCTAAAAAGAGAATTATCAAGCTCTTTATCTTGTTGCAATGCCAAAAACAGTTGTGTATAATCCATTTTATGACTCTCCATTGACTCAAGAAGCGTATTGATTAGTTCTTTATCATTTTCTTCTGGATGCAAAATACCAAGCTTGGCAAACATCATACGGTTCCATTTTTTAGTAAATGTATATTGAAACCCTTCTATGACCTGTTGCGCAAGATCTATCGCTTTTTTCTGATTTTCTGAAATAAGAGGTAATAATGCATTGGCAAAAGCTGTTAAGTTCCATTGCGCAATAAAAGGTTGATTACCGAAGGCATATCGGCCTCGAGTATCAATTGAACTAAAAACCGTATTTGGGCTGTAGGCATTCATAAAGGCGCAAGGGCCATAATCAATCGTTTCTCCTGCAATGCTCATGTTATCTGTATTCATCACCCCGTGAATAAAACCTACACGCATCCAATGTACAATCAGATCTATCTGTTTATGGATAACCTCTTTTAATAGTTCAAGGGCGGGATTATCTGCATCTTTTTTATCAGGATAATGTCTTTCTAAAGTATACAAGGTAAGGGCTTTTAAATCTTCAACCGAGCAAAAGTTACGGGCGTATTCAAAAGTACCTACACGAATGTGACTATCTGCAATACGCGTTAGTACGGAACCGTTGTGCATTTCTCCACGAAAAACCTTTTCTCCAGTAGATATTACAGATAAGCTTCTGGTAGTAGGTATACCCAAATGATGCATAGCTTCACTAATGATATATTCGCGTAGCATAGAATATAAGGTTGCCCTACCATCTCCACGTCTCGAATAAGGGGTTTGACCAGAACCTTTTAATTGAATATCGAATTTTTTACCAGTTGGGTCAATTTGTTCACCTAATAAAATCGCTCTGCCGTCTCCTAACATCGTAAAGTGTCCAAATTGATGTCCCGCATAAGCTTGTGCCAGAGGAGTAGCTCCACTAGGAATTACGTTTCCAGAGAAATAATCGACAATACGTTGTTTATCTTCATTTAAAAAACCGATTCCTAACTCATTAGCCAGTATCTGATTAAAACATACAATTTCAGGCTTTGCTACCGGTACAGGTTTATGCAGACTAAAAAAAACTTCTGGAAGCTTAGTATATGTATTTTCTAACAGCCAATTGTGTTTACTATCATTTGTGAGCATAGTTGTCGGTTGTATTATCGTTATTCAATTTGTCCTTGGTGTTATAACGTAAAAATAAGGTTTAATATAGAGTTATACTGTGTTATGCTTAGTTTTTATATCCGGTAGTAAATAGGTTTCTAGCACCCTTTATTCCGCATTTTTGATATTTATTATAGGCTTGAGCCGCTCTTTCATCGATTTGGGTACCATTTTCGTTGTTTATCCATCCATCAATTGCTGCTTTTAGGGTATATGCTTCGGGAGCCATTAGGTGCGTGGTCCATAAAATCGGATTGGCATTTGCTTTTCGTATTTCGGGAGAAAAATAACTTCGGCTAAAACAAGCTAATATAATCACATCTCTTTGTTTTTTATTTGTTTCTTTATAGGCAACGTTTACCTCAAAATCCATCAATCCATCATGACCAACATAAGCAATTAAATCAGCATTTCCCCCAAACTTGAGTGTTGTTTGATCTTCTTTTATGGTCAATGGGTTTTGCGAATTTGAAGCTTTTAAGAAATCTTCAGTACAAGCTTTTATTTTCTCTCCATCATAGGCATCAGCTAATAAATAAACATCTTGAGTTGCATGTTTAAATAGTACCCTATCTAAAATTATTGGGTTTTCAGATTTCAACTGTTTTACCAATTTCCAATCATTAGTTTTTAGTTTGAAGAAAGATTTAACTCCATATCCTGCTCCCCAATATAGATTAAGCCTTGGGTCTTTGCCGTTGCCAATTTGTTTGGGCACTGGTACGATACCCTGAAATTCATTGTCACATAATGCTACAAAAACATGAATAGTTTTGGTTTGAGCATAAGGTTTACTGTGTAAAGTAGTTAGTAATAAGAGTATAATTAAATTTCTTATCATACGATTATGGTATGTGGTTATAATTGATAAGGCAAAATGTTACTGTTTCTATTTATTGAGTTTTATAGTCATTATAAAGTTTTAGCAATTCCTGTTCAGAGTTAATAACATTGGCTAAGTGATAGATAAATTTCTCTTTTATTACAGCATCTTTTTTCTCAATGTTTTCATATAAAAAATCTAACATTCTGTTCATTTTAGTGTGCAGTGAATTCGTGTAATTCTCAATATCATTTAATCGTGATATTATGTCATATTCAACTAATTCGGCTTTGTTAGATATGAAGAATCGTAATCCAATATTTTTTACATCGGGTGATTGTATTCCTCCTATTCGGTTCATTAACTGCCCAAGTGATTCGTTATCGTTATGTATGGCAGCATGTATTGAATCAACAATCTGGAGGTGCTTTTTTGAGGTCTTTTCAACTTCAAGTTCACTCTGTTCAATTTCATTTTCAATGGCTGATAGGGTTTTGCTTACAAACTTCTCTTCTTCGTAGTTTTCCTTATAATTGTTTATTCCTACAGCGATTAATACACCAAGTACTACAATAATGATTTCTTTAAAAAAAGCTATAAATGACTTAATATTCAATTTCATTTAAGTATCAATTTTGTTTTATTATTATTAATCGATGCCAACATTTCTTCTATAATTTTACAAGTTGTATGAAGGTTTACCCAATAAAAAACTGATTACTGACTAAGGTAATGAATCTGCAATAATTTATACAATTTGTTCTGGTTCATATTGTTCTGCATATGATTTCAATTCTTGGTTCATTCTTTCAAAACCAGCTTTGGTATTCTTATCTAAACTCTTTGAGAATATACCCACTAAAATTCCTTTGAAATTCTCACTTTGCTCAAAATTCGTCGTTCCATCGCCATTATCGGTTAGTTTGAATATGTGTTCTCCATCAAAAATTCCACGAAACCAAAGATGTCCAAGCCATGTAAATTCAGAATTTTCTTGAAGAGTTAAAACAGTGGGTTTAAAAGTCATTCCTTGTAGTTTTACTCGAATTTGATAACCTACTTTTACAGTTCCAGATATAGATTCGATAAAGGAGTTCCACTTGTGGTAATTTTCAAAATCCATAAGAATTTGCCAAATGTGCTCCTTACTTGCTTGAATTGTAATTGATGTTTTAATTTGCTTTGTCATATACTTTTATTTATTTGACAAAGTTCTACTGAAATGACCTCCTTGCTCTTGACAAAAATCAAGAAATCTTCTTTTTTCGTATTCGGCTAAATGTTTCTGGAGACATTCCTAGCATTGAGGCAATGTACTGCAAGGGAACTTGATTAAAAAGTTCAGGAGTACTCTTAAAAAGTTGATCATAACGTTCTTGGGCAGTGAGAGATAAATGGCCAAAGACCCTATCTTCTAATTGAACAAAACAACTCGCAATAAATTGTTTTTCCATTGCCGTCCAATTTGGGACCAAATTTTTCAATAGAGAGTAGTTCTCCTTATCAATGGTATAAAGTTCGCAATTTGTTAAGGCTTGTATATTCCACCTTGCTCTTTGTTTGAAATTAAAGCTATACAGGTCGGTGATGAAATATCCTTTGGTAGCAATCCACTGTGTAACCTCTTTATCATTAAAGTTTGCAAAAACTCTGATGTATCCACTTTTTATAAAACTCAGTTTTTCACAATACTGACCAGATTTGGTAAAATATGCTCCCTTTTGAAGTTCAGATTCATTAAACAGGGACGTTATTTTGTCCATATTCTGATTGGTTATTCCGAAATAGGAAGTAATATAATTTTGTAGCTCTGTCAATTTTTTTGTTTTTAGAGGTTCTCTGGATCGATTATAAGAACATAGTTGTTAGTAGTTGAACTTTTTTGTTCTTACCCTTTGTAAATATACATCAAACTAATGGTCTATGTAGAATTTAAGGAGTAGAGGAGAGCTATAGTTTATTAATATACCCCGCGTAAACATTATGATTTCAATTTCAATCTAAATCCAAAGACAGGCAAATTTCCTTGCATAAAATCTAGATCATTGGCTCTTTTAAATCCTAATCGTTCATACATCTTCCAAGCTAATTTCATAGAGTTTGTAGTATGAATTACCATAGTTTCAGCATCACTTTTTTTTCCTTTGTCGATACAAAATTCTGTCAATTTTTTCCCTAGCCCAAATCCTCTTACTTTATTAGAAACACCTAGTAATCTAAAACCACAAGCGTTTTGTTCTTTTGTAGCAGTGCCACCGGATCCGTAGTCTTTCATATCATGAAAGTATACAACAGCACCACCAATTTTGTTTTGTTCTGAAACTGCAACAAATAACTCAATGCTCGGTTTTTCGGTTAAGCGCCCAACATTTTTGAGCATATCATAATATTCAGGTGATTCTTCGATACTTGGGAAACCGTGTAATGCAGAGTACACTTCAACCAGAAGCATGCCTATTTCCTCAAACTCTTCTTCTTTCGCATTTCGTATGGTATAGTTGTAATATTTTTTGAGCACTTCTTTTCCCATAGAATGGGTGTTTAGAGTACGATTAATTGTTTTCAATTGAGTTAAAAAGAGATCGTTTTCTTTTCCAAATATTGATTCTAAGTTGTCTTGAATGATAGTCCAAACGTGTTGAAGCTCCCTTGCAATACTTCTTCCTTTTTCTGTGAGCTGAATTAATTTCGATCGGCTATCTGTAGGATTGGGGATGATACGAACATATCCTATTTGCTCTAACTCCCGGACCACATTTTTTACAGTAATTCTACTGTAAGAAATATTTTCTGTTATTTCTGATACAGTTAATGCTCTATGAGTATGAAGGAGTAGGTAATATATGGGAAACCAACTTGATTTAAATGTAATGTTGATTCCTTTATATATGTTATCTCCCTCGAGCTGAAGCTTTTCGTAAATTCTTCTCATTTGAGATCCTACAGACAAGTACCCTAATTCTTCTAACTTCATAGTTAAATTTATATTTCACAAATATAAGAAAGTACTTTCTTATATTGTGTGTCGACTTTTGTTTTGAATTGTTTTACGATCTAATTTGTTCGTTGTTTAGATGTTTCTTTAGTCAATTTCTTGTCAGTTCTTAACCAAAGTCAATTTATAATATTCGTGATCTCAATAATTTTGCTTAAGCTTTTAAAACATTTGACTATGAAAACATTAGCAAAATTTTCGGGGATAGCATACTTGTTAATATTCATTTCTGGGTTTTATGCAAATTTTGCAATTTTGGGTTCTTTAATAGATCTAGGAAGCAGTGCCAAAACGACCATCAACATTATTGGTAATTCCATCCAATTCAGAAATGGCCTATTTGGTTTTTTAGCAATGTTAGTTGCTGATATATTCTTAATTTGGTCACTATTTGAATTCACAAAACCTGCTAATAAAAGGGTAGCATATGTAGCATCTTTACTTAGAGGATTTCATGCTTTGTTTTTCATTATCGCCTTGTTTAGGTTAATTGAGATTTATCACATTACATATAAAGCAACAAATTCTATTGAATTGCAAGCTACCGTAATTAATTTACTTTCCGAATTCGACATGTTTTGGACTATCGGTTTGTTATTCTTTGGTGCTCACTTAGTAACACTTAGTTTTTTGTGTTTAAAGTTTAAGAGTATACCCAAGCTTATAAGCTTGTTGTTGGTAATAGCAGCATTGGGTTATTTTGTAGATGGTTTGGCAAAATTATATTTTCAAGATTATCTAGATTATCAATTTTATTTCGAAGTCGTTGTTATTTTAACAGCCGTAATTGGAGAATTATCTTTTACAATATGGTTATTGATTCTAGGCTTTTCCAGACAAAATGAAAAAGTATGATTTCTTTAAGAGACTATATAAAACGAAGGAATGGTGTTTCTATGGGGCATTCAAAATCTTTGACAAATATGTTGAAAAGGTCTCTGGGCGCCACATCATTTGATATGTTTTGGGTGCACTGGAATCCCATATGGAATTATTACCTGAATAGGTATATCTGTAAACCCTTAAAAAATATTTTAAATCAATATGCTGCAATAATTTTAACTTTTGGAGTTTCTGGATTTATACATGATTTGGTAGGTCTTTTAATTAATAAAAAACTAACTCTTTTTTTCACATTGTGGTTTATGATCATGGGCGGGATAGTGGTGCTTTCTAAATATAAAAATCTCCAATATTCTAAAAGATATATTGTCGCTAGGTATGTAATTAATATTACTCTTATTCTAGGAAGTTTTTATTGTGCAAGATTTTTAATACGCTATGCTTATTAATTTAAATACTATCTTTTCATTACTCGTTTACGTATCCTACTTAAGGATTCTGGTTTTACACCTATATAACTTGCCAAATAATAGAGAGGAACTCTGTTCAAAAGTTTAGGTTTTTCGTTCAATAGATTTAAATAACGTTGTTCTGGAGAAGCTATAAGGTATGTAGCAAGTGAATCTTGTTGTTTTCCTAAATCTTTTTCAACAGAAGTTCTGCATAGTGTTTCATATTGAGGCACTTTTTTTATAAGTTCGATTTCTTTATCCACATGCAATACTGCCAGCCTGCTCTCTTCGATACATTCAAAATAATGTTTTGCGGGTATTTTTTGATGTAAGCTTGTAAAGGAGGCTATAGAAGTGCCTTCTTCATAAAAATTAGTCGTTATTTCATTACCATCAACGATATAGTATTTTCGTATTAATCCAGATAAATTTTGATAAGATTCTTTGGAGATTTGCCCTTCTCTTAGGAGTATAGTCCCCTTTTTAAAGATTTTAACAGGTATACAATCTTCAACTATTTTAGCTTCTTCATCTGAAATATCTATAGCTTTTCTAATAAGTTCTACAATTTCATTGTTCATCTAATTTTTTCAGCTTTATTTTTTTTTCAGCTCAAATTTATGAGGATTACCTAACGTTCTTTTTATACTTGCTATTTGTCCACAATGCCACATGGTATGTTTTATATTCCAATCAATGGCTTCGAACTTAGTTTTGGCTACAGGATGTTCTACTTTTCCCGGAACCAAATCACTTTTAAGTTCATCGGGAGTTAAGGTGTTGATTATTTCAATAGACTTTTTCTCGACAATTTCAAGATGATCTTTTAATTCTGTTATGTCCATTTTTCCTACAGAATCTTTGGGTGAAGAATTGAAAGTGTACAATTCGGCATACCGTTTTATAGGAAAATGTTTTAAAACATCTTCTTGATGTCCTTTAATAACAAGAATCGAATGGTAATAAATGCTAATTACCAAATGTCCAATTTGCCAGGAGATGTTTGACTCTATGATTTGAGGGGTTTCATCCCATTTTTCCACAGGAATCGAGTCTACCAGTTTATGAATCCATTGATACGTATCCTTGGTTTGTTTGCTTAAAATTTCAATTTCTGTCATTTTTATGCCTTTAATTTTTCTAAGATACTACAACTTTTAAGAATGGTATAGAAGAAGGATAAAATGACATTGTTATATTGAATTTTAAATAGCACTGGTCGTTAATTTTTTCTTTGAGTAAAAATTACTTCTCTGGTTACTTGCCAGCGATTTTCTTCCCAAATTAGATCAATACTTAAAACGATTTCTTTTTCAACACCAGTTAGGTTAACCTTTCTGGTTACTATGACCAGGCCTTTGTTTTCAGTTTGCTCTATATGATTAAACTCTGCCCAATCATTTAATGGAGCATCTCCGTTTTTTAATTTGGTTTGAAATAAAGCTTTAAAAGATTCTTTATTAGATAGTATTTTTTGTCCTTTCTCATCGATCATGATAACCTTTAGGTTTTGGTGATAAATCGATTCTAATTGTTTTAAATCGTAAGTAGTTCCAGCTTTAATCAAGTTTTCTACGGTTTGTTTTAAACCGTTTTCTGTTTTATTTCCCATTGGACTTATTTTTTTAGTTATTGTTTTTAAAGACTTTTCTATCATAGATCCATGATATGCTTGTAAATAGGATACCTAAAAAGGCTGGCATGTATTCACCATCTCTTACCATGACATGTGCTGCTAGGGCAAGTAGAACATCAAATAGAAAACCAGCATAAGCTAGTTCCTTTAAAAAGGTTGATTTTTTAGTTAATATCATTATCACTCCTAATATTTTTAGAATTGCCAAGGGGTAAATAAGCCAGGTAGGAAAACCTAGATTGTTAAAAAAACTACTGGCTCTTTCATGGGCAAACAAGTACATACTTGCCGAAAACATAAATAATAAGCACATAAGGCTTGTAGATATCCAATATATGGTTTTGGTTTTTTTCATGATTTAATTTTTTTGAATTAATATGTTGCTTTTGATATCATTAAATAGGGTTGTAGGCTCCAAGCGTGTCATATAATCTTCTTCAAAATGGGTATATATAATTTCCATATTCGTATTGATTACGTACACTGCCGGAACAGGTAATTCGAAATTTGAGTTACCATGAATTTGTATAAAATCCATTCCGAAGTTTTTATATTCATTTTTAGAAGCTTCATCTAATCGGAACACAATACCGATCTCTTTCATGAATTTGGCATCGATATCTACCAAAAGTGGAATGGTTAACTTATTCTTATTTGATGTTTGAATTGTTCTTTCCGGAATTTCTGCGCTAATTCCTATAATATCGGTATTAATCTGTAGGAAGTCTTTTCGCAGCCTCTCATATTCTCTCAGTTCCAAATTGCAATATGGGCACCATCCACCTCGGTAAAAGTTTAGGATAAGAAAATCTGTTTTGAGTAATTCACTAATAAAAGTATTGTTGTTATCTACAGTGGTAAGTGGTATATCTGGAACTTTGTCTCCAATCTTAAGAGCTTTTTCCTTTAGTTGATTTTTTCTTATCGCAACAATGCTATCTTTAAAAACCTGAGTTATAGATTGAGGCATACGCTGCATAGTAGCCTCCCTCATTGTCTTTAGCTGTTTTTCGAGTTTCATTTATATCAAATTTTGTTTGATACAAATTTCATACGAAATCGTTTTTAATCGATAATCTATCTAAGTTTATAAATAGTCAATATCGAACCGACGTGTAGTTATTTGTTTTTTTGTTGAAATTGAGAAGGTGTAAACCCTGTAAACTTTTTAAAGAAACGTATAAAGTTAGAATGTTCTTTAAACCCCATTTTAAAAGCGATCTGTTGCGAAGTATATTGGTTTTCTGAAATATTTCTTTGGATCTCCAGCAATAACCAACTATCTAAAAATGCTTTAGCAGTCTTATGTCCTATTTCTTTACAAATATCATTTAAGTATTTATACGAAACGGCTAACTTTTTTGCGTAGTCTTTGGCGTTATGGGTTTCATTATAATACTCTGTGATAAGCTGCTTGAATCGAATAAAATCTTTAAATCTTTGACTCTCAAAAGTTTTGTGTTGATAGATAGAAAGACGTTTAATTTGAAATAGTAGGGTCATAAAGGCGGAATTAACTACTTCAGATTTTAGGTTAGTATTGGTTTCCAGATGTACTTTTTCAAGTAGTTGTAAGAAAGGGGTGATAGTATTTAGGTTTTCTTGACCAATCTGTATAATTGGAGTATGGTAAATATGTAAAAAATGAAATATATTCTTATCACTAGTGTTTTGAGTTATAAAATTTTCTTCAAAAGAAATAATTACCCCTTTTACCTTAAGTTCTTTATTAAATGCATGTACTTGGCCTTTGGTTAAAGGTAAAATAACCCCTGGGGATAAAATTTCTTCTTTAAAATCAACACGATGAGTACTTTCTCCCTCAAATACAATAATAAGGGCATGAAAAGCGATACGATGTGGTATGGATAAATCGAATTTGCCCTCTGCACATCGCTTGTATAGTTCTTCGATAGTAATGAACTCAAAAGGAATAGATTGCTTTACAAATCTTGAGAATACAATATTTTCGATTTCATTTGACACAAATCATAGGTGTATATTGATTGTTTTTTCTATTTTGACTAGTTGTAAAAATAAAAAAGCGGTTTTGATTTAGCATCAAAGCCGCCGTTGTTTTTACGCATTGTTATTAATACTACTTATGCATTTAAATCTTGTTCAAAAAGTTGAATGTTTTTGTCGAGCTCCTCTCTAAGTTCGGTGTTAACAATTTCGTTTTCTGCAAAAGACTCGTAGAAATTGGGTAAAGAAAAATTTGCAATTACATTACCTCCCAGATAGGGAAAATATGCTTTGGCAGCTTCCAATATTGTTTTACCGCCTCTACCACCGGGAGAAGTGGCCAGTAATAATATGGGTTTATCTTTCCATACTTTCATATCGATTCTCGATAACCAATCTATAGTGTTTTTGAAAGAGGCCGTATACGAACCATTATGTTCTGCAAGCGAAATAACCAACCCATCAGATGATTCTATTACACGATTTAATTTCATGGCATTTTCAGGAACTCCATGTTCAGTTTCAAAATCAACCCCATAAAGAGGTAATTCATAATCATTTAAATCTACAACGGTTACATGTGCATTTTGTATTTCATGAGCTGTATACACCGCCAATATTTTGTTGATAGAATTTTTACTATTACTTCCTCCTAGTGCTATGATGTTTTTCATACTACAATTTGTTTAAAGTTTTTATAATTTGATTATCTATAGAAAATTTACCACTGCCATTGATAAAAGTAGATAAGGCCATACCAATAATTAATAGGGAATATTCGTAGCCTTCTCCTTTTTGGGCACCATACCAGTTCATAAAAAAGCCATGCTCAAGTTGTGCAGTAAAAATTATTCCTATGAATAGAAAAACGATAGCAAGAGCCCAAACCCTGCTGGCAAATCCTATTATTAAGAAAATAGACCCAAAAAATTCTGTTATAATTACCAAAAGTGCGATTAACCATGGCAGTTGTATTTGAGTGGTTAAAGCGTCTAAAGTTGCTGTAAATCCATATCCTCCAAAAGCGCCTAACATTTTTTGTGCTCCATGGGGGAATATGACTAGCCCTAGTGCGAAACGAACAATAAGTTGCCCCCAATTTTCATCTGTTTTAATAATTTTAAGTATCATTTTTATATGTATTTAAGGTGTGTTTTTGAATGTTTTTCTTATAAAAAAACCTATCGATGTTTTTGTATTTGGTGATTTGCCATATTGATCAAAGTCTATGGCAAAACCGAATTGAGTTGTTTTATAGGAGACTCCTGTTCTTAGTTGTTGAAAACTCCTTGAATGTGTCGAAAATTGATCCCAATGGCTAAGCAGTAGAGCGCTTAGTAAAACGTTCCACTGCTTGTTTAGAGGTTGAGTATATTGAATTTGAACAAATAATTCTCCGTTAATAAAATTCGTTGCCTCCATATGAGCAGCAGAAGAAATGGCAGCGAAGAAAAATCGTTTTGTTTTTGTAGAGAATAGCAAAGAAATTCTTTCAGAAAAACCAGAAATACTGTTGTAGTACAGAGAAGGTCCAATAGAAGCGAACTTGCTAAAATTCCAAAAGGCTGTGGTTTGCACTCCTAACTCATCAAAAATTACGTTTTCTTCTTCATGGTATTTCTGAAAAAAAGCTAAAGTTGAAATAGAAAATGTTTTCTTACCGTTAAGCGATAGCATTGAAAAAGAAGAAAAATCAGTCTTAGCAATTCCAGAAGCAAGTTCTAGTTGCGTCATTTGTGCTACAACCTTTTGACTAGACATCAAAAAATATAGACTTAAAATGATACCAATTTTCTTCATGGTACAAAGAACCAGCTCTTTGTATTAGAGAAAAATAATGTACATTAAGAAATTACAGTAATGTCATTTTTTTTCGAAGTAAACTTAAAAACTCTGGTGTGACGCCTAAATAGGCAGCAATATTTTTTTGAGATATTCGATTACGCAAAGAAGGGTATTTTTTAAGAAATTCGCGATACCGATCCTCTGCGTTTAATGAAATGTTTTGATCAGATCGTTGAATGTGAGAAACCAGTGATCTTTGATATAAGATTCTATAAAAGCGCTCAAACTTTGGAATTTTTTCAAAAAGAAGATCATAATTTTCTTTTGGCATTAGTAACACTTCAGAATCTTCTATTGCTTGTATAAAATATTTTGCGGGCTGTTGGGTGATAAAACTTGCCAAATCTCCAGACCACCAATCTTTAATCGCAAACATAGCGATATGTTCTGTACCATTTTCATCTATGGTATAGATTTTTAAGCACCCTTTGGTGGTGAAGTAATCGTACCGTGCGATTTCTCCAGGTCGAAGTAGGATTTCTTTTTTCTTAAGTGTCTTTTCTTTTAATAAAGAAATATATAGATCCTGTTCTTCCTGATTTAAATCTATAAAACGGCTAATATTTTTTAAAATTAACTCGTACTTCATTTTTTCCCTGGTTTAGCTAAAGTTAGTTAATTAGATTGAATTACTCATGAGTATATGCAACCTTGATTAAACTAAATATTTTTAGCTGCAGTTTTTTATTGAAATTATATCAAGAGTAACAAATGTAGGTATTGGTCGTCTCCCAATAAAACATTTACCTATGAACTACCCCTTGATTAAACCCAAATACTACTACTCGTTATGGAGAGAGGTTGTAAATTTTGTAAAAAAGCCAAACACCGTAAAGAATCTCGAAAAATCTACAAGAATCAAAATTTATGATACTATCGGGTTGTATATTTTGAAGCTAATTTTACTCATTCCTGTAGTTTTATTTTTTGCTTTGGTATACAATCCAGAGAATGTACAAAGTGTAAGCATGGCTGAGCGGTTTTCACCACCAATTTTATTATTGGTAGGAGGGATCATATTACCGTTTTTTGAAGAATTGACCTTTAGGCTTTCGCTAAGATTTAAGCCGACCTATTTTGTAGTATCATCAATTGTACTATCGTATTATATACTGACGAAATTTGTTTTTTTTACAAAAATAAGTGCTGTAGATGATAGTTTTATGATGCGTGTTGCGATATCAATTGCGATAGGACTTGTTCTTTTTCCGATAGTAAACATAAAACAGGTTAAAGACACGTTGGCTCAATTTTGGAGCACAAATTTTCGAGCGATTTATTACCTGTCCTGTGTGTTTTTTGCCTGGGCACATATCACAAAGTATGAAGTAAACTTAACCAATGTTCTATTGCTCCCCATTCTTACGTTACCTCAATTAATGAGTGCATTGCTATATGGATATCTTAGAATTTCTTTTGGATTCAAATACCCACTTCTTTTTCATATGTTTACCAATCTGTTGGCGCTAAGTTTATCACTATTACCGTTTGGGGACTAACTTATATATAATTTAGTAATTTACATAGGTAGAATAGGTGAACAGCTCTTCTCAATAGGGAGGAAACCAAGTGTGTGCAACGTATTTGTGTATGATTTTTTGCGGGAAAAGGTTGCGAGTGGTTTTCCGATGTTGTGGAAATTCAATCTTATTAATTATACACCGTGTTGGCAAATCGTTTTTTTTAATTCATTCCAGGCAATAATAAACTTAGTCCGTAAAAATACAATCCGCCAATTATTAAAATTCCGATAAAATTTATTTTCAACTTTATGTTTTTTAAATCAGTCCAAATTGATTTAATTTTTTCTTTTTCTGAAGTAACAACTTTGGTGTTTGCAAGAAAATCTCCAATCCGTCTTTCTGGATTTATTAACCCAACAATAACTTCTAATGGCCAAGCAATAGCTATTGTCAAATTTCGAATAAAGCATTGTAATTCAGTTGCTGGTTGTTCATTTTTTCTATTAATTACTTGATATCCTAATATTCGTTTTGCAGGACTTTTAGAATGAAAAAAATCTTTATTGAGATAAATAAACATCATGAAAAAGAAAAATATATAAAAAGCTCTGTTCTCAATTTCCAATATTCCGTTTGCTGCCAAAATTATTACAAGAATGATTGGAGGAACTATAACCATAATCATAATTATGTGGTCTAATAACATACTAGAAATCCGATGAAATCTTGGATTGATTCTGGCAAGGTTATTAACTTCTTTGTGTAAAATTCCTTTATATTCCGTTTCGTTCATTTTAATGTTTGCTAACGTCTCTTGTATGGTGCGTTTGCTTTCCAAAGGTAGCATATGCAATATACAAATTGTTATATGCAGTTTTTAATTTAGCGTTGTCAACTTAATTTCATTTTCATTTAATTCTAAAACTTTGAATACATATCCATAAACAAAATCTTTCCTCTCATTTTTATTTTCTCCATTTATATATAAAATTAAATCTTCATTTAGAATATCAAATCTGAAATCATATTTCGTTTTCGAATTCCTGAGGCAATAATAATCTACTAACTTTTGGTCTTTTTTAAATTTTAAAATACAATTTTCTTTGTATTTACTTTTTATTCTATTCAGTGTGTAAATTTTACCTTTTTCTATTTTATGAATAGAAAAATCATATTTCCACGATCCAATTAGAAGCTCATTTTTTTCAAGGTTTAATTGTTCTCGTTTTTTTTCCAATTCTCTCAAATAAGAACCAAAAATTTGTTCTTTAAGTTTGTTGTAATTCAAGTCCCCCCATTTGCAAAACTTAGTTATCTCAATTTCTTGTCCATCAATATTCAGAAAATAATATCTTACATATGAACTAGTCATTTCTTCAGCACAATTCTTTTCAAATTCGTAAGCTTTGCTCAGAAATTTATCTAATAAGGATATATTGCTTTTGGTTAGTTCAGTTTTTGAATTTTCAATTAAGTCGTGGTTTGGTCTTGTGATTATCGCGAGTACACGATTGTCTTTTTTTACGAATTTCATTTCCTCAACCGTATAATGTTCATCACCATATTGATGTCGAATCGTAAGTTCCTCAAATTCATTTTTGATATATAAAGTGTCACCTTCGATAAAAGCATATAATGAATTTAACTTTGAAATAAGTAGTAATAAGAATATTATTTTGTTCACTATCTTGGATTTAAATTCGTTTTCGCAAATTGCATATAACAAGTGTATATAGTTATCAAAAGTAACTATATTTCTTTTATATAATGTTGTAATTATTTGTAACTAATTGTAAGTGTTTGCAAATGACTAAATGTTACCCCCTAAAACACGCTAAAATGTCACCAGAAGGCAAAAGCTTGTTGCTACTAGAGGTTGTGTGCTAGGAGGTAGTATACTAAGGGTTTGCGAAATCCCTTTACCTAAGTGCCAAGAACTGTAAGGTATTATTAAATCATAAAAACCATTCGATTACTCACTTTGCTGCTATGACACATATATCGTGTTGGCAAATCGTTTTTATTCTAAATAAGTTTCTAATTTTTTCATTTCACAAACAATTCTATGATCTTTTGGTAAACAATCAATCAATTCAGATGGGATTACTCTGTCGCTCTCTGGAATCTTTTTATACCATTCTAAAACTTCTTGAAAGTATTTTTCTCCAATTTTTTCATTTCCAAGTTTATATTCACAATAACCAATTTGCTCGATCAATTTTATATATCTCCAGGTTGGTAATTCCTTTAGTTTTTCTCTATCGACTTTGTTGTAATTTTTTAGTGCTAAATCAAGCTGATTTAAGTCTTGATAGCAATGAGCTAAATACAATTGAGGAAAAACGTTATTTACGTCCAATTCAATTGCTTTTTTAAAATTCAGAATAGATTCTTTAATATTCACTTTCCAATCATCAGATTCGTAGTCTAGAAGTCCAAGTAAGTGGTAGCAATTAGAGTCTTTTTCATTGTAGTCAGCCAACATTGATTTAATTTCAATACGCAATTTATCTTTTTTAGCTTTCTGTTCGGCTAAAATGAATTCATCATATTTTTCAAATATTTTCTTTCTGATATCCACTTTTCTCTAATGTTTGCCAACGGTTGGGCTATGGTTTCGTTACGGAATGGTACGCGAGTATCATTCAGCCGTAATGAACTATAGCCGTTGTTGTGCGTAGTTTTTTTTAATACATTTCCTGTTCATTGTCTACTTTAAACAACACTAATTCCATTTTCTTTTTTATTTCCGATTCCATTTCTTTTTTACAACCTAACAACATTGGTGCGTCTTCTGCTGTTGTTAGACACCATTCCAAATTCTCCGAAAAAAGACACGTCTCTAATTGAAATCCAAACATTTCTTGAAGTTCAAAATACTTTCCTAAATCAATATCGATATATTCTTTTTCTAAATCAGTTTGGTAATTATATTCTTCAGAATCATAGATTAATAGATTTAGTTTTGTGTTTTCCGAAAGCCTTTTTAAAGAATCCTTTAGTTTGGATAAACTTAAATTATCCAAAAAAGAAGTTCCAGGTGTTTCGGGAATCAGATTTGTTGTTTTATGCGAATAAGGAACATTAAATCGGTCTGCCAATTTTTTTATTGATATTGGCTTATATAGTTTTTCATCTTTTAGTAAAACATTAAATTCTTGTTCAATTTTTACTCGTTTATTTATTTCCTCCAGAGTTTCGTTTTTCAAAGGATATTTGTCGAACGGAAAATTCTCGATTATTCCATAATCCCAATGCACTATAAATTTCGATTCAAAAAAATCAGGCACATAGTGTTTTGCAAAATTCCAATTTTCAGAATTTCGGCCATTATAAAACTGGATTAAGTCGTTAAAAATGTTCATTTTCAAATTACGCACAACGTTCCTTGTATATTGCGTTTGCCTGCCGAAAGCGGCATATGCAATATACAAATTGTTAGCTGTTTTTGTTTTTTCCGAATATCAATAGTATGTCAGCAATAGGGTAAGCCAAAGCGATAACTATTCCAAATATTCCTCGAATTAATTGTCCATTTTGTATTAATCCAACGATCGAAAAATAAATAATTACTAAACAAAAAGGATAAAGAAGAAGTCTTGTAATAATTTTAGCAAAAGTCCACTCTTTAACTTTCTCTCCATTAAATTTCTGTTTTGGTTTAGTTTCGATTTTAGGATTATTAGATCTTTCAATATTTTCTATAGTTTCTTTTAGTTCTTCTGTCAATAGAGATGTCTCATAATTTCTGACTTTAACCGTAAATAGATATAACAGTGTTCCTATTACAGCGATAACTATTAATCCAATGATAACTACCTTAAAATTGGTTGTAAATATTAAGCCTAAAATCAATAATATTATAAATCCGATTGTAACTTTATTCAGAAATTTATGATAAGGATTTTTCTCCGTTCTTATTCCACTTAGTTTTGCTTGTTGGTCGAATGTCAAATGATAAACTGGATAAACTGATCTCAAAAAACGAGATGATCTCCAAATTAGGATTTCATTTTGCTTTATTTCTCCACTATATTTAGTAGTATTATAAAAAAATGCATCGTTCCAATGATTTTTCAGATTACTTTTTTTATTCTGAATTATCAACTTCTCGATATCTTTTTTCCCCGCCATAAGGTTTGTTTGAATTACAGCTAACGTTTTATATATGTGTCGTAGCAGAGCAAAATGCTACCCTGCATTTTGATTTTTCTGCGCAGTCATTGCTAACTTTAACTTTTTGCAAGCATTGCGCCTTACCAAAATACAACAACCATTCGATACATCACTCAGCTGCTATGATCACATATATGGTGTTAGGCTTTTGTTTTATATTTTTTTATTATTTGATCATCCCAAACTTGAGCTTCTATATATTTATCATATTTAAACTTCTCCTCGGTTTGAGATTTTTCCTCATTGGGTAGTCCATACTCTTCAATAAGATCATTTATTTCATTTAATAAGAAAATTTGGCCGTTACAATTCTTTCGATAAGTTTTAAGTTTAGGTTCATCATTAAACTGATAGGAAACCATACTGTCAGGATACGTAAAACTTAAATTCTCAGTTTTAAAATCAGTTAGTGGGATTTTAATAACTCCTGGATTTAAATACCAAGATTTTGCAAACTCACATTCTCCTAAAGTAAAGTAAAAAGGATCCTTCCTGTTGGGTTTTCCTCCCTTTAAGATAAAATGATCTCTAATTCTTTTTTCTAAAGAGAATCTCAAGTCAAGATAGTTTTCAGGTCTTTTACTATTCCATCCTTCCGTAATTTTATCTTGAATATTTTCAGCTTTTTCATGACCATACTCCGTAATGTTGCGAAATGGTCCGTTTTCTAGTTCGTAATAATGAAATAAATATTTGGGTATGTTCATTTAGTTTAGTTAATAAAGCCTAACAAGTGTATATAGTTACCAAAAGTAACTATATTTCTTATATATAGTGTTGTAATTATTTGTAACTAATTGTAAGTGTTTGCAAATGGCTAAATGTTACCCTAAAACACATTAAAATGTCACCAGAAGGCAACATCTTGTTGCTACTAGAGGTTGTGTGCTAGGAGGTAGTATACTAAGGGTTTGTGAAAAGAATATGTTAAAACCAGAAAAAGTATAGGCATGTAATAATCTGCAAGGGTATTATTTCACTACGGTGTTACTTATTTGTCGTAGAGTAACGTTTTTTATTGTGTTTGTAGATTTAGTTTTTACGTCGTTTATTTTCGTTTTGCTTTTTAATTCAGTTTTATTTCTTTTTCCAATTCGTATTTTCTTTTTCTTAGTCTTTTTAGTTTTTTCTTGTCTTGGAATTTCCAAGTAACATGAGCAAGAAAGCAAAAAAAACTGTAGACAATGGCAGAAAGAATTACAAGTTCAAAATAGTTTAGTTCTGATACCTCTAACGCCGAGCGGGTCTCTCTTAGTTCATCACCTCCTGAATACATAGGTGCCCAGAGGGAAAATAACAGTCCAAAACCTATCACCTTCCAAAGGTTTTTAATGAAAAAACCCGAATCTTCGATGGTGGTTTTGATTTTACCTTCGAGAGCACTCAGTTCTTTTTCTTTGTAATATAATGACATAGTAAGGTTCTTAGATTACGGTCAACGCATATACCATAAGTGTCATCGAAGCGTAAAATGTTACCCCTAATATTACTCCTGTTTTTGAAACAAGAGTGTTTTTTTGTTCACTGTGAGTTTTATTCCTTTTCTTTTTTTGTAAAGTATGGTTGTATTAATAACCAGTGCAATAGTTAGAAGCCTAAATACGTTTGAGTAAATCCCACCAAGGGCATTGTCACTTACAGAGAATAGTTCCCAAGCCAGATTCATTAGCATATGTAAAAAAATAGGAACCCAGATATTAAAGTTCCATTCTGCATATACCCAAGCAAATAAGATGCCGCCTAAAAAGGTTATTAAGAATATTCCCAGAAGTTCATATAGTTCTGTACTTTGATATAAATGCAAGGAACCAAAGTAGAGCGCTCCGAATAATACTGAGAGTATAAATCCAAGTTTTGTTTTCCTAAAGGGTAATCCAAATAAAAATCCTCTGAAGTATAATTCTTCAAAAAAACCTGCAGCGACCACTCCAATCAAAATAGTATCTATCTTAATGGTTGTATTCAATTCAAAGACCACACCAAACCCGATGAACATAGGTAAGGTGCAGATAAGCGCAAATAAAAAACCTTTAAACAAAGACTTGTTAAGTCCTAGGTTTTGAAAAAAATCTGTTCTTTTTCCAATCAATAAGGTACCTAGAAACAAGGGAATTCCGGTAATCATATACGTTAGTAAGTGGCTAATACCAAGTTGATTTGTTTGAACCACAAACCACTTTCTTAGGTCTTTAAAATATAAATCATCGAAAATGAAATACAGTCCGAATGATAGGATGATAATTAGTAAGTTTTTAATCGTCGCATTCATTTTTATATCAAATTACGTTTCTAAAACTATAGACGCATTTTATTGATCTATAGTTGCCTGAACGTTATTCTACATACAGCCTGGATGGAAGGACAACCAACATCTATATTTGGTGTTAGTAGTAATAAAAATATAGTTGCTAATGGTATTAAGTATTTCAGTTGTAGTTTGTAGATAACGTTTTTTATACATGGCGTAACGGGTCAAAGTGTTACCATGTCTTTTTAGATGTTCCGGTGCAATTGGCATTTATTTTTTAAATTGTTTTATATTTTAAAGTATAAAAACAATTTGATATTCGAATATGTTGTTTTAAAAATTGTTGTTTTTCGGTTCCATCTTATCTTTAAACACTTTTGCTTCGTCAGTTTTTAAAAATTCAAGATCTTCGGTAATTATTGACTTATTTTTGATATGTCTATCCTTTTTTAAGTCTCTAATTTCTTTCAAATTCAAAGTCCACTTAGAAATTTTATTGGATACGCTTTGCAAAGTTCCATATTTCATACTACGTTCTTTGAAATTTGAATCCTCAAAATGGCTTTTGTTAAGATAATTTAGTTGATAAAGACTCTTTATGTAACCTTCTAGTATTCCTATTGAATGAAATGTCCATACATGATCGGTTTCATTTACTTCAACACTTGTTGAAAATAATCCTCTTTTTATTTTTCGTTCAGTTTCTGAATCATAGTTTTCGGGTAATTTGGTTATATATCCATATTCGAAATTAAAAGCATTAATTAAAGTTTCAGCTATATTTTCAACAGATTTTTGATCTATAAGTTCGCTTGATATTTGAATACATATCTGAAGTATTGAGTTTTGAGGTGGTTCGGTGTAATTAAGCATCGGGTTACTAATCGAAAAATATGTATTTGTGTTATTTGGTTCGAACCCTACAGAACTGTAGACAATTTCTTTTTGCTTTTTTAATATCTTTTTAAAACCATTTAGAGTCTTTCTTGAATCTTTATAATTTAAGTCAAAACAAGTAGCTTGTAAATCGGTTTTTTGATTTATGAAAGCTATTGTATTAAGAATACAACTTTCCATATCAAACTGTTTCGCACTTTGCAGGTCGGTTATCTTGAACAGTTTAATGATATGATTCTCTTTTTTACTCGCTTTAAATAAGTTCATCTGGTTTATACCTAAAAGTAAATAGTGCAAACTATCTAAATGTAGCTATGATTCATGCACCTTAATATCATTCGTCTTTATTTCAATTTTTTTATTGAGGTTATGATTAATAAAATCTGATATTTTAACGAAGTCAACCATCTTTAAATATAGATGATCAAGATTATACTTCTTTTGAGTTTGGTCAATAAAAATAATTCTATTTTGGAATAAATTTATCTCCTGTAGTTTTTTAATTTCTATACTATTTTTTTGATTCCCACTAACAGAAATCAATTCTTTGTCTTTTATCCAAATCATTCCATTTGGTATAAATAGAAACCCAGAAATGATTAGCAAAAGTCCGTTTAAAGTTATCAATAAAGAGAAAATCAAATACTCTTCTATGAAAATAATAGCGTAAGCCCCACCAATCACTAATAGTATTCCAATTATAAAGGGATAAATTCTATTATAAGTATCATTATCTGTTAAAAACCTTAACTCATTACTAATATTACCTCTTAGGTATTTTAGGCTCTTAAGTATTGATAAAGTAATGGTTAAAGTCCATAGTATTGGTAAATATTCCTTTATGGGATTTAGATAGTCTGTAAATAGGATTACTAGTAGAATACCAATAATAATGATCTGAGTTATGGTTGACTTTAATGGTTTCATTTAATCATTAATTATGGTTATAATATGTGTGTTAGTTAGGCAAGGTGTTTACTCAAATATAAAGGAAATCCTACAACGTGTTTTGTTCTTCCTTTAAATCAATGTTTTCTAATTCTAAGTAATAAGA
Source organism: Aquimarina acroporae (assembly GCF_023195925.1). Taxonomy (GTDB): domain Bacteria; phylum Bacteroidota; class Bacteroidia; order Flavobacteriales; family Flavobacteriaceae; genus Aquimarina; species Aquimarina acroporae. Next base: position 501,699 of record NZ_JALPRE010000001.1, on the reverse strand, counting down.
GAAGAATTCTGCAAACCATTTTAGGTCGCCAATTACATATTTTTCATGTTCATCATCAAAACCAAGTAATGGGTATATGTTTTCTTGAGTATCCAACAGGAATAATGTTCCTTCATAAACATCATCTTCAAGATAATTGGTCGAATACCCAATAGCTTTAGTATTTCTTTTGTCGAAACTACCAGAGAAGTTTTTATGTTCAATTTTTAAAGATTTATTATAAAAGGTTTTGATGCTGTTGTTGACTTTTCTGTTCGATAGTAATCGTTGCGCATAGAATACTGAAAAACCGAGGGATGATAGTATAAGGAGGATTATTTTTATTGGCATCTTACTGAAAATATCGCTATTTTCAATTAAGACGTAATACGCGCACGCAATAAAAATTAAAAGAGGGAAAATAACAAAACCAATAAGAATTGGGTAATTTGTTTTTGCTACCCCAATTGTTATTTTATATCCATCAATTTGATGACTTATTTTATGCCTTTTGAATTTAGATTTTAAAACATTAATATCGGTTTGATTCATAAGTACCTCTTGTTGTCGTTTACTGTCTTTTATTCGTATCCGTGTTTCTTTTTCCAGTCAGATATTTCGATTTTATCTTCTGGAGAAAGTTTTAATCGTTTTTCTTCAGATTTTTTAAACCCATAAATAAACAAACCTGTCCAAAATAAAGTTCCAGTTATGAGTAATAGCAATCGCTGTTTAAATTTTAACGTAAAGTTTTCATTTCTAAGTTCAAAAAGATCTTTTCCAACAGACCAACTACCTGAAAGGATAAATGGTGCTACAGCAAAAATGTATAACATTCTAATCCTGGTATAACTTTCAAATTGATTTTGTTCTAAAGTATTTTCTAACTCGGTAAAATACTCATTTGCTTCTTTTTCCCACTTAGCAATTAACTTTTCTTGCTCTTTTTTCGAAACATTTCTTTTTTTAAGTTCCAGTTTTGATTGTCGAATAGCTTCTTCATTCCAATGATCTTTGCCTAAGTACACAATTTCGACTAGTTCTTGAGTCGTACGTTCAGATATTGGAGGGGAGAATTCAATCATTTGCAATATTGGGTAGCCTATGTTTACAATTACCAAAAGCACCTATATTTCTTATATATTCTTCTAGAATGGTCTCTAACTAAGAGTAAGTGTTTGCGAACGCTCAAATGTTACCCTAAAACACCCTGAAATGTCACTAGAGGCCCGTAGCGTATCACTACCAGAGGTTGTATGCCCTTAGAGAGTATAGTGAGAGGTTTAGAAAAGTAGGTGTTAAAACCAGAAAAGTATATATCACTAGTTTACTTTTCGCGTAGTTGCTATGACATCATATATCTTGTTATCAGCCGGTTCTTTTATATTTAGCTCTCCTTCTCATCTTTCCATTCCCAATGTCAATATAGAAAGTGACAGATTTCGAAGCACGAAACTTTCAGTTCTACTCAAACTTTGATACGAGCCAAAAACTTTGATTTCACTCCTGTTTCGCCTATTCTTTTCACATTGTTGCCATACGTTTTTTATTTGTCATATTTTTATAATTAGTGGTAATTCAGGTCGTAAGTCAAATATTTTTCCTTGAATATTATTGTCAAAAGTCAATTCCATTAAATGCTTTGCACCATTTTTGATGCTTAAGTTTTCAATTCCATTAATAGCTTTGATTGTTTGGGTTTCCATGTCCAATTCAGGCGATATAATCTTGATATTCGTTACTTTTTTAGCCCCATTTGGATGTTTATAGAACGTTCTTGCAAAAGCGTATTCTTCTGGTATATTTTTTAAGTCAGATAGTGTTTCAAACCTATCCGATTCTAATTCGGGATAAACTACAAAAACAGAAGGCTCTTTTAGGTTTGTTTTTGAATTAACAGCTGAATATATATTTTCATTATTATCCATCCATTCTTGATGATATTTCACTGTTTTGAATGGAATTTTTTCTATATCATAGTCTTTTACTTTTAAAGCAACGCTAAAAGGTGAAGCTCCATTTTTATCAAAATTTGCTCTCTCAGCAAAATCTAAATCTCTATTTACTCTATTATTTTCTTTGAATTCGGTTTGGTCGTACACAAAAATTAATTCGAGGTAGTTGTTTAAAAAGTAGAAATACCGTCCTGTTGTTCCTTGTCCTTTATGTATTGCCGAAAGTGAGTCGGGAACAGAGGTGAATCCAATATCTCTTAATTTCTTTTTTGCTGTTTTTGGATTTTTAACCCAAATGTTAAAATGGTCAACCTGTAAATCAGTTGAAATATTTAAAGCTGATCGGTCTGTTTTGGATTCAGTTTTTTTCTTGTTTACGCAAGAGTTAACTGTGAAGAATAAAACTAAAATTATGACGTAAGTGAGTTTGTTCATTCAAATGTGTGGTAACGGTTTTTGTATGATTAGTTGAGAAAAATCATAACTTATTTTCCCAACGTATTGGTAAGTTAATTATACACGTTGTTGTGGATTGCTTTTTATTTTTTCATTAGAAACATTCCCTTCTTGAAAATTGCAATCAATTTTAGGAATAATACCTTCAATTTCTTTTTTCAATTTAAGGTCATGAATATAAATCGGATTTGATGGAATGGAAATCAAGTCATAATGTTCTAATTTATCCTGCTTTTCTCGGTGAACGTCTTGAAAATCAAATGCGAAAAGTCCTTTTTTAGAGTATTCTAACCAATCAGATATATTTCTGTTATTCTTTGTAATTGGTTCTGCGTTGCCTTTTTCAGTTAATTGATTGATTATCAATTCTAGTTCAGAAAATAATGCATAGGATTTTCCAATGACTTTAGGGATTGGCGCTTCCATAATTGCGCTAAATATGGCTATCTGCCCCAAATTATCCTGAGCTATCCAATCCAACTCATGAGAGTAAGCCCCATTTTTAATTATTTCGTTCCAAGTTTCTTTATCCATTCTTTAAATGATCTACAACGATTAATGTATGTGTCGTAGCAAGGCAAAATATTACCTTGCTTTTTGGTTTTTCTGCGCATTGGTTGCTATCTTTTCCATTCTGCAAGCATTGTGTCTTCATAAATATACAAAGACAATCTGATTCATCACTTAGCTGCCATGATCACATATATGTTGTTGTAAACTGTTTTTAATCAAATTCAGTTTCGATTTTATTTAAACTTGCGATATCCTTGTTTAAGTATTTTATACTAATTTTTGGTGGTATAGAAATCTCAATGCAGGTTTCGCTAAAAATTAGATCCTCCGTTGAAATCTTGGATTGAAACTCGTTTGACATCAACAGCCCTTTTAGAATTAATTTGAACATTTTTTTGTTTGAATATTCGTCCATTAATTTTTTAATATGATGTTCGTCAAATTCAGTAACTCTGCTAAAATGGATTTCTACCGATGGAGGGATTGATATTCCAACAATTAATCTGTTCGTTCTAAATCCAGCTTTTTCAATTAAAGGTAAAATATCAAAAATATCTTTTACATAATTAACAAATTTATCTTTAGTATTGGTTCCGAGATCACCTATTTTGGATAAACCACTTTTTAATTGGTTTAATACATTGTCCATTTTATTATTGGATTTTGAAGAATCTGCTACAATTGATTTTTCTGCCATTAATTTGTCAATTTAGAATAGTTTAAGACGGTTTATATATGTGTCGTAGTAGCGTAAATTGTTACCTCTCTGTTAAGTTTTTCTACGCATTTTTTTTTCTTATTAAACCTATGAAAATCTCAGCCTTAGCAAAAAGGAAATGACCTCTTGATCTTGGACTAGATTGCTCTGATTTCATATATAATGTTAGAGGCTGGCTTTTCAACAAGAAGTCCAATAACCGAAACTAATTAGTTTTCCATTTTCAATTTCTAACGTTATTCCATCATCCATTTTTTCGTGCTGAACGGTGAATAAGCCATTTAACTGTCCCTTAGCTATTCGATCTTTAATTTGTTTTCCAAATATTTCTGAAAGCATATTCAATTCTGTTTCACAGTTTAGTTTATGCTTACCATAAATTAGTTCAATCGTATTATCATTCTTAAAGTTAATCTTCTCAATTAAATATTTTTCCTTTTCATTTCCAGTAAATTTCACATCTCTATATTCAAGAGTAAAATATTTAACACCTTGCCATTCCGCTGATAATCCGCCGCAATCATAGTTCGGTTCAAATTGTTTATTTGGGTCACCGAATTTTTTGATAATTTTTGATTTCGAAGAATAGAAGTTTAGTCCTTTGAATTCAAACTTTTCAAAGTCCAAGTTTTGTCCAAAACTTGTTTGAGTTGATATAAGAATTATAAATAGATAAAATATTTTCATAGATCGTTTTGCTTACCTGTAACGTTTTATATACGTGTCGTAGTAGAGTAAAATGTTACCTTGCTTTTTGATTTTTCTGGGTATTGATTGCCAACTTTCCTATTCTGCAAGCATTGCGCCTTCATAAATATACAACAACCAATCGATTGATCACTTTGCTGCTATGGCACATATATTTTGTTGGCGTGTCGTTTTAATTTTTTAACCACCAATTTTCTTTTTCCTTGTTTCTTGCTTTTTGCACTTCCGGTTTGCTTGAGTCATAAAACCAAGCTTGCTGATAATTTTCCCATCCGTAGTTGGCATATTTTAAAGCTGGTCCAAATTCTCCAGCTCCACCATCTAAGTCTCCACTGTCAGGAATTCGATAATCTCCCCAATTACATTTTTTGGACGACTTGCTTTTATAGCTAATCCATACTCCTTCGAATTGATTGTTTTCATATCCATCAGCGCTTGCCATCAAGTCATCGTATTTGAATTTACCGTTTTTGTCAATCATAAAGTCAGATAAGAATTTACCCTTTAAAGTTCCAGTTCCTTTCTGATCCGGGTCTTCAAAAAATTCATATTCTCCAATTACTGAACCTTGTTTGATATTAGGGACATCAGTTTCGTCATAAGTCATAGACTTATTTATTTTTATAGTACCTTGAAAGCTGCAAATATTATTTTTGACTCTTGTTTTTCCATAAACAAAATATTCAAGAGGGTCATTTGGATTTTTTATTACCGAAATAAAATGAATGAAAAATCGCTGATAATTTTCTCCAATATAGCCTAGAGGTTCAGGCGTGTTCAAAGTCCATAAATCAGAAACATCATAAGTTTTAATCTCTCTTAAAAAACCCGTTGTCTTTATTTCCTGACCGTAGATCAGAATTGATAAAAGAAATAGCAATAAAGTTAATTTGATTTTCATGTTTTTTTATTTTCCAATGCACGCCAACAAGTATACATAGTTACCAAAAGTACCCATATTTCTTACATCTGATTTTGTAATTATTTGTAACTAATTATAAGTGTTTGCGAACGCTTAAATGTTACCCCAAGACACATTAAAATATTACTAGACGGCAACAGCTTGTTGCTACTAGAGATTGTATTCCCTTTGGGAGTATAACATGGGTTTGTAAAAAGCTGATGTTAAAGTTCAAAAAACAGTATTAAAAGTAGAACACTCAATAGATTAATTACTTAGTCGCTATAAAGGTGTATATGATTTTGTAATACATTTAGTTTTTAATGATTTTATCATCTAATATTTCAAATATCAATTCTTTATTGTTAAGCGTTTTTATTAATATATTACTTTCTAGTTTACCACCCCAAAATCCATGAATTATAACTAAAGTAGAATCGGAAGTTTTTTTCCAGATTCCGTTATAATTTTTATATGTTATTGGTGGAGTTGCACATGATCCGGAATTTGTTCGTACGACTAAAATACCGTCTTTTTTAAACTCCATTCCGTCTTTGTTTTTATCAAGTTGTTCAACATTTTCCCAAACTGCTACTGTATTCATTTCAGAAAAATAGCTTCATTTTCCAAGTATTTTCTCCTCAAGATTCAAATCAGATATCGTATTGAAAGAAACCAAGAACAATACAATTCCAGACACAAATATTCTATTAATAATTTTCATTGTTCTAACATGTTTTATAACATTCTTTATATGGAGCATGCTTTGCCTGCACATTATACACCTTGTCGTGTGACGTTTTTTATTAGTTTTTTCAATTCGTAAGTTCCATAGCGCTCAACTAACCCCAAGGAACTTTCGGTTAAATATTTTGGATTTGCTCCATTATCGAGTAACCATCTAACTATCTCAATATTTTTGCTGTTTATACAAGTCATTATACTTGTATTTAGTAACATTCCATTTCGCACATTTATATCAACACCTTTTGCAATTGCATATTTAAGACCCTTTAACTCGTCATTATGTACTGCATAATAAACACCATCATAATCATAATTAGCAAAATCGGCCCCTAAAGAAAGTAGATATTCAGCTGTCGCTATTTGAGAATAGGCAATTGCATTACTAAGAGCTACATCTATCTCAAGTTTGGTATAGTTTTCTTTAAATAGCTCTTTTAGCTCATTCAGTTTTCCCTCTCCCGCAAGATCCTCTATTTTATAACTTCTGGAACTTTCTATTTCTTTATTTTGCATTTCAATATTTACTCAAAAAAGTTCTTAAATCGGTTAATCTATCTGGTTTTAGTCCCATTTCTCGATAAAAATAAACATCTGGATTTTCGGCACCATCGGCTTTGAAATACCAAAACATATAGCCCTGATGCATCATAAAAACAAAATCTTTATCAGATAAGAAGTTATTCGTATTATCTTCTTTTAATAATTCTAAAGCCCATTCTTTTAGCTCTTTTCTATCATTAAATAGGTCAGTGCCTACAATTTCTTTAGGAGTAGATTTTTTACATCTTTTATAGAACTTTTTATAAATTACCGGAAGAGTTAAATTTTGCTCTTTTTCCAGTTTACTTAATTCATCCATAATTTCATTTCAATACAATACCAAGGTAGTAAATCTGCAATAAATTTATTTATATCAAGCCCTTTGATATGCTTAGAAAAGGGTTGTGGAGTAAGTAATTCATCGGTAATGAGTTATACACCGCGTGCGTGTATATTTATTTTCTTTCAATTTTCACTAATCCTTGTCTAGTTGCTAAAAATAAATTCCCTTTATCATCAAATGCCATAGTCGAGATGTAAGAAGTCGGAATATCAGAATTTTCAGGATGATAATTTTCCCAACTACCATTTAAATCATACCTGACTAATCCAGCTCTGTCGGTTGAAATCCAAAGCACTTTTTCGATTTTGTCATATAACACGCAAGTTGTATGATTAAAAGGCATACCTGAATTTTGAGTCGTAAATTGTTTGAAATCCCCATTTACCTCCCGAATTGCTATTCCCTCATCATTATTGACTTGCTTTTTGTTCTTTCTATCGAATTCATACAAGGTAAAATATAGGTTGCCATTTTCATCTTCATCCATTGATGTAATACACTTACCTTTTAAAACTGTAGATGATTTTTCAAAATTTGTAACTTGATTATTTTCATCAATCATTGCTGAACCATCATAAGTTCCAATCCAAATTCTGTTTTTGGAATCTCTTTTAGCAAATGAAACTCTATCACCAGGTAAGTCTTTGTATAAGTTCGTATCAATTTTTGACCATTTATCATCTTTAAGTATTGTTATTCCATTTTTTGAACAGAAAAAGAGTTCACCTGTTTTTGAATTGTTCACAATATTATATGCAGAATTAATTCCAATTTGTGTTGAGTCATGTTTTACCCATTGATCATTGTCAAAACTGTATATGTTTTTTTTGGCATAAATCCATTTGACATTATTGTTATCTGTCGCTAATTCGTAATAGCCGAAGTATTTACCTTTTTTAGAAATGTTTTGTTCGGCATTTTTAAATTCTTTTCCGTCAAAAGTTACTAAACCTTGACTAACAGTAAGCCATATTAAACCATTTTTATCAATCGAAATATGGTCATTCCAATTATTAGGTAAATTTGAATTCTTCGAGTTCCAAACGGTCATTTTATAATTGCTTAAATTTTCGTTTTTGTAGACATAGGTGTCATTATAAATTTCAGGACTATTTGGTTTGTCAAAGGATTTTTTGAAAGCCTCTTTGTCTACTCTCACTATTTGTCCTGTGATTTTATTGCTATCTACTTTGAAAACAATATTGATTGAAGATTTTTCTTCTGTTTTACCATTTGTTACGGCAGGTTTCCAACTTTTGAATCGATTTAGCTCTTTAACTATTTTCTGTGTTATGAAGTTTTTTGTTTGATCTGTATGACTTAAAACACAAGCACGTCCATTTGAATTGACAAGAACTTGAAACATAACAGCACCTTTAATATCATTTAAGTTAAGTTCATTGTTTAATTTTTCCTGAAGTTTTGAAAATTCCTGTTCTACATAACCTGCTTTTGTATCTCCACAGTCAAGACAAAACCTTTCAGTTTTGCATTTGTCAACTTTTACAGGGAACAGATTTTGTGCATTTAGAGATAAAGTAGTTAGGATAAAAATAGGTAGGAAATATATTTTCATATGTAATTCTATTTTTCTGGTTCAGGTATGTTGCTGGTAACATTTAAGATATGTGTCGTGGCAGGGCAAAATGTTACCAGGCATTTTGATTTTTCTGTGCATTGGTTGCTAACTTTTCTATTCTGCAAGCATTGCGCCTTACCAAAAATACAAGAACCATTCGATTGATCACCTAGTTACTATGGATCACATATATGTTGTTGTGCTTTCGTTTTATTTTTTCGGTTCCATAAAATCGTCAAAGTTATGAATGTAGTCATCTAGATTTTCCTCCAACATTTTTCTATATTCCGTTACAAAATAGTCAAGAGTTTCTTCTCTTCTCGACCTCATTTCTTCTCCACTATTCCATCCACAGGCGCTTACCCAAGCATTAAATCTTGCAACACTGTACATCATTGACGCACTTACTTTTCCTCGAGTTTCCGTTTTCAGTTGATCGTTCGATAAATTAATATGCGCATCAACACGATCATAAAACTTTTTATCTACTTCGTTCATTAGATATTCTATTCAGATTAGGTGTTTTTTAACAAAGCACAGCGTTGCGTATAACAAGCGTTGCTTCTCGAAGGGATTTATGATTTGTTATACTTTATTAGCTACTGTTATTTTTTTTAACCCAAATATAACAAGTAATAATCCAAAACACACCACCACCCAATACATAAATCCAAATTCAAACCTGTATATCCAGCTATAATATTTTTCGCCAAAAATGATTAATATTAACCAACTTAAATTTCCGATAAAATGAAATGTTATAGTATAAATTATTCGTTTGGTTTTAATGTAGATTAGACAACAAATAATTCCGACAATAAATGTAGGCAACAGGTTTCTGTAGCTTGGTAGATGAATTAAGGCAAAGCAAAAACTAGAGATTAAAATTGATATGTTCAACGAATATTTTTGCGCTAATTTTGTAAACATATGTTTTCTAAAAATGATTTCTTCGAATATCGGAGCCACTATTAATGAAGAAATACTAAGATAAACGAGAGTGATATTTTCTCTTTCATAATGGGAGTATGGCTCAAGGGGAATATCGTGTATTTTATCCAAAATTAATTTAAAGTCAAAGAATGGTCTTTCCATTAATTCTAGTCCAGTGGCAATAATTATTAGATAAATTATGTGACTTGCTTTTATGGATTTAGTGCTGAATGTTTCCTTATTCCATATCGCAGTTATTTCAAATACTTTGATGACAATAAAATATGTAATCAAAGTAAACAGAATATTAATCAAGCTAATGGTTTGATATAAAGCTTCAAGAGTTTCTAAAGAATCATTAGATTCAAAATACAATTTGAGCAAATGGGCAATTCCATAGTCCAAGCCATAATCAAGTCCAATTATGATAGCAGTAAGTAAGAATGCTTTGTAGATATTCATTTATAATTGCAACTAACGCTTAATATATGTGTAGTGGCGAAGCAAATTGTTACCTAACCTTGGACAACTCTGCGCAGATTTTATTCCTTTTTCAGTTTTAAATCACTGCGCCTACATAAATATACACGAACCAATCGATTAATCCCAAATAAGCCATGATCACATAAATGGTGTTAGCATGCCGTTTTTTCGATTATAATATATAGCATTCCAATAGTAAAAATCGGAAGACTTATTAAATTGGTTGTATACCAAGTATAAAACAACCCTTTATTAGAATCTCCTTTATTCTTTTTCCATATTCCATCAGACAGTTTGCCCCATTGAACTTGGAATCCTTCTCTTTTGAGTACTGTTTTATAAAATTCTATAATTCCTTTAGAGATTAATACAGTCAGAAAAGGGGAGAATGTCATAAGCGTACAATTTAGGCTACAGAGATAATTCCAATTTAGTAACTCCATTATAATTCCAAGAAAACCTATTGAAAATGTAATTTTTAGATAGCGCTTGAAATATTGCTCGTCTTTTAGATCCTCAGTAAACGTCACAATTGCGCAACTGAGTAGCAAACAAATAATTATCACGATATAGAAATATACTTCAGAAAGGTTCATTTTAGAATGTATGCTAACGTTTTATATATGTGTTGTAGCAGGGCAAATTGTTACAAACTATTTTCTTTTCAATAATTTCTTATTGTTTTACAGGTATTGCCGTTCTGACGTATTTTGTTATATAATTTTTATGTCTAAAAATTAGTGAATCATTGGAATGTTTAATCAGTTTCGATTTCCAAATAGACCAGCCTCCTTGAACCGTATGGAAGTGATATTCTATATAGAACCCCTTTTCACTGTAATTATATCTTTGCATTCTTTTCAATTCAGATTCTCTGCTTTGCCAATCAGTTAATTTGTCAGTAAGCAATCTAACCATTTCTCCACTTTTCTTAAACCTTATGTAATTTATATATTCACGTTTATCTAAGTTCAATTTTGTATTGTAAGTTAAGTTAACAAGTTCCACTTCTTTATAGATACTTGTTGTGTCAATAATTCTAAAGGCTTCTAAATTGGAATTCGGTTTGATCGTAAACCTGCTAAAAATGAACATTGATTTATATGAATCACAACTGGTTAATAATATCAATGAAATAATAATAACCGTTTTTTTGGCCATTAATATAAGATTTGTTTGAATTGTTTGTAACATATGTATAATTACCAAAAGTAACTATATTTCTTATATATGCTATTGTACTAGTGTGTAACTAAGTATAAGTGTTTACAACTATCTAAATGTTACCCTAAAACGCACTAAAACGTACCAGAAGGCAACAGCTTGCCGCTACCAGAGGTTGTATACTCTTAGGGAGTATAACTAAGGGTTTGTAAAACCCCATTGCTAAAGACCAAAAAATCATAAATCGCTGTTTACCAAATAATCAACAAAATACGTGAACGATTTGTTAATTACTTTGTAGAGCGGCTGTTTTAATTTTGTAAGTGAAACCTTATATTAGCTGGCATTCTACCTGAAATTTTATGAGCAAGGAAACCAAATATACCGAAGATAATATACGATCCCTCGACTGGAAAGAGCATATACGTATGCGACCCGGGATGTATATTGGTAAGTTAGGCGATGGATCATCACCCGATGATGGAATTTACATTTTATTAAAAGAGGTACTCGACAATTCGATCGATGAATATGTTATGGGTGCCGGTAAAACGATAGAAATCTCTATTCAAGGAGATAAAGTGATCGTGCGAGATTATGGTCGTGGGATACCGCTGGGTAAAGTGGTAGACGTAGTCTCCAAAATGAATACTGGGGGTAAGTATGACTCCCGAGCTTTCAAAAAGTCGGTAGGGTTAAATGGGGTAGGTACCAAGGCGGTAAATGCACTATCTACCTATTTTCGGGTAGAGTCTACCCGTGATGGTAAATCGGCTTCTGCTGAGTTCGAAAAAGGGAATCTTACCAATCAGGATATACTAGATGAAACCTCGAGAAGACGAGGAACCAAAGTATCGTTTGTACCCGATGATAGTATTTTTAAGCATTACAAGTATCGTACAGAGTATGTGACCAAAATGCTTAAAAACTATGTATACCTTAACCCTGGGCTTACCATTATTTTTAATGGAGAGAAATTCGTTTCAGAAAATGGGTTAAAAGACCTGCTTTCAGATAATATAAATCAAGAAGATCGCTTGTATGATATTATCCACCTTAAGGGAGACGATATAGAAGTAGCCATTACACATAGTAAAACACAATATAGTGAAGAGTACCATTCTTTTGTAAACGGCCAGCATACCACGCAAGGAGGTACGCATCAAGCAGCCTTTAGAGAAGCCGTGGTAAAAACCGTGAGAGAGTTTTATGGTAAAAACTATGAAGCTAGTGATATTAGAAAGTCAATTGTTTCTGCCATAAGTATTAAGGTAATGGAGCCTGTTTTTGAGAGTCAGACCAAAACCAAATTGGGATCTACCGAAATGGGAGGTGGGCTACCTACCGTAAGAACCTATATCAATGACTTTGTAAAGACCAAACTCGATAATTTCCTACATAAAAATGCCACTACGGCAGAGAGCCTGCAGCGTAAAATTCTTCAAGCTGAGCGTGAGCGTAAAGATTTATCGGGTATTCGAAAACTCGCTCGTGAACGTGCAAAAAAAGCAAGTTTACATAACAAAAAGCTTCGCGATTGCCGTGTTCACCTTACCGATAGTAAAAAAGATCGTAATCTGGAGAGTACGCTGTTTATTACCGAGGGAGATTCGGCAAGTGGTTCGATTACAAAATCTCGAGATGTAAATACACAGGCAGTATTTAGTTTAAGGGGAAAGCCTTTAAACAGTTACAATATGAGTAAGAAGATTGTGTATGAAAATGAAGAATTTAATCTCTTACAAGCTGCTTTAAACATTGAAGAATCATTAGAAGATTTGCGATATAATAATATAGTAATCGCTACCGATGCCGATGTAGATGGTATGCACATTCGATTGTTGTTAATCACCTTCTTTCTACAATTTTTTCCTGAAGTGATTAAAGAGGGACATTTATACATCTTGCAAACACCCTTGTTTAGAGTACGAAACAAAAAGGAGACCATATATTGCTACTCAGAACAAGAAAAGAAAGATGCGATTCAAAAACTAACTGGTAAGCCAGAGATTACACGATTTAAGGGATTAGGAGAAATATCGCCAGACGAATTTGTGCACTTTATTGGTGATGATATGCGATTAGATCCCGTAATGTTAGACAAAGAAAAGCCTATCGATGAGCTGTTATCATTTTATATGGGAAAAAACACTCCACAGCGACAGGAGTTTATCATCGATAACCTAAAAGTAGAATTAGACGCTATAGAGGAAGAATTATAATTGTAAGCGCCCCCTAGGATAAAATATGGATTTGGAAAACGAAAACGAAGAATTACATCACGAATCAACTTCTGCAGATCATAACCCTCAAGAAGTGATTACCAAAGTCACAGGAATGTACAAGGACTGGTTTCTTGATTATGCTTCTTATGTGATTTTAGAACGTGCTGTACCTGCAATTGAGGATGGATTAAAGCCGGTGCAACGCCGTATTCTTCATTCTATGAAGGATTTAGACGATGGGCGCTATAATAAGGTAGCAAATATCGTAGGTCATACCATGCAGTATCACCCTCATGGTGATGCCAGTATCTCTGATGCCATGGTGCAGATTGGGCAAAAAGATCTTTTAATCGATATGCAAGGGAACTGGGGGAACATTCTCACCGGTGACCGTGCAGCGGCTTCAAGGTATATCGAGGCACGATTGTCTAAGTTTGCGCTCGATGTAGTTTATAATCCTAAGGTGACCGACTGGCAACAGTCGTACGACGGTCGTAAAAAAGAACCTATCAATCTACCGGTTAAATTTCCTTTACTATTGGCACAAGGGGCCGAAGGTATTGCAGTAGGATTAAGTACTAAAATATTACCTCATAACTTTATAGAGCTTATTGATGCATCAGTAAAGCATCTGCAAGGGAAACGCTTTACCTTGGTTCCCGATTTTCCAACAGCTGGTATTGCCGATTGTACCAATTATAACGATGGTAACCGAGGAGGGAAAGTACGCGTACGAGCCAAAATCTCTCAACTCGATAAAAATACATTGGTCATTACAGAAATACCGTTTTCTACAACCACTACAAGTTTGATAGACTCTATTCTGAAAGCTAATGACAAGGGGAAAATCAAAATCAAGAAAATAGAAGACAACACAGCGGCTGAAGTAGAGATATTGGTACACTTGCCTTCGGGAATTTCTCCAGATAAAACCATTGATGCGTTGTATGCGTTTACCAATTGTGAGGTATCTATATCACCTTTGGGTTGTGTGATCGAGGATAATAAGCCAAATTTTATAGGAGTTTCTGAAATGCTTCGCCGTTCTACCGATAATACGGTAGAGTTATTGAAACGTGAGCTCGAGATTCAGCTAGAGGAACTTCGGGAACAGTGGCATTTTGCTTCGCTAGAACGTATTTTTATTGAAAATCGTATCTATCGAGATATTGAAGAGGTAGAAACTTGGGAAGGAGTGATAGAAGCTATAGATAAAGGGCTGAAGCCTCATGTGAAGCATTTGAAAAGAGCGGTTACCGAAGAAGATATAGTGCGTCTAACTGAGATTCGTATCAAACGTATTTCAAAATTTGATATCGATAAAGCACAGCAAAAAATAGAAGCTTTAGAAGAAGAAATTGCGAAGGTAAAACATAACCTGGAGCACTTGATCGAGTTTGCAATCGACTATTTTAAAAGATTAAAGACGACCTACGGCAAAGGAAAAGAACGCAAAACCGAAATCAAGATTTTTGATGATATAGAAGCTACCAAAGTAGTCATTCGAAACACAAAACTATATGTGAATCGTGAAGAAGGTTTTGTGGGTACTTCGTTACGCAGAGATGAGTATGTAACCGATTGCTCAGACATCGATGATATTATTTGCTTTACTGCCGAAGGAAAAATGATGGTGACCAAAGTAGATTCTAAAACATTTATAGGTAAAAACATTATTCACGTTGCTGTATTCAAGAAAAAAGATAAGCGCACGATCTATAATATGATTTATCAAGATGGTAGAGGAGGAGCTTCTTTTGTAAAGAGATTTGCGGTTACCGCCGTAACAAGAGATAAAGAATACGACTTAACACAAGGAAAAAAGAGTTCTAAGGTGACTTATTTTTCTGCAAACCCAAATGGAGAGGCAGAACTGGTGACCATATTCTTGCGTCAGGCCGGAAGTATCAAAAAATTAAAATTCGACCTTGATTTTTCAGATTTACTCATCAAAGGGCGAGGGGTAAAAGGAAATATCGTTACCAAATATAATATCAAACGCATCGAACTCAAAGAGCAAGGGGTATCTACCTTAAAACCTCGTAAAATATGGTTCGATGATACCGTACAGCGATTAAATGTAGATGGTAGAGGTGAGCTTCTGGGAGAGTTTAGAGGTGAAGATCGTTTATTGGTAATCGATCAAAAAGGTATTGCCAAGACATTGATCCCAGAAATGACATTGCATTTCCCGTCTGATATGATTGTTTTGGAGAAATGGAAACCCAAAAAACCGGTTTCTGCAATTTACTGGGATGGAGAAAAAGAGCGATACTACGTAAAACGTTTTCTTATCGAAAATTCTGAAAGGGAGGATTCTTTTATCTCTGAGCATCCAAAATCATTCTTAGAGGTGGTTTCGACAGATTACAGACCCATTGCTGAGGTGGTTTTTACTAAAATAAGAGGTAAAGATCAACGACCAAATGAAGAAGTGAATTTGGAAGAGTTTATAGCCATAAAAGGAATAAAAGCCTTAGGAAATCAGCTTACTACCCATAAGGTAAAACAAATAAACCTTTTAGAGTCATTACCTTATGAAGAGCCAGAACCGCTTCCTACTGAAGAAATAGAAGTGGTAGAAGAAGAAAATGTATCTCCTGATGCCTCTGCAGAAGCACCAAAAGATGAGGATAACGATCAGCCTACATTGTTTTAAGAGGTAGTAGAAGGAGTAACCTTATAAATACCAGAGTATATTTGCTTTGGTTTCATTAGTTACACTATGATTACTGGTACTACAAAACGTTTCTGGGTTGTTTTATTGACCTCCCTTGGCTTCTTAATTAGAAACCGGGAGTTAAGAAAATGGTTTTGGATTCCTTTTCTCGTTATTGGGATAGGATTCGTAATCCCCCAGAATATGATTATTCCGGTTCAGGGAGCTACTACAAGTAATTGGGATGATAATTCATTTTGGGCATATCCCTGGGGAACTTCAATTACACATAAGGGGATAGATATTTTTGCCGATAGAGGAACTCCGGTAATAGCTGCAACCAAAGGTATTGTTGTGTATACGCACGAAGGTGGAAAAGGAGGGAAGTCGGTGATGGTTTTAGGGCCTAAATGGAGATTTCATTATTATGCGCATTTAGATGCTATAGAAACCTTTCCGCTTGCTCCAGTAAAAGCAGGATCTTTATTAGGCACTGTAGGGGATACCGGAAACGCCAAAGGGAAACCACCACATCTACATTATGCAATCACAACACCATTTCCGTATGTATCTTTAAAGGATGATAAAGCGGTTCAAGGTTGGAAAAAGATGTTTTATCTTGATCCCGATACCTGGTTACGATAACTATGATTTTTTTACGTATTTGGTAAGAATGACGATGTGCTGGCCGTTTACGCGACCTTCTATATGTTCTTCGTTGTCGTGTACCAAGGTAATATTTCGAACTGCAGTACCTCGTTTTGCGGTGAAATTGGCTCCTTTTACATTTAAATCTTTAATGAGTACCACATTATCTCCTGCTTGTAGAGTAGCACCATTGGCATCTATATGTTTGATTGCATTATCTTCATCTTGATCTTCACCTGTAGCTTTTGCCCATGCAAGTGTGTCTTCGTCGAGATATAACATATCTAATAAATCCTGTGGCCAACCTTCATTTTTCAGTCGGTTAAGCATTCTCCAGGCTACCACCTGCACGGCAGGCACTTCGCTCCACATGCTGTCGTTTAAACATCTCCAATGGTTAGGATCTACTTTTTCGGGGTTTTCGATTTGCTCTAAACAAGTAGCAGAAATCAAAATATTTGCATCTAAACCTGTTCCCGGTGATTTAGGAACCGTGTAGATATGAAGATTTTCTGTCGTGCTTGATAATTCACATTTCGATTGACTACGCTTGTGTAACTCTTTTTCCAAATTCATATATTGATCATGTAATTATGAGATACAAAAATGCAGTAAAATTTGTAATTATTCCAGCAGGCTATTTTTTATTTTTAAATAGATACTTTTTCATGACTGCTCTGCAAATGCCTTGAATTGATCCAGCCATTTTTGAGTATATTTTTTGGGCATATGTGGCATTAGAAAAGTTATTAACTTTGGTATGAATGCTTTGTATTTTATGTAATCTACGTGATACTCTAATCGTGTCTTTTGATCAGGAAGTTCAATAAAACTACATTTTACAACATTATCCATATGTTCATGTTCATAGATGCCGCTAAATTCATCAGGCAAGTTTTTTGCTGTGATCGTTTCGATAAGCTCCATTTCCCGTTTCCCATGTTTGTATTTTAGTAAAGATTTTGCTCCTACCTCGCCTGGCGTGCCACTAAGATGTTCGAAACTTATAAAACCATCTTGCCATTCTTTCAGGTTATTGGGATCATCAAATAAAGCGATGACCTTATCTATAGGGGCATTAATCTCGGTAGTACAAGTAAATTTCATAGGAAAAAGTGTTGGAGTGAGTTTACTAAAGATAACAAAACCTGATACAAAAAAACAGCGAAGCTTACTCAAAGTAAGCTTCGCTGTTTTAAAAACGTTTTTAAATTCAGTTAGAATCCGGCATATTGTGTAGCACTTTCTAATGTTTTAGAAAAGTCATAGTAATCACTTAGTGCCTTTACATCTACATGATCTATTAAAGAATAATTCCTTTTCATGTAAATAGTGGTAAAATCATCAATTCTGAAGTTAAGAAGTTTGGCTTCCATCACTTCTTTTTTCCAAGCGCGTTTTTGAGCCTTTGTCATCTTTCCGTTTTGGATTAGCCTATCATATTCCTGAAGTCTTTTAGTTAACTCCTTACATTCTGCTATCATTTCCTCATATTCTTCTATAGAGTATTTGATATGATTTACTCTCGATACGTTAGATTCTTCTACATTATGTACTTCGAGTACAACATTGGTTAATTCTGCATTTGAACCATGTGTTTCTTCCTGAGCATATAGCCCCGAAAACACAAACGAAATTAAAATAAATAGTGTGTGATTTTTCATATTTTGGGGTTGTTTGGTTAAAAATTAAAATAATCTACCCATATCTAAAATTAGGTTTAGGGGGTTTAAAAACCTTAGATACCGTACAGAATTTTAATTCACTTTCGGTTGAAATCCATTTTTCTTGGATGAAATGTATTTCAAATGAAAAACGCCAGGAGATTATATTTATTGTTAAAAAAATATGATTTGTAGGAAATTAGCTTATTTAGCTAACCGTTTTTTTCTTACATGAGTTAAAGGCTGTTAGCGTATATACAGATGTATTCTCTCAAAGAAAGCCTAAAAAACATCTTGATTTTAAGAGCGTTTTTTTCTATTGTGCTGGATTATGAAGGTATAAAAAAACCGTACGAAGCACGGTTTATATCTTTAAGCGGTTTCGGTTTCTTTTTTAACCTTATTCTTTTTCCTGAGTTTAAAGTTGAGAAACTCTACAAATAGTGAAAAAGCAATGGTAAAGTAAAGGTATCCCTTAGGTATTGTACCTACCTCTGTATCAAATATTTGGAAATGCGCTAAATGTGCCGCTTCGGCTATTAGCATAAAGCCTATTAAGATTAAAAATGAAAGTCCTAATATTTGTACAGAAGGGTGTTTGTTTACAAATCTTCCAACTGGGGCTGCAAATAACATCATGATAAGTACAGATACAATAACAGCAATAATCATAATAATTAAAGCATCATTAGGATCATTACTTAGTCCATTGGTCATACCTACCGCAGTAAGAATCGAATCGAATGAGAATACTACATTAATTAGGGTAATTTGTAAAATAGCATTTGATAGAGAAGAGGAGCTTTTGGCTTGAATTTCCTTTTCTTCTTCTCCTTTTTCATCCACCTTCTCGTGAATCTCATGTACACTTTTATACAATAGAAAGAGCCCTCCTGCAAATAAAATAAGTGCTTGCCCGCTTATACCAGCCTGCACCCATGGCAGGTTAATATGCCAGAAAGGAGCTTCCATAGCTACCAAGAGTGAAATACCAAATAAAAGAATAATACGCATTACCATGGCAAGGGCTAGACCTATGTTGGTAGCTTTCTTTTGTTGTTGCTGAGGTAGTTTGCTTGAAGCAAGAGATATAAAAATAATATTGTCTATACCCAATACAATTTCAAGGAACGTAAGTGTTAACAGGGCTACCCAAGCATCTGCAGATGCGAAAATTTCAAACATTTTATTTTATTTTTTTTGCGGTTCCACGTTGTTTATTGGTTGCACCTACCAATCCGTATTCGAATGTATAGATGTCATTGTCGGTAGTTAAAATCTTCATATGAATCGCTTTTTCTTCAGACATACTCTTTGGATTTACTTTTTGAACAATATATTCACAGTCGTTGATCCACCGAATACTAGCGGTATCGCTTTTTCCTTCGAAATAATCAATTTCTATAGAATCGTTTCTTACAAAGGTGGTTTTTACTAACTCTCCGTTTAGTAATGTCTCGAATTCAAAAGTTCCTACATGAAAATTTGAGCAATTCCTCTCCGGCTGGTAACAGCTGGCGAATAGTAAAGAGCAACAGAAGATAAAGGCTATCTGTTTCATAAAATAGTTTAACTAAAAGCGAAAATAAATTTATTTAGATAAAGTTTATAGAAAGCAATGAAAAAATTATCAAGATTTTTTCATTTGGTAGCTATTAAAAGTACCATCCTTATAAAAAATAACGATTCTATCGATATCACTTTCTGAAGAAAAAGTAGAAGTTGTTTTTTTATTGACCACTACATCGGGTTCTATTTTTTTTACTTCTTCTATTGGTTGAGAAAAAAGATCTTCCTCTGGTTCCAAAATTGGAGTAGAAGAAGGCTTAGATTTTACAGGTTCATTTTTTTCTTCTTTAATTTCTGAGATCGAATTTTCAGATTTAGGAAAACTCCCTTTGCCATATAACAACCATTGCATATCTACATCAGAATAGGCTTCGGTTATTTTCATAACAAAATCTAAACTAGGCTTATTCCTTCCGCTGAGGATATGAGAAATAGAAGAGCGTCCCACACCCATATAATCTGCAAAGGATGAAGCTGATACACCATAGAAATCCATGATTTTCTGGATTCTATTACCAAAATCTTTATTGTTTACCATTGTAAACCTTTTTTATAGAAATTATGTGTTACAAAGGTAAACAAATTCTTGTAAACACACAGTTTACTTTTGTAAACAAGTATTTGCAAGATGTAAAGTAATAGTTCATGTAATCATTGTTAAATACTTGATAAGCATTAATTTAAAACAATATAATTATATTATGTATAAAATCAAAAATTTAATATTATACATTTGGAAACAACACTCATAATGATGTTTACAGAGGTAAACAACCAATCAGTTTTGATGCGTTTACAATTGTAATTAGATGCTATTTACATTTGTAAAACACCGATTGGTTTACAGTTGTAAATAATATTTGTATTGTTATGAATCTTCAATAAACTATGGTAATTTCGTGCTCTTATCATACATATCATGAATCATAAAAAACTTGAAGATTGTTTTAAAAGGTACAAGGAAACGTCCTTGCATGGGCGTTATATTTGTTTAGATCATATTACTCCTCTACTAGATAAATTATCCTCTAAAATTGATATAAGACCAATTGGTAATTCTGAAAACAATGAACCTATTTACCTTATTAAAATAGGTACAGGTAGAAAAAAACTTCTTTTATGGTCTCAAATGCATGGTAACGAAAGTACCACCACAAAAGCGCTATTCGATCTTTTAAACTTTCTAACCGATTCCCAAAATTTAGAACTTAATAATCTTCTGGATTCCTGTACGATATATATCGTTCCCATTTTGAGCCCTGATGGAGCTAGGTTGTACACGCGATTAAATTATAATAAGGTTGATCTTAACAGGGACGCTCAGGATAAAACTCAAAAAGAGAGCAATGTTTTAAATAATCTTATCGTAGATATTCAACCTGATTTTGCATTTAACTTGCACGGGCAGCGTACAATTTTTAGCGCTGGAGAAACTAATTTATCTGCTACAGTGTCTTTTTTATCTCCTGCCGGTGATGCTGAAAGAACGATTACCCCTAGTCGTAAAAAATCGATGGAGGTAATTGCTAAAATGAATCAAGCGTTACAACAATTTATACCGAATCAGGTTGGGCGTTATGACGATGGTTTTAATATAAATTGTGTTGGTGATACTTTGGAGCATCAAGGCATACCAGCAATATTGTTTGAAGCTGGACATTTTGCACAGGATTACGATAGAGAGCAAACAAGAGAATACATTTTCTATGCGCTGGTCGCTTCAATAACTTATATCGCAAATACAACAGTTACTGGTGATGGGTATAAAGACTATTTTCTTATTCCCGAAAATGGAAAATGTTTTTTCGATATAATTATAAGAGATGTCATTTTAGATGGTAAAAATGTAGATATAGCAATTCAATTTAAGGAAGAATTGAGTGAAAATGCTGTGAAATTCGTACCAAAAATTGTTAAAATTGAGGATTTACGAAAATTTTATGGCCACCGCGAAATTTTAGGGAAAAAGAGGGTTATCTCTTCCGAAAACGTTAGAAATATGATAGTTCCGAATTCTGAGTTGTTAAAATTCTACCTAGATTCTGAATTATTCTCAATAGAATTGACAAAAAGGTGAAATAAAATGTGTGAAAACTTTATTTTTCTGTTATTTTTGCAATGTAAATAATCGGGAAAAATAACTTTAATTACTATGGCAAAATTTAAATTAGACGAAGTTGACCACCAAATTTTGGATATGCTGATAGAAAATACGCGTACTCCTTTTACAGATATCGCAAAGAAATTATTGATTTCTGCGGGTACTGTACACGTGCGTGTTAAAAAAATGGAAGAAGCTGGAATTATTGAAGGGTCTTCGCTAACATTAGACTATAAAAAGTTAGGATATTCTTTTATAGCCTATGTTGGAATTTATCTACAAAATACCTCGCAAACCAAATTCGTCTTAGAAAGAATTAATGAAATTCCTTATGTAACCGTTGCACACATTACAACAGGTAAATTTAATATCTTTTGTAAGGTAAGAGCTAAGGATACAAACCATGCAAAGGAGATCATTTTCAAATTAGATGATATCGACGGTGTTTACCGTACAGAGACTATGATTTCTTTAGAGGAGAGCATTAATGATAAGAAACGCTTAATGCATTCTATTTTTCAAGAATTGTAAAGGGTTCTTATAACAAAATATCAAAAAGCCCTTTAGGAAAACCTGAAAGGGCTTTTTTTTATGTTTAGTCACATTTTCTGAAATATAGCTTTATATAGAAGAAAATCTTTTTTTAACCACTAGAATAACCACAATTATCACCACACAATGGCTAGAAAACCTAAAATTGAACGTTTCAATGAAAATGTTCTTGCTAAGTATCAGATATACAATAGTATATTTATGACATTGCCTTTTGATACGATTACGAATACCGGAGTTTTATTACCGCTTTTTAAAGATGTATGCGAGAAAGGCTATAATAAGCATAAGAATCCCACCGAAATCGTAGAACGCTTTTTTAAACTTTATCAAGAAAATCCTTCCGAAAAAGAAAAGCATGATTTACTATTTAGATTTATACAGTATATAGAACGTCAAGTAGTATTGTTTGATGCGATTGAGGATGCAGCTTTTCCAACGGTAAATAATATGGATGGTCGTGGAACCTTGAGAAGTATCAAAGAAGAAGCACAGGCTAAGGGGCAGTTGGGAGAGTTGAAAGAATATTTAAAAAGATTTAAAATTCGACCAACGCTTACGGCGCATCCAACTCAATTTTATCCAGGTACAGTACTGGGAATAATTCATGATTTGGATACTGCAATACGCGCAAATGATCTTTCTAAAATTAAAAAACTATTGGCTCAGTTAGGGAAAACAGCTTTTTTTAAGAAAGAAAAGCCAACCCCTTATGATGAAGCGGTAAGTCTTATTTGGTACCTCGAAAATGTATTTTATCATTCGGCTAGTGCCATTTATAATTATGTGCACGAAAATATTTTTGAAGGCGAAGATTTTGATAACGATCTAATAAACCTTGGATTTTGGCCAGGAGGAGATAGAGATGGTAACCCATTTGTGACTACCGAAACGACTTTGAAGGTTGCTAAACGATTGCGCAAAACTGTTTTGATAAATTACTACAGAGATATGCGTAATCTTAAACGTCGAATCACTTTTGGGAATCTCCAGGATAAAATCGCGGTGTTAGAAACAGCGCTTTATGATAATTTTTATTATGCAAAAACTGCAGAGCCTCTTTCAGTAGATACATTAATGAATGGGCTATTAGAAATTAAGGAAGAGCTGATAGCAGAGCACCAATCTTTGTTTTTAGAAGAGCTGCAAGATATCATCAATAAAGTAAAGATCTTTGGTTTTCATTTTGCAACTCTCGATATTCGTCAGGATTCGAGAGTTCATCATAAAGTGTTAACCAATATTGTAGAAAAAACCAATGAACTTGGATTAAGGATCTTTCCTGAAAACTATTTGTCACTCTCTGAAGAGGAGCAAATTGATGTACTTACTAAGGTTGAAGGGAAACTGGATCCTTCTGTTTTTGATGAAGATATCACACGGGCAACGGTAGAATCTATATATGCGATTAAAACCATTCAGGCAAACAACGGAGAACGCGCAGCAAATAGATATATCATAAGTAACAATGGAAATGAGCTTAATGTGCTAGAGACCTTTGCAATGATCAGATTGTGTGATTGGAACATGCCAACTGTTGATGTAATTCCATTATTTGAAACGGTGCCAGATTTAAAAGTTGCAGATAAGGTTATGGAAACGTTGTATAGCAATCCTGTCTATATGGCACATTTGAAACGTAGGGGTATGAAGCAGACAATAATGCTTGGTTTTTCTGATGGTACCAAAGATGGTGGGTACTTAATGGCGAACTGGGGGATATTTAAAGCTAAAGAAGCGCTTACTGAAGTTTCGAGAAAATATGATGTGAAAGTAGTCTTTTTTGATGGTAGAGGCGGGCCACCAGCCAGAGGAGGAGGGAATACAAATCAATTTTATGCTTCTCTAGGACCTACAGTTGAAGATGAAGAAATTCAGTTGACGGTGCAAGGTCAAACCATTAGTTCAAACTTTGGGACCTTAGATTCATGTCAGTATAATCTGGAGCAATTGCTTGGAGCAGGAGTAGAAAATGAGTTAACCAATAATGAAGCCAATCTTTTTTCTGTAGAAAATAAACAAACGATGCAGGAACTGGCAGATATTAGTTATCAAACCTATGTTGATTTTAAGAATCACCCTAAATTTCTTTCGTACTTAGAGCATATGAGTACATTAAAGTATTATGGGAAGGCAAATATTGGTAGTAGACCTTCTAAACGGAATAAGAGTGCAACCCTAGATTTTGGGGATCTCAGAGCTATTCCTTTTGTAGGTAGCTGGAGTCAATTAAAGCAAAATGTACCTGGTTTTTATGGGGTAGGAACAGCTTTACAATCTTTTGAAGATAAAGGAGAGTTTGAAAAGGTGGTTACATTGTATAAGGAGTCACCATTTTTTAGAGCGTTAATTGCGAACAGTATGATGAGCCTTACGAAATCATTCTTTGAGTTAACAGCTTATATGAAAGAAGATTCTGAGTATGGGGCTTTTTGGGATGTTATTCATGATGAATACCTGCTTACAAAGCGATTATTGTTTAAGTTAACCGGGTATACAGAGCTTATGCAAAATGAGCCCGCTGGAAAAGCCTCTATTGATATCAGAGAGAATATTGTTCTTCCATTGCTTACGATACAGCAGTATGCGTTAAAGAAGATTCAAGACATTCATAGGTCAAAAGATACAGATGCTTCCAATCTTGAAATTTATGAGAAAATGGTTACCAGATCGTTATTTGGAAACATAAATGCAAGTCGTAATTCTGCATAATCTAATAAAGAACTGTTAAGAAGTATATCAAATGAGGCGGGAATTATTAAATTTCTGCCTCATTTTAATTTTATGCTATGCTTACTCAGGTTAAAGAAGGAGAATTTCATCCATATTACGCAACGTATATTGCAAAAGCTACACACGAGAATATTGTAGAAGGTCTGGAACAAGGGAAAAATGATTTTAAAAATTTTGTAAGTACTATTCCTGAAGAAAAATGGACGTTTGCTTACGATACCGGTAAATGGACGGTGGTAGAGGTTCTTCAGCACCTTATAGATTCTGAAAGAATATTTGCTTACAGGGCATTGCGTTTTGCGAGGAATGACAAAACACCTTTAATGGGATTTGAGCAAGATGATTATGTGCCCAACTCAAATGCAAATACCTATAGTATTTCAGAAGTACTGGCCGATTTTGAAGCAGTACGAAATAGTTCTATTACCCTATATAAGGGGTTTACTCCAGAGATGTTATCTAGAATAGGAGAGGCTAGTAATAGCCCTATGAGTGCTCGGGCATTGGGCTACATCTTAATGGGGCACCAAATTCATCATTTCGAAGTAATTAAAGAACGTTACTTATGAGAATGACCAAAGAAGACGTGGCCAAAAGTTACCTTAATTTTTTGGAAAACGATCAGGTAGAAGAAATTATGGCACTATTTGCTGAAGATGGTATTGTGGTTTCACCTTTGTATGGGACTATGCCGGCAAAATCTTTTTATAAAACGCTAGCGGCAGATACAGCAAATTCTGTACTGAATTTTGATGGTGTTTTTTACGAAGACAATACCAATCGTATTTCTCTGCTTTTTGATTATGATTGGGAATTAAAAACAGGTGAAAAAGTAAGTTTTAAAGTGGTAGATATTATAGAATTAAATGATGATCATAAAATAAACAAGTTAATTATTATCTATGATACTGTGCATAGTAGGCCAGCAATTCAGCAAAAAGGGTAGTTTGTCTGTCCAAATGTTTTTTGTCTAGAACAAAACATTTTCTATGCTTTTCAAATTGAGTTCGTGTCCTCCTTCATGAGTGCTGAATTCGATTTGAGGTAAAATTTGAGCTACTCTTTCTTTCTCGGCTTGTACTTTTTCAATTTCGAAGTAAGGGTCTTCATTACCAACAATATGGGCAACCTTGGTATTCGGGTCCATAAAATCAAAATCCTCTTTGGTTAGTTCTTTTGGGAACCCTCCAGAGACCATTACAAAAGCATCACAGTTTATTCTGCGCCTGGCAATCCAACGACTGGCAATACTAACCCCTTGAGAATAACCAAGAACAATGAAATTAACGTGATTAGGAATATCTTCGGCGTTAACTACAGCATCTACGTAGCGTAAAACATTACCGGTTTCAATTTTGGTGTTTTCTTTGGTGAGCCAACTAGAGCCTACTTTCCTGTAATCTAATCCTTTGTAGAATTTTGAAGGCGCTTGAGGTGCAATGATATAGTTCTCTTTTTTATCAAGGGGAGCAAATAAGTGCACGAAATATCGACTTAAGTATCCTATTCCGTGAAAAACCAACCATACGTTTTTTGTTTCAGGTGTTAAAGTGTTTAAAGTAGAGTAGGAGTTGGTTGTGTTGTAGGATACAGCTTTTTCTTGATTGCTCATAGTTTTATGTGAGGGTCTCTGGTTATTTTAATGAAATAGAATGGTTAGAACAGTGTTTTTTTTAGTTTAGTTCAAACCAATCATAAACAATAGGCCACAATATATCCTGATTTTTCTTCCTAAAAAAATCAAAATGCCCAATAGCTTTTAAACTGTAATCTGAAGGTATGAGATGTTTTCGAGCTACTGTAGCATTTTGATATACGGTGTCACCAAGAATATCTACAGATTTTCTGGGAGCAAATAAGTCGTCTTCTATGCTTACCAGGAGCATAGGGTCTTTAATATCATTGTAGAAGGTAGTGTTGTTACCTTTGGTGAAATGTAGCATAGAGTCTGGGTGTAATAGGAAAGTAGCCCAATCTTTTGCAACTTGTGTAGTTAAGGGGCTTCCTAGTCCAAACCAACCCGAAGGGTAGTATCCTAATATAGAGGTGGTGAAAGGAACAAAAAACCTAAAATTTAATTGAATTAGAACACGCATTTTGAATTTAAAATGTTTGTAAAATCCATATTGAGAGGCAATAGTTAAGTATTTATCATAAAATTGGTGAGCATCACTAAAACCAATGCTGTTGCCGCCATAACTATGCCCTATCATGTATTGTTTGTTGCCAGGGTATTCCTCTTTGGCATGTTTTGAAACCGCTTTGAAATCTTGTGCCCATGAAAAATATCCGTGTTTTTTTAAAGACTGTATACTTTTAGAAGTAGAGGAGCCTATACCACGATAATCAAACGTAAAAACGTTACAGCCTTTTTCTGCGAGTTGCTGCGCCAGATTGAAATAGAATTTTTGGGGTACGGCGACGGCTGGAGCAAAAACGATAGTTTTACCATTTGCAGATGTTGGTACAAATTCATGTACAGAAATAGGATATTGATCAAAGGATTTTACTGTGTATGCTTCCATTTTAATCTTTTAGAATTATTTTTTTCATCCGATTAATAGCGTTTAATAGGTACTTGGGGTCTTCATAGACTTGTGTCAACAAGATGCCTCCTTCTATATCTTGCACCATTTGTTCTGCCAATTCTAGGGTGTCCTCTTCAGCATATTTAGAGGAGAGTAATCGTTGTATACCAACAATAAAATCCTGAAAAAAAAGACGAATTTCTTTTTTGTAACTTGGATTAAGATGCATGGTTTCTAAAGCGGTATTAGCCATAATACATCCTCCATTAGAAACTCTGAATATCTTATCAAGTAGCACTTCCATTCTCATTAGTTTTTCTGAGGTACTTATAGTTTCATTATCGATAATTTTAAAAAGGTTGTGATTAAAATAGCTATGAACAGTAGCTAGCACTTCTTTTATTAATTCTTCTTTGTTATTGAAATAGTAATAAAAATGAGATTTCTGAATTTCACAAGCTTTGGATAATTCACTCATACTGCTGTTTTGAACACCTCTTTCTCTTAAAACAGGAATCACTCTTTTAAGAACCTCTTCTTTAGATGTTTTTATCTTAGGCATTTTATTGAACGTTCGTTAAAATAATAATCAAATATAGTTAGAATTATTTAAAGTCATTGTATATTTTTGCTTAGAACAATGTTAAAATATGAAATATACCGAAGCAGAAATACTTGCGCAGTGCGCAAAAATGTGTGAGAACACCTTAATGGAGACTCTAGAAATTTCATTTTGTGAAGTAGGAGAAGATTATCTAGTGGCTAAAATGCCTGTTACTCCTCGAGTGCACCAGCCTGATGGTGTGTTGCATGGTGGTGCCATGGTGGCCTTGGCAGAAAGTGTGGGGAGCGCAGCTACCTATATCTTTTTAGATACTCAAGATTTCTTTATACGCGGAATAGAGATCTCTGCAAACCATGTAAAAAGTGTTAAAGAAGGTTTTGTATATGCAAAAACTGAAATTGTACATAGAGGAAAGACCACTCAACTTTGGAATATTAAAATACGTGATGAAGAAGATAATCTGGTTTCTTCGGTAAAGTTAACGACAATTGCATTACCCAAATCACGATAGTATGGATAGCAACACTATGTATGCTAAAATTGAAGATCATATCAAGAAGCAAATGCCTTTTGTTGTTTATAATCATAAACATTCAGACGAACTTCAAGTTTTTTTTCAAAAGAACGATAAGCGATATGAGGTAAGTGATTATAGTGGTTCGGGTTTCGTTTTTGCTCCTTTTGATCATACTAGAAAAGCTGTGGTGATTCCAAGTGCGCAAAGTGAATATGGGGTTGTTAGACTTAATGACAAGGTGAATAATGTTGATCATATGGCAGGCGTTGTAAATGCTAAGGGTGCTATTGATAAGGATGTTCATCTGGAATTGGTAAGTAAGGGAGTGCAAGCCATCGAAAAAGGTATTTTTAAGAAAGTGGTGCTATCCCGAAAAGAAGAAGTTTTATATGACGAGGTTCTTGATCCGATATTGTTATTTCAACGATTGGTAAGTGCTTATCCCGGAGCTTTTGTTTATTTATGGTTTCATCCCAAAGTCGGGACTTGGTTGGGTGCCACTCCCGAAACACTATTCTCAAGTACTGGTAATGAGTTTTCTACGATGGCTTTGGCGGGTACACAGCCTTACAATTCAACTACCTCTGTAATTTGGGGCCCTAAAGAATTGGAAGAACAAGAAATGGTGACAGAATTTATCTTGAAGGAGCTTAAACCAATAGCTTCAGATATTGTTTCTTCCAAAACTTATACGCATAGGGCGGGCACCTTGTTGCATTTAAGAACAGATATCAAAGGGAGTTTGAATTTTAAGAAATCAGGAATAAAAGATATTGTGGAAATTTTACATCCAACACCCGCAGTATGTGGATTACCTAAGCTAGAAGCGAAGAATTTTATATCTGATCATGAGGGGTATGATAGAAAATATTATACTGGCTTTTTAGGAGAGCTTAATCTTGAAAAAGAAGAGAATTCAAATACGAACTTGTTTGTAAACCTTCGTTGTATGGAAATAGAGGGTAATCGAGCCGTTTTATATGTTGGAGGAGGTGTTACCAAAGATTCTATTCCTGAAAAGGAATGGGAAGAAACCGTTAGAAAGACAGAAACTATGAAAAAAGTATTGTTTTAAAATAGTTTCAAAACGTTGGCTTAAATTGTGATGATGTTGTAATTTAGCGCTTCGAATGAAGAAACGCTTATATTCTAAAATCCCTCTGGCGCAAACCGTAGTTGCTTTATGTGAAGCAAAAGGTATAAATCATGTAGTAATTTCTCCGGGATCTCGAAACGCACCGCTTACAATTGGTTTTAGTGAACATCCAGATATGCGTTGTTACAGTATTGTAGATGAGCGATGCGCAGCTTTTTTTGCTTTGGGTATTGCACAACAAATTCAAAAACCAGTTGCATTAATTTGTACTTCTGGGAGTGCTTTGTTAAATTATTATCCGGCAATTTCTGAAGCGTTTTACAGTGACATTCCATTGGTGGTGTTAAGTGCAGATCGCCCCATTGAAAGAATTGATATAGGTGATGGGCAAACTATAAGACAGAAAAACGTTTTTGAAAATCATATCCTTTACTCGGCAAATTTGTATTCTGAAGTGGTAGCAGAGACCGAAATCAAGGATCATAAAGTTAGACAGAAACAACGAGAGGCTCAAAAACACAATGAGCGAGAAATTAATCTAGCCCTTAATAAGGCAATCGAAAAAAGTGGCCCGGTACATATTAACATACCTTTTTATGAACCGCTTTATGACAAGATAAAAGAGGCGACAATAAACCCTAAAAATATTCCTGTAGAAGATCCACAGTATTATCTCGCAGAAGAAATAGAATCTGAGATGTTGGAACATTGGAATCGAGCAGAAAGAAAACTAATCTTAATTGGAGTTAATTTTCCGGGAATGCTAAAGCAACAGTGGATAGACTACTTTGCAAATGACCCATCGGTACTAGTACTTACAGAAACTACATCAAATATTCATCATGAGACGCATATCAATTGTATAGATCAATTAATTACTCCGTTAGATAAGGAAGAATTTCAAACCTTGCAACCTGAAATATTACTCACAGTAGGAGGTATGGTAGTTTCAAAACGTATCAAAGCTTTTTTACGAGAGTATCAACCAGAGGCTCATTGGCATATAGATGCAAAAAAAGCCTTCGATACTTATTTTTGTTTAACCGAGCATGTCAAACTAGAACCTAATATCTTTTTTGCTGAATTTCTGAAAAAAACCAGAATCAAAGAGAGTCGTTATAAAAAACATTGGGTTGCTATTCGTGAACAACGAAGAGTGCATCATAAGAAATATTTACATAAAGTTTCTTTTACAGATTTAAAAGCTTTTGAAATTATTTTTGATGGTGTTCCAAAAGATCAGATGATTCAGCTTAGTAATAGTTCAACCGTTCGATATGCACAGTTGTTTACATTACAACCTTCGTTTAAGGTGTTTTGCAATCGAGGTACTAGTGGCATAGATGGCAGTACTTCGACTGCTATTGGAGCGGCATTGGCATCTGATATTTCTACAACGCTTATTACAGGAGATCTTAGTTTCTTTTACGATAGCAATGGTTTGTGGAATGATTATATACCAGCGAACTTCAAAATTATAGTTATTAATAATAATGGAGGAGGTATATTTAGAATCTTGCCTGGTAAAGAAGAAAGTAGTAACTTTAGTACATATTTTGAAACAGCTCATAGTCTAACGGCTATACATTTGTGTAAGATGTTTGGATTTGAATATACATCTGCAGTAAACGAAGAAGAAACCGTAGCTGGAATTCAGAAGATATATAAGAATGATAGTCTACCTCAGTTATTGGAAATTTTTACCCCCAGAAAAGAAAATGATAGTACGTTGATCGATTATTTTAAACACTTAATCTAATTTTGGTGTTTTAATATACTTTAAAGAAGAATTATTCATTTATAATTCATCTATATTTGAGAACGAAGATAAATAACTAAAAACCTAAACATTATCATCTTATGAGTAAAAGAGACGAATTAATTACTAAGTATGCTTCTGATATCAAAGACAAAATTGGTCAGACTCCAGACATGGACTTGTTAACTAAAGTAACTATTGGATGCGGGCCTTCTATTTATAATGCAGATGCTGCTACTGTATCAGGTAGTGACCAGAGTGAATTAGATACGGTTAAGAAGAACTTTTTAATTAAAAAATTAGGGCTTGCTGATGGTCCAAAATTAGATGAGGCTATTGCTTCGGTAATTGAACAATACGGAAAGTCTAACCGTAACAAATACAGAGCTGTAGTATATTATCTTTTAACAAAGCATTTTGGAAAAGAGTCTATCTATAATTAAGATTTAATCTTTCAATTAAACAAAAAAAGACGCTCTGTAAAGGGTGTCTTTTTTTGTTTAAATCGGGTATAAGAACACTTAAAAAATTATCTTTGCGCAAAAATATTGAGAATGCTTGCATTAGGAGTTTATAATACACTTGAAATATTAAGAGATAGGGAGCCAGGGATTTTTCTTGGTGATGAACAAGGGAATGAGGTGTTATTGCCTAATAAGTACGTCCCGGAAGAATTTGAAATTGGGGATAAAATTAAGGTTTTTGTATACCTAGATAGTTCTGAACGTGTCGTAGCTACTACTTTAGAGCCTTATGCAACTGTAAATAGTTTTGCATATCTAAAGTGTACAAGTGTTTCTGAAATTGGAGCTTTTTTGGATTGGGGACTCGAAAAAGATCTTTTTGTTCCTTTTAAAGAACAAACTAATAAAATGAAGGTTGGGAATTGGTATCTCGTTTATGTGTATCTCGATGAAGAAACCAATAGATTGGCAGCTTCGAGTAAAACTAACAGGTTTTTAGATAATTCTTTGGTACTGTTATCATCCTATGATGAAGTAGACTTAATCGCTTCACACCCCTCTCCGCATGGGTGGAATATGATTGTGAATCAAAAACATCTTGGTCTCGTATATTCAGATGAGATTTTTCAGAAAATAACTTCAGGAGATCAGATTAAAGGATATGTAAAAAAAGTGCGTCCTGATGGCAAAATTGATCTTACTCTACAAAGACACGGGTATAGAGGTATTGAGCCTAATGCTCAACAAATTCTTAAAGAACTGGAGGCTAGTGGAGGTTTTATAGATTTGAATGACAAATCGGATC
Source organism: Aquimarina acroporae (assembly GCF_023195925.1). Taxonomy (GTDB): domain Bacteria; phylum Bacteroidota; class Bacteroidia; order Flavobacteriales; family Flavobacteriaceae; genus Aquimarina; species Aquimarina acroporae. The sequence continues at coordinate 468,795 of NZ_JALPRE010000001.1, read as the reverse complement.
CAGATGATATTAAAGAAGTTTTTCAGTTAAGTAAAAAAAGTTTTAAAAGGGCTATAGGATCTCTCTACAAAGCCCGTAAAATTGATATCGAAAAAGATGGTATCCGTTTAATTTCCTAAAAGATTTTAATAGGCAAGTCCTGTTATAGGGCAGAATGCACCACTGTAAAACCCCGCATCTTTATATGCAATGTTTTTAATACCTCCATTGTTGGTAAAAGAACTGTTATTACCATTGCCTGATACTGTAAAGCGTAATGCCTGAGGTTGAGGAACAGCTACACTATATAAGGGTGCAATAAATTGCTCTTTTGGTAATTCTAAAGTGGGTGCGTTTTTTGATAAAGCCTGCTTTCTTAGGTCAACCGATAAGTCAATTGGCATAAGCTGATATTTTTCTGAACCTAGACTTTCCTGCTTAACCAAAAGGGGTGCTCCCAGTTGTTCTAATTCTATTTTGATGAATTGAATAGGTGTTTCTTGTCCAAAAGAAAGTGTGCACAAACCGCAAAACAATATAAGAAGTAATGATTTCATAAGTTTAAATATAAAAGCAATTTCTTGATTATCATCAAAAACTATGCTAAAATCAACAATAAATTATAAATAAAACTAAATTTTAAGGGTTTTACCTTGTTCTTGGTATATTATATTGTAGTATTTTTGAGGGACAAAAAAATACATAAATGAGTTCAATAAACTGGAAAACAGCAAAAGAATATAAAGATATTACCTATAAAAAGTGCGATGGTGTGGCGCGCATAGCGTTTAATAGACCTGATGTACGTAATGCGTTTAGACCCAATACAACAAGTGAGTTATATGATGCTTTTTATGATGCGCAAGAAGATACTTCGATAGGTGTTGTTTTATTATCTGCTGAGGGACCTTCGTCAAAAGATGGTGTATATTCTTTTTGTAGCGGTGGTGATCAAAAGGCTAGGGGGCATCAAGGTTATGTTGGTGAAGATGGAATGCATAGATTAAATATTCTTGAGGTGCAAAGGCTTATACGTTTTATGCCTAAAGTGGTGATTGCAGTTGTGCCGGGTTGGGCTGTCGGTGGTGGTCATAGTTTGCACGTTGTATGTGATCTAACACTTGCAAGTAAGGAACACGCGATTTTTAAACAAACTGATGCCGATGTTACTAGTTTTGATGGGGGATACGGATCTGCATATTTGGCTAAAATGGTTGGACAAAAAAAGGCTAGAGAAATTTTCTTCTTAGGTAGAAATTATTCTGCTCAGGATGCATACGAAATGGGAATGGTAAATGCTGTGATTCCTCATGATGAATTAGAAGATACTGCTTACCAGTGGGCTCAGGAAATTTTAGAAAAATCGCCTACTTCTATAAAAATGCTGAAATTTGCTATGAATCTTACCGATGATGGTATGGTAGGGCAACAGGTTTTTGCTGGAGAAGCAACCAGATTGGCGTATATGACAGAAGAAGCAAAAGAAGGGAGAAATGCTTTTCTGGAAAAACGTAAACCAGATTTTAAAAATATAAAATGGATTCCTTAGTCTTTTGAAAAGACAGTATTAGGGGCTAAAATTTTTTGGGGAAAATGGATAAGAAAGAGGAAGAGTTATTATCGATGCATTATCAGATCGAGAAAACTGATATTAAACAACAACAGTTAGAAGATCGTTTAGTTACGATTTCAGACGATTTACGAAAAAGCAAAGTGGTAAGAAACTTATACTTTGCTTTTATCGTGGTATTACTGTCTTTACTTGTAGTGGGTGGGGTGTATTTGCAAAAAAACACAGCATTCTTTTCTTTTGAAAGTGAAACAGCAATTGAAAATTCTGATGAGATAAAAAAGTTATTAGTTACTAATGATTCTTTGATGGATGAACTTAACAAGCTGAAGGTTGATATATCAGAATATAAAAAACAAGAACTTGATAGTGCTGGTATTGGTGGTATAACGGGTGATTCTTTAAACGGAAAACCTAAACTTAAATTTGAAAGAAATTACTGCTATGTAAATAGAGCCTATGAGAGCAACGGAACATTGTTTATTGAAGCAGATTTTATCGAATTTTATAAGGGGAAAAGGGCGGTAAAAAAAGCAAAAGAATTCGGTGAAGCAGAATATGATATCGACAAAAATGGGGACACGTTGTTTTATTTGTATAATAATTATTATATTCATAACCAGAATTCTAGCCCTAGAATTTTAGAACTTGACGATAAAGCGAGGGTGAAGATTGATAATATTAATCAAATTTCTAATGGTTTTCCGTTAAAGGCTTTTCAAAGAATAATAAAAGATAAGCCTGTTTTGATTTTAGAAACAAGTAATGGTATTGTCTACAGGATAATTCAGCAGAAACTCCCTTAAGCGTGGTAATTATATGTGTTATAATTTAAAACCTAAACTACCCCGGCCATGAAAGTTATTAAAGAAGAAGACCTCTTGTCGCTACATTATCAGATTGAAAAAGCAGAGGTTAAACAAAAAAAACTTGAAGTTTTATTAGACCAAGAAACTGATAAGTTACAAAAGAGTAAAAAATCGAATCGTTTATTTGGGTCATTTTCACTGATCCTACTATTGTTGGCTGTTTTTCTTGTTGCCAATGCGTTTTATTCCAAAAAAACAAGTTCAAAAGATTTGGCTTCTGAAAAGAGTGATTATCAAGAACTCCTAGCACTTCAAAATGAATTGAATTCTGTAAGAGACGAGCTAGATATTCTTAAACAAGAAAAGGTTGATCTTAAAGGGATACAAAACCTATATCTCTATAGAAGTCTTATCAAAAAAGATACTGTGTATTCTGTGCAGATTAAAGCGTTGGTAGATAAGCGTATTGCTTCCATTTCCGAAAAATTTACTAATACTTTAGTGTATAGCGATTCTTCCTTATACAAACTTAGTTTGGGGATTTTTGAAACGCTACCTGAAGCTCAAGAATTTCGAAAAACCCTAATTAAATCTGGTTTCTTTGATAAACGAATCTTTATTATTTCTTATAAAGAAGGAAAGAGGATTCGAATAGAAGATTTTCAATAAAGCTTATTATCTTATTTTATCTCAATTTAGGATATGTCGCAGGGTCTGCCTCATTCATAATTTCATACGTTTTCTCGAAAATATCTTCGGCAGAAGGCTTACTAAAATAATCTCCATCTGTACCAAATGCAGGTCGGTGCGGTTGTGCACTTAATGTTTGAGGCTTGCTATCTAAATACTGATAAACGTTTTGCTCGTCAATTAACTTATGCATCATGTATCCTGTTGCTCCTCCTGGTACATCTTCGTCAATTATCAATAACCTATTGGTTTTGGCTACACTCTTTACAATGTCATGATTTAAGTCAAACGGAATAAGAGATTGTGCATCGATAACCTCTGCGTTAATTCCTACTGAGAGTAGCTCTTTTGCAGCTTGCTCGACCAGTCGTAATGTTGATCCGTAAGAAACTAATGTTATATCGGTACCTTCTTTAATAGTTTCAACAACACCAACCGGAGTTCTTATCTCAGCTAGGTTAGCAGGCATTTTTTCTTTGAGACGATATCCATTTAAACATTCTACAACAACAGCTGGTTCATCACTATCTAATAACGTGTTATAGAAACCTGCCGCTTTGGTCATATTTCTAGGAACAAGAATGTGTATTCCTCTTAGTAAATGAATTAGACCTCCCATTTGAGATCCAGAATGCCAAATTCCTTCTAGTCTATGACCTCTCGTTCTAACAATTAATGGAGCCTTTTGCTTTGCAAAAGTTCTGTATCGCAACGTAGCAAGATCATCACTTAACCCTTGAATACAGTACATGATATAATCGAGATATTGAATCTCTGCAATAGGACGCAGTCCTCTCATTGCCATACCAATTCCTTGACCAATAATAGTTGCTTCTCTAATTCCTGCGTCAGAAACTCTGATTTGACCAAACTTTTCTTGTAACCCTTCAAGTCCTTGATTTACATCTCCAATTTTTCCACTATCTTCTCCAAAAATTAAGGCTTCAGGAACTCTGTTGAAGATATTTTCAAAATTATCTCTTAGAATGACCCGACCGTCTACCAATTCTGCATCTTGTTCATACTGTGGCTGAACTTCTTTGATGCTTATTACATTTGAATCGAACTCGTTATATAAATGATCACTGTATTTAGGTTGGACAGCATCTATATAGGTGTTGATCCAGTTTTGGAGAGACGTCTTTTCTTCGAAGTTTTCTTTGGTGATGTAACGCAAAGTCTTTCTCGTTGCTTCTAATATGTCTTTTCTTATTGGCTCTTCCTTAGAAGCAAGTGTATTTATTAATGGGCTAATAAAGTTTTTATTAGCACTTTTACTTTCTACCGCTTTGAGTATAGCTAACGCCTGCTCTTGTTCAGATTTGATTTCAGATAAATAAGCGTTCCAAGCAGTAGTTTTACCTTTTCTAACCTCTTTTTTGGCAGCTTTTTCTATATCTACTAATTCTTCTGCAGTGGCTATGTTGTGATCAATGATCCAATCCTTAAATTTCTTATTGCAATCATGTTCTCTTTCCCAATTTAAACGTTCTTCACTCTTATATCGTTCATGAGAACCTGAAGTAGAATGCCCCTGTGGTTGTGTTAATTCTTTAACATGAATGATAACAGGAATATGTTGTTCTCTAGCCAGGTCTTCTGCAGTTTGGTAGGCATCAATAAGGGCAGGGTAATCCCATCCATTTACCTTAATGATTTCATATCCTTCATGCTTTTCATCTCTACGAAACCCTTCTAATACTAAAGAGATATCTTCCTTGGTGGTTTGATGTTTGGCATGCACAGAAATACCATATTCATCATCCCAAATACTTATCACCATCGGTACTTGTAAAACTCCGGCTGCATTAATGGTTTCCCAGAAAAGTCCTTCACTAGTACTTGCGTTTCCTATAGTTCCCCATGCAACTTCGTTTCCTTTTATAGAGAATTGGTTAAAACCAGTAACACTTTTTTCGTTACGATATACTTTAGAAGCTTGTGCTAATCCCAATAATCTTGGCATTTGACCAGCGGTAGGAGAGATATCAGAACTTGAGTTCTTTTGCTCGGTAAGGTTTTTCCAGCTTCCATCTTCATTCAAACTATGTGTAGAAAAATGTCCTCCCATTTGTCTGCCCGCTGCAAAAGGTTCCTTTTCGATGTCTGTATGGGCATAAAGACCTGCAAAAAATTGTTCAATAGTATATTTTTCAATGGCCATCATGAACGTTTGATCACGGTAGTATCCCGATCTAAAGTCTCCATTACGAAATACTCTAGCCATTGCTAGCTGCGGTAATTCCTTTCCGCCACCAAAAATTCCAAACTTCGATTTTCCTGTTAGTACCTCCCGACGTCCTAGAAGGCTACATTCTCTACTTATGAGTGCTATTCTATAGTCCCTAAGTATTTGATTTCTATATTCTTCAAATGAAATATTAGATGTAGTAACAGTTTCAGATTGCATACGAACGACGTTTTTATGGATTGCAAATTTAGTTAAAATACAAGCCATTTGCAAGGTAGAAAGTCTTAAAGTTTTTGAATAAAATTTAACTAAAACTGTTTTTTATTGAAGAATTATTGTTTTTTGACCCAATTTTAAGGATCGGTTAACAAATATTCAAAATTTTCACATTTGAATTTTAAATCTATATTTTAGTAAAAATTAATACCATTCTCTAGTGAAAAGTCCTATTAAGGTTTCAGGACTTAAGGTAATTATAAATCGAATCTGTTGGTCATAATTAGGCTGCGCTATTTCCCATCCTTTATTTGATACAACGGGAAAGAAAACTTCAAAATAGTCTGCTACAAGACTTAATCGCACTCCACTGTCAAAAACAAACTTTGGTGAAATCCCTTTGTTTTTAACAAACCCCACATCTCCGTAGGCATAGATCCAATTCCAAATGTTGGTATTCGCGTTTAACGTTGTAATCCATTGATTGGCAAAAGGGTATTCGAGTTGTGACTTAAAACCTCCTTCGGCGATTATTATTTGCTGACTTACAAATCCAGTGTCTTCACTTCTTCCTAAGTAGTTAAAATCAAATAAATAATCTGTAGGGCGGTCTAGAGCAAAACTAAAGAAGTCCCCATCTTTTTCGGTATCATTAAAAAGAAAAGTTCCTGCAAATAATCTTAGATTTAATTGTCTGTTATTAAGGAATAGTTTTCTGTAATTTATGGTTGTAGATAGTTTGCTGAAGTTTTTGGATATTTGATAATCAATGGTGTATCCCAAGAAATCGGTAAGGTTAAAATCTGAATATCTATACCTGGCATTAAACACATTATAGTCTGGTGTTGCTACTGGGTTTTCTTCATTTCTTTGCCTGAATACATTTACATTACGCAGGGATAGTCTCTGTTTTTGATTTGATCTTAGGTCTTCGGGTCTGTATAGAAAGCTAACGGAAGAAGAAAAACGTCTAAACAAAAGATCTGGAGCATAGCTAAACATGCTTCCGTTTATTCCATACCGTATCTGATACAATCCACTTTCCGCAATCTGATTTCTAACAAAAAAAGAAGCAGAACCTAGCAGTTTGTTAGATTTTAGACCGTAAGCAGGAGAAATATTATACTCAAAATTTCTTCTAATAATGGTTTTGTTATAAAATTTTGAGGCTATGGTAAATCCATCATACACGTTAAATTCAAACTCTGGAATAAAAAACAATTGGCTGTATCTAGGGTCTTCAACATCTTCAAGAAACCTAAATTGAATTGGTTTGTTGAATATCCATTTTAAATTCCTGTAGTTGTTTCTCTGATTGACTTCAGGAATATTTTGATCATAATCTAGTGCAAGTTTGGTGAGATCTTCGTTTGCGATTTTTACTTTTTTGGTTCCTTTAAAACCAGGAACCCACGTTTTAGATACAATATCTTTTTTTCGCAAACCATATAAAGATATCGGCATGAGGTTGTCTTCCTTGTTTTTAAGAGTGACTTCAATCGAGTCTTTGCCTTTTTTAACCGATTTTATCTTATAGTCTATTTTTTTGTTGGTATTTACGTAATCTTCAAAAAACCATTCGACATCCTTGTTTGATAATGAGGTGAGTACATCCTTAAACTTAAGAGAGTTGGTTTGTGTTAATGCGTTTTCTTCGTAAAACTTTTTAATACTTTCAGCTACGATATTATCGTCTTCTAAGTAGTCTTCCAAATATTTAAGACCAACGCCAGCTTTATATGCGTTAGCAATATTGGTATTAAATTTTACCAATTGATCTTGAGGTGTTGACAGTGGTTGATCGAGAAATAATCTGGCCATATTCTTATACGCCAGGAAATATTGATCATTAAATTTTAGGTCTGCAATGTGAAACCATCGAACACCAATGACCTTACTAAGCTTACCGATGATTTTCATATCGGGATAATATTGCTCCGTATACGCCATCATGAGGTATATATGCATAGCATCTCTTAACCATACATCATGACGAGGATTAATAAGAACAGTTTTTTTAAGATAATTTTCGGTAATGGCTTTGAGTTGTTTTATCTCATACTGAAAACCATCTGGAAAAGGTCTTAATATGTCTGGTAATTGATTTAAACCATAAACCGGATTGTTCTTATAATCACTTTCCGATGCTACAAGTTTTTCGAAAGGGTAGGGACCAAGCTTTTTATTCAGGAAACTTATGATTCTGGTCGTAGCAACAGATTTCATCTGTGGCATAAGCTTATTGTCATCAATATTGCTTATAAACTGAACACCGTCTGCGGGAAAACTATAGAATTTACTAGTACCTTTTGATATATATAAATTTACTTCGGCTCTATTATTTCCTGTCAGGGTTAAGGTTTTACTTTGTTTTTCTCCTGAAGCATTTTCCCCGTTTTTGTTAAGGTCACTTATAATTTCGTATTCCTCGGGAAGAGTAAAGTTTATCTTGTAGTCTAATAATGGTGCATAAAGGTCATCTAAGTTCTTATGGCTATAGGTATTCCATTTTGTATCATACACCGCCGGAATCATGTACCAATATTTAAGAGCAAAATTACCTTCGGTATCATACCCGTATCTTGTAAATTTACTACTAGGTATTTTTATACTATATTTTAATAACAATGTAACAGTTTCTCCTGGTAACAGTGGTTTTGAGTTTTCTATCCAAAGTATATCTTGGGAGCCTTCCTCACGACCCCATTTTAGAGATTGTTGTGTGTTATCCTGAATTTTTTGAATTATCGTGCCTCCTCTTTCATAATCTTTCGCAAAATAGAACCTTTTGAGAAAATCTTCAGAAAATCGTTCTCCCAGAGGAGTAGTTTTACTTGAAAAAGCATTTGCCCAATCATTAAGGTAAATTTTGCGAAGTGCCTTATCAGAAGAATTGGTGTATGTAATTTCCTGTTCTATGGATACGATCTTTTTATCGGTATCCAAGTTAGCATTAATGAGAATACTATTTTGTGCTGTAGTTGTGTACAGTGTTAAAAAAACAATAATGGTATGCAGTATTCTCAGGATATTCAATTTTATGTGTGATTAAAATTTACATCAATTAGTACGCCGAACTATAAAAATCTTAAAAGTATTTCGAAAAAACTTAATTTTTTCAAAAAATACAGCTTTTTGATTAGAAATTTGGACTTAGATTATATTCAGCATAGAACTTATCTAAAATTTGTAATACTTCTTCTGGAGTATCAACAACATGGAACAAATCAAGGTCACCGGGGCTAATATTTCCAAATTTTTCAAGCAATGTTGATTTAATCCAGTCGATTAGTCCTCCCCAAAATTCAGTACTTACTAATATTATTGGAAATTTTGCAATTTTTTTGGTTTGTATAAGTGTCATTGCTTCAAAAAGTTCATCTAAAGTTCCGAACCCTCCTGGCATAACCACAAATCCTTGTGAATATTTTACAAACATTACTTTTCTTACAAAGAAGTAATCAAAATCAAGACTTTTATCATGATCAATATAAGGATTATCATGCTGTTCAAAAGGTAGGTCTATATTTAATCCTACCGAGGTACCTCCTCCTAAATGAGCACCTTTGTTTCCGGCTTCCATAATACCAGGACCCCCTCCGGTAATAACACCATATCCATGATCTACTATTTTTTTAGCTACATCTACGGCTAATTCATAATACTTATCGTCGGTTTTTGTTCTTGCAGATCCAAAAATCGAAACGCAAGGACCAATTTTACTCATTTTCTCGAATCCGTTTACGAATTCACCCATGATTTTGAAAATTGCCCAAGAATCATTAGTCTTTATTTCATTCCAACCTTTATGTCGTTGTTCTTTTCTCATATATTTTAATTTTATGCGTTAAGCTCCTTTTTCAGAAACTTCGCGGTATAACTTTTTTTATCTTTTATAATTTCTTCAGGAGTACCTTTTGCTACAATTTTACCACCGTTTTTACCTCCTTCATACCCAATGTCGATAATGTAGTCTGCCATCTTGATTACATCTAGATTATGTTCGATGATTAAAACTGTATTTCCTTTATCAACCAATTTATTTAGCACTTCCATTAATACCCGAATATCTTCAAAATGTAACCCGGTAGTAGGTTCATCAAGAATATAGAAGGTATTTCCTGTATCTCTTTTAGAAAGTTCTGTGGCTAATTTAATACGTTGGGCTTCTCCTCCAGAAAGTGTAGTAGATTGTTGTCCTAGGGTAATATACCCAAGGCCTACATTCTGAATGGTTTTTAGTTTTCTAAAAATTTTGGGGATATGTTCAAAAAATACACATGCTTCATTGATGGTCATTTCAAGAACATCAGAAATTGATTTTCCTTTGTACCGTATTTCTAAAGTTTCTCTGTTAAATCTTTTTCCTTGGCAGGTTTCGCATTCTACATAAACATCTGGTAAAAAGTTCATTTCGATAACTCTTAAACCACCTCCTTTACAAGTTTCGCATCTGCCTCCGGCAACATTAAAACTAAATCTACCTGGTTTATACCCTCGAATCATAGCCTCTGGTGTTTTGGCAAACAAACTTCTAATTTCCGAAAATACTCCTGTATACGTTGCGGGATTAGACCTAGGGGTTCTTCCAATAGGAGATTGGTTGATGTCAATTACCTTATCGCTATGTTCTAAACCTTTTATGCTTTTATAAGGCATAGGTTTTTTTACTCCATTAAAATAGTGTGCGTTAAGGATAGGATATAAGGTTTCATTAATCAAAGTAGATTTACCACTACCGGAAACCCCGGTTACGGCGATCATTTTTCCTAATGGAATATCTAAGGATACATTTTTAAGATTGTTACCTGTAGCTCCCTTTAGTGAAATTGTTTTACCGTTACCTTTTCTACGCTTTTTAGGGATTTCAATTTGTTTTTTACCACTTAAATAATCTGCGGTAAGGGTATTTTGTTGCTGAAGTTCATCTGGGGTACCTTCGCTAATAATTTCACCTCCATGTTTTCCTGCAAATGGTCCTATGTCGATCACATGATCGGCACGTTCAATCATGTCTTTATCATGTTCAACTACGATCACAGAGTTTCCAATATCTCGTAATTGCACTAAAGAATTGATTAGCTTTTCGTTGTCTCTTTGGTGTAATCCAATACTTGGTTCGTCAAGAATATAGAGCACCCCTACCAATTGTGAGCCAATTTGCGTTGCCAAACGAATACGCTGTGCTTCTCCACCCGAAAGTGATTTACTACTTCTGTTAAGAGATAGATAGGTGAGTCCTACATCTACCAAAAATTGAAGACGAGCATTTATTTCTTTTAGAATTTCACCAGAAATTTGCTTTTGCTTTTCACTAAGATGCTCAGGGAGTTCTTTGAACCACTCTGCCAATTCACTGATGTCCATTTGTGACAACTCGGCAATGTTTTTTCCATTTACCTTGAAGTATAAGGACTCTTTTCTTAATCTACTGCCTTCACATTCTGGGCATTCTATATTATCCATAAAATCCTTTGCCCATCTCCTTAAAGATGTAGAATCGTTATGGTTGTAGGTGTTTTCTATAAATGTCGCAACTCCTTCAAAGTCAATCTTGTATTCGCGGGTTACTCCCAAGGTTTTGCTATTTACGCTAAACTTTTCTTTTCCGCCATAGAGGATTACATCCATGGCTTCTTTAGGAATCTTTTTTATTGGATCACTAAGCTGAAAACCGTAACGCTGTGCAATTAATTCTAATTGCTTGAAAATCCAATTATTTTTTTGTGGTCCTTGTGGTACTAATCCACCGGCTTTTATCGATTTAGAATCGTCGGGGATTATTTTTTTGATATTTACTTCGTAAAGGTTTCCAATACCGTTACATTTTGGGCAAGCCCCTTTGGGTGAATTGAATGAAAAATTGTTGGGTTCAGGATTAGGATAAGAAATACCACTAGAAGGACACATTAAATTACGGCTAAAAAACCGAACTTCTTGTGATTCTTGCTCTATAACCATTAAAACATCTTCACCGTGATACATGGCGGTATTAATGGTCTCCATTAAACGCTTAGAATTCTCTTGATCTTCATTAACCAACAATCTATCGATGACAATTTCGATATCATGAGTTTTGTATCGATCAAGTTTCATTCCTTTCACGATATCTTTAATTTCTCCATCGGTGCGAACTTTAACAAATCCTTGTTTGGCTATTTGCTCAAATAATTCTCGATAATGTCCTTTACGGGAACGAACAATAGGAGCGAGTATGTTTATTCTTTTTCCGGAGAAATCTTTTAGAATAAGATCTTTGATTTGTTCATCGCTATAACTTACCATTTTTTCTCCAGTGTTATAGCTATATGCGTCACTCCCTCTTGAAAATAAAAGCCTTAAAAAGTCATAAATTTCGGTGATAGTACCTACAGTACTTCTTGGGCTTTTGCTGGTGGTCTTTTGTTCTATGGCAATAACAGGAGATAATCCATCAATCTTATCAACATCTGGGCGTTCAAGGCCTCCTAAGAACTGCCTAGCGTATGCCGAAAAAGTTTCGATATACCTGCGCTGTCCCTCTGCGTAAATGGTGTCAAAAGCTAAAGAAGATTTACCAGAACCAGATAAACCAGTAATAACAACCAACTTTTCTCTGGGAATAGTTACATCGATATTTTTTAAGTTATGAACTCTAGCCCCTAAAACTTCAATATTTTCTTCAGATTCTACCATAAAATTTAAACCAAGATTGCAAATGTAGTTATTTGATCGCTTTTAGTAAAATAGGTTTAGTTTCAGTTTTGTTAAATAGTTAATATGTTATGAGATTTATAGTAGTGTTCTTAAATGATTATAGGAGTTTCAGGGAATTTGGCTTTTTAGTTTTATTTTTTAATCGGTCGTGTACTAGGGGGGTGAAAAGCGAATAGGGAAAGTGTTTTACCTCTGTTTATGTTAGATATAACGCTCATCAAGTATTTATAGGTTTGCGATAGATTAAAAGGATACTTTTTATATTTTTACTAAAAAATTAAAGCATGATTTTAGGTATTGGCTCTAGAATAAAACATCCGGAATATGGATTAGGTGTAGTTACAAATGTAACTTCAAAAATGTATTGGGTAACTTTTATAGAAAATGGTTTGGAAACCATTAATACTGACGATGATTTTGAAATAATTGAGGGAGTTGAAGATGAAGTAGATACTGTTAGTTTTTATGAGGTAGAAAAAACGTTAAAGGATATATTGAAACGATATAGTGATATTTCGGAAATAGTTCCAATAGCTGATAAGTGGAAAGGTGGTACTATGATATTGCAACCTGAAGATCCCAATCTAGCCTCTAAAGAATTACCTATAGATACTTTTTTTCATAAAATAGTAATGGTACGAGATCGTATTCGTGTAATGGAGCAAAAGATAAATAGCTCCAATTTAGATGAGCAAGAAAAGATTGATCTTCAGCAATATATTACCAGAATGTATGGAAGTTTAACAACATTTAATGTGTTGTTCAAGAACAAGTCACAACAACTTGTAGGAAGCAGGAGTAAATAAGTTATTTCTTATTCCAGGCTTTTACATTGGTAATTGGGATTTCAAATCCTAATAATCTATGTTTTTGTGCTAAATAGGCGCCACTATCGGTAGTTATCCAACCGTCCCAGGTGGCTTCGATACCTCCAATAGGAATAATCGATACCCACATTTTGTAGCTTGTTGGTAAATACCCTTCATCTACCTTCCATAGATATGAATCACCCGGAGTTGTTCCACCAGACTTATAAGTAACTAATAGACTTCTGGTTCCATCTTTGGCGGTAACAAGTTTCCTTACAACACCTTTGTCAAACAATTTGTAAGGCGCTAGCAACCAAAAAGAATCATTATTAAAATATCCTAGTGCCTTTTCAACTATTTTTTGAGTATTTCCTTCTAGTTTAACATCTCCTTCGTAAACGGTACTTTTGTCAGGTCTTTTTAAATCTAAGAGAACCTTATAATTATCCCATTTTACCTCTACAGATTCATTGCTTTTGTCCCAAATATAATGGTGCTTGTTTCTGAAACTCCATTGTAAATAATCGGTGTTTTTAAAAGCAGAATGTTTAACTGCTTGTTGAATTTTTAAAGCAAAGAGATCAGCGCCGTATCCGGCTTTTCCTTCTGGAAGTTTTTCGTTTAAAGAAAAATATAGAATAGCAATTGTAAGTATTAAAATTGCTCCAATACTTAATAAGAAAATCTTAATTAGCTTAAAAAGTTTCTTTTTCAAGGTAGTATGTTTAAATAATTAATATTGGCGCCAAAATTATAAAAAAAGACTTAAAGAGACATATAGTAGTCAAACGACTTTAGGATTAGCTCATTAGCTACTTTACAATTGTATTTGGCCTCACCAAGGGTGTTTAATAATACGAAATAGATATTTCCCTTTTCATTTTTTTTATCATGAATTAGAAGATCCATTATAGGTTGATAGTCTTCTTTATCGATAGTAACCTTAGGAAACGTGGCTAAAATAACAGCAGTGATATGTTCTAAATCATCTTTGGTGAGCGAAAGTTCTTCAGAAGAAATGAACGCTTCCATAATCATTCCTATGGCAATAGCTTCGCCGTGAAGTAAAGTTGGTCTTTCAGGATGAGTTAGATAATATGACTCAATAGCATGTCCGAGGGTATGACCAAAATTCAGGTATTTTCTAATGTTTTGTTCGGTAGGGTCTTCAAAAACTATGTTGTTTTTAATTACTACAGAATCATAAATCATTTGATCCAGATCTTCTAATTCTAATTTAGACAAGTCGCTAATTTTTTCCCAGTATTGTCGATCTTGAATTAATCCATGTTTCAACATTTCTGCAAAACCGCTACACATTTGATTTGTAGGCAGTGTATTTAGGTATTCGGTATCTACCAATACCATTTCTGACTCGCTAATAACGCCAATCATATTTTTTAGATTCCCTAAATCTACTCCTGTTTTACCGCCAACGGAAGCATCAACCATAGCAAGTAATGATGTTGGGATATTTATATAGTTAATCCCTCTTTTATAGGTGCAAGCAATAAATCCCCCCATATCGGTAACAACACCGCCACCTAAGTTGATCATTAAACTTTTACGGTCTGCACCCAGTTCAGACAGTACATTCCATATCCCACTACAGGTTTCAATATTTTTGTGTATTTCTCCTGGTTCTATTTCAATTACTTCAATATCGTATTCCTTTTCAATCTTACTCATAAATAGTGACAGACAAAACTCATGAGTATTGCTATCTACGAGTATGAATATCTTAGAATGATTAGCCTTTTCTAGATAGGCATTGAGTGCAGTGTAGCATTCTTGACCAAAATAAACAACAGAGTCTTTTGAGATGATGGGTTTCATACTTCTTTATAAATTTTGAAGCAACGAAATTAAGCAGAATTTGCAATAAAATAAACTTGCAAGTTCTATATTTGCACATATCGTAAAATAAAGGATGATAAATCAATAAAATTGGTAATATTATCATCGATATAGATACAATCTTAAAGATTCTTAAATTCAAAATTAATGGCGCAAAACAACTTGTTTGATAATACTAAAACTGCTTTCGCTTTAAAAAGCGATTCAGAACTAGAAAGAGCATATTTTTTATTTAAAATGATCTCTAATGAACCTTTGGTTCGAATAGGTACTGCAGTAACTAACTTTGCGATAAAAGCACATTTACCAGTACAAGGTCTGATTCGCGCTACTGTATTTGACCATTTCTGCGGAGGGGTAAGCGAAGAAGATTGTTTACCGGTGGTGGATAAGATGTTTTCTAAAGGTGTTGGTTCTGTACTAGACTATTCTGTCGAAGGTAAAGAGGAAGAGGCGCAGTTTGATGCTGTTTTAGAAAAAACGTTGGAAATTCTAGATTTTGCAGATCAAAAAGAAGCGATGTCGTTTGGCGTATTTAAACCTACAGGTTTTGGACGTTTTTTGGTTTGGCAAAAAAAGACAGAAGGAGTTGCTTTGACCGCTGAGGAGGAGAAAGAATGGGAAAGAATTGAAGAACGCTTCGATATTGTTTGTAAAAAAGCATACGATTGTGATGTGGCGTTGCTTATTGATGGAGAAGAAAGTTGGATGCAAGGAGCTGCAGATGAATTGGTGGCCAAAATGATGCGTAAATACAACAAGAAAAAAGCAATTGTTTTTAATACGCTACAGCTATATAGGCATGATCGTTTGGCTTATTTACAGCAATTACATGAAGAAGCAAGGGTATACGATTTTAAGATTGGAGTTAAGATTGTAAGAGGAGCTTATATGGAAAAAGAGAATGAAAGAGCAGAAGAAAAAGGATATCCAACACCTATCTGTCGAGATAAAGCGCATACCGATCAGAATTTTGATAACACCATGAAATACATTTTGGAACACATAAATGATATTTCGGTTTTTATAGGTACTCATAATGAGCATAGTAGTTATCTGGCTATACAATTAATGAATAAGTTGGGTATTGCAAAAGATGATAATAGAGTTTGGTTCGGACAGTTATATGGAATGAGTGATCATATCAGTTTTAATTTAGCCGAAGAAGGATATAACGTGGCTAAATATCTCCCGTTTGGTCCAGTGAGAGATGTGATGCCCTATCTGATACGTAGAGCTGAGGAAAATACCTCAGTTGCCGGGCAAACTAGTAGAGAGTTAAATTTATTATCACAAGAAAAGAAACGTAGAAAATTATAATGAATCTCAATCAAGTAACCGTTCCTTCGCTAAATGTAGAAGTTTCAATTTCATTTTATGAAAAATTGGGACTTCGATTAATCGTTAAAGCATTACCTCATTATGCCCGTTTTGAATGCGTTGAAGGCGATGGGACATTCTCTGTTCATTTGACTGAAGAACTCCCAAAGGGAGATGGAGTATATGTGTATTTTGAAACCTCTAAGTTGGATCAGGAGGTAGAACGTTTACAAAAAGAGGGGGTTCATTTTGATCTGCTTCCAACCGATCAAACCTGGTTATGGCGCGAGGCTAGGCTAAAAGATCCTGATGGAAATCAGGTGATCCTCTATTTTGCTGGAGATAATAGAAAAAATCCACCTTGGCGTATCGAGGAATAAAACTACAATATCTATGAGTACTTCAATACTAGATCAAAGGTTTGAAAGAAAAAATTTATCGGGACAAAAGTTGTCAGCACAGGAATATGATAATTGCCTATTTGAAAGCTGTGATTTTACCGATTCTAATTTATCTGCGATTACTTTTTTGGAGTGTAGGTTTGAAAATTGTAATCTTGGGAACGTGATGTTGAAAGAAGCGTCATTTCAGGATGTGCAGTTTTCTGGTTGTAAATTTTTAGGAGTTGATTTTGGTAATTGCAATGACTTTATGTTTTCTGTAAATTTTGATGACTGTATTCTTGATTACACAAGCTTTTATGGATTTGATATGAAACATACAATATTTAAAACTTGTAGCTTGAAAGAAGCAGATTTTACCGAGGCCAACTTGCAAGATTCTGTATTTCAACACTGTAATCTTAGTAAGTCTGTTTTTGAAAATACAAATCTCGAGAAGGTTGATTTTAGTACTTCTGAGCATTATACCATTGATCCTGAAAAAAACCGACTAAAAAAAGCTAAATTTAGCGAGAAAGGATTACTTGGGTTACTAACTAAACATGATTTAATAATAAAGTAACCTCTTTAAAGGTGTTCTTATATTGAAGTAATTATTCTTCAACGAATGTATATGGCATTAAAAAAGACTAAGACCAGATTATTGCTTTCGCTAGTCCTGCTAGGTATATTTATTTTTGGTGTTTTTCTTGTGAACAAAGACATACCGCTAGAGCAGTTAAAAGTAAAGTATACGAATTCATCTTCAAAATTTATGTCTTTGCATGGTATGCAAGTTCATTATAGAGATGAAGGAAAAGGTACTCCGATAGTTCTGCTTCATGGTACTGGTTCTTCTTTACACACTTGGGATGCTTGGACCAATGAACTTTCTAAAAAATATAGGGTCATACGAATGGATCTACCTGGATTTGGGTTAACAGGTCCTAATTCTCAAGGAGAATATAGTATTAACACATATACTAATTTTGTAAAAGATTTTATTTATGAACTACAAATAGATAACTTTTATCTAGTCGGAAATTCTTTAGGAGGTAACATAGCATGGAATTTTACATCTGCATATCCCACAAAAATAAAAAAACTGATATTGATCGATGCTAGTGGTTACCCGGGTAGAAAGGAAACCCCATGGGTTTTTAAACTCGCTCGTACTCCGGTAATAAATTCTATAGTACGATATGTTACACCTAAAACGATAGTAAGAAAGAACCTAGAGCAGGTTTATTTTGATGATAGTAAGGTCACTTCAATCTTAATAGAAAGGTACTATGAATTAACGCTAAGAGAAGATAATAGACAAGCATTTATCGATAGAGCAAAAACATCTTTTATAAATAATACAGATAAGCTAAAAAATATACAAACGAAAACACTTGTGTTATGGGGTAATGAAGATTATTGGATTCCAAAAACTCATGCCTATAGTTTTGTAAACGACATGCCTAATGCAGAATTATTTATTATTAACAACGTAGGGCATGTTCCTATGGAAGAAAACCCAGACGAAAGTTTGAAACCTTTGCTACGGTTTTTGCAAAAAGATTAAATGGCATGTCTTAGTTAGGTTTCGTATAATACGTTCATGACTTTTTCTAGGCGTGCAATAAATTCATAAATTTCTGGCTCATTTAAAGAAGCAAACCCCATCCTAATCCCATTATGTTTCAAATTATGAGGATCATATCGCTTCCATTCAGGATTTAGCTCAATGCCTAGTAAAGATGATTCTTTTATAATATCATCCCAGCTATATTTTCGTTTTAGCATTACCCAAACCGCCATTCCACCATTTGGAATTTCAAAATCGAAATAGCTCCCAAGCTTATTTTTTAATAATGAACAAAACAAATCTCTTCTTGATCTATAAATCTTAAGCACTTTATTTGAATGTCTTTGAATATCTCCGTTTTTAATCATTCTAGCCATGGCTAGTTCAAGTACAGGGTCTCCTTGACGATCAATTATTCTCCTTAGATTGGCAGCCTCATCTATAAAATCTTTGGACGCAATAATGTACCCAACTCTAATTGCTGGGGCAATAATTTTTGAGAAACCTCCAATGTAAATTACGTTTCCATGAGTGTCATTACTGGCTAGTGGTAAGATTGGGGCATGGCTGTAATGAAAATCATAATCATAATCATCTTCTATAATTGCAAAATTGTATTGTTGAGCAAGCTGTAGCAAATGCATTCTTCGTTCTGCAGACAGCGTCACGGTAGTCGGGTGGTGGTGGTGAGAAGTTACATATAGGGCTTTAATCTTATTTTTTTGACAAAGAGCTTCGATTTTGGAGACGTTAATACCTTCATTGTCTACTGGAATTGTGATTATCTCTCCACCTGCTTCAGCAAAAGTGTAGTTTGCAGTTAAGTAATTGGTTTCTCCAACAAGAATTTTACCTTTTTCTTTAAACAATATTTGCCCAGATAGATAAATTCCCATTTGACTTCCTCTGGTGATTAAAATATTATCTTTAGTAATTTGTAAACCTCGAGTCTGGTTTAGAAATGTAACTAGAAATTCTCTTAAATCAAGATTTCCATAGGTAGAGCCGTAAGCAAACAGGTCATTATGGTAACTTTTATTGGCTATACTTCGGTAAGTTTTCGAAATTTCATCAACAGGAGCCAAACGATGATCGGGAGAGCCGTCATCTACTTTTAAGATAGGCGTGTTCTTTGGAGTTATTGTACTATAGACAAGATCCGGTCTTTTTGTAAATGTAAATCCACTATTGGTCGTTGCTGAGGACTGGATGTCAAGATTTTTTTGCTTAATGGGAGTGATGATTGGTAGTTTTTGGCTAATAAAAGTACCTCTTGCTTGTTGTGTTTCAATCCATCCTTGTGCCAACAATTCATCATAAGCAGCAATAACCGTTTTTCTATGTACAGAAAGATCTTCAGATAGTTTTCTTGATCCTGGAAGTCGAGTAGAGGGTTGAAGCTTGCCGTCCTTGATTAATTTTATAATCTGATCACATAGTTGTAAATAAAGATTTCTACCAGATGTTCTGTCTAAAATAATACTGCTTTTGAAAGGAAACATAACTGGACTATTAAATATGTTTAAACTGGGTTGCTTTTATAGTCCATAAAGCTATTACTTTTGAAATCTAAAAGAAAGAGATTGTAGTTATTAATTTTTAAAAAGTGTTGTAATGGCAGAATATTCAATTACAAAATTAAATAAAGTTGTTAGAGGTCCTAAAAGAGCAATCTATGATATAGATACTATTAATAGTATACTAGATGATGCGTTCTTGTGTCATGTTGGTTATATATGGGACAATAAATCCATTGTAATTCCTACAGCTTATGGTAGAGATAACGATAAGATTTATATTCACGGATCCCTCAAAAATAGAATGATGCTTAGTTTATTAGAAGCTGGGGAGGCTTGCGTTTCGGTAACACACTTAGATGGGTTGGTATTGGCAAGATCTGCTTTTCATCACTCAGCAAATTATCGCTCGGTAAATGTGTTTGGAAAGGTTACAAAAGTAGATGATCCAGAACTTAAAATGAATGCTTTGGCGTGTATTCTAAATCATATGGTAGAAGGGCATTGGGATAATGTAAGACAGCCAAATAACAAGGAGTTTAATGCAACGCTGGTATTGGAAATTTCTATGGATAGTGCCTCTGCAAAAGTACGAGCAGAAGGAGTAAATGATGAACCAGAAGATCTTAATCGACCAATATGGGCGGGAGTAGTTCCTGTTCGGCAAGTGGCATCAAAACCCGAATCGGATAGAGGTTTGCAGGAAGGTGTTAGAGTTCCAGAGGCTGTTTTGAGTTATGTTGAACAGAATAAATAGTATTAAATGTTGGAAAATATTAGACATGCTTAAAAATAAAACTGAAAATTAATGAATATGAAAAGAAATGTAGGTATCTTAATTTTTGACAATGCAGAAGTTTTGGATTTTGCTGGACCCTTTGAAGTGTTTGCTGTAACATCTGAACTAAATAATTTTGAATTATTCAATGTTTTTACCGTTTCAGAAAAACTTGATCCAATTTCGGCGGTAAATGGGTTATCTGTAAATCCCACCTATAGTTACAAAGATTGCCCGCATATTGATATTTTAATAATATCTGGAGGTTTTGGGGCCCGTAAACAGGTTCATAATAAAAATACTTTGAGTTGGATTCAGAATGCTCATCAACAAACAGAGTACACCATTAGTATTTGTTCGGGAGCTATGCTGTTGGGTACACTTGGGCTATTGGATAATAAACCTTATTGTACACATCATGAAGTATATGAAGATATGATCAAAATGGTTCCTACTGGAATTCCGAAAAAACAAGAAAGGTTTTTTGGGACTGACAAAATGTATACCTCTGGAGGGATTTCGGCTGGAATAGATTTGTCTTTTCATATCGTAGAAAAGCTACATGGCAATAAAATAGCTCAAAAAACAGCCAAATACATGGAGTATAATCGAACACCGTAAGTACATGATTACTATTAGAAAAGCAACCATACAAGATGCGAAACATATCTCAAGTCTGGGAAAGAAAACCTTTGATCAGTCTTTTGGACATTTATTCAAAAATCGGGGAGACTTGGTCACATATTTAGATGAAACATTTTCTGAAGAAAAGATAGTGCATAGCTTGAATAAAGCTCATAATAAATATTGGTTGGTTCTTGAAGGTGAGTTTGCTATTGGATATGCAAAATTGCAATTACAGAGCGCTTCAGAGTTTATTGATAGTGATAAGGTTTGTAAATTACAGAGGATTTACTTTCTAAAAAACTATGTGTCAAAAGGTATTGGTAGTAAGTTGCATGATGCTGTGTTTGCTGAAGGATCTGAAAATGAAAGTGAATATATTTGGCTATCTGTACTAAAGGAGAATAAAAAGGCGATAACTTTTTATGAAAGATATAACTATACAATAATAGGAGAGCATCCTTTTACTATAGGAAGTCAAAAGTTTGATTTTTGGGTGATGGCAAGAAAGTTAAAGTAATTATTGGTTACTTTCTATACCATATACTTTGGCAATAGAATCGCAGTTTTCAATCTGTAACATAATAGTGCGATCGTTAACGATGCCTTCTACATGATATATTTTACAGGAGTCAAGTTTTGTGTTGCTTTTAGAGAAATTTACTTCTCCTTGCTTTAAAATTGAGGAAATATCTGCCGTATCGATACTAAAGTTTTGCATAGTTTGTAATACATCTTCAGAAAAAGCTCTTTCCTTTATTCTTATGTTCTTAAGAACCCTTGAATTAGGGCTATAATCACAAGAGGTTTTCTTTCCCCCTAGAAAAAAAAACAATAATATAAGTCCGATCGCAAACCCTCCAAGGTAATAAAACAAACGTTGCGCTAGTTTCATAAACAAATTAAATTGAAAAGGTTCAAAAGTAAGTAAAATTTACTACTTAAAAAGCAATTCTTTGGTACTAGATGATAAGTAAATTTATATCTCGGTAGGAAAGGTCAAACCAATCGGCAATTGGCTTGCTGGTTAAAATCCCATGATAAAAATAAAGTCCACTTTTTAGACCTCGATCAAACCGTACTGCATTTTCAATCCCTCCTTCATCTCCAATTTGTAATAGATAAGGAGTGAAGATGTTACTTATAGAAAGCGATGATGTTCTGGCATATCTTGAAGGTATATTGGGTACGCAATAATGAACGACACCATGCTTTTCAAAAGTTGGATGGTCGTGAGAAGTAACTTCACTGGTTTCAAAACATCCGCCCATATCGATACTAACATCGATAATCACAGCTCCGGTTTTCATACGCTCGACCATAGTTTCGGTCACTATTACTGGCGCTCTGTTTTTCCCTCTTACCGCTCCAATTACTACATCGCATCTTCTTAGTGCTTTTAGCAGATTTTTTGGTTGTATGGTTGAGGTAAAAAGAGGACGACCGATATTGGTTTGTATGCAACGTAGTTTGGTGATAGAATTATCAAATACTTTTACATTGGCTCCTAATCCTATTGCCGATCGTGCAGCAAACTCTCCAACCGTACCAGCACCTACTATAACTACTTCTACGGGAGGAACGCCACTAATGTTTCCCATCATGAGTCCAGATCCTGAATTGGTAACACTGTTCATAAGCTCAGATGCAATAAGTACCGCTGCGGTGCCCGCAATTTCACTTAATGCTCTTACTGCAGGGTAGGCGCCGTCTGCATCGCGAATAAATTCAAAACCTAATGCTGTAATTCTTTTTTTTGCTAAGCTCTGAAAGTATTCTTTAGACTGTGTTTTTAATTGTAGTGCAGAAATTAAAACGGTCTGCGGATTGATATGCTCTAATTCTTCAATAGAAGGCGGTTCTACCTTAAGAATTATAGGACATCCAAAAACTTTTGCTTTGTCATTGGTAATTTCGGCACCTGCTTCACTATAGTCTCTATCTGTAAAACTTGCTCCAATTCCGGCATTGGTTTCCAACAAAACCCTATGCCCATGAGATGTTAAGGCAGCAACGGCATCAGGAGTAAGACATACTCGTTTTTCTTGATAACTGGTCTCTTTTGGGATTCCTATAAAGAGTTTTCCTTTTTGGCGGGCTACTTCTATCATTTCCTCCTGTGGTAGCAACTGCTCTTTGGTAAAAGGAGATTGTGGTTTACTCATTTGTGCGAAATTCTTTAACTCAAATTACGAATAAAAAAGCCAAGAAAACAAATAGAATTATGTATTGTTGGTAGATCTTAGCTACTTTTTTCGATAGAAATCACTCTTTGATCTCCGTTTGCATGATTAATTTTAAGGAGTGTTACATGTTCTGGTAACAATGAGGAAACCTTATCGGGCCACTCAATAAAAACCCAGTGTCCCGAATCAAGATATTCTTCAAAACCAATGTGATAGGCCTCTTCTTCGTCTTCAATTCTATAGAAATCGAAATGGTAAATAAGAGTGTTATCTCCTTCGTATTCATTTACTAGCGAAAAAGTAGGACTAGATATGATATCGTTTACACCCAATTGTTTACAAATTTCTTTGATTAGAGTGGTTTTACCCACGCCCATTGGGCCATCGAACAATAAAATTTTACCATTAACGTTTTCAATGATCTTCTTCGCTACTTCGGGAAGGTCATCAAGTTTGTATTCCACTGTCATGTTTGGTGATATGTATGCTATTCTTACCTCGGATTAAGTATTACAAAAGGAATAATCATCTCTTCTAGTGAAACACCACCATGTTGGTATGTATTTCGATAATAACTTACATAATGATTGTAGTTATTTGGATAAGCGAAGAAATAATCTCCTTTGGCAAAAATAAAAGAACTACTCATATTTATTGAAGGAAGATGTATTTCTTTTGGATTAGTAGCCTCTAATACTTCTTTTTCTTCATAGGTAAGACTCTTCCCAGTTTTGTACCTTAAATTAAGGCTTGTGTTTTTATCTCCTATTACTTTTGAAGGGTTTTTTACGTTAATAGTACCATGATCAGTAGTAATAAGTAGTTTAAAACCTAATTGCTGTGCCTGTTGTATCATTTCGAGCAAAGGAGAATTTTTGAACCAGCTTTGCGTTAATGATCGGTAAGATTTATCATTTGAAGCCAACTCTTTTATTACTTCCATTTCTGTCTTACTATGAGAAAGCATATCTACAAAGTTGTATACAACAACGGTGAGATCATTATCTTTTAATCCCTTAAAATTAGCGGCAAGGGTTTTACCTGATCTTTCATTGGTAATTTTGTAATACTCATGTTTGATATCTAGCCCTAATCGCTGTAATTGTGCAGTTAGGAATTCATTTTCATTCATGTTTTTACCTCCTTCATCTGTGTCATCAAGCCAAAGATCGGGATGCATCTTTTTCATTTCTGACGGCATAAGTCCTGAGAAAATAGCATTTCTGGCGTACTGCGTAGCTGTTGGTAAAATACTGAAATAAGAGACTTCCTGATTTTTCTTGTAATAATTGTTAACTATTGGTTCAAAAGCTTTCCATTGATCGTATCTTAAGTTATCAATTACTACCAGTAGTGTTGGTTGATCTTTGCTTAATTCAGGAACTACTTTTTCTTTAAATAAAGTATGAGACATAATAGGTGCATCTTGAGAACCATCGAACCAGTCTCGGTAATTTTTATCAATAAATTTAAAGAACTGAGAATTCGCTTCTACCTTTTGAGATTCTAAAATCTCAAACATTCCGGTATCTTCGATGTCTTCAAGTTGTATTTCCCAATAGATTAATCTCTGATATAGTTCAGCCCATTCTTCGAAAGAATTGACCATAGCCATATCCATCGCAATTTTTCTAAATTCCTGTTGGTAGTTGGCAGTAGTTTTTTCTGATACTAGTCTTGAATTATCCAAATTCTTTTTAAGACTAAGCAGAATTTGGTTTGGGTTAACAGGTTTAATGAGATAGTCAGCTATCTTACTCCCAATAGCTTCTTCCATAATATATTCTTCTTCACTTTTTGTGATCATTACTACAGGAAGACTGTCTTTCTTTTCTTTAATTTCAGATAACGTTTCTATTCCCGACAATCCAGGCATGTTTTCATCAAGAAAAACGATGTCAAAATTATCATCATCAAGAATATCCAAAGCTTCCGTTCCACTTTGACATTTGGTTACTTCGTAGTTTTTTTGTTCCAGGAATAATATATGCGGTTTAAGTAAATCAATTTCATCATCCACCCACAAGATCTTTATTTTACTCATTAATTTTGATTTTATAATTTTTAAGATTGTTAATATAGCGTATTTACTCTTTATTTAAACTTAAGTATTGCTTAAAATTTTCATGATATGCAGTATATGAATACCATATATGTATATTTGCCTCAGTAAAATTAAAGTAAACTTGAAAACAAGAAATAAGCTCAAGATATTAAACGATCCAATTTACGGTTTTATTACCATTCCTAATGAACTAATTTTTGATCTTATAGAGCATAAATATTTTCAGCGATTACGTAGAATTTCTCAGATGGGGCTTTCTTATTTAGTTTATCCAGGTGCTCATCATACTCGTTTTCATCATGCCTTGGGTTGTATGCATCTTATGCAAAAAGCAGTGAGAGTTCTTCGTTTTAAAGGAGTTACTATTTCTGATAACGAAGAAAAAGCATTGTATGCAGCTATTTTGTTACATGATATTGGGCATGGTCCATTCTCACATGCCATGGAACACAGTATTGTTAATGAAATAAATCATGAGTCTATTTCATTGATGTTTATGGAGGAAATTAATCAAGAATTTAACGGGAGTTTAACGCTTGCTATTCAAATTTTCAAAGGAGAGTATCACCGAAATTTTTTACATCAGTTAATATCTAGCCAGTTAGATATGGATAGGCTGGACTATTTAAAGAGAGATAGTTTTTATACCGGAGTAGCAGAAGGTAACATTAATAGTGAACGATTAATAACAATGCTTACGGTTGTAAATGATGAACTTGTAATCGAGGAAAAAGGGATTTATTCTGTAGAAAAGTTTTTGCTTGCCAGGAGGTTGATGTATTGGCAGGTGTATCTTCATAAAACCAGCTTGGTCGCCGAAAGTTTGTTGATTCGTGTATTGAAAAGAGCAAAAGAGTTGGTAGACAATGGTAAGGATTTACCGGCAAGTGCTGCTCTGTCATTTTTTCTAAAGCATAAAATTTCGGAAGGTGACTTTACCACAGAAGTATTAGAAACTTTTTCTCGATTAGACGATTATGATATTGTATCTGCTATGAAAGAATGGATGAACTGTGATGATTTTGTGTTAAGCAAGTTGTCTACTATGCTTATAAATCGAGATTTGCTTAAAATTAAGATTAAGAAAAAGCCCTTCGATAGCTCAAAAAAAGAAAAACAGATTGAAAAGTTTACATCGAAATATAAAATTTCTGAAGATGAAGCACGTTATTTCATTTTTGAGGGAACCATTTCTAATCAGGCATATCATCAAAACAAACAGAATATTAATATCTTGTTTAAATCAAAGAAAATCGTTGATATTGTGAAAGCTACAGACGAATACAATCTAGAAGCTTTGTCAAAACCCGTAACTAAATATTTTATGTGCTCCCCAAAGTACAAACATTAACACATTTTTTATACTTTTGCTAGAATGATTTTTACAGCCACACAAATTGCGGGTATACTTAACGGAGAAATCGAAGGAGACGAATCTGTTGAGGTATCCAAACTAGCTAAAATAGAGGAGGGAACTGAAGGGTCTTTGACTTTTTTGTCTAATCCTAAATATACCCAATATATCTATTCTACTGATGCATCTATTACCATTGTAGATAAAAGTTTTGAAGCAGAATCTGAAATTAAAACAACTTTGATTAGAGTTGATGATGCGTATAAAGCTTTTTCACAATTGTTGGAATATTATAACATGGTAAAAATGAATAAAACAGGGGTTGAACAACCTAGTTTTATATCAACAACTGCCACTTACGGAGAAAATATATACTTTGGAGCATTTTCGTATATGGGCGAGAATGTGGTTATAGGAGGAAATGCAAAAATTTTTCCCAACGTTTATATAGGTGATAATGTTACCATTGGAGATAATGTAGTAGTTTTTGCAGGTGCAAAAATATATTCGGAAACCATTATAGGTAACGATTGCGTAATTCACAGTGGAGCTATAGTTGGAGCAGACGGTTTTGGTTTTACTCCGAACGAAAAGGGAGAATACAGTAAAGTGCCTCAAACCGGTAATGTAGTAATAGGAGATAATGTTGATGTTGGAGCGGGCACTACTATTGACCGAGCAACTTTAGGATCTACTATAATACGCAATGGTGTTAAGTTAGATAACCAAATTCAGATTGCACATAATGTAGAAATTGGCGAACATACTGCTATCGCTGCGCAAACTGGTATTGCAGGGTCGACCAAAATCGGGAAGCATTGTTTAATAGGCGGGCAAGTTGGGATTGCAGGCCATCTTACCATAGGTAATAAAGTTAGAATACAAGCCCAGTCTGGAATTGGAAGAAATATAAAAGACGGAGAAGCTATTCAAGGATCTCCAGCTCTCGGATATTCAGACTATAATAAGTCGTACGTGCATTTTAAAAATCTACCCAAGATTGTTGATAGAGTTTACAAACTAGAGAAAAAGATAGATAATAATGAGTGATATTGTTGCTAGTAAACAAAGAACCATTAAGGAAGAAGTAAAGCTTACAGGAGTAGGTTTACATACTGGAAAAAATGTTACTTTAACTTTTAAACCGGCGCCAGAAGATCATGGTTATGCTTTTTGTAGAATTGACCTGGAAGGGAATCCAATTATCGAAGCAGATGCTAATTATGTGGTGAATACACAAAGGGGTACGAACCTTGAGAAAAATGGGGTTAGTATTCAAACTTCAGAACATGTTTTAGCTGCATGTGTTGGACTTGAAATTGATAACCTTCTCATAGAGCTAGATGCTTCAGAACCTCCAATTATGGATGGTTCTAGTAAGTTTTTTATAGAAGCTTTAGAAGAGGCCGGTATAGTTGAGCAAGAAAAAGATAGAGAAGAATACATTGTAAAAGATGTTATTTCGTATACCGATGAAGATTCTGGAAGTGAGATTATAGTGATGCCTTCAGAAGAATATCAAATCACCACAATGGTAGATTTTGGCACCAAGGTACTAGGTACTCAAAATGCTTCCTTGAAGCATTTATCAGACTTCAAGCAGGAAATAGCAGATGCTAGAACGTTCAGTTTTCTTCATGAATTAGAAATGCTATTAGAGCATGGTTTAATAAAAGGGGGAGACCTTAATAATGCTATTGTTTATGTCGATAAGGAATTGAGTCCTGATACTATGGAGAAGTTAAAAGTAGCTTTTGGTAAGGATTCGATTGCAATTAAACCTAATGGAATTTTAGATAACCTTACACTGCATTACCCTAATGAGGCGGCAAGACATAAATTATTAGATGTTGTTGGAGATTTAGCACTTATTGGTACCAGAATAAGAGGGAAGGTTATTGCAAATAAGCCTGGACACTTTGTAAATACTCAATTTGCAAAGAAACTCTCTAAAATTATTAAAATAGAGAAACGAAATAAGGTTCCTCATTTTGATTTGTCTAAAGAGCCTTTTATGGATATTAATAAGATTATGGATATGCTTCCGCATAGACCACCTTTCTTGTTGATAGATAGGATTTTAGAGATGTCTGATAAGCATGTGGTAGGCTTAAAAAATGTTACGATGAATGAACCTTTTTTTGTAGGTCATTTTCCAGGAGCTCCGGTAATGCCTGGAGTACTTCAGGTTGAAGCCATGGCTCAAACTGGAGGTATTTTAGCTTTAAGTACGGTTCCTGATCCAGAAAATTATCTTACTTATTTTATGAAAATAGATAAGGTAAAGTTTAAACAACAAGTATTACCTGGTGATACATTAATATTTAAACTCGAGCTCATTACTCCAATTCGAAGAGGAATCTGTCATATGCAGGCTTTTGCCTATGCCAATGGCAAGTTGGTAACCGAAGCAGAGTTGATGGCTCAAATTGTAAAATCAAAATAAATTAAAATTCTTTGAATATTTGATTAGGTGTGTAAAGCACGAATTAAATGTCAACACAAATAAAAGAAACAGATGAATCAACCTTTAGCCTATGTTCATCCCGGTGCTAAAATTGCAAAAAATGTTGTAATTGAGCCCTTTACTACAATACACAATAATGTTGTAATTGGTGAGGGAACCTGGATAGGTTCGAATGTTACGATAATGGAAGGTGCGAGAATAGGAAAAAATTGCAGTATTTTTCCTGGAGCGGTGATTTCGGCAATTCCTCAGGACAAGAAGTTTAATGATGAAGACACAATAACTGAAATTGGAGATAATACTACCATACGAGAATGTGTGACTATCAATAGAGGTACTACAGATAGAATGAAAACCAAAATTGGTAATAACTGTTGGATAATGGCATATTGTCATATTGCGCATGATTGTATAGTAGGCGATAATTGTATTTTTTCAAACAATAGTACTTTGGCAGGTCATATTAATGTTGGCGACCATGTAGTTTTAGCTGGTATGGCTGCGGTTCAACAGTTTTGTAGTATAGGAAATCATGCGTTTGTTACCGGAGGTTCTCTAGTAAGAAAAGATGTCCCTCCTTTTGTAAAAGCAGCAAGAGAACCTTTGTCATATGTGGGGATAAACTCGATTGGGTTGAGAAGGAGAGGATTCTCTACCGAAAAAATTAGAGAAATACAGAATATCTATAGAATTTTGTATCAACAAAACTATAATAACTCTCAAGCAGTAGCGATCATCGAAGCAGAAATGGAAGCTACTCCTGAGCGTGATGAAGTTCTTGAATTTATAAAGAATTCTCAACGAGGTATCATGAAAGGGTACTTTTCAAATTAAAAAGACTAAGAAATAATTAAAGAATAGACAATGGCAACTACTAGCGATATAAGAAATGGTTTGTGTATTAAATACAATCACGATATTTATAAAATCATAGAGTTTTTACATGTAAAACCTGGTAAAGGCCCTGCATTTGTAAGAACAAAACTTAAAAGTGTTACAACAGGGAAAGTAATCGATAATACATTTTCTGCTGGGCATAAAATCGAAGATGTGCGTGTTGAGACTCATAAATTTCAATATTTATATGCAGAGGGAGATACATATCATTTTATGAATACCGAAGATTATAATCAGATTACGCTTGAAAAGTCTTCATTAGACGCTCCAGGTTTATTAAAAGAGGGAGAAGTAGTAACGGTTATCATTAATTCTGAAGATCAGATGCCGCTATCTGTTGAAATGCCTGCTAGTGTTATTCTTGAAGTTACAGCTACTGAACCTGGTGTAAAAGGGAATACAGCAACCAATGCTACAAAACCAGCAACTGTCGAAACAGGAGCAGAGGTTATGGTGCCACTTTTTATTAATGAAGGTGATAAAATCAAGATTGAAACAGAAAAAGGTACATATAAAGAAAGAATCAAAGAATAAACATTCTTATCATTCCTAATGAAATTTCCTCAAGCACACACATTAGAACAAATTGCTACCATCATATCTTCTGAATTTGTAGGAAACCCAGACTTTCCTGTTCTTGGGATGAACGAAATTCATGGTGTTACTCCAGGAGATATTGTTTTTGTAGATCATCCAAAGTATTACGATAAAGCTTTAGAAAGTGCAGCTACAGTAGTGCTGATCAATAAGAAGGTTGAATGCCCAGAAGGCAAAGCATTATTGATATCAGATGATCCATTTAGAGATTTTAATAAGCTTACCAGATATTTTAAGCCTTTTCAAAAGGCAGAGGCTATTATCTCACCATCAGCCAAAATCGGTAAAGAAACGATTATACAACCAGGAGCATTTATTGGTAATAATGTTATAATTGGTGACCATTGTGTAATTCATGCCAATGTATGTATTTATGATGATGCAGTAATAGGAAATAATGTTACGATACATTCTGGGTCAGTTTTGGGAGCAGACGCTTTTTATTATAAAAATAGACCAGAAGGTTTTGATAAATTAATTTCTGGGGGTAGAGTGGTTATCGAAGATAATGTTGATTTGGGAGCTTTGTGTACAATTGATAGAGGGGTAACAGGTGATACTACGATAAAGGAAGGAGCAAAATTAGACAATCAAGTTCACATTGGGCATGATACGGTAGTCGGAAAAAAATGTCTTATTGCTTCACAAGTAGGGATTGCCGGGTGTGTAGTCGTCGAAGATGAAGTTACCATTTGGGGTCAAGTAGGAATTACCAGTGCAATTACTATTGGAACCAAAGCAGTTATTTCTGCGCAATCTGGAGTAAGTAAATCATTAGAGGGGAATAAAAGCTATTTCGGTACGCCTGCAGATGATTTTAGAAAAAAATACAAAGAAATTGCAGCCATAAGACAAGTGCCGGAATTAATTGAAAAATTGAAGAATAAATGAATACAACGCCGAAGGATATTGTAAGATCATTTTATGAAACAGATCTTATACATGACGCAGATGCTTTTTCTAAATATCTGCATCCCGAAATAGAACTTTATTGGAACAGTAGTTTTGGTTTTAGCAAGAAAGGCTTTGATGATATCAAAACAATGTTTAATGAGATGGCTCTATCGTTTGAGACATTTAGATGTGAGATTAGTCATTTAATTGCAGAGGAAAATCAGGTAACTATTCGATACACCTATTTTGCAAAAACTATTGAAGCTCCAGAGAAAGAAGAGGCAATTGCTCATTTTATTACAATCTGGGAAATCAAAGACAGTAAATTATACAAAGGATATCAAATAAGTCAACAAGGAGATACTACTCCAGAGAGTATGAAATCTTTTCTTTCAAAATAATTGAATTTTCATTTTAACAGTAGTGATCAAAAGCTTACTTTTGGAACTGCAAAAAAGAAATAAAAAAATAGCGCAATGAGTGTTTTAGTAAATAAAGATTCAAAAATTATAGTTCAAGGGTTTACAGGTAGTGAAGGAACTTTTCACGCTGGTCAAATGATTGAATACGGAACAAATATAGTAGGAGGTGTAACTCCAGGTAAAGGAGGTCAAGTACATCTTGACAAACCAGTATTTAATACTGTAGAAGATGCAGTAAAAGAAGTTGGTGCAGATACTACGATTATTTTTGTGCCGCCAGCATTTGCTGCAGATGCTATTATGGAGGCTGCAGATGCTGGAATAAAAGTGATTATTACTATTACTGAAGGTATTCCTGTTGCAGATATGATTACTGCATTTAACTATATCAAAGATAAAGAATGTAGGCTCATAGGTCCTAATTGTCCTGGGGTGATCACACCGGGAGAAGCTAAAGTTGGGATTATGCCTGGTTTTGTATTTAAGCAAGGAAATGTAGGTATTGTTTCTAAGTCTGGAACGCTTACTTATGAAGCTGCAGATCAGGTGGTGAAACAAGGGTTAGGAATCACGACAGCTATTGGTATTGGAGGAGATCCTATTATTGGTACAACTACTAAAGAAGCTGTTGAGTTATTAGTAAATGATCCAGCAACTGAATGTGTAGTAATGATTGGTGAAATCGGAGGACAGTTGGAAGCTGATGCTGCAAAATGGATTAAAGAGAGTGGAACTAATAAGCCAATCGTTGGTTTTATTGCAGGTGAAACTGCTCCTGCCGGAAGAACTATGGGACATGCTGGTGCAATCGTAGGTGGAAGCGAAGATACAGCAGCTGCAAAAAAAGCGATTATGAGAGAATGTGGAATTCACGTTGTTG
This sequence comes from Aquimarina acroporae, assembly GCF_023195925.1. Lineage (GTDB taxonomy): Bacteria > Bacteroidota > Bacteroidia > Flavobacteriales > Flavobacteriaceae > Aquimarina > Aquimarina acroporae. The sequence continues at coordinate 436,024 of NZ_JALPRE010000001.1, read as the reverse complement.
ATTCTCCTGCAGAAATCGGGAAAAAAGTAGCCGAAGTTTTAGGCTAAAAAATATAAAATTATCTTAAAAAACCTCTTGATCAATGATCAAGAGGTTTTTTAATTTGAATAAGTCAAGGTATTGCAACAGATTTATGTATTTTACGTCTGTTATAGAAATTTAAACTAAAAATCAATCTATGAAGATTATCAAATCGATTTTATTATTGCTATTGATAACTACACTCAGCAATTGTAAAAATTCATCATCAGAAACCAAATCATCCAATGAAATTAAAATTGAAAAGCATACAGATGCAGCAGGTTTTAATTATGAAACGATCACCAATGATCCTACAGGACTTAGGTTATATACACTTGATAATGGTCTTAAGGTATATTTAGGTAAGAACGAGGAAGAACCTAAAATACAAACGCTTATCGCTGTTAGAGCCGGTTCTACATATGACCCTGCAGATAATACTGGTCTTGCACACTATTTGGAACATATGGTCTTTAAAGGAACAGATGAGATTGGTACATTAGATTTTGAAAAAGAAAAGGAAATCATTAAGCAAATATCGGATCTATATGAAGAGCATAAGGCTGCAACGGATGAAGAGAAGAAAAAAGAAATCTACAAAAAAATAGACGAAGTTTCTCAAGAAGCTTCGAAGCTTTCTATTGCCAATGAATACGATAAGATGGTAAATTCTTTGGGAGCAGAAGGAACAAACGCTTTTACTTCAAATGAGCAGACTGTATATGTTAATAAAATCCCGTCTAATGAATTAGACAAGTGGTTAAAAGTAGAAAGTGAAAGATTTAGCCAATTAGTACTTAGGTTATTTCATACAGAGTTAGAGGCAGTTTATGAAGAGTTTAATAGGGGGCAAGATAGTGATGGTCGTAAACAATATTATGCGCTATTAGAAGGGTTATTCCCAACTCATCCATATGGTACTCAGACGACAATTGGTAAGTCTGAACATTTAAAAAATCCATCAATGGAAGCTATTCATGCGTATTTTGATAAATATTATGTACCTAATAATATGGCAGTAATATTAGTTGGTGATATTGATTTTGATAACACTATCAAAAAAGTTGATGATGCTTTTGGAAAGTATGAATCAAAAGAAGTATCGCATCCTAAATTTCCCGAAGAAACTGCAATTACCACACCAATTAAAAAAGAAGTGTTTGGACCTACAGCAGAATCTATCTATGTTGGTTTTAGAACTGGAGGATATGGTACCGAAGAGGAAACTATGATAACACTTATCGATTATATGCTTGCTAATTCACAAGCAGGGTTGATTGATTTGAATCTTAACCAAAAGCAATTGGTACAAAACGCATCTTCATTTACTACTTTTAATAATGATTATGGGATGCATATCTTATTTGGTATGCCAAAAGCAGACCAAACACTTGATGATGTTAAAAAACTGCTGCTTAGTGAAATTGAAAAAATTAAGAAGGGTGAATTTGATGATTGGCTGATCGATGCGGTTGTTAACGATTTAAAGCTCTCTAGAATTACTCAATTTGAAAACGCTAGTTCTACTGCATATGCATATTTAGGAGCTTTTGTGCATTTTGCAGATTGGAAAGATAGGTTAGCAATGCTTGATGATATGAAGAAAATTACCAAGCAAGACGTAATCGATTTTGCAAAGAAGCATTATGGTAATAACTACGTCGAAGTACACAAAATAAAAGGGGAAGATAAAAATATAGTAAAAGTAGAAAACCCTGGTATTACTCCTGTAGAACTAAACAGAGACAAAGAATCAACATTTATTCAGGAATTTAAAAAACTTGAGACACCAAGCTTACAACCAAAGTTTATTGACTTCAAAACCGCAATAAAATCAGCAAAAACTAATAGTGGCTTATCGGTTTCATATATCGAAAATGAAAATAATGATCTATTTGACCTGAGTATTATTTTTGACATGGGACAAGATCATGACAAACAAATTCCTATCGCAGCAGGATATTTTGATTACTTAGGTACCGATAAATACTCACCAGAAGATCTTAAAAAAGAGTTTTATAAATTGGGGATTAGTTATTCTGTAAATACAGGAGCAGATAGAACTTATGTTAGTATTTCAGGATTAAAAGAAAATTTAGATGCAGGATTAGCTTTGTTTGAAGATCTATGGAAAAATGCAGTACCCGATCAGGAGGCATATAATAAATTTATAGATAAGATTGCAAAAGGTCGACAAGATGGTAAAACACAGAAAGGAAATATTCTGTGGAACGGACTGTTTAATTATGGTAAATATGGGGATAATTCAAGATTGAGAAATATTTTCACAATTGCAGAACTAAAAGCTATGAACCCTCAGGATTTGGTAGACAAAATCAAAGGTTTGTACGATTATAAACAAAGAATTTTCTATTATGGTAAAGATGTCAATAATGCCATTACTGCCCTTGACAAAAACCATATCGTTGGTTCAGATTTAAAAGAGTATCCTGAGAAAACGAAATATGTAGAGAAGGAAACGGGAGGTAATGTATACTTTGTAGATTATGATATGGTACAAAGTGAAATGATCTTTTTGGCTAAGGGATCAGAGTTTGATCCTGGCAAAATGGCTGCTTCCAGTTTGTTTAATACCTATTTTGGTAGTGGCTTATCTTCTATTGTTTTTCAGGAGATAAGAGAATCTAAATCTTTAGCGTACTCTGCTTTTTCTGCTTATAGTAATGCTTCTGAAAAAGGAGATTCAAATTATGTTTATGCCTATATAGGGACACAGGCTAACAAAATGCCAGAAGCCGTTGATGCTATGATGGATCTGATGACAAATATGCCAGAAGCAGAAAAACAATTTAATCAGGCAAAAGAGGCTACACTGAAGAAAATAGCCGCACAACGTATTACAAAATCTAATATATTTTGGACATATGAGGGCCTAAAAAAGAGAGGTATAGATAACGATAATCGTGAAGCAATGTATAATGCGATTAAAGATATGTCCCTGGCAGATCTTAAAACATTCTTTAATGAGAATATTAAAGGAGAAACATATAATGTTTTGGTGATTGGAAATAAAAAAGATGTAGATATGAAAGCACTCTCTAAATTAGGAGAAGTGCAGGAAATGGATATTGATTTTCTTTTCAATTATGAAAAGAAAAACGAAGATATTAAGTTATAAAAAAACTGTTAGTAGCTAGTAATTAAACCCTGTGAGAAATCGCGGGGTTTATTGTTGGCTACCTAGTAGTTATTCTTATATTTGATATTACAAAATATAAACAACAAAATTAATAGAGCTAATGAATCTCTTACAAGGTAAAACTGCCATCATTACTGGGGCTACCCGTGGTATCGGAAAAGGAATAGCCGAAGTTTTTGCTCAAAATGGAGCAAATGTGGCATTCACTTACAGTTCTTCTGTAGATGCAGCTAAAGTTTTAGAAAAAGAATTAAACGATTTAGGTATTCAAGCAAAAGGATACCAAAGTAATGCAGCAGATTTTGATCAGGCACAAGAACTGGTAAAAGATGTTTTAGAAACTTTTGGGAGTATAGATATCCTGGTCAATAATGCTGGAATCACAAAAGATAATTTGTTAATGCGCATGGGAGAAGAAGACTTCGATAAGGTAATTGAAGTAAATCTAAAAAGTGTTTTTAACATGACCAAAGCAGTACAGCGCACAATGCTTAAACAACGTAAAGGGAGCATTATTAATATGAGTTCTGTTGTTGGAGTAAAAGGTAATGCCGGACAAGCAAATTATGCAGCCTCGAAGGCGGGAATCATTGGGTTTTCAAAATCGGTGGCGTTAGAATTAGGATCAAGAAATATTAGAAGTAATGTGGTGGCTCCTGGTTTTATTGAAACGGAAATGACAGAAAAATTAGACGAAAAAGTAGTAGAAGGCTGGAGAAATGCTATTCCTTTAAAAAGAGGAGGAACTCCCGAGGATATTGCAAATATGTGTTTATTTCTTGCAAGCGATCTGAGTGCCTACGTTACTGGGCAAGTGTTGAATGTTGATGGTGGAATGTTAACATAATTAAAATGAGGATGTAGGTTTACGACACAACATGTAGTTTTGAAACAAAGTCGTAGATTGTAATGTAATATGATGCAAATAGAAACTATTTTATTGATTATAGCAGCTTTTATAGTCGCATTGATTGTATCGTTATATCAATATTTATATAAAGCAAAGCGCAGAGGAAAGAGAAATCTGCTCTTTGCTTTTTTACGTTTCTTAAGCGTTTTTTCTATACTACTATTACTTATAAATCCTTCTTTCAAGAAAAAAACATTTTATACCCAAAAACCAAAGTTGGTTATAGCAGCAGATAATTCTAATTCTATTGCACATTTAGAAAAAGATAATGAGGTAAAAGAGTTTGTCAAAAATTTAAAAGAAGACGAAAATCTTAGTGATCGTTTTGATATCCAGTATTACTCCTTTTCAGATGAATTAAAAGATTCACTTAGCCTCTCATTTGATCAAAAGCAAACGAATATTTCTAAAACCCTAGAGGATCTAAATCAGGTTTACAAAAATTCAACGGCACCTACTATCTTAATTACCGATGGTAATCAAACCTACGGTAGAGATTATCAGTATAACAGCGAGCAGTACAAGCAGTCAGTCTATCCGATTATTGCAGGTGATACTATTGACGTAATAGACACTAAAATCCAGCAACTCAATGTGAATCGATATGCTTACTTAAAAAATAAATTCCCAGTTGAAGTAATACTTACATATTCAGGGTTAGAAAACGTCAATACTACTTTTCAAGTGACTTCTGGAAACGCTTCTGTGTATACTCAAGAAGTGTCTTTTTCAAAAGAAAAAAATTCTACAGTTATTAATTTCACCTTGCCGGCAAATACTGCGGGTATTGCTAAATATATGGCTAGATTACTACCGTTGTCTAATGAGAAAAATAAAATAAATAACCGCAAGTCCTTTGCGGTCGAAGTCATTGATCAAAAAACAAATGTTTTAATCATTAGTGACATAGTGCACCCTGATTTGGGAGCGATGAAAAAAAGTATAGAAAGCAACGAGAGGAGAAGTGTGACCATAGTTAGGCCAGAAGAAGTAAATAACTTGGATGAATATCAAATGATAATTTTATACCAGCCAAATACTAGGTTTAGGGCGGCTTACGAAAAAATATCATCACAAAGAAAAAACTATTTAACCGTAACCGGAGCAAAAACTGATTGGGTGTTTTTAAATCGTGTACAAAATAAGTATACCCAGGAGATTACCCGGCAAACCGAATACTATATTCCAAGATACAATAGTAACTATGGGGCGTTTTTGTTTGATGATATTGGTTTTGCAGGCTATCCTCCTTTAATAGGAGTTTTTGGTGAGGTCAATGTAAACTCCAATTATGATCTATTGTTGTATCGTTCTGTGAATAATATTGAAACAGAAGAACCTCTTTTAGTTTCTATGGAACAGGGAGGGGTTAGGGAGGCTGTTCTCTTTGGAGAAGGGCTTTGGCGTTGGAGAGCACACTCATATTTGGATAATCAAAATTTCGAAAATTTCGATGAGTTTTTTGGAAAACTAGTTCAGTATCTTACATCAACAAAACGAAAAAGTCGATTAAACACGATTTCTGATCCTTTTTATTATGGGAATGCCAATATTAAAATTCGAGCAGAGTATTTTACTAAAAATTATGAATTTGATAGAAGGGGGAATTTGAGAATTGCTGTTAAAAATAAAGATACGGAGGCAACTCAGACCATTCCAATGCTATTAAGAAATAATTCGTATGAAGTTGATTTAAGTAATTTAAATGCTGGAAATTATGATTATACAGTTACTGTTGTAGGAGAAAACATATCACGCTCAGGTAGTTTTACGGTTTTAGAATACGATGTAGAACAACAATTTTTAAATGCAGATGTAACAAAACTAAAACAATTAGCTACTAATACTAAAGGTAAAACATTCACTTTAGATCAAAATCAGATATTAGTTGAGGGTTTAATCCAGGATTCTAGGTATCAACCCATACAAAAGAGCAAAGAAAATGTGGTATCTTTAATAGACTGGAAATATCTCCTAATGATTATAATCATATTATTAGGGATAGAATGGTTTGCACGAAAATATAACGGACTTATTTAAAATTAAAATTTACAATTATTATGGAAAAATTACCTAAAATAGGCTTACCAGTACTTATTTTAATAATATTGGGAGTTGTATTTGTCTCTAAATCGTCAGTAAATATTGACTATGGTGAAGCAGGTGTGTTGTTTAGGACCTTCGGAGGAGGAGTCGTAACCGAAAAACCTCCTTTAGGAGAAGGTTTTCATATTATAGCTCCGTGGAACAAGGTATATAAATATAATACTAAGCAACAAGAAGTGTTTGAAAAGAAGATGCAGGTTTTGTCTTCAAACGGACTAGAAATTTCGTTAGATGTTTCGGTGTTATATCAACCAAAAATAGAGGAGTTGGGTCTATTACACCAGACAAAAGGACTCGATTATCTGAATATTGTTTTGGTTCCCGAAATTAGGGCAGTTGCCAGAAGTGTAGTAGGTCGTTATACACCCGAGCAATTGTACTCCACTAAAAGAGATGCTATTCAGAATGAGATTTTTGAAGAGACAAAGAAAAAGGTAGAGCCACAACATGTACAGTTAAATGCGGTTTTGGTTAGAGATGTTACCCTTCCGATTACTATTAAAGAAGCGATAGAAAGAAAACTAAAACAAGAGCAAGAGGCTTTGGAGTACGAATTCAGATTGGAGAAAGCTAGAAAAGAAGCAGAACGACAAAAAATTGATGCTGAAGGTAAAGCTACGGCGAATAGAATTCTTAATGAGTCATTGACTGATAAGATTTTAAGAGAAAAAGGAATTCAAGCTACTTTAGAATTATCAAAATCTTCTAATGCAAAAGTTGTAGTTGTTGGTTCTGGAAAAGATGGTATGCCTATCATTTTAGGGAATCAATAAGCATCAAAAAGAAAATCTGTTTTTTGTGATTATCAAACAGATTTTCTTTTTTTAAAAGATTCGTATTTCACTTCAGCAATTTTATTAAATTCGCAATTCGTATGTTAAGAAATGGGCTTTTGGGTGTTAAAATTTGCTTAATTACCGCATAAATTTTACATTTATCCCATAAACTCAACTTATACATATGAAAAGAAATTCGTTTCGCCCCATGGCGCTGGGCTTAGGCTTGGTCGCTCTTTCGGTTTATTTTTTAAACCCTTCTACGAAAGAAAAATCACAACAACAACAACAACAAAATGATGAAATTGTAAACCTGCGAAAACAACATGCAGAGTTTATGGCAGATAGTCCTTATAAGGATTATTTAAAATTGTCAAAAAAAGAAAGAAAAGCACAAGGGCTTCCTCCAAATGCATATTTTGCGCAAATGTGGGAGCTAACCGTAAGTCCTACAGATGGGAATACACACCCAGAAAACATTTTTAAACTTCAGGAACAATTAAAAGCTAAATTCGCAAAAAGAGCTCCAGGAGATGATCCTAACAATCCTTGGATTGAAAGAGGACCAAACGATATTGGTGGTCGTACCAGAGCTATTATGTTTGATCCAAATGATTCTTCAAATAGAAGAGTATATGCCGGAGGAGTTAGCGGTGGTCTTTGGGTAAATAATGATATTACTTCTTCTACTTCACAGTGGAGCAGAGTACAAAATGTTCCTGGAAACCTTTCTGTGACCTCTATTACTGTTGATCCAAGAAATTCTAACATTTGGTACGTAGGTACAGGAGAGCAGTACACTGCTGGTGATGTAGTTGGTAATGGAGTTTATAGATCTACAGATGGAGGTTCTAGTTGGCAGGCGCTAAGCATCCCTGCTGCCGGAGCTGCAACGTTTAGTTTTAATACAAATAACTTATTCCTTTCGGGATTATTTTATGTAAATGATGTAGTAGCTTGGAATAATACGGCACAAAATAGAACAGAATTATTTGTTGGTGTAGGTGCTCACGTTTATGGTGATGCTTCTAGTCCATCAAATTGGCTAGGTTTACAAACTGCTGGATTATACAGGTCTGTAGATGGAGGAAGTACTTGGAGTAGATTAGAGTCTTCCAACTTAGCATTCGATTTTCAAGGAACAAACTATTATATGATTCCTAATGATTTTGAGGTAGGAGCAGATAATACATTATGGATGGGAACTATCACGACACCCGGAATTGGTGGAGGTGGAGGTGGAAGAGTCTTCAGTACTACCAATGGAGGTACTTGGACAGAAGCTGCAGCTTCGCCCTTGGCAGATTCGAATCGTGTAGAGATTGAAACGTCGGCTACAGACGCAAATAAATTATACGCACTTACACAAGGGGTTTCTAGTCCTGTACATATTTATAGAACAACAAATAAGTTTGGATCGGTAACAGAAACAGCCTTACCTAATGATGCAGATGGAGGAATTCCAGCCAACGACTTTACCAGAGGCCAGTCTTTCTACGATTTAATGATTGAAGCAGACCCAAATAATGATGATATCGTTTATGTTGGAGGTATCGACCTTTTTAGATCTACCAATAGCGGTAATTCATGGGCTCAGATTTCTAAATGGTCTAATAATTCAGGTTTAGCAGGATTAAGTGTTTCGTTTGTACATGCGGATCAACATGCAATGACATTTAGGCCAGGAAACTCTAATCAAGCAATTTTTGGAAACGATGGAGGTGTATATTATGCTTCAGATCTTTCAAGGGCATCCAACTCAAATGTTTTTGGAGCTAGAAATAGTAATTATAACGTTACGCAGTATGTGAAAGCTGGAATTGGTCCAAATGGAAGAAATGATGTGGTTGGAATATTTACTGCGGGAGCTCAAGATAATGGATCGCAAGCTTTTAGAAATGCATCTGCAGGTATTAATGGATCAGAAGAGTTATCTGATGGAGATGGTTTTTATACGTTTGTAGATAAAGATGGTCAGTATATGACAGCTACTTTTACCAATAATGTAATTTATAGATTTAACCTTCCTTGGGATGGTCGAGGTAGAAGACAAGGTGGAGCAACTACTTTATTAAGTGAAAGAAATACAGGAGATTTTGTGAACCAAATGGGATATGATAGTGATGCTAATTTCTTATTGTCTAATGCATCTTCTGGAAGTAATTTCTCTATCAAAACGATAGACGTTGCAAACAATAGAAACAATAATATTACTAATGCAGCATTAACTTCTAAACCTACAGCTTTTATAGCATCACCATTTGCTAATAACACTTGGTATGTAGGTACCGCTGGAGGAGGATTATTGCGTCTAACCAATGTAGGTGTAGGTTCAGCAAACTGGACAGAAATTAACACTCCATTTGTAGGGTCTGTTTCTTCTGTTAGATTGGGTGCTACTGCAAACGATATTATGGTTTCTATTCATAACTATGGCGTGACAAGTGTTTGGTTTTCTAACGACGGAGGAGCAAATTGGTTAAACAAAGAAGGAAATCTACCAGATATCCCGGTAAGAGATATTTTACAAAATCCATTAGATAGAAATGAGGTAATTCTTGCAACGCAATTAGGTGTATGGGTGACTACTAATTTTAGTGATGCTAACCCAAATTGGGAGCAGGCTTATAATGGTATGAGTGATGCTAGTGTTACGTCATTTGATTATTGGGCAAAAAATGGAAACGATAATGATAATATTATCATTGCTTCTACTTATGGAAGAGGAGTATTTACGGGATCATTTACATCCAATAGTGTTTCAGATACACAAGCGCCTTCTGCACCAACAGGTTTATCGGCTTCTAATGTTGCAGAGACCACACTAACATTGAGTTGGAACACTGCTACAGATAATGTGGGAGTTGTTGGGTATGATATTTACCAAGGAAACAGTAATTTAGGAAGTGTTACAGGAACAACAGCAAATATTACAGGTCTTACAGCAAATACTGCATATCAATTTAGAGTAAGAGCTAAAGATGCTGCAGGTAACGAATCTGCTTTTAGTAATACAGTTAATGTAACAACTACAGGTGGTTCAACAGGTGGTGGTTCTGGGTGTCAATCTGGAATTACATCATTCCCTTATAATGAAGGATTTGAATCAGGACTAGGAGCATGGACACAAGGGTCTGGCGATGATTTTGATTGGATTCGTCAATCTGGAAGAACGCCTTCAAATAATACAGGTCCTTCTGGAGCAATAGAAGGTAGTTTCTATGTATACGTAGAAACGTCTAACCCTAATAATCCAAATAGAACAACCATCTTAAATTCTCCATGTTTTGATTTAAGTGGTGAAACGTCTGCAAGTTTTACATTCAGATACCAAATGACAGGAAATGCCGTAGGAGAATTAAAGCTCGAGGCTAGTGCAAATAATGGAGGTTCTTGGACAGAGGTTTGGAGTAGATCTGGTAATCAAGGTGCGGCTTGGGCTAGTGCAAATGTTGACTTAACAAGTTATACAGGAGATTCTGTTCAATTGCGTTTTGTAGGAACTTCAGGAACTTCTTGGCAAGGTGATATGGCTGTAGATAATATTTCTCTTTCTGCTGGGGGAGGAACAACTACACCTCCTACAGATATTTGTGCTGGAGTTGCAGAATATGATAGTTCACGGGGATATAGTGCTGGTGACAGAGTTACCTTTAGAGGATCGTTATATGAAAGAACTACTACAGGATGGATTAACCTTGGTACTTGCGGTACTGCAGCAACTGCTGTAGCAGGAGCAGGTTCTTTAGAAGACTTAAATGACTTCGTAGCATCGTCTTTAGATTTCCAGGTGTATCCTAATCCGGTATTAGATGGGAACCTATTCGTGGTAAGCTCTGTTTCTGGTCAAAAATCATATAGAATATTCAATATGCTTGGGCAATTGGTGGATAGAGGGAACACAGATAATAGAATTAATGTTTCTCAATTGCAAAAAGGAGTATATACTTTAGTAATGAATGGACAGACTCAACGTTTTATCGTAAGATAAAATAGTACTACATATATTTAAAAACCCCGTAAACTGATGTTTACGGGGTTTTTGTTAAACAATGTATCTTCCCAAGTTCTAGTTGTCATTAAAAGAGAGGTAGAGGTACAATCATATAGAAAGTTTGGTTTTTTTGGTAAAAGCGACGGATATATAGAAAGCCTTCATAATTTTAACTATGAAGGCTTTACAAAATAGTAAATGGTTAGTGATTACTACTTATTTTTTAATTTCTCTGCTTGATCTTTCCAATTATCGCGCTCTATACGGCCTGGGAAGAATTGAATAAGTTCGGTAACAGTTTCTATATCTTCTCTAGTGAATTTGCTGATTTGATCAAAAGTAAAGATACCTATTCCGTTTAACTTTTCCTCAATAAATGGACCAATACCACTAATTAGCTTTAAATCATCTTTTTCTGAAGCATCTGCTTTTCCAAAACTAGCAAAATTTAACTTTGGTTTTTCCCCAGTCTCTCCATCATTGTTTACAGCAATTCCTCCAGCATCTCTTGTTTTTATTGCTCTAATTTCATTTTCAGCGGGAACTACAGGTGTTGAAAATGTAGATTTTGCCTTGGCATAACCAGCATTTTTTAGCTTAGAGTTTTCTCTTTGACAATCTTCTAATTCTGCTTTATATTTATTTTTAAGTGCCCATCTAGATAATAGCCATCCCAATAGAAACGCCAGGAATAACAATAATAATAAGCACCACCAATTTACTTCGTTTAAAAAATCTAACATAGTTGTGTTGTTATTTAGTTTACAATAATTTCAATTCTTCTGTTTTGCGCCCGGTTTTCATCATTGGTATTAGGCACTATTGGGTTTGATTCTCCTTTAGATAGCGCTTTTAATTTGCTAGAGGCAATTCCCTGTGAAATCAGGTAGTTTTTTACATTTTTAGCGCGTTCTTTTCCATACCATAGGTTAGCTTCGGCACTTCCAATGTCATCGGTATGTCCAACGATTTGAACAGATTTATTTGGGTACTTATTTAGATAGTTTTTTAGTTCTAATGCATAGTTCGACAGCGTAGCATCAGCTTTGAAAGTTTTTTCTCCAAAATTCGAATATAGTGTTCTGTTGGCTACACTTTTCTCAACCTCGGCTAGACGAGATTCTGATAACGTATTAAATGTAAGAGAGATTCCATCGTAATATTTACCGTTGTATTCATAAGAATACTCTTTTTCTTTTCCTTCTGTTAAAATGCGATCGCCATTAATACCAGCATTAACCAAAAGATTTTTAATATAATTTGCTCTGGAAAACCCCAAGTTTGTACCTGCATTCTTTTCTTTTGGAGTTTCAAAACCATCAATAATAAGTTCTTCGTCCTGGTTATTCCCAAGGTAGTCTGCAATTTGCTCTTCAAAACCATTGTATGTTGAAGGGATAAAAACTTTGCCATCCTGATTATTGGTTTGAAGCCTATTGGTAAAAGTGAGAACATCCTGGTCTTTATCATCCTTAATAGAATAAGTTGATGATTCTAGATTTGCGACCTTTATACTGTCCTCATAGGCTTTTTTGGTTAGAGCTTCGGCATCAGAATTCACTTTTTCGTTGTTCACTACCGAAGGATTTTGATTATTATTGGTTGTACACCAATCACATGAGTAATACCACCACATGGCCAACCATGCAAAGAGTAAAAAAATAAGAAACGAGATGAAGTTTTTCATAAGCTGTTGATTAGTATTGTCTTTTAAAGTTATAAAAATGTTTATTATCAGCCTATTATGAATAATAAATAATAAATAAACTAGGCGAAAAAAGATCAATTGCAAAAAAATAAGTTGAAATGCGTTTTGATAAAAAAATATTTTTCATAAATTCGCAGGGTATTTGAAAAAAGACATGAAAAATTTATTTGTACATCATCATCATTCTTACATTTTCGCTCAGGCGTGGTAAGTGTGGTATGTGCATAAAACAACTATATATCAAAACCCGTTTGAGACATTCAAACGGGTTTTTTTATTTTAAAAAATCGCTTGAATTCATCAAACACAACAACAGCAAAAATGACAAAAATTAAAATCGCTATTCAAAAAAGTGGCCGACTTAATGAAGATTCGGTTAAGATTTTAAAAGATTGCGGTATTTCAATCGACAACGGAAAAGACCAACTAAAAGCACAAACTCGTAATTTTCCTATGGAGGTAATGTTTCTTCGTAATGGAGATATTCCTCAATATTTACGAGATGGGGTGGTAGATATCGCCATTATTGGGGAGAATGTGCTTATCGAAAAAGGGAAAGACATTTCTATTGCCGAGAGATTAAATTTTTCAAAGTGTAAGGTTTCCTTGGCGGTACCTAAAGATTTTGAATATAATTCTATCCAAGACCTTAATGGTAAAAGAATTGCTACCTCTTATCCAAATACAGTAAATGAATATCTTGAGCAAAAAGGAATTTCTGCCGAGTTACACCAAATTTCAGGTTCTGTAGAAATTGCCCCTAATATTGGACTGGCAGATGCAATATGTGATATTGTTTCAAGTGGAAGCACCTTATTCAAAAATAATTTGAAAGAGGTAGAAGTTATGCTGACTTCTGAGGCAGTATTAGCGGTGTCACCAAAAATTTCTGAAGAAAATAAACAAATTTTAAGCAAATTACAATTTAGAATTCAAGCGGTTTTAAAGGCTAGAAATTCTAAATATGTATTGCTTAATGCACCCAACGAAAAAATTGAAGATATCGTAAAGATACTTCCAGGAATGCGGAGCCCTACAGTACTCCCTCTTGCTGAAAAAGGATGGAGCTCTATTCATACGGTAGTAGAGAAAAATAAGTTCTGGGATATTTTAGATGAATTAAGGTCAGAAGGAGCAGAGGGTATTTTGGTTTGTCCAATAGAAAAAATGGTATTGTAAACGTATAAAAATGTATACTATAAAGCTTATTAATAGAAATAAAGTACAAATTATTATACCATTACTAAAAAAATTGAACCCAACAATTCCTGCAAAAACTCTGAGTAATCGATTGCAAGATATGTTGAAAATGAATTATGAATGTGTTGGAGTCTATGATGGTGAAAAATTAATTGGTATTTCTGGAATGTGGTTTTTGACAAAGTATTATATAGGAAAGCACGTTGAGCCTGATAATGTATTTGTTTTGCCAGAATATCAAGGCAAAGGAATCGGTAAGCTTTTAATAGAATGGATTTTAGATTACGCAAGATCAAAAGGTTGTGAAGCTTCAGAACTAAATTGTTATCTAGGTAACGAAGAAGGACATAAGTTCTGGAAAAGTCAGGGATATGAACTTATAGCTTATCATTATCAGAAGAAAATATAAAATAAACGATTGCCATTAAGTGGATATCAAGCAGAAATGATTATATGGTAACTCCATTTGATCATAAAAAATAAGCATAAAAAGATGAAAAAGATATATAATCCTAATAGAGAAGACTGGTCTGAGATTTTAAAAAGACCTACACAAACTGTAGCCGATATTGAAGACATTGTCCTTGAAGTGTTTAATGAAGTGAAGACGAATAGAGATGAAGCAGTACTGAGATATAGCAAAAAATTTGATAAGGTCGATTTACAGGACTTTTTGGTGACAGCTTCAGAAATTGAAGATGCTACTAAGATGCTAGATACAAATCTTAAAGAAGCAATACAGCTAGCAAAGTCCAATATCGAGAAGTTTCATGAAGAGCAAAGAACAGGAAGGGTGTATAGAGAAACTGCAGAAGGAGTTGAATGTTGGCAGGAAAAACGTCCTATTCAAAAAGTAGGGTTGTATATTCCTGGGGGAACTGCACCTTTGTTCTCTACAATACTAATGTTAGCTGTTCCTGCAAATTTAGCAGGGTGTGAGGAGATTGTACTTTGTACTCCTCCAGATAGTAACGGGAACGTGAATCCCGCTATTTTGTATACTGCTGGTCTATGTGGAGTAACCAAAATTTGTAAAGTCGGAGGTATTCAAGCAATTGCAGGAATGTCTTTTGGAACGCAGACCATACCTAAGGTATATAAAATTTTTGGACCAGGAAATCAATTTGTAACTGTGGCTAAGCAATTGGCTACTAAGTTTGATGTAGCAATAGATATGCCGGCTGGTCCTAGTGAATTATTGGTGGTAGCAGATTCAAGTGCAAATCCTGCTTTTGTAGCTTCAGATTTGTTAAGCCAAGCAGAACACGGAAAAGATAGTCAGGTTATTTTGGTGACGACCTCAAAAGAAATTGTTAATGAGGTAGAAGATGAGATTAGCAAACAATTAGAAGAGTTACCAAGAAAGGAAATTGCAAGGGAGGCTATCAATAATTCAAAACTTATATATGTCGAGGATGATAAAGTGGCACTTAAGTTGATAAATGAGTACGGGCCAGAACATTTTATCATTTGCGTAGAGGATGAAGATTTTTATGTCAATAATATCGCAAATGCAGGGTCGGTTTTTATAGGGAATTATACTCCAGAAAGTGCAGGAGATTATGCATCAGGAACTAATCATACCCTTCCAACTAATGGATATGCAAAACAATATAGTGGGGTTAATTTAGATAGCTTCATGAAGTCGATGACTTTTCAAAAGATATCATCAAAAGGAATTCAGGTAATTGGGAATGCTATCGAACTTATGGCGGAAGCAGAAGGTTTGCAAGCTCATAAAAATGCGGTAACCCTACGATTAGAAAGTCTAACTAAAGCACAACGGTAAGGGGTGTAGATCCTTTGAAAGAACAGAATAATGGAAAATATAAAATTTGATATAAAACAAATAGTTAGACCAAATGTTTTAGGCTTAAGTCCCTATTCCTCAGCGAGAGATGAATATGTAAGTGATGGTTCAACTATGATTTTTTTGGATGCCAATGAAAACCCTTTTGAAAATGGAGTAAATAGGTATCCAGATCCCCAACAGCGAAGTTTGAAAGCCGAATTGGCAAAGTTAAAAGGCGTTTCTGAAACCAATATTTTGCTAGGTAATGGTAGTGATGAAGTTTTAGACCTTATTTTTAGAGCTTTCTGCGAACCATCTGTAGACAATATTATAACATTACCACCTACATATGGAATGTATAAAGTATTAGCAGATATTAATACCATTGATAATAGAAAAGTACTACTGCAAACAGGTTTTCAGCCAGATGTTACCAAGATATTGGAAACGGTAGACGAGTATACCAAGGTGATTTTTCTTTGTTCGCCAAACAACCCAACTGGTAATTCATTTTCTGAAGAAAGTATCATAAGTATTTTGGAAGATTTTAATGGATTGGTGGTTATCGATGAGGCATACATAGATTTTTCTAGCAAAAATAGCTGGTTGCAAAAGATAGAATACTATCCAAATCTAGTGATAACACAAACATTGTCTAAGGCATATGGTTTGGCTGGGATACGATTGGGATTGTGTTATGCTTCCGAAGAAATAATAAACATCTTGAATAAAATAAAACCACCATATAATGTTAACGAATTAACCCAGCAGCGTGCACTTGAACGCGTTATAAATTACGATAAGGTAACATTTGAGGTATCTAAGATACTAAAGGAGAGAGAAGCTTTAATAAAAGCTTTATCTAAGATCTCCTTTGTAGAAAAAATATATGAAAGCGATGCAAATTTTGTATTGGTGAAAATAGATGATGCAAATAAACGATACCAACAATTATTAGAATTGGGGATCGTAGTTCGCAATCGTAGTACACAGCCATTATGCAAAAACACGCTTAGATTTACTGTTGGTACAGAGGAGGAGAATCACAAGTTGATTGATGAAATGATTAAAATTGATAACTAACAATAACTAAATCTAAATGTAAAATGAGAAAAATTGTATCAAATGTATTAACCGTTGCTCTAGTACTATGTCAAGGAATACAAAGTTGGGCACAAGAAGAAGTAAGCCAGGAGAATGATACTACTCAGGAAGAAGTAGTGAATGCAGAAGAGCTTATGATGGCCTTCCAGAAATACAGCGATAGTATAGAACAAACTTTTAATTACCAATATGGGAGTGTTTCGTTAGGTAACGAATTGGCACTTTTGCAAGTCCCAGCAGGATATAAGTTTTTGGATAAAAAACAGGCAAATTATGTACTTACAGATTTATGGGGAAACCCAGAAGATCAAGATTCTGGGTTATTAGGAATGTTGGTAAAAGAAGAGGAATCTCCGGTAGATGTAAGTTACGCTGTCGAAATTTCATATTCTGAAGAAGGGTATATCGAAGATGATGATGCCGATGATATTGACTACGATGAACTATTGGAAACCATGCAGCAAGATACAAAAAGTGTAAACCCAGAACGAATTAAGCAAGGGTACCCTTCGGTAGAGCTTATAGGTTGGGCATCTGCTCCATTTTATGATCAGGAAAATAAAAAATTACATTGGGCCAAAGAACTTAAGTTTGGTGATTATGAAGAAAATACATTAAACTACAATATTAGGGTTCTGGGGCGTAAAGGGTTTATTAACCTAAATGTGATTGGAGATATGAATGACCTTGAAGATGTAAAAGGAAATCTAGACCCTATCCTTGCAAGTGTTGAATTTAAAACAGGAAGCAGATATGATGATTTTAACCCTGATATTGATGAAGTAGCAGCTTACGGTATCGGAGGATTGATAGCAGGTAAAATACTTGCAAAAACTGGAGTTTTAGCCATAATACTTAAGTTCTGGAAATTTATTGCACTTGGTATAGGAGGTGCATTTATGGCATTTAAAAAGCGTCTTTTTGGCGCCAAAGAATAATTTAATTTTAGGAAGATATAACAACAAATGAAACGTGTACTATTCATTGATCGTGACGGAACGATTATTAAAGAAACAGCAGATGAGCAAATAGATGCATTCGAAAAGATGATCTTTTACCCAAAAGCATTCACCTATTTGGGCAAAATTGCTAAAGAACTAGATTATGAGCTGGTAATGATTACAAATCAAGATGGTTTAGGAACCGATGTGTTTCCTGAAGATACTTTCTGGCCAGTGCATAATTTTATTTTAAAATCTTTTGAAAACGAAGGGGTAGTATTCGATAAAGTGTTTTTAGATAGAACCTTTCCTCATGAGAATGCCAATACTAGAAAACCTGGTACAGGTTTGCTTACAGAATACTTCTCCGAACCATATGATCTAGAAAACTCTTTTGTAATTGGAGATCGCTTAACCGATATGGAATTGGCCAAAAATCTAGGTGCAAAAGGTATTTTTATTAATGATAACACCAATCTAGGTACTGGAGAAATTACAATCAAACAGGAAGAGCTAAATACTCATATTGCACTTGAGAGTAATGATTGGGAACAGATATATGAGTTTTTAAAATTAAAGGATAGGGTTGCTGAAATCTCAAGAAAAACAAACGAGACAGATATTTATATTAAACTTAACCTAGACGGAACAGGGAAAAGTAATATTAGTACTGGTCTTGAGTTCTTTGATCATATGTTGGATCAAATCGCACGTCACGGACAAATGGATCTTGAAATTAATGTAAAAGGCGATCTTGAAGTCGATGAACATCATACTATTGAGGATACGGCTATTGCACTTGGAGAAGTTTTTTCTAGTGCTTTGGGAGATAAACTTGGAATAGAAAGATATGGATTTTGTCTTCCTATGGATGATTGTTTGGCTCAGGTTGCTATAGATTTTGGTGGACGTAACTGGTTGGTGTGGGAAGCTGATTTTAATAGAGAAATGATAGGTAAAATGCCTACCGAAATGTTCTTTCACTTTTTTAAGTCCTTTACCGATGGTGCCAAGGCCAATCTTAATGTGAAGGCAGAAGGAACAAATGAACACCATAAGATTGAAGCAATTTTCAAGGCATTTGCAAAAGCTATTAAGGTAGCGGTCAAAAGAGATCCTGAAAAAATGATTTTACCCAGCACAAAAGGAATGTTATAATATGAAACTAGTGTCAATTAATTATCAAATTTTAAACGTGTGAATATAGTCATTGTAAATTATGGGGCCGGCAATATACAATCCATAAAATTTGCTATACAACGATTGGGCTTTAAAGCGGTTTTAAGCAATGATCCAGAGGAAATTAAAGCTGCAGATAAAGTTATTTTTCCTGGAGTGGGAGAAGCTAGTAGTGCTATGAAAAAACTCAAAGAGTCTGGTCTTGATACACTTATACCAACATTAAAACAACCCGTTTTAGGAATATGCTTAGGAATGCAATTAATGTGTAACTCTACAGAGGAAGGCGAGACACAAGGCTTAGGTATTTTTGATGTCGATGTACTTCGTTTTAATAGCGACGTTAAGGTGCCTCAGATAGGTTGGAATCAAATAGAGTCTTTACAATCTGAGTTGTTTAACGATGTGAGAGAAAGTGATTATATCTATTTGGTACATAGCTACTACGCGCCCGTAACTGCAGATACGGTAGCAACAACAAATTATGGAGTAACGTACAGTACAGCGTTACATAAAAACAATTTTTACGGAACACAGTTTCATCCTGAAAAAAGTAGCGAAGTGGGTGAACAAATACTAAAGAATTTCTTAGCATTATGAGAATTATACCAGCAATAGATATTATAGACGGTAAATGTGTCAGGCTTTCAAAAGGGGATTATGATACCAAAAAGATATACAATGAAAACCCTTTGGAAGTGGCTAAAGAGTTCGAAGATCACGGCATTCAATATCTGCATTTGGTAGATCTTGATGGAGCAAAGTCTAAGCATATTGTAAATCACAAAGTTCTTGAGCAAATTGCCTCTAAAACTAGCTTAAAAATTGATTTTGGAGGAGGGTTAAAATCCAATGAAGACCTTCGAATCGCCTTCGAAAGCGGAGCAAATCAAATTACAGGAGGAAGTATTGCAGTAAAAGATGCAAATACTTTTACTTCTTGGTTAAAAACATATGGAGCCGACAAAATTATTTTAGGAGCCGATGCTCAAAATGAAAAAATAGCCGTGAGCGGATGGCTAGAAGAGAGTGATAAAGAGCTAATACCATTTATTTCAAATTATCAACAGGAAGGAGTGGAATATGTTATTTGTACTGATATTAGTAAGGATGGAATGCTTCAGGGACCTTCGTTCGATTTGTACCGCAGAATTTTGGAAGAAACCAAAAATGTGAAATTAATTGCTTCTGGAGGTATATCTACTTTTGAAGAACTACCAAAATTGGCAGAAATAGGATGTGAAGGAACTATAATTGGCAAAGCTATTTACGAAAATAAGATTAGTCTTAAAGAATTAGAAAACTATATACTTTCAAATGCATAGTTATGAATGACCAAGTAGCCAAAGAATTTGTTGATCAGATTATATATCGACTTGAAGAAAGTACACGCATGATCACACTAAGTTTTGATCAACTTTCTGAAGATGATATTTGGAAACGACCCAATAAAAATTCTAATAGTGTAGGGAATTTAATTTTGCATCTATGTGGGAATATTACCCAATACGGAATTTCTTCTCTTGGCAAAAAAGAAGATCATAGGGATCGAGATAAAGAGTTTGCTGCCCAAGATGGTTTAAGAAAAGCAGAACTTTTAAATATGCTGGTTGATGTAGTTGATGAAGCAAAAAATGTTTTAAAAAATCTACCTCAGGATGAATTACTTAGAAAAAGAGAGGTCCAAGGATTTACTTTTTCGGGAATTGGTATTGCTGTACATATTACTGAGCACTATTCGTATCACACCGGACAAATAGCATTTTGGACCAAACAGTTGAAAGATAAAAGAAGTTTAGGATTCTATGATGGATTCGATTTAAATATAAAAAATAACGACTAATGCTGACAAAAAGGATAATCCCTTGTTTAGACATAAAAAATGGGAGAACCGTAAAGGGAGTGAACTTTGTAGACTTACGTGATGCCGGAGATCCAGTAGAATTGGCAGATATATATTCAAAAGCTGGAGCCGACGAACTGGTTTTTCTTGATATTTCAGCTACCGAAGAACGAAGAAAGACGTTGGCCAATCTTGTATTACGTGTTGCTGAGAAGGTGAATATCCCATTCACAGTGGGTGGTGGTATATCTTCTGTTGAAGATGTGGATATTCTGTTACAAAATGGGGCCGATAAAATCTCAGTGAATTCCTCTGCGGTTAAGAATCCGCAGTTAATAAATGACTTGGCTTCAAAATTCGGTAGTCAATGCATTACTGTAGCTATAGACGCTAAACAGATTGATGGAGCATGGAAAGTACACCTGGTAGGAGGTAAGGTGCCTACAGAATTAGATTTGTTTGAATGGGCAAAAGAAGTTGAGCAACGAGGCGCTGGTGAAATCTTGTTTACCTCTATGGATCACGATGGGACAAAAGACGGTTTTGCTAATGAAGCTTTAGCAAAATTATCTACGGAGTTAAACATTCCTATAATTGCTTCAGGCGGAGCAGGTAACAAAACGCACTTTGTAGACACTTTTATAGAAGGTAAAGCAGATGCCGCTCTGGCTGCAAGTGTTTTTCACTTTAAAGAAATAGAAATTAAAGAGCTTAAAAAAGAACTAAAAGATCATAAAATACCAGTGCGGTTATAATCATATTATGGAAATAGATTTTAATAAAAATGGAGATGGACTTGTGCCAGCAATTATTCAAGATGCAACTACAAAAAATGTACTAATGCTTGGGTATATGAATTTGGAAGCTTATGAAAAGACCATGGCTACTAAAAAAGTAACCTTTTATAGCCGATCTAAGAAAAGACTATGGACCAAAGGCGAAGAAAGTGGTAATTTTTTAAACCTTGTTGATATCAAGAACGATTGTGATTCAGATACATTGCTTGTTTTTGTAAACCCTGTAGGGCCTACATGTCATACAGGAACAGATACCTGTTGGGCTGGTAAGAATACGCAATCTTTCGGGTTTTTATCTGAACTGGAGTCGATTATAGAGAGTAGAAAAGAAAATCAAAATGATGAAAAATCATATGTAGCATCATTGTTTAGAAAAGGAATCAATAAAGTAGCACAAAAGGTCGGAGAAGAAGCTGTAGAGGTAGTAATTGAAGCTAAAGATGATAATGAAGAGTTGTTCTTAAACGAAAGTGCCGATTTATTATTTCATTACCTAATTCTTCTGCAAGCCAAGGGGTATAAGTTAAGTGATGTGGTAAATGTTTTGAAGTCAAGAAGTTAAATAACTTTAATTAAATTATCGATTAAAGGCGAAATTTATCGATAAAAACTTGTTTTGTTAACAAAAAATTATAATTTCGCTTACTTAAACTAACTAATTTTGAAACATATAGAGAATAAATTACCATTTGTTCCAGCAAAATTTTTCACCAAAACACTACTATTTGGGTTTATCTTCCTCTGTGACTTTTTATATGCTCAGTGTGTAGATCCAGGTACTATTACTATTAACGTATGTAGTATGGAGACGATTGATTTTGATATAAATGGTGATCCAGATGGGATTGTTAATATCTACAATGAAACAGGAACAACTCCCGCAGATGGTACTTGGAGCATAGACCCAAGATTTAGTGTTGCCTTTGACGAAGCCACCGGAAATTTATCTACTTGGGATTTACAATTTTCCACCACTGCAGTTACTTTTAGTGATTATTTCTTTGAATTACGCAGTGTTGCATGTGGAGATGTTCCTATACGGTCTGCACGAGTAGTATTAGGACCATATTCTGGAAAGGCCTTAGCACCGTTTGGAACTCTAAATGTAAATGTAGAGGCCTGTGACGAGGATGCTTTTGATCTTTTTAATGCTCTTACTTCAGATGTTTTAAATCCGCCACCTCACTTAAATGGAGAATGGGTGTATAATGGAACTAGCCCAAATTTTTTGGGAATTGTTGGTTCTGAGTTCTCGGCGCGTATACCTTATCAACCTGGATTACCTTTGGTAGATCAGGAGGTTTTTGAGTTTACATATAGAGTAGAAGGACTTTCTCCTTGTGATCCTTTTGATGAAACAACTGTTCGTATTTCGATGATTAGACAGGTAGATCCTGGTGCGGGACAGGAAATAGATATATGTGAGTCTGAAATACTTGCAGGTGCCTACGATACCGATATCAATTTAAGAGATGATACATATTTATTGGGAGAAGATTTTGAGGGTATTTGGACTACTCCAGAACCAACCGGTCAAATTTCTAATGAGTTAGATGCTATGGTAAACATACGAGCAGTATATGATCAAATTACCGCTGGAGGAACAAACTTAAGATTCGGTTGTGAATCTTTTAGCTACCAATATAATGTGGCACAGCGTTCTGGAGTATGTGAAGATCAAAATACATCGGTCATTTTTACTGTATATGAAGAATTGCGTCCCTTTAATCAAATTACACCAACACCAGAATTATGTAGAAATACTTCTGGAACTATAAATCTTTTTGATTTACTGGAGTTTACCAATCAGGGTGGTTTTGATTTTATTTATGATAATAGTTATTATGTGAATTGGAGATTGGTTTCTGGTCCTAGTTCGTTAGGATTGGTGGAGCAACCTAACACGATAGAAACTTTTGATACATCTGTAGATTATTATTTAGGAACGGTAAATCTGGCTTTAGCTCCGGCGGGAACCTATGTTTTTGAGTATGGAGTGACTCCTGATATTAATTGTACGAATCCCGATGAGATATGTGATCCTTTTGTTACTGACCCTTTAGATCCTACTTTTTCAGATAATCCTTGCGATATACTTACTGCAACTGTAACCATAGAAATCCTAGAATTTGATTATGCTGGTGAAGATACCGATGATATAGACCTTTGTGAAGGCGATGTACAGGTAGATCTAAGAAGTTTACTAGATACCAATGGAACAGATACAATTGTAGATACGGGTATTTGGACAGATGGGGCTGGAACTGTGTTTGACAATGACTTTGTGTTTCCATCGATTTCTGCTCCTCAAGATTATGTGCTAACCTATACGACAACTACAAGCAGAGGTTGTGTAGAAAATGCGCAATTAAGCTTTACTTTACATCCAACACCAGATGCAGGAGTAGGTAGTGATTTTGCTGTGTGTTCAAATGATTTAACGGTTACGTTATTCGATTTGCTTACCGGAACTCCGGACACTACAGGAACCTGGACAGGTCCATTTGGGTATATGTCTACCGATCATTTAGGACGTTTCGATATGGATGATGAGACTTTGCCAATACTTGGACCAGGAAATTATACCTATACGGTCCCAAGTAACGATGGCTGTCCTAACCCAGATACTGCAATAGTTAGAATTACAGTGGTCGAGCCTGTTACCATTGGAACCGATAGGGCAGATACTTTCTGTAAGATAGATGGTAGGGTTAATTTATTCACTCTTCTTGATAGAGATACGCCAAGAACTGGGGTGTTTGAAGATACCGATGGAACAGGAGTTCTTACTCCTGAAGGAGTACTAGAATTTGAAACATTGACCAATGAAGTTTATAATTTTAGATATGTAGTTACCAATGCAGAACCTTGTGATGAATCTTCTTTAAATGTAGCAGTACAGATTGTTGATCTACCAGAGCCAGAAGTTCCTAATCAGGAGTTTTGTATTCTCGATGCTGCAAGACTTGAAGATATCGAAGTTGATGTTCTTAATTTTAATTGGTATACTACATTAGAAAGCGAAATTCCAATTGTAGATAATCCCATACTTTTAGATAATCAAGTGTATTACATTGCAAATGTTGATGTTGATAATTGTGAGTCTGAGCGAGTAGCGGTAGAGATAAATATCTTAAATACCGGAGAGCGATCTTCCACAGGAGAATTATGTACGTTAGATTTTCAAGATGGAGTATCACCAAATGGAGATAATCAAAATGATACTTTCGATTTATTTATAGAAGATGTTTACAACCTTCCGGAGGCATTCCCAGAATTTGATCTTAAGATTTATAACCGTTACGGAACCTTGGTTTATGAAGGTAGACGAGATATTCAAGAATTCAGAGGAGAAAGTAATACTTCAGTTAGATTAGGAGATGATCTTCCTTCGGGGACATATTTTTACATATTCAGCCCTAATTTCGAGAATAATTTACCCATACAAGGGAGTTTTTACCTAAGCAGATAGACAATTATGAAATTTAGATTAATAAGTATAATTACCATAGTGTTCTGCTCAGTAACCTTCGCACAGCAAGAACCTCAGTACTCACAATATATGTATAATATGAGTACGGTTAATCCAGCATATGTAACCAATCAAAATGGGTTAATTTCTACTGGGTTATTATTTAGAAAGCAATGGACAGGCATCGAAGGAAGCCCTCAAACGGCAAATGTCTTTGCAAATATCCCTATGAGTGAAAAAATAGAGCTTAGTGTCAACTATGTGAATGATAGGATTGGTGATGCTATTCCAGTAGATAATAACTATGTGAATGTAGATTTTGCATATATCACTAGAATTTCTGACCAGGCAAAATTATCATATGGTTTAAAAGCGGGTATAAACAATTTTCAAATAGACCCTTCAGGGTCTGATGTGGCCAATGATCCAGCTTTTGCAGATAACACATCCACCACTCAAATTAATATTGGAGCGGGTATATTTTTGTTCACTCATAATTTTTATGCTGGTATTTCTTCACCAAACTTACTACCGAGTGATGTAGATATAGATGGAATTGGAGTTGCAGAGACAAAGACCCACCTGTATGGGGTAGCAGGATATGTGTTTGATTTTGTTGATGAGGTAAAACTAAAACCGTCATTTGTGATTAAACAGGTAATAGATGCTCCTATGACTTTTGACCTTTCTTTAAATTCATTGATTTATGAGAAGTTTGAATTAGGAGTGTCATATAGATATACCGATTCCTTTATTGCTTTGGCTGGGTTTAATATTAACCAAAGCCTAAAAATAGGATATTCATATGATTTTAGTGTAAGTGACCTAAGTGGTTATAACAATGGAAGTCATGAAATTGTACTCCTGTATAATTTTGATCTTCTAAGATTCGGAAATAAACATACTTCTCCAAGATTTTTCTAAGATGGCAAAAACAAGATTACTACTCATTATAGCTTTAATAGCACAGTTTGCATTTTCTCAGAAGAAAAGCCGAGCAGATCGTTTTTTCGAACAGGGAGATTTCTTAAATGCAGCAGAGCAATATGAACAACAATTAAATCAAGAAGGGTATACTAAGCATATTCTGTATCATATTAGTACTTCGTACTATAATACCTTTCAGTTTAGAAAAGCGTATCGCTATCTTAAAATTTTGACTTCTGGAAAATTTTATGATCGTGATAAGTCATATGATAATAAGTATAATTTTATGATGTATCAGGTACTCTCGGCCTTGGGAGAATATGATAAATCTATTGTTTTTTTAGCCAAGTATACCGCTGATGATACCGATAAAGAGTTTGATAAAACTTCAGCGATCTCAACTATAGAGAATTTTAAACTAAAAGATGACGATTATAAGGTAAAGTCTGCTTCTTTTAATTCTGATGCTTCCGAATTTGGCGCGATAAAAAAGGATAGTACAGTCTACTTTACTACCGATAGAAGACCATACAGTCCTCTTGATAAGAACTATAAATGGACACATAGGCCTTTCTTAGATATCTACAAAGTAAAAGTAGACAAGAAAAACCAACCGGTTTCAGATATCGAGATCATTTCCAAAGAGATTAATTCGAAACTTCATGAGGGTAATTTCTGTTTTTCGAATGATGGGAACACTATTTATATTTCCAAAAGTAATTCTGAAAAAGGGAAGAAAAAGTACGATAGTATAAGAAATAATTCTATTCATTTATATAAGGCTACTAAAGTTGAAGGAGAATGGGGTAAACCAGAAAAATTAGACTTCAATGATGTTAATTATTCTATAGAGCACCCTTCATTATCTGCCGATGGTGAAAAGCTATATTTTGCTTCGAATATGCCAGGAGGTTACGGTGATTTTGATATTTATTATGTTGATGTAAACCTTGACGGAACCTTTGGGGAACCAGTAAATTTGGGAGAGGTTATCAATACGAAAAACAGAGAACAGTTTCCATTTATTTCAGAAAAAGGGCATTTGTTTTTTGCTTCCAACGGTCATTTAGGATTGGGGATGCTAGATAATTTTGTTTCCGAATTTAAGAATGGAGAACTTACTAAGCCTATTAATTTGGGAGCACCGATAAATTCTAGTTATGATGATTTTTCTTTAGCATATTATAACGAAACAGATGGCTTCTTTGCTTCTAATCGTAAAAAAGTAGGGGATGATATTTATTCTTTTACTCAGATAGGAGAAATTTTTCCTAAAGAATATATTGCTCGTTTCGAAGTTAGAGATTTTGCTTCTGATAGCTATATTTCAAAATCTGAAGTTGTCTTGTATGATGAAGATAATGAAGTGGTGTATGAGAGTCAACTAGACTCTATAGCCGGTTTCGATATAAAATTGTTCTCAGGTAAATATAATTTTAAAGCTTCTGCTTTTGGATATAAAACAAAAACCAGAGCGGTTTTAGTGAAAGAAAAAGAGAATGAAACGTACATTGTCTATCTTGATAAAGATAGGAGGAAAGATGATTCTGTAAATGAAGATAGAATTCGAATTAAAGATAGTTTAAACATTAAGGAAGGTACTTCAATTACCAACACAAGTTCTAATAGAAAAAGGGAAGAAGAAATATCTAAAGCCAGATTACGTGAAATGCTAATGGCAGATACAGAGGGGCCTCCGGTAATAGAAAAAAATGGAAAACTATACTTTGAAATGCCTCCGATTTATTTCGACTATGACAAATGGAATATTCGAGCAGATTCTAAAAAAGTATTAGATAAACTAGCACTTAAATTAGAAAAATATAAAACGGTATATATCAAGATTAGCTCACATACCGATAGTAGAGGGACCAGTTCGTATAACCAATTATTGTCTGAACGAAGAGCAGAGTCTACACGAAATTATCTAGCATTAATAGGGTATGTAAATGCCAGAAGAATGCAGTTTGTTGGTTTTGGAGAGTCTGAGCCGTTAATAGATTGTGAAAATAAGGTGTGTACCGAAGAGGAACATCAAACAAATAGACGAAGTGAGTTTGAAATTATTGAATACTAGTCTAGGAATTATAAGTTTTATTAGATGCAAAAATGAACTTTAGTTTCGAAAGAGTTTTTAAAGACAGACTCATAAACTAAATAATTGTTTTCTAATAAATTAAATTGTACTTTTGCACTCCTTTTTAGCGAGTAAGAGAGTAGAAAAGGATTATTTAGTATAATTTAAAAACGCTTCTGTGTAGTTATCGCCTTGACTTTCAATAATACACAGGATACAAATTTTATCTTCAATGTCTGAAGAAACAAAAAACACAGATGTTCAGGAAGTATCTGCTCAACAAGCAAATCCTGAGCAATTTCTAAAAGATTTTAACTGGCACAATTACGAAGAAGGAATCGATCCTATCGCAGATTCTAAATTAGAAGAATTTGAGAAGTTGGTTGCTGAAAATTTCGTAGACACTCTAAATGATGAGGTAGTAATGGGAACAGTAATTAATATTACTGATCGTGATGCTATTATCGACATTAATGCTAAGAGTGAAGGGGTTATCTCACTAAACGAATTTCGTTACAACCCAGATCTTAAAGTAGGTGATAAAGTAGAAGTATTGATCGATGTTCGTGAGGATGCTACAGGTCAGTTAATCTTATCACACCGTAAAGCTCGTGTAATTAAAGCATGGGATAGAGTAAATGCTGCACACGACTCTGGTGAAATCGTAAATGGTTTTGTAAAGTGTAGAACTAAAGGAGGTATGATCGTAGACGTTTTCGGAATCGAAGCTTTCTTACCAGGTTCTCAAATTGATGTAAAACCAATTAGAGATTATGATGCATATGTAGGGAAAACAATGGAATTCAAAGTGGTGAAAATTAATCACGAATTCAAAAACGTTGTAGTTTCACATAAAGCGCTTATCGAAGCAGATATCGAAGAGCAGAAAAAAGAGATTATTGGTCAATTAGAAAAAGGTCAAGTATTAGAAGGTACTGTTAAGAATGTTACTTCTTACGGTGTATTCGTTGATCTTGGAGGAGTTGACGGACTTATCCATATCACAGACCTTTCTTGGTCAAGAATTAACCACCCGAATGAGATCGTTGAACTTGATCAGAAATTGAATGTTGTAATCTTAGACTTTGATGAGGCTAAGACGCGTATCCAGTTAGGTCTTAAGCAATTGAAACCTCACCCATGGGAAGCTCTTGATAAAGAACTTAAAGTTGGTGACAAAGTAAAAGGTAAGGTAGTTGTAATCGCAGATTACGGTGCGTTTATCGAAGTAGAAGAAGGAGTAGAAGGATTGATCCACGTTTCAGAAATGTCTTGGTCAACTCACTTACGTTCTGCACAGGACTTCGTGAAAGTTGGAGATGAAGTTGAAGCAGTAATTCTTACTTTAGATAGAGAAGAGCGTAAAATGTCCCTAGGTATTAAGCAATTAACACCAGACCCATGGACAGATATTACTTCTAAATACCCTGTAGGTTCTAAGCACTCTGGTATCGTGCGTAACTTCACTAATTTCGGAGTTTTCGTTGAGCTAGAAGAAGGAATCGACGGATTAATTTATATCTCTGACCTTTCATGGACTAAGAAAATCAAGCACCCATCAGACTTTACTAATGTTGGTGATACTCTAGATGTAATTGTTCTTGAATTAGATGTAGAAGGACGTAAATTAAGTTTAGGTCACAAACAAACTGAGGAGAATCCTTGGGATAAGTATGAGACTGAGTTTGGTTTAGGTACTAAGCACACTGCAGCTATCTCTGAAATAGTTGATAAAGGAGCAACTATCGAATTCAACGAAGATATCGTTGCGTTTGTACCTTCTCGTCACCTTGAAAAAGAAGATGGAAGCAAATTGAAAAAAGGAGAAGAGGCAGAATTCCAAATCATTGAGTTCAGTAAAGAATTCAAGAGAGTGGTTGCATCTCACACTGCTTTATTCAAAGAAGAAGAAGCTAAAATCGTTAAGCAAGCTGCTAAGAAAGCTGCAAGTTCAGCAGAAAAGACAACGCTTGGTGATATCGATGCATTAGCAGATCTTAAAGCAAAAATGGAAAAAGGAGGAAACTAGTTTCTAACTTTTTGATATACAAAAGCCACTCAGTAGAGTGGCTTTTTTTGTTTAGGGTAGAAAATTAAGTTTGAGTAAAACTTCTGAATTATAGCTTAGGAATTAATTCTAAAATTTCACTACTTTTGTATTCCAGATATCCATTTGGAGAATATGAGTCAAAAATTACTACTTAGTGCAAAAGAGATAGATATTATTCTGCACCGTTTGGCTTGTCAATTAATCGAAAATCATACACATTTTAAGAATACAGTTTTAATAGGTGTTCAGCCTAGAGGAACATATCTTGCAGATCGAATTAAAGAAATTTTGATAACAGATTATCAGGTTGCCGAAGTTAATTTGGGGTATTTAGATATTACCTTTTATCGTGATGATTTTAGAAGAGGAGAGAAGCCTTTAGAAGCCAATAAAACAGATATAAATTTTGTGGTAGAAGACAAAAGAGTTGTTTTTATTGATGATGTTTTATATACGGGTAGAAGTGTACGAGCTGCGTTAACTGCGGTACAATCTTTCGGGAGGCCCTCAGAAATAGAACTGTTAACTTTGATTGATAGGCGTTTTAGTAGACATTTACCTATACAGCCAAATTATAGAGGTCGTCAGGTAGATGCTATAAATCAGGAAAAGGTTAAGGTAAACTGGAAAGAGAATGAAGGAGAAGATGCAGTGTATTTAATAGAGAAATAAAGACTTAAAAGAAATTAAAGTTTTAAGATGAGCGAATTAAGTGTAGATCACTTACTGGGAATAAAATATTTGAATAAGGAAGATATTGACTTAATCTTCGAGACTGCTGATCATTTTAAGGAAGTCATAAACAGACCTATAAAGAAAGTTCCTTCATTACGTGATATTACGGTAGCGAATCTTTTTTTTGAGAATAGTACGAGGACAAGATTATCCTTTGAACTAGCAGAAAAACGTTTGTCTGCAGATGTAATAAACTTTTCTGCAGCATCTTCATCTGTAAAGAAAGGAGAAACCCTTATTGATACGGTTAACAATATTCTTTCTATGAAAGTGGATATGGTAGTTATGAGACATCCAAATCCAGGAGCTGGTGTGTTTTTATCAAAACATGTAAATGCAAGTATTGTAAATGCTGGAGATGGAGCGCATGAACATCCTACTCAAGCCCTATTAGATTCTTACTCTATTAGAGAACGATTAGGCGAGGTGGAAGGAAAAAAAGTGGTGATAGTAGGAGATATTTTACACTCAAGAGTTGCACTTTCTAATATTTTTGCTCTAAATTTACAAGGAGCCGAGGTAAAAGTCTGTGGGCCTAAGACATTAATACCTAAATATATAGAGAAGTTAGGTGTGCAGGTAGAAACAGATTTAAGAAAGGCTTTAGAATGGTGCGACATTGCTAATATGCTCAGAGTTCAAAATGAGAGAATGGAAATTAGTTACTTTCCATCTACCAGAGAATATACCCAGCAATTTGGAGTAACCAAAGAATTACTTGATAGTTTAGATAAGGAAATAGTAATAATGCATCCGGGACCCATTAATCGTGGAGTTGAAATAACGAGCGATGTAGCTGATTCAGACCAAGCCATTATTTTGGATCAGGTTCAAAATGGAGTTGCAGTGAGAATGGCAGTGATATATCTTTTGGCTTCTAAAATTAAACGATAATTTATGATTTTTAATAAAGATGGTTCTACAACTATCATCACACAGGAAAAGACTACCATTGTAGAATTTGTTAAACGTTTAGAAGATGCTTACGATTCTTTGAAAAATGATAATATCATCATTAACTTGTTTTCTTTGAAGGATATTTCAATAGACGATATTAATGAGTTTTTGAGAGTTTCTAACAAGCATAGAGCTTCTAATCATTCTTTTGTAATTGTTACTGAAAGAATTTCTTATGACGAGGCACCAGATGAAATCACTATCGTACCTACATTACAAGAGGCGTATGATTTAGTAGAAATGGAAGAAATAGAGCGTGATCTGGAATTTTAAGTTTTTTTTGTAAACTTTAAGATTTAGTTACGTCTTAATGGGTATGAGTAAACTAGCCCCAAAAATTACTGTATTATTTTTATTGTTTTTCGGTTTTTCTGCAATCGCACAGGACTGGAAATATGATCTGGAAGAATCTTTGTCGCTGGCTAAAGAAAAAGATCAAAAAATTGTTCTTTTCTTTACTGGGTCAGATTGGTGCCCTCCCTGTATTAAGTTGGAAAAATATGTGTTGTCAAGTGAGAAGTTTAAATCCTTTGCTAAACAGAAGTATGTCTGGTTAAAGGCAGATTTTCCCAGACGTAAAAAGAATAAAATTTCTAAAGAACAAAAGCAAAAGAATAAGAAACTTGCCAGTAGATATAATAAGAAATTGATTTTTCCTGCAATTCTTATATTAAATAAAGAGGGCTTAGTGTTGGGAACTACAGGTTTTAGAAGTGATTTAGATGTTGATGGTTATATTTCTCTTCTAACTTCTTTTGATTCTTTTGATCAATAGATTGATAAATATCTAGGATTAAATTATCTTCACACTTTGATAAATTAAGAAGTAAAATAAATTTTGAAACTTACTATTTTAGGCTGTTATTCGGCAACTCCAAGAACATTTACGAATCCAACTTCGCAAGTTCTTGAGATTAATAATCATGTTTTTCTTGTAGATTGTGGTGAAGGTACACAAGTAGAGTTAAGGAGGAATAAAATTAAATTTTCGCGAATAAAACATATTTTTATTTCACACCTTCATGGAGATCATTTTTTTGGTTTAATAGGTCTCGTATCTACTTTTAGACTCCTTACCAGAGAAACACCTCTCCATATTCATGGGCCCAAAGGGTTGAAAGAAATTATTACACTTCAGTTAAAACTATCAAATTCGTGGACCAACTTTCCTTTACATTTTCATGAACTTACCGGTACATCATCTGAGGTTGTTTTTGAAGATGAAAATGTAATCGTACAAACTATACCTTTACAGCATAGAGTATATTGTAATGGTTTTTTGTTTAAAGAAAAACCAGGAGATCGTAAACTTTTAATGAGTAAAGTTTTGAATTATGATATTGATCAAGCGTACTATCGCGCTATAAAAAAAGGGAAAGATGTGGTTTTAGATTCGGGAAAAGTAATCCCAAATAAAGAGTTGACTGATGACCCAAGACCTATTAAAAGCTATGCTTATTGTAGTGATACTAAATATCATGAAGATAAAATTGAGATTATAAAGAATGCTACCGTGTTGTACCATGAATCTACTTTTTTAGAAAGTCATAGTCATCTTTGTGAACATACCGGGCATAGTTCTGCGATTCAGGCGGCTACCATTGCTAAAAAATCTAATGTGCAAACATTAATTTTGGGGCATTATTCTACCAGATACGAAAATATTGAGCTATTTCGTGATGAAGCAAAAACAGTTTTTGAAAATGTTGAAATAGCAGATGATGGGAAAGTGTTTGAATTCTAAAACGAAATAAAATTTTTAAGAATATCCGAACAGGAAAATAATTAAATTGCAATACTTATACTGCTATTATGAATAAAGATTTAACCAACTACAGAAAGTCTTATGAAAAAAGCGAATTAAATGAAGAATATCTTCCAGATTCACCTTTTTCACTTTTTTCAAATTGGTTTAATGAAGTTGAAGAAGCCGGAGGAGTAGATGAAGCCAATGCTATGACTCTTACAACTTTGGGGGTAGATGGTTTTCCCAAGGCCCGTATTGTTTTATTAAAGCATTATGATACAGAAGGTTTCGTGTTTTATACAAACTATAATTCTGAAAAGGGCAACGCCATAGATAATAATAACAATGTATGCTTATCTTTTTTCTGGCCAAATTTGGAAAGACAGGTGATCATCAAAGGAAAAGCTCTTAAAATTGATGAAAAAAGCAGTACTTCATATTTTAAGTCTAGGCCTAGAGGAAGTCAACTAGGAGCTTGGGCATCAAATCAAAGTGAGCATATAGATTCAAGAGAAATCCTTGAGCAAAAACTAAAGTCTTTAGAAGAACAGTATCAAAATACAGATATTCCAAAACCTCCATTCTGGGGTGGGTACTGTGTTTCGCCTGTCGAATTTGAATTTTGGCAAGGTAGACCAAACCGTCTACATGATAGAATTCGATTTAAATTAGAAAATAATAGTTGGAGTATAGATCGTCTTTCTCCCTGATAACAGAAACATTTATTCCATTATCACAAAATTAGATCTTCTGTTTTTTCGGTACTCTTCTTCATCACAATCTTGACCATCAAGGCAGTCGTTTACAGGTCGGGTTTCCCCGAATCCAACATAGGATAAGATTCTGTATTTAGAAACACTTTTGCTTACTAGATATTTATAGATGGATTCTGCTCGTTTTTGAGAGAGATCTAAGTTGTAATCATGATTACCTCTACTATCAGAATGTGTCTCAATTTTTATGATCATATCTGGATAATCCTCGGTCATTAATTCGACAATTCTGTTTAATTCAGTTTCTGCTCTTGGTGTAATGTCCCATTTATCAAAATCAAAATAGATTTCATTCAGATTTATTAAATCATTAATCGTTCTATTAAGTTTCATATCAGACTCCAAGCCTGTTTTAGGAGGGGTATTACTCTGTACAATATCTCCGGGTGTTATTCCGCCACTTTTTGTATTGTTAGATTTTTTTGTATTGTCAAAATCGCTAGGATCAACGTGGGCTAAATCGTGACCAAACTTCTTTTTTGCAATAGCTGCTAATTTGCTTGCATTAGGGCAATTAAGCTCGCTAATATCTATTGCAAGTTTGAATTGATAAAAATCTGGCAAATCACATTTGTTAATATGATTGTACCCTTTAGAATATTTTACAGTTTCGTTTAAAGAACCATTAAATTCTGCAGTTACCGGTTGGTCAACGACCAAGATGTCATCTATAGTTTCAATAGAATCACAACCGGTATCTACAATAACCTTGTAACTAATTTGAAAAGGTTCACTGTCTTGTTTTACCATTTTGTTAGGTACACTAAAAGATAGCGTGCGTGTATTTTCATCGTATTTAGATTTGATTTTACGTGAAGGTAAAATCAAAGATTTTTCGGAAAAAACCACATTCCTTGGTAAAACATCTTTTATAATAGTGTTTTTTGCATCGTCATTCCCATCATTATATATAGTAAGTTGATAGGTAATTTCTTGTTTAGGTGCTAAAATATCTTGAGGATGTATAAACTTGTCGTTGTCTGCGTATTTTGATCTTTTAATAATATGTATTGCCGGCTCATAAATATCTACACTAAAAGCAACTGCCATCACAGAATAACCGTCATTGTCGGTCATTAATCTGAATTTAGCTTCGGTTTGATTATTACCAATAATACTATTTCTAATGTTTTTAATATCAAATAAATCAGCATCATATCCCAAAGTATTTGTACTAGCAGGTACTCGGGAAGTAATGTTTCTTCCGTTTTCGGTAATATTTGCATTAAAGAAGTTATTCATCGGGTTTGTACCGTCAACAAGACTCTTGTATTTATGCGTTTCATTTGACATCACTTGAAAGCGATCTCCTCTAATTCCTTTGTCACCTTCATATGCTATCACTCCGATTTTTCCGTGTACCGCACCATTAGGTATGGTTTGAAAATTGTCAAAAGAAAAAGCAACTGGTTTAGCTTTTGAGTCGATGTTGACAAATCCATCATACACGTAGAAACGTTTCCTTGGTTTAGTTTGATCTTCATAAATTACCACCATGGTCCAACCTCCTGCAAGTCCATTACCTAAAGTTGCATCATCATTTATTTCAGAAGTAGTCGCAGGTATATTTGCAAGTGTATACGTTCCAAGTGGGTTTTTCAAACTAAGAACTTCTTCAGTAATATCTTTATAACATGAATATTGTTTAAACAAAGCATCTTTATCATTATAATAGTCATGAATAATTTGGGCATCTGTAATGGTTGAGTACACTTTTTGACCAGGATACTTTATTTTAATAGAAGTAATATCATGTTTTCTATTTTCATCTGCATATGAAGCTGTCCAATATAAACCAACATGTTTTATAGTGCTACATTCTGAATCAATATGTAAATCTGCACTACTAGAGTTGAAAGTTGTAGGGTCATTATCGATATCGATAAAGCCCATTCTGAATTGATTATTTAGGCCACCATCGTTGTAGCTTTTATTAGGGTCAAAAACTCCAGAGCCATCATCGTTACTAACTTTTCCTAAAACTGTATTAGATACAAACTGGAAATCCCCTTTAAAAGTAAACTCGGTGCGTTTCTTAAGGGGTACCTCTACTTGACTAAAAGCTAATGTTGAGCAAAAGCTGAATAGAATAATAAGTAGGCTCGTGTCGTGAAATCTATTACGATTTCTTTTCTTCATAATCTCTTTTTCCACTTTTTCTGTTTTTAAAACCCTTTTTTATTATGATGATCTGTGATCATAATGCTTCGGGGGGGAGAAAACATTGTGATTTAAGGGAAAACCGTATGTAAATTTAGATTTTAACATTTAAAATTATAAGAAAAAAAGCATCTTTTCGATGTAAATACATTTTTTATCGATTAAAACCATCTTCATATAACCTTCATTTTCATATAATTAGCGATTTATTAGCATTGCTTCCTATATAATATAGTCTCAATTTTTGGTTTTGACATTTGTGACTTGAGTGGCGCTAAAACAGTTCTATATATTTTTTTATGTTATCAATAAGAAAATTTTAAATGCTTATTCTTAAACTTGTATTATATAACTCGAATAAATAGAAAATAGTATCAGTTCATGAAAACATTATATATGATAAGGCATGCAAAATCCTCTTGGGAGTATGATGTGCCAGACGATCAACGTCCTCTTAATAAAAGAGGATTAAGAGATGCAGAATTGGTAGGAGAACACTTGAAAACATTAATAAAACCAATAGATTTGGTGTTGTCTAGTCCTGCGAAAAGAGCATTTGATACTGCCAAAATTATTCTAAGCAAATTAGATATTTCAGGAGATATATTTAAAGTAGAGAGAGAGCTGTATGATTTTGGTGGAAATCAGGTCATAGAAACAATTAAAAACTGTGATAATAAAATTAATACTTTAATGATTTTTGGGCATAATCATGCGTTTACATCGCTTGTTAATCTTTTTGGGAGTGAGACTATAGATAACTTACCTACAGCAGGAGTAGTAGGAATAGAATTTGAAGAGGATAGTTGGAAAAGTATATCTGTAGGAAAAAACTTATTAAAAATATTTCCAAAATCATTGAGATAATGCTTGAAAACGCTAATAATCAATATATTAATAGAGAATTAAGTTGGTTGCAATTTAATGCAAGAGTGCTTCAGGAGGCTGCAGATGATACTGTTCCTTTGGTGGAAAGGTTACGTTTTATAGGTATTTTCTCTAATAATCTAGACGAATTTTTTAAAGTACGATACGCAACGATCAAAAGAATTGATCTCGCAGGAAAGGATGGTAAAAATGTACTTAAAGGAATTTCTGCAAATGCACTTTTAGAAAAAATTACCAAAATCGTAATTAAACAACAAACTGAAAGTTTAAAGACTATTGATACGATACGTGAAAAGCTCGAGGATCATAATATTTTTATCATAGACGAAACTCAAGTTACAGAAGATCAGGATCAATTTATTAGGAATTACTTTGTAACCAAAGTAAGCCCAGCCTTGGTTACCTTTATTCTTAATGATCTAGATGAAGTGCCGCATCTTAAAGATAGTGTTGCTTACTTAGCGGTTAAACTGGTTTTGAAAGATAAAATCCCAAAAGAAGGAAGAATATCCAAAATATTAAATCAGACCACCAAGGAAAAGATTTACGCGCTTATAGAAATCCCTAAAAATACAGATAGGTTCGTTGTGCTTCCTGAAAAAGATGGAAAGCAATACATTATTATTTTAGATGATCTGATTAGGTATTGTATGCATATTAACTTTAGTATTTTCGATTATGCCAGTGCTTCTGCACACATGATCAAAATTACTAGAGATGCACAATTAGATTTTGATAATGACCTTAGTAAGAGTTTTATTCAAAAAATCTCCAGCAGTGTTAAATCAAGAAGAGATGGAGAGCCTGTACGATTTGTATACGACAAAACCATTGAAAAAGATACCCTAGAATTTTTGATGAATAAAATGGGAATTGATAATACCGATAGTATTATTCCTGGGGGGAAATATCATAATCGAAGAGATTATATGAATTTCCCAGATTTGGGTAATTCAGATTTGATATATCAACCTATTCAACCCCTTACTATTGCCGGTTTAAGTCTTCAGGGGAGTTTGCTGGATAAGATAGCAAAAAAGGACTTTCTGCAGTACACACCATATCATACTTTTTCCTATACGGTAAAGTTTTTGAGAGAATCAGCGATTGACCCTAAAGTAAAGAGTATTAAAATTACCATTTATAGGTTGGCAAGTATTTCACATATTGCAAGCTCTTTGGTAAACGCAGCCAAAAATGGAAAGAAAGTTACAGTACAAATAGAATTACAAGCTCGTTTTGATGAGGCTGCCAATATACGTTATGCAGAGCAAATGCAGCGAGAAGGTGTTAATCTCATTTTTGGAGTAACTGGTTTAAAGGTACATTGTAAAGCTTGTGTTATAGAGAGAGAAGAGAAAGGCAAGTTAAAAAGGTATGGTTTTATAAGTACTGGAAATTTTAATGAATCTACCGCTAAGATATATACCGATTATACTCTTTTTACAACTAGAGAGTCTATACTAAAAGAGACGAATAAAGTGTTTAAATTTTTCGAAATAAACTATAAAATTAATAGATATAAACACCTGTTAGTTTCTCCTCATTATACAAGATCTTCTTTGGTGAAATTAATTGAAAAAGAAATAAAAAACAGTAAAGAAGGTATCCCTGCTAGAATTCGTTTAAAACTCAATAGCCTTAGTGATTATGATATGATCGATAAATTATATGAAGCGAGTAGAGCGGGGGTAAAGATTGATTTAATCATAAGAGGTATATGTTGTTTAATTCCAGGAATAGAAGGAATGAGTGAGAATATCAAAGTTATTAGTGTGATCGATAAATTTTTGGAACATCCAAGACTATTTATATTTGAAAATGGAGGAGATCCCAAAGTATATATATCTTCTGCCGATTGGATGACTCGTAATTTAGATCGAAGAGTGGAAATATCATGTCCAATCTATGATGAAGAGATTAAGTTAGAGCTTATGGAAACCTTCGATATAAGCTGGAATGATAATGTTAAAGCCAGGTTGCTTTCCAAAGACGGGGATAATGCGTACATTCGAAACGAGAATACAAAAATAAGATCTCAGGTAGCAACCTATGATTATTATTTACAAAAACTAGGAAATTAATTATTTTGTTAACGATAGAAAAATACGCGGCTATTGATATTGGTTCGAATGCTGTAAGATTATTAATTAGTAGTATCCACGAAGAAGAAGGAAAAACACCACGATTTAAAAAAACAAGTTTGGTAAGGGTTCCTATTCGTCTAGGAGCAGATGTGTTTAAAGATAGAAAGGTATCTGAAGAGAACATAATAAGAATGATCGATGCCATGCAGGCATATCAATTATTAATGAAAACCCATAAAGTTGTACGATATAAAGCATGTGCAACCTCGGCAATGCGTGAAGCCGAAAACGGAAAAGAAGTAGTTCAATTAATCAAGGAAAAGACCGGAATTCAAATTGATATTATTGATGGTAAAGATGAAGCTGCTATTATAGCGATGACCGATCTGAATGAATTAATTAATACTGATGCAACATACTTATACGTGGATGTAGGAGGAGGAAGTACAGAATTCACACTTTTTCATAATGGAAAAACTATTGTATCGAAATCTTTCAAATTAGGGACCGTAAGGTTATTAAATGATCTGGTTCCTGATCATACCTGGACAGAAGTAGAGCAATGGATAAGAGTTCATGTAAAAGACTATTCCAGAATTTCTCTTATCGGTTCAGGTGGAAATATTAATAATATTTTCAAAAATAGTGGGAAGAGTACTGGTAAACCGCTATCATTTTTATATTTAAGTTCCTATTATAAATTATTAAATTCTCTTACATATGAGGAGCGAATTTGGCAATTAAATTTGAATCAAGATAGGGCAGAT
This sequence comes from Aquimarina acroporae, assembly GCF_023195925.1. Lineage (GTDB taxonomy): Bacteria > Bacteroidota > Bacteroidia > Flavobacteriales > Flavobacteriaceae > Aquimarina > Aquimarina acroporae. Next base: position 395,853 of record NZ_JALPRE010000001.1, on the reverse strand, counting down.
GTTATTATTCCCGCTGCTCGTATATACCTGTCAGCCATGAAATGGAGCGGAGCCAAAGATATTTACGTACCTAAAATTGGATTATCAGATGGAATTATAAAGTCTCTGTATAATGAAAAATTAAAAAACAACTAATTTCATAAAATCTGTATATTTGCTATAAGAAGTACCCCAACTATTAACTTAATTTTAAACTATGAAAAAAACATTACTGTGCGTAACTTTCTTATTTTTAACGTTTTATTGGGGTGAGGCCCAGGAAAGTACCTATGGAATTCGATTAGGAGCAAACCTGAGTTCAATTAGTTCAGATGACATTCCCGAAAATTTGGAAGATAACCGTTTTGGTATCGTTGTTGGTTTTTTAGCAGAATTTCCAATTAAAGAAAAGTTAAGTCTTCAGCCTGAATTTCAGTACTCTTCTAAAGGTAATGACGACGAAACACTTCGAGTAGATTACTTACAATTACCCATTTTCTTGAAATATAATTTTTCTAATTTGGTTAATGTACATATTGGTCCTCAAGTTGGGCTTAAGATTTGGGAGTGGGAAGATAATGCTGGTATAGATGCTAATTTTAATACGTTTGATTTTAGTGCAGTGGCAGGTGTAGGTGTGAATATTACAGAAAACTTCTTTGCAGACCTTAGATATGATTTTGGACTATCAAATATCGTAGATGATGAAGGAATTCCAGGTGGTGCTGAAGGAAATAATAGAACAATTCAATTATCCTTTGGATATAAATTATAAGGATTGAGTTTTTCAATCTAGGCTAATTCAAAAAGGCTTTTTTGATCAGTTACCAACACGGGTAGGCATCAAAAAAGCTTTTATTTATTATTATGCTATTGTGTTGGCACTCAATTAAAAGTTCCTTTCTTAAATCATTGATCACTTTGTTAGTTATGACTCTTGAAGCTCTAATGTAATTTGAGAATTCCTCCTGCGTCATAGGAATAAACAATTGTATTTTACTTGGTGTAACTTGATGGTAATTTCTTTCTTTAAATTCTAATAAGGTTTCTATAACCCGTTGTTTTACAAATTGTCTTTGCAGTAATTTTATCCTTTTTTCGAGCATAATGTACTCCATCCCAATTAGTGCGCATAATTTTTCATGTAAATTATTATCGTTTTGGATATAAGATTTTACCGTTAGAATCTTAAATTCATAAATCAATGTTTCTGGATGTATAGTTTCATAGTTATAATCATAATGGCATTCATTAAAAACTTGTATAGATCCAAAAAATTGATTTTCACTCAATAAAATAGGAATTGTTTCTTCTCCATCTTCTCTTGAATAACTTAGTTTTAGGAAACCTCTTTTTACAAAGTATATTTTCTTATGGTGAGCATTATGTTGATGCTTAATAATTTCATTTTGTTTATATGAATGACTCTCATACAAACCTTCGTTTATCAATAAATCAAATAATGAAAATGGCATATACCGATAGACAACTTATTTTAAAAATATTTACGACTGACTATCGATTTTTGTTAAATAATTAGACTATTAACATTGTATTAGAGTTTTTATTATCATTTTGACATATTTTTTTTAAGTTAAACACATAAAAATAGATGGTTGATACTAAATAATAAAGAATTTTAGTGTTAGAATTTTTATATCGAACGAGCTTAGGTTGAAATAATTTCGAATTCTAATTTCTTGATTATTAACTCTTAAAACCAAAACTCAAAATGAAGACAATTAGTTACAAACAAACAGTACTTTCTATAGTACTTTTAATTGGAGTGATAGTATTCGTTTCATTCGTAAAAATTCCAATTTCAGATACGATAACGATCGATTACAAAAATTCTGTTGTAAGCTACTATGGAAAGGAAAAAATCACAAAAAAAGAACTCCTGATTCAAGCACACCTTATCGATAAGGCAGATCGAAGGTTTGAAGCAAAATGGAAGAATAAGGATCCTAAAGGTATTTCGGAGGAGTATACCAGCAAAAATGCTGTCTTTATGAAACCTGGTAAAAAGCCAAGAATTGGCAGGTTAGAAATAGAGAAAGAATTTTCTTTAAGCGTAAAAGATGTAGATCGGGTGGAATTTTTTCAAGATGAATTGCAGTTTTTCGGAAATATGGATGTTGCTTTTCAAAGATGTCATATGTTGGGCTATGTTAACTCATCTCCATCTCCAATTTTTGAAGGCTCTTATGTAATTCTCTGGAAAAAAGAGAATGGTACATGGCTTATAGAATATGATATGTTCAATGCAGATAAATAGAGTTATTGGGTATACTACTAACCCAATTTAGCTTTATTTCTCTTTTTAATTTAAAACTAGGTATGACAAATAAGTTGTACCCATTTATCTCACAAATTATCAATAGTTAAAGTAGGATTAAACTACTTTTTCAAATCCAATTAGAATGAATAAATCTGATATATTTTCAGCCGTAGAAAAATACGGAACTCCTTCTTATATATATGATGGAGAACAGTTAATCAATAATTATAAAACTCTTAAAAACGCATTGCCAGATTGTGTAGATGTATTCTATGCGTTAAAGGTAAACCCAAATATCTCGCTGGTAAAATTACTGAGATCTTCTGGCGCATGCACCGAAGTTTGTTCGGTAACTGAAATGGAAATAGCTCTTAAAGCAGGAGTTTCTCCATCAGATATTATTTATCTGGGGCCGTGCAAAAAAGATTATGAACTTAAAAAAGCGATTTCTTTAAACATTTTTGCAATAGTGGTAGAATCTGAAATTGAACTACAAAGAGTATCAAATTTTGCGAAAAAGATTGGGGTAACTGCCAATGTTGCAATAAGGATTAATCCAGATTTTTCTGCAGAAGGATCTCCTTGGAAAATGGGAGGGAGGCCAACTCATTTCGGAATAGAAGAACAGCGTGCAATAAAGAATTTTGGCAATTATATAGACATGCCAAACGTTTTGGTAAAAGGAATTCATGTGTATAATGGCACGAACATATTAGATGCAGCTTCAGTATATGAAAATACAAAGTATATTTTAAAGCTTTATGAACAGGTATCTCAAAAATACAATTACGATTTTTCTATGGTTGATGTAGGTGGTGGAATGGGAATACCATATTTCTCAAATCAAACCGAATTAGATATAGAAACATTTACGAGCCTTATGAAACCATTATTTCTTCAATTTAATGATAAATACCCCAATACTAGAATTATAATGGAATCTGGAAGATTTATTATAGGGACTGCCGGCTCAATGGTAGTTCAGGTCAATAATTTAAAATCTAATCACGGTAAAATATTTGCTGTAACCGATGGCGGCACCAATTGCCATTCTGCAGCGGCAGGATCAGGACGAGTAGTGAAGCGTAATTTTCCTATGGAGAACATATCCGCTGCAATTGAAGCTACAAATAAAGAGTATCAAGTGTCTGGACCTTTATGCAGTCCAGATGACATTATCGGGCGTAATATTTTACTTAAAGAGGTCGCTGTTAATGATATTCTATCTATAAAAATGTCTGGAGCATATGGTCCTACTTCGTCACCAGTACTTTTTCATAGTCATGGGTATCCTTCCGAGATTCTCGTTTTTAAAGGTAAAACTCATCTTATACGAGAAAGAGATACAACAAGTGATATTATAAATAAGCAAATTGAAATTAATGTACATCAAAATGAGCTTCTTATCAATTAACTAAACTTAACATCATGAATACTCTTAAAATACTAGACACTATAAAAGAAGGTTTGCTAGATAGCATACCAAATATAACCAAAGAACAAATTCAGTTAGACTCACACCTTAAAAATGACTTAGGAATAGATTCACTTTCTTCTATGTTTTTTCTAACCTATCTCGAAGATAACATCAATGGTTTCGTAGTAAATGCTGATACCATAGAGGCAAGACATTTTAACACATTACAAACCATATACGATTATGTGCTTTTTGAGATGAATTTGAAAGCGTCAGTTTCAGTCTCATCAAGTTAGAAGGGCCGGGTATATTAAATTTAGAGGTAATTCACATTTTTGAAGCACATATGCTGCTTCTTATTTTAACTTATTAAATACAATAGTAATGATACCAAAAATGCAAAATTTCTTGGAAGAGTCAGCACGTCTGTATTCCAAAAAAATAGCAGTATCTTTTTTAGAAAAATCTGTTACATTTTCAGAACTACACTCATTGTCAAACAACCTTGCAATCAGTCTTCAACAGCAAGGTGTAAAACGAGGAGATCGGGTAATACTTCTCTTGGGAAATACCATAGAAACTATAGTTTCTTTTTGGGCTGTATTAAAAACAGGAGCAATAGTGGTTCCTGTTGGAACCGAGATAAAGCCCAATAAATTATCATATATCATTGAAGATTCTGGTGCGACGATACTAATCACAGATTTTGAGATTGTAGAACAACATCAAAAACTTCTTATCGATTCGAAACTTACATCGGTTATAGTTGTAAATCAAAACTCAAATCTAGATCAAAACTTTTTTAAAAAATATGAAATAGCCATAAGAGAACAGAAGGATATATTATGCTCCTTCGGATTGATAAGTATTGATTTGGCAGCAATTCTATATACATCAGGTTCAACTGGAGAACCAAAAGGAGTAATGTTGTCTCATGAAAATATGATTGCTGCAACGAGCGCTCTTAATACCTATCTGAACTATCAAAAACAGGACAAAGTATTATGTGCTTTGCCCTTATCATTTGACTATGGACTCTATCAAATGATTATGTGTATATCTCAAGGAGCTACACTTGTATTAGAAAAGGAATTTACCTGGCCAATATTTTTATTGAAAAGAATTATTAAGGAAAAAGTAACCATTTTACCCGCAGTGCCAACAATGATTATGTTGTTATATGAGCAAAATATAAAGCATCAATTAGAATTATCTAGTGTTCGAATGGTCACCAATACTGGGGCAGCACTTACCAAGGATAATATTGATATGATCAAAAAATTATTCCCCGATGCTAATATCTTTTCTATGTATGGTTTAACTGAATGTAAAAGATGTACGTATTTACCTCCTGCGGAGATAGATAATAAACCCAATAGCGTTGGTATTCCTATCCCAAATACAGAACTATGGTTAGTAGATCAAAATAACCATCGGATTACATCACCTAATACGGTTGGACAATTGGTGATAAGAGGAGCGAATGTGATGCAAGGATATTGGAACAAACCCGAGAAGACAGCCCAAAAGCTAAAAGAGGGAATGTATCCAGGGGAGAAAGTACTGTATACGGGTGATTTCTGTACCCTCGATGAAGATGGGTACTTATATTTCAAAGGAAGAATGGATCACATGATCAATTCTCGAGGGATAAAAGTGAGCCCTAAGGAGGTTGAAGATTTTATTACCAATATACCAGGGGTGCATTCTACGGTAATCACAGGTGTTCCGCATGAAGATTATGGAGAAGCACTGTTTGCCTTTGTAGTGTTGGAAAATGAAGAAACAATATCTAAGAAAGAAATACTAGTTTCTTGTCACAAGCATTTAGAACATTATAAAATACCCGAATACATTCATTTATTAAGTACTATTCCTAAAACGCCAAATGGCAAATTTGATATAGTTTCTCTCAAGAAAAAAGCCTTAGAAATGATGGTGACAAATGTGGCTTCAATATCGGTTTGATTATGGAATTAACATTAGATATTGATGCATTCCAGATAAAGGCTAGAACTTGGGGAAATAATAAAACCAAAACGGTTCTTGGGATTCATGGCTGGCTAGACAATGCCAATAGTTTCGAGAAAATTGCTTCAATCTTTTCTGAGGACATTTATTTTGTTGCAATAGATTTAGCCGGCCATGGTCATTCTGATCATCGAAGCTTACAACAATCTTACTACCTATGGGATTACGCTCTTGATATTATTAAAGTTATAGAAACGCTACAATTGTCGCGAGTTAGTATAGTCGCTCACTCAATGGGTACAGGAATAGCATCTATTGTCGCTGGAACTATGCCAGAATTGGTAGAAAAGATGGTGTTTCTGGACGGATTAGGAGCTCCTTTCGTTATAAAGGAAGATGATATAGTTTCTCATTTTAGTAAATCTGTGAAGCAACTTAAAATGGCAAAAAAAACACAACTATATGGTTTCTTGCCTTCTCACGAATATCAGTTTGCTTCTAAAAGTGATGCCATACACGATCGTATGAAGAACAGTGTTGGGGTAATTTCTTCAGATGCGTCTACATGTTTGGTAGATAGATCGATCATTCAGGTTCAAGAAGGCTATCGTTGGTGTCATGATCCCCGCATTACCCTTCCTGAATGTTTTAGAATGACAGAGCGCCAGGCTCAATCTTTTATAAGTGCTATATCTTGCAAGGTTCTTGTGATACTTGGCAAACAAGGGCTATTTACAGAAGGTGTGCATAACTCCAGGCTCGATAAGTTTCAAAACGCAGAACTTCATTGGATTGATGGAGGACACCATTTACATCTAGAAGAGCGGTATAAAGAAATAGCAGAATTAATTAATGAATTTTTATAAGAAAACAATAATGAAAAAAATAAATAGTATAGTATTCACTTTTTTAATGGTTGGTTGGAGTGTTTTTTCTCAAGACGCCGATCCTCCTAAAAAAGCAACATTTGCAACTAAAATTATTCACAATAGCGTAGCAGGGTTTTATCCCATTTTCTTCGGTAATTTTGAGACCAACAAAAGTTTTGATATCACCTTTTATACCATTTTTTGGACGAATCCGGCTTTTGGTAATTTACCATCGGGGAGTGACTTGTTGCTAGAAACTTCTGTTGGGTTAGGATTTAAATTCTTAGATAATTCATTGTTTGTGAATCCTTCATTTGGAATTACTAGTGGTAAATTTTCTTCTAATAGCACAGGAACCAAAATTGCCGAAGGAATTGTTCCAAGTTTATACATAAACTATCAAAAAGGACTTGTAGATTTTGAGGGATATCTCGCATATTATAAATCGGTTCGTGAAGATGATAATATTATTACCAAAGATTACCTGTTAAACTGGATGGCTCCAGGGATAAATGTAGGGAATAGGTTAGTTCTTGGAGCTTTTTACGAATCTTTTGGGATCACTAGACAGGAAGATGGAGATCCTTTGCTAATATATCAATGGCTGGGAGGGTCTGTAAAACTAAAATTTGATAAAGGTATCGCATTTAGAATATCTGCTGGGGCAACTCTAAATACAGATGCGAATACATCTGATGAGTTTTATAAAGTTTCAGCATTTATTCCATTGTAAAGGAAGAAACTTATTCGTGACACGTAAGACGCTATTCTCAAAATCTTACGTGTCATGTAATAGTGATTTCCTATCCATGTATGGTTTCATTGGTACCCAAGCCTTCCATAATTTCAGCTTCGTATACCAGAAGTTCTTGCCATTTAAGATCAACTTCTTTTCGATCTCCATATTGTCTTGCAAAATTTAGAAACATAGTGTAATGATTGGCTTCGCTTACCATTAGATCTCTATAAAACTTTGCTAACTCTTGATCCTCGAGCTCTTCAGACAAAAGTTTAAATCGTTCACAGCTTCTAGCTTCAATTAGTGCGGCGTATAGTAATCTGTGTACCAGTTGCGTGGTTCTACTTCCTCCTTTTGGGAAAAAAGTTAATAATTGAATTACATAGTCGTCTTTTCGATCACGTCCAAGAACCCATCCTCGTTGAAGAATTTTATCATGTACCATTTTAAAATGGCTTATTTCCTCTTTCACCAGTTTAATCATTTCCTGCACGAGTTCTGTATATTCAGGAAAACTTACCATCAAAGAAATTGCTGTTGAAGCAGCTTTTTGCTCGCAATATGCATGATCGGTAAGAATCTCCTCTATGTTTTTCTCGACGATATTTACCCATCTAGGGTCAGTAGGAAGTTTTAGGCCTAGCATGTTTTTATATTTGCATTACGACGCAAAATTAGGCAAAACTAATGGCAACTCAGGACATAAAGGGTGTTAAATAATAATGTCTAGTAATATCTGTAGAATACTTTTATGAAATAAAATTATTCTGTAAGTTTTCAGAAGGTTATACTACTTAATCATCAAATTGAATTTAAATGGGATTATTTGACTATCTAACCGGCAGAGGAGGAATAATGATTTTAGCGTTATTTGCTTTCGCTGTTTTAATATACAATAAGATAAAGACAAGAATGTATTTTAGAAAACCTTCTAAGAAAAAGAAGAATTAGAATAGTAAACTGCTTTAAGAAGAGTTTAATCATGAAAAAGTGAAAAAGCTTGAAGCAATACTACTCCAAGCTTAGTACATTATAATGAGATTAATCGTCATCTACTTCTTTTTCTTTTTTTGAATCAAGTTTGATTAATTTTTCTTCTCCTTTTGCAATACCAGATTTTACTTTGCTAACCCTTTCTTCATGCTTCTTAAGCTTCTCTTCAATTTTAGCAACTTTTGCCATTTTCTCGGTGTATTGTTCTTCAGTGATTTCTCCAGCTTCTTTTTGGGCTAGTAAACGATCTTTGGTTTTTTGAATTTTAGCTGTGCCTTTGCTGTTTCGTTCTTCTAAGAAAGTTAATCTTTCCTTTTTGTTTTCTATTCTATTTTGAACGGCATTGACTTTTTCATTTTTAAATTCAATTCTTTTGGCCTTTAATTCGTCTCTTTTTTCTTTTGTTGATTCTTTAAAAGCACTTAGTTTTTCTTTTAATTCAGGATTTTCTTTTAGGTAAGCTTTTCTTTCTTCTGGAGACATTCCTTTCATTTTTTCTTTATGTTCTCCCAGAATAGCATCCTTTTCTTCTTTAAGCTCTTTTTTTGCCTCTTTAATTTCGGCTTTTTTGGCTTTCATCTCCTCCTTCTTTTCTTTCATTTCTGCACGTTTCGCCTTTATCTCTTCTTTCTTCTGTTTAGCAGCTTCCTTTCGTTCTTTAACAGCTTTTTCTGATTTTTGTGCCTGAACAGTCCCTGCGAAACCTATCATTAACATTACGACACATATATATTTCAACATTTTCATGGTTATGTTTTTTAAAGGTTGTCTAATTCGTTTAATGCCTCATTGATTTCTTCGGATTCTTTCTCCAAAGATTCAAAATCTTCATTGAGCTCTTGCTCAACGGCTTCAACTTGCTTGTTTAATTCTGCTTCTGCTGCTTTTTTCTTTTCTTCTTCTGCTTTTTTATCGACACAAGCTAAAGAAATAAAACTTACCCCTAAAAGGACTAAAAATAATTTTTTCATGATACTAGTAGTATAGGTTATTACTTTCTAAATATACTCAAATTTTCATTTGGAATTATAGGTAAATCCCTTGTTTTTAGTACGATGAGGAAATGAAGGAAGCTCTTTGCGTTTTTGCCATAATAGAATGGTTTATAATTAAATAAGGGTGTTTTATTGCTAAAAACTGAATGTAACCAAAAAGAAGAAATAGAGAGAATTATTGGGATGGTTTAGATATCTAAATCAAAGCTAGAGCGTAATTTATCGATAAGTGGGTTCTTTTCTTTTAGTTTCTCATATTTATCCTGGGGAGTAAACGCATATTTTTTAGAAATCTCCTCGTTTACATGAATTACCAGCTCTACGCTGTAGTTATTAAGGACTTTGTATATATATTGAAAAAAACCGGGAAGCGCATTTTCTAAATCTACTTTCATAGATTGGTTAGGAAGCTCAACATGAATTTTACCATCTTTTAATGTAGGAACATTCATTGCAAACATAGACCCAATGATACGTTCTCCTTTTTTATCCTGAAGCTTACCATACTCTACCCATCCCGATTGCATTTGCGACTCTGTAAAATCTTCTTTTGGAAGGTTCTTTGGGTCCACAACATTATCTACCTTTTTTTCTTCGTGTTCTTTTTTCTTTTTAATACTACTAAGAGATAGACCAGATGTTTTTCTAGCGCTCTTGATAGGTAAAGGTTTTTTTTCCTTGACTTTAGTTTCAGTAGTAGTTTGGCTCGGATTATTTATAGTTTGAATGGGCTCACTTTTAACTATTTCAGTTTCTAAAGGCGGTTGTGTTTCTTTTTCTGGAACTACTGAAGCAGGAGATGAAACCTCTTGTGTATCGAGTATTGTCTTTTCCTTAGGTTCGGGAGACACCTTAACTGGAGTAATACCTTTCTCCCTAAAGTAACTTGGGGGAATTATGTATGGTCTGCTATTTTTTTTTTCTCCATCCTGGGTAAGGATAGAGGCTAGTTGCATGAGGCAAAGTTCAACCAAAAGTCTTTGGTTACGACTGGTTTTGTATTTTAAGTCGCAATCATTTGACAATTCGATACCTCGTATAAGAAATTGATGTGGTGCTTTTTGAGATTGTTCGAGATATTTTGCCTTGGTCTGCTCTCCAACTTCAAGGAGATTAATAGTTGCCTGATTTTTACAAACCAATAGATCTCTAAAATGAGAAGCGAGACCAGCAATAAAATGATGACCATCGAATCCTTGAGATAAAATATCATTAAAGGCAATCAATAATTGCGGAATGTTATTTTCAAGAATAAGATCTGTAGTTTTGAAATAAGTTTCATAATCGAGAACATTCAAATTCTCGGTTACTGCTTGACGTGTTAGATTTTTACCACTAAAACTTACCACCCGGTCAAAAATTGACAATGCATCACGCATAGCACCATCTGCTTTTTGCGCAATAATCTGTAAAGCATCTTCATCTGCCGTGATTCCTTCTTGCTGAGCGACCTGCATCAGATGATTTTTGGCATCTGTTACAGTAATTCGTTTAAAATCAAAAATTTGACAGCGTGATAAAATCGTAGGAATAATTTTATGTTTTTCCGTAGTTGCTAATATAAAAATAGCATGTTTAGGAGGTTCTTCTAATGTTTTCAGAAAAGCATTAAAAGCAGCTTGAGATAACATATGTACCTCATCTATGATATACACTTTATATTTTCCCACCTGAGGCGGTATTCTTACTTGATCAATAAGGTTACGAATATCATCTACAGAGTTGTTAGAAGCAGCATCAAGCTCAAAGATATTAAAAGCAAAGTCTTCATCAGGATGCTCATTCCCATCTTGATTTATGGTTTTTGCTAAAATTCTGGCACAAGAAGTTTTACCTACTCCACGTGGGCCAGTAAACAACAAAGCCTGAGCAAGGTGATTGTTATCGATAGCATTAAGCAAGGTATTGGTAATAGCCTGTTGTCCCACAACATCTTTAAATGTTTGGGGTCTGTATTTTCTTGCTGATACTATAAAGTGCTCCATCGCTACAAAGTTAAAAATTGCAACCAAATATTATATTGTAGCTTTCTCTTTTTATTTATAGTTATTAACAGAAAAAATAATACAATAATCTTCTTGGATGTTTTAGAATTATAATAATTTTGTAGCAAGCAGATCACCTTATCGCGGCATTTGTCGAGGAAAGTCCGGACACCAAAGCGTAGTATAGCGGGTAACGCCCGTCCATCGTAAGATGAGGACAAGTGCAACAGAAAGAATGTACAGGTAATGCTGTAGTGAAATCAGGTAAACTCTATACGGTGCAACGCCATGTATACCAACTTTTGAGGATTACGCGTCCAATGTTGGAGGGTAGGCGGTTAGAGCCAATGAGTAATTGTTGGCCCAGATAAATGATAAGGGTCTTGATGTTTCAAGGAACAGAATCCGGCTTATGATCTGCTTTTCTTTTTTCTGATGTACAATTATTATATCCTTGGTAATTAGAATAGAAACTCTACAAAACTTGTTTATATCATTATGTTACCCCTTTTTTACAACTACTTTAACAATAGACAATACCAAATTTCTTGTACCTTGTGCCTCAAAGAAAAGTTAATAATACATGAAAATTGCTATTGTTTGTTATCCTACCTTTGGAGGTAGTGGAGTTGTTGCAACTGAGTTAGGTATTGCTCTTGCTAAACTAAATCATGAAGTACACTTTATTACATACAAACAACCGGTTCGGTTAAATTTATTAAATCCAAATATTCATTTTCATGAAGTAAATGTTCCTAACTATCCGTTATTTCATTATCAACCTTACGAATTGGCTCTGTCAAGCAAACTGGTAGGGACTATCAAAAAATATAATATCGACCTTTTACATGTTCACTATGCCATTCCGCATGCTTATGCTGGTTATATGGCTAAAAAGATGTTAGAAGAAGAAGGTATTTTTATTCCTATGGTTACCACATTGCATGGTACAGATATTACTCTAGTAGGAAATCATCCGTATTACAAACCAGCTGTGACTTTTAGTATTAATAATAGTGATATTGTTACTTCTGTTTCTCAAAGTCTTAAGGAAGACACAATGCGATTATTCGATATTAAAAAGGATATACAAGTTGTTCCAAATTTTATTGATGTAAGTCAACAGAAAACAAGTTTTACAGATTGTCAGCGTGATGTAATGGCCTTACCTGAGGAGCGTATAGTAACTCATATCAGTAATTTTAGACCTGTAAAGCGTATTTCAGATATTATAGATATATTTTACAATATTCAGCAAAAAATACCGTCAAAATTACTTATGGTAGGAGATGGACCCGAAAGAAAGCCTGCTGAGCAAAAATGTAAAGAATTAGGAATTAAGGAAAAGGTAATCTTTTTAGGAAACAGTAATGAAATTGACAAAATCTTATGCTTTTCAGATTTATTTTTATTACCGTCGGAGAGAGAAAGTTTCGGATTGGCGGCTTTAGAAGCCATGATGAACAAAGTACCTGTGATTTCAAGTAATGCAGGAGGAATTCCTGAAGTGAATTCTCATGGCATTTCTGGGTATTTGAGTGATGTGGGAGATGTGATAGATATGTCAGAAAATGCGATTAAGATCCTTGAGGATGATACAACTTTAGAGAGGTTTAAAGAAAATGCGTTTAGGGAAGCAAATAAATTTGATGTAAATGAAATCGTTCCTAAATATGTCGCTTTATACGAAGGCGCATTAGCAACTACTTAGGAACGATTAAAAGAAGTTTTTATTTTTAGAATTGATATCTGATACCAACTCCGATATCTAAATCTAGATCATCATTATAATCTCCAAAACCTATTTCTGGTCTTAAATCTAGAGAAATAAGAATAGGAATATCAAAATTATATTCTATACCAATATCACCAGCTAAGAAAAAGTAACTATCACTACTGTCATTTCCGGGGAAATCGTCGTCGAAGTCTATAATTCCAACTCCTCCTCCTGGTCCTACATACCAGTTAAATCCCTTGTCAAGATTAAATACCCATTGATACAAAGCTGCTATTTTGATAGCATTACCTGCGTCAAAGTCTCTCCAACCAAGATCAAATTCAAGACGATTACCATTGTTTAATCCTCTTTGATATGAAACTTCGGCTCCAAAGCCATCATTATCTCCAAGACGTACACCTAGGGCATTTTTAGAAATTTCTTGGGCCTGAATTGTACATACAGCTCCGAAAAAGAAAGCTGCAATAATTAAAATACGTTTAGTCATTATAAATAGGTTTTATGTTCAATACTCGAATATAACGTGACAAACGTAGTTATGTGCAAGTCGAAACCTTAAATTTTTGTTAATATTGGATTAATTGGTTTGCATTTGCATGTCAGTGCTTTCAAATATTTTGTCTGCTGAATTTGCTATAAACCCTGTAAAAATCATACCATCAGGCTTTTTGTATCGGTAAGAAAATTCGTAATAACAAGTTGTTATTTTTTGATAACCTTCTGCAAATTCAACTTCTTGTGTATCTGCCAAAATACTAGATTGTTCAAGTAATAGTGCTGGAGTGCCTTTTATTTCACCTCCGGCAGCATTAAGTTTGAATCCATTTTCCTTCAAAAAAGTGTTAACCTCTACCAAATTTTCGAAAGTTTCCAACTTGTTTACATCTACGGTAAAGTGATTTGAACAGAACCCATTTACATACATCCAGGCAGCATATTCAGATTCTTCCAAAAGACTTAAATAGGTTTGAAATGATGGAGTTTCCCAAACTCTTCCTTTTAGTATTAGATCTTCTTCTTTAAATACGTCTTGATCTACATGATCTAAAGTTTTCTTTATAGTTTGTTGTAACTCAGTTGAGCATTGTTCCAACAGCAACTCACTTATGAATATTTTTGGAGCATTGGGATCGTTTTCATGTTCAAAATGTTTTGCATATAGCTTTTTTGCCTCGAAATGATATTCACCTTTTGCAATGTATCCCATTTTTAAAAATGCTGTGGAAAGGACATCAATGTTAATTCTTGAATCATTAAAGGTTCTTATCGCGATATGGTCATTAAAAACAGTATTGCCCTTTAGTTCAAATAATAACTTAACTTTTTGAGCAGACGGAGTTTTTGCCGAATATTGTTTCCAGAGTTCTTCAAAATAATACGTAGAATTCATAGCGTTTTGAGTTTATTTTTATACAAATTTATTATTTTTGACTGTGTTTATTTGGTTTTACAGATAAATTAACTACGTTATTTTTATTTTTATGTCAAATTGATCATGTTGCTTTAATGTGATATGGTTTTTGATAAGTGATAATTTAATTTTTTGATTATTATGCATCATTTTGATTATATAGATCAGCAAATCTTGCTACAGATTCGTAAAGATGCGAGAAAACCTTTCTCTCAAATAGCTGAGGAGTTAAAGATTTCTAATTCTTTGGTTCATCAACGTATTCGAAAATTGCGAGATCAAGGAGTTATACAAAAAGCAGAGTTTGTTGTAAATGAAAAACGAATTGGTTTTAGAACAAAATCATATGTCGGAATTCGTCTTAGAGAAGCTCGTTATGCCGAACAAGTAGTTGAAGGTCTTAAGCAAATACCTGAAATTTTGGAATGTAATTATGTTTCAGGAAACTATGCCATTTTCATCCTTATTTTTGCTTATGATAACCATCACCTTCGTAAAATACTTTATGAAAAAGTACATCATATAGATGGTGTAGCGGGAACAGATAGTTTTATTTGTTTTGATACCAATTTTAAAAGACCAGTATCTCTAGATATTTTAGTAAAGAAAGATATTTATGATCAATAAAGAAATATTAGATTCACTTCAGACAAATTTGGAAGGTGAACTTTATTTTGATAAGCTTACAAAGGCGTTGTATGCAACCGATGCTTCGGTATATAGAAAAATACCTTTAGCAGTAGTGTTTCCAAAGTCTAAAGAAGATTTGAAAGAAATTATTGCTTTTTCGCGAAGACATAAAATAGGTATAATTCCAAGGACCGCAGGAACTTCATTAGCAGGCCAATGTGTTGGAGATGGAATTGTAGTTGATGTGTCTAAACACTTCACTAAAATAATTTCAATCGATGAAAAAAATAAAACCGCAACGGTAGAACCTGGTGTTATTCGTGATGACTTAAATCGAGTTTTGAAACCTTTAGGCTTGTTTTTTGGGCCTAACACATCTACATCAAATAGATGTATGATAGGAGGGATGGTAGGAAATAATAGTAGTGGTACTACTTCAATTCAATATGGTGTTACACGAGATAAAACTGTGGCTCTTGAAACTATTTTAGCAGATGGTTCTGAAGCGGTCTTTTCTGATATCTCTGAAAAGGAATTTAGGGAGAAATGTAAGCTGGATACACTGGAAGGTAAGGTATACAAAAATATCTATGATGAGTTATCACCTGAAGCAATTCAACAACAAATACATAATAACTTCCCTAAGGCAGAAATACATAGGCGTAATACCGGATATGCCATAGATGAATTAATACATTCAGAGGTATTCTCAGATTCTCAGATACCATTTAATATGTGTAAATTGTTATCGGGTAGTGAGGGAACATTGGCAATTACCACAAGTATTACTGTACAATTAGATGATTTGCCTCCAAGGGAATCAGTTATGATTGCAGCCCATTTTCGTACAATAGATGATTGTTTAAAAGCAGTTGTACCTGTTATGAATCACAAGTTATTTACCTGTGAAATGATGGATAAAACTATTCTTGATTGTACCAAAAACAATATAGAGCAGTTAAAAAATCGCTTTTTTATTGTAGATGATCCAGAAGCAATTTTAATGCTTGAGTTACGTAGTAATACGATTGAGAATTTAAAAGTACTACAGGAAGATTTGTTGCAAGAGCTGATTGATTCAGGGTTAAGCTATGCAAATTCTATATTACGCGGATCAGAAATTAATCAAGCTTTAGAACTACGTAAAGCAGGATTAGGATTACTAGGAAACATTGTTGGCGATAAAAAGGCGGTAGCTTGTATTGAAGATACAGCTGTGGCCATTCCTGATTTGGGAGATTATATTTCAGAATTTACGCAGATTATGAAATCCTATAATCAACAGGCGGTATATTATGCTCATGCAGGAGCAGGTGAATTGCATTTACGTCCAATTCTTGATCTTAAGAAAAGCGAAGATGTGCAGCTTTTCAAGAAAATAACCGACGATGTGGCTGCACTGGTCAAAAAATATAAAGGCTCTATGAGCGGTGAGCACGGTGATGGTATCGTTAGAGCTGGTTATATTCCGTTTATGATAGGAGAGGAAAATTATCAAATTATAAAAAGGGTTAAACAAACTTTTGATCCCGAAGGTATCTTGAATCCGGGTAAAATTGTAGATGCCTATCCTATGGATCAAAATCTGCGTTATGAAATAGATCGAGAAGAGCCAGAAATACAAACCTTACTTGATTTTTCAGATTCATTGGGGATTCTTAGAGCAGCCGAAAAATGTAATGGTAGTGGTGACTGTCGTAAGTCTTCAGAAGCAGGTGGAACCATGTGCCCTAGTTATAGAGCTACAAAAAATGAAAAAGATACTACTAGAGGAAGAGCAAATGCTCTCAGAGAATTTTTAACTACCAATGAAAAATTAAACAAGTTTGATAGTACAGAGCTTAAAGAGGTATTCAATTTATGTTTAAGTTGTAAGGGCTGTGCAAGTGAATGCCCTTCAAATGTAGATGTAGCAGCCTTAAAAGCAGAATTCGAGTATCAATATCAAAAAGAAAATGGAATTTCGCTTAGAACCAAGCTTTTTGCCTACAATAATCGGTTAAATGAGTTAGGAAGAATGACTACAGGTTTGACTAACTTTTTTTTCAAAAACAGGATTACTTCGGGAATATTAAAATCTAGTTTAGGGATTGCCGAAGAGAGGCAACTACCGCAGCTAAGTAAAATTTCACTTAGAAAATGGTGTATTAAGAATCTAGATAAAATACAGCCAGTACACCCTATAAAATCGGTATATTTCTTTATCGATGAATTTACAAATCATTTAGATGCATCGATAGGAATAGAGGCTATAGAATTGTTAACTCAGCTGAATTATGAGGTAATGATAGTAGAACATAAAGAAAGTGGCCGGTCATTTATCTCAAAAGGATTATTAGAACAAGCTAAGAAACTTGCAAATCATAATCTTGAAGTATTTAATCCCTTAGTTAATAATGATCTACCATTAATTGGATTAGAACCGTCTGCAATTTTGACCTTTAGAGACGAATATCTTAAATTATGTGACGATAAAGAAAAGGCTAAATTATTGGCCTCTCATACTTTTTTGATAGATGAGTTTTTGGCTTCTGAAATTAAATTGGGCAATATAAGTAGTGCACAGTTTACCAAAGAAAATAAAACAATTAAGTTACATGGTCATTGCCATCAAAAAGCATTGTCTGGGATTCAACATACATTTACGGCATTAAACTTACCTGAAAACTTTAAGGTTACCATAATTCCTTCAGGGTGTTGTGGAATGGCAGGCTCTTTTGGGTATGAAAAAGAGCATTTTGAGGTAAGTATGAAAATAGGAGAACAAACATTGTTTCCATCAATAAGAAAGACTCCAAAAGAAACTATTATTGCCGCAGTGGGTACTAGTTGTCGACATCAAATACAAGATGGGACACAACGTAAATCGTTGCATCCTATCTCGATATTAAGAAGAGCGTTGAATTGAGACTTGCTAAAATTGTTGTAGTTGAATATAGAAAATCTTCATATATAGTTTTAGGCTAGCTTAATTTTTATTGAATTTCTTTGTCAAGCAAAGGGTTTATAAAAAAAGTAGGTTGTAAACCTTTAAGATCTAGCTCTATATTTTCTAATTCATCATTAGATTCGCTATCAGTTTCATATTGTTCTTGTTGATAATAGACTAATTTCCATTCCTCATCATGATATTCTAGAGATGTAAGGTTTTCGATCCAATCTCCGGAGTTGAGATAGATACAAGAACCATTTTTATCTTTATATTCTCGCATTTGTGGTTGATGAATATGTCCACAAACAACAAATTCATAGCTATTTTTTACCGCGAGTTCGGCTGCAACATCTTCGAAGTCATTAATGTATTTTACAGCTTTTTTTACACTGTTCTTTATTTTTTTTGATAATGAGAATTTTTCTTTACCCAGTTTTACCAAAAACCAATTAATAAACTGATTCAATAAGATGAGCATATCATATCCCCAGCCGCCAAGTTTGGCTAACCATTTTGCATTTTGAATAGAGGTGTCAAAAATATCACCATGAAAAAACCAAGCTTTTTTTCCGTCGAGTTCCAAAACCAATTTGTCTACCAATTTAAAATTACCCATTTCGGTATCACTAAATTTGCGCAGCATCTCATCATGGTTCCCTGTGATGTATACAACTTCGGTGCCTTTGGATGCAAAGGAGATTATTTTCTTGATCACCTTAAGATGCGGCTTGGGGAAGTAACGTTTCCTAAATTGCCAAATATCAATAATATCTCCATTAAGAATAAGCGTTTTGGGCTTAATACTGTTTAAATAGTTTAGAAGTTCTTTGGCATGACATCCATAAGTGCCAAGATGCACATCAGAAATAACAACAAGATCGACAGTACGTTTTTTCATAAAACAGGACTTATTCCTGCAAATAAAACATTCTCGAGTTAAAGTATAATTAACTAATTATAAGCAGATTGTTATGTGTGATTAAAGATTTTTACTCAGTATTACCAAAACATTATGCAAAAATTATTATCAAAAAGTTTTGAACATTATCGAGATACAATTTAATTTTAGGAAATACGTCTATATTCTTGGTATCTAGACCTCTTAATTAGAGAGTAATTGGATATATAAGTAAGAATAATACACTACTTTAGAATAGCAAATGAGTTCAAAACCAGTTTATGTAGTATTTGGAGTTTCAGGAAGTGGAAAGTCTACCGTTGGAAAAGCTCTATCTGAGAAACTGGAGATCCCTTTTTATGATGCCGATGATTTTCATCCCAGATCCAATGTTGAAAAAATGGCAAATGGAATGGCGCTTAATGATGAAGATAGAGAGCCTTGGTTACAGAATTTATCTAAGAATATAGAACAATGGAGTAAAGATGGAGGAGGAGTATTGGCATGCTCTGCGTTAAAAGTTGTCTATAGGAAAAAATTGGAGTCTTCGTTGTACGGAGGCGTAGAATGGATTTTTTTGGAAGGAAGCTATGATTTGATTTTTAATCGATTAACCTCTAGAGAAGCACATTTTTTTCCAAAAGAGTTGTTAGATTCTCAATTCGAAACGTTGGAAACATGGGAAAGAGGAATCACTATAGGTATTGATCAAGGAATATCTAATATTATTAATGAAATTGAATTAAAACTAAAAATGCAAAAATCTCAAATTGGAGTTGTTGGTTTAGGAGTAATGGGTAAAAGTTTAGCGAAGAATATGCTATCTAAAAAGTTCTCTGTCTCAGTTTATAATAGACATGTAGAAGGAAAGGAAGTAGATATTGCAAAAAAATTTGCTACCAATAATTCATATGTACCTAAAGGGTTTGATGATATGAGCTTATTTGTAAACTCTCTTCAGACGCCTAAAGTAATTTTGCTTATGGTTAATGCAGGAAAAGCGGTTGATTTGGTGATTGAAGAGTTGTTACCCCTTTTGGAAAAAGGCGATTGCATTATTGATGGTGGAAATTCGCATTTTAAAGACACTATCCGAAGAGAGAAACAATTAACTGATAAAGGAATTTCTTTTATTGGAGCAGGAGTATCTGGAGGAGAGGAAGGGGCCTTATTAGGTCCTTCAATCATGCCAGGAGGAACTGAAGAAGGATACCAAAATTGTAAAGAATTTCTTGAAGCTATTGCTGCCAAAGATAATTCTGGAAATGCTTGTTGTAATTATATAGGCCCAAATGGATCTGGACATTTTGTCAAAATGATCCATAATGGTATTGAGTATGCCGAAATGCAGTTAATAGCAGAAATTTACCATATGTTGAGATACTACATTGGAAAGACTCCCGATGAGATTTCAGAAATTTTTAATGTATGGCGAAAACAACAAAAAGATAGCTATCTTTTAGAGATTACCGCGAATATTCTTTTGAAAAAAGAAGGGGATCAGTATTTGATCGATAAGGTGTTAGATAAAGCTGGTCAAAAAGGTACAGGTGGCTGGTCTACGGTGGCAGCTCTAGAATTAGGAACACCGCTTTCTACTATTTCTGAAGCGGTAATGGCGAGATGCCTATCGGCAAAAAAAGACGAACGTGTAGAGGCTTCAAAAGTCTATCAAATTACTTCTTCAAATACGATTAACGATGATCTTTTTTTAGAAGAGTTAGAAAAAGCATTTTATTTCGGCAGTATCGTCAATCATGCTATTGGATTCGATGTTTTAAAACAAGCATCTTCTGATTATAACTGGAATCTTAATTTTTCTGAAGTAGCTAGAGTCTGGACCAAAGGATGCATCATACGAAGTGATCTAATGGAAAAAATAGTGACACTTTTTGGAAATAGAAATGATAAACCTTTACTAATGTTTTCAGAAATCGTACAGATTCTTAATAATGACTTAGATGCTTTAGTAAACGTGGTATCTAAATCACTAAAGATGAAATGCCCACTACCAATATTATCTGCTTCTACGAATTATTTTTTGAACTATACTTCTGCACAAATGTCGGCCAATATTATTCAGGCTCAACGTGATTACTTTGGTGCACATACGTATCAAAGAAATGATAAAGCGTTTGGAGAACATTTTCATACAGACTGGAAAAAACTATAATTTATGGATTATCAATTACTCGTTGCGGTTGTTATTGGGGTCTCTGCTCTATTGTTTATGATTCTACAGTTAAGAATGCAAGCATTTATTGCACTATTAATTGTTTGCATTTTGGTTGGAGTATTAGTAGGATTATCTCCAGATATTATATTTAATAGTATTAAAAAGGGGATGGGAAATACCCTTGGTTTTGTAGCCACCGTAATAGGTCTGGGGGCTCTTTTTGGAGGAATATTAGAAAATTCCGGCGGAGCCCATGGTTTAGCTACCTATCTTTTAAAATTATTCGGAGAAAAAAATGCTTCATGGGCACTTATGGCTACTGGTTTTATTGTAGCGATTCCGGTTTTTTTTGATGTTGCATTTATCATTTTGATTCCTTTGGTATATGCTATTGCCAGAAGAACTGGTAAGTCATTGTTACTATATGCTATTCCATTATTGGCAGGATTAGCAATTACGCATAGTTTTATTCCGCCTACTCCTGGACCAATAGCTGTAGCAGATATATTAGGTGCAAATCTAGGTTGGGTGATTATTTTTGGATTTATCGTTGGTATTCCTTCGGCTATAATTGGCGGGCCATTGTTTGCGAAATATATTGCAAACAAAATAGAAGTATCTATTCCCGAAATTGTAGAGGAAGGAAGAGAGGTTAGTCAACCTCCAAACCCTATTACAATTCTCGCAATTATTGCTCTACCCATTTTTCTTATCGTTGTAAAAACAGTGTTATTTGGTAAATGGTTTAGTGATTTAACACTTCCAAAGGGACTGGTGTACACTATTTCTTTGCTAGGACATCCTTTTACTGCACTTATCATTGCTAATCTTATTGCTTGGTATGTATTAGGGATTCAAAGAGGAGTTAGTCGAGATGATCTTTTAAAACTGTCTACAAAGTCGTTTAAACCCGCTGGAGCCATCATTCTATTAACAGGTGCAGGAGGTGCTTTTAAACAAATATTGGTAGATACAAAAGTAGGAGAATTATTGGCTTCAACTTTACAAGATGCTGCTATCCACCCTTTACTATTTGCGTTTATCATAGCTGCTTTGATAAGAGTATTACAAGGTTCTGCAACCACTGCTATGATAGCAAGTGCGGGAATAATGTCCCCAGTCATTCTTTCTGGAAATTTTGGAGCACCTCAAATTGCATTAATGGTAATTGCTATAGCCTCTGGTTCAACCATTCTTTCTCATGTTAACGATAGTGGATTTTGGTTAGTGGGTCAATATTTGGGTTTGACTGAAAAACAGACATTTCGATCATGGACTGTGATGACCACACTTATTGCTCTTATCGGAATAATTACTTCGTTGGTATTGTGGTATGTTTTCTAGAATGATATTTTATCTTCTAGGATATCAACTCAAAATCGAGTTTATCGAACTCTTTCCCATTGATGATTAGAGATACCTGATGGCGACCAGTGTGCAGTTTACGAGTGGTTATTATTTTGAAAGGTTGTTTTCTCCGGATCTCTGTAGTAGAGTTACCATTATATACTTTTTCACTTATTTTAAAAACTTTGCGAGATAAACTCTTATTGGCTTTCATAAAATAGATTCCATACTCCAGCCTAACTTTGATATCCTTTGGAGACGTGTTGGTTATGCTGAAACCAAAATCTAAGGAACTTCCGATTTTTACCTTTGGTGTGTGAATGTGAAAATCTGATAATTTAATAGCTTTGATTGAACCAAAACCAAATAATTTCATTATTTCAAGATTTCCTTCTTTTAAAAGGGTTCTGCTGGCATGACGAACAAGCCAGTCGGTTTCTTTAGATATTCCTTTCCATTTTTTAATAAGTGTTATTGCAATATTAGGATGATCTTTGGAAATATCATTTACATGATTTGCAACACTTCTTCTTACAATTTCTGAGCTGTCTTTCTTTAAGTTTTCTAGAATAGGAAGTAATACACTAGGATCTTTTTTTAAATACGGAACACCCATGGCCCAGGGCAATCTTGGTCTTGTGCCTTCAGAAGCAAGACGACGAACCATAAGATGAGGATGTGTAGACCATTGCAGTAATTGTGAAAGCATTTTGTCTGGGTATTTCAAAAGAAACGGACGAACAGCAAATTCGCAACTTGTGAATTTTGTAATCTCTTCCATGGCTTTGATTGAGATTTCGTACTGATCCAATCCATTCTTTTCAATATAATCGGGTAGAAACATATATTCAAAAGACATGCTTTCTTCTGAGTGTTTAAGTCGGTTAGCCAGTTTTACCAGAATACCTGTAGCAGTTTGATAATCTTTAGGTAAATGGATATATAGTATTTGAGCGATATGGTACATTCGTTCTTTTAGCTCTTTGTCATTCCATGTATTGGCATATATGTCTGCTATAAATTGAGAAGAATTTAAAGAGGGATATACAGCTCTTAAATGCTTCGTAAAACTTTCAAAGAAAGAAGCGTTATATACATTTTTTAATGGTTCTGGCATGAGGTGGTTTTTTATTTTATTTCAAAATTAAATTAGGAGTATGACAACCATATGTCAGGAGTGATTTTTAACAGAAGAAAAAAGTGAAAAATTTATTGACAGATCTTCAAAAATTATGTTTGTGTAAAAAAAACACTTTGATATTTTGTATTGATTCAATTTTCTATGAATAAATTGTCTTTTTTATGTCATATTACTAGTACGTTTTTAGAGATTAACAATTACATTTGTTGAAAATTTTAAGTGTATGGCAGGAAATACATTCGGAAACCTTTTTAAACTTACCACTTTTGGAGAATCTCATGGTGTAGCTATAGGAGGAATCATTGATGGTTGCCCTTCTGGAGTTGAATTGGATCTAGAGGCTATTCAACAGGAATTAGATCGAAGAAAACCAGGACAATCTGCAATTGTAACACAACGTAAAGAGCCTGATACTGTGGAGTTTTATTCGGGTATTTTTGAAGGGGTTACTACAGGAACTCCGATCGGATTTGTAATTAAAAATGCCAATCAAAAGTCTAAAGATTATTCTCATATTAAGGACTCTTATCGACCTTCGCATGCAGACTATACCTATGATCAAAAGTATGGAATAAGAGATTATAGAGGAGGAGGACGATCTTCTGCAAGAGAAACAGCAAGCAGAGTAGTGGCCGGTGCCATTGCTAAACAAGTTCTCCCTGGCATAAAAATTAATGCTTATGTAAGTGGAGTTGGAACTCTTAAGTTAGAAAAAAGCCATACCGAATTAGACCTTTCTCTTACCGAGAGTAATATTGTTCGATGCCCAGATCCTGAAATGGCAAATGAGATGGAGCAATATATAAAGCAAATACGAAAAGAAGGTGATACTGTTGGAGGTATTGTAAGTTGTGCTATATCTGGTATGCCTGTTGGACTTGGAGAACCTGTATTTGATAAATTACATGCAGAATTGGGTAAAGCTATGCTTTCCATAAATGCGGTAAAAGGTTTTGAATACGGAAGTGGTTTTGATGGAGCTACCAGAAAAGGAAGTGAACATAATGATTTGTTTAATACCGATGGTACCACCAAAACAAATCTATCTGGAGGAATTCAAGGAGGAATCTCTAACGGAATGGATGTTTATTTTAATGTTGCATTTAAACCGGTTGCAACAATTATGCAGGATCAGGAAACTATCGATAAAGAAGGTAAGATTGTGACCATGCAGGGAAAAGGAAGACATGACCCTTGTGTAGTGCCCAGAGCTGTTCCTATAGTTGAAGCCATGGCAGCCTTAGTATTGGTTGATTATTGGTTACTAAACAGAACAATAAAAAAATAAATAATAAACATAGATTTTAATTACGGTAATCTTAATAAGGTTACCGTTTTTTTGTATTTAATTCATATATTCGACGCTCTTTTACAAATTACTCTTATGAAAAAACTTGCGCTGCACTGGAAGATTATGATTGGGATGCTACTAGGGATAGTATTCGGTTTCATAATGACCACCGTATCATGGGGAAAAGGATTCACCGGAGACTGGATTGCTCCTTTGGGAACTATATTTGTGAATCTCCTAAAGTTGATTGCGGTTCCACTTATTTTAGCATCATTAATTAAAGGAATTTCAGATCTAAAAGATATTTCTAAGTTTAAAACGATTGGAGGGAGGACTATAGTGATCTATATAATTACCACTGTGGTTGCGATTACGATAGGGTTACTAATTGTTAATGTTGCAAAACCTGGAGAGGGTATTACAGCAGAGACGATTGAAAAATTAACTACAGAATATGCTGGGAATTCGAAAATTTCTGAACGTATAGCCGAAGCCGGTAGACAAAAAGAAAGTGGTCCTTTACAATTTATTATTGATATGGTTCCACAAAATGCTGTGGCAGCCATGAGCAACAATAAGTTAATGCTTCAGGTTATTTTCTTTGCAATTTTTCTGGGAATAAGTATGTTATTGGTAAAAGAAGAACAATCAGATCCTTTGAAGAAATTTTTTGATAGTTTAAATGAGGTCGTTTTAAAAATGGTTGATCTCATTATGCTTTCTGCTCCGTATGCAGTTTTTGCATTATTGGCAAATGTAGTGGTCACATCAGATGATCCTGATATTTTGTTAGCATTATTAAAGTATGCTGGGGTAGTACTTTTCGGTTTACTATTAATGATAATTTTCTACTGTATTTTAGTGTCTATCATAACTAAAAAATCTCCCTTTTGGTTTTTGAAACAAATAAGCCCGGCACAATTGTTAGCTTTTTCAACCAGTTCTAGTGCTGCAACATTACCAGTTACTATGGAAAGGGTAGAAGAACACATTGGCGTTGATAAAGAAGTATCAAGTTTTGTTCTTCCCGTTGGTGCAACTATAAATATGGATGGTACTAGTTTGTACCAAGCTGTAGCTTCCGTCTTTATTATGCAGGTGTTATGGCCAGAAGGACTCACGTTTAGCAATCAGATTACTATTGTACTTACGGCATTATTAGCATCTATTGGTTCTGCTGCTGTACCTGGTGCAGGAATGGTAATGTTAGTGATTGTTTTGGAGGCTATCGGTTTCCCTTCAGATAAACTACCAATTGGGTTAGCATTAATTTTTGCGGTCGACAGACCTTTGGATATGTTGAGAACTACTATAAACGTAACAGGAGATGCTACAGTGTCTATGATCGTTGCTAAATCTGTAGGAAAACTTGGAGAGCCCCATGTAAAAGATTGGGACGATAATTATCAAGCAGAGTAGGTAATTATTTTATTTTCCAGTTTTTTAGCAATTCAAACAATACAGGGTATTCAGGTTCTCGTTCAGGATTCCAGATCATAGTAAGTTGTGCTTTTTGTTTAATATTATGAAGCTCGATGCTCTTTATAGGAAATTCATGACCGTGCAATGAAGATATCGGTTCTATTGAAATTCCTAATCCGGCTTCGACCAATCTAAAACTTGTACTTGCAGAATCGGTTTCATGCACGACCTTGGGGTTAAAACCTGCTTCTATACAAATAGATTCTAATAGATGTACATAATTTGGACCATCAGAGACAGAAGGAAAAATAAATTCGTCTTTAGAAAATATTGAAAAATCTGTATAGTTATCTATGTCGACAGGGTGCTTCTCTGGAAGTAAAACCACAAAATTATCTACGTGTAATACTTTGCTATTCAAACTAAACGGGACTATGGGATTAGTAGCAAAACCAATATCTAATTCGTTTTGTTGGAGGGCCATATACTGGTCTCGGTTATTCATCTCTCTTAGAATAGTTTTAATCCCTGGAATTTGATAATTAATACTTTTTAAAATATCTGGTAATATCGTTTGCATGATAGAATGTGTAAAGCCTATTCTTATCTCTCCAACATCTCCATTATGAATATGGGCGGTTTGTGTTATCATTCTTTCAGCCTGAGCTATGAGTTTTTTCGACTCCTTTACAAAATGGTCTCCAGCAGCTGTAAGTTGAACATTACGCTTATCTCTTTTAAAAAGAGTAGCTCCAATCTGTTCTTCTAGCTGTTTTATTTGTCTACTTAACGCAGGCTGGACAATATTTAATTCTTCTGAAGCACGGGTGAAGTTCAGTTTTTCGGAGAGAACAATAAGATTCTTTAAAGTTTGAATATTCATTAATGCTTTTTTGTTATTAATTTATTAAAAATAAGTATTTTTTATTATAATTAATACTGTTTAGATTTGTAGTGAATAATTGATGTATACTATAGATGAAAGAGTCAACAGTGAATAAAAATGTACTAAAAAGTGCCTATGATCCTTCTAGTTTTAGAGAAATTGGGCATGCGCTAGTAGATTTACTTTCTGATCATTTGGAAAATGTACAGGAGGATAGAAGCCAGGTAGTATTACCATATAAAAAGCCAGAAGATGTATTAGCATTTTGGAAGAATGACTACACATCTTCTCAAACTGGAGTGATAGAAACGTTTAAAGCTATTTTGGAACAATCTATACATGTACATCACCCAAGATATATTGGGCATCAGGTCGCTGTACCTGCTCCAATAGCGGGTTTAGCAGGACTTATGTCAGATTTCTTAAGCAACGGAACTGGAGTATATGAAATGGGAATGGCAGCCAATGCCATTGAAAAAATTGTAACCGATCTAGTGTGTAAAAGGATTGGATATTCGAATAAAGAAAGTTCTGGAATATTAACTTCAGGAGGAAGTCTGGCAAACTTAACGGCACTATTGTCTGCCCGAAAGGCAAAAGCTCCAACTTCGGTTTGGGATCATGGGCATCAGGAAAAATTGGCTGTAATGGTTTCAGAAGAGGCACATTACTGTATAGATCGAGCAGCAAGAGTACTGGGATTAGGAAATGAAGGAATCATAAAAGTTCCTGCCAATGAAAACTTTGCTATAGATATTAATTCCTTGAATACTTCACTTGATAAAGCAAAAGCTAAAGGATATCATGTCATTGCAATAATTGGTTGTGCATGCTCTACAGCAACAGGTAGCTATGATGATCTTAATGCGCTTGCAGATTTTGCTGAACAAAATAAGCTATGGTTTCATGTAGATGGAGCTCATGGTGGCGCAGTCATATTTTCAGAAAAATACAAGCATTTGGTAGATGGTATATCAAGAGCAGATTCGGTGGTGATCGATTTTCATAAAATGTTAATGACACCCGCATTAACCACAGGGTTATTTTTTAAGAGATCAGAAGACTCCTATAAAACATTTGAACAAAAAGCACAATATTTGTGGGATACGCAACATACAAAAGAATGGTATAACTCCGGAAAAAGAACTTTTGAATGTACTAAGTTGATGATGTCTATCAAAGTCTATAGTATTCTTAAAACATACGGCGAAGAAATATTTGAACAAAATGTAAATACATTATATGACCTGGCAACTGTTTTTTCTAAAATGATAGCAGATAGAAACAATTTTGAGTTATTACAGGATCCAGAGGCCAATATCGTGAACTTCAGGTATCTCTCAAATCAAGAAACAGATAGTAGTAGACTTAATGGATTGATTAGGCAAAAGTTAATAGAATCTGGTAAGTTTTACATCGTACAGACTACCATTGCTGGGAAAAAATATCTAAGAACTACAATAATGAATCAGCTAACCACAAAAGAGGATTTAGAAGTTTTGTTAGATGAGATAGAAGAGCTAGGAACACTTTTACTCGATTAAGTCTCAGTTTTTAACAATTTTTAACGCAACGAACACTAAAAGTGCTTCATCTACAGTTATATAGGTATAACCAATAGACCAAAAATATATAACAATGAAACGCTTTACTTTTATAATACTTTTGTTAATGGTTGCAGTAGGGTGCAGTGGGGATGACGATACCAGTGATGATAACGAAACCACCTTATTAGGACTTGATGGAAAATGGAATATGAGCAATGTATCAGGAGGGTTTCTTGGTGTAGATCATGATTTTCAAGATGGATTGATAACTTGGGAGTTTAATGAATCTGCCAAAAAAGTAATTATTGTCAATAGCAATACAGACACCACTATCGAAGACTCCTTACCATCAGACACTTATGATTATACTGTGGTTGAGTTTTTAAGTAATCTAGAGATTACTATTGGCAATAAAAACTTAGGAAACCTTGAAATCACTTCTAATAGTTTCACTATAAGTGAACCTTTTAAAGATGGTTTTCAGTTTACATTTACTCGCTAGAGATTAATTCTCTTGTTTTTTGGATATCTCACTTGGTACGAAAACTGTTTTTCGGTTTTTTGATTCGCTAATAGCTCTATATTCCAGGTCATAATACCAGTTTTTTGATCGTACTTAGCATCCTTTGTGTCAATATTATCTAGTTTTATCTCTTTGTTTTGTGAAACAGGGATCCTGTCTTTTAGCGTTATAGAAACTGGATTTTGTTTATTGTTCTTAAGACTTATTTTATATTCACGATTACTAATTCTATTACTGCCGGTAAAAGATTTACTTTTATAGTTATTAAGTTGTTCTCTTTCGACAATGATATTCGGATCTATACCCAGAGAAATAGTAAGACTATCAGTAGTAGAGAGAGGATCTATATTTGTTTTACCGGCATAACTTCCTTCGAAATATATATTGGCTTCTCCAGCTAGTAAATTAAACTTCTCCCAATTTCCCAGCTTTGCCGTGAGAAATACATTTTCATTCAGTTCTGGAGCTACATAATGTTTGTATTGGGCATCTAGTTCAAAATTATCGATTTCAATGCTGGTGACGTCTGCATTAGATTTTATCGTGTATTTCTTTTTAATTCTGAATTTCGTATTCGTGATGCCTTCTTCTTTATTTTCTACCACCTGGTTATATTCTTTTCTCTCTTTTTTTCTAGAAGAATAGGAGGGTGGGCTATTTTTGAAACGTGAAGAAGAAGAAGAACCATACCCAACAACTACTACCTCCTCTAAAGAAGAACTGGCTGGTTCCATATTAATATTCATTACTGAAGAATATATAGGAAGTGATTCAGATGTGAATCCGATGTATGAAAACGATAGTGCATTACCATTAGTAATGGCCAAATTGTATCGCCCGTCGAAATCGGTTTGTGTACCGTTAGAAGTACCTGTTTCTATAATATTTACTCCAGGTAAAGGTTGACCATTTTGGTCATTTACAATTCCAGAAACTACTTGTACAGTAGGGTTATATTTATAAGAATATCGGTTCACTGCTGTACTAGGATTATAATTCCTGTAGGTGAAGTTGAGATACTTTGTATTTAAAACCGGTTTAATAGTATTTACTGTGGGATCACCAGTAGATAGAATAATATTAGCATCTGTCCAATCGGTTCCTGTTTGTTGATATACATTGGCTTTGTAAGCTATAGCAATGGGCTTTTGTGTGTTTTGTGATTTAATATCGTATAAAGGAAACCATCCTGCTTTGGTGACATTATACTTAATCTCAAGAACTAGGTTCGTAGCCAATGCTGAATCAAGTTTTAAACTAATCACTCCTCTTTCTTCTTTAGTGTCATCATCTAATTTGTCAATTTCCTTAGAAACATTTGTGATCTGTTCTGTAATGTTATCTATTTCTACCGTGAGGGTATACGTTCTGTCTTGTATTTGGGTAGCTCTTTCTCTGTAATACGTAGAAATTTGTTTTATTCTCTCTAAGGATAATGATTCTGTGTTGCTAGAAATACGCTGATTGTTATCTAAAAGCTTCTTTTCTTGCCCTAAACCCGATAAAATGTTTTCCAATTTGTTTTTTTGAAATAGTAGAGAGTCTAGTCTATGATGAAGTATTTCTAAATCTTTGGATTGTTTTTTCTTATCAAGATAATCGATGTTAAAGTTGATTGAAAGGATAGAGGTCTTTTTTAGTCCAGATATCTGAATACTGTTTTTCTCTATATTCGGAGATAAGTGAGATAAGACAATCTCATTTGTTCCCGGTTTTAAATTTACCCGTGCAGATCTTTTTATTTGCGCCCCGCTTAGATAAATAGTTACTTCGTCAATAGTGCTATCGATCTTTTTTTCAGAATCGGCATATCCCAAAAAAGAAATCAGAATGAGGAATGCTAAAGTATATGTTTTCATAGGATTTTGGTTTTGTTATACCTCTAATGTACATATGGGTAAGACTATGAAAAACCGCTATTGAGTAAAGTACGCTGTTGGGTGAGTAAACAGGTGTTTTGATTTAAAAAGAGTGATATCTGTAAAAAAGGGGGGATTTTCCCCTGGTCATTTCTAGGCAATGTCCCCTTACGTGGTATACATACAAATCCTACTTTTGAACCATCACTTTTATCACACTAATAAACAAAAACACTCATGAAAAGGCTTTTACTACCCTTAGCGCTCATTTCATTTTCGGTAATAAGTTTAAGTATTGTCCATATTGATAACATTAACAAGCTGGATACACATTCTAATGAACTTCGAAAGAAAGTAGACACCGAATTAAACACAAATAGTACTATAGAAAGAAGAACTACCTTAAGTGCTCCAGAAACCAAGTGAACAGAAGTTAGAGATTCAATATCAACAGTAAATTGATACATTTTAATAGGTTGAAACAATTTGAGAAGTTGCTTATACGAATTCTAGTTCAATAGCTACGAATTCTAAAACAGTTCTGAAAGACAAGAAGATAACACTACTTTTATCCCGTAAAAAAAGTAAGGTCTTTTTTTGTTCCAAATCGTTTTAAAGCCCAAAATAAAATGAAAAGGTTACTATTACCGATAACACTTATATGTTTTACTGTTCTATGTCTATTGTTTATTCATATTGATAATATAGGCAAACTAGATCAGGAAAAGATAGCATTAGATAAGCAGAATACTAAAAACTACACAGAAAAGGTACAGTAGGTTATTTTAGATCAGCGTACCTCCTGATCAATAAATAGTGCCTTCAGTTTTGGGGTAGGTATCATACAACTCTCGGTTTTCCCAAACCATCGATATCTATTTCTTGCGATAATATCGTAAACCCAATCTCTAATAAGTTTAGGAAATACAAGAAACACCGCAAAAGCAGGATATACCCCTGTAAGATGCTTTGCTATTTTAAGAGCGGCTGTAGATTTGTGATAATAGGCAACACCGGGATCGATAAGTAAAATAGAATCGATTTTGGAGGTATCAATGTTTCTTTCCTCTATTAATTTTCTACCAACATCACTTTGTAGAGAAGCATATCTAAATATATCATTCTTATCATGCTTAATGATAAAATTTATAGCCCCGTTACAAAGATTACAAACCCCATCAAACAAAATGATTTTTTTCCCTTTCTCAATCATATTACAAAGATACAACTAAAAAAATACAAGGTTTTAGTTTTAATATGGCTTTAAGAATTACTTTACAATTACCGAATCCACAACTTGTTGAGTGGTGATTTGTAAGTTTTTGGGTAATTTATTGTCTTTAGGGAGTACTGCTAGATAGCGGTCATTATTAGAATCGTATACTTGTTTAAAAATAGGATCTTCTAGTTGAAGTATTTCACAGATTTCTTTGATAAGATCAAAATGATAAGATAAATCATTACTCCCTAAGTGAAATACACCTTTTTTGCTTCTATTGATAATATAATGTATCTGTTGTGAAAGCTTAGATATGGTAGTGGCGTTAATAATTACATTAGGAAATACTTCAATGGGAGCTTTCAAGTCATGCAACGTCTTTATTTCTTGTACCCGCGGAGTGGTTGCTCCAAATATCATAGGTACTCTTGCAATTACATACTTATGTGTAGGAAGACGTAATAAAGCGTTTTCAATTTTTATTTTAAACCTTCCATATACGCTATAACTAAGAGTTTTATCATACTCATAGGAAGGGTAGTTGCTAAATGAATCGAATACATTAGCGCTAGACATAAAAATTAATTTACACTTATGGGTTTTGATCCAATTGATAATTCGTTGATGAGCATCGAGCTGAGAATTGAAATTCCCTCGAATGGCAGATATAATGATTGTGGGTTTGAGATTATCTAATAATATAGAAATATCTTCTAATTCCATATCATACTGAAAGAACTTCTGATTCTTCTCAAAAAAAGCATTATCGGTACAATAAGTGCCATAGGTATCATAATAGGAATTTAACTCCCTGTAAAGGGCGTTTCCTATAAAACCACTAGCTCCTATGATGAGAATCTTTTTCAAATCTTTCCTATAAAAAATAAGTTTCAAACATTACAGATGTAATCTTGAAACTTAATTAGTCTATTTTTTATTGTAAAACTATCCTTTATAAAAAGGTAATTTTACTACCGTAGCCGGAATAGCCTTTTTTCTAACCTGGATATGAATCTTACTACCAGGAGTAGAAAATACTTGAGGAACATATCCTAATCCGATTCCCTTATTCAAAGAAGGAGACATGGTTCCAGAAGTTACGATTCCTATTTTATGCCCGTTTCCATCAACAATATCATAATCATGTCTTGGTATACCTCTATCATCAAGTTCGAAACCAACTAATTTACGTTCAGCCCCTTTTTCTTTCTCCTTAGCCAAGGCTTCTGCATTAACAAAATCCTTAGAGAATTTTGTGATCCAACCTAAACCAGCTTCTATTGGGGAGGTAGTGTCATTAATATCATTTCCGTATAGGCAATACCCCATTTCTAAACGTAAGGTATCTCTAGCAGCCAGTCCAATCGGTTTGATTCCGAAATCCTCTCCAGCTTCTAACACTTTATCCCAAACCTGTTTTACTTCAGAGTTTTTACAATAAATCTCGAACCCACCACTTCCGGTATATCCTGTAGCAGAAATTATTACATGTTCAATACCTGCAAAATCTGCAACTTCAAAAGTATAAAACTTCATGGCCTCAAGATCAACAGAGGTAAGAGATTGCATTGCTTTTGCCGCTTTTGGTCCTTGAATTGCTAATAATGAATACTCCTCAGATAAATCTTTCATTTCGGCATTCATAGTATTATGACTGCTAATCCACTCCCAATCTTTTTCAATATTCGAAGCGTTTACTACAAGTAAGTACTTTTCATCAGCAATCTTGTATACGATTAAATCATCTACTATACCTCCTTTATCGTTTGGGAGGCAGCTGTATTGCGCTTTGCCATCTACTAGTTTTGATGCATCGTTTGAGGTTACTTTTTGTATAAGGTCAAGAGCATTTGGACCAGTAATCAAAAATTCACCCATATGCGAAACATCAAAAACACCAACATCGTTTCGAACGGTTTCATGTTCAATATTTACACCTTCATAAGATACCGGCATATTATATCCTGCAAAAGGAACCATTTTTGCTCCCAATGCCACGTGAGTTTCTGTCAAAGCAGTGTTTTTCATTGTGCAAGTTGTTATTTAATTGAGGCCGAAAGTAAAAAACTTTATGCTGGTACACAATGCTTTTTTGTTATAATCTTGATAATTTATTAATAAAAACTGCTGTATTCTTAATTTAATTGTAGCATCAATAATTTGGCGAGAAAGTTTTGAGAAATAATGCAATAAGAGAAACTTTTGGTAACTTTAATAAGAATTATTTTATCTTAATTTTTGATTATGCCAGCAGGTTATTCAGGTACGCCACTTGCCAAAAAGCTAGGAATTAAAGAAGGGTATTCATTGTTATTGCATAATGCCCCAGACCATTATTTTGATCTGTTTGCAGATATGCCGGAAGGCATTAAAGAAATTAAGAATTTTAAAAAAGGAGAGATCGATTTTATACATGTTTTTTATACTACGATAGATGAACTAGAGAGTAGTGTAACAGATTATATTCCTGCACTCAAAAAAAACGGTATGCTTTGGGTGAGTTGGCCCAAAGGGGCTTCAAAAATATCTACAGACCTCAAAAGAGACCCTATTAGAAATTATATTCTAAGTTTAGGACTGGTTGATGTAAAAGTAGCTGCGATTGATGAAGATTGGAGCGGTTTAAAGTTTGTCTATCGTTTAAAAGATAGAAAATAGTTTATGCTACTACTATCAGGCAACCTTTTTACATCATCTGAATCTTTATAGTAAAGATAATTAGTCATGAAAAAAATTAGTATTTATCTCTTACTGACCCTTGTTTTGATTTCTTGTAATTCTGATGATGATGCTGGAAATGATAATGTAATTGGGAAATGGAAATTGATAGGGCAATTGGTAGACCCTGGTGACGGAAGTGGTGTTTTTCAGCCGGTTTTTAGCAATTTAACCTTACATTTCCTGCAAACTGGAAATGTTACAGCCACAAATGGCTCTTTTTGTTCTATTTATACTCAACCTGAAGGGTCAAGATCTGGAACATTTTCTTTAGACACTAATACTATCGAAACAGAATGCACAAA
Source organism: Aquimarina acroporae (assembly GCF_023195925.1). Taxonomy (GTDB): domain Bacteria; phylum Bacteroidota; class Bacteroidia; order Flavobacteriales; family Flavobacteriaceae; genus Aquimarina; species Aquimarina acroporae. Next base: position 360,581 of record NZ_JALPRE010000001.1, on the reverse strand, counting down.
TGGAAAGATTACTATTTCTTTCGAAATTAAGGATGGGAATTTAATATTGTATTTTCCCTGTATAGAAGGATGCGCCCAAAAGTACTCCAGAACGTTTTAATTTTGTTTACTACATCAGTGTACTTTATAATATTTTTATAATCTTAGTATGGTCTGATTACATAGAATTATGTATACTTTTAGGATATGAAATATACTGTCTTAGAAGAAACATACGTGTATGAAGGGTATTTGCGTATAAAAAAGGGCACGATCTCACATGACCGTTTTGACGATAATAGCCCTGTGATTTATGATCGTGAGATTTTGGACAAGAGTGGTTTTGCAACAGTACTGCTTTACGAAGAAAACACAGAGCAAATTATATTAATCAAACAATTTCGATATCCTACAATAGAGTTAGATGGTGGGTGGATACTTGAGATTCCTGCTGGAGGAATAGAAAATGGAGAAGACCCAAAAGAATGTGCTATTCGTGAAGTCTATGAAGAAACAGGATATGTTGTGGAACATCTTGAGCTAATCAATAGTTCATATACCTCTCCCGGGATTTCTAATGAACGTATGTATTTATATTTTGCAGAGGTTCATGAAGAACAAAAGAAAGGAAAAGGAGGAGGGAACCTTTTAGAAGACGAGGACATAGAAATCTATAAATTACATATATCAGAAATCAGAAAGGAACTTCAATCTGGAATCATTAAAGATGCCAAGACTATAATAGCTCTACAGTGGTTTTTGTTATGCAAACTATAACAAACAAAGTTCTATTTTAAATTAGTTAAAATAAAATCCAGTTTTTTATTGGTATTAAGATTTTGCGCAAAAGAATCCGTCATATGTTTGCTGCGGTGTGATAAACCTAAATCTTGAAGACGTAAAATACTCTCTTTATTTTCTAGGGTTACCTTGCCTGTGAGTAAAGCATTCATATCTTCTCCAGAGTGGTAATAACTATATACTTTTTTAAGCCCGGTTAAATAAAGGTAATCCTTTGTAAACCCACCACCTCTATGTACTCGCAAGGTAATTTGCCAAGCTGTTTCACGATCTAATTTATATTGGCTGTACAACAAGTCGAAGGTACCTTTAAAGTCATATCCTTTTATTAAACTATCGGCAGCTATAACCCGATATGCTAATTCTTTCATTCTTTTCAGAGTAAGAGAACCAGACATATACTCGCTAAAAACAGCTAACCCTTCCTGAGTTTCTGTGTTGTTAACAAAACCATTTGAGAATATTTTTAAAGGTTGACTTTTGCCGTTAAAGGTGGTAACCATATGTACTCCAATCTCATGATTAGCCAATACCTTTAATTCATTATCGCTGAAATTGTAATTCTTTTTCAGAACAAGTGTTTCGGAGGCATTAAGAACCATCGCTGATGCAGAAATATGTGTAGATTTTTTTATGTTAAAATCGAAAGCATATCTTTTTGCAAATTCTCTAAAATAGGCTTCAGCTTCTATAGCCGAGTATTTTTTAATACCGTTATCAGGAATTTGTTCATCATCAAAATGAAGTATAAAACGTGCATTTTCAACATCTCGTTCTTTTGGAGTTCCAAATACCTTTAAAGAATTGTAATAAAAGTTTTTACCAGATCCAATTGTTTCAATACATTGTATTAAACCAGAATATTCGTAAATAATATCCTGGTATAATTTTCTAATTTGATCATCCTCAATGCGCTCTAATCTTTGGTTAAAGAACAGCCTTTGCATTTTATAAGGATTGAATTTAATTTTTCGATATTTAAATTTTGGGTTTTTTCTATATTTTGAAGCAAAAAATACTTTTTTCTCTTGTTCTATATTTAAAGGATTAAGAAAATTGAGAAGTTCTATATTTTTAACCAATCTGTCCAGATTTTGATCTATTTCAAAAAGGTCACTATATGTGGCAACTACATCTTCACTCATTGTACTAATTCGGTTTCTTAACGTTTCCAATACCGCAAACTAACATCAAAAAACCCAAATTAACAAATAGAAGTATCTAAGCTATAAAATGATTATAAAAGGATTTGGCGTGCTTTGGGATTTTAATTAGAAGGTTTTTCTCTATAGCACTTACAACTTCTGGAAAAAGCACATAGTTTTCTTCATCACAATATATCTTAGAAAATTCGGTAGCTAAAACGAGTGTGTTAGAAAAGTTTGTTGTAATATATTTTAAAAAATAACCATTCCCTTGAAAGGTATCATTAATACCTGCAGTTGTATTAATCCCGTTTGGTAACTCAATTTCTAATAATGATTGATACCAGGAATTAACACAATGTCGATATTTAGAATTATCAATATTTTTAGTACCTAAATTAATTACTGGTACTTCACGATCCCAACGTTTCCAATTGTAAGAATGCATGTCATAAACAATTGCAGCACCATGCTTAGATTCTAATTTTGCAAGTAAAGCATGCACAACTTTGTAGAAATTTTGGTGTTTTTGTAAAGAACGATTCTTTAGATCAGTAGATAGAGGTTTTTGCCATAGTTGTTTTCCCCAAGCATCTTCATATATAGCATTTTCGGGAGCACGGTTTAAATCGTATTCGAACCTAGAATCACATCCTGCAATAACTATTGGATGATCTTGAATCATTTGTCGGGTTGCAGGATCTTCTTCATACCATCTTTCATACTCAGAGTGTAAGCAATTGTCCCATAACTCTTTTCTAAACTGATGCCCATCATGCACAGCGGCACAGACATAATAGGTATAAGAATCAATTTTTAACGTAAATGAATAATCTTCGGCTACCGCAAAAAAGGTTTTTTCTGCGTTTATGGCAGCGATAATTTCTTCTATAGATAGCTTAAGCATTATCTACCGTTTTTCTCAATTCTGCTTTTCTGTCAAACCTGTTTACACGTTGTACCACTTTATCTTCTATAAAATCAATCACTTTTTCTTGCAATCTAACTTTATATTTTTTGTTGATATATGTTATTCCTCCTGGACTCATAACATTAACTTCTACCAACATTCCATTAATAACATCAATACCTACAAAGTATAACCCGTCCTTTACAAGTTTAGGTCCTATTTTTCGGCATAGTTCTTTTTCTTGTTTGGTAAGAGAGTGTTTAACTACTGAACCACCTGCAGTAACATTTGATCTATGATCATCTTCTCCAGGAATTCTTCTCATAGCACCAATCGGTTTACCATTGAGGATAAGTATACGCACATCTCCTTGGTCTGCACCTTCTATATAGTCCTGAAGAATCACATAATTGGTAGAGCCATCTTTATTGTCGATATAAAAATCTAACAATGAACGAATACTTGTCATCGCACGTTTTTCGATTAAAATAACTCCAGAACCACCAAAACCATTTAATGGTTTTAGAATCATTTTGTCATTTGGTGCTTCCTTGATCATTTTTATGAGATACTCTTTGTTTTTAGTAACATGAGTTCTGGGTATAAAATGTGTTTCCAGATCATCAAAAGCAGCTGTATACAATTTATTGTTTGATCTTCGTATACCATCAATATCATTCATGATAAAGACATCATCTTTTACTGAGTCCAGAAAATTAAGCATAATCATGTCCAAGGGAGGATTACTTCGTAAAATAAGAACATCGAATCCTGCCAATGGTAGCATCTCATCTCTAAATGTAGTTTTGGTATAAAAAGACTTCATTGAAGAAGAGATTTTTTCTGACCTGTTTATGACCTTACAAAATGAATATGTTACACTATCTCTAATGGTTAGATTAGAAGGAGTGGCCAATGCCACACCATGCCCACGTTTCGCACATTCATGAATTAGAGTAAGAGAAGTATCATTTTCTGGTTCTATCTCTTCCCACGGATACATTAAAAAACAAACATTCATTCTCAATGATTTTAGAAAGTAAAAATGTACGTTTTTTATATGAAAATCAAGAAAAAACTTATGATAAAGTTTGTACTTTGAAAAGCAAGGAGTTAAAGGCAGTTTTCATCAATAGTAACTTGCTTCAGTTTTTTCCATACCGGATGCTTAGGTAGTTGAGGAGATACATCAAATCGAACAATGTGTTTCTTAGTCTTTTCACAATAGCTTTTTGCGATAATCATATTAAGACTTAATGGAGTGTTAGTTGTAAATGCATCGAAGGTAATGACCTTTCCTATATATAAGGAATCATTTACTTTTTCAAAAAAGGCCTTAGAATCTGGTATTTGATCTGGTGTTTCAGAGACTTCTTTCATTAATCCATCAAAATAGACTTGCATTTCATGTTCTAATTTTTTCGAGGAGAGATTAGGGTTATCATTTATTTCCCATAATAATACGTAAGAAAAATAATCTTCTGCATCTTTTGTTCCCCATCCTGGCGCAAATTGTATATATTCCGCTCCAGAATATTTTAATGAATTTGCAAATTCCAGAGGGAAATTAAGAATTTCTCCTCTCCAGCTTTCAGGTGCTGACAGCTTGTTTTTATTGGTGTTTTCTGAATTACACTGAATAAATATGAATAAAATTAAAAAAAAAGGTATGGTTTTTGCCGAATTCATTTTTGAAGTATTATTTTAGTAATAAAAGTACTAAATTGTATTATATTATAATTTTCCTAAATTTGTGTTAAAGTAAAATGGAATACAAAACCTACAAAATGAATTATTATAGAACATTTTTACTATTATTCTTTTTCATAGTTCAAATAGCCCCAGCTCAAGATGAACAGGAAAGAAGAGAGGCAGAGATTATTAATGTCCAAAGGACAATCGTTGCCAAATTGACAGGACATGAACCTATAAAAGGTAAGAAAGTATTGACTAGCCGCGCTAGTAAGTCAGAGCGAAAGTTGGCGGCAGATTATTTGTTGACTTCCCTGAATGAAGCCGGTCTTGAAGGGGAAAAGCATACCTATAATGTAGCCGACAAAAAAGGTAATCAGTATAACGGTGTTAATGTTTATGCAGAAATCCCAGCTACTAATGGTAGTGATGAATGGGTGATTATCTGCGCACATTATGATACTGTTGATAAAAGCCCTGGTGCTGTGCATAATGCTACAGGGGTAGCTATTGCCTTTTACGTAGCCAAGAAACTAGGTGAACTAGAAGAGAGAAATAAAAATTTCATGGTAGTCTTTTTCGATCATTGGAAAAGTAATATGATCGGAATGAGAAGATTTATTACCACCAAGCTGCAAAAAGACAGCTACAATGTACACTCTATGCATAGATCAGATTACATGGGGTGGGATAATGACGAAGATAGAGCTATTGAGTTATTAGCGTCTAGTTTAAGTCTAGAATCTTTGTATCGTTTGGAATCACCAGTGCCTATTTATAAGAGAACAGTGGCTACTCCAGAGAGTCGATTCTTTTCTAATTTTGGTTACGAAACAGTAACACTTACTGCCGAACTTAAGAATGCAGATAATTCACCATTCGTTCGTCAAAGTGAAGATAAGTATACCACAGTTAACTTTAAGTATTTGGCGTCAACCACTGAAATTACTTATAGTGTGATGAAGGCTTTAGCGAAAGAATAAGATATATACAATATCAATATAGCTAAAGGAGTTCTTATTTTAATAAGAACTCCTTTAATTTTTCGTAACTATTAATAGGGATACTTTGTTTCTCTTTATGCAATATCTCTTGTATTTGTGCTGGAATTTCAACTTTTACGGCAAGCGTTTCCTCCACTGTATCAAGAAATTTTACGGGATGAGCGGTTTCAAGAAATATTCCGTAATCAGAATCTTGTAATTCAATTTCTTTCAATCCTAGGTATCCCACTGCTCCATGCGGATCTGCAATATAGCCAGCATCAGAATATACTTTTTTCATAGCTTGCTTAGTTTGATTATCATCAAAACTAAATGCAGAGAAAGCATTTTTTAAACCATCGAAATCATTGTTAAACAATTTTTGTATTCGAATAAAGTTACTCGGATTCCCCACATCCATCGCGTTAGATATGGTAGCTTTAGACGGTTTGGGTTCATAATTTGATGTTTTTAGGTAGCGTACCACAGTATCATTAACATTGGTAGAAGCTACAAAATGCTTTACCGGAAGTCCTAGTTTTTGAGCGACTACACCAGCACAGATATTTCCAAAATTACCACTTGGAACAGAAAAGATAATATCTTTCTTTTTATACTTTACTTGTTTATAAGCAAATATGAAGTATAGTAATTGAGGCAACCAACGAGCCACATTAATAGAGTTGGCAGAAGTAAGTTGTTTGTGATCTGTAATAGCATTATCTAGAAAAGCTGTTTTTACCATATCTTGGCAATCATCAAATACACCATCTACTTCTAGTGCGGTAATGTTTTGACCAAGTGTTGTTAATTGCTTTTCCTGAATATCACTTACCTTTCCTTTTGGGTATAGAATTACCACATCAACTCCCTTAACGCCTAAAAAACCATTGGCAACAGCTCCGCCAGTATCTCCAGAAGTGGCTACCAAAACTGTTACTTGATGTTCATTATTTCTATTGAAATACCCCAGGCAGCGAGCCATGAATCTGGCTCCTACATCTTTAAAAGCCATGGTTGGTCCATGAAATAGCTCTAATGTACCAATATTATTTTCGACGTCTACAACCGGGAAATCAAAGTTCAATACATCTTTTAATATATCTCTTAATTCTACCTCCGGAACTTCATCTCCAACAAATTGTTTAATTGCTTGATATGCAATTTCAACATTATCGATATCTTCTATTGTATCAAAAAATGAAGGGGGCAAAGGAGTTATTTTTTCAGGAAAATATAGTCCTCTGTCAGGTGCTAAACCTTTAATAACTGCTTCAGAAAAAGATACGTTAGGTGCATTATGGTTTAAACTGTAATATTGCATTTTTTACATATTCAAGGTTATACTACTGCCGAAAACTCTATTTCTACCAGAATTTCAGGATTAATAAGTTTTGATACTTCTACCATGGTGGCAACAGGTCTAATTTCACTAAAGAACTCTCCGTGTGCCTTACCAATTTTTTCCCATTTCGAAATATCTGTACAGTACATTCTTGTACGAACTACATTACTAAGATCAGCTCCGAGTTCTTGTAGTGCTTTTTCTGCTATTTTAATAATGTTTATCGTTTGTTCATATTCATCTGCTCCCGGAGCCGTGGTGCCAGATACTTCTATAATATCTCCTATTTTAATTGCTCTTGAGTATCCTACAATTTCTTCCCAGGGTGCACCAGAAGAAACTTTTTTAATATCTTTCATTTCTTAACTTTCAATTAGTTTGATTCCTTTTTTATTAATTTTCGATACATGAATATCAAAATCTAACCCTGTTTTTTGGTAGACCTCTTTAATACTTTCTGCAACGTTATTGGCAGTTTCGATTCCTTTGCTGAGAGCAAAAATAGATGGTCCTGAGCCAGATATTCCACAACCGAGTGCTCCTTTTTGAATAGCAGCTTCTTTTACATTATTAAATTCAGGTATTAGAATAGATCGTAAGGGTTCTATAATGACATCTTCAAGACTTCTACCAATAAGTTGATAATCTTCGGTAAACAATCCTGCAACTAGACCACCTACATTTCCCCATTGCTGAATAGCTTTTTTCAAATCCACATTTTGTTTAATAACCGAACGGGCATCAGCTGTTTTTACCTCTATTTGAGGGTGAATTACTGTCATTACCAAATCTTCTGGTGCATGTAGTTTGATTACATCAAGAGGAGTATAACTTCTTACCAATGTAAATCCACCTAAAAGGGCAGGGGCTACATTATCGGCATGAGCATTTCCACTTGCAAGTTTTTCTCCTTCCATGGCAAAGGCTACTAATTCCTGAGGAGTAAAAGGGGAGTTTAGTAAATGATTCACAGCCCATACAGCTCCAGCGCTACTGGCAGCACTACTTCCTATACCGCTACCGGCTTTAATTTTTTTATAGATTTCAATGTTGATACCTATATCTTTTTTGTACTCCTTTAAAAGCGCTTCTACGGCAACACCAGCAACATTTTTATGAGTTTCTAACGGTAAATCGGCACCATCAATTTTGGTAATCCTTACCCCAGGCTCAGAAGAAAGGGATACAATCATCTCGTCTCCAACATTATCTAAGCAACATCCTAATACATCAAATCCGCAGGATAGATTTGCGACAGTGGCAGGAGCAAATATTTTAACATGTTTATTCATTCTCCTTATTTTTTACCAATTCTTATGATGTCCGCAAAAATTCCAGAAGCCGTAACGTCTGCTCCAGCGCCAGCCCCTTTCACAATAAGAGGTTGTTTAGGATATCGATCTGTATAAAAAAGAACAATATTATCACTACCTTCAAGATTATAGAAAGGATGATCTGCTGGAATCAGTTGTAGTCCGACTTTTGCTTGTTCGTTTTCATATTGTGCAACATATTTTAATCGACAATCTTTAGCCATTGCATTGTCCAAAATTTGTTTAAAATGCTCTTCATTATCCTTTAAAGAACTAAAGAAATCATCAACGTTTGTGGTAGCTAAACTTTTTTTAGGCAAGAAAGCATCATTTTCTATATTACTTAGCTCCATTATCTTTCCACTTTCTCTTGCAAGAATTAGAATTTTACGGGCAACATCGACACCACTAAGATCAATTTTAGGATCTGGTTCTGTATACCCTTGTTCTTGTGCTTGTTTTACAATATCGTGAAAAGTGGTTCCCTCTTTATAGTTATTAAAGACAAAATTCAAACTACCTGATAATACAGCTTGTATTTTGTGAATGTTGTCTCCAGAGGCAATAAGATTGTTAAGTGTATCTATAATAGGTAGACCTGCCCCTACATTGGTTTCGTATAAAAATGAAGCATTATATTTTCGGGATAAGTCCTGAAGTTCTTCATAATTAGAATATTCATCAGCACAGGCTATTTTGTTGCAGGTTACTACAGCCATACTCTCCCGAAGATAGTATTTGTAGATTTTAGCAATATCAGGATTTGCAGTATTATCTACAAAGATAGAGTTACGAAGATTCATATTTTTCGCTATTTCGAAAAACTCAGTTGCATTAGCCTGTTGTCCTTGTGACAAAGTATTCTGCCAATTGTCTAAGTCAATGCCAGATTCATCAAAAACCATTGTTCGGGAGTTCGATAATCCAACTACTCTTATTTTTAATCGTAATTTATCTTTTAAATATTTCTTTTGTTGATCAAGCTGTTCTATTAATTTTCCTCCTACATTTCCAACACCAGTAATGAATAAGTTTAACTGCTTGGTTTTTACTTCAAAAAACCTTTCATGTAGAGTGTTAAGTGCTTTTTTGATATCTTTTTTTGCAATAACCACAGAAATGTTTTTTTCTGAGGCACCTTGTGCTATTGCTCTAATATTTACGTTGTTCTTACCCAAAGTGCTAAACATTTTACCACTCAATCCCTGATGTTGATACATATTATCACCAACCAATGCAACGATAGCAACGTCGTTTTCTATTTTTACTGGTTCTAGTTTATATTTTGAAATTTCAAATTCAAAAGTTTGATTAAGTACTGTTTTTGCCTTTTCGGCCTCTGTAGCTTCAATAGCCAAGCAGATAGAGTGTTCTGAAGAAGCTTGTGTAATCAGAATTACGTTAATATTTGCTAGATAAAGAGATTCGAATAATCGTTTTGAAAACCCTGGAATACCTACCATACCACTACCTTCGAGAGATATAATTGATAGGCTCTCTATATGGCTAATACCGGTAACTGCATTTTGTCGATTTGTTACTTCTCGAGTAATTAAAGTTCCTTTATCATTAGGACCAAAAGTATTTTTTATGATAATCGGAATATTTTGATCCAGTACTGGGTGAATTGTTGGGGGGTAAATTACTTTGGCGCCAAAATGCGACAATTCCATAGCCTCCTGATATGATATATGAGGCACCGGCTTAGATTGCTTTACTAATTTGGGATTTGCAGTAAACATTCCACTAACATCGGTCCAGATCTGAAGCTCATCAGCCTTTACTGCAGCTGCTAAGATAGCCGCTGTAAAGTCGGAACCTCCTCTACCTAATGTTGTAGGGTCTCCATTTTGAGTTCGAGCCACAAAACCTGGAAAAAGACTTATACGATGTGTATTACTTTCAGCGAACTCTTTTATTCGCGAATTCGTTGCTTTATAATCTACTGAAGCCTTCGAATTCACATGTTTTATGATGATTTCTCGAGAATCTTTTAATACAAGATCAAGTCCTTTTACCTTCGCGGCTTCACTTATGATATAAGAAGAAAGCATTTCTCCATAACTGCTAATAAGAGCTGCGGTTTTTTCAGATAATTCACTTAATAAGTAAACTCCTTCGAACAGAGATTCTAAGTCATTAAGTTCTGATTTTACTTTGCTTATTACAGCACTTTGAGAAACTACAGGAATGAGTTTTTTTACGACATCTAAGTGCCTGTCCTCAATTTCCGAAAGTAATTGTTTATAATTTTTATTGTTTGTTGCAGCTTCCCGTCCAGCTTGAAGTAACAAGTCAGTTACACCTCCAAAAGCAGAAACGACAACGTATAAAGGTTTTTGTTTAGATTGATTGTTTATGATGTCCAATACATTTTCTATAGTTGATGCATTTGCGACAGAAGAACCTCCAAATTTTAGAACGTTCATAATATTTTTTTTAATGATTGAAATGAAATGTAATAGTTGGTTTTCGGTAGTTCAGTATTAATTTCGGTATATGAACTACGTACTATTCTGGTGGTAATATGCATTGAACTAACCCCTAAGGGTAATAATAGTACCTGTAATAAAGGTACGCTCGGAAACAAACATTGTTCCGAAAATTGTAAATAAAGCCGATATGTAAATGGTAGAAAACATTAGTTTGCTTTATATTGTCACTTCAAATGTATAATTTTTTACTTTTAGAGAAAATAAAATTAAATCGATTCTTAAACTTTTGATAATTCAATAATCAAGATGTAGTTTCGTTACTAAATTCTTAAAAAATATCAACTTTTATATATGAAAATATTCTCAGCGCAACAAATGCGATTGGCAGATCAGGTTACTATGCAATCTGAAAATATTAATTCCTTGCAATTAATGGAAAGGGCAGCATCTCAAATTTTTAACCTATTACATAATCGATTACAGGGAGCGCCAATTCCTATTCATGTGTTTTGCGGACTAGGAAATAATGGGGGAGACGGATTGGTAATTTCCCGATTGTTGCTAGAACATGGGTATCATGTGAGAACATATATAGTAAACTTCAGTGAAAATAGATCTAAAGAGTTCTTGGTGAATTATGATCGATTAAAAGAAATAGCTAAAGAATGGCCTATTCAACTTAAATCTGAAGAAGATTTTCCAGAAATTCAATATCAGGATATGGTGATAGATGCAATTTTTGGTATTGGATTAAATAGACCGATCACACCATGGGTGATCTCTTTGATAAAACATATAAATAATGCGAGAAGCTTTACACTTTCTGTAGATATTCCTTCCGGATTATACGATTATAAGGCTCCAGATGATCCTGAAGGTGTCGTGTTTGCAGATGTTACAGTTACGTTTCAGTTACCCAAGTTGATTTTCTTTTTACCACAAACAGGAGGATATAGCAAAGATGTAGAAGTGATAGATATTGGAATTAATAGAGCGTTTCTACAACAAACACCTGGTATAGCTGATTTAATTGGGAAAAATGAAGTAGGGCCTTTATATCGTCCCAGACCTAAATATAGCCATAAGGGAACTTTTGGACATAGTGCAATTATTGGTGGTAGTTATGGAAAAATAGGTAGTGTTGTTCTTGCCACCAAAGCCGCGTTACGTACAGGAGCTGGTTTGATTACTACCTACGTGCCGGAATGTGGGTATGAAATTGTACAAACTACAGTTCCAGAGGCTATGGTAATTTCAGATGACGATGACGAATTAGCTGAAATAGAACTAAATTTTGAACCTGCTGCAGTAGGGATTGGAATGGGACTAGGTACCAGTGAAAAAACAAGTAAAGCCTTTGGAGCATTTTTAAAAGAAAATAAAGCACCATTGGTAGTTGATGCTGATGGTATTAATATATTGTCTAAACACCCAGAGTTTCTGGAGACTATTCCTGAGCAAACTATTCTGACACCACACCCCAAAGAACTGGAAAGGCTCCTTGGGAAATGGGAAGATGATTTTGATAAAATTAAAAAAGCTAAAGAATTCTCAAAAAAACATAATACGATTATCCTTATTAAGGGTGCTAATTCTATAATCGTATATCAGGATTATTTATATGTAAATAACTCTGGAAATCCTGGAATGGCTACTGCAGGTAGTGGAGATGTTCTCACAGGAATTATTACCGGATTGTTATCGCAGGGCTATGATCCTATTGGAGCTACCATTTTTGGAACATATTTACATGGTAGTGCGGGAGATATAGCTTCACAACAAACAGGTTTTGAAGCCGTAATAGCAAGTGATATCGTTGTTAACATAGGTCAAGCATATTTGGAGCTTTTTAGAAAGCCAGAAGTAAATCAGCCACAGCAGGGAGCACAATAAGATAGTATATTTTACTTCTTAGAGCACAATTTTGTGATCTTTTTTAAGTTATTTTTTGTAACGATATTATGTATATTCTTATAACTTAAAAAAGCAAATGATGACAAGAAAATTTTTAGTTTTGGCACTCGTAGTGTTAAGCTTTTTGGGGCTGTCTTGTTCAAGTGATGATGGACCACCAACCGCAAGCTTGCAGTTAGAAACTATTGGTCTAAAAGCGTTAACCGGAGGCTCTACATACCAAGGTTGGCTTATTGTGAACGGGGAAGCTATTCCTACTGCAAAGTTTACTGACCCTACTATTACTTTAAATCTGGAGGTTTTAGCTTCAGATTTAGAAGATGCTACACAATTTGTGTTAACTATTGAACCGGTTGGAGATTTGGATAATATACCTTCCGCAGCTAAAATTCTAACCGGAAACTTTAATGGTAACTCTGCATCCTTGAATTTTGAATCTGTAGTTGCTGATCTTTCTAGCACTTCAGGACAATTTTTTCTGGCAACTCCAACCGATGATGTTGCTGATAATGATGAGTTTGGAGTTTGGTTCATGAATGGGAGCGATGCTCCTGGTTTGGTACTGCCCGATCTCGAAACAGGTTGGAAATATGAAGGATGGGTAGATTTTGGAAGTAAAGTACTGTCAACAGGAACATTTTCGAAAGTAGATGTTACAGATGATGGTAACTTTTTTAAGGGTTCGGGAGGAACAGTGCCCGATTTCCCTGGTGAAGATTTTTTAGTTATTCCAAGTCAGATACCTCTTACAGGTATTACCTTACCAGCGGCGGTAACCAGCAAGAGAGTCTTTATAACGGTAGAGCCATACCAAGATAATGATCCGGCACCGTTTTTTATCGAACCGCTTAGCGCGACAGCTGGAATAACCACTGGATCTGCTAATCCGGTGATGATGATTTCAAATACTGCGGTTCCTTCAGGACGAGCTACCAGAGCTAATATGTAAAATATAGTACACATAAAAACCCTGTTTATCAGGGTTTTTTTTGTTCAAAAGAGAGTAGAAAGAAATCTTTAAATAGTTTTTTTGCTTTACTTTTCTCTACCTCAGAAAGCGTATTATTATCTAGTATTAAACCGGCAAGAGGGTATTTCTCTGTTTCGTATGATTCGGGGATTTGCTGTATGTCATTATTGTTTATATGTACCATCAACAAAGAAGGCATTTGAGTGAATACAGAAGGGAGCTCAACAAAATCATTATATCCTGCATGTATCACCCATAGTTTTTTCATATTTGACATGCTACTAGGAAGCTTTTGTAGGTTATTATGATCTATGTATAAAAATCTAATCTGTTTTAGCCCTTCAATAGTGTTTGGAATAGTGGCTAAGTGATTATGGTCCAACCAAAGCGAATAGAGGTTCGGAAGCTTTTCTAACAACTTAAAATTTTTATTTCCTGTTAGGGTGTTATAAGATAAATTAAGGTCTTTAAGCGATTTCAATGTAACAATGTTCTGCGGTAGTTCTGAAATTTGATTGCCTTTAAGATTTAAAAATTCTAAAGGTAAATGATCAATATTTTTAATAACATTAACCAAGTTTAAATCTGGATTAGAGGCAAGAGATAACTGTTTGAGATGCTGTAGTTTTTCTATTTCCTTGGGAATTTCTTTTAGCTGTAAACTATCTAATATGAGTACTTCAAGGTGGTTAAGCGTACTTATTTTTTCAAAAGCATTTTCAAGGTTAATATCGACATTCCCCGTTAAGTCTAGCATTCTTAAGTCTTCTAGATCTTGTACAGATCCAGGAAGGGAATCTAAATTTTGATGACTGAGATCGAGACGATACATAGTTGTTTTGTTTGCTGTCTCTGGAATTGCTGTTAAAGTTTCACCATAAAAAGTCGTATACGTATTGCAGCTACTATAGCAAATAGCAAATATGATAAAAACTATATATGAGATTTTGTTTTTAATCATCAAACACTTCTTTATGTAAAACATTACCGCCTACCTCAATATAGATTTTATCAGGAACTTCTACATTCCAAGGAAATCTTGGGTTTAGGCCTATACCGTCGTGCAAGGTATTTTGAATATAGGCTCCGGTTTTTTGGCTATTCATTCCTAGTTTAGAAAATACAGCAAAATGTTTTTCTTGGTAAAGGCCATAAGCATATAAATTTCCATAGAATAAATTTTTATATGGAGGAAGAGTATACCAAACATTTTTGCGTCCATCATCAGAATTGGTCGTATTTCTTGGGGATTGACTATAATCTGGTCTAGGGGTAAATAAATCAATCCCGAATCCTGCCTGGTAAATCGTTTCTAAGCTCGTTATCTTCGTAAATCCTACTTGTAGTGATCCTGTGACACCATAGTCGGTTCCAGCTCCATTAAACCAACCAATTTTGAAATCATTCATAAATGCCAAATGTATGTTATGATTCGCATTGCTAAACCTCATGAGAAAAGCACCTCTTCTGAGACCATAAGATTTTAATTTTTTTGGTAGATAATCTTTACTAAACCCAAAACCAAGGCCATTAAATCCACCTTCACCTAGGGGATCAAAGATGATAGCTGTATTTATTTGAGATAAAGAAGAGCCTAATAGGTTACTATTCTTTCCGATTCCTCCTAGGGCAAAAAAGTCATAAGCATATGCCAGTCCGTTGGTTTTTAAAGTATGTCTTTTCCGAAATTGATAGATCGACAATGAAAGACCGCTTTCTATAGATATGTCCCCATAATTGAGGATTCCAAACCCTTGAGCTCCTAACTTTAACCATTGATTTTGATTACCTAATGTAATTTCGGCTCTTAATAGAACTCCTCCATTGGCATTTAATTTTTGGGCGTAGATAAAATGATTAAGAAAAATGAATACTGGTAATATAATTTTTACACAATTTGTTCTCATATTTATCTTCTAGGGTGAAAAGTATTCATTACCTCGCTTAAATGACTTTTATCTATATGCATATATATTTCTGTAGTCGTAATACTTTCATGACCTAACATAAGTTGTATTGCCCTCAAATCGGCACCATTTTCTAGGAGGTGGGTAGCAAAAGAATGTCTAAAGGTGTGCGGACTGATATTTTTATGTATCCCAGCTTTTTCGACCAATCTTTTTATTATGGTAAAAATCATGGCTCTGGTTAACTGTTTTCCTCTTCGGTTTAAAAACAAGGTATCTTCATGCCCTTTTTGAATATTGATATGATTGCGAATTTCGTTTTTATATAGAGTAATATATTTTTGGGTGGTTTCTCCAATAGGAACAAAACGTTGTTTGTCCCCTTTACCAATGACACTTATATACCCTTCATCAAAAAACAGATGTGATAGTTTAAGTTCTATGAGTTCGGTAACCCGTAAACCACAACCGTACAAAGTTTCGATAATAGCTCTGTTTCGTTCTCCCTCTGGTTTACTGAGATCAATTTGTGCGATAATTAAATCGATTTCTTCAAGAGATAAGGTATCTGGAAGTTTTCTACCAATTTTGGGAGATTCGATCAACTCCATAGGGTTCGTCTCTCTATAATCCTCAAATACCAGGTAATTGAAAAAGCTCTTTAATCCCGAAATCACTCTTGCTTGTGATCTTGCGTTTACCAATTTTGCAGTTTCATAAACAAACTGTTGTAGTATTTCTTTTTCTATTGTTAAGGGAGAGGTCTCGATATTTGCATTTTCTAAAAAAGAAAGGAGACGTTTGAGGTCAAGAACATAATTAATGATAGAATTTTCAGAAAGCCCTCTTTCAATTCGCAAATAATGTTCGTAATCTTTAATAGCATGTTTCCATTTCATTTTACCCTATACTTGCTTTAATATTTTAATAAAATCAATATCTCTTGTTCAGAAAACACTAATATAAAAAGAAAAACACTTCGATAAAGAGTGTTTTGATGATAGAAATTATCTAGTATTTAAATGTATAAATCAAACATAGTGTAACTGTTTGATTGTTTGTTGTTTGCATGTGTTTTGTTGTTGGGTTTTCTTACGAGTAATTGCTGAGAATTGACGGTTGTAAAGGTGTTGAATACTAAAACTGGCATGACCTTTGTTTAGCTACTTCCTCGAAAAAAACTATTAAACAAATCGATTATGAAAAAAATTTTAGTATTCGCTGTATTAGCATCATTTAGCTTTTTTGGTAACGCTCAGGAAGAATCTATTCGTTTTGGAGCAAAAGCAGGTTTAAACCTTGGAAATGTAAAAGGTGATAATGAAAACACAGATATGAGAACAAGTTTTCATGTAGGTGCGCTAGCAGAAATACCTATTTCGGAGAAATTCGCTTTTCAACCAGAATTATTGTATTCTTCTCAAGGAAACAAGGTAGATGAGTCTGACTTCGAATCAACGACCAAGTTAGATTATTTACAAGTTCCATTAATGGGTAAATTTTATGTTGCCGAAGGATTGAGTTTACAAGCAGGTCCGCAAGTGGGGTTTTTATTGGCTGCTAACTCAGAAGGAGAAGACAATGGAGTAGATTTTGATGAAGATGTGAAAGATCAATTAAAGACTATTGACTTTGGCTTGAATCTGGGAGCGGGATATCAACTTGATATGGGGGTTTTCTTCGACGCTCGTTATAATCTTGGATTATCCAATATTCTTGATGACAGCGGAGATCTTAGTGTTCAGAATTCTGTATTCCAATTTTCGGTAGGATACAAGTTTTAATGACCTATATCTAAAATAGATAAAGCACCTGGAGTATATCTCGAGGTGCTTTTTTCATTTAATAGAACATGGTTTTGAAAAAATAAAACTACTTTTGAGTGTACCATTATATTATTTTATGAAAAAAATAGCTTTTCTTTTTCTGATATTTTTTGGTTTTCTGAGTGCTGTTTATGCTCAGGATGATACCCCATTATATACCAGAGCTGGTTTTAAAACCGGTCTTAATTATGCAAATATCACTGGAGATGCCGAAGGGACAGATGCCAGAATACGTATGCATTTGGGAGCGGTGATTGAATTTCCTATTTCTCAACAGATTTATATACAGACAGAGGTTTTGTATTCTGCGCAAGGGTATACCATAGATCAAAATGGAACCGAAAATAAGATAAGTTTAAATTATTTGACCTTACCTGTGATAGGTAAATTCTATTTTGGAGATCATTTTAGTTTAGAAACGGGGCCAAGATTTGCTACGTTGGCTAATGCTACAGAATCGGCTGATGATACCACAGATGAATTTTTTGATTCGTTCAACAATTTTGATTTTGGTTGGGTAGTAGGAGCAGGGTATAAGTTTGAAAGTGGTTTGTTTTTTCAGCTTCACTACAATATTGGACTAAGTAATATAAATGATATAGATGGATTAGATATTACCAACAATACTGCTTTAGGGCAACTATCTGTTGGATACCTATTCAAAACAAAAAATAATAGAAGACAAGAACCTGCTGTAGATCAATGAAACTAATTATTATAAACGGTCCTAACCTAAATATGTTGGGTAAAAGGGAACCTGGAATATATGGGAATCAAAGTTTTGAAGAGTATTTTTCTGATTTACAATCTAGATTTCCAGACATAGAACTTTCTTACTATCAGTCTAATATTGAAGGAGAAATCATCACCAAAATTCAAGAGACGGATGATCATTTTGACGGTGCTATTCTCAATGCTGGAGCTTATACACATACATCTATAGGAATTGGAGATGTTATAAAAGCAATTTCTAAACCCGTTATAGAAGTACATATATCCAATACATTTGGTAGAGAAGAGTTTCGACATCAATCCTATATCTCGCCAAATGCTAAAGGAGTAATCTTAGGGTTTGGTTTACAGAGTTATGATTTAGCCATATATAGTTTCTTGAAAAAGTAATGCATAAAACTTATTTTAATTGGAGTAGTGGTAAAGATTCATCTTTGGCCCTCTATTATATCCTTCAGCAAAAAGAATATAACATTTCAAAGTTGTTGACTACTGTGAATAAAGATTATGGTAGGGTGTCTATGCATGGTCTTAGAGAGGAGCTACTAGATGAGCAGGCTGTAAGTATTGGGATTCCTATTAAGAAAATAAAACTTCCTGCAAGGGTGTCTATGGAAACCTATAATGAAGCTATGAAAAATGCTACTGCTTCCTTACAGAGTGATGGATATACGCATACTGTTTTTGGAGATATCTTTTTAGAAGACCTAAGAGCTTATAGAGAACAACAACTAGAATCTGCCGGTTTACAAACAGTTTTTCCACTTTGGAAGCGTGATACTACAGAATTGCTAAAGGAATTTATAGATCTTGGTTTTAAGGCTATTACTGTTTGCGTAAATGCAAAATTTCTAGATGATACTTTTTGCGGAAGAGTAATTGATCATGATTTTTTGAAAGAATTACCGTCAAATGTAGACCCTTGTGGAGAAAACGGAGAGTTCCATACTTTTGTTTTTGATGGACCTATTTTTAAAAAACCTATTGATTTTACCATAGGAGAGAAGGTGAAAAGGAATTACGAACCTTCAGATAATGATGATGACAATTGCTTTACCGATGAAGATAAAAAAAACTGGGATACTTCCTTTTGGTATTGCGATTTGATCCCTGTATAATGATATTAAAAAATCCCAAAGTATAATCTTCGGGATTTTTTAATCTATTATTATTTTTTACAAATGAATTACTTCATCGTAGGCATCTGCTACAGCTTCCATAACTGCTTCACTCATCGTTGGGTGAGGGTGTATTGCTTTTAGAACTTCGTGACCGGTAGTTTCAAGCTTTCTTCCTAAAACGGCTTCGGCAATCATATCGGTAACACCAGCTCCAATCATATGACAACCTAACCATTCTCCGTATTTTGCATCAAAGATTACTTTTACAAAACCGTCTTTTGTTCCTGCAGCGCTTGCTTTACCAGATGCTGAGAAAGGAAATTTACCAATTTTTAGCTCATATCCAGCTTCTTTAGCTTGTTTTTCTGTCATACCTACACTGGCAATTTCTGGAGATGCATAAGTACAACCAGGGATATTACCATAATCTATTGGTTCTACGTGCATACCAGAAATTTTCTCAACACAGGTAATTGCCTCTGCAGTTGCTACGTGCGCCAGAGCAGGGCCAGGCACTACATCACCAATAGCATAGATACCAGGAACATTTGTTTGGTACCAATCGTTAACAACAATCTTATCTCTGTCGGTTGCGATTCCTAATTCTTCAAGGCCTATGTTTTCTATATTGGTTTTAATACCGACAGCAGATAATACAATATCGGCTTCAAGGATTTCTTCTCCTTTTTTGGTTTTTACAGTTGCTTTAACTCCATCACCACTAGTATCAACGCTTTCAACAGAAGAGTTCGTCATAACTTTAATACCAGCTTTTTTGAAGTTACGTTCAAACTGCTTTGAAACTTCTTCATCTTCAAGAGGAACCAAGTTTGGTAAGAACTCTACTATAGTTACCTCTGTACCCATAGCGTTGTAAAAATGAGCAAATTCAACTCCAATGGCACCAGAACCTACTACAATCATTTTCTTAGGTTGTGATTCTAGAGACATTGCTTCTCTGTATCCAATTACTTTTTTACCATCTTGTGGTAAATTTGGAAGTTCACGAGATCTCGCTCCGGTAGCAACTATAATATGTTTAGCTTGGTAATCTGTAGCTTTACCATCTTTGTCTGTTACTGTAAGAGTGTTATTAGATTTTAATTTTCCAAATCCTTCAATAACATCAATCTTATTTTTTTTCATTAGGAATTGTACTCCTTTACTCATTCCTTCAGCTACGCCACGGCTACGATTAACAACAGCACCAAAATCTTTATCGAATTTCTCAACAGTTAATCCGTAATCAGAAGCGTGTTTTAGATATTCAAAAACTTGTGCACTTTTTAATAATGCTTTTGTTGGAATACAACCCCAGTTTAGACAAACTCCTCCTAAACTTTCTTTTTCTACAATTGCAGTTTTAAACCCAAGTTGTGAAGCTCTAATTGCCGCCGGATAACCTCCAGGACCACTTCCTAATACGATGATATCATATGTGCTCATAAATGTCGATTTTTTCAAGTCACGAATTTAAGCATAATTCGTCTAACCAAAAAGGGATTTAGGGATTCCCTTAACATATGTTTTTTATCGAATTGTAGATAAAAAAAACACTATCGCAATGATAGTGTTAATTTTTTATTGGGTTTCTGGTTCGATCTCAGAAAACCTTATAATAATCTCAAATATTGAGAGGCTTAATATTCAAGCTTTAATGCTTTTTGTACAGCATTGAAATCTTTTAAATCAACTTTGGCATCTTCTGCAAAAGAAGAAGGTACAATTACAATTCTAAAATCTTGATTATCTGTAATATCTGGAGCTAATGCGGCAAGGTCATCGCTTTCTAAGAAGATATCGATACTAGCGATATTTTGCTGAGCATCAAAAATAAAGTTGAATTGAAATTGCGCAAATCCGCCACCATCAAAAAAGAATGTTCTTGGTAGAGGTTCCCATACATCTGCTTGTGCTGCGTTTGATTGTATTGGGTCTAACACATATACTAAGGCAACATCAGAGTCGAATACATCGATATTATTTGGAACCACTGCTTCTATTCGATAGTCATTTCCTGCATTAAAAGTGGCAGTGATTTCAAAAGTACTACCAATGGTGTCAAAATCTGTATCATCGTCATTAGAGCAAGAAGTGAATAGTATGCTTGTCATAAAAAGTAGTGCAAAAATCTTTTTCATAAATTCTAAATGTTTATTTGTTGTAATTTTATTTTTGATCAAAGTTTATACTCACCGAATTAACGCAATAACGTTGTCCTGTTTCTGTAGGTCCATCATTAAAAACATGACCTAAGTGGCTTCCACAGTTAGCACAAAGAATTTCTGTTCTAATCATACCATGAGAAGTATCTCTCACATATTCTATGCTACCTTCGATAGATTCGTCAAAACTTGGCCACCCGCAACCCGAATCGAATTTTGAAGCACTCTCAAATAATGAAGTTTTACAGGCCATACATTTATATGTTCCATCTTCATAATGTAGATTATATTTACCAGTAAAAGGCCTTTCAGTTCCTTTTTGGCGTAATATTCTATACTCTTCTTCGGTAAGCTGAGCTTTCCATTCTTCTTCTGATTTCTCTACCGGGTATTTTTTCATATTTTTTCTTTTGGTACAAATATTAATGCATCTCCGTTAATACAATGTCTCATTCCTGTTGTTTCTCTTGGACCATCATTAAAAGAGTGTCCCAGGTGTCCACCACAAGTTCCACATAATAACTCAGTACGAGCATAGCCTAATTTATAGTCGACATCTTTGTCGACATTACCTTTTACCGCTCTGTCAAAACTTGGCCAACCGGTACCGCTATCAAATTTATGCTCACTCTCGTATAGAGCTGTATTACAAGCTGCACAATGAAATGTTCCTGAAGCATACAATTTGTTTAGCGGACTGGAAAAAGGTCTTTCTGTTCCCGCTTGCCTCAAAATATAATACTGCTCAGAAGTCAAAATCTTTTTCCATTCAGCATTGGTTTTAGAAACCTCATACTGTTTGGGTTCTTTTTTAACTTTCTTTTGTGCTGTTCCTGTACAACTTATCACTAAAGCTCCAATACATAATAAAATTAATCGTCTCATGTTTTTAGATAAAATTAAATAAAGTTTTAGATATAAGTCGTACAAACTTCCTTTCAATAACGTATCAACAACTATTCCAAAATAAAATCTACAATTGTTGAAATTACTTTTTTGTCGCCTAATATCTTTCTGTGCCCTAAATTTTCGGTAAGTACAAGCTTTCCCTTTTCAAGTTCTTTTACAATTTCATGTGCCGAGCTGTAATGTACATCTACGTCGTTTTTATCATGAATTACCATAGTGGGTATTTTTATTCCCTTCGCAGATACTGCGCCAGAGTAGTGGTCCAAATCTTCTCCATATCTATTATCAAAATAAGATTTTAAAAGCCTCGCCACTTTTTGACTTAACTGTAAATTTTTGGCAAAGTTCTTTGTAACCGCAGTTATACTGTTTGCTGTTCCTACGATGACTAGCTTTTTTATATTAAGTCCAAATTTGGTTGTTCTTAATAATGACATTCCTCCCAAAGAATGTCCTATTGCAGCTTCAAAAGGGCCATGAGTTTTCTCTAAATGATGAATAGTTTCTATAAAATGAGGTAAAATAGTTCTTTTGCCCGGAGATTTGCCATGGGCTGGAGCATCAAAACTCACGGTACTATATCCATTCTCTAGTAATTTATCAGCAATTTTAGATAATTGCGTACCTGTTCCCGACCAACCATGAACAAGGAGAATTTTCTTTTCTGAGTTTCCGTAAGAGTAGACCATAATCTCACGGTTTATACTATCTATTTTGATTAATTCTTTCTTACTGTGTTCGTACATCTCTTTTTCACGATCAGGCATATCATATTTAAACGGAGTTAAAAACATTCTTGCTGCAAACCTTGAGGCGAGAAAAGGTGATAGAAAATTGAGAAGTTTTCCTGTATATAAAATAGGCTTAGGAAGTAGTAAAGCCTGAATTGGTATTTTATCTTTATTCACGTTGTTATTGCTAGTTTTATTTGAATTTTCAAATTAAATCATCAGAGGCTTTTGAATCAAAGAATTATGATTAATTAACATTTTCAAAAATTACCGTGAACAAATATATTTTAAGAATTGTTTCGTATAACTTGATAAAGTGCTTAATTTTGTAGCTTATTTTTAACAAGAAATTCATGGGATTACCCCCCACAGAAATACATAAAAAGGAGCAGAAGGTACTGTATGACTACCAGAAACGAGATATTGATAAAATATTTAGTCGCCTGGAAGAGTTTCCTGAAAGGTTTAATCTTTTATACCAATTACCAACTGGAGGGGGGAAAACGGTTATTTTTTCTGAAATCGTTAGACGATACATTGAAACGACAAAGAAAAAAGTAGTGGTGTTAACACATCGTATTGAACTTTGTGGTCAAACTTCAAATATGTTGTCTGAGTTTCATGTGAAAAATAAGATCATTAATAGTGCTGTAAAGCAGTTGCATGATCAAGACGAATTCATGTGTTTTGTTGCTATGGTCGAAACCTTGAATAACAGACTCAATGATGACCAATTGGAGTTGAATGATATTGGGATGGTGATTATTGATGAAGCTCATTATAACTCTTTCAGAAAATTATTTAGATTTTTTAAGAACTGCTTCATTTTAGGAGTAACAGCTACACCGCTCAGCTCTAATATGAAACTCCCTATGAAGGATAATTATAATGAACTTATCGTTGGTGATACTATAGGATCATTAATAAATAAAGGCTTTTTGGCAAAGCCAGTTACCTATACATATGATGTAGGTTTGGGGTCCTTAAAAATTGGTATGAATGGGGATTACACCGTAAAATCTTCAGAAGAATTATATACCAATATGATGATGCAGGACAAATTACTGCATGCTTATGAAGAACGTTGTAAAGGGAAGAAGACCCTAATTTTTAACAACGGGATTAATACGTCGGTTTATGTTTATGATACTTTTAAAAGAGCCGGGTATCCTATTCGACACCTTGATAATACCAACAGTAAACAGGAACGCGAAGATATTTTGGCTTGGTTTAAAGCAACCGAAGATGCTATTTTAACCTCTGTAAGTATTTTAACGACAGGTTTTGATGAGCCTACGGTAGAAACTATCATACTAAACAGAGCAACAAAATCTTTAACCCTGTATTTTCAAATGATAGGTAGAGGATCGAGGATTTTACCAACAAAACCCGAGTTTTCTATTATTGATTTAGGAAATAATACCGCTAGATTTGGATTATGGAACTCAGACGTAGATTGGCAATCTATTTTTAGATCTCCAGATTTCTATTATGATAACCTCATTGGTGATGAAGAAATAGAAAGGAACTTTAAATATGTAATGCCAGAGGAAGTAAGAAAGGAATTTGCAAATTCTGAAAATGTTGAGTTTGATATTGAAGAGGAATATGCCAAGACCAAAAAGTATAATTTACGAAGCCTTACGGTACTTGAAAAATCTATAGAACAACATGCCCAAATGTGTGCAGAAAATAGTGAAGATGTTTTTGACGCACGAATTTTGAGCAGACTATTGAAAGAAGATATAGAATATAGAGTAAGAAGGTACTCTTACTGTATTAGTAAAAGTACCAAGAACTATAGAGATTGGCTCGAAGAAGATTATAAACGCAAACTCAGATCACAGATCAATCAGCTGTTTATGAATCAATAATTACTTCTTTTAAAGCCATTTCTACTGCACTTTTTGCGTGAATCTCTGTGGTGTTGAAAACAGGTATATCTACATCATTTTCAGTTATGAGTAACGGTAGTTCTGTACACCCTAAAATTGTACCTTGAACTCCTTTGTGTTGTAAATCTTTTATTATTTGTTTCATTACTAGTTTAGACTCTTCTCGTATTTCACCGAGCACCAGTTCATCATAAATAATGCGATGAATACGATTTCTATCAGTTTCGTTTGGAATTATTACTTTAATACCAAAATCTTCTTGTAAAATCTTTTTGTAGAAATCTTTTTCCATTGTAAACTTTGTCCCAAGTAATGCAACTTGATCTAGTTTCTTTGATTTGATGTTTTTACCGGTGGCAGTTGCAATGTGTAAAAAGGGAATAGAAGTGTTTTTTATAATTTCTTCACTACACAAGTGCATGGTATTTGTACCTAAAATGAGGAGATCTGCACCTGCATTCTCTAGTTGTTGTGCTGCCTCAATCATTTTTTGATTTAATTTATTCCAATCTCCCTGACGTTGCAAGAATTCTATTTCAGCAAAGTTTACAGAGTTTAGGATACATTTTGCAGAATTAAAACCGCCTAAAATTTGTTTAACTTCTTTATTAATTAAATCATAATATATCGCTGAAGACTCCCAGCTCATACCTCCAATTAATCCTATGGTTTTCATATTGTATTATGGTTTAGTGTACTAATTATATTTCTATTTCTCCAACAAGATAGGGGACAGCATACCCGCTTAAGAAAACACGATTTCCATCAAGTACACAATCTAATTCCCCTCCTCGTTTTGATAATTGAAAAGCTTTCAATTTGTTTTTATTCAACTTATTTGCCCAATAAGGAACTAGTAAAGTATGCGCAGAACCTGTAACGGGATCTTCCATCGGAATTTCAGGATTTGCATCAAAAACACGTGAAACAAAGTCTGCAGATTCACCTTTTGCAGTAATAATAGTGCACAAATATGGAAGTCCTTTTAATGCATTTAAATTTGGAGTTTCTTTTATAATTTCTTCTTCAGTAGCTACTTCTATTATCAAATCTCTACCTGCATAGGTTTCAATAGGTTTTGCTTTAAAGGCTTTGTAAACTTCTTCTGGGATATCAATTTTTTCAGGTGGTCGGCTAGGAAAATCTAAAGTAATAGCTCCTGTTTTTTCTTTCTTTGCTTTTAAGTCTCCACTTTTAGAGGAAAAAGTAACTTCTTCGAGAGTGGAGTCTAAGTAATTAAAGATAACGTATGCTGCAGCTAGTGTAGCATGCCCGCATAAATCAATTTCGGCATAAGGCATGAACCATCGTATTTCATACGATTCACCCGTTTTTACAAAATACCCAGTTTCTGCCAAATTATTCTCTATGGCTATATTTAAAAGTGTTTCATCGTCTAACCAATAGGGTAAATGGCAAATTGCAGCCGGATTACCACCAAAAAGGGTATTGGTAAATGCGTCTATTTGGTACATAGAAATTTTCATGACTAATATAATTTTAAGATTTGACCTGTGATTTTTGTTTGTATTGCTTTTTGATATAAAGGAACAACGTCTTCAATATTAACTGGATAATGCCCTGCAAATTTTTTATCTTCAGGGAACCCCCCAACGATTGCTCCTGGAGCGACAACATTTATTCGTATGCCTCTTTGCATTTCGTTAGCAGCGGCATTTACAAAACTATGAATTGCACCATTTACTAGTGATAAGGCCGCTGTATTAGGTTCGTAATGTTCTGCCAAAATACCTGTTGTTAAGGTAATGGAACCGTTGTCGTTAAGGTAATTTGTAGCGATATGGGAGAGATTTACTTGTCCCATGAGTTTGCTTTTAATACCTAGGTAATAATCCTCTTCTGAAAGTTCATTGAAGTTTTTCCATGCAGCTGTCCCTGAAGCATTGATAATAGCATCTAGTTTGGGTAGTTTTTCAAATGTGTTTTTTATAGAAGCTTTATCTGTGATATCTATAGGATAGGTTTTGCTATTTCTATGAGCGCCATATACTTCTGTATGATGTTTTGATAATGTATTGTATATTTCTTTTCCAATAGTTCCAGTTGCTCCGATAACTAATATTTTCATAATTATATATTTAATTTTATAAATATGTTAGGGTAAATTTTTTTATAATTGTCTTAGTTTATTTAAGTATTCTTCTATTACTTTTTCATTTCGTTTGAAATACGTCCATTTTCCATGTCGAGTAGTAACTAATAAACCTGCTTTATGCATTCCTGAGAGATAGTGGGAAATTGTTGGTTGTGATAGTCCAGATTTATTTTGAATATGTTGACCACAAACCCCATCATTAAAATGTCCTAATTCTTTATGAGGAGGGAAATTTGATTCAGGGTCTTTTAGCCATCTCAATATTTCCAAACGTGTGGCATTTGATAAAGCTTTATTGATTTGTAATATCTCATGATCTGTCATAAAACAAATATATATATTTAATTTTATAAATATGTTCTTGTTCTTAAATAAGAATAAAAAATTAACGCACATGTAACAAAATTTGTATTTGCTCGTCTAGTAAGTAAAAGCTATAATAAAATTGTAATCAACTGAATACAAAATAGTTTTAACGATACAACTTAGAGCGCCTATCTTGATACTTCTTGGGATAGGTGCTTTTTATTTTCTATAAATAAATAGAGGGTTCTTATATGAAAGGATAAAAAATATTCTTAATCTTGCCGATAATGAATGGTATTCCAATAATAGAGACAAAGAGGGTGGCTGTAAAGCTAAGGCCTTCTGCAGAAAAAAAAATTAAACAAGGACATCCCTGGGTTTTTAGTGATAGTATTGTAAAGCAGAATATAGAGGCAAACGCAGGAGATTTAGCTATTATTTACGATGCCAAAAAAAACAAATTCTTGGCTTGCGGTTTATATGATCCCTATTCGCCTATTAGAATTAAATTAATACAGTTTCTGAAGCCTGCCCAGATCGATGAACAGTGGTTTGCAGGAAAAATAAAAGAAGCATATAGCCAAAGGGTTTCATTGTTACAAACAGATACCAATAGCTATCGCTTAATTTTTGGGGAAAATGATCATCTTCCGGGCTTTATTGCAGATGTTTATGATAACGTTTTGGTCATCAAGTTATATTCACATATTTGGTTGCCTTACCTTCATACAATGCTTCCTGTATTGATAGAAACGTCTGTTTGTAAAACTGTAGTGCTAAGACTAAGCAGACAATTACAAACGAGCGGAAAAACCTATGATCTTAAAGATGGGCAAGTGTTATATGGTGAACTTGAAGATGAAGTCATTATTTTTAGGGAACACGGGGTGTTGTTTTCCGCTAACGTAATAAAAGGTCATAAAACCGGATATTTTTTGGATCATCGTCACAATAGAAAAAGAGTGGGGGAACTTGCTAATGGAAAAACAGTATTAGATGTGTTTTCATATGCTGGAGGTTTTTCTGTACATGCTTTGAAAAATGGTGCAAAAAGCGTGACCAGTTTAGATATTAGTGCCCCTGCTTTGGAGGTGGCTGTTAAGAATGCAAAACTAAACTCTTTTAAGGGTAAGCATGAGATTATGGTGGCTGATGCTTTTGATGGGTTACAAAGCCTAATTGATGAAAATATACGTTTCGATATTGTGGTGATTGATCCTCCTTCTTTTGCTAAAAGAGAAAGTGAAATAGGAAAAGCTCTTAAAAGTTATATGAAACTGGCTCAACTAGGGTGTCAACTTGTAGCGAATAAAGGTATTTTAGTATTGGCTTCATGTTCTTCAAGAGTAGTAGCAGAGGAGTTTTTTAAGGTATCAGAAGAGGAAATATATTCTTCTGGAAGAGATTTTGATATTTTAGAAAAGACAGAGCACGATATCGATCACCCTATTGGTTTTGCTGAAGGTGCCTATTTAAAATGTGGATACTACAAATTGTATTAAAAAGAATCCGGTAATCCTTGCTAGGATGTACCGGAGACATATTAAATTTTTTAGTTTCAATGTTTTCCAAAAACATGAACTTTTGCTCTTTTTTTTGAAAGGTTTTTGGTATCATAAAAAAAGGTAATATCTCTTATAACTCTTTTACCTCCTTCCGGATCAATTAATCGGGTAGCACTTCGTTTTGAGAAATTGTGACGTAAAGAAATGATGTCTTTTTTGCCATTACCATATTGCACTACCATTTTGTGCATGTTTATAGAACCGCCGGTTACTTTAACTTTTAATTTTGTGAAACCACCTTCTCTAGCAGTAACTTTAATAACATCTCTGTCAAGTTTGTAATTTACTGTTCGAGAACCTAGGTGCTCCCAAGAGTTAATTGCTGTAAAACTACTTCCTATTACAAGTAGCACCATTAAAGATAAAATTGTCGAACTTTTGCGCATTAAATTTTTCATAGTCTATAAATTCTTTGGGTTTACTATTCTTTTTGACTATGAAATTGAGGGAAGGTTTAATCGGGAACGATTTTTTCAAAAAAAGGGGATAAATCTTCTCAAGATCTATCCCCTTTTTTAAGAGTGTGTTTTATGTGTTTTCTTAGTTCGAAGCTGTTAACAACGCAAAGAATTTATCCATATTTGGAAGTAGTACAATTCTAGTACGTCTGTTAATAGCCATATTTTCTTGAGTATCATTTTCGACTAATGGCTTATAACTACTTCTTCCAGAAGCGATAAGTTTTGCAGGGTCTACTTCATATGAATTTTGCAATTTTCTTACAATTGAAGTAGCTCTTTTTACACTTAAGTCCCAGTTATCCTGAAGTACAGCAGTATTTATTGTTCTTGGATCGGTGTGACCCTCTACCATTACTTCTAAACTAGGTTCAGAATTGATAACATCGGCTAATTTCTTAAGAATGTCATCCGCTTTATTACTTACTCTATAGCTTCCACTATTGAATAACATCTTATCTGAAATAGAAATCATTACTACAGTATTATCTATATCGATAGAAATGTCTTCGTCTTCTTTTAAGTTATCTGCCAAAGAACTTTTTAAGTTATGAGAAACCGCTAAATTCATGGAGTCCTTTAAAGATGTAGCTCCTTGAAGTTTTTGAGCATCGACTTTACTCAAAGTTTCTTTCATCTTTTCTTTTGTAACGTTAGAAATCATAGCAATATCATCTACCATCACCATTTTTTCGTCGTTTGACTCTCTTAAAGAGTTAATTTTTGAGTTATAGTCTGCAACTCTAGCTTCAATTTTTGCAAACTTCTCTTCCAACTCTTCTTTTTCAACGGCAGTCTTTTGTAAAGTACTACGTGTATCTTGAAGTTCCTGTTCTAAAGCCACATACTTTTTCTTTGATACACAAGAGGTCATTACTATTGCTCCCGATAAAACGATTAATTTGAATGATTTTTTCATGGTTATTTAATTAATATTTTATGCTATTTTAACTTTCCTTAACCCCATTTATTGCTTCTGAGATTACTAATTTTTTCACATCAATTTCTTAAAATATGTTAATAAAAAATCTTTTAGTTTGTTTGCCGTAAGGTGCTTACGGGAACTCTATATGAAGTTTAGTTTTAATCTTTTGATTTTCAGAAAACTAATAAAACGAGGTTAATTTATGACTGCGGCGAACAAAAAATAATTTATTTGTTATATTGCAACAACATATTATTTTTACGGTCATAATAGTAAAAAAAAGAACTTGCCCAGATCTACATTTTTAAATTTTAAAGTTTTAGAGTACACATGTTTTCAATAAAAGGAAGGGGTCTATCTGGGAGTTTAGTTTTTTTATTTTTTTCGTGCTTGTTTTCTACACAAGCAATATTGGGTCAACAAGAAGAGCTACAGGCTGTTGATCAATTACCACTAGAGATAGATGGTACCGTCGTTTACTTACCAATAGTTGCAGAAAATAAACTAACCGTTTATAAAATTGCTGCAGAAGATAATAGTATAAAGACTGAAGAAGAATTTAATGTGAAATGGGATACTGTAAGGTTTAATCCTTATAGAGGAGAATCAGTTAGTTTTCCGATAGCACTTACTTTTAATACGGAAGATTTTGCTTCTCCAGTTGAACGAAAAATGGTAGTAACTTCACGCTATGGATGGAGAAGAGGTCGCCCTCACCAAGGTATAGATATAGATCTAGTAGTTGGAGAGAGTGTGAAATCTATCTTAGAAGGAAAAGTACGCTATGTTGGATATCATGGTGGACATGGTAAAACCGTAGTGATTCGTCACCCAAATGGTTTAGAAACTGTTTATGCACATTTGTCAAAATATTCGGTAAAAGAAAATGAAGTGGTCAAAAAAGGACAGGTGATAGGAAAAGGAGGAGTTACTGGTAATTCTAGAGGTAGTCATTTGCATTTAGAGGTGAGATATCACGGAAAATCAATAAACCCAGAATATTTATTCGAATTTTCTACAAAAGAACCTAAAGTTAGATCAGATATGGTATTTGTGACTCGAAGATGGGTAACACCAAGATATCATCGATCGACCAGAAAGAGTAATATCGTACTTTGTACAAGTATGGAAGATATCGAAAGAATTAAAGAAGAACGGGAGAAAGTATATACGGTTAAAAAAGGAGATACGCTGTATAGAATTGCCAACAGATACGGTCTGCACATATCAGAGCTTTGTAAAATTAATTCAATAAAACGAAGTTCGGTGTTGAAAGTTGGGCAACAGATTATCGTTATGAATCCCTAATCCTTAGTTTATCGCAGGATCATTCAAATGTTTATTAATTATTTCCAGCAGGTTATTTTTATTGTACGGTTTTAAGATATAATCATTAAGTCCTGCATGAATTATTTGTCTATTTAGTTGCGTGACATCTACAGCTGTTAATGCAATAATAGGAGTTTTAGGGTCAAATTCACGAATTTTCTTGGTCGTTCCAATACCATTTAGTTTTGGCATATTTATATCCATTAAAATGATATCGTAATGATTTTCCTTAGCCAAGTCTATGGCATCAAATCCATTATCTATAGTTGTACAGATAAAATTTTCCTTAGAGAGCATTTTATCGGCAACCAATAAATTTAGTTTATTATCGTCTACAATTAAGGCTTTTAGTTTCCCATCCTGTTCAACGCTTGCATTAGTTGTTTTCGGGGTATCTCCAATTTCAGTGATTTGCTTTACAGTATTATGGATTTTAAAATCAATTACAAATGCATATTCTGAACCAGATTTAGTATTGTTTTCTATGATAATTTCACCTCCCAATACCTTAGCAAGTTTTTTTACAATTCTTGAGTTAAGACCAGTGCCTAAATAAGATGCCTTTGCCTGATCGATATTTATAAATTCTTGATAAATAGATTTTTGGTCTTCTTGAGAAACTTCATACCCATTATGACTAACCTTAAAAGATATGGTAAATGTGTTTTCTTTTTTCTTAATTAGATTGATAGAGAATTGAACATTCCCATTTTTGGTAAAACGTAGAGCATTACTAAGTAGATTAATAAGTATCTGAGAAACCAAAGCTGGGTCACCAACAACCTTTTGGTCAATTTCTTCATCAAAATCGTATTCAAGAATATTGTCACTATTCTCGGTAGCATAGCTGAAAGAATTCGTTAAGTTTTGAGTAACTTCTTTGAGATCAAAAACAATATTTTGAACATTTACCTCTTCAGAATCTAGATAATTAACATGAAGGACATTATTAATAAGTGTAAGCAAATAATCTCCAGTAAATTTTAGAGATTTAAGTTTTTTGTTCTCTTTTATTTCAGGATGCTCTTCGGCAATAAGAGTAGTAAGTCCCATAATACCGTATAACGGAATTCTTAGTTCTTGACTTAAAAGAGAAATATAGTCTTGTTGTGCCTTAAATTGACCTTCTGTTTTTTGTTGTAAAGATTGTAATTCAGAATTTTTAAGATTCAGCGCTTTTTTAATCGATCTACATCGCATCCAGAAAAACAGAATCGTAATAAATAATAAACCGCCAAGAATATAGTAAGTCATTGCAATATTTTATAGGATAACAAATTAATATATATAAGTATAATCTTACAAATTTAGATTCAGGTTTTTTTTGATAATCTGTAAAAACTGAAAGTTTTGCAGTGAATTAACAGTCATAAAATTTAGATTATCTATCTTTATCACTGGAAATCACAAGTATTGAAGCATATGAGGTTTAGGTTTTTTCTTGTTTTCTTAATAGGTGTATTTGGTTTTGTGTACGGGCAAGTAGAAAAGCCTTCAGGTCTTCGTATTGATAAAAGTGATCTTAAAACAGATAAATACAAACTCTCTGGTGGTATAGTAGATCCTAATCTAGAGAATAGATTCTCTCTTTCGCGTGCACCAGAAGATGGTAGTGACTATAGAAAAGATAAGCAACCTTTTAGTATGAAGGATGAGAATAGTTTATTACAACCAGAGGCAAAATCAACCCCAAAATGGTTTGAAAAAGATCGCGAAATAAAAGATGAATATAAAAGTGATCAATATCTGGGTGATTTCAAAAATAATGGAAAATTTGTTAGTCTGGTATATCGTGATCATGAGTATGTAGATGGTGATATTGTTCGTATTCTGGTTAATGACGATATTATCGGTGCCCGAGTTTTTTTAACCGCAAATTACCAGGGAATACGTATCAACTTGGTTAAAGGATTTAATAAAATTGATATTCTCGCACTTAATCAAGGAGAATCTGGTCCTAATACTGCAGAGTTTCAACTATATGATGAGTTGGGTAATCTGATTACAGGTAACGAATGGAACCTGACCACTGGAGTAAAAGCAACCCTTATAGTCGTAAAAGAATAACCGATAAGCCTTCAGGCATTGTTTAAGTCTCCTATTGAATATTAGTACTTTCCCTTGGAGTTTATGATAGTATTTGTTGATTTTAGATTCCATTTTCTAAATACTACATTGTATTCCTTTTATCGTTTCAGAATATATTTCAATAATTTTTTAGATTTTTTGTGATTTTTTTTGTGTTGAGAACACTAATTAAGAAAAGAACAATGTATATGAGTAAAGAACAAGAATTTACTCGAATCATCAAGGATAATCAAGGGGTGATCTTCAAAATAACTGCTATTTATACAAATAGCAGGGAAGATCAGGAAGACCTTTATCAAGAAGTCGTGTATCAATTGTGGAGAGCCTTCGATAGTTTTAGAGGAGATTCCAAAATAAGTACGTGGATGTATCGGGTGGCTTTAAATACTGCTATTTCCAGACTTAAAAAAGAAAAACGAAGGGGTAACCAAATAGGGATAGACAAAATTATCACCTTTCAATCAGAACAGTACGATACCCAATTTGAAGATCGTCTTAAAATAGTATATGCTCATATCAAAAAGCTTAATGAAATAGAAAAAGGACTAATGCTTTTATTGCTTGAAGGAAAAAAATATGAAGAGATCGCTACAATTACAGGGTTATCCCCAAGTAACGTAGGAACACGAATCTCGAGGATTAAACAAAAGCTAAAAAAACAGATCATTAAATAATTAGGAGTATGGAATTAGAGGAAATGCAATCGATTTGGTCTGAATTAAGTGACCAATTGGAAAAACAAAAAAAGTTAACAGATAAAATGATTATTATGATGACACAAGAAAAATATCGTAAGAAAATAAATAAAGTAGCCTATCCTGAAACTATAGGAGCCATCATTTGTTATTCAGCAGTAGCTGTAATATTATTTAATATTCAGAAATTAGATACATGGTATAACCTTTTGGCTGGAGTTTTATGTGTTTTGATATTAATAATACTCCCAATGGTTTCACTCAAGTTTTTATATGGTATACGAAATATAGATATTGCAAATAATAGTTTTAAGGAAACCTTATTGAATTATGCTAAAAGAAAAAAAAGGTTTCAAAAATCTATGAAATGGAGCTATTATTTAGGGTTTATTCTAATGTTTGCTATAATGCCCGTTACCGCTAAAATTGTCAATGATAAGGATATTTTTCTGGGGGTAAACTCTACTTGGACTTTGGTTACAGCAATTCCTTTAGCAATACTATTTTTTATTGTGTTTTCGAAGTGGACTATGAAGTGGTATAGTAAGAATGTTAATTCTGCGGAATCACTTATAAAAGATCTTGAGGAATCTGGGTTGTAATACGGCCAATATAGACGATTATTTAAAAGCTTGAGGATATATCACTCAAGCTTTATGCTATGTTATTATTTTGTCTTAAGATATCCAACCTTTCTTTTGTGAGTAGTTAGAAAACCAGATTAAAAAAATGCCAATAACAATAATCATAATAGGCATGATTATGCGTACTCCAGATAGTTCTACATAATCTTGTATAAATAGGTTATAAGTCGTTTGACCGATAACACCAATTATAGATATGATAAAAAGAGAATACGCCCATTTTTTTCTAAAGATTAAAGCTATACAACCTAAAGTGCCACTAAATACTGCTATTGCGAAGGCTGCAGTAACCCAAGCTGGCATATTGTTATAAAAGTCTTGTTCGTTTTGAGGTAAGACTGCAAGAGCTTCAGCGGGCATATAGGCTTGACCTAAATACGCCATAACTCCCATAATATTCCAAACTAGGGTTAGTACAGCTATTACCCAAAACCAAATTGGAAGTTTGTTTGTGATTGTCATATCATATTGATATTAAATTGTTTACAGTTACAATGTAAACAGATCAACCATAATATGCAAACAGAAGATATCTTACTATGTCAATGCAGGTTTTTTTTATGTATAACCATAGCATTAAAATTAAGTATTATAAGTAGGTAAATCACAAAAGATGGTTATTTCTAAAGATCTGTTTCAGAGGACCTATACGGGACAGGATCACCAACCGATTTGCTTTCTAATTTGGCTAAACGTTTTTTGATAAGGTCAAGGTCTGTTGTTAAAGCAGAAAGATCAATATTTTCCAATTCTTTGTTTCGAAACATTTGTTGGCTCATTTCAAATAAATAATAAGGGTTTATCTCAAAAATATCAATGATGTTCTTAAGAACATCGTAACCAGGCTTTGTTCTTTTTCTGCTTCCATCGGGTTGAAGTCTACCAGCTGTTATGCTATCAATAGTAGTGCTTGTAACGCCAATCTTGGCAGCAAAAGAATTGTTCGATAAATTTAATTCCTCAATTATTTCCTTTACTCTTTCGTGAATATCCATTTTACTAATCTTAATAATAATTTAACAGAAAAATTCTGTAAAATGTTGCTATATTCCGTAATATGTTGGTATCTTTATGGGGTAATATCTTGGTTTAAAATTATCTAAAATAAATGGAATATCAAGTTTATTTCTAGTTAAAAAACTGAAAAGAAAGAAATTAAATACAAATAAGATACGATATGGTACTTCAACAATATTACGAGCAAAAAAAACAGAAGATTCATGAAATTATCAATCCATCTCAATCTGTAAATAATACGGTTAGACTTTTTAATGATAGTGTGTTTACAAATGACTCTTTAACGTTTCCTCTTGTTCTTTTTAAGTATAATAATGTGAAGTGGAATACGTCTTCAGAAAAGGAATATAAAGCCGATGTAGATTTTAGCGTTTTTATTATTCTGGAAGCTTCTTTTCAAGATGATTATTTGGAGTGTTTTGACTTAGCACAAAAAATAGATAAGGCTATTTTGCTACATCCAGATAGATCTGAACTTAGACAAAATCAACAAGATATTGCAGATGGTGTTACAAATGTTGAGCTTATTACTAATGCCTCATTAAAGGTTAGAGAAGGACAGTATGTAGTCGAAGACGAATATTGGGAGAAAAACAACTTTTACATCTGGGAAATTAATTATAGTACTACGCTTATAGAAAAAGAATATAAGAAAAGATATACCATGATATCGAATGAATTTTTTGATCAAACCGATATTGATGGTGGTGAGCGTGAAGCCGCTCTGAGAAGAGATTTACGCGCATTGGGGTTTGACTTGGATGATTATCATCAAGTACAATATAATGGAAAAGACTTATTGGTATACAAAAATATCGATGAACAATTAATCTTAAACGCTACAGAAGTTGAATTAACAAACAATAACTCTTAAAATCAGATACATTTAAATTATGAAAAGAAAAAATAATCTACTAGAAAAAAGAAGAATCTTTGTCCAGGATTATGTTTTAAAAAATCAGCACAAGCAAATGAAATTGATTGTTGCAGAACTTTCTGAACGATTGTTTTTATCTGAGCGCACTATTTACAATATACTCAATCAAAATCCCATTCTTAGCGAGGTAGCATAAATTACTGAAACTACTGTATTTGAACAGGCGTTTTTTAGTTTTTTTTGGTAAGCAAAATTAATTTTATGGAAAATAGCGTTTTTGCTTATCGAAAAATATATAACTAAAAGATACTATTATGGGTGTTTTATTTAATGACGTTGTCATTACCAAATTATCGGGAGGTCTGGGAAGAAGGACTCCAGATCAGGATATGATTTCGGGCTTATTATTTGATGGTCCTGACACTTTTGTAAAAGATGATGATGGAAATGACACAACAGAGGTGTTATTAGAAGATGATCAATTATATAGATTAGCATCTGTAGATGATGCAGAGGGTCTAGGAATTACATCGGCATATGATACAGGAGGGGTTTCGGCGTATTACCAAATAAATCAGTTTTTTAGACTGAACCCATCAGGTGATCTTTATATCATGAAATCTGATAAAAGTACTTACGCAACACTCGTAGACGAAGCAGAATCTATGTTGTTAAAAGCAGATGGACAAATAAGACAATTGGCAGTTATACATAGCGATACAGTTACTTTTGAGGCTACCAAAACGGCAATAGGAAAGGCTCAGGTAGTAGCATCTGCCGCCTTTGCTAATCACAGGCCGGTAGAAATATTTCTTGAAGGTAAAGGATTTAGTGCGTCGTCAACTAGTTTTGATGACTTATCAGAGCAGAATGCAGAAAATGTATCGGTAGTCATTGCTATGGATACCGAAAAGGCAAAAGAGTCTACATATAGCAATACTGCTGCCGTTGGAGTATTGTTAGGAGCAGTATCTAAGGCTAAAGTTTCTGAAAATATTGCTTGGATAGAAAAATTTAACCTTACAGGAGATGGATTTAGGTCTGTAGGTTTTGTAGGAGGTGAAGAGCTTAATTCTGAAGGAGCACAAAAAACATTAGACGAGTCTAAATATATTTTCACTAGAACTCATATAGGTATCGGAGGAATATATTTTAATGATAGTCATACGTGTACAGAGCCTACTTCAGATTTTACTTTTATAGAATCGAATAGAACAATTCATAAAGCGGCTCGTCTTTCACGTGCAGCTTTACTTCCCAAAGTAAACGCACCCGTATTAGTTGATCCAGAAACAGGAACATTACCTCCTTCTGTAGTAAAGGGATATGAAACTTTATGCAGATCTGCATTAGAGCGTATGGTGGCCAATGGAGAGGCCTCTGAAATAGATGTTTTTGTAGACCCATTACAAAATATTCTTGCAGATTCTATCTTGAAAGTACAAATAGAAATAGTGCCTACAGGTACAGCAAGAAGAATAGAGGTGAGTTTAGGATTCAAGAACCCGTTCGGATTAACTGAGTAATAAAAAATTAAATTCGTTAAAAAATGACACAAGTACCATTAATAAACGGACAGCGACATAGTTGGTCATCAATAGAGGTAAATGTTTTAGACAGGATCGTTACAGGAATAACTGCAATAAGTTATGATGATGCTCAGGTCAAAGAAAACCATTATGGAGCTGGAGATATGCCAGTTTTTAGAGGACGAGGCAAATATGAGGCAAAAGCATCACTAACTTTATATAACTACGAAGTAGAAGCAATTCAGCAAGCATTACCAAAAGGTAAAAGACTTCAGGATGTGCCAATTTTTGATGTAAAAGTTAGCTTTTTAGATGAGACTAACGATGTAATTACCCATGTGATTCGCAATTGCGAATTCAAAACCAACAAAAGAGATATGAAACAAGGAGATACCAAAATAGAGGTTCAACTTGATCTTATTGTATCTCATATAGAATGGAATTAACAAAAGGATTTTTTAAACCTCAATAGCCTTTATTGAGGTTTAAAATTCCAAAAAAAAAATAGAATTATGGAACCCACAATAGAATTAAACAATACGGCAAAAGTCATTGATGGTAATATTACAGAATCACAATTACATGCCTGGAAAAGTAAGTTTGGAAAGTTAATTAAGGTCGAGGTAGAGAACGATGAGGGAGAAATGCGTTTTGCATATTTCAGAAAACCAACCATGTCTACCAGAGCGGCAGTATTACAGACTTCAAAGACCGATGAGTTTAAAGCTCTGGAGGTATTGTTTAAAAATTGTTATTTAGGTGGCGATGAGGAAATCGTACAAGATGATGATTTAAAACTTTCTGTAATAACAGCTTTTGCTGATTTAACTCAACCAAAAGAGGCTAAGGCAAAAAAGATTTAGATCCTTTCCTTATTTCTGATGAAGAGGGAAAGGACGAACTTTTAAAAGCAGCAGCTCTTATACGCTATTACTTCAAGATAGATCCGTATCAACTTTCAGATGAAGAGTTTTATCGTCATTTGGGAGAAGTGATGTGGTTACAAGAGTATTTAGATAAAAAACAAGAATATAATATGGCAAACGCCATAGCAAAGGTTTTCGGTAATGACCAATGATTCTATAAGTAAAGCACTAAATGCACTAAACTTTTTCAATAAACAAGCCGATATTGCTTCAAATGCAATTGACAAAACGATTTCGGCTGTTGCTAGTGCAACGAATAGTGTTGTACAAAATGTTTCTGTGCAAACGACTACAAATCAGGTGGTCAATTTAAACAATACCTATAGTGTAGATGTGGTAAACCAACTTTTTACACATCAGAGTATTGTGGCTTCAAAACTCAATGAAATAGCCACTTCAATTTCTGTAGAGTTTAGTTTGGTTATTGAAAAGCTTAATGTAACCTTCGAAGCCTTTAAAATTTCAATTGAAAATCTAAGTTTAACACTCAAAGGCTTTTCACTTAATTTCAAAAAAAATATTAACGTTTTTGGAGCTACGTTAATGGCGTTTTATGCCAAAATGCAATCTGTGCTTCTAACTACGTTCGGGTTAATGAGCGGAAGCTCAATTAAACTAAAAATACCGCTACCGTTACCGGTTACTTTGGTAGAGGCAACAGCTCCTGATGCCGAAGATACTGGAAAGACTGGTAAGGGAATACCCAAATGGCTCAAACCTTTATATCAAACGATTTTTGCATATAAAAAACCAAAAGTCTCCCCAAAATTTAATGCAGGTACAAAAGGTCTAAAGCCATTACAATGGATATTAACTAAGGTAGCATCTTTTGTTGGGCGAATGTTTAAATTTTTGCGACCTCTTATAGGGCTTCTTGGTGGAGTAGGAAGAATTTTGGCTTTTATAGGGAGCAAAGCATTATATATGGTTCCAGGTCTTAATATTATTGTAGCTATAATCGATGCAATATTATTGGTAACCACAGTATTTAAGATTTTATGGAAACATATCGATTCTTTCCGTGGTTTCATAGCTGTTATTGTAGATATAGGAAGACAAATCTTTGAAAACATAGTTAGTTATTTCAAAGATATTGGAGAGATAATTATGGGATTCATAAAGAAATGGATTATTGGTCCAGTGTTATGGGTTTGGAATGGTATTAAGGATGTTCTCGGCAACTTTTTCTCCTGGTTAACTGATATCGTGATTAAAATAGCAGACTGGATTCCTGGTATCGATACGGCAAGGTTAGAAAGGGTAAGAAGAGAAGCCGAGAATAATAAAGATATGACTGTTGGAGAATTGTTCGGAAAGAAAAAGGAACAAGAATTGCCAACTGTGGTAACACCTCCTAAAGCAATAGAGTTAGATGTTTCTTCTGGTTTTTCTTTTACTGGTACTCAATTATCAGCAAGTAGTGTCAACATGAAAGGATTTGTTGGTCCTGCAGGTGCTGGAGGAGGAATGGGACTTGGCGGTGGAGGAAAATCTGTAACGATTAATACATTGGTAGAGCAAATTAATATTAATGTTACGAATCTTAAAGAATCTTCTTCAGAGGTTAAAGATACAATCAAAAGAATATTGTTGGAAGCACTTAGGGATACGCAACTACCTGATGCAATAAATTAAATACAAACTTTATGAGTTTCAATTATAACATTCCGAATTTATTAAATTCCTTAAGACTAAGTCAAAGCAGAAGTGTAGTACGAAATGTAACAAATATTTTAGCTTCTAGCAGTGAAGGGGATTATTTGGATGGTTTACGAAATCTTACCGAAGAGTATTTTTTTGAACCCTTAAAAGATTTGACTGATGTCGATGAGTTTATCATGGCTGGAGGATCTTTTAGCCTGCCTGTTTTCGCTCCATTGGTAATCGAAATTCCGGAGGATAAAGTAATTAACACCGGTTCTGAATTAGGCATAAACAGGGACTTTTTTGGAAACAATGAGTTTGTCACCGAATTGGCAGGAGCGGCATTTGGATTTAGGTTAGACGGTGTTTCTATTTCTGTAAGCCGGAGTAAAAACATTGTTACAACAGCAATACAAGGTCGAGATTATACCGTAAAGGAATTTATCTCTAATGGAGACCATAGCATTACCGTAAATGGCGTTCTGGCAACTTCAGGAAGAGGATACCCAACCGCTAGGGTGGTTCAGTTAAGAAAAATTTTGGAAGCAGAACAAACCTTAAAAGTTACCAATCCTATTTTTAGAAAAATGGGTGTGTTCGAGATTGTGGTAACCAATTATGAATTTCCTAGCAATCAAGGAATGAAAAACATACAGCCATTTAGCTTTAGTGCATTATCAGAGGTGCCTTTAGAAATAAAGCAACAGCAGCAAGATGCTTCTTTAAAAGGCATTGGTAAGTCGGTTTTAAAGGATTTAGCATCAAGGTTTTAATATAAGAATATGGTTCGATTAGCTTGTTTGATAAAGATTTATGATGGTGATGCAGATCCACTTCAGATAACTTTTGTGAATACAATCAAGATAGAAAGTTCATGGCGAGAATTTACAGATAAAGCTACGGTGATTTTACCACGTTTTAT
Organism: Aquimarina acroporae; assembly: GCF_023195925.1. Taxonomy (GTDB): domain Bacteria; phylum Bacteroidota; class Bacteroidia; order Flavobacteriales; family Flavobacteriaceae; genus Aquimarina; species Aquimarina acroporae. The sequence goes on along the minus strand of NZ_JALPRE010000001.1, from coordinate 318,767 downwards.
TGATATTGAAACAGGCATTAATTCTGATAAAGAATTCAGGAATAGAATGCTGGAATGGTCTAAAAATCACCCTGTTATTGAGATTTTTCTAGGCTATGAAACTCCCAGTCATCTTGCATTTAAAGGAATTATAAGAGATGTAAAAGGAAGAGTGCCTGTAGAATTAGTTTGCGAAGATCATATGTATTTTCTGAAATCAGGTCTTATTAGCGTAGCGTATCCTAAAAAAGAAGGTGATGAGTTAAAAGGCATTAAAGTTTCAGAATTTATCAAAGAATATTTTAAGGTAGCACAAAAAGCCACGGATATAGAATACGAAGCCGAAAACATCAAAGATTTTGATTTAGGTGCCTTTAAGTTAGAGAATAAAACCCCCGTAAAGTTTTTGGAAATGCTTCGTGACGACTATGGGGTATATAGTTTTATTCGATATAAGAAAAAAGGTGATGTGTATTTGCCATACTTACATGTTGGAACAGAATATCCAGAAAGAGTTCCTAAAAAAGGTTTTTTTAGATTCTATGATAATATTATTGACGATGATTTGATTTATCGAGAATATGAAGATATAAATATACAGGTACGGTATGTGTTACAAGGGAAAAAAGAAGAGGACGTATTAACTGTAGTGGTACCATCAAATGATAAGGTGAGTGAAAAATCTCAAGATGTAGAAGAACTTGAGTTTAAATATTTTGATCCAACCTATAAAAGTAATAATGACGAATTTTCTGCCGATGAATTGGATAATTCAGATATTAAAAAGAAATTATTGGATTTGGCTGTTAATAAATTATATCAATTAAAATATACTGGTTTCCGGGGTAGTTTTACCACTTTTGGGGATACTTTGTATATCACTAGTGATCAAAACAAAGTAGGAGATTTTATTCGCCATGGGGATGTTATTTTATTGCGAGAACAATCTAAGCAGGGCACGATTGTTGACTTTAAAAGAGAGGATCAGCTCTATTTTGTAGATGCTGTTAATTATAGCTACGGTTTAGAAGGATTTCGACAGGAAATCCATCTAGGAATTAGTGCAGAAGAAGGAACTAGACCAAATTTATCAAAAGTAAGTTCTACATTTATTGGCCAAAGTAATGGTACTTCTATAAAGGTAAATATTGTTAACGAAGTATCCGTAAGTCAGTCTATTTCTGTTCCAGGTAATTAATTAATTTTGTTCAATTAATACCTTTTTTCCTTTACCCGTAGAATTATTCAATGTAATACCATATTTCGTTAATTCTGCTTCCAACTGTTTTTCGTATTCAGGAATTTTATCATAGTCCATAATAATTTTTTCCCATCCTTCGTAGAACTCTGAGGGAAACCCTTGGTTCATGAACTTTTCTTTAGTTTCTTTTCCTTCTGAATCTATAGTAGTAATCCACCCATGAGTTTTACCATTGTATTCATAAGAAATATATTGTATTCCTTTATCGTAAGTAATTTTTTTTCTTAGATTTCCATTTGAATCGAATATCCGTTTACTGTAACCTCCATTTACAAGGTCAAATATAATTTCAAACCGTTGTTTTCCCTCTGGGGAATAAAAATAGGTAGATTCTATATTTTTGAATTGATCATAAAAAATCTTCAATTTAATTTTTTTATTACTGTGGTAATAAGAATGTTCTTTTATCGATCCTGAATCCGAGTAAAATTTTAAATACTCTTTTTTTATTCCTTTATCCAAACTATAAATAGAATATATTTTTCCATCTTCAGAAAAATTGGCTACGCTTACAAATTCATTATTGTTGTTGTAATAGTAGACACGCTTTTTTTCTCCATTATCAAATTTTGTTTTGATTTCGCTTCGTAAATCATCAAGGGAGTTTAGAATGCTATCTCTTTTTGTTCCAATATTTTGAGCAAATACTGAACTGCAGATTAAAAGGGTTATGAGTAGTAGGTATAATCGATTCATGGTTTTAAGTTTCTTTAAAGAATTCAAATTTAATGCCAAAAATGTGAACTAAAAAAACATTTAGGAAAAATGAATCACTTTAAAAGTATTGAAGCTATTGCATTAGCTATATGAGATGCTTTGATTCCTATTTCAATTATCGTTATTTAGTAACTATTAGTTTAAATATTGCAAAAAACGGTATATGAGTGAAATTGGCGAAATCATAAAGGAAATAGCAATACAAGGTGATAAAACGTCTACTTTCCCGGCTATCGTTTCCCAAAATACTCCGGTAGAAGCAGATGGTAAAAAAGAATATGTTATTTCTGTAAGGGTTTTACTTTCCTCAAATTTATATGATGACGTAATTAATGAAATTTCGGGTAAAACAACGAATAAAAATAACTTAGGTGCTAACGGAGCAAAAGTCGAATTGCATAATGTGCGTTTACGAGCCAATGTTAATGGGGCAGAGGAAGGTGTTATTGTTATCCCTAGAGTAGGGAGTTGGGTTTTGGTGTCTATCATAGATAATAACGACGCAAAGACCTATGTGTCTAAATTTTCAGAAATAGACCGAGTAATTTTGAGAATTAGGAAACCTCAAGATAACAATGGGCAGAGTGGAAACCAGGAACCAGAATATTTCGAAGTAGACTTTAATGCCAATACTTTTGATATGAAATTTGGTGATCTTTTTGAAACTCATATCAATAAAGAGCAACTCAATATTAAATTCTTGCAACCAAAAGAGAATGATGAGAGTTCACCTCAAAAGATACTTTCGGAAGTGAATTACGTGAAAGATAATCTTGATATTACTTTTTTGGATGATGATGAAAAACCAAGAGCTACGGTACACGCAGATCATGAAAATCTAAATGTAAGTTTTCTAGAGAACGAAGAAGAAACTCTGTCTACGAAACTTAATAAAGACAAAGTCACCATCGAAGTTACTGATGGTTGTACAGCAGTAATTGAAAAAGATAAAGCCTCTATCAGTACCGATGGTAGTGCAGATGAAATAAGTATTGATAAAAATGCAGGAGTAACTTTAAAAAGTGGGTCTAATATCAATATAGACGCAACAGGATCAGTTAATATTTCTGGTAGTAGTGTAAATATAAATTAAAAACTATGACAGCATCAACAGAATATTTGAGAGGTGGAGATCAACTTGAATGCAATCAAGGAAGTGCACCGGCAAATTTAACCACTACGAATGGAAAACAAGTTAATATAGAAAGTCAATCTTGTGCCAACGAAACCGATAAGAATGTAGGTGCTAATATCCCAACTTTTGGAACATGTAATGTTCTTAGCGGTCCGTGTGCTCCGGTGGTAACAAATTGGCTAGCCACTAAACCTGATGTTAATATAGGAGGATCGAAGGCTCTTTTGAAGTCATCAACTATTCCTTGCACTGTTGGAGGCATTGTAAAACCAAAGTAACCTTTTGTAAATCTACTGCAAACACAGGAAGGCCTTGGTAAAAATCTTGATATCTCTTGCACTTTCAAATATTTTTATAAAGAATTTAAATGTTTAGCAATGGATGATTTTATCATAAATAATGATATAGAGATAGAGGACGGGGACTTTAAAATTGGAGAGTCGAGTCAACAAAGTGTTGAACATATATTACTGTCTCATAAAGGAGCCTATAAAGAATTTCCTCTTTTGGGAGTGGGTATTGCAGATTACCTTAAAGGTAATACCACAGTGAATAGATTAAGGCTTGAATCTGAAATAGAAAAACAACTTATTCATGATAACTTCAATGTGAAGATCATTGATGTATCCAATATAGAGAATATTGTTATCGATGGCAACTATTAAACCACAAGAAAATCAGACCATTTTTGATATGTCCTTACAGGAGTACGGAGGTATAGAAGGTATATTTAGCCTATTAGCCGATAATGACTTTCACCGAGTAGATAGAGATATATCTGTTTATGAAGATTTAGAAATTAACAGTGCTCCGGTTAGAAGAGATATTAAGGCTTTTTATTTGTCGCGAAATATACGTCCGGCAAATGGTATTTCTAGAGAAGATCTAAAATTACTTGAAGTTGAGGATCAACCTGATGGTATCGGGTATATGGTCATTGATGATGACTTCATTGTATGTCCAGAATCTAATCAAGAAGAAGAGTAGTAATTCTAAAGTATAAAATTATAGTATGGCTCGTACAATAGCAGAAATACAACAGGTCATTTTTACAGAAAAGGAAAAATATTTTGAGCTTGACGCTCTAAATAGCACGTCCAAATCAGCCATATGGAGGTTATGGGTATTTGTTGTTTCTACAGCAATTTGGTTACACGAAAATATTGTAGAACGCAATGCTTTATTGTCTAGACCTCACACCTTAAACTGGTATCGCGAGCAAGCCTTTAGCTATATTCCTGGTGCAGATTTGATCTGGGAAGATGGTTATTTTCGTTTCAATACAGACGGCATAGCAGATGTAGAAGCGGCAAAACTGATTAAATATTGCGCTATATCAGAACGATTGTTTAGTGATGTGTTTTCTGGAGATGATGATGTAACTCAAAATACCGAAGAATTAATTAAAGAATATTATTACAATCAAGTAGGAATTGTAACTATAAAGGTTGCCAAAGAAGTAGGCGGAGTTCCTTCGCAATTGACCACAGGTGAGAAACTACCATTTATTGCCTTTATGAATGAAATAAAAGATGCAGGGACCCAACTCCGTATCATATCTACAGCAGGAGATAAAATACGTATTGTAATGGAGGTATACGTAGATCCCTTGGTGATCTATACCGAAGGTGTGAATGCTGGCGCATTAATAAGTAATTCTTCGATTAAACCAGTAGAAGATATTATTAGAGATTACTTAAGGAATCTTGAGTTCAATGGTGCATTTGTACCCACTTTTTTGATAGACAGAGTTCAAAACGTAGAGGGTGTTCAATTACCTATTTTAAGACAGGTTAAAATAGCTGCGTTTAATCAAGACTTTTCGACCGGTAATACAGTTTATGATGATACTGATATGAGAAAGGAGACCTCTTTTTTTGTGCCAACTTCTGGATATTTCAATACAAATTTTGATACCAGTAATGATGAAGGGATTTATGTAACTTATTATCCCTACAATTTACAAACTGATCCAAGCTTTAATCTGTAATCTTTATGGAAAATCCATATCCAAAATATACAACCATTGATTGGAAGCGTACCTTACTCATGTTACTTCCTCCAATATTAAAAAGGAGGAAACATGCATTGTGGTTGCAAGTGCTTCTTAAACCCTTAAGCGATTCTTATGACGATACTTTGTATAAGATGCAGCACAATGGGCAGGTTATTTATATGGAAAAGGTCTTAAACGAACTTTTTAATAAAGGTAGAGAATATAAGAGATATCCTTTTACGAGTCAAAAAGCTCAAAACGGACTCATTTTTATAGATGATGCAGATCGCCCTACAGTACAGTATTTGTATACCAATAGCGAAATAGAAGCAGGATATGATCCTATTTTAATTTACACCAATAATCCAGATGATAATCAGAGAGAATTTAACTACTTCCTTTATTTATCCAGCGATTTAGATTTAAGCAGTACAGAGTATTTCAATTTTAGAATTAATATTCCTTCAGACATCTTAGAATCAAAAGATTCCATTTTAAATGAGATAAAATCATTAAGTGATGCTGTGGTACAACCTAGTAAGAAAAACTTGATGTTGCAGAATATAGATAACAAATTAAGTTTTGAATTGGGACATCCGTATACCACTCATCCAGATGCTGTTAAAATACTTACTCCAAGATTTCACAAGGTGGTTAATTTTTACAAATTAGTTGCCAAAAGTTATGAAACAAGAAGATATATGTACACAAATACAGAAGCACCCTTAGTTAAAACCGAAGAAGAATGAAAAGAGTCAATTTTGGACATAAAGGAGGATTTCCTCTTGAACAGGAAACCTTGATTCACTTGCAAAGAGCATATGCTGATGATATGCTGGAAGCTTTATTAGGTCAGTGGGGTATCGATCCAAACCAAAACTATTTGGTTAAAGAGGCTAGTAATAGCGAAGATGGTTGGATAGTTACAACAATTCCAAGAGAAGAAATAAATGCACAAACAGGTAATGCATTTACCGTTACTAAACCAGAACTACTTCGGTTAAAATTTAATGGAGCCAAGAGACCCAATGTAGAAATCTTGGATTTACGAAAGAATACTGGTAGCTTAGAGTATGCAGATGGTCAACCCAAAAGAGTATACGAAGAGTGGGTTGGTCAATATGTTACTACTCCTTCAGATCCAACTAATACTGTTATTACGGGATTGGTTACTCTTAAAACGATTATTGCACTATCTACAGATATAGCAAATATAAATGCTGAGATTAATGATGTAAAGCAAGATTATCTTCCAAGAAACGGGTCAAGACCCATGACCGGTAATTTAGTTTTAGGAGAAAATCAACCAACTTTGGTTCCCGGGCAGGAAGGGAACAGGTTATATTTCAGAGGAACATTTTCGAATACTGATGAAGTCTACATGAGTAAATTTACGCCTGCATCAGATGTAACAGAGCTTAGATTAAAAGTTGGTGATAATGCCCAGTTTAGTTCCAGAGATGCGTTTACTATTGGAGGTTCGGTATCAGGAGGTGCTTCATGGCTAGAAAGGTTTAGAGTGCAGACCGATGGTCGTGTTGGAATTGGAGTAACATCACCAGCAAGAAATCTAGATGTAGACGCGGCGAACAGTTTTTTACGTTTTAGAAATTTACCTCAGGTTACAGTTAATCAGGAAAGGGCACTAGTTATTAATACTTCTGGCGATGTAGGTATGTCTAGAGATAGTATTTTGACCCCAAATGCCACAGAGACGGTACGAGGAAAGGCAGAAATTGCTACACAGACTGAGACCAACGGCTCTACAGATAATACACGTTTTATCACTCCCAGAAAGCTACATAATAGAACCGCTACTACCGCGAGAAGAGGTATCGCAGAATTGGCAGACTTTAATGAGGCCATAGCGGGTACTGATAATACCAAGATTATGACAGCACGTAGGGTGCGGGATTTTATGAATAGTAATTATCGATTTGCATCTGGCAGTGCTACAGTTAGATTTTCAAGTGGTGGTCCTGCAAATACAATAGCTATAGATTATACTAAAAATTTGGTTGAAGTAAGACCTCCTACAGGTTATACAATTTTTAATTTAGTGGCATTCTTACCATCTATACAAACTATTGATTTTGCTGGAGATGTTGATGGAAATGATAGTTTCTTTTGTAGATGGAGAAGAAATTATACTAAAGGATTAGTGGAAGTTATATGTAATAATACAGAAAATAGAGCTCCGGCTAGAATAAATTATTTAGGGATATGGAAAAAGTAGAAGTTTTTCTTGAGGTCGAAAATGGTATAATAATAGGTTTCCAAGATTATGAAATCGATACTTCAACATTACCTAAGGGGACTAAAATTGTTAAAGCAAAAGTGGAACAGCCCGACTTACTTTTGGGACTTGAAGAAAAGTACATTTCTTCAAAACCTTCTACAGTAGAGAAATTGCTAACACAAAAGATACAAAATCTAACCCTACAATCGAAGAAGGCTGATGAACCTTTGAATGATTTTCAATTGAAGTCAAAATTGAAATCTCTACTAATCGATATACAACTTGCCGATGAATTAGATGAAGATGTATCTGATCTTAAAAGAGAATTTGAAAAATTAAAAAAAGCCTATAAAGCTCTCAAAAAAGATTCGATTACCAAGGTAGATGCAGGTAGAGCTAGAACAATTACACTACCTAGTAATAAAACGAATCTAAATGGAGATGTTTACCCAACAAAAGGAGAGATAAAATCAGTTAGCTGGTCCAAAGTTAAAGGTAGCGGAGGGAGAATTACAAATCCTAATAGCTTAACCACAACTGCTACTGGTTTAAAGAAAGGGTATTACGAGTTCAAGTTATCTGTCACTAATGATCAAGGAAAAGTTATTTCAGACATTGTAAAAGTAACTGTACTAGGAAAAGAAAAAAGAAAAGACGAAGATGAGGATTAGAACTAAAAGATAACAGCATTTAAAATGTCAACTTCTTTTTAAATTTTATAAATCTATGAAACAGCCTAAAGAAACGCTTAAATCTTATTTTGAAACTGGTGACAAGCCTACAGAGCAAGAATTTTGTGACTTGATAGATAGTTATCATCATCAAGATAGTGGGGCAGTGGTCACCAATGTTAGTGTCAATGATAATGGAGATCAGCAAATAACGTTTTCAGATGGTACTACGGTAAGTATAGATAGTCCAAGTGTCATAAATCAAAATAATAAGATTAAAGTTGTCGATCTTGGGGTTTTAAGGTTTGGTGGAGGTGTTGGAGTTGAAGCAATAAGCAGGCTTGAAAGAGCAGATGCAATAAACATTGAGAAAGATATAGCATTACCTGTTCGGGGAAACTTGCAAAGGATAAGTTTTGTAGAAACATTGTTAGTGACTGCCATAAATAATTTAAATCCACCGCTGATCATCAAGGAAGATGAGAATGTTATTTTCGAATTTGATATCGAGTCAGATATAGTTTTTCCAGGACCAATTTTAGGTGATGTTTCACAAAGCGCACAAGCATGAGATCAAATAGTTATTTTTTTAAAGGAGGAAAAGGAACTTATGGTTCGGGACATACTCAAGTTACTATAGATGATTTGTACATAAATCATCAAACACCCAATTTTGACCCTTTTCAAGTACTAATACGAGAAAATAATATTTTAAGAAGAAAAATAGAAAACTTGCAACAAACAGTTTTCTATAACCGGGTTTTTATTACGTATAATTTATTAGAAGATTTTTCAAACAGCGCTTCCTACAATACGTTTCCCATATATTACAATCAGATAAATGGTGTAGGTCGTTTACTTGTAGACGAAACCAAGATAAAAATTGATTTTAGAAACACGACTATTTTTATAAAAGATTCATCAGAAGGAGATTCTTTAAGGTCTGGTAATCGAAGATTTATAGTTCTAGGGGACCCACAACCGGCATATGGTAATTATGTATGGTATAATTGTGAGTATACACCAGTTGTGCCTTATGCTTACGATAACCTAAATAGCTTTATGCCAAACAATGCAGTTTGGTTTTTGGCATATCAAAAGGAAGTAAGCACTGAAAATAATGCAAATCAAGTAGTAGGATTAGATGATTTGAGCGATGCCCAGGCTCCTGATCAAAATGTTTTTATTGGTACTCGTGAAACCCCAGATTCTACGGGAGAAACACGTGGAAATAGAAATGTGGTTATAGGAAAAGATGCTATTGTAGATGGTATCGGGAATGATAATGTTGTATTAGGAAACCAGGCTTTTGGCGGATTAGGCAATAATGGTAATAACAATTCAACCAATAACGTAATTATTGGCTCAAAAGCTGCTACAGACAGAGTTCAGGGAATGAACAATGTGATCGTAGGAGGTAATGCCGTGCAAGGAGATGGTAGTGGTAGCAATAATATTGTTCTAGGGGCAAATGTGGATATTGGCGGTTACAATATTAATAATACGCTTAATATTGGTAATGCCATAAAAGGAAATTTATCTTCCAAAGAAATCGAAATAGAGAAATTAAAACTAACCGCATTAAATGGTGGAAGTTTTAATGATCAAGTATTAATGATAAGCCCTAATAATGAAATACAACAGCTTTCTTTACAGGAGTTGGTTAATATCAAAGTATATAACTTTGGAGGGATTTCTCAGATAAATATAACTTCAGATACAAATGACACGAATGAGGTGAGTTTTAGAAATACGGTAGCCGGAGCTTTTAATAATAGAGGGTTGTCGCGAATTACAATTATAGGAGACTATATCAATTTTGTAGCATCAGGAAATACTGGAAGTGTAGCACCGTCTTCATATAAAACTGAATACTTCTTGGATATTCAAAACGGTTTTTTTACATCTGATACCGCTGGAGGAAATCCAACCAAAACATCGTTGTTAGGAGCTATAGAAGATACCTCCTTAACTGGTATAAAAGATTTTACCACGGTAATTGAAACCTTAAGTCAATTAACTACAGAGCCCCAAAACGGTTGGAACACGCTCACCTTTGAACAGAAAGTAACAAAAAACGGAATTGTTGAAACTTCAAAAGGAGGAGGGGTACTTCGGAATGCAGACAATACAGGGACCCTTATTCCAGCAGAAGCAGTTCTAACACCACGAATAAAGTTAACCTTGAGTTACGAAGATGCAACAAACGCTAATGGAGAGAATCAAAGTTTACTTTTCAGAAGAAACAACTTTGCCACCTACATAGAACGAATTAGATAAGTATGAAGCAGCCAAAAGAAACATTAAAATCTTATTTCGAGACAGGTGATAAACCTACTGAACAAGAGTTTTGCGACTTTATAGATAGCTATCATCATTTGGATAGCGGAACAATTATCACTGAAGTTTTGCAGGATGAAGATGGAAACCAAACAGTATCATTGTCTGATAGCACTTCATTTAACATTCAGAATCCTGAAAATTATGTCGATCAAAACAATACCATTAGAGTTATTGACTTAGGTAATGTAAGGGTTTTCGGGGGAGATTCTGAAATTGCTATACAGCAGGCAGTAGCACAAAGATTTAATGGACTCGATGAAAATATAAGAACGGTTTCTGAAACAGAAAATATTATTATTAAGGCAGATATACAACTAGTAGTAGAATCCTAAGCATGGCGATACATAAATTCATATTAAAACCAGGAAAAGGAATCAGAACCATTTCTGCTTCTGATTTAGAACTTATTCATCAAGATACTTCTGAAGATTATTTTGATCTACGCAATCGTATACAGAATGTAAATGAAAATGTTCAAAATAGATTAAATAGGAATGTTCTAATAAATTCAGACTCATTATTAACCGTTTTTAACCAAACTACAACCAATAATGTAGTTAGTTATAAATTGGGATATGGTGCCAATGATCAAAATGCTGAGTTTAGATTTAATTCTGTGCAAGGAGTACTTAATACGGTTAAGCATTTATTCATAAACTCAGATACCAACAATACTATAAACTTTACTGCGGGTCAACCTGCTATACAAATTATTGTCCCTCAAGGAAAATTGCCCTCTGTAACAGGAAAAGGTAAAACCGTGCATGCTCAAACCTTACGTACAGCTCAATCTCAAAACCTAGTGTATTTAACTGGTGATTTAGATGAAGTGAGTTCTGGAGATATTGTAAATCCTATAACTTTAGAAGAGGGAAGCCCAAATCCAATTGCAAAGGTTTGGAGTGGAACACAATCGCAATATAACGCTATTGCTACTAAAAAAGAAGACGTGTTGTATTTTATTGTTGAAGAACAAGCAGCTGCGGGACGATGAGTATAGAAATTGGAGCCATATCTATACAAGATCCTAGATTGGGAAATACTCCAGTAAATAGAGTATATTTAGGAGAGCACCTGGTTTATGATCGAGTTCGTGTTATTGAACTTTTAAAAACGTCTAGTACATCATCAAATTTCCAGATACGATATAGTAATTCGAGTATTGAAACCAATATTTCTTTAGTTAATGAAGGAAATACTGTTGCTAACCAACACATTTCTCCAAATATTGGAACCCCGTTTATTACATTTGATCTAACTGAAAATAAGGGAGAAGCTGTAGCGTTAATAAAGGATGAGAAAAACTGTAGAAGAATTTCTTTTTTTTCGATCCGTAATCATCAATTGAAAGATCTTAATCTGAACGATTTTTGGAATATCTCTCAACTTCAGTTGTATAGCAATGTTTTGGCAAGTTTAGATATAGAAAATAACTTAAAACTTATTCATGTTACTTGTTATAATAACAATTTAACCAGCCTTTCCACCTCGTCGAATTCCGTTCTTGCGCATTTGAATATTCAGCGTAATAGAATTGAAACTCTTGATCTAACAAAAAATTTGCAATTAGTTAGTTTATACGCAGACTCTAACCAAATTACGGCTATCAATATAGATATAAACCTTCTTTTACAAAATTTGTATTTATCGTCTAACAGATTAGAAGGAATCGCCATTTCTAAAAATAAAGCTTTAAGAAATTTAAATATTAGTAACAATCGAATCAACACGGTCGATGTATCAAGTAACCTAGAATTACAGACATTTAGTTGTGGTCAAAATCAATTCACAGAAATAGATGTTACCAAAAACGTCAATTTAAGATCGCTTAATTTTTACCAAAATCAGGTATCTACAATTGACCTTTCGAGAAATGTTGAACTAACTCATTTAAATTGTTATAGAAATCTATTTGAAGAAATAGATCTTACCATGAACACTAAGTTACAGAGTTTATATATTTATGATAATAAACTCAAATCATTGGATATCGCTGTGAATACTGAGTTGATTACTCTGCATACTAGTAATAACCCAGCTGGTAATTATGATATTAGTACTAATTTAAAACTTAGAACCTGGTATTGTGCCAACAATAATAGAACAGAACTAGATGTTTCTAAACATTTAGATTTAGATAATTTTCATTGTGGGGTCAATGACCTTAAAGTGCTAGATATTTCTAAAAATGAAAAACTAAGGTATTTATATTGTAACAGTACCCAACTTACCGAACTTGACATAAGTAATAATTTAGAATTGGCAGGTTTGACTTTTAGTTCGAATCAAATTTCTAATATAGATGTAACTAAACATATTAAATTAAGAACATTATACAGCAATGGTAATCCTCTAGGAGCCATAGATGTTACCAATAATACAGAATTGGTTACTTTTAATTGTGCTGCTAATCAATTAACACAATTAGATGTTACAAATTGCGAAAAGCTATTATATTTCTATTGTCATGCGAATGAAATAGCAGAACTTGATGTAAGTAACAATACAAAGCTGCGCCACTTTTATTGTAGCTCAAACAGAGTTAAAACACTTAATTTAAATGCAATGAAGGATTTAGATAGATTGTACTGTGACAATAATCTATTTACGGTGTTAGATATTTCTGGTAATGAAAAACTTATTTATTTTACTTGTTCTGTAAATCAATTGGAGACGTTAGATATTTCCAAAAATAAACAATTGCTAACCCTCAATGTTTTCAGTAATAATATCAGTTCGGAGGCTATTGATAAAATTCTGATTGATTTAGATGCTCACGGAAGATCAAATGGAAACTTGAATTACTCTCGCAATGCCGATCCTACTTCAGTAAGTTTTGAGGCATACAACAATTTGAAAAATAAAGGCTGGGTGCTAACAGGTAATCCACCAACCAATACTTCAACTTCGGTATTGTAAATACAAAACTATTTATAAAATAAGGTTTTTAACATAGGCGTATAGGAATTTACAGAATTTGCTAAATAAATGTTATTTATATTATAAAAAAATGCATTGCATTGCTATTTAAAGTACATTCGCGACTTCTTTTTTTGACAACGTTAAACATAAGAAACCGGAGTATGAGTAAAGAAGAGGTAATCAAGGAGTATATTCTTGGTTTTGGTAAGGTGGTTTTTTATAAAAATTATCTGATAATCGAGGTAGCAGAAGGAGCTTCATTTAATCATGAGAAAGGCAAAGAATTATCGGTTTTAACCAATCGTCACTTTGGAAATCGGCCGTTTGGATATATTTCTAATCGGGTAAATTCTTATTCTTTAGAGCCAGCAGATTATATTAGAATAAAAGAAGTATTTCCTAATCTGAAAGCATTTGCGGTAGTGGTTCACAATAAACTACAGGAAGAATGCGTAACGATAGAAAATATGTTCTTTCACCAGGAAATAATTACGTTTTCTAAGTTAGAAAATGCAAAATCCTGGATGAAAGAATATTTAAGTAGTTTAGACTGTTCTTAGTTGCTTTGGTCTAAGTAATCGTCTAAACGATTAATAGAGTCATCCCAGAACTTCTCATAAAAACCTAGCCATTTATTTATTTCTTTTAGCGGTGTAACATCTGCATAGCAAAAACGTTCTCGACCTTTGGTCTGTATTTGTATTAGTCCAGCATGCTCAAGAGCTTTTATATGTTTAGTAACGCCCTGTCGACTAATCTCGAATTGATTTGAAATTTGTGTAATGGGTAGTGCTGTGGCAGCTACCACCAAAGCGTGAAAAATTTCACGCCTTGTTGGGTCCGATACTGCTTTAAATATTTTGGTTATCTTATCCTGCATGTACCTCTTGTATTAAGTATTCACCAAGTTTGCTTACACAATTGTTCCATCCACCATTAAAGCTGTTAAACATTGTTACAGCAGTATCACCGGGGTATTTTGCAATGCCAGAGTGTTCTAAATATAGTTTTGTACCATTTTCTATAGTTTCTAGTTTCCAGGTCACCAAAGTTTCTACATTGGTATCTTGAACAACCCAGGTGTATACCAAAGTATATGGATGAGCTTTCTTTACAGTACCGGTGATAGGAACACAATCTTCTTCACTAGAAGTAAAGGTATATTCGTAACCTTCTTCAGCCTTAAAATCTGCCTTAATAAACCATGTAGAGATTTCTTTTTCCTTAGTAATAGCATTCCATACTTTGTCTATAGAATGGTTAAAAACATGTTCTTTTACAATTTGATCTTTCATATTGGTAAGGTTTTAAATTAAAATGCAACTTTATGGTTGCAAATATAAATATGTTTTTTTAATTAGCAACTTTTTGGTTGCGTTTTTTTGATTTAAAATTTGAATCCACAAAAAAACAGTTGTTTAATTATGAAAAATAGAATATTTTGTACCTATGGAAGAGATACTTACTTATTTTGAAACGATACCTTCGTCGCATCGAAGCCTTATATTGGTTGGCGGAATTACTTTTTTTTGGTTGATAGAATATGCAGCGCCACTTTTTAAATTTAACTATAGAAAATTTAAACATGCCTGGCCCAATATTTTCTTTACGCTTACAACTATAGTAGTTAACTTTTTTCTAGCATTTATATTATTAAAGACCAGTGATTGGACTGTTGAAAATAAGTTTGGAATTATACAATGGTTAGAGCTTCCCCTTTGGGCAACTATTTTATTAGGCGTAGCGTTGTTGGACTTAATAGGGGCATGGTTGGCGCATTATGTACAACATATGATTAAACCTTTATGGATGTTTCATCTTATACATCATACAGATAATCATGTCGATACAACCACAGCAAATCGACATCACCCGGGAGAGAGTTTAATTCGCTTTATTTTTACTACCATAGGAGTTTTTATTGTTGGAGCACCAATAGGAATCATAATGCTATACCAGTCACTTTCGGTAGTGTTGTCTCAATTTAACCACGCAAATATTTCATTACCTAAAAAAGTAGATTATATTATAAGTTGGTTAATTGTGTCACCAGATATGCATAAAGTGCATCATCATTATGTTTTGCCCTATACCGATACAAATTATGGTAATATATTTTCTATTTGGGATAGATTGTTTGGTACGTTTGCCAAAATACGAAATGAAGATTTGGTATACGGAGTAGATACATATCCAGATGTTGATTCAAACGCTAAGATAGGAAAACTACTCAAGCTCCCTTTTGATGGGTATCGCGCACCGGTAGGAGCAAAGTTTAAAGTAGAAGAGTCTAAAAAATAACAACCGTAACCTTAGTTATATAATAAAGCCGAATAGTGCTATATGCTATTCGGCTTTTCCTACTGCGATTGGTTATCTTAATAAGCATAATACTTAATACGTTTATGTAGAATTTCATTATTGTAAATGCTTAGCGTGTAATCTAATACTGCATTTGGTCTTTGTACTACAGCACTTACTTTTTTTCTGATATTTCCTAAAGTTTTCATGATTGTCGTTTTTTTGATTGATGAATAGTCTGAACTACCTATACCTTCTTTTTGAATTCCAGATATATCCTTTTGTTGTTGCTAATTTTTCACTTATTTGATTACTATTTAATGTTCTCATGATATTTTTTTGATTGATGAATTAATGATTGATGATTGATTGATGAATTGTGAATTATCTATATCTTCTTTTTGAGTTCCAGATATATCCTTTTGTTGTTGCTAATTTTTCGCTTACTTGATTGCTATTTAATGTTCTCATGATATTTTGTTTTTTGATTGATGATTGATGATTGATGATTGATGATTGATGAATTGATTGAATTATCTGTACCTTCTTTTCGAGTTCCAGATATATCCTTTTGTTGATGGTAATTTCTTGCTGATTTGATTGTTGTCTAAAGTTCTCATGTTATTGTTTTTTATGATTGATTTATACTTACTAGACGTCGATATTTTAATTTTGTTACAGTACTATGTATAAAAAGGTACTATTTTAACAATTATTAACATTTTTAGGAGTTTTTGCTAACTTAAAAATAGGAGAGAGGTAACCTCAAAATACTTGCTATTGCTAAGGAAATCATAAAAAAGAGCTATAAACTCAACTGTGAACACAAATTTTTCATAAAAGGTGTATGTAACCATTAATTATCGATTATTTTCATAGGTGTAGTCAATCAATTAAAGAGAAATGTTATGAATCATAATCGCAAACTGTTATGTTTTTTGTTTCTTCTATTTGTAGTTTTAAGTGTAAAAGCTCAGTATAAAGAATACGATTGGGAAGAAAGAGATGGTTGGATGGATGTCCCTGAGATTTTTAACCTGGCCGATATAGGCGAAGGGAGTGTAGTTGCAGATATAGGTTGTCATGAAGGGTATTTAACTATACATATGTCTAGAAAGGTTGGAGTAAAGGGAAAAGTTTATGCCGTAGATGTAAGAAAAGACAGGTTAGAAAAATTAGACGAACATCTAAAGAGTAGAAAACTAAATAATGTAAAAACCGTACTGGGAGATTATGACAACCCTAAGTTACCTACTCAACAACTAGATGTTGTGGTTATTATGGATACCTATCATGAGATGGATGATTATATGGTTATACTGGAGCATGTAATGAAAGCATTAAAGCCCAATGGGCGTATAGTAGTAATTGAAAAACTGAAAAATCATATGCGTAACAAATCTCGTAAAGAACAAACAGATGCTCATACATTATCATCAAAATATGTAAGAAAAGAATTAAAGGATGCAGGTTTTTTGATTACTAATGAAATTAAAGATTTTGGGAACTGGGAAAATGAATCTGCAAAAAAGATATGGGTTTTGGTAGGCGTAAAAGGATCTAAATCGTAATATTTGAATTTGATTTATACTTCAATTTTATATCCTACGCCATGTATATTTATGATTTTCAAAGAGGTATCGTTACCTATCTTTTTTCGAAGTTTAGAGATAAACATATCTAAACTTCGCCCAACAAAAACGCCATTGTCTTCCCAAACGGTTTTAATTAATTCTTCTCTAGTGATAATTTGATTAGGACTTTGAATTAATAGTTTTAAGATTTCAGATTCTTTGGTGGTAAATTTAATAATCTCTTTTCCTTGTTTTGCTAGTTGTTGATCTGTATAGAATACATAGTTTCCGAGTCTCACACCATTCTCTACGGGTTGTGAAAGTGTTGTTTTCTTTACAATTTTAAGGTTTGAGAACTTAAAAAATAATATAGTTAGAAGCAAAAGAAGTCCCATGCCTCCTAATATAACAGGTATTATAGTTTGGGCAGTGTTAGGTTTTTCAGATAAAAACACTACTCTTATTTCGTAACAATTTTTTGGAATTTGGCGCCCTGCACAGGGAACAATATCTTTCCCTCTATGTCCTTTGATTTGATAACTATATACCACTTCTTTAATACTACAATCAAGTACTTCAACAATATATTCATTATCTATTTCACTATTTCGGAAAGACGTTTGAGTAGCATCAACCAATACTTCCGGGTCTATAGATATGTTTGATTCTAAGGTTAATAAATACTCGTCTGAGTTTATTCTTAGAACTGGCATTACTCGAGTGATAGAATCTTGATTTGATAGGAGTAGAGTGTTACCAATTTCACGCAACGCTATTTTTACTTTTTCTTCTTGATACTGAAAATTGTCTTGACTAAATATGATTTGTGAAAAGGTCATATATAGAAGAAAGCTTGCTATAGCTTTTATTTTCAGTATTCTATGTGTCTTGTAAAGTTTCAAAGATTACAATTTTACAGTTTGGTTACACTTTTTTACAATTCAGAGTAACGGTTTAGTTGTATTCGCTTCTACATTTAGCGTATTCGAATTTAAAACCAAGTATAATATAAAAAGAAACAAAACCAAAATGAATCAATTTAAATCACTTTCAATACTACTTTTAATAATTACAGCATCATGTTCTCAATACGCAAATGATAAACGTACTTCTTTAATTACAACAGATTCGGGTCTTCAATATAGCATACTTAAAGAAGGAAAAGGAAAACCGGTTATAGAAGGACAAGAGGTTCTTATTCATGAAATCACTACCTACAGAAATAACGAAGAGGTATATTCTTCAAGAAAATCAGATCAACCAATAAAAGTGTTGATTGGAGGAAATCATGTAATCAACGGTGTAGACGAAGGTTTACGAGGTATGAAAAAAGGAGAAGTGAGAAAGCTTATCGTGCCGCCAGCATTAAGTAAAAGAACGGGCAATATTACATTTCCTCATCCAGATTCCATTTTGGTTTATGAGATAGAGCTTTTAGATGTGTTACAAAAAGATAATATCATAAAGAAAAATCCAAAGGAGGCTATTAGTGTGAATATCGATAAAAGTGAAATTATTTGGACAGGGTCCAATCTCATAGGAATCAACAAACATTATGGAACAGTTAAGTTAAATAAAGGCGAATGGTTTGTAAATGCGGGAATCATAGACGGAGGGAAATTTGAAATCGATATGAATTCTATTCGAAATACTGACGGAAAGTATAATGAAATACTGGTAGATCATCTGAAGAATGAAGACTTTTTTGAAACCAATGTATACCCCGTTTCAACACTTGAAATTACCAAAATAGATAATACCATGTTCCCCAAAGTAGCAATAGAAGCTTTGCTCACCATTAAGGGAATACGGAAACCTATACATTTTCAAGGTGAATTTGAAAATGAGAAAGGAAGTACGGTGTTTACATCACAATTTGCGATAGATAGAACACGATGGGAAGTAACCTATGAATCAAAAAGTATACTAAGAACCATTGGAGAAAATACACTGTCTGATGATATTGAATTTGAAGTCACTTTGGTATCGAATTAGGCTATAGAGCTTTCACCTTTATGAATAGGCGAGAGATTATTGACTTCATCTTCTGTATACATTCGGGATTTGATAACAAATCGTACTCCCATGGGAATCTCAAGAGAAAAACTAGCTCCACGCCCCTGTGTGACATCTACGGTAATCTGAGTATGTTTCCAGTACTCAAATTGGTCGTTAGACATGTAAAAATCACATCCATGAATTGTACCTAGCCAAATATCGGTTTCGTTAATCATTAACTCACCCTTTTCAAAGCACATCGGGGAGGAGCCATCACAGCATCCTCCACTTTGATGAAACATCAACTCCCCGTGTTCTTTTTTAAGGGTTTCGACAACGGCCTTTGCCGCATCGGTAATTATTACCCTTGGTATCATAATATCTGTTTTTAGAAGAAGCCTAATGCCTTTTTATCGTATGAGATCAACATATTTTTAGTTTGGCGATAATGATTAAGCATCATTTTATGGTTTTCTCGTCCGATACCGGATTTTTTATACCCTCCAAATGGAGCATGAGCAGGGTAGTTGTGATAACAGTTTACCCAAACTCTTCCGGCCTGAACTGCTCTAGATATTTGGTACGCCTGATGCATATCACGTGTCCATACACCTGCACCTAAACCATAAAGAGTATCGTTGGCAATTTCTATAGCTTCAGCTTCATTTTTAAAAGTAGTTACGCAAGCTACCGGACCAAAAATTTCTTCTTGGAACACTCGCATTTTATTGTTGCCTTTCAGTAAAGTAGGCTTGATATAAAACCCTTTTTCAAGTCCTTCAATATAACCTTCTTCACCACCAGTTAACACTTCGCAACCTTCATCCTTACCAATATTGATATAGTTGAGTATCTTCTCAAATTGATCATTAGATGCTTGAGCACCCATCATGGTTTGTGGGTCCAGAGGATGCCCCAGTTTTATCGCTTCAGTTCTTTCAATAACTCGTTGAATAAACTGATCATAAATATTTTCTTGAATTAGAATTCTAGAGGGGCATGTGCATACTTCACCTTGGTTCAAAGCAAACATTACGGCTCCTTCTATAGCTTTATCAAAGAAATCATCATCTGCATCCATAATGCTTTCAAAGAAAATATTTGGAGATTTACCTCCCAGTTCAAGGGTTACAGGAGTAATGTTTTTAGACGCATATTGCATGATAAGTTGTCCTGTAGTAGTTTCACCAGTAAAAGCAACTTTATTTATTCTTGGGCTAGAGGCCAAAGGTTTTCCTGCCTCGGGACCAAAACCGTTTACTACATTAAGAACACCATCGGGTAAAATACCTTCGATTAGTTCCATTAGAATCATAATACCAACTGGTGTTTGTTCTGCTGGTTTAAGAACGATACAATTTCCTGCCGCAAGAGCTGGAGCAATTTTCCAGGTGGCCATCAATAAAGGAAAGTTCCAGGGTATAATTTGTCCAACAACACCTAGGGGTTCCTGAAGATTTAAGGACACGGTTTCTGCATCCAACTCGCTTACAGAACCTTCTTCGGCACGAATTACACCAGCAAAGTATCTAAAGTGATCTACCGCCAGAGGTAAGTCTGCAGCAAGAGTTTCACGTACCGCCTTACCATTATCCCAGGTTTCAGCTCTTGCTAGATCTTCTAAGTTTTCTTCTATTTTATCTGCAATTTTTAGTAGGCAGTTGCTTCTGAAAGTTGCTGAAGCATTATTCCATTCTGGAGCTGCATTCCACGCAGCATCTATTGCTAACTCAATGTCTTCAGAAGTTGATCGCGCTACTTTGGTAAAACTGTTTCCATCTACAGGAGAAATGTTGTCAAAATATTGTCCTTTAACAGGGGTTGTCCATTTTCCTCCAATATAGTTTTCATATTGGGATTTAAAGTTGGGTTTTTGAATGCTACTTTTGGGAGAAGCCTGAGAAATACTCATAGTTTTGGAATTAAAAGTTAAGTAAAAAATGAATTGTGTGTTTTGTCTAAATGGTAAAATATCGACAAGAAAGGATCTACCTTAAATATAAGGTTTTTTAAAGAGATTGCTCTTAGAACAGATGTTAATATTATGTGTTTTTTAGGTTGCCTTATAGCATATACATAAGGGTTTAGGAATATAAATGTTAAAATAATCTTATCAGTAATGTTTTTAATTGATATATCAAATATATTTGTATCAAATAAATATCCATGAGTATTGAAATTCCTACGCAGGTAGTTTTTTATAAAGTAGAAAGAGCGATAAAAGAATATAGAAAGTATGCTCAAAAAAAGATATCAGAGAAAGTACAAGATATTACCGTAGACCAAGGGTTAATATTGTTGTTTCTGAAACATTATCCTGAGCTTTCACAAAAAGAAATTGCTGCATTGGTGTTTAAAGATAATGCCTCTATGACTCGAATGATAGATCTTATGGTGAAGAAAGAATATCTGGTAAGATCTACCAATGAAGAGGATAGAAGACGATACAATATAGAAATAACAGATAAGGGGAAAACAGTTTTAGAAAAGTTGCCTCCTGTTATTTTGGAGAATCGAAAAAAGGCTTTAGCCGGAATATCTATCGATGAAATTGAGCAGGTAGAAAAAGTTTTAGATAAAATTATCATCAATTGTACAACGAATCAATAGTATTAACTTAAAACAATAGTATTATGCAAAGAATCCTTGCGCTTGCAAAATTGATTTCACTTTTAATAGCGCTTTTACATCAATCAATCAGTTACGGACAGTCACCATATAATCAAACAGTAGAAAAGGTTCAAAAACTACTGGAGACAAACTATATCTTTTTGGATAAAGCAAAAGAAACAAATACACATCTTGATAAACTAATGAAAGAAGGGAGTTTTGAAGGAAAATCGCCTGGTGATTTTGCAGAGTTCCTTACTCAAGAAATGAGAAGTATTACAAAAGATAAACATCTTCGATTTAGATGGAACAAGCAAACTAGTAAGTCTAGTAAGAAAGAAAGTACTTTTAAAGATAATTTTAGTAGATATAATGCTCCTATGTTACGAGGTTTTACACTTATGGAAGGGAATATTGGGTATATAGATCTGGCCTATTTTGGCGGTACTCCCATTCATACTTCTAAAATAGACTTGGTCATGAATGAAATGCAAGTTGCTGATGCTATCATTATAGATATGAGAAGAAATGGAGGAGGAAGCCCAATAACGGTAAACTATTTATCGAGTTATTTTTTTGAAGAAAAATTGTTACTGAATACCATTCATTCAAGAGCAGATAATCATTCTGAAGAAATGTGGGTAGTAAAAACCATAGGACCCAAACGTCCTAAGGTTCCGGTATATATATTGACCAGTAAAAAAACTTTTTCGGGAGCTGAAGACTTTTCGTATACCATGCAAAGTAGAAAAAGGGCTGTTGTTATAGGAGAAGTAACCGGAGGGGGAGCACATCCTACCAGATATCATAGTATAGATGGAACAGATTTTGGAATTAGTATTCCCTTTGCCAGAACGGTAAATACAGTAACAAAGACCAATTGGGAAGGAACGGGAGTTACCCCAGATATTAAAATTAAAGCAAGTGATGCTTTAGCGAAGGCCAAAGAACTAGCCAAATTAGAAGCGGCAAAGTATAATGATGTTCTTTTTAAGCCTTTGGAAAATGCAATCAATGAATTAAAGAATGATAATACAGAAATTATCAAACAATTGGAATATTTAGTTACCTCTGGGATCCTAGACGAGCCTGAGATAAATGGTTTAGGGTATTCTTATTTGCAAAGAGGCCAAAAAGAGGCTGCATTAGCTATATTCAATGCAAATACAACACTATTTCCTAAATCGGCAAATGTTTATGATAGTTATGCCGAAGCACTCGCTACAAATAATCAAAAAGATTTGGCTTTAATTAATTATCAAAGGGCAGTAAAAACTGCTACAGAAAACAAAGATGAACAATTAGAATTATTTCAAAACAACTTAAAAGCTTTTCAGGAAAAAAAGTAATTTGTTTAAGTGTACCTCCTATTGAACTTCAAAAGCTAGATTTATCATTAAATCTGGCTTTTGTTTTATGACAAAATTGCTATTTCATTAGTATATTTATAGCAAATATATCTCATGATAAACATTGATCTCAGTCAAAAAGTAATATTAGTTACCGGAGCGTCAAAAGGAATAGGAAATGCTATTGCAGAATTCTTAATGAGAATGGGAGCCAAGGTCGCCTTGCATTATAATTCTGATCAAAAGGCAGTAGCGTCGTTACTCACTAAATATAAAGACTCAGAATCTCGACCTTTTCAGGCAAATCTTTCAAATGAAGAAGAGGTGTTTTCGCTTTTTGCAGAAGTAGAAGAAGCTTTTGGTCATGTAGATACTATAATTCTTAATGCAGGTGTATTTATTCCTCATTCTACAGATACAGAATCCAAAGAGTGGTTTGCTGTTTGGAAAAAAACAATCGATATTAATCTTCATTCTGTAGGATTATTGACCAAATTGGGAATAGATCATTTTATGAAAAAAGGAAAAGGTAAATTTATTTATATAGGTAGTCGTGCAGTTTTTAGAGGGGAAACTGAAGAATACCTTGCCTATGCTGCCTCCAAAGGAGGTTTAGTTTCCCTTGCAAGAAGTGTTGCTCGTTCATTTGGAAAACATAATATCGTTTCTTTCATTCTTTCTCCTGGGTTTACACGTACACAAATGGCAGAGAGCTTTATTAATACGTATGGAGCACAAAAGGTATTAGATGAAATAGCGCTGAACGAGCTTACCAAACCAGAAGATCTTACATCTTTGGTTGGTTTAATGTGCAGTGGCCTTATGGATCATGCGACAGGAGCGACTATTGATATAAATGCCGGGAGTCATATTCGATAATTATTTTAGGATACTATCGAGGTTATGTTTGTACACCGTTCCAATAGGTAATTCTTTTCCAGATACTTTTATTCGGTTTCCTTCTATGGTTTGTATCTTTTTTATAGGAACAATATAGGATTTATGAATTCTAACAAATTGACTTTTTGGAAGTAGGTTTTCATAATTTTTTAACCTATCTAGGGTGATGATAACTTCATCATTTACATGAATTTTGATGTAACTCCCATAGCTTTCTAAAAACAAAATATCGTCAAAATTTACCTGATGAGTTTTTTTATCTCCCTTAATGAAAATACTTTCTTTAGTAGAATCATTTCTCACAATATTCGTAGGAGGGGTTTTGTACGATGTACTTTCTTGAGATTCGGCACGTAATTTTTGTTGGGTTTGAGCTTTGTTTATCGATTTAATAAAGCGCTCAAAACTAAAAGGTTTCAGCAAATAATCAATCACATCTAATTCATAACTCTCTAAGGCATATTCTTGATATGCAGAGGTGATAATAACCATGGGAGGATGCTGTAGTGTTCTTAAAAAATCTAATCCTTTAAGTTTAGGCATATTAATATCAAGAAAAATAAGATCAATATCATTTTCATTGAGATAACCAATAGCCTCAATTGCAGAGTGAAAAGAATCAACAATTCTTAAAAAAGTAAGAGAGTCACAGTACTTCTTAATTACCTTATGAGCCAAAGGCTCATCATCAATGATAATACAATTCATTATAGATTTAGTTTTAAATCAGCGGTATATACAGCATCGTAATCATGAATATCCAATGTATGTTGGTTGGGATAGAGTAAAGTTAAGCGTCTTTTTACGTTTTCTAGCCCCAGACCGTTACCTTTTTTTCTTTCATAAGGATCATAATTGTTTGTCACCTTAAATGACAGTTGGTCTTCAGAAGATATTAAATCAATTGTTATAAAACCATTGTGTTCCATATGTTCAAAGCCATGTTTAAAAGCATTTTCGATAAATACGATTAAAATCATTGGCGAAATTTGAACAGAACTATTTTGTATTTCTTTGGTAAAAGTTATGTTTCCTTGTTCCAGATATCTTATTTTTTGAAGGGCAATATAGTTTTCGATATATGTGATCTCTTTACTAATAGATACTTTGGGTTCTTTACATTCATAAATCGTATAACGCATCATTTCTGAAAGCTTTAGAATAACTTCGGGTGTTTTTTCAGAATTTTCGAGGGCGAGAGCGTATAGATTATTTAATGTGTTGAAGAAAAAATGGGGTTTTATTTGATTTTTCAATAACGATAACTCATAAGTAAGGCGTTCATTTTCAATTTCTTTGATTTTGGTTTGTTGTATAAACCACCGGTAGGATAAATGCAAAAAGGTAGATATGGCTATAATAAAAATCATAGGAAGAAATCCCTTTTCCATACTAACTCCCTCATAAGGCTGATTAAACCAGTAGTGATCTGTCCAGGGTTCAAAATATCCTATAAAATATCCCCAAATTACAATAAGTAATGATATACCAACAAAGTATAGCGCATACTTTTTAGTTACTAAAAATTTGGGAATTAACCAATAGATATTAAGATAGACTGGAGGAGAGATAAATAGAAGTATTCCGGTAGCAGCTTGTAAAAAGAAAAATATAAATGAAGTATAGGTATACTCTTCTGAAGTTGTTATTACTTGAATACAGGATACCAATAGAACAAGACTCAATAAAACAGAGAGATGAAGCTGAATTTTTTTCTTAAAGGTTGTATTGATAGCTTTTTTCTTCATTTGCATAGGTTAAGGCTAAAATAGTAAAAGCAAAGGAACATTCTTTCTCAATTTAATGAACATAATGTTTTTATCAATGAACTATAGATATGCTTCAATGAACAGAGTATATCTTGATGTATACATTTGTTGTGCTGACTTTCAGGCTGTTCATTAAAATAAATAGCACCATAGTGATGGGAGTAGTTCTTTTGGGGTATCAAAACTTTATCACTATGGAATATCAAAACAAAAACAATTTAGCGGTACGCATATTACACTTTCCTATCGTAAAAATTATTATCGGAATTTTCACCTGTATTTTATCTACTTTTTTGGTTAAGCAGTTCATTACGAAACCCTTATTCTCGTCTATAATATCTTCAGATACTATGGTCATGGTTATTGTTACCTTACTAGGTACACTCGTAATGACAGCCACATATTATTATCTATTTAAATATTATGAAAAAAGAACAATTACAGAGTTATCATTTAAGCCGGCCATAAAAGAATTATTGGGAGGGTTTGGCCTAGGTCTTGTAGTTATAGCACTTGAATTTTTAATATTATACCTTTTTGGATTTTATAAAATAACAAGTTTTGAAGGACTTCAATTATTCTTAGCACCACTAGGATTTCTTATAGGAGCAGCAATGCTCGAAGAAATAATGTTTAGGGGTGTACTATATAGAATCATGGAGAATTGGCAAGGAACAATTGTGGCATTACTAGTCTCGGCTGTACTGTTTGAGCTTCCACATTTAATGAATCCTAATGGGTCAGTTTTAGGGTCTATAACTGGAGTAATTTTTGGTTTGGTTACAGGAATTATGTATACCTATACCAAAAGGCTATGGTTACCTTTTTCATTTCACTTAGGATGGAATCTTGCACAACCTATTTTTGGAAGTAATATAACAGGTGTCGATCGATTTGGAGTGGTATTCAATGCAGAGCTGAAAGGAGATGTATTATTAACCGGCACAGCAATGGGCATTGAAGATTCAATTCTTTCGGTATTTACTTTAATAATATTATTTGTAATCTTCTATAGAGGATCAATACGAAACAAAAATTTCCAAAAAAGAGTTTAATTAGTTATTTACCAATAAGAAATCCCACTATTATGCTAATACCATAATAGTGGGATTTTATTTATAAACAATGTTTTAATGATCAAAAATTACCACCAGTTTTTTCTAAAAATTGATTTACGATTACCCCAAATACTTCGATTTTGCATTCTTATGAATTCAGGAGAGTAGTCTTCAATTTTAAGAAGTTCTATTCCAAATTGCGAAAACTCAGGAATCAACAAAGGATTAGCTTGAAAATGCCACCATTCTGAACTTAAATATTGTTTGTTGGTAGATCTAAGATATCCTCTTCGAGGTGAAATAGGATGAAAACCATATTTCTCTGCGGTTGCGGTAAAATCTATAAATCGATCTTTGATTTTAATCTTTTTATCTTTTCCAGATCCCCAGCTATCCCAATATGTCGCTTCAATTTCGATAAGTTCTCCTCCTTGCGCACGACAATATACCTGCCAATAGCTCTTGGGATTGGTTCCTTTGTTTTTAACCATTACAAAGGGATCTGTTTTGGGAGAAAAAAATCCTGAGTTTATAGATAAATCTAATGCGAGTCCGGCATAGTGCATAGATTTTGCCGATCTATGGTTATTCACTCCTGCGGTCAAAGATCTTTTCCCGCCACTACTTGTTATTTTACCTCCACGATCTCGTATTTCCTGTTTTAATAAATTGTACTGTCGCGCAGCATCTTCTCTCAAGATGAAATTATCAAATCCTTCAATGCCATTAATTTTATCTGCTTCGCATCGTACCCAATTCATTTTTTCGGTACTCATTACATATGGAAATTGAATCTCCCATAGCGTTTCTGGCCCAATAATCCCGTCAGTATAAATACCTGCCTTGTCTTGAAAATCAATGATATTATTTTTCAAGTTGCGATTAGTAATATCATCTCCAGGTTCTATGATTTTGTGAAATAAAAGATGTTTTTGAATTGCGTTTAGAAATTGATCGGTATAAGCCATAAGAGATGTTTTTTAAGTTGATTAATCTATACAAGATCTATTGCTTAAATGAAATTGTGAATTTTTGCGCTTCAGTATATACTATGTGGGATAAAGCAGTTTCTAAGATAGGTATTTTTGATGGATAACACCTTTGTAATTTTAATTTTATTTAAACCTTCAGAACAATTGAAAACTATAGAATTGGTATAGTATTCATAATCAATAATGTTAAGGGTTATTTTTAATTCCGCTTAATTCCGTGTACCTTTAGAATAACTAAATATTTACACAATTAATCTTATTTATTAACTCAATTTTAATTTACTCTTAAAACCATGAAAAGAAGTACAATTATGATGCTTTTGGTGTTATGCACCATGAGCGTTCCCATTCTCGCACAACAAAACGACAAAGAACTAGCCAATGCATACCTTAACCTAAAAGGTGAGGTAATTTTTGACTTTGTAGTAATTAGTAAATCAGAGCTGTCTTCAGTAACCAAAGAAATATCTATTGTTCACTACGATGAAGCTACTCGAACAGTAAAGGCAATGGCTAATGCCACCCAGTTTTCCAACTTTTTGAACAAACAGATTCCTTTTCGGGTGTATCCAGAAGATAATATTACCGGAGAGCGAACAATGACTTCAGACTTGGCAGTTAAAGCCGCTACGTTTCCTCTTACTGCATATCCCACATATGATGACTATGTAAGTATGATGAATGACTTCGCAACCAATAATCCAACGTTATGTAAACTAGAAAATATTGGTGCTACTACAGAAGGAGATAAGGATATATTGTTTGTAAAACTGTCTGACAATGTTAACAGTAATGAGCAGGAACCAAGGGTGATGTACACATCTACAATGCATGGTGATGAAATCGCAGGGTATCCTATGATGCTTAATCTCATAGATCTTTTGTTAACGGCTTATCAGGATACTAGTCACCCGAGGCATGCAGAAATCAAAAACCTTTTGGACAATAGTGAGGTATGGATTAACCCACTGGCAAACCCTGACGGAACGTATAGAAACAGTCCTAATAATACATCTATTGCTAATGCCACAAGAGGAAATGCGAATAACGTAGATTTAAATAGGAATTATCCCGATCCTGATGATGGTGCAAATCCAGATGGGAATGCATATCAAACCGAAACCCTTGCTTTTATGAATTTTGCAGATACTAAGCATTTTGTGTTATCTGCCAATTTTCACGGAGGAATAGAACTAATAAACTATCCCTGGGATACCTTTGCAGGAGCACATCCTGATGAAGATTACTTTATCCATATTTCTGAAGAATATCGGGATTTTTGTCAGGCCAATAGTCCTGCAGGGTATTTTGATGCACTGAATAATGGGATCACGAATGGGTATGCTTGGTATGAGGTGCAGGGAGGTAGACAAGATTACCAAATCTATTTTAAAAAAGGTAGAGAGGTAACGGTAGAATTATCTAATGATAAAACTCCTCCAGCAAGTCAGTTGGTTAATTTTTGGAATTATAATGTCGATGCCCTTATAGCCTTCTTAAAACAAGTAAATTATGGAATACGCGGGGTGGTTACAGATGCCGTTACCAATGAACCAATTGCAGCAAAAGTTACCGTAGTGGGTAAGGAAAATTTTGAGACTTGGGTTCCCACAGAATTGCCAGAAGGAGATTACTATAGACCTATAAAAGCAGGTACCTATAGTTTGGAATTTGAAGCAGAATGTTATGAGTCTCTAACGATCACTGGTATTACCATTGCCGATTATGCGACAGTAGTACAAGATGTTCAACTAACTCCAATTGGAGGAATAACGCCTACGGGGCTTTCGGCTTCAAATGTGCAGGCTTCAACGGTAACTTTAAATTGGAATGATAGTTCAGGAGCTACCTATGATATTCGTTATCGAGAAATAGGAAACGCCAATTGGATCGTAGCACCAATAGGAACAAATACATTTACGATTACAGGGTTGAGTGCCAATACTAGTTATGAAGCTCAGGTAAGAAGCAAATGTGCTGGAGGAGCAAGTTCTTCTTATAGTGACTCTGTCAATTTCACAACTACAGATATTCCTGCTTGTGCAGGTATTAATAGTTTTCCGTATACTGAAAGCTTTGAATCTGGTTTTGGTAGTTGGACTAATGCTTCAGGTGATGATATAGAATGGACCCGTGATTCTGGAGGTACTCCATCGCAAACTACTGGTCCGTCTACGGGTCAGCAGGGGGCATTTTATTTGTTTACAGAGGCATCTAGAAGTGCAAATGGAAGTCCTAGTAAAACTGCAATATTAGATAGTCCTTGTATTGATTTATCGGCGTTGTCTGGTGCTAGTTTAGAATTCGGATACCATATGTATGGAGCCACTATGGGTAGTATGGAGTTATTAATTAGCACTGATGATGGTGCAAATTATACTTCGATATGGTCTCAAAATGGAGATTTAGGAGATGTGTGGAATCAAGCCTCTTTAGACCTTTCGGCATATGCAGGTGGTGTAATCAAGTTACAGTTTAAAGGAATTACCGGCTCTAGCTGGAGAAGTGATATGGCGATAGATAACATTACTATTTTCTCATCTACTCCTGATACCGAAGCTCCAACGGCGCCTACCAACGTTGTTTCGTCCAACATAACATCTGTAGGGGTAACCTTATCTTGGGAGGCTTCTGCAGATAATATAGGAGTAACTGGTTATGAAATTTATCAAGACTCGTCTTTGCTAACAACAGTTTCCAGTTTAGTATACGTAGTGTCTGGTCTAAACCCAAATACATCCTATAGTTTTTCGGTACGCGCCAAAGATGCTGCAGGAAACGAATCTCCATCGAGTAATGTGGTAAGTGTAACCACCGCAGAAGGAGATATTACCTACTGTAGTTCGCAAGGAAATAATGTTAATTTTGAATATATTGATTTTGTAGGTCTTACAGGCATAAATAATGCTACCAGTGCAAATGGGGGATATGCTGATTTTACCAGTTTGGTTGCAGATATTCCATATGGAGCAAATACAATTACCTTAAGTGTTGGTTTTGCCAGTACTTCTTATACAGAGTTTTGGGGGGTGTGGATAGACTACAACAAGAATGGCACGTTTGAATCTTCTGAACAAATAGTCAGCGAGTCTACCACTAGTAGTGCAAATCAATCCTATAATTTTACTGTTCCTTCATCGGCTTTGTCGGGTAATACTAGAATGCGAGTGTCTATGAAATACAACGCTGCACCGAGCCCATGTGAAACTTTTACCTATGGTGAAGTGGAGGATTATACCATAAATATTGGTGGAGTAGTATCGGCAAAGGAACAAGATGTTGTTGATGCAAATATTTCTGAAGCATTACGAATATACCCTAATCCTTTAAAAGAAGGGAAACTGTTTATAAAAGGGTTACAAAAGGAAATACAAGATTATAAAATCTTAAACTATTCGGGGCAAATAGTAATGAAAGGTAAAATAGTAACTGATAATATAGATGTTTCTAATTTATCCAATGGGCTATATCTTCTTGAGCTATATCACGACGATAAGAAGTGGTCTCAAAAATTTGTAAAGAGGTAATTTGATCACAACATAATCTAAGAAAAATCCCGAATGTAAAAGTTCGGGATTTTTTAATGAAAAAATTATTTTGGCTCCCAATCGGGAGGTTTTATTAATATTAATATTTTGTTTTTGGCTCCTTGAGTTTTTTTAAGTTTAGAGTAAAGTCTTGAAATACCATGAAAGAAAACCTTGATAGGGTTTGTAGAGTTTAGAGGCTCAGAAATTCCGTAAATCACTTTTTCTTCTTCCGGTTCAAAAGTTCCGAGTAACCTGTCCCAAATAATTAGTATTCCACCATAGTTCTTATCCCAATATTGTTTGTTTGATCCATGATGCACTCGATGGTGAGACGGGGTATTGAATATGTACTCAACAGGTTTGGTAAGTTTTCCAATAATTTCGGTATGTAATAGGGTTTGAAAAACCTGAACAAAGACTTCCGATAATAATACTAGTATAGGATCAAACCCTAGCATTACAATAGGTAAGGAAAAAACTATTGGTAAAATAGCGTCTAACGGGCCAAATCGATAAGCCACAGACATATTAAAATGCGGAGAACTATGGTGTACTGTATGAGTAGCCCATCCTAATCCTATTCTGTGCATTAAGCGATGTTCCCAGTAGTATGCAAAATCAGCTAGTAGAATAGCACAAAAAATAGTTGTCCAATTCAGTTCCAGATGAGGTAAACTAAAGTTGTTGTAAATCCAAAAATAGACTTTGGTAATTGCCAGTATTCCCAGAAATACTTCAGTGATTAAAAAAGCACCAAAAGTGATTATGTTGGCTATGGAATCTAAAATTAAATCCCTATTTAATCGTTTTAAGTAAGCATAACGAATTAGTTCCAGTATAAAAAAAGGTAAAATGAGGTATAGCAAACTTAAATCGTTAAATATATAGAACCAATATTCTACGTCTATCCAATTTAATTGTTTTGATAAGAACTCTATCATATTAAAGCTTTTTCCATGTTTCAACATCACTATAGCCATAATAATCATAGCTCATAGTAAAGGAGTTTTCATCTATCATATCAATTGTACATTTTATCTCATACTTTTGTTCCTGATAGGTAACGGTATATTTTCCGGTTCCTTTATA
This sequence comes from Aquimarina acroporae, assembly GCF_023195925.1. GTDB lineage: Bacteria > Bacteroidota > Bacteroidia > Flavobacteriales > Flavobacteriaceae > Aquimarina > Aquimarina acroporae. The sequence continues at coordinate 286,334 of NZ_JALPRE010000001.1, read as the reverse complement.
ACCGTCAAATTTATCAATGGTTAATATCTTTGTGCCTTCACCTTTTTGATTATTTCCATTTTCATCTACATATTCGTAAATATATGCGCTAAAAACTTGGCCTTCTTTTTTAAATTCATAAATAATATTCCCTGTAAATTCTTTTGATTGGTGTGATACACTCCATTTACCAATAATATAATCGGTTTCAGAATTGTCTATGGGTACATTGTTCGCTTTGTAGGTTGTTCCTTTTGGGACATCTGTATTGGTAGAAGTAAATGATACCAAATGGGCTACACCTGCAATTACTATGAGTATTGCGATACTTCTGAATAATAAAGTAGATGATTTCATATTTATTTTTTTACAAAAGTATTCTCCAAATTTGACATAAATTTTGACTTAAGTCAAAAAATAGAAGCACATTAAAAAAGATTGAAGTATAAATTGATTATAGCTTTTTTCTAATTCTACTCAGTGTTTCTTGTGATATCCCCAGCATAGAAGCAATATGCCCAAGATTGGTTCGTTGTGTGATACTAGGAAAACTTCGTACTAGCAGTTCATATTTTTCTTTGGCAGATAATAAATAATATCCTTTATAAAAATCATCCAATAGAGCCATTTGTTCTTCAATCATCAATCTTCCAAACCGTTCTAATTGAGGATGTTTTTCATACAGTTCCTGCCATTCGATATAATTTATAGATAAAACTGTAGCGTTTTCAGTAGCTTCGATATATTCTAAAGAAGGTTTTCTAAGAATATAGCTATGCCACGAAGTAACCATCATGTTTTCAGGGTAAATCCAATAAGTGATATCCTTACCATTTTGATAAAAATATGTTCTGAGGGTCCCTTCAATTATAAAATATATCCGATTGCATATACTACCTTCTTCTAGAAAAACATGCCCTTTAGATACGTTCTCTTTCAATAATATGCTAAGGATCTCTTTTTCAGTTATTTCTGAGATAGTAACATATTGTTTGATATATTTTATAAACGGATTCATTTTATAAAAATATCAAAATAATTATTGAGATGGAATTCGATTTTAATTAACGGTAAAATGTATTTGAAAGGTAGATTGAGGTGATTGGTTGTTCTTTTTTATGTCTTGATCAAACAATCGTTCCAGATTATTACCTGCGGTATCTTCAAGTTGTGGATTGATGATAATTTTATATGTTCCTGATTCCCAAGATTGATTAGGAGAGAATACCAATGAGCTATCTTGGTTTTTGAGTTCCCATTGCCCTTCAATTCTTGAATTACGATTATTTAAGATACTGAAACTGTGCGTTGCACTTCCGTAATCTAAGATTTCATTAGTTTGAATTTCCAGATGAAATCTCGTATTCTTTTTCGGGGGTAGTAACTTCCACTTTTTGATATTTGGTTTTGTTCTATCAGCTTCGGAGATCATAAAAATATTCTGAAAGCTTTTATTCATAGTAATACCAGATCCGTCTTTTATGGTTTTAGATATCGCTAGAGTATATTCTTTTTCGGGTACAAATACAGGACCTAATTTTTGGTTTGGTTTCAATGCGCGTTTTTGCCGACCTGGTTCTACCCAAATGGTTAAAAGTTTACCCTGTTCACTGATCAATGGATTTTTCAAAAATAATGTAGCGTTAGATAATGTATCTCCTTTTTTAGTGATGAAATGAAGGTGATCGTAAATTGAAGCTTCATTTACGGGTTTAGAAAATCTAACATACCACTTTAAAATATTGGCAGGGACTAGTTTCGAAGAAGGGTAAACAGAGATTACCTTAAGATGTTTATAATCAGAAGGGAGCTCAATTGTAAAATGTTCAATTGTTGAGTTATAAATTACTGTATACGCTTGATTCCAATTAAATGGTACTATAGGGGTGAACCTTGTTTCTTTATCGGTTATTTTTGTTTTACCAATAATAGGAATAGCTTGGGATAACTGCTCTTTAGATAAGTAGTCTTTATAAACTCTTATACTTTTTGTAGCATCTCGTGATTTTATCGCAATAAAGTTCTTATTTGTGATAAAATCACTTACTTCTTGAGCATATCCTATACATATGCAAATCTGCAAAAGAAAAAAGTTAACAAAAAACTTCATGTATTTTATCGTAAGATGGCTAAATACTAAAACGGGAGGCCGGTTATTTCTGTATCCACCAGTTTCTACCTTGTTTTAAAGCTAGGTTTCCAGAGGATTCTCTCTGTATTAAAACATACCCATTGGCTCCATATGCATCTAACTGTTGTACATTCACAAAAGGCATATTTACATAATTTACTCCTTCTGCGGCTCCCTTGATTGTAACTGGATTTGTAAGTGATCCTTTATAAGCTTCAAGATCTTTAAAGTCTAATCGCATTAAAGGGCGGTTATTGTTGGCTATTAGTAAGTATCGGGTATCATCACTTTTTACTTCAACGATATCTAAAGGTGAGTTTCCACTTCCAAGTTCTGCCACAGTTCTACCTTTATGATGTTTACCAGATTTCACCTCGTCTAAAGGAAATACTACTAGCGGTGTACATGTGTAGGCAGCAACAATATAGGACGTATCGCCCATCGTAGTTGGTAAGAATGTTTTAATAGGAGCATGTGTCTCAAACTTGCCATGGGCTGCATGGTATATTTCTAAAGAACCATATTCCTGTTTATCGGTAAAGGGAAAATCGATAGTTCTGAAGGTAGATGCAAATTCTTTATTGCTCAAGCCCGAAAGTAATATTTTTCCTTTAGTATATTTTATATCAGCCACTGCCCATTTTCTTAACTCTCGACCTCGGCGATCTTTGCTTTCTTTTGAAATAGGGTCTACCAAACTAATTTTACTGAAAGAAACATCATCTAGCGAAATTTGTTTAAGAGCATTGTTTTCTACTCTAAAAAGTATTGGAGTCCCAGAACTATGAGTAACAGAGATATAGATGTTGTTGTTTTCTTGATTGACCACCATATCGGTTATTTGTATTTGGTCTATTTGTGTTCCCAGCATGTCTGCAATGGTTTTGTCTAGCTGGTCTATTTTCACTTTTGAATTATCAACTTTAGTGTGAGCACTTAAATCTACGGCAACTATTTGTGCAGATTTACTGTCTCCTATAAACAATATGCTTTCTGGACCAAAAGTCATAGCATTTATAGAAGTAATTTCAGGATTACCGGTCACAAAATCTACTTTTAAAGCAGCATCAGAGTTAGCAATAATAGAAGAGAAGGAGAGGATCAAAAAAATAATGAACGCAATTAAAGATTTCATAATGTAGAATTTATAGAGATTGATCAAATGTTTCTAAATGTAGGTAAAAACATACAGCACCATAGTTAAAGAAATATCAAAATCGATCTTACGGGTGTATTAAAAATCTCTTAAAAAGTATTTGCCGTTAAAAATAGAATATAATCATTAACCTTATTGCAAAGAGTGTTGCAATAACGTCAGATAGGCATATATGGGTAAGTATTAATCTATAATTTCTCTTATGTCGACTTCCATGTAGTCGGCGATCTTTTTAATTCTGGCAAAGTCTTTTGCCAAATCTTTACGCTTTACTACATAATCACCAGCCTGAGGACTCACACCAAGAACCTTAGATATACCGTATACCGTTTTTGCTCCTTTACTTTTCTTGAGGAGCTTTTTCAACTTTCGATTTGTCATAAAAACAAACATACAAACAAAATTTGATTAATCAAATAAAATTTTATTAAAAAAATATTTGTATATTAAAATAATGTTTGTATATTCGTGACATACTAATTCAAATCATCTATACTATGAAACTCTTACTCGCAACGGCTTTTTTATGTGTTACTTTAGGGAATGCAACCCCGCTAAATACGGAACCAACTTCTTCAGAAAAAAAGAATAAAGCTGAGCGTAAAAAAAATGGTAATGAGGATTCTTATAGGAATAAAAATCTGCATTCTATTAAGAAATGGAAGATCACTATAGAGTATACGAATGGAACTAAAATTTCTAAAACTATCGTAGTCGATAAAACATCAGATTTAAGTGCTTTAGAAACAGCTTTTCAAGAAGCAGATAGGCATATCAAAGATTTTAAAAATGTAAAAGATTATACAGTCTCTCCAATAGGTAGTTCTTTTGTTCTACTTGCCGGAGATTAAAAATATTATATCAATACCCTGAACTTACCTGCATAAAAGGAAAATGGCGTTTTGTTGTTTTCCTTTTTTATTGTCTCTTCAGTATTATCTGGAGTTTACTGTATTTTTGGCTTGGAACAATTACTTAATTTAGCTTAACTAAATAGAAAATATGATGACCACTGAGAAAGGAGTAAAAGAGGTTATTGCGCAAAACAGTAGATTTACGTTCGATGAAATTGAGTTAACAGACCCAATAGATAAGTTCATTTCTTCTTTTATGGCAGATCGTTTAGCCAGAGAGTTGAAACGTAAATTCCCTAGAGTAAATACTACAGAGCTTACCAATGTTTTGTTTTCAAGACTTAGAACTATAGCCGATATAATAGCTAAAGTTGATTCTTATACAGAATAATTATGAAAAAGATTTTATTAGGAGTTGTGTTTTTTATTATCACTAGTTCTTGTTTTGCGCAGCAAAGACTTTTCTCAATAGGATATGGTAAAACTTTTGTGTCCAATGATTCAACTACGGTGAGCTTAACATTAGATTTGAATAGAATTCCGGGGCAAAGCGAAAGAGCAGGAGGGTATTATTTTGTTAATGAAGTTTTAGGAGAAAAAGGTTGGGGGTATTATATCAAACCAACTGTAGATATTAATATAGGAAGCAGTGTAGCAAGTTCGCCAAATAATATCTTTTTAGGAGTACCCATTGGTTTGGTGTATGATTTTGAGAAAACCCCGTTAGGTATCTTTTCTTTATATATTGAAGGTTCACCCGAAATGAATGCGGATAAAACATTTAAAAATAATCTTCATTATTTTACGATCAATACGTATCTCAAATATGAATTTCTCACAGAATCTATGTTGATGAATGTTTTTACGGGAATTTCAAATGCAAATGGTGTGCGAAACCAGGTAGATATAGAAACCGATTCATATGGGCGACTTACAGTTCCCGTATTTTTAAAACTTAATTTTTGGAATGCATTATCACCAAAGGAAAGGAAATTTAGGAGAGTAAATTGGACCAGCTCTTTAAAATTTAATTATGTGTATGCAGATAATGATATCATTAATGAGGATGATAGTTATATATATTTTAATAGCAGGTTAGATTTTTACATTACCCCGAATATTGGAATAAATGCTATGTATTTTAACGGTCAAGAAGAGCCCTTGTTTAGAGAGAATCATGCAATAAGTTTTGGAATAACACTAGCTAGATAGTATTATTCTTCATCGGTATTCATAATATCGCTCCACATGGTGTTTTCCATAGTAATGATATTCTCTACTCTTGTTACTAATATGTGAAAAGGATCTTTTTTATCTTTATAAGCTCCAGAACCAGTAAGATATAGGAATTTTTCATGACGTAACGCTTCAGAGGTCGTTCTATACTTGACCCATTTTTCTTGATATTTTAGCAAACTTGATACTCCCGTTAAAATTGCTACAAGCATACCAAGTACACCTATAACATAATTTAAGTACCATAAATTTTTATTGGCTTCTACAAAACCTGCGGCAAAAGGAATTAGTGCAGAAAAAACGATGACTAGGCTTTTGGTCCAAAGGTGTAGGCTCTTATTTATTTTACTTTTTCTATTATACCAGGTCATCTGGTATTCGATTCTTTCCTTAAGATATTGTTCTTCGTTCATGTAGTATGTGTTGGTTAAACAAATATATTACGATTTCAAATCTAAATGTATAACTCTTTGTGTAATTGTTTTATTTTTGAAATAAATCTAAGTAAATTTAATAGGCCTAGCTATTCATAGTATTTGTTATTCCGTGTTTCATTCTTAAAAATATATAGTATACTAAAAAATTGGTATGAGTAAAAGACAAGGTGTTTTTATTAGTTATAGTAAAAAAGATGTAAAATGGTTAGATTATTTAAGAACGCATCTTAGCTATTTGGAAAGAGAATACGAGTTTACTATTTGGGAAGATTCAAAAATTGAAGTAGGAGCAGACTGGAGGGACGAAATTAACAAGGCAATTAGCACCACCAAAATAGCGATACTCATGGTTAGCCCTAATTTTATTTCTTCAGAATTCATAAATAATGAAGAATTGCCAGCACTGCTTACGGCTGCTAGGGATGAAGGAGCTTTTATATTTCCTATAATCGTTAGCCATTGTATGTTTTCAGACATTGATGCAATTTCAAAATTTCAAACAGTTAATCCTCCCACCGAGCCTTTGGTGATCATGGATCAAGGTCAGAGAGATGCACTTTTTGTTAAAGTAACAAAAGAGATAAAAAAAGTTTTATCTGCTCATAATAGTGAACAAGAGAGATCATCTGTTAATCAAGATGCTATAACTTCTATAAAAACATCATTTGTTAGGGTAATAGTGATGCGTATCTTTTTTGAAAATTTATCAACAAAAGGGTTGTCGATAAAAGAAGTACATCAATTATCAAAAATCGAAAAACGCAAAGATGTGGTAAGTGTAATTCATGAATTGGAAGCCATGAATTTCGTAGATAAAACTAAGGTCGAGCTAGTGAACTACTACAGACTTAATGAGTCCGGAACTCGGCTTGTAGCAGAATATTCTTTTAAAGATTAAAGTTTTATATGCTTGATCGGCTCGCCTTAATACTCCTGTTTTACGTCCTGAGCGAGACGCTATAAAGCAAACCTTTCAAAAACGAATTCAATTGGCTACCAATGGTCATCAAACTTTCCGTTCCATGATCTGTTAAACTGATGGTGTTCCAGTCTACAGATCTGTTGTCTTTGTTCTTGAAACAGACAACAGCAGGGGTAAGTTCAATCAAAGATCCATTCACTGCCAGTGGCCTGAACAAGGCACTAAATCGTAAATTTGTATTTGGTTTGAACATGATTTAAAAGTTTTAAATTTAAAAATTAACATATTAATTTACATCAAAAAATATACCATAAATTGTTTTTTAATTAAATAAATAGATCGATCCCAAAAGTGGCTATTGAATTGTAAAAACAATGTCACTACGATTTTTTGGTGGTTAGCCTGCTGAGATTTTTAGTCTCTAATACATATACTAGTGAAAGTCCAAGCCTTAAAAAGGCTTATTTATTAGGCCTTTTGAAGAATTTTGAACAAATCAATTAGAACATTTGAATCTATCATACTCCTTTAATTTGTTTGATGCAAAATTACAATTTTATGAAGAGTTAAGCAAAAGGTAAAACCGCAGACTTTTTGTTTTTATTCCTTATTTAATTCTTAAATAAATGTTAAAAAAAGTTTTGAATGATCGGAAACAAGATATGAATTGGTAAGATAACGTTTATAATTATAAAAAGCCTCGATATTTTCGAGGCTTTTTGGTTCAGTACGAATATTAGACATCATTATGAATGTATTCGTACAGGCAATGGGGCAAACAAACCCTTACTTTTAAAATCCCCCAAAAATGCCTTTAGGTGGTGCAATTATTTTTTTTGAAGTGTAATCAAACCAATACAGCTCGGTATTTGAGATTGCGCATAGTTCATTATTAGAGTTGAAAAAACGACTTTTGATATTGGTTTTAGGGATGTCTTCTTCAACATTTAAGAATTCAATGTTCAGAAAAAAATCTTGAGTAAACATGAGTTGTTTTTGATAGGTGAACTCTTCTTTGCATTGTTGCAGACCTATTTTTAGATGGCCTAGTTTCTTTTTGGTGTATCCTTTTTCAAATAGAAAACTATCCAAAATGCTGTATATATAGGTTTGATAGGCGCTAGTGCGCATTACCATAAAATCGTCTACATCGTTCCCTTTTACTTTGTATTTTTTTCTGAACATGATATACGTTTATAGGTGTGACTCTTTTATTTTTTGTTGTTTCCTTTTCTTTTTTTGTCCGAATTGGAAAGCTCTTGAAATATTGAACCCTAGATGCACATCTCCCTCAAAAAAATCATCGGTAGATTCTGTAATGAAACTTTTTTCAATCATGGTGATAGAATTTGATAGAATGATTTGAAATACATGACCTCCAGTTTCAATATCGATTCCAAACGCAAGCGAATTTGTGGTATTAATTGATTCCAAAGGGTTTAACGTGTAATGATATTCCCCATTTACCGATATTCTCTTGGTTAATTTGATTCTACCTCCAATTCCTAAAGCAAAAATATCATGCGGGTCCTCTTCGATAGCCACTGAGTTTCGGTGTATGTAACTTGGCATTATTTGTAATGAAAACCCTGGACTGAATTTTCTGGCCAGCAGAAGTTGTGTGGTGTAGAACAGTCGATCACTTTCACTAGGTTCATTTCCAGGCTCAAAATCGTCTACACTTCTGTAAACGGTGCTTCCGAATAAGGATACAGAGATGGGGAATGATTTTTTACCGATTCCTTGTTTTAAAAGTTTGTATTTAAAAAAAGCATCATAAGCTTTTTCAAAACTACTTCTTCCAACTCCTATCATAAGGTTATCTGTTAAACCATACTCAAAAGCAAAACGAATATTTGATTGATCGAGACCAAACAATTCATCTGCCCCTAGATTAACTCTGCCAAAGCGATGAGATATTACAAATTCTAAAATTCCTTTTTTTCTGTTTTCAATAGAATGGCCATTAAGTATTCGAGTACCTTTAAAGGTTGCCGTAGCATATTCTTTTGTTTGTGGAGTTTCTTCGTCGAGTATTTCAAATAGGTCCTGTGCTGTAACAACGTTACCTATACTTAGAATGGTAAGTAAGATGATAAACTTTTTCATATTATTTGGTATACGGTTTATGATCAAAATTGAAGGATACTTTAATGGTTTTGGCGATGTTGTTTACCACAACGGAAGGGATTTCAATATTGAAATCAGCCACTTTAACAGGAAAACTACCTTCCAAAAAAATGTGATCTTCTGTCTTTTTAATTTTAGCTTTAGTTTCTAAACTTTTGGTAACACCATGAATGGTTAAATTTCCTTTTATGATTACTTCTGAAGTGTTTTCGAGCGTAACAAAATCTAAAATCTCGCCTTTAAAAGTGGCTTTAGGATATTTATCAGATTCTACATAGTTTTCATTAAAATGTTCCTGCATCAGCGCTTTTTCAAACATGAAAGATTTCATTAAAATTGAAATTGCGATTTTACCGGTTTTGGTATCGATGATGCTAAGTACTTGGTTGTTGTCGGCCTCGATATCTTCAATTGGAGAGCTAGAAAAGAAAGATGTATGCCCGTTTTTAGTGAGATACTTTTCTTGGGCATAGCTCATGCTTGAAAATAGAAGACATAGTATGATTGTTATTATTGGTTTCATTTTAGTTATTCGTGTTTAATTAATAATTACACTTTTTACAAGGATGACATCCATTAGAAATCCGGTGCAAACCCCTTTGATGTTTATAGATTGCCCTTTATGTAAAAGTGATATTTTGTGGGTTTCAGTGCTGTCTAAATGGCAAAGTACATTGCCTAATTCATCATCACTGGTAAGTGCAATAACACCTTTGTTTTTATCGATGTTTATGTCTACGATAGTACCTTTTACTTGAATTATTTGCTCCAAGTATTTGGTATTCGCTTCTGTTTCATCGTTTTGGAAGTCTTCGAATAATTTATTAGAACTAATGACTATTTGTGCATTTTCGGCACTTATATCCAAATGAGATTTGTTTAAAAGTGATGCAGAAATGATAATACCTATAGCAATTAAAGAAATTACCAATCCTAATAGAATTTTTCCCTTATTCATGATGATCATGGTATTAGTTATTTAATGCTCCACCATCGATCCAACATCTGATGATTTCTATCTGTTCACTACTCAGTGAACTACCTTGTGGCATTCGTCTGCTTACAACTGCAGATCTTATTTGTGCGGCACTGGCACTAATGCTTTGGATATTTCGTAAATCTGGAAATCTGTTACCATTATGACATTCAACACATCGGTTGTCTATTATTGGTTTTACTTGTGCCGAGAAAGACACCTCGGAGTTACATTCAATAATTTCTGCGCTGGTTTCTTCTTCTACATTATTGTCACAGGAAATTTGTATAAGGCTTGTTAACACTGCGATAAACAGTATTTTGATATTTAAATAATTTTTCATGATAAAGATTTTTAGAAAAAGGGGAAGAAAAAGAATTTCTTCCCCTTGCTAATCAACTAACTACTAAACTAAATATGAATATGAACACTTAATTTGCTGCTGGTGCAGTTGGTGTATCTGTATTTGCGATCGGCCATACCCCTGGAGCAGGAAAGTTGATTCCAAAATTATCCCCCCTGGTCAAATCCTGCCCAAAGTAGTATAGTGGCCATCCTTTATATGTTATTTGTTGTGAACCATAAACTTCTATTACTCCAAAATCGGTGGCATCAAGAATACTTGGTATTTTATCTACTTCTATACTCACAATTGGCCATATATCGTTGTTAGAGAAATCCTCTGCAGTAAAGTTGTTTATACCATTTTTGTCATTGATAAATGTATATATTGTTCTACCTGAAGAATTGGTTAAATAAAATGTAAGCTCGTCTCCTGGAGTATAGTCACTTTTAAAGTTAATAGGATTTCCCTGGTCGTCTTTTCCTACTAACTGAGCTTCGGCATACATTAGCGAATAATCTGGTTTGGCGATATACCAGTTGTTACCAACTTTATCTCCATTGGTGTCTCCCTCAACATTGTCATTGGCAAAGTAATATAATGGCCACCCTTTGAAGGTTGTTTGTTTTTCACCATCGGCTCTTGTGATTTCACCAAAGTCTGAACTTTCAAGACCGTTATCGAGAGTTAAATTTTCTGCATAGAATATTGGCCATGCCGCTTTACAACCATCAGAACATGCTGACTCTCCTTTTGTATCTCTGGAGAAGAAATATAAAGACATTCCTTCTGCATCGGTAAGTATATTACCAAAGGTTGCATTCGAAGCTAGTCTAACGGCGTTTTGTTGTGTGTCTGGATTTGGTTGTTCATCATAATCATCACTACTACAACTAAACAATATCGGTAGAGATGCGAACAATACTAAAATACGATTTTTCATTTTTCGAGTTATTAAAGATTTGTTCAGCAAAGTACCGTAAACAAAGACCTTGTAATCAAAATAATATATGCGAAAGGGAAAATTTGGCGTTGAAAAGGAAAAAAAAGGATTGAATAAAATGTCGAATTTTTGACTAATTCACCCAACAAAGATATCTCTAGAGATAGGAGCAGTTTAAAAGAGGAAAAAAAGCGTTTGAAATATGATTATATATTTAACCATTGTCTAAACTCTGCCGCTTTATTTTTACTAATAATGATTTCGACATCTGCATCTCGCACTAAAATCTTGAGCTGACTATTACCGTACTTAATGATTTTTTCTATTGCTGCAATGCTAATAATAAATTGTCTATTTGCTCTAAAAAATAGTGATGCATCTAAACTGGTAAACATATCATCTAAACTTGTATTGCTTGTAGACTTTTTTCCGTCGAAACAAACCACATATGTAATCGTATTTTCGGTGTATATATATGCGATCTCATTAATAGAAGTGGGTATAAGTTCATTTCTTATATAGGTCAATATTCGTTTTTTACCGGTCTCAAAAGCAGATTCCTGAGTTTCTGGACCATCGTTTTCTTCCATTTTCTGCTGATACGCCACCAAATCAGTATTCAACTTTGATAAATTAATGAGTTCACTTTCAAGGGATGTATTTTTCTCTTCTAGCTGTTTCTCATAATAACTCCCGATAATTCTTACGGCAAAAAAAGAGGATAGAATAATTAAACCACCCATAAGTGCAAAAATGGTGTAGAAACTGGTTTTTAGTTTTGATATTTGTGTTGATATTTCGTTTAGGTTTACGTGAGCTGCGACAATTAAATCAGATTCTGTTACCGGAGAAATGTATACAATTTCCGATTTAAAACCATCTCGTTCATCATCGTTATCTTCAGTTTTATTCTTTACATTAAGAAGCAAATCATATAGTTTATCTGAACTATTTTCTTCATTTAATGAATTGAGTAGAGATTGATCTGAATTTACTTTTTGACCAACTTTTGTTTTATCGGGGTTACAAACTTCTTTTCCAGACCAATTGAATACACATATAAAAGAGGCTTCGTTATGCGTGTTCTCTATTGTATTTTGTACATTATCTATGACAACTTTTCTGTCGATACCACCGGCAAGTTGGTAATTGATAAGTTTAGCAAATTCATTCGCCTCCCGTTTACTAGATTCGAGTTGTACTTCGATTAACTGATTTGCACTTACCTTAATAAAGTACTTAATACTTAATGAGGCAATAATCAAGAAAATGACCGATATAGAAATAAAGGTTAAAAAATATAATTTGTCTTTTCTCATGTGTCAGGTTTGCAAATCAGGGGTAGTATCCTAACGATTTATTCTACTATTTTATTTATGAAACTAAAATAGTATAATTTTTTAGGTGTTTTTTCTAATTATGAAATAATTCTAATTCATTCAGCTACTTTTTTTCCTCTTCACAACCCATTTTTCTTCTTCGGGAAGGTTTATTATCATACTTTATAAATAAGGATGTTCCTTTACCCTCAATAAATGACATAACAGCAAAAGAAAAACTAAACGCATTTATAATACAGCAATATGAAATTAAATAGTATACCCAAAGCCATCCTTAATTTATATCTTTCCAAATTATATTTTGTAAGCGCAATATTGTAATTTTACTTGTAGAATAAGCCTTTTATCTTGCAATGCATAAAAAAGCCAATATCATATTTTTTACTCTTGGACTTCTTATATTGATTGGAGTATATCTTGTTTTTAGATATTCTGGTGATTCTTATATGAACATGAATACCGTTTCTACCGATGTAGAAATAAGCTCAGGAGAACTCATCTCTTCTTTTATTGTTGACGAAGATGCTGCAAACTTAATGTACAGAGGGAAAATAATAGAAGTAGAGGGCATTATAAAAGATATTACCTTCCTAAATAACAGGAACACTATTTTTTTATATGGGAAAAATAAATATTCCAGCGTTATTTGTGATATGTATCCAAATCAGGAGGGAGAGATCAAAGATTTGAAGAAAGGCCAAAAAATAAAAATAAAGGGAGTTTGTAAAGGATTTCTAAAAGATGCTATATTGCTTAATTGTATGCTGATTAACACTACCATCAATGAATAAATTTATTGTTCTGATATTCTTTTTTATCAATTTTACGGACTTTGATGCTAAGTCGGATCAATTTATAACGCGTCAGGGTCAGGTTTCATTTTTTTCTTATACATCTGTTGAGGATATTGAAGCCAAAAACAACCAAGTACTAAGCATAATTGATATTTCTAAAAAAGAAATAGCAGTGAGTATGCTTATGAATGCCTTTGTGTTCAAAAAATCATTAATGCATGAGCATTTTAATGAGAGTTATATAGAATCAGATTTATATCCTAAAGCGACTTTTGGAGGGAAAATTATTGATTTTGACCCTTCAGATGCCTCTATGCAAACAAGGATGGTAAAGGGAAATCTAACCATTCATGGTATTACAAAAGCAGTAGAAATAAAAACAACCATAGAGCAAATAGATGGTTCTTATATTATAACTGGTGATTTTGAAGTTCCTGTTAAGGATTTTGATATTAAAATTCCACCAATATTGGCTCCGAATATTGCTAAGATTATATCCATAAAATTCAGATTTGAATATCAACATTATGAAAAATAATATCCTTTTTTTGATACACCTAGGTATCCTGATGGGTATACATATATCGATCCAGGCGCAGGATTTATTGGATAAACTAGATCAAGAATATCCAGATGATCCTCAATATCAGTTGGCGACCTTTAAAGCTAGTCGAATTTCTATTGGCCACTCTGTTGAGACTAGAAAAAAAGGAGTATTAGAATTTCAGGGGTTTACTAGGTACTGGAATATTCCGAATTCTAGAGGGCAGAGTTTTGTAGCTGATAGAATGGGGGCTAGAATAGGATTGGAGTATGGTATTTCTGATCGATTAACTTGGGGTGGAGGATGGAGTACCTTAGATGGTATTTTTGATAGCTTTTTTAAATATAAGCTAATTAGACAACGTAGTGATGGTAAAGGAGCACCTGTAAGTCTTACATTATTTCAGAATATCGCATATCGAAGTGAACGCAATCCACCTCTTCCCGATATAAACCGTTTCGATACATTTCAGGATCAGTTAAGTTTTACTACCCAGCTGTTACTTGCCCGAAAGTTTACACCACAGTTTTCTGCCCAAATTTCACCTACTTATATTCATAGAAGTTCTTCAGCTTTTGCCGAGGATCCTAATAATCAATTTGCAATTGGAATAGGAGGTCGATACAAAGTAGGAGGTCATGTTTCTATTGTGTCAGAATATTACTATGTAATCAACCCTCTAGAGTCTTTTACTACATACGATGCCTTTGCTTTGGGGGTTAATTGGGAATTGAGTGATGTGATGCTTCAGTTTAAACTCACCAATACCTGGTTCTTCTCAGAAGAAGCGTTTATTACACAAACACCAAATAATTTCAATTTTAATGATGGAAATTTAACGTTTGGGTTTAATGCTATTTTTGTTTTACATACAAATCAAAAAGAAAAATAAAGGTATATCAATTTTTATAAACTGATAAATCGTTTCTAGTAGAATTTGTTTGTAATTTAAGGAAATGACCAGTATTGATCTCTTCATTTTATAAAGAGGTTTTTTATATTTACTGTTTAAAGCGATGTATGGATATAGAACGTCAATTATTATTTCTTCTAAGTGCGATTGGGGCTTTTAATGGTTTCTTTCTTAGTATCTATTTTGCTTTTTTTTCAAAACTTAAACAAGTTTCAAATTATTTTCTTTCTGCACTAATTTTGGTCTTAAGCATACGGATTATAAAGTCAGTGTTTTTATATTTTAATGGAGATTTAGCTCAGATTTACATACAAATAGGTATTGCTGCCTGTGCGCTTATTGGTCCATTTTTATTTTTATATATAAATACCGTGAGTACCAAAAAATTACCAAAGTGGTGGATATCTCATATATTCCCTATTGTGGTTGTTATAACGGTATTAGCAATTATTTATCCTTATTGGTCATATAGGAAACTTTGGTCAAGATGGATTCTTAAGGGTATCTATTTGCAATGGCTATTGTACATACTTTTTACTGGCTATGCTATTAGAGATACACTCAAAAAGTTATTCTCCAGAAGTATGAAGCTTACTAGACCTGAGATTTGGGTGTTAAGTATTTTTGTGGGTGTCGCACTAATATGGCTGGGGTATAATATCGGATCATATACTTCTTATATAGTTGGAGCTTTTTCTTCATCGTTTGTGTTTTACTTAATCATTTTGTTTTGGGTATTCAAACGAGATAAGAAAGCGATGTTTTTTGAAGAACAAACCAAGTACGCCAATAAAAAAATTGAATCGCAAGAGGCAAAAAGCATCAGAGTAAATCTTGAAGAAATTATCACTTCTAAAGAGCTATTTAAAAACCCAAATCTTAAATTAAACGAGGTTGCTTCTCAATTAAATGTTTTACCACATTATTTATCTCAATTCCTGAATGACAATTTGGGTAAGAGTTTTTCACTATACATCAATGAATATCGTATTGAAGAAGCCAAGCGCTTATTAAAAACCGAAAATAATTACACCACAGAAGCTATAGGATACGAATGTGGTTTTAATTCAAAATCAACTTTTTTTACAACTTTCAAGAAAATTACGGGAGTCACTCCGTCAAAATATAAATTGAGTCATTCCTAGTAAATACAATAGTTTAGTCATGTTTTTCGGTTCATTTTTATAAATCAGTACTTCTATTTTATAACTTATTAATGATTTTGCAGTGTATTCTAGCAACTTGCCAGAAAAACATTCATCATGTTAAAATCAAAAATAGTCATTAACATGCTATTTCTCTGTATGGGGAGTCTATTGTTCTCTCAAAATGAGAATCGTAGTATTTTAATAGTAACATCGAATCAACATACCTATGGAAGTACTACACTCAATGCAGCCAATCATTTTGCGGAAATAGTATTGGCATATGACGAGTTTGTAAAAGCGGGTTATCAAGTAGATTTTGTAAGTCCAAATGGAGGTGCTATACCTATAGGTTATTTATCAACTTCAGATCCTGTACAGAAGCAGTATTTGTATGATTCAAAGTTCATGGATTTACTTAAAAATACACGTGGTCCAGAACATATAAACCCCAAGAAGTATCAAGCTATCTACTATAGTGGAGGAGGAGCAGCAATGTTTGGCGTTCCAGAAAATAAAAAAATCCAAGACATAGCTATGCAGATATATGAAAACAACGGTATAATTTCGGCTGTTTGTCATGGAACGGCAGGTCTTGTAAACTTAAAGACCAAAGAAGGTTCTTATGTATACGCAGAAAAAAAAGTAAATGGATACCCTGATAAGTTCGAAAGAAAAGAAGCAGAGTATTATAAGGCATTTCCCTTTTCGATTGAAAACGCCATCACTAACAATGGAGGCAATTTTGTCTATTCAGAAAAAGGATGGGATAAATATTTTGTAATCGACGGTAGATTAATTACTGGCCAAGATCCAACCGCAACCAGAATAGTTGCCCAAAAGGTGTTAGAAGCTATTCAAAATCTTAAACATTAATCAAAAAACAAAAACATGAAAAAAACAATTATTCTAATGTGTGTTTTATTCGGAATGATAAGCGCATATGCACAAAACGAAAAAGATCAAATTAAAAAAACTTTGTTAGATTATATCGAAGGTACTGCAAACGGAGAACCCGAAAGATTAAAACAAGCATTTCATCCTGATTTAAATTTATATGCAGTAGGAGAAGATGGTGAAATAAAAGCTAGATCTGGACAAAAGTATATTGAAATTTTTACCGATGGAAAGAAGAGAAACCGAATAGGTAAAATTGTATCTATAGATTATGAAAATAATGCAGCGATAGCGAAAATAGAAGTCGATATGCCTGGTATGAAAAGAATGTATACCGATTATTTATTACTTCTTAAGTCTAAAGATGGATGGAAAATCGTACATAAAAGCTATACCTTCAGAAGTTACTAATATCGCTTCAAAATCCTATTTAGAACAGTTTTACCTATATCCCGAATTATTTCGGGTTTTTTTATATGCTATTCACTTAAAAATTCACCTTTTTCGTTGGCTACTCCCATTCCCCAGTTTGCTATAGAGGTGAGAATAGGGATTAGACTTTCTCCAAATGGAGTAAGTTGATAAGAGACTTTTAAAGGAGGTTTCTTAGTATATACTTTTCTAGAAATTAATCCGTCTTTCTCTAGTTGCTTCAATTGTAAACTCAATGTCCGTTCTGTTATCATTGAAATCAATTTTCGTAACTCGTTATACCGTTTTTCTCCATCAATTAGATACACGAGAATAACACTTTTCCACTTACCTCCAATAAGTTCCATAGCTATACTGGTAGTGCAGGAAAATAATTTGTCGTTATATTTTATAAGTCTTCGTTCATGTTTTTGAGGCATAATCTTCGCATTTTAATGCAAAGGTATCATACTATACTAAATTATACAACTATATTTTTTATAGTGTATTTTTTGTATTTTAAAATATTGTTATTCAGTGGTTTATTATTTGTTTTGTATACTATCATTTTTGACCGTTATTGCACAATCACGTAATGCTTTATATTTTTGTGCTATACTTTTTATAGTTTAAAAGAAATACATTACAAAATATGAAAGCGATAGTTTTAGAAAAGGCGGGAGGAGTAGAAAATCTCCTATATAAAAATGTTAATCAGCCTCAAATAAAGGAAAAAGAAGTATTAATAGAAGTAAAGGCAATAGGGGTTAACCCGGTCGATTATAAAGTAAGAAGGAACGACCAGGTTTTATCGGCCATTTATGGCGAGGATCGTCCCGCAATTTTAGGATGGGATATTGCAGGTACAGTAACATCTGTTGGTAGTGAAGTTAGAGATTTTAAAATTGGGGACCGTGTGTTTGGTATGATCAACTTTGTTGGGAAAGGTAATGCTTATGCAGAATATGTAGCTGCTCCGCAAGATCAACTTGCCATCATACCTGATAATATATCTTTTGACCACGCTGCAGCTTCGACTTTAGCAGCGTTAACAGCTTTACAAGTACTTCAGCCTAATATCAAAAAAGGGGACAGAGTTCTAATTCATGCCGGTTCTGGTGGTGTTGGACATTTTGCCATTCAGATAGCAAAGTCTTTGGGAGCATATGTAATTACTACAAGTTCAGGTACGAACAAAGATTTTGTAATGTCTTTAGGTGCAGATGAACATATCGATTATAGAACACAAGTTTTTCAAGATATTCTAAAGGATATAGATTTTGTTTTCGATGTTTTTAATGGAGATATTTTACTAAATTCTATTAAAGTTGTAAAAGAAGGAGGAAGTATTGTTTCTATTCCTACCCCAGATTTTTCTGATGAAATCTTAACCTTCGCTAAGGAACGTAATGTTCAATTATCTTTTCATATGGTTCAATCTAGCGGAAAAGATATGAATACTTTAAAAGAACTCTTAGAAAACAGAAATGTTACTCCACATATTTCTAAAACATTCACTTTTGATGAGATGTCAAAAGCGCATCAGCAATTAGAAAGCGGAAGAACAGTAGGAAAGGTAATTGTTACTGTATAAAACATTATAAATCAAATAATAAATAATTTAATAATAATATTATGGCATATTATTCAGTTTTAGATGTAACTCCAAAAACAGAAGATTGGATAGCAGACTATGTAGCTGTTTCAGGAAAAATAGCACAAAAACATGGTGGTAAATATCTTGCAAGAACAGCTAATCATGAGCAAATTGAAGGAGAGGACCAACCTGCCGCATTACGTATAATTTTGGAGTGGCCTTCTAGGGAAGCGGCGCTTAATTTTATGAACGATCCCGAGTATGTACCACATCTCGAAGCACGTGCACAAGGAGCGGTAAGCCATCATTATTTAATTGAAAAGAAAGACGATCTTTCATGAGTTCATTCGAGAACATAAATAGTGGGTATAATTCTGTTTTTAAACCTAATCGTTTAAGTATTGGTGTGGTGGTGCCTATTGAAAACTATGGACAAAACGCTGTGCCTAGCATGATGCATCATGTTAAACGAGTACAGTTAATAGAAAAATTAGGTTTTAAAGCTTTATGGGTAAGGGATGTGCCTTTTCATGTCCCTTCCTTTGGAGATGCAGGACAAACGTATGATCCTTTTACTTATTTAGGTTATTTAGCAGGGCAAACTCAAAAAATAGCTTTAGGCGTAGCAAGTATTGCACTACCTCTTCATCATCCTGTACATGTGGTGAAATCTGCAACGACTATCGATCAATTATCAAACGGTAGAGTAATTCTGGGGGTAGCTTCTGGCGATCGTTATGATGAGTACCCAGCCATGAGTATTAAGCATGAGGATAGAGGATCGTTGTTTCGTGAGGCATTTGAGTATATAAGATCATCGCAGGATAGTTTTCCAAATCTATCAAATAATCATTTTGGAGAATTACCGGGGTATATCGATGTTTTACCTAAAGCCACCTCACATAAAATCCCTATGATGATCACTGGGTATAGCCAACAATCGCTAGAATGGAATGCAGAACATGGCGATGGCTGGATGTACTATCCGCGTAACTTATTACAACAACAGCATATGATTAAACAATGGCGTGAACTGATTCAAGGTTTTGGCAAATTTGATAAACCCTTCTTACAGCCTTTGTATGTTGATTTACATAAGAATAAAGATTATAAACCTCAACCTATCCATTTAGGATTTAGAATTGGGGTAAATTACCTGATAGATTATTTTCAACAATTACAAGAGGTCGGTGTAAATCACGTAGCAATCAATTTACGTTTTAATACGAATGCTGTAGAAGATACATTAATAGAACTGGCAGATAACATTTTACCTTATTTTCATTCTAACCAAAAAGAACAAATTAACACATGAAAACTATACTTATTACAGGGAGCACTGATGGTATCGGTAAATTGGTTGCAACAAGATTTGCAACCGAAGGACACCAGGTTTATATACACGGGCGAAATTCTGAAAAATTGGCTAAAGTTATTTCAGAAATTAAGCAAATCTCAAATAGTAAAAATGTTGACGGGTTTGTCGCTGATTTTTCTGATTTACAAGCAGTTCGTTTAATGGCTGCTGAAATTAGAACAAAACTCTCAACACTAGATGTATTAATTAATAATGCAGGGATTTTTAAAAGTCCTGTAGATCGAGTGCATTCAGGAGATATACGTTTCGTAGTAAATTATTTAGCGCCGTATCTTTTGACTCAAGAAATACTTCCGATTCTTGATGCTACCAAAAATTCAAGAATTATAAATTTAAGCTCTGCAGCGCAAAGTGAAGTTTCTATAAGTGCCCTAGAAGGAAATGCTCATTTATCTGTGAATGAATCTTATGCCCAGAGTAAACTGGCGCTTACCATGTGGAGTTTTTGTTTGGCTAAAGAACATAAGGACATTACCGTAATTGCTGTAAACCCCGGTTCTTTATTGAATACACGAATGGCAAACGAAGCTTATGGTCAACATTGGTCGCCAGCAGAAAAAGGCGGAGATATTTTGTACGACTTGGCACTGTCTGAAGCCTATTCTAATGACTCGGGTAAATATTTTGATAATGACAAAGGACAAGTGAAAGGTAATTTTGGACCAGCACACCCAGATGCATATAATGAAATCAAAATAAAAGAACTAATCAACAAAACCAATGAGATTTTGTCTTAATCATAACAAACTTTTTCAATATAATATTGTAAGATTAAGATAATAAGCTATCAATATTAGCTTTATATGATTTTCCAATGGGAATTGTAGTGCTACCAATCAGGATTCTATTGCCTTCAATGCTAGAAATATGTTTGGTAGCCACTGCAAAAGACTTATGTACCTGTAAAAATTCATCGTTTGATAAGGTTTCTATAAGATCAGATATCTTTTCTCTAACGATGATATGTTCTTGTTGAGTAATTACCTTAGTATAATTACCCGCGGCTTCTATATAAAGAATAGTTGCCGTAGTAACTTGAATATATTTTTTGTTTGAGCGTAAAAAAATACGTTTGTCTTCATCCTTGAGATTTGGTTCACTTGGAGAAGTGGTTTTTACCGAAGAATTAGTAACCTTATTTACCGCCTTCAGAAAACGATCAAATCCGAACGGTTTTAAAAGATAGTCTACGACATTGAGCTCATATCCTTCCAGAGCAAATTCAGAATATGCCGTTGTTACAATTACTTTAGGAGGATGAGTAAGTGTTTTTAAAAAATCGAACCCTTTAAGTTTTGGCATGTTTAGATCTAGAAAGATAAGATCTACATTGTTTTCATTTAGATACGTAATAGCTTCTATAGCATCATAACAGTGCTTCATAAGTTGCATGTTTGGCAATAGGTCACAATATCCCTTTATAATATCATGCGCTATATGTTCGTCATCTATTATGAGGTATCTAATCATGTCTTTAAGATTAGTTTTGCTTTAAAAATATTGTTAGATTCATTAAATGATAATTCATGCTTTTTAGGATATTGAATTTCCAATCTACGTCTCAGGTTCTTTAGTCCAATTCCAGTACTAGTATCTGATTTTTGTGAATCATCAAAATTATTAGTGATTTCAAAATAAATGTTTCCATTACCATTCGAAATATGAATAGAAACGAAAGCACCTTCTCTTAACTCTTCAACCCCATGCTTAAAAGCATTTTCTACCAATATAATGAATAGCAAAGGCATTATAGTATATCCGGACTCTTGTACCTCAACATCAAGTTTGATATCAATTTGCTTATGATAGCGCATTTCATGAAGTTCGATATAGTTTTGTATGTAAGCCACTTCTTCTTCCAAAGTTACTTTTTCTTTTTGTCCGTCATAGACACTATATCTCATCATATCAGATAACTTCAAAATAAGTTCTTGAGCTTTTTTAGAATCTTTTTCTACCCAACCGTAAAGATTATTGAGCATATTAAAGAAAAAATGAGGGTTTACTTGACTCTTAAGATGAAGTAATTCTGTTTTTTTCTTTTCATTTTTAAGCTGAATTATAGATTTAATTTGTTTAAAAGTCCATCGTATTATAACAAAAAAGAAGAAGATAAAATAAACAAAAGCAAACATTACAAAAGGCTCACTCTCTCCAAAAGCGTCATTAAAAATGATGATAATCAACCCTGTAAAAAACATTGTTGACCAAAACAGCCATTTAGGAATTCTTTTTTTGAGTGCTTTTATAAATTTCATGTTCAATGATAAGTAATAAAAAACCGTCAAACAAATTAGTTGACAAACGTATGATATCCTGTGATGAAATTTAATATTTCTGGTATATATCCCTTTTTAACCATTATGTAGTGTTGTGCCCCAAAAAGAGGTATGTTTATCACATAAGTTTTAGAACTTAAAATTCTGCTGTTAGGTTTGCCATATCAATTAAAAAACGAACAGTATGGAACTAACTATCGACAACCTATCTAAAACGTATTCAAATGGGATTAATGCTCTGCAAGATGTATCCTTAACTATTGAAAAAGGAATGTTTGGTTTGCTCGGTCCTAATGGAGCAGGGAAATCGACTCTTATGAGAACACTAGCTACCTTACAGGAAGCAGACCATGGGGCGGTTACACTAGGAAATATAGATGTACTTAACGAGAAAAATGAGGTGAGAAAAATTTTAGGGTATTTACCTCAACAATTTGGAGTGTACCCTAAAATTTCTGCAGAGGTTTTACTAAATCATCTGGCCGTTCTTAAAGGGATTACCAATAAAGGGGAGCGTAAAGAAATTGTTCATGTTCTACTGCATAAAACAAACCTATATCACGCAAGAAAACAAAATTTAAAAGGATATTCTGGAGGGATGAAACAACGGTTTGGGATTGCTCAAGCCTTACTGAATAATCCAAAACTACTCATTGTTGACGAACCAACCGCCGGTTTAGATCCTTCGGAAAGAAATCGATTTTATAATCTATTAAGTGAAATAGGAGAAAATACCATTGTGATTTTGTCAACTCATATTGTAGAAGATGTAAAAGAATTATGCGAGCATATGGCAATTATAAATCAAGGGCAAGTAGTACTTAAAGGAAAACCATTGGAGCTTATTGACCAAATCGAAGGTAAAATTTACCAAAAAACCATTCATAAGAATGAGTTGGATGTATATAAAAGGGAATATAGGGTAATACACGAAAAATTGTTTTTAGGAAAACCTGTAATACAGGTAATGAGCGATATAGAACTAGACAATGGTTTTACATCGGTTAAAGCAGGATTAGAAGATGTTTATTTCACTCAGATTAATAACCTAAACTAAAAAATTATGTGGTACGAAATATTAAAGTTTGAACTTAAGTATAGAATAAAACGCCCAGAGACCTATATATTTTTTATGTTTCTATTCTTATTCTCGATCGTAGGAGTAGATTTTGTGTTTCAAGGAGTAGAAATAGGGCTAGTAAAGAAAAATGCCCCTATCGTTATAGCTAAAACAATGGGAGCTATTACAGGTATTTTTATGATCATGGTATCTATGATTATGGGAGTCCCTGTACTTAGGGATTTTCAATATGATATGGAGTCATTATTATTTGTTAATCCAATAAAAAAGCGAGACTATATACTTGGCAGATTTCTAGGATCTTTTATCATTTTGACAGGGATTTTTAGTGGAGTAGTACTAGGTATGATACTGGGGGCACAAATGCCATGGCATGATCCGATAAATATGCTAGATTTTAATATAATGACGTATTTACAGTCATTTATGGTGGTGGTATTTCCTCTTTTGTTTTTTGGAGCTTGTTTGTTTTTTGTGAGCGGTATGCTAAGTAGAAAACTACTGGTAGTGTACACTCAAGGAATATTTCTATTTGTAGTGTTCTTACTCACCAAAGCCATAAAAAATGAATATTTACAAGCAATTTTAGACCCTTTTTCTTTGACTACACTTACACAATTTACCAAAGATTGGTCTGTTGTAGAGCGAAATTCATTGGGAATTACAATGACCGACGTTTTGTTGCATAACAAATTGTTTTGGTTTGCATTTGGGGTAGTCATCTTGTTTTTTGGATATAAAAGATTTTCTTTTAGTTTATTACGAAAAAAAGTCAAGAATAAAAATAGGCTAGGAGCCGAATCTACTGAGGTTTCTGAAGAAAAGATTATTGTCCCAAAAGTTAATATTCATAGTAATTTCAAAACACATTGGAATCAATTCATCGGGCTTTCAAAGTTTTATACCTATTCTTTATTTAAAGAAACGTCCTTTTGGGCAATTGTAATCTGTGGAATGATTATTATTTTAATCAATTCTGTGAACTTAGGAACCGTTTATGGTGTAAATAGTTATCCAACCACTTATTTGATTGTTGAGGAGCTTCAAGAAATGTCGTTGTACTTTTTTATGATCATTTTACTGTTTTATTCTGGAGAGCTCATCTGGAAAGAACGTACCTCCAAAATACAATTACTTTGTGATTCGACTTCTGTTTTAAACGTTACCGTTTTATGTAGTAAATTCTTTGCTCTTGTTTGTATTTATGTAGTATTGATGTTAAGCCTTATTGCAAGTGGAATAGCTTTTCAAATAGCAAAGGGATATTATCAATTTGAGCTAGATGTCTATTTCTTCGGTTTTTTTCTGGAAATACTGCCTTTTCTTGTATTGTATACATTCATTACCTTTTTCTTTCAGGTGCTAAGTAATAATAAGTTCGTTGGTATTTTTTTAGCAATCATATTCTTCATGATAAATATAGGAGCCGAAGCACTTGGCTTTCAACATAACCTATACAAGTTTGCCGGTAATCCGTTGCAGAGGTATTCAGAAATGAATGGTTATGGTCATTTCCTGAGCTCATTTTTATGGGTTAAGACCTATTGGTTAACCTTCGGGATTCTATTATTGCTAATGTCTTCGATATGGATGTTACGCGGTACAGAAGCTAATTTATTTCAAAGATGGAAAATAGGAAGGACTCAGGTATCTAAACTACAAATAAATATAATGTTTGGTCTGGTTACAGTATTCATGGGTATAGGAGCTTTCATATTTTATAACACCAATATGGTGAATGAATATTGGAGTAATACTACCGAGATGGCTTTTAGAGCACAATATGAAAAGAAGCTAAAGCCGTTTGAGTATATTTTACAACCCAAAATTACCGAAGTAAACCTCAATGTAGAGCTATACCCTAAGGAGAGAGCTTACGAAGCTAAAGGGTTTTATATATTAAAAAACATGCATAATACACCCATAAAAGAAGTTCATATTCAAAAATCGATCGCTTCTCATTTACAGCTAGATTCGATTAATTTTGAAGGTGGAGCTCATAAGAATAGTGATTATCAAGAATTTGATTATACCATATATCAATTATCTAAACCTCTTAGAGCTGGGGATTCTATTAAGATGAGCTTTAAACAATCGTATGTTCCAAAAGGATTTGAAAACCATGGTGAGAATACTGAAGTTCTGGAAAATGGAACTTTTATGAATAATCAGGTATTTCCTACTATTGGTTATAATAAAAAGTATGAATTGCGAGATACAGATAGCCGCAACACGTATGGATTAAAACCAAGAATTGATAAAGCTGATCAAGAAGATGAAAAAGAACTAGGAAATGTAATTTCTGGTGGCGATTCAGACGGAATAAATTATGAGATTGTTATTGGTACAGAGAGTAATCAATTAGCAATTTCTTCTGGAGCGCTATTGAAAGAATGGAAAGTTAATGACCGCAGTTATTTTCATTATAAGATGAATCAACCTATGTTGAATTTCTACGCGATTGTTTCTGGAGAATATCGAGTAGAAAGAGATGTTTGGCAATCTTCCTCAACTTTATCTGCTCCGGTTGATCTCGAAATTTATCATCATCCCGGTCATAGCTATAATCTAGATAGAATGATGGCTGCTATGAAATCATCTTTGGAGTATTACAGTGATAATTTCAGTCCATATCAATATCAACAATTGAGAATTATGGAGTTTCCCAGATATGAAGAATATGCACAATCGTTCCCAAATGCGATTCCTTTTTCTGAAGCTATGGGATTTGTATTAGATATCGATGATGAGAAAGATGTAGACATGGTATTTTTTATTACAGCCCATGAAGTAGCACATCAATGGTTTGGTATGCAAGTGGGGGCAGCAAATGTAAAAGGAAGACATTTGGTTTTAGAAACGTTATCACAGTATGCAGCTTTAATGGTACTAAAAAATAAGTATTCTGAAGAGAAGGTAGATCAGTTTTTAGAATTTCAAAAGGAAACATATGCTAGGGAGCAAAAGAAATCTAAAACTGAAGAACCTGCTTTGATTAAAGTAGAGAATCAAGATTATGTATATTATAACAAAGGAGCTTTAGCCATGTATGCTTTACAACAGCATATAGGAGAAGATAAGATTAATCTTGCCCTTCGACGTTTTATAGATGACTGGAACATGTATAATGGTACTATAAAGAAACAAACCCAGCGATATGCTACATCAAAGGATCTTTTATCATATTTTCGACAAGTTACTCCAAAAGAATTGCAGTATGTAGTTACCGATTTATTTGAAAAGGCAGAAAGCACCAAAATTCCATAAAAAGCAATAACAATCACGGTAAGAAAGAAGAGAACGAAAACTAAATATTAGCTTTCGTTCTTTTTTTAATGTGTTTATTTGAATGCTGATTCTTTTAATTCTAAAAAGGAAGAAATACTTCTCTTTTGTTCATCAGTAATGGTATTTTTATTCTGAGTACGATTGGCAATTCCATCTAGATGCTCTTCTTTTAAAGTAATATGCCATTTGTTTCCCCGGTCCAAATCGAAAATTTTTATAGCACCAACTTTATGAGAATCCAAAGTGCTTTGATGACAACTTCCGCAATGGGTAATGAGCACTCCTCGAGTAGTTTTAGAGTGTTCTTCAAATTTGTTTTCAGTAAGGTTAACGTTTTCTTTTTCTTCAGTGGAAACTGGTATTGTTGCAGCTTCTGAAACTTGTGTGTTTTCCTTTACACAAGTTCTCAAAGAAAGTACTGTTAAAGCAAAACCTATTAATGATATTTTAACATGATTAATCATAAATAATTGTTGAACAGTAAATTACAATATTCTATCTTAAACTCTTCTTAATTAACAACTATTTGGGGCCTTACTAAAAACTAGTTAAAATTTAACTTAAAAATGATGGTAGTAAAAACATCATTTCATCTGACGAAATGATCATTCCGACAGTTTTTATGGTTGCTTTCAGCTTATTTCGTGGTATAATTTTAAAAATAAAATATCATGTTAAAAAAATATCCAATTATTAAGTGGTCCCTTATTGTTTTCACAAGCCTTATACTATTATTATTTGGTTTTGGGTGGTGGTTTATTAATTTATTACCTTCAAAAGAAGACAGAGCTCAAATTAAGCATGTGCAAACCGAAGATTTACCCTACTTGTCAAAAAATGTGATTGCAAATCGAGGAAAAGTCTTGGTTGTTGTTACCAGTACCGATGTTATGGGCAAGACCGATAAAAAAACAGGTTATGAGTTAACCGAGTTATCGAGAGCTTACTATGTTTTTCAAGCAAATGGGTTTGACGTAGATATCGCCAGTCCAAAAGGAGGGGAGCCTCCAATGGTTATCGATAAAGAAGATATGGGGAGATATGATTACGCATTTCTCAATGACACACGAGCACAACATAAAGTAAAAAATACAATACCTGTAAAAGATATTGATCCAGAAATGTATGAAGCGGTATATTTTGCTGGAGGAAAAGGGGCCATGTTCGATTTTCCAAATAACAAGAACATTCAACAAATTGTTCGTCATCTATATCAAAATGATAAAGTGATTGGAGCAGTCTGTCATGGGCCATCAGCCTTGGTAAATGTGACTTTGGATAACGGGAACCACCTATTGAAAAATAAAAAAGTGAGTGGGTTCACTAATAACGAAGAGTTACTGTTAATTCCGGATGCAGAAGAGATTTTTCCTTTCCTATTGCAAGATAAACTAACCGCGCAAGGTGCAACTTTTAATGAAGGAGCTATGTATCTTCAGCAAATAAGCCATGACAATAATTTGGTCACTGGTCAAAACCCATGGTCAACTTGGTTATTGGCAGAAACCATGATTTCAGAATTAGGATATACTCCTAAACAAAGGGAATTAACAGGAGAAGAAAACGCGATGAAAATTTTGATGGCCTATGATTCTTATGGTTCCGAAAAAGCAAAATCATTGATGAAACAACTGGGTGAAAAACAAAATAAACCAATTGCAAGGCAATTATTGGCGGCACATAGCATGATATCTGCTATGCAAGGGAATTTAGGCCGATTTTTTAATCTTCTTGGGTTGGCCTCGTATGCAAAAAGTATAGATAATAATGCATAATACAAATAGAGTAGTAATAGAATAGTAAAGCGAACAAACCTTTTACTGTGGTACACTTTCTTGAAATATTAAATATCGCTACATTTGAGAAAAATCGTCTTTTGAATTTTTCAGATATTTTATTAGTAATTCTTAGTAGTGCCGGTCTTTTGCATGGAGTGCTAATTGCATACTATCTAATATTTTTTAAAAAGAAAAAGACCCTAACCAACTTTGTGTTAGGGTTAATTCTTGTGTTTATGGCATTTAGAATTGGTAAATCTGTAATGCTCAATTTTGGAGATGATTTAGAGCCTGTTTTTATTTTCATTGGGTTAGCTTTTTTATTATTAATCGGTCCCTGCCTTCGTTGGTATACTTTAGGAATGATCACTCCTAATTTTAAGTTGCCTAGATTTTATACTGTTGAACTGATTCCCTTCGTTTTAGTATTTGTTTCTAGTCTTTTTGTAACCAGAGAATGGTATGAAGAGGGGAAATGGGTAATTATCATTTTTGGTAGTGGACTTATTTTTATTTATCTCCATATGGCCACATACATTGCATTATCATGGCAAGTAATTAAAAAAGTAAAATCGAAATATCAATCAAATTTGCGTACTAAATCTCAAAAATCCGTTTTAGATTGGCTGCATGTTCTCATGATAGGTTTTATACTTATCTGGATATCATATGTGCTAAATATTTTAGATGGAGCTGTACCTTATGTCGTTGGTCCTATAGTTTATTCTGTAGTTATTTATTATTTGAGTTATAAAGCCATTCAAACAAAAATAACCGATGTAAACGGAGATGTATTTAAGGTTAACGATAATCATAAGCTATATGATAGTATAGTTCAAATCTTGGTCGATGATAAGTTATACCTAGAGTCAAATATTTCTCTGGGAAAAATTAGCAAGATCATAGGGAAAAGTACACAGTTGACCTCTGCCGTGATTAATGAATTTGCTAAACGTAATTTTAACGATTTTATAAATTATTATAGAATTCAGGATGCGAAAAGACTACTAGCGAGTACAGAGAAAGATAAGTTTACCATATCTTCTATAGCTTTTGATACCGGGTTTAGTAGTTTATCTTCGTTCAATAGTGCATTCAAGAAATTTGAGGGGGTAACTCCTTCTGCGTTTAGAAAAGGAAATATAAAGTAAATAGAACTAGACTATTCTTCAACCTTCCCATATAATTCATTCGCTCGCCGTAGCTTTTTGCGTATTCTTTTTCTTAGTTTTTCGGGTCCTATTACTTCGATAGTTTCTCCAAAACCTAGTATTAAACGTTCTAGCTCTAAATTAAGATGCACATAGAGTTTAATGACTACACTACCATCTTCTTCTTTGTCAATAATTTCTTGAGAATGATGAAAAGGTTTAGTGATTACATAAGGGCTATTACTACTATCTATTCTTAAATATACTTCCTGCAGTTGCTTATCATTTAATACGGTAACCCCAATGGTGTTTCTGTAATACTCATCTCCGTTAAAATTTTCACTTGTAAAAGGAACAGAAGTGTCAAAATCTATTGAATTGATACGATCTAGGGCCAAAGTTTGAATACTTTGCGTTTTTTTATCATTTGGTTTTCCTACCAGAAACCATCGGTTATTAAATTCTTTTAAAATAAATGGGTGAAAAGGAAAAGTTCTAGGATTTCTGGCGGTAAAAGATTGATAGGTTACATTTAAAACAATCTTTTTTAATATAGCCTGATACAGAATATCTAAATGTTCCAGACCTTTAAGTTTTTCATTTTTATCCAAATGTATAATGGGAGATTGCCTTGTTTTCTCTGTATATACTTTGTCTTCAAGTCGTTGTATAATACCACCTAATTCTGAAAACAGAGAGAAATCTTTAAACTGTTTGAGCATTTCGACAGTTTCAGAAAGTACATTCATATCATTCTCGGTAATGGGAATATCGGTGATAGAATAATCGGGGTCAGCATACCGATAATATTTTTTATCATACACTTCAATAGGAGCATTATACCCCAGTTTATCACTTCGCATCATTTGTATATCTAGCTGCACAGTGCGCTTACTTACATTAATATCTCTACCTTCATATTCGTATAAAGCATCAGAACAAGCTTCGATAAGAAGGTCCAAAGTCCAATGTCGGTTATTGTTTTGTAAACATTTATCAATAGTTTTATAGCGAATTAGTGCATTTTTATTCTGAGCCATGTGATAATATTTATGGAAAAATAGAGTTTTTTTTGTACTACGCAAAATAGATGCGTAGTAAATAAAAACATTTGCTTCAGAATTACAGTTCATGCATGCTTCACAGATAAGTACTATTGAACTCAAAGAAGAATGAATAATGAAAGAAAAAACATGTATTACCGGAAAAACATTAGTTGATTTAGGATTTAGATCCGGGAAATGGTTTCCTCATGCTATAGAACATATCAATAGAAATGGATTAGAAGGAGAAGCTATGCATAAGTATTTAGAACAGTTTAAATCACCTCCGGTACAGGGTTTACATACAAAACCGGCTCCTTTTTCTGTTAATATTGAAGCAGAAAATGAGTTAGAAGAAACCAATGTACACTCTGTAGTTACTTCTATGGATACTTTGATGAAGACCCCTACATTAGTAAATGGGGCAATTATGCCAGATGCTTGTCCTACGGGGCCAAATGGTACCATACCAGTTGGGGGAGTAGCAGTCGCAAAAAATGCGATTCACCCTGGTATGCATAGTGCTGATGTTTGCTGTTCTGTAATGCTTACCAATTTTGGTAAGATGGATCCTAAAAAAGTATTAGACGCCGCCCATCAGCATACTCATTTTGGCCCTGGAGGTAGAGATCGAAATACGCAATATAGATTCCCAGATGAGTTATTGAAA
The DNA here is from genome assembly GCF_023195925.1 of Aquimarina acroporae. Lineage (GTDB taxonomy): Bacteria > Bacteroidota > Bacteroidia > Flavobacteriales > Flavobacteriaceae > Aquimarina > Aquimarina acroporae. The sequence goes on along the minus strand of NZ_JALPRE010000001.1, from coordinate 254,918 downwards.
GATTTTGAAAGAAATTATATGTTGAATAATGAAAAAATGATCCTAGCTGCAAGAGCGCATTTGGGTACTCAGGGAGACGGGAATCATTTTTTGTTTGTCGGAACCTCCAAAAAAACTGGAGATACGATGATGATTACACATCATGGATCGAGGGGAGTAGGAGCTAATCTGTACAAAAGCGGAATGAAAATAGCCGAACGCTACAGAAAAGAATTATCTCCAAAAACATTAAAACAAAATGCATGGATCCCTTTTGATACTGAAGAAGGACAAATGTACTGGGAAGCATTGCAAATTGTAAGAAAATGGACCAAGACCAATCATGAGGTCATTCATAATGCTACATTACAGTCATTAAAAGTTGAAGGAAGTGATAGATATTGGAACGAACATAATTTTGTTTTTAAAGATGAAGACTTGTTCTACCATGCCAAAGGAGCAACACCACTCGATGATAAGTTTATACCAGATATTACAGGCCCTAGGTTAATCCCTTTAAATATGTCTGAGCCTGTATTAATCGTAAATGGGGAAACTACACAAAATAATCTTGGTTTTGCACCACATGGTGCAGGGCGAAATATAAGTAGAACCCAGCATAGAAGAGCCAAAGAAGGAAAAAGTTCTGAAGAAGTGTTTCATGAAGAAACCCAAGGGCTTGATGTTCGTTTTTATACCAAGGAGATCGATATTACAGAGCTGCCTAGCGCATATAAAAATGCGCAAACGGTGAGGAATCAGATGGATCAATTTGGCTTAGGAGCTGTAGAGGATGAAGTGATGCCCTATGGATGTATTATGGCAGGTGACTGGCAAAAGAATGCACCTTGGAGACGCAAGAAAAAGAGAAGATAGTTTATTATGGTTAAACGCTTGGTGTAAATTGAGAATATTTAAATCTCTACTATTGCCAATAACTCTTAAAACACCTTATGTATACTTTAGAAAACGAAATTTTACATGTAAAATTAAATCCGGCGGGAGCAGAGCTCTCAAGTGTTATAAAAAAATCTACTCAACAAGAGTATATGTGGCAAGGCGACCCCGAGATTTGGGGTAGCCAAGCCCCAGTATTGTTTCCTATTGTTGGAGGTTTAAAAGATGACACCTATTTTTATGAAAATAAAGCATATCAATTACCCAAGCACGGATTTATTAGATATAATAAGGACTTAGTTTTTAAGAAAGATTCAGATACCAAAATATCTCTTTCTCTGGGAAGTTCAGAGAAAACACTTGCGATGTATCCGTTTGAGTTCTTTTTTGAAATTTCTTTTGAACTTATTGAAAACAAAATTGAGATTTCACACCGGATAGAAAATATTGGCACCAAGACCATGTATTTTAATGTTGGGGGCCACCCTGCTTTTAATTGTCCTTTGGAAGATACAGAACTATATAATGAGTATTATATTACTTTGAAAGATGAAGCTGAGCATGAAAGTTATGCTTTAGCACCAAACGGACTTATACAAGAAGGTACCTTTCCTGTATTTAATGATAAGAAATTGCCACTTACACAAAATTTATTTGATAATGATGCCCTAATTTTTAAAAATATTAAAGCCAAGGAGGCGACATTATACCACAAAACCAAAGGAGCTATCGTGGGACTTACATTTGAAGATTTTCCAGATTTAGGTATTTGGGCAAAACCAAAAGCCCCATTTGTATGTATAGAACCTTGGTTAGGGTATGCAGATGTTGAGCATAGCAATCAGATATTGGAAGATAAAGAAGGTATAAAACGATTGAACCCTGGAGAATTGCATAGGAGTTCATATGCCATCACCATTTACTAATACTCTTGAATCATTCTAAATATGTTGATTTCAGAACAAAAAGGGAATGGTTTATTTTCAAATACAACAATTAATAGCATATTTGCAGTATTAATACGAACAAAAAACAAGTTTTATATCTATGATGTTATTTGGTACACATAAAAAGAGCGCTAAAAAGTGGTTTGCAAAACCGGTCGATAGGTAAAAAAACTGTAAAATGATAATATATAAAGAGCGCTCAAGAAATTGGGCGCTTTTTTTATAAAAAATTTTAGAGCATGTTTTGTAAATCTAAAATAAGATAGCTTGAACGATAAGTCTAAGACCTTCAAAGACTTGTGAAAATTATCAATATCTGTTATATAACGGACAGGAATCCTTATGATTTAATTTTAATTTAAGTAATTGATAATCAATAAAATAAATTTAAATTTTATTTGTATAATTCAAAAACTCATTTCATATTTGCATCGCAAAACAAATGATAAACAACGTTGTCACTTTAGGCTTATCAAAGTGATACAACAGAAGTAAATTAAAAGAATTAATAATCTATAAAACCGAAGTAAAATGATTGTACAAAAATCACACACTATAGCTCCAGAAGGATCAGATTTTTTCTTGAGCTTGCTTCGGGACTTCACAAACAAATAACTATGTGTTAGAAACATGAATGAAGTCCGAAGCCTAAAAGTTTCGGATTTTTTGTTTCTAGATATGGTTTATTCCAATAGTATAAAAATACCATAGTAAGAACATTCTCTTTCCGAAGCTAATGTAAAAGTATTAGTTATTCATAATAATATGGGAAAGAAATTAAGCGGAAAAGACCTAATCAAAATAGGCTTTCCAAAGAACAATAGTATTAATGTGACCTTGGGTCATATTAATAGATATCACAAAAGAGTAAAGAAAGAACAGATACTCATTGAGGCCAAAAAAGTTCTAATTAATCCGGAGCATTATGTTGGTGACGGGGTATGGGGAAAAATAGCAGAGAGTTTATTGAACCCTGTAGAAGTGAAAAGGCAAGAGCTAAAAACAGTGCGATCACCCTTTCAAATTTTTGGAGAAAATGAGATTGAAGATCAGGCAAAGTATCAACTGTATGATGCATTAAAATTACCAATTGCGGTTAAAGGGGCCTTAATGCCAGATGCACATGCGGGATATGGGTTACCAATTGGTGGAGTATTAGCAACAAAAAATGCAATTATCCCTTATGGAGTAGGAGTCGATATAGGTTGTAGAATGTGTTTAACCATATACCCTATACCTGTTTCTTATTTAAAAGGAAAGAAAGATCAACTAGAGAACATACTTTCAGAACACACCAAATTCGGAATGTATGAAACTCACAAAGTAAAACATGATCACGAAATCTTTGAACGGGATGAATTTAAAACCATTCCTTTTGTAAAAAGGCTTAAAGATAAAGCGTATAAACAATTGGGGACCTCTGGAGGAGGTAATCACTTTGTAGAATTCGGAGTAGTTTCTATCACTGAAAATGATAACGATTGGAAACTTCCGGTAGGAGAATATATCGGACTATTATCGCATAGCGGATCAAGAGGAATGGGGGCTAATATTGCAAAACATTATACCTATTTGGCAACCAAACAATGTCCGTTGCCAAAACATGTACAGCAACTGGCCTGGCTTGACTTGAATACTCATGACGGACAAGAATATTGGTTAGCCATGAACCTTGCTGGGGATTATGCACAGGCTTGTCACGATGATATTCATGCCAGAATAGGGAGACTGTTAGGTAGTAAACCATTGGTAAAAATAGAGAACCATCACAATTTTGCCTGGAAACAGACGGTCGATGGTGAAGAATGTATTGTGCACAGAAAGGGAGCTACTCCTGCAGCCAAAGGTGAGTTGGGTATTATTCCTGGTTCCATGACTGCTCCTGGTTTTATTGTGAAAGGATTAGGAAATGAAGATAGTTTAGCATCTGCCTCGCATGGAGCAGGACGATTATTATCGCGAAGAAAATGTAAAGAAACACTCACCAAAAGTGAGGTGAAGAAGCAATTAAAAGCTCATGATGTTACAGTAATTGGCGGTGGAATCGATGAGGCACCAATGGCCTATAAGGATATTCACAAAGTAATGGCCAATCAAAAAGAATTGGTACAGGTACTGGGAACTTTTACTCCTAAAATTGTGAGAATGGATAAATAAAATAAAAATGAATCAAAAAATAATACAAATAACCGCTGGTAGAGGCCCGGCAGAATGTTGCTGGGTCGTTGCCAAGGTATTAAAAACAGTCTTAGAAGAGGCGAGGAGTATAGGGTTGGAGTATATGATTTTGCAAAAAATACCGGGGAATGAAAATAGAACAGTTCAATCGGTAACACTAACAATAGCTGGAGATGAAGTAGATCCTTTTTTAAAATCGTGGATAGGCACCGTACAATGGATTGGCACTTCCGAATTTAGAAAACATCATAAGCGCAAAAACTGGTTTATAGCGATTAATGAACTAGAGAATGTGCAACAAGAGGAAATTTCTGAAAAAGATATTGTTTTTAAAACCATGAGAAGTTCAGGACCCGGTGGGCAACATGCTAACAAAGTTAGCTCGGCGGTAAGAGCAATTCATGTACCAACCAGAACTGCTGTTGTTGTGATGGATAGTCGTTCTCAACATCAAAATAAGAAGATTGCAATTTGCAGACTAAAAGAAAAAATGGTTGATATAGCACTATCAAAGACAAAGCAGGCAGCACAAATGCAATGGGAACAGCATTTAGAAATAGAAAGGGGAAATCCGATTAGAGTTTTTAAAGGAGTAGATTTTAAAAATGAAAATAAGGTGCAAACCTTTAAAAAAATGAGAAATCAATTAAAAAAGGATCTCAGAAATCGATTAAACGAATAAAACGATGAACAATATATTAGACAAATACTTATTTCAGGCATTAGACGCGTATCCGTACAACTTAGAAGAGACGGTAGAATGTTTAAATTATGCATTGTCTTATGATGAAAATAATGCTGTGGCCTTAGGGCTGATGGGACAAATTCATGCTGAGCAGCTTAAAGATTTTGAAACTGCAAAAGAATATTTTCAGCAAGCTTTGGCTCAGGATATACATGCGGTAGCAATTTATCCTAAGTATATCAATGTGTTATTATGGAACGAAGATTACGAAGAAGCTCAAAAATTAATAGACTTTGCGTTAACCGTAAAAGGAACCGATAAAGCAGTGTTATATCTAAAGAAGGCTATACTTTTTGAACATACCAAAGCGTATAAAAAAGCTTTGAAAAATTTGAAAATAGCCAAAGAATACGCGTATAACAATCATTTTATAAATGAAGTAAAAGAAGAAAGAAATAGAATCTTAGGTAAAATGCCGAAAAAGAAAAATACGAGTAAGCAGAAAACTAAGGATTCTTCTAAAAAGAATAAAAAGAAATAAATAATGGAAACTACAAATACAATTATAATCATTGATCTTGAAGCGACTTGTTGGAAAGGTACAATACCCGAAGGGCAAGTAAGCGAGATTATAGAAATAGGGATATGCTTATTAGATAGAGAACTTGGAACTATTTCAAAAAACATGGGGATTTTAATAAAACCTGAAAGGTCAACTGTAAGTAAGTTTTGTACAGAACTTACAACAATAACTCAGGATATGCTTGATAAAGATGGTATAACGTTTAGTGAAGCTTGTGAATTTATCCGAACAGAGTATAATGGCCATCAAAACACTTGGGCAAGTTATGGGCAGTATGACTTAAACATGCTTACAAAACAAAGTAAATATAGAGGAATAGAATATCCATTAGGGAAACAACATATAAATGTGAAGACACTTTTTTCTGAAACCAAAGGTTTACGAAAGAAAGTCGGTATGAAAGGAGCTTTAGGTATTTTAGGAATTCCATTAGAAGGCACTCATCATAGAGGAGTTGATGATGCTAGGAATATAGCTAAAATTTTAGATTGGACTTTACAAAATAAATAGTCTACTAGTCATTCCAGCGTAGGCTGGAATCTGACAATCAACATTAAAGGTTTTGTAAATAATGAAAAGGGTAAAGTATGAAGTTCTGGGTAACACCTAAAATTAGGAAAATATTGTAAAATTTAGTATATTAAATACTTCATGAAACAACATAGCATACATATCGAACTTAAATTATTGTTAAGTGAATGTGATGGTCGATGGATTATCACTTCACCCATGCAAAGAGGGACTACTGTAGGCTATATTGATTCTTTTAGGTACTAAAAGATATATACTAAATATACGATAGAGCGTCCTAGGAATAGGACGCTTTTTTTAATGATGTAAATCGTCATAATGATAAGAAAAAAAAAATGTTACAAAAAATTATAGAGATAGAGACAGTGAATTTAAAACTTAATACAAAATGAAGCATAATTTTTCATCAAAAGGAATAATAGTTGATGCATATATAATGATGCTTTTAGAAAGTAAGTGTCTCACATTTAGCTGATTCCAAAAAGGTAAAGCATCTGTTGAAAAACGGACAGGAAGAGAACTGTCTTAATTTGAATATAACTAATTGATAATCAATAAAATAAACGTTAAAATATTTGTAAATAATCCAAAAAATTTTAACCTTTGTATAACAATAATAACCAATAAAACAATAAAATTTTCTCACTGCGCAAAATGATTGCGTAGTACTAACTGAGATTTGTATAACAAAACCACTAAAAAAGTAAAAACAATGAAGTATCATCTAATAAACAACAAGGATCAGGAGACGAGAAGTCATCTGTTGGCCGATGCATTCGGAAGCATCCTTGGGATGGGTTTATATACTTCGGTTGTAAACCATCTTCTAGGAGTGATGTCTGAAGCAAAAGGTATCAAAAAACCGAGAAGAGCACTTTTTGTGATATGCAAAAACTTGAGTGAAGTACTAATTAGAGAAAATTATACTTCTCGCAAAGCTTTGATTTCGTAAGCTTTAAAAATCATATCAAGAAAGTTCTCTACCTCAAAGAGAGCATAGCCAGGCGCTTTTGGTAACTAACTATCCTCTTGGGGTTAAGGATTACCTTGAATGATTCAAATGTATCGGTTCATGTTTTTATAAAGATTGGCATGCTGTAGACGTATACATGCACATAGTTTGACTTTCGGGGGAAGGTTACGCTATGAAAATCTAAACAGAAACAAGATTCTCGGTCCACCTCATATTCCAAATACAGTTGACTACTGCCCATAGGGGAAAGTAGGGTAGTATCACTGTGCAGGAACCCTCTTTCCCAAAATGTAATGACCATTTCCCATAGGAATCAGGTATGAACACATGCCAAACTTGGGGGTAGATACCTATGGGCATACCCTAACAATTGGAAAACAAAAACAACTAACAACAATGAAAACCTTAAAATACATTTTACTAGCTATACTATTAGGAATTAACCTTGTTTCTTGCGACCCACCTTCAATAAGCGAAGAAGTAGGTATCGAAGAAGTAGACGTTCACGCAACCAAAGGTGATAATGGAGGATTAGGGGGTGATGAAGACGAAGGAGACGATTAATCCTAATCATAATTATTTCTTACTTTTGAGGGATGAAACGAGTTTTAGTTTTATCCCTCTTCTACCTCAATATTGTCATATCATTTGTATTTTTTTCTTGTGATAACAATAAGCCTTTGGAAACTGATATGCAATCAGGAAATGAAAAGATTGATTCCATATACAACTTTTATAGTATTGCAAAAAAAGATTCTGAGCCTGGTGAGAGTCGATTAATAGCCATTGAAAAATTTATTAATGGGGTTAAAGAATTAGATAATGATTCTTTAACAATTAGAGGTTTATATTATCAGGCTAGACTACTTAATAAATATTTTGGACCTAAAAGAGCACTAGAAAAATCTCATGAACTTTTGGAATTTGCAAAGGAGATCGAGGATAGTTTATATATAGGTAGAGCTTTATATAGAATAGGTTTTTACAATAATAAATTAGAAAACTATTTGGAATCCTTTAAATACTACAATGAAGCTTTTAAAGTAAGAAGAGATTTAAGGGATAGCATTAGTGCTGGTAAAACCTTGACGGTAATGTCAGATACCCAAAGAATATTGGGTGATTATAATGCTAGTAAAACAACTGCTACCGATGGATTAAAATATCTTGAGAATTCAACAGAGTATAGAAATATAGCTGGATTATATCACAATATCGCTATCGCCTTCATAGAATTAGGAAATCCTAATGAAGCTTTAGTTTGGAATAATAAATTGATGACACTAACTAAGGACTCAATTGCTCTTAAAAAAATTGGAATCAATAAAATTCCAATTATCACAAATACACGTGCTTACATATTTGCAAAACAGGAAAAGTATGACGAAAGTATAGCCATTTTGAAATCTTTACTAGATAAAGGAGATGAATTACCTGAAGAGACCAATTTTTCTATGGTGTTAAGCAACTTAGGTTATATTAAATTTTTACAAAACCCGGATAACGAAGAAAGTGAAAAACTGTTATTAAAAGCACTTCAAATACGACAAAGAGAAGATAATATCGTTGGGCAATTTTCTAGTAATATTCATCTTACTAAATATTATAAAGACAAAGACTTAGAAAAAGCAAGATATCATGCAGATCAGGCGTATCTTAACATTAAAGACTTTGGCGATTATGAAGCCTTATTAGAAGTGCTAACCCTAATTACTGAGTTAAAGCCGGATTCTCTGGAAGATCACCAACAGTTTAAAGAGACGAGTCTTAAACTTATGGAGCTTAGAAAAAAGACCAGAGAGATTTATGCGCCTACACGATTTGAAAATGAAAACCTACTAAAAGAAACCGAAGAAAAAGAACAACAAATTATCAAAGTTCGTAACCAGAATACGATATATTTACTAGGTATGATGCTATTGTTAACAGCCATAGCCTTTGCCGTATTTTTCTTTAGGCAACGTACCAAATATTTGGCACAACAAAACCAGATGGTGCAGTTTCAGGCAAGTTATGAAACCGAAACACGTATTTCAAAACGCTTGCATGATGATCTGGGGAATGATATTTTTCAGGTGATGCTACAGTATCAAAATAATCCAGAAGACCCTAAGATTCTTAGTAAACTCAATACTGCCTATGCCAAAGCCAGAGATATCTCGAGGGAGAATAATGAGTTCGAAACCGATGAAGAATATCCAGAAGAACTCAGTAATATGCTTCAGAATTACACCAATAATGGGATTCAGTTAATGGCTAGAGGTTTAGATACTATCGATTGGACTACCTTTGAGACACCAGTAAAAATTACAGTCTATAGAGTACTACAGGAATTGATGACCAATATGCAAAAACATAGTAGTGCTAGTTTGGTGGTACTCAAGTTTGTAAATGGTAATGATTCCTTAGATATTTCATATTCAGATAACGGTGTTGGCATGGCTAAAGACCAGTTGCATTCAAAAAATGGACTGCGAAATACAGAAAAGCGTATTCAAGCTATTGGAGGAACTCTTATCTTTGACTCCCAAAAGGAAAAAGGCTTTAAGGCCAATATTCGAATTCCGAATTAAAAGTTTTTTTGAGAATGTTTACTAAAGTACTGGTGGCAGAAGATTATGAGATTGCCAATCAAGGAATTATAAAAGTATTGAATGAGGAGTTAGGTATTCAGGACCTACATGAATCTAAATACTGTGACGATGCATATCTAAAATTTAGAAAAGCATATCAGGATAATAATCCGTTTCAACTACTCATCACCGATCTTTCCTTCAAAGAAGACCATAAAATTCAAGTAAGAACTTCAGGTATCGATCTTATTAAAGATGTTAAAAGTATTCAGTCTAATATTAAAGTAATAGTTTACTCACAAGAAGATAGGCCAGATAAAATCAACATGTTATTTGAAAAATTAAGCATAAATGGTTATGTGTGTAAAGGGCAAAATGCAATCAAAGAACTGTTGGCTTGTTTACATGGAGTTTTTCAGGATCAAATAGTGTTTCCTCCTGTGTTAACTCAACAATCAGAGTCGGGCGGTATGGTACATCTTGATGATCTCGATATGATGTTGCTTGAAGAATTGGCCAAAGGATACACCAAAAAAGAAATACGACTTAAACTGATACAGCTCAATATTACTCCCAATGGGGAAAGTTCTATAGATAAAAGGGTAAGTCGACTCTTTGATAGTTTTCAAGCAAAAAACACTACTCATTTAATTGCCATAGTAAAAGATTTGGGGTTACTTTAACCTTAATCTGTTTTACCATTATCAATATTTTACTAAAATAATATCTTGCAGAGCGCATTTTTTTCATAAAAAAGCATCAGAATACAGAAATCTGTATTGACATTTACTTTCATCGATATAAGTTTGTATTGCATTAGCAAAATAGGGGAATTGCTTATATGTAATGGGTCTAAACGCAACACAAACTAACTAGCACTAATGAAAAGTAATGATCAAAGAATTATCACCGGAATCATTAATGGGGATGACAAGGTTTTAAATCAATTTTACCGTGAGAATATACGATATATTCAAGGGTACATACTTAGAAATTATGGAAATGAACAAGATGTAGAAGACGTTTTTCAGGATGCAATGGTAGTATTGTATCAGAAATTAAGATCTGGGGTTTTAGAAATAAGTGTACCTATAACAACATATTTCTACGGAATTTGTAAAAACATTTGGCGAAATAGACTACGTAAAAATAAACGGCTTATCATAGGGGAAGAGTTTGAAGTTTATGAAAAGACATCGTACGATATTTCTGTTGGAGAAACCGAACATAAAGAAAAAGAACATTTGTATCGAAAACACTTTCAGAATCTAAGTGCAGATCATAGAAAAATTCTACACCTTTTCTTCGAAGGAAAATCTATGAAAGAAATCTCTTTAATTATTGGTTGCACAGAAGGATATACTCGTAAGAAAAAGTTTATGGCCAAAAAGAAACTTATTAAAATGATTGAAGGCGATCCATGTTACGGAGAACTGATGGCAGTCTGCTAAATTCGTTGCCTTACTTTTTTTAGGTTTAATTTTTAAAAGGACACTTTTTTGCTTCTGGAGATGCAGTAAAACCATAAGGATTCTGTATAAATTCTATTATTATTCAAAATTTTTCTTATTTTTAGGAGGTAATGAATATTACTTGTGTAAAATTCATTCATTTTTTTCAAACAGGTCGTCAAAATAAATTACCCCATAATTAGAATTTAAACCTACGCCCTATGAAAAAGATTTTAGCTATTGACGATCAACAACTTATTTTACTTTCCTTAGAAAAACACCTAACCGATTTAGGCTTCACGATTCAATGTGCCGATGATGGTCACAAAGGCCTTAAGCTTTTTGATACTTTTCAGCCAGACATGGTTATTGTCGATATTAATATGAACGGTATGTCCGGTTTGGAGGTAATACAAAACATTAGACATGAGAAAAAATCAGATGTGAAAATTCTTGTGCTTTCGGGAAATACAAACGAAGATACGATTATAGATGGTTTCGATTTAGGAATCGATGATTACATGAAAAAACCCTTGTCTCTCAATGAAATGTCGGCCAGAATTTCAAGAATACTCGGGATTAAACTTCAGAAAAAACAAGATACAACAAGTAGTAAAGGTAAAATGCTGCAAAGACGTTGTGTGGGTGTTGTGATTCCTTGCTATAATGAAGAAACTCGTTTATTGAGTAAAGAATTCACCGATTTTGTACACAGTAATCTGGGGTACCATTTGTGTTTTGTAAATGATGGAAGTACCGATAATACTTTGGAAGTTTTAAAGAAGTTAGCCGAAGGAAGAGAAGATCATATTAGTGTTTATAATTGTGAAAAAAATGGAGGTAAAGGAGAAGCGGTAAGACAGGGCGTTTTACATCTTTCTCGAGATACCCAATTGGATTATATAGGATACTTGGATGCCGATCTTTCTACAGATTTTCAGGATTTTGATGACCTGGTAAAAACGATAGAAACTTCAGATTTTAAAATTGTAAGCGGTTCTCGAATGAGTAGGATGGGAGCAAATATTACCAAAGAATCTGCGCGTAAAATTATTAGTAAAACTATCAACTTAATTATTCGTAATATTCTAGGAATGTCTTTTAATGATACTCAATGTGGTGCCAAAATTATGGATCGTGAAATTGCCAACGAAATGTTCAAAGATAAATTTATTACCAAATGGCTTTTTGACGTAGAGATTTTTATGAAGATGAGAAAGTACTATGGTAAAGAAAAAGCAATTTCTTATATCTGTGAGCAACCTTTGAAGCGTTGGATTCACGCAGATGGTTCTAAGCTATCTATGAAAGATTCTGTGAAGATAGTAGGGCAACTAGGGCAAATAGCCTATTATTATAATTTTAGGACTAATCCCACAGTAGTCACAGCTTAAGGAACAATTTTTATTAGATGGTTTGCAGATATTCGGTAATAGCCGTTAATATGTTCTCAAATTTGTCTTTGAGTTCATGATTATTTTCTTTTAAGTTGTTTTCATAATCGGTAGCTACTACATAACCCTGTTCAAGACCTAAAAAACCAATTTTATGTTTGAGTTTATGCACGTCTTCGGCAGCTTTTGTATTATTTCCAGATGCTAAGTTTACAAAGTAATTTTCCTTTTCTACAGGGAACTCTTTTTTTATAACACTAAAAATTTTCTCTTCGAATACGGGATCACCACCAGATAGTTTTCTTATTTCGGTTAAATTTGGTCGTTCCATGTATTAGGTTTTAATACTACTAAAAATACAATTAAAAATAAGATAGATTGACATAATACACTATATTTGTAAAACGAATGACAAAAAATAACATACATATAGCACCAAAATCACTGTTTACTCAGTGTGATTATCGTTGGATTAATGAATTATCCATACGAAACAGGGCGTTGTGTAGTTATTTTTAGACATTTTTTGAAGTGAATTAAGATAAAAACTAGATATAATGATAAGCGTCCGAGAAATTGGACGCTTTTTTTATGAATTTTTTTTAGCAAAATGTATAGAAGTTAATTAATACATAAAAATTAGTATTTGGAAAGTAAGCATCAGGGAGACAGACTATTGCGATAATATCCATAATCCGTTGAAAAACGGACAGGGATACCTATATTCAAAAACAAGCATAACTAATTGATAATCAGTAAAATAAATTAAAAAAATGTTTGAAGATTAAGAAAAAGTTTTAATCTTTGCATCGCAATCGAAACAAGAAGTATAATCTAGATTGCTTTAAAAAAGAATAATTTAAAAAGTATAACAATGATACCGAATAGTTCGCAACATAATGTAAACCGTCTCTTCAACAAACAAGAAGAATACTGTTCTGATGTGAACATAGTTGGTGTCTATTTTATAGAAAAAATGATGATTAAAGTATAGCTCATATAAGCATCACAATATATAGAAGACGCCCGAACAAGGCGTCTTTTTTTATGCATATAGTTCATTGACATTTTGGAAACCAAACACATTGACGTGTAGCTTAATTGGATAAAGCACTCGGCTTTTAACCGAGGTGATGTAGGTTCAAACCCTACTACGTCAACATCATGGAAGGGCAAGCCAATAGGTGGTGACCGCAGTCTTGAAATAAGCTTGCGATTCAACGACACCAAAAGGTAGTAGAAAACAGGAGTTAAAACTGTTAGGAGATAATGACTCGTGTGGGTTCGATTCCCAATCCTTCCGCTTTGGAGAGTAGGTAAATACCGGTTTGTTACGCTCGCCTGCTAAGCGAGTTCACGTCTAGTACGTGATGAAGGTTCGATTCCTTTGCTCTCCGCAATAAGATACTGTAGCTTAATGGTAGAGCTGGGAGCTGTTAACTCTCAAAGTGTAGGTTCGAGTCCTACCAGTATCGCAAAGACAATGTGGCTGAAAGGTTAAGGCTACAGACTGCAAATCTGTTATTTATGAGTTCGAATCTCATCCTTGTCTCAATGATTAAAATAGTGTCAAACTTGTTTGAGTACTATGAAAATCCACTTTGTGACTTGATGAGAAAGCGTAGCAATCTCATCCATGTCTCGATAATAATGGAAGTATTGAGCAATTGGTTGGCTCGCCGGACTGTAAATTCGGTCTCTTCGGAGCTTGTAGGTTCGAGTCCTTTAACTCCCAAGATAATAAAAAGATGCCATTTCAATATAATAGTACCGTAGCACAATGGCTAGTGCACCCGACTGTCTCTCGGAATGTTGCGGGTTCGAATCCCGTCGGTACTGCAATGCTTATCTGGGGGTATAACAATGGTAGTTTACCCGCCTTGGACGCGGGAGGTTATAGGTTCGAGTCCTGTTCTCCAGACAAATTGCTCCATTAGCATAGTGGTTTAGTGCATCCGGCTTTCTACCGGAAGACAAGGGTTCGATTCCCTTATGGAGTACACTCAAAAAGGAATATAGTTCCATCGGAAGCATATTGGAGTACGATCCCAAAGATATGAGTTCGAATCTTACTATTCCTATAATTTTTTAAAACAATGTTTAATCAATTCATCTAATTCTTATGGAAACTAACTTTACCATTAAAAAAACGAAAAGAAGTAGTGGAAAACTATCTATTAGTAAAGCTTTACTACGATGGGGCGGTAGATATATATGTGCCATGAGTAAGGCATTGTATCCTCCAGAAACCAGAGGTGTACAAAGTAAAAATGACAGACATCGTATTTTTTATAAATGATGTTTTTGTCTACGTAAAAAGATTGCGTAGTAAAATTTCATCTTTGTTTTGTCATTAGATTAACCTTCATATTTAATGGGGTATAATGAGGGTTTTTCGTGGTGCCCTGCTGCAATATTGGGAGGTAGCAGGGCTTTGATAAAGAATTATCATAGTATATCTAATATTTACAGTTTATATTTGAAGCTAAAAGTTAGAAGTGAAGCTACTGTACGATTTTCTTTTTATCACAGGAATACTTGTTTCATGTACCTATATTTATATTATCTATAAATCCAATGTTGGCAGGTTATCCAAGTTTGTTTTAATGGGATTTTTCGCTGTATTGGTTTTTGTTCTTTTAGACTCATATGCTTTTATTCATAAGTTAAAATTTGTACGATATCTTAGCTTTTTTCCTGCACATGGTTCTAAGTTATTGCTAGGGCCATTGATGATGATGTATGTACAATCATTATTCTTCGATGACAAAAGAGTAATAACAAATGCTAAACTATATTTTTTACCTTTTCTAATGTTTTTTTTAGGAGTTTCTATTCCTTATTTATTTGAGAATTTTACAGAACAGCTATTTCCTGGTTATGTAGATTTTCTGAAAAATAGAAATTTTGTTATACGAATACTATTGGATATCACTTTCCTCTTGTTTTTAGTAAAAAGTTTTCAGTTGTTCTTTAAGTTTAAAATCCTTTTAAAATGTAATTATTCCCATATTGAGTATAACAATTTCATTTGGGTAAGATATTTATTGGTAGCACCAACTCTGGTTATTTTGTTAGATATTGCCTTCGGGCTATACCAATTATACTTTGGACCATTTTTATGGAGATCACAAAATATAGTAATGGTAGGAGTGGTGATTTCTTTAATGTATGCAGCCTATTTTGGGATTAATCAATCTAAAGTTTTAGTTCCATACTTTTTGTTGATAGATAAAGGAGATGAGAGTACACAGAAAAAAGAAATCAACATCACACAATTAGAAGCCTTTGAAGAACTTGAGAAACTTTTGGTGCATTGTATGCAACATGAAAAACCGTATCTCGATGAGGAGCTCACCCTTAATAAACTAGCAAGCGCAATAGGTACTACCGACAAGAAATTATCTATGTTGCTTAATCAACATATCGAAAACTCCTTTTACAATTTTGTAAATCTCTATCGAATACAAGAATTTAAAACATTAGCGGCTTCTCCTTTGTATGATGACTATACCATAGAAGGTATAGCCTATGAATGCGGTTTTAAATCAAAGGCTAGTTTTTACAGATTATTTAAAAAAGAAACAGGTCTTTCTCCTTCAGAATATATCAAAAACCATAGATAATACCTGTTTTTTGTCTCTTTAGAAGCAGTGAGACTTTGAGTTGATGGTAATGTGATTGTTTTGTAAGCTTTAATAATCAATCTATAATAAGCGTATGAAACGTAAATCAATCAAAAAATGGGTATTAGGACTAGTAATGGTATTAATTACAATAAGCATAGGTTCCTGTATCGGAGTAAAATCTCAAATCAAACAACATAGTGGTGGTAAAACAGATCTTGTAGATATTACTAAATTCAAAACTGATTTTCCCACTGCATTGGCGATTACTAATGTAAATGTATTGTCTACAGACTGCAGTAAAATGAAAGATAGCCTTACCGTTCTTATTAATGTCGGAAAAATTGTAGCAGTGGGTAAGGAGGTTCCTATCACCAATGAATATACCCAGATAGATGGTACAGGACAATATCTTATTCCTGGTCTTGTAGACTCCCATGTACACCTAAAAGACAGTAAGAATGATCTGTTATTGTATCTGGCAAATGGCATAACATACGTATGCGAGATGACTGGGAGTCAAAGACATTTAGATTGGCGTGAAGAAGCCAAAAAAGGGATGCTTAGCCCTAAAATATATGTCGCTAGCAGAAAGGTAGGGAGTCAAAAAGGTTTTATTAGAAAAATAAAGGGGCTTTTCTTTGACCAACCTTTGAATTACACTTCGGAAAAAACAGCTAGAACTGCAGTAAGAAAATTCAAAAAGCAAGGTTTTGATGCTATTAAGCTAAATGGGACACTAAATGAAGAAATTTATCATGCTATAAATGATGAGGCCCAAAAACAAGATATCCCAACAGTTGGGCACTTAAGTTTTGAAGTAGGGTTGGATGGGTTTTATTCATCTGGTCAATCCCAATTGTCTCATGTGGAAGAAATCACTAAAAACACGATGCATACCTTTGATGGTGTTTGGTATAAAAACACAAAAGAGTATTTAAAATACCTAAAAGAAAATGCAGATGCTATTGCTGTAAAACTGAAGGAAAATAATATTGTAATTTCTTCTACAATCTCTATTGTTGAAAGTATTCCTGAACAAAATTTTAATTTAGAAAATTTTCTTAAGTCTATTGAACTAGAATATCAAAACCCTGGTCTTATTGAAGGATCAAAGTTATCCAAAGGCTGGTTACCTGGAAACAATAGTTATGAGAATATAGCTATCAAAGCTAACCCAAAACTAGCTAGTAGAACCAAGCTATTTTGGAAGACTTATGTAGACGCCTATTATATTATGACCAATGCTTTAATTAAAAATGGCGTTACTGTAACTGCAGGAACAGACGCCAATGTTACCGGTGCTGTCCCAGGTTTTTCTTTGCATAATGAATTAAAGTCATTAGAAAAATGTGGTATGTCTAATGCTGAAATTCTTTATGCTGCAACAATTGCACCTGCAAATTGGATGCAAAGTACCACTGGAAAAGTAGAGAATGGTTATGATGCAGATTTGGTACTGTTAGGGGAGAATCCTTTGGAAAATATTGATAATACAAAAACTATTAATGCAGTGATTACCAATGGTAAGTTTTTGAATAGGACAATGTTGAATCAAATGCTGTTAATGGTTAAAGAAACTAATAACCAGAGTCGAAAAATAAGTATAAATCAATATTTATAATATAGATTGTGATTATCATCTCCCAATTAGTCAGAAAAATTGGGAGGTGATAGTTTTCTCGATTTCCTGAATATATATATCCCGAAACATAAAATCAAAATACTAGATAGTAACCCTACTATTCCAAATTGGTGATAAATATGGCTGTTTGATAACTCATCTAAAAATGACATAGCTACAAATAGCAACAGTTTTATTAATGCCCATAGTATTAGAAAAACACTCCATATTTTGATGGCTAGTCTAATTCCTTTGAGCAAATATATACTTACCCATATAAATAGTGCTAGTGCAATGATCACAAGCAATGGTATGTAACTGTCTAACAGTGCATATTGAATACCTTTCCTGAAAAAGAAGAGTAGGGTAGCGGTAAGAGCTATATATAGGTATTTATTTGTTTTTATGAAATGTAATTGTTGTTTCATGCTACGGTGTTGTTATCAGTTTTTTCAAAATTTTTTCGATGAAATTGGTAACGGACAATAGATACCTAAAGTCTACCGTCTCAAACGTATCTTTATAGGTGTCTTTATATGGACTGCTATCTTTATGATAGTAACATTCTCCTGCACCAATAACATTATATCCTGCTCTTACGAATTCATCGAAGTCTGTTGAGCTATTGGTATATCCAACGGGGTTTATTTTTAAGTTGAATATTTTCTTATTTAGTTGGGTACCTATATCCAGATATAGTTTTTCCAATTGATCTGAAGGTGTATATATTTCAATGGCATTATCGTGATTGCCATCCCAGCCCACCATATCAAAACAATGTACCGATGATATTTTCCAATCCGTTTTTTGAAGATGTTTAATGAAAGCTCTACTACCTATATTTTCTTCTTCCTCCTGATCGAAAAATACCATAATTATGTTCTGATTTCGTTCTGGCAGTTTTTGCATTGCTTTCACCACAGCATAAATGAGTGCTATGCCGGTAGCGTTATCAATTGCGCCGGGAGCATTTCTTCTACCAGTATCATAATGGGCACCAAGTATAATGTATTGATTGGTGGGTGTCGTAGCAGGAAGAATAGTATATAGATTAGCACCAGTATAGGGTTCGATAAGCAAATCGACCCCAAAATTTGAATTGGCAAAACGATATTTGTGTTCTATAGCTTTCAATCCTAACTGTTCTATGATTTCCTGTAAATAGAACCGGGTAATTGCGCGTTGTTCAGGAGTCCATCTACTAGTAAGATGGGTAGTATCTCCTATAGGGGTTTGTCCAGATAGTTGCGCAACGATTTGTTGCTGCATGTCCAATCGTTTATTAGGGATAGGCTTAATTTCAAATGTTGATTCTTTTTGAATATGTGTACAGGAAACAAACCCCAAAGAGAGTATTAAAAAAAGTATCGTATTTCTCATAAATATTGTAGTTGTTGAAGTCAAACTTATGTTGTAATTTATGATATGCGAATTTTGTATGTCAAACCTCTTACATTACTATTTGAGCTGATTTGTATTCATGATAACTAAGACTTATCCTTAATATTCGGGTGTTTACCCTTTATTAGATAATGAACATCAATATTGAATTATGAAAAACGATAATTTTTCTATTTTTAGAATATGATAATACTTACTCGAAAGCATATATCGATACTAGTGGGTTTCGTTTTACTCGTTGTTTCTGTTATTGGTATGCTCATCATAAAAGAAAAACTTGAGTATCGAGAATCTTCCTTACTGGAGTTGTATTTTTCTCTTTTCAGGATATTGTTTGTCGGGATATTGGCTTTTTTTACTTTAGAACGGGGATTTAAACGGTGGAAAGAATATCAACAATTAAAAAATGAAAAAGCTATTGCAGAACTCAGTAATCTAAAGAAACAAGTAAGTCCTCATTTCTTTTTCAATACATTAAATAACCTCTATGCGCTAATTAAAAAAGATTCTGACGCTGCCAGGGAATTTGTTCTCAAATTATCCGATTTGATGAGATATTCTATTTATGGTACCGATAGAGAAACAGTACCGCTTAAGGAGGAAGTATCATATATAGATAATTTTATCTCTTTGCAAGAAATGCGTCGTTTCTCAAGTGTGAATATTAATTTTCAAAAAGATATTCATGATGAAAATGTATCTATTTCTCCTTTGCTGCTCATTATACTGGTTGAGAATGCTTTTAAGCATGGTGCTGAAAAGTTAATCGAAGATGCGTTTATAACATTGATATTAAAAACTACTACAGACAAATTGTTGTTCTCAGTAGAGAATAATTTTGAGAAAGATCATTCAAATACTAATGAAGGTCTTGGTTTAAGGAACTTACAAAAGCGTTTACAACTACAATATCCTAATAAACATAGTTTTACCATACATAGCGATGATACTATCTTTAAGGCTGTATTAGAACTTGTATTATGACAACCTATATAATTATAGATGATGAACCTTTGGCACACGATATTATAGAAGAATATGCCGAAAATCTTGAGAATTTAACCCTCAAGAAAAATTGTTATAATGTTTTTGAAGCCATTGAATACTTGAACGAGAATACAGTAGATCTTATTTTTTTAGATATTCACATGCCCAAAGTAAATGGCTTTGAGTTTTTAAGGGGTTTAATTCATCCTGCTAAAATAATTGTGACCACTGCCTACAAGGAATATGCTATCGAAGGGTATGAACTAGATATAGTAGATTATCTTTTAAAACCATTTGGTCTTAATCGGTTTTTAAAGGCTATTTATAAGGCTACCAAAAAAGAGCAGCCAATCTACGAAAGCCTAACAAAAAAAAATAAAACTATCTTTTTGAAAGATGGTAAGACCTATCATCAGGTTTCGATACACGATATTTTGTTTATTCAGGCCATGGGGAATTATACTAAGGTGTTTACCCACGATCAAGTAATTATCACTTTAGAAAAATTATCAGTTTACCTTTCACTCTTATCTGAAACGAATTGTATTCAAATTCATAAGTCTTATATCGTGATGATTCCCAAAATTGAACAGATTAAGGAAAATAAAGTAGTGATAGGAGAACATATCTTACCTGTTGGGCAAACCTATCGACAGAATGTTGATAGTATACTCAAACGATAAAATTAATAGCAATCCATTTTTATCTGGTTATTCTGTTGAAAATTAGAAAGAGGTACACTCAATTTAGTTTCAGACAGCGTTTCGAGAACGGCAATAACATCCTTTTGCATTGCTATGGAACCACAAATCATAATGGTACCTTGATTAACTAACACTCTGGAGATAAGTTCAACTTCTTTTTTTACCAGATCTTGTACATAGGTCTTTTCTTCTCCTTCTTGTGAGTAGGCAAGATGGAGGCTGAGAATTTTTTGGTCCAAAATACCCTTGGTTAGTATAGAATCATATAATTCTAATGAAGTTTTGGTGCGACCTCCCCAAAATAAATGGGTTTTTGCAATATTCTTATCTGTTAACATCATACCAAGAAATGGGCCTATACCGGTTCCGTTAGAAATTAAGATAACCTCTTTTTCTGAAGATGGGAAATGAAAATCTGAATTCGGTTGTATTGAAGCGTCAATAACATCTCCAATTTCTAATGTGCTAAAATAATTTGAGCATATCCCAAATTCATGCTTCTTGATCGCCAACAAAATATCTCCGTCGATTTTGGCTATAGAATATAATCGTTCGACCTTATCTTCTTTTGGATAAAACGATAACAAATCACCCGATTCAAAATTAGCTGTACGTTTGGGTCTCAGTTGTAAAAGAAAAGTATCATCGATGTTTATAGCTGATCTGTTTACAACGGTGAATGGATGTTCCTTTGGTTTTTTGCTAACTATTGGAGTTTTAATTTTGAGATCAATCCCTGTTTTTTTACTCCAAAGTGATATCCAATCTTTGAATGCCGTGAATGATTGGTTATTAATTTTATATGGTTCAAGAAGCCTTTCTAATTTAGAATTTGTTTCAAGCAGTCTATCGATATCTAAAGCATATTGGCAAAAATCAGGATACGCTAGTGAACCAAAACCTACTATGGCATATTGTAATGGGTTTGTGGGTGCACTCTTTGAGAATAAGCTTTCAAATTTTTTGGCATTCGTAGGGGGTTCTCCAACTCCATACGTAGCAGAGAATATAATGAGATGTTGTGCTTTTGAGTATTGTTCATACATGTTTAATTCTGAAACAAATACTTTTTTTCCTATAGACGACAAGGCATTGGCAAAAAGGTTGGCAAATTTGAATGTGCTTCCAGATTCTGAGCCCACTAGGACAATAAATTCGGCTTCATCTTTGTCATAATAAGAGGTTTTACTGCTCAGACTTTTACGTCTCTTGAGGGTTATTGTAAAACCGGAATACATAAAGAATACTATCGAACAACTGCTAATAAGCAAAACCAATGACCAGAATATACTTCCTTTGCCTGTATGAAGGGTAGAACTCCACATAGAAGCGAAAGCAATAAACGGATATTGCTGTTCACTAATTACAGCTCCGTTAAATTGATTTATAATAAGTTCCTTATCAGATAATTTTAAAAGAAAATAATCTTCGACATCATCAGAAAAGGGAAACTCAACAGATCTAACATCTTTTAGTTGTATTGCCTTAAATACCTCAAAATTTGCAAAATCTATTTTGGGGTCAGATTCAAAGCTTTTGTCATCAAATTGATGTGAAATTTTCACCTTCGGTAACAGTGAAAACCTTTCTAACGAAAGATAAACTCCCGTAACCGCTACAATTAGAATTGGGATCAAAAATAACCGTCCCAAAATGACATGATAATATTGGGTAAAATATTCTTTTTCAATTTTAGCAAAAAAGCGTTTGATGCCACCTTGTCTTTTAGCTATTAGAACGATTCCTGTAATTGCTATGATGATTAATAGAAAAGAGATAAATCCAACAAAAAACCTTCCTGTACTCTTCAAGAATAAAGAACGGTGTAGGTTAGTAGCAAATTTAAAAATAGCTGCTTTTTCTCTCGGAACACCTAATTTTTCACCTGTAATAGGATCAATATAAATGGTTTCGCTATCACCTGCTTTGGTAATTACAGAACCTAGTAATGCGCCATTAGGATCTATTTCAAAATCTATTACTTCGACGTAACGGTCTGTTAAGGTATCTATGGTTTCA
Organism: Aquimarina acroporae; assembly: GCF_023195925.1. Taxonomy (GTDB): domain Bacteria; phylum Bacteroidota; class Bacteroidia; order Flavobacteriales; family Flavobacteriaceae; genus Aquimarina; species Aquimarina acroporae. Next base: position 232,366 of record NZ_JALPRE010000001.1, on the reverse strand, counting down.
GCAAGGGATAAATGTGTATTGTCTTTTGATGCATGGGAATAAATAGCCTCCGAAATAGGTTCAAATGCTAAAATTATTCCAGTAATAGCAGCAATACAAAGAAAAAGAGAAGAAGATATAGCCAAGGCTAGATGGCTATATCTCCAAATTGAAATGGTCATTTACTCTAATAATTACTGTGGGAGCATACGAACATAGCGTATGAATCCTTTTCCTTCAACTTTATTTTTGATAGTTTGAGATGTTAACTCAAATTCTAGATCATCCTTATAATATTCCTGATCTTCGACAGCAGTTTCAAATCGAATTTTATACCCTGTGTCAACTTTGTCATTTTCAATTTCGATAACGCTTATTGCTCTTTCACCACCACTAATCGTAGCTCCGGTGATAGCATCAATATCTGGACGTCTTTTCCCATAAAAACTCCACCATTCTGGAATATCATGATACCATTCTTCATCTTCTCCCTGCACATATAGGGTTTTTTCATAGTTTCCCTCTGCATCGAGTAGAGAAATAATTACATAAGCGCCTTCTCCAGTATAGTTGGTCATTTGTATTAAACACTTATACTTCGTACTCTCGGTAGTTGTGGTAAAACTTAAGAATGAAAAAATCACCAAAGTTAAAATAGGTAAGAGACCCAAAAGAAGCTTTTTCTTCATATTATTTTAAAAAATTTAATGCAGTATTGTTTTCTTTTAATAATTCATTTTCGAGAGCTAAATCTAAAGCAGACTCATCAAAATCTGTCTTTAAGGTTTTATCTGCTCCAATCGAGATAAGATATTTTAGAATCTTTTCATCTTTTGAAGTCATCGCTGCTTTATGAAGCGCAGTAATTCCTTCTTTATTTTTGGCGTTTACATCGATTCCTAACTCATGAACTTTTTTCAATAAACCCAGATCCTTTTTGTCAAGAGCTAGATGAAATAAAGTATTTCCATTACCTTGAGGTTGAGTAATATTCAGCCCTTTTTCGGTTAAGTAGTTTAGTTTATTATTAAATTCCTTAGAATTTTTGCTGCTGTAAGAGTTGATCAAATAATGAGTTAAGTGATTACACTTTTTATCATTTATAAGTACATTTGCGCCATTTTCGACTAAAAATCGGACAATATCAAAAGAATTCCTCTCCACTGCATTAGTTAATGCTGTTTTACCTTTATCATCTTTTTGATTAATGTCAATTCCTTTTTTGATAAAGTATGTTAAGACATCAGAATCTTTACTTTTTGAAGCTAAAATATGTAAGGGAGTTAGTCCGTTTTTAGTGACAACATTAGGAGCTATACCCAGTTTTTCAAGGAAAGTAAAGGTTTCTAGGGGGTTGGCATGCCCTCGGGTAGCCTGGCTGGCGAAAATCATTGCATTTCCACCTTCTTGGTTCAAACTTTTGTATGAAACTCCTTTTTTGATGAGGTAATTCATTAGTTCTATATTTCCCTTTTTTGAGGCATAATTAAAGATCCCATTACCTGCATCATCTTTACTTTCTAAATCCAATCCTTTAGCAACAAAGTACTCTATAAGAGAATAATCTTCAATAAACGGAGCAACCAATAATAACGCATTAGCTCCATCGTGATTTTTTTCTTCTTTAATCTTTGCTCCGTGTGCAATGCAAAAATCATAAAGTTTAGTGTTCTGTTGACCTGTTGCAGCAGCAAAACCGGTTACAGTATACCCATGACTATCAATAATATCAGTTTTAGCACCTTTATCAACCAAAAATTGCATCATTTCTAAATTGTCACGATAAGCAGCCCAAAAGATGTAGGTTCTTCCATCATGAGTTAATTTATTTACACCATTTCCTTTTTTGGTAAGCAAGTGCTTAATAGTTGTATTATCCACTTTTTCAAGTAAAGCATAGGATACAGCATCAAAGTAATGTCTGTTAAGCTCAGAAACGTCATTACCTTCTTTTATTTTTTGTTCTATATCTTCGATGCTAGGATTTGCTTTCCAATATGTGCGATCTAGAAAAATATTTTCTTTTTGAGCAACAGCAATAGCGGTAAGTAAGAATACCCAAGTACAAAATAATATTCTCATTTTTTTATTTCTTTACAAATGACTCGATTACTTTAGCAATATCATTTTCTTGAGTATAATCTTCAGAAAACAAATGTTTGTATAGTGTTTTATTGTCTACTTTAGCTTCTAAAGACAAATCAGCATTTCTAGCAAATATTTCATCCCACTTACCACGAACTAAAGCCCATTTTTCTTGATTCGTTTTCCACCAGTCTGCTGCGGCTTTACATCTACTATCATCAACTTTAACGTAGGTGTTATATCCTTTTTCTTTCGCCAATAGAAAATCTTCTTTTCCAGCTTCACGTACAATTTTCTCATTGTCCTGATCGTGTACCCAGCCAGCATTGGTAATTTCGTGTCTGTTACCACGTATCATAAGGTTGTAATCACTTCTTGTGGTTTTTTCGCGTCTTGGAAGAGGAGCAGGGGTAGTATTTTCCCAAAAACTTTTACCATCTACGTGTACCCATGTTGAAGATCCTTCGTACCTGGGGCTATCATCAACCTGATATACCTTTTGGGTCCATTGTCCTTTTACACTAGTATCTGGTAGATTTTGAAATACCCATTTGTTATTACTGTTGAACATGTAGAAGTCTGTATTTTCATATAACCAATCTTGCCTCCAATGTTTAACGATATGGGGTTTTGTGGGATTCCCAACTTGTAGAATGTGTTGAATAGAAACCTTATCTTTTTCATCTACTACTAGCTCGGCCCACTCAAGACCTTTATCGGTTTTAGATTTTGAACCTTTATAAAGAGAGTCTTTGCTGTATTGAAAGGTTTCTGCAAAGTTAAAGGTCACTTCAAAACAACCACACATACTTTTAATAGCACTAATGTCCCTGTCTTTTTTGTTTTGTGCATTTAGAGTGCATGTAAGTATAAGTCCAAATGCAATAGAGGTTATTGTTTTCATTCGATGATTTTGTTTGTTTAAATTTTCTACAAAAATATTAATTTTATTTAGAATAAATAAAAATAAGAAATATATTTGCGCTCTATTAAGAATGGTTATAAATAATAATTATGCGCAAAACATTGTTAATTAACACTTTATTTTTTTTGGTAGCTGCAAAAATATTTTCACAAGAAAAATTTGTTGATACTACAAAGGTTACAGAAATAGATGAGGTAGTACTTACAGCTACCCGTACTGCGCGTCAACTTTCATCGCTACCATTACCAGTTACCCTGGTTAGCAAAGAGAATATTATAAAGTCAGGAACCATTCGATTAGATGAAATTCTAAATGAACAAACGGGCATCATTACTGTTGCCGATGAAAGTGGTTTTGAGGGAGTACAAATTCAAGGAATAGCTTCCGATTATATACTGGTTTTAATTGATGGTGTCCCTTTGGTCGGACGTAGCGCTGGTAACTTTGACATTAGTCGGCTCACCGTTGGAAATATAAAACAGATTGAAGTAGTAAAAGGGCCGTCAAGTAGTTTATACGGTTCTGAAGCTTTGGGAGGTGTGATTAATATTATAACTGAAAAACCAAAAACTGAGACCATATCGGGGAGTGCTTCTTACAGAATAGGTAGCTTTACTCAACAGGATATCAACTTGGATCTCAAGCAGCGTATAAACAATTTTGGATATGGTCTTTTTGCAAATCGATTTTCTAGTGAAGGGTATGATCTTAATCCAGATGTTGAAGGGCAGACGGTAAACCCTTTTGAAAATTATACATTCAATGCTAGGGTATATAACGATTTCTCAGATAAATTATCTGTATTTGCTTCCGGTAGATATTATAATCAAAATCAGGATGCTGGTTTCACAGTAAATGAAACTAGTTTTGAAGGAGATAGTAAAGAAGAGGAATGGAATGCCCATTTGAGATTTGATCATGCATTCAACTCAAAATTAGCCCTTGAGTATGAATTCTACTATACAAACTACAATGCTACGGAAAAATTAGTTGATCCCATATCTGATGATGTCTTGAGTGATAGTAATTTTGATCAACGTTTACTTAGGCCTGAGATCAGAGGAACTTATACTTTTGAAAATAATAGTAAACTAACTTCAGGATTCGGATATCAGTATGATGAGTTAGATCGCACGTTTTTCGATGAGAAAGTAGACTTTACTTCACAATATGCATATATACAATATGATGTAGACCTGTTTGAAAAACTTAATATCATTGCCGGAGCACGTTTTGATAATCATTCAGAATATAGTAATCAATTAAGCCCGAAACTGGCGATAAGGTACAAAATCACAGATCATATTGCTGCAAAAGCTTCTGTGGGTTATGGATTTAAGGCTCCCGATTTTAGACAGTTGTATTTTGATTTTACTAATTCTGCTGTGGGGTATACGGTTCTTGGATACAATGTAGCTATAGATAAGTTACGAGAACTACAGGATCAAGGACAAATACTCGATATTGTGGTGCCCGAGAGTGATTTGCAAGATCCTTTGGAGGCCGAAAGTTCTATAGGATATAATATAGGGCTTACATACAAAAAGAAGAATTGGAATTCTGAAATAAACTTTTTCAGGAATGACTTTCAAAACTTGATCGACACTCAAATTATAGCTAGAAAAACTAATGGTCAAAATGTATTTAGCTATTTTAATTTCGACGAAATCTATACTACAGGTCTAGAAGCCAATTTTGGATATAAGCTCAACAATCATTTTACTATTAATGCCGGCTATCAATTACTATATGCTTTTGATAAAACCAAAGAAGATCAAGTAAAAAGGGGTGAGGTATTTGCTCGTGATCCAGAAACCAATGAAACCATAGCAGTAGAAAAATCTGAATATTTCGGATTGGTAAATCGCTCTAGACATAATGCCAATTTTAAAATATTTTATGAAATCTCAGCTATCGATGCGAATATAAACCTAAGACTAATCTATCGTAGTAAATATGCATTATTCGATACTAATGGTAATGGTCTTATTGATGATTATGATACCAGTTTTATAGATGGTTTTGTAACCACAAATATTGCAGCAACCAAAACATTATTCAAAAACTTCAATCTACAAATAGGAGCCAATAATCTGTTTGATTATACAGACTCTGGAGTACCTACTTTACCCGGAATACAGTTGTATTCAAGGCTTAACTACAATTTTTAATTTAAACACAATCAAAATGAAAAAAGGAATTTTATTACTTACAATTTTTAGCTTTTTATTTGTCGCATGTAGTGACGATGATGATAATGGACTAAATCCAGAGCCCATTCAATCTGAGCAAGTAGCGAATTTATCTGCTCCGCAAACTGGTGGACAGGGTACAGGACAGGATATTGGTGGCCCATTTACTAAATTTGATTTTGCTTCAGGAGAAGTTACTACTAGCGATACCGACTGGGATATTGCGTTTAGAGGAACAACAATTGCTATAAATGGAGGAGCGGTTACAGGAACTGCAGACGAACCTTCTCGTAACGGTGAAGCGGGAGCAGCAATAGCTACAGGAACCTTTGCCAGTGTGACCTCTGCAGAAGGTCTTACGTTTGCACAAGATGGGAGTACTGCTTTTGCTATCCCTACTGGAAGCGATAATGGATGGTATAACTATAACTTTATGACCAATATCATTTCTCCTATTCCTGGTAAGGTATTGGTATTTAGAACCAGAAATGGGAATTATGCTAAAGTTGAGATTTTGAGCTATTATAAAGATCAAGATACTTCTCAAGATGCTAGATATTATACGTTTAACTACGTGTATAATCCAAATACCGGAGAGACATCTTTTGAATAAGGTAAACTATATAAAGATTTTCTAAAACAAAAACGCGTTGATTCAATGTATCAACGCGTTTGTTTTTATATGATTTAAAAACGGATTGCATTAATTGCACTCCACTGAAAATTTTGGTTCCGCTTGGTAATCCTAATATGTTACGAACCACTTGACCTGCTTGTAGACCAGATACAATGACTCCTTCATAGTACCCAACATTTACACCAAAGTTAATCCAGTCTCTAGTTATGATAAGGCTATCGAATCCATGAAAGGTAAAATTCATTGTGAAAGCGAGTTGGGTAAAGGAACCAAATTTATCATCTCTTTTGAATCTAAAGATGAATTAGAAAAAATAAGATCTTAGATTTTGGGGTAAAATTCGTTTTCAATTTTATTCAAATTAGATCATTTTTATTTACTAGAAGTAAAACGGTTTACTTATCAAGTAAAATGGTTTATTGAACTCAACATCTGATAATTAAATTTGTGTAAAATTTAAAAATCAGCAATTATGTTCGGTAAAATGATATCAGATATGATGGTTAAACCTGGTAAGTCTCCGGTGTTTGAAACTCCAGATAAATACAATTTAAGTTATGAAAATGTAACCTTTGAAACCTCTGATGGAGTCAAGTTATCAGGTTGGTTAATTAAAGGTGGGACCGACAAAATTATTATTCAGTCACATTTTGGTGTACAATGCTCCAGATGTGGATTTACACAAGAAGGTAAAGGAATGATGAAAAACGTATTGTGGACAGACGATATTCATTTTTTGGATCAAGCCAAATACTTGGTTGAAGCCGGATATTCGATATTAATGTATGATATGCGTAATCATGGAAATAGCGAACAGCATGGTTGGGTAACCTGGGGACTAGAGGAACGTAAAGATGTTGTAGCCGCTTTACAATTTGTGTCTAGTCATAATGATTATCAAAACGCTAACATAGGATTGTTATCGATTTGTATGGGACAAGGAGCCAGTACTTTTGCATTTGGTATGGAAGACATGAAACAATTTACAAACTTGAAAACTATGATTTCAATACAACCCTTGACTTATGATTACTTTGTAAAAGCTATGGGGTTACCAAATTTTCTAATAAATGCAGGAAATAAATACAACAAAAGTAAGCGTAATATAGCTCTAGATGGGGATTCCTTTTTACCGTATGTAAAAGATATTTCGGTACCGACATTGGTGATACAAAATAGTAATGATCCTATGACCAATATGGGAATGGTACAGCAATATTATGAAGATTTAACTGTCGAGAAAGAGCTACTCATGATAGATTTAGAAAAAAAACGTGGCGCGGCTTACGCATGGCTGGGTAAAAACCCTAAAAAAATTGTCCAATGGTTTGATAAATATCTTAATTAAGATAAAGAAATGAAAAATGACCATTTATAGCTCCCTTCATAGATCATAAATAACCCTCAAAAAGGTTTTGAGCTTGTGGTTAAATTGTCTCAAATGAGATTAGAAGCAAGTCAATCTAGAGGGAAGCTTTTTAATAAAACAAAATTAAAATATGCCTCAGAAGTTGTTGATATGACTATTTCTTCTCAATTGATAGCACTTAATTTTCATACAATTGCTACTGCAAACAATTACTGGAAGTAGTTAAAGGGATATAGAAAATTTTAATAACCAAAAAATGAATATATGTTTAACTCTAAAATTATTATAGTAATTCTAGTTCTGATCGTAATTCTAGTCATTCTATATTTCACAGGAAAAAAATCTGTGCATCATGAAGTTGTGATTGATGCATCATCAGAAAAGGTTTGGATGGTTTTAATAGATACAAATAGCTATAAAGAATGGAATCCTGTTATGAAATTGATTGCAGGAGAGGTAAGAGAAGGTAATGAAGTAACATATCAATTTACACAAGATGTAAACAACCAAAGTGAAATACCAGCCACAGTTATTAAAATAGAACCTAATGTATTATTAAATCAGGCAGGAGGGATTCCTATGGTATTAACCTATAACCATAAATATTCCTTAGTACCTTTAGAAAACCAAACAATGGTAGTGATTCATGAAGATTATAAAGGGATTGGAGTCAATTTTTGGAACCCTAAACCTGTTGAAGAGGCTTATGCAAAATTGAATAATGCATTAAAAACTCGTGTAGAATCTTTAAATTAGTTATTAATGAAAAACATCATAAACATAGAAACTATAAGTCAGGTGCATGATTTTTTACAATTCCCTAAACCAAAGCATCCGTTAGTGTCTGTTTTACCAATTACAGATAAGATGACTAATTATGATTATGGAGATCATTCTTATGTTTTTAGTTTTTATCAGATTAGTCTAAAATTGGGAATCTCGGGTTCATTAAATTATGGTCGGAATTCATATGACTTTCAAGAGGGAACCATGGTGTTTATGAAGCCTAATCAAACTATTAAAATAGAAAATCGTCCCGAATACAAAGGATCTTCAGGTTGGACATTATTATTTCACCCAGATTTAATTCATAAATCAGAACTAGGTAAAATAATTAAAGACTATTCTTTTTTTAACTATGAAACTAATGAAGCTTTACATTTATCTGATGAAGAAAAAAGCTCATTGACAGATCTTGTGAAAAAGATCGAAAAAGAGTATAATCAAAATATCGATAAACACAGCCAGGAGTTGATTATAACCAATATAGATTTACTTCTTAAATATTGTAAACGTTATTATGATCGTCAGTTTTTTACGAGAACCAACCTAAATAAAGATCTTGTCACGAAATTCCAAGAAATTATGTCTGAGTATTTTGATTCTGAAAAATATAAAGATCTTGGAGTGTTAACGGTAAGTTATTGTGCAAATAAGCTAAATATGTCTGCAAACTATTTAGGTGACTTACTTAAAAACGAAACCGGAATTAGTGCGAAGGAGCATATTAATAGTTTTTTGATAGATCAGGCAAAAACAAAAATGTTGACTACATCAAAATCAATAAGTGAAATTGCTTATGATTTTGGATTTGAGTACCCCCAGAGTTTTAATAAGTTATTTAAATCCAAAACAGGATTAACTCCAACACAATACAGAAGTTCAAATTAGTTTATATTTAGGACACGATAATCCTAATAAAATTTGACAAATGATTGTAAATAAAGGAATAAGTTTATTTAAAGTATTAACATGGAGTGCTCATCATATTATATGGTTAACTGCATTTATGAGCGCTATCTCTGCTCTATATTATTTTAATATCATTGAATTTAGTATTCCTTGGTTACCTGTTTCTGTTATAGGTACAGCAGTAGCATTTTATGTAGGTTTTAAAAACAATCAGGCGTATGATCGTATGTGGGAAGCACGTAAAATATGGGGAGGTATTGTAAATGACAGTCGTACTTGGGGGACTATGATAGATAACTATATATCAGATTTCTTCGTTGATGAAAAACCAGATGAAAAGGAAATCAATAAAATAAAAAAACGACTTATCTATAGGCATGTTGCATGGTTGTATGCACATAGAAGCCAATTGTTAGTGGCTACACCATGGGAACATATCAGTCAGGGAGGTTTTACGGCAAGAACCGCCAGAAAGTACCAAAAGAAATTCGGAATAGGTTTGGTAGATGACGAAGTTACCAAAACCGAATTGAAAAACTACTTACCAAAAGACGAACATGATAGGTTGGTTAATTATACCAATACAGCTACTCAAATTATTAATGAACAGTCTCGAGATTTAAAAGAACTTAGAGAAAAAGGATTAATAGATGACTTTAGGCATATGGAAATGGTAAATATTCTAAAGAGCTTTTACACACTTCAAGGTAAAAATGAAAGAATTAAGAAGTTTCCATTACCTCGTCAATATGCAAATATGAGTTGGTATTTTGTTGCCATTTTTATCATATTGCTACCATTCAGTATGATACCAGAGTTATCTAAAATAGGAGAGTGGGGAACAGGACTGGCTATTGCTATTACCGTATTAATTGGTTGGGTTTACGTAATGATGGAAGTAATTGGTGATTATTCAGAAAACCCTTTTCAAGGAATGGCCAACGATATTCCTATGTTGTCCTTATGTCGTATCATAGAAATAGATTTAATGGAAATGCTTGGTGAAACAGATTTACCTCCTGCTATAGCACCTGTAAATGGAATATTAATGTAATTCTACTCTCAAGATATTTCTACAGTTTATCTAAGAACAGTATTTTTGATATATGCAGCATTTCAAAACTATTGATTCTTATTGTCGCGCGATACAAATTCCTTCTCCGAAACAATCCTATTTCGACATTAGAAGTTTTGAAGAGAATATGCCAACGGTAATTGCTAAAATGCCTCCTTTTAAGCACGAATTCTATGCTATCGCCATAAAAGTAGAGGGTTCTGGAAAAGCTATTTCTGGTCATCATACCAATTTCCCTGAAGGTGCAACAGTTTTTTTTAACTCACCATTTCAAATAATTTCCTGGGATATTGTTGCCGACTGGAAAGGGTATTACTTGATGTTTTCTAAAGAGTTTATCACAAAATCTAAGCATTTACAAGAGTTATTGACCGATTTTCCGTTTTTAAAAATAGATAAATCTATTCCATTTACAGTGCAGCCTGATGAAGTATCAAAGTTATTATCGATTTATGAATCTATTTATGAAGAACAACAATTACTTAAAGAAGATTCTCTTCAGATCATTGAAGCTCAGGTATTGGTACTACTAAATTTTGTAAAACGTTTTTTTAACTTACAAGTGGCAAAAGAAGAGGCTATAAAAGAATTTAGAAAAGCAGATATAAACCTGTTGTCTAGATTTCAGACTCAAATAGAGACAAGCTTTTACGATAACAGATTAGGAAGCAAAAAAACACATTCTACAGGTTATTATGCCAATTTATTGGCTGTGCATCCAAATCATTTAAACGCTACAGTAAAAAGTATTACAGGGCACACAGCAAAACAACATATTAATGAACATATATTGCGATTAGCGAAATCTAGATTACTACAAACACAAATGAGCGTTAAAGAAATCGCTTATTCTCTATATTTTGATTCCCCAAACAATTTCAGTAGTTTTTTCAAAAAACTAACCAATCAAACACCAAATACCTTTAGAAAAACAGGAAATCTTTGATTTTTATACTTCTTGATTTGATTTTATAATTCTTCCAAAAAGTGATGTCTTCATCTTTGTACTATCAAAAAACAAAGAACTATGAAGACTACATTTATTTTGCTATTTGCTTTATGCTTCGGGGTTCAAAATCCTCAAAAACAAACAATAAAAATGGAAGATGTAAACAAAATTCAGGAAACAATTACCAAACTTTTTGTAAATACCGATACCAGAAACTGGAGTAAGGTAGAGTCACAATTTTCTCCAAAAGTACTTCTAGATTATTCCTCCATGAGTGGTAATCCTGCTACCGAAGTTACTCCAAATGAAATTACTACAGCTTGGAAAGGGGTTTTACCCGGTTTTACCTATACACATCATCAAATTGGAAATTTTATTACTGAGATAAATGAGGACAAGGCTCATTCTTTTTGCTATGGCACAGCAACACATTATCTAGAAGATGAAAATGGAAATGTATGGACAGTGGTCGGGAGTTATGATTTTGATCTGGAACGAAATAAAGATACTTGGAAAATCACAAAAATGAAATTCAACTATAAATACCAAGATGGTAACTCAAAACTCATCGAGAAAGCCATAAATAGTAGTAAAACAAATTAGTATGAGACTTTCAATACTTCTTATAGTAATTGTATTGCTTGGTTCTTGCAAAAAATCAGATCAAGTACGGCAATTACAATTAGAGATCGGTGCTTTAAAACAAAATCACAACATGAAAATAGAAATCGCAACAAAAAACAAAGTCACGGTGAAAGCTTTTTTCAGAGCTCTGGAAGAAGAAAATGTAGATGCCCTTGTAGATTTATTTGCAAATGAGGGAAAGCACATTAACCCATATGATTCTGGATTATTTCCAAAAGGAGCCAATGGTCAGGAGGAAATAAGGGCATACTGGACTCCAGTATTTCCCAACTTCGATGGCATGAGTTTTCCAATAGAAGAAATATACGCCATGGAAGACCCAAGAATGGTATTTGTAAAGTATACCGGTAACATCAAATTGAAAAATAGTGAATCTGTTTATAGTAATAACTACTATTCAACATTCAAATTTAATGATCACGGAAAAATCACTGAATATGTCGAAATTTTTAACCCCATTGTAGCTGCAAAAGGGTTTGGATTAATTGACCAAATACAATAATACTATGAGAACACAAATCACTTTTTTGCTGGCAATGATTATGGTCGTCTTGTCCTGCAAGCAAACTACGAAAACTCAAAACATTCAAGAAACAAAAACTATAAAAACGTATCAAAAAATGAAAACAATACAATTTAAAAGTGGAGGTCTAAATCTAGTAGGAAATCTATATTATCCTCCCAATTTTGAAGAAGGTAATGCATATCCTACAATAGTGTGTTCTGGTAGCTGGACCACGGTAAAAGAACAAATGGCGGGATTGTATGCAAAACAATTTGCTAAAAATGGTTTTATTATGCTGTCTTTCGATTTTAGAAACTATGGCGAAAGTGAAGGTGTACCAAGATCTTGGGAGAATCCAGAAATGAAAATTGAAGATATTCATAATGCTGTAGCATATCTAAAAATGTTACCAGAAGTAGACAATACCAAAATAGGAGCATTTGGGGTTTGTGCCGGTTCTATGTATACCTTGATGGCAGCTGCAGAAGACAAGGATATTAAAGCTGTAGCAACCACAGCTTCATGGTTACACGATGCAGAGGCGGTAAAACTTTTTTACGGAGGAGAAGAAGGAGTGCAAGCGAAAATTAAAGCAGCACAAGATGCCAAGAAGAAATATGCCGAAACAGGAGAGTTTACGTATATAAAAGCCATTTCTACAACCGATCCAGATGCTGCAATGTTTGGTGAGTTTGATTATTATCTAAACCCAGAACGCGGAGCAATTCCCCAATGGAGTGCAGACCAATTTGCAGTGGCAACGTGGGAAGATTGGTTAACTCTTGACCCCTTTCCTTCGGCTTCAAAACTGGATAAACCTTTATTTATGATTCATTCTGATGGGTGTGTATTACCCGAGTACACCAAGAAATATTATGAAACTGTCCCCTCCAAAAACAAGGAACTGGTTTGGATAGAAACAGAATTAGCATCTCCAATGCATCAATTTGCTTTTTATGACCAAGAAAAGGAAGTAAGCCTTGCTGTTGAAAAAACAAGTGACTTTTTTCATATAAACCTTTAAAATAGAACCATAGCAAAACAGGAAGAGCGAAGGTGGATATCCATCTTCGCTTTATTTATTGGTTTATCAAGAGGTTTTACGAATCGTTTTTTATTCCCAATGTATACGTTAACAGATGAATACGGTATGTTAACAGATTAAAATTAAAATTGTAGAGACAAAAGATCACATTTGAGGCGTATTACCATTTTATGTAAATGGTGCAAAATTAATATAATGCGATTAACTCTGTTCATAGTATTTATAATAGTTTCTAACAGTTTGAGCTTTTCTCAAAGCAAAAAGAACATATATCGAGGAGTAGTAAAGGATGCTAATACGTTCGAAGTAATTCCATTTGCAACCGTAGCAGAATACAATGATAAAACGTTGATAAATGGTGTTTCAACCAATGAGGATGGAGAATTTGAACTAGAATCAAGAAAAAAATCTACTCATATAGAGATCAGTTTTATCGGATATCAAACAGTTAGTTTGGATATTACTGCAATAGAACAACCCCAGAGTGTTCAAATTAACTTAGAGCCGATTTACGATGTGTTAGATGAAGTGGTCATAGCATCAGAAAAGACAACTACACAGTTAAAAATAGATAGAAAAATTATCAATCTGGGCGCAGATTTACAGCAATCTGGGACTTCAGCTTTAGAAGCATTTGATCAACTTCCTGAAATACAAACTGATTTGGGAACAGGTTCCATTTCACTGCGTGGAGCTGGAAACGTTCGGATTTTGGTAAACGGAAAACCATCGCCTCTCAACACTGCAGAATTACTAGAGCAAATACCATCATCATATATAGATAGAATAGAGATCATCACATCACCTTCTGCTAGAAACGATGCTAATGGTTTATCAGGAATTATTAATATTCTTCTAAAAAAAAATATAGACCAGGGGTTTAATTTAAGCCTTAATTCTTCTGTGGGTACTAAACGATATCTCTATGGGTTAGATACTAATTACAATTTGTCGAACATAAATATAAGGCTTAATGCCTCAGATGGCCAGAGAAATATGGATAGTGAGCAATGGATCAATCAGAGATATACCAATGGCAATACCAGAGATTTTTATGCTCCACATGATTTTAATGGAAGAGTGTCAAGGATTTCGTCTGGGTTAGATTTTTTTTTAAATGATAGTCAGGTATTATCTTTCCAAATAGATCATACCCATGATTTTCATAGTTTTTATAACAACACCTTTTATAGTAATGTAACTAATACTCCTGATTTTGTATATACCCGAAATTCTTCACATACCCATAAAACAACCGATTATAATGTAAACTACAGAGCAAATTTTGCTAAAGAAGGGCATTTCCTAGAAGTCGACTACAATCTCACCAATAATAAGAATATTTTACCCGCCGAAGATTTCGAAGAAAGTGTATTTATTTCCAGAGAGGAACAAACAAATATCAATAATTTACATGCGTTTGCTCTTGATTACCAGTTGCCATTAAATGATTTTAGCGTGGAAGGAGGTTTGTCTGGAAACTATAGAGCTCTTAACAGCTCAAGAGAATTAGAGTTGAGTGGATCTAGTACTACCAATGACTTTTTTGAATATGATGAATACATAGTTGGGTTATATATTCAGACAAAATTCACCTATAGAAAGTGGAACTGGCAAACAGGACTTCGCTATGAATATTTTAATTCTAAAAGTATAAACTCAGTTACCAATCAGGAATTAAACCTTGATTTCTCCAACTTATTTCCAACCATCCATCTATCATATGTATTGAATGATCACAATACCTTTGCTTCCGGTTACAGTAAAAGAATATCTCGTCCTAATTTTAGGAATATTAACCCTTTTCAAATTGGGAATCAATATTTTCAATGGAACGCTAACCCAGGTTTGAAACCTGAATTTTCAGATAATATTGAGTTAAATTATCAATACAACCAAAATAAGTTAAAAGCCTTTTTATCAGTTTTTTATAGACATAGAAAAGATGTAATACAATGGGTGGATAATATTGATGAAAACGGGGTGCGAAATGTTAGTTTTGAAAATTTAGGCAGTCGAAATTCTTATGGGATTGAAAGTACAATGCAATACAATATGTCCAATTTTTGGAACGCACAATTATCTGCTAATTATTACTATACGGATGCTAATCAACCTAATGTCACATGGGATAACTTATATAGTTCTAATATCATTTTTAAAAATACATTTAAACTTTCTAAAACAATAAGTAGTGATATTACCTATCGCTATACTCCTAAAAATCAGAGTATTTTTCACTTCACAGCGCCAAGAAATCGTTTGGATTTAGCGGTTAGAACAAAATTCTTGGATAACAAGCTTGTGGTTAACCTAAGAATAATTGATGTATTTGATCAAAACTTGCGTGATAGAACTTTGGTACTGTCTAATATTACCGAAAAAGAAACATGGAGGTTTCAATCACAAACTTTCGGTTGGCTATTTGGGCTTACTTATAGAATTTTTCAGAATTCTGAAAAAACAAGAAACAGAAAAAAGCGGAACTATTCTCACGATGGTTCTACAGATTAAAACAATATAAATAAACAATTATGAAAACAATTTTTTTGCTCATACTGATATCTTTTGGTCTTGTATTAGGATTACTTAGTTGTAATAATAACTCACTTGTTAGCGATGCAATTACTCCAAAAGAACTTAGTGCCTGGAAAACCCTGGATAAAGGAAAAACTACAATTCAAGATGATCAATTGATTCTGGAAGAAGTAGAGGGGTCTGATGGTTTTTTCCTTATTAGCCCACAAAGTTTTCAAGGAGATTTACAATTGAATTATAAAGTAAAAGCAATGTCTGATTCCTCTGTTCTTATTGTACTTTTTTCAGCGTCAGATAAAGGAGTTACAGAAAGGTTAACTCTACCACCACTAGAGACAAAGGGAAGCGAATTTTGGACATGGCGAACACATTTGGAGCATTACAATCTTACTTTTAATAATAGGTCACATGGAAATACACCTTTTTTCTTTAAGAATGAGTCTCCTAATAAAAGAGGGTTTTATCAAAACACAAAAGAGAATATTATGGAAGTAGGGAAGTGGTATGATGTGGAAATAGGGAAAAGAGGGCATAAATTATGGTTTAAGCTAAATGATAAGCTTATTTTTGAACAAGAAGATTGTAAACCACTACCTAACGGTCATCTTATGTTTCGTATTAGTGGTACTACCGGTGAAAATGTCATCTTTGCCAAAGCTGCAATTAAAGATTTAGTAATTTCTCATGAATAAAATTGTAATTTGTCAGTATTGAAAGAGATTAAAAATGCATATCAACGATTTGTAAAGGTAGAGCCATTCTTGCATATTTTTATTTGGTGTATGGTTCTTGCATACCCTTATATAAAATATGCAGGAAGAGAAGGGGGATATATGATGTCTTTTTTACACGAATTGAATGCTTTATTTTTTAAAATGACTATCTCATATGTTCTATATTTTTGGTATTTCCCCAAAAAAAATAAACTAAAAAATATGCCATTAGTGCTAGTTTTTCTCATACTGAATATAATGTTATATGAATATTTCGATATTATGTTTCACGAACATAAAAGTGGTTTTCTAGTCCACTTTCTCACCAATTTACTAACTTATATAAGTTTTGGAGTTGTTTTTTATACGATTTACGCTATTAAAACTAATTATAAGAAACAAGTAGCGTTTGAGAATCTTCTTAAAGAAAAGCAGCAGGCAGAACTAAACGCTCTCAAGGCACAGGTAAATCCGCATTTTTTATTCAATACACTAAATACGATCTATGCAAATGCACTTCGAAAAGATGATAATACACCAGAATTACTCTTAAAACTGTCTGATAGTTTCCGGTATGTACTTGATAAAAGTCAAAACGATCTAGTTGCTATTAAGGATGAAATACAGCACATACGAGATTATATCCATCTACAACAGGAACGTCTTTCTGAAAAGGTAAACGTTAGCTTTTCTTCAGAGATAGATCATGAAAAACAGGAAATAGCTCCACTATTACTTATAGGGTTTATAGAAAATGCATTTAAATATACGAGTATACTAAAGGGAACGGGGCATAATATAAATATTGATATTAAACTAAATAATAACAATTTGTATTTTACCTGTGAAAATCCATACAGCGACAGTGATAAAACAGTATTGGGTCTTGACGAAACATGGAAAAAAAGTGGGGTTGGTATGAAAAGTACTCAAAAGCGTCTACAATTGTTGTATCCTGAAACACACGAGTTAATTATCAAACAAGAAGGACAAAAGTTTATTGTACTATTGAAAATTGAACTATGATACAATGCCTAATTATAGAAGATGAGTTAGCTGCGCAAGAGATACTACAAAGTTATATTCTCAAAACTCCTTTTATCAAATGTTTAGGAGTCTATGAAAGTGGTTTAGATATTCCTTTAGAGATATTAAGTAGTATAGATATTTTGTTCTTAGATATTCAATTACCAGAACTAAACGGAATTTCATTTTTAAGAACGTTGCAAAACCCTCCGAAGGTAATTGTGACCACTGCTTTTTCTAATTATGCAGTAGAAGCTTTCGAAGAAGCCGTACTCGATTATTTGGTTAAGCCTTTTTCTTACGAGCGTTTTTTTAAAGCCATAACGCGTTTTAGGGATCAATATATGATACCACAAAAAGAACTAGATTCCCAACTTTTTTTGTATGCCGATAAGACCATCTATAACATTAATGTATATGATATTTTGTACATCAAAGCAGAAGTAGATTATGTCAAAATTATCACCTCTGAGCAACAGATTATGATTTTGGATAGTTTACGAAATTGGGTTGAAAAATTAGCTAATTTCAACTTTTTACAAATACATAGGTCATATATTATCAACCTGAACAAGTTTACAAAAGTATATGGCAACTCGGTATATATTGAAGACTTTGCTCTCCCAATAGGAAAAACCTATAAAAATAGGTTTTTAAGTATTATCAAGAACGATCAATAGTCGTGTTATAAAGGGAAAACATTAGATCTCGCCACCTAACCACTTTTTAAATTTACCAACCTTTTCTATAGCAACTGCAATTTGAGAATCTTCTGGCTTTGGAGTAAGATGAAGAATAATTTTAGACTTCGATGAATAATACATTTTTGAGATAGAAGTGGTGTGTACTAGATATTTTCTGTTGATCCTATAAAAATTCTTTGGATCAATCATGTTTTCAATATTCTTCAAAGAAGACTCTATAGGTAGCCTCTCAGAATTTTTCAGTTTTATAAAAGTTACCTTGTCTTCAGAATAGAAATATGCAATTTCTTCGATGTTGATGGTCCTTAATTGATTTCCATTTTTTACTAGAAAGCGCTTTTTATAAGAATCTTCCATATTTCCTAAAAGCTTGGTATAGTCTAAATGATGTTCATATTGCTTTTCAAATTGTTTTAGTTTATCCAAACTGCGTTGTAATTTCTCTTTTGCAATTGGTTTTAGTAAATAATCTATACTATTTTGCTCAAAAGCTTTAATAGCATATTCGGAGTACGCGGTGGTAAAAATTATTTTAGAGGTAATGTTTTCAATTTGATTGAATATTTCAAAAGAATTATCGTCAGATAGATTAATATCCAAAAAAATGAGATCCGGAGAATTTTCTTTAAGATAATTTACAGATTCCTTTACGGAAGGTAAAATACGAGTAATGAGAATTTCAGAATCTAATTCATGAACCATATTTTGTAGTTTAATTGCAGCTATTTCTTCATCTTCTATAATTATTGCTTGTATCATAAATTTGGGGTTATTAAAGGGATTTTAGCAATATATTTTTGATTTTCTATGGTAAAACTGGGAGATTCTTTGTGTATAAGATCATATTGATTTTTTAAGTTCTTTAATCCTATTCCCAAAGAAGATTCTTTTCCAATAGGTGTTTTTCTTGGTTGAAAATTGTTTTCAGCTATGATGTAATCATCTTCGGTAACGATATTGATTATTAAAGGTTTTTCTATTGTAATGCTATTATGCTTAATGGCATTTTCTACAAGTAGTTCCAACGTCATGGGAGGTATAAGGTAATTCATCTTGGGGGCATCAATATGATAATTGATGACAATCCCTTCCTTAAAGCGAATTCGCTGTAACTCCATATAAGATTTCATGAAAATCAGTTCTTTCTCAACAGGAACTACGAGTTCTTCACTGTAGTCCAGATTATATCGATATACATTCGATAATTCTTGTAAAAAAGTATCAGCTTTTTGAGCATCTGTGTGAATGAGAGCTGATAGACTATTAAAACTATTGAATAGAAAATGAGGGTTTAACTGTTTCTTTAATGATAGGTATTTCGATATAATTTTTTCACTTTCATGTTTCGACAACTCCA
Source organism: Aquimarina acroporae (assembly GCF_023195925.1). GTDB lineage: Bacteria > Bacteroidota > Bacteroidia > Flavobacteriales > Flavobacteriaceae > Aquimarina > Aquimarina acroporae. The sequence continues at coordinate 212,930 of NZ_JALPRE010000001.1, read as the reverse complement.
TCTTCATTTTATGTCTATTCTCAATGACCGTAAGGTAATTTTCAAAGAAATAAACAAAGAGTGTAACGATGAGAACACTTACCATAACAACCAAAAAAAGAGCGCTTTCTGAAAGACCAGAATCAACATCGTCGTCTTCTTCAAAAAAGTAAAATGTAATTAACTCCCATAAAACACTAATAACTAATGTTTTGGAAGCAATCATTGTGATTACACCAATTTTGTTAAGAGGATCTATCATTCTTTTTTTAAACAAGGCGTTTTCTGTGGTCAAAAGTTCCCTTACTTTATAGATGATCCATATAAACAAAAAAGTGGTAGGAAAAATCACTATAGTTTCCTGTATCGCTTCTTGTAAAGTGGTGTGCTCTAATTCATAAATGAAATTGAAAAACACAATTAATAGAACGAATGTCCCGTATATATATACTCTCCCGCCTTTTAACATGTAATCATATCATTTGTTTAATTATTCTGTAATAATTAAAGATGCTTCCTCAACATCAGCTGCATAAAAATAACCTAAAACTCGATTACTTGGAGTATCTAAATTAAAAACATTACTTCGAATAGATGCTGGTGGTGGATTTCCGATAAAGGAAAGCCCTTGATTTCCTGTTTGAGTAAAGAGTTGTATTAAATAATCATAATAGGCTTCAGAAATTCCTAACTGCTGTATGGTAGCCGAATCTCCTAATTCAAAAATCACTTCTTCATTCGGGTTTACCTCAATACGTTGTAGGCCATCAAAGAACTCATCACTTTCAGCTAGTGTTCTGCTGTTTCCCGGATCTGGTACAATTACAAATTCTCCATTTCTAAATACACGATAATAATAGAAATTAGCAATGTTTGGCGGGTCGGTACTATCAAATTTTATAAAGTAGCCTTCATCAGTGAATAGGGTTTCTTCTTCAAAAACAGCGTACACGTCATCAAAATTTGTTACCCCATTAAGGGTATCACTACCTTGATAAGTCTCTCCTTGCCATTCTATCGTAATGGTATACCGTGTATTAATATTTCCCTCAATTTCAGCATTGGTGTATATCCCATCGGCAGTATGAGAAAACACAAAGTTTTGGTTGCCATCACTTACCGATACAATTGCATTGGTAACAGGTATGGGGTCGCTATCTTCCAAAAAACCGGTTGTAGTGGTTAATCGAATACGTTGTTCGGTTAGCGGAGTAGTAGTGTTTCTTTCGATACCACCGTTAATCACTAATCTTGGAGAGCTACCAGATAGCGTAATATCATTCGTAACATCGGTTTCACAACTATATAGTATAATAAGTATGCATATTAAAATTAGTTTTTTCATAATAACTGTTTTTTTGAGAGAGTTTAAAATTTGAACTGGTAGGTAACACTTGGAACAATTCCAAAGAAAGAGAGTTTGGTGGCTTGGGTTTCACCAGTGGCAATATCGACATCATTAACCTCACTTATTTCTCTGAAAAAAATAGAAGAGGCATTTTGTCTATTGTATAGATTGGCAATGCTAAATATCCAACTGCCACGCTTTCCCTTTTTTGGGTTTAAGGTTGCCGATACATCAAGTCTGTGATAAGCAGGTAGCCGATCACCATTTCTGTTTTGATAATCTGCGACTACAAGTCCGTTTTGTTCATACTGTCCTGTAGGATAAGTAACTGGTTTTCCAGATCCAAAAATAAAATTAGCCCCAAAATCCCATCGATCGTTTAGTTTGTAGAGTCCTACCAGGTTTAACTCATGGAGTTGATCATTATTGGCAGGGTAGTAGGAGTTATTATTTATTCCCAAAACCTTTCTTTCGGTTCGTGCGAGAGTATAGCTTAACCAACCGGTTAGTTTTCCTTTGTTTTTATTTACCTGTAACTCTAATCCATATGCTCTACCATCTCCCTGCGCGACCTGTGTTTCTATATTTTCGGTGAATAGTAAATCTGCTCCGTCAATAAAATCGGTTACGTCATATAAGTTTTTATAATAGGTTTCTACATTGAAATCATATGCACCATCGGCAAAAGATCTAAAATATCCCAATGCAAACTGATCTGAATATTGAGGTTTTAAGAAAGGGCCGCTAGGAGCCCACACATCTAATGGTGTTGCCGAAGTAGTATTTGAGATTAAATGCAGGTACTGATAGTTCCTATTATAACTAAATTTTAAAGAGTTATTATCATCTATTAAATAACGAGCAGATAATCTAGGTTCTAAACCGTAAAAATTCTCAATACTTTTTCCAGAACTAAATGTGGTCTCCCCAATAACATCATTCTCTTCATAAATATCTTGATTGGCATTGTACGTAAGAGGATTGCCTGTTTCATATTGTAGAATTACATCTTTTCCGATACGATTAAAATTAGATAATCGTAAACCATATTGTAGACTCAATTTATTTGAAATTGTTTGTTCTATATCTATATATGCAGCCGACTCCAATGCAAACTTCTCACGAAATTTTTCTGGATTTACCGAAGATCCTTTTAAAGGCTCAATTTCCCCTGGTTGGAAGTTATAATAGGTAAAATCTAAACCAGTGCGTAGTGTATTTTTATTATTGATATACCAGGTTAATCGAGGTTTGATATTGTAATTCAGGATATTAGAATTCCATCTAAATTCAGTTCCAGAACGTAAGTTATCCAGATTATAATCATAATTACTAAAAATAGCCGATGTTTGCAGGAACAGCTTATCATTAAGCTCACTTGTCCATCTCAACGTTCCTGAAGCATTACCCCAAACGGTACCAACCAAACTCCCAAGTTCAAAAACATCTCTACCAAAATATCCCGATAGAAAGAGTCTGTTTTTATCGTTTATAGTATAGTTCGTTTTTAGGTTAATATCATAAAATGAGAGTTTGGTATCATCAAATTCATCACCTCCCAAGGGAGCAAATAAATCGATATAAGATCTTCTTCCGGCCAACATAAAACTTCCTTTTCCTTCGTCTGATTTTCCTTTACCTATGGGACCTTCGATCAAAGCTTTACTGGCGATAAGTCCTAATCCTAGTGTACCTCCAAATTTCTTACTATTTCCTTCTTTTTGCTTTACGTCTAATACAGAAGATAAACGACCTCCATATATCGAAGGAATGCCACCTTTATACAGTTTTAAATCTTTTACTGCATCCGTATTAAAAACCGAGAAAAAACCAAAAAGGTGAGAGGCATTATAAATAGTAGCATCATCTAGTAAAACCAAATTTTGATCTGCAGAACCACCTCGCACATTAAACCCTGATGAAGCGTCATTTACACTAGAAACTCCTGGCAATAATTGAATAGAGCGTAAAATATCGGGTTCACCCAAGACAACAGGTAACTTCTTTATAGTTTTTGAAGAAAGTTTTATAACACTCATTTCTGTAGATTTTACAGATGCCGTTCGCTTGGCAGAAGAGGAGGTAATTGTAACTTCACTCAAAGAGGTAATATCTTCTTCAAGCTCAAAATCAAGTTTTACATCCTTATCAATATAGATTTCTTTCTGTTGAGTTTTATACCCCATAAGAGAAAACTCAACGGTATAAGTACCTTCCAGTAAGGTAATGGAGTAAAATCCATAATCGTTGGTCACTGTTCCTTGATTTGGGCCAGTAATGATATTTACTGCCCAAAGACGCTCTCCCGAAGAAGCATCTTTTACATAACCGCTCAATGTATGTTTTTCCTGGGCCTGTAATGTAAAGAGAAAGAATCCTAAGATTACATTCACGATAATTTTCATAAGCTTTTGGTTTTATGATTATGAAACCAAAACTATGAGTGAAGTTCCCTGAGATAATTCAAAAAAAGATAAAACTGGATTTTTGGTGAAGAATCTGGAAAAATCGATATTGAAAGATATTTACTCATAAAGAGTTTACCTAATTGAACAAAAAATCAAATATTTCCCCTGTATTGGGTATTGATTAAAGAATGATTTACAAATTACTTTGAACCAAAATAAGTAAAGTAAATTATAAGATTATGACTAGTAAAATTACCAATTCCACTTTCAGTAAAAAGAAATATTCAATCTTAATAGCATTATTGCTATTTGAAATGACTTTGGTTGCACAAATAAACCATGTAACTTTTGAAATCCCCAAACAAAACAAAAACGTATCTCTCTATGCTAACAACTGTGATTCTTGTAATGCTGCACTTAATCCGGAGTTAAAGGAAAAGATACAATTCTATAAAGAGAGTAATTTAAGAGACTGGCTATACCAGTACTTTAAATCAAATGAAGAGCAACGAAGAATAATGAAAAGGGAAGCCTCGAGTAACCTAAATCTTAATGCAGTCGTAAAATCTATTCCAATAAAATTTGGATATAATTCAAACCAATCCAGTAATTATAATTATTGGAATAAAAAGTATATCGAATGGACAAATACACGATTAATTTCTATAGACGATGTTGTATATCTATTTAAAGAAAACTCTCAGGACCAGTTACAAGCATGGTTAGAATGTAAAAAAGTATCTTGCTCATTTTCTGCTGCTGTTTATGCTGATAAAAGCATTTTTCTTGATATAAAGAAAATTAGAAATGATACCTATGACATTACATTAACCAATTTGAGCCTTGCCAATATCAAGATAACAGAAATTCAAGTAGATGAAACTCTAGAAAAAATATCTGGAAGAAAGTTTAAGATCAATGGTAAAGTAAGTAATAAAGGAGGAAGTGTAAACGCATCATACAAATCGAAATCTACGTTAGATGTGAATTTTTCTATTGCTGTATCATACGATATTTTAGGAACTAACGATGAGGACACCACTATTGCTTCATATATCGTAAAACCAGAACTTCCAGAGGTACCAGTTGGAACGGTTATAGCCAGTGTGATGTCATATGAACAGTTTTTGAGAATCAATCAGATTGAAAACTTATCATCTTCAGAGCAAATTTGGTTACCATGTGATGGAAGAAGCGTTCCAAATGCTATTTTTATTTCGAAAACTCCAGACTTAAGAGGTGTCTTTATTCGTGGGGCGAATATCATGGACAAAAATCAAAGCCTCCACACCGATTTAGTGCAAGATCAACAAAAAAACCCCGATAATGTAGCTATCGGAGAATTACAATTAGATAGTTTTAAGAAACACTCACATAATTATAGTAGAGATCTTTATAGCCACAGAGCAGGAACAGGAAGAAATAACAATAATGTACCAAGAAGTCAAGATGGGGAGAACCAGTCTAATAGAATAACTACCGAAACCGGAGGAAGTGAAACCAGACCCAAAAATATAACCGTGATATACCTAATAAAAGTGCGCTAGAACAGAATAACCAACAGTTTTAGTAATAAGAAATAAATATGAGTTAGAATCAATTTCTATTATTATCATATGCTGTAAGGTCAAAGGATCCATTCTAAGAGGAAATGATATGGGTGTAATACTATAATATTGTAGCGCTAATTAGCCGCTATTTTATCACATTTTTTAAAATAGCCCACACATTGTTGGCCACAATCTTTTGACCTTCAGCTGTAGGGTGGATACCATCTGCCTGATTGAGCTCTGGGATACCTCCAACATCTTCTAATAGAAAAGGAATTAGAGATATTCTATTCTTTTGAGCTAAATCTGGAAAAATAGCTTTAAATTCATTAATATAGTCGGGCCCCATATTTGGAGGTAATTGCATTCCTGCCAATATGATCTTGGTATCTGGTTTTTTATTTCGTACGGCATCAATAATCGCTTGAAGATTCTCACGAGTTTCAGATAATGCGATACCGCGCAACCCATCATTGGCTCCTAATTCCAAAATGAAAACATCTACATCTTGTTTAAGAACCCAACCGATACGACTTCTTCCTCCGGCAGTGGTTTCTCCACTCAATCCTGAGTTAATTACTGTGTATGGCAACGCAAGAGAATCTAATTTGTTTTGCAGTATTGCCGGGTAAGCTTCATTAATATCATCAAGTCCATAACCTGCGGTTAAACTATCTCCAAAACACAGGATGGTTTTAGCAGACCCTTCTACAGTGGTAGCACTGTTTTCAACCATATTATTTTCAGTATTAGTTTCTTTTTTAGAAGTATCCGGCCCGCAGGAAAACAGCAAAACTGCCATAAAAAAATAACAAAAATTTAAGGAAAACGATGTGTCGTGAAGATATAAGTTTGAAATCATTTGCTTACTTTTCCTGTTTAGCATTTCCTATAAAATTAATTGAAAGTCAATATGCCAAAGATATTAAAGATTCATGAGTTGGAGAAAAGTTATAGTAGTGGTTCAAAAAAGCTAAAAGTTTTGCATAGTATCTCTTTTGAGGTTGAAGAGGGAGCAACTTTTTCTATAGTAGGACCATCAGGAAGTGGTAAAACCACATTGCTAGGGCTTTGTGCAGGCTTAGATAAACAAGATTCAGGTACAATAGAGCTTTGCGGTCAGAATCTTGGTGAATTAAATGAAGATGAACGTGCTCAACTACGTAATAGGGAAGTTGGATTTATATTTCAAAATTTTCAATTGTTACCCACATTAACCGCACTAGAGAATGTCATTGTGCCTTTAGAACTGCAAGGCGTAAAAAATGCTACCAAAACAGGAAAGGATCTCCTGGAAAAAGTGGGCTTGGGTGATCGTTTTCATCACTATCCTTCGCAATTATCTGGAGGAGAGCAACAACGTGTTGCGTTGGCAAGAGCGTTTTCCAATTCGCCAAAAATACTATTTGCCGATGAGCCTACTGGTAATTTAGATGAAGAAACAGGTGAAAAAGTGATACAACTCCTTTTCGAATTAAATAAAGAAGCCGGAACAACACTAGTGATTATTTCTCATGATTTGGAGTTAGCCAATAAAACACAGCATATTCTAAGACTTAAAGGCGGTAAAATTATTAGTAACGAGCCAACTCTGGTACAATAATGAAAGGTAATCGTAGTAAAGCAGGGATTTTATGGCTGTTTAATATGGCTTGGCGTGATGGAAGAGCTAGTATATCACGCTTACTGTTGTTTATAGCATCTATCATTCTTGGTATAGCTGCTGTAGTGTCGATCCAATTATTCAGCGAAAATGTAAAACAAAATATACAAAGCCAATCTAAGGCACTTATTGGCGCCGATTTTATTATTGATAGCAGACAGCTTCCTAATGAAAAAGTTCAGGCAATCATCGATTCGTTGGGTGCAGATGCATATGAGGTTAACTTTCCGTCTATGGCTGCTTTTCCAAAAAATGGAGCCGCCAAATTGGTTCAAGTACGTGGTATGGAAGGAAACTTTCCGTTTTACGGTACCTTAGAAACCAACCCTACCATAGCTGCAAGCGAATATCAACAAAAAGGAGGAGCACTAGTAGATGCTACGTTAATGTTACAATACAACATTAAACCTGGAGATTCAATCAAATTAGGAGTTGTTACACTTCCCATTTTAGGAACGATTCAAGGTATGCCAGGACGGTCGGGGTTTTCATCAAGTGTAGCACCAACGGTACTCATTCCATTTAGATTTGTTGAGCAAACAGAGCTCCTTCAACAGGGAAGTAGAAAAGAATATCAGTACTTTTTTGTTGCTCCAGATATGGATATGGATTTACTAGATGAAACATTGGACCCGATCTTAGATGATGAAAATGCAGATTTAGACACCCATACCGATACCAGTAGACAGATAGGACGCAGTTATGATAATATGGGAAAGTTTTTAAATCTTGCCGCATTTATTGCACTCTTATTGGGCTGTATTGGCATTGCTAGTTCGGTTCATATTTATATCAAAGAAAAACTAACCGATGTAGCAGTTTTAAAATGCATTGGCGCTAGTAGAAAACAAACTTTTTTAATCTATCTCATACAGATTGCTGTTATGGGGCTTATAGGTGGTGTTTTAGGAACATTACTAGGGATTGGTATACAACAGGCACTTCCCTTGCTGTTACAGGAATTTTTACCTTTTGATATTGAAGTGTCATTAACCATACAACCTATGCTTATGGGGGTATTACTGGGTTTGATAATGTCAGTATTGTTTGCATTATTACCATTGTTAGGTACTTGGTATGTTTCCCCTTTAGAAGTATTAAGAGTTTCAGAAAATGCAACTGTAAAGTCTAGAAAAATTAAAATAATCAATTTTGGTGCAATTATTTTATTCATTTTATTGTTTTCTATTTGGATCTTTAAGGATATCTTGTTTGCAATTGCCTTTGTACTTGGCGTGTTTATCACCTTTGCTATCCTCACAGGAATTTCTGCTTTGTTTATTAGAGCTATCAAAAGTTATTTTCCAACAGCATGGGGGTTTACAGCTCGTACCAGCTTGTTAAATCTTTTTAGACCAAATAACCAAACGTTGGTACTAGTTTTAGCTATAGGGCTTGGTACGTTTTTAATTAGCACTTTATATTTTACCAAAGACATTTTGTTGGCTAAAACTTCTTTAGACAATACTTCAGAAAATGCGAATATAATTTTGGTAGATGTACAACCAGAGCAGCGTGCAGATGTAGAGGCAAGTATTACTCCATCAGGGTTAAGTGTAATAGATAATCTATCGATTGTTACGATGCGCATGCATAGCATCAATGGAAAATTCACGAATGATATTAGAAAAGATACCACTACGACGATTAAAAACTGGGTGCTAAATCATGAGTTTAGAACTACGTTTCGTGATTCGCTAATTCCTTCGGAAACTATAACTCAAGGGGCATGGGTGAAAGAAGTCAAACCAGGAGAACCTGTTAAGATTTCTATTTCGGAAAGTCTTGCCGAAGATGCCAAAATAGCAATAGGAGATCCCATAGTTTTTAATATTCAAGGAGTAATGATGGAAACTACAGTGGGAAGCATTAGAAAAATAGATTGGGCGAGATTACAACTAAACTTTATGATTGTTTTTCCAGGAGGTGTACTGGAAGAAGCACCACAATTTCATGTACTCACTACCTTTGTACCCGATAATGCAACATCGGCATCTCTACAGCAGGAATTGGTTCGTAAGTTTCCAAATGTTACGGTCTTTGATCTTAGACAGATTTATACGGTTATTGAAGATATTTTAGGAAAAATATCCTGGGTGATTAATTTTATGGCATTTTTTAGTATTCTCACAGGTATCATTGTGTTAATAGGTTCTGTACGTAATACCAAATATCAACGTATTAGAGAAAGTGTACTATTGCGAACCCTTGGTGCCAAAGGCAAACAAATTCTTCATATTACGGCATTAGAATATCTGTTTTTAGGAATACTGGGTAGTCTAGCAGGTATATTACTATCTCTTTTAAGTAGTCAATTGTTGGCAACGGTATTATTTGAAGAACCCTTTGTACCCTCAGTAGTTCCATTTCTTATATTTTTACCCGCTATTGTATTACTAGTACTGATTATTGGTTTGAGTAATATTAGAAGTGTTTTACAAAGCCCACCTTTAGAAATTCTTAGAAAAGTAGGATAGTTGTTTTTGGTTAAAATATGATTTAATGGTATTTTTTTATGATTTTATTTGAGAATATTGTAATTATTTATGTTTTAAATTGATTTATTGTTAATTCAATACTTATATTTGCATGTCATTTTTTTATTATTCACGCATAATAAATTAAGGATATAACACAAACAAATTAATCTTAAAACCTTACAATGAAAACTCAATTTAGCTTTCTCAAGAAGCCATTGTGGCTCTTGACCTTATTACTATTTACTAATAGTTTTACGTTTGCCCAACAAGTTATTAACGCAACCATACAAAATGATGGTAGAACAAGGCAGTACCGTTTATATGTTCCTGCAAGTTATGATGCTAGTAAGCCAGCTCCTCTCATTTTAAATTTTCATGGTTTTACAAATAACATTGACATTCAATATAATCAAAGTGACTTTAGACAACTCGCAGAAGACAATCAATTTATATTTGTTACACCTCAAGGATTAGGAGGTTTTTTCTCTGGATGGGCTATAAACAACAATTTCGGCGGTAACGAAGATGACCTTGGGTTTTCTGATGCATTAATTAATAAAATTCAGGAAGATTATAACATTAATGAAAAACGTATTTATGCTACTGGGTTTTCTAATGGAGGTTTTTTTAGTTATCGACTAGCTTGTGAATTAAGTCCAAGAATTGCAGCTGTGGCCTCTGTTGCAGGAAGTATGACTAGAATTTGGATAGATAACAATCAGTGTCAGCCTCAACATCCTACAGCAGTGCTACAGATAACAGGTACCAATGATAATGTTATTTCTATAAATGGTAATAGTAATAATGAACCTATTATAGATGTTATGGAGTATTGGTCTGCTGTGAATAATGGAGACCCAACACCAGAAATTATTCAATTGGGAGGTGGATCTACACGCTCAATTTGGGACAACGGTGATAATGGAGTTACAGCCGAATTTATAAGGGTTCAAGGGAAAGGGCATAGCTGGAACGGTGGTAATGTTAATACTTCACAAGAAATATGGAATTTCTTTTCTAGATTTGATATCGATGGTGTTATAGACCCATCTAACCCGCCATCTGGTGAAATTTGTTCTGGTAATGTAACTTCTTTTCCATATAATGAGAGTTTTGAGAGTAATTTTGGGTTATGGTCTCAGTCTATTAATGATGATTTAAACTGGATCCGTGACTCTGGAGGAACACCTTCAAGTAATACTGGACCTTCTACAGGTACAGATGGTAGTTTTTATTTATATGTAGAAGCTTCCGGGAATGGGACTGGTTACCCCAATAAAAAAGCCATACTAAATTCTCCGTGTTTTAATTTTACTAGCGTTAATAATCCCAGACTTGATTTTGACTATCATATGTTTGGTAGTGCGATAAATAATTTAACAGTTGAAGCAAGGATAAATAATCAAGGTAATTGGGGCAGTGTGTTTAGTAGAGATGGCTCTCAAGGGAATAATTGGAATTCGGCAAGTATAGATTTAACAGCCTATGCAGGTGAAACCAGTGTTCAATTACGATTTAGTGCTACAACTGGAAATGGAAACAATGGTTGGCAAAGTGATATTGCTATCGATAAAGTTTCAATTCAAGATGCTATCGTAGATCCTAGCCCTGACTGTGATACTATTAATTTTAATAATGTTACGATTACATCTTTTTCTAATCAGGATAGCTCTGGTGATTTCACTATTGAAAGCAACGGGGAGACATTGTCATTATCTAATAATACATGGAAATACATTAATTTTGATTACGAAGTAACTCCTAATACAATTATAGAATTTGATTTTAGCAGTATATCACAGGGAGAAATACATGCCGTGGGGTTCGAAAATAACAATACATTAACGTCTTCGAGGTATTTCAAGGTATATGGAACACAAAACTATGCCGTTACCAATTTTGATAACTATAGCTCTGGTGTAACAAAGTATACAATTCCCGTAGGGAATTTTTATACAGGGGCTATGGATAGATTGGTTTTTATTAACGATAATGATAGTGGTTCTGGAAATAATTCAAATTTCAGCAACGTAAGAGTATATGAAGGATCATGTAGTGGCGCGTCTGCTCAACAAATAATTGCGCAATTAAGCAACAAGCAATCTATAATAGGTATTGAAGATGAAGGTTTAGATGTTCTTAAAATGACTCCTAACCCTACCAAAGATATCTTCTCTCTGGTGATGGACCCCAAAATTAAGAATGAAACTTGGATAACCATATACAGTAGCTTAGGTCAGATAAAACATCAAGCAAGATTACTCCCTGGAACGAACAATTTTTCAGCTAAAAATTTAAGACTCACCTCGGGAATGTACATCTTAAAAATTCAATCTGAAGGTAATTCAGGCATGGTCAAAAAATTGATGATTAATTAAGAGAATAAAGAATTAATTGGAAAGATGCTTTAGTTTGTGGACTAAAGCGTCTTTTGTTTGTGGTAGTATAGCAGTCGTCAATGAATGTCATAAGAATATATACTATACAAACTCATTAGTCTATACGAGAGTTAAAATCTTCATAAATGAACCAAATCGCATCACAAATTGTTGATATTTATTGTTTTTAAAGCATCCTTGTTTTTTACATATGGAAAAAGTAAATTTTATGACGGTACTGTTACTTTTATTAGTGTTAAGTGCTTGCCAAAACTCAAAAAAAGAACCTAAACTTGATGGCTTTTCTATCATTGAAAAATCTTATTTTGGGCAAAAACCTCCTGGCACTAAAGCCGAGTTATTTGCTCCAGGTACTGTTTCTATAAATGGTCGTTATGAATATGCTGTTTCATTTACTCCAGAGATAGATGAGCTATATTTTTCTGGAGAAGGTGAAGACGAAATTCAGCATGTGTATTTTTCCAAACTCAAGAACAATAAATGGACTAAACCCGCTGTTGCAAATTTTACTAAGGGTCTAAAAAAGAATGAATTCGAAGCGTTTGTTAGTCCCTTGGGAGATAAGATATTCTTTGCTGCTTATGATTCAATTTTTTCAGATGAGAGTATTTGGTATGTAGACCGTTTAGAAGGTTCTTGGAGTGATGCCAAAAAGTTGGATGCTTCTTTTAATGAAGACATCGTTTTTTATCCAACCATAGCAGAAAATGAAGATCTTTTTTACACTAGTATTTCTCAGGGAAAAATGTTTTATGCACCGAGTGAAAATGGAATATACTCCACAGCAAAAGAAATGGAAATTGCATATGGGATTCATGGTTTTATATCACCAAAGCAAGATTTTATACTCATCGATGCCAAAAAAGAAAATGACAAAAACAAAGATCGTGATATTCATGTTTGTTTTAAGAAAAAAGATGGTACATGGTCGCAACCAATTAACCTTGGAAAAGAGGTGAATTCAGATTTCACAGAAACCTGTCCAAGTCTTACACCAGATGGTAAGTATCTATTTTTTAGTAGATATAATGAAGAAGGAGGAATGTCAAATATTTATTGGGTAAGTGCAGAAGTAATTCATAAATTGAACCCAGAACAAGTCAGTAAATAAACTAAGGATATTCATTAGTATTTGGTAAAGATGAAAAGAGAATCCTTCTTACAACTGAAATTTATTACAACTCCATTTAAATATTGGTGGTTGTTTCTATGTTTTTTTGTCGTAGTAGGTTTCTTTTTGGGATTAAACAATAAGATATACTTTTCATATATAGATAAAGATGTCTCACTATTCGAGCTCATTTGGCCCGAAGTAGTAGAGTGGTCTATATGGGGGTTTTTAAGCCCATTTATTATAATACTTGCCAGAAAACACCCTAAAAGCTCTTCAAATTGGCTTTCAAAAGTAAAGTTTCATGTTCCTTTGGCTATCATTTTTTCACTAGTATATTCAGCCATATATGCTTGTTTAAGATATCTTATTGGGGATATGTTGGGTGAGGAAAATATGTGGTCTATTTCAAGAAATTTCATGCATAGACTTTATAATTTTCAGCTTCCATTAATATTATATTCTAGTATTGTTGGTATAACCTATGCGGTGAGTTATTACAAGCAATTTAAAGATGAAGCGTTAAAAACGGCTAAAATCCAACAAAAATTGGCTCAAGCAGAATTGCTGGTGCTCAAAAAACAATTACAACCGCATTTTCTTTTTAACACCTTGCACGCTATTTCTTCTTTAATGCATAAAGACATTGACGCGGCAGATAAAATGATTACACGGCTTAGTAACTTGTTGAGGGCTACTCTTGAAAACACTGGAGTTCAAGAAGTTTCTTTAAAACAAGAAATAGAAATACTACAAATTTACCTTGAAATTGAACAAATTAGATTTCAGGATAGATTGGAAGTTCTAATAGAAGTAGATTCTGAAATTTATGATAAAAAAGTGCCAAATCTTATCCTTCAACCAATAGTAGAAAATGCTATTCGATATGGAGTAGCTCCGTTCACAAAAAAAGGAAAAATAGTGGTGGCTGCGCATCAGGTTAATGGTCATATAGAGTTAATAGTCTCTGATAACGGAAAAGGAATATCCAGTATTAAAGAGAATGATATTAAAGAAGGAATAGGGCTAAAAAATACTCGAATGAGACTAAAACAACTATATGGTGATAAAGGGAAGTTAATATTAACCAATTTAAATCAAAATGAAGGTCTTGAGGTAAAAATATTGATTCCAGTATGAACAAAATTAAAACCCTTATAGTTGATGATGAAGTGCTTGCAAGAGATAAACTGACTCTCTTTCTACAAAATGAAAAAGACTTCGAAATAGTTGAACAATGCTCTAATGGAATTGAAGCATTAAAATCCATTAAAACATCATACCCTGATTTATTGTTTCTAGACATTCAAATGCCCGAAATGGATGGGATGGAACTTCTGAGAAATATAGATGTTCAAAAAATACCCTGTATTATTTTGGTAACTGCGTATGATGATTATGCGATTAAAGCCTTTGAGTATCATGCACTCGATTATTTATTAAAACCTTTTGACAGAGAACGCTTTCTTGTAACTATTAGCAGAGTTAGAGAACAAATGGAACTGCATAGCAGTGGAGATTACAACCGTCAGTTATTAAACTACCTTAGGGATACGAATGATAGTAAAAAGCATATTCAAAAAGTAGTAGTAAAAGATGGAGGTAAAATCTTCTTTGTGAAAACAAAAGATATTGAGTGGGTAGAATCTGCTGGGAATTATTTAAAACTTCATGTAGGTAAGTCTTCTCATTTAATACGAGAAACCATGAATGCTTTTGAACAAAAATTAAATCCATCAGAATTTATCAGAATTCACCGTTCTTCTTTGGTAAATATTGATACTATTCACAATCTTGAAAGCTGGGGAAACACAGAGTTTATTTTTACGCTAAATTCCGGACACAAAGTTCAATCAGGAAGAAGTTACTATACTTTAATTCGTCAAAAACTTCAGTTGTAGTACTTCGAAAATACTTTCACTTTTCTGAGGTTAAAACATACATCACTTTTTTCTTTCTATTGATAACATAATCACTACTACTTATCACTTTAGTATTGCTAAAGTTTTATAGGGCCAATACATTGTACAAAAAACAGCCATTGTTATCATTCAAAACAAACGTATGAGAAAAGTAAAAATCATATTACTACTGACTTTTTTAATATGCTTTAATTTATCAAGTCAAGAAAATGAAAAAACTGCATTATATAGTATTGCTTATACATCATTGCCTTCAGGTATTTTAGAAATTTATCAAACTACGAGAGAAAGTTCATCAAATGTTGAAAGTATAAAGACTAAGGGAGGTTACGTTGCCTGTTCTCCAGACGGAAAACACTTTGCTTTTTATGCTAAATATGATGAAAAAAAGACTTGGTCTATCCATACGGTAAATAGAGATGGAACCAATTGGAAACGATTAACGTATGACAAAAACATGTGGGACAATTCACCAACATGGTCACCAGATGGAAAAAAAATAGTTTTTTCAAGGTCTTACAAAGATGCTAAAGGTATTTGGCAAGAAGAAATATGGAGGATGAATGCCGATGGAAGTGAGCAGCAGCAAATCAAGAATATTAATGGAGGAGGGCCATGTTTTACTCCAGATGGACGAATTGTGTACCATTCTAAAAGCAATACAAGTGAAATTTGCATTGCTGATATAGATGGTTCTAATATCCGTAAACTTACAAACAACTCTACCGAAGATTGGCATCCTGAAGTTTCTCCAGATGGCAAGCAAATTGCATTCATGTCTAATAGAGATGGGAATCATGAAATTTATGTGATGAATATAGATGGTTCCAACCAAAAGAGATTAACCCATAATGATATAGATTATTGGTATCCGTCATGGTCCCCAGATGGTTCTCAACTTATTTTTTCTGCAGCAACTGGGAAAAGGAGAGAAGACAGAACTATTTATATTATGAATAATGATGGCTCTTCAATTAGCCCCATTATTGTAGGAGGTTCTCAAGCAGCTTGGTTAAAGTAATACTAATACCCATCCCAAATGGAAAAACTACAATCAATTGTAACATCAGTAATGGTACTACATTTTATGTTAATAGTTACAGGAATATTGTTTCTAAATGCCTGTAATTCTGAATCTAAACAATCAAAAAATGATAAATCGTTTATGAATACGATAGAAAACCCTTATCTGGGGCAAAAGCCACCAGGTTTAATTGCAGAACCTTTTGCACCAGGGTTAGTTTCTACACAGAATTGGGAGGTATGCGGTACGTTCACTCCTGATATGAGATCATTTTATTTTATCAAAGATAATGGACCAAATACCAAAATGGAATTTGTTGTTTTTGAGTATAAAAATAAATTATGGCAAAAACGAGTAGTATCAAAAAGAGCAGGGCAGCCTTTTATATCTCCCGATGGTAATACAATGCACTTAGGAAGACGATATAAGCAACGTACAGAAACTGGTGAATGGTCAGAGATAAAAAAGCTAGATTCAGCCTTTCAGAATATCCAGATTATGCGCCTTACATCCTCATCAAAAGGAACTTATGTATTTGATGAAATAGGAATGCCAGATGGAGATGGAGTTATTAGATATTCTCGATTGATTAATGGGAAACGAGAAGCACCTAAAGATTTTGGTAAAGAAATAAATACAGGAAAAATGAATGCACATCCTTTTATCGCACCCGATGAATCTTATCTCATCTGGGATAGTGAAAGAGATATTGGGCATGGTGATTCTGATATCTATATTAGTTTTAAACAAAAAGATGGTACTTGGGGAAAAGCAATTAATATGGGAGAAAATGTCAATACAACGGCTTGGGAAGCAGGAGCCAGCGTTACTCCTGATGGTAAATACCTCATTTTTAATAGGAATATGGGTTCAGATAAATATGAAAACGTAGATGTTTTCTGGGTAGATGCCCAAATCATTGAAAAACTTAGACCTAAAAATTAAAACAATACAGTTTACTGGATATTAATCAAAAAAGACAATTGTACATGAGGGATTATTTAAAGTTATTTTTTACTCTAGCCTTAATATTATTTTTTAATTCCTGCGATAAAGAGGAAACAAAATCGGAAGATAGTAAATCATCATCATCAACAGAAAATCTATACTTTGGGTATAAACCTCCAGGATTAATCCCCGAGATTTTTGTTCCTAGAAAAGAGACTTCAAAAGAATGGAAACTGGGAAATGCCAACGCTGTAGATATGAAGGAGTTCTATTTTACATATACCGGTGATAATCCCTTTGAGGATCCTGTAGTAGTTTATCGTAATGAAGGAAATTATTATCGAGTAAACAAGTATAGCTTTAAACATAATCCGAGCGATAATAACATCTTGTACTCAAGATGGAATTATATTGAACGTACAGATACTGGTTGGTCTAAAATTAAAAGCCTAGGCCCTATGTTTGATCGAGAGGATTGGGGTATCATGGTGATGTCAGTTTCTTCTAAAGGCACGTTTGTTTTTGATGATTATAAAAGCAATGATGTAATTAGAATGTCAAGAATTGTAAACGGTAAACGCGAAGAACCGAAATTACTTGGCGATCATATTAATACGGGTAAATGGACAGCCCACCCTTTTATAGCTCCAGATGAATCTTTCTTAATATGGGGAAGTGAGAGGGAAGAAGGCTATGGAATGTCAGACAATTATATTAGTTTCCGGCAGGAAGATGGTTCATGGGGGCCAGCTATAAATATGGGGGATAAGATAAATTCAGAGTTAGTAGAAAATGGAGCAAGTTTAACTCTCGATGGAAAATATTTACATTTCGGGAGGTCAGAGGAGAAAGTAAAAGAGGATGGCAGTACTTATTGGGAAACCACAAAGTATTGGGTCGATGCTAAAATTATTGAAACCCTAAAACCAGGAGACTAAAGAGAGGTTATATTTAGTTCATTTGTTACATTAGAACAACTGTTATAATATTCGTAATGCGTAATTAAAACCATAGAATGTTTTGTATGTTTGGCTATTCAACAAGTCATCTAAATAAAACCAATGAAAAAATCCCTTGTCCTAGTGCTTGGCTTAATACTTAGTTTTAGTCAAGTTTGTGATGCCCAAAAAAAATCTAAAAATAAAAAAGAAGAAAAAACACCTTTAGAATCCTTAAGTATCTCTGGGCTTTCCTGGAGAAATGTGGGACCGGCATTAACCTCAGGTCGTATTTCAGACTTTGCATTTAATCCTAATAATCCTTTTGAGTATTATGTCGCTACTGCTGCAGGGGGCGTATGGAAAACTGTGAATTCTGGTGTAACGTATCAACCAATTTTTGATGTACAAGGTTCTTATTCTATCGGTTGTGTCACCATAGATCCAAATAATTCTAATGTAATTTGGGTTGGGACAGGAGAAAATAATAATCAGCGTTCTGTGGCTTATGGAGACGGTGTTTATAAATCAAAGGACGGAGGAAAATCTTGGGAGAATGTAGGTCTTAAGAATTCAGAACATATTGGAAAAATAATCGTTCATCCGGAAAATTCTGATATCGTCTACGTAGCTGCTATTGGTCCTTTATGGAATAAAGGAGGAGATCGAGGGTTATACAAAACCGAAGATGGAGGAAAGACCTGGAACGCTCTGCTTACAGTAGATGAGCATACAGGTGTAAATGATGTAGTTATGGACCCAAGAAACCCTAACGTGCTATACGCTTCTACTTTACAGAGAAGACGACATGTATACACCTATGTAGGGGGAGGTCCTGGTTCTGGTATGCATAAAAGTGTTGATGGAGGAGTTACTTGGTCAAAAATCAATAAAGGTTTACCTAGTGAAGAGTTAGGACGAATCGGATTAGCGATTTCGCCTGCTAATCCTGAAATCATTTATGCAATAGTTGAAGCTGCCAATGGCAAAGGAGGTTTCTTTGCGTCTACCAATAGAGGAGCTAGTTGGGAAAAAAGAGGCTCACATGTTACTAGTGGAAATTACTATCAAGAAATTATAGCAGATCCTATAGATGAAAATACGGTATATTCGATGGATACCTGGATGTCTGTAACTCATAATGGGGGTAAAAGTTTCGAACTGGTAGGAGAAGATACCAAACATGTAGATAATCATGCGATGTGGATTAACCCAAACAACAATAAACATTGGGTTGTAGGATGTGATGGAGGAATTTATGAAACGTTCGACGCAGCAAAAACATGGGATTTTAAAAAGAATTTACCAGTAACTCAGTTTTATAAAGTAGCATTAGACAATGACGCTCCATTTTATAACATTTATGGAGGAACTCAAGATAATTTTAGTATAGGTGGTCCTTCCAGAGTGTTAACAGAACACGGTATTCGTAATTCTGAATGGTTTATTACCAACGGTGGTGATGGGTTTGAATCTCAGGTAGACCCTAATAATCCAAATATTGTGTATGCCCAATCACAGTATGGAGGTTTAGTACGATTTGATAAAAAAAGTGGAGAAAAAGTAGGAATAAAACCAAAAGCTAGAAAAGGAGAAAATGCTTACCGATACAATTGGGATGCTCCTTTGGTAGTAAGTAAACACAAAGCAGGAAGATTATATTTTTCTGCAAACAAGGTGTTTAGGTCAGATGATTATGGTAATAGCTGGGAGGTGCTTAGTGATGATTTATCACGACAAATAGATCGAAATACCTTAAAAGTATATGACCGTGTGGTAAGCATAGATGCGGTTGCTAAGAATGTATCAACATCACCTTATGGAAGTATCGTTGCTTTTTCTGAATCTCCTCGCAATAAGAATTTACTAGCTGCAGGAACAGATGATGGTCTTGTACATATTTCAGAAGATGGAGGACAAACCTGGAGAAAAGTTTCAAATATTTCGGAAGCTCCAAATCAATCTTATGTAAATAGTGTTTATTTATCGAGACATGATGAAAATGTAATGTATGTAGCTTTTAATCATCATAAATATGGAGATTTTAAGCCGTATCTTTTTAAATCTACTAATAAAGGAGTAAGCTGGACTGCTATTCAAACTAATTTACCAAAACGTGGTAGTATTTATGCAATTGAAGAAGATCATATCAACAATAACTTACTCTTTGTAGGAACAGAATTTGGTGCATTCTTTTCTCCAAACCAAGGACAGCATTGGAAACAGTTGAAAAATGGGCTTCCTACCATTGCAGTAAGAGATATAGCCATTCAAGAGCGTGAGAATGACTTGGTTCTAGGAACTTTTGGACGTGGTTTTTATGTAATGGATGATTATTCAGTGTTGAGAAGTGTTCAAAATGCAAAACCCACCGAAGAAGCAAAAATTTACCCTATAAGAACAGCTTTAATTTGGGAACAAAGCAGTCCGTTGGGGTTGCCTGGTAAATCTTTTCAGGGTGATAATTTTTATACCGCACCTAACCTAGGACCGGAAGCCATGATTACCTATTACTACAATACAGATTATAAATCGATTAAGGATAAACGTCAGAAAAAAGAAAAAGAATTAGTTAAATCTGGGAATAATACACCATATCCTAACTATGATGCCTTAAAAGCTGAAACCGATGAGATTAAAGAAGAATTGGTTTTTTCTATTAAAGATGGTAACGGTAATGTTGTTAAGAAAGAATTCAGACCTGCCAAAAAAGGAATACAACGATTTCATTGGAACCTGCGATACACGTTACAAAACCCGATCAATTTAAATAAACCTGCATTTTATAATCCTTTCGGAGGTAGAGATGAAGGTACTTTAGTAGCTCCAGGAAATTATACGGTAGAAATGGGTGTTTTAAAAGGTGGGGAATTAAAATCACTTACGGGCCCGGTTGCTTTTGAAGTAAAAGCGTTGAAAAATGTTGAGATGCCAGCCGAAAATAGAGCAGCCAAAGTAGCGTTCCAAAAAGATTTGGCTAAACTTCAAGCAGATATGGGTATTGCCCAAAAATTGATGTCCGAATCAAGAAATAAGGTTAAATATATCAAAGCCGCTATTAAGCGGGCAGAACAACCTTTAGGAAATTTATATAAGGAATTATTAACTATCGAAGATCAATTAGACGCTGTTCGAATCTCGATGTATGGTGACCCTGTAAAACGTAGATTAGATATTGATCAACCTTTACCTCCGGCATTCCGTTTGGGAAGCATAGGCTATGAACAAAAATATTCTACCGCTACACCTACAAAAACTCATAAGGATAGCTATGTCATAGCAAAGGAAGAGGTGAAGGTAATTAAAGCTAAAATGGAAGAGATTTATAACAAAGATCTGAAGGATTTAGAGCAGAAGCTAATTAATGCGGGTGCACCTTATACACCTGGTCGTGGATATGAAAATAAAAATTAATACTACCTAAGCATCATTTAGTATAAAATATTGAATTTGAAAAACTATAGAATCATGAAAAATTGCTATCTACTTTGTTTATTGCTTCTTACGCAATGTTTGTTGGCTCAAGACAGAATTACTGGAGAATCTTTTGCCACCCGTTCTGAGGTATTGGGTCAAAATGGAATGGTAGCCACCAGTCATCCTTTAGCTACTCAGGTTGGACTTGATGTTCTTAAGAAGGGTGGTAACGCCATTGATGCTGCTATAGCGGCAAACGCTGCTTTGGGACTTATGGAGCCTACGGGATGTGGTATTGGAGGTGATCTTTTTGCTATAGTATGGGATGGGAAAACCAAAAAACTATACGGGCTTAATGCCAGTGGTCGCTCTCCTCAGAAACTTTCTTTAGAATACTTTAATAAACAAGGGATGAAAAAGATTCCGTCTCATGGTCCTTTACCAGTAAGTGTTCCAGGTGCAGTTGATGGGTGGTTCGAACTTCATAAAAAATTTGGATCAAAACCTATGTCAGAGATTTTAGCTCCAGCTATAGACTATGCCGAAAAAGGATTTCCTTTAACAGAACTCATAGCATGGTATTTACAGAGAAGTATCCCATTCTATGAATCAAAAGGTTTTCCTAATATAGCCGATACCTACAAAAATCAAAATGGAGGAATATTACCAAATGAAGGTGAAATTTATAAAAATCCTTATTTGGCAAATACCTACAAAAAAATTGCAGAAGGAGGTAGGGATGCATTTTATAAAGGAGATATCGCTAAAACTATTGGAACGTTCATTTCAGAACAAGGCGGTTTCCTTTCAGCAAAAGATCTTGCTGATCATAAGTCAGAATGGGTAGAACCTGTATCGGTGAATTATAGAGGTTATGATGTTTGGGAATTACCTCCTAATGGACAAGGTATTGCAGCATTGCAAATGCTACAAATATTGAAAGGTTATGATTTTTCTAATATCGAATTTGGAAGTACAGAGCACTTGCATCTTTTCACTGAAGCAAAAAAATTAGCCTTTGAAGACAGGGCAAAATACTACGCAGACATGAACTTTTTTGATGTTCCTGTTTCCCAGTTGTTATCTGATGATTATGCTAAAAACCGAAGAGCTCAAATAGGGAAACGGGCAGGGAAATATAATGCTGGAGAGATTTCAGCAGGGGAGACCATATATATGACCGTAGCAGATAAAGAAGGGACAATGATATCGCTTATACAAAGTAATTATAGAGGTATGGGTTCTGGAATGGTGCCTCCTAAATTAGGGTTTATGTTACAGGATCGTGGTGAGTTATTCAGCTTAACCCCTGGACAAGCAAATACTTTCGAACCAGGTAAACGCCCTTTTCACACCATTATCCCTGCCTTCATAACAAAAGATGGAAAGCCTTTTGTAAGCTTTGGTGTAATGGGTGGAGACTTTCAGCCGATGGGGCATACGCAAATCGTAATGAATTTGGTAGATTTTGGAATGAATTTGCAAGAGGCTGGTGATGCCCCAAGATGGGATCATACGGGAGGAGCAAGTCCAATGGGACAAACTACAACAAACACTGGCACGGTACGTACAGAATCAGGGATTCCTTATACAACTATTCGTGGTTTGATGGATAAAGGGCATAGAATAGGTACCGCAAGAGGTATTTATGGTGGTTATCAGGCTATTTTATGGGATGATGATAACAAAGTATATCATGGGGCTTCAGAAAGCCGTAAGGATGGACAAGCTGCGGGATATTAAATAACATACAAGCTTTGGAGTAGTCTTTTTACTCCAAAGCTTGTATTTTTTTACCTTCTTGATTTATATTTTAGATCTTCAGCCTTAATGTCTTTACTCCATAATTCATTCCCTTCCTTATCAAATATCTTGATGTTTAATACACGTTCTTTACGAGGACCACTGACATTTAAAATTCCATAGTTATGCTGCCCAACCAACGTTTCTTCCAGTTTATAGACATTTAATTTTTCTCTATTATTGTTTGATCCAGCAGTTAAAGAAGAACAGGTTAAGTCGTAAAGTGGGTATACGCTATTACTCTCCCACATGCGACTCAGGCCCGTGTGGTGTCTGTCTCCGTCTAGAAAAATAACACCTTCAATTTTCGCCTCACGTATCTTATCAAGTAAGTATTGTCGCTCTTCAGGATAAGTTGCATAGTTCTCGTACATCGCTTCAGAATTTAATACTTGCCCTCCCACAGCAATGAATTTGAAGGGCGCTCTACTCGACGCCAAAGCATTGATAAGCCAATCTATTTGAGCTTTACCCAGCATTTCACGCTTCCCAGTAAAATTATTATTTGACGTTCTGAAATAACGATTGTCCAACAAGAAAAAATCTAAATCGGCCCATTGAAAATATCCTGTTATTCCTCCCTTATTTATAATATCGTAGTTAGGATTACCCCAAAAAAGTTTAAATATTTCTGAAGCAGTATCTTTTAGCCAATAACTACTATCGGCATTGTTAGGGCCATAGTCATGATCATCCCATATAGCATAATGATGGGTAGATGCAAGTAATGGCTGAAGCTCTGGTAATGAACGAGTATGCGTATACCGGTGTAAAAAACCTGTACGAGAGTTCCAATCTACTTCTCTTAGATATGTATTATCACCTAACCACAACATAAAGTCTGGATTTTTTTTGTGAATAGAGCTAAAAATATCATGATCACTTCCGTAAGGTTTGCCTGGTCTATCAAATTGTTCTTCGTTTACATAATTACAACTACCAATAGCAAAATTTACTTCGGGAGGATCGGTTCTCCATTGCCAAAGTGTTTGCGATTGAAATTCCATAGGATAGTTTCTTTCAACTTTTTTGCCATCAATATATAGTTCATAGCTATATGTTTTTCCAGGTAAAACTTTATTAGCTACTAATTTTGCTACATGTCCATTGTTTGCTGCGGTAAGATGTTTTTCAGTTTGGTATCGTTGTTTAGGTTGTTCTTTCTCATAATATTCGAAATGAACTTGAGCAGTTTTGGTAGTTTGCACCCAAAGTAAGACTTCGCGCATAGTAGAGTAACCAACCATAGGTCCCGACTGTACCAAATCTTGTGCTAGAGCTAAACTACCGGTCATAAGTACTAGAACAATAAAAAAGAGTTTCTTTTTCATAAAAGAGTGTAAAGATTAATAGTATTTGTAAATATACAAGTAGTATTCTAGTTAGTGTTTAGAAATGCTGAAGAAAGTATTATGAATTGTTTACTAAACTAGACATATATATAAGTAAAAGAAATAAGCTATAGAATAGTTAAGCAGCTTAGCCAGAATAGACACTAAAATTTGATATTTTCATTAATAACCTGCATCTACAGGCTAAAAGAAGCTTTCTAATACTAGTTGATGTGGCTCAAATGTTATAGTACTATTGTACAGCAAAACGAATTAAAATGTATTAAAAATGGTTGGATACAATAAAGGTTATCGAAAGCATTAATCCTTTTTTTGATTATAATTTTTATTGTAGGCTCTTATCACAAAAATCATCCATACCAAAAAAATTGTCGTTACAACAACTGAATATATAATAACTAGGTCATCCATTATGAATTATTTTTAAAATAATTAAGGAATCCAAGGATAGTAGGTGCCCATAGACCAATAAATATGGCCTCAAGATGCCTACCCTTGCTAAAAGAGTAGTGGGATAAAATAATTACTACAATTACTGTTAATAGCATTATAATATTCATTACACCAACACTTTTAATAAAGTTTTTTATCATCTTAAATTGCTCTAAATTTTTAATTTTGTTTAATCTATTGTTAAAAATGTTAAACAAATATACAATCTACACTATCTTTATAAAAATTTTTTAGCAATAAAACGCAAAGCAAGTTTACTCAATAGAGGTTAATAACGGTATTATGTAATTCTAAAACCTGTAACTAAAAATTGTAAACTTTCTTAAGCAATTCAATCAATATCAAATATTTAATTATGGCGGAAAGAGATTCTTCGCAAAGAAAAACAGCTATTATTAGAAGAGAACATTTTAATGCGGCGCATAGACTTCATAACCCAAGCTGGAGTGAAGAAAAGAATGAAAAGGTTTTTGGTAAATGTAACAATGTATATTACCATGGCCATAACTACGAATTGGAAGTTAAAGTAATCGGGTATATTAATCCGGAGACTGGTTATGTAATGGATGCTAAGGTATTATCGGATGTAATTAAAGAAAAAGTTACAGATCGTTTTGATCACAAAAACTTGAATATCGAGGTTGATGATTTTAAAAATTTGAACCCAACCGCAGAAAATATAGTATTTGTGACTTATAATATTTTGCGTGAAGCCATTTCTGAAGAACTGGATCTTCAAATACGACTATATGAAACTCCACGAAATTATGTAGAATATCCTTATTAACATGCTACTATGAGACTTGTAAATACAATAAAAACATCTTCAAGAAAGACTGCCAACAAAGTTGCAGCTAAAACATCAATTTATGATATAGCCATAAATGACATTGAAGGGAATCCTATTAAATTATCCAATCTTAAAGGTAAAAAACTACTCTTTGTAAATGTTGCCTCTAAATGCGGATTCACGGGGCAATATGCTTCTTTACAAGAATTGTATAATAAATATCAGGAAAAGCTAATGATCATAGCCTGTCCGTGCAATCAATATGGTAAACAAGAGTCGGGTGACGCTTCTCAAATCCAATCTTTTTGTGAACGCAATTATGGCGTAACTTTTCTAGTTACTGAAAAAATAAACGTTAGAGGTAGTAACCAACATCCTTTGTATCAATGGCTAACAAACAAGGAAAAAAATGGAATTAAAAACTCCAGTGTAAAATGGAATTTTCAAAAATACTTGGTTGATGAACAAGGTGAATATATTGATTTTTATTTTTCAACAACCAAACCCACAAGCTCTTCAATTGTTAGACACCTTAGATAGATAAGATATCTCGCTTATTTATGATTTTAACCCTAAAGCTTCGGATTTGGGTTTAACGTATTTTCACCACCTTCCTGTAGTAATAGCATATGCATAGTTGAGGATGCATGTCGAAATTTCATAGCTTCTTTATATTCTGGATCAGAAAACCAATTTTCAACGCTTTTCTTATCAGGAAACTCCAAAATAACCATCCTGTCCTCATATGGAGTTCCTTCAATAGTTGTTACTTGTTCTCCTCGCGTTAAAAACTTACCTCCATACTTAGAGACTAGAGTAGGGGTTAATGCTGTGTAATTACTATACATTTTTGCATCATGAATAGACATCATTGCGATTACATATGCTGGCATAATTATATATTTTTAAAGATTATTTCTTGAGCCATTTTATCTACCACTAAAGCAGTAGGTTGTTGATCGTTTGCAGATTTTTCTAGAACATTAAATATAATATCATACAATTTTAATACACTTTGTTTAGATTCTTCTACAGTTGGGTTGGAAAATATTCTTGAACCAGCACCAATCATACCCCCAGAGTTTACTAAAAAATCAGGAACGTATATAATACCATTATCCGCAAGAATCTCTCCATGTTTAGGTGAAGCTAATTGGTTGTTGGCCAATCCGCATATAGCTTTAAACCTAAATTTTGATATGGTTTGATCATTAATAATAGCCCCCATAGCACATGGTGCAAAAATATCAGCTTCAACTGAATATATCTTGCCACTGTCTATTGCTACTGCATCATACTGATCTACTACAAATTTTAATGCAGCCTGATTTATATCGGATACCATTAGTTTTGCTCCAGCTTGAAATAACAATCTTGATAATTCTCTTCCGGTGGCACCTAACCCTTGTATTGCAACAGTAATATCTTGTAAATCATCTTTTCCAAATATATGTTTAACTGTAGCTCTAATACCATAAAAACCACCCAATGCTGTAAATTGAGATGGATTGAACCCTTCTGGATATTCACTTGATCTGGCAAAAACATAGTCACAATGTTCGGCTAATATATCAGCATCTTTTGGACCTACACCAACATCTATTGCTGTCCAGTATTTTCCGTGCAAATCCTGAACATGTTTAGAAAAAGCCTGTAACAATTTGGATTTATTAGGCTCGTTTGGGTCAGCAATGATAACACATTTACCACCACCTAGTGGCAAACCTGCTATCGCATTTTTGTAACTCATCCCTTTAGATAGTCTTAAAACATCGGTTAAAGCATCATTAAATGTATCATAAGGAAACATGCGACATCCTCCGGCTGCAGGTCCCAAGTTTGTATTGTGAATGGCAATTATTGCATGAAGTCCCACAGAGGTGTCGTGACAAAATAAAACTTTTTCATGGTTATCGAATTCCGGATTTAAAAATACAGACATAATATTAGGTTTATGGAATAAGTACTACCGGTTGCATAAGTTTGCGAGAAGCCATAAGTTCATGCGCTTTTGCGGCTTCGCTTAAAGGAAATGTCAATGGTGCCGCCAGTGTAATTTTTCCACGGATTACTTTATCAAAAAAAGACGAACTCATATTTAGTAATTCTTCTCTATTGTTGGTGTAATGAAAAAGCATAGGTCTAGATAATGTTGAAGATTTTTTTGCCAACATCGGAATTTCAAAACCTTCAATAGGACCTGAAGATTGCCCAAAATTAACCAAATGACCGGCAATATCTAAAGAAGCTAAGGAACCATGAAAAGTACTTTTGCCAACGCTATCATATACTATTTTGACTCCTCTGCCTTGGGTAAATTCCATCACCTTTTCTACAACATCTTCTTCTTGATATAAGATAATGTAATCACAACCATTGGCCTTGGCAATCTCAGCTTTTTCTGTAGACCCTACTGTCCCAATAACAAGAGCTCCTCGATTTTTGGCAGCTTGTACCAACAATCGTCCAACGCCACCAGAGGCGGCATGAATTAAAACCCAATTATTTGGTTTTAACTGTGCTACTTTGTTGATTAACATCTCTACAGTTAATCCTTTGAGTAATGCTGCAGCAGCAGCAATATCATCAATCTCTTCGGGTATTGAAACAACCAAATCTGCGGAAATAACTTGTTCACTAGCATATCCACCATAGGTAGATGTAATGTAACCTACTTTATCTCCAATAGAAAAATCTTTTACGTTTTTACCTATTTGTATTACAGTTCCTATACCTTCAATACCCGGAGTGCCAGGAAGAGAAAGGGTATTATATAATCCTGATCTTACATATATATCATGAAAGTTAACACCGATAGCAGTTTGTTTAATAACCAGCTCATGTGCGTGTGGAGTCCTTGTATCTACTTCCTCTAGTCTCAAAACATTGTGATCTCCGTATTCTCGTATAACTATCGCTTGTGGCATATTGCTGATTATAATTAGTTGCTTGAAGCAAATATATTTTATTTACTTGCTAAAAGCAAGTATTTTGACTAATTTTGCCATATGGAGGATCAAATTATATATAGAATACGTAGCTTTAATAGATTTTATGTTAGACAAATAGGGCTATTACAAAACTCTGTATTAAACACCGGATATTCTTTAACCGAAGCACATATACTTAATGAGTTAAGACACAACCCTAACGTTACCGCGACTTCCATTAATGAAGTATTACAAATTGATGAAGGTTACTTAAGTAGGGTAATTAAAAAGCTTATCAACCTGTCATTGATTACAAAAAAACAATCAACAGAGGATAAGCGTAAATATTATCTAAATTTAACTAATAAAGGTATAGAAGAACATCAAATACTGGATGATTTGTCTTCTAAATCGGTACGGGAACAAATAGAAAATTTAAGTAAACCACAACAACTAGAACTTGTTGACTTTATGACAAGTATCACGAAACTTTTAAAGTGATTGTTTATTTATAAGTATCCATAAACAACAGTATTTCATCTACAAATGCATCGGCTTCACTAAGCATAGGAGCATGACCTGAGCGTTCAAAAATAACTAGTTTTTTCTCGGCAGAACCTAGGTTGTCATAAGCCTCTTTTGCAAAAGTAGCTGGTAGTATCATATCGTATTTACCCCAAAGTACTAGAGAGGGAACTTCAATTTCTTGAAGTCGATCGGTATATGATACATTTTCCCAAAACCCTTGATTGGTAATGATGCCTATAATATTTCTGTTGTTCCATAATGCAGTGATAAGATTATATTCAAAAAAAGTGTTGTTTCCATTTATTTGTTCATTTATAATATTATTGTCTACTAATCTTCTTTCGGCTCTAAAAGCTTCGTTATTTAAATCAAAAAAGTACTTTTCACGGTATGTTGGAGGAACGCTATTGACCAGGTTTATGATACTTTCCCAATACGTGATATTATTTTCCAATTCGATTTGCTCGTTGGCAACACGGTTAAAATTGGCAATATATTCAGGATACATTCCTTTGGGGTTATGAGCTCCATCAACTTCAATCCATCCTAAAAAATCATCTTGATCTTTTAATAAGGTAAGAGTACCCAAAGCACCACCCCAGCTATGTCCCATTAAAAAAAAGCGAGCATCATTTCCATATTTGTGTTTTAAGACCTTAACAAGTGCAAGAACATCTTCAGCCATTATATCAATATTTAACTCATTTTCAGAAAAACTACCTTGTGACATCCCCGAACCACGTTGATCAAAATATACCACAGCATATTCTTTTTCGATTCGGTTTTTAAAAGCATCAACTCTTAAATCTAAGCCCAAGCCTCCAGGACCACCATGTAATGTGATTAAAAATACTTTTTCAGAGGCATTACCATGAATATAGGCAGGCATATCGGCATTTTTATGTCGTACAAAGATCGTATCATTAAGGTCTGACAGGTCATCATCATTTGAGCAAGATATTACTGTTAACATCATCATTGACAAAACCAGGATCTTGTAATTTTTGAATATTCGTGCTTGCATTATTTCTTCTTTTTAAAATTAAATCGATAACCATATTGTAAACCTATAGATGGTAGTGTTCCTGCATTATACGGAGTTCTAAGCATAAGGTTCATATTAAGATACCAAGCATTAAGTTTTTTATCTTTTCGTTGCTTACCAATTCCGACCGATAGAGAAGGAGCATAATACCCCCGACCGGGTAGAAACACTTTTTTTACGCTTTCTCCCTGTACTTCATAAGTTTCCGGTAAAAATGAGCGGTAGTACCCTAGCGGATTAAATTCTATACTTATTTGTTTTCCTTTGGGATTGGTTCTTCTCCATGTAAGTCCGTAATTGGTAAAAATCCCTGTATCTGTTTTGGTAGAAAAGTTTGTTGTAATCCCTAAATTACCATTGAATAAAAATTGATGAGACACATTCTTTTGTCTACCTTTTTTCTCTTTTGTTTTTAATATCTCTTTCCACTTATATTCTGCTCCAAAATTCAATCCGTTATTCCAGAGAATGTTTCCCGAATACCCAATTTTAAATGCTGTACGATCCAAAAAAGACATCTTTGTCTTGATAGAATCCTGCGCAAGTCCAGACAAGGTACAGCCCAGTAAAAAGATAAAAGTATATTTCACCATGATTAATTTTCAGACAAAACAATAGAAAAAGAAGTCTCTGGCTCTGCTAATTTGATAAGCGTAGCATATATTGTGATCATCGTATAAAAAATGATGCATACAAATAAATTATATGTTCCTTTGCAGATCATGATCAAAACCAAGACATATAAAATACCATTGATAGTAGGGCATTTATTGTTCTGGACGCTGAACTATTGGTTTGTTGTAATAGCATCAGATTTTGAGTGGAATGGCTTTAGCTATGTTAATGGTAGTTTGGCGTTTGCCTATGCGTATGGATTATTTTTTAATGCTTTACTGTTTTATATTCAGGTGTTTTGGTTGTTCCCAAAAATTTATGTTCCACGTAAACGATTACAGTTTTATGTATTATCGATTACAGTGATTACTGTTATTTCGTTATTAGAGACTTTTATCGATTATATCATGTTTGGGATTTATGATATCGAAACCGATCTATTGGTAGGGAGTCTTATCAATAACTTTATATTTCATATTATCTATTCTATTGCAGGGTTTTATTACATTTTGAAATTTGAATATTTAAAATCTGAAAAGATAAAACAACAGCTTCAGGAAGAAAACTTTAAGTCTGAGCTTAAGTATCTAAGAGCCCAATTGAATCCTCACTTTTTGTTTAATGGTATAAATAGCGTGTATCATTTAATTGGTAAAGACAATGTATTGGCCAAAGATACTTTACATCAATTTTCGGGCTTACTGCGATACCAACTGTATGAAACTAATAGTCATATTACGCTCGAAAAAGAGCTAGACTATGTGTCACAATATATAAAAATTGAAGAAACCAGAAAGGGTAGAGATATCCGACTCCGATATACTATTTCTTATAAAAATGGTACAAAGAAAATAGCTCCTTTACTATTGATTTCTTTTATTGAAAATGCTTTTAAACATTGCAGTAATCACGAAGAGGGGCATTTAAATACCATTTCCATAGATATCATAGAGGTATCAGGTAGGATTACTTTGAAAGTGTGCAATAGTTTTGATGCAAATGTTGCAACAATTACTGGAGGAATAGGTCTTACTAATGTACAAAGAAGGTTGGATTTGTTATATAAAGATGATTACACACTAGATATAACACAAGAAAAGTCCATATTCAAGGTACATTTAGTTATTAACTTGTAAACTTCAGAATGCGACCATTGCAATGTTTAATCATCGATGATGAACCTATTGCCCGAGAGGGAATAGCAGAATATTGTAGTAAGATTTCTTTTTTGCAGGTAATCGCAATTTGCAAAAATGCTTTACAAGCCAATTGCTATTTGGAAACCCACCAAATCGATATTATTTTTTTAGATATCAATATGCCTTTGGTTTCAGGTTTAGATTGGTTAAAAAACTTAAAAAACTCTCCTTCAATTATTATGACTACTGCATATGACAACTATGCATTAGAAAGTTTTCAATATAATGTATTGGACTATTTGGTAAAGCCTATTGCTTTTGACCGATTTTTACAGGCAGTGAATAAGGTGTATACCTATCATGATCAATCTATAGAGAAGGAAGTATTGTTTATTAAGAGTGAAAAACAGCTCAAAAAGGTAAAAATAGCAGATATTTTATTCGCAGAGGCTATGCAAAATTACATTAAGGTAATTACTCTTACTGAAGCGATAATTACCCATATGTCTTTACGGAATTTTAAATCACAATTACCCGATTATTTTATACAAACACATAAATCTTATGTGATATCCAAATATAAAGTCGATACCATCCTTGGTAATGAAATTATAATAGGAACACATAAAGTTCCTATTAGTGTACGTATGAAAAAGAAAGTGCTAAGCAGTTTCTAAGGTGATAGAAGCCTTAGGATCAATGCTAATGTACTCTGATGCATGTCTGATATTAAACTACAGTAAATGCATTTGACCTCTTAAAATTAATAGTGATATAGTGTTCTACAATCTGTAAATAGTGTTATTTGATAGA
The DNA here is from genome assembly GCF_023195925.1 of Aquimarina acroporae. Lineage (GTDB taxonomy): Bacteria > Bacteroidota > Bacteroidia > Flavobacteriales > Flavobacteriaceae > Aquimarina > Aquimarina acroporae. The sequence goes on along the minus strand of NZ_JALPRE010000001.1, from coordinate 180,275 downwards.
TATATTAGCGATTACTTTTGTAATTCTAATAATTCTGAAAGTAACATACAATGTCAAAAAAGGGTATTATTGAGATTAAATCTATTTCGCAGTTTTTTAATGCTTTGGGGTGGAAAAAACCAAACCATCCATTAATAGGAGTAATTGATGTTACTAGATTAGAACAGCTATCTGAAGAAAAAAAGAAAGCTTTTGAAGGTGTTAAAATGACCTCTGATCTGTACAGTATTATTTTAAAAGATGGTGATTGTGGTATGCAATATGGTAGAAACAAATATGATTTTGAAGAGGGGGTTTTACGATTTATTGGTCCAAATCAAATTGTATCCTCAACAACACATACACCTAGTTCATATGGGTTTATGCTGGTTTTTCATCCAGATTTACTTCGTAATTTTAATTTAGGCAATATGATTAATAGTTATGGTTTTTTTAATTACTCGGTTCATGAGGCCCTGCATTTATCGAAAAAAGAGGAAGACACTTTGACCGAAATAGCTCATAATATTAAAACGGAACTAGATTCCAATATTGATAATCATACACAAGAAGTTATTGTTACTAATCTAGAATTACTATTAAATTATTCTAAGAGATTTTATAATAGACAATTTATAACACGAACCAACAGTAGTCCTGATGTAATTACCAAAGTTGAAACTTTAATCAAAGAGTACTATCAAAAAAATCTCCAGGTAGAGTATGGAACACCAACTCCAGAATATTTTGCAAAAAAAGTAAACTTTTCTACAAATTATTTAAGTGATTTACTGAAGAAGGATACAGGAAAAAGTACCAAAGATTTGGTAGATGATCATATTGTTGATTTGGCTAAAACGCAATTATTAAATTCAGAATTCACCATCAATGAAATTGCTTATAACCTAGGATTTAATTACCCTCATTATTTTAGTAGAATGTTTAAGAAAAAAGTTGGAGAGTCTCCCCGAGAATTTCGTTCAAAGACGTTTAATTAATACGTTGTATTTGTTTGTAATTCAGCCTCTTTCATTTGTTTGGAAGAGGTTTTTTTATGATCCGAATATAGTGTTATGAATTCTGAATATTGTGTTCGATATCTACTCAAAACTGATATTACTTTGTAGTATAAATAATAAAAGACATGATAAAATGAGTCATAAGCATATGATATGGTGTGATGCCCGAACACTATCAAAAAATATAACAGGAAAAGTATATATTGTTACCGGTGCAAATTCAGGAGTTGGGCTAGAAACGACCAGACAATTAATAAAACAGGGAGGACATGTTGTTATGGCCTGCCGTAGGATAGAGGCTGCACAAAAAGAGGCCAAGTCATTTATACATTTAGAAGGGAGTTATGAGATTATGAAATGTGATCTGGCAAATTTAGAATCTGTAAGAGAGTTTGCATTGTCATTTTTACAAAAATACAATCGCTTAGACGGATTGATGTGTAATGCAGGAATGGTTGTAATGGATAACAAACAGAAATTTACAGACGATGGGTTTGAATTAACCTTTGGGGTGAATTTCTTAGGACATTTCTTTCTTACAGAATTGTTGTTAGAGTGTCTAAAACAAACTGAAGGTGCCAGAATGGGAATCTTATCTTCTGTCGTTCATGCTGGAAGTACAAAAAATAGATATAAAGTACATTTAGACGATTTAAACTTTGAACGTAGAAAATATAGCAACTTTGCTGCTTATGGTGAAGCCAAGGTAGCTTCTGTATTATATGCAAAAGAGCTGTCAGAACGGCTACAAAACTACGATGTTTTTACAGCATCAATTCACCCTGGATGGGCTAGATCGAACTTTGGTAGTGGAGGTAATTTCTTTATGCGAGCCTTAATGACAATCGCAAAACCGTTCACAAGAGGAATTTCGAATAGTAATTGGGAATCGGCTCAAACCTCACTACACGTGCTTCTGTCTGATAATGCTATACATCATTCGGGAGATTATTTTAGCCAGCATAGTGTTTTATACAGCGATAAAGAATGTAAAAAGGGAGGATGGCCCATGAAATCACCAAATCCAAATGCCAACGATATGGTTGAAGCCTGGAAATTGGTTGAAAAAAGTTACGAATTGGTAGGTTTGAAATAACAAAAATATTTTACACATATAAATCTAAAAGAAATGAAAAAAACAATTTTAATTACAGGTAGCAGTACAGGAATAGGACGTGCATCGGTAATAAAGTTTCAATCAGAGGGGTGGAACGTAATTGCAACAATGCGAACTCCTGAAAAAGAAGAAGAGCTAATAAACTTAGAGAATGTTTTAGTGAACAAATTAGATGTTCAGGATTTGGACAGCATCAACACATCCATAACACAAGGAATCGAGAAGTTTGGTAAGATAGATGTTGTGTTGAATAATGCAGGATATGGATTGATGGGTACGTTTGAATCTGCCAGTAGAGAAAGTATAAAAAGACAATTCGACGTAAACGTTTTCGGTTTATTTGATGTTACCAAAGCTGTACTTCCACATTTTAGAGTCAATAAAAGTGGACTATATATTAATATCTCGTCTATCGGAGGAAAAATGACATTTCCGCTTCTATCGTTGTATCACTCTACCAAGTTTGCTGTAGAAGGTTTTAGTGAATCTTTAAACTATGAATTACAACCTCTTGGTATAGGAGTTAAAATAGTAGAGCCAGGAGGTGTAGCTACAGATTTTGGAGGAAGATCTATGGATTATCAACATAATGAAGAACTAATAGATTATAATGAATTTGTAACACATGTAAATGAGGCATTTGGCAATAGTTTTGATCCAGAAACGATGAGTACTTCAGAGTATATTGCAGAGGTGATTTTTACTGCGGCTACTGATGACGCAAATACCTTGAGATATAGAGCGGGGAAAGATGCAGAACAATTACTAACCGCAAGAAAAAATTTAAATGATGATGAGTTTTTTGGCATGTTGAAAAAACAATTGTCTTTATAATCAGTTTTAGTATGTGAAAGGAATAATAACTTATGTATCTATCATTTATAAGTTATCGACAGTCAGAATGTAAATTGATAAGAAAACGATTCAGTAATTGAATCGTTTTTTTCTGTATAAATCTCAGGTGTGTGATATAAAATCAGTAAAAAGTGTTTTGTTTTCAGAAGTAAGTGTTAATAATCTATATATGAAGAGTTTAAATTTGAATATAATTCAAGACAAATCATTAAAACTTATATGGTATGACAGCACAACAAGCATTCGATATTTTGAATCCGCAGCAATGGATCAATGTGTCAACAGTAGAACGATTAGCACTCTTGGAGCAGATTCAAAATAATCTAAAGCATTATGCAAAAGACCTAGGTAAGATAGATGCTGAAATGAAAAATAATTTGATAGGAGAAAACATAACATCTGTGGCCGAAGGTATGGGAACTACAGTAATGCCAATGGCGGGAACCCTTATGGGAATTCAGTATTTATATGAATCTCTGATAAAAGGAGAAATGCCAAAACCCTTACATACCGAAAAAATAGGGGATAATCTACATGAAGTTTTAGTATTTCCAATACATACGAAAGATAAGTTAGCTGCAGCTAAACAAAAAGGATATTTACATATTGAGGGAGTGCCCAAACAAGTAAACCCTATGGATAAGCCAGCAGGTGTAATTGCAGTTTCAGGAGCGGGTAACTATAGCTCATCCATAGAAATGGCAATGGCTTTGTTTCTAGAAAATAAGGTTGTTATTCATAAACCGCATCAACTTAACGAAGCTACGGATGTAGTCTGGGAAAAGATCTTCAAACCTTTAATTGATATTAATGCAGTAGCGTTTTGTGATGCCGATCAAGGAAAGCAATTATCTACCTTAGAAGGATTACATGCTCTTTACTTTACTGGCTCAACCGGAGTCGCTCATGCTATCCAAAATCAAGCATCGGCACCGTTAGTATCTGAATGTGGAGGAAACAATCCATGTATTATTGTACCTGGAAAATGGACAGATAAAGATCTTAAACGTCAGGCAATTCAATTGGCTTCTGTAGGAAAACTTAATGGAGGTGCTGTTTGTGGTAGACCACAAACTATTATCACTTCCAAAAACTGGGAACAACGTGAGCAGTTTTTGGATGAATTACGTAGGGCTATCACTGAAGAAACTTTTGCATGTGGATCTCATTACCCCGGTGTTGATAAAACCAAAGAAGCATTTCTCGAACATCAATCTACAGCAGAAGTATTACATCCTGAAAAAGGGAAACATCTAAAAAGTGATTTTGTATTCATTCCAAACATAGCAGAAGAAGATTTTGCCATTACAAATGAAGCATTTTGTCAAGTTTATAGTGAAATTCCATTGGATGTTTCAATAGATACGGGTGAATTTTTGACCAAAGTCACAGGTTTCTGCAACCAAAAACTTTTAGGCTCACTAGGTTGTATGATTTTGATAGATAATGAAACTATGGAAGCTAATGAAGATCAATTAAACAAGGCTATTCGAGAACTAAACTATGGTGGAATTGCTGTGAATGATGTGCCTCCAAATATCTGGTTAAATGCTTACTTAACTTGGGGCGGTTGTGGAGAAACAACAGAAAATTTTGTGTCTGGCGTTGGGAACTTCGGAAACGCCTTGAATTTTGAAAATATCAAAAAATCTGTGATTAAGAACGATTTTAATGCCACTAGTTTTGAGTTAACGAATAGAAAACGAGTTGAACACTTATTAGAAAACGTATCGTATTATGCTATTAATCAAAGTTGGGGCGATTTTGCAAAATTGGCTGGTCAAATGATGATTGACAATTTTAAAGGAAAAGACTTTTGACCAATTAAAGAACATTAGAATCAACAACCCCCAAAGTAAAATTGGTTTGAGAGTTGTTGATTCTAATCTTAATTTATGATTTCAATAATTGAATTGAATCTAGTTTTGCTTTTGCAGCATTATAAGTTTTTTTGAGACTTTCACTGTTTTTAAAGTACTTACCATACGTTTGCGCTTTTTTAATAGATCTCATAGTTTTGTCATAGAAACCATTTTTGTAATATACTATATGCTCATATTCGGCATAATAAATATCATTTTTGGTTGTTGCCCCATATTTTTTTGCTAATTCTAGATATTCTAAAGCCTTTTTATATTGTTTCTTTTGATAATACATGACTGACATAAATTCGTAACCTTTTGGTAAATTCGGGATCAACTCGGTACTTTTTTTATAACATGCCATAGCTTTATCATATTCATCATTATAGTAATATGCCATACCTAATGACCAAATAGCCGCGGCGCTATCGGGGTACATGTCCACTACTTTTTGGAAGTATTTTTGTGCTTTAAGGTAGTCTTCTTCTACCAATAAGGAATATTCTGCCTGCATAATTAACCTTTCAGATTTCATTTCGGATTTTTTGGATAAATTATAGGCCTTGGTTACCATTTCTTTGTACTCATCTGGATCTTGCACATAAAACCCGCTCATCAAAATTCCACTAGGATAATTAGGGTCCAGCTCAATAACTCTTGCTGCTTTTTTTTCAAACTCTTCTTTGTCTCCATAAAAATAGAAGTTAGCTTCTAAATCATTAAAGAGTTGATGTACTTCGGGTACTTTAGAATCAACAGCCAATGTAAAACCGTGAGTATTTAAATTAGCGGGCGCATATTTTTTTACAAATTCATCTTCTAGTTCCCGATCTGTTTTTTGAGCTTGACAGGATAAAAAGGTAACTACTATTAGCGAGGCACTTAAACGTTTCAACATCTTATCTTTTTTAAAATTATTTGATGATAAAAGTATTGATGATGCCAACATCAATATTAAAAAATAGAAGATGTTATGGTAACTGATGCTGGAAGCTATATAAACGTATAAGTTATCGTATTAAAACTTAGATCAGGAGGAGGTTAGTAATGAAGATACAGTATTGGTGTAACTAGACCCAATAGGGATTTCTAGATCACCTATTTCTAAATCTTTTTGTGTGTAAGCGGTTATTTTTTGTATTGCTACAATATATGATCGATGTGTTCTAAGAAATAAGCTTTCAGGAAGTTGTTTTTCTATTTTTCCAATATTACTTTTTACCACTATTCTTTGATTTTCTGTATGAATTCTAACATAATCCTTTAAGCTTTCTATGTAAAGTATTTCATCAAAAACAACCTTAATATGTTTCTTATTTACGTTAACGTAAAAAAAGGTATCATTCTGTTCTTTTTGTATCACCGAAGAGGGATTAGGCACTGCTGGGATTCTTTCATAAAACCGATCAATGGCTTTTACAAACCGATCAAAAGAAATGGGTTTCAGCAAATAATCGACAATATCAAGATCGTAACCTTCTATAGCATATTCTCTATATGCAGTGGTAATAATTACCTTGGGAGGGTTTTGTAATGTCTTTAGAAAATCTAAACCTTTTAGAACGGGCATTTCTATATCCAGAAAAAGTAAGTCAACTTTCTTCTTTTTTAGAACTTCAAAAGCTTCGACGGCACTGTAACAACTATCTACAATTTCTAAATTAGTCAGCAATTTGATATGACTTTTTAATAAATCTATTGCTGGGGATTCATCATCAACAAGTAAACATTGTATCATAGTTAATTTAGATTTAGAGTCAATTTTAGATTAAAAAAACGATCAGATTCATCAATTTCAAAAGTGTATTTCTCAGGATATATCAAATCTAATTGTCTCTGAATATTGATAAGACCTATTCCTTTATGATCAATCTCTTTATCATTGTTGAGTTGTGTTATAGGTTTTGTATTCCAAACTGTAAATACTATTTGTGTGTCTAATTGCAATAACTCAATTTTAATTTTTGGTTTGGTGATATGATCTCTAACCCCATGTTTAAAAGCATTTTCAACTATAGACAATAGGAGCAATGGAGTTATAGACAATGCTTTTTGCAACAGTTTTTTTTCAAAAACAACCTCCAATCTATTACCATACTTAATTTGCTCTAAAGCTATATAATTATCTATAGTATGAACCTCTTCTGCTAAAAGGACTGATTGTTGTTGACTTTTATATAAAATATAATCTAATATCTCTGAAAGTTGTAGCACCATATCGGGCGCCTTTGGAGATTTTGTAATTACATAAGAATATAAATTATTTAAAGTATTGAATAAAAAGTGCGGATTTAATTGTGACTTTAAATATTTAAGCTCTGTAGCTATTTTTTCTTTTTCTAATTGATGTATTTTCTCTCTTTCATATTCCTTTTCCTTGATCGTTTTAAAAAAATACATGATTAAAGCTGGAAAATGAAATGAAAACATATAGAAAGGAAAATCTACCAAGCTTATTAATGGGTAAGGACCTTCAGAACAATATTTATCTAAATGATAGTACCCCATTAAGCGGAATAGAAATACTAATAGAATTATCATAACCATCATAGAAAGTGCAAAAAGCGCATACTTCTTTTTATTTAAAAAAGAAGGAACTTGCCAGTTATTAAAGGCATAGGCAGCTATAATCAACAACGGAAACTTTAATATTGTAGTTTCTAAGGACTGTTCAAACAACTCAGAACTGGTAGAAGCAAATACATAGAAAAGAAAAATTATTACCCAAAAAACGATATGTTCCAGGATAATTTTTTTAGTCATATTCATAAGCCATAAATATAAAGAAATTGCCTACTGAACATCATAAAAGTAGATGTTTATTTAGTTATTGCATACAAATAGGGTATATCTGTATAAGAAGTTAGATATCACAATTTGACTACCATTTGTAGTCGTTTAATACAGATTCCTCTATTTTTTCCTTGGAGACATTCATCGTTTTATACATTGCTCTCATTAAAAATTAAACACTACTATGCAAAGATTAAAATCAATTATAATAACCTTAAGTCTAGTTGTTCTAATACTAGGCTGTTCGTCTGTAGAAAAACTAAAAAATACTCCTATAGGATTAATAAACAATGTATCATACAACGATGCTTCATTTAATAACCCTAATGCTTCCAATGGATTTTTGTTACAGTATAAGAACAATACATATGCTATTACTGCCAAACATATTCTTATTATGGCCAAAACAGATAAGATGCAGTTTGTAGATTTTGAAGGAGAACTAGAACAATGGAAATTACACCCTAAAAATGATGACAAACATTACGTACTATTAGATAAACTATTAAACACCAACAAAAAGGACTCCCTTACCTGGAGTTTTATGGATAGAAATTGGGATACCTATAATGATTGGTTAGTTTTTTCTGTAAAAGAAAACAACACGAATCATAAGCCTCTAAAATTCAGAGAAAAACCACTTGCTAAGAATGAAGACGTATTTGTAATTGGTTGGTCTTACAAAGATACTATTGGAGCACAACGTATATACTCCTATAAATTTGATGCCATAGAAGGGAATTACTATAACTTAAAACAAGTTGAAGGACCTAAAAGTTTAGGAGGCTTAAGTGGCTCTCCTGTGGTAGACAAAAAGGGGAGGGTAGTAGGTTTGGTAAGTTCTGGTTGGGAAGATGATAAAACCAACGAAGTGTTCATACAAGCAACTAGTATAGAAAACGCTGTTCAATTTATCTCTAAGTTAGACTAACTTGTTGGGTTTTAAGAGGATTCCAGGTCGCTAGAGCCTCAAATGTCAATCCTAATGTATTTTGACAATAATATAATAGTATACTAAAGCCTTAGTAAAAAGTAGGAGTAAAGTTTATCTTGAGCCTAATCTCTTTGTATTTAAGATGAACTTTACTTATAAATATTTTACAGAAGTAAGGATTCCCGTAACCAATGTGTGCTAAACCCTTCGTATATTTATATGGCTTTTAATAGTAAATACCTGTTTTATAAGCTACATACCCTCCCGTCGTCACTGTACGCCCCTTATTTTTTAAATATTAAAATGGTGCATAGCAATATGCATGTTAAAATAATTTTTAAATAATAATCAAACACACAAGTATTATGGGATCATACGAACAATGGGGCGATAAAGCCTCCGATTTTGAAGAGGAGAATAACAGGTTTAACTCTGATATTTCTTCTAGTACCAACTACAGCAGAAACAGATCAATACGATCAAACAGATCGTATCGAAGTAAAAAGAAATCTGGTGGTTTTATAGATTTAGTTCTTAGAACTATATTTTTTCTTTTTGTCATTTGGTTCATTTTGAGCATTCTTAAATAAGTTTTTTCATAATAAACGAAGTTGATAATGGATTATGATTTAAACTTTTACAGTCTGCTGTTTGGTTTTGTTGGTGTAGTTGGATTAATTGTTGGGTTGGTCAATTACTCTAGAAGAATAAAATCAAAATACAAACAAGAAATCTACGAGAAATATATTGGTATTCAAATCGATAAGGAAAATATTGATGAGCTTATAAAGAAAAAATTAGATTTAGAACAACAAGTACATCAGAATATACCAAAACTTGGAAAAAGCATAGTACTAAATGAAGAAATAAAGTATCATCAGGATAAACTTTATGAGAGTTATCATAGAATTCAAGATTTGAGCACTAAACTGGGAGAATTAGAGGTTTATGAATTAATTCAAGTTAATAATCCCGAAATTATTAACTATATAAAAGAAAAATTGTATCCTGAATATTCTAAAAAAAGAATTTCGGAAGAGTCAATGGCCAAAATATTATCTTTCCTAGCCATTATTATTACGATTCAGATCATCGTTCCTATTGAATTTGAACTACTGTTTTTAATTCCTTTTGGTTTCTTTTTGACACTTGAAACATTATTTTATCTCTTTTTACAGTCTAATGGCGGTTATGAGATTGAAACATTATTCAAAAATGTTAGAAGATTAATTATGTGGATTTCTGTTTCGTTTTTAATTTATGGTATTTATAATCTCTATGAGGAAGTTTTACTTAGTTTTAGTGATCTTTTTGACTTAGATTCTCTATTGTACCTATTTGAAGATGAAGATTTTCTAATTTATTCGCTACCGCCATTAACCATTGGATTATTACTACTGGCTTTTAGAAGAAAAATAAGTAATCATCTAAAGAGAAGAATTATGCGAAGAATCGACGGGAAATTTGAAGTTTAAATTAGTATTAGCTGGTGAAATGATAGTATCAGACATTATCACAGCTCCAAAAAATATTCTTCAAAGTTGGAGATAAAATCATGAATGTATTTTTGATGTCGTTGTTCTTTTTTTATGACCAAGTAGTGTTTTCGTTTGAGTCCATTTTTTCCTATGCGTTTAAAAACTAGCTGTTCAGATAATTTAAATGCTTCTAACTGCCATTTGGGAGCACACATCATACCCATATTGGCTTCTATCATCGATAACGTAATTTCGGTAAACGGAATTGCAGAAATCTTCTTGGGATGTATTTTATTAGGTTTTAAAAAATGTTCATACACGGCTACACCTTCTAATGGGAAAGAATTAATGAGCAAATGTACATTAGCAAAATGACTAGCATCTAAATATTCAAGATTATTTAATGGATGTTCTTCATGCATAATGGCGAAAATTTCATCCTTATATACCAGAGTGCTCGAAAGCTCATCAGACTCTGGTTTTGAGGTAACAATGGCAACATCTATTTCGTTTGATAACACCTGCGAAATGGTTTGATGCGTAGCTCCTAGGGTTACATCTATATCAATTTCAGGATAAAGGATACCCATTTTTTGGATAAACGATGGAATAGAATGAAAAAACGACTGGCATTCGGCACTTAATTTAATAGTTCCTTTCGAGCCTTCTGTAATGTGTTTTATAGCTTTAAAACCTTGGTCTATAGAACTAAATAGAGTATTCGCCAATTTGTACAATTCGTTACCTTCTGGAGTTAACTCCCATTTATTTCTAGACCTATAAAACACCTTAAATCCTAGTCGTTCTTCAAGCTCACGTAATTGATGACTTAAAGCTGATTGTGTTAAGAAAATCCGTTCAGAAGCATTGGCAATACTACCTTCTTCGGCTATTGTTTTTATTAACCTGAAATATTTGAGTTCCATAACCACAAAGATAAAGGACTTCGTCATATAGTGTAGCTGAAATAATTTCAGCTATGATGTTATTTAACTCAGCTTCAAAACTATGTAAACCTAAGTCTTCATTCTAGTTTTGTTTAAACAAAAATGTATAGCTAAAACGAATAGACGCATGAAAACAATAGGATTGATAGGAGGGATGGGATGGCAATCTTCAAAACTCTATTACGAGCGTATTAATAAAAGGGTAAATGAAAAAGTTGGGGGATCACATTCTGCCAAAATTATCCTGGTATCGGTAGATTTTGCTGAAATAGAACAACGAACTTTCAACAATGATTGGATAGGTATTGGTAGTATTATGGCCAAAAGTGCTAAACAACTCGAAAAAGCAGGTGCCGACATAGTGCTTTTATGCACCAACTTGATTCATATTGCTAGCCAGGCGATTATAGAAAACACATCACTTCCGTTTTTACACATAGCCGATACTACTGGAGTTGCAATACAAGAAATGCAACTCAAAAAAATACTCCTCTTAGGTACCAAAGATACTATGGAAAAAGACTTTTATACCAAAATTCTTCATGAAAACTATGGTTTAGAAGTGATCATACCGAATGAAACTGACCGAAAGGAGTTACACGATATGATATATTCAGAATTATTGAAAGGAATCTTTACAGACGTTTCTAAACAAAAGGTTATTGCTCTTATTACCAAAGCACGATCTCAAGGTGCAGAAGGAGTAATCTTAGGGTGTACTGAACTGGGAATACTGCTTTCTGATCAGGAGATTGGTATTCCTGCATTCGATACAGGTGATATTCATGTAAACCAGGCCGTTACTATGGCCATAAATTAAAAATACTATGAAAAATATATGCACACCAGTAACATGCTCCAACAAAAGATATCTTCTGCAATATCCTATGGTTAAACATAGATGGCTAAAATCTATGATGTGCTCGGTATTTCGCAATCGATGTTACACCATGACAGACATAGAACATTTGGGCAGAATGCTTCATAAATAAAATTAACCACACGAAATCAAAAAGATCATGAAAATAATAATGTCATATAATATACTTTGTGTAAGCATCTTGCTTATTTCTATTACTTCTTTTTCACAAAGCAAAATCTTAAAAGACGACATCATTTTTTATAGTTCCTTCAATGGGAAAACAATGGCAGATATTGCTATTGGGGATGCCAAGATATATACCGCCGAGAATTACAAAAAAGGGGTTCAGGCAATAGCCGGTTTGAACGATCCTAATATTAGTCTAGCCAAAAATAAAGGAGTGAGTGGTGATGCACTTCATTTTAGTAGAGCTAAAACTTCGGCGGTATTTTACAAAGCTGATAAAAATGTGGGGTATAATACCCAATCATGGAGCGGAACGATATCATTTTGGTTACAATTAGACGCTAATAGAGATTTAGCACCAGGATATTGTGACCCTATTTGTGTTACAGATGTAAGATATAATGATGCTGCTATATGGGTAGATTTTACCGATCACAATCCGAGAAAATTTAGATTGGGAGCTTTAGGAGATTTAAATGTATGGAATCCTGAAAACAAAGACGATCCTTCAAAATGGGAAAAACGAACGGTTACAGTAAATCTGCCACCTTTTGAAAAGGGAATCTGGACACATGTTGCCATTACTTTTTCTGAAGTTAATACAAATAGATCTGTATTTAAATTATATCTCAATGGCAAATTACAAGGAGATGTCAAAAATATAAATGACCCTTTTACCTGGGAAGAAGAGCACGGAAAAATCATGTTAGGTCTTGGGTATATCGGTTTGATGGATGAGCTTACCGTTTTTAACAAACCTCTGAATTCCGAAGAAATACTTTCGGTTTATGAATTAAAAAATGGAATACATACATTGCTCGATTAAGCAAAATTGTTTTGGGAAAAATAATATTAAAACTTACAGGACTGCTTTACCTAGAGTAATACTATATCGTATACCAAGAATAACAATGCAAGAACCAATAATAAATTCTATCCACCATAAGAAATCGTTGTGTTTAAAAATAAGTACCAGTACTCTTATGAGTACATACCCCATTAAAACATAATTGACTACAGTCTTATTCTTTTCTTGTATTGCAAAATAAATCAAGTTACCAAGCAGTACAACTGTACTTATGATAATGGTTTCTGTATTATAGGGCCAACGCATTACACGTATAGCAATTGCGATTATTAATACAGCACTAAGTATCCAACTCAAAATCCCAGGATATTGTTTTTTGATAAATGTACTTTCCATAAAACTGATCAACACCAATACCAACATTTTTAGATTGTTTTTGGGGATCATGGTAAAGTTTATGGGATCTGTGTCTAAAACACTGAACAGTATGGTATTGATCAAATGTGGTATGTAGACCAAACTAAACAGTAAAGTGATAACCAATATATAGGTGTTTCTAGACAATGTTAAGCTTTTATGGTTTAAATATAACAATATAATGGTGTCAATTACATTGTTTTTGTACATCAAAACTTGCCAGAGCTCACTATAAGCTTTCTACCGGAGGATATATAGACTATAGTATTATAATATGTCTCCTATCTAAAATTAACCTAGGTAAAAAACACAACAGTAAGGAATCCCGTAACTTTTGTGTGCTTAAACCTTTTACTTTTATTTCGTTGAGATAGTAAGGGATCATAATATACTCCCCAGAAACTCCTTACTACTTTTTTAACAACTTCCCATATCTATACCATAAATAATACCCTGTATTGGGGATTGCGATAACTTGATTCTATAACTATGTTTGGTATGATTAAAGATTATTTGAAAATTTTTAATCAATACGACAACATCTAATCAAACTAAAAATTTATATGTATGAAAAGAATTATTTTTTATTTAGCGTTAATTGTATCTGTACATTCAAGTTATTCACAAGAAAACTCAGTCTTTAATCGTTTACATGGAATAAATGTGCAATCAGAATTACATCTGAGCTATGATGGTAGTAATTTTTTCTACAACACCGATATTTTAACAATAAGCAAATCTTCACCTAATTTATTTGAGAAAAACACAACAAAAAATTTTCAAGTAGGAAATAGTCAGGAAAATAATTTTAAGTTGTTTGTGGCATTCTACAATCCACTAAAATGCAAAATCTCTTCTGAACTAAGTGAGTTAAGTGACCCTAATTACCAAGCTATTACCGATTTTATAAATAATTTGCCCCAAGATATATCTTCTATTGCTACAGAAAGTGCAAGTATAGTTCCTGCTTCCTATACTTCACCAGACAAAAGACAAGGCAAAACTTTAAATATTAAAGAAAAATCTTCAATACAAGATGAATTGAATAAATTAAATTCTAAAATCAACAAAATTAACTCTGAATCTGCATTTATGTTTGATTGGATTCAGATGTTTAAAACTTCACTAGATCTAAACAAAATGCTTAATGATGAGAATAAAGTTGACCCAACTTTTTCAGATATCATAGATAATATTAGACCAATAATTAATGATATTCAGGTAATTGAAAAATATTTGTATTCCGAATTATCTATACGAATAGATGGCAAATCTGAATCTAACAAATTAAATTCTTGGATAAAGAAGGCAAATGAGAAAATGCAAAAATCAAAAGTTGATGATTACTATGAATTTAAATCTCATCTCAAAAAATCCATAACTATACAAGCAAAACTAGCTGAAAAACAAAAAGAGGCAGAATTAAAACTAAAAAAATTAAAAGATCTTCTTAAAGAAAATTTTGTAGTAATTAATAATTTATTAGATCAAAAAAAAGATAATGTAGCAAATGGAACATTTAAAAGTCTAACACAAAGTAAATTAATTTTGATCGATGCTGTTATTACCGAGAAGATGAATAACCATGCTGAATCAATTTCTAAATTAGCTCTATTAAATATTAAGTTAAATGAGCATATACAACAGTTTTCAAATGAAAATTACAATACTAGATATAAAAGGATTAGGGAAGATACATTTGATTGGGAATTTGAAAAGGCAAGACAATATAAAGTTATTGCTATGAATTTAAATCAAGATGGAACCGAGGATAAAAAATCCAAAAATGCAATAACAATTAATGTCTTCAAAAGTCAAGGTAGATTGGCCGTGTTTCCATCTGCTGGTTTGTTTTATACACCTTTCGAATATAAAAATTATGGTATATCAGATGATAATACAATTTCCGAAACACAAGGGGATCCGGTTTATTTTCGACCTGCAGCATATTTAAATTTCATTTATAAACCCAAAAGAGGAGATATACTATACCCTCTTTTACAAATTGGAATAACACAAGGATTGAAAACGCCTTTATTTCCAATAGGAGGCGGATTTTCGATTAGAAATAAATTTTCCCTAACCGCTGGCCCTTTACTGGCATTTCAAAATGAATTAGACAAGCTATCTATTGGAGATATTTCGGACGATGTTAAGTTGAAAGATGATTTACAATCACGAATAAGAGTAAGTTGGTATATATCATTAAATTATAAAATAGGTAAATAATTGTTATGAAATTCAAATTTGTTCTTAGGGTATTTTTACTTTTGATATTGATAACAGAAGTAACATCTTGTAAATCTGATTCCAGACAAGAAAATTGCAAGGAAGAAGATTTAAATGATAAGGTTTTGAATAGTGAATCAAAAGAATTAAGTACACAAGGAGTATGTACGCAAATTATGCCTTTTACTTTAATGAATTTAGGTGTTTTTGTAATGGAAATGGGAGGATATAGAGAACAAACTACTATTTCTAATTTTTACAAATCAAATAATAATTATGAGCAACTATTCGAAAGTGAAAAACATATCGATTCTCTATCACGCTGGTTAGCTGAAGATTCCGAAAACAAAAGAAACCTTTTAAGAGCAGAAGGCGCTATTTTAGGTGATCTAATTTGGGAATACAATGAGTTACATATTAAATTTTTAGATGGTAATCAAGATATCCAGAATCGTGTTATTAATTATGCAAAGGAATGGGAAAAATGGTGTTCAGTTAGATTTGTTTTTAATAATTCTGATAGACCGGATGTAACAATTACATTTGAAGATAAAGGTTACTGGTCTTATATTGGGAGTGAATCACTAAATAAAGTGCCCTCTATGAGTCTATCTAATATAGAAGATGAAAATCCCGAAGATTTTAGAGGAGTAGTTTTACATGAGTTTGGCCATGTTCTAGGCTTAATTCATGAACATCAAAGTCCAAATTTCGATTTTGAATGGAACGAGCAGGAAGTAATTAATTATTATGATGAGAAATATGGTTGGGATGAGGAAAAAACCAAACTCAACATAATTTATCAATATAGTTTTGATCAAATAAATGATAAAGATGCCACTTCTTTTGATCCAGAATCGATAATGATTTATCATATACCAAAACGTTTTATTAGAAAAAGTACTACCTCCTATGAACGTAATAATAATTTGTCTGAAACAGATAAGTCATTAATAGTAAAGAAATATTATTAGTAATAAAATGTAGTTATACTTCTTCTACTTATATACAAGTTTTTCTTTGAATAGCAGTAATTAAAATCAGTACTATTCATTACAAGATAAAATTCGTTATAATTCTATTCACCCCTTCTTCCCTAAAAGAAGAAAATCTTGAGAACCTCGATTGCTTAGGAACAAGTCTTTGATGCCATCGCCATTTACATCGATGAAGTCTATATCGAATCCTTTGCCGGTTATAGTAGAGGGCATAAAGGTTCCGGTGGCATCAGAAAATGCACCTTTACCATTATTAACATATACACTAAAAGGGCTATCGCCATCAAATTTGGCTCCACTAGTATTTCCGGTCATGATATCGACATCTCCATCACGGTCAATATCTAAAAAAGCCACCCCAAAGCAACGATGATCATCTTTAGGAAGATGAGTATCTGTGATATCTGAGAAAAATCCTTTTCCGTCATTGAGTAGTAATCGATTCTGCCGAAGAGCATTAGGCACAAAGGCTTGTACATTTCCGTATAAAATATCTAAGTCACCATCACCATCAATATCAGCAGTAACCACTTCTCGAGTCTCTTCGGGTTCGTTGCGATAGGGGAGTCTATTTGCAGACTGGTCTTCAAAAAAACCTTTACCATTATTGACTAGTATTCGATTAGCATCTTCGTTACCTACCAATATGTCCTGATCCCCATCATTATCGATGTCACTTAGTGTAAGATCTTGTGTTACGTCTATAAATTCACCAAATCGTTCTACAGTCTCATCGGTAAAGAACCCTTTGCCATCATTGATCAATACATGGTTCTGACCATTGTTACCAATAAGTACATCTGGAGCACCATCATTATTTACATCATATACTACCACAGAATTGGAGGTCCCAGTAACCGGAATCCTATTACCACCATCGGTAAAGGTACCATCGCCATTGTTAAGATATAATTCGTTGGTTTTATCGTCTTCGCTAACCACAATAATATCTGGATCTCCATCAAGGTCAAAGTCGGCAATCCCAATATCTTCACTATCGTGAGGAACTTGAGGGATACGCGTACCACTTTCATTGGTAAATGCTCCTTTACCATTGTTAATAAGTAAAATATTAGGTCGGTGTTCATTGGCAATTAAAATATCAGGATCTCCGTCTTGATCCAGATCTGCAATTGCCGCATCCATAGAAAGAGCTTGTAAATCTTGATATGGTAAATGAGTGAGAGTAACATCTGTATATAACGAAGTAGCAGCTTTAGGGTTCTCCTTCTTTTCCTGGCTATACCCAGCAAACATGGTTGCACATAGGAACAGTGTTATATACTTCTTTTTCATGATTTTTTGTGATTTTTGCTAATGTAAGATATTTTAAAAGAGATAAATTGTGATGTCCCTTACATTAACATGACATTAGCAAACAACCTCTGGAAAAGCTTGTTTTTATGGTTTACACTTTCACAGAGCTCTTGCTATGCATTCTACGGCACGATACCTGGGTTGTGATATTATACTACATTTGAGTAGATAAGTGCTAACCCTGATAGTATCAAATAATATTACTGTTTTACATTTCAACAAGTGTAAACGACAATTCGGCAAAAAGAGGTATGATATCACTATAGAGAAGTACATCTTTGGGTATGATTCATTATAAGTTACCTATTCAATGTGGAAATATCTGTCATGCATTGTGGTTTGTATGGCTTATAAATAATGCCGTTATTAGCATTACGGTACAACAAAAACAGAGAAGCAACAAGTAAATGCATTATGAAGCTATTTAATAAAGAGGAGCGTTCACAATATCTGGGGTTTGATGATTTATGGTTTAGTATACGTGGTATTCTGATTGTGAGCTCTATAACTAGTTTTCTTTTTAATGATATGTCTCTAAATAATCCTACGGTGATTTTGATCGTACGATGGACATCTTGTTTGTTCTTTGTCACCATAGATTGGTTAATCATAAGGTATGTTTTGATTTTACTAAGAAAAAAGTTTCCAGACTTCAAGGATGACTATAAGCGTATTACCAGTCTGTTTGTTGCTATCATTATCGTACTCTTGGCAGTTGATTTCTTTGGTGGGAAGTTTCTAACGATGTTTTTTGCTTTTTTGGGGATAAAATCGAACTACGGAATGAGTCTTAAAGTGTTTCTGGCAGTCCTTATTATTTTTGTAATGGGAATGGCAATTTATGAAGCGATTTACTACCATGTAAGGCTTAAAAAATCGATTATACAAGAAGAACAGGCAAAACAAGTAATGATACAAGCACAGTTAGACACCTTAACTAATCAAGCAAAACCTCATTTCCTGTTCAATAGTTTAAACACATTACGCGATATTATTGATGAAGAGGCAAAAGAAGATGCCAAACAGTTTGTAGATAATCTCTCTAATGTATATCGTTTTATTACAGAGTCTGGGAACTCAGGACTAATTTCTCTTGAAAAAGAACTAAAATTTGTAAGAGCCTATATCGATATTCAAACAGAAAGATTTGGAGATAATCTGATTGTTAATTTGAATATCTCAAAAGATCAATTGGCAAAAGGAGTGATCCCAATGAGCTTACAACTATTAATAGAAAATGCTATAAAGCATAACGTAGTTTCAAAAGCTAAACCTTTGGTTGTTGATGTGGAAGTCATAAATGAATTTCTTATGGTGAGTAATACCATTGAAACAAAATCTACACAAATACCATCAACAAAAATTGGACTTAAGAATATTCAAAAGAGGTATGAGCTAATTTCCGATAAAACCATAACTATTAAAAATGATGGAGAACAGTTTATCGTTTTACTTCCGTTATTAAATAGTTCTGAACAAAAGAAAACCAATGCAAGTATTAATCATTGAAGACGAACCAAGAGCTGCTAGACAATTGCAAAACTTACTAAGCAAATGTAAGTTTGATTTTCAGTTGTTAAACATTATCGATACCGTTGAAGATGCAGTACTATGGTTTGAACAAAATGCTTCTCCAGATTTAGTATTTATGGATATTCAATTGGCAGACGGACTGAGTTTTGAAATATTTCAGAAAATAGAAGTAAATGCACCCATTATTTTCACTACCGCATTTGATCAATATGCGATACAGGCGTTTAAGGTAAATAGTATTGATTATTTGTTAAAGCCTATTCAACAAAATGAACTGGAGGTTGCTCTTGCTAAATTCAAAAGTTCGACGCAATCAAATACTATTGCACCTTCGATTTTAAAAGAACTTCTTAACTCCATGCAAACTTCTCAAAAGCGATCTGGTATTTTGGTAAAAGAGGGGAGTGGTTTTGTACAAATTAGAATCTCAGAGCTACTATATGTGTATTCACAAGATAGTATCACTTTTGGAATTACAAACAAGAACAAAAGGTATATCATTAACGAAACTATAGATCAGTTATTCAGTTCTCTGGATTCAACCAAATTTTATAGAATAAATAGGGGGCAGATTGTAGCCAAATTCTCTGTTCAAAAAATAGAACCATACTTTAACCATAGATTAAAATTATCCTTAGAAAACTCAAGAGATCAAGAGTTTATAGTAAGTAGACAAAAAGCAGGTGATTTTAAAGAATGGATGAATATGTAGATCTGTTTCCTTCAGCACTTATATCTTATAAACTACTACGTTACATTTCAAGTACCAAATACTACGTTTCAACAGAAACCACTACTTCTGGGTTCATAATAGTGCCATCTTTGTTGTGTAAATAAGAACTCATTATAGTTCACAATCAAAAAACAACAAAGCTTTTACAGCATTTAAAAAAACAAAATATCATGAAATACAGATTTATCATAGTAAGCATGCTATTTTTTCTTCATCTAACCGCTCAGGAAAAAATAAGTAAAACAGAATGGCAAAAGGATTTACGCTATTTACAGCAAGAAGTACACGATAATCACTCTTTTCTGTTTAAGAAGATACAACAAACAGAATGGGATGCGGAAGTAGAAAAATTGTATCAACAAATTCCAAATCTACAAGAACACGAAATAAAGGTAGGATTAACTCGTATGGTGTCGTTGTTCAAATATGGACACACTCAAATTCCATTTAGCACGATTACCGAGCATGGTGTGCTCCCGGTAAATTTGTATCATTTTAAAGATGGAATCTATATCGAAGGTGTTCAGAAAGCACATCAAAAAACTCTGGGAGCTAAGGTTTTAAAAGTTGCGGGTGTAGACATTGAAGATGCACTTTCTAAAATTCGCCCTGTAGTTCCAGCAGAAAATGATCAGTATTTTAAAGCATATGGATTGCGATTTCTAACGGTTCCGGCGGTACTTCACGCACAAGGTGTAATTGCTAAACTTGACAATGAAATTACTTTAACCTTAGAAAAAGATGGTAATGTGTTTAACTATACTTTTCCTTCTATTCCTTTAGAAGATATGTCTAGAGGCTTTGACTTTACCAAGGTTAACGATACCTGGCTAAGTGCTAGAAGTCAAGACAAAACACCTTTGTATCTTAAATTTTTGAATGAGAAATTTTATTTCTTCGAATATTTACCTGATTCTAAAACAGTTTATGCGCGACAAAGTTCTGTTTTTAATCATGAATCAGAGACTTTGGAGCAGTTTTACAACCGTCTTTTTCAGTTTATTGATAGTAACGATGTAGAAAAACTAGTTTATGATGTACGTCTTAATGGTGGAGGAAACAATTACAATAATAAACCTCTCATTCAAGGCCTACTAGCAAGACCAAATATCAACAAAAAAGGACATTTATTTTATATTACAGGTCGTTTTACCTATTCTGCTTGTCAAAATCTAACTAATGAAATTGAAAATTATACTGAAGCTATTATTGTTGGAGAAGGTACAGCCGAGAATAAAAACTTTTATGGAGATGCCCTAAAAGTAACATTACCCAATTCTAAAATCAATGCATATCTGTCCTTTGCATGGTGGCAAGATATGGCACCATGGGAAAACAAAGAGTCAACCGTACCTAATTTTTATAAAGAAATGACCTTTAAGGAGTATATTACCAATGAAGACCCAGTATTAGACCTTGCTATGAATATTGATGTTACCGATGTGATCGTTGACCCTATGGACCATTTTGTACAACTATTTTTAAAAGGTGATCTTGAACAACTACAAGCAGATGTCCCAGGTATCCTAAAAAACCCATTGTATAATCATATTTCGTTCGACAAAGAGTTTGATGGTATAGGGAAGCTATTATTAAAACAAAGGCAGTATCGCGGCGCATTATATATATACAAAATGAATACTCATTACTATCCCAATTCTCCTGTGATGTGGGAAGGTTTAGGAAAAGCGCTTAAAGCATCTGGCGAAATTGAAAAGGCTAATGCAGCTTTTCAAAAGGCTGAACAATTAGTAAAATGAAATTGATCCCAAAAAAGGCTGTCAAAAAGGACAGCCTTTTTTTATTACCGTTAGCATAATTTCCACCAAAACACATACTTAAAAAAATACTTCATCATAAAACCTAAATCTGCTAACATTTTTTAGTTATTTTTATGACCATTAATCATATAAATGACTACTACATCGAAGTCTAAACGATCCTTTTTTAACCGTATTCCCCATGCCATAAGCATGTTATTTGGTATCATCGTTTTTGTTACCCTTTTAACATATATACTTCCTGCCGGAATGTATGAACGCATACAAATCAATGGTAGAAGTGCTGTGGTTCCTAATTCATATAAAGTTATTACGTCAACACCAATAGGGTTGTTGGATATGTTTAAAGCCATTCCATTAGGATTTAAGGCAGCGGTAGAAATTATTTTTATCGTACTGGCCGGAGGTATTATGTTTGGTTTTATGGATAAAACGAAAGCTGTAGAAAATGGAGTAGGAACTCTCGTGAAAAAGCTCGGACAGAAAAACAAAGTCCTTATCATTATTATTATGACCTTCATCTACGGCTTGCTTGGTGTTGCTATAGGATATGAAAATAATATTGCCATGGTGCCCATCGCCGCAGTATTAAGTTTGGCATTGGGTGGTGATTTAATTTTGGCAGCAGGTATTTCGGTAGGAGCGATGACCATTGGTTTTGGACTATCACCCATTAATGCTTACACCGTAGGAACGGGGCATAAACTGGCAGAGTTACCCATGTTCTCTGGAGCATTGCTACGTAGCGTACTTTGCTTTGTAGCATTAAGTATTATGGCATTTTATAATGTACGATATTTTAAAAAAATCACTCTAAATCCAGATAAAAGCCTTGGTAAGGGTCTTGATTTAAGCGAATTGTCATTATCAAAACCGATTAGTGAATATCGTTTAAGTATTAATAATATGCTGGTTATTGCCATTTTTGGTATTGGACTTATGGTAATTTTATATGGTGTATTCAATCTAAACTGGTACATCAACGAACTATCGGCCGTTTTCTTAATGATCGCACTCCTTTGTGGATTGGTATCTAAAATGAGTGCTACAAAAATGAGCGAAACCGTATTAAAATCGGTAAGCATTGCGGCTCCAGGAGCTTTTATGGTAGGGTTTGCAACATCTATCAAGGTATTGATGGAAATGGGAAATATTGGTGATACCATTTCGTATGAGCTCTCCAATATTTTGCAAGGATTACCCTTACATATTGCAGCAATTTGCATGACCATTTCGCAATCGGTGATTAACTTTTTTATTCCATCAGGGAGTGGACAGGCATTAGCGACATTACCAGTAATGTTACCTTTGGGAGAATCTCTTGGTCTTACCAAACAAATTACTATTTTGGCGTTTCAAATGGGAGATGGGCTTTCAAATCTTATCAATCCAACTTTAGGAGGATTAATAGCCATGTTAAGCATGTGTCGCGTACCTATAGATCGATGGATCCGGTTTATATTTCCAGTATTAATCATCTTAATAGGTATTGCTTTTTTAACATTAATTATAGCAGTAGCAACAAATTATAGCTAATTATGAATGCAGAAGAAATTCTATCAAAACTCGTATCATTTCCAGTACTTGGCGGTGAAAGCAACTTAAGTATAATTGATTGGATACAGGAATATATTGAATCGTATGATATTGAGGTGCATTTAGTACCCAATGAAGAAGGAAATAAAGCGTCGTTGCATTGTAGAATAGGTCCTGCGGTTGATGGAGGTGTAATTCTCTCTGGTCATACCGATGTAGTTCCTGTGGCTGGACAAAAGTGGGATACCGACCCATTTGTATTAACAGATAAAGGAGATGGAAAGTTATACGGAAGAGGCTCATGTGATATGAAAGGTTTTATAGCGTGTTGCCTAGCTGTGTTGCCAGAAATGGCCAAAGCCGATTTAAAAAAACCTATTTATTTTGCCTTTTCGTATGATGAGGAAATAGGATGTTTGGCAGGGCCAGAACTCGCACGTGCTATCAACGATTTTTATACCGAAACTCCAAAATATGCCATTATTGGAGAACCGTCTTTAATGGAACCTATCGTGGGTCAAAAAGGAATTTACATTCTAGAAACCTATGTAAATGGTTCTGAGGGTCACAGTAGTCGTATAAAACAAGAAGTAAGCGCTATACACGAATCTATGCGTCTTATTCTTTGGTTAGAGAATAAAATGAATCAGTTGATTGAGAATAAACAATTCGACGATCGTTTTCATCCGCCGCACTCCACCATTCACATTGGATTGGTAAACGGAGGAATCGCTCCCAACATCATTGCAGATAAAGCTCACTTTTATTGGGATTTACGTACCATCCCGATGGATGATGTAACTACCATCATAGCGGAGTTTGAAGCCTATTGCCAGGAAAGAGTAGCCGAATTACAAAAGGTATTTCCTGATTTTTCCATAAAATCTGTTGAAAACCACCCTGCCGTACCTCATTTGGATACCAAAGATGATGCAGATGTTGTGCAGTTGGTACAGAAAATCTCGGGTAAATCAGAGTTAAATACCGTAGCCTATGCTTCAGAGGCCGGGCAATTTGCCGATGAAGGATTTCAGTCTATTATCTGCGGACCAGGATCTATTGCCCAAGCCCATAGAGCCAATGAATTTATCGCCAAAGAACAATTAGAAAAAGGAGTAGAGATGATCGATAAACTTATTGAAGAATTATCGTTAGCTACCTTTGCTTAGCGATTAGTGTCTTGTCGTTTCAATAGCAAAGATCGTCTTTTTAGGCGTTGTACCTTCCCAGAGCTATCAGTAGCTATGCTAGTTGATGATATATTGACTGTGGTAGCAAAGTACCATACATTATAAATTGCACCTTAAACCGAAACTCCTCAAAATTATTTTAAAATAAATACGAAATAGGAGGTAACAACTTGCCAACATACTACACTTATAAGCAACATTGTTATTTTAAAAGATTATTTAAAACCTATTTCATGAAAAACACACTCTTTTTACTTCTATTTTCTATTCTTTTTGTTTCCTGCTCTTCTGATGATAAGGACATGCCAGGACAAGGAGATGACGACATAATAGTAATAACCGAAGGGCAACAAACCTTTAGTATTGATTTTAAAGAAATTATAGCCAAAAACGTAGTCGATAAAACTACCGACTTAATGCCCAGTTATGCCCTTATTAGTGTTGTAAATAGTGATGGAAACGAAGTGTTAACCAGAGAAAAGGTTTCAATTAATGAAGAAAATGAAAAATTTGTAACCGAAGAAATCACGCTGGATGCCGGGATATATAGTTTAACTGAATTTATTGTGGTAGATGCCAATGATGTAGTTATCTCTTTGGCTCCAAAGGTAAACTCTACACTATCTCAATTTATTGAGAATACGATACCCTTAGGTTTTATAATAGAACCCGATGAATCTAGCGCTGCCACGGTAGAAAATATTGATGCAGCAGGATATGTAGCTTTCGATTTTGGGTATGAAGCTTTAGATGTTACGATTCCACAAGCTACAGATACATTCAGTATTACTATTGATGAATCTGCAACCTTTACACCTAAAACTTTGGTTTTAAAATCACTCACAGGATCGAGCTATATGGTCGATTGGGGAGATGGTATTGTTGAAGAGTATGTGTCAACAACAAGAAATACGGCTGAAGAAAATAAATTGACACATGAATATACCGAAGCTGCCATCTATGAAGTTACGATAACTGGTGCCGTAGAAGTGATCGAAGAATTTGAATTCTATAGTAATGATGAGGATGGTAATCCTTTGCAAAGCAATATTACCGAAGCAGATATCACAAAGTTAACGCTATTAGCAACATGTTCTATTTATAGCGGTAAGCTTGCTACACTCGATACTACTAACAATATAGCTTTAGAAATATTGGAGTTGGGCTATAATGAAATTACCAATCTTGATTTTACCAAAAATAAAAATTTAGGAACAGTATGGTTAAGATACAATCAACTCACAGATCTTGATGTTTCTCAAAACTCACTATTAGTATTTTTGTGGGTAGATGGAAATCAAATTTCAAATCTTGATCTATCTAATAATCCTAATTTACGCAAAGTATTAGCAAGAGATAATGGATTAACCACTTTTGATGTATCTAATAGTGCCGATTTATTGACTATTGATGTTAGTGGAAACTCTATCACTAGTATAGACCTTTCAAAGAACACCGAGTTAACCGAGATTAACGTAGGTGCAAACGAACTCACGAGTATTGACCTTTCAAAAAATGTAGACTTAACGCGTATTGATCTATACGACAATCAAATCAGTAGTATTGACCTTTCTATGAACACCAACTTAGAGAGTATTTACATCAATGGTAACCTGCTTACGACTATAGATGTATCTAATAACCCTAAACTAGAGCGGTTGATTGTAGAGAATAATGCAATGAGCACTTTAGACCTTACCAATAATCCTAAAATTATCGATTTAGAGATAGGAGGGAACCAGTTTGCAGGAATGCAGATCGATGAAATGATAGGGTATATTTATGATCAAGCGGTTTTAAATTCGATAATGAATGGGTATATCGATTTTAAAAACAATCCCGGATTTAATGATATAGCGCAGACGACTACCGATAAAATAAACGAGCTACAAGCCACTTATATGTGGAGTTTTAATAATAACTAAACTTCGTAGCATTGTAAATACTTCAGTAGATGTGCTATGTTGAAACAATGTAGTACATCTACTGTAAATTATAATCTTGATTTCTCGGTATCTGCCGAAGTTTTACCTTTGGTTTCTTTTACTTTTTTGTTTCCGAAGGGATAGGTATAACTCAATCTAAAAATACGCGAAAAGCCAGATTCTGGACTGAAGTTTCCATTAAACACATCACCAAACACCTCTCGAGTTAATGTTCCTATCCTAAAATTAATATCGAAACTCTCAAAAATATCAGATACTGCAAATTGTAAACTACTCCCATTTTTAAACTCTTTTTTTACTCCTGCATTCAGAATTCCAAACCCTTCATTTCGGGTACTTCCATTAAAATGTCGTGAGTTGTACCAGCCAGACAGTTCTATTGAAAAATCTCCGGGCAACTGCATGGTTTGCGTTCCGTTGAAATTAAAATGTACATAGTCTTTGGTGATCTTGTCATCTGTATGTAGAAGTTTAAACGATCTTACGCCCACGGTACCATTCACGTTTACGTTCCACCAATGTGAAATGCGAATAGGAATATTGAGCTGCATATCGATATTACGCAGGTATTCCATATTTACAGGAGCTATAACCGCCACATTACTTTGCTCATTTCGGGTAATCTGATATCGAGCAATGGGCTTATCTTCATTAGACGCCAATACCGAAATGCTAAACGACTTATTGTTATAGGTAAGACTAATATTATCGGTTATGGCAGGTAATAACTGCGGATTACCACTGAATACCGAAGTAGGACCGTTATATATCAAAAAGGAAGCTAAATCGGCGTAGTTGGGTCGTGTAATGCGCTTGTTATAGGTAAAATTAAGCGCCGTAGTATCTGACAATGAATAGGTAACAAAAAATGAAGGAAACAATTTTCCAAAACTTCGATCTAAGACGCTGTCATCAAAATCCTGATCCCAATATTCATAGCGTAAACCGAGCTGTGCTTTTAGTTTTTGAGTAAGGTGATAATCACTCAGCGCATAGGCTGCTCCTATGGTTTCTTTGTTTTCTATTTTGCTAATGAATCTGTCATCTGGCACAAATACATCTCCTTCTAAAATTTCGATACGGGCATCATTAATGGTATTTGACAATGACCCTTTAATACCGCCCTCTATAGATACCTTTTCATTTACCGTATGTTTATAATCAAGATTAAGCACACCCACGGTAATATCGGTATCATTAAAACCACGGTTACCATTATTATAAATCTCACTTTCGGGCTGAAAAGGATCACCATTTTCATCAAAATAGCGGCTATTTACAGTGTTAGGTGTTTTACTGTTGTAGTTAATATAATCTCCTGTGATCGAAAAGCTATGCTGTTCCCCCGTTTTTTCATAGTAGATAGAAGTAGTTAGGTTCTTTAGATTCCCATCTCCATTGAGGTGTATTTGAGCTTCGAGAAAAGGATCGGCTGCAAAATCGTATAAGCCTAGATTACGAGTTTCTACCAACGGTCGGGATTGATTAAACAATGCACTAGCTCCCAATGAGGAAGTTTTAGAGAGTTTGTATTCATACCCCAGATTAAGGTTATGGTTGCGATTTATTTGTTGGGTTCTACTGGTAAAGTCTACAGTGGTACTCCCGCCCAAAGCCGGCAGTTCGGTAACTCCAAGCGCCTGAAAACCATAATAGGTATCGTCATAGGAGAAGGTATAGCTGCCAAATAGGGTAGAGCGTGTACTGCCGTAGTTGAGTGAAAAACCGCTTGCTTGTTTGACACCTTCGCCATACCCGGTACTAAGGTTCACCGTACCTCGAATGCCTAAAGTTTCATCTTTACTCATGACAATATTAATGATCCCTGCATTGCCATCTACATCATATCGCGCCGATGGATTGGTTAATAGTTCTATTTTTTCAATATTATCTGCACTCATCCCATTAAGCATGGCGATTAGATCTGCAGTAGGAATGCGCTGCGCCTTACCGTTGATCATCACCAGTGTGCCACTTTTACCATTGAGGGAAAAGGTATTGTTGTATTGATCGAGAATCACACCCGGTGAGCGTTCTAATAGTTGCAGGGCGGTACTCCCTTGTGTCATAACACTCGCTTGCACATTAATCACACTACCTTCTTGAGTGCGTTGTATCAATTTACGTTGTGATCTTATCACTACATCATCGAGTTCTGTCATATCTTCTTGTAACGTGATGGGAGTAAACTGGTATTGATAGGGGAGTGTAGTTACCGTAAATTGGGGAGATACCCAAGTTTTATACGATAGTAGGCTGATTTGTAGTGTAAACTCACCAGGGTTTGGAACGTTGAGTTCAAATTTACCCGATGTACTGCTAATCACCCCAGTGCGCAGCTGTGTACTATCTTTTGGGTGTAAGGTAACATTGGCAAACTCGATACCCACACCATTTTGATCTACAACGGTTCCTGTGATTTGTGACGATGCTTGTGCTATAGCAATAACTATAAATACAATACTAAATACTACCCTCATATGACTGATTTTAGCTGCAAGTAGCCGTAATCTTATGAGCAATAAAAAAGAGATTGATAAACGGTGGTATTCTGTTTATCAATGTGAATTGGGTTGGTTATAGCATATATATCTACGTAAAATCAAGGAAACCTTACCTGTTATCGCGTAAAAGTTGCGGGATATCAAGGGTTTTGGGTATAAAACCCTCCCAGAGCTCACTATATGAATGCTACGAGGTGATAGGTGAGGTATGGTATTATACTACAGTGGGTTAACGATCTTGTGTTAGATTATGTACTTGCGTTATGTCACTTTGCTTTGGTAAAAGCAAAGTTTATTTCCTCTACAGCTTATTTTAAAAGTTTTCTAACGAAAATATCCTTTAAAAAAGGTAATGGAATACTTATTACCCGTTCGACGATAGGAAGTAGGGGAATGTGTGTGGAATGGGAATATTTCCCTCAAATTTTATTCATTATTGAGGGATTCCCGTAAATATTAATTGGATGGATTCTTTATATTTGAGGCTAGCCATATTGTAAAAATAATATGATAAAAATATTACACGAAAACTCTAATAAAGTTAACACTATAGTCGTTTTCATCCACGGATTTATAGGAAGTGAGGAAACTTGGATAAAAAATGATAAAACCAAACCTTTAATAGACCCTATACTTGAAGAAAAACTTATTTATGATAATATGGATATTGGCATATTTGTATATCATACTAAATTATTAGAGCTTTTCCCTAAATTAAATAGATTAGCTAGGATAATAGATAATAAAAAAGCTAGAAAAATTTTACCTATAGAAAGTATCGCCGAACTGCTTTCAACACAACTGAAATATAGATGCGAGAGTTATGAGAATATTGTTCTTATTGGTCATAGTATGGGAGGTTTAGTTGCGAAGAGATTTGTTCTTGACGACATAAATAAAAATTCAACATCAAAAGTAAAATTATATATTTCTTTAGCTACACCTCACTCTGGATCTGATTTAGCTACATATGGGAAAAAGATTATACCAAATTGTCAAGTTAAAGATTTAGCTCCTTTGAGTGAAAATATAAATAAGCTAAATACAGAATGGGTACAATGCAAAAACCTTCCTGAAAGATACTATATGCAAGGATTAAGCGATGATATTGTTCCAAAAATATCAGGAATTTCGTTGGATCGTGATAATTTAGAACCTATTTATTCAGATGATGATCATTTTAGTATAATAAAACCTGATAATAAAGATGACATTATTTTACACGCTTTGAGAACAGAGTTAACGAGTTTTATTACTAGAAATAAGATTGATGAAATTGAGAACAAAGAAAAGTTCATTGATGATGGACAGTATGATGAAGAAAAATTTGTTCTTAAATTACTTATGGCTGATGTTCATACAACACTTGTTAACCAATCAAAACAAGCTTTTTACAACGCAGAGTTTACCGTTAGGAAATTAAATAGGCTTGGAATAGATTTAAAAGAATTAGTTTCTCTTTATGATAAAATAAAAGAATTGTTTGTTTTAGAATTTGGAGATTTATTAAGTGGTGTACACAAAAATTCAAATGCCCTGGTTACGGCTATACATAAGAAAATTTTGTCGGAAGATAAAAATTATTTAAAATCACTTTATCCTCCATTACAAGGATTACAAAAGTTTGGAATGCTGCAACAACTAGCTTCGATAGATGATGATATATGGTGGGCTCAAGAAAATAATATTACAACACTTAATGAATTCAAAAATAAAATAGTATCTAAAAACAACGAAAAGAGTTGAGCAAATTACCTATATACATACCTGATTCCGAAGTTTATTTGAAACTTGGTAAAATGATATTATTATTAAATAATTTGTCCAGAAATTCTAAAAAAGAACCTATACTAACTTTAGAAAAAATTGCTGCTTTTGAATTTTTAACAAAACACCCTGTAATTTTAAATAGAATTTTATATTTAAAAAACAAAGAATTAATTAATCTAAGTAATACTGAAAAATACTCAATTGAAGCCTTATTTCCTGATCGAGGATCCTTATTTAATTTTTCCGATATAAAAACATTATTAAACCTTTTAATAGCATATAAGATGGTAGATGTTAAAATCAAAAAGGATTTTGAGGTGAATTACTTTATAACAGAAATAGGATTGGATTATGCCAAAACTTTAAATTCTAAATATTTTATTAGGTTAGATAACATATACAAAAAGCTAAATAGTCTAAAGTCTTTGAGCTATTCGAATATTAACAAGTTTATAGAACCTTACATAAGATATGGGATTAAAGATTAGAACACCAAAATTAGTAATTAATCATTTAGTACTTGTTGGGCATAGAAAGAACTATAAGGTTACTTTTGATAGTGGTTTCAATTTGATCTATGGGGATTCAGATACGGGTAAATCTAGTATTCTTAATTTAATAGATTATTGCTTAGGTGCGAGTTCAGTAGATCTATATGATGAGATTGAAATGGCAGGTAGATATTGTTTACTTGAGGTACTTCTTGCTGGTGAAGTATATACAATAAAGAGAGATATATTTAATTCTAAAAAAGAAATAGAGGTTTATCGTTGTGAATATAATCAACTTGAAGACTTTTTTCCTAAATATTACTCCCCTAATTATAATCAATCTAGTGAAGATGGTTTTTTTTCAGAATTTCTATTGTCTTCTATGAATATTCCTTTAACTAAATTAAAGCAATCACCAACAAAGGAGGATTCAAAAATGGTGACTTTAAGTTTTAGGGATATTTTTAAATTTAATTATCTAAATCAAGATAAAGTCGGAAGTAAAAAATTATTAGGAGAAAACTATGCATATCTAGCAAAGCTTAGAGAAGCTTTTAAGCTAATGTACAATGCTCTTGACACACAAATTACTCAACTTGAAAATATAATATCTGAACTTGTTAATGAACGTAACGATTTAAATAAAAGAAATTTGTCAGTATCATCTTTTCTCAGAGAAACTGAAATTGATTCCTTAAAAGTTTTAGAAGAGAAAAAGCAGGAAAAAGAAAACGAATTAGATTCCTTAAATACAACTCTAGAAGAAATTGATAAAAACTTATTATCAGATACAAGTGAACTTGATGAATTAAGAAAAAATATATCTGACTTAGAAGAAAAAATAACTTCTTATAATGAGCAAAAGTTAATAAATGATCAAGCTATCAAACAAAATTTTGCTTTAAGACAGGAATATACAAATGATATTAGGAAGATTATAGCAACTATAGAAGTTTTAAATAAGTTCCCCAATATAGAAGATAAAAATACAGAATGTCCTGTATGTGATCAAAATATTAAGGTTAGCGTTCTAAAAGAACAATTTGCTAATACGGATGCTGACACCATAAAATCAGAGCTTAATGGTTTAAGAAGAAGGCAAAAGGAACTTGTTAAAATCCATAATCGATTACGTGATAAAATAGAAAAGATTGATTTTTCAATAAAAAAAGAGTCTGAAACTTTAAATGAATTAAAATTACAGTTCGATACTCAAACCAAAAAGATGGTAACGCCTTATATAAGTCAAAGGGACAGTATATCTTCTAAAATGGGAAGTTTAAGAAGTGATTTAAAAAACTTACAACATATTTATAAAATTCGAAGGCAGCAGATGACAATAGATTCTGAAATTCTAAGTTTAGAAGCTAGAATTTCAGAATTTAGAGAAGATTTAAAAGCTTTTAAAGATTCTGCTCCAAGTTTGGATAGGATATTTTTGAAACTAGGTGAAGGGCTTCAAAATTTCCTTGAATACGTTGGTATGAAAAACGTTAATAACATATCCGTTTCTGCTAAAACATTTTTACCCATAATCCGTAATAGAGATTATGAAAAAATTACTTCTGGAGGTGTAAGAACTTTAAGTTCGGTTGGGTTTTATATTAGTATGCTAGAATATGCAATGGAAGAAAGTGTAAATTATCCATCTTTTTTAATGATTGATACCATTGCTAAGTACATTGGAAAAACAAAAGATCTAGATTTAAAAGAAACAAATCTTAAGGAAGACATAGCAGAAGGAATGAATGATTCAAGTAAATACGAAAATATTTATAACTATTTAATTAATCTAAGTCAAAAATCTTCTGATAGTTTTCAAATAATCGTAGTTGACAATGATGTTCCTTTAAATTTAGAGGATAAACTAAAACCATATATAGCAAAACACTATACGGCTAACCCTAAAGATGATAGGGATGAGATTGGATTTATCGATGATGTAAATGATTTGTCGGGCAAGCAAGATTTGGATGATGATTACCCATATGATCTGGAAATCGATTATGATGAAATGGATTTTGAGTTATGGGAGTTAGAAGCAATAAAATGGATATCATCATTAATCGATTCAGGAATTGTTGATCTTGATAATAATATATTAATTTTTGAAGGTGATTTTGACAATGGAGTGGAGGGATATACAGCTGATAGTATAGAATCGTTATTTGAATATTTAGAAGAACAAGCAACTAATAAAGCTATCAATTATATGCCTAATGATAAAGACATCAGAGAATTTGCTATTTCAAGTTTAGATTCTTCAAAATTAGTTGAGATTGTAATTTCTAGTAAAGAAGAAAAGCTTTCACAGTTAGGTTGGACAAATCTTGAATTTTGATAATATAATAATACTTAAGACTGATTTTTTATTCCTTTTTAATATTATGTAAAATAGAACTTAAAAGCCCGAAACCGGCTTCAGAAAACTTTGGCATAAACAATAGGTAAAGGAGCGTCAATATTTTAGACGAGTTTATAAAATTGATTGGCAGAATCAATTTTATAAACCTGCGAGATGATGCGGCTGGATAATTGTAGTACTATTGATTAAACAAAACGTTATAAATCGCCAACACGCCAGCTCGCTCACAAAATCAAAAGTCTACTAGACTTTCAATTTTATGCCGTCTAAAATATAGTGACTGCGCCGGACATTGTTCCAAAGTTTTGTGCGGCCTTGATACTTCGGCAAGCTCAGCACAGGTTTTTTTGTTCTTTTGTCATTTACCCTGAGTTTATCGAAGGGTCAAGACAAAAAGATATGCAAACCCTTAGTATGTTTAATCTGTATTCTGCAGATAGCATGTGCATAGAAATTATCTCGTTAGAGTAATTTTATGCTTATGAGGGAACCTTCACGAGAATCGCGTAAAAACTTTTATCACGTACGTTTTATCAAATACGCGATTTATAAACTACCTAAAAGTTTTGCTTTTTAAATCTCGCTCAAAATTTCAAAGATTCTCAATCTTTAAAATTATACCGTACATAACGGCAACTGCGAAGCAATCACGAACTCCAAAATTTAAAATAAAATTCTTGTGAGTAAATTATAGTTACAAATGTTGATCGCTGAGAATCGAGTATTTGAAAATTTCTGAGCATAATTATGAAGGGTAATCACTGCATAATTTGCTTTTACAGAATAAAGATTAATTATAACGGAGTTTGGCGTGTCGCAAATTGGCTTTTACAAGAGTTTAATAAATTGATTCACAGGATCAATTTATTAAATCTGCGAGAAGATGCGGCTGGGAATCGATATAAAACACTGGCGTGTTGTTATATCTGTAATTATGTAAAATGCAAGCATCCGTCAATTTGCTTTTGCCAACGCGCCAACTCGCAAGTAATATCGAAAGTCCACCGGACTTTCTGGATATCACTTCGTGTACTATAATTTATATTATGTAAAATAGAATATTTTAGGAACTACTCTATATTGATGTTTACTACAATAAAAAATCAACCCATCATTATAACAGGTTGATTTTCTAGCGCAATTTAGACATATGTATATCGATAACTAACTTCTAACCGTATTTGTTACTTTATGCTGAAGTTATATCTGATATGATCGTTGGTTAATGTATCGTTAATCTACTTTACATGTGTTAAGCCCGACAATTGAGTACAACGGACAAAAACTAATAATACTCGTTACTAAAAATACTCCAGATGCTGCTAATAGTACATATCCTAAAACTCCAGTGATAACACCTGTATAAAATAATATACCTACAGCTATGGCTACAGCCAATCGTATCACACGGTCTAATGATCCCATATTCTTTTTCATGATATTGTTCGTTTACGTTATAAATTGAAAAAATAATACAAGTGCAGTAATCACTGTGATGCAAATGACACACACGATAAGCAGTTTAACAGCTTTATTTTTCATGACACTACGCTTCTACTCTGTTTGTTATATACAAAGCTAGCTCATGAAACTGCTAAAAGCAGTGACATTTGTTACAAGTGGTTATAAAAACTGGAAAATATATTATAAAAGTTCTACAATGCCTTGTTGCAGTCGTAACACGCCCTGGTGTTCAAGTTTTTTTAATAATCGAGAGATCACTTCTCGCGAAGATCCTAAATCATAGGCAATATGCTGGTGTGTAGTATGTAATACATTACTTTTTTTGAGTAATGCTTCTTTCTTTAGATACTCAATAAGTCGTGTTTCCTTCTTTGAAAAAGTTAAAATCTCGATAACATTGAGTAATTCTTCAAATTTCAGATTAAATAAATCATACATAAACTCATTCCATTGCGGGTATGCTTTTACGATATTCATGATCTTATCTGCAGGAATAATGACGATTTCGGCTTCTTCTTCTACAATAGCCTTTACGCTACTGGTTTCATTGCGAATTAATGTGGTAACAGACATCACACAGCTTTCCCCGGGTTTTATATAGTATAACAAGACCTCATTACCCTGTTCGGGTTCTACTTTAAATACTTTGGCTAAACCTGATATCACCAACGGAATTGCTTTTACATAGGCTCCTT
This sequence comes from Aquimarina acroporae, assembly GCF_023195925.1. Lineage (GTDB taxonomy): Bacteria > Bacteroidota > Bacteroidia > Flavobacteriales > Flavobacteriaceae > Aquimarina > Aquimarina acroporae. Next base: position 144,466 of record NZ_JALPRE010000001.1, on the reverse strand, counting down.
CGTTAAGTATTACGGTTCCCGGTGCAAAGGTTTGTAGGCTACAAATAGCTAATAAATCTTCTTTTAGTTGAGGCATTTCTGCCAGTTTGGGGAAATAGGTATCTAGCGCTTGTGAGATCAATGTGTTTACTTTTATGCTAAAGGTATCAAAAATCTAAACGATTTTAGAAGGTAAACTTTCCGCGTATCAAAAATTCATTTTGATTGCTAAATCCACCAAAGTTTCTTTTCAGATTGATGGCATTTTCTACCTCTATAGAAAAATTCTTGTTTATATCATACCCTACTCCGTTGATGGCATTTAACCGCGATAATATAGTTAATGGTTCTTCTCCAGGAGAAAGTCCACCAGTTAATTCGGCATGAATTCCAGAATATAGATATAATCGTTTGCTAAGGTATTGCCTGGAAAAAAAAGAACCTCCAAACACATCTTGTGCTACGTATTTATCTCTATATCCCCGTATTGCAAAAAATAGATTTGACGTAACCTTATAATTTACTTCAAAATTAGCATGTATTTCGGGATTAAAATCATCGGTATATCCAGCTCCACTGGTGGTTACACTTGGTGTAGCTTCTTCTTGAATATTGGTTTCCTGAGCAACAATAGTGTTGGATTGCACATATATTAAAACGATCATTCCAAATATAAAAGCATGCTTATTCTCAGAAGAAATTGTATATATAGCCATTATTGTATTGATTGGTGAATCGTATAAAAGACTATAAACTAAAAGAGACGTTACAAGGCTACTCTAGGGCCGAAAGTTGTTCTTGGGTAAAGGCTGAAACTTCTCCACGATATGTAATAGGTGTGCGATGACTACTGGTAACACTCACATTTGCCACCAGATTAGGAAATAATGTAATCACCATTCTATTGGCCTCTCTACCTTCATTTAAGAAAAAGGTATACATATAACTCTGTTTTTTTTCGTTTTTGGTTAACTTTACTCTTGTGGGTACACCATTAAACTCGATTCCACCACGATTAGAATTATATTCTGCTGCCAGCTGTCGCTCGCCAAAGTAAGGAAGGTATACCGATAAGCTATCCCCTTTCATTTTGATGTAGTTGGGGTTCCCGATTAAACTGATGTTGTTCAAGGTACTTCCCAAAGGTGCCAATCGGGTATTGGCAAAGTTATTAAGTGCAATACTAGCAGAGGGATATGCCCAATCTAAACTAATCTCGAAGGCTTGTTGTTCTACCCATTGATCTAGCATACTATTGGGAGCCACTTGTTTTGCTACTCGATTCGTACTCGAGCACCCCAATAAAACACTACTTACTAGTATTGTAAAAACTACTATTCTCATATTATGCAGCATTGTCATCTCCTTCTTTCTCCTTTTTAGGAACCTGTAATTCTCCGTCACCTGCTAGGGCAAAACGATCTCTTTTGGACCCATAACCAAAGTTTGAAGATCTACGATATTTGTTCTGAAAGTCAGCGAAGCGCCTTTTTTTTGAAGTTTTGTTGTTGTCGCTCATAACTGTATACATTTATGTTAATGACCCATTTTTCTATCTATTTTCTACCTAATTTATTACTTTTTTTACTTATAATGGGTTAATTTGTAACACTTTATATTTATTTTATGAAAAGTAATATCAATCTTACTCGTTATTTATAACCTATAAAAACAATGTTGCAAACACTATTGAAATCCAGCAACATCGCTTTAAATTGAAGTATTTAAACCTTTTTTTAAGAGCATGGTAATTATAAAACCCTTGGAATGATTGTTGTTTCTTTTTATATTTTGAAAAAATAAAAATGCATCGTCGCTATGAAAAATGTTTTAAAAACAGTGATTTTTTGTTTGACCGTTTATGGTTACAGTCAGGCGGTTCCCAATAACATTAATGTAAATACAAGTCCGAACTCAGACTATACCTTAATAAATGATTTTAAGGGATTAGACTTTGATAAAGAAAAGGCGCGTATCTCTTTTGATTTTGTAGAAGAAAATACCTCTGGTACTATAAAAGGCCTTGATTTTAAAATAAATTTTAATCCGAATGATACAGAAAATGCTTCTTTTGAAGGAACTGCAAAGGTAAATACCATCGATACCGATAATTTTTTACGTGATGGCCACTTGATGTGGGAAAAGTTCTTTCACAAAAGAAAATACCCGGTGATAAGCTTTAAAAGCAAGCAGGTAGTGGCGTTTGAGACCAATACCTATAAGGTTATTGGTGATCTCACCATAAAAGGAACAAAAAAAGAAGTGATTATCACTTTTACTCTAGATGATCATAAGTTGTTGGGTAAAACGACTATACACACCAGTGATTATGGTGTAAATATTCATGAAGAACGAGAAAAGAACAAATTAAACATCAGGTTTTATTTCCCGATGGTGAAGTAAATAATCCTCGGGGCAAGCCCCGAGGCATTAGATTAGAATAGATTTAACTGATCTGTTTTATGTAATACTTCATATTCTTTTTCCTTGCCTTGATTTTTTACATATTGAGCAATGATTTTCTCATTACCGTGACGCCCAACTGTATTAATATAAAATCCACTACCCCAAAAAGCCCCTCCCCAAAGTGCACGTTTAACTCCTGGTGCTTGGGAAAATATTTCTCTTGCCGTAATACTTTTTATTGTACGAACAATTTTAGTTGGACTATAACTCGGTACACTTTGTAATAGAAAATGTATATGATCCTTATCTGAACCTATCTCAAGAAAATGAATCTCATATCTATCTTCAATATCTAAACAAGTCCTTTTTAAAATCCTATCAACTTTTGGGCTTAAAACAAAGCGACGATATTTGGTAGAGCAAACCAAATGATATAACAACAAGGAAACATTGTGACTTTTATGAATATCGGTGCTTGAGCTCACGCTCAAGATTACTATTTTTTTTCGTGCGAGGCAAGCCTCGGGGTATTAAACCCTCCTAGAATAAAAAAAAGGGTAGTACAAACGTACTACCCTTTTTTATAATCGCTTTATACGACTTAGATTTTATTACCATGAATATCTAGTTCGGTAATTACTTTATTAAGTTTTTTAACCTCTTCGAACTGCGTGGCCTTATCTCCTACCACCACATATATCATTTCATTTTCCTTGATATATTTATCCAACACAGCTTTGAAGTCTACTTCACTCATTCCCACCAATTCTTTTTGATCATCCTCAATAAAAGAAGCCGGTTTATCATACTTACTCATGGCTCTTAAAATATTGAGTTTATCATTAAGTCCTTCATAATCACGAGTACTTCCTTTTAATAGCTTGGTTTTAGTCGTTTCTGCATCTTCTTCGTCGAAACTCTCACTATATGTGCTAATCATCTCCTCAATAATTTTAAGAGATTGCAACGTGGCATTCGCTCTTACACTGGTTACCAAAGAAAAAGGAGCAATATTTTTAGAACTACGTATTCCAGAATATGCACCATAAGTGTATCCTTTTTCAATTCTTAAGGTTTGAAATAGTCTACCGCTTGATCCACCTCCTAAAATTTCGTTGGCGTAGTCTAAGTTATTAAATTCTGGATCTGCGGCCGATAGTGCCAACTGACCAATATAAATAACCGATTGCTTTGCTCCTGGAACGTCTATGAAATATAATTGATCAGGAGTTTTATTGGCTTCTACATCTAGAACAGGCATTGGTGTTGCTTCGGTATTCCATTTGGTAGCCAAAGAAGATAAGGCTCCTTCTACTCTATCTTTGGTAATATTACCAGCGATATGAAATTTTGCATTCTTAGGTGATAATTTACCGTAATGATTTTTAATATCCTCAAGAGATATCTGCTCTACGGTTTCTAACGTACCAGAGCTTGGTAATCCCAAAATATGATCATCTCCATAAATCAGTTTATTAAAATTCATTGCAGCAATGGCTCTTGGGCTCGCTTCTCTTCCTTTGAGCCTGGTTTGTAGTGCTTGTTTTAGTCTGGTATATTCTTTTTCATCCCATCGTGGTTCCAGAATAATTTCTTCTACCAAGGCCAAGGTGTTTTCGAAATTCTTCGCCAAGCAAGATCCTGTGATGCGTATTTCTTCTAATCCGCTGGATATTCTAATGGTAGCTCCTAACAACCCGATTGCTTCTTCTAATTCTGCTGAAGTTTTGTTTGCTGTACCTTCCATCATCATGCTTGTCATAAAGTCTGAAACTCCAGATTTTTCAACCGGATCAAGAAGATGTCCTCCAGGAATAGTAATATCAAAACTTACCAAAGGAAGTTCGTTATTTTCTATACCATACAGTTTTATTCCGTTTGCCACTTCGCTAGTCCAAACTTCAGGAGATTTGATTAATGGTAGTTCACCAAATTCGGGTTCGCTCCTATCATGTTTTGATGGTGTCTTATCGTATACTGCCTCTTCTCCCTGGCTCACTTCTTCACTAGCCACATTTTGTTTTACTTCTTCAATCCAGACCGAAGCCAGTTCAGAACCAGAAACAGCTAGATCTAGCTGTGTTTTAGGAACCACACTGGTCATCACAAAATTCTTATCTTTTATATACTTGTTATAGACTCTCATCACATCTTCCCGAGTAACCGCATTGGTTAATTTGGCGGCTTGGGTAATGTATCCTGGGTCTCCATTAAATTCATTGTCCTGCACCAATTGAAAAGCTTTGCTCAATACAGTACTAAATCCTTGATATAATTGAGTTTCTAATTCAGCTTTTATTCGTTTTAGCTCATTATCTGAAAAACCATCTTTTTCAAAACGAGCCAATCCCTCATCAATGGCAGATTTTACACTATCTAAATCTTTAGAGGCGTTGGCTCTCACAATGAACTGAAACTCCCCTGTAAGTTCCATAGAGCGCTGAAAACTTCTTGCTCTAGGTGCCAATTTCTTCTCTTCAACCAACACTTTATACAAGGGAGATTTTTTACTCCCACTTAGTAATTGTCCTAAAATATCTAAAGCATAGGTATCTTCATGATAACTCTCTACGGTTGGAAAAACCATTCTCAATTCTGGAAGTTTTGCAAAGTTATCTTCAAAATGCAATGACTTACTACTTTCCAGAACTACTGGTATTGGGTTAAGAGCAGGTACTTCGGGTCCTTTTCTTATTTCTCCAAACCATTTTTTTACTAGTTCTTTGGTTTCAGCAATATCAATATCTCCTGCAATAACCAGTGATCCATTATTAGCTCCATAATACGCTTCATAAAATTCTTTTACATCATCAAGAGTAGCAGATTGTAAATCTGGAAGCGAACCTATTACCGTCCAACTATAAGGGTGTCCTTCTGGATACAGGTTTTTACGTATAATTTCATCGGTATACCCATACGGAGCATTATCTACTCGTTGTCGTTTTTCATTTTTCACTACCTGTTTTTCTCTTTCCAAAGCAGCTTCAGTAACTGTATTAATCATATACCCAAAGCGGTCAGAATCTATCCATAGAATTTTTTCAAATGCATCTTTGGGAACCACTTCATAGTATACCGTTCCGTCGGTCCAGGTGCCACCATTACGTTGACCTCCCCATTCGGGAATAAGTTTTCTATTTGCTCCTACCGGAGTGTTTTCAGAATCGTTAAAAGACATATGTTCGAAAAAGTGGGCAAACCCTGTTTTGCCAGGTTTTTCTCTACTTGACCCCACGTGCATCATAGTAGCCACGGCAACAATAGGATCACTATGATCTTCATGAAGAATTACCTCCAGACCATTCTCTAAAGTAAACTTTTCATAATCGATTTTAAATTCTGGTGTGTTTTCTGAGCTCTGTTTTGTTTGATTTTGCTCGCTTTTGGAACAGGAAGACAATATCATACTCCCAATAGCAACGACTGCTATAGAATTTTTTAAAAATGACATGTGTATTAAAATTAATTTAATTGATTGTATGCTGGTTAAAATCAAATGTATGAAAACAATTTTTCAATTATCATAAATCAATACTAAAAGCGGAGAAATCTCCATGATGGGTAATTGAAAAATTAGAGAATTCACTTCCATTTTCCGTCCTAAGAAGAGGTATTCTATTCAAATTTTTGACTATTGAACATGAGGATTCCGGAATGGATAAAAAATCAGAAAACCAAAGTTTTAGCTCATCTCTTACTCGATTATGGTCAAAAACCTTAGAAATTGGATTTTTTGATGACGAAGTAGCTATAGAGTACACCCAATCATCTGTAAGTTGTGTTTCGCAATTATATACTGAGTCATCTATTTGTACTAGATGATCGACACATTCTAAACTCTTGGGGTTATATTTTGGTTGAAGATTAAATCGGCGTTGGTGTACTTTGTAAGCCGCTTCTTTCCTACTCCATAGTTTCCAAACTTCTAATTCTGGTTGTTTTGCCAGTTGTATTTGTTCCTGCTCCCTTAGCGTGAATATTTTTTGCAACCATCCCTTTCGCTGCCAATTACTTTGTTTTTGAGCAAGTTTCAGGTCTACAATATCATTCCCTATCATTTTGCTGCTAATTTGCTTTCTATGACCGCTATAGACGATTTTACATCGATCATTTTTTCCATAGCTTCGTTATCAATCTCTATGTCAAATTCATCTTCAACATCGAGTACTACATCGACAAGGTTGGCAGAGTTGATCTCCAAATCCTTGATGAAATCGGTATTTTCATTTAGCGCATTTAATCCTTCGGTATTCTGAACATAAGGTGTCACGATCGTTTTTAACTTAGAAAGCAATTCTTCTTTTGTCATATACTATTTAACTAGGTTTATATTTTTTAAAGATAATACAAGCATTGACATCTCCAAACCCAAAACTAGCTTTGGCAATAATATTGGGGGTATATGCTATGGTTTTGGTAGGTACTTTTTCCCGATCTATTAACGCAGCGATTTCGGGATGTAAATCTTCACAATTTACATTGCCGAAGATGAAATTATTGTCTAATTGCAGTATGGTAGCAACGCTTTCAATACTTCCAGAGGCAGCCAGGCAGTGCCCTACCATACTTTTTAATGAATTAATATACGGAAAGTCTTTTCCTCTTCTATTGAGGGCTTCGCACCAGTTATGTATCTCTGTACTATCTTTTGTTGTAGCTGTAAGATGCCCATTAATCGCATCGATGTCTGAAACATTAATCCCTGCATGATCTACTGCTTTAGAAATACATCGTTGCACAGCTTCATTGTTTGGTGCAGTCATACTACCTCCATTGCGTTGTCCTCCACTGTTCACATGCCCACCAAGAATCTCTGCATAAATCTTTGCTCCTCTTTTTTGGGCACTATCAAGGCTTTCTACCACTACTGCTCCTGCTCCGCTCCCAGGTACAAAACCACAAGCGGTAGCACTCATAGGCCGAGAAGCTTTTGTAGGATCTTGATTATATTGATATGGTAAAATTCTCATGGTATCGAAACCTCCCCATACATATGGACCACTATCATTGGTGCTGCCGGCTAGTATAATCTCCGCATTACCACTAGAAATGCGGTTATATGCCATGATTATAGCTTCGGTTCCTGTACTGCAGGCAGACGAATTTGTCGTAACCACATTTCCACAACCCAACATTCCTCCTAGATAGGCACTGATTCCGCTAGCCATGGTTTGAGTAACCACTGTACTTCCTAATCGTCTTACGTTACCTTCGTCGACTTTGTATATGGCTTCACGAAATTTATCTACTCCTAAGATTCCTGTGCCAAAAATAACACCTGCATCCCAATTAGGAGTATCTGATTCATTAACAGATAAGCCAGCATCGTTCCACGCATCAACACCAGAAATTACACCATATTCTAAACCAGAAGCGTTAAGTTTGTGAAGCTGATTAGACTTAAAGTAATTATTTAAATAATCTTTATTATATAATGGTTTTCCAGATATTTGACATGAGAATTTTAGGTTATTTAATTCTTCCGAATAGCGAATACCGCTATTTCCACTCTTTATCGCTTGTTTAAAATCTGAAACGTTCGTTCCATTTGAAGAAACCACCCCTAAACCGGTAACTACCACTCTCCTTTTATTAGCCATTTACCACTTCATTTACTATTGTAACTATTTTATTAGTTCCTTCTTTTGCTTCCTTCATAACTGGTAAAATTGGCCAAACGTGCGGTAACCCCTTCCCTTCAATAACATGAATAGGATTACCATGATTCTTCATTTTTTCAATAAAAATAAGCTGATCTGGCGTTAAAATATCATCTGTAGCTGTGAATAAATATGTTGGAGGCAACTTATCTAATGATCCATACAAAGGCGAAATTAAAGGATCTTTTAAGGATAGTTCTTTTACACACATTTTATTAGCAGAAAGAACTCCATTCAAACTTAAGATTGGATCTATCTTATCTACAGCGGGTATATCTGGATTAGAAACGCTTGCATCTACAATGGGTGTAATTGGTATTATCCTACCGGGTAATGGTTTATTTTCTTTGACTAGTCTTTGACATAGGGTGATGATTAAACTTCCTCCGGCAGAGTCTCCTATAAGTATGATTTTGGAGGCATCGTATTCTTTTAATGCATCGCTATATACTTGATAAACACTCTCTGCAATGGCGTCTATTCGATACTCCGGAGCCTTTGGATAATCCATCATCCAGGCTTTTGAACCAGTTTGCTTCACCAGTTTCACTAGAAACTTCCAGTTTTCTTCGGTTGGACCATATACAAAAGCACCTCCATGACAATAGATTAATAAAACATCTGAGGTATTGGTTTTAGGAGCAATTTTGGTAATGGTACCACCATGTATTGGTTGTGATTGAAAAGGTAATCCAGATAACAATCTCTTTTTAGGATTATGGATATCTTTTTTTCTTTTTGCTTTATAATCGATGGGATCCTGAGACCAGGATTTTTTTTCTCCAGTTAATTTCAAAAAAAGTTTTACCAATTGATATCCTATACTCATTGTTTATTTTTTAAATGATACACCTGCAATAACTCCTTTGGCTATCTTCTTGTTATCTTCATCAAACATAGCCACATTGCATTTTAGTTTTCCAAACCTGAAATATATTTTTTCTGAGGTTACGAATACTTTTTCACCAGGATATACTGGTTTATAGTAATTCATCTCATCGCTCGTCATGGCTACCCCTATTTCATCTCTATTCCAATTATCTCCCAATAGGTATATCCCAAAACAAGCCATGCCTATTTGAGCCATGCATTCGGTTAAAATAACTCCCGGAGTTACTGGATTATCTTTAAAATGCCCCGCATAGAAAAACTCGTCCTTTTTGAATCTATAACTACCCTTAATATGATCTTCATCTATCGCTAATATTTCATCGACAAACAGAAAAGGTCTGCTATAAGGTAATTCTTGTATGATATCTTGTCTAATCAAGGTAAAATTGTTTTAAAATGCACAACCCGAAGGAAGCGGTTCTGTTTCTTCTAAGGCAATAGCAAAATCTTTATCTAAAGTACTTTCCTGAAAACCATTTTCTACACTCCCTTTGAACACTTTGGAACCATATTTACTGGTATTCATATGAGCTCTTACATATACAATCTGATCTTTTTTGATAGCAACTGGACCTCCAGATCTAACAAATGGTTGTTCATTCACATGGCTATGCGCCAAAATTCGGCGATATATCAATGTGCCATCTTCAGCAACTATTTCCCACCAGTCGGCATATTGGTTACAACCCTTATCTGGGCTTTTAATTCCTACACTAAAGGTATATGCATTCTCATCTCCAGAGAAGCTTACACTTACAATATCAGCTTCAGCGGTAGTATCTACATCGATCATTTCATCTGTACCATCATTATCTTCTTTACAAGAAGTACTATATAAAATGAGGGGAATACAAAATATAAGTATATTTTTCATTTGCCTACATTTTAGCTGATTTGTACATCAATTATCAAAAATCTTCTCATATCAGGTTTTCTCACTATGCAAATAATTAAATTTATTGAAGTATTCATCATAGCGTTTCGTTAAATAATTAATTTAAATGCTCTCCTCCATTAACAGGGATTATACATCCATTAATCCATGAGGCTTCATCTTTACATAGTAAATAGACTACATTGGCTACATCTTCAGGGATAGTTATTCGGTTAAAAGGGTTGCGCTGTATACTGTGTGATATAATCTCTTCGTGCCCAGGTATTTTCCGAAGAGACTGTGTATCAACCGCTCCTGGCTGTAAGCAATTAGCTCTAATACCATATTTAGCAAATTCGTAGGCTATACCGCGAGTAATTGCCTCTAACGTAACTTTGGCTGCAGAAACTGCTGCATAATTTTTCCAGGCCTTCGTATTTCCTTCGCTGGTAAAAGAAATAATACGGGTGTCAGCAGCAAAAAGGCCTGCATCGAAACAAGACTTCACCCAATCGTACAAACTCACAGCCATAGCATCTATGGTTAAATGAAAATCATCATTTTTTAATACATGATCTGCATCGGTCATTGGTTTTAAGTTCCCTTTTGCTATGCTATGAATAAGGGCTTTGATAGTTCCTTTACCAACGGCAGATGCTATTTCTGAAATAATTTGAGTTCGTTTTTCAGCCTTTAAAAGATCTTGATTAAAGGTTAATAATTCTACTCCTAACCCTTTTATTTGCTCAAAATCACTTTCTATTTCTGGTAATTCACTTTTTCGATTACGGTGTACAATAATAATATTCATCCCGTGTGCAGCCAGTTTTTTGGCAGTAGCCAACCCTAATCCTGTACTTCCTCCAAGTAGTATCGCCCAGAGATTTTTATTTTCAAAATCTTTACTCATAATGTTTTCTAATTACCATTCTAGTAAAATTCGTTGTGCAGAAAAGCCTGGCCCAAAACTTAACATGAGTCCTTTTTCGCCTTTATTAGGATTCTGATCCATAAATCGTTCTAAAACATACAATACAGTAGCACTACTCATGTTTCCGTACTCTTTTAAAACCGCTTTAGTATCTTCGATATTCTTCCCCAGATGACCAAAAAGTTCTTCTACTGTTTGTACAATCTTTTTACCTCCCGGATGAAAAATAAGGTGATCTACATCTTGTATTTTGGTATGATGTTTTGCCAAAAAAGGATGAATAATTTCTGGAAAATGATTTGCTATTTTTGCAGGTACTTCAGGATCCAAAATCATTTGTAAACCTCCATTGGAGAGTTTAAACCCCATCATTTGAGTAGCATCATAAAAATGATACATTTCATCACCAATAATGCTAGGGCCACTAGCCCCATCTTCTGAAGATAATAACGCACAAGCAGCGCCATCTCCAAAAATAGCAGCACTTACCATATTGGTCATACTTAAATCATCTAATTGAAATGTTGCGGTTGGAGATTCTACAGCGATTACAGCCGCTCGTTTTCCTGGATTAGCTTCCAGAAAATTTCTGGCATATATAATTCCTGATACCCCAGCAGCACAACCCATTTCTGTAACCGGAAGTCTTACTATGTCTTGTCTTAACCCAAGATCATTAATAATATACGCATCTAGCGAAGGAATCATTATTCCTGTGCAGCTTACGGTTATGATATAATCGATACTCTTAGGATCCCAATCTGTTTTATTAAGCGCTTTTTGTAATACATCAGTTCCTAGTTTTTTGACTTCTCGAACATAGATATCATTTTTTTCTTCAAAAGAAGTTGCTGTAAACACATCTTCAATACTCATGATACCATAGCGTTTATCAACTGCAGCATTTTCAAAGATTTTTAAGATTTTACGTCTAAATCTATCTTCTTCACCCGAAAGCCAATTAGAAACAAAAGGTAAAATCTCTTTTGTTTCTCTTACATACTCAGGTAACTGCTTCGTAATGGTCGTTATTTTTACTCCCAATTTTTATTCTTTTTTATTTGTTTTCATTTATGAGCACCCACTTATATCGAAAAGCCCATTTCCAATCAATATTATAGTTTTTCATGGAAAGCTCTCTAGAAAATTGTTCCAATTCTTTTTTAACGAACCCTCTTTTAATAGAAACCAAGCCATCATTTTTGGCAATGTGCCCCTTTATAAAAAAGAAACTAAACACCTTGAAAAGATAATAAGCAATAGTACTTCTTTGTAGGTCATTAATGATTACTCCCATTGCCGCAAGACCTGTCATTTTTTGAAGTAATACCTTAATTTCATTGTCCTTTAAATGATGTAAGGTCAATGTAGATATGATAATATCACAATGAAACTCATTTTCATCGAGCATCAAGATATTTTGATTACAATAGGTGATTTCTGGAAATGAAGTACTTAGTTGTCTAGCATGTTCTAAGCATTTTTCGTTCAGATCTATCCCTACAAACTTAGCTTGAATCTTATTCTTTTTAAATCGCACAGCCAGTTTTCGTAACATTTCACCATCTCCACACCCTAAATCTAAAATAGTATACTCTTTTTGCTTTTCTTCTGTTTTTATAAGCTCTAGTACCCCATTAATAGTAATATCATTACCTCCCAATAGTCTGTTGACTCGAGAAATATCGAGTAATGCGATTTTGAGTGCCGTAGCATCTACATTGGGATCATCCATAAGCTCTTGCTCATTGCTTCTCTGTGCTAAATCTACTAACATACCAATAGTTCTCCGTGGGTTTGTTTAATAATCTTAGGAACTATTGACGGAATAAGCTTTGCCAATTGATATGAAGCTCTTTGCATATCATGATTCAACAATACTTTTTGTAGTACTCTACCTGCATATAATCGCTTCCCAAATGCTTTTTTCCATTCTTTTTCATACTGTTGCTCTAGAACAGATCGTGAAAAACCTGTCTTTCCCTTATAATTTTTGATTAATAATTGACTTAGTATTTGGGCGCTTTGTATTGCCATAGCCATTCCATTACCACATAATGGATGTATCAATCCTGCTGCATCTCCAACCATAAAAACATGTTGATCTATCGCTTTCTTTTTCTGAAAGTTCACTTGACTTATCGTTAATGGTTTATCAAAAGCGGGTATTGCCGATTGAAAAAAAGCTTTTAAATGAGGGTTGCCAAATAATACTTCATTTTGAAATGACTCAAGGTTCCTAAACCTCTTAAAACTATCATAGTGCACCAAATAACAAGCATTAACCAAATTGTTTTCTACGACTGATAATCCGCAATATCCTCCTTCAAAATTATGCAATGCTACTTCTTGCGAATTAAACTTAGCTTCATAATGCATTTTTACGGCTAACCATGGAGATTTATCAGCTGCTCTATGTAGTGTTTTGTCAATCGAAGAACGTTTTCCATGCGCTCCTATAACATAATCACAAATAAACGTTTGGGTATTTGATGTCCCGATTACAAATTTTTCTTGTGAGTATGATACTGATGTGACCTGATCATTGATTAAGTTTACCCCTAACCTATCTGCCATTTGCCACAAATGATAATCAAGCGTATATCTACTAATACCAAAACCTCCTAATGGTAAAGAAGCCTGAATTACATCTCCTTTTTGAGTACTAATATTAAGTTTGGAGATATTTACAGCTTGAAGCTGATCTATTTGAATACCCAAATACTCAAAATATGGTAATACTTCATTAGAAATATATTCTCCACACACCTTATGTCTTGGGTAGGTATCTTTCTCAATAAGAGTAACTTCAATTCCTGATTTAGCCAAATGAATTGCACTACACAAACCGGCTAAGCCGCCTCCTATGACAAGAATGTGAGAATGATTGTTCATTAAATGAAGATACATAAATTTTGAGCATAAAAAAACCCCGACTGTTTAGTCGGGGTGATCTATAATTTATTTCAAAATTATTGCTTTACCTGCTCTTGAGCGTCTTTCTTCATTTTTTCATTTGCTACAATTCCAAGCTCAACTCTTCTGTTTTTAGCTCTTCCTTCTGCAGTAGAATTGTCATATTTTGGTAATGTTTCTCCATGAGCATATGTAGTTAAACGGCTTTTACTAATTCCTTGAGAAACTAAGTAATTGGTAACCGCATCAGCTCTGTTTTTTGATAAGGTCATATTGTACTTATCGTCACCTGTACTATCAGTATGCCCTTCAACAATAATATTGGTATCTGGGTACTCCTTAAAGATTCCTGCTAATTTATTTAAGTTCGCTTTAGACTTCTCATTAAGGTTATATTTGTTGGTCGCAAAATACACTCCACTATTTTCATCGAAAACTACATCGATACCTTCACCAACACGGGTTACTTCGGCTCCAGGAATTTCAGATTCAATTTTCTGAGCTTGCTTATCCATTTGCTTTCCGATAACTCCTCCAGCTACACCACCAACAACACCACCGATTACAGCTCCTAGCGCAGAATTTTTCTTTTTTACGTTATTACCAATAATTCCACCTAATACAGCACCTGCAGCAGTACCTATCACGGCTCCTTTTTGAGTATTGTTAGCATTTTGCACTGCTTCACAACTTGTTAGAATCGCAGCTGCAGTTAATACTATCCCTATTTTTTTAAATATTGAATTCATCATTTAAAGATTTGAGTTATTGAAGTTTATTAAAGTTCATGGTAATCACAAAAGGTTTCCCTTCTAGGCTTACCGTCATTGCCCATGTCATTGTGGTATCATCCAAATGTTGTAATGCCATTCTATACCCGGCATTATTATTTGTACTTTTCTTTTTTGCGTTAATTGGTTTAAATAAGAAATAGTAAACCCCATCTGCTTCTGGTTTTGGAATGGTAAATCTAAAATTTCTCGCTCCAGTAGATGTACAACTACTTTGGTTTACATCATACATTCCGGTATTGTTATTTGGAATAAATTTCCAGGTACTACCCGTAAAACATTCTGCCGAAGCATCGTTATAAAGGTTTACTTCAAAAATACCATCTCGGTCATAAGAGATCTTATCAAGAGACCATTCACCCTTTAGCGTCTTTTTTGCAGCAATAACTGTTTGTTGCGTAGTGTTGCATGAGGCAAGTAGTACAACCCCTAGTAATAAGATAAGTTTTTTCATTGTGTTAGATTTTATTAATATAAAAGTAGGTATAAACGATAACGTTTCCAATATTATTATATTTCAAAATTAGAATCCTTAAAGCATAAAGAATTTATATTGAAATTTAGATGAAACGTCAAAAAACAGGATAAAAGTACTACACCATTATCCTAATTAAAAATACTTAATATTTCTTTAAGATTCTGTTCTTGGCACTCGAAATAACAGTAAAAGCCCGACTACAAAAAACAATATTAAGAACAGTATTGAATATCTGATACTTCCGGTTAATTGTGCTATTAAACCATACGAAAACATTCCGATTACAATTCCTATTTTTTCTGAAACGTCATAAAAACTGAAATATGAAGCAGTATCGACAGCATCTTCTGGTAAGAACTTAGAATAGGTAGATCTGGATAGTGCCTGTATACCCCCCATAACCATCCCAACGATAGCAGCAGCCACATAAAATTGTACCGGTGTTGTAATGGTATAAGCATAAATACAAAGTGCTATCCAAACAAAGTTGATTACTATCAATGTTTTTATATTTCCAAATTTTGAAGATGCTTTTGAAGTAAGATAAGCTCCTAAAACCGCAACCAACTGTATAAGCAGAATGCTTATAATAAGTCCTGTAGTGGCATCTTGTTCTCCCCAATCTAATTCTTCTATACCAAAATATGTGGCAATAAGCATAATAGTTTGTACCGCCATGCTATAAACAAAGAATGCGCTAAGATAACGACGTAATCGTAGATTATTCTTCAACGCTTTCCAAATCATTTTTAACTCCTTGAAACCATTAAATAATACCGATTTGGTAAGTTCCTCCTTTTTATTCCCTTTGGGCAAATAATAATACGTGTACTGGCTAAAAACGATCCACCATACTCCTACCATGACGAAAGACAATCTAGTAGGTACTCCTGCTCCTTCAAAGCCAAACCATTCAAATTTCATGATCATCACAAGATTGATAATCAAAAGAATAACACTACCTATATATCCTAAAGAATACCCTTTGGCGCTTATCGCATCTTGTTGCTCTGGGAATGCGATATCTGGCAGATAAGAGTTATAGAATACCAAACTTGCCCAAAAACCAATTAAAGCCAGGAAATAACACAATAAACCAAACCATAATTGTTCAAGTGAAAACCAATATAACCCAATACATGATAGTGCTCCTAAGTAACAAAAGAACTTTAGGAAATTCTTCTTGTTCCCAACATAATCTGCAATACCCGAAAGTAAAGGACTAATAATAGATACTACCAAGAATGCTAATGCGGTTACATAGCTTATTAATGAATCGTTATTAAATTCTATGCCCATAAATTGGACCGTATCACTTATGATATTATCCTGATCATCTCTAACTATAGTAAGTGCTCCCCAAAATATAGGAAATATTGCAGAAGATATCGTTAGGTTATATACGGAATTGGCCCAATCATAAAAAGCCCAGGCATTTAGTAATTTTTTATGCCCCTTAGGTAGTGGTTGCATATGCGTTGGAATAGGTTTATTATATAAAAAAAGCTGTATTGAAATACTCAATACAGCTCCTAAAATAGGTATTATCTTTTTAAGTCTACCGAATTTACAATTATTTAAAGGTTGTTACCCCAAATTTCTTAGCCTCTGCTTTCGCTGCTGGTGCCCATGCAGTAAGATTTGCAATTCGGGTATCACTAGAAGGATGCGTACTCATGAACTCTGGAGGAGCCTGTCCTCCACTATTTGCTTTCATACGTCTCCATAAGTTTGCTGCTTCGTCAGGATTGTATCCCGCTATAGCCATTAGTTGTAGTCCGATTCGATCGGCTTCTGTTTCATGACTTCTGCTAAAAGGTAACATGACCCCAAACTGGCTTCCCAGCCCAAAAGCAGTTCCCACAATTTGCTGAGTCTTCTGGTCTTTTCCGCTCACTGCTACTGCAGTTGCGGCTCCTGCCACTTGTTGTATTTGCGCGGCACTCATACGTTGCTGCCCATGATTTGCCAGCGCATGTGCTACCTCATGACCCATTACGGCTGCAATACCAGTTTCACTTTGCGCAATTGGAAGAATCCCTGTGTAAAAAACAATTTTACCACCTGGCATACACCAAGCATTAACTGTTTCGTCTTGAACCAGGTTATATTCCCATTGGTAGTCTTTTAAATATCCGGCATGACCGTTAGCATTTAACCAACGTTCTGAGGCTTTTGCTATTTTTTGTCCCACTCTCTTAATCATTTCAGCATCAGAAGTACCTTTCACCACTTTGTTTTCTCCAAGAAACTGATTGTATTGCTGAAATGCCATTGGCAATATTTGAGAATTTGGCACCAAAGCAAGGGTTTGCTTACCAGTAAAAGGGTTTGTAGCACATGATATAAAGAGGAACGCTGCCCCCCAGACTAAAAATCGTCTAATTTTCATAATTAAATAACTAAATAATTTGGTACGATAAAAATACTAAAAAATGATAGGAGTTAAAATAAATACTCATGTAAACTGATATTGTTTTATCGATAAACTCACCAATTTATCGATCATCTGCCTAATTATTACTGTTTCATAAATATTCCTTCCAGGTATATTACAAAACCATTCTAAGAAAAGGGGTGTTTACCCTGATTTTTTAGGGGTTAATTCTGTTTCTTAAAGGAAAAAATATATGTAATTTTAACTCAACTAATAACCACTAAATCAATTCATTATCATGGGTTTTTGATCTTGTAATTGATAAAAGAAAAAGTTATATTTATATACCCCTGATTTCTCATTCAAATAGAACATATCGTATTCATGATTAATTAGTTTTTGGAAACTGTTATTAACACAACCAATACTCACTAAATATGAAACTTTTTGCTGTACTG
The DNA here is from genome assembly GCF_023195925.1 of Aquimarina acroporae. Lineage (GTDB taxonomy): Bacteria > Bacteroidota > Bacteroidia > Flavobacteriales > Flavobacteriaceae > Aquimarina > Aquimarina acroporae. The sequence continues at coordinate 126,705 of NZ_JALPRE010000001.1, read as the reverse complement.
ATTGGTATTAATGCATACGAACTTAGTCCGCTTCAACAGTGTGTGAATGACGTTACTAAGTTTGAGAACTATCTATTGTCATTAGGTAATCATTTTGACAAAATAGAGCTTACAAAACTCATCGATGAAAATGCCACCAAAGAGAACATTATTACAACCATTCAAAATACATTTCAACAAGCAACTAATAATGATGTCACTTTACTCTATTATAGTGGTCATGGTGCCGTAGAACATGCTAAAAACAGATTTTCTGATGCACACAGCAATACTATAGAATGTATGGTATGCTATGACAAAAAATCTTCAGACTTTTTACTTGCTGATAAAGAGTTACGATACATTTTTTCAAAGTTAAAACATGATCCGCATTTAATAACTGTATTCGACTGCTGTCATTCTGGAGATATCGTTAGAAATATTTCTACTGAAACCAATAACCATGCAAGAGCCAAAAGAATAACAGAAGTTTTCCCTGCCCGTGATTACGAGAAGTTTATTTTTTCTAAAGAAATTGAAGAAGAAAAAATTGTGAGTTCTAAGCTTGCAGCAATAATCCCGTTTAAAAACTCTATACACATCGCAGCCTGTTTAGCTTCAGAGTCTTCATGGGAAGATGCTAAAGGAGGTGTTTTTACACGTTATTTGTTACAACTTTTGTCTTCTACATCAAATCGTATTAGTTATCTCGACATAGTAAAATCAAGTAGAATTAGTCTTAAAAATATAACTCAGAAAAAACAAACGCCTACCCTCTCATTGCAAGGAAACGGTAAATTAAGCCACTACGATGGATGGTTAAGTCTTTATGGGGCTGAAATGCTACAGGAAAGAGGACAAATCATGTATAATACTAAAAAGGGATGGTATTATAACAAAGGTCTAATACATGGTGTAAAAATTGGGACCAAAGTACAGATACCCTCAGAAAGTGATAGCACCGAATTCATAGCGAAGGTTACAAAAGTGAATCTTGAGGATTCATTGATTCAAGACCCTTTTGAAATGGGCGTTTCACTTAATTTTAAAAAGGCATACCCTGTTATTTCTGAGAACACCCATTCAATTTTAGACCTATATATTTATAATTTGGATAACGATCTGGTTATCGAAAAACAAATTAATGATGTACTCTATAAAAATTCTGCAATACAACTGGTAGACTCTCAAACCGCATCATTCTTCATTGTTATTTTTAATCAAACACTCTATCTCAGTTTACCAAACGCTGTTTATCAGCCTATAGCTACTCAAATTGACCTTATAGACAATACAGATGAAGATATTACAAAACGATTGAACTATCAGCTTCAAAAGCTAATCAAATGGAACCATTATCATACGTTAGAAAACCCTGATAACCCATTCCATCAAACACCTATAAAAGTCGAAATACGAATCGATGACAAAGGCAAATGGAAAGACATTACCAGTCTACAGCATGATCTTTCCGTTTTACCAAATCAACTAACAAAGAATGGAGAGCATTTTCAGAAATATCAATGCAAAGTCACAAATACCTCACAACAAAAGTTGTTTGTCTCTGTTCTCTTATTAAGCTCTGATATAAGCATATCTTCTGCTCCTTTTGATCATAGCACTAAAGAACTACAACCGGGACATGAAGTGTTGTTTTATGAACATCAAACACTACCCTATTCTGGTTGGTCTTTTGACAGTTACAAAGAAATTTACAACTGGAAATATGATTGGGTATATTACAAATTTATAGTTACAATGCAGGATGATATTACCTCGTCGTTACCCGATATGAATCAATCTGCATTAACCCCTCCTATTTCTCACTTAGGGAATATGATGGGGCATACTGCTTTATCAGATTTATTACCTGAAGAAGGAAAATGGGATATCTATACCAGCACTTTACATTTGCATAATCCTAATGTTAATCAAATAACTCCAAAATTAAAGCAAAACTGGAATTGGTATGTTAATCATGACATTCTTGCTCCTTTTATGAGAGCTTTATATATGATTCCAACTGAAACCGGATTCATCACCAATACACAAATAAAAAATGAATTATTGATTACTACGGAAAGCGAAAAAGGCATTGACAATCTCAAAATCAGAATTGGAAACCATTTAGAAGATAAACGAAGGTACCGAAGGTTTAAAAAAGCGAAGAAATTATTTCCCGAATTACCTGTTGTCGTTGCAGAAGGAGATTCTTGGTTTATGTTTCCATTCTTAGTAAAAGACACTTTGGATTATGTAATGGAACATTATCCATTGCGGAGTATTGCGGCAGCTGGAGATGAAATACAGAATTATAGAAAAAGTGGTCAACTTATTAAAGAAATTCAAAAAGAAAAACCAAAGTACGTACTAATAAGTGGCGGCGGTAATGATATTATAGGCCCTGCTATCGTTGATATTCTTAAAAGCGATTTGCCTTCTGGACTTGCTCCAGCTGAATACCTTAACGATACCTATGATAAGAAAATGGATGAAATTCGTGGTACCTACAATTACTTCTTTAATCGAATACATGAATTCACATGGGTAAAACAAGTGTTTATTCATGGTTATGACTATGTAAGAGCAGATATCAATGAAAAACTCATAAAAAACGGTTGGGTTAATAGGTATTTAATTGAAAAAGGAATTACAGCTATAGAAGATAGAACCAATGTAATTCGACTTTTAATAAATAATTTCAATGAACTTCTTCAGTCTGTAGCCTCTCAACATAAAAACACTACATATTTGGATATGAGAACTTTGGTAAACAATAACGAATGGTATGATGAGATTCATCCTAATGATGAGGGGTTTGCCAAAATTGGAACTAAATTTTTAAATGCTATTAATCAATTAGAATATACAACATGAGAATTTGTAAAAACAAGATTACCGATGAGATAAGAGATTTGTTTGATGCGAACCCTCTTAAGATACCCGAAGCGAGAATTCAGCCTATGTGCATGCTGGAAATAAATGATCATAAACCAAAATACTTGGGAGAATTTAAGTTTTTGGTTAAAGATGGTTTTAAGCATGTAATTACCATTCATACTTCACCTGTCGCAGAAGTGTCTAATGTAAAAACAAAAAAAATAGACTTCAAGATAGGATTTGATATTTTGGGGAACTTCATCAAAGCTCTTGGTCTTGACCCCGCGGTTATTGGAGCTTCAGTAAAAGGTTCTTCGAAAATGTCTTTTTCTTTCGGAAATGTAATACGTAAATACATAGACCCACTAGAACTAGGTCATATTTTAGTTTCTAATGATATAAAAGGGGATCCAGACAACATGTTTATAGAAGACATCATACACAAAAAAAATGTAAAACTGGCATTAATCACAGATGTGCTTACTAGCACAGATTTCTCATTAGCAACTTATAAAGATAATACGACTGGAGCAGAGATTAACATCCCACTTATACAGGAATACCTTTCCAATATAGACACCAAATTATCTATAGAAAAAGTCTCAGAAAACGAGGTGAAATTTACTGGGGATACTGCTCTAACTTATGCATTTACATGTGTAGAAATTACCATTGATTCTATAACCGGTAAGTTTTCAAGAGGTGAATGGTTAGATAATATAAGAGCTGCCGCGGCTGGACCTGTCGATACTTTGCCAGTTGTAACAATTCCAAAACTATTATTGGATGAAAATCAGGCAAATCCTTTATTAATTGAATTTTAGAATGACTTAAACATAAACCAATGAAGGAGATATTTGTAGGAATATTTGAAAATGACCAAGATAATCCACTAAACTATTTGGATCAGGAACGTGATAAAATCAACGATCTTTTCCTGAACCATATCGATACTTTTAATGCTCCTTTACTTAAAGATGCTGGAATCAAGGGGTTTATGGGTAACTTAGAAAAACTCACCAATGAAATGACCATATTTCATTTTAGTGGACACCATAATGACAAAGCGCAGACGCTAAAACTGAGTGATGATATATTTCGCAACCAAGGACTTATAAAGATCTTAAACGCTTCTCCCAAATTAAAAATGGTTTTTATTAATGGGTGTTCTACTGGTGAAATAGTCGATGCCCTACATAACGTACCCATTGTAATTGGTACCAAAACACCCGTGTACGATTCATTTGCACAGCAATTTTCTGTTAGACTATACAATTTATTATTAGCCAATAAAGAAAACTTAACCAATAGTGATTTCATTAAAAGCATATATCATCAAACCATAGGGTTTTTTGAAGGATATTTTGAGGACCCAGATGATACAGAACGAGGTGTTATGTCTTTGGAAGAACTTACTAAAAAAACGAACAACTATATTATTAAAATCAATAAGGATACAGCGGCTAATTTTGATCAAAGAGTAACCTATAATTCTAATCCTGGTAATTATCCTTTGAAAAGTAAATTCAAGGAATTGGTCAATGAAATTAAAGAAAATGAAAAGTTAACCGAAGATTTATATAAATACTACCCTTATTTCTTATGTATTCATTTAGAAATTTTATCTGAATTCAACGATATCAATAACAGTGTTTATCAAGAACTTAGTAAAGAACGATATTGGGTAATCAGGAGTTTGTTTAAAGAGTTTTTAAATTTTTTGAAATTTTCGGCGTACTCTATCATCTGGTCCATATCTAAAGAGCACGGTAATGAATTCACCATTAAATTAAGTAACCAACTCAAGGAAATATTAAGAGAAAACCTTGAGATCGCATGGGAATCGCATGTACAAGATAAAATTTCTGAAGATCTTGCATTTATCTACTCCAATATACCAGATGATTATATAACAAAAAACGAACTATGGATTGATTTAAAGCATTGTGTTTTGGAACATCGAAATATCTTTAAAGAAATATCAGATTTTTTCTCTGCTCATGAAAATAACGATATCGATGTGCATGACTATATGCGAACTGAACTTTATCTTCATGAATTTATACGAAAATTCAAATTTTTAAGATCGCTTGGTATAGAATCTATATATGATGTTTTTTATAATCAATTTCGATATAACGAGCAGCGATCTTATGTGATTAATAGATCATATTATCCTGTTTCAAACAGACCCATAGCTTTAGACGAACAAAAGAGTGTTGTTTATAATATTAATGACAATGAGCCAGGTTTTGACATTGATATTCACTCGGTATATCTATGTACTGTAGCCAACGACAATGGCGCTTTAAAAAGAGAATTGAACCTATCCCCTTTTTATCTCGATGTAAACTCTACCTCTGTGGCAAAAGATAAAATCAAACTATATTATTTAGATCGATACTCTGAAGCTACAGAAAAACTTATCTACAAAGAAGTCGTAAATGCCAAAGTGTACAGACAAAACAACGGTGTTCAAAAAGACCTTGGTGAAGAAATAGAAGTTCCTTTAGAGGAATCTATGATTTGGGCACTTTACAAAGATGGTAAAGAGAATATCATTCAGATTGAGGAAAAAAAGAAAATACGAGATCATTTTGGGTATATCAAAAACTTAATCGCCAGCTCATAGTATGCCACATAGAACAATAACATCTCCCTTCAAGTTTCTGGATTCTTACAAAAAAGATGATGTAAACACCTATTTTGGAAGAGACAAAGAGACTTCAAGTCTTTATGAGCTCTATAAAGACTCCACAATCATGATTTTACATGGTCCTTCGGGATCTGGAAAAACCAGTCTGATTTATTGTGGATTACTAAACAGAATTAAAAAAGAAAAAAGAGTCATTAGCATTCGACGTAATCAAAATCTGATTACATCGATAAAACATAAGATTTTTGGACGTAATGAAGAAAACATCGGAGCACAATTGTTAGATAATTTCTTTTCGTTTCATTCAGAGCTAAATAAAATTTTAATCGATATCTCAGAAACAGAAAGACTAATTCTGGAAATTGAAGATGATATTATAGGTATTAAACAGAAAAAAAGAAAAACTTCCTTCATAGCACAAGATACCACTACATACCAACAAACAGAAACCCTAGATACCTCGACACTAATTTCAAAATTAAAGGAACGCTTAGGTCATTATGCCGATCAAAGAAAAAATCAACTTTTTGAATTAAAGGAGATTCATTTAAAAATTGATAAAACTTCTAAAAGCTTATACACCCATTTAATAAACACTTGCATCCAAAAAGGAGCTAACAATAGTGCTCCTCTTGTTATTTTTGATCAGTTTGAAGAACTGTTCGTGTATGGGAGCCCTCAAGAAATTGATCGTCTGGGGTTATTTTTAAAACTCGTTTTTGATCATAAAGTACCTTTCAATATCATTATATCATTGCGTGAAGAGTATTTTGGGTATTTAGACCAACTACAATCCTATGTGCCACAGATATTCTATAAAAAACTAAGACTTACTCATCCTGATAGATCTACCGTAAAACAGATCATAAAAAAATCATTTGTAGAATTTAACATAAACCAGGTCGCCGATAAAACTAAAGATGTAATACCTAGCGAAGTTCAAGACAAGCGCATAGAATATATCCTAGATAAGGTTAAAATTCAGGAAAATGAAACCGAATCATATCATTTTCCTTTCCTTCAAGTGTACTTAGATCGGTTATACAAGATCGATTATTATAACACCTATGGGAGACAAGAAAAATCTTCAACAAGAGAATATTTACCCTTAGAACTCGAAGAGAATGAAATCAAAGATTTTGGAACTATTGAAAAAGTATTGCAAGAATATATTAAGGAAATCAACAACACCATAATACAAAACCCTAATAACAAACTTAATAATTATAGCGAGCATAAAGATTGTGTTATAAAGTTTTTAAAACACTTCAAAACCAAGGATGATCTTAAAAAGAGAATTCCTTTAACCATTCAAAACGATAACTACTACATCATAAGCGATACCACCGTTGCACATAAAATTCAAAATCATATCTGGGGTGAGGTAAATGAAGAAGCTTATAACGACACCCTTTCAGAAATTATTGAAGAACTAAGCGACAAAGGTATCTTAAAACTCAATACCGATCAGAATACCGAAAAAGAATATGCTGAACTGAGTCATGATATTATTGCAAAAGTAATAAGTAACTTCCACTCTACTGAAGATGATTATAAGCAGCTCATCAAAGATGATTTTGTATCTTCCTTTAGCTTATTTGATGAAGGCGGACAGGATAAAACCACGTTACTCTCTACGCAACAAATAGAACGTATGAAACCGTATATGGATTTTATCATGATAGATGAAGACAAAGAACGGTTGCAACGAAAAAAACTTTTTTTTGAAGAGAGTAAAAAGGAAAGTTTAAAGGAAGAAAGAGAACGTCTGCGCTTTAAAAGAAGAAGAAAAAAGATAATTTTCTATTCTTTGGCCATTACTTGTCTTGCTCTCACTTCAGGAATCTTATCTATATTATTATGGGATTCTGAGAAAGAAAATGAAACTGCTGAGTTGCTCGGACATGCTATAGAAATAAATCGATACGACAAGACCAAATCGTTTAACTATGTATTACTTGCAGATTCTACTCTTAAGACAAAAATTATTCAAGATCAGGAAAACACCCTAGTCAATAATTTCAAAAATAACCTTTACAAAGAATTCCTTAGCACTCCTTTTTATCATAACAGCATTGCTCTAGAAGAAGGATTCGAACTTAAAACTACCAAAACTCGAAGAGTAGACGATTCTCTATACATTTTCACTTTAAGTAAAAATAATAGTTTTAGTGTATTTACTTTGTCTTATAGAGAAAAGAATGGTGCTATTATCAATCGCTACAAAGAAGACAACATATTGGCTTTTGAACCTTTTACTCTTACCCCAAACGACACCTATTTAAGAACTCTTGTATTAAGTAAACATTCTGATACCGGAGAAATAAAACTTCAGCTGATGGATCATCTTGCGAATGAAGTTTTTGTTTTAAAAGGTGAATCTATTAGCAAAGGAGAAATAATACAAATTGAGCACCTTAGTGGAGCTTCTTTTCTTTTCAGTATTGACAAAAAACTATATAAGGTTATCATTGATATTTGGTCTGGACAATATGAATTACAATTGGAAACTTCATTACCAGGGGTTATTGAAAAGATAAAAACAGTTGCTCACAAAGACTACCTTGTTTTGGATAAAAACAATCACTTTTATACAAATGATAGCACTAATATAAAGACCAACGTGTTTAATCATTATTTACAAAAAACACATCAACCTTCAAAGAAAAGACGTCGACAAATAGAGCATTTCAAGGTAAGTACATTTAGTATTGATGAAAATACCGACAGATTGTTTGTTGGCTTACAAGGGAAAATTATGGTATTCGATTTGTACGACAATGAAAATATTCATGAACATTGGGTACACGACAAAGAATTAAAAACCATTGCTCTGGATCCAAAAGGAAATATGCTCATAGGAAGCCGAGATAATGGAGCTAATTTATTTAACGAAAGTAATGTACTTATCAAGCAATTTATTGCACATGAAAAGCCACTCATAAATGTATCTTTTGTAGATAGCGATGAGAATTTCATTATAACCAGTAGCGAAGATAACACCATAAAATTATGGAATATTACCACAGATACTAGATTACAAAAAGACATAGAAGCTATAAACCCTATGGAAAAAACGAAAGATTATGGATATATAGAAGATCAATTAGAAAAAAGAGCGATGAACCTAAATACCAAACTTGAACAAATCAACAAAGGTGATTTAACCAAAGTGGTAACATGGTTTGCAAGACTCTTTAAGCAGTGACATGAAGCTCGGTAAATCCTTTCGGGATTACCATACTTCCGTTTTCTTTATCATAGTTAATACTATCTAGAGATACCACAACATTGTCTATTTCTACTTCTTTTATGGTAAAAGGAAGGCCTATAAAATCAATTTTGATAGTTTCATATTCAGTTACAAACGTACCATCTTTATGTTGTTGTATGATAACTTCATTCTCTTTACCAGTAAATGAAAAACTTCGTAAACTGAATCTTCCTTTCATATAATCATAACCATCCTGAGCATCTTCATACACCTTAGAAACTTCTTTGTTTCCTAATTTGTAGTATACCTCTAAACAAAGTTGATCTATTGTTTTTTCTCCAACATATTGTTGTACAGGATATTTAGGGATTATGGCTCCTTCCTTTACAAATAGAGGAATAATATCAAGATCTGCATCTACCCATTGTTCCATACCTCCTTTTACATATTCTCTTGTCCAGTAATTGTACCAGTTACCTCTTGGAATATACATACGTCTACCTTTGGAATTTGGTTCTTGTACCGGGCACACTAAAATCTGGTTTCCGAAAATAAACTCATCAGTCCTATAATGTGTTTGAGGATCAAGCTGATCAAACAACACCAAAGGTTTTAGCATAGGAATACCTTGCTCTGCATACTCCCAGAACATAGTATACAGGTATGGCAGTAGTTGATAACGTAATTCTACAAATTTACGAGTGACATCTACTACTTCTTCACCAAATGTCCATGGTTCTTGGTTACCATGATCACCAGAAGAGTGCGTACGACAAAACGGGTGAAATACGCCCAATTGAATCCATCTTGCATAGAGTTCACCTGTTGGATGCTCGGCGAACCCACCAATATCACTACCAGTGAATGACATACCACTCATACTCATTCGTTGAGCCTGGATATTGGCAATCCATAAATGTTCCCAAGTGGCAACATTATCTCCGGTCCATGATGATGTATATCGTTGTGCTCCAGAGTACGCTGATCTTGTAATAATAAAAGGTCGTTTAGGATAGGCAAACTTCTTCACACCTTCATAGGTAGCCCTGGCCATTTGGGTACCATAGATATTATGTGCTTTTCTATGACTACAGGGGTTACCATCATAGTTATGACGTACATCATTAGGGAATGTTTTTCCTGGAACCTCCATAACTGCTGGCTCATTCATATCATTCCACACCCCTTTTACTCCAATTTCATCAATAATCTCCTTAAACAATCCAGACCACCATTCTCTTACCTTTGGATTTGTAAAATCTGGAAAATAACATTCTCCTGGCCATACTTTGCCTCTCATATAAGGACCATCTGCTCGTTTACAGAAATAATCATTATCCATAGCCTCCTTATACACCCAATAGTCATCATCAATCTTAATTCCTGGGTCTATAATTACTACTGTTTTATATCCGTCTTCGGCAAGTTCTGCTACCATTCGTTTCGGATCAGGAAAATACTCTTTACTCCAGGTAAAACATCTAAAACCTTCCATATAATCTATATCTAGATAAATAGCATCACATGGGATTTTTAGCTCTCTAAATTTATTGGTGATTTCTTTTACTTTACTTTCAGGATAATAACTCCATTTACATTGGTGATATCCCAAAGACCATAATGGAGGTAGTTCTGGTTTACCTGTAAGATCTGTATAACGTGTAATTACATCTTGCATATTAGGACCATAGAAGAAATAGTAATTCATTTCTCCTCCTTGTGCCCAAAAACTAGTCACGTTACGTCGTTCTTGACAAAAATCGAAAAACGTCCTAAATGTATTATCGAAGAATATACCATAAGCTCTTTCCTCATACAATCCTGTATAAAAAGGTACACTTTTATACAATGGATCCTGATCTTTCCCAAAAGCATATTGGTCTGTTGCCCAGTTTTCTATTCGTTTTCCCTTAAGATTAAGATGCATTGGCTTGTCACCCAAACCATAATAACATTCACCTTGAGGCGCAGATTTACTCATTTTTACAATATTTCCTCCATATTCATAGCTCTGCTCCCAATGAAATCCCCAATCATCTTTACAAATTACATTTCCCTCCAGGTCATAAATAGCCGTTTTAAGATCTGCTTTATGTATAGTTAATTTTATTCTTGAGGTAATAATAGCATAATGATCATCATGTTCTTCTACATCTAGTTTGCTATACCCCCTTGCCCCATCTTCACTTATAGCATAAGAAAAATCATTTTCAAAATTGTTGTCGGTAGCATACCTAAAACGAATAACACTACCCCTTAAAATAGTAACCTGAAGAATGACTCCATTTTCGGTGGTGAAGTTTATTTTATCTACATCTTGAGAAAAGGAAGCTATTTTACCTGGAAATAAATTTCCTTTATGCTCTAATTCAGTATTTACAATCATAAAATATTCTTTTTCGTTGGACTTGGGATTATAAAAGAACGATATCTAATTCAATTTAAAAATCATTTCTATGACTATTTATTAAGAAAAATTTACGAAAACGTTTGAAAAACATAAGAATTAACAATCGTTTAATTTTAAGCTGTTTTAGTCATATAAATTAAGCGTCTATTTTGAAAACTACAGTACTTAACGGTGGAATACTAATTGCTGCTGAATAAGGTTTGTTATGCCACTCTTTTTGTTCTATTTTTATATCAGTTTCATTAGAAAATCCACTCCCGCCATACTTTTTTGAATCACTATTAAGCACTTCTTTCAATTTTCCTTTCTTTGGTAAACCTATACGATAATCGGTACGAGGAACTGGGGTGAAATTACATACTGCAATTAATATAGCATCCTCATGATATCCTTTTCTGATGTAAGCGATGATGGAGTTTTCATGATCATCATAGCTAATCCATTCAAAACCTTCATGCGTAAACTGTTGTTCATACAAAGCCGGAGAGGTTTTATATAAACTATTAAGATCAATAATCAATTGTTGAACACCCTTGTGGTAGTCATATTGTAACAAATGCCAATCCAAGCTTTCTTGAAAATTCCATTCTGCTCTCTGTCCAAATTCTGCTCCCATAAAAAGCAGATTTGTTCCAGGATGAGTGAACATATAACTATACAGTAACCTTAAGTTTGCAAATTGTTGCCATTCATCTCCAGGCATTCTACCTATGATGCTATTTTTACCATAAACCACTTCATCATGCGATAGTGGTAGCAAGAAATTCTCGGTAAATGCATAAGTCATGCTAAAGGTTAAATCATTTTGATGATGTTTCCTGTACACAGGCTCTTTGGCGATATATTGCAATGTATCATGCATCCAACCCATCATCCATTTCATTCCAAAACCTAATCCTCCAACAAAGGTTGGTTTAGATACCATCGGAAAAGAGGTAGATTCTTCGGCGATCGTTTGCACATCAGGAAAACTTGCATAAACTTCTGTATTCAAGTCTTTCATAAAGGTTATCGCTTCCAGGTTTTCTCTTCCGCCATAAATATTGGGTTCCCATTCACCATCATTACGAGAGTAATCAAGAAATAACATTGATGCCACTGCGTCTACCCGAAGCCCATCTGCATGAAACTGATCCAGCCAAAAAATCGCATTACTAATGAGAAAACTTTTTACTTCATTTCTTCCATAGTTAAAGATTAGGCTTTTCCAATCTGGATGATATCCCTTTCTTCTATCGGGATGCTCATATAAACATGTACCATCAAAAAAACCTAGGCCATGGGCATCTTCGGGAAAGTGAGAAGGTACCCAATCGAGAATGATTCCAATATCGTTTTGATGCAATTTATCTACCAATAACTTAAATTCCTCTGGATACCCAAAACGTGCCGTGGGCGCGAAATATCCTGTGAGTTGATATCCCCAAGAAGGATCATACGGGTATTCCATTATAGGCATAAGCTCTACATGCGTAAATTGCATTTTTTTTACATACGCAACCAGTTCATCGGCCAGTTCGGTATAGGATAACGATCGATTTTCTTCTATTCTTTTCTTCCAGGAACCTAAATGTACTTCATAAACGGAAAATGGTGCATCTATGGCGTTGTATTTTTTCCTGTTTTGCATCCAATCTGAATCCTTCCATTCATACACAGAATCCCAGACTACTGATGCCGTTTTGGGAGGATGCTCACAACGACGTGCATATGGATCAGCTTTTTCGGTCTGAATACCATTATGATGAGAATGGATTTTATATTTATATAGATTTCCTTTACCTACACCGGGAATAAACCCTTCCCATATTCCAGATTCATCCCAGCGCACATTGAGTTGATGTTTTCCATCTACCCAAAAATTAAAATCTCCTATTACAGAAACTGACTTTGCAGAAGGCGCCCATACGGCAAAATAGGTGCCTTCTACCCCATTAACCGTTGTTATATGAGAGCCAAATTTATCATACAATCGATAATGCTTTCCGGCTTTAAATAGATTAATGTCAAAATCTGAAAATAGGCTATGTACAATTACGTTATTCACGAATACTTAATTAAGAGAGTAGTTATTTTAAAGAGTAGTTATGTTGTTATTTGAGCACAAATCCGTTAGGAATTACAGATCTGCTTTTGATCACTACTACTCCGTCTTTAATAACATAATTCTCTTCTTCGGTATCTTCTAGATGAGATCCTCCTTCAATATGTACATTATTACCAATAGCAACATCTTTGTCGATTATCGTATTTGATATGTAACATTCGTCTCCGACTCCAATAGATGGAATATTGTTTTCATGATTATGATTGAGCGTGTCGATATCCTGATATGAGTTACTACCAATCATATAGGTGTTTTTTATAACCGTTTCTTTGCCTATTCTTGATCGTATTCCTATAACCGATCTTTCAATCTCCTTAGCATTAATAATACAACCTTCTGCTATCATCGATTTCTTTAATAGTGTTCCCGAAATTTTGGATGGAGGCAATATTCTTGGTCTGGTTAACACAACATTGGCGCTATCGAATAAATCAAACTCAGGAACATCATTGGTTAAATTGATGTTGGCTTCAAAGAAAGCGCCTACATTTCCTATATCGGTCCAATATCCTTCATACTGATAAGCAAGGACTTTATTTTCTGTAATCGATTTTGGAATAATTTCTTTACCAAAATCTACGGTATCGGGGTTTGAAAGTATATCAATTAATAAATCTTTATTAAAAATATAGATTCCCATTGAAGCAAGATAATGTCGATCTTCTTGTTTCATCTCTTCACTTACTTCTGACTCCCAACCCTTTAATTTTTCGAGACTTGGTTTTTCTGTAAATGACGAGATAAAACTTTCATCATCTGTCTTTAATATTCCAAATTCTGTAGCTTCCTTAGCCTTTACAGGAAGTGTAGCTATAGATATTTCTGCTCCTTTATCGATGTGTTCCTTAAGCATTGCATTAAAATCCATTTTATACAGCTGATCTCCCGATAAGATCAAGGCGTATTCAAATTCATGATTAAGTAAATGATGCATAGATTGTCTTACCGCATCTGCGGTACCTTGATACCAAGTTTTATTATCTGGAGTTTGCTCTGCAGCCAAAATATCAACAAAAGCATTGCTAAAAGAACTAAAGACATAAGTGTTTTTAATATGTCTATTCAAGGAGGCTGAGTTGAACTGAGTAAGTACAAACATTCTTTTAATATCACAGTGAATACAGTTTGATATAGGAATATCTACTAACCTATATTTTCCTGCAATAGATACTGCGGGTTTTGAACGTTTTTCTGTAAGCGGAAATAATCGGGTTCCTTGGCCTCCTCCAAGGATAATAGCGAGTACTTTTTTGTTGATCATTTTTGTGTAATTAGGGTTGAATAAATATTAATGTATTGTTTAGCCGAAGATGCCCATGAATGATCGATCTTCATAATTTGTTTTTGTATTCCCTTAAACCTTTTTTGATCATCATATAGGTCTGTTGCTCTTTTTATAGAATAACACACGTCCCAAACCATGGCGTTATCATGACAAAAACCAAAACCATTATCTCCAATATCGATCACGGTATCTTTTAATCCTCCTGTTCGTCTTACGATAGGAATAGTTCCATATCGTAGGGCATACATTTGGTTAAGACCACATGGCTCTACTCGTGAAGGCATCAAAAGAAAGTCTGAACCTGCATATATCTTATGCGATAGCTCTTCGTTATAACCTATATATGTATTGTATTTTCCTTTATATTTTTCCTTAAGTATTTCCAGTTCATGTTCTACTCTAGGATCACCAGATCCCAAAATGAGTATATTCACCTCATATCTATCTAAAGTCTCACCTATAATTTCTGGTAGCAGATCTGCTCCTTTTTCTCCAACCAATCTACCTATAAAACTAAATAATGGTAAATCTGGGTTAAGATCAAATTCTTCGCATAACCACTTTTTGTTCTCCTTTTTGCCTGATATATAACTTGTTTCCGTATAATTTTTGATCAGCATACTATCTGAATCTGGATCCCAAGTTTCTACATCGATACCATTTAGAACTCCAATACATTTCTTTTGTTCATGAGACAGAAGGCTTTCTAAGCCATTTGCATTTTTTTGAAGCTCTTGCATATAGTTTGGTGATACAGTTGTCACTTGCCACGCACATTTTATTCCTGTTGCAAGTGGATTGATCTGATTATCCCAATCGATTAGACCTATTTTGCTTTTATCGAAATCTGGTAAATAATGTAGTTTGTCATAAGAAATATGACCTTGATATTGCGCATTATGAATGGTGAAAATTGTAACAATATCTTTTAACCTGGTATATGGAGATGCATGCGATATCAAAAAGGGGATTAAACCTGTATGGTGATCATGGCAATGAATAATATCTGGCACTTCTTCTTGTACATTCAACCAATTAAGTACCGAAAGTTGAAAAGCCAAAAAGCGCTCTGTATCATCAAAATGGTTGTATACCTCTTCTCTATCCAATAATCCCTCAATATAAACCGTATAGATATCAAAGCCTACATCTGGTTTGTCTAATTGTAAAATAGAAAATTGATAAGTGGTATCTCCTATTTGAACATTACCATTTCCTATTTCCTTAAATTCAGCACTCTGGCGAAATTTGTTTTCATAGTAAGGTAATATCACACTAGACTTATGATCTAGTTTCTGTTGATATTTTGGCAAAGCACCAACTACATCTGCCAATCCACCAACTTTGGCAATGGGATAACACTCAAAACTTATGTGAAGAATATGCATTAAGATCGTTATGTTTTTTACACTTATTAACTTTTACGATATATCGATTAAAGCTATGAAAAACCTAACAGAAACATGATGCTATTCTCATAAAAAGAAAGGGTATTAATGATTAATTAATAAAAAAATAACAAGAAAATTATACTTTTCATATTAAGGATGTAAAATCTTCTGTTTAAGTAATAATGTACAAGTACATAAATTTACTTGTTTATGGATCTAAGTGCCTTTTTTAGAACATATTTGGTTTCTTTGGTCTGTGATTTTGCCTCCCATGATGTGCATATTTGCTCTACCCATTTGGGTTGACTTTTGCTAGCGTCATTTAACCAATTTCCAACAGAATCCCTTAAATATTTAGATGGATCTGCTTTTAGAGGTTCCAGGATTGGAATTCCCAGTTCTGGTTGTTCTTTTAGGGTATCTATTTTCTTAGTCCAAACACCAATAGGTCTTGTCGCTTCTGCAGCATATCTTCTTACATTTTCATCTGGATCCATTGTCCAACCTGAGAGTATAGCGATAGCTTCATCCAGATTATCAATAATTCCCTCTTTAGAAGCGAAAATAGCGACTTCCCGAACTCCGAAATGAGAATCTGCTGCGAATGGTTTGATAACCTCCAAACGTTTATGAATGTCTGTTTCACGTATCCCTGCCCAATAGGTGGCCCAACATCTTGGAACATCTGAAGTATGTGTGGCTAGATAGTCCAAGATCCCCTGATCATTGGTAAGTTCTAAAAAAGTAGTGCCAATAACCTTTGTATTAGAATTTGCAGAAGGTTTTTTTTGAGAAGAAACTGCTTCATAAAAACTATCATACCAATCTGTTTTTCCTAAATGCTTCAATATTTCTTTTAAAAGGAGTAGCTGATCAACCGCTAACCACTCCATTAAATTAGCAGTTTCAATTTGTCCTTTATTTAAGTAATTTAATACTTCCTGATCTAAGTCTTTTAAACTTCTTGGCCCCTTTCGATTAAGAATATGTTCTGGTATCATAAAAAATAATAATGGTGTGATGCTATCAAATCTACTAAAAATGATAGCATCAATACACATGTGAAAACTAAAATTTATTCTTCAAATCGGTTAAAAGTATCGAAGTGATACATTTGTACAGATGAAGGTTTAACAACTTCAAAAGCTTTGGCAGCTTTATCGTTTTTCATAACGTCTTCTGCCGCACTTTTTGCAGAGTCCATGTCCGTCCAATACACGATATCAATGTACTTCCCTTCTCCATTACTAGCAGTAGTTCTTTCAATAAAACCATAATAAAGTTTTACTACGTCATTTAAAGAGGTAAGAGCCTGCTCGATATCACTAATAGAATATCCCGGATTAGCTTCAAACATTACAACTTCGATTACTTTTGGTTCGCTTTTCATTGACATAAAATTTTGTTCAGCTTTTGTATTAGAATTAAACAATAGATTTACCATGATGATGAGAATTAACTTGTTCATGAAAATTAATAATAATCAAAGGTAAATTGAGTGAATGACAACCCTATGTCAGTAGTATTTTATGAAGATGTAATATTTGATCTGTAAGAAGCTAATCGGCGATTATAATAGTCCTCTAAAGTAAAGCGTTGAGAAGGAAAAGAATGTTGTGTTTCTATAAGATTTACGATACGATCGGTTCTAAATTCACGATAATCTTTTCGCAGTTGGCAATAGGCGATCATAATCCATGTATTATTTGTAAAATATACACCCAAAGGCTCTACCAAGCGTTTACTAGGTTCGTTGTTTACATTAGTATATTGTATTTCTAGCACTCTTAGATCTGTAATAGCCTGTTGAATAACTGATAATGAATTACTGGGGTGAACCGCTTTTCTGTTATAGGTAAATACTCGTTGATCTAATATTTCCAGTTTCTTTTTTTGAGTGGTTTTTAATACGGCTATAACTTTATCAATAGCTTCTTGATATTCATCAATTAATGATTGATCATTGTTTGTTTGTACAATTTTAAAAGCTGTAAGTAAAGCATTAGCTTCTTTTTCGGTAAATGTTACTGGTGGTAACGAATATCCGTCTACCAAAAAGTAACCTGTCCCTGCCTCTGCACCGATAGGTACGCCAGCATCCATAAGCGCCTGCATATCCCTATATATTGTACGCAAACTCACTTCGAATTTATCAGACAATTCTGAAGCTAAAACTATTTTTTTAGACTGGAGTTTTACAAGTATCGCGGTAAGTCGATGTAACCTTTTCATTACTCATTCATATTTTGATCTGAAGCAGTATCAGAATCTTGAGGATTTATATCACTCAAATCAGTTGTGTTATTAATAAAATACTCTGTTTCTTCTACTTCTTCTAATTCATTTTCATTAACAGTTTCTATAGGCTTAGGATTCATCTTTTTATCTCGAATCATACCCCATGTCATAATTAAACTCGTACCTATAATTACAAATAATAACACACCCGGCTCAAAACCTTCTACCATGGCTTCTGCAGGGATAGCATAAAACAGAAGCACTGTTATTAAACCACGTGGTGCAATAAATAATTGAGGGAAAATATCTTTTCCTAAAAACAGACGCAATAACCCAAATCTAATAGCATATATAGAAACCAAAATCAACAAACTAATTAACGTCACCTTCAAACTTAGAAGTGAGGATAACACGATGGTAATACCAAAAATCACAAAGAATAATGTTCTTACTACAAAAGCAGTTTCAGCAGTTATTACATGCAATTCATGGTAGATATGTTTCGCTTTTTCTACATCGAGATACTGTCGTAATTGTCCTTGAAAAAACAATTTCATATTGGCGATCACCAAACCAAAAATTAAAATAATAATTAGTGATGATAAATGCATCTTTTTACCTAATGCATATAGCAAGAGTAGAACAGCAATAAGAAGGAATAATTTGACTTGACTTTTAATCTTTTGAAAAATAAGAATAATCGCATAACTGGCGATCAAAGAAATTACAATGGTAAGTATAAGATTTAAAAAAAAGCCTCCTACTCCAGAATCCTCGGCTGGGTTTAGTCTTCCTGTAAGAAAATAAAAGAGCATAATACCCAATATATCTGAAAATGTACTTTCGTAAATATGAAATTCCTTCTTAGCTTCAGATAGCCCTGAAACACTAGGAATGATAATAGCACTAGATAATATGGATAAAGGTGTAGCATACAACCATGCAGACTGCATACTCATGTCTTTTACCAATGCTTTTAGAATTACCGCCGCAATAAATGTAGAGGCAACTAAACCTATTAATGCTATAGCCAAAGATTTGAGTATTGGCATTAACTTATCTCGTTTGAGTTCAAGTTCAAGAGCCGCTTCTAAAACAATCATAATTAAACCTACGATCCCCAAAACTTCTAACATAGGGAAGAAATCTATAGAATCTCCACCAAAAGCCTTTAGAATATACTGCAAAATAATTCCGAGTATAATAAGCATTAATACTGCAGGAACATTTGTTCTTTTGGCAATACCATTAAAAATAAAAGACAAAATTATAGTAAGGGATATTCCAATGATTACATTGTATGATGAAAAAATTTCCATGAGTAGGTTTTAGGTTGCTAATGTTAGTTGTTCAATTAACGATCGAAAAGATAGTAAATTATTTTGTAGTTATCATCGGTTGTTTTTACCGATAAGAACCACAAGAAAAATTGTATTTGTTAGCTACGTAATTTTATTGTTTCAAATACAATATTTTACACCATAAATGAACTAAGACCATTGCTATTACATTAATCTTTATTTAACGTAATTGTTTTTAAAAAACTTTACTTTTAATCTTATTAGCATTTAAAAAACATTTGCATGTCTAACGAAGGGTTAATTATTCCTGAAAGAAGCAGAGATATAGGAGATTTTTTAGTTGGTCGTCTCATTCCGTTTAGAAAAAAGAGAATGGTTGGTCCTTTTATTTTTATAGATCATATGGGGCCAACTACAATCAAAAAGGGTCATTATATGGATGTAGACCAGCATCCTCATATTGGACTCTCTACCCTCACCTACATGCTAGAAGGAGAGTTAATGCATAGAGATAGTATAGGAACCGAGCAACGTATATCGCCAGGATCTGTAAACTGGATGGTTGCGGGTAGTGGTGTGACTCATACCGAGAGAACACCCAACGATCTTAGAGATGATGTTGAGTTCACTGCACATGGTTATCAAATTTGGGTGGCATTACCAAAACATTTAGAAGATATAGAACCGGAGTTTCATCATATTGATTTCGAACAAATACCGCAATGGACAGATAGGAATGCTACATTTAAACTTATAGCTGGTAAAGGTTATGGAAGAGTATCTCCGGTACCTGTACATTCTGATTTGTTTATGATAGATATTACCAGCCAAGAACAATATGAATTACATATCTCTGGCGAGCTGGAAGGAGAAATCGGGATTTGTATTGTAAAAGGTAGTATCACAGCATGTGATGATAGTATTGAGCAAGGAAATATGTTAATATCAAAAACTGAAGATGCTTGTAAAATTACTTTACAACCCAACACCCATGTGCTATTGTTTGGAGGTAAACCCTTTCCTGAAGAACGTTATATTCATTGGAATTTTGTTTCTTCAAGTAAAGAGAAACTTGAAATAGCAAAAACTAAGTGGAACAACAAAGAGTTTCCCAAAGTTCCTGGAGACAACACTTATGTCCCACTACCTGTGCCCCGATTCTAATAGGTTTCAGCTAGTTCTTTTCGAAGTTCATTTAACGAAATCGTGCTGTTTATTAAACGAGTTACCACTTCTTCCCTAAATTCATCTAGATCATCATAATCGTAGTATTTGGCCCACTTATGATCATCTAACAAGTTTTTGATTTGTTTGATAAGTTTTCTGGTAGCATCTGCAGATCGCAATACTGCCACCTGATCATAATTGGGATTATCCTTATGCATATAACTTACCTTTTTGAGCTCAAAATCAACAGCAATATAGTATGCATCTACTTCTGGATCAAGATTTTCCCTAAAATCTTCCCACTCAGCAAATCCTAAACGTAAATCATCTATATCTGTCGCAATATCTGACACTAAGCGCCATTGGCACTTCGCAATTCTCCCCCAGTGATTCGATAGTCGATATACACCATGCTTGGTATAATAATACGTACTTCCCGATTCACTGCGGTAATTAGGTTTTCTTCTAGTAATTTCTCGAAGAGGTACACCTTTAAAAACACAATAAGTCTTATTAAAAAAATTGTGCCTGGTGTAGGTCTTTTTTTGTTCTTTTTCTTTTGTTTCCAATGCTATAATTTTCCCGGCGCAAAGAAATTATATTTTTATCAATATTGAAAAGTAAGTTTTTAACAAAGTATTAGTAACCATGCAAAGTACTTAAAACACCTATTCAAAAAACAGGTGTTTACCTGTTTAATTTCAGTGCTTTACCCAATGCAAACAATTAAATACTACTGTATATTTGAAAATATATTCTTAGTTTAATTTAGTATTTGAATTAGTTAATTAGTTAGTTAAAAAAACACTTTCAACATTGTTGGAGGTGTTTTTTTAACGCGCTTTATTTCAAACTAAAACGATATACGGCTCCAAAGCGTAAAAACAAATTCCCGGTCATTTCAGGATTCAGTAGATTACGATCATCTCCAAATTCAAATGCAGAAACTCGTATAGGTAGTGTATCTCCTTCCTCAAATACCTCATAAGAAGCAGTAGAATAACCCGCTTGCAATCGTAACAAAATACTTTCGTTTGCTAGACCATATTGAATATATGGACCAATTTCGATGTTAGACATTTGGATATATAGTTCTGGTTGAGTTGCTTCTCGATCTAAACTAAAAGTTCGAACAAAGGCTTGAAAAGCCACTCCTGTGACCCAATCATCAGACACATGATAATTAATATCTGCATTAATAGGTAAACTTGCCGAAATCTCCCAACGTTTATCCTCACTTTGATAATACATTCCTAAAATTGGGGTTAAAAACGTACCAAATCCTTCGCTACTTGCATATGTACCAAAACGATATTGCATAAGCTCACTTTTTTGATATTTTAATAAGGCCAATCCACCTAAAAAAAGATGATCTCCATCGGTATGTAAGTCTTAACTAGCTATTTTGGGCAAAAAGACATATGTCCCAGACCATTTCTCATTGTGTTTTATATTCACTCCAGCTTTGAGTGTAATGGTATTTAGGTTAATATTATCTCCGTTGGGCACCACTTCTACTCCGTGTTGCACATAATCAATACCACTGATAATGGCAAA
The DNA here is from genome assembly GCF_023195925.1 of Aquimarina acroporae. Taxonomy (GTDB): domain Bacteria; phylum Bacteroidota; class Bacteroidia; order Flavobacteriales; family Flavobacteriaceae; genus Aquimarina; species Aquimarina acroporae. The sequence goes on along the minus strand of NZ_JALPRE010000001.1, from coordinate 104,520 downwards.
GCGCTCATTCACTTTTAGGGGATAGGTAAGACTTGCATCCAGAATATTAATATTGGTGGTTGCATCAGAATTTTCATATCCTGCGTTAAGAATAGAGGCATAATTGACTTTAAATATGTCGATATAATCTTGAGCGTTTGTAGTCATCGTAAAAAAAGTAACGATACAGATAAAGATTAAATTTCTAAATTTCATACAGGTAAATGGGATTTCAATGAGCAAACAAGTATACAATATTCTTTTCGAATAATACTTTCAAATTAGAGCAATGACTTTTGTTTCATACAAAACTTAAAAAAGGGTAAAAACCTATTTGTTTGCAATGGTAATAGTTTTATCTTTAGCTATCATTATACCCCTTTTAAGACGTTTTCTTTTATCATTTTGTATTTCCCAATCTAATTAATTGTCCATTACACCGTAGTAGTAAATGCGGTGGTGATCAAAGTTTAAAATATTTCTATTATGCAACAACCGGTATCACAGTTACCTTACGAAATAATTTTAAATGCTTCTCCTAATGAAGCAGACATGGCCATTGCCTCAGTAGATATTTATGGCAATGTTGGTAAACTCAATTTATCGGTACTTACTGCATATGGCTATAATCAAAGTGCACTCAAAACACTAAGCTTAGAAAAAGGGTTTGATTTGCTCGAACAAAAGGGTAAAAAACCAATACTATTTATAGTTACTTATAACACAGGACAGACTAGTGAAAATTCATTACGAACAAATTTTACAAATGCTGTAAAACAGTTTCTCAATCAACTTTCTTCAAAAACTATTTGGATTCCTTTGTTAGGAACAGGGCAATCCGGAATTCCTATGCCTACAAGTTTACGTATCATTAGGTTTATGATTGAAGGGTTTTCATCAGATTTTTCAGAGATGAACACTCATTTTATTATCTCCGTACCCGACAGTCATAGAGGACGTAAGACATTTGAAGAAATTAATTCTAATGTTGAAAGCAGTACACCAAAAGCTCCCGCAAAAAAACAACAATCTAAGAATGTAAAATCTCAAAAATCAACAGATAGAAAAGGAAAATCGATTGCGGTAAATAGATTTTTGAAAGATTTTAAAGGAAAATTTTATCTAGCAGGCTCTTATTGGGAAAGAGGTACAAAAGATCAAACTTCAAACTTTATTGATCAAAACAAATGGCAACAAGGATTAAAAGAAAAAACATATGTAGATATCATAAATGAAATAGAACCTGGAGATATTTTAATTTTAAAATCAACTTACGGTAAAGATCGAATAGCTTACTTAAAAATAAAAGGATTTGGAATTGTAAGTCACAACCCTCAAAATGGTTCAGAACTCAAGGTTGACTGGGTTATTAGCGATTTGGACATTCATATAGAAAACCTTGGCACCTACAGAGGTGCAATAATTAAACCTACACTAGCTGATACAGAAACCATTCTAAGTCATATCGATTCTGGTATATTAAACAATCTCATTACTGTTTCAAAAAACAAGAAAACCATCACTACGGTTACTAAGATCACCACCCTAGCTGGGTTAGTAAGTGATGCAGATTCTGGCACAGATCATCTTAACATCAACAAAGATGTATCTGCATTTGCACGGGTTATAGCAGCAAAAAGTTTTACTCCTCCTCTAGCTATTGCACTTTTTGGTAAATGGGGATCGGGTAAGAGTTTTTTTATGAGAAAACTGAAACAGCGTATTCATTTACTATCTGAAAACAACCCCGAAAAAGGCTTTTGTGAAGGAATAGCTCATGTACATTTTAATGCGTGGTCCTATATGGATGCGAATCTATGGGCAGGAATTATAACCAAAATCTTTGATGGACTCAATCAATATATTCAAGATTATTCTGCTAGTGATATTTATAAACAGGAAATTGAAAAGGTACTAACTCATGAATTAAACATCACCAATACAGAATTAGAAGAGTTAGAACGTAAAAAAGATGTAATCGATGCGCAATTAGATAGTCTGAAAAACGAAAGAACCACTTTTGAACAACGTTTAAAGAATAAAATTCGCGAAATAAAAAAGACCAGTATTATTGAAGTACTTGAGAATGTCGATAAGAAATTTAAAGTACAGGATACAGTAGAAAATGCAATCACTACCAATTTAACAATCATCAAAAACAAAGAGCAGTTTTCTGAAATTGTACCTAAAGAATATTGGAAAACTCCAGAAGAATTGCATAATCAAACTACATCTATACTTACTTTTTTAAAAGTATTTTTTAAAGCTGGCAAATGGAAAAGTAATCTCATATTTGTCATTGCTATATTAGCTATTGTATTAGCAGTACCACCTTTATTAAATTACATAGCCAATACCGTGCAATGGACTAATTTTGAATTCCCAAACAATATATGGTATGTGTTAACTATTGCTGGTACTTTCTACACCAGAGGAATAAAAACATATAAGCAATTACAGCCTTTGGTAGCATCTTTTTGGAAAATAAAAGAAGACTATGAACTTCAAAAAGAAGATGCTCTGTTTCAAAATCAACAAAGGGAAAAGGCGCTTACTCTTGAGATAGAACAGCTCAAAGTTGAAATTATTGATATCAACCATCAAATTCATCAAACTACAGAACAAAAAGCCGAAATTGAATTTAGGCTGAATAATACATTATCTACCGAAGCATTGCACGCCTTTATTGAAAAACGTTCATCTAGCAAAGAATATGAAAAACACCTAGGGTTAATTTCCATTATACGTAAGGATTTTGAAATTTTAAGTAATCTCTTTACCGATCATCATGAGGAACTAAAGAACCTCACAAATAATGAAGATACACAAAGTTTTAGAGATAAATTTAGCCGACCCCTAGAACGCATTATTCTTTATATCGATGATTTAGATCGTTGTCCCGAAGAACGTGTAGTTGAGGTACTTGAAGCGGTAAATTTACTCATGGCCTATCCTCTATTTGTAGTGGTGGTTGGCGTAGATCCCAGATGGATCAAAAATGCTCTGATCAAGAAGCATCAAATGCAATTTGTGGCCAGCAAGCAGACTACAGATATGGAAATGATCGATCCGGCAAGTTATTTAGAAAAGATTTTTCAAGTCCCTTTTAATCTTAAATCAGCAGAAGACGAAAGTGTAAAATACATGCTTAAAACCTTGGCTCAAACAAAATCTGAACTTGAAGAAATCCCTATAGAAGAATCAACCCTCTCATCAGACGACATCACTTCAAACGCGAATACAAAAGGAAACAGTTCTTCGGGTAAAAATACACCAAAAACTGACCCAAAGAGTATCGACGAAGAACAAAATAAAGAAGAGGAGCCTAAAGAAGTCGAAATTATCGAAACAAAAGAAACTATCGAGTCTTTACGTCTTTCAGAATTAGAAATAGAACTTCTACAAGAAATGTCAGATGTAATAGGAACAAGTCCTAGGGCAATAAAGCGATTCGTTAATATCTATAGAATTGTAAAAGCTCATGAAGATTTTACCTATAAAGATGAAAATAATCGCAGTGAAATTATGGCCGTACTGTTATTGTTGGCGATACCTATTGGAAAGTTCAAAAAGTTATATGATTCTTTTGAAACATTTATGGAGCATTATTCGGCAAGAAAAACGTTATCAGGATATTTTGAAAACAACAGTGAATTGAAGGATGATGAAATAGAATTGAGTAAAGAGTTAAAAGATGTCTTATCTCACAAAGAAGGAACACTTGCACACAGTATAACTCATTTTAAACATCATCATCCATTCATTATTAGATTTGCATTTAATGGAGATTAAATCTAGTTAGAAATAGTTGCTTTAAAACCAGAATCGACATTTACCTTAGTAGCATCTGCTAAGTGGTTGTAGAATACAGCCATACCAGACATAGCAATGATCTCCAGTATTTCAGTTTGAGAATACCCGAGGGATTTTAATTGTACTATATCTTCTTCGCTTGATGAATTGGGATCTTTAGCCAACTGCACTGCAAAATCTATTGCAACTTTATCTTTTATATCGTGCTCCTCAGGTAATGAATGCGTGTTTAATAGGGATTCAATATCTTCGGGAATTACACCCATCATTTTACAAAATGCACTATGAGCAGCTTCACAATAATTGCAATCTTTCATCGATGAGATAGCAATCATTATCATTTCTTTTAACCTTCTATCCAGTTCTCCACTGCCTAAAATATATTTCATGGCGGGCAATATTCCCTGTAAAGCGACCGGAGCATCACTCCAGACTTTAAAAAAATTCGGAACAAAAGGAGCCCCAAGTTCTTCTTTTATCGTTTGAAAAGAATTTTCTAATTCGGGTATATTCTCCGAATCAACGATGATTGTACTTATAGTTTTCATTTTATGTATATTTAAATTGGTTTGGTTAATTTACAAATTGCACCATCAATATTAAGTTAACAAAAGACAAAAACTGGAAATCTTAAATTTTAGTGAATCTCTATAAAAGAAAATTAATATACCCCTATATTTAAAGCATTAAATCACACTATATCATGTCACACATCCATAAATCTTCCCTAGCAACAATTCTTAGTCTTATCATTATAGTCACTTTTAGTTCCTGCAAAAAAGATAGTACTGTAACAGATCTTAAGCAGGCATTAACTTTTTACGCTTCTTTTGATCAAGGTCTTGAAGCCGATTTTGCTTTAGGAGATAAGAGAATATATACTGTACCCAATCGAAAAGCTACAGACTCTTCTGAAGTTGGATTACATTATAAACCAGACATCAGAATTGATGAAGGTAATGGCCATTTTGGCAATGCTTTGCTATTCACCGAGCGCAGTAAAGGATATGTCTACTACCCTAGTAAAAACAATATCTCTTATAATACAAAGGATTGGAAAGGGGCTATTTCATTTTGGTTAAAGCTAGACCCTTCCTTAGACCTAAAACCGGGATACTGCGATCCGATACAAATCACAGATGTTAGCTATAATGATGCCTCTATATGGGTAGATTTCACCAAAGAAAATCCAAGAGATTTTAGATTAGGAGTAATTGGAGATAGAGCAGTTTGGAACCCAAATCCGGAAGGTCCAGATAACGAAAACCCTATATTTATCAAAAAACTTACCGGTGTCAAAAACCCTCCTTTTAGTCGAGAACAATGGACACACATCTTTATAAATTTTTCAGGATTAAATACCAAAACTGGAACTGCTAGTTTATATATAAATGGAGAGCACAAAGGAACCAGACCCAACATAGATACCCCCTTTACCTGGGAACTTGACAAGTCCAATATTTACTTGGGACTTGGATATATTGGTCTATTTGATGAATTATCTATCTACAATCGACCGTTAACTGATAACGAGATAAAAACACTATACACTCTTAAAAATACCGATGAGATTCTGACGCAATAACCGTATATTGTTGCATACTATTAAAAGTATTATGAATCGTCTCTTAAAACAGTATATAAAAGACTTATGGATGTCTATAGCCTTTTGGGCTGTAGCTATGGGTCTATTTTCTATTTTTAGGTATTATGGAATAGACGAAGAAGAGGGATTTACTGTAATTAGACAATACAGCGGTATAACAGGTACGCTTAGAGCGCTATTCGGTTTTATGACCATAGGAGTTTTAATTGGGATTCTTTATGCTACCGTAGATTTTGTGTACGAAAAAATCACAAAGAATCGGTTATTAATGGTCTATGATGTACTCATCACTTCTTTTTTATATTTCATTATTAGTATTGGGGTATTTACCATAGTAATGGTTTGGTTTTCTGAGATGTACGATCTCAATCTTAATACTGAAAGAGGTTGGTGGAAAAGTAATAAATCTTTTTGGGCAACCATGCTCTACATGATCTTTGTCTCGTTTGTCTTTTCATTTATAAAAATTGCCCGGGAAAAATTTGGTAAAGGGGTATTTCTAAAAATGTTAATGGGGAAATACAAAAACCCTAAAGAAGAAAAACGCATTTTTATGTTTCTCGACCTAAAAGACTCTACCACAATAGCAGAAAACCTGGGGCATTTCAAATACAGTCAATTTATACAAGATTGTTTTTATGATCTCAACGAAGTAGTTCCTAAATATGATGCTGAAATCTATCAGTATGTCGGTGATGAAGCTGTACTTAGCTGGCCCTACCAAAAAGGATTAGCCAATAATAATTGTGTAGACTTATTTTTCGCTTTTCAGCAGAAAAAACAAAGTAAAGCTCAATATTATTTAGATAAGTATGGTGTGATACCTGAATTTAAAGCTGGTGTACATGGTGGAGTACTTATGGTTACAGAAGTTGGTGTCGTGAAAAAAGAAATTGCATATCATGGTGATGTTATTAATACCTCTGCCCGTATACAGGCCGAATGCAACAAACACAAAGTATTACTTCTTATTTCTGAAAAATTACTAAAAGACCTTGAGGGAAAAGCACGTTTATCTTCAAAGTTCCTGGGTAGTGTATTATTAAAAGGTAAGCAAGAAGAAATTAATATTCACGCAATAGACACCAAATAACACAAGGTTCTGATATACAAATTATTAAAAATTCGAATTCGTCGTATCCTTTAAAATACTAGCCCTTGCTAAATTGTATTAAGCATGGGTTAATTAATTCTTTCATAGACATAAAATTTTCACAGATTTAGCTCCTAATTATTTACGTATTCTTAAAATCATTTGGGTGATTCTTTTCATGGTTGTTATCTAATTTTAATACCAATTATTAACCTAATTAAATATCAATTTAAAATGAAATTACACGTTAAATCATTCCTGGGAGCATTACTATTATCATTGCTAATAGTATCATGTAATGAAGATTCAGAACTTAATGAATCAGTAAATTCAAACCCATACCTAGAACTAGTTGGTACTGAAGAAGTACGCAACGCCACTGCTGAAGAACTTGGTAAGTTATCACCGGTTCAACCAAAAGCCAATTGCACTCTAAGTGGTGATGAAGGATGCTCAGACAATGCACAATCTGAGTTCGAACGTTATGTACGCGAGTGTACTACGTATACTAGAAACTGGCCACCATCAGGAGTAGTAAATACTTACTATAGAAGTATGGTATATTATGTAGATGGTGATAGCGATATTAACCTAGACCACTATCAAGATGATTTACAGGCACAAGTAAGCCAGATTGTTGGGTCAAACGGAGCCGCTTTTGTAAGTGCAGATATCATTTATTGGGAATGTAAAGATAGACAAGACAACTCTTGTGTGATCAAGTATGACGTTTATAGATAGTAAATTTCTGAATGTAAGAAATTCAAACAGGCCTTTTAGGGCCTGTTTGTTTTATATAGATCATACATTACAAAGTAAATTACTGATTTTTAAACATCTAATCTTCGTATTAAAAAATTGTGAATATCTAATTCAATCCTATAGTTAATATGCTTCATACATCATTTATATTTGGCGCCCAATAAAACAAGAAAATATGAGTGCAACCTGGTACGAGTGCAAAGTAAAATATAGAAAAACCGATGACACTGGAGCACAACGCATGGCTACAGAACCTTATCTAGTAGATGCTATCTCCTATACCGAGGCAGAAGCTAGAATCAATGAAGAAATGTCAGCATATATAAGTGATGAGTTTAAAATTACTAATATTAAAGTTGCTAATTATGCAGAGATTCACCCTTTCGAGAATTCAGATCGTTGGTTCAAATCAAAAGTCTCTTTAATCGCTTATGATGAAGAAAGTGGAAAAGAGAGAAAATCGAATATGTACCTTTTAATACAGGCCAATGATGTTAGGGAAGCTTTTGACAATACCAATGAAGCCATGAAAAATACAATGGGAGATTATACGATACCAGCCATTGCTGAGTCTCCTATTATGGATGTATTCCCCTATTTTTCTGGTGAAGAAGGTGATTTACAAAAGGTAGAACGTTTTAATACTTTAAAAAACTCAATTCCAGAACCAGAAGAAGAACCAGAAACAGAAGTAAAGGAAACTTCAGATTATTCTGTTGTGGAAGAAGTTAGTAAAGAGATTGAAACTAATGACGAAATAGATCAGGAACCTATGATTATAAATGATGACGAAGAAAGTGAATTTGTTCCAGTAGCATTTGATGAAGAAGAATAAAGCATTTACTTTTATTACATAGAAAAGAGGGCTGTTTAGCCCTCTTTTTATTTTTATATACTTTCTTTCTTATTTTACGGTGCCACTTCGTCTATCGATCATTCCATCTTCGATATTCTTTCTCCATTTCCAAAGATCATCTGTGGCGGTGAAACCTCCCCTAACCTTTATCCCTGCGGAGTTCTTTAAAGCATATTTCTCAAACGAATTCAGATTATTAGTTTTGTGCTTCATCAATGATAATTTTAGATTAAAATTGCGCTTTACATCAGACGTAATATACAAAAAGTTTTACAGAACAAGCCCTTCAATACTAAAACAACGTATTAAAGTGTAACATTTTGACACTTTGTTCTTCTAATCTTTAAAATAGATACATGTTTAGAAAAAAAGAATTCTATACAGCATTAAAAATCTATGCCATTACTTTTTTGGGTATTCTTATCCTTATTCTGGGATTATTACTTAGACAACAAAGTTTCGATTCTTCTTTACGCTCTCTAAGTGATCTCATAACAAACACCCGTTTCTTAATTAGCGTGCATGTTATATTTTTAGTTGTCTATGGTCTATTTCTTCTTACCAGATATATTGTTAGGGTGTATAGAAAACATGGATTAAAAACAATGAGTAAACGCTTATCTGTGTATGTGATACTCCCAATGCTTATTCTTCTTGGTTCGTTTAAAACCATTGTTCATATTAACGGTAATGAAGCATTTGATTATCAATGGGATCATAGTATAGAGAATACAACAGGAATCATAAAAGATCATTATAATACCGACGGAAAGCATCGAGGAATGAGTGTTTTTGGTTGGAAAAACAATAATGAATCTGCTATTACCACACTGGTTCAAAACAATATAGAATGGGTAGCGGTAATCCCTTTTATGTATCAAAAGGATGAAAGTTCACCAGAAGTATCTTCTCCCGAGATGGTAGGTAAATGGTCGAAAAGGGATTCTATATTTATAAGTACTATCAGTGAATTAAAAGCAAAAGATGTGCATGTACATCTCAAGCCACATATATGGACCGGTGAAGGATGGCGCTCAAATATAAAGCACGAATCAAAAGCTCAATGGGATACATGGTTTACATCCTATCGCAAAAGCATGTTGCATTATGCACATTTAGCCCAAAAAACAGGTGCAGAATTATTTTGCATTGGGACAGAGCTTCGTACTTCTATAAAAGCACAACCCAACAAGTGGAAACAACTAATACAAGAAATTAAAACCATTTATAACGGTAAACTTACCTATGCTGCCAATTGGGATGGCGAATATGAAATGGTTAAGTTTTGGGATGAACTAGATTATATTGGAATTCAAGCCTATTTTCCTCTTACCAATAGAGCAAATCCTGATCTGGAAACTATAAAAAAAGGTTGGGATCCACGTATTGAAACATTAGAGTCTTTATCAAAAACCCATAAAAAGCCAATATTATTTACCGAAATTGGATACAAAAATGATACTAAAGCCACTATTAAACCTTGGCAATGGGAATCCTTTTTTGGAATATTATATCGTAAGAAATCCAATCGCACCCAACAGTTAGCATATCAGGCTTTATTTGAAAAACTGTGGAACTATGACTGGTTTGCTGGTATGTATATTTGGGAATGGAATACAAGGTCCACTCCTTCTGGAACCGAAAACAGTTTAGATTTTTCACCGAGATTCAAACCTGCGCAAAATACAATTGCCAAGGGGTACTCTAAATAAAACAAACTACAGTGATTTAATCACACTACGGAAAAACCTTTGCTATTCCCCAAATACCCCCCTTTGATGACAGGGGATAAAAACGTGAAAATTGGGTTTTATCACTCTTATATAGCCTCTATATTAACCATACATTCGTAATGAATATTGGAATTTTTTCTTTCTTGCCGGCGGAAAGAATTTGCAATATCTCAGCTATATTTAGTTTTGGTCTTTGGCTTGTTTCTTTGGTAATAAACTGTGAGTATACAGCGTGAATAAACCCGCAAAAACAATAAGTAGAGACGGAATTATAGACATTTGCATATTTCTATGAAAAACGCATAGAACTATATATAAGATTGCAAAACCCACTAATCCTAAAACAACCCATTTAAACTTTTTAAGGTTGATGTTTACCAGCATTGCTGTTGCAAAACTACCAAAGTATAGTATTCTTAATCCTATCGATAAAATTTGATCGAGAGTAGACAATTCTGGCATTTGAGAGAATGATAAAAGACCTCCTGAACTACCTGACTCAATAGGTCTCGATATATCTATGCTCGAACTTAGTAATACTATAAACGCCAGGAATAAGAAAACAAATAATGTAGAACCATTCCATGATTTTATAGACATGGTTTTTAAAATATCAGATTTAAACGCAGGTGAGCTTTTTATGGTATTTACAACAAGTTCTCCTTCAGAAACCTGTGCTCTTTTTTTTATTCGAAGAGTACTAAATAGAACAATACCAATAGCGCCAAATAATAATGATATGGGTGTATTGGACCCCATTGAACTAATAATAAACAAAACGAAGATGACAATCATAGTCATTTTTAACCTTTTGTTGAAGAAACCGCGATTAATCAAGATATTAACCCCAGTAGCCAGTAATACTAAACTCAATAAAGGTTTTAGAACCCATTCGTTTAATCTTAGAAAATCACCGGTTGAATCTAACTCGTACCTAAAGCTACCCAGCGTCGAAGTAATACTAATTCCTATACAAATCGCCAGGCAAATCATTAAGATTCCGATTAGAGCATTGCCATTCCACACGGGTTTAAATGAGTAATCGTTATATGCATCTATTACTTTCTTTTCATCATACCCTTTCTTCAAGAGTTCTTCTACCATTTCGAATCTATCTTTCGTCACATATTCAAAATGTTTAAGATCTTTTTGTAGTTGTTCGTTCATGTTCTAAGATTTTAGGCAACCTAAAATATAAAAAATAACATAAACTAAGGATACAAGAAATTTTAGGTATTAAACCATAGCGTTTCTTATCAGCTGTAAAAGGACTTAAGATGTAACTGCAATGACTTGCTGTTCTTTTACTTCTTTCTCTTTAGGTAACTCTCGGGTTAACCATCCGCTTCGACCTGCAGTAGCAATAGCATACGGAGTAATCCAAAACAAGGTGAAAGCATAAAAAACACTATATGGATATGCCCATAACGCTTCTAGCCTATCGTGTTTTTTAGCATAAAACAATGCTTGAATACTAGAGAATACCAAAATACTCACCATAGTCGAACTAAGAAATAACAATGGATAAGTAAACATGAAATACAACATTAAGATAGTTGCAGGATAAGCCATTACAATTTTTAACCATTGATTAAGTAGTAATATTCTTGGACCAACTTTGGATCCTTCTCTAAAATTGGTGAAAGCAAATCTACTCATTGCGATATTCTCACGTATATTACTTCTTTCCCAACGAATAAACATCTTATATAGGTTTCTGTAGCGTTCTGGAGTATTGGTAAGTACATAGGCATTACGCTGAAAGAAAACTTTATATCCTTGCTTTAATATCATATTGGTCATGGCTCTGTCCTCCCCTATTTTAGATACTTGACCTAAAAAGGTTTGGTTAATCCAATCATGAAGACAACTAAACACGGCATCTCTTCGATATGCAGATAAAGCTCCAGGAGTACATAAAACAGAGCCCAAAGTGCTTTGAGCAGAACGTATAAATTCGAAACTAAAGGCAAAGCTTACATTAAGCATTCGAGGAATTAATGCTTTTTCTTTATTTAAGACACGAACATTTCCGGCTACAGCACCACAAGCTGGGTTCACTACAAAAGGAGATGTCATGTTCCTTAGGGTATCTTTCTTTACAATAGAATCACTATCTACGGTTACAAACACTTCACCACTTCCCAAAGTAAACCCACGATATAGTGCATGTCTTTTACCTTTATTTTGGGGCTGTTGATATATTTCAACGCGATCTCCTAATTCTAACTTCGCTTTGTTCATCCATTGCCAAGTATCATCTTTACTTCCATCATCTATTGAGATAATTTGCAATTTTTCTATAGGATAATCACTCTCCGCCAAACTATGAAGGGTTTTATATACCAACTCACCTTCATTATAGGCAGGCACGATTACAGTGCATAAAGGTAACTCATGATCGTTTACAGAATCAATAGTTTTGTAGCGTAGGTACAAACGTAAAATATAAAGTAAGAAACCTATTTTTAGAGCAAGTAAAGTAAATCCTGTGATCATTAAAGAAATTCCCCATGTGGTATTCATGCGCTCTAAATGAATTTCTTCAAAATAAGGCTGTAGAAAATAGAATAATGAAACCGCACTAAATAATAGTACAAAGGTTCCAATTAAGACGAGTGTTGAAGAAGAATTTAAAATGTTTTTCTTGGTAGCAACAATAGTAGATTCTGATTTATTCATGAGTGTTTTCTTATATACGCACTCTGAAATACCAATATTGATACCATTTTATAAAGATCGCTGAAAAACAGTAGTTTGGGGCATATTCCCCATTTGCAAAGTGTAGAGATATTACACACATGTGTGTATATACCGCATCATTTTATTGGGTAATTACCGACGCATAGCATATCTAGAGGCTCCTTGCAGTTCGATAAGAAAGTTCATTATATTAGTAAAAACGGAGTAAAAATTTTTCATGACGATTGTTTTTTAAATTAGACTTTTTTAAAGGGTACATTGTTCGTACTATTTTCTCATAGCATATCTAGATGCTCCTGGTAGTTCGATAAGAAAGTTCATTATGTTAGTAAAAATGGAGTAAAAATTTTTCATGACGATTGTTTTTTAAATTAGACTTTTTTAAAGGGTACATTGTTCGTACTATTTTCTCATAGCATATCTAGATGCTCCTGGTAGTTCGATAAGAAAGTTCATTATGTTAGTAAAAATGGAGTAAAAATTTTTCATGACGATTGTTTTTTAAATTAGACTTTTTTAAAGGGTACATTGTTCGTACTATTTTCTCATAGCATATCTAGATGCTCCTGGTAGTTCGATAAGAAAGTTCATTATGTTAGTAAAAATGGAGTAAAAATTTTTCATGACGATTGTTTTTTAAATTAGACTTTTTTAAGGGGTATTTTTTATCTATGGCTTGGATATCCTGATCCAGAAGGCAATACATTAATGAGTCTTAGAATACTTACTATACTTAATTGGTAGAAGGGGATTAAATTTTTCATAACACATATTTTTTTGATTTCCTTATTATAAAGTTACGACCACACTACAGTGTTTTTTGCGATTTTTCGATAAATGGTAGAATCGGAAAGACGAATTGTACATGTTTTAGGTTAAGCTTATATGTGGAAATGTGTTTTAAGACCTGAAGATCGAAAAGTCTTTTATTATTCGGTGTATTAGTTATAAAGGTGACGTGAATATTGTAATATTTAAGGATTAATCATCAGTATCAATTCTATAAGAACCGCCAATGCTCCATGTGTGATCACAATTTTTGCATTGATACGATTTACGATAATGACCTCTTTCGTCTTTTTTTATGTCTTGCCCCAATCGCTCATGGCTCAAAAGCTTTACATTGAATAAAGTAGCATTACACTTTGGGCACCTTCGGAGATCCTTCCATAAAATAAACCAGTCGTATGCTGCTATTCCCAACAACAATGCAGAAATAACGATAATGAAAATGGTTTCTATCATATAGCTATATCATATTATAATGGACTTGCCGGAGCAATCGATACGTTTTTTTTAAGTTCATTTAAAATCAATAATGTGGTAGGCTCACCATGTAACGCCAGTTTATTAATGGTTTCTTCAAGGTGCTGACTATCCTTAAGATAAAACTTCATAATTAAACAGTCTTTTCCTGTTACACGAGTGCATGATACCATTTCAGGGTAGTCATCTAAAGATTCGGTAAAAGATTGAAAGTGAATTCTGTTTACACTCATCATAATAATGGCTGCCAAAGACCACCCCATCTTTTTCGGGTTTACTTGTGCTGCGTACCCCGTAATGACTTCGGTATCTTCCAGTCGCTGCACACGCTCTCCAACGGCAGAAGGTGAAAGTCCCACTTCCCTACCAATTTGAGCAAATGATAATCGAGCATTTTCCTGTAATAATTTCAAAATATGGTAATCTAAATCATCTTTTAGCATAATCAATGGTATTTGTCAAAATTTACAATTGATTCCACTAAGATATATGTATTCTGCCAATAAATCAATTTAGTGTCCGCTAATATTCACGTTACTTTTGAACACATAAATCAATTAAAACCACGATTATGTTTGGAATTATGAACTTTTGGGGCTTTTTAATAGCCGGAATTATCTTAAACATTACACCCGGTGCAGATACTATGTATATTTTAGGCAGAAGTATCGCTCAAGGGAAACGCTCAGGAATCATATCGGCACTAGGTATTGCCTCTGGGGCTCTTTTACATTGCATATTTGCAGCTTTGGGACTTTCTATTATTTTGGCCAAGTCTACATTGGCTTTTGACATTATCAAATATACAGGTGCTGCATATCTTTTGTATTTGGGTGTTGGTGCTTTATTAGCCAAAAAACAAACTGCTATTCAATTACATAATGAAGGTTCACATAGCAAACAGTTCTCAAAAATTTATGTTTCAGGAATGCTAACCAATGTACTTAACCCAAAGGTTTCCTTATTCTTTTTGGCATTTCTCCCTCAATTTATACAACCAGAATATATGAATAGTTACATCCCTTTTCTCATTCTGGGTTTGACTTTTGTATGTACTGGTACACTATGGTGTCTGCTTTTGGCCTTGTTTTCAGCAAAATTTGCAAATTCTTTACGCAGAAATCCGAAAATCAAGTTTACTTTAGACAAAATTACCGGAATCATTTTCATTATACTAGCCGTACAACTAGCTTTAATTCAACAATAAACCATGACTATAGAAAGCTCTACGCAACAAGACATACAAACTATTCTAAAATTATATGATTATGCTACCGCATATCAACAAAAGATGAAAGCAATTCTTTGGCCTAGTTTTACTGAAGATCAAATTGAGCAAGAGATCATCAACTCGCAGCAGTGGAAAATATGTATCGATGGGGACATTGCATGTGTTTGGATGACTACTTTTGATGATCCATTTATTTGGGAAGAACGTAATAAAGACCCTTCGGTATATATACATCGCATTGCCACTAACCCTAATTATAGAGGTCGAAATTTTGTGAAACATATTGTAGACTGGGCTAAAACGTATGCAAAACAGCATCATAAACAGTATATACGATTAGATACTGCAGGCAACAATGAAAAACTTATTGCCTATTATACCAGCTGTGGATTTAACTTTCTTGGGGCAAATCCCTTGAAAGAAACTAGCAATTTGCCGAAGCATTATCATAACACTCCCGTTTGTCTTTTTGAGATGGAAGTTGAATCGTAAATAGATTGGGCTTCGAGAGCCTCAGCCCTCATGTCCGAACCCTGAGGCTCTCGAAGGGTGAGCTTGTTGAAGTGCTCTCTAAGTACCCTTGTCACGATACGCCATAGAAAGTCCCGGTAATGCTTCCAACTCACCACGTAGTAAAGCTTCCTTTTTGGCTCTACTCCATCCCTGTACTTGTTTTTCTCGATAAAAGGCAGTATCAATACGATCATACAATTCATAATACACCAAAGTAACTGGTAGCCATTTCTTGGTGTGATTAGCTCCTTTACCTTCTTGATGTTGTTGTAATCGACGTTCTAAGTTTTTAGTGCTACCCGTATAATAACTTCCATCACAGCATTGTAAAATATACATGTACCCTATCATAGTTTTTAGAAATTGAACTACAATACTACCCTATTTGAATTTTATTTTTTGAAACTCATTATTGTAACAGTATTAGTACACTGATTATATGTGACTTAGTAATTAAAGGCAAAAGTACAAACTCGTTTACCCCCTGAAAACAGGGGATAAATTTCACGGAATATAGGGTTTACATGACATGGGTGAATCCTGCATCTTTGTACCTGTAAAGTAATTAACAACATACTAAAGAACATATTATGAAACGAACCTTTTTACATTTTGCACTTATTCTTATTTTAAGTCTTTCTTTTGCTTGTAAAGACAATAATGCTAAAGCTGAAGAAACTGCAACAGAAGAAACTACAGAGGCTACCTCTGAAACAAAAACTGAAGAGACAAAAGCTGAAACTACATCATCAGACAGTGGAACACCTTCATTTAGTGATTCCAAAGTACAAGAATATGTAGATGCATACGAAGCTTATATCGAAGAATATAGAAAAGCTGTAGAAAGTAAAGATATGACTGCCTTTGCAGCCTTAGGACAAAAGGGTCAGGAACTAGGAACCAAAGCACAAGAGGTATCTAACGGTTTATCTGCTGGGGACGCTGAAAAATTAAATGCATACATGTTGAAGAAAAGTGAGGAGATTCAAGAGTTATCGAAGAAACTAATGCAGTAATTTTTAGATAAATATAGTTAGTTAGGTTCATTGTATTAGTGACCCTGAAACACCTTATGTATTGAGGGCATAAGGTGTTTTTTTGTTATATAATTGAAAACCATCCTTCCACCTTTCCGAGGGCTTAAGTGTCGTACTGAGCTTGTCGAAGTGCTCTCGAAGCCCAACACTCAGGATTCGAACAATAGCCACTATTAAACCTTTCTTAAGAATTTCTAAAAACATCTGGTAACATTTTTAAAATACACCGAATTAATGTATACTAGCGGCCTATCAAAAGGTACTCGTAATGGAAGACAATAAAATGCTCAAGTATATTGACAATGTATTAAAAAATATGCCTAGTGACTGGTTGAATCTAACCACCCATAGACTAGATATTTATGATGAAAAATTGGCGAAAGTTCAATTCTTAGAGCAGTTTGAAAACTTATTTCACAACAATACTACTGAGTCATCGGCACTACATGAATTACCCACAGCTTTTGACTATATTCGATTAGGGCATCCATTATCTTGTGTACTAGAATGGGTAATTGCTTATTCAAACAACCTACAACCAGATAATGTGATCAGTTTTGGGTCTAAAACGGTTCCTATCCTGGCAGTTTTACGAAAAAATTTATTTAACCATAAAAATACTCAGATCGTTTATACGGGTGAATTACCAGATTCTTTTGATGCTGAAACGCTAAGAAACGTTTACGGGTATACATTTGAACTGAGACGTGTTGAAGAAGTATCTTCGGTTTCAGCGTTTGACGGAAGTACCATTTTTGTTTCACAACAAGATGAGATTGATACTATTGATCTCTACCCAAATATCGATTTTTATATCAATACTTATGAGGGTCTAGGGAGTGTTATATTGGTGAATGGCGAACAAAACGAAGGCTATATTTCAGAGATTCAACATGTTCGAAGAAGAGAGACAGTTGCAATGACGCCTGCCAATTGTTTTACCGCCTTAAAGCTTTTGATAGACAAGTCGTATGCCGAACCTCATAAGAGCGATGTAGACACCAACAAAACAAAGGTTTTGGATGCAATTGCGACGGTTACGGGCACAAATACAAAGGCATTAGTGGGTTCTAGTGGGCTATCGATACAATATGCCATTTTAATGGGACTCGTAGACTATGCACTAGAACACTATACCGGAAAAGATATCAAAATCATAGTACCTCCTAATTGTTATGGAGGAACAAATGACCAGGCAAGACGCGTTACTGCCTGTATTGATAATGTTGAAATCGTAGATTTACCCGTAGATAGTGGTAACGATATGGTAGAAAGTATTGATACGGTTTTGGCAAAAATTGCCGATCAAGATGCAGTACCGTATATCATTGCTGAAATCCCAACCAACCCGAGAGTTGAAGTCCCTGATCTTCTAAAATTAAAAGAGGTATTAAGTGCAGTTCGAACAACTGCAAGTGGTGCTACTGCTGTAGATCCGGTTTTTCTTTTAGATCAAACCTTTTGTCCTAACGTGCAATTTTTAGGCGAAGGTAAAATACTATCAACCGTGAGAACTATTTCTTTTTCTAGCGGTTCGAAATTCCCGAGTGGTGGATTATGTACTGCCGGATATTGTGTAGGAAATACAAAAACAGACGCTTTGATGCATAAGATAGATATGCATTTAGGACTTTGTGATAACGAGGCTACACCTCTTCAATATGAAATATTGGCAAAACAATTGCCTTCTATGAATCAACGCATTCATGATGCCTATAAAAATACGCGTGAATTTGTAAACTTTATTCATGATACCTTACCCGAAGCAAAAATCAATTTTGTTTCAGAAGCATTGGCTAGTCAAGGTTTTACGCCCTCTGTTTTTTCATTAGATCTTCCCACCAAAGGAACTACTGATGAAGAAAAGGAAACGTATAAAAGAGCACTTAATCATAAATTAATTAATTTGATGATTACCGAAATCCCTAACGAAAGCAAGTACTGTGTGAGTTATGGACAGTTAAAGGGATGCTACTGGACCATTCCCGCTACATCAACCCAAGGGACCACCAAAGAAGGCGACAAAGATTATATTGCTCGTGTAGCCCTTTCTCCTAATATGAACCTTAAACGTCATAAAGAGGTGTTTGCGAGTTTTGTGGAGGGTATTTGATTATTCTTCGACCTCATACGAGGGTTGAGGCTCTCGAAGCCCGGATTCAAGCACTTTTATCCTTAGCGTTTTCCTCAGGATGTTGTGTTAACATTTTTGCCCAGGCAACAGCATCTTCAAGGCTTTCAAAACTTTTAAATGTGTTGCGCATAAACAGTTTTTCGACTAGAGAAGCAATAAGCCCTTTTCGGGTGTAGCTTACAATTGCATATCCTCTTAACTTATAGTCGCTTTTAAAAAACTTGATCCAATCGCTAGGTTTAACTGAGTATGAGTGCACACGATTAGATATAAGCACTAAGTTCTCCCCGTTTTGATCATACAACTCGCTTAGTTCTGCTACGATAGGTGCTGCGTGATCATCCCAGGTATATACAATACCCTCATCAATCTCGGCAACAATAAAGGTGTCAAACAAATAATACGTAGCGTAGTCATAGCGCATCACTTGTATTGCATCATTATAAAAAATAGAATCTTTTACATATCCCATAGCTAAAACACTAAACATCAACCAAACATCGTCAGGGGTGTAGTACTACTATATGCATTGGTGATTGTGAACATATAAAATAAGCATAAATTACTAGGTTTACCAATATCTTGAATAATTTTTAATCATTATATATAAGGCAAAATCACAATTCTCACCATATACGTTATTATTTACGAAACAAATAGAAGCTTTTAACTATATTTGTGCACTCTTAAAGCACTTTTCATCTTATGGTATATTTTATTTGGTCACTACTCAATATTTCAATACTTATTTTATTTGCATACGTATGTATACGCTGTATTTTTCAACCCAAACAGCTTTTTAGGTCAAGATTTAGAGGTATTTTCACTATTGTTTTGGTCTTGGGAGTATTACATATTATTTCAGGCTATAGGACTAAAAGAGAGCCCACAAAAAAGGTAGTATTGGCAACTTTTGAGGAAGGATCCCTCCCTACCGCTACAAAATACATCTCTCTAGATCAAAATGCATTAATGGACATAGGTATGTCTATCACTTTCACCAAGAATAATGAGCAACAAATCCCTTTGTACGGTGTAGCTTCGCAAAGTGGTTTTATAAGTGGTTTTGAATGGCGTTTGACATCAATGAATATTACTGAAAATAAAGACGATAATCTTCGGCAGTATGCTGTTTCAGGTCTTCTAAAATGGAATTTATTTGGAATAAATCTTTACACGCAGTCTAAGCATTTCAATGGTATTCTCGAGTAAATTTATGTTCATTTAGAACAATTTTCAATTATGGAAGCCTTCAAATATCTATTCGTATTTCTTATAGCTCTCATATTTGTGATGTATGGTGGTTATGTAGTGATTCGTAGTATACGCGCAAAAGATAATAGTACCATGTTGCTGGGTCTTTCCTGTATCATTATCCCTCCCGCTATATTGTTTTTATATCTTTTAAGAACTTCATAAATTACACTTCATACTCTTTCTATATTACTATCTTTGTACTATGAAAATCTTTGTTGTTATATTCTCTTTTTATTTCCTGGCGCTAAACCTGGTGCCCTGTGAAGATAATGAGCTGTTATGTAATGAAGACACCACAGAGATTTCAAAAGATTGCGAAGCAGATCATGAACATCATGAAACAGAACATTGCTCACCCTTATGTTTGTGTCATTGTTGTCATATACATGTGATACAAATTGACACCAATGTGTATCAGACGCTAGCAGTAACTACTACTTCACGACTATTTTCATATACCGACCCTATTGGTAAAGATATTAAAGATACTCTACTGCAACCTCCTCAATTGATAAGCTAAATTCTATCACGCCTACACAGGCTTATCAAAAAAAATCTTAACCAAAAATTCATTACTATATGAATCTATCATATATGAGCAAATGGCTCATAGTATGCTGTTTATTCATGTCAAAATTTATAACAGCACAGCAGGAACAGCACTATGCTGTAACTGTAAAGGTATTTAATCAAGAAGATAATACTCCCTTGCCTGGGGCAACAGTATATATACCATCATTAGAAAAAGGAGTAATAACCGATATGGATGGGATCTCAGCATTAGAAAACATCCCAGAAGGCACATATCAACTTGAGGTATCATTTATTGGTTTTCAATCGCAAACCGTTACACTCCAAATTCCAGAGCAAAAGGAATTGTTGTTGTATTTACAAGAAAGTGATCATGAACTCGATGAAGTTGTAGTGCAATCTACCCGAAGTACAAGAACCATTAAACGCATTCCTACACGAATAGAGTTTATTGGTCCCGAAGAACTAGGCGAGAAAAATGCTATGAATGCCACCAATATCTCTATGGTCCTTAGAGAAAGTACAGGTATACAAATGCAACAAACCTCTCTTAGCAGTGGGAACGCTAATATTAGAATACAAGGGCTCGATGGTCGATATACCCAGCTTCTTAGAGATGGGTTCCCCCTATATGGAGGTTTTTCAAGTGGATTGAGCATTATGCAGATTCCGCCTATTGATTTAAAACAATTCGAAATTATAAAAGGGAGTTCATCTACCTTATATGGTGGTGGTGCCATTGCAGGTTTGGTGAACCTTATATCTAAAACCCCAGACGAAGAACCTGATATGGATATTATGGTCACACAAACCCACGCCTTGGGAACTACTGCCAACGTGTTCTATGCAAGCAGAAATGAAAAATGGGGAGTAACCTTATATGGATCGGGTAATTATCAAAAAGCCTATGATCCCGAAGATGATGGTTTTAGTAATTTGCCTCAGACCTATTCTGTTGCTTTTAACCCTAAATTGTTTTATTACCCTAATGAAAATACTACCTTTTGGATTGGCCTTAACGGAAGTTATGACGATCGTAAAGGTGGAGATATCGAAAGAATTGAAAATGGGCAAAACGGAATTCACCAATACGTTGAAGAGAACCTGTCTAAGCGTATAAGCAGTCAGGCTGTTCTAAAGACGCAATGGAATGAAAACAAGACATTGACACTTAAAAACAGTGTTTCGTTTTTTGATAGAGATTTAGAAATCCCGGATCTTGTGTTTAAAGGAAAACAATGGAACACCTTTTCTGAAGCAACGTACCAGAAACGTGGTGATATAGCAGATTGGACCTTTGGTGCTAACCTCTACGCTACCAATTTTGATGAAGATGAAGGAGCTCTGGAGCGAGATCAAGAAGATTTCACGGCGGGTGTTTTTGTAAATAATATCTACGATATTACAGATTCATGGATTGTAGAAACGGGATTTCGCCTAGATTATGCTCAAGATTGGGGATGGTTTCCTCTACCCAGAGTATCACTACTGTATAAAATGGGTAATGGATTTTCAAGTAGACTTGGAGGAGGTCTGGGGTATAAAATACCTGATATATTTACTGAAGAGGCAGAATTTATCAACTTTGAAAACATACAACCTATCGATAAAGACAATCTGGATGCAGAACGTTCTTATGGTATCAACTTTGATGTGAATTATCAAACCCTAATTACAGAAGACCTAAGTTTTTCTGTAAATCAGTTGTTTTATGTTACCGCCATAGACAATGGATTGTTACTTAACGGTTCTGATACTACTTCTTTTCAATATATGAATGCAGACGATAGTATTTTGAGTAAAGGAGCTGAGACCAATATTAAGTTTAGCTATAAAGATTTTAGATGGTTTTTGAATTATGCCTTTATCGATACCCAGCTGAATTATCTTCCTAGGAATCCTCAAAAACCGCTAACAGCAAGACATAATGCTGGAAGCGTGGTAATGTATGAAAATGAGACCTGGCGTCTTGGTTTTGAAACCTACTATACAGGAACTCAACTATTATCTGATGGCACCAAAACCACAGATTATATTACTATG
Organism: Aquimarina acroporae; assembly: GCF_023195925.1. GTDB lineage: Bacteria > Bacteroidota > Bacteroidia > Flavobacteriales > Flavobacteriaceae > Aquimarina > Aquimarina acroporae. Next base: position 81,963 of record NZ_JALPRE010000001.1, on the reverse strand, counting down.
GGGCTGTTAGGAATTAGAAATTTTGATTGGGGAAGTGTTTTTATGAATTTCGAAAACTTTACCGATCGAAGGCAAAGTCGATTTTCACCTTTGGTACTACCGCCCCATGAAAATCCTAATTTCCCAGAAATTTATGCCCCTACCGATGGTTTCATCTTTAGTTTGGGAGTGATTCTAAAACCTTTCGGAAACAAACATCATCACTAGATAGTTAATATGCTATCTAGTGCAGTACACCTCTAATTTACTAGCCCAAATTAGGGGTGTTTCTATTTTTGTTCTACATGCTAAAATCATTATTTTTATAAGGTATTACGTTGCTAATAAAATAGATAAGCGCTATGAATAGTTTAACCGAAAAAGCTAAAAATATCATTGATGTCTGGAACCAAAAAGATATCACTAAGTTGAATGAATTATATGGAGAGGAAACCACCTTTTATGATCCATTGCTAGATGGTACTATTAAAGGGAAGACACTTTTAGGGTATGCTAAAGGAATATACGCTGCTTTTCCAGATTTAGAATTTGTGATACAAGGCATAACTGTTTCTGATAACCTGGCGATGGTAGAATGGGTACAAAAAGGCACAAATACTGGTGAAATCATGGGGAAACCTGCCACAGGAAGATATGTGGAGATTCCAGCAGTGAGCGTAATTCGTTTTGATGGTAGTTCTTTTGTATCACAACGTGATTACTGGGACATGAAAAAATTGTATTCTGATTTGTTCAAGAATTAGCCTTTGTTTCTTTCATCTTTTAGTGTTTATGTCAAAATATCTTCAGTTTTTATAAAATAAAACTCAAAAGTATTGGTTATCAATACAAAAGAGCTCTAAAACTAAGATGTTATGAACAAAAGAATCATAAAGTACTCTGGACTACTAGTAGCGCTAGTAGTATTATGGCATTGTTCTAGTGATAACAACAACGACCCAGACCCTGATCCCAACCCAGACCCTAATCCTACTGAAGCAACTTCTACAGTAATAAGCACTCTTAGTGTACCTTGGGAAATTCTATGGGGACCTGATAACTTTCTTTGGGTAGCAGAAAGAAATGGAAGAATAAGCCGAATTAATCCTGATTCTGGTGCTCAACAAGAGCTTATAAATATTAATGCTGTAGAACAAGTACAGGAAAGTGGACTTTTAGGAATGGTGTTACATCCGCAGTTTACCAACAATCCTTATGTCTATGCAGTATATACCTATAGTGGCGGAAGCGGTTTACTAGAGCGTTTGGTGCGTTTTACCTATGAAAACAATTCTCTAACCAATGAAACCACGCTTTTAGAAAATATTCCTGCTGCTTCAATTCATAATGGGTCTCGCCTACTTATTACCCCAGATTTACATCTATTTATGACCACTGGTGATGCTGGTAATACGAGTCTATCTCAAAACACAAATTCTTTGGCTGGAAAGATACTACGCCTTAATCTGGATGGTAGCATTCCTAATGACAATCCATTTACAGGAAGCTATATTTACAGTATTGGACATAGAAATCCACAAGGGTTGGTATTGCACCCAAATGGGAATATATATAGCTCTGAGCATGGCCCTACCAATGATGATGAAATTAATAAAATCGTATCTGGAGCAAATTATGGATGGCCCAATGTAATGGGAGTTATTGATAATTCAAATGAAGAAGCTTTTGCTTCGACCACAGCGGTAACTGAGTCTATATTTAACTGGACACCCACTATTGCACCATCAGATATGGTATATTATACCGGTGATGCCATTCCTGAATGGACCAATAAGTTCTTAATGGCAGTTTTGAAAGACAAAAAGGTGGTAGCCCTTACCTTAAGTGGTGATGGAAACAGCATTACTGAAGAAGCTTCATTCTTAGAAGATGAATTTGGGCGTATAAGAGATATCGCTATTTCTCCAGAAGGTAGAATTTTTATTGCCACCAACGGAGAATCTTATGGCGATACCAGTGCTACGCATCGTATTATTGAAATACATAGATTACCCTAAGAATTTATGCTATTGAGATACGCTATTTTGGTTTTCTGATACTCGAATAAGATGATTTAGTAAGCATAGTAATAGTACGGTTACTAGAATAAACACCGGTGTTTTAGGAATGCCTCCAATATTTAGTATTTCCATTCCCATTGTAGAGAATCTAAATACTCCTAAAGTAATAATCATGGTTAATAGTGAACAAAGGATTAGTATTGTTCTAAATGACCACCATACTGAAGTAGGTTTTACCTTTTCTTCAGCTTCTATACGTTGCATCAGGGTATTGATAAAATCATCTGAAGTCTCTACAGTACTCTTCTGAATAATCTTTTTGATTTGATCTTCTTTCATATTCAATTTCTAATGTTTTAATACTCCTATTTTTATAATAATTGATCTATATCTTCTCCTAAGAGTTGTCTTAAATGAAAACTCAAGTTTTCACGACCGCGGTGTAATCCCACTTTAATCTTTGATTGCTTAAAAGAAGTAATCCCCTCTATTTCCTTTATACTCAATTCACATAAATAAAATAACCGCAATATCAATGCTTCGTCTTCGTTCAGCTTCAGTAACGCCAGATCGATATATTTTTTCTGATCCTGCATACCCAACCTATCTCCTGCTTCTATAGATAATGAAAAAGTGTGCTCTTCTATATGATCAATGCGAACATGATCTTTTCTCTTTTTTAATTCATTATAGCTCGTATTCACAACAATTCGGTACAACCAAGTAGAAAAAGAGGATTTAAACTTAAAGGTATGTAGCTTATGGTACACCTTTATAAATACCTCCTGCAAAACATCTTCGGCAATTACTTTATCTTTAATAATAGAAAGCACAAGCGAAAGTGATACATCTTTATGCTTATAGACCAATTGCCTAAAAGCGGAAGTATCACCCTCACCGCACCTACGAATTAGCTCGTAATCTTCTGTATATTTATTGCTCTTCAAGTTTCTTGCGTATGAAATGTGCAACCACTAGTCCTGCAGCTCCAAAAATGAGGATGGTTCCCCAGACCAACAAATCCATAGTATCTTCAGACATTTGCATTACAGTAAAAACTGATGAAACCAATAGTCCTACTCCCAGTCCAAAAACAATACATCCTATATCTAGATATTTAAATCTATTTGTCTTTTGATCTACGTATACCCCTTTCTCTATCATAGATTTTTTAATAAGGTACGTATATCTGGCAATGATAAATATGATAAGTACAAATGAGATACTTATAATTGCCATCCCGAATAATTCATTAAATTCTTTCATATCTGTTATTCTAAAAGTGTTCTCCGATTAATTTTTCAATTCTTTGTAGTAAAGGAAATAAATTGTTTGAATTAGCAAAAATTACAAATCCATATTTCTGCTTTGGAATAAACATAGTATATGCCTGAAAATCCTTGTTATTTCCTGTGTGTAAATGCATTAAACCATATGGTGTAGGTTTTTGAGCAAACCCTAATCCCCATCCTGTTTGTCCTGTTTCTTTGACTAATTTATTGTCTTTCTTAAAGTGGTTATGCTCTTTGAGCATCTCATCTCTAGTAGCTTCATTTATATTATTTGGAACCATCATTTCAATTAAAAAAAGCGCATAGTCTTGAGCATCAGATTGCAAGCTATAGCCTGGACCTACCTTTTTATCTCTATGAATTTCGGGATTTCTTTTTCCGTCAATATGCCCCGTAGCCGCATGCTGTTCTAATACATCGTTCCAGGTATAAAAAGACCGATCCATACCAATAGGATGTGCTACTTTTTTCAGAAACAGCGTATCTAACTTACTTCCCCAACCGATCCCTAATTTTGTTCCTAATGCTGCTCCAAGATGTTGGTACGCTTCCCCTGAATATGAAAAATCTGTGCCCGGTTCGAAAGCAATCGTTATAGGTTTACCTTTTACCCAGTTATCTATACCGCTACCATGAGATAAAATAATTCGTGGGGTTAATTTTGTATAACGTTCATAAGAATCGGGTGCTACCACTTGCTTAATTTTCTCCTTACCCATAACACTTTCAAGATATGGCAAAATAGGTTTATCTAATTCGAATTCACCACTTTCTACCATTTTCATGACAAAATAAGCGAATAAAGGCTTGGATAACGAAGCACCCTCAAAAATGGTCTCCAATGACACTTTTTCTTTGGTTTTTATGTTCTTAACACCAAAAACTTCATGGTAAGCAATTTTATGATCATTTATTATCGCTACAGAAACTCCCGGAATATTTAAGGAGTCCATAGTATGTTGAATTAGATTGCTAAATGATTTGGAAGAAATTTTATTTCCGTTAAGAACATGAAAATCATCTTGCTTTTTTTGACCTAAGCTGGTATTAATTGTGCACAGCATGATGAGTGCTATACACAGGGTTTTCATTGTGTTTTTTAATTGATTCATTTTGTAAAATTTTATGTGATTGAAACTAAGTTTTGAGCGCTCACATTAATTTGACAAAATGAATTTCAAAAAGGTTACAAATTTCTAAAAAAAGCAATTAAACACAGATTATCAATACCTTATATTACCTCTCCAGCTTTCTTTATTTTCTTTCCGGCTAGATTTCCTAAACCGTCATAGCTGGCATATTTATATAAATCATGAAGGGTGGGATAATTAAAAACAGTACCAATAAGGTTATCTAAAGTTTTTTCTTCCCTAACGAGTTCCATGCCATAGTGAATAAGTTCTGTGGCGATATACCCAATAATATGCACTCCTAAAATGACTTTTGTAGTTCTATCGAATATTAATTTTAGATATCCATTATCTGTATCTCCCATAATCATTCCCCTAGCGGTATCTCTGAAATAGCTATATCCCACTCCGTATTCAATTTTATCGGCAATAGCTTGTTCTTCGGTAATACCAACCATAGATACTTCGGGTACGGTATAAATTCCGTAAGGAAAAATATCGGCCAATGATTCTAAATCACCAGTATCGAACATATGGGTAATTGCAATTCGACCTTGCTCCATACTGGTACTGGCAAGTGCCGGAAACCCAATCACATCGCCAACGGCATAAATATTGGGAATATTGGTTTGAAACTTATCATTAACCAAAACCGTCTCCCTTTTTCCGGTTTCTAATCCGATGGCATCACAATTTAACCCCTTAATTCTCCCGCTGCGACCCGCGGCAAATAGGAACATATCTACATTGAGTATTTCTCCCGACTCCAGAGTTAAACGTAGAGGCCTATCCTCTACCTCGGGCAGTTCGTAACTGGTAATGGAATTATTAAATAAAATTTTAATATCATTTTTCTTCATTTGATCTACCAAAGCTTTGGAGACTTCTGCATCTAAAAAACCCAGAATCTTATCTCTGTCGTTTACTACGAAGGTTTTTACGCCCATAGCAGCAAAAATGGTAGCATACTCACAACCAATAACACCTGCTCCCAACACGCATATAGATTTAGGAAAGTGTTTGATATTTAAAATAGTATCTGAATCTAATATTTTTTTGTTGTCGAATGGGATGTTTGGAGGGTGATAAGGATACGAACCTGTCGCTATAAGAATATATTTACCGTAGATTACCTCTTCAATTGCCCCTGATATCTTAATTTGATTTTGATCTATAAAACTTGCAAAGCCTTCAAAAACCTCAATACCGTGTTTGTTGAGGTTATATTTTACAATTTTATGCATATGGCTAGTAACCAAATTCTTGCGATATAAAAAATCATGCACTCCAGTCTCACGGCCTATCTCTTTATCAACACCGAAGACTCCTTTTTGGTAAATTCCTGACAAATACAAAGCAGTTTCTTTAAGTGTTTTTGAAGGTAACGTTCCGGTTTGTACTCCCGCTCCGCCATATTTTGCCTCTTTTTCTACTAAAGCTACCTTGTATCCAAAATATGCTGCTTTTGCGGCTGCTTTTTCTCCAGCTGGTCCAGAACCGATAACGATAAGATCAAACTTTTTCATGCCTTTTATTTAGTAATCATATTGGTGATTTCATCCCATGATGAGGTATCGTGATTCAAGTAATTTGTACATTTTTCAAAAACTATACTCACAGCCTTATCGTTAGGATGTTTTTTATGTATCGCTGCAAAGAGCTCACTTGCTTCTAAAACCTTTTTGTCTTTGATGTACGATACTGCCTTGTTATACTCATCGAGATAAGATAATTTCTCCTTTTCTTTCGCAGATAAAAACTCATATACAGAAAGTGTCTTACTCCTACCCTTTACACGTACTTGGTCTAAAAACCTATATTTAAAATTGTCTTTGTTTTTGAGTCTTGATATCGTTGCTTCGGTTCCTATGATTTTGGCTTGATAATGCTTGGTAAGTCCTTCTACACGTGAAGCGGTATTCACAGCATCAGAAATTACAGTAGTTTCTAATCTATGATCGTGACCTATGGTTCCTAATATCAGATTACCCGTATGTATTCCAGTACCTATTTGAATGACAGGCCTATTTTTCTTTTGTAACTTATCATTAAACTCTAATAAGAAGTCTTCAAACTCATATACTGTTTGTAGTGCCTGATCTGCATCTTTCGGAAATAACGCCATCACAGAATCGCCTATAAACTTATCGATAAACCCTCCATTTCTTCGAATTATGGGCACAATACCACTTAAATACGCATTTATGAAATCGAAGTTTTCTTGTGGACTCAAGCTTTCCGACATTTTTGTAAACTCTCTAATATCAGAAAAAACAATGGTCATCTCACGTTCAACCTGATCTCCCAACTCTACCTCCTCGATACTATTTCTACCTAGGTTATTTAGAAATTCTTTGGGCACAAAACGGCTATTAGCTTCACTTAGTCTAAGTAATTTTTTATTGGCATTTGCCAACTCTGCAGTGCGCTCATCGACCTTTTGTTTAAAGAACCTAAGGCGTGATATGACTTCATCCTTAAGAAAGGAGAAATTACGGGTGAGTCTTCCTATTTCATCTTCGGTTCGTATTACAGGGTGTTCAGATTCTAAAGTAAATTTACTATCTACGAAGCGTGTAATATGTGTGGTAAGTTCGGTAAGAGGAATCGTGATTTTTCTGGAAATATAAGTGCTTACCCATACGCTTCCACCTATTAAAGCCAGTGTTATTAGTATAAAATATAACGTTAGACGATCAAATGCTTCTTTCTCCCATTGTTTAGTTTGTTGCACAATATCACTGAAACCAGCCTCTGATGCAGTAATCGTATAATCTAATTCGGCTTTTAGGCCAGAATTATCTTTAATACCTATTAATTCATCCAATTCTACCAGTTGCATGAACTTATTTTTATAACCATCTAAATAGTAGAGTATCTTTTTCTTCCGCTTCTTGTCTTTGCTCCTATTTTTTACTACATCATCCCGTATATTCGCCATTAGTTTTGAAAATCGAGATACATACTCTCGTTCATTTCTAATGATATAATCCTTTTCATGTCTTCTAAGAGATAGAATACTTTTGGCCGGAATTTCCCCGCTATTTTCTAACCAATGTGCATCTTTACGCATCGATCCTTCTAGGTTATAATTTTTGAATCCCCTTGCTTGAATTTGAATGATGAGAGAAAGAAAGACAGAATCTATTTCGGTAATTCCTGATTTTAGCTCATTGATAGAAGCTTCAAGTTCTGGTTCTTTAGAAAAATCTACTTTAGAAATCAAGTATCTCGTACTATCTAATAATTTAAGATAATGATCCAGATATTGACTATCACCAGTTCTAAAAAATCTTTGATTCTTGGTTTCAAAAGATAAAAAATCTTGCTGTGCCTTTACGCTCTTCAGCAATAACACATAGGACTGCTCAATTTTTTCTGCTTTTGTTTTTATTCGTGCTCTTTTATTGAGGTAGGTAAAAGAAAGCACAATAATGAGCATGCTTGAAGCTATAAAAACCAAGAACCAGAATAATAAACGATGTCTAAAGGTTCGAAACATGTGAAACGATCAAAATATTGTGATAAAATCTAATTTTTCTTTTTATCAAATAGGTTATTACTATATAAAATTTTGATTATCAATTAGGTTATACGATGTCTTATTGGTATATTATGTTTATGATTTTTAGTTTAGTATTAATAGCACATTGGACAGGGGACTATGCATTTCAGACCTCTAAAATGGCTCTGGGCAAAAGTCAACATCTAAAATGGTTAGGCTTACATGTATTAGCTTATACCTTTACCCTTTTTTTGTTTAGTATCTTTCTTTTTTCCTTTAAAACAGCTGTTTTTTATACCCTCCTGAATGGATTTCTACATGGAGTTACTGATTTTTTCACCAGTAAATTAGCTGCAAAATATAATGAAACACCTCGTATATTCTTTCCGATCCTTGGGTTAGATCAACTCATACATACAGTAACTTTGTATCTTACTTTTGAGAATATCGATTTTTTGTCGTCGATTTAGGCTTATTTCCTATATAAATCTAATGAATAATCTGCCCTTTAGCAAACTTTACAACACTATATCTCATTGGGTTATTTCATCGAGCGGTAGATGTTGTTGAGAGAAAATTATAGTGTGATTGTTAAAATTTAACGATATTTCCTGTTTGGTTGAACAATGCAATTGAATGCTTCTTAATGGAAACAAACATGTTTTTAAAGAACAGGGTTCTTAAACATATACTATTTTGGGTAGTGTACCTTCTTATATGGATATTGATGGATACCCTATACGGCATTTCTTTTGAGAGAGCAACCTATAACTACTTAGGTTGCCTGATAGAAATTCCGTTCTACTATGTACACATGTATTATTTGTGGCCTAAGTTTATTGGCCGCAAACAGTACTTGTATTACTTCATCACTTTTGCTCCTCTGCTTTTGCTAAGCTCTTTTCTGGTATTATTATTTAGGTATTATTTTGTTTTTCCTTTTTTGATCGAAATGCCTGAATTACCTAAGGATTTTTTAACCTTTCCAAGAGTTTTAAGTTTAGCAAGATCTATTTTACTATGGTTTGGCCCTCCTACTGCGATCAAAATATTACAAGACTACTATACCAACAAAATTAATCTGGAACGCATACAAAAAGAGCAGAGAACCAGTGAACTTAATTTTTTAAGATCACAAATGAATCCGCATTTTCTCTTTAACACCCTAAATAATCTATACTCCCTTGCTTTAAAAGGATCAAAAAAAACTCCAGATGCATTATTGCAACTCTCTAATTTACTTTCTTATATGCTGTATGAAACCAGTGAAGAAAAAATCTCTTTAGAAAAAGAAATATTACATCTCAATGATTATATCGAACTAGAAAAACTTCGTTTTGGTGATCGTCTTAATTTAAAACTCGAAATGAATGGTGACCTAAGAAATACCCAGATCACTCCTTTAATCATCATCCCACTGGCAGAAAATGCTTTTAAGCACTGCTCTCTTAATGAGAGAGGAACTGTTGATATTGAAATACATATTAGTGCAGTTGACAATTATTTACACATACAAACTATTAATACCGTGGCAAACACGGAAAAAAGTGATCAAAAACATGGTATAGGTGTTCAAAATTTATCGAAAAGATTACAGATTTTATACCCGCAAAAACATACCTTTAGATTAGAACAAAAAGACAAAAAGTATTATGTCGATCTACGCATTCAAATTGAATAACAATGAGTAAAGTAACCTGTATAATTGTTGATGACGAACCCTTGGCTCAAGAAGTAATCTCAGATTACATTGGGAGAATCGATTTTTTAGATGAAATAGGAGTATTCAATGATGCTTTGGAGGCAATAGACTTTCTTAATACCCAAGAAGTAGATGTAATATTTTTAGATATTCAAATGCCAATGCTCGATGGAATAAATTTATTAAAAGCAATTTCTTCTCCTCCCAAAGTGATTTTTACTACTGCTCATAGACACTATGCCGTAGATGGTTTTGAGTTAAATGCTATTGATTACCTAGTCAAACCTATACCCTTTTATCGATTTGTTCAAGCTGTAGAAAAAATCAAAAAATCTCAGGTAGGTAAAGTGCAAAAACAACCTAGTGAGCCCGAAGCGGCCTTCTTTAAAGTTGACAACAAAAAGATTAAAGTGAACTATTCTGATATTGTATATATAGAAAGCTTAAAAGACTACATTAAGATTATTCTTAAAGACAGGTCTTTTGTTACCTATCAAACATTATCCGGGATATTAGCTATACTACCACCGGCTCAATTTGTTCAGATTCATAAATCATATATTGTTAACTTTCATTATGTAAAGGCTATAGAAGGAAATACTTTAGAAATTAAAGAACATTCTATTCCGATAGGAAGAAGTTATCGAGATCACGCTTTAAAACAAATATATGGCACTGGCGAAAAAGGATGGCGGTAATTTATAATTTACTTGTTTTTTGAGTAATGGTCCAGTTAAGCCCATATTTCTTTGCAAATTCTTGAATACCTATAAGCCCTAATTCATTCCTTCTTTGATTGATAAACTCTGGTTCTTCAACAGGAAAAAAAGTACCTTTTCCTGCAGAGTCATATTCAAATTGAGTCCCGTATAACTGGGGTTTTCCTGAGTTAATTAACATCCTGTCTACTAAGCGAGCATAATGCACAGGTTGCGATTCTTTTTTTAGAACAGAGGCTTTCAATAACGGTGCATATTTCTCTTTTGTAGCTACAGAACCATGTTGTAACACAGCCCAAATAGTCGTATTTGCTAATCTACCTACCTGAGATATTCCTAACCAACCATATTTTTCTAGTATAGCAACTATTTCTTTCTCTAATACTTTATCTTGTTGCTCTACCACCTCCCAAAAGTATGCTACTTCTTTAGATTCCGAGCCATACTTTTCTTCAACATCCTTATGCATCCTCCTAAAAATTTGATCTTTCATAAAAACAGTCTCTAGCCTTTCTTTTAGAGCCTTTCGTTCTTCTTCATTGGGTTTTATAGCCTGTCCATATCCTGGAAATACACAGACAAACAGAATGATTAACGATGTGATATAGTTCATATCTAAATTTTAATTTAATTCGTATATCTTTTAACATTTCTATATTGCCAAAGAAGGTTAATAATACTCCATTCTCCATTTGACTTCATAAGTTGTAGGTATTCTACCCAATTATCCGAAACGAGTTTAACCGTAGCGATATGATCATAAATATCTAAGATTATCGCTTTGTTCATAGGTTTTGGAGGGAATTTATTACCCGATTGGTTCCATGAATTCGCAAATTCTATCATTTGCTCATAGGTAGTTTCTCTTGCTATTTGTTGTTTGGTCTCTCGATCATAACCTATGGTTCTTTTTGCCAGCTTTGGGTGAAATACCTCACTCATCAAATCTGGTTTTAATTCCTGTAGTGCAATGAGGTATCCCAGGGATTTTTTTCTAATTTCAAGAGAATCTTGACTACTCGCAGGAAGTGCTATTTCTACTTTCCCAACAGGTGGAAACTTACTTTTACCGACTAATTTTTTATTTTCATCAAGTCTTTCGATACGGCTTATGTAACCATTTTTATCAAACATTTGATTTGCCACTGCATAATCCCATGAATTGTTGGTTAACTCTCCTTTAGCATCATAATATGAAAATTGTATGTGGTTACCCTGTTCATCATAAGTATCACGATAAGAAGCTATACCTAGGGTATTATCTTTTATTTTTAGGTTCTCCCCTAGGTTAAAATGTTCTTGTGGTATGCCATCTTTTTTATACTTGATACCGGTGATCCCAAATTCAAAATAAGGAGAGACAGGCATAAGGTTATTTCTAAGATCATGCCTTTTTTCAATTACTAGATTGCCCTTTCGTGACCATCTATAGTTGGTAATATTCCAATTAGATTCCATCAAATTATCATTCTCATCATAAAAATCTAAAGCATATTTAAATCCCTTTTTATTATATGTATATACTTCTTTATACACATCACGATCATTGGTCATTCTTTTTCCGTTGATATCAAAAAAAATACGTGTTTCTGTATTCGTATCATAAGTAATTGAAGTTCTATGAGCACCGATTGTACCTAGTGGATGTCTTTTATAGGGATAATAATTGTGATTAATAATTTCAACTAACCGCTTTTTAGAATCATAAATAAACTTATAATGGGCTGTTGCTTGCGCTTCGTCTTCTGTGATTTCGTATGTCCCTCTTATCTCAACATGAGGTGAAACATGATTATACATTAAGTGTCGATAGTATTTTTTAGTGGTGTTTTCTTGTGCACAGATAGGTGTCACCAGCAAAAACAGAAGTACAAAGCTTACTATTCTCATATGTATTCGTTTGTTTATGAATTGATTTCCTCTAAAGTAAATCAATCAAACAAGCACATTAAATATTTTTGCCAAACTACATGTGTGTCAATACAAATTATTAAATTCTCTAGACATCCTGTTATTGATATAAATTCTCCTGTTTGTCGAGACAGTGATGTCGTTTGAAGAAAATAGGGAAAGTTAAAACACTGAATAATTATGTTTTCAACGAACCCTTAATCACTGTTTATCTGATTCTTACGAATAAACCACTCCAAAAAAACATTTGGAATAATTACGGAAAAACCGTAAATTGGTAATCCCTTAATCAAAAAAAACCTGCTTATGCGCAAAACTACTCTTGAGCTTGAGTTCAATGCTCGACATTTAGACCGTAAATACAAAGATATCTGGGAGAGAGGTATTCATCTCTTTACCATCAATGATCAAAATCGTGATTTTTACTACAGTATTTTTTATGTAGACCTTCTGTTTGTAGAAGTGGTTTACAATAAACTTACCGATGAGATAATTACCATTAAAAGTTTTTCAGACAAAGGAAAAATGATGTTTTATCTAAGAGAAGATTTTTCTTAGAAGATTGGTATTATTTATTTCTGTACCAAATATTGAGTATCAAACCAGCTATTACCAGCAGGGTTCCCAGTATACTAAATATTGGATAGCTATCACTAAACCAGAACACCCCAGCAACCATTGTAAATAGTACTTCTACGTACTTTAAAGATACAATTTTGTTGGTGGCCTGGGACTGGAATGCCTTGGTCATAAATAATTGACCAAAATAACCAAATACCCCTAAACTGAGTAATAAAACCCACTCTATTCCTTGAGGAGTCTTCCAATTAAATAGGGATAATATACCCCCTACAAACAAAGAAATCCACATAAAATAGTTCACAATAACTACAGGATGATCCTTGGTTCCAATTTTATTGATCAACACATAAACCAAGCCGCTAAATACTGCTGAACCAAGAATTAGTAAAAATCCGAAAGTATTAATATTGGAATCAAAACCTTTTATCATCAGCACCCCTCCAAAGGCCATCGCAAAAAATAACCACTGAATAGGTTTGACATACTCTTTCAGAAAAACCACAGCTAGAATGGTAGCAAATATTGGTGACAAATAACGTAAGGACACGGCAGAGCCAATTGGAAGATAATTAACCGACATGAAAAACAATCCCATTGAAGTTACACCAACTAAACCTCTTGAAATCAATAAAGTCTTCTGATTTCCTAATATCGGAATCTTGTGCCAGAGCAAGTAACTCATAGTAAAAAACAAAGATCCAAAAGCCCTAAAGAGTACTAATTGCCCCCCTCCAAAGTGGGCGAGATACTTAACAAATAAATTCATTACTGTAAAACATACAGCACTGAGAAGCATGAAGTAAATGGCTTTTTTCATAAAGGCACCAAAAATACGTTTTCATAAGTAATTCAGCATTGCTTTTTGCATTTGATTAGCATTACCATTGAAGTCTGAATGCTTTTTGAAGCCGATCTGCTTGAGTATCTGGAATTCCTGAGGCACGCGCATAAGATTTCCAGTTAGATACCACGTCTAGCACCTGTTGTATAGCTTCTTTACCGCTTTTATAACTTATTTTATCAGCAACAGCTTTTAAATCATCTATGACAAAGTCATTTCGTTTTCCGTTGATTGACATTTGATGCATACTAGTCCAAATACCTGTTGGGTTATAGGAATAAGTAACATCGTAGGCTGGAGAAAGTCTCCACTCCCCTTTTTTGTTCATTAGAAAAGAAATATTTTTGGTATGATCATCTTGATTACGCGCAATAACATTGAGCAGCATTCGCTTATACAGTTTTATAGCATCACTATGCGGTAATCTCAATTGTCTCATGACCTGAAAAGCATTCTCATAAGAATACGCACCAGGAGATTTGTAATCAAAATGTGCAAGAGAACATAGCGTCTGCATATGTATTTTTTCATCATTTCTTAGGCGATCAAATCGTCTGGTCATAAAATGTGCACGGCCATGCTCCTCAAAAAGAATGGAGTTTTCCATTTCGATACCACAATCTTTAGCCATAAGATAATACGCATACTCTATTCTTCCATATCCTTGAGGATCACCCAGTGTACTTTCATTTACGCCATCAAATTTGAAGATATAATGTTCAAAATCGTTGGGTACAGAAGCTTGCCCAGATCTTATTTCATTAGTTTTTGCATTATAGGCTATGATAGCTTTGGCTCTTTGACCACCAGCAGAAGTTCCTACTTTAATCAACTCATTGAGATGCTCGGTTTCTGAAATATTTAAGTGTAGTTTTTCTCGTGTATTTAATACCTTATCTGCTAATTCGGCAAGTTTGTCTACCTCTAGTGTTATTGCTTTATTTTTATCAAGACTTCTTGCAGGTTGAAATTCTAAAGCTCCCATCCCTCTAGTCCCGATATAACATAAACGATCAAGAGGAGTAAAATCTGATTTGGAAATATTATTTAAAACCAACCACTGATCTATTAATCGATTTCCAAAATCATCGGGTAATACATCTGAAAGCATTCCGGGTAAACCCTTATAGGTATCCTGATTAAGATTAGGGAAACTGTAAATCTTGTTTTTAGAAGATGATATGGGCATATGTATTGGTGATACATTAAGATTTTTACTCAAAAAAGATGGGAAAAACTCGAATGAAGCAAAATTTCTTGTTTTGTCCCAACTTAGTGCTCCAAGCTCTTCACCCCACAACATAATTTTTATTACGTCTACCATGATGACTCTTCACTTTTATCATTAGTACTACGAGAGGCCCGTTCACGTTCTTTCCCTTTGAGTTTAAGTAATTCTACAGGACTTATGCCAGGATCAGGAAATAAGGAATCTAACGCTCCAATATCACCGAAAGCCCTGATGATTTGGACAAACGTTAATAACGTAGTTGTTTTACCAGATTCAAAATTTTTAATAGTTTGTACATGAACTCCTGCCCTTTTTGAGAGTTCTTCCTGGGTAATGTTTAGGTTGAGACGCCTTTGCTTTACTCTTTGAGTAAGCTCCAATATAATTTGTTCGTCTGAGAGGTTATTTAAGCTCATGATCAAAATAAGGTATAAAATGATATACTTTTGCAACTATAAACGCTAATTAAGTATAACTTATTGTATTTTAATACTATCAAATATAAAAAATATATTACGTATATAAAAGTATACTTTAAAATAGAAATTAACAATACAAAGTATAAAAGTATGTACTTTAAAAAATAAAAATGTTTTTAGCAAAAAAACAGGTAAAATCCCCTTTTAACCAAAAGCTAATATCCTTAAATTGAAAACCTTAACGTAACCCACCCTTTTTATCGTCTGATTGTTATAAATCATGATCAAATACAATTGATCTATTAAAACAATACACACAGATGACTTATTCTATTCAATTACGACGTCTCTCTTTTATCCTTGCATTATTACTTTTAAGTTCGAGTTGCATGTCTACACGTGTAGTAAGCTTATATGACAATGACTCGGTAGTTAAACACTCTAAAACTACCTGGAGCTTTGCTTGGGGCCTAGTAGCTCCAAAAGACATCAATCCAAATTGCGATTCTAAATACTTAAGCGCTTCTACTCACAAAACCAATTTAGGTTTCATTCTATTATCAGCAGTAACACTAGGAATTGTAGTGCCACAAACTGTCGAGTGGGAATGCGCACCAGAAGATCCTGACATAGAAGAATTATAAACAAAAAAGTAAACTACATATCACAAAAACATCATTATGGCATTACCAAAAGGCATAGAAATACTCCCAATTAGGAAATGGGAAAACAGACATCAAAACTTTACTCAAAAACTTACTCCAGGAGCATCTTTTAAAGTAAAGAACGACCCCTCAATTCCAAAAGGTACCGATAGGTACTTAGCTACTACAAAAAATTTACAATGGCTCATTGGACATGCAATAGATAATGATATTAGACTACGCGCAATGGGAAGTGGGTGGTCTTTTTCCAAAGTTGCCGTATCTGAAGGCGGTATATTGGATACCAAATCGTTACGTCTCAATTTTTCGGTAAGCAAATCTAATGTACACCAAAAATACATAGATAAAGGAGGGTCTCCCGATAATCTGTTTTTTGCGCAGTGTGGTGTTTCTATGCTTCAACTTAATTCTAAATTAGAAAAAGAGAAAAGACCCAACAGGTCCATAAAAGCCTCTGGTGCCAGTAATGGTCAAACTGTAGCAGGTGCTTTATCTACAGGAACTCATGGATCTGCATTTAATGTAGGATCTATTCAAGATTTTGTCACAGGAATACATTTAATTGTAGGTAAAGATCGGCATGTATGGCTCGAAAAAGAATCTAATCCAATCGTGTCTGATGGTTTTATAAAATGGTTAGGAGCAGAACTTATAAGAGACGATATTATGTTTAATTCTGCGTTGGTAAGCTTTGGGAGTTTTGGTTTTATACATGGTATTATGATTGAAACAGAGCCTAAATTTTTGTTGGAAGAACATCGCATCGATGAAATTGCGTATACCAGTGCATTAAAAAACACGATGAATACGCTCAACTTTTCAGGCATTAACTCGATTCTACCCTTTCCGCAACATTCTCCTGATCGTGAACTCTATCACTTTGAAGTCCTCATTAATCCATATGAATTTGAAGCCAATAACAAGGATAAAGGAGTTTTTCTGAAAGCCATATATAAAAGAAAATATAGAAACGATTACACAAGAAGAACTCAGGACGATAGAGGACTTACCTATGGTGATGACCTGTTAGGCCTTATTCAAACAGTAATGGATAGCCTTGGCGGATTATCTGTACTGCTCGTTCCAAAACTAGTAAGTATCTTATTTCCATTAGCTTACAAAGAAGTCCCACCAGTAGAAGGTACTATTGGAGAAACCTTTAGCAACACTAAGTTTAGAGGAAAAGTAGCAAGTGCAGCTCTGGGAATTGATATTAAAGATAGTACAAAAGTGGTTGAAGAAATTCTAAAAGTTATTGAAGATGGAGACCCTTTTCCTGGAGGTATATCATTGCGATATGTAAAAGGAACAGAAGCTTTGTTAGGTTTTACAAAATTCCCTAAAACATGTGTTCTAGAACTAGATGGTGTAGACGCTAAAGTAACCAGAAAGTTTTATGAGAAAATATGGAATAGATTAGAAGCTGCCGGTATTAAATACACATTACATTGGGGTAAAATAAACTTTAATCTTAACTTCAATCGAGTGCAGCATATGTATGGTGCTGCTACTGTTCAACATTGGATAGATAGCAGAAATGCATTACTAACACCTGAAGCCATGAAAGTGTTTACCAACAAGTTTATTGAAAAATGTGGATTAGATAAAACAGTTGGAGCTATAGTTTAGCTGAAATTACTTATTTTACTGTAAATTAAATAATTAATCGATGAAAATAGTTATTCTTTCGTACTATAATTTTGGATAATTAAAGCTGTTTGGCATGATCATAGTGATAGAATACATATAATTTTATTACTTTAGATTAAAATCCCCCAATCAATATCATGAAAAAGCTGTTTCCCCTACTACTGCTTTTTTTAGCACAATTCGTCTGTTCACAGACTTATACTGTACGTGATTCTGTGCAGAATAACCCTATTTCTTATGCAACCATTTCTTTTGGTAATGGAAATGGAACTTTCGCAGATGCCGACGGCAACTTTCAATTCTCAAAAAGATGGTATCCAGATATAGATACAATTTATGTATCTGCTATAGGTTTCAAAGAACTAGCATTGGCAACCAAATCTATTCCTAAAAAGATATTCTTAACTCAAGATGTATCTGAACTTAAAGAGGTGATCGTAACCGCTGAAAAGAAAAGGAAATACAAGACTAAAAAACTACCATCAGAGGTACATAACGATTATTTCAAATGTTGGCTACCTACTGTAGAGTCTGAAATCGCGGTATTCTTCCCAAAGGATCCCGAGAAATCAACAAAAATAGCTTCAGTATATCTTCCGGTTAAAGTAGAATCGTCTAATCGTAATGCAAGAGGACAAACGTTTTCTACATTGTTTAAAATGCAGTTTTACAGGAACAACAAAGGATTTCCAGGTGCACGACTCCCCTATGAAGACATCATCTTTATGATTTCTGATAAGGATAAATCTAATTTTGAACTGAACGTTTCAGAATGTAAAGTATACATCCCAAAAGATGGAATTTTCGTCTCTATTCAAGTATTAGGTTATGCCGATAAAAATGGAAAACTGCAACAGACTAAGAAATATCATGAGGTTGAGACTCGAAAAGGAATTGTAAAGGTTTCTACAACCTTTAGACCTTTGCTCCCATTTACAGATAAGATAGCTAAGAACAAGACATTTACAAGAAGAATTTTCTTCAGAAATAGAACATGGCAATTATTTGATGCAAACTATAGTGATTCAAACAACCTAATAAAAAACAACAATACCAACTACGGTATGGGGTTAAAATTGCATCTTTTTGAAGATGATTAATCCAAAAACGACCTTCTTTTCTCATTAAACTGTACGGCTACTTCATGTACTTTTTCATGTAGCTCTCTATTTTCTGCATAATCGACGGCATCAGATATATTCAAATAATAGTGATCTGTACCCAATTTATCTGTAAAACCTGATCGTTTTAAAAAATCACGTACAGGTCCAATAGTACCACTTAATAGAAGTTGAATACCTAATCCTTCTAAGTACCCATGAATATCTTCCAAAATATGCAATCCAGTACTGTCTATATCATGCATATTAGTGGTATCTAAAATTAGAAAATTAGGCTTTTGTTCTCTACCAGTAACATATTCCTGAATAGCTTCTTTGAAGAAACTAGCATTTCCAAAATACAATTGATTATCAAATCTAATAATCAAGTATATTTCTGATTGCACTGCTTCTGGGAATCTTTTGATGTTTCTAAAATACTTCGTCCCTGGAATATTCACTAATTCTGCTATGTGCGGTCGAGAACTGTAATACTGAAGAAAAACAAAGGAGAGAATCACCCCAATAAAAATCCCATTCTCTACACCAAACACCAAAGTTCCAACAAAAGTGATAATCATCACTATAAAATCCCTTCGTCTTAAACGAAACAGATATTTAGCTTCACTAAAATTGATTAACCCAAAAACAGACACCAATATAATTGCTGCCAAAGTAGATTTAGGAATGTAATAAAAGAATGAAGTAAGAAACAATAGTGATATTACTACCATTACAGCGGCAATCATAGAGGAAATTGTGGTCTTACCCCCTGCTTCATCATTTATTGCTGTTCTACTATAACTCCCCGAAGAAGGTACGGCTAGAAAAAAGACACCAATTATTTTGGCAATACCCAATGCTAACAATTCCTGATTAGGCCTTACTATATGATCCCGATTCTTCATCTCTAAGGATTTTGCAATCCCTATGCTACCTACATACCCTATAAATGTCACGGTAAGCACCGTAGGAATAAGACTTACCATATTTTCATAATTCATTTCAGGAAAAGAAAACGAAGGCAACCCACTGGGAACATCTTTAATTATAGCTACTCCTTTATCTTGTAAATTAAAGAAATAGGTAACCAATGTTGTGATTACTAAAATAGTTAAAGCACCAGGGAATGATCTTTTCCATTTTTTAAGCAAATTAATACTTACAATAGCAAACAAACATATTCCAAAAGTAATCCAGTTCGTATCAAAAAAATGACTTATCGCGTACCATATGGTTTCATGAGTATATGTAAAATCAGGTATCGCCAACCCAAGACTTTCTTCCAACTGCGAGACTATAATGATAATTGCTGCTGCAGAAATAAATCCCGATATCACAGGCTGTGAAATAAGATTAACCAAAAACCCCATTCGCAACATACTCATGATTACCTGCACAATCCCAATTAAAAACCCTGAAAAGAGTACTAACTGAGTAAATTCTTCAGAAAATGGTGTTGCCAATTGACTTACACCACTCATAATCAAAATAGCGGTTACCGCTACAGGACCAATACTAAGTTGCCTTGAGGTTCCTAACAAGGCATACACTATTAACGGCACCAAACATGCATACAACCCATAAATAGGAGGTACACCCATCAGCAAAGCATATGCGATTGCCTGCGGTATTAGAATTACTCCTACCGTAATACCGGCAATACTATCGGCCTTAAAAATCGAAGCATTATAGCCGCCATTCTTAAAATTTTGAATGAACGGCACTATTTTATGTAGTGTTTTAACTTCCTTCTGTTTTTGGTTAGCATCGTAAATCTACAACAGTTGAGAATTTATGCCAAATGAATTTTAAAAATAAGAATTCATAATCAGGATTTAGCTACTTTTGAACAAAACGAAGCATCAATAAACATTCCTAAATCAATATGAACGAAACATTACTCTTGGTTCTTTTAGCAGTCGTGGGTTTTATCGCTGGCGTTATAAACACCATTGCTGGCGGCGGATCTTTACTCACCCTCCCCATGTTGATTTTTATGGGGTTACCTCCTGCCATGGCTAATGGAACGAATAGAATAGGTGTTTTTATACAATGCATCACCTCTATAGCCGGATTTAAAAGCAAAGGCATAAAACCCTCGTCCTTTGGTTTATACCTTGGTATTTCGGCTCTAATTGGCTCTATACTAGGAGCTCAAATTGCCATTGATATCAAAGGAGAAACTTTTAACCGTATTTTGGCTATAGTAATGGTAGTTGTGGTCGGATTTATGGTCTTTAAACCTAAATTAAATACTCAAAACATTATTGAAAGAGTAAGCGGGAAACACCTTTGGATATCGATAGTTGTATTTTTCTTTATTGGTATTTATGGGGGCTTTATTCAAGCTGGTGTAGGTATATTTATTTTACTGGCTCTTTCTTCTATCAACCACTTTTCACTGGTAAAATCTAACGCGATAAAAGTATTGATCGTTTTTATTTACACGCTAGGAGCACTTGCCGTATTTATCTATAACCAACAAATGCATTTTTTATACGGTTTTATACTGGCTATTGGGAATGCTACTGGTGGATGGATAGCTAGTCGATGGTCTGTAAAAAAAGGAGATGGTCTGGTAAAAATATTTCTTATAATCATGGTAATCGCAATGTCTGTTAAGCTTTGGTTAGACAATTAATTCTCTCACATAATCCTAAAATTATTCAGGCATTGATAAGGTTAACATTGTTTTGTAAATGATTATACGTACCTTTTTGTCCTTAAACATAAATCGTCTTATCATGAAAGTTAATGCATTTCAAATTATTGTGATTTGTATGCTGTTGGTTATGGGCTGTAAATCCCATAAAAATGAAGATTCTGAACAAATTATCGATGAATCTATCGAAGAAACCCCTACCAAGCCTGTTACACCTAAAGTAGAAAGTGATATTTCTATAGATCCTATAGGGCATGCCACTGCTATCCTTGAATGGAAAGACAAAGTGATTTACATCGATCCTAATGGAGGCCCAAAGTTATTTGAAGAAAAAAAACTAGCCGATATTGTACTTATTACCGACATTCATGGTGACCATATGAATATCGACACACTAGATAGCTTAGACTTATCAAAAGCGGAAATTGTTGTTCCGCAGTCTGTAGCCGAAAAGCTCCCCGCAAATTATACAGAACAAATACTTATTATTAATAATGGTGAAACCAAAGAAGTACAAGGAATACCTATAGAGGCAATCCCTATGTACAACATAAGAGAAGAGGCTTTGAAGTTTCACAAAAAAGGAAGAGGCAACGGATACCTTATTACACTAGGTAAAGAACGCATATATTTTTCTGGAGATACCGAAGATATACCTGAAATGAGAGCCTTGCAATATATCGATAAGGCTTTTGTTACTATGAATTTACCCTACACGATGACTGTAGAAAGTGCTGCTGATGCCGTTCTAGAGTTCAAACCCAAACAAGTGTATCCCTACCACTACAGAGGAGCCGATGGTTTTAGCGATGTAAATAAATTCAAGGAACTGGTAGCCAAAAACCCAGATATAGAGGTTGTACAATTGGATTGGTACCCTGAATAAAACAAATTCTGTAAATTGCGGCATTTTTGAAGTCAATCTAAAACACTAATGCAGCAAAAGGATACCATAGCGTTTCATAAACATTTTGCCCTATATAAACCATATGGGTTCCTTAGTCAGTTTATAAACAATGGACAAAAACAGAATAGTAAAAGATTGCTAGGAGAATTGTACGATTTTCCAAACGGTACAATGGCGATTGGTCGACTTGATGAAAAGTCTGAAGGCCTGCTTTTATTAACTACCGACGGGAAAACGAGTAACCATATTTGCAGCGGAAACATTGAGAAAGAGTATTATGCTCAGGTAAATGGCAAAATCACCACCGAAGCCATTTCAAGATTGTGTAATGGTGTTGAAATTGGATTCAACGGTAAAAAATACACAACTTCACCTTGCAAAGCCTCTATTCTAGACCAAATCCCAGAGTTTCCTGAAAGGTCAAAAAAAATACGAGACGATAGACACGGTCCCACAAGTTGGGTTTCTATTACCTTAACCGAAGGGAAGTTTAGACAAGTACGAAAAATGACATCGGCAGTTGGGTTTCCAACATTAAGACTAGTAAGAGTGCGTATTGGCTCTATTCATTTGAATAACATGCAAGTCGCAGAAGTAATAGAACTAGATCACATATAGCAAAAAATCCCAGTATAGTTACTCGCATTTATCAATTCACAAATAAAATCATATTTATTTTTCCCTTTTCACCTTATCTTTATCACTATTAGAAGTTGTTCTATCAATGAGTTAAAAATTCAATAGATAAGTTATAAGATTTTAAGTATTTCGTCTCGGATTAAATGAAGCTGAGATCTTAATATCATCCGATTTACAACAAAAGACAAGGTTACCTTAGCAAACGACTTGGTAAAGAAACAAAAACTAATAAAAGCTTTAGCATTATTAGTCTTAGCAAACCAGCTTTCAGCATTATGACCATCTAAAATATTATCCTCATCACCCTTTTCGTCTTCAATTATAACCCCATGAACATGACTCGCATCTGATTCATAGGAAACTATTGGGATATTATATTTTAAAATGTATTCAGATATCATAGTTTCGAGCATAGGAAGCGTTTTATTTAGCTTTTGTTCAAACGGCTTATTTGCTTCCTTAAAATAGTCTGAAATATAATGTGGATTTTCTTCTTCGTTCGGAGGTGTAGCCACACTCACTGTCATTCCTGAAGAGTAGAAGATCTGAAAGTATTGGGATGTTGCTCCCGCGCCGGCCTCTCCACTCATAGGTAGTTACAAATTCAATAAACGTTGAAATTCTTCGAGATATGCTCCAATGTGATAACCGTCCATCAAACCATGATGTACATAGATGGCTATTGGCAATTGTAACGCCTTACCTTCTTTGGTATATTTTCCAAAAGAAATCTTAGGTATACTATCTTTATATTGAAAATGCCTTGCATGAGTAAGCCCTGTAAAACTATACCAAGGTATTGAAGAATAATGAACAGTGTCAATTCGTTTAGCATTATCATTATTTCGTAAACCTGTACTACTCTTTACTTCATTGATTTCTTGTTGCCCTTTATCTACAAAGGATGTAAAATCTTCATCGAATTCAATAAACGAAAAACCAAACGTATGATCTTCACGACCAATAGTAGGTGATGCATGAATTTTATCATACAAATACACCTGATCGTTTTCTATACGATATCGAAAGGGCTCTATAGTATTTGCTGCCAGCAATGACTTATGTAAATAAAACAAAAAATAAGGATACCCTAAGTCCTGTATCTTCTGATATCCCTTAGAAAAATCTACGGTTGTTGTAATTCCAAAAAACGGCTCATCAAAACCTCCAAAGAACTCAAAATGTTCTTTTCTATTCCAGTTTTCTAGGTCTATTGCCGTTCTCATAATTACAATATGGTTAGTAACTCACTTGCTCTGCTAAAACTTTTAAAATTTGGATGAGAAACTTCTTCATCTACCATCTCATGTACCCAAGTCGTATGAAAAGGAATATGAAACGCATAAGCTCCTATATTCAAAACAGGTAAAATATCTGATTTTAGAGAATTT
Organism: Aquimarina acroporae; assembly: GCF_023195925.1. GTDB lineage: Bacteria > Bacteroidota > Bacteroidia > Flavobacteriales > Flavobacteriaceae > Aquimarina > Aquimarina acroporae. Next base: position 57,614 of record NZ_JALPRE010000001.1, on the reverse strand, counting down.
CCTACCATTAAGAATTCTTCTTCAGCAATATCTAGATGTTTTACCAACTTACGATATTGCTTTTCTGTCTTGTCTGACACAATTTCAATATGATGAAAGTACTTTTCTAATCCTGACTTAATAAGTTTACGCTCTTGGTCTAACAAATCTCCTTTGGTCGCCATGACCAATCTATATTTCTGCGATAACACATTAAGTGTATGATCGATACCATCAATAAGCTCAACTGGTTCCTCTAGCATTTGCTTTCCTTTTTCGATAAGCTTTTCTACCAATTCGATGGTCATATTACCATTAGAGATTTTTATTGCCGCTTCAATCAATGATAATGTAAAAGGCTTAATACCGTATCCGTAGAGCGGTAAATTTTGCATTTCGATATCAAAAAGCAATTTATTAGCCTCTTCTTTGGGCATATAATCTTGCAATAATTCACAAAACTCTTCTTCTGCTCTTCTAAAAAAAGTTTCGTTCACCCAAAGGGTATCATCTGCATCAAAAGCAATAACTTTTATATTCTCCACTAGTATGTTGTGATTAGTTACTAAACTTCTGTTTATCTCACCAATTTCTTATACTTAATTCGTTTTGGCATGAGATCACCACCCAATCGTTTCTTTTTATTTTCTTCATAATCTGAGAAACTACCTTCAAAAAAGTATACTTGAGAGTCTCCTTCAAATGCCAGAATATGTGTACAAATTCTATCTAAAAACCAACGGTCGTGTGAGATCACAACAGCACATCCTGCAAAGTTTTCCAACCCTTCTTCTAAGGCCCTTAATGTATTGACATCTAAATCATTAGTAGGCTCGTCTAAAAGTAAAACATTACCTTCTTCTTTAAGGGTCATAGCAAGATGCAAACGGTTTCTTTCTCCTCCAGAAAGAGTCGATACTTTTTTATTCTGTTCACTACCGCTAAAATTAAAACGACTAAGGTAAGCTCTAGAATTTACTTGTCTACCTCCCATCATAACGAGCTCTTGCTCTTCACTAAAGTTTTGCCAAATCGTTTTGTCAGGATCTATATTACTATGACTCTGATCTACATAGGCTATTTTTGCTGTATCTCCTACTGTAAAGTTACCCTTATCAGGATTTTCTTCATCCATGATCATTTTAAAAATGGTTGTTTTACCAGCACCATTTGGACCGATTATTCCAACAATTCCTGCCTGTGGTAATTTGAAGTTTAAATCTTCATACAACAATTTATCTCCAAAAGCCTTACTCACTCCTGTTGCCTCAATAACATTTGTTCCTAGTCTAGGACCATTAGGAATGTAAATCTCTAGCTTTTCATCGACTTGCTTTTGATCCTGATTCAATAATTTGTCATAATTACTTAAACGAGCTTTTTGTTTGGCTTGTCTTCCTTTAGGAGCCATACGAACCCATTCTAGCTCCCTTTCCAGAGTTTTTTGACGTTTAGAAGCTTGTTTTTGTTCTTGTGCCAGTCTTTTTGCTTTTTGATCTAGCCAAGAAGAATAATTTCCTTTCCAAGGAATTCCCTCTCCTCTATCAAGTTCTAATATCCATCCAGCTACATTATCAAGAAAATACCTATCGTGAGTTACTGCTATTACAGTACCTTTATACTGCTGTAGATGGTGTTCTAACCAATGTACAGACTCCGCATCAAGGTGGTTGGTTGGCTCATCAAGCAAAAGTACATCGGGTTCCTGAAGCAAAAGACGACATAAAGCTACTCTACGTTTTTCTCCACCAGAAAGTACCCCAATTTTTTTATCAGGTTCTGGAGTTCGCAAAGCATCCATTGCTATTTCTAGTTTGGTGTCTAGTTCCCATGCATTACTTGCATCGATTTGATCTTGTAGCTTTGCTTGCTTATCCATAAGTTCCTGCATCTTATCTGCATCCTCATAAACTTCAGGAAGGGCAAACATATCGTTAATCTTATTGTATTCATCAAGAACAGCTACGGTCTCTGCAACACCTTCTTTTACAACATCTAACACCGTTTTTTCTGGATCTAACTGAGGTTCTTGCTCTAATAAACCTACGGAATAGCCTGATGCAAAAACAACATCTCCCTGGTAGTTTTTATCAACTCCAGCTATTATTTTGAGTAACGTCGATTTACCAGAACCGTTAAGTCCCAGAATACCAATTTTTGCTCCGTAGAAAAAACTAAGATAAATATTCTTAAGTACCGGGGTATTGGCACTTTTATAAGTTTTACTTACTCCAGACATGGAGAAGATTACTTTTTTATCGTCTGACATAAGCCTTAATTAAATTTTTTAATTTGATGAATTGTATTGAAGATTATACTCTTCCTTTTAGTGCATTAAAAACCCATGCAATTGCAAAGAAACCTACTCCCACAGCAGCAAATCCGTATCCAGATACATCTCTATATCTAAAAGCTCCTAACGCTATAAGTGATAACCCAACGACAATCATTATAAATGTAGCCCAGGCTAACACCGTATTTTTATTCATTCCCATAAAATGTTATTTAGTACAGTATAGTTGTGTTATTATAAATAATAAGATGCAAATATCGGTATTTTATCTTCATAACATATATTTTTACCGAGTAGTTAAGATATTAATTTAGCTTAGTATTTGTTTTACAGTTAATTAAAAATTAACTTTTTATAAAAAACGGGCATTTCTTGCAAAACACCCGTCTTTAAAATATTTTTAAGTTTATAGTGCCACATTATCAATACGTGATTCTAATACAGCTTCAATAGTATTAGGGATATTTTCGAACAAATCATAACCAGTAAGACTTTCAATCGTATTCACAGTAGTTTTAAACTGAGTCCAATCACTACTTACCCCTTGGTCATTAGGAACATTTATAGCTATTACTCTGGTTGATGTGGTCACCCTATTAATATCATTTGATCCGTTCGGCAATATTAACGCTACTTTCCAAAAGGAGTCTGGTACTGTGATATTACCTCCATCTATAGTTGAAGCAAAACCATTGCTTCCAGTTCCACCACTACCAGCAACTCCTGCGACAATATGAATTTCATTTCCTTCTAAAATTAATGTTCTTAAATAGTTTTCAAAATTAACCCAAGTTCTGCGGTTGTTATCAGGAGATTGAGGAGCTATATTGGTCATAAAGTAAGTGTTTTCATTAGATGCTTCACTGCCATTTCTATCGGCCGAAGGACATATATGCCCTCTATCAAATCCAGAACCGGTATAATCGCTGGTAGTAGCTCTAAAAAAATTACTGGGTAAGGTTCTATCTTGTTTAAAACAATTGCAACGCGGGGAACTACCTGTCCAAGCACTACTTAAATGCCAACTTACCCAATTAGGAGTTCCTTTACTATTATTGTATGACAAAACGAAATCGGGTTTTGATAAATAATAATTATTCGATGAAGAACCTGCGTTAGAAGGGTTTCCAAACGTAATATTACTATCTCTGGTAGCAGCACCTCCTCCTCCAGTTGTACTAGTTATTATTTCAATATTATCGATATTAATCCTATTTGAGCCTCCCGATGTTTTGTAGATACCATATCGTACCTGCTGGTTTTCATTCACATCAAAACTTACAGTATTCAAAGTTGTTGATGTAGTATTAACCGTAGACCCCACATAAAACCAGGATCCTCCGTTATCATAAGAAGCGATTAACCTCCAGGAAGAATTTCCATCATTCCCATATTTGGCATGACGAACTCTTATCGTTCTTGCTCCATTATCCATATCAAAAGACATGGTAATGTATCCGGTATTTCGTATACGTGCAGATTTAGATCCAAATTTGCGATCACTAGACAATGTACCAATTAATGCATCATTGAAATACCAACTCCCGGAGTTTGATAAATTAATGGTTGCTCCTGCATAACTTCCTTTAGAGCCTGATTCTAGGGTTTCTGTAAATCCAGCTGATCTTTTCTCTGAAAAATTATGTTCGTGCGGCCCCATATTATCATAAAAATTGGTTTCCGCTTTTAATTCACCGTTTATATTAATTTCTTGTACTGATTCGATTGATTCGAACACATCCTGATCGTCTGTAGAACAGGCAGAGAAAATAAGTGAAAAAATGAATAATTTGAAAATGAAATTAATGTGTAATAGTCTCATTAGTAAAATGTTTGGTTTATGAATACCTCAAATTACTCTCAAAAAGATTACGAGATTGTTAAACACAAACCAAGAAATGGTTATTTTATGCAATAAAATGTTGATAACTTTGAAATATAACTAAGCTCACAACGACTCCGTTAAACATTTCTAAATTGATTGAAGTTCCTGTAAAAACTCAGTGTTTTTTGTATTTTCGTGCAAACAATACACACATATGGATTTAAACTTCAACAAGAACGAAGATCACAATAAACTTTTAGTATCAGAATTACGCCGAAGACTTACCAAAGTGAAATTAGGAGGAGGCGAAAAAAGAATTCAAAAACTACATTCTAAAGGCAAAATGACTGCCCGGGAACGAATTGATTATTTATTAGATAAGGATTCAAAATGTATTGAGGTCGGAGCTTTTGCTGGTGAAGATATGTATGCAGAACATGGAGGGTGCCCAAGCGGTGGTGTTGTTGTGAAGATAGGATATGTTAGTGGTAAACAATGTATCGTTGTAGCAAATGATGCCACGGTAAAAGCAGGAGCTTGGTTTCCGATTACCGGAAAGAAAAACTTAAGAGCTCAAGAAATCTCTATTGAAAATAATCTTCCTATCATTTATTTGGTAGATAGTGCTGGTGTATACTTACCAATGCAAGATGAAATTTTTCCTGACAAAGAACATTTCGGAAGAATATTTAGAAATAATGCTGTAATGAGTAGTATGGGTATTACACAAATTTCGGCGGTTATGGGTAGTTGTGTAGCTGGAGGAGCCTACTTACCAATTATGAGTGATGAAGCACTTATTGTAGATAAAACCGGAAGTATCTTTTTAGCAGGAAGTTATTTGGTAAAAGCAGCTATTGGTGAAACAATAGACAATGAAACTCTTGGTGGTGCAACAACACATTGCGAAATTTCTGGTGTTACAGATTACAAAGCCAAAGATGACAAAGATGCTTTAGATACTATTAAAAACATCATGTCTAAAATTGGAGACTTTGAAAAAGCAGGTTTTAACAGAGTGAAGCCTGTAAAACCAAAACAAGACCCAAAAGACATCTATGGGATACTACCCAAAGCCAGAAATGAGCAGTATGATATGATGGAAATCATCAACCGTCTTGTAGATGATTCTGACTTTGAAGAATATAAAGCAGGATATGGTCAAACCATTATTACTGGTTATGCTCGTATAGACGGATGGGCCGTTGGAATTGTAGCAAATCAAAGAAAGATTGTAAAAAACAAAAAGGGTGAAATGCAATTTGGAGGAGTAATTTATTCAGACTCTGCAGATAAAGCTACTCGATTTATTGCTAATTGTAATCAGAAAAAAATACCGCTGGTTTTCTTACAGGATGTTACCGGATTTATGGTAGGTAGTAAAAGTGAACATGGTGGTATTATAAAAGATGGTGCCAAAATGGTAAATGCGGTTAGTAATAGTGTAGTACCAAAATTCACTATTGTAGTCGGAAATTCTTATGGTGCTGGTAACTATGCGATGTGTGGTAAGGCATATGACCCAAGGTTAATTTATGCATGGCCAAGTGCAGAACTTGCTGTAATGGGAGGTGCACAGGCAGCAAAAGTATTACTACAAATCGAAACTGCTTCCTTAAAAAATAAGGGCGAAGAATTATCTAACGAAGATGAAAAAGCTCTTTTTGATAAAATCAAGCAGAGATATGACAAACAAATATCTCCGTATTATGCTGCGGCCAGAATTTGGACCGATGGAATTATCGACCCTCTAGATACCCGTAAGGTAATCTCTATGGGTATAGAAGCAGCAAACCATTCCCCTATCGACAAGAAGTTCAATTTAGGAGTGATCCAGGTATAATTAAATTAATGCAGTTTACACATTTCATTTTCATTTTGGGGCTATGCTTTTTACCTTTTCAAGGTATAGGGCAATTAAAGGGAAAAGAGCAAAAGGTTGAGCAAAAACTGAAGAAATCTAAGGAGCTATTACAAAAAAACATCGATAGTTCCCTCTATTATTCAGATGAAGCTTTGGCACTATCAAAAAGTCTAGCTAATGATACATTATTAGCTAAATCTAATTTACAAAAAAGTAGTGTACTTATCCTTAAAAGGAATTTTTCTGAAGCCGATTCATTGTTACAAGATAATCTCAGCAAGCAGCTGCCAAAACATATCGAGGGGCAAACCTGGCATAATTTGGGAACAATTCAATATTATAAACAGGATTTTCAAAAAGCTCTTGATATTTATCTCAAGGCAGCTAAAGTGCTAGAAAAAGCCAAAAACTCTAAACAACTTGTAAACACATATACCAATATTGGTTCTATAAATGCATCATTAAAGAACTTTAAAAATGCTCAATTATATCTGGAAAGAGCATTGCCTCTAAGTGATTTCAATGAAATTTTAAGGCTACAAATCCTTGTTAATCTTAGTACAATTTACAAAGATCAAAAACTGTTTAAGAAATATACACGTAGTGTTTTTGAAGCTGAAGAACTAGCAAAGAAATATCAGGCTAAAAGTATTCTTTCAGTAATCTACAATAATCTTGCTACCTATTATACTGAAGATGTTTCAGATTATGATAAGGCTCTTTCGTATGGTAAGAAAGCTATAGCTCTTAAAAAGGAATTGAACCTTACTCAAACGTTGAATGTTAATTATAACAATGTAGGTCTCGCTTATCTCAAAAAAAATGAGTATCGTAAGGCTATTTCTTATCTCGATAGCGCTATCCCAAATGCCAAAGGCACCTTACACGTTTATGTTCTCAATAACCTAAAGGAATCTTATGAAGGTCTAAATGATTATAAAAAAGCAATATATTATGCCGATTTAAAAGACAGTCTTAAAGATTCTATAACAGAGGCACAACAGAGAGAGAAAGTTGCAGAACTAACCGAAAAATTCGAATCTGAAAAGAAACAACAACAAATTGATATTTTAGATACCAAAAATGAGTTACAGGCACTTACCATATCTCAACAACGCTATGCTTTAATCATATTTGCTATACTGGCTTTGTTATTTTTAGTTTTGGGGTATTTAGGGTTTAAAAGTTATAAGACTAAACAACAATTAAATACAGTACTCCTTCAGCAAAAACTTAGAAAAACTCAACTCAACCCGCATTTCTTATTTAATGCTTTACAAAGTATTCAAAACTATATCTACCAAAATGAGAAAGAGAAATCTGGAGCTTATCTCACCAGCTATTCAAAGCTCATACGAATGATACTTGAAAAATCGGAAGATAATTTTGTTTCCGTAGCAGAAGATAAAACGGCATTAGAGTCATATTTAAAATTACAGCAATTAACCCATAACGATTCTTTTTCATATGAAATCGAAGTTGACTCTAATATTGAAGAAGACTTTGAAATGATTCCTTCATTAATCACCCAACCCTTTGTAGAAAATGCCATTTTACATGGAATAAAAGATATTGTAGATGGAAAAATAAGGATCAAATACTATAAAAATGCAGATATGATTTACATCTCCATTTCTGATAACGGTAAAGGATTTACTACGAAAACGGAAGAATCGAAACGTCTTCATAAATCTATGAGCATGGGTATTATAAAAGAGCAATTAAAAAATCTTGGTCGCTCTTCCAAAGGTTTCGATGGAGATATTGCAATTAATTCTTCTACCTCAGGTACAGAAGTTGTATTGTCTTTTACTGCTGCTTAAAAATTGAGTAGTATATTTACCTTATGAATCACACCCAAATATCATGTTTTATTGTAGAAGATGACCCTCAGGCACTGGCCTATGCCTCTTCTATCATAGAAAAGAACACCTCTATTGATATTATAGGGAATTCTGACTCTATACAAGAGGCTTCAGAAAAAATAAAGCTCTTAAAACCAAATTTTATTATTCTTGACGTTTTCTTGACCGATGGTAATGCCTTCGAATTTCTTTCGCTATTCGACACCATTGATTTTAAGATCATTTTCACCACTTCATTTGCCAAATACGCCATAGATGCTTTTAAATTTAGTGCTTTAGACTATTTACTCAAGCCCTATGCAGAGGAAGATTTAAAATTTGCTTTAGACAAGGTATTAGCAAATATACAGCAGCAAGATTATCAACTACAATTATCTACATTACTTCAGAATTTTTCAAATAAAGAACAGCCTAAAAAACTTGTTCTAAAAAATGTAGATGAGATTAACATCGTCAAAATCACAGACATACTCTATGCGCAATCTGATAATAATTATACCACTTTTACCTTAAAAAAAGGAAAAGAGATATTGGTATCTAAGCCATTAAAATCTTTTGATAATAAATTGAGCCCATTCGGTTTTCTAAGGATTCATCAAAGTTTCCTCATCAATCTGACCTATATTACCTCATTCAATAAAAGAAATGAAGAGGTAGTCTTAGATCAGACCTACTCTATTCCTGTAGCACAGAGTAAAAAACGGCTTTTAATCGATCAAATAGATAAATATCTATAAAACTCTCACTAGATTAGCCCTATTACTAAAATTATCAGTTCAAATTCTCATTGAACCAAAATCTTGTGATTTTAACATTTAACTTAGTTCGTAGAACTAATTTTTATATCACAACAAAATTCACCAAAAGCAATGAAAAAAACGATCATTATGTTGTTTTGTCTTGTATTTTTTATTTCCTGTGGGAAAGACAAAAAAAAGGACGAACCAGGGATACTTGACGCCATAGAGAGTGTATCAGACCTAAACAATTTTGCTAAGGAAGCAGAAAAAATTGAAGAAGAAAATGAAAAACTTCTTACAGCTACACCTATTTCTAATGAAGCTCTCAAAAAATTATTACCAGAGGATATACTCAATTACCCAAGGAAGAAATTTTCGATTGGAAACCAGTTTATGGCAGACATCGCTATGGCCGAAGCAGAGTATGAAAATGAAAACGGAAACCTTATCTCGTTCTCTATTGTAGATGGAGCTGGAGAAACAGGAAGTGCAATGGTTACTTTGGCTCGATTAGGGTTTACCAGAGATTTTGAGGAACAAAGTGATCGAGGATATCGAAAATCGACCACTATCAACGGGTACAAAGCTGTTGAAGAAGTTGAAAAAGATGACTATAACGATTATCAAAATTCAAAGATTGATCTTATGGTAGCGAATAGGTTTTTACTGTCGATCGAAGGGGAAGGATTATCAGTAAGCCAACTAAAAAAGGCTATAGAAGAATTAGATCTAAAAGCACTGGAGAAACAAGCAAATTAATTTTATTACACCACACAAAATTCACATTTGAAAATGAAAAAAGTAACAAAACTCTTATTATCCATCTTGGTTTTATCAACATTTCAATCTTGTTATGTTATGAAAAAATCAGATCAGTTTTTTGGAATAGAAACCTCAACCAACAATACCTTGTACCTTATAGATATTTCTGGTAGTATGGAAGGTATCGATGAAGGCTCAATAAAAGATCAAGTAATGCGCGAAGCTGGGAACAAAGCAGGAAATGTAGTAAGCAATGCGATTGGAGGGAAAATTGGAAATATTCTTGGAAAACAAGTTACCAAACAAGCCACCAAATTAGGTGCCGTTAAACGAAAACTAATTCCGGCGATAAAAGGATTACCTGATGGAAAAAAATTCGTTGTTTTTGCATATAACAACGATGTCACAAAGCAATCTCTAGAACTTAGAGTAGCCAATAATATGGCCAGAACCTCAGCAAATATTTTTGTAGAAAACCTGAAAGCTGGCGGTGGCACCAATACTGCCAAAGGTCTAGCTGAAGCTCTTTCTACTCCAGGAGTTCAAGAAATTGTATTGATGAGTGATGGTCTTCCCAATGGAGGTCCTGCAGCAGTATTAGAAGAGATAAGAAGGATAAATACCAATAACGTTATCATTCATACTATTGCTTTCGGAGAAGATGCAGATCATAATTTCATGAGAACTCTAGCCCAAGAAAATAATGGAACATTTATAACTTCTAAAATGTAACTTATATGCTTATTGATCATAATTATATAAGAGTTATTTGTAGTACCCTATTTTTTATAGGCTTTTCATCAATAGCCATTGCACAAGATTGTAATGCTGTCCCCTTTATGAATACAGGTGCTTCACTAGAATATACTTCTTATAACAAAAAAGGTAAGAAAGAAAATACTACAACGCATGAGACGTTATCTGTCACAGGAGAAAACAATGATCTTTCTGCACGTATCAAGGCCACGGTTAGAGATCAAAAAAACGAGGAAACCTTTAGTACAGAATACAATGCTACCTGTAAGAATGGATTATTTGCATTAGATATGCTGCGTTTTTTCAACTTTGATAAACTTTCAGAACATAACAAAAATAATTTAAGCCTTAAAATAGATGGTGATGTCTTGGAATTTCCTGTGGGAATGAAACCAGGAGACCAACTTAATGATGGTAACATTGCCATAAAGGTAAACAGTGATAACTTCACATTGGTCACGATGACTTTCAAGGTTTTTAATAGAAAAATTATCGGACAAGAAACCATAACTACCGCTGCTGGCACCTATAATTGTCAAAAGGTGACGTTTAATTTTGAATCTAAATTTGGGATCATAAATGTAAAAGGCACTGGTGTAGAATGGTATTATAACGATGCAATGGTGGTTAAGTCTGAATCCTATAATAAAAAAGGAAAACTTATCGGATATCACGAATTAACTGGTATTTAAACGTCGTTTGGACACTGAATACAATTAAAAAAGAGAAAATTATTACAAACTAAAAATATAAATTATGATAGTATGGTCAGGAAGAGGGTACCTAACAGTCGTGGTACTTGCTGTAATTCTTTTTGGTTTAACCTCTGTGCTTCCCAAGGAGCAAACCAATTTGTCATATGCGATAAGTCTTTTCGCTTCGGCAATTTTTAGCTGGTTTATGGGTAAAAAGTGGAATGAGTCTAACCTAAAAACAATGGTTGACAAAAACACAGGAGAAGAATTTATCTTAAAACCCAATCACAGCTTATTTTGGATCAAAATGCAGTACTGGGGTATCATCTTTGGTATCCTTGGAATAGTTATGCTGGTTAAACAATTTTCGTAAAATAAACGGAATACAATTATTGGTTTAACAACCAAAAACTCTTAACAAAGAGACACTTCTATTAATATTTTTGAGGGAATAGACCCCAATGTATTCAAAATGAAATATTTTGATATATTGGGGTTAATTATTTCATAGATAATAGTCGTCAAAAAATTAATTCAACCATCTCCAATGAGACATTCTCATTATATCTTTTTTCTAGTTCTTTTTTCAATTTTATATGTTGATGCTGCTCAAGAAAATGAATCATCTACTTATACCCAAAAATCAAAAAGAGAGGTCAAACATTTTATTCTGAATACTAAAAATACAGATTCGATTAAAAGCTTTCTATCCAGCATCCTTTCAACAGATATAGATTTGGCCAAAGAGTATTATCTTACTTTTTTAGAAAGAGGAGTAACAGAAAAAAATCAAAACATTCAATTTCATGCCAATTACTATTTAGGCGACATTGCTTATACCAAGGGTGATTATATAACTGCGCTAAAGCATGGAGATATTGCCACAAAAATAGCAGAAGAGTTAGACGACGTAAGTCTCCAATTATCTTCTTATACGCTAACGGGTAATTCTTTTTTCGCGATAAGATACTATAACAATGCTAGTACACAATATCAAAAAGCCAGGGAGGCTGCAAAAATGTTAAACAATAAAGAAAGTGAAATAGCTAGTGAAATTAACATCAACAATTGTTGGGTCAGAATAAATCGATATGACGAAGCTTTACAATCTTTTGCAGAAATCGATAAGAAATTGCAGCTAAAAGAATATCGCGGATATTTATATTACAGTAATTTTTTATCTACTCAAATTGGTGCTGGGGTGTGTAATTATAAATTAGGAAACTACCCCGAGGCTATTTCCTACTATAAAAAAGGACTTGCCACAACAAAAAACCTTCAACTAACCGAAACGCAGGCAATCTTTCACAACACCTTGGGTGAAGCTTTTACGGCAAAAAAAGAATATCAAACAGCCATACAGCATTTAGACACGGCCAAGGTTTTGGCTTTACAAACCAACAAAGTTTTTGATCAAAATTTATTTACCACTAGCTACCATCTTGCCTCTCTCTATTTTCAAAAACAAGAGTTCCAAAAAGCTCTTGATATCTTAAAAGAAAATTTTAATACAATATCTTCTGAAAAAGAAGAAAAACAGGTTGAGAAAATAGATGAGATGTATGATATGGCAAAGAAATGCGCCAAAAAACTAAATGATCCTGAAAACCAATTAAAATACAGTAATGCCTATAATGATATCATCGCTACAAGACATGAAGACGATATCAGGACTAGAGATCTACTATATGACTATGATCTATTGCAACTAGAAGAAGAGAAAAATATTTTGCAATCTAAAAACAGCTTTTATATTATCGGACTTGGAATAGTCATATGCTTACTCCTATTTTTCTTTATTTATCATATTAAAAAACAGAAGAAGAATAAAAAGATCTTTGCAGAACTTCAAAAGAAATTAAATAAAGAAGTAGACGAAGAAAACACTTCTTCTAAAAAGGAGTTTGTTACCGATCAAAAAGTAAAAGACTTATTCCAAAAACTCCAAAACCTCGAAGCTACTCAATTTTATTTAGCTGTAGACTGTAATTTATATACGACTGCCAAGCAAATAAACACCAACACCTCTTATTTGTCTAAAATGATGAATACTCATAAAGCACAGTCTTTTAATGATTACATCAATGCATTAAGAATTAAACATTGTCAAGAACAACTTAATACTGATGCAAAATTTAGATCCTATACTATTAAAGCAATAGCTAATGAATTAGGATATAAAAGTGTAAACACATTTGCATCGGCATTTAAAAAACATACGGGACTGTCACATTCGTATTATATAAAACAAGTACAGATTTCTGTTGCTGAACAAAAACAGCTAATTCCTTAAAAATGAAATACTAAATATTATCAATTTTATAAAATTGATAGAATTACAACGTATTTATTATCACTTAAACTAGGAAATATTCTATTTTTCACTTTTAATCATACAACCAAAAAAAATGAGGACAAATATTATTTTATTTTTATTTCTTTTGATGAACTATTCTTTATTCTCTAATTTCACTGGTAGCTTTTACGATAATAAAAGTGACAAAAAAGATAATAAAGAGATATGTTCACCTTTTAGTTATCAAATATCTATTACTGTTGAAATTTATAAGGATAAAGCGTTTTTAATTCCACCTAATGACTTTAGAATTGATGAGTACTCAAATGTTAGTTTGAACGTTTATTATCAATATAAAACTGAACAAACGAACCTTAGTGACGTAAAATTGGAAATTGCTCCTTCAAGTACCTCGCTAATACCCGTAAAAATACCACCTCCAAATCAGTCTTCGGGAAGAATGATAACAATAAATCAAAACTCAAAAACTTATCTTGGCACTTTTACAGTACATAATTACAGGAATTCAACACCAGGAAGTAAAAGTATCGGTTTTGGACTAGTTGATTGTAATACCGAAAATTGTGACCTAACAAATCCTAATTACCTTTACCAAACATCGGTAGATTACACTGTTTATGAATATAAAGACCTAAGACCATATTATAACGATTATACTGTTACTGGCAATACAGCAATATTCGCTTTAGGAGTTTGTGACGATTATAGAGGGGAATATGAGAATGTCAACAACGATGTACATATCTATATATCAGACGATAAAACACTGGATAATACCGACTTACTTGTTTACACCAAACGTTTAACCGGTTTTCATGATCCAAACGACTATTTTAACTCATGTGTTTCCGCAGATTTTCGTGTTAATATCAGTCTACTGTCAACTTGGGTTTCACAAAATAAACATCTTATTTTAAAAGCGGACGCAACGAATAGACATTATGAAAGTGTTGAAGACAACAACATCCTATCTATTCAACTTCAACCTGAACTTGAGATATCTGATATTAGAGCCTACAAAAGACCCGATACTAACGTAATCTTATCTAGTACTATCACAAATACAGGAAACGTACCTTCTGAGGTGTCTAAGTTAGATTTCTATGTAGAGCGATATCCAAGAACATTCGTATCCAGACGTACAGTGCCTTCGCTACAACCTGGTGAGTCTTATACAGTTAATTCATTGGTTACCTGGCAATATTATTCTCTTGTCTTACATGGTCGGGATTTAATCGTTATCGCAGATGCAGATAATAATGTAACCGAAATTGATGAGACCAATAATGAGAAAATATTTAGAATCCCAAGAAACTTAGGAAGTTCAAACAATGAACAAACCTATGTAACCATAGCACCCAACCCCTACTCGTCTTATATTGAGTTTCATTACCCTGTAAATTATGTAAACACCGATATTAAATTAAGCATTTATGATCAACGAGGTGTTCTACAATATCATACCAGTAAATTTCATGAAGAAACCGGAAATTTTAAATTTAAAATTTATGCAAATGAAATTAATAATGGAATAAATGGCGTATATTACTATTCCTTTCTATTAGGACGTTTTAACACCTCATATTTTCCTTTTACCGGAACCATTATAAAGCAATAAACCATTGTATTTTCAAATATCTTAAAACCCTTATTTATGAAAACTCAAATTTTAAATTTAAAAGATGTAAGAGTCCTATCAAAACAAGACCAAAAAACCATTCATGGTGGTTTTTTTGGTTGCCAACCTCAAATTATCGAGTGTAATTCTGATAGTGATTGCCCTTGTTCTACATGTGGCGTCACTTTTAGTAATAATGGAGTAGATTACTTTATTGATATCTGCGCTTACTAAGTCTTAAAAAAACTTACTTAAAATCACCAAGAGGCTTCTGCCTTTGGTGATTTTTTTATTGCAAATCTTATATTAGAGTACTGCAACTCCTACTGGTAGTCTTTTAAAAACCTTTCTTTTATTCTTCTTTACCTAACAATTGGGAATCTAGAATTACCATCACGCTCTTTTCTCGCTAAAACATATGGTCAATTTTATAAAATTGACCACTCACCTTTTTTAAAACCAATGTTTTACATCTAGTTTTACCCTAAACAATTTCAGCTGAAACAATATCAATTTATTAATCTATAAAACTATAATCACATGAATCTTACTAGAGGAATTATTTTTCTCATCTGTGCTATTGCATTTATGAGTTGTCAAAAAGAAGATGATTTGTTCCTAGAAGAAACCACAAACCTGGAAGTTACTGATAACAGTTTTGAGAATGAGGTTTCATCAAAATCATCTGTGCAAACCATTTGTTATGGAATACCTATTCCTGAAGGATATATTCCCGTACAATATGTCTATCGTAATTTTTGCCCATATATTCAAGGGATGACTTTCAATGCAATAGTGATAAAGAAAGACGACTCCCCAAGAATCATTAATGCTGGAGCAGGATGCGACGATAATTATTGCATATGGATTGTTGGCGAAAACTTTGAACCCGATGCCTATATAGATATCAGAACGACAACTGGCGAAACTATTATTGGTACGTACAGAGGTGCAGATAGGCAAATTAATATTTCTCCCAATGGAGATGACACCATGTCCATACGATTGCGCACCGATTTAGAAAGATCAGAATTTGCAAGCAGAGGCCTTAGAATTTGGGTGGTAAATCCTGAAGCAAGAAAATGGGCAGATGGAAGAACCGTAAAAAGACCAGGAAACCCTAATCCCAATGATGATTGCAACGGAGGAGATTGCATAGATCCATGAAACCCAATTTTCAGTTAAACTCATAATACTATATTTTAAAAACCATCAAAATGAAAAAAACATCAATTATACTATTTTTTATTACATCGATAATATTATGCTCTTGCGAGAAGGAAAATATTGATAATCCAAATATTCCAGAAATCTCTACCGAAAATTCAAACACTGAGATTAATCCGAAATGGCTAACCTATTGTAACAGTTTTAAAGGACGTGTTAATTTTAGACAATCGATAGGTTTAAACAACAGTATTCCCACAGCTCCAACAGGTACTTTTATACTAGAAAATTGTCCTAACGGAAATGGTTCGTGTTTTCAAGTATTGCAGAGAACGGTTAGAAATGGAGAGAACTTTAACTTTTATGTATTAGGAGTAGATTTTAACGATCTTGATACATTTAGAGTGAAACTCTATCCAAACGACACCAATCAAACTTCTACCGATTTCACATTCATGTACTTAGGACCGCAATTTGGTACTGAAAGAAATTTAGGGGCTAGAAATGTAGAATTAGGTCAAGCTGTTTACAACAATCTTAGTTTTGATTTCCCTGGAGTATGTAATGACAACACAGGTGTACAACATTAAAAACAATTCTGGATGTAAATAGAACATCCCATTCAAAACATATGTTTGTAGAGAAGCGTGTTGGGGTATGCTTACTCTTGATAAACAGGTCATCACTGGCCTGTTTATTTCCATTATGTTGTCATAACTATATAATATTAATAGGACTACTATTCGAAATTCTGGAAAATCAATCGAAATTCCAGAATCTCCAGAAATGTTATTTGCTCTAAACACCCGTACTTAAATAAGTTTGAAAACAATCTAATAGAGCACTTTCTAAACTTAAAACTATTAAAATCATGAAAAACAACATCTTAATTTTTCTAACCTTTATTTCAATAACGTTGATCACTTCTTGTGAAAAAGACACTCTAGAAGAAATCAAATTGGAATCTGAAGCATTAAATAAAAATCGTCTCATAACCGTGACTCCAAAAGAAGTAGGTGGTTCAAATTATGTAATGTTCGACACTCAAGGGTATCAAAACACTGGGGTTTGGAGCAGCCCAGACAATTTAAAATTGGTTGTAGGACATTATCATTTAGATCCTGCCAAAGTAAATACTCAATTACGTACCATGTATCAAAATGGTCAACGTAAAATTGCATTAATGATATGGTATACACATTTTCCTTCACATTGGCCAAACAGTGATACTCACATTCACACCATAAGAAGTAATGCTTATCGATTACCCGCACAACAAGAACAAAACCTAAAAAATGTTTTGGGACTAATAAAAAGTATTGGATACAATGAAGTGGTGTTACGCTTTGCACAGCAAGGATTAGCAGATCCAGGAGGTTGGTCTTCATGGAATGAAACGCAATTTCAAGAAAACTGGAACTTTATTTATCATGCCATTAATACAACCGAAACAAAACTGGGGAACCCATCTTCTATCAAAAGAGTGTATGATCTTGGTGTAGAATTAGGAGGCATAACAAGAGGACAATCTATACCTTATGTGGATAAATTATGGAGAAATTTCTCATTTAGATTTCCTCATCTTAAAAGTACAGGTTTTTCTGTAGCCTATGCCCCGGGGAGGTTAGATAAGCTCATTAAAACACTAAAACCTACAGGAAGAACTCCAAACGAATATGCCATAGATATTTACGGTGGCGCAAGTAATGCTATACGAACGGTAAAGAATGAATTATCAAGAAATGGAGATGCAAACAAGACAGTGGTAATTCAGGAAACTTATTATAATGATGCATTACAATACAACCAATTCATTAGTAGTATAAAAAGTAACAGGCTTAATGTAAGATATATTATGCAGTGGCCATTAAGGAGAAATTACCACAGAGCACACTTCAGTGAAAATTACCCTAGATATTTCGACAATTATCTTCCATTAGACGTTGAGCACACCGGACGATAATTATAAAAGAATTGCGTCCAAAACATTTTAAATAATTCTCCGGAGATCGACTTCGGAGAATTCTAAATAACAATCTTAAAATTCAAAAATTATGAAAACATATTTCGACAGAATAGACTATAAGATCATTTCAAGGCCCCAGCAAGCAACAATCTGTGCGGGTCAAACTATCGTAAACTGGGTATGTGCAGAATACCATAAAGAAAATGGTAATGATAGTTCCCAATTCAAGTCACTCCCTAGTGGATGTCAATAAAAAACAAAAATTATGATTAAAAGTATCTCATTTCTTATAATGACTGTATTGTTATTGACAGCGTGTAGCTCAGATAATGATGTAGCTACAGAAACCGATTTTGAATATTCAGACAACAAAAGCAGCCAAGCTTCTATATGGAATAACCTCAATAGAAGTTTCCCGAGTTCACCAACAAGTAACAAAATAGGCGTTTCATGCCATAATTGCTACGCTCCCGAGAATAGCGCAAGGCTATCCCCTACTTTAGATATTATTCATGCTGCTCAAGATGCCGGAGCCGACCTTATTGAACTTGATGTATATCTTCTCAACAATACAGTTTATGTAAATCATATACGACAAAACATAGGTACATTAAAATTGGAAGATGTACTCAAAGATTCAAAACTCAGATATGGAAATCAACCATTGTTCATAGAGATTAAAGAAGCTAATGACTCAAGTATAGGTCAAAAGTTAATCTCACTTTTAGATCAGTATGGGTATATATCAAGTGGTAGGCCAGTAGTTATAAGATCTTTTTCTGATGCAAACCTGGATCATGTAAAAAATTATTTACCTACATATTCTTTACGGAATTATGTTCATTTGAGTAGATTATTTGGTGAAGGTGCTACCGTAAATGACCTTCAATGGCATAATGATATTCGAGCACAACAACAAAGAGGAAGAAAAATGGTTGAATTCAACTATCGGTCTCCAAATTTGATGTCTAAAATCATGTATGCCAAATCTCTTGGACTTGCCACTAACTTATATACACTTACCAATTTTGCCGAAGTATATGTGGCTGGGTTGCGTAACGAATTGGATGCTGTAACCATTGAAGCTGGATATAAAAGTAAAACTAGTAATATAAATCTTTCAAGAAGGGTAATTTTAGAAAACTCTCAATTAGTATACTCCAATTTTGCATTACAATCATTTTCACAAAACAGATATACAGTATATGACCAAAACCAAGGAAGAAGCTTTTATCTTTCATCAATAAACTCCCCTACTCTTGAAAATCTTAATACCGGAAGAGATCGGTTTGGAAAATCTTTGGTTTTCAACACTCCTGATCAGGAGTTTATTAGAACCTGGGATCGCGATAATAACCATAGTGGAGGCTTTTTGGTTACTGCCGTCGTAAATTTTGATGATCTTAATCTGGCCCCAGGAGAAACACAGGCTATTGTTCAAAAGGCAGATGCCGCGGGTTTTGCTCTAGAGCTTCATAGAGCAGGTTCTGGAAATACGGTATTACGATTCGGAATTCACAGAAACGGGAGATATCATTACTCTTCTCTTCCTGTGACCAACCTAAATACAAATAACTCTTATATACTCATTGGTGCATATGATGGGAATGGAGGAGTTCATCTATGGGTTGATGAGAATCATGCCCAACCATCTTCAACGGTAATTGGTGGAGTTACTCAAAACAACAGTCCCATTATTATTGGTGCAGATCCGCAAGGTCCTAACAATACTAGATTCCATTTTTCAGGTAAAATTCAAATGGTAAATGTAATTAAATGGAATAATCATTAAACTTTAGAAGATAAAGTCATCATTCAAAATTGGTGACTTTATCTTTTCGGAATGGTAATCAGTTCTGTTTGTCGTTCATTTACATACCTGAAACCGTCTTTACCCCAAAAACCTGCCTCTTCAAGCATAATTCTAATATTTTTCTTCCATTGCGGTAGATTTACAGTGGTATTTAATTCTATTGCATATACTGTATTTTCATATAGCGGATAATCTCCTGTACCAGGAACTCCTTCTTGCGAATCCCACATTCCGATAGTTGGCCCAGAAGAATGCCCATAAAATCCCAGAGGATGTGTATAAATAGATGGTTCTAATCCTTGGTTTCTTCCATCTGACAAAGATTTAAGTAATATTTCATTACCTGTCTTTCCTGTTTCAAAATTACCCGTTAAAATATCCTGTACCTTGTTTCCATCGGCGAATGCCTGTTCCAGAAAATCTGGTGGTGCAGTTTCTCCATTTTTAAGAATGTATGCGTGTTGCTGGCAATCTGTATTTAATCGCAAATAGGTAATTCCAAAATCGCAATGAATTAGATCTCCTGGTTGAATGATTTTATCTTTTGGTCGATCAGAAAACGATACAATATGACTTTGCAATGCTTCCCCACTACGCTGAATATCTACGGTAGGATGAAACCAGGTTTTCAGTCCTAAATCTGTAGCCTTTTGACGTAACCACCACACTACATCATCTGTTGTTGTTTCTCCGGGTTTAATAACAGACATACTGAAAGCTTCGGCTATAATATCATGAGTTATTTTAACCAATTCTTTATAAATTTCCATCTCCTGCTCTGTACGGGTCTCTATCCAAGCAATAGCAAGTTTTTCAGCAGAAACAACTTTAGGATGAAAAGCTTCTGGTAAAGATTGCATAAACTCTTTATAATCGGTTCTTACAATTCCATCTGCAATACCAAAATTGGGCGAATAATTAATTCCTATCTTTTCTGGATTCCTTTCGGCAATAATATCTACCAAGGCCTTCCATTGGTCAGGTTGTTTTTCTTTATCCCATGCCGAATCTATATTTTTTCCAACATTATATCTTGCAACCGCAAGTTTTTCCATTTTATTGTCAGTCTTATTTCTATAAAACACTAAAATAGTTCTTCTTCGCGCGTTATGCCATGTAGATGGTAGCATAGTCCTAAGTACCGGATCTTCATTATATTCTCTCGAAATAATCACCCACATATCGATACCTGTTCTATCCATTAACTGCGGTAATAGATGATCAAATCGATCTTTTAACATCATATCTATAGCTACTGCACGTTGACGCTGAGGCAGTATTTGAGCTTGACTAGCAAAATGAAAGAATACGAATAGAATGAATAATTTCTTCATAAGTGAGGTAGTGTATTTGTGTGAGTTTATTGGTGAATTAAAAGTATCACAAAATTAAGTAGTCTCAAAACTACTATGTAGAATTCTTACTATAACCCTCAAGTTAGAACAAAAAATAAACTATGATTTATTGTTTAGCAGAAACTAACTCCAACGTTTTTGATCTTTGCACCTTGCCATTTTCGGTTTCTATAAACTGTGGAAGAAAGTATATTTCTTTAGGAATTTCGTATTTTGAAATCGTTTTAAGATCATTTATGGCTTCTTTTAAGCGTAGATATACGATTTCATCATAATCGGTCTCAATTACTAATACCACTTTATCACCTAATACATCGTCTGGAATACTACTCACAAAAAAACGGTGCCCTATTAAAAGCTGCAGCTTGGTTTCTATTTCTTCTGGATACAACTTTACCCCACCGCTATTGATAACATTATCAATGCGTCCTTTCCAAGCGAATTTTTTATAGGTTTTCAATTCGGCTACATCATTGGTAACTATTACCTTTTCGTTTAGCTCTGGAGCTTTTATTACCAGACAATTACGTTCATCTAAACTCAGAGTGATATTAGGTAATGCCTTAAAAAGACCAGCATCTTTTTTTTCTTTTTTCTTCGGATTTACTCTTCTTGCTGCAATGTGGGATACGGTTTCAGTCATCCCATAGGTTTCAAAAATCTTTGTCTTTACCCCTTGAACCAACTCTTTTAAGTTTTCAGATACCGGACCACCACCAACTATTAGTTTTTTAATAAGATGCAACCGATTTAAGGAGTTATCTAGTTGTAGAGGAACCATTGCACAAAAATCGTATTGTTTATATACAGTATCTAAGGGATTTGTTCTGGGAGGTACCAAATCTATCTTCCAACCCAAGACCATAGCCCTTACTAGCATCATTTTACCGGCAATATAATTTGCAGGCAAACATAAAAGGGCTGTAGTACCTTCTTCTATTTTAAAGAACCTACCCGTGGCTTTGGCACTATTGATCATATGCCGCTTAAAAACCTTAATTTTCTTTGGTTTTCCTGTTGAACCAGAAGTTTGGACAACAATATGATCTTTATCGTTTAACCAATCTATTAAAAAACTACCAGCCTCTTGCTCATATACTTCTCCTTCTTTTATAAAAGTATACGCAATACGTTTTAACTCCTCATTATCTGGAGATTGCTTGTTAATAGAGAAACCTTGATGTATTTCGGGGGTAGAAAATGTATTCCTTGTTTCCATATCCAAATTTCAATTTTCTTACATCCTCTTAGGTTATCTACATGTAAAGAGTCTATTATTCTTTTGTTATCTCTTCGATATCAGTTTGAGTATCTACTCTTCCAAAGAGTTTTTCTTTCCAGTTGGTCCATTTATATTTTTTAGATAAAATAAAGAGAAACAAAGGAAAAATAATCAAAACCGGAATTAGTACCTGAAACCCTGCACCAGGGTCTGAGGTATCAATAAGTATAGAATCGGTTTGTAAAGCTGTCCAGTTTGCCGTTACCAACAATACAGTTATTAAATTATTGGCAGCATGAAAACCTAAAGCTAGTTCCATACCCTCATCCATTAGCGTCATAATTCCCAAAAACAAACCAGTACCAATATAATACACCATAATAATCGGTCCTAGAGTATCAACCTCTGGATTGGCAGCATGCATAACACCAAAAATAACTGAAGTGACTACTAGTGGAATCCATCTTGTTTTGGTGGCTAAACCAAGCCCTTGCATCATATATCCTCTAAACATATATTCTTCAAACCCTATTTGAATAGGTATTAGAACAACAGCCATAGCTAAAAGAATAAAAAAGGATACCGGTTCAAAATTGAATATATAATCCTCTGGGCTTAGATAATAATCCAACCCTGTAGATAGAATTATAAATCCTGCCATTAATGAGAACACAAAGAACACTCTTTTCCAATCAATTTTTTTTCTTGAGGTTGTTAAAGATCGAATTGATTGTTGGTGTACTACTTTTACCCAAAAAAACAATCCTCCTAGAAACACTACAAATGGAGCCATTGATAAAAGAAATACTCCTTTTTTTCCTATCATTTGAATTTGTTGATCTATAGCTTCTTTACTATCAATATTCATCATTTGTGCGAGCACATAATTCGCCACCATAAATCCTATAAACCCTAACGGTAATGGGATATACTTCCACATTCCTAATTTACCTTCTAATCCTTGTTTTATATACATAAACTGTAATTATTTAATCTAGATATGTTAAGTTCCATTCTTTTTGTTTGTTTACCACTAAAGTACCTTTTTTAACTTCTAATGGGCACTCTATATTATTGGTAAATAATCCTCCGGTTCCCAACCCTTGTGGCATTTTATTATTGAGTGTATAGGTATACTGCGCTATTGCATTCAAACCTATATTACTTTCAAGGGCACTAGTGATCCACCAAGGGATATCTAAAGACTCTGCAATAGTAATCCACTCATGAGTACCTTTAAAACCACCTATTAAACTCGGTTTTAGAATTATATATTGTGGTTGTATTGTTTGTAGCAATTTTCTCTTATCTGTTACATCAAATACCCCTATAAGCTCTTCATCTAGTGCAATTGGCAAAGGAGTTCTCAAACATAATTCTGCCATTTGCTTAAATTGACCTTGTCGTATCGGTTGTTCTATACTGTGCAAACCAAATTTTGAAAGCCTTTTTAACTTTTCTAATGCTTCCTTAGATGAGAATGCCCCGTTTGCATCTACTCTTAATTCTATCTCTTCTGCAGAAAATTTCGATCGTATGAAAGACAGCAATTCTAGCTCTTCATCAAAATCAATCGCACCAATCTTCATTTTTATACAATTAAAACCCTGATCAATCTTAGTTTTAATTTGGTCAAGCATAAACTGTTTTTCTCCCATCCAAATAAGACCATTGATCTCAATACTATCCGCTCCTCCAGTAAAATCTGAAGGAAACAAATGAAAAGGTGTTTCACTTTCCAAAGATCTAAATGCCATTTCTACTCCGAATTGTATACTTGGGAATTCTTTTAATTCAGGTAACAATTTTTCAACTCCAAGTTCGATATGTTCGCAGGTCCATTTTAGCTTTTCCTCATAATCTGGTCGGTCATCGATACTAAGCCCTCTAAGAATTCCGCATTCACCAATTCCTTTCTTTTCGCTATCATCGATTACAATAAACCAGGTTTCTTTTTGCTTAAGGATACCTCTAGAAGTACCACTTGGTCTTTTAAAATCAAGAATATGTTTATGATAAGTAGCTTTCATTACAATTCTATGCTCTTTCCTATATCCAATAATATTAAATCTTTATCCTTTGCAGAAAATTTCTGTTTTGCCTCGTTATGGTCTATTTCTATGAATCCAAAGGTATCATAATGAACTCCCAGCACTTGATTACATTCAACAAAATCACTAGCTATTACAGCATCATCAATCCCCATGGTAAAATTATCTCCTATTGGTAGAATTGCCAGGTCCAATTTAGTGGTCAAAGGGATTAATTTCATATCCATTGTAAGGGCTGTGTCACCTGCTATATAAATACTTTTAGTTTCCCCTTCTATTACAAAACCACCAGGTTGCCCTCCATAAGTACCATCGGCAAAGCTACTAGTATGTATTGCATTCACATATTTCACCTTTCCGAAAGGAAAGTTCCAGCTTCCTCCATGATTCATAGGATGCACTTCGATACCTTTTTTTTGGTAGTACATCGCTATTTCATAATTAGAAACAATAGTAGCATGATTTTGTTTCGCTATAGATTCAGCATCCAATACATGATCTTGATGTGCATGAGTCAATAAAATATAGTCTGCCTTTATTGAGCTTATATCTATAATATCTTTTGCCAGAGGATTTCCTGAAATAAAAGGATCTACAAGAATATTGATGTTTTTGGTTTCAATCAAAAGCGAGTTCTGACCATAAAAGGTAATTTTCATTTGTGAGGGTATTAATGATTTGTGTGCTGAAATTATAAAATCTGACCGATACTAAACAAAATTGATAGCAAAAAAGTTGTTAATGCTACTTTTTTTAGTTCTGGATCTAAGAGCTCTGCTTCCCTATTTTTATAAACTGTCTTAAAATGTATGAGTAAAGGAATAAATGCAATAAGAAACAATGCTTGAATTGGTTTTTCATAGGTAACCGTAAGAAAAATAATCATAGCTAGCATTGCTACAATTATAATGGTAAGATGATATCGTTTTGCTTTATCAATGCCTAACTTCACTACAAGTGTGTTTTTACCTACATTTTCATCATTTTTATGATCTCTCATATTATTTAAATTCAGCACTGCAGTGCTCAAAAGGCCAATAGTTATTCCAGGTAAAAAGATCAAACCATTTAGATGCTTAGTAAAAAGGAAATAGCACCCAACAACGCTCACCAAACCAAAAAATACAAAAACAAATACATCTCCTAATCCCTTATATCCATATGCAGATTGCCCTACAGTATATTTTATGGCTGCAACAATAGCTATTACTCCTAGCACAAAGAAAAAAGCTGAATACAAAAAATTCTCCCTTCCAAAAGAAACATAAATTAATGCTATCGCAAAAATTAAAGTAATCAAAGATGTAATCACAATACCAATAAACATTTGATTTTTACTAATTGTACCACTCTGTAGTGCTCGTTGTGGCCCCACTCTATCTGCATTATCTGTACCTTTTACTCCATCTCCATAATCGTTGGCAAAATTCGAAAGTATTTGCAAGCCTAATGTAGTCGCAATGGCTAACCAAAAAATCGAAGTCTGATAGAAATCTGCCACTATTTGATTATCTGAGTTTTCAATCAATAATTGTTTAAAACCCAATGCTGATCCCACAATAATGCCAGATACTGATAAAGGTAATGTGCGAAGTCGTGCAGCAGAAATCCAAGCTTTTACTTTACTCATTTGTGCTATTTAAGATTTCAAAGGAACAGTATTTTCTTTGAAAAAAAAACAAAAACTATTTTTTCAATTTTTTAAATTAGCAGAATGCATCCAGTATTTGCTTTTGAATTTCCTTCTTTTAATTTGTATAGCACACCGCTTCTTATTCTGGTGCTACAAGCATTTGTGTTTGCCACCTTATTGGTATTGAGGTACTTCAAGAAAAAATATATCCCCGCTCTTATTCTGGCATTGTTAATATTTATTACTGGTTATCATAGAACTACCTATACTATTGGCTTCATGGAATGGTACGATACCTATAGAAATACCAAAATTAATTATTGGTTAATTGCATTAAGTCTAGCCGTTGGACCATTGTTATATTTTTATGTAAAATCTATTACCACGCCCAATTTTAAATTCAGAAAAAAAGACTTTTTTCATTTTGTACCAGTACTGGTTTTTGTAATTTATAAAATATCCATATTCATCTATGATGCCCAGCAACCGGGGTTTGATCAAACTCAAAATGGGTATTTAAAGATAAATCTAGACGAAAAATATATTCAGCCGCTTGTAGGGATCATTGAAAATATACAAATGCTATTATATCTCGCTTTTACGCTTCAGATATTTTATGCATACAAAAAACGAATTCAAGAGTTTTTCTCTAACACTTATGCCCTTGAACTAAATTGGATGCGTAATTTTCTGTTTATTTATTCCTTTTTGTTTTTATATAGTATTTTTGAAAGTACCATAGGGAATTTAATTATTGATTTACATTGGACACAGCGTTGGTGGTACCAGTTTTTCTCTGCGCTTGCAATCATATATATTGGAATAAAAGGATATTTTACCAACACCAATACACTTAACAATCTTGATTTCAATATCACTTCCAAAAAAACCACCCAATCAAATTCTGAAAAGGAAACAAATGCTACCCTAGCAGATAGCAAAACCAAAATAGAACATTATATACAGGAACATAGACCTTTTTTAGATCCCGACCTAAATCTAACTCAACTTGCGAAAATGCTTAAAATGTCTGTTCCTGAATTATCTGAAACTATTAATTCTGGATTCAATAAAAACTTCAACGACTTTATTAATGAGTACAGGGTTCATGAAGTACAAAAAATGCTTAGGGAAGGAAAACAAAAAAAACTATCGCTACTGGGCATAGCTTACGAATGTGGTTTTAATAGTAAGGCTACATTTAATAGGGTTTTTAAAAAGTTTACAAATACATCACCATCACAATATGTAGCGCTGAATACTACGGAAATGTAATTTTTATGAATTTCGCAATTTGTATTCTTCACGTTTTTGTGAGAGTTTTCATAGATTAGCCCTTTAAACCACTAGAAACCTATGAAGAATTTTTATAGAATAAGTACTTTTTTATTGTTGTTTTTAAGTGCTTCTTGCAATAACACTTCAAAAAAAGAAAAAACAACCGAATCTCAAGAACAAAAGAAAAGTGTATCTTCTGTTGTAGTCAATAAAGAAAAACCATTTATTTGGGAAGGAGCCAATGTATATTTTTTACTTACAGACAGGTTTAACAATGCAGATACAGAAAATGATAACTTACTTGACAGAACCAAAGAAACTGGAACTTTAAGAGGTTTTGAAGGTGGCGATATAAAAGGGATTATTCAAAAAATTGAAGATGGATATTTCAAAGATTTAGGAATTAATGCACTCTGGTTTAACCCCGTTGTAGAACAGGTACATGGTAGTGTAGATGAAGGAACGGGTAACACTTACGCCTTTCATGGGTATTGGGCCAAAGATTGGACCAATATCGATCCAAATTTTGGAACTTACGAAGATTTAAAAAACCTAGTTTCTGTTGCCCACAAAAATGGAATTCGAATCTTAATGGACGTTGTTATTAATCATACTGGTCCCGTAACAGAACAAGATCCTGTATGGCCAGATAATTGGGTAAGAACATCGCCGCAATGTACCTACAAAGATTATGAAAGCGCAGTAAGCTGTACTTTGGTAGAGAATTTACCAGATATTAAAACCGAAAGTGATGAGGAAGTAGAACTACCAAAAGTACTTATCGATAAATGGAAATCTGAAGGTCGATTAGAAATTGAATTAGCAGAAATAGACATTTTCTTTACCAAAACCGGATTAAAAAGATCTCCAAAAAATTATATAATAAAATGGTTAACCGATTATGTAAGAGAACTAGGAATTGATGGATATAGAGTCGATACCGTAAAACATGTCGAAGAAGATGTTTGGAAAGTACTGGCAGAACAAGCTAAAATTGCATTTGCCGAATGGAAATCTAAACACCCTGACCAAGTATTGGATGATAACGATTTCTACGTACTAGGTGAATTATACGGATATGGAATAGATGGAAAAAGATACTATGATTTTGGAGATAGAAAAGTAGATTACTTTGCGCATGGTTTTGATAATATGATCAATTTTCAGTTTAAATACGATGCAAAGCAACCGGAGTACGAAAAGTTATTCAAAAAGTATAGTGATATTTTAAATACCAATTTAATTGGTAAAGGTGTAATGAACTATATAAGTTCTCATGATGACGGAGACCCTTTTGATAAAGATAGAAGCAAAACCTTTGAGTCTGCCACTAAGTTATTACTTACTCCAGGTATTTCACAAATTTATTACGGCGACGAAACTGCTCGATCTCTTATTATTGAAGGCACAGAAGGAGATGCGACTTTACGTTCAGTAATGAACTGGCACGATTTAGAAAAAGAAGAAACAAAAAAACTATTGAAACACTGGCAAAAATTAGGTCAGTTTAGAAAAGAACACGCTTCAATAGGTGCCGGTAAACATAAAATAATTTCTAAATCTCCATATACCTTTTCAAGAACTTATAATAAAAACGGTTTTTCTGATGCTGTAGTGATAGGGTTAGATTTACCAAAAGGAGAAAAAACATTAGAAATTAATACTATTTTTCCTGATGGAAGCACTCTTATCGATGCTTATTCTGGAGTTAAGACTAAAGTTTCTGACGGAAAAGTAACATTTACCTCAGATGAGACTATAGCGCTTTTAGCCATTGATATATAGCTCTTTACTGTTTTTTTATTAAAAAATAAGACGGCTCAAATCATAATTTGAGCCGTCTTATTTTGTTATGAGGCGCAGAAGCTCATAATCATTCAGACATTTGACCTGTTGAACAATCAAAATCTTAGAACAGATGAAAAATGTACTGAAAAAAATTATGACACCCGTTACTACCAAATACTGGTATACAGATCTTCTATTTGCCATCCCAAGAATACTATGTGGCTACTTCTTAGCGGTAAACTTTGGAGGAAGCAAATTTGGTGTACCATGGAGTCCAGAAGGCTCTCCCGATTTATCTCTATTTGAAGTAGTAGATTGGTTCCCGCAAGATATAGCAGAATATGGCGGGATATTCGCAATGTTCCCTGTGTTTTTTGCCTGGATGGGGGCAGCTAGTGAAGCCATTGGAGGTGTATTCCTTGCTCTTGGTCTTAAAACGAGAATAGCATCATTCTTCATTATGTGTACCATGTTGGTAGCCATTTTTTTCCAAAAATGGGGAGATGGCATGTGGGGAATGCTTCCTGCTATGGGGTTTTTATGGCTTTCCATTTACAACTTAGTCTTGGGTTCAGGAAGGTTTGGACTAGATTACATTCTTACTCAAAAACTGACTTTTCTAAAATTTAAAAGTACACTGCTAAAACTCATTTAAACACTAATACAATTACTAAAAAAAACAAAATTATGCGTTACATATCACTATTGCTTATACTAGTAAGTTTAACCAGCAAAGCACAAATAAAAGGAAACGGGATCATAGAAACAAGATCGTATACTGTAGGAAATTTACAAACGATCAAAATAAATTTATATGCAGATATTAGTATCGATACATCAATAAAAGAAGAGATTATCATTACGACAGATACCAATATTTTTGATTTAGTCGATAAAGAAGTGGTTGATGGTGTCCTTAAATTAGAGCAAATAGAGTGGATACAACCCTCTAAAAGACCTAAAATTATTATTGGTGCTCCAAATCTAACAATGGTAGAGCAAGGCACTAATAATACCGTAAAAATAGTAAACATAGATAACGAAAAACTGCAGTTGACTGCTTTGATAGGAAAAATAATAGCAGAAGGAAAAGTAAAAACTCTAAATGTAAACGCCGAAACTGGAACTGTAGATGCTTCAAAATTAGAATCGCTCAATGCAAATGTAAATATTTGGAATCGTGGAAAAGCTATTTTGAATGTAAAAAATGAATTAGACTCAAAATTAGATACAAATGCTAAAATTAGGGTAGTGAATACTCCTAAAATTTTGAAGGGCGACTCTAAGAAAAGCTTAGCCCAATCCAAAACTCTATCGAATCAGGATTCGGTAAGGTATATTAAGTTTAAAATCAAAAATAATTCGTTATCACGCAATCAATTTTTCGTAGTGGGACCAAAACCTGATGGGGGCAGTTTTGGTTATGGTTTCCCTATGATGCCTCAGTCAACTCGCAAAGAAACCTGGACAACCGGAACCAAAGTGTATAAGGTTAATGCACTTGGTTTTCGTAAGCTTCTGATTACCATTACACCAGAAAATGAAAACCAAACTGTGAAGCTTTTTTAATAACACTTACCCCTATAGAAGAACTTACCTCCTTAGGATTAAGGAGGTAAGTGTTGGGGAAAACAAAAAAAGTAAGGGAAAAATTGTAATTGGAATACTTTTCAAAGATAAAGAGGTTTGAGGCATATACGGTTACGGTTTTACCTCAAACTTTAGCTGGAATACTAGTATTCATTCAGGTAATTCAGTATAAATCATTGATTATCAAATATTTAATAAAAATAGGCCGAATTGTTAAATTATCGTAAACTGAAAAATAATATCCTCTTTTAAATAAATAAAGGTTTCAGAGTACTTAAAAGTTCAGGAAAAATTTAAATTTGCAATAATTATTTAGTTAACCATTATTATAATTCAATATCCTTGGAAAATAAAAAGGCCATCAAATTAGTAGACAAAATTGTTACCGACCTTGATAAGAACGGAATTAATAAAGACACTTTGATAGACGATCTTAAAAGTCTTAGAGAATTTGCATTAGAAGAACAAATTCCTTTAGTGGTAAAAGTATTACGTTATACTTATGAGCATATAGAGGAAAACGATTCTTTTCTTATTCCTATTCCAGATGATGAGCCTGTAGAAGAAGATGAAGAAGCAACTGCAGACAATACTTCAAATTCTGATCCTGTTGAGAGTTTAAAATATTTGGTTTCTCTTACCAGAAGTGTGAATAACAAAACGAATGTAGCAGACTTGAGAGAGTATAGAGATGCTCTAAAAGATTTCTAGATACTTATCTTATATTTTCATAGTACTAAATTTTAGCTAGTAATAAGTTTTATAGGTAAAGTACCTTATCTATAGATTCCCGGTACTGTTTAAAGTTAACCAGGTTATTATGTGAACCTCCGGGAATTATTATCATTTGCTTGTTAGGACCAGAAATGTATTCAAAAAGCTTTTTGCCAGACTCAATAGGTACTACTGTATCATCGGTACCATGAAAAATGGTTACTGGGCATTTAACATTTTGGATAAATTCGTTTGAAGGTATTTTGTACTTAAGCAATAACCCAACTGGTATAAAAGGTACTTTTTCCTGAGCTAAGGTTGTCATGCTATTATATGGCGTTTCTAGAACCAAGGCTTTAGGTTCATTTTCTGATGCTATTTTTGTAGCAATACCAGTTCCTAATGATCTCCCGTATATTAAAATTTGATTTTCGGGATACCTTTCTAATACATACTCATAAAATAATTGTGCATCACTATACAATCTAGATTCACTAATATCTCCAGTACTTTTCCCATACCCCCTATAATCCATTACCACTACATCATATCCCTTATCTACAAAAAAGGTTGTTAACTCTCCCCACCTTCTCAAGCTACCACTATTACCATGAAAATATAGGATAACACCTTTAGTAGTTTCTGCCTTAAAGTGCAAACCATTTAAACGAGCACCATCTTTGGTATCTAAAAAAAACTCTGTAAATCTATGATCAAACTGAAAAGTAAAATTTTGCGGGAGTTTTTCTGGATGAAACAAGATTTTTTCCTGAAAAAAATAGAGCGCAAAAAAAACTATCAGATATAATACACCACAGAAAAGAAGTATTTTTTTAATTCTACGCATTTACCTTTTTTGATGAATGCATAACTCCAATACTAGTATTAGAAAGGTTAATTTTTTTAAGTCTTGAATTAATGATTTCTCCCAGCATACGATGGTACGATTCAAAATTATTCAGATTCTTGTGCCCTCCCCCTATTACAGTATAGAGCCTGGTGAGTTTAGGTCTAACTTTAGATAACTTAACGCTAGATTTAAAAGGAATCAGTTTATCATGGGTACCGTGTATTATATGAATTGGACAGTTCACATATTTTAACCATTTATAGGTAGGAATAGGATATCGCATAATTAAAGAAACGGGCATAAAGGGAATAAACTTGGCAGCTACTTTGTTTAAACTGTAATAAGGAGCATCCAGAATCAACATTTTCGGACTGTTGATAGACGCTAGTTTCGCAGCAAAACCAGATCCCATAGAACGCCCATATAGAATAATGTATTTCTCATCTACCTTATCCTTAATTTTATTATAAACAAACTGTAAATCTCGTTTAATGGCTTTAAAAGACCTTCTTCCTGTACTCTTTCCAAATCCGCGATAATCCATCATAACTACATCATAATTATGTCTTGTAAAATCTACCGCAAATTTCCCCCACCCCTTTATACTCTTAGAATTCCCTTTAAGGTAAAGTACAACTCCTTTAGGATTTTTCACTTTAAAATGAAGACCATTTAGAATCGCTCCATCTCTAGTTTCTAGATTATACTCTTCAACTTCCTGATTCTTATAGTGAAATTCAAAATCTTTGTCTAATTTTTCAGGTTTGAAAATAAAATATTCTTGAAGATAATATAGAGCTATGCTTATGGCAAAATACACCAAAAGCACAATTATCGCAATATATCCCCAACTAGACATTTTAATTTATTTATTTCCTAAGTAACTAATTTACAAAAAATTAAATAGCAATAAAAATCCCGCCATATGGCGGGATTGTATACTATATTTTAATAAAAAAGCTTATCTTCTTGCGTCATAAATTCTAAAACGAACACCAACACGAGCATAGATATCAAAAAATTTACTATTGGTATCGGTAATATTGTCTACGAAATCGTTCATCACTCCTACCTCTGCCATAATATCGAACATCTCGCCTATCATCTGAGAAAAACCTGCACCATATACACCACCAATAACGAGTTTTTCATAAGCATCATCCTCTAATTCTACATCACCTACTTCAAAATTGGTATTCACTCTAAACGATGGTCCAACATTAACAAATGCTCGGAATCTATCTTTACCTGCTCCAAACAAATATCTAAACTTTGGGTTAAGTCCTACCTGAAGTGTTTTTGCATCTCCAACATTTTCTATTTCACTAGTTCTTTGTAAAAGCTCTAATGAAAACACTATACTGGTCCTTGCTCTAACTCCCATTAGATATCCATAACCAGCATTTACATAAAATCCCGTCCCGCTACTAGTTTCAGCATCATCCAAATTTAATGTAGAGAACGTTGGTCCTGCAGAAACTTCCCATCGGTATTGACCATAAGAAGTAGTTATGCACATGATTAATAAAACAAAAAAGACTAGTTTTTTCATAATTTTCAGTTTTGATTTGGGTTGTAAGTCTTCGCGAAAATACTAAAATTAAAATAACGCCCATAAAAAAAACCTGTACAACGACAGGTTTTTTAATATACTAAGTACGATACGATACTTATTCTTTATGCATAAATGCTTGCTTTTGTAATAAAAACTCTTCGGTCTCTACAACATCCTCGTCCGGCACGCAACAATCTACTGGACATACTGCAGCGCATTGAGGTTCTTCATGAAAACCTTTACACTCTGTACATTTATCGGGCACGATATAATAGATCTCATCGCTAACAGGTTCTTGAGCCTCTTCAGCATTTACTTCTTTACCTCCAGGTAGCACAACATCTCCTTCTAAATCTGTTCCATCTGCATATCTCCAATCATCTGCCCCCTCATAAATTGCAGTATTCGGGCATTCTGGCTCACAAGCACCACAGTTTATACATTCATCCGTTATTATAATTGCCATAGCTCTTTTTTATTCTAAATTTGCAACACAAAAATAACTCGTAAACTAGTGATAAACAAATAAGAAATGGTATTAAATAATCGAATAAAAGCTTTTGAAGAACTCGGAAAGTTTCTTAACCAATTTAAACCAACTGGTTATGAGAAAGTTAATACTGTTTTACACAATGATCTTTTTTTTGAAAAAATGATTCAAAAAATAGAATCTGCTGAGCATCATAATGGTTGGTTCACAAAAGAAAATGTTCTTTTTTCGGTAACTCAGTGGGCAGAAGCTCTTACTACTTCAAGACTTAACAATTGGTTACAACAATATACTATTACCGATACCAATACAAAAACCATTGGAGTAATAATGGCTGGGAATATACCATTAGTGGGTTTCCATGATTTTCTTTCAGTTCTTATTTCTGGGCATAAAATAATAGTAAAACAGTCTTCAAACGATAACCAACTACTCCCCTTTTTAGTTTCTTATCTTGAAATGGTTGAAGCAAATTTTAAAAACTATATTTCCTTTTCAAAAGACAAGCTTACAAATTTTGATGCTGTTATTGCCACAGGAAGCAATAACACTGCTCGATACTTTGAATACTATTTTGGAAATGTTCCTCATATAATACGCAAAAATCGCAATTCGATAGCTGTTCTTACCGGTAATGAAACCAAAGAGCAGTTGCATGCCCTTGGAGAAGATATATTTAGATATTTCGGTCTGGGATGCAGAAATGTATCTAAGATTTTTGTACCTAAGGGATATGATTTTGATTTGTTTTTTAAATCAATGTATGCATACAACGATATTATAAAAGGTGCCAAATATGCCAACAATTATGATTACAATAAAGCTGTCTACCTAATGAGTAATTATAAGTTACTAGAAAATGGTTTCCTAATGCTAAAGGAGGATACAAGTTATGGTTCTCCAATTGCTACCCTCTTCTACGAAACCTATGATTCTCATTCAGAATTAACAAAAAAATTGGAAGCTGATAAAGAAAAAATACAATGTGTAGTATCAAATGGTAGTATAGAAAATTCTGTGGATTTCGGATCAACTCAAAGACCAGAGCTTTCAGATTATGCAGATGGGATAGATATTATTGAATTTTTGACAAAAATTAATTAAATAATTTATCATTTTAATAATGCATTTGTATAAGATAATTAGCACCTTTGTGGTGTTTTTTTCTTAATCGAATGAAGATAAAAAACAAGACAGAAACTGGAATAATTAATAATAACAAAATTTACGATGAAAAAGCACAATTTTAGCGCTGGACCCTGCATTTTACCACAAGAAGTATTTAAAGAAGCTTCTGAAGCTATTTTAGATTATAATAACTCTGGTCTTTCTATAATTGAAATTTCACATCGTAGTAAAGATTTTGTCGATATCATGGAAGAAGCCCGAAGTCTCGCTCTAGAATTATTGGGACTGGAAGGCAAAGGGTATAAAGCTCTATTTCTGCAAGGAGGAGCTAGTACTCAATTCCTTATGACAGCTTATAATTTATTACAAAACAAAGCTGGTTATATCGATACAGGAAGCTGGAGTGCCAAAGCAATAAAAGAAGCCAAATTATTTGGAGAAGTGGTAGAAGTAGCCTCTTCTAAAAATGAAAATTATAATTACATCCCTAAAGGATATGCTGTTCCAGAAGATTTAGATTATATTCATTGTACAAGTAACAATACAATTTTTGGTACTCAGATACATGAATTCCCAACTACTAACGTACCATTGGTATGTGATATGAGTAGTGATATATTCTCAAGACAACTTGATTTTTCAAAATTCTCTTTGATCTATGCAGGAGCTCAAAAAAATATGGGACCAGCAGGTACTACTCTGGTAGTGATAAAAGAAGATGTCTTAGGCAAGGTAAAAAGACAAATTCCTTCGATGCTAGATTATCAAGTTCATATTGGTAAAGCCAGTATGTTTAACACTCCTCCGGTATTTGCTGTATATACCTCAATGCTTACGCTAAGGTGGTTGAAAAGCAAAGGAGGAATTGCTGCTATTGAAGAATTAAATGAGAAAAAAGCAAAACTAATTTATTCAGAAATTGACGTAAATCCTTTATTTAATGGTTTTGCTGCAAAAGAGGATCGTTCTATGATGAACGCTACCTTTACATTAGCCAATGAGGACCTTAAAGAAACGTTTGATGCGATGTGGAAAGAAGCTGGAATAAATGGAGTTAATGGACACCGAAGTGTAGGTGGATACAGAGCGAGCATGTATAACGCAATGACCATAGAAAGCGTTGCTGCATTGGTCGATATTATGGGCGACCTTGAGAGAAAAGCATAACCAACATTAATAGTTAAGTGAAATGCAAATTTGCTCTTAACATTAAAACTTAAAAATTAAAAATGAAAGTATTAGCAAACGATGGAGTATCTCAGAGTGGTATCGATGCTCTAGAAAAAGAGGGATTCGAGGTATTAACTACTACGGTTGCTCAAGATCAATTGGTAAATTATATCAATGAGAATGAAATTAATGTATTATTAGTTAGAAGTGCCACAAAAGTTAGAACAGATATTATTGACAATTGCTCTTCACTAAAGATTATTGGTCGTGGTGGTGTTGGAATGGATAATATTGACGTAGAATATGCAAGAGAAAAAGGTTTACATGTAATTAATACACCTGCTGCGTCTTCAGGATCTGTGGCTGAGCTTGTATTTGCACATTTATATGGAAGCGTACGTTTTTTACATGATTCTAACCGCAATATGCCTTTAGAAGGTGATAGTAAATTCAAAAACCTCAAAAAAGCATATGGAGGCGGTATAGAATTAAGAGGAAAAACACTTGGAGTAATAGGAATAGGAAGAATTGGCCAAGCTACTGCAAAAATTGCAATAGGAGTTGGTATGAAAGTTATTGCCTATGATCCTTTCATTGAAGAGGTAGACATTCCTTTAGAATTTTATGATGGACAGTCACTTAATTTTAAAATTAAGACTGTAACTAAGGAAGAAGTTCTTAAGAATGCAGACTTCTTTACGCTTCACGTACCAGCACAAAAAGAATATGTTATTGGAAAGGCTGAAATTGCCCAAATGAAAGACAGAGCTGGAGTTATAAACGCTGCACGTGGTGGTGTGGTAGACGAAGTAGCTTTGGTAGAAGCTCTTGAAAATGAAAAACTTGCTTTTGCCGGATTAGATGTATTTGAAAATGAACCTAGTCCAGCTATAAAAGTATTAATGAATAATAAAATATCTCTTACTCCTCATATTGGAGCAGCAACGGGTGAAGCTCAAGATAGAATTGGTCAGGAACTAGCTGAACAAATTATTTCTATTTTAAAATAAGATATACTTTTTATCATATAAAAGCATCGTTTTCGATATGAAAACGATGCTTTTGTTTTTAATCGCCAAAAACTGTATTTCATCTGTTTTTACAGAAAATAAAATATATACAAATTATAGATCATAAAGTTAAAAGGCGTAAATTTAAATACGTAAAATTAAATAATACAACTATGTCAGGAATTTTAGATCTTTTAAATAGCCCAATGGGTAGACAAATCATAAACGGAGTTAGTTCTCAAACAGGGCAGCCTGCAAATAAAACAGGCGACTTGTTAAGTATGGCAATGCCAGTTTTAATGGGTGCTATGCAGCGTAATGCTTCTACACCTGAAGGTGCTTCAGGGTTGTTAGGCGCTCTTTCTGGAAAACATACAGGTGGTATTTTGGATAACTTAGGAGGTCTATTTGATGGTGGCGTAGATCAAAGCGTAACCGATGATGGTGCTGGAATTCTAGGGCACATCCTTGGAAGTAAGCAACCTGCTGTTGAAAATGCACTTAGCCAAAAATCTGGAATAGATGCAGGGTCGGTAGCAGAAATTTTAAAGGTTGCTGCCCCTATCCTTATGGGAGTTCTAGGAAAACAAGCTTCTCAAGGCAACGTTAGCGATGCTAATGGCTTATCTGGTCTTCTAGGCAGTATGTCTGGTGCTCAAAGAGGTTCGAAAGAACAATCTCTAATTGAATCTTTTTTAGATGCAGATGGTGATGGCAGCATCCTTGATGACGTAGCAGGAATGTTGTTGAGTGGCAGCGGAAGCAAAAAAGGAGGACTTGGTGGACTTCTTGGTGGACTGTTCGGAAAATAAGCAAACGAAAAGATCATAAATAATGGTTAAAGCCGAAGAAAATTCTTCGGCTTTTTTGTATTTTACTCATATGGAATACATTAAGAAATTGCTATACATAGTTATCATCAGTTCATTTGTATTAAGTTGCGCTACAAATAAAGACGGTAATGTAAATAACTACATCTCATACAAAGACAACGTAAAAGATGAAGTGTCTGACACCCTTAGAATTGCAAATGATAGTCTGGAATACGAAATTATTATTATAGAACCAGGTTTCAATCAGTGGTTGGTAACACAAAGGCCCAGAGGATACTTTGGAGAACAGTTTCTCGAGGTTAGAAATCAACAGTTTGTTGTGGAATACAATCAAAGAGTTTTACAACCGCAACGTTTTAGACCCGATTTGTATATCCAACAAATAAACTATGAACCTCATATTCATTATGGTTATGAGGTGAATTACTTGCTATATCATTACTTTCTATACTTTCAGCAACGATACCAACAAAATTTTTCATTTAGCAGGGGACGTAGGTACTAACTTCTTTATATTTTATTTATTTTTGCACCATGCAAAAATTTAAAAATCGCTGGGAAATACAGGCAAATTGGCAATTATTGTTCCCAACTCTGGGATTATTAAGTTTAGCTTTCTCAGGATATTTGATTAGTAAATCACTTCTCAAAGGGTTTGGTGTATCACCAGATGAAACTGCATACCTGGGACTATTGTCAGCTATTACAATTTTCTGTACCACTGCCCTATTGTTTATTACACTAAAACTATTTAACATTCTCGAATCAAGATGGGAAGTTACCTATAGATGGGAACTCATAGCTATTTTTATTGCTTTTGCCGTTACAGGATCTACCGCGGCAAGGGTTTCTGACCCGATACTCTCATTTATTGGGCTTCAACAAGAAACTACAAATGGTTGGATCTATTGGCCCATTAGAATTCTACTAATTTTCCCGGTGTATCAAGTACTCCTTTTAATTGTAGGATGGCTTTTTGGTCAATTCAAGTTTTTCTGGAACTTCGAAAAGAAAATGTTATCCCGAATGGGGTTTGCCCGATTTTTTAAAGATTAGGAAGCATCTACTTCAATAAAGTCCTCGGTATCTTCGGTTTTTTCCTTTTTAAACACATAAGTGTATAACCACATAATGGTGAATGTTGGTATTACGTCAAATCCAGGTAGTGCTTCTTCAATAAAAGTAAAAACTCCTGCTGCTTTTCCTACATTTCCTTGATACATCTTGGTCATAAGGAATCCCGCCAGAGGGGCCCATACTACATCACCAAATTCACCTATCATAGGTATAATAAAGGTCACCATTCCCAGTGCATCAAAAAGTAAGCTTAGTGCAAGTTTTTTGTATTTTTCTTTTGCCATATTTGTTATTTAGGTTAAATCTCTATTGAAATAAAGCAAATAGTATTCCAAAATAAATTATGCCAAATCGGCCGAAATAAGACGTAAAAATTCTGTTCGGGTTTCAATTTTTTCAAACTGCCCCCTAAAACCAGAAGTTGTAGTAGTAGAATTTTGTTTTTGTACCCCTCTCATCATCATGCACATATGAGAAGCTTCAATAACCACTGCTACACCTTTGGGTTTTAATGTATCATTTATACATTCTAAGATATCATGAGTAAGTCTTTCCTGTACCTGTAGGCGTCTTGCAAAAACATCAACAATCCTTGGTAACTTACTCAAACCAACAATATGACCATTTGGAATATAAGCAATATGCGCTTTTCCAAAAAATGGAAGCATATGATGTTCACAAAGCGAATACAACTCAATATCTTTTACTATTACCATATCATCATAATCCTCTTTGAACATAGCACTTCTAAGTATTTCTTCGGGGTTTTGATGATATCCCTGGGTAAGAAACAACATCGCTTTGGCAGCACGTTCTGGTGTTTTTAAGATTCCATCTCTTTCAAGATC
Organism: Aquimarina acroporae; assembly: GCF_023195925.1. Lineage (GTDB taxonomy): Bacteria > Bacteroidota > Bacteroidia > Flavobacteriales > Flavobacteriaceae > Aquimarina > Aquimarina acroporae. Next base: position 17,362 of record NZ_JALPRE010000001.1, on the reverse strand, counting down.
CTCTCCTAAATCTCCAATAATAGATTTAAACTTATCTTTTACTTCTTCGGTAACACTTATGTTATATTCTTCAAAATTCTTATATGGCATGGTAATTCTAAATGTCTTTTTTTAATTTGCTCTTAAAGGTAGTATATAATTTATTAAGTTTTGGATTAATTACAAATTGACAATAGCCCTGTTCACTATTTTGGTTATAATAATTTTGATGATAATCTTCTGCATTATAAAATGCACCTAACTCGGTAATTTCAGTTACGATTGGAGCTTCAAAAATGTTCTGATCATTCAATGTTGAGATCAATTCTTCTGCTACCATTTTTTGATCTTCATCGATATAAAACACTGCACTTCGATATTGAGTACCCCTATCTGCACCTTGTCTATTTAAGGTAGTTGGATCATGAGTAGCAAAAAATATTTCTAATAGTTCTTTATAGCTTGTAATATTATCATCAAAAACAATCTTTATGGCTTCAGCATGACCTGTTCTTCCTGTAGTTATCTCTCTATATGCCGGATTTTTGATATTTCCACCAGTATACCCAGAAATTACATCTTTCACCCCTTCTATGCGTTGAAAAACTGCTTCAGTACACCAGAAACAACCACCTGCCAACACTGCAACTTTATCGTTCATTTTCCTATAATTTTGTTAAAAGTAATTTTTAGTTCAACTAAAATAAAGGTATACCAAACACTTTTGTCACTTTTTAACTTTTCATTAGTACCGGGAATCTTTCTACAATCCTAGTTTTGTAAGGAATTAGAAAAAAGTAAGGAATTTATTACAATCTATGGATACAACACTACGCTCCAAATTAAGTGTGCTATTTTTATGTTTTGCAGTAGTTTCTTTTTCCCAGGATAAAAAAGAAATTACGGCTGAAAGAATTGCTACCCCTCCAAAAATTGATGGTATTCTAGATGACGATGTCTGGCAAAACTTACCTGCCTATGGTGACTTCAACATGTGGCAACCAGGTAATGAAGGTGAAGTTCCCGAAAATTTAAAGTCTGAAGTAAAAATGGCTTATGATAATAAAGCTGTTTATTTTGCGGCCTACTTATATGATGATAAGCCTGATGAAATTCTTAGACAATTTAGCCAGAGAGATAATGTGTTTGTACAGGCAGATTTCTTTAGTATTGCCATAAATACCTATAATGATGGCATTAATGAAACTCGTTTTTTTATCACAAGTGCAGGAACAATTGGAGATGCCAGAGCAGATCAGTTTAACGAAGACTTCAGCTATAATGTGGTTTTCGATGCCAAGGTTTCCTATGATGATAAAGGTTGGTATGCAGAGTTTAAAATCCCATATAATGCGCTACGGTTTCCAGAAATCGAAGTACAGGATTGGAGCATTAATTTTTACCGAAGATTGCAAAAACGTAACCAAACACACACCTGGAACTTCATAAATAGAGAAATTGGCCAACAAACCCAATACAATGGTTTGGTGAGAGGGGTTAAGAACATTAACCCTCCGGTTAGACTTACTTTTTTCCCATTTTTACAAGGTTTAGTTGCTACAGAAGACGGCAATACTGAAACCGATTTTAGTGCAGGTATGGATGTGAAATATGGATTAAGTGACAGTTTTACTTTGGATGCTACGTTAATTCCAGATTTTGGACAGGCAGCTTTTGATGAAGTACGACTTAATTTAGGGCCTTTTGAACAAACTTTTGGCGAAAACAGACAGTTTTTTACAGAAGGTACCGAGCTCTTTAATAAAGGTGATATCTTTTTCTCTAGAAGAGTTGGGAACGGACCTTCTACTTCTATATCTGATGATGATCTTGAAGAGAATGAGGTTGCCGAAGATAACCCCTCAAAAGTAAATTTGCTCAATGCTTTAAAAATCTCTGGTAGAACCAAAGGAAATTTGGGTATAGGAGTATTTAATGCGATTACCGAAAAAACAGAGGTTGCTATTACAGACACTATAAATGGTACGGTTAGAAAAGAAACTGTAGAGCCTATAACCAATTACAATATTTTTGTACTTGATCAACAGTTTAACAAAAACTCTTCGGTCTCATTAATAAACACCAGCGTAATACGAAGTGGTAGTGATTTTAGAGATGCAAATGCTACAGGTTTAGTATGGAACCTGGCAAATAAAGCCAACTCCTACAGATTTACAGGTAGAACTATTGTAAGTCAGTTAAATTTACCAGACGATAACGTTGCTGGATTTGCTACTGAAATTGACTTTGACAGGATAAAAGGTAAGATACGATACGGATTTGGTTACGATTTAGCCAATAAAACCTATGACGTAAATGATTTAGGTGTTAATTTCAGAAATAACTTCAACAATTTCAGAGTGAATATGTCCTATCAAATTTTTGAACCCAAAGGAATATTCAATAATTATAGAATCAATGTTTTTGCCCGGCACAGAAGGCTCTATGACCCTAGTGTACAAACACAAAATACGATAGGTGCAGATTGGTTTTTTGTAACGCGAGAGCGCTTTGCCTTTGGAGGTTTCTCTAGTTATAATTCTGATACCGATAATTATTTTGAACCAAGAGTAGATGGAAGATTCGTGACTTACAGCGAAAATCTGGGAGGAAATATGTGGATTTCATCTGATTTTAGAAAGAAATTTGCCTTAGACCTAAGGGCCTTCTATAGAAACTGGTTTGCAGATCCTCAACAAAATTATGGTATAAATATCTCTCCTAGATACCGATTCTCTGATAAACTTTTGGTTATCTGGAGCACCGACTATTCTTTTAGAGAAAAGACATTTGGGTATATTGATAATGATGATAATGATGTCTTTTTGGGACAAAGGGATATTACCACCATAGAGAATTCTATAAATGCGAGTTATAATTTTGACCCTTACAAGGCCATAAATTTGAGGTTTAGAAACTTTTGGAGTACGGCAGACTATTCTGAAGATACCTTCTTTGTTCTTAATGAAGATGGTACCAGAAGTCAGATAGATTATGATACTTCAGAAAATGATCCGAATAGAAACTTTAATATCTGGAATCTTGACTTAAGCTTTAACTGGAGGTTTGCTCCAGGTAGTGAAGCGACTCTACTCTATCGCAATCAGATCTTTAATGAAGATGAATTCTCAACGCTAAATTATACAGACAGTTTAGACAATCTTTTTAATCAGCCCATACAGCATACGTTGTCTTTACGAATCGTTTATTTCTTAGATGTGAATAATTTAAAACGTTCTTCCAAGGGATAATCTTGGCGATTGATAGGATATTGATTACTTTCACTGCTTGTAAGTAAATAATACATGATTAAAGCAAATAACATTCATAAAAATTATGGAGATTTACATGTCCTAAAAGGTGTTAATCTTCATATAAAAAAAGGTGAAATTGTTTCTATTGTTGGTGCTTCTGGAGCTGGTAAAACTACACTTTTACAAATCCTGGGTACTCTAGACAAACCGGATATACAAGAAGGTTCCTCTTTGATCATTAATGAAACAGATATTTTTGAGCTTCAGACAGAAGAAAACGAAAATCAAAAATCTAAAACAAATTCAAATTTACTTTATTTTTCTCTTTTGGTTTATGTAATTTTCCTACCTATTTCATGGTTTATTTCTCCGGATATCATAGACGATTATGTTAAAACAGTGGTTAGAATTTTACTTTTGATTCCGGTTTTGTTTTTTGGCATACGAAAATTTTTAAGAAAAAATAAAAGAGATAAAGGTCTGTCTATCTTTAGAAACGAGCAATTAGGCTTTATTTTTCAATTTCATCAATTATTACCAGAATTTACTGCAGTAGAAAATGTATGTATTCCGGCGCTAATTAAAAAAACATCAAAGGCAAAAGCAGAAAAAAGAGCGAAAGAGCTTTTGGACTTTTTAGGTTTGTCTCATCGTTATGATCACAAACCAAGTGAACTCTCTGGAGGAGAACAACAACGAGTAGCTGTAGCCAGAGCTTTAATTAATGACCCAAAAATTATTTTTGCAGATGAACCATCGGGTAATTTGGATAGTGAAGCTGCCGAGAATCTTCATAAATTATTTTTTAAGCTTAGAGATGAATTTGGACAAACATTTGTTATTGTAACCCACAATAAGGAGCTTGCAGATATGGCAGATCGTAAATTAGTTATGGTAGATGGTAATATAATTAACCAGGAAAAAGATACGTGAAAAAAATAGCCAAAGCTGAGCTTAAAGATTTTCTAGACGAAAAAGCGGCTTTTTATGAACAACCAAAGTTTATAGAAACCGATCCAATACAAATTCCTCATTTATACTCAACAAAAGAAGATATAGAGATTTCGGGGTTCCTTACCGCAACAATTTCATGGGGAAATAGAAAGAGTATTCTCACCAATGCCCATAAACTTATGAATCTATTGGGTAATACTCCTTATGATTTTGTAATGAATCATACCGAGGAAGATATAGAAAAACTGAATGGCTTTGTTCATAGAACGTTTAATCATAATGATCTATCTTATTTTATTATAGCACTACGTAATTTGTATCAAAATTATGGGGATATGGAAGCTTTTTATACACGTTATGCAGATAAAGAGAATTTGCAACATGCTATTCACGAATTTAAAAAAGAATTCTTTTCTCTTCCACACCCTGCAAGAACTCAAAAACATGTAAGTGATCCTCTTAAAAACTCTGCCGCTAAAAGAATTAACATGTTTCTAAGATGGATGGTACGTAATAAAAAAGCTGGTGTAGATCTTGGGATTTGGAACAGTATTTCTCCGTCCAAACTCTCCTGTCCCCTGGATGTACACTCTGGAAACGTGGCCAGAAAATTAGGATTACTAAAAAGAAAACAAAATGATGGTAAGGCCCTAGCTGAACTTGATAACAACTTGAGAATTTTAGACCCCATAGATCCCGTAAAATACGATTATGCCCTTTTTGGCTTAGGCGTATTCGAAAAATTCTAGGTACGGACTAAAAATAGGTCCAAAAAATCATAAAAATTTATTAATTCACTATTCTTTAAGTAGATATAATGTTAGCAAGTCTTTAATTTATCGTCTAATTTTACGTTATCATAAGAATATCAATTCATTTAATAAGATAAACTTATGATTGGCATAATGATTGCATTTGTAGATCATTTATTTTTGAATTAAATAAGGAATACAAGATGATAGCCCCTAAAATTCCGACAAATGAATTTCAAAGGCAAAAAGCTGTTGAAAAATATGGCCTTTTAGATACTTTGCCTGAGGAAAGTTTCGATAGCATTACCAGATTAATAAGTTATATCTGTAATGTTCCTATAGCATTAATTACATTGTTAGATAACGACCGTAATTTCTTAAAATCTCACCATGGTATTCCTTTTAACGAATCCCCCAGAGAAATTTCTTTTTGTGGCCATGCTATAAATTCCGAAGAGCCGATTATGATTGTAGAAGATTCCCGTAAAGATGAAAGGTTTCATGACAACCCTTTGGTAGAAGAACATGGTGCAATTTTCTATGCTGGAGTTCCTCTGGAAAATAATGACGGATTTAAACTTGGAACCTTATGTATTTATGACAATAAACCCAGAAAATTAGATGATGGGCAAATTAGTGCTATGATAGATCTTTCGAAGCAAGTGATGAATCTATATGAGCAAAAATATAATAATATTCAACTCAAAAAATTTCACACGCGTTTACAAGAACGCAATGAAAATCTGAGAAAGTTCGCAAGCGTAGTGTCTCATGATTTAAAATCTCCTCTATCAAACATCGTAATGTTGACCGAACTCCTGAAAGAAGAGAATAAAGGTAATTTAAACCAAGAGTCTGAACAGTATTTAAATTACTTGAGAACATCGTCATTATCTCTACGTGATTATATTGATGGCCTTTTACAATTTTATAAAAGTGATCGAACTATAGACAAAGGCAAAGAGGAAATTGATTTAAAATCCTTCTTTGAAAATATAAAAGAACTAAGTACAGCTGGTTCTGAGGTGAATTTTCAATATCCTGAGACCTCAAAAATCATTAGAGTCAACAAAATTGCTCTAGAACAGGTGTTTCTCAATTTGGTTACCAATGCTGTAAAGTACAATTCAAAGGACTTTATAGAAATAACTATTAGCTTTCAGGAAACCGGTAGTCATTATATCTTTTCTGTAAAAGATAATGGAAACGGAATCTCTGAAAATGATAAATCAAAGATTTTTGATCTATTTACTACTTTAGGTAAAGAAGACCGTGAAGGTAATATAGGCAGTGGTATAGGCTTAGCTACGGTAAAAAAGTTAATCACTTCTATGGAGGGAGATATTCATATTGACTCCGAAATTGGCATAGGTAGCGAATTTAGATTTTCGGTTTGTAAAGGGTAAAAGTTTCTCTTTACTAGGATCAAAATAACTAAGTTCAACAAAATCAGGCTTCAAAAGCCAATAAGTATTGTATTATGTTTAGACTCATTCTAAAGAGTAATGATTCCTTTACATTCTAAACATTGGGATGATATTTCTTTAATAAACATTAAACATGGTGGTAAAGTTGTTCAGGTGCACCTTGAACTAAATTTGTGAAAACAAAAAAAACTCACACAACCATGAAAAATCAGTTTATAATTGCTGCTCTTGCATCAGCGTTTGTTGTTGCATCCTGTGATGTTGATGACTTTACAGGTAACCCTAAACCTCCTACAGGAGACATTGAATTCAAAAACCACTCTATTTCTCCTGTTTTATTAGAAAAGACTCCAGAATTTTCTGATGTCGAAATTTATAATATCCTTTCTTCAGAGGATACGTATATACCTAACTTTACTTATGGTTCTATGGCAGATGGTGCCGGATTACTACGTAATAAGAATGGTACATTCTCTTTAATTAACAATATCGAAGCAGATTATTCTGTAGCAAGAATCACTTTAGACAAAACTTTCAAGCCTGTAGAAGGAGAACATATTCTTAATGCGGTAGCAACAGCAAATACAGCGCAATGTTCTGGTTCTATGATCACTCCTAAAGAACATGGTTTTGGTCCTCTTTACCTTTCTGGTGGAGAATGGGGAGGAAACTCAAAAGGAGTTTTTGCAACCGATCCTTACAGAGATGCATCAGAGGCTTCTGCACCTAGAATGTTACCCGCAATGGGGCAATGGTCTACAGAAAATGCTGTAGCGCTTCATATGCGTGCTTATCCTGGTAAAACTGTAGTATTTATTGGTGATGACAATAGTAATAATGAAATTCCTTCAGGGCAACTAGGAATGTATGTTGGAAGACATGGAGACTTAGAAAACGGAAAATTATACGGTCTTAAAGTTACTTCACCAGATGTAACTTATGAGGTAGACATGAAAGAAGGTGTAGCCTATGACATGGAGTTCGTAGAACTAAAAGAAAGAGATATCGATTTACTTGATGCGGAAGCAAAAGAAAAAGGAGTAATGGGATTCTCTAGATTAGAAGATTTAGACTGGAGAAGAGGTTCTAGAAAGAACATGCAAGAACTATACTTTGCAGTTACGGGAAGAGAAAAAGATGGTTTAATCGGAAAAGGTACTTTAGCAGGAAGAATCTACAAAGTGATTTTAAACCCTAGAAACCCATCTGGACCTGGTAAAATTGTTTGCGTACTTGACGGAGATGTTGAAGGAGGAAAAGCTGAAGCTTTCCATAGCCCAGATAACATCTTAGTGACAGAAAACTACGCATACATTCAGGAAGATCCTAACGGAATTTCTAAGCCAGCTGCCAACCACTATGCAAGATTATATCAATATGATCTAAATACTGGGGCATTAAAAACTGTACTAGAGTGTGATCAGTTAAAAGCTGCTTCATTAGGTTACGGACCAGCAGATAGAACCTGGGAAATCACTGGAATGATCGATATTTCTGAAACCATCGGAGTTGATGAAACTTTCTTACTTATCACTCAAAACCACGGGTGGGAAAGAGAAGATGGAACTCCATTTACAGACCCTACAGCAAACCCTGACTTGGCAAATAGCCGTAAGGAAGGAAGTATGTTATATGTAGTAAGAGGATTAGAGAGATAATATATGATCAATAATCATCTATCAAGATATACCAAAGGGGCTTATTTTATAATAAGCCTCTTTGGTGTTTTATCTATTTCATCTTGTTCAAGGAATAAAGGTGAAAAAGCAGTAGTAAATGCAGAGTTGCCATATACCGTACAAATGAAAGAGCAATTCAACACTGATATATTATTGGCGATTAATTATCTGGACAGTATTTCTAAAAATACCGAGCGAGCAAAGGACTTTTACCTACAATCCAGAAAGTATTTTAAGAAAATCGAGCCAGTCCTCTCCTCTATTGATGTCGAAAATTATGGTTTTTTAAATCAGCCAAATATTTTAAAAATTGAAGAAGAAGATTTTACTGATATAAAAATTAAAAACCCAAGTGGATATCAAGTATTAGAAGAAGAAATCTATGCCGACAAAATGGATGCTGCCATAGTTAAAAAACATGCAGACCTAATGCTAAACAGACTCATATTGGTAAAAAGTAACACCAATTTCAGCCATTTAAAACCATATCACTTCTTGTGGATATTTAGAAAAGCTTTTATAAGAGTTGCATTAACCGGTATTACAGGTTTTGATTCTCCAATGCTGGAAAACTCTCTTGAAGAATCAAGAATCGTCTACAACAGTCTTAAACAATCTCTTGCTATCTACAAAAGTGAATTTAAAGACCCTAAGTTATTCGAACAATGGAATAACGAAATAGAAGCTACCATAGCAGATTTATCAGGAGATTTTAACACGTTTGATCGGTATGATTTTATAAAAAACCATACTCACAAACAATTAGGTCTATGGAACCAAACTGTAAGCAACTGGAATGTTAGTTTTCCTTTTGAATTAGCCATAAAAAATAATGCTACATCCTTATTCTCTGACCAAACATTTAATCTAGCTTATTTTTCAGATAGAAATTCCGGAAAAATAACCCCTGAAAAAATAGACCTCGGTGAAAAACTGTTTTATGATGCAAATCTTTCTTCGAATAAGAAAATGAGTTGTGCTACCTGTCATCACCCCGATAAGGCGTTTACCGATGGCCTTAAAATTGGAGCAGGTGTCACTCGTAATACTCCTACTCTATTCTATGCAGGATTACAAAAAGCATTCTTTTATGATAAAAGAGCAGGAAGCTTGGAAGGACAAATAGTTTCTGTAGTAAAGAATGAAAACGAATTTCATACCGATTTAGAGACACTAAAAAAGGTAGTCTCCCAAGACAGTGTATATACCAAACAATTTGAAGAAGTTTTTAATACCAAAGACATCGGTAATGCTCACATTAGAAATGCCATTGCATCGTATGTGAGAAATCTAAACCCTTTTTCTTCAAAATTTGATCGAAATATAAACGATCTTGAAAACTCTTTATCTCAAAGTGAAATCAATGGTTTTAATCTGTTTAATGGAAAAGCAAAATGTGCAACCTGTCATTTTGCTCCGCTGTTTAATGGTACAGTTCCTCCAGATTATAAAGAGTCTGAAATCGAATTAATTGGTGTTCCTGATAAAAATGATACCATTAATGCTAAAATTAGTCCAGATTTAGGCAGATATTATGTTTATAATACCCCAGAACGAAAACACTTTTTCAAAACGTCTACAGTAAGAAATGCAAGCAAAACAGCACCCTATATGCATAATGGAGTTTATACTACTCTTGAAGAAGTTGTCGATTTTTATAATCGCGGAGGTGGATCTGGAATTGGTATCGAACAGGAATATCAAACATTGCCTCCTGACCATTTAAATTTAACCGATCAGGAACTGCAAGATATTATTGCTTTTATGAGATCTTTAGAGGATCAAAATCTTGACAATTCGCCAGATTTGGCTATCAAAAACTAACTAAGTTTTTAATAAAAGCTATCATTCTAAGTTAGTTTAAAATTTAACCTCAATAAGTGATAACGTTAATAATATTATAAGATAAAATAGCGTTATCACTTATTTATAAGGGTTTATACCTTAAGCATTACTGTTAATACACAAAAATTAGCATATAAGCCAAATAATAGTATCATAATTGGTTAATTTTTGTTAATTTTATTAAGAATTGTTCGCACGCAAATCAATTCAACAATAAGAATGATATCACCTGCTTTACCCATAAATGAAAACTTTAGATTAGAGGCCCTAAGAGCATTAGATATTCTCGATACTGAAACCGAGAAAGAATTTGATGAGATTACAGCACTAGCTAATTTTATTTGCGATACTGAAGTAGCACTGATTTCTTTGGTTGATAGAGATCGCCAATGGTTTAAATCTAAAAACGGAGTGGAAATTTGTGAGACACCACGTAACAACTCTCTTTGCTCTCATGCGATACTTAATCCAGAACAACCTCTTATCGTAAAAGATACTAGAAAAGATGAACGATTTAATAAAGATGTCATTCGATTAGAAGATAAACCTGTCATTTTTTATGCAGGGATTCCTCTGGTAGACAAAAATGGATTTGCCCTAGGAACTTTATGCGTGATGGATTGTGAACCTAGAGAATTATCTCAAAAGCAGTTGGAATCTCTTAACTCCCTGGCTAAACAAGTCACTATTCTTTTTGAACTCAATAAAAAGAATAATGACCTAGAAAAGGTTCAACAAAAATTAAAAAAGAGGAATGAGTCATTAAGAGAGTTTGCAAGGGTTATTTCTCATGATTTAAAAATGCCTCTTGCCAATATTATAACGACTACTGATCTTTTAAAACTTTTGCTTGGTAAAAAACTAGACAAAGAGAGTATGGAATATTTTGAATATATCAAAACATCCTCTTTTTCTATGAGTAGCTACATTAATGATGTACTGGATCATTATGAAAGTGAAAATTTACTTAAAAATAAACCAGAAGAATTCGAATTAAATGTATTGCTACAGGAAATCGTTGATTTATTAAGTATTAAACCAGATTTCAATATTACATTTCCAGAGAACAATCCTTTAATTCAATGTAATAAATCTGCATTAAAGCAAATCTTCTTCAATTTAATCGGAAATAGTATTAAATATAATGATAAAGACCAAATCATTATTTCGATAGAAACGTCTCAAGACGATAAATACTACTATTTTAGAATTACCGATAACGGCATGGGAATTCCAAACGATAAGATTGAAACTATATTCGACCTATTCACAACCGCGGGTATAGCAGATAGAAGTGGTAACAAAGGAAATGGTATTGGTCTATCTACCGTTAAAAAGATTGTGGAGAAACTTGGAGGTACTATTGGTGTGACCTCTGAAGAAAAAATCCAGACTACCTTCCATTTTAGTATTAAAAGAGGTTAAGTTTTTATTGGCTTACTACTGCACAGGCCTCTGCACATTTTTCACCATCTATTGCCGCAGAAATAATACCTCCGGCATACCCTGCTCCTTCTCCACAAGGATATAATCCTTTAATTTGAGGATGTTCTAAAGTTTTTCTATCCCTTGGTATTCTAACAGGTGATGAAGTTCGGGATTCTGGGGCATGAGCTACTGCCTCATTCGTTAGATATCCCCTCATACTCTTATCAAAAGCTTGAAACCCGTTTTTGAGAATGTCATGAATAAACTTTGGGAATACCGTTCCCATATCGGTGGCTGTTAGCCCTGGTTTATAGGAAGTTTCGGGAAGATCTATAGAAACATTCCCTTGTACTAAATCTACCAATCGTTGTGCAGGCACTCGTTGCGTTTCTCCTGCAACATGCCATGCTTTTTGTTCTATACTTTTTTGAAAATACATTCCGGCTAGTGGTCCATATGATGAAAAATCTTTAAAGTCTTCTATTTTCAATTCTACCACAATACCGCTATTAGCCGTAGGTTGATCTCGTTTAGAAGGCGACCAACCATTGGTAACTACTTCTCCCGGACTAGTAGCACATGGAGCTATAACACCTCCCGGGCACATACAAAATGAATACATGCCTCTACCGTTCACTTGTTTTACAATACTATAAGGAGATGGAGGTAGATATGGTCCTCTACTTTTACAAGAATATTGTATTTGATCTATTAATTGTTGCGAATGTTCAACCCTTACCCCTAAAGCAAAGGGTTTTGCTTCAATACTGATGCTTTTACGATACAATAGTTCAAAAATGTCCCTTGCAGAATGCCCTGTTGCCAGTATCACTCTTTTGGCAGCAATAGAACTCCCATTATCCAAAATCACCTCATTGATTTGGGAATTTTTTATTCCAAAATCAACTACACGAGTGTTAAAATGTACTTCTCCCCCATGTTCTATGATTTTTTCTCGAATTGAGGCTATAATGCCGGGTAATTTATTCGTTCCAATATGGGGATGAGCTTCTACCAAAATTTGATCTGTAGCACCAAAACCTACCAAAAGCTCAAGAATTCGTCGTACATCTCCTCTTTTTTTAGATCGAGTATATAATTTTCCATCACTATAGGTACCTGCACCTCCTTCACCAAAACAATAATTAGAATCAGGATCAACAACATGATCTCTATTTATAGCTTTTAAATCCCTTCTTCTTGCTCGCACGTCTTTTCCACGCTCCAGAATAATAGGTTTACATCCTAACTCTATACAGCGTAATGCTGCAAACAAACCTGCCGGTCCTGCACCAATGATCACAACCTCTGGGGCATTTGTTACGTTAGGATATACAGGTAATTCAATAGGAGATTCAACAAAAGGTTCTTGCACATAAACCTTAACTTTTAAGTTAATTTTTATAGCTCTTTGCCTGGCGTCTATAGATTTTTTTAAAATTTGAAGGTGAGTTATTTGATCAACCTCAATCGCATTTCGCTTGGCAATAGTTTTCTTTAATTGCGAATCGTTAGCCGCAATTTCTGGAGATACTTGTATGGTAAATTCGTGTTGCAAAGTAATCTTATTATTTTTTAAGATTTCAGCGAATATACAACATTATACCCTTCTGCAAAGTCTGGTCAAAAACACATTTTACAAGAGTGTAAAGTACCGAAAATACAGTAACTTTTTATTAGTTTAACCTTTTGTTAAGGTATTTGTCCCTATATTTGGATTAAACAAACCTTAAATTTACAATTATGAAAAAGCTATTTTTATTAGCGATTGCCGTAATCGGATTCACGCTTACCTCTAATGCTCAAGACATTAAATTTGGTTTCAAAGGTGGTGTGAACTTTGCAACACTTAATGGTGATGATGTAAATGATAACCTAGATGGAAGAACTGGTTATCACATCGGAGCTGTAGCTCAAATTAGTTTAATGGAAACTATTGCTATTCAACCTGAGCTTATTTACTCTGCACAGGGAATTGAAGATACAGACATCGACTATTTGAATCTTCCTGTTTTATTCAAACTTAAGTTTGCTGGTATTGCTAGTGTTGAAGCTGGACCACAGTTTGGATTTGTAGTAAACGACAATTTCGAAGTTGGTGAACCTGAAAGCTTTGATTTAAGTGGTGCTGTTGGTGCTGGAGTTGAATTTGGCGGATTTTTCGGACAGATTCGTTACAACTTTGGTTTAACAGACGTTATAGATGATGTAGAAGCTAAAAACTCTGCATTCCAGATTTCTGTAGGATATTATATTTTCTAAGAAAACAATAAATAATAAGTTGAAGCGGAAGTTATACTTCCGCTTTTTTTATGATGAATATTAAAATTCGTTAAAGCAAAATATGAATTCATAAATCTTATAGTATATTTGAAAAACTCTAAATACGAATGCAGTTTAAACACCCAGAATTCCTTTATGCTCTTTTTGCTTTAATCATTCCAATTCTGGTGCATTTATTTCAATTAAGGCGTTTCCAAAAGGTTGATTTTACAAACGTAGAATTTTTAAAAGCGGTTACTATACAAACTCGCAAAAGTTCCCAACTTAAAAAATGGCTTACCTTAATTACACGATTATTAATTCTTGCCGCAATTATTATTGCTTTTGCCCAACCTTATTCTGCTCAAGAGGATGTTGTGGGGAAACGCAGTGAAACGGTAATATACTTAGACAATTCTTTTAGTATGCAGGCCAAAGGATCCAAAGGGCCTTTGTTGAAACGAGCTGTACAGGAAATTTTAAATGACATTCCAGAAGAAGAAACATTTTCCCTCTTTACCAATACTGAAACCTTTACTAACATCTCAAAAAAAGATATTCAAAATGATTTGCTTCAACTAGAGTATTCTTCTAAACAAATACCCTACAACGCAGCTTATCTTAAAGCAAAACAGTTATTAAAGAATGATCCGGAAACTATCAAAAGGGTTATTATGGTTTCTGACTTTCAACAGAAAAAGGATGCTTTTTCTATACCTGCCGATACCCAGACCAAAACACATTTGGTACATCTGGAACCCGTTAGCAAGCAAAACATTGCTATAGACAGCCTATATTTACATAAAAACTCTGATAATGAGCTTAAGTTAAAAGTACTACTTAGTAATACAGACACCAATGCACAAAATATCTCTGTTGCATTATATAACGATGATAAGCTTATTGCAAAAACGGCAGTCTCTATACCAGAAAATGATAATGCACCAACTGAATTTCATATTCAGGAAAACACCAAAATCAATGGCCGTGTTACCATCGAAGATCCTGGTATTACCTTCGACAACTCTAGATATTTCACTATTAACACTCCTGACAAAATAAAGGTAGTAGCCATTAATGAATCGAACGATAGTTTCTTAAAAAACATTTTCACACCAGATGAATTTACCCTTATAAGTAATTCTTTAGAATCACTAAACTATAATGATATCGCGACAGCAAACCTTGTTATTTTTAATGAAATTAAGGAAATTCCTATATCGCTTATCAATACAATTAAGCCCTTTGTAGAACAAGGAGGTAGCGTTTGTTTTATTCCTTCAAATGAAGGAAATCTAAATTCTTATCAGCAGTTTATAAACTCTTTTTCTTCTCAGGTGTTACTCGCAAAAATTGATCAGGAGAAAAAAATCACCAACATAAACTTTTCTCACCCACTGTTTGTAGGTGTTTTTGACAAGCAAGTGAGTAACTTCCAATACCCAAAGGTGAATAGTTTATATGAGGCAAATGCTTCCAACATTATACTCTCTTATGAAGATAATAGTCCTTTCCTATATAAAACAGGAAGTATCTATTCATTTACAGCTGCTTTAAACAATGAAAATTCAAATTTCAAAAACTCTCCCCTTATCGTACCTGTCTTGTACAACATTGGGAAGCAAAGTTTACAATTAACCGATATATCCTACACCATTGGAAGCGTTAACACTTATGATGTTCCCGTATCATTGGGGCAAGATGGTATATTAACTCTTGTCTCTGAAAAAGAAAGTGTTATCCCATTACAACAAAGCTTATCTACCAAAGTGCGAATTACAACAAATGAAGTACCTACTACTTCAGGAATTTATAGTTTACAAGATAAAAACAAAGTAATTCAACATGTAAGCTATAACTATGATAGCTCTGAAAGTAATTTGCAATATTATAATCTTTCTTCTACCAATAATTATGAGGTTAGTGAATCTGTTTCTGATCTTATGAGTCAAATAAAAGAAGAGACAAGTGTGAATGAACTTTGGAAATGGTTTGTTATTTTTGCGCTGATATTTCTGCTAACCGAAATATTATTATTAAAATATCTGAAATGAACTTCTTACTAAAGGCTGCTACCATAATTGATCCTGCATCACCTTATCATGGTAAAACCGTTGACATTCTTATAGAAAACGGTACAATTACAAAAATTGAATCTAATATTACTTCAAACAGCGATGTTGAAGAAGTTATACTAGAAAACTTGCATGTTTCTCAAGGTTGGTTTGATAGTAGTGTAAGTTTTGGAGAGCCCGGTTATGAAGAACGAGAAACTATAGCACATGGTTTAGATGTAGCTGCTAAAAGTGGTTTTACTGGTGTTGCCCTGCAACCAAATACATTACCAGTAACAGATACCAGCTCCTCTGTAGGTTTTCTTATGGCAAAATCTCAAAATCATGCAGTGAACGTTTATCCAATAGGAGCATTGACCAACAAATCTGAAGGTATAGACATGGCAGAACTGTTCGATATGAAAAATGCTGGAGCAATTGCCTTTGGAGATTATAAAAAAGCGATCCAAAATCCTAATTTACTAAAGATCGCATTGCTATATGCACAGAATTTTGATGGACTTGTCCTCTCCTTCCCTCAGGAAAATAAAATTGCTGGTAAAGGAATGGTTAATGAGGAAGAACAAAGTACTTTTCTAGGGCTAAAAGGTATTCCTGCGATCGCTGAAACGCTGCAAATAGCAAGAGACTTATTTTTACTTGAATATACTGGAGGAAAACTACACATTCCTACGATTTCGACGGCAAAATCGATTGAACTTATACGGGAAGCTAAAGAAAAAGGGCTAAAAGTAAGTTGTAGTACTACAGTTCACAATGTAACCCTAACCGATTCAGAATTAGCAACTTTTGATACAGCATATAAAGTATTACCTCCGCTAAGAACACAAAAAGATGTAAATGCATTACTAGAAGGAATACATGATGGAACTATCGACATGGTTACTTCAGATCACTGTCCCATGGATATTGAACAGAAAAATGTTGAATTTGATAACGCCAGTTATGGTACAATTGGATTAGAAAGTGCATTTGGAGTATTGCAAAATGCTATTGGTTTAGAAAAAACCATACACGTCTTAACCAACGGTAAAACCATTTTTGGCATCAAACCTACCGAAATCGACACGGGTAACTTAGCCAATCTATCTTTATTTAATCCCGATGGCCACATGAATTTTGAACAACAGCATATTCTTTCTACCTCAAAGAATAGTGCTTTTACAAACAAACCTGTTAAAGGTTCTGTTTACGGAATTATATCAAACAACAAAATGATTATAAAATAATCTCAAGTTATCATAATCACTATATAAACAACTTTTAAACCATTTTACAACATGCAATCAGATTATGCAAAACAGGGAAAAACTCCAGCTATAGTAGCCTACATTACTATTGTGGGTACTATCATAGCCTATTTTATGAATAACGAGCATAAAAATCAATTTGCAAGTTTTCATATTAGGCAAGCTCTGGGTATCAATATTTCATTTTATGTAATTGGAGCAATGGTAACTTTTTTTGATTCATGGCCTATTTCCTCTGCATTTTACATTTTTATTTTTGTGCTTTGGGGGTTTGGATTAATTACTGCTTTTAAAGAAGAGCAAAAAACGGTTCCTATTCTCGGCCCCTACTTTCAAAAATGGTTTAGTAGTATTTGATAATATAAAAAATGCGAGCAAATTGCTCGCATTTTCATTTTTTTTATGGATTTGTTTTAGGACTCCACTTCAAAAAGTTAGGTTTAACTACCAACATAGC